>NZ_CP060412.1 GCF_014297575.1 Dyella telluris | reverse complement strand
GTTCCGCGTCTGGCTTCAGACGCGGAACGCTGTGCTATTCTCAAACCGCAATCGATTTACTAGCAGGATCCAGGCATGAGCGACGACCGGCAGGGCCGTTCCAACGACAGCGGCAAGATTCTCTACTGCTCCTTCTGCGGCAAGAGTCAGCATGAAGTGCGCAAGCTGATCGCGGGTCCGTCCGTGTTCATTTGCGACGAGTGCGTAGAGCTGTGCAACGACATCATCCGCGAAGAGCTTGAGGAAAAGGCCGCCTCCGGGCGCAGCCAGCTGCCCAAGCCGCGCGAGATCATGGAAACGCTCGACCAGTACGTGGTCGGCCAGACCCGCGCCAAGAAGGCGCTCGCCGTGGCCGTGTACAACCACTACAAGCGCATGGAGTCGCGTCAGAAGAGCGATGAAGTCGAGCTGGGCAAGTCCAATATCCTCCTGATCGGTCCGACCGGTTCGGGCAAGACGCTGCTGGCCGAAACGCTGGCCCGCCTGCTCAATGTGCCGTTCACCATCGCCGATGCCACCACGCTGACCGAAGCCGGCTACGTGGGCGAGGACGTGGAAAACATCATCCAGAAGCTGCTGCAGAAGTGCGACTACGACGTCGACAAGGCGCAGTCGGGCATCGTCTACATCGACGAAATCGACAAGATCTCGCGCAAGAGCGAGAACCCGTCGATCACCCGCGACGTGTCCGGTGAAGGCGTGCAGCAGGCGCTGCTGAAGCTGATCGAGGGCACGCTGGCCTCGGTGCCGCCGCAGGGTGGCCGCAAGCATCCGCAGCAGGAATTCCTGCAGGTGGACACCAAGAACATCCTGTTCATCTGCGGCGGTGCATTCGCCGGCCTGGAGAAGGTGATCCAGCAGCGTTCCGAAACCGTGGGCATCGGCTTCTCCGCCGAGGTCCGCAGCAAGGAGCGCAAGGAAAACCTGGGCAAACTGCTGGCCGATGTCGAGCCGTCGGATCTGGTGCGTTACGGCCTGATTCCGGAGTTCGTCGGTCGTCTGCCGGTGGTGGCCACGCTCGATGAGCTGGACGAACCGGCGCTGGTGAAAATCCTCACCGAGCCGAAGAACGCTGTCACCAAGCAGTTCAAGAAGCTGTTCGAAATGGAAGGCGTGGAGCTGGAATTCCGCCCGGAAGCCCTGCAGGCCATCGCCCGCAAGGCACTGAAGCGCAAGACCGGCGCCCGTGGCCTGCGCACCATTCTCGAGCAGGTGCTGCTGGACACCATGTACGAGCTGCCGTCGCTGGAGCACGTCAGCAAGGTGGTGGTGGACGATGCCGTCATCGAAGGCCAGGCCGAGCCGTACCTGATTTACCGCGGCAACCTCAAGCAGCCGCGTGCGGCAGGCGAGGGCGGAGACGCCGCCTGAGCAGCTCAAGCACCCTGAGTGACTTGAATGGCCCCGGCAGAAATGCCGGGGCCATTTTGTTTGTCCGCCAGTTCATGCACTTGAGTGCAGGGCCGCCAGACACCACTTGACGTACAGATGCCCCCGGCGCAGTGTCGGTTGCAAAGACGTATTTCATCACGAGAGATTCTCTTCGATGGCAAAGACCGCCCCCAACCCCCAGACCACCGGAGCTGCACTGGAAGCCCTTCCCGTGCTGCCGCTGCGTGACGTGGTGGTTTATCCCCATATGGTCATCCCGCTGTTCGTCGGCCGCGACAAGTCCATGCGTGCGCTGGAGCGCGCGATGGAGGGCGAGCGCCAGATCCTGCTGGTCGCCCAGAAAAGCCCGGATATTGATGACCCCAAGATCAGCGATCTGCACGAGATCGGCACGCTGGCTGGCGTGTTGCAGTTGCTGAAGTTGCCCGACGGCACCGTGAAGGTGCTGGTCGAGGGCCAGTCGCGCGTGCAGATCGAGAATTACGACGAAGAAGGCGGCATGTTGACGGCCACTTCGCGCGTCATCGAGCCGGTGTACTCCACCAAGGAGCGCGAGCTCGACGTGGTGTCGCGCACGCTGGTGTCGCTGTTCGAGCAGTTGGTCAAGCAGAGCCGCAAGTTGCCGCCGGAAGTTCTGGCGACGCTGTCGGGCATTGATGATCCCTCGCGCGTTGCGGACTCCATTGCCGCGCATTTGTCCGTGCGCATGGCTGAAAAACAGAAGGTGCTGGAGACGGCCGATGTCGGTCAGCGACTTGAGCTGCTGATCGGGCTGGTCGATGGCGAGATGGATCTGCAGCAGGTGGAAAAGCGCATCCGCGGCCGCGTGAAGTCGCAGATGGAGAAGAGCCAGCGCGAGTACTACCTCAACGAGCAGATGAAGGCCATCCAGAAGGAGCTCGGCGAGGGCGAGGATGGCCCGAACGAAATTGAAGACCTGCAGAAGAAGATCGAAGCCGCCGGCATGCCCAAGCCCGTGCTCGCCAAGGCGCGCCAGGAATTCGGCAAGCTTCGCCAGATGTCGCCGATGTCAGCCGAGGCGACCGTCGTGCGCAACTATCTCGACTGGCTGGTCGGCGTGCCGTGGAAAAAGAAGAGCAAGGTCCGCAAGGATCTCCAGCTCGCGCAGGAAGTGCTGGATGCCGATCACTTTGGCCTGGAGAAGGTCAAGGAGCGCATCCTCGAATACCTCGCGGTGCAGCAGCGCGTGAACACCATGCGCGGCCCCATCCTGTGCCTCGTTGGTCCGCCGGGCGTGGGCAAGACCTCGCTGGGCCAGTCCATCGCCAAGGCAACCAACCGCAAGTTTGTCCGCATGAGCCTGGGTGGTGTGCGTGACGAGGCCGAGATCCGTGGTCATCGCCGCACCTACATCGGTTCCATGCCGGGTCGCATCGTGCAGAACCTGAACAAGGTGGCGTCGAAGAACCCGCTGTTCGTGCTGGACGAGATCGACAAGATGTCGATGGATTTCCGCGGCGACCCGTCATCGGCGCTGCTGGAAGTGCTCGACCCTGAGCAGAACCATGCGTTCAACGATCACTACCTTGAGGTCGACCTGGACCTGTCCGAGGTGATGTGGATTGCCACGGCGAACTCGTTGAACATCCCCGGTCCGCTGCTGGACCGCATGGAAGTCATTCGTATCCCCGGTTACACCGAGGACGAAAAGCTCGGTATCGCCCAGAAGTACCTGCTGCCCAAGCAGCTGAAGGCCAATGGCCTGAAGCCCGAGGAGCTGAGCGTGGACGAAGAGGCGGTGCGCGATATCGTGCGTTACTACACGCGCGAGTCGGGTGTGCGCAACCTCGAGCGCGAGATCTCCAAGATCTGCCGCAAGGTCGTGAAGGAGCTCACGCTTGGCCAGGTGAAGAAGTCCGCGCCCGCCAAGGCTGGCGCCAAGAAGTCCGTGGCGGCCGTAAAGACGGCCAAAACCAAGACGAAGGCGCCGGGCCGCGTGCTGGTGAATTCGGAGAACCTGGAGCATTACCTGGGCGTTCGCCGCTTCGACTTCGGCCGCAAGGAACTGCAGAACGAAGTGGGTCTGGTGACCGGCCTGGCGTGGACCCAGGTCGGCGGCGACCTGCTCAGCATCGAGGCCTCCGTGGTGCCGGGCAAGGGTCGACTGGTGCATACCGGCCAGCTCGGCGACGTGATGAAGGAATCGATCCAGGCGGCCTTGTCCGTGGTGCGTGCGCGCGCCGATCGCCTGGGTATCGAGCCTGATTTCCACGAGAAGTACGACATCCATATCCATGTGCCCGAGGGCGCCACGCCGAAGGACGGTCCCAGTGCAGGCATCGCGATGTGCACGGCACTGGTGTCGGCACTGACCAAGGTGCCGGTGCGCTCGGAGGTGGCCATGACGGGTGAGATCACCCTGCGAGGTCGGGTACTTCCGATTGGTGGTCTCAAGGAGAAGCTGCTGGCGGCTCATCGCGGTGGCATTACCACGGTGATCATCCCGGACGAAAACAAGAAGGATCTTGCCGACATTCCGGAGAACATCACCGCCTCGCTGGACATCCATCCGGTGCGCTGGATCGACGAGGTGCTGGACATCGTGCTGGAGCGCCCGCTGCAGCCGCGTCAGGCTGCCGACGGCGACAAGCCGAAGGTGGAGGCGCCGATCGAGGACGCGAAGGACAAGGAGCCGCATACGCGGCCTCACTGATCCGTGATGGGTATCACCGAAAACGGGCGGGCGACCGCCCGTTTTCGTGTCCGCATAACATCAGAAAAGTCCTGATCGCATAGCGTCTCAGCACGTACTTTGCAAGCGTTCGAAAAGCATGCTGAACCGTGCGAACCCTTGGTATTGCTTGTCATTGCGGACCCTTGGGGCCACTGGTATAAAGGCGACACCGCAGCCTGACGCCAAGCAAGGTGCGCAGTGATGCGGGGTTGCTTGGTGATGTCCCGGTGCCCAGTCATGAGGTGACGTCGCCTGGTCCCAGAATGACCACGCGGGCTGCATAACCGTTTAAGGGAGTGTCTCAATGAATAAAACCGATCTGATCAATGCCATTGCCGAGAAGGCCGAACTCACCAAGGCTGACGCCGGCCGTGCTCTCGAAGCGTTCTTCGAGACCGTGCAGAAGGCGCTGAAGAAGGGTGATGACGTGTCGGTGGTCGGCTTTGGCACCTTCACCGTGCGCAAGCGCGCGGCTCGTACCGGTCGCAATCCGCGCACCAACGAGACGATCAAGATCAAGGCCTCGAAGGTTCCGGCATTCAAGGCTGGCAAGACCCTCAAGGATGCCCTAAACTAAGCGGCTACTTGCTTAGTTTCGGGTGCTTAGCTCAGCGGTAGAGCGTCGCCCTTACAAGGCGAGGGTCGTAGGTTCGATCCCTACAGCACCCACCAGAAATATGTGGAGCGGTAGTTCAGTCGGTTAGAATGCTGGCCTGTCACGCCGGAGGTCGCGGGTTCGAGTCCCGTCCGCTCCGCCACAGTTCGCAAGGGCGCCCGTGTGGCGCCCTTGTTTTTTAAGCACTGCGCACATGGTGCGCCGAACAACGAGAGCCGGGAACTTCTCCATGCTGCAGGCACTGCGTACCAAGCTTCACGGATGGCCTTCGATCGTCATTCTGGGCATTTGCGTCTTCGCTATCTCGTTCTTCGGCATCGAGTCGTATTTCGCGTCGCGTACCGATACCTACGTGGCCATGGTCGGCAAGCACGAGATCAGCCAGCGCGATTTCCAGGACGCCATGAACAATGCCCGCCGCGACGCCATGGCGCGCATGGGTGACCAGTTCGATGCGGCCTCGTTTGAAAGCGCCGAGACCAAGCGCCAGGTGCTCGATCAGCTGATCAATGCACAGCTGCTCCGGCAGGCGAACGACACGCTTGGCATGAAGGTGTCCAGCGCCGAGCTGCGCGACCGCATTTCCAGCGAACAGGCGTTCCAGGTCAACGGCCAGTTCGACCCCGCGACGTACCGCGCCATCCTTGCCGCGCAGAACATGACGCCGGCGATGTTCGAGGGCAGCCAGCGCACGTCGCTTGAGCCCGGCCTGCTGCCGCGCGCGATCATCGCCAGCACGATCGTCACCGACGCCGACATGGATCGTTACCTTGGCCTGCTTTACCAGCGTCGCGACCTGCGCTGGTTCGCGGTGCCGCGCCCGACCCTGGCGGATACCGAAGTCACCGACGCCCAGCTTGACGCCTTCTACAAGGCGCATCAGGCCGATTTCATGAGCCCGGAACAGGTCTCGCTGAAGTACATCGAAGTCAACGGCGCCGACCTGAAGAGCGACGTGCAGCCCAGCGAAGACGACCTGAAGAAGCGCTACGAAGAGCAGAAGCAGCGCTTCGTGCAGCCCGAGCAGCGCCTGGTGTCGCACATCCTGGTGAACGTGCCGAAGAACGCCACGCCGGACCAGCAGAAGGCTGCGCTCGCCAAGGCCGAGAAGATCGCCGCCGAAGCCACGCCGGAGAATTTCGCCAAGCTCGCCGCACAGGATTCGGACGACCTGGGTTCCAAGCGCTCCGGCGGTGACCTGGGCTGGCTCGAGAAGGGTGTGACCAACGCCGCGTTCGACTCCGCGCTGTTCTCGCTGCAGAAGGGCCAGATCTCCAAGCCCGTGCTGTCGGACGAGGGTTATCACGTGGTGTGGCTGCGTGATGTGCGCAGCGGTGACGCGAAGCCGTTCGCCGAAGTGCGCGACCAGATCGCCAAGGATTACCTCTCCACCGAGCGTGATCGCCAGTACAGCGAACTTGCCGGCAAGCTCACCGACCAGACCTACCAGAACCCGTCGTCGCTCGAGCCGGCGGCCGAGGCGCTCAAGTTGCCGGTGCAGACCACCGAGCTGTTCTCCCGCAAGGGTGGTACCGGCCTGGCGGCCAATCCGAAGCTGGTGCAGGCCGCTTTCTCGGACGACGTGCTCGTGCAGGGCAACAATTCGGGCCTGATCGATCTGGGCACGAATCACGCCGTGGTGGTGCGCGTTGACAAGCACCTGCCGTCGGCAGCGCGTCCGCTGGCCGAGGTGAAGGATCAGGTTCGCCAGAAGATCCTGGACGAGCGCGCCGCGGCGGAAGAGCAGAAGCGGGCCGATGCACTGCTGGCTCGCCTGCAGAAGGGCGACGACATGCCGGCCGTGGCGGCTTCCGCGGGTGCTTCCGTGCAGACGGTGGCCGATGCGGTTCGCATGCAGCAGGGCGTGGCCCCGGAAGTGCTGGAGCAGGCGTTCCTGCTGCCGCACCCGGTTGCCGGCAAGGCAGAGTTTGCACGCGTTGCCCTGCAGAACGGCAGCTACGCACTGGTGGCCGTGGACAAGGTGCAGGACGGCGACCTGAGCAAGGTGACCGCTGAGCAGCGCACCACGCTGCGCGGCCAGATGGCCCAGGCTTACGGGATCCTCGCCACCCAGGGTTTCATCGACGCGCTGAAGGCCAAAGTTGAGGTCAAGGTGGCCCCGGATCGCATGTAATGCACGCGTCTCGACGCGATATGAAAAGGGCGGCCGCTGGCCGCCCTTTTTTGTTTGTCCGGTGATGGCTGTTTGCTGCTGGATCTGGGTGTTGCTGGAGTCGTCAGGCGATCGGCGCCTTTGCGCATCCCGCTGACTTATCCGGGAGCGCTGACCTTGAGGATCTGGCCAGGCTTCACGCCGGGGCCCTGCAGGTGGTTCCACTTTTCCAGCTGCTTGATGTCCACCGAGTAGCGACGGGCGATGGACCACAGGCTTTCACCGGACTTCACCGTGTGCGTTTGTTTCGCGGTGCTGCTGTCGTCGTCATCGCCGCTGGCAGCGCCCAGGGCTGCGCCGAGTGGCGGCAGGGTGGGCGTGCCCGGCATGTTCTGCGCGCCACCGTTATTGCTCTCCGACAGCAGTGAGTTGCGGAACTGCTGGACCTTGCTGCGCGGGAGCAGCAGGTAAGGGGAGGCATTGCTATCGACCATGCCGTTCCGGAACGCGGCGTTGATGTCCTTCAGCTCATCCGTCGACATGCCAGCATGGCTTGCAGCGCGGGCGATCGGCATGGAGTTGTCGATGTTCACCGTTACCAGGTGCTGCTCCGAAGGCAACGTGGGCAGGCTCACATTGAAGCGATCGGGATTGCGGATGACGCAGGCAATGGCCAGCAGCTTGACCAGGTGCTCGCGCGTCACCGGCTTCACCGGCATCTTGGGAATCACCGGTTCGGCGGCAGGCTCGCCGTGCTGGCTGACGATGCGCTTGATGCCAAACTCGCCCGCGTTGAAGGCATAGTCCACCAGTCGCCAGTCACCCAGGTCGTCGTGATATCGACTGAGCAAGGCCATGATGGCGTCGGTGGCCGCGGGAACATCAAGACGTCCGTCGAAGTTGTTGTCGACCCGGATGCCCATGGCGTTCGCGGTCTGCGGCATGATCTGCCACATGCCCGCTGGCCTGCCCTTGCCGCCCGAAACAGGTCGGTACTGGCTCTCGACCCACGGAAGAAGTGCGAACTCGCCGGCCACGTTGTGGCGGGCGGCGATCTGTTGGACGTAGGCAAGTCGAGGTGCGGCGGCTGCGATCTGGCTTTCGAAGCGATCCGGATTGCTGGTGTAGCGATGCGCCCAGGCGTTGATGTTCGGGTCGGCGTCGCAGTCGGCCATGGCGAAGCTGCTGCGAAGGTTCTGCCAGAGGTTGCCGTCATCAGCGCTGTTGGCGCCGACGGATGACAGATCCGGGTGCGCGGCCGGGTGCACCGAGACTTCTTTCTGCTGCACCGGCACGGGTGTCGGTGTCTGTATGGGTTTCTGTGCCGGGCCAGAGGCGCACGCGGCCAGGAACACCGACGTGGCGAGGGGCAGGGGGCGCAGGCGTCGGGCGGCTTTCATCCGGTGAATACGTCCTTGCTGGCCCGCAAGGCAGCGAAGCGTGCAACGCGATCATCCTCCACGCCCTGGCGCTGTCCCCATGCGATGACGGCATCGCTGTCGGTGCGCAGGAAGGGATTGGTCGCCTGCTCAATGAAAAGCGCCACCGGCAGGCTGGGTTTGTGGTGCGCGCGCAAGGCATCGACTTCCTGTCGGCGTGCCGAAAGCGAGGCGTTGTCCGGTTCGATCGTTTGCGCGAAGCGCCCGTTGGCCGCGGTGTACTCGTGTGCGCAGCAAACCAGCGTATTGCCGGGCAGTGAGGCCAGCCGGTCGAGCGAGGCCAGCATCTGCGCGGGCGTGCCCTCGAAAAGGCGTCCACAGCCCATGCTGAAAAGCGTGTCACCACACAAAAGCACGCCCTCGCCGGTATAGGCAATGTGCGTGGTCGTGTGCCCGGGCACGGCGATGACGTCGAAGCGAGCGGCCGGCAGGTTGAGTGCCACGACATCGCCATCGCTCACGCGCTGCGTGGCCGTGGCGATGCGTGCGTCATGAGGGGCATAAACCGGTACTTCACGCTTCGACAGCAGGGCGTTCACCCCGCCAATGTGATCGTTGTGGTGGTGCGTCAGCAGGATGGCCCGCAATTGCAGGTGTCGCTGAGTCAGTGCGGCCTCGACCGGCGCGGCATCGCCCGGGTCGACCACGATGGCGTTGCCGGCATCGTCATGGAGCAGCCAGATGTAGTTGTCGGCAAGCGCCGGTAACGGTACGACGTGCAAGGAGTCGTCCTCCGGGGTTTCGTATCGACTGGCGCAGGCCCCTCCCAGGCCTGCGCGAAGTGGCCGACTATAAAGCCCTGTCGGGCCTCGCTCGTTATTGAGACGTTAACAAGATGTAGGGGTATTCAGACTTGAGGTGTCGGCCCACCTTTCTCTGTCGACCAGAGCACGTTGTCGGCGGGCTGCCGTTACACTGTCAGCATTGCGACGACCGGCTGGCCCTTCATGTCTCAGCGTGACCAAGACATCTACAGCAGCGCCCCTCTGCGCAGCCTGCTGGCCGCGGAAACAGCTGCCCTGGCACCGGGTCTGCAGCGCTGCAGCGGCCCTCATGCACTGCTGGTCAGCGCGGCCGTGGACGATATGCCCCCCGTTCTCCCGCTGCTGGGCAACTGGACTCGCCTGAGCGTGGCGGACCAGCGCTACGGCGGGGACGTGAAGGCTCGTCTGGACGAATCACTGCCGTTCATCGATGACGCCTTCGACCTGGTGCTGCTGCGCCATGCGCTCGAAGTATCCGGCACGCCCCAGGAGATGCTGGAGGAGGCCTCGCGCGTGCTGGCGCCGGGCGGTGTGCTGGCGCTGACTGGGCTGCATCCGTTCAGCGCCTGGCTGCCCTGGATGATGTGGCGCACGCGCGGCCATTCGCCCACGATGCATTCACCCCTGCTGCTGGAGCGCTGGGTGCGGCGCCACGAACTGGATATCGAACGCATCGAGCGGGTGGGGCGGTCCTGGCCGGGTCGCCACACAGGCATCGATGCATCCAGCGCTTTCGGTGGCGGCTACCTGTTGATTGCGCGCAAGCGGCGACGCATGGCGGCCCCCATCCGACTTAAACCCAAAGCCTTGCCGGCCACGGTCAACGTGGGCCTGGCACCGGGTGCCCGACGCAACGTGGCATCCTGATTCCTCACGTATCGATGGTGACAATGACTGAAGTGGAAGCTTTTACCGATGGCGCGTGCCTCGGCAATCCGGGGCCTGGCGGCTGGGCCGCACTGCTGCGCGCGAAAGGATCGGAGCGCATGCTCTCAGGTGGTGAGCCGGACACCACCAATAATCGCATGGAGCTGATGGCCGCCATTGCGGCGCTCGAAGCGCTCACGCGTCCGTGCAAGGTGGCGTTGACCACCGACTCGAAGTACGTGATGCAGGGCATCGAGCAGTGGGTACCCAAGTGGCGCGCCAACGGCTGGAAAACCGCCGACAAGAAACCGGTGAAGAACCAGGATCTGTGGGAGCGGTTGTCCAACGCGACGCAGGCGCATCAGGTGCGCTGGCATTGGGTGCGTGGTCATAACGGTCACGTGGAGAACGAGCGCGTGGATGTCGCGGCGCGCGAAGAGGCAGAGAAATTCAGGAGCAAGGCATGAGGCAGATCGTGCTCGATACCGAGACCACGGGTCTCGAAGTCCGCCAGGGCCATCGGCTGATCGAAATCGCCTGCGTGGAGATGATCGAGCGTCGTCCCACCGGGCGCTATTACCAGACGTACCTCAACCCCGATCGCGCCATTGACGAAGGCGCGCGGCAGGTCACGGGTATCGAAGACGAGTTCCTGCTCGACAAGCCGCGTTTCCCGGATGTGGTGGATGAGTTCCTCGCCTTCATCGATGGCGCGGAAGTGATCATTCACAACGCCACGTTCGACGTGGGCTTCATCAACGGTGAACTGGCGCGACTGGGCGAATCGTTCGGGCGCCTGGAAGACCGTTGCAGCGTGCTCGATACGCTGGTGATGGCGCGCGAGCGCTATCCCGGCCAGCGCAACAGCCTCGATGCGCTCTGCAAGCGCCTGGGTGTCGACAATTCCGCGCGCGACCTGCACGGCGGCCTGATCGACGCGCAGCTGCTGGCGGATGTGTATATCGCCATGACCTCTGGCCAGGTCGTGCTTGATCTTGGCTTCGAGGGTGCGCAGGAGCAGGGTGCTGCCGTGGCACTGGGGCCGATGGTGCTTGATCGCCGGCCGCGTGTGCTGCGCGCCGATGCCGATGAATCGGCCGCTCACGAGAAGCGACTGGATTCACTGGACAAGAGTGCGGGTGGAACGTCGGTGTGGCGGCGCGAGGACGCACCTGCCGTTCACTGAGGCTTGCAGCCCGCGTCAGTTGATGCGGGCGAGGATGGTCGTCACGTTGTCGCTGCCGCCGCCATCGAGCGCGGCGAGCAGCAGGTGCTCCACGCTCTCCTGGGCGGACAAGTCCTGACGCGACACGATGGTCGCAATGGCGGCATCGCCCACTTCTTCGGTGAGTCCGTCGCTGCAGAGCAGGAACGACATGCCGTGTTCCAGCTTGCCGCGCGCCATGCCGATGTGCAGCTGTTCGGCGGCCGTAATCCCCAGTGCCTGGGTAATCACGTTGCGATGCGGATGGCGTGCAGCCTGCGCAGGGTCCAGCGTTCCCGCCTCTACCAGTTCCTGCACCAGTGAATGATCGTGACTGACCTGGCGCAGTGACTTCTGCCAGAGGTAGACGCGACTGTCGCCCACCCACACCACTTCGTAGCTGTCCGCATGCAGGCGCAGGGCGGCGATGGTGGTACCCATCGGGCGCGCATCCTTGAAGCTTCGGCTGTGCTGGATCAATCGTTCGTCCGCCGCGCGCACGGCTTCCACCAGGCTGTGGCCGCGGGTGACCAGGTCGGCGACGGCGTCACGCACCAGGGCGGATGCCACCTCGCCATGCTGATGGCCACCCATGCCGTCGGCCACGAGAAAGAGGCCAAGCGAAGCGTCGGCGTAGTAGGTGTCTTCGTTGCGCGTGCGGCGCAAGCCGACGTGGGTTCCGTGTCCAAACTCGATCATGGGGTGCCTGGTGTGGCGATGCGATGCGAGCATGACGGATAGGGGATGAATGCGTAAAGAAGGATCTGAGGCGGACGGTGTTTTGCCCGGGCTTGTGTGGCGTTGGTTCCGGGCAAAAGCTCGGGAAAACGAGGGCAGTGGCGTGGGTGACGGGTGGGATTGTCAGGTCCATCCATGGACCTGACCCCTTCGCGCTTGCGCGCTACGGGGCCAGCCTGCGGCTGTCCAAATTCGTTCCCGACGAATTTGTCGAACCCGGGTGGGTTCTCACCCAGCCATCACCGCCAGAAAAGCAAAACGCCCCACGAGGGGGCGTTTTGCTTTTCTGGCGGAGAGGGTGGGATTCGAACCCACGGTACGCTTACACGTACGCCTGATTTCGAGTCAGGTACATTCGACCACTCTGCCACCTCTCCAAAGATGTGCGTGTGGTCCACGCGAGCCGGTAATTCTATGTGGTGCAGGCCATGCTGGCAATGGGGTGGTGTGATTTTTCTTGCTGTTTTGTCGAAAGGCTAGCGCAGGGCGGCGCCCCAGCGGTTTCCACGGGGCAGGTAGTGGTTGGCCGGGTCTAGCGACATGGCGACCCGGGTCGCGCGGCCTGTGATCTCGCTCCGGGGAAAGAACCCGAAATAGCGTGAGTCCGCGCTGTTGTCGCGGTTGTCGCCGAGCAGCAGGTACTGGTGGGCGGGGACTGTCACGGGGCCGAAGTCGCGAGTGTGGCCCTTGGCGGCGAGTGACCAGCGCACGGCATGGTGTGTCCCGCCAACGTCTTCGATGGCGTAGAGGGCAGGGTCTTCTCGATCGTCGCGGATGCCGGTGACCTGGATGGGGCGGTAATCCGCAGCCTTGCCATTTACATACAGGTGGTTCTGGATCAGTGCGATCTGATCGCCCGGGATCCCTATGACGCGCTTGACCAGGCGCTCGCCGGCGGCGCTGGAATCCAGCACCACGATGTCGCCTCGCTGAGGATCGGCGCGATGCACCAGCGAGACGTGGGTGAAGGGCAGGCGGAGGTCATAGGCCGCCTTGTCGACGACGATGCGGTCGCCAATGTCGATGGTGGGTTGCATGGAGCCGGTCGGTACGACGTTCCAGTCCGCGACCGCGCTGCGGAACATGAACATGCAGAGCATGAAGGTGAGGAAGCCCTTGTTGTCTGCCAACAGCCGTGTCAGGTGTCGCATGGACGTTCTCCCGTGATCCGTTTCCAGATGGACACGGTCAATGCCGCAAAGTTTCGGGTGGGCTGAAAAGAGCAAGGCGGGGCACGCGCGGCGGGAGCAGCGGCCAGAGACTGGCGCTGCCGTCATTTCCCTGGAGACCCGCATGAAAGCCGCCTACACCCTGCTGTTAGCCGTTTCGGTGACTTCACCGGTCGATACACCGGCTTCGCCCCGTTCGGTGGTGCTGGCCATGTTCGACGCCTTTAATCGCCACGACGCCGATGCCATGGCGAGGCTTTATGCGGAAAACGCGACGCTCTCTTCGTCGGACTTCTGTGCGCAACGAGCGGGGAGGGCAGAGGTAGCCCGGACTTATCGTCGGCTCTTCTTGGCATTCCCGGATATACGGGACGAGGTGGAGAGCATGGTGGTGCAGGATGGCCAGGTCGCCATGCGCTTTGTTGCACGCAGTGCGGCAGGCGTTTCGCCGCTGCACCTGCCGATCTCGACGTTTCTGGTCGTACGGCAGGGCCAGATTGTGTCCGATGACAGTACCTTCGATACGGCGGGTCGTCCCTGTTCGCGCTGAGGATGGATGTCATGCAAGTGCGGTATGACCACGGCATCCGGGAAAAGGGCGGTGTTGCCACCGCATGCGCGCACAAAAAAGGGCGGTGTTGCCACCGCCCTTTGACCCTTCTTTCGGCCGAAAAAATCAGGCGGCCTTGCGCTTGGCCAAACGCAGCCAGGTGTCGACCACCGTGTCTGGGTTGAGCGACACCGACTCGATGCCCTGATCCATCAGCCATTCGGCAAGGTCCGGATGGTCGGATGGGCCCTGGCCGCAAATGCCGACGTACTTGCCCTTTTCGCGAGCGGTCTTGATGGCCAGTGCCAGCAGCTTCTTCACTGCCGGGTCGCGCTCGTCGAAGAGGTTGGCGACGATGCTGGAATCGCGATCAAGGCCCAGGGTGAGCTGGGTCAGATCGTTGGAGCCGATGGAGAAGCCGTCGAAGATCTCCAGGAACTCATCGGCGAGCAGCGCGTTGGACGGCACTTCGCACATCATGATGACCTTCAGGTCATGCTCGCCCTGCTTGAGGCCGTTCTTGCCCAGTACTTCGATGACCTTGCGGCCTTCGCCCAGCGTGCGCACGAACGGAATCATCACCCACACGTTGTCCAGGCCCATCACTTCGCGTACGCGCTTCACCGCCTTGCACTCCAGCGAGAACGACTCGGCGAAGCCCGGGTCGACGTAACGACTGGCGCCGCGGTAGCCGATCATCGGGTTCTCTTCATGCGGCTCGTAGCGCGAACCGCCGATGAGGCCGGCGTATTCATTCGACTTGAAGTCGGACAGGCGCACGATCACCGGCTTGGGGTACACCGAGGCGGCGATGGTGGCGATGCCTTCGGCCAGGCGATCTACGTAGAACGACACCGGGTCGGCATAGCCGGCCATCCGCTCGTCGATCTTCGCCTTGGTCTGGGCATCCTGCTTGGCGTATTCCAACAACGCCTTGGGGTGCACGCCGATGTGGCTGGCGATGATCATTTCCAGGCGGGCCAGGCCGATGCCGGCGTTCGGCAGCATGCCGAAGTCGAAGGCACGCTCCGGGTTGGCCACGTTCATCATGATCTTGAGCGGCGCCTCGGGCATGTCGCCCAGGTCGGCCGTTACGCGGTCGAACTTCAGCAGGCCTTCGTAAATGGTGCCGGTGTCGCCTTCCGCGCAGGACACGGTGACTTCCGCGCCGTCCGGAATGGTGTTCAGCGCATTGCCCGTGCCGACCACGGCCGGCACGCCCAGCTCGCGAGCGATGATGGCGGCATGGCAGGTGCGGCCGCCGCGGTTGGTGACGATGGCGGCGGCGCGCTTCATCACCGGCTCCCAATCGGGGTCGGTCATGTCGGCGATCAGCACGTCGCCCGGCTGCACCTTGTTCATGTCGGCCAGCGAGCGGATCACGCGGGCTTTGCCGGAGCCGATCTTCTGGCCGATGGCGCGACCCTCGGCCAGCACATTGCCCTTCTCGTTGAGGTGGAAGCGCTCAAGCTGGGTGGCGTGCGCGCGCGATTTCACGGTCTCCGGGCGGGCCTGCACGATGTACAGCTTGCCGGTGTTGCCATCCTTCGCCCATTCCACGTCCATCGGGCGACCGTAGTGCTGCTCGATGATCAGCGCCTGCCTGGAGAGCTCCTCCACGTCCGCGTCGGTGATGCAGAACGTGTTGCGCAGCTCGGCCGGGGTTTCCTCGATCTTCACGCGTTCGCCGGGGGCGCTGGAATAGACCATGCGCTGCTGCTTGGCGCCAAGGCTGCGACGCAGCACGGCCGGCTTGCCGGCTTTCAGCGTGGGCTTGAACACGTAGAACTCATCGGGGTTCACCGCGCCCTGCACAACCATTTCGCCCAGGCCGTAGGAGCCGGTGACGAACACTACGTCGCGGAAGCCCGACTCGGTGTCCAGCGTGAACAGCACGCCGGAGGCGCCCACGTCGGAGCGCACCATCAGCTGCACGCCGGCGGAGAGGAACACGTCCTCGTGCTTGAAGCCCTGGTGCACGCGGTAGGCGATGGCGCGGTCGTTGTACAGCGAGGCGAAGACTTCCTTCACCTTGTGCAGTACGTCCTCGATGCCGACCACGTTGAGGAAGGTTTCCTGCTGGCCGGCGAAGGAGGCATCCGGCAGGTCTTCGGCGGTCGCCGAGGAGCGCACGGCCACGGCGATGTTCTCGGCGCCGGCATCCTTGCAGAGCTTGGCGTAGGCGTCGCGGATGGCGTTGTCCAGGTCGGCCGGCAGCGGGGTTTCGGTGACCCACTCGCGGATTTCCTTGCCGGCGGCGGTCAGGGCCATCACGTCGTCCACGTCCAGGGTCGCCAGGCGCTCCTGGATACGCTTGGCCACGCCGCTCTTGTCGAGGTACTGCTGGAACGCATCAGCGGTGGTCGCAAAACCACCGGGCACGGACACGCCGAGTTTGGCGAGATTGCCGATCATCTCGCCCAGCGACGCATTCTTGCCGCCCACCTTGCCCAGGTCGGTCATGCGCAGCGTGTCGAGCCAAAGCACCAGATCGTTCAAGGGAGTCTCCTCGAGAGCTCTTAGGATTTAAGAAATCTGCTTGTCCCGGTTTCGTCAGGAAATCGGGCTACAAAGAACTGGTATTGTCTGCTGTCGATGGTGCGGAGCACAAGAAGACCATTCGGCCCAAAACCCGCGCCAGCTGCATACCAGTCAGCTGTGAGTCAAGCAAAGACAGGCTTTTCACGTTGCGCTAAGGTGTTGCTCAAGAGCCATCAGGGACTGTGGATTAGCCATGCAAAGAACCGTCTTCTATATCTCCGATTCCACTGGTATTACCGCCGAGACGATCGGGAACAGTATCCTGGCCCAGTTCGAGGGGGTGCAGTTCGACAAGCACCGCTTGCCCTTCATCGATGATGCCCAGAAGGCCGAGGCTGCCGCATTGCGCATCAAGACCCGGTATGCGCAGACCGGCGAGCGGCCGATCGTGGTGAACACCATGGCCTCGCGCGACCTGTGCGAGATCGTGGCCGAGAGCGGGGCCCTGATGCTAGACGTGTTTGCGCCCTTCATCGGTCCGCTGGAAGAGGAGTTGGGCGCCAAGCGTTCAGGGGCGGTGAACCGCTCCCATGGCCTAGTGGACTTCGACAAGTACGAGGCTCGCATCAATGCCACCAACTACGCGCTTTCCCATGACGACGGCATCGACGTGGATTACGCGCAGGCGGACCTGATCCTGGTGGGTGTATCCCGATCCGGCAAAACGCCCACCTGCCTCTACATGGCCTTGCATTACGGGGTGAGCGCCGCCAATTACCCCCTGACCGACGACGACCTGGACAAACTCGAATTGCCGGCGCGACTGCGCCCCTACAAGGATCGGCTGTTCGGTCTCACTATTGATCCGCAACGGCTGGCGCAGATCCGCGAACAGCGGCGCGCCGGCAGTCGTTATGCCACGCTGGAGCAGTGCCGTTGGGAGTTGGCGCAGGCCGAGAAGCTGATGCGGCGTGAAAGCATCCCCAACCTCAATACCACCCACGTCTCCATCGAGGAGATTGCCAGCAAGATCTTCGACCGCTTCGGTATCGAGCGGACCATGTTCTAAAGGAGTTTCCACCGCCCATGAGTGCCGTACTGGACAGTCGCCAAGCCTTGTTGCCGGGACGCTTTGGCTTCCTGATGGGGCTTTATGCCGAGAACTACCATCGGCTGGTCCGGCTGTTCGCGCCCCAGGAACTACCGCCGGGGTTCTATGTGTCCAGCGTGGACGATGGGCTGGACGTGCGGCTGCAGGTGCAGGAAAAACACCCGTACACGCTGGAGCTGGAACTCACCTATAACTTCGTCGACGCGAACACGGGGCAACCCTCGCCGTCGGCGCAGCTGCGCGTGTATACCGATGCCCATGTGGCCGAGGCGCTGCATTGCCACCCGGGGCGCCATTTGTGGCAGGTGCTGGGCCCGTTTCCGCCGGCCCATACGGTATTGCAGCATCGCCTGCGCATGAACGGGTTTCTCTCCCGCTGGCTGGAGTACCTGGCGGAGCAGGGGCATTCGAAGGGGACGCTGGAGCGGCTGGAAGACCACCGCTCGCCGGACGAGGATTTGCCGCCAGGCTAGGACAGCTTCGCAGGGCCACAAAAAAGCCGCCTTCATGGGCGGCTTTTTCTTCGGGCAACAAAAAACCCGCCAATGGCGGGCCTTTTGTAAAGTGGCGGAGCGGACGGGACTCGAACCCGCGACCTCCGGCGTGACAGGCCAGCATTCTAACCGACTGAACTACCGCTCCGCATTTTTACAACCTTCCAGCACTGCACCTTTTAGATTTCATCCTTGACCATTCCTGTCGCTTCGCCGGAAGACCGGCTAGGCTTTAGAATGGCGTCCCCACGGGGATTCGAACCCCGGTCGCCACCGTGAAAGGGTGATGTCCTAGGCCTCTAGACGATGGGGACGTATCTAAAATTTTGGTGGAGCCAGGCGGGATCGAACCGCCGACCTCCTGCATGCCATGCAGGCGCTCTCCCAGCTGAGCTATGGCCCCAGATGCCTCTGGAAGCCCGAAAGAATAGATAGGGATCGCGATTTCGTCAAGCGTTCAGTGTGAATATTTTTCAACTTTCTTTCACGAATGAATCACAACAAGCAGTTACGTGAACCTCGACGTGAGGTCGAGGATGCGCAAAGTCGCCGATGTGGTGAGTGAATGATCAACTTCATTGTGTAGGGCTGTGCATCGCGTGTGCGATTGCTAGTCTTGCGGGACGTCCCCACGGATTTCTTTGATGCACGATCTGCACTTCATCCAGGACCTCGCGACCGTCATGTTGATCGCGGGCCTGACGACGGTGATCTTTCAGCGGCTGCGCCAGCCGGTCGTTCTGGGATACATCATCGCCGGTGTGCTGGTTGGCCCTTATACGTTTCCCGTGGTGTTCATCCACGACGAGCAGACGATCCGCACGTTGTCCGAGCTCGGCATGATTCTTCTGCTGTTTGCGCTGGGGCTGGAATTCAGCCTGAAAAAGCTGCGCGAGGTGGGTGGGGCGGCGCTGGTGGCGGCGGTCTGCGAAATCGTGTTGATGCTGTGGCTGGGCTACGAGATCGGGCGTTTCTTCGGCTGGACGTCAATGGATGCCTTGTTCCTTGGCGCCATGCTGTCGATGTCCTCCACCACCATCATCATGAAGGCGCTGGACGATCTGGACCTCAAGCGCGAGCGCTTCGCGCAGCTGATGTTCGGCATCCTGATCATCGAGGACGTCATTGCCATCGTGCTGATGGCATTGCTGACGGGTATTGCGAGCACCGGTGGCCTGGAGGCCGGCGAGGCCATGGCGGCGGTGGGCCGGCTCACGCTGTTCATGGCGGTGTCGCTGGTGGTGGGTCTGTTGCTGGTGCCGCGCGTGGTCGATTACATCGCGCGCGTGAGTCGCGACGACGTGCTGCTGGTGGCCGTGCTGGGCCTGTGCTTCGGTTTCTGCCTGCTGGTATCCGAAATGGGCTACAGCGTGGCGCTGGGGGCCTTCATGATTGGCGCCATCGTGGGCGAATCGCAGAGTGTGGTGCGCATCGAGCGCATCATCGGCCCGGTTCGCGACATGTTCAGCGCCATCTTCTTCGTAGCCATCGGCATGCTGATCGATCCGGCCATGCTCAAGGAGTACTGGTTGCCGATCATCGTGGTCACCACGGTGGTGGTGGTGGGCAAGGTGATCACCTGCAGCTTCGGCACCTTTGTCGCCGGCAATGACGGCCGCACTTCGTTGCGCGTGGGCATGGGGCTGGCGCAGATCGGTGAGTTCTCGTTCGTGATCGCATCACTGGGCCTCACGCTGAAGGTGACCAGCGGCTTCCTTTATCCGGTGGCGGTAGCGGTGTCGGCCATTACCACCTTCCTGACGCCGTATCTCATCCGCGCATCGGATCCGCTGGCGAGCGGTCTTGCTAGGCGCCTGCCTACCGGCCTGACCGGGCTGCTGAGCGCCTATACCGACTGGATGGGCAACCTGAGCCTGGGCGGGCAGGGCGCCATCGTGGCAAAGATGATCCGTCGCCTGGTGTGGCACGTCATCATCAACATGATGCTGGTGGTGGCGGCGTTCCTGATCATGTCGTTCCTGTATCGCAAGGGCTTCTTCCACTGGAATTTCCTGGCGGACAACACCCAGGTGAGGCGCAGCGTGGCCTGGTCCATCGCGGCGCTGATCTCACTGCCGATGATCGTCGCCGCTTATCGCAAGGCCTCTGCGCTAGGCATGTTGCTGGCGGAACTGAGCATTCCCGAGCGTATCGGCGGCGCCTACAACATGCGGATCCGCGGGGTGCTGGCCCGCTTCATTCCCTTGGTGACCATGTGGGTGCTGGGCCTGCTGGTGGCGGCACTGGCGTCCACCATCCTGCCGCCGCGCGAAGTGGCTGTGGTGCTGGTACTTGTGCTGCTTTTGCTGGCCTGGCTGCTGTGGCGCGGGCTGGTGCAGGTGCATGCCCGGCTGCAGGCGGCGCTGCGCGATACGCTGGATAAACCGGGGCGCTCCGATGACGGCCATGCCTGACACAGGCGCTGGCAACTAACGGACAGGACGTCGAGAAATCGTAAAAAACCGCGTTTTTGGCCGGAATCGTGAACTTTTAATCAGGACTGACGGTCACAGGCCCACTATCGTTGCCAAGACTCGGCAAGCACCGCACAATGCGGGGCCTGCCTCCATCGGGGGGGCGTAGTCCGGTAGCGCCGGCAAATCCAAATACGAGGGAGTTCCACATGAAGCATTTTCTGCGTCCCACGCTGACGGCGGCCGCTCTGGCTGTTGCCCTGGGCACCACCGCTGGCGTGCACGCACAGGCTGCGAAGTCCGCCGCCCCCGCCACCGCCGCTCCGGCTGCGGTCGACAAGACCAAGGCCAGCTACGTGGTCGGTTGGGATCTGGCCAGCTCGCTGCCGCCGCTCGTCCGTGAGGAAGTGGATCCGGCAACCGTTGCTCGTGCGCTGCAGTCCGCGCTGTCGGGCCAGAAGCCGACCATGAGCGAAGCCGAAGCCAAGCAGGTGCGTGACGCGTTCGTCGCCAACCTCCAGGCCAAGGCCAAGGCCGAGTACACCCAGGTCGCCAGCAAGAACAAGACCGAAGGCGATGCCTTCCTGGCCAAGAACAAGACCGCTGCCGGCGTGAAGACCACGGCCTCGGGCCTGCAGTACCAGGTGATCAGCCAGGGCACCGGCGCCCGTCCGGGCCCGAACGACACCGTGCAGGTGAACTACGTGGGCACCTTCGTCAATGGCGAGACCTTTGACGATTCGGCCAAGCACGAAGGCGGTGGCGCAGCGTCCATCCCGCTCGCCGGCGTGATCCCGGGCTTCCGCGAAGGCATGCAGCTGATGCAGGTCGGCGGCCACTACAAGTTCTTCATCCCGTCGAACATCGCCTACGGTGCGCAGCCGCAGAACGGCTTCCCGCCGAACGCGACGATCATCTTCGACGTCACCCTGGTCAAGACCGGCCCGACCCCGGCTGGCGAGCAGGCTGGCGGCGCGAAGTAATCGCCCAAAGCAGTTGAAATGCCTGCGGGGCGCGAAGCAATTCGCGCCCCGCATCTTTTTTGGCGGCGGCTGCCCGGCGGACTGAGGAAATTCCCTGCATTCCGCGTCATATCCGGGCTGTTAGAATCACCGCCTTGCCTCTGGGAGTTTTCTCGACAATGAAGGTCACGATCTTCGGTACCGGTTATGTGGGTCTGGTCACCGGCGCTTGCCTGGCTGAAATGGGCAACCACGTGGTCTGCGTCGACATCGACGCGGGCAAGGTCGAGCGCCTCAAGCAGGGCGAGATTCCGATCTACGAGCCGGGCCTGGAGCCCATCGTCAAGCGCAACCATGCCAGCGGCCAGCTGGATTTCACCACCGACGCCGCGCCGGGCATTGCGCACGGGCAGGTGGTGTTCATCGCCGTGGGCACGCCGCCGGATGAAGATGGCAGCGCCGACCTCAAGTACGTGCTCGGCGTGGCGCGCACGATCGGTCAGCATATGGACCGCTATACGGTGGTGGTGAACAAGTCGACGGTGCCGGTGGGCACGGCCGATCGCGTGCGCCAGGCCATTGCCGCCGAACTCGCAGGGCGCGGGGTGTCGGTCGAATTCGACGTGGTGTCCAATCCGGAATTCCTGAAGGAAGGCGACGCGGTGGAAGATTGCCTGCGCCCGGATCGCATCATCATCGGCAGTTCCAGCGAGCGTGCCACCGGCGTGCTGCGCAAGTTGTATGCACCGTTCAATCGCAACCATGACCGTACCGTGGTGATGGATGAGCGGTCGGCGGAGCTGACCAAATACGCGGCCAACGCGATGCTGGCCACCAAGATCAGTTTCATGAACGAGATCGCCAACATCGCCGAGCGCGTGGGCGCGGATGTGGAGCTCGTGCGTCAGGGCATCGGTTCGGATCCGCGCATCGGCTATCACTTCATTTACCCGGGCGCCGGTTACGGCGGCTCGTGTTTCCCCAAGGACGTGCAGGCGCTGGAGCGCACGGCGCGTGGCGTGGGCTACGATGCGCGCCTGCTGGGCGCGGTCGAGGCGGTCAATCACGACCAGAAGACCAAGCTGTTCGACCTGATCTCGCGTCACTTCGACGGCAAGCTCGCCGGCAAGACGATTGCCCTCTGGGGCCTCGCGTTCAAGCCGAACACGGATGACATGCGCGAGGCATCCAGCCGAAACCTGATGGAGGCGCTGTGGGAAGCGGGTGCCAAGGTACGCGCGTTCGACCCCGAGGCTTCTCACGAAACCCATCGCATCTACGGTGATCGCGACGATCTGGTGCTTTGCCAGGGCGCTTATCAGGCGCTGCGTGGCGCCGATGTGCTGGCCATCGTCACCGAGTGGAAGGCTTTCCGCAGCCCGGACTTCATGGAGATCCGCAGCCTGCTTGCCGAGCCGGCCGTGTTCGATGGTCGCAACCTATACGATCCGGCCACGGTGGAAGAGGCTGGCCTGGCGTACTACGGCATCGGCCGTGGACGCAGCCTGAGGCAGTGAACATGGCGGACGAATCCCTGCAGGAGCGGTTGAACGAGCTGGAAGTGCGACTCACCTTCGTCGACGATACGGTGAATGCGCTTGCTTCCGCGGATGCCGAGCTGTCGATGCGTCTTGCCGCGCTGGAGGATGTCATTCGCGGATTGCGCAACGAGTTGTCGTCGTTGCGCTCATCACAGGGGCACGACCCGCACAGCGAGCCGCCGCCGCCGCACTATTGATCGTTACACCCTTTCGTATCAGCACCACGCAAGCGAGTTTGAACCATGGCCGATTCCCTGCGCGATCAGCTGCTCAAGAGCGGCATCGTCAAACAGGTTCGAGAAGAAAAGCGCCCCGCGGCACCGCAGGGCGGCAAATCCATCGGGCAGCGCCCGGGCGGCGGTCCGTTCAAGGGTGGCAAGCCCGGCCAGCACAAGCCGCAGGGTAAACCGCAAGGAAAGCCCGCCGGCGGCAAAAGCCAGGAAGACATCGATCTGGCCAAGGCCTATGCGATCCGTGCGCAAACCGAAGCCAACGAGCGCAAGCGCGCCGAGCAGGCGGCCGCGGAAGAGGCGCGGGTGCGACGCGAACGCAAGCTCAAGATCCAGCAGCTACTGGAAGGCAAGACCTTGAACAAGGCGGACGCGGAACACGTTCGCCATTTCGAGTACGGCGGCAAGATCCGTCGCGTGCATGTCGATGCCGATCAGCTCAAGGCCATCAATGCCGGTGAGCTGGGCGTGGTGCAACAGCAGGGGCGCTATCTGGTCGTGACGCGCGAACTGGCCGATCAGGTCAAGGCGATCGACGTGAACCAGATTGCCTTGCTGGTGGAGCCGGGCAGTGAAGGCAGCATCGGTGAAGATGGCGTGCCGGACGACTTGATCTGGTAATCCGGATGCATCGAACGCTCCAAAGAAAACGCCCGGCCAGTGCCGGGCGTTTCCTTGTCGGGCAGAGGGAAGCCGATCAGGCTTCCACAGCGGCCTCTTCGGTTTCGGCGGTGGGCAGGTCGAAGCCCGTCTTGCTGAGCGTGGGCAGATCCCAGCCGTTCTTCGGCGTGAAACGTTCGCCGTAGCGCTGTGCCAGGCGCTCCAGCTTGCCCTTGATCACCGTGGCGCCTTCGCTGCGGACGTACTGGATCGGGCCACCCCGGAACGGGGCAAAGCCCGTGCCGAAAATGACGCCCGCATCCAGCAGTTCGGCATCATCCACGACGTTGTCTGCCAGGCAGGCGACGGCCTCGTTGACCATCGGGAGAATCATGCGGTCCTGCAGGTCGGCAGGCACGGCGTAATCGGGGTCGACTTCCGGCTTCTGCGGCTTGCCGTCCTGCCACACGTAGATGCCCTGGCCGTCCTTCTTGCCGCGCTTGCCGGCGGCGAGTTTGTCCTCAAGCCCCGGCGGAAGCTCAAGGCCAAGGAAGGGCGCGAGCTCCTTGCCGACCGACGCGCAGACATCCAGCCCCACGGTGTCCGCCAGTTCGATCGGCCCCATCGGCATGCCGAACTTCTTGGCTTCCTTGTCGAGCACCGGGCCTGGCACGCCCTCGCTGTAGAGACGCATGGCCTCCAGCAGGTAAGGCATCAGGATGCGGTTGACCAAAAAGCCCGGCGTTCCCTTCACGGCGACCGGCAACTTGCCGATGGCCTTGCAGAACGCCAGGGCGCGCTTCTCGGCATCGGCATCGAGCTGGTCGTGGCGCACCACTTCCACCAGCGGCATCTGCGCCACTGGATTGAAGAAATGCAGGCCAAGGAAACGCTGCGGCGCCTTCAGGCCCACGCGAAGTTCATCCAGCGGAATGCTTGACGTATTGGTGGCGAGCAGCTCATTGGACTGGAACTGCGGCTCGATGGTGGCGTACAGGGCCTTCTTGGCGTCGGCGTTCTCGTAAATGGCTTCGATGGCGAGGTCGGCCGTGGCCACGCCCTTGCCCTCGACATCCGCGCGCAGGCGGCGGACGGTGGCTTCCACCTTGTCGGCCGTCTTGAGCTTCTTTTCGTACAGCTGGCGCGCGCGATCCAGTGCGGGCTGGATGAACTTCATCTCGCGGTCCTGCAGTGTCACCTCAAAACCCTTGAAGGCGGCCCAGGCGGCGATGTCTCCACCCATGACGCCGGCACCAACCACATGCACGTGCTTGATGCCGTGGTCGATGCCGCTGCCCTGTCCCTTGAGTCGTTCCTGCAGGAAGAAGATGCGGATCAGGTTCTGCGCCGTGGACGTTTCGGCCAGCTTGGCCACCGAGCGCGCTTCCAGCTTCAGGCGCTGCTGGATGCTGGCGTTGCCGCGCTTCCATACATCGATCAGTGCGAAGGGTGCGGGATAGTGCTCTTTGCGCACCTTGGCCGCCGTCTGCTTGATGACCATCGGTGCAAGGATCTGCCGGGCCACCCAGGTGTTGGTGGCCCATGCCTTGGCGCGCAGGGCAAACGGACGGGTGTGCGGACGGCGCAGCAGTGCGCGCGCTTCCGCCAGCAGCTCCGCTGGCGGGGCAAGCCGGTCGACCACGCCCAGGGCCAGCGCGCGCTTGGCGGACAGGGCCTTGCCGGTCAGCATCACCGGTAGTGCATCGGTGGCGCCAATGAGTCGCGGCAGGCGGGCGGTGCCACCCCAGCCGGGGTGGATCCCCAGCATCACTTCGGGCAGCCCGATGCGGGTCTTGTCGTCGTCGGCGGCGATGCGCTGGCGGCAGGCGAGGATCAGTTCCGTGCCACCGCCCATGCAGGCGCCATGGATGGCGGCCACGGTCGGGCAGGGCAGGCGGGCCAGCGATTCATACACGCGCTGGCCGTTCTGGATGTTCTCCAGCACCGTGCCCTGCTGGGCATAGGTGACGAACTCCTTGATGTCGGCGCCCACGGCGAAACCGAACGGCTTGGCCGAATGGATCAGCACGCCGGCCGGCTTCTCAATGGCGAGTCGCTCGACAATCTGGCCCAGTTCGTCCAGCACCTCGCGGGAGATGGCGTTGACGTTGGCGCCGGCGCGGTCGAGGGACAGGGTGACGATGCCGCTGTCATCCAGGCTCGTCTTCCAATGATTGAAGCGCAATCCTTCGAACATGGGGGTAAAGAGTATGGCCACGAAGCCTTGCACCATACCCTCCCGTAGCGAGGATTGCGAGACGGCCGGAAGCGGCCTGCCGGGCTGAACGGAAGCCCCATAAAGACGCGAGCTGTGCGCTGCCGCATGAAACGCGGGATGGTTTCCGGCGAGGCTTGGGCGGCCCCTATGCGAAGCCCCATGGAACACGTAATTTAGATCGGCATGAATACGTCCATCGCCACCCCTGCCAGCCCTGCCCAGGCAGGCAACGACATCCTCGAGCGCATCCTGGCGGCGCGGGGCAACCTGATTGCGCTCGATGGCGGCGAGGAGGTCGGGCTGGTTGGCCAGTTGCGCCCCCTGATCCGGCGAAGTGGGCAGGCTGTCTATCTGTGGAACCCGGAGCTCGGCCTGGGCAACCTGCGCGAGGAGCATGTGGCGCTGCCCGGGTCGCAGCGCCTGAACATCGCGCTGCGCTACATGCTGCAGAGCAATCATTTTGGCGTCTACCTGCTGCAGCGCCTGCCGCTGCCGCTGCCCATGGCCGATGCCACCCTGCTGCGCCAGCTGGCGCGCGCCACCACGGGGCATGTCCGCCGCGTGGTGCTGCTTGATCCCCCGGAGTCCGTGGTGTCCAGTTTCAATGACGTGCTGGTGCGCCTGAGCTGCCAGTCCAAGCCGGCGCAGCGTCCGCGCCTGCGCGACGGCCGCTGGATGCTCTGACATGGCGAGTCCGGCCGGTATTCTTGTCGTTGCGGCGCAGCGTGAGCTGCGCAGGGCCCTGTTCGACACCTTCGAGCGTGATGGGCATTTCGTGGTGCATTCCGCCCGTGATGCCACCCACGCCGGCATCCTGCTGGAAGGCAGGCCACCGCTGGCGTTGATCGTCATCGTGTTTGATGGCGACGGTCGCGAAGGCATGTCGGGCATCGAGGTATTGCGCGGCGTGCCCGCCTGCGTCGGTGCGCCCATTCTTGCCGTGCTCGATGACGGCGCCGTGCTGCGGCCGAACGTGTTGCCCGCGGGTATTGCCGACTGGTTGTATGCCTCGCAGATCGAGCACGAGCTGCTCTCGCGCTGGCAGCGCGTGCACCGCATGGCCGCTCGCGTGGATGGTGCTGGCGAGGTTTCGGTTCAGGGGCAGGGAGACTATCGCTTTGCCTTCGACGAAGTGGATGCCGAATGGCTCATCGTCGATCCTGCGCGGGGCCGGCTGGTCGACTACAGCCCGGCGGTTGCCCGTCATAGTGGACTGGGTGACCACGAACTGCGTGGGCGCCCCATCAAGGAATTGCTGGCCTTTGCCGAGGCGACCGCCGAGCAGGTGATCGCCGAAAGCTCGCGCCAGTGGCATGTGGGATGCCGTCGCTCCGCGCGTGGCGCGGATTCGGGTGAGGTGAGCGCGCGCGCCGTGCATCATGCCGGTCGGGATGCCGTGGCGCTGATGTTCCGCAGCGATCGCGCCAGTGCTCGCGCCGAAGTGGCGCTTGGGCTGCTTGTCCGCATGTTCGGTTCCGGCAGCGGCGACGAGGGCATCGCCGAGGCCGCGCGCCTGCTGTTCGAAGACATGAGCCTTGATTATGTGGCTGTCTGGGCGGCGCGCCCCGATGAGGGTGGCGCGCCCGTGCAGCTCGTGCAGTACTGGCGTGGTGACGAACAGCTCTGGCCAGGACCGCACCTGCAGAGTTCGTTGCGCCTGGTGCTGTCAGGGCAGGCCATGCTGCATCAGGCCGACGCGGCGCGACTGGCGCCGATGGACCCGCTGCTCGCGCAGCTGGGATTGGCCGGGTTTGCCGGCTGGCCGTTGCAGGATGAGCGCCGCACGGTACTGGGTGCGCTGCTGGTCGGCACGCGCCAGCCGTTGCCGTCGCTGGACATCGTGCAGCCGGTGCTTCGCTGTGCCGCGTCCCGATTCGCCCATGCGCTCGAGCTGCGGCACACGCGCGAACAGGGCCGTGCCGAAGGCCTGCTCGATGCGCTGACCGGCCTGCCGAACCGCCTGTTGTTCAATGACCGCCTCGATACGGTCATCCGCGAGGCCAATCGCACCGGCGAGTGCTTTGCCTTGCTGTTCGTCGACCTGGATCGCTTCAAGACCATCAACGATACGCTTGGTCATGCCGTGGGCGACCAGGTGTTGCTCACCACCACGCAGCGGTTGCGTGGCACGGTGCGCGCCTCCGACACCGTGGCGCGTTACGCGGGCGACGAGTTCGTGGTGATTCTGCGCCATATCGTCAAGAACGAAGACGTGCTGCGCATCGCCGAGAAGATCGTGCAGGTGATGGGCGCGCCGCTGCGCATCGATGACGGCACCGAGCTGCAGGTCACGGCGTCCATCGGCGTGAGCTTCTTCCCGGATGACGCGCCCGATGCCGACACGCTGCTCAAGCATGCCGACGAGGCGATGTATGCGGCCAAGAGCCTGGGGCGCAACAACTACCAGATCTTCGAGGGCAGCGCCGAGCAGTCCACGCAGCAGAACCTGGCCCTGAAATCCGGCCTGCGGCACGCCGAGCACAAGGGCGAGCTGCGCGTGTTCTACCAGCCGCAGGTGGATGCGGTGACCGAGGACATCGTCGGCATGGAGGCGCTGGTGCGCTGGGAGCATCCGGAACTGGGCTTCATCGGCCCGGGCTTCTTCATCCCGCTGGCGGAGGAAACCGGCCTGATCGTTTCCATCGGCGAGTGGGTGCTGCGCGCGGCCTGCCGCCATGCGCAGGAATGGGAGCGCCGGTTCGGGCTCGGGCTGCGCCTTGGCGTGAACCTCTCCGCCGTGCAGCTCATGCAGCCCAACCTGCTGGAAGTGGTGGCCTCGGCGCTCGAGGAGAGCGGCCTGGAGCCGGCGCTGCTGGAGATGGAAATCACCGAAAGCATCAGCATCAAGGCGGCGCCCAACCTGGTGGAGAACCTGCAGGGCCTGCATCGCCTGGGCGTGCGCATCGCCATCGACGACTTCGGCACGGGGGCCGCATCGCTGGACTACCTGCGCAAACTGCCGGCCGACCGCATCAAGATCGACCAGAGCTTCGTCAGGAACATCGGCGTGGATCCGGACGACGAAGCCATCGTGCGTGCCACCATCGAAATGGCCCACCGCCTGAAGCGGGGCGTGGTGGCCGAGGGCGTGGAGACCGAGCAGCACATGGAATTCCTGCGCGCCAACCATTGCGACGAGCTGCAGGGTTACCTGTTCTGCCGCCCGCTGCCGCAGCCGGCCTTCGAAAAGCTGCTGTTGGAACGCCAGCGCCTGCTGGCCGGGGTCAGCGATACGGCCGCCTGACTTGCATGAGGCGCGCCGGGCCCCATACTGGAAGCAAGGGCGCCTGATGCGCCCGTGGGCTGCGCTCCTGGGGTGGCGGTGGCCCGTTCGCCGAGACAGGTGCTCCTTCGGGGCACCCGTGCGTTTCCACCATCGGTGACGCCACAGGCGCACTTGCCGTCCCTGGACGAGGCTTGCTGAACTAGAACGCGTCGTTCTTGTCTGAGCAGACCGCTTCCATCCTCAAGACGTCCCGGGGCGCGTGGCAGCATCGACGAAGGAGATGGCCCGGATGGGCGAAAATGAACTGGACAGTGCGCTGGTCGAGCGCGTCCAACAGGGGGACAAACGAGCCTTCGACGTACTGGTGCGCAAATACCAGCACAAGGTCGTGGGCCTGGTTTCCCGCTACGTAAAGAATCACGCCGAATGTGAAGACGTGGCCCAGGAGGCCTTCATCCGTGCATGGAGGGCCATCGGCTCCTTCCGTGGCGAGAGTGCTTTCTATACTTGGCTGTACAAAATTGCCGTAAACACCGCCAAGAACCATCTGGTGGCGCTGGGGCGCCGCCCGCCAGCCGACGATATCGCCATCGACGATGCCGCTTTCGTGCCTGGCGCGGACCGCATGCACGAGAGCGCCACCCCCGAGCGTGAACTCATGCGACAGGAAATTGAACAAACGGTATTTTCCACTGTCCAAGCGCTACCTGAGGAATTGCGGACCGCGATTACCCTGCGTGAAGTGGACGGCCTGAGCTACGAGGAAATCGCCGCGGCGATGGGTTGTCCGATCGGTACGGTCCGTTCACGTATTTTCCGGGCACGCGAAGCTATCGATGAAAAATTGCGGCCACTGCTGTCAGACCGCGAGGGCAAAAACCCATGACTGACAATCAACGCGAAAACCTTTCTGCCGGCATGGACGGCGAGCTGTCGAAGGAAGAGCTGCGCTTTCTGTTGCGCCGGCTCGATCATGACGCCTCGCTCCAGGAGGCCTGGTCGCGCTACCACGTCGCGCGGGACGGCTTGCGCCATGAGCTTTCCCCGCTGGCCTCCGAAGGCTTTGCGTCCCGGGTCATGCTGGTCATCGAGCAGGAAGGTGTCGTCGTCCGGCAAGGCAAGCGTCGGCACTGGCTGCACTGGTCGGCCGGTGGCGCCATTGCCGCTGGCGTGGCCGTGGCCGCCCTCATGGTGGCCCAGCCTGCCGGGCAGGGTGGCGATCGCCTGTCGCCGCACGTGGCGGCGGCCCCAACGGCGACGACCATGGAGAGCAGCGCGACGGCCCAGGCCACCCGCTCGGAGTCGCCGGCCGTGGCACCGCCCGGGTTGAACGTTTATTCCGATGTCCCCTACAAGATCAGCCAGCAGGCCTCGGCCACGCTGGAAGGCGACAACAGCAGCACGCTGCTGTATTCGCGCAACAGCCTGACCCCGTATCGCGTGGCGCGCTACCCCGCGGCCAGCAATGGCGATGGCAGTTACCTGCTGCTGATCCATCCTGACCAGCAGCCCGCCCAGTCTGCGGCCGGCCCGCAATGATCGATGGCCGTGCGCTTCTTGCCGCGGCCTGATCGTCCCTTGGTTATCTGTCCAGCCTTGTCTGCCTCGCGGACCGGTTGGGTGCACCTGAAACACTGAAGGAGACCTGCATGAATCGACTTGCCCTGCGTACGCTGTCGTGTGCTGCCGTGATGTCACTGGCGCTGGCCGGTGGCGTGCAGGCCCAGAACGCCGCGCCTGCGATGTCAGGTCTGCCTGACTTCACCAGCATCGTGCAGAAGAATGCTCCCGCGGTAGTGCACGTGGAGGCGAAGTACAGCGGCAAGAAGCAGTCCAAGGCGCGGCCTGGCTCGCGCAGCATGCCCGGCATGCCGGGCGATGATGACGACAGCGATGATCCGCAGGCGGAAATGTTCCGCCGCTTCTTCGGCATGCCCATGATGCCCTCGCCGGAAGAGCAGGCACGCACCTCGCTGGGCTCGGGCTTCATCATCTCGCCGGATGGCTATGTGCTGACCAACACCCACGTGGTGGATGGTGCCGATACCGTCACGGTGCGCTTGCAGGATCGTCGCGTGCTGACCGCCAAGGTGGTGGGCAGTGATCCGCAGTACGACATCGCGTTGCTGAAGATCGATGCGAAAGGTGGCCTGCCGGCCGTGAGCATCGGCGATTCCCGCACGCTGAAGCCGGGCCAGTGGGTGCTCGCGATCGGCTCGCCGTTTGGCTTCGACTACACGGTAACGCAGGGCATCGTGAGTGCCGTGGGGCGCAACCTGGGCAGCCAGGACCAGCCCTATACCTCGTTCATCCAGACTGACGTGCCGATCAATCGCGGCAATTCCGGTGGTCCGCTGTTTGACCTGCAGGGGCGCGTGGTGGGCGTCAATTCCCAGATCTATTCGAACACCGGCGGCTACCAGGGCGTGGCGTTCTCCATCCCGATCGACGTGGCCATGAACGTGGTCAAGCAGATCAAGGACAAGGGGTACGTGTCGCGCGGCCAGCTCGGCGTGATGGTTCAGCAGGTCAGCGACGATATGGTCAAGGCGCTCAAGCTCGACAACGCGACGGGCGCTGCCGTGACCCAGGTGACCAAGGGCAGTGCGGCGGAAAAGGCCGGCATTCGCCCGGGCGACGTGATCCTTGCCTACAACGGCCAGAGCATCAATTCGAGCGCCGATCTGCCGCCACTGGTGGGTCAGACCCCGCCGGGCACCAAGGCCAACGTGGAAATCCTGCGCGATGGCAAGAAGGAAACCGTGGCCGTGACGGTGGCCGAGATGCCGCGTGACAAGAAGGCGGCCATGGCATCCAGTGACGGCGAGCAGCCCGCTGCCCGCAGCGCGGCCAGTGCGCTGGGCCTGTCGGTTCAGGATCTGGACAGCGACACCCGCCAGCAACTCGGCCTCAAGGCGGGCGAGGGTGTGGCTATCAGCAATGTCACCGGCCCGGTGGCGGCTCGCGCCGGGTTGCAGCCGGGTGACGTGGTCCTGATGGTCAACCAGAAAAAGGTGGGCAGCGTTACGGCTTTTCGTGATGCCACGAAGGACGCGAAGCCGGGTGATACCGTGCTTTTGCTGGTCCGCCATGGCGACCAGAGTGGGTTCGTCGGGCTGACCGTGCCCGGCGGCAAGGACGAGTAAGGCCATGGCCCGCGGCGTATGGCAGCGCCCCGGGCCATGATCTGCCGTAACCCGGCCGCCAGAGGTGGCCGGGGTGACGGAGTGACGGAGTGACGGGGGCTTGGGCTACCGTCGCTCCGGGTGCTGGGAGGGTCGCGTAACGCCCCGCTCGCGGGGCGTGCCGATCCCGCACCATCCGCCCAGTGGCGGTCATCATGTCGGGGTGCCCGAAGCCCCCCGGTTCCATGCGATAATGCCGGGTTCGTGTGACCATCCCGGTCATGCGCTGCCCGCGCGCCGCGCTTGGCAGTGAACGCCTCTAGCGTGCTCCATGGAACTGATCCGAAACTTCTCCATCATCGCCCATATCGATCACGGCAAGTCCACGCTGGCCGATCGCATCATCCAGATCTGCGGCGGCTTGACCGAGCGCGAGATGGAAGCCCAGGTGCTCGACAACAACCCGATCGAGCGCGAGCGCGGCATCACCATCAAGGCCCAGTCCGTGTCGCTGCCTTACAAGGCGCGCGACGGCAAGACCTATCAGCTGAACTTCATCGACACCCCGGGCCACGTCGACTTCTCCTACGAGGTGAGTCGCTCCCTGGCGGCGTGCGAAGGCGCGCTGCTGGTGGTGGATGCGGCGCAGGGCGTTGAAGCCCAGTCCGTGGCCAACTGCTACACGGCGGTGGAGATGGGGCTGGAAGTGGTGCCCGTGCTCAACAAGATCGACCTGCCCACGGCCGATCCGGAAAAGGTGAAGGGCGAAATCGAGGCCGTGATCGGCATCGACGCCGATGATGCGGTGGCCGTCAGTGCCAAGACCGGACAAAACGTCGTCGAAGTGCTCGAGGCCATCGTGGCGCGCATTCCGCCGCCGAAGGTGGGTGACACCGACCGCCTGCAGGCGCTGATCATCGACTCCTGGTTCGACAACTACCTTGGCGTCGTGTCGCTGGTGCGCGTGGTGCAGGGCGAGATCAAGCCGGGCGACAAGCTGCTGGTGATGTCCACCGGCCGCGCGCATGAAGTGAGCGAAGTGGGCGTGTTCACGCCCAAGCGCAAGAAGCTCGACAAGCTTTCGCCGGGCGAAGTGGGCTGGATCACCGCATCGATCAAGGACGTACACGGCGCGCCCGTGGGCGACACGCTGACGCTGGCCGGCAAGCCCGCCGACAAGCCGCTGTCGGGCTTCCAGACCATGCAGCCGCGCGTGTTCGCCGGCCTGTTCCCGGTGTCCGCCGATGACTACCCGGCACTGCGCGAGGCGCTCGACAAGCTGCGCCTCAACGATGCGGCGCTGTTCTTCGAGCCGGAAAGTTCAGAGGCCATGGGCTTCGGCTTCCGCTGCGGCTTCCTTGGCATGCTGCACATGGAGATCGTGCAGGAGCGCCTGGAGCGCGAATACGATCTGGACCTGATCACCACCGCGCCCACCGTGGTGTACGAGGTGCTCAGGAGCGACGGTTCCATCCTGATGCTGGACAACCCGGCGAAGTTGCCGCAGTCCCATCTGATCGGTGAAATCCGCGAACCCATCATCGTCGCGAATATCCTCACGCCGCCCGACTACATCGGCAACATCATCACGTTGTGCGAAGAAAAGCGCGGCGTGCAGCGCTCCATCCAGTACCTGGCCACCCAGGTGCAGATCACCTATGAAATGCCGCTGGCCGAGGTGGTGCTCGACTTCTTCGATCGCCTGAAGTCGGTGTCGCGCGGCTATGCCTCGATGGACTATCACTTCGAGCGTTTCGAAGCGGGCCCGTTCGTGCGCGTGGACGTACTCATCAATGGCGATCGCGTGGACGCGCTGAGCCTGATCGTTCACCGCATCCACGCCGAACGCCGTGGTCGCGACCTGGTGGAGCGCATGAAGGATCTGATCCCGCGCCAGCAGTTCGACGTGGCGATCCAGGCGGCCATTGGCGCCCAGATCGTGGCCCGTTCCACCGTGAAGGCGCTTCGCAAGAACGTGCTGGCCAAGTGCTACGGTGGCGACGTCAGCCGAAAGAAGAAGCTGCTGGAGAAGCAGAAGGAAGGCAAGAAGCGCATGAAGCAGGTGGGTCGCGTCGAGATCCCGCAGGAAGCGTTCCTTGCCGTATTGAAGGTGGATAAGTAAAGCTGGGCCCGGAGTGCGGCGGGACAGGGCGGCCGTGCGGCACTCTGTTCTGTGCGTTTCCGCGTAACACCCCCGTTCCCTGCTCCTGAGGAGCTTTCAATGGATTTTGATTTTTCGGCGATTCTGCTTGGCCTGACCGTCCTGTTTGGCGTCATATGGGGCCTGGACCGCCTGTTCTTCTACAAGTCGCGCAAGGCCAAGGCTGACGCCGCAGGCAAGGAAGTGCGCGAGCCGGTGGCGGTCGACTGGGCCCGCTCCCTGTTTCCGGTCGTGCTGGTGGTGCTGGTGCTGCGCTCGTTCGTGGCTGAGCCGTTCCGTATTCCCTCCGGCTCGATGATGCCCACGCTCGACGTGGGTGATTTCATCCTGGTGAACAAGTTCGCCTACGGCTTGCGCATGCCGGCCTTCAACAACAAGTTCGTCAGCCTGGGCGAGCCCAAGCGTGGCGACGTGGTGGTGTTCCGCTTCCCCGGCTATCTGTGCGAGGACGGCGGCAAGCTGGTGCGCAGTGGCGACCAGAGCTGTGCCGATCCGCACGCGCCGGTGCCCAGCCAGAACTGGATCAAGCGCGTGGTCGGCATGCCGGGGGACCGTGTGGAAATGCACGGCGACCAGCTGATCGTGAACGGGCAGCCGGTGGCTGCTGACCTGGTGGGTCCGTATGAGGGTGACCCCAAGCGCGCCGAATCCCGCTTGATGCTGGAGATGGGCGCCACCGTATGGAACGAGCATCTGCCGAACGGCGAGGGTGGTGTCGTCAACCACCTCACCGCCCGCATGCCCAACTATGCCGTGCCGCCGCCGCTACCCAACCCGCGCGTGCCGCTGGTGGTGCCGCAGGGCTGCTATCTGGCCATGGGCGACAACCGCTATAACAGTACGGACAGCCGTTGGTGGGGCTGCCTGCCGGAGCAGAACCTTGCCGGCAAGGCGTTCCTGATCTGGCTTAGCTGGACCGGCTCGGGCATTGCGTTCCATCGCATGGGCACGGTCATTCACTGAAATCGTGACGGCCATGGGTGTGCGACCGGTGACGGCCGCGGCGTCTTGGCGCGACAATGCGCGGGCCAGGGCGCTGCCGGGGCGTATGGTGGCGCATTGCCAGTCAGCCGGATACCGCCACAGAGCGGGATAGCGAGGGGACTATGAAATCGAAGCAGACCGGCATCACCCTGATCGGGTTTCTTGTCGTGCTCGTGGTGGTGAGTTTTTTTGGCTACATGGCAATGAAGCTTGTGCCGGCCTATACGGAATTCGCGGGCGTCTCCAAGGCGATGACCCAGCTGGCGTCCGAAGACTCGACCAGGAGCCCGCAGCAGGTTCGCGTTGATCTGATGAAGAAGCTGGATTTCCAGTACGTGAGCGACGACACCATCACGCCGCAGGACATCAACCTCAAGCGCAGTGGTAACTCGACCGAGCTCAATATCAGTTACGACAAGCGCATTCCCTTTCTTTACAACATCGACTTCCTGGTGCACTTCGAAAAGAGTGTGACGCTGCAGGGTAATGTCGACGGTTAAGCGCAGGCCCTGGATTTGACCAAACTCGCCTATCGTTTTCGCGATCCATCCCTTGGCCAGCTGGCGCTGACGCATCGCAGCGCTGGCCGGCCAAACAACGAGCGGATGGAATTCCTCGGGGACGCCCTGCTTGGCGTGGTCGTGGCCGAGCTGTTGTACGAGGCCCATCCGAACGCCAGTGAAGGCGAGTTGTCCCGACTCCGGGCGCAGCTGGTGAATGGCCAGGCACTGGCCGTGCTGGCCCGCGAGCTGGAGCTGGGGGATGAGCTGAAACTGGGGTCCGGCGAGCTGAAAAGCGGCGGATTCCGGCGCGACTCCATCCTGGCCGATGCCTTCGAGGCGCTGGTGGCGGCGGTCTATCTGGATGCCGGTTTCGAGGCCTGTCGCACGGTGGTGCGGGAGCTGTTCGAGCCACTGGTGGCCGCCATTCCGCGCTCTTCCAAGGATGCCAAGACCCGCCTGCAGGAGCTCCTGCAGGGGCGGGGTTGGCCCCTTCCGCAGTACGATCTGATCGACAGCCATGGCGAAGATCACGCCAAAACCTTCGACGTGTCCTGCGAAATCAACGAACCGGCGCCCATTCGTGCCGAGGGTCGCGGCGCCAGTCGCCGGGCCGCCGAACAGGACGCCGCCGAAACCGTGCTGCGTCGATTGCAGGAACTGAACCCATGAACGACAACATCGAAATTGATCTCGGCGCACCAGCCGAACTTCCCCACAACGACTTCCGCTGCGGCACCGTGGCGCTGGCGGGTCGTCCCAATGTGGGCAAGTCGACCCTGCTCAACGCGCTGATCGGCTTTCGCCTCTCCATCGTCAGTCCGCGCCCGCAGACCACGCGCCACCGCATCCTTGGCATCGCCACCAGCGAAGCCGGGCAGATCATGTACGTGGACACCCCGGGGCTGCATCGTGGCGCCAAGCGTGCCATGAACCGCAGCCTGAACCGCGCCGCCCGGTCCGCCATCAGTGAGGTTGACGTGGTGGTGCAGGTGATCGAGTCCGGCCGCTGGACCGACGAAGACGAGGCGCTCTATGACGCACTCGTCGAACAGAAGGTGCCGCGCCTGCTCGTCATCAACAAGGTTGACCTGACGAAAGACAAGACGGTGATGCTCCCGTTCGTGGCGGAGCTGATGACGCGGCACAGCTTCGACGACGTGTACTACGTCAGTGCCCTGAAGGAAAAGGGCCTGAAGGAGCTTGAAAAAGGCATCCTCAAGCGCCTGCCGGTGCAGCCGCCGGTGTTCGGCGAGGACGAGATCACCGATCGCAGCGAACGTTTCCTTGCCGCCGAGATGGTGCGCGAGCAGCTCATGCTTCGCCTGGATCAGGAGCTTCCCTACGCCACCACGGTGGAGATCGAGCAGTTCACGGATCGCCCGGATGGCGTGGCCGAGATCCATGCCGTGATCTGGGTGGAGCGTGACGGCCAGAAGGCCATCGTGATCGGCAACGGTGGTGCGCAGCTCAAGGCCATCGGCACGTCGGCGCGTCGCCACATGGAGAAAGCCTTCGAGCGCAAGGTGTTCCTGCGTTTGTGGGTAAAGGTCCGCGAAGGCTGGGTCGACGACGAGACCATGCTGAAGAAGTTCGGTTACACCGACTGATGTTGCCGGCGCACGGCGAGCTGATGCGCGCCGTCACGGAGTGATGCGGAACCATCGTCCATGCGCATCGAACAGCAGCCTGCCTATGTGCTTCACTCGCGCCCGTACCGCGAGACTTCGCTGCTGCTTGAATGCCTGACCCGGGATCACGGGCGGCTGGGCATCGTTGCCCGGGGTGTCCGGCGTGAGCGCGCACGCGTGCAGCGCGCCCAGCTCGAACCGTTCCAGCGACTCTCGCTGGATCTGCTGCAGCGGGGTGAGCTGGCCACGCTGGTGGCGGCCGAGAGTGTGCATGTGCCGCTGCGTCTGATGGGTGATGCCGGTCTCGCCGGCCTTTACCTCAACGAACTGGCGGTAAGGCTGACCGGCCGTCAGGATCCCTTGCCTGAACTATTCGACGCCTACGCACGAACCTTGCCGCGCCTGGCCAGTGGTGAGCCGTTGGCGTGGAGCCTCAGGCGTTTCGAGCGCGACCTTCTGGAGGCGGTGGGCTACGCGCTGCAGCTGGAGTTCGAGGCGGAATCGGGCGAGCCGCTGGAGCCAGGGCAGCTCTACCGTTATGTGGTCGAGCAGGGGCCGTCACCGTGTCGACCCGGCACGGCGCATGCGTTGCGGGGTGCCGATCTGCTCGCGCTTGCCGCCGATGTGTCGCCGGACGCGGCCGGCCTCTCGGCTCTGCGCGCGATGATGCGAGAAGTGATCCGCTTTCATCTGGGCGGTGGCGAGTTGCGCGCCTGGCATGTGCTGGGCGGGGCGGTCGCGCGCCGCTGAACGGGCCGCGCCAGGTCAGGCACCTTCTTCGGCCGCCAGCGCGTTGAGGGTGGCGAGCAGGGCGCGCCGGAAGCGCGACAACGGTGCCGGCGGCCCGGGGATGCCGGATTTCAGATGCCGCTGCAGCACGATGGTCTGCGCGCCCAGGGCGGCGGCCCCGCAGAACCCGCAGGAAGAGCGCAGGCGATGCAGGCGGTCGGCCAGCGCGGCGGTGTCCCCGGTGAGGGCATCCAGGTCCTGGTACAGGCTGGCCAGTTCCACCCGCAACAGCGTACGCATGGCCTTCACGACCCCGGCATCGCCCATGGTGGCGATGGCCTGCGCGTCGTCCAGCAGCGGTGTGGCGGTGGTGTCGGCCTGCACCAGGGCCAGGATGCGGCGCAGGTCCGTCAGACTGCAAGGCTTCTGCAGCACCTCGCTGAACTCGGCCGAGAGCAGGCGATGGCGCAGTGACACATCCATGTCGGCACTGGTGGCGACCGCGGTGCAGTCACTGGAGCGGGCAAGCGGGTCGCCGCGCAGCGCGGCCAGCACTTCCTCGGCGCCCGCGCCGGGCATGCGGCAGTCCAGCAGAATCAGGTCAAAGGCTTCCTGGCGTGCCAAGGCGATGGCGGAGGGGCCGTCATGGCAGGCCTGGGCATCCAGGCCAAGGGAGCGCAGCGCTTCCACCAGGAAAAACCGGCTGCTCGGGTCGTCGTCCGCCACGAGCGCGCGCACGGCATCGGGCAAATCCCGATGGCCCGGAAGGGGGCTGGGAAATATTTGTTGCATGACTAGTCCATGTCGTTCAGCTGATTTTGGCAGAATGGCGCGTCATGCGTGCCACATCAAGCTACCTGTTGCTCAGTCTGGCCGTCCTGTCATGGATGGGCTTGTCGCTGCCAGCCCGCGCGGACGTCGCCCTGGGGGCGAAGACCGTGACCGTTCCCGGCCTGAAGATGCAGGATGTGCAGTCGCAGATCGGCGAGGACGGCCAGGGCGGCCTCAAGTTGAGCCTGAAGGCCACCAAGGCCGACGTCCCCTCGATGGGCTGGAAGCGCATCGGCATCAACCTGCAGGGCACCCTGCAGCGGGACACCCACATGCGCTGGCTGTTCGATGGTGCTGCCCAATTGAACGGCGCGCAGGGCGGGGCGCTGAGCAACGCCAAAGTGTCCATGGTGATCGACGAGGCAGCCAACACGCTGGAGATCGACGTGTCGCAGGGGGCGATCCAGGCCACCACGGCGCTCCCGCTGGATCAGCCCACCCATGCGCAGATCAGCCTCAAGGGTGTGCCGCTCGCCTGGTTGCAGGGCTTGCTGAGCACGGTATGGTCGGGTCGCGCCACCGGCGGCAAGCTCGATGCCGACATGGCGCTGGACCTGCAGCAGGCCGGCTTGCAGGCCTCCGGTCAGTTCGCGCTCAACGGCGGTGGGTTCGATACGCCGGGTGGCGCGCTGGCGGGGCAGTCGGTCAATGGCAACGGTCGCCTCAATGTCGACACCACCAGTGCGCCCTCGCGCATCGATCTTGACGCGAGTCTTCGCGGCGGCGAGTTGCTGCTCGGCCCGATCTTCGCGCGGCTGCCTGATCATCCGGTGCAGCTGAGCCTCTCCGCAGCCACGCGCAACGGCGCGGTGGACTTCACCCGCCTGCGCGTGGCCGATGCCGACGCGCTGCAGCTCGAAGGCGCCATGGCGTTCAACGCGAAGGGCGATCTGCAGCAGCTCAGGCTTGAACGCCTGCAGACGCGGTTCCCTGCGGCGTACCAGCGCTACGGCCAGGCCTGGCTGGCCACCCTTGGGTTGCGCGACATGCGCATCGAAGGCCAGCTCAGCGGTAACCTGGATCTGGGTGCGGATGGCCTGCGTAGTTTTGCCTTCGACACCGATGGGCTCGATGTCGCCGATACCGAAGGGAGGCTGGGCGTGCATGGCCTGCGTGGCGGCCTGGACTGGAACGCCAACGCCGATCGGCCGGCGACCACCATGAGCTGGCAGGCGCTGCAGCTCTATCGCATGTCGCATGGCGCGGCGCAGACGCACTGGCAGAGTCGTGGCGGTGCGCTGAGCCTGCAGCGCGCGGTCGATATCCCCTTGCTCAACGGTCGCGTCCACGTGGGTGACCTCGAGTGGCGGCCGGGTGCATCGAAGGGGCGCAGGCTGGAAACCTCACTCGCGTTTGCAGGTATCGACATGGCGGCGTTTTCGCGCGCCATGGGGTGGCCGGAATTTCCGGGAACCCTCGGTGGCGCCATCCCGTCGTTGCGCTGGATCGATGATCGCTTCGAGCTGCAAGGCGGCCTGTCGGTCAACGTGTTCGACGGTTTTGTGGATATCACGCGGCTGACCGTGCAAGGCCCGTTCGGCCCCAGTCCTGCCGTGACCAGTGACGTACAGCTGCGCCAGGTGGATCTTGGCGCCATGACCAGCGTGTTCGATTTCGGCAGCATCACCGGTCGCATGGATGGCTCCATCGACGACCTGCGCCTGGTGAACTGGAATCCCGTGGCATTCAAGGCCAGCCTGTTGGCCGGTAGCGGCGGTCGCATCAGCCAGCGCGCCGTGAACAATCTCACCGCCGTCGGCGGCGGTGGCGTGGCAGCCGGTTTGCAGGGCGCTGTTCTCAAGCTGTTCAAGACATTCGGCTACAAACGCATCGGCCTCAACTGCACGCTGCAGGCCTCCGTGTGCCACATGGGTGGCCTCGATAACGACGCCGACGGCTACACTATCGTTGAAGGCAGCGGTTTGCCGCGCCTGCAGGTGATCGGTCACCAGACGCAGGTCGACTGGCCAACCCTCGTTCGCCGATTGAAATCCGCCATTGAAGGCAACGGACCCGAAGTCCGTTAAGGGCGTTCCGCGAGGATCAGGACGTTCCGGGCCACACCCCATCCCCGAAGGAGTTGAACATGCGCAAGCTCGTCTATGGATTGCTGACCATGCTGCTGGTTGCGCTGGTGGGGTGCGTCACCATCAATGTGTACTTCCCTGAGGCGGCCGCGCAGAAGGCGGCTGATCAGTTCATCGGCACCGTGCTGGACAACGCGCCCGCGCCGGCACCCAAGGGTGACGAGACTGCGCCGCCGGCGAAAAAGGGCAGCCAGCCCTCCGCCATGCTGCTGGATCTGCTGATTCCCGCTGCCTATGCCGCCGACACGCCCAACCTGCGCATCCAGACGGCGACCACGGATGCCATCCACGGGCGCATGCAGGCGCGCTTCCGCGACACGCTGGCGCCCCTGTTCAACAGTGGCGTGGTGGGCTTCACCCAGGATGGCCTGGTGGCCGTGCGTGACGCCGGCAAGGTGCCCCTGGACCAGCGTTCGGCAGTGAATGCCGCCGTTGCCGACGAAAACCGGGATCGCAATGCCCTGTATCGCGAAGTGGCCAACGCCAACAACCACCCGGACTGGGAGGGACAGATCCGCACCACGTTCGCCAAGGGCTGGATCGAGCGGGCACGTGCGGGCTGGTATTATCAGGACACCTCGGGCGCCTGGAAGCAGAAGTAAGCCGTTCGCCCACCCTTGGCCTGTTCCGGGTTGTCGCCGCCATGCGCACCCGCGAACCGGCCTCAAGCCCGATCACCGCGCCCGGGTCCCGCTGATCCGGGCGCGCGCGTTTCTGGAAGACTGTTCCCACGATGAATGAATTCGAAGCCACCATCACCGACCTGAGCCACGAAGGCAAAGGCGTTACCCGCATCGACGGCAAGGCCGTGTTTGTCAGCGGCGCGCTGTTGGGCGAGGACGTCAGGCTGCGCATCCGCAAGCGCCACCGTCACTACGACGAAGCGGAGGTGGTGGAGCTGCTTACCCGTTCACCGCATCGCGTGGAGCCGAAGTGCCGTCACTTCGGTCAGTGCGGCGGCTGCTCGTTGCAGCATCTGGATGCCGTGGCGCAGATCGAGGTGAAGCAGCGCGTGCTGAAGGACAACTTCGAGCGCATCGGCAAGGTGGAGCCGCAGATCTGGCTGCCGCCCTTGACCGACGAGCCCTGGGGCTATCGTCGCAAGGGGCGCCTGTCGGTGCGCTCGGTGGCGAAGAAGGGCCGCGTGCTGGTCGGTTTCCGCGAAGAGAGCAACCCGCGCTTCGTTGCCGACATCACCCAGTGCGAGGTGGTGCATCCGGCACTGGGCCCCAAGATCGGCCTGCTGGCCGAGCTGGTGAGTGGCATGGACGCGGCAACGGATATCCCGCAGATCGAGTTCGCGGCCGGTGACGACGTGGTGGCGCTGGTGTTCCGCCATATGGTGGCGCTGAGCGAGCGCGACCAGGCGGCACTGATCGAGTTCGGCAAGCAGCATGGGTTTGCCATCTACCTGCAGCCCGGCGGCGTGACCAGCGTGCATCCATTGTGGCCGGAGGCGCCGCGACTGGCGTTCCGTATCCCCAGCGGCAATGCCGCCATTGACGATGTCGAGCTGGAATTCCGTCCGCTCGATTTCGTGCAGGTCAACGCCGGCATGAATCGCCGCATGATGGCGCGCACCATGGAGCTGCTGGATCCGCAGCCGACCGACCGCGTGCTGGATCTGTTCTGTGGCCTCGGCAACTTCACCCTGCCCATAGGCCGTCGCGTGGCCGAGGTGGTGGGCGTGGAAGGCGAGCATGGCCTGGTGGAGCGCGCCGCCGAAAACGCCGCGCGAAACGGCATCACCCATGCGCGCTTCGAAGTGGCCAACCTGTTCGAGGACCAGCGCCACGCGCACTGGGCCAAACAAGCCTGGGACAAGGTGCTGCTGGATCCGCCGCGCGCCGGCGCCGACAAGGTGCTGGAGTACCTGCCGCACAAGGAGACCCGTCGCATCGTCTACGTGTCGTGCCATCCGGGTTCGCTGGCGCGTGACGCCGGCATCCTCGTGCAGAAGCATGGATTCCGCTTGAGCGCGGCCGGCGTGATGGATATGTTCCCCCATACCGCGCACGTCGAGTCGATCGCCTTGTTCGAGCGCTGAGCCGGCACGGAGAAAGCCCGCGGGCCTTCACCGCATCGTCACACTTTCCCCCAATCATCGGTTGAAGCATGGGCATCGAGATCGAGCGCAAATTCCTCCTGAGCGGCAATGGCTGGCGCGATGCCGTCAGTGAAAGCGAGCGCATTGCCCAGGGCTATCTGGTCAGCGCGCAGGCGCTGCACGATGGCACGGCGCGCGCCTCGGTGCGCGTGCGTCGCACGGGCGAGCGGGCGTGGCTCAACATCAAGTCCGCGCAGCTCGGCATTGAGCGCGCCGAATTCGAGTATCCGGTGCCGGTCAGCGACGCAGAGCAAATGCTTGCCGACCTGTGCGATGGCGTGGTGGAGAAGATCCGCCACCACGTGGTGGTCGAAGGCGTGCTGTTCGAGGTCGACGAGTTCTTCGGCGAAAACGCCGGTCTCGTCGTGGCCGAAGTTGAGCTGCCGACGGTTGACGCGCACTTTCCCCGTCCGGACTGGCTGGGTCGCGAAGTGAGCCACCTGCCGCGCTATTACAACGTCAACCTGATCGCCCATCCGTATGCGCACTGGACGCGGGACGAGCGTGAAGCCGCAGGGGAAAACGCCTAATGTTGATGATCGGCCTGGCTGGCACCGCCCTGGCAGCGTCGGAGCATCCCTGGCTCCAGGCGCCCGGCGTGTCTGGCGTGGTGCTGTTCGCGCGCAACTACAGCTCGCCCGGGCAGTTGATGAAGCTGGTGGACGACATCCGTGAGGTCGGTGGCGATGACATGCTCATCGCCGTGGACCAGGAGGGCGGGCCTGTCCAGCGTTTCCGTGACGGCTTTACCCGCCTGCCGCCACTGTCGGCCATCGGTTCCGTTTACGACCGCGATCCGGAAGATGCCATCCGCCTTGCGGAGGAGCATGCCTGGATCATGTCCAGCGAGCTGCGCGCCAGCGGCGTGGATTTCAGTTTCGCCCCGGTGGTGGATCTTGCCCGTGGCAACGCCGCCATTGGCCTGCGCGCATTCCATGCCGATCCCGCGGTGGCTGCCGAGCTGTCGCAGGCCTACGTACGCGGCATGCACCTGGGCGGCATGGCTGCCGTGCTCAAGCATTTTCCGGGTCATGGCTCCGTGGCGGCGGACACCCACAAGGCCACGGCCATCGATCCGCGTCCGCTGGACGTGATCCGCCGCGAAGACCTGGTGCCCTTCGTCGAAGGCATGGCCGCGCATGCGGAAGCCATGATGGTGGCGCATGTGATCTATCCGGAGGTTGATCCTCAGCCGGCAGGTTTCTCGTCGCGCTGGATCAAGGACATCCTGCGCAGCGAGCTGGGCTTTGGCGGCGCGGTGATCAGCGACGACATCAGCATGGCTGCCGCGGGTGCTGCCGGTGGCGTGACCGGTCGCGTGCACGCACACCTCGATGCCGGCTGCGATCTCGTGCTCGCCTGCTTCCCCGACGTGGTGGACGAGGCGATTGCCGCCGTGCAGGACCGGGCTGCCACGTCCCCTGAACGCATCGCCGCACTGCGCGGCGCCGTGGCGTCCACCTGGGACAGCCTCAACGACAACCCACAGCGCGAGCGTTTCATCGCGCGCATCGCGGCGTTGCACGCCGTGGAAGGAAAACCATCGGCATGACCTCGTCTTCTCCCTCGCTCGCCGCTGCACTCGCCGAGGCCGACCTGTTGTTCGACCGCGCGTCGCTGGAATCGGTGATCGCCGACATGGGGCGCGCCATCGACGCGGCACTGGATGGCGAGCGCGCCGTGTTCCTCACCGTGATGAACGGCGCGCTGATCTTTGCGGGCCACCTGGCGCTGGCCATCCGCACCGACGTGGAATTCGATTACGTCCACGCCACGCGTTACCGCGGCGCCACCTCGGGCAGCGAGCTGCACTGGTTGCGTGAACCGGTGGCGGATCTCGCCGGCCGCACCGTGCTGCTGGTGGACGACATCCTGGACGAAGGCCACACCCTGAAGGCCGTGCGCGATGAGTGCATGCGCCGCGGCGCGCGCCGCGTGCTGGTGGCCAGCCTGTGCACCAAGCAGCACGATCGACTGGTGGAGGGCATCACCGCCGACTTCAACGGCGTGGAACTGCCGGATCGCTACGTGTTCGGGTTCGGCATGGACTACCACGAGCAGGGTCGCAACCTGCCGGGCATCTACGCACTGAAGTGAAACGTGCGTGGCCCGGTCACGCGGGCACGCCAAGGGGCAGTACATGAACATCTTGGGTATTTCCGGCAGCCTGCGGCAGGCCTCGTTCAATACGGCGCTGCTGCACGCGGCGCAGGAGCTGGCGCCGGCCGGGATGAACATCACCATCCATCGCCTGCACGACCTGCCGTTGTTCAACCAGGACGTGGAAGAGCAAGGTGATCCCGCGCCGGTCGAGCAACTGAAGGCGGCCATCGAACAGGCGGACGGCCTGTTGTTTGCCTGCCCCGAATACAACGGCGGCATCACCGGCGTATTGAAGAATGCCATCGACTGGGCCTCGCGCGCGGGCACCTCGCGCGAAGTGGCGGCACTGAAGGGCAAGACGATCTGCATCGTCGGCGCCAGCCCCGGCCCCACCGGCACCGTGCGAGCGCAAGACGCGCTGCGCCTGGTGCTGCGCCGGGCCGGTGCGCGCACCGAGCCGCAGGGCGATGTACTGGTGTTCCAGGCGCATACCAAGATCATCGACGGGCGGTTGGTCGACGAGCGGACGCGGGAGGCGCTGGGTCGCCACCTGCAGGGCTTCGCTGAGCGGCTGGCGGCTGCGTCCCAGGCAATCTGAACTACAGAAAGGAACACAACGTGGCTATCGATCTGGCTGTCATCGGCGGCAGCGGCTTGTACAACTTCCCGGGCCTGGAGAACACATCGCGCCATCGCATCGACACGCCGTTCGGCGAGGCGTCGGGCGACGTGGTGACGGGTGACTTCGCCGGTCGCACGGTGGCCTTCCTGGCCCGTCATGGCGAAAGCCATACCGTGCCGCCGCACCGCGTGAACTACCGCGCCAACCTGTGGGCGCTGCACTCGCTGGGTGCGCGCAAGGTGGTGGGCGTCAATGCCGTGGGCGGCATCCGCTCGGACATGGGGCCGCGGGTCATCGTGATCCCCGATCAGGTGATCGATTACACGCATGGTCGCTACACGAGCTTCTGCGATGTCGAGGGTGCCGAAGTGCGCCACATCGATTTCAGCGAGCCTTACACCGAGTCGCTTCGTCGCGAGCTGATCGATGCCGCCGACAGGGCAGGCATCGCCGTGATCGATGGCGGTTGCTATGGCGCCACCCAGGGGCCGCGCCTGGAGACCCGCGCGGAGATCGCACGGATGAAGCGCGATGGTTGCGACCTGGTCGGCATGACCGGCATGCCCGAGGCCGTGCTTGCCCGGGAACTGGATCTTGATTACGCCTGCCTTGCGCTGGTGGCGAACTTCGCGGCCGGCTGCGGCGACGAGGCAGAAATCAGCATCGAGGAGATCTTCGCCCATCTTGCCGCGGCCACCGCCGAAGTGCCCCGCATCCTCGGCGTTTTGCTCAAAGGTTGAGCAGTCGGTAGGGTTTTGGAGGGACCGGGACATCCTTCGTATTGCGCTTTGCCATAAAACATGTTGATACTTCCGTTGTGCCAGGGGCGGCGGACCAAGGGGTCAAGGTGGTTCAGCGCTATCCGTGGTGCATCCAGTCCATGATTCAGAGGTTCACGCAATGCGTTTCGGTACGGTCAAGTGGTTCAACGATGCCAAGGGTTTCGGCTTCATCGCGCCCGAGGACGGTGGGGAGGACGTGTTCGTCCACTTTTCGGCGATCAACGCCAAGGGCTTTCGCAGCCTTCAGGAAGGTCAGCGCGTGAAGTTCGAAGTCACCACGGGTCCGAAGGGCGCCCAGGCTTCGGGCGTCGAGATCGCTGGTTGATTTCGGCGAACCGGCGCATGCGCCGGTCATCGATGTAATGAGGAAGCCCCGCGCCGCAAAGCGCGGGGCTTCTTTTTTTTCGGGGTTGGGAGAGGCACGATGGCTGATCGTAGAGAATTTCTGAAAGCGTCCCTGCTGGGTGCGTCGGCGGTGACGCTGGCCGGTGGCGCGCATGCACTGGCCGGTCCCGCGGGCACGGGCGCAGGCAAGAGTGGTGTGATGCCGCGCGTGATATCCACCTGGGACTTTGGCGTGGCCGCCAACCAGGCGGCCTGGGGCGTGCTTTCCAAGGGCGGTCGCTCGCTGGACGCGGTGGAAGCGGGCGTGATGATCCCCGAAGCGGATCTGAAGAATCACAGCGTGGGCCGCGCGGGCTATCCCGATCGCGACGGCCATGTGTCGCTGGATGCCAGCATCATGGATGCGGACGGCAGCTGCGGCGCGGTGGCCGCGCTGGAGCACATCGCGCACCCGATCCAGGTGGCACGCCGGGTGATGGAGCGCACGCCGCACGTGCTGCTGGTCGGTGATGGCGCGCTGCAGTTCGCGCTGGAGCAGGGCTTCAAGAAGGAAGAGCTGCTCACGCCCGAATCCGAAGCGGCCTGGAAGGAGTGGCTGAAAACCGCGCACTACCAGCCCACGGCGAACAGCGAAGTAAAGGATTACGGCAAGACCGGCATGCCGGGTGGCAAGGACAATCACGACACCATCGGCATGCTCGCCATCGATGCCAATGGACGTCTTGCCGGCGCGTGCACCACCAGCGGCATGGCCTGGAAGTTGCGCGGTCGCGTGGGCGACAGTCCGATCATCGGCGCAGGCCTGTACGTGGATGGCGATGTCGGTGGCGCCACCTCCACGGGCGTGGGCGAGGAAGTGATCCGAAACGTCGGCAGCTTCCTGGTGGTGGAGCTGATGCGCCAGGGGCGTTCGCCGCAGGAGGCCTGCCAGGAAGCGGTGATGCGCATCGTCAAGCGTCGTCCTGCGGCGTCCAAGGATCTGCAGGTGGGCTTTCTCGCCATGAATCGCGCGGGTGAGGTGGGTGCTTTCGCCATCCAGCCGGGCTTTTCGTACGCCGTGTGCGATGCGAAGAAGCAGGATGGCCTGCTGCCGTCCCGGAGCGTCTACTGATGTCCCGTCGCCTGCTGGAGGTCGCGTCCAATTCGCTGGCCTCCGCGCTCGCCGCCCAGGCGGGCGGGGCCGATCGCATCGAGCTGTGCACCGGCCTTGAGCTGGGCGGGCTCACGCCCTCCGCGGCACAGATCGCGCAGGTCCGCGAGCGGCTGAGCATTCCGCTCTACGTGCTGATCCGTCCGCGCGCCGGCGACTTCCTCTATGGCGACGACGAGCTGGAAACCATGCAGCGGGACATCGAAACCTGCCTTTCACTGGGCTGCGACGGCGTGGTGTTCGGCGTGCTCGATGCAGAAGGGCGGGTCGACGTGGCGCGCTGCCGTCCCTTGTTGTCCACGGCGGGCGGCATGGGCGTCACCTTCCATCGTGCGTTCGACATGGCGCGGGATCTGCCGCAGGCGCTGGACGATGTGGTGGCGCTGGGTGCCGAGCGCGTGCTGACCTCGGGTGGCGCAGCGTCGGCCGTGTCCGGCGCGGAAATGATCCGTCGCCTGGTTGTCCAGGCGGCAGGTCGCATCGTGGTGATGCCCGGTGCCGGCGTCCATTCGACCAACCTGGCGGCGCTGGCAGTAGCAACGCAGGCGACCGAATTCCATGCGTCGGCCAAGGTCAGTCTTGCCTCCCACATGGCATGGACGAACCCTTTGCTGGGCGACATGGCCGGCGGCGAAATCCGCAGCGATGAGCACGAGGTGCGTGCGCTGGCCCAGGCGCTGTCATCGATGGCCTGAGCCGCCAGCGGCGCAGGCCATGCGGGGCTGCGCTGCTCAGGCGGTGAACTGCAGCCTCGCCAGCTCCGCATAGAGGCCGCCTTCGGCCAGCAGGCTCTGGTGCGTGCCCTGGGCAACGATGCGGCCGCCGTCCATCACCACGATGCGGTCCGCACGTTGCACGGTGGCCAGGCGATGGGCGATGACCAGGGTGGTGCGTCCCTTTTCCAGTCGTTCCAGTGCCTGCTGGATGGCCGCCTCCGATTGTGCATCGAGCGCCGAGGTGGCCTCGTCGAGCAGCAGCAGCGGTGCATCGCGCAGGATGGCGCGGGCAATCGAGATGCGTTGGCGCTGGCCGCCGGAAAGGCGCACGCCGCGCTCGCCCAGTTCCTCGTCGTAGCCCTTGCTCATGGCGCTGATGAAGTCATTCGCTTCGGCAGCGCGTGCCGCCTCGCGCACTTCATCGTCTCCGGCATCCTCGCGGCCGAAGCGGATATTGTCCGCGGCCGTGCCGCCGAAGATCACCGTTTCCTGCGGCACCAGCGCAATCGCGCCGCGCAGGTCGGGCAGGGTGAGCGCACGCAGGTCCACGCCATCGAGCGTGATGCGGCCGGACTGCGGATCGTAGAAGCGCAGCAGCAGCGTGAGTACCGTGCTCTTGCCGGCGCCGGAGGGGCCGACCAGCGCCACGGTTTCGCCGGGGCGGATGGTCAGGTCGAAGTCATACAGCGCGGGCGTGTCCGGGCGCGAGGGATAGTGGAAGCCGACGTTGTCGAAGCGCAGTTCGCCCTGCACCGGTCGCGGCAACGGGGTGGGGTGTTCCGGGCTGGTGATCTCGGCGCGTTCGCCGAACAGCTCGCTGATGCGTTCCATGGCACCGGCGGCGCGCAGGACGTCGCCCCAGACTTCCGACAGGCCGGCCAGTGAGCCGGCGGCGAAGATCGCGTACAGCACGAACTGAGTGAGTACGCCCGCGTTGAGCGTGCCGGCCAGCACGTCATGCGCGCCCGCCCACAGCACCAGCGTGATGGCGCCGAAGAACAGCACGATCACCGTGGCGGTGAGTATCGAGCGCATGCCGATGCGTTGCCGCGCGGTGGCGAGCGCGCGCGTGATGGCGTGGGCGTAGCGGGTGCTTTCGATGTCCTCGCGCGCATAGGCCTTCACGGCCGGCGCGGCGTTGAGTGTTTCGTTGGCGATGGCGGCGGTGTCGGCGATCCTATCCTGGCTGGCGCGCGACAGCTTCTGCACGCGACGACCGAACAGCAGGATCGGCAGCATCACTGCGGGAATCACCAGGGCCGTCAGCCCGGCCAGTCGCGGGCTGGTCCACACCATCATGGTGGTGGCGCCCAGCAGCATGACGGCGCTGCGCAGGGCCACGGAGATGCCCGAGCCCAGCAGGGCCTGGATCACTTCGGTGTCGGTGCCGAGACGGGAGATGAGTTCGCCCACCCGGTTGCGCTCGAAGAAGCCGACATCCAGCCGGATCACATGCGCATAGAGCTTCGAGCGCAGCGACGCCAGCGCACGTTCGCCCAGCAGCGCGATGCAGTAATAGCGGGCAGCCGTGGCGAAGGCCAACACCAGCGCCACCGTGAACAGCCCCATGAAGGTGGCATTGATCGCCGCGCTGTTCGAGCGCAGGAAACCCTGGTCGATGATGTGTCGCATCGCTGGCGGCAGCGCCAGCGTGGCGCTGGAGGAAATGGCCAGGAACACCAGCCAGCCGACCGCGAGTTTGCGATGCGGCTTGATGAACGGCCACAACCGGCTGAGGGCGCCGATGCGGCGGGACGTGCGAGGGGGCGTGCCGGTGGTGTCGCTCATGAAGTCTCGCGGTCAAGGGAGGGCCGGGCCGTCACGGGGCAGCATGCACGCCGCGATGGAACAACCCACTCAACGTGGGGCGGATTGCCGGCGATTCAATCCAGTCGCCGCGCGGCATGCCGCCCACGGCTGATGTCGATGACGCGTGCCTGGGCCTCGGCGGTACGGCTGGCGGGCAGCTGGACCTCCAGTTCCACGCCGTCGGCGCCGAAGTCTTCGCGCACGATGTCAGCATCCAGTTCGCGGAGCCGCGCTTTCAACAGGGCCAATTCGGCGAAGTCGCAGCGCATGCCCAGATGGGCCATGGCCACGATGGGCGTCCGCTCGGCACGGCGCAGGCACTCGGCGGCCGTGCCGCCATAGGCGCGTACCAGTCCGCCGGCGCCGAGCTTGATGCCGCCGTACCAGCGTGTCACCACGACCACGGCCCGGTCGATGCCCTGGCCCTCGATGGCCTGCAGGATCGGACGCCCTGCGGTGCCGCCGGGTTCGCCGTCGTCATTGAAGCGGTAGTCCTGCCCGATGCGATAAGCCCAGCAGTTGTGCGTGGCCGCCGGGTCGCCGACCTCGCGCACGAAGGCCAGCGCCTGTTCGGGCGTCTGCACGGGAGCGGCCTGGGCGAGGAAGCGGCTTTTCTTGATGTCCTCGCTGTGCTGGCAGGCGCCGGCGAGGGTGTGCAGCGTGTCACTCATGATCGGGCAGCTGTGCTCGCAGGTCGTCGGGCAAGGGGATGTCCGGATGAGCCTTCTGGAAGATTGTCAGGCGTTGCACGGCCTCGTCATGGCGATGCCAGGCAAAGAGCTGACGAATCTTGGCGAACTCCTGTGCGGGCGTATCCGTCGGATTCGCCGCTGTGGCGTCCAGTGAGGGCATGGGCGCCGGCTGCATGCGGGCGGCAGGCGCCATGGCCCTCAGGGTGGTCGCTTGCACGGTCGTTCGCGCGGGCATGCCCGCCACGGGTGCAGCGGCGATCGAATCGGCGGTGCTCGCGTAAGACGACGTTGCCATGGGCGCAGGGGCGGCTTCAAGCAACACTGGCGGTGCCGGTGGTGCCGAAGGGGCTGGTGCCGGAGGTGGTGCCGCGACGATGTTTTCCTCAGGTGCAGGCAGCGCCGGTGCCGACGCTTCGACAGGCGGCGGAGGTGGAGGAGGCGCAGGCGCCATCACCCTGGCCTTCATGGCGGAGCGGATGTTGTCCTGCCGGGCCTGCAGGGTAGGTGTCACGTGCTGGGCCGGCCTGCCTGCCAGCGGCGCGGCGGGTTCGTTGGTGCTAGCCAGAGGCTGCGAGGCTGGCGCCACGGGCGCTGCCGGCGCGGGCAGAACGGCTGCTGTTGGTGCCGGCGCATACGCGGGCACGCTGCTGGCCGTGGTCATCTGCGGCACGCTCGAAGGTTGCTGCAGCATGCGCCAGCCCAGCCCTGCGGCCACTACGACCATGGCGGCGCTGGCCACGGCGACGGGCCAGCGGGAAACGCGTCGGCGCGTGGCGCGCACGGCGTCCGTGGCGGCGAGCTTCACCGCACGATCGAGTTCGGGCGAGGGCTCCTTGCGCGGCAGGCTGCGATAGAGCGACTTCAGCTCGTCGTCGCCCGGCAGTGCGTCGTTGTCGTGGTCGTGCGTATTCATTCGGCCAACTGTTCGCGCAGACGGTTCATGGCATAGCGCAGTCGGGATTTGGCGGTTTCGCGCCCCACGCCGGTGACTTCGGCGATTTCCTCCACGCTCAGGTCGTTTTCCAGTCGCAGCAGTACCGCGGTGCGCTGCTCATCGGGCAGTTGTTCGATGGCCACCTGCAAGCGGCGCCGGCGCTCGAATTCCGACAGCACGTGCTCGGGCTGTTCGTGCTCCTGCGCCGCCGCCTGCTCGAATACGCGTTCGGCCTCTTCGCCGGTGGCGACGGGGCGCTTGCGGCGGTAATGGTCAATCAGCAGGTTATGCGCGATCTGCAGTAGCCACGTAGTGAATTTCGCCTGCGGCGCGTAGCGCGTGCGTGAGGCAATCACGCGGCTCCAGGTGTCCTGGAACAACTCCTCCGCCAGTTGCGGGTCGCGGGCGGCGCGCAACAGGAACCGGTACAGCGCGCCACGGTGGCGTGCATACAAGGTGTCGAACGCCGCCAGTTCGCCTCGTGCATAGGCAAGCATCAACGTTGCGTCGTCGTCCACTGCGGCGTCCATGGGCGGCGAGGTTAAGCCAAAGCGGCCCCGGCGGTAAGCATCAGCGCGCGTCGGGGCGGAAGCGGACCGCGAAGGCGTAGGCATGGCGTCGTGGGTTCATCGGCAGGTGCATGATGGTGTAACGCGTCGCGGCGGTGAGTGGGGTTGGGCTCTGGCCTCACGACAAGTCACTGCGGGGAGTACGCCCATACCCGCGACTCGCCACCCGTGCTCAGGATGCGCCCATGGCGCCGGATCAGGTGCTCGGTGGTGCGGTCACGCGCCAGGGTCATGCCGCCCAGCCGCACGGTGGACACGGTCTGCACGGTGGCCTGCTTGTGGTCGGCCGACAGCTCGATGTCGTTCACTTCCTGGGCGATCTCCAGCGCATAGCGCCCACCGGTGGCCGCGCTGAGTCGCTGCATCATGTCCACCGATTGCCGCAGGTGCCCGCACAACCCCGGTTTGTCGAAGTGCTGTTGTGTGCTTTCGTCGCCCTGTCGGGTGACCTGTTCGGCGGAGAAGTCGTCCGTCATGCGCTCGCACAGGGCGTCGGCGTCGAACCGTCGCATGGCTTCGGCATCGGCCTCGTAGGCAGCGCGGATCTGGTTGTCGTCCATGCGGCGGCTGACGTCGAAATGCCAGAACGCCAGGCCGGCGAGTACGGCCAGCAAGACCAGCTTCATCATGGGGCTCTCCCTGTCGTTGGTGGGCCGGCCAGATGGCCGGCGGCGCCCGACTTCCTTTGCGGGCGCAAGTATTTGCGACTATGTCACGGACGGCCCGGGGTGTCAGCTACGCCAGATGGCAGATCCCTCACGGAATGACCGGCCCGGCCATGGGCTGGCTGAAGTCTTCCGGCGCGAGCTTCTGGGTGAGGCGGAACACGCCTTCATGCACCTGGCGGGGCAGTACCACGTCGAGCACGGTGGTCTGGTGGGGTGCGACGATCTGGAACAGGTCGTCCCTGCTGGCCGTGGTGGCGATGGCGTGATGCACCAGACCTTTCAGGTCGCGCGGTTCGATGGTGGCACTGTACGGGCGATGGTCTTCCGTCGCGGCACGCAGCACGCGCCGGGTCAGTGGATGCACGACGCGCGGTGCGCCGGCGAGCAGCGCATGGTTGAAAAAGAAAGTGACGACATGTCCCTGACGGCTGTTGGCCTGGCGGTCGAGCATGAAACCCTGCGGCATCCAGTCGGGGTTCGGTGGCGATCCGGCCTGGAACAACAGGCGCGCGCCGACCAGCGGTTCGCCGCCTTCATCGGCGAGACGGATCACCAGCATGCTGCGCGGATCATGGATATGCGTGCGTGCCGGAAACGGTCCGACGGTTTCCAGTTCGACGCGGTCCGCATCGCGCAGTGCGTTCTCCTGATCGAAGGCATCGCACAGTTGTCGGTAGCCCTTGCCGTCGCGCACCTGCATGCAGCGCAGCAAGGCATCGACCGTGGCCTGTGGTGCGGCGGCCATCACGCCCTGCTCGGTACCGGAATGCGACGCGCCGGGAATCAGCTTGAATGCCGTGCGCGGGGCCTGCGTGACGTTGAGCGCGAGCGTGCCGTCGCCGCCACTTTCGCGGGCGAGCACGGCATGACGCGCATTGAGGTTGGCTGCGGCCATGCGCACCACGCCGTCCGAGCCGTCCTCGCCGGTGTAGCTGTTGATGTGGTCGTAAAGCGAACGGTCCGGGCGGTCGCCGGTGAGCACGAACAGGAACTGCTCGCGCTCCGCCGGATCGCTGCCGTGGATATGGTCGAGGTTGAGCGCCAGCGACTCGCTGCTGCCCAGTTCCAGCCAGTCCAGGATGCGCTGCCCTGGCTCCACGCCCCCAGCCCATGCCTTGAGGCGTCCGAGTACGCCCTTGCCCAGCTGGGCGAGGGCGGAGCCGAAATTGGCGGGTGCCAGCATCATCAGGTGAGTGAGCCGGATGGTGCTGAAGGCGCCCGGGAGTTCGCGCTGCGCGCGCAGCCACTCGCGCACCACCGGTCCACCGGTGGAGTGGGTGATGCAGGCGAAACGGGCATCCCGCAGGTGCAGGTCGCGCAAGGCGCGGTCGAAGGCGCGTACGACGTCGGCCATGGTCACGGCGTCGTCGAAACTCACGTACTCGGAAAGCCAGATGTCGGCCACGGTCAGTGTGATGCCGGCCGCGGCGGCCTGTGCCTGCAGTTGCGCGGGCAGGGCGCCATAGGTGGAGGTGTTGGTCACGCTCCAGCCGTGCACGAAAACGAGTGTGGCCATGAACCGGTTCCCTGGGCTGTTCCGCCGTTCGCTCGTCGGATCGACGGCGTGTCCATCGGTTGTTACAGAACGAGGTTGTGAGCTATCGCCTCGTTATGCTGTAAGGCCCTAAGATGCCATGCCTTTCCATGGAGTGGGGAATCCACATGCTCACCGTCTTGCTTGTGCTGCTGTTGTTGGCTGCGTTGCTGCATCGCCGGCGCTGGCGAAAGGCGGCACGCGCGGTGCTGGCGCTGAGCGTGCTGCTGTTCTTCGGCATCGGCTGCGGTGCGCTGCCGCGTCTGCTCACGCGAAGCCTGCAGGGCCCGTATGACGTGGAGCCCGCCATTGCCTGGGCGCCGCGCAACGCCATCGTGGTGCTCGGCGCGGGCACCGCTGTTGCAGGCGATCAGCCGTTGCAGCCCTCGTTCTTCGTTGATGGGCGACTGTTGAAGGCGGCCCAGCTGTACAGCGCCTGCAAGGCGGCGAACAAGGAATGCCATCTGGTGGCCAGTGGTGGCGACTCGCAGGATCACGGCGAGCCGGAGGCCGTGGTCTACGGCCGGGCCCTGCGTGCGCTCGGCATTCCCGAGGCGGACATCACGCTGGAATCGCGCAGCATGAGCACGTGGCAGAACGCGCAATTCACCCGTCCGATTCTGGCGTCGTATGCGCCCCAGCACGTCGTGCTGGTCACCTCGGGCATCCACCTGCGCCGTTCGCTGTTGTACTTCGCGCACTTCGGCATCGTGCCGCAGCCGGTGGCCGGCGACTGGATCAACACGCGTCGCGAAATCGCGCCGGATTCGTGGAATTACTTCGTGATGGACGCCACGCTGCACGAGTACCTGGGCATCCTGCGCTACGACGTCTACAACCTGCTGGGCTGGAACGCACCCAAGGCGCCGCCGCTGGGCCAGTGACGCAAGAACTTACGTTCATTTTCCAGCCAGCTACTGAGCCCGTATCCGCGTAACCTTTTCAAGTTCACTTCCACGGGCTCTCCCGATGCACCCCGATCTTCCTGCCGATCCGCACTCACGTGCGGCGCTTCCGCTTGCCCCCTCGCTGGATCCGACGCTTACCGATGCCCATATGCCGCGCCGTTTCCGGCCGCTGGGGCGCCGGGTGCTGTGGATCTGTTTCCTGGCGATGGTGCTGGGCTCGGTGGTGGCTCTGGTGGCGCGCCTGCTGACGGGGTTGATCGGCCTGGTGACTAACCTGGCTTTCTACGGCCGCATCAGCACGGAGTTCAGCAGCCCCGCCGGCAATCACCTGGGCTTGTGGGTCATCGTGGTGCCGGTGATCGGTGGCCTTGTTGTCGGCGTCATGGCGCGCTGGGGTTCGCGCGCCATCCGCGGCCACGGTATTCCCGAGGCAATGGAGCAGGTGCTGCTCAACGAAAGCAAGATCCCGCCGCGCATCACCTGGCTGAAGCCGGTGTCGTCGGCCATTGCCATCGGTACCGGCGGCCCGTTCGGTGCGGAAGGCCCGATCATCGCGACCGGCGGCGCGTTGGGTTCGCTGGTGGGGCAGCTGCTGCACGTGACGGCGGATGAGCGCAAGACACTCCTTGCCGCTGGCGCTGCAGCCGGTATGGCGGCGGTGTTCTCCGCGCCTATTTCGTCCGTGCTGCTGGCCATCGAACTGCTGTTGTTCGAACGCCGTGCGCGTTCGCTGATCCCCGTTGCGCTGGCCGCCGTCATGGGTACGGCCGTGCGCTACATGCTCGAAGGCAACGAACCGATGTTCGCGATGCCCGCCGTCGCCACGCCCGCGCTCAGTGCCGTGGTGGCGTACATCGTCATGGGCATCATCACTGGCGTGGCCAGCGTGGGCATCACCAAGCTCACCTACGCCATTGAAGACGGTTTCGAAAAATTGCCCATCCACTGGATGTGGTGGCCCGCCATCGGCGGTGTCGTGGTGGGTGTGGTGGGCTACTTCATGCCGGCCACGCTGGGCGTGGGCTACAACAATATCGGTGCGCTCATTGCCGGCCAGATCGGCTTCACCGGCATGTTGGCGTTGTGCCTGATGAAGCTGTTGTCGTGGTCGGTGGCATTGGGCAGCGGTACCTCGGGCGGTACGTTGGCGCCGCTGTTCACCATCGGCAGCGCCCTGGGTGGCGTGCTTGGCCTGCTCTGCGTGAGCTGGCTGCCGTGGTTGCAGGTGGATCCGCGCGTGGCTGCGCTGGTGTGCATGGCGGCGATTTTCGCCGGTGCCTCGCGCGCCTTCCTCACCTCGGTGGTGTTTGCCTTTGAAACCACGCAACAGCCGCATGGCCTGCTGCCGCTGCTGGGTGCTTGCGCCGCGGCTTACCTGGTTTCGGGATTGATGATGCGCAACACCATCATGACCGAGAAGATCGCCCGTCGCGGTGTCCGCGTGCCGGCCGAATACGCGGCCGACTGGCTTGAGCGCATTGCCGTGGGTGACGCTTGCAGCCGTGAGGTGGTCAGCCTGCGTGCTGCCGAAACCGTAGGCGAGGTGCAGGCATGGCTGGCCACGGATACGGCGCCGGCCAAGCACCAGGGTTTCCCGGTGCTCGATGGCGAAGGCCATCTGCTCGGCGTGGTGACGCGCCGGGACCTGTTGCGTGCGAGCACGCCGGCCGAGGCTACGGTGCAGTCGTTGCTGGCCCGTCCGCCCATCGTGGTGCGGGAAGACCACACGCTGCGCGAGGCCGCTGATCATATGGTCGAGGCGGACGTGGGGCGTCTGGTGGTGGTCGGAAAAGATGGTCGCCGCATGGTGGGCATCATCACGCGCGGGGACCTGCTGAAGGCGCATGCGCGTCGACTGCGCGAAGCGCATGAGACCAGCCGGCATCTTGGGGCCAAAACAAAACCGGCCGTGTAAGGGCCGGTTCTGAGAAAAACGCGGGCGGCCATGGGCCGCCCGTTTTCTTTGGTGGCTTACAGCGACGCCATGTCGATCACGAAGCGGTAGCGCACGTCGCTCTTGACGACGCGCTCGTAGGCCGCGTTGATGTCCTGCATGTTGATCACTTCGATGTCGCTGACAATGTTGTGCTCAGCGCAGAAGTCGAGCATTTCCTGCGTCTCGGCGATGCCGCCGATGGCCGAACCCGCGATGGAGCGGCGGCCCAGCACCACCGAGGCGGCCTGCACCGGCGGATCGAGCGGCTGCAGCTGGCCTACCAGGCACAGCGTGCCGTTGAGGGCGAGCGTGTTGAGGTAAGGATTGAGGTCGTGCGGGTTCGGCACCGTGTCCAGGATGAATTCAAACTGGCGCGCCACGGCGGCCATCTGCTTCTCATCGGTGGACAGCACCACGTGGTCGGCACCGAGGCGGCGTGCTTCTTCTTCCTTGCCCGGCGAGCGGGTGAACAGGGTGACGTCCGCGCCCATCGCCTTGGCGAACTTCAGGCCCATGTGGCCCAGGCCGCCCAGACCGATCACGGCCACCTTGCTGCCCTTGCCGACGTTCCAGTGGCGCAGCGGCGACCAGGTGGTGATGCCGGCGCACAGCAGCGGTGCGGCCGCCTTCAGGTCCAGCTTTTCGGAAATGGACACCACGAACTTGTCCGACACCACGATGCGCTCGGAGTAGCCGCCCTGGGTGGCGGTGCCGTCCCGGCGGTCCTTGGCGTTGTAAGTCCAGGTGCCGCCTTCTTCGCAGTACTGCTCCAGGCCGGCGTTGCAGGACGCGCAGTGCTGGCACGAATCGACCAGGCAGCCGACGCCGACGGTGTCGCCGACCTTGAACTGGGTGACGTCTTTGCCGACGGCGCTGACGCGGCCGACGATTTCATGGCCCGGCACCATGGGGAACACGCTGCCGCCCCATTCGTTGCGCGCCTGGTGGATGTCCGAGTGGCAGACGCCGCAGTAAAGGATGTCGATCACCACATCGTCGGAGCGCGGGTCGCGGCGTTCGAACTGGAACGGCGCCAGCGGCGTGGTGGCGGACTGTGCGGCATAGCTGCGGGTAGGAAGCGTCATGGGATGACTCCTTGGGGGACGGGACAGCGAGGGGGCGAAGTATGGCCGTCACAGGGAGTGCCGGGGTAGCCGGATCCTGCGAGATGCTTGCCTGATCCTGCAAGGCTTGTCCCCAAGGGCTCGCCAAAGACTGCAGGAACGGGCAATCTCGTGCTGTACAAATCGATGGCAAGTCCATGATCGATAAACCTTCCGCATTCTTCTCTCCAGCGCGAATCGCGCAGGATCGCGAGGAATTGACAGCACGGCTTGAACGATTGGCGCCCGAGGAGGGCGTGCACGCGACAGCGTGGCCCTCACTTTCCCTGTTCCGCGCCGACTCGACCGGCGTGCCCACCTGCGCCATGTACGGGCCTGGGCTAGGGCTTGCGCTGCAGGGCGCCAAGCAGATCCTGCTGGGGCAGCAGACGTTCCTGCATGAGCCGGCGTCGTATCTGGTGACGGCGGTGGACGTGCCGGTGTCATCGCAGGTGGTGCGCGCCTCCGCCGAGGAGCCATGCCTGTGCCTGACCTTCCGGCTGGACGCGCAGCGCATCCGCGAGCTGCTGCCTGAGGTACCGCCACAGCGCGCCACGATGACCTCAGCGTCCGGACTGTCCGTCAGTCCGCTCGACGGTGGCCTGCTGGATCCGCTGCTGCGCCTTGCGCGCCTGCTGGAAGCGCCGCGCGACCTCGCCGTGCTTGGTCCGCTGATCGAGCGCGAGTTGCTGTATCGCCTGCTGACGGGCGAGCAGGGTTCCCGGTTGGCGCAGATCGCCACCTCAGGAAGCCAGAGCCACCAGATTTCGCGTGCCATCGACTGGCTCCGCGAGCACTACGATGAGCCGCTGCGCATCGATGAGCTGGCCATGCGGGTGAACATGAGTGCCTCGTCGCTGCATCATCACTTTCGCGCCATCACGGCCATGAGTCCGCTGCAGTACCAGAAGCAGCTGCGCCTGCAGGAGGCGCGCCGCCTGTTGCTGGCCGACCAGTGCGACGTCGCCACCGCGGCGCATCGCGTGGGCTACGAAAGCCCCTCGCAGTTCAGTCGCGAGTACAGCCGCAACTTTGGTGCGCCGCCGTTGCGTGATGTGGCGCGACTGCGCATGGTGGATGCCGAGAGCGTGGCATGAGCCCACTTGACGCTCATGGTGGTGGCGTCAATCATGCCGCGCCCGCCATGGCAGGCGGCCAGGGAGCGTCATGAATCTCGCCTTGTTTGATTTTGACGGAACGATCACCACGCGCGAAATGATGCGGCCGTTCATCGAGTTTGCCGCGTCGCCACGGCGAATCGTGTGGGGCGGTGCATTGCTGGCGCCGCTGCTGCTTGGCTACAAGCTGGGCTGGGTGTCGCCGAACTTCATGCGCCGTTGCGCGGTTCACGCGGGCTTGCGTGGCCTGCCCGAAGAGCAGGCGTTCGCGCTGGGCGCCGATTTCGCGCGCACCGAGCTTCCCGGTGTGCTGCGCGAACAGGCACTGGAGCGCATCCGCTGGCACAAGGCGCAGGGCGACCGCATCGTGGTGGTGTCCGGTGCGCTGGATGTCTATCTCTCCCATTGGTGCCGCGAACACGGCCTGGAGTGGCTCTGTTCGCGTCTTGAATCGCAGGGCGGGCGCCTGACCGGTCGCTATCGCGGCGAACAGTGCGTGAACGCGGAGAAGTCGCGCCGCGTCGCAGAGGCCTATGACCTGGCCAGCTATCCGCAAATCTACGCCTACGGCGACACTCCGGAAGACCGTCACCTCCTGCAGCTGGCCCATCACCGCTATTACCGGTGGCAACCGGTGGCCTGAGCGGTTCATTCGCGGGCGGCCGGCCCGTGCCCCATCAGTCATTCTTGCGGGGTGAGCCGCGCGCGGGTGACAGTAGAGTGTGATCGATCGACACGATTGCCGGATGGCCAGGGGGGGCTCATGGGCGACAGGCGATGGACGATGACGGTGGGCAAGGGGTTGGTGCTGGTGGCGGCCTTGTTGGTCGCGCTGAACGTGCGCGATCTTGCCGCCATGGCAGGCATCAGGATTCCGGGGTTGCCCTTGCCGGCCTATGCCGGTTCCAGCATGGACAACCTGCTGTCCGTCCTGCTGGTACTGGTGGTATTGCTCGCCTTGCGCCCGCGCAAGCCGCACCGGCCAATGACGCGGCTGCTGGGGTTGGGCGTCAATGGCTGGAAAGCGCCGCTGCTGGTGCTGCTGGCAACGCTGCCGTTCTGGATCGGTTGCGCCTTCCTCGGCAAGCCGCAGAACGCCATCGACTGGCGCGACATCCTGTTCACCGCCTTGCTGTTTCCACTGGCCGAAGAGCTGGTGTTTCGCGGCTTCGGCTTCGTGTTTCCGCGCAAGGCCCTCGGCTGGCGCATGGCGCCGGCGGTGCTGATCCAGGCCGCGGTGTTCGGCTGGGTGCACTGGCTGGGCATGCGGGAGAGTGACCTGGCCGTGCAGGTCTTCATCATCACCTTCCTCGGTGGCATCGTGTTCGCCGCGCTGGACGCGATGGACGGCTATGCGCTGTGGTGCGGATGGGTGTTCCACGTATCGCTCAACGCCGCCTGGGATGTCTTTGATGTCGCCCCGTCGGCGGCGACAGGGTGGCAGGGCAATGGACTGCGACTGCTATGCGCGGCACTGGCCATGGGTGCCGTGTGGTCGGTGCGGCGCCCGACGAGTTCGTTGGCGCGTGATGCCGCGCCGATCCGCGCGATGCGCTGAGATGGATTCAAGGAACCGGACGATGTCGGGGGAGATGTCATGAGCACACTCAAGCGCGACGCACGCATGGCCGGCCTGATTTATCTGGCCCTGACCCTGGTGGCGCCGTTCCGCCTGATCTACATCCCGGGCGCCTTGTTCGTCCATGGCGATCCGGCGGCTACCGCCCACAACATCGGGACGCACGAGTTGCTGTTCCGGCTTGGCATCTTTGGCGACCTGCTTACTGGCGTCATCAGCCTGTTCCTCACCTTCACCCTGTACCACCTGTTCAAGGGCGTCGACAAAAAGCTGGCCATGCTGATGTTCGTGCTCGGATTCATGGATACGCCGCTGTACTTCTTCAACACCATCAACGATATCGGCGCGCTGCTCGCAGTGAGCGGCAGCGATTTTCTCGCCTCGTTCGACCCGGCGCAGCGCGAAGGCCTGGCTATGCTGTTCCTGCGCATGCACGGCGCGGCGATTTCGTGTGCGGAGATGTTCTGGGGTTTGTGGTTGTTCCCGCTGGCCTTGCTGGTGATCCGTTCGTGCTTCCTGCCGCGTTTCCTTGGTGTGTGGCTGATCCTCAACGGCCTGGCCTATCTGGCGCTGTGCCTGTCGGGCGTGGTGTTTCCCCAGGTCGAGGACACCATCAGCAATATCGCCTTTCCGCTGCAACTGGGCGAGGTGGCCTTCGTGCTCTGGCTGGTCATCATGGGTGCCCGTCCGCGTGGCGGGGCCATGCCTGCGCCGGTGGGCGGCTAGGGGTTGCACATTTTTGTCGGCACGTGACCCTGTCTTACGGCACTGGTGACCCCGGCCGGGTTGCCGCATCTATGGCGTTTCGCCCGCGCGTCCTGCCGGGCGATTTCCGTGGAAATTTGCGTGAGAGTGCCGATGAGTCCTGATCTGCCTGTTCAAGGTCGTTTCGCCCGTCTGGGGCGTGGAGCTGCGTTGTGTGCGGCGGTGTTTGTGCTGGGCGTGGCGATGTCGCCCTGGGCGGCTCATGCGGCCGAGGGCAAGGACGCCAAGCCGGCGGCCGAGGCCGGCGACAAGAAGCCCGAGGGCGACCTGCCGCCGCTGCCGGCCGACAAGACCATCAAGCAGAGCGTCCGCGTCGGCGGCCGCACGGTGTCCTACGAGGCCACCGTGGGCACCATCCCGGTGCGTGATGCCAAGGGCAAGAAGATCGCCGAGGTGGTCTACACCTCGTACGTGGTGCCGGGCAATGATCCGCATCGCCCGGTGACGTTCGCCTTCAATGGCGGCCCGGGTGCCTCGTCGGTCTACCTCAACATGGGCGCCATCGGTCCCAAGCGCATCCAGTTCGGCGTGGATGGCGATGCACCGTCGGATGCGGCCGTCACCAAGGACAACCCGAACACCTGGCTCGACATGAGCGACCTGGTGTTCATCGACCCGGTGGGCACGGGTTTCTCGCGTTCGCTGGAAGACGACGAGCACACCAAGAAGGACTTCTACGCCACCGAGGCCGACATCAAGTACCTGTCGCGCGTGGTGTACGACTGGCTGGTCAAGCATGGTCGCCTGCGCGCGCCCAAGTACGTGATGGGCGAGAGCTACGGTGGCTACCGCGCGCCGCGCATCGGCTATGAGCTGCAGACGCGCATGGGCGTGGGCGTGAACGGCCTGGTGATGGTGTCGCCGTATCTCGATCCGGCCGCCATCGGTGATGGCGATGCGCTGTCGCCGCTGCCGTGGATGATCAACCTGCCGTCGATGACGGCTGCCCATCTGGAAGCCCAGGGCAGGCTGACGCCGGCTGCGATGGACGACGTGGAGAAGTACGTCCGCACGCAGTTCGTCACCGATTTCCTGGCCGGGCGCTCGGACCCGGGCGCGATCGGCCGCATGGTGCAGAAGGTGTCGGCTTATACCGGCATCGATCCGGCCGTGGTATCGCGACTGGATGGTCGCCTGGACATCGGCACCTACCTGCGCGAAGTGCATCGCAACGAGAAGAAGATCGGCAGCGTGTACGACTCCAACGTGACCGCGTTCGATCCGTTCCCGGGTTCGGCCGAGCGTCAGTCGGGCGACCCGATCCTTGAAGCGCTGCTCGCGCCCACCACCAGTGCCATGGTGGATTTCGTGACGCGCGAAGTGGGCTGGAAGACGGACGCGCATTACGAAGCGCTGTCCTACACCGTCAACAAGGAATGGGAGCGCGGCAACGCGGACGACAAGCCGGTAGCTGACCTGCGCAAGGCGATCGGAAACGATCCGAACATGAAGGTGCTGATCGTGCACGGCTATAACGACCTGTCGTGCCCGTTCTACACCTCGCGCCTGATCATCGACCAGATGCCGACGTTCGGTCAGTCGCAGCGCGTGAAGCTGGCCGTCTATCCGGGTGGCCATATGTTCTACAGCCGTCCGGGCAGTGCCCAATCGTTCAAGGCGGATGCCGCGGCGTTGTACGGCTCGAAGTAAACGCACCATTCGTGTGACATGAAAAGGCCGCGCCATGTGCGCGGCCTTTTTCTTTTGGTGTGGCGAGACTTACTGCTTGATCTCGTCCGGCGAGCGCACCTGGTAGCCCAGTGACTTGAGTCGCGCCAGGTAGCCGTCCGTCGACATAATCTGGTCCATCGAAAGGATGGCCACGGTCTGGCGATTGCGCGTAAGCGCCGCCTGCGCCGCCTCGAACCAGGCCTTCTCGATGCGCTGCGGCAGGTCGGGAATGTCCAGCTGATGCTCGAAATCGCCGTTGATCGCCGAAACGATGCAGGGCTCCGAAGTTTGTTGAGGCATCAGCGCCTGCAAGGTCTTCATGTCGCCGGTGGCCCAGGCGTTGGCGCGCTGGGTGAGCTTGGGAAGGTCGTGCTCGACGAGGTTCATGGTTTCGTCGAGGCAGGTGATGCCTTGCTGCTGATCCTGATCGATGCTCTTGCTGGGTGGCGCGCGCGTGATCAGCAGTTCGTAGCGCACGCCGATCACGCGGTTGCCGTGCTTGCGCGCGAGCTTCTCCACCATGGCGGCCACGTCGATGTCGTTGGTGAGGTCGCTGGCGGCCAGCGCCTTCTCGTAAAGCGCCTGTGCCACCACGATGGGGCGCTGGAATTCCAGTGCATTGTCATCGCCCAGGTACTGGTGATTCAGTGCGCGCCAACGCTGGTACATATCGGGCGGCAACAGGCGCTGCAAGGTGCCGCCACCGGGGTTGAGCTTGGCCGACGGCTGCAGCGCCAGTCGCGAGAACAGCCCCGACGGCATCTTCAGGCGTGCGGAAGGAGCCTCCAGCAATTCGGTGGAGCGCTCCAGCACGTGTTCCAGCTGCGGCCATTGCCATTCGGCATGTCGCGGCAACGGCGCCAGCGTGCCGATGATCCATAGCACGTGGTCGGCCTTGCGGACTTCCCACAAGGCGGGGCCGGGCTGTTCGCCGCGCACCGTAACCGTCTGTAGCTGGATCGCCTGCGCTGGCGTGCTGGAGGGCGGGGCAGGCGGAACGGGCGCATTCTGCGCCCATGGGGCCGTCGAAAAGATCAGTGCTCCCAGCGTAAGGGCAATCTTTGCGCGCATCTGGCTGGCTCCTTGAAGAGACGCGACGGCTCATCACCCGCCTTGGCGGGTTTTCAGATTGAACAATAGCCGGGGCCGCGATGCCAGGCGCGGCGTGTGAAGACCACCATGCAACCGATCCGGGGCGACCGTACGCTTGCGCCCCGGTGGCTTCAACGCTCAGAACACCTGGCGGAGGACAATGTACAGGCCGCCGGCGAGCAGGATCGACGCGGGCAGGGTCAGTACCCAGGCCATCAGCAGGTTGCGCACCGTCGCCCACTGCAGGCCCGACCCGTTGGCCGCCATGGTGCCGGCCACGCCCGAGGTGAGCACATGGGTGGTGCTGACGGGCAGGTGATACATGTCGGCCGCCTGGATCAGGCTCATGGCCACCAGTTCGGCCGAGGCGCCCTGCGCATAGGTCAGGTGCTCCTTGCCGATCTTGTCGCCCACCGTGACCACGATGCGCTTCCAGCCCACCATGGTGCCCAGCCCCAACGCCAGCGCCACGGCCACCTTCACCCACGGCGGGATGAACTGGATGGCCTGCGTGCCCAGGCCGCGCCAGCTGGTGAGCGTGGCGGTCTGGTCCTTGTCGAGTCCGGGTTGTGCGAGCAGCAGGGGAATGGCCGCGTTGGCCAGGTAGATGTCGTTGCGCACGTTGCCCATCTGCTCCGGTGGCACTGATTTGAGCGACGGGCGATTGCCGACTTCGTGATCGATCTGGCCGATCAGCTGGGCAAGTGCCGGGGCCGTCGAGGGCTGCGCCGTGCGCTGCTGCACGGCGGTGGTCACGGCCGCGCGCGGATCGCCCTCGAACACCATCGTGCCCGCCACGCTGCCGAGCACGCGCTGCGCGTCGACCGACACCTGGTGGAAGGTTTTCACCTGGCCACCGGACACGGCGCCATTCAAAGCGTAAGCCGTCGGTACGGTACCAATGAGGATGAGCATGATCAGGCCCATGCCTTTCTGGCCGTCGTTGGAGCCATGGCTGAAGCTCACGCCGGTGCAGGTGAGCACCAGTAGTGCGCGGATCGGCCACGGCGGCGGCTTCTTGCCTTCCGGCGCGCGGTACAGCGCGGGAATCTTCACCAGATGCTTGAGCAACAGCATCAGCAGCCCGGCCAGCAGGAAGCCGGCGATGGGCGAGAAGATCAGGCCGCGAAACACACCCATGGCCGCATCCCAGTTCACGCCGCTGGTGCCGCTGCGCGTGGAGATGAGCTGGTTGGCAAGGCCCACGCCGATGATCGAGCCGATCAGCGTGTGCGACGACGAGTTGGGCAGGCCGAAATACCAGGTGCCGAGATTCCACACGATGGCGGCAATCAGCAGGGCGAACACCATGGCGAAGCCCGCCTGTCCACCGACCTGCAGGATCAATTCCACCGGCAGCAGCGATACCACGGTGAAGGCCACGGCGCCCGAGGACATCAACACGCCAAGGAAATTGAAGGCACCCGACCATATCACCGCCAGGTTGGCCGGCATGGAGTTGGTGTAGATCACCGTGGCCACCGCATTGGCGGTGTCGTGGAAGCCGTTGACGAACTCGAAGCCCAGCGCAATCAGCAGGGCAACGCCAAGCAGGATGAAGGGGGCCAGCGATTGGGCGTGGACCGTGGAAAGATCCTGCACCAGATGCATGCCGGCGTAGCCTGCGCCGATGAGCAGGATCACCGTGAACAGCACGGCGAAGATGAGACCGGAACCCTGACGAGGTGGTGCGGTGGAGACGACAGCGGCTTCGGTCTGCATGACATGCCCTCTTGGTCGGTCTCGCGCAAGCTAAACACTGGCGCAAGACAGAGAGGTGACAGCCAGCGGGCGGTCCGCCAGGGTCGCTTCGTTGCCGATGCGCCGTGGCGGCTGGCCGGTCAGTGGTCCAATCAGCGCTCCTTCATCACCATCAGGCGCAGTTCCGTCATGTCCTCGATGGCCCAGCGCACCCCTTCGCGACCGATGCCGGACAACTTCACGCCGCCATAGGGCATGTTGTCGACACGGAAGCTCGGCACGTCATTGACCACCACGCCACCTTGATCCAGTTCGTTCCATGCGCGCATGGCGTTGGTCAGGCTGTCGGTGAAAATGCCCGCCTGCAGGCCGTAGTCGGAGTCGTTGACCATGTCGGCGACTTCGTCGAAGGTGCGGAACTTCGTCAGCAGCGCAAACGGACCGAAGGCTTCCTGCCGGTGCGCCTTGGCGCTGGTCGGCACGTTCTCCATCAGGGTGGCTTCCAGCATGGCGCCGTTGCGCTTGCCGCCGCACAACACCTTGCCACCGGCCTTGCGTGCTTCCTCAATCCAGCCGTGCAGGCGTTCGGCCGCGGCTTCGTCGATCATGGGGCCAAGGAAAGTGTCCTTCTTCTTCGGATCACCGGCCTTGAGTTTCTTTACTGCGGCCACGAGGCGCTTCCTGAGTTCGTCATAGAGCGACTCGTGGATGTAGATGCGCTGCACGCTGATGCAGCTCTGGCCGGACTGATAGAACGCGCCGAACACCAGCCGGTCGACCACGTGATCCAGGTGCGGTGCCTGGTCCGCGTCGATGATGCATGCGGCGTTGCCGCCCAGTTCCAGCGTCACCTTCTTGTGGCCGGCGCGCGCTTTCAGGTCCCAGCCGATCTGGCTGCCGGTGAAGGACAGCAGCTTGAAGCGCGGATCTTCCACCAGTGGGCCGGCGTGCTTGCCGTCGAGGTTGAGGATGGAGAACGCGCCCTTGGGCAGGTCCGTTTCCGCCAGTACCTCGCCGATGATGAGCGCGCCAATGGGTGTGCGCTCGGCCGGTTTCAGCACGAACGGGCAGCCGGCTGCGATGGCGGGTGCCACCTTGTGCGCCACCAGGTTGAGCGGGAAGTTGAATGGCGTGATGAACGACACAGGGCCCAGCGGCACGCGCTTGGTGTAGCCGTGGTAACCGTCCAGGCGGCGCGCGATATCAAGGTTGATCGTCTCGCCGTTGATGCGCACGGCTTCTTCGGCGGCGATGGTGAAGGTCTCGATCAGGCGCGTGACTTCGCCATCCGAATCCTTGATCGGCTTGCCGGCCTCGACGCAGAGCGCATAGGCCAGTTCCTCGCGCCGCTCGGCGAAACGCTGCGCGCAATGCTGCAGCACCTTCTGTCGCGCCCAGGGCTTGAACTCGCGCATGGGGCCGGCCGCCTTCACGGCGGCGGCGATGGCTTTCTCGGTGGCCTTGGCGTCGGGTACGGCCACGCGGGTGGCGACCTTGCCGCTGTACTTGTCCAGCACGTCCATCATTTCCTTGGACGTCTGCGGCTGGTTGGCGAGGTAATACGGGTAACTCTTGGCAAGCATGGATGACTCCGGCGTGGATCGGGCTTCAGGCGTCAGACGGCGGCGCTGAGGCGCGGGATGTCTTCGTTGAGGATGCGGTGGTTGTCCGAGTAGTCGATGGCCAGGTCGATAAGGTGCACGCCGCCGGCATTGAACGCGCGTTCCAGCGTAGGCAGGAATTCGTCGGCACTGCCGGGGCGATGTCCGTGCGCGCCGTGGGCTTGGGCAAACGCCACGAAATCGGGGTTGCCAAACACCATGCCGTAATCGGGATAGCCCATTTCGCCCTGTTTCCAGCGGATCATGCCGTAGGCATCGTCGCGCAACAGCAGGATCACCAGGTCCATCTTCAGGCGCACGGCTGTTTCCAGCTCCTGCGCATTCATCATGAAGCCGCCGTCGCCGCAGATGGCGAGCACCTTGCGGTCCGGGTAAACCATTTTGGCGGCCATGGCCGAGGGCAGGCCGGCGCCCATGGTGGCAAGTGCGTTGTCGAGCAGCACCGTGTTCGGCTGGCGTGCGCGGTAGTAGCGCGCATACCAGATCTTGTACATGCCGTTATCCAGGCAGAGCACGCCATCGTCGGGCATGAAACGGCGCGTGTCGTCCACGATACGCACGGGATGCATGGGGAAGCGGCTGTCGCGTGCGTGGTCGTCCAGTTGTTGGTGGAACGCGTCGCGCACGCGGTCGAAGTAGTGGAAGTTCCAGTGATCCTGCGTCTGCAACGCATCGGTGAGGCGCTCGATGGTGTGGGCAATGTCGCCGACCACTTCGATCTGCGGGAAATACACCGCATCCACTTCGGCACTGGAGAAGTTGATGTGGATGACCGTGCGGCGTCCCTTGCGCATGAAGAACGGCGGTTTCTCCACCACGTCGTGCCCCGCGTTGATGATGACATCCGCCGCATCAATGGCCCGGTGCACGAAGTCGCCATCCGACAAGGCGGCATTGCCCAGCCACAGCGGGTGATCTTCGTCGATCACGCCCTTGCCCATCTGCGTGGTGAAGAACGGAATGCCGAGCTTGTCGATGAAATCGCGCAGCGCAACCGTGGTGCGCTGGCGGTTGGCGGCGGCGCCGATCATCAGGATGGGATGCTTCGCGCGGGTAATGGCCTCGGCAGCCTGCACCAGCGCCGCGTCGTCCGGCGAGGGGCGGCGGGCGTATTCGGTGGGAAGCAGGATGGCATCCTCGACCGTGTCGCGCGCGATGTCTTCGGGCAGTTCCAGGTGCACGGCGCCGGGACGTTCTTCCTCGGCACGCCGGAATGCTTCGCGTACACGCGCGGGTATGGTTGGGGCGGAGACGATCTGGCGCGTGTACTTGGTCAACGGCTGCATCATGTCGACCACGTCGACCAGCTGGAACAGGCCCTGCTTGTGCTCGCGGATGGGTTTCTGCCCGGTGATCATCAGCATGGGCATGGCGCCGAGCTGTGCGTAGGCTGCGGCAGTCACCAGGTTGGTCGCGCCGGGGCCCAGGGTGGAAAGCGCGACGCCGGTTTCGCCGGTGAGTCGCCCCCAGGTGGCGGCCATGAAGCCGGCGGCCTGTTCGTGCCGGGTAAGGACAAGCTTGATGGAGGATTCGCGCAGCGCTTCGACAAAGTCCAGGTTTTCCTCACCCGGTACGCCGAAGATGCTGCGGACGCCTTCGGCTTCCAGGGCTTTCACGAACAGTTGCGCTGCCTTCATGCCACGCTCCTCGGGTCGAAGCGTGAAGAATGCGACAAGAATCGTTGAGGACATGTGAGGCAGCCGGCGTTGGTAGTCACGCTTGCCCGGTGGGAGCGCACCCCGTGCGCGACTAGCCCTTGGGGGCTCTCTTCGCCACCACCAGCGGCAACTCACCATCCGCGAGTCGGGCCCGCACCGCGGCGCCTTCGTTCACGTCGCTCGCTGACCGCAAGACCTTGCCGTCCTGATCGAACAGGATGGAGTAGCCGCGCTCCAGTGTAGCCAGTGGGCTGATGGCATGCAGCGCGCGGCCTGCCTGGCGCAGGTTGAGCTGGTCGCGTTCGAGTTTGCGCTCGATGCCGTGGCGCAATCGCTGCATCAGTTCGGCCGAGCGGCGCTGCAACAGGGTCAGGCGCAGCTTCGGGTGCTGCGAAAGCAGCCGGGCATGCGCGCGTTCGAGCTGGTTGCGTCGCTGCTGTGCCTGTTCGCGCTGCACGCCGAGCAGCCGGCGCTGCAGGTGAGTGAGCCGCTCGCGGTCGCGCGCCAGTCGTGCCTGGGGGCGCTGGGCCTGCAGGCGTGCAAACAGATGATCCACGCGTTGGATGCGCGCCTGCAATCGCCGTTGTTCCAGTGTCACCAGTCGCTGCTGCAACTGCTGCAGGTGGCGGTGCAGGGCACCGGCATCGGGCACCAGCAGTTCCGCGGCCGCCGAAGGCGTGGGCGCGCGCAGGTCGGCAACGAAATCGGCAATGCTGAAGTCGATTTCATGACCCACCGCCGATACCACCGGCACGGCGCTGGCATGAATGGCGCGCGCCACCTGTTCGTCATTGAAGGCCCACAGGTCTTCCAGTGAGCCGCCGCCGCGCGTCAGCAGCAGCACGTCGTAGCGCTTGCTGGCCGATGCCTTGCGCAGCATCTGCACGATGGCGGGCGGCGCTTCGCGCCCCTGCACCGGCACCGGCAACACCTCCACGTCGGCGAGCGGCCAGCGTCGCGACATCACACTGAGCACGTCGCGGACGGCTGCGCCGGTGGCGGAGGTGATCACGCCGATGCGCCGCGCATAACGGGGCAGGGGGCGCTTGCGCGAAGGGTCGAACAAACCCTCGGCATCCAGTCGCGCCTTGAGTTGTTCGAATTCGCGCTGGAGCGCGCCTTCGCCGGCCGGCTCCATCTGTTCGGCCACCAGCTGGAATTCACCGCGTGGCTCGTACAGGCCGACGCGGGCGCGCACCAGCACGTGCATGCCGTCGGCCGGGCGGAACTTCAGCCAGGTGCTCTTGGGGCGGAACATGGCACAACGCACCTGGGCGTTGGCGTCCTTCAGGGTGAAGTAGATGTGCCCCGAGGCCGGGCGGGCGACATTGGAAAGCTCGCCCTCGATCCAGATCAGCGGCAGCGCGTCTTCCAGCAGGTCCCGCACCAGCCGGTTGAGCGAGCTGGGCGTGAGGATCTGGCGCGGCGGTGGGCCGGCCTGGTCGGTGCTGTGGTCGTCTGGCGAGCGCATGAAGGAGCGAGCCTAGCATGAGATCCGTCTGGCGAATGCTGTGATTACATCCGCTTGGCCGATCAAGCGCAGCAGGCGCCTAAGGCATGGTCGCTATCCCCTTGTATTTATTGATGGCGGGCGCTTCAGGTCGGTTCGTCCGGTTCAGCCATGCGTTGCTTGAAGCGCCTCCGCAACCGCCAGGCGCGGATGCCGAAGTTCAGTGCGAACCACAGGGCGAGCACGCCCAGTGGCCAGCCGATGGCGGCAGGCCAGAAGATGGCGACGATGGCCAATACGGTCAATGCCAGCGTGCCGGCGACCAGCGGGCCGGTGTCGGTGTCGCCCAGCACGCGCCGATCGGTCAGCGCTGCGCTTACGCTGTTGGCGATGCGCAGTGCGCCGGCCGCGGCACGCCCGGAACTGCCGCCCATGGGGTGGCTGCGCGGCGTCCGTCCGGCGCTGCTCTCCACGTGATCGGCTTGCCGGCGCCACCGGCCTGGCGTCAGCACGATCTCGGTGGCGCCTTGCAGGTCACGCTCGTACTGCTCGGCAAGTTGTCGTGCGAAGCCGGCGTCTTCCACGGCCACGTCGATCTCGCGATTGTTCAGCCAGCTGGCGATGTTGAGGTTGGACGATCCTACGCGCGCCCAGAGGCCGTCGGCCACGGCGGTCTTGGCGTGCAGCATGGAGCCGTTCCATTCGAACACGCGGATGCCCGCCTTCAGCAAAGGGCGATAGCCGGAGCGCGACATGCCCGCCACCATCGGGATGTCGCTGCTGCCCGGCACCAGCAGGCGCACGTCCACGCCGTCGCGCGCCGCGGCCACCAGTGCCTGCACATACGGCGCCACGCCGACGAAGTAGGCATCGGTGAGCCACAGTGTCTTGCGGGCCATGGCGGCGATCAGCTGGTCCAGGCGATACATGCCCGCCGTGGACGGCTGCGTGGCAATGACGCGCAGCGCCACGTTGCCGGGTTCGCTCTGCAGGGGCTCGACGGAGAACGTGGGAAACGGCGTGCCGATGCTTGCCCAGCTCTCGGTAAAGGCCAGTTCCAGTTCGCTGACCGCCGGGCCGTGCAGTGCCACGCCGGTGTCACGCCAGGGCGCCACGTTCTTCGCGCTGTCGCCCAGCCACTTCTCGCTGATGCAAACCCCGGAGAGGGAGCCGTACACGCCATCCACCACCAGCAGCTTGCGATGGTCGCGGCTGATCCAGCCGAACGGGTGGCCGAGCTGGGGCGGGTTGAATGCGCGCACCTGGCCGCCGGCGGCGCGCAACGGTGCCCAGAAGCGATCGCGTGACTGACCCTTGCAGCCGAGCCAGTCGTAGATCACCGCCACGAATACGCCACGCTGGACACACTCGATCAGCGCCTGCCGAAATTCGCGTCCGACATCGTCGTCGCGAATGATGTAGTTCTCCAGCAGTACACGATGCTTTGCGCCACGGATCGCGGCCAGCCATGCCTCGTAGTGGGCGGCGGCATCGATCAGCAGGTCAGCGCGATTGCCGGCAAGCAGCGGGGCACCGGCAGCGCGGCTCAGAGCTTGTTCGGCGAGCAGGCGGGCATGGAACGGGGCGGCGGGTCGGCTCATGCCTGCAGTGTAGGGCATGCTTCCGGGGCGTCTTCAACCCGTATTCACTTCCTTCATGTCACCAATACGCAACATCGACCCGGCCGTAGCGCTCCATGTCGCCTGAGCAATGTCATACCGATACCGAAACATGTGCGCAGCAGATCGCCGAGCGGATCGGGCCCGAGTTGCGCGTGGCGGCCCCGCTGGGGTTGGGCAAGCCGCATGATCTGCTCAACGCGCTGTATCGCCTGACCAAGGCCGATACCTCACGCTCGCTGTCGCTCTACACCGCCTTGTCGTTGACGCGCCCTCGTCCTGCACCGGGGCTGGAGGAGCGTTTCGTGGCGCCCTTCGCGGAGCGTCACTTCGGCGCCGATGCGGTGGATCCGGAATACGCCATCGACCAGGCCCTCAATCGACTGCCTTCCAACGTGGCGGTGCACGAGTTCTACATGCAGTCGGGTGCCCTGCTGCGTTCGGGCAGTGCGCAGCGCAACTACATCAGCCAGAACTACACCCATGTGGCGCGCGACCTTGCCGTGCAGGACATCAACCTGCTGGTGCAGCTGGTGGCGCGTCGTGAAACAGCCGAAGGCGTGCGTTACAGCCTTTCCTGCAATCCCGACCTGACGCTCGACTTCATCGATCGCGTGGTGCAGTCCGGCAAGCCGAGGCCCTTGTGCGTGGCAGTGGTGCACCCTGATCTGCCGTACATCAGCGGGCACGCGGAGGTGCAGCAGGATTACTTCGACATCGAGCTGTGCACCGACAGGGCGCCGCCACTGTTTGCGGTGCCGAGGCAAGCGATCGACAGCGTGGAGTACGCGCTGGGCATGCATGCCAGCGCGCTGGTGCGCGATGGCGGCTGCCTGCAGATCGGCATCGGCGCCCTGTCCGATGCGTTGGTGTATGGCCTGCGCTGGCGGCAGGAAGACAACACCCAGTGGCGTCGTGCCCTGGTCGCACTCGATCCGCGCGGCAGCACCCATGCACTCGCGGCGCGCATGGGTGGGCTTGCGCCCCTGCGTACCGGCCTCTACGGCGCCAGTGAAATGGTGATGGATGGCTTCATGCACCTGCAGCGCGCGGGCATCCTCAAGCGCCGCGCGTGGGACAGCATGTGGCAGGAGCGCGCCGCCGCGGCCGGGCGCATGCCGCCCGACGCACCGGGCGGGCATTACCTGCGTGGCGCGTTTTTCCTCGGCTCGCGTGAGCTCTACCGGTGGCTGGGTGAGCTGGAAGCGAGCGACCCGGATGCGCTGGACATGTGTCGCGTTTCCAACGTCAACCAGCTCTACGGCGACCACCAGATGCTGGCGTCGCTGCAGCGTCGCGGCGCACGCTTCTTCAATACCTGCATGATGGCGACACTGCTGGGCTCGGCGGTTTCCGACGGGTTGGAAGACGGCAGCGTGGTCAGTGGCGTGGGTGGCCAGTACAACTTCGTGGCGATGGCTCAGGAACTGAGCGAGGGGCGCTCCGTGTTGATGCTGCGCTCTACGCGACAGGGGCGCGGCGGCGTCGAAACCAATATCCGCTGGAACTACGGGCACACCACCATTCCGCGGCACCTGCGTGACCTGTTCGTCACGGAGTACGGTGTGGCGGACCTGCGTGGCAAGACCGACAGCGAGTGCGTCGAGGCCATGCTGTCCATTGCCGATGCCCGCTTCATCGACGCCCTGTGCGCCGAGGCGAAGGCGCATGGCAAGCTGGCAGCGGACTTCCAGGTGCCCGAGCGCTGGCGGAACAATCGTCCGGAGCAGCTGCAGGAGGCGCTGGCGCCCTGGCGTTCCAAGGGGCAGTTGCCGCCGTTTCCGTTCGGCAGCGATTTCACCGAGGTGGAGCAGCGCCTGCTGCCTGCGTTGAACTGGCTGAAGACACGCAGCGTCACCTGGCGGGGCAAGGCGGAAATCGCGCGTGCCGCGCTGGCTCCGGGCGCCCCCGTGAGCGGCGAAGATGAGGCGCTGGAACGAATGGGGCTGGCTCGCCCGGCGAGCATGGTTGACCGCATTCAGCAGCGCCTGCTCAGGGCCGCCCTGCGACAGGCGGCTCCCGGCAGTACGGAGTCAGTGCATCAGCAGTGACAGGCCCTGTTCGCGCAGGGCGGGCAGATCCAGGATGTGCAGGCCCAGGCGATCCGCACGCACCCAGCCGCGCTCACGGAAGCGGCCGAGCAGGCGGCTGATGGTCTCGGTGGTCAACCGCAGGTGGTTGCCGATATCCGCGCGGGACATGGGTAGCAGCAGGTAGTCCGACGGCAGGCCAAGCACCGCGCGGCGGTCGCGCATGTCCACGAGGAATGCGGCGAAGCGCTCTTCCGCCATGTGGTTGCCGCTGCTCAGCTGCAGGCGCGAAATGCGCTGGCTGGCCGACTGCACCAGATGCCACGGCACCTCCGGCTGCTGGGTGGCGACGTGCCGCACTGCCTGGAATGGGAAGCGGCAGAACTGGGTTTTGCCCAGCGCCACCACGGCGTTGTCGTGCACTTCGCGTTCCATCGCGTCCAGGCCGATTATTTCGCCGGGCAGGTGGAAGGCAAGTACCTGTTCGCGCCCGGCGACGTCGACGGCTACCGTCTTGGCCATGCCGGTCTGCACCGCATAGAGCGCCCGGAACGGCGACATGGGGCGGTACAGGTATTCGCCCGTGCGCATGGGGCCGATGCGCTCAGTGATATGGCGCAAGCCCGATAGCTCGGGGCGGTCGTAGCCGCTGGCCTGACAGACGGCGGCATGGCCGCAGCCTGCGCAGGAAGGCGAGGGCGCCATGCGCTGGGCGCCATCCTGGCTGGATCTCTGAAGCATGGGGGCTTTCCTGTTTTATGTGCGTGGGGGACGGTATTCCATGATCCTTCTTCGGGACATAAGAGTGTTCTTATGTGCGGTTTTGCCGCATCGCGTACCCCGCTGCGACGCTTGCTAGGGGAGCGCCCGGTCGTTCGGGTATTCTTTGCCTGTTGCCGTCCCACATCGCGATCCCAATCATGAGCGTCACGACACCGTCCCCACGTCCCGCCCAGCCCGCTCCGCGCCGCCCCAACGTCGGCGTCAAGATCGGCAAGATCACGGTGGGTGGTGGTGCCCCCATCGTGGTGCAGTCGATGACCAACACCGACACCGAGGATCCGGCCAGCACCGCCAAGCAGATTGCCGAGCTGGCCCGTGCGGGCTCCGAGCTGGTGCGCATCACGGTGAACACGCCGGCGGCTGCCGCGGCCGTGCCGCGCATCCGCGACAAGCTGGCCATGATGGGTGTGGACGTGCCGATCATCGGCGACTTCCACTACAACGGCCATCAGCTGCTGGAGGCCGAGCCGGCCTGTGCCGAGGCGCTGGCGAAGTACCGCATCAACCCGGGCAATGTCGGTTTCGGCAAGAAGAAGGACACGCAGTTCGCGTCCATCATCGAGATGGCGCTGCGTTACGAAAAGCCCGTGCGCATCGGCGCCAACTGGGGCTCGCTGGACCAGAGCATGGTCGCCATGCTGATGGACGAGAACCACCAGCGTGCCGAGCCGTGGGATGCCTCCCACGTGGCGCGCGAGGCGTTGATCCGGTCGGCGCTCGATTCGGCCAAACGTGCCGAAGACATCGGGCTGCCGCGTGACCGCATCATCCTTTCGTGCAAGGTGTCCGGCGTGCAGGAGCTGATCGCGGTATACCGCGACATCGCCGCGCGTTGCGACTATGCCCTGCATCTGGGCCTGACCGAGGCCGGCATGGGCTCCAAGGGCATCGCCGCCTCGTCGGCGGCGCTCGCGGTGCTGCTGCAGGAGGGCATTGGCGACACCATCCGCATCTCGCTCACGCCCGAGCCCGGCGCCTCGCGCACCGGTGAAGTCATCGTGGCGCAGGAGCTGCTGCAGACCATGGGCCTGCGCGCGTTCACCCCGCTGGTCACGGCCTGTCCGGGTTGCGGCCGCACCACCAGCGAGTTCTTCCAGGTGCTTGCGCGTACCGTGCAGGACCATGTGCGAGAACAAATGCCGCTGTGGCGCGTGAAGTACGACGGCGTGGAAAACCTCACGCTGGCCGTGATGGGCTGCGTGGTGAACGGGCCGGGCGAATCCAAGCACGCCAACATCGGCATCTCGCTGCCGGGCAATGGCGAGGCACCGTCCGCGCCGGTGTTCATCGACGGACAGAAGGCGATGACGCTGCGTGGCGACAACATTGCCAGCGAGTTCATCGGCATCCTCGACAACTACGTGGCGTCACGTTACGCCAGTCGCGCCGGCTGATTCCTGATGTCGGCCAGCGTGGGCGAGACCCGGATTCTCGACGCCTGGCACGACAACGCGGCGGCATGGGAGCGTGCCGTGCGCGAAGGGCGCATCGAAAGCCGGAAGCTGGTGACCGACCAGGCGGTGATCGATGCCGTGCTGGCACGTTCACCGCGCTCCGTGATCGACGTGGGCTGCGGCGAGGGCTGGCTCGCCCGTGCGCTGGCTGCCGAAGGCGTACCGGTGCTCGGGGTGGATGCCATCCCGGCGCTGGTGGAGGCGGCACGCGCCAAAGGCGGCGGCGAATTCCGCGTGCTGACCTATGACGATCTGGCGGCCGGGGTGCTCGAAGCCCGGGCGGACGTGGTCGTGTGCAATTTTTCCCTGCTTGGCGGCAGCTCAGTCGACGCGTTGCTGGCTGCCGTGCCGCCCTTGCTGGCGCCCGGTGGCGTGCTGGTCGTGCAGACCCTGCACCCGCTGGTGGCGGAGGTGGGCGCCTATGCCGATGGCTGGCGCGAAGGTTCCTGGGTGGGTTGCGGCGAAGGCTTCGGCCAGGCGGCGCCCTGGTATTTCCGCACCCTTGCCGGCTGGGTGGCCAGCTTCGCGACAGCCGGCCTGAGCCTGGAAGAGCTCATCGAACCCATCCACCCTCACACGGGACGCCCGGCCTCCGTTATCTTCATGGCGGGGGCAAGACAGGGGGACGGGGATGAACAGGCATCGCGCCGTAGCATTTCGGGCCATCGTACATAACGAGCAGCGGCCGTGGCTGGTGCCATTGCCGTTCGATCCGGTCAGCCAGTGGTCCACGCCGGCGCGGCCGTTGTGGAAATGCGGGCACGGCCATCGGGTGCGCGGCAGCCTCAACGGCAAGGATTTCCGCGGCGCCGTGGTGGAGCGCTCAGGGGCGTTCTGGCTGCAGCTGGAAGAGTCGTCCGGCGTTGCCGCCGCGGTTGGCCACGACCGCTGGGTTGACGTGTTGATCGAGCCCGAGGACGGTTGATTGTTGCCAACCCCTTGGCAACAGCGGTGACAAGGCGCAGGTATGCTCCGACGAGCCGGGCGTGCGCCGGGTCATCGGTGGTGAAGCGGCCTGGAGGCATGGTGACGGTCAAACCCCAACTTCGCATTGTCGCCATCTACGTGCTGGTGGCGTTGCTGTGGGTGTTCTTTTCCGATCGCCTGCTGTTCTCGTTCCATCTGGACACGCACACGCTGAGCCTGCTGCACACCGTCAAGGGTAGTTTCTACGTGTTGGTGACCGGTGCGCTGTTGTACTGGCTGATCGGCCGCGTGGTCCATCGCATGGATCGCCTTAATCACCTGTTGCTGACCGGCAACGAACAGTCGCTGCGCGCGCTGGTGTCGGCGATGGACGTTCGCCACAAAGAGACGCGCGACCACTCCGAGCGTGTCATGCGCATGACCGTGGCACTGGCCCGGTACGTGGGGCTGGATGGCGATGCGCTCCGCCACGTGCGCTTTGGGGCGTTGCTGCACGACATCGGCAAGCTGGCCCTGCCCGATGCGGTGCTGATCAAGCCCGGCCCGCTGACGCCCGACGAAACGACCCTGATGCGCACGCATCCCGTACTTGGCCGGGATCTGCTCATGCGCACAGCCTTCCTGCGGCCGGCCGTCGATATCCCTTATGCGCACCATGAGCGCTGGGATGGCACCGGGTATCCGCGTGGCCTGCGGGGCGAAGAGATTCCGCTGGCGGCCCGTATCTTCAGCGTGGTCGACGTGTGGGATGCGCTGAGCTTTCCCCGCGTCTACAAACCTGCGTGGCCCGAAACCGAGGTGCTGGAGTATCTGCGCAACGCGGCGGGCGGCCAGCTCGATCCCGGCATCGTGGCGATGTTCCTGGAGCACTACGACGAACTCAAGTCGATCGGGCTCGGGGAGTCGTCGGCGGACTGACGCGGCTGTTCCGCTCAGTCCGGGGGCACCCTGTCGAGTCGGCGGCGGAACGGAGTACCCTTGGTCGACGCCGCCGGCTGAGGACGCCCATGCACGCCTTCCTCGATTACGTCATGTTCGGGTTGCTGGGCCTGCTGCCCATCGCCAATCCACTGACCAGCGCGACCGTGCTGCTGGCGTTGACGGCACGCTATCCGGATGCGGAGCGCAATCGCCAGATCACTCGGGCGACCCTGTTCGTCACCATCGTGCTGCTGGTCTGCTTTTACGCAGGTAATGCGGTGATCAGCGGCTTTGGCATTTCCATCTCCGGCCTGCGTCTCGCCGGTGGCCTGATCGTCAGTTACATCGGCTTCGGCATGTTGTTTCCCCCGGCCCGCGCCGCCGAGGACAAGGTGCAGGCGGAAATGGCGGGCGATGAATCGGGCGCGAAACTGCCGGACATCTCGTTCATTCCGCTGACCATGCCCTGCACGACAGGCCCGGGCACCATCGCCTTCATCATCAGCGCGGCGTCCACCATTCCCGGTGGCCGGCTTACGCCGATGGTGCATGCCGTCGCGCTGACCACCGTGCTGTTGTTTGCGCTGGTGTTCTGGCTGTGCCTGCGCGGCGCCACGCGGATCATGCGTTTCCTGGGCGAAACCGGCATCGATGCGCTGGCCCGCCTGATGGGGTTCCTGCTGGTGTGCATCGGCGTGCAGTTCGCCATCAATGGCGTGCACGACCTGCTGACCGCCTGGGGCTTTATCGCGGTATCCGCGCCACTACCCACGTAGAGCGCAGAAGCTGCGCCGATAGTTGGCGGGCGAGGTGCGATACGCCCGCTGGAAGTGCTGCCGCAAGGTAACCGGCGAACCCAGGCCGATGTCGGTGGCGATACGCTCCAGCGGCAACTGGGTGGTTTCCAGCAGGCGCTGCGCTTCGGCCAGGCGTTGTGCGAGCAGCCAGTCACCGAAGCTGCTGCCGGTGAGTTGTCGGAAGTGGCGGGTAAAGCTTCGTCGACTCATGGCGGCCCGTTCGGCGATGGTGTCCAGGCTGTGCTCCTGCTGCAAATGACGCTGCACGTGTTCCAGCAGTCGGGCCATGCGCTGGTCGGCGGGCGCTTCGGGCAGCGGCCGCTCGATGAACTGCGCTTGCCCGCCGCCGCGCACCGGCGGCACCACCATGCGCCGCGCGATGCGGTTGGCCATGTCCGTGCCCAGCATCTGGCGAACGACATGCAGGCAGCAGTCGATGCCAGCCGCGACGCCTGCCGAGGTCACGATCTGGCCCTCGTCGACGTAGAGCACGTCGGCATCCATCTCGATGTTGGGGAATTGCCTGGAGAATGCCTCCGCCCACGCCCAGTGGGTGGTAGCGCGCAATCCGTCCAGCAGGCCGGCGTGGGCGAGCACGTAGCTGCCCAGGCACAGGCCCACGATGCGCTTGCCGCGCGCAGCTGCCTTCCGCAGCTGCTGCAGAAGTGCCGCTGGAGGCGCCTCTTCGGGATCGCGCCATGACGGCACCACGATGATGTCCGAGCGGCCCAGCTCGTCCAGGCCGTAGGACGTGCCGATGGTGAAGCCAGCCGCGCTTTGCACCTCGGGACCTTCGGCGGAGCACACGCGCAGGCGAAACGGCGAGGGCCCGTCAGGCGAGGGCGACTGGAAGACCGCGCACGGCACGGAGAGATGGAAGGGCAGGATGCCTTCGAAGGCGACGACGGCGACGCGGATGGTTTTCATGGCTGGCATGCCCGTTGGCCCGATACCATCGATTATTGTCCTTCGGGCCACTCGTTGGCCAGTGCTTCCGCGCGCACCATGCACCCATCCAACCAAAGGAGCTGTGCCATGGCCGATCAATCCCGCCGCGCCCTTATCGTGGTCGACGTACAGAACGAATACTTCACCGGGAACCTGCAGATCGAATATCCGCCGTCATCGCATTCGCTGGCGAACATCGCGCGCATCATGGATGCCGCCACGGCGGCGGGCATCCCGGTGGCGGTGATCCAGCAGGATTCACCAGCCGATGGCCCGGCCTTCGCCGTCGGCAGCGATGGCTGGCAATTGCATGCCGAGGTCGAGCGTCGTCATCGCGATGCGTTGTTCCACAAGCCGCTGCCCAGTGCATTCAGCGATACCGGGCTTGGCGAATGGCTCGCGCAGCACAAGGTCGATACCGTCACCGTCATCGGCTACATGAGCCACAACTGCGATGACACCACCATCAAGCATGCGTTCGATCGCGGACTGGAGGTGGAATTCATTCCCGATGCCGCGGGCGCGGTGTCCTATGCCAATCGCGCGGGCCATGCCAGCGCCGAGGAAATCCATCGCGTGTTCAGCGTGGTGCAGCAGTCGCGTTTTGCCGCGGTGCTGGATACGGATGAGTGGCTGCAGTTGCTGGCCAGCGGCGAGAAGCCGGAGCGCGGCAATATCCTCGACTCGTACCGCCAGGCTCAGGCGCGTCGATCGAAGGCGGCCTGATCATCCATTTGTGCCAGTGGCGTGAACCGCGCCCAGTTGCCGGGTTGTCCCGGCAACTGGGACAGGTGCGCGATGGTGCGCAGGAACTCCGTGCGCGGATACTCCACCGCACCCAGCTGCAGCAGGTGCGCATTGGTGACCTGGGCGTCGATCCACGGGAAATCCCAGCGGCGCAGCAGTGTCGCCAGCGCCATCAGGGCCACGCGGGAGCCACTGCTTTCGCGGCTGAACATGGATTCACCGCAGAACAGCCTGCCCACCGCAATGCCGTAGATGCCGCCGATGAGGCGATCCTGCTCCCACACTTCAACGCTGTGCGCGTGACCCATCGCGTGCAGTTGTTCGTAGGCGGAGATCATGGCCGGGACGATCCACGTGCCGCTCTGGCCCGGCCGTGGTGCAGCGCAGGCCTCCACCACCTGGGGGAACGCGTGATCCACCGTGATCCGCCATTCCACCTGCATCAGGCGGCGGCGCAGGCTTCGATTGGGAACCAGTGCCTGGGTGTGGAACACGCAGCGTGGATCGGGCGACCACCACAGCAGGGGCTCGTCTTCGTTGAACCACGGAAAGATGCCCTGCGCATAGGCGGCAAGCAGTCGCCGTGGCGACAGGTCGCCGCCGAAGGCCAGCAGGCCATTCGGATCGTTTAGCGCCTTGCGCGGATCAGGGAAGTGTTCCGGCCTGGTCGCGTCGAGCAGGGGCAGGCGAATCATGGGCTGGGCGGTTCGTGCTGCGGGGTTTGGGAGGTCCGGTACATGCTACCGGCATGACGATGTGGTTAGCATGCCCCACCTTCACGTACCCGGGGTTTTCGCATGCGTCGTCGCTTCTTGTGGTGGATGGTGTTGCTGGCCCCTGCAGCCATGGCGTCGCCCCAGTCGCTGGATCCGGCGCTGGCCAGGCAGGTCGATGGCGACGCCCGGCTGATCCTGCAGCGCACGGAGACTCCGGGTGCCTCGCTTGCCATCTACCGCGATGGCGTCCCGGTCTATGTCCATGCTTACGGGGTAGGCGATCGCGACGGCAAGGCGCCCGCCACCGTGTCGACGCATTACGAGATCGGCTCCATCACCAAGCAGTTCACGGCGGCGGCCATTCTTCAATTGCAGGAAGCCGGGAAGCTCGACATCAATGCCACGCTGGCGACCTACCTGCCGGATGCGCCACATGCGAAGGAGGTGACGCTGAAACAGTTGCTGTCACATACCAGCGGCATGCCGGAATACCTGGACGGCGCCGATGTCGAGCAGTGGGCGGTCAAGCCCGCCACGTTCGATCAGATCATGGCGCGCATCAAGGACAGGCCGCTGGACTTTTCGCCCGGCAGTCGCTGGTCCTATTCGAACAGTGGCTACGCGATGCTGGGGCGGGTGATCGAGGTGACGTCGCATGAATCGTACGAGCACTACGTGAAAACGCACCTGCTGACGGCGGCCGGCATGACCCATACGACCACCGTGGCGGACGAGGCGCGCGCGCCGGGGATGGCCCGGGGTTATCGCCATGCCAACGGCAAGCTCGAGCCGGCACCGACCATCCACGCCACGGTGGGCTGGGCGGCAGGCAACCTGATATCCACCGTGGATGACCTGGAGCGCTGGAACGTGGCGCTGCGCGGCGGAAAAATCATCAGTGCCGCCGACTACGCCCTGATGGCGACGCCGGCGCCGGGCAGCACGGATTACGGTCTCGGCCTGTTCGTCGACACGCTGGACGAGCAACCGCGCATCGGCCACACCGGCGGATCGTTCGGCTTCACCACGTCCAACCAGTATTTCCCGAAGCAGGGCATCCAGATCATCGCCTTGACCAATAATGGCGATAACCCGGAGCCGGGCCAGATGCTGGTCACGGCCGCGTTCGAAACCCTGTATCCGGATCTCGCCGCCGCTGCCCGAAAGCCTGCACCGGGAGAGAACGCGGCAACCACGGCGGCGGCGCGCACGGCCTTCGCCCGGCTGCAAGGCAAGGGCGAGGACCTTTCCATGTTCGGCGGCAAGCTGAAGACGAAGATGAGTGGTGATCTTTCCGGGCGCATGGCACGACAGCTTGCGCCGTTCGGCGAACCGTCGTCCTTCATCTTCAAGGGCCAGCGTCAGGACAAGGACAAAGGCAAGACCTGGAGCGATTACCGCATCGAGTTCGGACCCGGCAACAGCCTGCCGTTTGGTGTGGAGCTGGATGACGATGGCAAGGTGGCCGGCATTTCCATCGGCTGAGGTTCAGGTGCTGGTGGTGTGCGCATACGGGCTGTGCTGCAAAAGGTCCTGCGCGTATTCGTCCATGGCGGCAGCTTCGCTCAGCAGTGCCTGATGCACGGCATCGCGGAAGCTCTGGTTGACCAGGTGGTGGCGGGAATGGGTTCTCACCGGCAGAAAGCCGCGCGCGAGTTTGTGCTCGCCCTGCGCACCGGGTTCGAAGCGTTGCAGGCCCCGCCGGATGGCGTGTTCGATGCCCTGGTAGTAGCACAGCTCGAAATGCAGGCCGGGCACGTCCGCTTCAGCACCCCAGTAGCGACCGTACAAGGTGTCGCTGCTCTGCAGGAACAGCGCCATGGCGATGATGCGGTTGTCGTGGCGGGCGAGCGCTAGCTGCACGCGGTCGCCCAGCGCGTCACCAAGGCCAAGGAACATGTCGCGCGTCAGGGCGGCATGGTTGCCCTTGGCGTCGAACGTGGCTTCGTAGAGTGCATGGATCTGGCGCCAGTCATGGGTGTCCAGTGCGTTGCCGGCCTCCATGCTGATGGACAGCCCGGCTTGCGCCACGTGCGCGCGTTCCTGCCGGATGTTTTTCCGTTTCTTGTGGTTGAGTGCGCCGAGAAAGTCGGCAAAGTCGGCGTAGCCCCGGTTGTGCCAGTGGAACTGGACATCGGACCGACTGAGCCAAGGGCCGTCGAACGCGGCCAGTTCGTCGTCGCGCAGGAAGTTGGCATGCACCGACGAGAGATTCATGCGCTCGGCGAACGTACGCATCGCTGTAGCCAGCGCGTGTTGCCGCCCCGCGGTGTGCGCATCGCGACCGGCCAGCAGACGCGGTCCGGGCACGGGCGAGTAGGGCACGGCATTGAGCAGCTTGGGGTAGTAGTCGCCACCCGCACGCTCCCAGGCGCTGGCCCAGCTCCAGTCGAACACGAATTCGCCGTGCGAGTTGCCTTTCAGGTACAGCGGCGCGGCGGCAATCAGTGTGTCGTCTTCGTAAAGGCCCAGGTGATGCGCCTGCCATCCCCAGTCCTGGCGGATGCAGCCGGTGCGCTCGAGCAGCGCAAGGAAGGCGTGTGAAACGAAGGGGTTGTCGTCGGGTCGAAGCGCATCCCATGCCGCAGCGGGGATGCGTTCGATGCTGTCGTGGAAGCGGGCTTCGATCACGTCAGTCCTGATGCTTGCGGTAACACGGCAATGTCGTCATTCCGGTGCAGGCCGGAATCCAGTGACGGTGAGTCGGGTTGTCGCGAAAAGTTCACCATCGATTGGCGAGCGGAAACCGCATCGCATCGAAACGGGATGACCAGCCCTTCGGCTGTTGAAAAGCACCTCCGGCCTGCGCCGGAATGGCGATCAAAAACAGGATGGCGCACGGACAGGTCGGGCCTGTCCGCGCGCCGTCATGCCAATAACTTCAGCTCGCCGGACCCTGCTGATCCAGCCAACGCTCCGCATCCAGTGCGGCCATGCAACCGAAACCGGCCGAGGTCACTGCCTGGCGGTACACGTGATCCGCGACGTCGCCGGCGGCGAAGACGCCGTTCACCGAGGTCATGGTTGCCATGCCGTTCAGGCCGCTGCGGATCTTGATGTAGCCATCGTGCATGTCCAGCTGGCCGTCGAAGATGCCGGTGTTCGGCGTGTGGCCAATGGCGACGAAGAAGCCGGTCACCGGAATCTCGCGCAGCGCGCCGGTATTCACGTCCTTCACGCGCACGCCCGTCACGCCGGAGTTGTCGCCCAGCACTTCGTCCACCGAATGGTTCCACACCAGCTCGATCTTGCCGGCGGCGGCCTTCTCGAACAGCTTGTCCTGCATGATCTTCTCGGCGCGCAGCTTGTCGCGGCGATGCACCAGGTAGACCTTGCTGCAGATGTTGGAAAGATACAGTGCCTCTTCCACGGCGGTGTTGCCGCCGCCGATGACGGCCACTTCCTGTTCACGGAAGAAGAAGCCATCGCAGGTGGCGCAGGCGGATACGCCGCGGCCCTTGAAGTGCTCTTCGCTGGCAATGCCGAGGTACTTGGCGGTGGCGCCGGTGGTGATGATCAGCGCATCACAGGTGTACTCACCCGAGTCGCCCTTCAGGCGGAAGGGGCGCTGCTTCAGGTCCACGCTGTGGATGTGGTCGAACACCATGTGGGTTTCGAAACGCTCGGCGTGCTGCGCCATGCGCTGCATCAGCTCCGGACCCTGCACGCCCTTGTCGTCGCCCGGCCAGTTGTCCACCTCGGTGGTGGTCATCAGCTGGCCGCCCTGCTGCAGGCCGGTGATCATGGTCGGCTTCAGATTGGCGCGGGCAGCGTAGACGGCGGCGGTGTAACCGGCGGGGCCGCTGCCAAGGATCAGCAGGCGGCTGTGCTTGGTGGATGCGTTCATGCTTTCCTTCTATCCGCCTGAGGCGGTGGTGTTCGTGGGTGGCGGAGGGCCTTCCCGGGCGGCGCGGCCGTGTTCTGGCGCGGCCGGCCGATGATCGGCCCTATATGGGGTCGGCCCACTGGATTTCAGCGTGCCTGTCTGTATCTCTTTGACTTTGCTGCAACTATGTCCGGGTGATGGGGCCGGGTGGTGCTGCGGTAGCGTAAAGCGGCCTGCCCATCGCGGTCATCATCCTTTGGGTTTTCAGGCGACCTGGATGGTTATTCGCTCCATGGCCCGCCAGGGTTTCCTGCCTTGGCACCGGGTGAGCGGGGCGGGGCGTTGGAACCCGGAAGCATGGGGAAGACGCCCGGGCGATTCAAGGCTGTCGGCATCGCTCCGGCCTGGCGGGCGATTGTCGCCGGGGAGGTATCGCTGTCACGGGACATGTGTGCTGGCACCCTGCGCTCGTGAGACGACGCAGGATGTGGTCCGCCCGCAGCAACCCGAGGCAATCCATTCCCGCGTCACGAATATGCCGGATACCGCATCGCAGGCCTCGTCGGTGACGGTTTCTGCCGCTATCCTGCTGCATACGCAACGTCCGGCTGCCGGGGCAGGTCATGCCGGTCCGGAGCGTTGTGCAGGGGCTTCAGCGTTGATGGCGGGGAGCTGGTTCATCCGGCGCTCAAGGGCATGATCTATGGTCTTGCCTGCCGCTTCGGCGGATGTAGTACTGTCCGGCCGCCGCCTGGCGGCCCGACTCATGCTTGAAAACAGGATAAGGACCACGTGCCGCGTACCGCGAACGTCAAGAAGGACAAGAAAGAGCGCGAAGGCCTCAGTGAAGAGCTGAAGCGCCGTCTGCGCGAGGCTGGCGCGTTGCTGCTGCTGCCGCTGGCGCTTTACCTGCTGGTCTGCCTGTTCAGCTACAACGACCAGGACCCCAGCTGGGGTCATGCCGGTACGGTCGATCACGCGCGCAATTTCGGCGGCGAAGTGGGCGCGAACATCGCCAACGTGCTGCGCTACATCTTCGGCCTCGTCTCCTATTGTTTCCCGCTGCTGTTGCTGTTCCTGGGCGTGCAGGTGCTGCGCCATCGCGGCGAACGCACGGTGCAGCCGTGGGAGCCGTCGCTGCGCCTGATCGGCTCGGTGTTCTTCTTCATCACCGCGCCGGCCCTGCTGTATCTCAAGTTCAGCGATGAGCCGATCCTGCCCCAGGGCGTGGGCGGCATCATCGGCATGTGGGTCGGCCGTGGCCTGTCGCATGCACTGGGCGACTCGGGTGCTCCCTTGCTCCTGTTGGCCTTGTTCCTGATCGCCGTCACGCTGGCGACCGGTTTGTCCTGGTTCCGCGTGGCGGACCTCACCGGCCAGGGCGTGCTGAAGATGGCCGGCTGGTTCGGCGGCAAGCTGCGCGAGGCGCCCGAGGTGCTGGCTGCCCGCCAGGCGCGCGCCGAGCGCGAGGTGGTCAAGAAGACCGAGGCCGTGAAGCAGGCCAAGCGCGAGCCCGTGCGCATCGAAGCGGCGCCCGCGCCGGTGGTGAAAAGCGAGCGCGCCAAGCTGGAAACGCAGATCCCGCTGTTCACTGGTGCCTCCGCACCGGGCGAGCTGCCGCCGCTGTCGCTGCTGGACGAAGCGCCGGAGCAGGGCCCGGGTTATTCGGAAGAGACGCTCGAGGTGCTCTCGCGCCAGGTCGAGCTGAAGCTCAAGGATTTCCGCATCGAGGCCAAGGTCGTGGGCGTGTACCCCGGCCCGGTGATCACGCGCTTCGAGCTGGAGCCCGCCGCTGGCGTGCGCGGCTCGCAGGTGTCCAGCCTGGACAAGGACATCGCGCGCGGCCTGTCGGTGGTCAGCGTGCGTGTGGTGGACGTGATTCCGGGCAAGAACGTGATCGGCCTGGAAATCCCCAATACCAAGAAGCAGATCGTCTATCTTTCCGAGATCCTGCGTTCGGACAAGTACGACGCCATGAAGTCGCCGCTGGCGCTGGCGCTGGGCAAGGACATTGCCGGTCGCCCGGTGGTGGCCGATCTCGCCAAGATGCCGCACCTGCTGGTGGCGGGCACCACGGGTTCGGGCAAGTCTGTCGCCGTGAACGCCATGGTGCTGAGCCTGCTGTACAAGGCCAGCGCCAAGGACGTGCGCATGATCATGATCGACCCGAAGATGCTGGAGCTTTCGGTCTACGAAGGCATCCCGCACCTGCTCGCGCCGGTCGTGACCGACATGAAGGAAGCGGCCAACGCGTTGCGTTGGTGCGTGGCCGAGATGGAGCGCCGCTACAAGCTGATGGCCGCGGTGGGCGTGCGCAACCTCGCCGGCTTCAACAAGAAGGTGAAGGATGCCGAGAACGCCGGCCAGCCGCTGCTGGATCCGCTGTTCCGTCCCAATCCGGACATGCCGAACCTGGCGGCCGAGCCGCTGGAGCCGCTGCCGTACATCGTGATCATCATCGACGAGTTCGCCGACATGATGATGATCGTCGGCAAGAAGGTCGAAGAACTGATTGCCCGCCTGGCGCAGAAGGCGCGTGCCGCCGGCGTGCATCTGGTGCTGGCCACGCAGCGACCGTCGGTGGACGTGATCACGGGTCTCATCAAGGCCAATATCCCCACCCGCATCGCCTTCCAGGTGTCGAGCAAGATCGACTCGCGCACCATTCTTGATCAATCGGGTGCTGAAGCCCTGCTGGGCCATGGCGACATGCTCTACCTGCCGCCGGGTACGGCTACGCCGGAGCGTGTGCACGGTGCTTTCGTGGACGACCATGAAGTGCATGGCGTGGTGAACTGGCTGAAGGCCCAGGGCGCGCCCCAGTACATCGAGGGCGTGCTGGAGGAAGTGCAGGCCACCGGCGACGGCAAGTTCATCAACGACTCCGGCCTGCCGCAAGATGGCGAGGAGGGTGGCGACGCCGATGCCCAGCTGTACGACAAGGCGGTACGCATCGTCACCGAATCGCGTCGCGCCTCGATTTCCGGCGTGCAGCGCCACCTGCGCATCGGTTACAACCGCGCCGCGCGCCTGATCGAGCAGATGGAACAGGATGGCGTGGTCAGCGCGCCGCAGCACAATGGCAACCGCGAGGTGCTGGCGCCGCCGCCGCCGAAGAACTGAAGGCCGCATAGCTTTGCTCGTCGTCCCTGCGAGGTGCCTTTCAACAGCCGAAGGGTTGGCCGGGCAGGGATCCAGCGACTTCCCGGTCCACGGGGTGTAAGGCACTGGATTCCTGTTATCGCAGGAATGACGATAAGAGAACTGGCGTAGCGCCGTTAACGTGCCCCCCTGATAATTCAATTTTCGCCTCGATCCCATGGCACCCATGAAACGCTTGCTCCTTCTCGCCACTGCCACCCTCGCGCTCTCCGTGAGCAGCCTCGCCATGGCCGCCGGTCCGGCGCGGGCCAAGCTGGATGCCTTCACGGCGGGCATGCACTCGCTCACCGGCAAGTTTTCGCAGACCCTGAAAGACGCCAACGGCAATGCCGGCAAGCCCAGCAACGGCACGCTGGCGCTTGAGGCGCCGCGCCAGTTCCGCTGGGAAACGCTGGCGCCGTCAAAGCAGACCATCGTGGCCGACGGCAGCCGCGTCTGGCTGTACGACCCGGACCTGGAGCAGGTCACCGTGCGCGTGCAGAGCTCCGAGGAGTCGCACAGCCCGCTCACCGTGCTGACCGACGTGAAGCAGATGGACAAGGATTTCAACGCGATCGAGCAGGGCGAGCATGACGGCCTGAGCTGGCTGCGCCTGACCTCCAAGGCCAAGGATCCGCAGTTCGACTATGCCGACCTGGGCTTCGACGCCAGCGGGCTGGCGCGCATGGTATTCCGTGACCAACTGGGCGCTGTCACCGACATCCGCTTCTCGGGCTGGCAGCGCAACGTGGCGATTCCGCCGGAGACGTTCAACTTCGTGCCACCTCCGGGCACGGATGTCATCGGTGATGCGCCGGTGATCCAGACCCAGCCGATCAAGAACTGACCGGCCGTGCTGCGCCAACTGCCGCGCTGGGCGTGGGCGGGTGGCGGGCTGCTTGCGTTGGTCGCCGGCAGCATCAATACGGTGGGTTACCTGTGTTTCCGGCACCAGCCGATCACGCATCTCACGGGCACCAGTACCGAGCTGGGCATTGCGCTGGCCCGGCTTGATGCGGCGGAGATCCTGCACTGGGGCTTCGTCATCGGCGCCTTCCTGTTTGGCGCGATGCTCAGCGGGTTCATCGTGCAGCAGCGCACGCTGCAGCTGGGTCGTCGCTATGGCGTGGTGTTGATGCTGGAGTCGGCGCTGCTGTTTGCCGCCGCACCGCTGATCGAGTGGCAGAGCGACCTTGGCCTTTACCTGGCCTCCATGGCCTGCGGGCTGCAAAACGCCATGGTCAGCACGTACAGCGGCGCCACGCTGCGTACCACCCACCTGTCGGGCATCTTCACCGATCTGGGCATCTACCTCGGCCAGCGTTTGCGTGGCCTGCCGGTCGACATGTTGCGCATCCACGTCTGCCTGCTGGTGGCCACCTGCTTCATCGCCGGGGCGGCAGCCGGTGCAATGGGTTTCAGTGTCATGCAGGCGCGCGTGCTACTGGTGCCGGCGACGCTGACCGGCGTGGTGGGCGTGAGCTACACCATCTATCGGTTGCGCCACTTCCGCTGAGGGTTTCCGCCATCAGTGCGCGGCGACGCTGCGGTTGCGGCCGCCGTGCTTGGCTTCGTACAGCGCACCATCGGCGCGGGTCAGCCATTGCGACAGGGTTTCGCCCGCACGGTAAGCGGCCACGCCGATGCTCACGGTGACAGGGATGGTGTGGCCGTCATACGAAAGTGGCTGTGCTTCCAGTGCCTGCCGGATGCGCTCGGCCGCGGCCATGCCTTGCTCAAGCGTGCTGTCGGGCAGACAGGTGAGCAGCTCCTCGCCGCCATAGCGTCCGGTGGCGTCGTCGTCGCGGCTCTGCTCCTGCATGATCCGACAGGCATGGCGTATCACCGCGTCGCCGGCGAGATGGCCGTAGTTGTCGTTGATGCGTTTGAACCGGTCCAGATCGAGCAGGGCGATGCAGGCCTGGCCATCCGCGCTTCGTGCGCGCACTTCCTCGGCCAGTTCAAGCACGCGTCGGCGGTTGCATGCACCGGTGAGTGCGTCGGTATTGGCCAGTTCGTCAAGTCGCCGGTTGGCGACCAGCAGGTCGCGCGTGCGCACGTCGATCTGCTGCTGCAGCTGGCGGGCCTGCCGGCGAAGATACAGCGTGCGCAGCTGGATCACGCCGACGATGGCGACCAGCGCAAGCATGCCGGCGGCGATCAGCGCCTGGATGGTTTCATACCAGCGCGGTGCGGCGCTCACATCGACGGTTGATTCGATCACCCGTGGCTGCATGCCGCGGGTCTGCGCGCGCAGCCTCAGCTTGTAGTCGCCATGGGGCAGGTTGGTGTAGATCGCCGTGGGCATGCCGCCGCGCGGAATGTCGATCCACTCTTCGTCCAGGCCTTCCAGGCGATAGCTGTAACTGGTTTCGGCAGGGGCCTCGTAGTCCAGCAGGGCGAAGTCCACGCGCAGGTTGCGGTTACGCGCGCTGATCTTCAGTGATTCGCCGGCGCGCGGCAGTTTGCCGTACGCCAGTGGCGTGCCATTGAGTGCCGCGTAGGTGATGGCGAGGGGCGTGTCAGGTTCGTGCGGCGGCTGCCAGGAGGGGCGCACCACGGTGAGGCCGCCGAGACCACCGAACAGCAGCTCGCCGCCGGGCGCACGCGCCGCTGCCGCATAGATGTAGCTGGAGATGCGCAGGCCGTCGCGCACGCCCAGGTTGTGCGCGACATGCGTGTTGGCGTCGATCATGGACAGTCCGTTGGGCAGACTCACCCATGGATTGCTCATGTCGTCTGGCTGCACCGCGTTGATGTTCTCGCTCGGCAATCCATTGGCGATGCCGATGGTGGTGAAGCGATAAGGCTCGCCCTTGCTGTGTGGCTGCAGGATGGCCAGGCCGCCATAGGTGCCCACCAGCAGGTTGCCCTGCGGATCCATCGCGATGGAGCTGGCCAGGTTGTTCGGCAGGCTGGTGTTGTCGCCGGGGCGGTTGGACAGGTTCACGAAGCCCTTGTTCTGCGTGGGGCTGGTGGCGATGCCGATGCCGAGCCCGGTGACGTACCAGAGGTCGTCGCCGACGCGCGCAATGCGCCGCACGTTGTCGCTGGGGAGGCTGCTCTGGTCGCCGGCGTCGTGGTTGAAGTGACTGAGGGCGTGGGTGCGCGTGTCGTAGCGGTACACGCCGTCATAAGTGGCGATCAGCAGGTAACCGCTGTCGGCCAGCAGGTGCAGCACGGGCTTGTCATCCAGCTCCGGAATGGCGGAGTCGTGGATGGCGAGCGTTTCCGGGTCGACCTTGGCCACGCCCTGCGTGCCCACCCAGATCGTGCCATCCGGCGTTTCGGCAAAGGCCTGCACATCGCGGCGCGTCTGCGAGCCGCCAAGTTCCAGGTGGCGGATGGCGCCGGCAGACAGGTCGATCATGTCGACGCGTCCCGCACTCATGCCCAGCCAGATGCGTTGGCGATGATCGACGAAGATGCCCCGGACATTGGTATTCGCCAGTGAGCGACCGTCGTTGGACGAGGGGCGCAGTGCGAAGGCCTTGCGGGCGCCGGGGTTGTAGCGTGCGACGCCCAGGTCGGTGGCTACCCAGACATTGCCTGCGCTGTCCCGCAGCAGGTCGCGCACCGAGTCGCCGGGCAGGGATGAGGGCATCCCCGTGTCGTGCGCAATGGCGCTCAGCGAGCTGGTGGCGGTGTCGTAGGTGAGTACGCCGTCGCCATCCGTGGCCATCCACACGGTATCGCCAGCCATGTCACTGAAGGCGCGCACGGTGGCCCGTCGCGAATGATCCTGCTTGCGTCCGCTGAAGCCCGTGACCCCGTGCCAGTGCCCCGATTCGTCCCGATAGGCTGCACCCGATTGCGTGCTGCCGACCCAGAGGCGTCCGGCGTGATCTTCCAGCAATGCCCAGATGCCGTCGTTCAGCACGTCCTCGACATTGCTGTTTTCCGGGGTGTGCTCCGGACGCTTGAAGGCGGTCTTGCCGGCATGGCGGACGAACAGCCCGTTGCTGTTGCCCACCCAGACATTGCCCTCGCGGTCCTGCAGGATGCCGAAGCTGCGGGGTGACATGCCGGCGCCCAGAGGCACTGCACGGATAATGTTGCTGCGGAGGTCCAGGTAGCCCAGGCCGTGTTCCGAGGCGATCCAGACGCCGCGCGTGCCATCCATCGACATCGCGTAGATCTTGCGGTCGCTGGTGCCGCCATCGCCCACGGGGTAGTTGTGGAAGGTGTTGTCGAGCGGATTGAAGCGGCTGAGACCGCCCGCATTGGTGCCCACCAGCAGGCTTCCGTCCGGCAGCGTGAGCAGGCAGCGGATATAGGCGTCCGGTACATCGGTCTTGCGGCCGCTGTTGCCGGTGAAGACCTGCATGCGATAACCGTCGTAGCGCACCAGCCCAGAAAGCGTGCCGATCCAGATCAGGCCGCGCTTGTCCTGCTCCAGGGCCGTGGTGATCGAATGGGGCAGGCCATCGCTGACGCTGACGCGGTCAAACCAGGGCATGTCGAACGGGGCCCATGGATCGTCCGTGCGCCCCATGGCCAGCGCAGGCAGCATCAGTGCGCACAGCAGAACGGTGAGCCACGGCAGCAGACCACGCTGCGGGCGATGGTCGGGCGTCGGCGCCACGTGCGCCCAGCCATTCCGTTTGGTTGTACGCCCCGGCCTTTGCGCCACTTGCCGACTCCGCCTGATCACGCCCGCCATGATAGCCACGGGAAAGGTGTCCATCATGCACAACCATGTGTGTTTCCGGTGACGTCGGCGTGTCATCGCTTGTGTGGGGCGGTAAGGCGCCAAATGAAATTGTCTAACAGGCCGGTCGCCTTCTAGCATTCACGAATGTCTCTTCGCTCTCCGCCGCTGTTCCATCGCCTGCGCCGCCACCGCGGCCTGTGGGCATTGGTGGTGGCGGTTCTGCTGATCAAACTGGTCAGTGGCTCGTTATGCCTTGCCGATGGCGGTGAGCGGGACATGTCCGTCTCGCAGGGCCACGTCGTTGCAACGGCAGCATTCGATGCACCGGCGACGCAGCCAGCGGGAGACGGCGATTGCCTGCTGGGCGAAGGGACGGCCTGTCACTGCGCCTGCGCGCATGCCGCCACCTTGCCTGCTTCCGCCATGCTGGCCATCGGCATGCACGTTGCGCCTTTCGTTTCCGCCTCCGTTCCCCTGGGCCGTGTGCCCAGCATGACGGGCTCGCTCCTGCGTCCACCCATCGCCTGACAACGACCGCATGTCGTGCGCCCTGACGGGCGCATTCGTGTTCGTTTTCAGGAGATCTTTCCATGTCTGTTCTGCGTGCAGCCCTTGCGGGGGCTGCTTGTTTGATGTGCGTGGCCGTTGCCACGGCATCCGAGGTTGCCGGTGACGCCTCGGCGCCTTCCATGACTCCGTCGCTGCAGGAAGCGCTGCGGTCCGTCTGGGCCGCCAGCCCCGATATCCAGGCGGCACGTGCCGAATCCGAAGCCGCGCAGGCGCGTGTGCGTGCGGCGGCCCAGCCGGTCTACAACCCCTCGTTGTCACTGGATGCCGAGAATGCCGATGTGGATCGGCGCACCGTGGGCTTGTCGTTGCCGCTGGATCTGTCAGGCAAGCGTCGCGCCCGTACCGCGCAGGCCGATGCCCAGTGGCGCGGCCGTGAGGCGTCCTATGAGCTGTTGCGTCGGGAGGTGGCATCGCGCTGGCTCAAGGCGTGGTCGGCCGCATCGTTGGCTGCCCGCCAACGTGAACTGGGTGAGCGTCGTGTCGCTCTGATGCGCCGCTTCGACGCGCTTGCAGCCGAACGCCTCGCGGTGGGTGATATCAGCAGCCCCGAGCGTGATCTGGCGGCATTGGCGCTGGGTGAGGCGCAGATACAGCAGGCATCGCTGGCGGCTGGCGAGGCCGCCGCCCGCGCCGAACTGGATGCTGTCGCGGGTGACGCGGTGAGCGTAGCGCCGGCGCTCCCCGCAGCACTGCCGCCCGCATCCCAGGGCGTTGAGCCATTGCCCGTCGATGATCGCCCGGAGCTGATCAAGGCGCGCGCCGACGAAGCGGCCGCGCAGGCCGGCATCGAGGTGGCCCGCAAGGCCCGGTTGCCTGATCCCACGATCAGCCTCACGGGCGGGCGCGTGCGTACGGGCACGGCGACGGATCAGGTGATTGGCCTGAGCGTGTCGATTCCGTTGCCCGTGCTCAACAGTGGTCGTGCGGAGATCGACGCGGCGCTGGCTGATGCCGGCGCCGCAGCCGCGGTCGTGCGCTCCCGTCAACAATGGACGCGCGCCTCGTTGCGCGAGGCGCAGGCCCGTTACGACGCGCTGCGCACGGCCGGACTGGCCTTCCGCGAAGGTCGCGCCGCTGCGTTCGACGATCGCACGGCGTTGCTCGAGAAGCTCTGGCGCGCTGGCGAAATCAGCACCTCCGACTACCTCGTCCAGCTCAAGCAGAGCCTGGATACCGCGCTTTCCGCGCTCGCCCTTGAAAGCCAGGCCTGGCAGGCCTGGTTCGACTACCTCGCCGCCGCTGGTCGCCTGACCGACTGGCTGGATGGACGCACACAGGATGTTTCCCCATGAATCGTATGTTTCGACTCGCTGCTTGCACGCTGGCGCTCGCCGCCATGAACGTTTCCGCGGAGCAGGCGGCCAACCCGTTGGCGCTGGATGCCCGCGCCGTGAAGGAGGCGGGGATCGAAATCGCGACCCTCGCAACGCGTGAGCTCGCTGACGAAATCAAGGCGCCTGGCGAAGTGACCATCGATGCCTACTCGACCACGCTGGTGTCGCCGCGCATCGAATCCATGGTGCTGGCCCGCAAGGCGCGCCTGGGCGACGTCGTGAAGGTTGGTCAACCACTGGTGATGTTGTCGAGCGTGCAGGTGGCGGAAACGCAGGGTGCGCTCATCGTCGCCGAGCAGGAGTGGCGGCGCGTGTCTTCACTGGGCCCGCAGGCGGTGTCCGGCCGTCGCTATACCGAGGTGCAGGTGCAGCGCGACCAGGCGCGTGCGCGCCTGCGTGCGTATGGCCTGTCGGATGGACAGATCCAGGGCGTCCTGCGGGCCGGTTCGGCGAAGGCGGATGGCAGTTATGAGCTGCTGGCACCTGCCAACGGCCGCATCACCACCGATCAGTTCCTGGTGGGCGATCGCGTGGATGCGGGACGCACCTTGTTCACCCTGGTGAAAGAAGATGCCGTATGGGTGGAGGCGCGCATGCCGCCCGCGGATGCCGAGCGTGTTTCCCAGGGTGCGGCCGCACGCATCCTGATCCACAGCCAGAGTGTGCCCGGCAAGGTCGTGCAGCGCTCCCACCAGACCGATGAAAAAACCCGCACCGTGCCCGTGCGGATTGCCGTGGACAACCAGCGTGACCTGCTGCATCCGGGTGAGCTGGTGGATGCGCGCATCGCCATCGGCGGGCGATCCGCGCTCGCCGTGCCGGTGGATGCCGTGGTGTTGCTGCAGAACCAGTCCAGCGTGTTCGTCGCCAGTGGCAAGGACGCGTTCGAGCCGGTGGCCGTGCAGGTGGGGGAGACCCGCGATGGCTGGGTCGAGATTCAACAGGGCCTGAAGCCCGGCGCCCGGTACGTGAGCAAGGGCGCGTTCGCACTGAAAGCGCGCCTGTTGCGCTCGCAGCTGGGAGAAGAGTGATGCTGGCCCGTCTTGTCGAACTCTCGTTGCGATACAAGCTGCTGGTGATCATCGCCTTCGTGGTCATCGGCGTGCTCGGTTACCAGGCTGTGCGCAAGCTTCCCATTGACGCGTTTCCCGATGTCACGCCGGTGCAGGTCAATGTGTACACCGAGGCGTCAGGGCTTGCGGCCGAGGATGTGGAGCAGCTGCTGACCACGCCGGTCGAGTCATCGCTGGCCGGCCTGCCGAAGGTGGAGGAGGTGCGCTCGGTCAGCCTGTTCGGCCTTTCCTATGTCTCGGTGTACTTCAGCGACGACATGGACATCTACTTTGCGCGCCAGCTCGTCAACGAGCGCCTGCAACAGATTGGCGAGCGTTTGCCGGCGGGCTATGGCAAGCCGGAAATGGGGCCCAACACCTCGGGTCTCGGGCAGGTGCTGTGGTACACCGTGGAGCGTGCGGACGATGCGCTGAAGAGTGCGCCGGATGACCGCGAGCTGCGTACCCTGCAGGACTGGACCATTCGCCTGATGCTCCGCACGGCGCCCGGCGTGGACGACGTCACCTCGTGGGGCGGCCAGGAAAAGCAGTATCAGGTGCGCATTGACCCGATGAAACTCATCGCACACGGGCTTGGTTTCAAGGACGTCATCGAGGCACTGCAGGCCAATAACGCGCAGGTCGGCGGAAACTTCGTCGATGTTGGTCGCGAGCAGTATCTGGTGCGCGGGCTGGGGCTGGTGCAGGGCACGCGCGATATCGGGCAGATCGTGCTCAAGACGGAGGACGGTACGCCGGTCTATGTGCGCGACGTGGCCACCGTGACGGAAGCCGGCGCACCGCGCACCGGAGCGGTCACGCGCGATGGCAAGGAAGTGGTGATGGGGCAGGCGCTTGCGCGCATCGGCGAGAACGCCAAGAGCGTGGTGGATGCCGTGAAGGGCAAGCTCGAGGTGGTGCGGCAGGCACTGCCGGCAGGTGTGGTGGTGAAGCCCGTCTACGAGCGCACCGATCTGGTGAATCAGGCGGTAGGCACGGCCGTACGGGCCTTGGTGGAGGGCTCCATCCTGGTCGCTATCGTGCTGTTCCTGTTCCTTGGGGAATTGCGCAGTGCGCTCGTGGTGGTGGTCGCCTTGCCGCTGGCCATGCTGATCGCATTCATCTGCATGGAGCAAGCGGGGCTGTCCGCCAACCTGATGTCGCTGGCCGGTCTGGCCATCGGCATCGGCATGATGGTGGACGGTGCCGTGGTGATGGTGGAAAACGCCTTCCGCATCATGGCGGAGCGCAAGGCGCACGGCGGGCCGGTGGACCGCACGGCTGCCGTGCTGGCGGCGGCGCGTGAGGTGGCCACCCCCATCGCGTTCGCCATCGTCATCATCATCGTGGTGTTCCTGCCGCTGTTCAGCCTGCAGGGGTTGGAGGGCAAGATGTTCAAGCCCATGGCGTTCAACATCAGCTTCGCCATGGCCGGTTCCCTGTTGCTCGCGCTGACCCTGATTCCCGTCCTTGCCGCGCTGGTGCTCAAGCCCAAGGAGGAGAGGGACACTCGGCTGGTGGCCTTCCTCAAGCGGCGTTATGCCGTTGTGCTTGCGTGGTCGCTGCGTCGGCGTGGGCTGGTGCTCGGCATGGCGTGCGGTGCCTTGCTGGGCAGCCTTGCGCTGTTTCCGTTGCTGGGCAAGGAGTTCATGCCGAACCTGAAAGAGGGCGCCATCATGTGGCGCATCACCTCCATTCCATCGGCGTCGCTGGATGAATCCATCGAGGTCTCGCGGCAGGTCGCGGCGCGCATCAAGTCTTCGTTCCCCGAAGTGGAAACCACGCTGGCCATGATCGGCCGCGCAGAGAAGGGCGAGACCGCCGATGTGAACTACATGGAGGTCTACACGCCGCTCAAGCCGCGGGAGAAGTGGCGCAAGGGCCAGACGCTGGAGCGTATCGAGACGGACATGCAGCGCGAGCTTTCCGAGGCGTTGCCCACGGCCGTGGTGGGCTATACCCAGCCGATCCAGATGCGCATCGAGGAGCTGATTTCCGGCGTGCGTGCCACGCTGGCGCTCAAGCTCTATGGCGATGACCTGGGCGAGCTGGATCGTCTGAGTGCACGCATCAAAGACGTGCTGAGTGGCGTGCCTGGCGTGGCCGACCTGGCGCTGGAGGCCAATCTGGGCAAGCCGCAGATACGCATCCGCGTGGATCGTGACGCACTGGCACGCTACGGCCTCAATGCCGACGACGTGCTCACCGTGGTGCGCAACGGCATCGGCGGCGACCCGGTCACCACGCTGATCGATGGCGTGAAGCGTTTCGACATCGCCGTGCGGCTGGATGATGCCGACAAGCGTTCCACGCAGGCCATCCAGCGCATCCCGATCCAGTCGCGGGGTGGCGCCATCGTGCAATTGTCGCAGGTGGCCGAGGTGAGCGAGGCCGAAGGCTATTCCTTCATCCGTCGCGAACAGCTGCAGCGCTATGCGGTGATCCAGATGGATGTGCGTGGTCGCGACATCGATGGTTTCGTGCAGCAGGCGAACGCGGCCATCGCGCAGCAGGTGAAGCTGCCGGCAGGCTATTACATGGAGTGGGGCGGGGCGTTCGAGAATCAGCAGCGTGCACTGAAGCGGCTTTCGCTGATTGTGCCGGCCACCATCTTCTTCATCTTCATCCTGCTCTACACGGCGTTCAACTCGATGAAGTACGCCGCGCTGATCCTGGCCAACGTGCCGTTTGCGACCATTGGCGGCATCGTGGCGCTGGCGGTCACGGGGCAGTACCTGTCCGTACCTTCGGCGATCGGATTCATCGCGGTATTCGGCGTGGCCATGCTCAATGGCATCGTGCTGGTGAGCTTTCTTAATGAGCAGCGCGGCCAGGGGGTGAGCGTGCGGGATGCGGTGATCCGAGGCACTGCATTGCGCCTGCGGCCGGTGCTGATGACGGCCAGCGTGGCGATTCTGGGGCTGGTGCCGATGCTGCTGTCCAGTGGTGTGGGCGCGGAAACCCAGCGCCCGCTGGCCACGGTGGTCGTGGGCGGCCTGATCACCTCCACCTTGCTGACGCTGGTGTTGCTGCCGGTGCTCTACGACTGGATGGAGCGACGCGCGGAGTTGCGTCGCCCGACGCAGGGCGGTGAATCCCATTAAGGATCGTCCTCAATCCGTGCCTTGCATCACGGGGCACTGTGGTCACGGCGGCCCGGCCGGGCCGTCCGTGGCACACTTGCGCCGTGACGCCCCGGGACAGGTGGAGAAGGATGGTCATGGCGGTTCTATGGATGGTGATCGGTGCGGTGCTCGGCGGCCTGCTGTCGTCCGGCTGGACGGGCGCCGTCGGCGGCGCCGTGGTGGGTTTGATCTGGGCGCGACAGGCGGCGCTGTCACGCGAGCTTGCGAGCCTGCGGACGCAGCTGGCTGCATGGAAGTCGGTGCCTGCAACGCGCCCGGCGCGGGCGGCCACTGACGAGCAGCCCCGGACGGCGGCCGACGAAGCACGTGCCGCGTGGCAGCCTGCCGCAGAGCCGGTTCCGCCGACGGTTGTGGCGGAATTCCGTGCACCTGAAAGCCCGCCGCCTTCGCCGAAGTCCGCGCCGTGGCCGGAGGAGGAATCCATCCCGCCGGTGCCGCCCATGCCGCGTCAACCATCCGGCTTCGATCGTCTCCTGCAGCGCGTGTGGCATTGGTTCACCGAGGGCAATGTGCCGGTGAAGATCGGCATGCTGGTGCTGTTCGCCGGCGTGGCGGCCTTGCTCAAGTACGCATCCGATGCGGGCGTGCTGCATGCGCCGCCGGCCGTGCGCGTGTCGCTGGTGGCGTTGGCTGCCATGGCGGGCCTGGCATTCGGCTGGCGCAAGCGCGAATCGCAGCGCGTGTTTGCCTTGTCGCTGCAGGGTGGCGCCATCGGCGTGCTGGTGATCACCGTATTCGCGGCATTCCGCCTGTACAACCTGTTGCCGGCCGGCGCGGCGTTCGCCTTGCTGGTGGTGCTGGTGGCGGGCATCGGCGTACTGGCGGTGATGCAGGATGCACTCGCACTGGCCGTGCTGGGCCTGTTGGCCGGTTTTGCCGCGCCCGTTCTGGTGTCCACCGGCAACGGCAGCCATGTGGCGTTGTTCAGTTATTACGCCGTGCTCAACCTCGCCATTCTCGGCATTGCCTGGAAGCGTTCGTGGCGCGTGCTGAACCTGCTGGGTTTCATCGCCACCTTTGCGGTGGGTACGGCATGGGGTGTGCTGCGTTACGACTCGTCGTTGTTCGCCAGTACCGAACCGTTCCTGGTGCTGAACTTCCTGTTCTACCTGTTCATCCCGTGGTTGCACGTGACGCGGGCGCCGGTGGATCGTCGACTGGTGATCGACGGCTGCCTGATGTTCGGCAATCCGCTGATCAGCCTGCTGTTGCAGGGTGCGCTGCTGCGCTGGGACGGCAAGGCGTTGGGCATCTCCACCCTGGTTGCCGCGGCCATCTACGTCACCGTGGCCTACGTTTCCCGTCGCCAGCCGGCCATGCGCCTGTTGCGCGAAACCTGGGCCATCCTTGCCGTGGCCATGGCCACGCTCACCGTGCCGTTGGCCTTGCGTGCCGACGTGACCGGCTGCATTTTTGCGCTGGAAGGTGCTGGGCTGATCTGGCTTGGCCTGCGCCAGCAACGGCGGTTCGCCCTGTGGAGTGGCATCGCATTGCAGCTGTTCGCGGCCTGCGCCTTGCTGATCGATCGCGACATGCATGGCGCCAGCAGCATGGCTTTGCCGGTGCTCAACCGCGAATGCATCGGTGGCCTGATGCTGGTGGTGGCTGGCTTCGCCAGCAGCGGCCTGCTCGCCAGACTGGGTGACGGCCGCGCGCTGCACCGTGTGCTGGCCGTGGTGCTGTACGGCTGGGGCATGCTCTGGTGGGTAGTGACCAGTGGCGTGGAAATCAGTCGCTGCATTCCCGATCCCTACCTGTTCGCGGCCTGGCTGGCGTGGCTGGGCGTGACGGCGTGGGGCGCAGCGGAGGCCGCGCGTCTGCGTGCGTCGGGAGAACTCGGCTTCGCGCTCGACTGGAGCCCTGTGGCTTTCAATGCGGTGATGCTGGTCTGGATCATGGTGGGCGGCTTCTTCCACACACAGCCGCTGCGTGGCTGGAATCTGTTGGCGGTGCTGGCCACTGGCGCACTGGGTTGGCGCACGCTGCTGTGCCTGCGCGAGTCGGTGTGGGCAGGTGCGGTGGCGCAGTGGATGTGGCTGTGGCGCTGGGTGTTGCTGGCGGCATGCGGTATCGGCGTGGCGCTGGATCGCCTGCGTTGGCTGGCGGATAGCTGGAGCGTGGCGCTGGCCATGGTGCCGCTGCTGCTGGCGTTCTTCCTCGCGCAATGGCGTCCGTCGCTGCTTGCGCCGCCCATGGCGCAGCATCAGTCGCGCTGGTTGCCGTTGCTGAAATACTCCTTGCTGGCAGTGCTCGGTGTGCTGGGTCTGGCAGCCTTGTTCGCCGGTGGCAATGCGGCGCCGCTGCCCTATGTGCCGCTGCTGAATCCGGCAGAATTGCTCCTGTTGCTGATCGCCGTGGCTTTCGGCGCGTGGCTGAACGATCCGGCGTTGCCGTCGATACTGGCACGCGTGCGTGGCCCGGTGCTGGGTGGCATCGTGCTGGCGTTGGCCACCAGTTTCACCTTGCGCGGCGTGCACCAGCTGGGTGGCGTGCCCTGGAATGGTGCGCTGTTCGACTCCAGCCTGGCGCAGATGTCGCTGACGCTGGTGTGGAGCATCCTTGGCTTGTTCGCCTGGGTGTGGGGTTCCCGGCATGGCCATCGCCTGTTCTGGTTGGCCGGCGCGATCATCATGGGCGTGGTGCTGGCGAAGCTGATCCTGGTTGACCGTCGTCAGCTGGGCAACTTGTTCGGCATCGGTTCGTTCATTGCCTTTGGCTTGCTGTGCAGTGTCATTGGATACCTGGCGCCGGCTCCGCCGCGCCGTTCATCGTCTATGGAGGAGACCGGGCATGCGCCTTGATGTTCGTTGGATCGCGCTCGCCTTGATGTTGCCCGTGGCTGCGGCGCGGGCGGACAGCAACGTTGACTACGCTTATGCCTTTGCGCTGGATACCCACGCCACCGCCGAGGCCTATCGGGTGGTGCTGACGCCGGAGGTGTATGCCTCTGCCAATCCGTCGGCCGACCTGGGCGACATGATCGTGGTCAATGCGCTGGGCAAGCCGGTGCCGTTCGCCCTGATGCCGGTGGCGCCGCCGTTGAAGCACGATTTCGAAACGGAAGTGCGCCTGCTTGCCTTGCCGGTGGCGGCAGCCAACAGCGACAGCGTGAAGGTGGAGCGCAACGCCAGCGGCGGCATCGTGATCAGCCAGGATGGTCGTGGCGCCACGGCCCAGCGCCCGAAGAGCTGGCTGATCGATGCGGGGCGCGAAGTGAACATCGACGGCATCGCGCTGGTGCCGGCGTCGATCCAGCAGGATTTCCAGCTGCACGTGTCGGTGGAGGGCAGCAACAACCTGCGCGATTGGCAACTGCTGTCCGACGACGCCAGCCTGACCCGCGTGCACAACGACCAGGATCAGGTGGAGCAGCTCAGTGTCGAGTTGGGCGGCAATGCCCCGGCGCGTTATTACCGGCTGCGCCTGACCGATGGCGAGGTGGACTGGAGCACGGGCCATGCCCCCACGGTGACGCTGACCGGCAGTTACACCGATGCCGGCGCCGATCGCGCTTCGCAACTGCAGTGGCTGGACGCCCGGGTCAGCGGGCAGGCAGCGAGCGACTACGATTTCGAATTGCCGGCGACGCTGCCGGTGGAGGCTGTCGCGCTGGCTTTGCCTGCCACCAACAGCGCTGCCCGTGTGCATGTGCTGGTGCAAGGGCGTGACGCCGCGTCGTGGACTGAAGTCAGTGCGCTAGACCTGGTGCGCGCGGCCGGCAGGAAGGGCGATGCTACGGCCACCATCAACATGCGCAGCGTCAGTCACCTGCGCGTGCACAGCGACACGCCGCTGTCCGGCGCACCGTCGCTGCGCGTGGGCTGGTTGCCGCCGCAGTACGTGTTCCTGCCCGAGGGCAGTGCGCCATACCGCCTGCTGGTGGGCAGCTACTCGGCGCGTCGTGGCGAGTATCCGGTCGACGAGGCCATCGGCCGCCTGCGCGGCAGTCATGGCGAGGACTGGCAGCCACCGGTCGCGGCACTCGGTGCGCGCAAGGACGAGGCCGGCGCCGTCGCGCTGGAGGCGCCCAAGGTGCCCTATGACTGGACCAGGCCCCTGTTGTGGGTGGTACTGGTGGTGGGCGCGCTGGGCGTGGCGTGGATGGCCTTCAGCCTGCTGCGGCAGGGACGCAGGGACGAGCAGTAAGCCAGGGCCGGATGGGGCAGGGGCGCGACCCTGCTTCCCCGATGCCCTATCATGAAGGGCATGTCACGCAGCGATATGTTCGACGCGCCGGGCCTGTTTGGTGAGCCCGACGACCTCAAGCCCCTGGCCGAGCGCATGCGGCCGCGCACCCTGGATGAAATCGTGGGCCAGCAACGCGTGCTGGCCCCGGGCAAGGCCTTGCGCCGCGCGCTGGAAGCCGGTCGGGTGCATTCCATGATCCTGTGGGGCCCGCCTGGTTGCGGCAAGACCACGCTGGCGCTGCTGGTGGCGCGCTACGCGGATGCGGACTTCCGCGCCATCTCCGCCGTGCTTTCGGGCCTGCCTGATGTACGCAAGGCGCTGGCCGAAGCCGAGGGCAACTTCGCGCAGGGTCGCCGCACCGTGCTGTTCGTGGACGAGGTGCACCGCTTCAACAAGGCGCAGCAGGATGCCTTCCTGCCGCATATCGAGCGCGGCGTGATCATCTTCGTCGGCGCCACCACGGAAAACCCTTCATTCGAACTCAACTCCGCCTTGCTCTCGCGTTGCCGCGTGCACGTGCTGGAGGCGGTGACCACGGACGACATCGCCGTGGCGCTGAAGCGCGCGCTGGAAGACAACGAGCGCGGCCTCGGCAGCATGCAGCTCGATGTCTCCGACGAGTCGCTGAGGCTCATCGCGCAGGCGGCGGATGGCGATGTGCGCCGCGCGCTGACCCTGCTGGAAATCGCCTCCGAGCTGGCCGAAGACCACCGCATCGACGAAACCACGCTCACCCAGGTGCTGGCCGACCGCACACGCCGCTTCGATAAAGGTGGCGAGCAGTTCTACGACCAGATCTCCGCGCTGCATAAATCCGTGCGCTCGTCCGACCCGGATGCCGCCGTGTACTGGCTTACCCGCATGCTCGATGGCGGCGTGGACCCGCTCTACCTGGCGCGCCGCATGACCCGCATGGCCGTGGAGGACGTGGGTCTGGCCGAGCCGCGGGCCTGGCGCATGGCGCTGGATGCGTGGGATACGTACGAGCGCCTGGGCAGCCCCGAAGGCGAACTCGGACTGGCCCAGCTCGCCATCTGGCTGGCCATTGCGCCCAAGAGCAACGCTGCCTACATGGCCTATAACAAGGCCCGCGCCGTGGTGCAGCAGTCCGGCACGCTGGACGTGCCCATGCACCTGCGCAACGCGCCGACCAAATTGATGAAAGGCCTGGGCTACGGGCAGGGCTACCAGTACGACCACGACAGCGAAGGCGGCGTGGCGCTGGATCAGCAACTGCTGCCCGATGCGCTGGAGGGCACCGTGTTCTACGAGCCGGTGGAGCGCGGGCTGGAGTTGAAGCTGCGTGAAAAACTGCTGAGCCTGCGCGAAGCTCGCCGGGAGGCGAAGGAGCGCAAGCGATAACGCCTGAACCAGCAGGGGATGCCATGAAGAGAGGCGAGGGGGCTCGACCGATGGCGCTAGTGGATCTGAATCGGCAGTTCTGGCGGGACCAGCAGGCGGCTGCCATTCTTGGCTTGTTTGGCCTGCTGTTGTTCTGGTGGGGGTATGGATGGGTGAAAGGGCTGCTCTTTGGCCTGTCGGTCATGCTGATACAGCAGCCCGCCATCTGGTGGGGGCATCGTCGTCGCTAGTTCTTATGTCCGGCTTGCCGTTCGGTTTGAAGCGGGCCTAGAGTCTCGCCAGACACTCCGTCACGAGGAGGCATGGTCATGCGGGTACTCGTTGCAGCGTTGATGGGTGGCATCGTGATGTTCATCTGGGGTGCCGTGGCACACATGGCACTGGGTCTGGGCAATGTCGGCATGCGACAGCCCGTGGCCGAGGACACCGTGCTGGCCGCCCTGCATCCGGGGCTGGGTGAGCAGCCGGGGGTGTTCATTCTTCCTTCGGTGGACCCGGCGAAGATGGGCGACAAGACCGTCATGGCCGCCTATTCGGCCAAGGCAAAAGCCTCGCCCTATGCCTTCATGGTGTACATGCCGCAGGGTGACGACCTCTCCGACATGAGTGGTCAGCTGCCCCGGCAGTGGGCGTCCGATACCTTGTCCGCGCTGATGCTGGCCTTCGTGATGGGGTTGGCCACTTTCAGCTTCATGACGCGACTGGGCATTGCGCTGGCTGCCAGCGTGTTCGCCTGGCTCAGCACCCTGGTGCCGTACTGGAACTGGTATCGCTTCCCCACCAACTTCACCCTCGCGGCGCTGGTGGAGCAGGTCATCGGCTGGCTGCTGGCCGGCGCGGTGATGGCGTGGTGGCTGGGCAGGGACGGGCGGCGCAGGGGTTGATGGAGTCGGCACACGGCTCCGGGCAATGGCTTGTCCTCCCGGCCCGTGGCGGGAGGACGAGCCTGAAAACCGAGTCAATGTCCCGCCCGCGCGCTCCGCATTGCCCCCCGGCCACCCCGGCAGCGATAATCCGGGGTTCCAAGACATTCAACGGGATGGATCATGCTGGACCCCGCACTGCTGCGCTCGCGCCTGGCCGAAACGGCCGCCCGCCTCAAGGAAACCCGTGGCTACGAACTCGACGTGGCCTCCATCGAGGCGCTGGAAAGCCAGCGCAAGCAGCTGTCCACGGAAACGCAGGAGCTGCAGAACCTGCGCAACACCCGTTCCAAGGCCATCGGCCAGGCCAAGGCCAAGGGTGAGGATGTCGCCCCGCTGATGGCCGAAGTTGCCGGCATTGGCGACAAGCTCAAGGCCAACGAGCAGGCCCTGGCCGATGTGCAGGCCAAGCTGGCCGACATCGCGCTGGGCATCCCCAATATCCCGCATGAGTCCGTGCCGCTGGGCAAGGACGAGGCCGAGAACGCCGAACAGCTGCGCTGGGGCACCCCGCGTACGTTCGACTTCGAGATCAAGGACCACGTGGACCTCGGCGCCCGCCACGGCTGGCTCGATGCCGACGCCGGCGCGAAGCTCAGCGGCGCGCGCTTCACCGTGCTGCGCGGCCAGCTGGCCCACCTGCACCGCGCGCTCGCCCAGTTCATGCTCAACCTGCAAAGCGGCGAGCACGGCTATCTGGAATGCAACGTGCCGCTGATCGTCAACGCGGACGCCATGAAGGGCACCGGCCAGCTGCCCAAGTTCGAGGAAGACCTGTTCTCCACCGAGGTGAACGAGGCCAAGCGTTACCTCATTCCCACCGCGGAAGTGGCACTGACCAACCTGGTCGCCGACAGCATCGTCGAGGCCGACGCACTGCCCATGCGCCTCACCGCGCACAGCATGTGCTTCCGCGCCGAAGCCGGCAGCTATGGCCGCGACACGCGCGGCATGATCCGCCAGCACCAGTTCGAAAAGGTCGAGATGGTGCAGATCGCCACGGCCGAGCAGTCGCACGCCCAGCTGGAAGAAATGGTGAGCCACGCCGAAAAGGTGCTGCAGCTGCTCAACCTGCCGTACCGCAAGGTGCTGCTGTGCACCGGCGACATGGGCTTCTCCGCCATCAAGACCTACGACCTGGAAGTGTGGCTGCCCAGCCAGAACACCTACCGCGAAATCTCCAGCTGCTCCAACTGCGGTGATTTCCAGGCCCGTCGCATGCAGGCCCGCTGGCGCAACCCCGCCACCGGCAAGCCCGAGCTGGTGCACACGCTCAATGGCTCCGGCCTGGCCGTGGGCCGCACCCTGGTTGCCGTGATGGAGAACTACCAGAACGCCGACGGCTCCATCACCGTGCCCGACGTGCTGCGCCCCTACCTGCGCAACCTCGAACAGATCGCCTGAGGCCCATGGCATGAGCAGCACGCGCTGGGACAAAGTTGAACTCACCGCCAGCTACACGCTGCTCACCATCCTTGCCACCGAACTGCTCACCCGCCTGGGGCTGTGGACCATGTTTCCCATCCCCACCGTGGACCTGGTGCTGAGCATCATCGCCACCGTGCTGGTCATTGGCGCCTTCTGGTTCGCCCGCACCAGCCGCCCGCTGCGCTTTGGCATCATCGCCTTCGCCGCCGCCACGCAACTGGTGCCCATGGTGATCCGCCAGCCCATACTGCTGCTTCCGCTGGTCGGTGCAGCCGTCCCGGTGGCCATCATGCTGTGGGCGATGATTGCCTTATCGAAAAAAGGGCAGGGAAGGACGAGCCATTCCTGATAGGATGGCCTCCCTGCGACGACGCGTAACCTTTCAGCTCGTCATTCCTGCGAAAGCAGGAATCCAGTGACTTTTGCGGCCTCGCCCTAGTCATGGAAAACCAAACCCGGAGAGATGGCCGAGTGGTTTAAGGCAGCAGTCTTGAAAACTGCCGTAGGTGTAAGCCTACCGTGGGTTCGAATCCCACTCTCTCCGCCAGTAATAGAAAAATAGCCCTTGTAAATCAAGGGCTTTTTATTTGCCTTGTATTTCAGTATGCCACAGGGTATGCCATTGGCGTTTGATGCTAGTTGTGCCCCGTTGCGTGTCTGGATCATCGCTTCGGCATCGATACGCTCGTTGTGCAAACTCCAATACAGCTCCGCATTGTCTTCGGCGTTGAGCGCAGGTATTGGGCGGGAGAGCCTTAGGCTGGCGTCCTAGTTATCTCGCATGACTCCCGTAAACTCCCGTCAGACAACATGCCAGAACAGGGACGGGGATCAATGGACAAGCTTCGTTTTCAGGTCGACTCGCGTCTAGCGACTTTGCTGAGTCAGGAGTACGCGTCAACCGAAAAGGCCATCAAGGAGCTCGTTGACAACGCCTGGGATGCGGATGCTGACGTGGTTCGCATTGACTTGCCGGCCCCGATGACAGACGAGCCGCTGACGATTACGGACGATGGCAGCGGGATGACTGAGGAAGAGATCTCCCGTCACTACCTCTTCATTGCGAGGGACCGACGTTCTAGAAGAGGCGAGCGAACAGCGGCCAAGAAGCGGCTGATCAAGGGGCGCAAAGGCATCGGCAAGTTCGCCGGGCTCATGGCCGCGTCTGTCATGGCTCTTGAAACCCGAGCAAGAGGTCGATGCAGTCGGCTTCGGCTGACCATGGAGGATTTGGCGCAGGTCCAAGATATCGAGCAGTTGCCGATCAGCCATCAGGTTGAAGCCTGTTCAGAAGACCGGCATGGCACAACGATTGTCCTGACACAGTTGCACCAGGGTCTTGCCTATCCCGATCCAGACAAACTGCGTCAGGTGCTTCTGCAGGAGTATGGACGGCAGGACGACTTCACCATCTTTGTCAATGGAAAACGGCTCGACATCGATGACATAAGAGGGTCGTACAACGAGGAGGTAGAGACGCTTCCGAGCGTGGGCGAGGTCCGTTTGCGTTTTGCCATCAGCGATGGAAAGACAGGGCTGCGCCAACCTGGCATAACTCTTCGTGTCGATGGTAAGGCAATCGGGAAGCCAAGCTTCTTTGGCTTAGATCGGAGCGAGGACTTCCCCCGCAAGTTGCTCAATAAAGTTTTCGGAGAGATCGATGCCGATGGTCTTGGGCCGCATGTGACGGCTGGTTGGGACGGTATCGTCGAGAATAGTGAGCTTGCCCAGGCGGTTGAGGCCTTCGCTCAGGCGAAGCTGCGAGCAGGCTTTGAGGAACAATACGGTCGAGACATACAGCTCGCTCAGGCTCGTATGCAAAAAGCTGTTCAGGAACGGCTGGCAAAACTTCCTGAGTACAAGCGTGAATTTGCAGAGCGGGCTATCAAGCGCGTGCTGGACCGGTATTACGGAGAGCCCGAGTCAAAAGTCGAGCCAATGGTGTTTGTCTTGCTCGAGGCACTCGAACGCTCCGACTACAGAGCGCTCATGGAACATATCGCCGCGGCTACACGGGGTGACATCGGCGCCATTGCGGATGCGTTGGACCAGTTCGGCCTTGCGGACATGTCGTATCTGGTCCAGCAAGCGGAAGGGCGGTCACTCTACCTGGATCAACTCGAACGCCTGGCGAACGAAACCAATACGCTCGAAAGCCAGATGCACCGAGCGATTGCGTCCAATCTATGGATTTTTGGTTCTCAGTTTTCACTTTTCAGTTCGAACCAAACATTGAAGAGGCAGATCGAGGACTACCTCGGTAAGGCGTTCAAAGGTTCTAATGCATCCAAACGGCCCGATCTGCTATTGAACGAAAATCTACACGGCGAGTACTTGCTCATCGAGTTCAAGCGCCCGGGACACGCTTTGCGGCACGAGGACTACCAGCAGGTTACGTCTTACCGAAGCCAGCTTGCCTCTAACACTGGCAAGTCCATTCGGGTGTTGCTGCTCGGTGGGAAGCGGGGGAGCGATTTGCCTCTCGGCGCTTATGTGGAACCAAATACAGAAATCATGCTGTTCGGCGATGTCATTTCATCGGCAAGACGACAGGTCGAATGGCTCTTGCGTAGATTGCCCTGATGGAGAGGATCCCGGCGAAGACCGGGATCCTCTTAGTGGCGGTTCACCAGATGGTTGCGGGTCACGCCTCCACAACGGGAGGGAATAAGACGGAATCTCGTGCTGGTGAGTAGCGAGCCCCTTGCCTTGCGGCGGCGGCGAGCTGCTTTGCGTCCCAGCCGGTCTTGGTCAGGTGTGCAACGACATCTGGGGTGAGCGGTACTGTGTCCTCTTGACCAATGATCTCATCAAACTTCCGTTCGACCGATCTGGAGGCTTCCAAATAAGGGCGGAGCCGATCCAAGGGGAAGCCCGCGATGGCACGCGCCCCGATCTCAGGATGCTCGGTTTCGACGATGAAGAATTCGCCGCGTAGTTCGAAGGTGCCGTCCCAGAGAATTTCAAGCTTGGTCGGTAGATCCCTGATGTGTGCTTGCTGACGCTCACCTCGCCAGACCAGGCAAATCGCGCGATCGTGCGTCGGCTCGAGCAGCCACGCGTCGCCTGTTCCTGTGGAGAAGAGAACAAACGGCTGACTCCGGGTTGCCTCGGGGCCGGTTCGGACTATCCGGATTTCGCCGGCTTGCTCGGCCAAGATGACAGCCTCAATTTCAGCGAGAAGGCCTCGAGCAGCTTGGGTTCGCTCTGTCTCCTCCAGGCACTTGATCACATGGTTCCAGTGATCGTAACCCGCGCTCTGGGCAACCTGGTCAAGCAGAGACACGTGAGAACCGGCGCCTTCCCGCTGGAGACGCTTAGCTTGCTTCTTGAGGTTCTTGACCTTAGAGGGATAGGTCGGAATGAAATGCATGACTGACTCCTTCTGCGGGCAAACGCCAGGTGCTCACTGCCCAGATTCGCCACAGGAAGGGAATCAGACGAAGTCAGAGTGGATGTCGTCCCGCAAGGGTTTGCCAAGGTGAGCAGCAGGCGCCGACCGCGCCCATGGCGCAAATATAACAAGCCCTCCCCAAAAATCTAGAGGCACCCCCGGGGCTTGAAAAGTCGCCGCGCAGGGTCCCTGGTCACGCAGGGCATGTCAAAATGAAGTGGATGGGTCGCCATGAGGGCGTCCTAAGCTATTGACGGAGAAAGATGTTCCAATGAGCGCCCTGCATGATCTGCTCGACACCTACCGCAACGCCGCCGTCACCGAGCGCGAAAAGGGCACCTACTTTGAAGAGCTGATCTGCGCTTACTTTCGCAACGAAGCGAAGTACAAGGACGACTACGAGAAGGTCTGGACCTATGCGGAGTGGGCGCGAGAGCAGGGCATGGATGCGCGGGACACCGGCATTGACTTGGTGGCTCGCACGCGTGGCACCAGCGAGTTCCACGCAATCCAGTGCAAGCTATACGCAGAGGACTACAAACTCCAGAAGGCGGATATCGACAGTTTCTTCACCGCTTCGGGTAAGAAGCCCTTCGTTCATCGCATCATCGTCTGCACGACCAATCTCTGGTCGGATCATGCCGAAGAGGCCCTTGTCGATCAGCGGCCGCCGGTAAGCAAGATTGATCTGTTTGCACTGGAATCCAGTCAGATTGACTGGGCCAAATTCAAAGCGCTCCAGAAGGTCGAGCTGCGGGCCAAGAAGAAGTTGTTGGATCACCAGGACAGTGCTGTGCGGGCCGTTCTGGATGGCTTGTCCAAAGCCGATCGCGGCAAGATGATCATGGCTTGCGGAACTGGTAAGACTTTCACCAGTTTGAAGATTGCAGAGCAGGAGGCGGGCAAGGGTAAGCGAGTGCTCTTCCTGGTTCCGAGCCTCGCGCTTTTGTCGCAGACCCTCACTGAGTGGACGCAGGAGAGCGAAACGCCGCTTCACAGTTTCGCCGTGTGCTCCGACAGCGACGTTGGTAAAAAGAAGCGCCGTAAGGAAGATGACGAGGTGCAAACCTTCGTCCATGAATTGCGTTTCCCGGCCACGACGGATGCACGCCGGCTTGCCCAGGTCATGAAAGTGCGCCACGACGACGAACACATGAGCGTGGTGTTCAGCACTTATCAATCCATTGATGTGATCCATGATGCCCAGCACAACCACGATCTGGAAGCATTCGATCTGATCGTTTGTGACGAAGCCCACCGTACCACGGGCTACACCTACGCCGACGAGGATGAAAGCCACTTCGTCAAGGTCCATGACGCCGACTACATCCGAGGCGCCAAGCGCCTTTACATGACGGCTACTCCGAAGATTTATAGCCCGCAAGCGGAGGCGGAAGCCGAGCGGGACGGCGTGGAAATCTACGGAATGAACAAGGAGGAGTGGTTCGGCAAGCAGCTCTTCCTCATCACCTTTTCTGATGCGGTGAAGCGTGGCCTCCTTGTGGACTACAAGGTGCTTGTGTTGGCTGTAGAGGAGAGTTACGTCAATAGAAAGCTGCAAGCCCTCCTGGCAGGCGATGACAACCAAATCAAGGTGGATGACGCGGCGAAGATCATTGGCTGTTGGAAAGCCCTGGCGAAGCAGGGGCTAACCGATGACCTGTTGGACGACCATGAGCCCATGAAGCGGGCTGTGGCGTTCTGCCAGGTGATTGACATTGCCAAGGGTGCAAAGACGCACAAGGTCAGCTCCAAGAACATCGCGGGAATGTTCAAGGCTGTCGTGGACGCTTACCAGGAGGCAGAGGACATCGACTCCGATTCTTGGCTCACTTGCGACGCTCAGCACGTGGATGGTGGGATGAATGCCAGCATCAAGGAAGAAAAGCTACAGTGGCTGAAGGCCCCGGTAGAGGACGGCACCTGCCGCGTTCTATCCAACGTGCGCTGTCTCTCCGAGGGCGTGGACGTACCAGCGTTGGATGCAGTGTTGTTTCTGACCCCACGCAACTCGCAGGTCGATGTGGTGCAGTCCGTTGGGCGCGTGATGCGCAATGCGCCCGGAAAGAAGAGGGGCTATGTGATTCTCCCCGTGGTGATTCCAGCTGACGTAGAGCCGGATCAAGCCTTGAATGACAACAAGACATATGCCGTGGTGTGGCAGGTCTTGCAGGCGCTTCGTTCCCACGACGATCGTTTCGACACGATGATTAATAAGCTCGATCTTGTCGGGCATGACACGAAGAAGATGGAAGTCATCGCTGTCACCGACAAGGTGCAGCGCAAAGTGGCTAATGCCTCGGTTGGAAAGTCGAACCGAGCGGCAGGAAGAGGTCAGTTCGGCATTGGGTCGCCCGAGCCCAAGTATGGCGAGAAGCCCGACCAGGGCCAGCTGGCCTTCGAGATCGGCATCATTGAGAAGGCAATCTACGCCAAGATTGTTCAGAAGTGTGGTGATCGCCACTACTGGGAGAAGTGGGTCAAGGATATCGACAAGATTGCCCGTACCCACATCAGTCGCATCCGGGAAATTGTCGCAAATCCCAACAACACGTCTGAGCGTGCAGCGTTCGATGCATTCGCTGCGGAGCTGCGCGACGACTTGAATGACAGCATTACCGATGAGGAAGTCATCGAAATGCTGGCGCAACACCTCATTACGAAGCCGGTCTTCGATGCGCTGTTTGCTGGATATAGCTTTGCCCAGCACAACCCAATGAGCCAAGCAATGCAGGGTGTGTTGAACGCTTTAAACGAGCATCGGCTGGACAAGGAGGCCGACACGCTTGAGGAGTTCTACGAGAGTGTTCGCGAACGAGCTTCGGGTCTGAAAACTGCTGAGGGCAAGCAAAAGATCGTCGTGGAGCTGTATGACAAGTTTTTTGCGAACGCTTTTCCGAAATTGAGGGACAAGCTGGGCATCGTCTACACCCCGGTAGAGGTTGTTGACTTCATTATTCACAGCGTTGCACACCTGCTTCAGGCTGAATTTGGTCAGTCGCTTGGTGACAAGAACGTCCATATCCTCGATCCGTTCACAGGGACGGGAACCTTCATCACTCGTCTCTTGCAGAGCGGGCTGATTTCACGGGAGCAACTGCCTTACAAGTACAAAAGCGAGATCCACGCCAACGAGATTGTGCTGCTGGCTTACTACATCGCGGCGATCAACATCGAAGAGGCGTATCACGACTTGGTCGGAGGTGAATACGAGCCTTTCGAGGGTATCTGCCTAACTGATACGTTTCAAATGTATGAGAAGGAGGATCTGGTTGACCAAATCCTCGTGGACAATAGCAGCCGTCGCAAACGTCAGAGAAGTCTGGATATTCGAGTCATTCTGGGTAATCCACCCTATGCGGTGGGGCAGGATGATGCGAACGAGAACAACAAGAATCTTGAATACAAGCATCTTGATCAGCGAATTGCGGAGACATATGCGGCGCGCTCAAATGCGACGCTGTCTCGCAATCTCTACGATAGTTACATCCGCGCGATTCGCTGGGCCACGGATCGGCTTGGCGACAGTGGAGTGATCGGCTTTGTCACGAACGGTGGCTTCCTGGATGCCAATGGAACCGACGGATTAAGGAAGACCTTGGCCGAGGAGTTTTCCAGCATCCATGTGTTTCATTTGCGTGGAAATCAACGCACGCTGGGTGAGCTTTCGCGAAGAGAAGGCGGAAAGATCTTTGCGGGTGGAAGTCGAGCTCCCATCGCGATAACGCTTTTGGTGAAAAATCCGGCAGCCAAGGAGCATGGCTTGATCCGGTTTCACGATATTGGGGACTACCTCTCCCGCGAAGAGAAGTTGCAAAAGATTGATGACTTCAAAAGTATCGTCGGGATCGATAAGGCGGGGGGATGGGTTCACATCACTCCAAATCAACATGGAGATTGGCTCAGGCAGCGAGACGATCGCTTCGCCCAATTCATCGCCATAGGCGATAAGAAGGGGGATGGTCCTCGTCTTTTCGAGAACTACTCTCTAGGCGTGTTTACGTCGCGCGATAGCTGGTGCTACAACGCTTCAAGGGGCACTCTTGAGGCCAACATGCGATCCATGATCGCTTTCTACAACGAAGAAGTTGGCCGTTTTTCAGAGGCCTATGGCAACGCGGATCGGAAAACGCGTGCAGCGAATGTGGATGGATTTGTCGGCGCTGATGCAACCAAGATCAGTTGGTCTCGTGGCCTGAAGCAAGAATTGTTGAAGGGCAAGACTTATCAGTTCCAAGCTGACGATGTGATCCAGGGTATCTATCGACCCTTCAACAAACAGTGGTTCTACTTCAATCGCCGCTTCAATGAGATGGTCTTGCAGATGCCACGGTTGCTTCCGGATGCGTCTGCCAGCAATCGATTGATTGTGATTCACGGTCCGGGTGAAACATTGCCATTTACGGTATCGATGGTTGATGTGGTCCCAAACCTACACTACCTGCACGGCGGACAGTGCTTTCCGCTCTATCTTTACGATGGCGTGGACGGCGAGGCAGAGAGCCCGGAAGGCCTCTTCTCAGGAGAGGATAAGAAGCCGGCGGGTCGACGAGATGCAATCACGGATGACGGGCTGGCGCACTTCCAAAGCGCATATCCGGGTGAGGAAATCAGTAAGGAAGACATTTTTTACTACGTCTATGGTCTATTCCATGTGCCGGATTATCGGGAGCGCTATGCCGATAATCTCTCCAAGGAATTGGCTCGAATTCCTTGTGTCAAGCAAGCTAGTGATTTTTGGCTGCTATCCAGGGCTGGACGCGATCTCGCCGATTTGCACATCAATTATGATCGTGCGTCCCCGTATGCCGCTCAGATCGATACGGGCGGCAGAGTCCTGTCCGATGAGGACTATCGGGTCGTAAAGATGAAGGTGCCGAAGAAGGGGAAAGAGAAGGACTTGAGTACCTTGATTTACAACAACTTCATCACCGTCAGGGGCATCCCGGCGGAAGCCTACGACTATGTGGTCAACGGCAAGCCTGCTTTGGTCTGGGTGACCGAGCGCCAGTGCAAGGAACTAGATAAGGCTAGTGGGATCGTTGACGATGCCAATGATTGGGCCATTGAGACGATGAAGAACCCACGTTATCCATTGGACCTCTTTCTTCGCGTGATCACCGTGAGCCTAGAGACGATCAAGATCGTGCGCGGGCTTCCGAAGTTGCACGTCTGAGGTGCAACGGGTCAGACCCCTTGGTCTGACCCGATATTCCAGAATTACCCTATTACGGAAATGTGGCGTCCAGGTCGTTTAGAGCGCCAAGGATGCGGCGGACTGTGGGTTCCTCGAAGTCCTCTCGGTCCGCTTCCTCATGCGTGCCCTTGTTGAGCGACATCCAGGCCAATGAATTTGGCTTGGCCTTAAGGATGGATTCCAGGCGGTCCCTTCTGGTCACCCATGGCTCGACCAGGCCGCCGCTTGCAATGCCTTGATTCAAGGCTTTGACCAAACCTTGGGTGACATTACTAAGTTCAGGTGATGCTCCTGGACGACTTAGTGTTAGTGCGAGAGTCGAGGCAGCCGGTATCTGTTCTGCTAGCTTCTTCCAAGATCGTGTCACGAGATTCTCGAGTGCACGCCGACAATGCGCGAGCGCGAATCGCGCGTTTCCGTCATCCACCTGCTGCGTTGCCAGCTGCAGGTAGTTGCGCGTACTTCCTCCGGTCACAATCGGATGATGATCGCCAGCGTGATGGCGAAGGACATACAGCGATGCGCCCTTGGCGTGGTTGTTGTGAATGTCCTTAATGAATTCATTGCTATGGCAGGTGATGATCCATTGCTTCTTGATTAGGTCGGGATGCCCAAAAAGCGTGTTGCGGATCCCCTCCCGATGATCGTGGTCAATGGCATTAACGGCATCATCGAGCAAGACGACGGGTAGCTTGAGCTTGACGTTCTTCGCCAGAAGAATGGCCATTCCCAAGCAACGCAGGTGCCCTTCGCTCAGAATAGCAAGTGCATTGTGCCAACGACTCGGGTCGCCATTGAAGGCAACCTCAATGGCATCACCGCCGCGAAGTGGAAGGCGTAATGCATGGATGAGATCCGAGGGTGCATCCAGGTGGTTGAAGCGATTGTAGATGTCAATGGTGACCTCATTGAGATCTGCCATCAGCTGTTCCGGCAGTCCTTCACGATAGGCCTTTAATGCCTCAAGAAATCCCTTGTAGGCTTCGCCGATCCGCACTTGTATCTGGTGTTCGGTAGCCTCAGTGTTCACTTCTTCTTGAAGCTTGGCATTGTCCTGCTCAAATACTGCTAGTCGAGTGCGGGCCTCTGTAACGTCTGCATCAAACTGAACCTGGCGGCCATGCACCTGCGCCAGTTCCGTCCTGGCGGCTTGAAGACGGTCTCTCTCCGACTCTAGTTCCTGGCGACGTGTCTGTTCGAGCGCAAGCGCCTGATCCTGGCGTTGGAGGGCTCTGGCGGCCGCCAACAGCTTGTGCCAGTCCGCTGCACCATATGTGTCCTTCGCCGGATCAAAGGCTGGCAACTCAATGGCAGGCGCCAGAGAGGCAGCCTTGCTGATGGTGGTCTCAATGGCTTGGATCAATTTTCCCCAAACACCCTCTGCCCGTGATCGAGCTGCAGTAGCGCGCGCTTCCAGCGCTGCCAACTCCTGTAGGGCAGCAAGGCCCTGCGTCGCGCGATGAAACGGATTGGTGGTAACTGAATCTAGTGGCGTCTCGCAGGCTGGGCAAAGGTCGGGGGACGTACCCTCCATGTTGACGACCGCCTGATAGAGATCTCGAAATGAAATCTCTCGGCTGCGTGCCGCCAGTCCCTCGTGCGCGACTGCGACTTGTTGTTTGAGATCCCTGCCTTCACGCCTCAACTTGATCAGGGTTTGGACCGCTACTCCCGTCGGCGAGGGCAGTGGCTTCGCCAGCGCTGTCTTGATCTCGCTGAGCCTGCCGGGTTGCTCCGACGTTCCGATCCGTGCTCGCAGTGCTTCGTAGGTCAGGCCCGATTCAAAACTCTCGGCAATGGCCATGCGTTCTTGGTTGAAGGCCTGGTGCGTCGCTTGGACAGAGTCGATCTTGCGTTGGTCTTCGGTAATGCCAGCCTTCAGCAGTGCGAGCTGATCGGCTTTGGGTCTTGTCAGTGTGAGATGCGAGTCCAGCGTGTTTCCAAAGCGCGTGACAAATTCGTCGAACTCGCTGAGGCCGAAGAGAGCGGCGACCAACGGTGTCGCCTTCGCCGTTCCCCGGGCACCAATGCGGGCAAATCCCTCAATGCGGTTGCGTTCGATGATGATGAAGCGGTAGAGCTCTTCATCCGGCCGGATTGTTACGTTCTTGCCGTTGGCATTCACCTGCAATTGCGGCGGCACATGCCGCCCTTCATGGATGTTATCGAGATAGCGCTTGACTGAACGTTCTCGCTCTTCCTCGACCCGGCCAAGTAGGGCAAGCTCAATAGCTTCGCAGAGACTGCTTTTGCCCGTGCCATTGGCACCGAGGATGAGAACGACCGGATGGTCAATATCGAAAACTTCCGGGCGTCGGAAGCCGCGAAATGGGCCCACCTTCAATTCCGTTATGCGGTTCCAGTTGATAGCCGTCGTTGTGCCTGTAGCCGTTGGTACTGGAGTGTGATCAGCGGCCCAGTCCTGGCGTAAGAGGGGGGCCAAGAGACGAGAGCGTTGACCGCCGGCATGGCGTGTCTCGGCAACAGCGGTCAGGTTATGCTCAATGATGGAGCTAACCCTACGCACGTCGTCTGACGGCTGTTTGCCGTCAAGCCAAGTCTGGAAACGATGAAATTCCTCTGTCAGTGCCATCTTGGCCCCCCTGTTCCTGTGGGGCTATTTTGCCGACTATCACTCTCATGTGGCGAGTCGTGCCTGGCGGGACTGCGACGGGTCGGTCGGCTTTGGTCGTTGTGCTAACAGCACAGCCCGATTGCCCGCCGAACAAGGGCGGATGGGTCATCGAAAGGGGCTGAATCAGCCCCCCAGGGGGGGGGCGGGAACGCCCAGCTCGCAGTATTTCGAGCAGGAAGCGTGGCTGCATCGACTCGAGCATCCGCTGCGGCCTGAAAGGGCCAGACGGCCAGCCACGCACCCAGTTGGTGGCGCACTTGGCCTCACCTGGCCGACTCCGCGGACGTGCACGCGCGGGTATGGACAAGGCGATATCGCAACGGATAATTCGCGCTCGGCCAGAGGCCCCTATGGAGCGTGAATTGATGACAGGTAGTGCCGCAACGTATGTCGAGAGGATGCGAGAGAACTTGCGAGAGTTCGAGGCGCTGTCCCATGAGGAACGTAGGCAACGGCTGGCTGAGCTGCATTCCCGCCTGCCAAGCCACCTCTACCATTACCGGGGCTTTGACGGCCCAAATGACGAGCGCAATTTGCGGGACATGCTGGTCAATTCGCAAGTTTTTCTTCGCGCCCCCAGTGACTTCAACGATCCGTTTGAGTGTCGCTTTCAGTTCGGCACGCTGGGTGCTATGGACGAAGTACATGCCTATCTCGTTCGCACTGCGGTTGCCCAAGGTGCGACTCGTGCCGATTTGGCACGTCTTGCGGACGGCATGGCCCGGTTGGGTGCGGCAGGCATTCAGCAGGTCGCGAACGACGACAGCCATCAGCGGCTGCAAGCGGTTGGGATCTGCTGTTTCGCCGAATCCTACAAAAATACCTTGATGTGGTCACACTACGGCCAGAGCCACAAGGGCGTTTGTATCGAGTTCGATGTGGCTCACGGCATTAACCTGTTTGGGCTGTGCAAAAAGGTGGAATACGGCGGCCCACTGCCCAAGTTGGACTATCCGAGCGTTGATCCGCACGACGTGATTGCACCCATCTTTCGCAAATCGAAACACTGGGAATACGAAGAAGAGTGGCGTGTCGCCATTCCCTCGTCGTCGCATCGCCATCTCGACTTCCCCGCGGAAGCGGTCACGGCAGTCGTCTTCGGTTGCGCCGCGGGCGATCAAGCGCGCGAAGTGGTCAATGGACTGCTTGAGGAGCGCGCCAAGCTCGGCTTGCCGCCGGTGCGTCAAAAGCAGGTCGTGCGGGCCATCCACGACTATGTGTTGGAGGATGCGCCCGACGGCACATGAACCAGGTTGGATGCTCTGGTTCAGGAGGTGGCGCCGGATCGCGAGGGTAGGCGAGGGCGCACAGGTTGTCCTGTGCGCCCTCTGCGAACCGAGACGCGGGGTGGCTTAGCGACCACCCCTCGGCCTCGTACAGGAATAGTTACAGCATCCCCTTGAACAATGCCGTGGTGTCGCCGCCGTTGTATTCACCATAGTTGTTGGCTTTGTTGGCAACGACGCTGTCCATGCGAATGTCCGGCCGGAAGTACCGCACCTCCTTGATCACATTGCCACTCCTGTCCTCCAGAACGTAACTGCCGTAGATCAGCACCGGGTCGCCGCTCGGGCCTATAGTCCATTGGTACACCTCCTCCGATTTCGCAACTGCGGCGAAGCCACTGATGAACGAATTTGACTGATCTCGCTCGACAGCCGCCTCCCTTTTGAACTGATCGTAGGTTTTGGTGTACTCATCGAGCTGGGTCTGCCCGGAGTCAATCTGGTTTTGAATGCCGCGAATCAGGCTATCGAAGTCGGTCTGCGCATCAGCTGTTGAAGATTTATTCGCCTGGGCCTGAGCCAGCCGTGCCTTTGCCTCATCGACTTCGGCCTTCATCTGTTGCAACTTCCCGTCGTAGACGTCCGCGACATCCTTAACGTGCTGTTCGTTACTGGCTAACCACTCTGTCGTCTGAGTCTTGAAGTAAGTCGTTGCGTCCTTCAACTCGCAGCGATACTCAACAATCTCGCGGTTTCGCTCGTCCTTATGTGTGTCCCACGAGGTGGCCGCACACACCTTTCGGTTGTCCAGTGCTTGGCCCACGGTAAAGGCCTGCCCATTGCTGATCGGGCTGCTTTTCACCTTGTTGATTGAACTGCTTCCGCAGGCAGCAAGACCTATGCATGCGACTGTCAGGGTCGCGATATGACGTAGTTCCATCGCTGGTACCTATTCCTTGTCTCTTGGGCAAAGCCCTGTTCTCGTGATGTCGCTGTGTGCGACGCGGGGTCGAGCATTGGGAGGGCAGGCCAGACCAGGCCTGAGCCAGTCACGACAAGCCTGTTCCAGCCCATTGGTGCCAACTAAAAATTGGCTGCTTCCAAGGTACCCTAAAACACAAAGACGGTGTATTGAAGGTCGGGTTATAGGGTAGGGGTCCGACTGGTTTTGGAGCGGGCCGATGGGACGGGCTCACGAACTGGCCGAGCGGGCTCCAAAGTCCCTCTACCGGCCGGAAAATCAGGTTTTTTTGAGCATGCTTCGAGAGCTGCGCCAACGCCATGGATTTACTCAGGTCGCGTTGGCCGAACGACTAGGGCGCTCTCAGAACTACGTCACCTCGGCCGAACGAGGAGTAATCCGTTTGGATGGGCTTCAAATCCGCGATTGGTGCAATGCTTGCGGGGCGGATCTCGTGCAGTGGGCCACCGAGATTGAACGGGTTTTGGGTGGGCAGGAAAAAGGCCGGCGAAAAGGGCCTAAGTGAACGGGTCGGAGCAGGCGACACGGGCGCGGCACGCGGTCAAAGGCCACTGAGTTTGAATCGAGCACGCACCTCTGATAAAGGCGCGTGCTCCAAGTTTTGATGACTCCTACGCTAGCATCGGAACATGCATAGTTGGTTGGGGTGCAGCCTTTACGCCACCAATTTCAGCGCCTCTAGCCATGCCCGTTGCTTAATCGCCGCCCCCGATCCGAACCAGGCACCATCCCTTCTATAGTCATGGGAGCGTGCGCGCCGGTGATGGTCTACATATTCGGTCACGCCGTTGAGCAAGCCCCAAGCTGTTCCCCTCGCCGAAGGCTGCTCAGCCCCTCGGCCCTGGCCTAGATATAGCGACAACACTTTCTGGACAGCTTGTTCGTTGACGGCGGAGGACCCTGGCGCCTGCCCGGACGCCGGATGGGCGAACACCTTTTGCAGAAAGGCCTCCACGGTTCGATCGGCGACCCGACAGCGGGCGAGCTCCTTGATGTAGTCCTCGAACGCCAACCACGGGGTGATCGCGATGCCAAGTTGGCGCTTGACGGCCTGTGCATCGAATTCACTTCGATGCGGTACTTTGACGGTCCCGGCGTTGTCGCTCAGCGCAATGGCCAAGGTGTTGTTGCACACCACGCGTACTGACGTGAATTGTGCCGTCGTGGCCAGGGTGCCATCGCAGGCGGTTGCCAATAGCAGGTAGCCGTTCACGGTGTCACGACCTTTCAGGGTGACGCTCTGGCCGGTGCGGGCCAACGCCCAGAACTTTTTGCCCTCCTTGAGTACGCCAGCCGTCTCCAGTTCGTAGCCGCCGACCTCACTGAGGTCGCGATAGAACTCCAGGATCTCAGCTGGTTGGACGACCTTGTAACGGCGAGAGACTACCGACAGGGGAGTTTTGGTGTCCGATCGGTAAAGGACCCTCTGTTCCGGAAACGCGTGAAGCGCCTCGGGAGTTGAGTCGGTGACGTCGTACTGCACGTCAGCGGCTTCGATTCGCCAGTCCATGCCGGCCTGCCGCGCCCAAACGTCCAGCGGTTGGTGAGGGGCAAGGTGATGGCCGAGGCCATGCCAGGGTTGTTCCCCGACGTAGGCCATGGATTGAACCAGATGCATGACAGACTCCTTGTATAGGTGCAAAAACGCATAGAGCCCGGCTTTGCCGGGCTCTATGCGTGCGTAAGGGTGGAATGAAACGGCTATTACAGCGTCGATGGTCTAGGACGACTTGTCGGTGAAGGTGTGGCCACAGGCGCGGCACAGGTGGTTATGCAGGACGTTCCGGTCGATGGCGCTCCCCAGCTTGGCGCCGGCCAAGCAACCGGCAGCCCCGCCAACTATGCCCTCGATGACCACGCCTGCTACCGCCCCCAGCAGGGCGCCGAAAGGACCCGCGATAAGCCCCAGCTCCGCGCCCGACAGTGCCACGGCGACGCCGCTGGTGGTGCCTGCGATGGCTCCGATGGCACCGCCAAGCCGCTGGGCTAGGTTTCGGGCCTCGACGTAAATGGACCTGCACTTGGGGCAGCGCGATGTCATATCGACGGAGTCACCCTGCCAGTCCTGTTCTATCGACAACTCACGCATGAGTCTGGGCCCTCAGGCGGTGCTGTACATAGCGACGAACACAGGCCGCCCACACGCTGCCGGCCAGAAAGATCAGGACGAATACGAACAGGTGTTCCGCCATTGACGGATAGGGATAGCCCACTACGAATCGCTGCAACATCTTCAATGCTCCTGATGAACAAGGACATCCGCCGATAGGCAGCACGGATGGAGCAACCGAATGGTCACTCTGCACGGTGATGTGAGTTTGAAATTTCTTTCATTCGAAAGGCAGGATTGAGGAGGCGGCAGCAAATCGACAGGGCGGCGAAGCGACGTATTCCTCGCGTCGACTTAGTTCATTGGCAAGTGAGTTGGGCTCCTAAGCCCAAAGAAGACCAATAAGACCCAACGCCGACGGACGTCCATATCGTCATTGGCGGTTCAAGGCCGGGACTGGACAACTGCCATGCCTTGGCCGCAGAATCCACGAACCTCAAGCAAGGAGTGAGGTGTAGAGCGTGACTGTCGGAACCAACCGAGTCCTGCGAATGCCTGAAGCATGTGCGTTCGTTGGTCTGAGTGAGTCCACAATAAGAAACCGCATCAACAAAGAAAGTCGTTGGTACGACCCTCGAATGCCAAGGCCAATCCGCCTCGGCGGTGGCGAACGTCGAGGGGCTATAGGTTTCGAGCTTCAACAGCTACAAAAGTACATCGATGCCTGCCGCGAGCAGGCTTGATCAAGTAAGACACAACAAGCACTTACCGCGCCCACCCCGGCGGCTGGATACAGCAACTGTGTACAGCGACTGTCATTTTGTCGACAGTGTGAAGAGGGGACCGAAACACACCGAGGATCGGAGGTCACGGAAGCACTGCTTTCTTGATGATCTCAGACACCTGCAAGCCCGCCGACAGCGGCCAAGAGCCTGCTCTCCAGCGCGGATATAGCCTAAAAAAAACAGTAACTCACCGCGCCTACCCCGGCGGCCTTATTGGGCAATTGATGGGGCATCGAATAGCTAAGGGCCGGAAATCTCGGGGCATTGGTGTCCTGGGATTTCCGGTTCCTATGCTATTACCTATTCCTACAGGTAATACCTATTCCTACAGGTCGGCACTAAGCCGATGGGAGCTGGTGTTGGGGGCAATTATGGGTCTGATGAATAAGGGGTATGAGAAACGTCGCATTGCGAATGATGCGCACCTGAGCGCCTTTTCGCGTGGCTGCATCTATCTCGAAGATGGAAGCGTCTACATTACGGATGAGTTCGATTGGCATCGATTCATCGGGTCTTTAGAGCGCATCGCAAAGCGTATCGCGGAAGTAGACGACGGACCGATCAAGCTTGAACGGACTCGCTATGGGGAACGCTATCGCTTGACCCCACTTGGTAGGGACGTGTGGAACATGTGCAAGAGCTACCATCCTTTCATTAGGGAGCGTTGCGGATCGCAGATCTTCAATCCGCACATCACGGTTGCGCTTCGCGCGTGTGACAAGTGGGTCCGAATTCTTAACTGTGCTCGCATGGGGGATGATCTTGATCTTCGCTTAGGCGAGGCGCGCTCCGCACTCGATCGGATGGTTCGTTTTATCCGTCGTGTATGCCGTTCAAAGCGATTCAAGTACCTCTCGAACAACAGTGAGCGCAATGCCGCCGCAGCGTTTATGAGTTGCATGCGGTATATGGATGCTTTGTTCAAGAGGCATTCCAAGATCCTGATACTAAGGATAGATTTGTACTATCACCCCTATTCGCACTATGGCTCTGAGGGTGAGCGCCTGGAATATGTAGAGGCTGCTGACAAGAGCCTGGAGAAGTTCCTTCGAGACCTCCGAGAGAGGCATCTTGTGCCTGATATGGCCGGGTGGATCTGCAAGCGGGAGAACGGCTTTCGGCGGGGTATGCACTACCACGTGCTAGTCGCGCTGGATGGCCATAAGCATTGCAAAGACATCGCCTACGCACAGAAGCTCGGGGAGTATTGGATCGAGCACTGCAACGGCTCTAGCTACAACAACAACAATGCCCGGCAGGATAGGCTTGAATACAATGGCATGGGCTTGGTGCACGTCCATGACCAAGACAAGCGCGAAGGGTTGCGTCGCGCAATTCGCTACATGACCAAAGGCAACCATCAGCTCAAGACGGGCGGTGGGAAGGATCGCAATCTGCGGAAAGGGATTATGCCGAAGTGGGACGAATCCGCTCCTCGTCGTGGTGCGCCTCGTAAACCGCTCCCGGACATCAATGGAGCGTTCAAGAGCACGTTCTCGTATCGCCGCAAGAGCCCGCGCAAGCTTGATGCGAGTGGGGGCAGGTGGCCGATCCACGAGTTCATCTGACGCACTGTGGTCGAGGGCGATACGGCGCGGCGCCGGATGGCGAGGAGGCTTGACTCCACGGATCAAGCCTCCTTTGTTCCTAAGAGCCTGGAAGCCCGCACCCATTCCATGCGATGGGATTACGGAAGACGTGACTCACAAGCATCATCGCTCGCAGGATGAGTACTTCGAAAATACCCGGATTAAAGTTGTCCGGTCGGGTTGACTCATCGCCAAGCCCGTCTCTTCTCGGCGTGGCGTTCGGCATCTGTGTTGGCTAGCTTTTCCTTTCCGAGCAGACTAGTGACGTGGTCAGCCCAAGCCTGCATCAAGGGGCGTCGTTGCTCCAACAAGTCCGTCCGATGGTAAGCCGCCTCTACTTTGTTCTGGACTGCGTGAGCCAACGCGCGCTCTGCCAAGTCGCGCGGATGTCCTTTTTCACTACACCAATCGCGGAAGCTGGAACGGAATCCGTGTGCCGTAGCGGTACGTTCGGCAACATCACTTGCAGCATCTATGCGTCGCAGAAACGTCGTTAAGGCCATGTCCGATAGCGGGGCTCGATCTCGCACAGAAGGAAACACTAGGCTTTCGTGTTGGCTTTGCTGGTGCTTGAGAATCGCAATCGCTTGCCAGGACAGAGGTACGCGATGGATTTGCTTAGCCTTCATCCTTTCTGCAGGTAGCGTCCACACCCTGGCCTTTAGGTCAATTTCGCTCCACGTCATCTGACGAACTTCGCCCGATCGGGCAGCGGTCAGAATTAGGAATGCCAACACCTGACGAGAGACATCGAGGCTACTTGGCATTTCCAGGTGGCCGGCAACAAACGCGGGGATGGCGCGCCAGGGCATGGCTGGCTGATGCTGCGTGCGGATGGTCTTGCCTGGTTGAAGGGGGAGGAGGTGCGCCACGACGTCCACTGGGTTGGACAAACAGAAGCCGTGTGCCCACCCCCAGGCCATCACGGCGTGTAGCCTCTGCTTCACCCGTCCGGCGGTCTCTGCTTTCGTCAGCCAGATTGGCCGCAGTACGTCAGCAATGTGGCCCGGCTGGATTTGGTCCAAGGGCATTGAGCCGATGATGGGGAAGGCGTACTCGACTAGGGTATTGATCCATTGCTGAGCATGCTTGGGATTCTTCCAGCCCGGAGTCAGTTCCTTGTGCAGTTTTTCCGCCGCCTCGCGCAGGAGAGGCGTGTGCGGCTTGGTCGCTTCGTTGGCTTTAATTTCTAGCGGATCTTCTCCGCGGGCGATCTGCTCGCGCATCAACCGCGCCTGTCGCGCTGCCTCGGCGATGCCGACTGCCGGATAGCTGCCAAGCCCTGCGTTACGGCGTTTCTTGGTGACTGGGCTGACATAGCGGAGAACCCACTTGCCTAGCCCTTTCTGGCTGGGGGAGGGGTGAAGTGCCAGTCCGATGACTCCGCCATGCGCGACAGGCGTACCTCCGGGTTTGACGCTGCGCGCCTTGGTGTCAGTCAGTAATGCCATGGGGAGGGACTCCGAATCGAGTTTTGGTATGCCAGGCAGTATGCCATTCTGACTTGATTGTGGTTGAGGCTTGTTGCGGTTCGCTGGGCCTTTTATTCGCAAATACAGCTTAAATTACGTATTATTCTTGCAACTCATTGCAGTGTCTTGGTCCTCGTTGCGGAAGTTGCAGGCGGTCACTCTCTCCGCCAGATACGCAAACGCCCCCAACTGGGGGCGTTTGCGTATCTGGCGGAGAGACAGGGTGAGACCCCACCCGGGTTCCACAAATTTGTCAGGAACAAATTTGGACAGCCGCAGGCTGGCCCCGTAGCGCGTAGGGGTTGGGTGCATGGATGCACCCAGCAATCCCACTCTTCCCATGAGAGGCGACATTCCTGCCGCTTGGGGGCGTTTGCGTATCTGGCGGAGAGACAGGGTGAGACCCCACCCGGGTTCGACAAATTTGTCAGCAACACATTTGGACAGCCGCAGGCTGGCCCCGTAGCGCGCAGCGCGTAGGGGTTGGGTGCATGGATGCACCCAGCAATCCCACTCTTCCCATGAGAGGCGACATTCCTGCCGCTTGGGGGCGTTTGCGTATCTGGCGGAGAGACAGGGTGAGACCCCACCCGGGTTTGACAAATATGTCAGGAACACATTTGGACAGCCGCAGGCTGGCCCCGTAGCGCGCAGCGCGTAGGGGTTGGGTGCATGGATGCACCCGGCAATCCCACTCTTCCCATGAGAGGCGACATTCCTGCCGCTTGGGGGCGTTTGCGTATCTGGCGGAGAGACAGGGTGAGAACCCACCCGGATTCCACCTCAGCTTTCGGATGCGCGGGCTACGATCCATTCAACGATCGCGTCGAATCTCTCCTGATCGAGTGCATGTTCGCGGTCGACGCGCAGCTCGGTAATAAAGTTGCCGGCAACCTTGGCGACGACCTGATCGGCGTCACGCGAATACTTGTCTTTCGTGCCCGACACAACCATCGTCGGTCGAGGTCCGATGGCTGAAAGAAGATCGTGCGTGTCGATCAGGTGAGCGAGCCCAGGTACGGCCTCGAAGAGGGTAAACCCAGTGCCTTCCCGGCGGCGCGTCTCGAAGCTGCACACCGACCCACTAATGCATGCCCATTGGCATCGGGCATCGACGGCCGCGTGGTAGAGGGCTGTATAACCGCCGTAGGAGTGACCCGCCACGCCCACGAGTCGCTCGTCTAGCCCCGTGGCCTGGAGTAATACGCTCAGCGCGCGTTGGGCGTCATCCAGCACCTTCCTCATCAACAGGTCGCCGTCCAGCAATCGATAGCTCATGGCGTTGTAGTGCTGGAGCCAATCGTAATAATCCGGCTCCACGCCGCGAACTGCCGCGCGTCGATCCTCGAAAGTGATGGAGTCCGGAGCCAGGACGGCGATGCCCTTTCGGGCGAGTGCTGGCCCGAAGGCTTGAAAGGCGTTGCCCACATCGCCGGCAACTTCGCTCTTGCCGAAGTGGAATTCCCCGTTGTGTTGGTGAAAGACAACCACCCCGCCGAGCGCATCGCGTCCCCTCGGCGTGAACAGGAAAGCGGGAATAGGGTCGCCTTCGAGTCCCTGGTACTCAATTCGCTCCCTTAGGTAACCGTCAGCCTCCACGACGTCGTGTCGTTCAAATGCCATCGGAACGGGGTCCGCAAGCGACAGGCGTTCCCGAAGCTTCGTTGCGAGGTTGGTCATGGCGGGCAATGGTAGCCTGAGTCAGGGATGGCTAGGTGGGCAGCTCCCTACTCTGGGCCTATCGCAAACACTGGTTGCCGTAGGGCGGGTTTCAGCGTCCGCTTCCGGTTGAATTCGCAACCCGCAGCGGGCCTTGAACAGCCCAGTCATAAGCCGTCTTGCCGACAGGGAGAGGCTTTCCCGGTACCTCGCTTCCCCCTTAAAGTCAGGCTACGGCGGCAGTCAGCGGACTCCAGCCATCTCATCCAGGGGGAAGCATGAAAGCGTCTTTGACATCCGCAGGGTTTGCGGTTTGCCTTTTGCTGTGCCAGTCGCTTGCGCCGGCGCAGGCCTTTGGTGTGGGGTCGGCAGACGATGCAAAAGCCGGCGTCGACGGTACCTCCAAATCAGAAGGCGAGCCGAAGGCGTCCATGGAGACCATGCAGATCGCCAGCCACGGATCGCTAATGAATGCGCTGGTCTACGTGGCTGCGGGCGCTGGACCGCACCCGACCGTGATCCTGTTGCACGGCTTTCCCGGAAACGAGCGAAACCTGGACCTCGCGCAAGACATGCGGCGCGCCGGGTGGAACGTTCTCTACTTCAACTATCGCGGGTCGTGGGGTTCACCGGGAAGCTTCTCCTTCTCGCATGGCCTCGACGATGTCGCAGCGGCCGTCGCATATCTGCGCCAGCCCGCAAACGCCAGCCGCCTGCGGACCGATCCATCCAGGATCGTACTCGTGGGCCACAGTATGGGAGGCTTCATGGCGGTCCATGGCGCTGCCGCCGACCCCGCCATCCGGGGCATTGCCATGATTTCAGGTGCCGATTTGGCCGGCGAACTGGAGCAGTTGCAGTCCCACGATTCCAAGGCTGGCGCGATCAAGGCCATGGGCGCGTCTCTGGCCGAGGACGGCATGGCGCCGCTGAGCGGGTGCACTCCTGATGGTTTGGCAAAAGAGCTTTCCGATCACGTATCTGCGTGGCGATTTGGCGCGAAGGTGGGGGAGATCAAGGACAGGCCCGTGTTCGTGGTGACTTCGGACGACGGACTGGCAGCCGTGGACGATGCTTTTGCGAGTGCACTTCGCCAAGCGGGAGACACCCGCGTCACCACACTGCATCTGGCGACAGACCACGCTTACTCGGATCAGCGAACGGAGCTCTCGCGCGCCGTGCTGCAGTGGCTTGAAACGATCAAGTAGTACGGGAAGCCAAAGCGTGAGCATCCGCTTTCGACCCGTAGCGGACTGTTTTTCTCGGTAGCGGTCGTGATGCTGGAGCGGGAGGGGAAGATGCGGTATGGGCCTGTAGTGGATGCCCTGGGACTGGCCGTCATAAGCATCAATTTCATGACATGGCGTGTCGCTCAACAGCTCAAAAATGTTGACCCGGGTTACTTCAAGACACGTGATGGCTCGCTGCACTGGTGGGATATAGGTTCGTGGTTTGGTGTGATTGGTATGCTCGTGGACTCGCATTTGCCCGCACCCGAGCACGGGCCGGACATGCGTCGGCGCATCATTGTCATCAGGGTGCTAAGCGCGTGCGCGATGGCTGCAGGACTGATCTTCCTCTGGGTGACTTTTACCCACCCGGAGCTAATTTTCCGGAAGTAGCATAGGGTCGATCGCGCAATAGAAGAATGTCCGCTTTCGACCCATAGCGGACCTTAGGGAGGGAGCCAATTTGCTTACCGTTGCCGAAACGGATCTTGATTTGTTCTTTGGTTCCGAGTCTGAACGAATGGACGCGGACGTACCTTGGCCATACAGCGGCTTGATTTATAGGGTGAAGAGCGGCGACTGGAGCGTGGAGTTCGTTGTGTCGCCTTCCTATCGATCCGTGAAGTTGGTGCTTGGGACACGCGGGAGAGTTGTTTACGAGCTCGACGCGCAGAGAATTGCTGACCTCAAGATCCACGAAGGTCCATCTCACCCGACTCTGGAGATCGAGGTCGGAAGGGACCAGGGCATCTTCTTAAGGCTGCAACCCGAACTCTTCTTGGGTCAAAAGGTGGATTCGGCATGACAAGAGGAAGGTCCGCTTTCGACCCGTAGCCGACATTAGTAATCGAGGCCGCGCCCGCTGCAAGGCGCGCAGTGAACGAAATGGAACTGCAGTCAACGCCCGTCAATCTGCTAACCGGATTTCGGTGTATCCCGACAATGGAGGGTGATCATGAACGCGATGCTGCAGGAAGAGGCCACGCTCAGGCGACCGCTGCTTGACTACTTGCCCGTGGGGCTCTTTGGGTCAGTAATGGGTTTGATCGGGCTTTCCGTGGCATGGCGCCTGGCCGCGCGCTTGTATGGCATGCCGGCAGAAGTTGCCGATGTCATCGGCGTGTGCGCGATGGTGGTGTTCGCGGCCTTGGCGCTCGCCTACGCCTGGAAATGCATGACGGCCTGGCAGGCAGTAAAGAGTGAATTCCAGCACCCGATCGCTGGAAGTCTCTTCGGGGCAGTGTGGATCAGCCTGCTTTTACTCCCGCTGGTGTCGGTCCAGTTCAGCCCGCAACTTGCGCTTGGCCTTTGGGTGATCGGGGCCTGCGGGATGACACTTTTTGCGTGGCTTATCGTTAGTCGATGGATGAGTGAGCGACAGCAAATGGCTCACGCCACGCCCGCCTGGATTGTGCCGGTGGTGGGGCTGCTGGATATCCCGTTAGCCATGCCTGCGCTTGGTCTGAACGCAGATACCCGCTTAGGGGTGTTTGCAATGGCGGTGGGTCTGTTCTTTGCCGTGCCCCTCTTTACGCTCATATTTTCGCGACTTCTGTTTCAGGACCCCATTCCCGAGGGCCTTCGGCCATCCCTGATGATCCTGGTCGCGCCATTTTCTGTTGGGTATTCCACGTACCTTACGGTAACGCGTAGTCAGGATGTATTTGCCGAGGCGCTCTACCTGATATCGCTATTTCTTCTGGCCGTTCTCATCGGGCAGATGCGTTATCTCGCCCGGTGTTGTCCCTTCCGCGTTTCCTGGTGGGCTGTCAGCTTCCCGCTTGCTGCGTCGGCCATTTGCGCCATCAAATTTGCTGGAGTGAATCCGAGTCCATTCACCCATGGTGTCGCCATTTTTCTTCTTGCGGTTGCCAGCCTTTCCATCGTTGGGCTTTTTGTTCGAACCTTGAAGGGACTCCTGTCGGGTGAGTTGCGCACACTTAGCGGTTAGGTTTTGTTGGCCATCACTTATTTCCGGGGGTGTACTCGAAGGACCGCTTTCGACCCGAAGCGATGAGATGGATTCCTCGCAGATCCAGGTGGTCGCTCCAGTGACCCCAGGGTCGCCTGCGCGCGCACCAACAAGCAGGTTCCCATTGCTTACGAAGTGGGTCATCCCGAAGTCTCGGCACTGAACTTCAATGATGAGGTTTTTCGTCTCGATCATGGGCAGCAATCCGCCGCTCTTACGAGCTTGCTTGGCAAGATCTTCCTGGGGATCTTTGTTCTTTTGCTCGCCGTGGCGGCTATCAGCCTCTGGCTGCGCCCTGGCGATAGATCGAATGCTGTCTGAGTAGAATCCACATCCCGGCATGGGGGCTTTTGTCCAAAAGCGCTCCGACGATCCATGCCTTCACCATGGTTCCATCCCTCCAACACGACTGAGTTACTTCATGGATAAGAAGAATAAGCTGGCCTTGCTGCTGTGCGCTGCTGCGGGCTTCCTCGTGGCCTGTCATGAGCAGCCGGCAACCAGCGAGCAGGCAAAGACGTCTACGCCACCGGCGTCTGCCGCATCGGCTGCCGCACAAAAGGCACCCGTGGCGGCGTCAAGTGCCGCATCCAGCCCGGCGCCCGGTGCCTCGTTCGTGGTCGGTGTGCTGGGGTTGAATGATGGTGATGCCGAACTGCAGGGTTGCAGCACCAGCCTGAGGCGAAAGGATTCAGCGTCGCAGCCCGGGGATGTCTTCCGTGAAGCCGACGCCGACAAGGATGGCGTGGGCTTCATGCGCATCGATGGCAAACTGATTCGCGTGGTCATGGTGCAGACCAACACCGATGACACGAGCAGTATCACCTTGTATGAAGACGCCGCGCATACGCTGCGTATCGTTGAGACGGTCGAGGCGGGCGAAACCAACGAGAACGCCGACAGTACCGAGCTGCATGGCACCTTGACGATTACCTATAAGGGTTCGACGCAAACGCTGCCGGTGGATGGTGGCGTGGCGTGTTGATCCCGGAGGGCTGACGGAATGGGGGCAAGGTCCACCTTCCGGTCGCGGACATCTCGGCAGCCCCCAACAAAAGGCCCGGCGATGGCTCGCCGGGCCTTTTCGTTCTGAGGGTGGGCGTGGTGGTCGACGCCGGAGGGGGTCCTCCAGGCGAAAGGTCAAACAGGCCTCCCTGATGGGCGGCCCAGGCAGATCGGGCCCCTCGGGTGGAGCCCGGGAGGCCGCGCGTCGCCGTCGCGCTGGCCGTTTGAGCCCGCAACCCGACGCGAACTCTTCGGCCAGGTGCCGCACCCAGGGATGGGGTGAGCGCTGCTCTCCGTAGAACTACGGTTTGCCGGGGCGCGCCTTTGCGGGACGATAATTCACCGCGTTCGCATGGTCGCGTGGAAAACCGATGGTCCTGCTACCGGTCATCGTCGTCAGGGTAGGTATCAGATCAGGCAGCATCCGCTTGATAGCCAGAACTTTCACCCTCAGTCACGGAGTCATCCCATGAAAGGTCGACTGTTCGTTCAGACGTCCATCGTGCTGTGTGCACTAGCCGTCTCCCAGATGGCCAGTGCCGCGAACCTGGAGTGCACCATGAGATTCAGCCTGTCCGGCTGGTCGGTGATCTACAAGCACACCAGCGGCAAGGGCGTGGTTACCTGCAAAGACGGTCAAACCATGAAGGTCAAGCTTGAAAGTCATGGTGGTGGACTGACGGCCGGCAAGTCCCGCATCGACGATGGCATCGGCAATTTCAGTGACCTGCACAAGATCAGCGATGTGCTGGGCACCTACGCGCAGGCGGATGCCAGTGCGGGTGCCGTGAAGTCCGGCACCGCACAAGTGCTCACCAAGGGCGAGGTCTCCCTGGCGCTGTCCGGTGCGGGGCAGGGCATCGATCTGGGCGTGAGCGTCGGTGGCCTGACGATTTCGGAAGACAAGTAACGCTGGAGCCAAGGTCGACACCGGCCTGACGGGGCTGGGTTCACATGCCTGCCCGGGTGTGAATCCGACCCCGTTTGCGTGCCCGCCCCCTGATCACATGCAGGGCCAGCCGCGCACGGCGTGGCGCTCCACGACAATCTCAGCCGCTGAGACCCCCTCTCCCTAAGGTGCGCACATGACCACGCGCGCCGCTCTCCAAAAGGCCCTGAACCGCATCGAGGGCCATCTTCCTGACCTGCTGGAGCAGTTTCCCGAGCCTGGCGATTTCTGGCCGGCGTTTGCCGGGGAGGCGGATACGCTGCTGGAAAGTGCCGGCCAGGAGCATGACTGGGTGGCCGACAAGCTGGAGAGTATGCTGGCTTTTCACGGGGCGCCGTCTCCTTAGGAGGGGCTGTGTGCTACTCCGCCGAGGTTTGGGAAGATTTTCGTCTTTACGAGCGCATGGGTGGCACGCTGGATATCCATGCGTTTGCCAAGATGCTGGAGGCGCGCCGTTTTACCGGCGACCTGTTCAAGGTCGTGCCCAAGGCCATGCGCGAGCCGTTCGAGCATCCTCGCAACGAAGGTGAGGAGGCGGTGAGGCAGGCGATGCTGGAAGCCTACCGCTCCGCCACGCTGGTGATCGAAGAGGAGCTGGCCGCGCAGACGGAGCGCCTGGTGAAGGCGGAGGCGGTGCTGGCGTCGCCCAAGCCCACGAAGAAGGCCGAGACCGACAAGCGCGTGGCCACCAACAAAATTGCCGCGGCGCGCGAGCGGCTGGAAGAAGTTCAGTCGCAGGCGAAAAGTGATGGCTATGGCCGCCTTTGGCCCGGCCAGTTTGCGCCGTTGCTGATACGCGACCCCGCTACCGGTGCGCGCATGATCGTGCCGGCACGTTACCGCTGTCGCCTGCCGGGCTGGACGAAGGCTGACGAGCTGGAGAAGCCGGGAACGTACAACGCGCGCAAGGACAAGCTGCACAGCGTGTGGAAGAAGCTGTTTGGCTACAACCACGGCGTAATCGTGGCGCGGCGGTTCTACGAGAGCGTGTCGTTGCATCGGCTGCAGCATCGCGAGCTGGTGCCGGGCGAGCGCGATATTGCCGTGGAGGTGCGCTTCGAGCCGGAGCCGAAGCAGGAGATGTTGCTGGCCTGCCTGTGGCGCCATGTGGAGCCGGCGGAGGGCGAGGAGGGTTTCTATTCGTTTGCCGTGATTACGCGGGATCCGCCACCGGAAGTGCAGGATGCAGGGCACGATCGCTGCATCATCGCGCTCAAGCCCGAACATGTGGATGCGTGGCTGGCGCCCGATCCGGGTCACCTGTCGGCGATGTTCGCCATTCTGGATGACCCGATTGATGCCTTTTACGAGCACGCAGTGCCGGATAAGTAGGGCGGCGCGGGCGTTGCGTCCCCGGACCACGCCATCGGCTTCATTCCTGCTGCCCGGGGTGGGTTCCCGTGGCGGTCTCGCGCATCAGCCGTTCAAGGTCGTGGCAAACCTGCAGCGCCAGCCAGTACAACGCGCCGCGTTGTATCGCGCCCGCCAGGCGAGTGGCTTCTTCGACCGACATCGGCGCGCCACTCAGGATGCGGCGCAGGTCGCGCGTAGCAATGCCGCAGCGGCGTGCCTGCTCATCGGCGCTCACGCCATCGGGCAGCGTGTGCTCATCGAGTGGCACCGGGCGGGGTGGGCGCACGCAGGTCATGGTGTCGATGGGCAAGCCAGGGCGAATCGGAACCAGGGTGTGTGGCGACTGGGGGCGCATAAGCTGCCTTTCTTCGGGTGCACGAAACCAGCGGATGCCGTTGAGGGAATCCGTGTAGGCAAAAGCCTGGTTGGAGCGTCCGGGATGGCCGGGTGTGGCGTGCCGTCAAGGAGGCAGCACGCCACAAGGCTCGATCATTCCGGTTCGCTTACGCGCTCGTCACCTGCCCGCTACCGAGCTGCCGGGCGTACTGCGCCAGACACTGCATGGCCACGGTGATGCCCTGCCGGTAGTAAGTGGCCAACGGCCGCAGCGGCGGCACATCAGGGTGCCGTACCGTGTGGCGTAACCGCTCGTCTTCCTGGCAAAGCAGCGTGAGCGCGCGCAGCGCAAACGCCACGTCATCCAACGTGGACAACCGAAGCGATGGCGACGTGTGGTAGGCCGCCGGAGGGTCGGCGGCGGGCGAAGCGCGTGAGGCGTGGCCCACTGGAAGGGCTGGGCACAGGCGTGCCGTATGATCGACGTTAGCCATGATCAACTCCAATTAGTTGGTGATGGTTAGCGGGTCGTCGGTGTTGGTAGCACCGGCGGCCCGCGACTCACGACATTGCTGCCGTGACCGCCCGCAACCTCGTCCGAAGACGCCCGCGAGCGGTCCGGTCAAGCTAGCAAAGCCCGTTGTGGCGAGCTGTAGGGTTTTATCGGTGATACCTCGTCGGGCATCACTTCGATAGGCAGTGGGCGCGGGACTGGGGTGCCGCGCCGGACAGGGCGTGTGACGCTGTTTATGCGTTGCCGGTGGCGCGGGTCAGTGCGTCGAGGAATCGCTGGTACACCGCATCGAAACGCGCTGCGCCCACGTCAAAGACCCAGGTGCGCACGCTGGCCTTGGTGGCCTGTGCGTGGTGGTCCGTCCGGGCGCCCGCATCAATCGCGTTCACCAGCGCTTCCATCATGCGGTCAGGCACGTCGCCAGTGCGGCCGGGGTCCAGTCCTGCATCCAGCATGCTGGGTGCGAACGCCACGCTGGCAAAGCCGCGTTGCGAGGCGATGAGGTAGGCCTGTGCCACGGCGTCACCCATCACGGCGGGCGTCCAGTCGTCCGGCGAGCCCAGACCCAGCACCAGCACGGCCGATGCGCTGATGTTCGCGGGCGGATGGTCGATCAACAGCGACGAGCCTCGCGTTGCGGTAAAGCTACCTTCGCGACGCATGGTCACCAGGCGGGAACCCAGTGCATCGTCCAGATGCTTCAGGCCGCCCTGCGGGCCGTCGCTCGATACCTCATGCGTGAACATGCAGGCGCAGGAGAGCTCGGCCTGCGCGGCAACCCCGTCCCAGGCGGCGACCTGGATGGTTACGCCGTGGCTGCTTCCAATGGTGCGCATGGTCGTCATGGTGATGGGTTCTCGCGGGGATTGAACAACGTGTTCTGACGGGATGTTCGTGCGATCGCCCGAGCATGACCACACTCGTTTCAGTGATGCGTGATGGTCCGGTCAGCACGTAGCCCGGATGAAGCGTAGCGAGAATCCGGGGCAACGAAGCGAAAGCGCCATGCAACTCCGGCCGGACGATGGTGCGGTTCGTGCCTCGCGCAGCGTGGAGCGTGAGGCGCTCCCGGATTCCGCCGATGGCTTCATCCGGGCTACGGGGTTCTATAGCAGGCCCTTCGACGCGGCGCTGGCAAAGGCGAACAGGGAGCCCAGCCCATCAATGCATGGGCGGCGCTCCGTGCCGCGCATGCATGACGTCGTTGCTGCTCTTTCATCACGCTGACGTGGTTAAAGGCGCCCTTGCTACGGCGAACCTGACACCAGCTTGTCTCCCTATGCGTTGCGATCTTTCAGTGGGCTGACGCAACAGAACAACGCGCTGAATGACGATGCGTTACCCACGCCGGCGGCCTGCCATATTCATCGGAGGTATGGGGCGCTGTGCCATGTTTCCTGCACCGCCCTCGCCACCGGCGCGACGGTTCTCTTCATGCGTTCAGGAGCCTTGTCATGCGTAACCTTATTCCCCTCGCGCTGATTGCTTCGCTTTTTGCCATGCCGATGGCGGCGGCCGCGCAGCACGGTCATGGTGGCGGTGGCGCGCCTGCCAGCATGTCGATGAATCACGATGCACACGGCGATGCCGTGTCAGCGGAAGCAAAAAGCGCCAAGGCGGCCGATGAAAAGGTTGGCCCGGCCGTGCGCGATGTGTCGCGCGACAAGTCCAAGGGCAAGGGCCTGGCCAAGACCAACGGCAAGGGCCACTGAGTCGCTTTGCGCACTCATGGATTGCCCACGACGATGAGTGCGTAGTGGTGATGCCAAGGCAAGCAACGCGGTGTTGCTACCACCTGTGTGGTGAAGGCATCGGGTGATCGTGGCACGTACGAAGGCCCTGCAGCGATGCGGGGCCTTCCTGATTCACAAGGCCGACACGTACCTAACGAACCTCACCATCGGGTGAGGAAGCGTGAGCCTTTATTCGTATCGCTTTCCTAGATTGGCTCCACGACATGAGGTGGTGGAGCGGTACATGCAGGTTGATCTGGAAGCGGCCGTTGCACAGGCGTTGCGCGCAGCAAGGGCTTTTCTCGCGTTCGCCCGCCGGGCCGCGGAGGATGGTGCCTTGCCACTTGCTCTGGCCGCGTCGATGGCCGACGGCGCGAGGCAGGCCGTGGTGGCGCTACAGCGCGCGCTTGCCGGTGAGTCGGTGGCACGGTCGCCACTGGCGATGTCCGTTTTGCGGCATTGCATGGTGGATCTCGACACGCTGCACGAGTTGAGCGAACTGCTGCAGCACCACGACATGACGCCACGCAACACGCTTCATCTGGCGAACGCCATGCGCGATACCGCCGAGAAGGCCGTCAAGGGCCTGCTCGGCGTGCAGGGCATGTTGGGCGAGGAGTGACCCTGGTCGCCCTCAGGCAAGCAGCAGGTGCTGGGCGCTGTTGATGGAAGGAATGGCCACCGTGTCGCCCGCCTTGATGGTGGTGATGCCGCACGGCGATGGCTGGAAGAGCCAGTAGCTCGACAGCGGCAATCCGGCGAAATGGCAGAGCAGCACGCGGATGACGCTGTCGTGCGTGACGACCGCGACGCGCTGCTGCGGATGGGCCTGCTGGATGTCGGCAAGCGCGTCCGTGGCCCGGGCGGCCACTTCCTGCAGGGATTCGCCACCAGGGATGCGGAAGCGGTGCGGCGCGGTTTGCCAGAGGCTGGCTTCGTGCGGCCAGCGCTGCTCCACCTCGCTCACCGGCAGGCTGCTCCAGCTGCCGTAGTCGATGTCGATAAGGCCGGCATGCGCGGTGCCCTGCAGGCCGAAGGCCGAGCCGATGGTGTTGGCTGTGATGACGCAGCGTGACAACGGGCTGCAGTAGATCGCATCGAGCTTTTCGTGACGGCTCAGGTGGTCGCGCGTAAGGGCGATCTGGCGCTTGCCGTTGTCGGTCAGGGCAAGGTCCAGCCGGCCGCGGAAGGTGGGTGGCTGGATGCCTATCACTTCTCCGTGCCGGATCAGCAACAACGTGGTCATGCGTGCCTCTCCAAGGGGCGGCGACATCTCGTGACGGGCAGGTCGGATGGCACGTGCCATGGCCGGTGGCTGCGTTTATGGTGTCGCCAGGGGTGGGGATTCTCGCACGAGGGCGTTCTGTCGATGGCCATCCACCGACGCCTGCAGCGAGTTCCGCACAAGGTTGCATCGAGCAGGGAGTGTCCATCTGATGAATCCATCCGAGCGCATCGATCAGCTGATCGCCGGCATCGCGGACTGGCGCGGCAAGACGCTGGCCAGCCTTCGCGAAACCATTCTTTCTGCCGACGAGGCCATCATCGAGGAATGGAAGTGGATGGGCAGCCCGGTGTGGTCGTGCGACGGCATGATCGCGGTGGCCAATGCACACAAGGACAAGGTGAAAATCACCTTCATGCATGGCGCACAGCTGGATGATCCCAGTGGGTTGTTCAACGCCGGGCTGGATGGCGGCAAGTGGCGGGCGATTGATCTGCACGAGGGTGACAAGATCGACAAGCGCGCGCTGAAGCAGCTGGTGCGCAAAGCCATCGCCCACAATCGCGAGAAGCTGAAGAAGAACGCGCCCGCCCGGGCCCGGGCAAAGACCGGCAAGGCCGAAAAGAGCTGATCCCGGGGCCGGAATGGCTCCCAGAAAGCCGGGCCGGTGCGTATCAGCGCGATGGAAGGGCGACGCCACGCCGCACCTGTAGTTCATGTCGGAAACCGCCAGTCGTGCGATCATGTCTGGAGCCCACTCAAGGGTTGGGGAACGGCTTGATCCGACGCAGGACATCACGACGCTTCGTTGCATGGCTGGCTATTGCCGCCATGTGGCTGCTCGTGGGTGCGCCAACGGTTTCCCGTGTGCTTCCCATGCTGGCTTCCGGCGAGTCGGGAGCCTGGTGCGCAGGGCATGCGGCGGGTGCCGATCTGGCATTGATGTCCGATATGCCAGGCATGGCCGATATGCCGGGCATGGTGCATATGCCCGGCATGCCGGAGCAGCCGGGCGACCCGGCCCAGCACATGGATCACTGCGGCTACTGCGCCTTGCTGTCGCATACGCCGCTGCTTTCGGGTGGCGTGGTCGCGCTGTTGCTGGCCACGCCGCTGCCGGTGGTTTCGCCGGCAGCACCCGCCAGCGCGTCGTGGCACGCGCAACCACTGCTCAGCGCACGTCCGCGAGGGCCACCGTCTGTCCTGATGGGATGACGGTTCGGCGGCCTGGTGCGCGTATCGCGCGCCGGTGGCTGCCATCGACGGCAACACAGGGGAAGGGCGACGACGCGCGGGGATTGCGCTGACGCGTCCGGTTTCCCGTGATTGCCCGTGCCCCAGCCATGCGTCGCCCAGCGGCGCGGGCCCTCATGGAATTTGAGTCATGCGTTCTTCCTTCCTGCGCGGAGCGGTCCTTGGACTGCCGCTCACGCTGCTTGCTTCCTCCATCGCCATGGCCCAGGGCGGCACTGACGACACGCCCGACGCGTCCGCCCCCGACCAGAAGGTGACCAGCCTGGGCGAGGTCAAGGTTTCCGCGGCCACGCAGAAACTCGCCGCGCCGGGCTTTCCCGCGACGCTCGCCTCGGTGCCCGCGGAACAGGTGGAGGCCACCATCAATGCCGTGGATGTCGAGGACGCGGTGAAATACCTGCCGAGCCTGTTCGTCCGCAAGCGCAACTACGGCGACACGCAGCCGGTGCTGGCCACGCGTACCTGGGGCGTCAACTCCAGCGCGCGCACGCTGGTGTATATCGACGACATCCCGATCTCGGCGCTGATCGCCAACAACAACACCATCGGCGCGCCACGCTGGGGCATGACGTCGCCTGAGGCGATCGATCACATTGACATGTTGTATGGCCCGTTCTCCGCGGCTTACGCGGGGAACTCGATGGGCGGTGTCATGCACATCGTGACGCGCATGCCCGACAAGACCGAGGTGACCGTCAAGCAGACCGAGGCGGTGCAGTCGTTTGACCTGTACGGCACGCATGGCAACTACAGCACCAGCCAGACCAGCCTCACGGCGGGGGGGCGCAGCGGCAAGCTGGGCTGGTTCTTCGGTGCCAACGCCATGAACAGCTTCAGTCAGCCGCTGTCCTTCATCACCGGCGCGATCACGCCGGCCGGTACCAGCGGCACCGTCCCCGCGCTGAACAAGACGGGGCAGGTAGCGAACGTTTACGGCGCGGGCGGCCTGCTGCACACGCGCATGCTGGATCTCAACGGTGAACTGACCTACGACATCACGCCGGAGTGGAAGGCCACCTACCTGGTGGGCTACTGGAGCAATCACGGCCAGTCGCGCACCGATACTTACCTGACGGACGCATCGGGCGACCCCACCTACGGCAAGGTGGCGGGTTTTGCCAGCAACACCTATCAGCTCAGTGCGCATCACCTGATGCAAGGGCTGTCGGTGAAGTCGGATACCAAGGGCGACTACGACGCCTCGTTCGTGGTCACGCACTACGGCTTCCTCAAGGACAACCAGTGGCAGCCGGCGGGCGTGACCACCGGTACCGGCGTTACCACCAACGGGCGTCTTGCCAGCTATGGCGGCACCGGATGGTCCACGGCCGATGCTACTGGCATCTGGCGTCCGCAGGGTTATGGCGGTGCGCACGAGGTGTCCGTGGGCGCGCATGCCGATGAGTACACGCTCGACAACCCCACCACCAACCTGAGCGACTGGGAGGATCCGGACAGCCTCACCACGCTGTATTCGGCCGGTCGCGGCAAGACGCGGACGCAGGCTTTGTGGCTGCAGGACGCCTGGACGCTGGCCCCGGGCTGGCTGTTCACGCTGGGCGGGCGCTACGAATGGTGGAAGGCCAGCGACGGCTACAATTTCAGCGGAAAGACGGCCGTGCAGCAGCCGGTGGAGAAGGCGGACGGCTTCTCGCCCAAGGCGACCCTGCAATGGAGCGTGGCGGATGACTGGCGCATCACAGGCTCGCTGGCCAAGGCCATCCGGTTTCCGACGGTGGGCGAGCTCTACCAGCTCGTGCAGACGGGTTCCACGTACAGCGTGCCCAATCCGGACCTGAAACCGGAAACCGTGCGTAGCGGCGAGCTGGCCGTGGAGCATGCGATCGAGCAGGGCATGGTTCGCCTGTCGTTGTTTCAGGAGAACACGAAAGACGCGCTGATCTCGCAGACCTCGACGCTGCCCAACGTGGCGGTACCGGTGACCTTTGTGACGAACGTGGGCAAGTTGCGCAACCGCGGCATCGAGCTGGCGGCGCAGAAGACCAATGTGCTGATCAATGGGCTGGACCTGTCAGGCAGCGTGACTTTCGTCGATTCCACCATCCTGTCCAATGACAGTTTCGCCAGTGCGACCGGCACCACGTCGGAAGGCAAGCATGCGCCCTATGTGCCGCGCTGGCGCGCTACAGCGGTGGCGACGTATCGCCCCGACGCGGCGTGGGCGTTCACCCTGGCGGGGCGTTACAGCGGCAAGCAGTATTCGACCCTGGACAACACCGACAACACGCCGCACGTGTTCGGTGCCTTCGACTCGTTCACGGTGTTCGATCTGCGTGCGCATTACCAGATCAACGAGCATCTGGCGGCTTCGTTCGGCGTCGACAACTTCACCAACCAGAAGTACTACCTGTATCACCCGTTTCCGCAGCGGACGTATGTGGCGGATCTCAAGTTGAGCCTGTAACGAAGGGCGACTGGGTGCGCGACGGCTGCAACGGCTGTCGCGCACGGGGCGCTCCCACCATGCGTGTGATGGGCGGGAGCGCAGCTGGTTCAGTGGCACACCAGCACGGGCACGTCGGCGCGAAGCAACACTTTGTGGGTTTCGCTGCCAAGCAACAGGCGGGTCATGCCGCGCCAGCCGTTGGAGCCCATCACGATCAGGTCGGCGTGCGCGTTCTGGCAGGTCTTCACGATGGTTTCGTACGGCTGGTCGCCGAACTCCATCAAGCCCTCGTACGGCACGCCGGCGGCGTCGGCCAGTGCCTTCACCTGGTCGAGGTAACGCTGGCCGTTGGCCTTGGCTTCTTCGTTATAGGCGAACTCGGTGGCAGCCAGGATGGCGCCCATGTAGGCAATGGTCTGGAACGGTGAGATGACATGGATGGCGGTGACCTTGCCCTTGGTCAGGGTGGCCTGTTCGATGCCGGTTTTTGCGGCGCGCAGGGAGAGTTCGGAGCCATCGACGGGGATAAGGATGTGCTTGAACATGGATTCCTCGCAGGGAGCCGCAAGCGCGGCGAAAGAATGGGCAAGGGCAGCGTGGCGCAGTGGCCGTGCAGCGTTCGTCACGGTGCTTACGGTCCAGCTTAGGCAAGGCGCACCTGCCCCGGTACGCGTGGCGTCAATCCGCCGCATGGAAGCCTGCTTACAGCCGTTGGTTGTGCACGTCATGCCAACGTGGCAGGACTAAACTTGGCACAGAACGCCAAGGGAGACCTGGTCATGTTCAAGCATATCCTGCTGCCGGTTGATGGCTCCGAATACACGTTGAGGGCAGTGGATACCGGCATTGCCCTGGCGGCCCGGCTGGACGCGAAAGTGTTTGGCTTCCATGTGCTGCCGCCGCTCTCCACGGTGTCCTTTATGTCCGAGCTGCTCCAGCATCGCGGCTGTTACAGCGAGGCGGCGAAGGAACGCGCGCAGGAGTACCTGGCCGAGGTCACCCGTCGCGCCGGTGCGGCGAACGTGCCGTGCGAAACCGAGTTTGTATTCGACTTGCGGCCCTACGTGGCCATCGTGGCGGCAGCAGCCAAACATCATTGCGACCTGATCGTGATGGGCTCCCGCGGTTTTGGCGGACTGGAGCGCGTGCTGCTGGGCAGCGTGACGCACAAAGTCATGATCAGTTGCGATACGTCGGTGATGGTGTGCCATTGAGGTCGGCGCTCCGCCGCCACGTCTGGCTGATTCGTGACGCCGGGTGATCGCAGGCCCTGGCGTGCGCGCCGGGATCGGCCGGGCTCTGAGTCGCCCGGGACATGCTCGGGAAGCGGTTTCCGGGGCCGGCTTTCGAGGGTTGTCATCCAGCGCTTTGGGCATCCGGGCAGGCCGGGTGTGTGCCGGGGAAGGGGCTTGCAGACTGGCTGCCTACCCGTTTCGCGTCCGCGCGTAAGTTTTACTCAAAGTGTCACGACGCGTTAACGGCGCCAAGGGCAACGTAGAACTCCCCACCCGGGACTTGGCGGTACCTTTATGGAATGGGATCGCGACAATGACCTGCTGACCCGCGCCTGCGACGAACTGGTCGAGCAGAACGCGCTGCTGCAGCAGGAAATCGAACTGCTGCGGGCCCAGTTGCGCCAGCACCCGGCCGGGGAACTGCAGATTCGCGAGGCCCGCCGCCAGATGGAGGAGTGGCAGGAATCCGCGCACGGGCGCACGCCGTTTCCATCGGCCCGGCAAACGGTGCGGGCCTTCTGAGCCATCACCCGGTTTCGCGGGTCAGACAGCCAGCACAATCTTGCCGATGTGCTGGCTGCTTTCCATTTCACGATGGGCATCCGCCGCGCGGGTCAGCGGGTAAGTGGCGTGGATCATCGGCAGGCATCGCCCTTGGGCGAGCGCCGGCCATACCTGTTCCCTGAGCGAGGCGGCAATGGCGGCCTTTTCCTGTGAGGAGCGCGGGCGCATGGCCGAGCCCGTGATCACCGCGCGCTTGGCCATGATGGCGTGCAGGTTGACGTGTTCCGCCGTGCCACCGCCGAGGAAGCCGATCAACAGCAGGCGTCCGTCACGCGCCAGCGTGGTCAGGTTGTCGGCGAAATAGGCGGCGCCCATGATGTCCAGGATCACGTCCGCGCCGCGGCCTTCCGTTTTCGCCAGCACCACCTCGACAAACGATTCCTGGCGATAGTTGATGGGCTCGCCGCCCAGTTCGCGGATGGCTTCGCATTTCTCCCGTCCACCTGCGGTGGCGAAGGCGCGGATGCCGAACTCCTGGCACAGCATCAGCGCGGTGGTGCCGATACCGCTGGTGCCGCCATGGATCAGTGCGACTTCGCCGCGACGCGCATGCCCCAGCTGGAACAGGTTGGCCCACACGGTGAAGAAGGTTTCCGGAATGGCGGCCGCCTGCAGCATGGATACGCCGGCAGGTATGGGCAGCACCTGCCCGGCGGGAACCACGCAGTACTCTGCGTAACCGCCGCCATTGGTCAGTGCGCACACTTCGTCGCCCACCGAAAGCCCGGTGACGCCGTCGCCGACGGAGGCCACCGTGCCCGCCACTTCCAGTCCCGGGATGGGGTTGGCGCCGGGCGGAATGGGATAGCTGCCCTCGCGCTGCAGCACGTCCGGGCGATTCACCCCCGCAGCGCGCACCTGGATCAGCACTTCACCGGGCCGGGGCTGTGGCGTGGGTGCCTGTCTTGGTATCAGCACGTCCGCCTTGCCGGGGCTGCTGATGTGGATCTCGGTCATCGTCGCGGGGAGCGAGGGCGGCATGATGCGCTCCGGTCAGTGGAGTCCCTGGGCGGCGGCCCGTGCGTGGCGCCGGTGTCTGAACCACCAGCGTAGGGAGAGCACGATGACGATCAGGAGAAGAATGCCGATCACCCCGATCACCTGCAGCATGCGCGTCTGGCTGTACATCACGAAGCGGCCGGTCTGTGTGTAGAACCCGTTGAACGACGCGAGCAGCTGGGGGAGTTGGGCCAGGTCGGCCTTGCCCAGTGGCAGTGGTGCTTCGTCGGGGTGCCAGTTCGAGCCGGTGGGTTCGGTCTGTCCATGCCGGTCCAGTTCCACATGGCCGCCCAGCACGTAGGTTACCGGTCGATCGCGCACGTAGTCGTTGATGCGCGCGGCGCTGGCGCGATCAGCCTCGGTGTTGTCGATGATCAGCCGGCCGGGAAGGAAAAAATCACCGGTGAACAGCAGACCGGTGTTGCCGTCGTAGAACGAGACGTGTGAAGGGTAGTGGCCAGGCGTGGCGATGACGTCGACCGTGCGGCCGCCCAGGTCGACATGGGCCACGTCGTTGGGCCAGTCGCGAAAGCCGAAGCCGTCGATGACGTGGGGCAGGTCGGTGCCGATGATGGCAACGTCGGGGGCGCTGGCGAACTGCGCGTCGCCTTCGCGGTGATCCAGGTGACCATGCGTGTGGGCGATGAGCAGCGGAATCCGCTTGCCGTTCACCTCGGGCAACAAGCCGAGCACGGTGGAAGCGAGCGGCATCTTGTCGGCATCAGCTACATCACCGGTGTCGATAAGCAGGGCGCGGTTGGCACCGATGAGCAGATAGATGAACGGCCCTTCGTAGGTTTGGCAGAGACTTTCGCGCAGGATGTAGGTGCCTTGGTCGTAGCGATGCACCTGGAGTGGGCGGGGCGGGTTCTTCTGGCAATTGGCAGCACCGGCATCCCAGTGGACATTCATGTCGCCGGGCGAGGGCTGGGCGAAAGCAGGCATGCCCAGCAGGGTGGCGGCACAGCACAGCACGATCATGACGTACTTCATTCTTGCCTCGACGGATCCGGGCGCGACGGGCGGTCGCGGCATGCAGCGAGTCCGATGCGCCAGGGCGCCGAAGGGTTTAGTTCGCCCCCTTTACCTGGCCGGTTTTGTGATGGCCATGTGAAATGTGTCGCGGATCTCGTCTGAAGCGTGCCGTAGAGCGCATGGCGGGCACTTACCGGCACCGGATGACTAGGGCAGAGTCCGGCGTCTGGCTTCCGGCGCAACGTCGCAAGCCAGTGCTGATGGAACTAGAGCGATGCCACCAGGCATCTCGATATGGGTATCGACTATGGAGGGAACACCTATGCACCATGCATCGAGCCGTCGGTTTGGTTTCTGGCTGGCGACAGGGTTGTTGGCGGCGTCGTTGACGTCGATGAATGCCATGGCGGATGGCGCACTGCCGGCCACGGGGCTTGGCCAGTCATGGCCCAACACCACCGACGTCAGCGCAAGTCCGCACTGGCACGTCTACGTGTTCCAGCGCAACGGCGTGCGCTACGTGCAGGTCAATGATCTGAACGGCAAGGTGCGCGGTGCTGTCGCTGCGTCCAACGGCCACTTCCTGACCCTGCCGCTGGGTTCGGACGCCACGCGTGTGGCGACACCGGACGAACCGCTGCCGGCCTCGGGCAGCACCACCGGCGAGATCGTCTATCAGGACAGCTCGGTGAAGGTGCTGGTGGCACCGCAGGCCACGGGGGTGGCGAGGGTCTATGTGGCGGCAACCGATTGCCACGATCCGATCGAATGCAGTTCCCGCATCAATTGATGATGCGCTGAGGCTTCACCGGGGTGCGCCTGGCGTGCCCCGGTGAGGCACCGAGCTGCGCAGCGAGTCGTGCAGCAACAGGGTGACGCTGACCGTCTGTTCGACTTCGCGCAGATGCACGTCACCGCCGTAAATGTGCGTGCGATCGCGAATCGACGAAATGCCCAGGCCACTGGCGCCGAGCAGGGTCATGGCCTGCTTCCAGGCTTCACTGTCCGCCGGCTCGCCACGCCCGATGTCGTGCATCGGGGTGTGCGTGGTGGCGCGGCTGCCCATCAGTCGCATCACTACCCAGCGTCGCCCCTTGGTGTTGCCGCCGCGCAGCTGCAGCTGGATGTGCTGCATGGGCCCGCGCGAAAGTACGTGCACCAGCACTTCGCAGGCAAGGCGGTACAGCGCCATGTGAACGTCGGGCGCGAGCTGGCTCAGGCCGCGGCCCGAAAGCTCGCAATCGTAGGTGGCGCCCGCCATGTGGATGGCCTGCGCAAAGGGGCCTTCGCGCAACGTGGCGGGCACGCCGCGCTCACGCCATCCGCGCGGATAGAGTGCATTGGCCAGGCGGTGCATTTCGTGCTGGGCCAGTGCTACCTGTTTGGAATAAGAGCGCTCTTCGTTCGAAGGCAGCACATGTCGAAGACGGTCCAGCAGGCGGTTGTGGTTGTCACGGATGTTGTGGCCAAGATGTTCGAGCGCATCGGCGGCCTGCCGCAGCCGCAGCTCCTCCAGGTACAGGCCTTGCTGGGCCAGCTGGAATCCGCGCAGGGCGTCGACATGGTTATTCTGGTTGACTTGGGCCTGTTGCGCGATGCGCGAGCCGAGCATCAGCAGTGTGGTGATGGCAAAGGCGATGAGTGCCTGCGCCTGGATCACCGCCGGATCGCGCACCATCGACGAGGTCAGCGTGACGGCGATACTCGCCAGCGTGCCGCCCAAAGCGGCGCCCTGCCAGCCATGACGCAGGGTCAGCCACACCACGGGCAGGAACATGGCGATGCGAAACACCTGCATGCCATCGCCCTGGCTGCTGAACACCAGCACCATCAACACCAGCAGGGGCGTCAGTACGCCGACCAGCATGTCCTTGGCAAGCCGGCTGCGCCACAAGGGGGCTTCCAGGGCGGCAGGCACCCGGCCGGTCTGCCACATGTAGATGGCGATGGCCGACGGTGCGATCGCCAGTGCGCCCAGGTAATTGCCCAGGAAGTAGCCGAAGGCCACCTGTGCGTCGAGCAGCGGCGCGGCCATGCCCGTCGGCAGCGTCGCCGCTGTCACCACCATCACATCGTCGAAGGCGGTAACGAGTGCACCGGCAAAGATCACGCCGAGCAACATCGGCATGTTGACCTGCTGTCGATCCTGCAGCAGGCGCGCGTGACGCCGCACCCAGGCGACCACGGCCATGACCGGCAGCATGGGCGGCAGCGCTGCCAGCGCGGACCAGCGCCAGCCGAAATCGTCCATATGGGACCATGCGTGATGGCTCACGGGGATCAGTTCACCCAGGAGCAGCGCCGGCCAGTACCGATACGGAAGCAGCAACAGGCAGGCAACGCGCAATCCAGCCGGCAGGTTCCAGTGCGAAACGGAAATGTCGCGCAGCAGTGCGTAGCAAAGGGCGTACCCCACGCAAACAGCAACGTGGCGGCCCAGGGCGCGCAGCGCGAAAACTTCCCCCATTGTGTTCTTCCCCATGTGTGTCTTGGCTCCCCGGGCTCACGTGGGCCCGAGGTTGTGCGGGCGGCTGGGCGACGTCATGCGTCGCCGTCCCCGAATTCCATTGGGCATCGGCGTACCTGCCAGTGCATCTCCGGGCGTTCTTGCACCTCGGACCAACGATTGGACTGCGCCCCCGTCAAGCCTGAAAACAGGCGCGGCCTTGCTTACACCGCGGCGACTCTCGCATAAAAACCGGTGACGTTCCGGTGAAAGGCGTCGCATTGCGTACTGAAGCAAATACTTGCGACGCGTGCCGTGCGCTGGTGGGCAGTCTGGCGCTTCAGGTAGTCGCTGTATCACCGCGCCGACTGCTGATTTCCACGCCTTCACGCATGGCCTTGGTCACCGGCGTGTTGGCTACGATCTCCAGCAAACGGTTCCATTGTTCGTCGGTGAGCGGGCCCGTGGCATGCAGCGTGCGCATCACATGCAGGCGTCCGTCATCGTCACGATCAAGCTGCAGTTCCGCACGAAACTCGCCGAGATCCCAGCCTTTGCGCTCGGCATACATGCGCAGGGTGATGGCGGTACATGCGGCGAGCGAGGCGAGGTAGTAGTCGAACGGCGCCGGGCCCGCACCCTTGCCACCCAGCTTCACCGGTTCGTCGGTGTCGAGCTTGTAGTGGCCCGCTTCGATGTGATGAAGATAGTTGCCGTCCGTCGAGACGATGCTGGCGGAAGATACTTTGGACATGTGTCCGGGCTCCTTGCGTGTGAGGCGATGACGCGCGCTGCGATGGCGCGGATAACCGTCGAGGGTAAGTGCCGCGGGCACCTGTGCCAAGTGCGCGCGGCGTCGATGGCAGGTCTGGCAATTGGACAAAAGTAGAAGCCGGATGGCACGTTTTTTGGCCCCGCATGCGCTGCGCGCCCTTGAGACGCGGCGATATAATCGGCATATAGGTGCGCGCCGCCGCTTGTCGCATGATTTTCGTGCCGGCTCATCGTCGGATCGATGGGTCGCGTAGCGATGGTGTATGCCTCGTGTCTTCTCTCCGGATATCCGTCATGCGTTCCTTTGCTCTTCCCGCCGCCATTGCATTCAGTCTTGTTCTTGCCGGCTGCGCCACCAGTCGTGGCTTGCACACCACCGGCACCCTGACCGATCCCGGCAGCCTGAAGTCCGAGCGCAGCCTTGCCGATGTGCAGCTCAGCCCCACGGCGTGGCCTGCGCAGGACTGGTGGGTGAGCTACGGCGATCCGCAGCTGACCGCTTTGATCGACGAGGCGCTGAAGAACAACCCCAGCCTTGACCAGGCGCAGGCGCGTGCGCGCCAGGCGCAGGCCATTGCGGACGGCGTCAATTCCGCGCGCAAGCCGCAGGCGAACTTCGATGCGGCCATGACCGGCGCCTATCTTTCCAAGAAGAACCCGATCTACCCCGAGTACGTGCTGGGCAAGTTCGCCTGGAGCAAGTCGCTTACCGCGGATTTCTCGTGGGATCTCGATTTGTGGGGCGGCAAGCGCGCTGCGTGGGAGGGCGCACTGGGTCGCAGCCGTGCAGCGGAGATCGAGGCCCATGCTGCGCGCATCGAGCTGTCGGTGAACGTGGCACGTGCCTATGTGCAGCTCAGCTATGCCTTCGCGGCCAAGGACGTGGCTGACGCCGAGTTCGAGCGCGCCAACCGCACGCTCGACGTCACGCGCAAGCTGGTCAAGGGCGGCCTTGGCACGCCGCAGCAGGAACATTTCGCCGATTCGCAGGTGGCCGGTGCGGAACAGCAGAAGGTGGCCGCCGATCGCGCCATCGACGCTGCGCGCAGCAGCCTGTCGGTGCTGCTGGGGCAGGGGCCGGATCGCGGCCTTGCCATCGAGCGTCCGCACCTGACCGACCTGGGCCCGGCGGTGCTTCCCGACAAGCTGCCGGTGGATCTGCTGGGTCGTCGTGCCGACCTGGTGGCGGCGCGCTGGGAGATCGAGGCTGCCAACAAGGACGTGAAGGCTGCCAAGAAGGATTTCCTGCCCAATATCAGCGTGTCGGCCATGGCGGGACTGATCGCGGTGGGCGCCAGCACCAATGTGTTGTCCATGCAGGCGCGCCAGTACGCGTTTGGCCCGGCGCTGAGCCTGCCGTTGTTCGATGGTGGCCGTCGTCGCGCGCACCTCGCTGTGGCGGACGCCGAGTACGACGCGATGGTGGCGCGATACAACGGCCTGCTGATCAGCTCGCTGAACGAGGTTTCCGACCAGGTGTCTGCGCTGGCCTCGGTGCGCCAGCAGATCGTGCTGGAGAAGCGCTCGATGGACGATGCGCAGAAGAGCTGGGACGACGCGCTCAAGGCGTATCAGGGTGGCCTGAAGGGCCCGCTCACGCCGCTCACCAGCCGCCAGCAGCTTCTCACGGCGCAGCAGCGCCTGGCATTGCTGGAGAGCCAGCAGAACGACATTTCCATCCGCCTGATCGAGGCGCTGGGCGGTGGCTTTGACGGCAGCAACGACGTTGCCCAGATGAATGAGGCAGCCGCAGCGGCGCCGCAGGCATCGGGCCATGCGGACGCCGCGCGTCCATGACTTACCGGTTGCAGCCGGTCGACGAGCCCGGTGCCGCCGATCGCAAGGCCATTGCCGCCCCGTTGATCGCCTACAACCTCAGCAAGGTACCAACGCTCGACGTCCAGCCGCTGGTGATTGCGCTGCACGACGAGCATGACCAGGTCGTCGGCGGCCTGTGGGGCGAAACGGCGCTCGATTGGCTGCATGTGGATCTGCTGGCCGTGCCGGAGTCCATGCGCGGGCAGGACGTTGGTACCGCGCTCATGCATCGCGCGGAAGCCATGGCCCGGGAGCGGGGTTGCGTGGGTGCCTGGCTCGATACATTTGCCTTCCAGGCCCGGGGTTTCTACGAGAAGCTGGGCTATACCGCTTTCGGCGAAATCCCGGATCACCCCGTGGGTGGTGCGCGTTACTTCCTTCTCAAGCGCTTCTGATACTGCCACCCGTGCTGCCACGGGCTGGAAAAAATCCTTTGAGGCCCTACATTTATGGCTTGGTCCGGTGATCCGGGCCACGCATGGGTTTCAGGAGGTGGCAGTCATGGCAACGGGTTGGGCCGGCGACGGCGCCGTACAGGACCAGATCGACGCGACCGTGGACGACGCGGTGAAGCGCGCCCGCAGCCGGCTGCAGAAGGGGCCGGGGCTGAGCCATTGTGAGGAGTGCGACGCTCCGATTCCGGAGGCGCGACGCCAGGCCGTGCCCGGCGTGCGCCTTTGCGTGAGTTGCCAGACCACGCTGGACGAAGAAGCCGCCTTCAGTGGCTACAACCGTCGCGGCAGCAAGGACAGTCAGTTGCGCTGAGTCCGTGCTGGCCCGCTGGTAGCAATGCTTCATATGAACGATGGCGGCGCGCCGTGGCGGTGGCGGTATTGACACGCGCACGCGCGGCGAGGGTCAATATTTGTCTTTCGTCGACTCAGGATGTGCCGTCGCATGACCCCCAGCTACCGCTCGCGCAAGCCCGCTGTCCCCACCTGCCGCGAGGTGGGTCGATGAGCGCCCGTCTCAGCCCGCTGGCCGGCAAGCTGGCTCCCGAGGCCCAGCTGGTGGACGTGGCGAGGCTGCGCGACGCGTATGTCGACCTGCGCCCGGATGTGGGCGTACCCGCGCAGCGCGTGGCGTTCGGCACGTCGGGACACCGTGGCGGTTCGCTGGAGCGCAGCTTCAACGAGTGGCACGTGTTGGCCATCACCCAGGCCATTTGCGAGTACCGCGCCAGCAAGGGCATTGACGGTCCGTTGTTCATTGGCATCGACACCCATGCGCTGTCACAGCCCGCACTGGAAAGTGCGCTGGAAGTGCTCGCCGCCAACGGCGTGGAAACCATGGTGTCCAAGGGCGGCGAGTACACGCCCACGCCCGCCATCTCGCACGCCATCCTCACTTACAACCGTGGTCGCGCGACGGGGCTGGCCGACGGCATCGTGGTGACGCCCTCGCACAATCCGCCCGATGGCGGTGGCTTCAAGTACAACCCGCCCAACGGCGGCCCGGCGGATACCGACATCACCGGCTGGGTGCAGAAGCGCGCGAATGCCCTGATCGAAGGCGGCCTGCGCGAGGTGCGCCGCGTGCCGCTCGCCGAGGCGCTGCGTGCGTCGACCACGCATGAGCACGATTTTCTGGATGCGTATGTATCCGATCTCGCCAACGTGATCGACTTCGATGCCGTGCGCGCCAGTGGCGTGCATCTGGGTGTCGATCCGCTCGGTGGCTCGGGCGTGCACTACTGGGCGCCGATTGCCGACCGCTATGGCATTGACCTCACCGTGGTGAGCGACGAGGTGGATCACACGTTCCGTTTCATGAGCGTGGACTGGGACGGCAAGATCCGCATGGATCCTTCGTCCTCGTACGCCATGCAACGCCTGATTGGCCTGAAGGACAGCTACGACGTTGCCTTCGCCTGCGATACCGACCATGACCGCCATGGCATCGTCACGCGCAGCACGGGCCTGTTGCTGCCCAACCACTACCTGTCGGTGCTGGTGGATTACCTGTTCCGTCATCGCCCGCAGTGGCGCAGCGATGCCGGCGTCGGCAAGACGCTGGTGAGCACGGCGCTGCTCGATCGCGTCGCCAAGCGACTGGGGCGTCGGCTCTATGAAGTGCCGGTGGGCTTCAAGTGGTTTGTTGATGGCCTGTTCGACGGCTCGCTGGGTTTCGGTGGCGAGGAGAGCGCAGGCGCCTCGTTCCTGCGTCGCGATGGTGGCGTGTGGAGCACCGACAAGGACGGTATCGCCTCCGCGCTGATGTCCGCCGAAATCACCGCGCGCATGGACAAGGATCCGGGCGAGCTGTATCGCCAGATGACCAGCGAGCTGGGCCGACCGCTGTCCGAGCGCGTCGATGCGCCGGCGAACACCGAGCAGAAAGCGAAGCTGTCCAAGCTGTCGCCGGACCAGGTGAAGAGCACGCAGCTGGCCGGCGAGAAGATCGAGGCCGTGCTGGATCGCGCACCGGGCAATGGCGCGCCCATCGGAGGCATCAAGGTGGCGTCGGCCAATGGCTGGTTTGCCGCGCGGCCGTCGGGCACCGAGGACATCTACAAGATCTACGCCGAGAGCTTCAAGGACGAGGCGCATCTTCAGCAATTGCTGGAAGAAGCGCAGGCGATGGTGGATCAGGCGCTCAACGCTGGCTGATCGCCGCTAGCTGCAAAAGAAAAAGGGCGCCCGAGGTGGCGCCCTTTTTTTGTGCGGTTACACCGGCGACGGGTTGCGTTCCTGGAAACCCTGCTGGTGCCAGTACGGATAGGCTGGCGTGACCGCGCTGGCCGCATCGAGCCTGGCGACCTGTTCCTTGGTGAGATCCCAGCCGACGGCACCGAGGTTCTGCGTCAGCTGTTCCTCGTTGCGTGCGCCGATCACTACGGTCGACACCGTCGGACGCTGCAGCAGCCAGTTCAGCGCCACCTGCGGCACCGTCTTGCCTGTCTCCGCGGCGATGTCGTCCAGTGCATCCACCACGCGATAGAGATAGTCGTCGTTGACCTGCGGGCCCATGTCGCCGGTCTTGTGCAGGCGGCTGGTGGCGGGCAGGGGTTGGCCGCGACGGATCTTGCCGGTGAGTCGGCCCCAGCCGAGCGGGCTCCACACCACGGCGCCCACGCCCTGGTCGATGCCCAGCGGCATCAGTTCCCACTCATAGTCGCGACCGATCAGCGAGTAGTAGGTCTGGTTGGCCACGTAACGCGGATAGCCGTAGCGGTCGGCGACGGCGAGCGACTTCATCAGGTGCCAGCCGGAGAAGTTGGACACGCCCACGTAGCGGATCTTGCCCGCGCGCACCAGGTCATCGAGGGTGGACAGCGTTTCTTCCACCGGCGTTCTGGCGTCGAAGCCGTGCAGCTGGAACAGGTCGATGTAGTCGGTGCCCAGGCGCTTGAGCGCGGCATCGCACGACTTCAGCAGATGAAAGCGCGAGGAGCCTACGTCGTTCGGGTCATCGCCAAAGCGGAACGTCGCCTTGGTGGAAATGAGCACGCGGTCGCGGCGCCCCTTGATGGCTTCGCCCAGCACCGATTCGGCCACGCCGTTGGAATAGATGTCCGCGCTGTCGAACATGGTGAGCCCGGCGTCGAGACAGATATCCACCAGCCGCTTGGCTTCGGCGACATCGGTATTGCCCCAGGCGCCGAAGAACTCGCCCTTGCCGCCAAACGTGCCCGTGCCAAAGCTGAGTACGGGCACCTTGAAACCCGATGCGCCCAAATGCCGATATTCCATGGGGAACCTCTTTGCGTAGGTTGGGGGAGAAGGGTATGTTCCTTAGTTCAACGATACGGAACTATGTCGGGCGAGGCAAACGCGAGGGCGGCATGGTCGCGCAGCGCGTGCAAGGACGGTGTGTTTGCGCCGGCCCGGGAATGCCCGGAGCGGCATGCGGGACTTGCCGTTCCCTCAGCTCGTCATTCCGGCGCAGGCCAGAATCCAGAGGCGATATCGCTAGGCTTTCGCGAAGCGCTGATCAACTTCATCACGAAAACCGCGCACCCGTGCACTGGATTCCGGCCTTCGCCGGAATGACGGGCTGGGGCTGAGGTTTTTTGTGGCGGCGCCATATCAAAGATAGGAGGCGGGCGACCCGGTGGGTAGTTGCGTGCGCCATATCGCCAGCCTTCGTTCCAGCTCGCCCCGGTAGTCGAAGTCGGGCTCGGGCCGTTCGTCGATGGTTTCCAGCACCTCGAAGGCAAAGGCGGTTTCGCCATGCATGCGCCAGTCGTCCATCAGGGCCCGGTTGCGATGCGTACCCAGTTTCAGCTCGGTGCGATGGCGGTTGAGGGTTCCCGTAACGTGGTTGCTCTGGTCGATCAGCATCCTGCCCGTGACCAGATTGCGAATGGCAAAGATGCCCATCGGTGGCAGCGCCAGTTTGTAGGCCTGCACGAGTTTCTTGCGCCTGGCGCGATCCATCACGCTTCTCCTGCGGTGGTGTCATCGGCGTCGATGACATCCATCAGTTCGATAATGCGGGTGCGCTCGGGCAGTGGCCACGCGGCGATCTCGCGATGGCATCGCGCGATGTCGTTCGCGAACAGGGCGCGCACGGCTTCTTCGAAGCGCGGGCGATCGCCAGCCAGGTCGCGCATCGCCAGGTAACAGGTTTCCCTGGCGCGTTCGGCGCGGTAGCGGCCATCGGCATCTTTGCGCGCCATGTCCACCATCCGGCGCAACGTGGCATCCACACCTCGCGGCTGTGCCTCAAGCCATTGCCAGTGACGGCGAAGCAGGCGGACGTTTCGTTCGTCGTGTGGTGTTATTCGTGCGTGGGTCATTGCGGCAACTCCGTGAGCGGTAGCAGTCGTGAATCCTCAAGCGCCGCCGTGCGATGCCCGATGCCCGCCAGATAGGCCGGGTGCGTGGCGAAGCCCAGGAACGATTCAACGCTGCGTTGCCTGACCAGCATGGCCATGTCCCAGCGTTCATCGGCAGGGCCGATGAGAAAGGGCCCGCCGCTGCCGAGGAAGTCCACGCTTCCTCCCGATGCGCGCAGGAAGGGCAGCGTGTGCGCGATATAGCGGTGAAAGGCTGCTTCACCGGAGATGGGCGATGGCGGCGACAGTTCGGGCGTTGCCGAGTAGTCGGCGATCTCACGGAAGCGCAGCAGATTGAGCATCACGACGTTGCCGGTCATGCCGCGCATGACAAAGGCGCGACCCGCCGCTTCGGTGGGTTCCAGGCAGGGGGATTTCAGTTCCATGCGGGCAGTTCCTCAGGGCCGGCACGGGCGCCGGTGGGCGCGAAATATACCCGGGTATATTTACGACGGTCAATAAGATCCGGGTAAAACCAAGGGCGCCTGGCGCTGGGTTGTCGCCCGTCACAGCCCGGGCGCTGGTTTTGCGCCGCAGCAAGCATCCCGGCATGGAGGCACGCTACAGTCCGGTGCAGGCCCCGTTGCGGCGCATCCGGATTCCGGATTCGGTCGGCGGGTTTTTTTGGATGGTTGAATTAGATCGATCCAATTGCTACAAATAGACCGCTCCGCGGTCGCCCGGGGAGAAAGTACATGGGACGTTGCTCGTCAGCAGGACAGGGGTGGTACGCAGGTTCGTTGTTGTTGGCGAGCAGCTTGTCGCTAGGCCTGGCGTCATGGGCGCAGGCAGCAGTCCCGAATCAGGGTTTTTCCACGTCCTTCGAGACGGGAGATGCCCAACCGGTATCGGCCAGCCTCCCGGGCTGGCGAATGAGCGTGGTACCCGGCCCCGGCAAGGAGGAATCCCTCACCTCCCGGCCGGGCGTCGGTTTTACCGGCGTCCGTACCCTTCGTTATGACGCCGATGCCGTGAGTGAGCAGCGCGAGCGCCGCGCCACGCTCTATCGGCTGAAGCAGCCGGTCACGGCATCCACGCGTCTCTCCTACGTGGTGCTTCCCGCCGATGCCTCCGGCAAGGCGAGCGGCAATGCGCAGTATGTGGCCGTGGATCTGCTGTTCACCGACGGCACGCGGCTTTCTTCGCTCAAGGCCATGGACCAGCACCGTGTGCTCGCCAGCGCAGCCGCACAGGGCGATTCGCGCGTGCTGCACGACAACCAGTGGAATGCCCTGGATATCGACGTGGGCGCGGTAGCCCATGGCAAGACGGTGGCGGCCATCGAACTGGTCGAGGACGCGCCCAAGGGCGCCGAAGCCTTCCACGGCTATATCGATGACCTGCGTCTTGCCGATGTCGCGCAGGCCAGCGCAGACGCCGCGCCGAACACCTATGTCGACACGCGCCGCGGCAGCAATGCCAACGCGCACTTTTCGCGTGGCAACAACTTTCCGGCGGTCGCGCTGCCGCATGGCTTCAATTTCTGGACGCCGACCACGCAGGCCGGCTCCGACTGGATTTATCAGTACCAGGATCGCAACGGCGCGGATAACCACCCGCGCATCCAGGCGTTTGCGCTGAGCCACGAACCCAGCCCGTGGATGGGTGACCGCCAGACGTTCCAGGTGATGCCGGCCGCCGCGGCCACCGGCGCGCCGTCGCTGGATCGCGATGCGCGCTCGCTGCCATTTACGCACGACCACGAAATCGCGCGTGCCGACCTGTATCAGGTCACCTTCGACAACGGCATCACCACGGCCATGACGCCGACCGACCATGCCGCGATGATGCGCTTTACCTTCAAGGGTGACCGCTCGCAGCTGGTGTTCGACAACCGCAACGACAAGGGCGGCGTCGAGCTGGACGCGGCGCACGGCAGCATCAGTGGCTATTCCGATGTAGCCAGCCACCTTTCGACCGGCGCGACGCGCCTGTTCTTCTATGCCACGTTCGATCGACCCGTTACCGAAAGCGGACGCCTGACAGGGCAGGGGCGTGACAACGTCGCCGCCTGGTTCGGTTTCGATACGCACGCCGACAAGACCGTGACCATGCGCATGGCCACCTCGCTGATCAGCCTGGAACAGGCCAAGCGCAATCTGGCGCAGGAGATCAGCAGCGACGACACCTTCGACAGCGTGCAGAAGCGGGCAGCGCAGCAGTGGAACCAGTTGCTGGGTCGTATCGAGATTCCCGGTGCCAGCGCCCGCGACAAGGTCACGCTGTACTCCAACCTCTATCGCCTGTTCCTGTATCCGAACGAGGCGTACGAGAACGTCGGCACGGCTGAGCATCCCGACTATCGCTATGCCAGCCCGTTCTCGGCGGCAACCGGCGCCAGCACACCCACGCAGACCGGCGCGCGCGTGCTTGCCGGCAAGCCCTACGTGAACAACGGCCTGTGGGACACCTACCGCACCGCCTGGCCGGCGTATGCCTTGCTGACGCCAAAGCAGGCGGGCGAGATGATCGACGGCTTCGTGCAGCAGTACCGCGATGGCGGCTGGATCGCGCGATGGTCTTCACCGGGCTATGCCGACCTGATGGTGGGCACCAGTTCGGATGTTGCGTTTGCCGATGCCTGGAACAAAGGCATCCGCAACTTCGACGTGCGCTCGTTCTACCAGGCGGCCCTGAAGGATGCGACCGTGGTCAGCGATGTGCCGGGTGCCGGGCGCAAGGGCATCGAGCGTTCGGTGTTCCACGGTTACGTCGACAACAGCACCGACGAAGGCCTGTCGTGGTCCATGGCCGGTTACCTCAACGACTTCGGCATCAGCGAGCTGGCGCAGACGCTGGCTGGCGATCATGAAGCGGGCGACCCTTATGCCGCCCACTACGCAGACGACGCCCGGTACTTCCGCAGCCGTTCGCTGGGCTACACCAACCTGTTCAATGCGGACGCGGGCTTCTTCATCGGCCGCAAGCCCGATGGCTCGTGGCGCATCGATGCGGCGCAGTTCGATCCGAAAGCCTGGGGCGGTGACTACACCGAGACCAATGCATGGAACATGAGCTTCGACGGCGTGCATGACGGGCAGGGCTTGGCCAATCTCTACGGCGGCACCGAAGGGCTGGCGAAGAAGCTTGATGCGTTCTTCGGTGCCGGCACGGCATTCAACGTGGGTGCCTACGGCGGCATCATTCACGAAATGCTCGAGGCGCGTGACGTACGCATGGGCCAGTACGGCCACAGCAACCAGCCGTCCCACCACATCCTCTACATGTACGACCTGGCCGGCCAGCCGTGGAAGACGCAGGACAAGGTGCGCGATGCCTTGTCGCGTCTCTACGTGGGCAGTGAAATCGGGCAGGGCTACCCGGGCGACGAAGACAACGGCGAGATGTCCGCGTGGTGGGTATTCAGTGCCGCCGGTTTCTATCCGCTGCGCATGGGTACGCCTACATACGCCATCGGCGCGCCGTACTTTCCGCACATGATCATCCATCTGGAGAACGGCAAGACCATCGACATCCGCGCACCGGAAGTGAGCGATCGCAACCGCTACATCCAGGGCGTGACGCTCAATGGCAAGGCGTACGACCGGAGCTGGCTGGCCCACGCCGATCTCGCCAACGGCGCCGTGCTCGATTTCCGCATGGGCGAGAAGCCGTCCGCATGGGGCAGCGCCGAAGGTGAGGCAAGACTGCCTTCGATCACCACCGGGAATGCCGCGCCCGCACCCTTGCGTGACTTCGCCGATAGCGATGGCGCTCAGGTAAAGGTTCCCGGCGATGCTGCCGCTGGCCGTGCACTTAGCGACAACACCTCCGATACCGAGGCGACCTTGCGTGGTTCCGAGGCGACGGTGCAGCTGGATCTGAAGCAGCCCAAACAGGTGGCCCTGTATACGCTCACCTCGTCGGCACAGGCGGGGCACGATCCCAAGGCGTGGACGTTCGAGGGTTCAAGCGATGGCGTGCACTGGGTGGCGCTCGATACACGGCATGACGAGGCCTTCCCCTGGCGCCGACAGACCCGCGCGTTTGCGGTGGCACACCCGGGAAGCTACGCCCATTACCGGTGGCGTGCAGAAGGTGCCGGTGCTTCGAAGGGTGTCGCGTTGTCCGAGGTGGAGTGGCTGGGGCAGCCGTGATGCGCCGTTTCTGACTGGTCGTTGCGCGATGGCTTTTCCATCGCGTGATGGTCAGGTGACCTGGGGAGCGCATGATCGGCGCTTCATTAACTCAGTGAACATCGAGGCCTTGAAGGATTTTCCTTCAAGGCCTTTTTCGTTCCCGTGCCCGCATTTTTTTTGCCAGAACGCTCTGGTGTTTCGTACGAATTTTCCTGCCTCGACGGTCCTTTCTCGACTTTGCAGTCAATACGGTGGCGCTGGAACGTTTGTACTGACAAAACTTGTCTTCCTTGACGACGAACTTGTCGGATTTTCCCGATATCTCTGGCGGTGTTCAGTTCGTGATCATGTACCAGTCGATGCGGGATGACCTGCACGGCTTGCCGCCTCTCCTGCAAAGGGACTCTGGATCACGAGGCGCGCACACCAAAGTTCCAGCCGATCCCTGGAAGGCAGACACATTCAAGTCAAAGGACTACGTCATGAAGAAGAGCGTTCTTTCCGCGGTTCTCGCCGCGACCTTCGGTCTCGTCGCGCTGGCTCCGCAGCACGCTTCCGCCGCAGATGGCACCATCACCTTCAACGGCACCATTACTGATACCAGTTGCACCATCACCGGTGGTGGTGCTGCCACTGGTACCGGCAACATCACGGTGACTCTGCCGACCGTCAGCACATCCGCATTCCCGTCTGACGGTGCGACCGCCGGCGAGACGGCCTTCTCCCTGATTCTTGGTGGTGGCACGAAGTGCACAGACGGCAAGACGGCTGCTCTGTGGGTGGAGACCGCCTCCACACCGGCACTCGATGCAAGTACCGGTGCTCTCAAGAACATCAATGGATCCGCGACGAATGTGGAAGTACAGATGGTCAATCCGGCGAATAACAAGGCGATCAATCTGGCCGTCAATGCAGCTGTCACGAATGGCGCTACTGTGATTGCCGCCAACAACCAGCCGGCCGCCACCATTGCCGGCAATACGGCCACGCTGAACTACGTTGGCCGCTACCTGGCAAAGGGGGGCACGGTGGGCGCTGGTACGGTCAGTACGGTCATGACGTACTCCATGCAGTACAACTGATCGCCTGCTCAGGCCTTCGGCGGCAGGGCCGGACTATCCGGCCCTGCCTTGTCGTAATCGCCTTTGTGCCCTTAGCCAAGTGAGCAGCAACATGAAAGTCTTTGGCAGTACCCTCTTCGCCGTTGCATTGTCAGTCGCTGGTGCTGGCGCAGTGCATGCCGGCATCACCATCAATGGCACCCGCGTGGTGTATCCCGCCGATCAGCGTGAGGTATCCCTCAGCATGGTCAATGACGGCAAGGAAACCCGTCTTATCCAGGCATGGGTTGACGAGGGTGATGCCAGCACCAGGCCGGATACCAGCAAGGCCCCGTTCCTGATCACGCCGCCAATGGCGCGAGTGGATCCTGGCAAAGGACAGACATTGCGCATCATGTTTACTGGTGCAGAGCTGCCGCAGGATCGCGAGACAGTGTTCTGGCTGAATGTTCTGGAGATTCCTCCCAAACCAAAAGCCGGCTCGGATCACGCGGAAAACTACATGCAGCTTGCCGTGCGTTCGCGCATGAAGCTCTTCTATCGGCCGAAGGGCCTTCAGGGTAGTCCGGATAGTGCTGCCGACCAGGCAAGCTGGCATATCTTGCAGGACGCGAAAGGCTATTTGGTGGAGTGCACCAATAACACGCCGTTCAACGTGTCTTTCAGCGACGTGACCTTCAAAGGCTCGGCGCCGGTGCAGTCGGTAAGCAAGGGCGGCATGTGTCCAGCCATGGGCAAAGCGACCACACCTGTCACCGGTGCCCCGGACGCCAGCAACAAGCTGGTGGTTACGGTGATCAACGACTACGGCGGCTTCAACGAACACGACGTGAGTTACACCCGCTGATTTAGGGCGCGTCAAGGCCGTCCCGACAGGCCTTGTTCGCTGCACATTCATTCAAGTTGCTCACCTGACCAGGCTGCCTTTGGCGCCTGGACGAGCAGCATTTGCCCAAAAAACGCACCGCAGGGAAGAACATGGTCATGCTGAGGCACAATCGTTCGACTTCGCAGGGAAGGGAATGTCCGCACGAGACTTTTCGTCCCCGGCTGCTTGCATGGTCGGTGCTCGGTGCCCTGGGCATGGTTCCGGGGTTTGCATTTGCTGCGGCTGCAGGCATTGAGCCGGCCAGTGCCGCGGCCCTCGAGCCGGCAAGTGCAGAACCCGGCTCTGTGCAGTTCAGCGAGGCGTTTATCGGGACGGGCAAGTCGACCGTCGACGTGTCACGCTTCGAAAACGGCGTCACCGTTCTGCCGGGAAGCTACAACGTCGACATCTATGTCAACGAGGGGCGGATCTCGCGCCAGAACGTCCAGTTCCGCGCCGTCGATGGCCTGAAGAACGCACAGCCATGCTTCCACTATGCCGATCTGGTGACAATGGGGGTTGATGTCGGCAAGCTCGACGCGACCGTCGTCAATCCGCAGAACCCCTGCATTTCCATGAGTGATGTCAGTCCGGAAGCCACCGTAACGATGGACATGGGCGAGCTTCGCCTGGATGTGTCCATTCCGCAGGCGTCCCTGCTCAAGCGAGCGCGCGGCTACGTCAGTCCGGAGTTGTGGGATCAGGGCGAAGCGGCCTTCCTGCTGGGCTACAACTTCAACGCCTACTCCGTCAACCAGAGCTACAGCGGGCCCCGGGCGAGCGGCGGCAATGCGATCAGCACGGACGGTACGCCCGTCCAGGTGCAGAGCGGTACGTACTATACGCAGGGGCCGGGTGGCGTCTACGTGCCGAGCAGTACCGGCAACTACATGCTGAGCAACACGGGTGCCTATGTACCCGTGCAGATCGGTAGCTATTCGCCCGCGAGCAGTACCGGCTACCGCTACAACGACATCAATGCGTATCTGGGTCTCAATCTTGGCCTGAATGTGGCGGGGTGGCGTGTCCGTAGCGTGGAGACGGGGCAATGGGACCAGAAGACCGGTCGCACCACCTGGCACAACTTCAATACTACGGCGACCCACGACATTACGAAGTGGAAAGCCCAGTTCACCGTGGGCGACAGCTATACACAGGGCATCGTGTTCGATACCACGCCATTCCGTGGTGCCACCGTCTACAGCGACGATCGCATGTTGCCCGATTCGCAGCAGGGCTTTGCGCCAGTGGTGCGCGGCGTGGCAAACACGCAGGCCCGCGTGGAGGTTCGGCAGAACGGCAACCTGCTGTACGAGACTACGGTGGCTCCCGGTCCGTTCGTCATCAATGACCTGTATTCGACGGGCTACGGCGGCGACCTCAACGTCACGGTATTCGAGGCAGATGGCTCTACCCATACCTTCTCCGTGCCGTACTCGGCTGTCCCCATGCTGCTGCGCCCGGGCGTCAGTCGCTGGGCCATCACCGACGGCCAGGTGCGTGACACCACGCTACAGAACGGCAAGCCGTACTTCGTGGAAGGTACCTACCAGCGCGGCATCACCAACTGGCTGACGCTGTATGCCGGCGTGCAATCCACCTATCGCGATCTGTACCACTCCTACCTTGGCGGTGCGGCGGTCAACACGCCGGTGGGTGCGTTCGCGCTCGACGTCACCAATTCGCATACCACCTTCAAGGGTGCCGACAACTCGTTGTCGGGGTACAGCGCGCGCCTGTCGTACTCCAAGGCGATTCCAACCTCAGGCACCACGCTTGCGGTGGCCTCGTATCGCTACTCCAACAGCAAGTTCCTGACGTTGAGCGATGCTGTCCAGACGCAGGACCAGCTGACCTCCATGCATAGTGTCGACTGGGCAGCACCCACGGTGCTTCGCTCCAGACAGCGCATCCAGGTGACGCTCAACCAGGATTTCGGCGGCAAGTACGGCCAGCTCTATTTCAACGGCTCGCGCAATACCTACTGGAACGGCATGCCCGATGCCACCACTTACCAGTTGGGCTATAGCAATACCTATCGCCGCGTGAACTACGGCCTGACCGCCAGTCGTACCTACACCTCCAGCCCCGTGTTTCGCGGTGGGCGCTACGACAACCAGTTCGGCCTCAATATCTCCATACCGCTTGGTGGTCCCTCGTCCAAGAACGCGCCCATGCTGTCGGCTGCCCTGCAGCACGATGACACCATGGGCAACAACGATCGTGTGGGTATCAATGGCACGTTCGGTGATCGCAGCCAGTACAACTACAACGCCAACGTCAACTACGCCGATACCGGCAACAGCAATAGCAGCACCACCGCCAGCGGCAACATGGGTTGGCAGGCCGCTTATGGAAACCTCAATGCGGGCTATTCGTACTCCAGCCACTACCAGCAGGGGTCGGTGGGTGCTTCGGGTGGCGTCGTCGTACACGGTGGCGGCGTCACGCTGGCCCCGCAGATCGACCTCAACAGTCCCATTGCCATTATTGAGGCTCCCGATGCCAAGGGCGCCCGCGTTTCCAGCAGCGGGCAAACCAAGATCGACGGTCGAGGCTATGCGGTAGCCACCAGCCTCATGCCTTACCGCATGAACGACGTGACGCTGGATCCCACCAGTACGTCGATGGACGTGGAGCTTCAGACTACGCGTCTTCAGACGGCGCCACGCGCCGGCGCCGTTGTGCCGTTGAAGTTCAATACCGTATCGGGCCGCGCGGCACTGATTCGTGCCACGCAGCCCAACGGGGAGGTGCTTCCGTTCGGTGCGGAGGTGATCGACGCCAACGGCAACAGTGTGGGCACCGTTGGCCAGGGTGGACAGATGTTCGTGCGCGGAGCGGAAGAAGGCGGTGTGCTCACCGTGCACTGGGGAGACTCAGATCACGAGCAGTGCCGGGTCAATTATCAGCTGCCCGCCCGGTCCAAGGGGCAGGTGTCAATTCTCGATGTAACCAATGTGATGTGCCACTGAATAGGCTAGATGCCGAGGAGGCCTCATCGCGAGATTAATTTCTCTAAGCCTTGCCGATCTCCGCAATCCCGCTGTATGTCATCAATTGAGTTTGAAGAACATCAAAGGAAAGGATTGAACTATGAAGGGTGAAGTAGTGGGTCTGTCGTTGTTAGCCTTGACGTTATCCGTTGTGTCATTCCCGACTTCTGCACAGGCGGGTCCCCAAAGCATAGAACTCTCGTGCCAGAGCGCCGTTGGGGGAAATTGCCAGGCGACGTATGACGGGGCGCCATTGGCGTCTACGTGGGAGGGAGTAAACGTAAATATGGATATAGCTGCATCTCGGTTTTCAGCCATGAATTTCTCTTGTGTTACCGCGCCAAACGGTGGATCGTTCATCACTGCTTCTGGTCCCGTAGATCTGACTACCGGCAAGAAGGCGGGGGTGACAGTCCAAGTCTGTCCTTCGATAAGCAGCCCAGTATTTGCGAAGTCGCAGTCGACTGTTGACACAGTCGGGATCCAGAGCATGAAGCTGGAGTGCGACGATGGATGGGGAGGGAATTGCACGGCAACTTATGCTGGGCGTCCCATGAGCGTGAATTGGAAAGGAACAAACATCTACATCGGGAAGCACGACGAATACAATGCGAACTTTGGGTGTCTCCCGTCCACGCCGCCCGGCGGGTCTTTCATCACTGCCGCTGGTCTTGTGGATACCACCACTGGCCAGATGATCAGCGCAACACTAAATGTTTGCCAGCAGCAGAACGGTACGATCTTCGCTAGGTAACAGGGGGGGCTTTACCGATGCCCATTGGTTGGTTATCTACCAGTGCCCGTTAGTCCGCAAAATAGGAGGCCGCACAGGCGGCTTCTTATTTGAGTGTCGATTGATTCATAGTCTACCTTTCGATGTAGAGGATAAGGCTTGTATGGATTCAACTGATTGGTTGCTGGTACATATGGCTGTCCCGTGTGAGGTGTAGTCGGGGCTGTAGAATCTGTCGCCATCTTTTGGCCATGAGCTATCCAAAAGAAGAAGGCCGCCTTATGGCGGCCAGTCAACGTATGCTCAGCTACCTAAGCGGATGTACTTAGGTAATCAGCACAGTCCATGTTCGTGCGCATACGTGTAAAGCTCTGGGTCGTTGCGCAACCCGAGCTTGTTCATGGCGCTGATCTTCTGGTGGCTGATGGTTTTTACGCTGCGCCCACGCTGGACGGCAATTTCGGAAACCGTACGGCCAGAGGCGAACAGGCGCAGGACCTCGGCTTCGCGATCGGTCAGGGCCATGCCTGGTGCCGCGGCATCCCGCCGGGTGGCAGTCTGGAACAGGGCCCGGGCATTTGCGCTAACGTAGATGTCGCCAGCCACGACAGCCCGCAGGGCGGAGGCAAGCTCGCTCATGCCATCGGATTTGATCACGATGCCTGCAATGCCGCGTTCGTGGATGGCGCGAAGCAGGGCGGAATTGGTGAGCATGGTCAATACGATCACCGGAAGCGTGGGCTGCAGTCGCCGGATGGCGTCGAGCATGGCCAGTCCGTCTTCATCGATGTTGCCTGGCATGTTGAAGTCCGTGACCAGAAGGTCGCATGCACCGGTGCGGATGAACGTGATGAGTTCGTCGGCAGTGGAAGCTTCACCAACAACATGGACATCACTCATGCGGCTGATCTCCATGCTGACGCTGGCGCGCACGATGGGGTGATCGTCGGCGAGAAAGGCTCGAATGGACATGGCAGGCGAAAAGGGTGATCTGGAAGTAGATGGCAAGAATAGCCATCCCGATGTCTGCGGCGACGGTCGCCAAGGGCAATTCGGATAAATCTCATGGATGGGTCTCGCATACGACACTTATTCTGATATCTCAGTTCAGAGAAGTCCGGGGCGTTTATGCATCGCAGGCGGCCGGTGGCCAGTGCCAATCTGCAGGATTCCTGGCATCGACCAAGCGTCGGTGTGCGGTCGCGCAAGGTGCGAACCTGGCTGACTGCGCTGGTCGTGTTGTTCTTGCTGGTGTCTGGCGCACGCGCCGCATCGACGGCCGGGGTTGAACTGTCGCCGCAGGAATCCGCGTGGATCGCGGCTCATCCGGTGATACAGGTGGGCGTGTATGCCGGGAATCACTTTCCGCTGGAAGCCTGGGTGGCTGGCGCCCCGGATGGTTTTGGCGTGGACTATGCGAAACGACTGGCCAGCCGGGTGGGGCTGCGCTTGCAGTTTCGTCCCTTTACCGAATGGGATTACGTAGCTTTCGACGACGTGGACAAACCCGTCCCGTTCGACCTGCTGGTGGCCCAGCCGTACGGGCGAAACAGCCGGTTTGAGTACCTAAAGCCTTACGTGGAATCGGGCTTCGTCATGGCGGCGCGCAAGGGCGACCTGCAGATTCTCGACGAGAGCAGCCTGGCGCACGCACGCATAGCTACCGAGCGCTTCGGCAAATATTTCAATCAGCGGATCAAACAGCGGTTTCCCGACGCCACCATGGTGTATGCCGACGACGCGCGGCAGGCGCTGGACATGGTCGCGCAGGGGCAGGCCGATGCGTTCATCGGTACCCCTGGTCGAACCCGCTGGCTGCTGGCCGAACGTGAACGTGACGACCTGAGCATCCTGGCCCGTCTGCCGGACATGGGCACCCTTAAGGCGTCGCTGGCGGTGCCGCGCGACCAGGCCATGCTCGCGGCCATCCTGCGTAAGGCGGAGGCATCGATCAGCGACGACGAACTCTCCGATCTGAAGGCACGCTGGGGCTACAGTGCGGACTTGTCATCACCTATTGCCCATGGGCGTAGCCTCACCGAGGACGATCGTCGCTGGCTTGCCCAACTCGGCACGTTGCGCGTGGGTTATGAGGCAGATCGTTACCCCTACAGTTTCATGGACAAGGATGGCGCGCTCGACGGCCTGTCCAGCGACTATCTTTCGCTGATCAAGAGTGAGCTCGGGCTGCGGCTGGAGTTCGTGCCCGCCCGCGACCTGGATGAACTTCAGCGACGAGTGGCAGCGAAGGAAGTCGACCTGGTGGCTGCCGCCATGCCGGCGGATTACGACCCGTCCAGCATGGCGTTTACCCGCGCCTACGAACGTTTCCCCGAAGTGATCGTGTCACGCCTTGGCGGACCGGCCATCGCCGGCCCGGAAGATCTGCGTGGAAGGAGGGTGGCGGTACGCGAAGAGGCCGGGCTCATCAGCAGCCTGAAGATGTTGCTGCCGCGTACCGACCTGGTGCCGGTGGTCAGCAACGAGGAAGGACTCAAGCGGCTGTCCGATGGTCAAGTCGACGCCTACATCGGTACCTTGCCGGCCATCGATGCGCTTATACGCGACCGTTATGCGGCCTCATTGCATGTGGTGGCGCCAGCAGGGCTGGATCAGGATTTCACCATGGGTATCAGCCGTGACAAGGCACGGCTGGCTGGCCTGATCGACAATGTGATTGGCAACCTGAAGGACAGCCAGCGCCAGGCCATGCGCAGCCATTGGCTGCGCGCCGACTACAACTATGGCGCCCCCTGGGGCTGGGTATTGCTCGGCCTGGCGATCAGTGCCTCCGTGGTCGCCGTCATCGGTTTTGCCTACAAGCGCATGCGCGTCGCCGAAGCCCGCGCGCGCGCGTCGGAGCAGCGGCTGGTCGATACCAACGAGAATCTGCCGGGCGTGGTGATGCGGCTGCATATCGATGCGTCCGAACGATATACGTGCGAGTACGTCAGCGGCCCGACACGCGCGCTGTTCGGCATGTCGCACGCGGACATCCTGTCCGGCGCGGCCAGTCCGCTGGACACTGCACAGCAGCAAGACCGGGACGCAGTGCGGGCCATGGTGGTGCGTGCATCGCGCTCGCACCATGCAGAGGTTGTCGAGTTTCGCGTGGTCGTGGATGGTGTCACTCGCTGGATCCGCACCCTGGGTGGCGAGCTCAAGCCCACCGGTGGCGGGGGCTATTTCTGGAGCGTCTATTGCGCGGACGTCACCCTGCTGAAGGAGCAGGAGCGGGCGCTGGTGGAGGCCAAGGCCACGGCCGAAGCCGCCGTGGCCGCCAAGAGCGCCTTCCTGGCCATGATGAGCCACGAAATTCGCACGCCCATGGCCGGCGTGCTTGGCCTGATCGAGCTGCTGTCGAAAACGCCCCTCAACCCCGAGCAGTCGCACATGGTTGGGATGGTGCAGGATTCGGCCCTGGCTTTGCTGCAGATCCTCGATGACATCCTGGATTTCTCGCGCATCGAGGCAGAGAAGCTCGAGCTGGAGCCACGGCCGTTCGACCTGCGCAAGCTGGCCGATGGCGCCATGGGTACCTTTATAGCCCGCGCCCAGCAGAAGGACATACACATCTACCTGGTGCTGGACTGGCGCCTGGCGTCCGAATACCGGGGCGATGCCAATCGCATACGACAGATCATCAACAACCTGCTGAGCAATGCACTGAAGTTCACCTCGGTGGGCCATGTGGAGCTTCGCGTGGACGTGGTGGGTACGGTGGACGGCGGTCAGCGGCTGCGCTTTGGCGTGACGGATACGGGCATCGGTATTTCGACCGACCAGCTCAATCGCCTGTTCCAGCCCTTTACGCAGGCTGAAGCATCCACCACACGCCGCTTCGGCGGTACCGGGCTGGGGCTGAGCATCTGCCGCCGGCTTGCGCACATGATGGGCGGCGACGTCCGCCTCAGCAGCGAGGCCGGTGGTGGCACGCAAGCGGTTTTCGAGGTGACCTTGCCGGTGCTGCAGAACGCAACAGCCATTCCCGATCTTGCCGGCAAGCGCGCCCTGGTGTGTACGCGTGACGGCATGCTGGAGCGCGAGCTGGCCAATACGCTTTCTGCCATGGGGATGGGCACCATGGAGGTCGATCCCGAGGATGTGGCGGAGTTCACGGGGGTTGATGCGGATATCTATATCGCCGATGCACTCCTGATCGAGCAGGGCGTGGCCGTGCCGGGGGTGCCGGCCATCCATGTGCTGCCGGAAACCGATCCCCGAGGTTTCTATGTCGAGGATGGCAAAGTCATGTTGTGTGGCAGCCCGCTGCTCTGGCGTTCGAGCGTGGACGCCTGTCGCCTGGTACTCGGCCTGCAGCCGCAACGTCCGGCGAAGCCGGTGGCGTCACCGGACAGCGCACGCCATGTGCGCGTGCTGGTGGCAGAGGATCACCCCATCAACCGGGTGGTGATCGAGCGGCAGCTGGATCTGCTCGGTTATGACCATACGGTGGTCGAGGATGGACAGCAGGCATGGGAGGCACTGGCGGCCGGCCATTACGACGTGCTCATCACCGACTGCCACATGCCGGTATTGGATGGCTACGCGTTGACCCAGCGCATTCGCGAATCGGAAGTGGCCACCCAAGCGCACCTGCCCATCATTGCGCTGTCGGCCAGCGCCTTGCCTGAGCAGGTGGAGAAATGCCGCAAGGCCGGCATGGACGACTTCCTGGCCAAGCCCGTGCAGCTGGACGAGCTGCGCCAGAAGATCTCGGGACTACAGGCCGGTGAAGATGCCGGCGGGCCGTCGTCAGGTCAGGATCAGCTGGCCTATCTGGCGGGTGTGATCGGTTCCGAGGCCCAGCTGAAGGGCCTGCTTGAGGGGCTGCTGGATGCCGGGCACGCCGATATCACGCGGCTGGATGCAGCCATCGCCACCGGCGACGTCGAGACGCAGCGTGAACTCATTCATCGACTGGTGGGCTCACTGCGTTTGATCGATCCGAAAACGCTGGAATCCAGCGAGCATGAAACCCTGTCCCAGCGCAGGGATGCCATCGTTGACCAGCTGGTTCAGATTCGCGCCCTCGTCGAGCAGCTGGAGGCGCGTTTCTGAGTTCCGGCGGCAGTGTCCGTGCCTTCTTACCGCCCTCCGAAGATTCATTGCACGCGTGATTCACGCCTGACAGCGACTAATGGGCCGAAGGAACGACATCGTTCGTGTCGCGAGGCTGGATCATGAAGCGTTGGATGATCATGGGTTGGGTATGGCTGGCCATGGGTCAGGCCATGGCGTTCCAGGCGGCGCCGTCGTCGGCGCCTCCGCATCAGGCGGCATCGCAGGTCCACAGCTCGGAGGACGCACGGCTGCAGGCAGCGGTGCGTCAGGCCATCGCCAATGATGCGTCCCTGTCCGATGCCGCGCACCACGTGGTTGTCATCGTGGCGGAGGGCGCCGTGGTCTTGCGCGGGCCCGTCAAGAGCGATGCGGAGAAATCGAAGATCGATGCCCTTGTCCGCAAGATGGCCGGCGTCAAGGAAGTCACCAACGAGATCGATGTGAAGCAATAAGTTGCGTTGCTTCGCCGTGCCGTGCCCTGCTATCCGGTGCCGCCGGGCCGGTCATTGACGGTTCCTTGCACCCTCCGGTGCAACGCTTGCGCATTCCATGCGGCGGGCGGCGGTGATGAGCAGACGATTCGATGCAGTTGTTGTCGGTGCCGGGCAGGCTGGGCCGTCGCTGGCACAGCGGCTGAGTGCGGCGGGCCGCAGCGTGGCGCTGGTCGAGCGCAAGCTGATGGGAGGCACCTGCGTCAACACCGGTTGCATTCCGACCAAGTCGATGGTGGCCAGCGCGTACGTGGCGCACATGGCTCGGCGTTCCGGCGACTACGGCGTATCGACCGGCGGTGAGGTGGCCGTCGACATGGAAGGTGTATGGAAGCGCACCCGGGGTATTTCCGAACGGTCGCGCACCAATGTAGAGAGCTGGGTGGCAGGCATGCCGAATGTCACCCTGATTCGAGGGCATGCCCGGTTCGAGTCGGCCCACGCCTTGCGCATCGGCGATGACGTCATCGAGGCCGGTCAGATCTTCCTGAACGTGGGTGCGCGCGCCTCCACGCCGGCGTTTCCGGGCATCGATAGCGTGCCTTACCTCACCAATGTCGGCGTGATGGATCTGAAAACCCTGCCACGCCATCTGATCATCGTGGGAGGCAGCTACATTGGGCTGGAATTCGGCCAGATGTTCCGGCGGTTCGGTGCCGAGGTCACCATCGTGGAGCGCAGCGATCGCCTGCTGCCGCGCGAAGACGAGGATGTTTCCGCGGCCATTGTCGAGATACTCGAGCGCGAAGGCATCGCACTCCATCTGGGGGCTGAGTGCATCGAGCTGCAGGGCAAGGCCGGCGATGTCGGCGTGATCGCCCGGTGCGCCGATCCGCGCATGGAGATCCGCGGTACCGACCTGCTGCTGGCCGTCGGTCGTCGCCCCAATACGGACGATCTTGGCCTGGACAAGGCGGGTGTCGAGACCGATGAGCACGGTTACATCGTGGTGGACGACCAATGCCGCGCCAGCATCGAAGGCATCTGGGCCATGGGCGATTGCAATGGCAGGGGAGGGTTCACCCATACCTCGTACAACGACTACGAGATCGTTGCCGCCAACGTACTGGATGGTGAGCCGCGCAAGATTGCCGACCGCATTCCGGCGTATGCCCTGTATATCGACCCGCCGCTGGGGCGCATCGGCCTGACCGAGCATGAGGCGTTACAGCGTGGCTACGACGTGCAGGTGGGCGTGCGGCCCATGGCGCGCGTCGGCCGGGCCATTGAGCGTGGCGAGACGCAGGGGTTCATGAAGGTGGTGGTGGACGCGCAGAGCGAGCGCCTGCTCGGTGCCGCCATCCTTGGTGCGAGCGGCGACGAGGCCATCCATTGCCTGTTGGACGTGATGTACGCCGATGCCCCTTACCGCACGGTGGCCCATGCGGTGCATATCCATCCGACGGTCAGCGAGCTGCTTCCGACGACCCTTCAGGATCTTCATCGTGTGTCAGCCCGGGCAAGCTGAGTCACCCGGGCGACGTCGCCGTGTTCCTTTGGGTGCTTAATCCAGCGGCCTTACCCAGATATTGCGAAAGCTGATCGGTGGCGACTTGTCGCCATGGGCCTGCAGCTTGATGGCAGCCTCGGCATAGGCCTTGTACTTGGGCTTGCCGATGTAGAGTGTTTCGCCGGCGAGCTGGGTGTGGTTCTGCATGAGCACCCCGTTGTGGAACAGGGTGACGTAGGCCGGTGTCTTGAGCGACCCGTCCGCGGCAAAGGTCGGCGCCGTCCACACGATGTCGTAGCTCTGCCATTCGCCGGGCGGGCGCATGGCATTGGCGAGAGGCGGCGTCTGCTTGTAGATGCTCGCTGCCTGCCCGTTGACGTAAGTCTTGTTCTGGTACGAGTCGAGAATCTGCACCTCATAGCCTTCATCGCCCGGCCCGGTGGAGGCAAGGAATACGCCGCTGTTGCCGCGAGCCTGGCCTTCGCCCTGGACGTCCTTGGGTACGCGCCATTCCAGATGCAGCTGATAGTTCTTGAAATGCTGCCGGGTCTGGATGTTGCCGCCGGACTTGTCGACCGTGACGATGCCGTCATGCACCTTCCAGCTTGCCGGCGACTGGTCTTTCACCGTTTCCCACTTGCTGAGGTCGTGCCCGTCGAACAGCACGATGGCATCGGAGGGCGGGGCACTGTCCTGCTGGCCCGGCGTAACGATCTTCGGCACGGGCTCCCATTGCTCGGTGGCCTTGGGGTCGGTGGGCTCGGCAGTGTTCGTGGCGGTGCTGCTCTGCGCCCATGCGGCGGGCACGGCGGTGGCCAGGGCAAGCAGGGCAAAGGTTTTGAGCGATTGTTTCATGGGTAATCCCGAGTGGGTTCAGACCGTGCAGATCCGGATGGCTTCGGCGAACGAGGCGAACGGGTCCGGTTGCGCGGGCATGAACTCGTGCGCGATGAACCCCTGGTAATTCAGGTCGGCAATGGCTTTGGCAATGGCGTGATAGTTCAGCTCCTGCGTGCCGTCGATCTCGTGACGACCGGGAACACCGCCGGTGTGGAAGTGACCGATCCACGCGATGTTGTCGCGGATGGTGCGGATCACGTCACCTTCCATGATCTGCATGTGATAGATGTCGTAGAGCAGCTTCACGTTGGGCGAGTTGATGCCCTTCATCACGGCCACGCCGAAGGCCGTGCTGTCGCCTTGGTAGCCGTGGTGATCGACCTTGCTGTTCAGCAGTTCCACGTGGAGTGTGATGCCGTTCTCCGCGGCATAGGGAGCAATCTTCGACAGACCGGCCACGCAGTTGTCGAGTGCCTGGTGGTCGTCGATGCCCGGACGACGGTTGCCGAACATGGTGATCAGGTTCTTCACGCCCGCCTTCTTGGCCAGCGGAATGGTTTCCTCGATCTCCTTGATGAGCAGGGCGTGGTTGGCCGGGTCATTGAAGCCGGTGGCGATGAAATCCTTGCGTCGCGACGGATAGCCCATGGATACCGCCAGGCCGCTGTCGAGCACAGTGGACCATTCGTCGGTGAACAACAGGTCCACGCCGGCGAAGCCGAGCGGCTTGAGGCGCTTGCACAGCGCGGGCAGCGGCTCGTCGGAGGTCCACCGGCTCAACGACTGCTTGAGGCGTCCGGCCGGGAGCTTTGCCTGCGCGGGCGTGGCCGGCGACGCATGAGCAGAAGGCAGCATCGCGGTCGCGCCAAAGGCGGCCGCAGCCGCCATACGGCCCAGCGCTTCGCGGCGGGTGATGCCGCCGGAGGTATCAGTCATGGCGTGGTCTCGTCTGGGCCATCGGTTGGATTTGCGAAAGGTTCTGGCGTGAAGCGAAACGCATGGATCAGTCCAGCCCCAGGATCTGGCGATTGAAGGCCTGGTCGGCACCCGTGGCCACGAAATCGTCAAAGGCATGATCCGTCACCTTGATGATGTGGTCGCGGATGAACACTGCGCCTTCCTTCGCGCCTTGCTCGGGATCCTTCAGGCAGCACTCCCATTCCAGTACGGCCCAGCCCGGGTAGTCGTACTGCGCAAACTTGCTGAATACCGCGCGGAAATCGATCTGCCCGTCGCCCAGTGAACGGAAACGGCCGGGGCGATCGATCCAGTTCTGGTAGCCGCCATAGACGCCCGCGCGTCCGTTGGGACGGAACTCGGCGTCCTTCACGTGGAAGGCCCGGATGCGTTCGTGATACAGGTCGATAAAGGCCAGATAGTCCATCTGCTGCAGGACCATGTGGCTGGGGTCGTACAGGATGTTGGCGCGCGGATGGTGATCGACCGCATCGAGGAAGCGCTCGAAGGTGGCGCCGTCATGCAGGTCTTCGCCCGGATGCAGTTCAAAGCAGACGTCCACGCCTGCATCGTCGAAGGCGTCCAGGATCGGTCGCCAGCGACGGCCCAGTTCCGCAAAGGCCTCTTCGACCAGGCCGGCCGGACGCTGCGGCCAGGGATAGAACAGGTGCCACGCCAGCGCGCCCGAAAACGTGGCATGCGCCGACAGGCCCAGGTTCTGGCTGGCCTTGGCGGCCAGCTTGAGCTGATCCACGGCCCAGGCCTGACGCTCGGCGGTATGGCCGCGCAATGCCGGCGGAGCGAAGCCGTCGTACAGCCGGTCATAGGCCGGATGCGACGCCACCAGCTGGCCTTGCAGGTGCGTGGACAGCTCGGTGATGGCGATGCCGTGCCCGGCCAGCATGCCGGCCATGTCGTCGCAGTAGGTCTTGCTCGCCGCCGCCTTTTCCAGATCGAACAACCGATGATCGTTCGAGGGAATCTGCACGCCGACAAAGCCAAGCGATGCCGCCCAGCGCGCGATATCCGGCAAGGTATTGAATGGCGCTTCGTTGCCCGCGTACTGCGCGAGGAAAATGCCCGGGCCCTTGAGTGTCTTCATGCCTGCGTGCCTGTTCGTTCGAGTGGAGCCATGGGTCAGAGCGTCAGCACCGTTTCAACCGCCCAGGCTTTGCCGTTGCCTGCCTGGGAAAGCGGAATGTCGGCGTGGTACGCGCCCGGTACCGCGGCGTACTGCAGCACCTCGGTGCAGCCCGGCTGGGACAGGAAGAAGCCCATCATGGCCAGCTTCTTGGTCATCAGCACGAAGTCGGCTGCTGGTGCAGGGTTCTTGCCTTTCTTTCCGGCAATGGCCTCGCCGTGCAGCTTGGTCACCAGTGCCTTGCGCTGCGCCGCATCCAGTTGCAGGAACGGCTTGCCGCCGGCCCGGTCGAACGAGGCGAGCGCGGCCTGATAGCGCTCCTGCTCGGCCGGGGTGTAGACGGCCTTGAACATCTGATCGATGAACGACGGCACGCCGGCATCCACCGCGCCCGGCGTACTGCTGCGCGGCAGGATGATGTCGACCACGGCGGTGATCAGGTCGACCTGCGGGCGGGTGAAGAACTGCGGGGTGAAGCCGGGCGCCTGCGAGGCCGCATGGGCGTCGAACGCGGCCAGCAGCGACGGTGCGGCCACGGCACCCATGGCCAGTGCGGAAACGCATTTCAACCATTCACGACGGTTCATGGCGATATCCTCAGATGTTGCCGCGCTTGAGCTCGTCCACGGCGTACTTGGCCGCGCGAGCCGTCATGGCCATGTAGGTGAGCGAGGGGTTCTGGCAGGCGGACGAGGCCATGAACGAGCCGTCCGTGATGAACACGTTGTTGCAGGCGTGCATCTGGTTCCAGCCGTTGAGCACCGACGTCTTCGGGTCGCGGCCCATGCGCGCCGTGCCCATCTCGTGGATGGCGGCACCGACATTGGCCGGGGTGATGTAGGAGCGCACATCGCGATAACCGGCGGCGGTCATCATCTCCATGGCGTCGTCGAGGATGTCCTTCTTCATCCGGTTCTCGTTGTCGCCATGGGCCACGTTGAAGTTGAGCACGGGCAGGCCGTACTTGTCCTTGTGGTTGTGATCGAGCGTCACGTAGTTGGAGTGCGAGGGCAGCATCTCGCCAAAGCCCGACATGCCCAGGCGCCACGGGCCCGGTTCTTCCGCGGCGCGCTTGAGGTCATCGCCCAGCAGCGGTTCGTCGACCAGGCGCGACCAGTTCTGGCGGCTCGCGCTGCCCTGATAGCCGAAGCCGCGCAGGTAGGAGCGCTTGTCCGAGCCCACGTTGCGGTAGCGCGGAATATAGAAGCCGTTCGGGCGACGCCCGCTGTAGTAGCGATCCTCATGGCCTTCGACCGAGGCGGATACGCCGATGCCGAACAGGTGGTCCATCACGTTGTGGCCCAGCTCGCCGCTGTCGTTGCCGAACCCGTTGGGGAAGCGGCTGGACGTGGAATTGAGCAGGATGTGCGTGGTGCCGAAGGTGGAGGCACAGAGGAAGATCACCTTGGCGAAGTATTCCGTCTGCTTGCCCGTCTCGGCATCGAGCACGCGCACGCCGGTGGCCTTGCCCTTGGCGTTGTCGTAGATCATCTCGTAGACAATCGAATTCGGCACGATGGTCATGTTGCCGGTGCGCTCGGCCGAGGGCAGGGTGGAGGAGTTGCTGCTGAAGTAGGCACCGAACGGACAGCCGCGCATGCACAGGTTGCGGTACTGGCAGGTGGCGCGCTGCGGGCTCTTGTCATGCTTGAGCGGCCCGGAAAGATTGGCCGTGCGGCCAATGATCAGCTTGCGGCTGAACTTGTCGGACAGCCGGCCGGCAAATTCCTTCTCGACGCAGTTCAGTTCCATCGGCGGCAGGAAGTCACCGTCGGGAAGCTGCGCGAGGTGCTCCACCGAGCCGCTGACGCCAATGAAGTGTTCGACGTAGTCGTACCAGGGTGCCAGGTCGGCATAGCGGATGGGCCAGTCCACGCCCACGCCTTCCTTGCCGTTCGCTTCCAGGTCCAGGTCGCTGAGGCGATAGCTCTGGCGTCCCCACATCAGCGAGCGGCCGCCCACGTGATAACCGCGGAACCAGTCGAACGGCTTGGTTTCCTCGTAGGGGTTGTCCAGGTCGTCCACGAACCAGTGCTTGGTGGACTGCGTGATGCCGTAGAACGACGGACGCGTGTGCTTGGGCCAGCGACGGATGTCTTCCTGGGTGGGCTGGTCCGCGTAGGGGAGCTCCCAGGGTGCCTTCATCGCCGTGGGGTAGTCGCCGTGCTTGACCATGGGGCCACGGTCAAGCACGAGGGTCTTGAGACCCTTTTCGGTGAGTTCCTTGGCGGCCCAGCCGCCACTGACGCCGGTGCCGACGACAATGGCGTCATACGTGTTCTTGTCCATGTGGTTCCCTGGAGGCAAGTATCGATGCGTGGGGATGCGTACCGCTTAACGCAGCGGACGCAGGTAGGCGTAGTCGATGCGCGCAGCTTCGAGCTGGCTCATGCGGCTGAACGGGCCTTCCTGTTCGACGAAGCAGTGCTTGAGGCCCGAGGCATCCGCGGCGGCCATGATCGGCTTGTAGTCGATGGTGCCGCGTCCGAGTTCGGCGCCCGGGTACTGTTCCGGCGTCGTCGAGGGCAGGAAATCCTTGGCGTGCATGAGCGGGATGCGGCCAGGATTGGCCCTGAAGTAGTCGGCGGGATTCTTGCCGCCGGCATGCACCCAGCCGCAGTCGAGCTCGAACTTCACCAGCGCCGGATCGGTTTCCTTCAGCAGCACGTCGTAGAACGTCTGCCCCTGGCCGACATCGGTAAATTCCAGATGATGGTTGTGATACGCGTACTGCAGGCCGGCCTGCTTCGCCTTTTCACCGATGTGGTTGGCCAGTTCGGCGGTGCGCTTGGCGCCGTCCAGGGTGTATCCCGGCTCGCCCTTGCTGCCCGGCATCTTGCCCATGATGGACGGCAGCATGCTGCTGACGAAGTACTGCGTGCCCAGCGTGTGCGCCGCTTCGATGCCCGGCTCGATGCCCAGGCTGTCGAAGTGCATGCTGGGGCAGGCGAGGCCAGCCTCGTTCAGCTGGTCGCGCAGCGCCTTGGCCGTGGTAGTGACGATGGCCTCGATCTCGGTATAGCCGATGGACTTGAGCGTCTTCAGCGCGCCCATCGGGTCGTCCTGATAGGCCTTGAGCACCATGTAGAGCTGGATGCCAAGCGACTTGCCCTGCGCCGTGGCGGCCAGCAGGCTGCCGGGTGTGTTGGCGGCGAGCCAGGCGGCGCCACCCAGTAGCGCGGATCGGGACAAGAACTGCCTGCGGGTCATCATGAAGCGTTACTCCTGGAAACCAGGTGGGGAGGAGGGAGTCGGATCAGGCGGCACTGGCGACGGCATGCGTCGCGGCCTTGCGATCCTTGAACAGTACGACGAACAGCACGAGCACCACGGCAGCGCATGCACCGGCGATCATCCAGATGGCATGCCAGTCATGCACGACGACGCCCTGTGCACCGGGGTGCGAATAGGTGTCGACGACCAGCCCCGACAGCCACGAGCCGACGAACATGCCCAGGCCATAGGTAAGGAAGGTGATCAGGCCCTGCGTGGCGGCACGCAACGCGGGCGGTGCCTCGCGGTCGATGTAGATCTGGCCGACGACGAAGAAGAAGTCGAAGCAGATGCCGTGCAGGATGATGCCCAGCCAGAGCATCCACATCAGCGAGTCCGGGTTGCCGAAGGCAAACAGCGAGTAGCGCAGCACCCAGGCCAGCATGCCCACGGCCAGCATGTACTTCACGCCAAGCCGGCGGAAGAACCACGGGATCAGCAACATGCAGAGCAGTTCGGACATCTGTCCGCCGGTCATCTTGCCTGCGGCGTTGACCACGCCCACTTCGTTGAGGAACAGGTTGGTGAAGGCGTAGTAGAACTGCAGCGGAATGCAGATCAGGAACGATGCCAGCGCAAAAATGGCCATCGAGCGGTCACGCAGCAGGTGCAGCGATTCCAGCGGCAGGGCGTGACGCAGTTCGAAGCGCTGGTGGCGCGCGAGCGGCGGCGTCTTCGGCAGGGTCAGGCAATACACCGCCATCAGCACGGAAAGCCCGGCGGCCAGGTGCAGCGGCGAGGCCGTGGCCTCCACGCCCCATGCGCCGACGATGAGGCCAACCACGATCCAGCCCAGCGTGCCGAACACGCGGATGGCACCGAACTCCTCACGCGGATCATGGATATGGCGCAGGGCCAGTGAGGTGGTCAAGGCCAACGTGGGCATGTAGCACAGGCTGTAGGCGAGCAGGGCGGCGTACAGCACAGGGAACGACTGCTGCTGCGCAGCCAGCACGAGCAGGCCGGCGCCGATGACATGGAGAATGGCCAGCACGCTGCGCGTATCGAACAGGCGGTCAGCCAGCAGGCCGACGAACAGTGGCGAGATCAGCGCGCCGACGGCAGTGGTGCTGGCAATGGCGCCAATCTCCTGCCCGCTGAAATGCAGCGTCTTGCCCAGCCAGGTGCCGACCGTGACGTACCAGGCGCCCCAGATGGCGTATTCGAACAACATCATCAAGCGAAGGCGCCACTTCATCCCCGTTTCCCCTTGTTCTTGCGTTTCGATGCGATGGGTTCGTCGACGTTCTGCCAGACACCGCCAGCGGCGTGACTGCGAAGCATCGCGTCAATCACCAGGCTGTTGCGGTAGCCATCGGCAAAGGTGGGCAGGGCGGCGGGTCGCGTTTCCGGCGTGCCGCCGCGGCGTATCCATGTATAGGCGTCGGCGATCAGGTTGCGGAAGGCATCGCTCCACGCTTCCGGATGGCCGGCGGGCAGGTGCGCGTAACCGCGCGCGGCAGGATCCAGCCGGGCCGGGTCTCGCTCCAGCACGGTGTTCGCCTGCGCGTGGTGGCCAAGCCACAGCTGGTTGGGTTGTTCCTGCTGCCAAGCAACCGAGGCCGTGCGGCCGTTGACTTCCAGGCGCAGGTCGTTCTTGTGGCCCGGCAACACCTGGCCGACCACAAGGCAGCCACGCGCGCCGTTCTCGAAGCGCAGCAGCACGCTGGCCAGGTCTTCGCTGGTGATCTTCACCGCGCGCTGCTGCACGGACCGGTCCTGCTTCGCGAACGCCTTGGCCGATGAGGCGGGCGCCTGTCGAACCGGTACCACGGTATGCAGGTCGGCCAGCACGGCGGTGATGCGCGAGCCGGTGACGTGCTCGGCAAGGTCGCACCAGTGCGAGCCGATATCTCCCAGCGCGGAGCTCGCGCCGCCCAGCTTCGGGTCGAGCCGCCAGGTGTAGGTCGACTCGTCGGTCAGCCAGTCCTGCAGGTAGCGGCCGTGCACGAACACGGGCGCGCCCAGCTTGCCCTTGGCAATCATGCTGCGCGCCTGCTGGATCAAGGCGTGCCCGCGATAGTTGAAGGTCACCACATTGGCCAGGCCAGCGTCGCGCGCGGCTTCGAAGAGCTCGCGGCTTTCCTCGGCGCTGCTGGCCAGCGGCTTGTCGGAGATCACGTGCTTGCCGGCACGCAACGCGGCCAGCGACACCTCGCGGTGCAGGTGGTTGGGCGTGGTGTTGTGCACGACGTGAATCGCCGGGTCAGCCAGCAGATCCCGGTAACTGGCATAGGCATGGCCAACGCCCAGTTCACGTGCCCGCTTGCTGGCTGATTCGAGGCTGGAGCCGGCGATGCCGACGATGTCGACGTTGCCCAGGCGACGCACGGCGTCGAGGTGATGCGCGGCGATGAAGCCCGGGCCTACAAGGCCCATGCCGAGCTTCTTCATCGTGCCGCCCCCAGGGCGGTCGCCGATGCCAGGTGGTCTGCCATGTCCCCTCCGATGCGGTTCGTCCGACGTCGAATGTATTCGATTACATCCGCATAAAACTTAGGCTTCAATCACATCACCTGGAGGGATTTCCCCGCCCTCTGGCAGCTGATGCACACGAATCGGCTAAAATATGTAACAGATGCTTAAAAGCAGATGCAACGATTTCATGTAATCCATTACATTGCACTGCATCAATGCGCACCCGATGGTTTCGGCCGGTTGTGCGTTCTGCGCGTGAATGGGTGGCCAAAAGGCCAGTGGTATCGTCCTAAGCAATGCAACATTGAGGGAGGCGCCGGCTCGTGAGTGGGGATGGATCCAAGCGCAAGCGACAGGGTGCCGGCGAACCGAAGCCGGTGGCGCCGGTGCAGCCGGGTCGCGCCCGGACGGTCAAGGAGATCGCGGCGGCGGCCAATGTTTCCGTGGCTACGGTGTCGCGGGCGTTGCAGCGTCCTGAGGTGGTCAGCGAGACCACCCGGCAACACATCCATGAGGTGGTGAAGCGGCTGGGCTACACGCCCAACGCGCTCGCCCGCAACCTGCGCACCGCGCGCACACGGCTGATCGTGGCGTTGCTGCCGGATATCGCCAACCCCTTCTTCTCCGAGGTCATCCGCGGCATCGAGCAGGTGGCGCACGAAAGTGGCTACTCCGTGCTGCTGGGCGAAACCCAGAGCAGCCTGGTGCGCGAGCAGGCCTATGCGGACATGGTGGCGGCGCGACAGGCCGACGGCATCATCACCATGTCCCATCGCGTGCCGGCCATACCCATCCACGGGCGCCTGCCGGTGGTCAACGCCTGCGAGTACGTCAAGGACAACCAGATCTCCAGCGTCTATGTGGACAACGTCGCAGCGGCGGGCATTGCCGTCGATTACCTGGTGACACTGGGGCACCGCGACATCGCCTTCATTGGCGGCCCGTCGAGCAGCCCGATCTGCGTGGATCGCGAACAGGGTTATCGACTGGCCCTGCAGCGCGCGGATGTTCCGGTGAACGGGGCACTGATGGCCGTGGGTGATTTCTCGATTGAAGCGGGCGAGCGCGCCATCGAGCTGCTGCTGTCTCAAGGGCAGTCGTTCAGTGCGGTGTTCTGCGCCAACGACGAGATGGCCATCGGCGCCCTGCGTGCCCTGAGCGGCCACGGCTTGCGCGTGCCGGAGGATGTATCGGTCGTCGGCTTCGACGATATCCGCTTCGCGCGCTACACCACGCCCGCGCTGACCACCATGGCGCAGCCCAAGAACGCGCTGGGCCGCGAGGCCATGGCCATGCTGATCGAGTTGCTCAATGATCCGGGCGTGCCGCCGCGCAAGCGCGTATTGTCGGCGGATCTGATCGTGCGCGGGTCTACGGCGCCGCGTTCGCGGCAACGCTAGAGAAGGCGCTCAATTCAGGCACGTTAGCGTGGGCCGGAAAACTTTCGTGGACGGGAGGTTGGGCATGCCACCGTGTTTTCGTTTGCGCGTATGGCTGGTGGCTGGCATGGTCGTGATGGGCGTCTGCCGGATTTCTCCCGTAGCCGCGGATGAGCTTCAGCCCGCGCTTCCCCATGAAGTCGTCATGGGCGTGGCAACCAACCTCACGCGGCAGGTCTCCTCCAGCCAGAGTTTCTCCATTCCGACCATGCGCTTCGAGCCGGCCACGCAGGAATGGGTGATCGAGATGGTGACGATTGAGGCGGTCAGTGGCGAAAAGCACTTCCTGATCACCCTCAATGAATCCACCGGACTGGCGTGCCTGCGTTCCCTGCCGGGCGTGGCGTGCGTGGCCAAGGCCGACATCCGTCAGCAGGTTGCCGAGGCCAGGGCGAGGGCGGATGCCGAGCTCATGGCGAAGACGCACCCAGCGCCGGATCTGCAGGGCATGGCCGAGGCGCTGATCCGGTATCAGTTCGATCCGCAGCGCACGGGTGCGGGTGCATCGACGCGGGCGAGCTATTTCGTGCTGCTCCAGTCGCCGGACAGTTCCCGCGGAACCGACCTGGCTCCCGAGGTGGTGGCGCGGCTCAAGCGTGATGGCATCGAGACGCTTCCAGGCAGTAGCTGGAAGCCGCCGGAAGATCCGCAGCATCCCGTGTCCCCGCTGCAGATGCAGTATTCGATCGGCTTGCCGGTTCGTCGTGCCGACGGCAACTACGACGTATCCTTCGGTTATTACTGCGGCTCCCTTTGTGCCGGCTCGTACAAAGCCGTGATGAAGCACGATGCCACCGGCTGGCATGTGGTATCGACGGTCATGGAGGCCGTGTCCTGATTTCCCTGCTGGATCTTCGCGCGTGTCGTCGTGGAGGAATCGATGTCACATCCGCAGCTTCAATCGCATCGAGCCGCCCTTGGGTTGCGCGCGTGCAAAGGTGGCGCGGTTGCCGTGGGATTGATGGACGAGGCGGGCGAGCCTCGCATCGCTTTTTCCACGTTTCTTGAAACCCGTGCCGAGGGTGACCGGCTTTCGCTGGAGCCTTATGGTGTCGCCTCCGAGCTGATCCGCGAATCGAATGGCAGGGCCATGCAGGAAGCCGCGGATGCCGTGGCGACAGGACGCCATCGACAGGAGCAGCAGGCCACCCGCGGACTACGCATGCTGCTGGCGCGACTGGAATCGGCGGGTGCGGCAACGGTGGTGGGTGCGCTGCTGGTCAATCGGGCGGGTTGGATCACCGATCTCCTTTCCTACAGCCTGGCCTGGGCGGAGCATGTGCCGGTGGCCGAGGCGTTGGCCGTGCGCGATGCCATCCGGCACGCCTTCAGTGAATGCGGCATCGGCCTCGTGGAACTGGATGAGAAGTCGCTTCCCGATCTCGCGGGGAAATCCCTGGGTTTGTCGTCAACGGAGCAGCTCGCACGCCTGAGGATCATGGGCGTGGTCGCAGGGCGGCCCTGGCGAAAAGAGCAGAAGCTCGCCTGTCTGTCGGCGTGGCTCGCACTGCAGACACGAGCCTGAAGGAGTTTGGCGTGTTGCGCACGGCGCGGGTGTTTTGCCGTCCGTCCATCCGGGCGGGACTTGGCCATAAGTTGTAGGTGTACTTGCGCAAGCGGCCGGCGTGCGGCGTGTTTGTCGATCACCGCGCGACGCGGCACGTGCCATTCGTGACGCACTAATGCATTATCCGGCTCTTTCGGGGGAAGGGTCCCCGGTCATCGCGGCGCAGGGGCTGCGGTGCGAAGCGGTTTCTACAGGGGGAATCCACAGTGCGAATGGCATGCCTTGCGGCTGCCCTGGCTTTGGCCGTGGGCAGTGGGCAACTTTATGCGCAGGACAGGGACGACGCGACGGCATCGCCGACGTCAGGCAACCACAGCGCTTCTGCAATATCGGCAACGGGCGACGCGCATTCGGCGACGATCGTCGTGCGCGGTTTTCGTGTGACCGGCGTAGGTGAGCATGCGTCTGCGCACATCACGCCGGCGAGCATGCAGGCGCTGGCAGACGAGCAGTACACCAGGCTGACCGGCGCGGCGGGGCAACCCCGGCTGAGCGTTGCGCAGATGAATGAGGTGGCCGGCGTCATCACCCAGCGCTACCGCAAGAGCGGCTTTATCGTGGCGCAGGCTGTCGTGCCGGCGCAGTCGGTCGGGCCTGATCAGGTCGTCGAAATCCGGGTGCTGGAAGGCACCATCGGCAAGGTGGTGGTGCAGGGGGCTTCGCATTACAGCGCGCGCATCATCGCGGCACCCGCCGAGCACCTCAAAGGCCAGTCGCTGCAGAAGGATGACGTGGATACGGCGCTGCTGTACGCGCGCGATCTTCCGGGTGTGGCGATTACCTCCACCTTCCAGCCGGGGGAACACACCGGCGAAACCGACCTGATCATGGTGGCGCAGGAAGACAAGCGTCCGTACGTGTTCACGCTTGGTGGCAACAACTACGGCACCGATGTGACGGGCCGCTATCACGCGCAGGCGGGCCTGACCTGGAACAGCCCGCTGGGTTATGGCGATGTCTTCAACGCCAATTTCGACTACGCCTTCGCTCCCGCGCAGAGCCTGTTTGGTTCGCTGAGCTATCGCGCGCCCATCCTGCCGGTGTCAGGCCTCACGGCCGTGTTCGGTGGCACGCGCAGCCAGCTTGAAGTGGATAGCGGCGTCTTTGCCTCGCTGCACGTGCATGGCCCCACCTCGACCTGGTACGGCGGCGCCGACTGGAAGTTCATCAACACGCCCAACCTGCAGGCGCTGGGTACGTTCAGGCTGATTCGCGAAGAGTCCAAGCTCAACAGCAGCGTGATGCTGATGTCCGACGAGCGATTCGACGTGGCCGAACTCGGGTTCTCCATGAATCACACGGACACGCGGTTCCATGGAGTCGACCTCTTGCAGGTGGCTGTGCGCCAGTCGATCAGTAATCGCTCTCCTTCGCAGGTGGACCTGGTGAGCCCAGGACACGACGACAGTTTCACCGTGGCCAAGCTCGCCTATACGCGCCTGCAGTTTCTGACGCCAACGCAACGCCTGTATTTCAAGTTCTCCGGCCAGTACACCGATGATGCTCTGACGCCGATGGAACAGTTTGTGATCGGTGGGCCGGACAACGTCCGTGCCTATCCGATTGCCGACGTGCTGGCCGATCGCGGCTATTACACCTCGGTGGAGTATCACGTGGACGCCCCGGGCTTTGCCGATGCCGTGTCGCCGTTTCATGCCCGTCCGTGGCGCGAGCTGCTGGAGCTGGAAACCTTTGTCGACTATGCCCGCGGCTGGCCCGTGGGCGGCAATCGCCTCAATGGCGTGACCAGCAAAGAGGTCAGCGATATCGGTGCGGGCTTCGTGTTCCGCCTGCCGCGCTTTCACCGTTTCGAGCTGCACGTGGACGCGGCCAAGGCGCTGAGTTCGCTCAATGCCTCCGACGGCAAGGGCTACCACGTGTACGCCCGTTTCGGCTTTACGTTCTGAGAGGGAGATGACCATGAATCGCATGCATGACCGCACGCTACGCGCCGCATCTCCCTCCACCAGTCGCCTGAAGCACAAGTTGCTGCCGCTCAGCCTGTCGTTGCTGGGCATCGCGGCAGCTTCGTTGTGGCCTTGTGGCGAGGCGGTGGCGGCCGGTCCCGCGGCCGGCACGCTGCCCACGGGCGGCAGCATCGTCAGTGGCGTGGCCAGTGTAAACACCACAGGCACCACATTGACCGTGACCCAGAGCTCCGCCCAGCTCGCCATGAACTGGTCCAGTTTCGACATCGCCCAAGGTTCCACGGTCAGCTTCATGCAGCCGAGTGCCAACGCCATTGCGCTCAATCGCATCGGCATCGGCTCGTCCTCGCCGACGGCCTCGCAGATCTTCGGCAACCTCAGCGCCAACGGGCAGCTGTTCCTGGTCAATCCCGCCGGCATTGTGTTCGGCAGTACGGCCAGCCTCAACGTGGGCGGCCTGGTGGCCAGTACGCTGGACATGGATCCGACGACGCTGGCCGGTGGCGCGCAGAGCTTTCACCTTGACGCGAGCAGCCTGACAGGCAGCGTGGTCAATCACGGCACGATCACTGCCGCCACCGGTGGCGGGGTGGTGCTGATCGGCGGTGGCGTAAACAGCGACGGCATGATCGTTGCCAACGGAGGCCACATCTTCCTGGATGGCGCCGATCACGCCACGCTGGATTTCGACGGCAACAACCTGATCAATGTCACGCTGACAGGGGCGCTGTCCAACGGCTCGGGCACGGCGGTGAGCAACGCCGGAACACTGGAGTCGGATGGCGGCATGGTGGTGCTGCAGGCTTCGGCAACCCCAGGCCTGTTCACCCAGATGGTGAACAACACCGGCATCGTCGAGGCGAATGGTGTCAGCAACATCAATGGTGGTGTGGGCGGCACGGTGCAACTCATCGGCAGCGGCGGTGCCGTCGCCAATGCAAACACGATCTCCGCCAATGGCGCTACGGGCGCTGCGGCCGGCAACGTGGCGATCAGCAGTGATCAGGCGGTTGCCGCAGGCGGGACGATTGCCACGACCGGTTTGTCCGGTGGCGGCATCTCGCTCAACGGCGGCTCGCTGGCCTTGAGCGGCGCCGTCAATGCGGGTGCGAGCGCAGTCACGCTGACCTCCGGAGCTGGCATTGCGCAGAGTGGCGGCTCCGTGGTCACGGCGGCCCTGCTCACCGGCGAGTCCATCGGCGGCACGACGCTGTCGAACAGCAACATGATCCAGTCGGTGGACAACTTCACCTCCCATGGCGGCTTCACGCTGAACAACGGTTCAGCATTGCAGGTGGGCACGCTCAGTGCGTCAAACGGCGCAGTGGCGCTGACGACCTCGGGCACGGGTTCGGACCTCACCTTCACCGGTAACGTCAGTGCGCAGTCGCTGTCGCTCAACAGTGGTGGCGCCGTCAGCCAGAGCGGCGGCGTGCTCACCGCAAATAGCCTGAGTGGAAGTTCGGTAGAGGGCACCACGCTGGGGCAGGCCAACCTGATCAACTCGCTCACCGGCTTCTCGGCCAAAGGCTTCACCCTCGTCAATGCGGGTGCGCTTGATGTCACGGGATCCCTGAGTGGCACGGGCAATGGCAATGTAAGCCTGACCACCACTAGTGGCGGCCTGTCCATCGATGGGGTGGTGAGCGGGGGCGCTAACGTGTCGCTGACAGGGGCTGGCAGCCTTACCGTGAATGCCGATGTAGCCGCGTCGAGCACCCTCAATCTGGTCGGCTCAAGCATCACTCAGACCAGTGGCTCGATAACTGCCCCTTTGCTGACGGGCCAGTCAACGTCGGTCACGACGCTGAACAGCATGGGCAACAGTATTTTCCAGCTGAACAGTTTCAGCGCCGGCGGCTTCAGTCTTACCAATGGTGGGGCGCTCACCGTCGCCGGGCCGGTGATCAGCACCGGCAATATAAGCCTGTCCACCAGTGCCGGTGACCTGAATGTGCTGGGCATGGTGAGCGGCAGCAATGTCGGTCTGACGAGCGGCAACAATCTTGCGTTGATGAGCGCTGTCACTGCGCGCGGCACCCTGGATCTCCAGGGGCAGTCCATCACCCAGACGGCAGGCACGTTGACGGCGAATCAGTTGATCGGTTCATCGACGGGGTCTGCGTCGATGGCGCAATACAATGCCATTTCATCACTGGGGGCCTTCACATCCTCCGGCCTCAGTCTCGCCAATACCGGCACATTGAACGTGATGGGGGTGGTGAGCAGTTCGGGCGGCATTTCGCTGACATCCAAGAATGGCAGCTTGCTCTTGAGTGGCTCGCTGAGTGGAGGCCTTGTTGCGCTGAATGCCAGCAACGGGTTGGTTGCTCAGACTGGAGGCGGCTTGTCGGCGACCACGCTGGCAGTTAGCTCGCAAGGTGATACGACGCTGACCGGTGGCAGCAATAGCATCACGAACCTCGGCAACTTCCGCATTGGCGGTGCCTTGGACCTGAAAAATAACGGGGCCATCGCCCAGAATGGCACGTTGTACGTCGGCGGCGACACCACGCTTGATGCCACCGGCAACACCATCACGCTTGGCAATGGCAACCAGTTGACGGGCGCGGTGAGCCTCGCTGGCGGCACGTCCGTGATCAACAATGCCATGCCGCTGAACCTGGGTGCCAGCACCGTCTCTGGCAACCTGTCTGCCATCACTACTGGCGGCGCGATCACCCAGAGTGGCGCGTTGAGCGTGTCAGGAACGAGCAGCTTCAATGCGGCAGGTGGCGCCATCACGCTGGGTGGCAGCAACCAGCTGCAGGGCGCGGTAAGCCTCGCGGGCGGGGATACGCTGATCAACAATGTCGGGCCCTTGATCTTCGGTGCCAGCACGGTGACTGGGGCACTGAGCGCAAGTACAGGCAACGCCTCTATCACCCAGATCGGCCCTTTGACCGTGACGGGTAGCAGCACCTTCCATGCTGGCACCGGCGCCATCACGTTGACCGGCAACAACCAGATGCAGGGAGCGGTAAGCCTGGTCGGTGGAAATGCCGCGATCAACAATGCCGCCGCGCTCACCTTGGGCAGCAGCGATATTTTGGGCAGTCTTGCCGCAACGACGGACAACGCTGATATCAGTCAGTCATCCGGTACGTCGCTTAACGTGTCGGGCGCCAGCATGTTCAATGCGGGCTCGGGTTCCATTGCGCTGGACAATGCCAACAATTCGCTCGGAATGAGCGTTGGCCTGTACGGTGCGAATGTTTCGGCGACCAACCTGGGCTCGCTCAACATCAGCAGCCTGGGGATCGGCGCCAACGGGTCGCTGAGCCTGATCTCTACCCATGGCAGCCTGTCGCTGCCGTCAGGTTCGATCAATACCGGGTCGGGTGACCTCGTGCTAAAGGCCGGCGGTGGCTCATTGGCGCTGCCGGGGAACCTGGCCGGCGGGAACGTCACGCTGTCGTCGCTCAATGACCTGGTGTTGTCATCCGCCGTCACCGCAACCCATACCGTATCGTTGACCAGCAGCGGTGGCGCGATCAGCCAGAACGGTAATGGCCTGATCACCGCAGACACGCTGACAGGTGGTTCGTTCGGCGGAACATCGCTCGGTCTTGCCAATCAAGTGGCACAGCTCGGTGGATTCAGCGCCAGCAGTTTCGCCATGGGCAACGGCCAGACGCTGACCGTCACCGGTCCGCTAAGCAGCGCCGGTGACGTTGGCCTGACCATCTCCCATGGCGACCTGAAGCTCAACGGCGCGATGGACGGCGCGAACTCCACGCTGATGGTCCAGAACGGCAACCTGGCCGTGAATGGTGCGGTGAGTGTCACGAATCTCTCGCTGAGCGCATTGGCGGGCACCATTACCGAGGGCGCCGGCGGGAATATCGCTGTAACCGGTTCGCTCACGGGTTCCTCCAGCGGCAGTACCTCGCTGGACCAGGCCAACAACCTGGCCGTGCTCGGCAGTTTCACGGCTGGCGGATTCAGCCTGACCAATGGCCAGTCACTGGTCACCACGGGGACGCTCAATAGTACGGGCGGTGCGGCTCTGGCCGTGACCCGTGGCAATCTGCAACTGAATGGCCTGATCCAGGCTTCCGACCTCACGCTGAAGGCCGTCGGCGACATCAGCGAGGGCGCAAGCTCGGCCATCAGCGCGAACAGCCTGGGTGGACAGTCAGGTGGCAACGCCACGTTCACGCAGGCGGGCAACAGCATCGGCAGCATCGCCAACTTCAGCAGTGGCGGTGATTTCAGCCTGAGCAATGACGCAGCCATCGTGCAGTCGGGTACGAGCACGCTGGCCGTGCAGGGAACAACCGCGCTCAACGCTGGCAACCATGCCATCACGCTCGGCAACGCCAATCAGCTGCAGGGGGCGGTGAGCCTTATCGGCGGAAACACCGCGATCAACAATGCGCGTGCACTGACCCTCGGTGCCAGCAACGTTTCGGGCAACCTGGTGGCGAGCACCTCCAGTACCGGCGCAGCGATCAATCAGTCCGCTCCGTTGAGCGTGACGGGTACGAGCACGTTTACCGCCGACACGGCAGCAGGTACTGGCGCCATCAGTCTGGCCGACGCGGATAATACCTTCGGCTCCAGCGTCAGCGTCACCGGTACCGGCATTGCACTTCGCAGCAACGGCGACCTGCACCTGGGGGTGGTGAGCGATGGCGCCAATGGAGCCGTTAGCCTGGTCTCGGGCGGCACGCTTTATCTGCCGAGTGCCGTCATTGATACCGGCACATCGGATCTGACGCTTTCCGCGCTGGGCGGTTCGCTGGTGACCGGTGGCGCTCTCCGTGGCGCCCATGTCGCCCTTGCGGGAGCTCAGGGCATTGCGCTCGCCAACGACATCTCGGCGACGCAGTCGCTGAGTCTTGTCGCCAGCGGCGGGGCCATCAGCCAGACCGCCGGCGTGTTGAGCACACCGGTGCTGACCGGTAGCTCGCAGGGTGCCACCACGCTCACCGGGGTGAACCGGGTCGGGCAACTTGCTGGCTTTACCGCCAACGGCTTCAGCCTCGCCAATACAGGTGCCCTGCTTGTCGGCGGTCCGCTGGATAGTGTCGGGCGGGTGGCGCTGTCCACGAGCGGTGGTGACCTGACGCTGCAAGGTGCGGTGAATGGCACCGATGTTTCGCTGGTGGCAAGTGGCGGCGCAGTCAAACAGTCCGGTGGCGCACTGGTGGCGAACTCGCTTAGTGGTTCTTCCACGGGCGCGAGCGCGCTGAATCAGCGTGGCAATGCCATCGGCAGCCTGGGCAACTACAGCAGCGGCGGCGATTTCAGCCTGGTGGATGCCAGTGCATTGACGGTGTCGGGTGTGCTGAGCAGCGCCGGCTATCTTGCGATGAGTGTCGGTGGCGATCTTGTGTTGGCGAATGCGGTGAGTGGCCAGACAGTTGTGCTGGATGCGGCTGCAGGTTCGATTACCCAGACGGGTGGCACGTTGACGGCAGGTACGCTTGCGGGAGACTCCGGTGGATCGACCACCCTTGCGCAGGCCAACCAGGTCGGCAACCTCGGTTCCTACCGCAGCGGTGGCGACTTCAGCTTTACCAACGGCATGGCCATTACACAGAGCAGCTCCCTGCAGGTGCAGGGTGCCACCACCTTGAATGCGGGAACCAACGCCATCACGCTGACCCATCGTGCGAACGGACTGATCGGCGCTGTCAGCATTACCGGTGGCGACACCGAGATAGTCAATGAAGGTCCACTGGTGTTCGGCGCAAGCCAGATCAACGGCAACCTGAGTGCCACCAGCACCGATCCGGCGATCGGGCAGGTGGGGGCGTTGCATGTGACCGGCAGCAGCTATTTCAACGCGGGCAACGACAGCATCGTGCTGACCGATGCGGGCAACCAGTTGACCGGTCCGGTAACGGCGATCGGCACGGGCATTGCGATTACCAATGCCGGCGATTTACACATCGCATCGCTGACCAATGGCGCGAACGGCGCTGTCAGTCTGATGTCGCTGGGTGGAACGCTGTACTTGCCCGTTTCGGCGATCGCCACCGGCAACGCCGATCTGCTGCTGATGTCCGGCAACGGCATGCTGACGACGGCAGGCGACCTGGGTGGTGCCAACATCGCCCTGATGGGAGGTGGCGGCATCAGCCTGGGTCACGCCGTCACGGCCACAAACAACCTCAGTCTGGTGAGCAGCCAGGGTTCGATCAGTCAGGGTGCGGGCACGGTGGCTGCAGCCAGCCTGACCGGCAGTTCTTCCGGCGCCACCAGCCTGACCGGTGCCAACAGGGTGGGCAGTATCGGCAGCTTCAATGCCAATGGCTTCAGCCTGACCAATGCGGGCGGGCTGAGCGTCGGCGGTCCCTTGCTGAGCACGGGCAATGTGCTGCTGGTGACCCAGGCTGGCGATCTCGACATCACGGGTACGGTGAGCGGCACTGCCGTGACGCTCAAGGCGGCAGGGGCGATCAACGAGGGTCCGGCAGGCAACATCGTGGCCACCACGTTGAGTGGCAGTGCCGGTGGCGTGACAGCGCTGGGCACGAAGGGCCAGCCGGTGACCAATCACATCGGCACGCTGGGCGGTTTCCAGTCGCCCGCCGGTTTCAGCCTGACCAACGGACAGACGCTGACGCTGGCCTCGGTGGGTGGCAGCAGTTATACGGTGGATGCGGGCACCTCGCCGCTTTATCTGGCCGTGCTCGATGGCAGTCTGCTGCAGTTGGGCACCACGCCGCTGTACGACAGCGTGGGCACGTTTGCAGCCAGCGAGCATATTGGCCTGTCGTCCGCGCCCATTTACGCCTTCGGCACCTTGCCTTATGTGGTCGACGTCATCGGACTTCCGCCGGCGTATTTCTACGCGCTGGACCGGCAGGGTAATCCGCTGCCGGAAGCGGGCTCGTCTTCCACGAACCTGTCTTCCACCTCGTCAATCGGCAGTGCGGTGATTGGCTACAACCGCCAGGACGCCTACATTGACGCGAGTCAGGTCACCGGCGGCTCCGTGGGCTATGGCGTCGTGCCCACGGGCATTCGCCTGCCGCCAGGGCTGGAGGCGTGTGATCCGCGGCGCGCGGCGGAGTGCCGGAACGAGTGAGCGCGGGAAGGCACGGCGTTCGCGAGTTGCGTCGTGTCCGTCAGCGATGCTGCGGTGAGGGGCTGTTGCCGGGTGGTTCCGTCTTCCGGCGCCGCACATGAAAAAGCGGGCACCCGAAGGTGCCCGCCCGATGGCTTCATCGCGTTTCCTTCGGCTGGCGAAGGAAAGTGCGTTGGCGTCGCCTTACAGGCCGATCGCGGTTTCAGCCTTCACGTACGGCAGGTTGTGAGCCAGGGCCACCGGCTCGCAGGTCACCTGGCCTTCGCTCACGTTCAGGCCGTTGCGCAGGTGCACGTCGTTCGCCAGCGCCTTCTTCCAGCCCTGGTTGGCCAGTGCGAGGGTGAAGGGCAGGGTCACGCTGTTGAGCGCGAAGGTCGACGTGCGGGCCACGGCGCCCGGCATGTTGGCCACGCAGTAGTGCACCACGCCGTCCACCACGTAGGTCGGGTCGGAGTGGGTGGTGGCGTGCGAGGTTTCCACGCAGCCGCCCTGGTCGATGGCGACGTCCACGATCACCGAGCCCGGCTTCATCGTGCGCACCATGTCGTGCGTCACCAGCTTCGGCGCAGCGGCGCCCGGCACCAGCACGGTGCCGATCAGCAGGTCGGCGCGACGCACCAGCTCTTCGATGGCGGCGCGGGTGGAGAACACGGTGGAGATGGCAGTGCCGAACTGGGCAGCCAGACGCTTGAGGGCGTCAGCCGAACGGTCGACCACGGTGACCTTGGCGCCCATGCCCACGGCAATGGTGGCTGCATGGGTGCCGGACACGCCGCCGCCCAGGATCACCACTTCAGCCGCCGGCACGCCCGGCACGCCGCCGAGCAGCACGCCGCGGCCACCCTGGGCCTTTTCCAGCGAGTGCGCGCCGACCTGCGGGGCCAGGCGACCAGCCACTTCGGACATCGGCGTCAGCAGCGGCAGCGAGCCGTTCGGCGAGGTCACGGTTTCGTACGCAATGCAGATGGCGCCCGAGTCGATCAGGTCCTTGGTCTGCTCCGCATCCGGGGCAAGGTGCAGGTAGGTGAACAGGATCTGGCCCTTGCGGAGCTTCTTGCGCTCGACGGCCAGCGGCTCCTTCACCTTCACGATCATGTCGGCGTCGGCAAAGATCTGGTCCGCGCTCTCGATCATGGTGGCGCCCGCCGCGACGTAGTCGGCGTCGGTGATGCCTGCGCCCAGACCGGCACCGGCCTGCACCAGCACCTGGTGGCCGTTGTGCACCAGCTCCTGCACGGAGGACGGGATAAGGCCCACGCGGTATTCGTGGTTCTTGATTTCTTTCGGCACACCGATGCGCATGGCTTGGCTCTCTAGCTGGGTAGGAAGGATTTGCGGGTCCACCAGGGGTGGCGCCGGTGCAGCAGTATGAATTAGATATCAAGCAATAAATTGCCGATTATTCATTGCCGTGGCGGTCAATGTAGAATGTCTGGCGACTTTTCCTGCGCATCGTGAAATTTTATGCAGCATTCCGAAATCGCCCTCGACGACCGCGATCGGGCCATCCTCCGGCTGCTCCAGCAGGACGGTCGACTGACCAACCTGGAGCTCGCGCAACAGATCAATTTGTCCCCCTCGGCGTGCCTGCGCCGCGTGAAATTGCTGGAGGAATGCGGGCTCATTTCGCGCTACGTGATGCTGGTGGACGAGAAGATCGCCGGCATGCCGGGCACGGCCTTCGTGCTGATCACGCTGGACCAGCAGGGGCGTGCCGCACTGGACTCGTTCGAGGCCGCCATCCACGACCATCCGGAGGTCACCGAGTGCTGCCTGCTGGCTGGTGCCGCCGATTACATGGTGCGCGTGGCATACGCGGACTCGGCGGATTTCGAGCGCATCCACACCGAAATCCTCACCCAGTTGCCTGGCGTGGTGCGTGTGCAATCCACCCTGGCGCTGCGCACGGTGAAGAAAACCACCATGCTGCCCGTGTGATGGGAAGGCGCTGCGCTTACCGGGACGGAGTGCTCTTTGCCGCAGTGGCGATGTAGGGAGCCAGTGCCGACTCGTCATCGCGCAGGGCATTGCGCAGCTGAAGCAGATGCGAGAGCACGGGATGGCAGCTGGTGCGCGCGCGCGGCAGGGCGCGACGGGCCTGCACGATGGCGCGTTCCACCGCGTGGTCGGCGCGGTTCCACTGCTCGGCGCCCGGCAGGTCATACAGCTGCGCCAGTGCCTGTACCGCACGCAAGGACGATGCACGCACGCGCACCGGCAAGGCGTGGTGCTGCAGGTCCTGTCGTAACTCCAGCAACGCGCGGCCGCACTCGTGGATCGCCAGCCCCCAGGACATCAGGCTGCGTGACTCGGCGCTGCCATGCCGGGTGTGCTGCACGATCTGGTGGAACAGGTCGCGGTTGCCGCTCTCGAAGGCGTAGAGTAGGCCGGGCAAGGGCGCTGTCGCCGCCCGTTGCACCTGTCGGCGCAGTTGCTGCATCTGCCGCCTTCGCAGCCACCGGCTGCCGACCACGGCGGGCATCACCATGAAGGCGGTGCCCGTGATCATCAGGCCGAACAGCGACGCCAGTGCTTCGTTAATGAAATGCTCCGGGTCGTAGACCATCGGGTTCTTCAGCGCGAGCATCAACACGAAACCCAGGGTGTATCCGGCCCCCACGCCAGGCAGCGTGGCGTTGCGGGTCGTCAGGTAGGGGCCAATCATCAATAGCGGCAAGGTGCCCAGCACCAGCATGGTGAAACCGTCGCCACCGGGCAGCAGGCAGAACGACGACACATAGGCGGCGACGGCGCCCAGTGCGAACCCGACCCATGTGTTGGTGGTGGCCGCCACCGGCGTACTCATGGTGGCGAGCAGGCCACTGAACAGCGTGGCCAGCAGCATGGCGGTGGTGCCCGAAGGCCAGTCGGTGGCCAGCCAGAACGCACCCAGGCCGGCCATGGTGAGAAAGGTGCGCGTGGCGGCAATCAGTGCCGCGCCACGGTCGTTGGAGCGTTTGAAGACGACGCGCTCCGTGGCGCCGCGCAGGCGTCCCGGTGTATCGCGCAGGCTGGCATCCAGCGCCACGAAATCGCGCAGTTCGCCGGCGAAGCGCTGCAGCAGCGTGGCGCCACTGTCGAACTGCAATAGCAGATCCGGTTGCTGGCGTAGCGTGGCGCGCAGCTGTGCTGCAAGCGTGGGCAGTTGTGCCTGGCACGCGTCAAGACGGGTGGTGAGCGTGGCGGTGCTGGCGAGTGCGTCGCCCACCGGGGCGTAGAGCTGCATCAGTGCGCGCGCCGTGCGGCCGTGCTGGCTGCGCTCCAGCCGATGGATGAGGTGAAGCAGCGACTGGATGCTGGTGGCGGCCGCCATGTAACGCAGATTCAATAGCCGCATGCGGCTGCTGCGGACGCGTGCCTGCGGATCTTCGAAGATCACCGATGCACGCATATCCTCCAGCTGCACGGCGGCACGCACGCAACGCAGGTGTGCTTGCTCCAACTGGGTGCGCGGCATCTTGCCGGACAGGCTTTCGCGGGCGAAGGCGATGAAATCCTCGTAATGTTCGCGCTCTGTCCTTCGCAGCGCGGCGCGGACGTCTTCCGGCCAGACGATGTCGCTGACCAGTGCGGCCACGACGATGCCCAGCATCACCTCGCTGACGCGCAGCATGGCCGAGTCGAAGATGCGATGCGGGTCGCTGACCGCCGGCAGGATCACCACGGCCGCGGTGTATCCCGCCAGCACGAAGCCGTAGGCCATGAAGTTGCGGTGCAGGACTGCACCACCGGAACACAAGCCCACCCACAGCGACAGGCACAGCACGAGCAGTTCGCTCTGCTGCGGAAAGATGGCCATGAGCAGGAGCGCAAACAGGCTGCCGGCGGCCGTGCCGATGGCGCGATAGAAGCTCTTGGCCAGCACCATGCCGCGCTGGGGATGCATCACGATGGCCACCGTGATCATCGCCGTCGCCGGCTGCTGCAGTTGCAGCAGCATCGACAGCCACGCCGTGAGGTAAAGCGCCAGCAGGCACTTGAACACAAAGATCCATGACTGTCGTTCGCCTGCCAGAAACAGGGCCATGCGCGAGCGTGGGAGCGGCGTCGGGCGATCCATGGTTGCCGTGCTCATCGTGTCCTTGCTGTGCGAGAGGTGGATGTGGCGAAACCGGGACGACGAGGCGACGCATGCCACACGAAGGGCGTGCGGCATGCGCGGGTGTGCTGCGGCAGGCGAGCTGCTGCTCCGGGGTCAACCCTGGATCTGGTACGCGTCGATCTGCTCGCGCGAGATGCCGATAAGCGCGAGCTTCTTCAGGCTGGCCACGCGACTGGCCAGCTCCGGTACTGACGCCTTGGCCGGGTCGATCGGGCGGCTCGAGGTTGCCACCAGGCGGGCGCCATCGCAGATGGTCAAGGTCATGGTCTGCTGCGCCGGTGCATTGCCCGCAGCAATAGCCGAGGCCGGCGCGGCGCAGTAGGCGTCATCGCGCGGCGTTGCACGCTGGCCCAGTTCCACCACCAGTCGTGCCGCAGTGGGGTCGACATCATGGGTGCTCATTACCTTGGCGTTGGGAATGGCCTGCGCGATCTGTTCATGGGTTGTGCCGGGCAGGGCGCCGCGCACTTCCACCGGCAGGTTCGGCATGGCCTTCTTCCAGTGGTCGACCGTGTCGTCGGAACTGGCCCAGCGCGCGTCGACGGTGGCATGGCAGCCGGTGAGCAGCAGCGTGGCAACGACACAGGCGAAGGCGATCAGGCGGGATGAGGTGTGCATGGCGGAGTTTCTCTCTGGGGCAGCAGTGGGGCGCGGCGCGTGTCGCGCGGGGTGGACGCGTCGGTTCGCCGGGCAACGTGTGTTCCCGGGGCCATCGATGCGTGGGCAGGCACGAATCCGGGGCGCGGAAGCCCGCGCGGCGAGTCGTTGCCGCGTGATGCGTTACCTGTCGGTTCGGGGAAAGCGGAGGGGGAGTGTCAGCCGGTGGCGGCACCCGGATGGATGGCGCGGCCTGTGCAGCGCATGGGTTGCGCGGTAAACACGTAAGCAGTCATTGCTCGAAGGTGCGGGGAGCGGCGAGGGGCGCCAGTGTCACGGAATCGCCATCATCGATAAATCACCTGCGGCGCCCGTCAGACGGTCCTGCCAGTCCCCAATGCTCGCGGCGTGCGTGTGAGACGAGCCGCCCGCTCCAGTTCAGGGCGCGGGCGAGCTGCCCGGTTCCCATGGCACGCCATCGGCCCACCGCTCCACCAGAAAGTCGATGAAGGCGCGTGTGCGTGGCGTGAGATGCCGCTTGCTGGGATAGACCAGCCGGATCGGGTCCGGCGGCGGACGATAGGCCTGCAGTACCTCGACCAGCCGACCTGCGCGCAGGTCGTCGCCGATCACGTAGTTGGCCAGATGCGCCAGACCCATACCGGCCAGTGCGGATTCGCGTATCGCATCGGAGTTGTCGACGCTGATGCGACCGGGACCTTCATGCACATAAGGGCCATCAGCGGTCTGCAGTCGCCACGGGCGCGGCCGTTCGGCGTTGATGTAGACGATGGTGTCGTGGCTGGCCAGGTCATCCGGCGTCTGCGGTGCGCCGCGTCGCGCAAGATAGTCGGGCGATGCGCAGACCATGAACTGCTGCCACGCCACCGTGCGCGTCAGCACCATGGAGTCATCCTTGGGTGCGCCGATGCGTATCGCCAGGTCGAAGCCTTCGTCGATCACGCTGACGTAGCGATCGGTGAACCATAGCTCCGCGCGCAGCTCCGGCCATTGCTTCAGGTAATCGTGGATCACCGGCATGATGTGGCGTCGTCCGAACGAGGGCGGCACCATCAGTCGCAGCGTGCCGGTGGGGCGGCTACGCCGCAGCGCCATGGTGGCGTCCACGTCTTCCAGCTCATCCAGGATCTGCCGCCAGCGGTCATACACGACGGCGCCTTCGTCGGTGAGGCTGAGCTTGCGCGTGGTGCGATGGAGCAGCCGCACGCCAAGCTGGCTTTCCAGTCGCGTGATGCTCTTGCCTACGGCGGAACGGGTGAGGCCCAGTCCGCTGGCGGCCGCCGTGAAGCTGCCGGACCGGACGGCGGCAACGAACGCAGCGATGTCGCCGAATCGATAGGGTTCCATGATGGAAAGATCGTGTTGCCGATGCGGGGGTGGGGAATGCAGGCTCTCGTCCCGAGAGCCGCCTTCAAGCAAGCGGACGCGCAAACCCGAGGGGCTGGCGGTGCCGTGTGGTGACTTATGGTACTAGGAGCTGCACCGGTCGCGTGATGAAGTGCCGGGAAATCCGGTTGTCAGGGCCCTGCAATGCCCTGAAATGGCGGGATTATCGGGTTCGTCGGCAAGTGGCAGCTGGTTCTTTCCCTCGCGAGGCGCGGATGAAGAAGACCATGAGGCAGGTAGGCGCGATCTTGTTCGCGATGGCATGGACCCAGGTGGCGCCCGCCGCACCCGTCGAAGCCTCTTCGACACCCGCCATCCATATCGACGACGTCTACCTCTTCTACAAGGTCTACGACGCAGCCGGCGGGCATCCGACGGTCGACCCGATCCAGCGTGATTATGTCGACCACGGGTCGGATGGCCTGCATCGCTTTTTCGAGCAGCGCCACACCACCAGCAAAGCCATTGCCGATGCCATCGCGGCGCATCCGGCCATGTATGCGGATGCCAAACGCTGCATGGCGGTGTTGCCGCAGGCACGCAAGCGGCTGGATGTGGCGCTCGACAAGCTGATGCAGCTCGACCCATCGGCACGTTCCGCGCCGCTGACCATTGCCGTGGGGCGCGGCAAACCGGTGGCCATTGCCGATGCGTCCGGCGTCATGGTCGGGCTGGAAGCCCTGTGCGCCATCAGCTATCTCGACGCCAATCTGGAAGACCGTTTCGTCTACGTGCTTGCCCACGAATACGCGCATGTGCAGCAGGCGCAGCTGGCGCCTGGTGTATTCGATGATGCCAAGCCAACGGTGCTGGAGGCGTCCCTGATTGAAGGCTCTGCCGAGTTTGTCGGCGAACAGATCGCCGGCCGCGTGTCCTACGCGCACCTGGCGGCGATGGCCAGGGGGCATGAGAAGGAGATCGAAACCCGCTTCGCCGCGGATGAAGACAACACCGATCTTTCCGCGTGGCTCTACAACGGCACGCTGACCAAGCCCGGCGACATGGGCTACTGGGTCGGCTACCGCATCGCCAAAGCCTATTACCAGCATGCAGCCGACAAGCGTCAGGCCCTGCGCGAAATTCTTGGCATGTCCGACCCCAAGGCATTCCTGGCCAAAAGCGGCTGGTATCCCGGCATTCCGTTGCCCTAGGGATCTTCTGCGCCGTTCGACGTGAGGCCAGGGCCGTGCAAGGGTTCGCCCTCGGACAGCGAGCGCAACTCGCAATTCGGACGGGTCTGGTCGATTGCCCGGTGACGGAACCTTACGATGGCGGCCCGTTGTGCAGTTTGACCCTGGGCGCCAGCGTCGCCTGGCTTGAATCGTGCATTGGAGTTGCTGGAAAGACGCCTCGCGTTTTATGGCTCGTCATTCCGGCCTGCGCCGGAGAGAGCGCTGGGATAAGGGCTTTGTGGGCCGCCCCTGGCTCCACGTTCATGCGGATCCACCTGAAATGCGGTAACAACGAATGCGCTTCCTGCTCGTATATCTGTCGATACGCCTGTTCCAAGGCATGGTTCTGCTCACCTTCGGCGGTGTGCTTGCTTACCAGATCTATCAGCTGGAAGCTCAGCGTTCATGGCCATCCACGGAGGCAGCGGCGGTCACTTCGATCATGGTGCCCCGCTGGATATCCGGAAAGAGCATGCAAAAAATCATGGTGCCGGGTGTTGCATACACCTATGTGGTTGCGGGGAAAAAATATGCGGCAGTGAGTGAGCCGCCGCGCAATGATCGGCCCATGACGATGGGTTCAACCGGCCGCCTGACGGTGTATTACGACCCGGCTGATCCTGGGACATCAGTGGTCGAGCTTGCTGTCTGGGGGTGGCATGAAACGGTCGTGCTGGCCGTTTTTTTGATCATGATCTTTGCCTGCTTCAGTCCTCGGAAAAAAACGGGCATAGGTTGACCACGCAGGCGTCAGTGATCAGCTTGGCGAAGGTCCCTGACGTCCCCCGACGGCTTCCATTGAACATCCCCGGCAGCCGCCAGGCTGCCTTCCCGTAACTGGAATGGTGTGGACGCTCCCCGTGGCGTGGAGACGTGCCACGTGTGCACGATTAAAAAAAACAATCGCTCGCGGCGACTTTCATAAGCGGGTCGGGGCGCTTCGCCATGCACAATCGGGCGCTTGTGGATTGCGCGTGGCGGAGAGTTTTCATGGTGGATGGTTCGCGTCGAGATGCTATCAAGCTGATGCTGGCAGGAGCGGCCGCTGCGCCGTTCTCCATGGGCACAGCCATCGCGGGGCCGCAGGCTGCTCCGCAACCCGGCGGCAAGGCCGCCCGGCAGCGCGCCGGCATCGAAGGGCAGCGCATGGCTGACCTCGGCGATGGCACTTACCTGAACCCGATCGTCGCGGGTGATCATCCCGATCCGACCATCCTCAAGGATGGCAGCGACTACTACATGACGTTCACGTCGTTCTATGCGTGCCCGGGGCTGGTGATCTGGCATTCCACCGACCTGGTGAACTGGGCGCCGGTGACCGCCGCGCTGACCAAACCGCTGGGCACCGTGTTCGCGGTGGACCTGTGCAAGCACAACGGTCGCTATTTCATCTATATCCCGGCCAGTGCGGGCGATCGCGGCTGGGCGCTGTACGTGATCTGGGCCGATCACATCGAAGGGCCGTGGAGCGACCCCATCGACCTGCATATCGATGGCTGCATTGATCCGGGCCACATCGTGGGCGAAGACGGCAAGCGCTACCTGTTCGTCAATGGCATCCGCCGCGTGCGGCTTACCGACGATGGCCTGGCCGCCGACGGCAAGCTGGAACCGGCTTACAGCCCCTGGCGCTATCCCGATGACTGGGTCGTCGAGGACTTTGCTCCCGAGGGCCCGAAGCTGCTGCGGCACGGCAAGTGGTTCTATCTGGTGACGGCGGTAGGTGGCACGGCCGGCCCGCCGACCAGTCACATGGTGATCGCGGCGCGCTCCCGTTCCATACATGGCCCCTGGGAGCATTGCCCGCACAATCCGCTGGTACGTACGGTCAGTGCAGCGGAACCGTGGTGGTCGCGCGGGCATGCCACGCTGGTCGAAGGGCCGGCGGGCGACTGGTGGATGGTCTATCACGGCTACGAGAACGGCTTCCGCACGCTGGGCCGCCAGACCTTGCTCGAACCCATCGAATGGACCGCCGATGGCTGGTTCAAGGCCAGGGGTGGCGATCTCTCGCGGCCGCTGCCCAAGCCGAAGGGTGGCGTGAGCGGGCCGAACGGCCTGGCCCTGTCGGACGATTTCAGCAGCCGCAAGTTTGGCGTGCAGTGGAGCCTGTTCGACCCCAAGCCTGAAGAAACCAGGCGGCTGAACTACGAGGCGGGTGGCCTGCGCCTGGCCGCCAAGGGTGGTTCGCCGGTGGATTGCTCGCCGCTGACCTGCCTGCCGGGTGATCGCAGCTATGTGGCCGAGGTGACGCTCGAATTGACCGGTGGCGCCGAAGGCGGCCTGCTGCTGTTCTACAACGGCAAGGCTTTCGTCGGCGTCGGTCTTTCCCAGCGCGAGCACGTGCTGAAAACCTTTGAATACGCCGAGGAACAGCCCTGGATGCGCGTGCCGATGCAAGCATCCAGCATTCGTATCCGCGTGACCAATCAGGAAAATGTGGTGACGTACCACTATTCGGTGGATGGCGGAAAAACCTGGCAGCTGCATGGCCTGCGCATGGAGGTCTCCGGGCTCCACCACAACACCTTCGGCGGCTTCCTCAGCCTGAAGATCGGCGTCTACAGCGCGGGCGAGGGCAGTGTGCTGATGCGCAACTTCACCTATCGCGCCATCGCCTGATATCCCTCGCTGATTTCCGTGCCTGGCGGCAGTGGCGTCAGGCGCGGGGTCGGCTCGCAAGGCGTTTGAAACTTGGGCCCAGCCATGACCCGCGTGCTGGTCATCGTTCAGTGCGATGCGTTGCTGCGTGGGCCATAAGGACCCGAATAGGCGGGAACGTTCACATCTGAATCGATCTTACCGCCGCAATCGTTGAAGGTTGCTCGCGCCCATCGCGGGCAAAGCCAGCACGGCATAGGGCCTTATCGAACGAAAATGCCAAATCTGGCGTTGTCGAGCCACGCCGGTTCCCGGTAATTTCGCAGTGTTGCCCCATCGGGTCGGATCGGCCCCAGCGCGGCACCTTCCTCCACCTTGGCCACCAGCGCGGCCCGTGCCGGCGCATAGCCTTCTGTGGCCTTTTGCCAGCGCAGTTGGGCCTGTTGCGGCGTGATGGCTCCCGCCGCCGGTGCTGGCGCCAGGAAGCTTGCGGCAGGGTTGCGCACAAGCAGGGTGAGGGCGGCCAGGCAGCCTCTGGCCGGCTTGGGACGCCGGTGGAATTGCGATTTCCGGGCGGTAAGCGGCTCGGAAATCCGCAGTGGCGTGCCGTTTGAACGGCCCGATGTGGCAACCGCAAATGAAGAAACGTTATTCGCGCCCATCAATTTCGTAATTGTGTGCCGCGACAGCGCAATTCAGCATGCGCCACCACCAAGCAGAGCGCGTGAGGTTGCCCCGGGTCCGTGAATCGGCCTGATGCAGCCACCGGATCGTGGGGGTCCGGGAGTACGCAGCCTGCGGTTTCGGCCGATGGCCAACGACAAGACGGGGAGAGCTTTGACCATGATCCAGACCGTGCACGGGAAAATCGCCGGTGCGACTCAACATTCCTTGCCATTGGCGCGCCTTTCCGTCGCCGTGGCGATCGGCATGGCGCTGCTCTACACGCCGCTGAACGCGCGCGCCCAGCAGGCCGCTGCGACCCAGGACCAGGCACAGAGCCAGTCCGGCGACCAGGCCAAGCCCGCCGATGCGAAGAACAAGAAAAAAGCTGAAGACACCAGCGCCAAGGATGCCAAGAACCTCGACGGCATCACCGTCACCGGCGTGCGCGCCAGCCTGGCGTCCGCGCAGGATCTCAAGCGCAATGCCGACCAGATCGTGGATTCGGTCACCGCCGTCGACATCGGCGCGCTGCCCGATCGCAGCGTCACGGAAACCCTGCAGCGCATCAGCGGCGTCACCGTGGACCACTTCATTTCCCCGGGCGACCCGGACCATCCGTCGGCGGAAGGCAGCGGCGTGCTGATTCGCGGCCTGACCCAGGTGCGCGGCGAGCTGAACGGGCGTGACGTGTTCTCCGCCAACAGCGGCCGTGGCCTCAGCTTCGAAGACGTGCCGGCCGAACTCATGGCCGGCGTCGATGTGTACAAGAACCCGTCGGCCGACATCATCGAAGGCGGCATCGGCGGTACGGTGAACCTGCGCACGCGCATGCCGTTCGACGCACCGGGCCAGCTGATCGGCTTCACCGGTGGCATCAACGAAGGCGACCTGTCCCAGAAGAGCAAGCCCTCGACGTCGTTCCTGTACAGCAACCGCTGGCAGACCGAAAACCACGGCGAATTCGGCGCTTTGTTCGACGTGGCCTACTCGCAGCTGGCCACGCGCACCGACGGCATCCAGAACGAGCCGTTCGTGAAGCGCACCGATGCCGCCGTGCTGGCTGGCTCCAACCTCAATACCGTGTACGTGCCGGGCGGCGCCGACTGGCGCACGCTGGATTTCGGTCGCACCCGCATCGGTCTGTCCGGTGCGCTGCAGTGGCGCCCGAACAGTGACCTGGAGCTGAGCACGCAGGCGCTGCGCTCGGATTACCGCATGAACTGGAACGAGCATGCGGCGTTCTTCAACGACACCTCCAACGCCATTTCGCCCGCCACCGGCACCACCTTCGGTTACAACCCGGAAGGCGTGTTCCAGAACGGCTGGCTGACCTCGGATTCGTGGCGCGGCAACCTCACCGGCGATGGCGTGCGCTTCAACAGCGATAACCGCTACGCCCAGCAGCGCACCATCACCACCGACTGGTCCTCGGCGTTCAAGTACAACATCTCCGACCAGATGATCCTCTCTGGTGACATGCAGTTCGTGAAGTCGACCAGCAAGTCGCTGGACTTCACGGTGTTCGATGCCACCTATCTGCCGGGCCTGTACCTGGACGACTCCAACGGTGCCAAGCCGAGCATCTCGGTCAACCCGTCGAACTATGTGAACAACCCCGCCAACTATTTCTGGGCGGCGGCGATGGATCACCACGAAGACCAGCGCGGCATGGAGCGCGCTTACCGCCTCGACCTCGAATACAACTTCGAGGACAACAGCTGGCTGAAGTACATGCGTTTCGGCGTGCGCACCACCAACCGCGACGAAACCAACAAGACCACCGGTTACAACTGGGGCGTGATCACCGACAACTGGGCCACCATCGACAGTCCCTCGGGCCTGGCCGACATGGCGAACTACCTGCCCAGCCAGGCGGTGATGTACAACTTCAACAACTTCTTCCGCGGCAAGGTGAAGGTGCCTTCGGTCTACGCGCCGTCCGACGCGCTGGCCATGAATTATCAGGAGGCCTACCAGCTGCTGCATTCGATCGGCGTGTCCTGGGGCTGGTCGCCGAACGACGTCTACGGTCCGCAGAACGTCAACAACCAGAGCGAAGACACGCAGGGCGCCTACGGCATCCTGTACTTCGGCAATGACGACGCGCTCGGCATTCCCGTGGATGGCAACATCGGCGTCCGCTTCGTGCACACCAGCACGGATGCCGCGGGCTACGGCCAGTACCCCAACCTGACGCAGGCGGGCGTGTCGGATGAACTGAAAGCGCAGTACACCGGCCAGTATTTCGCCAACAGCGGCGGCGGCGACTACAACAACGTGCTGCCCAGCCTGAACCTGCGCTTCAAGTTCACCGATAGCCTGCAGTGGCGTATCGCGGCGTCCAAGGCCATGACGCGTCCGGACTTCAACCAGCTGTCGCCGTACCTGCAGCTGTCGGCCACGCTCAATGCGGACAACACGGCGGTGACGCAGTGGACCGGCATCGCGGGCAATCCGAACCTGAAGCCGATGGTGGCCACGCAGTACGACACCGCGCTGGAGTGGTACTTCGCACCGACCGGCTCGCTGTACACCACGCTGTTCTACAAGGACATCTCCGACTACATCAGCACCGAGACGCGCACCGAGACCTACAGCGGTCAGGATTACCTGGTGACGCGCCCGTACAACAACGGCACGGGCAAGATCAAAGGTGCGGAAGTTGGCTACTCGCAGTTCTTCGATTTCCTGCCGGGCTGGCTCAAGGGCCTGGGCGTGCAGGCCAACTACACCTACGTGGACAGCCAGGGTGGCGTGAACTCGGCGACCGATCCTTACTCGGCCACCACGGTGACCGGTGTGGCACTGCCGCTGGCTGGCCTGTCCAAGAACAGCTACAACTTCATCGGCATGTACGAGTACGGTCCGTGGTCGGTGCGACTGGCCTGGAACTGGCGCTCGCGCTACCTGCTCACCACCAGCGACGCTGCCACGCATCTGCCGACGTGGTCGGACAGCTTCGGCCAGCTCGACGGCTCGATCTTCTACAAGATCAACAAGAACATGCAGGTGGGCCTGCAGATGAACAACCTCAACAACGCCCAGACCAAGGTGCTGATGGGGCCGACCAGCTACGCCGACGGCACGGTGGATACGCGCCTGTACACCCGCAGCTGGTTCGTCGCTGACCGACGATACGAGCTGGTGTTCCGCGCCACCTTCTGATGATGGCAAGGAACGCAGAGGCAAGCGTGCGCAGCCGGGTAACCCGGCTGTCCATGGGGAAGACGCTGCTTGCGGTGCTGGCGCTGTTCGCCTGCACCGCAGCGCAGGCTGGCGAGGGCGACGTGGCCTATCGCTACGCCAGCGTGCGCATCGGTGGCGGCGGCTATGTCAGCGGGCTGGTGTTTCATCCCGCCGAGCGTGGCCTGGTCTACGCGCGCACCGATGTCGGTGGCGCCTATCGCTGGGATCAGGCCAGCGGGCAGTGGGTGTCGCTCACCGACTGGATCGAGGCCAAGGACACCAACCTGCTCGGCATCGACAGCCTGGCGCTGGACCCTTCCGACAAGGAATGGGTCTACCTCGCCGCAGGCACCTACACCACGCCGACGGCAGGCAACGCCGCCGTGCTGCGCTCGCATGATCGCGGCGCGCATTTCGAGCGTGCGGATCTGCCCTTCAAGCTCGGTGGCAACGAACTGGGTCGCGGCAATGGCGAGCGCCTCGCAGTAGACCCGCATGACGGCCGCGTGCTTTTCCTGGGCTCGCGCGACGCCGGCCTCTGGCGCAGCGACGACCATGGCGCACACTGGTCGAAGGACGACAGTTTCCCCGCGGTGGCGACGTCGCCTTCCGCGACGGCGACCAACAGCTGGCGCCCGCAATCCATCGGCATCGTGTTCGTGGTGTTCGAGCCTGCCAGCGGCAAGCCGGGCGTGCCGACGCCGGTGCTGTATGCAGGCGTCTCCACGCGTGAGACCAGCCTGTTCCGCTCCACCGATGGTGGACGCAGCTGGAGTGCCATTCCGGGGCAGCCCACGGGCCTGCGTCCCAGCCACATGCATCGCGCCAGTGATGGCAGCTATGTGCTGAGCTACGGCGACGAACCCGGCCCCGATACCATGAGCGACGGCGCCGTGTGGCGCTGGCAGCCCAAGGGCAATCGCTGGACGGACATCACGCCGGTATCCAGCAAGAGCACGCCTTCGGGATTCGGCTGGGGTGACGTGGCCGTGGATGCCTCCAACCCCGACGTGCTGATTGCCAGCACGCATCATCGCTACGAACCGCATGACGTGCTGTTCCGTACCATCGATGGTGGCAGACACTGGAACGAGATTTTCGCCCGCTCGTCGTTTGACCACAGCAACGCACAGTGGACCAGTGCGCACACGCCGCACTGGATGACCACGGTGGCGATCGATCCGTTCGATGCCGATCACGTGATGTTCGTCACCGGCTACGGCATCTGGGCGTCGCGCGACATGCGCGGGTTCGACAAGGGCGGCACCGTGCACTGGTGGTTCCAGGATCGCGGCCTGGAAGAAGTCGTGCCGCTGGGCATGATCAGTCCGCCGCAAGGCGCGCACCTGCTCAGCGCCGTGGGCGACCTGGATGGTTTCCGCCACGACGATCTCGACGTGGCACCGCTGCAGTTCACCCCGCCACCGCGTTACGCCAATGGCGAAAGCATCGACTTTGCCGAACAGCGTCCGTCGCTGATCGTGCGCAGTGGACGGCTGCGCCAGCCGTTTGGCTCGGCGGTGCGCGCTGCCTGGTCCGAGGATGGCGGCCAGCACTGGCAGGCCTTCGCCAGCGAGCCGCCGGAAGGCGAGGGCGCAGGGAGCATCGCCGTGTCTGCCGATGGCGCTGCGGTGCTGTGGGCGCCGCACGACGCACGGCGCGTCTATGTCACCCGTGATCGCGGCCAGCACTGGCAAGCGGCGCAGGGGCTGGGCGAGCGCCTGGAAGTATTGAGCGATCGCGTCGACAGCCATCGTTTCTACGCGTTCTCGCCGCAGACCGGCGCCTTGTTCGCCAGTCAGGATGGCGGCGCCAGCTTTGCGCCTATCCCGGGGGAGTTTGGCGATGCCGCTCGTGGACATGGCCAGGTGCAACTGAAGGCGTCGCCAGTGAAGGCGGGCGAGCTGTGGCTTACCGCGCGCGATCTGCCTTTGCTGCACGGCGATGCGCAGGGGCGCGTGCTGCAGCGTCTGCCCGGCATCACCGGCGTGGATGCGTTCGGCTTCGGCAAGGCGGCCGGCGGCAGCAGCGAACCGACCGTGTTCGTTGCCGGCCGGCGAGGCGGGCAGCAGGGCATCTTCCGTTCCATCGACGGCGGCCAGCAGTGGCAGCGGGTCGACGATGCCGCGCATCGCTACGGTCGCATCAGTCTGTTGATCGGCGATCCGCGCGTATTTGGACGTTTCTATGCCGCGACCAGTGGGCGCGGCCTGATCTATGGCGAACCCTTGGAGTCCACGCCTTGAAACATGTGCATGCCGGCGCTGCATTGGCGCTGCTGATGTCCCTGCCGGTGGCGGCCCAGGCAAAGCTCGAATTGCCGTTGATGTTCTCGCAGGGTGCCGTGCTCCAGCGCGACATGCCCATGCACGTGTGGGGCTGGTCCGCGCCCGGCGCGAAGGTCACAGTGGGCTTCGATGGTGCGCATGCCATCGCGAAGGCCGATGCCAAGGGACGCTGGGATGCCACGCTCCCCCGTCACGCCGCGGGCGGTCCGTTCGCCATGGACATCGATGACGGCAGCGAGCATCGCGTGCTGCGCGACATGCTGGTGGGTGACGTGTGGTTGTGCTCCGGTCAGTCGAACATGGAGTTCACCATGGCCGAGGTGCGTGATGCTGCGGCCGAGCAGGCCCGGGCGAACGATCCGGCCATCCGTCATTTCAAGATACCGCACAGCTGGTCGCTCCAGCCGCAGGATCGACTCGAGGGTGGCAGCTGGGTGGCGGCCAGCCCGTCGACGGTGAGCAACTTCTCTGCCGTGTGCTGGTTCTTTGCGCGCGACATGAAGGCGCGCACCGGCGTGCCGCAGGGCCTGATCAACAGCAGCTGGGGCGGCAGCAGCGTGGAAGCGTGGACCGATGCGCGCACCGGCAAGGTGGACGTGCCGGCGCTGGCCGCCAGAATCAAGAAGGCCGACGACGTCGAAGAGGCCAAGCTCGATCAGACCCGTCAGCGCATTTCGCGCTGGCCCTCCATGCAGGGCGATGTCGTGGATGCCGCCGGCAAGCCGGCATGGGCCGCGGAGAAGCTCGATACCTCCGACTGGGCCGACATTCCTGTGCCGGCTTACTGGGAAACCGTGGGCTACTACGACATGGATGGCGTGGCCTGGTATCGCACCGCGTTCACCCTGAGCGCGACAGAGGCAGCACAGGGCGTGACGCTCAGCCTTGGCGCCGTCGACGATTCCGATCGCAGCTACGTCAATGGCCGGCTGGTCGGCGAAACCGTGAAGCAGTGGAATGCGCCGCGCGTCTACAAAGTGCCGGCCAGTGCGCTGCATGCCGGCAGCAACAGTATTGCCGTGCGCGTGGATGATCTTGGCAACGGTGGCGGCATGCACGGCGATGCTGCCGCGCTGTATGTGCAGACCGCCAAGGGCGAGCGCCGTCCGCTCGCCGGCACCTGGCGCTTTCATACCGCCAACGTGACCCTGGTGCCCACGCCAACGCGCCACCTGACGCCCACGCTGCTGTACAACGGCATGATCCAGCCCTTGCTGGGTTATCCGTTGCGTGGCGTGGTCTGGTATCAGGGCGAGTCCAATGCGTGGGCGCCTGATTCCATGGCCTATCGCCAGAAGTTCGGCGACATGATCCAGGCCTGGCGTACGGCTTGGAACCAGCCGGAGCTGCCGTTCATCTGGGTGCAGCTGGCGAACTACAAGAGCGGCAGTGACACGCCAGCGCAAAGTCCGTGGGCGGAACTGCGCGAGTCGCAGTCGGCCGTGCTTTCCCTGCCGCACACCGGTCAGGCCGTGATCATCGATGTCGGCAATCCGGACGACATCCATCCCACCAACAAGCAGGACGTGGGACACCGGCTGGCACTGGCCGCGCGTCACGTGGTGTTTGGCGATGCCATCGTGTATTCGGGGCCCGTCTATCGCGAGTGGCGCGCCGATGGTGCGAAGGCTGTCGTGTCGTTCGATCCGGAAGGCGCGCCGCTGGCAGTGCGTGGTGGCGGCAACGCGGTAGGCGGCTTTGAGGTTGCCGGCGCCGATGGCCATTTCCAGCATGCCCAGGCGCGTATCGAAGGCGGCAGCGTGGTGGTCTCCAGCAAGGAAGTGGCGCACCCGGCATCGGTGCGCTACGGCTGGAGCGACAACCCGGTCGACGCCAACCTGACCAATGGTGACGGCCTGCCGGCGTCGCCATTCCGCACCGCGCCGTCACCCTGAGGATCATCATGCGCACGACGCTCACACGCCGTATCGCCCTGGTGCTGGCCGCTGCCCTGGTGACCCTGGGCGCGCAGGCCAGCGAACTGCCGCGCATCGTCCATCAGGATGGCCATCACGCCTTGTTGGTGGATGGCAAGCCGTACCTGATGCTTGGCGGGCAGGTGAACAACTCCAGCGCCTGGCCCGACGTGCTGCCGGAAGTGTGGCCCGCCATCGAGCGCATGCACGCCAATACGGTAGGCGTGCCGATCGCGTGGGAGCAGGTCGAGCCGAAGGAAGGTCAGTTCGATTTCAGCTTCCTCGACACGCTGCTTGCGCAGGCGCGCGAACACAAGGTGCGCCTGGTGCTGGTGTGGTTTGCCACGTGGAAGAACAACGGCCCCAGCTATGCGCCGTCGTGGGTGAAGCTGGACAACCAGCGCTTCCCGCGACTGGTGACGGCTACCGGCAAGATGCTCAATTCGCTGTCGCCGCACGCGGCCGCCACCATGGAGGCGGACCGCAAGGCCTTCGTGCAGCTGATGACGCACCTGCGCGCCGCCGATGGCGACAAGCACACCGTGATCATGGTGCAGGTGGAGAACGAATCGGGCACCTATGGCACCGATCGAGATCACTCGCCGGGGGCCGACAAACTGTTTGCCGGTGCCGTGCCCGATACGCTGCTGCATGCCACCGGCAAGCCGGCCGGCAACTGGAGCCAGGTGTTCGGCAAGGATGCCGGGGAGTTCTTCCACGCATGGTCCATCGCGCGCTTCATCGACCAGGTGGCTGCGGCCGGCAAGGCGGTCTACAACCTGCCTATGTACACCAATGCCGCGCTGCGCGACCCGTTCCATCCCGGTCCTGCCGGTGGCTACGAAAGCGGTGGCCCGACCGACAACGTGCTGGACATCTGGAAGGCCGGCGCGCCATCGCTGGATCTGCTGGCACCGGATATCTACCTGCCTGACTACCCGCGCTACACCGCCGTGCTCGATCGCTACGCGCGCAAGGACAACCCGCTGTTCGTGGCCGAAACCGGCAATGCCCTTGGCTATGCGCGCTATGTATACGCCACGCTGGGACATGGCGGCATCGGGTTCTCGCCCTTCGGCATGGACTACACCAAGTACACCAACTACCCATTGGGTGCGCACAAGCTCGATGACGCGGCGGTGGATGCGTTCGGCGTGAACTACAGCGCACTGGCGCCGATGGGCAGCGAGATCGCCGCCGCCGCGCTGGCGGGCAAGTTGTGGGGTGCTTCCGAGCCCACGGACACGCACGAGCAGACGCTGGACCTGGGCGACTGGAAGGTGAAGTTCGGTTACGGGCAACTGCAGTTCGGCATGGATCCGCCCAAGGGCAATGCCGATACCGATGGCGGCGCCATCGTGGCGCAGCTGGGCGAGAACGAATACCTCGTCACCGGGCACAACGTGCGCGTGAGTTTCGAGCCGGGGCGTCGCGGCAAGGACGGACGCTTCCTGCTCGATCGCGTCGAGGAAGGCCACTACGAGAATGGCAAGTGGATCTTTAGGCGGCTGTGGAACGGTGACCAGACCGACTACGGCCTGAATTTCACCAGCGTGCCGCAGGTGCTGCGGGTCAGGCTGGCCACGTACTGAGGTAGTTCATGCGCAAGACCATGCTTGCCCTGGCGCTTTGCGCGCTGGGGATGTCCGCTGCTGCCAGCAGCGGCGATGCCGTGCCCGCGGCCGACACCGCCGCCGTGGAGCAGCGCGTCGAGAATCTGCTCGGCAAGCTCACCATCGAGCAGAAGGTTGCCCTGCTCGGCGGCGTCGATAATTTCTATACGCGCGACGTGCCGGCCATCGGCCTGCCGCGCCTGGCCATGTCCGATGGCCCGATCGGCGTGCGTGCACCGGGCCCGTCCACGGCTTATGCGGCAGGCATCGGACTGGCGGCCAGCTGGGATCCGGCGCTGGCCGAGCGCGTGGGCACGGCGATGGGACGCGATGCACAAGCGCGTGGCATCGCCTTTCTGCTCGGCCCCGGCGTGAACATGTATCGCGCGCCGCAGAACGGCCGCAACATGGAGTACTACGGCGAAGATCCGCTGCTGGCCGGCAAGATCGCCGTGGGCCTGATCCAGGGCGTGCAGGGGCAGGGCGTGGTCGCCACCGTCAAGCATTTCGCTGCCAACAATTCCGAGTACGACCGCCGCCACCTGGACAGCCTGATCGACGAGCGCACCCTGCGCGAGATCTACCTGCCTGCCTTCGAGATGGCCGTGAAGGAAGGCCACGTCGGCGCGGTAATGAGCAGCTACAACCTCGTCAATGGCGACTACCTGGCCGAGAACCGCCGCATCGCCCACGACATCCTCAAGCAGGAATGGGGTTTCAATGGCCTGTACATGTCCGACTGGGAGGCCGCGCACGATGGCGTGAAGGCGTTCAAGGCCGGACTGGATCTGGAGATGCCCGCGCCGGACGCGATGAAGCCGGCATTGATCGAAGCGGGACTGCGTGATGGTTCGCTGTCCACCGCCGATCTGGATGACAAGACGCGCCGCCTGCTGCGTACTGCCGTGCGCTTTGGCTTCCTCGATCGTCCGCAGCGCGATTTCAACATTCCGCTGATGGATCCTTCCTCGGCAAGCGCAGCGCTGGAAGGCGCACGCGAATCGCTGGTGCTGCTGAAGAACGACGCGAAGGCCTTGCCGCTGGACGCCGCGCACATGAAATCCGTGGCCGTGATCGGCCCCATGGCTTATCCGGGCGCGGCCAGTGCCGGCGGCAGCTCGCATATCGATACGTTCCGCACGCAGAGCATCCTGTCGGGCATCAGCGATCGCGTCGGCGACAAGGTCAACGTGCTCTACAGCCGTGGCCTGCCCAGCACGGCTGATGTGTTCGGCAAGGAAGTATTCGTGACGGCGGACGGCAAGACTGGCCTGACGCGCGAAACCTTCGGCAACCCGGATTTCGCCGGCAAGCCGCTGGAGCGCGTGGTCAACGCCAAGGTCGATCAGTGGAAGCCTGAGCTGTGGACCACGCCGGCCACCGAGCGCCAGAGCATCCGCTGGTCCGGTCGCTTCGTGCCTGATCGCAACGGCAAGTTCCTGTTCCTCACCGCGGCGGCCAGCAAGGACAGCTACACGCTGTACGTGGACGGCAAGCCGGTGATCCAGCAGCCGGTGTTCGAAGGCCAGGCGCCGCACTACGTGGTGCTGCCGATGACCGCGGGCAAGGCAGTAGACATCCGCCTCGATTATCGCCCCGACGTGAGCTACAGCCGCATGAGCCTGGGTGCCATCGCGGTGGACGCGATGATCCCCGAGGAAACGCGCAAGATGGCGGCGATGGCGGATGCCGCCGTCGTCGCGGTGGGTTTTGACGGCACCTCCGAAAGCGAGGCGTTCGATCGCACGTTCCAGTTGCCGTGGGGCCAGGAGGCGCTGATCGAGGCCGTGGCCGCCGTCAACAAGCGCACCGTGGTCACCGTGACCTCCGGCGGCGCCTACGCCACCGATGGCTGGCTGGAGCACGTGCCGGCGCTGCTGCAGAACTGGTATCCGGGGCAGGAAGGCGGGCAGGCGATTGCCGAAGTGCTGTTCGGCAACCGTTCGCCGGAAGGCAAGCTGCCGATGAGTTTCGAACGCCACTGGCAGGACAACCCGACGCACGATTTCTACGACGCGCATCCTGCCGCCGATGGCCATCCCACGGTGCGCTACGGCGAGGGCGTGTTCCTCGGCTATCGCTGGTACACCAGCCATCCGCGCGATGCGCAGCCGCTGTTCGCGTTCGGCCATGGCCTGTCGTACACCAGCTTCGCCTTCAGCAAGCTCGCGCTTTCGGGTGTGGCGGCGAATGGCGATGTCACGGTGTCGTTCGATGTGCGCAACACCGGCGCGCGCGAAGGCGCCGAGGTGGCGCAGGTCTATGTGGGCGATCCGTCAGCACGCGTGGCGCGTCCGGCGAAGGAGCTGAAGGCCTTCCGCAAGGTGCGGCTGTCGCCGGGGCAGACCGAGCATGTCAGCCTGACGCTGGATCGCCGCGCGTTCGCCTGGTACGACGCCGACAAGCATGACTGGACGGTCGATCCGGGCCGTTTCACCGTCTACGTGGGCGATGCCTCCGACCAGACGCCGCTGAGCGCGGACCTGTCCATCGGCAAGTAGTCGCGCGGTGTTCCTCGCCCCGGTGCGCGTGCGCCGGGGCGAGTTTCATCCAGCCAGCTCGACGCGCCCGGCTTTCCGGCGCGTGTGCAACGGGTGGCCGCGACCCGGCAAAGGTTTCGCGCCAGGCCATGTGGCCCTCCCCGGGGCCGGCGCTTGATCGGGCCAGGGATGGCCTGTGTTTTAGGGCTGAATGCCCGCGTCGCTCAAGAGCGCGCGTTTTCGATGAACTGCCGCGGCGTGCAATTGAACTCGCGCCGAAACACCGCGTACATGTACTGCAGCGAGGTGAAGCCGCTGCGTACCGCCACGTCGGCCAGCGGCCGCGAGGTGTCCTTGAGCATGCTGCGGGCCATCTCCAGCTTGTGCTCCAGGATGGTCTGGTGCACGGTCTGCTTGAGCTCGCGCTTGAAGTGCTCTTCCAGCAGGGTGCGGGAAATGCCGACGTAATCGGCGACCTGTTCGGTCTTGATGCCCAGGCAGGCGTACTGGCGGATGTAGTGGCAGGCACGCATCACGTGCGGGCTCTTCATCGGCTTGTGCAGGCTGCTGGCCTGGATATTGAGGCCCACCGGCGGCACCAGCACGCGGGTGCCCGCGGTCACGCCGCCATGCAGCATCTGGTGCAATACCTGCGCGGCCATGCGGCCCATTTCCTCCGCGCCCTGCGTCACCGAAGTGAGCGGGATGCGGCTGAGCAGCTGTGCCATGGGGTCGTTGTCGATGCCCACCACGGCGATCTGTTCCGGCACCGGCACGTCGGCCACCACGCAGGCCTGCAGCAGCTGGCGTGCGCGGGCGTCCGTCACCGCGATGATGCCGATCGGCTTGGGTAGCGACTTCACCCAGGTGGCCATGTCCTCCTGGGCGCGGCCCCAGCCGCCTGCGCTGGTCGACGAGCCACGGTAAACCAGCCCCTCGAGCCGATCCGCCTCGATCATCCGCAGGAACGCCGATTCACGCTCCTGCGCCCAGCGGTTGCCGGGGTTGGGCGGCAGGCCGTAGAAGGCGAAGCGCTGCAGGCCCTGTTCGATCAGATGGTCATAGGCCAGCCGCACCAGCTTGACGTTGTCGGTGGCCACGTAGGGCGTCACCGCCGGGTACTGGCTGGCGTCGACATAAGAGCCGCCCACGGCCACCACCGGGATGGGTATGTCGGCCAGCGTCTCGGCCACGGTGGGATCGTCGAAGTCCGCAATGATGCCGTCGCCGCGCCAGTGGTGGATGCCAAGGGTGCGGCTGCGGAAATCCTCTTCCATGAAGAGATCCCACTCCACGCGCGTGGATTTCAGGTACTGGCCAATGCCGGCAATGATTTGCCGGTCGTAGACCTTATTCGCGTTAAAGAGTAGGGCAATGCGATGTGGAGACATGGTCTGGCAATAGGGGCCGCGTAGGAAAGGGCCCAGGAAGCCCGACGCTACCAGTTCCGGCGGCACCGGGCATGACGCAACGCGACAGGGAAAAAAACCTGCCTTGTTGGCGGATTTCGCAATTGCGGCCCCCACGGCCTGATTGCAGCATCCCGGCGGTATTCGGGGTAGCCGTATGGACGCCCCTCCCGGGCGCCAGGAGGGCGGCCGGTGTCGCCACTCCGCAGGCCAGGGGCCGGAACGCAAGCAAGCATGAAGATCACCGCCATCACCACTTTCATCGTGCCGCCGCGCTGGCTGTTCGTGCGCGTCGACACGGACGCTGGCGTCAGTGGCTGGGGCGAGCCGATCGTGGAGGGTAGGGCGCAGACGGTGGCCGCCGCCGTGGACGAGCTGTCCGATTACCTGATCGGCAAGGATCCGCGCCGCATCGAAGACCACTGGAACGTGATGTATCGCGGCGGCTTCTATCGCGGCGGCCCGATCCTGATGAGTGCGCTGGCCGGCATCGACCAGGCCCTGTGGGATATCAAGGGCAAGCAGCTGGGCGTGCCCGTGCACGAACTGCTCGGTGGCCCGGTGCGCGACCGCATCCGCACGTATTCCTGGATCGGCGGCGACCGCCCGGCCGATACCGCGCGAGCCGCCAGGGAAGCCGTGGCACGCGGCTTCACCGCCGTGAAAATGAATGGCACCGAGGAAATGCAGTACGTGGATACCTACGCCAAGGTGGAACGCGTGCTGGAGAACGTGCAGGCCGTGCGTGATGCGGTGGGCCCGGATATCGGCCTGGGCGTGGATTTCCACGGTCGCGTGCACAAGCCCATGGCCAAGGTGCTGATGCGCGAGCTGCGCCCGTACAAGCTCATGTTCATCGAGGAGCCGGTGCTTTCCGAGCACCTTGAGGCCATCCCTGAACTGGCGGCACTGTCGCCCGCGCCCATTGCGCTGGGCGAACGGCTGTATTCGCGTTACGACTTCAAGCGCGTGCTGCAGACGGGCGGCGTGGACATCATCCAGCCCGATCCGTCGCACTCCGGCGGCATCACCGAAACACTGAAGATCGCCGCCATGGCTGAGGCCTATGACGTGGCGCTGGCCCTGCATTGCCCGCTGGGGCCCATCGCGCTCGCGGCGAACCTGCAGATCGATGCGCTGTGCCACAACGCCTTCATCCAGGAACAGAGCCTGGGCATCCACTACAACGCCGACAACGACCTGCTCGACTACGTGGTCGATCGCAGCGTGTTCACCTATGAGGATGGCTACGTGGCCATTCCGAACGGAGCCGGTTTGGGCATCGAGATCGATCAGGCCTACGTCAACGAGCGAGCCCTGGTTGGGCACCGCTGGCGCAATCCGGTATGGCGTCATGCCGATGGCAGCGTGGCGGAATGGTGATGCGCGTGCCCATGAACCTCGTTGTTGGTATCGACGTGGGTACCCAGAGCGTCAAGCTCGTGGCCTACGACATGGAATCGCGCTGCGTGGTGGCCGCCCACGGCCAGTCGATCGAACTGATCGCCGGCGATGACGGCAGCCGCGAGCAGATCGCCAGCTGGTGGATCGATGCCGTGCGTACCTGCTTCGCCAAACTGCCGCGACAGTTGCGCGCGGAGATCGTCGCCATCGGCGTGTCGGGCCAGCAGCACGGTTTCGTACCGCTGGATGCCGACGGCAACGTGCTCGCGCCGGTCAAGCTGTGGTGCGATACGAGCACGCAGAACGAGTGTGACGAGATCATGGCTGCCGCCGGTGGCGCGGATCGTTGCGTGGCGCTGGGTGGCAACCCGATCCTGGCCGGCTATACGGCGTCGAAATTGCCGTGGACACGCAAGCACCGGCCGGAGGCGTACGCAAAGCTCGCCACCATCCTGCTGCCGCACGATTACGTGAACTTCTGGCTCACCGGCGAGCGCTGGATGGAATGCGGTGACGCCTCGGGTACCGGCTGGCTGGATGTGCGCACGCGCCAGTGGTCGGCGGACATGCTCGCCGCAACCGATGCCCATCGCGACCTGCTGGCCTGCCTGCCGCCGCTGGTGGCGGCCGATGCAAGCTTTGTCATCAGCGACAGCATTGCCGAAGAGCTGGGCCTGTCGCCGGGTGTGCGAGTTTCCGCCGGTGGCGGCGACAACATGATGGCCGCGATCGGCACCGGCAACGTGCGTTCCGGTGTGCTCAGCATCAGCCTGGGCACCTCGGGCACGCTATTCGCCCATGCGGACCATGCGGTGGTAGATGACGAGGCCCGCTGGGCGGCGTTCTGTTCGTCCACCGGCGGCTGGCTGCCGCTGATCTGCACCATGAACTGCACGCTGGCCACGGAAATGGTGGCCAGTGCGTTCGGCTTCAGTGCACGCGACGGCGACACCGTGATGGCCGGCACGCTGCCCGGTGCAGGTGGACTGGTGATGCTGCCGTTCCTCAACGGCGAGCGCACGCCGGACCTGCCGCACGCACGCGGCAGCCTGCACGGCATGGATCTGGGCAACGTGACGCGCGCCAACATCTACCGCGCGGCGATGGAAGGCGCGACCTATGCGCTGCGCAGCGGTTACGACGCCCTGCTGGCCACGGGCCTGCGGTTCGATGCGATTCGCCTGACCGGCGGCGGCAGCCACAGCGCTGCGTGGCGACAGATGATCGCCGACGTGTTCAACCTGCCCGTGGAAGTACCGCTGCAGGCCGAGGGCGCCGCACTGGGCGCCGCGCTGCAGGCGGCATGGGCGAATGACCATGCCCGTGGCGGCCACGCGGATATCGCCGCGCTGGCCAGCGAGCACGTGGTCATCGCCACCGGGCTGTCGACGCGTCCGGACCCGGCCAACGTCGACGCCTACCGGCAGCACTACCAGGTTTTCCTGCGCCACCTCGACGTGGCCAGGTCGCTGTACGCCCATTCCCCGGTCACGGGCGCCGCCTGACGGCCAACCGGACCTGCATCCATTCCCCGACAAGGATTCCGATCACATGAGCACCCCCTTCATCGGCAAGCGCGAATATTTCCCCGGCATCGGACGCATTCCGTTCGAAGGCCAGGGCTCGGACAACCCGCTGGCGTTCAAGCACTACGACGCCGGCAAGCTGATCGGCGGCAAGAGCATGGCCGAGCACCTGCGCTTTGCCGTGTGCTACTGGCATACCTTCTGCAACGCGGGCCACGATCCGTTCGGTCCGGGCACGCGCGTTTTCCCGTGGGAGGCTGAAGCCACGCCGATGGCGCGCGCCGAGGCGAAGATGGATGCCGCCTTCGAGTTTTTCACCAAGCTCGGCGTGCCGTACTACTGCTTCCACGACATTGACATGGCGCCGGACGCGGACGACATCCGTGAATACGAGGCCAACCTGAAGCACATGGTGGGCCTGGCCAGCGAACGTCAGAAGGCCACCGGCGTGAAGCTGCTGTGGGGCACGGCCAACCTGTTCAGCCATCCGCGCTACATGAATGGCGCGGCGACCAATCCGGACTTTGCCGTGGTGGCGCGCGCCGCCGTGCAGATCAAGGCCGCGCTGGACGCCACCGTGGCGCTGGGTGGTGAGAGCTACGTGTTCTGGGGTGGCCGCGAAGGCTATGCCTCGCTGCACAACACGCAGATGAAGCGCGAGCTGGATCACTTCGCGCGCTTCCTCACCATGGCGCGTGACTACGGCCGCAGCATCGGCTTCAAGGGCAACTTCCTGATCGAGCCCAAGCCGATGGAGCCGATGAAGCACCAGTACGACTTTGATTCCGCCACCGTGGCCGGCTTCCTCAAGGAGCATGGCCTGGAGAAGGATTTCAAGCTCAACATCGAAGCCAACCACGCCACGCTGTCCGGCCACACCTTCGAGCACGACCTGCAGGTGGCCTCCGACCACGGCCTGCTCGGCAGCATCGATGCCAACCGCGGCAATGCGCAGAACGGCTGGGATACCGACCAGTTCCCGACCGACCTGTACGACACCGTGGGCGCGATGCTGGTGGTGCTGCGCCAGGGCGGCCTGGCGCCGGGCGGCCTGAACTTCGACGCCAAGGCGCGCCGCGAATCCACCGACGCCGACGACCTGTTCCTGGCCCATATCGGCGGCATGGACGCGTTTGCGCGTGGCCTGGAAGTGGCGCACGCGCTGCTGAACCAGTCGCCGCTGGAAAAGTGGCGCGCGGACCGCTACGCCAGTTTCGACTATAGTTCCGGGCTCGATTTTGCCCAGGGCAAGCTCAGCCTTGCCGATCTGCACGACTACGCCGTCAAGCATGGCGAGCCGGCGCGACAGAGCGGCAAGCAGGAGCGCTACGAGAACCTGATCAACCAGTATCTGCTGCGTTGACGGTGGCAAGGGGGCAGGGCGCACGGGGGTGCGCCTTGCCGGAGGGGACGACCGGAAACGACACGAGATACCAACAGCATGAACAGCGTTGCGCTTGACAGCCCGACTGCCACGAACCAGGCAGAGAACACCCGACTCATCGTGCAGATCAGTTGCGTCGCCACCCTGGGCGGCTTCCTGTTCGGCTTCGACAGCGGCGTCATCAACGGCACCGTCGACGGCATCAAGCAGGCCTTCCACTCCAGTTCGGCGGCCATCGGTTTCCAGGTGGCGTCCATGCTGCTGGGCTGTGCTTTCGGCGCGTTCTTCGCCGGGCGCGTGGCCGACGTGTGGGGCCGCCGTTCGGTGCTGATCGTCTCGGCGCTGTTGTTCCTGCTGTCGGCGCTGGGCGCGGGCGCGGCAACCAGCGCGGCGCTGTTCGTGGCGGCGCGCATCACGGGTGGTTTCGCGGTGGGCGCGGCCAGCGTCATCGCACCGGCCTACATCGCCGAAGTGGCGCCCGCACGCTATCGCGGCCGGTTGGCCACGATGCAACAGATCGCCATCATCAGCGGCCTGTTCAGTGCGTTCCTCAGCAACTACCTGCTGGCCCGGGCCGCAGGCGGCTCCACCGGCACGCTCTGGCTGGGCCAGGACGCATGGCGCTGGATGTTCTGGATGCAGGTGCTGCCGTCGTCGCTGTTCCTGGTGTCGCTGCTGTTCATTCCCGAAAGCCCGCGTTTCCTGGTGGTGCGCAAGCGCGACAAGGAAGCCACCCACGTGCTGACCCGCCTGTACGGTGAGCAGGAAGCGCGCGCCAAGCTCGCGGAAATCGGCTCCTCGCTGTCGCAGGATCGGCACAACCCGAAGTTCTCCGACCTGCTGGACAAGACCACGAAGCGCGTGCGCCCCATCGTGTGGGTGGCCATTGGCCTTGCCACCTTCCAGCAGCTGGTGGGCATCAACGTGGTGTTCTACTACGGCGCCGTGCTGTGGCAGGCGGTGGGCTTCTCCGAGAACGATGCATTGTTGATCAACGTGCTCTCCGGTGCGCTCAGCATCGGCGCCTGCCTGGTGGCGGTGATGCTGGTGGATCGCGTGGGTCGCAAGCCGCTGCTGTGGGTGGGCTCGGTGGGCATGACCATCACGCTCGCCCTGGTGGCGTGGGCCTTCGCGCATGGCGGCATCGACGCCAGCGGCAAGCTCAGCCTGCCGGCCGGGCAAGGCACGCTCGCACTGGTGGCGGCCAACCTCTACGTGATCTTCTTCAACATGTCGTGGGGCCCGGTGATGTGGGTGATGCTGGGCGAGATGTTCCCCAACCAGATCCGTGGTTCCGGTCTGGCCGTGGCGGGCGCCGCGCAGTGGGTGTCCAACTTCACCATTACCGTGACGTTCCCGATGCTGCTCACCAGCATCGGCCTTGCCGGCGCCTATGGTCTCTACGCTTTGGCGGCTGCGTTGTCCGTGGTGTTCGTGCTGCGCTACGTGCAGGAAACGCGCGGCAAGGAACTGGAAGAGATGGAAGGTTGATCTGGCGGGCCGCGTCTGCGGCCCTCAGAAAAGCCATAAAGAATGGCTGGCGTGCCGGGCACCTGTCGGGCCTGCAGGAATCTGGATAAACCCCACACGCCGCAAGGGGAAACCCCCAATGACTCTGCTTGATCTGCTCGGCTAGGGTGGAATTGCTGCTCGCGGGCGTCTTCGGACGAGGTTGCGGGCGGTCACGGCAGCGATGCCGTGAGTCGCGGGCCGCCGGTGTACCACCACCGACGACCCGCTAACCATCACCAACTTAAGTGGAGTTGATCATGGCTAACGTCGATCATACGGCACGCCTGTGCCCAGCCCTTCCAGTGGGCCACGCCTCACGCGCTTCGCCCGCCGCCGACCCTCCGGCGGCCTACCACACGTCGCCATCGCTTCGGTTGTCCACGCTGGACGACGTGGCGTTTGCGCTGAATGCGCTCACGCTGCTTTGCCAGGAAGACGAGCGGTTACGCCGCACGGTACGGCACCTTGATGTGCCGCCGCTGCGGCCGCTGGCCACTTACTACCGGCAGGGCATCACCGTGGCCATGCAGTGTCTGGCGCAGTACGCCCGGCAGCTCGGTAGCGGGCAGGTGACGAGCGCGTAAGCGGACCGGAATGATCGAGCCTTGTGGCGTGTCGTTCTCCGTTCCGACACGCCACACCCGGCCATACCGGACGTATCAACCCGGCTTTTGCCTACACGGATTCCGTCAGCGGAATTCGCCGGTGTCGTGCACCCCAAGGAAAGCTGGACCAAGGAAAGCCGTTCATGCGCCTCGACCCATTACCGCCGCCTCCGCTTCTGCTTCACCCCTGCATGCACGTTGATGCCGCCATCCGCCCGCGCTCCCCCGGGGCGGTATTGCGCGATGACTTCATGCGTCCCAACGCCGTAAACGCCAGCAACCTGGCGCGCCGCTCCGGCCTGCCCATCTGGCACATCCGCCGCATGCTCATCGGCGCGCCCATGCATGCCAACGACGCCGTGCGCCTGGCGTCCGCGCTGAACACCAGCGCGTTGTACTGGCTGGTGCTGCAGGCTCGCTACGACCTTGAGCAGGTGCTGCGCGAGAGCGCGCCGGGCGTGACGGTCACCAAGGGATGGTGGCGACCGTCGGACTTGCCCGATACGTCAGCATGAGGATGTGCCGCAGGCTGCAGGGATGACGCTTGCCCGTCCACGCTTATCGACGAACGGCGCAAGCGTTCCCGCACGCTGGGTGACGCTTGTGGACCGAATGCCATAGTTTGTACCCGCCGGAACGCATAGTTTGTTCCTTCCTTCCAGCTGGGGAGCAGACTATGGGTGCTGATGGGACGAGCCGGTTTCGAACCGTAACATAGTCAGTTGCTTAGCCCAGTGGCTGCGACTACGGAACGCCGCGCGGATTCCCATAGTTTGTACCGAGCGCTGTGGCTGCGATCGGCCCGGCTGTAACCCTTGCAGCCAATCAAGGCCACTAGGCTTCGATCAGTCTTTCCCGCTCGATCCAGTCCACCACGTCCGCCATGCCGGCTTCGTCCGCTGACAGCCCGACATACTTCGCCATGCCGATGCACTCGGGAATGGCATTGGCGACCGTTACAGGCAAGCCAGCCCATGTCAGCAGGCTGATGTCATTTTCGCCATCACCAGCTGCTGCGCACGCGGTTGCCGGGACACCTAAGAGCTCAGCGAGCTGCGCGGCAGCCTTCCCCTTGGACACCGATCCTGGGGTGAACTCGAGTACGTGCCAATGAGGAGATGTAACGGCGCAATCTGGAGCAAAGCGCGTCCGTAACGGATCGAAACGACCGTCCTGCGGCGTGGCTGTCAGGCCCATCACCTTAAACGGCTGCCCTGGCAAGTCGTCCAGGGATTGCACCACCACCACGGCTTCCCTGGTGTTCTCCGATTCCCGCTCGACTAGCTCCGTCCGCTCTAAGGTGTAGGTCGCATCTGACCCGTACCAGAGGCAGGGCACGCCCGCCTCGTGTGCGGCCTTCACAATGGATAGCGCGAGAGACCGGTCCAGAGAGGTTTCCCAGAGGCATGTCTGCTGTACTGGATTACCGATCCAAGCGCCGTTGAAGCAGATCGCATGCTCGATGCCCAAGATTTCGCAGATCCATCGAATGCCTTGAGGCGATCTCGCGGTGGCGAGGATGACGCGACGCTGCTCGCCGAATCGCTTCAAGCTTCGAACGACCGGATCAGGAATCTGGTGTTCGTGGTTGAGGATGGTCTGATCGACGTCAGAGAAGAGGACCTTGATCAAGGGAATACCTTTCGTGCGTGCGTCTGCAGGGTGTGTGCGGAGGAGAGGGGCCGCGTCAGCGAAGTAGCGTTGTTACGACGTCACTTCGATCGGGGTGCCGTCCGGCATAGCGATGACGGCCTCGTAGAAGCCGTCGCCCGTCATGCGAGGCGGCGACACGAGAAGACCATTCGTCCGGCATCGTTCGGCCAGGCGATCCACGGCCCCCGCGTCACCGAGCGACACGGCAATATGGTCCCAGCCGACATGGTCTGCCGCTGGCGTCGCTTCGATCCACGGCCCCGTCATCAGCTCGATCTTGGCACCGCCACCGGGCAGCGTGACGAAGCGCGACACGAACCCGGCGCGGCGCTGGCTGTGGTAAGGCTCGCCCACCTCGGCGCCGAAGTAGTCTCGCCAGAAAAGTGACGCGGCTTCCAGGTCGCGCGTCCATAGAGCGGTATGTGCGATATGCATGACGATTCCTCAGGCAGAACGGGGGGTGACGAGACGGGCGCACGCGGGCACGGCGCAAAGCAGCACGGCCAGCATGGCGAAGGCAATCGGCAGACCAACACCCTTTGCGACAAAACCCACACCGGCCGGTCCCAGAAGGATGCCGGCATATCCCGTTGTCGTGATGGCAGCGACGGCGAGCGCCGCGGGCATCGCACGCTGCGAGCCGGCCTGTCGGAACAGGACCGGCACCACGTTCGATGCGCCCAGGCCGATGAACAAGAAACCCGCCATGGCGATAAACGGCACCGGCGTGAGCAGCAGAATCACGAACCCGGAGATCGCGATGATGCCGCCCCAGATCAGCGCCGCACGGTCGCCGATGCGGGCGGTGATCGCATCGCCACCCAGGCGACCGACTGTCATTGCCGAGGCAAAGAGCGTGTAGCCAAGCCCGCCCTGCGCCTTGGTCACCAAGGCCTTGTCCGTGATGAGCAACGCGCTCCAGTCGAGGATGGCCCCTTCGGCAAGGAAGGTGATGGCGGCCAACCCGGCGAGCACCAGGACAATGCCGTGCGGCATGACAAACAGCGGACCTTCCTCCGCGTTCGTCGCGCGCAGTAGCCGAGGCCATGCGGCGGCAATCGCCAACAGGAGCAATGCGGAGCAAAGAAGGCTGCTTGCAAACGCGCCGAGATGAAACGAGAGCAGGAGCGTCATCAGAGTGGCACCGGCGAAACCGCCGACACTAAAAAGCGCGTGGAACCCGGACATCAGCGGTCGATTGGCCGCCCGCTCCACGTCGACCGCATGCACGTTCATCGCCACATCGAGCGAACCCAGCGATGCGCCAAAAGCCAGCAGGGCCAAGCCAAGGATCCAGGGGGCATTCGCGAGCGACAGTAGCGGAAGAACTAGGGCCAGGCCGAGTCCACCCGCAATGATGATGGGCTTGCTACCAAACCGAGCGCTGAGAATGCCCGTCAGCGGCATGGAGATGACGGAGCCCATGCCGAGACACAGGAGAAGCAAGCCAAGCTGCCCATCGTCGACGCCAAGTCGATGCTTGGCAAAGGGCACCAATGGGGCCCAGCTAGCGATACCAAAGCCCGCTGCCAGGAAAGCAAGGCGCGTAGCTAGCCGTGTCTCCGGCCGGTCGGCGGAAATCATAGTGTGTTGCTCCGTTGTAAATGTGGATCAGGTGGCGCGCTTGGCCTTGAGAACCTTGGCGCCCTTCTTCTTCAACGCCTCGCTTTCAGCGCTGGGCATGTCGTGTTCAACGACGAAGCACGCGATGTCTTCTATCGCCGCAACCCGATAGGGTGCGCTCGTCTCGAACTTGTCGTTCGTTGCGAGAACCGTGGTGTGTTGGCTGGCCGCGACCAGGACGCGCTTGAATGCTGCATCTGCCGCGTTGATGGCGTAGACGCCGCCCGCCGTCGAGACGGAGCATGCTCCGAGGAAGCATCGACCGATGTTCAGATCGGAGATGCCGGATATCGCCGTGGCATCGATGGCGCCTCCTACCACGACATCGACACTGCCGCCAATCATGATCAGCTTCAGGTCCGAGCGCCGGAGCGCTGCTGCCGCGATGTCGATTGAATTGGTGACGATCGTCAGGTCGAAGTCCTCAGGCAGTGCATCGACGATCGCGAGGTTCGTACTGCCGCTGTCGAGAAAGACGAGCTCGCCTTGGGTGATGGTTGCTGCGGCCGCGCGGCCCAGTGCGGCCTTTTGTTCCCGCGCTTCATCCATGCGTGCGGCCATCGGGCGGTCCGCCGGCGAGAGCGGCAATGCGCCTCCATAGACGCGTCGACAGCGCCCTTCGGCCGCAAGCGCGCGCAGGTCGCGCCGGATGGCGTCTTCGGACACGTCGAACTCCGTAGCCAGCTCCGTGGCCACCACCGCTTGTCCCTTGGCGAGGCGGTCGGCGATCAAGTCGCGTCTGGCAAGCGGGATATCGGGTTTCTTGGAGAGCATCGTGGTGAGGTCCGAACAGTCGTAAAACGCGGGAATCGAGGATTGAGGCAGAATCAGGCCCGATCCGTAGCACTGCGCCTTGGGTTAGAGGATTCGACACGTCGTTGGCGATCATGCCAGCCGTCATCATGGGCCTTGCCACCGAGCGATCGCGCGGATCGATGGCGTCGCGACCCATCGAGTGCGACGGATAGCCACCAGAGCATCAGGCCGCCCAGCGCCAGGCCACTGCCCACCCAGGCAGGCGAGGTCCAGCCGAGGCCATGAGCAATGGTCAAGCCGCCAAGAAACGGGCCCAGCGCATTCGCAGTGTTGAACGCCGAGTGGTTCAGTGACGCGGCTAGTCCTTGCGCATCTCCGGCCACGTCCATCAGTCGTGTCTGCAGTACCGTCCCTAGCGCACCGCCCATCCCGATCAGGAAGACGGTGGCACCGAGTGCCCACACGTTGCCGGCGGCAAAGGGAAATACCGCGAGCACCACCGCGCTCCACAGCAGCAAGCCGCCGGTCGTTCGCATGAGCGCCCGATCGGCGAGCGCGGGCACGATGATGTTGCCGAACGTCATGCCCAACCCGAACACGCCGATCACCCAGGGGACCGCGCTCAACGTGACGTGCGTGACTCGGAGCAGGATGTCGGCGAGGTAGGTGTAGACGGCGAACATGCCACCAAACCCGATCGCGCCAATGCCAAGCGTGATCCAGACCTGGGGGCGTTTCAGGGCACCGAGCTCACGCAATGGGCTGGCATGGGCATCCGACGGCGTCTTTGGCACGAACGCGTAGATGGCGCCCATAGTGACTACGCCAAAAAGTGCGATCAGCGCGAAACCCCAGCGCCAACCGACGGCCTGGCCCAGCCAATTGGCGAGCGGCACGCCGATGACCGTGGCGACAGTCAGACCGAGAAACATCTGACCCACGGCGCGTGCACGACGGTTGATCGGTACGAGCGAACTGGCCACCAGCGCGCCCACACCAAAGTAGGCTCCGTGCGGCAGGCCGCTCAGGAAGCGGAACAACAGCATCCAGTGGTAGCTAGGTGATACGCCGGCAAGTCCGTTGAACAGCGCGAACATGGCCATGAGTATCACCAGCAGTGCGCGTCGGGGCATGCGTGCGCCCAGCACGGTAATGACCGGTGCGCCCACCACCACACCCAAGGCGTACGCGCTGATCGCGTACCCCGCCGTCGGGGCATCAATACCCAGATCCTGAGCAAACAGGGGCAGCATGCTCATGGAAGCGAATTCGGTCGTGCCGATGGCGAAGCCGCCCATGGCGAGGGCGAGGATCACCAGCCCCACATGAGGCGCGGCCGCCGTTTCGGCACCAAGCGAGTGGTGAGTAGCTGACTTCATACGCCGCACTATAACGTGCACGAACAAGAATGTAAACGTGCATAAACGTGCATTTGTTTAGCGGCCGCAACGGGTGCCGACAGCGGGGTTGCGCGAAGCGTCAGGAAACTAGCGGTAGCTGGCCAGCTCGTGCTTTTGCAGAGGCATCAAGAACATCCAGCCCGCCTCGAAAATCCCTTCTCTTTCCTGAGACTCTCAGCCAGCAACGCGGGATGTATCTGCACCGCGTTGATGCGAAACACCATAGTTGGTGCTGAAGGTACGAACTATGGTGTTTCGTCCACTTGCTTACCGCTCGGCGTATTGGGTGAACACGTAATCGCGGTTTTTCACGATGGTGTGGCAGGCGAGCCCGCACTTCGCATCGTTGGACTGGGGCGGCTTGCTGGCTTCGGTGCCGGGAGCAAACTCTCGGGTGGCGTGGTCGCGCTCGAACACGGCGTAGCCCCAGCCGCCGCTGTCGGCAAAGCGCTTGCTGTCCTTCACCATGAAGTCCACGTCGTGCTGGGTGGCGGGCACCGTCGCGGCCGGGAAGGTTTCGAGCTTCTTGGTATCCCAGTGCACCTTGGCCATCTTCGCGCCATCGGGGAAGGGCTTGCCGTTGTCCGGGATGCCCGCGCGGAAGGCATCGATCATCATGGGGTTGGCAAGGATCACGGCGAATCGCCCGCCATCCTCACTCACCGAAACCACCTGCCAGTTCTCGTATCCCTTGAACTCGGCGAAGGCCAGGCCACCGGGCACTTTCAGGGTGTATTTGTCCTGGGCGGCCATGGCCAGCGTGGTGCCGGCGATTGCCGTGATCATCAGTGCTGCCGTTGCCAACACGAGCTTGGGTTTGCGCTTCATGGCTGTACCTGCCTCGACTTGGGTGGGTGGGGTGAGTTGTCCTGCCGTTCCTTTCGCTTTGCCGATCTGCGTTGCGTATGGCTCAGGGCTTGCTGCTCAGGGTTTGCGCACGGGTGGTTCACCGGAGCCGTTGAGCACCACGCTCTTGCGTCCGAACAGGCGGCCGTCCACGGAGTAGCCGCCGGGGCCGAGCAGGGCGAGCGCAAGCGCGACGAGCACGGTGCTGCCCATGCACTCCCATGCCAGGCCGCCGCTTTCGATCACCCCGTAAATGCCCAGCAGCACGCTGATGGAGGCGACGACTGGGGTGGCCAGGCCGATGACCAACAGGAAGCCGGCGACCTCCAGCACCCATTCCATGGCCGGAAACCCCAATGGTGTCGATTGCATGGCCAGCCAAAGCGACAGAGCTGCTGCGAGACGCAAACAGAGCAAGCCGACACCGGGTAAACCGACCGGAAACATGGAGAACAGACGCTGCATGCGAATAGCCTAGAGGCCGGCCGGTCGTGCAGCGCCCCTCCACCGGGGAGCCACCGGATCACCCTTTTGAGTCATCGGCCGCGACGGCGTGAACGCGCCATGTCGTTGACTGGTTGCAATCCCGTCGTCATCGGCGAACATGCGTAAGACAATTCCTGTCTGGAACGGAGTTACGTGTGGCGCGCTTTTCGGACTGGGCTCTTCTCTCGGGTGGCCGCGCCTTTGCCTGCTGGCTGTTGGGGCTCACGCTTGCCCTGGGCCTGTTGCCGGGAATCAATCGCCCGGCACATGCCGTCGAGCCGGGCAGGTTGCTGACGCAGTACGCGCACACCGCCTGGCGCCTGCAGGATGGCGAACTTCCCGCGCCGGCTTACCCGTTCGGCCAGACCGCGGACGGTTATCTGTGGGTAGGCACGCAGGCTGGCCCCGTTCGATTTGATGGCGCCCGCTTCGTGCCATTGGATGCGTTGACGGACAGCCGGCTGGCCAACCCGTTCGTCACCGCGCTGCTCGGCGCGCGCGATGGCAGCCTGTGGATCGGTACGGCCGCGGGCCTCAGTCGATGGAAAGATGGGCAGTTGACCCGCTATCCCGGCGCCGACGGTGGCGTGTTTTCGCTCGCCCAGGACCAGGACGGCGCGATATGGCTGCTGACCGGCGGTGACAAGCCGCTGTGCGAGGTGGCTGGCGCAAGCGTGCTGTGCCACGGAAAAGAAGACGGGCTGGAGGTGTCGGGCATCTGCTGCGATCGCATGGTCACGGATCATCGCGGAACCTTCTGGATGGGCACCGACACGGCCGTAGTGCGCTGGCGTCCGCATACGCCGTCGCGCTCGTTCCCGCTGGAAGCCAAGGCCAGGTCAGGTACGCCGGGTGTGTTGATTCTTGCTCCCGAGCCCAACGGTGATCTCTGGGTTGGCCTGCCGATGCCGGGGGCGGGGCTCGGCCTGCAGCAGCTGGTCAACGACAGATGGACATCCTTCGCGCTGCCCGGCATCGACGGCAGCAGTCTTTCCGTGCAGGCCATGCTTCGCGACCGGCACGGCGCGCTATGGGTAGGCACCATCGACCATGGCATCTACCGGATCGCCGATGGCCGGGTGGATCATTTCGACAGCAAGGACGGCTTGACCAGCGACAGCATCTACTCCTTCTTCGAAGACAGCGAAGGAAACATGTGGGTGGCCACGTCGGCCGGCATCGACCGCTTCCGTGACTTCAAGGTCTGGAGCTACTCGACCCGTGAAGGCCTGGCCGTCGACGAGGTCGACTCCGTCATGGCAGGCCGCGATGGCAAGGTGTGGATCGGCACGGCCAACAGTCTGGACGTGCTCGATCATGGCCGCGTGCAGTCGCTGCGTGCCGGCAAGGAACTGCCGGGCACGCAGGTAGCCGCGATGCTGGAGGACAGCCAGGGGCGACTCTGGCTGGGTATCGATAAAGGCTTGTGGATCTACGACGCCGGAAAGTTCACCTCCGTGCCCGGCAAGGATGGCAAGCCGGTTGACGGGCTGGTGTTTACCCTGGCGCAGGATATCGACGGCGATATCTGGGCATCGGTGCGCTCCCATCCGCGAAAGCTGCTGCGCATTCGCGATGGGCGGGTCGTCGATGAGCGCGATGTGCAGGCTTCTCCGCCGATCCGCGCGATTGCGGCGGATCCGCGCGGTGGCGTGTGGATGGGACTCTCCTCCGGCGATCTTGTCCACTCCGGCGCGGATGGCGAAAAAATCGCCACGCACATGGGGCGGGCCGTCGAGGGCATGGTCGTCGCTGATGATGGCCTGCTGATTGCCGGCAGCGGCAAGGGGGTGGCGGTGATCAGGGGCAGTGCGCAACGCGTGCTTTCCACGAAGGACGGGCTGCCCTGCGATGCCGTGAGTGGACTGGTGAGCGGGGAGGGCGGTGCACTGTGGCTGTACATGGGTTGCGGCCTGGCGCGGGTGGAGATCGCCGACCTCGAGCGCGCCCTGCGCGATCCGTCGCACCGTGTGAGCGCACAACTCTTCGATGTGCTCGATGGTGTTCGCCCAGCTTATGCGCCTTTCCAGAAGGCCGCGCGAGCGCCGGATGGCACGCTGTGGTTCGCCGATGGCGTGGTGCTGCAATCGTTTGATCCGCATGCGGAGTCGACACAGGCGGGCCCGCTGCCGATCCATATCGAGCAGCTGGTGGCCGACCGCAAACCATATGCACTGTCGGGCGACATCAGGCTTCCCGCTTTGACGCGCAACGTACAGTTCGATTACACGGCGATCGGGCTGGCCGTGCCCCAGCGTCTGCGATTCCGCTATCGGCTCGACGGGCGCGACCGCGACTGGATGGATGCGGGCGCGCGCCGGCAAGCCTTCTACACGGACCTGCCGCCCGGCACTTATCACTTCCGCGTGGCAGCAAGCAGGGGCGATGGACGATGGGTAGAGGCTGCGGCGGGCGTCAGCTTCACCGTGCTGCCGGCGTTCTACCAGACCTCGTGGTTCGTCCTGCTGGTGGTTGTGGTGGTGGCGCTGTTGATCTGGCTGCTGTTCCTGTGGCGGCTTGCGCAGGTCAAGGTGCAGATGCGGGCCTTGTTCGATGAACGACATGCCGAGCGCGAACGTATTGCGCGCGAGCTGCACGACACCTTCCTTCAGGCGGTGCAGGGATTGATGCTGCGCTTCCAGTCGGCGATGGAGCGCATTCCACCCACGCAGCCCGCACGCGAGCTGATGGAGCGCGCGCTCGATCATGCCGACGAGGTGATCATCGAGGGGCGCGACCGCGTCACGCAGCTGCGCGCATCCCAGTGGCAGGAGATCGACCTGCCTGAGGCGCTGCAGCAGCTGGGCGAAGAACTGGCGCGCGATAGCCGCGTGACCTTCAGCCTGACCATCGAGGGCACGCCGCGCCTGCTCGACCCGGCGGCGAGCGATGAAGTACGGCGCATTGCACAGGAGGGTCTGGCAAACGCCTTCCGTCACGCGCAGGCCACGCATATCGACGTCAACCTGAGCTATGGCCGCAAGCATCTGGTGCTCAGCATCGTGGACGATGGCCTGGGCTTCGACGTGGACGACATGATCGAGAACGGTCCGGCAGGCCACTGGGGCCTGAAGGGCATGCATGAGCGCGCGGTGAATCTGCATGCACGATTCACGGTGTCCAGCCGGGCGGGTGCGGGGTCGGCGATCGAACTCAGCGTGCCTGCCTCCATGGCGTTTCATCGCGCGACCGGAAGGTGGCGCAGACCGCTGGATATTCTTCGCCTGCTTTTCGTAACGCACGGCTCATCTGTGAGAAAATTCCGTGATGATGAAGAGTAATGACCATGTCCTCCGCTGACGCCAGGCCCATCACGGTCCTTGTGGTCGATGATCACGCGCTGTTGCGCGACGGCGTTTCGTTCGCTCTCTCCGGTGAGTCGGACATGCAGATCGTGGCCTATGCCGTCGATGGTCAGTCGGCCATCGAGGCGTTTCGCCAGCATCGTCCCGATGTCACCCTGATGGACCTGCAGATGCCGGGCATGAGCGGCATCGACGCCATGTGCGCCATTCGCGCCGAATTTCCGAACGCGCGCGTCCTGGTGCTGACCACTTACCGAGGCGACGTGCAGGTGTCCAATGCCCTGCGCCTGGGCGCCAGCGGCTTCCTGCTGAAGGCATCGCTGCGCAAGGAGCTGCGCGATGCGATTCGCGCCGTGCACGCAGGGCGTCGCGTCATTTCGCCGGATGTGGCATCCGACCTCGCGGCGCACGTGGGCGAGACCATGCTGTCCGAGCGCGAGCTGCAGGTGCTGCGTACCGTGGCCCGCGGCTACGCCAACAAGCAGATCGCGGCCGAGCTGGGCATCAGCGAAGACACCGTCAAGTCGCACATGAAGAGCATCATGTCGAAACTGGATGCGCAGGACCGCACCCACGCCGTGGTGACGGCGGTCAAGCGAGGCATCATCCAGATCTAGCAGTGCAGGGGCGCCGCCCCGTTTCAGCTGAAACCACCGGTGAGCGCCGCAAGGTTGTGGCGGCGAGTCACACTTTTGGGCGTTTTCAGGGGCGCCGGCATCCGCAATAGTCTGCGATGCGGCTTCTGTATCCCTTGATGCCAGCGACCGGCCCAGGCCGGTCAGCTGCGCTGGGCAGCAGGCGCACGACGGCGCCGGGCCTGCATTCGCGGGCGGCACAGCCCTCACACAGGAACCCCATCGTGGATCCCGTATCCAGCGATTCACTCAACGGCAGCGCCGGGCGGACCGTGTTCGGTCCGTTCTGCATCGTTCCCGGGAAGCGCCTGCTTCTGCGGGATGGCGTGGCCGTGGATATCGGTGGCCGCGCACTGGATCTGCTGATCGCGCTGGTGGAGCGGCCGGGTCGCGTCATCTCCAAGCGTGAACTGCTCAAGCGCGTGTGGCCGGACATCATCGTCGAGGAAGGCAGCCTGCGGTTTCACATGGCGGGGCTGCGCAGGATTCTTGGCGATGGTGAAAACGGTGATCGTTACATCTCCACCCAGGTGGGCGTGGGCTACGCCTTCGTCGCACCCATTGAATTGTTTCCGGCTGACGAGGCTGTCGGTGCCGCCGCAGCAACGGGCATACCGAAACCGGCGCCCTGCGCTGGCAGCCTGCCACCGCGGACGCACCTGATCGGCCGCGACGCGGATGCGCAATTGCTGGTCAATCGCCTGTTGGCACCAAAGCTGTTCACCATCGTGGGCACCGGTGGCGTGGGCAAGACCTGCCTGGCCGTGGATGTAGGGCACCGGATGGCCGCCAGCAGCGATGCCATCGTGCGCTTCGTGGATCTTGCCCAGGTGGAAGATGCCGGGCTGGTGCCTTATGCGCTGGCTGGCGCCCTGGGTATTCCGGTGCAGGCCGACGACCCCATGTTTGTCTTGCTGGCGCACATCGCGGGACAGGCGCTGGTGCTGATCATCGATAACTGCGAGCACCTGGTGGATGCCGTGTCCGCCATCGTGGAACGCATCCGTGAGCATGCGCCGCGGGTCTGCGTGCTGGCCACCAGTCGCGAACCGCTGCGCGCCCGTGACGAGCACGTGCACTGGCTGGGCTCGCTGGACTTTCCGCTGGAATCGGAAGGCCTGTCCGCCGAGGCACTGTTGAGTTATCCGGCGATCCAGTTGTTCGCCGAGCGCGCGTGTGCGGGCAATGCTTCGCTCAGGATGGACGAACGCGACCTGGCGCTGGTGGCCGACATGTGCCGGCGACTGGAAGGCATCGCGCTGCCGATCGAATTGGCGGCCGTGCGGGTGGCCAGCCACGGCGTCGCCGCGACGCATGCCCTGCTTGGCGAGCGTTTCAGCCTGGGCTGGTCGGGACGCCGCACCGCGTTGCCACGCCAGCAGACGCTGCGCGCCACGCTGGACTGGAGCTATGGCCTATTGTCGCCCACGGAGCGGCTGACCTTCGACCGGCTCTCCGTGTTCGTAGGTCCGTTCTCGCTGGAATCGGCCTCCCGCGTGGTTGCCGACGCTGGAATCGACCCGGTTACCGCGGTCACCACGCTGGACGGACTGGTGGCCAAGGGGCTGGTATCGCTGGATCATGCCGAGCCGGCTGGCGGGTATCGCCTTCTGGAAATGACCCGCGCTTACAGCAAGGAAAAGCTGCTGGAGCGGGGCGAGGAGGAGGTGCGCCAGACAGCCTGCCGGCACGCGGCGTTCTACCTGACCCTGCTGACCGGGCTGGGCGAAACGCCGGAAGAGGTGTTCGATCGGTCCGGTGGCCTGACGCGACAGCTCGGCAATATCCGCGCTGCGCTGGAGTGGAGTTTCGGGCCGCACGGCGACGCCGGCATTGCGGTGCCGCTGGCTGCCGCAAGCGCGCAGCTCTACCTGCAGTACTCGCTGATGGTGGAGTGCCGCACCTGGTGCGAACGCGCGGTGGCGTGGCTGGACGCACGGCACACCGGCACAGCCGTCGAGATGGAGCTGCAGGTGGCACTGGGACTGGTGCTGATGTTCACCCGGGGCAACACGCCGGCGGCTGGCCTTGCGCTCCGGCGCGCGCTGGATATCGCCGTGGCGCTGGAAGACCACTGGAGCCAGTTGCGCATCCTCGGCCGCCTGCAGATCTACGACGAGCGCATCGGTGACTACACCACGTCGACCGTCTGGGCACAGCAGGCGCGCGACGTGGGCGAGGCCATCGGCCAGCCCGAGGCCATCGCGGTAGCCGCGTCGCTGGTGGGCGTCACCAACCTGCTGGTGGGCAACCAGGCGGGCGCCTGCGAGGAATTGCAGAAGGCGTTGCGCAACAGCCATCCATCCGAGCGCAGCCGCACGATCTACTACGGCTTCGACCACCGGAACCGCTCGTTCATCGCCCTGGCGCGCGCCCTGTGGTTGCGCGGCTATCCCGACCAGGCGCGCCGCCTGGTGGAGCAGGCACACCGGGAGGCGCAGGCACTGGATCATCCGGTGACACGCTGCATCGCGCTCATCTGGTCGCTCAATGTGTACGCGTGGACGGGCGATCTCGACAAGGCGCACGCCAATGTCGCGCTGCTTTCACAGCTGGCAGAATCCAACCTGTTCCGGCCATACCTGGCTGCCATCAAGGGTTTCCGGGGCGTCATCGCCATCGAGGAAGGTCGCCCGCGCGAAGCCGTGGAATGGCTGACGGAAAGCCTGGCCAGTCTCCGCTCGATGCACTACGAGCTGCTCACCACCTCGTTCGAAGTGTCCATTGCCGAAGGGCTGGCCCTGTGCGGCCGGCATGCCGAGGCATTTGTGCAGGTGAACGCCACCATCGAACACTGCCAGCGCTGCGGCGACATCTTTGCCTTGCCGGAATTGCTACGCCTCAAGGCGGGTATCGTCGATGCACTGGGTGGCGATGGCGCCACCGTCGAAATGTTGCTGCGCGAGTCGCTGGGTTTGAGCGAACGCCAGGATTCACGCGCATGGAGCCTGCGTGCCGCCATTGATCTTGCGCGCCTGTGGCTGAAAAGCGGCCGCTCGCAGGAAGCCATGACACTGGTGCGGAGGTATCACGAATCGGTGACGGAAGGCTTCGACACCAAGGACGTCCGCGCGCTGGAAGCATTGTGGGTTGATCTGTGCGAGCCGGCGGTGGGCAACGCCTGAGGGTCAGGCCGACGGCCCGTCGCGCCATGGTTGCGCACTGCCGTTCTATAGCGCGTTGCCGCTCCTGTCTATGTTGCCTGTGCCATCAGACACCGGAGCCCCACCATGCAACGCCAGACCATCCACACCGACGCTGCGCCGGCCGCCATCGGCCCGTACAGCCAGGCCATCCGATGCGGCAACACGGTTTACCTGTCCGGCCAGATTCCCATCTGTCCGAAGACGCAGCTTCCCGTCAATGACAGCGTGGATGCGGAAATCCACCAGGTGCTGCGCAACCTGCGTGCCGTGGCCGAGGCTGCCGGCGGCGACCTGGCGCACATCGCCAAGCTCAACGTCTATCTGACGGATCTGGCGGATTCGCCGCGTCTCAACGCGATCATGGGCGAGTACTTCTCGGCGCCTTATCCCGCCCGTGCCGCCGTGCGCGTCGCCGGCCTGCCGCAGGGCTTTCGCGTCGAAATCGAAGGCGTGCTGGTGCTGGACTGAGCCGGCGCCGCGCAGCCCCTCCATCAACATTCAACGCATCACGGGAAAACCAGCATGAGCAAGACCGTCGCGGAACAGTTCGTGGACACTCTGGTGGCTGCCGGCATCCGTCGTATTTACGGCGTGGTGGGCGACAGCCTCAATGGCATCACCGATGTGGTGCAACGGCGTGGCGACATCGAGTGGGTGCATGTGCGCCACGAGGAGGTCGCCGCGTTCGCCGCCGGTGCCGAGGCGCATCTCACCGGGTCGCTGGCCGTGTGTGCCGGCAGCTGTGGCCCGGGCAACCTGCACCTGGTCAATGGCCTGTATGACGCGCATCGCTCGCGCGTGCCAGTGCTGGCCATTGCCGCGCAGATTCCGTCCGCCGAGATCGGTTCGGGCTATTTCCAGGAAACCCATCCGCAGACCTATTTCGGTGAGTGCAGTCACTACTGCGAGCTGGTGTCCGGCAGCCAGCAGATGCCGCGCACGCTGGAGATCGCCATACGCGAAGCCGTGGGCAAGCGCGGCGTATCGGTGGTGGTGATCCCTGGTGATGTAGCCCTGCAGGAGGCCAGCGATGCGCCCATGGCCGGCCCGGAAAACCTGCTGCCCGCGGCGCCCGTGGTGACGCCCGCGCCGCCGGTGCTGGAGAAGCTCGCCGCACTGCTCAACAGCGGCAGGCGGATCACCCTGCTGTGCGGTGCCGGCTGCGCCGGTGCACACGACGAGATCCTGGTGCTGTGCGAACGCCTGCAGGCGCCTGTGGTGCACGCGTTGCGCGGCAAGGAACATGTGAGCTGGGACAACCCGTACGACGTCGGCATGACCGGTCTTATCGGCGTGTCGTCCGGCTATTACGCCATGCTCGATTGCGATGTACTGCTGATGCTGGGTACTGATTTTCCGTATCGCCAGTTCTATCCGCGTGGCAAGCAGGTGCGCATTGCGCAGGTGGACATCCGCCCGGAGAACCTCGGTCGGCGAGCCTCGCTGGAACTGGGTGTGGTCGGTGACGTGGCCGCCACCCTTCGTGCGCTACTGCCTTTGCTCGAAGCGAACCCTGATAACAAGCACCTGCAGCAGGCCCGCGCCCATTACGCGCGCACACGGCATGAACTGGACGAACTGGCCGCCATCACGCCGCAGAGCCGCAACATTCATCCGCAGCAGATCGTCAGCGTGCTGAGCGAGCTGGCACAGGACGATGCCATCTTCAGCTGCGACGTAGGCCTGCCCACCGTGTGGGCGGCGCGGCACCTGGCGATGAACGGCAAGCGACGCCTGATGGGCTCGTTCGTGCACGGTTCCATGGCCAATGCCATGGCGCAGGCCATCGGTGCGCAATCGGCGTACCGCGAGCGGCAGGTGATCTCGCTGTCCGGCGACGGCGGCTTTTCCATGCTGATGGGCGACTTCCTGACCCTGGCGCAGCAGAAGCTCCCGGTGAAGGTCATCGTTTTCAACAATGGTGCGCTGGGCTTTGTGGAGCTGGAACAGAAATCCACGGGCATCCTGAGCGTGGGCACGGATCTGGCCAACCCCGATTTCGCTGCGATGGCGAGGTCCATGGGCATCCATGGCATCCGTCTTGAGCGTCCCTCGGATATCCGTGACGGGCTTGCCGAAGCACTGGCACATGACGGCCCGGTGCTGGTGGATGCCGTGGTGAGCCGCACCGAGCTGGCCATGCCACCCAGCATCACGCGGGAGATGGCGAAGGGCTTTTCGCTGTACATGCTGCGTGCGGTGATGAATGGTCGCTCGGACGAAGTGCTGGATCTCGCGCTGCACAATCTCTGGCGCTGACTGCGCCGTTGTCAGTCGGGCATGCGATACGCCAAGGATGGCGGCGCATGCTGGTGGCCTCGTGCGTATTGCCGTGGCGTCATGCCGACCGCGCGGCGGAAGTGCCGGGTCAAATGACTCTGGTCGGCAAACCCGATGGTGGCGGCGATATCACTGATGGGCATGGCGCCCCGGCGCAGCAGCGTCTTGGCGTATTCCAGCCGCGCATGCAGCAGGTATTCCATCGGGCTGCGCCCGGTGCTGCGGCGAAACAGCCTGGCAAAGTGGAACCGGCTGAGGCAGGCGGCATCAGCAATCTCCTGCAGCGTGATCTTTTCGCCCAGTCGCCCGTGGATGGCATCGAGCACCCGGCGCATGGCCGGGTGTGACAGGCCCTGTTGCGCGCCATCGCTCTGCATCGGCGAGGATATTTCCTCCGCGACAGCAACCGCGTCGCCGTCATCATGTACTGCATGCAGATAAGCCACGGATTCGATCCCGCTCGTGATCGACACGCGAGTGTGTCGACAGGGAGTTCGGTATCCGGGTGAGCGGTGTTACAGCAAGGCCGCGCATCGTTCCGGGGCGCGGCCGGAGAAGCGGTGCAGGCGAAAGCTTCAGGCCGGATCGTACGCAATGATGCGCGGGCTGCGTGCTTCGATGTCGGCGCCTGCGCGCAGGCAGAGGTCCTCCCGGAAGCGCGCCGCGACCAGCTGCACACCTATAGGCGTGCTGCCTACCGTGCCGGTGGCCACGGACAGGCCGGGCAGGCCGACCGCCGGAAAGGCGCGCAACAGCAGCTGTGCGTCCCAGACGCGCTGGAAGCCCTCGCGGCCTTGCAGATCCAGATCGTCCGGGAAGGGCAGTTCGGCGGATACCGGCACCAGCAGCACCGGATAACGCTGGAAGAATGCCTGCCATTGCCGGGCTGCGGTGGCGCGGCGCACGAGTGCCTTGGTCATCACATCGGGCGGCAGCGCTGCCACGCGGTCACGCACACCCTCGACAACCGCTTTCGCGCCGGGGTCGCCATCGCGCTCAACGGCAGCCACGAGCGCGGCGAAACCATCGCCCAGCCACAGCTGCTCCTGTATCTCGGCGGCCTCATGCACGGAGGGTGTGTCCTGGATTTCCTCCACATGCCAACCGGCATCCACCAGCCGGTCACGCGCCTCCCATAACGCGGCTTCCACCTCCGGCGCGATGGGCATGCCGCCAGGGCGCAGGCACAGTGCTGCGTGGCGTGGCGTGGGGCTGCCTTCCAGCGGCAATGGCACGTACCAGGGGTCACGCGGATCGGCGGCGGACATGACGGCAAGAGTCAGCGAGAGATCCTGGATCGAGCGCGCCATGGGGCCGGTGGCCGACATCAGTTGCGGGCCAATGCCACGCTCCGGCGACGAAGCGTTGTAAGCAGGCACGCGCCCGAAACTCGGACGCAGGCCGTGGATGCCGCACGCGTAGGCTGGATGACGCAGCGAGCCGCCGATATCCGAGCCCACCGCAAAACTGCCGATGCCTGCCGCCACGGCGGCGGCGCCGCCACCGGAGGAGCCGCCCGGGGTGAGACCGGCGTCGCGTGGATTGAGTGTCTTGCCGTGCAGGAGATTGCTGGTGAACCAGCGCAACGCGAAGGTTGGCGAGTTGCTCCGTCCCAGCATCACGGCGCCGGCGCGCAGCAGGTTGTCCACGGCAGGGCTGCTGGCCGGGGCGATCAGTTGCTCCTGCAGCCGCGTGCCATTGGTGGTGGCGTAGCCGGCCACGTCGGTATTGATTTTCACAGTGACCGGCACGCCGGCCAGCGGGCCGGGATCGTCACCCCGGGACAGTGCGGCATCCACGTTGTCCGCCTGTCGAAGTACGGCGTCGGGGCGGCATTCGACCACGGCGTTGATGCGTGGATTCACTGCATCGAGCCGACGAAGGGCATCTTCCGCCACCTCGCGTGCCGATACGTTGCGGGAGCGGACCTGCGCGGCAAGTTCGCTTGCCGACAGTTGCCAGAGTTCGGTCATGCTGCCTCCTGAGTGGCTCGATCGCCGGAATGGATATCAGGCGATCGAGCATAGGCAGCGCCGCGTGCCCGGCATAGAACGCGAGTGCGCGTCTTGCGGGCAACGTTCACTGGCGCGGCCCTGGCGTCAGCCCAGGGGAATCTCCGCGCGGAACAGCGCGACGTGGCCCTGCTGCCAGATGGTGACCTTGGCGAAATGACGACGGAGCGCAGACTCCAGCCCCACCAGCGTGTCCTGCTGGTTGCCGAAGATGCCCTTGCGGTTGTAGAGCTTCATCAGGCGACGGCCGATCCAGTTGTGGCCGGACTGGTCACCCAGGATGGTGGCGCCGTAGAGCGTGCCGTTGCTGCTGAGGTGCTGGCGAAGCAGATCGAATACAGCCGAACCCTTGTGCGCCATCTGTCCCGGCAGGCAGTGCAGCAGGTAGAACAGCGAGATGGAGTCGAAGCGGCGGTCACCCAGTGCGCCACGTGGTTGCAGAACATCCTCGTTCACCATGGTCGGCTGCAGATGGGCGATGCGTGCGGCGGCGGCGCGGAGGCTGTTGTCGTTGAGATCGAGCAGCGTCACCTTCTGCCCCGGCGGCGACGCGCTGTTGGCCAGGTAATAGCCCGAGCCCACGCCGACATCGAGATGGTTGGCACTGAGGTGCTGGCGGAAGAATGGCAGCAGCACGGACTGTGTCGGGCATTTCCAGGCATGGCTATTGGAAAATCCAAGCACCCAGCGGTCATAGATCTTCAGTACGCGCGGGGAGTAGACGGCGGCGCCGTCCTCGGTATGCGGGGCAGGGGATAGGGGGTCCATGTGTCGTCGTCCTGGGTGGGTAATGGCAACTGAAAGCGCCGTCGTTCCGGGGTGCGGGCTGCTGCGCATGATCGCGCAGCAGCCCTGCATCATGCTGTCGGTCGCGTCACGGCGCGTAGTGCGTGAACACGTCGTCATGCTCGCTGGCACGCGCCTGGTGGCAGGCGTAGCAGGTCTTGTGCTGGGCTTCGTCCGCCGGCTGGCCATGGATGAAGCGCCCATAGCCCCAGCCGCCCGACGCGGCGTATCGATGCGAATCCTTGACCATCACCTGCACGGTCGTCGGCTCGCCGGGCACGGTGGCGGAGGGGAAGGCGGCGGAGCGTTGTCGCTTCCAGGCAAGCTTCACCAGGATCGCGCCATCGGGTAAGGGCAATGTGCCAGCCCGCAAGGCATCCACGGCCAGCTTGTTGCCCAGCACGGTGCGCAACTCGTCGAGCGGTGCGTCTTCCAGTGCGGGTGCAATCAGTTCCCACTGACGGTAACCCTGGGGTAGCGAGACACCATAGATGGGTGAAACCGCAGTGGTAACCGTCGATTCGCCGGCCCACGCGGCCATCGCGAGGGACGCGCATGCGGCAAGGGCAACCGCAGCGGAGTACTTCCGGTGCAGCTTGCTGTTGGGGTTCGACATGTTTACGACCTCACGGAAAGCGCTGACGGGTTGGGCGCGGCTATCTCCGCCAGCGCCGACGATGTTCGTACCCGGACGTTGATCTGTTACATGGCGGTGGAGCTCAGGCCTTTCCATGCACGATGCCGGCATGGAGCCAGTCGACCAGCCACTCACCGGCACGGCGTATGCCCATGTCCTCGCCCAGGTGCTCCACCAGGGCGGCGCACAAACCAGCGAAGCGGCTGTCGTCGTGCAGCAACAACAGCGCAGCGCGTTCCACGGCGTCGATCTGTCGCACTCGGCAGGTAAAGCCGTGACGCCACGTGATCATGCCGGCGGCTTCGGGAAGCATCTCGCTTTCGCACGACGCCTCACCCGCGCGCCACGCTTGCCACTGTGCGGTGGCATTGGTGGTGGCCACGCATTGGCGAAGACTGGGCACGGGATGAAGGTGTGCCGTTTCCCAGTCGAACTCCGCAAGCGCGCTGGCTGGCGAAGCCGGTGTATCGGCCGCCACGAACGACTCGGCCAGCGACCATTCGATCCATGCCAGTTCGTGCAGGTCGGGGTTATGCGGGTAGCGCACCTGCAGGGTGTTGCGGAAATCGGCGCCGTAAGCGTCCAGCGTCCAGGCATGCGGGGGATGCTGGTCGACATGCTGGATCACCGCCTGCAGGAAGTCTTCCGCACCCAGCCGGTCAAGCAGCATCGGATAGCTCGCCTCAAGGCAGCGGACGAGCTGGCTGCGGTAGTTGTTGCGATAGACCTGGTAGCCCGCGGACCGCGTCGACTCGCTGGCCGCGTCGTAACCGCCACGGGTCAGCCAGGCGCGCATGTCCTCCTGGATGGCGAGCAGGCTCATGCGGCCTCCGGCCGGCGATGCCCGGACAGCGGGCGACTCATGCCCCGGGCCACTGCCAGTTCCTTGAGCAATACCGGCAACGGAGGCATGTCGTCATCCCGTTCGATCATGGTCGCCACGGGGCCCAGCAATGACATGGCGTCGCGATACAACGCCCACACGTCGCCGCACACGGGGCTGGCATGCGTGTCGATCAGCAGGTCATCGGACTTCGCATGGCCCGCCAGGTGGATCTGCCGCACACGATCCGCGGGAATGCCGCGAAGGAAGGCATCGGCATCCAGTCCAAGATTGCACGAACTCACGTAAAGGTTGTTCACGTCCAGCAGCAGCCCGCAGCCAGTGCGCTGCGCCATCGCCGCCAGGAATTCCCATTCGGTCATGTCCTCCTCCTCGTAGCGCAGATAGGCCGAGGGGTTTTCGAACAGCATGGCTCGCCCCAGTGCTTCCTGTGCCTGGTCGACGTGACGGCACACGATGTCGAGCGCCTCGATGGTGTTGGGCACAGGCAACAGGTCATGCGAGTTGAAATGCCCGATACGCGACCAGCAGAGATGATCGGATACGAAGATCGGCTCGATCTCGTCGGCGAGCGTGCGCAGGCGCTGGAGATAATCGGGGTCCGGATCGTCCACCGAGCCGACCGACAGCGACACGCCGTGCAGCACCACCGGGTAGCGCTCGCGCATCTGGCGCAGGATGTGGCGCGGCTGGCCGCCGTCGACCATGAAGTTCTCCGAGATCACTTCCACGAAATCGACCGGCACGCGGCTTTCGAGGAAGTCCCGGTAGTGCTCCTTGCGCAGGCCAAGGCCAAAACCGGCAAAGCGGGAAGGTGCTGGGAACATGGCGGTGCTCCGGTGGGGAAATGTGCGGGCCCTGTAGTACAGGGCCCGCGGGGCAGTTACTGCGGTTCGGTCAGCGAGCCGCCTTGCTTGAGGCACTCGCTCTTGGGCTTCACGAGCACACCCTGGCCCTTGCAGGTGTTCAGGCCCTTGCAGTCGTTCTTGGCCGTGGCGCAGAGGCTGGTGCCCTTGCAGGTGTTGATGCCGTAGCAGCGGACCGGCTCGTCCTTGGCGGAAGCCTTGTCGTCCGCGTGGGCCGGCGCGACGGCGGCGATGGCCAGCGCGACGAGCGCTGCGGCGGAAGCAAAACTGGCGTGCGTTTTCATGGAAATACTCCTTGCAGGTGTCCACCAGGGACAGTGGGGAAAACTCGGTAGGGAAAGCTCAGTGCACGCTGGTGGCGGCGTCTTCGATCACCTTGGCGATCAGCTCGGGCTGCGAGATGTAGCCGAGATGGCTGGCCTTGACCTCGGTGACTTTCGAGCCGGCGCGCTTGTACATCCAGCGCTGCAGGTCGGGATTGAGCACGTGATCCTCGGTGGTCACCACCGCCCAGGTGGGCTTGGTGCGCCACGCCGCGGCGGAGACCATGGCGTCGAACGCGGCCTTGGTGGCGAAGGGCTGCGACACCGCCATGAAGTCGGTGCGGTTGCGGGTGAGGTCACCGGCAAAGTCGGCGGCGAACTTCGACGGTTCGACATACAGGTGATCGTCACGCGTAGCCACCACGTCGTTGCTCGGTGCCGGCATGGAGCCCAGCAACTGGCTCACGCTTTCACCTTCGCTGGGCTCCAGCGCAGACACATAGACCAGGCCCTTCACCTTGTCGCGGTTGCCCGCCACGGTGATCACCGCGCCGCCGTAGCTGTGCCCCACCAGCAGTACCGGGCCGTCCTGGCGACGAATGAGTTCACGCGTGAGGTCGATGTCATCGGCCAGTGTTTCCACGCGCGGCTGTTCCACGGTGACGCTGTAGCCCTTGTGCACGAGGATGTCGTGGATGACGCGCCAGCCCGACGCATCGACGAAGGCACCGGGCACGATGACGATGTTCTTTACGCCCTTGGGTGACGGCGGCGCATCGCTGGCCACGGCGGCGCCAGTGGAGACCATCAGCGCGATGGCGATGCTGAGTAATGTACGCATGGTTGAGTCCTTGTCGTGATCGGCGAATAAAGCAAAAGGGTCGGAAGGTCAGGGAAGCTGCCGGTCAGCGGCGCAAGAGCTGGTCGAGTGACCACTTGCCACCACCGCGTGCCACCAGCGGCACCAGCAGCCCGGCCCAGCTGAGGTGCGTCGGCCACGCATCCGGGTAGACGAAGATTTCGATCACCGTCGTCATGCCCAGCAAGGCCAGCGCGGAGACGCGGGTGAACAGGCCAAGCACCAGCAGGATGGGAAACAGCGACTCCGCACCGGTGGCCAGGCGCGCGGCCCAGTCGGACGGAATGAGCGGCAGCGCATATTCCGAAGCGAACAGGTCGTACGTTGAAGGCTTGATGGTCAGGAAACCCTCCACCTTGGTGCGCCCCGACTGGAAGAACACGGCCGCAATGCCGAGGCGCGCGACCAGCAACAGCAGGGCGTCCGGAATGAAGTCGGTCCAGCGGGTGGTGGTCGCCGGAAACGCTGCTTCCTGCGACGCCTGGGTCAGCACGAACGAGTCGTTCCCGCTCATGATTTGGCCTCAAGCGAGCCGTAGCCCTTGGGCGTCTTGGTTTTGGTGCAGGTGCCTTTTTCCACCAGCACCCAGGCGTTGCCCTGGTAATCGGCCTTGGCCGTGCCGGCGCAGGTGGTGCCGGGGCCGGCCGCACAATCGTTCTTGCCGGCAAGGGCGACGCCGTAGCACTTTTCCATGGGTTTCCTGGCTTCTTCGGCGTGGGCCGGGTGTGCGGTAGAGGCCAGGGTGACGGCGAGCGCGGCGGCGATGGTGGCGTGCGAGAGTTTCATGGGAGCCCTCCTTGGGCGTTGTGGGAGAAACAGGGAGCAGGTCAGGCCAGTGCGATCGTCACCTCGATGTTTCCGCGCGTGGCCTTGGAATACGGACAGGTGCGGTGCGCCGCATCGATCAGGCTTTGCGCCAGCGCACGTTCAAGGCCCTGCAGCGAGACCGTCAGGCGTGCCTTCAGGAAATAGCCGTCGCTGCCCTGGCACAGGTCGACTTCGGCAATCACGCCCACATCCTCCGGGACATGGATGCCCAGCCCTTGCGCGGCATGACGCATGGCGCCGATGAAGCACGCCGACCAGCCCGCCGCGAACAACTGTTCGGGATTGGTGCCCGGCTCCAGCGAGCCTGGCGGCGAGAGCCTGATATCCAGCTTGCCGTCGCTGCTGCGCGCGACGCCGTCGCGCCCGCCGGTGGTGTAGGTGCGACCCCTGTAGAGCGTCTTGTCGATGGCAGACATGTGTGCGGTGGTTCCGTGTAGTGGGTGTTGGCGCCTGAAATGGCGGGTAATGGTTCCGGGAGCCGGGCGGGAAGGACGTTGCATTCAGGTGATGCCGATGGATCGGCGCATCGCCTTGACGCCGCGATGCACGGACACACGCACATCGGATTCCCCGATGCCACGCCGCGAGGCGGCCTCGGACGAGGTCAGTCCGTCGATCTGGGTGTCGCGGATCACGCGGGCCTGCTTGTGTGGCAGCGCGCGCAGCAGGCGTTCGATATCCATCCGGGCGGACGCCTGCGCCTCGAAGCCGTCGACGGCGCAGGTGTCGTCGATCAGGGAGAGCTGGAGGTGCGCGCGTCGGCTGCGGAAGTAATCCACCATCTTGTGCCTGGCGATGCCGAACAGCCATCCGCGAAACGGGCGTGTCCGGTCGTAATGCGCGCGATGCAGATAGACGGCTATCAGGGCCTCCTGCACCAGGTCGTCAAGATCTGCCTGTCCGTGGCCGACCCGCCGTGCGAAGTACGCCGCAAGCAGTGGCGCCGAGGTGCGCAGCAGGGTTTCACAGGAAACGTCCTCGCCATCAGGTGCGGCGTCGGCCCGGCGCGGCGGCATGACCGCTGAAGACGTCATTTCGTTCGTCGCGTACAGGTGACTGGAACGTGACATGGGGGGGGTTCCCTGAGTAGGGGTTTCGCGCCTCGCTCGCCGAATGGCGCCAGGCCCGGTCGCTCATCGAGGAGCGCCGATACAGGTTGGGAGGCCGCCGGCAGGGAAGCCAGTTATGGTCTGTTAGGCCTTGCTAGTGCCGTTTCACGCAGCGAGCCACGCATGCCCGCGGGCGACTTCACGCGGAGCAGATTCAGGCATGTCCCGTGCAGCCGTGTCCGGCTAACAGGAAATAACAGCGGCGCCACTGAGGCCGTGTCATGGTGTGCCGCACGATGGGGCAGACGATGGTGTTCGTCCCCAACAACAGCCTCCGGGCCGGCCGTTGCCAAGGCCTGCTGCGGGCACGACAGGGCCACCACGAGGTGGCGGGGACGCCTTCATGAAACACGCGCTGGCACTGGCCGGGTGCCTGATGCTCGGGTTGGCCGGAGCTGCCGAAGCTTCACCAGCGGATGCCGTGCCGCAGGGGCGGCTTCCCGATGATGTGACGCCCACGCGCTATCACATCGACCTGACCGTGCTTCCCGACCAGCCGCGTTTCACCGGGCATGTGGAAATCGAGGCACACCTCAATCGCGCCACCGACCACTTCTTCATGCATGGGCTGGGCCTTGGCATGCACAAGGCGTACGTCCTGGTCGGCGGTGTGCGCCATGAAGCGAGTTACATCCAGGTCGATCCACTCGGCGTGGTCAGGATTGATCTTCCACAGGCGCTGCCGCCTGCCGACCTCCGCCTGGTGTTCGACTTTGACGCCCCGGTGGGTGACACCACGGCAGGGATCTTCCGGGTCCATACGGATGGCCAGTGGTATGCCTGGTCGCATTTCGAGCCGCTGGATGCACGGCGGGCGTTCCCGGGTTTCGATCAGCCCGGTTACAAGACCCCGTTCGATATCAGCATCACCACGTCACCGGGTTTGATTGCGGTATCCAATGCACCGGAAACCGGTACGGAGCCTGTGGGGAAGTTGGTGCGTCATCATTTCGCGCCAACCCTTCCGCTGCCGACTTACCTGACGGCGTTCTACGTGGGGCCGTTCGCCACCCTTTCGGGCACGTTGCAGGGAGGGAGTGGCCATGCAGCCGCTTTGCCTGTCCGCGTGGTCGGGGAGCAGCGATATCGCGCACAGCTGCCTTACGTACTTGAGAACAGCAAGGCCATCCTGTTGCTGCTTGAGGACTATTTCGGCCAGCCGTTCCCGTTTCCGAAACTGGATCAGGTGGGAACCCCGCTGCTCAACGGCGGCATGGAGAACGCCGGTGCCGATCTGTACGGTGCCAGCGTGCTCTTTGTCGACAAGACCAGTGCGCCGGCAGAACAGGGTTATTTCGGCGAACTGGTAGCGCACGAACTGGCGCACCAGTGGTTTGGTGACCTGGTGACGCCGCAGTGGTGGGACGATCTCTGGCTCAACGAAAGTTTTGCCAACTGGATGGGATATCGCATCAGCAGCCAATGGCGTCCCGATCTGGCCTTCGGCACGAAGGCCGTGGCGGATGCGCTGGAGGCCATGGATATCGACGCACTGGATGTTGGCCGCGCCATACACCAGCCCATCGAGCGCAGCGAAGAGGCGGCCGGCGCCTTCGACGACATTACCTACGCCAAGGGCGGGCAGGTGATCGCCATGATGGCGGCGTATATGGGTGACGCCACATTCCGTGATGCCGTGCGCTTGCATCTGAACCGTCATCGCTATGGCAATGCCAGCGCGGTCGACTTCTTTCAGGCGCTTGCCGATGCCGCACACGATCCCCGGCTGGCTGCTGCGATGCAGGGTTTCGTCGACCAGCAGGGCGTACCGCTGATTACCGTGCATCGCGAAGCGGGCCGCGTGTGGATCAGTCAGACACCGTACGTCGCACGGGGTGCGACAACCAGCGCGCGAACATGGCTGGTTCCGGTGTGCTGGCGTGAGGTGCCAGTCGGCAGCAAGCATTGCGTGTTGCTCGACAAGCCGTCCATGACGTTGCCGGAGGCCACCGGGACGGTCGTGCTCCCCAATGCCGGTGGATCGGGCTATTACCGTTACGACATGGGCGAGGCGGACTGGATGGCGCTCATTGCGCAGGCCCATGCGCTGCACCCAGCCGAAGCACTGACCCTGGTGGACAGTGCATGGGCCGCATTCCATGCGGGGCGACTGAAGTTCGGCGTGCTGCTTGAACTGACTGCTGCGATGGCCGGCCATGCGTACGAGCCGGTATCGGTGGACAGCGCCAACCGCCTGCTTGCCATGAAGCGCCAGGGGTTCGTCGATGCGTCGACCGCGTCCTTGCTCGACCGGTTTGTCAGCGGCATCTACCGGCCACGCCTTGCGGAGCTGGGTTTCGATCCGCGGGCTCATGCGTACGACCGCGACACAGTGGATCGCCGCCAGAGGCGACACGATCTGGTTGGCGTGCTCAGGCGCGCCGGTGATGATTCAACGATTCAGGCATTGGCAGTTGCCGCCGAAGCCCGCCTTCACGGCGACGCGGCCGCACTCGCCACCGAATACCTGGACGACGCATTCCATGCGCTGGTGGTGCGTCGCGGCCTGGACGGTGCCAAGAGGTTGTGGACGCTGGCCTCGTCCTCCTCGGACGAACGTGTCCGGCGCTCTGCATGGAGCGCCATCGCGCAGAGCGACCAGGTGGACGTCGCTCAATGGATAACCTCCCAACTCGACGCCCCCCGGCTGCGCCCGGTTGAGCGGGTGGCGATAGTGCTCGGCCTGCTTGCCCAGCCCGCCACACGCTCACGGGGTGAGCAACAGGCGCTGAGCCGCTTCAGCCAGCTCGAAGACCGCACCGGGCACTACGGGGAAGTATTGCTGGGTGCACCGAAAGTGTCTTGTGACGCGAACGCTGCACGCAACTTCGGCACGAACATGCTGAAACTGGCCGCTGCGGCGAAGCTGGGGACGCTGGACATCCAGCGGGGCATGGCACTGGCACAACAGTGCGACGCACTGCGCCAGGCGCAAGGCAGGAACCTGGCTGAGGGCATCCGCGCCGTTACACACTGAGGCGGGCAGGGCATGAGTTATGGATCATTCAGTCCATAACTGGCACCATGCGTTCATGGCCAGACCCCGCGAATTCGATAGAGACGCCGCACTGGAGCAGGCACGCCAGGTTTTCTGGGCGAAAGGCTATGCCAGCACGTCCACCGACGACCTGGTGAAGGCCATGGATATTGGCCGCCAGAGCCTCTACAACGCCTTTGGCGACAAGTGGCAGCTCTACGTGGAGGCATTGACGGATTACCAGCAGCGCTCGACCTCCGGTCACGTCCATCGCCTGCAGGCCCCGGCATCCGCCATCAAGGGCATCCAGCAGATGCTGGAGGGGCTGGTTGCCGAGGATGACGCGGAACGTGCGCTGGGCTGCATGGGTGTGGTTTCTGCCAGCGAGTTCGGCGCGAATGAGCCAGTGCTGTCGGCGCTGCGCAACAAGAGTGCCACCTACCTGCGCGGCAAGCTGCTCAAGCGTGTCCGCGAAGGGCAGGTGGCCGGCGAGATTGACAGCGCGCTTGATGCAGGCGATGTCGCCAATCACCTGCTGATGAGCATGACCGGCATCCAGCTTGCCGCGCGCAGTGGCGCCGGCGTGGCGGAGCTGCGTCGCCTGGCCCGGTTCACCGTCGATCGCCTGAAAGCCTGAGTGTTACGGATGGGCGTCACCGATCAAGGTGGCGCTTTTGTTTATCTCATTGTGGAACGATCAGTCAATAAATGGGAGTGTCATGAACAATCAAGCAACGCAGCATACGAAAGTGGCGCTGGTCTTCGGTGGTTCGCGCGGTATCGGCGCGGCTGCGGCACGACGCCTTGGCAAGGATGGCTTTTCGGTGGGCCTGACCTATGTGTCCCGCCCGGACAGCGCGCAGGAGGTGGTCAGCCAGATCATCGCCGGCGGCGGACAGGCCTTCGCCGTGCGCGCGGATAGCGCCGATGCCGACGCGATACGCGCCGCGGTGGACAGCGTGGTGGCGCACTTTGGCCGGCTGGATGTAGTGGTGGTCAACGCGGGCGTGCTGCGTCTGGGGCGCGTGGATGCGTTCACGCTGGAGGCCCTGGACGAAGTGCTGAACGTGAATGTCCGTGGCGTGTACGTCGCGATACAGGCGGCGGTGCCGCACATGGCGGAAGGCGGTCGTGTGATCACCATCGGCAGCAACTCGGCCGTGCGTCCACTGACACCCATCGGCAGCGTCTACGGCATGAGCAAGGCTGCCGTGGCGGCGCTGGTGAAGGGCCTGGCGCTGGATCTCGCGCCGCGCGGCATCCGCGTCAACAACATCCAGCCCGGTCCCATTGAAACGGATATGACGATCGACCAGATCGAGCACATCAAGCCCATGGTTCCGCTGGGGCAGGTCGGGCGTCCGGACGATGTGGCGGAGCTGGTGTCCTATCTGTCGGGTGCCGCGTCCGGCTACATGACCGGGTCCAGCCTGACGATCGACGGTGGCATGGCGCTTTGAATGGGCGGCGTTCCGGGAATGAGTCTGCCGTACAGGCTCATTCCTCGCTGGTTTCGATCCGTTCCAGAATGCGACGCAGGTGCGCGAGATCGGTTTTGGAGAGCGCCTGCAGGCCGGCCGGTGCATCGTCGCGCACGGTGCGGTGCACCTGTTCCACCACCTGCCGGCCCGTGCGGGTCAGCGACACCAGCTTGGCGCGGCGATTCTCCGGATGCGGCTGTCGCTCGACCAGGCCACGTTCTTCCAGATCGTTCACGGCCACGGTGGTGGCGGGGGCGTCGCTACCCGTGTCATCGGCAATCTGCCGCAGCGTCATCGGCGCGTCTTCTAGTCGCCACAGGATGCGTACCCGGCTGAAAGGCAGGCCGGTGACCTCGCTGACCTTGCGGCGCCATTCGCGACGCGTCTCCCACACCAGTCCGACCATGCGCTGCCACAGGAGGTCGGCCTCGCTGCCGCTGTTGGCGTGCTTGATCATGCGGTGGCTCCGGCCGGCGCTTCTTCCAGCAGGTGTGCCGCATGGCGCGTGGTTTCCTTTGCCCAGCGCGTATTGGACAGCCAGCCGAGTACAAGCACTACTGCGCCGCCACCCACGATAAGCCACCAGAACGGATGCGATGCCTCGGCAAAGCCATGGTGAACATGCATGCCCAGGATGGTGCCGGCCAGTGCCACGCCCAGCGATGCGCCGATCTGGCGACTGGTGGACGCCACCGCGGCGGCAAGGCCGGCCTGCGCCTTCGGCATGCCGGATACGGCGGTGTTGGTGATGGGCGCATTCACCATGCCGAAACCGATGCCGAAGATGACGTAGGTCAGCAGCAGCACGATGAGCGGCGTGGTGGCGGTGAGCTGCGTCATCAGCAGTGCACTGATGACGGTGGCTGCGCCGGAGGCGAGCAGGGAGGGCCGCGTGCCGTAGTTGCCGACCAGCCGGCCGGAAAGCGGCGAGCAGAGGATGGTGGCCAACGCCAGCGGCAGGGTGCACAAGCCGGTCTGGAACGCCGACAGCCCGCGCACTTCCTGCAGGTAGAGCGTATTGAGGAACAGGAAGCCGGAGAAGGCCGAGAAGCTGCAAACGGCGATCAGGGTGGCGCTGCTGAACGGCGCGCTGCGGAAGAAGCGCACGTCGATCAGGGGCTCGCGTCTACGGGGCTCGTAGATCAGCAAGGCCACCAGTGAAAGCGCAGCGGCGCCGAACAGGCCGATGATCGTGGTCGATGCCCAGCCTTCGCGGGGGCCTTCGATGACGGCATAGGTCACCGTAGCCAGGATGCCGAACACCAGCAGCTGACCGACCGGATCGACGCGTCGCGGATGCGGCGCCTTCGATTCCGGGATATAGCGCGCGGCCAGCAACATGGCTGCAGCACCCACCGGCAGGTTCACCCAGAAGATCGAACGCCAGCCTATGCTCTGCGTCAGCGCACCGCCAATCACGGGGCCCAGCGCCATGGCCACGCCAGCCACAGCGCCCCAGATGCCGATGGCGCGTGCGCGTGCCTTGGGCTCGTGGAAAGTGTTGGCGATGATCGACATGGCGACCGGGTTAAGCATCGTGGCGCCCAGCGCCTGCACAATGCGAAAGGCGACCAGGCCTTCGGTGTTCGGCGCCACGCTGCACAGCAGCGAGCCCAGCATGAACAGGCCCATGCCCGTCTGGAATACGCGGCGGCGCCCGAAACGATCCGCCATCGAGCCGGCCAGCATTAGCAGGCTGGCCACCACCATGGTGTAGGCATCGATCACCCACTGCAGGCCGGAGATCGATGCGCCCAGATCGCGGCGGATCGAGGGCAGGGCAACGTTCACGATGGTGGCGTCCATCGCCACCATCAGCAGACTCAGGCAGCAGATGGCGAGGATCAGGTTCGGATGGGTCCCGGCCTGCCGGGAACGGGCAATAGTTGTATTCATGCAACTATTGTTGATCTACAAGCATTCGCCGTCAACCACCGGATGCCCGGCCGGGGCCGGGCGGTCCTTCACTGCCAGCCCAGTCCCAGGCTCTTCTGCAGCGAGACGAAATCCTTCAGCAGGCTGGCCTGGCCCTCGATGCGGTTCTGCTGGGCGCTGAACTGCGTGCGCTGCGCGTCCATCAGGTCGATCAGCGAGGAGGCGCCCGCGCTATAGCGCTGGTGCATCAGGTTCTCTGAGCGGTTGGCCGACGTCTCGATCTGCGTGAGGCGCGTCACGCTCTCGCGCTGGTGGCCGTAGCGGGACAGTGCATTGTTGGCGTCCTGCAGGGCGGCGAGCACGGTCTGCGTGTACTGCGCGGCCAGTTCATCGCGGCCGGCCTCGGCCTGACGGATGCTGCTGCGCACGCGTCCGAAATCAAAGACGTTCCACTGCAGGTAAGGCACGCCCAGCCAGGTGACGGCGCTCTTTTTGGCAAGGTCCCGCGGGTTGATGCCGGTGCTGCCCAGGTAGCCCATCAAGGTCACCTTGGGAAACAGGTCGGCGGTGTGCTGGCCGATCTGTGCATTGCCCGAGGCAAGCCGGCGTTCGGCGGCGCGGATGTCGGGTCGTTGCCGCAGCATGGTTGCAGGGTCATCCACTGCCACCGTGGCCGGCATGGCCGGCAAGGAGGCGGGCGCCGAGAGTTCCCGGTCGAGCGCGCCCGGTGCCTGGCCGGTCAGCACGGCCAGCTGGTCCATCGATTCGGTGATCTGCTCGTCCAGCGGGATCAAGGTGGCGCGCGTGTTCTCCACCTGGGTGTTCTGTCGCTCGACGTCCGCATCGGAAGCCGTGCCGCGCTCGCGTCGCTGCTGCACCAGTGCCAGTGTCTTCTGCGCCAGCTCGGTGGACTGATGGGCCAGTACCAGCCGCTGCTGCTGGTCGCGCAGGTCGATGTAAGCCTGCGCGACTTCAGCCGCGAGCTGCACCTGCGTGTCGGCAAGATCCGCCTCCACCGCTTCGGCCTGCGCAGAAGCGGACTCGGTGGCGCGACGCGTGCCGCCGAACAGGTCAAGCTCCCAGGAGGCGTCGAAGCCCGCCGTGTAAAGCTGCAACGGGCCGCGCCCGTGCCCGCCAGACGAGCCGGAGCTCTGGCCGTTCTGCGTGGAGTCATTGCCCGAAGACGACGACAGCAGCGACGTATCCGGCTCGCGTACGCGCACTGCTGCCGCATCGACGGAAAGACTGGGCAAGGCTTTGGTGCGTTGCTGCTGCAGTTGCTCGCGCGACTGCCGCAGCCGGGCCTGCGCGGCCTTCAGGTTCTGGTTGTTGGCCAGGGCGGCGTCGATCAGGGCATCAAGCTGCGGATCGTTCAGCGTCTTCCACCATTGGCTGGGCGCCGGGGTGGTGCTGAGGCCAGCGGACGGTGCACGGACGAAGGCGTTGTCGTGCCCGGCGGAAACCTGCGGCGCACCGCGGTAATCAGGGCCCACGGTGCAACCAGAAAGCAGGATGAGCGAAACGGTCAGCGCCAGCAGCGAACCGCGGCGTGCGCGGGAATCGGGCGTGTTCATGGAAAACATCCTCAGTGGCCCGCCGAGGCCGGCGCATGGTGGCGCGGGGTCTTCAGCAGCAGGGCGAGCGGTATGCAGCAGAGCAGGGCAATGCCAAGCACGTAGAAAATTTCCGAGTACGTCATCACCAGGGCTTGCTGCTGGATCTGCTCCGCCAGCTGGCCCAGTGCACGCATATGGGAGTAGGCAAGGTCGCCGGTGCGCGCGAACCAGCCGGCCGCGTTGGCCGCCATGCGCTCCTGTCCCAGCGTGGAATTGGCGGAGAGCGACTCGCGGATGGTGGCCACGTGGAACGTGTTGCGACGATCGATGACCGTGCCGATGATGGCCAGTCCGATCGATCCACCCAGGTTTCGCGCCATGTTGTAGATGCCGGCAGCGTCGCCGGACTCTTCGCGCGACACCGCCGCCATCGAGGCCTGGTTCAACGGCATCATGGCGAGCATCTGGCCAGCGCCACGCACCAGCTGCGACCAGAAGAAGTCGTCGCCCACGGACTGCGCGGTCAGGTGGATGTCCAACATGCAGCTGGCCACGAAACACAGCAGGCCGGTGATCACCATGATGCGGAAATCCACCTTGCCAAGCAGGCGCGGCAGGATCGGCATCATCATGAAGGCGGGCACGCCCGATACCAGCATGACCCAGCCCGACTGCTCCGCGTTGTAACCGGCGATGATGCCGAGGAACTGCGGAATCACATAGATCACGCCATAGAGCGCCGCGCCCACCACCAGCACGATGAAGATCACGCTGGCGTAGCGTGGATTCTTCAGCAGGCTCAGGCGCATCACCGGCTTGGGCGCCGTGAACTGCGAGATGGCGATCATCACCATGCCGGCGAACGAAAGCAGGCTGAGCCAGATGATCATGCTGGATTCGAACCAGCGTTCCCGCTGGCCTTCTTCCAGCACCACGGTGAGCGTGCTCAGGCCGATGGTGAGACCGAACACGCCCAGCCAGTCGGCCTTTCGCAGCGCCTCCCAGTGCGGCTTGTCCGAAGGCAGGCCGGCGACGAGCAGGGTGATCAGGCCAATGCACACCGGCAGGTTGATGAAGAAGCACCAGCTCCAGCTGATGTTTTCCGTGAGCCAGCCACCGAGCACCGGGCCCAGCAGCGGACCCAGCAGCACGATCAGGCCGAAGGCGGTCATGCCGATGGGCAGCTGCGACATGGGCAGCCGGCTGCGGATGATGGTCTGCGCGGTGGGAATCATCGCGCCACCGGTCAGGCCCTGGCCGATGCGCCCCGCGATCATCATCATCAGCGTGGTGGATACGCCGCACATCATCGAAAACAGGATGAACAGCACCGCGCAGCCAAGCAGGAAATTGCGCAGGCCGAACACGCGCGTCAACCATGCCGCGAGCGGAATGATCACGATCTCCGACATCAGGTAGCCCGTGGAGATCCACGTGCCCTCGGTACCGGTGGCGCCGATCTCGCCCTGGATCTGCGGCAGGGCGGAGTTGGTGATGGAGATGTCCAGTGTGGCCATCAGCGCGCCGAGTGAACCGGCCGCCACCGCGATCCAGTCCGCAACACTTGCGCGCTCAGGATGACTGGCGGAAGGGGCTGCTGCCTCAGCCACGACCGCTCCCGGCGGGGGTGGTGCTGTCTTCATGCGACTGGCGGGTATCCACCTTCACCATCACCGAGAGGCCCGGCACCAGCAGCTTGCGCGTCGATTCGTCGGCATCCAGTCGGATGCGCACGGGCACGCGCTGCACGATCTTGGTGAAGTTGCCGGTGGCATTCTCTGGCGGCAGCAGCGCGAACTCCGCGCCTGTGCCGGGGGCGAAACTGTCCACCACGCCGTGCAGCTCGACATCGGGCAGGGCATCGACGTGGATGTTGGCGTGCTGTCCGGCACGCATCTGGCCGATCTGGGTTTCCTTGAAGTTGGCGACCAGATACACGCCCTCGATCGGCACCACGGTCATCATGCGGGTGCCTGGCTGCGCATACTGGCCCACGCGTACCGTGCGATCACCCACGCGGCCGGGCAGCGAGCTGCGGATCAGGGTGTCCTCCAGATCCAGCTTGGACTGGCGCGCCGATGCCTGCGCTGCTTCCAGCTGGGCCCGGGCCTGCGCAATCTGCGCGTTGAGGTCGGCGACCTTGGCCTGCGCCTGATCAAGCGCAGCCGTATCGGCAGCCAGGGTGGCCTGGGCCTGGTCGCGGTTGCTGACCAGTACCGACAGCTGATCGCCGCTTTCCGCGCCGGAGCTGGCCAGGGGGCCGTAGCGACGCACTTCGTCTTCAGCGTGGCGGCTGCTGATCCGTGCCGCCATGAGCTGGGCCCTGGCCTGCTCGATGGCGGCGTGCTGTTGCAGTATGCCGGCCTGCGCGCGCTGGATATCCGCCTGGCGCGCATCCACGGTGGCCGTGGCCTGGTCCAGTGCGGCCTGGTACTGGCGACCGTCCAGCCGCACCAGCGGATCGCCCGCTTTGACGGCGGCGTTGTCGCCCACGTACACGTCCGTCACGTAGCCGTTGACCTTGGGTGCCACGGTCATGCTGTCCGCGCGCAGGTAGGCATCGTCGGTGCTCTGCATGAAGCGGCCCACTGTCCACCAGTAGCCCAGTGCCAGCACGGCAACAACGGCCAGTACCAGGCCAACAGGCAGCAGGATCCTGCCAGCCTTCGAGCGGCGGGATGGCGTGGCGGGAGAGTCTTTCGTTACATCACCGGGCGTGGAGCCGGAGGGGGAGGGCATGAGGGGTGTCCAATGTATTCCAGCCGGAAGATTTATTCCGATTGGAATACTTTTGTCAAATGATATATTTGCGGCAGCAAGCAGGAGACAGGTGCATGAGCCAACCCAAGCGCCCCCGTCGCGCCCCTGCCGCGGGCTATGCGCGCGGCGACGAAACGCGGCAGCGGATCATCGACGCGGCCATCAAGCTGTTCGGCGAGCACGGTTTTGCCGGCGCATCTACCCGTGACATTGCCGCCGCGGCGGGCGTCAATCCGCCCGCGCTGCAGTACTACTTCGAGAACAAGGAGGGGGTTTACCTCGCCTGCGCCCAGTTCATCACCGATGACCTGCTGGGCCGCTTCGAGCCGGCGATGCGACTGGCTGCCGCTGCATTGAAGAACCACGACAGCGTGCAGCCACTGATCGACGTGTTCCTGCACATCTACGAAGTGGGCCTGGATATGGTGCTGACGGACTCCCAGGCCGCGGACCGGCGCCTTTTCGTGGCACGCGACATGGCCGGCGAGGAACCGCTGGCCACGTCCAAGCTGCTGGAGCAGCGACTGAAGGAGCCGCTCAACAAATTGCGCCTGACCCTGCTGGCACGCATCACCGGCACCAGTACGCGCGATCCGGTGACCCGCATACGCCTGCTTACCCTCAAGGGCCAGATGATGCCGTTCTTCCATCCGCCCGGCGCCTGCCTCGAGGCCATGGGCTGGAAGGAGATGGATGCGGCCAAGGCGACCCTGCTCAAGGCCACCGTCATCGAGCAGACGCGCACCTTGCTGGAAAGCTGGCGATCGAAGTGACGGCGGGCGTGCCTGAACTGCTGCGCCTGCGTTAGCAACACCCGGGGAAGAACCCTGAAGTCCCGTTCGCGGAGGATGTCGACCCATGGCTCCGATCGAGTTTCCGGTACTGAAGGCGGCGTGTGAGTGCGGTGCCTGCCAGTTCGAAGTCATTGCAGGGCCGGTGGCGCGCTTCGTCTGCCATTGCACGATCTGCCAGGCCTATACGGGGAGGCCGTACTAGGATGCGACCCTGGTGCGCACCCGCCATGTCGTGGTCAAGGGTGGCGAGAACGTGGCATTCCGCCGATACCGGCTCCCGCCGAACATCCGCCGGGGCCATTGCCTTCGCTGCGGCAAGCCTGCCATTGAGCACGGAGAGTTCGGGCCGCTGAAGATCACCTTCATTCCGACGCCCAACTTTGTCCGCACGGATGGACTTCCTCCCGTGGCGATGCACATGTTCTACCACCGCAGGCTCGCCGATGCTTCGGATGGCGTGCCCACACACAGCGGCTATCTGCGTAGCGAGTGGGCGTTCTGCCGGTTGCTCATGGGGATTCTCTAGGCGGTCGCCGCCGCTGCAGGCGCGATGGGCGCGAATGCTTCCGCCGTGACTGCCGCGGGCCTGTCCGGGTAGTACTAATGGCACAGGCGCGGGTCGATGGGCGTCTACGCAGTAGTCGTGGTGTCGACTTCGGCCGCATACTGCGGAACACCCTTGGAATTGGCCCGGAGTCTTCATGCGTCGTCGCGACTTTCTCACGAGGGCAGTAGCTGCTACTGCTGCCGCGTCCACTGGTTTCATGCTGACCGGTCGATCCGCATGGGCAGCCACCGCCGGTGCGCCGGCCGCGCCCACGGGACTGGCCGGGCTGTCGTCCATGACCACCGGTGCCAAGCCGATTTCCGTGGAGGAGCGCCTCGCGCGCATTGCCCGACTGCAGAAGCTGATGGTCGAGCAGAAGATCGGCGCCCTGATTCTGGAATCGGGTTCGAGCCTGGACTACTTCACCGGCATCCAATGGCATCGCTCGGAGCGAACGACGGCAGCGGTGATTCCCGCCCATGGCGACATCGTGGTGGTGACGCCGGCGTTCGAAGAGCCGTCCATCCGCGAAACCCTGGCGGTGGGTGGCGACGTGCGTACATGGAATGAGCATGAAAGTCCGTTTGCCCGACTGGTCGGCGGGCTTCGCGATCGCGGCGTCAACTCGGGCCCGATCGCCTTCGAAGCGACCACGCGACTGTTCATTGTCGATGGCGTGCGCGAAGCCAGCGGCGGGGCTTATACCGTGGTTTCCGGTGATGCCTTGGTCAAGGCGGTGCGCCTGATCAAATCCCCGGCGGAACTCGCGTTGATGCAGACCGCCAACGACGTCACCCTGGCGGCCTTGCGCTACGTGCACGGCAACGTCCATGCCGGCATGCGCCCGGACGAGATCGCCAACATGATGAACGCCGCCACGGTGGCGCTGGGTGGCGCGCCGGAGTTCGCGCTGGTGCTGATCAACGAGGCCAGTGCGTATCCGCATGGCTCGCACAAGCCCGAGACCCTGCACGAGGGCTCGGTAATCCTGATGGACGTGGGCTGCGCCGTGCACGGCTATCAGTCGGACATCTCGCGTACCTGGGTACTGGGCACGCCGACGGCGAAGCAGCGCAAGGTGTGGGACACCGTGAAGCGCGGCCAGGAAATTGCGCTGGCTACCGCCAAGTTGGGCACGCCGGTAGGCACCATCGATGACGCCGTGCGTGCCTACTACGAAAAGGAAGGCTGGGGCCCTGGCTACCACCTGCCGGGTCTGCCGCATCGTACCGGTCATGGCATCGGCCTGGATGGCCACGAGTCGCCGTATCTCGTGCATGGCGACGCCACGCCGCTGGCGGCCGGCATGTGCTTTTCCGATGAGCCGGGCCTCTATATTCCCGGCGAGTTCGGCATCCGCCTGGAAGACTGCTGGCACATGACCGAGACCGGCCCGAAGCTGTTCACCGGCCTCGCCAAGTCCATCGACGACCCGATCTGATCGAGCATGGCGTCATCGCGTGGCCAGTCATCGTCAGTTGATGGCCATGGAGGCGAAGAGAGGCTTCAAGCCGCAGAGGCGGATTTTTAGTTGCTTCGCTTTTTCTTCGGCATGAAGGCAAGTGCGGGGGAAATGCGGCCGGTTATGGGGAACTCGTTGAGGGGAGTGGGCGAGGATATTCAATAAGCGGCACCTGTGCGCCAGGCTTCGCGGGCAGCGCGAGACATACTCCTCGGCGCTTGCCCGTTGCCCGGTTCCCGTCAACCCTGGCATGGAAGGACAGGATATGAAGCTTTTCCCTAGAGCCTTGATATGCGTATCCGTTCTTGCATTGGCATCGGCAGCCACGCTGGCGGATGTCACCACTCCTTTGCCAGGTTCGGGAGTGCCACGTCCGGCAGGCTCTCGCCTTCTGGGCAACTGGTCGCTGGACACCTCGCGCATGCCCGTGCCGGCGGGACAGCGTCCCCGTAGCGTCGGATTCTCCTTCAGCCGGGCGAGCGATCATGCGCTGACGCTTCACGTCGATATTGTCCATGCGAACGGCGAAGAGGTTCATTCCGTTGGTACGGCGGTACTCGACGGATCGGTGTTCGTCATCAAGGACAGTCCCGAGGCGGATACGGGAGCCATGAAACAGCCCGCGCCCAATGTGCTGGTGCTGGCCCTGCAGAAAGAGGGCACCCTGGTTTCAACGCGGGTCTATTCCGTGATGCCGGATGACCACACACTCGTCGAGACGGCGGTTTACCCGGGCAAGGACGGCCAGCCAGTCCTGCGTACGAATTACTTCACGCGCACCCGCTAGGGCGGTGCGCCATCGCTCCTCAAAAGCAAAGCTGCGTGAGTGTCGCCCGGTCCGGGAGGTCAGCGCCCGGGTTGTCGATTTGACGGGGTGCCGTTCGTCGTTCTGACAAACAGGGCGGGGCGCTCCGCCTCCCGTCACCGACGCTACGCCATCGACGCCACCGGAAGACCTCCATGACACCCATCATCACCGCCTTTGAAAGGTCACCGGACGGCGGCAAGGGCCTGGCCCGCGATACGCGCGTCCGATGGGCGCTTGAAGAGGCCGGCCTTGCGTACGAAGTTCGCCCCGTGTCGTTCGCCGCCATGAAGGAGCCCGCGCATCTCGCTGTCCATCCGTTCGGGCAAATTCCCACCTACGAGGAAGGCGATCTGGTGCTGTTCGAATCAGGGGCGATCATTTTCCATATCGCCTCGCACCACGCGGGTCTCTTGCCGGATGAAGCCAACGCCAGAGCTCGGGCGATCACCTGGATGTTTGCCGCGCTCAACACGGTGGAGCCTCCGATACTCGATCTGGTCACCGTGAAGTTCGTGGAAGCTGACCGGCCGTGGTCAAAAGACCGGATGCCACTGGTCGTGGACCGTATCCGTCACCGGCTGAGACAGCTTGCTGCTCGCCTTGGTAGTGTCGAGTGGCTGGATGGCGACTTCAGCGCGGGTGATCTGTTGATGGTGTCAGTCCTGCTCAGATTGAAGCCCTCGGGCATGCTTGATGAGTTCCCCGGCCTGGCTGCGTACGTCGCCCGCGGCGAAGCACGCCCGGCCTATCAACGGGCCTTCGCCGCCCAGCTGGCGTTCAATACCGCCCGACCCACGGGTTGAGTGCGTGCCGCCCCTTTTTGCTGTCTGGCGGTAAAGGACTGGCGTGCCCATCCATGCGGCAGGCTGACGGTGACGGCTTGTCGCCATCCCTCTGCGGGCGGCCCTTCGCCGGAACCACACGTTTCGGACGGTAGGATCTCCTGTCGGTAATCCACACCCGGGAGAGCACGTGCATGTACACGAAGACGCTCTATGCAGGCTGGGCTGACATGGACTTCAACTCCCACATGCGCAATACGGCCTATCTGGACAAGACGGCCGATGTGCGACAGATGTTCCTGCTGGAACACGGCTTTCCCATGGAAGAGTTCCGGCGCCTGAGGTTTGGACCGGTGGTGATGAAGGACGAGGTTGAGTACTTCAAGGAGATCGGCCTGCAGCAGCAGATCACCGTGACCTATGCACTCGCCGGACATTCCGATGACGGCAGCCGGTTCCTGCTTCGACACGAAATATTCCGACCCGATGGCAAGTTGAGCGCGCGCGTAACGAGTGCCGGCGGATGGCTGGATCTCAATGAGCGCAAGCTTATTGCTCCGCCTCCGGCATTGCTGGCAGCGATGGAGTCGCTGGAGCGGACGCAGGACTTCATCGTGCTGCCCTCCAGCGTCAAGCCACGGGACTGAAGCAGGCGCAGGATGCAGCAAGCCGGTGGGGCACGCCGGGTTGCCCGGGCTTTTGCTAAATCTCACAGAGGGTATAGCGAATTTGCCCGGCGAGCCGGGCAGGGCGGCGGCCCTGTTGGTTTTGTATGCTAAAAACCGGGACATTCGACCGCGCGCCAGGCGACGCGGGTGTATGTGCCAACGCAGCGGGAATATCGTGCGGACCTCCAAATTTGCCTTGCTCAGCCTGTCCTTGTCCCTGGCTACCGTATTTGGTGCCGCGCATGCGGCGCCCCTTGCCACGCTTGACCGGCACGGTGCATGGGTAAACGTGGAAGCCTATGGCCCGAACGTGGTGCACGTCACCATTGCCACCGACAAGGCGCAGGCACAGAAAGCACCCGGTTACGGGATCCTGGCTGACCATGCCGATGCATCGGGCTTCCGTGAAACTCACGATCAGAGTGGCGACACGTTCGCCTCTTCTGCGCTGAGCCTGCATGTGGATGCCGCACCGCCGCCGCACACGCCGGGCACCATGGAGCACTACTTCGCGCCCGACCTTGCGCCGGTAAGCCTGCAGGTGAAGAACGCCAAGGGCGTCAGCGTGGTCAACATGACCGGCTGGCAGATGGCGCCCTACGAAGTGGCCGGCGAGCCCACGTATCAGGTGGGCGCGACCTTCGCCGCACCGACCGATGAGCACTACTACGGCATGGGCCAGAATCAGGAGAGCCTTGGCCCGCTGGACCTGCGCGGCCGCACCATCGACTGCCAGCACTGGTACGACGCCCCGGCAGGCGAAACGGTCTGCGTGCCGTTCATGGTGTCGTCCAAGGGGTACGGCATCATCTGGGACAATCCCTCCGATACGCGTATTGTCGCGGGCATCCGCGGCCACACCAGCTTCACGTCGAAAGTGGGTGAGCGCGTCAGCTTCTTTGTCGTCACCGGTGATACGCCCGAGGCAATTTATTCGGCTTATGCCCGGGTCACCGGCAAGACGCCAATTCCGCCCAAGGCGGCCTTCGGCCTGATCCAGTCCAAGGCGCGTTACGACAGCCAGGCCGAGATACTGCGCGTGGCGCGCACGTATCGGGAAAAGAACTATCCGCTCGACGTGATGGTGCTCGACTGGTTCTACTGGACGCACATGGGTCAGCTGGATATCAATCCGGCGGAATTTCCCAACCCCGATGCCATGAACAAGGAGCTTCATGACGCGGGCCTGAAATCGATCATCTCGATCTGGCCGCGCTTCGAGCGCGCCGGCCGCTACTTCAGCGAGCTCGACACCAAGGGCTACTTCCTGAAGGACAGGAACGGAAAAACGGTGGACGGCCTTCCGTTCCGCTCCGATCGTACCGGCGCACTGATTGACTCCACCAACCCGGCAGCGCGCCAGTGGTTCTGGGAGCATGCGCGCGACAATATCCTTTCGCATGGCTTCGACTATCCGTGGCTCGACGAAACCGAGCCGGATCTGGTGCCCGATGGCTACTTTTTCTCCATCGGTTCCGGCGACCGCTATCACAACGTGTTTCCGCTGGTGCACGTAGAGGGCGTGGCGCAGGGCATGCGCCAATGGAAGCCGGACCAGCGCGTGTTGATTCTTTCCCGTGCGGCCTATCTGGGCTCGCAGCGCACCGGTGCGCTGTTCTGGTCATCGGATATCGACCCGACCTGGGAAGCGCTGCAGCGCCAGATTCCCACCGGCCTCAACATGACCGCCTCCGGCATCGCCTACTGGGGCAACGACATTGGCGGCTGGCAGTATCTGCCGGAGACCACCAACGCCACCAAGGCACCGTTGCTCGATCCGTCCGATGCACGCGATACGGTGGGCCAGAACAACGACTATCCGGAACTGCTCACGCGCTGGTTCGAATACGGCACCTTCCTGCCGACGCTGCGCCTGCACGGCGATCGCAAGCACACGGAAATCTGGGCGTTCGGCCATCAGGCCGAGGCGATCATGGCGAAGTACGACAAGCTCCGTTATCGCCTGATTCCGTACATCTACAGCCAGGCCAAGAAGACTTACGACACCGGCGCTCCCTTCATGCGTGCGCTGTGGATGGACTTCCCGGGTGATGCCCACGTTGCCAATATCGGAACCGAATACATGTTTGGCCCTGCCTTCCTGGTGGCGCCGATTACCGAGCAGGGCCAGACGGAGAAGGACGTGTACCTGCCTGCCGGCAGCGACTGGTACAACTTCTGGACCAACGAAAAGCTGAGCGGCGGACGCTGGGTCAAGGTGGCCGCGCCGATCGACCAGATTCCGGTCTTCGTTCGCGCCGGCTCCATCGTGCCCATGGGTTCGGATATCCAGTCGACCGCGACGAAACAGGCGATCACGGAAATCCGTGTCTATCCGGGCAAGAGCGCCGACTTTGCGTTGTATGACGACGATGGCACCTCCTATGGCTACGAGGCCGGCAAGGGCAGTACCACCCAGCTGCATTGGAATCAGGCCTCGGGCGTACTGAGCGCCACCGGTGGTGACGCGACCTTCAACCAGAAGGTGAAGGAGCTTGCCAAGGTCGTGGGCAAGTAAAAGGAATGATCAGTAACGCGGATGGGCGTGGCCTGGATCTTTTCCAGGCCACCTCGTAAGCCTCCGCCGGATTGATGGGGAGCGACGCCGCAACGGCTTGCTCCCTGATGTTGAAGTACCGGCCGCGTGTCTGCGCTGGCGCGCCCCGATCGCGGTATCGGCCTTGACGCAAGTTCTTTCGACAGAGCGACTGTTTCGCATCCCGCTGGCTGCGAACCAGTCCGTGATCGCAGCGCGTTCTCCGTCAGCCTATTGACCGCCTCCATTTCACGGCGGCACGATCGCTCCCCATGCGTTGAGATAACCAGTCGCGGTCAAGCAGGCGTGACCCGAAGCGGGAGGACTCGAATGAACGGGCGATGGCTTTTTCTTCAGTGTCTGAGTGTGCTTTTGATGGCCGGCGTGGCGACTGCCGCGCCCGCGCCGACGCCTCCGCCCGGGCACATCACCGGCGTCGGTGGCATCTTCTTCAAGGCGAAGGACCCCAAGGCTCTCGCAGCGTGGTATCGCGATGTGCTGGGCATGCCGGTGGAAGTGTGGGGAGGGGCGGCCCTTCGCTATGACGCGCCGAATCATCCTCCCGCACTGGCATGGAACGCGTTTCCGGCAACGACAAAGTACTTTGATCCATCCACCAGTGGACTGATAATCGACTACGCCGTGGACGACATGGATGCGTTGCTTGCGCGGTTGAAATCCAAAGGCGTCACGATACTCAAGCGTGACGACAGCGATCCGAACGGCCGCTTTACCTGGATTCTCGACCCCGAAGGAAACAAGGTCGAGCTCTGGCAACCGAAGCACTAGGCCTGCCGACAACCGTACCGGATGGAACTTCATGGGCGGCCCGGCATCCGGCTGACATGCACGTTCTTGAGTGAGAAAAGCCCGCAGGAGAGATGGTGATATGGAATCGAACCTGGTTGCGATCCTTCCGTGCAACGATCTTGACCGTACCGAGGCGTTCTTCATGCGGCTCGGCTTCAAGCGTGAGCAAGGAAGCTCCGGCGACTATCGAATGCTCGCCGATGGTTACGGCGCCCACATTCATCTGAATCAGGCGGTGCAAGGATGGCTCGTGCCAGGAAGTAACCCCTTCGGGCTTTACCTCTACCGCAGGGATGTCGATGAGCTTGCCGCCGCATTTCGCGAAGAGATCGATGCCGGCCCCAGTGACACGCCGTGGGGCATGTACGAGTTCGCCGTGAATGCGCCTGACGACACGCTGGTCAGGGTGGGTTGGCCAACCCGCCTCCGTTAGACAAGAGGCAGGCCATCGGGGCCAGGTTCGAACGGCCGTCCAAACCCATGGGTTGAAGTCGATTTCAGGAAGGAGTCGGGATGAGCGCACACGCTGGCGGTAAAGGGATGCTTCTGTTGTTCTCGCTGATGGCCGGAGCATGCGTTACAGCAGCCGATGCTCCACCTGCAGGAACTGACTACCCGCGGCAGTTCGGCTACGTGACGACGCAAGACGGCACCCGCCTTGCCTATGTGGTTTATCTTCCCGCAGCACATGGCACGTTCCCCACGGTTTTCCAGTACGAGCCGTATCTGGGTGGCGGCAGCGCACCCGACAAGCTCTGGCTGAAGGCGGGCTACGCCGTTGTAACAGCGAATGTGCGGGGAACCGGGTGCTCGCAGGGGCAGCATGACCTGTTCGGTCCGCACGAAGGGCCTGATGGGGCCGACATCATCGACTGGATCAGTCACCAGCCCTGGAGCAATCGCCGGGTCGGCATGATTGGTGTTTCGTATCCCGGGCACACGCAGCTTCTGGTCGCCGCGCAACACCCCAAGGCGCTGCGCGCCATATCGCCATCGGCGATCACCATGAATACGTACGACGACATTGTCTGGCCGGGTGGCATCTACAACGTCGGCTTCGCTTCCCGCTGGAGCCTGCTGCTTCAGCCGGGAATTGCCGCGGTCGGTGCACAGGCCCGGGTGGCGTGGGGTGACCAGGAGTGCAGGGCCAACATGGCAGCCCACGCCGCACCGACCCTGGTGGAGCAGACCAGCAGCCACGCCGGGTTTGACGCGTGGTGGAAAGTGCGATCACTTGCCGACTATGTGGAGCGGGTGCAGGTGCCCACGTTCATCTCGCAAAGCTGGCAGGACCACGAGACGTCGGTGAATGGCGCTACCCAGATGTATGCGCGCCTCAAGGCGCCGAAGTGGATGGCGCTCTCTCCCGGCGGCCACGGTTGGACGTACATGCAACCAGCCTTTCAGAGCATGCTGGTCAAGTGGATGGATCACTGGGTGAAGGGCGCGAACAATGGGGCCGAAAAACTGCCAAGGGTGACGGTGTACTGGGAGCTGGGCGGCAAGGTACCGCCTGTGGCTGCCTGGGAAACGCACTACGCGGACTGGCCAGTTCCCGGTGCGCAGGAACAGACATTCCAGTTGAACGGCGACGGGTCGCTCACCCGTGACGACGCCGCCAAGCAGGGTGACGACAAGCCACGGCGCTACGTCTTTGGCCCAGGCACGGAACTGATCGGTAGCAACGCCCAGTTCTCGCTTGCGCCAGACCCCACCGGTACCCTGGCATGGACCAGTGCGCCGCTCGCAAAAGACCTCACCATTCTCGGCGCCATCCAGGTGCATCTGTTCGCGTCATCCGACAACGCCGATACCGACTTTGTCGTGTCGCTGCATGACGTCTACCCCAATGGCGATGTGCAGTATCTCCAGCGAAGATTCCTCCGTGCATCCATGCGTGAAATCGACGGCGCGCAGAGCACGCCGCAGTTCGTCTATCGAGACTTCGACAAGCCGGCGCCACTGGTTCCAGGCAAGGTCTACGAATTCGATCTTTCGCTCCCGCCCATCGGTGCCGTTCTTCGAAAAGGTCATAAGTTGCAGGTAATGGTGAGCTCGCCATCGGCGATCCCGCAGCCGGACTGGGGGCTTCAGTCACTGAGCCTGCCCGGATTCAACAGCGTGTACTCGTCGCCGACTTATCCGTCGAGGATTGTCGTGCCGGTGTTGCCGGATGCGGAAGTCAAAGGCCCGGAGCCTGCGTGTGGCTCCCTTGCATTCCTGCCGTGCCGGCCGGCGTCGCCGCCCAGGGGGTGATTCAGTCACTGCCGTCGTCGATGCGTTCGATTGGGAGGTGTGCCCGAGCGTAGCTGGCTACCTGGTCAGCAGTCCCTATAACTTGATTGTCGTGACAACTGAATGGGTGCTACCGTCCGTCGCACCCAACCCCGAAAAGGAATGCGCATGACCTCCGTATCGCCGGAAGCCGTTGACGTGCGTCTGACCCAGCTTGAGCGTTCATTGCGACGCACGCGCTGGGGTATGGTCGGTTTGCTTGTGTTGGTGGTCGCCATGTTTCTGGCCTGGTATGGCGTGGGTGGCATCACCCAACGCGAGATACGCGCCCATCGCATCTATGCCGTGGACGATACGGGCACGGTGCGAGTGCGGGTTGGCGAGGATCCGCCGGGCGGCAACCGCAAGAGCCGCGTGGCTGGCCTGGTCGTTTACGACACCACCGGCATCGAGCGTGGCGGCTTGGCCACCATGGCCAATGGCAGTGTTGCGTTGGGGCTGGACGCGCAGCATTCGGAAAAGGGCGTACCCCGCGACCGCATGGGCATGATGGTCGACGGCAAGGGCGGCACCATGTTCATACTGGAGGATGGCCAGGGTTCACCCATCGTGATGGCGAAGGGTGCTGCGGCCAGTGGTGGCTCCCTGCAGGTTTCCGAGGCCACGCCGGATGGCAAGCAGCTGCAGGTACGCACGCTGGGTGTGCATGGTGATACGCAGTCGACTGAAAGCGGCGAGTGACAAACGTCGTTCTGTTGCGTGCGACTGAGACATGAATCAGACGAGGGGTCGCTCAGGCGACCCTTCGTTTTTCAAGGCTGGGCCTGCATGGAATTGCCGGGCGATGCGTGCCCGGAGCGGAAGGTGGCATTGAGTTCATCACCCGTCATGACGATCGCGTATCCCGCATGGAATTCACGCTCGAAGTGGGTCGCGCGGTATCCCGTGGCCCGGATGAAGCGCCGCGAGAATCCGGGTGGCACGGCGCGTCACGAGTCGATGCCGCGATTCATTGATTTTGCGCTTTTGCCAGGCGCCTCCCCGGATTCCCGCTGCGCTTCATCCGGGCTACTTGTTGGCTACCCGCATTGGAAATGCATTGACATAGCGCCCGTCATTCGCGCAGTTGATGACTGTCGGCTGCCGTGAGGTCGAGATCGTAGATGCGCTTCAGGTCGCTGATCTTCTTCAGCGTTGCGGTGGAGAAGGGCGGCTTGTTCTCCAGTGCGTGGAGCGCAATGCCTTCCAGCAGGTCACCTAGCGACAGATCCAGCGATTCGGCGAGGCCTTTGAGCACCTTGAGCAGCCGTTTTTCCAGCCGTACGCCGGTCTGGATACGTTCCACCGGTGGCGCGGGCGGCCGTGCGGCTGTCTTCTTTGCAGGGGGCATCTGGTTGTTTCTCCGTGGCGGCGGGGCTTGCACCGTTACTGGTATATGAGTACCTTGGTACCAACATACCACCTACGAGGATGTGGCGCCATGCTGCAGCTCACCGGAAGGGCGCACTTCGTGCGCAGTCTATGGATCCTTGGGTGGGCACTGGCTGGCTCCCCCGCTGTCATGGCCTCCGAACCTCACTCCAACACCCGGCGCTTTCATCTGGACGCCCCGTGCCAGCGCGTGTTCCCGCTGTTCACCGCCGCTGGTGAAAAGCAGTGGGCAGAGGGCTGGAATCCCGAGCAGCTCAGTGGCAGCGAGCATCGCGGCAGCGCGTTCCGCACGCGTCATCCGGATGGACAGGTCACCACCTGGATCGTTACGGAATACGACCCTGTCGCCGGTCGCGTCAGTTATGCACGCCTGGCGGAGGACTCCAACATCGGGCTCGTTGACGTGCGCTGCTCCGAGGAGGGCAGTGGCAGCGCCATCGACGTGACCTACACACTGACCGGCCTGACTCCCAAGGGCGATGCATTCGCCACCAAGTTCACTACCGACGCGCACTACACGGCCATGATCGACGAGTGGCGACGCGCACTGGTGAGCGCGCTGTCGAGCAAGCCGTGAGCCGGTGGGTGCGCGACAGCGTCGTATAGAGCCTGTTGACGGCCACGGGCAAATCGCCTCCCACGTGAAGCTCACGTAGAGAATCCTGGCCAGGAAGTCAGGAATGGGTGGGACCTCGTGGCCGATTCCGATCCCCGCCGCGATTCTTCGTGCACGCAAAACGAAAATGGTTGACCTTGCGACGCACTTTGGGGCTACGCTCTTCGAGCGGCCAACCCAGGCTGCACCATGCTCCACCCACTCAACGCTCCCTGCGGCCGGCTCCGTGCATGCCGCTACCGTCCTTCGCCGACGTTGCCAGCGCCCATGCCCTGGCAACGGATTGCCGCCGGAGAGCGTGTCACCGATTCATGGCCGAACTTCACCAGAGGAGACGCGATATGGGATACGTGACCACAAAGGACGGTGTCGAGATTTTCTACAAGGACTGGGGTCCGAAGGACGCTCCGGTTGTTTACTTCCACCATGGTTGGCCATTGAGCGCGGACGACTGGGATAACCAGATGCTCTTTTTCCTGTCCAAGGGTTTCCGTGTGGTGGCGCATGATCGTCGCGGTCATGGGCGGTCGAGTCAGGTATCGGATGGCCACGACATGGATCACTACGCCGACGACACCGCTGCCGTGGTGACGCACCTGGGTGTGCGGAAAGCTGTGCACGTGGGTCATTCCACCGGCGGTGGCGAGGTGATCCATTACGTGGCCCGGCATGGCGAAGACAAGGTGGCCAAGGCGGTGCTCATCAGTGCCGTTCCGCCCATCATGGTGAAGACGCCGGCCAATCCCGGCGGCCTGGACAAGAAGGTCTTTGACGATCTCCAGGCCCAGCTGGCAGCCAACCGCTCGCAGTTCTACTACGACCTGGCCGCTGGCCCGTTCTATGGCTACAACCGGCCCAACGCGAAGCCCCAGCAGGCCGTCGTCCTGAACTGGTGGCGCCAGGGCATGATGGGCGGCGCCAAGGCCCATTACGACGGTATCGTGGCCTTCTCGCAGACGGACTTCACCGAGGATCTGAAGGGCACCACGATCCCCGTGCTCGTGATGCATGGCGATGACGACCAGATCGTCCCTTACGAGGACGCGGGCGTACTCTCGGCCAAGCTGGCCCGCAACAGCACGCTGAAGATCTACAAGGGCTTCCCGCACGGGATGCCCACGACCGAGGCGGACACCATCAACGCCGACCTTCTGGCCTTCATCAAGAGCTAGCGTTCAAGGGCGCCCGGGGTGGTCGCTACCACCCCGGCGCAATTCGCAGGAAGGGATCAGCGAAGTGCGCGCGCTACGGGTTCTGCGGCTTTCCGGGGCCCGCATGGGATGCACGATGCCAGAGCAGGCTCATGGTGCCGATGGCGAACATGCCGGCGACCGCAAACTGGAAGACACGCACCATCCAGAGGGACAGGGTAGGGGAGTCTGACGATATCGCCGAGCCCAGGATGATCAGCATGGCGTTGCACGCCAGCAGGGCAATCGGCGCCGTGGGGCCACCAGCCGCCATGCGCTGCCCGAAGAAGAGCAAGGTGAAGAAAAGCAGGCCGGCAAGGAAGACCAGCGATGGCGTGGTCGTCAATATCGTATGGAGCACCAGCCCAAGAAAGCCGCCGGCGAAGTTGCCGACGATCATGGCCAACGCATGCAATCGGCCGCGATTCAGATCAAAGTTTGCCACCAGCATGACCGTGGCGATCATCACCGGCAAAGCGTCCGCCAGTCCGTACAGCAGGTAGACCAGCATCAGCGGGACAACGACCGCAGCACCACCCAATGCCATGGTGACAGGATCGGGCATGTGCGAAGGCGGTGGCGGCGCGGGCTTCGGTGCCGCTGTTTGCGGCCACAGCCCGTAGACCAGCCAGATAGTCACCAATGCGACGGCCATGCCGCGGACAAAGGCCACGGGAAGCGTACCGGCCTGCGCCGGCGCGATCATGGCAATCACCGGAATGGTGGCAAGGCAGATCAGAAAAAGCAGCGCTGGAAACGCGGGGCGTCCGCTCAGCATGGCAAAGAATGCAAGAAACACGCACAAGGCAATCAGCCCGAACAGAACGAAGGGCGTGCCGCGCAGCTGCGACGCGATGACGAAAGCGAACAGCGACGCGACCGTCATGACTATCAAAAGTCCAAGCGCCATCCTGAGCGATGGCCGCGCGGGCAGGCTGGCCAGCAGCGCGGCCGCGAGCACCGGCGCGAGAAAACTGGGAAACCAGTCCATTGCCTCGCCCACCACGAAGGCAGCCGTGACGCCGACGGCAAAGCGCAGCGTCGCATGCAGCGTCACGACATCTTCCGGGGCTGCAGGGGCCGCGTGCGCTTTCATCGCAGGTAGCTGAGCATGGCGATCACCCATATCCACAGGCGTGCCAGCGGGTTCATCAGCGAGGTGTCGCGCGTAAGCACCACCACGTTGGCCTGTGCACCGCTGCGACCGGGTGGCAGTGGGGATGAGCCATCCGCGGGAGGATCAAGCACGATGCGCACAGGGAAGCGCTGGGGCTCACGCAACCAGCCGCTGGGTGCGTTCACCGTGGGAAGCTGTCCGCTGGGCGTATCCCCGCCTTGTGCAACGCCCCAGCCGATGCTGTCCACGCGCGCGGCATGGACCACGCCTGGCTGGTCGTCGAAAACCACGTAGGCGCGATCGCCCGGCGCGATATGGCCAAGCTGGTTCTCACGCATGGCTGCATTGACCCAGCGCGGCCCGTCGGAAACGAAACTGAGCACGGCCTGGCCCCGGCTGGCGAACTGCCCGGGGGACAGGCGCAGGTTGGTAATGACGCCGTCACCCGGCGCCCCCACGGTGGTCCGGGTCAGATCAAGCTGCGCCTGATCGACCGCGACAAGCGCCTGACGCACCTGGGGGTTGTCATTGCCGGTGCCGCCCATCTTGATGCGAGCGCGCACCGCCTCGGCTTCGCCGCGCGTGATGTCGGCGCGCGTCTTGTCGATGTCTGCCTGCGCTCGAATGGCCGAGGTTTCCGACAGTGCCTTCTTGGCTGACAGGTCCAGCACGATCTTGCCCAGCTTCTGTGACGCCGCGTAGTCCACGCGTTGCCGTCCCACCGTGGCATCCGCCACCTGGACATCGGCCGCCGACGCATCCGCCGATTGCCTGGCCACGGCCAGGTTGGCCTGGGCGGCCTGAAGGGAGATCTGGAATGACTCCGGATCAATGCGGAAGAGCACCTGGCCTTTCTTCACTTTCTGGTTGTCATGCACATCCACCGACATCACCGGGCCAGTCACCTCCGGTGCAATCTCCACCAGAAACACGCTCAAGGTTGCCTGCGAGGTGTACGGCGTAAAGCGATCGGCGATGACGTGATAGACAAACATCGCCAGCAGCAGGAGCAGCGTCAGCTTGATGATTCGCTGCACCTTCCCGGCACCAGCCGGTTTCGCTGCCGCTGGCGGCGCCTTTTCCGGCGAGGCTTCCATGGTGGTGGCGCTTTCCTCAGTCATGGAGGCGATCCCCGGGGCGGGTGATGAAGGCGTGGATGGCAAGAGGCTTCATCAAGAGGGTCATTGCGAGCCTGCCTTGGCGACAGGCGAGTTCACTGCGTTGGAAACGTGCCCATGTTCCGGCGGCTGCTGCGCCACCGGCAGCGGCGCCACCTGGTCTATCCAGTCGCCTCCCAGTGCGCGATAGAGACTCACCAGCGCCTGGTACTTGTCGCCCTGGGCCGAACTCAAGGAGAGTTGCGAATTGAACAGGCTGCGCTCGGTATCGAGCACCTCGAGGTAGTCGGTGTAACCGTTGTCATAGCGCTCGCGCGTCAGCTCGACGGCGCGGGTCAATGCGGTCACTTGTCGTTCCAGCACCACGACCAGCTCGCGCTTGGCCTTGATGGTTGCCAAGGCATCGTCCACATCACGAAAAGCGTTCTGGATGCTCAGCTGATAAGCCTCCACCGCCTGGTCGTGCTGAGCCCGGGCCTGCTGGTTGAGGGCGGCAATGCTGCCCCCGGCGAAGAGGGGGCCGGCCAACTGGCCGGCAAACGACCACGTGCGGGAGGGACCGGTGAACAGGGTATTGAGCTCGCGACTGGCCGTGCCGGCGGCCGCCGTCAGCGATATCGAGGGGAAGTAGAGCGTGCGTGCAACGCCAATCGCGGCGTTGGCCGCCACCAGTTGCTGCTCTGCCTGCAGGATATCCGGTCGCCTGGCAATCAGGTCGGAGGGAAGGCCGGCAGGCACGGGTGGCTGCGTCAATTGCTCCAGCGTGTGCCTGCGCACAATGGGCCCGGGGTTGCGGCCCACCAGAATGGACAGCGCATGCTCCTGCTGGGCAATCGCCTGCTGCAGCGTGGGAATGGCCGCTGCCGCGGTTTCGTATTCGGCGGTGACCTGCATCATTTCAAATTCGGAAACAGCGCCACCCTCCAGTCGCATCTTGAACACATCGACGCTGCTCTTGCGGCCTTCCAGTGTGGCCTGCGAGATCTCAAGTTGCCGGTCCAGGTCCAGCAGGGTGATGTAACCGGTAACGATGCTGGACACCACGGTGAGCGCAACACCCAGGCGCGCCTGCTCCGTTGCCAGCAGGTTGGCGCGTGCCGCTTCGTTCTCGCGCCGCAGGCGCCCCCAGAGATCCAGCTCCCAGCTCGCAGACACCATTGCGGTGTAGTTCTCGCCAATACCGCTGGAGCCCGGCGGCAACGCCGTGGTGCTGCTACTCACCTTTTGCCGCGCCGCGCTGGCACCGTAACCCACCTGGGGCAGGCCTTGCGCACCCGTCACCACCACCTGTGCGGAAAATGCCTCTACCCGGGCCGTGGCGATGCGCAGGTCATGGTTGGCTGCCAGCCCCTCATCGACCAAGGCATCGAGATCCGCATCACCGAAAGACTTCCACCACGCCGGCAATGGTGTGAGGGTCGATTCAGAAGCTGGCGTGGCGGGCACGTCGCCGGCGAAGCGAAAAGCGTTCGGCGTGACTGCCGATGGGCGCACGTAGTCGGGGCCAAGCGTGCAGCCGCCAATCGCGCACACGGCTGCCACCAAGGCCACGGAGACGGGCAATGAAAACCTGCCGATTCGAGTCCCCCAACTCACGCCACCTTCCTCTCGCCTGGCAAAGTACCGGTCAAGATGCCGCATGGAAGTCCCGTGCAAAGATACCGCAATCAATGCCTGTGTACTGACACGGTGCCATATCCGATACGGTTAGCCAGCCGTAGTTTTACTTAGGCCATGAGCTATGGTGTTCGCACCCCCTTCCTAACTCGGCGCTTCGCGGTATTCTGAGTCGTCGGCGCGGAGCGTGCAGCCTTGGGCTTCACGATGTCATGCGCTCTGTCGTGATACCGAAGGGGCCCTGTCATGAGCAGCGACGCGCTTTTGCCAATAACCGCCGAAGCACCGTCAAACAGGCAGCGCCTGTTTGTCCGCTACTTCACTGGCGTGCTGATCGACCTGGTGGTGCTGAACCTCTTTGCGGAGTACTGGCAGCACGTATATGTCGACACGTTCACCACCTCATTGCTCGCCGCCATCGTGCTGCAGGTGTTGCTGCGGGCGACCGTGGCCGTGGAGCACAAGGTTGGCGAGTACTTCGCGAAAAAGAAGGGCGGGTTCATGCGCTTCCTGCGCTTCTTCTGCGCATGGCTGGTGCTGTTCGGCTCGAAGTTCGTGATACTCGAGGCCATTGCGCAACTCTTCGGCAAAGACGTCCATTTCACCGGCCCTTGGCACGGCCTCATCTCGCTCATCGTCGTGGTCGTGGTCATGCTGGTCGCCGAAGAGCTGGTGGTCCGGTTGTACCGGAAGCTGGGCGGCTGAGCCTGGGGTCGCCCGTTCAAGGGTGGCGCAGGGGCAGCGTCAGAACTACGCCTGTTTCGAGGCATCGAAGCCGGTGTAGTGGTCTCCGTACTGCTCCCGTAGCCTGTTCTTGAGTACCTTGCCGGTGGCTCCAAGCGGAAAGCCATCAAGGAAGACCACGTCGTCGGGCTTCCACCAGCGGGCGAGCTTGCCGTCGAAGAACGACAGCAATTCGTCCTTCTCCACGGCGCTTCCCTTGGTTCGCGTGACCAGCAGCAAAGGACGTTCGTCCCACTTCGGGTGGCGCACGCCGATGCAGGTAGCGCTGGCCACGCCGGGGTGCAGGCAGGCGATGTTCTCGATATCGATCGAGCTGATCCATTCGCCACCGGACTTGATCACGTCCTTGCTGCGGTCGGTGATCTGCATGAAGCCGTCGCGGTCGATGCGGGCCATGTCCCCGGTGGGGAACCAGCCGTCGCGTAGCGGCGAAGTGGCTGTGTCGCCAAAGTAGGCGCTGGCCACCCAGGGGCCGCGCACTAGCAGGTCGCCGACTGACTCGCCGTCCCACGAGAGCGCCTTGCCGTTGGGGTCGACGATCTTCATGTCGATCCCGAACACGGCGCGCCCCTGCTTGGCCTGGATGGCGTAACGCTCGTCTTCGGACAGTGCGAGCTGTGCCGGCTTCAGGCTGCAGACCGTACCCAACGGACTCAGCTCAGTCATGCCCCAGGCGTGCAGTACATCTACGTTGTGCACTTTCTGGAATTGGGCCGCCATCGAGGTGGGGCAGGGCGCGCCGCCGATCACGGTGCGCTTCATGGACGAGAACGTGCCCTCACGCTCGGCGACATGGGCAAGCAGGCCCTGCCAGATCGTGGGTACGCCGGCGGACATGGTCACCTGTTCGGCTTCGATCAGTTCGTAGAGCGACCTTCCATCCAGTGCCGGGCCCGGCAGCACCAGTTTCGCGCCGACCATGCAGGCGATGAACGGCAAGCCCCAGGCATTGACGTGGAACATCGGCACCACGGGCAGGATGGTGTCGCGCGTGGAGCAATTGAATGCATCCGGCAGCGCGCCCGCATAGGAATGCAACACCGTGGATCGGTGGCTGTAGAGCACGCCCTTGGGGTTGCCCGTGGTCCCCGATGTGTAGCACAGCGACGATGCCGTGTTTTCGTCCATCGACGGCCATTCGTAGTCGCTTCGGTGGCTGTCGATCAACCACTCGTAGCACAGCAGCGAATCGTGCAACGGCGGCATGCAGGCCACATCGCACATGGCAACAAACAGCCGCGGCGTGGAGAGTCGCGCCTGCAGGGCATCGATGATGGGAAGGAAGGTCAGGTCGAAGAAGATGGCGCGATCGTCCGCGTGCTCGACGATATAGGCGATCTGGTCCAGATGCAGCCGCGGGTTGATGGTATGGAGAACAGCGCCGGACCCGGAAACAGCGAAATTCAGTTCCAGGTGGCGATAGCCGTTCCAGGCGAGGGTGGCGACACGGTCACCGGGCTGGATACCCAGCGCGGCGAGCGCCGTCGCCAGGCGACGCGATCGCACGCCAAGATCAACGAACCGGTAGCGATGGATATCGCCTTCGACCCGACGCGACACGATCTCTTGATCGGCGTGATGACGGGTGGCGTGGTTCAACAGGGACGCGACAAGGAGCGGCTGCTGCATCATCAAACCAATCATTGTCGGGTTCCGCGTAAGAGGCAGGGGAAGTGCATGGAGCGATGGCGACACACGTGCATGACACGTTGGCCCTTTGGGTGATGACACTGCTTCACCGGTTTGTTGCGTGAAGTTGCCAAGGGCTTCTATCCGTGCCGGGTTCGCCCGATGCCGCCGCGCGTCACGCGACGGCATCGGGAGGACTCCGTCAGAACGTGGTCTGGAAGGTGAGATCGATGTAGTTGCGGTCGCGCAGCAACGACGCCAGGCCAGCGCTGGAGGTGACCACGCCGACCTGGTTGACGGCAAGGCGACCCACATAGCCGATGTATTTCAGGTCGAAGCGATAGCGCTGTTGCACATCCGCGCCGACACCGAAGGAGAAGTTGCCCATGCCCTTGTTGCCGCCAAAGGTAACCGCGGAATTGCCGGACAGGCCCATCGTGTAGGTCATCGGGGCAAGCAGGTCGACACCCGGATACACCTGGAACCAGGTCGGCGTGAAGCTGAGCTGGGTGCCGGTGTAGTTGCGGGTCGGCTTGTCGATGCCGGCATAGCCGGGGCTGGTGCCTTCAAAGGCGTTGGGATTCTGCGTGACCTTGTCCCAGCGGCTCCACACAAATTCGACCACGTAGTTGGCCGTGTCGAACACCGGGGTCTTGGGTACCACGCCGGCAAAGTCGGTGACGGCATGCCAGGTATCACCGCGCGCACCCGCCGTGTTGCCGTCGGTCGGCGCCGTGTTGATCGCACCCACCACCTTGTTGGCCAGCGGCGTCGGCAGCAACTGCACCGGGATGCTCACCAGCGGCATGTTGTGGCGGTAGTTCACTTCGGCACTGAAGCTGACGCCCAGGATCTGCTTGGCGAAGCTTGCGCCATAGATGTCGATGTTATCGGCATAGGTTGCATTGTATTGGCCGATATTGCCGCCCAGTACCTGCTGCACGCTGGCCATCGCCGGATTGATGTAGCAGATGGTCGGCGTGAGCGACTTGTAGCCAAGCGCCTTGCATGCAGCGGCCGGCACGTTGGGTGCAACCGCCGGCGTCAGCATGAACTGGGGCTGGATGTCGGAAGTGTTGCGATAGTAGAGGCCGATGGTGGAGTTGATGGACTCCGGGCTCCAGTGCATCGACACGCCCCAGTCGCCGGTGCCGTTCGGCTCGATATCCTGGCCGCGTAGCGCGCGTTGGGTGGCGTTGATGTAGATCGACTGGCCGCCCTTCAATACCGCATCGTTCGGGTCCATGTAGGAACCCGACTCGGGGTAATACACCTGCTCCCAGCCGAGGTAGTACTGGCCTTCAAACGAGAGGGTAGGCGTGGCCTGGACCTGCGCCGAAAGCTGCGGACGCGGGCGGAACAGCTCCTTGGCAGTCGCGCCCGGAACGGTCAGCAGCTTGCCGATGTCCAGTGGCGACTGGCCGTAGCTCAGCGAGTGGATCGGATTGAGCAGCGCCTCGCCCCAGAACAGGTCGTAACGACCGGCCTTGGTGTTGACGTTCACACCGCCGATGTCGAAATTGGCAAACACGAAGGCATCGAGAATCTGGCCAGACGGGCCCTCGAAATAGCGTTCCGTGTAGTTGGGAAGGCCGAGCGCGGGCTTGCCGTCGACGATGTGGTTGGACGACGAGACGTGATTGTTGTCCAGCGAGTTGTACGCGTTGTCGTACCAGCCATCGGCGCTGACGCGAAAGCCGTAGTTCTTCTTGTAGACGAGATCGAACTCGCTGATCAGGTCCACGCGATTGGTGACGATGGCGTGGTTGCCGAAATTGCGGTCGCCATCGTCATTGTTGGGGCTGTTGAGGATCGACTGATCCTGCGAATGCGCGCGCTGGCCAAGGTTGTAGCGAACGGTGTTGTCCCAGCGGATATCAAGATCGGGATTGCCCGTGTTGAATTCGACTGCGTGTACGGAACTCATCGAGCCGAGTGCCACGGCAAGAGCCAGTGCCGTCCGGCGAATGGCCGGAACGCCGCGGCGCTCGATCCCCCCTTCAAACTTTTTCATGCAACTGTCCTCCCCCATGTCTTGTGCCGTCTCTGTAAGTTCGCCGGTGTTCCAGCTCTTCCGGCTGGAACATCGCATCCGGAACCATCGCGCCAGGCCGCCCATGAAGTTTTCCCTAGCTGCGCGGTGAAATGCTTTCGGGTGGTTGCTACCGCCAGCGCTGCACATTCGCCGGGTGCACGCCACGCGGTGGACGTGCAGGGAATCGCGTTCCCTCTCCGGCGAAGCCGCCAGTGGTGGCTTCTGGTATGCCCAGATTCCAGCCGGGCCGGGTGCAAGACCCCCCCCAGTCCGGTGGGGGAGCCGTCCTGGCCCACTTTCAGCCATGCACGCGTGATCGCCCCATGTGCGCAATGCGTGGGCGCAGGGCGGTTCAATGAACGTGCACGTGACAAGCGGATCAGGCAGAAACGGATCCAAGCATGGCGCGGGCAAGCGTTTCTGGATCCATCGCGCCAGCCTGCGAATAGCGATCACCGAACACGAATGCAGGCACGCCAGAAAGCCTCTTCCGCTTCGCTTCGCCTCGCCAGTACTCAAGCGTGGCGTCATACGAAGGCAATACGCTGGAACAGATGCTTGCAGCGGGTGACATCCCATAGATCTCGGCGATGTCCGCCAGCGCCCTTGGCTCGCCTATGTGTACGCCACGAAGAAAATAGGCGTGGAAAAGCTCGTCAATGACGTGCGACTGCAGCGCCGGCCCGCCCATCTCTCCGGCCTGCCAGACCAGGCGATGCGCGGCGATGGTGTTGGGCATCCACTCGATGCGGTCGAACTGGAACTGGATGCCATAGGTGTCACCCACCTCACGGATCTGGCTGCGCCTGGATTCCACGGCCTGGGCGCTGCCCAGTCGCTGCCGGTAGAACGCCTGGAAAGGTTTGCCTTCCGGTGGCATATCGGGCATCAGCGGTAGCGACTTCCATTGCACGTCGACAACCGTATCGGGATAGGCCGCCACCAGCAGATCGATGGCTTGCTCCAGCTGACGCTTGCCAATCATGCACCAGGGGCAGATCAGGTCGAAGTAGAACTCGGCCTGGACCCGCTTGCGTACCGGGGTCTCGGTAACCGTCATCTGCCCGGTCACAGCAGTGTATGGATGAGTGTTTCGGCCATCGGCCACGGCCCGTAGCCAGCCGCCGGATTGAGATGCCCGACCTCGCCCAGTTCCACCAGCATGCTGCCCCACTGGTTGGCCAACTCGGCAGCACGCGGCGCCGAGCACAGAGGGTCGTTGTCGCTGAAGGCGACCACCGAGGGGAAGGGCAACGGCGTGTGAGGAACCGGCAGCCAGCCGTGTTCGCTCAGCGTGTCCATGCCCGGATAACCCGCTGGCATCGGTGACTCCAGATCAGCAGGTGTTGCAAGCAGTGCACCGTGGATGGGGCGCTTATGCGTCTGTGCCCAGTGCACGGTGATCATCACGCCTGCGCTGTGCGCGACGAGTATCACCGGTCCGTCGATGCCTGCCAGTGCTTCGTCCAGCGCCGCCACGCGGGCGGCCCGGCTCAGCTTGTCATGCGCCAATGGCGGCACGGAGCGCGCATTGGGGAGTTTCGCTTCCAGCAGGGTCTGCCAGTGGTCTGCGACATGGTCGCGCAGGCCAGGTACAAGAAGAATCGTCGGACTGGTCACGTGGAAATTCCGTCAGATATCTGCCCGACAGCGGTCAGGCTTCCGTGGCCAGCGTCGGCGCACGCACACGATCGATGTCATCTGCGTAGTGGGCGCGGCCAATCCAGAAGGCGAGGGCGGCAAACAGTGCCATCAGGGGAATGAGCTTGAACGCGTCCAGCAGGCCCACGTGATCTGCCAGCACGCCCGTCAGCAGGGGTCCCGGGGCAAGGCCCAGGAGATTGTTGGCAAGCGTGAGCGTGGCGAAAGCCGTGGCGTGAATGGGAGTGGGCGTGAGGTTGGCGACCATGGCTCCGGCCGGGCCGCATGTGCCTGCAACGAGGAACATGCCCAGGCCGATGGCGATCAGCTGGGAGGCGCCCGGCGTCATCTGGAATGCAACACCCAGGATGGCGGCCGTGGTCAGGCAGTACACGATCGCCATGGCCATTTTTCGTGGCGGCGAGTGACGACACACACGATCGGTGACGGCGCCGCACACCACCATGCCGATCGCGCCAATGAGCACGAACACCGCGGCAGTAACGCCGGCCTTGTCCGGTTGCATCGCGTAATAGCGATTGAGATAGCTGGGCATCCACGCGATGACGGCCGCCATGATGAACAGCTGCAGGCCGCTACCGATGTACGCGCAGATCACCGACGTGGTGGAGAACAGCCCGGCAAAAAGATTGCGCAGCGACAGCCTGAAGCCGGGACGTATCTCTCGCGGCTCCGTGGTGCCGGTCGCGCTTCCGCGCATGCGACGCTCGTTGACCGTCAATGCATATGTCACGACCAGCGCGGCGCCAAAGATCGCCATGGCGACAAACGCCGAGCGCCAGCCAAATCGGGCGGCGAATACACCGCCGAGGGCCATGCCCACCACCGAGCCAAACGCGCCGCCGGCCATGAAGGCACCGGTGAGCGTGGAGCGCAGGTGTGACGGAAAAATGCCGATGATCAGCGCAATGCCCACGCTGCCATAGGCAGCTTCGCCCAGGCCGACAAAAAAGCGCGCCGTCAGCATCTGGCCGTAGTTGGTGGAAATGGCACAGCCGAGCGTCGCCAGGCTCCAGAGCGTCGCCATCAGGAGGATGCTGCGCACGCGCCCCCATCGATCCGCCATCACGGAGAGCGGGAACGTCAGCACACCCACCAGCAGCGCGACCACGCCGGACAATGAGCCCAGTTGTGTGTCTGACAGGCCCCATTCGGCCTTCAGCAGTGGAAAGACGGCATTGAGCACCTGGCGCGACATGTAGTCCGACAGGAGCAGGCCGAACGTGAGTGCGAACACCAGCCACGCATACAAGCGCGGCCGGGCCACGGACGTGACCGGGGTTCCCAGTGTGGATGCCTCGACGTAATGCATTCCCAAGGTGGTCTCCTCGCCGGCAACGCTGCCGGATGTGATGGCGTGACGGCTTGCGTCACGCCGGCGGCCTGCGGAAACGGCGTTGACCGGATCCGCAGGCTGTTACGACTCAGGCTGCAAGTTCAGCCAGTCCCGGCTTCGCCGGCTTGCGGTTGGGTGAAAACCCATTGGCGGCCAACGTCTCCTCGATGGTGTCGTAGAACACGCCGATCTTCAGGATCTCGCGCGCTTCCTTGCCATTGGCGATGTCACGGCCAAACTCGCGCGAAATGCGCACCAGTTGTTCGATCTGCTCCACCGTGGTCATCTTGGCGGTGCGCGACTGGTTCCACAGGTTGTCCTCGATGCCGCAGCGCACGTGCAGGCCCATGGCGATGCCCATCATGTTGATGGGAAGCACGTTGCGCATGCTGCTCTCGACGGTCAGCATGGAGCCGTCGGGAATGGCGCGCAGGAAGTTGGCCATGTTGTAGATGTTGGGCGCATCCATGCCGCCGCCGATCGCCACCCAGTTCATCACCAGCGGGCCCTTATAGACGCCGCGACGGATCAGTCGCTCAACGGTCTCGTAGCTGTTGATGTTGTAGAACTGGAAGGCGCTCTGGATGCCGGCCGCGCTGAGGCGCTTGATGTGTTCCTCGATGAAACCCGGGCCGGACGGCACGATCATTTCGCGATAGGCCTGGTAGGTCTGCGGCTCGGCGATGGAGGTGCCGGCCAGGTCGGCCATCTCCATCTGCTCGACGATATTCATCTGCACCGTGTTGACCGTCACCGTCACCTGATCGGGCTTGGGATCGAGCTCGGCCAGCATGTGGCGCGTGTCGTCCTTCAGCCACTTGGCGCTGGCGCCGTCGGTTTCCGGCGCAAAGGAAATGGAGCCGCCGACCTGGATGACCATGTCGGGCACGGCCTTGCGCACGCCCGCGATCAGTTCATTGAACATCGACAGGCGCTTGGAGCCGCGGCCGTCCAGTTCGCGCACGTGCAGGTGAAGCACGCTGGCGCCGGCGTTGTAGCAATCCACCGCCTTCTGGATCTGCTCGGCCATGGTGACGGGGATGTCCTCGGGAAAATCCGAAGGGATCCACTCCGGGCCATAAGGCGCAGCGGTGATGACCAGCTTGTCCTGGTACTCGGGAATCAGCGAACCGTCGAGAAAGTTCATGGCGTGTCCTGTTGCTCTGCAGATGATGGGAAGGGGTTCAGAACGTGGCGTCGCCGACGATGCCAGCGCGCTCCATCTTTCGATGGCAGGGCGGGTAGTCCATGACCGCGTAGTGCTGCGTGGAGCGGTTGTCCCAGATGGCGATGCTGTTCTTGCTCCAGCGCCAGCGAACCTGGTATTCGGGAATGTGTGCCTGGCTGATCAGGTAGTTCAGCAGCAGGCTTGCGCCAGGATTCGCGTCCTGGCCGTAACACACGTTGTCTTTCGTATGGAAGTTGGTGAAGTGGGTGGTGAAGGCGTTGACGAACAACACCTTCTCGCCGGTCTCCGGGTGCGTGCGCACCACCGGGTGCTCGGCATCCGGATACTTCTCCCTCAGCGCGTGGCGACGCTCGATGGGCATGGCCGCGCCAAACGACGCCTCAATGCTGTGGCGCGCGTACAGCGGGGCGATCTGCTTCTTGATGTGGGCGGGCAACATGTCGTATGCCGCCACCATGTTGGTCCACATGGTGTCGCCGCCCACCGGCGGGCACTCGACGCAGCGAAGCACGCAGCCCATGGGCGGTATGTCGCGCCACGTCGCATCGGTGTGCCAGGCGTTCTCGTAGCGATCCACCGGCGCGTCGGGTGTCTTGTAGATCTGCACCAGCCCGGGTGCATCCGGATGGCTGGGGACGATCGGATGGTCTTCCAGTTCGCCGAATCGACGCGCGAACGCGGCGTGATCCTGCCGGCTGATGTCCTGGTCGCGCAGGAACAGCACGCGATGCTTGAGCAGCGCGGCCTTGATCTCGCCGAACAAGTCATCGTTGTGGACGGCGTCCGCAAGGTTGACGTCGAAGAGCTCCGCGCCAATGTTGCAGGTGAGTTGCTCGATGCGCATGGTGTGCCTCAGATGACGAAGATCGACGAGCCGGTGGTCTTGCGCGATTCGAGGTCGCGATGCGCCTGGGCCGCGTCTTCCAGTGCATACCGCTGGTTGATCTCGATCTTGATGCGGCCGGAAGACACGTGACCGAAGAGCTCCTCGGCAAGCGCGGCCTTGTCCGCCGGGTCGGCGATGTAGTCGGCCAGCGCCGGGCGCGTCAGGTACAGCGAGCCCTTCATGGCGATGATCTGCGGATCGAACGGCGGGATGGTGCCGGAGGCCGTGCCGACGCACACCATGAGTCCGCGCCGGCGCAGGGAATCCAGCGAGGCGGTGAAGGTGGTCTTGCCCACGGAGTCGAACACCACCGACACACCCTTGCCGTCGGTCAGTTCGCGCGCACGAGCCGCAATGTTTTCGTAGCTGTAGTTGATGACCTCGTCGCAACCGTGCGCGCGGGCGACAGCGGCCTTCTCTTCGGTCGACACCGTGCCAATCACGCGCAGGCCGAGCAACTTGGCCCACTGCGACACGATCAGGCCCACGCCGCCGGCCGCGGCATGCAGCAGCAACGTTTCACCGGCCTGGAACGGGTAGATGCGACGCATCAGGTAAGCCGCCGTGAGGCCACGCATGGTCATGGCCGCCGCCGTGTCCGACGCGATGGCTTCCGGCAGGCGGATCAGCGGCGCCGCGGGCACCAGCCGGGCCGTGCTGTACGCGCCCAGCGTGTTGATGAAGCCGGTATAGGTCACCCGATCGCCCACGGCAACGTTGGCGACGTCCGCGCCGATCGCCTCGACGATACCCGCCGCCTCGACACCGATACCGTTGGGCAAGGGAATGGGGTAGGTGCCGTTACGGAAGTACGTATCGGCAAAGTTGAGTCCCACCGCCTGATGGCGCAAACGGACTTCACCCGGGCCGGGCGCGCCGACCTGGACGGATTCGTAGCGCAGCACGTCGGGGCTGCCGGACTCGTAAAAACGGATAGCGTGTTCCAAGGGATACTCCTTTACTCAAGCCATCGGCGCGGGGCGCCGCGTACTGCTGACCATGGGGTGGCGTGTTTTCATGGCGGTGCCAGGTGTGCCATGCGCGAGAACAGCTGCCGGAAGGCGGCCTTCGATTCACCGTTGGCGCGAGGGCTGCCGGGGCGGGTTGCCGCCGTGTGGATCCCGTTCCAGTCGGCTTCGGACAGATAGCGCTGAGCGACGGGAAGAATCACGCCCTCCACGCGCCCCATGTGTTCCCACATGAAGTGCGCATAGCTTTCGACCGCATCACGAAGTTGCCCAAGGACCAGCTGGCCCTGGCTGTAGCGCTCCACGCTTTCGACCAGCGCTTCAGCCATCGCGCGCTCGCGTTCGTGCTGGCGCTCCAGTTCATCCAGCTCGGCATGGACGACCGCCGTGCGGCCACGCAGTACGAAAAACAGATAGTCCCGCTCTCTCGGATGATGCTGGGACAGCGGAAGCTCGACGACGTAGCGGGCCATGGCGCGCATGAGATCGACATCCTCGGCACTGCACGCGGCGTCCCGGTTGAGCAGGTACAGCCAGGCGTGCAGCACGGCGGAGAGGGCGCGGTACTCATCACGGATGATCTCGACCATCGGATGGACCTGACCGGCTTCCTGCGCCGACGACACCAGTACGGGCAGTTCGCCCGAGGTGAGAACACTGGCCGTCTGCGAGCCAAGCGCCGTGCCGCGCACCGTGCGGTGACCGTGGGGTGCCATGACGATGAGATCGCAACCAGACTTGCGCGCCGTATCCAGGATCGCCTGGTACGGCAGGCCGCCATCAAGGATGAGCGAATCGCAAGGCACGCCGAGCGCACGCGCTGCCGCTTCGGCCTTGGTCAGCAGCGCACGGGCGCGGTCACGATAGGTGTGGGCGTAGCCCGTCTCGTCGACGCTGCCATCGGATGGCGCCGAACGACGGTCATGCACATGCACAAAGCTCACCCGGGCCCCAAGCGCACGCGCGAGATTCACGGCCTTGCTGACCGTTTCGATCGTCAGATCGCTGTCATCGAGCGGAACTAGGAGATGGCGATACATGCAGACTCCAGACAGGTGTACTACCCGTGACCCCGGCGTCGACCCCACCGCACCCTGCGATGGCTGCCGGAACATGTGCTCTTGCGTGGGTAGCGATGAAAACCACCGTCGTTTCCTCTCGGGCGCATGCCCGGCCGCACCGTGGAACCCTTTTGGTTGAAGGGTCATCTGCGGGACTCCACCCCTGCCAGACTGGCGTGAACGCCAACCCGGCCTCAGCCGCCAGGCGGCTGGAACGCCAGACATGTTCTGTCACGCAACCAAGGCTAGGTATGCGTGGCCATAGAGGCCCCCCCCGGCTAGGAGGGGGAGTCTCGTGAAGGGTGAGTGACGAGTAGCGACGCCCGTTGCGGCGTGGCTACAATGTTTTTGGGACGCATGCCGGTGGTGGGTTGCACAAGGCGCGGCGGCGGTGTCCCAGCCACATTCGTTCGGGAAATTCGCGGCAGCCTACCTGGATCAGCTTGATGGCCCTTACACCCGGCGGAGCAGCCCCCGCCATTGCCGAACTTGTCCTGAAAACCACGCCGCCGCGTGCGCCGCGCTATCTGCTGGTGCGCCCACGACTGGGCCTGGACGACGAACAGTTCCGCGACCGGCCATTCATCCTGGTGCAGGCGCCAGCGGGGTTTGGCAAGACCTCGCTACTGGCGCAATGGCGACATGAATATCTCGCGCGCGGATGGGCGGTTGCCTGGATCTCCGCAGACGGAAGCCCTGACCCCCAGCGCATGCTGCACAGCCTGGTGCTTGCGGTGCGCATGGGGTGTGGTCGGCCGCAGTTCGGCGCAACGCTGCTGGAAAGCGCCTCGGTGGCATTCGGCGAGTACGAAGGTGTCACCGCTTGGCTTAGCGAAGTAGCCCAGGCCTCGTTGTCGATGGTGCTGATGATCGATGAGGCCGAGCGCCTGCACCCGAGCAGCCAGGCTGCGCTCAACTATCTGCTGCACAATGCGCCACCGAACCTGCGTGTCGTGGCGGCGGGGCGCGCCGATCTCGATTCGATGGTGGCCGACCTGCGCGCGTACGGATTGTCCACCTCCGTGGGCATCGAGACGCTGCGATTCACGCTGGAGGAGACCATTGGCCTGGTGCGCAATCGCATCGGCGCCAAGGCGGATCCTGACACGTGCGCCCGCTTGCACGAATTGACCGAAGGCTGGCCGCTGGGCCTGCAGCTGGTGCTGGCAGCGATGGAGCGGGGCAGCGACCTGCGCAGCATCGTGGGGCCGCACTCACCCGACTCACGCAACCAGCTGGTCGAGGCGCTGACGGCCAAGCTCGCGCCAGAGGACGTGGCTTTCCTCACCCGGGTGGCGGTGGTGGATCAGCTGCATCCGGATCTCTGCATCGCGCTCACGGGCGACCAGGGCGCGCCGCAGCGCCTGGCGCGGCTTGCCCGCGAAACGCCGATCTTCGTCGTCGGCGAAGACTCCGACTGGTGCCGCCTGCACCTGCTCGCCTCCGATGCACTGCGCCTGCGGCTGGCCGAACTGCCTGCGCAGGAGCGGGCCGACCTGCATGGCCACGCGCAGGACTGGCTGGCAGCCCATGGCATGCTCACCCAGGCCGCCCGTCATGCGCGAGAAGCGGGCAGGGAAGGCGTGGCCGTGGATCTGGCGCAGAAAGGCCTTTACGAGGCCGTGATCCAGGGCCACATGGGCACGATGCGCGAATGGCTCGATGTACTGCCCGAGTCCGTGCTTGATCAACATCCTCAGTTGCGTCTGGCTGCGGCATGGTCGCTTGCCGTGAGCGAGCGTCACGAAGAAGCCGAACGCATGGTCGGCCTGATCCTGTCGCGACCTGACGTGAATCTCGCCTTGCGTTACGAGTGCGTGCTGATTGCCAGCGGTGCGGCCTACTACGCCGATGACCCGGACCGTTGCGTCGGCATGCTGGCCCCGTGGAAGGAAGTCCCGCCGGGCAACGAGCCGAAATTCCATCGGATGCACCTCAACCGCCTTGCCATGATGGCCTTGCTGCAGGGCGACCCGGCGGAGGCCCGGCGCCTGTGCGCTGCGCCAGGCGCGGAATTGTCCAGAGAGCCCGACTACGCGGTGCGCTGGCGCGATTTCATCACCGGCCTGAGTTTCGCGTGGGAGGGACAGATCCTTCTCGCCGAAGAGGGTCTACGCGCGGCCTTGGTTTCCATCGATGCAAAGTTCGGGCGGCGGCACCCTCTGTCGTGCATGTTCGCCGCCTTGCTCGCCTCGATTGCCTACGAGCGCGACCGGATGGACGAAGCGCTGGCCTTGCTGGCCAATCGCCTGGATGTCCTGGAACGAGTTGGGGCGCCCGAGTCGATCCTGCTCGGTTATCGCACGGTGACGCGCGTGGCGGCGGCGCAGGGCGAGGAGCACCGTGCGCTGGATATCCTGGAATCATGTTTCGCCATTGGCGCGGCACGGCGACTGCCGCGCCTGTGCATTGCCAGCCTGGGAGAACAGGTGCGCCTGCACGCCAGCCGCTTTCGCCGCGAGACGTGCGCGGCACTGATCACCCGCATTGACGAGCTGGTCGCCAGCGAGATCCCTCGCCGTGGCCCCCTGTGGCGACGGAACGTGGAGATGGTGAGCGCCATGGCGCACGCCTACGGCGCCATGGCGGCGCAGGATTGGCCCGGCGTGCTCGAATCCGTGGCGAGGGCCGCGCCTTTGGCCGAACAGGCCCGCCTGGGGCGCTTCCGCATCGAATGCATGGCGCTTCGTGCCTTTGCGCTGGATCGCAATGGCGAAGACGGCCGCACGCTGATGATCGAGGCCATGAGCCTGGCCCGGACCTTTGGCTTCGTGCGGCTGTTCACCGACACGCATCCGGTGCTCACCGACTGGGCCTATCGCGTGATGGAGGAGACCAGCGGCGAACCGGCCCCGGGCGCTGCTTCACCCTCGCGCGTGGTTCCCCCGCCCGCAGATCAGCGACAAGGCGGCCCTCGCGTCATGCCAAGCATGGTGTTGACGCCCAAGGAGCGCGAGGTGCTCGAATTCCTCGCGCGCAACCTGTCAAACAAAGAGATTGCACAGGCCATGGCCGTGGGTGAGGCCACGGTGAAATGGCATCTGAAGAATCTGTTCGGCAAGCTGGGCGTGGGTACGCGCCGGCATGTCGTTCACCGCGCGCAGCTGCTCGGTCTCATCCAGGGCCTGGAATAGCCGCAACGTCGGCCGGGCGCGCCATGGCCGCCCCGTCAATCCCGTGGTTCGGCCCATGGGCGGATAGCCACCCCTCCTTGCCTGTTTGCCCCTCCCCCGACGTTTTGGGGGGGGTATGGATTCGAGCGCTCCTAACAATGGGTATCGACCGCCTTGGCGTGTCCCTGCCGGCAAGGCCGGGCGCGGTAACCGGTGACGAAAGCCAGGCAACGTAGAGCGTGGGTGGTGCCAGAGCACGCGCCCCGACACTGGAATCACAATTGTGAGGAGTATGCGCATGCAATTTCGCAAAGCCTTGATGGCCGGGGCCATTGCCGTTCTGATCTCCGGCGTGGGTCATGCCAGCGTGTCGTCCGACGAGGCGAAGAAGCTCGGCACCACACTCACCGGCGTCGGCGCGGACATGGCCGCCAGCGCCGATGGCGCCATTCCTGCCTACAGCGGCGGCCTTACCAGCGCACCCTCCGGATTCAAGGCAGGCAGCGGCATCCGGCCCGACCCGTTTGCCGGCGAAAAGCCGGTGGTCACGATCGATGCAAAGAACATGGACAAGTACTCGGCCAACCTGACCGAGGGCACCAAGGCCCTGATGAAGAAGTATCCGGGCTATCACATCGACGTCTATCCGACGCACCGCACGGCGGCCTTCCCGAAGTTTGTCGTGGACAACACGGCCAAGTGCGCGCTGGAAGCGAAGACCGATGCCGGCGGTCGTTCCATGAGCGGTTGCCACGCAGGCTTCCCGTTCCCGATCCCGCAGACCGGCTTCGAAGCGATGTGGAACCACCTGGTGCGCTTCAATGGCGTGGCCTATGACACCAAGTACCGCAACTACAACGTGGACGCCTCGGGGCACGCAACGCTGTCGACCGAAGGCAACGCCGTCGAGGAGTATCCGTACTGGGACACCAGCAAGCCTGACGCGGACGTGTTCTGGGAGCAGCGCCTGACCTACACCGGCCCGGCGCGTCGCGCAGGCGAGGCCATGCAGATCGTCGATCCGCTCAACTACAGCGACAAGGGTCGCAAGGCATGGCAGTACCTGCCGGGCCAGCGCCGCGTGAAGGTCGCCCCCGATCTCGCCTTCGATACGCCCAATCCGGGCTCGGGCGGTTCGTCCACGTTCGACGATGTGTTCCTCTTCAACGGCTCGATGGAACGCTACGACTTCAAGCTCGTGGGCAAGAAGGAAATCTACGTTCCGTACAACGATTACAAGATGGCCTACGAATCCAAGGCCGATGGCTTGCTTACGCCGAACTTCCTCAATCCCGCCGATGTGCGCTGGGAGATGCATCGCGTGTGGGTGGTCGAGGCGACGCTCGCCGCCGGAAAGCGCCACATCTACAGCAAGCGAACGTTCTATCTCGACGAGGACAGCTGGGCGGCGGTGGCATCCGAGGCGTATGACGCACACGGGCAGCTGTTCCGCACGGGTTTTGCGTACATCACGCCGGCTTATGACATGCCAGCCCCCGTGGCCGACCTGCATGGCATCTACGACGTCATGGCAGGCTCGTACTCGTTGACGGGTTTCTCCGGCGAAACGGGTGGCGTGCGCTACACCAAGCCGATGTCGGAGCGGGACTGGGCGCCAGAATCGCTGGCCGGATCGGGCGTGCGCTGATCGTCCAGGAAAAAACATCGTGAGCATGGTCGCGGAGCGAAGCCGTCTTCGCTTCGCGACTCCCAAGCATGGCAATGGCGGTGGCGAGGCATGTGCTGCATGACCGCGGCGACCAGCAACATTCTCGGGGGAGGGTTTGCGCCCAACGTCGCCCGACAAGCGCAGCGCCCCACCGCCATTTGCCACGCACCTCACGACGTTGCATCACCCGTCCATACCGGCGAAGCATGATGCCATCCGGCATCACGCCAAGGTAGGCGGTACGGGTTTCAAGACCCAGGTTGTAGATCTTCGGGGCATCACATGTTCACGCAACGCATCTGTCGCGCCTTGGTCGCGCTGGCCTTCGCACTTCCCGCCGTGTCGGTTGCCGGCTTCGCTGATGTGCTGGACGCGCCGGCAGACATGAGCCCGCTCGCATCCAGGGGTTTGCTCAATGGCGTGGCGATCGCTGGAAACAGGATGGTTGCTGTCGGGCAACGAGGTCATATCGTCTACTCCGATGACCATGGTGCGAGCTGGCAGCAGGCGAGGGTGCCTGTGTCGTCCGACCTGGTCGCCGTCAGCTTTCCCACGCCCCAGCTGGGCTGGGCTGTCGGGCACGACGGCATCGTGCTGCACACCACCAATGCCGGCGCGAACTGGTCCGTGCAGATGGATGGCCGTGGCTCGGGGCCACTGATGCTGGCGCAGATCCGTGCACGTGGGTCAAAGGGCGAGCTCGGCAGCAAGGAGCAGGCTGACAAGCTGGTGGACGAGGTAAGTCACATTGCAGCCCAGGGCGCCGAGAATCCGTTTCTCGACGTGTGGTTCGCCGACGCGCAGCATGGCTTCATCGTTGGCGCGTTCAACCTGATCTTCGAGACGACGGACGGCGGGCAGCATTGGGTGTCGCTGTTTGATCGCACCGACAATCCGGATCGACTGCACCTGTACGCCGTCCATGGCGTCGGCACGGACGTCTACATCACCGGCGAACAAGGGCTTGTGCTCAAGCTCGATCGCCAGACAGGGCGCTTCCATGCACTGGAGACGCCCTACAAAGGCACCTATTTCGGCGTGGCGGGAACCACTGACGCCGTGATGGTCTACGGGCTGCGCGGCAACGCCTATCGCAGCACCGACGGCGGCGTCCACTGGTTGCCAGTGAATACCGGCTTGCAGGAAGGCATCACCGGCGGTTCGAGCTTCGGCGCGCAGGGCCTCGCCCTGGTGAGCCAGGCCGGCACCGTCCTGCTCAGCCGCGACGGCGGCGAGCATTTCGTTTCCCATCGACCGGCCAAGCCGGCCCCCGCATCCGCGGTGGCCGTATCCGGTGACGTCATCGTGACGGTCGGCGCGCTGGGCGCACACGCCCAGCCGCTTCATTGAGCCGGCCAGGATACTTTCATGACTGCTTCTACCGAATCTCTTGATCGCATGCCCGTCGTGCGGTCCATCGAGGCCTTTGACAAGCGCTCCGGCAACTGGCTGGAGCGACTGGTGTTCAATCACCGCTTCATCATGGTGATGGCCTGCGTGCTTGCCACCCTCGTGCTTGGCTGGCTCGCGGCAACGAAGCTGAGCTTCAACGCCAGCTTCGAAAAGATGATACCGAGCCACCACCCCTACATCCGCAACTACCTGGAGAACGCGGGCGAACTGCGCGGCCTGGGCAACTCGTTGCGTGTGGTCGTGGAAAACGAGGACGGCACCATCTTCGACCCGAAGTACCAGGAAGTGCTGAAAAAGATCAACGACGATCTCTTCCTGACCCCCGGGGTCGATCGCGCCTGGGTCAAGTCGTTGTGGACCCCATCGGTGCGCTGGACGGAAGTCACGGAGGAGGGCTTTCGAGGCGGTCCGGTGATGCCGGACAACTACGACGGCTCGCCGCAGAGCACCGCGCAACTCAAGCTCAATATCGCGCGCTCTGGCATCGTCGGTCGTTATGTCGGCAACGACTTCAAGTCCAGCATGATCTTCGTGCCGCTGATGGACAAAAACCAGGACACCGGCAAACCCATCGACTACCGCACCTTGTCGCGTTCGCTGGAGGATATCCGCGCGCGTTATGAAGCAACGCCGGGCGTCAAGGTTCACCTGCATGTCATCGGTTTCGCCAAACTTGTCGGCGACCTCATCGATGGCCTGGTGAAGGTGATGAGCTTCTTTGGCATCGCCGCGTTGATCGCGACACTGGTGATCTATGGCTACACGCGCTGCCTGCGCAGCACGGCGCTGGTCATCCTGTGTTCCGTCGTCGCCGTGGTCTGGCAGCTGGGCCTGGTGGCGCTGCTGGGCTTCTCGCTTGACCCGTTCTCGATTCTGGTGCCTTTCCTGATCTTTGCGATTGGCGTATCGCACGGCGCGCAGAAAATGAACGGCATCATGCAGGATATCGGTCGTGGCACGCATCGACTGGTCGCCGCGCGCTACACCTTCCGCCGGTTGTTCCTGGCCGGTGTCACCGCCTTGCTGGCCGACGCCGTGGGTTTCGGCGTACTGATGATGATCGACATTCCGGTGATCAAGGATCTTGCGCTGACCGCGAGCATTGGCGTTGCCGTGCTGATCTTTACCAACCTTTTGTTGTTGCCGGTGCTGCTGTCCTTTACCGGCGTCGACCCGGCAGCGGCCGCGCGAACTCTGCGCGCCGAGAACGACCAGGTCGAAGGGAAGGGCGGTAGTTCGCACTGGCACTGGCTGGACCGCTTCACCACGCGCCGCTGGGCCTTGGTCGCGCTGGGCGCGTCGGCGGTGCTGGCCGTCGTGGGTTTCGCGGTAAGCACTCACCTGAAGATCGGCGACCTGGAGTCGGGCGCCCCGGAACTGCGCGCCAACTCGCGCTACAACCGTGACAACGCCTACATCACCGGCAACTATTCGCTATCGAGCGACGTCTTCGCGGTTATCGTCAAGACACCACCCGAGGGATGCCTGAAGTATTCGACGTTGGTGGAGGCGGACCGGCTGGCGTGGGCGCTGCGACAAGTGCCCGGCGTGCAGGCAACCACATTCCTTGGCGATGCCGTGCGCCAGATCACCGCCGGTTCCTATGAAGGCAACCCCAAGTGGCTGACGCTCGCACGCAACCAGGACGTGCTCAATTACGGTGCGCAGCAAGCATCAGTGAACAATCCGGACCTGTTCAACAACGCGTGCTCCATCATGCCTGTGATCGCCTATCTCTCCGATCATCGCGCCGAAACGCTCGATCGCGTCGCTGCTGCCGCCGCGTCGTTCGCCTCCGCGCACGGTGCAAAAGACCGGCGATACCTGCTTGCCGCCGGCAGCGCCGGCATTGATGCGGCCACCAATATCGTGGTGCGCCAGGCTGACCACACCATGCTGTTCTACGTTTACGGTGCGGTGATCGTGCTGTGCTTCGTGACGTTCCGTTCGTGGCGAGCCGTCATCGTGGCCGTGGTGCCGCTCATGCTCACGTCCATCCTTTGCGAGGCTTTGATGGTGGCCCTGGGTATCGGCGTGAAAGTCGCCACCTTGCCGGTCATCGCTCTGGGCGTGGGCATCGGCGTGGACTACGCGCTCTACCTGCTTTCCATCCAGCTCGCCCAGCAACGGGCCGGGGTGCCGCTGGCTCAGGCGTATCGACATGCCGTGCAGTTCACCGGCAAGGTCGTCGCCCTGGTGGGCGTCACGCTGGCCGCCGGCGTGGTGACCTGGGCCTTCTCGCCGATCAAGTTCCAGGGCGACATGGGCATCCTGCTTACTTTCATGTTCTTGTGGAACATGGTGGGAGCGCTCGTGCTCATCCCGGCTCTGTCGCATTTCCTGCTACGCGATTCGACCTTGCGTGCTGCAAGCTCCGAAGGCGGGCGCACCAAACGCTTCGGTTCGGCATCGGGCGGAGCCAGCCGCGCATAGCCCCGTGTGAATTTGGGCCAGAGGTGGCTGGGGTCAGAGAAGGGATCGTCATAGCCTGGAACGGGATCCCTGGCTATGACGCAATATTCGTAATTTTACATAATATACATTATGCGAAATTGTTGATTGGGCGACGGAGGCGGCTGCGCCTTGGCACGACCCGAGCCAAGTATTTCCGTTACGCAACACTAGGTATAAACGTTACTTGGCCGATTTGACGGCCAATCCGTCCAGGTAACACTAATAGCTGGACCTCTAGCTGGCCAAAGTGATTTCGAGAGGACCCGCGCTAACAGAACTAACCCGGCTACAGTCGTGACCCGAGTCGGGTCACCTTAGTCGTCATGAGGTCCGCAGCTAGCAAGCAGAGGCGCACCGTCTCCCGAAGGCGACTGGGTCACTTAAGGCAGCTCGCAAGGCAGCAGCCTCGAAGTGGCCGAATCCATTTGGCGTCACAAGGACTGGGGCCCCGGGGTCATAAAGAGACGCAACATCGTCCAGCGCCACCCAAGGTAGGCCGGGCCCTTCTATCCGCGCCAGCCAGGCTTCTATTTCTCGCTGACGGGAGCCGCGATCATCTGACCCTGCTGCCGGGGCGATGTCGGGAGTGACGCCAACAATGCGATGGCGAAGATCTTGACTGAAAAATGTCCGGAGCTTGTCCAGTGAATGGATGTGCCGCCACGACGACACAATGACCACGTCCACGCACCTTAGGTCGCGTAACACCGACTCGAGCTCGGAGAGAGACGTGAAGTAGGTGTCCGCTCCGGCATCTGCGGCGTGTAAAACACCATCGAAGTCAAGCATTAAGTAACAGCAAACGCGTCGTTGGCACATCAGCTCTGTCCAGGGCCTAATATCTAGCGTAATAAGCCTTCGTCCTGTCTACGGCAATTCTTTGCCGTTCTTTGGTGGACGCGTCAGCTCGAGCTCATCCAGGCCGCATCTGACCGAGCCAACGCAACAGCCGCAGAAGAATCGATCTTGAACACGTCAGCTGGTGAACGTCCATCATCACTAAGGTCTTCTGAGTCTTCTGCTACACCATCGCTGGCGGCCTGGTCAGCCAATGCAAGCTCGCTTAGTGATGGCCGTGGCGTGACCAGCCATTGAAGGCGGAGCCAGCCGTTTGGGTCTGCCTCCGGTGTCATGGCTGGATTCGCGGCCAGCGCATCGAGCAAATCACTGAGTTGCGGATGAAGTCGTCCCATGGATAGTTGCCACGGCGGATAACGAAAGCGCCGCTCGTGCTTAAACCACACCCCGAGCAATTTGCCTGACGCGCGCAAGGCCCTCAGGTCGACGGGTCCCGGGCCGAGCGCCTGAATAATCGTATCCGAGTCGGGCCACGCCTCGATCTTGGCGCGAATATGCCACTCATTCACCCACTGCTCGGCTTGTACTAACTCGTCCTCTCTCATGGCGCCTCATCAGAATCGTAAGGCCTTCTTCGTAAGCTTAGGCCGAGATTTACCTCATTTGGCCATCGTGTAGCGCTTCGTAGTCCCTTCGACCTCGTCTCGATACACGGGACCGATCCCCAGTGCCGTGACGACTGGCTCACCGGTGAAATGCGGCAATAGCGTATGCCCACGGTCGATGACTAGGTGATGTGGCAGGCCAGCGTTCTGCATATCCCGGTAGGCTCGAATCAGGGCCTGAAGGCTCTTCGCATACATCACAATCTTTGTCCCCTCCCCGGTCCCCTTGTATGTGGACGTGATCAGGGGACGGTCGTGCTTGGCTTTGTCGAACGCGTTTACAAGAGCGTGTCCGCACTGAGCAGCTAGCTTGCCTGGACTCATGTCGAGATCGGCGCGATAGATGACATACATATTGAGCGGCCGATAGTCAGCGCTGAAGTCAGCCATCGTGCGCTTTCGCTCGTCCAGCATAAGGGCAATGTCAGGATCGAGAAGGTGTTTCATGAGAGTGCCATCGCGTGGGTTTACTTAACCGAGGGACATCGTAGAGCTTCATGAGATGACATTGAAGTTAGCCAGGCGGCAAGGTCTCATTCCTCACGGCTGTCCATTGACATGCAATTGAGCAATGCAGGAGCTTGAGCGCACACCTTGCAATCCACTACGACAGGAGTCTTGGTTGAAGTTAATCAACGGTGGTGGTTACAGAATCCGGATTCCATCTGGTCATCTAGGAATGCGAAGAAATCGAGTCATCTTTGGTGGATGAAAATGGGTAGCGATGCGCGCTTAAATAGGCACCACATCACTATCGGCGAGAACCCCTTTGAAGCTCATCTACTGCACCACGTGCCACGATGTTTTTCGGCTGTACCCGCGGGAGCCGCGATCTTGTAAATGTGAAGCAGCATTTGGTATGTACGTCGATGAATTGCAAGCGCTGGTCGGCGGGACTGCCATTTCGCTGGGCTTCTCGAATTCAACGCTTAAGGCCGCCCTACGCGATCGCCCGATGGATGGAGCGGGCAGCCGTTTCGACGCGTTCGTAATTCCCACGCATTGCCCAACCATTGGCCCGGTAAATTCGCTCAGCGAACTCTACGACATGATTCGATGAGCGACCGACAAGGATCAGGGTAATTTGAGAGTGGCTGATCGAGCCGATGATTTCGGTCGCTGACCGCGCTTGGCGGGCACCTTGGCCGTAGCCTTCGATTGCTGCGGTTTAGTTTTGGCCGCGAACCGTGCTTCCGCTAGTGCCTTTTCGAGGGCGGTGACTTGGCCCATTTTGCTCGCCAGCTCCTGTTCCAGGTGACGAGCCCGATCGCTGATCATTTCGATCCGGCTCTGCATTTCGGTGTGCACTTCGCGACTGGTTCGTTCAGAGCTCTCCCATCGTTGCTGCCATTGCTTCGCTTCTTGCCGAGCGCGATCGACCTCGAGGTGGGCACGATCTTCGACAGCGCGAAGGTGCGTGTCTCGGCGCTCGCGCTCCGCCTCCATTGCGGCCTGGTGTTCGTCCAGCTGCGACCGAAGCGATTGGAGCAGCGTTGCTTGCTGGTCGTACTGGACTTGCAGTCGATCGCGCTGTTGCTGCAGATCTGAGCGGAGAGCGTGACTGTCTTCCAATTGGCCATCGAGGGTGTTGCAGGCGTGCTCGGCGAGGTCGCGTGCCGCCCGGGCTTGCGCCAGGCTGGTTTCGGCCACCTGCAGGCGCTGCTCCCAGCTTCCACGCTCCTGCGCGAGCTGAGCCTGGGCGGTCTCCAGCAGGGCGTTTTCTTCTGAGAAGTGCTCATCCAGGGCATGCTTCGCGTGTTCGATCGCGAGACGCCACAGGTCGACCATCGCCTGCCCCACCGGGACAGGCACCTCCGGCAAAGTGCTGAGCTGGCGCAGCCGATCCCCTAGTTGACCGCGCCACGTCTCGAGCATGCGCGTGATGGTATTCGGCGAGCCGGTGCCGAGAGCGGCTCGGACTTTTTCTACGGTCGGATTCTCGCCGACATAGAGGATGGTCTCAGCGACAGCGCTGACCTGGTCTTGGGTAATGCCTCGTGCCATGGAACGGTCTCCTCGATCGGCCCCCTGCCCGCTTGGATTCTTACTCGCGATAAGTGATGATTATCGTGGGTAGACGCCCTATTTCGTAGTATACATTACATATTATGAAAGATATTTCCACGATCTCGCCCCTTGCCCAGCCGGCCGCCAGCCTGGCGTTGCCGATCCAGCTGGCGCAGCAGGCCGCCGACGCCGTGCGCGAATTGCTCGCCGAAGCGGCCGCCGCCAACACCACTCGCAGCTACGCCAGTGCCCTGCGCTACTGGGCCGGCTGGCACACGGCGCGCTACGGCGTCGAACTAACGTTGCCGGTGTCCGAAGCCACGGTGCTGCAGTTCGTGGTCGATCATGTGGTCCGCCGATCCGCCGATGGCGAGTTGGCCTGGGAGCTGCCGCCGACCATCGACCAAGCCTTGGTGGCCGCCGGCCTCAAAGCCAACCTGGGCCCATGGACGCTGGCGACGGTCCGTCATCGGGTCGCGGTGCTGTCCACGGCGCATCGGCTCAAGCACGTGACCAATCCGTGCGAGCAGCCGGCCATTCGCACGGTGCTCAGCCGCGCCGCCCGCGCCGCGGTCAAGCGAGGCGAGCGCCCGCGCAAGAAGACCGCGATCACCCTCGCCGAGCTCGAGACCATGCTGGCCACCTGTGACGACAGCCTCGAAGGCCTGCGTGACCGCGCCCTGCTCTGCTTTGGCTTTGCCAGCGGCGGCCGGCGTCGCAGCGAGGTCGCCGCGGCAAATCTGCGCGACTTGCGCCGCATCGGTCCCCAGGGCTTTATCTACCGACTGGAGCACAGCAAGACCCAGCAGGCCGGCGTGGGCGCGACCTCGACACCCGACAAACCGGTTTTAGATCGGGCCGCCCAGGCACTCGAGGCCTGGCTGGCCGCAGCCAGCATTACCGAGGGGGCGATTTTTCGGCGGCTGTGGAAGCAACGAGTTGGACCTGCCCTCTCCCCGGCCGCGGTGGGCGAGATCGTGCAGCGGCGCGCGAAACTCGCGGGTCTGCAGGGAGACTTTGGTGGGCATAGTTTGCGGTCAGGTTTCGTCACCGAAGCGAGCCGACAGGGCGTGCCGTTGCCGGCGATCATGGCGATGACCGAGCATCGGGCGGTGTCCAGCGTGATGGGATACTTTCAGGCGGGTAGTGCAACCGATAATCCGGCAGCGCGCCTTCTAGAGGAACACTGAGCGACGTGTGGAACTGAAGTGAGAAGCCCCCTCTCGCTCTCGTTGCGCAAAGCGCACGCCGCCGGTGTTGGCACAACATCCCCGTGCTGAGTGGCCGGGGGGGGCGCATTTGAGCTTGAAGTGGCCACCTGGGGCACGCCGCTAGATAACGAGGTGTGTCGGAGCGCGCTAGGATGGCGGCGACCAACCAAAGGGACAGGGGCATCATGCAAGTTTTGAGCGCCATGACACAAGGCAACTGGCTCGCCGAACTCCCGGCGCTACCCGCCGGAGCGGTGGGAAATGCGCGGCCCGCCATTTTTCCCCCAGATTCCGCCGTCGCAGAAGCAAAGCGCGTCATCTCCGAGCTCTTCTACTGCGAAAATTTAGTGATTTTGGCAGGGCTAGGAACGTCTCTCGGTGTTGAACCATCGAAGCCTGGCGCCGCCAAGGCACCCACAATGTGGGACCTCTGGGTGCGAGTTCGCGACAAGACTAACGCAGTCGCCGACACCCTAGGCTTTGACTTCAATGCGTTGATTCAAGTCATTGGCTACCCGCAAGACGAAACCAACATCGAAGCATTACTCTCCCGATGCCGAATGGCCGAAGCAGTTTTCAACGCTGAGCACAAAGCTAAGGTCGCGGCTTTCGTAGCACTGGCTGAGCGCGAAATCGCTGACGCAACCAACTTCGTTGTTGCCAACCATGCACTTCCCATTCATGAGCAGTTCCTGCGCCGAATAGCGCGTCGCTCCAATCGCAAGCAGCGGGCTAAGCTCTTCACCACAAACTACGATCGTTGCTTCGAAGAGGCGGCTCGCCAAGCGCGACTCATTGTGAATGATGGGTTCTCCTATTCCATCCCGTCCACATTCGACGCAATTAATTTTAGCTACGACATTGTCACACGCGGTAACGATGGCGAGCGCCAAGACTTCGTGCCGAACCTATTCCATCTTTACAAGCTCCACGGGTCTATTGACTGGGAGCGAGATCCCGTCTCCAACGAAGTTCACAAGGTGGCGGGTGCGGCGCAGCCCGTTCTCATCTATCCGCGAAACTCAAAATATGAACTTGCATTTGAGCAGCCTTACCTGGAGATGATTGCTGCCTTCCAAGCTGCGCTTCGCCAACCCAATGTCGGGGTGATGGTCGTCGGCTTTGGCTTTAATGACAACCACCTGGCAGAGCCAATCATGTCAGCGATCCGGTCGAACCTTAGTCTAAAACTTGTTGTGGCTGGCCCCTACCTCGCCCCTCATACCGTTGGAGGAGACCCAGTTCCGAGGCCGGGCGAGGCATTGATCAATGCGCACATTCGCAAGCTGGCCCAGCTGGCCAAGGCAGGAGACGCACGCCTGTCAATGATTAATGAGAGCTTCAACGGCTTGCTGGCCTATGTGCCAGACATCGTCGCTCAGTCTGACATGGAAAAACACGTGGCACGTATGCGCAGCTTGGGCCAAGTGCAATGAGCAGCCTAGCAATCTACCCGTTCGATCATGCGCGCTACGTCGGCACCGTGTGCCGAGTTCGGCCCGGTCTCGTCGAGGTCAATCTTCCTCACGCGTCCACGCCCATGAGCGCGCACTTAGCAGGGTTTCCGCTTATGGGCGGTCAAGTCGGTGAGTTTGTTGTCATTGAAGGCGAGGAGCACGCCGTCCTCGGTCGGATCTTCGAGGTTCGTCTGCCTGAGCGCGACAGGTTATCTGTCGAGTTCGAAGCTGAAAGTCATCAGGCACCGCACCCTATCGGGGTAGTCCAACTTCTAACCGCTGTGGACCTCCAAACTGGAAGGTCGTCAAAGGGCATCCCCATCTCCCCCCGGGTTAGCCAATACGTCTACTCAGCTCACCCACTCCTGCTGAAGCAAGCAATCGAAGCGAGCGCGCTCGCCAATGCCAAGAAAGTGCAGCTAGCTGTGTTTCCCCATGCGCAGAATACCAGTATCGCCGTCGATCCTGCGCAACTTTTCGGCCGGCACTGCGCAGTTTTGGGCGCAACTGGTGGAGGAAAGAGTTGGACGACTGCCCACTTAGTCGAGGAAATCTCTCGACTAGGTGGCAAGGCAATCTTGTTCGACGCCACCGGTGAGTATGCAAATCAGGCTGCAGGTGTGACTCATGTTTTTCTGGGCGGATCTAGAACGGGTGCCCTAGATTCACGCCGTTTCGTTGGCTTTCCGTATACAGAGCTGACCGACACAGATCTATTCGTTCTGTTCCGTCCAAGTCCGGGCGTCCAAGCTCCAAAATTTCGAGAAGCAGTGCGCAGCTTGAAAGTTGCACATCTTCATCCTGAGCTGGCAAACGGGGGGCTGATAAGGAAGCAAGGTCGACCTAGGGCGCCCTTCGAGGACGCGGTCATTGCGAGCGCCAATGCTCTGTCCGCTCAAGGGGCTCGTTTTGACATCCGGCTCCTCTCCAGCCAGATCAACGAAGAATGCGTCTATCCGGCTGGCTTCAATGCTAATGTGAACTGCTGGGGCGGACCTACGCCAAACGAGGTCAGTGCTTGCGTGACACTGATGTCGAGGATCGAGAGTGATCTGGCCTCACCCAGTCTGGCGTGTCTTTTCGATACTGAAGACCTCGAGCCGCTTCCCACAGTCCTCGAGCGGTTTCTGGAGAATCCTGGCCAACGCATCCTTCGTGTTAGCTTGGAATTCTTGTCATTCGAGCACAATGCCCGCGAGCTCGTCGCCAACGCGGTTGGGCGATACCTCCTGAACTTGGCACGCTGTGGGCGGTTCCAACAGCTACCGCTTGTCGTCCTACTGGACGAAGCTCATCAGTTTCTCGACAAAAGTCTCGGCGACGAATTCTCCCGTACAGAGTTGGAGGCGTTCGGCCTAATCGCCAAGGAGGGGCGAAAGTATGGGCTGACATGCGTTTTGGCCACTCAACGTCCTCGCGATATTCCCGAAGACGTGCTTAGTCAAATGGGCATGTTCATCGTTCATCGCCTCATTAACGAGCGGGATCGTGCCGTAGTTGAGAGGGCCTGTGGAAACCTGGATGCAGGAGCCGCTGCCTTTCTTCCAACACTGGGTCAAGGCGAGGCGATTATTGTCGGTGTGGATAGCCCGATGCCCCTTCCCGTCCAGATACTACCGCCGCGAGTTGCTCCAAAGTCTCACGGGGCAAATTATGCTGATCATTGGCAGCCAGGCGACGTGCCCCAGCCTTGAGTTCCAAGAGGCTGTAGAGCAGGTCACACTAACTGCTTCAAGCGCAGTGCGAACTTCGGCTGCTCCTCGTTGTATTCCCCGCTCCCGACAACAAGGGCGCCCTGCGCAATAAATGATCCAGATCGAGGGAAACTAGATGGGTGAGAAAATCGTGGTATCGGTGCACAGTCCCGATGAACTTTCGGGTGATGACAGGCGCTCCTTTGTGGAGTGCATTCTCGAAGGAGGTGAAGTCAACCCAGCGACTTTGACGCAGCTGCTAGACCGAGCACATCGCGTAGCTTTTGCTAAGGATGGTGGGGTAGTTCAAGGCGTCGCAGGTCTCAAAAATCCAAATGTTGGGTACCGAAACCAGACTTTTAAGAAGGCCGGCGTGCCTGATATGGCGGAGAAGTTCGCCCGCGAGCTCGGCTGGGTTTATATCAAGCCGCAAGCAAGACGTCGGGGAATTAGCCGCGACCTTGTGAAAAAGCTCCTTGAGCATGCCCAAGGGGCGGTTTATGCGACGTCCGCAGACGTAAACCAAGGGATGCACCGTGTGCTGAGACTTTTTGATTTCGTCCCGGTGGGAACGGCCTATGCTTCGCGAGACGGCGCGCGCGCCATCCAACTATTTGTGCTTGGTCACGAAGGTCGCTGTGGCAAAGACTATGCTTAAACCCGTTGCGGCGAGCTAGAGCGCTAGGGGTTGATTCGTCGACTGCATCGCCCTCGCTGAGACGTATGGATATCCGTTTACACCATGACCAACCACCTAAACTTCTTCGTTCCTTTCCAGTCAGCAGCGGCGTGGCATGAGAATCAGCTCACGCGAGCGCTTTTGGTCGTGCTCCGCTACAGCCCTATGGCACATCAGGCCTGGCTCAATTTTGTTTCACCCGGCCGTGCGCTGCAAACTTTGCCACCGGCCGAGTTTGCGACGCAGCGTCAGCGCGTAGTGACGAAGCAGGAACCCCCGCTTGATGGGGACGCCATCCCAGGAATCAGTGTCTGGTTAGCACCCGATGCGAAGCAGGTAAATGCCATCTTTGAGGTTTCTGATCGGCAACAGGTTTTGGACGCAATTATCACCTACGGCAGCGAACTGGTTGTCGTCGTGGAAAACAAGATCAACTGGGGTGAGCCGACTGAGCAGCCCCACCGTATCAACCTGCATGGCGCACCGGTGAAGTTTCAGGATCAACCTCGGTCCGTGCGATGGCAAGATGTGCTGGCGATGCTCTCCGATCTTGTGGATCGCAACTTGGTTCACGGCGCTGAGCGCTCAGTGATTTGCGACTTTCTGGACTTTGTTGAGGAACATTTTCCTAACATCGGCCCCTACTCAACGATCAGTCGCTGTGGGAACAATCGCTTCCGCCTGGAGAGGCGCCTGGATGCTATCCAAGGGATCGCGGTCGGTGGCGAGGAAGGCAAGGGCCTAGGTTGGCGCGACTTCGATTGTACGCCGAAAATTTTCATGGCTTGGCTTGGCTATCCGAGCGATGCGGGTGCCGTAAGTCTTCGTATGTATCCGGCCGACACGCTCGGACAGGCACGAGCTCTTTTTTCGGACCCGACATCAGTACAAAACCTGATTGCGCTCAGATCCAAAGGGTGGCGAGTCGAACCCAACTTCCACTGGGGATTCATGGCCGGGGGATATGCGTGGGCAAGCTCGCCGTGCAGCGTTGAGAAATATTGCACGTATTGGGTGGAAAATATCGGGCAATCGCGCGAGCTGTCCCGGTCGGAATGGACGGGGTATCTGGACACGCTCGAGGCCGATTGCATCCTTGATACATCGGGTAAAGAAGCGTTCGACAGGGAGTTCACCGCGAGTCAACGTCAAAAGGCACACCCGCGACCTGGCCTGTTTTGTGAATACACGTGGCCGCTGCTCGATGCGGCTGGATTTGATGCTCGCGGACTTTTCGCCAACGAAGTCAGGAGTCGAATAAATCAAATGCTCGTCGCACTCCAAGCCCCAACACTGGGAGCGGGATAGTAATCGCCTCGCCCGATTCGCTGGATCAGACACCGCGAGCGCTGATGGTTCCTGCGCCTGCTAAGGATGAGCAATCAGAGGCTTTGAGAAGGTGCGTCCACCGCTCGCCACTCAGGTTGCATTTGAGGCACTGAACGCAAGTGGGTCAAACCGAAAGCGATCACGCCCTACCCCTATAACACGGGCGAATCACTCCTGCCGGCATGTGTCCTTGCTCTGCGGCGCACATTCAATGCTGGGATTGACTTGCAAGGTCTAGACGTGGCGCTTTAGGACCGTCAATTTCCCGCCGCACAATAATTCCCTACCGCCCGTCGCGGCTCGAGCTCCGCTCCAATACTGGAAGGCCCGTCCTTCGAGTTCCTGGATATTTTCGCTCTCCTCGCTCAAATGGCCCTCGTGTGCTTCGTGGATTACCCCGTCCTCGAGCTTCAGCTCGTAGATTCGCTTCTCGCCAGAATGCGGAATTCGCTCCAGCCAGTAACGAGCATCTTCAATGGAGCGACTCACCCACAGGCAAGTGGTCCTCGAAGGGCTTTTGGGAAATGAGACACTTCTAACCTGTTCGAAAACTACTTCACGCAACATTACACGGTAACTTCGTGCGATGACGGTGGGCGTTATGCCTAAAGCTGGCCTCGTAGCTGAGGCCCTGATCGCGGTGTAGTAGGGGTTAAAACTTGCTCCCGCGATGACGATGCCACCTTCAGAGAGGAGAGGTCGATCCCTGCAGTGCATTGCGGAGGTGTGAACATGGAACAGCTGCATGTCCTGCGCCTGGACCTTTGCGACGACGAAGCCATCGGCTTGATTGATAGTTGGAAATAGACGACGTACAAGGTGCGAGGTCGATCTGGAAGCGACCTCGCCTTAGGTAAATTGCTAGGCTTTACTGCGCTTTACTCGAGCTCCCTTGCCGATGACGAGCAGTGGCTTCCAGTTTTCGTCAGCAGACGTGTGTTTGAACTCGGACATGATTTGTTGCTGAGTGTAAAAGGCATCAGTCATATAGATGACTGCATAGAATGTGGTCCAGTCCTTGCTGCCTGAGTATCCACGCATGTCTTCATAAAGGCCGCCTACTGCCTTCTTGACCTCTTCTTCAGAGTCGGCGAATTTGTATTCAATGGCAGTTGAGAGTGATTTGACGCCTATGTCTGGCTTGTAGGTCTTCGTGTTCTGAATGATGGGCATTTCGCGAACTGTATCCGGAAAAACATGGATGAGAAGGTCGAACACGCTCTTCCTAACCTCAGCCTCATTTTTCGGTTCGATTCCCCTGTCGAAGATGATCTTCGGCGTATTTACAAGAATCCCTTCCAGAGTGGACTTCCTCTGCTCGTCTTGCTGCTTTTCCAGATCGGCACCACAAAGACTCGAAAGGGAAAATAGGTACTTTCGCAAATATGAGTGAGGCTCGCTGTAGAAGTCGCCGACATACGGCACCACCTCTACCTCTCTGAGCTTGCCATGATATCTCTTGAACCCCGCTTGGAACTGGGACAATAGGTTCGGTAGCGCGAGATGTTCCATTAGCAAGGAAAGGCCGATGTACGTGCGCTCAAGCCTCCACTCGAGCTCATGCTCAGTCATCTCATGCTCTTGGTCGTAGAAGTTGTTCTCGCCATCAAGGTAAAAGCTGAGTTGCTGAAGTTTTCCAATGGTCTGATTTGTATCTGAAATCTCCTCTGCCATCGCATCGAGCAATTTGATCGGGTGAAGAATCACGTGTGAGGCTCCATTTCTTTGAGTCGCGATTATCCAATAGTACGCTCCCAAGTTTTACCATGGGGTCAAACGGGACGGGTACACACAATGCAAGCCTCGCCAGCGGTATGGCGCAAATTTGCGGACTGGAATCAGATCACTGTAAAGCCCCCGCAGGCGCCTCACAGTTCGATCGCCAATCCAAGCGCCCATGTCTTATGAAGGATCGAACGGATAAGGCGCATTTTCATTAGGCACTTAGGTGCAGATACAGCATGGGTTCGTCTCATTGCGCCGATCTGATGCCCTTGCCCTACCCCCGATAACACGGGCTAATCGCCCTGTCCTGCTATCCGGTATAGACAGCCAATGCGAAATCACCAAGATTGACTTGTCCGACTGGAACGACAGCACCATGGCGGACAGGATCGGTGATCTCGGCTACCGGGTCGGCACTGCATTGTGAAGTCCCACTGCCAGCAGCCCTCGACAAGGGGCGCGCGATACGGGGGATCACCCATATGAGCCACCCGGACACCTTTCCGCAGAAGAGCCTCTGTTATCCCGGGATCGTCCTGAAATAGTACAAATCGACCCTGCCGCCCTTGCCTGACGGTCAAGGTTCGGATGGAGCTGCGTTCACGGGCACATCACCCATCGACTTCGTGGATCATCATGCGTCGACACCGTTCGCAGCACGAGTCAGCGGTAACTGATCTACAGCTAGTTAGCTTTTACCAGAATTAACTGCGCATCCTGGCGACGGTCGGTTACGGTAGATGTCCGTTGAACAATCAAAAGGGGCATGTCATGCCGAAGATGTTCCTTCACGCATCCAGGGACACGTTCACCGCCGACGCCCGTGCCAAAATCGCGGCTGAATTGACCGAGCTTGGCATAGCGTGCGAACGCCTTATCGATACGCCGCAAATCCGCGCCGGCATCTGGGTCTACTTCGTGGAACACGCACCGGAAACGGTGTATCGGGCCGGAAAGCAAGCAGCCGAACCCATCATCAGTCTCAAGGTGTACGCGCTCAAGGGCGGTTTCAATGCTTCCACCAAGACACGCATGGTGACCGAGGCCACGGCCATCCTTGGCAAATATTCACGCATCGATGGCGGAGAGGTTCCCGTTTACGTTGCCATTCTGGAGGTCGCGGAAGAGAACTGGGGTATGTACGGCAAGCAAGTTCACCTCGCTGCCATGCAGATCAAAGAGTAGTCATTGCCAGCCGCCGCAGACCGAACACGTATTCAGCCGCGGACGTAAGCGCGTCGCGCCGGCACGAAGAGGGTCACGATCGTCCCTCGCGGCGCCTTGCGGGCAACGCTACATTCGCCGCCGATAACCCTCAGCCGCTCCTGCATGCCACGAAGACCCCAGTGCCCTGGGATGCCGCCATTCTGGAGCACTTGTGGATCAATCCCCTTCCCGTCATCGGCAACCTGCACACGAATGCCCGTCCTGTCAGAACGTATGTCCACATGGATATGTTTTGCAGAAGCGTGGCGGAAAGCGTTGATGAGCGCCTCGCGACCGCTTGCGTAAAGCTCGTCGATCACCGTCGGATTGAATGCCTTCATGCGACCGATTGAAGTCACGCTGAAAATAGGCGATTGCTCGGTCTCGAACTCCCGCGCCACTTCATCGAAGGCGCCCGGAAGATCCTGTTTGCTGGTGGCCTTTGCCCTTAACTCATACACTCGGTTCCGACCTTCAGCCAAGGCCGCTCCGGCAAGGCCAATGGCGTTGACAATCTGGTCCTTGGAATCGCCTGCCGGCATTCTTTCGCTGACCGCGCTCACCTTGAGCACCAAGCCATGTACGGTCTGAAGATAGGTGTCGTGCAGTTCGCGGGCTATCCGGTCGCGTTCGGCATGGCGTACTTCCAGTCCGTAACGAAGCCGCCGTGTAAGCCGCTGCAGGTGATAGCGGTAGGCAAGCAACAAAAACACCAGTCCCACAACGAAGCAAACGATCCGAAACCCCATCGTTTGATAGAACGCAGGTGCGATCGTGATGTCGACATGAGCTGTGGAGAGGCTCCAGACATTGTCATCGTTGCTCGCTTCGACCATGAAGCGATAAGTGCCTGGACCGAGATTGGTGTAAAACGCCTGCCTCCGGTATCCAGCATCTTGCCAATGCCTGTCCACACCGGACAGGCGATAGCGGAACCGGGAGTGGCTGGCGTCACCTTGCCCGATGGCGGTGTAATCGAGCTCGATATTGCTCGTTGCCGGCGGAAGCGTAGGGATGGCAGTTACTTGGTAGGCCTTGTCACCCGCGATCAGTGAACGAATCACCACCGTCGGCTCGTGACTGGGCAAGACCTTCGTCGGGTCAATCCATGCCAGACCGGCATCACCCGCAAACCACAAACGCCCATCCGTGCCCTCGATGAGGGCCGGAACTGGAAAAGTGTTTTGGGCCGGCCCAGGCGGCCCACTTTCGGAACCAAGAACACGCAGTGCCACGTCGTGGCCCGGGTCCTTCAACACGCGCGCTACTTCGCCGGCGTTAATCCGCACGGGGCCCTTTTTTCCATTGAGCCACACCGCTCCATCCTTCAGGCGCACCATGCCGTTGATATTGGTCAGTGCCATGGGGTCAAGCGAACTGAGCCGATGGAAGCGATGGCCATCAAATACGGCGACACCATCCGCCCCGCCCACCATGGGCTGGCCGTCGGGAATGATGTCGGTGACATTGGTGATGTCCATCCCGACACTGGAGTCAAAGCGCGTGAGCTTCTTTCCATCAATCACAAACACGTCGTGAGGGTAGGCCAGCCACAGGCGCCCGTGCGCGTCGGTAACAGCGCGCCTGTTGTCCTTGTCCGGAAGCTGGTCGAAGCCACCCTTGATGACCCAGTGATCACCATCCAGCCGCGCTATGGCATGGTGGTGAATGGAAACCCAAAGTTTGTGCTGGCCGTCCCTGGCAATGGTGACCACGTCCTCGTCCTGGTTTCCCGCGGGAGGCAATGGAGTCAGGGGCTCGAACTTGCCATCGGCGAAGCGAAGCAACTGCCCGCCCCCCGTGCCCAGCAGTACGCTGCCGTCGATATCCCTCAAGGCGGCGGTGGTGTCGTAGGCGTAGCCATCTGCCGGCGTTATCGTGGACGCCGCATGCCACCAGCGATAGACGTTTCTGGATTGGGCGACGCCAAACCAGATCGATCCGTCCTGATCCGGCAGCATGGTGTAGGCAAAGTCACCGCTTGGCAGCTTCAAGGCGGTGGCGACATTCGGACGAAATTGCTCCAGGCCGGAGCGCGTCTGGATCCAGATATTGTGTTGACGATCCTCTAGAAATTCGCCGCTAAGGGAGGGAGACACCTTCGGCCATGCGGCCGCATCGATACTTGTGCCGTTGCCAATCGATGATCCAAGCGCATCCAATGTCTTCCGGTCCGCTAATGCCGACCGGCGCACGCCATCCCCCGGCATCGCCAGCCAGAAGCCGCCTGCTGAATCTCTCATCGCGCGAAAACGCGACGTCTGATAGGCGGGCACCTCTGTTTTTCCATAGGATGCGATGACTATGCTGAGCACCACACTTCCATAGGAACGCAAGGTGCCGTCGTTGTGTCCAAGGTCAAGGTGCCGGTCAAGCCAAGGGGCACTGAATGTACTTTTGGTGAAGCTCGCTTTCCCGTTGGCCAGTGTAAAGACACCCTGGTCCGTCAGCATCCACAGCGTGCCTTCCGTGTCCATCTGCATGGCGTAGATGCGATTCGAGGTAAGCCCGGATTCCTTGCCGATTGGCCTCCATTGGTCACCGTTGGCCTTGTAGGCTCCGTTATTGCCGTACGCCCATATGTCACCATGCTTATCCTCCAGCAACGATTGGGGCATCGTCAGGCCGCTGCTGTTCATCACGCGCGGATGCCTAAAATCTCCGGTCGGGAGTACGAGGGTTCGACCGGAGCCGTACGCCACCCACAAGTCCCCGGATCGGGTTGCCAGAACGCATTCCGGGTCCGAGGAATCCGCGCCGGGAACGTCGACGATTTCCGGCGTCATGCCATCAAAGCGATAGAGATGGCCTTTCTCCGGAAGCCATATCCAGCCATCGGGCGTCTGAGCCATCCCATAGATGTGATATAGCGCACCGTTGCTGTCGGAAAGGACCGTGCGGGTAAAGTTGGCAGGATGGTCGTCGCCATCCTGGGCGAGAAGCTCACGACAGGCAGTCGCCACGAAAAGAAAGGCAGCCAGCATTACGAAGCGCCTGACGAAGATCAGGGAGCTTGGTCGTGACCAGCGCTGTTTCACTAGGACCTCCTTCGAGCGGCCATCTGGCGCTTCACGGCAGTGCCTGAAAAGAATGAACTACATCGGGCCTGCGCGCGACCGAAAGACATCGCAAGGGCTGCGATCAACGCTGCTCTCGCGCCCGGTGGCGCAAGCAATAGCATAGATGCCCAGACGATTCCCTTGGAATATTTCCAACGCTTGGCATTCGTTGGTCCGCCAGTGCCAGGCCGGCCTCGGCGGTCGTTCTAGCGTTGCATGGGAGTCGGCACGCGTGACCTATGATCGACTTGGCTGTTTCGAGCAGGCCCAAGTGCTGCCGACGACCATTTCTGCGTCACCCGGCTACCACATGTCTATAGAGCGTTGGCCTTCGTTGAATGGCCAGGCAATCCATCAAGGTTACATGCGCTCGGTCCGCTCGCGCCTGCTGGAAGGTTCCCACCTGACACGCTCCTTGCCGTGGTCACATGGGCAGCAGGAATGCCAATACTGTCACCTTCAATAGGAACGTGCATCGCCCGCTTGCTGAAATCAGGCTCACGCGAACGCGAATTGAGCTGGCGTGACGCAAGGCCTTGAGCAGAATCTCGCGGCAGTTCCTCGCGATTTCTTCTCGAACCCCTTCGCCCGGGGGCGATGTCATCGGCCGCGTCGTGACGAAATGCCGGCGCGCCGAAGCGTGCCGCGAGCGATGCCGCCAAGCTGTGTTCCAACAGGACGCCCCCGCTACGGGTCGATGAACCCGCGGCGTGCAGCGATGGTAACCGCGTGAGTGCGGTCGGACGCCCCCAGCTTCATCAAGATGCTCTTCATATGGCTCTTGACAGTGTCTTCGGAGATGAAGAGGGACTCGGCGATGAGCCGGTTGGACATGCCCTCCTTGACCAGCCGCAGCACGCTCAGTTCACGCACGGTCAATACGGCGGCACCGTGATAAGCCTCCAGTTCGCTGCTGATTTCCGTGGCTATCACCTGCCTGCCGGCCGCTGCCTCGCGAATGGCTCCGATGATCTCGTTTCGGCCCGCTGACTTGAGCAGGTACGACGTGGCGCCTAGCGTCAGCGCCTGCGTCACCCGGGCATCCCCGGGATATATGGTAAACACGATGACTGACGCGCCGGGCCACCGTTTGCGGATAACCGTCAACGCCTGAAGGCCGTCAATATTGGGCATCTGCAGGTCCAGCAGGGTGACATCCGGGCTCAGCGTTGCAAACAACTCAATGGCCTGCGCGCCATCGATGGCTTCGCCGATCACGCACATGTCATTCTCAAGCTCGATCGTCGAACGCAGTCCGTCCCGCATCATGGGATGGTCGTCGACGATCAAGACCCGGACCGGGCAGTCACTGTCCAAGATTATCCGTCCTGAAGAACTGGTTCGATGCGCTTCGTGACCGCGGCTTGCCGAAGGTGTATTTGGCGATTTCCGTACCCCATAGGGCAATCACCCTTTCGGGTGGAATTGCCCTGCCGAGAGTCTATCGTTCCATCCTGTTTATGGGCCATCGTTCCGCCCCACGCATCATGTCAATGTTCGCCTTCCGTAACGCGATCGGCCCTATATGGCACTGCGCGGCGCGGCCCCATGGACGTCCATGCCGGCAAGCGGAGCCCGGATGCATTCGACTGAACCGTCCGCGAGCGCTCGCAGGCAGCGAGCCCACTCGATCTGCACAAACGGACAAAAGCCGCGGCGACGGCCGACTGCCCCGCGGCCTTGATGTGGCCGACGTTGTGAGGCACTGCTTCAAACGGACTGATGTCGCGCAGATCACCCTTTGGAGTGAAATTCGCTTACCCCGGCGCTTCTCAAGGCAAAAAGCCACTTTCGGGTGATTCAGTCTTGACCGTCGTTGGCATGACTATCGCGAAGCGCCGTATCGCACCGCCGCATGAACGGCGTTGGCAAAGCGGCGCCCGGCCCCGTGCCGGTGGTCAATGATGGCCGCGCCCTCGCGCTGTGGGACGACGCCAGACGGAGCGGCCCCGATTTTGGGGTAAGCATGAACGCACCAGTAGGTACGACGGGCAGATATCCCGCGGGATCTCGATTGCTGAACGATGCCAACCTCCCCCACTTCCGGGCAGAGCACTGGTCGATTGCGGCCGGGAATCTCGAATCAGCGACCTTCGACAGCAACGTCGTGGCCCTGGTCACCTCCGGGCGGTCCAGGGTATCGAGGCGTGCCAACGGGGCGACGTATTCGGACTATGTCCAGCCGGGCACCGCAAGCGTCTCTCCCTTGGGCCTCAAGGAGGATGGTGGTGCTATCGCCAATGCCATCGATGTCTTGTTGATCTATCTGCCCCGACAGCTGGTCGAGGAAGAGGTACTGATCAACTGTGGGTTGGACCCGTCCGGTATCGAACTGGCTCATATCAACAGCCTGGCCGACCCGACGCTGCACCGGATCGGCATGGCCATGCTGGGCGCGATGCAGCGGGGTCCCGATCCTTCGCATCGCCTATTTCTCGATGGCATGCACTCGGCACTGGCCGGCCATCTCTTGGGCAATTACACAGTGGAGCGCTGGCGCCCTCAAACGAACACCCCGGACCTGGATCCGCGACGACTCAAGCGCGTTCTCGACCTGATCGAGTTACGCTTTGCCGAAACCCTTTCGCTTAGTGAACTCGCGGCGCAGGCATGCCTCAGCGAATTTCACTTCTCGCGGCTATTTCGCGCCGCCACCGGACTGTCGCCGTACCGCTATGTAACCCACCGGCGCGTGGAGGCAGCGGAGCAATTGCTTGCGAATACGCAAGCTCCGCAGCTGGAGATTGCCCTGGAAACAGGCTTTGGCTCGCAGGCCAATTTCATTCGGGTCTTTCGCAAGCTGACTGGCATGACACCCGGCCAGTTCCGGGCGCAGCGACGCGATGTGAAAACCGGGTCCTAGACCCCTGCCAATCCGGTAGTGCCCGTCCGGGTGCGAATCATCGACGCCGGGCACCCATCGCCGACATTCCCAGCCGATCGCCGTTGCGACGGTACGAGCCACCTGACGCCCGGACGCGGTCATGAGTGCACACCCCTGCGCCCTGGTTTTTTCAAGGACGATGAGTGGCGGCGATCCCGGCAGTCATACAAGTCGATTACTGATATCGGGCTACCGCGCGCTGACACACTTCGATGAATGCCGTCCGTGCGTTGGGAGTACCACATTTACACCAATGTTCGACGCACCTGGGGAGCGATATACAGTCATGCGCCCGCCTAAGCCGTGGCCAGCTGCGGGTTCTTTCTCAAGGTGAGCGCAAAGGCCATCAAGCCGGCGGCGGTAAGGGCGAGGCCCGCCCACGCCGCCGATAGCAACCCGTGGCCGGCTTCGATGGCGCGCGCGCCGGACCACGCGCCAATGGCGTTGGCCACATTGAGCGAGGCCAGATTCATGGCCCCCATCAACGTAGGCGCCTCTGGCGCAAACTGAGTCAACCGCACCTGGATGGTGGGTATGGCCATCATCATGGTGGCACCGACGCCAATGAGGGTAAGCATGAGCACAAGCGCATGCTCACCAGACAGTGCCAGCACGGCCAGCACGGCCAGAGCACCGGCAAACCCCCACACCAACCCGCGCGCGGCATGCATATCAGCGAGATGACCACCCACCAGGTTGCCCACGGTCATGCCAATGCCGAACAACGCAAGCGCAATGGGAATCCAGCGGCGATCGAGTAGCGCAACATCCGTCACGAAGGGACCAATGAACGTATACACGGCAAAAATGCTCGCAATACCCAGCGCCGCTACCAGCATCATGCCCCACACGCTGCCCTTGCGCAGGGATGCCAACTCCTGGATGAGCGGCCCACCCCGGAGCGCATCGGAGCGTGGCGTCCATGCCCAAAGTGCCAGAAAGGCCACGAAGGCCAGCAGGGCCACGGCAACATACGTGTTACGCCAGCCCAGGTTCTGCCCAAGAAACGTCGCCAGGGGCGACCCCACAATGGTGGCGACAGTCAGGCCAGTCATCACCAGGGCAAACGCCTTGCCGCCGGCACCCTGCCCGACCATGCTCGACGCCACCACCGCGCCTGCGCCAAAGTACGCGCCCTGCGGCAAACCACTGATGAAGCGCGCGACAGCGAGCATCTCCAGGTTCCGAGCTACAGATGACAGCGCATTGCCCGCGATGAACAGCGCCATGAGACACAGCAGTAGCGTGCGCCTATTGAGCCTCGCGGCGGTCAGCGTGACGACCGGCGCTCCGATGACGACGCCCAAGGCGTAAGCCGTAATGGCTTCCGTGGCCGAGCTGATGCTGAGATGCATGTCAGCTGCGAACAGCTGGAGGATTCCCATGCTGGCAAACTCGGACGTGCCAATGCAAAAACTGCCGAGGGCCAAGGCAAAGAGAGCCTTCGTGCGTTCCCGCTCTCGATCAGCTTCGAAACAGTGGGCTGTTACACATTCGCATTGATGTTCAAAGGCCTTCTCATACATGCGCATCGCTCCGTTTGCTGCCTGCCTGTCTGGCGATCAGCTCAGACCGTCATGTGATTTTGGCTGCGCATGAGCTTCGACACAGGTTAAACGTGGTGAAATCACATGTGGCTGTGATGCCCACAGGCATGCGCGTGGACGACCCTTGCTCCTTCTTTACCCGCCTGCTCGCTGGCATCAGCCTCGCACGCCAACTAGGCGCTGAAGCGGCGTATCTGACGCAACTGCTGCAGGCGGTCGTCGCCCTTGCGCAGACCGATCATCTGCTGAATAGCCACCAGGAGATGGTGTCTTGGCGCAACTGGATCGGCTTCTGCTGCATCGGATCGCGAGACCAGCCCGTTGCACTAGGTGGTGTAGGGTGGGAAATCGACGTACCCCTTGGCGCCACCGCCGTAGTAGGTGTCCGTCGGGGCATCGACGCATTGATAGTCGTGCTGCAGGCGCGATACGAGATCCGGATTGCCGATAAACGGACGACCAAAAGCAATGATATCCGCATGTCCGCTCTCGATGGCCCGCGACGCCAGTTCGCGGTTGTAGCTGTTGTTGGCCATGTAAGTTCCACCAAAAGCCGCATGCAACGCCTTGAAATCGAACGCATCGGAGGCGTTCTCCCCGCGTGTCTGCCCTTCGACGCAATGAAGGTAGGCTAGCTTCATTTTGCCGAGCTGTTCCGCCAGGTAGCCGTAGGTTGACTGCGGGTCGCTGTCGAGCGGCGTATCACCCACGGCATGAGTGATCGGCGAAAGTCGAATACCGACGCGATCACTTTCCCAGGCTTCGCAGATGGCGTTGGCAACCTCCACAACCAGTCGTGTGCGGTTCTGCACCGAACCACCATAGGCATCGGTACGCTGGTTGGTGCTGTCGCGGATGAATTGCTCAAGCAGGTAACAATTGGCAGAGTGGATTTCGACGCCGTCAAAGCCGGCGTCCTTGGCGAGCTGGCCCGCATGCCGGTAATCCTGGATGATGCCCGGGATTTCGTCGATACGCAGTGCCCTTGGCATGGAAGGCCTCGCGGGCCCCGATTCGGTGAAAATTTCGTCACCACCCTGAATCGCCGAAGGCGCCACCGGACTGCCGCCACCTGCTTGCAGACTGGTGTGGGACATGCGCCCGACGTGCCAAAGCTGCACCACGATGCGTCCGCCAGCGTCATGCACCGCCCTGGTCACGGGCGCCCATGCCTCGACCTGGGCGCCGGTGTAGATACCAGGCGTGTAAGCGTACCCGCGTGCCTGCTGCGAGATATTCGTGGCCTCGGTGACAATCAGTCCGGCGGAGGCGCGCTGCCGGTAGTACTCGATGGCCAGCGGAGACTGCACGCCATCCATGCCCGACCTTGAGCGCGTGAGCGGAGCCATGGCGATGCGGTTGGCAACGTCGATGGCACCGACTTTTCCTTTGGAAAACAAGGTTGTCTTGCTCATGATCACAACTCCGAAGGATGATGGGGCATGGACGAACCATGTGTTAGCAAGTTTTTACAGGTGGGCTGCCAGCAACCGCCGGCCCCAGAAGACCGCGATGTGGTCTAGGTGACATCGACTGCCTGAACCACCATCGTAGTAAAGGCGGACACGTCGGCGATACGCGACATCAGCGATGCCGCGTGCGCCGAGCACTGGTGCGCCGCCTTGGCTTCGTCGTCCAGGTACAGCTCGTCGAGCAGGAACACGTTGGGGTCTGCAGGGTCCTGCCAGACGTTGTAGTGGAAATTCCCCGGCTCAGAGCGTCCCATCTTCGCCACGCAGCGCAATAGCCTCTCCAACTCTTTCCGCTTGCCTGGTTTGGCCGCCAGGATGCTAATGATCTTCACGCTGGTGTCCTCAGGCCTCATGTTTCAACTCTCGTCGCTGGCAACGCCAACCCGGTCCTGCCGGCAATAGTCGGCGTAGCGCGCCTGATAGAGGCCACTTTCATGCTCGTCCTCGAGCCGCTTGAGCGCGTAGCAACGCGTGGTCTCCAGCAGGCGATAGACCGCGGGGCGAGAACTTGTTTCAGCCATCACAAGTGACTTTGCAACCAGGTTGGCCAACAAGCCCGCAGTGGCTACGGCATCCACACCCTGCCCGCCCGCGATACTCTCTGCTGCGGCAAGCGTGAATGTCCATGGAAACACCGACAGGCGACCTAACAACGCCTGCTCCGGCGGGCTGAGGAATTGGTAGCTCCAGTCTGTGATGGCCTCAAGGGTCTGGTGACGCCCCGGTGCCGTGCGCCACCCCTGGTTCAGCAGCTCCAAGCCGTCATCAAGAATCCGCTCCAGTTCATGGATACCGAAGGCATCAACTCGACCGGCTGCCAGTTCAATGGCCAGCGGCAAACCATCCAGGCGTCGGCAGATACGCGAAATGGCTTGTGCTTCGCTGTCGCGCAGAGGAAGGTCCAGACGCGCAGCCCGCGCCCGCACCACAAAAAGCTCTGCAGCAGGATGACGCAAGATATCCGCCAGCGTGAAATCCCCGCCAGCGCTGGGTAGCGACAACGGTCGCATGCGTAGCACGTGCTCGCCACGAACCAACAACGGCTCGCGACTGGTGACCAGCACCATGACGCCGGCAGCCAGAGCGACGACTTTTTCCACGAACGAGGCGACTGTGTGCAGTAGCCCCTCGCACCCATCCAGCACCAGCAGCATGGACCGGTCGCGAATCTGGTTCAAGAGCGACAATCGGGCGTGGACAGGGTGCAGCAGAAGTCCGGCCGACTGCACAATGGCACTTATGGCAAGTCGCTCGTCGGTGATGGAAGACAGATCGACAAATGCCGCGTCCATGCGCTGCCGGCTCGTCAACTCCTCGGATATCGCGCGCGCCACCACCGTTTTGCCGACGCCGCCCGGGCCGACCAGCGAAATCAGTCTTTTGGATGGCAGCTGGCCAATGACATCTTCAATCAAATCCGCACGACCGATGACGGAGGCGGACGCTGGACGCAACGATTGCGCAGTGCTTGAGGCATCCGTAGGTGTCGTAGTCGTGCCGGCATCGTGGCTGGCGCGACTACACAGCACTGGCGCCACGAATCGGTAGCCGCGCCCTACCACCGTCGCGATATAGTTCTGGTCTTGTAGTCCATCGTGCAACGCGCGCCTCAAGGCAGCGACATGCACCTTGAGATTGCCTTCCTCAACGATGGTGGTTGGCCAGACGCGCGCCATGAGCTCGTCCTTGGACAGTACTTCCCCGGGTCGCTCCACCAGGGCGCTCAGCACGTCCATGGCGCGATTGCCCAGCGCCACCGTCGCTTCGCCACGCAGCAACCTTTGTTGCTCGGGAAGATAGACGAACGGACCAAATTCAAATTTCCGTCCAGTGGATGGCGGACGAGGCATCGACACGTGCGGGTTAACGAGGGGAGTGACGTTGTTTACGGCCCCGGCGCCCTCATCGCGAACGTCCGCAACGCCCTGTTGAATGCGGGATGCCGAGCTAGCCATGGCTGTCCTCTACTATCGATCGACGGGTAACGGTGCGTCGGGAGAAACGACGCCCTGACGGCGAAGCTCATGCCAGAAGTCCGCTGGAATGAGGGTTCTAAGCGCCGCGTGGTCTTCCCGGATGCGCTCAGGTTTGCTGGCGCCTGGAATCACTGCTGCGGACGCCGGATGCGCAAGCGAAAACTGGAGTGCTGCCGCTTTAACGGGCACGCCAAAGCTGGCACATAAGGTGCGGATCGTTTCCACTTTCGCGGCGACGTGCGGCGGCACGGCACCATATTCAAAATGCTCGCCGCCCACCAACACACCCGAGCTATAAGGTCCGCCCACCACGATATCCACGCCTTGTGCAGCAGCGGCAGGCATCAGGCGTTGCAGTGCCAGCTCGTGATCCAGTAACGAATACCGGCCCGCCAGCAGCGTCGCATCCGGTCGTGCTTCGGAAAGATCGAGCAGAATCTCGACAGGCTGGACCTTGTTGACGCCCAATCCCCAGCCCTTGATTACGCCCTCGTCACGCAGCCTACTCAATACCACGAAGGCGCCTTTGCGCGCCTCCTCGAAGCGGGCCAGCCAATCGTCCCCGTAGAAGTCCTGCGCGATATCGTGCACCCACACAAAATCGATGCGATCGAGCCGCAGCCGCTCCAAGCTGTCCTCAATGGACCGTAACGTGCCATCCCCACTGTAATCGTGCACCACTCGGTTTCGACGACCGTACCGGAAGATGTCTCCCTTTTCACCAAATTCGGGAGGGCTGCTCTCTAGTTCATCCAGCACCAATCGACCGACCTTGGTGCTCAGTATGTAGTCGTCCCGCCGATGCTGCGAAAGCATAGCGCCAAGGCGGACCTCCGAAAGGCCTGCGCCGTAGAAAGGCGCCGTATCGTAGAAACGGGTGCCGGCATCCCATGCGGCGTCAAGGGTGGCCTGAGCTTCCTCATCGGAAATGTTCCGGAACATATTTCCAAGCGGAGCAGCGCCAAATCCAAGTGGGCCGCTGACCAGTGCATTGCGTAGCTTCATCACGATCTCCTGTCGTCAAGTATGTGGATGAATGGATGGCTGCCTGGTGCAATCATTCGCCCGGCAATTGAAACGGGAGTTCATGTGCTTCAGCCATGCGCGATGGTGAAGGCCCCCTGCCATGGAGCCAGGCGAAGGGCATGGGTACTTTGGTGAATGAGGCGCTCTCATGCGGAGCCAAAGGCTCGGAAATCAAACTGCCGGTCGTCAATCGCGTGGCATCGGCAAGATGTGCGCGACGCCAACGCGCGGGTGTCGTACCAAGCACAGCCGCGAAACTGCGTGTCAAATGGCTCTGGTCCGAGAAACCCCAGCGCTGGGCAACGTCTGCCGTTGTCAGGCACGTCCCCACCAGATCTCGACAAACCTGCTTCACACGCTGCTGGACAATCCACCGCTGCAAGGTCGTACCTGTGCTCACCAGGAACGCCCGGCGAAAATGCGAAACGGATATTCCGCACATTCGGGCCAGGGTCGCCGCATTGGGCTTGACCCCGAGATGGCCAAGGACCCACTCCTTGACGAGCTTCAGTTGCCAGGGCGCGAGCGCGCCTCCGGCGTCGTTATGTTGCGATGCCATTCCCCCGTACCCACGTAACAGGTGATACTGAATGGCTGTTCCGACAGCGCTGGAAAATACGGGATTATCCTTGCCATCCTCGTTACCGCTGAAGGCGTACTCACACAGTGCATCGATCGCGCTTTCAAGAGCACAATCGGCAGGGTACCGTGTCGGCGCCGAAGAGCCGCCGAACCTAACGCCGCGCTTCAAAGTCAGGCGTTCCAGGGCAATCAAGGTGACCTTCATGGCAATGAACGCTGCATCGTGACTGCCATCAATCACGACGCCCCGCTCGAGACCGAGCAGCCACACGGATCGGTCACCATCGATGCAGACCGTTTTTTCGGCACCCAGCCTAAGCGTCAAGCACCCGTCGTAGGGAATGACCACCAATATGGCCATATCCCCGCGATAGCGCAGAGGATGCCGCGCGAGATCACTCCCGGACATCCTTACAAGTTGAAGGCCCACCCCGCTGTCGATCACACGGTCGCCACGGTGGCTCGGCACGTCATATATCTGGTGCGACCAGTAGGGCATTTGGCAATCATCCATCAGCGCATCTGATTCGCGATCGCGTCGCGTCGTTGCGGAACGCCCGCTACTGCCATCGCAGTGGCAAAGGAGAATGATGATGCATGTATCGTCGCCATGCGCCCGGTGACGATCCGGTAATCGACGCAAAGACACGCGTAAAGTGACTCTGACTTGTGAATCCACACGCGACAGCAATCTGCTGCAGATCCATGGTGCGAACTCGCAGAAAATGTTGCGCTCGATCGACTCGCCTCTCCTGAAGCCACTGGTAAGGAGGCATACCGAAGGTACGCCGAAACGCGCGCGCGAAATACTTCGTGGAAACACAGCACTCGCGCGCCAGATCCGTAATGAAAAGGCGGCTCGCCATATGGGCCTCGATGAACTCGGATGCCCGTCGTATCTGCAAGGATGTCAGACCGCTTTTGAGCGGACGAGGATCGTCACGCGGTCCAGCGTAGGTGCGCACCACGTGCGAGTGCAACGCAAGTGAAACCTGGTCCATGAAAAGTGAATCGACCTCGTCCGTCCTGCAAAAGCTTGGCAAGAGCATCCGCGCCAAACGAAAAAGAATGAGGTCCTTATGGCCCGGCGGCGGGCGCCTCAGGCCTTCGATTACCTTTTCACCCGATGCCAAGGAAAGCGAGTCGATGGCGCTTTTTGACATTTCGAAACGTACCAGGTCGAATGCTGAGTAAAACGTCTTGACCGGGCTGCATTCAAGGCTCAAGAGAACGATGCCGCCCTCCGGCAATCCATCCATTGACACCTTCCTTCCCTGTAGTCGAAGTTCGAGGGATGCAACGGGTTTCATCGCAACCTGGATGGTGTAGGCATCAATGCAAGGCGGTGATTCGACGGTACCGTGATCGATCGACCCGCAACACAATCTCGACGCCAGAATGGGAGACACGCCCGCCACGCCCGATACCAGCGTGGTTGCATCGGGCAAATGAAAGCGCTTCGCGATCTGCTTGGTGTAATACGCCGACTGCATGGCACCTCACAGTTAACACTCCGTCATGGAACGGATTTTCGTCACGTTAAGCGCAAGTTGCCCGCAATGGTTTACGGGAACATCCAGCGTGATGCGACGGCCAGGTCTTGATCTTAAAGGCCTGGTGCCGCCCCATCGTGCGCAAATCTTGCTTGATGGCTGCTCAATATTGCGCAAGCGCGCTTCCGTTATTCACGCACGTTCCCACGCGGAAACTGCAATGGCGCGCGACGCCAGAGACGATTTTTTTCCAATCGGCGACGATTGGGCGCGTGCGAATCCTGCAAAAACGCACTGCCCATGCAATAGATCTTGAATGCGACCCGAGACAATACCTCTGTGTGGGCCGCGTGTTGATCGCAACGGACGGACTGCCAATGCCTTATCAAGGCTCCCGCAGTATCGCCACGCCACGATCAATACTGGCACATGACCGAGCTGGCAGGCGCCTGCGTCGACGTGATGTGGCTAGCGCCAAGAGCACTCGCCCCATGGCGGTGTGATGCCCACACTTGCCTCCCCTGTGGCCGCCGCACATCGTGCCATGGTCGGGCGAATTGTAGTCACTACCTTCCAACCACGTGGATAAAGGACCTGATCATGAAGTTGCCCATGACGTTGCTTTCGCTTGCACTCGCCGCATCCGCTGGCGGTGCTTCGGCCAACCCGCCCGCTCCAGTCAAGAACGTTGTGCTTGTGCATGGTGCGTTTGCGGACGGTTCGGGCTGGGAAGCTGTAACCAAGCTACTGGAAAAGGATGGCTTTACGGTCGCCGTGGTGCAGCAGCCTGAGACTTCATTCGAGGACGATGTAAAGGCCACGCAGCGCACGCTGGCCAGCCTTGACGGCCCCATCGTGCTCGTTGGCCACAGCTACGGAGGCTCAATCATCACCGAGGCAGGCAACGACCCGAAGGTGGTTGCGCTGGTCTATGTTTCTGCGTTCCTTCCCGACAAGGGCGAGACGACGCTTAGCCTGATCAACAAGATGCCGCCGGCATCCAAGGGTATCAAGCAGACCCCGGATGGCTACCTCTACCTGGATCCGGCCGTATTTGCCGCCGACTTCTGCGCCGACCTTCCCAAAGACAAGGCGAAATTCATGTCGCAGTCGCAAGTACTGACTGCGGCCACGGCGTTCGGCGCGGCCATTTCAACGCCTGCATGGCGGAGCAAACCGAGCTGGGGCATCGTCTCCGGCAGTGACCGTGCGATCAATCCCGATCTGGAGCGCTGGATGTACAAGCGCGCCAACAGCCAGGTAACGGAGGTCAAAGGCAGTAGCCACGCGGTCTATATGTCTCACCCGGACGTCGTGGTGCAGGTCATCGAGCGGGCGGCGAAGGGCCCCCATCAGTAATACCGAACACGAAGGCAGCCATCGCTGATGCTTAGCTCACCGCCCTCCTGCAGGAGGGCGGATTCCTTTCTGGCGCTTCGATCTACTCGCGAAGTATTTATCGGCCAGGCCGGCCGCTTTGCACCTGGTTATTCACTACATCCTCGGGAGCAAGCACGATAACCGATCGATCGGCCATGCCCCCGATCCGGGATAGATATGCCTTGTAGTGGTCGCTCGCTCGGTGTTCGATAACAGCGTCAGAATCGCGATAGCTTTCTTCGAGCACATAGCGGCCCGGGTGTTCAGCATCCCGCCATAGTTCATATTGCAGGTTGCCTGGCTCAGCCCGCGAAGGCTGAACCATGCCATGCAACAGCGCCTTGAGTTCGTCTTCGCACCCTGCCTTGGCCGTGAGCACTGCGATCGCCTTTACGCTGGCAGCCATGACGCATCTCCTTGATATGTTCGGGAAGCTCAGGATGGCATCTGGGGAAATTGCGGAAGATCCAGTGCATGCAACCAAGGCAAGCGCCGCGACGTGAACATTTCCAGCTTCGGGGCGATACCTGCGGCGTTGTCGAGGCTTCCGATCGTCACGAATACCATGCCCGGAAACCCTTCCAGGTTGCTCGTGAACAGTCGAGCTCCGCACTCTGGACAAAAGTTTCGATCAAGACCATTGCCGGAATTGGCCGTATAGTGGAAAGCCCGTGGCTTGCCGCTGGTAACCGTGAAATCGTCGGCAGGTATGGCAAAGAACGTGGCCATGGCGCCGCCACCGGCCTTCTGGCAATCCTTGCAATAGCAGTCGGCGATAAAATCGGGATCGCCGTCAAACCCAAATTGCACGTTTCCGCACGCGCACTGTCCCGTATGTTTCTTTTCCATCATCGTGTTTCCTGTCTTATGGATAGTTTGTCGTTGGCCATGCTGCGACTGAAAAGAATCAGTCGCCACCATCACCCGCAACCAGACAGATATGGCGCCACCAGCCCACTTGCGGGTTCTTGCAGGTGACGATGGAGCAAATCAAATCGCCACCACCTCCCGTTCCAACGCCTTCAGCAATGTTGCGCCAAGCAGTTGATCCGAACGTGGGTTCTGGCCTGTGATGAGCTCGCGGTCCTCAATGACATGCGGTGCGAAATCGACTGTGCCGCTGACAACCATTCCGCCCGCTGCCGTCAATGCTTCCGGCATGGTGAAATACATCTTTCCATGCAGGATCTGGTCTTCGACGTACTTCTCTTCAGACGCGTTGAAAACTGTCATCTTGTAGCCGGCGTACTGCCACCCCTTGGCCAATGCCTCCGCCTTTGCGTGGTCACCGGCCACCAGGGCGGCACGAAACTCACGAGCCATGGGGAGCGCGGCAACCACCGCGACGGGGCCATGGCATAACAGCGCGGTCGGCTTCTTCTGAGTGTGGAAGTGCCGAAGCACCTCGCCCAGCTCCGGGTCTTGCATGAGGTCAACGACCGGAGCTTGGCCGCCGGGCACGAACACTGCCGCATACGAATCCAGGCCATCATCTATGACCTGGCGTATAGTGCGCACGCGATTCATTGACGGGTCGCCCGCATAAAAAGCCTTGGCGCGTTCGAAGGCTTTCGCATCTCCGCCAAAGTGCTGGGCGGACAGTGATGCTTCGTCGATATGCGGCTTGGTTCCGTCGGGTGTCGCCAAGATTACTTCATAGCCGCCGTCGATCAGCGCCATGACAGGCACCACGGTTTCGTTGAGATATTGTCCTGTCGGCCCCGTTTTACCGCCTTGAATTTCGATGCGCGTAGCGTTGGAGCCGACTACAAGCACTTTTCCCTTTGACATATTTGCCTCCCGGCTCTGATGCGGTGAATGGATCACATGTCCCTGCACCGCACAGGCTAGAAAGCGATGCCTCGCATCGTATTGGCGGATCTTGCGCAACCATAGCCTGATCCTGCTGGACGCATCACCAGATGGGATTCGCACGTCATTCCGCAGAAAAATGGGTGATATGCCCAAACGGCCACCAGATTGCATCGATTGATGATCTAGCCGCGATAACTTGACCTAATCGCCCTGCCCTAAGCCGCCGTCGGGTAGGAAACGCCCGGCCTTGCTAACGTCCGCTTTGGGTCGAAAGCGGACCTTAGAGCTCTACGATTCAAATCGAATCGCCAAGGTATGTATCCGGCGTGCTGAACACAACAGAGCCATCTCTGTGGTCAATGAACCGGCAGATGAGGCCCACCCGACCCTGCGGCGATTTCACGCTCCAAGGCGTGCTCAGAAAGAGCTTTTCGGCCGGAAGCCGCTCGCCGTCGCCATCCAAGCACCAATCGTCGTCTTCCGAATCGATGAGCCTCGCGAGGAGTGCGTGCGACTGATCATCTAGGCGGAGACGTCCTTTCCACGGAGACTCAGTAGATGGTTCAAAAATGAAGGCGTGGCCGCGGTAATAGACTTCCATCCTTCCCCTTCCCCTTGTTCTGCTCTGTGCCCACTATGGGTCGAAAGCGGACCTTAGCGGACCTCTTTCTTCCGATAGACGACTTGCATGTCCGCAGGCGCCAACCCCTCCTTCTGCTCGGTACTGGCAGCCTTGATTCCTGGGAATTCCCCAAGGATCTCTGCCAAGGAAAGCTCACATAGCTCCGCGTCATCCGGCGTAGGTGCAGACTGTGTGTAGTAGCCGAGATCAAGCCGACACTCTGAAGCCGCCCAGCGGAATGCCGCCTCGCGAACGTTGTCCGTTCGATTCCTATCGACTATGGCATGCACCGCAGTCAGCATCTCATCGCTATCCATATCGCCCCCTTTTCCAGTCACCCATTAGGTCCGCTATGGGTCGGAAGCGGACCTTCCGGTGGCCACCTATTCCTCACGCTTAGATGGCACCGCATCTTCGCCGAAATGCATCTCTATAGCTGTGCGTACCAGGCCAGGGTAGGCGAACCAATATTGGCGTCTCGTGGCATCCGACACGAAATCCGCACCGTAATCGTCGATAGCAAGTCGGCGTTCGAACTCTGACAACGGGGCTCGATCAAACCTGAGCAGCGCACGCCTATAGCGGGTCATCAGGCGCTTGAAATCCCCAGCGCAGCTAATTCCGAGCGCCCTCAGTTCTGGGACCAATTCATCGAATGAGCCGCTCCCGTAGTCGTTCCTACGGGGAAACAGGTCCGACATGGTGCGGTGTATGGCCGACCCGGTCAGGGGCCTTTCGTATGCAATCCGTCTGGCCGGCAATCGATTCGCCATTTCTCCTCACATGGAACTGTCCGCTTCGGGTCGAAAGCGGACCTTATAGCCAGACTCACGGTGCCTGAAACCACTGCTCCATGGATCGCACCGACGTGGGATCGGGCAGGCCAACCTTGCCTGCTCCGACCACTTCAAGCCCAACGATTTGCCCATCAGTACACCAGACGATGATATCGATGGTCACGCCATTCCATGTGCCACATGCCTCGGCGGCAATGCTCCCTTTGGCGGCATCGCCCTTTGGACCGAACCAGACCGTCGCGCAGCCACATTTGCATGTTGCGGTCACGCTGAGTTGCCTTATCGAGGCGACCGTTTCTGGCGACAAGTTGCCGACGGCCCCAATCCGGACGGCATTTTCCAGAACCGTTGCTTCAATGCTTGATATAGGTCGAGTCACGGCCATTCCGGTCAAAGAAGCAAAAAACTACTAGCCAGGGTTATGTCCGCTTCGGGTCGGAAGCGGACATTCATCACTTCACTGAGATGTGCTCTTCAGCGCTTCCTATTGATGGAATAACCGGTTATTCCGCAGAAATAGTTGAACCCTGCTGCCCTGATGCGCTTGAAGGCCTTGGGCTTGACGACCCTGGACACAACTTTTGGCGTGAGCCAGATCAAGAGCATCAGTCCAGCCAGATAGAGACCAGCCGAAAGCCAAGGTAATGGTGCCAGCATCCAGCCCACTGCGACGCCAACCAAAAATAGCAAGACAGGCGTCACGTATAGAGAAGCGAGCAAGACGTATACGCAAGGCTTCCAGCTCCGTTGCGAAGCCTCGATCATCTCGTCTGCTTTCGCTTCGGGAAGTTCCATGAAACGGCGGCGAACGGCAAATGGAAATTTTGCACTCATGATGACGACGCCCCGGCCCCTGATGAAGAGATATAGACATCCGATTCGCCATGTCCGCTTTGGGTCGAAAGCGGACGTTTCGAAGCGACTCGATTATTGCCCCGGCGGCCAATTGATCCATAGCTCGGAACCATCCACTGCATCCAACGTGTCCAGTTGGTCACCAACCAGGACGCCCAACGTCGTCGCTTCCGTGAAGCACTTAGTGAACGGCGACACGCCTAGGGCGGTTAACGTGCGCCGCTCGCCCGTCGTCAGAATGAGGTCAAACACGTCACCCTTACAAAGAACCGCATCTGTTTGCTCGGTGCGACCGACGAGCACAGCGCCTTGCCCGGGGATCTCAATGGCATATCCGATATCGAGCAGCTTCTGCATAGAAATGACCTTTTAGACCTCGGATCCGAAGTGTCTGCTATGGGTCGAAAGCGGACATTCCATTACCGCCGTATATCTCCGACTAGCTCAACTTTCGACGCAACGCTTATGCCCTGCTGCGACCGCCACCTCATTTGGCAGGTAGCCACGGACGCCGCATGCGCTCGCGGCGCCATCCATGTGATATGCCAAGGAGTAGCCGTCTCGACCCCTTCGAATCGCGACCGTAGCGTAGTCCTTGGGGTCATGAAAGCCGTCGGCATCCTTGATGGAAATCGTCGTGACCGCAAGGCTTGAAGCCCATTCCGCCTTCAAGAACCGCGAAGCATCACGCCCGTCCCGAAAGGCCTGCAACTGGCAGTCCCCGGAGCCGGTTTGGTCAGCGCTCTCGAACCGAAATCCCGTGACCGTTGGGCCAACCAGGTACAGGTGAAGCGCGTAATTCGGCCCTTTCGCACTTCCCTCGCATGACAACTCGGTTGACTGAGCGATGCCGGAAAAAGACAGGGCCAGGAACATAGCTACGCCCAGCGAGAGCAGGGCTGAGTTGTTAAGCCCAATTGCGTATTTGGGTGTCCGCACTTGCCACCTCGTTGGTTCGCCAAATTGCCAATATTTGTCGCACGTCAACTGTCCGCTTCGGGTCGAAAGCGGACATCCTCTAGCCCAGATCAAACAAACGTGGAAACCAGTAGAAGGCCCCGCCGCAGCGGGGCTCCATTACGACCACAGAGAGCCAGGGGTCAGCCGGGATTGGTGATCACAATGCCGCAGTTCGGGTTGCCACAGCCTCCGGAGCTCGTCAGCACCCAGCCACCGCTGCTCTCACCGCTGGTAGTCGTTATCGTCCATGTGTAGGTCCAGACCTGCTCGCCCCCATTGGGAATCTTGTTGGTAATGGTGATCGTCTGCCCCGGTGTACCCGTCTGCGGCAACACCACTGGCGATGGATCGGTCGTCGCGGCCGGGGCAGATAGGGCGGTGATACCGGACATAGTGGGCGCGGCCTGTGCGCTCGAGCTGCCCGAGGACGTCGTCACGGTGATGGTGCCAATGCCATGCACTACCTGGGCAATGTCCGGTCTAGTCTGCTGCTGTTGGATCCACGCGGCCCAACCGTTGTAGGAGGTCGAGCCAGGCGTGAGCTGCACCGTACTTACTGAGGAGCTATTGAGGACTTGGTCGCGGATCGCGGTTCCCGCCAAGGCGGCCATGGGAACGAGCGTGGCCAGAACGGCGACAGCCAAAACGTTGTGTGTCGGTTTCATGCAATTCCCTTTACAAGTTGGGTGGGTCAAACACGCACACCGGGTCGCCACTTCGCCAATCCAATAGACGTGGCAATAGGTGCTGCGGCAGGTTATCGTCAGTTTTGTGCAAGACAAATGAAGGCCTGGGGGCCACCTCCAAGTGCCTGCCGGCCACGGGTGAACCCTGCGAATGCCCCTCCAGAGAGCACCTCGCCCACTTGAGCTCGTTTCCCCCAATGGCCCGGTTACAAGAAATCTAGGGCTGGCCGCCGCCCGGCGGTCCGCGGCACACATTTAACGAAAGCATTGCAAATGAGATCTATTCGCATTTATGATGCGCCGCACTAAGAGCTTGCCCAGCGCAGGCCCCTACTCGTCTTTCTTGGAAAATCTCCTCATGTCCCAAGCTTTCCGTCGCGCGCAAGCCATGCGTGCCTCGCGTCTGTCTGTGCTCGCCATCAGCTTGATGCTTGCAATGCAGGTCTATGCTCAGTCCACGGACGACGCTTCTACCAAGAGCACGACCGCGACGGCCGACAAGACCAAAGCTAAGGTCGCCGATCTTGGTGTGGTGCGGGTCGTCGCCCAGCGCGCCGACCGCGTCAGCAATGGCGCCACCAACCTTGATCTGGACATCAAGGACACGCCGCAGTCGATCAGCGTGGTGGACAGCGTGCAGATGCGCGATTTCGGTGCCAACAACGTCAATGATGCGTTGCGTCTGACCACTGGCATCAACGTCGAGCAGTGGGAAACCGACCGCAGCAACTACACGGCGCGTGGTTTCGACATCGAGAACACCCAGATCGACGGCGTCGGCATGCCGAACGGCTGGGGCATCGTGACCGGCGCGCTCGATTCCTACGGCTACGACAAGATCGAAGTCATCCGTGGCGCGAACGGCCTGCTGACCGGCGTCGGCAATGCGTCGGGCACGATCAACTACGTACGCAAGCGTCCGACCAATGAGGCGCAGGGCGAAGTAGGGATCACCTACGGTTCGTGGGGCAGCACGCGCGAACAGCTGGACTACTCCACGCCGTTCACCGCCAGCGGCAGCTGGGCCGGGCGAATCATCGCGGTGCACGAGGACGATGGTTCATACCTGCGCGGCCTCGACAACAAGCGCGACTACCTCTACGGCGTCGTCGATGGCCAGGTTGGCGACAAAGGTACGCTGACCCTCGGCTACAGCTATCAGAAGGCCAAGACCAACGGCAACATGTGGGGCGCGTTGACCTACAACCTGGTCGACGGCAGCCAGATCGGCTGGAACCGCAGCGCGTCGACGGGGCAGGACTGGACGTTCTGGAACACGCAGAACAACGACGCCTTCATCGAATACAGCTACGCGCTCTCCGACAACTGGCAAGTAAAGGCCACGTACAACTACCAGCGCGTCGAAGAAGACGATCTGCTGCTTGACGCGTACACCACGACGGGCCTTGATCCGCGGACCCACCAGGGTCTCGTCGGTTGGGCGTACCGCGGTTACGACACCACCACCGAGCAGATGGGTAACGTCAGCGTCAACGGCCATTTCGATTGGCTCGGCCACGATCAGGAAGTGATGTTTGGCGTCAGCAGCGCCTATAGCAACTATCCTCAATACGAGTACCCGATCGATTCCAGCGAGCCGGCATTCGGTGAACTGCCGGGCTTTCCCTATGCCGGTGACGCCATTCCCAAGCCGACGTGGGGCGACCGGACCTTGGACGACACGCTCAGCCAGCATCTCCAGCGCGTCTTCGGCGCGACGCGTCTGACCTTCACCGATAAGTTGAAAGCCGTTATCGGTTTCAACTACGCCGATTTCAGTCGTAACGACACCACCTCGGGCTCGCAGAGCCAGACCAAGCTCAGCCCTTACGGAGGCTTGACCTACGACTTCACCGACCATGTGCTCGGCTACGTCAGCTATTCGGATATTTTCCAGCCGCAGGATTACTACGACGTCAATCACGTCTATCTCAAGCCGACCAAGGGCGAGAACTACGAAGCCGGCGTGAAAGCCGACTGGTTTGACAAGCGCCTGTTGACCACGCTGGCTGTGTTCGACGCCAAGCAGAAGAACCTGGGCACCTATGCCGGCATGGACCTGGACACGTTCCAGTACTACTACGTCGGCGAAGATGTGGAATCGAAGGGTTGGGAATTTGAGGCCACTGGCAAGATCAACGATTACGTCGACCTCGTGCTGGGCTACACGCATCTGACGCTGGACGGCGACAAGACCCTGCTGACCACCGTCGATGGCCGCGTCAATCCGTGGATTCCGCGCAACACCGCCAACTTCCTGTTGAGCGCCCACATGCCTGGCTACGAAGCACTCTCATTCGGTGCCGGCGGCAACTGGCGCGACAAGACCGCCAATCTGGACAGCTATACGGGTTTTGCGGTTCGCCAGGGCGCCTACGCGGTATACAACGTCTTTGCCGCGTGGGACGTGGTCAAGAACGTCACCCTGCGCGCAAACATTAACAACGTCGCCGACAAGAAATACATCGGCAGCCTCTACGAGATCGGATACTACGGCGCGCCGCGCAACGCCTCGGTGAGCCTCAACTGGAAGTTCTGAGCGTTCAACAATGAGCAAACAGGCTTTCTGATGGCTCACGACGGCTCGCGGAGTGAAATATGAACTCCGCGAGCCGGCAGCGCTTGCAGGCAGCACATCGCCTTGCCAGGCTGGTGTCAGCGATGCAGTCGCGCGATGAGCCGCCTGCTTATCGGCGGCCAGCCGATCATGCAAGGTCTCGGCAAACCTCGAATAGCAATTCGCGCACCCAGCGATGCCCCTGATCGCGATGTGTTCGTTCGTGCCAAGCCACTGTCTTGGTGAAACCAGGTATCTCCAGTGGCGGATCGAACACCGCCAGTCCTTTTCTGCCTTTGACCAGGCGCTCAGGGACGACCGCCATTAGATCGCTTTCTCTCAAAATCTTTGGAAGTACAAGAAAGCTGGTCACGGACACTGTGACCCGCCGTTTGAGCCCTATGGCTGCAAGCGCTTCGTCCGTGACGCCTCGAAAACTTCCACCGGCGTAAGACACCAACGCATGATCGAGCGCGCAGAATTTCTTTATCGAGAGCCGCTTGCTTGTTGCGCCAGGATGGTTCTGGCGCATCACGCACACGTAGCGTTCGTCAAAGAGGTGCCTCGCATGCAAATCCGGCGGCGTACTTTCAGGCGTAACGAGCGCCAAATGAATATCGCCGCGCTCTAGTTGGGTGTGGAGCCGTGGATCCTGGACCGGCACCACGGCGACGCGGATACCTGGCGCCCTCCGGCGAAGTTCTGCAAGAAACGGCGTCACCACCACCTGTAGTGCATAGTCGGTCGCTGCGATGTTCAAGACCATGTCGGCGCGTGCCGGATCGAAGGCGGCCGGCCGGAGAAGCGTCTCGATGTCGCCAAGAATTTGCTTGACTGGGCCGGCCAACTCGAGCGCTCGGAGGGTCGGTGCTATCCCTCGTTGCGTTCGTATAAATAGCGGGTCGTCGAGACTTTCACGCAATCGCGTCAGCATGCCGCTGACGGCAGGCTGCGTGAGCGACAGGCGTTCCGCCGCACGCGTGACATTGCGTTCGTCCAGCAACGCATCGAGTGCTTTCAGTAAATTCAGATCAATCGTTCTGATATCAGAAGACATGATGACAAGAATTGCCTAATACGATTGGACTTATTTCATCCTAACGCTGAAAGTGACTGTCTTCCAGGGCCGACAGGCCTCTTAAGCAGGTGCTTTCATGAATGAGATTCGCTGGCCCGAGGGTTACGTGCCGGGCTTCACCGACAACTTCTGCTCCAACGAAGTGATTGTGGCCGGGCTGACCGCGTCTGACGTGTGGCCGCTACTGAGCGTTCCGTCGGCCTGGTCCACCTATTACGGCAACTCCGCCAACGTGCGCTTTTACGATCAGGCCGGCCCCGAACTCGCCGACGGGGTGCGCTTCTACTTCGAAACCTTTGGCTTTCCGGTGGAATCGCAGTGCACCGAATTCGTCCCGCCTACGAATGGTCAGCCGGGTCGCGTCGCGTGGCATGGCTGGGCCGGCGAAGGCGACACCCGTCTGGACGTGCACCACGCCTGGCTGGTGGAGAACCTCGACGGTGGTCGCGTGCGCATCCTTACCCAGGAGACGCAGAACGGTCGCCCCGCGCAGGAGCTGGCGCGCACCGTCCCCAACCCCATGATCAACGGTCATCAGGACTGGCTGGACGGCCTCGTCGACGCCGCCCGCAAGGCCACATCGTAACTGCCCCCAAGAGACAGAGCGCAACCATGACGCATGCCATCAAGATCCTGATGATCCTTACCTCGCAGGCCACCAGGGGCGCCGACCCGCGTCCAACTGGCGTGTGGTTCGAGGAAGTCTCCACGCCGTATTACGCCTTTATCGATGCCGGCGCCCACGTAGACATCGCCTCCATCACTGGTGGTCAGATCCCGGTGGATCCGCACTCGCAGCAGGCGGAGGGCAAGAACCCGGCCAGCGTGGAGCGCTTTCTCAAGGACCCGGCGGCCATGGCCAAGCTGCAAAGCTCGCTGAAGATCGACCACGTGAGTGCAGATGGCTATACGGCGATCTTCCTGCCTGGCGGGCACGGCACCATGTGGGACCTCCCGCAGAGCACTACCCTGGCCAGCCTCCTTTCCAGCGCTTGGGCCAAGGGCAAGGTGGTATCGGCGGTGTGCCACGGACCGGCAGGCCTCATCAACGTGCGCGACATCAACGGTCAGCCATTGGTGGCCGGTCGCCGCGTCAGCGCCTTCACCAACACCGAAGAAGATGCTGCGGGCCTCAGTGCCACGGTGCCTTTCTTGCTGGAAACCCGCCTGCGGCAACTCGGGGCCCACTACGAGCGCGGCGACGATTTCCAGCCGTTCGCCGTGCGCGACGGCAAGTTGGTCTCCGGCCAGAACCCTGCCTCGTCCGAGGAAGTAGCTCGTCTGGTGCTGCAGGCGGCCGCCGAATAGCAACCGAAACCATCCTTTCGCGCCCCGGTGCCGCCACGTGCGGCGCCGGGGCCGTACGTGTTACTTCAGTCAAGAGAATCCCGATGTCGGCTTTGTTCACACCGTTCAAACTCAAAGACGTCACCCTGCGCAATCGCATCGCGGTGCCGCCTATGTGCCAATACAGCGCCGAGGATGGCGTCACGACGAACTGGCACCAAGTGCACTACCCCTCTATTGCACGCGGCGGCGCCGGTCTGGTGATCGTGGAAGCCACCGGCGTGTCCCCCGAGGGTCGCATCACCCCGGGCTGCACCGGTCTATGGAATGACACCCAAGCCGAAGGCATGGCGCGCATCGCTGCCGGAATTGCTGCTGCCGGTGCCGTGCCCGGTATCCAGATCGGCCATGCCGGCCGCAAGGCAAGCGCCAATCTCCCATGGGAAGGGGATGATCATATTCCCGAGGGCGACCCGCGCGCATGGCAGCCGTTGGCGCCTTCCGCTATTGCCTTTGGTGGCGGCCTCGGTCGCGTGCCCAAGGCGATGACGCTCGACGATATCGCCAAGGTCAAGACCGACTTCGTCGCCGCCGCGCGCCGTGCCCGCGACGCTGGCTTCCAGTGGCTGGAGCTCCACTTCGCGCATGGCTACCTGGCGCAAAGCTTCTTCTCGCCGTACAGCAACCAGCGCACCGACGAGTACGGCGGTAGCTTCGACAATCGTGGAAGGTTCCTGCTCGAAACGCTGGCCGCCGTCCGCGAGGTGTGGCCAGAAAATCTGCCGCTCACCGCTCGTTTTGGGGTGATCGAATACGACGGCAACGACGAGGCGACGCTCACCGAGTCGATTGCGTTAGTGCGACGTATGCACGCCTTGGGAATCGACTTACTCAACGTCAGCATGAACTTTGTCATTCCGGGCGTAAAAGTGCCCTGGGGTACCGAAGCCTTCCTTGCGCCCATTGCCGAACGTGTCCGACGCGAAGCAAAGTTGCCGGTGGCCTCGGGCTGGTGCATTGACGGTCCGCACGTCGCCGAGCGCGTCATCTCCAATCAGCAGATGGATGTGGTGATGATGGGACGTGCCCACCTGGCCGATCCTCACTACCCCTATCAAATCGCTCAAGCGCTCGCTCAGGCAGAGCCCGTCAAGGTACTGCCTACTCCGTACGCGTACTGGCTATCCCGTTACAAAGGCCCGGGCACCGCATCGGCCCAGTGACGCACGGCCGGCGCCAGGCGCAAATGTCGCATTCGAAGAGGAGGCGCCCCTTAGGTCGCCTATCTTTTGGCTGAGCAAGGACGCTCCAGCCAGATTGTCCAAGACGAAGTCAGCGGGTGCTTTTCCAACCGGCAGCAAAGAACTTTGTGGAATCAAGGGTGAAGGCATTGGGGTCGCTACTGTGACGCCCGCTCTCGACCGATAGCGGACGTCGCGGCAGGCGATGATCGCTGAATCTGGGAGGGGCCATGAAGTACAGCGACGAGCAACTCGTTCTGGCAGGGGACGTGGTTCAGATTGCCGGAAAGTACCGAGGTACGGTGATCGCAGCCATCGATGACAAGAGCTATCTGCCGGGCGGCGAGGATTGGGAGTACCTAGGGAGGGGAGCGATGATCAAAACGGATTTCGGCGGCCTCGTGCACTATCCGGAGGACGACGGTGACCTGGTACTTGTTCGACGCGGCGTCTCACCTTGATAAGAATCGACCCTTAACCGTATCGTCGCCAGGCGGCGCCGGCCCGATGGCGTATCGCCAACGCCACGCACCATAGTTGCGATCGCAAAAATACGCGCTCGCTGGCTGACTAACGTTATGGCTGAGTAGCGACGCGCTGACCTGCCCCTCGACGGAAAACTTAACGGGTTCCGCTTCCAACCAGTGGCAAAGGACTTTGTCGAAATCGAACGCGAAACCATGCACCGCCGCCCGCAGCTTCGGTCACATCGATGCGTCCGCCATGAAGAGTCACAATCTCGCGCACCAGATGCAGGCCTAGACCCGCGCCAATTGCGCTTTGGCGCAACCGATGGAATGGCTCAAAAATTCGCGACCGATCCTCTGGAGGGATCCCAGGGCCTTCGTCGCGAACACCGAGAGTTCCGGACGTTTCGACGTCGACCGATATCAAGCCCTTTCCGCCACCATGGGCGACAGCATTCTGAATCAAGTTAGTTAGAACGCGACTGAGGGCCAAGCTGTCGCCGGCAATCATCACCGGCTTCTCTGGCGCATTCAATGCGATCTCATAACCAGCATCAACCACCAACGGTGCTACATCACTCGTTACTTCGCGGGCCAACGCGGCGAGATCGATAGCGATGAAAGCGCTGTGCTGTTTACCTAGCCGCTGGAGATCGAGCAACTGTTCACCGAGATTAGCCAAGCGAGCAACATCACCCCGCAAGCGAAGGCGAGTAACACCCGTAGTCAGTGTCTCGATCCTGGCGTCGAGTACAGCGATGGGCATGCGAAGCTCGTGCGCTGCGCTAGCTAGGAACCGATCCCGGGCATCGTAGCCCTCTTGCAGGCGCTCTAGCGCAGCATTGAAAGACTGAACTAGTGGCCGAAGCTCCAAAGGAACCGCCTTGTCCTCCAACCGCATGCCACGTTCGTCGATGTCGATCATCTGCGATTGGTTCGCTACATCCTGCACGCCCGAAATAGCTCGCCTTACAAGCCACGGCAACACGACAAACGTGACGACGACCAGCGGCAGTAGGATCGGCCAAAGTATGTAGTGCGCGATAAAGAGAAGCATCGCGCCCAGGCTTCCCGTCGCTGCGCCACCGGCCATAACGAGAACGGGACCCACCGTCGCTCTAACTCGCTCCGTTCGCATGGTCAACGCATAGGGTGCCGATCTGTCGTGAATATCAGCATGCTGCAGGTGGGGAAGAGCGGCCACCAGCGACCGATAGGCGTCCGGCATATCTCCGTAGACCAAACGCTGGCCTTTTTCGTCTTCGACAACAAACCAAAGCGCGGGGAACGACTTCGCGGTTTCTTCAAATTTGTTTGTCGGTACGAGTTTCAGCTGCCCATGATCACCGGTATGCAGCGAATCCGCGATAATGGACGTGATCTGATCGTCCATGTACGAAACGTCGTCTCGGTACATCAGGTAAGTAAATGTCACGATCGCGCTAGCCACGATGGCGATCTGCACAAGGATCACCCGCCAAACGAGCTGAGTGGCGAGCGACCGTCCTTTCTTAGCCATTTAGGCGCTCCTTTAGCATGTAGCCAATGCCACGAATGGCGTGGATGTCCACACGGCCGCCTGCTTCTGCAAGCGAACGACGCAACTTGGAAACGTGCGCATCCAAAGCATTGGACTGAATCTCGTCATTAAAGTCGTAGATCGCCTCCTGTATGACCTCGCGGCGCACGGTACGACCATGACGAAGGAACAACGCCTCAAGCAGTAGCAGTTGCCGGCGGGGCAGCGGCAGTACTTCTCCGTCAACGAAGGCTTCGTGTGTTTGGAAGTCGAACTGGACGTTTGCCACGACAGCGGCCGGCAACGATGATCGGGCCGGCCGACGCGACACGGCCCGCAAGCGGGCAAGCAGCTCCTCGATAGCGAAAGGCTTGACCAGGTAGTCGTCGGCACCGAGGTCGAGCCCACCCACACGGTCAGCCAATGCACTGCGGGCGGTCAGCAGAATCACGGGCATATCGCTACGAATCTTGCGAGCCGTGCTGATGAGCTGCACGCCATCGCCATCGGGCAACTGCCGATCGAGAAGTACCAGATCGTGTACGTCTTGGCGCAGCGCTGCGGTGGCAAGCGCCAAGGTCGCAACCGAGTCGGCAAGCATGCCGTGCTTTTGCAAGGCCAAGCACAATGCCTGGGCCATGTCCGGGTCGTCTTCGACCAGAAGAATTCGCATGGATTTTCAGAAATTTAACCTGCCATCGGTGGCAGCAAAAACTTTACCACCGCATTGAAAATCAAGCGGTAATGTTCAGGCAATGTAGCGTTTGCAGGATCTAGCGCCGCCCCCCCCACTCGTGGTCCTCATTCGTCATGCTCAATTGCGTCCGTCGTTCAGCCCCCTATGTGGCAGCAGTCTCCGCACTACTTCTTTGCTTTCCGGTCCTAGCCCAGACCAAGCCTGACGGCGAACCTAGCTGGACGGTCGGCATGGGCGCGGCATGGAGCCCGAGCCCCTACCGCAATTACGACAAGACTCCGTGGCCGCTCCCGCTTGTCAGCTACGAAGGAAAGTCGATCTACTTTCGCGGCATCAGCTTCGGCTACAAGTTTCTCAATAGCGATCATGATGAACTGTCGGCCGTCGTTTCTCTTCTCGGAAATCAGTTCGACCACACGGATACCACCAACCCTCAGCTGCGATTGCTTTCCGACCGTAAGCTATCGGGATTGGGTGGTGTTGCATGGCGGCATCACGATAGCTGGGGCATAGTGCAAGTCACTGCCCAGAAGGAAATCACCGGCCATGGTGGTGGCGACTCCTTCGATGCTAACTACAGCTATCCGTGGGTGCATGGCAACTGGCGTTTTGTACCCACCGTAGGCGCCACGTACATGACGGGCGAGCTCAACAACTACTACTACGGCGTAAGTGATAGCGAGGCGCTGCGCAGCGGGCTACCTTCTTACCGGCCAGGCGGCGGCACACTTCCCTACGTAGGTATTGTGGCGTCCTACAAATTCACGTCGAAGTGGAGCGTCTCGGGTGGTGCACGCTACACAGCACTGCCCAGCGCGGTGCAGGACAGCCCGATGGTCAACGGTAAGCGTGCTGAGAGCTACTTTGTTGCCTTGGGCTATACGTTCTAAGTCGTGGCCAATAGCCTAACCCGTCGAATTTTTTTGCTCGCTGATCGCCTTGAGCCAGACCGCGCGGCGGTCTGGCAGTGGTTTCATTGCACGCCAATTCGAGTGTTCGATGGCCAGACAGCGCTCGAACTAATGACCGCGGGTGAGGGTTGGCGAGTTGAAGCTTGGCTCGAGACGGTTTTGCTATCCGAAGAAGACGCCGCCTTCCCAGGGCCGATACTCTTCCGATTTGATGGGAACCAATCCTCGTGGCTGTCGCTTTAGTTCCGGGTTTTCATGGCGACTGGCCTTCCCGTGCCCAGTTCGCAAGGTCCGCTTTGGGTCGAAAGCGGACCTTAGCGGTTCAGCAGACTAGTTGCTGACCACCACACGGCCATTAGCCCGAGGGCCAACGAGAACCATGCTTGTCCCACGGTGGACCAGGAGGCTACGTCACGCTTGCAGCAGACCGCCCGAAATCTCTCCGCGCTGACATTGGCCAGAAAATAGACCACCATCAAAAGGCCGCAAAACCCGAGCAGTGCTAATTGAGGACTACCGAGGGACGGGAGATGACTTCCGTTGCGCCCGGGATTCAAAAGCAGCGCCACGATCAGAGGAACCCAAAAGAAAGACAGAGCAAACCACGTCCTGTATTGGCGCATCACCCTCCCCCCTGTTCGCCTGGCTCCCACCTACGATAGCCCACCACCGCAAGGTCCGCTTTGGGTCGGAAGCGGACATTACCGTCATAGGCGATACCGACCCATATGGCTCCTGACCAAAAAAACGTATGCACCTACCAGAGCCGGGATGGTTACCGAAGGCGATACCAGCAGAATGATGAAAGCCAATGCCGGCAGATCACTCAGCCACTTCGAAGCACAAACGAGCGCGACAAGACTGAAGAACAGTGCTGACAAGGACAGCGTCACGGACACTGGCCAAGGTATTGTCGAACTGAGCCGGCAATGCTCGCATCTCACTGAAACACGCGCCGTCGAAGGTGAAGGCATAAGGTTCCAGATCGACATCAAGGTCTTTCGCTCGCACCAGGCACATGAAACGTTTATCCCTGCTCGCACGACTCGCCCCTACGCCTTGTCACCACGCCTTCAGCTTTCAGTATGTCCGTCGTGGGTCAAAAGCAGACTGCACCCCGAGGCGATGGAAGCTCGGCCCATCAACCGTGCCCGGAACCAAACCGAGGGGAAGATGTACCGAGCTTCACTTGCCCAGAGTAAACCAATTGCCGGCTCCGGGCTGGAAGCGGACGCTAGGGCCAGTTCAGAGCTGGACTCGACATCTGTCTGTCCAAGATGGATAGGTTTCTTCGCCCTGTACCACGGGAGAGTGTAAACCTCCCACGCCCCCACCCACCCTACGGAACCAGGCGGAGCCATGGGCGAGGTGTAAACCTGGACCATGCACGCCCCAAAGACGAACTCTTCTGGTGCTGCTAGAGACACGGATCAACCCTCCAACTGCCTTGCATGCATGGTCCGGCCGAGCCACGATCAGCGCAAGGGGCGTAGCCGTCGAGGCCGTAGCGACACCAATGCCTGCCTTGGGTCGAAAGCAGGATTGTCGGTTAGCGGCCATGGGCGCGGCAGGCACCCTTCCCTAGTCAGGCCCCGGGGTAGTTTTGGGTCGAAAATGCGCACGTCGACCCGTGGCCGGGGCGCCAGATGGAGCCTCCCAGAAAGATCGTACTTACGCCGCCGGAGTCGTCAACCGACGCCGGGCCGGCGCTTGATGCGGAGTTACTTCCGACACAAGCAGACGGGATGCCCGAGCCATGGGAAGTCGCTGTCAACAGTAATGGCCATTCGGCGGCAGATCGCCGGCATTCAACTTTGGAGGCTATGGCACGAGGGATCGGGCGAGCGTCATACACGAGGGGTCACACGATCCCTCACTGCCATTTCACGCGACGCCACGAGCTCCCTAGGCCCGCTGATGCAGTCGACGGGTCGGCACGCGAACGGTGATTTCCGTGCCCAATGAACCGGTGGTCTGGATGGACAGCGTGCCACCTAAGCTGCAAATGCGCTCACGGGCGCCCTTTAACCCCCAGTGCCCGCTCTTCTCGCCGCTTGCACGAATCGATTCGTCGATTCCGTGGCCGTCATCTTTGATTGAGACTACGAAATCGCGGTTTCCATGGTTGATCGAAATCCACAAATTCTTGCCGCCGGAGTGACGCAGCGCATTGTTCGATATCTCCCGAATCACATTGGCAACCTCATGCGCAGCCAAGGAGTTCAACGACGGCTCGCCACCCGTAAGGTGGGTGTGTAGAACGATCCCCGCGGACTCACTCAGGTCGCGGACAATCTCAAGCACCTCGGCAATCGGTGAATAGGCCTCGTCATCATCGGATCGCAGTCGGGCCACCTTTGTTCGGCCATCCGAGACCGCTTGCCGCCCCCAGTCCGCAACTCGCTCAGCTTCCGTCCTCGCCCAAAGGTCACTTGTTCGATCTTTAATCGTTTCGACCCTGACGAGCATGGCCTGAACGCTCTGAAGCAAGGTGTCATGGAGATCGCGCGCAATGCGCATACGTTCGTCTTCTCGGATCCGCAGCCTGGCCGTGACTTGTCGAATGTGCAGCACGTAGCCAATGCATGCTGCGCCGACCAGCATTAGGCCGCAGAAGACTCGAAACCACCAGGTTTCATAGAAAGCGGGTTGAATATGAAACGTTAGACTCGAGTCAGCGTCATTCCAGACGCCGTTCTCATTTGCCACCCGAAGATGGAACCGGTGATCGCCCGGGCCGAGATTTGAGTAGAACGCCTCGCGTCTGCTGCCGGCCTCCTGCCAATCCCTATCCACACCCTCGAGGCGATAGAGAAATCGCCCACTTTCGGCGGCTCTCAACAGTGGTGCGTTGAAATCAATCTCGACGGATCGAGGGCGCGGAGGCAGGACCTTCACGGTCTGTTCCACGGGATACCGGACGCCATCGACAACGAGCGCCTCAATTCGCGGTCTTGGTGGCACCGTATTTGTGACCAGATCTCTAGGGTCCAGCCACGCGATACCGGATTGCGACGTAAACCAAAGGCGGCCATCGCCCCCTTGGGACAGGGAAGGCATGGGAACATCCTGAGCCGGCACACCAGGCATGCCGTCGATGGATGAGAGCCAGCGAAAGCTTAATTTGTGACTGGGGTCGCTCACCGCAGCGGTAATATCCCGGCCTGCTATCTGCGCAACGCCATCGGGCATATGAACCCAAAGTGCCCCCGAATCGTCGAACGCCAGTCCGGTAACGTCTTTGAGTGGTCTTGGTCCAGCCAGCACGAGTGCGTGGAAGTGGTCGTCTTTGAAGAAGGCCAGCCCTTCGTCGCCGCCCAGAACCAACGCGCCTTGGAACGTCGCCATTGCCTTGGGATTCCCGATGTTCAAGCCATCGGCTCGACCGTACTCGCGTCGTTCGGCTCCATTGATGACTACAAGGCGGCCCGGCTTGCGTCCCACAAAGAATCGGCCATCGGGCGCTGCAACAATCATGCTGGGAATATCAAGTTCAGGGCGTCGCTTCCATCGTCCATCCGACCACTCAAAACTACCGACAGGCAGCTGATAGAAGGCGAAGATCTGGCCATTATTCCCGCAAGCCATTTGTGTGGCGGTTACCTTAAGGGAGGACGGTGCCGGCGCAACATGCTTGGGGCCTAGATCCGTCAACTCCCACAACCCGTCCGAATATGCCAACCAACTCTTGCCAGTAGTGGCGTCGGTGCACATGCCGAAAGCGTACGCACCCACAGTCGTGGGCTTCAGCGTGGAGCCATCCCATCGCATAAGCGGTAGGCCACTGCCCACCCAGGCCTCACTCCGCGCTCCGGGCACAACTTTCGGTGATTGAAGCCCAGATGGCGCGACGACTTTAACGAGCGAGACCTGTCGAAATCGATCAACCCCATACTGCGTACCAACCCAGATGTCCCCCTCAGAATCCACGAGTGATGGCCAAACATAGTCGCCAGTAAGCCCATCCGCTTTTCCGTACGTGTCCGCCGGCGGCGACTTTTGAATGTCATCATGGGTTATAGCTTGGCCGGCAAGCCGTAACACTCCGTGCCCGAGTGAAGGCAGCCACACTCCTCCGTGTCGGTCGAATGACGGTGATACAGAGAACACGGGGACCGCCGCAAGTTCGGTTAGGTGAACGCCTTCGATCCGGAAGCGGCGGATAACACCCAGTGCTTCGCTCGCATAGAGCACATGCTCGGGTGATATTGCCATGCTGATGATGCGATGCGGTGTTTCAACGTGAACATCTTCGATATGGCAATCGTCCTCACTACACCAGTAAAGACGATCCTCCCCAGCCAGCCATATTCCCCCTTTGCCATCGACAACAGCGGCATGCACACGCCTCTGAGGCTCGTCGCGTACGACTGGAGACCATCTTCCTTGGCTCATGGCGATGAATCGATCATTACCTATTGCGTAGATCCGACCGCGATAGCCTTCAAAAATATTGCTCGTGATTGTCACTGTGTAACCGTCGGAAACGGTGTAATGCGTCAGATGCCCTCCCTTCAGAAGGCTCGCCCCTTGGAACTCATATCCCATCCAGAGGCCGCCGTCCGCGGCTGCGAAGAGGGCCGCCACCTGAGGGGATAGCAGGTGTTCCCCATGCGCTGGGCTAAATGGAACAAATCTCAGCCCATCGAATCGGACCAAACCTTGGCCCGCGCTACCCACCCAGAGATAGCCATCTCTCGTCTGGGCCATTGAAGAGACATCCGTGGGCGCACCCTGGTCCTCCGAGAATCCAGTGTGCTTGAAGTGGTCGATTCGCCAGATTGGAGGCGACGCCTCCTGGGCACAGGCTGTGAGCGACCCACCCAATAACATCGCTGCCGCCCAGATTGTCCCGAGGGCTGTCCGGCCAAACGAGGCAACATAGCGCGCCGGTCGCGCCACCGGATTGATTTGGCGCAGCAGCACTGCAGTCAATACAGCGCCCCGCTTCGCTCTGAGAACCGTCCGTGATATCCGTTCCCAACGAGATTGAGTACCGACCAACCCCATACCGCCTCCCAGCAGTAGCTACATGTAAAAGCAGACGGCGCACTGCTGACAAGGCGCGCGCAATCGTAATCGGAACGCTTCACAAACAGAATCCGGCGCAGGTCCTGTCCTTCTCGCTGGCAGCACGGCGCACGTTGATCCGATGCGCACTTCGGACACTGGCGTTCGGTGAGGGCGATTTCGGACGTGCATCGCACCCCTGACACAAGACTGACGACGCCCCGCGTTGGTCCCGCAATACGCCAGCGTCCAGCGAAAAGCAGACCGATCGACTTAGATGCAGGTGCCGAACGCACCGGCCCCGGCGCGAACCGGCGAATGGCGATCGCCCGGTGATAATTCACATCACGTCCGAAAAGTCCAACACCAAGGCAGAACATCCAAGCCGTGGAATTCAAGGCGCATCAGTATTCGGCAACGCTCGACGACGAATGCAAATCTGACACCGATGATCATCGTCAACGGCGGAATGAATATGCCACGAACTTATCTACAATAATTGTAGGAAACTATGTCGGATACCTTTTCCAAGGGCTGGTCCATAGCCTCGCGTGCTTTGTCCGCTTGTTTTCTGGCCATGCCAACCATGATCGCCACCGCCTACGAACCTCGCATTGAATTGCAGGCAGGACCAAGCTACATGGATGGCCGTAATGCTACCGCCATCTTCACTGAAATCATGGGAATGCAACGTGCCATCGGCACCGCAGCAATCACCTGGCAGCCTGTGCTATCGCTGGGTTGGATTGAACGTCGGAACATTCCCCGGTACGAGCCAAGCTGCTATCGGACCTCACACAATGCGGAGCTGCTCGCCGGAGGGGGGCGCTTACACATAGGAAGCCAGCAAACGTGGTATCAGCCGCTGTTCTTTGGCTTTGAGCTGGCCTACAACCACCAGCCGACTCAAGCGTTAAGCAGCCCTTACGAGTTTGTAAGCACGCTCGGATGGCAGGGGCGGCGTTTCAGCTTCCAGCTTCGCCATATCTCCAACGGAGGCCTTCACGATCCCAATCGCGGAGAAACGATGGCGTTAGCCGGTCTCGGCTTCACACTCTAACGGGTGGGTCGGCGAGCATCGCTGTGCTCGGCGCGACAGAGTCGGGCGCCGTCCGGCGTAACCTCTGGACACTTCTGTTTCGGTTCTGTAGCTGACGCATGGGAAATAAGATGTCAGTCGCGCTACTTTTGTTCTAGCAACCGCCGCGTGCTCTGGGGATCCTAAACGGATGCACACCACATGGTCAGCGATAACGCCAAAGTCGCTCGAGTCGATTGTTCCTGTCCGCACACGCTAGTTACCACACCTGCGGAGCCATCCAGCCACTCCATCTCACCTGATCATCACGGACTCACATATCTCAGCCTGCTATACAAGCTTAATAGTCAGTCACTTGGCGAGACATGCCAAACCGAATCTCCCTTTGGAGCCAAACATGGACATCGACCTGACCGGCTGTAATGCCTTGATCACTGGCTCAACGGGAGGTATCGGCTTGGCCATAGCCGTTGGACTTTCGAATGCCGGGTCGCGCGTGATCATTACGGGGCGAACCCAAAGTCGCGTGGACCAGGCCATCAAGACGATTCTCGACCAGTCACCTCATGCGGACGTTGCGGGGGTCGCCGGCGACCTGGGTACAGCAGACGGTATCCGGAACCTCATCGAACGTGAGCCAGCAGCGGACATTCTTGTGAATAACCTCGGCATCTTCGAGCCTAAGCCGTTCTTCGATATCCCCGATGATGACTGGGTGCACTTCTTTGAGGTCAATGTTCTATCGGGCGTACGCCTATCACGTCACTATGCGCAAGGGATGATTCAAAAGGGATGGGGACGAATCCAGTTCATTTCCAGTGAATCCGCTCTGCAGATCCCTTCTGAAATGGTCCACTATGGAACGACGAAGACCGCTCAATTGGCAGTGGCTCGCGGTCTTGCCGAAACACTTGCCGGCACCGGCGTTACTGTGAATGCAGTGCTTCCTGGCCCAACGCGTTCCGAGGGAGTTAGCCAGTTTTTTGAAAAGATTGCAGCCACTGAGGGCGCTTCCGTGCACGATGTGGAGCGCGACTTCATCCTAACGCACCGCCCGACCTCGCTGATCCAGCGACTAGCAACTCCGGAGGAGGTGGCGAATATGTGCGTCTACCTCGCATCCACGCAGGCCTCAGCTACAACGGGTGCATCCATTCGCGTCGATGGTGGCGTGGTTCGCTCAATTGCTTAAAGGTTCGTGTCGAACCGGTACAGATCAGGCGACCTCGAGCACAGGAGCGACCGTCAGCGACCTAGTCGGTGGCGAGACTTTGCGAGCACGCTTTATGCCGACGAAGGGCGCTGGTTTGCCGGTTCTTTGCCACACGAATTCCATGGTCCTTGACGAATCCATGGCCAATTACTTGACCGGAGTGGATCAGTCGCAACCAACCCGGCTCTAGATGCGTCAACGGATCAACAGCACCAATTTGTTGGGGCGACCATCCCACTCAGCCGCCTCAGGCAGCTCCGGAATCTTTGCGCTGATGACGGGCCACTGCTTTGCTAACTCACCGTTGATCGAAAGATAGTGCTCTTGCCCAGCTGGAACTTCGTGATCAGCATAGATTGCATCGACGGGACACTCATCCACACAGAGCGTGCAATCGATGCACTCGTCGGGGTCGATCACGAGGAAGTTCGCACCTTCATGGAAACAGTCAACAGGGCATACCTCAACGCAATCCGTGTGCTTACAGTTTATGCAGTTATCGGTCACAACGTGAGTCATGTTGTCGCTCTCGTGAAGTTCTCTGGCCAGCTTTCTTTATCGAGTCACTGGGGGCATTGATTCACATCAGAATCGGGGCTGCCACAACAGGTTCTCATTGCGCTTTACGCGCCATCGAGGCTTCGTCCTCGGCCACCATCGAACCTCCACCGGCGGTCCGATCGAAGCGCCTACTTGCGTCGCCGCAGGACACGGCACCGAGGGTAACGTCCACAGTAATTTGATCCTGGGCAAGACGTCTCCGTAGACCCATAAGCTGGTTGCGACGAGAGGCATCCTTTTCTTTCCGCTTCGACAAGATTAAGATGCATCTTAAATGCTACTTTAGTGAATGTCATGCGACTCAACACGTTTACCGACTATTGCTTGCGGACGTTGATGTACGTCGGGCTCAACGATAGAACGCTGACCACGCGCGGCAACATCGCGGCCGCTTACGGCATCTCAGACAGCCACCTCATGAAGGTCATTAACTGGCTTTCTCACCAGGGGTACTTGACTACTGTCCGCGGCAAGGGCGGCGGCATGCAGCTTGCCCGGGATCCCGCAGCGATTTCCATTGGCGAGTTGGTACGCGCCTCCGAGTCATCGAGCGCCTTAGTCGAGTGCTTCGATCCAGCGACATCGTGCTGTCGCATCGCGCCGGCTTGCCGGCTCAAGGGAATTTTCGGCGAAGCGGTCGAGGCCATGTACCAGGTCCTCGACAAGTACACCTTAGCTGATCTCCTCAGCAAACCCCGTCCATTAGCCGCACTGCTACAGATCGCCTGACCCTCCCGGCCCGCGCTCGCGGGCCCTGCCCCCCCCCACCCCAGGAATCCTCATGGATATCGAGTATCACTACCTTATAAGTTGCATTCTAAATATATCTTTGTAGACATCCTAATTTTTGGTAGGAGACGTTTCATGCAATCAACGCGAAAGCTATGGCGATGGCTCGCCATAATGTTCTTCGCTTCATTTGCGGTGCTGGGCTGGCTAGGCCGCGAGATCTATCTCGCAGCCCCCCCTATCCCACAGCGCGTGGCTACAAGCGATGGTCGGACACTTTTCACCGCGGAACAGATTCAGCGCGGGCAACAAGCCTGGCTTCTGGCTGGCGGCCAGCAGATGGGCACCGTATGGGGCCACGGCAGTTACATCGCACCTGACTGGTCCGCCGACTGGCTGCATCGGGAAGCGCTAACCCTGCGTGATGCCTGGGCTAAGCGGGACTACCACGGATCATTCGACACACTCCCGGCCGACGCTCAAGGCGCACTTGCTGCGCGACTCAAAGAAGCCCTGCGCACGAATACATACAACCCCGCAACCGGTACCTTGACCGTCTCAACGGACCGGGCGGCTGCCATAGCCGCGGTTGCTGAGCACTACTCAGGACTATTTGGTAACGACCCAACACTCGATGAGTTGCGAAAACAGTACGCCATGATGCCAGCGTCGCTGACGTCAGCGGAGGACCTGAAGGCGCTCCCCGCCTTCTTTTTCTGGTCCGCCTGGGCGGCGTCAACGAACCGGCCGGGTGAAACGCATCTGTCCTACACCAGCAACTGGCCCCATGAACCCTTGGTCGACAACGTGCCAACCACCGCCAATGGCATGTGGTCCATTGCCAGCATCATCGGACTGATTGCCTGTATCGCTGGCATGGTCTGGTATCACGTCTCCCAACATGAAGAAGGCGACCCTTCACCGCCCAAGTCCGATCCGCTCTTTGACCTCAAGCCGACGCCATCCATGCGCGCCACCAAGAAATATTTCTACGTGGTGATCGCCCTGATGCTGCTTCAGATATCCATGGGGGTGATCACAGCGCACTATGCCGTGGAGGGGCGTAGTTTCTTCGGCTTGCCACTCGCGTCGATACTTCCCTTTGTCGCCAGTCGAACCATCCACACCCAGCTCGCCGTGCTGTGGATAGCAACGGCGTGGTTGGCTACTGGCCTGTATATTGCACCAGCGCTCTCTGGCCATGAACCGAGGCATCAACGCTTGGGGGTGAATGCCCTGTTCGGCGCCCTGGTGTTCGTTGTTGTTGGTTCGTTACTGTGCGGATGGGTGGGAACCCTCGAAAAGCTGGGCTTCCATTACGCGTTCTGGCTAGGCAACCAGGGCCTGGCTTACACCAGCATGGGACGCGTGTGGCAGATCCTGCTGTTCATCGGGCTCATGTTCTGGTTGTTACTTATGGCTCGTGGCCTCTGGCCAGCGCTGAAGCGACCCTCCGAAAGTCGTGGACTCATCGCCATGGTGTTCGTGGCGGCGACATGCATCGGCTTGTTCTATGCCACTTCGTTGGCCTGGGGGGAACGCACTCATTACTCCATGATCGAGTACTGGCGCTGGTGGCTGGTGCATCTGTGGGTCGAAGGCTTCTTCGAGGTCTTTGCCACGGCGGTGATCGCTCTGATCTTCTCTCGCCTCGGCCTGATCCGCGCCACCACGGCTAACACCGCGATCGTGTTGGAAACCATCGTGTTCCTGTTCGGCGGCATTCTGGGCACGCTTCACCACCTCTACTTCACAGGAACACCCACCGCGGTGATTGCTTTTGGCGCGATGTTCTCTGCGCTGGAGGTGGTGCCGCTGGCCCTGATCGGCTTTGAGGGGTGGCGTAACTATCAACGTAGTAAGGCTGCACCATGGGTCGCTTCCTATCGGTGGACCATCCTGTGCTTTGTCGCAGTGGGCTTCTGGAATACCGTGGGCGCGGGCCTCCTTGGCTTCACCATCAACCCGCCTATCTCGCTTTACTACGTGCAAGGTCTCAACCTCACCCCCGCGCATGGCCACGCGGCGCTGTTTGGGGTGTACGGCATGCTCGGCATTGGCCTGACGTTGTTCTGTTTGCGTGGTCTGGCCCCCAAGGGGCATTGGCCCGACGAGTGGCTGAAGCCGATGTTCTGGTTGCTGAACATTGGTCTCGGCATGATGGTCTTCATGTCACTGCTACCGTCCGGCATTTACCAGGCATGGGCGAGCGTGGAACATGGCCTTTGGTATGCCCGTTCCCCGGCCATCGTGCACTCGTCGCTGATGCAGACGCTGGTCTGGTTGCGCGTGCCGGGCGACATTGTCTTCACCCTCGGCGTTCTATGCCTTGCGGCGTTTGCTGTGCGACTGCTATCGCCCGCGGCGACTCGCAGATCGCTGTCTTCGGTGACTGAGCGGATAACCTGACAAGGAAATCCTCACCCAAAAACCTCCAGCGCGTCACCGGCTGGAGGTTTTTTTGTTCCATGCCAGTGCCCGGCCGACGAAGCTGGCGCCTCTTCCGTCGTCCGTTGCCCTCGCTTATGAAAAAATATTATATCGATCGATACACTATATTAATGTACCGACTGATACAGTATTCCCAGAACAGATCCTGGACGCGCAACACATGGGCCGGCACAAACAATTCAGCGAAGACGACGTGCTGGATATCGCAGAAGGACTCTTCTGGGCTAAAGGCTACGGTGCCACGTCCACGCGAGACTTGTCCCGTGAGGCTGGTATCACAGCGACCAGCATGTATCACGCGTTTGGCGACAAGCGAACGATGTTCCTCACGGTGCTCAACCGCTACTTGGCTCGAACGCTACACGAACGCATCACCCGCATCGAGGCCCGGCATCCGCCTCGGGAGGCGATCGTGGCTTTCCTGAAAGAAATGGCCCGAGTATCCCTCGGCGACGCGGAACATCGCGGCTGCATGCTGGTGAACAGCGCCATCGAGGCCACCGCCGAAGACGCGGATCTTCAGGAACTTGTCGCCGAAGAAATGAGGCTCATCGAAACCTTTTTCCTTCGTTGCCTGCAGGCCGGCCAGGCGTCTGGGGCAATCGACCGCACCAAAGAACCCAAAGATCTGGCGCGTGCTTTCCTCGCCATCCTAATGGGCATGCGCGTGCTCGCTCGCGTGCGGCCTGAAAAGGGCCTCATTGAAGGCCTGGTCGGACCCGCCATCACCATGCTGGGCACCACGTCGCCCAACTAAACCTCTCTCAAGCTCAGATCATTGTTGGCACGTATCGTGGATACGGGCGCGGTGTTCTGCGGAGAAAAATCATGTCAAAGATCCAGTCGAAAAACATACAGGCCAACGGCATCAATCAGTACTTCATTGAGGCAGGAGAAGGCGCGCCCGTCGTGCTTCTGCATGGCTTTCCTGAAACCAACTATGGCTGGCGACACCAGATCGCAGCGCTGTCGCGTCAATACCGCGTGATCGCCCCAGACTTGCGCGGATATGGCAAAACGGACAAGCCGGTGGATGGCTACGACAAGCGAAACATGGCACTGGATCTGCGCGAGCTTATGCGTGCACTCAGCCTTGAGAAGGTCGCCCTTGTGGGTCATGACCGGGGCGCTCGCGTCGCCACTCGTTTTGCCAAGGACCACCCTGAGGCACTGGATCGACTGGTGGTCATGGACAATGTGCCCACCCGCATTGTGGCGCGTGAATTCAACGCCAAGATGGCCAAGGTGTACTGGTTCTTCATGTTTCATCTCGTCCCGGATCTGCCCGAGGCGCTTATCGAGGGCCGGGAAGAGGCATGGCTTCGCTACTTCTTCTCAGCGTGGAGCCACAACAAGGCTGCCTTTACTAAGGAAGACATCGCCACCTACGTTGATGCCTATCGCCAGCCAGGAGCGGTCCGTGGGGCGCTAGCCGACTACCGCGCCAATAGCGTGGACGTCACCCAGGACATGGCGGATGCAGATACAAAGATCCGCGTCCCTACGCTTTCATTGTGGGGGGCGGAGTTCGATGGCGTCGGCAAGATGTTTGATATGCCGGCAGTGTGGGCGGAGATGGCGGACGACCTGCGCACCTACGCTGTCCCGGGTGCGGGTCACCTTGTCCAGGAAGAGCAGCCTGAGATCGTAAACGAGCTGCTGCTGGACTTCTTGAAGGGCTGGAACGGCTGATCGTCTGATCCAAAGCTTCGAAGGCGCGTAGCGCCGACCAGGCATCGCGGCAGTCCCGGCTGACCAACTCATCATGAACGTCCTTCTCAATATCGTTTTGCCCGTCTTTGCTCTGATTGGTGCGGGCTGGCTCGCTCGGCGCAAGCAGTGGCTGGGCCCAACGGCGGCCGCAGAGCTCAACCGGTTTGTCGTGTACGTCGCCATGCCCGCACTGCTCTTTCGCATCATGGCGACGGCTAGTTGGTCCGATCTAGCGCAACCAGGTTTCACTGCTGCTTTTGGGATCGGCTGCGGCGTCATCTTTGTGGCGGCCATCGCTCAGGGGCGACGGCGGGGTCACGATTTGGCAGACGCAAGTCTAGGCGGACTCAACGCGTCCTACGCCAATGTGGGTTTCATTGGATTCCCCTTGTGCCTCGCTGCATTTGGTCCATCCAGCCTGACCTCAGTCACCATCAGCGCGATCGTGACGGTGTGCGCACTGTTTGGGGTATCGGTCGCGTTGATGGAATGGAGTCAGAACCAAGGGAGCGGCTTGCATATCCTTCGAAAATCGTTGGTGTCCGTCGTGCGTAATCCTATGGTGATGGCCCCGGTTGTCGGGGTGATCTATGGCGCAACTGTTTCGACTGTCCCCACGGGGGCGGATCATTTTCTCAAGTACCTTTCCGATGCAGCCAGCCCCTGTGCACTCGTGTCGCTGGGCGCCTTCATCGGTGAGGAGCGCCAACCTACCCGATGGTCGAAGGTGTCACCGCTAGTGGCTCTCAAGCTCTTCGGTCAGCCGTCCGTGACTTGGGTTTTCGCTCACATGGTGTTTCACCTTTCACCGGCATTGACCGGAGTGGCTGTGGTCATCGCCGCACTACCAACAGGCACAGGTCCATACATGCTCGCAAACATGTACGGAAGGGATGCACAGGCGGTCGCGGGAAGCATCTTAATGTCCACTCTGCTCTCACTGATCACCATTACAGGCCTTATTGCCCTCCTGGGTTCAGGCTAATGGATTGATGCGCGTTGCTGCTTGCTATGAGCCATCAAAAATTTCCGCGCTAACTCGTTTGAATCGAAAAGTGATGCGACTTTTGTTCAATCCGCACTACGTGCCACGGACCATGCTTTCTCACGAGGTGCCCGAGATTCGAGCGCCTGACGGCGTCAAAGCATCAACGTGATGGGAAGCTGCCCGGCGCCTTCCCTTTCAGGTATCGCCACACCACACGGGAGTCAGTTTATGTCATTCGTCAGAACAGCCTTCTTCGTCAAGAATCTCCCGGCGTGGGAGCGAATGGTCCGCATGCTCATCGCGGCGTTGATCATCATTTCGGGATTGGCATTCCTCGCATCGCCATGGAGCTGGCTTGTGGCGATTGCCGGCGCAGGCTTCGGCATAACCGGAATTCTCGGCTTTTGCCCCGCTTGCGCGCTGGCGGGCAGGAAGCTCGCTCGAAATGTGCATGCCAACGATCTGTGACGTGCCGCTGAAATTATGGCATCCGATACGAATCGGATCGCCATCCAGAGGGGCCTGCGGCTCGAGAGCCCGACCCAACCTAGTGAAGTGAATCCGGAGTAGAAACCATGTCTCGTCGCACATTCCTCGTAACAGGCGCAACTAAGGGCATTGGAAGAGCAATCTCTTCCCGGCTGGCCGATGCGGGGCATCAAATCATCGGCCTTGCCCGTAACGCGGATGACCCCAGCTTTCCTGGAACGCTGGTATCCGCCGACCTCGGCGATCGCCGTGCCACCGACGAGGCCCTGACGCGCCTTCTGGGCATGTACTCGTTTGATGGGGTTGTCAACAACGTCGGCTACGTGAAGCTGGCGCCAGTCGGTGACGTCGACCTCGATGATCTCGATGACATTCTCCGGGTCAATCTCGTCCCAACCTTACAAACTGTGCAAGCTCTTTTGCCACAGATGCGTGCCAAGGGCTGGGGACGCGTTGTGAATATTACGAGTCTTGTCGCGCTAGGATTCGCACAGCGAACCGCGTACGGCGCGGCCAAAGCTGCAGTAAACAGCTTTACTCGCACCTGGGGCTTGGAGTTGGCGGAGTCTGGGATCACGGTCAATGCCGTGGCACCTGGACCGGTTGAAACTGAGCTCTTTCGCTCCAACACGCCTCGGGGAAGCGAGGCTGAGCAGCGTTTCCTCTCGTTTGTCCCGATGCGGCGGCTAGGAAAACCTGACGAACTCGCCGCCGCGGTTGAGTTCCTGCTTTCGGACGATGCTTCGTTCATTACCGGGCAGACGCTGTATGTCGATGGCGGTGCCTCGGTTGGGCGCGCCGCCACGTGAAGACGTCGGCGTGGTTTGCCTACCCCCATCGTGGCTAGGCAAACCGCAGAGCGACAGGCCATTTGATCACCCCGTGTGCGTCGCCAGCCAATAACGAATTGAGTCTTGGCGGCAGGGCTGTCGGCCTGAAGACATGTTCGATATCTTCGAACATGTGCATCGTTCTAGTGGAACGACTATGGATGTTCCCGAGCGCACCATCTCCTTGTCCCTTCCCTCCCCCAACAAGGATCATCAAATGAAACGTTTCTCCGACAAGACCGTACTCGTCACCGGCGGCAGCAGCGGTATCGGCCTGGCTGCGGCCAAGGCATACGCCGAAGAAGGCGCCCGCGTCGTCATCACAGGCCGTGACAAAGCGGCCCTTGATCAGGCCTCGAAATCCATTGGCACAAGTGCTATTGGAATCGTCAACGACGCAGGATCGCTCCCTGCTGCCAAGACGCTGGCCGACGATCTGTCGGGTCGTGGCCTTCGTCTCGATGCAATCTTCGTCAACGCCGGGGTCGCAAAGTTCGCCTCGCTCGACAATGCCACCGAGTCGCTGTGGGATCAGATTTTCGATACCAACGCCAAAGGGCCGTACTTTCAGCTGCAAGCTCTGCAATCCCTCCTTAACAAAGGGGCGGCGGTAGTCATCAATGGATCGATCAATGCCCGCATCGGCATGCCAGACACGTCAATCTATGCGGCCAGCAAGGCGGCACTGATCAGCCTGGCACGCACGCTGTCGGCCGAACTGCTGCCGCGCGGCGCACGCGTGAACGTGCTGAGTCCCGGGCCGGTTAGCACCCCCATCTACGGCAAGCTTGGCGTGGATGCAGCAACGCTGGAAACCGTGGCAGCCCAGATTCAGTCCCAGATCCCACTTGGCCGATTCGGGAGTCCGGAGGAGATTGCAGCCACCGTGCTGCACCTCACCGCGCCGGAGTCCGCGTTCATTGTCGGCACCGAAATCGTCGTCGACGGCGGTATGAGCCAGCTCTGACCTGTTTGCCTGGAGAGTCCACACTCTCCAGGCAAACTTATATGCGCAAAGAGAGAACCGCTATGCGTCGTTACCTTATTCTCGCAGCTGGGCTGCTTGGCATCAGTGGGTTGGTACACGCCGGCGTGCCCTCCTACCCCAAGGCTTTTCACGATCAGCTGATCCAAACCAATGGCACACATCTTTATGTTCGCGTGGGTGGCCATGGCCCGGCAGTACTAATGCTTCACGGCTTCGGCGATACCGGCGACATGTGGCAGCCAGCAGCTGTCGCCCTGATGAAAGATCACACCGTTATCGTTCCCGACCTTCGCGGTCTGGGGCTGTCCGACCCTGCTCCTGATGGCTACACGAAGAAGAATCAGGGTCAAGACATCGCCGACTTGCTTGACCAGCTGCACGTCGACCAAGTGGCGTTGGTCAGCCACGACATCGGCAACATGGTTGCCTACGCATTCGTTGTTCAGCACCCCAGCCGAGTAACGCGCTGGGTAGCTATTGACGCCCCTCTGCCTGGCATTGGGGATTGGGACGCGCAATTGCGCTCCCCTCGCACTTGGCATTTCAATTTTCACGGACCGGACGAAGAGCGTTTAGTCGCCGGCCGCGAACGTATCTATCTCGACCGCTTCTGGAACGAGTTGTCAGCCAACCCTGCAAATATCGACGAAGCAACTCGCAAGCACTACGCGACGCTCTACGCCCGACCTCATGCCATCCATGATGCTTTTGCGCAGTTCGCGGCATTTCCGCAAGACGCCATCGACAATCAAGCGCTACTTTCGAGCCACGGTAAGCTGGCTATACCAGTGCTCGCCCTTGGCGCCGAGAAGTCGTATGGCACGCGCATGGCTGAGAACCTTCGCAACGTTGCGACTGACGTTACGGCAGGGGTCATTGCTGGCTCCGGCCACTGGGTCATGGAGGAGCAACCCGCGAGAACCACGGCGCTGATCGACCAATTTGTGCGCGAGCCTTGATCGGAGAGGGCAACGATCCTCTCACCCGTGGTGCCCAAAGCAATCGGGCAGAGGGCACCCATTGGCCCCCGCGCAGCCAGCACTAGGGTTATTTGGGCCAGGTTGAGGCTTGAACGGCGGATCGCGCAAAAGCGCGATACCGCGGCCCGAGGCAACTGATCCCTCGCGGATGGCTAGGGATCAACCGCTTGCTACCAGTCAAGCCAAGTGCGCCGATGTTATGCCACGATACAGCTGGCCACGCGCGACACCGACGACAATGCGATCGGTCTTTGTCCGCAACATCACAGCCAGGCGAAAACTAGTCCCTCCCCCCCTGCTGGATGTCGCTTAGAAAGTCGATGACGTCGGCCGCGCGCCCGTTGGCTACCAGTTCGCGCGCGGTGCATCCATCGAGCTCGGCGATGGCAACGTCGCGATACCAGGCAATCACGGCGAGGAACGATGTCTCGACCTTTCGCGCGGACTCGAGCACAGCGAGCATTGCGGCCATCGATGGAGGACGCCTCATGCAAGGCATGGTGGACGTATCGCCCTCCTGGACCTCTGCAAGACGGGTGTCGTAAATCTGGTCGGTCTGAATGGACGTGGGGCGCATTGGCGAATTGGCTCAGAGCTGGCACCTCAACCATAGGCCCAGCAATGGGCCTATGGCTTGTCCAATAGCACGAACCGTTGGAGGTTCTACGCAAAAGTATCCAATGGCATCGACGTAGTGACGACCGTGGTAACGCTCGAAAGCGACGCCCCTGATTCGCCAGGAATGGGAAGGATTGGCCTCCCCATCTCGACCACAACGGCGCCAATGGCGCCCCTCCCCTCCTAGTGCGTCCCCGGACGGGTCACGGCTGGCCGAGCCTACTGTTCCTCGTCCGCGGCAGGGCACGTTTCATATAAAAATGTTCAAGAAATGCTGGATCGGCATCTGGTTCCATCAAGGCTAGCCTGGTTTCAGGAGGCAACGACCCAGCGCTCCCTCTCCACGGCGAGGTAACGTTGGGTTATCAGTCCAGTGGCACGCAGAGACCAGATTTCCTCGAGATCATGCCGATTTCAGTCCATTCGCACGGGTCTCCTTCATCGAAGCTACAGTCACCCCAACTCGTAGCGCACATCGCCATGACCGATCCAGCACGATTGGCCCATATGGCACGCCCCCTTGGCCGGCGTGCTTGCGATTCGCCCGCCCGCCGGCCCTTCCAGACTGGACCAATGGACCAGGCTCGCCAGCGGAATCAACATGTTGCTGATGTCCTGGCCCATCTCGGGCGGCTGGCCATCTATGGAGCGTATCCACCGGGGAAGTGGCCAGCCGAGCACAATCTGGATATTGATATCGATCATGCGAGCGTCATCGCTGTCGGCGATGGCGACGCGCCAAGTCCTCATCATGACCTACCCACGAGCGCCTCAACGCTGGTCCGCCTCCTCATCACCGTGCGGATACCTGACGGCGACCCGGGTCTAACTATTTCGCCGAACGGACAGGCCTGCCGAAGCGCCGTAACTGATGCCCTCCTGGATGCCCTCCAGCACCTGACGGCGGATCAGGACTCGCCACAGGAGTCACAGCTCTCAGTGTTCGATCGCCCCGCGCCCGGTGCGCTACCCCCAATGACCCTGGCTAGGGTAAAGGGTTACATCGAGCAGCACCTGGCGGAACGCCTCCAACTGGCCGACCTCGCAGCGATCACCAAGCTCTCCGTGAGCCGATTCATCAGTGCGTTCCGGTGTAGCACCGGCACCCCACCTTACCGTTATCTTGTGCAGCGTCGTGTGGCCGCTGCCGCCGTTCTTATCCGGGAGACCAACCGTACGCTGACCCAGATCGCCCAGGAAACTGGATTCTCCGACCAAAGCCACCTGTGCCGAAGCTTCGCCCAGGTATTGCGGATGACCCCGGGGAACTATCGCCGAATCTTTCGGTGACATTACACGCGGTTGATCGAAATCCGAAAGAGCTTCGTCAATTCTGCGTGCTTCAACACCCTCTGACACCATAGCTTGGGAATTACACATGTCCGTCGATGTCTCCGGGCAAATTCAACGATGGTCCACCCTGGATGTGCCGGAGAACGAACGGCGGGATTACTATGCCGCCACGCTGTCGAACAACCTGACGCCTATGGAAGTCGTCTGCGACGAACCCGGACCGCTCAATGCCGGATTCATATCGACCAATCTTGGTCCCATCACCATGTTTCGCATGCAGGGAACGAAACATCGCAGCCTGCGCAGAAAGCGTCAGCTCGCCCAAAGCACTGCGAGAAGCATTCATCTAGTTATCAACTTGGCCTCGGGATGGCGCTTCATCCAACGCAATCGAATGCTTCTTAGGACAGGCGATGCGGTCCTTGCCGACACTCTGCTGCCCTTTGAGCTGGATCACGACGCCTACGACATCGTCAATTTGCAGATCTCTGAATCCTGGCTGCGGCAATGGATTCCCAGTCCGAACCTCTTGGTTGGACGGGTCATCCCGCGGGACTTGGGATGGGGGCGTGCGCTATCTACGTTTGTCAGTGGGTTGTCACCGGAAATGGTTTGCAACTCGACGTTGCCTGGCCGCTTGTTCGTTGACCAAGTCGGTGGATTGTTAGCGCAGGTCGCGCACGAGCTTAACGGGCGCGCCGCTCGGCCAAGCCTTGCCCAGCGTGCACTTAGAATCAAAGCCCAGTCAATGATTTTTCAGCGTTGCACGGAACATGGCTTGGCCTCCGATGCGGTCGCCGGGGCCCTGGATGTGTCGGAACGTGCCATGCACGGTGCCCTCGGGGCGTGCGGAACAACATTCGCTCAGGTCCTCATGGATGCGAGAGTCGAGCAAGCCCGACAATTGCTGACCTCGCCCTTGCTACGCCGCATTTCCGTAGCCGAGATTGGCCATCGTTGCGGATTCTCTGACCCAGCGTATTTTGCCCGAGCGATCCGTAAGCGCACGGGTCATCTACCCTCTGAGCTTCGCCCTTCTCCTGCCCCATAGACATCGGATTATGAGCACGACGGACGCGCACCTTGCCTCTATCGCCCTGGGACCACTCACGCTCGAGTGCGACACAGCCTTTTGGGGTGGCATAGGGGATACGGCCGACAGGCTAAGCGGTGACGTCTATCACCTGCTATTCAATCACGGCATCCCGAGACTGCTTCCTGGTCCGGCTCAGCGCACGCTCAATACGGGCGAGGCAGTGGTACTTGATGAGCAGATGTTCGCTCACTTTGCATTAGGCCAGTCGGCAGGAATCATGCATTGGCTTCTTCCCAACGAGTGGCTTCACGAACGAGTGGCGTCTCCGCGTCAGCTGCTCGGCGAACCCATGCGCGATCAATCCAGATGGGCGGCCGCCCTGAATGCCTTCCTAGCGCAGCTGTCCGGCGAGGTGATTCACTCCGGCCCAGTGGCTCCCGCTATTTTGGCTGCTCAGATCGGAACCCTATTGGCGCTGGTGGCCGAAGCCAACCACCGTGACGTATCACCGACTCCATTGGCCGCCGACCTAGGTGACCGAGTCAAAGCCAGCATTCTCGAGCGATGCTCTGACCCGGGGATCACGGCCCCCGCTATTGCCAGCTCGCTGGGCATTTCGGCGAGAACGATGCATCGAGCGCTTGCAAAAAGCGAAGATACTTTCGGCGGCCTCTTGATGGAGTCGCGAATCCATCTTGCCGAGCGTATGCTCGGATCTCCAAATTTCCGACATGTTTCCGTCGCGGAGATTGGAAAGCGCGCAGGCTTCAAGGATCCTTCGCATTTCACCAAAGTCTTCCGACGCCTACGCAGCGTGTCGCCGGCCGAGGCGCAGCGCCTGGCCGGAGAGGGCAGCGGTTGAACCGAGCGGTCCCGCTCCCTCAGAGAAGACGGCCAGTCACCAGCGCTACTCGCCAAGAGGTGGCAGGCGGTTTTCTAGTGGCCACCACCCGATGCCATGCCTGCTTTAGGCTCGAAGGGGGGCTTCGCTAGCCACACCACCGCGATGAGTGTGAGGAATATCCACCCTAGAACGTGGAAGACGTCGTTGAAGGACAGCTGATACGCTTGTTGTGTCAAGGTCTGGTTGATCATGGCAACGGCATCCTGCTGTCCCCCAAGCTCTCCGAGAGCAGCGGTTGTCGTGGGGTCGTAAATAGTGACGTGCTCCCCAAGTCGTTCGTGATGGACGATAGCTCTATGGTCCCATAGGAAGTTGGTGAGCGACGCCGCAAAACTCGCCCCCAACGTACGCAGAAACGTGGCTAGACCGGCACCATCGGCAATCTCATGGGGCGCCAGATCCGACAACAAAATCGTCAGCACAGGGGCGAAGAAGAATGCGACCCCAAGACCCTGGAGTAGCTGCACCATCGCCACGTGCCGGAAGTCAATGCCGATATAGAAATATGACCGCATCAGGCATGTGGCGCCGAGCACAAGAAAGGCGAATCCGGCCAACACACGGAGGTCGAATCGCGGCGCATAGCGCCCCACTACCGGCGTAAGGATGACTGGAAGCACGCCCAGCGGCGCTGTCGCAAATCCAGCCCACGTCGCGGTGTATCCAAGGTTACGCTGTAACCACTGCGGGACAAGCACGTTAATGGCAAAAAAAGCCGCATAGCCCAGTACTAGGGCGAGAGTGCCCATGCTGAAATTGCGGTGCCTAAACAGCTTCAAGTTGACGATAGGCTCCTTGTCGGTCAGCTCCCAAATTAGAAAGACTGCTATGGCAATGGCCGAAACCACCGCCATGGCAACGATGAACGTCGAGTTGAACCAATCCTCGTCGTTCCCCTTATCCAGAACCACCTGCAAAGTACCCACGCCAATAACAAGAGTCACGAGGCCAACGTAATCCACCTTGGGACGACTTGTGGGTTCCGTCCTCCCCTTCATCTGCGCAGCCACCGTCAAGCTCGCGAAAATTCCGATAGGCACGTTAATGAAGAAGATCCACGGCCAAGTGTAGTCGTCAGTTATCCATCCCCCGAGGATGGGTCCCGCGATGGGGGCGACCACCGTGACCATCGCAAAAAGGGCCAGGGCCATGCCACGTTTATGCGGTGGATAGATCGATATCAAGAGACTTTGGGTAATCGGGTACATCGGACCCGCGACGGCGCCCTGCAACGCACGAAAGAGAATGAGCATGCTCATCGTTTGCGCCGTTCCGCAGAGAAACGATGCCAACGAGAACAGCAGGGTTGACCATACGAACAGGCGAGTTTCACCAAAACGTCGCGTCATAAATCCTGTCAGCGGGAGTGCAATGGCATTGCTCACCGCAAACGAGGTGATAACCCAAGTGCTCTGGTTGGCGCTGACACCGAGATTGCCGGCAATGGTCGGCAGCGACACATTCGCGATGGTTGTGTCGAGAACTTGCATGAAGGTTGCCAACGACAAGCTAAGCGTAGCCAACGCAAGATTAGGGGGACGAAAGGTTTCACTCATGGCGTTTCTCGCAGTACGTGGGTCATGGTGGTACTGCGCCTCAACGCTTGCCAGCCGTGGCAAAGGCAGTGGGGTTGTTGGCATGCACGATGCGATCAATCAGAGCTTGGGCGTCCGCTAGTTGGTGCGCATAGACATCCGTTGCAAGGATTGGCAACTTCGGGCTCTGCGGAGGGAGCAATGGGCCTGATTGGTCATGAAGGTTGACGTCAACTACAGTCGACATACCAATCCGCAACGGATGCGCATCTAGCTCCGCAGGCTCAGTGAAGCGCAATCGAACCGGAATGCGCTGCACAATCTTGATCCAGTTGCCCGTAGCATTCTGGGCAGGAAGGAGCGAGAACGCGCTTCCCGTGCCGACCCCCAGGCTTTCAATCACGGCCTTGTATCGCACGTCACCACCATATACATCCGCCTCAACCGCAACCGGCTGCCCGATGCGCATGTGGAGTAGCTGCGTTTCCTTGAAGTTTGCGTCTACCCATACTTCCCGGAGCGGGACGACGGCCATCAAGGCGTAGCCCGGCTGCGCACGCTGCCCGAGCTGCACACTACGTTTGGCCACGTAGCCGGTCACCGGTGCGAGAATGTCTGTACGGACGTCATCCAGATAGGCCGCCCGAAGACGAGCGACTGAGGCCAGCACATCTGGATGGGAGGAAACGACGGTGTCGTCCACGAGCACCTGGCTCGTGTTATAGCGCTGGGCTGCATTGGTCTGGGCGCTCTGCGCCGACAGTAGTCCGTCGAGCGCATGAGCAAGCTCCTCACTCGAGATGGCGCCTGATCGGGCAAGATCGCGCCGACGTTCGTAATCCTTCTTGGCCCGATCAAGTGCGACGTTGCTTAGTGCAACTTCGGAGGCCGCACCTGAGGCGCTTGTATACAGGCCGCGTACGCGACGCACCGTGCTCGCCAGATCGGCCTTTGCCCTGTCAAGCGCGACGTCAAGCTCAGATTTATCCAGTCGGACGAGTATGTCACCCTTATGCACAAGATCGCCGTCATCCGCCCCGATCAGCATTACGGTGCCGCTGACTTGCGATGTTATCTGGACAACATTGCCGCCCACGTAGGCATCGTCTGTGCCCTCGGACCATCGACCGAACATCAGGTACCAGACAACCACGCTGATTGCGCCGATCATCAAGGTCAATGCCAACGTGCGCAAAAGCCAGCGGCGGCGTGGCGAAGTTGGTGTCGACGCGCCGGGGGCGTCCAGGGATTCTGCTTTGCTGCTCATGGGTGTTCTCGAAGGTCCGCGGTGGCGGTCGGTGGCGCTGCGTCGGACACGGGTCGATACCCACCGCCCAGAGCCTGGATAAGAAGGATTGAACTGTCCACTTCTTCAAAACGAAGGTCAGCACGATGCCGTTCGGCAACCAGAAGTTGCTGACGGACCACAAGGGTTTCGAGAAAGCTACCGACACCAGATCGATAGCGTTGTTCCGCAAGTTGCCAAGCGTCACTAGCCGCTAGATAAGCCTGTTGCTGGTCATCGGCCTGGCTCCCAAGGGACCGTAGGGCGGACAGCTGATCTGCCACCTCGCTGATTGAGCGGACTAGGGTGGCGTCGTACTGCGCGACCGCTGCATCGTACTGCGCGTTTCGGCCCGAAAGCTCCGCACGCCGACGCCCGCCATCGTAGATCGGCAGGCTGATGGAAGGGGCAACCTGGTAGAACCTTGCGGGTAGTTGCAGCACGTTGCTACCGCCCACGCTCACAAAGCCAGCGAGAACGCCGAGGCTCACGTTGGGCATGAATGAAGCGCGACTCTCTTCGATACCTTGACGCGACGCCTCAACGCTCCAGCGGGCCGCTGTAAGATCCGCCCGGTGGCTGATGATCTCGAGTGTGAGGGAGGCCGGAATGGCAACATCAAGGGGAGCTATCTTTCGAGGACGCACCATTTCCAGACTATGATCTGGTCCCTCGCCGATCAACGCGCCCAATGCCAACCGTTTGGCGACAATATCCCGGTCAGCCGCTGTCACCCGCTCCCGATCGCTAGCTACTTCGGCGTCAATCTGGCGCAACTGCGTATTGCTGTCGATGCCGGCCTCAACACGCTGCCGCGTCAGAGTCTGGCTTTGTTGCGCGCGTTCAAGCTCGATCCCTGCGATGTCGCGTGTAACGAACGCGTGCCCGAGCTGAGCGTAGAGGCGCGTCACGTTGACTGAAAGGGCGATTCGTGTCGCTTGCCGCTCCGCTGACGCCACTTGCACTCGTCCGAGTTCGGCTTGCCACGCAGCTCGCCGGCCGCCCCACAGATCAAGGTCCCAGTGGAGGCCGGCGTCCACATGTTTTTCCAATACGTAGTGACCCACCCCGACCGGTGGTGGCAGGGTCGTCGGAAGGTACATGCCTGCTGCTTGCGCGGTCGTCGAGATATCCGGACCGCGCGCGGCATTGGCTTCCTGAACCCGGGCCTGCGCTTCTCGCAGGCGCGCCTCGGCGAGCGCGATATCCGGATTAGTCACCAGCGCTCGATGGATTAGGTCATCAAGCTGGGGATCGCCCAAGCCAGTCCACCAATCCTGTGCTGGCCAAGGGCCAGGCGCGGCGTGCAGTTCGTCAAGTTGCCGCGCGAGGCCAAGGTCGGATGGTTGCGTAGGGGTCAGCTGCGGATGAAGTCCACGACTGTTGACACAGGCAAGCAGAGGGACAACCAACACCATTGCGACAAGGGGCTTGTACTTGAACATGCGTCGTCGCCATTGTTACGGGTGACCAGGGTCGCCGGATTTCGGCTTCACTCCGTCTTAGTAACAACATTATCGAGTCACGACCTAGCCGACTTGTACGTTCTGATTCCGCTTAGCACGTTGTCCTTCCGTCGTTAGCGTAGTGCGCTTCCAAAGCGAACCTGGATAGACAATCGCGGCAGCATTCAGTGCCGCCACGGCTCCGCCTTTTCAGGATCGATTGCATATCGCTCGGCGGCTAGTTGCAAGTCGCTGGCATCCATTTTTCCGTTGGCGACAAGCGCATCAATGGCGGCATGAGCTATCCAAAACCTATCCACTTCAAAGAAGGCTCGCAGGTTTGCTCGAGTGTCGCTTCGGCCAAATCCATCTGTGCCAAGCACGGTGTAGTCCCTGCCCGTCGGAAGAAATGGTCGAATTTGCTCAGGCAACGCGCGTACGTAATCGGACGCCGCGATAAGTGGGCCGACTCTGTTCTGCAGAAGCTCCGTGACATACGCCACTCTCGGCGACTGGCTCCGGTGGAGGCGATTCCAGCGCTCAACCTCGTAACCGTTACGCCTAACCTCGCTGTAACTCGGAACCGACCAGATATCGGCACGTACGTTGAAGTCATCCTCAAGAAGTTGCGCGGCTGCAATGACCTCGCGGAGTATGGCGCCCGAACCCAGGAGCTGAACTCGCTTCTCGTCGGCTTGCGACACGCCGGCATCCTTGAAGAGGTACATGCCTTTGCGAATGCCTTCGGCAGTCCCTTCTGGCATATCAGGGTGCGCGTAGTTCTCATTAAGTACCGTGACGTAGTAATAGACGTCCTCCTGCTCTTGCAGCATTCGGCGGACGCCGTCTTGCATGATCACCGCTACCTCATAAGAGAACGTCGGATCATAGGAAACCACATTGGGAATAGATCCCGACATGAGATGGGAATGCCCATCCTCATGCTGTAGACCTTCGCCATTAATGGTTGTTCGACCGGAGGTGCCACCGACAAGAAAACCGCGAGCCCGCATGTCCGCCGCCGCCCAACAAAGATCCCCCACGCGCTGGAACCCGAACATGGCGTAGTAGAAGAAGAATGGAAGCATCGCAACGTTGCTGACGCTGTAGCTGATACCCGCAGCAATCCAGGCGGACATGCCACCCGCTTCGGATATTCCCTCCTGCAGGACTTGCCCTTGCCGGTCCTCACGGTAATACATGAGTTGACCAGCGTCCTGTGGCTGATACTGCTGGCCGAAAGGCGCATAGATGCCTATCTGGCGGAACAAGCCCTCCATCCCAAAAGTACGCGCTTCATCGGCTATCACCGGTACGACCCGAGGACCGATTTCCTGGTCGCGAAGCAGTAGATTCAGGCCGCGCACAAAGGCCATCGTAGTAGAGATCTCTCGGTCCCCAGTACCCTTTGTGACTTGCTCGAACACCGCCAGATCAGGCGCTTGGAACAGTTCGTCTGCTCGCCTACGCCGTTGAGGAAGGAAGCCACCCAGTGCCTGCCTCCTTTCCTTCAAGTAGCGCACTTCAGGCGAGTCTTGACCCGGATGGAAATACGGGATATCGGGTAGCTCGCTATCCTGGATAGGAATTCGCAGGCGGTCCCGCAATGCGCGGATAGCCTCGTCGTCCATCTTCTTCTTGTTATGGGTAGGATTCTGTGCCTGCAGGGCCTCACCCATGCCATAGCCCTTCACGGTCTTTGCAAGGACAACCGTTGGCTGTCCCACGGCATGAAAGGCATCGTGATAGGCCGCATAGACCTTTTGTGGGTCATGCCCCCCGCGATTGAGATGCTCTATGTCCTCATCCGAAAAATCAGCGACCAGTGCCGCGGTCTCGGGGTACCGCCCAAAGAAGTGCTCGCGCGCGTATGCGCCTCCAAGAGCCTTGAACGTCTGATAGTCACCATCCACGGTTTCCATCATCAGCTGACGCAGTCGACCGCTACTATCGCGTTCAAGCAGGGCGTCCCATCGACCACCCCAGATCACTTTGATGGCGTTCCAACCAGCCCCGACGAAGGCGCCTTCGGCCTCCTGGATAATCTTGCCGTTGCCACGAACGGGACCGTCGAGTCGCTGCAAATTGCAATTGACGACAAAGATCAGATTGTCGAGCTTTTCACGACCTGCAAGCGAAATTGCGCCCAGTGATTCGGGTTCATCCAGTTCGCCATCGCCAAGGAAACACCACACTTTTCGATCGCTCGGCGCAATCAAACCGCGGTGCTCCAGGTACCGCCAGAAGTGTGCTTGATAGATCGCTTGTATCGGCCCAAGTCCCATCGATACCGTGGCAACTTGCCAATAGTCCGGCATCAGCCACGGGTGGGGGTACGAGGATAGCCCCTGCCCTGCACCCTCGACCTCCATGCGGAAGAGATCCAACTGCTCAGCACTAAAGCGTCCCTCAAGGAAGGACCGCGCGTACATCCCGGGGCTGGAGTGGCCTTGGGTGAAGATGAGATCACCCGGATGATCGAGGGACGGGGCCCGAAAGAAATGGTTGAACCCAACGTCGTAGAGCGTTGCGGAGGAGGCAAAGCTTGAGATATGGCCACCCAAGTCGCCAGGCTTCCGATTGGCTCGCACCACCATGGCCATCGCGTTCCAGCGAATAATGGAACGTATCCGCCACTCCATGGCAGGATCACCGGGATTGTGCGCTTCGCGTCGCGCCGGAATGGTATTGACGTAGTCGCTCACCGTCTGAAGTGGCAACAGAGTCCCTGTTCGCCGTGCCGAGTTGATCATCCTGTCGAGCAGAAAGCGCGCTCGGCCCGCACCGTCATTCTGGATAACCGCGTCGAGTGACTCGATCCATTCATCGGTTTCTGAAGGATCAATATCGTTTGACGGCTTCTCGCTGGAGTTGTCCATGGTCTCACCACTTTCAAGGCTTGTCGTACGTCACCAGGTCTTTCTGATTTTCATCCACCACAAAAATTGCGAGCAGACTTGCTGGCTGAGTCTTGCTTGCGTTCTCGCTGACCACGTGGTGCGCACCAGGCGGCTCGCTCCAGCTCTCGCCGGCCTGATACACACGAGAGCTGCCATCCTCAAGCTGGCTACGTATCTCTCCGCTTAGTACATAGCCCACGACGAAAGCATCGCCGTGGCGATGGGAGGCTGATGTCATGCCGGGTGCGTACGTCACGAGGAGGCCTACCATCTTCTTCCCCGGGGCATTTGGCAGTGGGTGCGAAAAGGCCGGCTGGACCGATTCGTGTGGCGTGCCAACGTTTAGTCCGGAGATTCCATCGGCGTGGCCAACGAGTGGTGCGACCCAAAAAAGGGCCAGCAGCATAGCTCTGATACTCATAATCGACTCCAGCAAAGTGTAAGTCGGACGAATGGTGGCGCCAGTTCAGCAGACCGGCCGGGTGACCCGCCGCGCCTGAGTTATGAGCATAAGTAACTTATGGCCGCCTTCATTGAACGTTTGGCGACGAGATTGACGAAAATTTCTATAGCTGGCCCTGGCACCCCAGCGATCTGGCTCGCCGGGGTGCCAGATCGCTCAGGCCACGACGATGCGGGCCGGATCGGCCGCTGCAAGGGCTCCGGCCCGATCGTCGCTCGGAGGGTAGATCCATTCAGTATTAATCTTCTGCTTGAGCGCCTTAGCTTCCGGGCCCACGAGTACCACCTCGCGCTCCCAGCCTTCCGTGTAGACCGCGCCCCATGGGCCAAGGTCCAGGCACGTCACATACTTTGGCTGGCTATACGGCATGGAAGGCAGGTTCAGTAGCTCGGCGGCGGCATTGTGGCCGGCAGAGCGCCCCATGTTCATCGCATGCTGACACGACATCATGGTCACGTTGCCTAGATGGTCCGTCGCGGCCATTGCAACATCGCCCGTCGCATAGACGACATCGGATCCACGTACTCGCAATTCGGGCGTCACATGGAGCCGGCCGAAGCGATCGCGATCTGAGGAAATGTGATCCGTAAGCCCACTTGCACGTACGCCGGCAGTCCAGATGACCGTCTCACTGGGAATGTGCTCCCCGCCCGATGTGATGACGCCATCCGAATCAATGGACGCCACCGTGGTTCCCAAGCGCATGGCAATGCCCATCTCACGGAACGCCTGCTCGATGACGGGACGCGGCCCAGGCCCTAAATCCGGTCCGATGGCGTCCGCTTGCTCGATGACAATCACGTTTACCGCAGTCTGGGGGCCGAGAATCGAGCGGAGACGTGCGGGCATTTCCGCCGCTGTCTCGATACCAGTGAAGCCACCACCAACCACGATAACTGTGTTACGCGCAGCCGAAAACGGTCGATTCACTAGGCCACGCATGTGGGAGTCAAGCCGCACGGCTCCTGCCAGTTGGTCGACATTGAATGCGTGCTCCCGCAAGCCTGGTACAGGGGGCAAGTGCAGTCTGCTTCCAGTTGCAAGGACCAGGCGATCAAACGGCATGATCGCAGGTGAGCCAGTCTCATCAATGTAGTCGACCGCGTGATCTGCATCTCGAATACGCTCGACGTGCCCTTGAACGAAGCGGACGCCGACAATCTTGAAGAGACGCTCCAACGATGGCGCTACGTCCGAAAGGTCGTGCTCGTAGAGTCGCGGCCGAACATGCAAGCGAGGCTCCGGCGCGAGCACTACGACCTCTAGCGCCTGGCCGGCACTGCCGGCCGCGTCGACAGCACGCGCCGCCGAGAGAGCACTCCACATTCCAGCAAAGCCGGATCCGACAATCAAAATTCGATTCTTCATCACGTCACTACTCGTCAGTCTCATGGGAAATCCGGGCATACGGGTGCCTAGCAGGCACACCCCGAGGTAGCCCGAACAAAGGTAGGAATTGAGTTAGAAAGGTTACGTCTTACGTCGGCGGCGCCCTGCCGTCCTATCGCTGTCCGTAGGCGCCTTCGTATCCGTGCGAGCGCTCCAGCGCGCGTTGAACCAAGACCTGATGTCCTGTGTAAAACCGTCGGGGGCCTTCTTGCCTGTCGATGCCGCAAGATCAGCAATCGTGGTTCGTGCCAACTCCCGACGCATAGCCTGTTCGGCGCGAAGCATTACCGCGTGTACACCGCAAACGCCGTCGATCGACCACGCAGGTGGCTTGCCGCCGAACACGGCACAGCGGCCTCGAATCTCTTGGCACTCAAATAAAGGTTTGGAACCTTCGATTGCATCGACTACATCGAGTACCGAAATGCAGTCAGCCGGACGCGCGAGTCGATAGCCACCCCGTACGCCACCGGTGGCTTCGACAAGGCCGGCCTTCTCCAGCCTGGGAAACAGTTTCGCGACAAACGACGCAGAAATCCCTTGAAGGTCCGCAAGGTCGCGGCTGCTTGCCGGCTCGGCATGCGAGCCGGTTAGCCAGAGGAGGCAATGCAGCCCGTATTCGACCCCATTTCCAAGGTGTGCCATAAACACGGACTCTATTGGTCGGCGTTTATATCGGCAAGTGCCCTAGGCTGGCGCACAAAAGAGCGCGGCGAGCAAAGACAGCGGCAAACCATTGAATCAAAGGTAAATAGTTGGCGTACGGCAGAATTGTTCCGGCCGGGGAAACGATCTGTCCTCTCCTGGAGCCCGGTCAACGAAAGCGGCGGCTGCCCGCTTAGCGCTTGTCGATGTTGCGACGCCAAATGCCCGGGGTGACGCCCAGTCGGGCCGAAAACGCCCTGGTGAAGTGACTTTGATCTGCGAACCCGGCCGCCAGCGCGATATCAGAAAGCGGGCTCTCCCCATTACGCATGAGGTCCATCGCGAGCTCGATCCTGCGCTGGATGAGCCACTGGTGCGGCGACATTCCCGTGCTTCGCTTGAAGGCGTTGATGAAAGCGCAAACCGACAATCCGCACGCGGTAGCAACGGTGGCAAGAGCGATGCCATCGGCTAGATGCTCCCGCATAATTTCCTTGGCTGTTCGCTCCTGCCACGGTGCAAGGCCACGGATCAGGGGCGCGACGTGTTGGCGAACTCCAATGTAGTTCTGTACCAGGTGACTACGAAGTGCCAGTAGCGCATGGTCGACGAACAGGGCATTGCTGTTTTTGGCGGCATGCAAGGCGGGTAGCAACGCGTGACCCAAAGCCTCAATAACACCATCGGCTACTAGCTGGCCATGCCGGCAAACTAGTGCTCCCGCCCTGATACCTAACTCCGTGGTGACCTCGTCCAGCGCCGCCTGGGTCAGGTAGAAGAACAGTGGGTGATAGGGCTCGGCGATGTAGGCGATGGGATCGCGAGTGAGGTCAAAAAAACTGGAGTGTCCGGCCACGATCGGCTGCACGGGAACTGATTTCCCGTCCACCCAGAGCTCGTGCTGAGAAAGGCCGCGCAACTGTAAGCCGATGAGGAAAGCTTCCTCGCGCACGATCGGTGCGGTGAACCCATAGTCGTACTCTTCACACCGAAGCTCGGTCACCGCGAGTCGGTGATCATTGGCAGTCAGCGAGACCAGGGTTGGCGGATCGTCCATTTGGAACGACCGCCCCAATCGACTTCCGTAAGCCTCATGAGCCATGACAGCCTCCTCCACGCCCGCGCAAACTTCCGGTGCGACAGCGTCAATATCCTCGGCCATTATCCAGCCTGACGCTATATGTCTTTGTGCCGACCGCACACGACGCCGGACAGAACGATCACAGGGTTTTGGAAGATTACAGTTGCAACCACCCTTGATCCCGGCCTCCTGTCCGGCGGGCGCCCCACGTCGGGTCAAGAAGATGCAACGCTCGGCAACTATAGGCAATCGCCGTCGCGACATTATCAATAAGCTTTTCCCACACGAGATGTGGGGATCGTCCATGATCCGGTCAAAACGGAACCAACACGACTCACTGGCTGCATCCCTGCTTCCCAGGGCGTATTCAACCGATCCTCACGATCAGATCATCTGCGCCGTAGGTTGCGATGCCTATAGCACGATCTTTGGCATCATACCCACGGCTCTCGCCGTGCTCCGAACGGCAGCAGAGATTGAGCCCGTCCCTTCGCGCCTACTAGATTGGTATCAGAACGATGCCATTGCCGAACTGGGAAGTTTTACTGCGGAACAACTGGTAGGCATGGGGCGCGGAGAAGCTGTCGTCGCCTTCCTCCGCCGCTTGCCGAGATCCCGTTATTGAGTCAATCGCCGACTGAGGCATCCCGACTCAATCGCTCCAGTGACTGAGTATTGATGGAGCGTAAATTCCGTCCAGCGATATCAACCCACCCTCGCTCTCGAAAGCGCCCCAGGATGCGACTGACGGTTTCCGCTGCAAGGCGCAGATAGCTCGCCATGTCCGTACGGGACATTACCAAATGAAAGCCATCTTCATGAGATCGACTTGCTGGCAGGCGCCGCCTGATATCCAGAAGAAATATCGCAACACGCTCTTCTGCCGTGAGGTCGCCCATTATCGAGATAGACCTGCTCAGTTGCTCGCTCATCAATGCGAGCAACTGGCGCTGGACCGCCGGAACGCGATCACCGAGAAATTGAACCTGTTCAAATGAAAGACGACAGCACTCCGAATACTCAAGCGCAACAATATCGCTCGAGTGTCGACCGGAGTGAATGGCTTCGAGGCCAGCAAGTTCACCAGGAAAATGAAAGCCATTGATTCTCTCGCGTCCGTCACTGGTAATTGACCGTGACTTCACCACGCCCTTGCGGATCATGAATACATCAGTTAAGCGATCGCCTCGTGAAACCAGATAGTTTCCAGCACCGCACGCACTCGGCCGCCCATCTACACAATGTTCGCTGAGCTGACTGCGTATGCCGCCGCGCCCCACACATGAGTGCGAAAACGGACACTCTTCACAGCGTACTGGCCCTATGGTCCGTGGCCACCTCCTCCGGTCACGTATCCCGTGACTCATTGGAGCCAATGCCTTCATGGCATTGTTTGGTGAACCCTCCAGCGTGACTTCTTTCGGACGCTCCCGCCTACTCGATGATGCGTGCATAACAGCTCTCAGATTCATTATGTGATTTCTTGTCCCACCGATCGATCGACTGCTAGTCGACGCCGGGAACACCGAGCATCTGGTCCCAGACGAGATCGAAGTCACCCTCGGCTAAAGCCTCATACGCGGTTCGTCCACCCAAAGAGCGCTGTCGCATGCACATCCAACGCGCCGCGCGATCTCTTGATCCAAGAAGCTGTAGAAGCATGCCGGCAATGGTGGACGCTCGCCTCTCCAACTGCCCGAATGCCTTCATCCGGGCCTGATCGCGCAACGCCTCAACTTGGGACATCTCATTGGCAATATCTTCGAATCTGCATTGAGCCGTGCGCATAGTGACGACATCTCAGTGATGGCCAGAGATTCGCAGCCTAGCCTTGCGCTTCTGGCCTGGCTTGTTGGTTCTTACTGGGCGTTGTCTTTTCTTTCTCGCCAAGGAACCTGCTTGTGACGATCCCGTAAAGGAAAGCTCCAAGCGGAGCGATAACATGCAATTCATCGAGCATCTCTGCAGCCAGAATACCCACACCGGCTCACCCAGCCATCCGGAGGACCATCCATGAGCCAACGTCTTGATTTCTACAAGGCCAGCCCCGGCGCGATTAAGGCCATGGTTGGCCTGGAGCAACGCATCGGGCAAAGCTCTCTCGAAAAGCCCTTGGTCGAGCTGGTGCGCCTTCGCGCATCACAGATCAATGGCTGCGCTTACTGCATGGACACGCACGCCGCTGATGCGCTTAAGGCTGGCGAAGATGCTCGTCGGCTTGCGACGCTTTCGGGTTGGCGAGAAACCCCGTTCTTCAACGAGCGTGAGCGGGCGGCGCTAGCCTGGACTGAGTCGCTTACCCTGGTCAGTCGTGACCACGTGACCGACGAAGTCTGGGAGATGGTGCGCCCCCACTTTTCGGACGAGGAGCTTGCTGACCTGACTCTTCTCATCGTGGCCATTAACGGATGGAATCGTTTTGCGATCTCTTTCCGCAAGCTGCCGGCTTGAGAGGAAAAAAGCCACAGGCGGTCCCGGCGTTGCCCATTCCGGCCACTGCATGACCTATCTACCAAAGGGCTTGCGCAGGCAAGCTCCTTTGGCGCTCTAAGTCAGTCCCGGGTCGGGCGATGCGCCCTTCAAGTGACGCCTCGACAACTCGAATGAGCTCAAACGAAGGCCTCGGTTGCCACCCCTAGCCCGCCGAAGTCGCGCCTCCGTGGACCTTGCCCACCAACTCAGCCGCTCCGAAACGCTCTTCGGCAAACGGCGAAGCCCGCTGGCGCACCCGTGAACATGAACTGCTTCCAGGGATCGGCGGGCCGTGGCCGCAGCCCGCCCCCAGTCTGCATAGCATTGGCCCTGTGATGCGCTCCTGGCTCGCCCGCCTTCAGGCCGATTGATACCCTTTTGAGCGTTGCGCCCATAATCGACTGGGCTGATCATCGCCACGGCAAACTGTCAACGCATGTTGGGTGAGACCTCGCTTGGACACGTCACAAAAGACCATCCGCGTACTACTCGCAGACGATCATCCGATTATGCGGGACGGTTTGCGCTCATCTATTGACTTCGAACCGGACATGTCAGTGGTTGGCGAGGCATCGGATGGCCAGGAAGCTCTGGATCGGTACAGGGAGTTGCTCCCCGATGTGGCATTGATTGACCTCCAAATGCCTAATGCTGACGGTTTGCAGGCCATCCAGGCCATCCGCGCCTTGTATCCGGATGCGTGCTTAGTTGTATTGACCACCTACCCTGGTGACGCGCGTGTTCGACGTGCACTCGAGTCCGGCGCGATCGCCTATTTGCTCAAAACGGCAGACCGGCAGGACATGCTCGCGGCCATACGTGCAGCAGCGGCTGGGCGCCGAGTCTTGGCTAAAGAGGCGGCCGACGACCTTCATGCCCATGAAGGCTACGAGCTGCTCACCCCTCGGGAGCTCAGTGTCCTTCGCTTGGTTGCAGAAGGAAACGGCAATCGCGATATTGCGCAGAAGCTGTGTATTTCCGAAGACACCGTGAAGGCCAGAATGAAGACCATTCTGGATAAACTCGATGCTGAGGATCGTACGCACGCCGTCACCATCGCACTGCGGCGAGGCTTCATGGACTAAGTGAAAAGCTACTCCGCCGCAGCAAGAGCCTTGCCGCGACTCGCGCTGCGCCAGGCTCCGGGACTGACTCCCATCCGCCCCACGAACACGCGAGTGAAATGACTTTGGTCCGCAAAGCCAACGGACAGCGCAATATCTGCAAGTGAAATGCAACGGTCCACCATCAGGTCCAGTGCCTTATCGATGCGCTTGCCAATCAGCCACTGATGCGGCGTTTCACCAAATGTATTGCGAAAGGCGCGCAGGAACGTACTCGGGGCCAGCTGGCAGGCATCCGCCATCGACTGTAGTGAAATGCCGCTGGCAAGATGCTCTGTGATCAACGCAGTGGCGCGCCGATGCTGCCAGGGTAGAAGTCCGCGATTGGCGTTCCGTGGCTGGCTCGCCGGCATCGCCCCGTAGGTATCCAGCAGATGCCCGCGCAAGGCTAGGAATAGGTGATCTACTAGCGTCTGACTAGGTCGATGACCGCAATTGACCATGGCCAGCATCGTACGGGCCAGCACCACAACAAATGGGTCAGCGATTGCCTCACCCGTGGCGCAGCTAAGCACACCGTCCATTGCGCCATCGTTTATCGCCAAGCCATCCATTGGCACCTGAAGCCAGATCGAATGAAATGGGCCGACGGCGTAGAACGTAGGGTTCTGCTGCAAGTCCGCGACCATTACTGCGCCCTCCTGCAAGGGGCCTCGACTTACACTACGGCCCTCAATCCACATTTCATGATCTTGCAGCGGCAGCAAATTAACGGCAATCACGTAAGCGCGATCACGAGGCAACGGAGCGGTCGGACGTTCCATGGGAGTATTCAGCCGCACGTCCGTCATGGCGAAAACGGCCTTGCGAACTGGGGTGGCCAGCAGCGTCGCCAGGCTTGAAACCCCAAATGATTGACCAAGACGTGTACCGTAGGCACTACACATGGCAGCTCTCGTCGCGAGTGGATGAGCCTTGCTCGAAGCGACACTGTATGGACGGCCGTTGAAATGCGCGGCACCCTTATGGGTACAATTTTCCGAAGGTCCTGAGACGAAGGACATTTACGTCGGCATTGATGCACCAAGCACGCTTCCCTCCGTATGTGTGATGGGCGCAGAGGGGAGGCAGCGACTTAGGGATGGCAACGCCTACCATGGGTCGGAAGCCGGCCCCCTAGTGATGTCGAGTCATGAGCCACCAGTGGCTGCGATGGTCGTCCCGAGGAATGCGGGATACGCCCTTCCCCGCTCAAAGACGACTGCACTTAAGCTTCCAGAGGCGTTAACCGGCGAAGGATCGGCGCTTGATGCAGTGTTGCCCCATGCGTCTCTTCCAAAGGCGATTCTGCCAACGACACACCCAGGTGGGCAGCCAGGCGCAGCAGGATGGCGCTCCACCCTCCTCCGCAGCTGATATGCCACACAACCAGGCAAGCTTGCCTCCGATCGATCGGACCCTCAGCTTCAATCATCGATAGCAAATGAACTTGTACCAGAGCGACCGCAGCAATGGCTCCGCTCAGGGCGGTTCTCGGGGGTGTCGCTTCCAGCCACTCGGATGCTGGCGACAAGTCTCCAACTGTCCAATGGCTTCCTGTAACGCGTGCAAGGCGGCCCTGGGATACAACAAGTTGTTGGCTCGACAGGCGGAGCATCCTGACCTGCAAGCGGCCAAGACTAGAGGCTACGGCGAGAAGGATTGGGCGGGCGTCGTCCATAAGGCCAGTCTAGGGATATCGAGTCTCAGCAGATGATATCGACACCAATCGAAAGTGGACTGATCCACGGAGACCAGCTGGTGATCTCATGGGGTGCACCAATGCATACCCCCGATAACCGACCCTAATCACTCTGCCATGTCGCGAACCACACGGTGAGCTGTGCGGATTCGAGCTATGCCTGGACGTGCTCTTTTGCGGGACATTTTCTTGCCCCAACTTCCGACTCGACTGCAACAGCCATCTTGCACATCCGATTTCGTCGCCTTGGCGCTGGCCGAATTAGCCGAGCGCAAGAGCATTGCCCTCGACTTCATCTAACTCAGGTCGCCCGATGCGGAACGACTTCATCGAACGCTGCAAACGGCGGCTATCGACGTAGTGTCCTGGACGTGCCCATATTCCCCACGCTTCACCAGGTGCGCGAGCACGCGAAGCAACGACCAGCCGCATACAACTGCGAGATGCCCCATAACAGCCTCTGCGGGCTAACGCCTGCCGAGATTCGTGTCCAGAGTGACCCCGCTACCTCTAGTTATTCCTGTCATTGATCTGCGGGGGGGGCGATACTTTCAGCAGAAACCTTCGATTTGTCTCGATGCAAAGCGCAAGGTTTTTTGCTCAAGGCGCGTGAATTTCCATCAGTAAATGATTGTTTTTTCTACTGTCGCAATCACTTGCGATCAAGGCACTCTTGTGAGTCCTCACGGGACTCGCTAGTTTCTGCGCTGCCATCGCATTAAGACGCGCCAGGGGGCCGCTCAAGCGATGGTGACTCGGGGGGCAAAGGAATGACTCTCTTACCCAGAAATGTTCTGGGCACGGCACGCGCACGGAAGGGCGCCAGGCGACACCTGTTTGGGGTTGCCATCTTCGGCCTGCTCACATCCTCATCAACCGCGCTTGCAGCGGCTGAGAGTTACGACTGCCTGATCGAGCCTATGCAGACCGTCGAGTTGGGCATGCCGGCGAGCGGACTGATCGACAAAGTGATGGTCAAGCGCGGCGATCGCATTGCCCGCAACCAGGTGCTGGCGTCCCTGGACTCCCATGCTGAACAGGCGGCGACCGATCTGGCCCACTACAAGTCGCAACTCGCAGGCCCCGCTCAACTCGCGCAAAGCAAGATCGAATTCTCCCAACGCAAATTCGGCCGTCGTCGCGATATGGCCGACGAGAAATTGATGTCGCGCCAGGACAGCGACGATGCCGAAGCCGAACTCAAGCAGGCGCAGGCCGAATTGGTAGAGGCGAAGGAAAACCGCGAGGTGGCGCGGCTGGAATACGTCCAGCAATCGAGCCAGCTGAGCTTGCGCACGATCCGCAGTCCCTTTGACGGCGTCGTCGTCGACCAGATGATGTGGGCCGGCGAGATTTTCGAGCCAGGCGCCACGCGACACGCCGTGTTGAAGCTTGCCCAGCTCGATCCATTGCGCGTACGCGTCGTGATGCCCATGCGCGCATTCGGCGAACCGGTGAATGGCATGTCCGCCACGGTGACGCCGGAAATTCTCTCCAGCAAGGCCTACACCGCAAAGATCACCAGCGTGGACCGCATCATCGATGCGGCGAGCGGCACCTTCGTTGTGTTCATGGATCTTCCCAATCCCAAGCTCGACATTCCGTCGGGCGTGAAGTGCAAAGCCGCATTGAACAAGTAATACCCGGCCAAGGGCTGCATCGGCGTTCGCGCCGCACCCTGTCCGACGCGTCACACCCATTCGCAGGCCACCACCATTTTCACTGATGGCGATACCGCGTCCCGCACGCGCGCCAACCCAAAATCGAGGACACCATGGAACAGTCGCACGGCAACGCCAACGGCAAGGTCTCCCCCGCCCAGCACGCGACGGATCGCGACGAACAGCTGGACGCCCAGGCAGCGGAATCGTCATCGCACGAGTTGCCTGCCATCCGCTTCGAGGCGCTGGAACCGCGCGTGCTGCTTTCGGGCGACGTCAATCCCGCTGCCATTTCCATCAATGGCAGCCTCGACGCGCCTGGGCAACAGAACCACTATCAATTCACGGTGCAGGACGACAAGCGCGTTGTCTTCGACAGCCTGACCAATCGCAGCGACCTGAGCTGGCAGCTCAGCGGCCCCAACGGCACGGTGGTCAATCGCAGCTTTTCCGACGATGCCGGCGGCTACAACAGCTCTGCCTACGACTTGACCGCCGGCACCTATACGCTGACGGTGAGCGGCAGCAACGACTCCACCGGCAGCTATGGCATGCGCATTGTCGATGCCAGCACGGCGGCCGATCTCACGCCGGACACCAAGGTCACCGACACGCTGGTGCAGGGCAACGAGACCAGCGTCTATCGCTTCGATGGCACGGCCGGACAGCAGTTCTACTTCAAGGCGGGAGGCACGCAGTCCACCGCCGGAAACTCCGTGTACTGGCGCCTGATCGATCCGTACGGTCGCCAGGAAACCAGCGCGAGCAACCTCAATTACGACGCGAACACGTTCGCGCTGAAATACAGCGGCCAATATCTGCTGCTGGTGGAAGGCGCGCAGAGCAACACCGCACCGGTGACTTACAACTTCACCTTGCAGCCGGTGAACAACTCCCAACAGTCGTTGACGCTGGACCAGACGACCAATGTTGGCATCACGCAGTCGGGCCAGACGGCTTACTACCATTTCAGCCTGGACGACAACACGTCGGTGTTGTTCGACAAGCTCACTGGCGGCAACTTCAATTGGTCGCTCACCGGCCCGCTTGGGCAGGTGGTGAGCCAGCATCAGACCAACTCGTCCGACTACACCAACGCGATGGCGCTGGTGGCTGGCGACTATACGTTGGCGGTGAACGTCGATAGCGGCGTCACCGGCAACTATGCCTTCCGCCTGCTCACCGATGCCTCGTCAACGCCGCTGCAAACAGGCAGCGCCATATCGGACACGCTCGATGCCGCCAACGGCTCGCGCTTGTACAAGGTATCGCTCACGCAGGGCCAGAAGCTGTACATGAGTGGCCAGACCGCCACGGGCGGCTCGGTAAGCTGGCGGTTGCTGGATCCGTATGGCAATCGCATCACCGGCAACACGCTGGGTTCCAGCAGCGATCCATTTACCGCTCCGGTCACCGGTGATTACTGGCTGGTGATGGACGGCTCGGACTCCAACACGTCCACCGCTACCGTGAGCTACAAATTCCAGCTCAACGCCGTGCCTGACATCACCAGTGCACTGACGCTGGGCGCACCCGTCAACGGTTCGATCAACCAGGCCGGCCAGTCGCTCGTTTACACCTTCCATCTGGCCGCCAGTACGCAGCTGGCGTTCGATTCGCTGAGCAACCGCAGCGACATGCTGTGGACGTTGACGGGTCCGCGCGGCGTCGAAGTGAATCGTCGCAGCTTCAGCAATTCCGATGGCAGCACGTATAGCGTGCAAGCATTGCCCGCTGGCGACTACACGATCGTCGTGCAAGGTTCGGGCGCGGCCACGGGCGCGTTCGGTTTCAATATCGTTGATTTGTCTACCGCCTCCACCACCACGCAGGGCACCGCCTTCGGCGGCACGTTGACGCCCGGCAACAGCAGCGCGGTTTACCAGTTCAGCGCAAACGCGGGCGACAGCGTGAAGTTCAAGGCGCTGGGCGTCACTGGCGGCTCGGGCACGTGGCGTTTGGTGGACATGTACGGTCGCAGCGTGGCCGGTCCTTCGTCGTTGTCCAGCGACAGTGGCGCAGTGACCTTGTCGATCACCGGCAACTACACGCTGATTGTTGAAGGCGCGATCAGCAACGGCACACCCGTGACCTATCAGGGTCGCATGGACAACCTGGGCAATACGCCACCAACCGCCGTGCCCTCCGGCGATACGCTCGCACTGGGCAGCGTTACCGCGGGCACGCTGGCCGCGTGGAACGCCACCAAGACCTACAACTTCACGTTGAACAGCACGACGCAGTTGCTGTTCGATGGCGAGAATTCGAGCAACGTCGTCTGGACGCTCGTCGGCCCTCGTGGCACCGAGTTCAGCGCGAGCACCATGTACATCACGCACAGCCTGCTCTCGTTGCCGCCTGGCACGTACGCGCTGACGCTGCAGGGTGCAAGTTCCTCAGGCAATTACAACGGCAACGGCGCGTACGCTTTCCGCGTCACCGATGCCACCACGCTTCCCACTTTGCAGCTTAGCCAGTCCACGGTCGCCACGCGCACGCCCGATCGATCCACCGTGGGTTATCGCGTGCAAGGCAGCGCCGGCACGCAACTGGTGCTCAACGTGGATCGCACGTCGGGCGGCTATTCGCCCACCTGGCAGCTGGTCGGCCCGCAGGGCCAGGTGATCAATGGCGTGTCCGGCGATACGCCAGGTACGGTATTCACGCTACCCGTCGATGGCGTCTACACCCTGCTCGACATGGGCTACGCGTACTCCAGCTACGCCTCGGGTACGGATACTTTCACGCTCAGCCAGGTGAGCGTCAGCAAGGCATCCATCGCCATCAACGATCTGGCTTCGGCAAGCCTTGTGGGCCGCCAGAGCATCGCTCAATACACCTTTACGCTGGATGCGGCGCAGGTCGTCAGTTTCGATTCGCTGATCAGCGCCAACGGCGTCAACAGCAACCTGCAGTGGCAGTTCCGCAACAGCAATGGCGTCAGCTACGGCTGGAATTCGTTCGGCAACGATCAAGGCGAAAATCAGTACCTGGCGGCTGGCCAGTACACGCTGATCCTGCGCAATACCAACGACACGCCGGCGAACGTGCAGTTTCGCCTGCTCGATCGCAATGCAGCGCAGGACGTGGTGCTCGGCACGACCACGCAGGCCACGTTGACCTCCGACCAGACCACCATCTTCCGTTTCAATGCCACGGCCGGCGATCACTTCTATTTCTCGGGTGACAAGAGCAACCCCAGCTTCAACGCTTACTGGCAAATCGTGGATCCGCACGGCACGTCGGTGTCCTCCGGCTACGCCTACTACTACGACACCATCGACATCCCGGCCAACCTGACCGGCGAATACCTGCTGATTCTCTCGCCGGCCGGCAATTCCATCACGCCAGCCATCACGGAGTCGGTGCATTTCACGCTGGGCAAGCGTGGCACTACCGCCTCGGCTCTCGCGCTGGATAGTGCCATCAGCGGCAATATCAGCCAGCCAGGCCAGACCGTCAGTTACAGCTTCACACTGGATGCGCCCACGTCCGTGATGATGAACAGCCCGACGGTGAGCGGCCTTTATTGGACACTGGTCGGTCCGCGCGGTGCGGAAGTCACCCAGTCGGGCTTCGGCAACAACGCCAACATGCTGGCGCTGCCGGCCGGAAACTACGTGCTGACGGTGTCGCGCACCGACCTGCAGACCGGCGCGTTCTCTTTCGCGCTGCAGAGTCTTGCGAACATGGCGCCGCTGGCGGTGGATCAGCCGACGCAAGTCGTGATCCATCAGGACTTCAGCGCATCCACGAATCATTTCAGCGTACCCGCCGACGGCGACTACACCCTCGACGTTCCCTCCGGCAGCGTCTACGGCACCTGGCGCATCGTCAGTGCGCAAGGCAAGTTGATTGCGCAAGGCAACACCTTCAACCCAGCACCCTCACTTCACCTGGTCGCGGGCGACTACGCGGTGGTGTGGACGCCGACATACTCGGGCTATCCCGATGGCACGCTGACCTACACCTTGCGCCACATCGTCACTGTGTCGCGCACGCTGGTCGCCGGAGCGGTGACTACCGACACCATTGCGTCGCCGGGGCAGCGCTACACCTACGATTTCGATATCGGCGCATCCACGCAGGTGCTGTTCGACGCCATCACCTCGCGCAGCGACATCGAGTGGGAACTGACCGGCCCCAACGGCAGCATCATCTCCCGCCGCACGCTGGCTAGTACATTCGGCCGCCCGCAAGGCGAGCCGATCGCGCTGGCCGCCATCGGGAAGTACCACCTCACCATCAGCCCGGACGCTGGCGCACTGGGTGACTTCGCGTTCCAGTTGATCGATTTCGCGAGCGTACCCGCCCTGCCCCTGGGCAACGCGCAATCCATCAGCCTGAGCCCGGGCGGCAGCAGCGCCGCCTACGCCGTGGACGCACAGGCAGGCGACTATCTGCGCTTGCATGCTTCCACCGTCGATGGTGGCCTGGCGCGCATTCGCGTCTACGACGCCCATGGCGTGCAAGTGCTGGCATCGACTCCGCTGCACGCGGGTGACGATATCGCACTGGCCTTGCCGCATGCGGGCAGCTACCGCGTGGTGATCGATGGCGACCAGGCGAACACCAGCACGATGTCCATCGGTTGCGACACCGCGGTGATCACGCCCGTGCACAGCACGGTTTCCCTGGGCACTGACATCAGCGGTCAACTCACCACGACCGGCGTGCCGGACCAGTACCAAGTGGTGTGCAACGGCCCTGCGTTGCTGATGTTCGATCAGCTGGCCGGCAGCGGCCTCAACTGGACCCTGCGTGCCGCAGACGGGACGGTCGTGAAGACCGGTTCGCTCGATGCGCTTTCGCCCGTGCGAGTGGGCGCGGGCATCTACACGCTGGAAATCAGCGCCGGCTCGGCGGCTGCGCTGGGCGGCTATGGCTTGCGCGTGATCGACCTTGCTCAATCCGCTTCGATGCCGCTGGGTCAGGCGACGACTTCGCAGATCAACGACGCACACGCGCAAACGTGGGCCATTTCGGCAACGCAGGACAACGCGGCGCTGGCGCTGCAGGTGTCTGCCGCCGGTGCCGGTGGTGCTGCCATCCGCGTCTACGATGCCAATGGCAACTTGCTCGCCAGCAGCAACGGCAGCCTTGCACAGACCACACTGGAACAAGGGCTGCGCAGCGGCAACGCCTGCTTCGTGGTGATCGATGGCGGCTCCGCCGAGACCTACACGCTGGTCGCCACGCAGTCGTACGCCTCGGCGACGGCGCCGCTGGCCTGGGGCGCTGCGTTCAGCGGCAGCCTCGCTCATGCGGGCGACAGCGTGAGCTATCAGCTCACCATCGGCTTCGACCAGGCGCTGAGCGTGGCGACCTTGCTGACCGATCTCGGATCGCACGGCGTGCACTGGAGCTTGAGCCCCGCCAATAGCGATGGCAGCGCCCCGTGGAACGACGTCACGGAAGGTGGCGCGCCATACGGATATCTGCCTTCGGCGGGCGACTACGTTCTCACTATCGAGGCAACGCAGGACGACGCCACCTACGCCTACCAGACGATCGACACCACCACCGCCACGCCCCTTTCCACCAACGGCAGCTACGGCATACCCATGGCCATCGGCCAGTATGCGGAGCTGTTCCGGGTCGATCCCGGCCAGCCGACGGCACTCCAAGCGCAACTGAGCGGCGACGACTTGTCCTGGACGTTGTACGACGCCAACGGCAACGTGATCGATGCAGGCACCTCGCATGACGATCCGCGGGTGACGCACACGCTGTGGCCCTCGGGCAACTTCCTGCTGATCTCGCGCACGAACGCGAGCGCAGCGGCCAACGCCACCATGACGCTGATTCCGCAGGCCATGCCGAACACGCAGCCCGGCGACACGCTGAGCGGCACGTTCGACAGCACCGATGACCTGATCGCCTGGCGTATCGACCTTACACAGGATACGTACGTCCAGTTCCATGACATCGGCAGCGACAACTGGGTGAATTGGGGCATTGCCCCGGTGGGCGAAACACCCGATTTCTCGCGCGTGACGCCGAGTGAAATTTCGCAGGAGAACTACGAAAGCGGTTCGCCGTTCCGCGAACTGCTGCATGCGGGCTCCTACGTCGTGTGGTTCAACGGCGATGAGGGCAGTCAATTTGCACTGCAGTGGCTCGCATTGAACCAGGCATCGGTGCTTTCTGCCGGTGGCGCCGATGTCACGCTCCCGGTCGGCAATGGCATGGCGGCGTATCAGGTGCAACTTAACCAGGGCGGCCCGTTGCACGTAACGTTCGGCATCGACGACACCTCGAACCTTCGCTGGGCCTTGATGGACAGCAATGGCGATACGGTCTACAGCAATGAGAGCGCGGACGACTACGACGTCGACACGGTGCCCGCCGGCACTTACACCCTGCTGTTGACGGGCCAGTTCCCGGACGATGTGGCGGCGAATGTCCACGTCACGGTCACGCCCTACCAGTGGCCTACGGTGCAGCTGGGCGACGTCATCCAAGGTAACAGCGGCGAGGACACGTCTCGACCGCAGGTATACGCGCTTAACCTTCCGCAGGGCGGCACGTTCGCCATCGCCGACCTGGGGACGAATCGCAATACCTGGTTCGAGATCTACCGGGATGGCAGCCAGTACAGCTCGGGCAACGACGGCCGCGCGCTCAGCGTGCCACCGGGCAATTACGAGATCCGCATCTACAGCAACGACACGGACGTGGCATACAGCTATGCCGTGGCGGACGCGTCCAATGAACTGCCCAACGCGGATGGCCCCATAACGCTGCCGGCCGGCCAGAGCTCGATGGCGTGGTCGTTCTATCCCGATGGCAACACGCCGCTTAACCTGGGCATCAGCGACGCCAGCGAAAGCCTGGGCTGGGCGCTCTACTCGCAGTGGGGTGGCATGGTGGCGTCGTCCGCCGACGGCGACATCGATCCCTTGTTGCTCCAGAACGACAACTACGTGTTGATCGTCTACCGCACGAGCAGCAACAGCGCGGACGCCAGCTTTACTTTGCACGCCTCGCCGGTGGCCGTGCCGCGCCAGACGCTCAGTGCCGACCAGGACACCGCCTTCAACCTGGACGCGTCCACCGCGTATTGCACGGACTACGACATCAACCTTGCCTCGGCAGGCCAGTTCCTGCTGACCTCCGCGGGCATCGATGGCGAGAACATCTACGCCACCATGGTGGATGATTACGGCAATGCGGTGATCAACAACGCGTGGCTGAACAACCTTGGCGACAACGTGCTGCGCCTGCAGGCTGGGCATTACACGCTGCGCCTGACCAGCAACCCTGTCTCCTCCGGTGGCGAATCCGTAGCAGCGGCGATGGTGGCGGCGAGCAGCGACGCACTCACCGGCAGCCTGCGACTGATCGACCTTAACCAAGCCGCGGCCATCAGCTACGGCACCGATGTGGACCTGTCACTCACCGACTACGACGACCACCAGGTTCGTCACATCGACGCGCAGCCCGGCGACGTACTTACGCTGACGTATACGAATCCGTCGGTCGCCAACGCATGGTGGTACATCGTCGATCCGGATGGCTACCGCGCTTACAGCGGCAGCATTTACAGCGGCCAGGGCTCGGTGCAGATCTCCCTGTCCCTGGCGGGCAATTACACCCTGGTGCTGACTGAAGCCAGCACGGCGGCGACCTTCACATTCGGCACGACCCTGGTGAACCACAACGCCAGTGCGCAGCCCACCGTGGCGCCACTGCCCGTGGGGCCGTCCACGACGGTGACGCTCTCCTCAGATACGCCGCTGCGCTACACATTCCACCTGGATCAGCCAACGCTCTTCAGCGTGGCGGCAAGCGCGGACAACGGCGTGAACTGGACGCTGCGCGACGCGAGTGGCGAATTGGGCAACGGTTATGTCTACAGCGACGTCGAGGGTGATTACATCTTCCTCACGCCGGGCGACTACACGCTGGATTTCGAAACGTCCTACGCGTCGCCGGTCACACTGAATTTCACGGCGGGTGGCCCGGTGTCGCTTGACGATACGGCGCAGGCACAGAACGACATTCCCGCAAATCCTGGTGTTTACGCCATCCACGTCAAGGCCGGGCAGGATTACCTGCTCAGCGGCTGGGCGGGCGTCAACTTCGCCATCTACGACGCCAGCTTCCAGCAACTAGAAAGCACCTGGATCGGCAGCAACGACTGGAACGATGCGCTGCACGTCGATAGCGATGGCATCTGGTACATCGCCATCCGCCAGAGCGGCAACACGCCCGACGGCCAGCCGGCGCTGCATCTCGCCGCGCCGACACCACTGCCCGTGGGCCAGTACGTCAGCGATAGTTTCCTTTCCGCGGGCGGCACGCGCACCTACGTGCTCAGCGTTGACCACGATCAGCTGGTGACGCTGAATTTCCGTTCGCTGGACCAGCATGCGCACGCCGTGCTGTGGCTCGATGCCAACAACAGCATCTCGCTGGACGACAGCAACAGCTTCGTGGAGTACCTGGGCACCGGTGCGTATCGCATCGTCATCACCGGCGACAACGTGGAGAGTGGCGAAGTCGATGATGGCACGGCGCCCGGTGCGGCGTACTCGCTGCAAACCATGAGCATGGAGAACGCAACGGAACTGGCACCCGACACGCCGGTGTCCGCACAGCTGGCGCCCGATGGCATGGTGGCCTACCACTTCCACGGGCAAGCGGGCGATCGCCTGTATTACGTGGGTCAGGACGGCACCGGCGAAGACGCGTGGTGGAACGTCTACGACGCCAACGGCAATTCGCTCTACAGCGACTGGGAACCGGTGAGCGAATACCTGCCGGCGTTCCCGGCCGATGGCGACTATTACCTGGTGATGGTCCGCACGGGCGATGCGCATGACACGCAAAGCTTCGGCCTCAGGTTGCGCACCACACCACAGCCGCTCGACGGCGCGGTGCAGCTCAACCAGACGATGACACTGGATACGTCCGGCCCGTCGACGTCTCACCTGTACAGCCTCACCGTGACCGAACGCACCGCCGTGCTGATCGACGCGCAGTCGGTCAACGGCACCAGCTATGTGTGGCAGATCAACCAGGACGACGTGTACATGGGCTGGGGTACGGTGTACCCGGGCGACAACACGCCAACGATGATCTGGCTTGATCCGGGAACGTACACCTTCAGCCTGCGTCCCGAGACGGACGACACCGGTGAAATCTCGCTGACCGTAAGGGACGCGACCGCGTCCTCCACCCTGGTGCTCAACCAGCCGCTTGAGGACACGCTGGTGCCGGGCGACACTAGGGTCTACCAGTTCAGTGGCGAAACCGGTCAGCAGATTGTATTTGGAACAAGCAGTTCCACCGGCCTCGTCGGCCAGTGGAGCCTGTACGACAACAACGGCAACCGCATCGCTTTTGGCTCACTGGCTGACCGGACGACGACGTCGACCAGCGCCGAAGGCGGTCCTTATCTGCTGGTGCTGGAAGTCACCGGAAACGACTCCAACGAGCCGGTGCCATTCCAGCTCGAACTGCGCAGCCCATCCATTGAGCTGGGCGACTGGATCAATCCCAACCAGCCGACGAGCTACGCCTTCCATCTGGACCAGAACACGCACGTGATGCTGGACGCCGGCTACATCGCGTATAGCACCTGGGCCAACTGGAGCATCGTGCAGAACGGGCAAGTCGTGGCCAGCGGCTCGGCCAGCGGCAATCAATTCAACGATGCGATCGCACTGGCCGCCGGTGACTACGAACTGCGCATCGACTCCATCCCGTATGGATTCGCCGATGCTCGCCTGCGCCTGCTCACCTTGGACGATGCACCGGAACTGCCGCTGGACGGCTCAGTGGTTTCGGGTACCGATACATCGGGAACGAACGAGGTCTACCGCTTCGTCGCCGCCGCGGGTGACAACCTCTCGCTCAACAGCACCGACGCGAGTTTCGGCTGGGCGCTCTACGATCAGTTCGGACACCTGTTGAACCAGTTCCAGGGCGCCAACACGATCGCGAACCTGCCGCGCACCGGCGTGTACTACCTTGTCCGCGACACCAATGGCGATGCCCAGGGCAGCACGCTCAACTACCGTTTCAGCGTAACGGTAAGCAGCGAACTGCCGTCGCTGGCTCTCAACACGCCCACCGTCGCCACGTTCCATAGCGGCAGCGCGAGCTATCTGGTGGATGTGAGCGCACCGACCACGCTGTGGTTCGACGCCATCGCCAACAGCAACCCGTACGCCCGCGTGGAGCTCTACGACGCACAGGGCGCGCTGGTCTACAGCATGACGCCGGGCAATTCGTCATTCGGCATGACGCTGTCGCAACCGGGCAGCTATCGCTTGAAGTTGGTGGACCTGTACGGCTCGGATGGCCGCACGCTCTCCTTCAGTCTGCTGGATCTCTCGAGCGCGCAGACGCTGCAGGCGGATACACCCACCACGCTTGCCTACAACGTACAGCGCGGCGCGCAAGCCTATACGTTCACGCTGGCGCAGCCGGGCCACTTCACGTTCTCACCGGTTACCAACACGAGCTACTCCTCGTATCTCAACTGGAATCTGGTGGACGCCTACGGGCGCGTGCTGGGCTCCGGTTTAATGAGCAGCCCGTCGGGCTCACTGACGCTCGATGCCGGCATTTACCATCTGGTAGTGACTGACCGAGGCTACGTGCCGACCAATGTGGTCACCTGCAATTTCGCGGTGGACACCAACCCCGCCGCGTTGCCGATCAACAGCACGGTGAACGGCGCGCTTCCGACGTCGCTGATCCCAGTGAACTACTGGCTGCACGTCGACAGTGACGGCATGTATGCGTTCGACAATCTGGGGGCCGCCAATGGCGCGAGCTGGCGCCTGGTAGGCAGCAACGGCACGGTGTTCGACCGGGCCATGAACACCGGCAATTACACCTATGACGGTGCGGTATTTCTCGCGGCCGGCGACTATCGACTCACCGTCTACACCAACGGCACCACGGCGCCGCCGTACAGCTTCCGCGTCATATCGCCGGGAGCGGCCACGCCCGTCACGGTAGGCACGCCCGTCACCACCGCACTGGATTCGATGCGCACCGAGCAGGTGTTCACCTTCGACGTGCAGGCAGGCAGTCATTACTACATCGACGCCCTGTCCACGCCCGAACCGAATGGCGCCACGACCACGCCGCTGTGGATGGTGCTCGATCCGTCAGGACGAATGATCTACAACACGTCCGTGGGTGGCGTGAACGCCAACTGGAACGGCTCGTCGTATGACTACACGTACAACGGCACCGGGCTTGACCTCGGCACGCTGCTGGTAGGCGGTCGCTACACGCTGATCTTCGGCTTTCCCGATGCCTACGCCAGCAGCAACACGCCGGCCAACGTCACCTTCAACGTCACCAAGGTGCCGCAGCCGCCGACGGTGGTGCTCGACACGCTGGTGGTGAATCCCTCGCCGGACCTCACCGTCAGCGGCGTGGCGGTGTCGCCCGCAGGCACCCTGCAGACGGGCCAGACCGTCGATGTGCAGTGGACGGTAGCCAACCAGGGCCTGCTGCCCACCAGCGGCAACTGGAACGACCGCATCGTCATCCGCAACAGTGCCACCGGCGTGATCCTGGCCGATGTCACCGTGCCCTACAACGCTGCCGACGCAGCCAATGGCAGCATCGCCGTGGGCGATTCGCGCACGCGTCACGTGCAGATCCGTCTGCCGGATGGTGCCTATGCCGCGGGTGACATCACCATCACGGTGCTCACCGATTCGGACAACGTCATCAAGGAAAGCAATACCGCCGGCAATGGCGAAAGCAACAACAGCGGAAGCATCAACGCGACGGTGACGCTGTCGCCCTATGCCGATCTGGTCGTCTCCAACTTCGCGTTGCAACCGGCCGGCTCGTATCAGCCGGGCCAGACCGTGCAGGCCAGCTGGACCGTTGCCAACGAGGGCAACATCGACCTCGACACGCCGTGGACCGAAACGCTGGAAATCCGCAACCTGTCCACTGGCAAGGTGGTCGCCACGGTTGCGCTGCGCGACCTGCTCGAGAGCGGCGCCTTTGCCGCCGGTGGCACGCGCCAGCGCACGGCGAGCTTCACCTGGCCCACGGGCATCGACGCCTCGGGCAACTTCGCCATACGCGTGATTGCCGACAGCCTCGGCGAAATTCCCGAGGCAAACAGCCAAGGCACCGGCGAAAGCAACAACACGGCGGAAATCGACGTCGCCGTGGGCCCTGACCTGCTCGTGCAGAACCTGCAGGTGGCCAGCAGCAATGTGCAGGCCGGCGGTCTCGTCACCATCACCTGGGAAGACTGGAACCTCGGTGCCAGCGCCACGGGCGCCGCCTTCAGCGATCGCATCACGGTCAAGCGTGCCGACAACGGCCAGACGCTGGTCGACACCACGCTGCTCTACGATCCGGCAGCCATCACCAACGGTGCACTGAACGGCGCCATCGGTGCGGGCGATCATCGCTCGCGCACCATCACGTTCCGCCTGCCCGACGGCTTGGCCGGCGCGGGCAACCTGGTCATTACCGTCGCCGCCGACCAGAACGCGGCCGGCATGGGCGTGCTGTTCGAAACCAACCTTACGCACGACGCGGAAACCAACAACACCGCCAACACCACCACGGTGTCCGCGGCCGTGCCGTATGCCGACTTGCGCGTGGACAGCACCACCGTGCCCGCCACCGGTATCGGCGGCCAGCCGGTGACCGTGACGTGGACCGTCGCCAATCACGGCCAGGCGGCTACCGGCGACGCCTGGAACGACGACATCATCCTCAGCACCGACAACATCATCGGCAACGGCGATGACATCGTGATCGGCATGGTTCGTCACTCCGGCGCATTGGCTGTCAATGGCAGTTACAGCCAGACCGCCACAGTGAACCTGCCCACCCTGCCCGACGGTCGTTACTACATCGCCGTGCGCAGCGATGCCGATGGCGAAGTGCTTGAGCCCGATACGCGCGGCAACAACGCCAGCGCAGGCAAGGCCATCGACGTGGCGGCGGCTTATGCCGATCTTGGCGTGGTGTCCGTCACCGCGCCGCAATCCGCGCAAAGCGGCGAGAACGTGCTTGTCACCTGGACGGTGAACAACACCGGCAACGCACCGACCAACCTTGCGCTGTGGAACGATCGCGTGGTGCTGTCGCGCACTGGCGTGCCTTCCGCCGATGACATCGTGCTCGCCGGTTCGGTGACGCACGCCGGCATCCTGGCCAACGGCGACTCCTACACCGCCAGCGCCACGCTCACACTGCCGCGCGACCTGGTGGGCGATTACTACATCCTGGTCGTCAGCAACCTCAACAACACGGTCTACGAGAACGGCCACATCGCCAACAACGCGGGTGCTACCGCGGCGCCGCTGCACATTACGCTGGCACCTTCGGCGAATCTCGGCGTGTCCGACATCAACGCACCGACGGCCGTGCGTCCGGGCGACACGGTCAGCATCAGCTACGTGGCCCACAACACCGGCAACGCGGACGTGACATCCGCGTGGCGCGACCGCGTCTATCTGGACGCGGGCAACGGCAACCTGATCGAGGTCGCGAGCCAGTTCTTCACCGACGGCCTGATTGCCGGCGGCAGCATCAACCGCACGATCAATGTCACCCTGCCGGCCGGCTTTGCCGAGGGCACGTATACGTGGGTGGTGCGCACCGACGCCGACGACACGGTGTATGAGCGCAACGGCGAGACCGACAACGACACGCGCAGCGCGGCCCCGGTGATCGTCGCCAAGCCGGATCTCTCGGTGAGCCAGGTCACCGGCCCCACGCTCGTGCAGTCGGGCAATACCGTGCACGTGCAGTGGACGGTGAACAACACCGGTGGCGTCGCCACTGGCAGCTGGGTCGATCAGCTGTTCCTGTCGCACAACGGCACGCTGCAGAAGGTGGCGGAGATAACGCACAACGGCCCGCTGGCTACGGGAGGAAGCTATGTGGCATCGGCCGACGTATTGATTCCGCTGGCGGCCCAGGGCGACTACGAGTTCGTGGTCGTCACCGACGGCGCCCACGTGATCGACGATCACTCGCGCACCAACAACACCGCGCAGCAGGACTTTGCGGTGCAACTGTCGCCCTATGCCGATCTTGCGGTGAGCGCCGTGCAGGCGCCCGCCACGCTGATCGCCGACCCGGCCACCCTCAACGTGAGCTGGACGGTCACCAATAACGGCACCGGCGCAGGCACGACATCGCAGTGGACGGATCGCGTGATCCTTTCCACCGATGACATCATCGGCAACAGCGACGACCGCGTGCTTGGCGACGTGCTGCACAACGGCGCGCTCGGCGCCGGTGCGAGCTACAACGGCCAACTGAGCGTGATGCTGCCGCCGGGTACCACCGGCCGATACAAGCTGTTCGTGGTGAGCGATGCCGCCAAGCAGGTATTCCAGAACGGCAGCACGGCCAACGACACCGTCGAGCTGGATCACAGCATCGATGTGATGCCCAAGCCGTACGCCGATCTGCAGGTTCAATCCGTCTCCACTCAGGGCGCCGCTGTAAGCGGCCAGCCCTTGCACATCAGCTGGACGGTCGCCAACAACGGCATCGGCATCACCGACACTTCGGAGTGGTCCGACCAGGTGTGGCTGAGCGCCAACCCGGACGGCAGCGGCGTCATCGCGCAGTTCGGCTCGGCCAACCACATCGGGCAGCTGGCGGTGGGCGACACCTATACGCGCAGCATCGACGTGACCTTGCCCAACGGCATCCAGGGCAACTACTACGTCAACGTGCGCACGGGCGGCCCGTTCGAATTCCTCTACGGCAACGACGACACCGGCCACAGCGCGTCCATTCCCGTGACGCTCGCGAAGTCGCCCGACCTGGTGGTGCAATCGGTTAGCATGCCGGCCGCCGCCGTCGAAGGCAGCGTGGTCGACGTGGCATGGACGGTGAGCAATCAGGGCCAGGCCGATGCGGTCGGCCCGTGGGTCGACACGGTCAAGCTGGTGCCGGTGAGCGGCACGGGCGATGCGATCGTGCTGGGCAGCTTCACCTATGACCGCACGCTGCCGCCTGGCATCAGCTACACCCGCACGGAGCAGCTCCGCCTGCCCTCGAAGATCGAGGGCCTGTATCGCCTGGAAGTAATCACCAACGCCAACCTCGGCAGCGCCGGCGCAGCACAGGTATACGAGTTCGGCGCAGCGGGCAGCAACAATATCCTGATCGCCAGCGACGCCACGCAGATCAGCCTGCAGAGTCGCCCGGACCTCCAGGTGGGCGCAGTGACCGTGCCCGACCACGTCACGGCCGGCACCAGCGTGGGCATCCAGTACACCGTGACCAATATGGGCTCGGTGCCGGCCAGCGGCCACTGGCGCGACAAGGTGTATTTGTCGCTGGACGGCACGCTGAGCGGCGATGACCAGTTGCTCGGCATCTTCGACAACGGCAGCGCGCTGGCGCCCACGGAGAGCTACTCCAACATCACCGGCACGATCAACATCCCGATCCAGTTCCGCGGCAACGCCTACCTGATCGTGGTCGCCGATGCGGACAACGCCGTCGACGAATACCCCAACGACACCAACAACACCAAGGCCGTCCACTTCTATGTGGACTCGGTGCCGTTCGCCGACCTGGTCACCAGCAACGTGACCGCGCCCGACCAGGCTGTGCACGGCAGCAGCATCGACGTGCGCTATCAGGTGACCAACCTTGGCAGCGCCACCACGCGCGGCGCCACTGCCGACGTCAACAGCTGGACCGACAGCGTGTGGCTTGCCAAGGATCCCAAGCGCCCCGGCACCAACAAGGGCGACGTGCTACTGGGCACCGTGGTGCACACCGGCAACCTCGACGTGGGCGACAGCTATCTCGGCGAAACGCACGTCACCATTCCGGACAGCATGCTCAGCGGCCAGTACTACATCACCGTCTGGACCAACACCTACGGCACCATTCTCGAGGACACGCTCGCCTCCAATGCCGGTGGCGATACGAACCAGTTCGACAACAACAACTACCAGGGCCGCCCCATCGCCATCCTCGGCATCACGCCGCCGGATCTGGCGGTGACGCAGGTGAACGCGCCGGTGACAGTGGATGCAGGCGGCCCGGTCAGCTTCAGCTATACGGTGCAGAACCAGGGTGACCTGTTCACCGGCACGTGGACCGACACGGTGTACGTGGCCGACAACGCGGACCTGAGCAAGGCCACGCACATCTGGACCATCGGCAGCTACACGCAGAACCACACGCTCAACAACGGCGAGAAGTACACGGTGAACCAGACGGTGACGCTGGCGCCGTCCGTCGCCGGCATGTACCTCATCGTCAAGAGCGACGCCAACAACCAGGTGAACGAGGTCAACGAGGCCAACAACGTCGGCAGCAGTGCGTCCGCCGTCGTCGCACACCCTGCTGACCTGCAGGTCAGTTCGGTGGTGACGCAGCCGCAGAACTATTCGGGCGAACTTACGCCCATTACCTGGACCGTGGTGAACAATGGTTCGGCCGTATGGCCGTCCACCACCAGCTGGCTGGATTCGGTGTTCATCAGCACCGACCCCACCTTCATCGCCAGTCGCGCCACCTTGCTGGGCCGCTTCGAGCATCAGAACACCAATGGCCTGGCTGCCGGCGCAAGCTACAGCACCACGGCCAACGTCCAGCTGCCGCCAGGCACCAATGGGCGGTACTACATCTACGTGATCACCGACGCCACGCGCAGCGACCAGCGCCCGGCCGCGGCCGCCGACGAGATCAACAGCGGCGGCTTCAACGACTCCGCGCTCGGTTTCTATGGCACGTCCGTCTACGAAGGCACGCTCAATACCAATAACGTGGGTGGCGGCCCGCTGGACATCACCTATCGCGAAGCGGACCTGCAGATCGACAGCGTGTCAGTCTCCAATCCGGCGCCCAAGTCGGGCGACCTGATCACGGTGACGTGGACGGTGACCAATCGTGGCGATCGAGCCACGCGCGTGTCGTCGTGGAACGACGGCGTGTACCTGTCCAACGATAGCTCGCTCGACGTGACGGACGATCCGCTGATCGAAGGCTCGCTGTACAACAACCCCGGTCGCGTGGCGTCGGTATCGCTGGTGGATGCCAACGGCAAGCCGCACTTCCTGCAGCCGGGCGAGTCGTACACCATGACGGCGACGTTCCATCTGCCGCAATCCATCAGCGGCAACTACAACATCATCGTCAAGGCCGATACTTCCACCGTCAAGGATTGGCAGTACAGCGAACCCAGCTCCATCCGCGACGGCCTGGACGTGGTCACGGGCGACGGCCCCGGCGCCGTGCTCGAGTTCCAGAACGAAGGCAACAACGTTGCCTCGATCGCCCTGCCGATTACCCTGGCGACGCCGCCGGATCTGCAGGTGAGCCAGGTGAATGCACCCGATTCGGTGCTCGCCGGACAGAGCTTCACCGTCGGCTACAGCGTCACCAACGCCGGTGGCGGCACGCCGAGCGACCAGGGTCAGTGGAACGACCTGATCTATCTCTCGCGCGATCGTTTCCTCGACGTCAACCAGGATCGCTACCTGGGCTACGTCGCACACAGCGGCGGCCTCGCCGCGGACGGCAGCTACGACGGCAGCTTTACGGTTACCGCGCCGCGCGATCTCGATGGCCCGTACTACGTCTTCGTCATCACCGATCCGGCGCGCGCGTTCGGCACGGGCGCCTATGGCAAAGTGATGGAGTTCGGCAACGACCAGAACAATTCGCTGGCATCGACGCAGCCCATGCTGGTGCAGACGCCGCCGCCGGCCGACCTGAAGGTCACCGACGTCACGGTGCCGCCGCAGGCCACGGTCGGCCAGTCGGTCACGGTGACGTACTCCGTTGTCAACGACTCCACCAACCCCGCCTATGGCCAGTGGACCGACGCCATCTACCTGTCGATGGACAACGTCTGGGGCGTGGACGACATTCTGCTCGGCAAGGTCACGCACAACGGCGACATTGCCGGTGGCGCGAGCTATAACGGTACGCTCACCGCCAACCTGCCGCCACTGAAGGACGGCAACTGGCGCATCATCGTGCGTCCGGACCTTTACAACGAAGTGTTCGAAGGCACCATCAGCTACGGACCCACCGGCTTGGTGATGGCGCCGGGCGAGGCGAACAACCTCACCGCGTCGGCCGCCACCATCCAGACGCAGGTGCCCACGCTTGCCATGGCGAGTCCGTTGCAGACCACGCTCTCCAGTGGCGACGTGCAGCTGTACAAGATAAGCGTTGCGGCTGGCCAGACGCTGCGCGTGATGCTCGATGCACTCGCCGCCAGCGGCGACAACGAGCTGTACATCCGCTACGGTGACATCCCGACCACGTATGCCTATGACGCTTCGTACAGCGATGCGTCGTCTGCCGACCAACAGGTAGTGATCCCCAGCACGCAGGCAGGCGATTACTACATCCTCGTGCGTTCGCGCAGCGGCAAGAACGTGCCGGCCACGATTCGCGCCGACCTGTTGCCGCTGTCGATCACGCAGGTCACGCCGGACAACGGTGGCGTGAGCGACGACGATCATCGCTGGGTCACGATTGACATCTACGGTTCGGCCTTCCAGGCCGGCGCGCTGGTCAAGCTGAGTCGTCCTGGCGTGTTCGAGGCGGAACCGGATCGCTGGCAGGTGCTGGACGCCACGCATATTCGCGCCATTTTCGACACGCGCAATTTCCCGCTGGGCCTGTACGACATCACCGTCATCAATCCCAACGGCCAGAGCGTGACCGAAGCGGATCGCTATCTGGTCGAACGCGGCATCGAAGATGACGTGACCATCGGCATCGGCGGCCCGCGCAATCTGGAGCCGGGCGATTCGGCCACGTACAGCGTCTCGCTGCAAAGCCTTACCAATGTCGACACGCCGTATGTGCGCTTCGACATCGGCGCCGTAGAGATGGGCTACAACCAGTACCTCCTCGACGGCCTCAACCTGCCCTACGCCCTGTTCGGCAGCAACGTCGGCGGTTCGCCGTTCGGCGACATCACCGGTTCGCCGGCGAATAACCAGGCGTACGGCCAGACCGACGCGTCGCTGTCGCGCACGGATATTCCGTGGGCATCGCTGGACGGCACGCTCAACACCAATGGCTACAACCTGGCGCCGGGCTACGCGTTCGACGTGGCAGCGCACGGCTTCGTGGGCATGACGTTCCGTCTGCAGACGTATCCCGGCCTGACCGCGTGGATCAACCGCGACTTCGAAGGTCTGCGTGACGCGCTGTACATGGTCCATCCGGATTGGCAGGCCGAGGGCCTGCTGGCCAATGGCGTGTCCGACCTGGACAAGATTCAGCAAGGCCTGGCCGCGCGCTTCCGCTCCACCGAGCCGGACGACATCCTCACCAAGCTGGAGTCGTTGTCCGAATCGTTCCAGATGAACGTGGTGGCCGCGGCCACGGCACTGACGCGCGATGAATTCGTCGCCGAGCAGACTGCCTATGCGCTACGCCTGCGCGACGCCGTGCTGGCCGATGCCAGCGCGCCGAGCAACCTCATTGCACTCGCCGCCGATGCCTCGCAGTGGGTGAACGGCTGGCTGGCTGCACTGGAAAGTGCGAGCCTGCTGCTGCCGGCCGACCAGGCGCCGCCGATCAGCACCAATCCGCAAGTGGTGAGCCTCAACGCGACACTCGCCGCAGGCATCCTGATGTCCAAAGCGGGCGACAGCTATCGCACGCAGGCGGACATCCTCAGCTTCTTCGCCAAGGTGCAGCAGTGGTACGGCGACACCGCCACCTATGCGGGCGATCCGAAGGCTGCCACCGGTGCCATCGACCACTACGAGACGCGCCAGGACGATCAGGGCGACTACGTGGAAGTGCCGGTGCCTGCGCTGGCCAATCCTGCCGACTACGACCAGCATGTGGGCCGCACGCTGCAGTTCGAGAACTTCCAGATTTTCGTCGGCAGTCAGTCGGAACTGGAATACCTGCGTGCGCAGGGTCTGCTGGACGACAAGTTCAACCCGCTGCCGGGCAAGGCCCTGAACCTCACGCAGTATCTGCAACTGGTCGCGCAGCAGGCTGGCGTGGAAAACGCCGCCATCAGCGTGCAGGGGCCGCAAGGCACCAGCGCTGCCGCTGATGGCAGTGTCTACGTGCCGGCCGCCACACCCCTGCCCTACACATTCGCCTTCAGCAACCCGACCGGCCAGGGCGTGGGCCAGATCCGCATCGTGTCGCAACTGGATAGCAACCTCGATCCGCGCTCGCTGCGTCTGGGCGATCTCAAGATCGGCGACATCAACATCCATGTGCCGGCCGATCGCGCCAGCTTCCAAGGCGATTTCGACTTCACGGGCAGCAAGGGTTACATCCTGCGCGTGAGCGCGGGTATCGACGTGGAAACGCGCACGGCCATCTGGCTGATCCAGGCGATCGATCCGGCCACCGGCGAAGTGATGCAGGACGTCACACGCGCCCTGCTTGCGCCGGTGACCGGGCAGAACACACCGCAAGGCGGCTTCGTCAGCTTCACCGTGGCCGCTGCCGCAGGTGCAGCATCGGGCGCGTCCATCAGTGCGCAGGCACGCATCTTCTTCGACCAGACGCCGCCGATCGACAGCGAAACGGTCAAGGTGACGCTGGACGCGAAGGCGCCGACCACCACGCTCACCGTCACCTCGCTGGGCAACAACGCCCAGGGCGCGCCGACGTTCGATGTGAAGTGGAATGCCCAGGACGATGCAAGCGGTATCCGCTTCGTCACGGTTTATGTCGCCACCGACGGCGGCGACTTCAAGATCTGGCAGCGTCAGGTGGATCCCTCCACCAACGAGGCGGTGTTCACCGGCGAAGCCGGCCACACCTACGAGTTCCTCGCTGCAGCCACCGACAACGCCGGCAACCGCGAAGCCGCGGTGATTGCCAATGCCGTGCTGCCCGACGACGGCGGACGGCAGCAGGTGCTCGATGGTCTGGGCGTGACGCCGGGCGTCGACACCACGGCCGAAGTGCCACAGGCACCCGAGGACCGTTCGTACGACAGCAACGATCTGTTCCAGCAAGCCACGCAGATGCTGCCGGGTGCGGTATCCAGCGTCGGCGCGGGCGACCTGCAGAACGTGCTCGCGCCGTTCGCCGCGCGCGGCTTCGCCGACGGATTTGCCACGGGCAACGCCGACATCGGCGCCATGGCCATGGTGCAACTGGCCGACGGCAGCGTACTGGTGAGCGCGGGCGCATCGCGCAACGAGGTGTATCGCTACGGCAAGGACGGCGGCCACAGCACCACGCCGCTGTTCACACTCGACCAGCCCGTGCTCGACATGGCTGTCGATGCGTACGGCCAGCTGTGGGTGATGACCGGCAACGAATTGATGCAGGTCGACATCGACAGCGGCACCGTGCTGCGCCGCATGCAGGGCCCGGGCCAGCAACCGCTGACGCACGCGCTCGCCATCCAGCCCGGCACCGGCGACATCTATGTCTCCGACGGCGACGGTGTCGAGATTTTCCATCCGAACGAAACCAACCCCAACAAGGCCTGGACGCACTTCAGCAACACGCGCGTTGGCGACCTCGCCTTCGGTCCCGACGGCCGCCTGTGGGGCATCCGCTGGACCGGCAGCAACATCACCGCCGCCGACCCCAACGGCACCACCGACATCATCAGCTTCCCGATGAGCGGCATCACGGTGGGTCGTGCAGAACTCGAATACCGCATCAAGGGCGTGGTCAACAGCATCGCCTTCGGTGCAGCGGGTACGCCGCTCGATGGCTTGCTCGTGGCATCCGGCGGCCTCAATCAGCAGGTGCACGTTGCCGGCAACACCACGGTGTCGCACAGCTCCTCGGTGTGGATGATCGAACTGGCCTCGCGCCGCGTGTTGCAGGTGGCAGGAGGCGGCACGCAAGGCGAAGCCATCCTCGCCACCAGCGACGGTCGCATCCTTGTGGCCGGCAGCCAGCATGTGGACGAGTTGTCACCGGCGCGTGCGCCGAAGGTGCTGGCAACCAGCGTGCCCGATGGTGCACTGGTGCCGCTGCCGCTGGGCGAGATCGCCGTGCAGTTCGACCAGGACATGTGGCTGGGAGTCAATGCTGCCGCGGCCCTGAGCGATCCGTCGAGCGTACTCAACCCGAACAACTACAAACTGTTGGGCGGGGCCACTGGCTTCACGCCCAGGAGCGTGCGCTGGGATGCCGCCACGCACACGGCCTACCTGGACGTAAGTGGGCTGGGTGCGGCGTATTACCAGTTGGTGATCAGCGGCAACCTGCGCAGCGCCACGCAATTGCGCATGGGCCAGGACGCTGTCACCAGCTTCACTGCGCTGCTCAACATGAGCAGTCAGCTGAAGATCACCTTCAGCAACACGCGCGCCGATCACACCACCGGTGCAATCAGCTACGACGTAAGCATCACCAACGTGGGTTCCGACGATCTCAATGGCCCGCTGATGCTCGTGCTCGATCCGGGCCAGTACTTTGGCGGCGCCATTGCGGCTGCGCTTCAGGGCAGCGGAAACCAGGCCGGTCTGTGGATCATCGATCTCACATCCGTGCTGCAATCCATGGGTGGCAAGCTCGTGGTGGGCGCCACCATCGCCGACCAGACCGTCACCATTCTTCCGGCGGGCGGCGGCTCAGGTGGCCTGGCCGATCTGGCCAAGGCGGACCTGGGCCACGGCGTCTATGCCGCGCCGCAGGCAAACCTCATCCCTGACTTCACCGTCGTCGATCGCGATGTCAATGTGCCTGACACGTTCCCGAACGCCGCCACCGTCGGCCAATCGTGGTCAGGCCAGCTGGATGCGACCGATGTTGATGGCACCGTGTTCTATTGGCAGATCGTGCAGGGCCCGGCCGGCCTCAGCATCACTCCGCCCGACACTTACACGCTTGACCCGTTTGGCCGCTACCACGCCGTAGCGACGCTGAACTGGACGCCTGGCAGCGACGCCATGGCGGACACCGTTGTGGTCGTTCGCATTCAGGATGGCCGGGGCGGATCGATGCTTCATACCCTGCACATCAGCGTCGCCAACGGCAATCACGCGCCAACGGTGGCGAGCCCGGGCACCATCACTCTGGGCGAGGGCGAGTCGCTGTCGCTGCCGCTGCGCGCGGTGGACGCCGACGGCGACCTGCTTACCGTGACGATGTCCAATCTGCCTGCCGGCGCATCCTTCGATGCGCGCACCGGCGTGCTCAACTGGGCACCGGGCTATGACCAGGCAGGCATCTACCGTGACGTCACCATAACGGTGAGCGACGGCAAGACCGTGGTCAGCGAACGCTTCGATCTGGTGGTGCGGCAAGTGTGTGCGGCGCCAGTACTGACGCCGACGCCGGAGCAGACACTGCGCGAAGGCGATGCCTTTGGCTTCCAGCTCGGCGGAAGCGTGCCTGGCGGATCGCAGCAAGCGGACGGCACCTCGGTAACGCTGGCTTATTCCACTACCCTGCTACCTCCTGGCATGCAGCTCAACAGCGAAACCGGCTGGATCAGCTGGACGCCCGGCTTCGATCAGCACGGCCTCTATGAACTACCCATCACGCTGACCGCAACCTACACGTTGCCGGGCGGCAAACAGTCCGTGATGAGCACGCAGCAGATCGTGCGTCTCAACGTATTGAACGCCAATGGCGCGCCGCACTTCGATGCCAATCTCGGCAACCAGTGGAGCACGATGGAAGGCCAGCCGCTGCGCATCAGCGTGTTTGCCTTCGATCCCGACAATCCCAACTTCGCACCCAGCGTACGCCTCGATCCCGCTGGCGCGGCAACCAACCAGGGCAGCGCCGCCGCACCCAGCGTCACGTATCAGGTGCTGGGCTTGCCGGACGGCGCCGTGTTCGATCCGGAAACGCTGGAGATCATCTGGACGCCGACCTACGTGCAGGCCGGCACGTACCACGTCACCGTCATCGCCACCGATGACGGTGACGGCACGGGTGTACCCGCCAGCACGCAGGTCATCATTCCGATCGTCGTGGCGGACACGAACCGGGCGCCCGTCGTCGCTCCGATCACCAATGCCTTCGTCGACAAGGGGGCGACCCTGGATATTCCGGTGGACATCAGCGATGTCGATGGCAACCCCATCGCGCTGACCATCGACGGCCTGCCGCGCTTTGCAACGTTCACGCAGAACCCGCCGGACGCCAGCGGCCATGTGACCGGCACGATCCACTTTGCACCTGGCGATAACGATCGCGGCGACTACACCATCACGCTCACCGCGCGAGACAACGGCGATGGCGACCCTTCGCGCGTGCTCGCCACTTCCGTGAGTTTTGTCGTCACCGCACGCAGCGTGACCGAGCCACCCGTGTTCAGCCTGCCGGACCAGATCGTGGCCGTTGCCGGTCAGCCGATCAGCCTGCCGATCAATATCACCGATGCCGACCAGGACGCGCTGCAGATCCTCGCGTCGAACCTGCCGCTCGGTGCGCAACTCACCATGCTCGCGCAATACGGGCAGGCGATCCTCACCTGGACACCCGGTGCGGACGACATAGGACCGCACGACATCATCATCACGGCGACGGACAGCGGCCTGCCGCCGCGCGACCAGGGTTACAGCGATCCCGCCAACCCTGTTCCGAACCACACCAGCCACACCTTGCGCGTCATCGTACGCGCGGCCAACAGCGCCCCGCAATTGCTGGGCTTGCAAGTGAACGGCGCAGATGTCGCCGATCCCGGCAGCGCGACCACGCCAGTAGTGGTCAGCACCGCGGAAGGTCAGGCGCTGAACGTGGACCTGTTTGCCCGCGATGCGGACGCCGACCTCATCAGCTGGAGCGCTACCGGCCTGCCCACCGGCATGGTGCTGGACGTACCCAGCGGTGGCGGCCATGCGACGCTGCGCTGGACGCCGGGCCTGTTCGCGGCTCAAGGCGGCAACCTGGGCGCGACTGCACCGGGCACCTATCGCGTGCAGGTCACCGGCAGCGACGGCTCGGACAGCTTCACGCGCGTGATCGAAGTGCACGTTGCCAACGTCGACCAGGCGCCGGTGATCCTTCCCATGCCGCTGCAACTGGTGAACGAGGGCGGCACGCTGGGCTTCACCATGCGCACGCTGGACGGCGATGGCGATCCGGTCCATGTGAGTCTGGTCTATGACGACAACACGCCCACGGGAATTTCCTTCAACAGCGCCACTGGCTACTTCGAGTGGACGCCCGGATACGGCACGGTAGACAACGCCGTCAGTTCGTCGCGCAACTTTACGTTTACGTTCAAAGCCACCGATGGAGTGCTGACGACAACGCAGACCGTGCAGGTGCGCGTATTTGACACCAATCGCGCACCACAGCTGATGGTGAGCAGCCACGCCCTCACGGTGGGCCAGGACTTCAGCCTGCCGGTGGTGTTGGCGGCCAATGCCGCGCAAGGCGAGATCTCGGCCTTTGATCCGGATGGCGCAAGCCAGACACAGTCGCTCGCGGTCAGTTTCCTGGGCTTGCCCGAAGGGGCGACCTACGATGCGCAACACGGTCGATTGAACTGGGTACCAGGCCCTGGCCAGACCGGCGACTACGTCGTGACCGCCATCGTCAGCGACGGACTGGCCTCCACGCAGGCAACCTTCACACTGCGCGTTGCTGCCGATGCACAAGGTAACGCGCCGTCCGTGGTGATCGATGCCGTGCCCGGCACGCCGGTCGTGCCCGGACAAAGCGTTCTGGTCACTGTGCGCGCCAGCAGTTTCAGTCCGATCGGCTCCACGGTGGTGCAGGTGCGCGGCATCGGCATCGGCGCGGACGACTGGCAGACCGTGGCGATGGACAGCAGCGGGCGTTTCCGCCTGCTGCCCACGCAGCCAGGCCTCATTGACGTGCGCGTCGTCGCCACGGATGCAGACGGGTTCACCAGCACCAAGGATGCGATTCTCCGCGTACGCGACCCGGCTGATGCCAGCGCGCCGCAATTGCAATGGGCCGGATCGCTGGCCAACAGCACGACCAACACCGCACCACCCACCATCAGCACACCTGCCTCGCTCAGCGCCTTGCTCACCGAGGCGCAAACGATGGGCTATCGCCTTGAGATCGCCGCCGCAGGCACCGACGCCTGGCAGACACTGACAGACACGGCGCTGGATGCCACGCCGGTCGATGGCGCGCTCGCGCTGGGCGTGCTCGATCCGACACTGTTCGCCAACGGCGTCTATCAGCTGCGGCTCACGGCGTGGGATCTCAGCGGTCGCACCAGCGAGATCGACACGCGCGTAATCATCGATAGTGCGCAGAAATCCAACACCGACGCACACGCCACCGATGCAACGTATCAATTGGGCGGCCACGCCTTTGCGGTGAATCGCGACTTCGACGCCTCTGGAAGCGGCGATTTCGGCAACTGGACGTTGCGCGGTTTCGATACTGGCCTGACCTCGGATCAACTCACCACGACCGCCACCGGCGGTACCGTCGCCTGGACAGTGGGCGCACGCGTCTGGTTGAGCATGCCTTCCAATCTGGCTGTGGCTGCGGATGTCGCGAACCTGCGCTTCACACTGGGCGTGCAGGCCACGACGCTGGCCGGGGGCAACGGCGCACCGACCATCTACAGCCCGACGTTCGCCAGCGAACAGGGCTGGCAGTTGCAGGCATTGGGCGGCGACCATCTGCAGTTGCTCGGTGGCCGCCTGTTTGACCAGGTCAGCGGCCTGCCCTGGCAGCCGACCGGCTATGTGTTGACCGGTCCCGATGGCACGCAATACGCAATGGACGTGAGCGGCAAGCTGACCGGCGTGACCTTCGGCGACGGCGTGCGCTGGCTGGTATCCGATGCGGGCATTGCGCTGGTTGGCGGCACCCCGTCCGAACGCATCGACTTCCTGCGCGACACGCAGGGACGTATCAGCAGCATCAGCGGCGGCGTCGATGCCAGCGGTACCGCGCGCACGATGGCCTATCGCTACGACGCTCAAGGCCGCCTGCTGCTTGTCCGCGCTCTCGACGGATCCGACCTCGGCACGCCCTACGGCTACGGCGAGGACGGCCAGCCCTATGCCGACACGCTGACCACAAACCTCGGCACCGCCGCCGGCTGGCTCGGCAACAGCACATCGAATCAGTGGACCGGTGCACTGACGGGCGACCAACCGGTGTCGCTGGGCTTCCTCGTGCGCGACAGCGAGCTTGCCTCCACCGTGCATGCGGCGGGAGCCGACGGCGCCATCATCGTCGCCATCCAGGCCAGCTTCAGCGATGCCGCGTCCCGCCTGGACATCGTGGGCGGAGAAGTACTCGGCGAAACCGTGCACAACGGCGTACACACCGTCCTGGTCCGTATCACCGAGGCAGGCCTCAAGCTGCTGCGCGTGCGTGGTACCGGAACGGCGACCATCACGGCGTCCATCGCCGGCGATCTCAACCGCGACGGCGTGATCGACGGCGCCGACAGTGCGCTGTGGGCTCAGGACCAGGCGACGGGTAGCCTCGCGGGCGACATCGATGGCGACGGGCAGATCGATGCCGCCGATCGACAGTTGCTCTATGCCAATTATGGCTGGCACGCCAACCTTGCGCCTGTACAAGCCCAGACGCTGCCGGGCGTGTTCACTCACGAGGATCTCTCGGCGAAGCTGGGCCTGTCTTCGGTTGCGCAAGATCTGGAGGGCGACGAGTTGTTCTGGCGCGTCATTGGCGCAACGCATGGCACGGCCACGCTGAGCCCGGACGGCAAGACGCTCGTCTTCCACCCGGAGCCGGGTTTCAGCGGTACGGCGGCGATCTTCGTGAAGGCCGACGACGGCTTCAACGCAGGACAGACCGTGCAGCTCACCGTGACGGTCAGCGACGCGCAACTGCTGGCGATCGACATCCAGCGCCTGGCGGGCCTCGCCTATGGCGACACGCAGGGCCTGAACATCATCGGCACGTTCGCCGATCAGGCCAACGTGGAACTCGACGCCGACTACGTGCGGATCGTATCGAGCAATTCGACGGTGGCCAGCGTGCTGGGCGACGGCACCATCCATGGCAACACGGCTGGTACCGCGGTGATCGAGGTGTCCTCGCACGGCATCAGTGCCGTCGACGCGGTGACGGTGGGCAACAGCACCTACGACACGCCTCCGGGCCTGGGCAACGGCTTTGAAGTGGACGTCTATCCGCAGGCTATCGACTTGCCCGAAATGGTGGGGGAGCGTCAGCTCAAGGTCACCGACAGCAGCGGCAACGCCATCAGCAGCGCCACCAGCGGCACGCTCTATTTCATTAGCAACCCCAACATCGCCAGCATCACGCCAGACGGCCTGATCATCGCCAAGGCATCGGGTTACGCCACAGTCACCGTGATTCACGGCGGCCAGCAGCGCAACATCCTGCTCTACGTGCAAGCCCCCACGACCGGACCGACCGTGGTGAGCGCAGCCACGGGAGCTTCCGTGCAGGACACGCAGGGCAACCTGCTGATGGTGCCGCCAGGTGCCCTGGCGAAGGACACTTCGGTGTCCATCAACGCGATCGACCCGCAGTCGCTGAACATGCCGATGCCGGTGCCCGACCTGCTCAACGTGGTTGGCGCGTTCCATGTGGACGTCGGCCCGGATGGAAGCGCCCTGCCCTTGCAGATGGCGCTGCACGTCACCGGCCCGACCGATCCGCAGACCGGCCTGCCGACCCAGCTGAATGCCGGCACGCAGGTGTATTTCTGGCGCAAGGGCATCGTGCTCGACGCGGACGGCGTCGCGCATGACACCTGGTGGCTGGTGGACAACGGTGTGATTGGCGCAGACGGCCTCGCGCACACGTCCAGCCCACCGTACTCCGGCTTCACCGCCGGTGGCGACATCCTCGTCACTACCAGCAAGACCGACCTGAGCACGGGCCAGACCACGGTCACTGCGGTCTCGGTGAACTGGGATGCCCTGTGGGCGCCATCGGCATCGATTGCCATGGCACCGGGCACGACGATGGCGAATGCGGCGCTCGATATCTTTGCGCAAGCGGGCCCGCTCACCGTCATGCACTACACGCTGGCGGGTTCTTATCAGCGCGCGACGGCCATTACCACCGACAGCACCGGCGTGATGAGCGTGCAGTTCCCCGACCCGCCGTCCATTACATGGGACAAGCCAGCGGTGACGGGTTATACGCTCGACACCAAGACCGGCACGATGACCATCCAGGGCCAGAACTTCCTGCCTTCCGATGACACGCCGATCGGCAATGTCGTGGTGAAGGTGTGGCTGGCTCCGCGCGGCAGCGAGCTGGCTGCACCCACCAGCACGCCGGATCACGGCCTCGTGTGGATGGCGCTCACCGCGACGGTGGCGTCCGATGGCACGCTCACCGTGACTTTGCCGAGCGGCATCCTGCTTTCGCAACTCCAGCTTTACGTAGAGCGCATTGTCAAAACGGTCGATAACCAAGGCCAACTCGTGATTCCGGCCACCGGCCTGCGCAGCGATGCGGTCAATCCCTTCGATCCGACCCAGGTGGTCAATGCTGCGATGGTAACCAACGCCACCAGCATCAACTACTTCCAGAACGAATCGCAGCTGGAGCTGATCCGTCAGACCACCGTGGATGAGCAAGGTCGCGCACTTCAGCTACTGGGCAGCCAGGTCAACCAGATCGTCTACAACGCGAACCAGTCGCTCGCATTCGTGGCCGGTGGCAGCGGCCGCATCTACGTGATCGATACGACCACGCTGACCATCGGATACACCTTCCAGCTGGCCAATCCGACCGGCAACATCGCCAGTCTCATCGTCAACGGTAACTGGCTGTACGTGGCGGAGGGCAATCGCTTCGGTGGCACGGGCCGCCTGTCGCGCATCGACATCGACCCTTCGTCCAGCGGCTTCTTGCGCACGCAGCAGGTGCTCAACCTCGACATCGCGCAAGCGCCAGATGGCTATCTGGGCATGGCGGTGAACGCGGGCCGCTATCTGGGTATCACCGTGCCGCTTAACCCGATCGGCGTGAGCCAGAATACCGCCGCCTCTCCCGGCAGCGTCTATGTGCTCGACCTGAGCATGATCGACGCCAACGGCAAGCTGGCCGATGGCGCCGTCCGCATGCTGCCGCTGAGTTCCATGCCGTCGTCGTTCGCCGGCAAGGGGCCGCAGTACATTGCGGCAGGCGATCGTCCCGGTGAGTTCGTGGTGGCCGATTCGTTCGACCACAGCAACGGCTTGATCATGATCAACTGGCCAGTGGACGCCAATGGCAAGCTGGGCCAGACACCAACGGTCACGCAACCGAGCCTCACGCCGGCGGCGGGCGATCCGAACTGGCTTAACAAGCAATTCCAGCAGAACATCCAGCGCGCCGACGGCGTGGTCATCGTGACCTACCTGGGAGTGGATTACGCCCTGGTTGCCGACTACAACTTCATCTTCAACGACGCGCACTACGGCAACGACGACATCCTGGGCAAGCAGATCGGCGGCAAGATCGGCATCATCCAGGATCCGTTCGGTAAACAGGGTGGCCCACGCTACCTGGGCGCCACCACGCCGTTCGTCGGCGGCGCCTTCGACCATCTGGTACTGGGTGACGACGGCACGCTGTACGCTGATGTGTTCGTCGACGAACTGAATCCGGAGCCCGGCGTCTACTCGCGCGACTTCAAGGCGCTGCTGGTCTGGAACAACGTGGACGACCTGATCAACGCGGCCGTGTCCAATTACCGCGCGGGCGCAGGCCTTAGCACGCCCATCGACCTGGGCAATGCAGCGATCCAGCCATCGCGTTACGACGGCCCGACCGCGGCATCGATGTTCGGCTGGATCTACGGCATCGGCGCGGCGCCAACGCAGCAACCCGCGTTCCAGACCGTGGAGATGGACAACCAGCTCTACGGCGACATCACCAAGGTGGATCTGAAGTCGCTGCTGCAGGCACAGGGCATCGTCGTCGATGGCAATCCGGCGTTCTCGATGGACGGCGTGCAGGGCCAACTCTCCGGCGGCACCGGCGCCAATGCCGCCACCGAAGACACGATGACCTACGGTTGGTTCAACGACGGCCACGTGCTTGCCTACCAATACGCCAACGGCTGGCAGATCGTACAGTCCGACTCGACACAGAATTCGATCGGCTCCAGCAGCTTCGGCGATTCGGGTGTGTTCTATTTCGCCTCCGACTTCGATTTCACCGACCTGCAGCAGGGCAACCTGCCCGCGCAAACCTCGATGGGCTATTTCACCGTCAAGGTGAAGAGCGTGAACGGGCAAACGGTGGACGAGTACCGCACGTTCAAGCTGCTCATCCACTACAAGCCCAACGACTTCAAGAACACGTCCGATCCTGGTTTCACCGACATCACGTTCTCCGCGGGCAACGGCGTGGGCAACGGCCAGACCAACAACCCGCTGGACGTGGCACGCGTGCAGCAGCGGTTGAAGTATCTGGGTTATCCGTCCTACAACACGGCCGCGGGTACGCCAGCGGACGGCCAGTCGGTGAATATGGTTTACGTGGATGGCCGCTGGGACGGGCAAGCCATGCCGACTGGCAACAACAACCCGACAGTGGGCCGCACCGAGGCGGCACTGGACCTGTTCCAGACCGTCACCGGCGCCACGCCACCGCCGACCACGAACTACGATGTGCGCACCGAGCCTGATGACATGATTTTCAGGCCGCTCAGCGAAAGCGAACTAAAGCCAGTCACCGAAGAACTGCTGCAACGCGCCGAGGCCATGCTTGCCGCCGGCAACCGTGCCGGCGCCTACATGGTTCTATACAGTTGCGTTGGCGCACCGTTGTTGCTGGTGCAGGCACAGATCACCACGTATTCCGGCTTCTTTGGCGCAGGCGGCCTGATCGGCAACGCTCTGGGCAAGGCTGCCGTGGGTGCGGGCGCGTACAACCTCAACCTGGACCAGTTCTCCATGGACATCGACGCAGGCAACCTGCGCGCGATCCGAGAGAATCTGCGCAACGGCGGCAACGGCCGCCTCACCGATGGCCAGTTGCTCGACGCAGATCGCGGCGTCTGGGAGGACAAGGGGCTGGGCCAGTACTTCCCTGGCAACGCATTGTTTGCCACCTTCGCCAGCGGCATGCCTACGCTGAACTTCAGTGATGTCCCGGGCTGGACCAATCTGTTCAGTGCATGGTTGTCGACGGGCGCTTTCGATTCGTTCCAGGTGGGCGTCAATTTTGCCTACGTGCTGCTCGGCCATCGACCTGCTGAATACCGTAACGATCCGCGTTACGCCGTCTACGACACTGATGCATCGGGCAAGCCCTCCCGTTTCGTTACGGTGGTCCAGAAAGACACCGGCAAGATCGTGTTGTTCTTCGACAACAGGCCCGACTTGCCCGCCTATGTTCCCAATGGCGCCATGAACGAAGCGCCTCTCACGCCCGTCGCCCAGATCAAGGACGAGTTGACCAATGACGTGTCTGAGGATCACGAGTATTCCGTGATGCTCAAGGACGGCCCCGACACCAATCCGACCATCATCGAGGGGAGCTACATGGATGACCTCAAGATACTGGTCAAGGGGCTTACCGGACGGAGCTACGAAGACACGTACGCGGCGTGGGCAGCGGCATATGCTTCGGCTGTTCATCCCGAGGCACCGCAGGCGCCCAACATCATCCTGTGGGCGCGCGCGATGATTGACCAATTCGTTGGTGCCGATCACCAGCTCGCCACAGATGCGCGGACTCCGGGAAGCGATCCCATTTACACCAACAAGGTGGAGCCCACCCTCGATCCATCCAAGGCGAGCGACCGTACCGGTTACATCAGTGCCAAACCGAACGATCCGACACTGCAATGGCTCAACAGCGGCCTGGTATCGCGTTGGCGCGAGCTGACCAACGATGACTACTACACGGTGGTTGGCGGCTCGGGCAACGATTCGCGCTTTGCCAGTGGCTGGGTCGCCGACACCATCGAGAACGCTGCCAAGGCTGCGCAGTCCTATCTCGGCAACAGCTCAAAGATGTCCGTCCTGCAGGCATCGGACGATGGCTGGAGCTACACGAAGCCGGCGCAGCCGCAGGGCACGTTGCCAACCACCATTACCGACCACACGCTGGAATACACGGACGGCAGAGAGTTCGACATCCTGTTCGACAGCTCCCTGCAGAGTTACGACTATCGCACCTATAACTGGCTGGGTGCGCCAGACATGAATGCAGTGGGCAATGGCCTTCGCGCCATCCAGCTTGCCACCGGCAACGACCTGGCGCCGCAGATCAACTACATCATGGGCATCTCGAATCTCAGCCAGGCGGAAAAGGTCGCCATCGTCGACGTCATTTGTCTGCGACTGGCGGCCGGGACGCAGTGGAACGGTGCCTATCTCGGCGACAACAGGCCGGGCTATCGCAACAGCTATGTCGTCGCCGTGCTGGGCATGATTCGCCTGAACATCGCCGGCGTTGCCGACAGTGATCCACACAGCGCCGCCTACGGCATCCATGACATCAATCCGATGGCCGGCTACGCGGGCATGATTCATATCAAGCTCAAGCCCAAAACCCTGCCGGAACACCAGGACGCACTGGTGACGGGCGGTACGCCCGCACCGGGCACGGCCGCCAGCACCGCCAGCGCAACGCAGGCAGCGACCGTACTCGCGCAGGCCGCCACGGAATGGGGCCTGACAGCCGCCGATCTCGCCACCCTCGGCATCACCGGAACGCCGTCCGCAACGATCTCGGCCATGACGGGCAACTCGCTGGGCCTGACCCAGGATGGCTCGATTTCGCTCGACGACGACGGCGCGGGATACGGCTGGTATACCAATGCCGACCCGCTCTCCAACGACGACTTCCTGCCCACGTCCGATCCGAACGTCTGGACGGCTAAACCAGGGAGCGCCGCTGACGGAAAGATCGACCTGCTTACCGTGGTACTGCACGAATACGGCCATCTGCTTGGCCTGAAAGACAGCGGCACCGATAACCTGATGGCGCTCGACCTGGCACCTGGCGTGCGCCGGCTGCCGTCGCCCGAACTGCTCCAGGCCGTGCGTCAGGTCATCGCAGCGCGCCTGGCCCAGGTGGCGCAGGCCATCGCCGATGGCCAGACTGTGGTCACCACGCCGATCATGGAAGCCGGCAACGCGCCCGGTGGCGCCAGCAACGGCGTGGCAGCACCTCATTCCACGCTGGAGTCCGGCTCTCTGCAGGATGGCAGTGGATGGTCCACCACGGGCACGGTCCTCATCGGCCAGGGCACTGCCGAACTGGACGAGTCCGCCAATACGCAAACCCGCTTGAGCCAGGCCTTCATGGTCGGCGCGAACGATCGCTTCCTGCGCTTCACCATCCATAGTGCGAGCCTGCAAAACCCCGGCGACATGCCGGAAGACGCTTTCGAGGCAGCCCTGCTCGACGCTGTCACGGGTGCATCGCTGGGCGGCGCGATCAATCTGAGCCACACCGATTCGCTGCTCAACCTGCAGGGCGATGGCCGTTCGTACATCGCGCAAGGCGTCAGCTTCGTGACCAACGCCGACGGCAGTCGCACGTATCTGGTGGACCTGCGCGGCATTGCGGCCGGTACGGCGGTGAACCTGTCGTTCGATCTGATCGGCTTTGGTCCTGCGGGCAGCCACGTCACGATCAGTGACGTCGCCATGATGGGCTTGCCGCAGGCCAACGACGACATCGCCATCGGCAAGGAAGACAGCACGCTCAACGTCAATGTGTTGGGCAACGACGTGAACGCCATCGGCTCGACGCCCACCGTGGTGCAGGGCCCGGCGCACGGCACGCTTACGCTCAATGCGGACGGCAGCTTCACCTATGTGCCGGACGCGTTGTTCTACGGCGACGACGTGTTCAGTTACGCGCTCGACAACGGCAAGGCGCAGTCGAACGTGGCCACGGTGCACCTGGCGGTGACGCACGTGAATCACGCACCGGATGCGCAGAACCTGACCGTGCAATTGCAGGAAGACGGCACTGCGCTGGTGGATCTGCGTCCACTGGCGTCCGACGTGGACGGCGATGCCCTCGCCTTCCGCATCGTGGACCAGCCGCAACACGGCACGCTGACCGACAACGGCGATGGCACCTACACCTATGTGCCGGGCCCGCTGTTCTATGGCGACGACACGTTCACCTATGTCGCCAACGATGGCACCGCCGATTCGCCGGTCGCCACCGTCAGCCTGGTGGTCATCCACGTCAATCATGCGCCGGAAGCACACGACGCCACGCTGCAGACACAGGAAGACCAGTCCGTCACGGGCAGGCTCGACCAGTTCAGCACGGACGTGGATGGCGATGCGTTGCAATCCGCCTTGGTGGCATCGCCGCAGCACGGCACGCTGGTGTTCAACGCCGACGGCAGCTTCACTTACACGCCAAGTGCCCTGTTCCACGGCGACGACAGCTTCAGCTATCAGGTAACCGACGGGCAGACACTGTCGGGCATCGCAACGGTCACCATCCATGTGGCGGCGGTAAATCATGCGCCGACCGCAAGCGACGCCAGCGCGATGCTGGCCGAGGAAACCACGCTGTTGCTCGATCCGCGCACGCAGACCAGCGACATCGATGGCGATGCATTGGAAACGGTGATCGTCAGCGGCCCGCAGCATGGCGTACTCACGCGCAACGCCGATGGCAGCTTCCGCTACGTGCCCGATGCCCTCTTCCACGGCACGGACAGCTTCACCTACAAGGTGAGCGACGGCACGCTGGAATCGAACGCCGCCACCTTCACGCTGACGGTAACGCCGGTGAATCATGCGCCGACGGCGGCCAATGCCTCGGCCAGCGTGGCGGAGGACGGCTCGCTCGTCATCGATCCGCGCACCGATGCGGACGATGTGGACGGCGATGCACTCACCACGGTCATCGTGAGCGGTCCGGCCCATGGCCAGTTGCAGCAGAACGCGGACGGCAGCTTCACCTACGTGCCGGATGCGCTCTACCGCGGCAGCGATAGCTTCAGCTACAAGGTGAGCGATGGCACGGCCGAATCGGGTGTAGCCACCATCACCCTGACGGTGACGCCGGTGAACCATGCGCCAGTGGCGCACGACGGCACGGCCACGGTATCGGAAGATGGCAGTGCTGCCATCGATCCGCGCTCGCTAGCCAGCGATGTGGATGGCGATCCGCTCTCGGTCGTGATCGTCAGCGGCCCGGCACACGGCACCCTGGTGCGCAACGCAGATGGCAGCTTCACGTACACGCCATCTGCCCTGTACGCCGGCGGCGACAGCTTCTCGTACAAGGTGAACGATGGCGTGGCGGATTCGACGGTGGCGACCATGGTGCTCACCGTTACACCGGTGAACCATGCCGCGACTGCCGTGAACGATACCGCTGCCACCGACCAGGGTCAGCCGGTGATCATCAACGTGCTCGCCAACGATTCGGACATCGACAACAGCACCGGTCTCAACGCCGGTTCGGGTCGCGCACCGAACGCTGGACTCACCGCACGCGTGGTGTCGCAGCCGGCGCACGGGTCGGTGAGCATCAATGCCGATGGCACGCTGACCTACATCCCGGATGCGGCGTTCAGCGGCGTGGACAGCTTCAGCTACGTCGCCAACGATGGCCAGGTCGATTCCGCACTGGCCTCGGTGACCATCACCGTTCGCGCCACCAACCACGCACCGGTGGCCAACGACGATGTGTTCACGGGCGCACAGGGCCAGGCCATCCGCTTCAACCCGCTGTTCAACGACAGCGATGCGGACGGCGATGCCTTGTCGACCGTGATCGTCAACGGCCCGCAGCACGGCGTGCTTACGCGCAATGCCGATGGCAGCCTCACCTACACGCCCACCAACGGCTGGAGTGGCACCGACGAGATCACCTACGAAGCCAGCGATGGCAAGACGGTGTCGAACGTCGCCACGGTGCGCCTGGTGATCACGCCCACCAACCAGGCACCGGTGGCGAAGGACGATCGCGCGTCGATTCACAACAATCAGACCGCCACCATCAACGTACTTGCCAACGACACCGATGCCGATGGCGATGCACTTACCTCGCGCCTGGTGACAGGAGCGAAGCACGGCACGGTGACGCGCAACGCGGACGGCAGCTTCAGTTACACCGCCAACGGCGGCTACACCGGCACCGACACGTTCACCTATGTCGCCAACGATGGTCACAGCGATTCGAATGTGGCGACGGTGACCATCTCGGTGCTTGGGCCGAACCTGCCGCCAATCGCGTTCGATGATGTGGCCTATGCCAACGAGAACGGCGCGGTGAAGATCAATCCGGCCTCCAACGATTGGGACCTGGATGGCGACAAGCTTTCCGCGGACGTACTGTGCGGCCCGGCCCACGGCACGCTGGCGATGAATGCGGACGGCACCTTCACCTATACGCCCGATACCAACTGGTACGGCGTGGACGCGTTCACCTACGCGGCGTTCGACGGACAGTTCCACTCGAACCCGGCCGTGGTGTGGATCAACGTGGCCCACGTGAACCAGGCGCCAGTGGCGAACAGCGATGCAGCCACGACGCACACGGGACAGTCGGTGCGCATCGACGTGCTCGCCAATGACATCGACGTCGACGGCGATTCGCTGAGCGCAAAGATCACCGCAAACCCGACCAACGGCACGCTGGTGCGCAACTGGGACGGCACCTTCAGCTACACGCCGCGCGCAGGCTTCGTAGGCACGGACACGTTCACCTACGTCGCCAACGACGGCAGGTTGAATTCCGCACCGGCCACGGTAACGGTGACGGTGCTCGCACCCAACCACGCACCGATCGCCCGCGATGACCAGGCCACCACCACGGTGAACACCGCCGTGAACATCAACGTGCTGGTCAACGACACCGATGCAGACGGCGATGCACTCTCGCCCAAGCTGGTGTGCGGCACCTCGCACGGCACGCTGAAGCTCAACGCCGATGGCACCTTCACCTACACGCCCGCCAAGGGCTGGTATGGCACGGATGCCTTCAGCTACCGCGTGAACGACGGCACCGTGGACTCGGGCGTTGCCACGGTGTGTATCACGGTGGCGCCGGTGAACCACGCACCCACAGCACGCAACGCGAGCTTCCAGGTGCAGAAGGACGGCAGCGTATGCATCGACTTCGGCTGCCTGGTGGACGACATCGACGACGACTGCCTGACGATCTCCGTCGGCAAACCAGGCCAGGGCACCTTGAGCCGCAATTGGGACGGAACCTATACCTATCGTCCCAAGTCCGGTTTCCTGGGCACCGATGCGTTCACCTACACCGTCAGCGACGGCAAGTTGAGCGCCGCGGGCACGGTGACGTTGAATGTGGTGCGCAGTGGTGCGGGGTGCTACGGCTTGACGAGCTTGTCCGTGGTGGCGGGTGCCGCCAGCAACGCTGTGGCGGATTACGCGCAGTACATCGTGGTGATGCGCGCCGGCGCCGAAAGCGGCACGCAGGCAAGCGTCGACTGGGACGGTACTGACACGGCATCTATCGGCAACTCGTCCAATGTGGGAGGCGTCTGGTGGAACACGCTGGTGTCCCCGGCCAACGGAAGCGACGACGATCTGGCGACCAAGACCGGGCTGAGCGTGCGCCTGCTAAACTGACGTGACGAAGGCAGGCTCCGATGCATGCGGAGCCTGCCCTTTCGATCGTCCGATAGCCGTTGTGTGATGGGCCGGTGCAATCTTGCCGGCCCCGTGACGTACCTTATTCCCTGACTTTCCAAGGCATGGATTCCATGGTCCGCAAAGCGTTGTTCATGACCCTACTGCTTGCACTGCTGTGCACAGTGGGCCTTGGTCTGCTGAAGGCACCCACGCTTGTTGGACCGCAGACAGCCAAAACCCCGGCATTCTGCCCTCGCTTTGGCGAAAATCCGCCGAAAGCGCTGCCACTGCCTGGGCGAGCGACATCGGTGGGATTCCTCGGCAGTGGCGTGCTGATCGTGGACGAAGACGGCAACGTATGGACCTATACCCGCGCCGATACCCAGTGCGATGACCCTGCCCCTGTCCGCCTCGTGGATGCAACCGTGTTTGCCAAGGCGTTTCCCGATGCCGGAAAGATCGTCCAGGTCACCGGAAGGGCGGTACTGACCGAACATGGCCGCACTTTCCTCGCCACCGGCTGGAGCGTTCCGATCTCCTGCAGCACCGGCCCACGTCCATGCCCCAGTCTGGAGAGCGTGGACGTGCCCGAGACCGCTAGCCTGGCCGCGGGCGATCAGCACTTGCTGTTGGTGGGCACCGAGGGCTTGCTGTGGTCGCAAGGCCTCAACGACTGCGGGCAGCTGGCACGCCAAACGACGCAGACGAATACACCCTATGCCAAGCGAGTACCCGATTTCAGGCCCGTAGCATCCGTCGCCGCGGGAATGCGCGGCAGCATGGCGCTGGACAAAAACGGGCAGGTGTGGACATGGGGCAATCTGTCCCACCCCAATTTCGATTCCACCTGGGGCACGCAGCCTGTACCCGGTTGGAGCTACTGCCCCTTCCCCGACCACGATGACGAGGCGCAGCATCTTTCCGGCAAGGTAGATGGCATGCCGCGCAAAGTCGAGGGGCTTCCGGCCATCACGCAGGTGTCCGCCAACTACGCCAGCGACTTCGCACTCGACATCCACGGTGTCGTATGGGGCTGGGGTTACAACAGCTGCGGGCAGCTCGGTGTGCCACCGCAACTGAGCCCTGTGCAGATGACCTACAGTGAAAAGCCGTTACGCGTCCAAGGGCTTCCTTCCATCAGGCAGATCGCTGCAGGCAGGCGCCATGTGCTGGCGCTTGATGCCGAAGGCCAAGTCTGGGCATGGGGTGAAAACCAGGATACGGAAATCGGCCCGCGCTTCCGCGCGCTAGACGGACTGCAGGCGACGTGCACGGCCGAAGGCCCGGGAGGCGAGTACGCAGGCTATACGCCCTGGCCGCGCCAGGTGCCGGGCATCGGGCACATCACGCGCATCGCCGCCGGACACAACAGCAGCGCCGCCATCGACGATCAAGGAAAGGTGTGGGTGTGGGGAAGGCACTGAGCGTGCACCGCTCAGCGCACTCGTCGACACATCATTCGCCGACCGACACGAAGCTTGCTTTCAAAGGTGCTTGCTGCGCTCGCGCAGCCATCAACCCTGCGGCGGCACAATCGTGACGCCGTGCAAGCCTTCACGCTGCGCCAGCCCAGGCCCGAACTGCACCACCTGCCCCTCCTTCAGCACCACGGTGTAGTCGGTGTGCGAGAGCGAGGTACGTTTGCGATGGCGCGCGAGGTATGTGTAGACCTCGAAATCGCCGAACGTGCGCACCGCGTCGGGACGCCCCAGCGTCGCCAATACGGTGTCCCTGCTGCTGCCGGGATCGAGGCGGGTGATCTTCTGTCCGGTGGCGTGGCAACCGGCTAACGCGACCACCAAGGCGGCCGTTCCAAGTATGCGCTTCATGACTCCCCCTGAATCTGGCGACTGCTCGCCATGCGCTGGCCTTTCGTAGGTTCATGGTAGGCGGATCGGCCGGTTGCGGCAATCTCGCTAGCGCGCAATTTCTTGCGGAAAATGAACGCCGCACCCCCTTGGCGCATGCCCAAGACGGTGCCAGAATGGCTTTGCTACAGGGGGAAAAGCCGGATTAGACGAGTGCTGGCATCGCGACAAATCGCGGTGCGGTTCGCCTTGGGTCCATGATGGACCCACCTCTCCCTCCGGGCACAGCGAAGGGATTTGAGGTGCTGCGCGAAGGTTATTACGTCAATGCCGATAGGTCGCTCGGCGGGCCGTTCCGGCTATTGCATTTGGACGGCTATTCCAAGTGGCGTCAGGTCGGCGCGTTGCGCGTGTGGCTGGCGTTTCTTCTGCTGCTGGTTCTTGTGCCCGCGCGCGCCACCGAGCCGGTCACGTCGCTTGGCGAACTGTTCGACATCGCTCACGACAGCGAACCGGGCTTCCGCGCCGCCAAGGCCAATCTCGATGCGTCGCGCGCACGCACGCGCCAGGCCTATGGCGCCATGCTTCCGCAGATCAGCCTGACCGCGAACACCAACGGCAACCGGCGTCGCTACGACACGCTGGACAATCTCACGCGCACGATGCACGACCGCTATCACGCCAACACCGACCAGATCAGCCTCACCCAACCGCTGTGGCGTGCCGCGAATGTCGCCGCGCTCCACCAGGCCGAAGAGTCGACCGGTCAGGCGGAATACCAGCTCAAGGACACCGAACAGCAGCTCTATCAAAAGCTGTCGCAAGCCTGGTTCGACCTGATGGAATCGCGCGACGGCATGGAGTTCACCGCTGCGCAGCGCGATGCGCTGCAGGCGCAATGGGACATCGCGCGCCGCGGTGTTGAGTTGGGTTCGCATGGCGAGCCACAGGCCGATGATGCGCGCGCCAAATACGAGCAGGCGGCGGCAGACGCCGCATCTGCCGAACTTGAACATGCTTCCAAGCTCGCAGCGCTGGAGCAATGGATCGGCACCGCCGACGACCTGCAGCAGCCCTATCTGGACGATGGCATCGAGTTGCCCGATCTGGTCGGTAACGACATGGATGCCTGGCTGAATCTCGTCGACTCCCACAGCCCCGCCTTGAGCGCCGCCGTGCGTGCGGTCGCCGCGGCGAACGATGAAGTGGACAAGCAGCGTGCCGGCCACAAGCCCACGCTGGATGTCGTGGCCTCCTATGGCAACAACGACCAGAACGTGGGCAACTTTCCGGGGCAGTCCGGCTATCGCATTCGCACGCTCACGTTGGGACTGCAATTGAACGTGCCGATCTATTCCGGCGGCACGCAGTCCGCCAAGGTGGCCGAAGCCATCGCGCTGCGCGACAAGGCGAACGAAGATCTGGAGGCCGCGCGACGACAGGCCTTCCTCAATGTGAAGACCGCTTTTCTTGCGTGGCGCGCCGGACTCGCCAAGGCCAAGGCTTCGCGCACAGCGCTGGCCTCGGCAAGGCGCGCGCTATCCGTCGCCGAGCACGGCACCTCGCGTGGCCTCAAGACCGAAGCCGATGTATTGGCGGCGAAACAGGAAATGGCCGCCTCGCGACGCGACCTGCGCCACGCGCGATACCAGCAGCTGACCTCGTACATCAAGCTCAAGTCGACGCTCGGCGACCTCAGCATCACCGACATCGACGAACTTGATCACTGTTTCGTGGCGACGCGCGACGCGGCGGTGGCCCACGTCGACTCGCCAGGAGTGGCAAAGCCATGAGCGCCCTGCCTTCCCTTCCCGAATCCACCTCGACGCCCCTGCCCATCGCCGATGCGTGGACACGCTTCATCACCGCACGTCATGCGGGCGAGTTCTCCGAAGCGTGGCTGATCTTGTTGTGCGAAAAATTTCCGTCCGTGCAGCAGGCTGCGGTGCTGGTGGAATCCAACGACGGCCAGAACTACGTTCCGATCGCCGTGTGGCCATCCGCGGATGCGCAGATGGCAAGTCTCGGAACGGCAGTGCAGCGTGCATTGACGGAGCGCCGCGTAGTGGCGCAGCCATCCCCCGATGACGAGGAAACACTGCACGTTGCCACGCCCATCACCGCACACGATCAGATTCGCGGAGCAGTCGTGCTGGCCATGCCCGCCTCTGGCGCGCCGCTGGCGCTGCTGCTGCGCGAGTTGCACTGGTCGAGTGCGTGGCTCAGCAACCTCTTGGGCAAGCGCGATCACGACATGGCGGTGAGCGCGCATCGCCGCAGCCTCGGCGTGCTGGAAGCCGTCGCCGTCGCCCTGCGTCATGAGCATTTTCAACAAGCGCTGTTCGACGCATGCAACGACCTGCGGCAGCGCTTCGACGGCTCCCGCGCGGCCTTGGCGCTGGTCGATCGCGGAGAGTTGAACCTGGCAGCATTGTCAGAAGCAGCCACGTTCGAGAAGGCCTCGCCTTTGGTGCAGGCCTATGCCGCGGCGATGGCCGAGGCATGCGATCTTGCACAGACGGTGGAGACCGGCACCGACACGGAAGACGCCGCGCATTTCCGTGCTCATGCGGCTCTGCTCGAACGCACAGGCGCGGCACGCGTCGTTTCCATTCCCGTCACGGCGCAGGCGCGCTGCATCGCCGTGCTCACCATCGAGCGAACGCAGCCGGAGGCTTTCACTGCGGAAGATCGCCAGTGGCTGGATACCTTTTGCGGCCTTCTTTCGCCCATCGTTGCGCAACGCACGCACGCCGAGCGCAGCTCGTTGCAGCGCTTTCGTGACGAGGGCGAGCGCATGCTGGCCGCCATCGTCGGGCCGCGCCATCTGGTATGGAAAGCAGCTTCGGCCGCCGTCGCCCTGCTCCTGGCGTTGCTCATCCTGGTTCCGGTCGACTATCGCGTATCCGCCAAGACGGTCACCGAGGGCGAGATTCAGCGCGTGGTGGCGGCGCCCTACGAGGGCTTTCTCGCCGCGGGATACGTCCGCGCTGGCGATACGGTCAGCAAGGGCCAGACCATGGCCCAGTTGGACGATCACGACCTGCGTGTCGAGCAGGCACGCTGGTCGAGCGAGCGCGACCAATACGACAACAAGCTGCGTGAGGCCATGGCGGGCCATGACCTCACCGCCATCCAGGTCGTCAGTGCGCAGCTGCGCGAGGCGCAGGCGCAGCTCGATCTGCTCGACGACAAACTCGCGCGCGCCAAGGTGCTGGCGCCATACGACGGTGTCGTGGTGAGTGGCGATCTGAGCCAGCAGGTCGGCACACCGCTGGAGGCGGGCAAGAAGCTGTTCGAGGTCGCGCCGCTGCACAGTTATCGCGTCATCCTACAGGTGGACGAGCGGGACATCGCGCAAATGGAACGGGGGCAGCACGGCCGACTGGTAATGAATGGACTGTCGGGCCGGTCCATGCCGTTCACGGTGGGTCGCATCATGCCCGTAGCCACTGCGCAGGACGGCCGGAATTTCTATCGGGTAGAAGCACGCCTTGCGCAAGACGCAAACGTGCTGCTGCCGGGCATGGAAGGCGTGGGCAAGGTCGAGATCGGCAAACGCAAACTTGGCTGGGTGCTGCTGCATACCACGTTCGACTGGATACGCATGACTCTGTGGACCTGGGGCCTGTGAGGTAGCCGCCATGTCGCGCCAACCCTTCAGCCCTTCCTGGCATAGCGTCGCCGCCCTGCGCCCGCGGCTGATGCCGTATGCCGTCGTGCAGCGCGTGGTGTTCCGTGGTCGTCCCTGGTACGTGGTGCAGGACCAGACCGGCGGCCGCGTCTATCGACTTTCCACCGCCGCCTACGCCCTCATCGCCGGCATGGACGGCACGCATACGGTGCAGACCCTGTGGGAGCGCGCCAACGCCTCCGACGCGCGCGACGCCTGCACACAACCGGAAGTGGTCGATCTGCTGGTGCAATTGCATGCGGCCGACCTGCTGCAAACCGATGTACCGCCTGACTCGGGCGACGCTATGGAACGGCACCGGCGCAAGCGCTACGAAACGCTTCGCCAATGGCTGCTCAATCCCATGAGCATCAAGGTGCCGCTGTTCAATCCGGACGCCATGCTCACCCGTCTGATGCCATGGGTTGGTTGGTGCTTCAGTCGTTGGGGCCTGCTTCTGTGGCTGCTCGCGGTCGTTCCGGGCGCCGTGCTGGCCGCCGAGCACTGGCATGAATTGACGCTCAATCTGTCCGATCGCGTGTTGTCGTCCAGCAACTTGATGGTGATGTTCGCCGTCTATCCCGTGGTGAAGCTGCTGCACGAACTGGGACACGGGTTTGCGGTGAGGCGCTGGGGTGGCGCGGTGCGCGAACTGGGCTTGATGTTTCTCATCTTCGCTCCCGTGCCCTACGTGGAAGCGTCCGCATCGGCAGCCTTTCCTTCCAAGTACCGACGTGCGCTTGTGGCAGCGGCAGGCATGCTGATCGAGCTGTTTCTCGCCGCCATGGCGTTGCAGGTGTGGCTGCTGGCCGAACCCGGCGTGCTGCGCGCGGTGGCGTTCAACGTCATGGTGATTGGCGGCGTGTCCACCCTGCTGGTGAACGGCAATCCGTTGCTGCGCTACGACGGTTACTACATCCTTGCCGACCTCATCGAAATGCCCAACCTGGCGCAACGTGGGCAGGCGTGGTGGGCCTATCTGCTCGATCGCCAAGCCTTCGGCTCCCACGATGCCGCGCGACCCGACGAGACGCCCGCGGAACAACGCTGGCTGTTTTTCTATACACCGCTGGCCTGGGCCTATCGCACGTTTGTCACGGTGTCGGTGATCTTTCTGGTGGCGACCAAGTACTTCATTGCGGGCGTGATCATGGCCTGCTGGAGCGCGTTCTCGCTGCTCGTAACACCCTGGCGCAAGGCGTGGAAGCACCTGCGCACGTCCGCTGCCCTGCACCGCGTGCGCAGCAGCGCCATGCGCCGTGCCGGCACCACGCTGGCGTTGGTATGTGCCGTCGCCGTGCTTGTTCCACTGCCCTTGCATACGCACGCGCAAGGTGTGGTGTGGTTGCCGGATACGGCCATGTTGCACGCGGGCGAGAACGGGTTCTTCAATCAATGGATCCATGCACCGGACAGCATGGTCCATCAGGGTCAACCGCTTTACCTGCTGGACAATCCACAGCTTCGCTCCGAACTGGAAGTGGATCGCGCCAAGCGCGACCAGGCGCAGGCGCGTTACGACGCCGAACAGTTCACCGACCCCGTTAAGGCACGCGTCTCCGGCCGGCAGTTGCAGGAAGCCCAGGATGTCGTGCATCGCGCGGAGTTGAAGCAGGCGCGATTGATCGGCGAGGCGCGCACCAGCGGACGCCTCGTTGCGCCCACATCGCAGGACATGCCGGGGCGCTACTACAAGAAAGGCGAACTGGTCGGCTACGTACTCGGCGACGGCCAATGGATAGTGAGGGTGATCGTGCGCCAGGACGACATCGACCTCGTCCATGCGAGGATGCGCGGCATCAGCCTACGATTGTCCGATTCGCCGGGCGTGCCACACGACGCCACGCTCGTCCGCAGTTTTCCGGCCGCCGTCGAAGAGTTGCCCACCGCGGCGCTGGGTATGAACGCCGGCGGCGAGATTCCCACCCAACCCAGTGACGCCAACGGGCTCAAGACGCTGCAACGCGTGTTCATCGTGGACGTCAGCTTGCCGCCGGGTGCCACGCCGGTATTCGGCGAGCGCGTGCAGGTGCGCTTCGATCACGGCTATGAATCGTTGGCGCAGCAGTGCTTGCGGCGTCTTCGCCAGGTGTTCCTGAGTCACTTCAATGTCTGACGTGCGCGCCCTGCTGGCCGGCAAGCGCCTGCTGCTGGGCGACGGTCCTTACCTGGAACGCCTCGACGCGCGCCACTCCCCCTGGGAACAACGCTTGCGCGGCTGGCTGGGAAAACTGCCGCGCCTCGATCGGCGCAAAGTACGCCACTTCCTCGCCGCCACCGCCGCCCGGGAAGGTGCTGCGCGCGCCCTGGACGACGAAGGCCTGCGCGCCGCGCTGCACGAAAGTACGCGCGCCATGCGGCTTACCGGCTTCACCGATCCAATGCTTGCCACCGCCTTCGCGCTCATTCGCGAAGCTTCGCGCCGCACGCTGGGCATGCGCCATCACGACGTGCAGCTTCTGGCCGGACGCACGCTGCTGCAGGGTCGCCTGGCGGAAATGTCCACGGGCGAAGGCAAGACGCTGGCGGCGACACTGGCGGCGTGTACTGCCGCCCTGACGGGCGCCGCGGTACATGTAGTGACCGTCAACGACTACCTCGCCCAGCGCGACGCCGAACACAACCAGAAGCTGTTCGAGTTCCTCGGCCTCGATGTGGGCGTGGTATTGCAGGACATGCAGGCCGCGCAGCGTCGTGATGCCTATCGCGCCAACATCACTTATGTCAGCAACAAGGAACTCACGTTCGATTACCTCAAGGATTGCATCGCCATCGGCGAGATGTCGCTGATGCAGCAACGCGTACGCGCGCTGGGCGGCGGTCGCACCAGCGAGCCGCCCATCCTGCGCGGCCTGCACATTGCCATCATCGACGAAGCCGACAGCGTACTGATCGACGAAGCGAGCACGCCGCTCATCATTTCCGAGACCTTGCCGGACGATCTCGATCCACAGATCTATCGGCAATCGATCGATCTGGCGCAGGCGCTGCAACCGGGTCTTCACTACGCTCACGGTGCGCATCGCGACATCTGGCTCACCCCGCAAGGCAAACGCCACGTGCGCGAAACCATGCGCCCGCTTGGCGGATTGTGGCAGTCCACGTTGTGGCGCGAGGAATTCGTCCAGAAGGCGCTTTCCGCCGTCCATGGCTTTGTTCGCGATCAGCACTACATCCTTGCCGACGGCAAGGTGCAGATCGTCGACGAATCCACCGGTCGCGTCATGCCCGATCGCACCTGGGAGCGCGGCCTGCACCAGATGATCGAATGCAAGGAAGGCTGCGAGATATCCGGGCAGCGCCGAACGCTCGCACAGATCACCTATCAGCGATTCTTTGGACGCTACCTCCTGTTGTGCGGCATGACCGGCACCGCGCAGGAAGTGGCTACCGAGGTGAAGCGCGCCTACGACCTGCCGGTCACGCGCATTCCGACGCACAAGCCCTCGCGGCGCCGCCGCATGGCCGATCAAGTTTATGCCCACAGTGATCGCCGATGGGAGTCTGTCGCCACCAGGGCGGCGACGATGGCGACCACCGGGCGCTCCGTGCTTGTCGGTACGCGCTCGGTCGAGGCGTCCGAGCAACTAAGCCGCCTGTTCGAACAGCATGGCGTGGAACATACCGTGCTCAACGCTCGTCAGGACCAGGGCGAAGCCGACACGGTTGCGCTGGCCGGACAACCGGGACGCATCACCGTCGCCACCAACATGGCCGGGCGCGGCACGGACATCAAGCTCGCCGCAGAGGTGGAAGCCCTAGGCGGCTTGCATGTGATCCTCACCGAATTCCACGAATCCGCCCGCGTGGATCGCCAGCTGTTCGGTCGGTGCGCGCGCCAGGGCAACCCCGGCACGACCGAGGCCATCGTCTGTCTCGACGACGAACTGTTTCGCCGCTTCGTGCCGTCATTCGAACGCAGGATTGTCGCGGCGATCGTGCGGGGCGGACACCAAAGCAGCCGATGGTTTAGACGCTGGGTGACGCATGTGCAAGGCCGCGCCGAACGCCATTACCGTCGACAGCGTATCGATACCACGCAGAGAGACAGCCAATGGGTGAAGGCGTTGGGTTTTGTGGGTAAAACGCGCAAGTAGCGTTTCGAACCATAAGTACGCCTGAGGTGCCCATATCTGGGCTGCCCAGAAATTCACGACGCTCACCAGCCTCACCGTGAGGATTTCTCAACGGCCTCGGGACTGATGCCGCAAAGGTCGCCGTGGCGATGAGTTCAATTGCGGAAAATTTCGATGTAGCCAAAGACAATCGGTACGGGCCATATCTTGGGTTTTGTACATGCGTTCGCGGATGCGCTTCATCCTCGGGCTACGGAAGAACGAATCGGTCCCCGCATGATGCCAGCAGTTGCCACCGACACTTACTAGGCATGCAAGTCAAGCGAGCGGCAAAGCCGTCGCCAGTCATCACTACCGCATTCTGTGCCTTGATCGAAATACACCATCACCGGTGGTGCGGTCAATCTGCTTTAAGCCGACGTCGGCCCCGGCGCACCGTGCGGATACCGGCGCCCTTTGAGGTCTGGAACCACCGCCTTGGCGAAGTCGCGCTGCGTATTCCGAGCTGGGTCCATTGCCTTTGACGGTCGATAGCGCCGTCAGTCCAGTCGGTGCCATTGCGTCGAGGCCAACGCCCTACCCGCGATAACGCGTCCTAATCGTCACACACCGGTTTCCGATCAGGCCACTCGTCGGGCCGCCTTCGGTCGCTTCCATCCTCCTGGCCGCGTAAGCCGCTAATCTACAACGATGACCAGAAGGCATCCGCCCAACTTCTGGGCGCCTTTTCTAGCGGCAAATCTGCGTGACCGCGAGATCGGTTGCCGGATCCAAGGTTCAGGGGATGTCCGCCCACAGGAGAGATGTGAGTGGCCGTCGTCAGGGGGGGGGAGGCGAAGGCATGGACCTGCCATCCCACTGCACGCAAGCAGGTAATCGCTCGAAAGTACTTCTTTGACAACCAACCCGCGCAGCTGCAGTCGTTACGGCGACTCAACGACCTTCAATAATCGGTCCTTCTCAGCCGCAGGCAGCTGGTCAAACGCCAAGATCATGCGGGCCAGGCGCTCGTCGTCAGCAAAAAGATAGGCCACCGGCACCTGCAACGCAGCGGCAAGGCGAGCCACCGTCGCCATGTCCGGTTCATGCACGCCCTGCTCGTAGCGGTTGATGCGAGTGCTGGCCACGAAAAGATCCAACCCTGCCTGGATGCCCAACTCTCTTTGGGACAACTCGTGGCGCACGCGCGTCTCCTTGAGCCGCCCCTGAAACACAAGTCGAATGTCGGTACGGCGGGGCATGTCGCGAATCCGTGCAGGACAGGCCTACGAGACTCGTAACTTCCGCTTGCCTTGGATACTACGAGTTTCGTAGTATCCAAGGCAAGCAGGCCCAATGGGCTCACAAGGAGCTCCCCCGAATGCCAGTGCAGCTCATTCTTGACGACGACGGCGGCATCTCACTGCCCCTGGATGGCATTACCCAGGAAGCTTGGCTGCTTCAGCGGGAACGGGCCACTCATGCGGGCGCCGCAGATGGATTCAGAGAAAGGCTTGCCCAGTGCTTTGCCATAAGCTTGATCGAATGTCTCGATCCCGATCTCAAGCCCCCGACAGAAGCCCAGCTCAAGTACGCCACCGCCATAGCCCGGGAGCTGGGTATATCCCTCCCCTCCGAGGCCCTGCGCTATCGCGGCCCAATGGCCGAATTCATCGATCGATTTGCTGACGCGATGCGCCAACGACGCCGCAGCTATTTGAAGAGCGACTCCCCGTAGACGCCCAAGCGTTAGGGGTGTTGCGTTGACCGGCTGAAGTCACAGTCGAAAGCGGACACTACCGGACTTTCGATAACGCCCTTACCGCCTTGACCGTAACCCCAGCATCCCTGGCCGAAGCTGAGTTCCCGCAGTTGTCCACAAAATAGACCGGGAGGCGTTCTTTCCCGGCCATGACGACCTTCGGGAGCCGGCTGACAAACACGAGATAGGTCTCGCCGGTATCCATGTAAAACCGGGCGGAACTGTTTTCGGACGCCAGGCGGATCGTCCGCTGCGGCCTCCCTTTGAAGGCCTCCAACACCTCGACGGTATAAACCGTCCACTCGAAGCCCTCCGGGTCATCCGGCGTGGAGATATTGCGCTGACTCAGGACGCGCCCTGTGACCACAAAAGCCGCGGCATTGAACTCGGCGGGAACCGACGGGCTTCGATAGACGGCAGTCGATCCCTCACCGGACTCCCAGCACGTTGCGTTGCAAACCGACGATATCGTGGTCACGACCAGCCCAAGGCCGAATACAGCAAATCGCATCAATTGGCCCACCAATCCTCCTTAGATCCATTGGCCGGACCACCGGCGATTCTATGCGCGAAATGCCCGCGTTGGGTTGCGACTTCAATGGCTATGCGGGCAGGTGCTACGACAGGTGGTCGGCATGGGTGCGCCGAGACAGGCTCCAACGTCGGTATCACCCATTCGGCCTGGCTCCATGCAGGTCCCCGGGTGCGATCGATGGTTCGACGATGCGTCGACCATATTCAACCATCCGTCCCCTTCCCGGCACTCACCGCAAGGGCAATCAAAACCCGGCCACTGGGCACGTTCGCCCCTTGTTGCTGGCTGAGGCTTGGCCTGGAAGGTATCAGCGAGGTTGAAGGCGACATGCACACGGGCGAGGCCTACCACGAGGTGATCCAGGCATCGAGGCGCGATCTGCTGACGCGAAGCAGGTTTCAGAGATTGGCCCTGAGCCTGCTTCCGCCGGGCGGCGATGTGCTCGACTTCGGCGCGGGCACGGGCATCGATGCAAGGACATACGCGGCTCACGGGCATCGGACGTTTGTATACGAGCCGGCGGCGAGCATGCAGGAGTACCTCTTCGTGCATTGCCGTGACGAACTGGAAAAGAACACCATTGTCGCGGTCGATTCTCCGCAGTCCTGCAAGGTCACTGCCGTTACCGCAAATTTCGCCGTGCTCAATCACTTCGCCGACCACGCCAAATTGTTTGCCGACCTGGCACACATTGTTGCCGATGGTGGCTTTGTTCTGGCGAGCCTTCTCAATCCGTTCTATCTCGGTGATGCGCGTTACGGCTGGTGGCGTGGCAATGTGTTCAAACTGCTTCGCGAAGGCCGGTACTCCATTCCAAGCGAGAGCAACATCCATCGATTCGCACCGCGCATCCTGAGTCGTGCAGCGGCGCCCTACTTCCGACTGGAGCAACGGTCTCCCGGTGGATTCAGAATGGCCACTCAGCTCTATATGTTCCTGCTGTTCCGGCGCATCTGACATGTTGACGAACTGGATCCGCCCTATCGTTCGCCCGCTGCCGCAGTGGTCGCCAGTGGCGGTAGCTCCCCCGCAACACGCCACCTCGGCGTGCATGCATTGGGAAGGAGGCGAGGCCGATGTCACCGCGGATCACACGGTTGCCTCTCTCAAGCCGTTGGTGATTGCGACCAGCCTGGATGCGGGCCAGGATCCGGTCATCGACTATCGCGACCGAATGACAGGAGAGCTTGTCGGCGCGCTTCGACTGGGTCGCCTGGCGTCCCTGTCCATCGACGGCGCACCCGTTACGCTCTATCGCGTAACGGCAGGAGGACACCACTGTCTTCGCTGGCCGCATCGCCACTGGAATCGATGGCTGCAAAATCGACTGATGCGCAAGCAGCCCTCTTCGCAGCATGCCTTGATGGCACCGAGCGCAGTCCAGCAGCTGATGGTTGCTTACCTCTGCCCTCGTCCGGTGGTGCTCGTATCCATCAGCACGCCGGAACACCGAAATATGTTCCCCATGGACTTGATTGGCCCGCTGGAGCGCAGTGGCTTCTATTCACTGGCACTAAGAAATACCAATGTTTCCGCGGAGGTCATCCGCCACACTGGCCATGTCGCCCTGTCCTGTATCCCGGCAGCCATGAAGCCGGAGGCTTACAAGCTCAGCGAACACCACAGGCAGCCACTGCCCGACTGGCACGCCCTTCCCTTCCCTGTCCGCCCATCACAGGAGCGCGGCATCCCCATCGTGGCCGAGGCGTTAGGCGTCCAGGAATTGACGATACTGCACAGCCAGGACATCGGGTCGCATATCTTCTTTATCGGACGCATTGCCAACGACGAGCGCCTTGCCGAAGGTTGCCAGCTTCATCACACGCCGGGCTTCTATCAGGCGTATCGTCGCCAGCGTCGCATGCCGTTCGCCGAAGCCTAGCCCGACGTTGTGCGCGAATGACCGGACTCAGTCATGCGTGCCGCGTCCCGCCGGACAAGGTCTAACGCACCTTGCCTCCGTACCGTGGCGACCATGTCACCCCCGATCACCAGATTCTGGTCGGCAAGATCAGCGACACTGCTGCGATGTGAGATCACGATCAGGATGGAGCCCGGCAACTTCTGCTTCAACCTTGCAAGCACCCTGCTCTCGGCTCCGGCATCAAGCGCGCTGGTCGCTTCGTCGAGGATGGCCAGCATGGGCTGGCGCAGCAGTACCTGCGCCAACAAGAGGCGCTGAAGCTCGCCGCCGGACAAACGGCCCGAGGAGCCATCCAGTGTTGCCTCCAGTCCGCACTTGGCAGCCCCAAGACGCTTGTCGAGGCCGACATCGGCCAGTGCCTCCTGCATGGTCTCGTCGGAGACACCCTCCGCGGCCCAGCGCAGGCACGCCCGCACGGTTTGCTGCCAAGGTCGTACGTTCTGGCTGAGGTAGGCGCCATGACGCACCCACGCAGCGTATGCATCGAAATCCAGCCGGCGCCCTTCCAGCCAGGCGGTAAACGTCGACGGGCGAATCATGCCGGCCAGCACATCGGCCAGGCTGGTCTTGCCGATGCCCGAATCACCGGACACCAGCAGCAGTTCGCCCGGATGGAGCCACAGGTCGGTGATGCGAAGACGCACCGGCTCGGACAGCGTCAGCTCTTCAATCCATACCGGTGGCATGCCATTCGCCGGTCGATGGAAAGCAGCGCGCGGCGACGCCTGTGGGGCCGCATCGGCGTAGCGGTACCACAGCTCGAATGCAGGGACGGCCGACGCCAGCTGATGGAAGCTCTGCCGGGTGGAAACCATGTACGGAAGCAGCCGGCCCAGCAGCAGGCATACGGCGATCAGCGATGCCTGGTCGACGCCCTTCCAGTGATGCGCGACCAGAAAAATGGCCGCGATCCCGATGGCTGCAAGCAACTCCAGCACCAGGCGGCCCGACGCAATCAGCTCCAGTTGCCGGCGGTAGCCATGACCCAGTCGCGCCGACGAATCCGCGTGGCTTCGCTTCTCCGCGTCTTCCTGGCCGAACGACTTGATATGCCGCCAGCGCCGTGGAAAGTCCTCGCTCATCCAGAACAGCCGCGTCATATCGGTGATGTACTGACGACTGACAGCCGCGTGCTCCCGGCTGCGGAAGCGCGCAGATATCAACGAGCACACAACGATCACTGGCACGGCCATCACCAGGGGCGGCGAAATCCACAGGGCAAGCGCAAGGCTCACCACGGTCGTCATGCCCGCCACCAGCAGCTGCAGCAAGGCGCTGAAGCCCTGTGTCACGATTTCCACATTATGGGTAAGCACGTTGGCCAGCTCCGCCGACGTGGCATCGGCCAGCGTGGACAGGCGTGCATCCACCAGGCTTTCATGCACCCGCGCGCGCAACTGCATGCCATAGCGGCTTGCCAGCCACGCAGCCAGCCTGGCGGCCTGCCAACGCGCCAATGCAAACGCCACCGACGCGCAGAGAAAAAGAAGTACGCACATTTCCAGGCTCGCGGCACCGGCCGTCCCATGGCGGCCCAACCAGGCCACGTCGCCTGGCTGGATCAGGGGAACCGCGAACAGGGCTGCCATGCCGCCCGCGAGAGCACTGGCTAGCGACAAGACGACATAGGTCGCGATCTTCGACAGACCCAGCGCTTTCAAGGTGAGAAAAAAGGACCGCGACAGGCCATCCGAGCAGCCACGCTGCAACCAGGACCATGTCCCCGGCATGCTCAGGACTCCTTCATGCTGCGTGGCCGCGCCTGTCGCGGTTGAGTTGGCACCTGATGACTATGCAAGACCCTACCCGGATCAATCCTCACCGTTGATGAGTGCGCAACCAGTGCGAAAGGGTTGCGTCCCGGAGGGCCGAAGGCGGATTAACCGAGCAGCGACAAGAGGGCCTTGATGGATTCCGCAGGGTGGTGTCCACGCACCAGTTCGTAAGCCCTCAGGCTGGCCACGCCCTCGGTGAAATGCCCCCATTGCGCCTGGCCCGCGGCATAGGGTTGCTCTACTGTCAGCCGTGCCACCGCCTCGCTGGTGTCCAGCATCCGCAGGCGCGCGCCATTCTCCCCGGCCGGTGGCGCCGAAAGAAACACCAGTCCGGCCAGTTCAACGGGGGCCGGCGCGAGGCACGCCATGCCATGACGAACATCCACCTCGTGCTTTTCCACGCCGCTGCGCCGCCGGATGGTGGGCGATTCGCCGAGCCAGCGACGATGCCGCTCTTCATCCACCCACGCCAGGCCGTCGGCGCAAACGTGCAGATAATTGGCAACGCCTGAGGCACGAAGGCTTCGGGGGTCGACGAATACCGCATCCTCAGCAAGGAACTCCAGGCCCTCCAGCACGCCCCGCAGGGCCAGCGTGGACTTTCCCGCGCCGCTGTTACCCATGATCAGAACGCCGCGGCCATGCCGACCCAACCCGGCACCATGCAGTGGAATCAGCTGCTGCACGCGCGTGGCAAGCGTGAACACGGCGAACTCGATCAGCTCGTAACGCAGGTTATACGGGAAGGCGAGCATGTCTTCCGACACCACGATAAGCGCACGTCCATCGTCAGGCGACATCACCACGTAGTTCGACGCGTCCACGACGCCACCAAGCAGGCCTGCGCCCGATTGCATGCGCACGGGCGGCGGTTCGGCCCCGTCCCATCCGCTGCGATGCGGCGAAAGGCGAAGCTCGATCGCCAGCGTGGATGAGGTGATGCCCAGCACGTGGTCCGGCAGCCCGGCGTATGCGGCATCCACCAGGGCCAGCAGCGCGTCGCTCGCGCTGTGAAAGCGAAATCGGGCCCCGAGAATCCAGCGTTCGATGGACCGCCCTCGCGCCGACCTCTCCCCGAAGGGATCGGCCAGGATGTCACCTGTGTCGATTGGTAATGCAGAGGTCATGGCGCGGCGCCCGGTTTACGCGGCCCCGTGATAGCACACGGCGAAGCGGATGGACATCCAAATATTTCAACCATCCCAAGCAACCCGCCGGCCACGCGCCGGCACTCACGCACTAACCAGTGCAGAAGGTTGTTGGCTCCGTGCCGACCTACCGCGGATGCGCCGGAGCTACTCGCCCACCCGCAGCCATAGAGGCCTGTCCAAGATGCTAACCATTCAGGTCGGTCACTCCTACTTCCTGAAGTTTGACCGCAAGCAATGGGAGCGTGGCAAGCCCTATCCGCCGCTCGCGACCATCCACGTGGCGGCGTTGCTTCGTCGAATGGGCCACCAGGTCTCGCTGTTTGACGCGATGCTCGCCGACGGCGTCGACGAGTATGCGCAAAGCCTGTCGGCATCACGGCCAGGCGTCGTGGTCATCTACGAAGACAACTTCAATTACCTGACCAAGATGTGTCTTGGCCGCATGCGCGAAGCGGCCTGCGAGATGATTGCCATGGCGCGCGTGTCGGGCGCCCGCGTCATCGTGGCCGGTTCCGATGCCTCGGACCAGCCGGATGCCTTTCTTGCTGCCGGCGCCGATGCGGTATTGATCGGCGAAGGCATTGCCCCGTTGGTCGAGCTGATCCGTCGCCTGGACGAGGATCCCGCGATATCGAAACGCGACTGGGTTGCCGGGCTCACCGGCGTAGCCGCGATGGACCAGGGCGAGCTGCAGGTCACGCGCATTGGCGCGACGCCGCCCGACACACGCATCGTCGGCCACCCGGCCTGGGATCTTGTCGATATCGAGCGCTACCGTGCGCTGTGGATGGAGCGGCACGGGTACTTCAGCCTCAATATGGCGGCCTCGCGAGGTTGTCCTTTCCGCTGCAACTGGTGCGCCAAACCCATCTGGGGAAATCACTACAACCGTCGCTCCGCCGAAGATGTGGCTACCGAGATGGCGCATCTGAAGCACAGGTTCCAGGCCGACCATATCTGGCTGGCGGACGACATTTTCGGCTTCCATGTGGACTGGGTGGAAGCCTTCGCGGCGCATGTAAGTCAGATGAACGGAGCCATCCCTTTCACGATCCAGACGCGCGCGGATCTGGTGAGTGAACGCATGGCAACCGCGTTGAGCCTGGCCGGTTGCGCCGAGGCCTGGATCGGCGCGGAAAGCGGCAGCCAGCACGTGCTCGACCATATGAACAAGGGCACCCGGGTGGCTGACCTGATCACCGCGCGTGAACGCCTGGGTGCCCACGGTATCCGCGTGGGCTTCTTCATCCAGCTGGGTTACCTTGGCGAGCAGCTCGACGACCTGCTTGCCACCCGGGAGCTTATTGCGCAGGCCTCGCCGGATGACATCGGCGTCAGCGTTTCCTATCCGCTTCCCGGCACACGGTTCTACGAGCAGGTGAAAGCCCAGCTCGGTGACAAGACGCATTGGCAGGACAGCGGCGACCTCGCCATGATGTTCCAGGGTGCTTATGACTCGGAGTTTTACCGGTCTGTCCGGGACCTTCTGCACGAACAGGTCCTCGTGCAGCAATGGAAAGTGGTCGATGGCGTAGATAGTCAGCGGCAAGCCTCCCGTGCCCTCGATGCGCGCTGGCGCGCCCTGATGGAAACCGAGGCGGAGCACCGCACCGCGGTGGTGGAAACGCCCATGCTGGCAAGGACCTCGCATGTCTGATCGCCACGCCCCACCCGATCAACTTCCCCCGCTGCGAACGATCAAGACAGGTTTACGGCGAACCACGGAGGCGCTGGCCAGGGAGCTGGCCCAGCCGGAGGGTGACACGCCAGACTGGACCGAACTGGAATGGCGTCTGGCTGCAGCGGCGGCCGTCGCGCACGGCGTCGCCGGACTGCAGCACGCTTACTCGCTCTGGAAGAATCCCCATTGGAGCGACTTCCTGGCAAGCCAGCACGAGCACGTGGCGCAGCGCCATGCGCGCATCGATGACTTGCTTCGCCAGATCGATGCGCGGGCGAAAGAGCTCAATATCAGTCTCGTGGCGATGAAGGGGGCGGCGCTGCACGCGCTTGGCCTGTACGAACCGGGTGAGCGACCGATGGCAGATATCGACTTGCTCGTGAGCGACGATGATCGCGAGCAAGCCCACGCGATGCTCCAAAGCATGCATTACGAGGCGATATTCACCAGCTGGAAACACCGGGTCTACAAACCGGCGGGAAGCACGGATGTCCCGAGCTTTGGCGAGCACCGCGACACACCGGTCAACATCGAGCTGCACACCCGCATCCAGGAACGCCTGCCAGTTGCCACGGTGGACATTACGCACTGGGTCTATCCGCGCCACCCCGTGCCCGGCCTCAACCCCTACCCTTCACTCGGCGCACTGATGAGTCACCTCTTGCTGCATGCTGCGGGAAACATCTGCAACCGCTCGATGCGGCTGATCCATCTCCACGATATCTCCCTGCTTGCCTCCCGCATGATGCGGAGTGAATGGCTGGTGCTCTGGGGAGAAGGCACAAGGGAACCGGCCTGGTGGGCCATCCCTCCCCTGCTGCTGGTGTCGCGCTACTACACCGGTGCCGTACCACCCAGCCTGCTCTATGAGCTGGAGCAAGAATGCCACGCCACCTTGCGATACGCGTCCAGGCGCCTTTCGCTCACACAGGTGTCCTGTTCCGAACTGTGGTTGCATGCGTGGTCGGGTATCGAATGGGCGCGCTCGTCGCGCGAGATCGGGCAATACGTGCTGAGTCGCGTACGCCCGTCGCCCGAGGCCAGGCAACAGCGTGCCGATATGTTGAAGACCCAGCTCTGGCTGCAGAACTCACGCTGGGTAAGTTCCGGCCAATTCAGGCGCGCCATCGCCTGGCTGACCAAGCCGGTACCGCGAACGGACACGATGTACGTGGTCCGTGCGGCGCTGGGTCAGGCGGCCATGGCCGAGGCTCAGCTGCCCGAGCCTTCGGCGACCAGTTGCAGATAGAGCGCCTGGAAGTCTCGCGCGGTACGGTCCGCATTTTCGGTCACCGCACGACGCTGCGCGGCGACCGCCATGCGCAGTCGCAGCGTATCGTCGGACAACACGCGCGCGATGGCCTCGGCCAGTGCCGCCCAGTTCCCGACCGGCACCGCCAGTGACGCCGTTGGCGACCATTCCGCAATGTGCCCTACCGCCGTACCTACCGCAGGTACACCCGCTACGGCCGCTTCCAGCAGCACGAGCGGGCCGGCCTCATGGCGGGAAGACATCACCAGCAGATCGGCTTCCTCCATCATGGGACGAAGCTCGCGCTGGGTCTTGAAGCCATGGAAGCACACGCGCCCGTTGAGACCCAGCTCACTGGCCATCCGCTGTATTTCGCCGTTGAGCGTGTCCTGCCCGACCACGTCCATGCGAAAGTCCACGCCGGACTCAACGAGTGCTGCCAGTGCGCGAAGCAAGGTGGTTTGATCCTTCACGCGATTGAGGCTGGCAACATGGATTAGTCGCGCCGGACCGTGCTGGCGGCACCGTGGCGGCGCGGCGGGCCAGCTGCGCAGATCCACGCCAAGCGGCACGCGGCGCGCCTGCAGGCCAAGCGCCTCCAGGGATTGGATGATGGGTACGCTCGCCGCCGTCACCGCATGGGCGCTGCGCAACACCAGCGCCTCACGTAACCTCCCCTTGAGGAAGCGTCGTCCCCCGTAGCCGATGTCATGCATGGATACCAGTTCGCCGCCGGCGATATGTACCAGGCTTGGCAGGCCCAGCGACATCGCAGCGCAAACGCCCACGAAGCTGCACGAGCCGGAAAAGATGGCATGCACCAGGTCGAACGGCGCGCGACGATGTTCGTCGCGTATGGCCCGGATGGCGCGCAGGCGCGACCAGCCGTCGCCAATGTTGTGAACGCTGGCACCGGCGAGTTGCCAGCAGTCGGCGGCGGCCTCCTGGCGCAGGGCATACACGTGCACCTCGTGCTCGCAGGCAAGCCGGCGGATCAAGGCGAGCAATACGGGAATCACCCGGAATTCGCCGGTGCGATCCACCCCTCCGGGTACCACCATGGCGAGCTTCATGCGTCGGCACCCCTGTTGCCCCGAGCCAGCTGCAGATAGGCATCCATCCAGCGACGCCCCACCGCCTGCGGGGACAGGTGGCGCTCGAAGTAGTCGCGCACCACCCCTGGCGGCGCACGACGTGTCGCGGCATTCACCAGCGCCTTCGCCAGCGAGGCGGCATCGCCCGGTACCCACAGATAGCCGAGCTCGCCGGCAATCGCGCGGAACGACGGTATGTTGGTGACCACCGGCGTCACGCCGCAGGCCATCGCCTCCAGCAAGGCGTAGCCGCAGCTTTCCGCATGACTGCCCGAAACATACAGGTCGGCCGCGCGCATCAGCGACTGAATCTTCGCGTGCGGCACCTTGCCCAGCAGGTGCACCCGACCCTGAAGGCTCGGCTCGCCTTGAATGCACTGATGCACCCGGGCAAGCAAGGGCGCGCTGCCGAAGGCGCACCACAACTGAAGTCCGGGCAGGCTTTCCGTAGCCAGCGCGATGCCCTTCAGCACGGTCAACGGATCCTTGTTCGACGAGAAATGCCCGACCCACACGACACAAGGGTCGCCATACAAGCCCGTCTCGGACCACGCTTGCGAGCGCGCTCCTGGCGTGAAGCGACTGGAGGATTCGGGGATGGCAAACAAGCGCATCGAGGAGTCGAACAGCCGCGTGGACACGTATGGACTTGCGAGCTCCGGCGCGGTGAATACGGCACCCCGTGCGGACGCGTACCAGCGCCGCCAGCGCGCGCGGCCCCACCAGGCGGGCAACGGGTCGGCGTGGTCCTGCATCAGGATCGGCACGTCGGGCAACACGCGCGCCAGGGCGTGGACTTCGGCGGCAGCGGCAAGGCTATGGACGTGGGCCACGTCGACGCGAAGTTCCGCGAGCGTGCGCGCCACCTCGCCACCCGCCGGATTCGCACGGGCGCGGCGATCGGCCACAAAGCGGTATTCCACACCGTTTCGTTGCAGGCGCTCCGCATGTCCGGCCCGCTGCACCACGGTGACCCGTGCACCCGCGCTTGCCGCCGCCTCGGCGATATCGGCCAGCGATGGCCATTGCGCCAGGGTATCGGCCAGCCCCATGTCTTTCGGCGCGGGATGAAAGCTGATCTGCGCGACACGAAGTGGCCGCATCACTCAAAGCCCCGAGACCTGCGGCATCCGCAGGCGCACCAGTCGGTTGGCAAGGTTCAGCTCCCAGGGGCGGTCGTAACGGCGCAGGCCATAACGCCACGACGCGGCAGCGGCCAGCGTGCGCTTGGCCCACGTGGGCGAGCGCAGATCCTGCACGGTGGGATAGCGGCAACGCAGCACCGTCACGAAATCGTCGATGCGTCGGCGCAGCCGTTCGCTTACCCATGGCGCGTCAGCGTGGCAGGCGTAATCCACCCAGCGCTTCTGCGTCCACTCCTCGGGCGTGGCCGGAAACACCACGGGCTCGCCCTGCAGGTCACGCAATGGCATGGTCGAACGACGGTGGCGGTCTTTCTCGTGCCGGCTGCTCTCAGGCAACGGTGTGTAGATGTAGACGATGATTTCACTCTGGGGATTGATGCGCTTTATCTCCCGGATGAACTCGAAGGTGTGCTCGGTCTCCTCCTCGGTGTTCTCGGGGGGCGCCACCATGAAGGACAGTTCGGGGATCACGCCGTGGCGCCGACACAGCTCGGCGACGGCCAGGGTCTGGTCGGGGCGCGTGCCCTTGCGGATGTCCCTCAGCATGGCGGGGCTGGGCGACTCCGCGCCGATGTACGCCATGCGCAATCGACTCTTGCGCACCAGTTTCCATGTGCTTTCGGACAGGTTGAGCAGCGCATCCGCGCGTGCGTAGCACCACCAGGGCAATTCGTAGCGCGCCATGATCTCGAGCAGGGGAATCATGTCCTGCTCGCGATCGAAGAAATTGTGGTCGACGTATTGGATGGAGTCGGCGCCGAGTTCGTACTTCAGGTAACGCAGATCCCGTTCCAGGCGGGCCAGGGGCGGCAAGGCCGTCGCACCGCCGAACATGGCCGCGACGCCGCAGAAGGTGCAGCGAAAACGACATCCCACCGATGCCTGATGGGCGACCGTGCGCCGGCCGAGAAACGTACGCGCCAGGTAACGGCGCGGATCACCCAGCTTCTCGTATGGCAAGACCGCAACCGGCCCCTGGCGCGAGAACGGACGGCTCGCGTTATGCACCACGCCCTCTTCATGTTTCCGCGAGAGCCCATGGATGGCCGGCAGACGCGCTGCATCACCCTGGTGTAATGCAGCCACCAGTTCGGGGAAGCTCTCTTCACCCTGCCCGCGGATGGCAAAGTCCACGTAGGGTGCGGAGAGCGCCGTTTCGGTGTAGAGCGTCGGGAAATAGCCGCCCCATACGATAGGCAGGCCGGGCCGCCGTTCCCGCACGGCGCGCGAGACGGCAATGGCCGGCTCCAGCTGCGGACCACCCATGACACTGATGCCGACGGCGGTATAGTCGCGCTCATCCAGCGCTTGCAACGTGCGCGCAACTACGTCGCGATCCAGATTGCCATCGATGATCCGACTGTTTCCCTCGCGATCGAGCGACGCAGCCAGGTGCAGCAGCGACAACGGGAACCGTGCACTGGCCCGTGACGTCATGGTCGGGTTGACCAGCAACGTATGCGGGGCGTTGCCCGTGACATTGATCATGGGTGCACTCATGGCCTGCGCCACAACTGATAAACGATGGCCACGGGTACTTCCAGCGCCGTTGGATCGAAATGCGCGCCGGCGGGAATATCGGCGAGATCCAGCATGGGTTCCAGCACACAGCCGATCTCCAGCCCGATGGCGGCGCACGCGGCGTGCCAGTGGCTGTAGAGGTGCGCGGTATGCCGCACGGCGTAGCGCCGGCCGCCCGACGTGAAGTCGCGCAGCCAGCCAAGCGCGTGCCCGGTGGGATGTACGTCGCTGCACAACACCATGCCGCCGGGCTGGGTGACCCGGCACAACTCGGCCAGCACGGGCTCCAGTTGTTCAACGTGGCCAACGGCCAGCCCGCACACCGCAAGATCCGCCCAGGCATCGGCCACCGGCAGTGCATCCAGGCTCCCCTGCAGCAGTTCCACCGGCGCACGCCTGTGTTCTTCGTGAAGCTCGCCCCCCGCGCGTTGCAGCATGTCGCGGGACAGGTCCACGCCAGCCACGCGCGCCGCGCCGCGCCTCAGGGCATGGCGCATGTAGCGCCCGGTGCCACATCCGGCATCCAGCACGTTGCGCCCGCCCAGGTCATGAGGCAAAAGGCTCAACATGGCGCGCTCTTCCGCCTGCATCACCGGGTTGTGTGCATGCGCAGGATAGCTGGGCGCCCATAGTGCGTAGGCTTCGACAGGGTCAAGTATGGGTGTGTGCAACATTTGCCTCATGCCTCGATGGAAATCGTGCGCACCGATGAATTTCCCTGCGCCCTCATCAACTCCAGGCCAGGCTCAAGCGCCATCACGGCAGGGTCTGCCAAGGCCCGGGCCAGCAGCTTGGGACGCCCATCCAGCATGACCGGCACGGCCTCCACGCCGGCGGCGTCAAACCAGTCCGCGAAATCCGGATCGGCCATACGCGGCAAGCCATCGCGCACCACGGCGCGCAGTTCATGGCGGGCGATGCCGATCAGGCTCCGCTGTGGATCGCCACCGCGGTCCTCGACGATCACCAGGTCCGCCGCCGCCCCGGTCTCCAGGTGGCCGCTCCACGGCAGGCGCAGCAGGCGTGCCGCATCGCGTGTCACCAGTCCAAGCCACTGCTGCGGCGGCAGCTCGTCGCCTTGCGCCACTCGACGCAGTTCGTCGAGCAGGTCGCGCGAACCGCTCAGCCGCGAGTCGGTTCCCAGCGCGAGTCGTCCGGCATCGGCCAGCCGACGTGGACGCAACGTGCGACCCAGCAGGCGCTCGTTACTGGTGGGACACCACACCACCCCGGCGCCCACCGCAATGATCCGGTCGATGTCGTGTTCGCTCAGCCCCACGCCATGCACCAGCACACTCTGCGACGCCAGGCAGCCAAGTTCGTCCAGTCGCGAGAGCTCAGCCCGGGCCGATGCATCGGTGCCCTCGGCCAGATGAATCAGCCACGGCTTGCCGGGGGCTGTCTGGGCAAAACTCTGCTGCACGGGCGGTCCGTACGACGTCCAGTCCAGTGCATAGCTCCAGCCGTAGTCGCGCAGCAGCGACACCGGGAAGTCCTCGGCATCCAGTGCGGCGTGCCAGGGATCGTGATGGGCCACGACCGTAGTGCCGGCCAACAGGTTCTTCAGCCCACCATGACGCAGGCGCACCGGCTTGGGTACAAGCAGCGCCTCGATCACGGCCGCATCGTTGAAATGCGTCTGGAATGCCTGGATCCATGCGTAACTGTTGGAAAAAACCTCTGCACTCTCCAACGGGGGTACCGCATTCACCTGCAGGTGTTCGTGCGCGTTGATCAGCCCGGGAAAGATCAGGTGCCCGTCCAGCTCGACTCGATAGGCCCGCGCCGGTACGGACGTATCCAGCCTTCCCCGGCGCACGCAGAGGTTGCGTCGCGCTGCGCCCTCCGGCTGCACGGTTGCGCCACCGGAAAGCATGACGTGAGTTCTGGCGGACCGGGCGCTCACGCCATTACCGCCTTTGCATGACGATAAGAAAGTGATCGCCCATGCTGCGCAGTAGCGGGAGGCCCCCGAGGCGGTCATCAAGGCGACCCAGCCGCTCATACCAGTGCCGGCGCCGGCGGTAGTACTGCACCAGATACGGCGGCGGCATGAACAGGCTGAGGGCCCGGAAGTGCTTGAGCGAGAACCATGGCGCGAACGCCTGATAGAACTCGCGCGGCAGGTAGTAATAAGTCCAGATCGTGTGCTTGTTCATGCCCACCGCTGCCGGGCCGTGCGTGCCGCGCACCAGCGCCCGGCGAAAGCGTCCGCGCAGCGCGTAATGCCCCAGCTCCCACGGACAGATGCGACCGATGACCGAGAACACCAGCTTGCCGCCCGGCTTGAGCAGGCGGGAACACTCCTCCGCCACCTGATGCAGATCGGGCGCACAGTTCAGCGGCCCGAAGTTGGAATAGATGCCTTCGAACTCCTCCTGCAGGCCATCCAGTTCCTGCACGCCCAGATGCATGGCCACCACGCTGGACTCCAGGCCTTCCCGTGCGGCGCGCGAGCGCGTGCGGCCGATCATCGCCGGCGACCAATCCGTCGCCACCACCTGATAGCCGCGTCGCGCGAACTCGACGGCGTCCAGCCCGGTGCCGCACCCGATGTCCAGCAGCTGAGCGCCAGCCGGCACTTCGCGACAAACGGTGTCCCACAGCGTGACGCGCATGCGCTGGATCAGCTCGTTATTGCCACGCGGGCCGTCGTAGTCGCCGGCAACGCTGTCAAAGGCGCGTTGCGTATCCAGCAACTGCGCGTCGTTCAAGGTCGCCTCGCGCGGGCGTCGACTTGCCTGTGCCATCACTGACTTCCCACGCTGGTCTGAGGAGTCGACGCAACCCTGCCTCGCTGTGCGTCGTTCAACGGTAGGTGCCCCAGGCCGTCGGTTTGGTTGAACGACAACGGCGTCGCGCGCGCCCTGCGCAACGCGTGTCGTGCGATGGCGGCGAACGCGCCCAGCGACAGACCGAACAGCACGGCAATGCCTCCGATCAACGCAGGGTTGGGAAACGCAGGCCCGCGCGGCACGAAGACCGGCCACATCAACGACGTCTCATAGGTGTAGTTGGGGCTGAGCCGCACCGAGAGATCACCCTTGGCCTGCCGAAGATTGAGAATTTCGGTGTCCGTGGTGGTCAGCAACAGGGATGCCACGCCAGCGGCCTGGGTATTCTCGCCACCGGCCGAACCCGCACCGCGCCTCAGCTCGCTGCGCCGGTTCTGTGCGCTGTCGAGGTCGGCCTGCACTTCGCTCAGCCGTGCCTGCGTCATGGCCAGGGGGGCGGCCAGCAGCTTCTGGTGCAGCGCCTGCAACTGCGTCACGGTTGCCTCGGCGAACTGCCGTGCCTGCCGCGGCGACCAGCCACGCACGGTGAACTTCACCAGCGGCCCCGCATACGGCAACGGCTCCAGCTTCAGGCTCTTGCGGTAGAGCGATGCTTCGGGTGCATCGGGAGCGATGCCAAGGCTCGCCATCACATCGTTTTCGAAGGGAACCCACTTCAGTCGCTCCAGTACGCGCGCCAGTGGTTCCACTTTCGGATCCTGCCCGGGTGGCACGCCTGCCACCTGCCCGATCTGGATGTAAGCGGTGGCCTCCCACTGCGGGCGTGCCTCATGCAGGAACAGGAACGCCAGCGCGATGACGCTCAGCAGCCCTGCGGCGAACCAGCGCCACTCGCGGACAAGGATCCGACCGATATCGACTACGTAGACTTCATCTCGTTGCATGGTCGTCTGGCTCATGAAAGGGAGGGTTGGGACGCGCCATCGCCGTGGCGGGCAGATGGATCAGCCAATGGGACTGCCATGTCACGACGATCCGGCAGCCATGCCGCCACCCACTGCAGCAGCAGGCAAAGGGCGATAAAGCCGAAACTCGTCCAGGTAAAGGCTTGCGGCGCAAATGGCGCCATGACTGCCGTGTACGACACCCGCAGGAAAATCAGCAGGCCGAACAGCGGAACCGTGGGCTGCACGCGTCGCACGCTCCACAGCAGCATCAGGTAAAGGGCAGCCACGGACGCCACCGCACCAATGGGACCGAGTGCCATCAGGAAGGGAAAGAATTCCGTGCCCACGTTGATGTTGCCCGCATCCAGCGGGATGCCGGTGCCCGCGGTGGCAATCGAGCCGGCCATGGGCACGACCTGGTTGATCAGGAAATGGCTATCGGAGTACTGCTTGGCCAGGATGGAAGAGAAGTTGTACGGGCCGGCACTCGCATACAGCAGCAGCCACTTCACCCCCTGGGGCGCGTGACGGTAGAGATCACTGAAGGGCAGCGTCACGTAATCGAGCGTACCCGAGCGCAGGATACCCAGTACCGAAAACACCGTCGTGCCGGCAACCGTCAGCACCAGCACGCGCTTCCACGGCAGCGGCCTGCTTTCCCGCCGGCGCAGGAGCAGCACCATCACCACGGAGAACAGTGCGGCAAAGATGCGGTTGCGGTCGATCACCAGCACGGGGAAGACAAAGCCGATCAGGATCAGCGCGGCACGCAGGCGTCGATCGCGCGCGCAAAGCAGCCCGATGGGCGGCAGCACCCAGCACATGTCCGAGATATGCCGAATATGGTCGCGCCCGCCCTCCATGTTGGCGTAGGACGACGGGGCATCGAACAGCGGAATGGGAAACAGCACCAGGTCGAGCACGCAGAACACCACGATCAGCGCGGCAAACACCAGGGCGACGAGGCCGTCTCGTGTACCGGTATAGTCGCGCTGGACGAATGCATCCCCCGGCGGAAGCCGGATACCGACCACGATGTCCAGCGCCAGTATCGCCATGGCGGACGCTGCGAGCAGGAACAAGCCCTCCAGGTAATCAACGGGCAAATCGTAGGTCAGCCACGTCAGGCCGCAGGTCACCAGCAACGGCATGGCGAGATAGAACGAAGGCAGGCGAAGCATCTGTTTCATGCCTGCGCGGCCAGTCGCTGGGATTGTCCGCGCCGCAGCCGCGCAACCAGCTTGAGCGCTCCATAGGCCGACATGTGCATGGTCACGGACCACAGGCACCGCTGGAGGAACGCAACCTTGGCGCCGAGGTAATGGGATTGGGCAAGCAGCAGTGTGCGATACGGCTCGTCGAACATCCCCAGGCGCCGGATCGCTACGTCGCGGGCTTCCACAAGGTTGTGAATGCGAGCGCGTGCGTCCCTGGTGCGGCTGACGTTGGCACCATGGATGCGGTAGGCACACACGTTGCGATCAATGAAACCGATGGCGTCATGGGCGGCCAGGCGCAGGAAGAAATCCCAGTCGTCAAACCGCAGGCCCTCGGTCCATCCCGCCACGGTTTCAAGCGCGCGACGGCGCACGAGCGTCACCGGGCCGCCGATGGCCCACTGGGTGATCACAGCCCGGCGGATACCGTCGTCCGTGCGATAGAGCCCCTTGTCCGCGTGGTGCAGGTCGCGCATGCCGCTCTCATGCAGGCGGCAACCATGCCGGTCCACGACTTCCGTATCACCGATGGCCGCCCATTTGCCCGGGTGCGTCATCAGGTAGTCGACCTGCGCATGCAGCCCGCCGGGCAGCAGGTAATCGTCGCTGGCGCCCAGCCGCAGAAAATCGCCACGCGCCCGTGCCGCCAGTTCATTGAGTGTGGCGGCGATGCCCTTGTTGCCGCGCCGCACATACTCCACCGGCACCTCATCGCCGTGGCGTGCGATCCAGTCGGCAATCCGCTGGCCGGTGGCGTCGGTGGAGCCATCGTCGATAATGACGATCTCCTTGGACGGGTAAGGCTCTTCCAGCACGCTGTCCAGGCAGCGCTCCACGTAGGCCTCGTGGTTGTACGCAGGCACCAGCACGGATACCAGCGGCATGGGTGCACCTGCGACGGAATTGACGCCGTCCATCGTCACAGCCCTCCCAGATAGCGGCGTACGACCACGACATTGAAGGCCAGGTAAAGCAGATAATTCGCGGCAAACGCATACATCGCACCCACGACGCCATAGCGCGCGGTGAACAGGAACACCAGCGCTACATAGGTCACGGCGAACACCACCTCGGAGGCCACGAACAGGCCCGTCATGGCCTTGGCCAGCATCACGTACGACAGCACGAAGGAGGCGATCTTCAGCACGTCACCGAGCAGCTGCGGCGCGTACAAGGCATTGGCTGCCGCGAAGCCATCGCTGAACAACAAGGAGGTCACCCAGTGGCGGCACAGGTAAACACCGGCGGCCAGAAGCACCACCGCGGGAAGCACGTGGCGGTACGCCAGCCGAAGCTCGGATACCAGCAGGTCACGCGCGTGCGTCGACGCGAGCTTGGGCAAGTAGTAGACGTTGATTGCCGTGGTCAGGAACAAAAGGTAGGCATCTGACACCTTGCTCACGGCCTGCCAGTAGCCCACCTGCTCCCAGCCGAAGTGCCCGGCGAGGTGGTCGCGCACGGCCACGTTGACGAACGGCGGAAGCAGCGCCGATGTCACGGTCATCAGCGAGAAGGTGGCCAGCCGCCGCGTCATCTCCCGGTCGAAGCGCATGCGCAGCATCCGCCAGTTGAAATAGGGGCTAAGCCGCCATACGGGAAGCCCGACGGCGAGCACCAGCAGCTGCCCGATCACCAGCGCAAGCAGGGCACCGTAGAGGCCCAGCCAGCGTGCCAGGGCCAGCGCCGTCACGATGCTCAGCAGCGAACCAAGCACCTGGATGCAGGCAAGCCGTTTCACATCCATGAAGCCGTTGATGACGGCAAGCATGTAGTTGGCCAGTGCGATACCCAGCTGCACCGCCGAAAGCAGGCCGATCAGGCCCTGAAAACCGGCATCACCCAGCAGCCAGTCGGCGAGCTGCCGGCGGAACAGCAAGCCAGCCAGGCCAATCAGGCACGACGCAAAGAACGCGTACCAGAGCGCAGCGGCCAACAGGCGAGAGAGCCGTTCCGGATCGTCCCGATACTCGGCCACGTACTTCACCACCCCCGCGCTGATCCCCCCGCCCGCAAGCACGGCCAGCACCGACATCAGGCTCATGAACTGGCCCAGCCGCCCCACACCCTCGGGGCCGGCCACCCAGGCCACCAGCTTGATGATCACCAGGCCGGCCAGCAGCCTGGCGGCGGTAGCGACGGAGGCGTAGATGCTGGCGCGCGCGATATTCATGCGGCGGCCCCGAAGGAGTTGCAGGCGTCGATGACATGGGCGATGGCGTCCTCATCCATGACAGGGCTCAAGGGCAGGCTCAACACCTCCTGATGCATCTGCTCGGTCAATGGCAGGTGGGCGCCGCGCAATGCGGCGTAAGCGGGTTGCCGATGCACGGGCACCGGGTAGTGCACCTGGCATTGCACTCCACGCTTGCCGAGATGTTCCTTCAACACATCGCGTTGCGCGGAGCGAACCACGAACAGATGCCAGGCATGACCTTCTTCGGTACGTGCGGCGGGCAACCTCAGGCAAGGCTGCCGGATCTCCTGGCGATACCTGAGCGCCACTTCCCGGCGGCGGGTCACGTCGTCATCAAGATGCGCCAGCTTGACCCTCAGCATGGCCGCCTGCATCTCATCCAGGCGCGAATTGAAGCCTTGATAGATGTGCTGGTACTTCACCCCGGACCCGTAGTTGCGCAGCGCGGTGACGAACAGCGCCAGCTCCCTGTCACGCGTCACGACAGCGCCGGCATCCCCGAGTGCGCCGAGATTCTTGGCCGGGAAGAAGCTGAAGCCGGCGGCATCGCCCAGGGCGCCCGCGCGCAGGCCGCCACGGCTCGCGCCATGTGCCTGCGCGGCATCCTCGATCAGCAGCAGGCGATGCCGGACCGCGATCTCCGCCAGCGCGTCCATATCCGCCAGTTGCCCGTAAAGGTGCACCGGCATGATCGCCCGCGTTTTCGCACTGAGCGCCGCAGCCACGCGGGCCGGGTCGATGTTGTAAGTCGATGGATCCGGCTCGACCGGCACCGGCACCAGCCGGTTGGAGGTGATGGCCAGGAAGGTGGCGATGAACGTGTTGGCGGGAACGATGATCTCATCGCCATCCCGCAGCCGGCCCATCTCCTTGTAACCGCGCAGGATGAGCGAGAGCGCGTCCAGGCCGTTGCCGACACCCACGGCATGGGTGACGCCGCAGTACGCGGCAAACTCCTGCTCGAAAGACGCGAGTTCCTCACCCATCACGTACCAGCCGGAGTCGATCACGCGCGCCGCCGCCGCCTTGAGTTCATCGGAATAGGGGGCATTGACGTCCCGCAGCGAGAGAAAGGGCACGTTCATCACAGTGTCCACTCATAGAAATCGTGGACGACGCCCCGTGCGCCGAACGACTCCTTCTGCGCGATCAACCCGCCATTGAGTACCCTGCCCTCCTGCTCCGTGGATACGCCGAAACTGAAGTAGGTACGATCGGCGTAGACGGAGCCAATCAGCGTCCCCAACAACAGGCTCAGTGCGTCGAGGCGTTTTCCCTCTTCCGAAGCGCCGATGTACTGCGTGTGCACCGTGTGGCCGAAGTCGTATACGAGCACGCCAGCTACAAGCACCCCGTCCTTGCGCGCCTCGTGAAGCACGATGTGCCCGGGAAACCGGGAGCGAAGCAGGTTCAGCTCGGCCACGCTGTGCACCGGCACGGCGCCATGCCCGCGCAGCACTTCGCAAAGCAGCGCATGAAACACAGCGAGGTCATCGCCGGGGCTGACTTCTACCCCGGCGCGGGTCGCCTTGCGGATGGCCCGGCGGCGCGCTTCCGAGAATCCGGCGCCGTGTCGCAACGGCAATACGGAAGAGATGTCGCGCCGTGTCAGCCGGGCGCCCACGCATTGCAAGGCGTACAGGTCTTCCTCACTGGGGTAGGCATGAAAGACGTGCGGTACGGGTTTGTACACCACCTGCCTGGCTCCCGCGCGCCGATAGTGATTGCCTATCTGCGCAAAGGCCGCCAGGGTGGATTCGGAGCGAAGGTCGTGCGTAGCGATAAGACCGCCATAGGTGAGACCACCATGGCTGGTGACCACCCCGTCGAGCAGGTTGGCAGGCAGCACGGCGACGAGTTTTCCGCCCTGCTCCACCACCACCGAACAGTCGGTGAAGCGGTCGGCGTGATACTCCATATAGGCGCGCCGATGCAGGAAGTTCCCGTTCCTGGACTGCTCCACCACGGCATCCCACGCCGTGGCATCCGATGCTTGGTAGCCGCGCACCTCAAGCATAGCCGTCACCATCCGGGAGTGGCATCTGCCCGACTGCCACGCCAAAGCCGTCCCGGCCCATGTCGTTGCCGTTGTAGAACATCAGCACGTCACTGCCGCGACGTATCAGAGCGGGATAACAGAGCGTGCGTGAATCCCACCCCGAATCGGAGAGCGCCAGGCCCAGCGCGTCGTCGCGGCGCTCCCAGTCCATGCCGTCATCGCTGAAAGCCATTCCCGGGAAGTACTCGCCGGTCACGTTGCCGCGCGTGAACAGCATGGTGTATCGCCCGTTCATCCGGTAAACGCGCGGGCGACCGATGCGATATTCGCTGCCCTGCGGCATCAGGCAGACACGATCATGGCGGGGTATGTCCGCCAGATCACGAGTGGTGACATGGCGGATGTGATACCTGGGAAAAGGCTGCCCGCCGATGAATTCCCAGTCATCACCGACGGCATACCACAGGTGCCACCGGTCACCATCAAACATCGCCGAATGCACGGCGCCGATGGTGCTCCGGCCCGGGGCACGATCCAGAATCGGCGTCTCCTGCACCCGTTCGTAGCGCTCGCCGCCATCGGTCGAGACGGCCAGCCCGGTAAAGGCGAGGAACTTGGCGCGCGCCACACGCTGGAAGCCGACGTAGAACAGGTGGATGCGGCCGTGCGCTTCCACCACATCGCCCAGGATCACGCCGTTGTCGTCGAAGCAGCCGCCGCGCCCCACGTCCAGCACGGGCCGGGCACTGACCTTTACCACCACGGAGGGATCATCCGCGAGCACGTCGACGTAGCCGATGCGGCTGATGCCCTCATCGTCGCGGAAGCCGGCATAGACACGAATCACCTCATCGCTGATCCGCCACGGCGTGGGCGTCAGCGCCGAATGACGCATCCATCCGCCCACGCCTTGCCGCGTGGTCTCGAAAACCAGTCCCTGCTTGCGCCATGCAGTCACCGGCATTCAAAGCCTCACGTCGAAACTGGAGCGGCCAGGCACCGCTTTGGCGGGCGAACCGACATAGACCTTCCCCGGCTCCGTGTCGCGATGGACCAGCGCGCCGGAGCCGATCACGTTGTCCGCAGCAACGGTCACGTGATCATTGAACGTGGTATTGACACCGATGAAGCTGCTTTCGCCCACGACGCAGTAACCCGATATGACGGCATGGGAGGCGACAAAGACGTGGTCGCAGATCACCGTGCGGTGGCCGACATGGTTGCCGCTCCACAGGATGCAGTTGTTGCCGATGCGAACGAAGGGCTGGATCACGTTGTTCTCGAAGATGAAGCTGTTTTCACCTATCTCGGCGTTGCGCCACACGAACGCCCGCGAGCTGACGTAGGTCGCGAACCGGTAGCCGCGCGCCTTGGCGTCCAGGTAGAAGCGCGTGCGCAGCCGGTTGAGATCGCTCGCCGGAATGGCGACGAACAGCTCGACCTCCGACGGTGGATAGGCCGACTCCAGCGTTTCGTAGGACACCACCGGCCTGCCGGCCAGCTCCGCCTGGCTCAGGTACTGGCTTTCGACGCTGAAAGCGACCACCTCGTAGTCGCTGTCATGCTCGAAATACTCGCAGGCGATCTGCGCCAGCTCCCCTGCCCCGATCAGGACTAGACGCTTTGGCATGCCACCAGCTCCGTCGGATAGGTGACGCCCTTCACCTCGCGCAAGAAGGTGTCGTAATCGGTGATGTAGTCCGCCGGGTCGTACAGATGATCCGCGAGCACCATGAGCACGCAGTCGTCGCTGAAGTCATACAGCTCGCGCCACACCATGTCGCCGAGCAACAGGCCCTGGGATGGATCATCGAGCACCACCCGGACCGGCCCGGAGCCGTCGTCCAGCAGGATGGTCACTGATCCGCGCACCGCCACGGCGAGCTGCCTCAGGTGCCGGTGCGCGTGCTTGCCACGGTGCACGTCGCGCTCCGTGGCGAAGATGTAGTACACCCGCCGGATCACGAAAGGGACATTGATGTCTTGTTCCAGCGCAATGAGCATTCCGCCGTGGTCGCCGTGCATCTGCAGTTGAACGCGTTCGATTTCCATGCTCTTGGCCCGGCATGTGGAGTGGTCGCAAAGGACCTTTTGCACTGAGTGCCGGCAGCCGCGCCGAAGGTTGCATGACGTCCGCACAGCGCCCGCCACTCGCCGCGCAACCTTTCTTCGTGACCCCGGTACTCACGCGCATAGGTCAGGCCGGCTTCTGCAGATCTCTTTCCCGCGGCGAACTGCCGCCGGATGCATGCGGACCGGACGAATCTCCAGGCATGGTGCAGAGGCGCTTACATGGATTGGCAGAACAAGAACCCGCCAGCGAACACGACCGATACATCCAAGGGTGGGACGGCCGCCGATGTCGCCGCCGACAACCTGCCGATGCGCCCGCGGGCGCTGGTGATCACGCATTGGCTGACCGCATTGCTTCTTGCGCTGGCCGTTGCCGTCATCCTGATTCGCGACCAGGTGGATGGACGCGCATGGCGGCTGTGGCTGCTGGAGGGTCATCGCCACCTGGGGTTGCTGATCCTGCTGTTGTTTTTCATACGCGCAGGACTGCGCTACCGGCTGGGCAAGTGGCCCCCGGCCGGGGACACCTCGGCCTTGGTCAGGTTTGCGGCGGGCAGCACCCACTTCGCCCTGTACGCCCTACTGCTGGTGCAACCGCTGCTCGGCTGGACGCTCAGCAGCGCCGAGGGCAAACCTGTGCATTTCTTTGGCCTCACTTTGCCGGCGCTGGTCGGCAGTGACGAGGACCTCGCCGACCGGCTCACCGAGTGGCACGAGGGCGTCGCCTGGCTGCTACTTGCCCTGATTGCACTGCATGTGGGCGCGGCACTTTGGCATCACTTCATTCTGCGCGACCGCACGCTTCGCATGATGCTGGCCAGGCGCCGCCGGTGATGTGCACGCCGACTCCCGCTCGGCTGCCCCGGGAAAACAAGGAGACATCATGCTTGCTTCGCTGAACCGCCATTGGCTCGTCGTCACGCCTTATGCCGTGATGGCGATGTTGCTTGTGCTTGCAAGTGGAGGCGCACGCGCGGTGCCGGCCTATGCCCGGCAGACCGGCTCCGCCTGTGCGGACTGTCACGCCGGCGCCTATGGGCCTGCGCTGACCCCCTACGGCATACGCTTCAAGCTCAATGGCTACACCGATACGGATGGCCAGGGTGTCAAGATCCCGCTGGCCGCCCAACTGGTCGGAACCCATACCGTACCGGAGCGTGGCGACAACACGACCCAGCTGACCGAGGCGGACATCTACCTCGCCGGTCGCATCAATGATCATCTCGGCGGCTTCGTAAAGGTCGAGACCGACAACAATGGCAAGGACCAGTTCAGCACCCGGCTCAGCAACCTTGACCTGCGTTTTGTCGCCAAGGACCTGAAGATCGCCGGCAAGGACACCATCGTCGGGGTGAGCATCAACAACAGCCCCGGGTTCGACGACCCTATTGGCGTGTTGCCGAATGCATCGACCCTCGGCCCTCCGGCGATCTCCGGCACGTTGCTGAACCTCTCCAGCCCCAACTCGCTCTACAACCGTGTGATCGGCGGCGGGGTCTATGCGCTGTATGCAGACAACTGGTACGGCGAGCTCGGCACCTATAACAGCATGCCGACCTCCGTGCAGGACCACCTTGGCTATAACGAGGCCGGCGACCCGGGACACCTGAGCGACACCGGCTACGCCCGCTTTGCCTACATGAAGGACATGAAGCGGCAGTTCTTCTCGCTGGGCGTCGTGGCGCTCAGCACAACGCGTCGCCTGCCCCGCAACGCGCCCGGCGACGATATTTTCGACCTCGGTTATGACCTGACCTATCAGTTCCTGGGCAACCGCGATCACATCGTGCAGGTCAGTTACGTGAATATTCTTGAGCAACGCGACTACGGCAGCACGCCGACCATCAATGGCGTGGTGGCCAAGCCGCACGGCAGCGCACGCGATCGCACGCTCAGCCTGACCTACACGTTCCTGCAGAGTTATGCCCTGCAGCTTGCCCACCTGGTAAGCACCGGCACCGAGGACCCCGCGCGCTATCCGCCCTATGGCAAACCGGACAGCACCGCCAACCTGATCAGCCTGTACTGGACACCGTTCGGCAAGGATGGCTCGTTCACCTCCAAGGCGAACCTGAAGATTGCCGCCACCTGGTTCCGGTTCACGCGCTTCAATGGCACAAGCAACAACATTTTCGGCGCGCCACCGGGTGCACCGATGCTTCGCGCCAGCGACCTCGATGCCTTCACCTTGAGCGCAAGCGTTGCGTTCTGACACCCCCTGGAGCCTGGACGTGACACATCCCCTGCTGGAGAGAGCGGCGCGCTGCGCCCTGATGACCATGCTGACCTTCGGCGCCTTGCACGCGCCTCTTGCACGCGCAGGCGACCCGGCCGCCGGGGCGGATGTGTTTCGCCAGGAGTGCGCCGAGTGCCATACCACGCGGGAGGGCCACAACAAGAAGGGACCCAGCCTGTTCGGCATCGTGGGGCGCCACGCGGGCAGCCTCACTGATTACAAGTACACCGACGCGCTCAAGAATGCCGACTGGGTATGGACCGACGAAAAGCTTCATTGGTACCTCTCACAACCAGCCAGGCAGGCGAACCCGGGCACCCGCATGAAGTACTCCGGACTGGATGACGCCAGGCAGCTGGACGATCTCATTGCCTACCTGCAATCGAATCATTGATGCCCGGCTTGTGCGCTACATGTACAGCGTCTGCCGCGCCAATTAACCTAAGGCTACGCAGACGCAACCCAGTGCGGGGACTCACATTGCACGGCGACACCTCCGCTCGCGACGGCAAGACCCATCCGCCCGCTGCGCTTTCAGGCCAGCGCAGCGAGCTTGCGCTCAGGAGGCAATGCCGGTGAGTTGCGGCCTCCTTCGAAGCGGTCGCACTGGCGCATCCTGGTGCAGCACGGGCTTCGTTACGTTGCTCACCAGCACCTGCCTGGTGGCCACGGTGCATGCGCAGGCGGCAAATGTCAGCGGCACGGTCGCGCTGAGCTCGCAACTCGTCGACCGCGGCCTGGCGATCACACCCGACACCGCCATTCTCCAGGGCGCGGCTGCCTGGACGCTTCCGTCGGGGTGGGCTTTCGGTGTCGCCGCCAGTACCGAGATTCGGGACGCCGCGCCCCTGGCCGAGGCCTTCGCCGAGGCCTCCCGCACCTGGCGGATCACTCCCGACTGGCGGTTCGCGGCCGGCCTTGCCTATTACGACTACCCGGGCCGCGGGAATGGCGCCTTCAACCGTGCCGAAGGCAGCGCAAGCTGGATCTACCGCGACGTACTGACCCTGGCCGTTGCTGCGCTCGCGCCCACGGGAGGGGACCAGCACGGCGTGCGGGGCGCAGCCGACATGAACTTCCACTGGCCCCTGCCCGGGCAGTTCGCCCTCTCCGCGGGCGCGGGCTATGCCCAGGCCCAGGTGCCTTATTACCGGACCTATGCCGACGAATACGGCAGCCACCGCTACCGCCACGGCGACCGCATAAACTCCTATGGATACGGGCACCTGGGCCTGATCTGGGGGCAAGGGGCGTGGCGAATCGAGGTGGATCGCGTCTTTGTCGATGCCGCCATCCGCCAGGCCAACCTGGCTGCGTCGCCCTGGGTGGCGACCATGTCCTGGTCCTTTTGAGCCCCGCCGCAACCTTATGACCCGGATCGGGCACCAACGGCATAACACCCTGCCTTCGTCACCGCCATGAAAGATGCCGACATCGATGCTGACGAAACGGACCGCCTGCTGCTTCAGCGCATGGCGGCGGAGGATCGCGCCGCGCTGGCAACGCTCTACCGCGCGTACCACAGCCGGCTGTGCCGGTTCCTCTCGAGGCTGACGCGCCGCGGGGACATCATCGAGGAGGTCATCAATGACTGCTTCTGGATCGTCTGGCAGAAGGCCGGTTCGTTCCATGGCGACTCTCGCGTCTCCACCTGGATCATCGGCATTGCGTACCGGTGTGGCCTGAAGGCCTTGCGCCAGCGGGGCGATGAGCCAGTGAATGAGGAAAGCCTGCCCGAAGACCGCGTCCCGGCTTTCGACCCCAGCGAAGACCGCGAACTGCGCGACTGGCTGGGCAAGGCCATGGAACGCCTGTCGGCGGACCAGCGCATCGTGGTGGAACTTGTGTATGGCGTGGGCCACACGCTGGAAGACGTCGCCGCCATCATGCAGTGCCCGGTGGGCACGGTGAAGGCGCGACTGTTCCATGCAAGGGTGAAGCTGCGCAACGTACTGCCAGCCCTGGCTGGCGACCAACTCACGCAGAAAGAGAACCGCGTGCCATGAAGTTGACCAAAGACACCGACAAGGACTGCGCCAAGGCCTGGGAAGCCATGCCCTGGGTACTGCAGGACACCGCGCCCGAAGAGCAGAGCCTGTGGCTGACCGAACACCTGGCCTGCTGCGAAGCCTGTCGCGAGGAATTTGCGCAGCAGAGCCGGCTGCGGCTTGCACTGGCGTTGCCAACCGCGATCCAGCTCAACCCCGACGCGGGCCTGAAGCGGCTCTTGTCACGGCTGGACACCATCGAGGCTGAAACACCGGCAGCTCCGGTACGCGCAGGCAGCTGGGTGACGCGCGCCCTGGTGGCCGCCGTGCTCGCACAGGCCGTGGGCATCGGCATCCTCGGCATGGAGCTGTGGTCGGAACACGGCGAGCGAGCCTCCTACCGCACACTGAGCGACCCCGCACCAGCCGCTGCCTTGACCGGCGCGATCCGCGTCGTGCCCGACGCAAGCATGAAACTCGCCGACTGGAATGCCTTGCTGCACTCATTGCAGCTCGACGTAGTCAACGGCCCCAACGACGTGGGCGCGTATACCGTGGTGCCGACACACGGCTCCACGACCGGGGACGCCTTGCGGCAGCTGCGCGCCACGCATGGCATCCGCCTGGCTGAACAGGTCGCGCCCGGCTCATGAAGCACGCCGTGCTGCTCGCACTGCTGAGCGTGGCCCTGTTGGGCGCATGCACGCCATTGCGCAAGGATCAGCCCACGCAGACCGTAGCCAGCCAGCGCTCCGTCGCCGCCATGGACAGCGGACGCGACATCGTGCTCGCCGTTACCAACCCGCAGGATCCACCGCCCTCCCACGCCGGCTCCACCATGCTCGGCTATGTGAGCAGCGCCAACTATGGTGCCGGGCAGCGGGCCATCTCCGAGCTCAAGGCCATGCGCGAGCATTACGGCTGGCGCGAAGTGACGGGCTGGCCCATCAAGGCGCTGAGCGTGTACTGCATCGTTCTGGAACCGCCGCCGGGCATGTCCCGTGACGACCTGCTCGCCGCCTTGTCCAAGGATGACCGGGTAGCACTGGCGCAACCACTGCAGGACTACAACGTGTACTCGGCGCCCGCGCCACAGGCCCACGAGTACAACGACCCCTATGCCAACCTGCAGCGCGGCTTCGTGGAAACCGAAGCGCCGGCGGCACACACCATCAGCCAGGGCGACCACGTACACATCGCCATTGTCGATACCGGCGCGGATCTCTCGCACCCTGACCTGCAAGGCCGCATCCACGACACCACCAATGAGGTCGACGACAATGCGCCGGCCTTCAGCCGCGACCCCCACGGCACGGAAGTCGCCGGCATCATCGGCGCCATCGGTGACAACCACGTGGGCATCGTCGGCATGGCGCCCCGCTCCCGCATCAGCCTCTACAAGGCCTGCTGGTATCCGGCCAACAGCCCGGATGGCGCGCGCTGCAATTCGTTCACGCTCGCCAAGGCCATGGCGGGCATCCTCGACACCGACGCGCGCATCATCAATCTCAGCCTTGGCGGGCCAGCGGATCCCCTGCTGGACAAGCTTCTCAGGCAACTGCTGGAACAACAGCGGATCGTCGTTGCAGCCATGCCGCCCGACGGAAGTCGTGCCGGCTTTCCCGACAGTGTTCCCGGCGTCATCGTGGTGCGGGTCAGCAACGCCGCGCCGGCGCCAGCCGGGGTATTGAGCGCGCCCGGCAAAGACATACTCACGACGCAACCCGGCGGCGGATACGACTTCACGTCCGGTTCCTCCATGGCTGCCGCACACGTGAGCGGCATCATTGCTCTGCTGCTGTCGCTTGCACCGGACCTCGATGCGCGCAGCGTTCATGATCTTCTGCTGGACAGCAGCAAGATGGTGGGCGGCGCGCCCCAGGTCGACGCGGCCGCGGCCATCCGTGAGCTGCGCGACGCCCGCAGCGCCTCTCATCGCTGACATCCCTTCATCGACACCGACGTGAAGCAGATCGCCGAGCCACTCACCCTGATGCCCGATGTCGCGGCCGACCCCGAACGTGGCGGCCCGCTCGAATGGGTCGGCATGGAGGGGATCATCACGCCCCTACGTATCGATGCCGGGCGCGGATCCACCTTGCAGGTCATGGCCCGCGTGGACGCCTTCGTCAACCTGGTCCGGACAGACCGGCGTGGCATCCACATGTCTCGCCTCTATCGGCTGATCGACGAGCGACTAGGCGCGGAGACGCTGGGAACCACGGCCCTGCAGCGACTGCTGCAGGAATTCCTTGATTCGCAGCACGAACTGGCGGACCGCGCGCGGCTGCGCCTTCAGTTCGACCAGCCCGTGCGACGCAGGGCGTTGCGTAGCCAGCATGAGGGCTGGCGTGTTTACCCCATGGCCATCGAGGCAACGCTCTGCCATGACGGCCTGGACATGTCACTGGAAACCCAGGTTACCTACTCCTCCACTTGCCCTGCCTCAGCCGCGCTGTCACGACAGGTCATCACCGAACACTTTGCCCGTCGCTTTCCGTCACCCACGCCCGTGCCGCGCGACACCGCGCTCGCCTGGCTCAACAGCGAGCAAGGCGTGGCGGCCACACCACACGCCCAGCGCAGCGTGGCCAACATCTGGGCGCAGCTAGCCCGGTGTGCCGCCTTCGATGCCATCCATCTGGTCGACCGGATTGAAACGGCGCTCGGCACGCCTGTGCAGTCCATCGTCAAGCGGGAAGACGAACAGGCATTCGCGCTGGCCAATGGTCGCAACCTGATGTTCTGCGAAGACGCCGCGCGCCGGATCCAGCGCGTTCTGGATACGGAAGGCGGGATCGCCGACTATCGGGTGCGCGTCGAACACCAGGAAAGCCTGCACCCGCACAATGCGGTGGCGTACGCCAGGAAGGGGATCGACTCGGAAGACGCCCCATGGGATCGAACCGGGCCCTGAGGACATGCGCGGGGCCTGACGACGGCTGTGCTCCTGTCCGCGAAAACGCGTTATTGACTGGATGCCTGGGCGTCGCCCATGGCCGGCATGTCCGTTTACGTTAGGATGACGAAAACAGCGTTTGATGCTCCAGACCCGGTAGGAGGTCGCGATTTATGACGACAATGTCGATCCGAACGCCTGATGACTGGCATGTCCATCTACGCGACGGCGCGCAGCTCGAGCAGACCGTCGCCGCTACGGCCCGCAGCTTTGCGCGGGCCATCGTGATGCCGAACCTGGTTCCTCCCGTTTGTACGGTGGAGGCTGCTCGCGAATACCGGAACCGAATTCGTGCCGCGACCCCGGTGGGAGCCTCGTTTGAGCCCCTCATGACCTGCTATCTCACGAACGATACCGATCCTGACGAAGTAGCGACGGGTTACGCTTCCGGTGTCTTTGCCGCATGCAAGCTCTACCCGGCGCATGCCACGACCAACTCAAGCCACGGCGTGACGGACGTCCGGCGGATCCACCCCGTACTGGCCACCATGGAACGTATCGGGATGCCGCTGCTTATTCACGGCGAAGTGACCGACGCCGCCGTGGATGTGTTCGATCGCGAAGCGATCTTCATTGAACGCGTGCTCTCACCTATCGTGCGGGACTTCCCGGGACTTAAAGTGGTGCTGGAGCACATCACCACCGCCGAGGCAGCTGACTTTATCCGAGAGTCTCGCGACCAGGTCGCCGCAACCATTACGCCGCACCACCTGCTGATCAATCGCAATGCGATGTTTCAAGGCGGATTTCGCCCGCACGCTTACTGTCTGCCAGTGGCCAAGCGCGAAAAACACCGCGTCGCGCTGCGCCAGGCGGCGACCTCTGGCTCACCGCGTTTTTTCCTCGGCACGGACTCCGCGCCCCATCCGCGCGCCATGAAGGAAGCGGCCTGCGGTTGCGCGGGGATATTCAATGCACCCGTTGCCCTGGAAGTCTACGCACAGGTATTCGAAGAGGAAGGCGCACTTAACCGCCTTGAAGCCTTTGCTTCGGAGCATGGGCCCCGATTCTATGGCCTTCCCCTCAATGCCGGCCGGGTCACGTTGACGCGCAGTCCGTGGCAGGTTCCCGATGTCATTGAAGTCGGCGGACAGCCCGTGGTGCCCTTCCTCGCTGGAGAAACTCTGGCGTGGCGCCTGGACACGAATCAGGTTCACCACTCGCCTGAAGTCTCGCAGCGTTAAGTCGTTCTTGCGCCATCTGGCGACTGACCGATAGGTGCAGACTGCGCACGCCATGAGCGCCCCTGCCCTGCACCCTGAACTCAAGGGACATCTGCACTGCGGGCAACGTCAGGACGCACCTTCTGGATTACCGCAAAGCCATCCCTGGCCATGGGGCTGCCCTGATTCCCGTTACTTGACGGGGGTGACGTCGTAAGGGTTGGCATGCAGTGCATTCGTGACGTACTCGATGGCAAGCTGCGCGCGAACGCTGTTCCCGGCCTCATCCAGCCGCGGCGAGAACGCACCAATGCCGAATCGTCCAGGTGAAATGGCGATGACACCACCGCCTACACCACTCTTCGCCGGCAAGCCCGTCTTGACCAGCCATTTGCCGGAGTCGTCGTACAGCCCGGCCGTTGCCATGACCGCCATGACGTTCTCTGCCTGCTCCGCGGTGATCACTGCCTTGTGCGTCACCGGGTTGGTGCCACCGTTGGCCAGCGTCGCGGCCATGGCTGCCAGGTTCTTGGCATCGACACCCACGGAACACTGTTCCGTATAGATATCGGTTGCGCGATCGGGATCTTCCTTGATGCGGCCGTAAGCAAACATCAGCTTGCCGATGGCCTGGTTGCGCTGGTTCGTGGCTGCCTCGGATTTATAGACTTCATCCAGCACCGTCAACTTGGTGCCAGCGAAGTCATTATAGATGCCGATGATCTTCGACCAGATCTCTTCGCGATTTTTCCCTTGCACCATCGAGGTGGTTGCAATGGCCCCGGGGTTCACGAAGGGATTCATCTCCTTGCCCTTGTGCGTTTCAATCGCCTCGATGGAATTGAACACGTCGCCGGTTGCATCGACACCGATGTTGTCCTCCACCGCCTTCAGGCCGGACTCCTTGATGACCTGGGCGAGCGTGAACACCTTGGAGATGGATTGCATCGAAAACTTCTGATCCACGTCGCCAGCGGTGTAGACATGTCCGTCCACGGTAACCAGGGAGATGCCGAACAATTCCGATGGCATCTTGCCCAGGATCGGAATGTAGGTGGCGTTGGCGCCTGTACGATCATCCTTGAACTTGGCGTATGCCTCATTGAGTGCCGCCTGGATCTGCTGCGGGCTGAATTTCTCGGTTTGTAGATTGGCCGATGTGTCGGCGAAAGCGACATTGTCGACCGTCACCCAGGAACCGCTGAGCAATAGCGTCAAAGCCATGCCAAGCGTCGAAGATACTTTCTTCATAATCCACCTCGCGTGTCAGCGTGAGTTACGGATTGCTCGAGAAACTGTACTTGACGGAAATCTGCAAACGACTGTCATTGCCGGACTGGCCGTTCTTCGTGACCAGCGAACCCCAGAGGAATTCGCCACCCACCAACAGGGCCTTGAAAGGTGAGTACAAAAGGTTGACCGATGCGTACTGGCCCTTGCGGAAGGCAGTTCCCTCCTGGAAAGGCGTATTGGTGACGCTGGTCTGGCTATACCCGATGGAACTGGTCCACTGGTCGTTCCAGCCGTGGTCGAAATACGCAACCAGGCCTGTCAGTGGGACGGTCTTGGCAATCGGTGCGTCCTGGACGCCACCGGGCGCCAGATCCGTCCCGCCGTCATTCATGTAGCTGGCGATGCCTTTGCCGTGAACGCCCGCAAGGATCAGCTGGCTGGCACTGCCAAACTTGATGTTGCCCGTCAGGTTGACGCCCCAACCTGTTTCGTCGCCTTTGGGCCGATTATCGGGCGTACCCAGCCCTTGATAGCCGACATCCCGGAGTACGGTCGCCACCTGCACGTGCCCCCAGTTGCCGTCGTATCGATAGTGGGCAGTCAGATCGGGAACCTTTTCCCTTGAGGTGATCTGGCTGGCGAGTTCCGGATCGATCTGTCGAATCTGGCCAGGGTCGATATCGTTCCCGGGCTGCTCGATGGCCACGGCAAAGCTGTGCCCGCCCCATGCATGTCCCCAACGCAACTGGGGATTGCGGATGAACACCATGCCATTGGGGCCCCAGTAGTCGATCACGTTGGGGAACGAGTCGCCATCCATGAAGACGCTGTTGGTTTGACCGGCAAGCCAGTCGCCCCACGATCCATAGGCCTTGCGCAGCCTGAAGGTGGTCTGCCCCGCATTGTCGCCCGTGCCGAACATGTCGAATTCAAACTGTGTCTGCAGCACGTCGTCGCCCAGGGGAGTGCTCGACTTCACGCCGAAGCGACTCTGGCGAACGCTGAGCACCGATTGCCCGTTGGCGCCGGCCGCGCCGGAGACAGTCGGGATCTTCGACGGCCTCAGGGTTGCGTCCCAGGCCTGGTCCACCCGCTTGAAGTCCTGGATGTAGTCAAGCTGGGCAAAGCCGTAGACTTCAAACTTGCTCTTTTCGACCGCCTCGGCAACGCCACCCTTGGATTCGGGTGGAGCCGCCTGCGTGGCAACGGCTTCGTTCTTCGGTTGTGTCGTCGCCACCGTTCCCTGGGCGGGCGCGGAAGGCGTCGCTTTCTGCTGAAGCATGCCCTTGAGCTCGTCGATCTCTCTCTGTTGAGCTTCGATGGTTCGCTTCATGGAATCCAATTGCGCCTGTGTCTGGGCATCCGTCGCGTGACCACGCTCAGGCGTGGTCAGGAGCAGAGCACCCATCACAAGCGCTGGCACACAACCACTGGCAGTTCGATTCATGGCTTCCTCCGGGAAGTAGTAGCACCCGACGATTCAAATCACCTCTTCCGCTGCAACTGGCCGACGATCAGTACTCAGCCCGATAGCAACATGGCGAAATAGCCCATCACCGTCAGCAGAACGCCGGACACTGCATAGCCGACCGGAAAGCCAATCCAGGGCACATTGCTGCCAATCTCCACTGCTGCCTCGCGGCAGGGTCCCGAATGGCTCCTCGCACCGGCGACGCCACCCATCAGAACGGCCGGATTGATCTTGAACAGGTGCAGGCCAATCGCCCAGACAACGAACGGCGGGACGGAGCACGCGACAAAACCGACGAGGAAAATCTTCAGTGCGAGCATTCCCGTCAGCTGCGACAGAAGCGACGAGCCCGCATTGATGCCAACAATGGCCACGAAGACGACCAGGCCAAGATCTTCCAGTACATTGCGGGCCGCGCTAGGCGTGTTACCGAAAAAGCGCAACCGGGACGACAGCGAAGAGACGATCACGCCTGACACCAGCAGTCCCCCGGCCGCGCCAAGGCCAACCTTCGCCCCGAACGCGGGGAATTCGATCATGCCGATCAAGAGACCGAGGATCATGCCTAGCGAAAGGGTCAACAGGTCGGTGGCGACACTGGCGCGAACGACTCGGCCAATCAGCTCGCCGGCGCGCTGGACGGCGAACGGCATGCCCACCACGGTCAGGATATCCATCCGCTGCAATTTGATATCCGGCACGATGGGCAGTGGCGCCGAGCCGCGCTCCAGTTTCACCAGGCCCAGGTGATTGGCGGCGACCTCGGCGCGTAGTTCGCCCAGGGTCTTGCCGACGATCGCCTTGTTGGTCACCAGGATCTCGCCCTGGTCCAACGGAACATCAAGGGTCATGCGATCGGAGATCTCCGGCCCCAGCAGACCCATCTTCTGGGTCAAGGCTTCCTGCTTTCCGCCCAGTGCAATGTAATCGCCGGCCATCAGGCGAAGATCGTCGTCCGCGCCTATCGATTGCCCCTGTCGGACCACATTGATGATCTTGTATTCGTCATTGTCCGCAAGAAACTCGCGGATCGATTTTCCAATCACGGCTGTGTTTTCCAGCCGGTAAGCGCGCAAGGAACCCATGCGCCAACCCGTCAAGGTTTGCGTGTCGGTGCTGGTAACCCCGTGCTCCTTCTCGTACTCGGCCGCCGCCACCCTGGCATCGATACCCCACCATTTGGGCAGGTATTTGGTGATCAGGACGATACCTATGGTTCCCCACACGTAGGTGATGCCATAGGACAGCGCGATCATCGCGGAAACCTTCTCGACGGATGTCCCGTCGGGCAGTGTCACGGCGCCTGCCGTAACCGCCTGCTGTGCCGTTCCGATGGCGGCAGACATCGTCTGCGACCCCGCAAGCATGCCACCCGCGGCGCCAAGCGGCAGCGAAAGCCACCGGCAACCGGCCACCACGATAAGCAGGCCAACCGCGCAGCTGATCAGCGAAAGAACGGTGAAGCGGAGACCATCCTTGCCGAGACTGTTGACGAATGAAGGCCCCACCCGCAGCCCGACGCCGTACATGAACAAGTAATAGAAGAGCAGCTTGGTGAAATCATTCAGCTGCAGGGTAACCTGATACAGAGAAGCCCAAACGGCCAGCGCGGTGCCGATCACAATGGCCGCCGCCACCATGCCCAGGCCGTAGCCCTTCACGGAGATGCGTCCGACAGCGACGGACAGCCCTACGGTAAGAAACAGGAGGAGGTAAGGATTTCTTGCAAGAAATTCGAAGAATGATGCCATTGCGCGATCCTTTTCCAGAGCATGAGCCACAGCGTCGGCATGCCACGCAGGCGTGCCGACGCACAGGATGTCGTCGCCTTCAACGCTTCTTCTTTGCGGCCGGCTTGGTGGAGACGGGAGGCGTCTTGCTCGCTTCCCGATGCTCGCCATCGACCTTGATCAACTTCAGGCCCTGCTCGTGGTTGTATCCGTGGATCTCTTTCACATCGAGCTTGCGCATGAAGTCGATGATCCCCTGCGTGATCACCTGCCCCGGCACCATGATGGGAAAGCCCGGGGGATAAGGGATGACGAAGTTCGCCGACACCATTTCGGGGCCGGAAGCCAGCCGCTTTTCGACCTGGCAGTCGAACAGGGGCAAGTGTTCACACTTGGCCGCGTCATAGGCATCGAAAAAGGCCGTACGCATATCCCCTTCCAGCGTGCCTTCGCCGGATTGCTTCCGATAGCGAGGATGGAAGCAACTGAAGTCAGGCAGGTCCGGCACGTCATGCATCAACGAGTTGACGTGACGATCGAATGACGCGCGCTCAGCGCCGGAGCCATCCTTGAATTTGCTCTCCAGGCCCGCGCAGATCTCCAGAAGCACGCGGACCAGCAGGGCTACGTCACTGCGTGTGTTGTTGATGTTCGATTGCAGCAGCACGCTGTTTCGGGAGGTCTTGTTGAGCTGAATGCCGTACTTGTCGGCCAGAAGCATCTTGAAGCTCGTGCCGTCGAACCCCGCGGTGCCACACACCACGGTCATGCGGGTGGGGTCAAGGCAGAACTCGTCGTTGGATATGCCCTGCATCTGGTGAGACCACGACGCGCCGGGCTCGAGGTAACGCGCGAAGCCCGACTCCCGGAATGAAGCGGGAATGAGGTCACCCGGATCGAGGGCGCGGAAGTATTTGGAGATGATGGGATGGGTGTTGATCTGCCGGCGAATCTCCAGCGCGATCTCGATGGCGTTCATCACCAGCCCGTAGCCTTCCAGCTCCATCTGGCGCCGTGCGACATCCAGGCTGGCAATCAGCTGCTGATTGGGACTGGTCGATGCATGCGTGAATACGGCCTCGTGGAACTGTTCCTCTACCGAATGGAAATCCACGTCGTGCACCAGAATCATCGAGCCCTGGCGAATCGCCGACATGGACTTGTGCGTGGAGTTGGTCTGGTAGACGCGCAGGCGAACCTTTCTCGGGTCGGGAACAAGACGCGTGGAAAGCAGGGTCTCGTCTGAAGGGTTATCGCCAAGCTTGGCCTGCTGGGCTTCGTAGGCTTTGATCGCCTCCGGGCTCTGAAGGTACCGCTCCAACGCATCGGCCGCGCCCATGGCAGTGCGCGGGCGCAGAAAGGGGGACCAATGGGCAAAACCAAACCACGCCTCATCCCACAGGAAGATCAGGTCGGGCTTTATCGCCAGGCACTCTTCCATGACGCGACGCGTGTTGTAGATATGGCCGTCAAAGGTGCAATTGGTCAGATCCACGATGCGCACGCGGTCAAGTCGACCGGCCGCCTTCAGGTCCAGCAGCGCCTTCTTGATCGTTGCGATGGGAACGGCACCGTACATCGAGTACTCGGCCAGCGGGTACGCTTCGACGTAATAAGGCTGTGCACCGGATAGAACGCAGCCGTAATGATGCGATTTGTGGCAATTGCGATCGATCACCGCAATATCGCCCGGCGCCAGGAGCGCCTGAATCACCATCTTGTTGCTGGTGGACGTTCCATTGGTAACGAAGAACACCTTGTCGGCGCCAAAGGCTCTTGCCGCCAGATCCTGTGCCTTCTTGATGTTGCCGGTGGGTTCCAGAAGGCTGTCCAGGCCGCCCGTCGTTGCCGAGCTTTCGGCCAGAAAGAGATTTGGGCCATAGAACTCGCCCATGTCGCTGATCCATGCCGACTTGAAAACCGCCTTCCCTCGCGCAATCGGAAGCGCGTGGAAGGTAGCCACGGGCTTTCGCGCGTATTCCTTGAGATTGTCGAAGAAAGGCGTCTGGTAGCGATCCCGGATGCCCTCGAGAATGGACAGGTGGAGTTCGAGCGGCTCTTCGACCTGGTAAAAGATGCGCCGCACGCACGACGCGACCGGATCGCCTGCCAGTCGCTCCACGAAGCGGTCCGTCAGCAGGAATACATCGACTTCCGGGCGAACGCGCTTTATCAGCTCGGCCAGGCGCAGCGAAATGGCTTCTTCATTTGATTCGTCTTTGTCCAGGCCAAAGGCATTCAGCAAGCCACGAAGTTGCGGGACATCCGTGGCAGATCGGAACGCGAAGCCCTCGTACAGGACGACCGAGAGAATTTGAGGATTCAGGAAAATGGCGCAAAGAGCATCCTCAAAGCTGCCCACGACGACGGGCTCGTAGACAAACTCGTCCTCAGGCCGGCGTATGCGGCGCATCTGGCTGGTCAGATAGCCCCAGCGGGATGCCTCGAACGGTGTGACGACCAGCGTTTCAAAATACGGACGTTGCGACGACTGTCCACCCAGCACGCTGGAAAGTCGATCGGTGGGCGGATCCAGCACATCCTCGTGTACATCCCACTCGGCACTATCGTGCCGGTAGCTTCCGGAAATGATCGCCGTGGAGATGCGCCGCGCCAGGAAATAGAAAGCCTTTGGATCATCTTCCTGCAGGCGCGCCTTCAAGGCCTCCAGGAGCTTCGCGCCGGGATAGGCGAAGAGTGACTCGACCGGCTCCATGCTGGCGATGGCCTGGGCGAGCTCGGCACGAAGGTTGCCGCTGCCCTTGCCTGTCTTCCAGCGCCTTGCCGCCGCGAGCAGTTCCATCCATAGATCCGCGCGTAATGACGGCGGGTTGAAAATATGGCGGGCTTCCCGATCCGTGATATCTCCGAGCGACATACGACTTTCTCCGTGGAAAGTGACATGTTTCAGAAGTGCAACAGACCGCTCAGGGGTAACCTCACCCGCAGCGAAACCCACGGTTTAGCCGGTAACCCGACCGCCATGGGTTTTTCCCTCTACCCGAGGGGTATTCAACGTTGGTGTGCCCCTTTCAAAAAAGTATGCGAGGGCGCCCCATGACCCACAAGAGAGGAAATGCTTAGGCGCTTTCTCGTACATCTACGGAATTGTCCGACCTCGCGATGGACGTCCATTTCCGATGGGACGGCACTCTTACCAAGGCCTCCGGCACCCGAGGATGTCGAGAGCAAACGGCGCGGAAGACGCGCCCGTATCCACACGTAAAATTGCGGCTGCGCGGGTGGCATTACCCGTTGAACATCAGGTTTGCGTCGGGCCGCATGACCCATGCACGCCATGTTTCGCCCACCCGCTTATTACCCGGCCTCAATGGCTTGATTCGCGCTCGCGTAAGGATGGCGCAAGGAGTCCGGTCCACATGCAACGGAACGGCTGCCGTGGCTTTGGGGACAAGGATGGCCGGCCGCATAATCGCCGCTCACCGGCAAATGTCGTACATGCTCCAAGCCCCGCAAACAGCAACGCACTGAGCTTCAGTGAGCACCTGAAAGGCGCCAGCCCCACGCGGATTGCATGGAACTGGCGCCCTGCCCGTTACCAGCGCATGCGGAACCCGACGGTGCCGTTGAACGCATGCGAGTTGCCGAAGTTCGACAAGCCGGTCTGTGCCTGCAGTTCGCCGTACACCGAGTAACGGCCGCCCGCCCAGTCCAGCGAACCACCCAGGCCGAATCCGCCCCACCAGCGTTCATTGCGGGTGCTGAAATCGGTACCCGACACATCCACCTGCGTGCCGCGCTGGAAGTTGTCGTAGACGTTGACGATGGCGTACAGATGCGTAAGCACCGCCCCGGACGCACCCTGTCGTGCAGTGAGGTAGTCGAAGGTGGAGCCGACGCGCGCCGTGCCCGCGGTGCCCTTCTGCTGGGACACATGCGTACCGTAGGTATCGTCGAAGCTGTCAAACGCCGCCCTGCCCCAGCTGACCTGCGCCTGCGGCACCAGCGACCAGCGGTCATTCAGCGCGAAGCGTTGACCCACTTCCACGCCGGCGGCGTAGCCATCGGCCTTGTTGTCGTCGCGCAGCACCTGGCCCAGCGAGTTGGAGTGCAGGTCGGAACTGAAGCGCAGCCAGCGCACCTGGCCATCGGCGTAGAAGCCGTTGTCGGCGTACCAGGTCAGCGCGCCGCCTACGCCATAGGCGCTGGTGTTGATGCGACCGTCGCCATAGGCCGAGCTCACGTCGGAGTTGATGTGGTTGTACTGCAGCGACCCGCTCGCCACCAGTTTGCCTGCGGCGCTGTCGGAGAGCATCGCATCCAGGCCCACTTCCGACTTCCAGTTCGACATGTCGTAGTTGGTGCCACTGGTGCTCGTTTCCGGCCTGAAGGTCTGGTCACCGCCCCGCACGCGCACCCACGCGCCCTCGCCCGGTGTCATGCCGTCGCCGGACTGGCCACCCGCCCACTGGCGATTGCCGGTGCGCTGGAACAGCGTATCGAGCGTATTGGCCTGCTGCAGGATGCCGGCGTACGCCTCATACAGCGGCACGCCCGGCTGATACAGCGGCGCCGTGTTGTTGCCGGAAGGATCGCCACCGCCATTGCCCGTATCGGAACCACCACCCGTGTTCGAGCCGCCGCCGGCGTTGGAGTCGCCGCCCGTATCGGTGCCACCGCCCGGCGAGGTCGGTGGATCGGTAAGCGCCGAACGCAGATACCAGTTGCCGTCCGCCGTATCCGCGCTGCCTTGGTAGAGGCGATACGCATACGCGCCGGCAATCACGGCCTGCTGGCCCTGGAACACGTAGTCGCCCTTGAGCGAGAACGTGGCGTTGGAGGTGCCCTGCACGTCGATCAGCTTGATGCCCTGCGTGGTGGCCGCACCCGCGCCACCGACGTTGGTGACGTGCACCAGCGCATCGCCCGAGGTGTTGCCCGCCACCACCAGCATGTCGGTGGCCGAATCGTCGCCACCCAAGGCCGTGTTGAAGTTCAGCGTGCCGCCCTGGCCGACATAGTCGCCCTGCACGGTCAGCGTGGTGCCCGGCGTGCTGCCGAAGTTGATCGTGCCGGCATGGGTCAGCGAGGCCACGCGCTGCGAATAGCCACCAAGATCCAGCGTCGCGCCGCTCTGCACATCGAACGCGGCATGGCGGTGACCCGCCTGTTCTACACGCCATTTTCATCTGGCCATGAGCGAGTCGCCTCTGGATTGCCCAGGCGATCAGTCAGATTTTTCCGTAGTACTACGCAACGGATTGATGGAGTTTTACGGATTCGAAAATACGTCTCGAAAGCGCAAGCTATCACGAGATGAAATATGGAAATTTACGCATGGAAAATGCTCCCTTGCATCGCGCGAATGCGCCCTGCACGCCGCCATGGCTGGCCAAGCCGCATCGCTTCGTCACAAGAAAATCCGCTCGCCACCGGCAAGAGGGGCCCTTTTCAAGCACCGTTGCCACGCCGCCGAATGTCCTGGCAGCTACTTCGTTGCGTGGTCATGCGGGCGCATGCCTCCATGACAGACAGGCCTGCGCCCAAGCCGGTGCGCCGGATGAAATTGCCGCGCATGGAGCTTCACGAAAAAGCGACGTTTCATCGGTGGCGAGAAACAACCACCCACCATCCGTCTCAACCCGAATCCATCAATAGCCGGCCACGCGATCCGCGGCCGGCTTTCTCGTCCAGGCAGATCTGGCGAGATGACATCAGGATCGATTGGCGTCCAGGAGGTTGCACCGTGAAACGATCATGGCAATGGGCCTTTCTGATGGCGATCGCAGCCACCAGCACCGCAGCGCCTGCCTGGGCGGCGGAGACGAAAAAGCCGCCCGAGGCACAACAGTCCGCAGACCAGGCGCCGGCGGTAGAGCCTTCGGCCATTCACGCCATCGAAGCGATGGCGCAGAAGCTCCGCTCACTCAAGACCTTCTCGGTCACCGCAGACATCAGTGACGAAGAGGTGCTGGAGACAGGCCAAAAGGTGACCTACGGCGGCACCGTGACCTACAAGATTCGTGCGCCGGACCGGCTCTTCGCCGCCGTCGACAGCGATCGCAAGGAACGCAGCTTCTACTACAACGGCAGCCAGTTCACGATCTACGCGCCGCGCATGCATTACTACGCAAGCAAGCCCGTGACGGGTACCGTCGCACAACTGGTGCAAGCGGCGCAGGAGAAGTACGACATCGACCTGCCGCTGGGTGACCTCTTCTACTGGGGTACCGACAAGGCGCCACTGTCGAACATCCAGGCGGCCACCGTGATTGGCCCCTCGCGCATCGGCAAGATGGAATGCGACCACCTGCTGATGCGCCAGGCCGGCGTGGACTGGCAGGTGTGGATCTCCCGGCAGACGCTGCTGCCGATCAGGCTGGTCATCGCCAATCTCGACGACCCGACGCAACCCGAGTACCGCGCCACGTTCGACTGGGATACCACCACGCCGCTCGCCGACAGCGTCTTCAACTTCACTCCATCGCAGGACGATCACCCGATCAAGATCGGACAGGGCAAGCCCGCCTCGGAGGCATCGCCATGAAGAACCGAGTCACTACCCTGGCACGTGCCCTGCCCTGCGCCCTCCTGCTTGGCGTCATGGCCCTGACCCTTTCAACATCTGCGTTTGCCCGCGAAGGCAGGGGCGGTGGTGGCGGTGGCGCCCATCAGGCACGCGCCTCCTCCCGCGCCAACATCAACAGTGGCGCGCACAACAACGCCGGCAATCGCAATGTCGCCAACAACCGCGACGTCAACGCCAACCGCAACGTCAACAACAACACCAACCGCAACGTCAATCGCAACACCAACGTCAACCAGAACGTCAACGTCAATCGCAACGTGAACGTCGACGTGGACAACGACTGGGACCATCACGGCTGGAATGACCACCCGGTGGCAACGGCCGCTGCCGTAACAGCCACGGTGGCGATGACCGCAGCGGTCGTGGGTTCGGTCGTCAACTCCGTTCCACCCAGCTGCCAGACCGTCGTGTCCAACGGCGTCACCTATTCGCAATGCGGCAGTACCTGGTACCAGCCCAGTTACGCGGGCAGCCAGGTGCAGTACGTGGTCGTCAATCCACCCTACTGATCCAGACGCGCCCAACCGGAACAACGGTTGGGCGCGCCGACGAACGCCTCGCTGGTCGCCCCGCCGCGCTTCCCCCACGACAGCGCACGCCCAACCGCCCAAAACCTGTTCGACACATTGCTTCATCACAACGACTTTCGACGCGCGGGCCATGGCTCGAGCTCGAAGTGTCCGTCTCTTTCGATGGACTTTCCTCACCGGTCATACGGCAACCCGTTACTTGTTGCCCCGGTTTCCCTGAGGTGCCAACGCCATGAATCAGATCTACCGCCTGTGCTGGAATCGTGCCCTTCGTCAGTGGGTGGTTGCATCGGAACTGGCCCGTGACCGGTCCGGATCCCCTTCCAGATCGCCTCAACCGGGAAGTCGACGAGGACTGGCGTTTTCCCTGATGGCGTGTGCGCTGGCCATGACCGGCATGGCCCAGGCGGCCAATGGCCCCATCGGCGGCCAGATCATCGCCGGCAGCGGAAGCATCCAGCAGTCCGGACTGACCACCACCATCCAGCAGAACAGCCCGAGCCTTCAGCTCAACTGGCAGAGCTTCAACGTGGGCGCCGACCAGACGGTGAACTTCGTGCAGCCCGGCCGCAGCGCCGTAGCCGTCAACCGCGTCTACAGCAACAACCCCAGCGAGATCTATGGTCACCTCAATGCCAACGGCCAGGTGTGGCTGATCAACCCCAACGGCGTGCTGTTCGGCAAGAGCGCGCAAGTCAACGTGGGCGGCATCGTGGCTTCCACGCTGGACACCACGTCCGATGGCGTCACCGGCAACCAGCATTCGTTCAGTGGCCCGGGAGCCGGGCGAGTGGTCAACCAGGGCGTGATCAACGCGGCCAACGGTGGCTATGTCGCCCTGCTCGGCAACCAGGTATCCAACCAGGGCGTGATCAGTGCACGACTGGGCACGGTGGCGCTGGCCGGCGGGAGCGCCGTCACCCTCACCTTCAACGACACGAAACTCGTGCGCGTGCAGGTGGATCAGAGCACGCTGAACAACCTCGCCGAGAACCGTGAGCTGATCGTGGCCGACGGTGGCCAGGTACTGATGACTGCCGGCGCCAAGGACTCGCTGCTGGCGAGTGTGGTGAACAACACCGGCAAGGTGCGCGCGCAATCAGTTGAGAATCACGATGGCGTCATCACCCTGGTCGGCGGCATGACGGCAGGCCAGGTCAATGTCGGCGGTCAGCTCGATGCGAGCGCACCCAACGGCGGCAACGGCGGCGCCATCGAAACGTCGGCGGCGCATTTCGCGCTGGCGCCCGACGCGCAGATCACGGCCGCAGCACCGCATGGGCGTGCCGGCACCTGGCTGGTCGACCCCACCGACCTGACCATCGATACCGCCGCAGCCAGCACCATCTCTACCACGCTCAACGGCGGCACCAACGTGGTCGAACAAACCACGGCCACGGGTGCCTCGGGCGCGGGTACGCAGACCCCCGGCAACGGTGACATCACGGTCACCGCACCGATCACCTGGACCAACTCGGCCGCCAGCCTGACGCTGGACGCGTACAACGCCATCAACGTGAATGCGGCAATCAATGGTGCGGGCGGGGTCACCATGCTCGCACCTGCAGGCACCCTGACGATTGGCGCCGGCGCATCCATCGTCGGCGGTACAGGCGTAACCCTCTCGACCGCGAAGTTCGTCAACAACGGTGGAGCGACGGCGGTCAGCACGGGCACGTCATCGCCGTGGCTGATCTATTCGGCCAACCCCACCGCCAATACCGTTGGTGGACTCACGCCCTCGTTCATCCAGTACAACGCGCCTTATGCAAAGGCGCCCGCGGCCAGTGGCAACGGTTTCCTGTACAGCCTGGCGCCCACGGTCGCCGCCACGGGTCTCACCGGCACCATCAGCAAGGTCTACGACGGCACCACGACCGCCGCACTGACCGGCGCCAACCTGCAGGCTTCGGGCCTGGTCAACGGCGACCAGATCAAGAGCGCCACCGGCTCGTATGCCCGCGCCAATGCGGGCAGCAACATCGTGGTGACCTCGCCCACGACCACCGCCGGACTCGCCTTTGTCGACAGCACCGGCACCATTCCGGTCTATGGCTATCTGCTCAACAACGCCACGGTCAGCGCCGCCATCGGCACCATTACGCAGGCGCCGCTCACGGCCAGCATCGTCAACAATCCGACCAAGGTGTACGACGGCACCACCAGCGCCACGCTGACCGCCAGCGACTACAGCTTCAGCGGCTTCGTCGCAGGCCAGGGCGCCACGGTGAACCAGGCCAGCTCGGTGAGCTACGCCACGCCCAACGCCGGCTCCGGCATCGCGATGAGCGCCACCTTCACACCCACGAATTTCGTGGCCAACAGCGGTACCAACCTCAACAACTACATCGTGCCGAGCACAGCCACCGGCACGGGCACGATCACCCAGGCCCCGCTTCTGGTCACCGGCCTGACCACGTCCGACAAGGTTTACGACGGCACCCGCGCGGCTTCGCTCAACAGCAGTGGCGCCGCCTTGTTTGGCCTGATCAGTACTGACGCCGGACAGGTCACGCTGGATTCGTCCGCGGCGAACGCGGCGTTCGTTACCCCGAATGTGGGTACGAATATCCAGGTGCTGGCCACCGGCTTCGTGCTTGGTGGCGGCAAGGCAGCCAACTATTTCCTCGAGCCAACCGGCTATCTCGAGGCGGACATCACACTCCGTCCGCTGACCATTACGGGTGTCACCGCCAACAACAAGGTCTACGACGGCACGACGGCCGCCACGCTCAACGTGGGCAGTGCGGGTATCAGTGGCCTGGTGCCTTCGGATGCGGGCAACGTGGTCCTGTCGAGTACGGGCACCAGCGGCACCTTCAGCCAGTCCGCCGTGGGCAACAACCTGGCCGTGTCGGCCAGCGGCTTCACGCTGAGTGGATCGGCCGCCAGCAATTACAGCGTGAGTGGTTTTTCCTCGGGCATTACCGCCAACATCACGCCGGCGCCGCTGACCATCAGCTTCCTGGGCAGCCCCACCAAGGTTTACGACGGCACCACGGGTGTCGTGCTGGACCAGTCCAACTACTCCATTTCGGGATTCGTGGCAGGACAGAGCGCCACCATCGCCCAGTTCTCCGGGTCCGGTTACGCGACCTCCCACGCGGGCACCAATATTCCGGTGACGGTCGCCCTGACGGCATCGGATTTCGTACCCGCCACGGGTACGTCGATGTCCAACTACACCTTCCCGACCAACGACACCAACCTCAACGGCATCATCACGCCGCAGCCCATCCAGGTCGACATCGTCAACAACCCCAGCAAGGTGTATGACGGCAACGACGTCGCCACGCTGGGCTCGGGCAACTATCAGGTGACGGGCACCATACCCGGCGAACAGATCACCCTCAGCCCCTACCCCACCAGCGGCACTTACGCTTCGTCGAACGTGGGCTTCTGGACGGTCACCACGTCGCTCACGCCGGGCAACTTCACCGCAGGTCCCAACACGCTGCTCAGCGACTACCTGCTGCCAACCACGGCAACAGGCCTGGGCACGATCTACAAGCGGCAGATCGGTCCCGCCTACTTCACCGTGGATATCACCGGCAACCCGTCCAAGGTGTACGACGGCACGACGGTCGCCACCATCCCTGCAGGCGACTTCACCCTGTCGGGCTTCGTGCCCGGCCAGGGCGCCACGGTGAACCAGACCGTGATCGGCGACTACGCCACCAAGGATGCGGGCTCGCAGCCGGTACACGCGACCATGCTGCAGTCCTACTTCACGCCCAACGCGGGAACCGACCTCAACAACTACACCTTCCCGATCGATGCCTATGGCACGGGCACCATCATCCCTGCGCCGCTGACAGCCTTCATCACGGGCGACCCGACCAAGGTCTACAACCGATCGAACCTCGCGGCCCGCAACAATCTGCAGTTCGTTATCGGCGGGTTTGTGTCCGGCGAGGGCGCCACCATCACGCCCACCACCAACTTCTATTACGCCAGCGCCAACGCTGGAAACTGGCTTATCAGCGGCACGCTGGTGCCGTCCAATTTCACCGCCAATGCCGGCACGCTGCTCACCAATTACACCTTGCCCACCAGCGCCACGGGGCCAGGCACGATCATCCAGGCACCGCTGTATGTCATCAACACCTACGCGAACAACAAGGTGTATGACACCACGACTGCCGCGACGCTCAATGTCGCCAGTGCCACCCTGTCCGGCCTGGTGTCGGGTGACGAGGGCAGCGTCACGCTCAATACCAGCACTACCGGCACCTTCGCCCAATCCAACGTGGGCAATGGCATTGCGGTAAGCACGAATGGCTTCAGCATCTCCGGCAGCGCAGCGCCCAATTACCTGCTGCAACCGATTGCGGGATTGACCGCCAACATTACGCCCGCCCCGCTCACCATCCTTGGCGCCGATGCCAATGACAAGATTTACGACGGCACCACCCTCGCCACCATCAATACCAGCGGGGCGTCACTTTCCGGCGTGCTCGGCGGCGACAACGTGACGCTGAATGCCGCGTCCGGCACCGGGAACTTCATTACGTCCAACGTGGGCAACAGCCTGTTGGTCAACACCAGCGGCTTTACGCTGAGCGGCGCCCAGGCCGGCAACTATTCCGTATCCCAACCCTACGGACTGACCGCCAACATCACGCCACGTCCGTTGACGGTGAGCATCACCGGCAATCCCGTCAAGGCTTACGACGGCACCACGTCGGTCAGTCTTTCGCCCAGTGACTACACCATCACGGGTTTTGTCAGCGGACAAAGCGGGAGCATCAACGGCTCCACCAGCAGTGGCTATCTGTCGCCCAATGTCGGCACCAACATTGGCCTGCAGGCCACGCTGGAGCCGTCAAACTACAGCGCCCCCACCGGCACCCTGCTGTCCAACTACTTGTTGCCCACCACCGCCACGGGTCCGCTGGGACAGATCACGGCGGCGCTGATCACGCTCACCGGCACGCGCGTGTACGACGCCAGCACCAATGCCGATGCCAGCGTGTTTTCCGTGAACGGATTCGTGAACGGCGTCAACGGACAAACGCTGGGCCTGACTGGCGCCGGCACGTTGTCAAGCAAGAACGTCGGCATCCATGTGCCACTCAGCAGCCTGGGCACGCTGGCACTGACCGATGGCACTGGCCTGGCCCAGAACTACCAGTTGAACACTGCCGCCAACGACTGGGTCACCATCACGCCGGCGACGCTGACGGTGCTGAACACAGTGGCGGCAAGCAAGGTGTACGACGGCAACCGGAACGCTGCACTGAGCGGCGCGACACTGAACGGCGTGCTGCCGGGCGATGTGGTCACGCTGGGCAACGACACGGTCGGCACGTTCGATACCAAGAACGTCGGCACCAACAAGCCGGTCACCACCAGCATGACGATCTCCGGCACGGATGCCGGCAACTACAACCTGATCCAGCCCACCGGCCTCATCGCCGACATCACCCAGCTTGGCGTGACGGTCACCGTCACCGGCAAAAACAGGCAGTATGACGGCACCAACCTGGCACAGGTCAGTTACAGCTCCAACGTCGTATCAACCGATTCCATCGGCTACAGCGCAACGTCGTCCACATTCTCCCAGTCGGATGTCGGCAGCAACCTCCCGGTGACGGTGACCGGCATCGCGCTGACCGGTGCGGATGCCGGCAACTACAACCTGCTCAACACCACCGCCACCACCGCGGCCGACATCACCCAGCGCATCCTCAATCTCACGGCCACGCGCATTTACGATACAACCAGCATTGCCGATGCTTCCCTGTTCGGCGGCGGCCAGTTGGCTGGCGTCAACGGCGAAACGCTCACACTCGGCGGACAGGGCTCCGTGGCCGACAAGAATGTCGGGACACAGAAGCCGATGGACGTGACCGGCTTCACCTTGACGGGCAACGGCACCGCCAAGGCCAGCAATTACACGCTGGCTGGCGGCACCGATTGGCTGACCATCGACCCGGCGATCCTGACGGTCATCAACACCGTTGCGCAGAGCAAGGTGTATGACGGCACTACCGATGCCACGCTTACCGGCGCGACGCTCAGCGGCGTGCTTGGGTCGGACGTGGTCACCCTCGGCAACGACACCCTTGGCACATTCGCCCAAAAGGATGTCGGCACCAATATCGCCGTCAGCACCAACATGAACATCACCGGCACGGATGCCGGCAATTATGTGATCCAACAGCCCGGCGGACTGGCGGCCAACATCTATAGGAAGGCCATCAGCACTGTCGTGAATGCCAGCGCGGACAGCAAGGCCTACGACGGCACCACCACCGCCACTGTCACACTGGACAGCCCGGGAGTCATCGCAGGCGACAATGTCACTTACGCCTACACATCGGCCAATTTTTCGCAGAAGGATGTCGGCAACGGCCTCACGGTAACCGTCGACGGCATCACCGAAGGCGGCGCCGATGCCGGCAACTACATCTTCCAGAACACCACAGCCACCACGACCGCCGATATCACCCAGCGCATCCTCAACCTGCAGGGCACGCGCGTGTATGACGGCACCGATATCGCCCTGGCCACTATCTTCGGCACCAACCACGACGGCGTGATCGATGGCGTCAATGGTGAAACGCTTACGCTGTCGGGAAGCGCCCAACTCATCGACAAGAACGTGGGCAACCAGAAATCGTTCATCTCCGGTCCTGCGGTGTCGAACGGCTACACCCTCACGGGTAACAACGGTGCGCTTGCCAGCAATTACACGCTGATCGACGGCACTGACTGGGTCACCATCATCCCGTTCAACCTTACCGTCAGCGGCCTCACCTCCGTCCCCAAGGTCTATGACGCCAACACCATCGCGGCCCTGCAGGGCGGCACCTTGGTGGGCGTATTCGGCACGGACCAGGTCACCCTGAACAATGCCACGACCGGCACGTTCGACACCAAGAACGTCGGAAATGGCAAGACGGTGACCCTTGGCGCGCTGTCGCTAGGCGGCACCGACGCGGGCAACTACACGCTGAGTCAACCGGGCAACCTGACCGATGGCGTGATCACGCCACTAACGATCAGCGTTGTTGCCAGCGCGTTCAACAAGGCGTACGACACGACCACCGCGGCGACACTCAGTAATCTCAGTTCAACGGGTTTGCTTGGCAGCGACATCGTGACCTTCAGCGCGGGGTCATCGAACTTCGACACTGCGAACGTCGGCAACGGAAAGACCGTCACAGTCGATGGCATCACCGCCAGCGGCGCCGATGCAGCCAACTACCTGTTCAACACCACAGCCACCACCACGGCCAACATCACGCCCTACATCCTCCGCCTCAACGGCGCCCGCGTTTACGATGCCACCACCGGTGCGGATGCTTCCGTGTTCGGCACCAACGGAGTCGTGAACGGTCTTGGCGGCCAAACCCTTACCGTGACAGGCGCCGGCACGTTGGTGTCGAAGAATGTCGGCACGCAGGCGCTCAGCAACCTGGGCACGCTGGCGCTGACAGACGGCACTGGCCTGGCCGCCAACTACCAGCTGGATGTGGCGGCGAACGACTCCGTTCTCATCAGCGCACGGCCCATCACCGTGCAGGCCACCGGCACGAACAAGGTCTACGATGGTGATGCCGATGCCACCGTGACGCTGGGCAGCGGCGGCGTGCTGGGTACCGACAACGTCACCTTCAACTACACGTCCGCGTTGTTCAACAACGCCAATGTCGGCAACGGCAAGCCGGTCAGCGTCAGCGGCATCAGTGCCGGCGGTGTCGATGCAGGCAACTACACCATCAACACCACGGCCAGTACCACCGCCGACATCACGCCCTACCTGCTGATGCTGCAAGGCACCCGCGTCTATGACGGCACCACCAACGCCGCAGCCAGCCTGTTCGGCAGCAACGGCGTGCTGACCGGCGTCAACGGCGAAACGCTCATCCTGTCCGGTACCGGCACGCTGGCGAGCAAGAACGCCAGCTCGGCGCAGCCCTTCGCGACCAATGGGCTGGCGGGCTACACACTGACCGGAAATAACGGTGCATTGGCCAGCAACTACACGCTGGGTACCGGCGTCGGTGACTGGGTGTCCATTACCCGCAAGGCGCTTTTGGTCACGGCGGTGGGCCAGGACAAGGCCTACGACGGCAACAACATTGCGCAACTCAGCCGCTTCACCGTCAACGGCCTGGTGGCCGGCGACAATGCGTCGCTGGCCTACACCAACGCGCTCTTTGCGCAGGCCAACGTGGGCAACAATATCCCGATCACGGTGAACGGTATCAGCGGCAGCGGCGCAGACATCGGCAACTACACCTTCCCGGGATCGGTGACCACCAGCGCCAATATCACCGGGTACATCCTCAACCTCACCGGCATGCGCACGTACGACGGCTCGGCGAACGCCGCTGCCAGCCTGTTCGGCAACAATGGCGTGCTGGCCGGGGTGAACGGCGAAACCCTCACCCTGGGTGGCTACGGCACCCTGGTGAACAAGAATGCCGGCACGCAGAAGCCATTCGCCCCCAATGGCCTGGCCACCTTCACGCTCACCGGCAACAACGGCGCAGCCGCCGGCAACTACACCCTTGCCGGCGGCATCGACTGGGTGACCATCAACCCGCTGGCGATCACTCTTTCGACCTCGGCACTCGACAAGGTCTACGACGGCAGCACCATCGCGCAGGCGACCCTGATACGCGCCGGCGTACTGGCCGGCGACACCGTGAACTTCAGCTACGGCGCGGCCAATTTCGACACCAAGGACGTGGGCAACGGAAAGACGGTCACCGTCACGGGCATCACCGACAGCGGCGCCGATGCAGCCAACTACAGCTTCAACACCAGCGCCACCACCACGGCCAACATCACGCCCTATATCCTCGACCTGACCGGCCTTCGCATTTACGACGCCACGCGCGTGGCCGATGCCAGCATGTTCGGCAGCAACGGTGTGCTCACCGGTGCCAATGGCGAAACGCTCACCCTGGGTGGCAGCGGTCTGCTGGTGGACAAGAACGTCGGCATCCAGAAATCGTTCGCTCCCCTGGGGATCAATGGCTTCACGCTCACCGGCAACAACGGTGCGCTGGCCAGCAACTACACCTTCACCGGTGGTACCGACTGGGTGACGATCCTGCCCAAACCGATCATCGTCACCGCCAACGCTGCCGACAAGGTTTACGACGGCACCACCAACGTCACACTGCTCAGCGCGAACTATGGCGGCATTATTGCCGGCGACAACGTGGTAGCCAGTTATCAGTCCGCCGCGTTCGTGTCGCCCAACGCGGGGACGGACGTTCCGATCGTCATCCGCGGCGCAACCCTCACCGGTGCGGATGCGGGCAACTATGTCTATCCATCCATCGTGCAGACCACGGCCACCATCTTCCCCTACGTGCTCAACCTCACCGGCACCCGGGTCTATGACGGCACCGACCTGGCCTCGCCGGTGCTGTTCGGCAACCAGGGCGTGTTGACCGGCATCAACGGTGAAACGCTCACACTGGGTGGCAACGGTACGCTGATCGACAAGAACGTTGGCAACCAGAAACCGTTCGCGTCGAATGGCCTGACCAACTTCAGCCTGTCAGGGAACAATGGCGCACTGGCCAGCAACTACACACTGACCGGCGGTACCGACTGGGTCACCATCACCCCGCTGGCCATCAACGTCACCGCCACCGCCAACAACAAGACCTACGACGGCAACACGGCAGCCACCGTAAACCTGACCAGCAATGGCGTGCTGGCCGGTGACTCGGTGACCTTCAGCGATGGCTCGGCCAACTTCGACACGAAGGATGCCGGCGTCGGCAAGCAGGTCACGGTGAATGGCATCAGCGCCAGCGGCGCCGATGCGGGCAACTACACGTTCAATATCACCACTGCCGCGCAGGCGAACATCAACCCGGCCATCCTCAACCTCACCGGCACGCGCGTCTATGACGCCACCACGGGGGCATCCGCCAGCCTGTTCGGCAACGGCGGCGTGCTCACCGGCGTCAACGGTGAAACGCTGACGCTCAGCGGTTCCGGCACGCTTGCCGACAAGAACGTGGGCAGCCAGAAGGCGTTCGCGGCGAATGGCCTGAGCGGCTTTACCCTCAGCGGCAACAACGGCGCACTGGCCAGCAATTACACCCTGGCCGGCGGCATTGACTGGCTCACGGTGACACCTGCCACGCTGACCGTCACCGGCACGCAGACCACCGACCGCCCCTACGACGGCACCACGCTGGACAACCTGTCCGGATCGTCGCTGGCCGGCGTACAAGGCAATGACAACGTGGTGCTCGGCAACGACACCACCGGCAACTTCAATGATCCCAACGTCGGCAATGACAAGCCGGTGAACACCCACATGACCCTCAGCGGTGCCGACGCCGGGAACTACGTGCTGGTCCAGCCCACCGATCTCACCGCGGACATCACGCAGCCGATCGGGCCACCCACGCCACCGCTGCCGGATCCGTTCCCACTGGGCTACGTGGCTGCCCTGCAGGCGCTGGCCACCCATAGCGACATCGAAACGCCTTTCGGCACGGCCAGGGACAACGCAACGGGTGTCTACACCGGCAACCAGAAGCAGGATGACCAGCATCCGATGGAGCGCAACCGCATCCGTTCGGACTTCCATCCCGGCTTGCCGCTGCAGGTGGTCGACGGTGGCGTGCGACTGCCCGAGAACAAATCACCGTGATCCGCCAGCTTCCCCGGCGCGCAGTGATCAACGGTCGAAACGCCTTCCACGCTATTCACAGGTTTGTGCTCATGCCGACAAAGCAACTGAAAACCTCCCATGGCATCCGGCTTGGCGCGGCAATCGCCATCGCGCTGAGCGCGCCGGTCACATGGGCGCAGAACCGGCCCACGCCACCGCCGACCAGCAGCGGCCAACTCCTGCAACAAGTGACGAGACCACCCGCCGAAGCACCCTCCTCCAAGCTCGACCTGACCATCCAGCCGTCATCAAAGGAAAGCCCGCAGAGCACCACGCGTTTCATGGTGCGCAACATCACCATCACCGGAAACACCGAACTGCCAACGGATCAGCTGCACGCCGCGGTGGCCTCCGGCGAGGGTCGCGAACTGACGCTGGCTGACCTCGATGCACTGGCGCTGCGCATCAGCGAGGTTTATCACCAGCACGGCTATCCGCTCGCCACAGCCTACGTGCCGGCGCAGACCATTAAGGATGGCGTGGTGCGTATCGACGTGGCCGAGGCACGCTACGGGAAGGTGAACATCAACAACCAGAGCTATGTCTCCACCCGCGTGCTCAACGCCACCACCTCGTCGCTGCAGCCCGGCCAACCCGTCACCGAATTCGCGCTGGAACGCAGCCTGTTGTCGCTTTCGGACATTCCCGGCGCAAACGTCAATTCCACCATGCGCCCTGGGCAGGACGTCGGCACATCGGACCTGCAGGTGGATGTCACGCCGCAGCCCCGCTTCACCGGCGAACTGGGGTTGGACAATTTCGCCGCCCAGTACACCGGCGAAGTGCGCGGCACCGGCAGCCTCTCCATCAACAGTCCGCTGGGCCAGGGTGACCTGCTCGACTTCGATGTAACCACCAGTGGCGCCGGCATGAAGTACGGGCGCGGCGAGTACCGATACCGGCTCAATGGCTATGGCACCACCTTCGGCATCGCCTACTCCGGGCTGGATTACCGCCTTGGCGGCGATGCGCGCCACCTGGACGCACACGGCACGGCCACCGTCGGCAGCGCATTCCTCTGGCAGCCGATCATCCGCAACACGAAGGGCAACCTCTATGCCACGGTCGAGTATGACCATCGTCGCCTGGATGACCGCGTCGACGTGATCGGCCTGAACAATGATCGTCACATCAATCGCTGGAGCGCTACGCTCGCGGTTGACCAGATCGACGTCACCGGTGTCACCAATGCGCGTGTCACGGCGAGCTACGGACGGCTGGCCACCGACAATTTCCAGACCGCCTTCTTCGACTACTTCGGCCCGCAGACCTCGGGCAGCTACACCAAATTCGAATTCTCGATCTCGCGCCTGCAGCAGCTTGACCCCGCCAATGCGCTGTACCTTGGCTTCACGGCGCAGACGGCGAACAAGAATCTCGACAGTTCGGAGCAGTTCTTCCTCGGCGGCCCCGATAGCGTGCGTGGCTATGACATCGGCGTGATCGCGGGCAGCATCGGCAGCCAGGCCGCCGTGGAATACCGCCACGACCAGGTGTTTTCCTGGTCGCCCGGCGTGTGGCAGTTCACCGCGTTCTTCGATACGGGCCGCGTGGAGATCTACGAGAACCCCTTCCTGTCCGGCATCAACAGCGCTCGCCTGGACAGTGTGGGGCTGGGCGCCAACTGGTCGGCGCCACACGGCTGGCGCGTGGCGGCCAGCGTGGCCACACCCGTCAGCGGCACGCCGGAACTGCTCAAGGGACGCGTGGACAACTCGACCCGCTTCTGGGTGCAGGTGCGCAAGGCCTTCTTCTGAAGGAAGGCCGCACCGCCGCCTGGCCCGACGTCAACCGTCGCGGCGGAACAGGTATCCCCGCCCTCGAGCGGTCAGCAATGGCAAGGTGAGGCCGGCGGCACTCAGGACCTTGCGGCGCAGGCGATAGATCATCATCTCCAGCCGGTGGGGATCGAAATCATAGATGTCCGAGGTGAGTGCGGCGATCAGTCGTTCGCGCGACACCGGTTCATCGCTTTCCCGCATGAGCAGGCTGAGCACGCAACGCTCTGGCGCACTCAATGGCAGCGGCTGGCCGGCCGGCGTCACCAGGCACCAGTCTTCCGTGTCCAGGCGCCATTTGCCGCAGGCCACGCTGGTACTGACGGCAGCATCGGCTGGCGCCAGGCGCCTCGCCAGGCTATGCAGCGTGGCGGCAAGAATGTGGATGTCGACCGGCTTCTTGAGGAAGGCATCGGCCCCCTCCCTGAGCGACTCCAGCTGGTCGTTGACGTCGGCATTGGCGGTAAGCATGACCACGCCGATATTGGACATCGAGCGCAGGTGTTTCAGGATGCTGATGCCGTCCTCGCCCGGCAAGCCGATATCCAGCACGACGATGTCGTACGAGGCGGCCAGCATGTTCCGGTATAGCTCGGCCGCGTTTCCCGAGCCGGTCACCTGGAAGCCGAAGTACCGCAAGCCCGGCAGCAGGATGCACTCACGCAATTGGGTGTCATCTTCCAGTACGGCAATGCGCCACGTCCTGTTCGGCGCTGTTTGCAGTGGTTCGCTCATTACTTCATTCATGCCTGCGGATGACCGCGCGCAAGGGTGTGCGCATTCGACGGTGGATGGATGGAACCGGGCCGGCCTTCCTGGACAACCCGGCGGGACAGCCGTCGCTCACTCGTCACGGAGAGCCCCCGTGCACGTCCCTGTGCACGGTGATGGAACACATCAACGCGATCGACGCATCGCGGTGGTTACTTGGTGTACGAGGCCAGCACGCTGAGGCCGCTGAAGGACGTGGCGCCGCCGGCGATGCTGATGTAGTACGTAGTGGCAGCCGGCTTGGCGATCACCACGGTTTCGGTGTTGCCCGGACGCCTGGAGCTGAAGTCGGCATTGCTGCCATCAGCTGCCGGTGCCGAACCCGCCTTGACATACATGCTCACGTCACCGGTGCCGCCGAAGCTGCGCAGGCTGAGGTTGCTGGCACCGGCAGGCACGGTGATCGAGTACACCGTCGCCGTACCTGCACCGCCACTCTGGCCGGCCAGCACCGTGTTCGCGGTGAGCGTGATGGCCGAGTCACCGTCACCGCCGCCGCCACCATTGTCGGAACCGGAAACAGCCTTCTGCACCGCGGCGTAGGCATCGACGATACCCGCACCGATCGGATAGTCCTCCACCACCGGGAACGCGCGCGCGGTGGAAGTGAGGATGGTGGCGATCTGCGCCGGCGTTGACGCGGTGAGGCCGGCATCCTTCTCGGCGCCAAGCATCAAGGCGATCACACCCGACACATGCGGAGTGGCCTGCGAGGTGCCAGCCATGCCGCCATAGGTCGGTGATGCCGGCACGGTGGTGCCACTGTTGACGGTCGACCACACGAAGCCGGTCGGGTTGGCCTGCGTGCCGCTGGAGGCATCGTTGACGTAGATGCCGCCGCCCGGTGCAGAGATGGTCACGCCGGTGCCGTAATTGGAATAGAACGCGCGCTTGCCGGTGATGCCGTTGGACGCCACCGAGATCACGCCCGGACAGCTGGCGGGGCTGAAGCCGGACACGTTGGAGCCGCTGTTGCCGGCCGCCACCACCACGGTGGTACCGCGCGAAATGGCACCGGCAATGGCGACGCCAAAGGCATCGGACGCGGAACAGATGCCGCTGCCACCCAGGCTCATGCTGATCACCTGCGCCACGTTCTGGTTGTCCGGCACGCCGTCCACGTGACCGCCCGAAGCCCAGGTGATGGCGTCGGCGATGTCCGAGGTGTAACCGCCGCAGTGGCCGAGTACGCGTACCGGCAGCACGCGCGCAGCGTGGGCAATGCCGGCCATGCCGGTGCCGTTGTTGGTCAGCTCGGCGATGGTGCCGGACACGTGGGTGCCGTGCCAGCTGCTGTTCTCGCCGCTGTCGCCTGCGTCGCGGCAACCGGCATAGGCGTCGCCGGTAGTCCAGTCGCCCAGGTCCCAGCCGCCAGCGGCTCGACCATCGGCAGCACGGCCGGACACCAGCGCCGTGGAGGTGAAATCGTAACCGGCGTCGGCCAGCGATTCATCCAGATCCGGATGCTGCGTGATGCCGGTATCGAGCACGGCCACGGTGACACCGGCACCATCGGCGACCGTCCAGGCTTTCTCCACGTCGGCCGAACCGAGGTCGGAACTGCTGACCGGCTGGAAATGCCACTGATAGTTCGCGTAGTACGAGTCGTTCGGCGCGCCGCTGAGCAGATCCTGCGCGGTCACGTTCTTTGCGGCCGCCGCCTGCGCGGAGAGCTTCTGCGTGGAAGGAATGTCACGCACGAGCTGCATCATCACGTCGGGCTCGACGTGGGCCACGGCGGGGTCGGCGGCAATCTGCGCCATGAACTGGGTGGCTTCGCTCGCGCTCAGCCTGCGCGAGGTGTGCATCAGGTGCGCGCCGGTGGCGAGCTTGCGCACGTGACCCACGGATACGTTGCCGTTGCCCAGGCGCGCGGCCGCCTGGCCCACGTTCTGCGTGGCGGCGCTGGCGTTGAGGTTCTCCGTGGTGCCGTTGCGGTAAGTCACGATAAAGCGGTCATAAGTGACCTGCGGATGCGCCTGCAGCGCTGCCAGGCTGATCTTGCCGGCGACATCGGCGGACACGGTGTCGGCCGCATGAGCGACGGGCAAGGCCAGCGCCAGTGCAGCGGCGAGGGCGCAGGTCTGGAACGGTCGGAACTTGAACATGATGTCTCCCCGGTGATGCATGAAGTGGATGGTGGATCCGGATGTCATCAGCGCCTGTCCGATCCGCCCCCTCGGGCCGGACAGGTCACTGACGTGCTTGCATGAAACGAAGTGGCTTACCAGCCGAAGCTGACGCCGACGGACGCTGACGATTCACCGCCTCCCGCGATGGAGCCGCCGACCAGCACCGCACCGTTCGCCGGCAGCGTGTGCGAATAACCCACGGCCAATGCTCCCTGGCCGTTGTAGCCACCGGCCGCCGCACTGACGCGGTTGGTCGTGTTCTGCGCGGCGGCAATGGCGCCTGCCATGCCGGCCATCGCCGAACCCATGGCACCCACGCGATCCAGTCGCGTGTTGACCTGGTGGAACTGCTGGTTCACCTGGTCCTTGAACGAGTTGAAGCTGTCGGTGGTGACCATGTTGCCGAGCTTGCTGTCGGTGTAGGCATTGGCACTGTTCAACGTGGCCTGGTCACCGGCATCGGCATATGTCTTGGCAGCGGCGATCGCCTCGGACGTTGCGCTGTCGAGCTGGCCCTTGTTCACCGCATCGGTGGCGACCGTACCGGCGGCCACGTTGGTGATCTGGCGTTCGCTGCCAGCCGCGCCCACCGATACGGCGTTCTCTCGATCGGCCACGGAGTTCGCACCCAGTGCGACCGAGTTGGCCGCCGTCGCCGTGGCTGCCTGACCCACCGCAACACCGGACGCCGCCGTCACCGAGCTGTCCGCGCCCACCGCCACCGCATTGGTCGCCGCCGCGGAGATGCTGGTGTTGTTGCCCAGCGCGGTGCTGCCATCGGCTTCGATGCGTGCATTGATGCCAACGGCGCTGTCACGCGAATCCTTCGCGTAACTACCGGCGCCCACCGCCATGCCGTTGCCGGTGCCCGGCGTGACGCTGGGTGTGGTGGAAGCAGCCGCCACCGGCGTGGTGGTGGCCGTGGCTGCCGTCGGCGTTGCGCTGGCCGTTGCTGCCACGGACGGCGTTGCCAGATCCGCCGTAGCGCCGGTGCCCACCGTAGCCGCCGTGGCGGTCGTGGACTGCAACGAGGCCGATGACAGCATGGCGTGCGTCGTCATCGTAGCCGTCGACGAGGCTGCCTTGTTCTCCAGTGCGTTGATGCTGCTGATCGCACCACCCACCGCACCATCCAGCGCGGTCAGCGCATCACCGACATTGAAGTAACTGCTGCCCTGCACCTTGAAGATCGGCGTGCCGATCAGGCCATTCGCACCCAGTGACACGCCACCGCCAACGGTGGCGGCGAGCGAGCTAAGCTGGCGCACGTTCACCGCCTGATCCATCTGCGTGCCGGCGGCCAGGTTCGACAGCACCGTGCCGCCCTGCCCGCCCAGCGTCACCATGGATTGCGTGGCATCGTTGTAGGTCAGCGCACTCAGCGTCTGGCCGCTGCTGCTGACCAGTCCGGTGTCACGCAGCTGCGCCAGGTTCACCGCATCGGTATCGCTGGTGCCTGCGGCCACGTTGGTGATCTGGCGTTCACTGCCTGCGCTGCCCACCGACACGGAGTTGGCGCGGTCGGCCTGCGAGTTGGCACCGAGCGCCACGCTGTTGTCCGCGATGGCCGTGGCGTTGTAGCCGGTGGCCGTGCTCTGGTTGCCCAGCGCCGTCGCACCGCTGCCCAGCGCCACCGAGCCCGGGCCCTGCGCGAAGCTGGCCGAACCCATGGCGGTGGCGTAATCGCCCGCTGCCAGTGCGGCGTCGCTGCCGTCACCCGCACCGTTGGCGGCGCTGTACTGCGTCGCCGTCGTGAGCTGCGCCACGTTCACCGCATCGGTAGCCTGCGTACCAGCCGCCACATTGACGATCTGGCGCTCGCTGCCTTCCGCACCGACTGACACGGTATTGGCGCGCGTTGCCTTCGAGCTGGCGCCCAAGGCCACACTGTTCACCCCTGCCGCGCTGACGCTGGCCGAGGCACCCAGGGCCATGCCGCCCGTGGCCGACGTGTTGATGTTGGCCGCATCGCCGAGCGCCACGCTGTTGGCAGCGAATGCCCGGGTGCCCGAACCCACGGCGGTGGCATCGGCACCCGGGGACGAAGCGTGCGAACCCAGTGCCGTGGACCAGTCGCCAAACGCCTTTGCGCTGCCGCCCACGCCGGTGGCACCGAAGCCTTCGACGTCGGTGAAGTCACCCACAGCCGTGGTTTCGCTGTTGGTGGCGCGGGACATCATGCCCAGCGCGGTACCAAACACGCCGCTGGCGTTCGAGTTCATGCCCACCGCGACGCTGCCGATGCCCGTGGCCGATGCAGGTGCGAAATCACCATCGATGGTGCCGCCTGGGCCGTCATGCGGACCAAATGCCTCGTACTGCGTGGCCTGGCCCAGCTGCGCCACGTTCACCGCATCGGTGCCCTGCGTGCCGGCCGCCACGCTGGTGATCTGGCGTTCCGCACCCGCGCTGCCCACCGACACGGTGTTCGCGCGGTCAGCCACCGAGTTGGCGCCGAGTGCCACGCTGTTGTCCGCCGTGGCGATGGCGTTGTAGCCCACCGCGGTGCTGTTGTTCCCCAGCGCCGTGGTGCCACTGCCAATGGCCGAGGAGCCATCGCCCTGAGCGAAACTCGCTGAACCCACGGCGGTGGCATCGGTACCTGTAGCCAGCGCGTTGTCGCTGCCGTCTCCCACGCCATTGGCGGCAAGGTAATGCGTGGCGGTAGCGGTGGTGGCGTTGAGCTGCGCCACGTTCACGGCATCGCCGTTGTCCGTGCCTGCCGCCACGTTGGTGATCTGCCGCTTGTTGGTGCTGCTGCCTACCGACACGGTGTTGCTGCGCGTGGCCGTGGAACCCGAACCAAGCGCCACGGCACCGCTCACGCTGCTGCCCACCGTGGCTCCCACGCCGAGCGCCACGTCGACGCGACCGGTGGCCTGGCTGGCGTAACCCATGGCCACGCTGTAATCGCCGGTGGCATAGGTGCGGCCGCCGATGGCAATGCCGTACTGGCCGCTGGCCAGGCTCTGCGTGCCCTGGGCGATGCTGAAGCGTCCATCCGCTTCGGCCATGGTGCCGACGGCAATGGCCGCATAGGCGTCCGAACCGGTCGATGCACCCGGGCCAACCGCCGTGGAAGCGAGGCCCTTGGCCGTGGTGCCCACCAGGATGCCGGTGGGAATGTTGTAGAGCACGCCACCCTGATCCACCGGCGTACCCAGCGCCACGCTGTAATTGCCGCTGGCCGTGGAGCCGTTGCCGAATGCGCCGGATGCCGTGCCGGACGCATTGGCGTAACCGCCGATGGCCGTGGCGCCGTTGGTCGCCTTGCTGGAAAGACCCACGGCCACGGCCTGGCCACCCAGCGCCTGCGCGGCGTAACCCTCGGCCACGCTGTAGCCGCCGGTGGCCTGTGCGTACGCACCAGTGGCGGTGTCGCCCGCCTTGCCCGCCGTGCTGCTGGCACCCGTGGCCGTGGCGTAGACATCGTTCGCCTGCGCGTTTTCACCGTAGGCCGAACTGTGATCGCCCGCGGCTACGCTGTTGTAGCCGGTCGCCGTACTGAACGACCCCAGCGCCGTACTGCCGCTACCGATGGCTGACGAACCCGTGCCGGCCGCGAAGCTGGCCGAACCCACCGCCGTCGCGTCATCGCCCACGGCCAGCGCATTGTCGCTGCCATCACCCACGCCATTGGCAGCCAGGTAACGCGTGGCGCCCTGCAGTTGCGCCACGTTCACCGCATCGGTGGCCTGCGTGCCAGCTGCCACGTTGACGATCTGACGCTCGCTACCGGCCGAACCGACCGACACCGTGCTGGCCCGGTTGGCCACCGAACCGGCGCCCAGCGCCACGCTGTCCACACCTGCCGCCGTAACCAGCGAATACGCACCCAGCGCCATGCCACCGACCGCTGCCGGCAGCACGTGTGCGGCATTGCCCAGTGCAACGCCGCTCTCGGCGAAAGCGGTAGCACCCGCACCGACGGCCGTCGCGCCTTCGGCGGGCGTGGACGCATGCGCACCCAGCGCCGTCGACCAGTCGCCAAATGCCTTGGCGCTGCCACCAACACCGGTCGCGCCGAAACCTTCGACATCGGTCCAGTCGCCCACAGCCAGCGTTTCGCTGTTGGTGGCGCGGGCCACCAGGCCATACGCCGTAGCGAACGCGCCGCTCGCCACCGCGTTCATGCCCACGGCAACGCCACCAATGCCGGTGGCCGACGCTGGCACGAAATCGCCGTTGATGGTGGCGCCCGGCCCTTCGTGCGGACCAAACGCCTCGTACTGCGTGGCCTGTCCCAACTGCGCCACGTTCACCGCATCGGTGCCCTGCGTACCGGCAGCCACGTTGGTGACCTGGCGCTCCGCACCCGCACTGCCCACCGACACGCTGTTGGCACGATCGGCCAGCGCGTTGGCGCCGAGCGCCACGCTGTTGTCGGCCGTGGCCGTGGCGTTGTAACCCACCGCCGCGCTCACGCTGCCGATGGCGGTGGCACCACTGCCTGCCGCGGTAGCGCCGGTGCCCATCGCGAAGCTGGCCGAGCCTACGGCGGTACCGTAGTCAGCGGCGACGTCGGCCTGATTGCCGATGGCCACGCTCTGCACGCCGCTGGCCATCGCATTGACACCCATCGCCTGCGACTGGTTGCTGATGGCCGAGGAGCCTGCGCCAATGGCCATCGAATCACTGACGTTCTGGCTGGGATCGTCGCTGTCCGCGTTCGGATTGCCCGCGGTGGCGCCCACGCCAATGGCCATGTTGCGCGTGCCATAGCCGCCACCGGCCCAGGCACCCGAGCCCAGCGCCATGTCGTTGTCGTAGGCTGCGACCGCACCGTGACCCAGCGCCACGCTGTCCTGGCCGAAGGCAACGCTGGCATAGCCGACGGCCGTCGCGCCATCGTGCTGGGTAAGCGCCTCGCGACCGACCGCCACCGTGCCGTCGCCTGCGGCAAACGACTTGTAGCCCACCGCCACCGAACCGCTCAGCGCACCATCGCCGGCATCCTGGCTGCCGCCGGCATAGGCCAGCGTGCCAAGCGCCATCGCGTAATCACCGAAGGCCGTCGCCGCGGCGCCATAGGCGTTCGAACCCTTGCCATAAGCCCAGGTCAGTTCGCCACCGCTGGTGCCCGAGCGCGGCAGCTTGCCGTCACCATTGACATCCAGCCAGCCGCCGATGGCCGTCGAGCCCTGGCCGAGTGCGTACGTGCCCGTGCCCAAGGCCATCGAGCCCTGGCCGTAACCCACCGAGCGCACGCCCAGCGCAATGGCGTCGAGGGAGTTTTGTGCCACGGCGGCCTGGTAGCCGATGGCGATGCCGTTCTGCGCACCGGAATACGCCAGTGCGTTGTTGCCGATCACCACGCTGTTGATCGAGCCGCGCGGATTTCCACTGCTGTCCGTGCCATCCGTGGCGGCCGCGCCGTATCCCATGACGATGGAACCGCTGGAGTTGGCATCCACGGAAGCGGCCGTACCCACCACCACGCTGTTCGCCGCCTTCGCCTTGGTCAGGCTGCCCACGGCCACGGTGTTGTCGCCAAGTGCCTGTGCCTGATAACCGGTGGCCACGGCATAACCACCCGCGGCCAATGCGCTGGCGCCCAGGGCGGTGGCATCACTGCCCGCGGCCGTGGCGGCACCACCCAGGGCCGTGCTGCTGTTGGTCTGTGCCTGCGCGCCTGCGCCCACGGCCACGGCATGGATGCCCGTGGCGGTGCTGGCGTAACCGGCGGCCGTGCTGTTGTTGCCTATGGCCGTTGCACCACTGCCTGCTGCCGATGCACCGGTGCCATCAGCAAAACTGGCCGAACCCACGGCCGTCGCATAATCGCTGCTCGCGTAAGCCATGTTGCCTTCGGCAGTAGCCTGCTCGCCTTGCGCGACGCTCTGCGCACCGGTTGCCGTGGCACCGTGGCCCGCGGCGGAACTCATCGCACCGCTGGCGCTGCTCTGTGCGCCGCTGGCCGAGCTCTGGTAACCCACGGCCTGCGCACCTTCACCCTGCGCGGAAGCCTGCGCGCCGATCGCGATCGCGCCGTGGCCGCTGGCCATGGTGGCTTCGCCCGGGTCGGGCTTGCCGTTGCCATTGGTATCGGTCCACGTGCTGCCGCCGATGGCGACGCTGTTGTCGTCGGTGGCGGCGGCATATTCGCCGACGGCTACGCTGTGCGCACCGACGGCGGCGCTATACGCGCCGACGCTGGTGCTGCGCTCGCCGATGGCCTGGCTATAGCCACCCACCGCCGTGCCAAACGTCGTGGCAGCGCTGCGTGCGCCGACGGCCACGCTGGCTTCACCACCCGAGGCGGCCTGCCGGCCCACCGATACGCCGCCGCCACCGTAGGCAGAGGCTTCGGCACCAATCGCGGTGGCGCCGTCGGCCTCGGCGTCCGCCCCCGTGCCGATGGCCGTGGTGGCACCACCCTGACTATAGGCGGTGGCGACATCGCCCACCGCGAGATTGCCCAGACCGTAGGCGACCGCATTCGCACCCACGGCCGTCGCGGAGCCACCTGCGGCGACCGCGTTGCCACCCATGGCCGTGGAGGCATTGCCCTGCGCGTAGGCATTGCTGCCGAAGGCGGAACCGATATTGCCGTCCGCATGACTGCCCGCACCCACCGCCGTCGCGCCGTGCATGCCTGCCGCCGTGCTCGCCTTGGCGCCGATGGCCACGGCCTGCGTGCCCAACGCCTGTGCATCGTCGCTGCCGTCACCCTTGCCGGTGGCCTTGAGGTAACGCGTGGCATTGACCAGGTTGGTGTTGGCTTGCGCGGCGGTAGCGTCGAGCTGTTCCTTGTTCACGGCGTCGTGGGCATTCACGCCATCGTCCACGTTGGTGATGCGGCGCTCCTTGCCTGCCACGCCCACCGAAACGGTGTTCACTTCATTGGCCACCGAACCCTGGCCCAGCGCCACGCTGCCTGCGGCAGTGGCCACGCTGCCGTCGCCCACGGCCGTCGTGCTGCTGGCGGAAGCCGACGCGCCATCACCCAGGGCGCTGCTGTGATCGCCGCTGGCCAGCGTGTTGTTGCCGAGCGCCGTGGCGTGTTGTCCGGTGGCAGCCGCCACGTCGCCGCAGGCCATCGACGTCCCCGTGGCCGTGGGTTTCTGGCCGGCAGTGAAGACGCCACTGCACACCGCCGCATGCGATGTCAGCGGCGCAAGCGCCAGCGACAGCACCACCGCAGCGGCAACGGCGCGACGCGCGGTCGCGCCACTGCGCCCCTTTCCATGGGCACGTGCAAGCTCGGAGGCAACCACTACCGCCCCAAGCGCAGGACTCCAGATCTTGCTGTAGATCGTGTTCATTGAATCTCCCCATCAACGAGTTCGAAAGGCATGGCGCCCAGTCATCGAACTCGCTCCCCCTCATCGACCCGCATCAGGGCCGACGGGCGCGCGATGGAAAGTCATCACATCGGTGCGCCGCAAGTTCGTTCGTTCAAGGGTGAACCTGCGCAAGGTTTTCGGTCACTCACGTTTTCTTCGTCTCCATCACCAAGTTCACGAAAATCGCCGGCGTGGTTGAGTACGCGAAACGTGACGAGGCGCGCGAATGGAATGTGCACTCCGTTCGCAGGCAGGTGCGCGGACCTCCCCGGCAACGGTCGCGAAATGCCGCGTCCATGCGGACTTGCGTCACCACGGCAAGCACACGCATGCAAGGCCATGCGACCTATCCCTTCTTCGCAAAAAGAAATGGCCCGCTCTCGTCGCGATCGAAACCGGCGCGATTTTTTGCCAGTTTTTGCCAAAGATGTTGTTCCCACGGCCGGCCACGCCATGACATGCGCACAGACGCGCAGGCGCCCACGGGCAAGGCGCGTGAGGTTGGACATGGCGTGCTGCGCGCGTGCAACGAGCGCATTCAGGCGCCGACGGCCTCGTCGGCGCACGTCGTCATCGGCGAGGTTCAGCCATCAGTGCGAAGGATGGGCGCGCCTGTTGCTGGCAATGACGCCGGAGGGAAGCACACCGTAGACGCGACGATAGACGTCGGAGAATCGACCGAAATCCCACACGCCAAATCGCCGGCACACGCCGGCCACCGTGTCGCCTGGCCCTGCCTGTTTCAGTGCGTCGTGGATCTTCCTGAGCCGCTTGAGTACCAGGAAGCGATACGGGCTTACCCCGAAACTTTCCATGAATACCGCGTGCAGCGTTCGGCTGGAAACACCGGCAACCTTGCACAGGTCGGTCATGTATATCGAATCGCTGTCAGTGGTTTCCAGCCACTGTAGGGCCCGCCCAAGCACCACTCCGCGCGACAGGCGCGGTCGACCTTGCGCTGCAGAACGCGCGCCCCCTGCCGACTGAACCGCCTCGTAGATGGCCCAGGACAATTGCGCATGAAGCATGGCCTGACTGGCGTCATCCATGGTCGCGTTGCCGGTGTCGGATGCCCCGGCCATGCGCTGGATGATGTCCTGCAACCGGCGCATGAGCGCGCCTTCGACTGCGCCGATGCGGTGACTATGCAGATCGGGGCGGAAATCTTCGTGAGTCAGGTCCAGCCACTGGTGGACGGTCTCGCCGGCCACACTTACCCCGATCCACGAGAAAACATCGCTGTTGTATACGCGAAATTCGCGCTCGGGCACCAGCCAGGACAATGTGGTGGTGCCGGCCTGCTCCCCATTGACGGCGAGCGAGCCGGGTTCGGATAGCGGAATGAACAGACCGAAATTGCCGGCATGGCAGGCGCCTTCATAGATGGCACCACCGCCGTTCTGGCCAACCATGATGTCCATGTCGACCAGTGGGACATGATGCATCTGCCAATCACGGGTACTCGATCCCACGGGAATGTAATGCCCGCGCACACCGCGCATCGTGGTTTCGAACTCGTCGAATTTCAAACCGGTGATTCGATTCACCAGCCGCCCCCGCATCAAATCAGGATACGCCGCTCCCCCAAGCGACAGGTTTCATGGTCACGGCCTGGCGAAAGCTCCGTGCAAGCCTATGTATAACCTGTCCGAAATTCGCAAGCCACGTAAATTCGGCAAATATCTGCGGCAAAAATGAGACACGGTTCTCACTCGGCGGTGCAGCGCCTGGTTGTTCGATGGATCGGGCGTGCCGCCCACATGAAGCAGGCAAACAGCACAAAGGAAATGACCGAGTCGCCCGGTACTCCATCAAGACGCCCTGATGACACGGATCACCAGGGCGAAACAACTCGACAGGGAACGCCGGATGCCGGACATATCCCCGGCATCCGGCATTCCCTGAAGCAATCAGTTGCTGCTGCCGTTCGGGCTCTGCAGCTTCTGCATGGCTCCGTCGATGGCCTTCTTCATGCTCAATGTGTCGGACCCCTGGCTCGGCGGATACTCTTCCAGGCTCTTGAGGTGTGCCGCGAGGAAAGGTACGGCCGCCGTGGGCGCCCAAAGCTTCTCGGCGACGAACTTGCGGCCTTCGTACTGATACTCCTCCGAGTCAGGCGTGACCTTTTCCATCGGGTCCATCAACAGGTTCACGATGTACGGCACGCTGGGATAGGACTTCTCGTCAAACCAGCTGCCGTGGTGCTTGACGCCAATGTGCATCTTCCAGCCATCGACACGCACCGCCATAAGATCGGTTTCGTCGTAGTAGAAGATTTCGCGACGTGCCGACTTGTCGGTTTTTCCGGTCCAGTAATCCAGATTGTTGTAGCCATCCAGATGCACCTTGTACTTGGTGCCGTTCATGGAGTAGCCCTTGAGGAGATCCTCCTTGAGGTTGGGCAGGCCCGCGGCGGCAGCCAGCGTGACGTACAGGTCTTCGTGACTCTGGATGCCGTTGCCTTCCCGACCGGCCGGGATATGGCCAGGCCATTCGACCAGCATGGGCACACGCAGGCCACCCTCCCAGGTCGTGCCCTTCTCGCCACGGAACGGCGCGTAACCACCATCGGGGAAGAACATGAACTCGTTGCCGTTGTCCGTGCTGTAGATGACGATAGTGTTGTCGGCAACACCAAGATCCTTGAGCTTCTGCAGGATCTTCCCGACCAGTTCGTCATGCTCGATCATGCGCGCGCGCACCACGTCCTGTTCGGCACGACCTTCGTCCACCGCCATCTGCACGTACTTCGGATTCGGGTGCGACCACACATGGATGGCCGTGGAGTTGTACCAGATGAAGAACGGCTTATCCCCCTTGCCGACCTTGTCCATGTACTTCAACGTTTCATCCGTGACCTCCTGGTCGATGGTCTCCATGCGCTTGCGCGTCAGCGGACCGGTATCCACGATCTTCTGCTTGCCGACCCGGCCAAACTTCGCGTCGGTGGTGGAGTCATCGGTATCCGTGGCCCAGGTATGCAGCACACCTCGCGGACCATACTTTTCCTTGTAGGCAGGGTTCTTCTGCCCCGGATAGTCCAGCTCCTCCGGCTCTTCCTCGGCATTGAGGTGATAGAGGTTGCCGAACCACTCGTCGAACCCGTGCACGGTGGGCAGGAACTCGTTGCGGTCACCCAGGTGGTTCTTGCCGAACTGCGCCGTGGCGTAGCCGGCTGACTTGAGTACTTCGGCGATGGACGGATCGCTTTTCTGGATGCCGCGAGTCGACCCGGGAATGCCGATCGTGGTCATTCCCGTACGAATGGGCAGCTGCCCCATCACAAAGGCAGCGCGACCCGCCGTGCAGCTGGGCTGGCCATAGTGATCGGTGAAGATCATGCCGTTCCTGGCGATGGAATCGATGTTGGGCGTGCGGCCCATCATGCCGTGCGTGTAGGCACCAACGTTCCACATGCCGATATCGTCGCCCCAGATCACCACGATGTTCGGGCGACGTCCATTGTTGGCAGGGTTGGCCGCGACAGCCGCGACAGGAGCAGGCGTGACGGCATTGGGCGTTACCGGTGCGGCCGTCGGGGTGCCGGCTTGAGCACCGGTGCCGGCCACATCACCACTGCTGGCCTGCGTCGAGGACAAGCCCTGACCCGACTGGGAGCAGCCGACCACGCCTCCCATCATCACCACCAGGCCCACTACCCATGGAACAAAAAGAGAAACAAATCCCTTCCGCGCAATCTTCATGATGCGGTCTCCAGGTGTGCGTTCATAAATGCGCACGCCGATTGCCCGCCCTCAGGTGCAGAAGCCAGACCGTAGACGCGTGCTCGTCAACTTTCGTGGATACGGAAGAACCCGTAAGTTTGTGCGGCCCCATGGTGGTGGCCGAGAACGACAGAAACCAGCGAAGAAGTACCGTGAAAGGGTCAGGTAGTTTTACCCAAGGCGCCTTCAGTCACGACGGGAAAGCGTGGCGTTTCAATGAGCAGGCATGTCATGGCATGCCGTGCTCGCAGCAAGCGCAAACACCGTGCAAACCCATGCTCATGAATCGCTTCTACGACATCGCTACCATCCTGCACTGAGGCGTGCAGCCCTTCGCCCGCAATGGTTCGATTCACCTATTGTCGAAGCAGCGCCTGGCAAGCCCCATCTCTGCCTGTACCTCGATCTTGATGCGACGGGTGCCGCTCTCAAGAAAGCGGCGTGCCGTCGCGCACGTGTCTTCCAGGAACTGAACATGGACCGGCACGGCGCACCAAGCGACGTCAACATCGTTGCGCGCAGGGATGGACATCCATCCGCTCAGGAAGATGCGGCGCCGTCCTCCCGCTGTGGCGCCCACAGGAAGCCGGCTCGCACGACGGCAAGCCCATCGGTGCCCGCCCGGCCGAAGCGGACACCCGCCAGAGTTTCACGGCGAGCAGACGCTCAAGACGGGCCAGCCACCGACCCGCACCATGGCCTTTAGAGAGTCCAACCCTCTCGATACTCGCGACGCAGAAACGCGTTCGCGTCCGGCATGTTGGTGATGCGCATGTTCGCGGCGTCGTACTCGATCCTGCCTCCCGCGCGGAGGGACACAATGCCGAGCAGCATGACCTCGGTCAGTTTCGCAGCGTACGAGAACGGCGAGGATGCCTTTGCCTTTCCTTTGCAGGCGTCCACCCAGTTCATCTCATGTGAGGTCTTGATGCGCGCGAAGGTCTGCGGAGGCGTGCCCACGGAATCATGCAAGGACTGCGGCAACAGGCGCGGGTTTGCGCCGTAGGTCTCGTGGATCAGGGCACCCTTGTCACCCACGTAGAGAACACCACCGTCCTTGCTTATCTGCTCGGCGCCCAACGCCTTCAGGCTCGGCGGCAGCAGCGCGCCGTCGTACCAGGTGAGCTTCACCGGCGGTCGGTTGCCGCGCTCCGGGAAGTCGTAATACGTCATCGTCGCCAGCGGGTACGACGCCCCGTTGAATGGCGTCGAGACGGTTTCCACGGAGGTTGGAAAGCCAAGATCCAGCGACCAGAACGGCGAGTCGATCAGGTGCGCACCCATGTCGCCGATGGCCCCCACACCCCAATCCACCCAGCCGCGCCAGTTGAAGGGGTGATACACGGGGTGGTAGTCGACCACGGGACCGGGGCCAAGGAAGAGATCCCATGCCAGCCCTTCCGGCTTCGGATAATTGCCGACCATGGCATTGGCAAGGCGATCCATTACGGCATCCTGATTCCAGTTCGCGGCATCAGGTTGCGGCCGGGTCTGCGGACGCGGAATGCCCTGTGGCCAGTAACCCAGCGGGCGATTCGTCCACACGTGGACCTCGCGAACGTCGCCGATGGCACCGGCGGCAATGTACTCGTTGATCAACCGGGCATCGTCGGTCGAGTGCCCCTGGTTTCCCATCTGCGTGACGAGATGCGGATTGTCTTTCGCTTTTCTGGAGAGCTCGCGGGCTTCGTAAATCGACCAGGTGAGCGGCTTCTGCAGATACACGTGCTTGCCATGGCTCATCGCCGCGCTGGCGATCACCGCATGCAGATGGTCCGGCGTGGCAATGACCACCGCGTCGATGTCCTTCTGCTTCTCGAGCATCTGGCGGTAATCGGTATAGCGTTTAATCGATCCAAATTTTTTGGAAAGAAGTTTTGTATGCTCGATCTGGTCCTGCAGCTTCAGGCGCTCCTCGGCGGTCTGCGCCATGTCGAGGCGAGCCTGCGTCTTCGCCAGGCCATCGACCATCCTGTGAAAGGACTTGTCCGTGTACTGCCAGTCCACATCGCACAGGGCCACGATGTTCTGGCCGGCCAGGGCGCGCATGTTCTGCATACCCATGCCACCGACACCGATGCCGGCAATGTTCAACCGGTCACTGGGGGCTGTGTGGCCAATGCCGCCGAGGACGTGGCGAGGCACAATCATCAATCCGGTTGCGGCGATGGCCGTGCCCGCGAGGAATTCGCGGCGGGTGATCCTGCCGCCTGCCACCGGTTCCGTTGAGGCTCCGCCGTCACGGTGGCCCTGTTCGTCTTTCGCGATCTTCGATTCGTCCGTCATGGGTGCTGCAACCCTCCCGTTGGATATCGGTATCCGAAGCACAGCATTCTGGCTGCAAAAAGATCAAGGGATCAAGGCGACCGGCCCGGAAGGTCGCACAGACCGAGCAGTTGCCGACATTTATCAGCCATACCGGCGACAGGTTGCCGCGGCTATCCGCACCACAGGCTCCAAGACATTCGGCAAGCACGCGCGGCAGGACGGCGGCTTCGCCAGCCCGGGCTGGCGGGGTCACGTCAAACGCCGGATCTGCTTATGGAGCCCCGCACATGGCACTGCAGTCGTAGCCCGCCTTGCCTGACGCTGTGCAACATGGCAAGGTTCGGCCTCTTTGTGTTCGCCTGATCCCGCTCTGATGCATTCCCTCGTGCTGCCTACGCCACCGTGACCTGAGGCCGGCGCTTCCGCGCCGCCGTGTGATGCTCCGGCCACGCCGGAGCGAGGTGCCGTGCCATGCGCGGCAGGCATGTCTTGCGTCGCTGTATGCGTACGCTGTGCAGGAAAATCGTATGTCCGGCTCCCTTCTCCCTGTCCGCCAGAATCTGCTGGCTGGACTCACGACCGCGTTCGCGCTGGTGCCCGAAGCCATGGCGTTCGCGCTGGTGGCGCATCTCAATCCGCTGCTGGGTCTGTACGGCGCGGCGATCATCGCGGCGCTCACGGCAGCCTTTGGGGGTCGCCCCGGCATGATTTCCGGCGCGGCCGGTTCCATGGCCGTAGTGATCGTGGCCCTGGTGGTGCAACATGGCACCGAATATTTTCTGCTCACCGTGCTGCTGGGTGGCCTGATCCAGTTCCTGTTCGGCCTGCTGCGACTGGGCAAACTGGTGCGAATGATTCCGCACCCGGTCATGCTGGGCTTCGTCAACGGCCTGGCCATCGTGATCGCCGGCTCGCAACTGGAACATCTGCGCGCACCCGGCGGCGGATGGCTCGGTGGCAGCGCCCTCTACCTGATGCTGGGACTGGCACTGGTGGCCATGCTGGTGGTGTATCTGCTGCCCCGCGTCACCCGCGCCATGCCTTCGGCCCTGGCAGCCATCGTGGCTGTCAGCCTTATCGTGTGGCTGTTTGGCCTGCATACGCGCACGGTCGGGGATATCGCTTCGATCAAGGGCGGCCTGCCCGCCCTCCATTGGCCGGTTGTGCCATGGACGCTCGACACCCTGAAAATCGTGTTTCCTTATGCGCTGGTGATGGCCATGGTCGGCCTGCTGGAAACGCTGCTCACGCTCAATCTGGTGGATGAGATCACTGCCAGCGAAGGTCAGCCCAATCGCGAATGCATGGCACTGGGCGCGGCCAACCTGGTATCAGGCCTGTTCGGTGGCATGGGCGGCTGCGCCATGATCGGCCAGACCATGATCAACCTGACCTCGGGCGGGCGCACACGCCTGTCCGGCATCACGGCCGGCGTGCTGGTGATGTGCTTCGTGCTGTTCCTGTCGCCGCTGATCGAACGCATTCCGTTGGCGGCGCTGTTCGGCGTCATGCTGGTGGTGGCCCAGAAAACCTTCGCCTGGGGCACCCTGCCCCTGCTCCGCCGACTGCCACGCGCCGATGCGCTGACCATCATTGCCGTCACGGTTATCACGGTGCTGACCAACCTTGCCACGGCCGTGCTGTGCGGCGTGCTGATCGCCTCGCTCGCGTTTGCCTGGAAGCATGCCGAGCGACTCAGCGTAAGCCGAGAAGACCTGCCCGATGGCAGCCGTCGCTATCGCCTGCATGGCACGCTGTACTTCGCCGCCACCGCTCGCCTGCAGGCCATGTTCGACGTGGAGAACGATCCGCCTCGCGTCGAGCTCGACTGCTCGGGCGCGCACCTGGACGATCACTCCGCCATCGAGTCGATCGAAGCCCTGCGCCGTCGCTATGCCCAGCAAGGCAAACAGCTGCAGGTCACGCGCCTGAACGATGACTGCGAAGCGTTGCTGATGCGCGTGGGTGGCAGCGAGGCGCATTGAACACGTGCGGAACGAGCCGGCCTCACGTTCGCGAGGATGAAGGTTAAGTAGTTCTACTGGATCTGGTGCAAAACAGTTTCCCCGCATCCCCGGCGCGCCCCGCGCCGGTGCCAGGCATGCCCGGCGCCTTCGCAAGACGTTGAGCTTTGCCCGAATAGGCTTGCCGCCGCGGGCGTGTGCGATACCGCGCGGGGAAAGAAAGGGGTACGGCCGACGACCAATGGCCGGCAAGCGCCATTGTGAGGGGATGACATGAACGCTGCGGGATTCCGGAAGGTGCCGGTAGTCCTGGTTGTCGATGACTCTCCCGACAACCAGCTGATCCTGGAAGAGCTGCTGAAGCCGCTTTATGACGTAAGAGTGGCCGGGAATGGGCAGGAGGCGTTGATCCTCGCCGCGAGAACCCCCAGGCCGGACCTCATCCTGCTCGACGTCGTCATGCCCGGCATGTCCGGTTTCGATGTTTGCCGCCAGCTCAAGTCACGCGCGGAAACCCGGGATATCCCGGTCATTTTCCTGACCACGCTGGATGCCACGGATGATGAAACCCGCGGCCTGGTCCTGGGCGCAGTGGACTACATCAACAAGCCGGTGAACCCGCCCGTGGTGCTGGTGCGCGTCGCCAACCACATACGCCTCAAGGCTGCCGCCGATTTTCTCAGGGACAAGAATGCTTATCTGGAAGACGAGGTGGCACGTCGTACCGCCGAGGTCCGCGCCGTCCAGGACGTCACCGTGCACGCACTCGCCTCGTTGGCCGAAACACGCGACAACGAAACCGGCAACCACATCCGTCGCACGCAGAACTATGTGAAGGCACTGGCGGAGCACCTGAAGGATCACCCCCGCTTCGCCGCCGTGCTGGACGAGCCATCGCGTCGATTGCTGTACCAGTCGGCACCGCTGCACGACATAGGCAAGGTCGGCATCCCCGACGGCATCCTGCTCAAGCCGGGGCGCCTGACGCCGGAGGAGTACGAGATCGTCAAGACGCACACGACGCTGGGACGCGATGCCATCCAGCGCGCCGAAGACCAGTTGGGCGTGGATGTACCCTTTCTCCGCTTCGCCAAGGAAATGGCCTACAGCCATCAGGAACGCTGGAATGGTGGTGGCTATCCCGAGGGCAAGGCAGGCGACGACATCCCCGTATCAGCCCGCCTGATGGCCGTTGCCGATGTCTACGACGCCCTGATCAGCCCGCGCGTTTACAAGAAGGGCATGCCGCACGAGCAGGCGCTGGCGTTCATCGTCGAGAAGCGCGGCATCGATTTCGATCCCGATATCGTCGACGCCTTTGTCGAGCTGCAGGATGAATTCCAAGCGATTGCCCGCCAGTTTACCGACGACCCGCACGCGGGTGCGCCGCGGGTCACGGAAAGCACTGCCTGAGGCCTATTTCCAGGGAGAGTCGGCGACCATGAGTGCACTGCTCGAAAGACTTGAGCGACTCCCGCTTCGCCTGCGCCTGCAACTGGGCTTTGGCGGCATTCTCCTGATCGCGATCTTGCTGTGCGTCTACAGCGTGAACACGCTGCGCCTGCAACGCGACCAGATCGGACGGCTATACCAACAGGACGTACTGGGCCTGGTGCATGTCGAGGCCGCTCGCGCCTCGCTCTCCGATATGGGGCAACACCTCCGGCAGGCCGTATTGATCGGCAACGTTGCCGGCCGTACCGAAGCGCTTCGCGAGCTTTCCAGCGCCGAGGCGCAGACGCAGCAGGAGATTGAACTGGCCAATGCGCACATCTACCGCGAGTCAACCCGGCGTGCCCTTGTCGAGTTCCGCGTTGCCTTTGACAGTTACCGGCGCCAGGTCGACCAGGTGCAGTCTTCCCTGCAGTCGGCCAGCGTCTCGGGCGGCAATGACAACGACGCCGCCGCACTGCTGATCTCGCCTGAGTTCCGGCGTGCGGATGCGGCGGCCAAGGACAGCCTTGCGCGCGTCGAACAGATGAAGCGCGACGGCGCCGACCAGGAAGTGTCCGAGGCCACCGAGCGCTATGTGAGCGTCATGCGCCTTACCGCCTGGTTGCTGGTGTTGGGCATCGGCATTGGCATTGTGTTTGCCAGGCTGATCAGCCGTTCCATCCGCCGGCCGGCTTATGAACTGCGTGACACCCTGGAGGCGTTGAGCGCTGGCCGACTGGACGTGGATGTTCCCTACACCGACTCCCCCAGCGAAGCGGGCGATCTTGCCCGCGCGATTGTCAAACTGCGCGAAGAAGGCAAGCGGGCAGCAAGCACGCGCTGGGTGAAAACCCACGTGGCGGACATCGCCGCCGAGATGCAGGGCCTGACGGACAAGGCCGAGCTCGTACGCCACGTCCTGGCGGCCGTGGCCCCACTCATGCCGGCGGGTCATGGCAGTTTCTATCAATGGGATGCGGCAAGCGGCGTCTTGAATCTGCTGGGCGACTACGCGGCGGCGCAGTCACCGCCACAGATCCGCTTGGGCGAAGGGCTGATCGGACAATGCGCGAGGGACAAGCGCGCGATGGTGATCACCCAACCGCCCGCCAGCTACCTCAAGGTAGCTTCCAGCCTGGGTGAAGCCGTGCCGGCGGAAATCCTGCTGATCCCCGCCCTGCGCGGCGATCGTCTCTACGGGGTACTGGAACTGGCCACACTGACACCGCTGGGCACGGGCCAGCGCGACCTTCTGGACGAACTTCTGCCCATGCTTGCCATGAGCATTGAACTGATCGAGCGCACCTCGCACACCAACGTGTTGCTGGAGAAAACCCGGGCGCAGACGGAGAGCCTGAGGAACCAGACCGCCGCACTGGAAGCGCAGCAGAGCGAGCTGCAGGCTACCAAGGCATGGTATCGCCGCATTATTGAATCGGCACCCGACGGCATGATGATCGTGGACGAGTCGGGCCGCATCACCCTGGTCAATCCGAAACTGGAAGCCATCTTTGGCTACGACAGCGAAGAGCTGCTGGGGGTCCGCGTGGAACAGCTGGTTCCGGCGGCTGAGGGCAGGCATCACGCGCAGCTGCGCGGCGAGTTCTTCGGACAGGGCGTGAACCGGCGCATGGGCGGCGCCAACGCTGACCTGCATGGCGTGCGCAAGGATGGCTCGGAGATCTCGGTGGAGATCGGGCTTTCCATTCTTCCCGAACTCGATGGCATGCGTCGATGCGTCTGTGCCTCCGTGCGCGACGTCAGCGAGCGTCGCGCGATGGAGGCGGCACTGCAGAAGAGCGAGGAACGCCTGCGCTCCATCCTGGATCGGGGGCCTGTAGGCATTGCGGTATCCACGCGCGGGCAGGTGCGCTTCGGCAATCCGAAGTTCGTGGAAACGTTTGGCATCCAGCTGGGTGAGCAGGCGGTAAGGCTGTACGTCAATCCCGAGGAACGGCAGGAGATTGGCCGGGTTCTTGATCGAGGCGAAACAGTACCCGGCCAGGAAGTGCGCATGTATGACCGCCACCACCAGGTGCGTGACATGCTCGCCACCTACCTGCCGATCGAGTACGAAGGCGAACAGGGCATGCTTTGCTGGTTCCTGGATATCACCGAACGCAAGGCCGCCCAGCTGGCCATGCAGCGATCCAAGGAAATCGCAGAACAGGCAACGATGGCCAAGAGCGCCTTCCTGGCCAACATGAGCCACGAGATCCGCACGCCCATGAATGCCATCATCGGCATGAGCCACCTGGCCCTGCAGGCCGGGCTGGACGCAAGGCAGCGCGGCTACATCGAGAAGGTCCACCTGTCCGCGCAGAATCTGCTGGGCATCATCAATGACATCCTTGACTTCTCGAAGATAGAAGCCGGCCAGATGCAGGTCGAGCGCATTGACTTCCGGCTTGAGGATGTCACGGACCACGTCGCCAACCTCATCGCCTTCAGGGCGGAGGAAAAAGGCCTGGAATTCCTGTTCCAGCTGAGCCCTGAGCTGCCGGTCAACCTGCTGGGGGATCCGCTGAGACTCGGGCAGGTTCTGCTCAACCTGAGCAACAACGCCATCAAGTTCACCGAACGCGGCGCCATTGTCCTCGGCATTGACCGGGTGCATCGCCAGGCGGACGAGGTAACGCTGCACTTCTGGGTGAGGGACAGCGGTATTGGCATGGACCAGGAACAATGCAGCCAGGTGTTCGAATCATTCGTACAGGGCGACTCCTCCATCACGCGGCGCTATGGCGGCACAGGCCTGGGGCTGGCCATCTCCAAGCGACTGGTGGAACTGATGGACGGCCGGATATGGGTTGACAGCGAGGTGAACAGAGGGTCGACCTTCCACTTCCTTGCCCGGTTCGGCATGTCCCATACCGCATCGACCCCGAACATGGTGCTGGCCGACGATCTGCGTGACCGGCGTGTCCTTGTCGTCGACGACAGTGCGGAAGCCCGCGAGATTCTATCGGGCATGGCCACCGCGTTCGGACTGCGCGCCGACGTGGCGGACAGCGGCGAAGACGCGCTGCGGCGGGTAAAAGAGGCCGAGCAGCAGGGACAGCCCTACTGGGTATTGTTGATGGACTGGAAGATGCCGGGGCTGGACGGCATCGAGACGGTCCACCGATTGCAATCCCGTCGACAGCCGCGCACGCCGGCCATCGTCATGGTGACTGCTTTCTCTCGCGATGAAGCACTTGAGGAAGCCAGGCAATGCGGCGTAACGCTGAACAGTGTCATCACCAAACCGGTGACGCCATCCATACTGCTCGAAGCCGTGGCACGAACCGCGACGCCCGTAGCGGTTACCGGCGCGCAGGGAGGCGTCGCGACGGCCCGGAAAGAATCCGTCATGAAACCCCTGGCCGGCAGCCGCGTACTTCTTGTTGAAGACAACGAGATGAACCGTGAGCTTGCGCAGGAACTGCTGCGCGGCGCGGGAATGGACGTCACGACGGCCATTCATGGCCAACACGCGCTCGACATACTCGCCGCGGATACCGACTTCGACGGCGTGCTCATGGACTGCCAGATGCCAGTGATGGATGGCTATGCCGCCACTCGCGCCATTCGCGACCGGCTTGGCCTGACCGCCCTTCCCGTTATTGCCATGACTGCCAACGCGATGGCGGGCGACCGGGATAAGACCATGGCCAGTGGCATGAATGATCACATCGCCAAGCCGCTGGATATCGAAACGATGTTCGCGACGCTGGCACGCTGGATCAAGCCGCGACATTCCGCCGATACCATCAAGGACGACCCTGCACCGGGGCCGACATCGTTCGAGGCGGCCGGCATCGATTACCCGGCCGGGTTGAAGCGCTGTGCCGACAACGAGGGCCTCTATCGCCGCGTGCTCCTCATGTTCCTGAAGAGCCACGTGGACTTCGACGCTTCGTTCCGCGCCGCACTGGCAGACCCAGACCCCACCTCAGCCATGCGGGCAGCCCATACGTTGCGCGGCTCGGCAGCCAATATCGGCGCTGACGGCGTGGCCATCGCGGCCAGGGCTCTGGAAGAGGCATGCAACGCCGATGGCCTGACGGATCAGATGAGCCAGAGACTGGCACGGGTGCTGGACGAACTCAGGCCGGTCATCGACTGCCTTGCCGCGCTCGAGGCCCCTGCCTCGTAGGTTTCCGACGCATCGCCCCGAATCGTGCGCGGCCGGGCTCAAGGTTTTGCGCCCGCCAGCCGAAACACGTAGTGCAGAGTACCCGGTGCGCCTAACGGGGCTGACCCGCTGGACGCTTTGATCATGGCGAAATCAATAACATAGGGAGGTGCCGTGGAAAATATGGATCGCTACGCAGCCACGGTACGACTGTCCCGGCGCCATGCACTGCCATCGTGCGCGAGGTCCATCGACACGCTGAAGTCGCTTCACCACGACACATGGCCGGGCTATGCCGCGCGGGGTCATGCGTGCTGATAGCACTCACCATCGCCCTCGCGCTGTTCGGTGCTGCAGGCATCGGTGCCGCAGTCGCGGACCACTTGTGGCGCCGACGGGTGGAGAGCGACCCACTCTTTACGCCGCCCAACCAGGATGTGGCCGACTTCGCCGAGGAGTGCCGCCGGCACGCCCGCATCTACATCATCGGCGCCCGGCCCTCCGCGCAGCGTCCCGAGCTGCCGCTGGCGAGCATCAATCCCCAGACCAACTCGGTGCTGCGACTGCTCGGTGAACTGAACTGCGTGGTACCCATTCGGCGCGGCGTGGCGCAATTGCCGGGCAGCCTCACTGCGGACCTGAGGCGGGGTGCGGACATCGAAAAAGCGCTGGCAGGCGCCTATGTGTCACTCGGAGAGGCGTCCTCCATCATCACGCACCATGTGATCACGCACTACAACGTGAGTGACCTTGAGCACTCGCCCTACCCCATCCTGCGTTCCATCACCGGGCTTGGCGCCCGCTACCCCATGGAAACCGAACTGGCGGGCCTGGCGGCACTGCTCGGCGCTGACCCCAACCGCGAAGACGGCGCCGTGGGTGGCAATCGTTTGTGGCGGGAAATCCAGGTGTGGTGGAAGCGCGACAGCGACGCCAACGATGGCGGCACGCCGGCAGAAGTACACAACAAGATCGCCGACTTGCTGGCAGAGACCTGAGCCGCCTGCCGTGGGGCGAAAATGACCTCGTGACGCATCAGCATCGCGTCCAGCGCTTGTCCGCCGAGCCCCTCAGTCATCCACACGTGGAGCCCGGCCGGCGCCGGCTTCGTTCCGCGCGTAGGGGCGAAGACGGTCTGCGTACAGCTGATAGAAGCGGGCAGATGGCAGGGACTCGATCCGGTTCAGCAGTTCAACCATCGCGAGGCGCCGTGCACTGCCAAGATCATCGCCGGCCAGCGCAGCAAGGCCCTGCCACGAACCCGACCGCGTATCCAGGTCGTCCACATCGGCCAGCCTGATCGCTTCCGAGTACGCATGCATGGCGTCGACGGGTTGACCGGACGCCGCCATGATGTCGCCGCGCCTGCGCCAAACGGGTGCCATGCGCCGGACATCGGTGGGCCAGTTCGCAGCCACGGTTGCAGCGGCATCGGACACCAGTTGCCGGGCCACCGACGTCCTGCCAGCGTTCAGCGCGACGTGGGCACAGACAAGGTCCAGCCGAAGGTGCACCGGTGCCTGCAACGCGGACACGCCCTTGAAGTACGGCTCGCAGGTCGCCAGCGCATGCTCCTGATCGCCCCACTTGTCATCGAGTTCCGCATTGGCATCGTCGATGAAGGCCGTCAACACCACCTTGTTGCCCCTCCATTGATCGGCGTGGATCTCCGTCGAGGCCTCGCGCAGCAAGCTACCGGCTTCCGCATGCCGGTCAGCGGTCGCCAGCAGGTTCCCCAGATACATCTTCGACCGGGCAACCAGAAAGTGACCATCGCCCCACACGCTTTCCTGTGTGGCCAGCGCCTGACGAAGCAGCGGCTCTCCCTCGGCTGGCCGCAGCAAGGTGCTTAGCGCCAGCCCTGTCTGCTCCTCTGCCGCCGCCGTCTTCCAGTTGCTCTCGCCGAACTGGCGACGGTTGTTGAGCATGCCCGACAGCGCAGCCTCATAGGCGTCCCGTGGGCGATCGGCCAACAGGTAGAACTGGACGAGTCGCTCCATCACGGATCCATACTCGCTTTTGCCATAACGGCCGCGCCAAAGATCCGCGGCTGCCTGAAGATGCCTGAGGTCATCAGGATCTCCGGCGGAGTGCGAGTGCATGCCGAACGCAGCCACCTGGTAATGGGCGCGAGCCAACCGGTCGGGTGAGGAAACGCCGGCGGCCTTGTAGATCGCGAGCGCCTTCTGCGCATCCTGATAGGCCTGCGGGTATTTTCCCTGCCCCTCCAGTTCCGACGTCCGGTCGAGCAACGCATCGGCGTATTCCGGGCTGGCCTCACCCATCTGCGCCAGTGACTGGGCAACGCGCGCCTCATGCAGCCTGGAAGACGCGTCGGCCATGCCAAGACTGGTGGTGAGTGCCGCGAGGTCATGCATCAGCTGGAATCGCGCCTCCGGCTGATCAGGCATGCTGTCGGCAACATGCGCTGCTGCCACAGCCACCAGCTCGTGCGCCGGCATGTTCCGGGTGCTGGTATCGGGGATCGGCTGATTCCCGGGATTGAAGATGCCCAGTACGAACTGATTGACGGCCTCCGTTCGCGCCACCTCATTGCGAGCCACCCGAGCCTGCTGCACGGCGACGGCAGTGACAGCCACGAGCGCAGCGATGGCTGCCGCTGCGGCGAACACGGCCACTTTGTGGCGTCCGACAAAACGGGCCACGATGTAGCGGACACTCGGACGACGAGCGACCACAGGCTCACGTTGAAGGTGGCGGCGGATGTCGCTGGCCAGATCACCCGCGGTGGCGTAGCGGTCGCCCGGATGCTTCTCCAGCGCCTTCAGGATGATGGTGTCCAGATCGCCCTTCATGGCACGCCGAAGTGCGATGCTGCCCGCCCTTTCGCTCGGACGCCGGGGCGCCTGTTCAAGAATGGCCTGCGTGAGAGCTCGCCGACCAGGCTGTGCCGGCTCATAGGGACCTTCGCCACTGAGCAGCCGATAGAGGAGTGCCCCCAATGCATAAACATCGGCTGCAATACCCAGACGTTCGCCGAGGACCTGCTCAGGAGCCGCACCTTCCAGCGAAAGCGGCGCTCCGCCCGCAAGCGTCAACGAGGAAGTTTCTTCGTCACCATCCAGCAGCTGCGCAATGCCGAAATCAAGCAGGCGTACCTGGCCCTCTTCGTTGACCCTGATATTGCCCGCCTTAAGGTCCCGATGAAGCACCAGCCGGCCATGGGCGTACTGCACCGCGTTGCAAACCTGCAGAAACAGCCCCAGCCGCCGCTCGGTGTTCGCCTCATGCTGACGACACCACGCCACGATATCGTCGCCGGCCACATGCTCCAGCGCCAGCCAGGCTTGACCGTTGGCATCGATGCCGGCGTCGTAAAGCCGGGCGATGTGCGGATGGGTCAGCCCCGCCAGGATCGAGCGCTCCCGGGCGAAGCGCTCTCCGTAACGCCCCGTGCCGTATCCAGGCAGTGGCAGCTTGAGCGCCACGTCACGATCGAGCAGGCCGTCCTCGCGGCGGGCAAGCCACACCTCGGCCATGCCGCCGTGCCCAATTCGCGCGCGCAGCCGCCACGGTCCAATCCTGTCTTCGGGTTGATACGCGGAAAGATGGCGAGGATCTGCGCCGGTAACCACCGGTAGTGTTTCGAGAAAACCCGATGCGGCCGCTTCCCCGGCCGCCTCCAACAACTCACGCAGCCGCGCCGCGACGACGGGATGGCTTTCGTCCCATCCGGCCAGTTGCAGCTCTTGCTCGTGCGGTGACATGTCGAGCAGAACGTCCAGCATGGGCGACAGCTGGGACCACGAGTCACCCTGTGCCCGCGTCACGCCATGGTTTCCCACAACAGCGCGCGCGCTTTCAACCAATCCCGCTGCACCGTGCGGCGGGAGACATTCAAGGCCTCCGCCGCCTCCACTTCGTCCAGGCCGACGAAGTAGCGCAGCTCGACCACGCGAGCGAGGCGCTCATCGATCTTCTCGAGCTCTTGCAGTGCCTCATGGACACGGAGAATCTCCGCATCGCCCGTGCCCGCTGGCAGATCGGTTGCCATGGTGACCTGCTGCAGGTCACCACCGCGACGCAATGCCGACCGCTCACGCGCGGCATCAACAACGACTGATCGCATGGCCTGTGCGGCGTAGCCGAAGAAATGGGCGCGACTCTCCCACTGGCCTTTCCGGCTGGACATGCGGACCCATGCCTCGTGCACCAGGGACGTCGTGTTGAGCAAGGTCAGCGCCTCGCCCTTGCGCAGACGCGAATGCGCCATCTGCTTGAGTTCCTCGTAGGAAGTGGCAAGCAGTTCGGCAGGAAGGGGGCGAGTGGAATGATTCGTCATGAGCGCATAGTCGGGAATGGGCCCGGGGCACGACCCGACCCGCCCACCGCGCAGCGATGACCGGCGCGCGCCTGGCACCGCGCACACATGGTGCCAGATCCGATACTGGCATGGCGCTTTTGAGGGACGGAGTCCGTATGGGGTGGTAAGGCGACTCGATTGCCTTCCCTTTCGCCACACGAGGATCACCATGACCCGACCTTCCCTCCTTTGCAGCCTGTTTGCGGTCGCCGTACTGGCTGGTTGCAGCCATCACGAGTCCACCGCGGCCCAGCCAGACGCCACCACCGCAGCTACAACCAGCGACACCCCGACAGAACCGGATCGACGCGCCCCCAAGCCTCTGGAGGCCTACGAGTTGATCAACCTTTCGCAGGCAAGCATCCCTGAGCCGATCTACCTTGGGCTGATCAGGCAGTTCCGGGCGGCTTACTGGTCGGTCACGCCGAAGGATGCTGACCGGCTTGCTTTCGACTACCTGCCCGAATACCGCGCCGAAACCGATAGCTTCAAACGCGCCGACATCGCCAGGCTGCACGCGTCGGAACTGGATCAGGCTTATGGCGATGCCCAACAACGCCATGACTATGCGGTTCGCACCCAAAGCCTGATACAGGTTTTTCCGTATGACGCAGCAACCGGTGGGTTCAAGGTGCTCTTCTCCACGGATGATGAACGCTCCGCTGTCGGCGTGTTCAGGGACGTAGGCAATCGCCATCCCTACGGCGCCTGGAGTTTCCGATTTGTCGGCATCCCCCGCGTCGCTTCCGGCCATGAGGCCATCTACAAACCCAGGGACGAAACGGAGGCCAGGGCGATCGAAGCGGCACTGGCGGCCCAGCGCGACGCCGGCCAGGGCTCGATCAATGCCTACGCCCAGTACGAAGGTCATGCGCTCGCCACCATGGCAAGCGCGAGCAGGGACGACACAATCTTCTTTGGCATCGACGCCATCACGGCGGTCGATCGCAAGACGGGCAAGCCCCTGCTGACGATCGGCGGCAAGGCACTGGGGCCCATCGACATCAAATGCTCCACGACACGAAAAGCCCTGAACCTCCCCGAACCTGTGCGACCTGGCGGTTTTGCAATGTCGAGCGAGTCGCCGTGCTGAAGCCCCATCCACCGACAACTTCTTCCTGCAAGGACATTCCCATGAAACGACTGATTGCCGTGGCGCTGGCCACGCTGGCCCTCGCCGCCTGTTCGTCAGGCCCAAGCACGGATGACGTGAAGGCCGCCGTGCGCAAACAGATGACGGCGATCGGAGGCAGCCAGGCCGCGGACCTGTATGCCAGGGAGATAGACGCCATCAAGGTGCTCGGCTGCAAGTCCGTCGACCACGGTTACGAGTGCGACGTCCAGGGCGTTGGCGGCGTTCAGCGCCAGCGGTTCGTCAAGACCGATGATGGCTGGGCGCTCGCTCAATAACCCTCGTCACGGGATTCCGCGGTGACCGGTCCATCCAGGCGTGGCATGACCCTGTGCAGGCATGCCACGAATGTGTTCGCACTCGTCGAAACGAGGTGTCGCGGCCAGCGCAACGCTGGCGCCGGGCCCCGCCTTCTGCGTCTCATCTTCGACAGCAGGGACTGACGACCCTGCCCCAGGTCAGCTTTCGATCGAAAGCTGACTTGCCATTGGACCCAGCTTGATGCCGGAACCCGGCGAACCTCTCAACGACTTCAAGCGGTTCCCACGTCGACGGCTAAAGTTCGGCCCGCGGAGGCCGACAACGTCGACGGCACGCTAAAGAGTGCCACCCACCTCATGGTCCGCCCCGCCTCCCCGGCCTTCATCAGGCAGCGGGGCGACCACCGTCCGGGATTGTTTCCGCGCAAAAGGGCGTGGGCGATGACGTCCGCCGCTTTCCCGTGCCCGCTACCTGGCGTGCCCGCGAGGGTCGCGTCAAACCTGCTCAAGCAGCCCCTGATGGAACCGCCGTCAGCTGAATTTCAACGAGAGAAGTCGTCGACATGAAATTGACCTTTGCACAAAAGCTCTGGCTTCCGCTTGTGCTCAGCCTGATCAGCCTGGCCAGCGTCTCGGTGTATAGCGCTTATGTGACGCGATCGATTCGACTTGAGGAGCGCAAGTCAGATCTGAAGCACGCCACCGAGCTGGCAGACGCGGCTGTAAAAAGCCTGGCCGAACAGGCGGCAGCGGACCATGTTCCGTTGGACACGGCGAAGCAAAAAGCACTGCAGATGCTCAAGAACTTCCGTTATGGCGAAAGCGGCTACTTCACGGCGTTCGACAATCAGACCGTCATCATGCACGCCACCAAGCCTGAAATGGTCGGCAAGAGCACGACGGAGTTCGCCGATCCCAACGGCGTGCACCTGTATCGCGACGGCAAGGGCCTGGTCGACAAGGATGGCCGTGGCTTCAACTATTACTCGTTCCCCCGTCCCGGCGGTTCGGAGGCTTTCCCCAAAGTAGCGTTCAACATGGGGTATGCACCCTGGGGCTGGTATTTCCAGACGGGCGCCTATATCGACGACATCGATGCATCGTTCCACCAGTCGCTGCTGCACAGCCTGGCACTGCTGGGGGCGTTGGCCGTCTTTCTGTCGGCGGTCGTCACCGTGATCAATCGCGGCATCCTGAAGACCCTGGGGGGCGAGCCGGGTGACGCCCTGTCGGTTGCCAATCGTATTGCCGACAATGACCTGAGCGTTACGGTGAACACGCGCAAGGGTGATGAATCAAGCCTCATGCATGCCATGCAGCGCATGCGCGATCAGCTCACCCAAACCATCGGCAGTATCAAGCAGTCCATCGACATCAGCGCCACCGCGACTCACCAGATTGCCGCGGGCAACCTCGACCTTTCACAACGCACCGAGGAACAGGCCGCTTCGATCTCCGAAACGGTGGCCAGCATGAATCAACTGACCACGGCAGCAACGGCCAATGCCGAACATGCCCGCCAGGCGAACCTGCTGGTCGGCCATGCGGCGGAAGCCGCGGAGCGCGGCAACACCGTGGTCTCCCGTGCGGTCGATACCATGGACGGCATCAACCAGAGCTCCGGCAAGATCACGCAGATCGTCAGCCTGATCGAAGGCATCGCCTTCCAGACCAATATCCTCGCTCTCAACGCAGCGGTCGAGGCCGCTCGCGCCGGCGAACAAGGGCGCGGTTTCACCGTGGTTGCCACCGAAGTGCGGTCGCTTGCCCAGCGCTAATCGGAAGCCGCAAAGCAGATCAAGGGGTTGATCCAGCATTCGGTTGAACAGATCAGCTCCGGCGTGGAGTATGTCAACGAAGCCGGTTCGGCGATGACGGATATCCAGAATGCCGTGGGTCGTGTCACCACCATCATGGCCGACATCCGCCAGGCCTCCGAGCGACAGGGCAACGTGGCCGTGGAAATTGACCGCGCCGTGGGTCAGATGGAAAGCGTGACCCAGCAGAATGCCGCACTGGTCGAAGAGGCAGCCGCTGCTGCCAAATCCCTGGAATCGCAGACGACCGACCTTCGCCGTTCCGTTGGCGTGTTCCGCCTGGGGTAAGTCATCCGGGCGACCCGCCTGCGCCGCCTGTTCGACGCGAGGCGCTCCGCTGCACGCCGTGCTCCACGCCCGGCGTGCACGGCGCCCTCTATCCGCGCGAACTGCCTCGAACCCGTCCTGGCCCGACGCAACGTGGGGAACACCAGCCAGTCAGAGTGGCGCGTCGTTGAACATGTGCACATCCGGCCCGTACTGGAGACGTACCACGCTCTGTCGCAACGCCCCGTAGCCGAGCGGCTTGCCGGCGGCATCGCTGGCCTGTCCACTCCAGAACAACTGCCCAGCGGCAGGCACGGCATCTTTCAACAGGCGGTTGACGGTGGTGGCGTAGTCGTAATCCAGCGTGCCCTTGTCGTTCCACACGGCGATCTGCCCGCCGACCGGGCCATGGTTCACGGAGGTGTTGGCTGGCAGGTGTTTCGCCCAGCCATCGTAGAGTGCATCGCCGTGCAAACCGTTCGGGTTGAAATAGGCCGGCCCGAAGGTAACCACGTACCAGTCGCCGAAGGACTCGACCCAGGTGAAGCCGCGATCGCTCCAGTCGATCTTCGCTTCGTCGCCCCAGTTGATCCAGCGCTGGATGACGAAGGACTTGTCGAGCCCGGCCGCCATGTCGGCACTGCCCCAGATCTCCACCTGCTTGCCGCGTTGCTGCAGGAAGCGCCCGAGCTTGTTGAGGTAGTCGATCTGCGCCGTCAGGCTGACCTTGCCACCATTGACGTTGACCTCGTCACCGCCGACATGGATGACGCTGGAACGAAACCATGGGAGGAACTCGGTGAAGACCGACTCGATGTACTCCAATGCATGCGGATTGGATGGATCGAGCGTGCCGCCGGCCGGCTGGTCACCGGGATAAGCCAGGTCCGGCCGCGCCAGCACAAAGGCGCCTGAATGACCCGGGGTATCAATCTCCGGAACGATGGTTACGCCGTTGGCGGCCGCAGTCTGCTCCAGCGCATCCCAATCCTTGCGCGTGTAGTATTGGCCATCGACCGGCACCAGTTTGGCAAAGGCAGGATTGTCGCTCTTCAGGCGGAAGTCACGACTCAGCCATGACTTCTTGTCGTCGCTCAGCACCTGGTCGTTGAGATGCAGATGCAGCGTGTTGAGCTTGTACCAGCCCATGAAGCGCATGTAATTCTGCAGGAACGTGACGTCGGCGAATTTCCTGCCGACATCCATCATCACCGACCGCTCGCGATAGCGTGGAACGTCCACGGCACGTCCACGCGGAAGTTCCAGCGGCTCCCTGCCTGCAGGGTCCCGCAGCACCAGCATCTGCAGCAGTGTACGGCCTGCGTAGAACGCGCCCACGCCCGTGTTCGCGCACACGGTGACATTTGTGCCGATATCGAGCGTGTACCCTTCCCGCCCGATCTGCGATGAAGCGCCACCGCAGGATTCCAGGCGCATGACGATGTCCTGCACCCCGGGCTGGTCTCCCGTCGACACCGTGACCTTCAAGCCAACCAGTGACTGCATGTCTTCCGCCAACCGGGCAGCAACAGGCTTCAGCGCTTCCGCATGGGCAGGATCAATCAGCAGCCGGGCGTGTGGCCCCAACGTCCAGCGCCCCTCCCCGCCCTTCCAGTCCCGAAGGCTCGGCATGACCAGTGGCGCGGGATTGGCACGCGCTACGCCACGGGCCACGGAGGTCGCCTCTTCGGCTGCGCCGCTCGCGGCGACCAGGCACAGGCCCAGGCCGCCCATCAACAGAACTGAGCTTTTCCACATGAGGCAGCAAGCACTCCCCTGCGTTTTCGCAGTGTCGTCAAAACGCCGGCGACCACGCATGCCGCCGGCAATGGGTCAGCTTTCCGTCGTCTTGTCGTACGGCTTCTTGAAGAGCTTGAGCGGGCCGTCCAACTTCAGTGCAATCACGCTCATCTGCGGATCCAGTGCCTGGCCGGCAAGGTCGATGTAAAGCAGGCCCGGAATGTTCACGCTGTTGCCGATCAACTGGGTCTTGAGGCTGCCCGTGCTGCCAAGCAGACGGGCATCCACCACCTTGTTCATCAGGCCCTTCAACAGCACCGGGCCATTCGGCTTGCCATTGACGAACAGATACAGGGTGCGCTGATCCGCCGAAACGGTGCTCGACCCGGCGTAATAATCCTTCGGTACGCCTGCGCTGCTGCCGTAGATCGCCTCGGGATATCGCTGGATCCACTGACCCAGTGCGGTGAGGATATCCACCTGCTCCTGCGGAATGGTGCCGTCGGCGCGGGCGCCAATGTCGAGCAGCAGGTTGCCACCCATGCCGATGGTGTCCACGAACAGGCCAATCACCTGCGTCGGCGTCTTGAAGTTCTTGTCGCGCTGCTGATAACCCCAGGAGTCGTTGGTGGTCAGGCACAACTCCCAGTAGCGCGCCGCGGGTGGCGTGATCGGCGGACCCTGCTCGGGCGTGGCGTAATCGCCATTGCCGGGCAGCCGCGAATTGATCACCACCCCCGGGTTGTAACTGCGCAGCATGTCGCGCGTCTTGTCGGCCTGCCATTCGGCAGCACTGTGTTCCCAGTCGCCATCAAACCACCACAAGTCCGGCCGGTAGCGTTCCGACAGCTCGCGCAGCTGGCCCTGGTAGTAGCCGAGGAATCGCTGCCAACGCACCGGGTCCTTGCTGTAGCGCTTCTCCTTGCGGGTGAAGACGTCGTAATCCGGTGAGGACCAGTCGGCCAGCGAATAATAAAGCCCGACTTTCAGGTCATCCTTGCGCAGCGCCTGCACGAACGGCCCCACCAGGTCGCGCCCGGCGGGCGTGTCCTTCACCACGTTGATACCCTGCTTGGAATCCCACAGCGCCACGCCGTCGTGATGCCGCGTGGTGAGTACCGCATAGCGGGCACCGCTGCGCTTGATCAGGTCGGCCCACGCCTGCGGGTCGTAATGCGCGGCCGTGAAGCCGTGCTCCTGCTTCATGTAATCGGGATAGCTGATCTTGCCGTTGAAGAACGACCACGACTCGTCGATGCCATCCACCGCATAGATACCCCAATGGATGAAGATGCCGAGCTTGGCATCCTTGAACCATTGCATCCGTTGCACTTCTGCTGCCGAAGGTTCGGGCTTGGTCGCTACCGTCTGCGCCATCCCGCCGAAAGAAAGACCCGCCAGGGCGACGGACAGGATTCGCGTTGCAATGGACCTTCTCATGAAGACTCCGTGATCGGGCGGCCGGGCCAACAGATGCCCGGCGGCTGGGTGATCAGATCAGGGACGACGGGCGGATGATCGTTCTTGAACCCATGCCCGTCGCTCGCATGTGGGTAGCCCCGGCCATGCCGGGGCAGTCCTGCCTTACACACATTGGCCAGTGCAGCCTCGGGGAGGCAACGCCGCTCATGGCAACTGCCATGAGCGGCCCTGGCCAGATCCGGCACGACTCGTGCCGTCTTGCTGCAACTCACTTACCTGAATCAGCTTGCTTGAACCGGCTTACTTGAACTTGTAATCGAAGGTCAGGAACACTTCGCGACCGATGTACTCGTCCGCCGTCTGGCCCGTGGTGACGAACTCGAAGCCACCGGCGTAGTACGGGATGGTGCCCACCTTGTCGAAGATGTTGGACACGGTGAACTTCAGCGTCGTGTCCGGATTCATCTGCCAGCCGACCGAGGTGTTCCAGGTGATCCACACCGGGGTCCTGCCGCGGTACGTGGCCGAATCCACCGTCACGGCGTTGCCATCCTGCGTTACCTGGCACACGCCGGTGCTGATCGACTCCGAGCCGTTCTGCACGTTGACCATGCCCGGCTGGATGCCGTTGGGAAGCACCACGCAACCGGCGTAGTTCGGGGCACGCATGCTGCCGTCGCGCGTGCCGGAGATCGACACGTTCCAGTCACCCTTGGTCCAGTCGGCGATCCACGTCATGCGGCTCGCCACGTTGTTGTAACGGGTGTTCTGCAGCGGGTCGGAGGCAAGCACGCGCTGCTTGTACGAGAGGTTGTCGGTGTAGTTGATGCCGGCGCGGAAGTTGCCGTAGTTCTCGGTGTGGAACTTGTAGTCCAGCGAGGCATCGATACCGCTGACGTACAGCGAGGCCTCGTTGATCGGGCCGGACTCTTCCGACACGATCTGGCCAGCCGCATTGCGCTGGACCATCTGGGTCACCATGCTGCAGTACGCCGAACCCGGCACGTGCGCGGTGTACGGCGACAGTGCCGAGGTGCCGTTGGCCTGCAGGCCAGTGAGACAGCCCGCCTCGTCGACCAGCACGGTGTCCTTGTCCAGGTACTCGATGGCGTTGTCCACGCCCATGTGCCAGTAGTCGGCCGACACGGACAGGCCCTGCACGCCCGGGATCTGCCACACGAAACCATAGGTCCAGGAGTGACCGGTCTGCGGCTCCAGCAGGCGGCTGCCGTTGGTGTTGAGCTGGTAGTACTGCGAGGTCGGACGCTGCACCAGGCTGCACCAGGTGCTGTTGGACTGGCCCGACTTGATGGCGTTGATGCACTGCAGGGGATCGACGTAATCACCCACCGGCGAAGTGGAGCCGGTCAGGTAGATCGCCTGCATGTCCGGCGCCTTGAAGTTGGTGCCGTAGCTGCCGCGCAGCAGCAGGCCGTCGTACGGACGGTATTCCAGGCCCGTGCCCCAGGTCTTGGCCACGTCGGCCTTGCTGGCGTCGTTGTACTTGTCGCCGCGACCGGAGATGGTCCAGGTCAGCTGGTTGAAGATCGGCACGCGGAATTCGGTGCCCAGCGAGAAGCGCTGACGGGTGCCGCCGCCGGTGAGGTAGGCACCGAACGGATTCTGGAAGGTGCTCGGATCCTGCGCGCGCGGATCGGGCGACAGGTCGAAGCCGTTGTGGGCGGCTTCAAGCACCGCTGCCCAACCCACCGACTCGTCCGCCCACGGCATCTTGAACAGGTCACCGTTGATGCGGAACTGCGCCTGATCCAGCCACGACGACGAGGTGTTCTCGCCGCCCACCGCGAACTGGCTGTACTGCTGCGGGTTGATGGGATTCCACCACTGCTGCCAGTTCATGTTGTAGATCGGCAGGCCATCGGCGGTCGTCCCCTGCTGCTTGCCGAGGAAGAAGTTGTTCATCGCCGTGACGTTGATGCCGGTGAAGTCCTCGCGCACGGTGTACTTCTGGCTGCTGAGGTTCAGATCCCAGTTGAAGCGACCATCGAAGACGGTGCCCTTCAGGCCGAGCTGCAGGTTCCAGTTCTGCTCGCGGTCATAGGTGTTGGCGGACGTGCCGATTTCCTTCGCGGTGAGCTGGCGGATGCCCTGGTTGATCACCTGCCCCGTGCCCTGGTCATAGAACTGGCCGGTGACTTCCACGGGGAGCTGGGTATTGGAGATACCCGTGGTGTCATACAGCGCGGCCGAACCATAAACCGCCATGCCGTTGCTGAAGTCGTATTCGCCCGCGACGTATCCGTTCTGGCTGCGGCTGCCCGGCATCAGCACCCAGTTCTGGAACAGGGCGGGCTGCGAACAGTAGTAGCCATTGTTGGTCACGCCGGTGATCTGCGTGCCGTTGGTGGTGACCGAATGCGACTGGCTCAGCTGCGAATTGGTGAACTTCGAGCAGGTGCCGGTGGGCGGCGTGATGTACTTGCCGTTGGCGTCCGTGGCCGAGAGCGCGATGGCGCCCGCTGCATCGTACTGATAGCCAAACATGCGCGACGCCGGACCCCAGGCACCGTAGCCGGCATCGGAGACCGAATCCTGATACGGACGATCCGAGCCCCACAGCGCACTGCGATTGGACTGTTCGAGGTTGTACAGGACGTGCCAGTTCTCGCCGGAATGGCCGCCGAAGAAATTGATGTCGCCGTAGTTGCGGCCGCCGCGCGTGGCGGTGCCACCGGTGACCTGCAGCTCGTCACCCTGATAGTTCTTCTTCAGGATCACGTTGATCACGCCCGCCACCGCATCGGAGCCATAAATGGACGAGGCGCCGGTGGCCAGCACTTCGACATGGTCGATCATGCCGAGCGGAAGGTTGTTGTAGTTCTGGAAGTTGCTCTGCTTGTTCAGCGGCTGCGGGTAATCCACCACGCGATGGCCGTCGATCATCAGCAGGCTGAAGCCCGGGCCCACGCCACGCAGGTTGACCGAACGCGCATTCACGGAGCTGGAGCCCCACGAGGCCGGATCAGACGTCTGCTGGCCCACCTGCGGCAACGAATCGAGGAATTCCCACAGCGTGGTGTAACCCTGCTGCTTGATCTGCTCGGCGGTAATGGTCACCACCGGCGCGGCGCCTTCCACCTCGGCGCGCGGGATCATCGAGCCGGTAACCGTCACGCCCTTGAGCTCGATCGCCTTGTCCGTCTTGGCCGACGACGAGGTATCGGACGCCGGCTGCTGCGTGGACGACTGAGCGTTGCCCGCCTGCGTCGATTGAGCGAAAGCGAGTGGTGCGAAAAGTGCCATGGCCAGCGAGCTGGCGAGCACGCTGCGGCGCAAACGAATGTTGTTCATGGTTGTCTCTCCCCGTAAAACCATAATGTTGTGATTGCTCTTGGACGCTGTCATCGCCGACGCGATTCACGTTGTTCTGCTGTGTTCCCGCGCTGCCCCGGCCCGCAATGGCGGCCTCCTGCCGAAGCAAACGCGTCAATCACCCCTGCTTACCGAAAGGCCATGTAACGGCCCATGCAACTTCTCTTCGTGCGACTTGCCAGCGATGCCCGCTTTGGTCTTCCGTACTGGTTTCTCGTTGCGGCTGCCTGGTACCCGTCATGCACCCTCGCTTCATGTCGCCGACTCCCGAGGGATGGCCGATAGCGAGATGCCAGGTCATGCGGCTTCATGCGCCCCGTGCGGGCGGGACGAACCCATAAGTGGGCATGGAAGGCCGTGCCCGCGCGAAACGGACGACGCACGATGCCGCGGCGCCGCTGCATCGTGACCGGACTGCTCCAGGTGCGTGGTTCGCATCCCCATCCCTCCCAGGCGTGTTGCGATTTATTCATATACGAACGAGTAGTTCATATGTGACGTTAGTGCTTTATAGGCCGAATTTAAATCGATGCAAGTCGCAGCACAGCAGAAAGTGCCGGGGATGCCGCGGAAAAGTCCCCGTACTTTTACTTAAGTTATTGATCGCTATTTATTTTTTAGCCATGCAACGGGCTTGAAATTTCCTTTTCGCCACCCCGCCCAGATGCCCGTCACGGAGGCCTCCGAAGGCACGCGCCACAGCCATCAGGGTTTCCCACCCTTTGCTCCGGCCCGTCCGGGGGCGGCACTGTCCGGCATGTTCCCTTCCTTTCCCTTACTCAGGCGGGCCGGATCGATCACCACGTGGCGCATGCGCGTGCGCTGCCACGTGTACAGCACGTGGACCCGTCCATCGGCAGACTGGATAACGGCGGGATATGAGTATTCCTGCCCGGGCGTGTCCTCCAGCGTCAGCACTCGGCTCCAGTGCCGGCCGTCCCCGCTGAGTGCCACAGCCAGCGTGCCGCGCCCATCGAACCATTGCGGCCCGGGCTGGGTGGGGTTGTAGACCAGCAGGTACCGGCCGTCCTTCAGAGCCACGGCATCGATGCCGGCATTTGGGTTATCGGTATCCAGCAGCTGCAGTGGCGACCAGTGACGCCCCTCATCGGCGGATTGCGTCCAGAACAGCTTGCCCTGCCGCGTGCGGCCCATAGCCTCGATGGTCCCGTCCTTCATGGGAAGCAGGCTCGGCTGGATGGCATCAATGCCGTCCGATGCCATGTCGTCGCCTGCCACCCATGTCCGGCCGTCGTCTGCGGAACGTTCGACATGCACGTGCCAGCCACCCGACTCCGTGCTCGACGGGCTGAGCAGCTCACCACCGGGAAGCTGGATGGGCTTGTTCTTGATGGGCCCCAGCACGCCTGCCGGAAGCCGCCGTGGTGCGGACCAGCTCACGCCGTCGTCGACGGAGGTCATCAACATGCCCCACCAGTGCTGCGGGTCCGGGCCGACCTTGTAGAACAGCATCAATCGGCCACTGGCCGAACGAAACAGCACCGGGTTCCAGGTGGGCAGGCGCGAACCGTCGCCCTGCACGCCATTGGCCACTTCACGCGGCTTGGTCCACTCACCGGCTGGATGCCTGGAGACCCAGATGCCGACACTCGGATCGCGCTCCTGCTTGCCGCCAAACCAGGCGGCAACAAGGCCATGCGGGGTTTCAACGATGGTTCCCGCATGACACTGAGCCGTGGGCGGGTCCTGATCAATGAACTCCACGGCCACTTCCGCAACACGAGCGTTCCCGGCATGAATGGGCATGGCGAACAGCAAAGCGAGGCCGTAGCGAAATCCCGGCGATTTCACTGCTTTTAGCAGACCTGATGTCATTGACACGTTGTCGATTCCTGCCCTCTAATGCGTTTTCTCAGATGGACGGCTTTACGTCCAAATCATCAAGACAAAGGTTGAGCATGAAGCGACTTGCCCGATCCATCCTTGGCGCCGCATTGGCCTGCGCCCTCCTGCCAGCCACCGCGACAGCGCAAAGCGGGCCGGAGATCAAGCCATCGCCCCAGCAGATTCACTGGCAGGACCTCGAGTTCGGCGTCATCGTCCATTTCGGCACGAACACCTTCCTCGACCGCGAATGGGGTGACGGCACGGCCGACCCCAAGGTGTTCAACCCCGATCACGTGGATGCAGCGCAATGGGCGCGCGCCAGTCGCGCAGCCGGCGCGCGCTACATGGTGATGGTGGCCAAGCACCACGACGGCTTTGCGCTGTACCCCACGGCCCAGAGCAACTACTCGGTAAAGAGCAGCCCCTGGATGGATGGCAAGGGCGATGTGGTGCGCCTGGCGTCCGACGCGGCGCGCGCGACGGGCCTGGAGTTCGGCATCTATCTTTCGCCATGGGATCGCCACGAACCCCACTACAAGCAGCCCAAGGACTACGACGCCTACTACCAGGCCCAGATGGAAGAGCTGGTGCAGCACTACGGCCCACTGGTGGAATGGTGGCTGGATGGCGCCGGCAGCGCCGGGCATGTCTACGACTTTCCCCGCTACATCGAAACGCTGCGCACGTATCAATCCAATGCCATGGTGTTTGCCGACATGGCCCTGTTCGAATACGGCGACATCCGCTGGGTGGGACAGGAGGATGGTTACATCCATGGCGAGAACTGGAATGTCATCGACCGCCACGGCTATGCGCGCTGGCGCCCGGTGGAAGTCGATACGCCGCTGCACGACCTGCACTGGTTCTGGCACCCCAGCGACGAAGCCACGCTGAAAAGCGTCGCAAAGCTGGTGGACACCTGGGAAAACAGCGTGGGGCGCGGCGGACAGCTGATGCTGGGCATTGCACCGGATCGCCACGGCCAGCTCCCCGAAGCGGACGTGGCCCGCCTCGAGGCATTCGGCAAGGCGCTGCGGGACCGCTACGGCGACGCCAGCAACCTTGCCCGCCACCACGTGATCAAGGACGACAACACCGAGGCGGCGCTGGACGGCAACAAGGACACCTTCTGGACCGCGCCCGCCGATTCGCGGCACGCCACGCTCGAAGTGGATTTCGGCCACCCGGTGACCTTCGACCGCACGCTTGCCATGGAGTGGCTGGACGACGGACAGCACGTGCGCAAGTACGCCATCGAAGTCTACGACGGCAAGGCATGGCACGCCGTTGCCAACGCCGAAGCCATCGGTCACATGAAGATTGACGTGTTCCCGAAGGTCACCGCACAGCGCGTGCGCCTGAACATACTCTCCAGCGTGGGCGCGGCATCCATCCGCGAATTCCAGGTATTCAACGCGACGCCATTGCCCTCGCCTTGAGCGATGACTGGCGCGCGATGCAGTTCGCGCGCCAGCTACCGGATGACTGACTGGCGGCGAGGTGACATGCCCCTCGCGAAGACGCCGACGCATGTGCAGGACCCGCACGGGCGCGCCTAGCGCGCCACGTCGGCGTGACCGCTGATGGTGAAGGTTGCCGGCACCTGCCCTGGCGAAGGCTGGTGGCCTCCCGCAAACAACTGGTAGCGCCCTTCCCTCACCGCACGCACACCGTCGGCATCCACCAGGCTCAGGGCACGCGCATCAAGGCGGAAGGTCACATCGCGCTGCTCGCCAGGCGCCAGCGACACACGCTGGAATCCCACCAGCGCACGCTGCGGCGCATTGGCGGCATCGGGATAGGCCAGGTAGACCTGCACCACTTCATCGCCCGCCCGCGCACCGGAGTTGCGCACACTCACCGTTGCATCCAGCGGATCGCCAGCCTTCAGCTGCGCCGACGACACGCTGGGCGCGCCATAGGCGAAGCGGGTGTAGCTCAGCCCATCGCCAAATGCGTACAGGGGTTCGCCACGGAAGTAACGATAGGTACGCCCCTTCATGCCATAGTCGATGAAGGGCGGCAGATCGCGTGCATCACGGTAGAACGTCACCGGCAGCCGGCCCGAAGGATTCAGTACACCGGCGAGCGTCTGCGCGATGGCCACGCCGCCCTGCTCGCCCGGATACCACGCCGCGAGTATCGCGTCCGCATGCTCGTTGGCCCAGTTCAGGGCAACGGCACTGCCACTCATGAGCACCACCACCAGCGGCTTTCCACTGGCGGCCACGGATTCAAGCAGCCGCCGCTGCGTCGCCGGCAGGCCGATATCCGTGCGGTCGCCGCCCAGGAAGCCCGGCACATCCACCTTGAGTTCCTCGCCCTCCACATCCGGCGACAAACCCACGAAGGCCACGACCACGTCAGCCTGATCCGCCACGCGCCGCGCCTCTGCGAGCTGCGCATCGGCCGGCGCAATCCATTGCAGATGAATGCCTTGATCCTCGCCGGAGTGCTGCCACTCCACCCGGATATCTCGTGGGCGCGCATCCGCGATGGCGATGTTTGCGGCAGATGCTTCGTTGTCGCCGGTGCTCGTGATGAGCAGCCGGCCATCCACATAGAGCCGCACCGGGTCGTGCCCCTTGCAGTCGAAGCAGCGATCCTGCCGCACAACCAGGGTGTAATTGCCCGGACCCGGCGGCAGCAGCTGTCCTGTCCAGCGCACCGAGTAGCCGCCCGCGCCCAGCGCATGCACAGGCGGGGCATGATCCGTATCCATGTCGATCTTGCTGTCGATACGCGTTGCCACCGGGCTACCGGACAAGTCCGTGCTGCGGAAGTACTCGCCCTTCAGCCCTGGCGTGTCGCTGCCATCCCCGACCCGCAGTGCCGTCACCGGGACAGGTACCGGCACGCCTTCGGCGAGCGCCGCGCCCTGCGCATAACCCACCCGCTGCGATCCCAGCTGCTGCCGAAGCCCCTCGAGCGGCGTGACGGGATGGCGAGCGGTGCCGTGATAGTTCGCCTCCAGCACCGACAGTGCATCGGCGTTGGGGCCCACCACGGCCAGCCGGACACCCGGTTTCAACGGCAACGTGCTGTCGCGATTCTTGAGCAGCACGATGGATTCGCCCGCCGCACGCAGGGCCAGCGCGCGATCCGCCGCCGCATCGATGCGCGGTCGCGTTGCCTGGGCGTCGAACATCCCCAAGCGGTAACGCGCTGCAAACAGACGGGTGGCAGCCGTATCCAGGTCATGCTCACTGATGTCGCCGTGAGCCAACGCAGCGCGAAGGCCATCGTAGGCCACGCCGCAGTTGAGATCCGTGCCGGCACGCAGCGCGCTGGCCGCCGAACCGGCATTGTCTTTGCGGTAATAGTGGAACTTGGTCATGTCGTCCACCGCATCGCAGTCGGTGACGACATAGCCCTTGAAACTCCAGTCATGCCGCAGCCGTTCGCCCAGCAACCAGGGCAAGGCACACGCCGGCACGCCGCGAATAGCGTTGTAGGCACACATGACCGATCCGGCCTGGGCCTCGACGATCGCTGCACGGAACGCCGGCAGATAGGTGTCCTCCAGGTCATGCGGCGACACATCCACGTCAAACCCGTGCCGGCCCGGCTCCGGCCCGGAATGCACAGCGAAATGCTTTGGCGTGGCAATCACCGTGGGGTGCGAGGGATCACTGCCCTGCAGCCCCTCGATGAAGGCAACCGCGAGCGCCGCCGTCAGCCGCGGGTCTTCGCCGTAGGTCTCCTGCCCACGCCCCCAGCGCGGATCGCGGAAGATATTGATGTTCGGCGACCAGATGGTGAGGCCGTTGTAGCGCGGATGATCCTGATGCAGGCCGGTGGCCATGAACTTGTCGCGCGCCTGCGCCGCCACCACGCCACCCACGGCATGCAGCAGCGCTGGATCCCAGCTCGCAGCCAGGCCAATGGCCTGCGGGAATACGGTCGCCTCTCCAGAACGCGCGAAGCCGTGGAGGCCCTCGCTCCACCATTCGTAGGCGGGAATGCCCAGGCGCGGAATGGCGGGCGCCGCGCTTTGCAGCTGGGCGATTTTCTCGGCCGGCGTCATCTGCGCCACCAGCTTCCCGGCACGCTCGCTGGCCTGATCGGCGGCCGTGGCGGCCGCTGCCGGCACCACCATCGAAAGCAGGCCGATCAATCCAAGCGCAACGCGCACCTGTCTCCGACTTCCCATGCGCAACAGCCTTTTCATCTCAACGCGCCGCATCGGACGCAACCGATGAAACAAACGACACGCGACCAATCGCCGACAGCGAGCCTCGAATCGGCGCCGTGGACAGGATGCAGACATCGTGAGATCCCGCCTGCGCAGCCCACGTGGCAGCGACCCGCCAGGTCGACCCCGGAGCCGACCCTGTCGGCAGTGGCATGCTGGCGATCATCGGTCCATCACAGCTGTCCACGTGAACCTCCAGCTCGCCAGCCGACGTGCGTGCAGCCCGCGAAACCACCTTGGCGGCATCATGTGCAAGACCGTAGTTGCGCGCCAGCCAGGCGCCATCAACGGCGATGCCGGAAACTCCATCCAGCGATATCTGCGGAATCTTCCAGCAACTGCGCATCACATCGACGTTGTAGACCGGCGCGGGCGACGTGGCATCTGGCAGCAACGGTACGCGCAAGCCCAGATCGCCACCCGCACAGGCCTGCATCCCGCTGCCGTCGATGCTCGACATCGTGCGCCCGTCAAAGCGTCGCGCACGGACCCGCGCCAACGGCTCGCCATTATCGGCAAACGTCACGGCGCTGACGGTCGTGCCTGGCGCAATGTCGAACGGTGCGCGATAAACCGTGGAACCCGCGCCGGGCTCCGTGCCATCGGTGGTGTAACGAATGGTGGCGGCGGGAGCCTGGGCGGTGAGTGCGACCGCTATGCGATCGCCTGCCCTGGAACGCTTCCCCTGCATGTCCACCGCGAAAGCGCTGTCGGCATAGTCGATGCCCAGCTGTCGATAACGATTGAACTGCGCAGGCAGGCGTGCCATGAAGTCATCGAAATGGCGCTCGTTCGCCGGCGTCCAGACTGCTTCGGCCAGTGCATCCATGCGCGGGAAGGCCGCATGCTGGATCTGCCACGTTGCGTTGAGGTATTCGGTCCAGATATTGGCCTGCGCACCGAGCACGTGCCTTGCCTGCTCAGCCGTGAGGGCTGGCGAAACAGTCTCGAACGCGTAGACGCTGGCAAGCGTCTGGATGCTGAGCCTGCCCGAGGGCTCATCGCCGCTGCGGCTCTGCAGATTGTCGAGATAGAGTGTCGGCGCAGGCGAAAGCACCACGTCGTGACCCAGGCGCGCGGCGTCGATGGCGCCCTGCGTACCGCGCCATGACATCACGGAAGCGGACGGCGGCACGCCACCCTCCAGAATCTCATCCCAGCCGATCAGGCGACGCCCGTGCTTCGCCAGGTATTGCCCCATCTGCTCGATGAACCAGCTCTGCAGCGCCTTCTCGTCCTTGATGCCGAGCGAACGCATGCGCGCCTGCACGGCTGGCGAGACCTGCCACTGATCCTTGATCGCCTCGTCGCCACCGACATGGACGAAGGTGGACGGGAACAGCTCCATCACTTCATCCAGCACGTTGCGCAGGAAGCCGATGGTGTGGTCGTCCACGTTGAAGAGATAAGGATTGACGCCCCAGTCGATGGATACCGCGGGGCGCGTACCCGTGACACCGAGGTCCGGATAGGCCGCCACGGCTGCCTGCGCGTGGCCGGGCATGTCGATCTCCGGCACGATGGTGATGTGTCGTGCGGCGGCGTACGCCACGATGTCTTTGACCTCGGCCTGGGTGTAGTAGCCACCATAGGGCTTGCCATCACCACCGGGCGGCTGCCGCCACGCACCGATCTGGGTAAGCGCGGGGTAGCGCCGGATTTCAAGACGCCAGCCCTGGTCATCCGTCAGGTGCCAATGGAAGACATTGAGCTTGTGCTGGGCCATGGCATCCAGCAACTGCCGGATCTCGGCCGGCTGCTGGAAATGGCGCGCCGAATCCAGCATCAGTCCTCGCCACGGGAAACGCGGCCAGTCCACGACATGCATGCCCGGAACCGTGACCGCCCCGCGTGAGCCGTCGGGTGTCAGCAACTGCCACGCACTGACGACCCCATAGAACAAACCCGCCGCATCGCGCGCACGAATGCTTATGCCATGCGCATCGACGTCGAGGACATAACCCTCCGCCTGCTTCACGCTCGCGGCGGCATCACTGCGTATGACGATATTGCCGCGACGGCTTGGCGACGCATCGTCCAGTACCGGCAACGACAAACCGCGCGTGCGCGCCAGCAGGTCAGCCAGGTAGTGCGCCGCATCAGCGGCCGCGCGATCACCGGGCGGCACATGGATCGCTGCAGCGGCAGTCACCGTGTAACTGCCCTGCTCCATGCTTATCTGCGCCGGCAGCGGGATGATTGATGGCTCACCCGTGGCATGCGCACCGCCGGCAGCGGCCAGCAGGCTGGCCAGTAACAAGCCGCGTCGCGCGGCGCGCATGCGCTTAGCGGACCGCATCGGGGAGCTCGTCCCACACCTTGGGATCTTCAGCGCCCAGCACCCAGGCACAGAAACCCTCCAGTTTGTCCTGCTTCACCACGTCGTAGCGGTCGCGGAAGGCATGGGCATCGGGCAGGAACACCCATTCGCGCATCTGGTCACGGTAGAAGTAGAACCACGACTCATGTTCCACCGGATCCCACTGCATGGTCGCATTGAACTGTTTGGCCAGCGGGAAGGATTCATCCGCATCGATGTACTGCGCGGAGATATTGGAGTGCTCCTTGCCATCCTCGCCCACCGGGTTGCCGGCGAACCAGTGATAGCCGTACAGGCCGATACCCAGTGAAAGTTTTTCACGCGGCACCAGTTTCATGGCGTAATCGAGGTTTTCCATGACCCAGGGCATGCCGGCCACGGGGCCGGGCGTCGTCCAGCGGGTGTGCTGGTCGTACGTCATCAGGCACACCACATCGAGCACCTGCCCCAGCGCCTTGAGATCGTAGGCGCCGCGCCAGTATTCCCACATCCACTTGCTGAAAGGACCTTCGCCCGCTGCGCCCGGCGCGTTGGGCACCACCGCCATGGACAGCTTCAGGCCCTGCTTGTGCAGCGCCTCGGCGGTCTGCCGGGTGAGCAAGGTCAGCGCGTCGCGATCAGTCCAGGCGATGTTCTCGAAATCGAACTGGAAGCCAGTGAACCCGTACTTCTTCGCCTGCTCGACCAGGCTGGCGATCATGGCCTTCTTGGCCGTTTCATTGCCGAGCAGGTCGTGGAACTTCTTGCGGTCGCCGCCGGCCGAGACGATGGGCATCACCGGCAAGCGATGCGCCTTTGCCAGCTTGAGCACGTAGGGATTGGGCCCGCCCGACACCAGTCCGTTCTCGTCCACGCCATACCAGGTGGGCACGAGCAGGTCGATCTTGTCGATGTGGGCCTCGAGCGAGTTGATCGATTTCTGCGACTCCAGCATGTAGAACAGCGCCGTCGGTGCCTTGGCGAAGGCGCTGGTCGATGCCAGCCCGAAACACAGGGACAGGACGGGGAACATCCATCGTTTCATGGTGCGGCCTTAAGCGAATTCGGCGTGGAGAAGGTGATGCGATAAACGTAGGCATCGGTGCCGATGGGGTGGGGAGGGAGACGCAGGTGCAAACCCGCTGCGTCCTGGGTAAACGGGATGGCTTGCTTGTTGGCCACCGATTCGACGCTGACCACCTTGTCCGCCGGCTTGACCGAGTGGATGGTGGCAACCTGCTTTGACGGCCAGCCCAGCTCGATCGCATAGAGCTTGCCGTCGCGGGTGGTGAAGCGGAAATCATCGGCGGTGTACGGCTTGGTCTTCACATCCTGGAAGGTGCCGGCCGCCACTTCGGTGGGCCCTTCGCCAAAGGTGCGCCACGGCTTGCTGCCGTAGATCGCCTCGCCATTCGTCTTCAACCAGCGACCGATGCTCAACAGCGTGTCCTGCGCACCCTGGGGGATGGTGCCATCCGCGCGCGGGCCGACATTGAGCATCAGGTTGCCATTCTTGCTGACCACGTCCACCAGCATGTGGATGATGAAAGTGGGCGACTTGTACGTGTCGTGCTCGACATAGCCCCAGGAATCGTTGCTGATCGACGTATCGGTCTGCCAGTGCGTGGCGTGGATGCCGCGCAGCTGGCCACGCTCGATATCCAGCGTGCCCGCTCCTTCCGGAAAATCGCCGAGCTTGTAATTCACGACCACGCCGTCACGACTCGCGCCCTGGTTGTAGTAGTACGACAGCAGGCTCGGCAAGGTGTTGCGAAAGGTGGGGTGGCCGATCCACCAGTCGAAATAGATCAGGTCGGGGTGGTACTTGTCGGCGAGCTCGGCCGTGCGCGCCAGCCAGTCGTCGAGCCAGGCCTGGGAAACATAGGTCCAGTCGTCGGCAAGGTTTTCGTCGACCTTGCTGAGATGCGCCACCGCCGGGCCATACAGCTCGGCATTCGCGGGGTCGTTCACGTCCGAATCGAACGTGCGGCCACCGTCGAAGAACCAGTCATGCTCGGCCCGATGGGACGACACGCCAAAGCGCATGCCCTGCCCGCGGATGGCTTTCTCCAGCTCACCAATCACGTCACGCTTCGGGCCCTTCTTCACCGCCGTCCAGTCCGACAGTGCCGAGTCGTACATGGCGAAGCCGTCGTGGTGCTCCGCCACCGGCACGACGTAACGCGCGCCGGCGTCATGGAACAAGCGTGCCCATGCATCCGGATCGAAGTGCTCGGCCTTGAACATCGGCACGAAGTCCTTGTAGCCAAACTTGGACTGCGGCCCGTACGTGGCCACGTGATGGGCGAACTCCTTGGTGCCCTGCTGGTACATGTTGCGCGAGTACCACTCGCTGCCGAAAGCAGGCACCGAGTAGACACCCCAGTGGATGAAGATGCCGAACTTGGCATCGTCGTACCACTGCGGCGACCGGTACTTCTGCAGTGACGCCCAGTCGGCACGGAACGGTCCCTGCGCCACGCCCTTCGCCACGCGATCAAGGATGGCCTTGCGCTGCGGTGCGAACTTCGCACTGGCCTGCTGCCACGCCTGATCCTGCGCGGCGGGCGACAAGGTGTTAGCGGTGGGCGCCGTGTCGGACTGCGCCAGCGCGGCCGCCGACAGAAGCCAGCTGGCGAGCAGCGCGCAGCATGCGGCCGGTTTCATCATGGTTGCGTGTCCCCGTTGGGAAGAAAGTGGGCACTGCCGATATGCAAGGGGTGATAGTCGCTGGTTGTGCCACCTACAGGAACGCCCTCCGGTGTCGTCACCTCGATGGCCAGATGCACGGCAGCATCCTTGCCGGGCACGGGCCATGCGCCGTCGAAGTGGATCGGCTGGGCCAGGTCAGCCAGGATCGCGTCGCCATGGCCAAGCTCATGCCCCCGGTCGTCCACAGCCTTCCAGTGCGCCAGGTAGCCGCGCATGGGATACGACGGCAGGTGCGTGTCGGCATAACCGGTGACGGTTGCCTGGAAGCCGTGCAGGCCATCTTCGCGCACCTGCCACTGCGTGCTCACCGACAAGGGCCGGTTGCGCGCCTCGTAAACAAAGTACGAGGGCTTGCGCTGGCGGTTCTCGTCGACCACACCGTGATCCACGTAGCCCTCGGTCTGGCCGGGCCACAGGTTCCGGTGCGACTTGTAGTCCTGATACGTCCAGAAGATCACGCCACCAATGAAGCTGCGGCGCTGGAACGCATCCATCTGCTGCAGCAGGTTTTCACTGCGCGCCTTGTCCGCTGACGCCGGGTCGGGCGAGAACACACCCGGGTAGCCAAACTCCGAGATGATCACCATCTTGTCGGGATAGGTGCGGTCCACGAAATCCAGCCACGGCTCGACCTCGCTGCCGCCACCACTCCATGAGCCGAAGTAGGCGTTGGCCATGATGAAATCGACATCGTGCATGACCGGTGCGTCCTTCCACGGCTTGATGCTGATATCGGCATCGGCAAAGGTCACGTAACGACCCGGATCGATCCGGTGGATCAGCGACGCCATGGCGTCGACATAGGCCCGACCACCTGGCTTGGAGGCATCGCTTTCGTTGCAGACGCTCCAGGCGAAGATGCTGGCGTGGTTGCCGTCCTGCTCGATCATCTCGCGCATCATGTTGCGTGCGAGCGCAAGCAGGTCGGGATTCTTCAGTTGTGCCTCGCTGAACTGCCAGATGGGGATCTCCGGCACGAGCAGGATGCCGTGGCGATCGGCGAAGTCCAGCACGGCATCGCTCTGCGGGTAATGCACCGGGCGCGACAGGGTGGTGTGCAGCGCGACCATGTCGGACCAGTCATGGCGGATCGTGCCGGTCGATTCGGCCAGACCCTCCCAGGGCGAATCCGCGTGACGCGTCAATCCGCTCAGTCGCACGGGCTTGCCGTTGACGTAGAGCTTCCGGTCGCGGATGACAATGTCGCGCAAGCCAAAGGTATCGCTGCGCGAATCAAGCACCGTGCCATCGGCCGAGCGCAATTCCGTGACCCACTGGTACAGGCGCGCGTCGCCCACGTTCCATAGCTGCGGATGCGGCAGCGCCACTGAAAGCGTCACGGTGGCCGGCTGACCCGCCTTTGCCGCAACATCCTGCCGGGCCTCGGCAACGGTCTTGCCATCGGGGTCGATCACGCGGGCGGTCGCCGTATAGCTACCACCACTGGCGTCGACACTCTCCACGAAAACCTGCGTGCTCACACTGGCCGAGTCGCCGGCAAGCTTGCTGCCGATGCGTTGCCGCCGGATCAGTGCGTGATCGTTGACGGTGAGCCAGACATCACGAACGATGCCGCCGTAGTGCCACCAGTCGTACCACACGTTGCCGCTGGCAGCCTGGCGCATGGCGTAACCGGGAATGGTGGCCATGCCGGGGCGGTTGTCCAGGCGCACGGCGATACGGTTCTCGCCGGCATGCAATTGCCGGCTGATGTCGAAGCCATACGCGGTATGTCCGCCTTCGTGCCCACCCACCTCCACGCCGTTGACCCAGACGCGGCTGCGATAGAACGTGGCGCCGAAATGCAGCTCCACGTGCGATGACAGCATGGATGCAGGCACCACGAACGTCTTGAAGTACCAGGCGACGCCCTCGTAGTCGTCGTCCTTGCCGATGTTCCAGGTGTGCGGCACATCAATCGGGCGCGTATCAGCAGGCGTCGTACCTGACCAGCCGGCCGTCAGGCCCGTATCCGCCGAATCGGTGCGGAATCGCCAGTCGTGATCCAGGTCGATGCGGGCCTGTGCGTGACCAGCGAGCGGCCACAGCAGCATCAACCACAGAACCACGCCCGCCCTGCCAAACGCGAATCGCATGCCCAGCCCCTGCTTCGTCAGCACCGGAGTGCCGGAAGAAACCTGCGCCGCCCAACTCACCGGCGCACATCGAACAACCGTTACCAGATAAAGCGCTTCGGCATGTCGCGCCGCCCCCGCCCACCCTCTGCGAACACGGGATCAGGCATCACAGGCCCAGCCGCCAGTTCGCCGCGCCCAGCACGCCGAGCCGTCCGTGCTCAACCACCACCACCGGCGTGCTGTTGAGGAACGGCCGCATCACGCCCTTGTCCAGGAAACGTTCGGCGAACGGCCCCGAGCGAAGCACGCTGGCCAACCGCGCGAGAAATCCACCCGCCAGGCACACGCCACCACTCGCACTGAACGCCATGGCCACGTCGCCGCAGAAAGCACCCAGCCAGCGGCAGAAGTGATCCACCGTTTCGCTGGCCAGCGGATCCATGCCCGCCAAGGCCAGGGCAGTGATCTCGCTGGGATCGTTCAAGGCCGCGGATACGCCGTGCACAGCGGCCAGCGCGCGATACAGACGAAGCACACCAGGGCCACTCAGCACATGCTCGTACGACACATAGCCATCGGCCGGCCCCAGCTGGGCGCGGATCGCCTGTTCTATACCGGGCCGCACGGCCAGCTCCATCTGTCCTGCCTCGGTATGCAGCACGCGCGCCGGTCGACCGGGCAAGCGAAGCGCTGCACCCAGGCCGGTACCCGGGCCAACCACGGCCACCGCGCCATGCGGATTGGGCACGCCATCGACGATCACGGCGGTGCTTGCCTGATCGACCTGCCCCACGGCATGCGCGAATGCCTCGAAGTCATTGAGCACGTCGACGGAAGCGAAACCACCTTCGATACGGAGATGATCCAGCACCACCGGCCAGGCCAGGTTGTCATTGACCACCACGCCACGACTCACGACGCCCGCGCAAGCCAGCACCAGCGCACGCGGATGCGTACCGTGCTCGCGGCAAAAGCTGCAGACAATGTCGGTGAGGGACGCATGGTCGGCGCATCGATACGTCTTATAAGCAACGATGTCCGGCTGGCCGGTCAGCGCATCCGCCACCACCAGGCCAATGCGGGCATGCGTGCCACCCACGTCGGCAGCCAGGAAGGTCGACGTGGCCAGACCCGCGCGCTCCGCCGCCTGCTGCACGAGGGGCCCGCGGGGCTCCGGCGAACGTTCAAACGATGCGGGCCCGAGGCCCCAATCCGACAACGGCGTCATCATCTACCCCGGCAACGTCTGCCCGGCCAAGGAATATTCACCGGCAAACCAGGCATTTAGATACGCCTGTCGCCGGACGGTGGCGATCGCGACGGCGCCCGGCCCATTGTCCGGGGCGCCCCGAGAACGCGCTCACATATAAACCTAGTTTTTATCTATGCACAAGTAGTACGATCGGACCAGGCACCCCGTGTCCTTGAACCGGGGCGCCATCGCGCACCTGTTACGCCTCCTCAAAGGAGGCTGGCCTGGGGAAATTGATGCCGGTTCAGTACGCAGTCCAGGATTCGCCCTCCACGCCAGCCATGGCCGATGCACGCGTTGCATCTCTCGCCTTCGGCGGCGCACCCGCCGGCAATCTCTATACCGGCGTGGAGCACGACGCGGCCTGCGAAGCGATTGCGCACGCATGGCGCAGCGGCATCACGCACTTCGACACCGCGCCCTACTATGGATACGGCCTCAGCGAATCCCGTCTCGGCGAGGCGCTGGCAGGTATCGAGCGCAGCGGCTACACGCTTTCCACCAAGGTGGGTCGCCTCATTGATGTCGACGAAAGCCGCCACGACCGCAGCGACGGTTTTGCCGTCGATGGCCGGCGCGCCTACTTCGATTACTCGCGCGATGGCGTGCTGCGCAGCCTGGAGAGCAGCATCAAGCGGCTGCGCACCGGACGCATCGACCTGCTGTTGCTGCACGACATCGGTGAACTGACCCACGGCGAACGCCATGCGCAGGTGCTGGCCCAGGCGCTGGACGAAGCATTGCCGGCCATGGCCGCGTTGCGCGACCAGGGCGTGGTCGGCGCCATCGGCCTGGGCGTGAACGAAGAGGCAGTGTGCCTGGAAGTGATGCAGCGCTTTCCGCTGGATGCCGTGATGCTGGCCGGCCGCTACACCTTGTTTGAACAGGCACGCAGCGAAACCGTGATGGCCAGGGCGCAGGCGGACGGCGTGTCCGTGCTGGTGGCAGCGCCTTACAACTCCGGCCTGCTCGGTTCCGATACCGGCCCCGGCGACACCTACGATTACGCGCCTGCATCGGCAGTCATCCGGGAACGCGCCCAGCGTTTCTATGAGGTATGCGGACGCACGCACGCGCAGGTTGGCGCGGCCGCCCTGCAGTTCCCGCTGGCGCACCCTGCGGTGGCGAAGGTGGTGTGCGGGCTGCGCTCCACCGCGGAAGTGGACAGCGCCATTGCACGCATGCGCGCGCCGATTCCCTCGGCAACCTGGACCGCCCTGGTGGCGGAGGGTCTGCTCGATCCACGCGTGCCCACGCCATGATCATCGACGCACACCGGCATTACTGGGACCCGACGAAACTCGACTACGGCTGGCTCGCGCAGGCGCCGGCCGCGCTCCAGCGCCCGTTTCTTCCTGCCGACATGGACGTGACGACGGATGCCTGCCTGCTGGTACAGGCAGCACCGGATGAGCGCGAAACGCTGTTCCTGTTCGATATCGCACGGCAGACACCCGGCGTGCTGGGTGTGATCGGCTGGGTGGACATGGAGGCCAGCGACGCCACGCAACGCATTGCCGCGCTGGCCGCGCAGGGACAGGGCCTGCTGCGCGGCATCCGCCCCATGGTGCAGGATATTCCCGATACGGAATGGCTGGCGCGACCGTCGTTGGATCGCGCTTTCGATTGCCTGCGCGACCACGGCCTGGTGTTCGACGCCCTGGTGGACAACCGCCATCTTCGCGCGCTGTCGCAACGCCTCACGCAACACGCCGGCCTGGTCACGGTGGTCGATCACGCCGCCAAGCCGGATATCGCGCAACGGGAATTCGCCGCGTGGGCAAGCGCCATTGCACGCGTCGCCCAGGTGCCGGACGTGCTCTGCAAATTATCCGGCCTGCTGACGCTGACTGGCGAACCGGCCGACCCGACCGCCGTCGAACCGTATGCGGCGCACCTGTTTCAAAGCTTTGGCGGCGAACGCCTGATGTGGGGCAGCGACTGGCCCGTGCTCACCACGCATGCAAGTTACGACGCATGGAAGCGCTGCGCGCAGACGCTGACCCGGCGGTTCGCTCCTCAACACGAAGCGGCTGTGTTCGGCGAAACCGCCGCAGCTGTCTACTCCCTTGCCGGCGATGCGCCGGCCACTGCCCTGGGTGGATCCTGATGACACAACCTTTCACGAGTCGCAACGCATGAGCGGCCGACTGAGCGGCAAGCATGCCCTGGTGACCGCGGCCGGCGCAGGCATTGGCCGCGCCACCGCCCTCGCCTTCGCCGAAGCAGGCGCCACGGTGCTGGCAACGGATATCCACGAAGAGAACCTGGCCTCCCTCGCGGCCAGCCATCCGTCGATCAGCACACGCGTCCTCGACGTGACCGATGCCAGCGCCATCCAGTCGCTGGCGAGCTCCGTCGGTCGCGTCGACGTGTTGTTCAACTGCGCCGGTTACGTGCATGCCGGCACCATTCTCGATACCGACGATGCGAGCTGGCGACGCTCGTTCGCCATCAACGTGGACAGCATGTTCCACCTCTGTCGCGCACTGCTGCCCGGCATGCTCGAGCGCGGCGCAGGCAGCATCGTCAACATGTCCTCGGTGGCATCGAGCATCAAGGGCGTTCCCAACCGCTTTGCCTACAGCGCCACCAAGGCCGCCGTGATCGGCCTGACCCGTTCCATTGCCGCGGACTTCGTGGCCAAGGGCATCCGCTGCAATGCGATCTGCCCCGGCACAGTGAAAACCCCGTCGCTCGCCGAGCGCGTACGCGCACTGGGTGGTGACGAGGAAGCCGCATGGCAGGGCTTCACTTCGCGCCAACCCATGGGCCGCCTGGGCACACCCGAGGAGATCGCGGCGCTGGCCGTGTATCTCGCCTCCGACGAATCGTCCTTTACCACCGGCACCATCCACGTCGTGGATGGCGGCTGGTCGAACTGATGGAAACGACTGCATGAAGCTCTGCCGCTTTGGAAAACCCGGCGCGGAAAAGCCGGGACTGATCGATGGCGAAGGCGCCATCCGCGATCTCTCTGGCGTGATCGACGACATCACGGCCAACGCGCTCGGTCGCGACGGACTGCGCCGCCTGCAGAACATCGACCCGTCCACCCTGCCCCGCGTCGACGGCTCGCCGCGCTTTGGCACGCCGGTGGCCCATGTCGGCAAGATGCTCTGCGTGGGCATGAACTACGCCGACCATGCCGCGGAAACCAACGCCCCCGTGCCCGAGCAGCCCGTGCTCTTCATGAAGGCCACCACCGCCATCGGCGGCGCGAATGACACGGTGGTGATCCCGCGCGGCTCGGTGAAGACCGACTGGGAAGTGGAACTCGGCGTGATCATCGGCGAAGTGACGCGCGACGTTTCCGTGGAGCAGGCACTGGACCACGTGGCCGGCTATGCGGTGATCAACGATCTGTCCGAGCGCGAATTCCAGCTCGAACATGGCGGCCAGTGGGTCAAGGGCAAGAGCTGCGACACCTTCGGACCGATCGGCCCCTGGCTGGTGACGAAAGACGAAGTTCCCGACCCGCAGAACCTCTCGCTCTGGCTGGAAGTGAACGGCCATCGCTACCAGAACGGCAATACGCGCACGATGGTGTTCGGCGTGGCCGCACTGGTGAGCTACATCAGTCGCTACATGACGCTGATGCCGGGTGACGTGATCAGCACGGGCACGCCCGCCGGCGTGGGCCTGGGCCTGCGCCCGCCCACATATCTGAAGCCGGGCGACGTGATTGAACTGGGCATCGAAGGCCTGGGTCGCCAGCGACAGGACGTGGTCGCGCACCCCTCGTCGCCCGCCAACGCCACTTGAGACCTTCCCCTTTTTTGATACCCGGCCCGGGAGGCCGGTCACGATGGTAAAGATTACCGCCCTGGAGACGTTCGACGTGCGTTTTCCCACGTCGCTGGCGCACGATGGCAGCGATGCCATGAATCCCGACCCGGACTATTCCGCCGCGTACGTGGTGCTGAAGACGGATGCGCCGGACAACCTCGCCGGCTACGGGCTGGTATTCACCATCGGCCGCGGCAACGACATCCAGACGGCTGCACTGGCCGCGCTGCGCCCGATGGTGGTGGGCCGTGCGGTCGACGATATCGTGAGCGACCTCGGCGGCTTCGCACGGCAACTCACCGGCGACTCCCAGCTGCGCTGGCTTGGCCCCGAGAAAGGCGTGATGCACATGGCCATCGGCGCGGTGATCAATGCCGCCTGGGATCTGGCCGCGCGCGCCGCCAACAAGCCGGTGTGGCGTTTCATCGCCGACATGACGCCGGAACAGCTGGTCAGCCAGATCGACTTCCGCTATCTCACCGATGCGCTCACTCCCGAACAGGCGCTGGCGATCCTGCGCGAGGCCGAGCCGCACAAGCAGGCGCGCATCGCCCAACTCGAAGCCGAAGGCTACCCCGCCTACACCACGTCGCCGGGCTGGCTGGGCTACACCGACGAGAAGATGCAGCGTCTCGCCAAGAAAGCCGTGGCCGATGGTTTCCGCACCATCAAACTCAAGGTCGGCCTGCGCATGGAAGACGACCTGCGACGCTGCCGGCTGGCTCGTGAAGCCGTGGGGCCGGATATCGCCATCGCCGTGGATGCCAACCAGCGCTGGGATGTCGACACCGCCATTGAATGGCTGAAGCCGCTGAAGGACATCGGCCTGGCCTGGGTGGAGGAACCCACCAACCCGGACGACGTGCTCGGCCACGCCGCCATTCGCCGGGGTGTATCGCCCATTCCCATCTCCACCGGCGAGCATGGCCAGAACCGCGTGCTGTTCAAGCAGCTGCTGCAGGCCCAGGCCGTTGACCTGATCCAGATCGACGCGGCGCGCGTGGGTGGCGTGAACGAAAATCTCGCCATCCTGCTGCTTGCCGCGAAATTCGGCGTGCGGGTGTTCCCGCATGCGGGCGGCGTGGGGCTGTGCGAGCTGGTACAACATCTGGCGATGGCCGATTTCATTGCCATCACCGGCAAGAAGGACGATCGCGCCATCGAGTTCGTCGATCATCTGCACGAGCATTTCGACGACCCGGTGACGATCGAGGATGGACGCTATCTGGCACCGACGGCACCGGGCTTCTCGGCCCGCATGCACGAGGCATCAGTGCGCGATCACCTGTTCCCCCATGGCATCGTGTGGCAGGACACTCCCAGGACCGCAGCGGGGTAAGCCATGAAAACGCCAGTGACCAACATCGCCGATCTGCGCGCCCTCGCGCAGCGGCGCGTGCCCCGTGCCTTCTTCGAATACGCCGATCGTGGCTCGTACGACGAACGCACCCTGCATGAGAACCGCGATGCCCTGAAGCGCCTCCAGCTGCGCCAGCGCGTCATGCAGGATGTGGACAACCGCTCACTGGCCACCACCATCCTGGGTCAGTCGGTGAGCATGCCACTGGCCATTGCACCTACCGGGCTCACTGGCCTGCAGCACGGCAGCGGAGAAATCCTCGGTGCGCGCGCTGCCGCCGAGGCAGGCATCCCGTTCTGCCTCAGCACCATGTCGATCTGCTCCATCGAGCAGGTGCGCGCTGGTTGCGATACGCCGTTCTGGTTCCAGGTGTATGTGATGCGCGATCGCGGCTTCACCCGCGAGTTGATCCGTCGCGCACGTGCCGCACAGTGCTCGGCACTGATGCTGACGGCCGACCTTACCGTGCAGGGACAGCGGCATCGCGAGATCAAGAACGGCTTGTCCGTGCCGCCCAAGGTCACGCTGCGCAACCTGCTGGACATCGCCAGCAAGCCGCGCTGGGCGTGGCATGTACTGAAGGCACCCAGCCGATCGTTCGGCAACCTGGAAGGCCGCATCGGCGGCGCCGACAGCCTGACCACGCTGGCACAGTGGATCGCCAGCCAGTTCGACCCCACCTTGAACTGGGACGACCTGGCGTGGATCCGCAAGGAGTGGCCGGGCAAGCTGATCATCAAGGGCATCCTGGATCCCGAGGATGCGCGGCTGGCCGTGCAGCATGGCGTGGATGCCATCGTGGTATCCAACCATGGCGGCCGTCAGCTGGACGGCGCACCCGCCACCATCGACGTGCTTGCATCCATCGTCGATGCGGTGCAGGGCGGCACCGAAGTACTGTTCGACAGCGGCATCACCAGCGGGCAGGACCTGTTCAAGGCACTGGCACTGGGCGCGCGCGCCGGCCTGATCGGCAAGGCTTTCCTGTATGGGCTTGGCGCCAACGGTCAGCAGGGCGTGACGCAGGCCATCGAACTGATACGGCGCGAGTTGAGCGTCACCATGGCCCTCACCGGCCAGCGCGATGCGGCCTCCATTCCGCGCGAGGTGATCTGGCGCAAAGCCTGATCAGCCGTCGCAACCGGCCAGATCGAAGATCCGCTCCATCGGCAGCCACTTCTGCCCGGCCGCCGCCCAAGGCAGCGGCTGCTGATAGGTGGACATCAGCGCCTCCCAAGCCTGCACGCGCGCACTGGCGGCGTCCGCCGCGGCCTTGGCGGCCGGATCGAAATCCGGCGACACACGCATCAGCATCACCAGGCGCGTGCCCGTGCGGAAGATCTGCATGTCCAGGATGCCCGCCTGGCGGATCGAGGCCACGATCTCCGGCCAGATGTTTTCGCGACGGTGCCAGTTTTCGTATTCGGCGATGAGCGAGGGATCGTCGCGCAGGTCCAGCGCCAGGCATTGCCAGGTCATGCCGTCGCTCCCGCCACGGCATGCTGCCGGCGCTGCTGGGCAAACAGGAAGATCGCCACGAAACACACGGCCGGCACCAGCATGGCGTGCGCGATGCCCACGCGATCCGACGCCACGCCCATGGCCGCGGTCAGCACGGCGCCGCCGATGATGGCCATGACCAGCAGCGCGGCACCCAGCTTGCGCTCATCATCATCCCTGCCCTCCACGCCCAGCGCGAAGATGGTGGGATACATCACCGACATGAAGAAGCTCGACGCCACCAGCGCATAGATGCCCGCGCGCCCCGGCACGAAGGCCGCCAGCACCATCAGCAGCACATTCGCCAGCGCGAACAACGCGAGCACGCGCGAGGCCTTGAAGTGCTTCATCAGCGCGGCACCCGCAAAGCGGCCGACCATGAAACACACCAGCCCGGCGGTAACGAAGCTCGCCGCCATCTTGTCCGAGGTACCCGGCATGGTCGCCTGCGTGTAACGGATCATGTGACTGAACACGGCGACCTGCGCACCCACGTAGAAAAACTGCGCGGCAACGGCGCCCAGCAGGCGGCCATCACGCAGCAGGCGCCTGAGCACCCCGCGCATGGCTGGCGTGGATTCTTCGCCCATGTCAGTGGGCGGAAAACGGGTCAGCAGGATCACCAGGGCCCAGGCGAGCACGCACAAACCGATCACCAGATAGGGAATCTGCACCGCTGCTGCTTCGCCTCGCATGAAGGCATCGCGGGCGCCCGCGCTCATGCCCGCCAATTCCGCCGGCGTGTGCTCCACGCCACTCAGGATGAAGCGCTGGCCGACGAGCACGCCGACGATGGAGCCCAGCGGGTTGAAGGCCTGGGCCAGATTGAGCCGCGCGGCAGCAGACTCCGCAGGGCCGAGCAGCGTGACGTAAGGATTGGCCGAGGTTTCCAGAAAGGCCAGGCCGCAGGCGATCACGAACAAGGCCGCGAGGAACATCGGGTAGGCCGCGTGCGCCGCCGCCGGCCAGAACAACAGGGCGCCCACACCGTAGAGGCACAAGCCAAGCACCACGGCAGACTTGTAGCCGTGGCGCCGCATGAACGCACCCGCCGGAAGCGCCACCACGAAGTAACCGAGATAGAACGCGCTCTGCACCAGCGCCGCCTGGAAATCCGACAGCGTGAAAGTCTTCTTGAACTGCGCCACCAGGACGTCGTTGAGGTTGTTGGCAACGCCCCAGAGGAAGAAAAGACTTACGATCAATGCGAGAGGCAGCAGCGGTGTGCTCCCCCTGAAGCGGCCACCTGCCGTCGTCGGCGGGGCTTGTGGGTGCATAGATGTCATCCTCCGGCAATTGCCCATGGCGGTCCGTCTGCACCGGACCCGGAATTTGTGCAAATATGAACTTATAATTTATCTGTATAACAAGTTGCGGCGCAGCATGGTAGTCCGGGACGACGACAAATCCCCGGCACCCAACCATGACCCGCATTGGTGTGCCACTCCATACACGGACGCTTATGGCTGCTGAGTCTCCCAAATACCGCGCGCCCGCCCTCGACAAGGGCCTGGACATCCTGGAACTGCTGGCACGCGCCGTTGCCCCGCTGACCATTGCGGAGATCTCCGAAGGCGTGGGCCGTTCGCGCGGCGAGATTTTCCGCATGCTGCAGGTGCTGGAAGAACGCGACTACATCAGCCGCCCGGATGGTGAAGGCCGCTATGCGCTCACGCCACGGCTGTTCCGCCTCGGCATGGAGCAGCCACCGGTGAAAAGCCTGGTGGAAACCGCGCTGCCCGTCATGCACCGGCTGGCCGATGACATCGACCAGTCGTGCCACCTGGTGGTGCCGTCACAGGAACAGATCGTGGTGATCGCGCGCGTCGATCCGCCGGGCGAAATCGGACTGGTGGTGCGCGTGGGCCATCGTCGCCCGATCTCCCACTCCGCATCCGGTCTGGTGCTGCTGGCGTGGCAGGACGACGAAATGCGCGAGCGCTGGTTCACCATGATGATGGCGCACGAGCCGGACCTGCGCCGCGCCCCGGTGGAAACCGCGATACGCGACATCCGGGCCGCCGGCGTGGCCACCATTGCCAGCCAGGTGGTGGATGGCGTCACCGACATCTCCGCGCCGGTGATGCAGCACGACCGCGCCATCTGCGCCCTGACCATCCCCTTCATCGAACGTCGCGGCTCCACGCTCGACATGGCGAAAACCACGCGCCTGCTGATCGAGGCAAGCCACGAAGTGTCCGCGGCATTGACGCACGGCTCCGCGCCATCACAGGGCAACTGAGGCCGTTACACCTCGCCGTGCCGGCCAGGCGATGAAGCGCGAGCGCCGACTCGCTCGTTGTTCGATCAGCCGCGCTCCGCGCTGCCCCTGCGCATATTGGCGCGCGACTCTTCCACCATCGCCAGCATGGCGCCGCGGGCCGCGTCGGGATCGCTGCGACGGATCGCATCAAGCACCTCGCCATGAAGCGGCAGTGCATCCTTGAAGTTCTTGGCCGTGCGCGCGGAAAGCACAAAGAACGTCGCCATGGCGCTTTCGATCACGGTGAACAGCGAAACCATCAACTCGTTGTTGGTGGCATTGAGCACCGCCTCGTGAAAGGCCAGGTCGGCATCGGCCCAGGCGTCCAGGTTGGCCGCCGCCTCCATGGCCGCAAACGCCTCTTCGATCTGGCGAAGCTGTTCGTAGGTACGGTACTTCGCGGCCGTGGCCGCAGCGGCCGGCTCGATCACCTCGCGCATGTCGGCAAGCTTGCGCACGAAATCCTCGGTGGGCATCAGCGCACAGCGCCAGGCCAGTACGTCGGCATCGAGCTGATGCCATGCGCGCGTGTCGCGCACGCGCGTGCCGACCTTGGGCCGGGATTCCACCAGGCCCTTCGCAACCAGCACCTTCATGCCTTCGCGCAGGGCGGTACGGCTTACCTCGAGTTCTTCAGCGAGCAACTCCTCGCGCGGCAGAAGCTCGCCGGGCTTGATGTCGCCACCGATGATGCGCTGACCCAGTTCGTGCACCACATGGCCATACAGGCTGCGCGACGACGTGGTGGCCACCGGGAGATGGCGCGGGCGAGCCGGTGAAGGCGGAGTGGAGCGTTTGGTCATGAATGCGCCCCTGTGCGGCGAAAAGCCCAAATTGTCATACAAGAAAGTATACATCAGGGCCCTCAATCATCACCGCGCAAGCCTCGGAGGCGGCCAGGCCAGGCGAGCCGTGCCGTGACGCAGCACGGGCGACTGGAGACAAATGAGTAATGGGCATGAGCAAGGACTGGGGCGACGTGCTTCAGTACGGCCATTCCATGATGCAGCGCATCCAGACAAGCCGCCGCAGCGCCCGCATTGCCATGCCACCAATCATCATACTATATATATGGTGCGACGATCCGAACCGGTCGCACCTTCCACTGTGACGGCAGCCAGGCAATCCACACTGGCGCGCACAACACTGACAAGAAGAAAGAACATGACCCGCATGATCGAGTTGGAAGGCACGGGACTGACTGCCGGCATCTGCCCGTCGTTCGGCGGCGGCATGGCCTTTCTTGATGCACAACAGGGAGACGCCCGCATCCCGCTCATGCGCCCGCTGCGACCACCGGCCATGCCAACGGATGCGTTTGAGCCAAACCGATTGGCCTGCTACCCGCTGGTGCCGTGGAGCAACCGCATCGACCATGGCGGCTTTGAATTCGAAAGCACCCGCGTTTCGCTGCCGCTGAACCGCGCCGATGACCCGTACCCGATCCACGGCACCGGGTGGCAGCGCGCATGGCGGGTCGAACGGCAAGATTCCAACGGGGTCGAGCTCGCGCTGGATGACGCTACACCGGGCGCCTATGCGTACCGCGCCAACCAGCACTATGCACTGCACGACGACACACTGCGAATCGCACTGACTGTACGCAACGAAGGTGACGCCAGCTTGCCGTTTGGCCTGGGGCTACACCCCTTCTTCCTGCTTCACGGCGGCGCACGATTACGCGCCGCCGCCACTCAGGTCTGGCTCAACGACGGGCAGTCGCCGATGCCGGTCGAGCGCGTCGACGTGCCGCCCGCCTGGGATTTTCGCGATGGTCGCGCCATCCCCGGCGAGGAGCTCAACCACTGCTTTACCGGATGGAATGGCCAGGCCACCATCGAGTGGCCCGGCCTGGGGCTGGCGCTGGACCTGGCCGCCAACGTGGACGCCTTCATTCTCTACACGCCCGTGGGCGCCGACTTTTTCTGTTTCGAACCGGTGGACCATTGCATCGATGCGGTGCACCGTTCCGGCGGCCCGATGGCCCATGGCATGACGCGACTGTCACCGGGCGAACCATTGAGCCGACACTTTGCGTTCCGGGTGCGCCCACTGGGAGCTACCGGTGCTCCGCTTCTCGCTGTTAATCCCTGATCCACCGAGGCCAGTCCGCATGAACACGAGCGCCCACGACTTCGCCACCACGGGTCGACCGCGACTGCAGGGAAAACACGCCTTGATCACGGGCGCAGGCAGCGGCATCGGCAGCGCCATTGCCGAACTCTTCGCACGCGAGGGAGCCGACCTGGCCCTGCTCGACCTTACCGCGGCCCCGGCAAAGGCCGTGGGTGATGCACTGATGAAGACGACTGGGCGTCGCATGGTGGCCGTGGGTGCCGACGTTTCCTCGGCGACGCAGGTCGATACCGCCATTGCCGAGGCCATAGATGCACTCGGCGGCCTGGACATCCTGATCAACTGCGCGGGCATCAATGTGTTCGGCGACCCGCTGCAGACCACCGAACAGGACTGGCGCCGTTGCCTGGATACGAACCTGGCGGGCGCTTGGCACTGCATCCGCGCAGCACTGCCCACCATGCTTGCCGCCGGCTACGGACACGTCGTCAACATCGCATCGGTACATGGTCACAAGATCATCCCCGGTGCATTCCCCTACCCCGTCGCCAAGCACGGCCTGATCGGACTGACCCGTTCGCTCGGCATCGAATACGCCGCACGCGGCATTCGCGTGAACTCCATCTCGCCCGGCCTGATCATGACGCCGGCGGCCGAACGCTATTTCCAGTCCTGCCCGGATCCCGAGGCTGAGCGCCTTCGTCAGGCCGAACTGCTGCCTTGCAAGCGCATCGGCAAACCCGAGGAAGTCGCCTACGCGGCGCTGTTTCTGGCCAGCGACGAAGCGCGCTTCGTCAACGCCACCGATCTGCTGATCGATGGCGGACGCAGCCAGATCTATCACGACTGAACACGCGTTCGGCCAGGGGAACGGCGGTCACTTCCGCCTGCACATTCGGCAGGTGCGACCCGCGAACGCAGCTCAGTCCCGCCCGCCAGTCAATCGTGCCTCCATCGCTTCCAGCGTCACGCCGGAGGTTTCCGGTACACGCCGCAGGATAAACACAAAGCCGGCCGCGCAGATCAGGCCGTACGTCCAGAAACTGCCGGCAGGGCCCAGGCGCGCATTGAGCCAGGGGAAGGTGTAGGTGAGCACGAAGCAGGCAGTCCAGAGCGAAAACACGCCCAGCGACACTGCCTGCGCACGGATGCGATCAGGGAAGATCTCCGCGAGCAGCACCCATGTCACCGGCGCCAGCGTCGTGGCATACATGGCGATGGCCGCCAACACCAGCATCAACACCGGCAGGCCCATCACATGCAGCGCGTAGGCGCCGCCGATCAGTGCATAGATCACCGCCAATGCGCCCGCCCCCACCAACATCAGGCGACGACGTCCCCAGCTGTCGACCAGGCGCAAAGCCAGCACGGTGAACACCAGGTTCACGGCACCCGTGGCGACGATGGACTTGAGCGCATCGTTCACGTCGAAGCCGGCCGATGCAAAGATGTCCTGCGCGTAGTTGAAGATCACGTTGATGCCGCACCACTGCTGGAATACCGCCAGCACGATGCCGATGACCAGGATGGGCCGCACGTCGGGCGCGAGCAGCGATGCGCGACGCGAACCCGACGCTGCGTGATCGTGATGAGTGGCGCGGATCGCAGCCAGCACGTCGCGCGCATAGTCCGCGCCGCCGATGCGGGCCAGCACCACGGCGGCCTGCTCATCCCTTCCCTGGCGACTCAGCCAGCGCGGCGATTCGGGTATCAACAAGGCAAGCATCAGGAAGAACACCGCGGGCACGCCGCCGCAGAGGAACATCCAGCGCCAGCCGTGCTGTACGTTCCACGATTGCAGCATGGCGGCGGCATCCATGCCCGGCGATACCGGGCGGGCAATCCACAGGTTGATCAGCTGGGCAAGCAGCACCCCAACCACGATGGTGAGCTGATTGATCGCCACCAGTCGACCGCGACTCGCCGCAGGGCTGACTTCCGCGATGTACATGGGCGACAGGCCGGAGGCCAGGCCAATGCCGATACCGCCGATGATGCGGAATACGGCGAAGACCGTTGCACCGTCCGCGGAGGCGGCACCAACCGCACTCGCCACGAACAATACCGAAGCAAGAATCAGCGAAGGGCGTCGACCGTAGCGATCGGCAAGTGTCCCCGCGCACATGGCACCAGCGATACAGCCCACCAGTGCCGAACTCATCAGCCAGCCTGACATGGCGGGATCGTGCACGCCGAAGTAAGCCTCGTAGAACAACTTGGCTCCGCCGATCACCACCCAGTCGTAGCCAAACAACAAGCCACCCAAAGCCGCCACCAGGCAGATTCGCCAGAGGTAGGCATTGGGCGCCGCGGGAACACTGTCACTCAACAAGCCCTGCATCGGGAGATCGTTGTGCATGGGGCGAACAGCTCCGCAGACTGGGCGCGCAACCGAAGTGGGCACGGCATCCATATGGCGCCGTAAATTGTCATACAAGTAGAAATGATGCAAACGCCATGCAGGCGCTTATTGCTGCAAAGATCCTTGCCAATAATCATACAATATGCTTGCATCACCAAATAGGCCTACCGGGCCTCGCGTTGTCCCGGCAGGCCATGCCTATCGCCCTTCGCGATCAGGCAACGGCTGCGACAAACTTCAAGGAACAGGCCAGGTGAAGCAACACTTCAAGGGCAAGGCATGCACCGCCGTGATGGCACTGGGTTTCGTGTTTGGCGTCGCCACATCGCTGCCCATCTCAGCCGCGACCACCACCCGGGCGGCAGCAAGCGCTACACCATCGATCACCTATGACGCCACGCGCAAGCTGTTCCGCATCGATACCGGAGAGGTCACTTATGCCTTCGGTGTCGATAGCGACGGCATGCTGCAGACCCTGTACTGGGGCGCACGACTCGCGGCCCGCGACCCCCTGGGGCCGGCACGCGTATCACCCGGCCACGCCTCGTTCGACTCACCCGGCAGCACATCGCCACAGGAATACGCGGGATGGGGCGGGCGCATCACCATCGAGCCGGACCTCAAGGCGCATTTCGCCGATGGCAACCGCGACCTGGTGCTGCACTATGCAAGCCACCGCATCCACGACGATACGCTGGAAGTGGAGCTGCGCGATATCCGTCTCGACGTATCGGTATGGCTGCGCTACACGACCGATCCGGCAACGGGCATCATCGGGCGCTCGGCGCGCATCGAGAACCACACAACGCAGGCCATGACCGTCGACGCCGCATCGGCCGCCAGCTGGAACCTGCCAGCGGGTGACGACTATTCGCTGCGCTACCTCACTGGCGCATGGGCCAGGGAGTGGAACCTGCAGACGCGCGCGATCACGCCGGGCGCCACCGAGATAGGTAGCCGTCGCGGCACCACCGGCGACCAGAACAACCCCTGGTTCGCCATCGAACGCGGCAATCAATGGAACGAAGAACACGGCGACGTGTGGTTCGGCGCCCTCGCCTGGAGCGGCTCGTGGCGCATCCGCATCGACCAGGACGTACTGCATCAGGTGCGTGTGACGGGCGGCTACAACCCCTTCGACTTCAGTTACCGGCTGGCACCGGGGCAGTCGCTGCAGACCCCGGTGTTCTACGCAGGCTACACGCCCCACGGCATTGGCGAGGCATCGCGAATGATGCACCGCTTCGAGATCAATACCGTGCTGCCCCAGCGCGCGGAAACCAAGCTACGCCCGGTGCTCTACAACTCCTGGGAAGCCACCGAATTCAAGGTTGACGAGGCAGGCCAGGAAAAACTGGCGGAAGCCGCCGCCAAACTCGGCGTGGAACGCTTCGTGATCGACGATGGCTGGTTCGGCGCACGCAACAGCGATCACGCGGGCCTCGGGGACTGGACAGTCAATCGCAACAAGTTCCCGCATGGCCTGTCGCCCCTGATCGGCAAGGTGCATGCACTGGGCATGAGCTTTGGCCTTTGGGTAGAACCCGAGATGGTCAATCCCGACAGCGACCTGTATCGCGCACACCCTGACTGGGCGCTGCACTTCAACGACCGGCCACGCAGCGAAGGACGAAACCAGCTCGTGCTCAACCTTGCGCGCAAGGACGTGGCCGACTACGTCTACGACGTGCTGGATCGCCTGCTGTCGGAGAACGACATCCAGTTCCTGAAGTGGGACTACAACCGCAACTGGACCGAGCCGGGCTGGCCGGAGGTTGCCCCCGAAGAACAGCAGAAGGTCTATGTCGCCTTCACCAACAACCTGTACGACATCATGCGTCGCCTGCGTGCACGGCATCCCGGCGTGGAGATCGAGTCGTGCTCGGGCGGTGGCGCACGCGTGGACCTGGGCATCATGGGCCTCACCGACGAGGTGTGGCCTTCCGACAACACGGACCCCTCCGACCGCCTGACCATCCAGGATGGCTTTACCTATGCGTACGCCCCGGGCGTGATGATGGCCTGGGTGACCGGCTCGCCGAACTGGGTCAACGACCGCCGCAGCTCACTGGACTTCCGCTTCCTGTCCTCCATGCAGGGCGGATTGGGCATCGGAGCGAACATCCTCGAATGGACGCCGGAAGAGAATGCCGTTGCGCAGCGTTATGTCGCCGAATACAAGCGCATCCGCAGCACGGTGCAACGCGGCTTGCTCTATCGCCTGCTGTCACCGCGTGACCAGTCGCCGCAGTCGGCAACCGAATCGGTGGCAGCAGACGGCAGCCAGGCGGTGCTGTTTGCCTTCCAGCGACAGGGCCACGAAGCCGAGCCCTATCCCACGCTGCGATTGCGCGGTCTCGACCCCAAGGCGCGTTACCGGTATCGGCTGATCCACGGCGAAGCGGTCGAAGGCACCCCCGCCGAGGCCAGCGGTGCGTTCTGGATGAACCAGGGCATCGACCTGAAGATCCGTGGCGACCTGCAGGCCGCCGGCGTGGTCTTTGAACGGACGGGAACGTGATGCCCCGACAGGCCCACGCTGCATGACGACAAACGATCCGTGCCCGCCAGTTCGGGGGCACGGGTTGATGGCGCGCTCCCGCCACTCATCGAAGTGATGGATCGCAACCAGCCGATGCCACGATTACGTTCGCGCTTACGCAAAACCCGCGCCGCCCGGCCCACTGAAACAGTTCACCTCGATCCGCGACCGAGCCTGCAGAAAACACAACCCTGAAAGTCAGCTTTCGCAACAGACCACAAAATGGTCCCTTTGTACGATAAAAGGGATTCCCCGGCCGCACTCGAGTATTTCATGAAGAAACCGATTGCCGTTCGCACATTGTATGGACACGTCATGCAGGAGCTCGGGCAGCGCATCGTCAGCGGCAAGGTCAAGCCAGGCGAAGTACTCCCACGCGAGGAAACCCTGGCCGGGAGCCTGCAGATCAGCCGCAACGCCCTGCGTGAAGCACTGAAGGTGTTGTCGGCCAAGGGGTTGATTGAGTCGCGAACAGGCGTGGGCGCCCGCGTCCTGGAAGAGCGGCACTGGAATCTGCTCGATGCAGACGTGCTCAGCTGGCGCTGCGCCTCCATGCCGACTGACGACTTCGTCGACAAGCTGGTGGAGATGCGCGAGATCATCGAGCCCGCCGCCGCCGCTGCGGCGGCTCGCCGTCGCAGCGGCGCGCAACTCGCCCGGATCGAAGAAGCCTATGGCGCCATGGCTGCTGCGCAGACGCAGGACGCATGGTCACAGGCCGACCTCGCCTTTCATGACGCCGTGCTTCAGGCAACCGGCAACGAACTCATGCAGTCACTGTTCTCGGTGATCGAGACCGCGCTTGGCACGCTGCTCACCCTCTCTGCGCGAAACGCCAGCGATTTCAGGTACTCGTTGTCGTACCACCAGAAGGTACTCGATGCGATCAGGCAGCAGCAGCCGGACGTGGCGCACAAGACGATGCGATCGATGATCGCCGATTCGCACGAGAACCTGCGACAGCACTACGCGACCACACGAAGAAAGGCACGGGCCTGACCATCGCGCCACACGGGCGTGGCCGGAGCGAGCAACGCCAGCCCGCGAACCACGCCACCACATTCCCGGCACAGACGCCACACAGTCTCGCGCTCATGGCATCGACACCCCTTCGATGAGCACGTGAAACGGAACGGGCAAGCCACCGATGAATAGCAAGCCAGACTTTGACGTTGACCGCCATCAGCACGATCCCGAACAGGCAGCCCGGCGACGCTTCCTGAAGATGACCGGCACGATGGCGGCGCTGCTGCCCCTGTTGAGTGCGCCAGGTTTCTGCGGCGCACCAGACAGGCCGCAAGGTCCACGACCCACGCGCGCACCCACCTTGCACGGCCCCACGCTCTGGTACAACGCGCCCGCCACCGAACAACGCGTCATCCAGGAGGCCATGCCCATCGGCAATGGGCGCATGGGCGCACTGGTGGGTGGTGACCCGGCGCGGGACTTCCTGTATCTCACCGACAGCTCCATGTGGCTCGGCGGGCCGAACCGCGAACTCGACAAGGACGGGCAATTCCCTTACGACGCAGCCACCTTTGGCAGCTTCAACCTGCTTGCCAGGCTGTACCTCGACGTGCCCGGGCATGAGTTATCGCATGTCACCGAATACCGGAGGGAACTGGATCTCGCCAACGGCTACGCGCGGATTTCCTATCGCAAGGACGGCATCCGCTACCTGCGGGAGATCTTTGCCAGCCATCCGGATGACGTCGTCGTCATGCATCTCTCGCAAAGCGGGGGCGGCACCTGGTCGGGAGCCGTCGACCTTCAGGGCACGCATGGCGAGAGCACCCTGCCTTCACCTTCAACGTCAGGCATGCATTTCAGTGGCACGCTCCCCAACGGGCTGGCCTATGCCGCCGGCATCAAGGTCACCGTCTCGACCGGCAAGGTATCGATCGATGATGGCATGCTGCACTTTGCCGGCTGCGAGGCGCTGACCATCCTGTATTGCGGCGGCACCAACTACATTCCGGACAGTGCGAGGGATTATCTCGATCGCGCAGCGGACCCGCTTGCACGGGTCATGCAGAAGCTCGATGCGGCAGCGGCGCGGAATGCAGCCGATCTGCTACAGACCCATATCGCCGACCACGCGGCACTGTTTGCCTCGATGGGGGTCAACCTGGGTACATCGACGCCCGCGCAACGCGCGTCCGATACATGGACGCGCCTGCAGGCGCGTGCCAGGCCGGGCGCCCCCGCAGACCCTGAGCTCGAGGCCACCTACCTGCAGTTCGGTCGCTACCTGACCATCGCCGGATCGCGCGACGGGCTGCCCACCAACCTGCAAGGACTGTGGCTTGGCGACAATACGCCGGCATGGATGAGCGACTATCACACCGACATCAACATCCAGATGAACTATTGGCTGCCCGACCGCGCCGGGCTGCCCAGCTGCTTCGAAGCGCTGGCGACCTATTGCCTGTCCCAACACGAGTCATGGACGGCCATCACGCGGCAGCACTTCAATGACACGCGAAATGGCTTCCGCAACAGCTCGGGAAAGATCGCCGGCTGGACGGTGGCCATATCGACCAACATCTTTGGCGGCAATGGCTGGTGGTGGCACCCGGCCGGCAATGCATGGCTGTGCAATAGCCTGTGGCAGCACTACCAGTACACGTTACGGCACGATTACCTCGCACGCATCTATCCGCTACTCAAGGGCGCATGCGAATTCTGGGAGGCGCGACTGCTCTCCGTGCCCAATCCTGACGCAACGGGCAAGCATGACCAGGAAGTATTGATTGACGACAGCGACTGGTCGCCCGAGCAAGGCCCCAAAGACGCAAAGGGCATCACCTATGCCCAGGAACTGGTGTGGGACCTGTTTGCCAACTACCGGCAGGCAGCCGCCATCCTCGGCGTGGACGCCCATTACAGTGACGTCATTGGTGGCATGCAGGGAAAGCTCTACCTGCCCAAGATCAGTCCAGAGAGCGGCCAACTGGAAGAATGGATGTCCCCGAAAGACCTGGGAGAACCCGGGCATCGCCACCTTTCTCCCCTGGTTGGTTTCTTTCCCGGCGACCGCATCACGCTCGAACACAGCCCGCCTGCCTTGATCAAGGGCGTCACCCGCCTGCTCGAGGCGCGAGGCATGACCAGTTACGGCTGGGCGTGTGCGTGGCGAGCCCTGTGCTGGGCGCGCCTGAAAGACGCCGAACGCGCCTATCAGCTGGTACTGGACAATCTGTCGCCGTGGGAAATTCGTGGCAACGGCACGGCCATGAACTTGTTCGATATCTATCAGACCGGCCCGCATGCCGGCATCTTCCAGATTGACGCCAACTACGGCACGCCCACAGCGATGCTCGACATGCTGCTGTACTCCCGCCCGGGCGTCATCGAACTATTGCCCGCCCTGCCCGCCGCATGGTCGACGAGTGGCGATGTTACCGGCATCGGCGCACGCAATGGCTTTGTCGTGGACATGCGTTGGCAGGACGGCATCGTTACACACGCAACCTTGCACAGCGTGGGTGGCACGAAGACACGACTGAAACTCGGAACCCGCATTAGGGAAATTTCGCTGCGTGCCGGTGAGTCGATCACGATCGTGCCGGACGAGGCCTGAAGGCGTAGACAGCCTTCGCTGCAGCCCGGCGCATCCAATTCCATCGTCACCCGCTCGCCATGCGCGAGAGACAAACGCCATCGCGAATGGACACGGAGCCGGCGTCGCGAGCCTCGGACCGGCCTCTTCACAGTCGCCATGTTGCAACGCAGCTTGATCTCGCGGCACGCCTGCCGGAGAGTCCCCATAAATCTTATTGTAAGATAAATAAGATCCTGAGGCTGGGGCCCTTACACGCAACACCGTTCGTTCCACGACGGATGTGCGCCTTATCGCCCCCGTGTTGAGTGAGGCCGCTTTCGAGGCGGTGCGCTTCTACACCGTGATGCAGTCCGAACGGGCCGTTCATCGGCTCAAGCAGCTCATCCACTCAAGAGGATTGGCAATGCAGCGACACATCCTGACCAGTTCGATCCATCAAGCTCTGCTCGCCATCTCCGGCATCGCCTGTATGGCTACCGGATTCGCCCTTCACGCCCAGGACGCCACACCCTCTGCCGGTGCCGCGCAAACCCAGGCGCCGGCGCAGGCACCGACCCAGCAGAACAAGGATTCGAGCAAGAAAGACGACAAGACGCCTCCCAAGGACGTCAAGGACCTCAGTGCAGTCAGCGTTACCGGCCAGCTCGCCGCCATTCGCCGCGCCCAGGCCATCAAGCAGGACGCGGTCAACGTCGTCGATTCGATTTCGGCGGAAGAGACTGGCAAATTCCCTGATCCGAACGTTGCCGATGCGCTCCAACGCGTGCCGGGCGTGTCGGTGAATCGCAGCGGCGGCGAATCCAGCCAGATCGCGATTCGCGGCTTCGGCCCCGAGTTCGTCGCCGTAACAATCAACGATCGCCCCATGGCCACCGCCTCGGGCTCGCGCGCCTTCAACTTCGACGTGCTTCCTTCGGAAATCATCAGCGTTGCGCAGGTCAACAAGACCTCGTCCGCGGACATTCCCGAAGTCGACATCGGCGGCGTGGTCAACATCCAGACCGCGCGCCCGCTGGACTTCCACGGCATTCACGGCGCATGGAGTGCTGCTGCCGTCAACAGCAACCTGACCGGCGACTGGGCCGGTGGCGACACCACGCCCAAGGCGTCGGGCGTGTTTGGCTGGACCAACTCGGACAACACGTTTGGCTGGCTGGCTTCGGCCACCTACTACAAGCGCAAGGACACCCAGCTCAACACCCAGGCCAACTCCTGGTACGTCAACCAGAACATCACCACCTCCAGCGGCGCCACCGTCAACGGTGTCGCGGTACCGGAGACGCTCGCCACCAACGTCCTTGACGAAACGCGCACCCGCAAGGGCGTCAGCGCCGCCATCGACTGGAAGCCGATCGACCGGCTGACGGTGCAGTTCGACACCTTGTACTCCAGCTATAAGGTGGATCCGCTGGAGCACGAGTTCGGCGAGTACGGCAACACCGGCGACATCCAGTCCATTACGACGGACTCCAACGGCACGGCGCTCAACTTTGTGCGCAACAGCTCGGGCCCCAATGTCATGGCGAACGATTACGTCATGTCCTATGCCCCGACCTACGAAAAGAGCGTGCAGAACGGCCTTAACCTTGGTTTCGATATCAATCAGTCGACCAAGCTCAGCCTGGACATCTCCAATTCCAAGGCATGGAACAAGGTCAGCGCCGACGGCTACTTCCTGGTGATCGGCGCGAAGAACTTCGGCACCAATCCCACCTGGACCAATGGCGGAACCAGCCAGCCGCCCAGCTATTCCAACATCCTCTCCACCACCGACATGGGCAACCTCGCGGCGCACTGCTGCAATGCCGGCTCGGGCAACAATGTCACCAACTCGATCAACAACTACGAGCTCAAGCTGAGCAAGAGCTTCCAGGATGGCGTGCTCTCCCAGCTGGAGTTTGGTGGGCAGTTCACCAAGAACTGGGTGAAGTCCGACAGCTGGAGCACGCCCAACAGCCTGCTCTGCAACGCCTACTGCGGTTATCAGGTCAGCGTGCCGGCCGATGCCGTCGGCGCTTATGTCTACACCGCACCCAAGAAGGTCAGCGGCGTCTCTTCGCCCGGCGCGCCGTCACAGTGGATCCAGTACGACCCGCGCGCCTACCTGGCCTGGCTCACCACGCCGGCGGCGTACAACCAGATCACCGATCCCGCCAAGCGTGCCGCCTTCCTGCAGGGACTGGCAGCCAACGGCGGCACGCTGGATCCGGTGCCCAACCCGGGCAGCTACAACAAGGTCAGCGAAGACGCCAAATCGTTCTTCGCCAAGGCGGTGTTCGAAGGCACCATGTGGGAGAAGCCCTGGGCGCTGGATGTCGGCGTGCGCTATCTGGACCTCACTTCCACGTCCACCGCCGTCAACCAGCCCCCGATCGCTTATTACGTCGACCCCAACGACACCAGCAACGGCCAGGTGACCTATGGCCCGCTGGCGCCACAGTCGGCCGATGGCGGCTATCACAAGTGGCTGCCGTCGATGAACTTCAAGCTGAGCATCCTCGACAACCTGATCTACCGCCTCTCGCTTTCCAAGACGCTGACGCCGCCTGAACTGAGCAACCTCTACTACGACAAGAGCTTCGGCACGCGACCGAACTCGTTGACCATCTCGCAGGGTAACCCGCAGCTGCAGCCGTATACGTCGCGCAACTTCGATACGGGCCTGGAGTGGTATATCGACGATGCCAGCTATATCGCTGTCGAAGGGTTCTACAAGAAGGTCAGCAACTTCAGCACGCTGATCAGCACGCCGGTGAACTTCCTGACCAACGAGAACACGGGCCAGCCCTTCGTCTGGACGCTCACCCAGCCGGTGAACCTCAATTCGTCCGACATCTATGGCGAAGAAGTCACCGTCAACTACCAGTTCACGCATCTGCTGCCCGAACCGTTCAACGGCCTGGGCATGGCGTTCAACTACACCCATGTATCCAGCAGCACGTCGCTGAGTCCCGGCCTTATTTCCACCACCGGCAAGTTCGCCGTGCCCGGTATTGGCGACACGGCCAACCTGAGCGGGTACTACGAAAAAGGCCCGTGGCAGGTGCGCCTGGCCTACAACTGGCGCGGCTCGTACCTGGAAAGCATCTCCTACGGCTCGGGCGCCCAGCCCGCCACGCGCAAGTCGTATGGCCAGCTGGACCTGAGTGCAAGCTACGACGTCAACAAGTACCTGTCGGTGTTTCTGTCGGGCACCAACCTGACGCACCAGCACCTTTACGACTACTCGGTCTACACCAACCGCTTCCTGTACGCCGAAGCGGACGGCACGGTGTACACCGTCGGGTTGCGCGGCACCTTCTGATGTCCCCACGAAGCAGGCGCAGCCTGGTGGCCATGGGGCCACCAGTGCTGCGACTTCTTCCCTCACGACTCAAGCCGGAACAGGCTGCACACAAAGCGGGGCTCGGCACGCCCGCTTCGCCAACGGACGATGCCATCTGCTCTTTGCCTTCGGCATCGCCGCACACATGGAGATCCTTGATGAACGGCCCTCTGTCCACTGTTGTCCGCACCGCCCTACTTTCCTCGCTTGTCCTTGCAGGGGCGGCCATTGCCCAGACACCTCCCGCCGCGGGCAGCTCCACGCCCTTGCCGCAAATGGGCTTCAACAACTGGAACTCCACGCACTGCCGCGCGGAGTTCAACGAGACCATGATTCGCGGGGTGATCGACACGTTCGTCAAGCTGGGCCTGCGCGATGCCGGCTACCGCCAGATGAACCTCGACGACTGCTGGGCCAACTGGAAGCGCGACGCCAAGGGCAACCTCACGGCCAATGAAAAGCGCTTCCCCAGCGGCATCAAGGCACTGTCCGACTACGCACACTCCAAGGGCTTCCTGTTTGGCCTGTACTCCAGCGCAGGTACGTCCACCTGCGAACCACTGGAGGAGAACCGCGGCTTCCCGGGCGGCCTCGGTCATGAAAAGCAGGATGCCGCCTTCTTCGCCTCGGTGGGTGCCGATTACCTGAAGTACGACAATTGCCACAACGAGAAGCTTGATGCGAAGAAGCGCTACAGCGACATGGGCGAGGCGCTGCGCGCCACCGGTCGACCAATCTTCTACAGCGTCTGCGAATGGGGCGAGAACAAGCCCTGGCTGTGGGCCAGCGACCCGGCGATTGGCGCAAGCTCGTGGCGCACGACGGGCGACATCAGCGACAACTACGCATCCATGCTGAAGATCTTCAAAGAGAACGTGGTGCTCGACGCCTATGCCAAGCCCGGCCACTGGAATGACCCGGACATGCTGGAGGTGGGCAACGGCGGCATGACCAACGTGGAATATCGTTCGCACTTCAGCCTGTGGGCCATCATGGCCTCTCCCCTGCTCATTGGCACGGACGTCCGCAAGATCAAGCACGACGACCTGGAGATCCTGCTCAACAAGGACGTGATCGCCGTGGACCAGGATGCGCTGGGCGTGCAGGGCAAGCAGGTGCGCGACGCCGATGGCATCCACGTCATCGTCAAGCCGCTCAAGGATGGAAGTCGCGCCGTGGCTGTCTTCAACGAAGGCGACGCCGCGAAGAAGGTACAAGTCACCAGCCAGGAGCTGGGCCTGAAGGCATCCACGAACTACCGGATGCGCGACCTGTGGCAACACAGCGAAGCCCAGGGTGACGGCTCGATCAAGGTCGATCTGCCCGCACATGCCACGGTGATGTACCGCATCACGGCAGCATGATGGCGCTTGCCTTGGCGCCACTGGCCAGGCAGTAAACCAAAGGGGACGCCAACGATGTTGGCGTCCCCTTTGACCATGCGAACCACGGACAGACACTCTCTCCGGGCACAAAGCCCGGAAGTCGACTAGCGTGTAGCGGAGGCAGGGCGACGGGCGCGCTTTGCCGGAACGCTTGAGGCTTTGCTGCGCGCCTTTTTCGCAGGCACGTCGCGCGCCTGGTCTGCGGCGATCAGCAGACTGGCTTCCTGCACGATCGCCTTCATCGCCGCACTGGCGCGCGCTGCGTTCCCGGCCTTGATGGCATTGAATACACGCCGGTGTGCCGAAACGCTCGCCGTGTGTCCCTTGATGCGGTTGGTCTGCCGGATGGAGATTTTCAGCGCCGTGGTGATCAGCTCATCGAGCTGCGCGTAAAAAGGATTGCCGGTCGCCCTCAGCACGGACACATGGAAAGCGACGTCGGCCTCAAGGTGGTCGTCATCACCGTTCTCTGCATCGACCATCCGCTGAAGCCCTTGTTCGATGGCTTGCAAAGCCCTCGGCGTGGCCTGCTTCGCGGCAAGCGCAGCCGCCTCAGGCTCCAGGCCGAGGCGCATCTCGGTGAAGTGGCGCAAGAGGTCATGGGAAAACTTCTTCTCGAGCATCCAGCGCAGTACATCCGGATCGAGCAGACTCCAGCATTCCTGCGGTTGCGCGATGATGCCGCTACGCGGCCTGGCGGTAAGCATGCCCTTGGCCGTGAGCATTTTCACGGCCTCGCGCGTCACGCTGCGGCTGGTGCTGAACAGTCGCGAGATTTCTGCTTCCGTAGGGAAATTGCCCGCCTCGAATTTCCCGCTGACGATGGCTTGCCCCAACGACTCCAGCACCTGCTCCGTCAGGGTCAGGCGGCGGGTCCGCCGCGGTCGTTCAAGCATCGGGTTGTTGTCCATGCGGACGAGGCTAACAACGTGATTCACTCTTTACAATCAGTGCCCTTGAAACGCTCCCAAGGTCCTGCCCCACGCCCGCCCGGCGATGCGAGAGCCATACCGTGGCGATGTGGCAATCATCGCCGCCGCGCCACTTCATCGGCACTCAGCGCACCCTGCTGGTTACCGAAATGGCTTACGACGTAGTTGGACAAGGCCGCGATCTCGGCATCGGAATAGGCATGACCGAACGCCGGCATGAAGGCCTCCTGGCCACCCACGCGCAATGACGAGCCGTTGATGATGATCTGCGTGAGGTTGGTGGCGTGCGGATCTCGCACCGAGCGCAGGCCGGTGAGCATGGCGTAGTCAGTTTGGCGCCCCTGGCCACCCTGCGTGTGGCAGCCGGCGCAGGCACCGACGAACAGCTGCTCACCAAGGCTTGCCGTGCCGGCAGCGGACGCCACCGTGGCACCCATGGGCGACGGCACCGGCGCGCCAGCCTGCTGGGGTTTCACGTCACGCAGATAGGTAACGAGTGCGGACAGGTCGGAAGGGGTGAGGTGCTGCAGGCTGTATCCCACCACCTCGCCCATCGGGCCGGAAGCCGTGCCGCGACCGGCAGCATGACCCTTGGAAAAGTAGTCGGTCAGCTCCTGGTCGCTCCACGCGCCAATACCGTGATCCTTGTCCGAGGTGATGTTGTAGGCCATCCAGCCCTGCAGTTCCGCACCGGCCAGAGCCTTGCCGCCATCCATCGCAAAAGCGGCGTTGCGCGGTGTATGGCATTCGCCGCAATGGCCCAGCGCCGTGGCCAGGTACGCGCCGCGATTCCACGCTTCCGACTTGCCCTGCTCCGGCTGGAAGCGCTCCTTCTTGAGGAAGACCGCATTCCACAGGCTCAGCGCCCAGCGCTGGTTGTATGGGAACGACAGCTCGTTGGGACGCGCTGCCGCATGTACCGTCGGCAGGCTGAAGAGGTATGCCTTGATCGCCACGATGTCCTCGCGGCTCAGCCCGGTGTACGAGGTGTACGGGAAGGCGGGATAGAGCGGACGCCCTCCCTTGTCCACGCCGGCATGCAGTGCGCGGACAAACTCATCGTCACTCCAGCTGCCGATGCCGGTCTCCTGGTCAGCGGTGATGTTGGAGGAATAGATCGTGCCGAATGGCAACTTGAAGGCCACGCCACCGGCGAACGGCTCCCCGCCCGGCGTGGTGTGGCAAGCCTCGCAATCGGCGGCGCGGGCCAGGTATTCGCCGCGCGCCACCTGTGCCGGAAGATCCGCAGGCGTACCCGCGCCCACGGGTTGCGCAGCCTGCTCGTTGCCACCATGCGTCACGGTCATCAGGGCATACGCCGTGAAGACCACACCGACCAGTACGACGATGCCGACGACACCACCCATGACGCGCCCGATCTTCATGTCGTACTCCCCGGCGGTGACGTGGGCGAGGTGGCGGACAGCACGGCCTTGAGCGCCTCCTTGTCCTTGGCCAGCGCGGTGCGATCGATGGGAAGCGTCCTCAGGCGCACGCCGGTGGCGGCAAAGATCGCATTGGTCAGGCTGGGCATGGCCATCACCGTTCCGGTTTCACCGATGCCGCCGGGCAATGCCTGGCTGGGCACCAGATGCACTTCGATCGGTGGCGTCTGGTTGATCCTGAGCACGCGGTAGTCGTTGAAGTTGCGCTGCTCGACGGCTCCTTGCTTCAACGTGACGCCGCTGTAGAGCGCCGCGCTCCAGCCGAACACCAGCCCGCCCTGGATCTGCGCCTCGACGGTGTTGGGGTTGACCACCATGCCGCAATCGACCACGGCCACGGCACGGCGCAGCGACACCTCACCCTGCGGGGAAACCTCTACATCGGTCACCACGCACAGATAGCTGCCGAATGGCGCGGCCAGCGCGATGCCGCGCCCGTGGCGCGCCGGCAATTCCCCCTTGCCCCAGCCGGACTTCTCGATGGCCATCTCCAGCACGGCCTTCGCCCTCGGGTTGTCGCCCAGGATGTCGTGCCGATACGCGGCCGGATCCTTGCCGGCGGCGTGCGCGAGTTCATCGACAAAACTTTCCACCACGAACACATTGTGCGTGGGCCCCACGCCGCGCCACCAGCCGATGGGAATGCCATGCGGCATGTCGTGCCGTACCCAATCCACGCGCAGGTTGGGCACTTCGTAAGGGAGCTCCGCGGCGCATTCCACCAGGTCGGAATCCAGCCCGTTCTTGCCCATGGCTGCCGGCGCGAAGGTCGCCAGCACCGAAGCACCGGTGGTGCGATCCGTCCAGGCCTGCGGGCGGCCCTGATCGTCGAGCGTGGCGGAGATGCGATCGTAATAGGCGGGACGATAGCGGTCCTGGGTGACATCTTCCTCGCGGGTCCAGATGACCTTCACGGGATAGTCCACCTGCCGCGCGATGCCCACCGCCTGCCCGACGGAATCCTCGAACAGGCGCCTGCCGAAACCGCCACCCAGATACTGGTTGTGCACCTGGATGCGCTCCGGCGGCAGGCCGGTGACCCTGGCGGCCACGTCGGCGCAACGCGCCGGCACCTGCGTGCCGACCCAGATGTCGCATCCATCCGGACGCACATGCACCGTGGTGTTGATCGGCTCCATGGTGGCATGTGCCAGCAAGGGCAGCTGGTAGGTGGCGGAAATCACCTTGCCCTTCACCTTGTCCACCTGCCCGACTTCGCGCCCCAGGATGGGCGTACCGTGCTCGGACGCCTCCGCCATGTCCTTGAACAGCTGCTCGGTGGTGTAGTCGGCGCCCGCACCGCGATTCCACTGGATGACCAGCGCCTCCATGCCCTTCTTCGCCGCCCAGAAATGTTCGGCGATGACGGCAACGGCGTTGTCCAGCTTCACCACCTTCAGCACGCCGGGCACCGCATGGGCGCGCGTTTCGTCCACGGACGCCAGTGTTCCACCAAAGGTCGGGCAGGCCTGCACGGTCGCCACCTTCATGCCGGGAACGCGGATATCGATGCCGAACGTCAGCGTGCCATCGACTTTCCCCGCCGTGTCCACGCGACGCACCGGCTTGCCGATGAGCTGGAAATCCTTGGGATCTTTCACCGGCGGCTTGGCCGGGGGCGCCACGCTCGCCGCGGCATCGGCAAGCTCGCCGTAATGCAGCGAGCGGCCGGTAGCCGCATGCGTGACCACGCCGCGCGCCACGGTGCACTGCGCCGGATCCACCTTCCATCGTTGCGCCGCCGCCGTCACCAGCATCGAGCGCGCCACCGCGCCGGCATCACGCAGGCTGGTCCAGCAGAAGCGGATGGTGGTGGATCCACCGGTGGCCTGATCGCCCAACAAGGTATTGGCGTAGAGCTTGCGATTGGCCGGGGCGTGCTCCACGGTGATCTGGTCCAGCCCGACATCCAGCTCCTCGGCAAGCAGGGTCGCCTGCCCGGTATAGGCACCCTGCCCCATCTCCACGCATGGCATCACCAGCTGGATGCTGCCATCGCTGCCCACGCGCACGAAGGCATTGGGCTCGAAGCGCGGATGGTCCGCATCGAGGCGCGTGCCCTGGGCGAAGCCCCATACCCGGCTCGCGCCACCCATCCACATGAAGGCCACCACCAGGCCGCCGCGCTTCATCAGCTCGCGACGCGAGGGGTTCTGCAGATCGACTTCGTCCTGGGCAGGATCAACGCGTAGCATCATGACGAACTCTCGGCGGTCGGCAATGAGGGGAACCGCGACAACTCAGGCGATGGTCTGCGGCAGCGTGACCTGCCCCGTGGCAGCCTGCTTGATCGCAGCGCGGATGCGCACATAGGTACCGCAACGACAGAGGTTGCCGGACATGGCCGCATCGATGTCCTCGTCCGTTGGCGAGGGCTTCTGGGCCAACAGCGCGGCCGCCGACATGATCTGTCCGGTCTGGCAATAACCGCACTGCGCCACCTCGATACCCAGCCACGCCTGCTGCACGCGCTTGCCCAGGTCGGTGGCGCTGAGGCCTTCGATGGTGGTGATCTTCTTGCCGGCTGCACCGGTTACCGGAAGTACGCACGAGCGCACGGGCTGGCCATCCAGGTGCACCGTGCAGGCGCCGCATTGCGCCATGCCGCAGCCGAACTTGGTGCCGTTCAGGCCAAGAAGGTCGCGCAACACCCACAGCAAGGGCATGTCGTCGGGCGCATCGACCTGAGTGTCCTGGCCGTTGATGGAAAGCACGATCATGGGGATCTCCCGGGCAACGCAAGCACATTGGCAACCCGCCGCCGGAACGCCATGGACCATGGCCGCTCCGCAGCACTGTCATGAACGAACGAAATCTTCCTCCCGGGCAAAGAAAAGACAAGTGAAGAGACTTTCATGCGGCGAGCCGCCCTGCCCACTGGCGCCCACCCGGTGGCTTGACGGAACATCGACGCCATCCGTTGCTGACTGGATGCCATGAACGTCGCCCAGGAATTCGAGCCGCTATACCGGGCCGCACGCACGCTGGAGCTGCGCGGCGACATCGGTGAGGCCGCGCTGGTCACCATCACCCGCACGCAGGGCTCCACCTTCCGTCGTGCTGGCGCGAGCATGCTGGTGCGTCGCGACGGCAGCCTGGTCTGCGAGCTGTCGGGCGGCTGCCCGCAGCGGGACATCGTGCTGCGTGCGCGCGAGGCCATGGCAACCGGCGAACCGGCTGTGGTCGCGTACGGGCGCAACAGCAATTACGACGTGATGCTGGAAACCGGCTGCGGCGGCGAGCTCGAAGTATTGATCGAACCCTGGCTGCTCTCCGACGACGTGCGATTCCTGGAAGCCATCGAAGCCCTGCGCGTGCAGCGCACGGCCGGCGTGATGGCCACGCTGTACGCCACCGCGGGCCACGCACTGAGCCGGCGCCCGTATCGCCTGGTGTGGGGCAACGACAGTGTCTGGACGAACATCGGCCAGCCTGACCTTGAGCGGCAAATTCTTGCGGTAACAACAACGCAGTCGGCCGCCTTGTCTGTCGCCACGGCCATCCACGTGGAGCACGCCGGACAGCGTCACGAGATACTGCTGGAGACGCTGCATCCACCGCATGCGCTGGTCATCATCGGTGACGGCGTAGGCGCCCATATGCTGGCAGCACTCTCTCTCCAGCTGGGCTGGCATACGACCCTGGTGGGCACCGGCGAGCCAGCCGACCCTGCACCGGCAGGCGTGGAACACGTAGTGGCACTGCCACACGCGCTCACCTCGACCGTGGCGTTCGATCACCAGACCTCTGCCGTGGTGATGACCCACCGACTCGAGCGCGACCTGGCTTACGCCACCTCGTTGATGGGCACCCCCGTGCGCTACATCGGCGTCATTGGCTCCCGTCAGCGCGCCAGCCAGATACGCGCCATTTTCCCGGAGGATGATCGGCTGCACGCCCCCGCCGGCCTGGACGTGGGCTCGGAGACGCCCGCGGAAATCGCCCTCGCCATCGCCGCGGAAATCCTTGCCCTGCGCAACGGACGTCGCGGCGGTCCGCTCGTTCACTCGCAGATGCCCATCCACCCATGAGCACAGGCACTCACATTGGCGCCATCATCCTTGCCGCAGGCAGCGCCACCCGCTATGGCGCACTCAAGCAGGTTATCGCCATCGATGGCGAGCCGATGGTCCGCCGCATCGCTCGCCATGCACTGGCCGCCGGGCTGCATCCGGTGGTCGTGGTGGTGGGCGCCGAAGGCGACCGGGTGATCGATTGCCTGGTCAATCTGGACGTCCATTCCGTGACCAACACCGAATGGTCTGCCGGCATGGGCAGCTCGCTGTCCACCGGCACGCTCTCCCTGATGAGCCAGTCGGCCGCGCTGAACTCGCTGATGGTGTTGCTGGCCGACCAGCCGGCGATCAGCCTCGATGACCTCGAACGCATGCTGACGGCGCATGGCCGGGCACCAGAACGCATCCTTGCCTGCCACCATCAGGGCAACTTCGGGCCACCGTGCATTTTCCCGCTGGCCTACGCGGATGAATTGGCCGCACTGAGCGGTGTGCAGGGCGCCCGCGTGCTGCTGGAAAAATACGCCGCCGTCGTCGATGGCTTCGACCTGCCCTCGGCCTTCCGCGACATCGACACACCGGAAGACTATGCCGATTGGCAATCCATGCGCAGCAAGCCCTCGCCCGGCGATCTCGGTTAAGCAGGCGCCCGACGAATGACTGGCGACACCGGCTACTGACACCAGGTTGTCAGTAGCCCCCCATTAAAAAGCCCGACGCGTCGACCATCACCACAACGACCCGAGGGCCCCATGAACTTTGTCTCGACCCGCATCATCACCACCCACGTCGATCGCCTGGTCCGCTTCTACGAAGCGGTCACGGGCATCACGGCCACCCGCTACACGGAAGACTTCGCCGAACTGGCCACGCCCGCGTGCACGCTGGCCATCGGCAGCACCCGCACGCTGGCCTTGTTTGGCGGCCAACATGTGGCGGAGGCGGCCGCCAATCGCACGACCATCATCGAGTTCCGCGCGGATGACGTCGACGCGACGTACGCCGGCCTGAGCGACCTGCCCGCGGAAAGCCTGGTGCAGCCGCCGACCACCATGCCGTGGGGCAATCGCTCGCTGCTCTTTCGCGACCCCGACGGCAACCTCGTCAACGTCTTCACGCCAGTGACGCCGGAAGCAATCGCCAGACAGCAGCGATGAGGCAACCCGTGCGCTCAGCGTGAAAGCGGCAAGTCAGCGGCATGACAGCGCCGCGACACATCTCTTCTTCACGCCGCATGAGAAAGGCTAAGTGCCTGCGGGACTCCCCATCCCACCCAGCGAGCAGCCGTGGCCACGACCAGCGCATCCAACCCGACTGCATCCACGCGTGAGCCGCTACCGGTGGGCCTGGCCCTGCAGGGTGGCGGTGCACACGGCGCTTTCACCTGGGGCGTACTGGATCGGCTGCTGGAAGAACCCGGGCTGCGCATCGAAGGTATTTCGGGCACCTCCGCCGGCGCCATGAACGCCGCCGTGCTGGCATTGGGTCATGCACGCGGTGGCGCTGAAGGTGCGCAACGGGCACTGGAGGATTTCTGGCGGCGCGTGTCGCGCGCCGCCACCTTCAGCCCATTCCGCCGCACACCGCTGGATATGCTGAGCGGCCGCTGGACACTCGATCACTCGCCGCTGTTCATCGCCTTCGATCTCGGCGCGCGACTGATTTCACCGTATGCACTCAATCCCGGCGGCTACAACCCCCTTGCCGATGTGCTGCGTGAATCGATCGATTTCGACGAACTGGCGCGCACGCCCATCCACCTGTTCGTCACCGCCACCAATGTGCGCACCGGACGCGGACGTGTTTTCAAGAATGCCGAGGTCACCGTAGACGTGCTGCTGGCCTCCGCCTGCCTGCCCACGCTGTTCCAGGCCGTGATGATCGATGGCGAGCCGTACTGGGACGGCGGCTATACCGGCAACCCCACCATCACGCCACTGGTACGCGACTGCGACTCGCGCGACACCATCCTGGTGCAGATCAACCCGGTGGAACGCGAAGGCACGCCACGCCATGCCCGCGAGATCCAGAACCGGCTCAACGAGATTTCATTCAACGCACCGCTGCTGAAAGAGCTGCGCATGATCGCCCTGCTGCACAAGGTGGCCGACGCCGGCGATGGCGAAGGCGCGAAGTGGGCGGGCATGCGCATTCACCGCATCGCCAGCGAGGCGATGGTGGCGCTGGGCTATTCGTCCAAGCTCAACGCGGAATGGGCCTTCTTCCGCATGCTGCGCGATGAAGGCCGGCGTGCCGCACAAGCGTTTCTAGCCGAACAGGCGGACGCCTTGGGCAAGCGCTCGTCGCTCGACCTTGATGAACTGCTGAAGGAGGTATGACGCGATGAGCCTGTTTGGCATTCTGCTGGCCCTGGCACTGCTGGTGTGGCTGACCTACCGCGGCTGGAGCACCTTGCTGCTGGCACCGGCCGCCGCGCTGCTGGCCGCCGCCTTCGCGGGTGGACCGCTGCTGGCGCACTGGACGCAGGTGTTCATGCCCAGCGCTGCCGGTTTCGTGGCGCAGTTCTTTCCGCTGTTCCTGCTCGGCGCACTGTTCGGCAAACTGATGGCCGACAGTGGCTCCGTGACGGCCATCGCCAACCTGCTGACCCGCCGGCTTGGCGCGCAACGCGCCATGCTTGCCGTGGTGCTGGCCGGTGCCATGGTGACCTACGGCGGCGTAAGCCTGTTCGTGGCGTTCTTCGTGGTGGCGCCCATGGCGCTCGCCCTGTTCCGCGCCGCCCATATTCCACGGCGGCTCGCGCCCGCCGCGATCATGCTGGGCACCTCCACGTTCACCATGTCAGCCCTGCCCGGCACGCCCGCCATACAGAATGCGATCCCCATGCCATTCTTCGGCACCACGCCATTCGCGGCACCCGGCCTGGGCATCATCGCCAGCGTGATCATGCTGGTCTTCGGGCTGTGGTGGCTTGCCCGCGCCGAACGCAGTGCGCGCATGGCCGGCGAAGGGTTTGGCGACGCCACCGACGTTCCCGTGGAAGAAGTCGCCGAACAGGAACTGGTGCGCGAGCGTGCATCCGTGGCGCGCGAGTTCGATCCGGCCGAAGCACCACGCGGCAAGCGCAGCAGCACGATACCTTCAACCCCGGTCGCACTGACACCGCTGATCGTGGTGGTGACAGTGAACCTGCTGATGAGCCTGGTGGTACTGCCACGCTGGCACGCCAACTACCTTGCCGAACCGCACTTTGGAGCAACCAGCCTTGCGGCAGTCGGCGGCGTGTGGGCTGTGCTGGTTGCACTGGCCGCCGCCATCGTCTGCGTGCTAGCACTGAACGTACGGCGCCTGCCGTCGCTGCGCGAAACCATGGGTGCGGGAGCCCACGCCGCCGTGCTGCCTGCGCTCAGCGTGGCCAGCCTGGTCGGTTTCGGTTCGGTGGTGGCGGCGCAGCCGGGCTTTGCACTGGTACGCGACTGGGTGCTGTCGATCGAAGGCGGCCCACTGGTGTCGCTGGCCGTGTCCACCAACCTGCTGGCGGCACTGACCGGCTCGGCCTCCGGCGGCATGACCATCGCACTGGAAGCGCTGGGCAGCACGTATCTGGCGATTGCCCAGTCCGCCGGCATCGATCCGGCGCTGCTGCACCGCGTGGCGGTGATGGGCTCGGGCACGCTGGACGTGCTGCCGCACAACGGCGCCGTGGTCACCCTGCTTGCCGTATGCGGCGCCACGCATCGCGACAGTTATCGCGACATCGCGCTGGTCGGCATCGTCGGTCCGATCCTGGCGCTGGTGGCCGTGATCGTGCTGGGTGGCCTGTTGGGTTCCTTCTGAGTCGCCCTGCGCGCAACTCACTCCTCGAAGGGTCGTTTGCCCAGCGCCTCGACGATATGGTCGACGAAGCAGGTGATGCGCGAGGCCAGCGTGGTGTTGCGGTAGTAGACCGCGTTGATCGGCTGGCGCACGTCCAGCGTCTGCCGGGCAAACAGCTGCACCAGGCGCCCGGACTGGCGATCTTCCCGCGTCATGAAATCGGACAGGCACACGATGCCCAGGCCGGCCAGCGCCATCTGGCGCAGGGTTTCGCCGCTGGACGAGGCCACCGTGGGCTTGATGTGGAGCCCGTTGCCATCGGCATCGCGCAGGGGCCAGTCATTGAGGCTTTCCGGCTGATTGAAGCCAAGCAGGTCGTGCTGGTCGAGCTGCGCCAGCTTCGTGGGCGTGCCGCGCCGCTGCAGATAGGCCGGGCTGGCCAGGATGCGCAGGCCGCTGGTGCCGATGGGCCGCGCATGCAGGGTGGAGTCCTTCAGCGGGCCGATGCGGAAGGCCACGTCGGTGCGCTTTTCGATCAGGTCGACGATGCCCTCGTTGGAATTGAGCTCCAGCTCCACCTCCGGGTAGCGCTCGCGAAAACCGGGCACGCGCGGCACGATCACGTGCAGCATGAACGGCGTGGCGGCATCCACGCGCAGGCGCCCCACCGGGCGCAACCGGCGCGCCGCCATCTGTTCTTCGGCTTCGTCCACCGAGGCCAGGATGTCGCGGGCGTACTGCAGAAACGCCGCCCCCTCTTCCGTCAGCTCCAGGCGTCGCGTGGTGCGCCGGAGCAGCGTGGTCTGCAGCTTTTCCTCCAGCCGCCCCAGTGTGCGGCTGGTCGCCGAGATGGTCAGGTCCAGCTGTTCGGCGGCAGCCGTGATGGAGCCGCCATCCACGACGGCCACGAACGCCTGCAGTTCGTCGAGGGTCGTTTTCATTGTTTACCTGAAATCAATAGTATTTGGCTTATACAGGGCTTAATAAGCAAATGTAAAGCCATCAGACTGCGCGCCATTGAATCCCTTCCCTGGATTGCAGTCATGCCTCTTGCCCTGTTTGCCCTGACCCTGGCGGCCTTCGCCATCGGCACCACGGAGTTCGTCATCGTCGGCCTGATTCCGACGATTGCCGGCGACCTCGGCGTCGGCCTTCCCTCCGCCGGCCTGCTGGTCAGCCTGTATGCCCTGGGTGTCGCCGTGGGCGCACCCATTCTCTCTGCCGCCACCGGACGCGTGCCGCGCAAGCCGCTCCTGGTTGGACTGATGGCCTTGTTCACCCTCGGCAACCTGGTGGCCTGGATGGCACCGGGCTATGGCACGCTGATCATCGCGCGCCTGCTGACCGGCCTGGCCCACGGCGTGTTCTTCTCGGTGGGCTCCATCGTGGCCACCAACCTGGTGCCGCGCGACAAGGCAGCCCGCGCCATCGCCACCATGTTCAGCGGCATGACGGTCGCATTCGTCACCGGTATTCCGCTGGGCACCTTCATCGGCCAACACTTCGGATGGCGCATGACCTTCCTGGCCGTGGCTGCCTTCGGCGTGATCGCGCTGATCGGTGCACTGGCACTGGTGCCGAACAACATTCCCAACAGCGAACCCGCGCCGCTGCGTCGCCAGCTTCGCGTGCTGCTGGAGCCCCGCCTGTTGCTGGTGTACGCGATGACGGCCGTGGGTTACGGCGGCTCGCTGATCGCTTTCACCTTTCTCGCGCCCATCCTGGAAAGCATCGCGGGCTTCAAGCCGGACATGGTGGGCGTGGTGCTGCTGGCCTACGGCGTCTCCGTTGCCATTGGCAATGTGTGGGGCGGCCGGCTGGCTGACCAGCGCGGCCCGATTGCGGCACTGAAGATCATCTTCGGCCTGCTCGCTGCCGTGCTGCTGGTGCTCACCTTCACGGCACCGAGCAAGCCGCTGGTGGTGCTGACCGTGCTGGCCTGGGGCGCCGTGGCCTTCGGCAATGTGCCGGCCCTGCAGGTTTACGTGGTGCGCATGGCCGAACAGGTGGCGCCCGAAGCCACCGATGTCGCCGCCGGTTTCAACATCTCCGCTTTCAACCTCGGCGTGGCCGGCGGCTCCTGGGCTGGTGCGCAGGTGGTCAGCCACATCGGCCTGGCGCATACGCCGTGGATCGCCGCACTGGTCACGCTGGGCGCCTTCGGCCTGACCGTGCTGGCCGGCCGCCTCGACAACCGCGACGCAACGCCCCGCCTCGTGCAGGCCTGAACCCCCCCCCCATTTCACTGCAACAAGGATTGATTCCATGAGCATTCCCACCTTTGGCGTCGGCACCTTCCGCCTCACCGGCCAGACCGTCATCGACTCCGTGCGCAATGCGCTGGAACTGGGCTACCGCGCCGTCGATACGGCACAGATCTACGGCAACGAAGCCGAGGTTGGCCAGGCCATCGCTGAAAGCGGCATCCCGCGTGACGAGCTGTTCGTCACCACCAAGATCTGGACGGCCAACTATGCCAAGGACAAGCTGGTGCCGAGCCTGCGCGAGAGCCTGCAGAAACTGCGCACGCCGTATGTCGACCTTACCCTGATCCACTGGCCTGCACCCGGCAATGGCGTGGAGCTCGCCGAATACATGACGGCCCTGGCCGAAGCCAAGGCGCTGGGCCTGACCCGTCAGATCGGCATCTCCAACTTCAACATCGAGCTCACTCGCCAGGCCATTGCCGCCGTGGGCAAGCACGAGATCGCCACCAACCAGATCGAACTCAGTCCCTACCTGCAGAATCCGAAGCTCACGACCTTCCTCAAGGAACAGGGCATCACCGTCACCTCGTACATGACGCTCGCCTACGGCAAGGTGCTGAAGGATCCGGTGCTCGCACAGATCGCCGACAAGCACCACGCCACCGTGGCGCAGGTGGCGTTGGCGTGGGCGCTGCAGCTTGGCTACGCGGTGATCCCGTCGTCCACCAAGCGCGAGAACCTGGCCAGCAACCTGCTTGCCCGCGACCTGCACCTGGATGCTGACGACATGGCGAAAGTCGCTGCGCTCGAGCGCAATGGCCGCGAAGTGAATCCCGAAGGCCTGGCGCCGACCTGGGACTGACCCAACCCCTCTTTCATGTCCATTCGACCGGTGCAGGCGCACCGGTCCCGGAGAACGTCATGTTTGATACCACCGATCCGCTGTTCCAGCCGTACACACTGGGCTCGCTCGAACTGCCCAACCGCATCGTGATGCCGCCGATGACGCGCTCACGCGCAAGCCAGCCCGGGGACATCCCGAACGAACTGATGGCCGAGTACTACGCGCAGCGTGCCGGCGCCGGGCTGATCATCAGCGAAGGCACCTGGATCTCTCCGCTCGGCAAGGGCTATGCGTGGACGCCGGGCATCCACTCGCCGGCGCAGGTCGCCGGCTGGCGCAAGGTCACCAAGGCCGTGCACGACGCGGGCGGACGCATCTTCGCGCAGCTGTGGCATGTGGGTCGCCTCAGCCACACCAGCCTGCTCGACGGCCAGGCACCGGTATCCTCGTCGGCCATCCAGGCCGAGGGCGTCAACGTGTTCGTGGCCGAAAGCAACGGCACCCCCGGCTTCGTACAGGCATCCCGGCCGCGTGCACTCAAGGTGGAAGAAATCCATGCCCTGGTCGACGAATATCGCCAGGCCGCACGCAACGCCATGGCCGCCGGATTCGACGGCGTGGAACTGCATGCCGCCAACGGCTACCTGATCAACCAGTTCATCGACTCCAACGCCAACGATCGCACCGATGCTTACGGCGGCTCACTGGAAAACCGCCTGCGCTTCCTCGGCGAAGTGGCCCAGGCACTGATCGAAGGCACCGGCGACAAGGGTCGCGTGGGCATTCGCCTGGCACCGCTCACCACGCTCAACGGTTGCGAGGATGCCGACCCCGAGACGACCTATACCGCTGCCGCGCAACTGCTGGCCGATATCGGCGTGGCCTACATCCACATCGCCGAGGCCGACTGGGACGATGCACCGCACATGCCCGTCGAGTTCAAGCAGCGCCTGCGCGAGGTTTTCCCAGGCACGCTGATCTATGCCGGTGGCTATACCGCCGAACGCGCCCGCGAAGCGCTGCGTGAAGGCTGGGCCGACCTCATCGGGTTTGGCCGTCCGTTTGTGGCCAACCCCGACCTGCCGGAACGGCTGCGCCAGGGTGAACCACTTACCGCCCACGACCGCAACACGCTCTTCGGCGGCGCCGAGCGCGGCTACACCGATTACCCGGCGTATGCCGCGAACGCGGCCTGAGCCACGCCGGAGCCACACCCATGACCATCCTGAGCACACCCGCCTTCGCCGGCCGCAGCTTTCGTGTCGACTACGACGGCCTGTCCGCACACAACACTTACGCCGATGACGGAAAGTCGGTGCGCTACGCCATCGTCTCGGGCCCTTATAGCGGGGCGAGCGGCGAATCGCCCTGCCAGTGGCGCCAGATTGCCGAAGGCGTGTATGTCATCTCGTGGCAGGAGGCCAATGGCGCCACGGTGGTGCATATCGACGACTTTACCGACGGCCGGTCGCAGGCGTTTTTCACCGCCGCAGACCTGAGTTTCCATCGCATGCGTGGAGCACTGATCGAACTGGGCCCCGTACGCAGCACTTCAGAGAAGCACCCCGCATGAACATCTCCATTCCCACCAGGATCGGGTTCGGCACGGCCCCGCTGGGCAACATGTACCGCAACATCCCCGAGCAGGAAGCCCTCGACACGGTCGAGGCTGCCTGGCAACAAGGCATCCGTTACTTCGACGCCGCGCCGATGTACGGCGCCGGCCTCGCCGAGCTGCGACTGGGCCACGCGCTGCAACACCATCCGCGCGATGAGTACGTGCTGAGCACCAAGGTTGGCCGCATCATCCTCGATGAAGTGGAAGACCCCGCCAGCCGCGACTTCGGCGAGAAAGGCGGACTGTTTGAACACGGCCTGCCCAACAAGATCGTCTACGACTACAGCGCCGACGGCACGCTGCGCGCGGTGGAAGCCAGCCTGAAACGCCTGAAGACCGATCGCCTGGACATCGTGTGGATCCACGACCCGGCCAGGGACTTCCACGGCGATGCATGGAAGGACGTGTTCCATACCGCCATGACCGGTGCCGCGACAGCCCTCACACGCCTGCGCGACGAAGGCGTGATCAAGGCCTGGGGCCTGGGCGTGAACCGCGTGGAGCCGTGCGTGATGGCCCTGCAGCAGTCCGACCCCGACGGCTTCCTGATCGCCGGCCGCTACACCCTGCTCGACCACGCCGATGCCCTGCAGGAACTGATGCCGGCCAGCGCAAAGCGCGGCGCCCGCATCGTGGTTGGCGGCCCATACAACTCCGGCATCCTGGCTGGCGGCGAGCACTATGAATACCAGAAGGCCACGCCGGAGATCCTTGCCCGCGTCGAGCACCTTCGCGCTTTGTCGGCACAGCATGGGGTAGACATCCGCGCAGCCGCGCTGCAGTTTTCACTGGCGCATCCGGTGGTGGCCGCCGTTATTCCCGGCGCCAGTCGTCCCAGCCGGATCGCCGAGAACCTTGCACTGGCCGAGGCAACGATTCCTGTGTCGTTCTGGCAGGCGTTGCGCGAACAGGGGCTGGTGTCCCCGCACGCTCCGCTACCCGACGAGATCTGACAGGAGTTCGTGATGAAACCCAGAGCAGCCTTGCTGGCACTCGCCATCGGTGCCTTCGGCATCGGTACCACGGAGTTCACGCCCATGGGGCTACTGCCCGTGATCGCCAAGGGCGTCGGCGTCAACATTCCCACGGCCGGCATGCTCATCACCGCGTACGCCGTAGGCGTCATGGTAGGCGCGCCGGTGATGACCCTGCTGCTCAGCCGGTTTCGCAAGCGCACGGCACTGATGTTGCTGATGAGCATTTTCACCGTGGGCAACCTGCTCTCGTCCATCGCGCCCAACTACACCACGCTGTTGCTGTCGCGACTGGTCACCAGCCTCAACCACGGCGCGTTCTTCGGACTCGGCGCCGTGGTCGCGGCCAGCCTGGTACCCAAGGAGAAACAGGCCAGCGCGGTGGCCGCCATGTTCATGGGCCTGACCATCGCGAACATCGGCGGCGTGCCCGCGGCAACATGGATAGGCCAGCAGCTGGGCTGGCGACAGGCGTTTGCGGGAACGGCTGCGCTGGGCGTGCTCGCCATCATCGCGCTGCGCCTTGCCCTGCCCGCCTGCGAACGCGGCACGCCACCGAACCTGGGACGGGAGCTGAAGGCCATCCTTCATCCGGCCGTGCTGCTGGCGATGGGCACCACCGTGCTCGGCGCGGGCGCCATGTTCACGCTGTACACCTATGTGGCGCCGGTACTGAGCGACCTCACCGGCGCATCGGACATGTTCATCGCGCTATCGCTGTCCCTGATCGGCATCGGCTTCACCATCGGCAACGTGGTGGGTGGACGGCTGGCAGACTGGTCGCTGGATGGCGCCACCAAGCTGCTGCTCGCCGCGCTGGCGGTCATCATGGTGATACTGCCATTGGCATTCACCACGCATGTCACCGCAGCCATCGGCCTGCTGGTGTGGGGCGCCGCCACCTTCGCCGTGGTGCCACCGCTGCAGATGCGCGTGATGCAGGCCGCCACCGACGCACCGGGACTGGCGTCGTCAATCAACGTCGGCGCCTTCAATCTTGGCAATGCGCTGGGTGCCGCACTGGGCGGCGGCGTCATCAGCCTGGGGCTGGGTTATGCAGCCGTGCCCATCGCCGGAGCATTGCTGGCGGCATCCGGCCTCGCGCTCGCGTGGCTGGGGCATGCGCGCAAGCAGGCCGTGCAGGTCTCGTGAGGTCCGGCGCGCCGGTAGAACGGCGCGCCACGATATCCCTTGCGCCATCGCGCATCGTTGACGGCAGCGACGACAGAACCCGACTGGCAGCTCCCGTCACTTCGTCGCCACGTCGGGCGGCGCATCTCCGTGTCGCATCAGTGCGGCCGCAGCCAGCACCGGCGGCACCGCGAAGCACCACATGGAGCCAAAGGCGTAACACACCGCTCCACCGGCACAGCCGATGGCAAAGGCCAGCACGGCCACGCCCATTTTCTTCAGCCGCGCGTCTAGCGCGCTCTTTTGATCAACCGGCACACCGCGCAGTCGATCACCCACGTCCAGCATCATCTGCGTGGTGGTGCCCGTCATCAGCGTGGAAGGCGGCGCACTGCCCAGATGCACGCGATGCAAGGCGTTCTGGATCGCCATGGCACCCACCAGGATCATCCCGGTCAGGGTCGACGACCAGCTGTCCACACGCGGGAACGGCCCGTAATGCAGGGCGAGCAGCATCGCCACCACGAAGAGGACCAGCTTGATCGTCAGCAGCGACCGCACCACGGGCAGGTCACGCGCCATGAGCTGGTAACGCAGCAGGCGTGCACCAATCACGAACAGGCAGAACACCGGCAAGGCAAGCAGCTTGGCCACCACGCCCGACGCCCCGGATACCAGCGCCGCACCAATGGTGACGAAGTTGCCCGTCACATGCGCCGTGAACAGGCCATGCAGTGCGAGGAAGCCAGCCGTATCGACGTAACCGGCCATGACACTGAGGATGGTCGGCAACCAGGTTTTTTCAGCCATGCGAATGCAATCCTTCCGGGCCCGACCCGGTTGCGTGTGGCGTTACCACATGAATTTCCCTTCGACGCCGACGTAATCGCCATCGCGACCGCCAGCATCGCGTATGGCATGACCGGCGTTGTAATGCACAGCTTCCACCGCTCCGGTGAAGTTGGCGTTGAAGGCGTAATCGGCACGCACCTGCGCGTAGACACCTGTCCAGCGCCCGCCTTTCCCTGCCGTGCCGGGCAAGGGAATATTGGGTTGCACGTAGACCGCGTCGGCCGTGGTCTGGCGCCACTGAAAACCCACCGCGCCCATCAGCGTGAGTTTCGACACGGGTTTCACCGTCACGCTCGGCTTGAGGTGGATCAGGTTGGTGTAACCCGTGAAGCCGGCCAGCGTGAAGTAATAGCCGTTGGGAAAGAGCGGATTGAAGGTACCCAGCTTGTCATCGCCCGGATGACGGTCACCGGATGCCCCATCCACTTGCAGGCCAAGCCGCGGAAGCCAGTGCATGTCCCAGGTGTAGCCGATACGCGCGCCTGCGCCCCACGCATCGATGTCCTTGCTGCCGACATGGCCGCGCTGCAGCATGCCTTCCGCGTCCCAGTCGACACCGGCCTGACTGCCGGCGAAGCGCACGTCATAGACATCACGATGCTCGCTGCCTGTGGCATCGAGGTAACGCGCGTTGTCGCGGGCATACAGCGAGTAGTACGCCGACAGCTCGTCCTTGCCCCACACCAGGCGTTCCACGCGCAAGGTGTCGAAACGGAAATGTCGGTTCGACGTGTCATCGAACGGATGCAGATCCGAGTACTGCACGGGCTGGCTGACGAAGGCGATGAAGCGCCACTTGCCGGTTTCCCAATCCACCCACGCGGCATCAAACGACTGGCGCACATTCGGGCCATCACGCAGCGACACGAAGCGCTGCAGGTCGAAGGCGAAATCCTGTCGCCCCACGCGCGCCTTGAAGGTGCCCGCATCGAACGTGCGCACATAGGCGAGGAAGGCCAGGCGCAGGTCCCACGGATTGCGGTCGGCTCCGCCGATCACCTGCTTGTTGACCGTGCGGGCATCCTCCACCTGCACGAAGGCCTGCCAGTAGTGGGCGAAATGCAGGTCCGCATGCAGCTGGAAACGCTGCAATAGATAGCTGTCGTTCGGAACGTGGCCGATGCCGAAGCTCGCCGCGTCCGACATCTCCACCCGTTCGCGCAGGTTCACGCCAAACGACAGATACGTTCCCGGGTCGCCGGCACTCAACGCGATGTATTTGAGCGCATCACCCCCTTGCGTGCGCAGGGCAGGATCGGTCAGCACCGACCAATCTTCCTGCCAACGATTGCTGCGAACGGCAGGACGCGCGGTAGCGTCCTGCACGGAAGCAGCCAGGGTCGAATCGGCCGACGCATCCTGCTGCGCATGCAGGGGCATCGCGCCCGCCGCAAGGACGGCGCCGAGTACGCCGGCCATGGTCATTTGGCGCCTCACGCCAGCATTCCACTACTCATGGCCCGCATCTCATGGACCGAAGGGCCTGAGCCCTTCGTCCCTGCATGTCGACTCAATGGCTCGCGCTGGCGTGAATCTCCGCCACGTAACCGCCCGGGAACTCCACAACGGCCGACTCGCGGCCTTCGCTGGTATACGGCTCCACGAGCACCCTGACGCCAAGGCCCTTCGCCTTGGTCAGCGTATCGGCGAGGCTGGCCACTTCGTAGCCGGTCATCTCGTGCCCATACGGATACGGCAGGTGGCCATCGGTCACCAATACCGTGACCTTGCCAAAGGTGGATTCGAGGCGGATGCGTCGATAGGTATCACCGTTACGGCCGATTTCCACGCCCGGCGCCCTGGCCTCATCGGAAACCACCTTGCCATGAGAGAACGCCATGAAACTCTTCACGAAGGCATCCGCACGATCCGGCGACACATACACGCGGTTTTCGGGAACGGTCTGGAAAGCAGCGTAGTTCGGCGGCGTGGTATGCCAGTACAACTGCATGTTCACACCACCCGGCCACTGCACCACGGCATCACGGCCGATGGGATCGGGGAACGGCTGCACGATCACGTCGGCACCGGCAGCGCGTGCTGCCTTGATCGCCACGTCCATGTCCGTCACCAGGTAACCGGTGCGCTCGCCGCCGAACGGATGGGGAATGGGCGTGCGGAAACCGAACAACGATACGGTACCCACCGGCGTCTGCAGCAGCTGGGTACTGGTGCTGCTGGGCGTCGGCGTGACGGTGGCAATGCCCTGCTTCGTGCTCTGCCCGCCAAAGGTGCCCACGAAAGAGGCAACGAAGCGATCGACATCGGCAGGCGCCACGTAGACGTGCGTGGTGTCGTACTGCGCGCCCACGGCGACCATCGGCGTGACGACCTCCTTGGCCAGCACGGGCACGGAGGACAGCGCGGAGGCGGTGCCGATGGCGAAAGCCAATATTGCAGAGGTCGTACGCATGGGGATGCTCCTTGTGGATGTCATGATGCGGCCGGTGTCGACGAGCCTGCACCCAGGCTGCGCAGATCCTGCCACGCCACCAGCAGGAATCCGCCCACCAGGCCAAGGTGTTCGAAGAAGCCGTTTTCCAGCGCGAAGCGCTCGGCGGCCGGCGCTGACCAGAACCGGTTGGCGAGGAACGTGGCAGCCAGCGTGAAGGCGGCAAGCAACAAGGCACCCAGCCAGCGGCAGCGACCCGTAAGGATGGCCAGCGACGCGCCAAGCTCCAGGGCGATCACCGCTGCCGCGACGGGCGCGGCCGGATGCAGCCCGAAGTGCGCGGTCTCAGCCACGGCTCCGCCGAAGTCGAGGGCTTTCTGCAGGCCACCCTGCAGATACGCCGCGCACAGACCCAGCAATGCCAGCCAGTGAGCCACCGGTGTGGCGAAGGGCCAGGCCCAGCGCACTGCAAGCGACGGCGACCGCTCCTGTTGCGATGCCACGGCCGCCGCTCCTAGACCGCCCAGCACGCGCAGCCCAGCGCGCCCCAGAACGACTTGAGATCGGAAACAGGCAGGCGGCTCGACCACGCCGTTGCGTGCTGGTGACCATGCACGCCACAGGCATGATCGCAACCACACGCCACGCGCTCGGCCACGGGAGATGCACCACGCTGCTGCGCCCACCCCGCGTAACCGCCATACACGCGTACAGGCGACCATTCCGGCATGGCCGGCGGCACGGTCACCTCTTCGTACTGGCTGAAGCCGCCGCTGCCGTACACCACCCGCCCACCCACGATGGTGAGCACGGAGGTGGTATCGGCGATATCGGCCTCGGGACAGGCGAAGAAGTCGCGGTCCGGCACGATCAGGTCGGCAAGCTGGCCCACCTTGATCTGGCCTTTTTTGCCTACCTCGTTGGAGAACCAGGTAACGTGCTCGGTCCACATGCGCAGCGCGGTTTCGCGATCCAGGCAGTTGCTGCGCGGATACATCGACAGGCCACCCACTGTCTTGCCCGTGACCAGCCACGATAGCGACACCCATGGGTTGTACGAGGCGACGCGCGTGGCATCCGTGCCCGCCGAGGTGCGCAGGCCCTTCTCCAGCATGCGCTTTACCGGTGGCGTGGCCTGTGCGGCGGCGGCACCGTAGCGCTCGACGAAGTACTCACCCTGGTAAGCCATGCGGTGCTGCACCGCCACGCCGCCGCCGAGTGCGGCAATGCGGTCGATGGAGCGCTCCGAGATGGTTTCGGCGTGATCGAAGAACCAGTTCAGGCCCTGCAGCGGGATATCACGATTGACCTTCTCGAACACATCCAGCGCGCGACTGATGGTTTCGTCATAGGTGGCATGCATGCGCCACGGCCAGCGATTCTCCGCCAGTACGCGCACCACTTCTTCCAGGTCGCCCTCCATCTGCGGCGGCATGTCGGGCCGCGGCTGGCGGAAATCCTCGAAGTCGGCTGCCGAGAACACCAGCATTTCGCCGGCGCCGTTGTGGCGGAAATAATCATCGCCTTGCTTGTACCGGGAGCTACGCGCCCAGTTGAGAAAGTCGTCCTTCTCCTGCTTCGGCTTCTGCGTGAACAGGTTGTAGGCAAGACGGATGGTCAGCTGGTTTTCTCGGGCCAGCTGTTCGATGACCGCATAGTCATCGGGGTAATTCTGGAAGCCACCACCGGCATCGATGGCGCCCGTCACCCCAAGCCGGTTCAGCTCGCGCATGAAATGGCGCGTGGAATTGAGCTGGTACTCGTAGGGAAGCTTCGGCCCCTTGGCCAGCGTCGCATAGAGAATGGACGCGTTCGGCTTGGCCAGCAGCAAGCCCGTGGGGTTGCCTGCGCCGTCGCGCGTGATCTGCCCGCCCGGCGGTTCCGGCGTGTCTCTGGTGTAACCCACGGCTCGCAGGGCGGCACCATTGAGAATGGCGCGGTCGTACAAGTGCAACAGGAACACCGGCGTATCCGGCGCCACGGCGTTGAGTTCGTCAATGGTCGGCAACCGCTTCTCGGCGAACTGGTGCTCGGTGAAGCCGCCCACCACACGCACCCACTGCGGCGCGGGCGTGATGGCTACCTGCTGCTTCAGCATGGCCATGGCATCGGCCAGCGAGCGCACGCCATCCCAGCGCAGCTCCAGGTTGTAGTTGAGGCCGCCACGGATGATGTGCAGGTGGTTGTCGATCAGGCCCGGCAACACGCGCTGGCCCTTGAGGTCGATCACGCGCGTCGCAGGCCCAGCCAGCGCCATAACGTCCGCAGCGCTGCCCACGGCCACGAAGCGACCGTCGGCCATCGCCACGGCGTTCGCTTCCGGCTGGGAGCGATCCAGCGTGGTGAAACGCCCGCCATGAAGAATCAGTTCGGGCACGGGCGTGGCAGGCGTCATGACTGCGACTCCTCCGGCACGCTGCTTTGCGCGACGCGCCTGGCCGTGGGCAACTCGCCACACATGTGCGGCCCGACCTGTTCACGCAACCAGGTGACCGGCGCGGCCTGGCGATGCAGCACATTCTTCACCAGCGGCGGCAGCTGCTCACCGAACAGGATGCCCAGCAGGCCAACCAGCGCCACCAGGGGCGGCGCCGGCGAGCGAACCTGTAACAGGCCATAGATGACGCCGACCAGCATGCCGGCGGCGAGCGAGATGACGTAGATTTTCATGGCCTTGCTCCAAAACAGCGACAGCTATCAGCCTTCGTGGGCGCCGAACATGCTCTTGGCATAGGTGATGCCCAGGCCGTACGCACCGCCAAAGCGCTGCGCGATGCCGGTGGTGCTTTCGTAGCTTTCCGTGCGCGCCCAGTCGCGCTGCAGTTCCAACAGGTACTGCACCGAGGTCATCGGGATGGCGCCCGCCTGGATCATGCGCTCCATGGCGCGGTTGTGTGCCTCGTCGGAGACATCGCCGCAGGCATCGGCAATCACGTAGACCTCGAAGCCCTGGTCCAACGCCGACAGCGTCGGGCCCACGATGCACACCGACGTCCACAAGCCGGCGAACACCAGGCGATCCTTGCCGATCTCGTTGACGCGCTTGATCACAGCGGCGTCTTCCCAGGTATTCATGGAGGTGCGATCCAGCAACGCCTGGCCCGGGAACGGCTCGGTGATCTCACTGAACATCGGACCGGAGAAGCTCTTCTCGGCCACGGTGGTAAGGACGGTCGGCACCTTGAAGCTGGCCGCAGCATGGGCAATGAGGGCAGCGTTATTGCGCAGCGTGACCGCATCGATGGAATGCGTGGCGAACGACATCTGCGACTGGAAGTCGATCAGGATCAGGGCGTGATCCGTGGGCGAGAGCAGTTTCTTGCCCGGGGTGGGCGTGGCGACGATGGACATGGCAGACCTCCAGAGTACGAAGTGACCGCACCGCCGACACGGGTCAGCGGCACGGCCGGATGGATCACGAGCGGATGAACTCGAGCAGATCCTTGTTGAGCTGCTCGGCGTGCGTCGATGCCAGGCCATGCGGTGCGCCCGGGTAAACCTTCAGCGTGGCGTGCTTGATGATCTTGGCGGAGAGGCGACCGGAATCATCGATCGGCACGATCTGGTCGTCGTCGCCATGGATCACCAGCGTGGGCACCTCGATCTTCTTCAAGTCCGGGGTGTAATCCACTTCGGAGAACTGCTTGATGCAGTCATACAGGCCCTTGAGGCCACCCGTCATGCCCTGCCACCAGAACGAATCACGCATGCCCTGCGTGGCCTTGCTGTCCGGGCGGTTGGCGCCGAAGAACGGGCCCGACAGATCCTTGAAGAACTGCGAGCGATCAGCCAGCGTCTTCGCGCGGATGTCGTCAAACACTTCCATGGGCAGGCCGCCCGGGTTGGCGGCCGTCTTCAGCATGATCGGCGGCACGGCGCCCACCAGCACGGCCTTGGCCACGCGCGCATTGCCATGGCGACCGATGTAGTGCGCCACTTCGCCGCCACCGGTGGAGTGGCCCACCATCACGATGTTCTTCAGGTCCAGCTTTTCGATCAGCTCGGCCAGATCGTCGGCATAGGTATCCATGTCATTGCCGTTCCACGGCTGGCCGGAACGGCCATGACCGCGACGATCGTGCGCGATGGTGCGGTAGCCGTGCGAGCTGAGGAAGAACATCTGCGCATCCCATGCGTCAGCCGTCAGCGGCCAGCCATGCGAGAACACGACGGGCTGCCCCTGTCCCCAGTCCTTGTAATAGATCTGGGTGCCATCTTTTGTGGTGATCGTGCTCATGTGGTTATTTCCTTGTGGGAGACGCATGGGCGCCGTCGCAGCGACGGCGGGGGATGGCATGGAAAGACCTGCCACGGGGAGCACCAGTGCCGCGGACGCTGCGGCCATGCCGCCGAGAAACGCTCGCCTGGCGGGGTCGACGTCCATCTGAAAATCATTGCTCGACATACGGGCTCTCCTGATGCACGACTCGAACGCAGAACGCGTACTGAAAAACAATGTGCGGCGCCCATCGGCTTGCGATGGCCGCGACGCGGTGACGAATGGATCTGAAGGCGATGGCCATGCCGCCGCCCTGCCTCATTCTTCTTCACTACATCGCGGCGACCTACCCCCGATCGTGGCAAATCATGCCTACCCGATCAGGTAGATGACGCCAATCCGCCACACGTGTCACGTGCACGAGTCATCCGCGCTTCGCGCCGCTGCAACTCGCCCTTCGCAAGGAAGGCGCAAGGCTTTCAGCCGTCGAGGAACCCGTGACAGCCAGGATCTCGTCACGACTTGCCGCGCTGAGCAGGCCGATCGCGGCGGCGCAGTTCGAGCGCGCCTGGCGCGCCCTCGGCAACGCAGTAGCCCTGCAGGGAGATGGCCCGCTGTCTATCGACCCTGCCTCAGCGACCATGACGGAGACACACGTGCGCGAAGCCACCACGCCGTGCGACGAGGGAGGTCATCGCCAGGCAAGCAATACTTATATTCAGCTTATTAATTGAATTAACAAAACTTACAAATCCATTAGTCAGTTCTCACGGCAATACTTATAATAAACTTAGCGCAACATTATGCGATTATCTAATTGATTTTCGAATAATCATTTTGTTGCCAAATTGTCATGCACCAGCCCTACGGTGTCGCCCCGTTTCGACACCTTTAGAACCACAAGAAAAAGGGCACTCCATGACACGGCATAACTTCGGGCCCAACGGGCTCGCTCGCGGCACGCTTGCTCTCTGCCTGGCCGCCGCCATCGGCACACCCGCGTGGGCCGCAGATAATGGCGCAACGGATTCCAGCGCCACGCCGCAACAGGCCAAGAGCCTGGATGCCGTACAGGTGACCGGCACCGACACAGTGACCAACATCGCCCCGTCACAGGCATCGATGGTGGCCACCCAGCCGCAGTCGATCATCAGCCGCACCTATATCCAGGAAAACGTTCCTCCCACCGGCGACTACACCGACATCGCGTCCATTGCACCCAGCGTGTACACGGTGACGCCGAATGGCGCGGGCCTGATGGAAGCAGCCGTGGTCTCCATCCGCGGCTTCCAGGATGGTCAGTACAACGTGACGTTCGACGGCATCCCGTGGATGGACTCCAACGACTTCACGCACCACTCCACGTCCTACTTCACCAACCAGCAGACCAACGCAGTGACGGTGGATCGCGGCCCGGGCACGGCTGGCACGCTGGGCAATGCCACGTTCGGCGGCACCATTTCGGTCGATTCGCTCAACCCGCAGAACCAGTTCGGCATCAACCCGTACATCAGCCTCGGCAGCTGGGAGACGGCCGTACAGGGCGCGACCATCAACACGGGCGCGTTCACCAGCAGCGGCACCAGCGCGGTGATCAATTTGCAGAACAGTTCGTCGGACGGTTACCTCACCTATTCCGGCCAGCGCCGGCAGACGGTGTTCGCCAAGGTGGTCCAGCCGCTAGGCGAAAACACCACGCTGACCTTCGTCGCCATGGCCAACAACCTGCACCAGTACGTGCCGCCCGGCGCCACCAAGGAGCAGATTGCGCAGTACGGCAACAACTACGGCCTGAACAACGACCCGACCAGCCAGTCCTACTACGGCTACAACAAGGACGAGATCAACACCAATCTCGGCTATGTCGGCCTGCATTCGGCTTTCGATGGCTGGACCATCGACAACAAGGTCTACACCTACGGCTATAACCACTTCGGCTACAACGGCTATGACCCGAACGGTGAAACGCCGAACGGCACGGCGTACGGCGCCGACAACGTGCCCGGCCAGCACATGCGCAACACAAACCGCTCGTGGGGCGACATTTTCCGCGTCGGCAAGGAACTCGGTCCAGGCGAACTGCGTGCCGGCGTGTGGTACGACCATCAGGACGATATCCGCTGGCTGTATGAGTTCGACGACACGCTCAACCAGTTCAACCCCATCGTGAACCCCGCTGCCGCCACGCTGCAGGAAGCCGCCGCGGATCGCCGCATGAACGACACGCTTGTCACCATCCAGCCGTTCCTGGAGTACCAGTGGAACATCACGGACAGCGCGTATGTCATTGGCGGCGTGAAGTACAACAACTTCGAGCGCGATCTGGACGCCTCGGTGAACCAGAAGACCGGCACGCCGCTCACCTACTCCAAAAAGTGGAACGCCACCCTTCCCTCGGCTTCATTCCACTACACGTTTACCTCCGAATGGACGGCTTACGCGCAGTGGGCCAAGGGATACCTGGCACCCAACCTGAACCTGCTGTACGTGCCGAACCCGGCGGTTTCCGACAGTGCCGTGGCGCCTGAGAAAACCACCAACATCCAGCTCGGCACCACCTGGACCAACGACCGCCTGACCCTGTCGGGCGACGTCTACAAGATCGACTTCAACAACTTCGTCCAGAGCCACAAGGTCGGTGGCATCACCGAGTTCTACAACGGTGGCGGCGTGCACTACAAAGGCCTGGAACTGGAAGGCACCTACCTGCTGGGCGCCGGCTTCAGCATCTACGCCAACGGGTCGCTCAACCGCGCGATCCAGACCACGGACAACCAGTGGAATGCCAACACGCCGCACAAGACCTCGGCCATGGGCTTCATCTACAACGACGGAACCCTCTACGCATCGCTGGTCGACAAGTTTGTCGGCAAGACCTATTACACGGCCAACGCCGAAGATGACACGCCGATTGGCGGCTACGCGATCACCAACTTTGCCGCCAGCTACAAGTTCGACCCACACATGACCGACGTGAAAGACTTCAAGATCGGCGTGCAGCTCAACAATCTTTTCAACAACACCCACATCAACGCCCTGGCCGGCACCACCGGCGCCGACGGCACACCGCTGTACTGGACCATCCCGGCGCGCAACTTCAACTTCACCATCTCGGCCGACCTGTTCTGATGAAGATCCCTGCACTCCTGTTGCTGGCGTTGATCGCCAGCCAACCCGCCATGGCCGATGGCGGCGATGCCAGCCACCCTATGCTGGAACTGGCAACCCTGCTGCCGCCACCACCGGCGGCGGGATCGCCCCAGGCCAGCAAGGACCTGCAGGCCGTACTCGCCGTGCAGCGCTCGCGAACCGCCGAGGAACAAGCCGCAGCCAAGGCAGACGTGGAACGCTCCGTGTTCCGCTTTGCGGACGTGCTTGACCCTGCGATGCAGCCAGCCACTCTGCCGAAGACGGCGGCCTTCTTCGATCTCGTCGCCCGACTCGACAAGACCGAGGTAGCGGAGGCCAAGCTCTACTGGCGACGCGCCCGCCCCTCGGTGACATCCAGCCAGGTACACCCGCTGGCCAAGGAGAAGGCGGACGACTGGAGCTATCCGAGCGGGCATGCCACCTTTGCCTACACCACGGCCGTGCTGCTGGCCAACATGGTCCCGGAGAAGCGCACGGAGATCTTCGCCCGTGCCGACCTGTATGCGCAGCACCGCATCGTGATGGGCGCGCACTATCCCAGCGACGTGGAAGCCGGCCGTCTTGCCGGCACGGTGATCGGCGCCGAAGTATTGAATCGGGCCGACTGGCATGGCGACTACGAAGCCGCCCGCACCGAACTGCGCGCGGCACTGCACTTGTCTGCCGCACCGGCACAGGGCACCTGAGAGGCCATCCTGAAAATGGCCGGCGCCCGCAAGCGCCGGCCTTGCGTGCCGATGCAGGCCGGACCTCAGCCGCGCTGCGGATAGACTACCGAGAGCGCCGCTGTTGCACGCACCTGCTGGATAAACGCAGCGACTGCCGCCGAACGCTCCTGCCTGCGAAAGACCACCGCCACGCCTGATGCGACCGGTTTGCCAGCCAGCGGCCTGAAGCGGACGCCCGGCATGTCGATCACGTCCTTGAGCACACTGGGAACGATGGCGACACCCGCACCTACCGACACCTGGGTCAGCACCGCCACCAGACTCCCGGGCACAGCACCGATGCGCGGAGTGAAACGCCCGCGCCGTCCCACCTCATAGGTTCCCAATGGCTGCTCCGGCACGATGAAACGCTCACCCGCCAGCGACCGCGCCGCGAGCGGCCCGGCGACAGCCACCAGCGCATGCCGGGACGGCAAGGCCACGCAGAAAACGTCGTGCACCAACGCATGCGACGCCAGCGGGGCGGGCAGGCGCATCGGCAGGCGAACAAAGCCCACGTCGATCCTGCCTTCTTCCAGCATGGCCGGCAGGACCTCCATGGGATGCTCGGTGGCCACGATCTCCACTTCAGGCCTTGCCGCGCGAAACCGCTGCACCTGCGCCTGCAGCGCACCGGAATACGCCGCAGAGCCCACGTAGCCCACTTCGATGCGACCGATCTCGCCGCGCCCTGCGCGCTGCCCGACGCTGCGCGCGCGCTCGAACTGGGTTACGGCCAACCGGGCCTCGCCGAGGAACGCCTCGCCGGCGGGCGTCAGTGCTACGGATCGCTTCGAGCGGAGTAACAGGCGCGCGCCCAGCGCCTGCTCCAGCTCCTGGATCTGCACGGTGAGGGTGGGCGCTGCGATGCCCAGTCGCTCCGCCGCCCTCGCAAAGTGCAACTCCTCCGCGACGGCAATGAAGTACCGCAGGTGCCGAAGCTCCATGCCATGCGCCTCTTCATTAGGTATTGCCTAATTGTAATCCCATGAACTGGCAATGCACGGGAACGCCCGAAAGGCTTGAATAGGCGCACCCATCCCGCGAGATGTTTTCATGAAGAACCGCCTTCGCCTGCTTGCCATCGGCTCCTTGATCGGAACCGCCGTCACCCTCCCTCTTGCAGCCGCCGCCATGACCCTGCCCACGCAACCCGTACTGACCCTGAGCGCCGCCAAACGCATCGCCGACAGCGCGGAGGCCAAGGCCAAGTCGCAGGGCTGGCCCTGCGTGATCTCCGTCGTTGACGCCAGCGGCCTGCCCATCGTGCTGGTTCGCATGGATGACGCTGCCGTGCTGGCCGGCGTCGACCTTGCCCCGGCCAAGGCGCGCACTGCCGCCCTGTTCCGCCGCCCCAGCGGCGCACTGGAAGATGCCGCCAACGGCCAGCGGCCGGCAGTGCTGTCGGCGCGCGGCTTTGTGCTGATGCGCGGTGGCGTTCCCATCGAAGTCGACGGACATATCGTGGGTGCCATCGGCGTTTCGGCAGACACGCCGCAACACGACGAGGAAATCGCCAGGGCGGGCATGGCGGCACTGGCCAATGGATAACAGGCCGACCCGAGGTTGCGCGGGCGACGCAGCATCGCCTCACAAGGCCGGGCGCGTGGCCATCTTCGATCTTGACGGCACCCTGGTCGATTCCGTCGACGGCATTGCGCTGGCCATCAATCGTCGCCTGCACGGACGGGGCATCGCACCGCTGCAGCGTGACGAAGCCATCCCCTTGCTCGGCGATGGCCTGGCCGCTTTTGCACGCCGAGCATACGCCTTGCGCCAGACATCGCCCGTCGCGGGCGATATCGAGGCGTTCGTGCAGGATTGCCTGACCCACGCGGAGGCGGGCGCGCAACTCTATCCGGGCGCCCGCGACACGTTGGATTTGCTTGTGCGGGACGGATGGCAACTGGCCGTGTGCACCAACAAGATCGAGACTGCGGCCATCGCCATGCTGGGGCATCTCGAGGTGCTGGACCTTTTCGCCGCCGTCTGTGGTGGCGACACGGTGGAACGACAGAAGCCCGACCCGTGCCACATCCACCAGACCCTGCATCGCGCCGGCCTGCACGACGTTCCCGCCGTGATGATCGGCGACAACGTCGTCGACCTGGCGGCCGCACGCAGCTACGGCATACCCGGCATCTTCGCGGACTGGGGTTATGGCCAGCTGCCGCATGACGTAGCCATGCCATCTGTCGCCAGGCACTTCACGGAACTGCCGCAACGGCTCGCTGCAGCGCTCTCCTGCAAAGCCATCTGAATTCGCCACGCGCGACACCGAAGGGCGCCGCCGACGCCCCTCGAATTGAGCGCCGCCATCCCCATATGGAGTAGGCCCCGACTCGCGCCACGCCCCTATACCGTGTCTCAACTTTCACTGTTCACCCAAGGACCGCTCGTGCTGCTGGACGATGCCAGCGGCCGGATCGTGTACGAGGAGAACGTGATCGACGCCCGGGAGGCGGAGCAGTGGCTCGAACACCTGCTCGACAGCCCGATCTGGCGCCAGCAGCGGCGGCTGATGTACGAGCGCGAACTGGACGTGCCACGCCTTACCGCGCATTTCTCTGCCGGTGACCCGGCGCTGCCATGGCCGCTGGACGTCGTGCTCGATCGGGTGCGCCGCCGCACGGGCGAGCCGTTCAACAGCATCGGCCTGAACCTGTATCGCAACGAGCATGACAGCGTGGCCATGCACAACGACCGCCTGGGCGACCTGCAGGAAGGTCACCCGATCGTCCTGCTCTCGCTGGGCGCCACGCGACGGATGCACATCCGCAACAAGAAGCACCTAGCACCGCGTCGACTGGACCTGGACCTGGCTGCCGGCAGCCTGCTGTGGATGAGCTGGGACACGCAGCTGCACTACGACCACGGCATTCCCAAACAGACCTACGCCATGGGTCCGCGCGTCAGCGTGGCGTTCCGTACGCGCAAGGATGCGTGAGACGCAACGCGACCGGTTTGGCGGATTGTCGCGTTGAACTCCACCCACACGATTCCTTGATCCGGCCATCACCTTCGGCCTGCCTAACATGCCTGCAAGCGCCACAACGGCGTTGGCAGGGGGTAAGGCGAATGCGTCTATTGGCCACGCGTGAACGGAGCATGCCGTCGCTCGGAGAGCGGGCAGCGTTTGACGAAGCGGTCGCCATCTACATGCGCAAGGTCGCTGATTGCAGGCGGCGCCGCCTGCGCGCAGATCTGCTGCTGATCCTGGCCTGCCTCATGCTGGCCAGCAGCGGGCTGCTGCCGCCATTGTTGCGACTTGCTGTACTGCCATTGACCTTTGGCGTGGCCTGGGCCGGCATCCACATGGGTGAACGCGCCGCCAAAGCCCGCGCCCGCCTCCGCTGGTGAATCAGGTGCCGTGACGGGGCTTGCACCTCACGGCAGGGTCGCGCGCCAGGCCAGTGCGTCATCCGGGAAAAAGCGCGGCAACGACAACCCCACGGCCTCGCAGGCATCCATCACGTAGCGCAACGAGCGTGCGGCTTCGCCCCTCTGCAACTCCGGCGGCACGTTGAAGGTTTCATACTCCATGGCCTCCAGCATGCGCAGCGACCACTCGTACAGCCCATCACCCCGGCTTTCGAACCATTGCTGCAGCCAGTCGCGCAGCGAGCGCAGCTCAACACTTTCGCGCGCAGCGGCTTCATGCAGGGCCGCAGTCACTTCCGGGCACACACCGCGAAACCATTCGCTGTAGCCCGCCGCCGCATCGGGAATCACCAGCGGGGGCGGCGAGCGCTGCTCCGCATGACGCAGGATGATGTCGCGCTCGATCTTCCGTGCCTGCGCCAGGCGCCCGGTTTCCAGCAGGCAACCGCGATCCAGGTCGAACACGTCGAAGAACCGCCGATGCAAGGTGCGCAGGCGCACCAGCGGCTGCCGCGAAAACCCGACCTTCAGCAGATCCTGCTCGCGCCACGGGAACAGGTAGACGTAGGTACGCCCCTTGCCGAGCGTCCTGGGCATGACGAAGTCATCCATGGCCGCGATATTGGCATCCATGATCGCCTAACACCCGACCCTCCCGTCGCGACAGAAAGCCGGGAGACGCACCATGCGCGCCCTTTGCGGGTGATATCGAAACGCTTTGTTGTATCAAGAGGAAGCTAAATCCCGGTCAGTTTTCCCGGCCCAGCCTCAGGTCGTTGAACTTGCGCCGCTCGACCAGCGCCGTGACCCTGCCCTGTCCGTCGCGCTGGAAGATCATCAGGTTCCGCTCGTCATCGCTGCCCATGAAAACATCCCGGGCCACCGGCTGCAGCACATTCGCCGGGCCACCCTGACGCGTGACGATGCCCAGCACGCCATGATCGACCGACACCGTCCAGGCCCGGCCCGGTGCGTAGCGATAAGTGCCCACATAATCGGCAGGTACCAGGCCAGGCACGTCCAGCTTCGGCGGAGGGGTGGGAATGGTGACGTCCTGTGCGCCCGCCAGCTTCCACTGGCCAGATTGCTTCACGAAGGTGAGCAGCGACCGGTACCTCACCACGAACGACTGCCCGTAATACGATTCGCGCTCGTACTCCTCCACGCTGAGCAAGGCCGTTTCCCCATGCAGCCATGCGTGCGGATCGCGCATCTCCATGCTGCCGGCAACACCCGCCGGAAATCGATGGAGCGAAGCGATGGTCTCGGCCTTGCCGGCCACCCGGCCGAATTCATCGATGATCACGGCATCGTCCGTGACCCAGCGCTCCCAGGGCGCCTTGTCACCGGTCGGCAACGCATCCATCAGCGCCTGCGTGGTCTTCACCAGTTCGTCGCGCAAGGCCACCGGCGCCTCGTCGGCATGCGCGGCCGACCAGGCACTGGCTGCTGCGAAAACGACACATAAGGCAGCGCGTGCGTGCTTGAGCATGGATGACCTCCGGCAATGAGGGCGAGCATGCGCCGCCCCGCCGGGACATGCCCGTGCATGAAGTCACTGAGCGGACGGGCTTGCGCCGGCGCGCGGAGAGTCCTGGCAGACGCGATGGAGTGCTTCGGCATCGAGCAGGCGCACCTTGCGTCCGGTCACGTCAACCCAGCCGCGCGCGCGAAACCGCCCGAATACGCGACTCACGGTTTCGGCCGCCAGCCGCAGGTAGTTCGCCATGTCCATGCGCGACATGGGCAGGCGCATGACCTGTGCCTTTCCACCGACCACGGCACTGCGCCGCTTCTGGTCAAGCAGGAAGGACGCCACGCGCTCTTCCGCATTGAGGTCGCCCGCCAGCTGGCTTGCGCGTCCCAGCTCCCGGCTGATCAGCCGCAGCAACTGCTGCTGCACCTTCGGCACACGCGATGAAAGCTGAAGCACTTCGTCGAACGAGAGGCGACAGAACTCGGAGGACTGCAGCGCGACAACGTCACCGGGATGGCGATCCAGATGGATCGCGTCCAAACCGATCAACTCGCCAGGAAGATGGAAGCCCAGCACCTGTTCCCTGCCGTCGCTGGCCACGACGAACGCCTTCACGCCGCCTTTGCGCACGACATGGATCTCGCGCAGCGCCTCGCCACGACGGACGACGACGTCCCCGGCCTCGCAGGACCATGCCCGGCCCGCCACGTATTCGCGCGACGTGGGCGACTGCCCCAGGGTAACCAGGCAACTCCCGGCGAACGCGCAGCTGGTGCACGGCGGCAACTGGTCGGCTACGGGCGCATGCGGACTTCTGGATGGCGATGCGCGACGGCGGCTCCCCGACGGCGACGCGTGCGCAGCCTGGCGACGGGCCGTCACCGGCTCGCCAGCCGACCGCCCGGCGTCGCCGGCTGCGTCTGGACGTCTGTGCTGGGAAGGTCTGCGCATGATCGCTTCACCCTCTGCATCCCCGTGCGGCGACAGTAGCATATCGATATGCTCAGGTTGGCCGGGCACACCGCCCCTTCGTGATCTGCCCGCGGGAGCCGGCCGCGGTGCGCCGGCAAATCTGACCCAGGTCAGGGCATGCAGGGCGTACCGGCCATGACACTACGGACTCCGACGCACCACGCAGCGGATTTTCCACATGCCTTCCAGCCCTCCGTCCACGCCTGCCTCGATACCCGCGCCCGTGCTGCTGGCCGCACCGCATCGAGCCATGTTCTTTGCTGGCGCCACGCTGCTTGTCGCCGGCATGGCGTGGTGGCTGTGGGTGCTGCTGGCGTCCTGGCGTGGCTGGCCGATCCCGGCCCAGCCGCTGCCGGTCGGCTGGACGCACGGCATCCTGATGCAGTACGCCACGCTGGCCCCCTTCATCATGGGCTTCCTGCTCACGGTGTTTCCGCGCTGGATGAACGTGGACATCGTGCCCAAGCGCACCTATGTCGCCGTGTTCGCACTCATGCTCGCTGGCGCGGCGACCGTACTGTCGTCAGCGTGCCTCGCTCCACGCATGCTCCCCGCCGGCCTGGCGATGATGCTGCTCGGCTGGTTCACCGCACTGGGATCACTGGCCACCCGTCTTCATCGACACGGCTTTGGCGACACCTGGGCAATGTCCGCATGGTGCGCACTGGCCATGGGCGCGGTGGGTCTGGCGCTGGCACTGTGTGCCAGCCTTGGCGCCCCCGTGACGTGGATCGTCGTGGCGAACCGCATCGGCACGTTCGGCTTCCTGCTGCCGGTGTACTTCACGGTGGCCCATCGCATGGTGCCGTTCTTCTCCGGCAATGTGGTCGCAGGGTATCGGGTGGTCCGCCCCGCATGGTCGCTGTGGGCGCTATGGGCGCTTGCCGCTGGCCATCTCGCGCTGGACCTGTCCGGCCTGCCCGCCTGGCGATGGCTGGCCGACGCACCGCTGACGGCCCTGCTGCTTTGGCAGTGGCTGGCCTGGCAACCGTGGAAGGCCCGACGCCCCGGGCTGCTGCTGGTGCTGTACATCGCGCTGGCGTGGCTGCCGCTGTCGTTCCTGCTCTATACGATCGACAGCCTGCAGGTGCTCGCGACCACCACGGCCTCGCGCGCACTGGCGCCGCTGCACGCCCTGACCATCGGCTTCTTCAGTGCGATGCTGGTGGCGATGGTCACGCGGGTCACCCACGGCCACTCCGGGCGTCCGCTTGCCATGGGGCCGGTGCCCTGGATGGCGTTTCTCGGCATGCAGCTGGTGGCCTTGATTCGCGTGGTGGCGGAATACATCTCTCAACCATGGCCGTGGTACATCGCCGCCGCAGCCCTCTGGCTGCTCGCCCTTACCCCATGGGCGGCGCGCTCGCTATGGATCTATCTCACCCCAAGGCGCGACGGCGCGCCTGGCTGACACGCATCACACCAAGACACTCGCAAATGGCGCTTTTCCCCACTGCAAACGAGGTCGGCATCGCAACGCTGGTCGACCGCTTCTATGACAAGGTTCGCGCGGACGCGGAGCTTGGCCCAGTGTTCAACGCGGCCGTGCATGACTGGACGGAACACACGCATACGCTGCGCGATTTCTGGTCATCCGTGATCCTGCGCACGGGTCGCTACCACGGCAACCCGATGGGCGTGCACCGCGCCTTGCCCGCCTTCCCGCAGGCGCTGTTCCACCGATGGCTGGCGCTATGGCGGGAAACCGCACGCGAGGTATTCGAGCCGCCGGCAGCCGAGCTGTTCATCAGCACGGCCGAGCGCATTGCCCAGAGCATCAGCCAGGGCATCGGCCACGGCCGCCTGGCGCTGGAGCACCCCTCGCGCATTCTCGGGCCGCTGCATATCACGTCCTGACGACGCACCGGGTGCCGCACCCACTCCCGTGGGAGGCACGCGAACGAAAACGGGAGTACACTTCACAAATGAGAATTAGTCGCATTTGTGAAGTGATCCCCTCGCTGATTGCATGGCTGCTCGTCGCCGCACTGGCATCACCGCCCGTTTTCGCGCAGCAGACAGGTAGCGATGCGGCGACCAGCGTGCCGCAGACCTGGCAGATGCTGGATTACCTTGCCGCGGACTACGCCGGTGCCGTGAAGAACGGCACCGTGGTCAGTGCCTCGGAATATGCCGAGATGCGCGAATTTGCCCGCCATGCCCGCGAGCGCGTACTGGCGCTGCCGGCATCGCCGGCCACACCGGCACTGCGTGAGCAGGCCGACCAGCTGGTTTCGCTGATCGACGCGAAAGCCCCCCAAGCCGAGGTGGCGCGACAGGCGCATGCGCTGACCGACACCTTGCTGCAGGCCTACCCCATTCCCACCGCGCCCGCGAAGACGCCCGACCTGGCGCACGGCGCCACGCTCTACCAGGCCCAATGCGCGGCGTGCCATGGCGCCACCGGGCATGGTGACGGTCCCGCCGGCCTGCAGCTCTCTCCGCGCCCGATCGACTTCACCGACACCGGGCGAGCTGACCAGCGCAGTGCGTTGTCCCTGTATGAAGTGATCACCCAGGGCGTGGCGGGCACGCCGATGGTGAGCTTTGCGCAGTCCCTGTCCAGCGACGACCGCTGGGCGCTGGCCTATTACGTGGGCACGCTGGCCTATCCCGTGGCGGACGCAAAGGGCGAGCAGGCATGGCGGGACGACCCGCGTGCCCGTGGCGCCATCGCCTCGCCCAACGAACTGGCGCGCGCACGCGTGACCAGCCTCACCGATACGCTCGGCGTCGAGCAGGCGCGCGTCATCGTGGGCTACCTGCGCGCCCACCCGCAGGCCGTCCATGAGGCGCTTGCCGGCATACCGCTGGCGCGCGCCCGCCTGGCGGACAGCCTGCACGCCCATGGCGAAGGTCGTTCCGACGAAGCACGCCAGCTCGCGCTGTCCGCGTACCTCGATGGCGTCGAACCCGTCGAAGCCCGGCTGGATGCACGCAACGCCTCGCTGCGGTCGCGCATCGAGACCGCCATGGGCGCGTATCGCACCGCATTGACGTCATCGACCGACAGCGACACCGTGAGCGCGCAGGCACGCGACGTCGACACGCTGCTGGGACAGGCGCAGACGCTGCTTTCCGAAACGGCGGCCAGCCCGATGACAACCTTCATCGGCGCACTCACCATCCTGGTTCGCGAGGGGCTGGAGGCCCTGCTGGTGGTGGTCGCCCTGCTCGCCTTCCTGCGCAAGGCCGATCGCCATGACGCCACCCGTTACGTGCACGCGGGCTGGGTGCTGGCCCTGTTCGCCGGTGCCGTCACGTGGGCCGCGGCGAGTTATGCCATCTCGATCAGCGGCGCGAGCCGTGAACTGACCGAAGGGCTGTCCTCGCTGTTCGCTGCCGCCGTACTGCTGGGCGTGGGCCTGTGGATGCACCAGAAGAGCATCGGCGGGCGCTGGCAGTCCTACCTCAAGGCGAAGATGGCTACCGCACTGAACCGGCGCTCGGCCTGGTTCGTGTTCGGCCTCACCTTCATCTCGGTCTACCGGGAAGTCTTTGAAACCATCCTGTTCTACACGGCACTCTGGAACGAAGGCCAGGGCATGTGGCTGCTTGCCGGACTTGCCGCCGGCGCCGTCATCCTGTGCCTGATCGCCTGGGCGCTGTTGCGGACCAGCCAGCGCCTGCCACTGGGCCTGTTCTTCTCGATCAGTTCGCTGGTGATCGCCGTGCTGGCTATCGTGCTGACCGGCAAGGGCGTGGCCGCACTGCAGGAAGCGGGCTGGACGGCCGTGACCGTGGCGCCGGTGCCTTCCATCGACCTGCTGGGGATTTACCCCACCTGGCAGTCGCTGCTGGCACAGCTCGCGGTAGCACTGATGCTTGCCGCGGGGTTTGCGGTCAACCGCTGGCGGGCGCGCGCTGCCTGAGGCTCCCGCTCAGCGGATCAGCAGCGGCAGCTTGTGCGGGCGTCCATGCCACTCGGCCGCTTCCGGCAGGGCGGGAATCGTTGCACTGATCACCGGCCACTGCCTTGCCAGTGCTGCGTTCAAGGCCACGAAGGGCTCCTGCCCGGCGGGCACGTCACCTTCCTGGTAGATGGCGCCGACCGGGCACTCATCGACGCACAGCGTGCAATCGATGCATTCGTCCGGGTCGATCACCAGGAAATTGGCCCCCTCGTGGAAGCAGTCCACGGGACACACCTCGACGCAGTCGGTGTGCTTGCAGTTGATGCAGTTATCGGTAACGACGTGGGTCATGGCAGTTCTCGCATAAACACCGGGAGCTTGCGGCCTCTCCAGCGCGGGAGCACTGACACGGGTCAATACCTGCCGTGCGCCACCCCGCCCTCAAGCCCATGCCCTATGCAGCTGCGGCAAAACACCGGGCAGTCATACCAGCCATGTCCTACAAAAATTGACTTAGGTCATCGATATGCATCGACCCTGCGGCGCACCATCGCGGCATCGTCCAGGGTGAACCCATATGCCGAATACCGAGTATTACGACGACAAGGTCGTACGACTGTTTCTGTTGGGGGCGGCGGTCTGGGGCATCATCGGCATGTCGGTCGGCGTGTATGCCGCGGCCGAGCTGATGTGGCCCGCCCTCAACTTCGACATTCCCTGGCTGACCTTCAGCCGCATACGACCCGACCACACCTTCGGAGTGATCTTCGCCTTCGGTGGCTCGGCCCTGATGGGCACCTGTTACTACGTGGTGCAACGCACCGGGCATACGCGACTGGCCCTGCCGCGGCTGGCCGAGCTCACCTTCTGGGGCTGGCAGCTGATCTGCGTGCTGGCCATGGTCACGATGCCGCTGGGCATTACCCAGAGCAAGGAATACGCCGAGCCCGAATGGTTCGTCGACATTCTGATCGCGGTGGTATGGGTGTCGTTCGGCGTGGTGTTCTTCGCCACGCTGGCGCGGCGACGCATCAAGCACATCTATGTGGCGAACTGGTACTACGGCGCATTCATCATCGCCGTGGGCCTGCTGCACATCGTCAACAACATCGCCTTGCCGATCAGCCTGACCAAGTCCTACCCGGTGTATTCGGGCGTGGTCGATGCCATGGTGCAGTGGTGGTACGGCCACAACGCGGTGGCGTTTTTCCTCACCGCGGGCTTCCTGGGCATGATGTATTACTTCGTGCCGCGCCAGGCCCAGCAGCCGCTGTGGAGCTACCGCTTTTCCATCGTCAATTTCTGGGCGCTGATCTCGGTGTACATGTGGGCCGGCTCCCACCATCTGATGTACACGGCGCTGCCTGACTGGGTGCAATCGGTGGGCATGGCCTTCTCGCTGATCCTGCTGATGCCCAGCTGGGGTTCGGCCGCCAACGGCCTGCTTACCTTCAACGGCTCGTGGTGGCGCCTGAAAACCGATGCCGCCGCCAAGTTCATGGTGATGTCGCTGGTGTTCTACGCCGCCGCCACCTTCGAAGGCTCGATGATGGCGATCAAGACGGTGAACTCGCTGTCGCACTACACCGACTGGACCATTGCCCACGTGCACTCGGGCTCCATCGGCTGGGTGGCCATGATCACCATCGGCTCGCTCTACGCCATGGCGCCGCGTGCGCTGGGCCGTCCGGAGATGTATTCGCAGAAGGGGATGGAGCTGCACTTCTGGCTGCACATCATGGGCCTGCTGCTGTACGTGGGCTCCATGTGGACGGCGGGCGTCACCGAGGGCCTGATGTGGCGCGCCACCAATGCCGACGGCTCGCTCACCTACTCCTTCCTCGACAGCCTGATCGCCATCAAGCCGATGTACCTGATCCGCTGGTTCGGTGGCGTGCTGGTGCTGTCAGGCATGGTGGTGATGGCGTGGAACCTGTGGCACACCGCCGCCGACGCCCGCGCCCGCATCATCAAGCCGATCCCCGTTCCGATTCCCGAGCCTGAGCCGGACCAGATCCCGGCTCCGCTGCCGGCGGCGGGCTGAGGAGCGCGACCATGGCCTATCGACACTTCGAAGCGATCGAAAAGCACGCCGCGCTGCTGGGCATCCTCACCGCCGTGATGGTTTCCATCGGCGGGCTGGCGGAGATCACCCCGCTCTTCATGAGCGCACACGAGGTGAAGGCACCCTCTGGCGTGAAGCCGTACGACCCGCTGCGGCTCGCGGGCCGTGACATCTACGTGCGCGAAGGCTGCTACCTCTGCCACTCGCAGATGATCCGCGCGCTGCGTGCCGAAACGGAACGCTACGGTCATTACTCCATTGCCGAGGAATCGGTGTACGACCGCCCGTTCCAGTGGGGCTCCAAGCGCACCGGCCCGGACCTTGCCCGCGTCGGCGGCAAGTATTCGGACCAGTGGCATGTGCTGCACCTGATGAATCCGCGCCAGGTGGTACCGGAGTCGAACATGCCCGGCTACCCGTGGCTGGAAAAGACGCAGCTCGACGGCTCGGACATCCAGGCGCGCATGCGCGGCCTGCGCAAGCTGGGCGACCCGTATTCGGATGCTGATATCGCCGGTGCCCCCGATGCCGTCAAGGGCAAGAACGAAATGGACGCCCTGGTGGCCTATCTGCAGGGCCTGGGCATCCGCAACGAACCGGAGGGCGCCAAGCCTGGAGCGCCGGCCACCGACGGAGGCGAGCCATGAGCGAGCTGTGGGGACACCTCACCGGCGTGATCATCGTGGTGATCATGGTCATGTTCATCTGCATCTGGGCCTGGGCCTGGAGCGGGTACCACCGGCGCGCCTTCTCGCGCATGGCCGCCCTGCCGATGGAAGATGATCCTTCGCCGGGCGCCGCCGACAGCACTCCATCATCCCCCGCCAAGGATGCCGGCGCATGAGCCCCTTCTGGTCGTTGTGGATCATGTCCCTGGTGGTGCTGAACCTGGGCATCACCCTGTTCCTGTTCCTGTGGGCGCCGCGCGCGAAGATTCCCGTGCGCGAAGACGGCACCAGTGGCCACGTCTGGGCCCACGGCGTGCTGCGCGAGGGCGTGCGCCGGCTGCCGATGTGGTGGGTGGTGTTGTCCGCCGCCATGTTCGTCATCGGATTCGCCTACCTCGCTCTGTATCCCGGCTTTGGCGCGTTCAAGGGCGTGCTGAACTGGACCTCACACGGCGAACTGGCGGAGAACGTCGCCGCAAACGATGCCAAGCTGGGCGAACTGATGAAGCGCTTCTCGCTTTATCCCATCGAGCAACTGGCCAATGACCCGGCGGCGCAGCAACTGGGCAATCGCCTGTTCCAGGACAACTGCGCGGCCTGCCACGGCCGTGCCGGCAAGGGCAATCCGTTGCTCGGTGCGCCTGACCTGACCGACAACGACTGGCTGTATGGCGGTGACGGCAAGGACATCTACACCTCCATCCACGATGGCCGCAGCGGCGTCATGCCGCCCTGGGCCAGCCTGGGCGAGGACAACGTGAAGAACCTTGCGCAGTACGTACTGAGCCTGTCCGGCCAGCCGCACGACGAGAAGGCCGCTGAAGCCGCCAAACCCTTGTTCACGACCTGCGCGGCCTGCCACGGCGCTGACGGCAAGGGCAACATCGCACTGGGCGCACCCAACCTCACCGACAAGATCTGGCTGCATGGCGGCACGCTCAAGGACATCCAGACCAGCATCCATGACGGGCGCACGGGCCATATGCCGGCATGGAGCCCGCGCCTTACGGATGACCAGATCCGCGTCCTCGCTTCTTACGTGTATCACGTCTCCCATCCGGACCATGCACCACCGCCATGACCCTGCCCCTGATACCGGCGGACGCTGGTATCACCAGCCCGTCGTATGGCTGGGCGCCGCCTTTTTTGCAGCGTCACTGGCGGGCTGCGTGTGGATGATCGTGCTGGGCGCGCGCCACGCGGACCAGCCCGTGGACGCGCCCAAAGCCCTGATGGGCGTGCCATCCACCACGCACGACCACCGTTCGACCAAGCCATGAGCACCTACGATGTGTGGGCGCACCCCCAGCTTGCCGCGCAGGTCATAAGGCCGCGACGTGACGGCCGGCAGGAAGCCGCCTTTCGACTTGCCTCGCTGCAGGATGCACGACAGGTCATGCAGCTCGACCAGTTGCTGCACGCACTGCCCGGCGTGCAGCGCGTGCGCATCGATGTCGCTTCGCGTCGCGCACACATCATCTGGGATGCCTCGCGCACCACCTTGCCCGCCCTGCTGCGAAGTTTCGAAAATGCACACTGCCCGGCGCAGCCGCTCGGCAAAGACATGGCGGAGGACATCCAGGCCAGGGAAACACGCGACCTGCTCAAGCGCCTCCTGGTCGCCGGCATGTTCGCCATGCAGGTCATGACGTATGCCTTCGTGATCTACCTCGGTGTGGTGGATTTCGTGGATTTCACCACGCGGGGCCTGTTCCGCTGGCTGGGCTTCCTGTCTTCGCTGCCGGTGATCTTCTATGGGGCCTATCCGTTCACGCGGGGCGCACTGCGGGAAATCCGCAGCGGCCAGCTGGGCATGAACGTACCGATTGCCGCAGCCGTCTGGCTGGTGTTCCTGGCCAGTGCCTTCAACACGCTGCGCGGCCAGGGCGAGGTCTATTTCGACTCCATCACCATGTTCGTCTTCCTGCTGCTGACGGCGCGCTATGTGGAACTGCGCGCCGAACATCGCAACACGGCGCTGGGCGATGCCGTTGCCGATGGCACGCCCCTGCTCGCCCAACGGCGTGGCACTGACGGTTCGCTGGAGCTGATGCCGGCGATGGAACTGCTGCCCGGCGACCGTGTGCACATTGCGGATGGCGCCACGGTACCGGCCGATGGTCTGCTCGAAAGCGACCTGGTGCAGGTCGACGAATCGCTGCTTACCGGCGAATCCCGGCCTGTCACGCGCCATCGCGGCGAGCGCATGGCCGCCGGCAGCATCGTTATCGATGGCCCGGCGGAACTGCGCGTGGAGCGTAGCGGCCAGCACACCGCCGCCGCGCGCATCGGCGCCCTGAGCGCACGCACGCGACTGGCGCGCGAGGCTGCCGCGCGCGTGGACCATGCCGACCTGCGCCGCTTCGTCGGGCGGGTATTGCTGCTCACGCTGCTTACGGCGGCAGGATGGTTGATCGTCAATCCGTCGCGCGCTTTCGAGGCAACCGTGGCCGTGCTGGTCATCGCCTGCCCGTGCGCCTTCGCACTGAGCGCACCAAGCGCACTCGTGCGTGCCCTTGGCGTGCTGGCGCAACGTGGCGTACTGGTGGTCAACAGCGGCGCCATCGACACCCTGGCGCGCGTCGACGTTGCCGTGTTCGACAAGACGGGTACGCTGACCACGCCGCGCATCGACCTTTCCGCAGCACGCGTGCACCGCCCCGGCGCCACCTCGTGGATGCAGTGGGCCGGCGCACTGGCGACGCGAAGCTCGCACCCCATGGCCCGGGCCGTTACCGCCGCCACCGGCAGTGAGCAGCCCACGGCCGCAAAGTACGTTTCCGTGGTCGCCGGCAGCGGCATCACCGGCGAGATTGAAGGCCACGCGCTGCGCCTCGGGCGCGCCATGGACGGCACGGGCAGCGAAGACCTTCACCTTTCGGACGATCGCGGCCTGCTGGCCACCCTGCGCGTGGATGAAACGGTCCGCCCCGATGCCGTCGATACCCTGCGCGAACTGCGCGCGGACGGCGTCGCCCTGGTGATCGCCAGCGGCGACGCCCCATCGCGCGTTACCGTGGCTGCCGCCAATCTGGGCGTGAACGAAGTCCACGCGCGACAGACACCACTGAACAAGCTCGCCCTGCTCAAGCACAAGAAGGAACAGGGACACGTCACGCTGGCCGTGGGCGACGGCAACAACGACGCGCCCATCCTGGCCGCGGCGGATGTTTCCGCTGCTCTCGCCTCAGGCACCGAACTGGCCCAGGCCCATGCAGACCTGCTGTTGCTGCATGGCCAACTGCATGGACTGGTCGAAGCGCGCCACATCGCGCGCCAGGTGCAGGTCGTGGTGGCGCAGGGGCGCCGCTGGTCGCTCGCCTACAACCTGTGCGCCGTGCCATTTGCGGCACTGGGGCTGGTGCCGCCGTGGCTGGCCGCCATCGGCATGTCGGCCAGTTCGCTGGCCGTGGTGATCAACGCCATGCGCATCGGCCGTGACACCGCGCGCCACGAGGCCCGGGCATGAACATCATCCTCGTACTTATCCCCGTGACCCTGCTGATCGTGATCGTCGCTGTCGGCGTGTTCTTCTGGGCCGCCCATCACCAGCAGTTCGACGACCTGGACAGCCCCGGCGTGCTTCCACTGATGGAAGAACGTGAGCCCGCCCCAGCGCCATCAACGGAACAGCAAACGGACGCAGCGTCGCTCAGGCCGCCGCCGTAAGCTGGCACAGCACGTCGCTCAACTCGCGCAGCGCCGTGATCTCCTTGAGCTGCACCCGCCGACCCTGGATGCTCACCCAGCCCTTCTCGCGGAACCGGCTGATCACGCGACTGACGGTCTCCGGCGCCAGCCGCAGATAGCTGGCGATATCGCTGCGTGACATGGCCAACCGGAACGCCGTCGACGATTGCCCTCGCTGCGCATGCCGCTCGCCCAGATCGAGCAGGAAGGCCGCCACCCGCTCCTCGGCCGAATGGTCACCGGCCAGCAAGCTGGCCATGCCCAGCTCCTTGCTCAGCAAGCGGAACAGGTGCTGCTGCACGACCGGCAACGCCGTCGCAAGCGTGCTCATCGCAGGAAAGGCGAAATGACAGAACGACGCGTCTTCCAGTGCCATCGCGTCGCAGGGGTAGCTTTCCGGATAGATGCCGTTGAGTCCCACCACTTCGCCTGGCAGGTAAAAGCCCAGCACCTGCTCGCGGCCGTCGCGGCTGAAGATGGAGGTCTTCACGCTGCCCGAGCGCACGGCATACAGCGCCCGGAACGGCTCGCCGCGACGGAAGACGTGTCCGCCCTCCCGCACCATCGGCACATGCTCCACCACGCATTGCAACGCGGCCAGCTCCTGTTTGCCGTAGCCCTCGCTCTGACAGGCCGCCGAGAAGGCGCAGTCGTGACAGAACCGGATGGCATCACCATCCTGCGGCGCAGAACGGTCGGGGACCTGCGAAAGCACAAGCAGCTCGGGGGACATGGCGGACTCGAAAGCAGACCATCGGGGATGCACCATTTTATGGATCGGTGCCGCGCAATCCGGCCGTGCGTCCCGATGCCGCAGCGCGTTTCAATGAAAGTCGCGCGAGCGACTGTCCAGCGAGCCGAGCAGTTCACTCAGGTCATGCAGCCGGTGTGCGATGAGATGACTCACCCCATCGGCATGCTCCCAGCGACCATCCACGCCCAGCAGGCGCGACTCGAGGAAGATGCGCCGCTGCCGCTCGGCCACATGACTCCACACCACCACGTTGATGGGGCCGAATTCATCTTCCAGGGTAATGAAGGTGACGCCACTGGCCGTCTGCGGTCGCTGTCGCTGCGTCACCAGGCCAGCGGCGCGCACGTGGCTGGCATGTGGCCGGTGCTGCAGGCTGCGCGAATCCACGCATTGCGCCGCGCGCAGGCGTGAGCGGATCTGCTGCACGGGATGTGGGCCAAGGCTCAGCCCCGTGCGGGCGTAATCGGCCAGAGTGTTCTCGCCCTGCGACGGCGGCGGCAGCACCACATCGTCCTCCACGGGACTGGTATTGCCGAACAGCGGCAGCTGCGCCTCGATGCCGGCCATGGCCCAGCGCGCTCGATGGCGGTGGCCCGTCAACCCACGCAGTGCATCGGCCTCGGCCAGCGCCTCCTGTTGGTGGCGATTGAGCCCGGCGCGGGCGCACAGGTCGGCCACGTCGTCGAAAGGTCGCCGCACACGCGCCGCCATCAACGACTCCATCATGTCCTGGCGACAACCGCGCACCTGGCGGAAGCCGAGGCGCAACGCATAACCACCGCGCGACAAAGCATCATCCTCCAGCGTGTTGTCCCAGTCGCTGTAGCGCACATCCACCGGGCGCACTTTCACGCCGTGGCGCTGCAGGTCCTGCACGATCTGGCTGGGGCCATAGAACCCCATGGGTTGTGCGTTGAGCAAGGCGCACATGAAGGCCGCGCGGTAATGGCACTTGAGCCAGCAGCTGGCATACACCAGCAGGGCAAAGCTCGCCGCATGGCTCTCGGGGAATCCGTAGGAGCCGAAGCCCTTGATCTGCTCGAACAGGCGCGCGGCAAACTCCGGCGTGAATCCGTTCTTCAGCATGCCGGCCATCAGGCGCTGGCGATGGATCTCCATGTCGCCATTGCGGCGCCATGCCGCCATCGAACGACGCAACTGATCCGCTTCACCGGGCGTGTACTCGGCGGCCTCGATGGCCAGCTTCATCACCTGCTCCTGGAACAGCGGCACGCCCAGGGTGCGCTCGAACACGCTGCGCAGCTTCTCCGAGGGATAGGTGACCTCCTCCTCGCCACGCTTGCGGCGAAGATAGGGATGCACCATGTCACCCTGGATCGGACCGGGGCGGACAATGGCCACCTGGATCACCAGGTCATAGAAATTCTCCGGCCGATGCCGCGGCAGCATGGCCATCTGCGCGCGCGATTCGATCTGGAACACACCAATGGTGTCGGCGGCCTGGATCAACCGGTACGTGGCCGGATCTTCCTTCGGCATCGACGCCAGCGTTTCCACGCGGTCGTGATGCACTTCGAGCAGCTTGAGGCATTTGCGGATGCAGGTGAGCATGCCCAGCGCCAGGCAATCCACCTTCAGCAGGCGCATGGTGTCCAGATCGTCCTTGTCCCACTGGATGATGGTGCGGTCGGGCATGGAGGCGTTCTCCACCGGCACCAGATGCGACAACGGCTGGTCGGAGATGACGAAACCGCCGACGTGCTGCGACAGGTGGCGCGGAAACCCGGTCAGCTCCGCGGTCAACGCGATCACCCGGCGAAGCAGCGGGCTTTCGGGATCGAATCCGCGCTCGCGCAGGCGCTCCTCCACCGGGTCTTCACCATCCTGCCAGGCGAAGGTGCGCGACAGCAGGTCGATCTGGTCCGATGGCAGGCCAAGCACGCGCGCCACGTCGCGCACGGCGCTGCGGCCGCGGTAGCTGATCACCGTGGCCGCCAGCGCGGCACGCTCGCGCCCGTATTTTTGGTAGATATGCTGGATGACTTCTTCGCGCCGCTCGTGCTCGAAGTCGATATCGATATCCGGCGGTTCGTTGCGTTCGGCGGAAATGAAACGCTCGACCAGCAGCGTGGTCGTGGCCGGATCCACCGCCGTCACGCCCAGCGCATAGCAGACCGCCGAATTCGCCGCCGAACCGCGGCCCTGGCAGAGAATGTCCTTGCTGCGCGCGAAGGAGACGATCTCGTGCACGGTAAGGAAATACGGCTCGTATTTGAGCTTCTCGACCAGGTCCAGCTCGTATTCAATCTGGTCCCGCACCTTCGTCGGCTCACCCTGCGGCCAGCGCCACTTCAGGCCGTCCTCGGTCAGCTGGCGCAGCCAGGTGGTCGGTGTCTCGCCGGCCGGCACCAGTTCGGCGGGATAGCGATAACTGATATCCGTCATCACGAAATGGCAGCGCCCGGCGATGCGCAGGCTTTCGGCCAGCAAGGCCTCGGGATAGATCGCCGACAAGGCCTCCGGCGTGCGCAGGTGCCGCTCGCCGTTGGGAAACAGCAGGTCGCCCGCATCGGCCACGGTGCGGTGATGGCGAATGGCCGTCATCACGTCCTGCAGGGCGCGGCGTCGACGCACATGCATGTGCACGTCGCCTGTCGCCACCATGGGCAGCACCAGCGAATCGGCCAGCGCCTGCAGATCGGCAAGGCGTTGCGCATCATCCGGTCCGCGATGCAGTTCCACGGCAAGCCACAGGCGATCCTCGAACAATATCCGCAGCCACGCGCCATGCGCCGGCTGGAGCTCGGCCGATGGCAGCCACAACGCCAGCGTGCCCGGAAGGCCATCGGCGAAATCCTCGCGCGTCACGCGATAAGTGCCCTTCTCCGCCACGCGGCGGCCGCGCGTGATGAGCGCGCACAAGGCGATATAACCCTGCAGGTTTTCGCACAGCAAGACCAGCTTCGGTCCGTGCTCGACCTGGAACTCGGCACCGACGATCAGCGGCAGCCCGGTATCGCGCGAGGCCTCGTACGCGCGCACGATGCCGGCCAGCGAACACTCGTCGGTAATCGCCAGCGCACGATAGCCACAGGCCCTGGCCCGCTCGAACAACTCCTGCGCGCTCGACGCGCCACGCTGGAAGGAGAAGTTCGACAGGCAATGGAGTTCGGCGTAGCCGGCCATGGCTTCCGTTTCCGTCACCCGCCACATCCCTCACCGTCATTCCCGCAAAGGCGGGAATGACGATTTTCCTGAAGAGGCTTGCGATTCACGCAAACCACCCATGCAGCATCCAGCCGCCCTGCTCGCCCGGCGCGCAGAACACCCAGGCGCACTGCCCCTGCGAGGTGCGCACCACGTAGTAATCCCGCCGTATGTCACCGCCATCCCACCAGCCGGTTTCGATGCGCTCGGGGCCGGCCAGCACATCCGGCGGCGGGCCGCGCAAGGGGCGCGGCGTGTCCAGCAACCAGGTGGGGCGCGGCAGGGTTTCCGGTTTCGTCGCGGCTTTCACGTGCGCCATATCGGACTGCGCCTTCTCGGGGCGCGGATCCACCGTGCGATGCAGGTGCCGGATGGCCTGCTCGCCCAGCCGCGCCCGCAGGCGTTCGCGCAACTGCTCCAGCGGCACGGCATTCACCGGCCGCGTATCGAACAGGTCGCGCCCCGCTGGCACGAAGGGCGGCAGGTCACGCGCCACCAGCCGCATGGCCAACACCGGTTGATGCAACGCCAGCCGCTCGAGCCGGCCGCGCGCGCAGTCGAACAGCAGTGACGCATCGCGCGCCGCGGCAAGCATGCCTACCGTCACCCGCGTCGGCGGCCCACTGCGGTGCTCCAGCTCCAGCTCGAAACGCTGCACGCCGCCGTCGCGACCGGCGAGATAAGCCGCCAGGTCGCCGGTCAGGCGACGCAGCGGAAATACCAGCGCCTCGACATGCTCGATCTCGTGCGTCCACTCCATGCGCTGCTCGAACGCATCGGGCGGACGGTAGCTGTCCATCGGTGTGGGCTCGTCGCCGGTCAGGCGATCGATCTGCGCCACCAGTTCCGCGCCAAAACGGCGCTGCAACCCGGCGCGAGGCAACTTGAACACCTGCCCCAGCGTGCGGATACCCATCGACGGCAAACCCTGCGTAGCCTCCACCGGCAACCGCGCGCGTGCCACCGGCACGGGCGACAGCGCGTCGCGCAGCATCTCTGGCGCGACAACCGCCAGGCCATCCTGCACGCCGGCCAGTACATAGGCGGCGTGCGGCGTCGGCGCGAGGGCGACGCGATGACGGAAACCCAATTCCTGCAGATCGTCCCGCAGCAGCGATTCAAAACGCGGCCACGGTCCGAACAGGTTGAGGCTGCGGCTGACCTCCAGCACCACGGCATGCGCATACAGGCCCACCTCGGCGCTGTAGCGATACGCCCAGGCGGCCAGCAGGCGGTGCCAGCGTGCCTCGTCCTCCGCATCGTGCTCGACCATCTCGAACTGTTGCAGCAGCGCCTGCGCGGCGATAAGCCGCTGCCCGCGATAGATGCCCGCCGCACGTGCCGGCACATTGGCCGCGTGCACGATGCGCGCCTGCGCCGGACCGCTCACCAGCACCAATGGTTCATCCGATGGCGGTCGTCGCCGGAGGACACCGTCCAGCGCCAGTTGCGGCAGCAAAATGCAGGCCCAGAGCATGATGCTGCCTCACGACCAGCCGGAGGCCAGCGGCACCGCGCCCACCGGCGGGTTGCCGCCGCGGCATTTGCGCACGCGCACCTGCCAGGCCGGCGTGCTTTCCAGTTCCAGCCGCAGTGCCGCCGGCGACGCCTGCACGGCATGGCGACGATCACGAAACACGAAAGCCAGCGCCTTGCCGGTATCGGCCGCCACCTGCAGGCGACGCAGGGAGCGGTCATCCGCGTGCACCGGCCAGGCCAGCACGGCGGCACAGCTGGCCGAACGCAGACACTGCTCGGCCGCCCACAGCACGTCCTGTTCGTCCGCCTGCACGATGTCCACGCCCGACATCACCACGCCACGCGCCTCCCAGCCGGCCACGTAGGGCACATAAGGCGGCGAGATGACCACCACGGGACGACCCTCGCGGGTCAGCCGCGCCAGCGTGGGCAGCACCAGCTGCAATTCGCCCACGCCATCGGCCGGCAACAGGATTTCGGTCATCGCATGCTCGGGCCAGCCACCGGTCGGCAGCGCGGCATCCAGCGCCGGCCAGCCGGTCGGCTGGGTCGTCGCGGGCACCGGCGCAGCGCGGCCTTGCCAGACCTGGCGGCTGTGCAGGAGCGAATCGAGTGCGACGACCTGGCCCATGCGGCGTGCCTCATCAACGCAACGTGCGCAGGCAACGGGTGACAACACCCCAGACGCTGAGCGTCTCGCCCTCGCGGAACACGATGGGCTTGAAGTGCGCATTCTCCGGCAACAGGGCGATATGCCCGTCCACCTTGCCCAGGCGCTTGATGGTCAGCTCGTTGTTGACCGCCGCCACCACGATGTCGCCCTGGCGCGGCGCAAGCGCGCGATCCACCAGCACTTCGTCGCCATCGAAAATGCCGGCGCCGATCATCGACCAGCCCGACACGCGGATGATGAAGGTGCTTGGCTCATGACCAGGCAGCACCAGGTGCTGGTTGAGGTCCACCACCTCATCGACGTCGTCTTCCGCGAACGACGGCACGCCTGCCGGCACGCGGCTGAGGAAGGCCGTCAGGCCCACGGTCGACGGATCCTGCGAAACGGGGCGCGGCGCCTCCAGCGAGGCCGGGCTGCGGTAGGCATCGAGATAGGCCAGCACCGCCGGCACCTGGCTTTCAGGCACGCGAATACGCTGACTGGGCTCACCGGCGGGACGACCGGCGCCAGTGCGGCGACCACCATGTTCGGAAGGAGGCATCGGACGACTTGATTACCGGGACGGCAATCAAGATACCACGACGGCATTCTCACGGAGCGAGATTCAACGCCCTCGCAATGAAAACTTCAAGCCACTGTTTAAAAAGGAAATTCATGCGCCTGCGCCGTATACTCGCCCCTTCCACCGGGAGCGCACACCGCGCCAGTAACGCACCGCCGAACTCCAGGTCATGCCAAGGTACAGACCCGCCCCCAGCGGCAGCAGCAGCGCCCACCACAGGGGTATCCGGTAGTACCTGAGCATGGGCAGGTAGCCCGCCATCATGGCCAGCAGCGCCACCCAGGCCAGCGGCCACACCCGGGCCGCCCCGAGCAGGGCGAGGGGCACACCATAGGCGAACAGGAACAGCACCGTCACCACCAGCAGCAGTGCGGTTGAATAGCCCAGCTGGGTGAACGCCGAGCGCGCCACCATGTGGTGGATCGACGCGAAGCTGCCGTACGGACGCAGGCTCACCACGTCACGGCTCAGGCCGATCCAGGTGCGCCCGCCGGCGCGTTTCACCTGGCGTGCCAGCGTGCAGTCGTCGATCAGCGCATCACGCAGGCTGGCGAAGGCGCCGATGCGGTCGAGCATCTCCGTATCCACCAGGATGCAGCCGCCCGCGCCGGCCGCCACCAGCGTGGAACGCGAGTTGGAGATGGCGAACGGATAGAGCAGCTTGAAGTAGTAGACAAAGGCCGGCAGCAACAGCCGATCCCAGAAACTGGTGCGGCGCAGGTCGGCCATGATCGAAACGAACTGCCGTTGCTCGCGCTGCTTGTGTGCCAGCAGGGTTGCCAGCATGCCGGGACGCAATTCGATATCCGCATCCAGCAACAGGGTGAGCGGCGAACGCAGGTGTCGCCTGCCCTGCTCCAGCGCCCACAGTTTGCCGGCCCAACCATCGGGCAAGGGCGCACCGGGCACCACCTGCACGTTCGGAAACGCACGCGCCACGGCGGCCGTGTCATCGGTCGACTGGTCGTCGATCACCACCACCCGCAAGCCAGCGCCTTGCGCCCGCAGGCCACGCAGGGTCGTACCGATCACATCGGCTTCGTTGCGCGCGGGAATCAATACGGTGATGTCGTCGAGCGGCAGGTTTGCCGAAGGGTCCGCCTCAAGATGCTCGCGCGTGCTCCATGGACGCCAGGGCACCAGCAATAGCCCTAGCCACATGAGGACCGGGATGATGGCGCAAATCAACGTCAGCATGAATCAAGGCCTATTTGGAGCCAGCACGCGCAGATCTTCTCGATCCGAACCTCCCTCACCGTCATTCCCGCGAAAGCGGGAGGCGCTTCTTCAACAGCCGAAGGGCTGGTCATCCAGTGCCGTTGAGGCTCTACGCGTTGCACGAAAGACACTGGATTCCCGCTTTCGCGGGAATGACGGCGAGGGGCAGCACACGGAGAGGGGCCGTTCATGCCCGACATCCGCCCCAACGGTCAGCGCCCGGTATCTGCCCCATGGGATGACGAGGAACGTTGAATCGCACTGATGGGAATGCGAATGGCCGTGGCATCGGCACGATCGCCGTACAACACCGGCAGATCCGGCGCCATGGCGCCGTCGATGCGCGGGCCGAACGTCGCCACGCGCGCCGCCTTCAGCGGGTGCGCAAACGTGTCGTCCACTGCCGTCCCCTCGAAACCGCAATGCGCCATGCAGTTGTCGCACTTGGGGTTGATGCCGACACCGTACTTGTCCCACTCGGTGTCTTCGATCAACTCCTTGTACGAACTGGCATAGCCCTCATCGACCAGCAGGTAGCACGGCTTCTGCCAGCCGAAGATGTTGTACGTGGGATTGGACCACGGCGTGCACTGGTAACTCTGGTTGCCCGCGATGAAGTCCAGGAACATCGACGACTGGTTGAACACCCACTTGCTCTTGCGTTCGCGACCGATGCGGAACACATCGCGGAACAATTGCTTGCTTTCGGTGCGCCCCAGGAACACATCCTGCCGCGGCGCGTGCTGGTAACTGTAGCCCGGCGACACCGTGATGCCTTCAATGCCCAGCGACATGGCGAAATCGAAGAACTTCGCGATCTCATCCGCCTGCTCGTTGTTGAACAGCGTGCAGTTGATGGTGACGCGAAAACCGCGCGACAAGGCCAGCCGGATCGCCGCCACCGCCTTGTCGAACACGCCTTCCATGCACACCGATGCGTCATGCCGCTCCTGCAGGCCATCCAGATGCACGGACCAGGTGAAGTACGGCGACGGTGTGTACTCGTCGATGTGCTTGGTCAGCAACAACGCATTGGTGCACAGGTAGATGAACTTCTCGCGGGCAATCAGGCCCTGCACGATCTGCGGCATCTCCTTGTGGATCAGCGGCTCGCCACCGGGAATGGACACCACCGGCGCACCGCACTCATCCACGGCCCGCAGCGCATCTTCTACGCTCATGCGCTTCTGCAGGATCTCTTTCGGATGATCGATCTTGCCGCAACCGGCACAGGCCAGATTGCACTGAAACAGGGGCTCCAACATCATCGCCAGCGGGTAACGCTTCTGCCCACTCAACTTCTTGCTGATGATGTAACGCGCGATCTTGGTTTGCTGAATCAGAGGAATGCCCAACGGAATCACCTCATCGCTGATCGATGGATCGTGTCGCGCCGCGCCAGATGGCGCATGCAGCTTTATTCCTGTCGTTTAAACCGCTTCCTGCAGTATAGCCACCTGAAAGCGCCGCGACGTTCAGGACGCCAGGCTCGCCGGCGGAGCGAACACGTGCGCATGTTCACGCCGCAGGCGATCCCACTCGATCTTGAACCAGGGCGTGAAGCGCTCCGGGTGCGCGGCAATCTCGCGATCGAGCGTATCGGGCGCGATGTACCGCAGCGCGGCGATCTCATGGATATTGGCGACGGGTGCAACATCCGTGCGACCGGCGTAAACCCAGCAAAGTTCGTTCTCCGCCCCTTCGGCGTCGAACTGGGCCTGATACTGGAACTTGAACTGGAACTGGAACTCGCACTGCATGCCCAGCTCTTCGCCAAGCCGGCGGTGGATGGCCACCTCCATCGTCTCGCCACGGCGCGGGTGGCTGCAGCAGGTATTTGACCAGTAACCCGGCCACAGGCGCTTGCCCTTGGCGCGCTGCTGCAGCAGCAGTTCGCCCTGCGTGTTGAACACGAACAGCGAAAAGGCACGATGCAGGATGCCTTGTCCAAGGTGCGCGGCCGCCTTGTCGAGGAAGCCGGTTTCGCGGTCGTGCTCGTCCACCAGCACGAGGGGTTCGTCCTGGAAGGAAACCACGCTCCTTGACCAGAGATTCTCGCTGTTATCCAACTCGCGGCTAGCCAAGATGAAAACCTCTCTTCCGGCGAACAGTGCACACCCGTTCATCACATCTTCGTCACAAACGATGAGCTGCGCGTCAGGCGCTGAACGAATGTCGCTTCAGGCTATCAAGTATCAACGGGACCGAGTAGCCCCTTGCAGATCATTACGCCGCACTGACAGCCGTCAATTCGTCGAACGAACGCTGCTGGATCGCGCAGGAAACGGCTCGTGCGTACGCGTCCATGTGGTGCTTCCACCCAGCAGCGGAATGCCGATGTAGCCACGAAGCACCAGCGTATCCGGCGATGGCACATGCACTTCGCAGTGGTATTGCTTGCCGTTGTCGGAGTTGTACACGAAGCCATCCACCCAGGCCTTTGCCGCGGCGTCGTAATGCAGCCCCCAGAGCAGGCGTAACCCGGTCAGCGGGCGTGAACGCAGGGCCGGGTCGGGGTTGTGGCGATCCGTGACGATCCTGCCGTTGAGCTCGGGCCCATCTTCCGGGCCGTAGGTGTCGTGCAGTTGCCACACGATGGTGCCGATAAAGCTGTCACCCTGCGCCTGGATGCGGATGATGGCGTCGCGGCTTGCCACCAGCCAGTCACCTTCGATGGCCGTGGCAGCCGCTTCATTCCCGGGCGCCGCCTGCGCGGCCGCCATGCCGCCTGCAAGCCAACACAGTCCTGCCAACAGGAGGCATCGCCACCACCCACCAGCGGGAGGGGTATTCACGAAGCGCATGCAGTAAGTTTGCAACCAATGGTGGACTGCGCTCGAACCGACTTCATGCCGCCTTATCCCGCCGATTCATCGCTGCTTTCCTGGTCCGGCATCGCACTGGCCCTGTGCGCCACGGCGTATGCATGCCTGAGCCTCTGGGCCTGGTTTCGGTGTGCTCGCATGAACAAGCATCGGCGAGCGGATGTGAACGATCAGGCAAGCCGCCCCGTCAGCCTGCTCAAACCATTGCATGGCGCCGAACCGCGCCTCTACGAGAACCTGCACAGCTTCTGCGATCAGCGTTACGCCGACTATGAACTGCTTTTTGGCGTGCACGACCCGGAGGACCCCGCCATCGCCGTGGTGCAACGCCTGCAGCGCGAGTTCCCGCAACGCCCCATGGCACTGGTGATCGACCCCACGGTGCACGGCGCCAACCGCAAGGTCAGCAACCTGATCAACCTGCTGCCGCACGCGCGCCACGACTGGCTGGTGCTGGCCGACAGCGACATCAGCGTGACGCCGGATTATCTTGCGCGTATCACCGCACCATTGAACGACCCACGCACGGGCATCGTGACCTGCCTCTACCACGGCATGGCCGGCGGCGCGCTCAGTGCGCGCATGGGCAAGCTGTTCATCGACGACTGGTTCGCGCCCTCCGTGCGCCTGTCGCACGCATTTGGCTCCACCCGCTTTGCCTTCGGCTCCACCATCGCCTTGCGGCGCGATGCACTGGAAGCCATCGGCGGCTTCGAAGCCCTGAAAGACACCCTGGCTGACGATTTCTGGCTGGGCGAACGCACGCGCCGGCTGGGCCTGCATACCGTGCTGAGTGACGTCGTGGTGGGTACCGACGTCACCGAAACCCGCCTTGCCAGTCTCTGGGTGCACGAGCTGCGCTGGCTGCGCACCATCCGGGCCATCTCGCCAGCGGGATTCTTCTTCAGCTTTATCTGCTTCACCTGGCCCCTGCTGGTGCTCGCTCTCCTGCTTTCGCCCTCCGTGCCTTGCCTGATCGTCGCCCTGCTGGGCGTCGCGGCGCGCATCGCACGCTACGCCGCCGGTTGGCAGGTCAACGCAAGATCTTCGCGCTGGCGAGACATCTGGCTCACCCCTTTCCGGGACGGGCTATTGCTGCTGGAATGGGCGGGCGCGCTGATCCGCTGGCAAGTGGACTGGCGCGGCCAGGTGCTGCATGCGCGCGACCACGCGCCGCCGCGGTATCCTTGAAGAAGAAAGAGTGTGATGAACAACTCATTGCAAACGCAGACCCCCTGCTGCAGGAGCTTGGCAATCCCATGAAGACGCTTTTTCTGCAAGCCCCTTCGTTTGACGGTTTCGACGGCGGCGCCGGCTCCCGCTACCAGGCCAAGCGCGAGATCAAGAGTTTCTGGTATCCCACCTGGCTCGCACAGCCGGCCGCGCTGGTCCCCGATTCGCGCGTGCTGGACGCTCCCGTGGAAGAGCTGTCGGTCGAAGACACCCTCAGCATTGCCAGCGTATACGACCTGGTGATCATCCATACCAGCACCCCCTCGTTCCCCACCGACGCGAAGTTCGCCGAGCTCCTCAAGGAGCGCAAACCCGGCATTCTCATCGGCATGGTGGGCGCCAAGGTGGCGGTGGAACCGGATGCCTCACTGCTCGCATCGCCCGCCATCGATTTCGTGGCGCGCGAGGAGTTCGATTACACCTGCAAGGAAGTAGCGGAAGGTCGTCACTTCAAGGACATCGCCGGCATCAGTTACAAGCTGGCCGACGGCAGCGTGCAGCACAACCCGGCGCGCGCCACCATCGAACACATGGATGACCTGCCCTTCGTGGCGCCGATCTACAAGCGCGACCTGAAGATCGATCGCTATTTCATTGGCTACCTGATGCATCCGTACGTGTCGATCTACACCGGCCGCGGCTGCCGCTCCAAGTGCACGTTCTGCCTGTGGCCGCAGACCGTAGGTGGACACCGCTATCGTGTGCGCTCGGCCGCCAACGTGCTGGCCGAGGCGAAGTGGATCAAGGAGAACATGCCCGAGGTCCGCGAACTGATGTTCGACGACGACACGTTCACCGACAGCTCCAACATGGATCGGGTGCACGAGATCGCGCGCGGCCTGCATGCCATGGGCTGGACATGGAGCTGCAACGCGAAGGCCAACGTGCCTTACGACTCGTTGAAGATCATGAAAGAGAACGGCCTGCGCCTGTTGCTGGTGGGTTACGAGTCCGGCGACGACCAGATCCTGCACAACATCAAGAAGGGCCTGCGCACCGACATCGCGCGCACTTTCACTGAAAACTGCCGCAAGCTCGGCATCACCGTGCATGGCACCTTCATCCTCGGCCTGCCTGGCGAAACCAAGGAAACCATCGCGCGCACCATCGAGTACGCCAAGGAAATCAACCCGCACACCATCCAGGTGTCGCTGGCCGCCCCCTACCCCGGCACTTCGCTGTACAAGCAGGCCATCGAGAACGGCTGGCTGGAGGAAAACACCTCGACGCACCTGGTCAATGACAAGGGCGTGCAGCTGGCCATGATCAGCTACCCGCACCTGTCCAAGGAAGAGATATTCCACGGCGTGGAAACCTTCTACCGCAGCTTCTATTTCCGCCCGTCCAAGATCTGGGAGATCGTCAAGGAAATGGCCGGGAGCTGGGAGATGACCAAACGACGACTGCGCGAGGGCGTGGAGTTCTTTCACTTCCTGCGTGCACACGAGGCGTGACCGCGCTGCACTCGCTGCACCGATGACTGCGCCACCGGCACCCTCCCAACCACGACTGATCGTCACGGCCGACGACTTCGGCCTGCACTCCGCCGTCAACGAAGCGGTGGAGCGCGGCTTTCGCGACGGCGTGCTGCGTGCGGCCAGCCTGATGGTCACTGCCCCTGCGGTGGCTGATGCCGTGGCGCGTGCGCGACAGCTTCCCGGCCTCGCCGTGGGCCTGCACCTGGTACTCGCGGACGGGCGATCCGCGCTGCCGGCACCGCACATACCAGCCCTGGTCGATGCGCGCGGATACTTCGGCGACAATATGGCGGGCGACGGCTTCCGCTTCTTCTTCCTGCCGCACGTGCGCAGGCAACTGGCGGCGGAGATTCGCGCCCAGTTCGAAGCGTTCGCCGCCACCGGCCTGCCGCTGGACCACGTCAACGCCCATAAACATTTCCATCTTCATCCGACGGTGCTTTCCTTGATGCTTTCCATTGGGCGCGACTTCGGTCTTCGCGCCGTACGCTGGCCAGCCGAACCGGGTTCCGGCCCCTGGCTGAAACCCTGGCTTGCGCTGATGCGCTACCGTTTGCGCCGCGCGGGCATGCGAACCAACGACCGCGTTTTTGGCATCCGGCACACCGGCGGCATGAACGAACAGGTGTTGCTGGACGTGCTGCAACACCTGCCGGACGGACTCAACGAGCTCTACCTGCACCCGGCCACGCACGACGAACTCACCCCCGCCATGGCCAGCTACCGGCACGCCGACGAACTGGCCGCGCTATTGTCGCCGCGCGTGCGGCAGGCAGTGGCGGAACATTGCCGGCTATGCCACGGCTTCAGCGATCCGGCGGCGGCATGAAATATGTCGTCTACATCGCCGGCCTGCTCGGGCTGGCTGCCGCGATCATCCTGGTGACGCACCAGAACTGGTCCGCCATCGAGAACGCGTTCAACCATGCAGGCTGGGCCCTGCTCTGGCTGCTGCCATTCCATGCCCTGCCGCTGTTTCTGGATGTGCTCGGCTGGCGCGCGCTGCTTGCGCCCAGCGACCCAAAGCGCAAGGCCGGCACGCCGTTCCTGTTCTGGGTCGCCACGGTGCGGGAGGCCTGCAACCGCCTGCTGCCGGTGGCCAATGTCGGCGGCGAGATCGTGGGCATCCGCCTGGTCAAGTGGCGCGGACTCGAGGGCGCCCCCGTGGCCGCCAGCGTGATCATGGAGGTGCTGCTGACCCTGGTCAGCCAGTACATCTTCGTGGCGCTGGGCCTGTTGCTGCTGATCGGCATGGCCGGGCATATCGGCACGCTCAATTCGGTGATCGGCGCCGTGGCAGCCTCACTGCCTTTGCCCATCGGGTTGATCTGGATACTGCGCCACGGCCAGCTGTTCTCGCGGCTGGAGACGTTCGCCGAGAAAATGCTGGGCGGCCCGTCGCGTTTCACCGAGCTGCTGGACGGTGCGCGGCTGGACGAGGAAGTGCGCAAGCTCTACAGCCGCCCGGCCCGCCTCGGCGTTGCCTGCGCCTGGCAGGTAGCCGGCTTTGTGGTCGGCAGTTTCGAAAGCTGGCTGGCCCTGCAGCTGCTGGGCTTTCCCATCTCCGTGTGGGACGCCATCGCCATCGAGGCGACCACCCAGGCGGTGCGTCACATCATCTTCTTCGTGCCGGCCGGGCTGGGCGTGCAGGAAGGCGGGCTGGTGCTGTTCGGCAACATCATCGGCCTGCCCGCCGACGCCGCCATCGCGTTGTCGCTGGTGAAGCGCGCGCGTGAGGTAGGCTTTGGCGTACCGGCCCTGCTGTCCTGGCAGTGGGCAGAAGCACATCGGATGCATCGTCGCTGGCTGACGCGCCGCAAGCCGAAGCTTTCCGAGACATCCTGAGAGGCAAGCATGCCCGATGACGCCGTAGCTGCCGCCGACCACACCATGCGCCACTGGGAGGGCGGCGAGCCTGGCCGCATCAAGGTCGGCTCGGAGGCCCACAAGCGGCTGTTCTGCCGGATGCTGCTGGACACGCACAACCCGTACAAACCCGCCGTGATCGACTGGCCGGCACTGGGACCCGATGCGCTTCACCGCATCACGTCCCTGCCTATCTGGGACATTGCCGTGCAGACCGAGGGCAAAGCCAAGCTGCGCGTCGCCACCTATACCCAGACCGTGAGCGATCCTCTGCTGCACGAAGCACTCACCATGGACGGCGACGAGGAAGCACGCCACAAGGTGGTGCTCAGCAAGATGGTGGCGGCCTATGGCATCGCACTGGCGCCCGAGCCGGAATACGAAGTGCCCAAGGACCCGGAATGGGGCTGGCTGGTTACCGGCTACAGCGAATGCATCGACAGTTTCTTTGCTTTCGGCCTGTTCGAGTCCGCCAAGCGCACCGGCTATTTCCCGGGCGAACTGGTGGAAACCTTCGAACCGGTCATGCAGGAAGAGGCGCGCCACATCCTGTTCTTCGCCAACTGGGTGGCGTGGTATCGCAAGCAGTTGCCGTGGTGGCGGCGCCCGGCCTTCGAGCTCAAAGTGCTGCGGGTGTGGCTGTTTCTGATCTGGGAACGCATCGGCATCGCCAAAGGCCTGGACGGCAACGGCGAAATGCAGGACGCCAACTTCACCCTCACCGGGCACGAACAGATAGGCCTGGACCTGAAACTGGGCGAGCTGCTGGACATGTGCCTGACACAGGACAGCTATCGCATGGGCGGCTATGACGAACGCCTGCTGCGCCCCACCTTCGTGCCGCGCCTGGCCCGCCTGGCCAGGCGATTCGTGAAATAGGTTCTACCCGCGTCGTTTCAGCGATGCAGGCTGAACCAGGCCACGGCATCCTCCAGCGCCAGTCGAACGGGCCCTGCCGCGTAGCCCAGCTCGCGCTCCGCCCTGGCACTGCTGAAGAACATGCGCTTGCGCGACATACGCACCTCCTCCACGGTAGCGATGGGCGGCCTGCCGGACAGCCGTGCCCAGGCTTCCGCGACGTACGCCACGGGCATCACCGCACCGTGCGGCAAGCGCCAGCGTGGCGGCGGGCGGCCCACGATCTCGGCAATCTGGAACAACAGGTCGCGCAGGCTGAGGTTGGCGCCGCCCAGCACATAGCGCTCACCCACGACGCCTTTGGCGAAGGCCAGCCAGTGCCCGTCAGCCACATCATCCACGTGCACCACGTTGAGCCCGGTGTCGACATAGGCGGGCATGCGCCCGGCCATGGCGTCGCGCACGATGCGCCCGGTGGGCGTGGGCTTGATGTCACGCGGCCCGATCGGCGTGGACGGGTTCACGATGACCACCGGCAAACCCTGCGCAGCGTATTCGCGCACCAACTGTTCGGCCAGGAACTTGGAGCGCTTGTAGTGACCGACCATATCTCCCAGGGACACCGGCGTAGCCTCGTCGCCGGGCGCACCATCCTTCGGAAGACCGAGCGTGGCGACACTGCTGGTGTAGACCACGCGCGCGACACCGGCGCGCCGTGCGGCATCCAGCAGGGCGCGGGTGCCCTCGACATTGGTCTGGTACAACTCCTGCGGACGCGGCGCCCACAGACGGTAATCGGCGGCCACGTGGAACAACGCATCGCAGCCATCGCAAATCCTTGCCAGCGACGACGCATCGGCGAGATCGCCTTCCACCACCTCCACGTTCAGGCCCAGCAGGTTGCGCCGGTCCGAACCCGGTCGCGCCAGCACCCGCACGTGGTGATCTTCGCGCAGCAATCGCCGCGCCACGGCGGAACCGACGAACCCGGTGGCACCGGTAACCAGTGACCTCACGGGCTAGACGCCAAGGTAAGTCCGACCATCGCCAGCATGGAATCTGGACACATCACGCCGCTATTCCCTGAACCCGGGGACGAGTGGGAGTTCATTATGTACGAATGACGCGCCCGAAGGCTTCGCTTCAGCGAACGTAACCGCTGGATGCCGCGCCACACCAGTGCCACTCGTGCGGCGCCCGCCTTCTGCAGGCTTTCCGACGCCCGATGGCCGCCTCTACGAACCGATGACATTCGCTCTGGTCAGATGGACAGCGTCCATCACGAACAGGGTGTTACCATGCCTCGGTCGCTGGTTTCTCTGTATGTGAATACTAAGAAGGCCGAGGCAAGCCCATGTTCGAAGCGAAACAAGCCGCTGCGATCTCCTTGAGCAACGCCAGCGCTTATCAGGAAGCCATTCTCCCCAAGGTGTCGCGAACGTTCGCCTTGACCATCCCGCAGCTGCCACCGGAGCTGCGCGACGTGGTTGCCAATGCGTACCTGCTGTGCCGCATCGCCGACACCATTGAAGACGAGCCCGTCTTCAGCCCCGAAGAAAAAGGAAACTACGAACATGCGTTCGTCGACGCCGTGATCGGTCGCGTCGATGCGCGCGAGTTTGCCGCGGACATCGCACCCCGGTTCTCGGATGCCACATCGGAAAGCGAACGCGACCTGATGTCCCACCTGCCACTGGTGCTGGAAATCACCGAGACGTTCAGTGCCTCGCAGCACGATGCCATCGTGGAATGCCTCAGCGTGATGTCGCGGGGCATGCACGATTTTCAGCGCGTGGTCGGCCTGCAGGGACTGGAAACCCAGCGCGACATGGATCGCTACTGCTACCACGTCGCTGGCGTGGTCGGTGAAATGCTGACCAAGCTGCTCATCGACTTCGAGCCTGAACTGGCACCGCAGTCACGCACGCTGATGCGCCTGGCCATTTCGTTTGGCCAGGGCCTGCAGATGACCAACATCCTCAAGGACCAATGGGAGGACCGCAGCCACGGCGTCTGCTGGCTTCCCCACGACGTATTCGCCCGTCACGGCGTGGAACTGCTTGATCTCTCCGCCGGGCGGCAAGACGCGCACTACGGAGACGCCATGATCGAACTGATCGGCGTGGCGCACTCGCATCTCTGCCGCGCGGTGGAATACACCCTGATGGTGCCGGCGCGCCATGCCGGGTTCCGCCGTTTCTGCCTGTGGAGCATCGGCCTGGCCGTACTCACCCTGCGCAACCTGCAGGACCGGCTGGACTTTTCCTCCGGCACGCAGGTGAAGGTATCCCGCGCAGCCGTTGCGCAGACCATCGGCCTGACACGACTCTCCGACAAGTACGACCCCGCCGTGCGCTTCCTGTTCGGCGCGGCCGCGCGCAAATTGCCGCTCACGCCGCTGGCCCCCGAGTGGGACATGCCGCAGGCAAGCAACGCGGCATGGCCCTGGCGAAGGGCCTCGGATTTCAAGAACGCCCGGTCGCTATGACGGATACGGCAGCCACGCTCACTCCCGCCGCGCTGCCACCAACGCGTCCCGTGCAACCCGAATCCGATCGCATCGAGCAGGCCATCGAACGCGCGCGTCGCGCGCTCATGGCGCGACAGAAACCGGATGGCCACTGGAGTTTCGAGTTCGAGACGGACTGCACCATTTCGTCCGAATACATCCTGATGATGCATTTCATCGATGAGATCGATGACGTGCTGCAGGAAAAGCTGGCGCGATACATCCGACTCAAGCAACGACTGGACACGCACGGCGGCTGGCCGCTGTACCACGACGGTGCACTCGACGTGTCCTGTACGGTGAAATCCTATTACGCACTCAAGGCCGCCGGCGATTCGCCCGACGCGCCGCACATGCGCCGTGCGCGCGAAGCCTTGCTCAGCCGCGGTGGCGCGGCGAAAAGCAATGTCTTCACCCGCATCCTTCTGGCCATGTTCGGCCAGGTGCCATGGCGCGCCGCACCGTACGTGCCCGTGGAAATCATGCTGTTTCCGCGTTGGGCGCCGTTCCATCTCGACAAGGTGTCGTACTGGGCGCGCAGCACCATGGTGCCGCTCTTCATACTCTGCTCGATGAAGGCGAAAGCAAAGAACCCGCGCAAGGTCGGCGTCCCCGAGTTGTTCGTGACACCGCCCGATCAGGAACGCCACTACTTCACCACCACCACCTTCGTCAGCAGGCTGTTCCTGGTGCTGGACAAGCTCGGGCGTGCGGTGGACCCGCTGATACCGACAGCGTTGCGGCGCAAGGCCATCCAGCGTGCCGAAGCCTGGTTCCTGCCGCGCATGAATGGCGAGGATGGCCTTGGCGCGATCTTCCCACCCATGGAGAATGCACTGGAAGCGATGGATCTGCTGGGTTACGCCAAGGATCACCCGGCCCGTGCCACCTGCCTGAAGTCACTGCAGAAGTTGATCGTGCATCGCGACGATGGCACGGCCTTCTGCCAGCCCTGCGTTTCACCCGTATGGGACACCGGCTGGGCGGCCATGGCGCTGCTGCGCGCATCGCCGGACGACGCCACGCAGCAGTCCGTGGCCCGCGCCATGGAATGGCTGGCGCCACTGCAGGAGCTCGAACTGAAAGGCGACTGGGCTGTACAGGCACCGGATCTCGCGCCGGGCGGCTGGGCTTTCCAGTACGCCAATGCTTATTACCCTGACCTGGATGACACGGCCGTCGTCGCCGGCCTGCTGCACGTCGCCGTGCGCGGTACGCCGCAGGAAGGCCGGTACCGCGAGCGCATCGAGCGCGCCGCGGACTGGCTGGTCGGCATGCAATCGGACAACGGTGGTTTCGCCGCCTTCGATCGCAATAACACGCACTACCACATCAACGACATTCCGTTCGCCGACCATGGCGCCATGCTCGATCCGCCCACGGAAGATGTGTCCGGGCGCGTACTGGCGTTCCTCGGCGTGATCGCGCGACCGCAGGACCAGCCCGCCATCGCGCGCTGCGTTGACTATCTGCGCGCCGCACAACGTCCCGATGGTTCGTACTGGGGACGCTGGGGCACCAACTACATCTACGGCACCTGGTCCGTGCTGGCCGGCCTCGCACTGATCGGCGAAGACATGCGGCAACCATGGATCCGCAAGTCCGTCGACTGGCTGGCAGGCAAACAGCACGGCGACGGCGGCTGGGGCGAAACCAACGACAGTTACTACGACGCCGGATTGCGCGGCACCAACGGCGGCGTCAGCACGCCGCACAGCACGGCGTGGGCACTACTGGGGCTTCTTGCCGCCGGTGAACACGACTCCGAGGCAGTAAGGCGGGGCATCCGGTGGCTGCTCGATCACCAGCAATCCCAGGGCGAACCCGAGGCGGACCTCTGGTATCACCCCAGCTTCAATGCACCCGGCTTTCCCCGCGTTTTCTTCCTGAAGTACCACGGCTATACCGCTTACTTTCCTCTATGGGCGCTCACCCGCTATCGCCAATTGCTCGCCCGCACGCGGTCGAACCCGTAATGCCGGGCACCGTGGGCATCGTGACGGCGCTCGCCGCCGAAGCGCACGCGCTGACACCGCGTTCATTGCGCGTGCGCGAAGCCACCCGGCTCGACGCGGGCAGCTCGATCTACCTGTCCGGCATGGGACAGGAAGCAGCCCGACTGGGCGCGCTGGCGCTGATCGAAGCCGGCGCGCAAGCACTGGTGTCCTTCGGTGTCGCCGGTGGGCTGGCGCCTGGATTGCGCAGCGGCACGCTGCTCTGCCCCGCCTGCGTGCTCGACGAACGCAGCCATGATTACCAGCCAGATCCATCATGGCGTGCCGCGCTGCTGCAGCGCCTTGCCGCGACGAACCTGCCGCTGATGGCGCAAGGCAGCCTGCTCAGCCTGCCTGTGCCCTTGCTTACCGCGACGGAAAAAGGCGCGATGCGCGAACGCCATCAGTCCTTGGCGGTGGACATGGAGAGCGCCGCCATCGCCAGGGTGGCCGACGAATACCGCATTCCGTTCGTCGTACTGCGCGCCGTCGTCGATGAGCGGGACGATCATGTACCCGCTGCCCTGCAGGCGGGCATCGATGCGTGGGGTCGGCCGCTCGCCGCGCGCATGCTGCTCGCCTTGCTGCGTCGCCCGCAACTGCTTGCCGAACTTCCCGGATTGGCGGCCCGCATGGGCAATGCTACGCGGACCTTGCGCGCAACCGCCAAGGCGGTCGGCGCGTCGTGGGGACGCGATGCGGCCCCGCCCTGCTAATCTCTCACCATCAACTCGGATGTCAGGCCGGGCTTTGACGGACGGCCGGCGACATCGAAGCCCGGAGGTCCCGCGGCGTGTTCAGAGCGATTCACAAAGGACTGGTTTTCGCGGTCGACCGCAGCGGTCGCTACCATTACGCCGTACTTGTACTGGCGGCGCTGCTCGTGGTGCTGAGCCTGTGGGGGGCGTCCAGACACCTGAGCATCGACACCGACGCCGACCACCTGTTCTCGGAAAAACTTCCGTGGCGACAGCAGAGCCTGGCCTTTGCCCGCCAGTTTCCCCAGTTCAGCGACACGCTCACCGCCGTGGTTCGCGCCCACACGCCCGAAGAAGCCCGCATCGCCGCGCAGGCGCTGAATGCCAGGCTGGTGGAAGACAAGCAGCACTTCCTCTCCTCGTCCACCCCGGGCATCAGCCCCTTCTTCAATCGCGAAGGCCTGCTGCTGCTTCCGCAGGACGAACTGGAAAGCACGCTGGACAGCATGCTCCAGGCGCAACCACTGCTGGGCCCGCTGGCCAAGGATCCTTCGGCACGCGGCCTGTTTCGCGGCATCGACCTGATGGTGGAAGGCGTGCGCCGTGGCATGGCCGACGACCTGTCCTCGTATGACGCCGCGCTGGGCAATGTGGCACAGACCATGGAAGACGCGGCCGCCGGCAAGAATGCGCCGCTCTCCTGGCAGGCACTGCTCACGCCGGACCTGGTGAACAGCAATGGCGGTCAGGAATTCATCCTGATTCACCCCGTACTGGACCACAGCGCACTGGAACCCGGGCAGGCCGCCACCAACGCCATGCTGCGGCTGGCCCATGAACTGCCCGAAGTGAAGTCGGGTCGCGTACGCGTCAACTACACCGGCTCGGTGCCGCTGGCGGACGAGGAATTCGCCGCGCTCACCGACCGTGCCGGCCCCATTGCCATCGGCAGCAGCCTGCTGCTGGTGTTCTGGCTGGTGCTGGCACTGGGTACCTGGCGACTGATCGTGCCCGTGCTGATCACGCTGATCGTCGGCCTGATCTATACGCTGGGTTTCGCGGCGCTGGCTGTGGGTCGCCTCAACCTGGTGTCGGTGGCTTTTGCGGTGCTGTTCGTCGGCCTGGCGGTGGATTTCGGCATCCAGTTCGGCGTGCGACTGCATGCCCGCCAGTACAGCGACCGCACCTTCGACGACTCACTGCATGAAACCGCCAACCGCGTCGTGAGCCAGGTCGGCCTGGCTGCCCTCGCCACGGCCTGCGGCTTCCTCGCTTTCGCGCCCACCGATTTCACCGGCGTGGCAGAGCTTGGCATCATCGCCGGCGTCGGCATGCTGCTGGCACTGCTTTGCACCCTGACCGTACTGCCAGCCCTGCTGCGCTTGATGTCGAAAGGCTCGCCGCATGCGGAGGTAGCGCTACCCGGCGGCGTTGCCGCCGATGGCTGGCTGAGCCGCCACCGCAAGGCCGTGCTCGCCGTATTCAGCGTGCTCGGCGTCATCGGCATCTGGTGCGCGGTGACCATTCCGTTCGACGCCAACCCGCTGCACACCAAGCGCGCCGATACCGAGGCGATGCGCACGCTCACCTCGCTGATGGAAGACCCCAACACCAACCCCTTCACCATGGACGTGCTGGCCAGGGACTTGCCCTCGGCCAAGTCGCTCAGTGAACGTCTCGACAAGTTGCCGGAAGTGGCGCAAGTGGTTTCCGGCGTCGACTTCGTACCCACCGGGCAGGACGACAAGCTCGAACAGCTGCAGCAGGCCTCCGACCTGATGTATGCCGTGCTGAATCCCGGCGAAAAAGAGGCCGCACCAACCGCCGACGAGATGCGCGAAGCCGCCAGGGACACCAGCGAAGGCATTGCCAGTGTGTCCGACAAGCTTCCCGCCAACTCGCCCCTGCGGCGCATCGGCAAGGCTCTGGCCGTGCTGGCGCACGGCAACGATCAGCAGATGGCCACGGCGAACCAGGCGCTCACGCAGTTCCTGCCATACACGCTGCACCAGCTCGCCGACTCGCTCTCTGCCCAACCCATCACGCTGCAGAGCCTGCCGGACGACCTCAGGCGCGACTGGTTCGCGCCCGACGGACGCGTGCGCGTACAGGTCACGCCGACCACCAAGGCGCAGAGCACCGCCGGCCTGCGCGATTTCGTGAAAGCGGTACAGCAACTGGCACCCGATGCCGCCGGCTCCGCCGTGGACACCATCAAGGCGGCCGACACCATCCTCATCGCCTTTCGCGAGGCCGCGATCTACGCCACCCTGGCCATCGGCATCGTGCTGATGCTGGTGCTGCGCCGTGTGCGCGACGCGGGCCTGGTGCTGGCCACACTGCTGATGTCGGCCCTGCTGACGGCCCTGCTCGCGCGGCTGCTTGGCATCTCCATCAACTTTGCCAACATCATCGCGCTGCCGCTGCTGCTGGGCGTGGGCGTGTCGTTCAACATCTACTTCGTGATGAACTGGCGCCACGGCATGCACCAGTTCCTGGGCTCACCCACGGCACGCGCCATCCTGTTCTCCGCACTCACTACGGGCACCGCCTTCGGCAGCCTGGCCATCGCAAGGCACCCCGGCACGGCCAGCATGGGCACCGTGCTCCTGCTCAGCCTGCTGGCGGTGCTGCTGTCCACCTTCGCCTTCCTGCCCGCGATGCTCTACTCGATCGGGGACTGCAAGCAGCCCATCAGCCAAACCTGACCTTCGACCATTCCGGAGTCACCGCATGCCGCTTCATTGTCGCGTCGCGATCGTCATTCTCGCCCTGCTCGCCAGCCTCAACGCCAGTGCGCACGCCATCCTTACCGAGAGCACGCCCAAGCTCAACGGCAGCGTATCCGCGGGGCACCAGGCGCTGGCGCTCAAGTACAACAGCAAGATCGACCAGGGCCGTTCCCGGCTGGTACTGATCGCCGCCGACAAAAGCGAAACACCGCTCGCCATCACCGCCCATGCGGACAAGCCCAACGAGCTGGACAGTGCCGCCGACCTGAAGCCCGGCACCTATGTCATCCGCTGGCAAGCGTTGGCGCTGGACGGCCATATCACGCGTGGCGATCTGCCCTTCACCGTGACGGCTGCGCCATAAGCGCAGCAGCAACCGTCTCCGCCGCCCTTACTCGCCATCACTGACCACCGGGGATTCCGTGGCCCTGCTTGTCGACATCTTCGGCTACCTGAGCGTCATCCTGCATGGGTTCGTGATCGTCACCCAGTCCATGATGCTGGGCGGCCTGCTGTTTCTGACGTTCCTGCTGCACCCGTTGTCGTCGCGCCTTTCGCAAGGCGAAATGCTCGAGCGGCGGGTGGTGCGCCTGACGCGCTGGAGCGCGTGGGGGCTGCTGCTGTCGGAACTGGCAACCACCGCACTGCAGGTATCGGTGCTGATGTCGACGGTCGACCTGCCGTTCACCAACGTGATGCAGGCGTCGTTCGCCGTGGCGGGCAGCATCAAGATGCTCTGCGCCCTGCTGATCGCGCTTTGTCTTGGCCAGCGCAGCATGGCGACGCCGTTGCCGCGCGCCCTCCTGCTGCTGGCCGGGCTGGTGGAACTGGCTGCAGCCACCGCCACCACGCATGCCTATGCGCGACTGGATCACAACGCCCTGCTGATGGCGGTGGAGGGCCTGCACCAGTTCGGCGCGGCCATCTGGATCGGCGCCATTCCCAGCTTCGTGCTGGTGCTGCGCCATCTGCAGGATGTCGACAGCCTGCGGCGGGTGGGTGTGCGCTTCTCGCGCATGTCCATGCTTGGCGTGGCCTGCATCCTGCTGTCCGGCATCACCATGTGGGTCTTCTACGTGGGCGATCTGCCGGGCTTTTACGGCACCGCCTATGGCGTGATGGTGGGTGCCAAGGTGGCCATGTTCATCGGCCTGCTGGGTCTTGGACTGGGCAACTTCCTTGTCACCGAACGCCTGCGCAAGGGACGCGATGCGTCGGTGACCCGCATGCGCCGTTTCGCCGAAGTGGAAATCGGCATCGGCTTCACCATCTTCTTTGCCGCCGCGTCCCTCACCTCCGTGCCGCCGGCGGTGGACCTGACCACCGACCGCGTATCGCTCCACGAGATCGCCGTGCGCAACGCGCCGGCCTGGCCACGCCTGAGTTCACCGGATCACGACACGCTCGCCATCTCGCAGCTGCAGACGCAGCTCGACCAGGACGCCGCGCGCGACCATCAGGTGGCGCAGGCGGCCACCACACCGGGCTCTGGCATCCTGCCGCCGCGCAACGCGGAAGACATCGCGTGGTCGGAATACAACCACCACTGGGCCGGCATTTTCGTCCTGCTGATTGGCTTCATGGCCCTGCTCAGTCGCGCCGGGGTGCGCTGGGCCAGGCACTGGCCCTTGCTGTTTCTGCTCATGGCAGCCTTCCTGCTGCTGCGCTCGGACCCGGAGGTATGGCCACTCGGCCAGGAAGGCTGGTGGGTAGCATGGCGTGACGTGGAAGTGGCGCAGCATCGCTTCTTCGTGCTGCTGATCATCCTGTTCGCCACGTTCGAGTGGTCGGTACGCACGGGCCGCCTGAAGAGCGAACGTGCGGCATGGGTGTTCCCGCTGCTGGTGGCCGTGGGTGGTGCCATGCTGCTCACGCACAGCCATCAGATTTCCAACGTGAAGGACCAGATGCTGATCGAGCTGACCCACACCCCGCTGGCGCTGGCCGGTGTGGCCGCGGGCTGGGCGCGCTGGCTCGAACTGCGCCTGCCCGGACGCGGCGGCCGCGTTGCCGGCTATGTGTGGCCGGCGTGTTTCATGCTGATCGGGGTGATCCTGTTGTGGTATCGCGAGGCCTGAGCGGCCTCGCGACCACGATCAGCGAATGCGGTGCACCACCATGCCGGCGAGGTCGTGCAGGTGCGTTGCCCGCGCGCCCAGCGGACGCAGTGCCTCACGCGCACGATCACCCAGCTTTTCCGCCAGCGCGCGTGACGCGTCCAGCCCGAGCAGCGAGACGTAGGTAGGCTTGTTGTCCTGGGCATCCTTGCCGGGCGTCTTGCCCAGCGTGGCGGCATCCGTGGTGACATCGAGAATGTCGTCGACCACCTGGAAGGCCAACCCCACGGCGCGCTGGTAATGATCCAGCGCGGCATGCAGTTCCGGGGACAGTGGCATGGGCCCGCAATGCGCCCCCATGAAGACTGCCGCACGCAGCAAGGCACCGGTCTTGAGCCGGTGCATGCGCTCGAGTTGCTCGCGCGAAAGGACGTGCCCCACACTTTCCAGATCGATCGCCTGCCCGCCCACCATGCCCTGCGAACTGCTCGCGCTGGCCAGCTCCCGCAGCAGCGCCACCTGTTGCGGCGGCGTGGCCGGCAAGTCGCCGATCACGGCAAAAGCCTGTGCCTGCAGACCATCCCCCACCAGGATGGCCATCGCCTCGCCATAGCGCACATGCACGGTCGGCTGCCCGCGACGCAGCAGGTCGTTGTCCATCGCGGGAAGATCGTCATGCACCAGCGAGTAGGCGTGGATCATTTCGATGGCGCTGGCCGCGCCGTCCAGAAGGAGCGAATCGGCATCCACCAGCTCGCCGGCCGCGTGGCACAGCAGTGCGCGCAGGCGTTTGCCTCCGCCCAGCGTGGCATATCGCATGCCTTCATGCAGCGTCGCCGGCACCGCATCGGCAGCCGGCAGGCAGCGCTCCAGCGCGCGCTCGGTGCGCTGCAGGATCTGTGGCATCCACACATCCAGCGGTTCCGGCTTCACGGAGAGGCCGGATGATGTGGCCTTCAGCTGAATTGCTTCACTCACTCGCTCATCTCCCCAACGCATCAAGGGTTGATCGCCGCTACGACATGGGCAGCCGGCAGTTGCGTCATGATCTGACGCGACACCACACGCGCAAGATCGTCGGCGGCAAGAATGTCATCCAGCGTTGCCGACGGAGCCAGCGCGGGCAAACGTTCCAGCGTGCGTTCGACCACCCGGGCGATATCGGTGAAGCGGATCTGCTCGCGCAGAAAGGCATCCACCGCCACTTCGTTGGCAGCGTTCAGCGTCACGCTGGCGGCGCAACCGTCACGCAATACCTGCAGCCCCAGCCGCAGGCACGGGAAACGCACCAGGTCCGGCGCGTGGAAACTCAGGTTGGCCATGCGGGTGAGATCCAGCGGCGCCACGCCGGAATCCACGCGTTCGGGATGCGCCATGGCGTGCGCAATCGGCGTGCGCATGTCCGGGTTGCCCAGCTGCGCCAGCACCGACTGGTCGGCAAACGTCACCATGGAATGGATCACGCTCTGCGGATGGATCAACACCTCGATGCGCTCGGGCGGCATGTCGAACAACCAGCGCGCCTCGATCACCTCCAGCCCCTTGTTCATCATGGTGGCGGAGTCGACCGATATCTTGCGCCCCATCACCCAGTTGGGGTGTTTGCAGGCCTGGTCGGGCGTGACGTCATCCAGCGTATCCAGCTCCCGATGCAGGAACGGGCCGCCCGAAGCGGTCAGGATCAGCCTCTCCACGCCACCACTCGCGCTGCGGCATGCCCCGGTTCCAAGGCACTGGAAAATGGCGTTGTGCTCGCTGTCCAGCGGCAACAACGTGGCGCCATGCTCGGCCACGGTGCGCATGAACAGCGCGCCGGACATCACCAGCGCCTCCTTGTTCGCCAACAGGATCTTCTTGCCCGCGCGTGCCGCCGCCAGCGATGACGCCAGGCCAGCCGCACCCACGATGGCTGCGACCACGGTGTCGCAGCGTGGCGCGCCCGCCACCACGCTCAGGGCCTGCGGTCCGTAGGCCACTTCGGTGGAAAGGCGCGCGGCGCGCAGGCGCTGCTCCAGTTCCGCAGCGCCTTCGGCGTCGGCCACCACAGCCACCTCCGGCAGGAAGGCGCGGCATTGCTCGAACAGCCGGTCGATCTGCCGGTGTGCTGTGAGTGCATAGACGCGGAAGCGGTCCGGATGACGCGCCACCACATCCAGCGTGCTGGTGCCGATGGAGCCGGTCGAGCCAAGTATGGAAAGACGTTGCATGCTCATCGCACGGTCTCCGCCACCACCGGAAGGGGATACGCACCGCGCTCGCGGCGTCCTTCCATGGTGGCCAAATCCACCAGAACCGGTTGCCGCAAGGCACGGCTCATCTCGCCGACCGAGGATTCAGGTGCCGATGCCCCGGCCATGAAGCCGATGGTACGCGCATCCACCCCCAATGACGGCCGCACCTCACTGCCATCGGCCAGCCGATGGCCTGGCATGTCCCACTGGCGCAACTGCGCCGATGCATCGTTGGTACTCAGCAACTCGTACACGACGGACTCTCCTCGGGGCTACCGGAGCCTCTATCCAGACGCTTTGTGGGTGGTACACGCGCCTGCCATGGCTTTGCGCGGCAACGACACTGCCTTAGCCGACGTGCTCGTGCGGATCCGGTGAGGTCACCGGACGCACCCGATCCGTCCTGCCTCCTGCATGCATGCCTTCAACGTTCAACGAAGGCACGCTCGATCACGTAATCTCCCGGCTCGCGCGTGCGCGGCGATATCTGGAAGCCACGCCCGTCCAGCAGGGCGCTGCTGTCGTCGAGCATCTCCTGTCCGCCGCACAGCATCACCCGGTCCGTGGCGGGATTCAGTGGCGGCAGTCCGGCGTAGTCGCTCATCCGCGCATCCACGATCGCATCCGTGAGACGCCCGCGATGACGAAAGGGCTCCCGCGTGACGCTGGGGTAATAGACCAGCTTCTCGCGTACCAGATCGCCCAGGTACTCGTGACGCGGCAACTGTTGTTCCAGGTATTCGGCGAAGACCAGGTCACTGACGCGACGAACGCCATGCGCCAGTACCACCTTGTCGAAACGTTCGTAGGTTTCCGGATCGCGGATGATGCTGAGGAAGGGCGCCAGCCCCGTGCCGGTGCCCAGCAGGTAGAGATGCTTGCCGGGCTTGAGGTCGTTCAGCACCAGCGTGCCGGTGGGCTTGCGACTGACGATGATGGGGTCGCCGGGCTTGAGGTGCTGCAGGCGGGACGTCAGCGGGCCGTTGGGCACCTTGATGCTGACGAATTCCAGGTGCTCCTCGTAGTTGGCACTGGCGATCGAATAGGCGCGCATCAGCGGCTTGCCTTCCACTTCCAGGCCCAGCATGACGAAGTGACCGCTGTCGAACCGGAATCCCGGATCGCGTGTTGTGCGAAAGCTGAAGAGACTGTCGTTCCAGTGATGAACGTCGATCACGTATTCCGTCGCCAATGCCACCATCACAACCACCGTTGCCAAGTGAAGAGATGCTTGCAAGCAAACAGACCAATCGACGCCAAGGAGACGTGTCTGGCGGGCGTCGCAGGGCTTGACCGTCATTGTCTAGGTACAAGTTTCAACAGGCCCTAGTCAATGCTTGAACGTGATGTCTTTCGTCTATTGCACGATTCGTGTAACGCCTTTGCGCAAACACACGAATCATCACGAGTCGATCACGTTGCCGCTGTTAGCGGCGAAGGCTTTGGCGAACCTGTCACGCGCTGGCAAGACGCCGGGCGTTTCATGGTTCGCATGCGTCGGGAACATTCATCACGACGGCGCATCGAATCATCCGGACAACCGGCATCCAGACAACCGGGGCGGATCGTCGCGCCGCCTTGCAAGCGCCGGGCACGCCACTACATCGGTAAGGCAGCCCGGATGAGCGATGCCGGCGGCATGGCCGGGAGACCATCCATAGCCACCATCAATTAGCACCATCCCAACAATCAATTAGACCTATCGACCCAAAGCCCGTATTCTTTGGGCTTCACCAACCACAACCAACGGAAAAACAACGATGTCGTTGATCAATACCGAAATCAAACCGTTCAAGGCCAATGCTTTCAAGGATGGCCAGTTCATCGAAGTGACCGATGCCTCGCTGAAGGGCAAGTGGTCCGTGGTGGTGTTCTACCCCGCCGATTTCACCTTCGTGTGCCCGACCGAACTGGAAGATCTTGCCGATCATTACGAGCAGTTCCAGAAGCTGGGCGTCGAAGTCTACGGCGTGTCCACCGACACGCATTTCGCCCACAAGGCATGGCATGACACGTCCGAAGCGATCGGCAAGGTGAAGTACACCCTGATCGGCGATCCGACCGGTGCCATCACCCGCAACTTCGACGTGATGATCGAAGAAGAGGGCCTGGCCCTGCGCGGCACCTTCCTGATCAACCCGGAAGGCCAGATCAAGCTGTGCGAAATCCACGACAACGGCATCGGCCGTTCGGCTTCCGAGCTGCTGCGCAAGGTCAAGGCCGCGCAGTACGTTGCCGCCCACCCGGGTGAAGTGTGCCCGGCCAAGTGGCAGGAAGGCGACAAGACGCTGAAGCCGTCGCTCAGCCTTGTCGGCAAGATCTAAGCAATACCTGCTTTACCGTCTGGCGGCCCGCTGCATCGGGCCGCATCGGACCCGGCACCCCGCCGGGTCCAACCTCCCCCGATTCGAAGACGCGCAACGCCCGGCAACGCCTGGGTGCAAGCGGCGCTCACCCTGAATAAACCACGGAGTCACCCATGCTGGATGCCGATCTGAAGTCCCAATTGCAGGCTTACCTCGAAAAGGTCGTTCACCCCATCGAGCTGGTGGCTACCCTGGACAGCGGCGCGAGCTCGCAGGAGCTGAAAGCCCTGCTGGAAGACATCGCCCCGCTCTCCAACAAGATTTCGCTGCGCCTTGACGGCACGGCGGCGCGCAAGCCGTCGTTCGCCATCAACCGCGTCGGCACGGATGTTGGCGTGAGCTTCGCCGGCATCCCCATGGGTCATGAATTCACCTCGCTGGTGCTGGCCTTGCTGCAGGTGGGCGGCCATCCGTCCAAGGCCACCCAGGAAGTGATCGAACAGGTGCGCAACCTCGACGGCGAGTACCGCTTCGAGACCTTCATGTCGCTCTCCTGCCACAGCTGCCCGGACACGGTGCAGGCGCTGAACCTGATGAGCGTGCTCAACCCCAACATCAAGCATGTGGCGGTGGACGGTGCGCTGTTCCAGGACGAAGTGACAGAGCGCCAGGTGATGGCCGTGCCCACCGTGTTCCTCAACGGCGAATTCTTTGATACCGGCCGCATGTCGATCGAACAGATTGCCGCCCGCCTGGACACCAACGCCGGCGAGCGTGCTGCCGAACGCCTCAACGCCAAGGCAGCGTTCGACGTGCTGGTCGTCGGTGGTGGCCCCGCCGGCGCCGCGGCAGCCATCTATGCCGCACGCAAGGGCATCCGCACCGGCGTCGCCGCCGAGCGCTTCGGCGGACAGGTGCTGGACACCATGGCCATCGAGAACTTCATCTCGGTGCCGTACACCGAGGGCCCGCAGCTGGCCGCCTCACTGGAACAGCACGTGCACGAATACGACGTGGACGTGATGAACCTGCAGCGCGCCGAGCAGCTGATCCCCGCCACCCGCGAAGGTGGCCTGCATGAAGTCCGCCTCGCCAGCGGCGCCACGCTGAAGGCGAAGACGGTAATCATTTCCACCGGTGCGCGCTGGCGCAACATGAACGTGCCGGGCGAGCAGGAATACCGCAACAAGGGCGTCACCTATTGCCCGCACTGCGACGGCCCGCTGTTCAAGGGCAAGCGCGTGGCGGTGATCGGTGGCGGCAACTCCGGTGTTGAGGCAGCCATCGACCTTGCCGGCATCGTGGGCCACGTCACCGTGCTGGAGTTCGACAGCAAGCTGCGTGCGGACGAAGTCCTGCAGCGCAAGCTGCGCAGCCTGCCGAACGTCGACATCATCCTCAATGCGCAGACCACCGAGGTGCTGGGCGACGGCCAGAAGGTGACGGCACTGAACTACACCGACCGCAGCAGCGGCCAGTCGCACCAGGTGGCACTGGAAGGCGTGTTCGTGCAGATCGGCCTGCTGCCCAACACCGACTGGCTGAAGGGCACCCTCCAGCTGTCGCCGCGCAACGAGATCGAAGTGGACGTGCGTGGCGAGACCTCGGTGCCCGGCGTGTTCGCTGCCGGCGACGTCACCACCGTGCCGTACAAGCAGATCATCATCGCCATGGGCGAAGGCTCCAAGGCTTCGCTGAGCGCCTTCGATTACCTGATCCGCCTGCCGGTGGACGAGCCCGCGAAGGAAAGCGTCGCCGCCTGACGAGAACTGCTCCAAAGCCCGGAACTGCGTTGCCGAACCCCTCACGGCGCGCAGGGCCGGGCTTTTTTTTTGGACGCGCGGCGCCCCGCAGCCCAGACGCGGCGCGGCTTATAACCATCGGTTCTTCCGACATGAGAAATGGCCATCTGTCGGAGTCTTTCAATCGTTCCAAGCTCGGGTTTACATAACCCCACCCAATGACATCGACGCTGGCAGGCGCCGGTGTCTTCGTGGCACCAGGTATCCCCAACCTGGTCAAGGGGCCACTTCTCCGAACGTTGCCACCGAAGCGGAAGCCCAGGCTTCCTCGCTGCGCATGGATGCGCGCGGTGGCGACACCCGCTACCCGGATTTTCGAGAACCGACTTTGAACAGACACTTTTCCGTTTCGCCGCGCCCGCTGGCGGCTGCACTGACCACCCTGCTGGCGCTGGGCGCCGCGCCGGTGTTCGCCCAATCCACCACCGGCAGCATCTTCGGCCAGGTACCCGCCAATACCGGCGAGTCGGTACTGATCAAGAGCAGCACCGGCATTTCGCGCACGGTCAACGTCGACAACCGGGGCCGCTACAGCGCCACCGAACTGCCGCTGGGCACCTATACCGTCTCGCTGCTGCACGATGGCAACGTGGTGGATACGCGCAACGACATTTCCCTGCGCGTGGGCTCAGGAACGGAAGTGTCGTTCGAGCCGGCCGCCAAGAACCTGGGCGCCGTGAGCGTGTCGGCCAACACCACGCCGGCTATCGACGTGACCGCCATCGACTCGCGCACCGTCATCACCGCCGATGAACTGGCACGCCTTCCGCTGGCGCGCTCGGCCGAGGCCATTGCGCTGCTGGCACCGGGCGTCACGGGCAACAGCGGCGGTTACACCGGCCCCACGGGGCAGTCGCTGGTGAGCTTCGGCGGCTCGGCCGCGAGTGAAAACGCTTACTACATCAACGGATTCAACACCACCGATCCTCAGCGCGGCATGGGCGGCCTCACCCTGCCCTATGGCTCCATCGAGCAGCAGGAAATCTATACCGGCGGCTACAGCGCGCAGTACGGCCGCTCCGACGGCGGCGTGATCAACATGGTGGGCAAGCGCGGCACCAACGAATGGCACTTCGGTGGCCAGGTGCTGTGGCAGCCGGCATTCGCGCAGGCAGACGGCACCAACACCTATTACACCAATGGCCTGCCCGCCTCGCCGGTGGCCGGCGGCCTGTACGACCCCAACAGCCGCAATCACCAGTGGGTCACCACCTATGACGCTTACATCGGTGGCCCGCTGATCAAGGACAAGCTGTTCCTGTTCGTGTCCGCGGAAGCGACCAAGCAGGAAGGCAACACGGTCAACGATGTGTCCAACGCCAAGCCGTACGTGGATTACACGTACAAGTCGCCCAAGTGGTACGCGAAGCTGGACTGGAACATCACCGACAGCAACATCCTGGAAATCACCGGCGCGTCCAACAAGCTGGAGAAGTCCGGCACCATCTACGATTACGACTACACCACGCTGTCGCGCGGCAGCTACGTGAACCAGGACGACCGCATCAAGACCGGCGGCGATCTCTACACGGCCAAGTTCACCAGCTATATCACCGATGCCCTGACCTTCACGGCCACCTACGGCAAGATGAAGCTGCTCAATTACGACGTGCCGGGCAATTACGACGGTAGCCTGACCTATCTCACCTATATCGCCAATCAGAACCCTGCTCTCAACGGCGGCATTCCGATCGGCAACAACCAGACCACGCAGTCGCTGTTCAACCCCAACCGCCACAACACCACCGACAACCTGCGCATCGACCTGACTTACCAGCTGGGCTCGCACACGATCTCGGCAGGTATCGACAACCAGAACTCCCGTGCTATCGACCAGGGCAGCCAGAACTCCGGCAATGGCTATTACTGGGATTACGAGTACACCACCACGCCGGGCGTCGCGCTGATTCCCAGCCTCGGCGTGGGTGCACCGGCCAACTATCCGAACGGTGGCTCGCGCTATTACGCGATCCAGCACGTCAACAACTCCATCGCCAGCGTGCGCTCGGCGCAGCGCGCGCAGTACATCGAAGACAAGTGGCAGGTGACTGATCGCTGGCTGCTGTCGCTGGGCCTGCGCAACGACCAGTTCACCGATTACAACGCCAACGGCGATGCCTACATCCGCCAGCACAGCGCGCAATGGGCGCCACGCCTTGGCTTCAGCTGGGACGTAAACGGCGACTCCAGCTTCAAGGTCTACGGCAATGCCGGCCGCTATTACCTGGGCCTGCCGCTGAACCCGGCGCTCAACGCCGCCGGCGCGTATGTGTCCACCCAGCAGTACTTTACCTATAGCGGCATCGCGGCCGATGGCACACCTATCGGACTGACGGCGTTCTCCAAGCCGGTGTCCTCCAACAACACCTATGGCGTTCTGCCCGACCCGAAGACGGTGACCGCGCAGAACATCCGGCCGGAGTACCAGGATGAGTTCATCCTCGGCTTCAGCAAGACGCTGGGCACCAACTGGGTCTACGGCGCCAAGCTGACGCAGCGCATCCTGCGCAACGCCATCGACGACTATTGCGATGTGCCCACCATCGAAAACAAGGCCGCCCAGCTCGGTTACACGGTGAGCGCCACCAACAGCTGCTACCTGATCAACCCGGGTCGCGCCAACACCTTCACCGTGGTCGACGACACCGGTGCCTATCGCAGCGTGTCGCTGAGCAATGCGGAAATGAGCTTCCCGCCGCTCAAGCGCAAGTACTATGCGCTGGAAACCTTCCTGGAACACCCGTTCGACGGCCACTGGTATGGCAAGGTCGACTACGTGTTCTCGCGCAGCTACGGCGATACGGAAGGCCAGCTGCGTTCGGACATCCAGCAGACCGCCGCGTCCACCAGCATCGACTGGGATTTCCCCTCGCTGATGGTCAACAGCAACGGCGCGCAGAGCAACGACCACACGCACCAGCTGAAGGCGTTCGGTTACTACCAGATCAACCCGGAATGGCAGGTGTCGGGTGACATCTCGCTGGTCTCGGGCAACCCGCGCAACTGCCTGGGCTTCTACGGACCGGACCAGACCGACCCGAATGGCTACGGCAGCTACTACCACTGGTGCGGTGGCCAGCCATCGCCTCCGGGCACGCATCGCCTGCCGTGGATCAAGACGGTGGATGCAGGTGTGGCCTATAGCCCTGCCTTCGCCGACCACAAGCTGAGCTTCTCGCTCAATGTGTTCAACCTGTTCAACTCGCAGACCATCGTCAACGCCTACCCGTACTACCAGATCTCGCCGGGCACGCCTGATCCGCTGTACGGCTCGGCCGTGGATCGCCAGCAGCCGCGCTATGTGCGCCTGACCGCGAGCTACGACTACTGACGAGACCGTGTCGATGCAGGCATCCCCTCGTGCCTGCATCGGGAGGGGTGGCCGCAAGGCCATCCCTCCCACCCATGAATGCCACCGCAAACCAGGGACCTCGACCATGCCCAACACCCTTCCCCGCAGGAAAGCCGCCTTGCTTGTCGCCACGCTGATGGCCTCGTCGGCCCTTGGCCTGCATGCCGCGGAAACCCGCGCGCCGCTGACCATCGACGAAGCACTAAAGGCCTCGGCGGAACAACACCGCCCGGTGATTCTCGATTTCCAGGCCGTGTGGTGTTACTCCTGCTACTACATGGCCAGCCATGTATTGAACGGCAAGGAGTGGGAAGCGGTGGAGCGCAAGGCCATCGTGGTCGAGGCCGACGCGGATTCGCCGGACGGCCAGGCATGGATGAAGAAGCTCAATGCATCGTTCCTGCCCAGCTACGTGGTGCTGGACGCGCATGGCAATGAACTGGGCCGCATCACGGCGGAGCAGCCGCGCGAGAAGTTCTATCCGAAGATCAACGCCATCCTCGCCACCGGCGACACGCTCGATGGCCTGAAACAAAAGGCCGCCAAGGGCACCGTCGACGATGTCGCCAACGTGCTGGAGGCCTATCAGGCCCGCTCCGAAGGCAGCGGTGGCCTGGACTGGTTCGCCACCCTGCCCGTCGCACAGCAGCAGAGTGCGAAGAAGCAGGCCCGTGTCGGCGTGACGCTCGACCAGCTCGTGCTGATCAAGGCCGAAACAGCCAAGGACGATATCGCCGTGATCGCTGCCGCGCAGAAGGTGCTGGCGCAAGACATCGGCTGCCAGCGTCCCTACGTGCTCGATCACCTGCTGGCCTCCAGCGAGAAACTGCCCGCTGCAGCACGCAAGACGCTGCTCGCCGCACAACGCAAGCCACTCGACACCTACGTGAATTCCCAGGTGCTGGTTGCCACGCCGGCCTGCGCCGACCAGCGCAGCGCCGTGCTGACCAGCGTCGAACTGGACGAGGCGCTCGGTGATCAGGCGGCGGCCACCGCGATTCTGGACCGCGCCATCACGCAGACGCGCCAGCGGCTGGGCAACAACCTGGCCAGCGACCGCAACCTGGCGGACAACCTGCGCATCTACCTGCAGCGCGACAAGCGCACCGCTGAACTGGATGACTACCAGCGCAAGCTGATCGCTGCCTACCCCAACGATTACGTCTACGCGTATCGCTACGGCCGCAGCCTGGTGGACGCGGGCAAACCCGCCGATGCCCTGCCGTACCTGACTCAGGCAGCCGACAAGGCCTATGGCGCCAACCGTCTCGCCGTCGCGCTTCAGCGCGTGAAAGCACTGAAGGCCCTGCATCGCAATGACGAAGCGAAGAAACTGGCCGACGACGTACTGGAAACCAACGGGCCGTGGTTCCCGAAGCAGGCGGACGCACTGAAGGCCGAGCTCAAGGCCTGACCGATCCGCTCAACCAGGCGTGGCCCCGCAGGTCGGCGGCCACGCCTCGCTGCCTTCGATATGCCAGACGAAGAACTCGCCCGACTTCGGCTCGCCCGTGTCCCGCGCGAACAGCAGCGATTTACCCGATGGCGAGAACAGCGCGCCGATTTCCGAGCCGTTGACGTTGATCTCGGGGCCCAGCCTGGTGCGCGGCTGCCAGCCATTCGCTCCCATGCGCGACGTGTAGTACCCACCATCGGCATTGAGCACCAGCCATTGGCCATCCGGTGAAGGCAGCGCCTCATACTCGTTGCCTGCCGTATTGAGCGCCGCGCCGGCATTCTCCACCTTCCAATGCCCCGGCGCGGATTCGCGGGCGCGCCAGATGTCGTTCTTGCCCAAGCCGCCCTGGCGGTTCGACCCGAAGTACAGCCAGCCATCGGGCGCCAGTCGCGGAAACCATTCCGCCTCGCCCGAGTTCACCGGCTCCGGCAGGCGCACCGGTTTCTCCCAGTGGCCGTCCTGCCGGCGATCCACGCGCCAGATATCCAGATCCTTGCTCTTGGTGCTTCCGGTGGCGCGCGTGGAAATGAAATACACGCGGTGGCCGTCGGGCGTGAACCAGGGATCGGCCTCCACCCCGGCTCCGGCGAACGGCGCAGGCAATGGCTTGCTCCAGCGCGTGCCGTCGCAATGCGAATAGAGGATGCGCCAGCCGGAAAACGATTTGGAGCTGCGTACGAAGTACACGTCGCCGGTCAGCGGATCAAACGCCGGATGTGACTCGAACAGGTCGCTGGAAATACCGGCAGGCGTCCACGGTTGCACGTCCAGCGCGGGCGCGCCGGCCATCGCACAGAACGGCATCAGCGTAGCGAGCAAGGCGACTGGACGGAACGTGATGCGCATCGCGGCCTTCCCTGTCCTGGTGATCATCCGGGATTCCACTGCAAAAACCGCAGCCTCGCCTGTGCCGATTGTCCGTGCGCCCGCGGACGGAGTTGCGCCTGGGCGCCACCCATGCGCGTATGCCGGATTCAGGCGTGCTCGGGCTCGGCGTCAACCGGGTGGGCCGGCCATGGATCGGCCCATGCCGGCAAGCGATCCAACCCATCCAGCCAGCGCACGATGTTGGGAAACTCTGCCAGCGGCATCTGCGCCCGCCGCCAGTCGCACGCCATGGCGGCGAGCTGGAAATCGGCAATGGTGAGGCGATGGCAGGCAACGAAGTCGCGCCCCTCGAGCCAGCTGTCCAGGATGACCGCAAGACTCTTCAGCTGCGGAATCATCGGCTCCAGCTCGGCGGGATCGGGCGGGCCGAGGCCGAAAGTCGCCTTGACCACATGCTCGAAGTAGAACGGCCCGACGGCGCGCGCCCAGTGGTTGTCGTTCCATGACAGCCAGCGCAGTACCTGCACCTGCTCATCCGGCTGCCGCGAAGGCCACATGTCCGAGCCGGCCTTGTTGCACAGCCAGGCCATGATGGCCGACGACTCCCACAGCACGAAATCGCCATCGACCAGCGTCGGAGCCTTGCAGTTGGGATTGATCGCAGCGTAATCCGGCGCGCGCATCGCGCCGACTTTGGCATCCATCCAGACGAACTGCGCATCCAGCCCCAGGTGTTTTACCAGTGCCAGCACCCGGCGCGGCGCCTGCGCCCTGATCCAGTAGATCTTCATGCAGCCCTCCGTTCGCGCGCGTTTTCACTCACGACGCCTGAGCATACACAGCGGCAATTTATGTTAAAGAACATATTCTGCAGCGCTGCTATACCTTGAGGCAGGAGGCCATCCGCCATGCCCTATAGCCCTGAACACAAGATCCAGACCCGTGCGCGCATCGTGGAATCGGCGCGACGCCTGTTCAACCGCCATGGGTTCCAGCAGGTCACCATCGACCAGATCATGGCCGACGCCGGACTCACCCGCGGCGCGTTCTACCATCACTTCGACAGCAAGGACGAACTGTACGCCGCCGCGGTGGCGAGCTTCGCCACCTGCAATCCATTCGCCGCCAAGATGTCCGGGGGCGGCCTTTCCGTCGAAAACCCGCGCCAGCTGGCCACCATGCTGGTGGATCTGTACCTGAGCGACGAAGTGCTGGACGACATCAACATGCATTGCCCGCTGTATGCGCTGCCATCGGATGTGGCGCGGGCGGGGCTTGAGCCGCAACAGGCCTATACCGACCTGATCCGCGGCATGAGCGAGGTGTATCGCCTGGCGCTCAAGGGCGTGCGCGATGCCGACCGCCGCGCAGAATCCATGGTGTCGCTGTGCGTGGGCGGCATGGTGCTGGCGCGCACCACCAACGATCCGGGGCTGCGCCGCTCACTGCGCGCCTCGGCACGTCACCAGGCACTGTCCTTGCTGCAGGCCTGACGGAACACAAACACGCGCGGCCGTCGCAAGGACGGCCACGAGCCTGTCGATTCGTCCGCGACAGCAGCTGCCGCCGCGCCGCTTTCGACTTACGGCTGCAACTGTTGCAGCAGGCGCTCCAGCTCGGCGCGCAATTGCCTTGCCTGCGATACCGCCTCGTCCCGCTCACGCACGACCTCGCTGTGCACGGCAAACGACACGGCGTGCATCGCCATCGTTTTCTTTCTTGCCCGGTAACGGCGCGCACGCTCCGCCGCCGTCAGCGCATTGGGCTTGCGCGGACGCCCTCGCGAACGCTTGAACGTCAGGGGCAAAGCAAGCGTGCCCGGATCTTGTGGGTCAACCATGGCGCATCCTCATCATTTGCGCGTATTTTACGTGACGTCACGTAAAATACAAGAAAAATCTCTCGAAAAAACAGCCAAAAAGACTGTTTTTCTCATCTGCATTCCGAAATGACCGATGTCGACCGGAGCCGGCCTGATGCGTTCACGTGACGAGGAGATACCTGTCGCTACCGTGCAACACATCGGCCGCCGGAGATGGCCGCCGCACGGCAGCGTGGCGGGCGAGCCCACCGGGCAATAAGAAAGGGAATACCGAAGATGGATTCGCTCTATGAGCTGTCATCACGGGCCATACGCCGTCTATACGACGCCCGCATCAACACGCCGCCCGTACTGGATATCGACGCCTGCTTCCCGGATGCCCGCCGCTTTCACGACGCGTGGGAGGTCATCCGCGGCGAAGCCATGGCCGTACTGGAAAGCGCGGAACCCATTCCCCGTTTCCACGAGATCATGCCGGCCCAGGCGGCCATCTCCGCCACCGATGGCCGCGACTGGCGGATGTTGCTGCTCAAGGTCTACGGGCAGGACGTTCCCTCCAACATGGCGCGCTGCCCGTTCCTGGCCGAACTGCTCACCGCCTGCCCCGAGGTGCTGTCAGCCACGCTGTCGTTTCTCGCGCCGGGCAAGCACATCCCGCGGCACAGCGGCCCTTTTCGCGGCATCCTGCGTTACCAGCTGAACCTGGAATCACCACTGGCCGAGGATGGCCAGCCGGGCGCCGTACTGTGGCTCGCCGGCGAAGAGCATCGCCTGGGCAATGGCGAGCAGCTGCTATGGGACGACACCTACCCGCACGAAGTCTGGAACCGCAGCGGGCAGACCCGCGTGGCGTTGCTGCTGGACGTGCATCGTCCCGACATGCCACTGGACCTGCGCCTGCTATCGAGCGCCGTCACCAAGGGAGTGGGCATCGTGGCCCGCTGGCGCGGCATTGCCTGAGCCTTCGGCGGCCGCATCACCCGATCGACCAAACTCGGCCCGGATGCGCGGCAACGCCTCCGGGTAGTTGGCCTTGATGAAGGCAAGCAAGCCCTCGCGCACCTTGCACCGCAGGTCGAAATTCCGCCCGGAATCGGCGGAACTCATCAGTGCACGCAACTGCACCGCGCGCTCGCTGGTATCGGTCACCTGCATCACGCAGACACGCCCATCCCACTCGGGGGCCTCGTGGCACAGGCGGGCGAACTCGTCACGCAACGGCTGGATCGGCACGCCGTAATCCATCCACAGGAACACGGCACCGAGCAGCTGCGCACTGTTGCGCGTCCAGTTCTGGAAGGGGTTTTCCATGAACCAGTTGAGCGGCACCACCATGCGGCGCTCGTCCCAGATGCGCACCACCACATAGCTGCCGGTGATCTCCTCGATACGCCCCCATTCGCCCTGGATGATCACCACGTCATCCAGGCGGATGGGCTGGGTCAACGCAATCTGCAGGCCGGCGATGAGATTGCTCAGCACCGGCTTGGCGGCAAGACCGAGCGCCAACCCTGCCACGCCCGCCGACGCCAGCAGGCTGGCGCCGATCTGGCGCACGCCGGGTATCGTCAGCAGGATCGCCGACGTACCCAGCAGGATCACCAGCACATCCGCAGTCCGCCGAAGCACGCGCACCTGGGTGAGCATGCGACGCGCCGCCAGGTTGTCGGCCACATCCACCGGATACCGGTGAATGGCGGCAAGCTCCAGCACACCCAGGCAACGCAGCGCGAGCCATACCAGGGCGACCATCAACGCGATGAGCAGCACGTGTTGCACCAGCACGAACGCCGGCAGGACATCAGCATCCGGCAGCACGCGCAACGCGGCCAGCAGCATCAGTAGCGGTATCAGCCACTCCATCGGCGCACTGGCGCGCCCCAGCAAGTCAGCGGCCAGCGGACGACGCCGGGCCAGTCGCCGCAGAACGGCGTAGGCCAGCAGACGCAACACCATCGCGGCCAGCAGCGCCGCCGCGACAGCCATGCCCAGCCGCGTCCACGGATCGTGCTGCCACCAGCGCACCAGACTATCCATCGCGATGCCTGTTCATCGCGACCACCCACGCATCGTGCCGATCAATGATGTTTCCGCGGCAATGCAGGGACGAACGGTGACGTCGGATCACTGGCCGGGAACGTTTCCTCCAGCGCCTCGTCATGCAGGTCCTGGCGATGCTGCTCGGCCTGTTTGCGTGACACGCGCCCGGCATGGCTGCCTTGCGGATAATGATGCAGGTCACCGGCTCGACTGGACGGGCCCCGCTCTCGACTGGGCATGGTGCGCTCCTCGACGACATGAATGGGCGCGACGCACGCTCGTGCATCGCCACCTGCCATCTTGGTGCCCCGTTTGTTAGACACATGCGTTGCACATGTGACCGGGCGTGGACGTTGATGAACGCTCGCTCAGGCGAATATCACGCCCCAGGGAGAAAGCCCGTGGCATGGACGTGCCACGCCACGGGCCATTGGCTGCTTACGAGCGGCGACTCGTCTCGAACAGGAACCACACGCGGCGCTCGGCCTCGTCGATCCAGTTCTCCAGCAGGCTGGCCGTGGCCACGTCGCCGTACTCGTCGCACAACTCATGGGTCGCGCGCATGAAGCCGGCCAGGCGCTGGTTGTCCTCGCGCAGCTCGGCCAGCATGTCATCCGGCGTGACGAAATCCGCATCGTTGTCGGACAGGCGCGCAAGGCGCTTGGCGTGCCCCAGCGAACGCAGCGTGGTGCCGCCCAGTTTGCGCACGCGCTCGGCGATAGGGTCCACCGTGGCGTAGATCTCGTCCGACTGCTCGTCCAGCAGCAGGTGGTAGTCGCGGAAGTACGGGCCGGACATATGCCAGTGGAAATTCTTGGTCTTCAGGTACAGGGCCAGGATGTCGGACAGCAGCGCATTGAGCTCGCCCGAGATGTCGCGAGTCGCCTTTTCGCCCAGCGGCGAGGGCGTGTTCAGGGCCGCCTTCTGGCGCGTCTTGACGCTGCCAGCGTCACTCTTGGCCTTGCTTGTCTTGCCCATGGGGATTCCTCCGCGGTTGATCCGGCCAGTATGGCGTCGCAAATGTCATGGCTATGTCGGCACGGGCGCAGCCGCCGGGCTGCGCGCAGGCCATGCCGTTGCACCGCCGGCCCACCGGTCCGCGCGGTGCAACGGTGAAGGCAATTACTTCGCCTTCGCTTCCTTTTCCATCAGTGTGTCCACCAGGTTGGCAGGCACTTCCTCGTAGTGATCGAACTCCATGGTGAAGGTGCCGCGACCACGCGTGGCCGAGCGCAGGAAATTGATGTAACCGAACATTTCCGCCAGCGGCACGAAGCCTTGCACGAATGCCTGCGGACCCTTCTGACCCTGATCGCTTACCGAACCGCGACGGCGATTGATGTCGCCAATGACATCGCCGAGGTAATCGGCTTCAGTCACCACTTCCAGCCGCATGATCGGCTCCAGCAGCTTGGGCTTGCTCATCCGCTGGGCTTCGCGGAAGCACTGGCGCGTGGCGATTTCGAAGGCCAGCGCGGACGAATCGACGTCGTGGTATTTGCCGTCGATCAGGCGCGCCTTGAAGTCCACCACCTCGTAACCGGCCACCTGACCCTCGCGGGATTCCACGTCCACGGCGTGCTCCACCGCCGGGATGAATTCGCGCGGCACGCGGCCACCGACAATCTCGTCGGCGAACACCACGCCCGTGCCGGTTTCGCCCGGCTCGAACACCATGGTCACCTCGGCAAACTGGCCCGAGCCGCCTGACTGCTTCTTGTGCGTGTAGGTGTGCTCGATCGTGCGGCCGAACGCCTCGCGGAAGCTCACCTTGGGCTTGCCCATGATGGCGTCCACGCCCAGCTCAGTGCGCATGCGGTCGATGGTCACTTCCAGGTGCAGCTCGCCCATGCCCTTGAGCACGGTCTGGCCGGTTTCCTTGTCCACTTCCAGGCGAAGCGACGGATCCGCTTTCACCATCTTGTAGAGCGCGGTGGAAAGCTTGTCGATGTCGTTGCGGCTCTTGGGCTCCACCGACACGCTGATCACCGGATCAGGGAAGCGCATGCGCTCCAGCAAGGCCGGATGCGCGGGATCGGACAGCGAGTCGCCGGTTTCGGTCTCCTTGAGTGACACGAACGCGCAGATATCACCCGCGCGAACCTCGTCGATTTCCTTGGTGGCATTGGCCTGCACTTCCACGATGCGCCCGATGCGCTCCTTCCGCCCACGCGTGACGTTGAGCAAGGTGTCGCCCTTGCTGATCACGCCCGAGTAGATGCGGCAGAAGGTGAGCGTGCCGAACTGGTCGTTGATCACCTTGAACGCCAATGCCCGTGCCGGCGCATCGTCGATAACGCCCTGCTCGCCCGTGACATGGCCATCTTCGTCGACCAGCGCGATGCCACCGTTCTCGCCCGGGTACGGCAGGTAGTCGATCACGGCGTCCAGCAACTGCTGCACGCCCTTGTTGCGGTACGAAGAGCCGCAGAACACCGGTACCAGCTTGCCGGACACGCAGCCCTTGCGAATGCAGGCCTTGAGCACTTCCGGATCGAACTCACCGGTTTCGATCAGTCGATCGAAGGCTTCATCGTCCATCGCCAGCGCATATTCCAGGGTTTCCTGGCGCAGCTTGGCAAGGTTGGCCACCCACGACTGGTCGCCCGCGGCGGAGAACTTCACGCGCCCGGCAATCTCGTCCAGCGGCACGGTGTCCCACGGGCTGTCCTTGTCGTCGCCCTTCCAGATGTAACCGACGCCGGCCACCAGGTCGGCCATGCCGATGAATTCGTCGTGGCTGCCCAGCGGCACCTGGCACAGCAGCACGTTGGCACCCAGGCGCTCGCGGATGCCCTTCACGCAGTGCTCGAAGTTCGCGCCGATGCGGTCCATCTTGTTGACGTAGCACAGGCGCGGCACGTTGTACTGGTCGGCAAGGCGCCAGTTGGTCTCGGTCTGCGGTTCCACGCCGGCCACGCCATCGAACACCACCACGGCACCGTCGAGCACGCGCAGGCTGCGATTCACCTCGATGGTGAAATCGACGTGTCCTGGCGTATCGATCAGGTTGATCTGGTGGCCCTTCCACTCGGTGGACACCGCCGCCGACTGGATGGTGATGCCGCGCTTGCGCTCCTGCTCCAGGTAATCGGTGGTGGTGGAGCCCTTGCCGTCCTTGGTGTCGTGCACGTCCACGATCTGATGCTTCCTGCCCGTGTAGTACAGGATGCGCTCGGTGGTCGTGGTCTTGCCCGCGTCGATGTGCGCGATGATGCCCAGGTTCCGGTACAGCTGAAGCGACTTCTTGCGTGCCATGGGTTCCGCCTTGAATGAAGGTGCATGCCGGCCGGGTCGCGCGCCCACAAAGACAGGTTTCCCGGCGATCCGCCGGATATAGGGTCGTTCAGCGCCGCATCAATAGCACGTGAAATCTTTTGAAATCAGCAAGTAACGATTTGCAACACCCATGCGGGTGAAATCGGCGCCGGCTTCTCCCTGACGCCCGGCTGTCACTTTCGTCACGCGACGACCGCCTCGCTGGCGTGCATGCTCATGCTTGGTCGTTATGAGGAAAAAACCAAAGTTCATTGGACATGTTTGGCCGTCTATACCGCTGTTGACTCTTGCAGACCAACATCGCTAGCCTGCAATTGTTGCACTGCGTCACTGCTTATTAGACTGGGGAAACCACCGCATGAATAAGAACTTCGTCGGCCAGAAGGCCGCGCCAAGCCTGCTTGCCGTTGCACTCTTTTCCATCCTCTCGCAGGCCTCCGCACAGGACGCCACACCACCGGCTTCCAGCGCGAACGCCAAGAAGCTCGATACCGTGATCGTCACCGGCACGCGTGCCGACAATCGCACCGAAAGCAGCTCGCTCACACCAATCGACGTGGTCTCCGCGCAGACACTGAAGCAGACCGGCACCACCGAACTGACCACGGCGCTGGCACGCATCATCCCGTCGCTGACTTTCCCGCGCCCCGCCGCCGCCGATACCGCCGATTCGCAGCGCCCCGTGCAGCTGCGCGGCCTGTCGCCCGACCAGGTGCTGGTGCTGGTGGACGGCAAGCGCTGGCACCCGGGCGCCATCCTGCTGACCAATGGCGTGCTGGGCCGTGGTTCGCAGGCGGTGGATCTGAACACCATTCCCATCGGCGCCATCGACCATATCGAAGTGCTGCGCGATGGCGCTTCCGCCCAGTACGGCTCCGACGCCATCGCCGGCGTGATCAACATCGTGCTGAAGAAAGGTGGCACAGGCGGCGAAGTGGACGTTACCGGCGGCCAGTATTCGGCGGGTGACGGTCGCCAGTGGCAGGGCTCGGCCAGCTTCGGCATCCCGATCAGCGACGACAAGGGCTGGATCCGCTTCACCCTGCAGGATGGCAACCAGGATTACACCAACCGCTCCGAGCCCAACCGGACGCGTCCATGGGAAGGCACCACGCAGCGCTTTGGCGACCCGGCGGTGAAGGACCACAACCTGTTCATGAACTCGCAGTTCGACATCGCGCCGAACGTGCAGCTCTACGCCTTCGGCCACTACAGCGACCGCGATACCACCTCGCCGGCATTCTTCCGCAACCTGGCCAACAGCAACTCGGTGCCGTCGATCTACCCCAACGGCTACCTGCCGCTGGAACACGCCGAATCCACCGACCGCTCGCTGGTGGTGGGCATCCGCGGCAAGACGGAGGGCGGTTGGCGCTGGGACGTGAGCGGCAACTACGGCGGCAACCGCGTGTCGTACGCCACCGAGAACAGCGTGAACCGCGCGTACCTGCATGACTTCGGCTACAGCCCCACCGAGTTCCACGATGGCATCCTCAACTCGTCGCAGCAGTCGTTCGACGTGGATATCGCCAAGGAGTTCTCCACCAGCTGGCTGCCCAACCCGGTGACGCTGGCCTTCGGTGCGGAATACCTGCGCCAGACGTATCAGATCGACGCCGGCGACCTCACTTCGTGGTACACGGGCAAGTCGGGCGTGTCCGGCGGCGCGCAGGGTTTCGGCGGCTACCAGCCCACCGACGCCGGCTCCTACAGCCGCCATGACGTAGCCGAATACATCAGCCTGGAATCCAATCTGACCGATCGCTTCAGCGCCTCGGCCGCCGTGCGCCACGAGGATTACACCGATTTCGGCAGCACCACCTCCGGCGCCCTCGCCGGCCGCTTCGACTTCACCGACCGCTTCGCCCTGCGCGGCAGTGCGTCCACCGGCTTCCGCGCACCGTCGCTGGCCCAGCAGCACTACTCCTACACATCGTCGCTTTACTACGGCGCGGGCAACTCGCTGCACCTGCCGGCGGGCATCTACAACACCGGCCTGGTGCCGGTGAACAGCGAAGTCGGCACCCTGCTTGGCGCTGAGCCGCTGGAACCCGAGAAGTCGCGCAACTTCACCTTTGGCATGGTGTGGAACCCGCTGGATGCGCTCAACGTGAGCCTGGACATCTACCAGATCACCATCGACAACCGCATCACGCTGTCGAGCAACCTGGCCACCACCTCGCCCACCGTGCAGGCGTATCTGGCCGCCAATGGCGTGACCAATACCAACTACAGCGGCATCGCCTATTTCACCAATGCGGTGAACACGCGCACGCGTGGACTGGACCTGGTGACGAGCTACCTGAGCGACTTCGGCGATGCCGGCTCGCTGCAGAGCACGCTGAGCTACAACTACAACAAGAACAAGGTCACGGACATCAAGGCCAACCCGGCCATCCTCGACCAGCTGGGCGTGAACCTCAAGCGCATCGACCGGCGCGACCAGTACGGCCTGCTGGCCGATACCACGCCGCGCAGCAAGCTGATCCTCAATGAGCTCTACAACCTGGGCCACTGGAGCTTCAACGGCACGGCCACGCGTTACGACCACTTCGTCTCGTACAACTCCACCACGGCGGCGCTGGACCAGACCTTCGGAGCGAAGTGGATCTTCGACCTGGCCGTGAACTACAACCTGGAGCGTTGGACCTTCACCCTGGGCGGCGACAATATTTTCAACACCTACCCCGATAGGGTCATTCCAGCCAACGACAACAATGGCACCCTACCGTACTCGGTGTTCTCGCCGTTCGGTTTCAATGGCGCCTATGTCTACGGCAAGGTGGCCTACCGCTGGTGAGCGCACCGCACCGGCCCGTCCTCGCGGGCCGGTGCACTGCCCTTCACCGCGCACGAACGAGGCGTGTGCCATAGCTTATGGGAGCACTCTCCCGATGGAGTCCGCCATGTCCGCCGAGCAGTCCCTCAGCCCCGAATTCATCGCGCAACAACGCAAGCGCCTGGAAGCGCTGCAACGCCAGGTGCTTGGCGGCGAACTGAGCGTCAACGCGCGCAAGCGCGCCTTCACCGAGGAACACGGTGACGAAGCCCAGGAGTTCGAGGACTCCGCACAGGATCTTGCGCAGGAAGAAGTGCGCCAGGCCCAGCACGACGTGGACGAGCAGCGCGTCAACGACATCCAGCGCGCACTGGAGAAGATCGACGACGGCACCTATGGCTACTCCGACGACAGCGGCGACCCGATCCCCAAGGCTCGCCTGGAAGCCAAGCCCGAGGCCGTGCTCACCGTGGCCGAGGAAGAAGCGCGCGAACGTCGGCACTGACCCCTTGTACCGGGCGCGTTCGCCCCGATCATAGGGCTCCCGGGCTTCCCGCCCGGGACTGTCTGCCGAGGAGATCACGCCGTGAGCCAACGCTCCACCTTCGACCTGTCCCCTCCCACCCCGCAGCAATTCGATGCACTGGCTGCCGCGCTTACTGCCGACGAGCGCAAGGTGCTGCTGGATCATGGAACGGAATCGCCCTTCTGCGGCGTGCTACTCACGGAAAAGCGCGCGGGCGTCTACGCGTGCCGCCTGTGCGGCCTGCCGCTGTTCCTTGCCGGCAACAAGTTCGACAGCCGCACCGGCTGGCCGAGCTTCACCACGCCGTTCGACGAACACCACCTGGCCTATATCCGCGACACCAGCTACGGGATGGTGCGCACGGAGATACGCTGCGCGCGCTGCGGCAGCCATCAAGGCCACGTGTTTGACGATGGCCCGCCGCCGACGCACCAGCGCTACTGCATCAACTCCGTCTCGCTGGAATTCGTCGCTTCCACCGACCCGCTGCCGGACCGGCTGGGGCGCGGCGCGCCCGAGGGCGCGGTGTGGCACGACGCGGATAACTGATCCAACCCACCTCGCCAGGACATGCCCATGGCCTTGAAGTCCCGTTATGACCGTCCCGTCTGGTTGGCTTCCGGCCTGCGCACGCCGTTTGCCAAGGTGGATGGCGCGCTCGCCTCGCAAGATGCCATCGCGCTGTCGGTACCGGTGGCGCAGCACATGCTCGCCAGTTTGCCGGACGGCAAGCGGCCTGACTTTGCGGCGTGGGGCTCGGTGGTGCCCAACCTTACCTGGAGCAACATCGCCCGCGAGGTGCTGATGGATGCCGGCGCCCCGGCGACCATCCCGGCCTTCTCCACCATCATGGCGTGCTCCACCAGCATGATCGGCATGATCGAAGCAGCCGGCATGCTGGACGACGACAGCTTGCAGCTCGCCCTGGTGGGTGGCGTGGACAGCCTCAGCCGCGTGCAGCTCGGCCTGCCGCAGCGGCTCTCCGACTGGATCCGCCAATTCCAGAAGGCGCGCTCGGTGGGCGAGAAGGTGTCGCACGCGCTCTCGCTCAAGCTGGGTGACATCAGCCTGTACATCCCCGGCATCGTGAACCGCACGACGGGGCTGAGCATGGGTGAGCACACCGAAATCACCGCCAAGGACTGGCATATCCGGCGCGAGGACGAAGACGCCCTCGCCCTGGCCAGCCACCAGAACACGGTGGCCGCCTGGAACAACGGCTTCTTCGACGACCTGGTGATCCCGATCGGCGATTATCGCCGCGACGGCATCGCGCGCGCCGACACCTCGCTGGAAAAGCTCGCCAAGCTGCCACCCGCCTTCGACCGCACCAGCGGCCAGGGCACGCTTACCGCGGGCAACTCCTCGCCACTCACCGATGGCGCGGCGGGCCTGTGGGTGGCCAGTGACAAGGGTCTGGATCGCATCCCTTCGCATGTGCCGCGCGTGCGGCTGGTGGACTGGGAAATCGCCGCCGTCGACTTCCGCGTGGAAGGCCTGCTGATGGCGCCCGCGTTTGCCATTCCCAAGCTGCTCGCCCGCCACAACCTGCGTTACGACGATGTGCGGCTGTGGGAAATCCACGAAGCCTTCGCAGCACAGGTGCTGTTCCACATGGCGGCACTGGAGAACCGCGACTTCCTGACCCGCAAGGCAGGTGTCGATCGTGACTTCGGTCCGTTCCCGCGCGATCGCGTGAACCCCAACGGCGGCAGCCTGGCCATCGGCCACCCGTTTGGCGCCACCGGTGCGCGCATCCTGAGCCAGGCGGTGAAGGAGCTGGCCGCCATGCCCTCCGGCACGCTGGCCATCGTCAGCATCTGCGCCGATGGCGGCCAGGGCACCGTGGCCTTGCTCGAGGCCGCCTGACCACAGGCTGACGCCGCTTGCTAGGATGCTCCCCATTCTGGAGATGGGGAGCATCCATGACGTTGAAGCCCGCACTTTTCACCCTTGCGCTCGCCGGCCTGCTGGGCACGGCATCCGCCACGGCCGCCGACGCCAAACCGGCCACGGACAAGGATTTCGTCGCCTACGATCAGCCACTGATCGCGTTCACCCATGCCACCGTCATCGACGGCACCGGCAGCAAGGCCGCGCGCGACCAGACCCTGGTCATCGAGAAAGGCCGCATCACGGCACTGGGCAAGAGCAGCAAGGTGAAGGTGCCGCAGGACGCCAAGGTCATCGATGCGAAGGGCAAGACGCTGATGCCCGGCTTCGTGATGGTGCACGAGCACATGTTCTATCCGGCGGGCGGCGTCGAATACAACGAGATGAGTTACAGCTTCCCGCGCCTGTACCTGGCCGGCGGCACCACCACGATGCGCACGGCGGGCTCGATGATGCCCTACGCCGACATCAACGTGCGCGACGCCATTGCCAGCGGCAAGACCATCGGCCCGGACATGGACGTGACCGGCCCGTACCTCAACGGCCCCGGCCTGCCCATACCCGCCGTGCATGTGCTCAGCGGAGCGGATGACGCGGAGCGCACCGTCAACTACTGGTCCGACGAAGGCGTCACCTCGTACAAGGCTTACATGCAGATCTCGCGCGACGAGCTCAAGCGCGCGATCGACACCGCGCATGCGCGCAAGGCCAAGGTCACGGCGCACCTGTGCTCGGTGACCTATCGCGAAGCGGTGGACCTGGGCATCGACAACCTGGAGCACGGTTTCTTCGTGGCCAGCGACTTCGTCAAGGACAAGCAGCCCGATGCCTGCCCCAAGGGCACCGGCGTCGCCGATTCGCTGGCCGGCGTGGATGCGAAGTCCGCCGAGGTGAAGTCACTGATGAAGGACATGATCGATCACCACGTGGCACTTACCTCCACGCTGACCGTGTTCGAGACCTTCGTGGCGGGCCGGCCCAAGGCACCGCAGGGCGCGCTGGACCTCATGCTTCCCGAAGTGCGCGCGCAGTACGAAGCCACCTGGGACAAGGTGAAGAACGGCAAGGGACGCATATCGCCCGAGACCTACCTCAAGCTTGCCCGCATGGAAAAGCAGTACGCCGATGCCGGCGGCCTGCTGCTCGCCGGCACCGACCCCACGGGCTACGGCGGCGTGGTGCCGGGCTATTCGTCCAAGCGCGAGGTCGAGCTGCTGGTGGAAGCGGGCTTCGGTTTCGAGCAGGCGGTAAAGGTAGCCACCGCCAACGGCGCGAAGTACCTCGGCCGTGACGACAACGTGGGCACGCTGGTCGTCGGCAAGCGCGCCGACCTGGTGGTGATCGACGGCGACCCGGCAAAGAACACCAGCGACATCGAACATATGCCTTACGTGTTCAAGAACGGCGTGGGCTACGACACGCAGAAGATCTTCGACGCCACGCGCGACACGGTCGGGCTGCATTGAGGCGTGCCAGAACTTCGCGGTGACACATGAAGCCCTGGCAGAACCGGCTGGCGAGGTACACGCAAACGACCATTACAGTCGTTACGCAGGTCGCGGCCATCGGTGCCTCGTTCCCGGCTTTCGGTGGCAGCCACGACACGCCGCTGTTTGGCCTTGTCACCGCCAGCCTGTGCTGGGTGATAGCCGTAACGGTGCATGAAACTGGCCACTGCCTGGGCGCTCGCGTCGGCGGCATGACGCTCTGGTCGATGAACGTCATGGGCGTGGAGATTCATTTCATGCGGCGCGGCTGGCGTTGGCGCTGGTCATCGCTTTCCCGACGGCGCATCGCCGGCATAGTCATGGCCATTGACGTCCTTGACCGGCCGCTGCGCCGCCAACGCCTCTGGCTCTGTGCTGGCGGGCCGGCCGCCAACGCGATTCTTGCGATCTTTTCCGGGCTGCTGGCCTGGTTATTTCTCTCAGGGACGGGGGATTACCTGCTCGCAGCCCTATCCATCGTGAATGCCGGTTTGGCACTGGTGAACCTGGTTCCTCACCTGGGCAAGCTGCCCTCCGATGGACTGCAGCTGCTGCGTCTGCGCAAACCCGTCACGGCATGGGCGCCGGAGTACGCGATGTTGCGCCTTCTGGCCAACTCCATGGCGGGCCGCACTGCCGATCAATTGCCGGAAGAAGACTTGGTCCTGCTCGAGCAACAGCCCGCACTCGCGCCGCTGATCGCACTGTGGTATCGGCACAAGGCAGATCAGAATCGCGGGCATTGGGCGAAGGCGATCGCCTGGCAGGAACCGGCCGACGCGATGATCCGGCAGATGGATGCCTCAACCCGCGATGCGCTCGCCGACTTCGTCAATACGCTCCAGTTCGAGTTGGCTTTTTCACGGACCATGCAGACCGGCGACCTCGCCTATCTGCGCCGGCACACCCTTGACGCGAAGGCCGCATGGCTGTCTCCGTGGCTACCACTAAGGCGCCAGGCGCTGGAGCAATTGCTGGGCATGAACGCTGAGCAATGCCATGGCATGCTCGCCCATGCCAGGCTCCTGGCCGGCAACAGCAAGGATCGCTCTGCCGAACCCAGCGAGGCACTGCTTCATGGCCACATGCTGGAGCGCTACAGCCTCGCGCCCGCCTGACCCACCGGGTGTTCCTCAGAAATAAACCTGAGCGCGCATTTCGAAAATGTGCGGATTCACCTTGAGGTTACCCCGGTCGCTGAAGGCCCACACGTAGTTGGCCTGGAACTTCAGGTGCTCACCGAGGTACCAGTTGGCACCTGCCGTCCAGTCGTGCTCCTTGCCGCCGGTGATGGCGCCATCGTTGAGGTCCAGTTCGCTGTAGCGCAGCGCCACCTCCACCGCACCCCAGGCATGGGCGGGCCGCACCGCCTGCAGGTCACGGCCGTTGTAGCGGCGGTCCGCCACGTTGCCGTCGCTGTAGGAACGCGATTCGCCGGTCAGCGTCCAGGTGGTGAACAGGTAGAAGCCGCCAACGTCATAGTCGGGCTTGCCGTTGTAGCGGGTCACCGTCGACTGCAGGTACTCGCCCTGCAAGGACCACGGACCTTCGATCCACAATCCTTCGAAGCCCTGGCGGTTCACACTCTTGGCGTAGCGGAGCGTTCCCGAATCCACCAGGCGGACCGGCGACAGGCCGTCCTCGGGGCGGGCGCGCAATCGCGCGGACGACGGCACCGTGCCGTCATCGGCCCAGTCCAGCTTTTCGCGCGACGCCGACAGGCCGAGGTGCAACACGTTGCCCGGATCGTTGAGCGGCATCCATGCCGCGCGCCCGGCCCAGGTATGTCCGGGGTTGTTGCCGTCGAAATCCTTGCGCCAGAAGTAGTCGCCCACGTTGACGATGAAATGCTTCCGCACGAACGCCCAGTCGACGCCGGCGCGACGCCCTTCCCACACGGCCTGCGTCGGTAGCGCCGTCTCCATGAAGGTGGTGGCCGAGGAGCTGGTCACGCCTTCGAAGCCCACCGGCGTCTTGGAGTAGCCGAAGCGGAAATTGCCCACGTCCTCGCCGATCACGCCACCGCTGCGGAATCGCACGAAGGCATCGGCCCACTGTTTGGCCTGGAAGTCGTACTGGGCAATGGCGTCGTAAACACCGGGCTTGCGTATGTACGCGCCAAAATAGCGGCGCCGGTTTGTGCTGGAATCCTCGAGGCGCCCACCGTCGTTGGAGAACTGGTTGACGTCGTACTGGTACAGCACCGCCAGGCCCACGTCGGTTCCGTCCGACGCGGTGATGTGCGTGGGCCAGTTGCTGTAGAAGTCATAGCTGTCCGCAAGACAACACACCGGCCACGCACCCAGCAGCACGCTTGCGGCAAGCGCGCGACGAATGGCGACAACGGTGTTTGCGGACGCGCTTCGAATCATGGCCTCGCCTCCCAACGAGTTCATACGGTGCAGTGAAGTCATGCTGGCCAAGCGCCGCCATGGCGGGAAATGACTTTTGTGCATATGCACATGCCCCGTTTCCGGCGCGCATGACGGCGCGGTCCCGCCCCAATCTACGGTTCCGCGCGCCATGGGCATTGACGGGAAGGCTTGACGGTCACGAAAGATAGACGCCGCACGCCGTACATCTGGTCGCAGGGAACCGACTGTCGTCCAGGCATTGCCCATGACCGCGTACCCGACACTGATCATCCACAACGCGAAGATCCACACTGGCGTGGCCCACCGACCGGAGGTGCAGGCGCTGGCAGTGAACGGCCGACGCATCGTGGCCGTGGGTTCCAACGGACAAATCCGCTCGCTGGCCGGACCCGCCACCGTGGTCATCGACGCAGGCCGACGCCGCGTGATTCCCGGCCTGATCGATGCCTGCCAGCACCTGATTGCCGCCGGCCTCGATTACAACCAACAGCTGCGCTGGGATGGCCTGCCCTCGCTGGATGCCGCGCTGCGTCTGCTGGCCGAACAGGTCCAGCGCACGCCGGCGCCCCAGTGGGTACGGGTGATCGGCGGTTTCTGCGAACACCAGTTCGCCGAGCGGCGCCTGCCGACGCTGGACGAACTGAACCGCATCGCGCCATCCACGCCGGTCTATATCCAGCACCTGCAGGATCGCGCTCTACTCAATGCGGCGGCGCTGGCTGCCTGTGGCTACGATGCACAAACCGCGGACCCGCCCGGCGGCCATGTCGAATGGGATGACAGCGGCCACCCGACCGGCCTGCTGACGGCAACCCCAGCCACCACCATCTTCCAGCAGGCGCTCGCCCACGCGCCGCGGCTCCCCTACGAATACCAGATCAACAGCACGCGACACTGCATGCGCGAGCTCAACCGACTGGGCATCACCAGCGTGATCGACGCCGGCGCGCCTCACCTGCGCTACCCGGAAGACTATCGCGCCATCGAGGAGCTGGCCCAGCACCATCTGCTGACAGTTCGCCTTGCCTACCACCTCGCTGCCCAGACGCCGGGCGGCGAGATCGCCGACTACCTGCACTGGTCCACCATCAATCGCTACGGCGACGGCGACGAACTGTTCCGCTTCAATGGCGCGGGCGATGTACTGGTGCATGCCGCGCGCGACTACGCCAACTTCCGCCAGGCATCGCCGCAGATCACCACGCAGGCCGCCGCCCAGCTTGATGACGTCATCAACAGGCTCGCTGCACGGCACTGGCCATGGCGCCTGCAGGCCACGCACGACGACACCATCAGCGTGGCCCTGGATGCCTTTGAGCGCGCGCACGCGCAGGCGCCGCTCCGCCCGCTGCCGTGGTTTCTCGATGGCGCGGAAACCATCAGCCCCGCGAATATCGAACGCGTTGCGCGCCTCGGTGGCGGCATCTGCGTGCAACCCAACATGGCCTGGCAGGGCGAGTACTTCGTGGCGCGGTACGGCGAGGAAGCCGCCGCACGCACGCCCCCATGGCGACAGATGCTTGATGCGGGAATGCGCGTTGGCGTCGGCTCGGGCGGCACGGAACAGGCCGGCATGGATCCATGGGTCACGCTGCACTGGCTGAGTACGGGCCGCACGGCAGGCGGGCTTGCGCTCATGGCAGCGGACCAACGCCTGGACCGCGCCGCAGCACTCGCGCTGCATACGCAGGGCAATACCTGGTTCTCCGGTGAGGAAGGCAGCAAGGGGCAGCTGGATATCGGCCAGTTTGCCGATTTCGCCGTGCTCACGGCGGATTACTTCGATGTGCCCGACGAAGAAATCCGGCATATCGCCTCCACGCTCACCGTGATGGACGGTCGCGTGGTCTACGCCGACGGCGACTTTGCCGAACTCGACCTCACGCCACCCGAAGCCCTGCCGGAGTGGTCACCGGCACGCTACGACGGCGGTGTATGGCGGCCATCGCAGCACGGTGGCATCGACGAACAGGCAGCGCCGCACCAGCGGAACGATCATCGCGCCTCGCGCTGAGGCGCGACAGCCGCTTATCGCCGGACCATCGATCAGAATCGCAGGCGCGCGAACAACGAGGGGCCCTTCAAGCGCATGTCGAGGTTGGCCTGATACGAAGGATGGTTCTGGTCGAGCCGGATGCGGGTGTAGCTGTATTCACCGCCAATACCCAGGTTCTCGATCGGGAACCACTCCAGGCCCAGCGCCGCGTTGTAGATGTGCCCGGCAAGATTGCCGCCGTTCTTCTTCACGCCGTAGGCATCGGCATAGATGCGCAGATTGTGCGAAAAGGCGTGCCGCCAACCGAACTGCAATACCGGCGCCCAGGCCGTCTGGTGGGTGCTGGCCACCGCATCGGCACCGTAGCCGTCGATGCTGGCCTGACCTTCCACGCGGGCCTTCACCCCGTAGTAGGCCGCACCGATGCCGAGCCCGAACACATCACTGCCCGAGCCGAACCACCAGCGGTACGCCGCGCTGCCGAAGTTGAAGTTCAGCTTGCCATCCACCCGGGCCGACGCAGGGAAGTCCGTGCCGTCGTAGCTGATGTCCCGACTGATCGAGCGGCCGTGCGTGCGGTTGATGCCAAAGAAATCAAAGGAAAAGCCCTGATGGTCGCCAATGAGGAAATCCAGCTTCGCGCGAGGTACCGCCTTGTGCTGCTGGAAGCCAAGATCATCCTCGAGACTGAAATGGCCGCTGTAGCCATTGAGGATGCCGCTGCGCCCGCTGGCGCCGATCTGTGTCTGCGTATCGGAATAGAACGCACCCAGCCACAGACTGACGCGATCCAGCGCGGGTGATGGGTCGGCGAACGCGGAGATGCTGCCGAACGAGGTGAGGGAAAGTGCTGCAAGACGAGTGACTAGCCGTGTCCGTTTTTGTTGTCGATGCATCAATGACCTCCCGAAGCGAGGCTTGCACCCTAGAGACCACGATGTCGATGTCAGGTCCGCGCAATGTGATCATCGCGGCAAGGCGTGTGCTGGTGTGTCCTCGATCACATGGCGCGTTGCACGCAGCCCGCCTCCCCTGCAATCACGCCTGCCGCACGCTTCAACGCCACGCAACCGCATGGCGCGGCCGTGCATATGCGGCGTCGGCCACTGCTCCATCACAGCGTCTCAAGTGAGCCCGGACTCCCGGCCGCAACGGGCTGTTTTCTGGGAAAATGTCCCCATATGACAGGCTTGGCCAGTACGGCGGACGGATGAACAACGTGATCGATTTGGTGGGTTTTGACGGTGATGACACGCTGTGGCACAGCGAAGGCTATTACCAGTCGGCGCATGGCGAGTTTGAAAGCATCATCGGCGCGTATGTCGATCTGGCGGACGTGCACGTGCACGACCGCCTGCTGGCCACGGAGCGTCGCAACATCAAGCTGTTCGGCTATGGCGCCAAGGGCATGACGCTGTCGATGCTGGAGTCCGCCATCGACATCACCGGGCAGCGCATCAGCGCCGCCGACCTGCACCGCATCATCGAACTGGGCAAGCAGGTGCTGGCGCACCCGGTGGACTTGCTGCCGGGCATCCGTGAAGCGGTGGAAGCCGTGGCGCAGCAGCATCGCGTAGTGTTGATCACCAAGGGCGACCTGTTCCACCAGGAACAGAAGGTCGCCGGCAGCGGACTTGCCGACCTGTTCCATCGCATCGAGATCGTGTCGGAGAAGGACGAGCGCGCCTATCGCCATGTGCTGGAAGAGTTCCAGCTGGCACCGGGCCGTTTCGCCATGGTCGGCAATTCGCTGCGTTCGGATATCGCGCCGGTGGTGGAGATGGGTGGCTGGGGCGTGTACATGCCTTACCACGTGACCTGGGCGCACGAAACCGATACCGATTTCGTGGACCGCACATCGCGCGTTGTGCAAGTGGAAGGCCCCGGCAACATCGCCGCGGCCATCGAGGAGTTGCAGGGTCGTGCAACAGCCTGACATCAGCCTTGTCGATTCTTTCGTGGCGCCCGCTGGCGACCTCGAGTTTGATCGCGCGCGCCTGCGCGATTTCATCGATGCCCATCCGCGCCTGTTCGTGCTGACCGGCGCCGGCTGCAGCACCGACTCGGGCATTCCCGACTACCGCGACACCAACGGTGGCTGGAAACGCCCGCAGCCGGTGACCTACCAGGCGTTCATGGGCGAAAAGGCCACACGCCAGCGTTACTGGGCGCGCAGCCTGGTCGGCTGGCGTCGCTTCGGCCGCGCCCGCCCCAACGCCACGCACCACGCGCTGGCGCGACTGGAGCAGCAGGGCCGGCTCACCACCCTGCTGACCCAGAACGTGGATGGCCTGCACCAGGCCGCCGGACACCGGGATGTCATCGACCTGCATGGACGTCTGAATGAAGTGCGCTGCATGGGCTGCACGGCGCGTCTGCCGCGCGACACCTTCCAGCAAGCCCTGGTCGAACTCAACCCCGCATGGGCCCTGCTCGATGCCGGCGATGCGCCGGATGGCGACGCGGATCTGGACGGCCGCGACTTCTCCGCCTTCGACGTGCCGCCCTGCCCCCACTGCGGCGGCATCCTGAAGCCGGACGTGGTGTTTTTCGGGGAGAACGTGCCGCGTGATCGCGTTGACGCCGCCATCACATCACTGAACAACGCGGATGCCATGCTGGTGGTCGGCTCATCGCTGATGGTGTTCTCCGGCTACCGCTTTGCCGCTGCCGCGGCACGCGAGGGAAAACCGATTGCCGCGGTGAATCTGGGCACCACCCGGGCCGACCCGCTGCTCAGCCTGAAAATCGAACAATCCTGCGCTGACACCCTCGCCTGCGTGCCGTGAGCATGCGTCGGAAAGTCGCTCGCCAATGGTGACAATTTGATGCAAAGTAGATAGCCCGGGGTTCTGGAATGACTGTATGAATGCCAGGCTGCAGCACCGTGTTGCTCCATCGCGCGAGCCGCCGGTTTCCTCCAGGAAACGCCCGATGACGCTGTCCGAGTTTGATCGCATCCGACAAACCCTGGACAGCTATCTGGCGAAAGCTGCCGAATCCCGCAAGCACCTGCTCGAAGCGCCTTACGACCCGAAGCTGCTGCACGCATGGCGCGTCAACCTGCGACGCGTCACCGCCACACTGAAAGATGTGGCCACGCTGTCCGATGATGACCTGCACGATGTACTCGGTTATCTGCGTGCCAGCCGCGAAGCCTCCGGACGGTGTCGCGACATCGACATCCTCGCACTGGAAACCTTGCCGGCCTTTCTGGACAAGGAGCAAGGCAAGCTGACCGATGCAGACGCCTTGCGAAAAGCACTCGGCGACCTGCAACAGCAGAACCACAAGCAGGCCTTGGCTCAACTGAAAAAGCACAGCATGGCTACCCCGCTGCAGGCATGGAGCCATTGGGTACATACCCTTGAGCCGCCCACCGATGGCCGCATCCGCGACATCGCCGCAGCCGCCATCGAAAAACGCCTGACCGAACTGAAGAAGCGCGCCGGCAAGCTGGACGGCGGCCAGAAGCGCCTGCATCGACTGCGCAGCGCCACCAAAAAACTCCGCTACAGCATGGAGCTCTACCAGCACGCCTTCCCCAAACCAGCCACCACGGCATGGCTGAAACGCCTTGCCGACCTGCAAAGCCACCTGGGCCTGGCGCACGACCGCATGATGGCGCGCAAGCTGATTGGCGATGTGGTGGATGGCAAGGAGGCCAAAGCACAACTGAAGGCCTTTCGTCGCTGGACCAAGCGCACCGCCTATGAGGCTTCCGAAAAAGCCATGCAGTCACTCGCCAAGCTGGATCTGCTGAAGGCTTATTGGCGTCCGACCGCCAACTGAGGCTTGGGGGCACGGACAAAACCCGGCAACGCCTCATGTTCGTCAGCCCTGCCAAGGAGTGAGTTGCACTGCAGCAACTGACGACGGGTCATCCGCCCTGTTGCCTTTCACGGCCATGAAAGCGCTGGATGGCCAGCCCTTCGGCTGCTGAAAAGCACCTCCCGCTTGCACGGGAATGGCGATCAAGAGCGGGGCTCTCGTGACTTCCGAGTGTTTCGTCCGCCGACCTTAGCGCCGGGCGCGGAAGAACTCGCGCAGCATGGTCGATGCCTCGTCGGCCAGGAGGCCGCCTTCCACGGCAACGCGGTGGTTGTGGCGATCAGAAATCAGCGTATCGAACACACTGCCTGCCGCGCCCGTCTTGGGATCCGTGGCCCCGTACACCACGCGCCCGATGCGCGCATGCACCAGCGCCATGGAGCACATCGCGCACGGCTCCAGCGTGACGTACAAGGTGGCGCCCGGCATGCGGTAGTTGGAGAGCTTTTCGCCCGCGGCCCGCAGCGCCATGATCTCCGCATGTGCGCTGGGATCGTTAAGCGTGATGTTGCGGTTCCAGCCGAGCCCGACGATCTCGTCGCCCTGCACGAGTACCGCACCCACCGGCACTTCGTTTTCGGCGTCGCGTGCATGCGCGGCAAGCTGCAGCGCGTGGCGCATGTAGCGCTCGTCCTCTTCGGAAAAAGCAGGGGCCGAAAGCTGCGTCTGGTCGGTCATCGGGGAAGTTACGAAAGCGTGCGCGGGGCGTCATTCTAGCGCTTCGGCCGACCCATACCCCGATGCACCGGCAACCTCAGGCGCCTGGCCCTCAGCGTCATGACGTGTCGTCACGAAATAACCACGGTTTCCACAGCTGCTGCTGTCATGGCGCCCCCTAACCTCACAGCCATGGCTTCAAAGGGCATCCAACGCGGCCACGGTCGCCGTGCAGCACTCACCGTCGCCACAGGGCTGGCCGTGATGTTCGTCGCCGCCACGCTGCTGACGCCGCTGTATCCACTCTATCGGCGCAGCTTCGGCTTTGGCGAGATCACGCTGACCCTGGTGTATTCGAGCTACGTGCTCGGCAACATCGGCGCGTTGTTCTTCTTTGCCAGGCTTTCCGATCAGGCCGGGCGACGCTTCATGGTGTGGCCAGCCATCGGTGTTGCCCTCGCCAGCACGGCCGCCTTCGGGCTCGCCTCGGGCGTCGCCTGGCTGTTCGTGGGGCGTGCGCTCAGCGGCTTCGCCACCGGACTGGCCTCCAGCACCATGGCCGCCTGGATCACCGAGCTGCAGCCCGAGGGCGCCAACGCGGGCGCGGTAACAGCCAGCGCGGCGAACTTCGTCGGTCTTGCTGCGGGGCCGTGGCTCAGCGCACTGGCGGCACAGTTCAACGTGCATCCGTTGAGACTCCCTTTTGCGGTGTATGCCGCCCTGCTGGTGCTCACCGGCATCGTGCTTGTTCGCGTGCCGGAAACCGTGCCCCACCCGCAACGTCGCCCCGCCGAATGGTCGCTGCGCCCCCGCCTCGGCATTCCCAGGGACATCCTGGCCTCGTTCATATCGCCGGCCGTGACGGCATTCCTGACCTTTGCACTGTTCGGCTTCTACGCCGCACTGATACCCGGCATGCTCGCCGAGGCGCTGAAGGAGTCGCGGCCAGTGGTGTCCGCGGCCGTGGTGTTCGGCCTCTTTGCCGTCGCTGCGGCAATGGTGGTGATTGCCCGCCGGCTACCCAGTCGCACGGCCATGCTCGGCGGACTCAGCCTGTTCCCGCCAGCTGTTGCCCTGCTGGTGATGGCGGAACACTTGCAGAGCATGCCCCTGCTGCTGGCCGCCTCGGTACTGGCTGGCGCGGCCGGCGCGCTGGGTTACCGGGGGAGCCTGGCCGTGGTGAATCGCATTGCGCCCGCGGAACGCCGGGGCGAAGTCGTGGCGACCTACCTGATCATGATGTTCTGCGGCAATTCCCTGCCGGTCATCGGCATCGGCCTGGTGTCGGCAACCACGGGAGCACTCACGGCACACGTCCTGTTTGCCGGCCTGATCGCCGTCCTTGCCATCAGCGGGCTGGTGATCGGCTGGCGTTACGCGCCCAACGATGATGCACCCCATGAGCATTCAACCTGATTCTCCAAGCACCCAACCGGAACCCTCACCCAGAACGAGGCACGCCGCATGACATCCAACGAACAGCAGAAGCAGCAGACCGCGCTCATCATCGGCGCCTCCCGCGGCCTTGGCTGCGCACTGGCGGAGGAATACCTCAAGCGTGGCTGGCAGGTGATCGCCACCGCGCGTGGCACTGCCCGCACGCCGCTGCATGACCTGCAGGCACCCGCTGGCGACAGGCTTCAGATTGAACACGTCGACATCGACCTGCCCGAACAAATCAGCGCCCTGCGGCAGCGGCTGGAAGGCCGTCCGATCGACGTGCTGTTCGTCAATGCCGGCATCTCCATCGAGCAGGACAAGACCGCAGCCCAGATGGACACCCAGGCCTTCACCCGCATGATGGTGACCAATGCCCTGAGCCCGATGCGCGTTATCGAGACGCTCGACTCGCTGGTGGCGCCTGGTGGCGTGATCGCCGCCATGTCATCCGGCCTTGGCAGCGTGGCCAACAACCGGGACGGCGGCTGGGAGGGTTATCGGGCCAGCAAGGCTGCGCTGAACACCCTGATGCGCAGCTATGCCGCCCGCCAGCCGGTCGCCACGCGCGCCCTGCTGCTGATCGCGCCCGGGTGGGTCCGTACCGACATGGGTGGCAGCGGCGCACCGCTGGAGATCAGCGACAGCATTCCGCGCGTGGTGGACGTGGTGACCTCGCAAACCGGCTGCACCGGCCTGCAATACCTCAACCGGCTGGGCGAGATCGTGCCGTGGTAACCCGGGGGAATACCGCTCAGGCCTGGATATACACCCAGGCTACTTTGCCGGACTTGAGCCGCACGGCGACCCGCTGATAGTCCGAGACCTCATAAGCGTCAGCCGCAGCCAGCTCGGCCGCGGTGACGCGGAATACCTTGCCGGCGACTTCGTCCGCCGGGTTGTCGCTGGGTGCGACGATCGGATGGAACCGCTCTCCGCTCTTGCGCAGCACCTCGGGGTCGGTGATCTCCACCATGGTGCGGGAGTAACCCGGCATGGCGTCGTCCTGTCCTTCGAGCAAGCGCCCGAAGGACTCGAGCTGGACGCGCTCGAGCTGCAGCGTCCCGTAGGAGAACAACAGCTCGTGGCGATCGTCAGGCAGCGGCATCACGAATCCTTTGATATCAATCAATTACACGGGACTAATGATGCCGGCGCGCCAGCCCGGACCGGGCCGGCTTACTCCCACTCAATCGTTGCGGGCGGCTTGCCACTGATGTCATAAACGACACGAGAAACACCGCGCAACTCATTGATAATGCGATTGGAAACCTTGCCAAGGAACTCGTACGGCAGGTGCGCCCAATGCGCGGTCATGAAGTCGATAGTCTCCACCGCACGCAGCGCGATCACCCATTCGTAGGCACGGGCATCGCCCACCACGCCCACCGACTTCACTGGCAGGAACACGGCGAAGGCCTGGCTGGTCTTGTCGTACAGGTCCCAGGCGCGCAGCTCTTCGATGAAGATGGCGTCGGCACGGGCGAGCAGCTCGGCGTATTCACGCTTCACTTCGCCCAGGATGCGCACGCCCAGGCCGGGGCCCGGGAACGGATGGCGGTAGACCATCTCGCGCGCCAGGCCGAGCTCCACGCCGATGCGGCGCACCTCATCCTTGAACAGCTCGCGCAGCGGCTCGACCAGCTTGAGCTTCATGTGCTCCGGCAGGCCGCCCACGTTGTGGTGGCTCTTGATCACGTGAGCCTTGCCGGTCTTGCTGCCGGCGGACTCGATCACGTCCGGATAGATGGTGCCCTGGGCCAGCCACTTCACCTGACCGTGGCCGGCGTTGGTGACCTTGGCCGACTCCTCGTCGAAGATCTCCACGAACAGGCGGCCAATGATCTTGCGCTTGGCTTCCGGGTCGGCCACGCCTTCGAGCGCGCTGAAGTAGCGCTCGGCGGCGTTCACGCGGATCACCTTCACGCCCATGTGCTCAGCCATGGTGGCCATCACCTGGTCGCCTTCCTGGAAGCGCAGCAGGCCGGTGTCGACGAACACGCAGGTCAGCTGGTCACCGATGGCCCTATGCAACAGCGCGGCCACCACGGAGGAATCCACGCCGCCGGAGAGACCAAGCAGCACGTGATCGTTGCCCACCTGCTCGCGCACGCGGGCAATCTGGTCTTCGATGATGTGCGCGGCGGTCCACAGCGTCTGGCAGCCGCAGATTTCCGTGACGAAACGCTTGAGCAGGTTGGTGCCCTGCTTGGTGTGGGTCACTTCCGGGTGGAACTGCACGCCGTACCAGCGCTTGTCCTCGTTCTCCATCACGGCAACGGGAATGCGGTCCGTGGTGCCGGTGATGACGAAGCCCGGCGGCGCCTTGGCGACGTGATCGCCATGACTCATCCACACGTCCAGGCGGTGCGCGCTGTCGTGGTCGCTCAGACCGGCGAACAGGCGGCTGGTCGGGACAATGTCCACTTCCGCATGGCCAAACTCGCGGGCGTCAGCGGCTTCGGTGGCGCCGCCCAGCTGCGCGGCCAGCGTCTGCATGCCGTAGCAGATGCCCAGGATGGGCAGACCCGAATCAAACACTTGCTGCGGCGCCGTGGGCGCACCCGGCAGCGTGGTCGATTCCGGGCCACCGGAAAGGATGATGCCCTTGGCGCCGAACGCAGCGATCTCGGCCGGGTCGTGGTCCCATGCCCAGATTTCGCAGTAGACGCCGATCTCGCGCACGCGGCGGGCGATCAGCTGCGTGTACTGCGCGCCGAAGTCGAGGATGAGGATTTTGTCGCTATGGATATCGGTCATGACGGCGAACGTCCGGAGTCGAAAATGAGAAGGGTCGGAACGCTGGAGCGCCCGACCCGTGAAAATCTTCCTCACCGTCATCCCGGCGAAGGCCGAGATCCGGTGCCTTTCCACACCAAAGCGAAGGCGCTGGATTCCAGCTTTCGCTGGAATGACGATGCTGCAAGGTCACCTCAACGAGCAAAGGGTGAAGGCGCTGACGATGGACCGGCTGCGCCACGCTTCACTCTCAGGAATTGAGCCGATAGTTCGGCGCTTCCTTGGTGATCTGGATGTCGTGCGGGTGGGCTTCGGTGACGCCGGCGCTGGTCACCTTCACGAACTGCGCCTTCTGGCGCACGTCCTCGACGGTGGCGGCACCCAGGTAGCCCATCGAGGCACGCAGGCCGCCGATCAGCTGATGGATGATGTTGCGCAGCGGACCACGGTACGGCACACGACCTTCGATGCCTTCCGGCACCAGCTTGTCGGCGTCGGCCTCGTCCTGGAAGTAGCGATCCTTGGAACCCAGCGCCATCGCGCCCAGCGAGCCCATGCCACGGTAGCTCTTGTACGAGCGGCCCTGGAACAGCTCGACTTCGCCCGGCGATTCTTCGGTGCCGGCGAACATGGAGCCGAGCATCACGGTGGACGCACCGGCAGCCAGTGCCTTGGGGATGTCGCCCGAGTAGCGGATGCCGCCGTCGGCGATCAACGGGATCTCGTCCTTGAGCGCCGTGGCGACCATGTCGATGGCCGTGATCTGCGGCACGCCCACGCCGGCAACGACGCGCGTGGTGCAGATGGAGCCCGGGCCCACGCCCACCTTCACGGCATCGACGCCCGCGTGCAGCAGCGCACGCGCCGCTTCGCCGGTGACGATGTTGCCCGCGATGACTTCCACGTGCGGGTAGTTCTTCTTCACCCAGCCGGCGCGCTCGATCACGCCCTGCGAATGACCATGCGCGGTATCGACCACGATCACGTCGACGCCGGCGTCGACCAGCGCTTCCACGCGCTGTTCGGTGTCGCCGCCTACGCCCACGGCCGCACCCACCACCAGGCGCTCATGGCGATCCTTGGCGGCGTTCGGGTTGTCGCGGGCTTTCTGGATGTCCTTGACGGTGATCAGGCCGCGCAGCTGGTAGTCGTCATTGACCACCAGCACCTTCTCGATGCGGTACTTGTGCAGCAGCTGCAGCACTTCGTCCTGGTCGGCGCCTTCGCGCACGGTCACGAGCTTGTCCTGGCGCGTCATGATGTTGCGCACCGGATCGTCATGCTTGCGCTCGAAGCGCAAGTCGCGGCTGGTGACGATGCCGACCAGCTTCTCGCCGTCCACCACCGGCACGCCGGAGATGTTGGCGGCGCGGGTGAGCTGCAGCACTTCGCGGATCGAGGTGTTCGGACCGACGGTGATCGGGCTGCGGATGACGCCGGCTTCGAACTTCTTCACCAGGCGCACTTCGGCGGCCTGCTGCTCGGCGGTCATGTTCTTGTGGATGATGCCGATGCCGCCCTGCTGGGCCATGGTGATGGCGAGGCGGGCTTCGGTGACCGTATCCATGGCAGCGGACACGATGGGGATGTTCAGGCGCAGGTTTCGGGTAAGCCGCGTGGAGGTATCGACGTCACGTGGCAGAACGGCCGAATGGGCCGGAACGAGGTAAACATCGTCGTAGGTGAGAGCCTCGGCGAGGATACGCATGCGATTTTGTCCCTGCAAAGAGGAGATTATACGCGGAAGGCCAGAGGGCCGCCACACCTTGCATGAACGGAAAGCCGCAGCAAGGCACCGAAGACCACCTGTAGGAGCGCACCCTGTGCGCGACCGCAGCGCCGTGTCGATGCCGCTCCGTCAGGTGGTCGCGCACAGGGTGCGCTCCTACGCGGGATGCGTCAGCCCTGGCGCGCGTCCCGCGCCTCGGCCGCTTCCAGCGTGTTCTCCAGCAGCGTCGCCACCGTCATGGGGCCTACGCCACCCGGTACCGGCGTGATCCAGCTGGCGCGCTCGGCGGCCGGCGCGAAATCCACGTCGCCCACCAGACGGCCGTCTTCGAGGCGATTGATGCCCACGTCGATCACCACGGCGCCAGGCTTGATCCACTCACCCTTGACCAGACCGGGACGACCGACCGCGACGATCACGATGTCGGCCTGGCGCACGAAGCCCTCCAGGTCGCGGGTGAACTTGTGGCAGCAGGTGGTGGTGCAGCCGGCGATCAGCAACTCCAGCGCCAGCGGACGCCCCACGTGGTTGGACACGCCCACCACCACGGCATGCTGGCCGCGCACCGGGCGATCCGTGTGGCCGAGCAGGGTCATCACGCCGCGCGGCGTGCAGGGGCGCAGACCAAAGCGACGCAACGCGAGGCGGCCCACGTTGACCGCCTGGAAACCGTCCACGTCCTTGCCCGGATCAATGCGATCAACCAGCGCGTCCTCGTCGATATGATCTGGCAGCGGCGACTGCACCAGGATGCCGTGCACCGCAGGATCGGCATTGAGCCGGTCGATCAGGGCGATCAGTTCTTCCTGCTTCGTGCTGGACGGCAAGTCGAAATCGAACGAGCGGAAGCCAACCTGATGGCAGGCTTTGCGTTTGTTGCGTACATAGACAGAGGACGCGGCGTCGTCACCCACCAACACCACGGCCAGCCCGGGCACGTCCTGCCCCTTGGCCTTGCGCTCGGCGACACGCCGCCCAATGCGATCCATCAGTTCCTGCGCGATGCGTTTGCCGTCGAGGATACGTGCGCTCATGGTGAGGGTCGCCTGCAAAGAGACGTATTATCCCGGCTCGGCCGCACGCACACAAACGAATCCGCATGGCTGACACCCCTATTTTGACCGCTCCCACCGAACTTGACGCCCAGGGCATCCGCCTGCGCCCATGGCGCACGGAAGACGCCCGCGCCCTGTACGAGGCCGCCCGCGAATCGATTGCCTCGGTATCGCCCTGGCTGCCGTGGCTGCACGAGGGTTACAGCGCCGAGGACAGTGCCCGCTGGATCGCCGAATCGCAGGCGGGACATGAACGCGGCGAAGCCCGCACCTTCGCCATCGTCGACGCGGACGGTCGCGTGCTCGGCGACATCGGCCTCAACCGCATCGACTCGAAGCGGCGCAGCGCCAATCTTGGCTACTGGGTCCGCAGCTCGGCGCAGGGGCAAGGCGTCGCCACGCGCGCCGCACTGGCGCTGGCGCGCTACGGCTTTGAAGTGCTCGGGCTGGTGCGCATCGAAATAGTCGTGGCCGTGGACAACACCGCGAGCCGCCGTACTGCCGAACGCCTGGGCGCGCACTTCGATGGCACGTCGCCCAACCGCATTCTGCTGAACGGGGCTGCCGCCGCTGCCGCGGTCTACTCCCTGTTACCGCCCGAGCCCAGCGAGGCCTCGCCCGGCCCCGTGCTGGAGGAAGGCGGCCTGCGGCTGCGCCCATTCCGCCCCACCGACCTCCCTGCCCTCCATGCATCGCTACACGAATCCATGGACAGCATTGGCCGGTGGCAGGGCTGGTGCACGCCGGGCTTCAGCATGGAGGACGGTCGCCGCTGGATCGCCCGAACACGACTGGCCTGGCACGGCGTGGGCGACGAATGCGCACTGGTGATCGCCGACCGCAGCACGGACGAATTGATCGGCAGCGTGGGACTCAACCACTGGCAGGCCGAGAACGGCATGGCCAACCTTGGCTACTGGGTGCGCCAAAGCCAGCAGGAGCGTGGCGTGGCAACCGCCGCCGTGCGCCTGCTGGCCCGGCATGCGCTGCACGCGACGGAACTGAGGCGGCTGGAGATCGTGATAGCCGCCGACAACCTGGCCAGCCGTAGCGTGGCCGAAAAGGCCGGGGCGCAATTTGAAGGCATTGCCCGTCGCCGCCTCACGCTGCGCGGCGAACCACTGGACGCGGCGATTTACTCGCTGGTGGCCAGCGACCTGGCCTGATCAGCCCGCCGCAGCGCAGAGCTGCACGAGGTCTTCATAGCCATGGAATGGGGCGGCATCCCCGCAGCCGGGGCACCCGGGGTCACGCGGCAACCGCGTCTCGCGAAAACGCATGCCCAGCGCATCGACATTCAGCAGACGCCCCACCAGGGGTTCGCCCATGCCAAGGATCAGCTTCAACGCCTCGGTGGCCTGCAACAGTCCCACGATGCCGGGCAACACGCCAAGCACGCCCGCTTCGCTGCAGTTGGGCGCATCCGCCGCTGCCGGCGGCTCGGGGAACAGGCAGCGGTAGCACGGCGAATCGGCGCGACGCGGATCGAACACGCTGACCTGTCCGGTAAACCGCTCCACCGCACCGTACACCATGGGCATGCGCAGGCGGCGCGATGCAGCGGCCACCAGATAGCGCGCGGGGAAATTGTCGGCACCGTCGATCACCAGATCGTGATCGGCCAGCAGGCGCTCGACGTTGTCGGCTTGAAGGCGCTCGTTGCGGACGTCGATGCGCACGCGCGGATTGAGCGCCGCGAGCGCCATCCGTGCGGATTCGGTCTTCAGCATGCCCACGCGGGCATCGGCATGGATCACCTGCCGGTGCAGGTTCGAACGCTCGACGCGATCGTCATCGATCAGGGTGAGCTGGCCGACACCCGCCGCCACAAGATAGAGCGCCGCTGGCGCACCCAGGCCGCCGGCACCCAGCACCGCCACGCGGGCCGCGCCAAGCTTCGCCTGCCCGGCCTCGCCAACCTGCGGCAGCTGCAGTTGCCGCGCGTAGCGTTCGGCAGCATCACTGTCGAGGGCAACCGCCGCAATCGGCAGGCCTTCGGCCTTCCAGCGCTGAAAGCCACCAGCGACGGACGCCACGTGCGCATACCCCATGCGCTGCAGTGCCTCGGCCGCCAGCAGCGAGCGCTGGCCGCTGCCGCAAAGCACCAGCAGAGGACGCGCCCTGTCCGCCTCGACCTGCTCGATACGCAGCTCAAGGAATCCACGGGACAAGCCCACGGCACCCACCGGCGTGCCACTGGCGCGCTCGCCATCCTCGCGCACGTCGATCAACAGACTGCCCTGCGCCTGTCCGGCAAGGGCATCGACGGGGGAGATCTCGGGAATGCTGGCCCGCAGGGATTCCAGCCAACGGTCGCGGTTGAGGCTCGTCATCTGACTAGCTTACGGCGACGTGGCGGTACGTCCAAGCACGCCGCCACCCCGGTGGAAGCGCATCCTGTGCGCGACAGACGCGCGAAGTCACCGCGGCGCACACGAATGCAGCCACATAAAGACGGCGCGGGGATACATCAAGAGGTCATCGAGCCGCCACAGTCGCGCACAGGGTGCGCTCCCACAGGGGAAGCGCGAGGCTTACCGCTTGCGCTTCTTCATCTCGCGGATCATGCGCTGACGCTTGCGCATCTGGCCTTCGGTGAGCACGTTCTTCTTGCCGGCGTACGGGTTTTCGCCGTCGCGGAATTCGATGCGCACCGGCGTGCCTTCCAGGCGATAGCGCTTCCGGAAGAAGTTCTCCAGATAACGGCGATACGCCGGTGCGATGTGCTTGGTACGGCTGCCGTGGATGACGATGGTCGGCGGATTGGTGCCCCCCGGATGCGCAAAGCGCAGCTTGGGGGCATGGCCACGCACCAGCGGCGGCTGGTAGCTCTCGTAGGCGCGCTCAAGCGTCTTGGTGAGCTCGGAGGAACCCAGCTCCTTGGTCGCCGCATGATGGGCGCGCACCACGGACTTCATCAGTTCACGCAGGCCCGAGCCATGCAGCGCCGAGATGAACACGTTCTTGGCCCAGTCGACGAACTGCAGGCGGCGCTCCAGCGCCTTCTGGCACTGCTCGCGCTGGTAGCTGTCCATGCCGTCCCACTTGTTGACGGCAATGACCAGGGCCCTGCCCTCGTCCACGGCGTGACCAATCAGCGTGAGGTCCTGGTCGGCCAGGTTCTCGCGCGCATCGATCATCACAACCACCACCTGCGCGGCGGCCATGGACTGCAGCGTCTTGATGACGCTGAATTTCTCCACGGCTTCCTCGACGCGCGCCTTGCGGCGCACGCCGGCGGTGTCGATCAGGGTGTACTTGCGGCCATCACGCTCCAGCGACACCTTGATGGGGTCGCGCGTGGTGCCGGCCACGTTGGAAACGATGAGCCTGTCTTCGCCCAGCAGGCGATTGATCAGCGTGGACTTGCCCGCGTTGGGGCGGCCAACGATGGCGACGCGGATGCTGTCCGGATCGACGGCCTCCACTTCCTCGTGCTCGTCTTCCGGCAACAGCGTGAGCGCGGAGGCGACCAGGTCTTCCGTGCCGCGATTGTGCGCGGCCGACAGCGGCAGCGTGTTGGCGATGCCGAACACGGCGAATTCCGCCATGGCGTTCTGCAGGTCAAGGCCATCGGTCTTGTTGACCCCGGCGATGATCGGCTTGCCGCTGCGACGCAGCTCATCAAGGATGGTGCGGTCCTGCGGCAGCAGGCCGTCGCGCGCGTCCACCACGAACACCAGCACGCTGGCCTCTTCGATGGCCAGGCGCACCTGCTGCGCGGTCAGGCCATCCAGGCCTTCCTCGTCACCGGAGAGACCACCGGTATCCACCACCACGAACGGACGCGTGCCGGTGCGGCACACGCCGTAATGGCGATCTCGCGTAACGCCCGGCATATCAGCCACCAGGGCGTCACGGCTGCGCGTCAGTGCGTTGAATAGGGTCGATTTACCGACATTGGGACGACCGACCAGGGCAACGACGGGCAGCATGATTCAACAACCTTCTATTCTGTTCGGCGATCAGCGGCCGCCGAGACGGTAAGCGCCGATGCGGCCCTTCACGTCTTCGACGTACACGATGTCGCCCACCACCAGCGGCTGGGCGCGGATGGCCTTCTTGGACAGGCGCTCGCGTGCCGCCAGCGCGCCGTCACCGGTCTGCAGGAAGTGCACGTAGCCCTCCAGGTCGCCCACCACGACATAGTTGCCCAGCACGGCCGGCCCGGTGAGCCAGCGGTACTTGAGCGCATCGTTCTTCCACATGTCCGAGCCGCCGTTCTTGTCGAACGCCCACACCTGCGACTCGTCGTTCACGCCATAGATGGCCGTGTCGGTGACATCCAGCGAGGTGAAGGTGGAGAACGGACGACCCCACAGCGGACGGCCACTGGGGCCATCCACGGCCGCGAGATTGCCGTGGTAGGCAGCGCCGTACAGCGTGGTGCCGGACAGCAGGATCGCGCCATCGGCATCCGCCAGGCGATCGATCTCGGTGCGGCCTTCGCCACTGGCGAGCGTCTGTTCCCACAGCTTTTCGCCGTTGTCCAGGCGCAGCGCCACGAGCTTGCCGGCATCGCTGCCGTAGAACACCACGCCGTTGGCGGCCAGCAGCGGGCCATTGCCGCGCAGGCTGAGCAGCGGCACGGTGTCCTGGTCGTACACCCAGCGACGTTCGCCGGTGGCACTGTCGAAGCCGTACAGGCGGCCATCCTGCGTGCGGGCCACCACCAGGTTGCCGGAGATCACCGGCGAGGAGATCACTTCGGAATTGACGACCGACTCCCAGCGCGGGCTGCCGTCCTTCGCGTTGATGCCGTACACGTGGCCATCGAGCGTGCCGACCACGAGCAGGTCGCCGGACACCATCGGGCCACCGGCGTAGAGCGCGTCGGCGCGCTTCTTGTCACCCCAGCCGAACCAGCCCTGGGTGCGCGAGCTCTTGGTCCACAGCGTCTTGCCGCTGGTGGCGTCGATCGCTGCAACCTTGCCGTCGGTGCTGCAGGCGTAGAGCACGCCGTCGGCAAAGGCAGGGCGCAGGCGCACGCCGCTTTCACCCGCACCGTCGCCCACGCTGGTGGTCCACAGCTTGGTGACCTGGGTGGTCGGCTTGAAGTCCTTGGCCAGCGGAGTCGGCGGCTGGACGTTTTCCTTCTTGAACGAATGGCAGCCGGCAAGGACCACCAGGGAGGTCAGCGCCACCAGCCAAACGCGCCTCATCGCACCGCGCTTCTTCACTTCAGCTTTCATGCACCCTGCTTCCCGGCCACGGCCAGATCATCGATTTTCATCTGCACGCTCTGAGGCGCACTCTCACCCATCGCCGCCTTGGCGGCGTCGTATGCCTTGCGGGCATCGTCCGGGCGCCCAAGCTTGACCAGCACATCGCCGCGTAGTTCCTGAGCAACGCCTTCGTAGGCTTTTGCCGGCATGCGATCCAGCGCGGCGAGCGCATCAGCGCCCTTGCCCTGCGCCAGCAGCACGCGCGCCATGCGCATCTGCGACAGCGACTTCAGGTTCGCATCGGTGGCATGTGCCTCGGCCCAGCCAAGGGATTCGATCGCCTTGTCCAGCTGCTTGGCCTGGACCTGACGCTCGGCCCGGTCGCCCACGGCAAACACGGCGTAGGTTGAATCGGTGTAGTCCTTGAGCAGCTGATCGGTCAGCTGGTCTGCGCTATCCGTCTTGCCGGACGCGGTCGCGACCTGGATCTGCTGATAAAGGTTGGAGGCCTCCGCCTGATGGGCGTCCTTGTGCTTGTTCCACTGCTGCCAGCCAAAGATGCCGACCAGACCGATCGCGATACCGACGACGATGGACAGGCCATTCTGGCGCAACCACTGTTGTACGAGTTCGCTCTGTTCGTAGTCGTCGTACTCTTCAAATGCCATGCAATCACCCTATGGGGAAGCCGCGCGCCAAAGGCTCCTGGCGGCGCCTGTCATGCGGAAAATAAATCAGCCCGACCTGCCCGCTCGTCGCCGAGCGGACAATGGGCAAGCATAACCGATTGCGCCAGGCCGCACAGGCCCGGCGCGGCTCACGCGCCGGTCGGCGCGGCCTTGCCGTCATGCATCTCCACGCGGAAATGCGCGACGTTGGAACGGCGGTAGTTGTCCAGCGCCATGGGCTGGCCGTCGAGCATGACCTGTGCGCCACCGGCATTGCCGATGCGCACTTCCAGCGGCTGGTCGCTGTGGTAGGTCTTGGAGCTGCCGGCCGGCAACAGGCCGTACTCCAGACGCGAGCCATCCTTGGTGGTGACCTCGACCCAGCTGGCACCCTGCAGGCTCAGCACCAGACTGTGCGCGCCCGTACCCGTGGCATCCGGGGCTGCCGGTGCAGCGGGCTGCGGCGCGGCATGGGTGTCACCACCCAGGTTCGGGAACGGCGTCATGGACGCCATCAGCGGCTGATCCTGCGGGGGAACGGCTTCCGGAGCAGCCTGTGGGGCCACGGCCGGCGTACCAGCGGTGGCGGCGGCACCTTGATCCTGCGGCTTGGCAGTCATTTCGGCCACGGCGGTGCTGGCCGAGGTGGCGCTGCTCACCGGCGCATCAACCTGGGCCACCGGCGCGGCGTCCAGCGGGGCCAGATGACTGACGTCCCGATCCAGCGTGCCCCGCACGCCCAACCAGATGGTCGGCACCACGATGGCCGCCGTCAGCACCACATAAGTGGCGGCGCGGGCATAGTTCTCGAGCAGGTAGCGCGAGTGGGAGATGCCACCCGTGGCAACCAGCGAAGGCTGTTCTGGCTTGATGCGCTCAAGCTCGAGCTTGACGTCATCCTCGTCGATACCGAGATAGCGCGCGTACTTGGTGAGATAGCTACCCAGGTAGACCTGGTAGTCGATGCCGCCGTACTCGCCGCTTTCGATCTGCCTGAGCACACGGGTCGGCAGGCGCAGGGTGTGCGCGCACGACTCGACGCTCAGCCCACGTGCTTCGCGCGCCGCGCGCAGACGCCCGCCAAGGTGTCCCTTGATCGCTTCCAGCGAGGAGTGTTCGGTATCCATGGTGACGTCGGGTGCTTGGCTGAAGTGGAGTTCTCGGTTGCCGCTATTGGCCGAATTTGACTGCTGAGAGGTCATTGGCGTGCGGTTGCATCGAGGGCGCGCGCCTGTTCCGAATCCGGGAACTGGCTTTGCAATCGCCGACTGTAGTTGAGAGCAGCATCCCTGTTGCCCAACCTTGATTCAATGTCATGCCCGAGCTTGAGCGATGCCGCCGTCGGCGTACCCAGCGCATCAAATCGCTGGATGAAGGCGCGAGCACGGAACGCATCGTTCTGAAGATAAAGCACCTGGGCGAGCTGATACAACGCCCCGCTGTTGTTCGGGTCGATTTCCAGCGCCTTGCGGAAGTCCACCTCGGCGGCCGCAAGATTCTGCCCCTTCTGCTCGCAGATGCCCGCGTTGTTCCAGGCCAGCGACGGCGTCTGATAGAACGGGTCGGCCACGGCCTTCTGGAAATACGGCAATGCCTCGGCGGGCTTGCCCTCGCTATTGCAGAGGAACCAGCCCAGGTTGTTGTTGGTATCGCCCTTGTCCGGTGCCAGCGACTGCGCCTTGCGGTAGTGAAGTTCGGCGTTGGGCAGGTCGTTGATGCGCTGGTAGATCACGGCCGCCACGGTATGCGCCGGCACGTAATTGGGGTCGAAGGTAAAGGCCTTGTTGACCTTGACCAGCGCGTCTTCCAGGTCACCGTTAGCCATGTACTGCTGGGCCAGCTCGGTGTGGACGCGTGCGCCCTCCTGCTTCTGCTCCGCCTTGCTCTGGCGATTGATCTTGGATCCTTCGTTGCTGCCGGGATTGGTGTTGGACACCGGCACGCACGCAGCCATCAACATGGCTACGCCCGCACTCAACAGGATTCGATCAAGCCGCATGACTCTCCCCTTCGTCCAGACGCTTGCGGAATTCGGCCTGGCGACGAGTGCGATCCAATACCTGCCCCTTGAGCTGGCCACACGCGGCATCGATGTCGTCGCCACGGGTACGGCGCAGCATGGTCAGCACGTTGGCATTGAGCAACTGGGTCTGGAATGCACGGATGGTTTCGGCGTCCGAGCGCTCGAAACGCGTGCCAGGAAATGGGTTGAACGGAATCAGGTTGACCTTGCAGTTGGGCATGCGCCGCATCAGCTTGATCAGCTGGCGCGCGTGCTCGGGCTGGTCATTCACGCCCTTCATCAGGGTGTACTCGAAGGTGATCGAGGTGCGCGGCTTGCGATCCAGCCAGCGCTGGCATGCAGCCATCAGCTCGGCGATCGGGTAGCGCTTGTTGAGCGGCACCAGCTCGGTACGCAGCTCGTCATTCGCCGCGTGCAGCGAAACAGCCAGCGACACATCGATGGTGTCCGACAACTTGTCGATCATCGGCACCAGGCCGGCGGTGGACAGGGTGACGCGCTTGGAGGCCAGACCAAAGCCCAGGTCGTCGCGCATCAGGCTCATCGCCTTGGTGACGTTGTCGAAGTTCAGCAACGGCTCGCCCATGCCCATCATCACCACGTTGGTGATGCGGCGGTTCTGGTGCGTGATGTTGCCGAGGTATTTGGCCGCCACCCACATCTGCCCGATGATTTCGGACGTGGCGAGGTTGCGGTTGAAGCCCTGCGTCGCAGTGGAGCAGAACTGGCAGTTCAGGCCGCAACCCACCTGCGAGGACACGCACAGCGTGCCGCGGGTGGGTTCGGGGATGTACACCGCCTCGACGGCGTTGCCACCGTCCATGCCGAGCAGCCACTTGTGCGTGCCGTCGGCAGCGCCCTTCTCGAACATGGTCTTGGGAGCACCGACGTAGCACGACGCCTCGAGCTTGGCTCGAAGCGCCTTGCCGACATCGGTCATGTTTTCGAAGTTGTCTTCCAGGCGATGGTAGATCCACTTCATCACCTGCTCGGCGCGATAAGGCTTCTCGCCAATGGAGGCGAAAAAGTCACGCAGGCCCTGTCGATCGAAATCGAGCAGGTTGACCTTGTCGGTGGTGGTGGTGGAAATAGCCTGGTCAGTCATCTTCAAAACCGCGGTGTTTAAACCGCCCTCGTGTCCTTCTCGTTCCCCAATGGAACGCGGTTTGTTGTGAAAAGCGCGGCCACGTGTGGCCACTTCTTCAAGTCATCGCGTTCACAGAGGAACGCAAGGCTCAGCGTGCGTGCACTTCCGTCGTGGCGAAGAAGTACGCGATTTCGACAGCAGCCGTTTCGGCAGCGTCGGAACCGTGCACGGCGTTCGCATCGATGGAATCGGCGAAGTCGGCGCGGATCGTGCCGGCAGCAGCTTCCTTCGGATTGGTGGCGCCCATCAGGTCGCGATTCTTCAGGACCGCGCCTTCACCCTGCAGCACCTGGATCATCACCGGGCCGGAGATCATGAATTCGACGAGCGCGTTGAAGAACGGGCGCTCCTTGTGCACGGCGTAGAAGCCTTCGGCTTCGGCGCGCGACAGCTGCTTCATCTTCGAGGCAACGACCTTGAGGCCGGCCTTCTCGAAGCGGGCATAGATTTCACCGATCACGTTCTTGGCAACGGCGTCGGGCTTGATGATGGAAAGGGTGCGCTCCAGCGCCATGAGGGTCTGCTCCGGAAAAAACTGGTATCTGAGTGGGCGGGTCGGCCGTTGCCGACGAAGTTACGCCAAATCCTGCCTAGATATGCGGATTTAGCTCACGAAAGTTTGACAGATTCTACCTGATACGCAAGCCGGGCGCCGGTTTTGGGGCCTGTCCTAAAACGACCGTTTGACGGCCGTAAATCGACCCGCGTATGCTCAAACGATCGTTTGATTCCAGCCGGAGTTGCGGACCATGCCAGTCGCCAGTGCTTCCATGCCAACCAAGGAGCGCATCCTGGGCGCGGCGGAGGAATTGTTTGCCCGCCACGGCTTCGAGGGGGCCTCCCTGCGCCAGCTCACGGCCGCCGCCGGGGTCAATCTAGCCGCCGTGAACTACCACTTCGGCTCCAAGGACCGCCTGATCGAGGAGGTGTTCCGCCGCCGCCTGGACCAGCTCAACGGCCGCCGCATGGCGGCCCTGCAGAAGATCAGCGGCGAGCCGGGCACCACCATCGAGGACGTGCTGGCCGCCTTCATCGTGCCTGCACTGGAGCTTTCCCACGATGGCAACGGCTCCCTGTTCATGCGTGTGCTGGCCCGCGCCTTCGCCGAGCACGACGACACCCTTCGCAAGTTCCTGTCGGACAACTACGGCCACGTGATGCGCCAGTTCACCGCCGAATTCGCCCGCCTGCTGCCTCAGCTGAGCAAGGAAGAGCTCTACTGGCGGGTGGATCTGGTCACCGGCGCCCTGACCCATGCCATGTCGGGCTTCGGCATGATCCAGCGCAAGAGCGACGTCCCTGAACAGCGCCACCGCGAGCAGACCGCCGAGCACCTCATCCGCTTCGCCGCCGCAGGCCTCAAGTCCACCTGATTTCGTCACCCCGACTCCCTTCGGCCGGTAACGGCCGCCTGTCTCACCACCAGCGTTTCGTATTACGGAGAAGCCAATGTCCGCTCCATCCACCCCCAAAGCGCTACGAATCCGCAAGGCTGCGGTCCTGGGCGCCGGCGTCATGGGCGCGCAGATCGCCGCGCACCTGAGCAATGCCGGCGTCGAGACCGTGCTGTTCGACCTGGCCGCCAAGGAAGGTCCCAAGAGCGGTATCGCGCTGAAGGCCATTGCCAACCTGCAGAAGCTGTCCCCTGCCCCGCTGGCCGACAAGACCGTGGCCGCCACGATCATCCCGGCCAACTACGACGAAGACCTCGACCACCTGAAGGACGTCGACCTGGTCATCGAGGCGATTGCCGAACGGATGGACTGGAAGCTGGATCTCTACAAGAAGATCGCTTCGCACCTGTCGCCGACCGCCGTGATCGCCTCCAACACCTCGGGCCTGTCCATCAATGGCCTGGCCGAGGCGCTGCCGGAAGAGATGCGCCACCGCTTCAGCGGCGTGCACTTCTTCAACCCGCCGCGCTACATGCACCTGGTCGAGCTGATCCCGACCAAGCTCACCGACAAGAACGTGCTGGAAGGCCTTGAGGCATTCCTGACCACCGCGCTGGGCAAGGGCGTGGTGTATGCCAAGGACACCCCGAACTTCATCGGCAACCGCATCGGCGTGTTCTCGATGCTGGCCACCATGCATCACACGCAGCAGTTCGGCCTGGGCTTCGACACCGTCGATGCGCTGACCGGCCCGGCCGTGGGTCGCCCCAAGAGCGCCACCTACCGCACCGCGGACGTGGTGGGCCTGGACACCATGGCGCACGTCATCAAGACCATGGCCGACACGCTGGCTGACGATCCGTGGCACCAGTACTTCAAGGCCCCGGTGTGGCTCTCCGCCCTCATCGAGAAGGGCGCGCTGGGCCAGAAGACCGGCGCAGGTTTCTATCGCAAGGCCGGCAAGGACATCGTCGTGCTCGACGTGGCCAAGCAGGATTACCGCCCGTCCGAACAGAAGGCGTCCGATGAAGTCGCCGCCATCCTTGCCATCAAGGATCCGGCCGAGAAGTTCGGCAAGCTGCGCGCATCCGCCGACCCGCAGGCGCAGTTCCTGTGGGCGACCTTCCGCGACCTGTTCCACTACTCCGCCTATCACCTGGCCGACATCGCCGATACCGCGCGTGACGTCGACTTCGCCATCCGCTGGGGCTACGGCTGGAAGCTCGGTCCGTTCGAGACCTGGCAGGCTGCCGGCTGGCAGCAGGTGGCCGGCTGGATCGCCGAGGACATCGCCGCGGGCAAGGCCATGAGCAACGCCCCGCTGCCGGCCTGGGTCACCGACGGCCGCACCGGTGTGCACGGCAAGAACGGTTCGTACTCGGCCAGCGCCAACGCCGACAAGCCGCGTTCGCAGCATCCGGTGTACCAGCGCCAGCTGTTCCCCGATCCGATCCTGGGCGAGAAGTTCGACCAGGGCACCACGGTGTGGGAGAACGAGGGCGTGCGCCTGTGGACGCTGGGCGACGACGGCGTGGGCATCATCTCGTTCAAGACCAAGATGAACACGGTCAACGACCACGTGCTCAATGGCGTGCAGCAGGCGATCGATGTCGCCGAGCAGCAGCTCAAGGCCGTGGTGATCTGGCAGACCGGCGAGCCGTTCTCGGCCGGTGCGGACCTCAAGGGAGCACTGGGCCTGCTGCAGGCCGGCAAGTTCGACGACTTCGACGCCATGGTCGCCAACTTCCAGGCCACCAGCATGCGCATCAAGCATTCGCTGGTGCCGGTGGTGTCGGCCGTGCGCGGCCTCGCCCTCGGCGGCGGCTGCGAGTTCCAGATGCACTCGGCGCGCACCGTGGCCGCACTTGAAAGCTACATCGGCCTGGTGGAAGCCGGCGTCGGCCTGCTGCCGGCCGGTGGCGGCCTGCACGAGCTGGCCATCCGCGCGGCGAAGGCCAACCCGGAAGATCCGTTCGAGTCGCTGAAAAAGGTGTTCGAGACGGTCGCCATGGCGAAGGTTTCCGGCAGCGCGATGGAAGCGAAGCAGCTGGGCCTGCTGCGCGACAGCGACGTGGTCGTGTTCAACGCCTACGAGCTGCTGTACGTCGCCAAGAAGGTCGCTCTGTCGCTGGCCGAAACCGGCTGGCGTCCGCCGATGATGGCTCGCAACATCCCTGTCGCTGGCGACGTGGGTACCGCCACGTTCCAGGCCTCGCTCGCCAACCTTGCCGAAGGCTACTTCGCCTCGCCGCATGACGTGGCCATCGCCACGCGCATCGCGGACACGCTGTGCGGCGGCAAGATCGAGCGCGGCTCGCTGGTGGACGAGGAATGGCTGCTCCAGCTCGAGCGCAAGCACTTCGTGGAGCTGGCCAAGACCGAGAAGACCCAGGCCCGCATCGCGCACACCATGACTACGGGCAAGCCGCTGAGGAACTAGTGAGCGCGCGCAGCGCGCAGGAGTGAGAAGCGAGAGTAGAGCTCTGCTTCTTCTCACGACTCACTCCTCTTCACTCACTACTTGATCATCGTTGCCAAATCCCTGGAGTTCCCAATGACTAAGCAAGTGCAAGACGCCTACATCGTCGCAGCCACCCGCACGCCGGTCGGCAAGGCGCCGCGTGGCGTGTTCCGCAACACCCGCCCGGACGACATGCTCGCCCACGTGATCCGCGCCGTGATGGCGCAGGCGCCGGGCATTGACCCGCATCGCATCGAAGACGTGATCGTCGGCTGCGCCATGCCGGAAGCCGAGCAGGGCATGAACGTCGCCCGCATCGGCGCCCTGCTCGCCGGCCTGCCGTACACGGTGCCGGGCGTCACCATCAACCGCTTCTGCTCGTCCGGTGTGCAGGCCATTGCCATGGCCGCCGACCGCATCCAGCTCGGCGTGGCCGACCTGATGATCGCCGCCGGTACCGAGAGCATGAGCATGGTGCCCATGATGGGCCACAAGATCGCGATGAACCCCGCCATCTTCGCCAACAAGGAAGATGTCGCCATTGCCTACGGCATGGGCATCACCGCCGAGAAGGTGGCCGAACAGTGGAAGGTCACCCGCGAGCAGCAGGACGCCTTCGCCGTGGAAAGTCATCGCCGCGCGCTGGCCGCCATCGCCGCCGGCGAGTTCAAGGACGAGATCACCCCGTTCCAGCTTGACGACCACTACCCCGATCTCGCCACGCGTGGCATCACCACTGACAGCCGCCTGATCGACACCGACGAAGGCCCGCGCGCCGGCACCACGCTGGATGTGCTCGGCAAGCTGCGCACGGTGTTCCGCAACGACAAGTTCGGCGGCTCGGTGACGGCCGGCAACTCCTCGCAGATGTCCGACGGTGCCGGCGCCCTGCTGCTGGCCAGCGAGAAGGCGATCAAGGAGTTCAACCTCACCCCGATCGGCCGTTTCGTCGGTTACTCGGTGGCGGGCGTGAAGCCGGAAGTGATGGGCATCGGCCCGAAGGAAGCCATTCCGAAGGCGCTCAAGCAGGTTGGCCTCACCAAGGACCAACTGGACTGGATCGAGCTCAACGAAGCCTTCGCCGCGCAGGCGCTGGCGGTGATCGGCGACCTTGGCCTGGACCCGGCCAAGGTGAACCCGCTGGGCGGCGCCATCGCGCTGGGCCACCCGCTGGGTGCCACCGGCGCCATCCGCGCCGCCACCCTGCTTCACGGCATGCGCCGCCGCAAGCAGAAGTACGGCATGGTGACCATGTGCATCGGCACCGGCATGGGTGCGGCAGGCGTGTTCGAAGCGCTCTGATCCCTTGCTTCACTGAAAACGAAAAAGGCGCCGTAGCGATACGGCGCTTTTTTTGTTCTGCACACGCCCTACCCGTCACTCCCTCAATCGCACTCACCGTCATTCCCGCTTTCGCGGGAATGACGGTGAGGGAACCCGCAGCGTGCTTCCGCCGCTGAAGGCTTTCGCCTCCCTGCCATCAACTCAACGCCGCAATCTGCCTCGCCACATAAACGGTCAGGAAAATGGCCATCAGCACCAGCAGCACGGCCATCGAACGGGCCACCCACGAATCGCCGTACATGGTCGATTCCGCCGCCTGGATCGCCCGGCGGTTGTGATAGAAGCGCAGCGTAGCGCCCACGATCATCAGCGCCCCCACCAGCAGCAGGCCCAGTCCCAGCCATTGCGAGGCGCGGGTATGCAGGCCCTCCGTCGCGCGTTCCGCCGCACGCATGGAAAACAGCAGGAAGATGTCGAAGCGTTCCAGCAGGAAGCCGAACGCCATCACCGAGATCGCCGTGCGGACCCACGCGAGGTAGGTGCGCTCGTTGGCCGAATGATCGGAGAAATTCGGAATCACGGCGGGTCCTTGTTCAGCTGTCGGCACCATCATGCCACGGTCTGTCTCACCCCCGCCGAGAGGAACCGGCGCCGGCCGCCGGGCACGCTACAATCCAGGGTCAAGCACCACGGACACCTTCCATGCGTAACCCCCTGCAGGAACAACTTCTCAAGGCCGGCCTTGCCAAGAAGGGCAAAGTGGACCAGGTCGCCCGCGAGCAGGCCAAGCAGCGCCAGACCAAGGGCGGTGCCGCGGCGCCCGCCGACAAGGTCGATGCCCAGCGCCTGCAGGCGGAAAAGGCCGAGCGCGACCGCGCACTCGCTGCCGAACGCAACGCGCAGGCCCATGCACGCGAGCTCGCCGCGCAGGTGCGCCAGATCATCGATGCCAACAAGGTGAAGCGCGAGGGCGAGATCAGCTACCGCTTCAACGACGGCGAAGCGATCCACAGCATCCTGGTCAACGAGATGCTGCGCACCCAGCTTGCCAAAGGCGTGCTGGTGATTGCCCGTGCCGGCGAGAACTACGAGCTGCTGCCGCGTGCCGCCGCCGCGAAAATCCGCGAACGCGACGCGTCGGTCATCGTGCTGGATCACGGCAAGCCGGGCGACGATGCGCCGGTCGGCGAAGAAGACGAGTTCTACAACCAGGACCAGTTCAAGGTACCCGACGACCTGGTCTGGTGACGCACCGGGCCGCCGGATCGCAAGAAACGGAGTGTCGGCGCAAAGGCGTGGCGCTAGCCTGCCGGCTTCTTTCTTCGGAACAAGATCATGCAGGCCATCCTCGGCGACAGGGAAGGCAGTGCGCTCGCGCCGCGTATGGATGGCATCGACTGGGTATCCGTCTGCGCCGATCTCGACGCGTACGGCCGCGCCATCCTTCCCGGCCTGATCAACGCACCGGCGTGCCTCGACATGGCCGCCAGCTACGGCGACGCCTCGCTGTATCGCAGTCGCGTCGTCATGGCACGCCACGGCTTCGGTCGCGGCGAGTACCAGTACTTCCGCTACCCCCTGCCCGCCCTCGTACAGCGACTGCGCAGCGCGTTCTATCCGCGGCTGGCCCCGCTGGCGAATGACTGGAATGCACGCATGGGCATCGATGTGCGCTATCCGGACACACACGCCGACTTCCTCACCCGTTGCCACGATGCTGGCCAGACACGGCCCACGCCCCTGCTGTTGCAGTACGGCGCAGGTGATTACAACTGCCTCCATCAGGACCTTTACGGCGAACACGTGTTCCCGCTGCAGGTGGCGATTCTGCTGTCGGAGCCGGGGCGCGATTTCACGGGCGGCGAATTCGTGCTGACCGAGCAGCGACCGCGCATGCAGTCACGTGCCGACGTGGTGCCGCTACGCCAGGGCGACGCGGTGATCTTCGCCGTGAACCAGCGCCCGGTCGCGGGCAGCCGCGGTTCGTACCGGGTGACCATGCGCCACGGCGTGAGTCGGCTGCACAGTGGCCGGCGTCACACCCTGGGCATCATTTTCCACGACGCCCGGTAGAAGGGCCGGGCACGCCGGCTCGCGAATCCTTTAGGATGGCCTCTTCGCATATCGCCACCGAGGGGATCGGGCCGCCCATGCAGAACCACGAACCGACCGTTGCGTCCGGCACGCCGGACCACCACCTGCAACGGAACCTGCGCAACCGCCACCTGCAGCTGATCGCCATTGGCGGCGCCATCGGCACCGGCCTGTTCATGGGTTCGGGCAAGACCATCAGCTTGGCCGGCCCATCGGTGATCTTCGCCTACGCCATCATCGGCAGCGTGCTGTTCTTCATGATGCGGGCGATGGGCGAGCTGCTGCTGTCCAACCTGCATTACAAGTCGTTCGTGGATTTCAACTACGACCTGCTCGGCCCCTGCGCGGGCTTCTTCACCGGCTGGACCTATTGGTTCTGCTGGGTGGTCACCGGTATCGCGGACATCGCCGCCATCACCGGCTACATCCAGTTCTGGGCGCCCGGCGTGCCGCTGTGGCTGCCCGGCGCGGTATGTATTGGCTTGTTGCTCGGCCTGAACCTGCTGACCGTGAAACTGTTCGGCGAAATGGAGTTCTGGTTCGCGCTGGTGAAGATCATCGCCATCGTGGCGTTGATCGCCATTGGCATCGTGCTGATCGCCACCGGGTTCACGTCGCCCTCCGGCGCCAGGGCCGCCGTGTCCAACCTGTGGACGAATGGCGGCTGGTTCCCGCATGGTGGCGCAGGCTTCATGGCGGCGTTCCAGATCGCCGTGTTCGCCTTCGTCGGCATCGAACTGGTCGGCACCGCCTCGGCGGAAGCGCGTGATCCGGAAAAGACCTTGCCCAAGGCGATCAACTCCATTCCCATCCGCGTGATCGTGTTCTACGTGCTCGCGCTGCTGGTGATCATGACGGTGACGCCGTGGGACCAGGTGGCGCCGGATCGCAGCCCGTTCGTGAACCTGTTCATGCTGATCGGCATTCCGATTGCCGCCAGCCTGATCAATTTCGTGGTGCTCACCTCGGCCACCTCGTCGGCGAACAGCGGCATCTACTCCACCGGGCGCATGCTCTACGGCCTTTCCGCCGGCAAGCTCGGCCCCAAGCCGTTCGCCCGCCTGAGCCGCAACAACGTGCCGGCCAACGGCCTTGCCTATTCCTGCCTGCTGCTCTTCATCGGCGTCTTCCTGCTCTATCAGGAAGGCGATGTCATGAAGGTCTTCACCATCGTCACCACGATCTCCAGCATCTGCTTCATCTTCGTGTGGTCGCTGATCATGATTGCGTACATGCGCTACCGGAAAATGCATCCGGAACGCCATGCCACGTCGATCTTCAAGATGCCCGGCGGCGTGGCCATGTGCTGGGTGGTGCTGGCCTTCTTCGCCTTCGTGCTGTGGGTGTTCGGACAGAAGGAGGACACCCTGCAAGGCCTGATCTACACCCCGGTATGGTTCCTGTGCCTTGCCATCTGCTATCCGTTCTACCGCAGGCAGGCGATCGAGCACCGCAAGGAAACGCACTGACGATCCGGGCACACCGGCTCAATCGAGCCTGTGTGCCCGACCGGAATCATCGTCTGCCATCAACAGCGCATCCACGCGAGCCAGCCGCGCCCGCTGCCGGCGCTGATACCACAGGCAGGCAACCACCGTGGCCGCGACGATGGGGCCATTGATGGAAAGCTGCAGGACAAGCAGGTGCCGAAGCTGCGCGTCGGATGCCCAGCGCGCTGGCGCCAGCTCCGGTGCCGCCACGCACAGCGCCACGGCCACCAGCGCCAACGTGCTCCACAGATAAATATGCGCCAGGCGGATGCCGGCTTGCGCACGTCGACGCGTCAGCCGCAGCAGACTGGCGACGTCGCATCCCGAGGCACGCCAGGTGCCACGACGCGCATGAAGATAGAGGCACTGCAGCAGCACCACGAACACCAGTGCGGCGATGCCAAAGCCCGCCCAGTGTGCGGTGCCACGCAGCGCCAGCCGCACGCACTGCGCCACCGCGATGAGCGATGCCGTCAGCTCCAGCGCCACCGTGCCCTGCATGCGTCGTCGCTTGTGCAACGCCTGTCGCTGCAGGTGTGCCACGTCGACGGTGGGCTGCTCGCGCCACAGTTCGCCCCATTCGGACCAGACGTCGTCTTGCGCGGTCATGCGCCTTCTCCCAATACGGTATGCAACGCGGCTTTGGCGCGATGGAGCCGCACGCCCACGCTGTTGGCCGAGATACCGAGCGTTTCGGCAATCTCGGCATGGCTGAACCCTTCAAGCGCCAGGGTGACGGCCTGTCGCAGTGACACGGGCAAGCGGCGCACGGCATCCTGCAGGCGCACGCGACGTTGCTCCTGCTCGGCATGTCCTTCGGGTCCAGCGCACGACGCCATCCAGTCACCACTGAGCGATTCGCCCGGCGGGCGACGCACTTCGCCAATGACATGCGTGGCGCCACGGTTGTGAGCCACGCGGGCGATGAATGCCCGCAGCGGCGCCTCGCCCCGCCACGTGGGCAGCGCACGCCACAGGGCAAACGCCATGTCCTGCAGCAGATCGTCACGCAGGGCGGGATCCGCTTCGTAACTGGCGGCAATGCGCGAAAGCAGCCCTGCATGCTCCCGCAGCAGCGCCTCAAATTCCTGATGTACAGCCCCCGCCCCAGTCATCGGATCATGCATCCCGCGCGCTTGCGTCGACGTCCTGCCATGCCAACCAGACGGACGCGCTTGACCACGGCAACAGCAATACGATCAGCAGCATGCCCCAGGGCAACAGCAGCATGGCAGCGAAGCCCAGCAGCTGAATGACGCCAAAGGCGGTGAACGCACCGCCGTTTCGCCACACGATGCGAGCGCTCTGCGTGCATGCCCGCCAGGGAGTCGCGCCATCGAGCAACGCAAATGGCGCCAGCCCCAGCAGCACGCTGAGCGGCACGCCGGAAAGGATGAGCAGACACCGGAAAACCTGGTTCACGACCAGGGCCGGGTGAGCGCCCGCATGCCCCAGCAACACCACGTCGACGGCCGGCCAGCCGAACATCATGGCCACGAGTACTTGCTGCATGGCGAAAATCGCCGGCGCGGTGATGGCTGCCAGCCCGAGGGCGCGCCGGACCATGCCGGGATGCCAGGCGTAGAACAGGCTCGACCAAGGCAGGCGGCCGCTTTGATCGGCATGCGCCAATCCAAACAACACACCCATGCCAAACATCGGCGTGATGAGCTTGGAAAGCAGCATGCCGGCCCAGGGAATCGATTGCAGAAGCGCTTCCACCAGCAAGGGCAACAGGCTCAGCACCAGCAGGCGAAACGGATGGCGTGCCCACAGGCGAAAGCCCTCCACACACCATTGCGTGGCGCGATACACCGGCGGGACGGAAACAGGATGGTCAACGACACTGGCCACGGAACGAGCTCCTTGCGTGAGTAGTCTCGTTCCTTGAGTCTCGCGGGCCATCGAAAACCTTACATGCCGGGTGCGAAACCATCGACCCGGATAATTCGGGGCATAAAAAAAGCAGCCACGTGGGCTGCTTTTCTTTGTTGATCGCGATGCACCGATCAACCGAATCTGGAGCGGGAAACGAGACTCGAACTCGCGACCCCGACCTTGGCAAGGTCGTGCTCTACCAACTGAGCTATTCCCGCATCGGAGTCGCGCATTGTAATGGGTAATCCGCGGCCGTCAAGCATTCGTCACAAATTAATTCAGACTCGTGGATTCAGTCTTCGCCCCGCGGCAGGGGGCGGCCCGCCCCGTCACCCTGCAGGCTGGGCCACGCGGCGCGCAGGTAATACAGGCCCGACCAGATGGTGAGGATGCCGGCGATCACCAGCAGCCCTTCGCCGATGTGATACAGGCGCAGGGCTTCGGCGCTCTTTTCGTGCTGCACGATCAGCACCACCAGCGCCACCATCTGCATGGCGGTCTTGAGCTTGCCGATGTTGGCCACCTTCACGGTGGCGCGCATGCCGATCTCGGCCATCCATTCACGCAGGGCCGAGACGCTGATCTCGCGCCCCACGATGATCGCCGCAGTGACCGCCATGAGAATGCCCGGCCAGCCACCGCGATGGGTTTCCACCAGCAGGAACAGGGTCACGGCCACCATCAGCTTGTCGGCAACCGGGTCCAGGAAGGCGCCGAAGGCCGAGGTGAGATTCATGCGGCGGGCCAGGTAACCGTCCAGCCAGTCGGTGATGGCGGCCAGCATGAACACAATGGCCGCGGTGATGTTGTGCCCCGGAAACTGCCAATAGAACACCACCACCATGACCGGCAACAGCAAGACGCGAAACAGGGTCAGCCAGGTGGGCAGGTTGATGTGCATAAATCCTTTCCGGTGTGAAGCAATCAGCAGGGTGGCCGAGCCACCATCAGATACGGCAGGCCACGCCGTCGATCATGCGGGATTTTGGCTTTCGACGGAATGACGGAAAGCAGCCGGAACCCGGCCCGTCAGCCATGTAGTGCAGCATAAATGCGTTCGGCCAGCCCGCGATCAATCCCCTTCACGCGGGTCAGTTCTTCCACGCCTGCGGCTTCCACCCCGGCCAGGCCGCCAAAGGCCTTCAGCAAGGCGGAACGACGACGCGCACCGACGCCAGGGACATCCTCGAGCACGCTGCGTTCACGCGCCTTCTCGCGCCGCTTGCGATGGCCGGTAATGGCAAAGCGGTGAGCCTCGTCGCGCACTGCCGCCACCAGGTGCAGTGCCGGCGAGGCGGGCCCCGGATGCAGTTCGCGCCCGGAATCGGCCAGCACCAGCGTTTCCTCACCCGCGCGACGGCCCGGCCCCTTGGCCACGCCCACCACGTGGATGCCGGTAACGCCCAGCTCGCGCAGCACATCCAGCGCCTGCGCCACCTGCCCGCTGCCGCCGTCGATCAGCAGCACATCGGGTTTGGCGCCCTCGCCCTCGGCCACCTTGCGGAAGCGCCGGGTCAGGGCCTGGTGCATGGCGGCATAGTCGTCGCCGCCGGTGATGCCGGTGATGTTGAAGCGCCGGTAATGTGATTTCTCCGGTCCTTCCGGTCCGAACACCACGCATGACGCCACGGTGAGCTCGCCCTGCGTGTGGCTGATGTCGAAGCACTCGATGCGGCGCGGCGGTTCGCCCAGCTCCAGCAGTTTCTGCAGGTCGTCGAAGCGCGCGCCCAGCGTCTGCCGGCTGGCCAGCCTGGCCGTGAGCGACGCCTGCGCATTGCGCTCGGCCATCTGCAGAAAGCGCGCGCGCTCGCCGCGCACGCTCGATTTCAGTTCCACCGCGTGCCCGGACTGCTGCGCCAGCATGTCGCCAAGGATCTGCTGGTTCGGCAGCGTTTCGCCCAGGATCAGCTCACGCGGCACGGGGCGATCCAGGTAGTACTGCGCGATGAACTGCTCCAGCACATCGGCCGGCTCGGCATCCAGCGGCAGGCGCGGGAAAAAGTCGCGCGTGCCCAGGCTGATGCCGTTGCGGAAGAACAGCACGCTCACGCAGGCCATGGCCGACTCGATGCGACAGGCCAGCACGTCCATGTCGGCGCTGGCGCCCTGCACGTGATGTTCGGCCTGCAGCTTGCGCAGCGCGGCCACCTGGTCACGGAACGAGGCAGCGCGCTCGAATTCCAGCGATTTGCTGGCCTGCTCCATCTGGCCGGCGAGTTCATCGATCACCGCGCTGCTGCGGCCTTCCAGGAACATCTCCGCGTGACGCACGTCGTTGCGGTAATCGTCCACGGTGATCAGCTGCACGCACGGCGCCGTGCAGCGGCCGATCTGATGCTGCAGGCAGGGGCGCGAGCGGTTCTTGAAATAGCTGTCCTCGCACTGGCGCACCTTGAACAGCTTCTGCATCAGGTTGAGGCTTTCGCGCACGGCGAAGGTGCTGGGATACGGCCCGAAGTACCTCCCCCGCATGTTGCGCGCACCGCGATGGAAAGCCAGCCGCGGATAATCCTCGCCACCCGACAGGAAAATGTACGGGTAGCTTTTGTCGTCACGCAGCAGGATGTTGTAGCGCGGCTTGAGCGACTTGATCAGCTGCGATTCCAGCAGCAGTGCCTCGCCTTCGGTGCGCGTGATGGTGATCTCGACGCGCGCGATCTGCGACACCATCGCCGCGATGCGCGGTTCCATGCGCGGCTTGAGGAAGTAGCTGCCGACCCGCTTTTTCAGGTTGCCGGCCTTGCCCACGTACAGCAGGTCGTCGTCCTCGTCGAAATAACGATAGACGCCAGGCGAGGTACTCAGGGTTTTGACGAAAGCCTTGCCGTCGAAGGCTTGCGGCGGCGGTGTGGACTGCATCAGTCGATTCTATCCGCTCACCGGCCCGACAGGCGGGCGATCAGGCCATCCACACCCTGCTCCGCCAGCGCCACGGCGCGGTGAAAGCCTTCCATGCCACCGAAGTACGGATCGGGGAATTCCTCCGGTGCCGCCACGCCGGCCCAGGGCAGGAACAGGGCAGGCTCGACGCCGCGGCCACGCCGCATGCCCTCCAGCGTTTCGAGATTGTCCTGGTCCATCGCCAGCACCCAGTCGAAGTCCTCGAAATCGGCGGTGCGTGCCTGGCGCGCCCGGTGAGGGGCGAGGTCATAGCCCGCCTCGGCCGCTGCACGCACCATGCGCGGATCCGCGCCCTTGCCCACGTGCCAGTTGCCCGTGCCGCAGGAGGCCAGCGTCAACACAAGCCCCGCCTCCGCTGTGCGCTGGCGCGCCACCGCCTCGACCAGAGGTGAGCGGCAGATGTTGCCCAGGCACACGAACAGAATGGACGGCTTTTCACTGGTTTTCATGGGACAGAACGTTTCCTGGTGGCACGGCGCGCGCCCGGCGATGGCGGGCGCGTCGTCTCATCGGCATCCATACGCGTTATGGCTGCGGGGGACACCACTATCAAGCCCTTCCGGCCGTGCCGGACGGCACGATTGTTGTGTCATGAGAAGGACGACTATGCTTGGTCGGCCTACAGGGAGGAAGAAAGTGAATAGCAAGCTGATCATGCTGGCGGCCTGCACCGCCGCGCTTATCCTTGGCCAGTCCGCACTGGCTGCCACCGGTGCACAGGACGCACCCGCACCGGCATCGTCCGCCGCAAGCCACGGTGGTGGCACGCAGGCCGACACCCCGGCCAGCGTTGACGACGACCGCCCCCAGCCCGCACCGCGCTATTCGGCAACGATGAAAAATGACGGCGGCACCGGCACCGTGGTGGTGATGGTGCAGGTCGGTGCGGATGGCAAGGCCAAGTCGTACCACGTGATGATGTCTTCCGGCGCCAAGTCGCTGGACGACGAAGCGGTACGCACCGTGAAAAAATGGTCGTACAAGCCGGCCATCAAGAACGGCGTGCCGACGGACGGCTACGTGCAGGTCCCGGTCACGTTCAACAAATAGTCCGACCACGCCGGCACCGGCGCACGGGACTCCTCGACGCTCATGGGCTGCCTGCCACTACCCATTCTGTTCGTGCTCGGCTTTCTCATTGGCCGGGCCGTCGCCGGCAACAACGGCGCCCTCTGGGGCGCCGGTATCGGACTTGCGCTGGGACTCTTGCTGGGCGGTCTGCTGGTGATGTTGATCCGCCGGAAGCGCTGAGCGATCAGGCGCCGGCCAGCCAGCGCTCCGCACGCGCCAGGTCACCCTCGGTATCGATGCCGGGCGGAAACGGCTCCGGTGTCAGGCGCGCGGCAATGGCAAAGCCGTGCTCCAGCACGCGCAACTGCTCCAGCGATTCGGCCTGCTCCAGCGGCGTACGGCTCAGCGTTGCATAGCGCTTAAGGAAACCCGCACGGTACGCATAGATGCCGATGTGACGCAGGAACGGCACGCTTTCCGGAAGCACATCGCGATCCAGCGCAAAGGCATCGCGCGCCCAGGGTGCCGGCGCACGACTGAAGTAGAGCGCACGCCCCTGCGCCGAACGCACCAGCTTCACCACATTCGGATCGAACAGCTCGTGCGCGTCGGCAATGGGCGTGGCCAGCGTGGCCATGGGCGCGTCGTCCTCGGCCAGCGCCCGCGCCACTTCGCGAATACCGGCCGCCGGCGCGAACGGCTCATCGCCCTGCAGGTTCACCACGATGGCATCGTCGGCCCAGCCATAGTGCTCGGCGCACTCGGCCAGGCGATCGCTGCCCGAGGCGTGATCGGCGCGCGTCATGCAGACATCCACACCCTGCCCTTGCAACGCATCGACGATGCGCTGATCGTCGGTGGCCACGACCACCTGCGAGGCCCCCGCTTCCAGCGCGCGCTGAGCAACGCGCACCACCATGGGAACGCCGGCGATCTCGCGCAGCGGCTTGGCCGGCAGACGGGTGGAACCGTAACGCGCCGGAATGGCGACGATGAAGGAAGGCGTGGCGACGGACATGGCAACCTCGTAGGCGGATGCCAAGGGTAGCTGCTGGCACTCACCTCGGCGAGTGGAGTGTCAGCAGTCCCTGCAGCAGCGCACCCTGTGCGCGACCACAGCCTGCCTCACGGCAAGATTGTGGTCGCGCACGGGGTGCGCTCCTACCGGAGGTGGGAAACGAATCGCTCAGGCGGACCGGAGGTCGAAGCCGCAACCGTTGGCCAGTTCCAGGAACCCCGGGAACGAGGTCGCCACGTTGTCGCAGTCGTTGATGCGCACCGCGCCGTTGGCAATGAGCCCTGCCACGGCGAAGCTCATCGCAATGCGGTGATCACCATGGCTTTCGATGGCTCCGCCGCTGAGCGGTCCACCTTGGATGGTCGCGCCATCGGGCACTTCGTCGATGTGCGCACCCAGCGCGCGCAGGCCGGTCGCCATGGTGGCCAGGCGATCGGACTCCTTCACGCGCAGCTCGGCTGCACCGCGCACCACGGTCTTGCCGGTGGCGGCCATGGCGGCGACGAACAAGGCGGGGAATTCGTCGATCATGTCCGGCACCAGCACCTCCGGCAGCTCGATGCCATGCAGGGGCGCATGTCGCACCAGCAGATCGCCCACCGGCTCGCCGCCGCTCTCGCGTTCGTTCTCCACGCGGATATCCGCACCCATCAGGCGCAGCGCCTGCAGCAGACCGGTGCGACGGGGATTGAGCCCGACCGCCTGCAGCCGCAGTTCGGAACCCGGCACGATGCTGCCGGCCACCAGGAAGAATGCGGCAGAAGAGAAATCGGCCGGCACATCCACATCCGTGGCGCGCAGCGTGTGTCCGCCGCTGAGGCGTGCACGGCCCGGCGCAAAATCAATCGGCCAACCGAAGGCAGCCAGCATGCGCTCGGTGTAATCGCGCGTGGGGTGCGGCTCGATCACTTCCGTCTCACCTTGCGCGTAAAGGCCTGCCAGCAGCAGTGCCGACTTCACCTGCGCGCTGGCCACCGGCAGCGTATAGCTGATGCCCTGAAGCGCCTGGCCCCCGCGCACCTGCAGCGGCGGCAGGCCTTCCTGCGTGTCGATCTTCGCCCCCATGCGGGCCAGCGGATCGGTCACGCGGCGCATCGGCCGACGGGACAGGGACTCATCGCCCACCAGCGTGCTGTCGAACGCCTGTCCGGCCAGCAGACCGGCCAGCAGGCGCATGCCCGTGCCGGCGTTGCCGCAGTCGAGCAAGGCCGTCGTGCCGCGCAGGCCATGCAGGCCCACGCCATGCACCACGCGCTCGCCGTCGGCGGGTGCATCGATGCGCACGCCCAGCTGCTGCAGCACGGCGGCCGTTGCACGGGTGTCTTCGCCTTCCAGGAAGCCGCGAATGTGCGACGTACCTTCCGCCAGCGCGCCAAGCATGAGCGCGCGGTGAGAAACGGATTTATCGCCGGGCACGCGCAGGCTGCCCTTGAGCGCGCGGGCGTGGTGACTGGTCCAGTCGAGTCGGGTCACGAAATTCTCCATGGGCCGCCAGACGGCGGCCCGACAGCTAGGTCAGGGCAACGCCACCGGGTACGAGCCAAGCACGCGCACCTGCGCGGCGGCGTCGCCCATCTCCTTCATCGCGGCCTGCAGCGGCCCATCGTTGATATGGCCGGAGACATCGATGAAGAAGGCGTACTGCCACTTGCCCGAGTGCGCCGGGCGCGACTCGATGCGGTTGAGGCTGATGCCATGCTCGGCGAACGGCTTGAGCACGTGGTACAGCGCGCCCGGCTTGTCGTTCACCGTGATCAGCAACGACGTGCGGTCGTTGCCTGACGCCGGGAATAGCGAGCGGCCGATCACCAGGAAGCGCGTGGTGTTGTCCGCGCGATCCTCGATGCCATTGGCCACCGTTTTCAGGCCATAGACGCGACCTGCGGTTTCGCCGGCAATGGCTGCGACGTCATCCGCATGACGCGCCAGGCGCGCCGCTTCGGCGTTGCTGCTCACCGCCACGCATTCCACGCCAGGCAGGTTGATGCGCAACCACGTCTTGCACTGCTGCAAGGACTGGGCATGGGCGTAAACGCGCTTGATGCCTTCCAGCTTGCCATTGAGCGAATGCAGGCACTGGTGCACGCGCAACTCGACTTCGCCGCAGATGGTGGCCTTGGAGGTCAGGAACATGTCCAGCGTCACCTGGATCATGCCCTGCCCGGAATTCTCCACCGGCACCACGCCGAAATCGGCATGGCCGGCAGCCACTTCCTGGAACACTTCCTCGATGCTTCCCAACGGCAGGCCGTAAGCCGCGTGCCCGAAGTGCTTGCGCACTGCCTGCTCGCTGAAGGTGCCCTCGGGGCCGAGGAAACCCACCTTGAGCGGATCCTCCTGCGCCAGGCAGGACGACATGATCTCGCGGAACAAGCGCACCATTTCCACGTCGGTGAGCGGGCCGTTGTTGCGGTCCACCACCATGCGCAGCACGTGTGCCTCGCGTTCCGGTCGGTAATAGTCGATCGCCGAAAGCCCTTCACCCTTCACGCGAGCCACTTCCTGCGCCCAGCCGGCGCGCTCGGAAATCAGCTGCTGGATCTGCTGGTCGATGCTGTCGATGCGTTCGCGTACGTCGGAAAGCGAAGATTTCTTGTCAGTCATGTCTGGGGACTACAGATGGAAAGAAGTCCAAATGGGGAACCGGGGACTATCCCCGATACCCCATCACCGTGCAACGGTTTCATCCGTGACGTTTGGCAAAATCCTGCATGAACGCCACCAAGGCCTGCACCGCTTCCAGCGGCACGGCGTTGTAGAGCGAGGCACGCATGCCGCCCACGGCCTTGTGCCCCTTCAGTGCCAGCAGGCCGGCGGCTTCCGATTCCTTGAGGAAATCGGCATCCAGCGCGCTGTCGTGCAGCGTGAACGGCACATTCATGCGCGAACGCGAGGCGTGCTCGATCGGGTTGCTGTAATAACCGCCCGAGCCGTCGATCGCGCCGTACAGCAACGCCGCCTTCGCCGCGTTGCGCTCGCGCATCGCCGCCAGGCCACCCTGCTCCCTCAGCCACTCGAAGGTGAGCCCTGCCAGATACCAGCCCCACGTGTTGGGCGTATTGAGCATGGAATCGTTCGCCGCGTGATCGGCGTAGCGGAAGATACGCGCCATGGGCCGCGTGGCGCGCTCGAGCAGGTCGCGGCGGACGATCAGGATCACCAGGCCCGACGGGCCGATGTTCTTCTGCGCGCCGGCATAGATCAGCCCGAACTTCCATACGTCGATGGGGCCGGACAGGATGTCCGACGACATGTCCGCCACCAGCGGCACATCGCCCACTTCCGGAATATCGTGGAATTCCACGCCGTGAATGGTTTCGTTCGGCGTGTAGTGCACGTAGGCGGAGCGTGCATCGAGCTGCCACGTCTCGCGCGGCGGCACGCGCAGGTAGTTTTCGCCCTTGCTGCTCGCGGCGACATTCACCTTGACGTAGGGCGCCGCTTCGCTCGCCGCCTTCTCGCCCCAATGGCCGGTGATGATGTAGTCGGCGCTGTCGCCCTCGCCCGCCAGGTTCATGGGAATCTGGGCGAAATGCTGTGTGGCGCCACCCTGCAGGAACAGCACGGCGTAGTTCTCGGGAATCGCCAGCAACTCACGGAGGTCAGCCTCGGCCTGGCGGGCCAGCCCCATGAAGAGCTTGCCGCGGTGGGACAGCTCCATGACGGAGGCACCGCAACCCTGCCAGTCGAGCAGTTCGCGCTGAGCGCGTTCGAGGACGGGTTGCGGCAGCGCGGCGGGACCCGCGCTGAAATTCCAGAGTCTGCTCACTGACGACGCCTAGGCTGGGAAGGTCGCCGCATTATGCCGCGTCGCAACAACACGGCGTCAACCGAATTCCGCGGGCAGATCACGTGCCGGCGGATTGCCTCAGAAGCGCACCAGCAGCGCCACGGCAATGCCCAGCGCCAACACGGCGGCGGTCGCGATAAGCCACCACACCTCGCCGCGCGGGCCCGCGTCTTCCTCGGGCAAGTGGGATGCCTCGGGCTGGGGCTGGACGATCTCCGGCTCGGGCTCCAGGCCCGGCGCATCGACCACGAAGCGATGCATGCCCAGGCCGACCTGGTCGCCCGGCCGCAAAGCCGCCTGCGTTACCGGGGCTCCGTTCACGCGCAGCGGGTACCGCGCGGATTGCTGCCCGGCCTCCAGCGTCAGTTGGCCATCACGCCAGAACACGGCCAGCGACGCCGTTTCACCCTGCGGCAGCTCCAGCGGAATGCGGCCGTGCGGCCCCAGCTCCAGCTTGCTCTGTAATGACAGCACGCGCCCGGAGAGCGGCCCGGCCACGACACGCAAGGCCACCGTACAGCGCCCCTCGGCGGGCACCGTCACGGGCAGGTTGTGCGCCGGTTCTTCGTCGGTGCGCAGCAGCATGCGGCAGTCACCCACACTGAGGATGTCACCGGCGCGCAGCAGTGCCTTTTCGCGCACCGGACGCGCATTGACGTAGATGCGGTTGCCCTGCGGAAGTACCTGCAACACCCAGCCCCGGCGGTCCAGCTGGATGCGCAGGTGATAGGCGCCCGCCTGGTGGGCGGCAAGGATCAGGTCATTGTCCGGCGCGCTGCCGATGCGCAACGCAGGGCTGTCCCAGTGGAAATCCTCTCGGGGCGAATTGGGAAACTCGATGCGCATCAGTGAACCAGTCGATGGACGGCCGGGACTCTAGCAGAAGCCTGCGTATTTCAGTGTCTGTTTCGCTTGCCAACACCGGCGACACATGGCAGTCCGCCTCACGAGTCTGTTTTACGCTCTCTACGCAGCGCACGCCGGATTCTGTTTGCGGGCAGAGCGTAAACAGGCGCTTGGCCTGCGGTCTGGCATACCATGCATGTTTTGCGCACACAGGAATGCCGCCATGCCGAAGATCGATATCCGCCGCCCGCACCAGCTTCCCGTCGCCGATGCCCGCGCAGTGGTCGACAAGGTGGCGGCGCGCATGCAGGAAAAGTTCGGCATGGAAGGCCAGTGGCAGGGCGACACGTTTCGTTTCTCGCGGCCGGGCGTGAACGGCAGCATTGCCGTAGGCAGCGACGTGGTTCATGTCACCGCCGAGCTCGGCATGATGCTGGCGCCGCTGAAGGGCATGGTCGAGCAGGAGATCCGCCGCAAGCTCGACGAGCAGTTCGGCTGACCCCGGCAGGCGCGTCCCATCTGCTCGCCCGTTGGCTCCGGCTTTCTTTGATTTCAATACGTTGGCCGCCTCGACCTGACGGTTGCACGCTCTTCGCCCAAGGCCAGGCCCTGGTCCCCGGCGGGCTTTGGCCGACCCGCAGACAGGGCCCCGGGGAGCCGCGCTGAACAGAACGAGAGCATCCGACGAACTTCCGTGGCATAATCGTCGGCTTACGCAGCCATGACGGCTGCCTTGCCCTCACCGGAACGCATGGCCAAAGACGACGTCATCGAAATGGAAGGCACGGTCCAGGAGACCCTGCCCAACACCATGTTCCGCGTGCAGCTGGAAAACGGCCACGTCATTACGGCCCATATTTCCGGCCGCATGCGCAAGCATTACATCCGCATCCTCACCGGCGACAAGGTGAAGGTCGAGATGACCCCTTACGACCTGACCAAGGGTCGTATCACCTACCGTATGAAGTGATTCCCTGCCCTCTGCAGTCATCTGCAGGGAGCTGACATTCCGCTCCGGGCATCTGCCGGAACTGGAAGCCATGGAATCAGCAGAAAGGCCGCGCATTCGCGTGGCCTTTTTTGTTGCGCCTGCTCAGTCGCGCCTTGGTTGCAACTGCACCAGCCTGGGCAGCGTCGTGCCCGGGCCTTCTACGGTGCGCCCCTCGGCAGGGTCCTCGACCGTGCAGGCATGGGCGGCCGAAGCAACCAGTCGCTCAACGCCACTGTCGCGCAGCAGCGCCTCGATGGTCACGTCCGCATCCGCCCCCAGCGCGAGAAAACGGGCCGCCGGCTGCAGGACCTTTCCCGTCTCGACCAAGTCACGAACCAGAGCGGCCTGCGGGCAGCGATGCAGCCTCGGCTCAATGGCGCGATGGAGCGCACCCGCAGTGTCCACTGCTTCCTCCCCCATGACCGTCCCCAGGACGGCCATCCTCGGGGCCTCGACGAGCGCACTGGCCCTCAGCCCCACCGCCGCTCCTCCCATACCGAGCAGATTGGCCGCGGAAACCATACGCGAGCCGGGCAGCGCCGGGTGCGCCAACGACGCTTCACTACCAGAGGCGCGCGGATCAGGCATGGCAAGCACCGTGGCATGTTCCAGCCCAAGGCTTTCGCGGGCCGTCTCCGGACCGATGTACACCACCGACGCAAACGACATCGTCGACGCCAGCAGGCTGAGCAAGGTCACGCCACGGGCAGTCCGCGCCCGATGGCCTTTCGAGGAAAGCATATTCATGCGAGGCACCCAGGGAGTGATCAGTAGAGGAGCGGCAGCCTTGCGCCGCACCGACATTCCCAAGGTTAGGTTTGGCCCTGGCCTCGATACATAAGACGACTCCTAATCAGCCGTGGGCTCGTCCGAATATTCCGTGCTCGCGCTGGATCCGCGAGCGATGCGTTCCGTAGGGCACCCATGACAAGGGCGCCTCGCGGCGCCCTTGTCGTTTCAGCTTGCCGCCCCTTGCGGGGCCATGGCCTCAGTTCACCGTGGCCGGCAGCGCCTCGGCCGCTTCCGTGCTGACCACCAGCTCGCCATCGTTCACGCTCAGGCGCACCTTGCCACCATCGGCCAGCTTGCCGAACAACAGTTCATCGGCCAGCGGACGCTTCACCTTTTCCTGGATCACGCGAGCCATCGGGCGCGCGCCCATCTGCGGGTCGAAGCCATGCTCGGCCAGCCAGCGGCGGGCGTCCGCATCCACGTCCAGGCTCACATGCTTCTCGCCGAGCTGGGCTTCCAGTTCGATCAGGAACTTGTCGACCACGCGCAGGATGTGGTCGAAGTCCAGCGCATTGAACTGGATGATCGCGTCCAGACGGTTGCGGAACTCGGGCGTGAACATGCGGCGGATCACCTCCATCGCATCCATGGTATGGGTCTGCTTCACAAAGCCGATGCCGCGGCGCGAGGCCTGCTGCGCACCTGCGTTCGTGGTCATCACCACGATCACGTTCTTGAAGTTGGCTTCGCGACCATTGGTGTCGGTGAGCACGCCGCGGTCCATCACCTGCAAGAGGATGTTGTACACATCCGGATGCGCCTTCTCGATTTCGTCGAGCAGCAACACGGCGTGCGGGTGCTTGGTGACCGCTTCGGTCAACAGGCCGCCCTGGTCGAAACCCACGTAGCCCGGAGGTGCGCCAACCAGGCGCGAGACCGAATGCGCTTCCATGTACTCGGACATGTCGAAGCGGATCATCTCGATGCCCAGCTGCATGGCGAGCTGCTTGGTCACTTCCGTCTTGCCCACGCCGGTGGGGCCGGCAAGCAGGAAGCTGCCGATCGGCTTGGACGGATCGGCCAGACCCGAGCGCGCCATCTTGATCGACGCAGCCAGCGCCTCGATGGCCTGGTCCTGACCGAACACCACCATCTTGAGGTTGCGCTCGAGGTTCTTCAGCACGTCGCGATCCGAAGCCGAGACCTGCTTGGCCGGGATGCGCGCCATCTTGGCGACGATGTACTCCACCTCGGGCACGTCGATACGACCCGTGCGCTGATCCACCGGCAGCAGGCGCTGGCGGGCACCGGCCTCATCGATCACGTCGATGGCCTTGTCCGGCAGCAGGCGGTCGGGAATGTGCTTCACCGACAGGTCCACCGCCGCCTTCAGGGCCTCGCTGGTGTACGTCACGTTGTGGTGTTCTTCGAAGCGCGAACGCAGGCCCTTGAGGATTTCCAGGCTGTCGGCCACGGTGGGTTCGACCACGTCGATCTTCTGGAAGCGACGGGCCAGCGCGCGGTCCTTCTCGAAGATGCCGCGGAATTCCTGGAACGTGGTGGAACCAATGCAGCGCAGCTCGCCCGAGGCAAGCATGGGCTTGATCAGGTTGCTCGCGTCCATGGTGCCGCCCGACGCGGAGCCCGCACCAATGATGGTGTGGATCTCGTCGATGAACAGGATGGCGCCCGGCTGTTTCTTGAGCTGGCCGATCACCGCCTTCAGGCGCTTCTCGAAATCGCCGCGGTACTTGGTGCCGGCCACCAGCGCACCCAGGTCGAGCGACCAGATGGTGGCGTTTTCCAGCACTTCCGGCACGTCGCCGTCCACGATGCGCTTGGCCAGGCCTTCGGCCAGGGCCGTCTTGCCCACGCCGGCCTCACCCACGTAAAGCGGGTTGTTCTTGCGGCGGCGGCACAGCACCTGGATGGTGCGCTCGATTTCGTCCTGGCGACCGATCAGCGGATCGATCTTGCCTTCCAGCGCCAGTTCGTTGAGGTTGCTTGCGTATTCGCTGAGCGGGTTGCCCTTGGGCTCGCCGTCTTCCGATTCGCGCTCGGAGCCGGGCATGCTCTGCGACGGCTCGTCGCCGATCTTGGCGATGCCGTGCGAAATGTAGTTGACCACGTCCAGGCGGGTGATCTCCTGCTGGTGCAGGAAATACACCGCGTGCGAGTCCTTTTCGCCGAAGATGGCCACCAGCACGTTGGCGCCGGTGACTTCCTTACGGCCTGAGGACTGCACGTGGTACACCGCGCGCTGCAGCACGCGCTGGAAGCCCAGCGTGGGCTGGGTATCACGTTCGTCCCCGTGCGGCAGTACCGGTACGGTTTCGGCAATGATCTTTTCCAGCTCGCGGGTCAGGCGCGGCAGGTCAACGCCACAGGCGCGCAGCGCGCCCAGGGCCGACTGGTTTTCGGTGAGTGCGAGCAGCAGGTGTTCCACCGTCATGAACTCATGACGCTGCTCGCGGGCCTGCTTGTAGCACTGGCCGATGGTGACTTCGAGATCCTTGCTGAACATCCGGACCTACTCCGCTGTGTGGCAGGGCGGCATTGCCGCGATGGCTAAGAGATGGGGGGCACCCTCTGCCTCTTCAATATCCGTGCCATGAGTGGCGGGACGTGGCCCCATCAGCCCGCTCTCAGAGCTTTTCCATAGTGCACAACAACGGGTGTTGATGAGCACGTGAATATTCGTTCACCTGGGTCACCTTGGTTTCAGCGACTTCCCGGGTGAATACCCCGCAGACTCCCTTCCCGCGCGTATGGACATGCAACATCACCTGTACCGCGCGTTCCTGATCCAGGCTGAAGAAGCTCCTCAGCACTTCGACCACAAAATCCATCGGCGTGAAATCGTCATTGAGCAGTACTACCTGGAAGAGCGGTGGCCGGGCCACCTCCGGACGGGAGGTTTCCAGCGCCAGACCGTGACCGGTGCCTTGTTCGTGTTCGGGTTCGTGAGCCATGGTTCTACGTGAGATTTCCTTGGGGAAAGTATACCGCCCGGCACCCGGGGTGCCCCGTCAAAGGCAGATCGCTTTCAGGTAGTGGCACAATGGGCGCTTTTCTACCCCCGTCCCCGTCGCCATATACCCCCCATGGCCGATCCCACGCTGATTCCCCTGCAAGTCTGGTGCCCGCACGTCACAGTGGCCTGCGTGGTTGCCGACGGTGACCGCTTCCTCATGGTCGAAGAGGAGGTCAATGGCCGCCTGGCGTATAACCAGCCGGCCGGCCATCTGGATGACGGGGAGAGCCTGACGACCGCCGCGCTGCGCGAAACGCTGGAGGAAACCGGCTGGACGGTGGATCTCGAGCACCTGCTGGGCATTCACCAGTGGCGCAGCACCGAGCATGGCGACGGTGTGGTCCGCTTCAGTTTCGCCGCCCGGCCGGTGAGCCACGATCCGGAGCGCCGACTGGATGACGGCATCCGTCGCGCCATTTGGCTCACCCGTGACGAAATCGTGGCGCTAGGTGACCAATTGCGCAGCCCGCTGGTGCTCCTGAGCATCGACGCCTGGCTGTCCGGCCAGCGCCATCCGCTGCACCTGTTGCACAGCCTGCTGGCCGAGGACCGTTACCCGTGAAAGTGATGCTGGGTATCTCCGGTGGCGTGGACTCTTCGGTGGCGGCCCTGCTGCTGCAGCAGTCGGGCCATGCGGTGGAAGGCCTCTTCATGCAGAACTGGGAAGAAGACGACCGCGACGGCCCCTGTACCGCCGACGTGGATCGCAAGGACGCCGTGGCGGTGTGCGGCAGGCTGGGCATTCCCTTCCACGCCCGCAATTTCGCCGCCGAGTACTGGGACGGCGTGTTCGAGCATTTCCTTGCCGAATACCGCGCGGGCCGCACGCCGAACCCGGACGTGCTGTGCAATCGCGAGATCAAGTTCAAGACCTTCCTGGACGAGGCGAAGGCGCTGGGCGCCGGCAAGATCGCCACCGGCCACTACGCCCGCGTGGACTTCCACGAGGGCAAGTACCGCCTGCTGCGGGCCGTGGATGCGGCCAAGGACCAGACCTATTTCCTGCATGCGCTGGGTCAGCAGCAGCTGGCCGCCACGCTGTTCCCGGTGGGCGAGATCGAGAAGTCGCTGGTGCGCCAGATGGCGCTGGACGCGGCCCTGCCCACCCACGCCAAGAAAGACTCCACCGGCATCTGCTTCATCGGCGAGCGCGATTTCCGCAGCTTCCTGGCCCAGTACATCCCGGCCCAGCCCGGCCCGATGCGCACGCCGGAAGGCGAAACCGTGGGCGAACACCAGGGCGTGATGTATTACACCCTGGGCCAGCGCAACGGCCTGGGCATCGGCGGCCGGCAAGGCGCCGGTGGCGATGCCTGGTACGTGGTGGGCAAGGACGTTCCCGGCAATGTGCTCTACGTGGCCCAGGGTGGCGAGAACCATTGGCTGTACTCGCGTCGCCTGCACGCCGAGCCGCCGAGCTGGGTGGCCGGCGAGCCACCGGCAAGGCGTTTTCGCTGTACGGCCAAAACCCGTTATCGCCAGGCCGACCAGGCCTGCGAAGTATTTGTGCTGGACGACGGCCTCGAGGTGGTGTTTGACGAACCCCAGCGCGCCGTCACACCGGGCCAGTCGGTGGTTTTCTACGATGGCGATGCCTGTCTCGGCGGCGCCGTGATCGACCGCACCGATGCTCCCTTCGGCGGCTGGAATGATGCCGTTGCCCTCCCCGCCTCCATAGAGTCCCTGTCCGGTGTTTGAAGCCTTTGCCATGAACGAAGAGCGCGTGCTGGCCCTGGCTGGCCTGTTCCAGGCCGCCACGCTCGCCCAGCAACTGGCCAATGACGGCCGCTGCGACGACATCGCCATGGCCGCCAGCATGGCCAGCGTGTTCCGGCTCGACGCGCCCTCAGTGGTGGGTGTCTACGGGGACGTATCGGCCGTGCGGCTGGGCCTGCGCCAGCTGATCACCCTGCTGGACGAGAACAACCGCGATGTCGCGGTGACGCGCATGGCGTTCACCGTGATGAAGCTTGAGCGCAGCCTGTCGCGCCGCAGCGATCTGCTTGATCGCCTGCAGCAGGGCATCGTGGCCGCGCAGCGTCAGGTGGAGCATTTCGGCGCGGATTCGCCACAAGTGGTCAAGCGGCTTGCCGAGCTATACGCCACCACGCTGTCCACGCTCAAGCCACGCGTGATGGTGACCGGCAGCCCCCAACAGCTGCAGCAGCCGGCCGTGGTGGAAAAGGTGCGCACCAACCTGCTCGCTGCCGTGCGCTCCGCCGTGCTGTGGCGCCAGCTGGGCGGACGCCAGTGGCAGATGCTGCTCTATCGCCGCCAGTGCAGCATGCTGGCACGCGGGTTGTTGACCGGTTCGACCATCAACAACACCTGATTCGGATACGCCGACAGCACGCCTCCGGCCTCAGATCGGTGATCCCGGCGCGAGCCGGGATCCCGTAGCGTCGGCGCCCAGACGTGCCCTCGCCTGCAGGCGTTTTCGCGACCGGATTCAGGCCTTCGCCGGAATGACGATGCCAGGGCAGGAACCAGCGAACCTCAGTCCGCCAGTTCGCCCGAACCCTTCCGCTTTGCCAGCAGCCAGAGTGCAGCCAACACGCTGACGACGGCCGTGATCGTCACGTAGTGGGCTGGCGCCATGCGCCCGGCCCGCTCGGCGAGATAGCCGATCAGCGTGGCCGTGCTGGCACCGAATACCGCATAGGCGACGTTGTACGCGAAGGAAATACCGGAGTAACGGATGGGCGCCGGGAAGGCCGCCACCATGATGGTCGGCACCACCGACACCGTGCCCACCAGAAAACCGGTAAGCGCATACAGCGGCAGGAAGTGCGCGCCGCCGGCAGCCAGGTCACCGAACAGCACGTAGGTCACCGTCACCAGAGCCACAGAGCCCAGCAGCAATGCCCAGGCCGCACCGATGCGATCGACCAGCCAGCCGAAGGCAATGCAGCCCACGCCCAGGCTGAAAGCCGCAAGGCTGTTGCCGAGGAAGGCCAGGTCAGGGGCGATGCCGAACGACTTCTGTGCCAGGTTCGGCAGCAACAGGATCAGCACAAGGATGGCCGCGGTCAGCATCCACGTCACCGCCATCGACAGCGCCACACTGTCACCATGACTGGCCAGCACCTGGCGCAACGGCAACTCGCGACTGAGCTCCTTGCGCTCGCGCAACTGGGCAAACACCGGCGTTTCACTCAGCCAGCGGCGCAGCCACACGGCGATGAAGCCGAACACGCCACCCAGCAGGAACGGCACGCGCCAGCCCCAGGCCAGCACATCGGCCGGCGCAAGGTGGTGGTTGATCCATGCCGCCGTCAGCGAACCGATCAGGATGCCCACGGTGAGGCCCGAGGTCAGGCAGGCGCAGGCCATGCCGGTGCGCCCGCGGGGCGCATGCTCGGCCACGAACACCCAGGCGCCGGGCACCTCACCGCCGATGGCCACGCCCTGCACCACGCGCATGACCAGCAACAGCAGTGGCGCCAGCACGCCGACGCTGGCGTAGACCGGCAGCAGGCCGATGGCCAGCGTGGGCAGCGCCATCAGGAACACGCTGAGCGTGAACATGCGCTTTCGGCCCTGGCGGTCACCGAAGTGGGCCATCACGATGCCGCCCAGCGGGCGGGCGAGATAACCGGCGGCAAAGATGCCATAGACCTGCAAGCGCGCCAGCCACGGTGCCATGTCCGGAGGAAAGAACAGGTGGCTCAGAGGCAGCGCGAAGAACACGAAAACCACGAAATCGTAGAACTCCAGCGCACCGCCCAGGGAGGCGAGCAGCAGGGTCTGGATATCACGCGCGCCCAGGCGGCGCTCCGGAGAGGCCAGCTCGGATGTGGTCGGGATGGCTTGCGTCATCAGTAATCCTACGGTTGCAAAGTCGGGCGACGGGGCAGCATATAACCAGAGGGTTCCGATTCAATGCGTCACACCTGGGCGGTAGCATGCCGCCCCGGCAAGAACTACCCAGCAGGACAGTTTTGCTAGCCTGAAAATCGCCTGGGCCCCGCACCAACAATCAGCTCCAGATCGGCAATGTTGTGGAAGACACGCAGGAACGCAGCCCAGGCCCATCCCTGAAAACACGGCAAGGAGAGTCCCCATGAGTATGGGCAAGCGTTTGGGAGCAGAGTTCTTCGGTACGTTCTGGTTGGTGTTCGGCGGCTGCGGCAGCGCCATCTTCGCGGCGGCATTCCCGGAACTGGGCATCGGTTTTGCGGGCGTCGCCCTCGCCTTCGGCCTCACCGTGGTCACCATGGCGTACGCCGTGGGTCATATCTCCGGTGCGCACTTCAACCCGGCGGTCACGCTCGGTCTGTGCGCCGGCGGCCGTTTTCCCGCCAAGGACGTCGTGCCCTACTGGGTCGCCCAGGTCATCGGCGGCCTGGTGGCCGGCACGGCGCTCTACGTCATCGCCAGCGGCAAGCTGGGGTTTGACGCCAGCGCGGGCTTTGCCTCCAACGGCTACGGCGAGCATTCGCCCGGCGGTTATTCGCTGGCCGCGTGCATGGTTGCCGAGTTCATCCTTACCGCCTTCTTCCTGATTGTCATCAACGGCACCACCCACAAGCTGGCACCGACCGGCTTCGCTCCGCTGGCCATCGGCCTCACGCTTACCCTTATCCACTTGATCAGCATCCCGATCACCAACACCTCGGTGAACCCGGCACGCAGCACGGCCGTGGCCTTCTTCCAGGGCAGCTGGGCCATCAGCCAGCTGTGGATGTTCTGGCTCATTCCGCTGATCGGAGGCGCGGTGGGAGGCCTGATCTACAAGCACCTGCTGGATTCGCGCGAAAGCTGAGCGCAACCGGCGTCCCACTGCCAGGCCCGGCGGCTCGCCAGAGCTGCCGGGCTTTCTTTTGGTTGCAACGCGAGACCCTATGCCTCGTACAGCTCGATGGGCAGGTCGTCTGGGTCGGCGAAGAAGGTAAAGCGCCGCCCCGTGAACTCATCCACGCGCACGGGCTCGCAGGTCACGCCACGCTCGTTCAACGTGGTGATCACTGCATCGACGTCCGGCACGGCGAACGCCAGATGGCGCAAGCCTTGTGCCTCGGGTCGCGACGGACGCTTCGGCGCCGCAGGAAACGAAAAAAGCTCAAGGCTGACGCCCGGCGACACTTCCAGATCGAGCTTCCACGAATCGCGCTCAGCCCGGTACGCCTCGTGGATGATGCGCAAACCCAGCGTCTCGCTGTAGAACGCCTTGGAGCGCGCATAGTCCGAACAGATCAGCGCCACATGATGGATCGCCGGCAACAGGTTTGACGCCATCGACTCAGGCCTCGGCAAAGGGGTACGTGAGCACGTCGGCAATGGCATCCGTTCCCACCAGGCACATCAGCAACCGTTCAATGCCCAGCGCCACGCCGGCGCAATCGGGCATGGTGTCCAACGTTTCCAGCAGGCGCTCATCCATGGGAACAGCTGGCTGCCCGCGCGAACGGCGCACCTCGTTGTCGCGCTCGAAACGACGACGCTGCTCGGCGGCATCGTTGAGCTCGTGGTAACCGTTCGCCAGCTCATAACGGCCCAGGTACAACTCGAAGCGCTCGGCCAGCGGCGGATCGCCGGGACGCACCTTGGCCAGTGCGCACTGCGACGCCGGGTAGTCGTGGATCACGGTAATGCGGTTGGTCGGGAACGATGGCTGCAGCCGATGCGTGATCAGCAGGTCGAGCCAGTCGTCGCGTGTGAGGCCGTCCGGGTTGATGTTGAACTCTTCCAGCGGCACCTGCAGCTGTGCAATCGGGGCGTGGGCCGGGTCGATGCCCAGTTCGTCGATGAAGAGTTGGCGATATCCTTCGATCCACACTTCGGCCCGCTGCCCCATCATGGCCAGTGCTGCTTCCACCAATGCGATGGTTTCTTCCATCAGCCGGCGATGATCCCAACCGATGCGGTACCACTCCAGCATGGTGAATTCGGGATTGTGCCGACCGCCCGCTTCGCCATTGCGGAACACGCGGCCGAGCTCATAGCAGTCGCCGATGCCTTCGGCCAGCAGGCGCTTCAGCGGATACTCCGGCGACGTGCGCATCCAGCGCACGCGCGCGCCGGCGTCCACGTGACCGCTGAAGCTGGTGCTGAAGCTCTCGATGTTCGGGTCGGTGTTGCCTGCCGCCGACAGGATCGGCGTCTCCACCTCCAGCACTTCGCGCTCCGCAAAGAACGCACGGATCAATGCGTAAAGTCGAGCACGCAGGTGCAGGCGACCGGCCAGGTGCAGGTTCATGCGCCTCCTTCGTGCTGGGCGAGCAGCTTCAGCAGGCCGTCTTCATCCCACACTGCCACGCCCAGCTCCTGCGCCTTGTCGAGCTTGGAGCCCGCGGCCTCACCGGCGACCACGAAACTGGTCTTCTTGGACACCGAACCGGACACCTTGGCACCCAGCGCTTCCAGTCGATCCTTCGCTTCGTCGCGGCTCAACGAGGCCAGCGTGCCGGTCAGCACCACGGTCTGGCCTTCGAGCGGCGCGGCTACGGACTTTGTGGTTTTCGGAATGGCGCCGAGCAGCTCCCACATGGCTGCATCAGCCTCACGCAGCTGCCGAAGGCTGGCCTTGTCGTGCAGGAACGCCGCCAGATTGGTCGCCGCCGCCGACGGCAGGCCCGCCGTGATCCAGTGCGCCGAACCCGCCTCGATCAGCTTATCCAGTGACGGGAAGCGCTCGGCCAGCAGTTTGGTGCTCTTGGGACCCAGCTTGCTGACGCCGGCCATGTCCAGCAGCACCGCGAGGTCCAGTCGCTGGTGCAACTTGGACGACGGATGGGTTTCGTCGGCGAACACGATGCCGGACGCCAGCAGCGCATCGACCACTTCCTGGTTGCCCTTCTGCGCGAAGAAGCCGGCGATGGAGCGCGCCACTTCGTCACCGATATCCGGCAGCACACGCAGCACTGAAGCAGGCATGCGGCGGATCATGGCCAGGCTGCCCAGCCAGGCGGCGAGCGTCTTGGCGGTGCTTTCGCCGATATGCATGATGCCCAGCCCGAACAGGAAGCGCGGCAACGTGGTCTGCCTGCTCGCCTCGATGGCTTCAAGCAGGTTTTCGGCCCATTTGGTGGCTACCTTTCCCTGCTTGACGGTTTCCGGCGTGCTGCCGTCGCGCTCGTCCGCGCGGCGCTTCATTTCCAGGAAATCGTCCAGCGTGAGCTTGTACAGGTCCGCCGGCGTGTGCACGTAACCGAAGTCCACCAGCGCATCCACGAAGCGCTCGCCGATGCCTTCAATATCCATGGCGCGACGCGCGGCGAAATGGATCAGGGCCTCCTTGCGCTGGGCCGGGCAGATCAGCCCGCCCGAACAGCGCCAGGCGGCCTCGCCTTCTTCACGCAGCAAAGCCGAGCCACACACGGGGCAATGCGTGGGCATATGCCAGGCATGCGTATGCGCCGGGCGCAGATCCGGCATCACGCGCACCACTTCTGGGATAACGTCGCCCGCGCGGCGCACGATCACGGTATCGCCCACGCGCACGTCCAGTCGCGCGACCTGATCGGCGTTGTGCAGGGTGGCGTTGGTCACCGTGACGCCGGCCACCTGCACCGGCTTCAGCCGCGCCACCGGCGTGGCAGCACCGGTACGTCCGATCTGGATCTCGATGGCCTCGACGGTGGTGGTTTGTTCCTGCGCGGGGAACTTGTGTGCGATGGCCCAGCGCGGCGCACGCGACACGAAGCCCATCACCCGTTGGCCTTCGTAGTCGTCCAGCTTGTAGACCACGCCGTCGATATCGTACGGAAGCCCGTCGCGCCTGGCGCCGATGCGCCGGTAATACGCAATAAGACCGTCGAGCCCCTTGGCGGTATCCACCTCCGGCGACACGGGGAAACCCCAGTCGCGCAGTTTCGCCAGGGTCTTCGAATGCGTGGCCGGCAAGTCACCGCCCTGCACGTCACCCACCGCATAGGCGAAGAAGCTCAGCTTGCGCCTGGCGGTCATGGCCGGATCGAGCTGGCGCAGCGAACCGGCCGCGCCGTTGCGGGGATTGGCCAGCGTCTTCTCGCCATGGGCCCGGGCGTGTTCGTTGAATGCTTCGAAATCCTTGTGCAGCATGATCACTTCGCCGCGCACTTCCAGCACGCGCGGCCAACCCTCGCCGCGCAGGCGCAATGGAATGGCGCGCACGGTGCGCAGGTTGGCGGTGACATCTTCGCCGGTTTCGCCATCACCACGCGTGGCGCCCTGCACGAACACGCCGTCTTCATAGCGAAGGCTGATCGCCAGGCCATCCAGTTTCGGCTCGACGGAAAACACCGGCTGGCGACGATCCAGGGTCTGCTCGATGCGGCGCTCGAACTCGGCCACTTCGCGGAAGCGCTCGCGATCGTCGTCGCCTTCCTGCTCGAAAGCATTGTTCAGCGACAACATGGGCATGGCGTGCCGCACTTCGGCAAAGCCGCCCTGCGCACGGGTGCCGACGCGCCGCGTGGGCGAGTCGGTCGTGACCAGTTCCTGGTGGGCGTCTTCCAGCGCTTCCAGTTCCCGCATGGCGCGGTCGTATTCGGCATCCGTGATCTCCGGATCGTCGAGCACGTGGTAGCGGTAGTTGGCGCGCTCGATCTTGTCGCGCAGCGCGCTGGCTTGGGCTTGCCAATCGTTGGCGGGGCTCTGGCTCATGCGGGGGGTTCCTCGTATCCGCCGAGTTTAACGGCTCAGTCCGTGTTTTCGCCCCCTCCTAAGCAGAAAGAAAGCCGTCCGGCGTAGTGTTCCCGCCGACAACTCAAGCCGTTTCGCACTCTGGAGGGTGGACTTATGCGTCCTCGACAGTTGGCGGCTCTGGCACTCGTCTTCGCCCTCAGCCCCGCCTGGGCGGGCAGCGGCATTCTGGGCATGGACCACCTTGTGCCCTATGACGACAGCGGCATCTGGAAACGCAGCAACCAGCAGATTCTGCTCTATGGCACCGTGTTGTCGATCGCCGGTGGCGCCATCTGGCTGGGCGACGACGACCGCTTCGGCGATACCCTGTGGCGCTCCGTGGATTCCATGGCCGTCACCGCGGCCGGCACGCAGGTGCTCAAGTGGACCTTCCAGCGCGAGCGGCCGTCGCAGACCAGTAATCCCAACAAGTGGTTCCAGGGCATCCATGCGCAGAGCTTTCCGAGCGGCGAAGTGGCCACCATCTCGGCGGCCGTCACGCCGATCATCGCCAGCTACGGCAGCGACCATCCCTCGGTCTACCTGCTGGCGTTATTGCCTGCGTATGACGCCGTGGCGCGCGTGAAAACCCATGGCCACTGGCAGAGCGACGTGGTGTTTGGCGCCGCCATCGGCGTCGGCGTCGGCCTGTGGGCCTCGCACCGGGACTCGCCGTGGATCGTGTCGTTGCTGCCGGGTGGTTTCCAGGTGGGTTTCCGGCACCACTTTGACTGACACGGCATCGGGGCAGCCACGCCAGCCCGCCATGGGCATGGCGTGACGATGACGTCAACGATGCAGGTCGCCGGACGCTTCGGGCTGATACTCGATTTCCAGCACACGCAGCTGGCGACGGCGGCCATCGGGGGTGGGCCATTCGATGTGCTGCCCCACCTTCAGGCCCAGCAAGGCACTGCCGACCGGCGCAAAAATCGACACCGTGCCCGGCAAGCCCGCGCCGGAGGGATAGGTCAGCGTCACGGTGAGCTCATCGCTCGAATCGTCGTCCTTGAAAGTGACCACGGAATTCATGGTGACCACGTCCGTGGGAATCTGCGCCGGGTCCACCACGTCCGCCCGATCCAGCTCACCACGCAATGCCTGGTACTGCGCCGCCTGCACCGGCGGCATGCGCTCCAGCAAGGCTTCGATGCGATCCAGGTCAAGCGAGGAAATAACAATGGGTGGCTTGTTGCTCATGGGGACTCCTGTCGTCCGAACGGGTCATGCATCGACCGTGTGCTGTCGCAAAAGACGACGCGCCGGGACGGTGCCGCCCCGGCGCGCTCATTCCTTCGCTGTTTTTCCATTCATCCCTGCGGGGTGGTCGCCGTGTCGTTGACACGATCCGCACAAGCGGCCGTCAAAGATGAAACGCGACCGACTGTGGACGCTTCAATAGGCAAAAGCAAGCTGCCATAACAGCTATCATAGTGAGACATGCCCGAGAATCTCGCCGCTACCCAGACCAGCCTTCCCGTACCGCCTCCCGGCGAGGAAGCACCGGCGCCGCAGCCGCCGACGGAATCCTCGCGTGAGCGCTATCGCGGACTGATCTGGCTGGTGGCCGCCGCCTTCTTCATGCAGGCGCTGGACTCCACCATCGTCAATACGGCGGTGCCTGCGATGGCCGAGGCACTGAACGTCACGCCGCTGGGCATGCGCACCGCGCTCACCAGCTATGTGCTGACACTGGCGATCTTCATTCCCGCCAGCCCGTGGTTGTGCGATCGCTTTGGCACGCGACGCATCTTCGCTGCCGCCATCGCCACTTTCACCATCGGCTCGTTGTTGTGCGGCATCGCGCAGACCTTGCCGCAGCTGGTGGCTGCCCGCGTGCTGCAGGGCCTGGGCGGCGCGGCGCTGATGCCCGTCGGGCGATATGTGCTGGTGCGCAGCATCGACAAACGGGAATTCGTCAGGGCGATGAGCACGGTGGCCACCGTCGGCCTGCTCGGCTCGGTGCTGGGCCCGTTGCTTGGCGGCGCGCTGGCGCAATACACCACCTGGCGACTGATCTTCCTGATCAACGTGCCGGTGGGGCTGGTCGGCATGTGGATGAATCGCCAATCCATGCCTGATTACCGGCTCGACGACATCCACCCGTTCGACCTGCTGGGTTTCCTGCTGTTCGCGGCCGCCTCGGCCATGCTGCTGACAGCCTCGGAAGTGGCCAGCGGCGGTGGCGGCCAGTGGGTGCGCATTGCGATCTACGGCGTGCTCGCCGTGGTGTTCGGCGTCATCTACGTGTGGCATAGCCGCCGCACGGATCACCCCGTGGCGGACCTGAGCCTGCTGCGCGTGCGCAGCGTGTGGGTATCGCTGGCCGGCAACCTGTTCACCCGCCTGGGCGTATCGGGCATGTTCCTGCTGCTGGTGCTGTTCCTGCAGGTGGGTTGCGGCTGGTCGCCGTTGATGGCCGGCCTGATGATGGTGCCGCAGGCGCTGGGCTCGATCACCGCCAAGTGGGGCATCAACCGGCTGCTGCAGCGTTTCGGCTATCGCCGGCTGCTGTTCACCAACACGCTGATGGTAGCGGTGCTGCTGGCCATGTTCGCGCTGCTCGGCAAGGGCTCGCCCATGTGGCTCATCGCCCTGATGGTGTTTGTCTACGGCGGTTTCATGGGCATGCAGTACACCGCCATGAACACCTTGATCTACAACGATCTGGACGTGAAGTTCGCCTCTCAGGCCTCGTCCATGGCATCGACAGCGCAATACCTGTCGATGAGCTTCGGCATTGCGCTGGCTTCGCTGCTGATGGAAGCGCTGCTGCAGGGCCATGCGCACGATGACTACATTCCCGCCTTCCGCTGGACGGTGCTGCTGCTGGCCATCGTGACGGCCACGGCCAGCTGGGTATTCAGTCGCCTGAAGAATGAAACCGTGGCGCGCGCCGGCCACGCCTCCGGCTAAGAGCCTGTAGCATGCACCGGACCTGATCACGGGGCCGTCCCTGCCCATGCACCACGCCGCCGACATCCTGCTCACGCTTTTCATCGTGTTCGTTGCCGCGCAGATCGGCAGCGAAATCGCCCAGCGCCTGAAGCTGCCCGGCGTCGTGGGCGAGATCGCCGCGGGCTGCGTGGTCGGCCCGTCCTTGTTGGGGTGGATCACACCCGACCAGGTCGCCACGGGCACGCCGCTGGACGTGCTGTCGGAGATCGGCGTGGTGCTGCTGCTGTTCTCCGTGGGCCTGGAAACCCGCCTGGAAGACCTGAAGAAGGTCGGCAAGGTGGCCTTCCTGGTGGGCGTACTGGGCGTGTTGGTGCCCTTCGGCATGGGCGGCCTGTGGGCTCACGGCAGCGGCTTCGACTGGAGCCGCTCACTGTTCATCGCCGCCGCCTTCGTGGCAACTTCTGCCGGCATTACCGCGCGCGTCCTGCAGGAGCTGGGCGCGCTGCAGCGCATCGAGAGCAAGGTCATTCTGGGCGCTGCGGTCATCGACGACATCCTGGCCATGCTGCTGCTCGGCGTGGTCGTGTCACTACAAGGAGGCGAAGGCATCGACGTGGTGCATCTGCTTGCCGTACTGGCCGGCGCCATCGGTTTCATCGCCGTCATCGGTGTGGGCGGTGCGCGCGTGATGCGCTGGAACTCCAGCTGGCTGGACAAGCCACTGAGCCCGCATTCGGCGCTGGCCATCGTGCTGGCGCTATGCCTTGGCCTGGCCTATATCTCCACGCTGTTCGGGCTGGCGGCGATCATCGGCGCCTTCCTCGCAGGCATGATGGCCTCTGAAACACGCCAGCAGCACACGCTGGAGAAACAGATGCAACCGTTGCTCGCGCTGCTCACGCCGTTCTTCTTCGTCATCACCGGCAGCAAGATCGACCTGCACCAGCTGGCGAACGCCGAGGCCGGGATCATGCTGCTGGTGGTCACACTGATCGCCATTGTCTCCAAGCTGATCGGCGGCTTCCTGGGCTCGCTCTCGCTGGGTTCGCGCAGTGCCACGGTGGTGGGCTTCGGCATGGTGCCGCGCGGCGAAGTAGGCGTGGTCATCGCCAGCCTTGGCCTGGCCGCCGGTGTATTCACCGACCGCATCTACGCCATCATCGTGGCGATGTCGCTGCTGACAGCGATGGTCACACCGCCAGTGCTTGCCTGGCTGCTCCGGCGAACCACCGGCAGCGCCGGAAAGGCCGCCTGAATCACCCGTTGCGCATGCGTTGCCAGGCATCCAGTGCAGCCAGGCGCGTCTCGCCGACATCAACCATCGGCGCGGGATAACCACTGCGGCGCAGCAGTGCGGGATCCTTCCACGGCTCGAACAGCAACGGCAGTGGGGCGGAGGCAAGCTCCGGCAACCAGCGGCGCAGGTACTGCCCCTGCGGATCGAATTTCTGCGCCTGCGTCACCGGATTGAACACGCGGAAATAGGGCGCGGCGTCCGCACCGCTGCCGGCCACCCACTGCCAGCCCAGCGTGTTGTTGGCCAGGTCGGCATCCACCAGCGTGTCCCAGAACCAACGGGCGCCATGGCGCCAGTGCAGGCGAAGGTTCTTGGTGAGGAAGCTGGCCACGATCATGCGCACGCGGTTGTGCATCCAGCCTGTGTGCCACAGCTCACGCATGCCCGCGTCGACCAGCGGGATGCCGGTCTGTCCACGCTGCCACCGTTCCAGCGCGGCGGCGTCATCGGTCCACGCAAACCCGTTGAATTTTTCGTTGTAGTTTTCCGTGGGCGTGTGCGGAAAGTGATAAAGCAGGTGATGGGCGAATTCACGCCAGCCCAGCTCGCGCAGGTAAGGCTCGATGTCCGGACGTCGACGCGCGCTTGCCGCACTCGCGCGCTCCGCCAGCTCGTGATGGATCTGGCGCGGCGATATCTCGCCGAAATGCAGGTGCGGCGACAGGCGTGAGGTACCGTGCCGCGCGGGAAGGTCACGTGCCTGCGCGTAATCGCCCAGCGCGTCATCGATGAAGATTTCCAGCAGTTCCTGCGCCCCCTGCTCGCCCGGCTGCCAGGCGTCCTGCATGCCGGTGTCCCAGCGGATCGACGGCAGCAATCGGAGGGCATCCAGCGGCAGTCCGCCATCGACGGCAGGGCTGCGCAACGATGCAGGCGCCGCCAGGGGCCGCGCCGCATCCAGCCGGGTGCGCAGGTTTCGCCAGAACGGCGTGAACACGCCATACGGTGCCTGCTGCTTCGTCTCGATCTGCCAGGGCTCGCACCACAGCGCGGCATTGAAGCTGTGCGCCTCGATGCCCTGCTCGCGCAGCGCGGCCTTGATGGCGCTGTCCCGGGTGATCACCGCGGGTTCGTACTGGCGATGCCAGTACACCGCCGATGCGCCGGTGCGATCGATCAGGTCACGCAGTGTGGAAAGACTGTCGCCCTGCGCCAGATGCAGTGCACTGCCGCGCTCGCGCAGCTGGGTATCCAGGCTCGACAGCGAATGATGCAGCCACCAGCGGCTCGCGCCACCGGGCGCCCACGGGCCGTCTTCCTGTGGTGCGTGGATATACAGCGGCAGGATGTGCTCGTGCGCGCTGCAGGCGGCGTCGAGCGCGGGATGGTCGGCGAGCCTAAGGTCGCGACGAAACCAGACGATGGCGGTGCTCATGGCGGCGGCTCGGTCAGGGCGGCGCCCCAGGGGGCCTCGTCGGTGAAACCGTCACCGGATGCCGCCATGACGACGGCATCCGGTGCGTTCCGGTCAGAGCTCGACGACGTCGAAGCGGCGATCCGGGTTCACGTCTTCCTCGTAGTTCACGTCGGTGCGGCCAAAGCCGAACAGGTGCAGGAAGTCGTTCTTGTAGCCCGCGTAGTCGGTGAGCTGGTTGAGCGTTTCGGTGGTGACCGTCGGCCACAGCGCCTTGCACTCCTGCTGCACGTCTTCGCGCAGCTCCCAGTCATCCAGGCGCAGGCGACCATCGCTGTCGGTTTCCGGCGCCTGGTGATCCTTGCGGTACATGCGGTCGCGGAACAGGCGGTTGATCTGCTCGATGGTGCCTTCGTGGATGCCCTTTTCCTTCATCACGCGGAAAGAAATGGCGATATACAGCGGCAGCACGGGAATGGCCGCGCTGGCCTGCGTCACCACCGACTTCATCACGCCCACGTAGGCGTCCAGATGCTCGGCCTTGTGCTCGGCCACCAGCTGCCTGGCGGTGTTGTCCAGATGCTGCTTGGCCTGGCCCAGGGTGCCGTGCCAGTACATCGGCCAGGTGATTTCCGTGCCGATGTAGCTGTAGGCCACGGTCTTGGCGTGATCGGCCAGCACGCCAGCCTTGCTCAGCGCGTCGATCCAGAGCTTCCAGTCCTCGCCACCCATCACGGTGACGGTGTCCTTGATCTCCTGCTCGGTGGCCGGCTCCACCGATGCCTGCACCACCGTGTCACGGTTGGTGTCGATCGAGTTGGCGGTGAAGGTTTCACCGATGGTCTTGAGCGAGGAACGCACCACTTCGCCCGTGTCCGGCAGCTTGCGCACCGGCGAGGCCAGCGAATAGACGACCAGGTCGATCTTGCCGCCCATCTCGTTCTTGATGATCTCGATGGCGCGCTCGCGCGTTTCGTTGGCGAACGCATCGCCATTGATCGAGCGACTGAACAGGCCCGCTTCCTTGGCGAACTTGTCGAAGGCCGCCGAGTTGTACCAACCCGCCGTGCCGGTCTTGGTTTCGCTGCTGGGCTTCTCGAAGAACACGCCCAGGGTCGCCGCGCCGTAACCGAACGCCGCCGTGATGCGCGAGGCCAGGCCATAGCCGGTGGAGGCACCGATCACCAGCACGCGCTTGGGACCTTCGCCCAGGTCACCCTGCGCCTTGGTGGTGTTGATCTGATCGAGCACATTGCGCTCGCAGCCGACCGGATGGGCCGTCACGCAGATGAAACCGCGCACCTTGGGGTTGATGATCACTCGGAGACTCCTAGGGAGAGCATGGCAAACCCGCATATTACCCCGCGTGCCTTGCCATGCGCTGCCGTAGGGATAGGCGACATTCCCCGCCCGGCGGGGAGGCGCACAACAGAGCGGCGGCGCAAACCAGTAATTTTGCGGTTCGAACCTACAGACCAAAGCTTTACGATCCTTGCATGATCACGGGCGAATCGCCGGGCAAGGAGTCCCGGTGGGGTAACACGACGGCCGGACTTGGCGAAGGATCATAGGGACCATGGCGGATATCGCGCGCAAGAGGCTGGCAGGCCATGCCTCCGCCTGGTTGACCGCCGGCCTGGCCTGCGCAAGCGCTGCCGGCTGCGTCCATCAGCCGCCAAAATCCCATGCATCGGCACCGCCTGCCGCAGCAGCAGGCACCCCGGCCACAGCGGCAGCCACCACGCCCGCGACCACGACCGCCGACGGCGCCGCCAGTGCAAGCGACAGCGAAGCGCTGGACAAGCTGCGGCGTCTTTCACTCATGCGTCCCTTCGAAGGCGGCATCGATACGCCGCTGATCCACACCCAGATCCACGGCTACGTGATGGTCGATGTGGCCAACTACACCGACCGTGGCCTTGGCGACGCGCAGTTTTCCATACGCCGCGCGGACATCAGTTTCGAACGCAACCTCCACTTCGGCTGGCTGTTCTACGCCGATACCCAGCTGGTGGATGGGCACCTGGAGTTCAAGGACGTCTATGTGCGCAAGCCCACCCAGTACTTCGGCGTGGTCACCCTGGGCAACCAGCAGGAACCGTTTGGGCTGGAGCAGTACGGCAGCTTCCGCAACACCACCTTCCTGGAACGCGCCACCACCAATGCGCTGGCGCCCAGCCGAAGCATCGGCGTCACCTCCAGCGACCTCCATGGGCCGTGGATATGGAGCTATGGCTTCTTCACCGCCGGCACCAAGGACGAGGGCCGCACCCAGCGCGGCGTGGCGGTGACCGGTCGCGTCGCTTACCTGCTGAAGGCCGCCAGCGGCCCCTATCACCTCGCGCTCGACTACTCCACGCGCCGCGCAGGGCCGGAAAACGACCAGAGCTTCAAGTCGGCCCCCGAAGTGGCCTTGTCCTCCAGCGACTACTTCCTCAACACCGGCAGCATCAAGAGCTCGAACAAGGTGCAGCGCTACGGGCTGGAAGCTGCCCATGTGGCCGGCCCGTTTTCCTGGCAGGCCGAATACATGGAGGCCCACCTGCAACGCGACGACGGCCTGCCCAAGCTGCGCTTCCGCGGCTGGTACGCCTACGCAAGCTGGATGATCACCGGCGAAAGCCGCCAGTACCGCGAGAGCAACGCCACCTTCGGCCCGGTGGTTCCGCGCGCTTCGTGGAACGGACACAGCGGCGGCGCGCTGGAAGTGGGCGTGCGACTGAGCATGACCGACCTCAACAACCGCGATGTCGTGGGCGGCAAGGAAACCAACCTCACCGTCGGCGTGAACTGGTATCTGGACAAGTCCGTGCGGCTGTCGGCCAACGTGGTTCGTGCGCTCGACCTCAACAAGCCGGGCGACCCGGACAGCGGCAAGCATCCGGCGGCCATCGTGGGCCGTTTCCAGTACCAGTTCTGAGCCAGCCCTTGGCGCAGAACCCTTTCGTGCAGCCGCCTGCGCGTTCCTGTCGCGCGGTTGACACCGCACCGCTTAAACGAGAATAATTCTCACTTTCAAGATATAACCGGCATCGCTTACAAGGCCCCGCGTGATCACTCTTTGTGCCCTGTTGCTGACCCTTGCGGGCGCAACACTGGTCTACCTCGCCAGCGAACAGCAGCGCTTGCTCGCCTCGCCACTGCGTGCCGGCGCCAAAGTCGCCGGATGGTTGCTGGTCGGTGCAGGCACGGCCGGCTGGTGGCACGCCGCCGGCATGGGCCCGGGCATCACCGCGGCGCTCACTGCCGTGATGCTGATGTGGGTCACCTTGCCGTATGTCGCCTGGTGGCGCACCAGCACCACCAAGGCAGACGGCCCATGATCGCGCGTTGCCTGGCGGGCACCCTGCTCGGCTTTCCGCTGGCGGCCCTGCTGCTGGCCCTGCTGCTGCACCTGCTGCCCGGTCACGGTGAAGCCTTCCTCATTCCCGCGCTGATCCTGTTCTTCCCGCTGTGGACAGCGTTCATGGCCGGCGCCTACATGTTCCGCAATGGCCTGCGCGCCTGGCTGGTGATGGGCGGTGCCAACGCCGTCGTCTTCGGCGCGCTGTGGCTGTTGCGCCTGCCCGGCTGATTACAGGGACGTCCAGATGAAAGCCGCCACCCTCCGCACCTTCCAGACGGTGCACACATGGACCGGGCTGCTCGCCGGTTTCGCCCTGTTCGTTGCCTTCTACGCCGGCGCGCTGACGGTGTTCCATGACGACATCGCCGCGTGGCAGAACCCGCCGTGGCGCGCCGCCGCCGACGCGGAGGTGTCGCTGGATACGCTGATGGAACGCCTGCTGGCCCAGCATCCGGATGTCCGCGACGACTTCGGCATCATCCTGCCGCGCGACGGCTCGCATGCCGCCTACGCCTACTGGGAGGCCAAGGACGGTACCCGTTTCGCCACGGCCAGCCAGATGGAAGCGCCGCGCACGGAAGCCGCCGAGAACGAACTGGCCGATTTCGTCTACGCGCTGCACGACTCGCTGGGCCTGCCGGTGATCGGGCTTTACCTGATGGGCATCGTCAGCGTGCTGTACGGGCTGGCGCTGCTCTCGGGCATCCTCATCCACCTGCCGCAGTTGGCGAAGGACTTCTTCGCCATGCGCGTGGGCCGCAACCTGAAGCGTCTCTGGCAGGATGCGCATAACGCCATCGGCGTGATCAGCCTGCCGTTCCACGTGATCTTTGCCGTTACCGGCGCGCTGTTCTGCCTGTTCACCATCACGCTGGTATCGCTCAACACCATCGCCTTCGACGGCAAGCTGTTCGACGCCTTTGCCCGCGCCACCGCGACCACGCCGACCGTCACCGCCAGCGGCACGCCCGCCACCATGCTGACCACCGACGCCTTGATCGAGCGCGCACGCGCCGAGGCGATGAAGAGCGGCGTCACCACCTTCGAACCTGACTACATGCATTTCGTGCATTACGGCGACCGCAATGCCGTGGCCGAGGTGCGCGGGCTTTCGCAACACACGCTCGGCTCGTATGGCACGGTGGCCATGTCGGCGCATGATGGCCGCGTGCTCGGCACCTACGTGGGCGACCGCTACAGCCTCAACGGCATCAGCTATGCCTCGCTGTTCGGCCTGCACTTCGGCAGCTTCGGCGGGCGCACCGTGCAGTGGCTGTATTTCATCCTTGGCCTGGGCGGGGCCTTCCTGTTCTATTCGGGCAACCTGCTGTGGATCGAGTCGCGGCGCAAGCGCCGCCACCTCGACCAACCGCGCAAGACGTGGGTGATGGCGCGTGCCACGGTGGGTGTATGCATCGGCAGTTGCCTGGCCATCAGCGGCGCCTTCGTGGCGACGTGGGTCGCCGAACGGCTGGGTGTGGATGCCGGCGTGCCGCAACGCGCGGCCTGCTACGGGCTGTTCCTGGGCGCCTGCGCCTATGCCTGCCTGCGCCCGGTCGCGCGGGCCACGGTGGAACTGCTGTGGGCCACAGCCGCGCTTACGTCGGCCATGGCCATCGTGGATCTGGCCGTCAATGCATCAGCGATGCTTCACGACGGGTCGCCGCTGACATGGCGGGTGATCGGCGTTGATCTCACCGGTATCGCTCTGGGCATCGTGTTCGCCCTGTTCGCCCGCGCTGCCGCCAGACGCGCGCGTACCGGCGACGCCAACAGCGTGTGGGCGCTCAGGGCGGCATCGCCAAGTGCCACCGGGTCCGGACTTTCTCAGTAGGCCATCCGCACCGCGTTCATGCGTGCCGACACGGGCGCATCGCTCAGCAGCGCAATCTCGTCCCAGACGGTGTCTTCCTCGCCATCGGCCAGCAGTTCGTAAGCCGTGCGTCCGTCGAAGGCATTCTGGTGACGGCACATCCATCGCACCGCGCGCTGGCGATCGCCAAGGCTCTGCACCAGCATCGCGGCAAGGGTGCCGTGGCGCTGCTCGAGCATGCTGAAAGCCCGCTCCATCACGTCGTCACGCGCCGTGTTGATCTGGGCCAATTCGGTGGCGACGTCCTGAAACCTGATCGTAACCTTGCGCATGCGTTGGCTCCCTTTTCCCCCCACGTCGTCCGCTATGTCATCCGGGCCGCGCCACCGTCATGCGGAAGCAACGCCTGGACGCCTGTTCGCTCTTCCATGAGCCTCGCATTGCTCGATACGCGCCAGTCGCCTGCACTCGCAAATGTCTGACGTGCGCCCTGATCATGCTCAAGCAAATGGCGAATTTGCGTGAAATCAGCGAGCCGATCACCTAATACTTTCGGGTGATGTCCGAAGGTCGACGCCGACCTTCATCCGCGGCCGCCAAGCAGTGCCGCCAGGCGCTCCATCGAGGCGTGGATGTCGTCCACCGGCGTGTCGCCATAACCGAACAGCAGGCCCGGGCGCACCCGGCGTCCGGCGTGGAACCCGCGGATGCCGTACAGCGCGATCGACGCCTTGCGCGCCGTGGCGATCAGCGCGTCCTCGGTAAGGCCGGGGCGCAACAGCGCCGCCATGTGGATGCCGGCCGCCGGCGCGATGGGCTCCAGCCAGTCGAGCAGCGGCCCGGCCAGGTGCTGCAGCAGTGCGTCGCGGCGTTGTGCGTAGTGCTTCTGCACGCGACGGATGTGACGACCGAATTCCCCGTCCAGCATGTAGCGGGCCAGCGCGGTCTGGGTCAGGGTGCATCCGTGCCAGTCGTTGATCTGCCGGGCCTTGAGGAAATCCGTGGCCAGCGACGCCGGTGGCACCACGTAGCCGGTGCGCAACTCCGGGAACAGCGTCTTGGAAAACGTGCCGACGTAGGCCACCACGCCGCTTCGGTCCAGGCTCTTGAGCGACTCCATCGGCCGGCCTTCGAAGCGGAATTCGCCGTCGTAGTCGTCCTCCACCACCAGCGCCCCGCGACGCGCCGCCCATTCCAGCAGGGCCATGCGCCGCTCCAGGCTCATGGGCATGCCCAGGGGAAACTGGTGCGACGGCGTCACGTAGACGAGCCGCGCGTTGTCGGGAAGCTCGTCCACGCAAAGGCCTTCGCGGTCCACGCGAACCGGCTTCACCCGCGCCCCCAGCGCCAGCAGGCTGCTGCGTGCCGGCGGATAGCCCGGGTCTTCCACGGCCACCACGTCGCCTCGGTCAACCATCACCCGTGCTGCCAGGTCTACCGCCTGTTGCGCACCCTGCGTCACGATCACGTCCGTCCAGTTGCACACCACGCCACGGCTGAAACCGATGTAGCGGGCTATGGCCAGCCGCAGTTCCTGTTCGCCCGCCGGGTCGCGGTATATGCCACGGCCACGTGCCTGCATGCGCAAGGCATGGGCCACGCACTTGCGCCAGGCATCCACGTGGAAAAGCGACTTGTCGGTAACGCCACCCAGATAGTCGTAGCGCAGGCGCTCGCCCGGTTTGGGCAGCGAGAGTGCGTCGGGAACACGCTGCCAGACCTTGGCCGGCCGGGGCGACACGGTGCCCCGCGCACGCGCCGGCGGCGGCATCGCGGCCATGCCTTCGGCGACAAAGGTACCGTCGCCCTGCCGGCCCTGCAGAAACCCTTCGGCGGTCAGTCGCTCGAACACTTCCAGCGTGGTCTTGCGCGACACGCCGAGCTGGTCGGCAAGGTTGCGCGTGGACGGCAGGCGCGAGCCTGCGGCGATACGCCCATCGACGATGGCGGCACGCAGTTGCTGGTAGAGCTGCCCGGCCAGATCACGCCGGCCCACTATGTTGAGCTGGATGTCCATCAGTGGCTACCTCAATTCTCCTGAAAATGGACATTCAAGAAGGCCAGTGGGAAGTCTAACCTGACTTTACCTTCCCTACCGAACCCGTCACGAGGATCACGCCATGAACCAGCGTCTCGACTTCTACAAGGCCAGCCCCGAAGCCATCAAGGCGATGGTGGGCCTGGAACAGCGCATCGGCAAAAGCGGCCTGGAAAAGTCGCTGATCGAACTGGTCCGCCTGCGCGCGTCCCAGATCAACGGTTGTGCGTACTGCGTGGACATGCATTCGACGGATGCGCGCAAAGCCGGCGAGAACGAGCGCCGCCTTGCCACGCTCAGCGTATGGCGCGAAACGCCGTTCTTCACCGATCGCGAACGCGCCGCACTGGAATGGACCGAATCGCTCACCCTGATCGCCGGCAACCATGTGCCCGACAGCGTGTGGCAGGCCGTGCAGCCCCATTTTTCCGAGGAAGACCTGGCCGACCTGACCTTGCTGGTCGTCGCCATCAACGGCTGGAACCGCTTCGCGATCGCCTTCCGCAAGCTGCCGGCCTGAACGGAGCAACGCCACCATGAAGACTTCGTTTTCACCCTTTGCCTCGCTGCTGTTTTCGCTAGCCGCGACTATCGGCATGGCCGGTAGCGCATGGGCTCACGATGGTGGCGAGGAGCTCGTCCAGCCATTGATGAAGCAAGCGCTGGCCGACGTACCGGGCAAGAACGTGATGATGGCCACGGTCACGCTCGCTCCCGGCCAGAGCGCGGCACCGCACCTGCACCCCGGCTCCATCTTTGCCTACGTGCTTGAAGGCGCGGTGACATCCCAGCTCGAAGGACAGGAGCCGAAGACGTACACAGCCGGCCAGAGCTGGTACGAGCCGCCGCGCGCCCATCATCTGGTGACCCGCAACGCAGGCAACCGGCCAGCCACCCTGCTGGTCTGGGCCATCGTCGGTCCGCAGGATCCGATCAAGTTGCCGCTGCCGCAGACCTCGTCGCTGGCACCAGCCCTGCCAACGCTCGCCTCGCACTGAACCGGCCTCAGGGCTGGCGGAGGATATCCACGATCTTCGCCAGCACTTCATCGTTGAGGTAGAGCTGGTGGCCGTCTTTCACCACCGTGGTCGACACGGCACCGGCGATGAGCGCGCTTTGCAACGGCACGATGCCGTCGCCGGGCGGGTTGGCGCCTGGCAGCTTGCCGGCGAAGGTGTAATAACGCACGCCCTGCGCCGGCATCAGCGTTTGCGCGGCGCGACTGACCGGCTGCGCGGCACTCAGCGTACTGATGCTGCTCAGCCCATGGCTGGCGTAGTCCAGCGCCAGCAGTGGATTTTCGTGGGCGCGGTTCTCGGCCACCACACGCTCCAGCGCATCCAGCTCGGGCGTGTGTGCGCGCACCACGCGACGCGCCACCCAGCCGATGAAGCTGTCGGCGAGCGGGCTGCCAAGGTGCGGCGTAGCCAGGAAGATCACCCGGTTCACGCCTGTATAGGGCTGGAAACGGAACAGCGAATCCAGCGTGGCGATATCGGACGCCTTGCCCCGCAATTGATCCGGCGGGATGTCGAACACCGCCTTCCACACCACGTCGCTGCTGTCGGACACCATCAGGCGCGAAATCACGCCGCCCATGCTGTGCCCGATCATCACCATGTCCTGGTGCGCCGGCGCCGTGCCGTCGGGGTCCAGCGTGTGCCAGGCGCGATCCATCATGCGTTGCACGACCATGCGGTTGAGCAGCACCGGCGTGTTGGTGGGATACACGACGTGCCACACCTGGTAGCGCGCACGCAACTCGGGCGTGCCGTCGATAAGGTTGGTCAGGCGGGCCCAGATCAGCGGGCTGCGCCCCAGCCCGTGCACCATGATGATCGGCGTCTTGGACGGGTCGTAATCCTGCAGCAGGTACAGCCCTTCGCGCATCGCCAGCTGCTGTCCGCCCACCAGGCCCCACAGCGCCATCCGGTTGATGTGCGAGCGGTCCACCAAGGCTGCATACGGCGCGGAGAAATCCGTCGCCAAGGGCACGCTGCGATGGCCGATGGTCATCTCCGGATGTTTGCGCGTGCCGGTCAGTACCAGCTGGGGCACACCGTCATCGCCGGGTTCGATCCACGCCGTGAGTGCGCGCGTCACGCCGTCCGGTGGATACAGCTTGCAGATCGGCTTGTCATGGCAAGGCGGCTGCCACCCCACCATCGACACGCCATAGCCGGCGGAGATGTAGCGCTGGCCCATCACGTCCGGCAAGGTCACTTCGTCGGCGCGCGCCAGCGCGACCGGGCCGTCGTCCAGACTGTCAGGCATGTCGCGGAACACGACGCGCAAGGGTTCGCCCACCACGGTGATCGTGTGCGGACGCCACGGTGCCGGCTCCTGGTCGAGCAGATAGCCCATCAACTCGTGGGTGCAGCCACCGGCCATGGCCTGGGCTTCCTGCGCCCGCAGCACATTGTCGGTGTCGGCGGCGCGATACGCCGCCAGCGCGCAGTGCATCCAGTTGCGCGCCGCCAGATCCTTGCGCTGGATCGCCGCCGCGTCGTGCCACAGACGCCGGGCCGTCATCAGCGGATCGTCTTTCGCGGGGGCATCCGTGCGCACCGCACTGCTGCAGGCCGCCAGCAGGGCCAGCCCCAGCAGGCCCAGGCACCGGCCCCAGCGAGTTGCATGCGTTTTGCGGGAACCACGCGAACGGTGCATGCGAGCGCTCTTGGGCCAGTGGGCTGGAGTCAACGCAGGCCCTCACGCACGGGCCCGCCACCGATCAGATGCCGCGCCACGCTACGACATTCGCCGGCTTTGCGCACCACCCTTCCGCTGAGTGGACAGATCAGTCGTTGCGCCGTGCGGCCGCCTGGATATCGGGGATCTCAAGCACAGCCGTCGGCGCGCCATGCCGCACTACGGACAACATGGCCCGCCCCATGTCGATGGTGCTCAGCATGTGCCGCGGGAACAGGCGTCGCAGCAAGGGAAACAGTGGTCGCGACAAGCCATAGATCAGGCGATAGGACGGGGTCTTCGACCTTTCGCCCTGCACTGGCTCGATAAACCCCGGCCGGAACTGGTACACCGCGCGGAACGGCAGGCGTTGCAGCGCGTTCTCGGTACGCCCTTTCACCCGCGCCCACATGCTGCGTCCTTGCTCGCTGCTGTCGGTGCCTGCACCCGACACGTAGACGAAGACCATGGCCGGGTTGAGCCGCGCCAAGGTGCCCGCTGCCGCCAGCGTGAGGTCATAGGTGAGATGGGCATAGCGCGACTCGTCCATGCCGCCTGCGCTCACGCCCAGGCAGAAGAAACAGGCGTCATACCCCTTCAGCGCCGGCTCGATCGACGCGTAGTCGAAAAAATCCTGGTGGAGCAGTTCGCGCAACCGGGGATGCGTCACCCCGGTCGTGCTCCTTCCCACCACCAGCACCTGGTCCACGTCAGGAGCGGCCAGGCATTCGCGCAACACGCCCTGGCCCACCATGCCGCTGGCGCCGAAGAGGATGATCTTCATGGCCTGACCTCAGTACGCCGGAAAGGCGGGCATGGGGCCCTTGTTGAAATCAGTGGACAGACTCACCTCGCGCCAGCGTTCCGCGGCTGCCACGCGGTCCTGCTCCACCATCCCGAAGTAATGCAGGGCGTCGCTGCCCAACAGCAGGTGGCGCGGCAGCTTTTCATGGTACGCCAGCGTCAGCACCACCTGCGCCACACGTGCGGGGTCGCTCGCTTCCTTGCCCTGATGCTCGCGGATGCGGCTGCGGAACGTGCCCACCGAGGCCTCATAGTCGGGCATCAGTTCACCCAGCGTGCTGTTGGCTTCCTCGGCCCAACCCGTGCGCATGCCACCCGGTTCCAGTGCACATACCTTGATGCCGAGATGCTCCACTTCGGCCGCCACCACTTCGGTGAAACCGCCCACGGCCCACTTGGCCGACTGATAGGCCGACAGCCCCGGCACGCCGATGCGGCCGCCCACCGAGGAAATCTGCAGGATGTGTCCGGAACGCTGCGCGCGCATCACCGGCAAGGCCGCACGCGTAAGGTTCACCACGCCGTAGAAATTGGTTTCGACCTGTGCGCGGAAACCGGCCTCGTCGCTCTGCTCGAACGGCATGGCGTTGCCGTAGCCGGCGTTGTTGACCAGCACGTCCAGACGTCCGAACGCATCCACCGTGGACTGCACTGCGGCGCGCGCCGAGGCGGCATCGGCCACATCCAGCGTCACGGCGCGCACCTGGTCACCGTAACGCTGTGCCAGATCGGCCAGTTGCTCCGGCCGGCGCGCCGTGGCCACCACGCGGTCGCCATGGGCCAGTGCGGCCTCAACGATGTCGCGGCCCAGGCCGCGGGAACTACCTGTGACTAACCAGACTTTTGACATGACATGTCTCCTTTAGTAATTGAGTGCTTACACACTCATTAAATGATTGAAAAAATGATCAGCTCTTGCCGATGGCGTTCCAGAATGCCTCGAACCCTGCGGCGCGATACGCTTCGGCTCGCTTCGGTTCGCGCTCGATGAAGGTGATGGTGGCTTCCGCCATGGCCGACATCAGTGCGCCCACGAAGGCCGGCGCCATCTCGCGCAGCACACCCTTGGTCATCGCTTCGCGGAGCATGTCCTGGACACCGCCGAAGGGTGCCGAGCCCGTCGCCTTGACCTCGTCCGTGATGCCGGTGGACACCGTCAGCTGCGCCATGACCTTGCGCCCTTCCGGATGGACCACGCCCCAATTCACGTAGCCGTTCCACGCATGCTGGGCCCGTTCGCGGAGGCTACCTTTCTGGGGATAGTCCACCAGCATCGCCTCCCTGAGCCCGGCTTTCACCGTCAGGTAGAGCTCGTTGAGCAGCACGTCCTTGCTTTCGAAATAAGTGAATAACGTGCCTTCGGCCACGCCTGCCTGCCGGGCGATCCGCGCGGTCGGCGCACTCGTACCCTGCTCCGCGAACACCTTGGTGGCGGCATCCAGGATGGCGTTGCGCTTGTCTTCGCTGCGGGGGCGGGCCATGAGTCTCGAATCATTAATTGAGTGCGTACTCAATCATAAGGCTGCCCACCCCGGCTTTCAAGCCCTGCTCTCAAAGCAGGCTTTCGATGGGCAGCAGCCCGCCAGCGTTCACCTTGAAGCGGCGCCACCAGCTGGTTTGCGGCGCCGTGTCGTAGCGGACCATGGGCTGGCCGGGCTCCTTGCCCTGCCAGTAAACCCGGTCCTTGTCGTCCAGTAGCACCTGATAGGCATGGTTGGGCTTGGTCGCGTCCGCAAAAATCGCCAGCAAGGCCTGGGCAAGTGCGTGCGAATCAACGATCACGCCATCTTCCGTATTGAGATGCACGGAACGCGGATCGAGGTTCATCGAACCGACGAAGGCATGCTCCTCGTCGACCACGATGGCCTTGGCATGCAGGCTGTTGCCGCCCGAGGACGACCCGAAGAAATGGCTGCCGTGCCGGCCGCGCCCTGCATCGGGCTTCAGCTCGAAAAGCTGCACGCCGGACTTGAGCAGCGCCACGCGGTACGACGCATAGGCCACGTAAACATTGCCGGCGTCGGTGGACGCCAGCGAATTGGTGAGCACGTCCACCGCCACGCCACGCTCGCGCATCCCCTGCAGATAAGCCACCCCCTTGGGACCCGGCACAAAATACGGCGAGATCAAGGTGAGGCGATGCTGCGCACCATCCATCCACGCGCGGATCTGCGGCGCCATGTTCAGGCCGGCGCTGTCCGCCTGCGGATTGCTCTTGTCGGGATCGTCGGCAAGGTAGGTCGTGGGTCCCCAGGCCCACTCGGTACCGGGCACCTCGTGCGCAAGGTCACCGACCCGCGCCACCAGGCTATGCGCATAGCTGCCCTGACTGAACTGGCGCGCGTGCGCGTCCATGTCCTTGCGCAACTCCTCCAGCTTCTCCGGCCCCGGCGTGTCGTGGTGGAACGCGCCTATCGGATACGACTGCTCGCTGTTCCAGTAGCGATCGAACATCTGCCCGATCTGCGCCACCACCGGCCCCACCGTCAGCACGTCCAGGTCGCGAAAATTCACCCCTTCGCTGGCGTCGAAATACTCGTCGCCGATATTCCGTCCACCCACCACGGCCATGGCCCCATCGGCAATCATGGCCTTGTTGTGCATGCGTCGGTTGAGCCGCGAGAAGTCGCCCGCGAACTGCTTGCCCATGCCCCACATCGAGGCATTGCGCTCGAGGAAAGGATTGAACAGGCGGATCTCGATATTGCGGTGGCCATCCAGCACGCGCAGCAACTTGTCCTTGCCGGCTACGTGCAGATCGTCCAGCAGCAGGCGCACGCGCACGCCGCGATCGGCCGCCGCCAGCAGGCGCTGCGCCAGCAGGCCGCCCGTCGCGTCGCTGTGGAACATGTAGTACTGCAGGTCCAGCGAATGCACGGCACGGTTGGCCAGGGCAATGCGCGCGAGCAGCGCGTCATTGGAATCGCTGATCAGCCGCAGGCCGCTGTCGCTGCCGTGCCCGGCGGTAACGCGCGTGGCATACGCCGCCAACGGCGCATCGGCCGGCACCGGAAGGACGGTGCTGGCCACGCGCGGATAGTCGGGACGAAAGTCCGAATGGGTGCAGCCGGCCAACGCCAGCAATGCAAGACAGGCAAGGCGACGCAACAAGGTACAGGCCATGTTCCCTCCTTGGCGTGGACTCTGTCGGAGCCGGAAGCCGGGCGCAAGAGCGGCCTGCGCCGGAATGACGGGAGGGGGAACTGACGCCACCCGACAGGTGCTACCGCCTCATCAACGCCCGAAGGTGATTTCCTTGCCTTCGTGGTCGCGATCCCAGCCGCGCAGTTCGTCGCGGATGTGCGCCACGCGCTGGCGACCCAGCGCATTGCGCTCTTCGTCCAGCACCTGGCCATCCAGCAGTTCGGCCAGTCGCTGGGCGGTGGGCAGCATGGCGTCCCAGGCATCCAGTGCGGGGATCGGCGCCGGCAGCGTCATGAAGAAGCTCAGGCCCGGCGTGCGCAGCGTATCCACGCGAGTCAGGTCGAAATTGCCTGGCTTGACCATGTTGGCGATGCTGAAGATCGGGCCAAGCTCGCGCTTGCCATCCACCAGCCGGTGGTAGATGCCCATGTCGCCAAATTCCAGGCCGGTCTTTTCCGCGGCGACGATCAGGTCGGCGCCATGGAACACGTTGCCCTCGCGCGCCACCACGAACAAGGTGACGATGCGCTCCACCGGCATGCGTTCCGGTCGACGGCCCACGTCCGAACGCGCCGGCGTACGCGGCGCTTCCGGCTCAGGCGCGGGTGCCGGCGCAGCCACGGGAGCGGGCGCCGGTGCGGGAGCGGATACCGGCTCGGGTTCTTCCATGCGCGGCAGGTGCACATGATCGGCACCGGTGGCCTGCGCAAGGCTCTGCTCGAACTGCTCCGGCGGCGCGCGCAGCGCGTCGACGATGGAGGCAGCCATGCCCAGCGGCCGGGGCTTGCCCACCGGTGCCGGTTCGACGTGACCCTTCTCGCCGGCGAGCGTGGCGCCGAGGCGTTCCAGCTCTTCCCGCAGACCGACATCCAGCTCGCCCTGATGGGGCTGGTGGGCGTCGAGCGGATCCATGTTGAAATCGTCGCGCGCACTGAAGGACGGTTCGTCGACCGACTCGCCTTCCCCTCCGAACGTCGGTTCGCGGCGTTCGCCGGCCGTGTTCGGCACCACGCGTCGCTTGCCCTGCTCTTTCCTGGGCTGGCCGAACAACCACATCGCCGCCAGGACGATCAGGCCAACAACAAGCATCGGAACGCCAACGGCGGCATTCCAGGCGAAAGCGAGTACGGGTTGCGCGGTCATATCCATCAAATCCTCAAGCTGCGCCCGCAAGTTTAGCTGCTTCGGCGAGATCCACCTGCACCAGGCGCGACACACCGGGCTCGCGCATGGTGACGCCGCAGAGCTGGGAAGCCGCTTCCATGGTGGCCTTGTTGTGGCTGACGAAGATGAACTGCACCTTCTCGCTCATCTCCTTCACCATGTTGGAGAAGCGGCCCACGTTGGCCTCGTCCAGCGGCGCATCCACCTCGTCCAGCAGGCAGAACGGCGCGGGGTTGAGGCCGAAGATGGCAAACACCAGCGACACGGCGGTCAGTGCCTTTTCGCCACCGGAAAGCAGCGTGATGTTGGACACGCGCTTGCCCGGCGGGCGGGCCATGATGGCCACGCCGGTATCGAGCAGGTCGTCACCGGTAAGCTCCAGATACGCGTGGCCACCGCCGAACAGGCGCGGGAACAGCTCCTGCACACCGGCGTTCACGCGATCGAAGGTTTCCTTGAAGCGCTGGCGCGTTTCGCGATCGATCTTCTTGATCGCCGCCTCCAGCGTTTCCATGGCGCTGGCCAGGTCGGCGAGCTGGTTGTCGAGGTAGGTCTTGCGTTCGCTCTGCTCGGCGTGTTCCTGGATCGCGGCGAGGTTCACCGGCTCCAGGCGCACGATCTTCTGCCCGATGTCGACCAGCAGCTTGCGCCATTCGCCCGCGTCGGCATCCTCGGCAAGCTCTGCCAGCAGCGGCTCCAGTTCCAGGCCGGACGCCACGATGGCCTCGGCCAGCTGTTCGGCGCGCAGCTGCAGTGCCTGCGCCGCAAGGCGCTTCTGCGAGAGGTTTTCGCGCAGCCCGTTGAGCAGGTGCTCGATGCGCTGGCGTTCCTGCTCCAGGCGGCGGAATTCGCCGTCGCAATCGTCCAGCGCGCGGCGCGCGTCCACCAGCTGCTTGTCCACCAGCAAGCGCTGGTCGAGGTAGGTCTGGCGTTCCGCCTCCAGCTCGGCGATGGGGTCGGAGCCGGCGGCCAATTGTTCGGCGATCTCGTTGCGGCGCGCATCGATCTGGCGCAGCTGCGTTTCCATGCGGGCCAGCGACTGCTCCAGGGAGGTCAGTGACGAACGCTTCGATTCCATCGACAGCGCCAGCGCATGCGCCTGGTCGGCCGCCTCGCGCGCGTTCATGCGGGCTTCTTCACGCGCCTCGAGCAAGGCGCGACGTTCGTTCTCCAGTTCGCGGCGCTGGTCTTCCAAATCGCCCATGTAGCCGACCGATTCGTCCAGGCGCGCACGTGCATCGCGCGTCTGCGTCTGCAGTTCGTCGAGCTGGGCGGCCAGGTCACCGAGTTCGCCGGCCACCTTCTCGGCACGGGCGCGGGCGGTTTCCATCTTGCCGCGATGGCTCTGCACCTGCCCGGCCAGTTCCGACTGGCGACGATGCGCGTTGTACAGCTCACGCTGCGCGTCGTCGCGCGCGCGCTCGGTTTCGAACTTGCTGGTGCGCAGGTCGTCCAGCGTACCGGTGGCCTCTTCGATGCGCTCTTCCAGCGCGAGGATCTGCTCGGCCAGCGTGCGCATCTCGCGCTCGCGCGCCAGCACGCCGACCTGATTGCCCTGTGCACGACGCACGCGGGCCCAGCCCGGGCCCAGCCATTCGCCGTTGCGCGTCATCACCGACTGGTACGGCGCCAGCGCCGAAAGCCCGGCCACCACCTGATGCGCGTGCTCGATGGAGTCAGCGGTCAGCACATGATTGAGGATGGACAGCGCCGCGGCAGGACCACGCACATGCGCGGCCAACGTGCCCGCCGTGTTGGCGCCACCCTCGGCCAGGTTGACCAGGGCGACGTCGGCATTTTCCAGCGCACTGAATTCGGCGGCGAGCGCGTGGGATTCATCCACCAGCACCGCATCAAGGAAGCCGGCGAGCGCGGTTTCGACGGCGGTTTCCCAACCGGCTTCCACCTGCAGCGACTCGCCGAGGCGGCGCGAGCGGTCCAGGCCCAGGCGGGCCAGCCAGCCGCTGGCGGCGCTTTCTTCCTGCCCCAGCGCAGCGTGCTGCAGCGCTTCGAGCGAGGCCTGTCTGCCACGCGCGGTCTGCAGCTGCTGGCGTGCCTCGTTGAGCGAGGACTGCACCTGGCGCTCTTCGTCGAGCACCTTCTCATGCGAAATCTTGTGCTGGTCCAGCAGGCTGCCCAGCGATTCCACGCGCTCGCGCTGCGTGTCGTGCTCGATGTGCAGCTGCTCGGCAGCGGCGTCGAGCGCGGCGATGTCGGTGGCCTTCTGCTCGGCATCCAGCGTCTCGCGGCGACGCGACAGGTCGACCGACTGACGATCGAGGTAGTTGAGCTTGGTGCGCTCCACTTCGGCGGCGCGGCTGGATTCGCCCGCGGTGCGCGTGTGGGTATCCCAGCGCTGCTGCCAGTCGGCCAGCTTGGTTTCGGTATCGCGCAGCGACTCGGACGTATCGTCCTGCATCTGTTGCAGCGCTTCGAGCTTGGGCTCGCCCTCGGCCAGCGCCATGCGCAAGGTTTCCACCTGCGTGCGGTCGTTGCCGATGTGCTCGGCCAGTTCCGCGTGCTCGCGTTCGGTATCGCCCTGCGCGCGCAACAGGCGATCGGCGGTTTCGCGGTTGAAGCGAACCTGCTGCTCTACGCGGGCGATCTCGGAACCCACCTTGTAGACCTCGGCCTGCACCTTGTTCAGATGCTCGGTGGCGTCGGTGTGGCGCTCACGGATCGTTTCCATCTGCGCCTCGTGATGGCGCTGCGTGGCAACGTGTTTCTCGATCTCCACCTCGGCGGCGTTGAGCCCCGAGCCTTCGTGGTCGTGCTGGCCCTTCAGTCCGCGGTATTCGAGCGCGCGCAGTTCGGCTTCCTTGCGCGTCTGTTCTTCCTTCAGCGCCTTCCAGCGCTCGGCAGCGCGAGCCTGGCGGTTGAGGTGCTCGAGCTGCTTGTCCACCTCGTCACGCACGTCGCGCACGCGGTCCAGGTTCTCGCGAGTGGACTTGATGCGGCTCTCGGTTTCCTTGCGGCGCTCCTTGTACTTGGAGATGCCGGCAGCTTCTTCCAGGTGCGTGCGCAGTTCGTCGGGCGCGGCCTCGACGATCTGGCTGATCATGCCCTGTTCGATGATGGAGTAGCTGCGCGGGCCCAGGCCCGTGCCCAGGAACAGATCGGTAATGTCGCGACGACGGCAGCGCGCGCCGTTGAGGTAGTACGCGGATTGCCCGTCACGCGTCACCTGGCGCTTCACGGAGATTTCGGCGTACTGGCCGTACTCGCCCTGGATGGTGCCGTCACCGTTGTCGAAAATCAGTTCGACCGTGGCCTGGCCCACCGGCTTGCGCGCATTGGAGCCGGAAAAGATCACGTCGGTGAGCGAGTCGCCGCGCAGGCGGCTGGCCGCGCTTTCGCCCATCACCCAGCGGATGGCGTCGATGATGTTGGACTTGCCGCAGCCGTTGGGGCCCACCACGCCGGTCATATTGGTCGGCAGGTGCAGCGTGGTCGGGTCCACGAAGGACTTGAAACCGGCGAGTTTGATCGTGGTCAGGCGCATGCGGGCGTCAGCAGCCAAATAGGTGAGGCCCGACAAGATCGGGCGATGGGTCACTGTGCCAAACGCAGGCCCCTGCCGCAATGCGTTTCGGCTACATGTTTCACTTTAACACCGGCAGCTAAGCTGATGTTATGAAAGAGTTTCCAAGCAAGGTCCGACCAGCTGGTCCTGCCGGGACGCAACCAGCCCGGCACAGGGGGCGCTGATTGGTCAGGAAATCACCAGGCCACCACCCGCCAGGCTGGCGGCCTGTCCGGCGTCCGAGGCTTACTCGCCCGGCGCCTTCGCGTCGATGGAAAGTGCGTGGATGCCGTTGTCCATCAGACCCTGCAGGGCTGCGTACACCAGCCGGTGCCGCTTGATCGACAGCTGGCCGGCAAAGGCGGCACTGACCACGCGTACGTGGAAGTGCCCTTTCCCCTCATTCGCATGGCCGGCGTGTTTGTAGCCCTCGTCCAGCACTTCGAGCACGGACGGATCGAGCGCCTGCTGCAGGCGCTCCCGGATCTGCTCCACCACCGCCGTGCTCATGGCAGGGCTTTGCGGAAGGGCTTGATGCTCACGCTGGCATAGACACCGGCGGCGACATACGGGTCGTCCTTGGCCCAGGCTTCCGCGTCGGCCTGCGACGGGAATTCCGCCAGGATCAGGCTGCCCGTGAAGCCGGCCGGGCCCGGGTCTTCCGCGTCGATGGCCGGGAACGGACCGGCCACCATCAGGCGGCCTTCGTCCAGCAGTTTCTGCAGGCGCTCGATATGTGCCGGGCGGGCGCTTTTGCGCTTTTCGAGCGAATCAGGCACGTCCGTGCCGACAATGGCATACCACATGTCCAACTCCTGAGCGGTTCAAGCCGCACATTCTAGCGTGCTCGCGGGCGAGGCCGGCCGTTTCCTGGCCGCGGAACCGTCATTCAATGGGCTGGAAATCCCCGTCAGCCAGATCGAGCGCGTCGGTGGAAAGCTGGCCGCTCGCGCGATCCAGCTTGAACGAGAACAGACGCGGCGAGGTATCCGGATCGCCGCCGCAGGCGGCATCGTGCTTTTCGTGCACGTCGACATCGACGGTGGCGCCATCGGAGTCGTCGACCACGTAGTCCAGGCAGGCGTCCGCCAGACTGGTCAGCCGATGCTTGCGGATGGTCTCGCTCACCTGCCGGATCACCGCATCATCGCTGTCGGCGGCGGGCGTGGCCACGGACGTGCTGGCCGCCGGCGACGGCACGCTGGCCGTGGCCGCCGGCGCCACCGCAGCGGCCGGCTCGTCCTGCGATTGCGAGGGCGAGCAGGCGACCAGCGCCAGTATCACCAGCGCGGCCACCCATGGACTGGTTGCCTTCCCTCGACCGAATGCGCGGAAAGGCTGCATCCGCTTATGCCTCGGGACGCATGTACGGAAACAGCAGCACGTCGCGGATCGAGGACGAACCGGTCAGCAGCATCACCAGGCGGTCGATACCCACGCCCAGGCCACCGGTCGGCGGCAGGCCCACTTCCAGTGCGCGAATGTAGTCGGCGTCGAAGTGCATGGCTTCGTCGTCGCCGTGCTCCTTGGCCTCGACCTGCGCCATGAAACGCGCAGCCTGGTCTTCCGGATCGTTGAGCTCGGAGAAGCCGTTGGCGATCTCCTTGGCGTTGATGAACAGCTCGAAGCGGTCGGTAATGCCGGGGTTGGTGTCGTTCTCGCGCGCCAGCGGGGAGACTTCCACCGGATGGTCGGTGATGAAGGTCGGCTGGATCAGGGTGTGCTCCACCGTCTTCTCGAAGATCTCCAGCAGCAGGCGACCCCAGCCGAAATCGGCCTTCACCTGGCAACCCAGGCGCTTGGCATGGGCCGCCATGGCGTCGCGGTCGCGCAGTTCTTCGCGGCGGATCTCCGGGTTCAGTTCCAGCACCGAGTCTTCCATGCTCCAGCGGCGGAACGACGGACCCACGTCGATCTCCACGCCGTCCCACATCAGCTTGGTGCTGCCGATGACGTTCTGGGCCGTCTCACGGATCAGCCCTTCGGTGATGTCCATGATCTCGGTGTAGGTGACGTAAGCCTGGTACAGCTCGAGCATGGTGAACTCGGGATTGTGTCGCGTGGACACGCCCTCGTTGCGGAAGTTGCGGTTGATCTCGTACACGCGATCGAAGCCGCCCACCACCAGGCGCTTGAGGTAAAGCTCCGGCGCAATGCGCAGGTACAGGTCCATGTCCAGCGCGTTGTGGTGGGTCACGAACGGACGCGCCGCGGCGCCGCCCGGAATCACGTGCATCATCGGCGTTTCCACTTCCATGAAGCGGCGCGGCTCGGCCTCCAGCCACTTGCGGATGAAGCCGATGATGCGGGAGCGCTGCGCAAAGGTGCGGCGCGCGTCCTCGGTGACGATCAGGTCGACGTAGCGCTGGCGATAGCGCTGCTCCACGTCGGCCATGCCGTGATGCTTGTCCGGCAGCGGACGCAGGCTCTTGGTGAGCAGGCGCAGCTTTTCCACCTTCACCGACAGCTCGCCGGTGCGCGTGCGCATCAGCGTGCCTTCGGCGCCGACGATGTCGCCCATGTCCCAGCCCTTGAAGGCCTTGTAGGTGTCTTCACCCACCGTGCCCTGGTGGATGAACAGCTGGATGCGACCGTTGACGTCCTGCATCTGCACGAAGGCCACCTTGCCCTGGTCGCGCTTGAGCATGATGCGACCGGCCACCTTCACCTGGCGACCCAGCGCTTCGATGGCCTCGGCCGTCCACTTCTCGACATCGGCGAACTCGGCCTGCAGGTCGCCGGTGAAGGCGTCCATCTTGAAGTCGTTCGGAAACGCCACGCCCTGCCCGCGCAATGCCTTGAGTTTCTCGCGACGCTCGGCGATCAGCTTGTTCTCGTCGACGGGCTGGATATCGGTCGGTTCAGTCATGAGGTTTCCGTAGCTGCCGGCGCCCGCGTCTGTGGCGAGCGCTTCTGGGTTGGGTCGTCCGATCATCGGACAGGGGACTGTGATTTTTCGTGACGCCGGAGGTCAGTCGTCTTTGCCGAACACGTGCTTGACCGCATGTTTGGTTGCGTCCCAGCCTTCGCGCGCGCCGTGACCGATACCCTGGCCGGCTTCTTTCGCGCCATGACCGACGGTCACCGCCGCGTCTCTCGTGCCGTGGCCAACGGCGACGCCCATCTCCCGCGCGCCGTGCCCTACGGACACCGCGGCATCCTTGGTGGCGTGCCCGACATCGCGGCCGGCATCGCCGACATGCTTGCCCGCCGTGCGTGCATCGTCCTTGATGCCCTGGCTGGCAGAACCGCTGTCCTGCGCAGCTGCCACGCCACTGCAAGCTGCCAGGGCGGCCCACACGATCAGATTCCGGAAAATCTTCCTGCTGTTCATGCGGGCTCCGCCTCCGTCGGCAGATTCAATGGCGGATGGTCAGGCGTCGACGCGCTTGGCGCCGGCGTCCAGGCCCGACTTCAGGCTGGCCTCGATGAATTCATCGAGATCGCCATCAAGCACCTTCTGCGTATCCGAACGCTCGATGCCGGTGCGCAGGTCCTTGATGCGGCTCTGGTCCAGCACGTAGTTGCGGATCTGGCTGCCCCAGCCGATGTCGGACTTGGAGGCTTCCAGCGCGTCCTTCTCGGCATTGCGCTTCTGCAGTTCCAGCTCGTACAGCTTGGCGGCCAGCATCTTCATGGCGCGGTCGCGGTTGGCGTGCTGGCTGCGTTCGGTCTGGCAGGCCACGACGGTATTGGTCGGGATATGCGTGATACGCACGGCCGATTCCGTCTTGTTCACGTGCTGGCCGCCGGCGCCGGACGAGCGATACACGTCGGTCCTGAGGTCAGCCGGGTTGATGTCGATGTCGATATCGTCATCCACTTCCGGCGACACGAACACCGAGGTAAAGCTGGTGTGGCGGCGGTTGTCCGAATCGAACGGGCTCTTGCGGACCAGGCGGTGCACGCCGATCTCGGTCTTGAGCCAGCCATAGGCGTAGTCGCCTTCCACGCGGAACGTAGCGGACTTGATGCCGGCCACTTCGCCGCCGGAGACTTCCAGTAGTTCGGTCTTCCAGCCGCGCGACTCGGCCCAGCGCAGGTACATGCGCAGCAGGATTTCCGCCCAGTCCTGCGCCTCGGTGCCACCGGCACCGGCCTGGATGTCCACGAAGGCGTTGTTGGCGTCCATCTTGCCGGAGAACATGCGCTGGAATTCCAGCTTGCCCACCTTGGCTTCGAGGCCAGCCAGGTCGGCGACCACCGAGTTGGCGGTGTCCTCGTCGTTGTCGGCGGCCGCCATCTCGAGCAGTTCGCCAGCATCGGTGAGGCCGGCCATCAGGCTGTCGATGCCGTTGACGATGGTATCGAGGCGGGCGCGTTCGCGGCCCAGCTCCTGTGCGCGCGGCGGATCGTCCCACACGGTGGGGCTTTCCAGTTCGCGGCTTACTTCTTCGAGACGCTCACGCTTGGTGGCGTAGTCAAAGATACCCCCTAAGCGACTCGACGCGGCCCTTCAGGTCCGCAATCTGCGCAAGGATCGGATTGGTTTCGATCATGGATGGGAAATCATGGGAAAACGGCCGTCTATGTTAGCAGAGCGCAGGCAGATCGGGGCCCGGCCCGGACACCCCCGCAACACCGGGGAGGCGCCTCTTCCCGGGCATGAAACCGACACGCCGGCCTGCCTATACTCGACGCTTCCAAACCAGCAGGGATGCACTGGATGACGTCATGGAAGACCCTGGCCCTGGCCATGATGGCCGCGGCCTTGCCGGGATCGGCATGCGCGGCCACGGACACGGCGCCCACCCAGGCACCACCCGCCCCTGCCGCCGCCCTCGCCTCCCTCACCGCGCCCCGGGCCATACCGGTCGTGAATCGAGCCCTGGCCCTGGCCGACGTGCCGACCATGGCCGCGCTCTATCAGCAGAACCCCGATCCGGCCGTGCACGTGCTGGCGGCCATGGCGCTGGAGCGCATCCATTTCAACCTGGACAAAGCCACCGAAGACGCGCGCCTGTGCGAGAAGGAACTGATCGCCACGCAACCCGCGGTGGCGCTGTATTGCGCCCGGTTCCTCAGCGGTAATCTCCGGCTCGCCCAGGGCGACGCGGCAGCGGATGCCGAAGAACAGGACATCGTCCGGCGCTTCGCCGGCCACGTGCCGCAGCGCGAACTGGATCGCATGAGCACCTACGTCGCCTCGCAGCGCGACACCCCGCCCTTCCGCCTGAGCCGGCCGGATGGCGACTTCACCATCCCGCTGCTTCAGAGCCTGCGCGACAACCGCGGCGCGGTGATGCTGGAAGCCGCCAATGGCTCGTCCGTGCGCATGACGCTGGACACCGGGGCGGGCGCCATCGTGATGGACATGGATACCGCGGTAAAGCTGGGCGTGCGCGCCCTGGGCACGGACGGCAAGACCCGGGGCCTGCTGTCCAAGGACGTGCCCGTGACCCACGGCATCCTCGAGCAGGGTCACCTCGGCCCGGTCACACTGGAGAACGCACCGGTAGAGATCGTGCCCAACGACCGTCGCCTGATCGGCCTGGACGTGCTGCGCCTGCTGGGCGCCTTCCGCGTCACCCGGCGCGAGCTCAACGTGTATGGCAAGACAGGCACGCGCCCCACGTGCAACGAACCGATGCTGGTCTCTTCCGACCTCTGGGGCCAGACCGTGCGCACCGTGGTGGCACTCTCTGTCAACGGCAACCTGCGTGCCAGCCTGCTCGACACCGGCAGCTCGTTCTACCTCAACGGCAACCAGGCCGCGATGGACGAAGTAGAAGCCAGCTCGCACCACAGCATGCGCATCAGTGACATCGGCGCCTCGCGCCTGGCCCGCGTCAAGCAGGCCACCGCGAATGTGATCGTCTCCGGCCAGCCCATCCACATGACCTTCGGCGTGTTTCCCGACGCGGACCTCGCGTGGAGCTACATCCTGGGCAGTGGCGCACTCGGTGATATGGACTTCTACATGGATTTCGAACAAAGGCACACCTGCCTGCTGTTGCACGACAACCTTCGCTGAGTGCGCATGCCGTCGACGAGCAAGAATGAATCGTCGCGCGGCCTGTCCTCCATGCCGCGCGACGAAACCCCGCCTTACGCCAACGCCTGCTGGTGCACGTCACGCACCGCGCGACCGGAAGGATCAGCTGCGGCAGCGAACGACGGATCCCATGCCAGCGCAGCGGGCGATGAACACGCGATGGATTTCCCGCCCGGCACCGTCTCCGCACACGCCTGCCCCGGATAGAAGCGCTCGAAAATGCGGCGATACAGATAGGCCTCCTTGGTGGCCGGCGGGTTGTGTGGAAAGCGCGTAGCGGCCGCGGCGAACTCACGATCGCTCACCGATTGTTCGGCGTGCGCCTTGAGGCCGTCGATCCAGCCATAGCCCACACCGTCGCTGAACTGTTCTTTCTGGCGCCACAGGATTTCGTCCGGCAATGCGCCCTGGAAGGCTTCGCGCAGCACGGCCTTTTCGATGCGCCCCTGCCCCGCCATCTTGTGGCGGGCGTCCATGCCCATGGCAACGTCCAGGAATTCGAGATCCAGGAAGGGCACGCGTGCCTCCACGCCCCAGGCCATCATCGACTTGTTCGCGCGCAGGCAGTCATAGCTGTGCAGTGCATCGAGCTTGCGCACGGTTTCTTCGTGGAATGCTTCGGCCGAGGGCGCTTTGTGGAAGTACAGGTAGCCACCGAAGATCTCGTCCGATCCTTCGCCGGAGAGCACCATCTTCACACCCATGGCCTTGATGCGGCGCGCGAGAAGATACATGGGCGTGGATGCGCGGATGGTAGTGACATCGTAGGTTTCGATATGGCGGATCACTTCGGGCAGCGCATCCAGTCCTTCCCAGAAGGTGTAGACGAAGCCGTGGTGAACCGTGCCCAGCGCATCGGCTGCCACCTGTGCCGCAGCAAGGTCGGGCGAACCTTCCAGGCCGATCGCGAACGAATGCAGGCGCGGCCACCATGCCTCGGCGCGGTCGTCGTCTTCCACGCGGTGACGGGCGAAGCGGGCGGCGCAGGCGGCAACCAGGGAAGAATCCAGGCCGCCGGACAACAGCACGCCATAAGGCACGTCGGTCATCAGTTGGCGATGCACGGCCTGTTCGAAGGCGGTGCGCAACTCGGCCGGCGCCACGTCGTGACCGCGGGTGCTGGCGTAGTCGCGCCACGGCTTCTGGTAGTAACGGCGCAGCTCACCGTCCGCGCTGTCGTAGACATGCCCCGGCGGAAACGGAGCCACGTCCGTACACAGGCCCACCAGCGATTTCATTTCCGAGGCCACGCAGAGGCGACCTTCACCATCATGCCCCCAGTAAAGCGGGCACACGCCAAGGGGGTCGCGTGCAATCACGTAACGGGATTCGATGCTGTCCCACAAGGCGAACGCAAAGATGCCATTGAGCCGGGAGACCCATTCGGCGGGCGCCTGATCATCGCGATACAGCGCGTTGATCACCTCGCAATCGGAGCCGGTGGTGAAATCGTAGTCGCTCGCCGCACGCAGTTCGCGATGGTTGTAGATCTCGCCATTCACCGCCAGCGCCAGCGCGTCATCGCGTGAGCGCAGCGGCTGCGCGCCACTGGCGGGATCGACGATGGCAAGCCGCTCATGCACCAGGATCACGCCCGCATCCACGAATACGCCACTCCAGTCCGGCCCACGGTGGCGCTGGCGCTGGGATAGCTCAAGCGCCTGCTGGCGCAACGCCGCCAGGTCGTCGCCGGGCTGCAGGTCGAACATGCCGAAGATCGAACACATGAGGTGGATTCCCTTTGCTTTTTCACGAGGCTGAAAAACAAAAAGGCCCGCTCGGGAGCGGGCCTTTCTGCGTGTGTATGTTGCTTCTGCTTACACGCCGGCCCACCCGTACAAGCGGGTATTGTTATTGGCGTTATTGTTGTTCAGCGCGCGCATGCACTCGTCGGCCGACGCGGAAGCGGCGGTCATGGCGACAAGGATGGCGTGAAGGCTGGACATGCCACCGACTTAAACACAGCGCTCGCCGGCTGACAAGCACCAATAAAGTTTCATTTGTTTCCATCGTCCTCGACGGGGCGCGGCTCGCCGATCCACGCCATGGCCTCGTCGAACTGGGCGTTGTGAAACAGCTTGAACTCGGCCGGCACCGCAAAACCCATGGCGCTCGCCGTGACGCGCAGCCACTGCACATCGGTAACCAGCGCCACGCGGTCCCAGCCGCTGAAGTGGCGGAAACCCAGTTGTGCGTCTTCCCACATCGCGCCGGCGTCAAAACCGGTGAAGTCGGGGCCGACGTGATAGAGCAGGCGCAACTTGCGATTCAACGCGAAGGCCGCCTCGATATCGGGCACCAGCACGCGTGAATAATCGGTGGCAGTGACCTGCCCGCTGGCACGGAATCCCAGCGCACCTGCCGGTAATCCGGGGATCTGTTCAATCATGATCAACGTCCCGATGACCCAGACGCCTGTATCGCAAAAGATACGTTACGGGTGCGTCACGATGGTCAGCGGGCCACGACCGTCAGTGCTGCGACCTCGCGTGTGCATCCAGCCAGGGCCCCAGGGGAATCTGCCAGATGTTGTACTTGCCGTTGTCCCAGTCCGCACGGACCGTGCCGGGCGCGATGTCCTCCAGGCGATCGCTGGCGAAATACAGCGTCTGGTGATCGGGGCTCAGGCGCGCCTCGGCATCCGAGCCGGCGCTGTTCACGCCATTGCCCAGATGAATGGGCGTACCCCATTGGCCGTTGTCGCGAAACACGATGAAAAGATCGATCTGACGCGCTGGCGAACGACTGGAGCCGAACACGACGAAGGACTCATCGGGCGCCACCGCCGGATCCACGTCGGTCACATGCCCGTCGCTGAAAGGCAGCGCCTGAGGCTCGTCGTAACCACCGCGATGCGCGGCGGCACGGAACAACTCGAAGTGCTTCGGGTCCGCCGCCGGATGCATGAAATACAGCGTGCCATCGGCCGCCACCGCCGGCGCAAACGTCGAGTCGCTGCGATTGACGGCATCCGGCAGGCGCACCGGGGTTCCCCACTTGCCGTTTTCCCAGGAGACCTTCCAGAGATTGCCGCCATGCCCGGGGAAGCTGCGCCCCATGAAGTAGCCATCCAGCGGCTGGCCGCCGGGCGTCTTCGGGCGATTGGAGACGAACACCAGGAAACGACCGTCCGGTGACATGGCCGGCTCCATGTCGCTCCACTGTCCCGAAAATGGCGCCATGGTCGGCGTGGACCAGTGCCCGTTGTCCAGATGACTGACCAGGATGCTGGATTCAGTACCATCGCTGCGCGTGAAGTACACGGTGCGGCCGTCCGGCGCGAACGCGGGAGCACTGTCGTGCAGCGGCCCGGAAATCACTCCCGGCGCAAAAACGGAGGGCGTGACATCTTGCGCGACAACATCAGCGCACAACAGGGTCAGTACGGCAGCGAACGCGACACGCAACATCCGGACACCTCTCGCAGGAAGTGCCGCATGCTATCGCTACCGTCGGCAGCGGCAAAGTGCAGTTAGTCCTGCTCGGCCACCTTGCGGCTGGCCCGACGCTTGCGTGGCGCCATCTCGGACGCGGCAATCAGGCCCTGCAGGTAGGCAATGCCCTCTTCCTCCGGGAAAAAGGCCACCACGTCGGCAACGCTCAGCTGATAGCGCTCGCGCAACGCCAGGAACTCGCGCCGGGCGCGATCCTGCGGTGCTTCGCTGGTTTCCTTGCGACGCTTGTCCTGTTCCTTGTCGAGTGCGGCGAGTTCTTCCTGGAACTGGCGGAAAGCGTCTTTGTTCATGGCCATCGAAAGAGACGTCACGGCGCGGGGATCCTCATTCTTGCACGCCTTGCCCCCGGACCGGGCAAACATCGGCAGCCGCAGCGCTCCGTCATGCACGCGTGATGTCGACATCGCGCCGTCATCCTTGCGTCAAAAACCGCCGGATTCCTAGGAATTTCATAAGAATTGCGTTCGTGAAAAAAGGCGTTCGCTTTAACCGCTCACCAACGAGCGCATCGCTAGTCTGAATTTCCCACGCGACAACCTTCAGGAGTGCATATGGATCCGATGACCCTTGATGCGCCGATTGCCAGCGCGGAACACCCCCATGCCCGGCGCGTGTCGCCGGAGCCCACGGAGGGGTTTGTGCTGGATCCCTGGTCCGGTCTCTATCGTGAAACGGACGCCACCTACCAGAGCCGGCTGCAGTCGTTACCCAGCCTGGCCGTGTGACCCCTCGAAGACCCCGCCTTGCGCGGGGTTTCTTTCATCTGTCGGGCAGCTCGAGGTATTGCGGAAGATCGTCGGTGATGTCGAACCACGGTGCTTTCGACCCGACGTAGATATGTTTGTCCGGTCGAATGGACGGTGCATCCACCAGCGTCCCCATGGCTACATGGACAAACGCACCCTCGCGCACCACGGACCAGAGCAACGAACCGCATCGGCGGCAATGCGCGTCGTGACCCTCCGCTTCGCCGACGATCAGCAGCTGCGATTCACCCCGGGTCACCCTCAGTTTCGCACGCTCGATGCCGGCAAAGGGCTTGAACGCCGAACCGGTGGTCCGTCGACATTGGGAGCAATGGCAGTTGGCCGCGTAAAGAAACGCGTCGTCCACCTGGTAACGGACCTCGCCGCAATAGCACTGTCCGGCCAGCGAACGGGAGGCTAGTTGAGTCGGCACGACACGCCCTCGCTTCACGGTTGTCGGGTCGATCATAGTGGAGTGACACCACCACCCTGAGGCGGTGGCGTCACGCCGCACATTGCCTCAGAAGTGCACGACCGAGCGGATCGACTTGCCCTCATGCATCAGGTCGAACGCTTCGTTGATGCCGGTAAGCGGCATGGTGTGCGTCACGAAGGGCTCCAGCTGGATCTTGCCTGCCATGGCTTCTTCCACCATGCCCGGCAACTGCGAGCGACCTTTCACGCCGCCGAAGGCCGTGCCCAGCCACTTGCGGCCGGTCACCAACTGGAACGGACGCGTGGAGATTTCCTGGCCCGCACCGGCCACGCCGATGATCACCGACTGGCCCCAGCCGCGATGCGCGCATTCCAGCGCAGCGCGCATCACATTGACGTTGCCGATGCACTCGAAGCTGTGGTCCACGCCCCAACCCGTCATCTCCACGATGACCTGCTGGATCGGCTTGTCAAAATCCTTGGGGTTGACGCAATCGGTCGCACCGAAGCTACGTGCCAGTTCGAACTTGCCGGGGTTGGTGTCGATGGCAATGATGCGACCCGCCTTGGCCAGCTTCGCGCCCTGGATCACCGCCAGGCCGATGCCTCCGAGGCCGAACACGGCCACGCTGTCGCCTTCCTGTACTTTGGCCGTGTTCTTCACCGCGCCAAGGCCCGTGGTTACACCGCAGCCCAGCAGGCATACGTGTTCGGGGTTGGCATCAGGGTTCACCTTCGCCAGCGAGACCTCGGCCACCACGGTGTATTCGCTGAAGGTGGAGCAGCCCATGTAGTGATAGATCGGCTGGCCGTTGTAGCTGAAACGGGTGGTGCCATCGGGCATCAGGCCCTTGCCCTGGGTGGCACGCACGGCCACGCAAAGATTGGTCTTGCCGCTCTTGCAGAACAGGCATTCGCCGCATTCGGCGGTGTACAGCGGAATGACGTGATCGCCCGGCTTCACGCTGGTCACGCCCTCGCCCACTTCCACCACGATGCCGGCGCCTTCATGGCCCAGCACGGCGGGAAACACGCCTTCCGGATCGTCACCCGACAGCGTGAACGCGTCGGTATGGCACACGCCGGTGTGCGTGATCTTCACCAGCACTTCGCCCTTGCGAGGCGGCTCGACGTCGATCTCGACGATTTCCAGGGGCTTGCCCGGGGCGAAAGCTACGGCGGCGCGTGATTTCATGATGGTCTGTTCCTGAAGCAAAGAAGGTGGATCGGCAACCGCAACAGCGGTGCGAACGTGGTCAGCGGAGATAAGAGCGCACGAGGGACACCACCTCGTCGATGGATTTGTCCGGCGTGCCGTTGGCCTGTGCCAGATGGGAGAACTCCTCGCGCAGGTGGCTTTCCAGCACGCCGGCCATCAGGCCGTTGATGGCACCGCGCACGGCGGCGATCTGCTGAAGGATGGGCCCGCATTCCGCGCCCTTTTCCAGCGCCAGCTCCAGTGCATCGAGCTGGCCCCGGACGCGACGCACGCGGGCAAGCACGCGTTTTTTCTCTTCGGCGGTGTGTGGCATCGCAGGCCTCGCCAGATACTGGGAAGGAGTATATTTTGCATACTCCCTGGCAGTATTTCAACGTGCGTTCTTCCTGGTCACGAACCGACGCTGGCCGTCGGCGCGCCTCATGCAGGCACGTCAACGTGCCGGGCGGCCTGCCATGGCCGGCCGACAGGGTTGCGGACAACAAGTGTTCCGGCGATGAAGATCGCAGAATGCGGGGGGTGAACGGGCCTTCAGGCCGGGCGCCATGCCGCGGGGACCTTGCGGGAGTCCAACCATGGGCGGCAACTGCGTCGGGCGCGAACCACGCGCCGGCGCCGCCATGACGTGGCCGCCCTGCGACGGGTCAGTTACTGCCCCTGAGGGTCAACTTGGGCTCGGATGCCGCGTACCAGGATTTCTGCCTGGATCAGGCCGGCAATGGCCGCTTCACTGGGCGCGTGCCCTTCGAAGGTCTCCAGCAACGTGGCAAAGCCATACAGCCAGGCGCGCCAATACACCGATTCGCCCCGCTCGAAGACTTCACAGAAGACGTCGATACGTTCGTCAAGCTCGTCGACCAGAATGAAGTTCATTTCCATCGCAGCAACCACTGTGTGATGCATAGCCCCTCCCATCGCCGCGGACAGCTGCGGCGTTCGTCTGGGTGTGGAACGTCATGTGGGGAAGAAGTTGTCGTTCTCTGCGAGGAATAGATTCAAGGAGCGTGCCAGCGACGGACATCAACGCTCACAGGCCGGCATCGCAGCGCGTTCATTGCGACAGGCTCAGGGCAGCGGCAGGCGCACGCTGGCCAGCGATCCCCTGCCCGGCGAAAGCTGGTACAAACCACCCCGCTTGCCGCCGGGTCCTCGACGGTCGATGCATCGTGTGAAACAAACGCAGCGCGCGGCACGATACCGCGCGCTGCCTGCGTCCCCAGTGCCCGGTCGATCGCCTAGGGTTTGACGAACTTCAGCGTCATGCGATCGGACTCACCGATCGCCTTCATCTTCGCGTGCTCGTCCTCGGGCCCGGACAGGTCGGGCGGCAGACGATGGATGTTGATGTCTTCCGGATCGTTCGGGTTGGCGTTGACCTGCGATACATCGGCCAGGCGGAAGCCCGCCTTGATCGCCTGCGCGATCATGTAATCCTCGGAGATGCGATGGAGCGCGGCGGCAGTCGCCTGCCCGTCCGAGAAAGGCCTGGCCCGGTGTTCCTCGATGCCAAGAATGCCGCCCGGCTTGAGCACCTCAAAGGCCGACTTGAACACGGCCGCCAGCGTGTCCGGGCTGTTGATCAACCAGTCGTGCGTGTTGCGGAATGTCAGCACCATGTCGGCGGAACGACTGGGCCCAAGGCTCACCTGCTCGGGCGGCGCAAACGGAATGACCTTGGCGATATGGCCGAACACGGCCGGGTTGCCTTTCAGCTTGGCCGTGAACTTCTCGGCCTTCGGCGGTGCCGCCTCGATAAGCTGGCCATGCGCCGCAAGATAGGGTGCGAGAATCTCGGTATACCAACCGCCGCCCGGCGACAGCTCGATGACCGTCATGCCGGGCTGTATGCCGAAGAACTGCAGCGTTTCCACCGGGTGCCGGTAAACATCGCGTGCCTTGTTGGCTTCCGAACGCCAATCGCCCTGGACTGCCTGCTGCAACGACATCTCGGCCGCAGGAGTCTTCGTCTCGGCAGCATGCACAGTGAAATTCAACAGGAGCAGAGCGGGAAGCAAGGCCAGCAACTTGCAGGTACGTCGGAACATGATTCGACCCTCCTGACGGCGAGGCCACCAAGAGTACGCCCAATGCGTGCCGGATGAGCAATCGCCCGTGAAGCCGCCCCTACCCGGACCGTCCCGACCGTTCCGTTGGCCGGCACTCTCCCGCGTTGCGAAGTGATCCACCTTCGGAGGGAAGCCAAGTCCCGCGCGCGATCTCTTCGCCAGCACCACCGTGCTCAGGCCACCGCGATCATCCGCTCATAACCATGAGGGTGTGCCGCCTGCCAGCGCCACGCATCCTCACACATGCGGCGAAGGCCATGTTGCGCGCGCCAGCCCAGCACCTGCTGCGCAAGCGAAGGATCGGCCCAGGCTTCCGCCACGTCACCGGCACGCCGTTCCACAAATTCATAGGGCACGGTGTGACCGGACGCCCGCTCGAACGCAGCCACCACTTCAAGCACGCTGTAACCGCGCCCCGTGCCAAGGTTCATGGCGATGCAACCGACGCGATCCATCGCGTCCAGCGCCTTCATGTGTGCGTCGGCCAGATCCATCACATGAATGTAGTCGCGCACACCCGTGCCATCGCGCGTGGGGTAATCGTTACCGAATATCTGCAGGTGGTCGCGCAGACCCGCAGCCACCTGAGCCACATAAGGCACCAGATTGCTGGGTGCGCCATGGGCGTCTTCGCCGATCTGTCCGCTGGGGTGCGCGCCGGCAGGATTGAAGTAGCGCAGCAGGATCGCGCTGAACCCGGGGTCGGCCTTGCACAGCTCACCGATCAGCTGCTCCATGACCAGCTTCGTCCGCCCATAGGGGTTGGTCACCCGCAAGGCGGCATCTTCGGCAATCGGCACGCCATCGGGGTTGCCATAGACATTGGCGGAAGAGCTGAACACCAGGCGCTTCACGCCGACAGACTGCATCGCGCGCAGCAGGCTGATCGTGCCCACGATGTTGTTGTCGAAGTAGTACAGCGGCTGCTCCAGGCTCTCGCCAACCACCTTCAGCCCTGCGAAATGAACAACCGCATCCACGCCGCTGGCCAGCACGGCCTTCAGCGCCGCCTCGTCGCGTATATCGCCATGGACGAACCGGGCCCGCGCGCCACTCAGTTCATTGATGTGTTCCACGACGTGCATGGAACTGTTGACCAGGCTATCGAAGATGACCACGTCGTGGCCATGCTCAAGCAGCCTCACGCAGGTGTGGCTACCGATATAACCCGCACCACCGCAGACAAGTACTTTCATGCCGTCTCCTCGCCCAATCGTGCGGATCGTCAACGCGGACCTGATGCCCTGTCCTCAACAACCCCTTGGACGCCGATCGGTAAGCACGATGCCGGCAACCTTGTCTTCCTGCGCATGTCGACGATGAACGCATGCCTCGTTCAGCTGACAGGTCCATCCGAAAGATGCCGACAACGACACGATCTCGCGACGTGAACCTCGGGCGCATTCTGGTTTCGACAATCACAACGGCAGCACAACCGAAAGCCCACGACGGGCTTCGCCGCAACGCACCACTTCGACAGCCAACAGCAAGACAAGGATGTCGTTGGCGATAGCGACTTGTTATCAGTAGCGATTTTTCGTTCATGAATGCGACGAAGGAAATTTTTCTTCGAACCATGAAGAACATCATGGTTTCGACGACATTCATTGATGTGATGAGCGCGCGCTCATGGCATGAACAGCAGCCGTCCAGACGCCCATATTTCGATCACCACATTCATATTGATCAAGGCTTGGTTGAACGCCTGTTCACGTGCGGTGTGTCATTTCTCAACAACCAGTTTTCAAGTTGATCACGCCAAGGCATCTCCAAGGGTCGACACCTGAAGAGCTTGATCACGCAACGTGATGAACTCGTTTTCCTGCGCCATCGCGGCGAAATACAGGCAACAGCCTGAGCGCAACGGACATGTGATCCGACGCGTCATTCATTCGCTAACGCAATGAATGATCCGCTCTGCGACGTACCTTCCCAAAAGGAGTCCACAGACCGTGAAAATCAAATTCGCCTTGCCGATCCTGGTGAATGTCGTGCTTGTCAGTGGATGTGTCATGGCTCCTGGTCAACGCATGTCAAGCGATGGCGTGGTTCGAGGCACACCAAAAGACAGCAGCGAGATCCAGTTGGTGGACATCACCCCCCAGCTTCTCGACGCAAACCGCGCCTCATTGAATGCGGCCGTGCCCCAGGCCTTGCTCGACTACAAGCCCGAGCCTTATCGAATCGGTCCCGGCGACCAGCTCTACATCACGGTATGGGATCACCCGGAGCTGACGTCCCCGGCCGGCGTACAGCAACAGACACAGGCCAATGGCCGACTGGTCCGCTCCGACGGAACCCTGTTCTACCCCTACCTCGGATCAACCAAAGTCGCCGGCCTCACGATTGAGGAGCTTCGGCAGAACATTACGGCCAAGCTGGCCAAATACATCGAAAAGCCACAGGTCGACATCAACGTGGTTGGCTTCAACAGCCAGAAGGTCGTGTTGCAGGGCGCCTTCATGAAGACGGATCCGCAAAGCGTCACAGCCGTTCCGCTGACTCTGGGGCAGGCCATCGGCATCGCCACGGTCAATGCCGACCAGGCCAACGTATCCGACCTGGTGCTCAGTCGCGACGGACATGACTACCATATCGACCTCTCCACCTTCGCCAACCTGCCGAATATTCCCAATGACATCTACCTGAAGGCCGGCGACCGCATCTTCCTTCCCTACAACGACACCAAGGAGGTGTACGTGATGGGCGAAGTGATGCGACCCGCACCGGTGCCTTTCCGCACGGTGGCCTATCTCTCGTTGACGCAGGCCATCGGTCGCGCAGGCGGGCTCAACCCCAACACCTCCAGCGGCAAGGAGGTTTACGTCATACGTGGCGCGAAGAACCTCGAGAACACGCCACCCAAGGTGTTCCAGCTTGATGCGCGCTCGCCCACCGCTTTTGCACTTGGCGACGAGTTCATGGTCAAGCCCGGCGACGTGGTCTTCGTCGGTGCCGCGGGCATTACGCGTTGGAACCGCGTGATCAGTCAGCTGCTTCCCTCGGCGACCATCGTCACCAGCGCGGCGGCAGCCAACTACAGCGCCACGCACTGACGCATTCGATTCATGAACGTCGCAGGCATCACGGCGAATACTCAAATTCCGCTGAGATGCCCAGCGCCATCACCACTGCGAAGACGCGCATGCGTCTTCGCGATGTACCGGATAGCCACCTGAACAACGCTGCGCTGAACAGCGCGTTCGGGAAGCAACAAAGGCTTCATCAAATGATGGTAGGTTCGACATGAGAGCAAAGACCGCCCGCTCTCTCACCATCGGCCCGATGACGCTTTGACAAGCACCATGCTGGCCGCTTCAGGACGAAAGCACCAAGCGACTCCATCAACCACCTGAACGCGTTTCGGGCGGGGTCGTGCAAATCAGGGGGCTCATGCAACACCGCGGAGGAAATGCCGTGCAGGAGCCTCGTATTCTCGTTGATTGTCTGCTTGCCACCTGTACCTCGGCGATAGCCATCGTGGTACTGCGTCGCTATGCCGTGCTGTTCGGCCTGGTCGACCATCCGAGCAAGCGCAAGCAACACGTGGGGAAAATACCGCTGGTCGGTGGCCTCGCCATCTTCATGGGCGTCACCGTCGGGGCGGCCTGTTACGGGCAATTCCACTGGTTCGAGAAATCGATCATCAGCACGGCGGCGCTCCTCACCTTCATCGGTGCGCTGGACGACCGCTTCGACCTCAGTGTCAGAGGCAGGCTGTTCATCCAGGCTGCGTCCGTAGTCACGGTCATCGCCGTCTCGGGCGTCTACATCCACACCCTGGGCACCCTGTTCGGCCATGACATCGAGCTGGAATGGCTGGGACCACCCGTGACCATCATCGCCATCATCGGTTTGGTCAACGCGTTCAACATGATGGATGGCATCGATGGCCTCGCCGGCAGCCTGGCACTGGTCTCCATCGCCGCGATCGCGATGTTCGTCGGCACCTCGACGCTGCGCAGCTCGCTGGTCTTGCTCATCCTGCTCGCCATGGCATCGCTGCCCTACCTGCTGGCCAACCTCGGCGTGATGGGCAACAAGATCTTCCTTGGCGACGCCGGCAGCATGCTGATCGGCTACCTGCTTGCCTGGACCCTGATCCGCATGAGCCAGGTGCCGGAGTCCAACCTTTCCCCGGTCGACGTGCTGTGGTGCGTGGGGCTTCCCGTGTGCGACACACTCTCGGTCATGTGTCGCCGCATGAGCCAGGGGAAATCACCCTTCAAGCCGGATCGCGGCCATATTCACCACATCCTGATGCGTGCCGGGCTGGGGCCCCGCTCCACGCTGGTCGTGCTTATCGCCATCGCGGTGTCCATCGCCTTCGTCGGCGCCACGCTGCGCGACCGGGTTCCCTCGCCCGGTGCCCGCCTTGCTACGTTCATCGTGCTGATGTTTGCCTACGGTCTTTTCACGACGCGCGCGTGGCTCAAGCAGGAGGCGGCTCAGCACGAGAAAGACCTGCGTGCTCAGCCCGCGAGCATCCCCCGGGGCGTTCGTGCCGCCACCCGCCCTGCCGCCAATACCAGTCAGCCCCCCATTAACGCGGCACACCGCGAGCAGGTAGCGGCGCCCCCGGAGCGCCCTTCCCGTGCGCTGGGAACGGCGCGCGAATCGACCACCACGGTGCGATGAACCGTGGTGGTCATCGCTTAGCCGGCCCCCACGAACTTGATCAGGGCGCCGGCAGCGGTTTTATGCAATCCGTTGGTGTCGTTGTCGTATTCGAACGACTTCTGCAGCGACAGATCGCCCTTCGTGGTTCGCATGTCCTCGTTGGTGCTCATGAAGGTCATGGGCACGGCCTTGCTCATTGCCACGGAACTCAGTTTGGCGACATTGCCGGAGATGACCACGCTGTCGATCTTCCTTTGGCCATCGGGCGATGAATCCTGCGAAAAAGCAATGCAGGAACCATAGATGTCGATGAAGGTATTACCGGCGCACACCAGCCCAGTCGCACCCAGCACACCAATAGCTCCCATCTGCGGGCGAATGCCCTGGAATTGATTGCCTGTAATGACGGGAAGGACAGCATTTCGGCTGGTCTTGGAGGCGATCGCGCCCAACCGAATGGCGTCACCGCCGGGCCCTGAACCCGGTGTCCGTGCAAAGGTGCAGCCACTGACCTGCGCGCGACTCAGGCCGCCCACCGAGATATCCCAGCGCACCGAGTTGTAGAAGCGACAGTTCAGCACCGTAAGAAAGTCCGGCGTGCTGTCGACCGTCTTCGCCTTGGCGGATGTATCAATACCCCAATAGCAGTTCTCGAACTGGCAATCGACCACCACCCAGTTATGGATGTTGTCGTTTTTCTGATGGCCATTGAAGAAAGTGATGCCCGCGGTGTTGGTGCTGCTGATATCGATGAACTTGCAGCGGGTGATGAGCACATCGCGGTAGATGCTCCAGTCGTGGTCCGGCTCGAAGTCGATGCCGCCCACCGAGTGCGACAGCTGGGCATTTCCGATGTTCTGGAAAATGCAGTCGTCCACCAGCAGGTGATCGCAGTCGATGATGGACAGACCGTTGCGGTTGTCCCTCACCACGCCATCGAACATGCAGCCGCGCACGACCACGCGCTGGTTGTGGCGTTCCGTCGACTTCAACGTGCCCGATCCGACATACATGCCGTCGCCCCGGAAGCCACGGAACACGACCCGCTCCACCGTCAGGTCGGACGTCGCATTGACCGCCAGCAGGTAGTAGTACTGCGAGTAACCGAACTCGTCCACGCGGCCTTCAAGCTTGAAATCGTGCAGATGGATGTTGCGCATGTTGTCGGCCGGGTTGGTAGTGCCGCCATCCCGGATGTAGGTGACCAGCATGAATTCGCAGGCCAGCGACTTGTCGAAGGCGCGCAGTTCGGTGGTTGCACCGTCGCCGTACATTTCGAAGTCGGACTTCAGGTTGAGCTGCGTGACCGGGTAGATTCCGGCGGGAATGTACACGCGGGAACCCGCGTTGATGGCCGACTGGATATCCCTGGTGCAGTCGTAGGTGCTTGTGCCCTTGCGTATGGCGGCTTGCTCGGGCTTGGGGATGAAGTCCAGTACGTTCACGACCTTCGTGGAAGGCGACATGGCATTGCTCCGATGGTGGGCGGTCCAGGGGGTCAGTGCAGGCGTTCGAGCCTTGGCGACAGTGGGATCACAGGGGATAGCGCAGGTCAGCCGTAGCGCCTCTGCCTGGCTTCCTGGCCAGGGCCGCACAGTTCGGCGTAAACGCCCAGCGTGCGCTCGATGACGATGCGCTCATCAAAATAGTTACGCGCCTTGGTGCGCGCGGCCTCTCCCAGCCGTCGCGCCAGGGCGGGATCGTCCAGCAACTGACGCATGGCCTGCGCAAGCGGCTCCACGCTGCGCACTGGCACAAGCAAGCCGTCAACGCCATCGGCAACGACTTCGCGGCAACCGGGAACGTCTGTCGTGATCAATGGCAGCGCGCAGGCCGCCGCCTCGACCAGAGTTCGTGGCAGGCCCTCGCGATAACTCGGCAACACCACGATATCCACCGAAGCCAACAAGGCATTCATGTCGTCCACGTGGCCCAGCCAGGTCACGGTTCCCTCGTCCACCCATTCGCGCAAGGTCTGTTCGGGAATGGCCGCCGGGTTACCCGGATCCGGCGTTCCGGCCAGCATGGCCTGCACGGTATAGCCCCGGTTTCGAAGCAGACGCAGTGCGGCGATGTATTCGCCGATGCCCTTGTCCCACAGCATGCGGCTGGCCAGCAGGATGCGCGTGGCGCCCTCGCGGTTCTTTCGGGGCGAGTTGCCGGCAAACTTCCCGCAGTCCACACCCGAGCCGCGGATGAGGCGGATATGGGCAGGCTCGACCAGCGCAGCCTGCCGGAACAGTTTCACATCATCGGAATTCTGCAGTATCAAGCGCCCCTGCTCCCCGCCCAGGGCGAGCTTCAGCAGGCCGCGCACCACCGGGCGCAGCAGGCGCGCCTTGAGCTGGTCGCTGGTGAACACGTACCCCATGCCTGCCACTGCATTGATGCGAGCGGGTATGCCCGCCATCTTCGCGGCAAGCGAGCCATACACGGCGCACTTGATGGTGAACCCATGGACCACGTCGGGCTGTTCGCGCCGCAGCATGCGAACCAGATGCAACAGCAACGCGCTTTCGCGCAGTACGTTGAGGCTGCGCCGCTCCATCGGCAGCGGTTCCCAGCGCAGGCCAAGCTCGCGCAGGCGCGGACCATAGGGCCCGTCCGGCGAAATCAGCAACACGTCGTAGCCCGCCCTGAGCAGGGACATGGCCAGGCTTCGTCGAAAGTTATAGAGGTACCAGTCGGTGTTGGCGAACAGAACGGCTTTCATGGATGCACCTCACGCGCCGTCTTCGACGCGCTGTTGAAGGCAATGGCCAGCCATGGATGTCGCCATGCGATGAACCGGCCACTGTCACGATGCCCCCTGGTTTTCCTCAAGCCATCCCTGGAACATGAGCACGGTCCACAACTGGCGTTGCCAGTTGCGTCGGCCGCTCAGGTGTTCCTTCCACGTACGGCGGATCGGCGCGGGGTCAAAGAATCCCTCCTCGCGCAACCGCTTTTCACTCAGCAATGCCTCGGCCCATTCGCGCAGTGGACCGCGCAGCCATTGATCCACAGGCAAGGCGAAACCCATCTTGGGTCGTTCGATCAGTTCTTTCGGCACGTAACGGTGCAGCACTTGCCGGAGAATCCACTTGCCCTGCCCGTCGCGGATCTTCAGATCCAGCGGCATACGCAAAGCGAACTCCACCACGCGGTGATCCAGCATCGGCACGCGGGTCTCAAGGCTGTTGGCCATGGCCGAGCGATCGACCTTCACCAGGATGTCGTCCGGCAGATAACTCAGCGCATCCATCGCCATCATCCACTGCGCCAGGTCGTCGATGCGCGGCCACGCCGCCGGATCGGTCAGCACGGTGGCGGGTTCGCGCGCGCCCACCACGATGGATGCGGGATCCTTCCAGCAGCTGGCCAGGTTGAGCAGATAGTCCTGCCCGGATGACAAGGTCAACACCTCGGACAACTTGTGCGCCTTCTCGCCCGCGCGGGCGAGATGCCACTTGCGCGGCAGCAGCGGCTTGACCCGTTCCATGATGTTGTCCCACGCTCCGGGCGTCACGGCGCGAAGCGCACCGGCCAGGGCACGACGTGCCGGCAGCGGAAGATGCTGCATGCGCCCCCAGGTGGTGCGGGCGGCGAGATAGCGGTTATACCCGCCGAAAAGTTCGTCGCCACCATCGCCACTGAGTGCCACCGTCACGCTTTGACGTGCCAGCTGGCTGATCAGGTAGGTGGGAATCTGCGAGCTGTCCGCGAATGGCTCGCAGAAAATGGAAGGCAGCTTCGGAATCACCGAAAGCGCGTCGTCCGGGCTGACATACAACTCGGTGTGCTCGGTGCCCAGGTGCGCCGCCACCGCGCGCGCATGTGCGGCTTCGTCGTAACCGTCCTCGGCAAACCCAATCGTGAAGGTCTTGACCGGCCGTCTGCTGCGCGCCTGCATCAGCGCCACCACGGTGCTGCTGTCGATGCCACCGCTCAGGAAGGCTCCGAGGGGCACGTCGGAAAGCAACTGCGTGCTGATGCTGTCGCCGAGGCGATGCTCCAGTGCATCCACCGCTTCCTGATCGGTACCACCGAACTGGGTGGCTGATGCGGAGTCCACGGCTTCGTTGTAGCGCCAGTAGGGCCACTGCTGCGACTCCCGTCGCGATCCGCTGGTGACCTTGAGCAGATAGCCAGGACGCAACTTGTGGAAGCCACGGTAGATGGTATGCGGTGCAGGTATGCAGTCGTGGCGAAGAAACAATGCCAGCGCATCTCGATCAATCTCCGCGCGAAACGCAGGATGCGCCTTCAGCGCCTTGAGTTCCGAACCGAAGATCAGGGTATCGCCCTGCCAGCCGTAGTACAGCGGCTTCTCACCCATGCGATCGCGCCCGAGCGTGAGCTCCCGGCGCTGGCGATCCCATAGCGCGAACGCGAACATGCCCACGCACGAGCGCAAGGTTTCCTCGACGCCCCAGGCCACGAAGCACGCCATCAGCGTCTCGGTGTCGGAGTGACCGCGCCAGGCCACCGCCACGCCCTCTCCCGCGAGACGATCACGCAGGTCGACGTGGTTGTATATCTCCCCGTTGAACACCGCCACGTATCGCCCGCAGGCCGAGGGCATGGGCTGGTGCCCAGCCTCCGACAGATCCAGCACGGAAAGACGCTGCTGGGCGAGCGCGATGCCGGTTTCCTCGTCACACCAGAAACCACAGTCGTCAGGCCCGCGATGTTTCAGTCGTGTCGACATGGCCTGGACCTGCTCGCGCAGGCCCTGGCCGCCGCCCCTTTCCATGCGCCAGAAGCCCGTGATGCCACACATCAGCAGCCCCCCGCGGTACGCAGCACGGCGGCAAGCCGGGGGGCCTGCTGCCGGATGCTGTAGTGATCCTCGACGCGTCGGCGCCCGGCCCGCCCCATGCGATGGCGCAGGCGTGGATCGTCGATAAGGCGCTGCAGGCCGTCTCGCCACTCCACCTCGTCCGAGGCGAGGAAACCGTTCTGGCCATGGTCCACGATGTCGATGTTCGCCCCCACCGAAGAAGCCACCACCGGCAATCCGCAGGCCATGTACTGCACGATCTTGTAGCCGCACTTGCCGCGCTCCCACGGGCTGTCGCGCAACGGCATGATGCCGATGTCCATGCGGGCAATGGCGTCGGCCTCGGTGTCCTCCGACCATGCCATCACTTCGGGCTTGATCTCGGTGAAATGCCCGGCCGCGTCGTCCTTGGCACCGACCAGCAACAGCCGCGCCTGGTTGGCGAGGCACACCTTTTCAAGCAGTTCGCCGTACTCCAGCACGTAGTCCTCAGTAGCCGGGGAGCCGATCCAGCCGATCACGGGCTGCCGGTTCCCGTCGTGAGGAGTGACGTTGTAGCGATCGTCATCCACCACGGTGGGGATGATCTCGATACGGGTTGCCCCGGCACTCGCGGCGCGATCAGCCAGATAGCCATTCCCGGCCACCACGCAGTAGGCCCTGCGCATGACCTCGTCAATTTTTCGGCCCAGCAATCGCCTGACCAGCGCACTCGACGAGAGGTCGTAGCGGTGGAACAGCGCATCGTCATAGTCGACCACGTAGGGCCGGTTGGAGCGGAGCAACGCTGCTTCGATCCAGCTGGGCAGGTAGGGAAACAACTCGCCCTCGATCCAGGTCAGGTCGAAATCGTCCTCGCGCAGCAGCTGCATCATGCGCTTTCCGCCGTACAGCAGACCCTTGTAGCGAGCCGACTTGCCTTTTCCCTCGTAGAGCGATTCGAGATAGGCATCCGGAAACAAGGCCTGTACCTGCACATCAATGCCCTGCTCTTCCAGCAATGGCAGGTATTGCAGGCTGCGCAGCCGTGAACTGGGGCCGCGTCGTGAGTACCTGGAAAACAGCAATACCTTGACCCGCTTCATTTGGGCATCCGTTTGAGGATCATCGGATATTCGACAAACATCGCCACCAGCGGAATGGCGTACATCCATTGCAGGGAGAAGGCTTCGATATAGGGGTTGGTGTTGGTGCCGAGGAAGGCGCAGACGAATCCGCTGAACATGAACTTCTGCGCCGAGGTGAGGCGACAGGAAATCGCCAGCTTGACCACCCATGCGACATACAGGAAGAACGGCAGGACATAGATGATCGTCCCCAGCAGGCCCACACGGTAGAGCGTGGCCAGCCACACCAGCTCGTATCGCCAGGGATGCAACGCGTCGCTGACGAACCTGACGCCCACGCCGTGCCCGGAACCCAGGCCACCGTTCTCCAGAATGCCCGCGTAGAGCGAGGCACCCATCTGCGATCGAGCGTCACCGCCACCCGATGCCACCTTCGACGTCACCGCGTTGATCACCACCGGCAGGCTGATCTTGGTATAGGCCTGCAGCAGGAAAAGCACGGCGACGACGGCGATGGTCAATGGCAGGCCGTAACGCACCGTGCGGGTGATCACTGACGTCTTCGCATGACCCACGGTGCGCGACGACAGCAGCATGCCCAGCACGAAGCCGGTCGGCACGGAAAGAATCAGCGCCGAACGCCCCGACGTCAGCGCACAGATGAACAACATGCCAAGAAGAGCGAAGCGAAGGACCCTGTGCTTGATGAGTTCCGGCGAGCTGAAGAAGCCGCCTGCAAGGAAGATCATCGAGCCGTACACGTGCATCGTGGCGCCCGAGAACCCCTCGTTGAGGTTGACGTTGGCCCCCTCGAAGAAGAACGCAACGGCGGATGCGCCATGCCGCAGGAAGAGATAGAAGAACAACGCCACGCTGGCGGCACACAGCAGCGTCAGCATCACGAACCATTCAATCAGCCGGTCCATGTCCAGGTACCGGCACAGGCCATCGGCAATCAGTATCCAGGCCAACGGGGAGACGATGTAGACCGCGGCGATCTGGGCCAGGCCGACCAGCGGCGCATCGTGCATCCCGCCCACGATCAGATAAATGATGCTCACGATGACGCCATAGATATACAGCGTTAGCAGGTTTCGGATGCCCTGGCCAAACCGGAAACCCGGCAAGGCGAACAGGCAAGTCAAACCCATCATCGCCGCCGTGGGTATGGGCAGCGAGTTGGGGATCACCACCGCAAGCAGAAGCAGCACGAAGGCGGATGCAAGAAAGATATGCCGCACCGTCAGCCGGTAGGTACCGCCCATGGGCAGCTGCGAAGGCGGCGCCTGCGGCACCGTACGGGTCACGGGACTGTCCCCGGCGCTCATGCCAGCACCTCCTTTGAAAGCCATTGATCAAGCACTCTGGCCTGCTCCACCTTGCTGTAGGCGGCGATATCCCGCTGACCTGCGACATCCGATGCCGCCACGGCCTTTTGCAGCTTCAAAACGCCCTGTGCACCCTGGCTGATCAGGATCGACTGTCCCGACCTCGACTCGGCAAGAATGGCTGTCGCGGCGTTGTGTATGCCCGATACGCAGATCACATCCGCACCGACCGCCAGGTATTCGAACAACTTTCCGGTGGCACAGCTGGCGCGCGAGCCGGTAAGCAGAAGCAGGCGATCGCAGCGCTTCATCAACTGCAGCGCCAGGCCACGCTCCACCTGTCCCAGCATGGCCACGGGGAACTGTGCGCGCTCCAGCACCGCCTTCTCGAACGTGGTGAGTTCACCCGCAAAAATCACCATGCGCTTGTGGGTAGCCGACTCTTCGTCCTGGTTCATGGCCTCGACGAAGTACTCGAGGCTCTTCGATGCCGAGCTGTCACTGGCGCCAATGCGGCCGAAATGACCGATCACCTGCCATCCCGGCGGCACCGTGGACGCAAGCAACGCCTCCGCCTGTTCGCTGCGTGCTTCGTCATGGTCCAGTGCGGCAAAGTCGTCCGGGTCGTACCCGTTGGGGAGCATGGCCACCGGCTTGTCCGGGTAGCGGCGCTTGAAATCGTCCACCAGGGGACCGCTCACCGAGGTGATCAGGCCGCGCGTACTCACCACCCGACGCTCGATGATTCCGCGCACGAGACCGGGCAGCCAGCCAGCGCGACCCAGAGACTCGAACACCAGTCCGTCGCGGAAATCCTGGATGCAGGCCACGTCATGCCGGGCGGAAAGACTGGCCGCGGCGATCAGGGAATCCACCGGCGAATAGCTTCCGATGACCACACAGCGCTCGCCGGCGTCCAGTTTTTCGCGACACAGGCGGTCGGCCTCCGCCAACGCGGCGACCAGCCATTGGCGTGAGCCCACGGCGCCATGCGCCAGCGCAAAGGGCAAGGACCGGATGAACGCAGCAGCCAGTATGGGCAAGGAAGCCTTCGACGATGATTCACTGCCCACGCAATGCCCGGGGATCGCGTACACGCCGACACCTTCTTCCTCCGCCACGTGCGGATCGGGCGTGATCATCTCGTCGCCGCGCGCAAACACGAACACCCGGTACTTGCTGGTGTCCAGGTACTTCAGCAACCCCTTGAAGCGTTGCGCTGCAATGTTGTTGGATAAGTGATGCGCGGCAAAAACGAACAGGTTGATCTTGCTCACATGCTTGCCCTCATTCTGGCGACGACGCCACCCTCAGCCCGATCAGGGCGCCGGGATTCCGCCGTGTCTGCGTGCACTGCCCCGCAAGACCATCGCGGTAGGGCAGAACATGCACTCGATAGTCCGGCCAGCCATGGCAGTCATGAAACCGTTCCAGGCCCACTTCCAGGCTCGGCAGCGAAGAATTCGGATTTGACGGCGCTACGCAGCGACCGGTACATGACCATCCATTCGTTGCGGAAGCACCAAAGCACCACAGGCAGCAGGGCAACCCAGATCAGGCTGGCGGATACCTGGCTCTCGGGGCCGATGGCCAGCGTGGCTATCGACAGCGCCACCGCAGCGGTCACGAACAGATAGAGGCGAACCCGGGGAAAGTTCCGCCACACATAGGCCGATGCCTCCGTTCGCGCCACGAAGAACACCAGGAACGCGATGGCATTGGAGGCCACAGCACCGGACGCGCCATGCGAAGGCACCAGCAGGATGCTGCCGGCGACATTCACGGCCAGGGCAGCAATCGTCGACCACAGCGACAGCATGGAGCGACGCGTGATGCCGATGCCGACACAGGTGATTTCCGACAGGGTGTATAGCAGAGGCTGGCCCATGCTGCACAACATCAGGTACTTCACCTTGGCGTAGTGCTCGGGCAACACGAAATCGGTCAGCCAGGACACGCTGCCCGTCACCACCCACAGCGTGCAGACCACGGCAAGCGCCTGGTGCGCAATATCGTCCACGCGTCGCATATCCACGCCACCGGCCACCCACTTGTAGACCATCGGCGCCCACAGCACGGTAAAGATGGTCTGGAACACCACGCCCACACCAGCAAAGCTCATGGATACCGAATAGATGGCCAGTTCCGGCAGCGTCGAAAGGCTTCGCAGTGCAATGGAGCTGGTCGCATCCAGTCCCCAGAACGCCACGCCGGCAAAGATCAGTGGAACGCCATAACTCAGCAGGTGGTTTACCTGGCTTCGCGAAACGGTGGCCTTGACTGCAGGAAACCACTCTCGCCAGGTGTTCCAGCTGTAGATGAACAGCACCGACAGCAGCGACAGGAGATACGCCACTTCCAGTTCACCAAATGATCTTTCGAAAATCGGCAAAAGGAACACTCCCATCACTACCAGAAGAATGATCTTTGGCAGGATCTGGCTCATGGAGAAGGCGACGCCGCGGTCCTGCATTCGCAGGATGAGAGAAAGGAATCGCGACACGAAGCTTACGATCACGCAAGCAACGAGTATCCAGTAGTACACGACGTGGCTTGAGCCAAACAGCCATTCAGCAATGCGATCATCGAATGGAATGCTGATCAGTACCGCCAGCAGCATCAACGCAAATCCCGGCGCGAAACATGCCTTGAGCAAGGCGCCGCGGTCGCTCCATTCGTGATATTCGCGCACATAAGCGCGATCAAGACCGAGATTGAATAGTAGTACGCCAAACGAGACCGACACCTGAACCATGTTGAGTCGACCAACGTCTTTCGGCGAGAAGATCCAGGCAATCGCAGGCACCGTCATCAGGCCTATCACCGCAGTGGCGACAGGACCCATGGCGAACGCGAGGATGGTCCTGATGTTTACCATTGCCACCATCCCATCGGGTGCTTCAACGCATTCGCGAGAGGTAACGAAACGACGCGCGCGATATTCATTCAGGTCGCCCCCACACTGATCACGTTGGCAATGAAATCCCGGTAGTTCCTTGATGCATCAAACCGGTTCTCGATTTCGATTCGCGCATTCGATCGAAGCACGTCCCGGTCCTTGCCAAGGGCAACTCTCGCGATGGCTTCGGAGATCTCACGACCGTCAGGGCTTCCACTCAACAGCGCACCGCAGCGATTGGATACCACGTAGGAAATGCCACCTACGTTGGGCGCTACGGCAGGAACGCCTGCGCTCATCGCCTCCATGATGGAGACCGGCGTCCCCTCCGACTCGCTGGCATTCACCATGACGTCGACGGGCTCATCCAGGAAGACGCGCTTCACGTTCTCATGCGGCACGAAGCCCATGAACTCGAAAGACAGATTGGCGATGCCACCCAGCCGGCTCCTGGCCAGTTCCCGGGTTGCATCGAGCAACGGACCGCCCCCCACATGCGTCCATTTCACTGACAGCGCGGGATTCTCCCGCGCGAACATCGCCAGCGCATCCACGATCCGCTCCAGTCGCTTGACCGGTAGACAGAAGGAAACCGACACGATGTGGGCGCTGCCATCCGGACTCGGGCGAGACAGCGATTCCTCCAGCGGCACACCCAACGGAATCAGTTCCATCCGCTCGGGTAGAGCGCCATACGTGGCAGCCATATATGCAGCGGCGTGCGAGGAAAGCACGAAGATCCGATCGTAGCCTCCAATGAACTGGCGCTTCAGCGGCATGTAGTCGCGATATCGCCTTGGCTCGTACAGATCAACGCCATGGACACGGGAAACCACCCGACGCACCCTGCCCCGTGCCTTGGCCAGGACGGCAGCGTACGACTGGGTGTCATTCCAGTAGCAATAGGCAACATCGATATCCCCGTTCCGCTCGGCGTAGCGCGTCAGCTGGCTGGCCTGCTGCAGCACCTTGGAGCTGTGAAGCAGCGCACGCACCATGGTGCGCCACTCCAGCTTCCGGGTACGACGGAGATGATCAATTTCATGGCGGAATATGTCGCTGAATAGCGCTTCGGCCACGGCCTTCAGCCGACCAAACCAACGGCCCGAGGTAAACGTGGTGTCGATGCTCATGCCCGCCGGAAGCGGCCTCGGCTCGCCATGAGCCACCGCCGGCATCAGGGTAACTCTGGCCTCCTCGTGCTCTGCCCAGTAACCGATCTCGTCATCGATGAACTGCTCACCCGGGTGATAAGGATAGGCGTTGGTAAGAATCACGATACGCATCACTGAACCACCAGCTCACCCATGAGTATCTCGACCATGCGTCGTCGATACATGGCGTGATCCATATCGAAGGGAACACTCAACTTGAAGCAGGAGATGCCCGAAAGGCATTTCCCCAGCACCGAACGCCAGTTGGCCATTACCTCGTCCATGGTGAGCATGGCCGTCCGCCCGGTGGCCAGTGCGTTGTATTTTTCCCAGTGGAGATGGTCGTGAAAAATGCTGTACTCGGCGCCGATGACGGCTACCGTCATCTCCACCGCGCTGTTCACGCCCAGCCCCGACATGCGTATCTCGGGAATGCCCTCGCGGACCACGTAGTACAGGCGTGAGGCCGGTGCCGCGATCGGTTCGATTTCCCGGTAAAGATGATCTGGCCGGATCTTCCTGCGCACGATGGCCGGATCGATCCAATTCTTCACCCGGAAATGGGTGCGATCGACCCAGCCACGACCTTCGAGTATCAGGTCACCCAGCTCGTTGCCGAAGCAGTCGTAGCCGTAGATCTTCGGCCAGGCCATGTTCGCGTAGACCATCGAGCCGGCGGGTGAGCCGCTGGACATGATGGCGATGTCGTCACATACAAAACCCACCCGCTCGCTGCGGCGCATGGCAAGCATCGCCGCCGACTTGCCCGCGCCACCGGTACCTGCCAGAAGGCAGGCCGAGCCGTCCACCGTCATGCAAGAGGCGTGTACGGGCGCAAGGTCATTGAAGAAGTAGGTCGACGGGACCAGCACGAACTCATGCAGTATCTGCTCGAAGTACTCCACGTCCGTGGCGTACTCCATCGACAGCAGCTTCTTTACGCGCTGCTTGATGCCATCCCGCAGGCGGAAGACAGCGTCCACCATCAGGCAGCCGTTCCTGCCCCAGCGCCAGGTAACGTCCACGGCTGGGAAGGACGTCAACATGCCATCTTCCAGCTTGCGGTGGAATCGTGGGTTGATCGCCAGCGGTGCATCGGATGACACATCCCTGGAGATGACGATCTCCACCTCTGCCTCCCGATCGCCGGCGTCCGCATACAACGCCAGGCACTCGGCCAGCCAGACCTGATGGTCCACTTCGCCAGAGAACGCGTAGCACTTTCCAAAGATGAGCTTTTTCATACGCCCGACCTCGAACGCAATGTCACCTGGAAACGCTCGATACCAGCGCAGCGGCAATGAAGTCCTGCTGAGATGCTTCGAGATAGGGAGACATCGGCAGGCTCAGAACATGCGCCGCTGCCTCATCACACATCGCCAGTCGGCTATCGCCATCCAGCAATGCCGGCTGCCTGTTCAAGGGAATCGGATAGTGCACCGCCGTGGGCACCCCGACGGATTCAAGATGCTTGCGCACCTCGTCCCGCTTGGGCACCCGCACGGTGTACTGCGCCCAGGCACTGGTGTTGTGATCGTCGATGCGCGGCACACCGATGAGGTCGGTGCCCGCCAACAACTGATCGTAGCGGTGTGCCACTTCCGAACGACGTCGCATCTCGCTGTCCAGGATCTCCAGCTTGGCGAGCAGGATGGCTGCCTGAAGGGTATCCAGCCGGCTGTTAACGCCGATGCGCGCATGGTGATAGCGGCGATCCTGCCCATGCCGTGCGATCTGCCGCCCGACTTTCTCGAGCCCGGCGTCGTTGGTGAAGATGGCACCACCATCGCCATAGCAACCCAGTGGTTTGCTGGGAAAGAAACTGGTGCAGGCGATGACACTCAGATTGCAGCTGCGTCGCCCCTTGTAGGTGGCGCCAAAACTCTGGGCCCCATCCTCGATGATGGGAATACCGTGCTTGCCGGCCACCTCGTGGATGGCGTCGAAGTCCGCGCACTGCCCGTACAACGACACGGCAATGATCGCTTTCGTGCGAGGCGATACCAGCCCACTCAGAAGGCTGGGGTCAAGGTTGTAGGTCTGCGGATCGATATCCACGTACACCGGCTTGGCACCCAGCAGAACCACCACCTCGGCCGTGGATATGTGGGTGAAACCGGGCACGATCACTTCGTCTCCCGGGCCGATGCCCAGTGTCATCAACGCAATCTGCAGCGCATCGGTACCGTTGGCCACGGAGATGCAGAACTCGGTGCCGGCGTAGTGGGCCAGCTTGGTCTCGAGCTCGTCCACCTCAGGGCCAAGGATGTATTGCCCGTGCGACATCACGCGCGCGATGCCGGCCTCGATACGGCCCCGGATGCGCTTCTGCTGCTGCCTGAGGTCAATGAAATCGATCATGCAACCGCCCCCTGCGTTTCCAGGGTTCGTCCACGCAGGACATAGCGCTTGCCGGAGCGGGAACACACCTGCTCGGCATGACCCTCCAGGGGAAGGTCCAGCTGCTCGCCATACTCACTCATCCAGCCCACGTGCCTGGCGGGCACACCCACCATCAGCGCATAGGCAGGCACATCGTGATTGACCACGGCGCCCGCGCCGATGAAGGCGAATTCACCTATGGTGACGCCACAGACGATGGTGCAGTTGGCGCCGAGCGTGGCGCCCTTCCTGACCAGCGTGTCCCGATACTCGTCCTTGCGCTCGATCAGCGCACGAGGGTTGTAGACATTGGTGAATACCATGCTGGGACCGCAGAAGACGCCATCCTCCAGCGTGACGTTGTCGTAGACCGACACGTTGTTCTGGATTTTGCATTCGTCGCCAATAACGACACGGTTTCCCACAAAAACGTTCTGTCCGAGCGACACGTTCCTGCCGATGCGTGCGCCGCCGCACACATGCACGAAGTGCCAGATGCGCGATCCGTCGCCGATCCTTGCCCCGTCATCGACAATCGCGGACGGATGTTGATAGTGGCTCATGCAATCTTTTTCCTTGCGAGGAAGGGGTGAGAATCGACATCGCGAGACATGGGCTTTCCACCGCGAATGGCGGCCACTGTCTCAATCGCCGTCCGGCACTCCTCCAGCCCAAAACCGCGCCCCGCCAGAATCTCCACGTAGCTGCGGTCGTGCAGGTCGGTGAAGCCGCCGGAGAACTCGATCTCATCCCCATCGACGGTGATCGACCGGTAGGTGCGCAGGCCGGTGTCGCGAAGAGCAGCCGGAACGTCCTCCACGTCAACGGACAGGAACCAGCGCACGCGGGCGTGCTCGTACTCCAGGTAGCCCGCCGCCTTGGTGTCATTGCTCAGGTGAACAACATTCGACTGCAGCTTTCCGAAGATGTGGTGCAGCATGTCGAAGAAGTGCACGCCGATATTGGTGGCGATGCCACCGGACTTCTTCTGGTCACCCTTCCAGCTCTGCAGGTACCAATGGCCGCGCGAGGTGACATAGGCAAGCTCTACCTCGTACTTCGTACTCCGTCGCTCGCGCGCTACTTTGTCGCGAAGCGCAATGATGGCCGGATGAAGGCGCAGCTGCAGGATGGTGTTGATCTTCCTTCCTGTCTCCTGCTCGATCTCCTCGAGTCCATCGATATTCCACGGATTGAGCACGACCGGCTTCTCGCAGATGGCGTGCGCACCCGAACGGAGCGCAAAGCGCATGTGCGAGTCATGCAGGTAATTGGGTGAGCAGATCGCGACGTAGTCGATCTGGCCACCGTTGCGCGCGCGCCGACGCATGTCGACGTGGCGGTCGAAACGCTCGAACTCAGTGAAGAAGTCCGCATTGGGGAAATGACTGTCGATGATGCCAACCGAATCGTTGGGATCGAAAGCCGCCAACAGCATGTTTCCCGTTGCCTTGATCGCCTGCATGTGGCGCGGCGCGATGTATCCCGCCGCCCCGATGAGCGCAAAATTCTTCATGGACGTTATCCCGGTTCTTCGAAGACTTCGCCCTTGCAGGCGAAGATGAATGTGCCAGCGATGCCGCGTTCCCCTTCGCGGTGTCTTCCATGACGGGTGCTGTCCTTGCTGCCAGGCCGATGACACCTGGCAGCCGCCCTTCTGCGTGACCGCCTCCCACGGGAAGATCCGGCCAACGCAGAAGGACACGCGTGATCATTCGTGTTCGCCCCGGCTTCTGGAGGGCGACTTCACTCATGAAGACGCCCCGCCAAGCTCGTAGTAGGCATACGAGTAGTAGCCGCTGCTGCGCTTCTCCACCGCGTTGAAGATGGCGCCCTTGATTACCACGCCGTCGTGCTCGAAGCGCTGCTTGGCCACGGCGAGTTCACGTACCTGATTCAGACCGAAGCGAACCACCAGAAGGCCCGTGCCGCAATGGTGTCCGATGACGGATGCATCGGTCGCCACCAGGATCGGCGGAGTGTCGATGATGACCAGGTCGTAGAGGGACTTGAGGTGATTGACCACATCCGAGAACTTGGCATTCATCAGCAGCTCGGACGGATTGGGCGGAACCTTTCCGCGCGAAATGAAGTGGAGATTGTCCAGCGACGCTACCGGCCTGACGACTTCCGCCAGCTCGGCCTGCCCGGAGATCAGCTCAGACAGGCCCTTGTCCGCCTTGCCGCCGACCACCTTGTGCAGGGAACCCATGCGCATGTCACCGTCGATCACCAGCACCCGCTGTCCGCTCTGGGCAACCACCGCCGCCAGATTGGCCGCAACGAAGGTCTTGCCGGCATTCGGACTGGCGCCGGAGATCATCAGCACGTTGTTCTTCGCTTCCAGGCGGGCAAAGTGAAGGCTGGTGCGAAGGCTGCGCAGGGCTTCGGTAGCCAGATCCTTGGGCGACTCCACCACCAGCATGTTCTGCCGGCCATCGCCACGCGTTCTCTTCAGCTGCAGCGAGCGCTCCCGGACGCTCACCGGAATGGTGGCGTACACCGGCAGGCCGAGCCGTTCGATCACTGCCGGGTCCTCGATGCCGCGGTTCAGGGCTTCACGCATGAACACGTAGATCAGCGCGACGAACCAACCCAGGAAGGTTCCGCCAAGAACCACGAGGACCTTCTTGGGCCAGACCGGATCGGTCACATCCACCGCCGCCTTGTCGATGATGCGTACGTTGCCCACCGTGCCGGCGCGGGCGATGTCCAGCTGCTGCGCCTGGTTGAGCAGGCCGGTATAGGTGTCGTTGTTCACCTGCACGTCGCGATTGAGCTTCAGCAGCTCCTGCTGCGTATCAGGCAAGCCGTTCACCTTCTTCTCGATGGCCGCCTTCTGCGCCTGCAGCGTGCCGATCTGCTGCATCAGCGACTTGTAGGCCGGATGCTGGGGAGTGAACTGGCGCTGCATCTCCGCCTGCTGCATCTGCAGCTGCTGGATGTTCGTGTCGATGGACACCGACTGATCCAACAGACTCTGCGTCTGCATGCTCACGTCAACCGAGTGGGCCTGGTTCTGGTAGGCATTGAGCGCCGCAGTCGCCTTCTCCAGATCCCGCCGGACATTGGGCAACTGCTCCCTGACGAACTTCAGGCTGCTGGCTGCCTCTGCCGAGTTGCGGTCGATGTCCTGCCGCACATAGAGCTCGCCCACCTGCTGCAGGAACTCGGCAGCCAGCGCTGCGTTTGCATTGCTGTAGGTCAGCTGGAGGATGCCCGAGTCCTTGCCAAGCTCGGTGGTGGTAATCGCCTTCTGCAGCTTGTTGATCACCGTCAGTTCGCGATGGCGAACCACATTGAAGCGCGTCCCCGGATTGGCCACCATCGACCAGACCTGCGCCGACACGCCGTTGGCCTGTGAGAACTGACCCACCTTGCCTACCAGCAGCACATTGCCGTCGTCGTCCTGGAGGATGTAGACGCCGTTCTCACCGGCCGTTACGCGCAAGGGCTTGTCCATAAGCGAATCGGGCACGTCGAGCTGGAAGACCTCCAGCTTCGATCCACCCCAGTCATAGCGCGACATGCCGAGCACGGGCGCTGCGAGTTTCCCGGGGTTCTTCGAAGAAAAGTGCCGGGCGAAGAAGCTGCCGATCAGCGGGAACCGCTTGGGCGCCACGTCGATCTTCAGGTTCAGCTTGTCCACCGCCGCTCCTACCACCATGCGCGAGGTGATCAGCGCCGATTCGGTGGTAGAGGTGGAGTCGGATGCGCCCAGCGTCTGGGTCAGTGCACTGAGGCCGGGAAGGCTCGGCACCTTCTGCTCGACCTGGACGATCGACGTGGCCTGGTAAATGGGGGTCGCGAGCAGGGCGTACACAATGCTCAGCACGATGAACCCAAGGACGATGAAGCTGATACGCCACTTGTGGTCGTGCAGTGTTCCGAGCACTTCGCGAAGGTCTATTTCGTCCTCGCGCGACACGGGATCTTGGATAGTCGCCAATTGAACTGTCATCTCGTCTTTGCCTGGAATCTCGCCATGGAAAGGAGTGGACTCAGAGATAGCGCATCCAGCTATCAACACCACGCTCGATCATTTCGTGGGCATGCTCGAACACCGGGCGCTTCTTGCGGAACGGATCAGGTACGTCGCGCCCATCAAGCCATTTGTCCAGCAGGTAGATCTTTCCTCGTGCCTCGGGAGCAACCTCCATCATCTCGTCGATGTGCTCTCTCTCCATCCCTATGACCAGGTCAGCACCCAGCAACATCGAAGGAACGAGCTGGATAGCGCGATGCGATGAACCATCCACGCCATCCTTTTCATTGAGAAGCTGCAACGACATCGCGTCCATTGCACTTCCGACCACTGCATTCAGCCCTGCGCTGGTCACCTCGATGCCGCGTAATTTTGTGCGACTCTGGAAAAGATATTGGGCCGTAGGACTGCGGCAGATGTTGCCCCTGCACACGATCAATATCCGTCTGAACACTGTGATTTAAGGCTCCCGCATTGATATCAACCAGCATTCATATCGCTGGATAAGGGCCCCTGTTTGATGCGGGAATCAACGTCATTCAGATTCCCGCGAAGCACTGCCAACCGGCGTCTTCATTTGGACGTCCGCCGCGACAACGATCCGTCGAGCAGGTCTACTTAACTACGATTCTTACCGTGAACCGAGGCCGAACAGATCCGGATAAATCGGCGCATTTGCAGCACTACTCAAGCACACCAACAGTTTTTCGATGTACCAGTGATTCAGGAATCATCGATGAAATCGCGCAACGGGTACGCGCGAACATCGACGACCTCACAGACATGCATTCAACATGTCGTCGCGCTGACGCTGTTCATGTGAATATTCATCAAAGTGAACAGCAAAGGGCCACTCATCACGGACATGTCACGACAACATGAACGCGACGCACGATGAGAAGGACGCCTGAAAATGATGCAGCGCAAACACCATCGTTCGATGGGCGCATCGATCGACATGAGCGTGATTCGCAAGCGCCGGCAGAGCTTCGTGCCGCAAGGTGGCCCCACGAATCTGAACAGGACAGAATGAATGAACATGGCTTGTCGATGGATGGACAAGCGAGATGCGCGTCTCCCGACGATCATCGGTGCATACAGAGATGCAGCAGCGCCTTCGGCGCAACCACAGCTCGCTTAACAACGAAATCAAAGCGTCATCTTATGCCGTGAAGAAGGCGCTTCCTGACATAGAAAGGTAACGTGGGGTGATACCACTGGCGCGATACGCCACAAGCAGCCACGGGCACCAGCCGATGCTCGGCGGCCTCCCTCACTGCCGCCTGCATCAGCGGGATCGCCTTGGCCATCTGATGGATGGGATACGTGGCAAAGTTGTCCGACTCGTCAACGTCGATAATGGCTTGATGGAGGATGTTTCCCGTATCCACGCCTTCATCGACCAGGTGAACGGTAACCCCGCAGTTGGCCCGGTCATCCATGGCGAGCGCCCAATAGCCGCCATGCACACCGCGATAGGCAGGCGTGATGCCCATGTGCGTGTTGATGAAGGGCGCGGAGACTGAAGCAAGTACCTTGGCCGACAGGATCCTCGTGCCGTTCACCACCACGGCGTCGGGCTTCAGCGCTTTCAGCAACCGGATCACCTCGCGCCGGTTGGCGCTGGCGACGGGAGTCACGGCATCCGCAGGGATGGACGAGTCATCCAGCCCGTAGCGCTCCATAAGCCGCCGAACGCGCACTCGAGACGCCTTGCCAAGCCATCGGCTGTAGGCGATGAAGGCCACCTGCCCCAACGTCGGCAGCCAGCCCAGCGTCTTCGCCCGGTGTCGCAGCATCGCGCGGGACGACGGTTTCTCCTCGATCACCACGGCGGCGATATCGCAACTGTCACGCAGGCCGTTGTACATCAGCGCCGTGGATTGACCCGGCCCCGCCAGCATGACGATGCGCGGCCTAGCCGGCATGCAACTGCTCCAGCAACATGGACACCTCGCCCATGTTGAGTGACTGCATGCCATAACGTCGCTGCAGTTGCTGGTAGTAGCTCAGTATCTTGGTAAGGAACCGCTGGTTTTCGTCGATGTGCGCGCCGAAGTTATGCGGGTGCCACCACAGATGGAACAACCGTTTGTTGATCGCCGCATGGCGCATGGCACGCTTGATGCGGTGCAGACGCAGCTCCTCCATCCATGCGAAGGACGGCGAGTACGGCCGGAGGAATCGACTGGATGGAATGTTGTACGGGCGACTCTGCGCGCACTCTTCGAAACTGTAGGTGTTGTGCCCGGTCACATTGACATAGGCATCGAGCAGACGGAGCCCCCTTACCCACGGGTTCTGCTGGTCCTGGTTCCGTGGTGTATAGAACGGTGCGCTCTCGTTGCCGCGGTAGCAGCGGATGCCCAGCTCCTGCAGCATTGACAGGTATTCAGGGTTGCCCTGATTGCGAGGGAATACCAGGCTCTGGATGTCGATGCCACGCGCATGGGCGGTATCGATGGCGGCGGCAAGGTCGGCGCGGAAGGCGTCGGCCGTCTGACCGGGTTCGAGACAGTAATAGTGCGAGAACGTGTGCGTGCCTATCTCCTGCCCAGGATGGCTGCGGATCAGCTCGATCACCTCGGGCGCGAAGTGATACTGGTCATCCTCACCCCACTCGTGCTCTTCGATATACGGGTACGGCGACAGCACGCTATCGCTGTAAGCCGGCGTATCCTGCGGCAGGCGCGCACGCAGCTCATTCACGTCGGTGAAAAAGATAAAGCCCAGCGTCGCCCAGGTGGCGTGCACCCCATGGGCTTCGAACGTGGCGAGCATTTCTTCAATAGCCCTGCGCTCGCCGCGTAGATTGGCTTCGTAATCCTGAATGCTGCGCTTGTCGCGCACGCCCCAGTACAACTCAAGATCCAGTGAGACAGTAAATATGCCTGGCATGAGGCTGCACCCATCCCGTCAGTCGACGCCACCCACCTCCAGCCATCCAGGCCGGTTTTCTGGCATCGGGTTCTATCTCCAGCAAGACCACCGCTTGCGACCGAACAGATCCGATTGTTCTTGCGGCATGGTGAAGGGAGGCTGACGCGAGCAGAACGCAGGGCAACGGTGCGCTTAGCTGAACGGTCCATCGCGATATCGACCTGGCGGGCACTTTGCTCAGATAGCCGTCCAAATCGGCAAGGGCCACGGCCACGAAGAATGGAGTTTCCCCTCCTGCAGGAGGCTGTCGGTCCGCTCAAGAAATTCGAAGCAGGCGAACCGGATGTACAGACGCCAATCGTCACCCGTGGCGAGCCACCACGTCGCTACGTTTGCCGCGGATCAGTAGCCAAGCTCAGATAGTCGGCGTGCGGCTTATCGGGCGGGCGCGCACATCAGCGTGATGGTTGGCCCACGGGCCGATCTTCGCCGTAGCCACCATCGCGGCACGGGCGCGGTCAAGCACCATGCATCGACAGCACTTGAGCAGCACCTGCTGCGTCCTGCCGCGCGATGCGCAACCCGACGCTGCACCCAGTCGCCCGATGTGGGCACTCGGCAACAGTGCAGCGCGAACGAAAGAGAGAGAATGTGCTATCAGGAGAACGGTCATTCCCCTCTCATCGGCTAGCCGCCCCAGCCAATAGCCCGATGGCATGACCCCATACATAAAGCCAAGCCTCGTAAGGAAACCCAGTGTCGTACAAGAAGTTCGCCCTACTTGCCTCCGCCCTGATCGCCGGCTGCGCCAGCTCGGGCACGAAAGTCGATCCCCATGTCGTCAGCACGTTCCAGCCCGGCATAACAACCATCGCCGAGGTTGAGGCTCAGCTCGGCAAGCCGAATGCCTCGAGCCGCCTGCCCGACGGCAGCATCCAGATCGTCTACGCCTATACGCATTCGAAAGGCAGCGGCAGCTGGATTCCCTTTGTCGGCGCGTTCCGAGGCCATGCCGACGCAAATACGGTGACCGAGTCCCTCACGTTCGACCAGACTGGCAGGTTCATCCAGGCTACCTCGTCAACCACGCAGGCTTAGCCGGACTCGCTGTCCCGCAAGTAAGCATCAGCGTGACCTGGCGTGCGAGGCTCGCCGTCAAGGGAAAAGGGGCAGAGTGCTTTTCGATGGAACGACAAGCCACTCTGGCCCTCCCTGAGTGCGACCGATAAACGCCGAAGGCCCGGGAGATTCCCGGGCCTTCGGCATATGTCGCGTTGGTGGATTGGATCAGGGCGCTTTCGAGATGTCGCACTTGCAGCGGGCAGGGAAAACGCCTGACTCAGCAAAGCCGGCGGGTCTTGACCCGCCGGCGTGGATGGAGCATCCACGCACCTGGTGACCAGGCCAGCACTTCAATTACTACACGTGCCTGCTGCTAGTCCCTGCAAGCGTTGTGCTTCTTGGCCCGAAAAATCGCCCCACCAAAGTTTCCGTACTGCCTGGAGGTGCTGGACGGTATTTCGCCCACTTCCTCGTAAATACCCGTTTCGCGCACGGCAGCACGAATCTCGGAACTGCCGGGCCAATCAGTGCGGCTCGTGGTCATCACTACGTCGGGCGGACAGCGAAGCAGTGCCTCCCGAAGCCTGTCACTGGAATGCCCCAAGGTGATGAAGGTGGCCGACAAGTTGGCCAGCCCGGGCGTTGCAGGCACATGTCCCGTCAACGGGTAAAGCGAGTACATGAACCCGCTGATTGCTATGGAAGCTCCCGGCGGCGTGAGCTGCCGGATAACCGCCGCGGACAGGAGATAGTTCGATTTATCAGTAAGACTCTCCGGCCATTGGCCAGACGAAGCGGCAATCAGGACCTCTCGCGTCTGCGGCCATGCGGCGGCATAGGAGGCGAGGCGAGGTATGACCTGTATGGCAAATGCCGCGGTCACCACCGCGGCAGCCAGATGCAACACCAAGGGGGAACCAATCTTGCTCAATTCGCGCCAGCCCAGCGCTGCCAACCCGGCCAGTCCCACCAGACATACCCCAAAGTGGTAGGGAAAGCCGATCTTGGTTGCTGGCTCGACCATCGGAAGCAGCGCCGCGCATATCCAAAATGCAGATCTTGGCAAGCCGGACGAACTGCCCCCCCTCGCCTTCCGCACAAGTACAACGACCAGTCCGAGCACTGCCACGAGTACGGGCATGGCACTTTCACCGAGTGCCTGCCCACCGGAGTTCAAGAAGAAGGTTATGCGCTGGTCGGCGATAGAGGAATAGACGAGACCGGCATCCTTGTAGGCGCCGAGAAGGGCAGCCACTCCTCCTCGGGCAGCCAGGATCGAGACGGTAATCAATACTCCCACGGCAAACGCGCCGGCGACAAATTGAATGCATGCACGCGTGCCTCGGCTGATCAGCACGGTGGCACCCCCCAGCGCAATGAACGGCAGGAAGGTCTCTCGCAGCAACACCGCCAGCGACACGAGTGCCCCGATGCTCAACCAACGGCCCGCTCTTGTAACCTCGGGTGCGCGAAGACCCAACCATAACGCTGCAAACAACGGGAGATAGGCAGCGTGGATACTGTTCTTGTATCCGTACTGGATGAATACGGTCAGGTTCATCGTGAAAAGGAAGAGACCCGCTATCAGGATCGATCCCCAGCGGCTGCGGCTTTCCAGTTCAATCACCCGGAAGAACGCGTAGCCTGAGGCTACCGCAAACAGCAGATCCAGCAGCCGCAGCGCAACCATTGGATTGACGCCGAAAGCAAACACCCAGCTCCCCAGCAACGGATAGAGCATCAGCGGCCCTGCATCGGGCAGACCTCTACCAGCGGCCATGCTGGCATGCATGATCTGGGCGTAGTAAGCCTGAAATCCTTCGTCAGTCGTCGGCAGGCCGCCACTCAACATCAGGCGGGGAAGTGCCACCGTAAGGAGCAGCAGGATGATGATGGCGACGGCCGGGATGCTCGAGGAACCCGGCAAAGAACCGTCTTTGGAGGCTATATCTGAGTACACAGGATTCCCGAGACAATCAAAAGAGCTCCTACCCAAAAGCGCGGATGCAGGTGTTCCCCGAACAGCTTTCGGCTACCGATGGGGACAAGCAGATACGCTCCCGCCGCAAATGGGACCAGCTGGGAAATGGCAAGAGTCCGAAGAGCAATCACAACCAGGCCGATCGACAGCAATTGAAGTCCACCAGCCGCACCAAGGCAGGCGAGCCGCCCCAATGGTTTTCCCGGAAGCGCCGCACGCTTCATGAAGAGCTGGGAAACACTGCTGCATGCGAGCGACGAAAGGCACAGCCCCAATTCCGTCGGGCTCATCGTGACGTTACTCCACGACTGGTGAGCACTACGCCCGAAAGAATGAGCAGCATGCCCATGGCATAACGTCCATTCAGTACATCGGTAAAAATCCAGGCGCTCGCCAGCGGGGTGATGACGTAAATCAAAGCCGTCCACGGATAGGCCACCGCCAGCGGCAGTCGACGGAGCGTAAGCAGCCAACAGCAAATGCCACCGGCGGAAACGGTCAAGGCCGCCCACAACCAGGGATTTCGAACGAACCCCTCCAGGGCTCCCGCATGTTCCACCGAATGTAACCCGGCGAACTTAAGGAGTATCTGAGACGCCGTCATGCACACGATCATCCCCGCGAGGAAAACAACGTGCATCACCTACCCGCCACGATGATGCTCTGGCCGCAGGCGATATTCCTCACCAGAGGAACGCGTTCGACGAGGGGCTCGACCGACCGAAGCACTCTGGCAATGGGATCCGGGCAGAAGAAAGGCACGAGGTTCAACACGCGGCAGCTGCGTATGGGTAGCCCGGCAGCCTCGATCCAGTTGCAGATCAAGCCGGGACGGAACGAACGTTCCTCGTGTTCGATGTGATAGCGAGAGAAGCGCTCGAGGAGCTTGAGCACCGGATTGCTGCCGTTCGGCTCCAGCACGATCACCGTACCCTTGAAGGCAGCGAGCCCGGCCACTGCACGCGCAGGATCAGGCAGGTGGTGGAGTACCCCGCGAATCACGATGCAGTCGTACTGACCAGAGGCCAGGTGCTCATCCAGTTCATAGATGTTGCCCACTTCGAAGCGAACCGTGTCCGAAACACCCATGGACTGAGCGCGCGCCCGGGCAGCTTCGATGGCAACGGCAGCCGGGTCGAGGCCAACCACCCGGCGCACGCCATGCGCGGCAAATTCGACGGTGTACGCGCCATCGCCGCACCCAAGATCAAGAACGGAAGCGCCGTGGAAGTTGAACGACTCAGCGATGCTCTGGCTTATCCGGCTGTTGGCGAGACGTGCGGACAGGCGGTCTCCCGTGTACGCATAAGCCCCCTGCGCCCGCACGTCTTCGTCAAAACGGCGAACATTTTCTTTGATGTCAGGGGGCCGGACGTGATTCATGGTATTTGTCGCCTTCGGAACTGTTGGTTTCATTAGGGCTTAATGCCTACAGCGAGCATGTTGCCGACGTTCATGGAGAAGCAGCGATCAGCGAGCCCGAACCGCTCGAGCGCCGCCAGAACCAGCTTCTTTGCGCGATCGGGCAACGGTGTGAGTCGAAGCCAGTAACGCAGCGGGTACGCATTGCGAATGGGGCTTAATACGACGCGCTCGAACCCTGCCCTCTCCAGCAGCTCGCGCAAGGACTTCGGACTGAAAAGTTGCATGTGCTCAACGTCGATGATCGGAGAGCGAAGGCCGAGCATCCGGTTCAGCGGAGCTCGCCAGTTATGCACCACCACCGCAATGGCGCCCCCTGACTCAAGGAGACCATGCGCCGTACCGACGAACTCACCAGGATCGTGAAGATGCTCGAGCGTCATGAATGAACAGACGAGGCTGGTGATTTCCCCTTGAAGCATGGACGCCGAGAACATCCCTTCCCTGAGCAGGGAACGCACTGCCGGCGGGGCCGCCTGGATAGCAGCGGTGGAAGGTTCAATGCCGATCACCGACGCAAAACCTTGATCCTGCAGCCACGGAAGAAGGGGGCCGCTACCCGCGCCCACGTCGACCGCGGCGTTTCGACCAGCCAGTTCCCGCACATGCGGGCCAAGGGCTGTCGCGTAAGTTCGCGCTGCAGCCAGTGCCTCGGGCCCCGAGTCAAAGTCAGCCCCGGCATAGGAGGCATGCAGGAAGTCTTCAGGAGGCGGAGTTGGCGCATAGACCAGATCGCAGGTACTGCAACGCACCAGGCGCAGACACATGAACTCTGGGGGTTTGCGGGACGCGTAGGTCAGTGTACTGACCCGCTCAAGGTCAATGCGCTCATCAGCAAAAGGCACATGGCTCCGGCCATGGCAAACGGGGCAATCGCGTTCGATGTTCACGGCAGCCCCTTCGGATCTGCGGGACGAATCTCGCCACGGACAATCAAGCTGCTGCGAATGTAAGCAGGACGTGCCTTGGTTTCCTCGAAGATCTTGCCGACGTATTCGCCAAGAAGCCCAATTCCAAGCAGGGTGAAGGAGCCGAAGAACATCACCAGCAATGACAGGAAAGTCATACCCTTGGGAACTGATTCGGCGTCGAATATCCGCACAAGAATGCTGAAGATCGCCAGCAAGACGGTAGCGAACGAGGCAAATCCACCCGCTGCGGTCAGCAGGTGCAGTGGCATGCGAGAAAAAGAGAAGATGCCCTTCTTGGCCCAGCCAATGTTCTTGATCCAATTATTGGTGCTGACGCCAAACATGCGCTCGGGCCTGACATAGTCCACCCCCTCCTGGCGAAAACCCACATAGGCACGCAGTCCGCGAAGAAACAAATCGCGCTCCTGGCACTGGAGAAGCCAGTAGACAACGCTGCGGTCGATCAACGAAAAATCACCGGCGTCCTTCGGAACGGGCACTTCACTCATCACGGCGAAAACACGATAGAAGGCGCGATAGCAGGCTTCCAGGAGTATGGGCATCTCTCGCTTTATTCGCCGCCCATAGACCACGTCCGCGCCAGCGCGCCAACGCTCGACAAAAGCCTCGATCAGCTCTGGCGGATCCTGTAGGTCGCCATCCATCAGAACGACAGCCTCCTTGCTGGCTATCTCCATGCCGCTGCGAAATGCAGCCTGCGATCCGAAGTTGCGTGAGTGAGTGACACCGACCACGTGAGGGTCACGGGCACTGATCTCTCGAATGACTTCGGCGGAATCATCCGGAGAATTGTCATTGACGAATATAATCTCGTAATCAATGCCAGCCCGCTGAAACACCGCCACCAGTCGCTCATGCATGATGGGGATAGCCTGGCCGTCCCGGTAACAGGCGATTACGGCAGAGATTGAATTCTTCTCCCTGCGGGGCTGAGTGCGCTTTGTCAGCTGCCTGAAATCCGCTTCGATGAGGTGCTTTTTCCACCAGTCACGCGTTTGCTTGAGGCCTTCCGCAAGATCGGTCCTGGCAGACCAGCCAATCAGCCGAGTTGCCTTGGCTGCATTTGCGTACCAGTTGTCGGTGTCCCAAGCGCGGCCCGCGGCCGGATTGAAGCGCGGCTCCACGGCGAGTCCGAATGAGTGGATGGCCAGCTCGGCGAGGGCCGCGAGAGTCGTCGGTCGACCACTGCCGATATTGATCGACTCGCCTGCAATTTCCGGCCCCAACGATTGCGCGGTATCGGCAAACGCTTCGATCACGTCATCCACATGCACGAAGTCACGGCTTACCTCGGCGCGAGCCAGAACCGGCAGCTCTCCCCTGAGGCTCGCTTCACACAACGCGGGAATGAGTCGGGAGCTGTCCTCGAATGGGCCGTACACGGCGTAGAGCCGCAAATTGGCCACAGGAACACCACGCACCTTGCCGAAGTAGGCAATGGCCGCACTGGCGGCAGCCTTGCTGACTGCATAGTGACTGTTGGGCAGGAGCGCGGCATCTTCGGCGGGGGCCGCCGAATTGAGACCATACTCCGACGAACTACCCGCATGGACGAAAGCAGCCAGGTCCATTGTTGCAACCTCTTCCATCAGCCGAATAAAGCTCAGGTAGTTGGTTGCATGGACGCGCTCGTAATCCTGTTCGAAGGAATACGCTCCAAAGGATGAGCAGTCGAAGATGGTCCGTGGTCCAACGCGGCGCAGCACCGAACTGACGCTGGTGGGATCCTGCAGATTCAGGAAGGCGATGTGCGATGCCGGGACGCCATCGAGACGCCACGTGTCGCCGGAGAATACCGTTCCGGTGACATCGCTGCGCACCGCAAGCAGACGGTGCAGCAAATTGGCCCCAATGAACCCGCTGGCGCCAAGAACCAACACCGGGCCAGCCAGATTCCTAAGCTTGTCGTCTAGATTCATTGTTTCAGCCAGTAACCATGGAACGGATGGAGGGTGCGTCCAGTCCGCACTCGGCACGGTGAAAAGCCTGGGAACCGAAACGGCCGCTGGGGTAACCAAGCGCTGGGCGATGCACGAAGCGCGCAGCCGTCAAGCCGCGAGCGGCAAGGCTCAGAGTCAGGTTCATCCCAAGCCCTCCTTGAGCAACATGCTCCTCGAGGACGTATAGGGAGCGGCTGGCTATTTGCTCCAGAAACAGCTCCGGTATGTCGGAATCATTGAACTCGCACACTGCCCACACAGACGGCCTTGATTCCACATCAAGATCAGCAAGAGCTTGCCAGGCGACACCGGCCAGCGGACCAAGGGCCGCAATCGCGCCGCACTTTCCGGGTAAAACTTCTCGCCAGGGAGCGTAGCCAGGAACAGTTTCACCTGCCGGCCTGGCGTCATAGCCCAGACGCAGATAAGTGGGACTGTCGAAACCGGCAAGAAGCGCAGGCAGGTCGTCATCGAATGCCGGCACCAGCACACGCACGCCCAAAGCGTTCATGGCTGCGCAATCTTCCAGTGCATGATGGGTCGGCCCCATGTGACCGTATGCGTAACCTCCACCGTTGCCGACCAGACACACCGGCAAACCACCGATGCACAGATCATTGCGGATCTGCTCGAAGGGGCGTGCGTAACAGAATGGGGCGATGCTGTAGACAATCACCTGCAGAGCTTCACGCGCGAGACCCGCCGCCACGCCAATCATGTTCTGCTCGGCAACGCCTGCATTGACGAAACGCGTGCCGAATGCGGCCTGGACTTCTTCCAGGGCCATGAAACCGAGATCACCGGTGAGGAAAAAACAGTCCTCGCGATTGCAGTGCTCCAGAACCGCACTAGCGAAAGCTTTCCTCATCGATTGGCCCCCTCTTCAAACGCACTGCGGGCAGCCAGGTAGCTGGCTTCAGAAAGGGGAAGGTAATGAGATTCCAGCAGATCCTCGAAATGGAGGCCGCGCCCTTTCACCGTATCAAGGATCAACACCCGAGGGGCACCTCGCGCGGGCTTGGCAATGGCTTGCATGATGGCATCCGAATCGTGGCCGTCGATCTTCTGAAGGTCGGCACCAAAGGCGGCAATACGCGGGGAAAGATCCTCGCAGGAAATGACTTCCGCCGTGCGGCCAAACCCCTGCAAACCATTTTGATCGATGAGAATGACAAGGTTATCCAGACGCTGATGGATAGCGAAATTGAGAGCCTCCCAGCAGCCGCCTTCTTGCCACTCGCCGTCCGAGCAAAGACAGAAGACCTGATGATCCAGCCCCTTGTGACGTGCAGCCAGCGCCAGACCGGTTGCCAATGATGGACCGTGCCCGAGGGAGCCCGTGGAAAACATCAGTCCGGGGATGCCCGAGCCACTGGGGTGCCCTGGAAGCAACGAGTTGTCTCGCGTGAATGTCTGTAAATCAGCCTCGGAAAGTCGGCCAAGACTCCACAACGTCGCATACAAGGCCCCTGCCGAATGCCCCTTCGAGAGGATGAAGCGATCATCCGCTCCCATGACGCGGTGATATAACGTCATCAGCGCGTCAATGCAGGAAAAATTGCCACCCAGGTGGCCGCAGTTCGCCTCGTAGTGGAGCTGCAGCAACCTGATTTTGGCCAGGCGAAGAGTGTCCGAGAATGGCTGCATATTTGCTGGGAAACCCCGGTCTTTTGAATTATTGATATAGGACGGCATCGACCCGCAGGCACCTGGCCGCTCGCATGTAAACCGGTGAATGAGGAGCAGGGGCCGTTTTTGCACTCGAAACCGCGACAAGGACCGCGTCCATCGGCATTGCGGCTCATATCACTCCCGATGGAAGGCCCCACGCCTTCAACCCACCCCGCCTCTCCCGCTTGCAAGTCAAACACTGCAAGCGCCAGCCCGTTCCGCCGGAATCAAGTCATCAAAGTATACGCATCAGCGGGAGATTTCAGGCTTTTCACCCGATGCAATCGCTTCGGTCTGACAAATCCAGCCTCTCACGCTGACCGTGTCAAACCAACGGACCAGCCCCATTCTGTGAAGGCGCGTGTATTACCCTCCTCCAGCGCACGGATGAGATGCGGGACCCGCGAGTTCCGTCGTGCGTCTCGCCCCACCCCGGAGGCACGCTCTGCTCTCAACCGTCACCAGCGGGCGATTAGCTCGCCATCAGCACGCAGCCATCATCATCGGCAGCCGTCCGGGAAAGCTTTGCGGGCGCCGCAGCCCCCCGTGCCCATCCCGCGCCTGACAACGGGAAAGCAAAACGCGAAAAACAAAAAACCCCGCAAAATGCGGGGTTCATTGTGTTTCACGAACCTCGACAAGGTTCCTGAAACGGGTGTTGGTGCCCAAGGGGGGACTCGAACCCCCACGCCTCTCGGCGCTACCACCTCAAGGTAGTGCGTCTACCAATTCCGCCACCTGGGCAGGTGTCTTACTTAATTTTTCTTCGCCGGTTCCGTCGCGGCCGGCACGTCGCCCGAGGGCTTGGCCGGAGCCGTGGCAGCGGGAACGTCGCCCTGTGCCGGCTTGGTGGCCTGCGGGATTTCCGCGTTGGCCGGTGCGGCGGGCTGCGCATTCTGCGTTGCTGCCGGCTTGTTGGCAAGACCCGACATCACACCCAGATCACTGCCGCTTTCGCTCGGCGAATGCGAGCTGTGGCTCAGGTACATACCCATGCCAAGGCTCAGTGCGAAGAACAGCGCTGCCAGCACTGCCGTGGTGCGGGTCAGGAAGCTGGCCGAGCCACGTGCACCGAACACGGTTGCCGATGCGCCGCCGCCGAAACCGGAGCCCGCATCCGCACCTGCGCCGCGCTGCATCAGAATCAGCACGATCATCGCCGCGGCGATCAGAATGTAGAAGACGCTGAAGATGACGAACATGGTTCTCTTTAAGAGTCCGTGGTGCTCAGTACGCCGCGGCGCAGATTCCAAGGAAATCGGCCGATGCCAGCGAGGCTCCCCCGATCAACCCACCATCCACGTCCGGCTGCGCGAACAAATCGGCAGCATTCGCCGCTTTGACACTTCCGCCATAAAGCAGTCGGGTCAGACGGGCAATCATAGCATCTTCTTTTTCCAGTTGGCTACGGATGAACGCATGAACGTGCTGCGCCTGCTCCGGCGTGGCCGTATGGCCCGTGCCGATGGCCCAGATGGGCTCGTACGCAATCACCGCCGTATCGAAGCTGGCGATGCCGTTGAGGTCGATCACCGCCTTGAGCTGGCGGGCGACCACGGCCTCGGTGAGCCCGTTTTCCCGCTCGGCCAGGGTTTCGCCCACACACAGGATGGGGGTAAGCCCACCGGCACGTGCCGCCGCGAACTTGCGCGCCACCAGCTCGCTCGTTTCGTGGTGGAACTGGCGACGCTCCGAATGCCCCACGATGACCCACTGGGCACCCACGTCGGCCAGCATGGCCGCGGACACTTCGCCCGTGTAGGCACCCTGCCCCTCGTGCTCACTCACGTCCTGTCCGCCAAAACCAAGGCCTGAACCCGCATGCGCCGCGGCCAGCTCGCCCAGGTACAGCAGCGGCGGCACCACCACCACGTCGAGCCCGGTGGGCAGGGCCGCGGCGATGTCGCCAACCAGGGCTGTCGCCATGCTGCGGCTACCATGCATCTTCCAGTTGCCGGCGACGAGTTTCTTGCGCATGCGCGTGTTCCCTTGCGTATAAACCCGAAAGCTTAACGTCGGACCATGCCACTGGCAACGACGCGGCGACAAACCCTTGGTGTTACGGAAAAAATCAGAAGAACCACAAGGAGACCACTTTATGACCACGACCCGTCCACTCAGCCTGGTCACCGGCGCATCTGCGGGTATCGGTGCCGCTTTCGCCCGCGAACTGGCCACCCAAGGACACGATCTGGTGCTCACCGCACGCCGGGCCGACCGGCTGGAATCACTGGCCCAGGAGCTTCGCGAGCGCCACGGAGCCGTGGTGACCGTCCTGCCCGCCGACCTGGCCGACCCGAGCGCCGTATCCCGATTGTGCGACGAACTGGACGCACGTGGACTTAGGGTGGACTGGCTCATCAACAATGCCGGCTACGGTGTGCCGGGCACCTTCGAGGCCGTCGAGTGGCCCGTGCACGAGGCCTTTATCCGGGTGCTGATGACCGCACCGGCCGAACTGGCCTGGCGACTGCTGCCCGGCATGCGTGAGCGTGGCCACGGCCGCATCGTCAATGTGGCCTCGCTGGCAGGGCATGTCCCGGGTTCGGCGGGTCACACGCTGTACGCGGCGAGCAAGGCTTATCTGATCAAGTTTTCGCAGTCGCTTGCCTTGGAAAACCGCCATCTTGGCGTCCATGTCTGCGCGCTGTGCCCGGGCTTCACCTGGTCGGAATTCCACGATGTGACCGGCACCCGGCAGCTGATGAACAAGCTGCCGGGCTTCATGTGGCAGAGCGCGGAAGCCGTGGTGCGCGAAGGCTGCCGCGCGGTGGAGCGCGGCGACGTGGTGCACGTGACCGGTAGCGTCAATCGCGTCATCAAGGCGCTGACGAAGCTGCTGCCGGATCGGCTCACGCTGTGGCTGTCGGCCCGTGAATCGAAACGCTATCGCGCGCTGGAGGCCACTCAGTGACCGGCGCGCTCCCGTGAGCATTGCATCGTGTCGCCGAGCACGAAAGCGCCCTCGCGCTGCACCTCCCAATCGATGCGCAGCCCGTTTCCGGGCTCGCGCTTATAAGTGAAGCGCTGCGCCGGTTTGACTTCGGGGGCGGATTGCCAGACCAGGCGCCCGTCCTTCCATCCTTCCGACGAAAACAGCCTGGCGCCACCGAAGCTGTCGAGGATGGTCGCGTTGTAGCGGCTGGTTTTGGCGTCGTATCCCCAAGCCTCCAACGCGTGATAAGTGGCCGGCGGCGAGGTGTCGTCGTGGTGCTTGACCAGCGCCTTGCCGTGCAGGTCCAGCTCAAAACGGATGGAGGAGTCGATGGTCTTTCCCGTGGCGGGGAAGACGCCGTGACAGGTCCATGGTCCTGTCAGGTCCGAGAAGTCTCGAAAGGGCTCATCGGCGGAGGCCATGGCACGGCCGCTCACCAGACAGGCAATGCACAGCAACAGCGTCAGGCGCATGACGAACTCCTTCAAGGAGGGAGCTCAGCGTAGTGCCTGTGCAACGCAGGCAAATCGTCCGGAAGTAACGCCCGCCAGCCGTATCCACGTGGCAGCACGGGCAAAACACGCCCAGAGTGCTCCCCCTCCTGCCGGAGAGGGAGCAAGGGCGCAAAAAATCAGATCAGCTTGATCTCGCGCAGGCGCTGAAGCAGGTACTCGTGCGAGGTGATGCTGGTGTCGTAGCGGCTCGGGTTGTCCGGCGTGACCGTCTGCGGCAGCGGATCCAGCACCACGTCCGGGTTCGGATGCAGGAAGTACGGCACCGAGTAGCGCGGCTTGCGCGAGTTCTCGTTCTGCGGGTTCACCACGCGATGCGAGGTGGACGGATACACGTGGTTGGTCAGGCGCTGCAGCATGTCGCCGATGTTCACCACGATGGCGTCGCCTTCGGTGGTGATCGGCAGCCACTGGCCTTCGCGCGTGAGCACTTCCAGGCCTTCTGCACTTGCACCCACCAGCAGGGTGATGAAGTTGATGTCCTCATGGGCGCCGGCGCGCACGTTGGGGACGTTTTCGTCGGTGATCGGCGGGTAGTGGATCGGGCGCAGGATGGAGTTGCCCTGGTCGATCTTGTCGTCGAAGAAGTGCTCGGGCAGATCAATGTGCAGGGCCAGTGCGCGCAGCACGCGCGAGCCCAGCTGGTCGAGTGCCTCGAACAGGCCGTAACCGTTCTTCTGGAAGTCGGTGATTTCCGACGGCCAGATGTTGGGCGGCATCACGTCGGCAAACGTCGAGTCGCGGGAGATCTCGCGACCGATATGCCAGAACTCCTTGAGGTCGGCGAACTTGCTGTCCTTGGCGGTTTCCACCTTGTACGGCGTGTAGCCGCGCGCGCCGCCACTGCCCGGCACGTTGTACTTCATCTTCGTTTCGGTGGGCAGCGCAAAGAACTGCTGGAACGACTCGTAGGCGCCGTCGATCAGCTCACGCGAAATGCCGTGGCCGCTGATGCAGCAGAAACCGAATTCACGATAGGCGTTGCCCAGCTCGGACACGAACGCGACCCGATCGGTGTCGTAACGACGGATGTCGAGGGTTGGAACTTTCTTCATGGCTTGTCCACAGGTTGTGCGTGCGGTCCATTTGAAGGCTGCTCAACATCTCCATATTGGCGATTTTGAACAGCCTCTTTAATCCGCCACCGCAGGGGCGGGGCACGTCGGGCCAATCCTTGGCGACCTGGGTGGGGCCTTTGGCCCCTGAAGCTCTTACAGGCTCACGAACGTTCTGCGGCGGATTTTACGACACCCGCGAGGCTTTCGGCCAACTGTCGCACTTCGGCCTCGTCGGCCGCCTCCACCGTGACACGCACCAGCGGCTCCGTGCCCGAGGCACGCAGCACCACGCGGCCGCGACCGGACAGCACGCGCTCGGTTTCGGCCAGCGCTTCGCGTACCGGCTCGCTGTCGAGGGACTCGCGGGCGCCATCGGCACGCACGTTGATCATGATCTGCGGCATTTTTCGCAGACCCTGGCGGGCTTGGGCCAGGTCGGTACCGGCATAGGCCAGCGCCTCCAGCACGGCGAGTGCCGAAACGATACCGTCGCCGGTGGTGGCGCGGTCCAGGCACAGGATATGGCCGGAGGTTTCACCGCCAAGGTTGCCGCCGTGCTGCTTGAGCTGCTGCAACACGTAGCGATCGCCCACGTTGGCGCGGATCAGCTTCACGTCGATCTGCGCCAGTGCGAGCTGCAGCCCGTAGTTGCTCATCAGGGTGCCGACCACAGGCCCTTCCAGCAGGCCCTGTGCATGCCAGGCGTTGGCCAGCACGAACAGGATGTCATCGCCGTCGGCCAGCTTGCCGTTGCGGTCCACCAGCAGGACGCGGTCGCCGTCGCCGTCGAAGGCAATGCCCAGGTCCGCGCCCTGCTCCATCACCGCGTGCACCAGCGCCTGCGGATGGGTGGAACCGACGTCGCGATTGATGTTGAAGCCATCGGGGCGGTCGCCAATGGTGGTCACCACCGCACCCAGTTCCGCGAACACCTTGGGTGCCACCTGATAGGTCGCCCCGTTCGCGCAGTCGAGCACGAGGCGCAGGCCACGAAGGCTGAAATCCTCCGCGGCGGTGGATTTGCAGAACTCGGCATAGCGCGTCACCGCATCGGCGATGCGCGTGGCCTTGCCAAGCTGCTCGGACGGAACGGTGGCGAACTCCAGCTCCAGCTCCTCTTCGATGGCCTGCTCCACCGCGTCGGAGAGCTTTTCGCCGTTGGCGGAGAAGAACTTGATGCCGTTGTCGTGATGCGGGTTGTGCGACGCACTGATCACGATGCCGGCATCGGCGCGCAGCGAGCGCGTGAGGAAGGCCACGCCCGGCGTGGGCATGGGGCCGAGCAGCGCCACGTCGGCGCCGGCGGCCACCAGGCCGGCCTCGAGAGCCGATTCGAACATATAGCCGGACACGCGGGTGTCCTTGCCGATTACCACTTTCGGCCGTGCGCGCCCATTGCGCGCCAGCACCACGCCCAGGGCGCGCCCCAGCCGCAGCATGAAATCGGCGCTGATCGGCCATTGGCCGACCAGGCCGCGAATGCCATCGGTTCCAAAATACTTCCGTTGTGTCATGGCGTTACTCCTGCCCAGGTCGCCGCGCTGCCGCGTCCGACTCTCGCCCAAGGTGATTATTCGTCGTCCGGCCAGCGCGGCACGGAGGGTTTGTCGTCACGGCGCGGTGGCGTATCGCCCGCCTGCACCGCATGCCATACCGCAAGCGCGTCGACCGTAGCCGCTACATTATGAACGCGGACCATGCGCGCGCCACGCTGCACGGCGATGACGGCGGCGGCCACCGAACCGGCCGCCCGCTCAAGCGGCTCCTTGCGGCCGGTGATCGCGCCAATCATGGATTTGCGCGACATGCCGACGTAAACGCCGCTGCCGAGGCTGGCAAAACGCTCCAGCGCGCGCAGCAGCGCCAGGTTGTGTTCCAGGTTCTTGCCGAAGCCAAAACCGGGGTCGACCATGACCTTGCGGCGGTCGATGCCGGCCAGCTCGCAAGCGAACAGGCGGTCGGTCAGGAAGCGATGCACGTCGCCGACCACATCGTCGTAATGCGGTTCGTCCTGCATGCTGCGCGGCTCGCCCAGCATGTGCATCAGGCACACCGGCACGCCCAGGTCGGCCGCCGCATCCAGCGCGCCCTCGCGGCGCAGCGCGTAGACATCGTTGATCATGCCGGCACCGGCCGCCACGGCGGCGCGCATCACTTCCGGCTTGGAGGTATCGATGGCGAGTGGCACGCGGGTACGCGCCGCCAGCTGCTCGAGCACCGGCACGATGCGGCGGAGTTCCTCCTCCACCGGCACGTCTTCCGAACCGGGGCGGGTGGACTCACCGCCGATATCCAGCATGTCCGCGCCCTCGTCCACCATGCGCAGGCCATGCGCCACGGCGTCATCCACCGAGCCATGGCTGCCGCCGTCGGAGAACGAATCGGGGGTGACGTTGAGGATGCCCACCACGCGGGGACGGTCGAGCGTGAGCGGCCGGCCGTTGCAGTCGAGCACGGTCGCAAACAGATCAAGGGACATGGAAACTCCCGTGGAGGTGGGGCGTCAGGAGTTGCCGCCCAGCGGCCCCATGAACTGGCGGTAATAACGCAGTTCCTCGATGGAATCGCGGATATCCGACAACGCGGTATGCGCCGATTCCTTCGAGAAGCCCTTGCCGATGGCCGGCGACCAGCGTCGCGCAAGCTCCTTCAGCGTGGACACGTCGAGGTTGCGGTAATGGAAGAATCGTTCCAGCCGCGGCATCTCGCGATGCAGGAAGCGGCGGTCCTGGCAGATGGAGTTGCCGCACATCGGCGACTTGCCGGCCGGCACCCATGCCTTGAGGAAGTCGAGCGTGGCCTGTTCGGCGGTGGCGTGATCGTCGTCGGAAGCAACCACCTGGTCCCACAGGCCCGAACGGCGATGCTGGTTGCGGTTCCATGCATCCATCGCTTCCAGCCGCTCCAGCGGGTGGCGTATCGCAAACACCGGGCCCTCGGCGAGGATGCGGAGGTCCTTGTCGGTGACGATGGTCGCAATCTCGAGGATGGAATCGTTGTCCGTATCGAGTCCGGTCATTTCCAGATCGATCCAGATCAGATTGTCTTCGTTCGCTTGGCTCATGCGCCCTCCTGGACGCGAAGTCTAGCAGCAGCCAGCCGGCCAGACGCCGGAATCGCCACGCGCCCGACGACGGGACGCCCACGGGCCGCATGGAGCATGCCCCGGGGCCATGCGATGATCGCTGCATGCAGACGTTCTTCTGGCACGACTACGAGACCTTCGGCGCCGATCCCTGGCGCGACCGCCCGGTGCAGTTCGCCGGCATCCGCACCACCATGGAGCTGGAGATCCTGGGCGAGCCGGTGATGTTCTTCGGCAAGCCCCCACGCGAGATGCCACCGCATCCCGACGCCTGCCTGATCACCGGCATCACGCCACAGCAGGCCGAGCGCGAGGGCTGCCTGGAGGCCGATTTCGCCGCGCGCGTACATGAGCAGCTCGCCCAGCCAGGCACCTGCGGCGTGGGCTATAACTCGCTGCGCTTCGACGATGAAATCGGCCGCCAGCTGTTCTACCGGAACATGTTCGAGCCCTATGGGCGCGAATGGGAAAACGGCAACTCGCGCTGGGACCTGATCGATCTGGTACGCCTGTGCCAGGCGCTGCGTCCAGAGGGCATCGAGTGGCCCCGGCGCGAGGATGGCTCGCCCAGTTTCAAGCTGGAGCACCTCGCCACCGCCAACCACCTGCGCCAGGAACGCGCACACGATGCGCTCTCTGACGTGTACGCACTGATCGACCTGGCGCGCCTCATCCGCGTCCGGCAGCCGCGACTGTGGGATTGGTACTTCGCCCTGCGGCGCAAGCAGCGCGTGTTCGAAATGCTCGACGTGGTAGCCATGACACCGGTAGTGCACGTGTCCTCGCGCTATCCCGCGAGCCGCCAGTGCCTGGCGGTGATCGCGCCACTGGCCGCGCATCCGAGCAGGCCGGGGGAAATCATCGTGTACGACCTGGCCGGCGACCCTTCGGAGCTGTTGGCACTGGACGAAGATGAAATCGCCGACCGCGTATTCACTGCACGTGCCGACCTGCCCGAGGGTGTGGAGCGCATTCCGCTGCGTACCGTGCGCGCCAACCGTGCCCCGGCGCTGGCGCCGCTGTCCACCCTAAAGGGCGTGGACCTGGACCGGCTGCAGATCGACCTGGACAAGGTGCAGGCACATCGCGACATCCTGGCCTCCGCCGAGGGCCTGCCGGCCAAGCTGCGCCGCGTGTTTCAGCGCGCCGCCGACCTGCCGCCGCCCGCCGATCCCGAACTTGCCCTGTATGGCGGTTTCCTGCCGGATGCGGACAAGCGCCTGCTGGCCGATATCCGCGCCACGCCGCCGGAACAATTGGGCCAGCGCGCCTTTCCGTTCCGCGACCCGCGTTATCCGGAATTGTTCTTCCGCTATCGCGCGCGCAACTGGCCCGAGACCCTGAGCCTGGACGAACAGGCCCGCTGGCAGGCGTTCTGCCGCGATCGCCTGACCCGGTCCACGCCACTGACCAACCTGACCCTGGACGACTACTTCGCGCGCATCGCCGAGCTGCGCGGCGGCGACCTGGCCCAAGACAAGCAGGCCGTCCTCGACCAGCTGCAGAGCTGGGGCGAGATGCTGGCCGCCGATATCGCCCCTCTTACTGCCTGACCACCAACGCCATGGCCACGACCTATTTCTCGCCCGCCACCTTCCGCTTCCTGCGCGCGCTCGACCGCAACAACAACCGCGAGTGGTTCCACGCGCACAAAGCAGAGTACGAACGCGACGTACGCGATCCCTTCCTCGCGCTGATTGCCGACATGCAGACGCCGCTGACCAAGATCAGCCAGCACTACCGCGCCGACCCGCGCAAAAGTGGTGGCTCACTGTTCCGCATCTATCGGGATACACGCTTCTCCAACGACAAGCAGCCGTACAAGCCCTGGCAGGGCGCCCGCTTTTTCCATGAGCGCCGCCATGAGATTCCCGCGCCCTCGTTCTATGTGCACGTGCAGCCGGGCGACTGTTTTGCCGGCGGCGGCATCTGGCACCCGGAATCGGATGCGCTGAAGAAGATCCGCGATTTCCTGGCCGACAACCCGGAAGCATGGAAACGCGCCACGCGCAGCAAGGCATTTCGCGACCACTTCCAGTTCTGGGGCGAATCGCTGACGCGCCCGCCACGCGGATTCGATCCGGCCCATGAATTGATCGACGATATCAAGCGCAAGGATTTCGCTTGTGGCGAAGGCTTTGACGAGAAGCTGGCCTGCTCCGCCGAGCTGTTGCCGTGGCTGGTGGATACCTACAAGCGCGTAGCGCCGATGGTCGATTATCTGTGTGCATCGCAGGAACTGGATTTCTGAAGCCGTCGTGCTGGGGCGCGCCGCCTGATATCGCGCCTCAGCCCGCTTCGTCCACCAGCCGCAACCCCGGACGCTGTTTGGCCAGCTTGCGCAGGAGCGCGGCAAAATTCTGCAGGTCGGCATGCCACGGTGACGCTTCACGCCAGAACAGAGCGATCTCGCGACCGGGCGCCTGCCCCTTGAGCTTGGCCAGCACAATATTGGGCATGGACGCCAGGCGATCATGCGCAAGCGCAGGCACCAGGGCGTAACCGCCACGCAGTTCCACCAATGCGGCAAGGCTTTCCAGGCTGACGTCCTGCACGTGTCCACCGCCGAGCACATCTTCGCAATGGCTCTCGGTCATCAGCGTGGCGTCGCTGGCTTCCAGCTGTTCGATGCCCACGCTGCGCTTGCCGGCAAGTGCGTGATCGGCACGGAACATCACTTCCCATGGCTCGAAAAACAACGGGCGCATGGCCACGCCGCTCACTGGCGGCACGCGCGGCGCCAGCACCGCATCGAGCTCGCCTTCGTTCAAGCGACGCAGCAGGCCACGCGGCTTGCCTTCCGACAGGCTGAGTCGGGTGCCCTGGAAATGCTGTGGAAACGGCCCGATGAGATGCGGCAGCAGATAAGGGCCGAGCGATGCAGGAACGCCCAGGCGCAACTCGCCACCGAACGCCACCTCGCCCGCGCGCGCCACCTGCTGCAGATGTTCGGCCGCGGCCAGCACGGCGTCGATCTGTTCCAGCAGGCGCTGGCCGCCAGCCGTCGGTACGATGCGGCGGCCGCCGCGCTCGAACAACGGCGCACCGAGTGCCTGCTCCACCTTCTGCACCTGATGCGAAAGGCCCGATGGACTGATGTGCATGGCGCGCGCAGCGCTGTTGAAGCTGCCGTGGCGCCGCACGGCCTGCACCAGCATGAGGTCGCGGAGGGAGACTACCGAGAGGTGGGAAGAGATCATCCGCTGGGTGCTGACCTGGCCTGTGACGGCGGAAGCATAAACGACCCGGGGCCGCGCTGCCTTCCTCACCGTCATTCCCGCGAAGGCGGGAATCCAGTGACTTTTCGCTCTCCTATTTGCGCCAAGGCAAGAGCAAAGGCACTGGATTCCCGCCTTCGCGGGAATGACGGTGAGGGGAATTCAGCCAGTCAGCTCGAATTCAACGCAAAAAGAAAGGGCGGCTTGCGCCGCCCTTCCCTGCACCTTGCGATGCCTACCGCCCTCAGGCAGTGACCGTGTTGGCCACGTCCTGGTAGTCGGCGATCTTGTCGAAGTTCATGTACTTGTAGATCTTCTCGCCGTTGGCGTTGATCACGCCGATGTCCGCCATGTACTCCTCCTTGCTCGGGATCTTGCCCAGACGCGAGCAGATCGCGGCCAGCTCGGCCGAGCCCAGGTACACGTTGGAGTTCTTGCCCAGACGGTTCGGGAAGTTGCGGGTGGAGGTGGAGAACACCGTAGCGCCCTCGCGCACCTGCGCCTGGTTACCCATGCACAGCGAGCAACCCGGCATTTCCATGCGGGCGCCGGCGGTGCCGAGCACGCCGTAGTGGCCTTCCTCGGTGAGCTGCTGCTGGTCCATCTTGGTCGGCGGAGCCACCCACAGCTTGGTCGGGATATCGCGCTTGCCTTCCAGCAGCTTCGACGCCGCACGGAAGTGACCGATGTTGGTCATGCACGAGCCGATGAACACTTCGTCGATCTTGGCACCGGCCACGTCGCTGAGCGTCTTCACGTCATCCGGGTCGTTCGGGCAGGCCACGATGGGCTCATGCACGTCGGCCAAGTCGATCTCGATGACGGCAGCGTATTCGGCATCAGCGTCGCCCTTCAGCAGCTGCGGGTCAGCAAGCCATGCTTCCATCGCCTTGATGCGGCGCTGCAGGCTGCGCGGATCCTTGTAGCCCTGCGCGATCATGTACTTGAGCAGCGTGATGTTGCTGGTCATGTATTCAATGATCGGCGCCTTGTCCAGGTGCACCGTGCAGCCGGCGGCCGAACGCTCGGCCGAGGCGTCGGACAGCTCAAACGCCTGCTCCACCTTCAGGTTCGGCAGACCTTCAATCTCAAGGATGCGGCCGGAGAAGATGTTCTTCTTGCCCTGCTTGGCAACGGTGAGCAGACCCTGCTTGATGGCGTACAGCGGGATGGCGTTGACCAGGTCACGCAGGGTGACGCCCGGCTGCAGCTCGCCCTTGAAGCGCACCAGCACGGATTCGGGCATGTCCAGCGGCATCACGCCCGTGGCGGCGGCGAAGGCCACCAGGCCCGAGCCGGCCGGGAACGAGATACCGATGGGGAAACGCGTGTGGCTGTCGCCGCCGGTGCCGACGGTGTCGGGCAGCAGCATGCGGTTGAGCCAGCTGTGGATCACGCCGTCGCCCGGACGCAGCGAGATGCCGCCACGCGTGCTGATGAATTCCGGCAGCGTGTGGTGGGTCTTCACGTCCACCGGCTTCGGGTAGGCAGCGGTGTGGCAGAACGACTGCATCACCAGGTCAGCCGAGAAGCCCAGGCAGGCCAGGTCCTTCAGCTCGTCGCGGGTCATCGGACCGGTGGTGTCCTGCGAACCCACCGAGGTCATCTTCGGCTCGCAATAGGTGCCCGGGCGCACGCCCTGGCCTTCCGGCAGGCCCACGGCGCGGCCGACCATCTTCTGCGCCAGGGTGAAGCCCTTGCCCGTGTCGACCGGCTGCTGCGGCAGGCGGAACAGGGTGGACACCGGCAGGCCCAGCGCTTCACGCGCCTTGGCGGTAAGGCCACGGCCGATGATCAGCGGAATGCGGCCACCGGCGCGCACTTCGTCGAACAGCACGTCGGACTTCACCTGGAATTCGGCGATCACTTCGCCGTTCTTCAGGGCCTTGCCTTCGTACGGACGCAGTTCGACCACGTCGCCCATTTCCATCTGCGACACGTCGAGTTCGATCGGCAGCGCGCCGGCATCTTCCATGGTGTTGTAGAAGATCGGGGCGATCTTGCTGCCCAGGCACACGCCACCGAAGCGCTTGTTCGGGATGAAGGGGATGTCTTCGCCGGTGAACCACAGCACCGAGTTGGTGGCGGACTTGCGGCTGGAACCGGTACCGACCACGTCACCCACGTAGGCCACCAGGTGACCCTGCTTGGTCAGGTCCTGGATGAGCTGGATCGGGCCACGCTTGCCGTCTTCTTCCGGCTGGAACGGGGCGCCGTCGCGCTTGTTCTTCAGCATGGCCAGCGCGTGCAGCGGGATGTCCGGGCGGGTGGTGGCGTCCGGCGCCGGCGACAGGTCGTCGGTGTTGGTTTCGCCCGGCACCTTGAACACGGTGATGGTCAGGCTCTGCGGCACTTCCGGCTTGCTGGTGAACCACTCGGCGTCGGCCCAGCTCTGCAGCACGGACTTGGCGTTGGCGTTGCCCTTGTCGGCCTTTTCCTTGACGTCATGGAAGGCATCGAACATCAGCAGGGTGTGCTTGAGCGCGTTGGCGGCCACGGTGCCGATCTGCGCGTCGTCGAGCAGCTCGATCAGCGGATGGATGTTGTAGCCACCCAGCATGGTGCCGAGCAGTTCGGTGGCCTTCTCGCGCGAAATCAGCGCGCTCTTCTCGGTGCCGAACGCCACGGCCGCCAGGTACGAGGCCTTGACCTTGGCCGCATCGTCCACGCCAGCCGGCACGCGGTTGGTGATCAGGTCGACCAGGAAGGCTTCCTCGCCGGCGGGCGGGTTCTTCAGCAGCTCGATCAGGTCGGCAGTCTGCTGGGCCGACAGCGGCAGCGGCGGGATACCCAGCGCGGCGCGCTCGGCAACATGTTGGCGGTAGGCGTTAAGCATGTGGTCTCGTCCGGTGAACTAGAACAAAGAGGCAGCGAGCGGTGGCTTGACCACCGCGGCGGAGGTCACCCGAGGGAGAAGGTTCCGCTGGACCGCTACCGGTGCTCGACAAGGCGCAAGGCCTTGTCGCCATGCCGTTTTTGGCGGCATTACAGCCCGCTATTTTGCCAGCCGGGGCCCTTGCGCCGCAACGCAAGACAACGCTTCCGGGAGCGTTCGAAATCTTGCAATGCGGATATGCGGGAATGCCCCTTTCGGGTCTCTTGCACGACCGGGCTTTTGTCCCAAACTCAATGGTAGTGCACGGTAGTGGAGAGCCCATGCGTCCTTCAGCCCAACACGTTCGTCATTCCGGCGCAGGCCGGGATCCAGTGACGTCACGACCGGGCTTTTGCAAGAGACATCAGGGTTGTAGCTCTCGCGACAACCCGATTTTGACCGCTACTGGATCCCGGCCCGCGCCGGGATGACGGCCATGGAGGGTGAGGCCATTTTTGCAATTCCCCTCACGTTCCGTGCCTTAGGATCCCCAAGCTACGCGTCCGCGCGTTCGCCAGACTCACGCAACAGGAGTTAGCCCCATGCTGGATTCATTCGCCACCCGCGACACCCTCACTGTCAACGGCAGCCAGTACCAGATCGCCAGCCTGACCAAGCTCGGCCAGCGCTTTGACCTCAAGACCCTGCCCTTTTCGCTGAAGATCCTCCTGGAGAATCTGTTGCGCCACGAGGATGGCGTCAACGTCACCTCGAAAGAAATCGAGGCCATCGCCAAGTGGGACGCCAAGGCCGAGCCCGATACCGAGATCGCCTTCATGCCCGCCCGCGTGGTGCTGCAGGACTTCACCGGCGTTCCCTGTGTGGTGGACCTGGCCGCGATGCGCGACGCCGTGGTGAAGCTGGGCGGTGATGCCAAGCAGATCAATCCCCTGGCACCGGCCGAGCTGGTGATCGACCACTCCGTGCAGGTCGATGTGTACGGCTCGGAGTCGGCACTGGAGAAGAACGTCGAGATCGAGTTTCACCGCAACCAGGAACGCTACGCCTTCCTGCGCTGGGGCCAGAAGGCGTTCGACAACTTCAAGGTGGTGCCGCCACGCACCGGCATCGTCCATCAGGTGAACCTTGAGCATCTGGCCCGCGTGGTGTTCACCGCGGAGAAGGATGGCAAGGCGTGGGCCTACCCGGACACCGTGTTCGGCACCGACTCGCATACCACCATGATCAACGGCATCGGCGTGCTGGGCTGGGGCGTGGGCGGCATCGAGGCCGAAGCGGCCATGCTGGGCCAGCCCTCGTCCATGCTGATTCCGCAGGTAGTGGGCTTCAAGCTGACGGGCAAGCTCTCGGAAGGCGTCACCGCCACCGACCTGGTGCTCACCGTCACCCAGATGCTGCGCAAGCTGGGCGTGGTGGGCAAGTTCGTGGAGTTCTTCGGCAGCGGCCTGAAGCACCTCGCCCTGGCCGACCGCGCCACCATCGGCAACATGGCCCCGGAATACGGCGCCACCTGCGGCATCTTCCCGATCGATCAGGAAGCACTGAACTACCTGCACCTGTCCGGCCGCAGCGACGATCAGATCAAGCTGGTCGAGGCCTACGCCAAGGCGCAAGGCCTGTGGCATGACGAGAACGCCGCGGAACCGCGCTTCACCACCACGCTGGAATTGAACCTGGCCGACGTGAAGCCCTCGCTGGCCGGCCCCAAGCGCCCGCAGGATCGCGTGCTGCTGGAAGGTGTGCAGAAGAGCTTCCACGATGCGGTCGGTCCGCTCACCGCCAACCGTCGCCCGCGCAGCGATGACACCTCGGCCTTCATCGCCGAGGGCGGTTCGTCGGCCATCGGCAACCCGGCCAACGACATCACCGATGCCGGCGTGCGCGTGGAGAAGGATGGCGAGTCCTTCAAGCTCGGCGACGGCGCCGTGGTCATCGCCGCCATCACCTCCTGCACCAACACCTCCAACCCCAGCGTGATGCTGGGCGCGGGCCTGGTGGCCAAGAAGGCGGCGGCCAAGGGCCTGAAGGCGCAGCCGTGGGTGAAGACCTCGATCGGCCCGGGCTCCAAGGTGGTCACTGACTATCTCGAGAAGACCGGCCTGCTGAAGGAGCTGGAAAAGGTCGGCTTCTTCATCGTCGGCTACGGCTGCACCACCTGCATCGGCAATTCTGGTCCGTTGCCGCCCGAGATCAGCAAGGGCATTGCCGAGGGCGACCTCGCCGTGGCGTCGGTGTTGTCGGGCAACCGCAACTTCGAAGGCCGTGTGCACCCGGAAGTGAAGATGAATTACCTGGCTTCGCCGCCGCTGGTGGTGGCCTACGCGCTGGCCGGCACGCTGGACGTGGACCTCAGCAAGGATCCGCTGGGCACCGGCAGCGATGGCAAGCCGGTGTACCTCAAGGACATCTGGCCGACCAACCAGGAAATCTCGGACATCGTGGGCAGCGCCCTCAATCCCGAGATGTTCGAGAAGAGCTATTCGGACGTGTTCAAGGGCGACACCCGCTGGAACCACATCGCCTCCCCGGATGGCGACGTGTACCAGTGGGATGACTCCACCTACATCAAGAACCCGCCGTACTTCGAAGGCATGAGCAAGGAGCCGGGCACCATCGACGACGTGCATGGTGCACGCGTGCTCGGCCTGTTCGGCGACTCCATCACCACCGACCACATCTCGCCGGCCGGCTCGATCAAGAAGGACAGCCCGGCAGGTCGCTTCCTGATCAGCAAGGGCGTGGAGCCGAAGGACTTCAACTCCTACGGCTCGCGTCGCGGCAACGATGACGTGATGGTGCGCGGCACCTTCGCCAACATCCGCATCAAGAACCTGATGCTGGACGGCGTGGAAGGCGGCTACACCCTGTACGTGCCGAGCGGCGAACAGATGGCCATCTACGACGCGGCCATGAAGTACAAGGCCGATAAGACGCCGTTGGTGGTCATCGCCGGCAAGGAATATGGCACCGGCTCGTCGCGTGACTGGGCTGCCAAGGGCACGCTGCTGTTGGGCGTGAAGGCCGTGATCGCCGAGAGCTTCGAGCGCATCCACCGCTCCAACCTGGTGGGCATGGGCGTGCTGCCGCTGCAGTTCGAAGATGGCCAGAACGCGCAGTCGCTGGGGCTGACCGGCAAGGAAACCTTCGACGTCACCGGCCTCAACGGCGGCGAATCGAAGACTGCCAAGGTCACCGCCACCGGTCCGGACGGCAAGAAGAAGGAGTTCACCGTGAAGGTGTTGCTGCTCACGCCGAAGGAGCGCCAGTTCTTCCGCCATGGCGGCATCCTTCAGTACGTGCTGCGCCAGCTGGCCGGGAAGAAGGCGGCCTGAGTTTCGGGTTGATGCCCGCAGGCAAAAGGGAAACGCCGCCATCGTGCGGCGTTTTCTTTTTGCATCAGTCGCCCCCTTGTGGGAGCGCACCCTGTGCGCGACACCCCGGCGAAGCAGTACCGGCAACACGCCGCGGTCGCGCACAGGGTGCGCTCCTACAAGGGGCCGCTTACGCTGGCGTCCACGTGGCCGAATAACAGCGCCATTCGCGCCCATCCTTCCGCCAGCCGGTCTCCACCTTATAGATGCCCATGTTCGACGGCAGCATCCGCCCGCCGCTGGTGAGCGTGACCGTGAAACGTGCCACGTAGCGGTCACCGTGCTGCTCGACGTCAATGGGTCCGGTCAGCGCATGGATGGTCTCGCCGCGAAACGACGCGGCCCGCAACAGGCCGAGCAGCTGGCGCCGCTGCATCTCGCCCTGGTTGCCGTCGAAGTCTTCGCTCAGCACATCATCCAGCGCGGAGGCATCCGCCTGTTCGGCGGCATGCTCGGCTTTTTCGATACCCTGTCTCACCCGACTTTCGTCGGGCGTGCGATGGCAGGCCGCCAGGGCGACCGCCAGCAGCGCGTAAAGGAGCGGATTTACAAGCAGTTTTCGCATCAGGGGCATGAAGAATTCTCGCTGCGGCGCGGCTTGCCGCTATACGCGGGCGTATGCTCCAATGCCGCGTCACTATCTTGCCTGACCTCACCCGCGGGCAGGCACCCAAGAGGAGCGTTGGATCCAACATGAGCATTGAGCGTCCGTGGCTGGCCCATTACCCGGAAGGCGTTCCTCCGCAGATCGACATCAACCAGTACGCCTCGGTGGCCGCGGTCGTGGAAGAAGCCTTCGAGCGCTTCCGCCATCGCCCCGCGTTCTCCAGCTTCGGCAAGGTGCTGAGCTACGGCCAGATCGATGAGCTCAGCCGCCAGTTCGCCGGCTACCTTACCGGCACGCTCAAGCTGGCCAAGGGCGATCGCGTCGCGATCATGATGCCCAACGTGCTGCAGTACCCCATCGCCCTGTTCGGCGCGCTGCGCGCCGGCATGGTGGTGGTCAACACCAACCCGATGTACACCGCGCGCGAACTGAAGCACCAGCTCGAGGATTCCGGCGCGAAGGCCATCGTGGTGCTGGACAACTTCGCCTCCACGCTGCAGCAGGTGGTGGCGGAAACCCATGTCGAACATATTGTCACCACCGGCATCGGCGACCTGCTGGGCGCCAAGGGCCTGCTGATCAACTTCGTGCTCAAGCACGTCAAGAAGATGGTGCCGCCCTACAGCCTGCCACAGGCGGTGCGTTTCACCGATGCCCTGTCGCAGGGCGCGCCGCACCCGCTACCCAAGGTGTCGTTGAACCACGACGACCTTGCCTTCTTGCAGTACACCGGCGGCACCACTGGCGTGGCGAAGGGCGCAATGCTCTCGCACGGCAACATGGTCGCCAACATGATGCAGGCCGGCGCGTGGATCGGTAAGAACGTCAAGCCGGGCGAGGAAGTGATCATCACCGCCCTGCCGCTGTATCACATCTTCTCGCTCACGGCGAACGGCCTGGTGTTCATGCGCCTGGGCGGCCTGAACTGGTTGATCACCAACCCGCGCGACATGCCCGGCTTCGTCAAGGAGCTGAAGAAGTCGAACTTCACCGCGCTGACCGGCGTGAACACGCTCTTCAATGGCCTGCTCAACACGCCGGGCTTCGCCGAGCTGGATTTCTCGCGCCTGCACCTGAGCCTGGGCGGCGGCATGGCCGTGCAGCGCGCCGTCGCCGAGCGCTGGAAGAAGGTCACCGGCTGCACGCTGGCCGAGGCCTATGGCCTGACCGAAACCTCGCCGGCGGCGTGCATCAATCCGCTGGACCTGAAGGATTACAACGGCTCCATCGGCCTGCCGATTCCCTCCACCGATGTCGCGATCTGGTCGGAAGACAACCAGCCACTGCCGATCGGCCAGGTGGGCGAGCTGATGGTGAGCGGCCCGCAGGTGATGAAGGGTTACTGGCAGCGCCCGGATGAAACGGCCAAGGTGCTCGGCTCCGACGGCTGGCTGCACACCGGCGACGTGGCGCGCATGGACGAGAACGGCTACGTCTACATCGTGGACCGCAAGAAGGACATGATCCTCGTGTCCGGCTTCAACGTGTATCCGAACGAAGTCGAAGACGTGGTGATGCAGCACCCGGGTGTGGCCGAAGTGGCCGCCGTGGGCGTGCCGGACGAGCATTCGGGCGAAGTCGTGAAGCTGTTCGTGGTGCGCAAGGACCCCAAGCTCACCGTGGACGAACTCAAGAAGTTCTGCCACGACAACCTCACCGGCTACAAGCGACCGAAAATCATCGAGTTCCGCGATTCGCTACCCAAGAGCAACGTGGGCAAGATCCTCCGCCGCGAGCTGCGCGACGAGAAGAAGCCCGTAACCGCAGGCTGAGAGCGAGGAGTGAGTGAAGAGGAGTGAGTAGTGAGAAAAGGCTTCCCAGCCACCGCGCCGCTCTAATCACCCACAAAAAAGCCCGGCATCACGCCGGGCTCTTTTGTGGGTGTCGAAGCGAGCTCTCTCTCACTGCTCACTCCTCTTCACTCACTCCTGTTCTTTCAGTCGTGCCACATCTCAAGGATGTCCGCATAACCGCCCAGCAGGTTCCACAGGGGCACCTGCTTGTCTTCAGGGATGCGCGTGTAGGCAAACCCCAGGTGACGGTCGGAGATGCGCGCCACCTGCGCTTCCAGGTGAATGTGCAGGTCGTGGCCGAAGATCATGTCGAGGATCCAGCTCTGCCCTTGCTCGCCGTGCCAGCCGAGCGGGCGACGCAGCAGCACGCCGGTCGCGGAAATATCCACCAGCTCGGTAGGGTGCGACTCGTCCGCCCGGCTCATCAGAACCGTGGTTTCGATCCGCATGCGCGCGGGACGCAGCTGTTCCGACTCGGAACTGCTCCTGGCTTTGTCTTCCGCTTTGCTCATCCTGCTCTTTCTCCCCACGTCAGACGCCACCGGCGCCGCGATCGCTTCATCCTGAAGAACACGCCCATCTTTCAATGTGGCGCGCCTCCGTCCAACTTCAATCCTGCTCCCGCGTTTTCAGCACGCCTGCGCGAACCAGGCTCCCCGTGCCAAACCGCGAGTTGATCCGGTCCTGCACCTGGTCGGTCACGCGCCGGTCGGGCGCGCCATCGAACAGGTCCTGCTGACGCTCGGCCGCAAATCCCGACAGGCTGACGCCCAACAGGCGGAGCCGCGGCCGGCGCTGCGCCTTCCACCACGTGACTAGCAAACCCCGTGCCAGCCCGAAAAGCTCGCCGGCCGACGCACTGGGCGCAGGCAGCCGGGCCTGACGGGTATAGGTCTCGAAAGGAGGCTCGCGCAGCTTCACTGTCACGGTGCGCCCCTGCAGCCCCCGCTGCCGCGCCCTTGCCGCGATCCGCTCGCAATGGCGCAGCAACCAGGCTTCCGCCATGGCCAGCTCGGCCACGTCGACGTCAAAGGTATGCTCAGCGCCGATGGATTGTTCAGCTTGCGCGGGCTCGACGCAACGGTCGTCCTGACCCCGCGCCAGCGCCTGCAGGCCCGCCACCTGACGTCCTAGCGCACTCGCCAGACGCGCCGTGTCACATGCTGCCAATTCGCCTATGGTCCGGATGCCCAGCCGGTGCAGGGTCTGCTCGGTCACCTTGCCCACGGTCCACAGCCGGCCCACCGGCAAGGGGGCCAGCTCCGCGGCGGCGTGCGTGGCGGTGATGCGGCGGAAGCCGTCCGGCTTGGAAATCTCGCCGGCGAGTTTTGCCAGCAGCTTGTTTGGCCCCATGCCGACGGAGGCGTTCAGCCCGGTGCGTTCGCGGATGGTGGCCTTAAGCCACTGCCCGATCGATTCCACTGATCCCAGCAGTCGCTGGCTGGCAGTGACATCCAGAAAGGCCTCGTCCAGGGAAAGCCCTTCGACCAGGGGCGTCACTTCGTGGAACACCTCAAATACCTGGTCGGACACCGCCTCGTAGCGCGCATGGTCCGGCCATACATAGATGCCATCGGGGCACAGGCGACGCGCCTGCGCCGTGGGCATGGCCGAGTGCACGCCAAAGCGGCGAGCCTCGTAACTGCAGGTGGAGACCACGCCCCGCGGCCCCAGCCCGGCCACGATCACGGGCAGCCCGCGCAGCTCGGGACGGTCGCGCTGCTCCACGGACGCGTAAAATGCGTCCATGTCGACGTGGATGATGGCGCGTTCATCGGCTGGCATGTCGCTGTATTTTGCCGTTACTGGCTTTGCGGGTGTACTGGACTTGCCCGCCCTCAGCGGCTAATCTTGGAATCGCGAGGGTCACTAGGGTGCGCGCACGATCGGCCAGATCGACCGCTACGGCACCCTTCCCGATGCACTCAGCCGACCGATTGAGAAGCCAGTGACGCAGGTGTCGTCACGTATGGCTCGCGCCTATTGTCGTGGTCCCACCACGCCAGAGACGCTCAAGGGTCGCTCACGGCCAGCCTGATCGAAACGCCGCCCGCGCGATTTCATCATGCATGCCCGCGACGGTGACGCCATGCGCACCGGCTAGGCATCGCGCAAGTTAGCTTCAACGGATCACGCCTGCGGGCCACGATCCGGGCGGGGACATCGCCAGGCGAATGCCGACGGGATCCATGGTTCCTAACGTGTTGAACGCAGAGCAAGCCGTCGCGGACGGCCCAACGACATGCATTGATGAGCACTGAGCCAGTCGAGCCTCAGCCGGTCGCCGCACCGCAGGACGCGTTTGCGTCGGTACCTCAACAGCAGGAAATGCCGCTGGCCATCGTGCGCGGCGAACCGCTGCTGCAGATGCCGCAGGACCTGTACATCCCGCCGGATGCGCTCGAGGTCATCCTTGAGTCGTTCGAAGGGCCGCTCGACCTGCTGCTGTACCTGATCCGCCGGCAGAACCTGGACATCCTGGACATCCCTGTCGCCGAGATCACCCGGCAGTACATGGATTACATCGAGATGATGCGCGACGTGATGCGCCTGGAGCTGGCCGCCGAATACCTGTTGATGGCGGCTATCCTCGGCGAGATCAAATCGCGCTTGCTGTTGCCCCGGCCGCCGGCCGAGGAAGGCGTGGAAGAAGACCCCCGTGCCGACCTGATCCGTCGCCTGCAGGAGTACGAACGTTTCAAGAAGGCAGCGGAAGATATCGACGCCCTGCCCCGCATGGAACGCGATTTCGCGCCTGCCCACGCTGAAACGGGCGAGCGCAACGTCATCAAGCTGCCGCCGCCGCTCGACCTCAAGGAGCTGCTGCTGGCGCTGAAGGACGTGATGCGTCGCGCCGAGCTGTTCGGTCATCACGCCATCAAGCGCGAGGCCCTCAGCGTGCGCCAGCGCATGGGCGAACTGCTGGGCCGCCTGACCAGCGACCGCAGCTTCCAGCGCTTCGAGACGTTGTTCGACGTCACCGAAGGCCGGCTGGGCGTGGTGGTGACCTTCCTGTCCATGCTGGAGCTGGCCAAGGAAATGCTGGTGGAGATCGTGCAGGAAGAACCACTGGGACCGATTTACGTCAGGGCGAAGGTAACCAGCGCCGATGAGGCTGCCGAAGACCTGTTCGCCGACCACGAGCCGACCGCCGCTGCCGAATAAGCAGCCCGGCCGACCCATTCACCGAAGCATCGCATCCCATTCGAGGCTATGCAGATCGAACAACTCAAACCCATCATCGAGGCGGCCCTGCTGGCATCCACCCAGCCGATGACCGTGCCTCAACTGCTGGAACTGTTCGGCGAAGAGGACGAGGTCGGCCGCGAGGAAATCGCCAGGACCCTCGAAGCCCTGGCGGAAGACTGCGCCCACCGCGGCGTCGAGCTGCGCGAAGTGGGCTCGGGCTTCCGTTACCAGGTGAAGCAGCACGTGCACCCGTGGATCTCGCGGATGTGGACGGAAAAACCCAGCCGCTACTCGCGTGCGCTGCTGGAAACCCTGGCGCTGATCGCTTACCGCCAGCCGATCACCCGCCCGGAGATCGAACAGATCCGCGGCGTGGTGGTGTCGTCCAACATCATCAAGACGATGGAGGAGCGCGAATGGATCCGCGTGGTCGGTTACCGCGACGTGCCCGGCAAGCCGGCACTGTTCGGCACCACCCGCGCCTTCCTCGACTACTTCAACCTTAAGTCGCTGGATGAGCTGCCGCCGCTGTCGGAAATCCGCGACATGGAAGATCCGCAGATGAGCATCGCGCCGGAACCGCTGCCTGCCCACGTGGCGCGCGACCTGCCGATCGATCCGGACGAAGAAGAAGAAACCCTGGTGGTTGCCGGCGAAGAAACCGAAACCGACGTCACCGAACCCGCCGGGCACGATGCCCCGGCAAACGACGACACGGAGGGCGAAACCTCCGACGTCGTCGAAGAGCCCCATCACGAAACACCCGAGGCGATGGAAGTCGCCTCTTCCGAACCCGGCGCTGCCACGCACGCCGAGCCCCAAGCTGACACTGCCGACGAGGCAGCGACACCTGCGGACGCCGACCAAGGCGACGCCACGCAAGACACCGAGGAGTACCGCGCATGACTGCGCCCCAGAAATCCGTTTTGACCCTCAAGCGCGCACCGCGCGACGAAAGCACCCCGGCCATCGAGGAGCGCCTGCACAAGGTGCTCGCCAACGCGGGCCTCGGCTCGCGCCGCATGCTCGAGCAGCGCATCCAGGCCGGTGAAGTCGAACTCAACGGCACGCCCGCCACCATTGGCGCCAGCGTGCATGCCGGCGACCGCGTCGTGCTCGACGGCAAGCAGTTCATCGTTGCCACCGACAACCGCGACGAGACCGAAGTGCTGGTCTATCACAAGCCCGAAGGCGTGGTGACCACCCGCGAAGACCCCGAAGGCCGTCCCACCGTGTTCGAACAGTTGCCGCGCCTGAAGGGTGCGCGCTGGGTCGCCGTGGGCCGCCTGGACATCAACACCACCGGCCTGCTGCTGCTCACCACCGACGGCGAACTCGCCAACGCGCTGATGCACCCCAAGAGCGGCCTCGAGCGCGAATACCTGTGCCGCGTGCACGGCGAAGTGCCCGATGAAATCATCGAGAAGCTCAAGGCTGGCGTGGAGCTGGAAGACGGCCCTGCCCGCTTCGACGAAATCGCCGTGATCAGCCGTGGCGGCAGCCACAGCTGGTTCCGCGTGGTGATCCGCGAAGGTCGCAACCGCGAAGTGCGCCGCCTGTGGGATTCCCAGGGCTTCCTGGTGAGCCGCCTCAAGCGCATCCGCTACGGCAGCGTGGAGCTTCCGCGCGCCCTGCGTCGCGGCGACTGCGAATCGCTGGGCGAAGACACCGTCAAGGAACTGCGCAAGACCACCGGCCTCGGCGCACCGCAGCCGGTGCTCACCCTGAGCCCGGTGCTGCACCAGCGCCGCGCGCCGCGCAACGTCACCGAGTATCGCCCTGCCGGCGGCGCCAGCGGCTCCTACAGCGCCGGCTACCAGGACGAAGCCCGCGAACTGCGCGCCTATGACCGCATTCGCGAAGAACCCGCACGCGGCAAGCAGCAGCGCCGTCGCCCGGGCAAGGAAGTGAACGGCAACGTCGCTCGTCCGGATCGCCCGGCCGGCGGCATGCAGCGCAAGAACAAGCGCGGCGTGGCGCCGGGCCAGGAACTGCCGTCGGTGCGTACCTGGTTTGCCGGTGAATCGCGCGAAGGCGGCGGCGGTGGTGGTGCTCGCGGCGGTGCCGCCGGTGGCCGTCGTGGTCCGGGCGGTGGCAAGCCGTCGTTCGGCAACCGTGCCGGTGGTTCGGAAGGTCGTGGCGGCAGCTCGTACGGCAATCGCGCCGGTGGCGGTGAAGGCCGCAGCGGTGGCGGCGCCTACAGCGGCTTCGGCGGCGGCCATGCCGGCGGCGCCCGTGGCGGCAACAAGCAGGGTCGCCCCGGTGGCCAGGGCGGCCAAGGCGGCCAGGGCGGTCGTCCGCAGGGCCGCGGCGGCAATCGCCCCCAGGGTGGTGGTGGTGGTCGTCCGCAGGGTGGCAACCGTCCGCAGGGCGGCGGCAATCGCGGCGGTAACCGCGGCGGCAACCGCTGAGGCCTGCCGTGAGCGTGCGGATCTATCACAACAGCCGCTGCTCCAAGTCACGCGCCACGCTGTCGCTGCTCCAGGAGCGTGGCGTGGTGTGCGATGTGATCAATTACCTCGACACCCCGCCGGGCACGGACGAGCTGGCGCAATTGCTCGACATGCTGGGCATGACGCCGCGCGAGCTGATGCGCAAGAGCGAAGCCGAGTACACCGAGCTGGGCCTCGACGATCCGTCGCTCGATGACACCGCGCTGATCGCAGCGATGGCCAGCCATCCGCGCCTGATCGAACGCCCCATCGTGGTGTCCAACGGCAAGGCTGCCATCGGGCGTCCACCCGAAGCGGTGCTGTCCATCCTGTAAGCCCACGAATCCCTGCCTCGCGCAGGGATTCGTTTATCCGGCTTCAACTTTCCTGCGCCTCTCCGTCCGGCTCATAAGCCAACAGGTCGCCCGGCTGGCATTGGAGGAATTCGCAGATCTTGCTGAGCGTTTCGAAACGCACGCCACGCACGTGGCCTGACTTGAGCAAGGACAGATTGGATTCGGTAATACCGACGAATTCGGCAAGTTCGCGCGAGCGCACCTTGCGCATCGCCAGCATGACATCGAGTCGGACCACGATAGCCATCAGCGCCTCACACGATTGAACGCTGATCGTCTTCGAGCCGCGCCGCTTCGTCGAAGAGGCGCGCCACGAAGAAGAACACCGCAGCAGGCAGCAACGACAGCAGGTCGTCGCCGTTGAATTCCAGGCTGGCCGAATGCGCGCCCGATTGCGACGCCAGCCATAGCCTTGCGGCTGCTGGCAACACCACGCGAAGTACGGCCGCCAGCATCAGCAGGCCAGCGAATCGCCGGAAGTGTTTCGTCGCCGCGCTGGAGAACAGCGCATCCGGCCGCACGCGCCCAAGCATGCGCGCCAGCTCTGCCAATGCCGCACTGGTCACCAGCGCCAGCACGGCCGCCATCAACGCGGCCCACGCGTGCGGCAGGCCGCCGGTCGACAGCAGCGCCGCCACACCATCGCCCCCATTTCCCTTGCCCCAGATGCCTGCCGCCGTGGTCACCAGGCAGGCCACGGCCGCCAGCCAGCAGGCCAGCGCAAGCCGGCGCGCCGCACGTGTCAGACGCAATGCTGTTGCATGAGCATTTTTTTCTGTATTACGATAATTTTTGTCCGTCATACAGGTACCATACCATGAAGCGCGCGCCACTGGCCCTGCTCCTCTCGCTCTCCTGCCTGGCCGTCTCGGCCGGCCCCATCACCCCAACCGCGGACACGACGGCATCGCCCCCGCTTTCCAGGCAGCAGGCCGAGGACGCGCTGCTCCACGCCGCGGACGGCGAGGTCTTCGCCCTGGCGGCTGCGCTCCCCCGCATGGCGGATCAGGGGTTGTCCCTGCTGGCGCAGGCGCGATTGGCGGCGACGCAGCTGGACGCCGCGCAAGCGCACCGACTGGTGGTGAGTTATCTGGCGAGTGGTCCGCACTCCCCGGCTGACCGTGCAGTGGCGTGGCCCATCGTGGCCGATGCCAGCTTTGCCGACGGCAATTACCCGCAGGCCGCCGACGCGGCGCGCCACTGGGAGCGTGCGCTGATCGAGCAGAACGCAAGCGCCGATGACCGCGCCAGTGCACTTCAGATGGCCGTGATCGCCGAGCAACTGGCCGCCGCGCCCCGACAGCATGTGGATGCCTATGCTCCCAAAGTGGTAACGGTGACCCGCGACAAGGTCGGCCTGCCCCGCGCCAATGCCGTCATCAACGGCAAGCTGCAGGAAGCCGTGCTGGATACCGGGGCCAATCTTTCGACCGTATCGCTGTCCACGGCCCGCAGGCTGGGTCTGCGCATGCTGGACGGTTCGGCCAGCGTCGGCAGCGCCAGTCGCCAGGCCGTGACGTCGAGAATCGGCATCGCCGACCACTTCGCGTTTGCCGGCCTCTCGTTGAGCCACGTCGCCTTCCTGGTGCTCGACGACGAGCAGCTCAAGATGCCGGTGCCCGGCGGCTACCAGATCGACGCCATCCTCGGCTTCCCCGTGCTGCGCCAGTTGCAACGCCTCGAGTTCACGGCCGATGGCAGCCTGCGGCCGTCGCGCAGCGATGCGTCCGCCAGCGCAGACGGGAATCTGCGCATGGCGGGAAGCGATCTCTACGTGAATGTGATGCTCGATGACATGCCCGTAGCCATGCAGCTCGACAGCGGCGGCGCACGCTCGGCGCTTTCCTCACGCTTCGCGTCGGAGCATCCGTCGCTGGTCAGGGGGCTGAAGACAAAGAAGGAGCACGTGGCCGGCGCCGGCGGCTCACACATCAACGATTCGGCCACCTGGGCGGATGTGCGCGTGCGCATCGGCGACCAGCAGACGGTGCTGCCGGCCATCAGCGTCACACTGAGCAACGCCGGCTCCGGGAAGGATACGAACTTGCTGGGTGGCGACATCCTGCAGGCATTCGATCACTGGACGATCGATTTCCAGCGCATGCAGTTCGAGGTGGGCAAGCCGCTGGCGAAACCAGCGACCAGGCCGCGCGCGGAATGACCGCGCACGGCCGTAAAGCTCAATCCGCGTCGAGCGTGAAACGGTCGGCATCCATCCACGCAGGGAAACGCTCGCGATGCGCCAGCAGCGGAGCGGGATCCACCGTCACGGTCACCACCTGCTCCTGCGGCCCCAGCTCCACCAGCGGCTCGCCGATGGGATCGAGCACGGCGCTGTCACCGGCATAAGGCAGGTCGTTGCCATCCACGCCGACGCGATTGAGGCCCACCACGTAGCTGAGGTTTTCGATGGCACGCGCGCGCAACAGCGTGCGCCACGGCTGGCGACGCGGTGCAGGCCAGTTGGCCACGAAGATGGCCAGGTCGTAATCCATGCCACCGGCCGCCTCTTCGCGACGACCGTTGCGCAACCACACCGGGAAACGCAGGTCGTAGCAGACCTGCGGCAGGATGCGCCAACCCTTCAGCTCCACGATAAGGCGTTCGTTGCCGCCGCCATAGCGCGTGTGCTCACCCGCCATGCGGAACAGGTGGCGCTTGTCGTACTGCGCAAAACCACCATCCGGGCGCGCCCAGATCAAGCGGTTGTAGACCGTGTCGCCCTCGCGGATGGCAAGGCTGCCACACAGCACGGCGCCCACTTCCTGCGCCAGCGCGCGCATCCACGCCACGCCTTCGCCATCCATGGTTTCCGCGCTGGCGCGCGTGTCGTTGCTGAAACCGGAGAGGAAGGTTTCCGGCAGCACGACAAGATCCGTCTGCCCCGCCACGCGGCGCACCAGCTCGCCGTAATACTCGCGATTGGCCGGTGCGTCGTGCCAGCGCGTGGCGCCCTGGACCAGGCTGATCCTCAAAGCTTGCATAGACGCTCCGCGGCGGCTTCCATGGTGGCATCGCTCTTGGCAAAGCACAGGCGCAGCAGATGCGTGCCCGGCGCCGTCTCGTAGAACGGCGTGAGCGGAATCGCAGCCACGCCGCCTTCCTTCACCATCCATTCGCAGAACGCCACATCGTCCTTGTCGCTGATGGCGGAGTAGTCGACCAGCTGGAAGTAACCGCCCGGCACGTCGAGCAGCTTGAAGCGCGAGGGCTTGATCAGCTCACGGAAGCGATCGCGCTTGGCCTGGTAGAACGCAGGCAGTTCGAGGTAATGCTCGGGCGTGCTCGCCATGAATTCGGCGAACGCAACCTGGGCCGGATGGAACGTACAGAACGTCAGGTACTGGTGCACCTTGCGGAATTCCGCGCTGAGCGCCTTGGGCGCCACGGCGTAACCCAGCTTCCAGCCGGTGCAGTGATAGGTCTTGCCGAACGACGACACGACGAAGCTGCGCTCGGCGAGCTCGGCATGGCGAAGCACGCTCTGGTGTTGCTCGCCGTCGTACACGATGTGTTCGTACACCTCGTCCGACAGCACCACGATCTCGGTGTCGCGCACGATGGCCGCCAGCTCATCCAGGTCAGCGGCGGACAGCACCGCGCCCGTCGGGTTGTGCGGGCTGTTGATCAGGATCATGCGCGTCTTCGGCGTCACGGCGTCGCGCACGCGTTGCCAGTCGACCGCAAAGGTGGGCGCCACCAGCGGGATGTGCACCGCACGCGCGCCCTGCAGCTCGATGGCCGGCTCGTAGCTGTCGTAGGCCGGGTCGAACACGATGACCTCGTCGCCCGCGCGCACCACGGCGGCGATGGCGGCGAACAGGGCTTCGGTCGCGCCCGAGGTCACGGTGACTTCGGTGTTCGCATCCAGCTTGTGCCCGTACATGCGTTCGGTCTTCAGCGCGATCTGCTCACGCAGCGGCTGCAGGCCGATGCCCGGCGCGTACTGGTTGCGCCCCTCGCCCATGGCACGGGTGATGGCGTCGCGCAACGGCTGGGGCGGTTCGAAATCCGGGAAGCCCTGCCCCAGATTTACCGCCTTGTGCTCCACCGCCAGCTGGCTCATGACGCTGAAGATGGTGGTGCCGACTTTCGGAAGCTTGGTTTCGATCTGCATGGCCTGGATGTCTGGAAGGCTAAACGAGGATGCTAACACGAGCCATCTGGCATGGCTCCGCTCAGAGGTATTTGCCGCATTGCGCGTGATTTTCACGCACCGCGCCTGGCAGTTTTTCCGCCAGGAAATCCACAAAGGCCCGCACGCCCGGCAACAGGCCGCGGCGGCTGGGATAGACGAAGTGCATCGTGCCCTGCGGCACGCTCCAGTCGGGCAACACCACTTCCAGCTCGCCACGCGATATGGCCGGCCCGCAGACAAACTCGGGCAGCAGCGCCACGCCGATGCCACTCTTGCAGCTTTGCAGCAGGGCATTGAAGTCGCCACAGATCAGGCGCGGCTGGATGTCGACGATGACACGCTCGCCCTGCTTGTCGAGCAGCTCCCAGCTCTGCGCGCCTTCGTGCTCATGGTTGCTGAGCGATGGCAGCTGCGAGACTCCTGAAGGTTCGCTGGGCCGGCCATAGCGATTGAGCAGCTCGGGGCTTGCCACCAGCAGCACGGTGGACTGGCCGAAGGTGCGTACGACCAGGGTGGCATCGGTATCGAGCTTGCTGCGCACGCGGATGGCGATGTCAAAACCCTCGCCGATCAGATCGACACGCCGGTCGGTCGCGTGCAGGCGCACCTGCATCTTCGGGTGCAGTGCGAGAAAGTCCGGAAGAATGTGGCCCACCACGGTCTGCACCAGCGAAACCGGGCAGCTCACGCGCACCACGCCGCGCGGCTCCGAGCGGACCTCCTCCACGGCTTCCTGGGCAGCCCGCGCTTCTTCCAGCACGGCGCGGCAGTGACCATAGAAACGTTCGCCCACTTCCGTCACCACGAAGCGACGGGTGGTCCGCTGCAGCAGGCGCACGCCCAGGCGTTCCTCCAGCTGGGCAATGCGTTTGCTCAGGCGGGACTTGGGGATACCCAGGGCACGACCGGCCGAGGAAAAGCCGCCGTGTTCGACGACAGCAGCGAAGAAGTACAGATCATTGAGATCCTGCAGGGCCCCATCCAGCACGGTCATCGCTGTTTCCCAAATTGAACAATACGTTCGATTTTACCGGACTTATCAGCCGATTGTCCGGGGAATACCTTAGTCACGTCGCCGGTCGAGCCGGCTCGTCTACTGAGGAAATATCATGAAACTGCTGCATCTCGACGCGAGCGCCCTGGGTAGCCACTCCGTTTCGCGCGGCCTGACCGCTGCCATCGTAAACGAACTGACCGCCAACAACCCCGGTACGGAAGTGATCTACCACGATCTGGCGGCCAACCCGCTCCCCCACTGGACCCCGGTGGCTGACGCCAGCGACCCGGTCGCCGTGCAGGGCAGTCAGATGATCGAGGAATTCCTGGCTGCCGACGTGATCGTCATCGGCGCCCCGATGTACAACTTCTCGATTCCCAGCCAGCTCAAGGCGTGGATCGACCGCGTGGCCGTGGCCGGCAAGTCGTTCCGCTATACCGCCAATGGCCCGGAAGGCCTGGCCGGCGGCAAGCGCATGATCATCGTGTCCTCGCGTGGTGGCGTTTACAGCCAGGGCCCGGCACAGCCGATGGACTTCCAGGAACCGTACCTGCGTGCCGTGTTCGGCTTCCTTGGCGTCACCGACATCGAGTTCGTCCGTGCCGAAGGCGTGAACCTCGGCGACGACAACAAGGTCGCATCCATCAAGTCGGCCCATGACACGATCGGCACCGTGACCCGCAAGGCCGCGTAAGCCCTACCGGCAGCACCGTCCCCGGCAGACGCCACACCTCACGGTGTGGCGTTTGTTTTTTCCGCCCGGTAAACGGCCTTGCCGTCTACCCAGGTACTGAGCGGCTTGAGATCGGCGATCTGTCGCGGCGACACCGTCATCAGGTCCGCACTGAGCACCACGAAATCCGCGCGCATGCCCGGCTTCAGCGCGCCCACCTGATCCTCCATGAACGACGCATAGGCACCGCCACGGGTGAACCCGGCCAAGGCCTGGATGCGGCTCACCCGCTGGTCAGGCAGCCAGCCGCCCGGCGGCTGGCCCTTGAGATCCTGCCGTGTCACCGCCGCATAGAGGCCAAGCATCGGGTTGACCTGCTCCACCGGGAAATCCGACCCGAAGGCCAGCGGCACCTTCTCCTGGATGAAGTGCTGCCACGCATAGGCGCCCTTCAGACGCTCCGCGCCCAGGCGCTGCTCGGCCCATGGCATGTCGGACGTGGCGTGGGTGGGTTGCATGGATGCGATGAGATGCAGCGAGGCGAAGCGCGGGATGTCGTCCGGCGCGACGATCTGCGCATGCTCCACGCGCCAGCGGTGATCACTGTCCGCGTGGTCGCCCAGCACGGCCTGATAGGTATCGAGTACCTGGCGATTGCCACGGTCGCCGATGGCATGCGTGGCCACCTGCACATGGCAGCGATAGGCCTTCTCCACGGCCGTGCGATAAGCCTCCGGAGAGGTCACGAAGATGCCGCGGTTGCCGTGATCATCACTGTAGTCCGCCAGCAGCGCGGCTCCCCGGCTCCCCAGCGCGCCATCCATATAGAGCTTCACGGTGCGCATCTGCAGACGGCCGCTGGCATCCGCCCAGTGACCATCCTGGCTGCACAGCCAGTCCAGCGCTTCGTGATTGCCGTCGGCCATTTCATAGAGCCGTAGCGGTATCTCGCCGGCTGCAGCCATTTCCTGCAGCACTTTGAAATCCTGCAGGCTGACGCCGGGGTCGTGCACGCCGGTAAGGCCTGCCGCGACGGCGTCGGCAAAGGCCGCCTTGTAGGCTTCGCGCGTCTGTTCGCGGGTCAGCGGCGGGACGGCCTTTTCGACGAGTGCCTTGGCACCGTCGATCAGAACGCCGCTGGCTTTCTTGCCGGCACGGACAATTCGACCACCATCCGGCTGCCAGTCGCCATCCAGAGCCCGGGTGGCATGCTTCATCGCCGCCGTGTTCACCCACGCGGCATGACCGTCCACGCGGTCCAGGTACACAGGGCGATCGGGGAACACTGCATCAAGATCGGCAGCGGTCGGGAATTGTCTGTCGGGCCAGCGGTTCTGATCCCAGCCGTAACCGATCAGCCACGCCCCTTTCGGCAACGTTGCAGCAGCGGCCTTCAGGCGGGACACAGCCTCCGCACGCGAGGCGCTGCCCAGCAGGTTCACCTGGATATGCGTCATGCCAAGGCCAAGCATGTGGCCATGGGCATCGATCAAGCCCGGAATGACGGTTGCGCCCCTGGCGTCGTCGATCACCGCGCCGGGATACTGCTTCTGCAACTCGGCGGTTTCACCGACCGCAAGCAGGCGCCCATCGTCGTTCCATGCCAGTGCCGTCGCTTCGGGGCGAGCGGGATCCATCGTATGGATATGGGCGTTGACCAGCAGCGTGGTCGCCTGCAGCGGCAAGGCAGCCAATGCCAGGCAGGTGATTGAACAGCGACGAAGCAGCTGGCGCACGGCGGATTCCCAGAGTGAAGAATCCTTCGACTTTGCCCAGCCACGCCACGATGCACAAGCGGCTTCGCAGCATCCCGTCGTGACCCGGGCCTTTCCTTCGCTCCGGGCCGTGAGCCGTTATGCGGCGCGCTCCAAGACATCAGGAGGGCGGGCGTACTGCGCCAGGCGGATCGCCGATTCCATACCCGGCATTTCCACGCACACGGACCGACCCGAACGCAGATGCTCGTCGCGCGCCACTTCCCGAGCGAGCTTGATGGCCGCGCCAAGTCGAAGATCACTGAACAACGAAAAGCCAAGACGACACACACACCAGGATCCATCCTGCAACTGCTTGAGCGAATACGTGACCATGATTCAATCCTTCGGGGGAAAGGAGTTCCGCCACCAGCCGATCGCTTACACCTCTCGCGCAGCGATCTGTCCGTTAACCACCATGAGAGCATGCCGTTCTTACACCTGCGGGCCTATCGGCCACGGACCTGATGCCACGTAGGAATACGACTACGACAATGGGAGTAAGTAAGAACCACACTGCTTCACGAGGGATACACACTCATTTGTCATCCATGAACGACAAGCCATGCCTGTATGAACGGCTGGCAAAATTCATATCGATACATCACCCGTCGTTAACCGCCCTCTCGTCAGTTTCGTAGCCCCACGTCACGGAGCATGGCTGATGACGGACGGAATGCGAGAGTCCCATTCCCGGTTACATGAAGCGTTCGACGGATTACTTCGGATCTATCGCTTGCTGGAACAGGAAAACGAACTACTTCGCAGCCAGTTGCGCAGGCATCCCGTCGGCGAGATGCAGATACGCGAGACCGAACGCCAGATGATCACGCTGCGAGGCAAGGCGCCGTTCGCCACGCCTGAGCAATTGATCGCACTGATGACCTTGAGGCCTGACTGAAGCCATCTCGACCGATGCCAAGAGCGCCCGCCATGACGAACCGACACCTGCATGACGTGGCCGTAAGCCATCCCGAACGGGTGGTGTTTCCCGACGATGGCATCACCAAGCAGGACGTCGCCGACTACTACCACGCGGTCATGGCGCGCTTTCTACCGGAAGTGGAGGGTCGTCCCACATCGATCTTCCGTTTTCCCGAAGGCCTGGCCAAACCCGGTTTCTTTCAAAAGCACCCGATGCCCGGGCTCCATGACACAGGGCACGTCCGCCTGCGCGAGGAAAGCGGCCAACTCGACGACTATCTCTGCCCGGGTAACGCCAGCGCCATCATCGAGCTGGTTCAGTTCGGAACCATCGAATTCCATCCCTGGGCGGCGCGCGCCGATGCACTGGAACAACCCGACTATCTGGTCTTTGACCTGGATCCCGGCTACGGCGTGCCTTGGCGTGACGTGATTGAGGCCGCGCGTTTGATTCGCGATCGTCTGGGCAAGGTGTCGCTGCGGAGTTTTGTGCGTACGACCGGTGGCAAGGGACTGCATGTGCTTGTGCCATTGCATGCAACCTGCCGATGGGAAGATGCACGTCACTTCAGTAGTGCATTTGCGCACAGCCTGGCCGACGAACGGCCGCAGGCCTTTACCGCCAAGTCCGCGATGGAGGGCCGCACCGGACGCATCTTCATCGACTACCTGCGGAACACGCGTGGCGCGACCAGCGTGGCGTCATGGTCGCTGCGCGCACGGGCCGGCGCACCGGTCGCCGTGCCACTGCGCTGGCAAGACCTGGGGCGATGCACGAGTGGCCACGCATTCGATATCGGCTCAGCCAGCCGACGAATGGCGCGGCTGCGCAGTGATCCGTGGGAGGGGTTTTCCACAATGCGGCAAGGCCTGGAAACGGCAATGGGCCACTACCCACCGATGAAAACCTAGCGACTGTCTCGCGTGGTGGCCTGCTGATCGACGACCGTCTCGATCCTTCCCAAGGCAGGCGAGAGAAAATAGTCACCGGCCAGAACGTGCTCAAGCGCGTCGATGAGTTCGTCCCCGGCCGACGCCTTCAACACATAGCCCTTCCCGATGGACAAGGCTGCACGCGCAAGCGTGACGTCGTCATGCACGGTGATGAAGACCACCGGCAAGCCGGGGCGGTCGGCAAGCAATTCCCTTGCGGCCTGCATGCCATCCATGCCCGGCATGCTGATGTCCGTCACCACGGCATCCGGCTGCAAGCGTCGCACCGCCTTGACCAGCGCCTCGCCATGGGCCACCACGGCAAGCACGTCAAACACCTCACCCAGCAACTCCCGAAGCTGCTCGGCGATAGGTGCGTGATCCTCGGCCAGCACGAGTGTGGCTCGCTTCACATAGGTTTCCTGCACACATGACGCATGTAACGCAGGATCTTCCAACGTGAGAACTTCCGCCACCGAAAGAGAACTCAGTTGCCGCTAAGTAAAAATACCCACCGTGATGCGAAGATGTGCTACACAACTGTTTTTCCCTCAGAAAAGCAGACCAAGATCCTCAGCCCGCCGGACCAGTTCAAGCGTGGAATGCACGCCCAATACCTGCATCATGGTGTATTTGTGGGCTTCCACGGTGCGCACCGACAGGCCCAGCTGCAGGGCAATCTGCTTGGAACGCAGGCCAGAACCAACCAGCCGCAAGACCTGCAGCTGCTTGGACGTCAGGCTGCGCATGTCCGTCATCTGCCCGCTGATGTAGCGCGCCCCCAGGGCCGGCGTGACATACGTGCCACCGGACATGACCTGCTGCGCGGCATTGCGCAGGTCTTCGCCGGCTGAATTCTTGAGGATGTAGCCACGCGCACCCGCACGCAGTGCCGCCACCGCCAACGCAGGTTCCATGTGCATGGTGAGGAAAACGAAGCGCGTATCCATCCCCGCCTGACGCAGGCGCTTCAACGCATCCATACCATTGCAACGCGGCATGTTGATGTCGGCCACCACCAGATCCGGCTGCAGGCGGTGCACTGTTTCGATCAGCGCTTCGCCATCCGCGACGATTTCAAGCAACTCGAAATCTTCGTCCAGTATGTGCTGCACGCCTTCGGCCACCATGCGGTGATCGTCGGCAATGACAAGCCGGGGTTTCAGGCTGACCCGTGGGTTCCTAGCGGTATTCGTATGCATAGTTCGGTCCCTTTTCCAAGAGTTGATTGCAGCCGGTAGCTGCCACCCAGCAACTTCGTGCGCTCGTCGATGCTCATCAAGCCGAGCCCCCGACGCCCCTCTCCTTCCGTGACAAATCCCTTGCCGTCGTCTGAAATAGTGAGATCCAGCTGATCGTGCGCGACCTGCAGCGCCACCTCGATGCGCTGCGCGTCGGCATGCCGCATGGCGTTGCCGAGCGCTTCCTGCGTGACGCGGTAAACGCAGAGCGCCACGTCTTCAGGTAGATCCTTGGCGTGCGGCGATACGCGCAGCTCGATGGCCGGACCGTTGCGATGACTGATGTTCTGGCACAGGCCGGCCAGTGCCGCCGTAAGCCCCGTTTGCGTGAGCATGCTCGGGTGCAGATCGTGCGACAGATGGCGCACATCCTCCGACAAGGCGATCAGCTCGCTCTGCAACTGGCTCACGTCCTGCTTGTTGCTATCGTCCACCTTGCGACGCAGCGCGCTGAGGCGGATCGAGGCCACCGCCAGGCGTTGATTGATGTCGTCATGCAGGTCGCGGGCAATACGGGCGCGCTCCTGCTCCTGCGCCAGGATCAGGCGCCCCGCAAGTTCGCGCACTTCGGTGCTGCTGGCCACCAGGGCGTGCTGCGTCGCACGGCGCTGCTCCACCAGTGCCGCAAGATAAAGCGAGGCCACCGCCACGCCCAGCATCCACAGCTGCACGCCGATGGTGGTGAGCATGGATTCGGACTGCACGAACGGCCCTTCCTGGGACAAGCTCAGCTGGATGGCGATCAGGCCCACGATGAGGTTGATGGCACTGGTACCCACCACCTGCGCGCGCAACGCCACGAAAATCGCCAGCGGCACCGGCGCCAGGAGCAAGAGCGGCCGCATCGTCGCGAAAGCCCCTAGCTCCCGCCAGCCGAGCCAGAGCACCACCAGCGCGCCAGCGGTGACCAGCAACACGTGCCAACCCGGCAACGAATCCCGGCGCAGCGACGAACGTGGATTGACCAGGCTCAGGATCGCCGGCGTCAGCAGCACATAACCCAGCGAATCGGCCAGGGTCACATGCCACCACTCCCGCGACAGCCAGTTGGGCAACTCCATGACGCCGGCCAGCCAGGAAAGCAGCATCCCGGTGGCAAGCGGCAAGGCAGCCACCGCCACGGCGAGGAACACCAGCAGCTGGAAGAAATTGTCGATCGACTGATCCTTGCGCAGGCGGCTGAGCGTCCACGCCGCGCCGTCGATGAGCGCCAGCACCACGATGGTCACGACAACGAGGCCCGCCAGCGGAAGGCCCATGAGCAGCGCAAACAGAAGCATGCCGGCCATCCAGCCGACGCTGTAAACAAGCCAATACCGGTAACCCGCGCATAGAAGCAGCGCGAGCAGTAATGGACCAGGCAGCCAGATAATCTGGGAGTCACGCGTGTGATCCCACAGGGCCAGTGATACCCATTGCGCCACCAGCGCGGCCAGGCCAACGCCCAAGCCACGAGACAGCTGCTGGGACCACGCACCCGCCGGTGCCTTCCCGATGAAAAACCCCTCTGCTCCGTGCATCCTTTCGCCCTGCTGCAGGTAAGCAGCCGCCGCCCCAAGAGTAGACATTGCCGGACAAGCGAAGCCAACCGGCATTTCTCCATAAGGACCGTCATTACTTCGTGATGATTTACGTAGTTCTACGAAGCATTTTGTGGGTGAACTACAGACTCGTATTCGGGCATTACTTACAGATATAGATGCAGCCCCAAATGCGCATGGAAATCCACCCAATAACTGTCGAGACAGGCGAATCGCAGGAAAGTGTCTGAATTGTGCTCAGACCAGTAAATTTACCGACCCCGTTTGAGTGAAAGTTCGCTTACCAAGCGCACATCGACAGGTGAAGCTGCTTCAGGACGATCAGCGGCCTGACGGGGATCTGCCGACCATGAAACGCAAGCGCTCCAACCCCTGCACGGGGTCGACCATCGCGCGTGGGTCCGGCGTGCACGCCCGCGTGGCATCGGCAGCCGCATACCGGTTTCCACGGATCGCCGCTGCATGAAAGCCAACGTGCGCCCTGCATCCAAAAGCATCCGCAAGCTGCGCGTGCTGCTTGCCGACGAACACCGTTGCGTCGCCGAGGGCCTGGCCGGGCTGCTGGCCAAGCGCACGCAATCCGTGCTGCTGGTCCATGACGGTCAGGCACTGATGGAGGCGGTACTGGCCGAACAGGCGGACATCTTGATCACTGACATCGCCATGCCCCCGTTCAGCGCTCTGCAGGCGCTGCGCCGGCTGCGGCAGCAGGGCAGCGACATTCCCGTGGTGGTGCTTTCCACCCACAGCGAACCACTGATCGTGCGCGAGGCCATGCAGGCCGGCGCCAATGGCTACGTCCTCAAGCAATCGCCGAGCAGCGAGCTGTTCAATGCCATGGGCGAAGTCACCGCGGGAAACCAGTTCATCAGCCCTCAGCTGATGGCATCCCTGCTCGATGCACCGGAATCACTGCACCGGCTCACGCGGCGGCAGAGAGAGGTCATCGAGTCGATGGCCAAGGGCAAGCGCACCAGCGAGATCGCCGCGGACCTTGGCATCTCGGTGCGCACGGTGGAAAGCCATCGCCAGTCACTGCTCGATCTGCTGGGCGTGCACAGCGGCGTGGCACTTATTCGTGAGGCGGAACGACTGGGGCTTATCCCGGTCGGGCCTTACGACATGAACGTGGTCGTGGAGGACAAGTCGCTTCCTTAGTTGCCCACCTTGCTTCCGCCCATTGCCACGCGTTTACCACTCAAGCTCAAAGAGAGACTCTTCATGAAATTGATCCGCTATCTTGCTCCGCTCGGTGCCGTGCTCATGGCCGCCTGCTCCACCTTCAGCGTGAGCAACCAATGGAAGGACCCGGCCTGGCCGGGCCCGCCGGCGACCAACGTGCTGGTCCTTGGCATCACCAAGAGCGACACCTATCGCCATGTGTTTGAAGACACCTTTGTGGCGCAGCTGCAGGGCGAGGGCCTGAAGGCGGAACAGAGCTACCAGCAGATTCCGGCAGGAGCCAGCTCGGAAAAGCTGAGCGACGTGGTCAAGGCCACGGGTGCACAGGTGATTCTGACCACTCGCCTGCAGCGTGTTGAGCAGAAACTCAACGTTACCCCGAGCGGCCCGGCCTTCGGTGGCTTCTACGGCTGGTACGGCGGCGCATGGGCCTCCACGCCGGACGTCACCCAGTACGACCAGGTCACGCTGGAAACCACCGTGTGGGACGTCAATACCCAGAAGGTGATCTGGTCGGTAACCACCGAAAGTGTCGGCACCAACAATATCCCGCAGACCACGCAGGATCTGGCCAAGACGCTCATTCCGAAGCTCAAGGCTGACGGCATCATCCGCTGACCACAACGGGGCTGGGCAGCCATGTCCAGCCCTTCTTCCGCGCACACCCAGGAAACACGCCCATGAAAACCCTTCGAGTCCGGCCCATTGGTTTCGCGCTCCTCTGCGTCGCGGGTGCCGCGACTGCGCAGCAGCTTCCCGTGGCCTACCCGGCCAACGGTCAAAGCAGCAGCCAGCAGGAGGCCGACAAGAGCGCATGCATGTCCTGGGCCCAGAGCAACGCCCCCGCCCAGGCCACTCCCCCGCCACAGACCGGTCCCGCGGTGGGCGGCGGGCAACGTGCGAGCGGTGCTGTACGCGGCGCAGCCGCTGGCGCCGTGATCGGCGGCGTGGCCAACGGCGACGCGGGCCACGGTGCCGCGGTTGGCGCCACCGCGGGTGTCGTAGCGGGCGGCGTGCGCGCTCGTCAGCAGCGGCGTGACGAGAACGCCGCGTCGGCCAACGCGCAAAATCAGAATGCCGCCAATCTGGGCCAGGCGTATAGCGCCTGCATGAAAGGCAAGGGCTACACCGTCGGCTGAAGGCGCAACACTGCGCGATCCACGGTCACTGGAGTGAGCAGTCACCTGCTCACTCACCGCCAGGCGCTACCCACCTGGATGTAATAGGCGTGATCGCCCTGGCTCCAGGCCCAGTCCACGCCGGCATAAAGGCCCAGCGCCCGGGCGATCAGATAGCGAAAGCCCACGCCTTCGGCCGTATGCGTACTGGCATCGCCGAAGTTCAGCGTACGTCCCCACGCCTTGCCTGCACCGCCGAACCCCAGCAAGGCCCAGCGATTGGTGAGGTTCCAACGTAACTCGGCCTCGAGCACGCCGACGTTCTGGTCCTGGTATCGACCATAGGCGATTCCGCGCAGGTCGATCGACGGCTGCTGGTAAAAAGGCACGTCACCACGCACGGACCGATAATCGGCACGCGTACCCAGCACCCAGTCCTGGCCCAGCTTGAAATAGCCGTAGACGTGGGCGCGGTAGGCCTGGAAGGTATTGTCGCTGCCGAATGCCGGTGCGTACGCGGTTGCCTGGAGTCGCCACAACCAGCCCTGCGAAGGCGTCAATGTGTTGTCGCGCGTGTCGTAGCTCAACCCGAGACCGAGGCCTGACGCACGCTGCGCGAATTCCTTGGGCTTGAAATACTGATTGTCAGTGGGAATGTTGAGGCGACTGTCGATATCCATATAGAGCCAGCGGGCGGACAGGAACATGTCACTGTCCCCCAACCGGCGGGACGCCTGCTGGTAAGAGAAAACGCCGTTGAGGTTGTAGCCAATCTCCCTGGGGGCGCCAAGCAAACCCTGGGTGTAATAGTCCAGATTGATATTGGTCTTGGCCAACAGGCCAACGTAACGCCAGGTGTCGTCCTTGAAGTGGAAGGATCCCCCCAGGCCGTAGCCCCAGGTACCGTTCTCGGTCTTGAAGGCCGCAACCCCGTAAATGTCTGGCGGAATGTGCCGGCCGCTTTCTTTGGATTCTTCCGATTGCTTAGGCGGATGAAAAAACACTGCGGCCACGCCGCCACCGTTACCAATGGCCGGCTCCGTGATGATGATGGGTACAAACAGGGCGCCCTTGTGTTTCAGGAGCCAGTTCGACATGTCGAAGTCGCCGTCCTTGGTGTCCTTGAAGTTGCTCCACCAGGAGGCCTTCTTTTCACTGCCGGCCGTGTCCGGCGGAGCGTCCGGTGACAGCGGAGAGGCGATCGCGCTGGCCGGTGGATTGGCGGTGTTCTCCTGCGCACGGACTTCCATGCTACCCAGCAGCGAAACGCCGGAAACCATCAGCCATGTTCCAGTTGCCAGGAAGGCCCTCATCAACACTCCACCGGTCAGTCGACGTTGTCACCCAAGTGGAATCGACTTTGCCGAATCAGGCCTCGACCGGACAGCGCAAATACTCGGAGCAATCCTAAGTAAAAGCACCTAAAAAAAAGGGCGCACCCTTGGGATGCGCCCTATCGTTCCCTCGTCGTGATCGGGCGAATCAATTGGCCGGTGATTCGTCCACCTGTTTCCAGCTGCTGTCCGGATCGAACGATTTCATCGACGCCGCTGTCGTCGCCCCATTCTTGCCAAGGTCTTTCTCGAAGACCTCGCCATCGTGACTCACCATGAAACTCATCACGCCGGTATCACCGTACTCGGCGGGCCACGCAATGAGTGCGAAGCCGCTGGTCATGCGGTTGCCCACGACGTAGTTGTACGCGCCGCCAGGTGCCGACGGTCCCTGCGAGGTGAGGATGCGGTAGTGGTAACCATGAAAGTCCGACTTGCCGGTGTCCTTGACTGCAAATCGCTCGCCCAGCGGACTGGCTGGCTCGCTGCCCGTAGCCGGCCAATACAAACCATCCTGTTTGCCGGGACTGCTCCTTAGCTTCTGGGCGTACTGCAGCACCTTGTCGCCATCGCGATCCTCGCTCGCGTATTCGCGTTGCGCGTCGTAATAGGCGAGCATTACCTGTTCGACTGCCAGTTCGTTGGCACCAATGCGGCGCTCGCGTATCTCTTCCGCACCCTTCTTCACATCAAAGTGCCAGCCGCCCTTTCCCTGCACCAGCGGCAATGGCAGAACCCAATTGTCCGAACCGACGCTCAGGTGCGTTTCGCCATCCGCCGTCTCGATCTTGTGGCTCTCGTCGTATCGCTTGAGGAACAAGTCCACATCGTCGCGATCGATGCCATCGGTGGGAATATAGTCTTTCCAGTTGGCGCCGAGCACCTTGACCAGCACCGGCTTGTCGCCGTCACGCAACGCCTTGACGAAGGCATCGGAAGCCGCTTCGGCCGTTGGATAATTGGTCTCCTGCGCAAGAGCCAGGGAAGAAACCGCGCCGCCCGACCACAGCGTCAGAGCCAGCACGAGGCGAAGTGTCCACGATTTGCGATTCATGGTCAGACTCCTATCCGGCGACGCCCGCCACCACCGCCGCCCCGGCTGGGCGCTGGGCGCGACATCTGTCGACCGCCACCACCACCGGCACCACGGGACTGCGACATGGAGCGTTGGCTGGACTGTCCACGATTCATTTGCGAGCGCGACGAGCCGGGTGACTGCGAGCCACTGAAGGCGTTGTTGCGGGCACTGGCACCCTGCTGCCGCCCACCGAACTCACCGCCACCCGCCTGCCGATTGCCACCACCGAAGTCACCCTGGCGGTTGCCACCACCGGCATTGCCGCGCTCGCCACCACCGATATTGCCGCGTTCGCCCGCACCACCCTGGCCCATTCGATTATCCCCGGAAGGCCGATTGAGCTGCGAACCTGTTTCTCCGGCACCGCGACGAGCGGCCATGGACGAACCATTGTTGGTGCTGCGGTCGAAGCTCTGCAGCGAGCGCTGACGGTTCGCATCCATCTGCGAGTCGCGACCACGGAAGGCCTCACGCTGCTGCGCGCCACCACGCCCCTGGTCGAAGCGCTGGCGGCTGCCCTGATCGCGATACGGCGTGCCGCGCCGGTTGTCCGGGTTATGGTTCCAACGCTGGTTCCCATTGCCGGAGATGCGATTGTTGACGTTGTTCACGCTGTTGTAGCGATTGACGTTGATGTCCACGTCACCACCGCCCCAGTTGCAGTTACCCCACAGCGCGCCGGTAATGGCGATACCCGCACCGAAAGCCAGGCCAGCGGCCAGCGCCTGCCCCGGGTAATAACCGTAATAACCATACGGCGGCGGCCAATACGTCGGCGGATAGGCTGGGTAAGGCCAGGTGCCATAGACCACGGTCGGGTTGTACTGCGGCACGTACACCACCTGCGGGTCCGCGGGTTCGATCTGGATGTAGGTGGCCGTGCCGCCCGATTGCTGCGGTGCCGTCTTCTCGACCACCTTCTGCTGCGATGTCGACGACAGATTGCCTGCTGCCTTGGCCTGATTGCGCAGGCGCTGCACGGAGGCCATAACGTCGTCCGGCTGGGCGAGAAAGGCATCACCCATGTTCTGCACCCAATCCGGGTGTTGTTTCATCTGCGCCAGCACCTGTGGGAACGCCACCAGCGATTGCACACTGGGGTCCCATGGCTTGGTGTTGATCTGCTTGATCGCGTCATCACCCTGGGCCTTGGGATTGGCCGCTGACCATGCCGCCGCCTCGGCCACGTCGCTCGGGTACGTGGTGGCCATGAATATCTGGGAGAGCAATGAATCCGGATAGAGCGCAACCGGCGCCAGCATCTGGTCGAGCTGCTGGTTGTTGTAGATCTTCTGACTTTGACCCTGAGGTTGGGCATTCGCCTGACTTGCCTGGGCTTGCGCCTGACTTGCTTGCGCGTGTGCCGTGCCCGACAGGACAAATGGCACCAACGCAAAACACCACAGGCACGTCTTCAGGAACCTGTAACGCATGATCGTCTTCATGGTGCCGCTCCCATACCGCCCTTGCGGTTGTCATAGCTTGACTGTTCGGAGCCGCGATTTGCCACTGCATTTGTGCGGTATCAAGACTACGTAAAACTACCTAGCCCTTTAGCGCAGTGCCTTCCATTGCCTGCGTTTCGTAAAATTACGCAAGAGCAATTAGGTAATCGTTCGCTGTGTGATGTTTGCGAAAAGTCTCAACATAAGCGCACCAATTCAAAGGGATCACTCGCCATGCGCCGCGCCGTTATTGCACATCCCAAACTCTCCCTGATCGCTCTTGGCATGGCGCTTGCCGCAGGTTTGGCGGCTCCCGCTGCACGCGCCGACACCCCTGATTTCTGGGACGGCAACTGGCATGGCAACATCCAACCCTATATCTGGTTGCCTGGCATCAGCGCGGAGACGCGCTACCAGCTTCCCAACAACGGCGGCGAAGTCACGTCGAAGACGGACAACAACATTTTCTCCTATCTCAGCGGCGCGCTCATGCTCGATGGCACCGTGCGCAAAGGCGACTGGGGTATGTATGGCGATCTCGACTGGGTGAAGTTCTCCAATGAAGAAGGGCGCTTCAGCAACATCGGCGGAGATCGCTTTGGCGCTTCAGCCAACTTGAATACGCGGTGGGGCCTGAAGGGCGGCATGGTGAACCTGGCAGGCCTGTACACCTTGAGCCATTCCGGCCAGGGTTTCATCGACCTGCTGTTCGGCATGCGCTACCTGTGGGTCAAGGGCAACCTCAACTGGGATCTCTCGCTCAACGGCAACGCGGGCAACATCAATATTGCCAACAGCGGTCATCTGGCCAACCAGATGCACGCCACGGATGCCATCGTCGGCATACGCGGCAACTGGTCACCGTTCGAAAACAAGCGCTGGTTCTTCCCCTATTACCTTGATTTTGGCGGCGGCGACGGCAATACGAGCTACAAGCTCAGCGCAGGCGTCGCGTATGGCTTTGACTGGGGCGACATCTCGTTCTCCTACCGCGACATTCACTACAGCCAGAACAGCAGCAACAAGTTCATCGAGGATCTCAACCTCGCGGGTCCCACCTTCAGCGTGAACTGGAACTTCTGATCGCATTCCATCGCGACGCAAGGGAGTTCCATTCAATGAGTGATGCTGGCAAGGGCATCTTCGACGAGGCGCGCCACGTTACCGTGCTCAGGCGCATGCGCCTGATCAAGCCGGAACATCGTGCCGAAGCGGGCCGGCGCATCCTTTTCGCCGTGGCCATCGGCTGGCTGCCGTTGGCCATTATTTGCCTGGTGGAATGGCTGTTCCTGCACAGCTCATCGTCAGCGGGTTTTTTCAGTGATGTGGCGGCGTATGCGCGCTTCCTGCTGGCCGTGCCTATCCTGATCCTGTCGGACTACATCATCCTGCCCCGGCTGGAAGCCATCGCACAGTACTTCGTGCACTCTGGCCTGGTGCTTCCCGACGACCGGCAACGCTTCGACGAAGCCATTGCATCGGCCAGACGCATGAGCCTGGGCGTGTGGCCGTCGCTCGGCATGGCCATCGTCGTCTACTCGCTGGTGATCACCATCGGCGTCACGATATCGCCCCAGGCGCTGCTCGACTGGCAACGCGCCGACGGGCCGCTCAACCTCTCCGTGGCAGGCTGGTGGAATCTATTGGTGAGCTCCCCCCTGGTGCTTGGGCTCATTCTCAGCTGGTTATGGCGGCTGGGCGTCTGGATGCGCTTCCTGCATTTGCTCTCGCGCATGCAACTCCGCCTCGTGCCCTCCCATCCTGACAAGGCGGCAGGACTGGAGTTCGTCGCGCTGTCGCCACGCATTTTCGCGCCCCTGGCCTTTGCCATCGGCGTCCTCACGGCGGGCACGTTGGGCAATGAAGTGGTCCACCTGCATCTCGATCCGATGGATCACATCGCCGTTCCGGTGGCGACAGCCATCGTGGTGGTCGCCTTGCTGATCAGTCCGCCCCTGCTTTTCGCGCGAACGCTGATGCTCACCCGGCGCCGCGGCGTGTTCGAGTACGGCGCCTTGGCCAGGCAGGTGGGCGCAGAGTTCGAAGCGAAATGGCTGGATGGCAAGAAAACCGTCGACACGTCGGCATTGTCCGAGCCGGATTTCTCGGCGACCACCGACCTTTACAGCGTGGCCGCCAACGTCTATGCCATGCAGCCCACGTTGTTCGATCCGCGCGTCGCTGCGTCGGTGGCCATTGCCACGCTCGTTCCCTTTGCACCGATCTGGCTTGCGGCGATCCCTACCAAGGTACTGCTGACTCACCTGATCGGTTTGCTCGTCTGATCGGTCAAGGCAAAACCGATCACGTATCGCCAGCAGACATCATGACGACGGCGACCTGCGGTCCGTGTCGCCTTAAAGTGCTTCGATGTAGCGCAGCATCAGACGAGCGGATTCCCTGCCCTGCCAGTCGTTGATCCCAAGTTCGTACACCGCGCGCAACACCAGCGGTGGTGGCGTGCCTTCGTAGGCATTGAACATCACCGCATCATGCACGGAGCCGTCGCGCGGATCGCGCAGGCTGAGGCGAAGATGCTTTTCGCCCATCACGCGCCAGCTGGCGCATTCGAATATGTTGTCGAAAAGGGGTTCCGGGAATGCCTGTCCCCACGGACCCGCCTCGCGCAACTGGCGAGCGAGCTCCAGCGTTGCCGCGCCGGGAGGCAGCTCGCCATCGGTGAGTTGGACGGCTTGCAGGTGATCGTCGTCGAGCCACTCGCGCGCGATGGCATCAAAAGCTTCGGCAAAGCGCGGGTAGTCTTCCGTGCGCAGACTGAGTCCGGCCGCCATGGCGTGCCCACCGAAACGGGCGATCAAGCCGGGGTGGCGCGCGTCGATCATCGCCAACGCGTCGCGGATATGAAACCCGGCGATGGAGCGTGCCGAACCGCGCAGCTCGTCCGGCATGTCATCGTTAGCCGGCGCAAAAGCAATCACCGGGCGATGCAGGCGCTCCTTCAGTTTCGACGCCACCAACCCCACCACACCGGCGTGCCAGCTGGGCTCGAACAGGGCCACGCCCACCGCATCGATATCGGCCGCGCGCGACACCATCACTTCGGCCTCGGCCACCATGGATGCCTGCAGTTCGCGTCGCTCCTGGTTGATCGAACTGAGCAGATCGGCGTAGCGACGCGCCTGCACCGGGTCGTCCGTCAGCAGGCACTCGACGCCGATACGCATGTCTTCCAGCCGGCCCGCCGCGTTCAGGCGAGGGCCGATGGCAAAGCCCAGGTCGCTGGCGCACAGCACGGCTGCGCTGCGCTTGCTTGCCTCCACCAGTGCCATCACGCCGGCATGGCCACGCCCGCTGCGCACGCGCCGCATGCCGGCTTCCACCAGCACGCGATTGTTGAAATCCAGCGGCACCAGATCCGCCACCGTGCCCACGGCCACCAGGTCGAGCAGCACGGAGAGGTCCGGCTCGGCGCCGGCCGGGAATGCGCCCTGATCACGCAACGAGGCGCGCAACGCCAGCAGCAGGTAGAACATGACGCCCACCCCGGCCAGCGCCTTGCTGGGGAATGCGTCACCACCCAGGTTGGGATTGACCATGGCGTCGGCGGCCGGCAACTGGTCGCCCGGGAGGTGATGATCCGTGACGATCACGCGCATGCCGCGCGCCTGCGCCGCGGCCACGCCGGCCACGCTGGCGACGCCGTTGTCCACGGTCACGATCAGCTGCGGCACAGGCTGCAGCGACTCGACCAGGGCAGGACTCAGGCCATAGCCATGGATGAAGCGATTGGGCACCACGTAATCGACATGGCGCGCTCCCAGCATGCGCAGGCCGCGCACCGCCACCGCGGTGCCGGTGGCGCCGTCGCAGTCGTAATCGCCCGCGATGAGGATGGACCAGTCATCGCGAATCGCCTCGGACAGCAAGGCGACCGCCTGGTCGAGTCCACCCAACTGCTGCGGCGACAGCAGACGCGCAAGGCGGTACTCCGCGTCTGCCGGCGAAAATACGCCCCGCACGGCGAACACCTGCTGCAAGACCGGATGGACGTCCAGACCCCAGCCCGTGGGCACGCCCTGCGCAGCGCGCCGGCGAACGTCGACCCGCTTCACGGGCCGCTCCCGCGCCAGAAGCGCAGGCGATGCCACGAGCGATGCAGCCAGCGCTCGCCACTGGCGAAGCTGAGCTGCACCGGGTGCTGCCGTGCCAGCGAGAGCAGGCTGGGCATCCAGCGCGCGGCGATGTCATCCACCGGCAGATCCTGCAGGTCGATGAGCGCGCCCGGCAAAGCGGCGGATACGGTGAGTTCCGTGCGCGGCAGGCAGTCCACGCGGGCCTGGCTGGCCAGTGCCGCGAGCAACAGGTCGTCCCCGATCACTTGCCGGTACGCCGCATGCACGGCACCCGGCAGCACGCCACCGCCCCAAAGCCACAGGTGATTGACCGGTGGCAGGCCGCGCTGGCGCCGCTCCGCATTGAACGGGTGCTGATGCAGGATCACCTGCGCCTCGTTGAGCAGGATGCGCCACGAGCGCCCTTCGGGCCCTTGCGGCAGGTGGTAGTACAAGTCTTCGCCCAGCGCCTGTTCCGGTGCCGCGAAATCCGGCGTCGCGGTATTCGGCGGCAGGCGTACATGCCAGTGATCGGGCGAGGATACCCACAGCGTCATGCCCGCTTCGGTGAACAGGGGCAGCAGCGGCTCGGCGAGCGCCACCGCCTCGTCCATGGACAATTGCATCTGGCCGCAGGCCAGCAGGCGTGCTCCATTGAGGTCGGGCTGCACCCACGAAGGATCGGCGCACAACCAAGTGCCTTCACCCGCATCGCCAGCGATCAGTTCGCGCGTCAGCGCGCCGGCCGGCAGCGAACCGTGCCATTCGAAACGTGCCGCAAGGCCATCCATGTAACCGCGCGGCCCAGCCGTCAGGGGATCGGCCTTGCGCAACAGGCTGCGCAGCGGGTGGTCCGGCGCGAAGCGGCCGAGGTCCGGCAACCACAGATCGATCGCGTGATGCGCCTGGCCGCTCATGCGGGTACTCACGCCTCCAGCTGTTCGTAGAGTCCGAGCCACTCGACTTCGAGCGTTTCCTTCTCACGGCGAAGCTCGGTCTGTCGCTGGCTCAGGCGCATCATCTCGGCGGTGGGGCCGTTATAGGTTTCAGGGTCGGCCAGCTTGGTTTCCAGCGTCGCCAGCTCGCCTTCCAGCGTGGCGATGCGGGTCTCGATCTTTTTCACGCGCTGGCGCGCCGTCTTCTCGCCTTCACGTTGCTCCGCGGCCCGACGACGTCGCTCTTCCGGCGTCTCCACTGGTGCGGCCGGCTTGTTTTCGGCCTTTTCCTTGTTCCTGTTCTTCTTGGCATCGGAGCCGCGACTGCGCAGCCAGCGTGCGTAGTCGTCCAGGTCACCATCGAACTGTTCCACCACGCCATCGGCGACACGCCAGAAGCTGTCGCAGACCAGGCCCAGCAGATGGCGATCATGCGACACCAGCACCAGCGCACCGTCGAACTCCGCCAGCGCATCGGCCAGCGCTTCGCGCATGTCGAGGTCAAGGTGGTTGGTCGGTTCGTCGAGCAGCAGCAGATTGGGCTTGTCCCACGCAATGAGTGCGAGCGCCAGACGCGCGCGCTCGCCACCGGAGAATCCATCGACCGATTCGAAGGCGCGGTCGCCTGCGAAATTCCACGAACCGAGGAAGTCGCGCAGCGCCTGCGCAGCGACGCCCGGTGCCTTGTCCTGCAGGTGATCGAATGGCGAAGCACCTTCGCGCAGGCTCTCCACCGTATGCTGGGCGAAGTAACCGATCTTCAGGTCCTTGTGCGACTTGCGTTCGCCGCCGAGCGGCGCCAGCTCGCCCACCAGCGTTTTCACCAGCGTGGATTTACCCGCACCGTTCGGACCGAGCAGGCCGATGCGCTCGCCGGCTTCCAGGCGGAAGCGCACGTCGCGCAAGATGCTGGCCGGCGGCTCGCCGCCTTCCCCCGGATAACCCGCCTCCACCTCTTCCATCTGCAGCATGGAATCGGGCAGGCGATCGGGCACGGCAAACTGGAAGCGGAACGGACGCTCCAGACGCACTGCCTCGGTGCCAGCCAGCTTCTCCAGTCGCTTGACGCGGGACTGTGCCTGCTTGGCCTTGCTGGCCTTGGCCTTGAAGCGATCGACGAAGGACTGCAGATGCGCGCGCTCGGCCTGTTCGCGTTCGTGCGCGATCTGCTGCTGGCGCAGCTGCTCAGCGCGCAGTCGTTCGAACGCGCTGTAGTTGCCGGTGTAGAGCTTGGCGCCGCCATCGTTGAGATGCAGCGTGTGCGTGATCACGCCATCAAGGAACTCGCGGTCATGCGAGATCACCAGCAGCGTGCCCTGATAACGGCGCAGCCATTCTTCCAGCCACAGCACGGCATCAAGGTCGAGATGGTTGGTGGGCTCGTCGAGCAGCAGCAACTCGGAAGGCGCCATCAGCGCGCGCGCCAGGTTCAGTCGCACGCGCCAGCCGCCGGAGAATTCCTTGACGGGGGTCTCATGCGTTTCCGGCGCAAAGCCCAGGCCGTGCAGCAGGCGTCCCGCGCGGGCGCGGGCGTCGTAACCATTCAGCTCTTCGATGCGGTGATGGGCACGCGCCATTGCCTCCGTGTCGCCGCGTGCCTCCGCGTCCATTTCGTCGCGCAATGCCTTGGCCAGCTCCTCGTCGCCACCCATGACGTATTCAATGGCCGGGTCCGGCAAGGCCGGGGTTTCCTGCGCCACCGAGGCCATGCGGGTCTTCGCCGGCATGTCCAGGTCGCCGGCATCGGCCTCCACCAGGCCCTGCAGGGCGGCGAACAGGCTGGATTTGCCACAGCCGTTGCGCCCCACCACGCCCAACCGCCAGCCAGACTGGATCACCAGGTCGATATCGGAAAGCAGCAACCGGCTGCCGCGGCGGAGGGCAAAGTGGCGAAACGAAATCATGGGGAGCTCAGGGTCCGGACCGGGCGTGGAGTGGCCCGAAGCCGCCCATGATAACGGTCCGGGCGGCCCATTCCTCATGATGAATGCCCACGGCGTCGCAATCGCCGCAGATTCACATGGATTAGCCGTGGCCGTTCTGCTACAACGACGCCGCAACGCCTTGTGCGGAGAGGGGAACCGTGAACAAGTTCGGAATCAGCAAGCTCAGCATCAGCCTGTCCATCGCCCTGCTGGCCTCGGCCGGCCTCGGCACGCCGGCTGTCGCCTCGGCCGAAAGCCTGCTCGTCAATCGCGTGCAGCAGGAAAAAACCATGGACCTGCCCTCCCGCGGGATGAGCATGGCCGAGGTGGAGAAAAAGTACGGCGCGCCGCAGCGCAAGCTTTCGCCCCGTGGTGGCGGCAGCAGCAAGCAGCCGGTGATCAATCGCTGGGATTACTCGAACTTCATCGTGTATTTCGAGCAGAGCCACGTGATCCACGCCGTGCTCAACACACCGGCAGGCAACAACACCAATCCCGCTTCCGCCAACTGACCGGCGGCGAAGGGACCCAGACGCGGCTCGTGGCGACACGGGCCGCGTTTGCATTTTCCGTACACAGACTCTTACCCCGCATCGTTTACACTCTGCGCCCTCCACCGCCCCCTGCCCCGGCTGCCCCGATCCATCCAGGCGCGCCCCAGGGTCGCCGCCCCCGCAAGAGAACCGTTCACGATGAATGACCATAGCCTTCGCCTTCCGGCGGAATGGGAGCCGCAGTCGGCCGTGCTGATTGCCTGGCCGCACGCCGATACCGACTGGGCCGACCGCCTTCCCGACGTGGAAACGACCTATGTGGCGCTTGCCGCCGCGGTCACGCGGTTCCAGTCGCTGATCATCGTGGTGGCCGGCAACGAGCTGCGCCTGCGCGTGCAGGCCTTGCTCACGGGCGAAGGCGTTGACCTGTCCAAGGTGCGTTTCGTCGAACTGCCGTATGACGACACCTGGCTGCGCGATTCGGGCCCGATCACGCTGAAGGCCGAGGGCGATGCCTTCCAGCTCACCGATTTCCGCTTCACCGGCTGGGGCGGAAAGTTCGGCGCCGATCAGGACGACGCGCTCATCGCCGGCCTGGTTCAGGCGGGTGTGTTCGGCAAGGCCAGGCACAAGCGCATCGACTGGGCGCTGGAAGGCGGCGGCATCGAGAGCGACGGCGTGGGCACGGTGCTCACCACCTGGCGTTGCCTGGCGCAGCGCCATCCGGAGCAGTCGCGCGAGCAGATGACCGAGATCCTGAGCGACAGCCTGCACGCCAGCCGCGTGCTGTGGCTGGACTACGGCTATCTCGAGGGCGACGACACCGACGCACACATCGACACACTGGCCCGTTTCGCGCCTGGCGAGCGCATCGTGTACCAGGCCTGCGACGACACCACCGACCCGCACTACGACGAACTCAAGCGCATGGGCGAGGAACTTGCCGCGCTGCGCACGCCCGAGGGCAAGCCGTATGCGTTGTATCCCCTGCCCTGGGCCAAGCCGATCATCGATGAGGGGCGCCGCCTGGCGGCCTCGTACGCCAACTACCTGATCGTCAATGACGCCGTGCTGGTGCCTGCCTATGGCGACGTGGTGGACGACCAGGCCGCCCGCATCATTGGCGATGCACACCCGGGCCGCGAGATCGTGCAGGTGCCCTGCCGTCCGCTGATCTGGCAGAACGGCAGCCTGCACTGCATCACCATGCAGCTGCCGGCCGGTATCGTCGAATCCTGATCCGTGGTGCCCCGGCGCTGGAAACCGGCGCGGCGCGCTCCTATATGTGTGTGAACCACAGGCCGGCCCCTCACGGGGCCGGCTTCGTCATATCCGCTAAACTTGGCGGCCTGCTCCCCGGCAGCCCCTTTCCGAGAACCCGCCGATGACCCGCAAGACCCTCAAAGTCGCCCTGCTCCAGGAAACCGACCGTGGCAGCCGTGATGCCAATCTCGACGCCATTGAGGCCGGCCTGCGCGAAGCGGCAGCCAAGGGCGTGGAACTGGTGTTGCTGCAGGAGCTGCACAACGGCCCGTATTTCTGCCAGCGCGAGTCGGTGGACGAATTCGACCTGGCCGAAACCATTCCCGGCCACAGCACGGCACGCATCGGCAAGCTGGCCGAGGAGCTGAAGCTGGTGGTGGTGGCCTCGCTGTTCGAGAAGCGCGCCACCGGCCTGTATCACAACACCGCCGTGGTGTTTGACCGCTCGACCGCCATCGCGGGCAAGTACCGCAAGATGCACATCCCCGACGATCCGGCCTTCTACGAGAAGTTCTACTTCACGCCCGGCGACCTCGGTTTTGACCCCATCGAGACCTCGGTGGGTCGCCTCGGCGTGCTGGTGTGCTGGGACCAGTGGTATCCGGAAGCCGCGCGCCTGATGGCGCAGGCCGGCGCCGACCTGCTGCTCTATCCCACCGCCATCGGCTGGGATCCGCAGGACGACCAGGGCGAGAAGGACCGCCAGCGCGAGGCATGGGTGACCGTGCAGCGCGGCCACGCCGTGGCCAACGGGCTGCCCCTGCTCTCGTGCAACCGCACGGGGTTCGAGGCGGACAAGGCCGGCGTCACCAACGGCATCCAGTTCTGGGGCACCAGCTTCGTGGCCGGTCCGCAAGGCGAGTTCCTTGCGCAGGCCAGCACGGACCAGCGCGAACTGCTGATCGTGGACGTGGACATGGCGCGCAGCGAGCACGTGCGCCGCATCTGGCCGTTCCTGCGCGACCGTCGCATCGACGCCTACAGCGACCTGCTCAAGCGCTTCCGCGACTGAACCTGACACCGGGCACGACTTGGATCGTGCCCGGGCCATCCCCATGCAGTCCTTGCCTTAAGCGATAACGACACTACGCATGACCCAGACCGACATCGCCGACTCCCTGCCGCCCGTGCTGCGCGACCAGCCCATCGAACGTGTGACGCGCGATGGCGTGGAGTACGTCGTGCTGGGCACGGCGCACGTTTCGCGCACCAGCGTGGAAGCAGTGGACGCCCTGCTGGCGCACGAGCACTTCGATGCGGTTGCCGTAGAGCTTTGCGACAGCCGGGCGCAAGGCATGCGCGATCCTGAGGCCTTCAAACAGATGGATCTGTTCCAGGTCATCCGCCAGGGCAAGGCCGGCATGGTCGCAGCGAGCCTGGTGTTGTCGTCGTTCCAGCGGCGACTGGCAGAACAATACGGTATCGAGCCCGGCGCGGAGATGAAGGCCGGCATGGACGGTGCCGAACAGCGTGCCCTGCCGGTCTGGCTGGTCGATCGCGAAGTCGGCACCACCTTGCGTCGCGCGTGGCACAGCGTCGGCTTCTGGCAGCGCTTCGGCCTGATGGGCGGACTGATCGCCAGCGTGTTCGAACGCCAGGACATCGAAGAAACCGAGATCGAAAAGCTCAAGCAAGGCGACATGCTGGAAAGCGCCTTCAGCGAGTTCGCCACCAATTCCGCGCCGCTGTATCGCGCCCTGATCGCCGAGCGCGACGCCTACATGGCTGCGCGCCTGCGCGAACAGGCGACGCAGGCCGGTTTCGGTGAAGGACGCCGCGTACTGGTGGTGATCGGTGCAGGCCACTTGAAGGGATTGTGCGAGCAGTTGCGCACGCAGCAGGGCGACCCCTCGACCGAAGCTGCCGCGCTGGCTGCTGCCCCGCCCAAGGCACGCTGGCCGAAGTGGCTTGCCATCGGCCTGGTGTTGGCCGTGTTCGTGGCCATCGGCTTCGCGTTCCATCGCAATACGTCGCTGGGCACGGCAGCGCTGCGCGACTGGGTTCTCTACACGGGCGGCTTCTCCGCGATTGGCGCGATCATCGCCGGCGCGCATCCGCTGAGCGTCATCGCCGCTTTTATTGCCGGCCCCATCAAGCCCTTCCGACCGGGCATTCCCTCCGGTGGCATCAGCGCCATGGTGGAAGCCTGGGTGCGCCGTCCACGTGTGGCGGATTTCGAAACCCTGCGCGATGACATTGGCCACTGGCGTGGCTGGTGGCGCAATCGCGTGGCACGCACGCTGCTCAACTTCTTCCTGGTCTGCTTCGGCACGATCATCGGCGAGTACACCGCCGGCATTCATATTTTCAAGAGCCTGATCGGCGGCTGAGCGCGGTCGCGCTCGCGCCCTTCAGGAATCCGAATCACCCCACGCCCGTCACTCCGGCGCAGGCCGGAACGACGACAATCAGTGTGCGCGCAGACCCTGATCCAGCACGCCCAGCAACTGCTCGTTGCGATCCAGGCTGTGCTCCCAGTACATCACGCCACCCAAACCTTTCGCCTTGACGAAAGCCGTCTTGGCGCGCAGCGATTCGGGGTCTTCGTAGGTCACGAAGGTGTGCGTCTGTGCATTCCACAGGAACGGCGCCTGGGCCTTCGCATCCCAGTGGCGCACGTAGCCGTTCTTGTCGATGTAACTGGCCACCAGCTCATCCCATGAAGGCGCGCCAGCGAACTTGGTGTACTTCTGCTGCAGGCCGTCATGCGCCGGGTCGACGCCGGTGAACGCGCGGCCGTAGAAAGCCACGCCAATATTGAGCTTTTTCGCCGGCACACCCGCCGCCAGAAACTGCGCGACGGCCTTGTCGCCAGCGCGGTCGTCCGCCGGCGCCACAGCCGACAGATGCAGGCCCGCGTGATGCCCCGTGGTCGGCGTCAGGCTGTTGTGGAAGTCGTAGGTCATCAGGTTGAACCAGTCGAGCGAATGCGACACGCGCTCCAGCTCGATGCCGGCCACGAACTCGCTGTCCGCCGCGGCGATGGTCAGCAGGTAATGGCGGCCGCCGTGCGCTGCACCAAGTTTGTCCAGGCGCGCGCGCAGGGTTTCCAGCATCAGGCTGAAATTGCGCTTGTCCTCGGGGCGGTGACTGATGCCCGGGCCCGGCAGCGTCGGGTATTCCCAATCAAGGTCCACGCCATCCACATCGTACTTCGCGATGAACGCGGCCACGCTGTCGGCCATGCGCTGACGCGTGGCGTCGGTGAGTGCCACATCCGAGAAGTAGTCTGCGCCCCAGCCACCGATGGACACGATGATCTTGAGATTCGGGTTGAGCTTGCGCAGCCCCGTGAGCGTGGCAAGCGTCTGGCCCGCCACCGGACTGGGGAACATCACGTCCCCCTTGGGCTCGAGCTTGGCGAAGGCGTAATTGATCACGTCGAGCTTGTCGGCGCTCACGTGGGGCAGCGGCTGGCTATCCCCGACGTAGCCGACGATGCGGTAATCTGCCGCAGGGCTCGCTGCCCTCGCCTCACCCACCTGCCACGCGAAGCCGAAGGCCATCGCTACCGCCACCGCGACCTTCAGGACGCGTCGATTACCGGCCTTTTCAAGCATCTTTTGCATGCATTGCCCCTAGCGTTGGTCATGGCGCGCCGGGTCTCCGTGCACGCACCCTCCAAACCACTGTGACATCCCTCATTGATTGAAATCAGTGGCTTGCGACATGTTGTCCGTTCGTGAATCCAACGACTATACTGCCGCGACATTCACCATGTACCAGCCGGAATCGTGGGGACGATCCTGATGACTCGACTGCAACTGCTTGGCCTGACCGTGGCCGCAGCTCTCTTCGCCACTGCCAGCGTGCATGCCGAGGGTGACAAAGCTGCCGGACGCAAGTTGATCTACACGTGCAATGGTTGCCATGGCGTACCTGGCTACGCCAACGCTTATCCGAATTACCCCGTTCCCCGCATCGCCGGGCAGAACGAGCAGTACATCGTCAACGCGCTGCACGAATACAAGGCAGGCGAGCGCAAGCACCCGACGATGATGGCCCAGGCGCAGAGTCTGTCCGACCAGGACATCCAGGACGTCGCCGCCTACCTCTCCAGCCTCGCCAAGTAAGCCAAGGACCCGAACCGCATGAAACGTGCACTGACCCTGCTTTCATTCGGCGCCGTCCTGGCGTTCGCTTCCACCCAGCTGCTGGCCGCGGGCAACATCGAGAACGGCAAGCAGAAGGCTGCGACCTGCTTCGCCTGCCATGGCACGGACGGCAATGCGGTCGATCCGCAGTACCCGCGCCTGGCTGGCCAGTACAACATGTACATCCAGCAGGCCCTTAACGAGTACAAGACCGGCCAGCGCGACAACGCCATCATGAAGGGCTTTGTGGCGCAGCTGTCGGACCAGGACATCCAGGACGTGGCGGCCTACTTCTCCAGCCTGCCCACCAAGCTCGATACCCTGCAGGGACACATCCAGGGCGACAAGCCGTAAGCCTCGCCGGAACCGATGAAAAAGGCCCGCCATTGGCGGGCCTTTTTGTTTGGACGTCCATACCGCGCGGCGTCAACCCAGCGCGGACTGACCTTCCTTCTTGCTGTAGTAGGGATTGCTGCCGCCGCTGTGGTCAGTGGCGTCGCGCACGGCAGTAATCTCCGGAACGCGCTCGCGCAGGGTCTTCTCCACGCCGTGCTTGAGCGTGACATCCACCGAAGCGCAGCCGTGGCAGCCGCCACCGAACTGCAGCACCACCACGCCGTCGGCATCGACCTCAAGCAAGCTGACGCGGCCGCCGTGGGAGGCAATCTTGGGATTCACTTCGGCTTCGAGCACGTAACGCACGCGCTCGATCAGGCCTGCCCCTTCGCCAGGAATCTCGCCCTTGATGCGCGGTGCGCGGATATTGAGCTGCCCGCCGGTGGCGTTCGGCTCGAAATCGATGGTGGCCCCTTCCAGCCACTGCGCGCTGTCGCCATCGACATTGAAGTCGAAGCCTTCGCAGACGATGGTCCATTCCTGCCCGGTCAGTTCATCGGGTTCGGCGAACTCCAGCTCGCAATTGGCCGCCGGCGTACCCGGGGATGTCACGCGCAGGCGGATGCTCAACCCGTCGATGCCCTGCTGGGAAAGCAGCCGCAGGAAGTGCTTCTGCGCGCGTTCTGAAATGTCGATCATGTCTACTCCAGCTGAAACTCCGGCTCGGCCGGCAATACAGCACCATTTTAGTCCTATTTTGATCGGCGTGCCCGGCTTTGACTTTTCGGTGCCAAGCTTCGACGCTTCGCACCTTTCTCTCGCCACGGAACTTTCGCCATGAACCTGAGCCAACTCGCCAGCCAGCACTGCACGCCGCGCAAGGGCAAGGAACACGCGCTGGACGCCGCGACGCTCAAGGAGCTGCTCGCCGCGTTGCCGGGCTGGAAGGTCACCGACGACGGCAAGGCCCTGGTCAAGGACTTCAAGTTCCCGGACTTCCATCACACGCTCGGCTTCATCAATGCGGTGGGTTTCATGGCCAATCAAGAGGACCACCACCCGGATCTCGAAGCCGGCTACGGTCATTGCCAGATCCTGTGGTCCACGCACGACGTGGGCGGCCTGTCGATGAACGACATCATCTGTGCCGCACGCGTCGACGTCCTGCTCGAACGTTGAGCGCGCCGCGCACCACACCGCCATTCCTTGCCATCGCCGGCTTTCTTGCGGCGGTCGCGGTGTTGCTGTGGTGCATGGCGGGCCTCTCCGGCTGGATGACCCGCGGCCAGCTGGTGCATGAGGCCGCCAGGGTGGTCGCCGCACTTCACGCCGGCGAACCACCCTGGGCTTGGGCGCTGCGCCGCCCGTCCGATCTGGTCGCCAGCCGGGTCTTCGGCCACGCGACGCTCGCCGCCACACCGGATGGCCTGACGATCACGAGCGCCGACGGCACGCCTTTCGAGCTCGGACTGCCACTGGCGGGCCCCGTCGACCTGACCCACTGGCCGACCCTGCGCATCCAGGCGCGGGCAGATCATAGGGGGCGGCTAGGGCTGAGCTATCAGTCCCTCGAATCCAGCGAGGCCTGCACCGCCGATCAGGTGGCCACGGTGCCTGCTGACGCCGACGTGTTGTCGATCAACTTGCAGGCCCCGTCCTGGCATACGGCGCAGGGCAAGGCCTGTCCGCCACCTGGCGTCGTCGCCTATATGTTGCGTCTGCGAGTGACCCTGCCCGCGGGGTCGACCTGGACCGTGGGTTCCGTCACCTCGGCTACGCCGATGCCCGTCGCGCTCCCTGCCCACATCGACGGGCACGCGGCCGATATTCGCCTGACCGGCACCGACACGCCGGCCACATGGCAACCCGCGAAGGCACTGACCCGCCAGCCGACCCCGATCGTTCGGCTGCCGGAAGGCGCTTCGGCCGAGGCGATGCTGTTGCTGCGCGACCGCATCCGGCACCACTGGCCGGCGGCGATCATCCTGCCGTTCGGCGCGGCGCTACCCAGTCAGCCGTCCAACCGCATGCCCCTGTGGCTGGATGCAGGCGTCTGCGGTATCTATCTGGCATGGCTGGTCTGGCTGGCGGTCCGCCAGCGACCTGGGGTGATCCGTCCCTGGACGGAGGTGGCGGCCATCGCCTTCGGCCCGCTGTGGCTCATCGCCGGTTTGCGTTGGGGGCCGCAGCCCTCGATGGCCGGGATCGTCGCGTTTGTCGCCGCCCTGGTCTACGGCGGCCAGAGCGAATGGCGCCGCCAGCCCGTGGAATGGGGCTGGTGGAGCCGCAACCGATCGGACTGGCTCTACCCCCTGCTGCCGCTACCGGTGGCTGCCGGCCTGATGCTGGCTGACGGGCACCACCTGCTGCACCTGGAACCCAGGCACATCCTGGCCTACCTGGGATGGGCGCTACTGCAGCAATGGGCCATGCTGGCCCTGGTACTGGGGCGGCTGGAGCGAACCGGGCTGCCGAGAGCCGCTGTCATCATGGTCACGGCGGTGCTGTTCGGGCTGCTCCACACGCCCAATGGCTCGCTCATGCAGCTTTGCCTGGTAGCCGAACTATGGTGGGCATGGTGCTTCATGCGCTCGCCGCGCCTGATTCCCATCGCGCTGGCACACGCCGCCAGTGCGTTGCTGGTGGAAAGCGGCCTGACCGGCCACCTGCTGCGCTCACTCGAGGTCAGTGCGCGCTTCTTCCTGTAGCCTTTCCCACAAGTACCTGATTTTCTTGCCCTTGGTGGCAAGCAGGTCGAGGAAGTCCTTCAGATCGTCGGGCATGGGTGCCGAAAAACTGTAAGAGCGACCATCCAGCTCGAAACTCATGTGCGAGGCATGCAGGAACAGGCGATTGAGCCCCAGGTCCTTGAACGCCTTGTTCATGTCCTTGTTGCCGTACTTCGGATCGCCCGCCAGCGGGTGACCGATGTGGGCAGCGTGCACGCGGATCTGGTGGGTACGGCCCGTACCCAGGGTGGCCTGCATCAGGCGCGCCCCCGGGTAATGCTCCATCTCCTGGAAAAAAGTGAGCGAGGGCTTGCCGTTATCGGCCACTCTTACCATGCGTTCGCCGCCCTGGAGCACCGACTTGAGCAGCGGCGCGTTGACGCTGAACTTGGCCTTCCCCGGATGCCCGTCCATCAGGCAGAGGTACTGTTTGGTCACCTGGTTATCGCGGATGGCGGCCTGCAGGCCGGTCAGCCCGGCACGGGTCTTGGCAAACACCAGCACGCCGCTGGTATCCCGATCCAGGCGATGGACCAGCTCCACGTGCTCATTCGGGCGAGCCGCGCGCATCAACTCGATGGCACCATGGCTGACGCCGCTACCGCCGTGGCTGGCGACGCCACTGGGCTTGTCGATGGCGATGAAGTGCTTGTCTTCGAAGATGATCGAATCAGTTACCGCTGAGACAGCACCCGCCGACGGCCCCTTCTCGGCCACCTTTTCCGCCGTCCGAACGGGCGGGATTCGCAGCATGTCACCGGCCGCGAGACGCGTCTCGGGCTTGGCACGCTTGCCGTTCACGCGCACCTGTCCGGTGCGCAGAATGCGGTAGATCATGCTCTTGGGCACCCCCTTGAGGAGGGTCATGAGCGCGTTGTCGATACGCTGACCGTCCCTTTCGGGTCCGATCTCGACTTGACGCACACCGTGAGCTACGTCCGGGGAAGTTACCGTCTGCATTGAAAAAAACCTGACGAAATAGGATACTCGGCCGGCGTTTGGTCCCGCCCTGCCGAAGTTCGGATGGAGTCGGGACTCCCATCCCGTGACGTCGGCGAGGATAGCGCCGGTCGCCTCTGTGGCAGCCGGTTGCTGCTCCCTTACATCGTAACGGTTCGGGTAGTCGTTTGTCCGGTTCCTGAAGGGTTCCGGAGAGCGACGGACGCATGCCTAAGAATCATCCCGGCACCGGGAACGATGCCGTCATTTGCCGCTTAACCGCAGCGGCGCGATCCCCGGCAGGCCGCCGAAGCAACTGGCGCCACCGAGGCACGCGACGCGCGGCAAGCTGAGGAAAATTACAATGAAACGTATGTTGATCAACGCAACTCAGCGTGAAGAGTTGCGCGTGGCCATCGTCGATGGCCAGACCCTTTACGATCTCGACATCGAAATCCCTTCCCGCGAACAGAAAAAGGCCAATATCTACAAGGGCCGCATCACTCGCGTGGAGCCTTCCCTGGAAGCCTGCTTCGTCGATTACGGCGCCGAGCGTCATGGCTTCCTGCCGCTGAAGGAAATTGCCCGCGAGTACTTCACGCCGGGCCTGGACCCCAACAAGGCCAACATCCGCGACCTCATCAAGGAAGGTCACGAGGTGGTGGTGCAGGTCGAGAAGGAAGAGCGTGGCAACAAGGGCGCTGCCCTGACCACCTTCATCAGCCTCGCCGGCCGCTACATGGTGCTGATGCCGAACAACCCGAAGGCGGGTGGTGTTTCGCGTCGCATTGAAGGCGAAGACCGCCAGGCGCTGAAGGAAGCACTGGAGCATCTCAACGTCCCCGACGACGTAGGCCTCATCGTGCGTACCGCCGGCCTCGGCCGCGATGCCGAAGAACTCCAGTGGGACCTGGATTACCTGCTCCAGCTCTGGAAGGCCATCTCCGGCGCCGCCCAGGCCCAAAAGGCCCCGTTCCTGATCTACCAGGAATCGAAGCTGTTCATCCGCGCCCTGCGCGACTACCTGCGCAGCGATATCGGCGAGATCCTCATCGACGAGGAGTCGCTCTATAACGACGCGCGCGAGTTCATGCAGCAGGTGATGCCCAACGCCCTGCGCAAGCTCAAGATGTACCGCGACGACACCCCGCTGTTCTCGCGCTACCAGATCGAGACCCAGATCGAGAGCGTGTTCGACCGCCAGGTCCGCCTGCCGTCCGGCGGCTCGATCGTGGTCGATCAGACTGAAGCCCTTACCGCCATCGACATCAACTCGTCGAAGGCCACCAAGGGCAGCGACATCGAAGAAACCGCGTTCAACACCAACCTGGAAGCGGCGGCTGAAATCGCCCGCCAGCTGCGCATCCGCGATGCCGGTGGCCTGATCGTGATCGACTTCATCGACATGGACAGCCCCAAGCACCAGCGCGAAGTGGAAGAGCGTCTCAAGGACGCCCTGAAGCTGGACCGCGCCCGTGTGCAGATTGGCCGCATCAGCCGCTTCGGCCTGCTGGAGATGTCGCGCCAGCGCCTGCGTCCGAGCCTGGGCGAAGCCACCCAGATCGTCTGCCCGCGCTGCGAAGGCCATGGCCACGTCCGCGGCGTGGAGTCGCTGGCGCTGTCCACGCTGCGACTGATTGAAGAGCACGCCATGAAGGACAACACCGGCCAGGTGCTGGTGCAGGCCCCGCCGAGCGTGGCCAACTTCATGCTTAACGAAAAGCGTGCCAGCGTGGTCGAGATCGAACTGCGCAACAAGGTGCACGTCGTCATCGTGGCGGACGACAAGCTCGAGACGCCGCACATCGAGATCCAGCGCATCCGCGAAGCGGACATGGGCGAGCACAGCAAGCCCAGCTACGAGCGCCTGACGGCCGTCGAGGCCTCGCCGTTGCCGAAGATGGGCCAGACCCTGGGCAGCGGTGAGCAGCCCGCCGTGAGCGGCATCGTGCCCTCCTCGCCCGCACCGGTCCGCGAAGAAGTCGCCGAAGCCCCGGCCCCGCAAGCTCCGGCTGCGCGCCAGCCCGCGGCGGCCCCGGCGCCCAGTGGCGGCATCATCTCCCGCCTGTTCGGCTGGTTCCGCGGCACCGCCGCGCCTGCCACTCCGGCACCGGCACGCCAGCCCCAGCCCGCACCGTCCAGCCGCGGCGGCAATCAGCGTCGCGATGAGCGCGGTCGCTCCGGCCAGGGCCAGCAGCAAGGTAACCGCCAGCAGCAACAGCAGCGTCGCGACCAGCAGCAGGGCCAGAAGGGCCAGCAGCAGGCCAAGGGCCAGGGCAACCGCCAGCAGCAGAACCCGCAGGGCCAGAAGGGTCAGCCGCAGGCACCGCAGCAGGCCAGGCAGGAACAGCGTCAGCCGCAGGCCAAGGCCGACGGCCAGCAGCAGCCGGCCCAGAACGAGCGCAAGCAGCAGCGCCAGGAACAGCAGCAGCGCCAGCCCAAGCAGGCGCAGCAGCAGAACCAGCAAGCTGCTGCAGCCGGCGCTGCCACGGCAGTCGTTGCGACCGCCGCGGCAGTGACGGCAGCCACCGCTCCCGCCGAGCGCCCGGTCGCTTCACCCGTTCCGGAAGTGATCAAGGACAAGAACCTCGCCGTGACGGCCGAAGCCACCACCGATGCAGTCGTCGCCGACGGCGCACCGGCCACGGCGGATACGCCCGAAGCGGAAGGTGGACAGTCGCGTCGTCGCCGCGGTCGCCGCGGTGGCCGCCGTCGCCGTCGCCATGACGATGCCACGCAGTCGGGTGCACCGTCGGCCGACGCCGGTGACGACCAGCACCTGGACGATCTGGACGACGAAGACCGGAGCGATGCCGCGCCGTTGTCGACGCCTGCCACTGCCGTAACGGCCGCCGCTGCCGGCGCCGTTGTGGCGGCCGCCACACACGCTGCCCGCCCGGAGCCGGTCGAGCACGCATCAGCCACGGACGCCGCGACGACACCCGAGAAGGTGGTCGCCGCCGCTGCGCCGGTGGCTCCGATGCCGGTGCCCGAGCAGGTGCTCAGCGCCGTGGCGCCCGCCTCGTTCAACCTGCCCACGCTTCCGCCGATTCCGGCAGGCGAACCGGCTGCTGACGTCGCGACGGATCACGTGCAGGTTGAAGCGCCGGCCGTGACAGAAGTCGCTCGCGCACCGCATCAGGAAGTGGAACACGCAGCCGTGACGGTCGCGCCCGTCGCTGAGGTGGTTACCCACACGCAGCAGACCACGGACGTCTCCGCCACCGCGTCCCACGCGCCGGACATCGCGACTCCGGTCGTGGAGACCGTGCAGTTGGTCGAGTCCAGCACGACCATCGATTTACGCGCACGCCTCGACGTGTCGCCCAAGATCGAGCCGGTGGCCGACGTTCCGGTGACGGCGAACGACGTGGAAGTAAAGGCCGAGCCGATGGACGCGCCCACTGCTCCGCAGCCCGCCCAGGGTGACCTGCTGGCTCATGCCGGATTGACGCAGGCCGCACCGTCGCCGGCAAGTCCGGCACCGGAAGAAACTTCCGAGGAAGCGAAGAAGGACGCGTCGTCGCACGTCTGACGACGCACTTTCAGCCCCTAGAAAAGCCGGACTTTCGTCCGGCTTTTTTTTGCCTCACCTTCTAAACAACGTGAAAGCCGGACTTTCGTCCGGCTTTTTGCCACACCGTCCAGAAACAAGAAAAGCCAGACCTTCGTCCGGCTTTTGCCATACCTTCCAGACACAAAAAAGCCGTACTTTCGTTCGGCTTTTGCCATACCTTCCAGGCACAAAAAAAGCCGTACTTTCGTTCGGCTTTTTTTTAGTCCGGCTGTAGCCCGATCAATTGCCCAGCAGGTTGTTCCCGACCTGATTGTTGTGGGTATCCAGCAAGCCGTGGATGGTCATCAGGTGCGCAAGGCTGATCACGTGATCCACCTGCAGCTTCTCCATCAGGCGCTGCTTATAGGTCGACACCGTCTTGGGGCTCAGGTTGAGCTGCTCACCGATGGTGGTGAGGGCCTTTCCGCGCACCAGCATCATGGCTACTTCCAGCTCGCGGCTGGAAAGTGCATCAAATGGCGAACCCTCGCCATCCAGTGTCGCCAGGGCCAGTTGCTGCGCAACAGCCGGCGCCAGATAACGACGCCCTGACGCCACCTGGCGCACGGCATCGAGCAGTTCTTCCGAGGTGCAGCCCTTGGTCAGATAGCCAAGGGCACCCGCATCGAGCAAACGCTTCGGGAAGCGGGCGTCATCCACGACGGTGACGATGATGATGTGTGTCGCTAGCTTGGAGCGGGATACACGTTCAGTGAGCTCGATGCCGCTCATGCCCGGCATGTGCACGTCTACCAGGGCGATCTCCGGGGCTTTTGCGCGGATCAACCGCAAGCCTTCTTCGGCGGTGCCCGCCTCGCCACAAATCTGAATGTCCGGCTGCTGCTGCAGGATCATCCTGAAGCCTGTACGCACCAGCTCGTGATCGTCAATCAGCACTACCTTGATCACCAGTCGCCCTCCTTGGGTGTGTCGGGTGAACATAGGCTGCATCATGTCGCAATGCAAGCACCTGAAGCCCTTGAAAAACCCGGCCACAAAGCCTTCCTACGGGCCTCAACGGTATTGCCTTACAAGGTCGACCAGCAGCCAACTGACAACGTTATTCGACGCCTGTAGACCAGTTGCGCAGGCCCGCTTCATCGAGGTCGAAATCCTCGACGATCACTGTCATCGCGTGACCAGAACTATCAGACCATTCCTGCTTGCCGACACGACCAAGCACGCCCTGAATGAGAGCTCCTTGTTCGATGGTGCACTCTCCTTCGCAGCGCCCCACCACGAAGCCTTCGGGCAGCTCTGCCGCCACACGGCCATCAAACGGGCCAAGAAACCTGATGCCACTCATGCCATCCCTCGTATGCGGTATGCGCGGAGATGAAAAGCGGTGATCCGCCGTGGTGCCCGGACCCGGGATCGAACCGGGATAGCCTTGCGGCTGAGGGATTTTAAGTCCCTCATGGCGACTTCCCATAGACCGCTTCAAATCGCATATCCGACTGCTTCAACCCCTTATGCACCCTCGCATAGCCCTTGTAATAAGGGTTTACAGGAGGGATACTCTGTTGCACACCGGGTGCATGCTGTACCGGATATCTACCGGATACGTGCCGGATATCGCGACGAAAGGGATAGGTCATGGCGAAGCTCCGATTGGAAGATGACGTGGTGAAAGCGGCAGTCCCAGAAGAGGGCCGGCCGGTCATTCACTACGACAAGCCGGCAGCTACAGGCAAAGGCGCCTTTGTCCCCGGCTTCGCGCTGCAGATTACGCCCAAGGGAACAAAGACGTTCCTCCTGTGCTACGTGGCCAAGGCCAGCGGCCGCGAGCGGCGCATGGTGGTGGGCATGTTTCCCTCCCTTACGGTGTCGGCCGCGCGCAAGAAGGCGCAGGAGTTCCGGGCACAGGTCGAGGTAGGCCGCGACCCATGGCAAGAGCGGGCGGACGGTCGGGCACAGGAAGTCGCACTGGCCGCGCGACAACGAGCGCATACCCTGGCCGACCTGTTGGCCGCCTACGTACAGCAATCGAAAGACAGTGGCCGCAAGGACTGGCGCGCGGTGGAGAACGCCGTAGAGCGGCACCTGGTGAAACACTTTCCCAGGCTGGTCAAGCTGCCAGCCGACGAAGTGACGATCGACGACCTTGCCAAAGTGTTCCAACGCATCATCGATGCAGGCCACTACAACGAGGCTCGAAAGCTACGCGCCTATCTGCGCGCGGCTTACACCACTGCCGTCAACGCGCGCACCGATCTAGGCCTGACAGCCTTTGCCGGCTTCAAGATTCATAGCAACCCCCTTCGCGAACTCCGCGTGAGCCGTCCCAAGGAATTGGCTGAGGAAGCCGACAAAGCCGCCGAGAAACGGAAGTGGTCATTGAGCCCTGATGAGCTGGCCGCCTACTACCGGCGCACATTCGATCTTGATCCCGCCAATGGCGCCGCGCTGCGATTCCACCTGCTGACCGGCGGCCAGCGCGTGCGGCAACTGCGCCGGCTCACTGTGGCCGACTACGACGCCCGCAATGCGCGCGTGACGATACGCGACATCAAGGGCCGCAGGCAGGTGGCCTATAAGCACGTTGTGCCACTGATCCCCGACGCGGTGGCAGCGATCGAGGCCATGCGCGGTGCCGATCCGCAGGGCGACCACGTCTTCACCGTGTCGCACGGCCTAACGCCGGCGTGTGAGAACGCAATCGCCGAGGGCATGCGAACGATTGCCAAGGCCATGATGGATGCGGGCGAGGTTGCGCGCCGCCCTACCCCCGGCACGATCCGCAAGACCACCGAAACACTGTTACGTGATCTGCGTGTTCCCCGCGAGGTACGCGCGCACCTGCTTTCACATGGTCGCGGTGACGTGCAGGCCGCCAGCTACGAAGTAGGCGACCTGGAAGATATGAAACGCGATGCACTGATGAAACTGCACGCGCTGTGCGTGCCCAAGGCCACCGCCTAAACCCGCCGAAAGGCGAATTAACGCGCCTGCGGGCGCTTTCAACCACCAACGTAAACAGGGGATTGCATGACCGTTTTTAACGAACTCGACGCCAGCTTGGCGCATGTGGGCGAACGCGCCGGCTTTGGCTTGATTCCGCGTGAGGGAAAAAGTCTCTTTCGCGTAGCCGATGACGCCGATGTGAGCGATCTGCTCTCTCACCTGCAATGCATGCTCCGCGGAATGAAACAGATTGCCGAAGATGCTGTTGGTTCTGAGAACATTGGTCCCGACGTAGCGTGGTTGCTCGCTGGGCTCATGGAGCAAGCCGGGGCCATTGCCGAAGAGCTGGAAGTTCCGCTTCGTTCGGTGCAGCGGGCGAAGTAAGGGACCACAGAAGCAAGGGCATCAACCCAGCGGAGCCTTCGGGCTCCGTTTTGTTTTCGGCCCCGAGCGCATCCTTATGCGTCGTCAACGCCACCACTTGACATCGTTTTGCCACCTGCAATCATTTCTCACGATGGCGAAGTTTTCCGCCATGCAAGGCCACCGATAACCGGTGTGAGGCGCAGGACACATACGAGCCGAAAGGCTGGCACGCAATACGGCAATTAAGCCAGGTGCAACACGCGCGATCACCGAGCAGACCCACGTAGTCATGGGCTGGTGCGGACAGAGCAAGTCTGTCCACTGCTGTTCAAAACTGAACCTAGCGAACCTAGACCTGAATCTTGAACACGGCACCGCCAGCGCACGCGCGCTTGGCCCCTCCCTTCTATTGCCCGAGGAAAAGGCATGACTACGAATGTCATCCAGTTCACCCCATGGAATTCCATCGCCGACGACAACCTGACCACCAAGGAGCTGGCTGTCTGGATCAAGCGCTCGGTGGACACCCTGAAGCGCTGGCGCCGTCTACGCATCGGTCCGCCGCACTTCACGATCAACGGCCGCACGTACTACAGCAAGCGGCAGGTACAGGCCTGGATCGAGTCGCAGCGCGCGCAATGCCAGGGGGATGCAGCATGAGCCCCCGCACCATCTCTGACATCAACGACGACTTGCTGGCCGCTGCGTGCTGCATTTCCGACTTGGCCCATCACATCTCCGAGCACGGACCCGAGAACGTCCTAGTGCTCAACAACCTGGAACGCGCCACCGATGGCTTCAAGCGCCTGCTGATCGAACGCCGCGCAGTGGAGGCCGCATGATCACTGTCCTCGCAAAAACGCACCCCCTGAGCGCCGATTGGGTGACTTCCGAGATGCCGGCCGGCCAGTCGATTGCGCAGATGATGGGCGAGCAGGCCAGCCCTAGCTGCAACGTGACCATCGGCGGCCATTCTGTGCCGCATGCCATGTGGGACAAGGTGCGGCCAAAGGCGGGCCAGACCATCCATGTCCTTGGCGTACCCCAAGGCGGCAATGGCGGGAAGATCCTGCGCACGGTTGCCATGGTGGCTCTGGTCGCACTGAGCAGCGGTGTGGCTGCCGGCACTATTGGTGCAAGCGTCTTCGGCAGCTACGCAGGCCTTGCAGGCGCCTCCATCATGATCGGCGGCTCCGTCGTTGGCGATCCGCTGATCGTCGCGGAGGGCCGGGCATGAGCCTTCTGAACTGTTACGTGGCTGAGGATCGTGCGCTAGTAAGCGTCGATACCTGCATGGCGCCGATTTCATCCGGCAACGCCGCGGATCTCGCGCGTCGCGCGCATGGATCCAAGCTCCTCGCGTTGCCTCACGCAAACGTGGTGCTGGCCGCCCGCGGCGAGCAGAACTTCTTCAACTGGCTGGCTAGCGATCTAAACCGGGCCATGCTCGATGGCTACGACGCGATGGCCGAGCGCATGCAGAGCCTTCTAGATAAGAATCTCGAGGCCTTCATGGAGGTAGTCGCCAAGCCGCAAGGCGTCGATTCGTTTCCTGGTGCCGAAATCCTCATGGTCGGCTGGTCACGCGCAACGAACCGCATGCAAGCCGCCGTCTGGAAATGCGACCACGGCGAGAAGGCTTTCCGCGTCGCACGTGTAGCCCCATGGATGGCGAGCCCGAACCCGGGTTACGCGGAATTGCCGTCACCGCCGGACTCAGCCGAACGCATGACAGCGATCGCACGCGATCAGGTCGAGCTCCTGCGCTCGTTGCCTGTTTCCGTGGCTGTTGGCGGCCGTCTGCTGCTCGCCGAAGTGACGCGCGATGCCGTCAGCATCTCGACCGTTGCCGACATGGAGGTGAAGCCGTGACCCCGGACACCGTTGAACTGACCGCTGAGCAGGAAGAAACCGCCTGGCGCCTCATGGACGATGTTAGCTCCGCGCAAGCAAGTGGTGATGTTTCCGCCCAACTCGCCGCTATCGGCGCATTCTTCGACTGGCAGATGGAAGTCGGGTTGATGACCACCGAAGACTTCCGCATGTGGTCCCTCCCCCATCTTCGCGAAGTGATGCGCGCGATGGTCGAGCTAGATCCGGCGCTGGCAGACGCTCAGGCAGACATCGCCGTCAATAAACTGGACGGACGCGACGGCATTGCCGACGCCGGATGGGCTGCGCTCGTGTTGGATGCCTACACCAACGCACGCCAGGACCTTGGGCTAGACACGCTCATGACGCCCGAGCTTCGCGCCTCCCTCGTGCGCCTCTCGCGCAACATCGAAGTCCGCACAGATTTGGCCTGCCAGCTATTGCACCGCCACGCGCACAAGCCCTTCAGTCCGGCCCAAGCCGATCACGCCGAGGTGTGGAGTACATGCAAGGGCGCGCGGCGCGAAGCCCAGGACATCCTCCAATTGCTCGCCGCGCCAATCGAAGAGCGCGAGGGATGGTATCTGCAACGCAGCATGCCGCATGAGGGAACGCCATGAACCCCATAGATCTCGTTCTCGCCCGTCTCGATGGCAACAAGCTGCGCCAACAAGGAAAGGGCTGGGTTGCGTGTTGTCCCGCCCATGATGACAAGAACCCTAGCCTTTCGATCAATCTTGGCGATGACGGCCGCGTACTTCTCAATTGCTTCGGCGGTTGCAGCGTCCCACAGGTTTGCAGCGCAATGGGCATCGGCTTGTCCGACCTATTTGAGAAATCCGACTGGCGCAACGATGGAAAATTCCAACGCAGCCGCTTAAGCCGTGAGGCCGATTGGGCTGCTGCCATTGGCTTGCTCGTTCGCGAGTCTCTCATCGTGATACTTGCGGCCCAGGAAACAGCTGGCGGCGCAGCGCTAGGCGCTGACGACATGGCACGCCTGTCCATGTCCATTGAACGTATTACCCGCGCCAGGGAGGTGCTCAATGGCAAGTGAGGTAAATCCGCATATCAGCCGCATTGAGGCTCAGGCTGATAATGAGCTTGAGCGGGTCATCAAAGCGACCGGTGGCGCAGCCAATGACGCGACAGGCAACAACGTCCGCCGGCTCTTTACGCTGACTCGCGCCGACCGGATCGAACGCAAGGCGACCGACTGGCTTATCCGTGATTACCTGGTGCGGGACACGCTGGCCGCGCTGATCGCCAAGCCCGGCGCGTGCAAGAGCTTCCTGGCTGTCGATTGGGCCTGCCGGATCGCCACAGGTACATCTTGGTACGGGCGCGAGGTGAAGCCCGGCGCAGTCTTCTACCTGGCCGGCGAAGGACAGCGCGGCTTGCGCAAGCGCATCGACGGCTGGGAGAAGCACAACGGCGTAAGCCTAGAAGGTGCGCCCCTTTTCATCGCGTCCGGCATGCCCTTTCTGTGCGACCAGCTCAACGTCGCCAGCACGCTGGCCATCATCAAAGAAACGGCAGAGGAGCTGCGAGAGTCCACCGGAATAAAGCCCGCCATGATCGTGATCGACACGGTAGCGCGCGCCATGAACGGCGCGAACGAAAACGCGACCGACGACATGGGCAAATTCGTTTCCGCGTGCGACCAACTGCGCCAGGAATGGGGCTGCATCGTGCTAGCTGTGCATCACACCGGCAATGACCCGGGCGCGCAGGACCGCGGACGCGGTAACAGCAACTTCGGCGCCAGCATGGATTCGGACTTCTATCTGAAGCCGAAGGATGGCGGCCTTGAGCTGAAGTCCGGCGACAAGGCAAAGGACTGGCGCAAACCGCCGACGTTGCTGCTGTCCAAGGTTGAAATCGAGGTGGAGTCCATCGGCGACGATGGCGAGCCGGTGAGGGAAACCACACTCGCACTGCACGATGCCGCGGGTGCGGTGGCTGATACAAGTAAGCGCGAGCAGGTAGAGAGGCTTCATCAGGATGGCATGACGGTACGCGCCATCGCGGAGCAAACCGGCGTCCCGAGATCGACCGCGCAACGATGGCTTAAACCAGCCGCATAGGTGTCCCGTCTCACGGGGGGTATATACCCCCCCCGTGGTGGGACAGCCCATATGCCCACGGGACATGAGCAGGCGAGACATGTTTTGGACATGGGACAAGGGGCTCGTGGTCATTGTTAACCGGCAGCCCACAAACCCTTGTTTTTCAGGCATTTCGCGCTATTTGCGGCCTATTTTCGGCCGCCTAAACGCCCCGCAACCCGCGCCGTTGCGCCATCGGACGTGCATCGACGTTTTTTGCATCAAATGTGGCCGTAAGGGATCAGCTATCCCTTGCGCATAAGTCTTAATGCCCTTGTTTTGCCGACTATTCGACACTCTTTGTCATCTGTACCCGGCAAATATCCGGCTCGATACTTTAAGCGCATCCACTTTCCGCGCTTTCAGCGCCACCGAACAAAGGAACACCAATGCCCGTAATGCGATCCGATCCACAGTATCTAGCCCACGTGTGGCCGAGCGTGTCGGCCGTCGCCGTCGATGGCGAGCACCACGTCAGCCAACTGCACTCCGCGCAAGAGCGCGCCCGCAAAGCATGGGGCGACATTCACAGCAACCACGGCCGGCGCATGGCCGACCAGACCAAGACTGAGGCGGCGCGCGTGGTCGAGTCCGCCAAGTTCGCGCGCAACATCCTCGAATCCCAGCGCAACACCTACAACGAAGCCCGTGAGAACGCAGAGAACACGCTGCGCGTGACACAGGCCCAGCTGCTTCGCAAGCTCAACCCGCCCAGCGACCCTGGCGAGGCCGCTCTCTTCGCGGAGATCCGTGCACATCTGCGCGGCATGACCCTGGCCGAGCGCATCAAGGCGGTGCAAGAGGTGGTAAACACCCCAGGCAGCGATCTGCGCATCCTGCACGCAGCCGTCGCCGGCCCGGCGCTGGTGAGCTTGCTGCCGCCCGACCTGGCATCGCGGTACACCGACATCTATCACGCCTCCACGTCACCCAATGAGTTCGGCCGCGCGGTGCGCCTTTCCACCTCGCTGGAAGAGGCAGCGACCGGCTTCCAGCGCCTGGAAGAGCACGTCGCCGCGATGGTCGACTTCCAGCAGGCGAAAGCCTATGAGCAGGCGGCTGCATGATCGTTGATCTCGCGCCTCCCGCGGATCCGCGCATGCTACGTGCCGGCTGTGACGTCACCCACAAGCTCAGGCCATCTCAGCGGCTTGTGGTGACGGCGGACGCCATGTCCAGCGGTCACATCCTGCAGATCGAGACGAACCCGGGCGAGCATCGCCCGAACACGCGCGCCGAAGTCCCCGCTGGTGCCCGTATCGAAATCGGCCCACCCAACGATGGCACGCAACCCTGTTTCCGCGTGCTGTGCGACGTGGGGCACCTGATCGTGACCGCGAGCTGACATGGGCCGCCTCTGCACCGTCTGCGAGAGCCCCGACCGGGCGCCAGTCGAGATCGGACTGGCGAACGGCATTGCCGCTCGCGTGCTGAGCAAGCGCTATGGGCTAAGCCCTGACGCGCTCCACCGGCACCGCAAGGACCACATGGACGTGGACCTTATCGCCCGTCTGCGCGTGCGAGGCATGCGTTCGGACGAAGAGCTGGCACAGGTCCGTGAGGTGGAGTCCAAGAGCCTGCTAGACCACCTGGTCTGGCAGCGCGGACGCCTGTACCGAAACGCAGACCGATGCTTTGACATCGGCGACATGCTCGGCGAGCGCGTGGCGATCGATTCCGCTGGCAAGGCCAGCGAGCGCATCGGCAAGATGCTGGGCGAGCTAGGCTCGCACATCAGTATCACCAACAACGTGGTCAACCTGGTGCAGTCGCCGCAGTGGCACCTCATCAGGACGGCCCTGGTGAGAGAGCTGCGTCCGCTGGGCGCTGCAGCCATCGAGGCGGGCGCCCGTGCCATCGCCGCGGCTGAGGCATCCATTGCGCAGCCGATCGAGCCTGAGCGCCTGCCGGTGCTGATCGAGGCCCGGCCGCCGTCGAGTGACATGCATGAGTAAGGCCGCACTCGACTTCCAACGCGCCGCAGATCCGTCGCAGGTATTCACCGAGGGCGTGAGTGATGCCGAAGACAACGCCGTTACGCCGGCGCCCTGGCAGCACGAAGTCATGCGCTCCGAGGCACGACGCCATCTCATCCTTTGCAACCGCCAGGCGGGCAAGAGCACAACCATCGGGGCGAAGGCGGCTGGCGGCCTCATTTACGCGCCAGGGCTCTACCTCATCGTGGCGCCCACGCTGCGACAATCGCGCCTGTTGTTTGAAAAGACACGCGCAATCTATAAGCGGCTGTCAGGCGTGCCGCGCATCGTCACGGACAACGCCAACGAACTGGTGCTTGAGAACGGATCGCACCTGGTCGCGCTCCCCGGCGACAACGACGCCACGATCCGCGGCTATAGCGCACCGCGTGCGGTGTACATCGATGAAGCCGCGCGCGTCAGTGATGCCGTGTATGCGGCCGTTCGCCCCATGCTGGCGGCATCGGCCAATGGACAGCTCATCGCACTCACGACGCCCTACGGCCGGCGAGGCTGGTTCTACGAGCAGTGGTCTGAGGGGCAGCACTGGACCCGAACCACGATCACCGCAAACGACTGCCCGCACATCACGCCCGAGTTTCTGGCCGAGGAACGCGACAGCCTTTCGGAATGGCAGTTCCGCGCGGAGATGCTTTGCGAGTTCGTGGATACGGACGAAGCGTTCTTTAGCTCCGAGCTGGTCGACGCGATGACAGACGCTAACCTGGAAGCCTGGTCATGAATCACCCGTTGCTTGATTACCGCCGCACCGTCGCCGTAGGCGTCGACCTGGGCCAGTCGCAAGATCCGACCTCCATCGCCGTGATCGAAAAGATTGCGCCCGAGATCGGCGCGAACGTGTTTACAGCACAGGTTCCCGAAGCGCGCGAGGCACTGCGCCAAGAGCGACCGCACTACAACCTGCGCCTGTTGGAGCAGGCACCGCTAGGTGAGCCCTACCCGGCGCAGGCGCATCGGCTCAAGCGCATCCTCGCGCGTCAGCAGATCGCTGAGCACGATCCGCGCGTGTGGGTCGATTACACTGGCGTCGGGCGTGCCGTGTTCGACATTTTCAAGCAGGAGCGCGTGCCCCGCATCGTGCCGGTCACGATCACGTTCGGCGGCGAGGAAGGCCCGAACGGCCGGGGCGGCCACAATGTGCCCAAGCTGGCTCTGGTGAGCCGTCTGCAGGCACTCATGCACACCGGCAAGCTGCACATGCCCGACACGCTGCCACTGGCCAAGACGTTCCGGCGCGAGCTGATCGACTTTCGAGTGAGCTACTCGGCCATCGGCAATGCCAGGTTCGGCGCGCGCGAAGGCGCGCATGATGACCTGGTGCTGGCCGTCGCGCTGGCGGTGTATGGACTGGACGTGCCACGGGTGATCGTAGAGCCGTTGCGGTTTTAGTGATCCCCGGAGAGTGCCCGGTTATAGCCGGATATATGGCGGATACGACATGCCGCAACGCAGCACATTACCAGGCCAATTTTCGGTCAAGTTGTTGATTTTATTGGTGCCCGGAGCGGGGATCGAACCCGCATAGCCTTGCGACTGAGGGATTTTAAGTCCCTTGCGTCTACCAGTTTCGCCATCCGGGCCAACGACGGAAGGATGCGCATCCTAGCATGTGCGGGATGAGCACCCGGCCTTGCAGAAAGGCATAAAAAAAGCCCGCCGGGTGGCGAGCTTCTCTCTGTGCAATGGAGGCCTGGGTCGGAATCGAACCGGCGTACACGGCTTTGCAGGCCGCTGCATGACCACTCTGCCACCAGGCCATTGCACAATGGATCGTAACCCGAAAGACCGGTCACCATCCGTTGAAAAAACAAAACCCCGGAATGCCGAGGTTTTGCTGAAAACTGGAGCGGGAAACGAGACTCGAACTCGCGACCCCGACCTTGGCAAGGTCGTGCTCTACCAACTGAGCTATTCCCGCATCGGAGTCAGAAATAGTAACAGAACAATGGCATTTGTGAAGAGTCCGGGAAGACTTTTTTTCACTCTTCGCGCCGGTTGTTGCCGCCACGGCCAGGGAAGCATGAATGGCCGGCCGGGCAAGCCATCGTTCACTCAGACGTCTCTCCCCGGCAACAGTCCGTCCGATTTCTGCGGACTGGTATCTATCCGGCAACGACTTATCTTGATGGCAGGCGCCAGGAGCGCTTCCCACTATCAGGAGTGACGCATGATCGACCGTCGACCTTTCCCTACCCTTGGCGGTGCCAACCACGGCTGGCTCAACGCCAAGCATCACTTCTCGTTCGCCAATTACCACGACCAGTCCCGCATGGGCTGGGGCGCACTGCGCGTGTGGAATGACGACACCATTGCAGCGCAGACCGGCTTTCCGCCGCATCCGCATGCGGACATGGAAATCATCACCTATGTGCGCGAAGGGGCGATCACGCATCAGGACAGCCTGGGCAACAAGGGCCGTACGGTGGCGGGCGACGTGCAGGTGATGAGTGCCGGCACGGGCATCACCCACGCGGAATACAACCTGGAACAGGGCGATACGCAGATCTTCCAGATCTGGATCATTCCCGACCAGCACGGCAAGGCGCCGTCGTGGGGCACCAAGCCGTTTCCGATCGGTGATCGCTCCGGTCGATTCGTGACGCTCGCCAGTGGCTTCAAGGAAGACACCGATGCCCTTCCCCTGCGCACCGATGCACGCGTGCTCGGCGCCACCTTGAAGGCGGGTGAAACAGCGGAGTACGAAATCGACAGCCAGCGCTTTGCTTATCTGGTGCCGGCCAAGGGCAGGATCGACGTGAATGGCGTGCAGCTCGATGCACGCGACGGCGCGGCGATCCGCCATGAAACGAAGCTCACCGTGACGGCGCTCGAAGATGCCGAGCTGGTGCTGGTGGATACCGCACCGTAAGTACGACGTGGCGAGCGGCAACGCTCGCCATGCGTCCGACCAAGGTGGGAGTGAACCACCCGGGCGACCTTGCTAACCTCGCCATATCCCCCTGCGCGAGGTTGGCGATGAATCACGGCATCCACACCATCGACACCGGTTTCGTTCGCCCGCGCTTTGATGCGGCCTACCTGCTGGTGGAACAGTCCCGCGCGGCATTCATCGACTGCGGCACCAACTACGCCGTGCCACGCCTGCTCCAGGCACTGCACGACGCCGGGCTTGCGCCAGGCAACGTGGATTGGCTGATCCTCACGCACGTACACCTCGACCACGCCGGCGGTGCGGGCGAGCTGATGGCGCAGTTGCCAAATGCGCGCCTCGTGGTGCATCCGCGCGGTGCACGGCACATGATCGATCCCAGCCAGTTGTGGGCCGGTGCGTCCGCTGTTTACGGCGAGGACGTCATGGAAGCCACCTATGGACGTCTGCGACCTATTCCCGCCGAGCGCGTGGTGGAAGCGCCGGACGGCCATGTCGTGTCACTCGCGGGGCGGCCGTTGCTCTGCCTGGATACGCCCGGGCACGCACGTCATCACATCAGCATCTACGACGAGCGCGCGAATGTCTGCTTCACCGGCGACACGTTCGGCCTTTCGTATCGCGAATTCGACACCGCCATGGGCCCCTTCATTCTGCCGACCACCTCGCCCGTGCAGTTTGATCCGGACGCCCTGCATGCATCGATCCGGCGCCTGATCGACCTGAAGCCTGCCGCCATGTATCTCACCCACTTCGATCGCGTGGAACAGGTGGAAAAACGTGCTGACGACCTGCACGTGCAGATCGATGCGATGGTCGCGATCGCAAGGTCAGCGCAGGAACGGTCGCGCGGTGCAGAAGATCGACATGAAACGATGAAAACCGATCTGACCGGGCTGTATCTGTCGCGTGCCCAGGCTCACGGCTGGGACGGCGGGCGCGAGCAACTGCTCAACCTTCTCGGCATGGACGTGGAGCTCAACGCACAGGGCCTGGGCGTGTGGCTGGACAGCCAGCACAAAGCTCCTGGCTAATCGGAAACGTCAGCGCAGCGACGCGTCGATCAGCTGGTTGGCCACGCTGACCAGCGACGCGGCCGGCCCGTTGGGCCCGAACAACTGACCCGACGCATAGGTGCCTTCGAGCAACAGCAGCAAACCATCGGCAAGCATCGCCGGCTCCTTTGCGCCCATCGCCATGGACAACTCCACCATGCGCTCACGCAAGCGGCGCTTGTGCTCTTCGGCAACCTTGCGTGCGGGGTGGTCGTCGCCCGGATATTCCACCACCGCATTGGTGAGGCCGCAGCCGCGATAGCCCACCTGCGTGGCGCGATGCGCGAGGCCTTCGAAGTACGCCAGCAACTGACCGCGCGCATCACCCGGGTGCGTCGGAACGCCGGCTTCGAACACCTTCCAGAATCCGACTTCGTAATCGCGCAGGTACTCGGCTGCCAGTTCGTCCTTGGACGCATAGCTGCGATACAGGCTTGGCTTGGTGACGCCGGCCTTGGTGACGATCTCCTCCACGCCAATGGCGCGGATGCCTTCGCGATAGAACAGCTCGCGGGCGGTACGACGTATCCGCTCGGCCGCCTTGGGCTTGCCCTCGGCGGGCGGCTCTGCGGTGGGGGCGACAGGAGGACGTTTGATCGGCATGGCACATCACTGTTGACAATGTTACCGATCGGTACGTACGATGCACCCACTCCACGTACCGGTCGGTAACATGACTATAGCGCGCCCCCGTCCTTTCGGCCAGAAGTACGCCTTTGTCGTTGCCGGCGTGATCTTTCTTGCCCTGCTCGCCGCCGCCGGCGTACGTGCCGCCCCCGGCGTGCTCATTCTTCCACTGGGCAAGGCGTTCGGCTGGAGCCGGGACACCATCTCCCTTTCTGCCGCGCTAGGCATCTTCCTGTACGGCATGGTCGGCCCGTTCGCTGCGGCGCTTATGCAGGCCGTGGGCGTGCGACGCACCCTGATCGGGGCACTGATACTGATGACCGTCTCCGTGTCCGCCAGCGCGTGGATGACGCAGCCCTGGCACCTGATGGTGACGTGGGGGCTGTTCTCCGGCATCGGCTCGGGCTGCGTTGCCATCGTGATGGGCGCCACGGTGGTGAACCGCTGGTTCGTGAGCCACCGCGGTCTGGTGATGGGTCTGCTCACGGCCAGCACGGCCACCGGTACGCTGGCCTTTCTTCCCGCACTGGCCGCCATCGCCGAACACGGTGGCTGGCGCCCAGTGGTGTGGACCGTAGCCGCCGGCTGCGCCCTGCTGATCCCGCTCGTCTGGTGGCTGTTGCCGGAACGCCCGGCCGATATCGGCCTGCGTCCCTATGGCGCCACCGAAGACGAGGCCGATGCCGCCCCGCGACGCAATCTGCTCGCCATCGCGCTGGGCACGCTGGCGTCGGCGGCAAAACAGCGGACCTTCTGGTTCCTGTTCGCCACCTTCTTCATCTGCGGCTTCACCACCAACGGACTGATCGGCACGCACTTCATCGCCATGTGCGGTGACCACGGCATTCCCGAAGTGCGCGCGGCCGGCCTGCTCGCCATGATGGGTGCGTTCGACCTGGTCGGCACCACGCTGTCAGGTTGGCTGACCGACCGCTATGACCCGCGCAAGCTGCTGTTCGTGTACTACGGCCTGCGCGGACTCTCGCTGATCTGGCTGCCCTACTCCGATTTCTCGCTGGCCAGCCTGTCGCTGTTCGGCATGTTCTACGGGCTGGACTGGATCGCGACGGTGCCCCCCACGCTGCGTCTTGCATCGGAAGCCTTCGGCGATCGCGATGCGCCGGTGGTGTTCGGCTGGGTGGCCGCTGGCCATCAGATCGGCGCAGCCAGCGCGGCGTTCCTGGCCGGCGCGCTGCGCACGCAGAGTGGCGATTACCTGCAACCTTTCGTCATCGCCGGCGTTACCGGCCTGATCGCCTCGGGCCTGGCCCTGATGATCCGTCGCCGCCAGCATCTGCAACCGGCGCTGCAACCGGGTTGATCAGGCCAGCCGCGTGCCGTTGGGCACGGGGCGCTCGACCGCGGTGAGCACCACACCCTCGTCGGTGGGAAATCCGGTCAGCAGGAACTGTGAACGGAACGGCCCGATCTGCTTCTCCGGGAAATTGATGATGCCGACGATCTGGCGCCCGATCAGATCCTCGGCCTGATACAAGCGGGCAATCTGCGCACTGGTTTTCTTTTCGCCATACGGGCCGAAATCCACCCACACTTTCCACGCCGGCTTGCGCGCTTCGGGAAACGGCTCCACCCGCGTTACGGTGCCGGCAACGAGCAACACCTTCTCGAAATCGGCCCAGCTGATCTCGCCCGGCGCATTGGCTTCTGTTCCGCTCATCCTTCCAGCCTCGTCTTGAACCAGTCCTTGCTTTGTTGCCACCAGTAGCTGGCCTGCGCACCGAGATAGCCAAATGGCCGATAGGTGCGATCCAGGCCGTAAGGCGCGAACTGCTTCCATCGATCATCACCTTCGGCCAGGGCCGAGGCCAGCAGCTCACCCGCCGCGCAGGTGGGTGCCAGGCCATGACCGCCGAATGCCTGCGCCCACCACAAACCGTCGCCACTGCTGCCGATCTGCGGCATCTGGTGGCGTGCGTAGCTCATCAGGCCGGACCATGCGTAGTCGACGCGCACGCCCTTCAGCTGGGGAAACACGCGCAGCAGGTCGTGCATAAGCAATTGCTGCACGGCACGAGGCGAACGATCGCGCACCGAGATGCGCCCGCCCCAGAGCAGGCGGCCATCCGGCAGCGGCCGGTAGTAGTCGAAGGCGAAGCGTGAATCGTAAACGGCGGCACGCGTTTCCAGCGCATCGACCATGCGCCCACCCAGGGGCTCGGTCACCATCACGTAGGTGGCAATGGGCAGGATGGCGCGATCCACCTGGCGCCGCAGCCCGGCCAGATAACCTCCGCAGGCAAGCACGACCTGATCGGCGTGCACCGTGCCCTGCGCCGTCTCGATGCGCCAGCGTGTGCCGTCGCGACGCAGCTGCCACACATCGGTGTTCTCGTGGACACGCACGCCCTGCGACGCCGCCGCGCCGGCAAGGCCGATGGCGAAATTCAGTGGATGCAGGTGCAGCGCGTCGCGCTCGTACAGGCCGTCGTAGTAACGCGTGGTGTGGACGCGTGCGCGAAGCTCGCTTTGCGGCAGCCACTCCCACGACACGCCGTACTGCCTTGCCAGCAACTCCTGCCGCTGTCGCAGCACAGCCGGATCGCGGAACCAGTTGGCCCAGATGACGCCTTCGTCCACCAGGTCACAGGGAATGTCGTAGTGCGATACATGCCGACGGATGCGCCCCACCGCTTCGGTGGTCAGACGAAACAATGCACCGGCTGCGTTCTGCCCACGCTGGTCGAGCAGCGATTGCTCACCCAGCGAATAGCCACCAAAGACAAAACCGCCGTTGCGCCCGGAGGCACCGAAGCCCACCTGCTCGCGTTCCAGCAGCACCACGTCGCGCACGCCACGTTCGGCCAGGCCGAGCGCGGTATGCAGGCCAGCGAAACCGCCGCCGACGATGGCCACACGTGCATCGACCTTGCCCTGCAGCGGGGCATACGGCGTATACGGCGTCGCCGTGGCGCGGTAGTAGGAAACAGCCGGTGACGAACTCATGCGTGGGCGTGCGCTGGTCTCGGAACAGTCGGGCAAGCATAGCGCAGCCGCGACACCCTGCCCGGGCGTGACGCATGGCAGGGTCGGTCAGTCGACCACGTTCACGCCCAGCGGCCGGCTGTCGCTGCGGCCGCGATCGTCGACCACGCGCACTTCGTAGTTGCCTGCCGTCGAGGGTTGCCAGAACAGCGACTCACCGGGCGCACTGCGCCCCACATAGGCGTCGTTGACGAACCAGTACATCGTGCGCACCGATGCGTCGGCATTGGCAGTGAAGGCAATGCGGTCCTGCCCGCTCGACTTCAGGCGCATGGCATAGATGCTGCCGCGCAGCGGCGAACTGATGGACGGCGGCTCGCCATCGGCACCACCAAGGGCACACGCATCGTTGCGCGGCGGGGTACGGCGCGGAATGCCGGCCTGCACGAACACCCGCTGCAATTCGGACGGCCAGAACTCATACACCTCCACGTGGGTGCGCTTGCCCTGGTACGGCGGACAGGCAGGCTTGCCGGTGTCGTCGTCGATCACCACCGGTCGATGCACCTGGCTCACGCGGATGGGCGACTTGCCCGGAATGAACCAGGTCATGCCACGCTGCGGGCACCACTGGTTGGGAAGCTCGCCGCTGGCCAGGCAGATCTCCACGCGCTTGAGGTGCGCAGGCATGTGCCGCACTGGCTCGGCCATCTGCGGCTGCGCGGCACGCAGGGCATCGACCATCTGGAAGAACAGGGGCGCCGCAGCCTCCACGCCGACAAACGCCGGGTTGCTGCTGCCATCGAAGTTGCCCACCCACACCACCAGCACGTACGGCCCCACGCTGCCCGCTGTCCAGGCATCGCGAAAACCCCATGAGGTGCCGGTCTTCCAGTACACCGGCAGGCGATCGGGCTGGGCACCCGTGGTTTCGTCGGGCCGCGGGTTCTGGCGCAACATGTCCATCACCATGAAGCTCGCCTCCTCACTGAGCAGGCGCGTTCCCTCCCCGTGTGGCTCTGCATCGAGCAGGCGCAGCGGCTTCAACTCACCGCGATTGGCGAGCATGGCATAGAGGCCAGCAAGCTCCTGCATGGAGACCTCACCGCCGCCCAGCACCAGCGCGAGGCCGTAGTGTTTTTCGCTCGCCATGCGACTGATGCCAGCATCGCGCAGGAACTGATAAAAGCTCGGTTGCTGCAACTGTGACGCCACCCAAACGGCAGGGATATTGCGGCTGCGTATCAGTGCTTCCGTTGCGGTCACCGGTCCAAGGAAATGGCCGTCGAAATTCTCCGGCGCGTACGGACCAAATGCGGTAGGCACATCGCGCAATACCGTCTGCGGGTGCAGCACGCCCTGGTCGAAACCCAACGCGTAGATGAAAGGCTTCAAGGTGGAGCCCGGCGAGCGTTTGGCCAGCGTGCCATTCACCTGGCCCTGGATATCGGCGTTGCGGTAGTCCGCCGATCCGACCAGCGCCTTTACGTCCATGTCCCGCGTATCCACCAGCACCGCGGCCACGTTGCGGATGCCGCGGCCACTGTTGCGTTCCACGTAACGATCCACCTGCCGCTCCAGCACATGCTGCAGATCCAGATCGAGCGTGGTCGTGACGCGGCTATCGATGTCGCCGGACATCAGGCGACGCGCGGCCAGCACCTGATCCACTGCATGCGGTGCCTCGAACGGCAGCTGCGACAACGGCCGCAGCCGCAGGGGCAAGGAAAACAGCGGTTGCAGCCCGGCATCCCTCGGATGCAGCACCTTCCATCGCGCGTAGAGGCGGTTGCGCGAACTGCTGAGCCGGGTGCTGATGAGGTCGGGCGCATCGACTCCCGCCTGCAGGCGACGGGTGGGGTCCTGGGGAATCACGGCCAGGGTCAATGCCTCGGGCAGACTCAATGCGCCGGCGGGCTTGTCGAAGTACGCCAGGCTGGCCGCACCCACGCCTTCGACATTGCGCCCGTACGGCGCGTAGTTCAGATAGGCCTCGAGGATCTGGTCCTTCGAATAGAACAGCTCCAGCTGTATTGCCCGCACCACCTGCTGCAACTTGCCCACCGGCGTGCGCGTGTTGAGGCGCCACAAAAGACGGGCGAGCTGCATGGTGACGGTCGAGCCACCCTGGCGGTTGCCGTGGTTCACATAGGTGACCCACGCGCCGCGCATCAGTCCGTAGGGATTGAAACCCGGATGCCATCGATACCAGCGGTCCTCATGCAACAGTACGCCATCGACCAGTGCGGGCGACACGTCCCGTAGTGGCACCCAAAGCCGATAGCGCTGGTCGCTGGCCAACGTGAGGCGAAGCAGGCGCCCATGCGCGTCATACACGGCCGTTGACGAGGGTAGCCAGGCGCTCAGCGGCCGATGTGGCCACCAGCGACAACCCACCAGCAAGGCGGCCAGCAACGCCACCGCCACCAGCCAGTTCTGCCAGCGCACGATCCAGCGTAGGGCGGCATGCCGGCTGCGAAGGATGAACGATGGCGTGTTCATGCGCGTCTGTCCGCTGCGGCACCCGCGAAATCTCGCGGGCGCCGCTTAACCATCAGGGCTGACGGACAACCTCCAGCGTGGCACCACCGGCCGTGCGCGCCTGCACGCGACGGTCGTACAGGGATTCGCCATAGGCCGGCGGCACGATGAACTTGCCGGCGTTGGTGGCCTTGATGCGGTAGACGAATTCACCCACGTCCGAGGTGGCCGTGCCATAGAGCACCACGCGATCCTCGCGTATGTCGGCGTACGTCAGTTGCCAGGTGGACTGGCCCACGCCGATCGGCGAGCGCCATGCACTGGCAGCCACTTGACTGTCGCCTCCGGCGTCGTTCTCGGCGCTGCCATCGTCCTGATGGTCGGTTACCGCCGCTGCTGGCTGGATCACCGGCTCGAAGCCGCCGGGCAACAGGTCGACCACGGCGAAGTTGCCATACGCACGGCCATCGGTGCTGCGGATCTTCACGTGAACGTCGATCTCGTCACCCACCTTGATCTTGTCGATCGCCTTGCCGTTGGTGTCGGTGTAGTCGCGAGTGATCTCCACGCCGTCCTTGATGGCCTTGGTCGGCTGGTCGCGGTCATAACCACCCTGGCTGACCACGCGCCATGCGGGCAACGCACTGTCGTTGGTGAAGCGCAGGCGTCGTGCGTCGGCAGCCCAGGTGCCTGCCTGCAGCAGGTTGCCCTGCGGTGCGGCGATGGACTTGACGGAGCCGTCCGCATGCACTTCATCAATGCGCAGCTTGTCCAGGTCGAGGTTGTTCTGGGTGGCGTATGCATCCAACGCCAACAAGGTCATCGACGAGGACAAGGTGTTGTACCAGCCCCGCTCCATCGGCCAGGTGATGTTCTCCAGCACCCGCGGCGAGAGCGCCTTGGCGCGATCCGGGAAATGCTTGCTGAGCAGATAGAGCGTGGTGGCATCGCGCACCAGCGGGTCGTAGTAGTAGCCATAGACGTAATCGCGATCCTGCCCGGTACGCTCCAGCAGTTTCTGCGGACCGGCCATCAACTGGGCCGCCGGCTTATCCTGCTTGAGCAGCTGGTAGGACGCCGCCAGCCATGCCGCAGCCAGGTCGTTCTTCCACTCCTTCGGGTAAGCCGCTTCCAGCCGCTTCTGCACGGCGGCAAGGTCATTGGTGGTGACATTGCCCTGGCGGGTCAGCAGATACACCGCGTAGGCGCGCTGGCGCAGCATGTCGATGCCGTCCAGCGATTCGTTGCTGGCCAGCTGGTGCAGGTACTTGTTGCCTGCATCGAACATGTCGCGCGGCACCTCCACGCCGCGGTCCCGGGCTTCGAGCATGAAATGCATGGCGTAGGTGGACACGAACGGATTGGCATCCGGCGTGGCCGTCCACAAACCGACGCCACCTTCGCCGTTCTGGCGCGAGTGCAGGATATCCAGCATCTGCGACAGCGCCTGCGAGTTGCTGAGCTTCTTGTCACCCAGCGCCGGCTGCAACGCATCGGCGAACACCTTCACCTGCGGCCATTTTGAGAGCACCAGTCGTGGCATGGCGGAGCTCAGGATCTGCTCGCTGCACAGGTGCTCGAAGTTCACCAGGTACGACGCAAGGCCGCTGCTCAGCACCACGGGAATATTGGAGAACGCGGTGGTTCGCGAGGCGTATTCGCCGTAAAGGCGACGCAAGTCGGGCTGCTCCTGCTTGGCCCCTGCATCCACGCGACCCACATCCACCTGCGTGCGATAGGCGGATGCCGGCCGAACGGAGACATCCACGCTCTGGCGTGCCGACTTGTCGCCATAGCCCGCCGTGAAGGTGAAGTTGCCCGAACCGAGCTTGTCGGTGGCCTTGACGCGGAAGTTCACCACACCCTCGCGCATCTCGCCGAGATTCAGGCTCTGCGTCTGCGCACCGACCACCTGGAGCTGCGGCCCGGTCTTCAGGGTCACCGCCACCGGCACCTGCTTGCCGCCGAGGCCCGTGAGGTTGTTGGCCACGCCCACGCTCACGTCGACCTCGTCACCGGGCGCCAGCGTGGTCGGCACGTTGGGCGAAAGCACGAAGTCCCCGCGGACCGTCGTGTTGCCTTCGTAGGTACCGATGCGATCGGTCGACACCGCCACCGCCATCACGCGCAGCTTGCCGTTGAAGTAATCGGGCACCTGATAGGTAAACTCCTTCTCGCCGCTCACATCCACGATGCCGGACCAGTACGCCACCGGCTTGTCGCGCTTGCGCTTGAACGGATTGAGCTGGCGGCCGATGGCCGCATCGGCATCACCGCCGGGCGCGGCCATGGCCATCAGCTTCTCGAAGTCCGGCAGGATCAGGTCGAGGATCTGCGAAGTGCCTACTTCCAGCATGCGCTTGCGGAAGAAGAACTTCAGCGGGTCACCCAGCTTGTAGCGCGCCACCTGCAGGATGCCTTCATCCACCGCGAACACCACGGCACGCGTGGGCTGCGGCGCACTGAGCTTGAAAGTCACGGTATCGCCCGGCTTCACCACCGCCGGCGAATCCACCTTGATGACGTTGCGCCGCGCATCCAGGTTCACCGAGAACGGCACCACGCCGTAGCTCAGCGGGCTCATGAAGATCTCGTCCGAGGACGGATCACGGATGTACTGCACGTTGATGTAGCCGTTGCCTTCGAAATCCGCCGGCACGGTGATGTGCTGCACGGAGCTAGTGGTATCAGCGTGGAACCACGCGTGCGCATACACCTTGTCGCGCTCGATGGTGATCAGGCCACTGCCCGCGTACGGCGCACGAATGGCGATATCCACCGACTCGCCCGGTGCGTAATCCTGCTTGCTCAGGTTGAGCTGCAGCTCCGCGTTGCGGTCCAGCGAGCGTGACACGTTGGCCGCACCCGCCACCGAATACTCCACGCGGTTCACTTCCACGCCGTCAGTGGCGCGGACGATGACCAGCGCATAGTTGCCGGGCTTGTCGGTAGGCAAGGGATAGTCCATCCCAGTGGCAGGAATCGACAACGGCTGCTCGTTGACCGGTACCTCCTTGAGCTTGGACTGATACTTGTAGACGCCTGAATCCTGCTTGGTCAGCACGGAGAGGTAACGACGCTCGATGAAGCGTGCCTTCAGGTCCTTCAGGGCGATGGACTTGGCGGTGTGGTCGATGGCCACCAGGTGCACGCTGCGCGGCGCGTCACGGTTGACGTAGTCCAGGTTGTCGACGGACTTGTAGCCGACCAGCCAGTCATTGCTGGACACCAGCGTCTGCGCGGCAGCAGCCACGCTGCGACCACCTTCGGGCTCATAGGCTTTCGCCAGGAAATACAGCTGATAGGTGGCGTCCGCGTATTTCTTCAGGTCGAAGTCGAATTCCGCGTGCCCCTTGTCGTCGGTCTTGCCATCCTGCAGCTTGTCCTCGTAGCCCTCCTTGGCGCGCTTCACGTCGTAGAAGTGATAGTCGGGCCAGCTACGGAAGGCCGGCCATGCCGGACGCAAGGTCAGCGACGCTTCTACGCGACGATCCGCCGCTGGCGTGCCAAACAGGTTCATCACGTCGACCACGCCCTTCACCTGATCGGGCTTCACCCAGCCTTCGGGCACCTGTCCGGCCAGCTTGGCTTCGACCTTCATGCGATCAGGCAGGAACTCCTTCACCTGCACGGTGGTACTGCCGATCTGCGCGCTGGCCTTGCCATCCTTCACGATGTACAGGTTTACCGTCCACGTGCCGGTGGGCGCGGTTTCGGCAGGCGCGTACTCGAGCTCGCCAAAACCGGATGCGTCCATCGACATCGGCAGCTGCTTCACCGTCATGCCGCGCGGATCGACGATCTCCGCCTGCAGCGGCACGCCGACCACACTGCGGGTCCAGCTGGCTGCACGTACGATCAGGCCGATGTGGAAGGTGTCACCCGGGCGATAGATGCCACGATCCGAGAACAGATAAGCCGAGAGCTGGCCCTCGTTCTGCGCATTGCGCTCGCCACCCACGTCGAAGCGCGAGAAGTCGAGCTTGCGCTCGTAACTGGTCGAACCGCCGATAGGCAGGAACGACAGGTCATCGCCCTTCCTGACCACGTACAGCGTGGGTTGTTTCTCGCGATCCAGCCCCTTGAGGGTGGGAAAATGCACGGCACCGTCGGCGGACGTCGATTCGCTGAAGAGTGTCTGGCCGTTCAAGGCCAGCACCGATACCGTGGCGCCTGCCACCGGCTGGCCGGTGTGGATGGACTGTACGAATACATCCTGGCTGCCATCCAGCGAACGCTTCACCAGCATGCCAAGGTCCGTGACCACGATCAGGCGCGTGTCGGTTGGGTCGGCCGTCTCGCTGCCGTCGCCGCTGTCGGCCATCTCGCCCTGCTCGTCGCCGCTTTCTTCCGGTTCGTCACCCGACTCGTTATTCGTGGGTGCTGCCTGCGGCTGGCCCTCGGCTGCCTTCCGGGCTTCTTCCCGCTTCTTTTCCGCCGCGGCGTCATAGCTGGACAGGTGCAGCAGGAACACGCCCCGCTTGCCGTCCTTCAGGTACTGCCCAAGGTCGATACCTTCGTAATGCGCCTTGGCCGGATCGCCCTTGGGAAAGCTGCGCTTCTGCTCGAAGCGTTCGACGATGTGATCTTCGCTGAAGTCGTAACTCAACTGCGGGCGCGCAAACGTGCCCTGGTTGAAGCTGACCAGATGCTGCAGCTGATCCGGCAGTACGCGGCCCACCTCGACCCGCATGCCGGGCAAGTTGCGCGACACCACCGAGATGCGCTTGCTGCCCGACATGGACAGCAACGAGCCATCCGCCATGAAGCGCAGCAGCCTGGGATAGTCCGGCACCCTGATGACGGTGGCATAGGGCTTGCCCAGGATGTAACCGCCGAACGACTTCAGGCCCTTGTCCACACGCACGTACACACGCTGCCCGGGCGCGGCATGGAACTTGAAGCTCTGCACGGCTTCGTAGTCGTTTTCGGTCGGCACTATCTCCAGCTTCAGCGGCTCGCTCTGACGCAATTCCGCCTCGCCGACTTCGCCAGTGCTCCAGTCGTACGGCGCAGCATCCTCGCCCTGTTCGTCGCCCTTCTTGCGCGCTGGCAGCACCCAGGCCTTGATCAGGCCGCCCAGGTCACTGTCGCGCACCGTGCCGCCCACGTTGACCAGCAGCACCTGCTCGGGTTCGTACTTTTCGTTGTCGACCAGCGTCGGCTCGATGTGGTCGATGGTGAGGCTGTAGAGGCCAGGCACGCGGACCTGGGTCTTGATGGTTTCAGCCGTACCGTCGCCGCCGCGAGCGCTGCGCACGCCCTTGCCGATCGCGTAGGACACCGCGCCTTCGTCGCGCGGCAGTGAAAGCGGTTGCGAGTGAATCCACGCATGCAGCTTGTACTGGTCGTAAGTGACCGTGTACTTCAGCGCCGCATCGCCGCCGGATGGCTGCTTCAGGCCCACCTCGATGCGCTTCTCGAACTCAGCGGCGTCGACCGGGTAATTGAACGTGACCGGCAGGATGGTCTTCCTGGCCGTGGCGTCCTGCGGATCCTGATAGAACTCGCCCTTCTCGGCCTTGGCTTCGAACGCGGGCGTGTCGAAATCGACATGGTCATCCGCCATCATCACATGGCGTGCAAATGCCTTGGCCACGTCGAAGCGCACCTGGAAATGCTTGCCAACCGGCCAGTCTTCGGCAGGAGCAAAACGAAGCGTGTGGTCATCAACCCAGCTCCATTGCCCCTTCACCGCCGGCTGCATGACGATACCGGTGGTCACCGGTTTGCCAACCCCTTCAAGCGGTGCGGCCGAACCGGAGAACGCTACCGTGAGCGGATGGATCACGATGGGTTGCCGGGTGTAATCGGTGATCGGCGGCGCCTCGACGCTCAGTGTCACGCGGGAAGGCTCCACCGGCTGCGGCCGGTTCTTGTACCACTGCCAGCCAAACCAGCCACCGCCGCCGACCACGAGCGCCGCCACCAGGATGCCTGCCGCCTGCGCGGGGCGCTGCCGGATCCATCCACCCGTGGCGGGCATCCATCGGGGGGCGGCCCAGCTCACCTGGCCGAAAAGAGGCCGCAATAGCAGGCCGAGGCCGGCCAGAAGCCCTCGCAACAGACGCAAGGGGAGCAGGAGCAGAAATCGCAGCAGATCCATGATGCCTTCCCGGTTTTCATCCAATGAACACGGCGCCAAGCCGGCCCCGGGGTGATACCGGATGCGCCAAAACGCCCGCCTCTTGCGAAGCGGACCTGACGACACGGGCTTACCCTGGTGACAGCTTGCTCGCCAAACATGGCGATATGCAGGAAGGATTCTGACATGCCGGCGTCAGCGCCGCATGGGCATCCGGCGAGAACAGGACAAGCCTGACAAGGCGGCGTAGCCGCCGGGGGAAATCGCCGGGAATGCGCCGCCCCTGACGGGGCGGCGCAGGCAGATCGCTTAGAGCGTCGCCATGATCTCGCGCACGACGGGCGCGAGCTTGGGGTCCTGCAAGGCCATGTGCATGGTGGCGCGCACCAGCCCGGCCTTGTTGCCGCAATCGAAACGAGTGCCTTCGAAACGGTAGGCAAGGACCTTGCCCTGCTCCTTCAGCAGCGCGTCGATGGCGTCGGTCAGCTGGATCTCGCCACCGGCACCCGGCGTGGTTTGCTCGAGCAACTGGAAAATGCGGCCGGGCAGCACGTAGCGACCCACCACGGCCAGGTTCGACGGCGCGTCAGCCGGCTTGGGCTTTTCCACCATGTGGCGGATCTGCGCACTGCGCTCGTCCACCGGGGTGGCGTCGACAATGCCGTACTTGTCGGTGTCGCTGTGCGGCACTTCTTCCACGGCGATGACACCAGCGCCCTGCGACTGCGCGAGTTCGGCCATCTGGCCCAGCGCGCCCTTGCCCTTGTTCCAGATGAGATCGTCCGGAAGTACCACGCCGAACGGCTCGTCGCCAACGACAGGCTTGGCACAAAGCACAGCATGCCCCAGGCCCAGTGCCTCGGGCTGCGTCACGAAGATCGCGCGCACGTGCTTGGGCAGTGTGCCCTGCACCAGCGCGAGCAGTTCGTCCTTGCCCTTTTCCTGCAGCTTGGCCTCGAGCTCATACGCCTTGTCGAAATAGTCGGCAATGGCGTGCTTGTATCGATTGGTGACGAAGATGAGCGTATCCGCGCCGGCGTCGACGGCTTCGTCAACGGCGTACTGGATCAACGGGCGATCCAGCACCGGCAGCATTTCCTTGGCCACCACCTTGGTCGCGGGAAGGAAACGCGTGCCAAGACCGGCCACGGGGAACACCACCTTACGCAAGGGTTTGCTCACTTACTTCTCTCCTGATTCATTGCGACGTAGCGCCACCACGTTGTCCGTATGCACCGGTTCGCTCCAGCGGAACGACGGCAGCAGGTTGGACACGCACTGGCGCAGCGTTTCCTCGTCATAGGCGACGACGGCATCGGCCGCCCTCGCCATCTGCGTATTGAGCAGATCCCATTTCACCGGACGGTACTGCGCGAGGAAGATCTTCGCGTGCGTCGTCTCGATGTAGTTCTCAAGCGGATGGAACAGCTCTTCAAACAGTTTCTCGCCCGAGCGCAGCCCCGTATAGACGATGGGAATCTCAGTGCCAGGCTTGCGGCCAGCCAGGCGGATCATCTGCTCGGCGAGATCGCGGATCTTGATCGGCTCGCCCATGTCCAGCGCAAAGATCTCACCACCCTTGCCGATGCTGGCCGCCTGCAAAATCAGCTGGCAGGCTTCAGGAATGGTCATGAAGTAGCGGGAGATCTCGGGATGCGTGATGGTGACCGGTCCACCATTGCGGATCTGCTCGCGGAACAACGGCACCACCGAACCCGCGGAATCGAGCACGTTGCCGAAGCGCACCGTAATGAAATGCGTATTCGAATGCTCGTTGAGGTTCTGGCACCAGATTTCCGCCATGCGCTTGCACGCGCCCATGACACTGGTGGGGTTGACCGCCTTGTCAGTGGAAATCAGCACGAAACATTCGACCTGATGACGATCCGCCAGGTCGGCCACGTTGCGTGTGGCCAGCACGTTGTTGCGGAAGGCCGCGCGCAACTGGGCCTGCAGCATGGGCACGTGCTTGTATGCGGCGGCATGGAACACCACCTGCGGCTTGTACTCGTTGAACAGCTTGCGCATGGCTGCCGCATCACCGCAATCGGCCAGCACGCCCTCGAAGATCAGTTCCGGATACTCGGCACGCAGTTCCTGCGAGATCCGGTAGAGATTGAATTCAGTGTTGTCGACTACGCACAGCGACTGCGCGCCAAGGCGAGCCACCTGACGGCACAGCTCCGAACCGATCGAGCCACCACCGCCCGTGACCAGCACGCGACGCCCGGTCAGGGTGACGCGGATGGCCGTCCAGTCCAGCTCTACCGTATCGCGGCCAAGCAGATCCTCAATGGCGACTTCCTTGATCTCGTTGAAGTGCGCGCGCCCGGAGACCACGTCCTCTAGCTTCGGAACGGTGCGATACGGCAATCCGCTCTGGTCGCACAGCTCCACCACGCGGCGCATCTCCTGGGTGGAGGCGCCAGGCATGGCAATGAGCAGCATCTGCACGGCCACTTCACGGGCCAGCTCGGGAATCTGGTCGATACGCCCCAGCACCGGCTTGCCGTTGATGCTGGCACCGCGCAGGCTTTCCTTGTCGTCGACGAACCCGACCACGGTGAAACCATGGTCGCGATGCAGGTCGCGCGACAGCGCCTCACCGGCACGGTCGGCACCCACGATAAGCACACGCTGGGCGGGCTTGGCCTGAAACAGGTCGACGCGGCTGTCTTTCCAGAACCGATAAGCAAGACGAGGCATACCCAGCAGTACCGACAGCACCACGGGATACAGCAGCAAGACCGAACGGGGTACGTCCGCCAGACGGTTGTAGAGGATCAGCACCAGCGCAATGGCCAGGGCGCCGATGATCGCGGCCCGCAGGATGTTCCACAGGTCCGGAAGGCTGGCGAAACGCCACACGCCTTTGTAAAGGCCGGTCCAGCTCAGTACGGCGCCCTGCACCAGCAGGACGAGGGGAAATTCGAGCGCGTGGAAGCTGATCGCTGCGTTATCGATCATCGCGTAACGCAGGGCCTTGGCGATCCACCATGCCAGCGCAGCCATCAGCAGGTCGTGGAGTACCACGGCCGTTCGCGGATGAATGACACCGACCCATTTACGTAGCGGCATGTCGACCCTTGCTCAATACGCGCCGCAGACACTGGCGCTTCATGACAATCCAAACGGCGGTCGCTATCAGGTACGTGCCGAAAAACACCGGCACGGACCACGTCGGCCGGGCCCATGCAAGGACGGCGAGCGGCGCCGCAACCAGCATGTTCCAGACCAGATAGCACGCCCCTCCCGTGGCATGCGTGAAACCACTGCGAACCATCCATTGATACAGATGTTCGCGATGGGCAGTGTACCAGCGGCGGCCACCGACCATACGGTGGAACAGGGTAAGGGTAGCGTCCGCTACAAAAGATGAACTGAGAATCAGGGCCGGCCACAGCAGGTGCCAGTCCACCTGCCAGAGCAGCGCGGTGAGGGCAAAGATCAGCAGCCCCATGGTGCCGCTGCCCACGTCCCCCATGAAAATGCGTGCCCGTGGCCGGTTGAAATACCAGAAGCCCAGCGCCGCGGCCGCCAGGCACGCGGAAGCAACGGTCAGGGCCAGCTGGGCCGCCGACTGCGCCAGCAGCGCCAGACCCACGCCCACGAAGATCACCTGCTGGGCCAGGAGGCCGTCGATGCCATCCATGAAGTTATGCAGGTTGATGCTCCAGCCGCCGGCAAGCACGAGCACCGGCACCCACCACCAGGCCATGCCGGTGGCAGCCAGCGCGATGGCGATGAGGCCGACCGACAGCATCTGGATGCCAAACCGGGGCAGCACCGGCAGCGAGGAGTGGTCGTCCCACCAGCCCACGGCAGCGACCAACACCGTTCCAACCGCCACGGCCACGACCACCACGGCGGGCCAAGCCTCGGGCAACACCGCCAGGCTGGCGGGCATGGTCAGCAGCACGGCAACGACAATGCCGATGCCGCCGCCACGCGGCGTGGGAATGGTGTGGGATCGGCGCTGGCCCGGCTGGTCCAGCATGCCGCGCCGATGGGCGTAGGCGATGGCGGCGCGGACAACCACCCAGGAAATCACCAACGCGGCCAGCACCATCCCTGTCGCCAGCGAAGCAAAGTTCATCCGTGCCTCATTCGTTGGCCACGCCATGGATCGGCCGAATGGTGCTCCAGCTCTTGCAGCTGGGGCACTGCCAGTGATGCGCCTTGGCGCCGAAACCGCAGCGGCTGCAGCGGTACATGGCCTGCCCTTCCAGCAGCTTCTTGGTGAGATCGCGCAGGATCAGGAAGTTCTCCCGCGCCTCGCCTTCCATCTTGTCCATGGTGGCGTCGATCAGCGCCATCAACCCGCGAACCGAAGGACGCTGGCGCAGTTGCGAGGTGAGGAACTCAATCGCCGTACGCTCGCCGTCACGCTGCTGATACAGGCGCGTCAAGGCGAGCACGGGCGAAATGCCGTGATAGCGCTCAAGAATGTCGCGGAGAAAATGTTCGGCATGCTCCATCTGCTGCGAACGCGCGTAACTGTTGAGCAAGGGTGGCAGAATCTCCGGAACGAAGGCGATATCCGCCTCGACGGCATGCTCGTAGGCCTTGGCCGCTTCCGCGTGCTGCCCCTCTTCCGCGTACAGGCGTCCGGTCAGCATGAACGCGCGCACGCAATCGGCCTGACACGCAAAGGCCTGGCGCAGGTACTCGCGGGCATCCTGACGAGCACCATGCTGACGTGACTGTTCGGCCAGCTCGCAATAGAACTGCGCGATCATGCCGGCTTCATCCTCGCCCGTCATCGCCTCAAGGCGGCGCGCATGTTCGATCGCCTTGTGCCAGTCGCGCTCATGCTGGTAGATCGCAATCAGATGACGCAGCGCCGACGGGGCGTGCGCATCCATCGCCACCAGATCAGAGAACAGCGTTTCGGCACGATCAAGCAGGCCGGCACGCATGTAATCCTCGCCCAGCTCGAGCAAGGCAACCGTCTTCATGGCATCGGACAGGCCCGGCCGCGATACCAGATGCTGGTGCAGGCGAATGGCGCGATCCACTTCACCGCGCCGGCGGAACAGGTTGCCCAGCGCCAGATGCGTTTCGACCGTGTCGCGGTTGTATTCGGCCAGCTTGAGGAACACCTCGATGGCCTTGTCCTGCTCTTCGTTGAGCAGGTAGTTCAGGCCGCGGAAGTAATCCGAGGAGAGCTCACTGACCTGGGCACCGGAACGCCGAACGCCTGCCCGGCGGGCGGTCCACCAGCCACTGGCAAATGCTGCAGGTACCAACAGGATGAGTACGTAAAGAAGCGCGCTCATGCACCAGCCGGAGAGGTATTGGCCTTGCCGCCCGCCTTCCCGGCGGCAGCCTTGCGGCGCAAGCGTTGTTGCCTGGTACTGACGCCCAGCCACGCTGTAAGGCCGCCCAGCAGCCAGCCGATGACCAGGGCCACCAGCAGGGCCGCCCCCTTGGGCAGCGAGAAGTGGGCGAAGCCCAGGTCGTAACCGACCAGGTCGGCATTCAGCGCGCCGAGCACGATACCGGCGGCGACAAAGAGCAGGAGAATCAGCGTGACGATCAGGCGCATGGCGCGACTTTACCCGATTGCCCGGACCCGTCACAGGCGGGGACTCGAGCGTGCTTCATAAACCGGTGGGCAATCCGTTTTTCGCCCAGGCCGGCCAGCGCAAAAACTTGCCGGTACGGAAAAAAAAGAAGGCAGGACCGACTTGTCGTCGCCTGCCTTCCAGAAACATGCTGTCGTGAATCCGCGTGAGCGGGGATCAGTCCAGATTCAAGTTGACGCGTTCGCGCAGTTCCTTGCCCGGCTTGAAGTGCGGGACATGCTTGCCCGGCAAAGCCACTGCGTCACCCGTCTTGGGATTACGTCCCATGCGCGGCGGACGATAATGCAGCGCAAAGCTGCCGAAGCCGCGGACCTCGATGCGCTCGCCATTGGAAAGAGCATGGCTCATCTGTTCGATCACGCTTTTGACCGCCAACTCCACGTCCGCGAACGCGAGATGGGTCTGACGCCGTGCCAGCGCCTCAATCAATTCGGATTTGGTCATGGGTCCCCAATGTCCGTGACGTGAAACCGCGGGGCGGCTGAGCGCCGCCCCGCATTCCTGCTACTACTGCTTAGTCAGCCTTGTTGAGCTGCTCTTTGAGCAGCGCACCGAGCTTCGTCGTACCGCCGGAAGCGGACGAGTACTCAGCCATGGCATCGCTAAGTTCTTCTTCGTCCTTGGCGCGGATCGACAGCTGCAGCTGGCGGCCCTTACGGTCCATGCCGGTGAACTTGGCTTCGACCTTGTCGCCCACCTTCAGGTGCTGCGTAGCGTCTTCGATGCGCTCCTTGGCGATGTCGTTGGCGCGGAGGTAACCCTCGACGCCCTCGCCCAGGTCGATCACGGCGCCCTTGGCGTCCACTTCCTTCACGGTGCCATTGACGATGGTGCCGCGCGGGTTGGTGGCCATGAACTGACCGAACGGATCCTGCTCCATCTGCTTGATGCCGAGGGAGATGCGCTCGCGCTCCGGATCCACGGCCAGCACCACGGCTTCGATCTCGTCGCCCTTCTTGAAGTTGCGCACGAGGTCTTCACCCGAGGCCTGCCACGAGATGTCGGACAGGTGGACCAGACCGTCGATGCCGCCGTCCAGGCCGATGAAGATGCCGAAGTCGGTGATCGACTTGATCTGACCGGACACCTTGTCGCCCTTCTTGTGCATGGCGGCGAAAGCTTCCCACGGGTTCGAGCGGGTCTGCTTGATACCCAGCGAGATGCGGCGACGCTCTTCATCCACGTCCAGCACCATCACTTCGGTCTCGTCACCGACCTGCACCACCTTGGCCGGGTTGACGTTCTTGTTGGTCCAGTCCATTTCGGACACGTGGACCAGGCCTTCCACGCCCGGCTCGATCTCGACGAAGCAGCCGTAATCGGTGACGTTGGAGACCTTGCCGAACAGGCGGCTGCCGACCGGGTAGCGGCGGGCGATGGCGACCCACGGGTCGTCGCCCAGCTGCTTCAGGCCCAGCGACACGCGGTTGCGCTCGCGGTCGTACTTCAGCACGCGGACGTCCAGCTCGTCGCCAACGTTGACGACTTCGGACGGATGACGCACGCGCTTCCACGCCATGTCGGTGATGTGCAGCAGGCCGTCGATGCCGCCCAGGTCCACGAATGCGCCGTAGTCGGTGAGGTTCTTGACCGTACCCTTGACCACTGCGCCTTCGGTCAGGCGCTCAAGCAGCTTCTCGCGCTCCTCGGAGAACTCGGTCTCGACGACGGCGCGGCGGCTGACCACAACGTTGTTGCGCTTGCGGTCGAGCTTGATGATCTTGAACTCGAGGTCCTTGCCTTCCAGGTAGACCGGATCGCGGACCGGACGGACGTCGACCAGCGAGCCCGGCAGGAATGCGCGGACGTCCTTGATGTCGACGGTGAAACCGCCCTTGACCTTGCCGGAGATCTTGCCGGTGATGGTCTCTTCCTTGTCGAAGGCCTGCTCGAGGTCGTCCCAAACCATGGAACGCTTGGCCTTCTCACGGGAGAGCTTGGTCTCGCCGAAACCGTCTTCCAGCGCGTCGAGGGCAACCTTCACCTCGTCGCCCACCTGCACTTCCAGCTCTCCGCTCTCGTCCTTGAACTGCTCGATCGGGACGATGCCTTCGCTCTTCAGGCCAGCGTTGATCACGACGACGTCGTTGCGGATTTCCACAACGATACCCGTGACGATCGCGCCCGGCTTCAGCTTGGAGATGGCCTGTTGGCTCTGTTCAAACAGTTCGGCAAAACTTTCAGTCATGTTGATTCCAGAAATAAGAAAAGGCCTTAGGTCCTTGTGCGCACCTGTATGAATGGCGCACGGACGGTCGGCCCACCGGCTATGGGTGTCGCGGGATCGCTCCCTTGGCACCGTTGACCAATATCCCCCGCCAGGGCGGAGGCGCCATAGCCATCAGCAGCCCGTCAGGACTGCACGACAGCCAATACTTTCGCGACGACATCGTCGATGCCCATGCCGGTGGTATCGATGAAAACCGCATCCGCGGCCGGCTTGAGCGGCGCGACTGTCCGTGAGGCATCACGGGCGTCACGCGCTTCGATCTCGTGCTGAAGGGTAGCAAGTGTAACGCTCAGACCCTTTTCCTTCAACTGCTTATAGCGCCTTTTCGCCCTTTCGGCGGCGCTGGCCGTAAGGAATACCTTGAACGGGGCATCCGGGAAGATCACCGTGCCCATGTCCCGGCCGTCCGCCACCAGGCCCGGGGCCTTGCGGAAGGCCAGCTGCATATCCACAAGTGCCTGACGCACCGAAGGAATCGAGGCAATGGCCGAGGCCGCCGCGCCGGCCGTTTCGGTACGCAGTTCGTCGGTGGCGTCGTGCCCGTTCACCACCACCCGGGTGTCGCTGCCATCCGTGGTGGCACGGAAGCGGATCTTGGTGGTCTGGGCACAGCGGGTCATGGCATCCACATCGGAGAGGTCCAACCCCTCCATGCCTGCCGCATAGCCCACCGCCCGGTACAGGGCGCCGGAATCCAGCAGCCGCCAACCCAGTTTCTCAGCCACCTTGCGACTGATGGTGCCCTTGCCCGACCCGGAAGGTCCGTCGATGGTAAGTACGGGGACGGACGAGGACGAGGTCATAGGGACTCCTGACGCGGGCGAAAGAAAACGCATATTCTATCGCGTTGGTCCTCGCACGGAACGCGGTGTGTCCACTCACCCTTTGAAGCCCGTCAGACCATGCAAGTCCAAACCATGACCGATCTGCGTCGCGATTTCGAACAAGCCGCCGAAGACATCCAGCAGCTTGGCCAGCGACCGGACAACGACACCCTGCTCAAACTCTATGCCCTGTACAAGCAGGGTTCCGAAGGCGATGTCCACGGCGAGCAGCCGGGCTTTTTCGACTTCGTCGGCACTGCCAAGTACGAGGCTTGGGCGCACCTGCGCGGCGTGTCCGAAGACAATGCCATGCAACGCTACATCGAGCTGGTACAGGATCTGCTGAGCTGACACGTTCGGCTCGCACCTCTCCCTTCGGCCCGCGGCACGTAGCACGCAATTCGGGGCAGCGTTCAAAGGATCTCACCGTCATCCCGGCGAAAGCCGGGATCCAGCGACGTTGCCTTTGAGGCAGCGTAAAGACACTGGATCCCGGCTTTCGCCGGGATGACGGTGAGTGAACCCGAACGCCACTCCACACACGGCGCTTGCTTTCAAACGCCCTCCGCAGGCACATTCATACGATCGTTTGAACCCTGCCGGCGGTCTGCATGAACTTCCCTCGCCTGTTCTCCCCGCTCGACCTGGGGCACACCACCCTGCCCAACCGAATCCTGATGGGCTCGATGCATACGGGCCTGGAGGACAAATCCAGCGACTACGACAAGCTTGCCGCGTACTTTGCCGAACGCGCGCGCGGCGGCGTGGGGCTGATGGTCACCGGTGGCATTGCCCCGAGCATCCAGGGCTGGCTCAAACCGTTTGGCGGCCGGCTCTCCATGCCATGGCATGTGGCGCGCCACCGCAAGCTCACGCGCGCCGTACATGCCGAAGGCGGCAAGTTGTGCATGCAGATCCTGCACGCGGGACGCTACGGCTACCACCCGCTGTCGGTAGCGCCGTCGAAGATCAAATCGCCGATTACCCCGTTCACGCCTCGCGGCCTGTCTACCCGCGGCGTCGTGCGCACCATCAGTGACTTCGTGCGCTGCGCGAAACTCGCACAGGACGCCGGTTACGACGGCGTCGAGGTGATGGGCTCGGAAGGCTATCTGATCAACCAGTTCCTCACCGCCCGCACCAACCAGCGCAGCGATGCCTGGGGCGGTGACGCGGCGAAACGCATGCGGTTTCCCGTGGAAATCGTGCGCCGCACGCGTGAAGCGGTGGGCCGCGATTTCATCATCATCTATCGCCTGTCGATGCTCGACCTGGTGGAAAACGGGCAGGACTGGAGCGAAATCGTGACACTGGCCAAGGCCATCGAAGCGGCTGGCGCCAGCATCATCAACACCGGCATCGGCTGGCACGAGGCACGCGTCCCCACCATTGTCACCAGCGTGCCGCGTGCAGGCTTTGCGTGGGTCACGAAGAAGCTCAAGGGCGAGGTATCCATCCCGCTGATCACCACCAACCGCATCAACATGCCGGAGGTGGCCGAGCAGGTGCTCGCCGCCGGCGAGGCGGACATGGTGTCGATGGCGCGCCCGCTGCTGGCCGATCCGGAATGGCCCAACAAGGCGAAGGCCGGCCGCAGCGAACGCATCAATACCTGCATTGCCTGCAACCAGGCCTGCCTCGACCACGTATTCAAGAGCCGGCGCGCAAGCTGCCTGCTCAACCCGCGCGCCTGCCATGAAACGGAGTTGCGCATCGAACCGGCGATTGTCCGCAAGAAGATCGCCGTGGTCGGCGCCGGCCCCGCCGGCCTGGCCTGCGCGAGCACCCTCGCCGAGCGCGGCCATGCCGTGACGCTGATCGACAAGGCCAGCGAGATCGGCGGCCAGTTCAACTACGCCAAGCGCATTCCCGGCAAGGAAGAATTCCACGAGACGCTGCGCTATTTCCGTCACCGGCTGGACGACACCGGCGTGTCGGTAAAGCTTGGCCAGACGGCCGACGCCTCCACGCTTGCTGCCGATGGCCACGACGAGGTGGTGGTCGCCACCGGCATTACGCCCCGTCGCGTGCACTTCCCGGGCAGCGATGATCCGCGCGTACTGAGTTACCTCGACGTGCTCGCGCACAACAAGCCGGTCGGCGCGCGCGTCGCCATCATTGGCGCGGGCGGCATCGGTTTCGACGTCGCCGAGTTCCTGGTCGAACAGCAACCCTCTGCCACCACCGACGTCACCCGCTGGACGCGCGAATGGGGCGTGGACATGCAACTGGCCGAACGCGGCGGACTGGTACCGCCAAAGCCGGAGGCACCCGAGCGCCAGGTGTGGCTGCTCCAGCGCTCCGAGGGTCGCCCCGGCGCCCGCCTCAACAAGACCACCGGCTGGGTGCATCGCGCCACGCTCAAAGCCAAGCGCGTCAGCATGCTCGGCGGCGTCAGCTACGAACGCTTCGACGACGAAGGCCTGCACATCACGGTCGACGGCCAGACGCAGGTGCTGCCGGTGGACAACGTGATCATCTGCGCGGGACAGGAACCCAATCGCGCCCTGGCCGATGCATTGACGGCGGCCGGCATGAAGGCCCATGTCATCGGCGGGGCCGATGTGGCAGCCGAACTGGATGCCAAGCGCGCCATCGACCAGGGCACCCGCCTCGCTGCCACGCTCTGACCAGAGCGAGCCATCTGCAGGAGCGCACCCTGTGCGCGACGGCCGTGCACTGCATCAGTGAGGCCGTCGCGCACAGGGTGCACTCCTGCAACACAAACCCTTGATCCCAAACGACAACGCCCGGCGCTAGGCCGGGCGTTGTCTGGAAAAGAAAGCGCCCCGCTGGGCGACGCGTCGATATGGGTCAGGGGGGAGGAAGACCAGATATCGCGGGGATAGCGTCGCAGCGGGGCGAGGGTCGCCGGCACCTGGGGGGAGGGGACGGTGCCGGGACGAGAGGAATAATATGATCGACCGGTTATAGAAACAAATATATATTTAGGCACCAACTTATTCGAAAAACGTCTTAAAGCCCTGAAATGTTCGACTTCCGTCAGCTTCGTTACTTTGTAACAGTCGCAGAAGAGCTCAGCTTCACGCGGGCGGCCCAGCGCCTGTACATCTCGCAACCCCCTCTTTCCCAGCAGATTCAGTCACTTGAGAACGATCTGGGGGTGCGGCTACTGGAGCGCAACAAGCGCAACGTTTCCCTGACTGAACCGGGCAAGCTGTTCCTGGAACAGGCCCGACAGATTCTGGACAAGGCCGAGGAAGCCCGCGCCCAGATGGCCGATGCGGCCACCGGCTTCAGCGGCAAGCTGCGACTGGCCTACACCGTGTCGGTGACCTTCCACCCCGCCCTGCCCCAGACGCTTCTTCGCTATCGCAGTTTCGCGCCACAGGTGCGCCTGATCCTGAGCGAGATGTACACCGAGCAGCAGTACGCGGCCCTGCTGGCCGGTGAGCTGGACGTGGGCTTCGTGCGCGATGAGCCGGAACACCCCGGCATGGCCAGGCACCTACGGCTGGACGTGATCGACCGCGAACCCCTGCTGCTTGCCCTGCCCGCCAACCACCCGCTGGCCGGGCGCGACAGCATCTGGCTACGGGAGGTGGCCATGGAGGCCTTCGTGGTGCAGCCGCGCGAGCTGGCAGCCACCCTGTATGACCGCCTGGCGCAGATTGCCGCCAAGGCCAACTTCCATCCCTTGATCCGCCAGCACGCCCAGCAGATCAACGGCCTGCTGGTGCTGGTGGCAGCGGGCATGGGGCTCGCCCTAGTGCCGGCGTCCATGCGCTCGGTGAACCTGCCCGGCGTGAAATACCTGCAGCTGGAAGACCCGGACGCCTATATGCTGCTGGCCCTGGCCAGTCGTGCCGACGACCCCAGCCCAGTGGTCCGCCGCTTCCTGAGTGCCATGACCGAGCCGGAGTGACATGGCGCAGGCGCGCGGCCGTCCCAGGCATGCTGAGCGCGCCAATAGCGCAATTGATCCAAGGACTTGTCTGTAGTCAAGAAACTGTTTATAGTTGCCGTCTTGTATTTTCTCTTTCTATAGTTTCAGGAGCTGGCCGTGAAGGTGCTTTCCTCTTTGAAGTCCGCCAAGTCGCGGCACCGTGACTGCAAGGTTGTGCGTCGTCGCGGCAAGGTGTTCGTGATCTGCAAGAGCAACCCGCGTTTCAAGGCTCGTCAGCGCTAATTTTCTAGCTGCGACGTGTCACGAAAAGGGCCGCGAGAGCGGCCCTTTTTTGTTGCCTGTTTTTTTGTTGGCTACGTTGCTGCCCTGTAGGAGCGCACTTGTGCGCGACAACCCACCGGGCTGACGAACCGCAACACCGCGATCGCGCACAAGTGCGCTCCTACAAAAACGCCCATGCCGTATTCACCCAAAGAAAAAGGCCGCAAAAGCGGCCCTTTTCTGCCCAACGAAACCGCAAACCTCAGGCCTCGTAACGCACGCCCGTGATCTCGTAGTGCTTCACGCCATTCGGCGCGGTGAACTCGAAGCTGTCGCCTTCGCTCTTGCCGATCAGGGCACGCGCGATGGGCGAGGACACCGCAATCAGGCGCAGCTTGATGTCGGCTTCCAGGTCACCCACGATCTGGTAGGTCACGGCTTCGCCGCTGTCCTCGTCTTCCAGATCAACGGTTGCACCGAACACCACGCGATTGCCGGCTGCAAGACGACTCACATCGATCACTTCCGCCGTGGACAGCAGGGCTTCCAGGGCGGCGATACGCCCCTCGATGAAGCTCTGCTGCTCGCGTGCGGCGTGATACTCCGCGTTCTCCTTGAGGTCGCCGTGCGCACGTGCCTCGGCGATGGCCGCGATGATGTTCGGCCGATCCGTGGACTTCAGCTTTTCCAGCTCACCGCGCAGACGCTCCGAACCCGCCTTGGTAATAGGCGCACGACTCATGCTTTCAGCTCCTTGTGCAGTTCCTGCAGGCTGTGCACCTGGCCGTCACCGTGGTAATCCAACGAGTGCACCAGCGCACGGGCACCGGCCACCGTGGTGGAGTACGTGACGCGCTGCTGCAGGGCCTCGCGGCGGATCGAGAACGAGTCGGCGATGGCTGCCTTGCCCTCGGTCGTGTTGACGATATAGACGATCTCGCCGTTCTTGATCAGGTCGACAATGTGCGGGCGGCCTTCGATCACCTTGTTGATGCGCTCGCAGGTCACGCCGTGCTCGGCCAGGTACTTGGCCGTGCCTTCGGTGGCGACCAGGCTGAAGCCCTTTTCCAGCACTTCGCGGGCCACCGGCAGCAGGCGATCCTTGTCGGCGTCACGCACCGACACGAACACCTTGCCCTTCGGCGGCGTCTTGATGCCGGCGGCATCGTGACCGCGCGCGAAGGCGGCACCGAAGCTGCGACCCACGCCCATCACCTCACCGGTGGAGCGCATTTCAGGGCCGAGGATCGGGTCGACATTCTGGAACTTCAGGAACGGGAAGATCGCTTCCTTCACCGAGTAGTACCCGGGAATCACTTCCTTGGTCGCGCCCTGCTTGGCGAGTGAAATGCCAGCCATCGCACGCGCGGCGATCTTGGCGAGCGGCACGCCGGTGGCCTTGGAGACGAACGGCACCGTGCGCGAGGCGCGCGGGTTCACTTCGAGGATGTACACGGTGTCGCCCTGGATGGCGAACTGCGTATTCATCAGGCCGACGACCTTCAGCTCCTTCGCCATCGCGGTGACCTGGCGGCGCATTTCATCCTGCACCTCCTGCGTCAGCGAGTACGGCGGCAGCGAGCAGGACGAGTCGCCCGAGTGGACGCCCGCTTCCTCGATATGCTCCATGATGCCGCCGACCAGCACGTTGCCGCCGGCGTCCGCGATGATGTCCACGTCCACTTCCACCGCGTGGTCGAGGAAGCGATCCAGCAGCACCGGCGAATCATTCGACACCTGCACTGCGTCGCGGATGTAGCGCGAAAGATCGGCATCGCTGTAGACGATTTCCATCGCGCGCCCGCCGAGCACGTAGCTCGGGCGAACCACCAGCGGGTAGCCGATTTCGCGCGCCGACGCCAAGGCTTCTTCCGGCGTACGCGCCGTGCGGTTCGGCGGCTGCTTCAGGCCGATCTTTTCGATCATCTGCTGGAAGCGTTCGCGGTCTTCCGCCAAGTCGATACTGTCTGGCGACGTACCGATCACCGGTGCGCCAGCCGCTTCAAGCGCGCGCGCCAGCTTCAGCGGCGTCTGGCCACCGTACTGCACGATCACGCCCTTGGGCTTCTCGAGGTCGACGATCTCCAGCACGTCTTCCAGCGTCAGCGGCTCGAAGTACAGGCGGTCGGAGGTGTCGTAATCGGTGGAGACGGTTTCCGGGTTGCAGTTGACCATGATGGTTTCGAAACCATCCTCGCGCAGGGCGAGCGCGGCGTGCACGCAGCAGTAGTCGAACTCGATGCCCTGGCCGATGCGGTTCGGACCACCGCCGAGCACGATGATCTTGTCGCGGTCGGTCGGATTGGCCTCGCACTCTTCCTCGTAGGTCGAGTACATGTAGGCCGTGGTGGTGGCGAACTCGGCGGCGCAGGAATCCACGCGCTTGTACACCGGGCGCACGCCCAGCGTGCGGCGCAGGTGGCGCATGGCCGCTTCGTTGGTGTCGAGCAGTTCGGCCAGGCGCGCATCGGAGAAACCCATGCGCTTGAGTTCGCGCATGCGCAGTGCGTCGATGGCAGCGATGCCCTGCGACTGCACTTCCTTCTCGGTCAGCACGATGTCTTCGAACGCCGCCAGGAACCAGGGGTCGACGCGGCTGAGGCCGTACACGTCTTCCAGCGTCAGGCCAGCGCGGAACGCATCGGCAAGGTGGAACACGCGGTCCGGACGCGGCTCGCGCAGCTCGCGCTTGAGCGCGTTGACGCCTTCGTCCGTGGTGAGGTCCAGACCCGTCGGGTTCAGGCCGGTCTTGCCGATTTCCAGGCCACGCAGCGCCTTCTGCAGCGATTCGTGGAAGGTGCGGCCCATCGCCATCACTTCACCCACCGACTTCATCTGAGTGGTGAGGCGGGCATCAGCGGACGGGAACTTCTCGAACGCAAAGCGCGGGATCTTGGTGACGACGTAATCGATGGTCGGCTCGAACGACGCCGGGGTCAGGCCGCCGGTGATGTCGTTCTTGAGTTCGTCCAGCGTGTAGCCCACGGCCAGCTTCGCGGCGATCTTGGCGATCGGGAAACCGGTGGCCTTGGAGGCCAGCGCCGACGAGCGCGACACGCGCGGGTTCATCTCGATGACCACCACGCGGCCGTTCTCGGCATTGATGCCGAACTGCACGTTGGAGCCACCGGTGTCCACGCCGATCTTGCGCAGCACGGCGATGGAGGCATCGCGCAGGCGCTGGTATTCCTTGTCGGTGAGCGTCTGCGCCGGCGCGACGGTGATCGAGTCGCCGGTATGCACGCCCATCGGATCGAGGTTTTCGATGGAGCACACGATGATGCAGTTGTCCGCCTTGTCGCGGACCACTTCCATCTCGAATTCCTTCCAGCCGAGCACGGATTCCTCGACCAGCACTTCGCCCACCGGCGAAAGCTCGAGGCCGCGCTTGACGATCTCTTCGAACTCTTCCTTGTTGTAGGCGATGCCGCCACCCGAACCACCCAGCGTGAAGCTCGGGCGGATGACGGTGGGGAAGCCCACCTTCGCCTGCGTGGCCAGCGCCTGCTCGAACGTGCGAACCACTTCGGCCTTCGGGCATTCCAGCCCGATTTCCTTCATGGCCACGCGGAACAGCTCGCGGTCTTCGGCCATGCGGATGGCTTCGCGCGAGGCGCCGATCAGCTCGACGTTGTACTTCTCGAGCACGCCGTTGTCGGCGAGGTCCAGCGCGCAGTTGAGGCCGGTCTGGCCGCCCATGGTGGGCAGCACGGCGTCCGGACGCTCCTTGGCGATGATGCGCTCCACCGTCTGCCAGTTGATCGGCTCGATGTAGACAGCGTCGGCCGTCTCCGGGTCGGTCATGATCGTGGCGGGGTTGGAGTTCACCAGGATGACGCGGTAACCCTCTTCCTTCAGCGCCTTGCAGGCCTGCGCGCCGGAGTAGTCGAACTCACAGGCCTGGCCGATGACGATCGGGCCGGCGCCAATGATGAGGATGCTCTTGATATCAGTGCGCTTAGCCATTCGTGCGGGCCTCCTGCATCAGTGCGGCAAAACGATCAAACAGATAACCAATGTCGTGCGGACCGGGGCTGGCTTCCGGGTGACCCTGGAAGCAGAACGCCGGACGGTCGGTGAGCGCGAAGCCCTGCAGCGAACCGTCGAACAGCGACGCATGCGTCACGCGCACGTTCGCCGGCAGCGTCGCCGGGTCAACGGCGAAGCCGTGGTTCTGCGAGGTGATCAGCACGCGGCCGTCGTCCATGTCCTTCACCGGATGGTTCGCGCCGTGATGGCCGAACTTCATCTTCAGCGTCTTGGCGCCCAGCGCCAGGCCCATGATCTGGTGACCCAGGCAGATGCCGAAGAGCGGGATCTTCGCGTCGAGGAATTCGCGCGCAGCCACGATGGCGTAGTCGCAGGCCGCCGGATCGCCAGGGCCGTTGGAAAGGAACACACCATCCGGCTTCATCGCCAGCACGTCGGCGGCAGGCGTCTGCGCCGGCACCACGGTGATGTCGCAACCCTGTTCGGCCAGCAGGCGCAGGATGTTGTACTTCACGCCGAAGTCGTAGGCCACGACCTTGAAGCGCTTGGACGGCTGATTGAAGCGGGTCTGGTCGAGGTCGTACACGCCCTCGCTCCACTGGTACGACTCACCCACGCTGACCACCTTGGCCAGATCCATGCCGTTGAGGCCCGGGAAAGCGCGCGCCTTCGCCAGCGCGGCGGCTTCGTCGATCTGCTCGCCCGCGGCGATGCAGCCGTTCAGCGCACCCTTGTCGCGCAGGATACGGGTCAGGCGACGGGTGTCGATGCCGGCAATGGCCACGATGCCGTGGCGCTTGAGGTAATCGGGAAGGCTCTCGGTGCTGCGCCAGTTGCTGGGTCGGCGCGGCACGTCGCGCACGATCAGGCCTGCCGCATGCACGGTGTCGGACTCCTCGTCCTCCACGTTCACGCCGGTGTTGCCAATGTGCGGATAAGTCAGGGTGACGATCTGTTTGGCGTACGAGGGATCGGTGAGGATCTCCTGGTAGCCGGTCATGGCGGTATTGAAAACCACCTCGCCGACGGTTTCACCAGTCGCGCCAACGGCGTAGCCGTGGAACACGCTGCCGTCTTCAAGGGCAAGCAGAGCAGGGATAGGCATGGGAGGACCGCCTTTTAGGTGCAGCAAAGTCCGCAAGCCGCTGCGAAGCAGCTTGTGGACCTTGGTCGAGGAACGTTTCAGGGCGGGTCAAAATGATAGGTGAAAGGCCCTTCCATGTCCATCCGGAACAGCTGAACGCGGCCCGGGGAAAGGGCTGCCGGCGGGGCCCTGACAACCGGCGGGTAAACGGAGCGTTACACTACGCAACACTTGCCCATGACCGGAACTCCATGAACGCAGCCGCGTTGCTCGATCCCGCCCGCCTCGACCGACCGGACACGGACGTGCGGATGGAGCCATTCCCTTTCCTGATCGCTCACGGGCAGCTGCCCGACGAGGCCCGCGGGGAACTGGAGCGGGACTTTCCACGCTACGCCAGCGCCGGTTTCTTCCCGTACGACGCCAGCGACTGCGGCCCCTCGGTGAATGCCCTGGTGGAACGCCTGAGCTCGGCGGAGTTTGCCAGCGCCATCGGCGAGCGGCTGGGCATCGCCAACCTGGGCGATTACCCCACCCTGATCACGCTGTGCCGCTCGCTCAACAAGCGCCACGGCACCATCCATACGGACAGCAAGTCCAAGGTGGCCACAGCCCTGCTGTACCTCAACACGCTGTGGCCTGACACCAGCGACGGCTGCCTGCGCTTCCTCGGCAGCATCGACAACATCGACAGCCTGATCGCGCCGGAGCTCAAACCGCTGTACGGCGAGTTCGCGGTGTTCAAGCGCTGTGAAAACTCCTTTCACGGCCACCTGCCCTACGAGGGTGAACGCCGTGTGATCCAGGTGGCCTGGCTGACCAGCGAGGAAGAGAAGCTCCGCAAGACCAAGCGCGGCAAGTTCTCCCGGGCGTTCAAGCGCATCTTCGGTTCGCTGGACCGCAAGCTCGGCGCCGACCGCGACCGCAACGCCGCGCACAAGGACTGAGCCTGCGCTGGCGCCAGGCGGCGCCAGCGCTCCACCGTCGATCAGAGATTGCTGCTGAAGTGCCAGGCCACGTACGCGGCAAACACGCCGTACAACAGCCCCACCGGCACGAGCCAGCGCGCATCCACGCGCCCGCGGCGGAACAGCCACCACAGATACACCACGGCTACGCCCGTGAGCACGCCCGCCACCATCAGCGGCGCATCGAACAACCACGGCGTGGCGAACAGGGCCAGCGAGCTGGGAATGGTCGCCTGGATCATCATGGCGCCGGAGATATTGGCCAGCGCGAGACGCTCCTTGCCCTGGCGCACCCAGATCAGCGCATTCATGGTCTCGGGCAGTTCGGTAGCCACCGGGCTCAGCACCAGCGCGACAAGATGCGGCGACAGCTGCAGCGCCACGCCGATAGCTTCGATCTGCTTGACGAAGGTGTGCGAGGCGAACGCGATCACCAGCAGTGCCAGCGTCGTCTGTGCGATCACCCAGAACAACGCAGGGTCGGCCGCCTTCGGCTGAAACTTCAGCGGCTCGATCTCCTCTTCCTCCGGCGCCGTGTCCGACGACTTCAGCTCGCGCCACACATAAAGACCGTAAGCGGCGAGGAAAAGCACGCCCAGCCATGGCTTGAAGGCGAACGCCACCAGACCGAGCCCGCACTTCACCACGAAGATGGCAAGGAACCACGACTGGTCACGTGCCAGGCGGCCATGTTCCACCCGCACCATGTTGTCGGCACGCTGCAGCCGGCGGCGATTCACCCATAGCGCCACGCCCACCACGGCATAGGCGATGGTGGCGAGCACCAGCGGGCCGCCCAGCGCGGCGCCCACGCCAATATCCTTCTGCTCGGGCGTCTTGCCCAGGATCACGGCGACGAAAGTCACCGCACTCTCGGGCAGCGCCGTGCCGAATGCAGCAAGGATGGTGCCCGTGGCGGTGGCGCCCAGGTTGAGCTTCTGGCCGAACCACTCCACGCCGTTGACGAAGTACTCGCACGCGAAATAGATCGCACCAGCCGAGAGCAGGAACAACAGTGCAGTAAGCATGCTTTTTCCAAGGCCGGGCGAGCGGAAAACCATTGGCTCAGCGACGCGAGCTCGCCCGGCTAAGGTGAGCGCGTCGTGGCCAAAGGTCTCGCCGGGCTGCCGGTACCTGATGGTACCGGTGCCATCCACGCCATGAAGCACGAGGCTTCAAGTCTGTTGACGCGGATTCCTCTGATGCCGCAACCGCAGGGCGGTCGCGAGGGGGTGAGGATGGCTACTCCCCAATGACAATCCGCAAGATTTTAGGGCCTGCCGGGCGCCCCGACAAGCCGCCAGAAGGGAATCAGCCCGACGCGCGGTCGGCCAACATGGCGTCCAGGTCGTAGTCGCCGGCGGCACGGCCGCTGAGCCAGTGGGCGGCTTCCAGCGCGCCACGGGCAAAGATCGAGCGATCCGTGGCGCGGTGGGTGAGCTCAATGCGCTCGCCCTGCCCCATCAACAACACTTCGTGCTCGCCCACGATGTCGCCACCACGCACCACGGCAAAACCAATGGTGCCGTGCTCGCGCGGACCGACGCGCCCTTCGCGCGCATACACCGCGCTTTCGTGCAGGGAGGTGCCGCGCGCCGCCGCAGCGGCCTCGCCCAGCGCCAGTGCCGTGCCCGACGGTGCGTCTTCCTTGCGGTTGTGGTGGGCCTCGATGATGTCCAGGTCCCAGTCCGGCAGCGATGCCGCGGCCTGGCGAAGCAGGCGCGTCAGCACGGCCACGCCCAGGCTGAAATTGGCCGAACGCAGCAAAGCAATGCGCGCCGCCGACGCGTTGAGGCGCTGCGCGAAGGTGGTATCCAACCCGGTGGTACCCGTCACCAGGGCCACGTTGTGCGACTCGCAATAGGTCAGCGCCTCGGCCAGGCCGGCCGGGCCACTGAAATCCACCACCACGTCCAGCGAGCCGGGCAACGGCCACTCATGCGTGAAGGCCAGTGCACCCTCGCAGGTATCCACCGGCTGCCCCAGCTTCGACGACGACGGCGACGCGATGGCGGCCACCAGCGCAAAGCGCGCATCGTCCTTCACCAGTGCAAGCAACGCCTGCCCCATGCGACCGGTGGCGCCATTGATGGCGAGGCGAACGGGCTGGGACATGGGGGCTTCCTGGGGGATGGCACGGGAGAGGCGATGCTACCGCCTGAAGGCGTCGCCATGCACGATCGCCCATGAACAAACCACCCAAATGAAAAAGCCCCGGTGAAAACCGGGGCTTCCATTGCTGCATGCATCGCCTGAACTTACGAGGTGACGCGCGACCAGAACTGCTTGACGCCATCCACCCAGGTCTTGGCGCGCGGCGTGTGCTTGTCCGCCTCGCCATTGGCAAAGGTCGACTCCAGCTGTTCCAGCAATTCGCGCTGCTGCTTGGTCAGGCGCACCGGCGTTTCCACTACCACACGGCAGATCAGGTCGCCTGTCCGCGCGCTGCGCACGGATTTCACGCCACGCCCGCGCAGGCGGAACATCTGGCCGGTCTGCGTTTCCGGCGGGATGTTGATCGGCACTTCGCCTTCCAGCGTCGGCACCAGCAACTCCGCGCCCAGCGCCGCCTGGGCAAAGCGGATCGGCAGTTCGCAATGCAGGTCGTTGCCTTCGCGCTGGAAGATGCCGTGCTCGCGCACGCGCACTTCCACGTACAGGTCACCGGCTTCGCCACCGGCCGGGCCGGCTTCGCCCTGCCCCGTCAGGCGGATGCGGTCACCGTTGTCCACGCCGGCGGGAATGTTCACCGACAGCGAACGGGTTTCTTCCAGGCGGCCTTCGCCGTCGCATTCCTTGCAGGGTTTCTCGATCATCTGGCCGCTGCCGCCGCAATGCGGGCAGGCCTGCTGGATGGAGAAAATGCCGTTCTGCATGCGCACGCGGCCATGGCCTGCGCAGGTCTTGCAGGTCACCGTCTTGCCGTCGTCCGAACCGCTGCCGTTGCAGTGGTGGCAGTTGACCTGGGTGGGAATCTCGATCTTCTTCTCGACGCCGAACACGGCCTCTTCCAGATCGAGCTCCATGATGTAACGCAGGTCGGAGCCGCGACGCGAACGCCCGCGCCCGCCACCGCCCATGCCGAAAATGTCGCCGAAGATATCGCCGAAGATGTCGCCCATGTCGCCAAAGCCACCGCGACCGCCGCCCATGCCCTGCTCGAAAGCCGCATGACCGTGCTGGTCGTACATGGCGCGCTTCTGCCCGTCGGACAGCACTTCGTAGGCCTCCTTGGCCTCCTTGAACTTCTCCTGCGCGTGCGGATCATCCGGACAGCGGTCCGGGTGGTACTTCATCGCCAGTCGACGGAACGACTTCTTCAGTTCGACCTCGGTGACGGTGCGTTCCACCCCAAGGACTTCGTAGTAATCACGCTTGCTCATCGTTGCATCCGGCATGGACCGCTCACTTCCACATGAATCGAGCGATCCATGTCTCCTCAACAAACAGCCCGCGACCAGACTTCTGTCCGGACGCGGGCTGCGTCAGATCGGCAATGCCGACCGGCCAATATTACTTCTTGTCGTCCTTGACTTCAGTGAACTCGGCATCGACCACGTCGTCCTGTGCCGAAGAACCCTGATGGCCACCCGCCTGCGCAGCCGCTTCCGGCTGGGCGCCAGCGCCCTGGGCCGCAGCGTAGAGGGCCTGGGCCACCTGCTCGAGCTTCTCGATCTTCGACTCGATGGCAGCCTTGTCGTCGCCTTCCTTGACCTTCTCAAGGTCAGACAGCGCACCCTCGATGCTGCTCAGCTGGTCAGCCGGCACCTTGCCGCCGTGCTCCTTGAGCGCGCTGCGGGTGGCGTGCACCAGCTGGTCGGCCTTGTTGCGGGTGCTGACAAGTTCGTGGAACTTCTTGTCTTCTTCCTTGTTGGCCTCGGCGTCGGCCACCATGCGGTTGATCTCTTCCTCGGACAGGCCCGAGCCGGCCTTGATCTCGATCTTCTGTTCCTTGCCGGTCTTCTTGTCCTTGGCCGACACGTGCAGGATGCCGTTGGCGTCGATATCGAAGGTCACTTCGATCTGCGGCATGCCGCGCGGCGCCGCCTCGATACCCTGCAGGTCGAACTTGCCCAGCGACTTGTTGGCGCTGGCGCGCTCGCGCTCACCCTGCAGCACGTGCACGGTCACGGCCGTCTGGTTGTCGTCGGCGGTGGAGAACACCTGCGAGGCCTTGGTCGGCACGGTGGTGTTCTTCTCGATCAGCTTGGTCATCACGCCACCCATCGTCTCGATACCGAGCGACAGCGGGGTGACGTCGAGCAGCAGCACGTCCTTCACGGTACCGCCCAGCACGCCACCCTGGATCGCGGCGCCGACAGCGACGGCCTCGTCCGGGTTCACGTCCTTGCGCGGCTCCTTGCCGAAGAAGTCCTTCACCGACTCCTGCACCTTGGGCATGCGGGTCTGGCCACCGACGAGGATCACCTCGTTGATGTCGGACACGCGCAGGCCGGCGTCATTCAACGCGGTGCGGCACGGGTCGATGGTGCGCTTGATCAGGTCTTCCACCAGCGCTTCGAGCTTGGCGCGGGTCAGCTTGATGTTGAGGTGCTTCGGACCGGAAGCGTCGGCCGTGATGTACGGCAGGTTCACTTCGGTCTGGTGGCTGGACGACAGCTCGATCTTCGCGCGCTCGGCGGCGTCCTTCAGGCGCTGCAGCGCGAGCGGATCCTTGCGCAGGTCCATGCCCTGGTCTTTCTTGAATTCTTCGACGAGGTAGTCGATGACGCGCATGTCGAAGTCTTCGCCACCCAGGAAGGTGTCGCCGTTGGTGGCCAGCACTTCGAACTGCTTCTCGCCGTCCACTTCGGCGATCTCGATGATGGACACGTCGAACGTGCCGCCGCCGAGGTCATACACGGCCACCTTGCGGTCGGCGCCCTTCTTGTCCAGGCCATAGGCCAGGGCGGCCGCGGTGGGCTCGTTGATGATGCGCTTGACGTCCAGGCCGGCAATGCGGCCCGCGTCCTTGGTGGCCTGGCGCTGGCTGTCGTTGAAGTACGCCGGCACCGTGATCACGGCCTCGGTGACCGCTTCGCCGAGATAGTCTTCGGCGGTCTTCTTCATCTTCATGAGGACCTTGGCCGAGATCTCCTGGGGAGCCATCTTCTTGCCGTCGGAGGTCTCCACCCAGGCGTCGCCGTTGTCATGGGCGATGATGCCGTAGGGCACGATGTGCAGGTCTTTCTGCACTTCCGCGTCGGTGAACTTGCGGCCGATCAGGCGCTTCACCGCGTAGAAGGTGTTCTTGGGGTTGGTCACGCTCTGGCGCTTGGCCGGCGCGCCCACGAGGACTTCGTTGTCCTTGGTGAAGGCGACGATGGACGGCGTGGTGCGATCGCCTTCCGAGTTCTCGATGACCTTGGCGGTGCTGCCGTCCATGACGGCAACGCACGAGTTGGTCGTGCCCAGGTCGATACCAATGATTTTACCCATGTTGTCTACTCCCGAATTCTTTAAGCGACCCCTCGGCCGCAACTGGTATGTCAGATGGGGTTCGGCATGTTTCATCTCAATGCCGACAAGACCCCAAAGCCCTTGTCACCGTGGCCGGCGGGGGGCGCCATTCAGGCGCCTGCTACCGCCAGCGCGGGTGTTATTCCTTGGCGACCGCCACCAACGCGGGGCGCAGGAGACGGTCGTTCAGCACGTAGCCCTTCTGGAGCACGCTGACCACCGTGTTGGGGGCCGCGCCCGGGGCCTCCACCATGCTGACGGCGTGGTGCTTGTCCGGATCCAGCGGCTGACCCACCGGATCGACCTGCACCAGGCCATTGTTCTCGGCGATCTTCAGCAGCGACTTCAGCGTCAGCGCGATGCCCTCGCGCACGCTGGCCACGTCGCCGCCTTCCGCCTGCAGGCCCATCTCAAGGCCGTCATAGACCGGCAGCAGCTCGTTCAGCAGCTTTTCGTTGGCGAAGCGGCGGGCCTGCTCCACGTCGCGGTGCAGGCGACGGCGCTGGTTCTCGATTTCCGCCTTTTCGCGCAGCACGGTGTCGCGCAGGTCGACGTTGCTCGCTTCAAGTTCAGCGATGCGCGCCTTCAGCGCCTCCAGCTCCGCGTGGGCTGCTTCATCCTGTCCGCCAGGGCCCTGCGTCCCGCTGGACGCCGTTGGATCGTTGCTCTGCATGAATTACTCCAAGCCTTGTCCGTGGCCGGTGCCCCTGGCACCAACCGTCAATCACTTGCGGGTAAACCCCGCCTCCCGAGCGCGTTATAAGGTCGTTGCGACGCGATTCAAGGCGTCGCTGAGCAAACCGGCCGTCGCCTGAACCACCGGGATGACCCGTTCATAGGCCATGCGGGTGGGGCCAATCACCCCGACCGCGCCCAGCACCCTCCCCTGGGCGCCGTAGCTGGCCGTGACCACGCTGCAGCCATCCAGCGCCGTAAAGCCCGATTCTTCGCCGATGAACAGGCGCACGCCAGGGGCTTTCGCGCACACTTCCATGAGCTGCAGCAGCTCGCTTTTCTTCTGGAACGCCTCGAACAGCTCGCGAAGGCGGTCCAGGTTGGCCAGTTCCGAGTAACCCATCAGGTTGGTCTGGCCGCTGACCAGCACGTCGTCGCTGTCGCCCTGCGGGGCGAACGAGGCCGCCGCCAGCTCCACCGCACTGGACATCAGCTGGTTGAGCTCGCTGCTGGCTTCGCGCAGCTCACGCAGCAGGTGACCGCGGATGTCGTCCAGGCGCAGCCCGGCGAACTGCGAGTTGAGGTAGTTGGCCGCCTGCTCCAGCTCGCGGCTGTCCAGCGGCTTGGCCAGCTGCACGATGCGGTTCTGCACCTGGTTGTCCGAAAACACCAGGATCACCAGCACCCGGGCATCGGGCAGCGGCACGAAATCGATATGGCGCAGCGGGAAGTCAGCCTGCCGCGGCACCGTGACCACGCCGGCGAACTGGGTCATGGCCGACAGCAAGGTCGAGACATTGCCCAGCAGGTCGCGGGTGGTGGTGAGCCCGGGCGGCAGCTCGCGGCGCAGGCGTGCCATTTCGTCCAGCGGCAGCGGCTGCAGTTCAATCAGGCTGTCCACGAACAGGCGCAGGCCGCGCGGCGTGGGCACGCGCCCGGCCGAGGTGTGCGGCGATGCCACCAGGCCGGCTTCTTCCAGGTCAGACATGATGTTACGGATGGTGGCCGGGCTCACATCCAGCCCGGACGAGCGCGAAAGCGTGCGCGACCCTACCGGCTCGCCGTCGGCGAGGTACTGGGCAATCAATGTGCGCAACAGGCGTCGTGCGCGGGCATCGAGTTGGGCGGCAGGCATGCTGTAGCAATCCGTGAGACAGGAAAGAAATAAGGTCTGGCGGCAAAGTTTGCAAGAAACGGGGCAAGGCCGGGGGCGGTGGCAACAAAAAAAACGGGTGTGGCGACGGCACGTCGTCACCCTGGTTGGCACCCCTCTAGCCGTGCCCCATCCCCTCCCCCTTACAATCCACCGACTTCACCACGTCGCCATCCATGCTCACCTCGCTCTACGTTCGTCATTTCGCCGTCGTCGAAGAAGCCGAGATCGCCTTCGGCCCCGGCCTCACCGTTGTCAGCGGCGAGACCGGCGCAGGCAAGTCCCTGCTGGTGGACGCCCTGATGCTGCTGGCCGGCGCCCGCGCGGACAGCGGCATGGTGCGTGCCGGCAGTGACCGCGCCGAACTCACCGCCGAATTCGACCTGACTCACCTGCCCGAAGCCCGCGACTGGCTGCGCCGCGAGGAGCTGGACGAAGAAGACGCCTGCCAGCTGCGCCGCGTGATCCGCGCCGAAGGCAGCTCGCGCGCCTGGATCAATGGCCGCCCGGCCAATGCCAGCCAGCTTGGCGAACTGGCCACGCTGCTGGTGGAAATCCACGGCCAGCACGAACACCAGGCCCTGCTCTCGCGCGCCCACCAGATGGAACTGCTCGACGCCTACGCCGGCAACGAGGATCTGGTGGCCCAGGTGCGCGAACTGGCCCAGCAATGGCGCGAGCTGGGCAACCGCATCCGCAAGCTCAGCGGCGGCGACGACCGCGAGCAACGCATTGAACTGCTCAGCCACGAGCTGGCCGAGCTGGAAAAGTGGGCCCTGCCTGCCACCGAACTCACCGAGCTGGAAGCCAGCCACAAGCGCCTGGCCAACGCCGGCCGCCTGGCCGAAGGCGCGGGCGGCGTGGTCGAACTGCTCGATGGCGACAGCGAATTCGCCCTGCGCCGCGCGCTGGGTCGTGCCCAGCTGGAGATGAGCAAGCTCGCCGCATTGGATGATCGGCTGGCGCCGCTGCTCGACCTGCTCGACAACGCCTCCATCCAGCTCAGCGAAGCCGCCGACGGCCTGGGCCGCTACGCGCTCGACGTGGATCTGGACCCGGATCGCTACGCCGAGGTGGACACCCACCTCACCCGCCTGCACGAACTCTCGCGCCGCCACCGCGTGCCCGTGGCCGAACTGCACGACAAGGCCGCCACCCTACGCCAGGAGCTGGACGAACTGGAAGGTGCCGGCGACGCGCTGGAGAAACTCGCCAGCCAGCGCACGCGCCTGCAGCAGCAGTACGACGAACAGTCGGCGAAACTCAGCGCCGCGCGCCAGCAGTCGGCCGAGAAACTGGGCAGCGAAGTCAGCGCTCTGATGGCCGAGCTGGGCATGAGCGGCGGCCGCCTGGTGGTGGAACTGGAAGCCACCAGCGACACCGATCCGGATGCCCAGGGCCGCGAACGCTGCGAACTGCTGGTCAGCGCCAACCCCGGCCAGCCGCCGCGCGCCCTGCGCAAGGTGGCCTCCGGCGGCGAACTCGCCCGCATCAGCCTGGCCATTGAAGTGGCCACGCTGGGCAAGGACACCATCGGCACCATGGTGTTCGACGAAGTAGACACCGGCATCGGCGGCGCCGTGGCCGAGGTGGTCGGCCAGAAGCTGCGCGCCCTGGGCGCACAGCGTCAGGTGCTGTGCGTCACCCACCTGCCGCAGGTGGCCGCGCAGGGCCACGCGCATCTGCGGGTGAGCAAGGCCAGCGACGGCGAATCCACCCGCACACGCATCGAGAAACTCGACGCCAACGGTCGCCGCGATGAACTGGCGCGCATGCTGGGCGGCGTGGAAATCACCCGCGAAACGAAGGCGCATGCGAAGCAGATGCTGGAGCGAGCGCAGGTGTGAGGTAACTCCTCAACTGCTCCCACAAAAGAGCGACGTTGAGGGCTCCCGGGCCCTTTGTAGGAGCGCACCTGGGCGCGACCGCAGCGTCACGACGTCACCGCTCCGTAGGCTTGTCGCGCACAGGGTGCGCTCCCACAAACGAGAGACGCTGAGGGCCCCCGGGCCCTTTGTAGGAGCGCACTTGGGCGCGACCGCAGCGTCACGACGTCACCGCTCCGTAGGCCTGTCGCGCACAAGTGCGCTCCTACAGAAAACCAGTGGCATGAAGAGGCACCAGCCGGCTCCTTGTAGGAGCGTCCTTGGGCGCAACCGCAGCATCAGGGCGTTGCCGCTCCGCAGGTTTGTCGCGCACAAGTGCGCTCCTACAGAAAACCAGTGGCATGGAGAGGCATCAGCCGGCTCCTTGTAGGAGCGCCCTTGGGCGCGACCGCAGCATCAGGGCGCTGCCGCTCCGCAGGTTTGTCGCGCGCAAGTGCGCTCCTACAGAGCTGCAGCGGATATGTCGATGCCCGCTCAGTTCTTCCGCGGCAACAACCCGCGCTCCGCCGCCATGCGGTAGAGATCCAGTTCCGAGCCCGCCCCCAGCTTGCCCATCAGGCTCGCCCGGTGGATGTAGACGGTCTTCTGACCGATACCCAGCTCGCCGGCCACCTGCTTTGGCGCCCGGCCTGCCGCCAGCAGCAGGAACACTTCGCGCTCGCGGGCGGTGAGTCGGTGGATGGGGTCGCGCGATTCGCTCGGGCGTTCGGCGCGGCGCTTGCGCAGGTCGGAACTCAGGAAGCACTCGCCCTGCATCACCGCGCGCAGGCCGGCCACCAGTTCTTCCGGTGCTACGCCCTTGGTCACGTAACCGCTGGCGCCACGGCGCAGCGCTTCGGAAACGTAGGGTTCGCCGTCGTGCATGCTCAGCACCACGATGCGCGTGTCCGAGGCAACGCTGCGCAGATGCTCGATCAACGGTAGCCCGCTGCCATCGGGCAGTGAGAGATCGAGTGCCACGAGATCGGGACGACGCAGGCCAACCGCTTCCACCGCATCGTCAGCGCTGCGGCACTCCGCAACGACCTCCAGATCCGGTTCCATTTCGATCAGCCGCTTGAACCCCTCTCGTACGATGGCATGGTCATCAACCAGGACAATGCTGTACATGCCCCATGTATAGCAGGCCAGGCGCCGCTTGACGATCACCCCCTGCCTCGCATCGGAAGGGAGACAGCCGACACGCTGTCAGATGGCCGCCCATACCGCCGCCCGGGGCCATGTAACATCGGGCGCATGCGATCGAAATCTTCTGCACTGCCAGGCTCTGACCTGCTCTTTGGCGTTGGCTACTTTCTGCTCTGGCTGTTGCTGTGGCCAACGGAACAACCCTACTGGATGCTTCCCTATGGCCTGCGCTTCGGCGCCCTGCTGCTGGCGCCTTGGCGTATGTGGCCATGGCTGCTCGGTGCGGAATTCGCCGCCAGCGCACTGATCGCCTCGTTCCATCCGCTGCTGCTGGGCTGGCGCGGCTACCTGCTGGGCGCACTGCCCGAGCCGCTGGTATCGGCCATCTGCCTGTGGCTGATGCGCCGCGCCAACCTGCACGCCAGCCTGCGCGACCCGGAAGACGTCGCCCGCCTGCTGCTGTCGGCGGCCTTCACCGTGGCGGCCACCACCGCGGCCGATGCCGTGATGCTGGCGCTGATCCACGCCGCGCCCGGCGCGGACATGATGATGCAGGCGCTGGGACAGGACCTGCTGGGCAACTACGTCGGCGTCCTGCTGGTGGTGCCCCTGCTGGTGATGATGTTGCGCGCACCGCTGAACAAGCGCGCCCTCGGCCGCCTGCTGATGGACGGCCTGCTGGTGCTGCTGCCTTCGCTGGCGATCCTGCTGGTGCTGTCCTCCCATGAGGCACCACAGCCCCAGTTCGCTCGCGTGCTGTCGCTGGCACCGGTGCTGTTCTTCGCCTTCCGGCATGGCTGGCGCGGCGCCAGCCTTTCCATGCTCATTTCCAGTCTGGGCATGACCCTGGTGGATCACCTGTCCGGCCACGGCGCACCCGGCGCCGCGGGTGAGCTGTTCCTGGCCGTGGCGGGCACCGGCGCGCTCATGCTGGGTTCGGCCACGGATGCCCTGCGCCGCAGCAGCGAGCGCGTGGCCGAGCAGAATGTCTACCTGGCCGCCGTGAATCGCCGCCTGGACCACCTGGCCCGCCAGCTGCGCGACGCCGCCCGCGGCAACCTGCAGACCGAGGAAAACCAGCGCCGCCACATGGCCGCCGAGCTGCACGACGAGCTGGGCCAGAACCTCACCGCCATCCAGACCCACCTGAAGCTGGCCCAGTCCCGCCTGGCCCAGGCCGGCATGGACGACATCGGGGTGTCGATCAACGCCATCCTCGGCCACATGCGCCGCGCCCTGCACCGCCTGCTGGATGACCTGCGCCCGGCCGTACTGGACGAATTCGGCCTGCTTCGCGCCCTGGACGAGGGCCCCATCCGCGACCTGCTCAACGCCGCCGGCGTGGCCTACCGCACCGACCTGCACGGTGACCCGCGCCTGCTGGACGACGACACCCGCACCGTGGTCTATCGCCTGGTGCAGGAAAGCGCCACCAACGCCGTGAAACACGCCCACGCCGACACCTTCCAGCTGCGCCTGCGCATTGGCGAGCGCCAAGGCGTAGCGCTGGCCTTGCTGGACATCCGCGACAACGGCATCGGCCTGCCCGCCCGCATGCCGCGCGGCGGCCGGGGCATGCAGGGCATGCGGGACCGGGTCACGTCCCTGGGCGGCCTGTTCAGGGTCCGCCCCGAAGCGCAGGGCGTTCACTTAAGGATATTGCTGCGTAGCAGCACGCAAACTAGTGACGCAGCACGCACTTAGGAACGTTACATAGGAAATTTTCTGATACCCGACGTGTGAAGGCTTCGTTACGCTGGATCCATCGATGTGGGGGAGCCACCATCGCAAGATGGTGAGCCATGTCAACCGTGGGGACGGTGGACATGAAGAACGGCAGGATGCCGTTCCGCCGGAGTCGATGGCATCACCAGGCTACGCGAGCAACTCGCCTTTCTCTGGAGCCATTCGATAACGGATAAGCCGCTGGGTGGACAGGAGTCCTCCCGCGGCTTTTTTTATGGGCGCTTTTCGGGTTGCCCTGCTTCGCCTGCTTTCTGGCCTGTCGGCCGACCCGCTTGTTGCTCCGGCCCGCCTGAAGGCGCTGGATCCCCGCTTTCGCGGGGATGACGGACAAAGCTGAGGCGGCGTGTCGAGCCCACGTACCTTTGGGCCCTCCGATCGTCATCCCCGCGAAAGCGGGGATCCAGCGCCTTTCGCCTTCCGGCACCAGCCGCCAGGCCACCACCGCAACTCCCCCCGCCCAAAAAACCAAAAGGCCGGCAGCGTCTCCGCCACCGGCCCCGGGGTACCTGCGGGAACCTGACCTTACTTGTGGCCCTTCTTGGGCCGCACGTACAGCACCAGGCTGTGGTCTTCGATGACGTACCCATGGCGGGCCGCAATTTCGTGCTGGAGGCGCTCGATCTCCTCGCTGACGAACTCAATGACCTTTCCGCTGTCCACATCGATCATGTGGTCATGGTGCTTGCCACGGTCCAGTTCGTAGACGGCCTGGCCGCCCTCGAAGTTGTGCTTGACCACGATGCCGGCGGCCTCGAACTGGGTCAGCACCCGGTAAACGGTGGCCAGCCCGATGTCTTCCTGGTGGGCCAAAAGGCGTTTGTAGATGTCCTCGGCGGTGAGGTGATGAGCCTCCTCGTCTTCGAAGATCTGCAGAATGCGCATGCGGGGGTGGGTGACCTTCAACCCGGCTTTGCGCAGTTCTTTGGTTTCCTGTTCCATTGCCAACTCCACGCACGCGGCGCCACAAGGCCGTTAGTGTATCATCCGACACCTTTACGATCCGGACGCAACACGCATGCACAAGCTGATTCGCACGCTGGGTTTCGCCATGCTGGCACTGTCGCTCGCCAGCTGCCGTCTCATCTACACCCCAGACGTGTCGCAGGGCAACCTGCTGGACAAGAAAACCGTGGATCAGCTGCAGCCGGGCATGACCAAGCGCCAGGTGCTGGTGCTCATGGGCTCCCCGTCGGTGAACTCGCCCTTCAGCCAGAACGAGTGGGATTACGTCTCCACCCAGCAGCATCGTGGCGGCGACATCAAGGTTCGCGCGCTCAAGCTCACCTTCAACAACGATGTGCTCGTGCGCACCGAGGGTGACTTCTTCGCGGAAGACGCACAAAAGCTCGTCAACGACACCAAGAAGTACCACGCCAGCTACCCGGTCGACGAAACCAAGGGCGACAAGAACACGGGTTCCGGCGGCGACAAGGGTGGTGACAACGGCGGCGGCGGTGGTGGCGACAACGGCGGCGGCAACGACGGCCACTGATGCCTTCTGGCCGGCGTCAGCCCTCGTGGGCGCGGCGCCGACGTGCTTCCTTCGGATCGAGCATGAGCGGCCGGTAGATTTCCACCCGGTCGCCCTCGCCCACCAACTGGTCCGGCGTCACCTTGCGGGAAAAAACGCCCAGCCGCGCCGGATCCACCACCAGCCCCGGTACCTCGCGGGCAAGGCCTGACGCCTCGATGGCCTCGGCCACGGTGCTACCCACCGGCAGCGACACTTCACGCAGCCAGCGCTGCGCAGGGGTGGCGTAGACCACTTCCACGGTCATCCGGTCAGCCATAGGTGCGTTCCGCCTCGCGGCAGAAATCGTCCACCATGCGACCGGCCAGCCCCTGGAAACCCAGTTTCAACGCGGAGCCCACCAGACGGCCGGCGTATTCGAAATCCAGCTCGAACGCCACCTTGCAACCGGCGTCACCCAGTGCAATGAAGTTCCACACGCCATCCAGACTACGGAACGGGCCATCCACCAGGCTCATGTGCAGGCGGCTCGGCGGTGTGGTGGTGTTGCGCGTGGTAAAGCTCTGGCGGAAGCCGGCGTACTTGAGATCCAGCTTCGCCACCAGCACATCGCCTGTCTTCTCCAGCACGTGGGCGGCGACACACCACGGGAAGCGCTTTGGGTATGCTTCCACGTCATTGACCAGATCGAACATCTGGGCAGGCGAATATCGCACCAGGGCGCTGCGGCGGATCTCGATCACTTCAGCCTCATCGTAAGCATCACCTTCAGGTCCCTCCACGGACGGGACCGTCATCAGGGCATTAAGCCCGAAGTTTAACGGACATGGCCAAGCCTAAGGACAAAGACAAAAACACGGGCGGCACCATTGCACTGAACAAGCGTGCACGCCACGAGTACCACATCGACCAGCGCTTCGAAGCCGGCCTTGAACTGCAGGGCTGGGAAGTGAAGTCGCTGCGCGCCGGCCGCATCAATTTCGGCGACAGCTACGCCATGGTGATCCAGGGCGAAATCTTCCTTGTGGGCACCTCCATTCCGCCGCTGATCAGCGCCAGCACCCACGTGGTGGCCAACGACCGCCGCACCCGCAAGGTGCTGCTGCACCGTGAGGAAATCGACACGCTGATCGGCGCCGTCGAGCGCAAGGGCTACACCCTCATCCCCATGGCCCTCTACTGGAAGGGCAACAAGGTGAAGGTGGAAATTGGCCTGGCCAAGGGCAAGCAGGCCCACGACAAGCGCGAAACCGAGAAGGAACGCGACTGGCAGCGCGAAAAGCAGCGCACCATGCGTGCCCACAACAAGCACGCCTGAGCCCGCTCAGCCCGCCACGCGTCGCCACGAGCCAGGCTCACCCTCCGACAGGCCACTGACGCCCTCCACCAGCGTCATGTTCATGGCATCCACCGAGGTGCCAAAGCCGAAGCGCTCGTACAGCGTGTGGGCCGACGCGGTGGAATGCAGGTTGAGCGAATCCACCTCCTGCTCCCGCGCCGCCGCGCCCAGCGCCGCCAGCAAACCCGCCGCCACACCCTGGCGGCGATGGGTCGGCTTCACGTACATGTTCAGCACGTACCAACCCACGCCCCGCTGAAAATAGACCGATGGAAGGTGTGTATACGGGTGCACCATCACGCAGCCCGCCGCCCTGCCCTCCAGCTCAGCCAGCCAGGCCAGCAGGCGACCCTCCGGGAGGGCGTCCTCGATCCAGCCGCGCAGGTGGTCGGCAAACCCCTCGGGAAGCTGCTGCTGCAGCTCCTCCTCCAGAAACGCGCAACGCAAATCCGTCAACACACCCGCATCATGCAGCCCTGCCTGACGTATCCGCACCATGGTCGGTCCCTATAGGGTGGTGGTTCGCGCAAACAATAGCGGCGTCCTGCCGCCTTGATGAAAGCCCCATTGCCTACATATACTGACTGACCAGCTTCAAACCAGTTTCCCCGGGGGTGTCATGGCTTCGACGGGGGTAGTGAGATGGCTTGGTGCATGCCGAGGGGGCAGCTTTCCTCGTTAATCCAGCAGCAAAACTCATAGTTGCCAACGACGACAACTACGCTCTGGCCGCTTAAGGCCTAGCCCCGAACCCACTTGTGCTCGTGCTCGTGGATGTAGGGTCATTATCACGAGATCGCCCGAAGCTGCCGCCTGTCGGCAAGGGTTAAATCAAGCAGGCTGGTCCTTCGATGCGCTTTGCACGCTGTGCTGTCGCGGGACGAGATCTAACGGCGAGCTAAGCATGTAGTACCGGGCGTCAAACGCCTTCGGACGCGGGTTCGACTCCCGCCACCTCCACCAATAAGAAAAAATCCCGGCGAGAAATCGCCGGGATTTTTTTGTTTGCCAGGAATCGCACGTCTGGCAGCATTTCGTTTTGCATGTCTTCCAATGACGGCCAGGACATCAAACCGACGGGACAGTAGCCTTTGAGTCATGTGGGTAGTCACAAGTCCTCTCCAGCCTCCCTGGCGATAACCACGCCCCACCATCAGTAGCCGCTCCCGTAAAATTTCCCACTCAGCACGCGCGACATGGATAGGTCATGGGTAGGTGCAACGGGATAATCAAAGAGCCACGCTGGATTTACCTGAGAATATTTGCCCCATGGATCGGGATGGCCGTGCTCTTCCGGCTTGCCGTCGGCAGCTATGCAAAGACCAGTTATCACGCCACATTCTGGTCAATAGTCGCAACGTTGATAACGTGTCTGTGTTGCGCACTCAGCAACATTCCGCTGTCAATGGATGACACACCCTTTCTGGAACGCCTGAAGCTTGTATGCGCATATTGGGCACTGCCTCTCATCTTTGCATTTCATTCGGCCTTTGACCTCCCTTCCCGATACGCGGATGGCGCGGAGATCACCAGCACCATCAAGTACTCCAGTTACACCGTCTCCAAGGGGTGCTCACCCCAAATTGCCTTCTGGGATTTCACTGTGGACGGGACTGTGCACCTCTGTGTAAGCAAGAGCTCCATTGGCTCTGTTCCAGGCGAGGGAACCGGTGAGATCACCGTCAAAGTGACACCCTACGGCATCCGCGTACTGTCCTTTGAAGGGACGCCTCCGCGCCCGTAGCGCTGCCGTCGAAAACATTCGGAAAAGCGGAAAAGGAGTCAGAGCACTTTTCCTCCCTTTGCCCATCCCCCTCCCCGCTGCTAAAGTCCACTCCGCTGCCGTCCGGCAGTCGTAAGCGTTTACGTCAACCAACGCCCATTTCAGCCGCTGCTTCTTCGAGCAATGGTTGCTGGGTCTTGGTTGTCGCTGTCAACGCGATGCATCCCCGGTGACTCCTTTCGTTGATGACGCGGCTCCCTCGCTTTTGGAGTCAATCATGCTCAACGTTTCCAGCACCATGAAGTTCAACCACATCAGTTTTCCTTCGTGTGATGTGGACGCGACGGCGTCTTTCTTTGTCCGTCATCTCGGCTGCACTGCCTCGGCCTTTGGCACCACACAGATCCTCAAGCGACACGATTTCGATATCGTCGTCGAAGACGCCGAGGACCGCGTTGTGCATTGGCCGGAGAACTTCCATATCGGCTTCGAGTTACCCAGTGCGGCCGATGTCCTTGCCCTGTACGAAGCATTCAAGGCGGCGGGTGTCGTGTTCGAAACCGAGGTGATCCAGCACGTGCGTGGCTCACGCTTCTTCTGCCAGATTCCGGGCGGGGTCGGCGTGGAGATCAACACGCGGGAGGATGCGGCGGAAGCCTTCCGGGCCAGTTTTGGTCGGGCGTAAACGTAAGTAGGAAACGAGGGGCCTCTGGCCCCTCGTTCTCCTGCAGCATATGGGGTGAGAATAAGGGTTCAGAGTGCCTTCCTGATCGCCAGCCAAGGTGGATCCCAAGCCATGCCCGCCTACTCGCTCCCGCGCACCGTCTCCAAGGTGGTCATCGCCGCCATCATGTTCTGCACTGCTGCCCTCACCGTGTTCTCGGTGGCGCAGGATGGACAGCTGCCTGCCGTCGTGCAGTCCAGCCTCGTATCGATCGGCGTGTTTGTGCTGCTGACGATCTACTCAGGGGTTCTGGTCAATACGTGCTGGAAGAATGAAGCGGATCCCGAGGCGGAGGATGCAACGCTCGCGCGGGTGGTTGCCACGTTTCTCAGCGCGATGGCCTTCCTGATGTTTCTGGGAGCGCTGGTTTACTACGGCGTGGTTGCGCATTCACTCAAGTGAAGACAGCGGTAGTCCGTTCCGACTCTTCCGCGCCTGCCAAACACCGTCTTTCGCAGCGCCCGAATCACCGGGCACCATGAAAAACCCGTAGTTTTTCTGCACCTGCTCCGGTAATTTTTCGAATTGCCGGATGCCCCTCCAGCACCGACCCTCCTGATGCATGACTCCACCATAAGGGTTGCGCCATGGAGAGCACGCGGAATGGCTGGTCACGGCTTGTCACACTCTGGCAGGTCGCCGCATTGCTGCTGCTCTGGACGATGGCGCCTATGCAGGCCCACGCGGATCAGTCGCCACCCACGGCGACGCCCTCCGCGCCGAAGCCAACCGCCTCCAGTCCGGAAGCGACGCTGCGCTACTTCAACCGGGACATCGTGACGTTCCGCGCCGATTTCCTCGGTCGCTCGCCCGAACTCCGTGCAGCGGCCGGCGCGGCGAACATCGACCGTATTTCGGCGCACAGCCACGCCGATCAGGTCACCTTCAATGACGTCCCGCAAGGGATGCTGGTCATGCTGGATAACGAGTTTGTCTGCATCATTACGCCGGATGACCTGGACACCCTGAACAGCGAAACGATGGCTTCCGTGCGGGCGCGGGTATCGCAGACCCTGACCGAGGCAGTGCAAGCCTCTGATGACTCCAATTCACCCAAGCGCCTGATACAAGCCGTCTCGTGGTCTGCCCTGGCCACCCTCATCGTGGCGACGTTCCTGCTGATGCTTCGATGGCTGGGACGACATATCGATAGCGCGCTGCAGCGCTGGCTGGAACGGCGTTTGCTGGCCATACGCAATGAGTCGGCGAGGCAGTTTGCCCTGAGCACGCGCATGATCGCGTCCTGGATTCTCCGGGTCGTTATCTGGATCGTGGGCTTGGCCGCGTTTGCCGCATGGGTGCGCTTCGTACTGGCCCAGTTTCCCTATACCCAGCCGTGGGCGCGGGTCATGCGGGGCTGGGTGCTGGGAACCCTGAGGCATTGGGGCGAATCCATTGCCGATGCCCTGCCCGGCATCGTCACGGCCATCGTCATCCTGTTGGTGGCGCGCGTCATTGCGCAGGCGGTGAGCATCACGTTTCGGGGCGTGCAAAGCGGACGCTTCAAGTTGCTGGCGATTGATTCGGAACTGGCCGAACCCACGCGCAAGATCGTGGTGGCAGTGATCTGGCTTTTTGCGGTGGCCATGGCTTATCCGTACCTGCCCGGCGCGCAGACGGAAGCATTCAAGGGCCTGAGCGTGCTCGTTGGCCTGATGGTGTCACTGGGCGCGTCCGGCATCATCGGGCAGGCCGCCGCGGGCTTCACCATCCTTTATGCCCGCACCATGAAGGTCGGTGACGTGATCAAAAGCGGAAACACCGAGGGCGCCGTGCTGCAGATCGGCATGTTCACCACGCGGTTGCGCACGCTGACGGGTGTCGAGGTGAGCATCCCCAACAATGTCGTACTTGCCAGCCAGTTGCAGAACTACTCGCGAAACCCGGAGGGCCCGGGCATGTGGCTCACCACCACGGTCACCATCGGGTACGACGCGCCCTGGCGTCAGGTGCAGCAGATGCTGGTGGATGCCGCCAAGGCGACCGCGCACGTACATGCCGATCCGGCACCCTTCGTCTTGCAGACGGCGCTGTCCGATTTCTACGTCGAGTACCTGCTCCACGCGCGCATCGCCGACAACAGCCTGCGCCTGGATATCCTCCACGAGCTGCATTCCCGCATCCAGGACAACTTCAACACCGCCGGCGTGCAGATCATGTCACCCCATTACGTGGGTGACCCCAAGGAAGCCAAGGTGGTGCCCCCGGATCACTGGAATGGCTGATGCGCCCTGCGATAGCCGGGCCTAACCAAGCTCCTGCGCAAGCCCGATCAGCAGTCCTTCCGGCCCACGGATATAGCAAAGCCGGTAAACATCCTTGTAGTTCACGACGTCACCCACCAGCTGCGCGCCACGCTTCTGCAGTTTCTCCAGCGTCGCGTCGATATCGTCCACGGCGAACATCACACGCAGATAGCCCAGGGCATTTACCGGCGCATGGCGGTGGTCCTCAACGGGTGCAGGTGCAAGGAAGCGCGAGAGTTCCAACCGGCTGTGCCCGTCGGGAGTACGCATCATGGCGATTTCGACCTGTTGATCGCCCAGCCCGGTAACGCGGCCGGCCCATTCGCCTTCGATCATGGCGCGGCCGTCCAGTTCAAGGCCAAGGTCCTGAAAGAAGGCGATGGCGTGGTCGAGGTTCTCAACCACGATGCCTACGTTGTCCATCCGCTTGAGTGCCATCGTTGGGCCTCCGGGTGTGGTTTGTTCCGACAACGTAGCGCGGAGTTGGCGACAGCGACACTCCCCTGCCCGCACATCCATCACATCCAAGCCTGACAGACGCTCTTGTAGGGCGGTTGCTAGCGTGTACTGGTCGCCCGCGTGGTCTTTTCGATGCGCTTCGCGGGTGGCCGTGGCAGCAATGTCATGAGGCGCGGGCCGCAGGTGTTAGCGCACCTACGACCCGCTGACCATCACCAACTGAAACGGAGTTGATCATGGCTAGCCGCGATCATACGGCACGCTTTCGCCCGTCGTTTCCCGACGACGACACCCTCAAGGCTTCACCCGGCGACCCACCCGACAGGGGTTCGGCCGCACCGGCACTCCTTGCCTACGACCGGCTGGACGTCGCCATCGCGATACTGGCGTTGGTGCGCCTGCGCTGCGACAGCGAACGTTTCCGCAAGTCGAAGGCATGGGGTTTGCCGGCGAAGGCGCTGGAGTTTCCGTTTTCCGCCGAGGTGATCACCGCACTCTCGATAGCCATCCACTGTCTTGAGCACGCGGTGTACGGGCCCGGTCACGAGCCCACTTTGAACGCCTGATTCCGTCCGTTGATCGCTCCCCGTGGCGCATCGGCGTTCGAACCGATGCGCCACACCTGGACGATCACGCACATCGAAATTAGGCACATGCCTACGCGGATGAGTGCAAGCTCATGCGTGCGGATTCGCTTGCCCGTGGCTCACCCGTGCCAGCGCAGGCCAACGTTATCGTTGCAGGCGCCCTACCCTCCGCTCAGGCCCGGACGCTGCCCCATGCCTTCGGGGCAGCATCGCGCCACGGAATAAGCCGGGATGCCCCGCCAACGGCAGTACGATTCTCCGGCCAACCCATGGTCCACACGTGGGTTACGATGCATCGCCCCCCGCATCAAAGCGAGTCACCCGCATGAGCCCTACCCGCATCGTCGCCCTCGTTGGTATCGCGCTGCTCGTCGCGGCCATTCTCTGGATGCAACATCGGCAGCGACGGCATGACGCATCGTTGTCGGCGGAGCACGGTCATCCGGTAGAGCTGTCGCGGTAAGCGGAGGGCCACAGGTCCATCGCGGGCCGACCAAAGGCGCCACCGGGCCGCGCCTCCCCCGGATTCCACAGCCTGCTTCATCTGCGCTGCGAAAACCGCAGGATCGCCACACCTTCACATCTGCTTCGCGAGCGCCCCGACAGTGTCGCCACGCCTGATGTCATCTGCCCCGGGGGCGCTACATGACGTACGCGTTCAACCATCCGTTCGTGGTGTTTGTGCTCTCGCTCGCGGGCATGTGGATCGCAGGGCGCGTGGGCGCCTGGTGGAGTCGACGCAGGCCGCCCGTGGCGTCCGAGCGGGATATCTTCAACGTGGTGCAGGGCGCCACCCTGACCCTGCTCGGGCTGATCATCGGCTTCAGCTTTTCCATGGCCATCAGCCGCTATGACCTGCGCAAGAATTACGAGGAAGCCGAAGCCAACGCCATCGGCACCGAGTACGTGCGGCTGGACCTGCTGGCACCGGATGACGCCACCAAGCTACGCCCCCTGCTGGTGAACTACCTGGAGCTGCGCATCACCTTCTACGAAACCACCGACCGCAGCCAGCTGCCCCAGCTCATCAAACGCAAGAACGCCGTGCAATCGAGCCTGTGGAACGCAGTGACCGTGCCAGCCAGCCAGCAACCCACGCCGATCACTGCACTGGTGGTGTCGGGTATGAACGATGTGCTCAATGCAGAAGGCTATACGCAGGCCGCGTGGTGGAACCGCATCCCCATCGCAGCGTGGGCACTGATGTGGGCCATCGCGCTGGGCAGCAACCTGCTGGTGGGCATGGGGTCGAGCAAGCTGACGTCCGGTCCCGGGCTGATGCTGGTGCTACCGCTGGTCGTGGCGGTGTCATTCATGCTTATCGCGGATATCGACAGCCCTCGCGGCGGGTTTATCCGCGTGGCGCCGCAGAACCTGCAAGCCCTGCTGGCCACCCTGCCGCACAGCTGATCCGGCGGCCTTCTCACCGGGATCGGTCGCGGGAACCCATGGCGGCGGGGTCGCCACGCCCCTGCCTTGCCGCGCCGACAAGGTCATCACGGTCACCCCGGGAGACTGGGCCGCACAGGACAGGGGGAGCGACGCCGGGACAGGCAGCCATGCGCCACCATGACGGCATGGCGCTGGCCTTTGCCACGCGTGCTTCCCCGCCCGATCACCGTTTACGAGGCGAAAGCGACGCATGCCATCCACCGCGCCCGCAGGCGAATCGATCAGCCGCCGTTTCCGTTTGGCTGCCATGGCCATCTACCTGATGGTGGTGGCGCTGGTGCTTGCCTTGTTCGTGCTGCAATGGCGCGGCTACCGCGACGCCTATGAGGCGAAGAAGGAGTTCAACGTACTGCATGCCGTGCTGGGCGCCATGGCTGACGTGTCCAGCGAACGCCGGCCGTCCTACGCCGTAGCCGTGCTGCAGGAACCCGCGCCACAAGAGTGGCTGGCAGCGAAACGGGCTGCCCGGCTGGCCACGGATCAGCGCATGGACCAGCTGGTGGCAGCGCTGCATGACCGCGACTGCAGGAACTGCCCGCTGTTCGTGCCCATCTGGGAAGGCGCCAACGCACAGCTGGTGAGCGCACGCCGGAACATCGACACCCTCAGCCACCAGACCCACACCGACGACGACATCATCGACGCGTTCGCCCGCCTGTCCACGGTGGTGCCGCAACTTTCGTCCATCACCGAAATCGGTTCGCTGGGCATCGTGCGCGAGAACGCCGATGTGCAGAGCTATCTGCTGGTGGCGCGTCTTTCGGGCCTGCTGCGCGAACGCGCGGGCATGATCGTGTCGCTGTTCACGCCGGCGGTGGTGTCGCGTCGCGCCATGACCGACAAAGAGTTGTTCGAGGTGGCGCGGACCATCGGCGAGATCGACCAGCTGCATCAGCTGCTGCACCCGAGCATCCGGGTGCTGCCACCCAGTCTGCAGTCCGACTTCACCGAACTCGATCGGCGCTACTTCGGCGACGGGCTCGCCCTGATCGACCGCGTCCGCCAGCAGGCGGTGCGTCCCGGCGGCGTGGATGCCTTGCCGCTTCAGCTCAGCGAGGAGTACGCGCCGCTGGTCGCACCCATCAACCAGTTTCGCGACGACGCCCTGGCACTAGCCGGCAAGACCATCGACCACAGCCTGCACGCGCACCTGATCTACCTGATTGCCAGTGGCATCTTCGCCGCCCTGCTCACCGGCATGCTGCTGCTGATCATGTGGCGGTTCCGGGAAAAGATCATCGAACCCGTAGCCGAAGCGCGCCGCTTCATTCTGGCCATGGCCTCGGGTCATGCGTCCGCCGCATTGCCGCCAAACAACTACAGCAACGAGATGCAGGAGCTCTTCAGCGCCCTGAACATTCTGAAGAAAAACGACGACAAACGCATGCAGCTCGAGCAGGAACGCAAGCGCCTGATCGGCGAGCTGCAGGTGATGGCCGAAACCGACGCGCTCACCGGCCTGTTCAACCGGCGTGCACTGGAGAGCCGCGCCCGCGTGCTGTTCGCCGACCAGCGCCACAGCGATCCGGTGATCGCGCTGATGCTGCTGGATATCGACCATTTCAAGCGCGTCAACGATACCTATGGCCACGACAGCGGTGACAAGGCGCTGGTGGCGCTAGCAGGGGTCTGCCGCGACACGGTGCGCACGGACGACATCGTCGCCCGCTTCGGCGGCGAGGAGTTCGTGATACTGCTGCGCGTGCAGACGGCGGACCAGGCGCGTGCGCTGGCCGAACGGCTACGCCTGCGCATCCGGGGCGAAACGATGGTCGCGGCCGATGGCCAGAGCTTCAGCGTCACCATCAGCATTGGCGTGGCCTTTGCGCGGCATGCCGACGGCGTGGCCATCGACATCGACGAACTGATGCGCGATGCGGATGCCCTGCTCTACCGCGCCAAGGAAGGCGGCCGCGATCGCGTTGAATCCGCCGCGGCGTGAGGCCTTAGCGCTCCGGGTCCGGCGGCAACAACACGTCGGCCAGCAAGGGCCAGCGCTTGCGGGCCGCCGCCTTTACCTCTTCCACCTGACTGTCGTAGTAGCGCGCCGGGTCGATGCCCTCGACATAGCTGGCGTAGGTCTCGATATCGTTGGGCGTCATCCGCGCATGCGGCTCTTTGGGGCTGGTCATCACTTGCCCTCCATCCAAACGCCATCGGGGGTGTGGATTACATAGCCACTGGCGGTACCCATGGTGACGGTGGTGTCGTTCTCGCCCACCAGGCGCGTCTGCGGCAGGTCGTGCGAGTACTGTTCCAGCGCCGGCGAACCCTCCTTGAAAGGACTGTTGGCCACCAGGTTCGACATCAACTGCGCCAGCGCGAGATAGCTGGTGGGCGTGTCGATGGTGATGGGGTGGCCCGCCGGTGCTTTGCCCGCCGGAAGGCCGATCAGCTTCACGCCCACCGGCACGTTCACGATGCGCGGCGTGGGAATTTCGCGCAGGCCGGACATCTGCCCAGCGTCGCCGCGCAGGGCGGCACCGTGCTCGGGCACGAAGATCACCATGGCCTTGCGGCCGGAGTGCGCGATGACATCGGTGAAGCGATCGATGTCGCTCAGCAGACGGCTCAGGCGGATGGGGTAGGACTGCAGGCTGGTGAGGTTACTGCCCGGCAGACGGTTGCCGTCGTGCATGGTCACCGTGTTGTAGTAGAGCGCCACCGGGCCACCGCCCTTCGCGGCGCGCTGCTGGTACCAGCGTGCGAGCGCGTCGTAATCGTCGACGAGCTCGGAGCCATCGAACTCCTTCATGAAGGGCGGCAGCCCATCCGTGGATTGCGGCTGGATGCCGGGGCGGCCGATCTCGCGCTGCACCACGCCGATGAAATCGTCGAAGCGACCGTTGTGGTTCAGCATGAACTGCACGTCGTAACCGGCTGCGGCCAGGTCGGCGAACACGTGGCATTCCTGCGCGTCGGCGCTGTACAGCTCTTGATGGGCCTCCTGCCCGCACGAGGCACGCAACAGGCGGATCGCGGCCGGGCCGCTGTAGCTGGCGGCGCTGCTGAAATGCTTGAACACGTAGTCGAACTTGCCGAACAGCGGGTTGTCGCGCAGGTTGGCCACTTCCAGGTCATCCCACGACAGCGAGCAGATGTGGATGATGATGATGTCGAACTGCGCTTCGGCGTCGGCGGCCTGTGGGAAGAACGACACGCGACGGCTCTTCTCCGCATGATGGAACGCGGCCAGCTGTTCGTCGTAGCTGCCGGTAGCGCCATCGGCGCCCGCGTTGGCGGCGTTCGCGTCCGCACGTGGGTTCGCCGCCAGGGCCGGGCCCTGGCCCGACTTGGCGATCAGCGTGCCCATGCCCTGCCACAGCGGGAAGATGACCAACGCCATCAGCACGAAGGTGGTCACGCGCACCCAGCGGTTGACGATGGCGTAGACCACCACCGCGAGGATCGGGATGTAGACCATGGCCGGATGAAACGCGCGACGCGCCAGTTCCATCATGTACGTGGGCGAGAACGAGGCGAGCCCGGGAATCTGCTTCAGCACGTAACTGAAGGGCGGCAGGTTGGACTGGTAATACAACAGCGCGGCACCGGCGATCACCGCCAGCACCTGCCGCGTCACCCGCTGCCAGCGCTTGTGCAGCGGCACCAGCAAGCCCGCCGCGAACAGCAGGTTGAGCCACCAGACCGGCTTCAGGCTGCCTGACCAGGCCAGGTAGAGCACCGCGATGAAGTAGAGATTCCAGAAACCCATGCCTTACCCCGTTAACCCGACTGGCGCGGCTTGCGCACCACGGCAGCTTCCACGGCATCGAGGCCGGCATCGAACAGCCTCAGCACGCCCTGGTAGCCCATCTCGATCACTTCCACGAAGCTGTGCAGCGGCTTGTCCGGCACCAGCTCTTCTTCCCAGCGCACCCACGCGTCGGCACGACCGAACGTGCACTGGATCAGTTGCGTTTCCTTTTCGTACGACCAGTCCTCGAACTTCAGGCCCAGGTGCACGCCACTGAGGCGCGCCACTGCACCGGAAAAGTAGTAGTCCACGTCGCCACGCGACAGCGCCACGCCCAGCGCGTCGCCGCGCTCCAGCTTCAATTCCTCCGGCAGCACCAGGCCAAGGCCGCCGGTGGAATAGTTTTCCGTATGGCAGGCGATGGTCTTGCCATTGGCGAGCACCAGTGTCGCCGGCACGCGCAGCGGCACGTGGTGCGACACACGCACCTGCCGGGCCTCCTTCGCCACACCCACCGCGGCACCCAGCATGGCCACGTTGAACAGCGCCCAGAACATGTTCATCAGCACGGTGACTGGTTCGTCGCGCTGCGTGGTGAAGATGCGCACGATGCCCGCCACCAGCGCCGCCAGGTTGATCGCCAGCAGCCACACGTAGGGCTTGGAGGTGGACCAGTCGAGATATTCCTGCTCGATCAGTCCGCCCTTCGCGGTGACGTTGAACTTGCCCTTCTTCGGGTTGATGAAGGCAATGGTGGTGGGCAGCACCGTGTACCAGGCCAGCACCGATTCGTAGACCTCCGCCCAGAACGAATGACGGTACTGGCCCTGGATGCGCGAGTTGGCCATGCCCGATACGAACAGGTACGGGAACACATAGGCCATCACCGAGATGGCATCCGCACCGAACACGTGCAGGCCGAAGAACAGGAACGCGCAAGGCATGGAGAGAAACACCAGCCGCGGTATGCCGTAGAAGAAGTGCAGCATCGCGTTGCTGTAGCAGATGCGCTGGAAGAAGGTGAGGCCCTTGCGCAGCCATGGGTTGTCCACGCGGAAGATCTGCGCCATGCCGCGTGCCCAGCGTATGCGCTGGCCGATATGGCCGGACAGGCTCTCGGTAGCCAGCCCGGCGGCCTGCACGATGCGCAGGTAGGCGGTGCGGTAGCCGCGGCGATGGATCTTCAGCGAGGTATGCGCGTCTTCCGTGACCGTTTCCACGGCGATGCCACCCACTTCCATCAGCGGCGCACGCCGGATCACCGCGCAGGAGCCGCAGAAGAACGTGGCGTTCCAGAAATCGTTGCCGTCCTGGATCAGGCCATAGAACAGGCTGCCTTCGTTGGGGATGCGCAGGAAAGTGTCGTAGTTGCGCTCGAACGGGTCCGGCGAGAAGAAGTGGTGCGGTGTCTGCACCATCGCGCACTTGGGGTCGGCGATGAACTCGCCCATCGTGGTCTGCAGGAACGAGCGCGTGGGGATGTGGTCGCAATCGAAGATGGCGACGAACTCGCCGCTGGTCATCGACAGCGCGTGGTTGATGTTGCCCGCCTTGGCGAAACGGTGTTCCTCGCGCGTGACGTAACCCACGCCCACGTCGTTGGCGAAGCGGTTGAACTCCTCGCGGCTGCCGTCGTCCAGCAGGTAGACGCGCAGCTTGTCGCGCGGCCAGTCCATGCTCTTGGCTGCCAGCACCGCTGGGCTCACCACTGACAGCGGCTCGTTGTAGGTGGGAATGTAAACATCCACCGTTGGCCAGCTTTCGGTATCTTCCGGCAGCGGCTTGGGTTGCCGGTTCAAAGGCCATGCCGTCTGGATGTAGCCAAAGAACAGCACGATCCACGTATAGACCTCGGCGGCCAGCAGGATGTAGCCAAGCACCGCTTCGATGGGCGTGGGGAAATTGAGGGTCTGGGTGAGGCGCCACCACATGTAGCGGCCCGTCATCAGGATCGACAGCGACACCATCAGCATGGTCGGCCAGCGCCCGGGGATGCGCCGCGTCACGATCATCACCACGCACACCAGCAGGAACAGGCGGAACTGCGCGCCGATGGGCAACGGCGTGGTCCAGAACGCCACCGCCACCACAAAGGCCAGCAGCAGGATCACCTGCTTCAGATAGGGCACGCGATCCATCCCGGATGACCAGTGGTCCACCTTGGCGCCGATGCCCGCCCAGGGCACCACCGGCAGACGCGAGGACACCGCATGCCCCGCCTTGCTCACCACGCCGTGCACCGGCGCCAGCCACCGGCTGATGCGCCCCAGCAACATGGAGCGACGATGCACGCCGCGCTGATAGCGCACGCTGCGCAGATTGGCCGCCAGGTGCACGCGGCGACGACGCGGACGGAAGAACAGACGCCTGCACCAGGTGGCGAAACCCTCGTCGCGCCCAACCGCCAGCTCAAAGCGCAGATGCCCGGCCAAACGTCGAGCCCACAGGGCGGGCCAGTCGCGCCGGCCCGGCGGCGGCGGACGAAAGACCAGCCGCAGCAACCAGGTGCCGCCATCGGCATCGGCATCCACATCGAGCCGCGGCGCCAGCAGGCGACGCCACCACGAAGGACTGGACCCGGTCACCGGCGAGTTCACGCGGTGCCTCCGCGTGCGGACGTGGCCGCCAGCGAGGCGGCGCGAATCCAGTTCGACAGCCACGACGCCAATCCCTGCATGTCGTGCGCTGCCTGCGAATGCGGTGCGCTCTGCACAAAGCTTTCGTTGCGCGCCAGCGCTTCGGGAATACCGGCGTCGGCGTGCACGCGGTACACCGAAAGCTCCTTGCCCAGCGTGTCGCGCAGCAAGGCAATGATGTCGGTGTGCAGCTGCGAGGCAGGCGACAAGGCGTTGGCCACGTACACCGCTTCCTTGCCCAGCGTTTTCAACTCGCTGCGCAGGCGCGGCAGCGTAGCGCAGGCCAAGGGCTGCGGCGGCAACACCACCAGCACCAGGTCCGCCGCGGCGATGGCCTGGCTGGCATGCACGGACGGCCAGGTGGGTGTATCCACCAGCGCCACGCCATGGCCGGGCAGATCCACCTGGGCAAGCAGGTCGCGCAACCACGTGGGGTGTTCATGCAATGCCGTCGCGATGGCTGCGGCCGAGGTCGCCTCCGGCCCCCGGCCGTCGCCGCGCGCACCGCCCCACGGCAGCCACAGCACGCCATCCTCGGTCTGCAGCGCGGCATCGCTCCAGTCATCGGTGGAGGAGAGCAGCTGTGACACCAGGCCCTGCCGTGCCGGTGCACGTGAGCCGCAGTAAAAGGTGAGCACGTTGCGCGGATCGCACTCCACCGCCAGCGCCGGATGCTTGCGCGCCATCAGCAAGCCCGCCAGCGACACGGTGAGCATGGTGCGCCCGGCACCGCCTACGGAGGACACGACGGCAATGGTCTTCATGCCTTCCTCCCCGGGCCGCCCACGCGCTTGCCACGGATCACCAGCCCTTCCAGCGACGAGGGCAACTGGATGGTTTGACGACGGAACAGCGAACGCCCGCGCGCCAGCCAGTAACCCAGCCGGAAGCGCCACGCCAGCCACCACAGCGGTGCGGCAAGAATCAGGCCCCAGAGGAAGAAGTTGATGAAGGTATTCATCGCCGACTTATCCCCTCACCTTCAGCGGTAACGACGCCTGCTGCGCACTGCGCCGGGCGACACCGGTCGGCTCGCCGGGAACCGGCGCGGTACCCAGGATCGGCAGGTCGACCGGCTTCGCTTCCTCACTCGCCGTGGCCGTCGATGCCTCGTCGGCAGCCGCCGGCGCCAACGGATCCACCGGCTCGATCAATCCGGTGTAATCCGGCGGTGGCAGCTCGGCAATCTCGTCCTCCAGCTCGTTGAGCGAGCCGTAGATGCTCTCGCGGTCACCGCAACGCAGCTCGCCACGAAACAGGTCGGCCAGCGGAATATCGAAAGCGCGGTCCATCGCCTTGCCGGCATAGTCCACGTGGCAGGCGAAGAAGAACACGTACAAGCTGTCGCCGCTGGCCGTGCACAAATCGCCGGCACGGCGGATATGGCAGGCCTTCAGTGCATCGATGGCGGCCACGTCGTGCTCAAGTGGCAGGCGCAGCAACACGTTGGGCAGGCGGATCGGGCGACTGCGTTCCACCGCTTCGCGCACCAGCTCGATGAAACGGTGTGCGGGCACGTAACCCGTGGTGGTATCGCGCATCGCGGCGGAAAGCGCGCTGCGGTAATCCTCCGGCACGGGGCGCGAGAACAGCTGGCCCTGCACGCCATCCACGGCGATCTCCACCTGCGCCATCGGCATGTTGCGCGGCAGGATGGCGTTGGCGCCAAGGGTGAGCATCAACAGCTCGTAGCGGATGCTTACGTTGTCCTCGCGGATGAGGATCTTCAGCGCCTTGCCGCACTGCCGGCGCAGGAAGTTCACCTGCTTGGCCAGCGTCGCCAGGCTCACGTCGATGCCGTAATGCAGGATCACCGTGGCGGCCACCGCGCGGCTCGCCGCCGACACCAGCGCCTCGTTGTCCGCCAGCACCTGCCAGGGCTTGGGCACCGCGCGCTCGTGCGCCACGGCATCCTGCGACACCATCACCTGCGATTCGTCAGGCGCCAGCATGCCGATGCCTTCCCTGGCGTCGGTGTCAGGGTCCATCACCGCGATCAGGCGATGGTCGTTGACGGAGAAGCGCAGCGGAAGGGATTCACTGGCCGACAACGTGCCGCGGTTGTCGCGCCAGAACGCCACCTCCCAGCGGAACTCACCCTGCACGTGCACCAGCTGGGCCGCGCCGGCGAACTGGATCTGGAAATCGGTGAGTGGCCGGAAATCACCGCTCTGCTCCACCAGCGGCGGCAGCATCACCAGCAGCACCGTGTGGCGTGTCTGGGCGCACCAGCCCGCGAGCGCGGCGCCCTGGCGGATCAGCGCCGCGCGATCGTGCCACGCAAAGCACGTGGCCACGCCTTCGATCAGGAACTGGCTGGCCGGCGTGGCGCATTGCTCGGACAGCGATTGCAGGGCCTCCATCAGCACGTCACAACCATCGCGGTTCTGCGGCAGGCGCAGCGAGCACACGTTGGAACGCGGATGCACCGCGCCCGCCTGGTCAATATCCAAACCATGCTGGCGCAGGGCCACGACCATGTCGTCGGCGGAGCGCGTGGAAAGCACCGTCACCGGCGTGGCCAGTGCATTGGCTGCGGTCTTCCAGAACAAGGCGTCACGCGCGGGCGAGCGGCTCGCGTACGCCGCATACACACCGCCCGTCGCCAGTGCCGCCAGCGACGAGGGCAAGCCTTCGATGGCCAGCGACTGGTTCAGGCGCAGGCGCGCCCGCGATATCGACCGGTCGTTCGCTTCGGAAGGTTGTGGAGGAGGATTCGCCACGTTTCTCGTCCCAGGGGTTCAGTGCGCTGTTTCAGTACGCGGAATACGGTTTGACCGGATCAGGCGGGTACGGCACCGGCATGCGTTGCCGGTCGAAGAAATAGCGCAGGTAGATCGTGCCAAGGTTGGGCGCGTAGTCATGTGAACGGTCCAGCTTGAAGCGCGAGCCGATCACCCAGTGCGGCGTGAGCCGGTACTCCACCGCCGCGGCCACCGTGTAGCTGAAACCGCCGCCGGTACCGGTGCCGAAGTACGGCGAGCCCAGATCCGCCGCCTTCATGCGGGCTACCGCCAGCGCCTGCAGGTCTGGACGCGTGGGGAAATAAGGGGCCTCGTCTTCGCGCGTCCACGAGTTGCCCACCGAGGCTTCCACTTCCCAGGCCCAGCGCTTGTGGCGGCCGGTCCAGTCCAGCGGAATGCTCACCGACACGTACTTGCCCGGGCTGTAGTAGCCGCCGTTACCGAACGTGTAGAAATGCTGGTTGTTGTCGTAGTGCCAGTAGTTCAGCACCAGCCCGCTGGAGAAGCGCTGGTCGGTGCCGACGTAGACCGGCCAGTCCACGCCCGTGCGCACTTTGAACTCGTGGTTGGTTTCGGTGTTCTCGCCGGTGAGCACGCCATAGCCCACCGACATGAACAGCGTGGTGCGCCCCCAGTCCTGCGCGCCGCGCACGGTGGCACCACTGCGCACCACGCCACCCCAGGTTTCACCGGTCATCGGATCGCGCGCGCCGGCATACGACACCAGGCTGCTGGTGATCGGCCGGCGCGACACATCCACGCTCACGGACGAATCGTAGAAGTCGTGCCGGTAAAGGAACCCGCCCAGGATGTTGGTGACGGTGAAGCCCACCGGCGAGGTGCCGATATCCGCGCGCCAGGTGTTGTTCGCCCCGTTGAAGTCGTAGCCCGCCGCCAGCGCCACACCCTTGTCGGTCTGGTCGATGGGGCGCAGCCCGGCATTGCCGAAGGCGGCGATCTGGCCAAACTTGTAGGCGGGGTCGAAACGGTCGGCCGGCAAGGTGCCCGCGTTGAGCAGCACGCTGTCGGCGTGGAAGAAGTAGTGGCCGGTATAGCCGTCCGGAATGCGCACGTAGACGGGGATCTCGGTGGCATCCAGCCGCGACATGCCGCTGCTGCCCGATTCGTTGGACTGGATGATCCCGGTAGCCACCTGCCCTTGCCGACGGTCGTCCAGCCCCTGCAGGGCGCGCTGCGCGGAGGTGAGGCCATCCACCGGACTAGGCGTGTCGCCTTCGCCCTGCTCCTGCAACGCGGCCGTGCGATACAGCTGCGCGGCCGTGTCGTACTTTCCCTGCGACTGCGCGACGCGGCCCGATTGCATGGTCACATCGGAGCGGTCTGGATACTGCTGCCGCAGCGGATCGACAATCGCCTGCGCCTGTTCGTTGCGACCAATGGCGGTGTAGCGGCGCGCAATGGCAAGACGGGTATCGATGTCCTCCGGCGGCGTATCGGCCAGCACCTGGTCGATGATGTCCTGCGCGGCCTTGCGATGGCCCATGCGTTCTTCCATGCGCGCGATGGTAAGTCGTGCATCGGCGTCGCCCGGATGATCGACCAGCACGGCGCGCGCGGACTCCTCAGCACCACGATAATCGCGATGCGCCTCGCGCAGGTCGGCCTGCGCCAGCAGCCAGCGCTTGTCCTTCCTGCCGGCTTCCGGCACATCATCCAGCGTACGTTGCGCGCCGGCCAGGTCGCCGGCGTCGATCTGGCGCCCGGCCGTGCGCAGCGACAGACGCAGCAACTGATCGTCGAACTGCGCCTGCTGCTCCGGCGTCACGCCGGGCCTTGCGCGAGCATCGGCAATCCACGGACGCAGCTCGTCGTCGCGATTGGCCGCCGCCAGCAGTTCGCCATAACGCAGGCGCACGCCAATGGCGGGATCGCCCGGATGCGCATCGAGCCAGTCGCGCACCAGCTTCAGGCCCTTGTCGGGTTCACCCAGTGCAATCCACTCGCGCCCCACACTGGCCAGCATCTGCGGATCGTTATGCACATCGCCGGCAATGCGATCCAGCAATGCACCCGCCTCCTGCTTGCGCCCTTGCGCCTCGAGCTGACGCACCTCGCGCAGGTCGCGCTGAGCCTTCAGGTTCGCCGCGAGTTCGCGCATGCCATCGGTGCGCTGGCCTTCGGGCACGGCTGCCAGCACGGTGCTCGCGGTATCGATGTCGTCCAGCGAGTTGAGATAGAGGGCGGTGGCGTAGCGCATGTCCGGTGTTGCGGCGTAGCGCACGCCATCCTCCATCACCGAACGCCCCAGCGCCGGGAGTCCAAGCTCGCGATACTGGCGCGCCAGCGTGTAGCGCAGCCATGCATCCTGCGGCGTGAGGCGCACGGCGTCTTCCAGCTTCAACACGGCAGCACCGCGCTTGCCTTCGGCAATGAGCTGGTCCGCTTCGATGGAGAACAACTGCGCGCGCAGCTTGGCCATCGCCTCGCCGGAGCCCTTGGTGTTCTGTTCGGCATGGGCGATCAGCGGAGTGATTTCGTCGGCGCGATGCGTGTCGACCAACAGCCTGGCCAGCATGTCCAGCGCATCGAGATCCGGCTGTTTGGCTTCGACCATGGGCCGCAGGATGGCTTCGGCTTCCGGCCACTTTTTCTGCGCGATCAGCGAAGTGGCCAGCACCTTCTTTGCATCGGCCTGGTTCGGCTGTTGCCGTAGCGCATCGCGCGCCAGCGCTTCGCCCTGCCCGGGATGCCCCTGGTCATTGGCCGCGCGGGCTTTGGACAGAGTGCCCCAGAACGTGGCCGTGGCCATCAGGCTGCGCCACTTGCCGGCGTTGTCGGGATCAAGCTGCAGCGCACGGGCGAACAAGGCACGCGCTTCGTCGTGGCGACCGTCACGCAGCTTCGCCAGGCCTTGCTCACCGAGCGCCGCACCTTGTCGCGCCGTGGGCGATGGTGCGCTGCTGTAGGACGGCGTATTGGGAGCCGCGACGCCCTTGGGCGGCGGCACATAGGTAGCACCGCCCTTCTTGGCCAGCGCCGCCAGCGCGGACTTGGCACTGGCGTCGTCAGGCACTTCCTTGAGGTAGCGCTGATACCACACGTAGTAGGCGGGATCGTTGTCGCCCGCGCTGTTGAGTGCGCGTCGCCACAGCTCCAGTGCTTCAGGCCGGTTGGCATCCTGGCGCTGGTAGACGCGATAGATGATGTCCAGGCCTTCGATGCGCGTGTTGTCGCGGTCGGTCAGCATGTCGGCCAGGATCAGGGCCTGCCCGAGATCATCGGGATTTTGCCGCATGCGTTCGCGCAGTTCGTTCAGGGCACGGTCGCGCTGGCCCGCGGCCGACATGGCGCGATAGTAGTCGCGGGCCATCGGGCCGGTGGGTGCACCACGGGGAAACAGGGTCTGCATCTTCTGCCAGGCTTCGGCGGACTTGCCCGCGCGCGTATCCAGCCGCGCCTCGGCCAGCGCCGTCTTGTCGGTGGTGGCCAGCCGGTAGTCGTCAGCCAGCTCCAGCGTGGCGGGATGCGTCGGATAAAGCTTCTGCAATTGCTGCAGCCACTTCCCCGCTTCGGCGGGCCGGTTCGACGTCAGCTCGATCTGTCCCATCAACGCCATGGCATCGGGCTGGTTGGGCTCGATCAGCAAGGCCTTTTCCACGATGCCGCGCGCCATGTCCGGCCGGTTCTTGGCTTGCCACACGCGCGCGGAATCCAGCAGCTGTTTCATCTGCGGGCTGGGTGTCGGTGCCGCCGACTGCGCCATGGCCGCGGCGCTGCCGGCCAGCACCAGCACGATGGCAGGCACGAACAGGTCGCTCAGCGCGGCGCGGGGCACGTGGATGTCCAGGCTGGAACAACGGCGCCGTCCGCATCGAAGCGATACAGGCCATCCAGATAGCCAAGGCCGAACAGCACCAGCACCTGGCTGTAGTAGCCCAGCGGTGACTGCGTCGCCAGCGAACGCGAACGTTGCACTTGCGCCTGTGCAAGGTCGCTGCGGCCGAGTGCCGCCAGATACGGCGCCACCGCGACGGAAAAACCCGCGTTGCCGGCGTTGCTGCCCGGCGTGCCGGTCTGCGTATCCACCCGCTCGGGCGGAAAGCCGTGCGCGGCCACGAAATCAGCCAGCGGCCGGAAGGCGTCCAGCGCTGCCGCGCGACCCGGCGCGTCCGCGGCCAGCATGCCGGCCCACAGGTAAACGCGGATGGCGTTGTATGCGCTTTCGGCCTTGGTGGCCTCGTCCGGGCCGAAACCCTTGCCGCTCCGGTAGATCACCCAGTCCGGCGAATAACCGTGCGGGGCGGTGCCGGTCACCAGCTTCGCCGAGCTGTCGAGCATGGCCTTCCATTCCGGTTGCTCGGGCAATGCGCTCGCCAGGTGATGCATGACCTGCAACGGCACGTAGCTCGGGTTGAGGCGCCACGCATCGTCCTGCGGATGAAAGCCCACCGGCCCCGGCAACACGGTGCGGCCAAGGCCCGGCAGCATGGCGGTTTCTTTCGCCACGATGGAGCGCGCCAACACCGTGCCCAGCGCGGTGTAGCTGCGCTCGTGCCACAGGCGGCCGGCTTCGAGCAGCGTGTAGGCAATCCAGATGTCGGCATCCGACGCAGGGTTGCTGTCGAGCACGCCCCAGCTCGGTGTCGTGTCGCCGGGTTTGGCTTCGCGCCGGCCCCAGTGCCATGCGGGCAGATGCTGCGTAAGGTCACCCTGCGCCAGATTGTTCTGCGTCCAGTTGAGCAGGCGATCGAAGGTGGCGCGATCGTTCGCCACCAAGGCAAAGAACAGTGCATACGCCTGCCCCTCGGACACGGTGACCTGTTCGGGCGTACTGGCGTCGATGACACGGCCGTCCGCGCTCACCGTGTTCTGCCTGAAGTGGTCCCAGTCCGGCCACGCGCAGGATGCCGCCAGGGCGCTACCGGAGGCGAACATCGCGGTAGCGACCCATAGCACGCGCAGCAATGACATCGGCAGTCGTCGCATCGATCACCGTTCCAGGCGACGCGCGGCGAGCCGGCCCAGTGCCCAGAACACCGTCAAGGCCACGAACAGGCCAGCCAGGATGCCGGCGAGCGCCATCAGCGCTGGGTACTTGGAAATATGCACCCACACCCACGCGTACCACGGCAGGTGGCCCACGTAGTAGGTGTCGCCCACGGTGAGCCCCACCACGACTTTCTGACGCACCACGGTAAGGTCGCCGCGTACTTCATTCACCCGCGCATCGTCGCCGAGCACATCCAGCAGGTCGCCCAGGCGATCGGATGCACTGGCTGCCAGCGCCACCACGCTCTTGCCCTTGGTATACGGCGACTGGAATGCCACGAACGCCGCGGTGGGGCCGTTGACGCTCAGCGCCGCTCGCCCGGTCGGCGCATTGGCCCGCATGCGATCGGCCGGCTCGCGCAGTGCAAGGTCGTTCTCGCTGCGCTGGATCAGCATGGGAAGGCCCTTGCCCCACTTCTCCATCAAGCTGCTGCCCGAACCCGTACCGATCACCAGCAGGTCGCGGTCGCGCACGGATTCCACGGCGCTGGTGGGCACCAGCGACACACGCAAGGCAGGCAGGCCGCTCCAGCGCCCCATCTGGCCCAGCAGGGCAAGGATGGTTTCCTGCTCGTGCACGTCCGGCGCATCCGGAATCACCACGGCGCTGTCGGCAAGATCCGCCATGCGCGTGAACGGATAGCCGCTGGTGGCGAAGAACGCCAGGTTCGGCATGGCCGTGTAGTGCACGAACTGGCTGAAGTCGATGGTTGAATCCGGATCGACCGCGGCACGCGCACTGTCGGTGGCGGCAGAAACGCACAGCCCCGTCTTCTGTGAATCCATGTGGAACTGGAACTGGAACTGGTTGGTGCTGCCGATGCGCAGCGCCGGCACGCGGATCTCTTCCGAACCACGGGCTTCAGATCCCGACATCAGCGGCACGTTGAACTGGCGCTCCACGCCCGACGGATCGGCCGGCCGCAGGCGCACCGAACGCAGCAACTGATCGTTGACGCCGATGTTGAGCACCGAGTCGTTGTAGTTGGATGGCGCGGTGTAACGGTAGCTCACGTTCAACGGCACGCTGTGGCGCGCCCATGCAAACAGATCCGGCGGCAGGCGTACGTCGACGCGGATCGGCGATGGATTGAAGCCGGCCGCTTCCAGCTGGCCCGGGTCGGTGACCAGCTCCTTGAAGCTCACCTGGCGATCCACCGGCGCCCAGTTGGGTGCGTCATAGGGACGGCGTTCGGGCCCCAGATCCACCGACTTCACGATGGCCCGGTCACCCGACATGCCGACCTGACCAAGCACCAGCGCATTGGCGGCTTCCTGCAGCTCCTTCGTGTCGCGCCCCGCCAGCACCAGCAGCTTGCGGCCCGATTCCGGCGGGCTCGCCGGGTTGGGCATCACGATCACCGTGGGGCCCTTGATCTCATCAAGCTTCACGCCGGCAGGCATGGCGTTGGGCAAGGCAAACGCGATGGCATGCGAATCGGCCGGTGCCGTCGGTGTCACCGGGAAGCGCGCACCACGCCAGCCAGCCAGCGCACCGAACCACGACGACACCACGCCCGCGGCGCGCAAGGTTGGTGCATCGGCCTGCGCGGGCAACACGAACGGCAGCACCAGCGCGCGGTTGTCGCGACGATCGAAGAACGGTGCGGGCAGCAGCGCCAGGCTGTTGGGCAGACCGATGTTGGAGGTGGTCAGGGTCAACGTGGTGTCGGGGCTGATGTCCGTCCACATGGAAGAGTGATACGGGTCCTCGCAGTGATCGAGCGTGTAGTGCGCGATCATCTGCAGGCCAATGCGATTGAAATCAGTGAACAGGCGCGGATCGAGCACGACATCCTTGCTGACGGTCTGCCCTGCCGTTTCCTTGTCCATCGGCAAGGTGGCCACGACTTCGCCGTTGAGATACACCTTGATGTGCGACAGCGAGTAGATCAGCGACGGCGAATACGTATAGACCAGATGCAGCTTTGCGCCCGTCACCACTTCGTCGTTGCGCACGGAAACATTCAAGGTGCCGTTCGGGTCCTGCCCGCGCAACTTGATGGCGCCGTAGGAACCCATCTGCTTCAGCGTGAGGTCGCGCGCCACGCCGGAGGGCGAAGCAACGGACGTGCTGTCTTCCGGAGCGGCGATGGTCGCGGCGGATGCCGGTTGCGCATGCGCTGGCGTGGATGTCGTGGCGCCGCGGGCAAGGTCGTCGACGGCAAACGCATGGGCGCCGACGATCACCCAGCACCCCAGCATCAACAAGCCCAACCGGAAAGAACGAAATGGCCGCATGGAATGTTGCCTTGAGTCAGTTACGGAACGTCATCGGACGGGCTGACTGGAGGGGCAGATCCTTGTCCCGCGTTGCTGCCTTCATCAACGTACCCACACGATCCGCGGAAACCCCGGGCGCAACGCCTTGCCACCTCCGACGCGTTGCAACGCCTCCACGCTCATGCCCCTGCAGACGATGAGGCCGCTTCGCATCCGTGGCGTTCCCACGGACTGCGGTGAAGCCGCGACGCGATATGCAGAGCAGACGCCTCGCCCACTTCGCGCATCAGCGCAACAAACATCGTCACTCGTGTGAAACGATTAAAGAAACAGGCATAAAAGTAATGTGAAACGGTGCGCATATGCGCGTTTCCGGCATCGACGATGCCACGGCCCTTCGCAGGGACATGCGATGCCTTCGCCACATCCGTGCCGTACATGACCATGAGCCCGCGCGTCAGCTCACGCTGGTCTTGCCACCGTCCATGGGAATGACGGCGCCGGTGACATAGCTGGCCAGTGGCGACGCCAGGAACACTGCCACATTCGCGATCTCGCGCGGCTCGGCCATGCGACCCAGCGGAATCTCTTCCAGTTGCGCAGCAAGGATCTGGTCCGCCGGGCGGCCGGTGGCGCGCGATTCCGCATCGAGCCCTTCCTGCACGCGACCCGTGCGCGTCAGGCCGGGATTGATCACGTTCACGCGCACGCCCTTGGATGCGTATGCCTTCGCATAGCCCACCGAGGCCAGCATCAGCGCCGCATTGGCCGCACCGCCACCGATATGCAGCGGGCTGGCCTGCCGCCCGCCCTGCCCGACCACGTTCACGATGCTGCCGTGGTTATGCGCCGCCATGCGGCGGATCACCGGATCGATGATGTGCATGTACGTGAAGTACTTCGCCTGCATGGCGGCATGCATGGCATCGGCGTGAAGCTCGGCGGGCGGCGTGCGCTTCGCGGCGCCGGCGCAATTCACCAGCACCTCGATCGGCCCGAACGCGTTCTCGATGTATTCGGCCACCAACTGCGCCGCGACGCTTTCGCGCAGGTCGGCCGCGGCGACCTCCATGTGCAGCCCTTCGCGCTGCAGGTCGTGTTGCGCGGCGTGCAGGTGCCCCATGTCGCGCGACACGCCCACCACCTTGGCGCCCTCGCGTGCGAACGCCATGGCACAGGCGAGGCCTATGCCCTTGCTCGCCCCGGTGACCACGACAACCTTCCCGGCCAGACCGACATCCATACGGCGCTCCCCTTGGGGTGGTGGCGTCATTGAAGCACGCGGCCCGTCCGCCCGGCGCGGGGTGATGGCTGTCACCTGCGATGCCTGATGGGTGGCCCTGCCAGCGCCTGGCCCGCATCCCGAATATAAGCGCCGGCTTCCGGGCACAGGCCTGCCCCGGATCTCGTTCAGCCTTATAGGCCATCAGTCATGTTGCGAATTTCAGCCCGTCCTATTGACGGTTTCGGATATGGTGTTATAGTTCACTACAACACCGGTCCACGAGGTCACTAAAGGAGACCCGCCATGAAAGCGAACAACCTGCTAGCTCTGACCGCCGCTGCCCTGTTCACCACGGTAGGCCTGGCCGCCATCCACTCCAACGTCTACAGTCTCCCCGTCAGTGAGATCAACGGCGTCAAGGTCATTGACCTGGCTCCGGTGGTGGTCCGCCCGTCGGCTGAAGACATGCGCGCCGCCGCCCTGTTGGCCGACGCCGGTGTTGCCACCGTCACCATGCTGCCGCTGCTGGCCCCCGAGGCCGCCAGCACCCGCATCGGGAGCCCGCTGGCCATGCCCTACTATTCTTTTGGCAGCAACAAGTTCGGCCGTATCAGCAAGGAATAAATGTATGACCATCACCTGGAACGACAGCGTCCCGATCTACCGCCAGCTCCGCGAACGCGTGGTGGCGATGATTCTGGACGGCGCCTTGAACGAGGGCGACCCGCTGCCGTCAGTACGCCAGGTTGCTGCGGATTTCCAGATCAATCCGCTCACCGTGTCCAAGGCGTACCAGGAACTGGTCGACGATCAACTGGTGGAGAAAAGGAGGGGGTTGGGCATGTTCGTCATCGATGGAGCGAGGGAAGCACTGCTCAAGTCCGAGCGCGAGCGGTTCCTGCGCGAAGAATGGCCTTCGCTGTTCGCCAGGCTGCAGCGCCTCGGGCTGGACCTGAAAACCCTGTTGCGCGAAGCACCGGAATCCCCGGCCGGCCCGGAAGGGAGCCAATCATGAACGCGGTTGTGACGGCCCATGGCCTCACCAAGACGTACAAGAATGCGCTGGCGCTGAACGACGTGAGCTTCCGCATCGAGTCCGGCCGCATCGTGGGGCTGATTGGCCCCAACGGCGCCGGCAAGACCACGGCGCTCAAGGCCATCCTGGGCCTGACCGATTTCAAGGGTGACCTGAGCGTGCTGGGCTTTGACCCGCGCACCCAGCGCGACAAGCTGATGGAACAGGTGTGCTTCATCGCCGACGTGGCGGTGCTGCCCCGCTGGATCCGGGTGAGCGAGGCCGTCGATTTCGTGGCCAACGTGCATCCGCGCTTCAATCGCGCCAAGTGCGAGGCTTTCCTCGCCCGTACCAAGCTCACGCCCAACCAGCGCGTGAAGCAGATGTCCAAGGGCATGATCGTGCAGCTGCACCTGGCGCTGGTGATGGCGATCGACGCCCGCCTGCTGGTGCTGGACGAACCCACGCTGGGCCTGGACATCCTGTATCGCAAGCAGTTCTACCAGAGCCTGCTGGAAGATTATTTCGACGAGAACAAGACCATCATCGTCACCACGCACCAGGTGGAAGAGATCGAACACATCCTTACCGACCTGATGTTCATCCGGGACGGCAAGATCGTGCTGGATGCCGACATGGACGCCGTGGGCGAGCGATTCGCCGAAGTGATGGTGAGTTCCGACAAGGCAGCCGCAGCGCGCAGCCTCAAGCCGCTGGACGAACGCCAGGTGTTCGGCAAGAGCATCTTCCTGTTCGACGGTGCGGACCGCGCCACGCTGGAAAGCATGGGCGAAGTCCGTCGCCCGACCGTCAGCGACCTGTTTGTCGCCACCATGAAGGGGACCTACGCATGAAAACCTTCTACTGGCTCATGAAGCGTGAATTCTGGGAACACCGCGGTGGCTTCCTGTGGGCGCCGGTGGTGACCGGCGGCATCTTCCTGGTCCTGAACATCATGGCCATCATCGCGGCCGAGGTGCTCAGCGCCAATCACGGCGTGCAGATCGGCGGCAACGACATTGGCATGATGTTGCGCCACGCCGATGCCGGCGACTGGGCACAGGTGGGCGCGGCGGCGGATGTCGCCATGATTTCCTCGATGGGCCTGATCGGCATCGTCATGGGCATGGTGGTGCTGTTCTACTGCCTCGGCTCGCTCTATGACGACCGCCGTGACCGCAGCGTGCTTTTCTGGAAGTCCCTGCCGGTGTCCAACACCAGCACGGTGCTCTCCAAGGTAGCCAGCGCAGCGCTCGTGGCACCGGTGATCGCCGTGGTGGTCAGCGTCATCTGCGGGCTGCTGCAACTGATGCTGTTCGCCATCGTGCTGTCCTTCCACGGCGTCAACGCCTGGCAACTGCTCACCCTCGCCCACCCCCTGCGCGCCATCGTTTCGCTGATCAGCAACGTACCGCTGTATGCCCTGTGGGCGATGCCCGCCATCGGCTGGCTGATGCTCTGCTCGTCCGGCGCACGCAGCAAGCCCTTCCTGTGGGCGGTGGCGGTGCCGGTGGTGCTGGGTCTGCTGGTCAGCTGGTTCGGCATCATGGGTCAGTTCAACCGTCCCACGGCGTGGTTCTGGGGCAATGTGGTGCAGCGTGTGCTGCTCAGCGTCTTCCCCGGCTCGGCCCTGATTTTCGACAAGCACGGCCTGGAAAGCATGGGCGACCTGGAGCAGAACAACCCGCTGGCCGCCATCTCCCCGGCCCACACCTACGGCCTGCTCGCTTCGCCCAACCTGTGGATTGGTGTGGTCGCCGGTGCAGCGCTTATCGCTGGCGCCATCTGGTTCCGCCGGGTCCGCGACGACAGCTGACATCCAACCGCATTCGCCCTGGGGGAACACATGATGAAGATCAACGCACTCGCCCGACGCGCCATGGCACTGGCCCTGCTGATGCCTCTGGCGGCCTGCAGTCAGTCCGGCCATGACGCCGACAGCGACATGGCCAAGGCCGCCAAGGAAGTGGACCAGCAGACATCACCGTCGGTGATCGCCGCCGAAGTCCAGAAGGGCATCGAGCAGGCCAAGGTCGAACTGGCCACCCAGGACATCGACGTCAATAGTGGCGTGCATTTCAGAAACCACTCCCACAATGACAAGGACACCCGCCCGAAGGCCGTGATCACGCCGAAGGGCGACCTGGTGATCGCCGGCAAGACGCAAGATGCAACGCCCGAGCAGCACGCCCTGTTGCTGGACTACCGCCAGCAGATCACCGGCATCGCCAGCGCCGGTATGGACGTGGGCGCTGCCAGCGCCGGCATGGGCGTGGATATCGCCAAGCAGGCCATCGTCGGTGCGCTGACCGGCAAGAGCGACAAGGCCATCGAGGCCAGCATCAAGCCACAGACTGACAAGATCCAGGCCGCGGCCCTCAAGTTGTGCTCGCGCATGCCGGACCTGCTGGCATCGCAGCAGAAACTGGCGGCGGCCATGCCGGCCTTCCAGCCCTACGCCACGTTGACGCAGAAGGAAGTGGACGATTGTGGCAAGGACCGCGACGACAACGGCAAGCCCGGCGTCACGGTGTCCTCCGACTGATCACGCTTCGCCCGGTGCATCGCCGGGGACCACACCACGGTTGACAGTCATGTCCCGTCTGCATCTTCCGCAAGGAAGCGGGGGTGCAGGCGGGACATCCTTTTTGGCGTGCCGGATGCCCCGGAGCCGTGACGATAGGGACAGGCAGGACCGCCATCGACGTGTCTACGATGGGGCGTCACCGGCGAATCCACCCGCCGACTCTCCACTGCCAAGGAGTCCCGCCATGTCGTTCCGCCACCTCCCCTGCGTGCTTGCGCTGGCCGTGCTCACCGCCGGATGCAACGGCTCCCTGGACGACACCCAGGTGTTTGGCGGCAACACCGACATCATCAACAGCCACATCACCCTGCACGACCAGGTCGTCACCATCAAGGCAGACGGCGTACCCCATGCCACGGTGAACCCGCAGGGTCAGTTCGCCGTGGACGGCCACGAGATTGCCGTGAGCGATGCCCAGCGCGCGCAGCTGCAGCGCTACAACGCCGCGGCGCTGAAAATGCACGCGGACGCCGTGGCGGTCGGCAAGGCCGGCGCCGAAACCGCATCCAAGGCACTGGGCACCGTTGCCGGCAAGATGACCGGCGCGGAGAGTTCCGAGGAAACCCGGCAGAAGATGGACGCCGCAGCCGCGGATGTGCGCCTGGCCGTATCGAAGATCTGCGATGACCTGGTCGAGATGAAGTCGGTGCAGGACGAGCTGTCCGGCCAGATGGAAGCGTTCAAGCCCTACGGGCAAGCGTTGACCGACACCACCATCGAGAAGTGCCGAAGCAGTGCGAAGCACTGACAAGCAACCGCTTTGCATGGCCCTTGCAGGAGCGCACGTGTGCGCGACCGCGACCTGGCGGGTATCGCCAGACCGTCTTGTCGCGTACAAGTGCGCTCCTACATGAAGAGCGGCGTGGCGACGTTCTAGCCGCCACCGCCTCCACCACCATGGATGCCGCCCTTGGTGAGCGCCATCGGATCGAGCAGCTTCTGCAGGTCGGCCTTCGGCAATCCGGTCGTTTCCAGCGCCACGTCCATGATCGGACGCTTTTCCTTGTACGCCTGCTTGGCCGTGGCCGCGCCCTTCTCGTAACCGATCACCGGATTGAGCGCGGTGACCAGGATGGGGTTCTTGTCCAGCGCCTCTTTCACCCGCGCCGTGTTCACCTTGAAACCGGCGATGGCCTTGTCGGCCAGCAGCACACTGACATTGGACAGGATGCCGATGGACTGCAGCAGGTTGTGCGCGATCAGCGGCAGCATCACGTTGAGCTGGAAGTTGCCGGACTGGCCGGCGATGGTGATGGCCGCGTCATTGCCGATGACCTGCGCAGCGACCATGGCAGTCGCCTCCGGAATGACCGGATTCACCTTGCCCGGCATGATCGACGAACCCGGCTGCAGCGCCGGCAGCTCGATCTCGCCCAGCCCGGCAAGCGGACCGGAATTCATCCAGCGAAGGTCGTTGGCGATCTTCATCAGCGCCACGGCAAGCGCCTTGAGCTGGCCCGACAACTCCACCGCGGCGTCCTGCCCGGCCATGCCTTCGAAGAAATTGTCCGCCGAATCGAAGCGCACGCCGGTGAGCTTCTTCAGTTCGAGCGCCACCGACGCACCGAACTTGGGGTCGGCATTGATGCCCGTGCCCACGGCCGTGCCGCCCAGCGGCAGGCGACGCATGCGGGTGAGGCTGTCCTCGATGCGCTCGATGGCCGAGCCGATCTGCGCCGCCCAACCCGACAGCTCCTGCCCGAACGTCACCGGCATGGCATCCATCAGGTGCGTGCGCCCCGTCTTGGGCACATTGCGCAACTGACGCGCGCGCCGCTCGATGGTGCGCTTGAGGTGCTTCAGCGCTGGCAGCAGCTGCTCGCTGGTGGTGAGCGTGGCGCTCACGTGGATGGCCGTGGGGATCACGTCATTGGAGCTCTGCCCGTAATTGACGTGATCGTTGGGATGCACCTTGCCGCCCCCGCGACTGGCGAGATGGGCAATCACCTCGTTCGCGTTCATGTTGGTGCTGGTGCCCGAACCGGTCTGGAACACGTCGATGGGAAACTGGTCGTCATACTCGCCCTGCGCCACCGACAGCGCCGCCTTGCGGATGGCATGCGCCTGGGTTTTCTTCAGATACCCCAGCAGGAAATTCGCGTCCGCCGCCGCAGCCTTGATCAGGCCCAGGGCGCGGATGAAGGCACGCGGCAGGTGCATGCCGGAGATGGGGAAATTGTCCACGGCGCGTTGCGTCTGGGCGCCGTAGAGCGCCTTGGACGGCACTTTGAGTTCACCCATGCTGTCGTGCTCGATGCGAAACTGGCTCATGGTGTGGCGATTCCTTCGGGGGATGTCGGGGACTATAGGTCGGGGCGCGTTAGTGCGCCGCCAAGGGGGGGGCGCTCTGCCTTTCGGCTCTGGCTCCCTCTCCCCTCCGGGGAGAGGGCTGGGGTGAGGGGCGGGTGCTCGCCTCACGCTGCATTTCCCTCACCGTCATTCCCGCGAAAGCGGGAATCCAGCGCCTTTGCACTTGGCCTTTGGTCTCGCGCGTTCCCGCTAGACGGCCGCTTACGCCGCGGAGGCGTTTCGACCTCCTGCCGGAGGCCGAGTCACTTTTCTTTTGCTGGCCCAAAAGAAAAGTAACCCAAAGAAAATGGCCTTAAAGGCTGGCAGCATGCCGGTGGGATAAGCCCGAGCGGCTGAGGGACGTTGCTGCTTGGCAACCTCCGCCTCTACACAGCGGGTACTTCCAGGCGCTTCGCAACGCGCCGGCACGGAAAGGACTTAACGCGGAGCGTCGTGCCGCTTCGCGGCACCTTCTTCCTTGCCACTCGGGTGTTCACGTTGAACATCACCTGTCGCTCGTCCTCTCCCGTTCGGGAGAGGACTGGGGTGGGAACTGAGGCAAGAGAAAATCGGGCTTCACACGGTGCGAGACACCCCCTGTAGGAGCGCACCTTGTGCGCGACCGCAGCGTCCTTTCGATACCGCTCCGTCAGGTGGTCGCGCACAGGGTGCGCTCCTACAGACAAGCTAAGCCGGCACGCGATAGGCCATTGCAGCGCAACGCGATGTGCAGCGCAGCTGCACGAGCCTTCGGCTCCGGCTCTAGCTCTTGACCTACCCGCCCCCTTGAGCGGCGGTGAGGGGCGGTCGACAGGCCCGCAGGGGGATCGGCAGGGATGCCGATCCCTTTTCGACAGGACATGGATGTCCTGTCGAAAAGCCCGGCCGACCCTCACGGACTGGCCGGCTCCACCGGCCGGCGCCGCGATGGGGGTGCCTTTTCTTTTGGTTACTTTTCTTTGGGCAAGCAAAGAAAAGTGACCCGGCCTCCGGCAGGAGGTCGGAACGCCCGCCGCGTAGGCGACCAGGTGGCGGAAACGCGCGAGACCGAAGGCCAAGAACAAAGTCACTGGACCCCTGCCCCCGCAGGGGGTGACGACCAAAGAAGGAGACCACGAGGCGGGCCCTCTCGCGCCCCCTCTCCCGACCGGTAGAGCGGGCAAAACCGCCGCCTGCCAGCGCCCCCAGACACCCCCTCCCCCCTGTTGTAAAATCCCCCATTTCCCGCCTCCGGAACTCCCCGATGTCCTCCCATGCCCTGACCGCCCTGTCGCCGCTGGACGGCCGTTACGCCAGCAAGGTCGAAACGCTGCGCCCGATCTTCAGCGAGTTCGGCCTGATGCACCGTCGCGTGCACGTGGAAATCGAGTGGCTGCTGGCCCTGGCCGCGGACAAGGGCATCGTGGAGCTGCCCGCCTTTACCGCCGACCAGGTGGCGAAGCTCAAGGGCATCTCGGCCGACTTCAGCGTGGATGACGGCGCGCGCATCAAGACCATCGAAGCCACCACCAATCACGATGTGAAAGCGGTGGAGTATTTCATCAAGGAACGCATCGGCAACGACGCCTCGCTCGCGCAGGCCAAGGAGTTCGTGCATTTCGCCTGCACCAGCGAGGACATCAACAATCTGTCCTACGCACTGATGCTGCGCGATGCGCGCGACCAGGTGCTGCTGCCGGCCTTCGACGGCATCATCGCCAAGCTGCGCGAGCTGGCCCATGCCAACGCCGGCCTGCCGATGCTGTCGCGCACGCACGGCCAGACGGCTTCGCCGAGTACGCTGGGCAAGGAGCTGGCCAACGTGGTGGCCCGCCTGGAGCGCCAGCGCAAGCAGCTCGCCGCGGTGGAAATCCCAGGCAAGATCAATGGCGCCGTGGGCAACTACAACGCGCACGCCATCACCTATCCGGAACTCGACTGGCGTGGTTTCTCGCAGCGCTTCGTGGAAAGCCTGGGCCTGGATTACAACGCCTACACCACGCAGATCGAGCCGCATGACGGCGTGGCCGAGTACTGCGACGTGGTGCGCCGCGCCAACATCATCCTGATCGACCTGGCGCGCGACGTCTGGGGCTACATCTCGCTGGGCTACTTCAAGCAGGCGCTGAAGGCCGGCGAAGTCGGTTCGTCGACCATGCCGCACAAGGTCAACCCGATCGACTTTGAAAATGCCGAAGGCAACTTCGGCCTGGCCAACGCCCTGCTCGGCCACTTCGCCGAGAAGCTGCCGATCAGCCGCTGGCAGCGCGACCTGACCGACTCCACCGTGCTGCGTGCGCTGGGCACGGCGTTCGGCCACACCATGGTGGCGCTGGAATCGCTGAAGAAGGGCCTGGGCAAGCTCACGGTGAACGCCGACCGTCTCGCTGCCGATCTGGACGCCAGCTGGGAAGTGCTGGCCGAAGCCGTGCAGACGGTGATGCGCCGTTATGGCCTTCCGGAGCCGTACGAGCAGCTGAAGGCCCTTACCCGCGGCCAGGGCATCACCAAGGATTCGATGCGCGAGTTCATCACCGGCCTGGACCTGCCGGCCGATGCCAGGCAGCGCCTGCTCGACCTGACGCCGGGCGGCTATATCGGCCTCGCCGAGCCGCTGGCCAAGAACATCTGATACCCAAGCAACGGCAAGGATCGCTCGAATACAAAGGAATGCGCTTCGCCGCCTCGCGGCGATGGCACTGCTGCCGTTGACGCTGGCTTCGCTCAGCGTCACGGCGGCCGACATCGACCGCAATGATCCTGATCGCGCCGCCATCCTCAACGCCGCACGCGGCGACGAGAACGTGCGCTTCGTGGTGAAGGATCTGGTCAAGGATGGCGATTTCGCCTACCTGTGCGCGCTCAAGCAGGAAGACGGTGCGGTCCTCGGCACCGATGAATCCATCGACGTCTACAACTGGGTGGCGTATCGCCAACAAGGCGGCTGGCAGGCCCTGCCGCTGGACGGCTCGCTCGCCCCCAGTGGCGACAAGATCGACTGTACGCAAGACGACAAGGCCATCACCACGGCCGCGCAGATCCGCAGCACCATCGCTGCCCGTTTCGCCGCGAATGTCCGTGTCGAATTGCACGATGGCCTGTCTGCGGAAACCCGCGAGACCCTGCGGCAACTGATCCAGCTCGGCGTGCTGCAGGCCGTCGATGCCGAAGAGGCCAAAAAGCCGTACAGCGACACGCAACGGCGGGTAGTACTCGACGCCTGCGACAACGATGCCTGCCGCAAGGGCAACCAGCGCGCCTATGAGCGCCTGCAGCAGATGCAGCCGTTGCCCGCCATCAGTTCACTGGTGTGGAACAGCTGCAGCTACGGCATGCGCGGACTCAACCTGACCCTCATCGCCAGCTGCGTGGAAGTCACCGCGCCCCTGCCCGTCTGCCGCCCGCACCAGCGCCTGCCGAACGACCAGAAGACCATCGAAAACTGCCTCGCCGCCGTCAGGAAGAAATGCGAGAGCGATGTTCCCGGCGCCGACAACCGGAAGATGCTCTGCCGCTGAAGGCACTGCGGGGTCGCCGAACAGGACCATCCGCGACAGCGGCACCGTCCCGGCAGACGGCGGGGTCCAGTGCCACACCAAGTGATGTGCCCGGCAGGCGCCGGGCACATCGAAGCCACCTCAGGCAGCCTTGAGCAGGCCTTCCGCCTTCAGCGCCGCCTGCACGTTCGGGCGCTCGGCCACGCGCTTCTGGAACGCCAGGATCGCCGGGAAACCGGAGAGATCGACGTTCACGTGCTGCGCCCAGTTGGTCACCGTGAACAGATAGGCATCCGCCGCGGTGAAATGATCGCCGACCAGCCACTCGTGCGCGGCCAGGTGCTGGTCGAGCAAGGCGTAGCGCTTGCGCAGGTATTCCTTGCGCTCCTCGCGCGTCGCATCGGGCGTTTCCGCCTTGAACAGCGGCGAGTAAGTCTTGTGCAATTCGGAGTTGATGTAGCCGAGCACTTCCTGCAGGCGGTAACGCTCGGTGGTGCCATTGGCGGGCGCGAGGCTGCTTTCGGGCTTGAGATCCGCCAGGTACTGCACGATGGCGGGGCCTTCGGTCAGCAGCTCGCCGTTGTCGAGCTTCAGTGCCGGCACGTAGCCTTTGGGGTTGATCTTCAGGTAGTCCTCACCACTCGCCGTGCGCTTGGCCTTGGTATCGACCTTTTCCAGTTCCACCGGGATACCTGCTTCCAGCGCAACGATATGCGGCGACAGCGAGCAGGCGCCCGCGGCGTAATAGAGCTTCATGATGGCTTCTCCATAGGGGACGGGATCAACGCGACCCGGGCTCGCGCAGACCAATGATGCTAGCCCTCATGGTTACTGTTGGATACCACCTAACCACCCGTAACCCGTAGAATGCGGTAACCGCCGGGTTACCGGACGGCTCCGAAGGAAACCACCGCCATGGGCCTGCCCGTACGCAAAAGCAAAGTCGCCCCGCCTCCCGGCTGCCCTCTCAGCGAAGTCCTGGGCCTGTTGCGTGGTGCCTGGGCACCCAACGTCATCTGGCAGCTCAGCGGCGAACCCCGCCGCTTCGGCGAGTTGCGTCACGATATCCCCCGCATCTCCGCACGCGTGCTGAGTGCACGCCTGCGCGAACTGGAAACGCGTGGACTGGTGATGCGACGCGTGCTCGATACGTCACCGCCGTCTGCCGAGTACTCATTGACACCGCTGGGCCGCGAGCTGTTGCCGGCCATTGATTCGCTGGCGTGCGTGGGGAAAAAGTTGCTGGATGAGTGGGAGGCGAGTCAGCGGAAAGTGTCGCGCAGATCAGCGAGAACGACCCGCGATGCCAGGGGCGAAATCGACGCTTCGCGTTGAGTCTGCGGAGCGATATTTCGCGACCATCGTGAGGAGCGGGTAACGACGTTGCGCTGCGGTCGCGCACAAAGTGCGCTCCTACAGGGGGACTCGCACCGTGTGAAGCGCGTTCCTAGCTTGCCTCAGTGCTCACCCCAGTCCTCTCCCGAACGGGAGAGGACGAGCGACAGGTCATGTTCAACGTGAACACCCTAGTGGCAAGGAAGGAGGTGCCGCAAAGCTGCACGACGCTCCGCGTTAAGTCCTCTCCGCTTCGGCGCGTTGCGAAGCGCTTGGAAGTACCCGCTGTGTAGAGGCGGAGGTTGCCAAGCAACACCGTTCCTCAGCCGTTCGGGCTTATCCCATCGGCATGCTGCCAGCCTTTAAGGCCATTTCTTTGGGTTACTTTTCTTTGGGCCAGCAAAGAAAAGTGACTCGGCCTCCGGCAGGAGGTCGAAACGCCTCCGCGGCGTAAGCGGCCAGATCGCGGAAACGCGCGAGACCGGAGACCAAGAGCAGAGGCACTTGATCCCAGCTTTCGCTGGGATGACAGTGAGGGAAATAAAGTCTGAGGCGAGCACCCACCCCTCACCCCAACCCTCTCCCACAAGGGGAGAGGGAGAAAACAAACCGACGAGGACTCACTCCACCTCGTCCGAACCCTCATTCACACCCTCAAGCAAGAACGTCGACAGATACCGCTCACCCGTATCCGGCAACATCGCCAGCAACACCGCCCCCTCCGGCGCATCCTTGGCCACCTGCAGCGCTGCCGCCACCGTGGCACCCGCCGAAATACCCACGAAAATGCCTTCCTTCTGCGCCAGCGCCCGCGACGTATCGCGCGCCAGCACATCGTCCACCGGCACGATCTGGTCGGCCACCGCGCGATTGAGCACGCCCGGCACGAAATCCGGCGTCCAGCCCTGGATCTTGTGCGGCGCCCACTCCTTGCCCGACAGCAACGACGCACCGGCCGGTTCACTGGCGATGATCTTCACTTCCGGGCGCGCCACCTTAAGCACCTCGCCCACACCGGTGAGCGTGCCGCCCGTGCCCCAGCCGGTGACGAAATAATCCAGTCGCTTGCCGGCGAAATCACGCAGGATTTCCGGTGCGGTGGTATTGCGGTGATACGCAGGGTTGGCCGGGTTCTCGAACTGGCTGGCCAGGAACCAGCCGTGCTTGTCGGCCAGCTCCTTCGCCTTGCGCACCATGCCGGTGCCACGCTCGGCTGCCGCCGTCAGCACCACCTTGGCGCCGTAGGCGCGCATCAGCTTGCGGCGCTCGATGGAGAAGGTTTCCGTCATCACGGCCACGAAAGGATAGCCACGCGCGGCACAGACTGCCGCCAGGGCCACGCCGGTGTTGCCGGAGGTGGCTTCCACCACCGTCTGGCCCGGCTTGAGCACGCCGCGCTGTTCGGCATCGATGATGATGGCGTAAGCCAGACGATCCTTGACCGAACCCGCCGGGTTGAACGCCTCCACCTTGGCATACACCGTCACGTGCTTCGGCGCCAGGCGATGCAGGCGCACGATGGGCGTGTTGCCAATGGTGTCGAGGATGCTGTCGTAAATCATGGCGTGGCTCCGGAACTCGGCGTGGATAAGAAAGACAGAGGGCGCGATGGTGCGCCCGTCAGGGGAAAGGTTGTGTCAAGCCGCGGCCGCCTTCGACTGCGCGGGCGGCTGCCCCGGCACGGTGCCCACGGGCGGGCTGCCGAACCATGACAGAGTGGACGCCAGGCTGGCCACTTCACCGATGATCAGTAGCGCGGGCGACCTGACATCGTGCAGGCTGGCCTGTTCCACCAGGTTGGCCAGCGTGCCGGTCACCACCCGCTGCTCCGGGCGTGAGCCGTTTTCCACCAGCGCAAACGGGGTGCCGGCCGAACGACCGTGTTCCAGCAGTCGGCTACGGATCACCGGCAGCTCGCTGGTGCCCATGTAGACGGCCAGGGTCTGGCGCTCCTGTGCCAGCGCGCGCCAGTCCAGCGTGTCGTTGGAGTTCTGGCAATGGGCCGTCACCAGCCGCACGGATTGGGCGTACTCGCGATGGGTCAGCGGGATGCCTGCATACGCGGCGCAGGCCAGGGCGGCCGTGATGCCTGGCACCACCTCATAGGGAATGCCGTGGCTGCGCAGGAACTCCAGCTCTTCGCCGCCCCGCCCGAACACGAACGGATCACCGCCCTTCAGGCGCACCACGCGACGCCCGGCGCTGGCGTGTTCAAGCATCAGTGCGTTGATCTGCGCCTGCGTGGTGTGATGGTTACCGGCCTGTTTGGCCACCTCGATGCGCTCGGCATCGCGGCGTGCCAGCGCCAGCACCTCCACGCTGACCAGGCGATCGTGCAGTATCACGTCGGCCTCGTTCAGCGCACGCAGTCCGCGCAACGTGAGCAGGCCCGGATCGCCCGGACCCGCACCCAGCAGTACCACCGAACCTGCAGGCTTTGCTTCCGTGGCATCCAGCAGGCGCTCGGTCGATGCTTCCGCCAGGGCCCACTGGCCGCGACGCAGCAGGCTCTGCACGGGGCCATTCAACAGGCGCTCGTAGAACCGGCGCCGCAAGGCCATATCCGGCAGGCGCGCGCGGATGCGGTGGCGCATCTGCGCCAGCAAAGTAGCCACGGGGCCAACCACCGGATCGATCAGGGTTTCCAGCCGCTCGCGCAGCAGGCGCGCGAGCATCGGGGCGTGACCGCCACTGGAAATGGCGATGGTGACGGGGGAGCGATCAATCACGGCAGGCACGTGGAAGCTCGATTGCTCCGCATCGTCCACCACGTTGACAAACACACGCCGCGCCTCGGCCAGCGCGGCAATGCGCTGATGCAGTGCCTGGTCAGAGGTGGCCGCCACGACCAGCCATGCCTCGTCCAGCCAGCTCTCGTCGAACGCACCGCGCAACCATTGCACGCGGCCTTGTTCCGCCCAGACCAGCAACGCGGGGGTGAGGTCGGGCGCCCCCACCGCCACCCGCGCGCCGGCTTCCAGCAATACGGCAGCCTTACGCTCGCCCACCACGCCGCCGCCCACCACCAGTACCTGGCGGCCGGAAAGATCGGCAAACAAGGGGTAGAGCTTCATGAAACCTCGGGCTCCCAAGGGGGCAATGGCCAGCTTCCCACGCTAGACAGCCACCTTCGTCCCTACAAATGATTTCTGGGCGGGGCGACATGACGGGCCGTTATAAGCCCGATCCCCGTCAGCGAAGCCAACGTATTGACGCAGCGCAGCAGTGGCTGTATAGACGTCTAATTGAGCACACCCGTTACGGTAATCCATGGACCACCGTCGCCAATCGCTGAACACCACCCCGACCGCCGGCAAACGCACGGCTTCGGTGTGTGCGCTTGCGCGATGTATCCGCAGCGCGACACCGAGCCCTCACCTTCTCGATTGCCTGTGGAACCCGAGCCATGACGCTGACCCAACTTCGCTATCTCGTCGCCATCGCTGATGCCGGCCTGAACATCACGCTGGCCGCCGAGCGGGTGCACGCCACCCAGCCGGGGCTGAGCAAACTGCTGCGTCAGCTGGAAGACGAACTCGGCTTCCAGCTATTCCATCGCAAGGGCCGCAGCCTGCACGCGATTACCCATGCTGGCAGCCACGTGCTCGAACGCGCGCGCGTCATCCTGGCCGAAGCGGCCAACATCCGCTCGATCGCCGCGAACCTGCGCAACGAATCGCGCGGCACGCTGCGCATCGCCACCACGCACACGCAGGCGCGCTTTGCCCTGCCTTCCGCCGTGGCCGCGCTCAGCCGCAGCTACCCGCAAGTCAGCGTGCACCTGCAGCCGGTGAGCGATTCCGATGTAATGTCCCTGCTGGATGGCGGTCTTGTGGACCTTGCCATTGTCAGCACAGCGGCCGGCGCGCCGCCGCCAAACGGCATCGCCCTGCCCGCTTACCGCTGGAGCCGCACGGTGGTGGTGCCGAAGAATCACCCCCTGGCCAAGCAGAAGCAGGCGCCGACGCTGGAACAACTGGCCGCGCACCCGCTGATCAGCTACGACTCATCGCTGAAGCCGGAGTCCTCGCTGATCCGTGCTTTCCAGAGCGCGGGTCTGGATCCGCAAATCGTGATGACTGCCAGCGATGCCGACCTCATCAAGACCTATGTACGCGAGGGGCTGGGTGTCGGAGTACTCGCCGAGATGGCCTTCCAGCCCAGCGTCGACACCGACCTTCGCCAGCTGGGCGCCGACAACCTGTTTGCGGGGTGCACCACCTGGATCGTGCTGCGCAGGGAAAGCGTGTTGCGCGAATACGCCCTCGACTTCATCAGCGTGTTTGCGCCGCATCTGGAGCGGCGTGCGGTGAGTCGTGCGCTGACGTCCGGTGGTGCGGGGACGTCGCAATGGCCGGGGGTGCCGCATTGGCGGGATCGGCAGGTGCCGCTGAAAGTGGCGGAGCCGATGGTGGAGGCGCAGTAGCGCCCCGGGTATTGCCTGGCGGTGATGCATACGGCGATGCGACACACTGCTCTCGGGATGTGAGAACCGTAGACACCTGCCAGCGTTGTGTGCCCCTTCCTGCTCCTCATTCCGGCGCAGGCCGGAGGCGCTTTTCAACAGCCGCATGGCTGGACTTCCAGTGACTTTGCTCTGGGCCTTCGGGTTCTAGCGCTTCCGCGATCGGGCCGCTTACGCAGCGGGCGTTCCGGCCTCCTGCCGGAGGCCGGGTCACTTTTCTTTGCTTGCTCAAAGAAAAGTAACCAAAAGAAAGAGCACCCCATCGCGGCGCTGGCCGGTGAAGCCGGCCAGTCCGTGAGGGTCGGCCGGGCTTTTCGACAGGACTTCCATGTCCTGTCGAAAAGGGATCGGCATCCTTGCCGATCCCCCTGCGGGCCTGTCGTCCGCCCCTCACCGCCGCTCAAGGGGTCGGGTAGGTCAAGAGCAAAAGGCTCGTGCAGCGGAGCTGCACATCGCGTCGCATGGCGCGGAGGTGCATCGCGTGCCGGCTTAGCTTGTCTGTAGGAGCGCACCCTGTGCGCGACCACCTGACGGAGCGGTATCGACACGACGCTGCGGTCGCGCACAAGGTGCGCTCCTACAGGGGCTGTCTCGCACCGTGTGAAGCCCGTTCCTCTCTCGCCTCAGTGCTCACCCCAGTCCTCTCCCGAACGGGAGAGGACGAGCGACAGGTGATGTTCAACGTGAACGCCCTAGTGGCAAGGAAGGATGTGCCGCACAGCGGCACGACGCTCCGCGTTAAGTCCTCTTAGCATCGGCGCGTTGCGAAGCGCTTTGATGTACCCGCTGTGTAGAGGCGAAGGTTGCCAAGCAGCAACGTTCCTCAGCCGTTCGGGCTTATCCCTACGGAATGCTGCCAGCTCTTAAGGCCATTTTCTTTGGGTTACTTTTCTTTTGGGCCAGCAAAAGAAAAGTGACTCGGCCTCCGGCAGGAGGTCGAAACGCCCCCGCTGCGTAAGCGGCAACCTGGCGCCTGCATGACTACCGAAGGCCGAGAGCAAAGGCACTGAACCTCAGCCTTCGCTGGGATGACGGTGAGGGAAATAAAGTCTGAGGCGAGCACCCGCCCCTCACCCCAACCATCTCCCCGGCGGGAAGAGGGAGATAGCGCGCCGCACTACAAACGATCCCGCGCACCCGAATGAAGATGAATCCAGAGAGCATCAGCCCCCCAACAACCCCCTCTCCTCCAACACATCAAGAATCCGCCCCGCCAACACCAGCGGATCGCCACCATTCCCATCAATCCGCAACTCCGGCGTCACCGGCTCCTCATACGGATCACTGATCCCGGTGAAGTGCGCAATCGTGCCGGCTCGCGCCTGTGCGTACAGCCCCTTGCGGTCGCGTGCCTCGCACACCTCCAGCGCCGTCGCCACATGAATCTCGATGAAGTCGCCATGGGCCTCCACCAACTCACGGGCCTCAGCGCGTGCATCGGCATAAGGCGCAATGGGCGCGCACACGGCCACGCCCCCATGCCGCACGATCTCGCTGGCGACGTAACCGATGCGGGTCACGTTGGCATTGCGATCCTCGCGCGAGAAACCCAGTCCACGGGACAGGTGCTTGCGCACTTCGTCACCATCCAGCACGGTCACTGCACGGCTGGTGCGTTCCAGCAGCTGCGCCACCACCGCCTGGGCGATGGTCGACTTGCCTGCGCCGGACAGGCCGGTGAAGAACAGGGCGAAGCCTCGCGCGGCCTGCGCGGGATGGCGCTCGCGCAGGATCTTCACCACCTCGGGGAAGGAGAACCACGAAGGGATCTCGCTGCCCTCGTGCAGATGCCTGCGCAGCTGGGTGCCCGAGATGTCGCGCACCTCATCATCAGGCAGCACTTCGTTCGACGGCAGGTAGGTGTCGCGGTTGGCCACGTAGACCATGGCGGGGAACGGCACGATGCGGATGCCCAGTTCGTCCTGGTGGCGCTCCAGCAGGTGCTGCGCATCGAACGGTCCATAGAACGGGTTGCCGTGGGAATCCTTGCCCGGACCGGCATGGTCGCGGCCTACGATGAAGTGACTGGCGCCATAGTTCTTGCGGATGATGGCGTGCCACAGCGCTTCACGCGGGCCACCCATGCGCATCGCCAGCGGCAGCAGCGACAGATGGGCGCTGTCCGCGGGGTACTGCGACAGCAGGGCCTGATAGCAACGCACGCGGGTGTAGTGGTCGATATCGCCCGGCTTGGTGCGGCCTACCGATGGCTGTACCAGCAGCTTCGCACCGACCTGCTCTGCAGCGCGCAGGGTCAGTTCGCGATGCGCGCGATGCATGGGGTTGCGGGTCTGGAAGGCCACGATGCGGTGCCAGCCCTGGGACTCGAACCACGCACGCAGGCTGCGCGGCGTATCGCGCAGTGCGGTGAAATCGTAGTGCGACGGTTGCTGGATGCCGCGCACGCGGCCACCCAGGTTGACCGGTCGATAGCGATCCAGCAGCTCGGCGACGCCGGGGTGCGCTCGGTCGGTGGTGCCGAAGACTTTCTGCGCCTCGTGGAGACGATCCGGTCGATAGATGTCCTCCACTTCCAGCACCGCCAGCGGTACACCCTGCGAATCGCGCAGTGCCACTTCGCTGCCTGGCGCCAGGCGTTCGGCAAATGCCTCGCTGACGTCCAGCGAGATCGGGATGGGCCAGAGCGTGCCGTCGGCCAGGCGATATTCTTCGACCACACGGTCGTAATCGCGCTGGGTGAGAAACCCTTCCAGCGGGGAGAACGCGCCGCTCAGCAGCAACTCGAGGTCACACAACTGGCGCGTATCCAGATCCACGCCCGGCAGACCGGCGCTGTGCTGTTTGAGTGCGGCGGCTTCGTCGGCCGGCAGGTACAACTCTTTCAAGACGCCGCCGTGCGGCGGAATCAACGCGGGCGCTTCGTCGTCGAAGACGGCAACGTCGGACTGGGCAAGTGCTGTCTGGCTCATGATGTGTGTCTTTGTTCGGTCGGGGGCGGCAGCCGGCGACGTGCGCCGGATCGGTTCTTGTGTGGTTCGGTCAGGCCAGGCCGTGAAGCCCGCATTCGCGCTTCAGGCCAAAGAATCGGGTGGCATCGACATCGGTGCCCGGTTCCCAGCGATGCGTGGTGTGCACGTCGCCGATGGAGATGTAGCCCTGGTCCCACAGCGGGTGGTACGGCAGGCCGTGCTTGCGCAGGTACATGCCCACGTCGCGGTCGCTCCAGTCGGCGATGGGATGAAATTTCCAGCGGTCATCGCGTCGCTCGGCGAAGGGAATCGCGGCGCGGGTACGCGCCTGGCTGCGGCGCAGGCCGGCAAACCACGATCCGGCACCCAGTTCGCTCAGTGCGCGTTGCATGGGTTCCACCTTGCGCAGCTGGTTGTAGCGGTCGATACCCGCCACGCCCTGCTCCCACAGCCGCCCTTCCCTCGCCTCGAACCACGCGGGGCTTTCGGCGGCGCTGTAAATTTTCAGGTTCAGCGACAGGCGGTCACGCAGTTCGTCAATGAAGCAGTAGGTTTCGGGAAAGAGATAGCCGGTATCGATCAGCACCACCGGCAGGTCCGGGCGCTGACGCGTCAGCAGGTGCAGGGACACGGCCGCCTGCGCCCCGAAGCTGGACGACAGCACGTGCGCGCCCGGCGCATAGGCCAGTGCCCAGAGCACGCGCTGCTCCGCATCCAGCGTGCCGAGCCATGTATTCAGTTCGTTTCGTGCGCGGGCATCATGCCGGGCGTCATCGAGCAGGGCCTGCTTCATGCCACGACCTCCGCGGGAATCCGCCGCGTGTTCGCGGCAAGCACGCCCGTGCGCACCAGGAAATCGCCAAAGCCTTCGCCGTCCAGCCGATCGGACGCGTAACCGGCAACCAACGGTGACAGCGCTTCGAGAATGGCCGGTTCGTCCACGTTCTCCCGATAGACCTGATTCAGTCGCTCACCGCGGAAATCTGCACCGAGGCGCAGGTCGTAACGACCCGGCCCGCGGCCGACCAGCGCGATCTCGCCCAGGTACGGACGCGAGCAGCCGTTGGGGCAGCCGGAGAGGCGCAACAGGATGGGGGCATCACGCAAGCCATGCTCATCCAGCAGCGCTTCCAGCCGGGGCAGAAGCTGCGGCAGGTAGCGTTCGCTCTCCGCCATGGCGAGGCCGCAGGTCGGCAAGGCCACGCAGGCCACGGCATGGCGGCGGATGCCGCTGTGCGAGCGGTAGCCATCCAGGCCATGCGCCGCCACGATCGCGTCGATGCGCGCCCTTTCACTGGGCGCAACGTTCGCCACGATCACGTTCTGGTTGCAGGTCATGCGGAAATCGCCGTGGTGCACCTTGGCCAGTTCGCGCAGCCCGGTGAGCCAGCGGTGCTCACCCACATCGGCAAGCCGACCGGATTCGATCTGCAGCGTGAGGTGCCAGCGGCCGTCGTCACCTTCGATCCAGCCGTAACGGTCGCCGTTGTGGTCGAAGCGATAAGCGCGTGCCGGTTCCAGCGCGAAACCCAGCCGATGCTCCAGCTCTGCCTTGAACGCATCCAGGCCACGATGATCCAGCGTGTACTTCAACCGCGCGTGCTTGCGCTCGACGCGGTTGCCCCAGTCGCGCTGGATGGCCACGATGGTCTCGGCCACCGTGAACAGGCGATCCGGCGTGGTGAACCCGACGACGCTGGCAAGCCGCGGATAGGTGCTGGCATCGCCGTGCGTCGCGCCCATGCCGCCGCCTATGGCCACGTTGAAGCCCTTCAGTTCGCCCTGCTCGATGACGGCGATCAGGCCGAGATCCTGCGCAAACACATCGATGTCATTGAGCGGCGGAATGGCCAGGCCGATCTTGAACTTGCGCGGCAGGTAGGTGCGGCCGTACAGCGGCTCTTCCTCCTTCGGCTCGCCGACCAGTGCTTCGCCATCCAGCCAGATCTCGTGATACGCGCCCGTGCGCGGCGCAAGCTCTTCGGACAGCCGCGTGGCCCACTCGTAGGCGAGCGCATGTGCTGACGATTCCACCGGATTGGGCGTGCTGACCACGTTGCGCACCACGTCGCCGCAGGCGGCGATGGTGCTGGCCAGCGCATCGTGGATGGCGGCGATGGTCGGCTTGAGGTGGTGCTTGATGATGCCGTGCCACTGGAAGGTCTGGCGCGTGGTGATGCGCAACGTGCCGTTGGCGTACTCGCGGGCCAGCCGGTCGAACACCAGCCATTGCGCCGGAGTGACCACGCCCGAAGGCAGGCGCGCGCGCAGCATGAAGGAATACGCAGGCTCCAGCTTCTGCTTGCGGCGTTCCTCACGCAGGTCGCGGTCATCCTGCAGATAACTGCCATGAAACTTCAGCAACTTGTTGTCGTCGTCGCTGATGGCGTTGGTCACCGGATCACGCAGGCCTTCGGCGATGGTGCCGCGCAACTGCCGGCTGGCGTCCTTGATGCGTTCGAGATCGGAAAGCGGTGTCGTCATGTCAGTACACGTCGCGGGCGTAACGCCCTTGCTGCAGAAGGTCGGACAGCCATTCCCGGGCCTGATCCGGTGACTGGCCACCGTGGGTCACCGCCACGTCGAGCAGTGCGGCATGCACGTCCTTGGCCATGAAATTGGCATCGCCGCACACGTAGATGTGCGCACCCTCCTGCAGCCACGCATACAGGTCACGGCCCTGTTCGCGGATGCGCTGCTGCACGTACACCTTGGCATCGCCGTCGCGGGAAAACGCCAGGTCCAGCCGGTCGAGCGAACCGTCGCGCAAGGCCGCCTGCCATTCGATCTGGTAGAGGAAATCGCGGCTGAAATGGCGGTTACCGAAGAACAGCCAGTTGCGTCCGCCAGCGGCGATTTCGCGTCGCTCTTGCACGAAGGCGCGGAACGGGGCCACGCCGGTGCCGGGTCCGATCATGATGATGTCGCGGGCGCTGTCCTTCGGCAGGCGGAAGCGCTCGTTCTCTTCAATGAATACCGGCACGCGATGATCGTCGCCCGCCGCGGCAAGGAACGAGGACGCCGCACCCCAGTGACGCTCGCCGTACGCTTCGTAATCCACCACGGCCACGGTGAGGTGCACTTCGTCACCTACCGCCTTCTGGCTGGAGGCGATGGAGTACAGGCGTGGTGTTTGCGGCCGCAGCGCGGCGACCAGTTCATCGGCCGACCAGTGCGCGGGATGGCTGCGCCAAAGATCGATGGGCTGCTCCTCCGCCAGCAGCGCTGCGAGGCTGGCCGAACGGTCCGGACGCAAGAGGCCCGCGAGCTTTTCGTCACCACTGGCATCGGCCACGGCGGCGATCAGCGGACGGCTCAGGCGCGTCAGTTCGCGCTCATGCGACAGCCAGCGGCGCAGCGGAAGCTCCCTGCCCTCGTGATGCACCTGCTGCTCGCCATCGAGCTTCAGCAGTGTCAGCCACTGATCGACCAGCGCGGGCGGGTTCTCCGGCCACACGCCGATGGCGTCGCCCGGTTCGTAACTCAGGCCCGAGCCTTCCAGTGACAGTTCGACATGACGAATGTCGCGACCCGCATCACGAGCCACGATGCCCTGGTTGTCGAGCACGCTGGCCGCAAAAGGATGTTCACGGGTGTGGCTGACGCGCGTAGGCACCGGCTGCAGGTTGGTTACGCGTGCAACGGGCTGCGTGGCGCCCAACACTTTGCGCGCCTGGTCGAGGGCTTGTTCGGCCCAGGGCGTGGCCACCGCGTCGATGTCCACATCAGCCTCGCCCAGCGGCGCGAAGCGCGACGCACCCAGTTCGGCCAGGCGTGCGTCAAGCTGACGCCCGATGGCGCAGAACTGCGGGTAGCTGGAATCGCCCAGCCCAAGCACGGCGAACTTCAGGCCCGGTAGCTTCGGCGCGCGCTTGCCCAGGATGAATTCCACCAGCCCGCGCGCATCGTCCGGCGGCTCCGCATCACCCTGCGTGCTGATCACCACGACCAGATGCGTTTCCTTGGCCAGGTCGCGCTGCGGGTAGCTGTCGGCCCGCACCAGGCGAACCGCCAGCCCGGCGGCCTCGGCCCGGGCGCTCAGCTGGGTGGCCAGCCGCTTGGCCTGGCCGGTCTGGCTGCCGTAGAGAATGGTGAGGCGATCGCCGGTGGCCTTGGCGGGCTGCAGCGGCACGAGGCCGCGCTGTACCTGCCCGGCGCGCGTGGCGCTCCACGCGGCGATCCAGTAAAGCTCGGCGGGCCCGAGTCCCTGGGTCAGTCGCTCCAGTGCCGACAGCTTTTCGCTATCGATGGAGGCCAGCCCGGTTTGCGTTGCGACGACGGCGTTCACTGTCCACCTTTGGACGTCCAGACATCTGGACTCCCAAAGTAGTCATCACGTTTTGTCATGTGAAAGGACGTGTTGTCATAACGTTATGTCCCCGGGCTTATTTCCCTTGTGTGACACCCACCGCGTAAACTGGCCCCGTCTTCACCACGTTCAGGTTCATGCCTACGGATTTCCTCACCTCCGCCGCCATCGGCGTGCTGGCCCAGCTGGTCGACGGCGCGCTGGGCATGGCCTATGGCGTGACTTCGGCGGCCATGCTGCTGGCCCTGGGCATTCCGCCCGCCATGGCCAGCGCCAGCGTGCACTACGCCGAAACGCTGACCTGCGGGGCATCGGGCATCAGCCACGTGATGGCCGGCAACGTGCTCAAGCGGTTGTTCTGGGCGTTGGTGGTGCCGGGTGCCATCGGCGCCACCATCGGCGCCTACCTGGTCAGCCATGTCCCGGCGGTCTGGATGAAGATGGTGCTGACGCCCTACCTGATCGGCATGGGCCTGTTCCTGCTGTTCCGCCCGCACCGCCGCCAGCGGTTGCATGAGGACACACCGTCCCTGAGCCGCCCCCTGGGCCTGGTCGCCGGTTTCGCCGATGCCGTGGCGGGCGGCGGCTGGAGCGCGCTGACCGTCCCCACGCTGGTGGCCCGCGGGGTGCGTCCCCGCATGGTCATCGGCACGGTGCACCTGGCCAAGTGCGTGGTGAGCGCGGTGGCCAGCATCAGCTTCTTCGTACATGTGGGCTTTCCGCACGGCGCATCCGTGGCCGGGCTGATCGTTGGCGGCGTGGTGGCCGCCCCGCTCAGCGCCGTGCTTGCCCGCCGCATGCCTCCCCGCGTGGCGACCATCCTGGCCGCGCTGGCCGTGCTGGCCATCGGCATCAACAACATCGCCCATACCCTGCTCGCCCACTGACGGCGATCAACGGGACCGTCATCGCATTCGCATAGAATGGCGCGATGACCAAGACCCACGACCTCCCCATCGAAGTCCGCGGCACCGCCAGGCAGCCGCTGGGCATGAGCCCGGCCCAGTTCCTGCGCGATTACTGGCAGAAGCGCCCGCTGCTGATCCGCCAGGCCTTCCCCGACTTCGTCTCGCCCATCGAGCCGGATGACCTGGCCGGCCTCGCGCTGGAAGAAACGGCGCTGTCGCGCCTGATCATCCATGACGAGAACCGCGACCGCTGGAAGGTGAAGACTGGCCCGCTGACTGAGCAGGATTTCGCCAGCACCCCCAACAAGAACTGGACCCTGCTGGTGCAGGACGTGGACAAGTGGGATGCCGACGTGGCCGCCCTGCTGCAGGAGTTCCGCTTCCTGCCCAGCTGGCGCCTGGACGACATCATGATTTCGTACGCCGAGCCGGGCGGCGGCGTGGGTGCGCACGTGGACCAGTACGACGTGTTCCTGCTGCAGGGCCTGGGCCAGCGCCACTGGGCCATCGACACCAACCCGGACGCGCCCAAGGGCTTTCGTCCCGACGTGGAGCTCAAACAGCTGAGCGTGTTCGAGCCGGACCACGAATGGCTGCTGGAACCGGGTGACATGCTTTACCTGCCGCCGGGCGTGCCGCATGACGGCGTGGCCTTCGGCGGCCCCTGCCTGACCATCTCGGTGGGCATGCGCGCGCCGTCGCAGGCCGAGCTGACCGGCGACCTGGCGGATTACCTCGCCGAACGCCTGCCCGACGAGCTGCGCTACACCGACCCCGACCTGGCCCCGGCCAAGTCCGTCGGCGAGATCGACCGGGCCGCGCTCGCCCGCCTCCGCCAGGCCCTGCCCTTCGCCGCCGCGCTGGACGATGCCACCCTCACGGACTGGTTCGGCCGCTTCATCACCCGCTATCGCAGTGCGCAGATGCCGGTGCCGCCGGAGAAGGAACTGACCGAGGCTGCGCTGGGCAAGCAGTTGGACGGCGGCGCCCACCTGATGCGGCACCCGTGGGCGCGCATGGCCTGGGCGCGCGACAAGCGAGGCGCCACCCTGTTCGTCAACGGCCACGCCTGGCCGACCACCGTGGATCTGGCCGCGCAGCTCTGTGAAACGCGGGACCTGGTGCCAGACGCTTCGCTGGACGAAGCCGGCCGGGCCGTGCTGCTCCACCTGGTCAACGACGGCCACCTGGTCGTGCACAAGCCGCGTCGCCGATGAGCGACCCCGGCGCCAGCGGTCCGGCGGAAAGCGGTCAGGCCCCGGCCCGACCGCCGCTGCCCGCCGGCAGCCGGGTCGATGTGGCCGCCGCCCGCGCCCAGCTGCTTGCCGGCGCCCGTCGGCGGGTAGCCATTTACCAGCCGGTGCTCCCCGAGGACACCTATGGCACCCCACCCGAACTGGCCGAGCTTCGCCGCATCGGCACCTCCGGGCGCGGGGCGGAGATCCGCCTGATCCTGCACGACCCCGCCGGCGCCCTGCGGGATGACCACCGGCTGGTGGCGCTGGCCCAGCGCCTGCCCAGCGTCGTGCTGGTCCGCGTACCGCTGGAGGAACTGGACCTGGCCTATGCCTCGTCCTACCTGCTCACCGACCAGGGCGGCTACCTGTTCCTGCCGGACGCACGCCGCCCCGAAGGCCGTGCCTCCACGGCCGATCGCGCCGCGCAGGCCCCCCTGCTGCAACACTTCAATGAGGTGTGGGAGCGATCGGCCCGCGCCACGGCCTGGCAGCCGCTCGATCTTTAGCCACTGGCTGAACGGGTGGCCGGGACGCGCAAGGCACGGTCACTTCGCATCGAAACGCTTGGTTCACCGTGCAAATCCGCCACCTACGACGATGGTCGGTACCCAAAAACTCGAAATATCGTCCGATGACCCCATCTGAAGTGAGTCTTTTGGGTTGCCGCGTCGCAGCAGCCCAAGGCTATAATTAACGGGATTTTTCCCAGCCATCCGACCAACCCCGGTCGGAACGGCTGCAAGCCTCCCTTCCTCACCGGTGGTGACGTGAGCACTAATCTGATCCGCGAGTTTTTCGAATCCTCCCAACTCGCCGGCGGCAACGCCGATTACGTTGAACAGCTCTATGAATCGTGGTTGGCAGACCCTTCGTCGGTCGATGCCACCTGGAGCAAATACTTCGAGACTTTCAAAGGCCGCGAGTCGGGGGACGTGCCCCACTCTGCGGCCATTGCGCGTATAGAGGCCGCGCAAAAGCAGCGCCGTAACGGTGTTGCCGTCGCCGGCCCCGTAGACGACGCCCACGCCCGCAAACAGGCCGGCGTGCTGCGCATCCTTACCGCCTACCGTTCGCGCGGCCACCTGGCCTCGAACCTCGACCCGCTCGGCCTGGCCGAGAAGCTGCCGGCTCCGGATCTGGAACCTTCGTTCCACGGTCTGTCCGACGCCGACCTGGACACCGAGTTCGATTGCGGCAACTTTGCCGGTGGCGGCCAGCGCATGAAGCTGCGCGACCTGCTGGCCCGACTGAAGAAGGTGTACACCAACACCCTCGGCGTCGAGTTCATGCACATCAGCAACCATGAGCAGCGCAACTGGCTCTATACCCGTATGGAGCAGGCCAACGGCAGCGCCGGCCTCGACGCCGCGGGCAAGAAGCGCGTCCTCGCCGAGCTGACTGCCGCCGAGGGCCTGGAGCGCTACCTGCACACCAAGTACGTGGGCCAGAAGCGCTTCTCGCTGGAAGGCGGTGACAGCCTGATCCCGATGGTGGACGACGTAGTGCGTGCCGCCGGCGACAACGGCATCAAGGAAGTCGTGATCGGCATGGCCCACCGTGGCCGTCTCAACATGCTGGTCAACATCCTGGGCAAGCCGCCGCGCACCCTGTTCAACGAGTTCGAAGGCAAGTGGGATCATCCGGACGACCCGGCCCACTCCGGCGACGTGAAGTACCACATGGGCTTCTCCGCCGACGTCAAGACGCCGAACGGCGGTACCCACGTGGCGCTGGCGTTCAACCCGTCGCACCTGGAGATCGTCAACCCGGTGGTGGCCGGTTCGGTGCATTCGCGCCAGATCCGTCGCCGCGACACCGAGCGCAAGCAGTCAATGGCCGTGATCGTTCACGGTGACTCGGCCCTGGCCGGCCAGGGCGTGAACATGGAACTGTTCAACATGTCCCAGGCCCGCGGCTTCAAGATTGGCGGCAGCCTGCACATCGTGGTGAACAACCAGGTGGGCTTCACCACGTCCAACCCGCAGGACACCCGCTCCACGCTGTACTGCACCGACCTGGCCAAGATGGTCAATGCGCCGGTGTTCCACGTGAACGGCGATGACCCGGAAGCCGTGATCCAGGCCACCCGCCTGGCCTACGATTTCCGCAAGCAGTTCCGCAAGGACGTGGTGATCGACCTGGTGTGCTACCGCCGCCACGGCCATAACGAGGCCGACGAGCCGTCCGCCACGCAGCCGGTGATGTACCAGATCATCCGCAAGCGCCCGACCACCCGCGACCTGTACGCACAGGAGCTGGTCAAGCAGGGCGTGATCGCCGATGGCGACGGCCAGAAGATGTTCGAGGACTACCGCAGCCGCCTTGAGGCCGGCGAGCCGATGACCGAGCTCACCACGGCCCTCATCAAGGACATCGAGGTCGACTGGGACAAGTTCATCGGCGGCAAGCTGTCCACCGAGACCCCCACCGGCGTATCCAAGCAGCGCCTGGTGGAGCTGGCCAACCAGATCCTGGTGACGCCCAAGGACATGACGCTGCAGTCGCGCGTGGCCAAGATCTACGAAGACCGCGCCAAGATGGCCTCCGGTGAACAGGCCGGCGACTGGGGCTTTGCCGAGAACCTGGCCTACGCCACGCTCATCGACGAGAACTACAACCTGCGCCTGGTCGGCCAGGACGTGGGTCGCGGCACGTTCTTCCACCGTCACGCCGTGCTGCATGACCAGAAGACCGGCTACACCTATATGCCGCTGGCCGACGTGCGCTCCGGCGCCGACGTCGAAGTCATCGACTCGCTGCTCAGCGAAGAAGCGGTCATGGCGTTCGAATACGGCAGCGCCACCACCGACCCGTACACCCTGCACATCTGGGAAGGCCAGTTCGGCGACTTCGCCAACGGCGCGCAGGTGGTGATCGACCAGTTCATCAGCTCCGGCGAAGCCAAGTGGAACCGCCTGTGCGGCCTGGCACTGTTCCTGCCGCACGGCTACGAAGGCCAGGGCCCGGAGCACTCCTCCGCCCGCCTGGAGCGTTTCCTGCAGCTTTGCGCGCTGGACAACATGCAGGTCTGCGTGCCGACCACGCCGGCCCAGGCGTTCCACATGATCCGCCGCCAGATGGTCCGTCCGACCCGCAAGCCGCTGATCGTGATGACGCCCAAGTCGCTGCTGCGCCACAAGCTGGCGGTGTCCACCCTGGACGAGCTGGCCACGGGCAGCTTCCAGCTGGTGATTCCGGAACATCGCGAGCTGGCCGCCAAGAAGGTCAAGCGCGTGGTGCTGTGCTCGGGCAAGGTCTACTACGACCTGCTGGAAGACGCCGAGAAGCGCGGCCTCACCGACGTTGCCATCGTGCGCGTGGAACAGCTCTACCCGTTCCCGCGTCCGCAGGTCACGGCCGAACTGGAAAAGTATCCTTCCGTGAAGGAAGTGATCTGGTGCCAGGAAGAGCCGATGAACCAGGGCGCATGGTTCCAGATCCGCCATCACCTGCAGGCCTGCATCAGCGGCAAGCAGAGCCTGTCGTACGCCGGTCGCGCGCGTTCGCCGGCACCGGCAGCGGGTCACCTGAACACGCACGTCGCCGAGCAGGCGGCACTCGTCGAGCAGGCACTGGTCTCGCCGGTTGGCACGGACCACGCGGCCGAATAAGAAATCCTGAAAAGTGCGGCCATGGACGGCCGCTTTTCCACTTTAGCGTTCAGGGATGGGCGCACTCCTCAAGGAAAACTCATGTCTATCGAAGTCAAAGTTCCCGTCCTGCCCGAATCCGTCTCCGACGCCACCATCGCCACTTGGCACAAGAAGGCCGGTGAAGCGGTCAAGCGCGATGAGAACCTGGTCGACCTCGAAACCGACAAGGTCGTGCTCGAAGTGCCCTCGCCGGTCGACGGCGTGCTGAAGGAAATCAAGTTCCAGTCCGGCGACACCGTGACCAGCCAGCAGGTCATCGCGGTGATCGAGGAAGGCGCTGCTGCCGCTGCTCCGGCTCCGGCCGCTGCCGCCCCGGCCCCCGCTGCCGCCGCTCCGGCTGCTGCCCCGGCCGCTCCGGCTGCCGCCAACGCCGGCAACGCTGATCTCTCGCCGGCCGGCCTGCGCGTGGCCACCGAACAGAACATCGACGCCTCCAAGGTGGCTGGCACCGGCCGCGACGGCCGCGTGACCAAGGAAGACCTGGTCAACTACGGCAAGGGTGGCGCCGCTGCGGCTGCCGCGCCGGCCGCCGTGCCGACCCCGGGTTCGCGTCCGGAAGAGCGCGTGCCGATGACCCGCATGCGCGCCCGCATCGCCGAGCGCCTGATGCAGTCGAAGAACTCCATCGCCATGCTCACCTCGTTCAACGAAGTGAACCTGGCCGAAGTGGTGAAGATGCGCAAGGCGCTGGGCGAGTCGTTCGAGAAGACCAACGGCGTGAAGCTGGGCTTCATGAGCTTCTTCGTGAAGGCCGCCGCCGAAGCGCTGAAGCGTCACCCGATCGTCAACGCCTCGGTCGACGGCAACGACGTCATCTATCACGGCTACCAGGACATCTCCATCGCGGTGTCCACCGACAAGGGCCTGGTGACGCCGGTGCTGCGCGACGTGCAGGACATGGGCTTTGCCGATGTCGAAAAGGGCATCCTCAACTACGCCAAGAAGGCGCGTGACGGCAAGCTCGGCCTGGACGACCTGCAGGGCGGCACCTTCACCATCACCAACGGCGGCACCTTCGGTTCGCTGCTGTCGACCCCGATCGTGAACCCGCCGCAGAGCGCCATCCTGGGCATGCACACCATCAAGGAGCGCCCGATCGTCGAGAACGGCCAGGTGATCGCCGCCCCGATGATGTACCTGGCGCTGTCCTACGACCATCGCATCATCGACGGCAAGGACGCGGTGCTGTTCCTGGTGGACATCAAGAACCAGCTCGAGAACCCGCAGCGCATGCTTCTTGGTCTCTGACCAAGAAGCAAAATCAGGCACGAAGCTCTGGCGGCGAGCAGTGGCATTGAATCCACGCTCGCCGCACACATCTCCCGCTTTACATGCGACGCACTCCCCTAAGGCGCCGCACAGCAAGGAAAAACCATGAGCGAAAAATTCGACGTCATCGTCATCGGCGCCGGCCCGGCCGGTTATGTGGCCGCGATCCGCGCCGCGCAGCTGGGCCTGAAGACGGCCTGTGTCGACGCCTTTGTCGGCAAGGACGGCAAGCAGGCGCTTGGCGGTACCTGCCTCAACGTGGGCTGCATCCCGTCCAAGGCGCTGCTGGATTCGTCCAAGCAGTACTACAACATCGCGCATAACCTGCCGGTGCACGGCATCACGGTGGAAGGCGCCAAGGTTGACCTGGCCACCTTCATCGGCCGCAAGGACAAGATCGTCAAGCAGTTCACCGGTGGCATTGGCCAGCTGTTCAAGGCCAACAAGGTCACGCCGTTCTTCGGCAAGGGCAAGCTGCTCAAGAACAACGAAGTGGAAATCACCGGCAACGATGGCGCCAAGCAGACCATCAGCGCCACCAACGTGATCCTGGCTTCGGGTTCCGTGCCGATCGAGCTGCCGTTCGCCAAGTTCGACAACAAGTTCATCGTCGACAACGCCGGCGCGCTCGACTTCACCGAAGTGCCCAAGCGCCTGGGCGTGATCGGCGCCGGCGTGATCGGCCTGGAGCTGGGCAGCGTGTGGAAGCGCCTGGGTTCGGACGTGACCGTGCTCGAAGCCCTGCCGGACTTCCTCAGCGTGGCCGACGCCGACATCGCCAAGATCGCCGCGAAGGAATTCGCCAAGATGGGCTTGAACATCAAGCTCGGCGCCAAGCTGACCAAGGCCGAAGTGAAGGGCAACGAAGTCGCCCTGACCTATGAGGACAAGGACGGCGCACACGACCTGGTGGTCGACAAGCTGCTGGTCGCCGTGGGCCGTCGCGCCTACTCCGACGGCCTGCTGGCCGACGACACCGGCGTGAAGCTGGACGAGCGCGGTCGCATCGTGGTCGACGAGCACAACCACACCGGCGTGAACGGCGTGTGGGCCATCGGCGACGCCGTGCGCGGCCCGATGCTGGCGCACAAGGGTTCCGAGGAAGGCGTGGCCGTGGCCGAGTGGATCGCCGGCAAGGCGGGTCACATCAACCTCGATACCGTGCCGTGGGTGATTTACACCGAGCCGGAAATCGCCTGGGCAGGCAAGACCGAGAAGCAGCTGAAGGAAGAAGGCGTGCCGTACAAGGTGGGCACCTTCCCGTTCGCTGCCATCGGCCGCGCCGTGGCCATGAACGAAGCCATCGGCCAGGTGAAGATGCTCGCCCACGCCGAGACGGATCGCATCCTGGGCGTGCACATGGTGGGCCCGGGCGTGTCCGAGCTGATCGCCGAGTGCGTCGTCGCGATGGAGTTCAAGGGCTCCTCCGAAGACCTGGCCCGCATCGTCCACGCGCACCCGACGCTGTCCGAAGCCGTGCACGAAGCCGCCCTGTCGGTGGACAAGCGCGCGATTCACAAGGGCAATTAAGGGCAGGAGTGAGTTGAGAGGAGTGAGAAGTGAGAGTGGCCCGTGTGCCGGTCTCGCTTTGACAGGACTCCTCGCTTCTCCCCGGCTTGGAATAGGCCCGCTCATGGCAACATGAGCGGGCCTATTTGTTGTAGAAACGCCTGACGGCTATCCGAAAACCCAGGCATCGCCGATTTACTCTTACTTCTCACTCCTCTCCCCTATTTCCTAGCTCTCATGCCTACCGCCCTTTGCGTCTACTGCGGCTCCAGCAGCGGCAGCCACCCCGAATATGTCGAACAAGCCCGCGCCTTCGGCACGGAAATGGCCCGTCGCGGCATTGCCCTGGTGTATGGCGGCGGCAAGGTCGGGCTGATGGGTACGGTGGCCGATGCCGTGCTCGCCGCCGGCGGCAAGGTCATTGGCGTCATCCCGCGCCAGCTGGTGGATCTGGAAGTGGCCCACAGCGGCCTTACCGAACTGGTGGTGGTGGAAACCATGCACCAGCGCAAGACGCGCATGTTCGAACTGTCCGATGCTTTCGTCGCCCTGCCCGGCGGCTTCGGCACCATGGACGAAATGTTCGAGATGCTTACCTGGGCCCAGCTGGGACTGCATCGCTATCCCTGCGGTTTCCTGGACGTGCGCGGCTACTACACGCACCTGAGCGCGATGATGGACCACATGGTCGGCGAGCGTTTCGTGCGTCCGGAGCAGCGCGAGAGTGTATGGTTTGGTCAGGACATGCATCAGCTGTTCGACTGGATGGAGCAATACCAGGGCTTCCACATGCCCAAGTGGATCGACCGCAGCAGCGTCGAAGCCTGAATCACCGGCTTCACGCGCAACACGTAAGGATTGGCCATGAGCAACCCCAGCGCCTTTCGCGCTTTCCGCATCCACAACGACGACGCCGGTTATCGCGGCGGCGTCGAGACCATGAGCGCGGACGCGCTGAGCCCCGGTGAAGTGCTGGTGCAGGTCGCCTACTCGTCCATCAACTACAAGGACGCCCTGGCCGGCACCGGCAAGGGCAAGATCCTCCGACAGTACCCGCTCAACGGCGGCATCGACGTGGCCGGCACGGTGGTCGCATCCACCGATCCCGCCTTCAAGGAAGGCGATGCGGTGCTGTGCACCGGCAGCGGGCTGTCCGAAACGCGTGACGGCGGCTACGGCGAATACGCCCGGCTGTCCACCGACTGGACCATCCGCCTGCCCAAAGGGCTGAGCCTGCGCGAGAGCATGATCATCGGCACGGCCGGCTTTACGGCCGCGCTCGCCCTGTTGCGCATGGAAGACAACCGCCAGACGCCCGCCCTCGGCCCGCTCGCCGTGACGGGCGCCACCGGCGGCGTGGGCATGCTGGCCATCGACATTTTCACGCGGGCCGGCTATGCCGTGCATGCCATCAGCGGCAAGGCTTCGCATTTCGATTTCCTGCGCGACCTGGGCGCGGCCGAGTGCATCGACCGCCACCAGCTTGCCTTCAGCGGCAAGCCCATGGATTCGGCCCGCTTCGGCGGTGCGCTGGACAACGTCGGCGGCAGCATGCTCGCTGGCCTGCTGCCGCTCATCGCGCCCTACGGCAACGTCGCCATCTGCGGAAACGCGGGCGGCATCGGCTTCGAAAGCACCGTGATGCCCTTCATCATCCGTGGCGCCAGCCTGCTGGGCATTGCCTCGGCCGGTACCGCCCGGGATATCCGTGATCGCGTCTGGGAGCGCCTGGCCAGCGACTGGAAGCCGCAACATCTTGAGCGCATTGCCACGCGCGAGGTCACCCTGGAGCAATTGCCCGATGTGTTCTCGCGCATGTTGGCTGGCGAGTCATTCGGTCGTACCGTGGTACGCGTGGGCTGACGCCGCTCGGCTTGGAAGCATCGCGGCAGCGTCATAGAATCCAACGAAACAACAAGGGGAATTCCACCTTATGGCACGCATCCTGATCGTCGACGATTCGCCGTCGCAGCTGTTGGGCATCAAGCGCATCGTCGAAAAGCTCGGGCATGAAGCGCTGACCGCCGAGGATGGCGCCGCGGGTGTCGAAGCGGCCCGGCGCGAGCGCCCCGATCTGATCCTGATGGACGTGGTCATGCCGAACCTCAACGGTTTCCAGGCCACCCGCACCATCAGCAAGGACCCGGATACCCAGCACATTCCCGTGGTGCTGGTGACCACGAAAGACCAGGAAACCGACAAGGTGTGGGGCCTGCGCCAAGGCGCGAAGGCCTATGTCACCAAGCCGATCAAGGAAGAAGAGCTGGTGACCACGCTGAAGGAACTGCTGCCAGCGTAAGGCACGCTCCCTTTTCCACCAAGAAAAACGGCGCCCTTCGGCGCCGTTTTTTGTTGCCCCGGGAAGCTCACTGACGCGGGTCGTAATCGCTGAACTGCTCGCTGAGGGCCTCGTAGGCCTTCTTTTGGGCATCCGTATCCGCCAGCGGTACGCGGATGGAAAGCTCCACCAGCTGATCGCCCGGGTGCGCGCCCGGCAGGCCACGGCCCTTCAGGCGCAGCTTGCGGCCCGACTGCGAGCCGGCAGGGATGCGCAGGTCCACCGTGCCCGCCAGGGTCGGTACCGGCACCGTGGCGCCCAGAGCCGCCTCCCAGGGGGTGATGGGCAGCACGTGCAACACGTTCCGGCCGTCCAGGCGGAAACGCGCGTCGTCGCGGATGCCGACTTCCAGCAACAGATCGCCATTGGGCGCGCCACCCGAGCCGCTGTGGCCCTGGCCCGCCAGCCGGATGACTTGTCCCGGCTGGATACCGGCGGGAATCTTCACTTCCAGCACGCGCTCGCCGCCGCTGCCGTCCTGCAGGGCCAGGCGCGTCTTGCCGCCATCGAACGCGGTCTGCAGGTCGATCTGCACGTGCGCATGCACGTCACCGCCACGGCGCGCACGCGGCGCGCCACGATGGGCCTGCGGGCCTGCGCCGCCACGACCGAACAGGCTCTCGAAGAAATCGCTGAAATCGCCGCCGCCGTCGCCACCGAAATCAAAGCCATGGCTCTGGCCCCAGCCCGGCGGCGGACGGAACTGCTCGCCACCGCGATAGCCGCCAGCGCGCAGCTCGTCGTAGGCGCGACGCTTCTCCGCATCGCGAAGCACTTCGTTCGCTTCGTTGATTGCCTTGAACTTGTCTTCCGCCCCCGCGTCCTTGTTGCGGTCCGGGTGGTATTTCTTGGCCAGCTTGCGATAGGCGGCCTTGATCTCCGCCTCGCTGGCGTCCGGCTTGACGCCCAGAATGTCGTAATAGTCTTTGAATTCCACAACCACTCCCCGTCGATCCACCCGCCTGCACCGACGGGGCGGAGATCATGGTGCTCCGCCGGTCAGCCGGCAAGGTTGCCCGACTTTTATGGATGATGCATGGCGAAGCGTCGCCACCCTCTCTATGGTCTGTCAGATGGGTGCGAAAACCGCGTGATTCAAGGCGACAAGCCGCCCCGCTGGCGCTAGGATCGCCTCCTCTCCCACTCACAGCACGGGCAGCACTTCCATGAGCATCCAGGTGGGCGACACCCTGCCCGACGTCGAGATCCGCGCCGTGGGCGCCAGCATCGAACAGGTCCATACCAGCGCCCTCTTCGCCGGCCGCAAGGTGGTGCTGTTCGGGGTGCCGGGCGCGTTCACCCCGACCTGCTCCAATCGTCACCTGCCGGGCTACGTGCAGCACTTCGCCCAGTTCCGGGAACGCGGCCTGGACGTGATGTGCCTGGCCGTCAACGACGCCTATGTCATGCAAGCTTGGGCAGCCGCCCAGCACGTACCGCCGGAACTGCTGATGCTGGCCGACGGCAACGGCAACTTCACCAAGGCCATGGGCCTGGAGCTGGATGGCAACGCTTATGGCATGGGCCTGCGCTCCCGTCGCTTCGCGCTGTATGCCGACAACGGCGTGGTGAAGCAGCTGCAGGTGGAAGCGCCCGGCGAGTTCCGGGTATCCACCGCCGAGGCCATGCTGGAACTGCTGGGCTGATATTCCGCACCACAAGGATGGCGTGGCATGACACGCCATCCGGCCGCGCCGCCGCACCTGGCGGCGCCCATGCTCCAACCGTTCGTTCTGTTCCGCCGCCGCTGCTGTACCCCGACCGTCCTGTCTGCCGAGGAGTCCGCCGTGCGATCAGCGAATGCCTGTGCCCTGCCCTTGTTTGCAGCCCTGCTGCTGGTTCCCGGCGCGCGTGCGCAGGACGCGACGCCCGCCGAGCAGGACGTATTCGTGCTGCACAAGTTCGCCCGCGCGATCGGCCAGGAGCACTACACCATCAGCCACGGCCACGACGGACTGACGGTCACGTCGGACTTCAAGTTCACCGACCGCGGAACGGACGTGCCGCTCAAGACCGTCTATCACGCCGAGGACGAGCTGCATCCGCTGTCACTGAAAGTCGATGGCCAGTCCTCGCGCCACTCCGAACTGCACGATGAGTTCGCGCTGGACGCATCACGCCGGCAGCTCACGCTGAAGCGCGATGGCAAGGAGCAGGCCTTCGCGGCCGGCGAACATACGTTCCTGATGGACGGCTATTCACCGGTGGCCATGCAGCAGATGCTGATGCGTTTCTGGCTGGCCAAGGGCAAGCCGGCGAGCATCGAGGCACCGCCGGGTGAAACCATTCGCATCACGCCAACCACCGATCTGCAGGTCGATGTCGCCGGCCATCGCACCACCTTGCATGGTTACGAAGTGACAGGGCTGGACTGGGGTGCCGAAGCACTGTGGATGGATGATGCCGGCAAGCTCGCCGCACTCGTCACGCGCGATGCCGAGCAGGATCACTTCGAAGCCGTGCGCACCGCCTACGAACCGGCGCTGGGCCTGTTTATCCGGCAGGCCGCGAAGGACAGCCTGGCCTCCCTCGAACATCTGGGCACCAAGGCTCGCCAGCCGGCCGCAAAGCGACTGGCCATTACGCATGTCACGCTGATCGATGGCACCGGTGCGGCGCCACGGGCGAACACCACGGTGCTGATGGAGGATGGCCGGATCGCCGGCATAGTCGCGGGCGAGAAACAGCCACCGGACGGTTACAACACCATCGACGGTACCGGCAAATTCCTCATCCCGGGCCTGTGGGACATGCATGCCCATTACGAGCAGGTGGAATGGGGTCCGGTGTATCTCGCCTCGGGCGTCACCACCGTGCGCGATTGCGGCAACGAGTTCGATTTCATCACCTCGGTGCGCGATGTGCTGGACGAAGGCCACGGCATCGGCCCGCGCATTCTTGTCGCCGGCATCGTGGACGGCACCGGCCCGATCACGCTGGGCGCCATCACTGCCGATACGCCGCAGGAAGCCATCGCTGTCGTGCAGCGCTACAAGAAGGCGGGCGCACTGCAGATCAAGATCTACAGCAGCATGAAACCGGAACTGGTGCCCGTGATCACCGCCGAGGCGCATCGGCTGGGCATGACCGTGACCGGTCACATTCCGCAGGGCATGACGGCGCCCCAGGCCGTGAGGGATGGCTACGACGGCATTAATCACATGGACTTCGTGACACGCGCGCTGATCGACGTCCAACGCGACAAGCCGCTGCCACCACTGGATCTGCACGGCCAGAAGGCCGCGGAACAATTCGCGCTGTACAAACAACACCACACGGTGTTCGACGACACCATCGCCCTGTATGAAATGTTCCTGCACCCGGGCAGCACACCGCTGTCGTCGCTTGAGCCCGGCGTGAAGCATCTGCCGCCGTCACTCGCCGCCGCCCTGGATAGCCCCGGAGCGCCGCCCGCGCGCGCGGCACGATCAAACGAGTACTACCACGACATGCTGGCGATGCTGGGCGAATTGCATCGCCAGGGTCTCACCGTGGTGGCAGGCACCGATCAGGCCATCCCCGGCCACTCGCTGCATCGCGAGCTGGAGATCTACGTGCAGGCCGGCTTTACGCCGATGGAAGCACTGCAGGCGGCCACCAGCGTGCCCGCGCGCGTGATGGGCCTGGACAAGGAACTGGGTACGATCGAAGTAGGCAAGCACGCCGACATGGTGCTGCTCGATGGCGATCCGCTGGCCGACATCCACAATACCCGGCGCGTGGACAAGACCATTGCCGGTGGCGCGGTCTACGATCCCGCTCCGTTGTGGCAGCTGGTCGATTTCACGCCCTGACGAGACGCCTTTCCACCATTCCTTGCCATGGCGGAGCGTAGCGTTCGCGGATCATCCTTGCGCCAACGGAGACTCGCCATCATGAGTGCACGCGAACAACGCCAGCCGGGGCCCGATCACCCGATCACGGTCACACCCAGCAAAGACCATATCGTGGTGCGCGTGGCCGGCCACGTGCTGGCCGACACGCGTGCCTCGCTGAGCCTGCAGGAGGCCAGCTATCCGGTGGTGCACTACCTACCGCGGCAGGACGTGGACATGTCCCTGCTCGAACGCACGGACCATCACACCTATTGCCCCTACAAGGGCGACTGCTCGTACTTCAGCATCCCCTCCGCCGGCGAGCGCGGAACCAACGCCGTGTGGACGTATGAACACCCTTATGACGCGGTCGCCGAGATCAGGGGATATCTGGCGTTCTACGGCACGCGCGTGGATGCCATCGAAGTCACGCCCGGCTGACGGCGGGCAAAAAGAAACCCGGCCTGGGCCGGGTTACTTTCCATCAACCGATGATGATCACTCGCCGTCGGCGGGTGCTTCCGGTGCAGCATCGACCGGGCCTTCGTCGCCCTCGCCTTCGCCGTCACCGTTCTCGGTTTCCGCATCCAGACGCACTACGCTTACCAGCTTTTCATCGGCGGGCAGGCGGATCAGCGTCACGCCCTGCGTGTTGCGGCTCAGCTGCGAGACCTCAGCCACACGCGTGCGCACCAGCGTGCCCTGGTCGGAGATGAGCATCATCTCGTGGGCTTCGGTGACCTGCGTTGCAGCGACCAGCGGGCCATTACGCTCGGAACACTGGATACCGATGACGCCCTGCGTGCCGCGACCCTTCTTCGGGAACTCGTCAAGCTGGGTGCGCTTGCCGTAGCCACGCTCGGTGGCAGTGAGGATGTCGCCCTCGGCCGCCACGATCAGCGAAACCACTTCCGCTTCGTCCGCGAGCTTCATGCCACGCACGCCGGTGGCGGTACGGCCCATCGAACGCACTTCGGATTCGTCGAAGCGCACCGTCTTGCCGTTGGAGGCGAACAGCAGCACATCGCTGTTGCCATCGGTCAGCGCCACGTTGACCAGCGCATCGCCCTCGTCGAGGTTGATGGCAATCTTGCCCTTCTGCAGCTGGAACGCGAACTCGGTCAGTGGCGTCTTCTTCACCGTGCCCTGCTTGGTGGCGAAGAACACGAACTTGTCTTCGGTGTACTCGCGTACCGGCAGCACGGCCTGCACCTTCTCGCCCTGGGCCAGCGGCAGCAGGTTCACCATCGGCTTGCCGCGCGCGTTGGGGCCCGACTCCGGCATCTGGTACACGTTGAGCCAGTACACGCGACCGGTGCTGGTGAAGGTGAGCAGCGTGTCATGGGTATTGACCACCCACAGCTGCTCGACGAAATCCTCGTCCTTCAGCGCCGAGGCCGAACGGCCCTTGCCGCCGCGACGCTGCGCGCGATACGTGCTGGCCGGCTGGCGCTTCACGTAACCGGTGTGCGACAGCGTGACCACCACGTCTTCCGGCGCGATCAGGTCGAGGACGTTGAGATCTTCCTGCGAATGCTGGATCTCGGTGCGACGCTCGTCGCCGAACTCATCCTTCACCGCTTCCAGTTCGCCGCGGATCACGGAAAGCAGGCGCGCGGGGTCTTCCAGGATCTGGATCAGGCCGCGAATCGTTTCGAGCACCAGGCGGTACTCTTCAGACAGCTTTTCCTGTTCCAGGCCGGTGAGGCGATGCAGGCGCATCTGCAGGATTTCCTGCGCCTGCACTTCGGACAGCTGGTAGCCACCGTCCTTGAGGCCATCGCGCGGATCCATGTCTTCCGGACGCGACGCTTCGGCACCGGATGCCGCGAGCAGCGCGGACACCATGCCCGGCTGCCACTTGCGGGCGAGCATGCGCTCGCGTGCTTCCTGCGGCGACGGCGAGGTGCGGATCAGCTCGATCATCTCTTCAATGTTGGCGAGCGCAACCGTGAGGCCTTCGAGGATGTGCGCGCGGGCACGTGCCTTGCGCAGTTCGAAAATGGTACGACGCGTCACCACTTCGCGGCGGTGACGGATGAACGCCTCGAGGATGTCCTTGAGGTTCAGCAGGCGCGGCTGGCCATCCAGCAGGGCCACCATGTTGATGCCGAAGGTGACCTGCAGCTGCGTCTGCTGGAACAGGTTGTTCAGCACCACATCGGCCATCGCATCGCGACGGATCTCGATGACCATGCGCATACCGTCCTTGTCGGACTCATCGCGCAGTTCACTGATGCCTTCGAGCTTCTTTTCCTTGACCAGCTCGGCGATCTTCTCGATCAGGCGGGCCTTGTTCACCTGGTACGGCAGCTCGTGGACGATGATCGTCTCGCGGCCGTTGGACTCGGTTTCGATCTCGGCGCGTGCGCGCACCAGGATGCGGCCGCGACCGGTGCGGTACGCCTCGACGATGCCCGACGAACCGTTGATGATGCCCGCGGTCGGGAAATCCGGACCCGGGATGTAGTGCATCAGGTCGTCGATCGACAGCGACGGATCGTCGATCAGCGCGATGGTCGCGGCGATTACTTCGTTGAGGTTGTGCGGCGGCACATTGGTCGCCATGCCCACGGCGATACCGGCCGAACCGTTGATCAGCAGTGCCGGCACGCGGGTGGGCAGCACCAGCGGCTCGTGCTCGCTTTCATCGTAGTTCGGGCCGAAATCGACCGTTTCCTTGTCGATGTCCGCAAGCAGTTCGTGCGTGAGGCGCGACATGCGCACTTCGGTGTATCGCATGGCTGCGGCGTTGTCGCCGTCCACCGAACCGAAGTTACCCTGACCATCGACCAGCATGTAGCGCAGCGAGAACGGCTGGGCCATGCGCACGATGGCGTCGTAAACCGACGAGTCGCCGTGCGGGTGGTATTTACCGATGACGTCACCGACCACGCGGGCCGATTTCTTATAGGGCTTGTTCCATGCGTTGCCCAGTTCGTTCATGGCGAACAGAACGCGGCGATGTACAGGCTTCAAGCCATCGCGGACATCCGGAAGGGCGCGTCCCACGATCACGCTCATGGCGTAATCGAGGTAGCTCTGGCGCATCTCGTCTTCGATGTTGACGCGAATGACTTCTTTGGCGAGTTCTGCCATCAATCGGCTTCCCTGATCTAAGAAAAACGGCTCCTGCGCGCTCCCCCTGGAACGTAGGCGCGGGCAGCCTGGAGACAACCTGCGAAGTGTACCACGTCCAGCGTGGGATTCACAGTATTTTCACTATATCAATCAATGAGTTACGCGGACGTTTTGGCGCTCTTGAAAAGCATCAGGCGCGCTGTCGAAAAATTGAACACCGCGGCGACGAGCGAGCCGCCCGCCGTGGCGATGGCGGGCCAGCGGTGCAGCATGGGAAACAGCAACAGCAACACCACGTACGTGCCGTAGTTGACCAGCGCCCCCACGCCCATCAGCGCCATCCAGTGCAGCCATTCCGAGAACAGGCTGCGGCCGCTATGGCTCCCCGCAAACGTCTGCCGGCGATTCCACCACCAGGTCACGGTAGCGGCCAGGGGAATGGAAACGAGGCGCGAGTAGTAAGCACTCCACCCGCACCACGACACCAGCGCCTGGGCCAGACCGGCATCCACCACGAAGCCGATCAGGCCACCGATCGCAAAGAGGAAGAATTGCCTCGATAACCTCATGAACCGAACAGTGCCTGCATGGCCTGCGTGGTCGGGCGCTCGATCACGCCACGCTCGGTGACGATGGCATCAATGAGATCGGCAGGCGTCACGTCGAACACCGGGTTCCACGCATCCGCACCTTCCACCACCGTGCGGCGACCAGCCACGGAAAGCAGTTCCGCCGAGTCGCGCAGTTCGATCTCGATGTCTTCGCCGGAAGCGGTGGCCATGTCGACCGTGGACGACGGCGCCACCACCATGAACTTCACGCCATGATGGCGCGCAGCGATGGCCAGCTGGTACGTGCCGATCTTGTTGGCGGTGTCGCCATTGGCGGCGATGCGGTCGGCACCCACGATCACCCACTGCACCACGCCCGAACGCATCAGGTGCGAGGCCGCGGAGTCGGCGATGAGCTTGGCGGGAATGCCGTCGCGCACCAGTTCCCACATGGTCAGGCGTGCGCCCTGCTGCCAGGGGCGGGTTTCACCGGCGTAGACGTGGTCGATGCGACCACCGGCCACGCCCGCGCGGATCACGCCCAGCGCCGTACCGAAGCCGGAAGTCGCCAGCGAGCCGGTGTTGCAGTGGGTCATCACGCCCGAATGCGGCGCGATCAAGCCGGCGCCAAGTTCGCCCATGTGACGGTTGGCGGCAAGGTCCTCGCCCTGGATGGCCTGGGCCTCGCGCTCCAGTGCAGCAGCATCCGCACCGGCTGCGATGCGCGCCTTCATGCGGTCCAGAGCCCACATCAGGTTGACGGCCGTGGGACGCGCCGCGCGCAGCATGGCCAGCGCCGGTTCCAGCGCCTCCCCCTGCTTCGCGGCAAGCACCACGCCCCAGGCGGCGGCAATGCCGATGGCTGGCGCGCCGCGAACGGCGAGATCCTTGATGGCCTGCGTCACCTGCGCGGCGTCACGGCAGTCGATCCAGCGCTCTTCCTGCGGGAGCAGGCGCTGGTCGAGCAGGCGAAGGTGGTCGCCCTGCCATTGCACGGCACGGATGCGGTCGTAACGGTCGTAATCCATAAAACTACTTTGATAGGCGGTGAAAACGGTAAGCGATGGCGCAGCGTTGCGCCTGTCGCGGAAATCAGGGGCCGTCGGGCATGACCAGCCAGAGGACCAGGTAGGCCACGATGCCCGAGCCGCCCAGGAAGGTCAGGACCACCCACAGCAGTCGCACCAGCGTGGGGTCCCAACCGAGGTATTCGGCAATGCCGCCGCAGACGCCGGCGACTTTTCTATCCGTGAGTGAACGATGCAGACGCTTTTCCATGACCCTGCCCTGTAGATGTTCGACGTGGCTCAGTTTCGCGTACTGAGCCACTGATGGATAGCCGGTGGCACTTCACGCTGCGCGCGCCCCGACACGTAGATGCCGATGTGCCCGCCCTTGAAGGCCAGCTGCGTGTAGTCGGTGGTGCCTACGTGGTGGGCCAGCGCGCGCGAAGCGTCCGGCGGCACGAGGTGATCCTGCTCGGCGAAGATGTTCAGCACCGGCTGCGTGATCATGCCCAGATCCACCGGCTTGCCGCCAATGATCAGCTCGCCCTTGATCAGCTTGTTCTGCTGGTAGAACTCCTTGATGAACTCGCGGAAGGCTTCGCCCGCCTGGTCCGGCGAGTCGAAGATCCAGCGCTCCATGCGCAGGAAGTTCTGCAGTTCCTTCGGGTTGTCGAGGATGTCCACGAGGCCCACGTACTTCTGCTGGTTCAACCGAACCGGCTTGAGCGTGAGGTACACCCAGTTGAGCAGCTCGGCGGGAATATTGCCCATGGTGTCGACGAACAAATCGACGTCCATATGCTGCGACCAGCTCGACAGCATGTTGTCCGGCGTCTGGAAATCCACCGGCGTCACCATGGTGATGAGGTTCTTCACCTTGTCCGGATGCGTGGCGGCATAGCACAGCGAGAACGTGCCGCCCTGGCAGATGCCCAGCGTGTTGATCGCATCGACGCCGGCATGCTTGCGCACGGCATCCACGCAGCGATCGAGATAACCGTTGATGTAATCGTCCAGCGTCAGCCAGCGATCGGCTGCATCGGGATAACCCCAGTCGAGCAGGTAGATATCCTCGCCCTGCTCGAGCAGGTTGCGCACCATCGAGCGATCTTCCTGCAGATCGGTCATCCACACGGTATTGACCAGCGCGTAGACGATCAGCGTGGGCGTTTTCGCCGTCGGCTTGCCCTGCCCCTTCATGCGCCAGACCGAGAGCTTGTCCTCGCGATACACCAGCTCGCGCGGCGTATTGGCGTACTCGGGCTCCAGCTGGTGCTTGAGGTTGTCCATGCCCGCCGTCAGCTTGCGCTGGAAAGCGGAAATCTCGCCCATCAGCGCGGCCGGGTCGAGGCGAAGCGGTGGATACATGTGTGCTCCTTACTTGCGCGTACGCGTGACGCCGCGCGCGACGGTCTTGCGGGCAGCCACCGCCGCCGCGGTCTTCTTGGTGCCACCCACGTTGATGGATTCGCCCGCGGCACGCTTGCTGCTGCGCGGCGGCGATTTCTTTTCCACCGGCTTCGACGCGTCGGGCTTGCCGGCGAGCTGGCGCCTGAGCGCGGCCACTTCGGCGCGCAACGCGGCGATCTCATCACTGCCCTGCGTGCTGCCTTGCCCGCGCACTTCGCGGCGCAGCTCATGCATGCGCTTGCCCAGTGCAGTGACTTCGCTGCGCGTAGGCAGGCCCATGTCGCGGCAGAGCGCGTCAAGCTGTTGCTGCTGCAGCTGGCGCACGCGCCCCTGGGCATTCACCATTTCGCCGTAGGCGTGGCGGAATTCCTCCGATAGGGCAATCTGCCCGTAGGCCTCTTCCGCGGCATCCACCCACATGTCGTACAGCGCCTTGAGCGATTCGATCTGCTTGGCCGAATCACCCAGCTCGGCGAGCTTGGCCTGCAGCCGCTCGAAACCTTCGGTGTTGGCGCGCTGGATGAGCGTCTGGTACTTGCCCGCCCACTCGGTGTAATCCTGCACGGCGGCGGCCAAGGCTTGTTGCAGGCGCTGGCGCTCGCGCGTGTAACCGAACGCAGCCATGTGCTCGACGTCGAACTTCATGCCCGGCGCGCCGGTGGCGCTGGACTGCATCCACGACTGCCAAAGCTGCGCGAAGCTCTTGGCGGCTTCGCTGTCGATGCTGGCGAAAGCCTGGCCGAACGGCTGCCCGCCCAGGGTCGAGAAGAGGCTCTGCAGCGATTGCTGCCAGTCCATCGGGGCCTGGCCCAGGCCACTGCTCGCGGCGCCCTGCAGCCAGTCGCTGTAACCCTTGAGGGCGGCCATGCTGCGCGCCATCAGGTCATCGCCAGTGTTGGCGGCGCCCGCAAACGGGGCACCTGCGCCAAAGGAAGCGGGGGCGGCTTGCTGTTGCAGGTACCGGGTCCAGGCATCCCAGGACTGCTGCGCCAACGTCTGGTAATCCTTCAGAAAATCACTTGCCTGATCGACCATGCCCGCGTCCTCTTCATACTCAGGGCATCGTAGCAAAAGCATGTTGCGACGAACGCAAAAAGCGTATTAGCCAGCCCAGGAAAGATTCGATATTGCGTCGCAGCATCAGCTATCGCTCATGCTGAAAAGCAGAAGCCCGGCTTTCGCCGGGCTTCTGTCATGACACCTTGACGGTGACGACTCAGGCGCCTGCGCCTTCGTCCTCGGTCACGGCCTTCATGGACAGGCGGATACGGCCCTGCTTGTCCACTTCCAGCACCTTGACCTTGACGATGTCGCCTTCCTTCAGCTTGTCGGAGACCTTCTCCACGCGCTCGCTGGAAATCTGCGAGACGTGCACCAGGCCGTCCTTGCCCGGCATGATGGTCACGAACGCGCCGAAGTCCATCAGCTTGGCAACCTTGCCTTCGTAGATGCGGCCCGGCTCGACGTCGGAGACGATCTGCTCGATGCGCGCCTTGGCGGCATTGGCAGCCTCACGATTGACCGAAGCGATGATGACGGTGCCGTCGTCGCTGATGTCGATCGTGGTGCCGGTCTCTTCGGTGATCGAGCGGATGGTGGCGCCGCCCTTGCCGATGACTTCGCGGATCTTGTCCGGGTGGATCTTGATGGTGAGCAGGCGCGGGGCGAACTCGCTCATCTCGGTGCGGGCGGTGCTGATCACCTTGGCCATTTCGCCGAGGATGTGCAGACGACCACGCTTGGCCTGTTCCAGCGCCACCTTCATGATCTCTTCGGTGATGCCGTCGATCTTGATGTCCATCTGCAGCGCGGAGATGCCATCGGCGCTACCGGCCACCTTGAAGTCCATGTCGCCGAGGTGATCTTCGTCACCCAGGATGTCGGACAGCACGACGAAGTCGTTGCCTTCCTTCACCAGGCCCATGGCGATACCGGCCACCGGAGCCTTCAGCGGCACGCCGGCGTCCATCATGGCGAGCGAGGAACCGCACACCGAAGCCATCGACGAGGAACCGTTGGACTCGGTGATTTCCGAAACCACGCGAACCACGTACGGGAACTCTTCGATGCTCGGCTTCACAGCCTGCACGCCGCGCTTGGCGAGACGGCCGTGGCCGATTTCGCGACGCTTCGGCGCGCCGAAGCGACCGGCTTCACCCACCGAGAACGGCGGGAAGTTGTAATGGAACAGGAACGGATCCTTCGATTCGCCTTCCGGCGCGTCGATGATCTGGGCGTCACGGGTGGTGCCCAGCGTGGTCACGACCAGCGCCTGGGTTTCGCCACGGGTGAACAGCGCCGAACCATGGGTGCGCGGCAGCACGCCGACGCGGATGGTGATCGGGCGGACGTCATCCAGATTGCGACCGTCGATGCGGATCTTCGTCTTGAGGACGCCGTCGCGCATGGTGCGGTATTCGAGCTCGGCGAATTCCTTCGACAGCTCGGCCTTGTCCCAGCCCTTGGCTTCCACATCGGCAGCCAGCGAGGCGAGCACGTCGCTCTTGATGGCCGAGATGGCATCGCGGCGCTGCAGCTTGTCACGCACCTGGAAGGCGGTGTCCAGCTGGTTGCCGACGGCACCCGTGAGGGCGGCGATGAGCGCTTCGTTGCGGGCCGGAGCCTGCCATGCCATGGACGGGCGAGCCGCCTCGGTGGCCAGCTCGGCGATGGCGCGGATGGCCACCTGCATCTGCTGGTGACCGAACACCACGGCGCCCAGCATGACCTCTTCCGACAGCAGCTTGGCTTCGGACTCCACCATCAGCACGGCGTTGGAGGTACCGGCGACGACCAGGTCCAGGTCCGAGGTCTTCAGCTCGGTGGCGGTCGGGTTCAGCAGGTACTTGCCATTGGCGTAACCGACGCGGGCGGCGCCGATCGGACCCTTGAACGGGATGCCGGCGAGGCTCAGCGCAGCGGAGGCGCCCAGCATGGCCGGGATGTCACCGTCGATTTCCGGGTTCAGCGACACGACCTGTGCGATGACCTGCACTTCGTTCTTGAACTCTTCCGGGAACAGCGGGCGCACCGGGCGATCGATCAGACGCGAGGTGAGCGTCTCCTTCTCGGTCGGGCGGCCTTCGCGCTTGAAGAAGCCACCCGGGATGCGACCGGCCGAGTAGAACTTCTCGACGTAGTCCACCGTGAGCGGGAAGAAGTCCTGACCTTCCTTCGCCTTGGCATTGGCCACCACGGTGACCAGCACGACGGTGCCGCCCATGCTGACCATGACGGCACCGGAAGCCTGGCGGGCGATTTCGCCCGTCTCCAGTGTGACTTCGTGATTACCGAACTGGAATGACTTGGTTACTTTCGCCACTTTATTGTTCCTTTAGGGATTAGCGACGGAGGCCGAGGCGCTCGATGAGGCTCTGGTAACGAGCCAGGTCACGATCCTTGAGGTAGGCAAGCAGGCGCTTGCGCTGGTTGACCAGCTTCAGCAGGCCGCGGCGGGAATGGTGATCCTGCTTGTGAGCCTTGAAGTGATCGGTGAGGTGGTCGATGCGGGCCGACAGCAGGGCGACCTGCACTTCCGGCGAACCCGTGTCGTTCGGCACGCGGCCGAAGTCAGCGATGATCTTGCCGGTCTGTTCTGCGGTAAGGGACATGTGATCTCTTCCTAAAAAAACGGGTGCGAAGCTTGCGCAACGTCACGCGATGACGTTGCGCAAGCTTCGCCTAGATGAATGAAATTACTGAAACAAGCTCCGTATTGTAGCGACCGGAGCCCTATGACAACAAGACCGTCATAAAAGGTCGGCGCTCAACGACCCTCGCCGCCCACCGCCGGGAGATTGAAGCCCCGCGCGATGTGCAGCTTTCCTTCGACCGCATTCCCCAGGATCAGCAAGCGGCCATCCTCGGCCAGCACTGCCAGCGGTCCGGCCAGCGAAGGATCGATCGCAATCTGCTGCCCCTGTGAGACGGCTGCGGCGCGCTCGGCGTCCAGCCGCAGCTCGGGCAAGCCCGCCAATCCGGCCGACACCGGCAGCAACAGCGCCAGCAAGGCATCGTCGCCCTGCTCTGCCGCCGCCTTGAGCTGTTCCACCGTGACCATGGCCGGCTCCCTGAACGGGTCCACCCACAGGCGACGCAGGGCCGTCAGGTGGGCGCCGCAGCCAAGGTCTTCGCCGAGGTCCACGGCCAGGCTGCGCACGTAGGTGCCCGAACCGCACTCCACGTACAGGGTGAGGCTGTCCTCGGTGCGGGAGACCAGGTCCAGCCGATGGACCTCCACCTCGCGCGAGGGCACGTCCACGGCTTCGCCGCGCCGGGCCTTCACGTAAAGCGGCTCCCCATCGACCTTGATCGCCGAATAGACCGGGGGTACCTGGGTGATCCGTCCACGCAACCGGGCCAGGGCGGCTTCGAGGGCTTCCTCGGAAAGCGCCGGAACCGGCCGCTCCTGCACGACGTCACCCTCAAGGTCGGCCGTGCTGGTGGTGGCGCCCAGCTTGCACTCGGCCAGATAGGCCTTGCGCGACCCCAGCAGCATGCCAGCCAGCTTGGTGGCCTCGCCAAAGCACAACGGCAGCAGGCCGGTGGCCAGCGGGTCGAGCGCGCCGGTGTGGCCGCCCTTCTCCGCGCGGAAGATGCCCTTGCGGACGATCTGCAGCGCCTCGTTGGAACTCACCCCCAGGGGCTTGTCCAGCAGCACGATGCCGTGCAGGTCGCGAAAACGAATGCGGCTTTTCTTCTTGCTCATGGGGTCATGCCGGCCCGCAGCCCCGCCGAGGCAACACGGGCCAAGTCAACGATGAACACGCACTCAGTCCTCGGACTCGTCCCTGGACGGCGCCGGGTTGCGCTCGCTGTCCTGGCGGAGCAGCGTTTCGATGCGCTCGCCCTTGTCGACCGAGTCGTCATACTTGAAGCGCAGTTCCGGCACGCGGCGCAGGCGCATGCTGCGCGACAGCTCACGGCGGAATTCCACCGCCAGCTCCTTGAGCGCCTTCATGGCCTCGACGGAACGCTCCGGCTGCAGGGCGGTCACCCAGACCGTAGCCCAGTCCAGGTCGCGGGTTACTTCCACGTCGGACACGCTGACCGACGGCAGGCCGTGGTCGCGCACGGCGGCATGCACCAGCAGGCCAATTTCGCGGCGCAGTTCAGCGCCGACGCGGTCGGTACGTTTGAAATCGCGTGAGGGCATGACGCACTCCTTCCGGCACGGACACGCCCACATGGCGGGTCCCGAAAAACGAAGCGAGCGATGTGGATCTCCACACCGCCCGCCGATAAAACCACCGCTGGGGTGATGGCCCGATGCACGGGCCATCCACCATTACAGCGTGCGGGCAACCTCGATACGCTCGAAGCACTCGATCTGGTCGCCGACCTTGACGTCGTTGTACTGCTTCACGGCGATACCGCATTCCATGCCGTTGCGCACTTCGTCGACCAGCTCCTTGAAGCGACGCAGCGATTCCAGTTCGCCCTGGAAGACCACGGTGTTGTCGCGGAGCACGCGGATCGGCTTGCTGCGCTTGACCGTACCTTCGGTGACCATACAACCGGCCACTGCGCCGAACTTGGAGCTGCGGAAGACCTCGCGTACCTGGGCGATGCCGATGATCTCTTCGCGCACTTCCTTGCCCAGCAGACCCGAAGCGGCCTGCTTCACCTGATCGATCACGTCGTAAATGATCGAGAAGTAACGGACGTCGAGGCCCGACGTATCGATCACCTTGCGTGCCGAGGCATCCGCACGGACGTTGAAGCCGATGACCAGCGCCTTGGAGGCGGCAGCCAGGGTGGCGTCGGACTCGGTGATGCCGCCGACGCCGGCCGCGATCACGTTGACCTTCACGTTTTCGTTGCCGATCTGGCTGAGCGACTCGCGCAGCGCCTGCACCGAACCCTGCACGTCGGCCTTGACCAGGATGTTGAGCGTCTGCTGCTCGGCACCCTGACCCATCTGGGCCATGATGTCCTCAAGGCGGTTCGCCTTGCTGACCATGCGCGTTTCACGACGCTTGAGCTGACGCTCGGCGGCCACTTCACGCGCAAGGCGCTCATCAGCCACCACCACGAAGTCGTCGCCCGACTCCGGCACACCGGACAGACCCAGCACCTGCACCGGAATGGACGGACCGGCTTCCTGCACGGTCTTGCCGTTCTCGTCGATCAGCGCACGCATGCGGCCGTACTCGATACCGCAGACGACGAAGTCGCCGCGCTTGAGCGTGCCCTGCTGCACCAGCACCGTCGCCACCGGGCCGCGACCGCGGTCCAGACTGGATTCGATGACCACACCCGAAGCCGGACCGTCTTCAACGGCGGTCAGCTCCATCACTTCGGCCTGCACCAGGATCGCGTCCAGCAGGTCGTCGATGCCCATGCCGGTCTTGGCCGAGATCGGCACGAACGGCGTGTCACCACCCCACTCTTCCGGAATCACTTCCAGGTTGCCGAGGCCCTGCTTGACGTGGTCCGGATTGGCGTCGGACTTGTCCATCTTGTTGAGTGCCACGATGAGCGGCACCTTGGCGGCGCGCGCATGCTGCACGGCTTCCGCCGTCTGCGGCATGACACCGTCGTCAGCGGCCACCACCAGCACCACGATGTCCGTCGACTGGGCGCCGCGGGCACGCATGGACGTGAACGCCGCGTGGCCCGGGGTGTCGAGGAACGTGATGACGCCCTTGGGCGTTTCCACGTGGTAGGCACCGATGTGCTGCGTAATGCCACCCGCTTCGCCCGAGGCAACCTTGGTGCGGCGGATGTAGTCGAGCGTGGAGGTCTTGCCGTGGTCGACGTGGCCCATGATGGTGACCACCGGCGGACGCGGCTTCTTCTCGCCCTCCAGCTCCGCGTTCTGCGTGTGGGCAGCCAGCGCGGCTTCGGCGTTGTTCTCGCTCACGGCCACGGCCTTGTGACCGAGTTCCTCGATCACCAGCACGGCAGTGTCGTGGTCGATGGTCTGGTTGATGGTGGCCATCACGCCCATCTTGAAGAGGGCCTTGACCACTTCCGAACCCTTCACCGCCATCTTGTTGGCGAGATCGGCCACTACGTTGTTGTCGCCCACCATCACTTCGCGCACGACCGCAGCGGTCGGACGGGTGAAGCCATGCGGACCACTGGAGCCCTGCGAGTTGGAGCGGCCCATGTCGCGGCCAGAGCCGCCACGGCCCGGCTTGCCACCGCGCTTGTTGTTGCTGGAACGGCGCGCGCGATCGGCATCGCTCAGATGCAGTTCGCCAGCCGCGAAACGCTTGCCGCCGGGACCTTCGTCCTTTTCGCGGGCATAGCGCGTCTTGTTGCCACTGGCAGGGGCTGCGGCAGCACCGGCTGCAGCGGCCTGTGCGGGCGCCGGCGCGGGTGCGGGTGCCGGAGCCGGCGTGACCACCACCTTCTTTTCGCGGCGACGCGGCTCATGGATGGTCGGCACGATCATGCCGAGGGAGCTGTGGTCGATCCTCTGCACGGCAGCCGGTTCGGCCGGTGCGGCCTTTTCGACCGGCTGGGCGGCAACCGGAGCCGGGGCCGGAGCGGGCGCCAGCGCGGGTTCCGCGCGAGCGGCAGCGGCGGCCTCGACGGCGGCCTGGCGCTCTTCCTGCTCCTTGGCGCGCGCAGCGGCCTCAGCCTCAGCCTGCTGGCGACGCTGTTCTTCTTCCGCTTCGCGCTGGCGCTGGGCTTCTTCCGCCCGCTGCGCTTCTTCCTGGCGGCGGAGGTCGGCTTCGGCGCGCTCGATCTCTTCGTGATCGCGCTGGGCCTGCGATTCCTGCAGCTTGCGCACGGCCTCTTCGCGCTCGACGTCGCTACCCGCCTCTTCGGCGATGACGCTGCGCTTGACGTAGGTGCGCTTGGTGCGGACTTCGACGTTGACCGTCTTGGCCCCACCCGTCGCACCGCGGCCGCCTGGCGTGGACAGCTTCAGCTCGCCGCGCGTGCTGCGCTTGAGCGTGATCTGGCGCGGGGACGCGCTTTCGCCTTCGGCAGGTGCGTCCTTGCCGTGGCTGCGCCGCAGGAAGCCAAGCAGCTTCATCTTTTCCGTGCTGCTGATGATCTGCTCAGGGTCCGAGAAGGACATGCCAGCCTGACTCAGCTGCGTAAGCAGCCTGTCGACGGGCACCTTCATGCTCTGGGCAAGTTGTTTGATCGTTTCACCGGACATCGTGTTCTTTCTCCGCCGTTCCCGCGCTTATCGTCCGTGCGGCCTTGCCTGCACGGCCACCACCATCCGTGGTGGAAGGCCTTCCGGCCTTCCTCGGCGCGCCCATCCAGGGCGCGTCCGCCCGCGGTTAGCCGCCCTTCTCCAGGCGCGCGATCATCGGTGCTCGCGCAGCCATGATCAGCGCAGCGGCACGCTCTTCGTCCATACCTTCGATGTCGATCAGGTCGTCAACCGCGAGGTCGGCCAGATCGTCCAGCGAAACCACTTCACGCGAGGCCAGCACGAATGCCGTTGCCTCGTCCATGCCCGGCAGGTGCAGAAGCTCTTCCGACGGCTGGTGCTCGTCGATGCTCTCTTCCACTGCCAGTGCCTCGGTGAGCAGCGCGTCGCGGGCGCGGGCGCGGAGCTCTTCGACGATGTCTTCGTCGAAACCTTCCACCGCCAGCAGCTCGGCGCTGGGCACATAGGCGATTTCTTCGACGCTGGAGAAGCCTTCCTGCACGAGGATGCTGGCAATCTCCTGGTCCACTTCCAGCTTGTCCATGAACAGCTGGCGAGCGGCTTCCTGTTCGGCCTCGCTCTTAGCGGCGACCTGGTCCTGCGTCATCACGTTGAGCTGCCAGCCGGTGAGCTTGCTGGCGAGGCGCACGTTCTGGCCACCGCGACCGATGGCCTGGGACAGCTTGTCCTCGGCCACGGCGATGTCCATGGAGTGCTTTTCTTCGTCCATGATGATGGACTGCACTTCCGCCGGCGCCATCGCATTGATGACGTACTGGGCCTGGTTTTCATGCCACAGGATGATGTCCACGCGCTCGCCGTTGAGCTCGTTGGACACGGCCTGCACGCGCGAACCGCGCATGCCGATGCAGGCACCGATGGGATCGGTGCGCGAATCGTGGGCCACCACGGCGATCTTGGCGCGGTCACCCGGATCGCGGGCGCAGCCCTTGATCTCGACCAGGCCCTGACCGACTTCCGGCACTTCGAGCTTGAACAGCTCGATCATGAATTCCGGCGCGGCGCGCGACACGAACAGCTGCGGGCCACGAGCTTCCGAGCGCACCTCGTAGAGGTAGCCGCGGACGCGATCGCCGACGCGGGCCGATTCGCGAGGAATGGTCTTGTCGCGCGGGATGAAGGCCTCGGCATTGCTGCCCAGGTCGAGGTAGACGTTGCCGCGCTCGACGCGCTTGACGATGCCGGTGACCAGCTCGCCCACGCGCTCACGGAAGGCGTCCACCACCTGCATGCGCTCGGCTTCGCGCACGCGCTGCACGATCACCTGCTTGGCGGCCTGTGCGGCGATACGGCCGAATTCGGCGTTCTCGATCTGGTTTTCGATGTACTCGCCGATCTCGGCGCCTTCGCGCTCGTCGACGGCGTCCATCAGGCGGATCTGGTGGAACGGCGACTCCATCTCACCGTCGTCGGCGATGATTTCCCAACGACGGAAGGTTTCGTAGTCGCCGGTGTGGCGGTCGATGACCACGCGGATGTCCGGATCTTCATCCGGGTAGCGCTTCTTGGCAGCGGACGCGAGCGCCGCTTCCATCGCCTGGAAAATCACTTCCCGCGGCACGCCCTTTTCATTGGCAACCGCGTCAACCACCAGCAAAAGTTCTTTGCTCATTGCAGCAACTCCGTAGACACCACTGGCGTCCGATCGGTTTCGAATGGTTTAGTTCTTTGACGACTTCTTGGCCGGACCTTTGCCGGGCTTGGGCTGGGGCGCATAACCGAGCGCCACCCAGTCCGGCACCACGCGCGCGCTTTCCACTGCGTCATGGTCGAACTCGAAGGTCTTGCCTTCGGCTTCCAGCGAAATACGTTCGCCTTCCACCGCCGTAACCTTGCCGCGAAGACGACGCCGGCCTTCCAGCGGCACCTTCAGCAGAATCTTCACTTCCTTCCCGGCCACCTTGGCGAACTGCGCCGCGGTGAACAGCGGGCGATCAATGCCCGGGGAAGACACTTCCAGCACGTAGTGGCCCGGAATCGGATCTTCCACATCCAGCATCGCCGACAGCTCGCGGCTGCCTGCCTCGCAATCATCCACCGTGACTTCGCGCCCTTCGGCGTCGATGTAGACGCGCAGGGTACTCTGCCCCTGCGACGGGGAGAACTCCACGCCGATGCATTCCAGCCCGAGATCGGCCAGAACTTCCGTGAAGCGTTGAGCCAGTACCTGCGTATCCATTGAGTTTGCCTACCGTTACCAGTCGCCAGAAACAAAAAATGGGCTCAAGCGGCCCATTCCCTGCTCTTTTGCAAGAGCGTTCTCGCCGATGTCCCGACCCATCCAGAATCTTCCGGGGCACCGTACGAGCAGCATTAAAGCGGCCTGTGACATACGTGCGACGCTTCCTTGCGCCCAACAAAAAAGCCTCACGAGGAGGCTTTCTTGTTCTAAGAAAGATCTGGTAGCGGGGGTAGGATTCGAACCTACGACCTTCGGGTTATGAGCCCGACGAGCTGCCAGACTGCTCCACCCCGCATCAGAGTCCGGAAATATTAGCGAGATGGCCGATTTCTTGCAAGCCTTTTCGCAAAAATAATTTCACATAACCCGACAAGCCAACGTGACGGACATGGGTCCGTCACATTGTTTTTCAACCGACGAACACGCTCTGGCACCAGCCGAACAGCGGGCCCCACACAATGCCGAGCACCAGCAGCGCCAGCACATTCAGGGACAGCACCAGGCGAACCGACATGTCCTTCTGCAGGTGCACTTCGGCGCCCTCCACCGGCTTGTCGAAGTACATCACCTTGACGACGCGCAGGTAGTAGTAGAGGCCGATGATGGCGAACACGGCACCGACGATGGCCAGCCACATGAAACCGGCGTGGATGGCGGCCTGGAACACCAGCAGCTTGCCGAAGAAGCCGAACAGCGGCGGCACGCCAGCCAGCGAGAACATCACCAGCATCATCAGGAAGGCAGCCCAGGGCGAACGCTGGTTCAGGCCCTTGAGGTCGTCGATCTCTTCGCACTCGAAACCGGCGCGGGCCAGGGCCAGGATCACGCCGAAGGCGGCGGCGCCGGTCAGCGCGTAGCTGATGGCGTAGAACAGGCCAGCGGCATAACCCTCGGGACCCGCATTGACCAGGCCGACCAGCAGGTAACCCATGTGTGAGATGGTCGAATAGGCCAGCAAGCGCTTCAGGTTGCTCTGCACCAGGGCAACGATGTTGCCGATGGCCAGCGACAGCACGGCCAGGCAGGCCAGCATCAGCTGCCAGTGGTTGGCCAGGTCGCCCAGGCCGGTGCCCAGCAGGCGGTAGGCCATGCCGAAGGCAGCCAGCTTCGGAGCGGAACCGATGAAGATGGTCACCGCCGTCGGCGAACCCTGGTACACGTCCGGGATCCACATGTGGAACGGTGCGGCACCCAGCTTGAAGCCGATACCCACGATCATGAAGATCAGGCCGAACACCAGCAGGTGCGGCATGGCCGTCTGCGTGGCTGCCATGTGCAGGTGCGACAGGTCGAGCGTCTTGGTGGCACCGTAGACCATCGACATGCCGTACAGCAGCATGCCCGAGGCCAGTGCACCCAGCACGAAGTACTTGATGGCCGCTTCGGACGACAGGCGCGAATCACGGTTCAGTGCGACCAGCGCGTACGACGACAGCGTCAGCAGTTCCAGGCCCAGGTAGACCATGATCAGGTTGCCGGCCGACACCAGCAGCATGATGCCGATCACCGCGAAGATGGTCAGCGTGTAGAACTCGCCGACGAACAGCTTGCGGTCCATCAGGTACGGCTTGGCGTAGACGAACACCAGCACCGTGCTCAGCAGCGCGAAGACCTTGAGGATCTCGGCCACGCCATCACGGATGAACATGCCACCGAAGGCGGAAACCGGTTGGCTCGGCTGGCCGGTGATGACCAGGTAAATGGCCACCAGCAGCACGCCGATGGACAGCCAGTGCAGCATCGGACGCTGCTCGGGCTTCATGAAGGCATCCAGCAGCAGCAGCAAGCACGCCGCCGCCACCAGATAGAACTCCGGCAACAGGATCAGAATGTCATTGAGATTCGGCATGATCGGTCCTGCTTAGATCTTGTGGTTGGCAAGCTGGGTCACGAGCTGCGAGACCGACGAATCCATCAGATGGATCAGCGGCTGCGGCCAGATGCCCAGGGCCAGCACGGCAATGGCGAAGGCGCCGAGAACAAACCATTCACGGCCATTGATGTCCTTCATCTCGGCCACGTGCGGGTTGGTGATGTCACCCCACAGCACGCGCTTGACCATGTACAGCGTGTAGGCCGCGCCGATGATCAGGGTGAAAGCGGCGAAGAAGGCGATCCACGGATTGGCCTGGAAGCTGGCCAGGATCACCTGGAACTCGCCCACGAAACCGCTGGTACCCGGCAGGCCGCTGTTGGCCATGGCGAACAGCACGTAGAAGAAGCCGAACCACGGCATCACGTTGATGACGCCGCCGTAATCCTTGATCTGGCGGGTGTGCATGCGGTCATACAGCACGCCGATGCACGAGAACATCGCGCCCGACACGAAGCCGTGCGAGATCATCTGCACCATCGCACCCTGCATGCCCAGCTTGGCTGCATCCAGGTTGTTGGCGCCGCGCACCAGCATGAAGGCGATGAAGATACCCAGCGTGACGAAGCCCATGTGAGCGACGGACGAGTACGCCACCAGCTTCTTCATGTCTTCCTGCACCAGCGCGATGTAGCCGATGTAGACCACCGCCACCAGGCTCAGGCCGATGACCAGCCAGGCAAAGTGTTCGGAAGCATCCGGCACGATCGGCAGCGAGAAGCGCAGGAAACCATAGCCACCGATCTTCAGCATCACCGCGGCCAGCACCACCGAACCACCGGTAGGCGCTTCCACGTGCGCGTCCGGCAGCCAGGTATGCACCGGCACCATCGGCACCTTCACCGCGAAGGCGATGAGGAAGGCGAAGAACAGCCAGGACTGCTCCTGCATGGTCAGCGGCAGCGCGGCCAGCGTGGCCAGGTCGAACGAACCCGCCTTCAGGTACAGATAGATCAGGCCCACAAGCATGAAGATGGAGCCGAAGAACGTGTAGATGAAGAACTTCAGCGTGGCGTAGACGCGACGCGGACCACCCCAGACACCGATGAGGATGAACATCGGGATCAGCATGGCTTCGAAGAACACGTAGAACAGCAACGCGTCGGTGGCGCAGAACACGCCGATCATCAGGCCCTCGAGCACCAGCATGGCGGCCATGTACTGGTGCGGGTTGGTCTGGATGACCTCCCAGGCGCCGATGATCACCAGGATGCCCACGAAGGTGGTCAGCAGGATCAGGGCGACGGAGATGCCGTCGACGGCAAGGCTGTAGTGGACGCCGAGCGAGGCGATCCACACGTGGTTCTCCGCGAGCTGCTTGGCGCTGTCGGCCGCGTTGAACTGCGGCAGTACGCAAAGGCTGACCACGAAGGTGAGGATGGCCACCAGCAGCGCGATCCAGCGCGCTGCATTGGGACGGGCTGAGCCGGCGAGCAGCACCGGGATGGCACCCAGAACGGGAAGCCAGATCAGCAGGCTGAGCAAATGATTGAACATGGAGCAGGTTCCCTTATTGCCCGACCAGCCAATACCCGCCGAGCAGCAGGATCAGGCCGAGGATCATCGCGAAAGCGTAGTGATAGAGATAACCGGACTGCAGGCGACGCACGCCACCCGCGATGCGGTCCACCAGACTCGCCGAACCGTCGATCAGCACACCGTCGATGACAGCGGCGTCGCCACCCTTCCACAGGGCACGACCCAGCGCCATGCCGCCACGGGCAAACACGGCGAAGTACACGGTGTCGAACCAGTACTTGTTGTCGAGCACGGTGTAGATCGGCTTGAGCGCACTCTTGATGCGATCAGCCACGGCCGGGTTGAACAGGTAGATGTAGGTCTGGATGGCAAAGGCAGCCAGCACCAGGAAGAACGGCAACTGGGTGAAGCCATGCAGGCCGGCCGAGAACCAGTCGTGGAACTCCTTGCCCAGTTCGCCGAGCACGTTGTTCGCTTCGTTCACGTGGATGGCCGAACCGAACCACTCACCGAACAGCATCGGCTTGACCGCCAGCGCACCGACGATGATCGACGGGATGGCCAGCAGGATCAGCGGCAGCGTCACCACCCACGGCGACTCCTTCGGTGCATGCTCGAGGACGCCCGGCTCATGGTGGCCGTGATCATCCGCATGCGAATCGTCGTGATGCGCGTCGTGCGATGCATGAGCGTGATCGTCATGACCATGGCCATGACCATGACCGTGCTCCACCACGAAACGCTCCTTGCCGTGGAAGGTCAGGTACATCTGGCGGAAGGTGTACAGCGCGGTCACGAAGGCGCCGGCCATCACGCAGAAGTACGCGTAGCTGGCACCGGCGCGGTGCGACTCGCCCACCGCCTCGATGATCGCGTCCTTCGAGTAGAAGCCCGCGAAGAACGGCACGCCGCACAAGGCCAGCGAACCGATCCACATGGTGATCCAGGTGATCGGCATGTACTTGCGCAGGCCGCCCATGTAGCGCATGTCCTGCTCATGGTGCATGGCGATGATCACCGAGCCTGCGCCCAGGAACAGCAGCGCCTTGAAGAAGGCGTGGGTCATCAGGTGGAACACCGCACCGGCGTAGGCCGACACGCCCAGCGCCACCGTCATGTAGCCCAGCTGCGACAGCGTGGAGTACGCGACGACGCGCTTGATGTCGTTCTGCACGATGCCGATCAGGCCGGTGAACAGGGCGCCGGTGGCACCAATGATCATCACGAAGCTGAGCGCGGTCTCCGACAGCTCGAAGAACGGCGACATGCGGGCGACCATGAAGATGCCGGCGGTCACCATCGTCGCGGCGTGGATCAGTGCCGAGATCGGGGTGGGGCCTTCCATCGAGTCCGGCAGCCACACGTGCAACGGCACCTGGGCAGACTTGCCCATCGCGCCGATGAACAGCAGGATGCAGATGACCGTGGCAGCGTCCCAATGGGTGCTCTGCGTGATCTGCAGCGTCTTGCCCACCAGGGTCGGCGCCGCGGCGAAGGCCGTGGCGTAGTCCAGCGTGTTCAGGAAATACAGCACGCCCGCGATGCCCAGCAGGAAGCCAAAGTCACCCACGCGGTTGACCAGGAACGCCTTGAGGTTGGCGAAGATCGCAGTCGGGCGCTTGTACCAGAAGCCGATCAGCAGGTACGACACCAGGCCCACTGCTTCCCAGCCGAAGAACAGCTGCATGAAGTTGTTGCTCATCACGAGCATCAACATCGAGAAGGTGAACAGCGAGATGTAGCTGAAGAAGCGCTGGTAGCCCGGGTCTTCGGCCATGTAGCCGATGGTGTAGATGTGCACCAGCAGCGACACGAAGGTCACCACCACCATCATCATGGCGGTCAGGCGATCGATCATGAAGCCGACGTGGGCGCTGTAGTTGCCGATGTCGAACCAGGTGTAGATGTTCTGGTTATAGACCGGCGCACCGCCCGCGGTGATCTGGTAGAGCACGTAGAACGAGAGGCCGCAGGCAATCGCCACGCCAAGAATGGTCGCGGTGTGGGCGCCGGCACGGCCGATGAAGCGACCAAGAAAGCCCGCCAGCACGCACCCGACAAGCGGTGCGAGGGCGATGGTCAGCAGAATGGAGGTGGACAATTCCATCGGGTCAGCCCTTCATGCTGTCGATTTCGGCGACGTTGATGGTGCTGCGGTTACGGAACAGCAGAACCAGGATCGCCAGGCCGATGGCGGTTTCCGCCGCAGCCACGGTGAGGATGAAGAACACGAACACCTGCCCCGCCACGTCGGTATTGAAACGCGAGAACGCGACGAAGTTGATGTTCACCGCCAGCAGCATCAGCTCGATCGACATCAGCAACACGATGACGTTCTTGCGGTTGATGAAGAGACTGGCCAGGGCGATGCAGAACAGCACCGCGCCGAGCACGATGAAGTGCGAAAGCGTGATCATGGGGTGTTCTCCTTGCCTTCTGCCGGCTGCGGTGCGACGGGGACTTCAGCCGCCATCTTCACCACGCGGATGCGGTCACGTGCATTGACGGCGACCTGCTGGGACGCCTGCTGATGGCGCACGCCGGTGCGATGACGCACGGTCAGCACCACGGCAGCCACCACGCCCACCGTCAGGATCAGCGCAGCGATCTCGAACGGCAACAGGAACTGCGTATAAAGCGCGCTACCCAGCCAGGCGGTGTTGGACATGCCGGCGGCCGCGGCCGGATCGGCACCCAGCACCTGCGTGTGCATGGCATTTACGCCAATCAGGGCAAGCATTTCGGCCAGCATGACCAGGGCCACGATGATGCCCACCGGCAGGTACTTGATGAAGCCTTCCCTCACCTGCTCCTGCTTGATGTCCAGCATCATCACCACGAACAGGAACAGCACCATCACTGCACCGACGTAGACCACGATGAGCGCGATGGCGAGGAACTCCGCTTCGGCCAGCAGCCAGATGCAGGCCGTGCTGAAGAAGGTGAGCACCAGCGACAGCACGGCATGCACCGAGTTGCGCAGGGTGATCACGCCCAGCGCGGCGATCACAGTGACCGCGGCGAAGGCGTAGAAACAAACGAGTTGGAACACAGACGAATCAATCACGGTAGTGTCCTCAACGATACGCGGCGTCTTGAGCGCGGGCGGCTGCGATGTCCTGCTCGAAGCGATCGCCGATGGCGAGCAGCTGCGGCTTGGTCACCACGTTCTCGCCACGCTGCTCGAAGTGGTACTCGTGGATGTGCGTTTCGACGATCGAGTCCACCGGGCAGCTCTCTTCGCAGAAACCGCAGAAGATGCACTTGAACAGGTCGATGTCGTAGCGCGTCGTGCGGCGCTGGCCGTCGCTTTCACGCGGAGCCGAGTCGATGGTGATGGCCAGTGCCGGGCACACCGCCTCGCACAGCTTGCACGCGATGCAACGCTCTTCGCCGTTGGCGTAGCGACGCAGGGCATGCAGGCCACGGAAACGGTTGGACTTGGGGATGTGCTCCATCGGGTAGCGCATCGTGTACTTGGGGCTGAACATGTAACGCATGGTCAGGCCCAGGCCCTTGAACAGCTCGATGAGCAGCAGGCTTTTGAAATAGTGAGTTACGCGGGACATGGTTTTCTTCAGCCTCCCGTGCCGACGGTGACCCAGCCGAAGTACTTCATGCAGCCGGCGACGAGGACCCAGACGATGGTGATGGGAATGAATACCTTCCAGCCCAGACGCATGATCTGGTCATAGCGGTAGCGCGGGAAGCTGGCGCGGAACCACAGGAAGAGGAACGCGAACACGAACACCTTGACGAACAGCCACAGGATGCTGTCGTGCCCCAGGAAGCCCCACGAGGCCGGGAACGGCGACAGCCAGCCGCCCATGAACAGGATCGAGGCCAGGAAGCTGACCAGGATCATGTTGGCGTATTCGGCCAGGAAGAACAGCGCGAAGGCCGAGCCGGAGTATTCCACGTGGAAACCCGCGACGATTTCCGATTCACCTTCCGCCACGTCGAACGGCGCACGGTTGGTTTCGGCCACGCCCGAGATGAAGTAGATGACGAAGACCGGCAGCAGCGGCCACATGAACCACTCGAAGATGCCCTTCGTACCGGCCTGGGCATGCACGATGTCGGTGAGGTTCAGCGAACCGGCCAGCACCAGCACGCACACCAGGCACAGGCCCATGGCCAGCTCGTACGAGATCACCTGGGCGGCCGAACGCATGGCACCCAGCAGCGCGTAACGCGAGTTGGAGGCCCAGCCGGCGAGGATGATGCCGTACACGCCCAGCGAGGTCATCGCCAGCAGGTACAGCAGGCCAGCATTGACGTTGGCCAGCACCAGCTTGTCGTTGAACGGAATCACTGCCCAGGCGGCCAGCGCCGGGACCAGTGCGATCAGCGGTGCGAGGTAGTACAGCACCTTGTTCGCGCTGGTCGGAAGGATCACTTCCTTCAGCAACAGCTTGGTGACGTCGGCGAAGGCCTGCAGCAGACCGAAGGGACCGACCTTGTTGGGTCCCATGCGGACGTGCATCCAGCCGAGAACCTTGCGCTCCCACCACACGTACAGCGCCACCGTGATCACCAGCGGCAGGACGATGCACAGGATGTAGATGATCGGCAGGCCGAGCTGATTGATAAGCTGATCGACCATGTGCTTACGCCTTGCTCAGGGTGAGGGCTGCGCCGTACGGGGGCAGCGTGACAGTGTCGTCGTGTGCAGCTTCGATCCACGCCGCGCCATCGGGCACGGTCACGTCGATCACCAGGGGCAGCACCGCATCGGCAACGCGCACGGCATCGCCCTCGCCCAGGCCCAGTCGCTTGGCTTCATCCGCATTGACGCGGACGGCCGGCGCACGGTTGAGCGGGTGCTTGCTGAGCGCGGTGGCGCGACGGAGCACGGCATCGGTGCGGTAGATCGGCCAGGTAGCCAGGCGGCTGACGCCACCGGTGGCCGGGCGCGACGCCAGCTCGGCACGCGCGGTGTGCGCACGCTCGCTGATGCCTTCACGCAGGCCGGCCAGGTCGTCGAACTCGAAACCGGCCATATTGAGAACGCCGCCGAGTGCACGCAGCACCTTCCAGCCCGGACGAGCCTCGCCCGGTGCCTTGGCACCGGCGGCGACGCTCTGCGACAGGCCATCGACGTTCACCAGCGTGCCGTCGATTTCCGGCAGCAGGCCGATCGGCAGGATCACGTCGGCCGCTTCGCGCAGCGCATCGCTGGCGTAGGCGGAGAACGCGACCACCTTCTGTGCGCCCTTGAGCGCCTTCAGGAAGGCGGCACCATCGGCCACGTCCTGCGGCTCCACGCCGTACAGCACGTAAGCCTTGCGCGGCTGGGCCAGCATGGCCTGCGCATCGAGGCCGCCATTGCCCGGCAGCACGCCGACACGGCCCAGGCCCACGGCGTTGGCACCGACCGGCAGTTCGTTGTAGCCCGCACCGGTGGCCTGCGCGATGAACTGCGCCACGGCACGCAGCCACGAGGCCTGCGGATGCGTGACAGCAGCTTCGCCAAGGATGACCACGGCACTGCCGCTCTTCAGCTGAGCGATGGCGTCCTTGTCACCCTGGTCGGAGGCGGCACCGTTGATGGCATCGGCCAGCGCGGCCGGTGCCGCAGCACCTGCCTCGACAGCGGCCTTGGCCAGCGCGAGCAGCGCATCGACCAACGCCTGCGGCGCCACGATGGCTTCGCCGGCCAGCTTGTAGTTGAAGTCGAAGCTCGCCGGGTTCACGGCGTAAACCTTGGCGCCCTTCTTCACCGCCTGGTGGATGCGGTGATTGACCAGCGGCAGTTCATGGCGCAGGTCGGAACCGACCAGCAGCGCCGCCTTCAACTTGTCGAGCTCGGCCACCGGCTTGCCAAACGGCTTGGCAATCGCGTTGTCGGCGAAGTCGAGCTGGCGCACGCGGTGATCGACGTGGGCGCTGCCCAGGCCACGGGCCAGGCGAACCAGCACGTCGCCTTCTTCGCTGGTCGTGGCCGGATGCACCAGCACGCCCAGGTCGCTGCCCGGCACGGTCTTCAGTGCTTCGGCGGCGGCGCCCAGTGCGTCTTCCCACGTGGTGGAAATCCACTGGCCGTTGCGCTTGACCTGCGGGGCGCTGACGCGGTCAGCCGCGTACAGGCCCTGGTGGCTGTAGCGATCGCGATCGGACAGCCAGCACTCGTTGATCGATTCGTTGTCGCGCGGCACCGTGCGCAGCACTTCGCCGCGGCGCGTGTGCAGCCACAGGTTGGAGCCCAGCGCATCGTGGTAAGCCACGGACGGCTTGGCCACCAGCTCCCAGGCGCGGGCCTGGAACTGGAACGGCTTGTTGGTGAGCGCGCCCACCGGGCAGACGTCGATGATGTTGCCCGAAAGCTCCGTCTCGATCGTCTTGCCGATGTAGGTGCCGATCTGCAGGTTGTCACCACGGCTCATGCCGCCAAGCTCGTAGGTGCCGGCGATTTCGCTGGTGAAGCGCACGCAGCGCGTGCACTGGATGCAGCGCGTCATCTCGGTGGCGACCAGCGGGCCGAGGTTCTCGTCCGCAATGGTGCGCTTGCGCTCGGTGTAGCGCGACACGCTGCGGCCGTAGCCCAGCGCCACGTCCTGCAGTTCGCACTCGCCGCCCTGATCGCAGATCGGGCAATCCAGCGGGTGGTTGATCAGCAGGAACTCCATGACGTCCTTCTGATACTTCAGGGCGACGTCGGTGCGGGTCTTCACCTTCATGCCTTCGGCCACCGGCGTGGCGCAGGCCGGCTGCGGCTTCGGCATGGGCTTGCCGCCCATTTCCACTTCCACCAGGCACATGCGGCAGTTGGCGGCGATGGGAAGCTTGCGGTGGTAGCAGAAGCGCGGGATGTTGATGCCGATGGCATCGGCCGCCTCGATGATCATGGCGCCCTTGCGGATCTGCGTGGGCTTGCCATCGACCTCGATGTTGATCAGGTCAAGATTTGGCGTAGTGGGCTGCGCACTCATGCGGCGGCTCCAAGCTTGTCGTCGACAATGGAGCGACCATTGACGATGTAGTACTCAAATTCATCCCAGAACTGGCGCAGGAAGCCCTGCACCGGCCACGCGGCGGCTTCGCCGAACGCGCAGATGGTGTGGCCTTCGATCTGGCCGGCAATGGCCTTGAGGCGGTGCAGGTCGTCCATCGTGCCTTTGCCTTCCACGATGCGATCCAGCACGCGGTGCATCCAGCCGGTGCCTTCGCGGCACGGGGTGCACTGGCCGCAGCTTTCCTTGTGGAAGAACTGCGAGATGCGGCGGGTGAAGCGGACCGTGCAGACGGTGTCGTCGAGCACCACGATGGCGCCCGAGCCGAGGCCCGTCTTGAGATCACGCAGGGTGTCGTAGTCGAACGGCAGGCCCTTGAGCTGTTCGGCACGCAGCACCGGCATGGACACGCCACCCGGCACGGCACCCTTCAGCGTGCGGCCCGGACGCAGGCCACCGGCCATTTCCAGCAGCTCGTCGAAGGTGGTGCCCAGCGGCACTTCGAAGTTGCCGCCCTTCTGCACGCAACCGGAGACCGAGAAGATCTTCGGGCCACCGTTCTTGGTCTTGCTCTGCGCCAGGAACCAGTCGGCACCCTTGCGCAGGATGGCCGGCACCGAGGCGTAGGTTTCGGTGTTGTTGATGGTGCTGGGCTTGCCGTACAGGCCGAAATTGGCCGGGAACGGCGGCTTGAAGCGCGGCTGGCCCTTCTTGCCTTCCAGCGATTCCATCAGCGCGGTTTCTTCGCCGCAGATGTAAGCGCCGGCGCCGAGGGCACCATAGATGTCCACGTTCAGGCCGGTGCCCTGGATGTTCTTGCCCAGCAGGCCGGCGGCATACGCTTCCTTCAGTGCCTCTTCGAAGTGCTCGAACGGCTCGTGATGGAACTCGCCACGCAGGTAGTTGTAGGCAACGGTCGAGCCCGTGCAGTAGCACGCAATGGCCATGCCTTCGATCACCGCATGCGGGTTGAAGCGCAGGATGTCGCGGTCCTTGCAGGTGCCCGGCTCCGACTCGTCGGAGTTGCAGAGGATGTACTTCTGCATGTCGCCCTTGGGCATGAAGGACCACTTCAGGCCGGTCGGGAAGCCCGCGCCGCCACGGCCGCGCAGGTTCGACTTCTTGATCTCTTCGATCAGCGTGTTCGGATCGGGCTTCTCGGCGAGGATCTTCTTCCACGCTTCATAACCACCGACCTGGAGGTAGCTGTCCATCGCCCACGGCTTGTCGAAATGCAGCGTGGTGTAGACAACCTGATGTTCTTTGGGTGCGGGTCCGTAAGCCATGTCGCCCTGCCCTTACTTGAGACCGTCGAGAATCTCGTCGATCTTCTGGATCGACAGACGCTCGTGGTAGTGACCATTGACGGTCATCGCCGGCGCGCTGGCGCAGGCGGCGATGCATTCTTCTTCGCGCTTGAGGTACACGCGGCCATCGGCGGTGCTTTCACCGAGCTTGATGCCCAGTTTCTGCTCGCAATGTTTCACCAGGTCTTCCGCGCCGTTGAGCCAGCAGGAGATGTTGGTGCAGATGGCGACGTTGTTGCGGCCGACCGGCTTGGTCTCGAGCATCGAGTAGAAGCTGGCAACCTCGTAGGCCCACACGGCAGGCAGGTCGAGGTACTTGGCAACGGCCGTGATCAACTCGTCGGTGAGGAAGCCCTGGTTCTGTTCCTGCGCGGCGAACAGCGACTGGATCAGCGCCGAACGCTTGCGGTCGGCAGGAAAACGGGCAACCCACTCTTCGATGTGATGACGAGTGTGTTCAGTGAGTACGACGAGCGGGTCGACGTTCTTGACCTGCTCGTAATTTCCGGTGGCTTTCATGTGTGCTTTCCTCCGGGCTCAGCGATCGACTTCGCCGAACACGAGGTCATAGGTACCGATCATCGCCACCACGTCGGCCAGCATGTGGCCACGCACGATGGCGTCCATCGACGAAAGATGGGCAAAACCCGGGGCACGCAGGTGCACGCGGAACGGCTTGTTCGCACCGTCGGAGACCAGGTAGCAACCGAACTCGCCCTTCGGCGCTTCCACGGCGGCGTAGGTTTCGCCGGCCGGTACGCCATAGCCCTCGGTAAAGAGCTTGAAGTGGTGGATCAGCGCTTCCATGTCCTCCTTCATGTTTTCACGATGAGGCGGAGCGACCTTGTAGTTCTGCACGATGACCGGGCCCGGGTTGGCCTTCAGCCACTTCACGCACTGCTGGATGATGCGGTTGGACTGGCGCATCTCTTCCACGCGGACCAGGTAACGGTCGTAGCAGTCGCCGCCCACGCCCACCGGGATGTCGAAATCCACCTCGGCGTACTTGGCGTACGGCTGCTTCTTGCGCAGATCCCAGGCAATGCCCGAGCCGCGCAGCATCACGCCCGTCATGCCCCAGGCCTGGGCCTTTTCCGGCGGAATGACGCCGATGCCGACGGTACGCTGCTTCCAGATGCGGTTGTTGGTGAGCAGTTCCTCGTACTCGTCCACCTTGGTCGGGAAGTCGTTGGTGAACGCTTCCAGGTAGTCGAGCATGGAGCCTTCGCGCCAGCTGTTGAGGCGCTTGAGGTCCTTGCCCTTGTGCCAGGGCGACTCGCGGTACTGCGACATGTGGTCCGGCAGGTCGCGGTAGACGCCACCCGGACGGTAGTAGGTCGCGTGCATGCGCGCGCCCGACACCGCCTCATAGACGTCCATCAATTCCTCGCGCTCACGGAACGCGTACAGGAACACCGCCATCGCACCCAGGTCGAGCGCGTTGGAACCGATCCACATGAGGTGGTTCAGGATGCGGGTGATCTCGTCGAACATGGTGCGGATGTACTGGGCACGCTCCGGCACCTCGATACCCATGAGGGTTTCGATGGCGCGCACGTAGGCGTGCTCGTTGCACATCATCGACACGTAGTCGAGACGATCCATGTAGCCGATCGACTGGTTGAACGGCTTGGACTCGGCCAGCTTCTCGGTGCCGCGGTGAAGCAGGCCCACGTGCGGGTCGGCGCGGACGATGGTTTCGCCGTCCATCTCCAGCACCAGGCGCAGCACGCCGTGCGCAGCAGGATGCTGCGGGCCGAAGTTCATCGTGTAATTGCGGATCTCTTGCATGATCAGTTATTCCGCCAGTTGTCGGCCGCCTCGGCCTTGGCCTGCAGCAGGTCGGCGTCGTCACGGATGACGCGCGGCACGAGCACGCGCGGTTCGATCGACACGGGTTCGTACACCACTCGCTTCTGCTCGGGGTCGTAGCGCACTTCGACGTTGCCGATCAGCGGGAAATCCTTGCGGAACGGATGGCCGACGAAACCGTAGTCGGTGAGGATGCGGCGCAGGTCCGGGTGGCCTTCATAGACGATGCCGTACAGGTCGAACGACTCGCGCTCGAACCAGTTCACGCCCGGGTAGATACCCGTCAGCGACGGCACCACCGGCAGCGTGTCGTCTTCGCAGAACACGCGCAGGCGCACGCGCTGGTTGTTCTCCAGCGACAGCAGGTGAACGATGGAAGCGAAGCGGTTCGGCAGCGTGTCCGGACGCGGGCGGTCGGACCACGTGAAGCGGCCCATGGCCTCGCCTTCGACACCGCGCGAGAAGCCGGTACCGGAAACGGTCTCGGTATCCCACTCGGTCTGGCCGTAGCTCATGTAATCGATGCCGCAGACGTCGATGGGCACGCCGAAACGGAACGGTGCCTCGTCGCGCAGCGCGGTGGCCACGGCGAGCAGGTCGGCGGCGGCCACTTCGGCGGTGACTTCGTTGCGGACGACGCTGATCTTCAGCGTGTCGCCGAATCGCGCGGCGAGGCGCTCGGCCAGCGAGTTGATCGGTGTATCAGTCATGGCTCAACTGCGCCTTTGTCAGGAACGCGCGATGGTGTTGGTGCGGCGGATCTTCTTCTGCAACTGCAGGATGCCGTGGATCAGCGCTTCGGCCGTCGGCGGGCAGCCCGGCACGTAGATGTCCACCGGCACGATGCGGTCGCAGCCGCGCACCACCGAGTACGAATAGTGGTAGTAGCCACCGCCGTTGGCGCAGCTACCCATCGAGATGACCCACTTGGGGTCGGGCATCTGGTCGTAGACCTTGCGCAGCGCCGGGGCCATCTTGTTGACCAGGGTGCCGGCCACGATCATCACGTCGGACTGGCGCGGACTCGGGCGGAACACCACGCCGTAGCGATCCAGGTCCAGGCGCGCGGCGCCAGCATGCATCATTTCCACGGCGCAGCAGGCCAGACCAAAGGTCATCGGCCACATCGAACCGGTGCGCGCCCAGTTCATCAGGGCGTCAACGCTGGTCGTAGCGAAACCGCGCTGGATGACGGGGTTGTCCTCAGCCGGACGCAGGATGTCGTCCACGAGGTTCAACGGCTGCGGGTTGTGCATCACCCGGTCAAGGGACGAGATCACTCCCATTCCAGTGCTCCCTTCTTCCACACGTAAGCAAAGCCAATGACCAGAAGCAGCAGGAACAACGCCATTTCGATCAGGGCGATAAGGCCGATCTTGGTGAACACCACTGCCCACGGGAACAGGAAGGCGATTTCCAGATCGAAGATGATGAACAGGATCGCCAGGAGGTAGTACCGCACGTCGAAGCGCATGCGGGCGTCTTCGAAGGCTTCGAAGCCGCACTCGTAGGGCGAGAGCTTCTCCGATTCAGGGCGACGCGGGCCGGCCAGGAGGCCAATGACCAGCAAGACCACGCCAAGGCCGGCGGCGACGCCGATGAACAGCAGAATGGGCCAGTATTCGGCAAGCACGGTAAAACGTACCTCCGCGCCTTCATTGGCGCATCAGTGACCGTCGGGGAAACGGTCCGGAACTGGATTCGGCAAGGCCCGCGAGGGCCAAAGGTTGTGCACCACGATCACGGTGCTTGCGCAGCTGCGAACGTCCGACTTTCCACGATCAGAGTCGGGAATCGCGACATTGTATCAGCGCGCTTAACAACAACAAGCCTTGACCGGTAATTGGAAGGCGATTTGCAAGTGCTTGCGAGCGCCCTGTGGCGCGGATGGCGCACGCACCCGACCAAGGTCTAGGTCACATGGTGTGCGTGGGGCGCTCGGAACCGGCCATACCGGCGAGAATGTTTTCGATGCGTGTGCGCGCGGCCTCGCCATCGACGGACTCGTTGAACTGCACGCCGATGCCCGCCGTGCGGTTGCCCTGCGCACCGACGGGGGTCACCCAGACCACCTTGCCGGCCACGGACAGGCGCTCGCCTTCGTCGGTGAGGTTGATCAGCAGCACCACCTCGTCGCCCAGGGAGTACTTCTGGGCGGTGGGCGCGAACAGCCCTCCGCTCTTCAGAAAAGGCATATAGGCGTTATAGAGCGACGCCGCGTCCTTGATCTTCAACGAAATGATGCCCTGGCGGGCGGCAATGACCGGATTCATGAACGCTCCTGCACGCCGCCGATGCGACGCCCCTCCCGCGCATCGTAACGACCGCCACGACCCAGCGACAAGCGAGATGTCGACGGACTGTGACGGAAGATGCCTCTGCGGAGGCTCCGGTCAGGCGTTGCCCAGCTCGCACCAACCCCAGCGATCGAAAATCCAGGGGGATGGCACGTTCATGTGCAGCTTCACGAAACGCGGGCCTTGCACGGCCGGATCCAGCCCGTGCAGGACATGACGCCCCTGCCCGTCCATCGCCAGCGGGGCATCGCGCCAGGGCCAGTGGCGGACGCCACCCGCATCCACCATGGTCAGGTGCATCCAGCCCTGCAGCAGCGGCGAGGGCTGCCAGGGCAGCACCGCCGACTCCACCGCACCGGCCGCATCCGGGGTCCAGTGGTAGCGCTCGGCCCGGTCCGCCATGCGCCGCATGCGCTTGCCACTCAAGGCCATCTGGCTGCCATGGCAGGCCAACGCCGCCATCTTGTTCACGTGAAGGGCCACCGAGGAGTCCAGCTTCACCCTGCCCGCTCCGGTCACTTCATGGCCATGCACCAGGAAGGAGAGCATCCGCGGCGCCTCGCCGTTCCAGCGGGCCACGGCCAGCCGGGTCAAGACATGGGCGGCACTGTGGTCGGGGTGGTGATCACCCAGCGCGGGCAGTGCCACCAGTGTCGGCCGGAAATCCTCCAGCCGCTCGCGAATGACCGCCACGCTGTCGTCCAGCGCGTCACGCAGGCGACCGGTGACACCCATGTCAGGCCAGCCCTGTGGCCTCAGGGCCTGCGAGTCCACGCCCAGCTGGATCAGGGCGCGGGCCACTTCGCTGCGGCGACGCTCGCCCCAGCGACGGCGCTCATCCGGACCAATGCGGAGCCGACGCTCCACCCAGCGCTGCGGCCAGGGGTTGTTGTCGCCATTGGTCAACAGAAGGATCTGCACCTCGCCGCCGGCCTGGCGCACCTGCTGGATCAGCTCGCCAGTGGCAATGGATTCGTCATCGGGGTGCGGGGCCACCACCAGGAGGCGTGTCCCGGCGTGCAGGGTCAGCGCCATCTCAGCCTCCCGCGACAACCGGTGGCGCAGGACGCCAGCCGCGATCGAAGGCCTGCGACCACACCCAGGCCACCGGCGTGCCGTTGCTCACCACCAGGTGATGGGTTCCGCGACCGAGGGTCCAGTGATCGGTCACCGGGCCACCATCGAGGCTGCCGCTGAGGCGCTGGTGGCCATCGGTCACCACATAGTCTCCGGGCACATTCACTTCGAGGGTCTGTTCCATGCGGGAATCCGGGAAGAGCCTCCCGGCCACCCAGATGTCCCCGTCGTCCGCACGCATGTAATTGAGCATCACGAAGCGTGCACTCGCCGATGGCAGGCGACGCAGGATCACCAGCATGGTCTGGTGATTGATCAGGTCGTCCGAAATGGTGTCGACCATCTGGCCGCGACGCAGCCGGCGCATGGCCAGGCTTTCCAGCACAGGGTAGTACGGGCGCGAGCGGAAGATCATGTCCCCCTTGGGATCCATCACCGTGTCGCTTTCATTGGTGTAGCGAAGCACGGTGGCCAGCTCGGCGCGCTGCGCGGCCAGATTGTCCTGCCACGGCGGCGCGTAGGCCACCACCGTCGCCAGCTCCAGTGTCACGACCACGATGGGCAATGCCTGCCGTAACTGGGGGCGACGCCCGAGCCATTGCCAGGTGGACGCCCAACCCGCCGCGGCGATGGTCAGCGTGGGAATGACCGGCAGGAAATCCTGCTTGGTGATGAGCGGCCAGATGAACCAGATCAGCAGCACATACAGGCCGCCCTGCAGGCCGAAGAACACGATCCAGTCGAAACCGTGCTCCGAATGCTGACGCGCCTGGCGCAGGCAGGCCACCACCAGCACGGCGGCAAGCAGCACGAACCACAACCACTGCTGCGCGGCATGTCGCTTGCTGGCACCACCGACGTTGTAGCCAGCCAGCCCGAACCAGGCATCGCCCAGCAAGCCATGCGAGGCCAGCCAGGCCAGGAAGATGGCGGGAACCACCAGCAGGCCCAGCAAGGTGGCGACCCAGCAACGGACGCCGGCACGCGGTGCATCCGCCGGCCGCCACAGGCGGACCACGCCAGCCGCCACCACCGTCGTGGCCAGCAGCACCAGCGTCTTCTGCGAAACCGACAACGCACAGCCAAAGGCGAGTCCGGCCAGGAAATAACGCCAGGTACGCGGCGGCGCCCCTGCAACGAAGGACAACCCCAACAGCCACATCGCCATCCACATGTCGTCCGTGCGGAACTGTCCGCTGACGATGAAGAAGCGCGGGAACAATCCGGCGACAAACACCACCACCAGGGCCACGCGCCAACCATAGAGGCGACGCGCCATCCAGCCGGTTGCCCCCAGCGCCACGACGTACCAGAACTGCATGGCCAGGCGCAGCCAGGTCAGCACGTCCGGACGATTGTCCAGCAGGCGCAGCAGTGGCGAATGCAGCCAGCCGAACAAGGGACCGTGGTTGTCGAACACGTCACGGTAAGGCAGCAACCCCTGCGTCCATGCCCAGGCCACATGCGCGTGCTGTGATTCGTCCGAATTGAGCGTATACGCGTTGAGCCACGCCAGTCGGAGGACCAGCAGGAAGAGGAGGGAAATCCACGGCCAGATGGGGAAGTGGCGTCGGGAGGAAAACGTCATCCGGACAGGTTAGGCAGACGGCCTGTCAGCGGGCTTTCCCTTTGGGGAGCGCCCGAGCGCGACATGTCTGATATTTGCGGCCGCTCAATGCCAGCGGGCGAGCAATTCCAGCAGCAACAGGTCACCACGCAACGGGCCGCGCAAGGAATCACGGGTACGGTTGGCAGTGATGTACCACTGGTCCAGTGCTTCGTCATCGAGCTGGCTGGACAGCGGCCCCTGCCCGCTCACGGCGCGGGCCTTCATTTCTTCCGCGGCAGCCTGCGCGGCAAACCACAGGCGCTGCGCCGGTTCGTTGTCGAGCCAGCGTTTGGCCACTTCCATGGCTTCACCCCGGCCCGCCGCCAGCGCGCCGAGATCCTTGCGCACTTCCTGCCGCCGGGCCAAGGCACCGTCTTCGGCCCAGGCCAGCGCCAGGCCCGGATTGCCCGCCGCCGCTGTCAATGCGGCGACGGCATCCTTGACGCCCCGCTGCTGCAACCAGGCCAGTGCGTCGTCGTGCGACGGCAGATGGAATTCGATGCGCTGGCAACGACTGCGGATGGTCTGCGGCAACCGCCACGGGGCGTCCGCCACCAGCAGCAGCAAGGTCTGCGGCGACGGTTCTTCCAGCGTTTTAAGCAAGGCGTTGGCAGCCGCCGCATTCATGGCGTCGGCCGGATCAATGCATACGATCTGCCAGCCACCGAACTGGCTTGCCATGGCCAGTCGCGCGGACAGGTCGCGGATCTGGTCCACCACGATCTCACTGCGCTGCACGCCATCCTTGCGCAGGCCGAAACTCAGCGCGGCAAAATCCGGATGCGTACCTGCCGCAAACAGCAGGCAACTGCGGCACTGACCGCACGGCTCGCCATGCTGCGGTTGCTGGCACAGCAGGCCTTCGGCGAAACGACGCATGAAGTCGCGCTTGCCCAGACCCGCCGGTCCGCACAGCAACAGGGCGTGAGGCATCGCGTTCCGCTCGCGCCGCGCCTGCAGTCGCTCCCAATGCTCGGCGTGCCACGGCATGGCGCTCATGCCATGGCCTCGAACAGGTGACGCGTGGCATCCACCGATGCCGCCAGCACCTCGGCCGGCGTCAGCGATGCGTCGATGATACGGAAGCGCCCCGGCTCGGCCGCCGCTCGCGCGCGATACGCCGCGCGCACGCGCTCGAAAAAGTTGTCGCCTTCCACTTCGATGCGATCCGCTTCGCCGCGACCGGCAGCGCGGGCGCGACCCGTAGCCACTGGCAGGTCGAGCAGCAACGTAAGGTCGGGCGTCAGGCCATGGGTGGCCCACTGCTCGAGCAGAGCGATGCGCTCCGCCGGCACACCGCGTCCACCACCCTGATAGGCGTAGCTGGCATCGGTGAAGCGATCGCACAGCACCCATTGACCGGCAGCCAGCGCCGGCTCGATGCACTCGCGCACCAGCTGCGCGCGCGAAGCAAACATCAGCAGCAACTCGGTTTCCGCGCTCATGTCGCGATGGGCCGGATCGAGCACGATGGCGCGCACCGCCTCGCCCAGCGGCGTGCCGCCAGGCTCGCGCGTCTGCACGAGATCCACGCCCTGCTCCCGCAGGTGCTTTTGCAGGCCGGCGAGCAAGGTGCTCTTGCCGGCGCCTTCGCCGCCTTCGAGCGAGATGAGTTTGCCGCGGGTCACAGAGGTCATTGGCAGCGCTTCAACTGAAAACAGGCCACGTTGCGATTGTGTTCGTCCAGCGTACTGGAGAACACGTGCGTACCGTCGCCACGCGCCACGAAATACAGCTCCGAACCGGACGCCGGATGCAGGGCCGCCTCGAGTGCGGGCTTGCCGGGCATGGCGATGGGCGTGGGCGGCAGGCCCTGGCGCGTATAGGTGTTGTAGGGCGTATCGGTAGTGAGATCCGACTTGTGGATGTTACCCGCGTACGCCTCGCCCATGCCGTAGATCACGGTGGGGTCGGTCTGCAGCAGCATGTGGGTCTGCAGTCGGCGGATGAACACGCCGGCAATCCGGGCGCGCTCGTCGGCGCGACCGGTTTCCTTCTCCACGATCGAAGCCAGGATCAGCGCGTCGTACGGCGTGGCCAGCGGCAGCCCCTGGTCGCGCTTGGCCCACAGCGTGTCGAGCATCTTCACCATCGCGGCGTGCGCGCGGCGCAGGATGTCCAGGTCGCTGTCGCCTTTCACATAGGCATAGGTTTCAGGCAGGAAGCGACCTTCCGGCATCTCGCCCGGCGCGCCGATCTTCGCCATCAGGGCCGCGTCATCCAGCGCGGCACCGTCCTGCCGGAGCTTGTCGGCCTTGGCCAGGGCCTGGCGCAGGTCACGGAAGTTCCAGCCGTCCACGATGGTGAAGTTGCGCTGGACCACCTTGCCGGCGGCCATGTTGAGCAGCAGATCGCGCGGCGTCATGCCCGTGGTCAACGCGTACTCGCCGGCATGCAGGCGACCGGCCACGCGAAGCTGTTCCGCCAGCACGCGCCAGTACAGCGGCCCGGTGTTCGTTGCCTGCTGGGCACGAAGCAGACCCACCACGTCACGCAGGTTGCTGCCCTTGGCCACATCCACGCTCGGCGTCTGCGCCGACACCGTCAGTGGCGTACCGACAAAACGCTGATAGTCCACCCAGCCGTAGACGAGGCTGCCAGCCACCGCCAGCAACACCAGCACGATCAACCCGCGCCAGAACGCTCGCCCCTGCATCTTGCCTCGACTCATGCCTGCTCCATCGGGAAACCCAGGTCGCGCCAGTGCTGTTGCAAGGCGCGAGTAACCGGACCGGGAACATACACGGTATCGCCCACGGCCTGAACAGGCAGAACGCCCCGGACGCTGGAACTGAGGAAAACCTCGCTGGCCCGCGCAAGATCAGTCGGATGCAGATCCGAGACCACGGCCTGCGGTCGCGCCGCGAGCAGCTCGGCCCGGGCCACCCCGGCGACGCCGCAACGATCCAGCGCGGGCGTGACCAGGCGCTCATCGATGACGGCGAACAGATTGCTCATGGTGCCCGACATCACCCACCCGCCGGCATCGCACATCAGGCCTTCGGCCACCGCGGGATCCGACCACTCGGCGCGCGCCAGCACCTGCTCCAGCCGGTTGAGATGCTTCAGGCCCGCCAGCAGCGGCTGCGCGGAAAGCCGTGTGTCGCACCAGCGCACGCGCACCCCGGAAAGGTAGGCCTCACCACTCATCAGGGGCGCGTCAAAACCGGCGACGACGCGGGTCACCGTCGGCGACGGCGGCGGCGCGTAGCCACGTTCGCCCACGCCACGGGTCAGTGTGATCCGCACCACCGCATGCACGATGCCATGCGTGACCTCGCCCGCCTCACGCAGCAGCGCTTCGGGATCAGGCTGCGGCAGGCGCAGCCGGCGGCAACCCTCGCGCAGGCGATCCATATGCCGCGACCACAGCGGTGCCACGCCATGCACGAAACGTATCGTTTCAAACAGTCCGTCACCGTAGGACAGGCCGCGATCGAACACCGAGATCATCGCCGCCGGTTCGCCATTGACCAGCACGCGGTGGGACATCAGCCCTGCACTCCCAGCGCGCGCAACAGGCCGCGGGCCTTGGCGCGTGTTTCGTCCAGCTCCCTCTCCGCCACCGAATCGGCCACGATGCCGGCACCGGCGCGCAGACTCACGTCGGCGCCCGACTGCGTGAACGTGCGGATCAGGATATTCAGGTCGAGATCGCCGTTGCGGTCCAGATAGCCCATGGCACCGGTGTACGCGCCGCGCGGCGCGTTCTCCAGCGAGGCGATGATTTCCATGCAGCGCACCTTGGGGCAGCCGGTGATGGTGCCACCCGGGAACGTGGCCGCGATGACCTCACCCGGCGTGACGTCGTCACGCAGCCGGCCACGCACGTTCGACACGATGTGGTGCACGTGCGCATAGCTCTCGACCACCATCAGCTCGTTGACCTCGACCGTGCCCGGCACGCACACGCGCCCCAGGTCATTGCGCTCCAGGTCGATCAGCATGACGTGCTCGGCGCGCTCCTTGGGATGCGTGCTGAGTTCGCGGATGCGCTCCACGTCATCGTCGCCGGGCGTACGGGGGCGCGTACCCGCAATCGGACGTGTCTGCGCGAGTCCGTCCCGCACTTCCACCAGGCGCTCCGGCGACGAGCTCACCACCGCCCACGTTGGCTGCTGGAACAGGCCAGCGAATGGCGCGGGGTTGGCCCGTCGCAACGACTGGTACAGCTGAGCCGGTGTCGGCGACGTGGCGAAGTGCGCACGCCACGCGCGCGACAGATTCACCTGGAAAATGTCGCCGGCATGCAGGTGCTCGTGGATGCGTGCCACGCCATCAAGGAACAGCGCCGGCTCGTCTTCCTCGCAAGCCGTGGCGACTGGCAACGCCGGCACGTCGAGCGGCGCGGCGAGATCCGCCTCCATCCGGTCGAGCAAGGCCTGCTGCCCGTCTTCGGCCACCAGCACGGTGCAGCCGCGCGCGTGATCGACGATCACCGCCGCCGGGCAACGCAAGGCAATGGCCGTCGGGACGACATCGGGTGCACGCAGGCGCAGGCGGGTTTCGATTTCCCCGACCAGTTCGTAGGCCAGCAACAGCAGCCAGCCACCATGAAACGGCAGATCGCTCGCCGGATCACGCGGCAGGCGTTCCGCGCGCCATGCGTCATCCAGCACGTCGAGGAAACGGCCGGCTCGCGGCCGGGCCTGACCGTCGACGAGCGACCCATCCATGAGCTGGCCGTCGGCGAGCAGGGCCAGCGTTTCCTGCGGAAACGCGAAAAGAATGTCGTAACGCGACTGCGGCGTGCCATGCGTCACGCTCTGCAGCAGGCCCGGATAGCGCTCCGGAAATGCAGCGGCCGGCGCGAGGAGATCGCGCCGGCCGTGCAGGGTCTTGCGAAGGACGCCGGTCACGCCGCTCAAACGCGACGGAAGGCCAGCGTGCCGTTGGTGCCACCAAAACCGAACGAGTTGGAGATGGCCACGTCGAACTTGGCGTCGCGCGCGGTGTGCGGCACGAAGTCGAGATCGCAGCCTTCGCCCGGCTCGTCGAGGTTGATGGTCGGCGGCAACACCTGGTCGCGCAGGGCGAGGATGGTGAAGATCGCTTCCACGCCACCGGCGGCACCCAGCAGGTGGCCGGTGGCCGACTTGGTCGAGCTCATGGCCAGCTTGTAGGCGTGGTCACCAAACACGCGCTTGGCGGCCAGCACTTCGCCCAGGTCGCCCAGCGGCGTCGAGGTACCGTGCGCGTTCACGTACTGCACGTCGGTCGGGTTGAGTCCACCGTCCTTCAGCGCGGTTTCCATGCTGCGCGCGGCACCTTCGCCACCTTCGCTCGGCGCGGTGATGTGGAACGCGTCGCCGCTCATGCCGAAACCGACCAGCTCGGCGTAGATCTTCGCGCCGCGGGCCTTGGCATGTTCGTACTCTTCCAGCACCAGCACGCCGGCGCCGTCGGACAGCACGAAACCGTCGCGGTCCTTGTCCCACGGACGGCTGGCCTTGGTCGGCGCGTCGTTGCGGGTGGACATGGCCTTGGCCGAGCAGAAGCCCGCCATGGCGGTGCCGGTGGTGGCGAACTCGGCGCCGCCGGCGATCATCACGTCGGCATCGCCGTACTGGATCATGCGCGCGGCCAGGCCGATGTTGTGCGTACCGGTGGTGCACGCGGTCACGCAGGCGATGTTCGGGCCCTTCAGGCCGTTCATGATCGACAGGTGGCCGGAGACCATGTTGATGATCGACGATGGCACGAAGAACGGCGACACGCGACGCGGGCCCTTGTCGTGCAGTTCGACCGCCGTATGTTCGATGGTGTGCAGGCCACCGATGCCTGCCGCCACGGCCACGCCGATGCGCGGCGCGTTGGCTTCCGTCACTTCCAGGCCGGAGTCGCGCAGGGCTTGCGTGCCCGCGGCGATGCCGTAGTGGATGAACGGATCCATCTTCTTGATCTCTTTGGCCGCGATCCATTGCGCCGGATCGAAGTCACGGACCTGACCGGCAATGCGCGTGGCATAGGCGGTAGCGTCGAAATGGGTAACCTCACCGATGCCGCTGACGCCCTTCAGGATGTTGTCCCAGGCGGTCACGATATCGTTGCCGACCGGCGAAATGATGCCGAGGCCGGTTACAACCACACGTCGTTTGCTCATGCTGATCTTCCCATGTGTTTCCGTGGCGCTGTCGCTGGCGACAGGCGGTCTGCGTCTTCCGCGGCCACGTCATCCGGGCCGTGGGCACGCTGCGCGCACCATACGGGATCGGACGTTGCAAAATGCAGAAACGAAAACTGCGCCAATGTGGCGCAGCTTCCGGTATCGCTGATGGACTGACGCATCATTGGATGCGCCTGTCGCATGGGAGCGATCACTCCTTGGTGTGGGCCTTGATGTAGTCGACAGCCTGCTGCACCGTGGTGATCTTCTCGGCTTCTTCGTCCGGAATCTCGGTCTCGAACTCTTCCTCGAGAGCCATCACCAGTTCAACGGTGTCCAGCGAATCAGCGCCCAGATCGTCCACGAACGAAGCGTTCGCCGTGACTTCCTCTTCCTTCACGCCCAGCTGCTCGATGACGATTTTCTTGACGCGCTCTTCGATGGTGCTCATGTTGCCAATACCTCCCAAGGAGTAGTTACCTGATCAACGCCGGCCTGTGGCCGACATATGGCCGGCGGATTGTAGTGGCTAAGCCCCTGGGCCGCCATGATCCGCCAGCTGTCGTTAAACGCAGGCCACGGGACCGGCGCGAAAGAAGCAATTGTCGCCTAAAACGATGGAGCTTGCGACAACTCCTTGTTAAACCGGCCCGTGCCGGCGCACCGGACACCCATCCAGCAATGCTGGGGGCGGCCCGGCCGTTTGAAACAATAAGGGGCGCGAGAAGGGCTTGGCGCCCTTTCTTCACGCCTTACGGCATGTACATGCCGCCGTTGACGTGCAGGGTCTCGCCCGTGATGTAGGCGGCAGCAGGAGACGCCAGGAAGCCCACCGCCTTCGCGATATCGCTGGCTTCACCCAGACGGCCCAGGGCGATCTGGCCCAGCAGCGCCTGCTTGGATTCTTCCGGCAGCGCACGCGTCATGTCGGTATCGATGAAGCCCGGGGCCACCACGTTCACGGTAATGCCGCGCGAACCGATCTCACGGGCGAGCGACTTGGAGAACGCAATGATGCCGGCCTTGGCCGCCGCGTAGTTGGCCTGGCCCGGGTTGCCGGTCAGGCCGATCACCGAGGCGATCGAGATGATGCGACCCTTGCGCGCCTTCATCATGCCGCGCATCACCGCCTTGGAGGCGCGGTACACGGAGGTGAGGTTGGTATCCAGGATGGCCTGCCAGTCTTCGTCGCGCATGCGCATCAGCAGCTGATCGCGCGTGATGCCTGCGTTGTTGACCAGGATCGACACGGGACCGAATTCCTTGGCAATGCCATCGATCAGCGCGTCGATGGAAGCGCCGTCGGTCACGTTGAGCATGCGGCCATGGCCGCCGTTCGCGGCAAGACGCTCACCAATCGCCGCTGCACCACTTTCGCTGGTCGCCGTGCCGATGACGGTGGCGCCCTGCGATGCGAGCTCATCGGCAATGGCAGCGCCGATGCCGCGGCTGGCGCCGGTCACGAGGGCAATTTCACCTTGCAGGGGCTTGCTCATCTGTCATTTCCCTTTGATGGCTGGGCATGGATCGACCCAGTCCGCTTGAATGTGTTGGTTGCCGGAAAAACTCAGGCCCACTCGGTACGAGCGGCGTCCATCTCGGCCGGCGTGCCGATGGCGCGAGCCTCGACGCTCTTGTCGATGCGCTTGATCAGGCCAGCCAGCACCTTGCCCGGACCCGCCTCGGCCACGCGCGTCGCACCACCGGCGACCAGCGCCTGCACGCATTCGGTCCAGCGCACCGGCAGGTAGAGCTGGCGCTGCAGTGCACCGCGAATGTCTTCCAGCGTGCCGTAGCTGCGGGCCTCGGCGTTCTGCACCACCGGGATCGAAGGCAGCGTCCAGGCGATGGAGGCCATGCGCTCGCCCAGGCGGTCCGCGGCGTCGCGCATCAGCGCGCAGTGCGACGGCACCGACACGGCCAGCTTGATGGCCTTCTTCACACCCTGTTCTGCCAACTTGGCCAGCGCGCGATCCACTGCCTCGGCGTTGCCCGCGATGACGAGCTGGCCCGGCGAATTGAAATTGGCCGGCGACACCACCTGCCCTTGCGCCACTTCTTCGCACACCGCGGCGATCTGGGCATCGTCGCCGCCCAGGATGGCCGCCATGGCACCCACGCCCGGCGGCACCGCCGCCTGCATCAGGCGACCGCGCTCAGCCACCAGCGCGGCAGCATCATGCAGCGACAGGGCACCGGCGCACACCAGCGCGCTGTATTCACCCAGGCTGTGGCCGGACAGCTGCGCGGGCTGCGTACCGCCGAGCTTCTGCCACACGCGCCACACGGCCACGCTGCCCGCCAGCAAGGCCGGCTGCGTGTTTTCCGTGCGATTGAGATCTTCTTCCGGACCCTGCTGGCTCAGCGCCCACAGGTCGACACCCGCGCCCTGCGACGCCTCGTCAAACGTAGCCTTCACTTCCGGATGCGCGGTGGCCAGTTCGGCCAGCATGCCGACGGACTGCGAACCCTGGCCCGGGAAAACGAAAGCGAGGTTGGCGGCGGTCTGGGTCATGGATGAAGAGATTTCCGAAATCGAAAAACGGAATGGTGCCAGCATTCGCCGCCATACGCAGCTGTATTTGGCTGGAAATGGGTATTTGACCGCCTTCACGGCGAGGCCAGACCCTGATTTCAGCCGTCATTCCGGCGTAGGCCGGAATCCAGCGCCTCTTTTCATGGTCGTCGCCCTGAAATTCATTCGCAGGAGCCGATCCGTATCGCTACTGGATTCCGGCCTACGCCGGAATGACCAGCAAAAGAGTCACAAGCACCTCGCGCCCGCACCAGAGTGACGGGCAAAGAAAAGCCGCCATGCAGGCGGCTCTTCTTCCGTACGGCAATGAACAGCGATCAGTAACGCAGCAGCGCCGACGCCCAGGTGAAACCACCGCCGAACGCTTCCAGCAGCAGGTTCTGGCCGCGCTTCACCTTGCCCGAGCGCACGGCGTAATCCAGCGCCAGCGGCACGGAACCCGACGAGGTATTGGCATGCTCCTGCACGGTCACGATCACCTGCTCCATCGGCATCTTCAGGCGCTTGGCCGTGGCTTCGATGATGCGCAGGTTGGCCTGGTGCGGAATCAGCCAGTCGATCTGCGACTCGTCCATGCCGGCGGCCTGCAGCGTTTCATCGACCAGCGAATCGAGCGTCTTCACGGCGACCTTGAACACTTCACGGCCGGCCATGTTGATGCGCACGCCGTGGTTGGGTTCGTCCTTGAAGCCGGCCGACACGCCCACCGGGTTGTACAGCAGATGCTTGAAGCCGCCATCGGCATGCAGCAGCGTGGCGTAGATGCCCGGCTCTTCCGAGGCTTCCAGCACCACCGCGCCCGCGCCGTCGCCGAACAGCACGCAGGTTTCGCGCTCGTTCCAGTCGATCATGCGGGTCAGCGTTTCCGCGCCGATCACCAGCACCTTCTTGGACTGGCCGCTACGGATGAACTTGTCGGCGATGCCCAAGGCATAGACGAAGCCCGAGCAAGCCGCGTTGACGTCAAACGCCGCGCAACCATTGGCACCCAGGCGGTGCTGAACAAGGCAGGCGGTGGACGGGAAAATGATGTCCGGCGTGGTCGTGCCCAGCACGATCAGGTCGAGCTCGGACGCCTTGACGCCGGCGGCCTCCAGGGCGCGCTCCGCGGCCTCGGTGGCGAGATCGCCGGTGGTCTGGCCTTCAGCGGCAATGTGACGGCGCTGAATGCCGGTGCGCGACACAATCCATTCGTCGCTGGTCTCGACGATCTTCTCGAGATCGGCGTTGGTCACCACTCGCTCGGGCAGCGCGCTGCCGGTGCCGGTGATGCGGGCGTAGATCTGGGCCATTAACTTTCCATGCGACGGATGAGGAGGGCGCGACGCTCATGATGAGCCCGGGCCAGCCTCCAAACCGCCAACGTTACGTGGGTGATCGCACAAACGCAAAGCGGCGCGAAATCGCGCCGCCATGCGGAACCGTATCCCTTGCGGGAACGATCAATCCTCTTCAGGCACCGAGGTGTTGGTGTCGATGACCTTCTTACCGCGGTAGTAGCCATCCTTGGTGACGTGATGGCGCAGGTGCACCTCGCCACTGGTCGGATCGGTGGCCAGCTGCACGGTCTTCAGCGCATCGTGCGAACGACGCATGCCGCGGGTGGACGGGGTCTTGCGGCTCTTGGCAACGGCCATGGCGAATCTCCAGCTAAATCAACGTTTCTTGAGTTCGCGCAAAACCGCGAACGGGTTATCGGGACGCCCCTCACTGGAGGATTCCTCCGGCCCGGGACCTTCTACTTCTTCAGGCAACACGCTGTCCGGGTTGATCGGGATCAACGGCAGCGCCAACAACAATTCGTCTTCGATGACGTCCAGCAGACTCAGCTTGCCGTCGTCGGCGACCAGCAACGGCTCGACATTCGGCGGCAAGGCCGCTTCTTCGCGCTCGAAACGGATCAACCCAAGCCGGCTATCGACCGTCAGGGGCAACACAAACGGCTCCAAGGAGCGCTGGCATGTCAGCGTGAGCGGAGCCTGGACGCGGACATCGAGGTACGCCGTACCAAACTCGTCCCGACCAAAATCCAGCTCGTATTGCGCCGTTCCTTCCGTACTGGCCAGGGCCTCGCCCAGTCGCTTCATGGCGACCACGGGCAATTCCCCCTGGAACGAACGCCGCGCCGAGACCATGCGCCAAGCGTCCACGGACTCTGGCAGTGTCACGGACATAGACATGAAATCTTAGGATTACAACGTGTTGAAGTCAACGGGTGGATTGCCCTGCAACCACCGTAAACGCGTATTTTGCCTGAATGGCCTCGGTACGGCAGACTTTGGGCCAACTTTCCGCGAGTCTGCCGCCCCGTGAACTCCTACCTGATCCCCGGCTTTGCCGCCCTGGCGGTGCTTGCCGCGATCCTGGTCGGCGCTGGCCTGGCCTACCGCCGACGCGCCGATCGCCGGGCTGCCAGCCTGCTCCAGCTGCTGGAGCTGGCCGACAAACTGGAAGCCGATCTCAAGACCTGCAGGGCCGGCCTGCAACAGGCGCACGCGGTGATGTCATTGAATCCCGACCTGCCGGCCTCCAGCGAACAGGAAGCGCGCCACGCCATCGACGCAGGCCTTCGCTCGCTGTTGCAGCAGCGCATCTGGATCCGCGACAAGGCGCCCCGGGCATCTCAGGACGAACTGGACAGCACCGTCTCATCCATGAATGAAACGCGTAACCGCCTGCGCCCCCTGCTGGCCGCCCTGGATCGCGCCCAGCATGATCTGGATAGCGCCATGCGCGAACACCTGCGGCGGGAGCACGACGCATGAGCGTGCCCAGCCTGGTGCTCGGCTCCACCTCGCGCTACCGCGCCGAGCTGCTGCGCCGCCTTTATGCCGACTTCCAGCAGCGGGCGCCCGGCGTGGACGAAGCGCCGCTTCCCGATGAAACGCCCCGCGAGCGGGCCCTGCGCCTGGCCATCGCCAAGGCGCGCGCCGCCGCCGATGGGTTGGAGGACGCGCTGGTGATCGGCTCCGACCAGGTCGCCGAACTGGCCGGCGTGGTGCTCGACAAACCCGGCACACCCGAACGCGCCCGCGCCCAGCTGACCGCCAGCTCCGGCCATGCCGTGCATTTCCACACCGCGCTGTGCCTGCACGACACGCGCACGGGACAGGATCGCTTGCACGTCGATCACACCGTGGTGATGTTCCGCAGCCTGTCGCCGGAGGAAATCGCGCGCTACATCGAGCGCGAACAGCCGCTGGACTGCGCCGGCAGTTTCAAGTGCGAAGGGCTCGGCATCAGCCTGTTCGAGCGCATCGACAATGAGGATCCGTCGGCACTTATCGGCCTGCCGCTGATCGCACTGACGCGATTGCTGCGCGAGGCGGGCATCGCCCTGCCCTGACGCTGTTCAGCGCAACGCCCCCGCCTCCACGGCACGCAGCAGGATCGGGCACGCCTCGCGCCTCTCCGGTTTGATCGGCGGCGATGCTGGCACCCTTCCCGCATAGAAGGCGATGCGCCGACGACCGTTGAACAGATCAAGCCGCCGCATCGGTTGCAGGTCATCAATGCGTGCGCACAGGGAGCCCAGCCACTCCGCCCGCATCCGCTCGGGCAACGCGGTTTCATCCACCGCCAGCAGCATGGGCCGACCACCCTGCACACGGTGCAGCGCGGCTTCGTCGAGCTGCCAGATGGCCAGTTGCGGCGCGCGCCCATGCTTGGTGTTGAGCGGGCTATCCAGCGCATACACCGGCACGCGGCCATCCAGCTGAAAGTCGATCTCCGCCGCCAGCATGAAGTTGTCCGCCACCAGCACGCCGCCGTGCGTATCGATCAGTTGCCTGGCCATGTCTCCGCTCTCGCGCCAGCCAACGAAGCGCGCAGGGAACGCCTTCATGCCGTCGAGCACGACGGCGCCACGATCAGTGGCAGCCAGACCCAGATAGGTCAGGCCAAACAGGTGCCCCATCCCCGCCATGGCGAAAGCCGCTACCAGCCAGCCTTTGCGCAAGGGCGATTGCGCGCGCAACAGCACCGGCAAAGTCGCAAGCAAAGGGAGATAGCCCGGCAGCGGCCAGTGCGCGCGGAAACGCAGGTCATCCGCGAACAGACCCAGCACGAAATACACGCCAAAGAAGCAACAGGAAACCACGGCGATGACATCCCACGGGCGCCCCTCGCCCCGACGACGCCAGCTTTGCCACGCCGCCCAGAGCAGCAACGCGTACAGCAAGGGCGTACACGCCACCGCCTGTTCCAGTGGCTGCACCAGCGCATCGGCATGGAATTGCCAGGGGTTGCGCTCCACCAGCTGAAACGCCACGCCCGCGCCATGCTGCTGCCAGTTCGATACGAGCACGGGGATCAAACCCAGCGCCGAGACGCCCAACGCCAGCCACAAACCCGGGCGCCTCCACTGCAGGCGGCCTCGCGGCGTCAGCGCGCAGAACAGCAGGCCGGCCAACATGGGCATCGCGGCGCGATAGTGGGTCAGCCAGCAAACACCCAGCGACAGGCCAAGCATCAGCCAATCGCGCCAGCCGTCGCGATCCAGCGCGCCCATCAATGCCAGCAGCGCCAGCATGATCGCCACCGTGAGTGGCACATCCGGCAAGGCGAGCACACCCAGGCTGCCACCCAGCGGCAGCGCGAGGCAAAGCAAGGCGGCCTGCCAGCCGACGCGTTCGTCGAATGCCTCACGGGCAAAACTGCGCACCAGCCACGGCAATGTGCTGCCGATCAGCAGGAAGGGCCAGCGCATGCCAAGCACGCTGTGCCCGGCCACCGCTTCGCCGACATGGATCAACCAGGCCGTGAGCGGCGGCAGGTCGCTGTAGCCCCAGGCAAGGTGACGGCTCTCCTGCCAGTAGAACGCCTCATCACCAAAGGGCGACAGCGTTGCGGCGAGCATCAGCTTGATGATGCAGAGCAGTGCGAAAGCGGTCACGAAGACGGCTCGCCAGCGCGCAAGACCCGGGACTACACTGCGGGCGTCCCGCATGAGCCCTGCCCCGCTCCCTTCTCCCTCTCGCCAGAACCCCATGTCCGCCATTACTCCGCTGCACGATGAATCGCTACGCACGCGCCTGGATGCCGCCATGGCCCAGGTCAATCGCGTGCTGCTGGGCAAGCCACGCCAGGTCAAGCTGGCCTTCACCTGCCTGCTGGCAGGCGGCCACCTTCTACTCGAAGACGTACCCGGCGTGGGCAAGACCACCCTCGCCCATGCACTGGCGGCTTCCTTCGCGCTGGATTTCCAGCGCGTGCAGTTCACCAGCGACCTGCTGCCCTCCGACATTATCGGAGTGAGCGTGTACGAGCGAGAGACGGGGCAGTTCCGCTTCCACCCCGGCCCGATCTTCACCGGCCTGCTGCTGGCCGACGAAATCAACCGCGCCACGCCGAAGACCCAGAGCGCCCTGCTCGAAGCCATGGCAGAAGGCCAGGTCACCGTGGACGGCCAGACGCACATACTGCCGCAGCCTTTCTTCGTGGTCGCCACACAGAACCCGCTGGACCTCGCTGGCACTTTCCCGTTGCCCGATTCGCAGCTGGACCGCTTCATGCTGCGCGTTTCGCTCGACTACCCCGACGCCACCGCCGAACGCGCGCTGCTCACCGGCAGCGACCGCCGCGATCTGCTCGCCCAGCTCACCCCTCAACTGGATGCCGATGCCTTGGCGGAGCTTTCGCGCCACGCACAGGCGGTAACGGCCAGCGGCGCCTTGCTCGACTACCTGCAGGCACTGCTAGCAGCCAGTCGGCGCCACGCCGATGTACGCGTGGGCCTGTCGCCGCGCGCCGGCCTTGCCCTGCTCGGCGCGGCGCGCGCATGGGCCTTCCTCAGCGGGCGCCAGCACGTGTTGCCCGAAGACATCCAGGCTCTGTTCGTGCCGCTGGCCGCCCATCGACTGGTCACCACGCGTGGCGCCAGCGGCGACAGCCTCGCGCGCAGCCTGCTTGCCGATGTCGCGGTGAATTGATGCAAGAGGCGATTCGTCGCTTCCGGCTCTGGGCGGAGCGGCGCCTGCCGGCACTCACACGCTTCCGGCGACGGGAGAGCCTGCCCATCATGCTGCATCGCCGACGCATCTACATCGTGCCCACCGGTTTCGGTGGTGCCTTCACCGTACTGCTGCTGGTGATGCTGCTGGGTGCGTTGAACTACACCAACAATGCTGCGCTGATGCTGACCTGCCTGTTGGGGGCCACCACGTCCGCAAGCATGCTGGTGGCGTTTCGCAGCCTGAACGGCCTGCGCCTCACCAGCATCCGCCACGGACATGCCATTGCCGGCGAACCGATGGTGTTGCAACTGGTGTTTACGGGTGGCGACCACGCACATGCGTCAATCCACGCGGAAATGGACGGCCAGGCCGAAGCCTTTTCGGTGGGGACGCACGGCGAGGTCGTGGTGTCGATGAGCCTGCCCACCGAACATCGAGGCTGGCAGCCGTTGCCGCGCATCAAGCTGTGGAGCTCCTGGCCGCTGGGACTGTTCCTCGCATGGAGCTGGACCCACCCGGACCAGTCCGTGCTGGTCTGGCCCCGCCCCGAAACGGGCGGCCCACCACCGGTGCTGCCGTCCGACGAGGGAAAGCAGCAACGCCTGCATCAGGGTGAGGACGTCGCTGCGTTGCGTAGCTATCGCGCCGGCGATCCGCAGCGCCACATCGCATGGAAACACAGCGCCCGCCACGAGAATCTATTGGTAAAAGATTTCGAGCAACCCGAGGCGCAGGAGGAATGGCGGCTGGACTGGCGGCAGCTCTCGCAGCTTGTTCCCGACATGCGCATTGCACGCCTGGCCCGCTGGCTGGGCGAAGCCGAAGCCGTCGGGCGCCCCACCAGTCTCTGGCTGCCCAATGAAGACATCGGCCTCGGCCACGGCCGCAGCCACTACGCGCACTGCATGAATGCGCTGGCGCGCCTGCCGTGATCCGCTTGCGGCTGTTTCGACGCAAACACCAGCCTCCGCTCGAACAGCGACCGTTCGATCTGCTTTGCATCACCATTGCCGTGGTGCTCGGCGTGCACGCGTCACACCTGCCGTGGTGGCTCACGCTGGCATCCGCGGCCACGCTGGGCTTGCGCTGGTGGCAACGCAGCCGGCACGCCGGGCGCGCGCCGTCCTACTTCAAGCTTCCGTTGGCCGCGCTGCTGGCGGCGGCCGTGGTGTTTCACTACGACACGCTGTTCGGCCGCGAACCGGGCGCCGCCCTGGTCACCGGCCTGCTGGTGCTGAAACTGCTGGAAACGGAAACTTCCAGGGATGCCCGCGTAGCCACCGCGTTTGCCTGTTTTGCACTGATGTCGGCGTTGCTGTTCGACCAGAGCATGCTGGCCACGCTGTTCGTGGCACTGGGCCTGCCGCCGGCCATCGCCACGCTGCGCGCACTGCAGCCGGCGCGGCCATCCGTCACGTTGTCGCGTGAACTGCTCCCGGCCCTCGGCCTGCTGGCGGCTTCCGTTCCATTGGCGCTGGTGGCGTTCGTCTTCGTACCGCGCCTGAACTCTCCGCTGTGGGGAGCACCGGGTGCCGCGCAGGCCCGCTCGGGCCTGAGCCCTGACATGTCGCTGGGCGACTTCGCCGACGTGCTGCTGGACGAACGCCCCGCCATGCGGGTCAGCTTCGAAGGCGCGCCGCCACCGAACAGCCAGCGCTATTTCCGTGCCTATGTGCTGTGGGATTACGACGGCCACACCTGGCGCGGGCGTTCATCCCAGGGCAGCCCCGCACCACTGGAACACGGCCCGGCGCTGCACTACACGATTGCACTGGAGAGCACGGGGCAACGCACGCTGCCGTCACTGGACCTCCCCCTCGAAGCACCCTCCGACGCCCACCTCGGACCCGACCGGGAGTTGCAGGCAGACCGTCCCGTCAATGATCCGCTCATTTATCGGCTCGCTTCCGCGCTGAACTATCGCCAGCCCGCCGAACTAAGCGCGATGGACCAGCGTCGCGCCCTGCATTTGCCGGCCGGCCGGAATCCGCGCGCACGCGCGCTGGGCGAACAGTGGCGAACACAGTACGGTGCCAACGAGGCCGCCATCATCCAGGCCGCCCTGAACCTGTTCCACGACGGTGGCTTCAGCTATCTGCTGTCCCCGCCTCCGCTGGGCGCCAACGCGATGGACGATTTCCTGTTCGGCACACGCGAAGGTTTCTGCGAACACTACGCCTCGTCGTTCACCGTGCTCATGCGCGCGGCCGGCATTCCTGCCCGCGTCGTCACGGGTTACCAGGGTGGTTACTGGAACGCCACGGGTAATTACCTGCTGGTGCGCCAGGCCGATGCGCATGCGTGGAGCGAGGTCTGGCTGCCGCAACGCGGCTGGGTTCGCATTGACCCTACGGCAGCCGTCCGACCTGAACGCGTGAACCAAGGATCCGCCGCAGCCAATGCCGTGACAGCTGACGCGGCACAGAACCAGTGGTTACTTTCGTTGCGCAATCGCTGGGATTTCGTCAACCAGTGGTGGAACCAAGGCGTTATCGGTTTTGACACGCTTCGACAGCATGGGCTGTTGACGTCGTTTGGCGTGCAGGACCCCAGCGTGGGCACGTTGGGATTGCTGCTCGCCATTGGCGGATCGCTGACGGCGTTGCTTGGCCTGTCCTGGGCGCTATGGAAGCGACCGGAGGCGGATCAGGCACGTGCAGCGATGCAGTTGCTGGAAAAACGGCTGGCCGGAGCGGGCGTGGTCCGTCGCCCCAGCGAAGGGCCGCAGCACTACTTCAGCCGCGCCGCGCGGACTCTCCCCGGTCAGCGCGTCGAGCTGGAACACCTGAAGAGGACCTATCTCGAGCTGCGTTATGCGCACGAGGAACCGCCAGCAGACCTGCTAAAGAACTTTCGACAGGCAGCGCGGGACTTTCGGCCGCGTCGCGTGTTCAAATGATATTGAACCGTGGATGCGCGCCATCCACCACACGATGGAGAAAAGCGTCATGTCCATGTACAAGCCGTTGATCCTCGCGACCGCAGTGGCCACGCTGGCGGCCTGCGCAACGGTGCCGCAGCCGCTGCAGGGCACGTATACCCAGGTCACGTCCGTTTCCGCCCAGCAGGAAAGCAACGGAGCAAGCGGCGCACAAGTGCGCTGGGGTGGTCAGATCATCGAGACCAAGCCCGGTCCGCAGGAAACCTGTTTCTATATCCTGCAGCGACAGCTGGATGACCAGGCGCGTCCGCACGCGCAAGGTAACGACAGCGGAACGCAGGGTCGCTTCGTGGCATGCCGCGCCGGCTTTTACGATCCGGAAGTATTCACGCATGGCCGCGACATCACCGTCACGGGCGTGATCCAGGGGTCGATGCCGGAGAAGATCGGCGAGTACAACTACGCCTATCCGAAGGTCGAGGCCAATGTCGTTTACCTGTGGCCCGAGCGCGTCACCGTGAACTATGGCCCCGGCTGGTACGACCCGTTCTGGGGCCCCTATTGGGGACCGGGCTGGGGACCGTGGGGTTGGGGTGGCTATGGCTACTACGGCGGTTACTACGGCACGCGCGTCATCGTGCGTCCGCCTCCGGCGCATCGCTGATCCGAAGCTACGAAAACGCCGGCGCAAGCCGGCGTTTTCGTATACCGCTGCAACGGACCCGGCAGTCAGCCCGGCGGCCAGTGCATCTGGCGACCGGCAAGCAGGTGCAGGTGAAGGTGGAATACCGTCTGCCCACCGTATTCGTTGCAGTTGATCACGGTGCGATAGCCCTGGTCGGCCAGGCCTTCCCGCCGCGCATAGGCCGCCGCCGCCAGCAGCACCTTGCCCAGCAGCTCCGCGTCGGCGGGCGTTGCGCCATCCAGTGTGGCGATGGGCTTCTTGGGCACGAACAGCAGGTGCACCGGCGCCTGTGGATTGAGGTCACGGAAAGCCAGCACGTCATCGTCCTCATAGACGATGTCGGCGGGAATTTCCCGACGGATGATCTTGCCGAAAATGGTGTCGCCCATGCCTGACTCCTCGGGGTGCGCTTTGAGCCTGTTTCATGTCTCCCCGTGACGGGCCACGGGGAGACATGAAACAGGCTCTCATGACAACCGCAGCAGCATACCGTGTGCGCCCGGCGCCACCAGCCTGAAACCGAATTTCGCGTAGAGCTCGTGCGCGGTGCCGTCCGCAATGAGCCCGACCATGGTGCGCGACGGCGCCCGCGCATGCACGTCATCCATCAGCGCCTGCATGATGCGCCTGCCCAGGCCCTTGCCCTGCCACGCGGGCGTCACGGCGATATCGACCACGAACAGGAACAGCCCGCCATCACCCACGATGCGGCCCATGCCGACCAACTCGCCGTCGTGGCGCACGCACACCGAACTCCAGCTGGCCGGAAGCCCGAGCGCGGCGCCCTCTTCCGACATCTGGCTGAGGCCTGCCGCAGCACGCAGCGCGCGGTATTCCCCGTTGCCGGGAACAGCCTGGGTCAGAACGGGTTCCATCGCATCAATCCAGCGACTGGCGACTGCCGAAGGCGTGCGCCAGCGTGCCGCGATCGACGAATTCCAGCTCACCACCCAACGGCACGCCATGCGCAAGCCGCGTGGGCCGCACGTTGCCAGCGCGAGCGAGCTGGGCAAGGTAATGCGCCGTCGCTTCGCCTTCCACAGTGGGGTTGGTGGCGATGATCATTTCCTCGATCTCGCCTTCGGCCAGGCGCTCGGCCAGCCGGTCCAGGCCCAGCTCTTCCGGGCCCAATCCATCCAGCGGCGACAGGCGCCCCAGCAACACGAAATACTGGCCGCGATAACCGGTGGCCTGTTCGATGGCCGCCAGCTCCGTCGGCGACTCCACCACGCACAGCACCTGTCGGTCGCGACTGCTGCTGGCACACAGCGTGCACACCGGGGTTTCGCTGAAATTGCGGCAGCGCGAGCAATTGCCGATCTCGCGCATCGCCTGCGCCATCACCTGGGCCAGGCGCTGCCCGCGCTCGCGATCGCGCTCCAGCAGATGGAAGGCCATGCGCTGCGCGCTCTTGCCGCCCACACCGGGCAGGCAGCGCAAGGCTTCGATGAGGTCGGTAAGCAGCTTGCTCATGGATCAAAAGTCACTGTAGGAGCGCACCTTGTGCGCGACCGCGGCGATGCGTCGCCACCGTTGTTACCGACTTTCGCCGCATGGCCACGATGACATCTCCGCTCCGTAGGTTGTCGCGCACAAGGTGCGCTCCTACAAAAGAGCGTCAGAACGGCATCTTGAAGCCGGGCGGCAGGTTCATGCCGGAGGTCACGCCGCCGAGCTTGTTCTTGCTGACGTCGGCCACCTTGTTGACCGCGTCGTTGATCGCGGCAGCCACCAGGTCTTCGGCCATCTCCGGGTCATCGGCAAACAGCTTGCGGTCGATCTGCACGCGGCGCACTTCGTGCGCGCCGGTCATCAGCACTGTCACCAGTCCACCGCCGGCGCTGCCGGTCACTTCAAGCTTGGCGATCTCTTCCTGCGCACGCTTCATTTCTTCCTGCATGCGCTGGGCCTGCTGCATCAGCTGACCGATCTGTCCTCTCATGACTCACTCCGCTATCTCTGTCAGTTATCAAACGGCTTGACCGACTGGGGCACCACTCGCGCGCCAAACTCGCGCTTGAGTGCCTGCACCAACGGATCTTCCTCGATGGATTGTTCCGCGGCCGACTGCGCGGCTTCACGCGCATTGGCCGCACGGGCCGCCGGCGTTTCGACCGTCGTGCCATGTTCTTCGACGAAGCGCAGCTTCACGCGGTCACCCAGCGCCTGGCTGACGCGCTCCTCCATCTGGCTGACCATGGGCTCCACCGCCAGATGCATGTGCATGGGCTGCAGGGCGAGAACCAGGGTCTGCCCCTCGCGACCGCGCAGGGCCGCGTTCTGGGCAAGCTGGCCCAGCGGGCCGCGCAGGTTCGCCTGCTCGATCAGGGTGTCCCAGTGCGGCAGGCCGTTCGCGTCCACCGACACGGGCGCCCGCGCAGGCGCTGCGGCGGGCGGCGCCACGGGTGCCGGCGCAGGCGCGGCACGGGCTGGCGACGGCTGCGCCACGCTGGCCATGTGCATGCGTTCGTTGGCCACGGGCGCGGCGGCGCGCGGCGTCGGCGCAGCGGCACGCGGAGCGGCGCTGGCGGCAGGACGCTCGGCCGGCGAGCCACCGCCGTCGGCCGGACGAAACGCCAGCATGCGCAGCATGGCCATCTCGAAACCGGTGCGGGCATCGGGCGCCATCGAAAGGTCACGACGGCCCGTGGTGGCAATCTGGTAGTACAGCTGCACGTCTTCCGGCGCCAGTTCCTGCGCCAGCCCGGCCAGCGCGCCGTCGTCGTTGCCGTGCTCTTCCGGGCGATACCCCGGCACCAGCTGGATGAGCTGGATGCGATGGAGCACGCTGGCCAGGTCGTCCAGCACGCCACCGAAATCCGGCGAGAACGAGGCGATGCGCGTGCATTCGGCCATCAGCGCTTCGCCGTTGCCCTCGACCAGCGCCTGCAGCAGGCCCAGCACCTGGCCGCGCGCGACGCTGCCCAGCATGGCGCGCACGTCGTCCACCTTCAGCGCGCCGCCGCCATAGGCGATGGCCTGATCCAGCAGCGACAGACCGTCGCGCAGCGAACCGTCCGCGCCACGCGCCAGCTCGGCGATGGCGGCGTCTTCGTACGAAATGTTTTCCGCACCCAGAATGTGCCGCATCTGCCCGGAGATCTGCTCCGGCAACAGGCGCTTGAGATTGAACTTCAGGCAGCGCGACAGCACGGTGACCGGCAGCTTCTGCGGGTCGGTGGTGGCGAGCAGGAATTTGACGTGCGGCGGCGGCTCTTCCAGCGTCTTGAGCAACGCATTGAAGGCCGGCTTGGAAAGCATGTGCACCTCGTCGACCAGGTACACCTTGAAACGGCCGCGGGCGGGGGCGTACTGCGCGTTCTCGATCACTTCGCGCACATCGTCCACGCCGGTGTTGCTGGCCGCGTCGATTTCCAGCAGGTCCACGAAGCGACCCGCGTCCACCGCGGTGCAGACAGCGCACTCGCCGCAGGGATCGGCCGACTCGCCGCGCTCGCAGTTCAGCGATTTGGCGAAGATGCGTGCGATGGTGGTCTTGCCCACGCCGCGCGTACCGGTGAACAGGTAGGCGTGGTGCATGCGGCCAGTGTCGAGCGCGTTGGTGAGCGCTCGGACCACGTGCTCCTGCCCGACGAGTTCAGCGAACTTGCGGGGGCGCCATTTGCGCGCGAGTACCTGATAGGACATTCCGGTATACCTTGGGGCAAGTCCCGATTGTGCCAAGTGGATGGGGGATAAGTCAGCATTGACTATCACGACTTGGCGGGGGCCCGAAAAGGCGGCGGCCCTGCCAGCCACACCCCGGCACCCGAATCATTCGCTACCGTTGCTCCCTTCCGGGCCTGGCGGAGTTTACGAACTATCGTCGCGGGGGGACCGACAGGGCCACCATAGAGACGTGCTTTATGCGTCGACCTGGAGCCGTCGCTCGGTTTCACTCACTGGCGGAGAGGGCGGGATTCGAACCCGCGATACGGGGATAAGCCGTATACACACTTTCCAGGCGTGCTCCTTCAACCACTCGGACACCTCTCCGCAATGGTGAAACCGCTCGCCGGGGACTCACGTCCCGGCAAAGAGGCGAAAGGATAGCGGGCCCGGCCCGTTCACACAAGATAGCCCGGGCCGGTCTCAGCTAGTCCTGCGGCTCATCCCGCAGGAACACCGGCAGGTCGGTGGCGGGCGGCTTCGCCGGCACCTGGTAGAACATGTCCGCCACGAAACCCCGGTGGTAGGTGGCGTGGTTGACCACGTGCAGGATGATCTCCTCGCGGGTCATCCGCCCCTGCCCGCCCCCGATGAACTCGAACGACACGACCTCGGCCGCCTGCCCGGGCGTCAGTGACGAGGCATAGTCCAGGTACCACGCATTCATGGCTTGCTGGCGCGTCCAGAGTTCATCCAATGGGAGCGGCTCGGGCGTGTTGCGACTGGTGTAGCCGTGCGCCCCGCCCTGCAAATGCGCCCTGAAAATGTCGTCCACCACCCAGGTGTGGCTGAGCGTGCGCAGCATGTTGCCGAAGATCGTGGCGCGCGGCGCCGTCGACGCACCCTCCGGCAACGCCGCCACCGCCCCATAGGTCAAACGGTCGGCCCAGGCGCGATAGCGAAGCAGCTTGCGGACGTGATGCATGGACAACGTTCCCTGGCGTGACTAAATGGACGATCAACCGGCTTCGGGGCGTGCAGGCGCAGGCTCCGGAAGGCTAACCCGCTCGCCGGTACGCGCGATGGCATAACCGCGCGAGGCCAGCACCTGGCCATCCGCTTCGCTGCCGTAGTGATACAGCCTGAAACGGGAACGCCATGCCTCCGGGTAATCCCGCTCGATGTCATCGATGCCGGTGTGGGAAGGATTACCGACCAGCCCGCAGTCATGCGCGATCAACTCGGTACCGGCCGCCACGCGTGCGAGCACTTCGGGAATCGGACGCGTGTCGCCGGTATAGGCAAAGCTGCCGGCCAGGGCCACGCCGTAGGACGTGCCCGCCATGTGGTGGCGCGTACCGAACACATCGAACCACAGACCATCCAGCCAGAACCCGCGCGTGCAGGGCACCAGCCGGAAGGCCTCCCAGAAATTGACGCCGCCCTCGGCCAGCACGTTCGGATAATCCGCTACGCGCGCCTGCAGCCAAGGCATCAGCCCGGCATGCACGAACAGCTTGGTGCGCCCGCGCCATGCCTCGTCAAACCACAGACGGAAGAACAGGCGCTCCATGCCACCTACGTGATCCATGTGCGTGTGCGTGATGTAGAGCGCCTCCGGCGGCTGGCCGTACGCAGCCTGATAGCGGTCCAGCGTGTCCGGCCCGCAATCGATCAGCAGCAACGGCTCGCCATCGCGCTCCAGCACCACGGCGGACGAGCCCAGTTCCACGGCATGCGCCGCACCGACACCAAGGAAATGCAGGGACCAGTTCATGCTCTCAGCGTACGCTCGTAGCGGTAGATCAGGGGTTTCCACAAGGTTTCTTCAAAAACTGGCTCGCCCTTCACGGCGGCGCCCAGCTTCACCAGCGAGCGGCGCAGGCGCAGCAGATTGGCCCGCTGCCAGCTGTCGTCCGGTTCGCGCAGGCGGCCGCGATCAAGATCGATCAGGTAGAGCTCGTCATCGGTCACCAGCACGTTGTGCGCGTTGAGGTCGGCATGCCAGATGCCGGCGCGGTGGAATCGCGCCACCAGCGCCCCGACCAGTTCGGCCATCTCGCCATCCAGCCTTCCGGCCGCCAGGCATTCGGCCAGCGTCTGGGCATCGGGGATACGACGGGTGATGAGGTCCGCGCCGTAGAACAGGCCGTGGCGCTGGTAACGGCAGGCCACGGGCGGCGCACTGGGCAGGCCCAGTGCAGCGATATGGCCAAGCAGGCGGAACTCACGAAAGCTGCGCGTGTGATCGGCGCCCTTCCACAGGTAGCGATCCCCCATCAGTTTCGCCACCATGCCGCCGCGCCGGTAATGGCGCAGCACGCATTCGCCCGCCGGCGTATCAATAATGGCAACACCACCGCGCCCACCCGACTGGTGGCGCAAGGCGCCCTGCTCGCGCCAGACCTCCGGCTCGAACCAGCCGTCGTCGACTTGTGGCGACACGGCCGGGTCGAACAGAATCGCACCCGTGGTGCCTTCGCGAATTCGTTCCTGCATCGCCATCTGTACGCCAGACGCCCGCCCGCGGCCCAAGTCCGGTAATTCTAGCCGAGGGTCGCACCGAATCCATGCCATAACCGCCCTGATCCCTACGCCTCATGCCTACGCCTGCTTCCCTCTGCCTCCTGCGCACCTCGGCCATCGGTGACGTCACCCATGTCGTGCCCCTGGTGCGGACGCTGCAGGCGGCCTGGCCACAGACCGATCTGACCTGGATCGTAGGCAAGCTCGAGCGCCGCCTGGTGGGCGACCTGCCGGGCATCAATTTCGTTACCTTCGACAAGGGTGCCGGCCTGGCCGGCATGCGTGCCGTTGGCGATGCACTGAAAGGGCAACGCTTCGACGCCCTGCTGCAAATGCAGGTGGCGCTGCGCTCCAACGCGCTGAGCCTGTTCATCAAGGCGCGCCAGCGCATCGGTTACGACAAGGCCCGTGCGAAGGATGGCCATGGCCTGGTGATCAACGAACGCATTCCCGCCCGCACCGGCGAACACGTGCTGGACGCCATGGGCAGCTTCTGCGAACCGCTGGGACTGAAGCAGACTCAGGTGCGCTGGGATATCCCGATTCCCGAAGACGCCCACGCGTGGGCCGCCGAACAGCTGCCGGGCGACCAGCCGACCTTGCTGGTCAGCCCCACCTCCAGTCACCAACTGCGCAACTGGCGTCCGGAGCGCTATGCGGCAGTGATGGACCATGCAGCCTCGCGAGGCTGGCGCGTGGTGCTGGTGGGCGGCCCCTCGCCGCTGGAGCGAAGCATGGCCGATGCTGTGCTGGCGGCCTGTCGCCAGGCCCCGCTGGACCTGACCGGCAAGGACACGCTGAAGAAGATGATGGCCATGCTGGTGCGCGCGCCCATGCTGCTCACGCCGGATTCCGGCCCGATGCACATGGCCAATACCGTGGGCTGCAAGGTGCTGGGGCTGCACGCCGCCAGCAATCCGGAACGCTCCGGCCCCTATTCCGATCGCCGCTGGTGCGTGGACAAATACAACGAAGCGTCGCTGGCGTTCCTCGGCAAGCCGGCCAGCGAGATTCCCTGGGGCACCAAGATCGAAAAACCCGGCGTGATGGATCTGATTGCGGTGAATGATGTCATCGACCGCTTCGAGGCCTGTGCCGATCACCTCGGCCTGGCCCGATAAGCAACGCCGGTGGGAGCGCACCCTGTGCGCGACTGCCGTTCCCAGATGAAGCCGGGAGGCAGTCGCGCGCAAGCGCGCTCCTACACCGAGCAGTGCGCTTACTTGGCCTTGTAGTCCTGGTACGACTTCTCTTCCACCAGCTGCGAGCCCAGCTTGAGGTTGATCTCGCGCTTCACCGCCGCGCGGTCGTCGTTCTCGAAGTACACCGCACGGGCCAGCTCGATGAACTCGGCATCGAACGCCTGGGCCTTTTCCTTCAGGCGGATGCGGTCTTCGATATCCCACAGCCGTTCGTTCACCGCCAGCAGGCGGGCGCGCTCGGCAGAGATATCGGTTTTCGAGGCCGGGTGACCGGCCCAGGTGGCATTGAGCAGGTCCAGCTCGGTGCGCACATTGGCCAGCTTGGCGGCATCGCTGATCTGCTTGGATTTGATTTCCAGGATCGTGATCTTGTCGATCAGCTCGCCGTAGGAAACCGGGACTTGGATGAGGCTCATGGGAACTCCAAAAGAAGGAACGTTGTCCGCTGACGTGCCGGTCACGGTGGCCGACCGAGAAAGCGCTCATCATAAGCGGTCCGGCCCGATCATTCAGTCCATCCTTCAGACTGCCCGGCTAGACTGGTCACGCAACATTTTCCCATTGGAGAGAAAGTTCATGTTCACCCCCCGTATTGCCGTGTTGTCGCTGGCAGCCCTGCTGGCCATCAGCCCGTTCGCCGCCAGCGCCCAGCAGTCGGCGCCGCGCAACGGCGTGCTGGTCCGCAACGACGGCATCTACCTCCGCTGTGACCAGTGCGGCACCGTGGAATCCATCGACCAGAACATCACGCAGGGCAACGACCACAGCATGGCCGGCACCATCATCGGCGGCATCGCCGGCGGCGTGCTGGGCAACCAGGTCGGCAAGGGCAAGGGCAACACCCTCGCCACCGTGGCCGGCGCCGTCGGCGGCGGTTATGCGGGCAACCGCATCGGCGCCAACAGCGGCCGCCCGAACGCGAGCTACACCTTGCGCATCCGCATGGGCAATGGCGCCTTCAGCAACATCACCGTGGCCGACGCCAGCGCCATCCGCCAGGGCGATCTGGTGCAGATCGACCCGCAGGGCAACATCACCCGCATCCAGTAATCCGCGAGCGACTGCCAAAGAAAAAGCCGACCCTCGCGGGTCGGCTTTTTTCATGCGCCATCAGCGCCCGGATCGTCGCAGGCGCGCCTCGATATCATCGAAGAACGCCGGCGGCAGCACGGCCCGCACCGGCACGGACCACCAATGGGCCTGGGCGAAGGCGCGGCATTTCACGGCGTCCTTTTCGGTCATCAGCACCGGGCTTTCGTCACCGAACGCGAGATCGCACGCCACGAAGGCGTGATGGTCCGCAAACGGATGCTCGACCACCTGCAGCCCCTGGGCGCGCAGGCTGGCGAAGAAGCGCACCGGGTACCCGATAGCCGCCACCGCATGCACGGTCTGGCCGGCGAAATCCGCCAAAGGCTGCGTATGGCCGTCGAGCAGCGCCTGCACGGTACCGCCCCGCAGTTCCATCGGCACATCGCCGGGCGTCACCATGCCGCCGTTGCACACGCGGAAACTGACTTTCTGCAGTCGGGACAACGGCTCGCGCAGCGGCCCGGCCGGCAGCAGACGGCCATTGCCGAAGCGGCGCACGCCATCGATGACACAGACCTCCAGGTCGCGCGCCAAGGCGTAGTGCTGCAGGCCGTCGTCGGCGATCACCAGATCGCAGCCAGCCGCCAGCAGCAAGCGGGCTGCCGCCGGCCGGTCACGACCCACCGCCACCGGCACGCCACTGGCGCGGATCAGGCAAGGCTCGTCACCCACTCGCGCGGGTTCCGGTGCATCGTCGAGCAGCAACGGTTCTTTCTGCGAACCACCGTAACCGCGACTGACCACGCCGGGCTTGTAGCCACGCTTGCGCAGCGCATCGGCCAGCGCGATGGTCAGCGGCGTCTTGCCGGTGCCACCCACGCTCAGGTTGCCGATCACGATCACCGGAACCGGCAAGCGCACGCTGCGCAAGACGCCGACGCGATAGAGGCCGCGGCGGAGTGCCGTCAGCGCACCGTAGAGCCAGGACAACGGACCGGCCCACCACGGTGCACGGCCCGTGCCGTACCACGCCGCCTCGAGCCGTTCGGCCAGCGTCACGCGACGGCCTCAGTCACCGGGCTGATGGTGGAACTGCATGCGATGCAAGGCGGCGTACTGCCCGTCCTGTGCCAGCAGTTCCGCGTGGGTGCCACGCTCGATGATGCGGCCGCGATCCATCACGGCGATCTGGTCGGCATGCTCGATAGTGGACAGGCGGTGGGCGATCACCAACGTCGTGCGGTCTTTCATCAAGCCCTGCAGCGCCTGCTGGATCAGGCGCTCGGACTCGGTATCCAGTGCACTGGTCGCCTCGTCCAGCACCAGGATCGGCGCGTTCTTGAGGATGGCGCGCGCGATGGCGATGCGCTGGCGCTGGCCGCCGGAAAGCCGGTTGCCGCCCTCGCCGATCTGGCTGTGGATGCCGTCGGGCAGGCCCACGATGAACTCCATCGCGTGCGCCGCTTCGGCGGCCGCGATGATGTCCTGCTCACTGGCGCCGGCCAGTTCGCCATAGGCGATGTTCTCGGCCACGGTGCCGTCGAACAGCACCACGTTCTGACCCACCCAGGCGATCTGGCGGCGCAACGAGGCCAGCGTGTAGTCCTCGTAGTTCTCGCCGTCCAGCAGGATGCGGCCCCGGCTGGGTTCATTGAAGCGCGGCAGCAGGCTGACCAGGCTGCTCTTGCCGCTGCCCGAACGCCCCACCAGTGCGGTCACGGTGCCCGGTGCGCAGTACAAGTCCACGCCGGACAAGGCTTCGAATTCGCCGAGCGGATAAACCAGCCCCACGTCGTCAAAACGCAGGTCGCCCTTGGTGCGTTCCAGCACCTTGGTGCCGTTATCCACCTCGGACGGAAGGTCCATCACCGCGAACAGGTTCTCAGCTGCCGAAATGCCCGTCTGCATGTTGGACTGCACATTGGTCAGTCGCTTCAGCGACGACAGCATGCCGCCCATGGCGGTGAGCACGGCAATGAACACACCCGGCGAAATATGGTCGATCTGCGAAGGGCGCGAAGCCAGGAACACCATGCCCGCCAGTGCCAGCGAAGCCACCGTCTGGATGGACGAGCCGGAAATCGCACTGGTGGCGATGATCTTCATGTTGAGGTAGCGCGCGCGGTCGGACACCTGCTTGAAGCGGTCATCGGCCTGCTTTTGCCCGCCATAGATGCGGACCTCGCGATTGGCCTTGATCATCTCGTCCACCGTGCCGGTGACCGAGCCCATCATGCCCTGGATGCGCTTGCTGACCACGCGATAGCGGCGACTCACCGCCGAGGCGATGAGCACGATGGCCGGCACCAGGATCAACAGCGCCGTGGTGAGGTACACGCTCTTGTGCAACATCACCACGATCATGCCGATGACGGTGATGCTTTCCGTCACCGCCACCTTCAGCGCATCGGTGGAGGCGCTGGCGACTTGCTCACTTGTATAGGTGATGCGCGAGACCTGATGACCGGAGTGCTCGCTGCCGAAGAACGACGCTGGCAGTCGCAGGTAGGCGGCGAATACGTCGCGCTGCATGGATTGCACCACGTTGCGCGCCACGTAACCCATGCCGTAATTGCTGATCAGGATGGCCACGCCACGCACGGCGAAGATGCCGACGATCCACCACGGCATCCAGCGGATCAGGTACGGGTCTTTCTTCTCCAGCAGCGTGTCCATGATCGGCTGCAGCTTGCTGGTGAAATAGGCCAGCGCGCCGCCGTCCAGGGCAAAGCCGATGACCGCGATCAGGATCACCGGCCAGTAGCGCGCCGAGTAGCTGAGCAGCCGCTTGTAGACTTGCCGGCTTTTTGCGTCCCACAGCGCGACCTTCTTCTTGCCGTCGCTCATGGACCCGTGCCCGACTGAGTCGGCGTCGTGGCGATGGACAGCTTGGTAAAGCCCAACTGGCCCAGCGCATCCATGGCCGTCACCACGTTCTGGTGCGGGGTCATGGCATCTGCGCGGATGGTCACCTGGCGTTCGCGGTCGTCACCGGCCACGTTGGCAATGGCCTGCTTCAGCGGCTCCACGCCTTCGCCGTGGACTTCATCGCTGCCCACGAAGAAATGGCCATCGCGATCCACCACCACGGTGAGCGCGGGCGCCTGCATGTCGCGCTCTTCCGCGCTGGCCTTGGGCAGGGTCACCTGCATCCGCGAGTGCTGGATGAAGGTGGTGGTCAACACGAAGAACATCAGCAGGGTAAGCAGCACGTCGATCAGCGAGATCACGTTGATCTCGAAATCGTCTTGCCGACGGTCGTTGCCGATACGCATGCGTCAGCTCGCGCTCGACTCGGTGGTGGCGCGCGCGCGGGCGCGCGGGGCCGTTGCCTGGTTCGCGGTCAGCTCGTCCAGCAGTGCGGTCGCCTGCTTTTCCATCTCCACGCAGTAACCGGCCACCTTGGAACGGAAGTAGCGATGCAGCACGTAGGCCGGAATCGCCACGATCAGGCCGGTCGCGGTACAGATCAGCGCTTCGCCGATGCCTCCGGCCATCTTCATGGGATCCCCCACGCCGCCGCGCATCACTTCCATGAACATGCGGATCAGGCCGATCACTGTACCCAGCAGGCCGAGCAGCGGGCCGATCAGCGCGATGGTGCCCAGCGTGTTGAGGTAACGCTCCATGCGGTGCACGACGTGGCGACCGGTGTCCTCGATGCGCTCCTTGATGAGCTCGCGCGGACGGTTGCGCACGGCCAGCGCAGAAGCCAGCAGCTCACCCAGCGGGGAGCCATTGGCCAGCGTGGTCAAATGGTTCGGATCGAGCTGGCCCGTGCGGGCCCAGTTGCGCACTTCCTCGCCCAGGCCGGGCGGCAGCACCGAACGACGGCGCAGGGTCCAGCAACGCTCCAGCACGATTGCCAACGCAACCGCCGAACAGATCAGGATGGGCAGCATCGCCCAGCCACCAGCCATCAGGATTTCCAGCACAACGACTCCGGGCCGCTTCAGATAGTCAGGAAGCTCGCATCATAACAGTCTCACCCAACCGTTCCGCGGCACGGGTGGCAGTTGCGAAGGTCATGTGAATGGGGTCGCACGGTGCTCCCCGCAAGCCTCCCGCACCCGCGCCGGGCTCATTCGCGCCAGTAGCGAGACTGGCGCTGTCGCCAGGTTTCTGCCACGTAGGGCGGCCGGTCGGGAGGGGCGTTCACCTGGATGGCACCGGACGTGGCCGTGTTCAGCCATGGCACGCCCGCCACGTCGTAGCGCTGCATCACCGCGGCATTGGGATGATGAAAGCGACTGCGCCACCCCGCCGACACCAGGGCCAGCACGGGCGAGGTGGACTGGATGAAGCCCGGGCTGGAGGAGGTCCGGCTGCCGTGATGCGGCACCGACAGCACCAGCGGCGGCCCGGGCGGCAAGGCGGTAGCCACCACGGGCTCGATGGCCGAGGTGATATCCCCAGTGAGCAAGGCACGGCCGCCCCTCCCCTCCACCAGCAGCACGCATGACCGGTCGTTGGCCGGCCCACCGGCAGCGCCCGAAGGCAGCACCCGCACGGTCACTCCGTCCCACTGCCAGGCCATGTCCGGCGAGCAGGTCGTCATGGCCATGGGCAAACGCTCCGGCTCGCCGGAGATGCGTTCCGCCTCGGGGAAAGCAGCAGCCACGGCCGGCACGCCGCCAGCGTGATCGTTGTCGGCATGACTGGCGACGAGCAGGTCCAGGCGGTGGATACCAAGCGCATGCAGAGAGGGAAGCACCGCCGCCTCGCCGAGGTCGAAATCCGACGGATAACGCGCCCCCGCGTCATAGACCAGCGCGTGATGTTCGGTGCGTACCACCACGGACAAGCCCTGCCCCACGTCCAGTGCCCACATCTGGAATCCTCCCTGTGCCGGAAGATCCCGCGAAGGCCACAGCAGCGGCAGGAACAGCAGGCCGCCCAGCCAGCGCATGGGCATGCCTCGCGGCATGAACAACCACAGCGCACCCAGCGTAGCGAAGATCAGTGCCACACCCTTCACTTCCGGCAGGTACCAGTGCGCGCCCGGCCATGTCGCCATCTGCTCCAGCAGCCACCACTGCGCATGGGCAAGCCACGCGGCACACCAGAACACCGGCTGCGCCAGCGGCGGACACAGTCCCAGCAGGATCATCCCGACCAGGGTCACCGGCACGATGACAAAACTGACGAATGGCACGGCAATGAGGTTGGACAACGCCCCCACCAGCGACGACTCGCCGAAGAACCACATGGTGAGCGGCAGCAGTGACAGCGTCATCACCACCTGGCCCGCCGAAAGCTCGTGCAGGAAACCGCGCAACCCCCTGCCCTGCGTCGTCATGCAGATCATCAGGAACGCCACACCCACGAACGACAACCAGAACCCCGCCGACAACACCGACAGCGGATCGACCAGCAGCACGGCAACCAGCGCGAGCGCGAGCGTCTGCAACCCGGTGGGATGGCGCCGCGAACAGCGCGCCAGCGCCACCACGCCAATCATCAGCAGGGTTCGCACCGTCGGCAGGCCAAACCCCGCGAGCGCTCCGTAGATGCCCGCCGCCAGCATTGCCGATGCGGCCTGCGCCTGCACCCGTGGCAAGCACCACCCCAGCCACGGAACGCACACGTAGAGCAGACGCGCGAACCACACGCCGAACAACGCCGCCACGCCGACATGGAAGCCCGAAATGGAGATCAGGTGGGGAATGCCATTGGCGCGCGCCACCTCCCAGTCATGCTGGCTCAAGCCTCGTATGTCGCCCACGGAAAAGGCCTGCAGCAAGGCGGCATCGTGCGGATCGACTACGCGCGTGGCGATGCCCCGGCTGATGGCCTGACGAATGGCATTGATGCAGAAGCCGGGATTTCCCAACGGCACGCTGTCCCCACCGTTGCGCACGTACCCCACCGCCGCGATGCCACGCTCGAGTGCACTGCGTTCGCTGTCCGAACCGCCGGGGTTGAGCATCCCGCGCGGACGCTTGAGCCGCACCATCAACTGCCAGCGGCTGCACGGCTGGACGTCGGGGGCACCGTTGTACCAGTTCACCCGCACACGGCCATGCAAAGGCAGCGGTTTCGAACCGAAGAACGCTTCCTCGACGTCCAGCAGAAAACCGGTGGCATCGTTGCGCGCCAATGGCAGGTCGACGACGCGCCCGATGACGCGGAAATCCTGCCCTTCCAGCTCGCGCGGCAGCCGTGCGTCCATCGCCGCAGCGCCACGCCAACAAGCCCAGGCAACGCCGAACAGGCACCACGCCAACGCGCGCGCCCACGACCCGCACCGCGACAGCGCGAGGGCGACGCCGGCGCATGCAACGCAGAATCCCGTCGAAGGAAGCGTCACCCACCACTGCACCACCAGCACGCCAAGCAGCAGCATGATGGCGGGCACCAGCGCACCGTCCTTGCGCACCGCCTGCTCCCTTCCGGAGGAAAGGGATCAGCGTAGTCAGTGGCGGGCGGAGACGTTCCCGAAAAACGTGTAGGCGTGAATGAAAGACGCCGCCCTCGGGCGGCGTCCAGATCAGGCGAAGACTTTCTCGACCAGCTCGCCGTTGTGCAGCTCCAGCGTGCGGTCCATGCGTCGTGCCAGGCGATGATCGTGCGTGACCAGGATGAAGCTGGTGCCGATCTCGCGATTGAGCTCCAGCATCAGGTCGTACACCTGCGCGGCGTTGATCTCGTCGAGATTGCCGGTGGGCTCATCGCCCAGCACCACCGCCGGGCGCGTTACCAGCGCGCGGGCCACGGCGCTGCGCTGGCGTTCGCCACCGGAAAGCTCGGACGGCTTGTGATGCAGGCGCTTGGCCAGCCCCACGCGTCCGAGCAATTCCGTGGCCTGGCGCTCAGCCTCGCTGATCGCCACGCCCCGGATCAGCAACGGCATGCACACGTTTTCCAGTGCGGTGAATTCCGGCAGCAGATGGTGGAACTGGTAGATGAAACCCATCGAGCGATTGCGCACGCGGCCACGTTCGGCATCGGACAGGCTGGACAGGTTCTGCCCGTCCACTTCCACCTCGCCACGCGTAAGCGTGTCCAGGCCGCCCAGGATATGCAGCAGCGTGCTCTTGCCCGAACCGGAGGCGCCCACGATGGCCAGCGTCTCGCTGCGCTTCAGCGTGAAGTTGACGTTGGAGAGCACATCGGTTTTCAGGTCGCCTTCTTCGTACGTCTTGGCGATGTTGCTGGCGCGCATCACCACGCCGTCATGGGAATTCATCGGCTTACTCATAACGCAGCGCCTGCGCAGGCTGGGTGCGCGACGCACGCCAGGCGGGATAAAGGGTGGCCAGCAGCGAGAACAGGAAGGTGATCAAGGCTACCCAGCCCACGTCGCTGGGGTCCAGTTTGCTGGGCAGTTCGCTGATGTAATAGACGTCCGGCGAGAGGAAGGTCACGCCCGTGACGTGCTCGATCCACTTGACGATACCCGGCAGCTTCCACGAGAGCAGCGAGCCGAGGCCCACGCCAAAAAAGATGCCGACAAAACCGACCAGCACGCCCTGCACCATGAACATGCCCATGATGCTGCGTGGTGTTGATCCCAGCGTGCGCAGAATGGCGATATCGGCCTGCTTGTCCGTCACCAGCATCATCAGCATGGAGATGAGGTTGATCACCGCCACCAGGATGATCAGCGAGAGGATGATGAACATCACCTTCTTCTCCATCGAAATGGCAGAGAAGAAATTGGCGTGGCTGTCCATCCAGGTATCCACGCGATAGACCTGCCCCAGCTGGTCGGCCAGCTCGCGAGCCACTTCGCGCGCATTGAACATGTCATCCAGCTTCAGGCGGATGCCGGTGGGACCACCCAGGCGATTGAGCCGCTCGGCATCGGTCATGTTGACCAGGGCCAGGCCGGAGTCGAACTCCTGCATGCCCATCTCGAACACGCCCGACACGGTGAAGGTGCGCAGGCTGGGCACGCTGCCCGTGATGGGCGAGGACTGGAACGAAGGCACCGCAACGATGACCTTGTCGCCCAACGCCACGCCCAGCTGCATGGCCAGCTCACGTCCCAGCACCACGTTCCAGCTGCCGGGCACCAGCGTGCCGAGTTTGCCTTCGACCATGTGCTGGTCAATGTCCGACACCTTGGGCTCTTCCGACGGCTCGATGCCGCGAATCAGTCCACCGGTGGAACGGCGCGCCTGGAAAAAAGCCTCCGACTCCACGTAAGGCGCGGCGCCCTTCACGTGCCGGTTCGCCTCGGCGATCTTCACCGCGCGCGGCCATTCGGCCACGGCCTGGCCGGGCATGCCCGATACGGTGGCGTGCGAAATCGCACCGAGCACGCGTGTGCGCAGCTCGTCGCCGAAACCGTTCATCACCGACATCACCGTGATCAGCGCGATCACGCTGATGGAGATGCACACGATGGAGACGGTGGAAATGAAGGAAATGAACTGGTTGCGACGCTTGGCGCGGGTGTAACGCAGGCCGATGAAAAGCTCTAGCGGTCGGAACATTAGGGCGGTCGCTTGATGATTATTGGGGGCTGGCCGCCCGAATGGCGGGATTATCGCCTGTAACGCGGCCAAACCGTAGGACCGCGTTCAGCGGCCAGAGTGCCCTGCCGCCTCGAGCTGGGCCAGGCGCATGCGCAGCCGCCGGCGGATATCGGCATCGCTGTTGTCCGGCGCCAGCAACACGCTGACCGGGCGACGCCCCGGCAACGACCAGCGTAGCCACACGGCTACCTCACCGACCACCCGGAAACCGGCCAGCTCGGCGACAACGTCATCCCCCGCCGGCAGCCGCAGGGTCCAGCTTCCATCGCGTGCCCAGCCCGCCGCGTCAACCGGTGCGGACGAGAGGCGCAGCGATGCCTGCCGCAAGGCAAAGACCACCCAAACAGAGATGAGCAGCTGCGCGACCCAGAAAATGGCGCTCAGCCAGACCGAGATCACGGCCAGCAGGGAAACCAGCGAAAGCAGTCGAATCAGCCAGCGCGAGGGCCGGCACTCAAAGCCGATGGCGGGAGCGGATGTCATCGATGATGGCCTGCCAGTCCGGGCGGGTCGCCTTGGCGTGCCCCATCACCCAGTCCCACAGGTCCGGGTCCTGCACGTCCAGCAGTTCATCGAAGGCCTGGCGCTGTGCCTCGTCGGCACCGGCAAAGCGTTCGTCCAGCCAGCCGCCGAACAGCGCGTCGAGTTCGCGGGTGCCGCGGCGGGTGCGCCAGCGGAGGCGTTTGATGCGAGCTTCGTCCATAAGAGCGCGGGGCGCCTCCTATCGAATACTCCCTCTCCCCTTGTGGAAGAGGGTTGGGGAGAGGGGTCAATCTTGCCTCAGTCGGGCAAGTGGAAACTCTATCGCGAGTACCCACCCCTCACCCTACCCTCTCCCCGGAAGGGAGAGGGGAAGAGCAAGCGTCTTAAGTCCGACGCTCGACGATCAGCTTCTTGATCTCCGCAATTGCCTTGGCCGGGTTCAGACCCTTCGGGCAGGTGCGGGCGCAATTCATGATCGTGTGGCAGCGGTACAGCTTGAACGGATCTTCCAGATCGTCCAGGCGGTGGCCGGTATCCTCGTCACGGCTGTCGACGATCCAGCGGTAGGCCTGCAGCAGGATGGCCGGACCGAGGTAACGATCACCGTTCCACCAGTAGCTCGGGCAGCTGGTCGAGCAGCAGGCGCACAGGATGCACTCGTACAGGCCGTCGAGCTTCTTGCGGTCTTCCGGCGACTGCAGGCGCTCACGGTCCGGTGCCGCGCTCTGCGTACGCAGCCACGGCTTGATCGAGGCGAACTGGGCGTAGAAGTGCGTCAGATCGGGCACCAGATCCTTCACCACCGGCATGTGCGGCAGCGGGTAGATCTTCACGTCGCCGGAGGCGCAATCACTGATGGCCTTGGTGCAGGCCAGCGTGTTGGTGCCGTCGATGTTCATGGCGCACGAACCGCAGATGCCTTCGCGGCACGAACGGCGCAGCGTCAGCGTCGGGTCGATTTCGTTCTTGATCTTCAGCAGGGCGTCCAGAACCATCGGACCGCACGCGGCGAGGTCAACCTCGTACGTGTCGATGCGCGGGTTCTGGCCGTCGTCCGGCGACCAGCGATAGATGCGGAAGGTCCGCGGCTTCTTCGCGTCCTTGGCCGGGAAGTTCTTGCCCGGCTGGACCGTGGAATTCTTGGGTAGCGAAAACTCTGCCACGTTTGCCTCACTTAGATTCGTGCTTGCTGTAACAGCTCGTCTTGCGAGCGCCGGTACAACGACCGGGGAACCATCAGGCTCCCCGGCTTGCGATCAGTAAACGCGCTTCTTCGGCGGGACCACTTCGACTTCGTTCGTCATGGTGTACATGTGCACCGGACGGAAATCGAAGCTGGCCTTGCCGTTCTCGTCGACCGCCACCAGCGTGTGCTTCTGCCAGGTGTGGTCATCGCGCTCGGGGAAATCTTCGCGGGCATGTGCACCGCGGCTCTCTTCGCGCTGAGCCGCCGAGTACATGGTGGCCACGGCCTGGTCGAGCAGGTTGGCCAGCTCCAGCGTTTCGATCAGGTCGGAGTTCCACACCAGCGAACGATCGCTGACGCCCACGTCCTTGAACGACTCGCGCACCTTGGAGATCTTCTCACAGCCTTCCTGCAGCGACTCACCCGTGCGGAACACGGCCGCATCGGACTGCATGGTGCGCTGCATTTCGGCGCGGATCTTCGCGGTCGGCTGGCTGCCCTTGGCATTGCGCAGGCCGTCGAAACGGGCGAGCGCCTTGTCCAGCGCGCTGGCCGGCAAGTCCTTGTGGGGAGCGCCCGGCTTGACGATCTCGGCGCAGCGGTTGGCCACGGCGCGACCGAACACCACCAGGTCGAGCAGCGAGTTGGAGCCCAGGCGGTTGGCGCCGTGCACCGACACGCAGGCCGCTTCGCCAATGGCGAACAGGCCCGGCACGACGGCGTCCACGTCGTCACCCTTCTTCTGCACCACTTCACCGTGATAGTTGGTGGGGATGCCGCCCATGTTGTAGTGGACGGTCGGGATCACCGGGATCGGCTCCTTGGTCACGTCCACGCCGGCGAAGATGCGCGCCGACTCGGCGATGCCCGGCAGGCGCTCGTGAATCACTTCCGCGCCCAGGTGCATCAGGTTGATGTGGATGTGGTCCTTGTGCTCACCCACGCCGCGGCCTTCGCGGATTTCCATCGTCATGGCGCGGCTGACCACGTCACGCGAAGCGAGATCCTTGGCGTTGGGCGCATAGCGCTCCATGAAACGCTCGCCGTTGGAGTTGGTGAGGTAACCGCCCTCGCCACGCACGCCTTCGGTGATCAGGCAGCCCGAACCGTAGATGCCGGTGGGATGGAACTGCACGAACTCCATGTCCTGCAGCGCGAGGCCCGCGCGCAGCACCATGCCGCCACCGTCGCCGGTGCAGGTATGGGCCGAGGTGGCACTGAAGTACGCACGGCCATAGCCGCCGGTGGCCAGCACCACGGCCTGGCCGCGGAAGAAGTGCAAAGTGCCTTCGTTCATGTCCAGCGCGAGCACGCCGCGGCACACACCTTCTTCGTCGAAGATGAGGTCGATGGCGAAATACTCGATGAAGAACGTGGCGTCATGCGCCAGCGCCTGCTGGTACAGCGTGTGCAGGATGGCGTGACCGGTACGGTCGGCCGCGGCGCAGGTGCGCTGCGCGGTGCCCTTGCCGTAGTGCGTGGTCATGCCGCCGAACGGACGCTGGTAGATCTTGCCTTCCTCGGTACGCGAGAACGGCACGCCGTAGTGTTCCAGCTCGATGATGGCCGGAATCGCCTCGCGGCACATGTATTCGATCGCGTCCTGGTCACCGAGCCAGTCGGAACCCTTGATCGTGTCGTAGAAGTGGAAGCGCCAGTCGTCTTCGCCCATGTTGCCCAGCGCGGCGGAGATACCGCCCTGCGCGGCCACGGTATGCGAGCGCGTCGGGAACACCTTGGTGATGCACGCGGCCTTGAGGCCCTTCTCGGCCAGGCCGAAGGTGGCGCGCAGGCCAGCGCCGCCGGCGCCAACCACGATCACGTCGTACTTATGCTGTTGGATCTTGTAGCTTTCCATGGAATCAGGCTCCCAGCGCCACGCGCAGCACGGCCATCAGGGTGGCCAGCGTGCCGAGCACTGCAATGAACTTCACCAGCACCAGGAGGGCGACTTCCTTCCAGCGCGTATGCACATAGTCTTCGATCACGACCTGCAGGCCGAGCACCGCGTGCCAGCACATGGCCAGCACGAAGGCCACCAGCAGCAGGGCATTCCAGGGCTTGGCGATGATGCCGCGGGCCGTTGCGTAATCGGAGTGCAGTGCGCCAAGCACCGTCACCACGAACCAGATGCTGAGGAACACCAGCGCCGTGGCGGTAACGCGCTGCATCCACCAGTGGCTCACGCCGGACTGCGCCGAGCCAAGGCCGCGGGCGCGCTTCAGGGGGTTGCGCAACTGCTTGCGCACATCATGCTGCGGACCGTTGGCGCTCATGCGGCACCTCCACAGGTGAACACGCAGACCCACACGATGACGGTCAGCACGATGCTGCCGACGATCGTGAGCCAGCTGGAACGGACGAACTGCGGAATGGCGTAGCCCATCCCACCGTCCTGGAACAGGTGACGGATGCCGTTGCACAGGTGGTAGAAAAGTGCCCACGACCAACCAAACAGCAGCACCAGGCCGAGCGGACTGCCCATGCAGGTCTTGAACTGGTTATAGCTGTCCTCGCCGCTGGCGAGGGACCAGACCCCCCACAGCACGAGCAGGGTTCCGACGGAAAGGGCAATGCCGGTAGCGCGGTGCACGATGGAGGTCACCATCTGCACTTGCCACTTATATATGCCCATGTGGGGAGAGAGCGGTCGTTGCGTGTCTGCCATGGCGGCTATCCTGGGTGGAATCGCTGATGCCCTATACCGCCCTTCCCTTACCCGACGACGCCGGCGCGGAGCCGGCGCGGCGCGATCAGAAGTCGATACAGCGCCCGTTTTTTTCCCAATCGCCGTAACGGGTGGGATCCGGGGCCGGTTGCTCCTTCGTCGTCTTTTCCGTTGCCGGAACGGCAGGCACGGTCACCTGTTCCGCAGGAACGGAAACAGGCGTGGACTTGGTTTGGGAGGACGTATCGGACATGGTGTTTGAAAGCCGTAAAAGCGTAATACCTGCGTTAATGCAGCACAACCTTGACGGCAGTGCGTTCGTCTGCCAGTAGGGTCGGCAGTACTTGCATCTCCCGCCCCCTGCCCTTACCTCGCCCAGCTATGACGACAGAATACTCCGCCCAGACCCTGCTGCTTGAAGGTGCCGATGCCGCTGCGTTCGCGCAGGCCCAGTTCAGCAGCAACGTCCAGTCGCTGGCCGTCGGCACATGGCAGTTCGGAGCCTGGCTCGACGCGCAGGGGCGCGTGCTCGCCCTGTTCCACCTTGCGCGACTGGCCGATGACGCTTTCCTGGTGTTGCTGCGCGGTGGCGACGCCGCGCCGATGGCGCAATCGCTCCAGCGTTTCGTCTTCCGCTCCAAGGTGAAGGTGACGGTGCCCGGCCCACGCCCCCTCGGCCGCGGGCCCGCGGTGGAGACTTACGCTGTCCATCGTGAAGGCGATGCCTACGTGATCGGCTGCGGCGATCACAGCCTGATCGTCGGCGCAGCATCTTCCAACGACGCATGGCGACTGCCGCAGATTCGCATGGGCTGGCCGTGGTTGCCGGACGACGTGCTCGGCAAGCTGCTGCCGCAATCGCTGTCGCTTGAACGACTTCAGGCCGTTGCGTTCGACAAGGGCTGCTACCCGGGCCAGGAGATCGTTGCGCGCCTGCACTATCGCGGCGGGCTCAAGCGGCATATGCATTGCGTCGTATTGTCGCAGCATGCAACGGGGGGCACCGTGCTGCACCAACGCGGCGAGAACGGCATCCAGTTGCTTGATGTCGTCGACGCTGACGCCACCGTTTCGGCGCTCGCTGTCATAGACGATGGTCTAATGAATGCGATCGAAAACGCGTCGAACATCGTCACCAATGAAGGTGTCTCGCTGAACGTTCTCGATAGCTGGCCAGCGTGATGAAAACGCCGTTGCGCAAGGATTCACGTTTGAAATGACAATGTGAGCGTGGTGTGAACCTGAACTGCCTGGCACTTGCCAGATCGGAAACCGGCCACTAGGCTCCGCCAACCAATTCGACGACACCCCACTGCCCGAGGGTGTCGACATACGCGACGAACCGGAGGGGTCCGGATCGGCGCGACCCGGTAGTGATACCGGTGTACATGCCGCCCCATGCGCGGCCAGAAGTTGCAGGCACGAGGTCGTTCAGTACCCGAGCAATGCCTTTGCAGCACAACCAGTTTTGAGTGGTACCGGATCAACCGCTCGAGTGGCCACAATCCCGTGGCGAGCCGCCTGACCACAAGTTTCGGTCGCGGTGATCAATCCAGGTGGAACGGCCTGCCCGCCCGTCCACCGCAACGGCGCGCGAAGTCAGCATTACCGACCTCGAACGTACAGCACGCTGGAGGCAGACAATGAAACTTTCGATGCTGTTGTGGTTAGCGTCCGTGCTACCCCAGCCCCTCGCGGACCAGACCTGCCTGGCCACGACGGTTTATCTCGAGGCACGCAGTGAGTCGACCATCGGCCAGTACGCCGTGGCCGAAGTGGCCCTTCGTCGTCGCGATCGCGGCACCTGGGGCGGTAGCGTTTGTGAGGTCGTTACCTCCCCGCGTCAGTTCGCGCTGACGACAACCGCGAGCACTTTCGAAGTCACCGATCTCAACTCCTGGACCAAGGCGTGGAAGATTGCGGGTGACTCGATCAGCAACTGGAGCCTGCCGCAAGGAGAGCGCACGGTATACGTGCCACGCGCAGACGCCTTCGCCACACTCGCCGTCACACCCACATGGTCGAACAAGCGCGTCAAGACCATCGGCGAACACGCCTTCTACGTGGTCAACAATTAACCAGCGCAACCATGCCGCATAAAAAAAGGCCCTCTTTCGAGGGCCTTTTCATTTGGACGTCCAGACGTCTTTTTTATCAGAGACGATAGACGAGGTTGTTGCGGATCTGCACGTAGTCCCCGGTGCGAACCTGCGGATCGGCCGCCTGCGTCACCGTTGCATAGCGACCATCGTCCAGCTTGATCGTAACCTGCCACGCAACGTCCGGGCCTCCGGAGTTCTTGCCCACCTGGTTGCCAATGGCGCCGCCGGCAACGGTACCGGCAACGGTGGTCAGCACTTTGCCGCTGCCACCGCCGAACTGGTTGCCGATCACGCCACCGGCAATGCCGCCGATGACCATGCCAAGCGGCGACGAGCTCTTCTGCGTCTCGATCTGCCGCACATCACTCACCACGCCACACTGCTCGCACCGATTGGAAGAACCGCTATAGACGGTCTGCCGCTGCGGCGGCGTTTCACATCCCGAAAGAAGCGCTACAGCAGCAACCAGCCCTACGACAGCCAAACGTCGAAGCAGTGTATCCATGGCGTGAATCCTCAGTGAGCGTCGGAAACGGCTACCACACCTTCCTGCACCTGGAGCCTGTCGCCCGGATCGTGGTCCATGCGCACAGTGCGGGTAACACCGTTGTACTCGTAACTCACGTCGTACGCCACCACCTTATCGCCACCATTACCGGGCACCGTTTCGCAATGACGCTGGGTGCTCTGCTGGGTGGCATTTGCCTGATGGTTCTTCTGGATTTCATGGCCGGCATAACCGCCGCCCACGGCGCCGGCAACGGTCGCCAGCGTGCGGCCCTTGCCGCCGCCCACCTGGTTGCCCAGCAGGCCACCTGCCACGGCACCAATGGCCGTGCCGGCGATCTGGTGCGTGTCCTGCACCGGCTTGTGCGTCGTCACCACCTCGTCATGGCACACCTGCTGCGGCGCGCTCGCGGCATCACGGACCGGGGTCACACTGACGACGCGCGCGTACTTGGCGCCATTGGCGCCGCCATCCTGTTGCGCCATGCCGCCCACGCCACCGTCCGCATTCGCGTCCTTGTTGCATGCCGAAAGACCCAATGCCAATACACCGGCGAAGCCGACATGCAGCGCCGAAACGACCAACCTGTTCATAATGCTCTCCTGTCTGGACCTACGGAGCGCCCCGCTCCGAGCTCGAATTCGATCCAAGCACAAATATTGAACCTCTCGATCACTGAATATTTGCTTAGACCGAAACCAGCCATTTTTCCAAATTCAGGACACCCAATACTGTGCTCGAACTCACCGACAGCCATGCGCACATCGATGATGCGAGCTTTGCGGCCCATTTACCGGCCATGTTCGAGCGCGCCAGCGAGGCTGGGGTACGCCATATCGTGGTGCCGGCGATCGACCAGGCCTCGTGGCCGCGGATCGAGGCCCTCTGCGCCTCATATGCCCAGGCCCACCCCGCCTACGGCATGCACCCCATCTATATCGACCAGCACCGCCCCGAGCACCTCAGCGAGCTCAGGACGTGGCTGGAGACCCATCGCGCCGTCGCTGTGGGCGAGATCGGACTTGACTATTTCTTGACCGACCTCGATGTCGGGCGGCAACGCGAATACTTCCAGCAGCAGCTGCGCATGGCCCGCGACTTCGATCTGCCCGTGATCGTGCACGCCCGGCGCGCCATGGACGAAGTCACCTCCACCATGCGTCGCATGGGCGGCCTGCGCGGCGTGGTCCACAGTTTCTCCGGCAGCCTGCAGCAGGCCGAAAGACTTTGGGAAATGGGTTTCCATATCGGCATGGGCGGCCCGGTGACGCATGAACGGGCGCAACGCCTGCGCGGCATCGTTGCACGTATGCCCATCGAGCACCTGCTGCTCGAAACGGATGCACCGGACCAGCCCGGCGCCTGCCATCGCGGCGAACGCAACGAGCCCGCATATATCGTCGAAGTGCTGGACACCATCGCGCAGCTGCGCAACGAAAGCGCCGAAACCGTCGCACAAGCTACCACCGAAAACGCCAGGCGCCTGTTCCGCCTGCCCTGATGCTTGCGGACCATGCAGGCCCGAGGCTAGACTTAATACTTCACTGGCGAACTATTCTTTGGTGAAATGAAACAGATGCCCGAATGTCTCGCCCATATGGACGAGGGGATTGGCCGTGTGAGCGAGATATTCCCGGAGCTTCCCCTCCAGGAAGTCGTACTCACGCGCCTGCTATTGCTGGTGGGTGGCACGCTGCTCGACGAGCTGGAACGCAACCTCAAGCCGTATGGCCTGAATGACAGCGATTTCCGCACGTTGATGATGATTTACAGCAGCCCTACCGGGAGTGCGACACCATCCGAACTGTGCGAGTACGCACAGCAAGGCGCCACCAACATGACGCGCATCGCCAACGTGCTGGTGAAGGCAGGCTTGGTCACTCGCGCCACCAGCGCGGAAGACCGTCGCCGCATCGTGCTAAGCATCACCACGGCCGGCAAACGGATGGTGCGCAAGATCCTTCCGCCGCTTTTCCCGAATGTTCATCGTGCATACGCCACGCTGACCGCCAATGACAAGCGAACGCTCGACCGCCTTCTTCGCCAGATAGCCGTCAACATCGACTCGCTCACCCAATCGGACTCCCGTCCATGACCCCACATCGCCCCCTCCGTCACGGGCTTGGCCGTCGCGCGCTGCTCGCCTGCGCCGTCGTGCTTGCCGTCGCGGGCTGCTCTGTTCCCGCCAAGCTCAATCGCCCGCCGATCCGGGACGACGTCCCTCTCGCGGGCCTGGACACCGGCCATCGCGCCGGCTGGCCCGACACCGCCTGGTGGAAGCAGTACAACGACCCGCAGCTTGACCAGCTGATCGATCTGGCCATGCAGGATTCGCCGGACCTGGCGGAAGCCCGCTCCCGCGTGGATTCGGCGCAGCAATCCGTCCGTGCCGCCACCGCGCAATCCGGCCTCAGCGTGAACGGCAGCGCGCAGGTGGAACGCCAGCGCCTGAGTGAAACGGGCCTGATTCCGCCCAAGTTCCTCGGTTTCACCTGGTACAACCAGGGCGACATCGGCGTGCAGGCGCAGTACGACTTCGACTTCTGGGGCAAGAAGCGCAACACCATCGAAGGCTCCGTGGATCAGGCCCACGCTGCCGAAGCGCAGCACAGCGCCGCGGCACTCGCCATCCAGACCACTATTGCCGATACCTATTTCGGCTGGCTCGCCGACCAGTCGCGCGTCGCGCTTGCGAAGCAGTCCGTACAGACGGCTGAACAGATGGAGCAGATCGCGACCCTGCGCGTGAAGCAAGGCGTCGACCGACCGGACACGCTGCAGTCCGCCAAGGCTCAGACGGCCGCCGCGCGACAGTCGCTGGTGGCCATCGAAAGCTCGGCGCGTATCCGCCAGGCCGCACTCGCCAGCCTGTGCGGCGTGTCGCCTGCGCAGCTGCCAACGCTGCAGCCGCGCGCCCTTCCCGGCGTCACCACGGGCCTGCCCGACAACGTCGGCGTCGACCTGATCGCGCGTCGCCCCGACATCGCCGCCAGCCTGTGGCAAGTCGAAGCGGCGCTGCGACAGACCGACGTGGCGCGGGCGCAGTTCTTCCCGGATATCAGCCTCAGCGCCATGGCGGGTCTGTCGACCATCGATCTCGACAAGATGTTCAGCTCGGGCAGCCGCGTGTTCGGCCTGACACCGGCACTGCACCTGCCGATCTTCACCGGCGGCCTGCTGGAAGCGAATTACGGCATCAGCAAGGCCCAGCTCGATACGGCAATGGCCCAATACAACAGCGCGGTGCTGAACGCCGCACGCGACGTTGCCACGCAAAGCCTCACCGCCGACCAGATCGAAGGCCGCCGCAAGGAACAGGCGCGCGAGATTGCCGCCAACCAGCAGTTGCTCGCCACGGCGCAGTCGCGCGTACAGCGCGGCGTTACCGATCGTCGCGAAACACTGAGCGCGCAGGCACAGCTGCTGCAGCAACAGGACAACGATGTGAGCCTGCAGGCGCAGGCGCTGTCCACCGATATCTCGCTGATCAAGGCCCTGGGTGGCGGTTACCGCGCCAGCCTGCCCGAGCAGGCCTCCAGCGAACGCCCCTCTTCCCCTTTGAACCTTTCCGGAGACGCCGCCCATGAGCGCCACTGAGTCCGCCGTCAACAAGAACGATAACGACAGCGGCATGGCCGCCAAGGATCCGGCCAAGCGTCGACGCGCACTGCTGATCGTTGCTCTTGTCTTCATCCTTGCCGCTGCGACATGGGTGGTGCTGTGGCTGTTCGTGTTCTCCCGGCGCGAGCAGACCGACAACGCCTACGTGGGCGGCAACCAGGTGGCCATCTCCGCACAGGTGCCGGGCATCGTCGTGGCCATCCTTACCGACGATACGCAGCGTGTGGAAGCCGGCCAGGTGCTGGTGAAACTGGACAACACCGATGCCGACGTACGCCTGCAGCAGGCCAGCAGCTCGCTGGCGCAGGCCGTGCGCCAGGTGCGCCAGCAGACCGATTCGGCCACCAGCGCCGATGCCCAGGTGGCCAAGGCCAAGGTGGATCTGAAGAAGGCCCAGGCCGACCTCGCCCGCCGCGCGCCGCTGATCGCCGCTCAGGCCGAAGCGCCCGAGACCGTGCAGCATCTGCGTGACGCGGTGGATCAGGCCCAGGCGTCGCTCGATGCGGCCCAGGCGCAGGCGTACGCCGCGCACGCCGCCATCGAAGGCACCGTGATCGCCAAGAACCCGGCCGTGGAACAGGCGCGCGCCAACTTCCGTTCGGCGTGGATCGCCGCCCAGCGCAACAGTATCTTCGCGCCGGTAACCGGCTACGTTGCCCAGCGCAGCGTGCAGGTGGGCAACAGCGTGCAGCCGGGCCAGCAGCTGATGACCGTGGTGCCGCTGCACAACCTGTGGGTCGATGCCAACTTCAAGGAAAACCAGCTGCGCCACATCCGCGTGGGCCAGCCCGCCAAGATCGAAGCCGACGTTTACGGCAGCGGCGTGGAATTCCACGGCAAGGTGATCGGCCTGGGCGCCGGTACGGGCGCGGTGTTCTCGCTGCTGCCGGCACAGAACGCCACCGGCAACTGGATCAAGGTGGTGCAGCGCGTGCCGGTGCGCATTGCGCTGGACGACAAGGAGCTGGACCAGCATCCGCTGCGCGTGGGCCTGTCCACCGATGTCACGGTGGACATCACCGACGACAAGGGCGGCATGAACGCGGCGCAGGGCAACGGCCAGCCGGTCGCCGAAACCTCGGTCTATGACCAGATGGCCAGCAAGGCCGACGAAGAAGCCTCCAAGGTCATCCAGGCCAACCTCAGCCAGCGCGACGCGAACTGACCCCACGACGGACACGCCGCCATGGCTGACAATTCCAACGAAGAAAAGACGGCCGAAGGCTTGCCGCCTTTGCACGGCGCCGCGCTGGTCCTGCTGACCATCGCGGTAGCGTTCAGCACCTTCATGGAGGTGCTGGACATGACCATCGTCAATGTCGCGGTGCCTCATATCGCCGGCAGCCTTGGCGTGAGCGCCAACGAAGGCACCTGGACGATCAGCTCGTACTCGCTGGCCAGCGCCATCATGCAGCCGCTGACCGGCTGGATCGCGCGCCGCTTCGGCGAAGTGAAAACGTTCGTGGTTTCGGTCGGCCTGTTCGTCGTCTTCTCGATGATGTGCGGCCTGGCCACCTCCATGCCCATGCTGGTGTTTGCGCGCCTGATGCAGGGCGCAGGTTCCGGCCCGATGGTGGCGCTGTCGCTCACCCTGCTGCTGGCGAGTTACCCGAAAGCCAAGCAAGGCATCGCGCTCGCCCTGTGGGCGATGACGGTAGTGGTTGCGCCCATCTTCGGACCCATCCTGGGCGGCTGGCTCACGGACAATTTCTCGTGGCCGTGGATTTTCTACATCAACCTGCCGGTGGGCATCCTTGCCGGTGTCATCACCTGGACCCTGCTGCGCAAGCGCGAAACCAAGACGTACCAGTCGCCCATCGACGTGGTCGGCCTGGTGCTGCTGGTGGGCGGCGTGGGCTGCCTGCAGTTCATGCTGGACAACGGCAACGACCATGACTGGTTCGCCTCGCCGCTGATTGCCACGCTGGGCATCATCGCCCTGGTCTCACTCACCTTCCTGGTGGTGTGGGAACTGCACGCCAAACACCCGGTGGTGGACCTTGGCCTGTTCAAGCAACGCAACTTCACGGCGGGTGTCGTCGCGCTGTCGCTGGGCATGTTCGCGTTCTTCGGCATCAACGTGGTGTTCCCGCTGTGGCTGCAGACCACGCTGGGATACACGGCGACATGGGCGGGCCTGGCCACCGCACCGGTGGGCATCCTCGCCTTCCTGCTCTCGCCCGTGCTGGGCAAGAACATGCAGAAACTGGAACTGCGCGCCGTGGTGACGTTCGCCTTCGTGGTGTTCGCGGCCACCTCGTACTGGTTCTCCACCTTCGACACCAGTGCGTCGTTCTCCACCCTGGTGCTGCCCCGATTCGTGATGGGCGTGGCCATCCCCTGCTTCTTCATCCCGCTCAACCAGATCTACCTGTCGGGACTGCCCGCGGAGGAAATCGCCAGTGCCAGCGGCCTGGCCAACTTCTTCCGAACGCTGGGCTCCAGCGTGTCCACGGCGGTGACGGTGACGCTATGGCAGCACCGCGGCATCCTGCACCACGCCAACCTGACCGAGAACGTGACGGCCGCCAGCGCGCCAACCAACCAGATCCTGACGCAGCTGACCCATGGCGGCGGCAGTCAGCAGCAGGCGCTGGGCATCGTCGACCAGATGGTGAACAAGGAAGCCCTCACCCTGGCGGTGAATGACATCTTCCTGCTGTGCGCGGTGCTGTTCATTGTGCTGATCCCGGTGATCTGGCTGGCCAAGCCGCCCTTTGGCTCCGCCGGCGGCCCCGCCCACTGACCCCGGGCCGCCCTCATGTGCCGGATTGAGCTCAATCCGGCACAAACCGGCACAAACAGGCATGTGATTGATCTAACAGGAATTGCTGCAACTGACCAGTGCAGCAATGAATACCAGTTGGGCGACTGGTGCGCCGCAATACCTTCTGCTAGTTTGTGTGCATGGCACAAACGATCCGCATCATCAAGAAGTATCCGAACCGTCGGCTCTACGACACGGAAATCTCCAGCTACATCACGCTGGAAGAGGTCCGTCAGCTGGTGCTGGACGGCGAAACCTTCGAAGTCCGCGACGCCAAGAGCGGCGAGGACCTGACTCGCTCGGTCCTGCTGCAGATCATCTCTGAGCACGAGGAAAAGGGGCAGCCGATGCTGTCTCCCCAGCTGCTCAGCCAGATCATCCGCTTCTACGGCGACTCGTTGCAGGGGTTCATGGGCCCGTACCTGGAGCGCAGCCTGCAGGTCTTCCTGGACCAGCAGCAGCAGTTCCGCACGCAGCTCAACAGCCTGCTCGGCCAGACGCCCTGGTCCATGCTCAACGACCTGACCGAGCGCAACATGGAAGCCTGGCGCAACATGCAGAGCGGCCTGCTCAACACCGCCACGCAGACCCAGACGCCGCCGCGCGGCACGACCAAGAAGCCGGGCTGATCCCGCCCGGCTCGCGCCCGCGAGCCACCCTTCTCCGTCTCACTCGCCGCTGCAGCACAACACGTGCTGCTGTGCGGCATGTGCACGAGTCCTTCACATGATCACGAACACACGCACGGCGCGCGTCGCCCTTGTCACGGGCGGCATCGGCGGCCTTGGTACCGAGATCTGTCGCCAGCTGGCGCAGGCCGGTCGCCAGGTTATTGCGGTTGACCTGCCCGGGCGCGAAGAACGACTGCGCGCCTTTCAGCAGGAAACGGCCGATCTCAACGGCGCCATCCGGTTCGAGCCCGGCGACGTCAGCCAGTTCGACAGCTGCGCCGAGCTGATCGGCCGCATCGAACAGCAACACGGCAGCGTGGACATCCTGGTAAACGCCGCCGGCATCACCCGCGACACCAGCCTGCGCAAAATGACGCCGCAGCAGTGGCACGAACTGATGCGCGTGAACCTGGACGGCGTGTTCAACACCTGCCGCAATGTGGTGGAAGGCATGAGCACGCGCGGCTTCGGCCGCATCGTCAACCTGAGCTCGGTCAACGGCCAGACCGGCCAGTTCGGCCAGACCAACTACTCCGCCGCCAAGGCTGGCGTGCACGGCTTCGGCATGGCGCTGGCGCGCGAAACCGCACGCAAGGGCATTACCGTCAATACGGTATCGCCGGGTTACTGCGATACGGCGCTGGTGGCTGCCGTGGCACAGGACATCCGCGAGCAGATCATTGCCGACATTCCGGTGGGCCGGCTGGGTTCACCGGGGGACATCGCCCGCGCCGTGGCCTTCCTTACCGCCGATGACGCCGGCTATATCACGGGTGCCAACCTGCCGGTCAACGGCGGGTATTTCATGAGCTTCTGAGTGAAGCGAAGGCCGCGCCTTCCTTCGCTCGGCATGACCAAAACGATCCCGTCATTCCCGCGAAAGCGGGAATGGCGGTTCCCGGGCCACCGCCGTCATGGCGACGTCGTAGCGCACTACCCGCGCCTTGCCGCACTGCGCATCGCCCTCCCCGCCCCCGACCCGCTACTCTTGGCGCTTTACGCGGTTGCCACCTACGCAGCGGGACTTCATGGCGAAGCACATCACTCTTATCGGCGGCGGCCTGGTCGGCGCCTTGCTGGCGCAGCAATTGGCGGGACGTGGTTTCGCCGTCGACGTTTTCGAGAAACGCCCTGACCCGCGCATTGCCGGCTTCACGGGTGGTCGCTCGATCAATCTCGCCCTGGCCGAACGCGGCCTGCAGGCGCTGCGCGAAGCCGGCCTGGCCGACGATGTGTTGCAGCGTGCGGTGATGATGCGCGGCCGCATGGTGCACACGCGCGACGGCCGCTCCGGGCTGCAGCGCTATGGCGTGGACGACAGCGAGGTGATCTGGTCCGTCTCGCGCGGCGCGCTCAACATGCTGTTGCTGGATGCCGCCGAAGCGGCCGGCGTGAATTTCCACTTCGGCCAGTCGCTGGCCCATGCCGATTTCGACCAGCGGCGCATCCGTCTGGTGGACGAACAAGGCGTATCGCGCGAGTTGGACGCACCGGTGGTGATCGGCGCCGATGGTGCGGGCTCTGCCCTGCGCGCAGCCATGAATGCGCACTCGCCGCTGGGCGAGCGCGTGGAGTCGCTGGGCCATGGCTACAAGGAACTGGAGATCCCGCCGGCCGGTGGTCTCTCCGCCGACCTGGTCGGCCGCAGCGGCGGCCACGACCAGTTCGCGCTGGAGCCGCACGCGCTGCACATCTGGCCGCGTGGCGGCTACATGTGCATCGCCCTGCCCAATACCGAAGGCAGCTTCACCGTCACCCTGTTCCTGCCGGCGCACGGGCCACACCCGAGCTTCGACACGCTGGGCGGTGCGAACACGGCGCGAGCCTTCTTCGAAGAAGATTTCCCCGACCTGCTGCCGCTGATTCCCGACTTCGCCAACGACTACGACGGCCACCCGGTGGGCACGCTCTCCACGCTGTACCTCGACCGCTGGCATCTGGATGGACGCGCACTGCTGGTGGGCGACGCCGCCCACGCCATCGTGCCGTTCCACGGCCAGGGCATGAACTGCGGTTTCGAAGACACCGTGGTGCTGGCGTCGCTGCTGGCCGAAGCGCCGGATGACACCGCCGACGTGTTCGCCGAGTTCCAGCGCATCCGCCAGCCCAACAGCGATGCCATCGCGGCGATGGCGCTGGAGAACTACGTGGAGATGCGCGACTCGGTCGCCGATCCGCATTACCTCGCCAAGCGGGCGCTGGGTGCCCTGCTGGCCGAGCACGCGCCGGGGCATTTCATGGCGCGCTATCGCATGGTCACCTTCACCCACCTGCCCTATGCCTACGCGTACGAACGCGGCCGCGCGCAGGACGTGCTGCTGGACCAACTGCTGCGCGGCTCCACCGACGCCGCTGCGGTGGATCTGGGCGCCGCCGTCGATGCACTGCGCGCCACGCTTCCGCCGCTGCCCGACCTGCGGCATGGATGACGCCCTGCTCGCCGCGTATCAGGCCACCGACTACCGGGTGCGCCTGGCGCGCGGCGGCTACGCCGCCATCCGTATCGGACAAGCCTTGTCACCACCCCTGCGAACCCTGGCCGGGGACCATGCCTGGGGTTTCATCACCGCATGGAACCCACGCTCGGAACCCACGCCCCGGCCGCAGAACCGGGGCGCCCAGCGTGCGCTGCTCGCCGTCCTGCGCGCGTTCCCGCAAACCTTGTTGATCCGCCCCGGCCGGGGCGTCAGCCGGGATGGGCGATGGATTGAACCCAGCCTGTGGGTGGTCGGGCCGGATACCGCCCCGCTCGATGCGCTCGCCCTTCGTTTTGGACAGTTCGGCTACGTCCATGGCCGGGGTGCCACGCCCGCCCAATTGCGCCTCCCACCCGGGGCTTAGGCGCTGCCCGCATGGCATCCGACGACCTGTTTCCAAGGCCCGCGCCCGCCACTTTTGTTGGCGTCACCTCGCCGCATGGACAAGCCCGCCGGGCATTGCGGACAATCGGGTGATGACTGCCTCCACCGCCGTCGCTCAGCCTCTGCTGGAGGCCCGGGCGCTCACCTTCTACCGCCAGGACGAACCCGTATTCGGTCCGCTGGATTTCTGCCTGCTCGCGGGCGAAGTGGCGCTGGTGGAAGGCGACAACGGCAGCGGCAAGACGACCCTGCTGCGCATCCTGGCCGGCCTGCTGCACATTGACGAGGGCACGGTGGACTGGCGCGGCCAGCCCTGGCGACGCGACGAGCATCTGGGCGACGTCCTTTTCCTCGGTCATCATCTGGGGCTGAAGGCTGATCTCAGTGCACGGGAGAACCTCGCCGTCGCCGCCGGCCTGTTCGGCACGCGCGACGGATGCACGGTGGAAGGCGTGCTCGCGGACATCGGTCTCGCCGGCTATGAAGACGAGCCGGTGCGGCGGCTCTCCGCCGGCCAGAAGAAGCGCGCCGCGCTCGCCCGCCTGCTGTTGCTGCCGGCCACCCTGTGGCTGCTCGACGAACCGTACGCCAACCTCGACCGTACCGGCATCGAACTGGTCAACCGCCTGCTTGAACGGCACGCCGCCGCCGGCGGCGCCGCGCTGGTGACCAGCCATGGTGCGGTGAGCTTTCTCCATGGCGAGCCGAAACGGATACGCATGCACGCATGAGTCACGCGCCGCTCGCTTCCGCCTGCGCCGCCGTGCTGCGCCGCGATCTCACCCTGGCCTGGCGTCGCCGTGGCGACATCGTCATGCCGGTGCTGTACGCGCTGATCGTGATCACGCTGTTCCCGTTCGCACTGGGACCGGAGGATGCCCTGCTCCAGCGCATCGCCGGCGGTGCCGTGCTGGTGACCATGCTGCTGGCCATGCTGCTGGCACTGGACGCCATGTTCCGCAGCGACATCGACGACGGCTCGCTCGAACAACTCATGCTGTCGCCGCAACCGCTGGCCCTGATGCTGGGCATGAAGATCCTGGCGCACTGGATCACCACGGCTCTTCCACTCATCGTCATCGCACCACTGCTGGCTGGCATGCTGCATCTGCCGACCGCCGTGATGCCGGTTTTGGTCTACGCATTGCTGCTGTCTACGCCGCTGCTGAGCCTGCTTGGCGCGGTGCTGGTGGCGCTGACGGCCGGCACGCGACGCTCTGGTATGCTGCTGGCGCTGATGTTGCTGCCGCTTTGCGTACCCGTGGTGATCTTTGCCGCAGGCGCTGTCGCCGCGGCTCAACAGGGGCTGCCGTGGCTTGCGCCCATCGCCTGGCTGGGTGCCGCGCTGGTCATGGCCTTGGTGCTCGCCCCCCTGGCCTGTGCCACTGCCCTCCGCATAGCTCTGGATGCATAACGACGATGGCCAACTGGATCCCGCTCTGGGTTCACAAGCTCAGCTCCCCGCCGAACTTTTACCGCTTCGCCGGCATCGTGCGTCCGTGGGCCCTGGCGCTTGCGCTCATCACCGGCGTCATCGCGCTTTACGGTGGCCTGGTACTGGCCCCCGCTGATTACCAGCAGGGCGATGCCTACCGCATCATCTTCATCCACGTGCCCTGCGCATGGATGAGTCTCTTTATTTACGGCCTGATGGCGGTCGCCTCGTTCATTTCGCTGGTGTGGCGCATCAAGCTCGCCGAAGTGGTGGCGATGGAATCGGCACCCATCGGCGCGGCCTTCACCTTCATCACGCTGGTCACCGGCTCGCTGTGGGGCAAGCCGATGTGGGGCACGTGGTGGACGTGGGATGCACGACTCACCTCCGAGCTGGTGCTGCTGTTCCTGTACATGGGCGTGATCGGCCTGTACCACTCGTTTGAAGATCGCCGGCAAGGCGCGCGCGCCGCGGCCTTCCTCGCCATCATCGGCATCATCAACGTGCCGATCGTGCATTTCTCGGTGAACTGGTGGAACACGCTGCACCAGGGTTCCACCGTGCGCATTCTTGGTCCTTCGAAGATCAGCACCGACATGCTGTGGCCGCTGCTCACCATGATGGCCGCCACCAAGTTCTATTACATCGCCAGCCTGTTTGGCCGCGTGCGCACCGACCTGCTGTCGATGGAAAGCGGCAAGGATTGGGTGCGACAGATAGCAGAGCGGGAGGGCCGCGCATGAGCGCCTTCCTCGCCATGGGCGGTTACGCCATGTATGTGTGGCCGGCCTACGCGGTGTTCTTCATCGTACTGATCGCCGACTACCTCAACCCGTGGCTGCGCCGCCGCCGCAACCTGCGCGAACTGCGCAGCCGCATGGCGCGACAGGCGGCACGCCAGCAACGCAACCCATCTGCGCCCTGAGGGGCACCTACGCGAATGAGCATGAACCCCACACGCAAGCGCAGGCTTACCATCGTCATTCTCGTGATCGCCGCGGCGGTCGTTGCGGGGGGCCTGATCGTGTTCGCCCTGCAGCAGAACATGAATTACCTGTTTACCCCCAGTCAGGTGCAGACCGGCCAGGCCAGCAGCTACAAGAGCTTCCGCCTCGGCGGCATGGTGAAGGCCGGCTCCATCCAGCGCAGCAAGGACTCGCTGAAGGTCACCTTCACCGTGGTCGATGCCAGCGGTTCGATGCCGGTGGAATACAACGGAATCCTGCCGGACCTGTTCCGCGACAACCAGTCGGTGATCGCCACGGGACACATGGACAACGCCCATTTCATGGCGACCGAAGTGCTGGCCAAGCATGACGAAACCTACATGCCCAAGGAGCTGAAGGACGCCATGGCCAAGGCCCACGAAGGCAAACAGGTGAACGAAGAAGCCGGACAGGACAAGCCGCAATGACGCCCGAACTCGGTCAACTCGCGCTGATCCTCGCCCTGCTGCTTGCGCTGGCGCAGGGCATCCTGCCGTTGATCGGCGCATGGCGCGGCAACACCGCCCTGATGGCCGTGGCGCGCCCGGCGGCGGCGGGACAGGCGGTGTTCGTATCGCTCGCCTTCGTGCTGCTGGTGTGGGCGTTCGTGTCGTTCGACTTCTCGGTGCAGTACGTCGCCGACAACTCCAACCTCGCGCTGCCCTGGTACTACCGCGTGGCCGCGGTGTGGGGCGCGCACGAAGGCTCGCTGCTGTTGTGGATCTTCATCCTCAACCTGTGGACGCTGGCGCTGGCCGTGCTGAGCCGCAACCTGCCCGAGGTGTTCGTGGCACGCGTGCTCGGCGTGCTGGGCCTGGTGGCGGTGGGCTTCCTCGCCTTCATCATCTTCACCTCCAACCCGTTCGCGCGCCTGCTGCCGATGCCGCCCGATGGCGGTGACCTCAACCCGGTGCTGCAGGACCCGGGCATGACCTTCCACCCGCCCGTGCTCTACATGGGTTACGTCGGTTTCTCGGTGGCGTTCGCGTTCTCCATCGCTGCGTTGCTTGGCGGCGAACTGGAGCAGGCCTGGGTGCGCTGGGCGCGTCCGTGGACCAATGTGGCCTGGGGTTTTCTTTCCGCCGGCATCGTCGCTGGCAGCTGGTGGGCCTATGCCGAACTGGGCTGGGGCGGCTGGTGGTTCTGGGATCCGGTGGAAAACGCCAGCTTCATGCCGTGGCTGGTTGGCGCGGCGCTGGTCCATGCACAGGCGGTGACCGAAAAGCGCGGCGGCCTGCGCGCGTGGACCATCCTGCTGTCCATCTTCGCCTTCTCGCTGTCGTTGCTGGGTACCTTCCTGGTGCGCTCGGGCGTGCTCACCTCGGTGCATGCCTTCGCCTCCGATCCGCGTCGCGGCCTGTTCATCCTCTGCTTCCTCGCCGTGGTCGTCGGTGGCTCGCTGCTGCTGTACGCCATGCGCGCGCCGAAGGTGGCCGGCGGCAAGCCCTTCAGCGTGGTGTCGCGCGAAACCGCCATCCTCATCGGCAACCTGATGCTCACCGTGGCGGCGGCCATGGTGCTGCTCGGCACGCTGTTCCCGCTGGTGGGCGATGCGCTGAACATCGGCAAGGTTTCGGTAGGCCCGCCCTACTTCGGTTTCCTGTTCACGCTGCTGATGATTCCGGTGGTGCTGCTGTTGCCGTTCGGCCCCTACCTGCGCTGGGGCAAGAGCGACGTGCCGGTGCTGAAGAAGGTGATGTGGCGTGCCGGTCTGGCAGCCGTTGCCTGCGCCATCCTCGCGGCGTTCGCCACCGGCGGTGAAACCAAGGCTATTGCCGGCACCGCTGCCGCCGTGTGGTGCGGCTTCGGCACGCTGCTTTACGTGTTCAAGCGTTGGCGCGAGATGCCGGCGGGTCGCCGCTACCCGGCCGAGATGGCCGGCATGCTGCTCGCACACTTCGGCGTAGGCGTGTTTCTTGCCGGCGTGCTGCTCACCAATGCGCTCAGCGTGGAGCGCGACGTGCGCGTGGCGCCAGGCCAGACCGAAACTATCGGTGGCTACGAATTCCGCTTCGACGGCGTGCAACACACGCAGGGCCCCAACTGGCAGGGCGATCAGGGCACGGTCACTGTGATGCGCAACGGCAGCGAAGTGGCCGTGATGCATCCTCAGAAGCGCACCTATACGCGCGGCCAGGTGCAGACCGAATCGGCCATCAACCCCGGCCTGTTCCGCGACTTGTACGTGGCGCTGGGCGAACCGATGGATCCGAAGCAGCCGGAAGGTGCATGGGCGCTGCGCCTTTACGACAAGCCCTTCGTGCGCTGGATCTGGGCCGGCGGCCTGTTCATGATGCTGGGCGGTTTCTTCGCGGCCGCTGACCGTCGCTTCCGCACCAAGCGCGTGGCGGAAACGCAGGCCACCCCGGCCACCGTGCTGCAGGAGTCGCGCGCATGAGCCGACTGATTCCGTTCTTCGGCTTCCTGCTGCTGGTGGTGCTGTTCGGCTTCGGCATCTGGTGGAACACCCAGCACGATCAGCGCGAGGTGCCCTCGCCGCTGATCAACAAACCGGCGCCCGCCTTCGTGCTGCCGAAGCTGGATGATCCCGCGCAAACCGTGAGCCGCGACAACCTGCTCGGCAAGCCCTACCTCATCAACGTCTTCGCCAGCTGGTGCATCGCCTGCGGCGAAGAACACCCGGTGCTGATGGCGCAGGGCAAGTCCATCGGCGTGCCCGTCATCGGCTACAACTACAAGGATGACGAAGGCGACGCCAAGGGCTGGCTGGCCAAGCACGGCAACCCGTACGACATGGTCATCGTGGATCGCGAAGGACGCACCGCCATCGACTTCGGCGTGTATGGCGCGCCGGAAAGCTTCCTCGTCGACGGCAAGGGCATCATCCGCTACAAGCGCATCGGCCCGCTGACGCCGGACGTGATCGAAAAAGAATTGAAGCCGGCCATCGCTGCGCTCGCCAAGGAGCAGCCATGAGCGGTGACATCCATAGCTCTCCTGTAGGAGCGCACCCTGTGCGCGACCACCGGACGAAGCGGCGAGCATGGGGTCGCGCACAGGGTGCGCTCCTACAGTTGGCTTTGTTGTTCTTTGCGGGCCTTGCCTTCGCCCAGGCCATCGACCCGCTGCCCTTCAAGAATCACGCCGAAGAAGTCCGCTTCCAGAACCTCACGCGCGAGCTGCGTTGCCTGGTCTGCCAGAACGAAAACCTGGCCGACTCCAACGCCGACCTGGCGCGCGACCTGCGGCATGAAGTGTTCAACCTGATGCAGCAGGGCAAGAGCGACGACGAGATCAAGCAATACCTCGTGGACCGCTATTCCGATTTCGTGTTGTACGACCCGCCGGTGAAAGGCGGCACGCTGCTGTTGTGGTTCGGGCCATTGGTGATCTTGCTGGCCGGTGCGGCCGTGGTCGTGGTGACCGTGCGCCGGCGCGTTCGCGCCGCGCCCGTCGCCACCGTGGACGACAAGCCTGCTGAAGAAGGGGACGATTGGTGAGGCTGGCTTTCTTTCTGATCGCCGCGGCGATGATCGTCGCGGCGCTGCTCCTGCTGTTGTTGCCCATGCTGCGCCACGGGCGCCAGCAGGGCCGTCCGCGCAATGTTTTCGCACTGGCCATGGTGATGGCGTTCTGCCTGCCGGTGGCGGCCATCGGGCTGTATCTCGCCGTGGGTACGCCGGTAGCGCTCAATGGCGTGCCCAAGGCCAGCGCCGGCATGAACATCGACCAGGCCGTGGATGAGCTGAAAGCGCATCTGGTGCAACAGCCTGACGACCTGCAGGGCTGGATGCTGCTGGGCCAGACCTACAGCGTGATGCATCGCGCCGCCGAAGCACGCGATGCCTACGATCACGCGCTCAAGCTCGACGCGGACAACGCCGTGGCCATGGTCGGCTGGGCCGAAGCCGATTCGCTGCTGCGCGACGACCACCGCATCGAAGGCCGCGCGCAGGAACTGCTCGAGCGCGCGGTGAAGATTGACCCGCAAAGCCAGCGTGGCCTGTGGCTGCTCGGCATCAGTCAGTTCCAGCACGACCAGTTCGCCCAGGCGGCGACGACGTGGCGCCAGCTGCAGCCCCAGCTCGACCCGAACTCCAACGTGGCCAAGGCCGTGCAGGAGCAGATCGCCGTGGCCGACGCACGCGCCAACGGCGGCAAGGCCGCGCCGGAAACCCCAGCCGCGGAAGCCACGCAGCCCTCGCTGCAGGTGCAGGTGGCGCTGTCGCCCGCGCTGAAGGACAAGCTGGCGCAGGGCGACACCCTGTTCGTCTACGCCCGCGCCGAACAGGGCCCGCCGATGCCGCTGGCCGTGGCAAAGATGGACGCCACCGCCCTGCCCGCCACCGTCACCCTCAACGATGGCATGGGCATGACGCCGCAACTCAAACTGTCCTCGGCATCGCGCGTGTTCGTGGGCGCCCGCATCAGCAAGAGCGGTCAAGCCATCGCCCAGCCGGGTGACCTGGAAGGCGATGCCGGCGTGGTGGATGTGAACACGCATGTGCCGATCAAGATCAGCATCGACAAGGTTCATTGAGGGCCGGTTTGCGCGGCCATTTGAGCGCCTGTTTGCGCTCGTCGCTCAAGTTTGCGACTCACCTGCACGAACCCTCACCGTCATCCCTGCGAAAGCAGGGATCCAGCGACTTTTCGATTTTCCGCAGCGTCTGAAAGGCACTGGATCCCTGCTTTCGCAGGGATGACGGTGAGGGCGGATGTGGTCTCGCCCAGATCGCGGAACGCCTCCAGCAGCCACCACTAAAACACCCGCGCCATCCGCCCGCCAACACCGCCCACCCTCGGAATCACCATCCCCGGGTGTGTAAACTCCATGTCCTGCGCGCCGTCCACGCCCGCCCTGCCGGCCGCCCGCAACGCTCTGTCAGCAGCCCCAAAGGACATCCATGGCCCACGACGCCCGCCGCTACTGCGCCCTGCCCTCGCCCTTCGCGATGAAACGCGGCGGAGCACTGCGTGATGCCCGCGTGGCGTACGAAACCTGGGGCATGCTGAGCGACGCGCGTGACAACGCCGTGCTCATCCTCACCGGCCTCTCGCCCAGCGCGCACGCCGCCTCCAACGCGGAAGATCCCTCCGAGGGCTGGTGGGAGGCGATGATCGGCCCCGGCAAGGCCATCGACACCTCGCGCTGGTTCGTCATCTGCGTGAATTCGCTGGGCAGCGACAAGGGCTCCACCTGCGCCGCATCGATCAACCCGGCCACCGGCGAACCCTATCGCCTCGACTTTCCCGAGCTGTCACTGGAAGACGTGGCCAACGCAGCGCACGTCGTTATCGAAAGCCTGGGCATCGATCAGCTCGCCTGCCTCATCGGCTGTTCCATGGGCGGCATGAGTGCGCTGGCCTACATGGTGCTGCACCCCGGCAGCGTGCGCGCGCACATCAGCGTGGATACCGCACCGCAGGCGCAGCCCTTCGCCATCGCTATCCGCTCGCTGCAGCGCGAGGCCATCCGCCTCGACCCGCACTGGAACAAGGGCCACTACCGCGACGACAGCTACCCCACCGACGGCATGAGCATCGCGCGCAAGCTCGGCGTGATCACCTACCGTTCCGCCATGGAATGGAACGGCCGCTTCGCACGCATCCGTCTCGATCCCGAACGGCGCGACGACAACCCCTTCGGCGCGGAATTCGAAGTGGAGTCCTACCTGGAAGGCCACGCCCAGCGTTTCGTGCACACCTTCGACCCCAACAGCTACCTGTACCTGTCGCGCGCCAGCGACTGGTTCGACATGGCCGAGTACGGCAATGGCAGCGTGATGGAAGGCCTCAGCCGCATCCGCGTGGAAAAGGCCATGGTGATCGGCGTGAGCACCGACATCCTGTTTCCGCTGGAACAGCAGGAGCAGATCGCCCAGGGCTTGAGCGCCGCCGGCGCCGGCGTGGATTTCGTGGCGCTGGACTCCCCGCAGGGCCATGACGCCTTCCTGGTGGACATTCCCAACTACAGCCGTGCCATCGGAGGCTTTCTCGGCCAATTATGAACGGCTGACAGCGCCCCTGCCTCGGCGCTGCTAAGATGGACCGGCTGCACGACCTACCGAGAACACCATGCTTACCCTGGACTTCCCCGGCTCCCGCCAGCTCATCGACGCCATCGACGATGCTGTTTCGCAGGGCACCACGCGCGCCGTCACCGACAGCCTGCGCAACAGCCTGTGCAACCTCATCCGCGGCCAGGAAGTGAAGCTTCCCGACTGCGTCTTCGAGACCGCCGAAGGCCGCTACGCCCGCCGCGAGCTTTACCGCAGCGAACAGCACGGCTACTGCGTGGTGGCCATGACCTGGGGCCCCGGCCAGGGCACCCCCATCCACGACCACTGCGGCATGTGGTGCGTGGAAGGCGTGTGGAGCGGCGCGCTGGAAGTGGTCCAGTACGAGCGCCTGGCCGATGAAGACGGCAACTACTGCTTCCAGCCCGTGGGCTCCATCCAGGCCGGCCCCGGCTCCGCCGGCAGCCTGATCCCGCCCCACGAGTACCACACCATCCGCAACCCCAGCGGCGACGCCGTGGCCGTGAGCCTGCACATCTACTCCGGCCAGATGACCCACTGCGCCGTGTTCCAGCCGCTGGGCGACAACCAATACCAGCGCACCGACCGCCAGCTGGGGCTCGACCCCGTCCACTGAACCCGGCATAATGGCCCGCTTGCAATGCCGGTGTGGCGGAATGGTAGACGCGGCGGACTCAAAATCCGCTTCTGGCGACAGAGTGTAGGTTCGAGTCCTATCACCGGTACCAGTAAGGGGTTTCAGGCACTACCACCGAAACCCGAGAACGAAGATAAACCAGCGTAATAGCTGGTTTTTTTATGCCCGAAGGTATCAGGGCGTCCCACGAGATATCAGCCAAGCTCGGGGTATCAGGGGGTATTTACGGGGGTACATGGCAGTGATACGGTTCGCAAGAACTTGCTAATACCCCCGCTTTTCGGGGTGCGCGTCAGCACTTGCCGCACAGGTACCCCCACATGCTTACCGATACCGCCATACGCAAGGCGAAGCCCTCTACCAAACCCTTCAAACTCGCAGATGGCGGCGGCTTATATCTGCTAGTGAAACCTGATGGCGCGCGTTACTGGCGAATGAAGTACAGGATCGCAGGCAAGGAGAAGCTGCTTGCGCTGGGGGTATATCCACACATCACTCTGCTGTTGCAGGCTCGCTATGACCTTGATCGGGTGATGCGAAGTAACAGTCGAGGTGTGCGAGGCGTGGAGTAGGAAGGGCGAAGGAGTGTGCGAGGCCGCGCAACCCCGGATTCCGCCGTTGGCTTCATCCGGGCTACGGTCAAGGCGCGCATCCGTAGCCCGGATGAAGCGCAGCGAGAATCCGGGATCGCCACGCCCGCGCAAGCACGACATGCACCGCATCGTTGAACCCCGGATTCCGCCGGTGGCCCCATCCGGGCTACGGTCAAGGCGCGCATCCGTAGCCCGGATGAAGCGCAGCGAGAATCCGGGATCGCCCCCCCCCGCGCAAGCACGACATGCACCGTATCGTTTAACCCCGGATTCCGCCGTTGGCTCCATCCGGGCTACGGGGTCAGGCGCGCATTCGTAGCCCGGATGAAGCGCAGCGAGAATCCGGGATCGCCACGCCCGCGCAAGCACGACATGCACCGCATCGTTGAACCCCGGATTCCGCCGTTGGCTCCATCCGGGCTACGGGGTTGTGGGACGCCCTGCCCTTACGGTGCTCGCGTGAAATCCATCACCCAATTCACTTCCCACGTTTTGCCGTCATCAGCGGAATACGCCTGTTCCCAGTGGGCCGTGGTTTTGGTGATGCCTGACCACACGAAGCGCACGCGCACGGGTTTTCCGCGCAGGGTGTCGGTGGAATAGAAGGTGCCGACGCCGTTCTCGAAATGGCCTTTGACGGGTGGGTCGAGCTGGCCGAACGGGTCGCGGCCGTCGAGCCACCAGATGGCCCATTGCGCGGTTTGCGGGTCGTAGGAACGCAGGCCGACGCCGCGATAGGTGCCTTCCTTGGTGTAGAACACGTTGTCGTCCACGTTGGCGTGGCCGTCCATCAGCTCGTGCATGCTCAGCGTGCCGTCGAACTCTTCCCAGTCGTGGCTGTTGGCCAGTCGCTCGCGGAGCTTGCGGTGGTGGCTGCGCCAGTTGCCCACCAGGAAATCGAAGTCGTGCACGCCGGCAAGGTTGGCCTTGCCCTGTTGGGCCTTGGGCGTGTCCTGCGAGGCGTGCAGCGGCGCTATGGCGCTGCCCAGGCCAAGGAAGACGGCAGCGATAAACACAACGCGAAAACCTTTCATGGGTGGGTCCTTCTGCGATGGCGGCACCGGGCGCGCGGGCAATTCGCTCGAGCCGCCCCGTGCGCCATGAAGCGCGCACGAGGCGGCGCCCTCAATAGCCACTTTGCGATGAATGCGGCGAGTCAGTGGCCTTGCGCATCCACCGTGGGTTCGAGGCGCTGAACAAGAACCAGTATCAATGGCAGCCCCGAAGCTTTCGCGTGACTGAAATTTCGCGCAGCACGCGCACGTGCGCGGCCTAGGCCGTTAGTCAGGGTATTCAGCGAATGATGCGCCCGTTTAGATGGGTGGGAACAGGGGACATGAGGCTATGCCGTGGCGAGATCGTCGCACTGGTTCAATCACGCAGGATCGACTTTCCGCTACGAACTCACCACCACCCGATCGCCGGTCACCCTTACCTACATTGCGCAGGTCTGGCGGGATGGCACGCAATTCGCCTTTGTGCACGACACCATTGCCCGCGACGACAGCGCGGTCCAGCGCTGGTCCGATGTGGCCACCGAGCTGATCGCCGTGATTCATGCGGAAAGAAAGATTCGCGGGCTCGCCTAGCTGCCGCGCCTGGCCGGTGTGGCGCACGCCGTGGCCGCGCACATGAGCCCCCGCGGCGCCGATACCCCTGGCGCATCGGCTGCCTGCCGATGCGCCGCCCCTGACTGTCAAACCCATGCAACTAGGCGCATCACTGACCGTGGATAGGGAAACCACCGAAGCAGGGGCCATCACGCAACATGCCCCTGCCCCGGCTCACCGCATAAGGCATCAATCAGTAGCCGCCGGAAACGTCGATGACGACGCCGCTGGATATCAGCGTGAGATAGAACTGGCCACCATCGGTGCGTACCCAGCGATAACCCGGGTCCGGACGGCGCAGGTGGTAGCGGTCGTAGTCGGTGACGTAGTACTCGCGGCCGTAGTACTGCGGCGGCAGGCGATCACCCTTTTTGTACCAGCCCTTGTGGTTGCCATTGTCATGGCGCCCTTCGTCCTTGGGGTTGTGGCCGTGGTCACCGTTGTCCCAGTGCTTGTCGTCGCCGTGACCGTGATCGTGGTCGTCCTGCGGCGTGGACATGGCCAGTCCGCTACTGGCAAGCAAGGCTGCTGCAATGGCGAACGAAAGAAGGCGTTTCATGTATGGAACCTCGCTGGAATTGGAAACCTTCGACGGGTATCGCAAGGCAGTGACGGTTCTTCACCGCATGCGCTTACATCCGTCGCATACAACATCGCACAGAAAAGTGCGTGCCAGATCAGGTATCGCAAGCCAGCGTTAAGCCAGCAGCGGCTTTTGTCGTTCAGCAACACCTTCGGATGCGGACAGGCTGCAGCAAGGAAAGGCCTGTTTTATGCGATGAAATTCACGAAATGGACGGCTATTTGACTGGCAGCTGAAGCACTTTTGCTTGCTTCCTGAACCTGCGAATCCGCGCTCTTTTCTTGCGCTTTGCGCTCGGCCAGTATCCGCGCCGAGGCCGTTCGGTAAGCAGGTTCCTGCTACACCACCGCGCGGCAGGTGCGGAGTTCATCTTGTGCCCGTTGGGGTGCCTCGAAGGAAATCGGTTCACTACCTTCAGAAGGCAGACCATGAAAAAAAGAGTGCATGTACTTACCGCCTTGAGCGTCGCCATGGGCCTGGGTGTTACCAGCGCCGCGGCATGGGCCGATACCACGTCGGCCACGACCACCACTGCCACCACCGCGACATCCACTTCGGCCAAGGGCACGCAGGACAGCACCCGGCTCACCGGTTCGTACACCACGTTTGCCGGTTCTACTGCCAATGCGCAGGCGCTGGTGACTGGCCTGCACAGCGGCAGCACCGTGGTGCTCACCACGCCGGCCACGGCCACCACGCCTGCGTCGCAGGTCAGCTTTACGCCCACCACGCATCAGCTGGGCTATGGCAACGTCAACATTGCGCTGTCGCTGGCGCAGGCCGAACTGAAGGCGGCGGGTATCACGCAGCCCACGGCCGCACAGATCGCAGCGGCACTGAACGGCGGTGCGATCGCCGGCCCGAGTGGAACGAAAGAGCTCACCGGCGTGCTCACGTTGCGCAGTGAAGACAAGGGCTGGGGCCAGGTCAGCAAGACGCTGGGCCTGAAGCTGGGCGATGTGCTGGCCGACGCTAAGACGCACGGCCCGGTGCCCGACAAGGCAGACATGGCGCACGGTGAGAAGTCGGAGATGGCCGACAAGAACGACAAGGCTGACAAGTCCGACAAGGACGATCACGCTGACAAGGTGGCCAAGGCCGATCGCCCCGACAAGGCCGAGCATCCGGACAAGCCCGAAAAGCCCGAGCGTCCCGACAAGCCCGAACGCGGCGGTCGCTGATTCCTTTCCTTTACCGAACCACGCGGAGGTCCCTTCGGGGCCTCCGTGCTCCTTGCTACACCCCAGGAAAACCCATGAACCTCAAGAACACCAGCACCCTCTGCGCGCTCGGCGTACTGGGCCTGATGGCACAAGCCGCGCACGCCGATGACAGCTCCACCATCAAGGTGGGCGCGGGCATCGACTACACCACCGGCAACTACGGCACCTCGACCACCACCGACATCACGCAGGTGCCGGTGATCTTCGGCTACGACATCGACCGCTGGTCGTTCAAGCTGGACGTGCCGTATATCCACGTCACGGGTGCCGACAACGTCATCCCCGGCATTGGTCCGGTGAAGAACAGCAACCCCAAGGGTCGCGGCCACGGCAAGGGCAATGCGTCGGGCAGCACCACGCCGACCACCGAAACGGCCGGCTCGGCCTCTGGCCTGGGCGACATCACCGCCGCCGCCACCTACGAGGCTTACCGCGATACCAGCGCGCAGTTTGGCATCGACGTCACCGGCAAGATCAAGTTCGGTACGGCCGACGCGGACAAGGGCCTGGGCACTGGCAAGAACGACTACAGCTTTGCCGTGGACTCGTACAAGGGCTTCGGTAAGTGGACGGTGTTCGGTGGCGTGAGCTACACGTGGCTGGGCAGCTCGCAGTACCTCCGTCTCAACGATGTGTTCGGTGCCAACGTGGGCGCCAGCTACAAGCTCGATACCCACAGCAGCTTCGGCGCGTACTACGACTATCGCGAGAAGGCATCGGATACCAGCTTCGCCCGCAATGAACTCACCGGCTACTACGCCTACAAGTTCGCTGCCGGCTGGAAGGCGCAGGCCTATGTCACCAAGGGCTTCACCGATGGCAGCCCGGACTGGGGTGTCGGCGCCACGGTGGCCTATTCGTTCTGAACCACGTTGCACACCGGGTCTGGCGATGCCGCTGATCCGGTGACATGGCGAATACCCAAAGGCCCGGTTATGCCGGGCCTCTTCGTGGCCATCACGGTGCTATGCCGCCAGCCTGCTCAACGCCTGCGGAACATCGAGCCCAGGCTGCGCGGCCGTGGCAGCTCGGCGGCGCAACTGGAATGCAGCTGGCCGATCTGCCGCAGGGTGCGGTTGGCATGCAGCTGTGCCTGTACGCGCGTGGCCTCGAGTTGCTTGATGTCGTTTCGCAACGCGTTGTCGCGTTGCATGGCGCGCTGCTTCTGGGCGGCGTTGCGCTGCATGTTGACGCGCAGCCGCTCGGCCCTGGCTTCCGATTCGGCGATATGCCGTTTCAGCTGCACGTTTCTCGCTTCCAGCTGCACGCGACGCACTTCCGCGCGGGCGCGGCTGTTCACCTGCACGGCGAATTCCTCGAAGGCCTTTTCGGCCAGGTCGAACTCGGTTGACTTCACCGCCCGCCACAACAGGTCGTCCATGTAGATGGCGGCGTAGAACATCAGTTCGGCGGGATGGAAATAGAGCCGCACGCCGTGTCCGAAACTGTGCAGCTCGCGCATGGTCATGACGGCGGTTTCCCGCTCCAGCCACTCGACCTCTTCCACGTCGGCGACATCGACGAGGTCGCCGTCGGCATACGGGTGCCGCCAGTGGGCGGTGACCGTGGCCACGTCGGCAAGGTCGTCGTCGTGCGGGGCGGCCGAGTCGTCATGGTGCGCGTCTGTCGGCACGGTGCTGTCTTCGCTCGCGCAAAGCACCACGGGAAATTCCCGCACCGATGAATTCTCAGTCATGGCGACCTTCCGGAGCGCAGCGAGTGTTTGCACGAATGGCAGGCCATGTGATCGGACATGCACCTGAGCGAACCGAGCCGCGGTTTGGGATCGGCAGCCGGAATGATAGAGAGCGTGCCGCGCGGGGCGACATGGGACACTTCTGAATTGGATGGCTCGCCAAGCACTCCGCGGATAGATGCCCCTGCCCCATCCATCCGCGACGATGGCTTGCGCGCAGCCGCTATCGGAATCAGCGCGAACCCGGTTTGATGTTGCCGCGGACCGGCAGTTACGCCTTCTTCTTTTTGGTCGCCTTCGTGGCCGTCCTGGCACGCGTGGCCATGGCCGATGCCGCCGGCGCGGCATCCGGCGGCAGGGCCTGCAACGCGCTGGCACGCACCTTGCGCAGGAACGTCACGCCCGCCACGAACTTCGCTTTCGCTCCATCAGGATCGGAAGGCGCCACATCGGCGTAGTTGTCGAACACGGCCTTCAGGCGCTCGGCGTAGGCTTCCTGGATGATGTCTTCGTCGCTCATCGGGTTTGCCATGGTTGCTCCTTGGTGTGATGACGTCAGTGCATGAAGGGATAGTGCGCCAGGTCCCGCCATCGCCGGTTCTCGCTGACCAGCAACGACAGGGTTTCGCACCAGCCGTAGATCGGCCCGTGATCGGCGAGGCGGGCCTGCAGTTCGTTGATGATGGCCGGCTGCTCGTGCTGCACATGTCGCGCCACCGACAGGTGAGGCACGTAGTCGGGGAAGGCGCCGCCGCCCCTGGGGTAGTCGGGAAAGGCACGCTCCAGCGCAGTGGCGATCTGGATCAGCGGCCTGGCGGGTTCGGGGGCCAGCCACACCACCGAAGGAAAGGTCTTCACCTGTTCCAGGCGGAACATGGGGGCGGGAATATCCGCGACGACATCGCGCAGCCGCCCCAGCACGGCGGGCGTGAACAGCTCGCTGTCCATGAAGGGATAGATCAAGGTGATATGCGCGCCCAGTCCGCGGCGCGCGGCAGGATCGTGCTGCTCGCGGAAACTGCCGACGACCGGCTCGGCCTCGGGCACCAACAGCGCTAGCAGGGTACGCGCCATGGTCGGCCCGTTGCCTTCCTGTGTCCCGGCAAGTTGCCGTGGAAAAGCATTATCGCGCTACCGGCGCACGTGACCACACTCGCCGGACGGCCTGCCGCGTGAGGACTCAACCACCGTACAGGTGTCGCCGGGCAACCGGCTCAGCCGGCGCGGATCAGCACCAGCCGCCCGCAAAAGTCTTCTTCTGCATCGACACCACCGGCGTGGTCGGCGCGGCGTTCCACAACATGGGCTCCAGCCCATCGTCACCCTGCAGCTCGCGGGCGAAGGCCACGCCCTCGTCCTCACCCGCACGGGCGGCCATGGCAGCGGTGGCGAACAGGGTTGCCGCCTCGCCACTGGTCAGTGGTTCCCAGTGCGTGCGGTCCAGCCCGGGGGATCGGAACAGTGTCCAGGTACCCGTCCACTGGGTCTTGCCCTGGCGCACGATATCGAACGCGTCGCCCTGGATCAGGTAAATGCCGACGAGTACCGCCATCTGGAACTCCTTTTCGCCTACGGCGCCAGGTCGGGGGGAGCCGGCGATGAGGGGAATCGCGGCGACATGGCGTACTGGGGGGAAACTTTCCACGGCAACTTACGCCTAGCTGACCAAAACCCTCGCGTGGCAAAGGTCATGGATGCAAGCGCATGTTTTTACGCCCCTTTTGCAGGGCACCATCGCACCCACGCCAGGCCGGAACCAGGCCCGGGGCGGGCTGAAGGGTTCTGTTGAGGCACGCCGGGCGGCCCCCGACCGTACGGATGTTGCGCAGCGGCGAACACCCAGACCCGGTTGCCCGTGGCGGTTCAGCCCCGCCGATGGCCGCGGTGGCGATGAGCCCGGGTCTTCATCACCGCCTGCACCCGCACCAGCGCGAACAGTGGCGTGGACACCAGCAACACCACCAGCGCCTTGCGGTTGAGCTCCGCCGACTGCCCGAGCACCACGCCCACGCAATACGCGCAGGCCAGCAAGCCGACCACGATAAGGAAATTGCGCCGACGCGGCGTGAGGCCCAGCGTGCGGTTGAGCCGCCACATGGCCACCACCGAATAGATGTACGGCAACGCCATCAGCACCACGGTGGCACTGGTGATGGTGGCGAACTGCGTGGCGATATCCGGCGAGGTGGTGAGCACCAGCAGCAACGACATCAACACGCCCGTAATGACCAGGTTGCGCACCGGCATGCCATACCGGTTGGTGACGGCGAATGTGGTGGCGAACATGCCGTCCTGTGCGGCGGCCTGCGCCGATTGCGCCACGATGAGGATCCACCCCACCAGCGCTCCCGCGGCTTTCAGGATGGCAGCGAGCGAAATGACGATGGCGGCCCAGTTGCCCAGCATCACACGCGCCGCATCGGCGAACGGGGCGCCGGAAATGCGCAGCTCGTCGTTGGGCAGCAGGCCCATCATCACCGTGCAGCAGGCGATGTAGATCAGCGTGGACACCACCAGTCCGACCACCGTGGCCAGCGGCACGTTGCGTTTGGGGTTCTCGATGACACCGGCGGACACGGCGGCGCTTTCCACGCCCAGGAAGGCCCATAGGGCGATGGAGGCGCTGCGCTGGACGGCGCTGAAGGTCGACATCCCTTCCGGATTCCAGCCAGCCTGGAATACATCCGTGCGGAACCAGAACCAGCCCAGCAGACCCACGAACGCAATGGGCAGGATGCCCGCCGCCGTGCTGATGGTGGTGAAGTGCCCCACTACGTTGGCGCCGCGCGTATTGAGCCAGATGAAAAGCCAGATGATGGCCGCCGTGCTGGCGTTGGCGAACCACGGGTTCTTGAGCATGGGGAAGAACACGGCCAGATAGCCGGTGACCGACACCGCAATCGCCACGTTGCCGATCACGTTGGCGCCCCAGTAGAGGAAGTTGGTCTGGAATGCGGCGAACGGCCCAAGGTGATCGCGGGCATAGGCATAGGGCCCACCCGCCTGCGGTTCGACCATGCCGAGGTGGGCGAATACCAGACCCAGCGCGCTGGCGCCGATCGCGGCGACGATCCAGCCCAGCAGCGAAATGCTGCCCACGCCTGCCATGCTCGAGGGCAGCAGGAACAAGCCCGTGCCCACCATGTTCGCTACCACCAGCGACGAGGCAGCAAGCAGGCCCATTTTCTTTACCGGTTGCGCGGCCATGTCGTCCCTTGCCTGATGGCCACCGGTCACGCGACGTGGCCGGTGGCGTGGCGCATGCGTGCCCCGTCAGGGGTTGAGGTCGTAGCGCAAGGTGGTCTGCACACGCTGCCCCTGCCCTCGTGCGTCGGTCAGCAGGATGTTCTGGCCCCACAGGTATTCGATGCCCAGCATCGCGCGCTGGCTGAACTGCCAGGCCAGGTTGAGCGACGCGAACTTGGTGCTCTTGGGCAGCTCGTCGCGATTGATCAGCATGTCCGACGAAGGACTGACGCGCAGATAGCCATAGGACGCGCTGGAGCTGAGGCTGTCTGTCCAGCCATGGGTGTAGCCCACGCCGTAGCCCCGCGCACGGATGGCGCGCAGCTCGCCGTTGGTGGTGAAGGCCGCATCCAGGCCCAGCCCGGAAATGTCCTGCAGGAAGTTGGCATAGCCATGGCCGTTGCTGACCCAGCCCTGCGCGCTGTCGCGCTCGAACAGCGATGTGCTGCCGGTGAGCTGCGTGGCAAAGGCCTTGGTGCGCTGGGTCTGGCCGGTTTCACTGTTCTGCATGCCCAGGTTGCGGAACAGGTTGGACCACTGGATATGCCAGTCCGGTGCCTGCCAGCGCAGCCCCGCGGTGAAGTCCGCCAGGCGCGAATACGGCGAATAGTTGGCGATGGCCGTGATGTCGGCGTTGGGCTTTTCCATCGACAGCGGCAGCGTGAGCTTGCTGTCGCCCGAGCGATAGAGCACCGGTGAGAAGCGGATCTGCGGCCCGTATTTGAAGGTGAAGGAGTTGGGGCCTTCGTAATCGAGCGTATTGGGGAACACGTCGATGTCGGTGAACGCGGAAATGTTGTAGCCGGCCAACAGGGTGTAGCGGTCGTTGTCCAGCTCACCGTAGAAGAGCTGCATGTTGTACGGCATGTCGCCGCTGCCGCTGCCGAAGAAGTTGTTCTTGTAGACCACCTTCAGCGTGCCGTAGTCGGTATCGCGGCGGAAATCCATGCGGAACAGGCTTTGCCGCGCGCTGAGGTTGGTGCGCCAGCCACTGTCGTAGAACGGCTGCCCTCGTACCGGAATCGATGACGGCACGAACAGGTCAGCCGAGCCCATGTATTTGTTGTCGATCATGGTGTCGAGCTGCGCCACCAGATCCAGTTTCAACAGGTTGCCTGTATCGCCCAGCCGTACGTAACCCTCGGGCAGAGGTTCCGCCACGCCCGCAGGAGCCGAGGGTGGACGATAGACCGGTGGTGTCGATGGCGCGGGCGCCGAGGCGGACGACACGATGGGCGTCGCCGGCGCCTTCGTGCCGGTGGGCGCGACAGGCGTGGCGGGCGCAGCCTGCGCGGTCTTCTCCTGTGCCGATTCCTTGGCTTCCAGCTGATCCAGGCGCTGCTGCATTTTCTGCATCACCTGCTGCTGCGCCTGCATCTGCTGGCGCATCTGGGCGATTTCGGCCTTGAGGTCATCCGACGACTGGGCAAATGCGGCCGGGGCAAGCGCCACGGCGCATGAGGCGGCAAGAAGGGTGCGAAGCGCACGCGTTCGATATGCCCGGGGGTTCTCTGGGCAAAGCCATGGCTGCATAGGAACACTCCTGTTCTAACGCCAAGGGGGAGCCGTACAAGACGAGCGCGCACCCGAGCTGAGGTGCACGGGGATTTCAGTGGGTAGCTACCGAACGCGATCTCGAACGAACAGGCCGGGAATCATTCCTTCGGCCCCCGTGTCGTAGCGAGATACACACCGCCGTACAGCGCGAGCGCCTCCCTGAATCGATTAGAGCCGAGAAATTGTCGAATCCCCGTGAACCAAGGTGACGATTCGCTCTACGCAGATGGCCATCTAAGTAGAATTTCGCAATGACGAAAGGAGTACTCTCGGCTTTAAAATGCACCCGCTGCAGCGTGATCGGGGCAAGCGGGTTTGTAACCCGGTGGGCACCGGACATGCCAGCCGTATCAGGTTTCATGAGCGCTGTCTGAAGACTACAAACGCCTTGTAAGCGCATGCCTACATGGCGCATTAATTCGAACAGCTACCCTATGTTGGCTAGACGAACTCTCGGACGGGCAAACTGTGGGCCTTCGGATCATTCTTGCTGACGACCATCCCATTTTTCGAAGTGGCGTACGCGCGCTGCTCGAAAACAGCAACAGCGCGCATGTCGTCGCTGAGGTCGGCTCGCCGGCCGAGCTGATCGATGCGGTCGAAAAACAGCCTTGCGACCTGCTGATCACCGATTTCAGCATGCCCGGTGGCCAGGTGGCCGACGGCCTGCAGATGCTCGGCATGATCCGCCGCCGCAAGACCGAGCTGCCCATCGTGGTGCTCACCATGGTGAACAACGGCGGCGTGCTCAAGGCCATCCTCGCCACCGGTGTGCGCGGCCTGATGAGCAAGACCGATGCGCTGTCGGAACTCACGCTGGCCGTGCAGGCGGTGTCACACGGGCGATCGTTCCTCAGCACCAGCATCAGCCACCTGATCGACGAAGGCGGCCCCGGCGGGCATGCCGATGATCGCCCGGCGCTGTCCAAGCGCGAAACCGAAGTGCTGCGACTGTTTGCCTCGGGTTTCACCGTCACCGAAATTGCCGGCCAGCTCAATCGCAGCGTCAAGACCATCAGCCGCCAGAAAATGGATGCGATGAACAAGCTGGGGCTGAAGAACGACCTGGACGTGTACGCTTACGCACGCGAGCACGGCATCCTCGCCTGACGTCATGAAGCCGGGGCAACCGGCCGTCGCTACGGCAGGTTGAGAACGTCGGCGCCCTTGTCGCTGAAGAACACCAGCCCGTTGCCCAGCATGGCACTGCCCTGCACGATATCCATGCTGTGCGGCGACGCATCGGCGATGCCGGCCACATACGCGGGCGTGAAGATGCGGCTCCACTCCGCCGCCAGCTGCCGGGCATCGGTGATCTGCTCGTGCTGGCCAGGCCCGTGGTTCACGCGCAAGGGGAAATGCACGTAGCGCGCGGCCTGTGCGCTGTCCCCCTTGGCCACGGCGGCACAGAAGCCCTTGGTGCGCGCTTCAAACACCTCGTCCGCTTCATCGGTGATGGATTGATACCAATGCCCGGCCGGCGGCGCGGAAAACAGGCCACCGCCCTGCAGCCTCACCGGCAAGGTCACCTTGCCGTTGGTCCACTGGCCTTCAAGACCGATGCTGTTGTCGAAATCCAGCGCCTCACCCTCTTCGCTGTCGTTGCCCACGAAATGCAGCGTCATGGTGGCGTCCTGCTCATGCAGGGTGAAGGTGCCGGCTCGCAGTTCGCCGGTGAGCGGGATGTCAACCAGATGACGGAAGTAGTAGTAGCGACTGGGCGCCACCTGCTTGCCGTCCATGCGAAGGATCAGGCCAATGCGCTGCGGCCCCAGCGTGCCGGTGTAGCTGGCCTGCTGCAGCTCCTGTGCATGCGCCCACCCCTGCGCTGCGACCCCGCACAGGCAGGCCAACAGAAGGCCAACGACCGAACGGCGCGAGTGGATTCGCATGGTGGCATTCCCTGGTGGCAAGCAAGCGCAGCAGGCGCCTAGCCTAGCGCGGCATCGATGCATTCGCATGCGCCAGCGGATGTCCTGCGCTGTCAATGGAGCGACCTCTCCGGCATGGCACGTTCCTTGATTGCCATAAACGGAAGCACCGCGTGCCAGGGGTACAAAAGCCGCCGACCACGGCTACGCGCGGACTCTTTTTCACTTCAACCGCAGCACGGATCCGCGGGCGTCAGGGGCGCCCACGCATGAACATGAATTTCAACGTCGTGGACGAGGCAGACCACGAACTCCAGGTGCTTTGCGAGGTCGATCAGTTGCAGGGACGGGTGGCATGGCGCGCCCATATCTATGGCGCTGGATCGGCACAGGAAGAACTCAGCGGTGAAGCCGTGGACCAGGACGCGGTGTCCGGACACGTGCAGGCGGAAGTGCTCGACCGGGGCATTTTCGCCATAAGCTGACCTACAGCGTCACGGCCCTGACGAGAAGCGACATCCGACGACGGCACCCGTATCACGCGCGTGCACCGCGTCCCGAGCTGCTGCATGAGTGGGTAATGCCTTTTTCGACTGAACGCGTACTGCTGGCATGGGTAGACGATCTTGCGCACGGGCTTGGCGAGCTATCGCGAGGCGCCCGGGAACAGCACCGGGACGCATGGCTGAAGGATCTGCTGCAATCGGCCCAGGGGCTGCTTGAGCTGGCCCAGTCGGAACTGCCGAAGCTTTCGACAGCCTCCATTCCCCTGCTGGACCACGATGCCCGCGACATCCGCACGCCGGCCGACATCCAGCGGCTGTGCGACGGGATGCGCCGGCTGTTTCGCGCGGGCGCGGATGGACACGGCGGCGAATCGAGCGACTGACGCCGGGATGGCGCGCCGCAGCAACCACGCAAGTGGTTGAAAATGGTGCCCCCGATACGATTCGAACGTACGACCTTCCCCTTAGGAGGGGGACGCTCTATCCAACTGAGCTACGGGGGCAGCGGCGGGGATTCTGTCATGGATCGACCAGCGGCGCGAACCCGGTCAGGTGCCCCCTGCTAGAATGGCCGTTTTCATCCCGGCGCTTCCTTGGCGCCACGGTCTGGAGCGAAGCATGTCCCACGAAATCCTCACCGCCCTCGGGCTTGGCAACACGCAGTCGGGCACGTACCTGGGTAATGGCGAGTGGTCGAAGACGACCGACGCTGGCACGCTGAACCCGGTCAATCCCGCCACTGGCGACGTGATTGCCACCGTGCACGCTTCGAGTGCGGCGGACTACGACGTGATCGTCAAGCGCGCGCAGGAAGCGTTCAAGGTGTGGCGTACCACCCCTGCCCCGCGCCGTGGCGAGGCCGTGCGCCTGTGCGGTGAAGCGCTGCGCAAGCACAAGGATGCGCTCGGTTCGCTGGTGGCGCTGGAGATGGGCAAGATCAAGCCCGAAGGCGACGGCGAAGTGCAGGAGATGATCGACATCGCCGACTTCGCGGTGGGCCAGAGCCGCATGCTCTACGGCTACACCATGCATTCGGAGCGCCCGGGCCACCGCATGTATGAGCAGTACCAGCCGCTGGGCCTGGTGGGCATCATCAGCGCGTTCAACTTCCCCGTGGCCGTGTGGGCGTGGAATGCCTTCCTTGCTGCCATCTGCGGCGACATCTGCATCTGGAAGCCGTCGCCGAAGACCCCGCTGTCGGCCATCGCCACGATGAAGATCGTCAACGATGCGCTGAAGGAAGCCGGCTTCCCGGACATCTTCTTCCTGTTCAACGACGCCGGCACGGATCTCTCGGCCGCCTTCGTCGACGACCACCGCATTCCGCTGATCAGCTTCACCGGTTCCACCAAGGTGGGCCGCCACGTGGGTGAGCGCGTTGCCAAGCGCATGGGTCGTTCGCTGCTGGAACTGGGCGGCAACAACGCCATCATCGTGGACGAAACCGCGGACCTTAAGCTCGCCATCCCGGCCATCGTGTTCGGCGCCGTCGGCACCGCCGGCCAGCGTTGCACCACCACGCGCCGCCTGTTCGTGCACGAGTCCATCATCGGCGACGTCACCGACAAGCTGGTGGCCGCGTACAAGCAGGTGGAAGGCAAGATCGGCGACCCGACGCTGGGCACTACGCTGATGGGCCCGCTCAACAGCCCCGAGGCCGTGAAGGCTTACCTCGCCGCCGTCGAAAAGGCCAAGGCCACGGGCGGCAAGGTGCTCACCGGCGGCGCCGCGCTCACCGACCGCAAGGGCAACTTCGTACTGCCGACCATCGTGTCGGGCGTGAAGAACAGCGACGAAGTGGTGCAGACGGAAACCTTCGCGCCGATTCTCTACGTGATGCCGTTCAAGACGCTGGATGAAGCCATCGATCTGCAGAACGCCGTGCCGCAGGGCCTGTCCTCGGCCATCTTCACGCAGAACCTGAAGTCGGCCGAGCAGTACCTGTCGGCGTCCGGTTCCGATTGCGGCATCGCCAACGTCAACATCGGCACGTCCGGTGCGGAAATCGGCGGCGCCTTCGGTGGCGAGAAGGAAACGGGCGGTGGCCGCGAGTCGGGTTCGGATGCATGGAAGGTCTACATGCGCCGCCAGACCAACACCATCAACTACTCGAATTCGTTGCCGCTGGCGCAGGGCATCAAGTTCGATCTGTAACACGGTAACAGGCGCACCCCGGCCCAGGCCGGGGTGCGTGGACACGGGAAGTCCGGCACGCCTCACAACGACAGGGGAGTTGTAACGATGGAGCAGGCGCAGGCAATCCAGGCAGTACCCACGTACAGTTCCCTGGCCATTTTCGGGCTGGCTTTTGGAGTCCTGGCCTGGACGGCGTTGCCAGTGGCCGGGATGCTCATGGCCAGCATGTGGCTCTACAACTTCATCGCCCTGCCACTGACCGGATCGTTCATTGCATTGATCTGCGGGCTGACGGCACAGCGGCAGATCCGCCGCGCCAACGGTGCACTGCTCGGTGCGGGCCTGGCCAAGGCTGCACGTCTCCTGGCATACACGCAGGTCGCATTGCTTGTTCTCATCGCCACGTTCGTCGTGTTGCAGGTGGTGGTGTTGAAAAACCACGCCACCCGCTGGTAACTCACCCCTTTCCACTGCATGCAGGACTCGCGTGACATGAGCTACCAGCCCACCGCCCAACGCACCACGAGCACCCTGGCCGTGCTCAGTCTGGTCTTCGGCATCGCTGGATGGACGCTGCTGCCGCTGATCGGCTCCATCGTAGCGATTGTCTGCGGGCATATGGCCCGCGGCGAAATCCGGCGGGCTCAGCCCGGCTCGGTCGACGGTGACGGCCTGGCCGTGGCCGGGCTGGTGCTTGGCTATGCGCAGGTGGCTTTTGCACTGGCCTGCACCGTGTTCGTCATTGTCCTGCTGGTGTTCGGTTTCGGCTTCGGGGCCAGCCTGCTTCACAACCTTCCGCATTGACCACGTCCATGACAGACACGCGCACGCCAGCGAATGCGGCCTCCAGCCCCTTCGATTTCCACGGGTATCGCGTCGTCGTCTGCGGTGGCAGCAAGGGCATAGGCCGCAGCATCGCACTCGCTTTTGCCGAAGCAGGTGCGTCGGTATCCACCTGCGCGCGCGGTGCGGCCGCGCTGGACGAGGTGCGCCATGCCATGGCCGCGTTCGGCGTGACGACGCACACACGCTCCTGCGATCTTGCTGACGCGGCATCCATCGAAAGCTACGTACAAGAAGCGGCCGACGTGCTCGGTGGCATCGACGTGCTGGTTAACAATGCCAGCGGCTATGGCTTTGCCGACGACGACGAAGGCTGGGCCGCCGGTTTCAACGTGGACCTGATGGCCGCGGTGCGCGCCTCGCGCCATGCCCTGCCCTGGCTGCAACAGTCGTCGCACGGCAGCATCCTGCATACCTCGTCGATTGCGGCGTTTCACCCCGGCGTGCGCGGGCCTGCGTATGCGGCGGTCAAGGCGGCGCTGAACCAGTACACCACGTCGCAGGCGTTGCAGCTGGCCGAACACCGCATCCGCGTCAACGCGATCGCACCGGGCTCCATCGAGTTTCCCGATGGGCTGTGGGATCGCCGCAAGACGGACGCTCCCGAGCTTTACCAGCGCACCCTGGCCAAGATTCCGTTCGGCCGCTTCGGCCAGCCCGAAGAAATCGCTCACGCCGCCTTGTTCCTCGCCTCGCCGTTCGCGCGCTGGATCACCGGCCAGACGCTGTGTGTCGACGGCGGCCAACTGCTCACGGGGTAATGCCATGACCGACTTCAAATCGACTGAGCGCTTCAGCGACCGCGTGGTCGAGTACGTGCGTTACCGGCCGGATTACCCCGTCGCCATGCTGCACTGGCTGCAGGACACCTTCGCTGTCACGCCCCAGTGGCAGGTGGCGGACATCGGCGCCGGCACCGGCATCTCCAGCAAACTGTTCCTGGATGGCGGCTATCGCGTGACCGCCGTGGAACCCAACGCGCCGATGCGCGAGGCCGCGGAGAGCTGGCTGGGCGACAACCCTCGCTTCAGGGCCGTCGACGGCCAGGCCACCGGCACCGGCCTGGACAGCGGCAGCATCGATCTGGTCATCGCGGCACAGGCGTTCCACTGGTTCGACCAGGACGCCGCCCGCCGCGAGTTCGCCCGCATCCTGCGCCCCGACGGGCTGGCAGCCATCATCTGGAATTCCCGCCGTCTGTTGGGCACGCCGTTCCTGGAAGGCTACGAGGCCCTGCTGAAGCAGTACGGCACCGATTACACCAGCGTGGCCGAGCGCTACGGCGACGAACCGGGCATGCGTGCATGGTTCGGCAGCGGCTACCGCGCCATGGGCCGTTTCGACCACGGCCAGCGGCTGGACTACGATGGCGTGGCCGGACGCCTGCTGTCCTCGTCCTACGCACCGCGCGAGGGCCATCCGCAACACGAACCGATGATGCGCGCCCTGCGCGACCTGTTCGACCGCACCGCCGTCGACGGGCGCATCAGCTTCGACTACGACACCGTTATTTTCGTGGGCACCCTGACCTGACCATGTACAACTTCATCCGCCCGCTACTGTTCGCGCTCGATGCGGAAACCGCTCACGGCCTGACCCTTTACGGCCTGGACGTTGCCCATCGCAGCAACTTCATCCATCTGCTGGCCAAGCCGCCAGCCGAGCTGCCGACCACGGCCTTCGGCATCCGCTTTCCGAACCCGGTGGGCCTTGCGGCCGGCCTGGACAAGAACGCGGACCACCTGGACGCGCTCGGCGCGCTGGGCTTCGGCTTCGTTGAAGTGGGCACCACCACGCCGCGCCCGCAGCCGGGCAATGACAAGCCGCGCATGTTCCGCCTGCCGAACCACCAGGCCGTGATCAACCGCCTCGGCTTCAACAATGCAGGCGTCGATGCGCTGGTGCGCAATGTGCAGAAGTCCAGCTATCGCGGCGTGCTCGGCATCAACATTGGCAAGAACAAGGACACGCCCAACGACAAGGCGGTGGACGACTATCTGTTCTGCCTGGAGCGCGTCTACGCACTGGCCAGCTACATCACGGTGAACATTTCCTCGCCCAACACCCAGGGCCTGCGTGACCTGCAGGAAGAGGCCACGCTGCGCCGCTTCATCGATACGCTGCGCGAGGCACAGGAACGCCTGGGTTCGCAGAGCGGCGCGCGCAAGCCCATGCTGCTGAAGATTGCGCCGGACCTGAGCGAGACCGAACTGGACGCCATTGCCGACGTGCTGTTGGCGGCGAAGGTGGATGGCGTGATCTGCACCAATACCACCATCGACCACTCGGCCGTGGCCAGCGACCCACACGGCAACGAAACCGGCGGCCTGTCCGGCAAGCCGCTGTTCGAGCGCTCCACCGCCGTGCTGCGCGGCATGCGCAAGCGCGTAGGCAACCAGCTGGACATCATCGGCGTGGGCGGCATTCTCGACGGCAGCGATGCGGCCGAGAAAATCGACGCCGGTGCCTCGCTGGTGCAGATCTACTCGGGCATGGTCTATCGCGGACCGGCGCTGGTCGGCGAATGCGTGGACGAAATCCGTCGCCAGCGGGAAGACACGCATGCCGGCTGAACGCATCGACATGGGCGGCTACACGCTGATTGAAAATGCCTCGCTCGCCAGCCGCAATACGCTGCGCGTCGATGCGCGTGCGCGCCTGCTGGCCGAGATCCACGACGCCACCAAGCTGACCGAACTGCTCGACTTCCCCGCCGTGCGCGACGGCAAGCTGCTGGTGCTGGGTGAAGGCAGCAACATGCTGTTCACCGGCGACTTCGACGGCACCGTGCTGGCCATGGCCACGCGCGGCGTGCAGGTGGAGCAGGATGGCGACGTGGCCCGCATTGCCGTGGCCGCGGGCGAGCGCTGGGACGACTTCGTGCGCTGGACCCTGGGCCAGGGCTTTGCCGGCCTGGAAAACCTGATCCTGATTCCCGGCACGGTCGGTGCCGCGCCGATCCAGAACATCGGTGCGTACGGCACGGAAGTGGCCGAGTTCATCGAAAGCGTGGAAGCCTGGGACACGCAGGAGCACCGCGTGGCCGTGCTCGATCGCACCGCCTGCAAGTTCGCCTATCGCGACTCGGTGTTCAAGCACGAGCCGGGCCGCTACATCGTCACCGCCGTGCGCTTCGCGCTGCCCCGCACCCGCGAGCTGCGGATGGATTACGCCGGCATCCGCGAGGAACTGGCCCGCATGGGCATCGCCAAGCCGGCGCCCTTCCACGTGGCCGAGGCCGTGGTGCACCTGCGCACGAAGAAGCTCCCGGACCCGGCGGTGGTCGGCAACGCGGGCAGCTTCTTCAAGAACCCCATCGTCGACGCTGCGCTGGGCGAATCGCTCAAGCGCGAACACCCCGAGCTGGTCTCGTGGGTGGGCAGTGATGGGCGCTGGAAGCTCTCCGCCGCGTGGCTGATCGAAACCAGCGGCTTCAAGGGCGAGCGCGATGGCGACGCCGGCATCTCCAACCGCCACTCGCTGGTCTTGGTGAACCACGGGCGTGCCACGGGTGCACAGTTGTGGGCCTTCGCGCAGAAGGTGATCGAGGGCGTGCGCGCGAAGTACGGCGTGCAGCTGGAGCCGGAGCCGGTGGTGGTTTGACACAGCCTCACCCCATGGCTCGATGCTCCCCATGTAGGAGCGCACCCTGTGCGCGACCACCTGACGAAACCGAAACGACATGGCGCCGCGGTCGCGCACAAGGTGCGCTCCTACAGTGAGGGGCACGCAATAATCGCCCCGTCTAAAAGCAGAATGCGCTAGGTTCGGACGCTCTCGTCAAACGCCCGGAGCCCATCGCATGCGTCAGTGCAGGAAGTTGTTCCACCTCGCCGCTTTCACCGCCGGGCTTGCCCTGACCGGATTCGCGCACGCCGCCAATCCGGTCTTCCCCGGCTGGTATGCCGACCCGGAAGCGGCGATCTTCCAGCACCAGTACTGGATCTACCCGACCACGTCGGAGCGCTACAGCGAGCAGACCCGCTTCGACGCGTTCTCTTCCGACGATCTGGTGCACTGGACCAGGCATGAGGGCGTGCTGCGCATGGCCGATGTGCCGTGGGCGAAGAAAGCCATGTGGGCACCGGCCATGGCCGAGAAGGACGGCAAGTACTACTTCTTCTTCGCCGCCAACGACATCCAGAGCGACAAGGAGGTCGGCGGCATTGGCGTGGCGGTGGCCGATCACCCCGAGGGACCGTTCAAGGACCTGCTCGGCCATCCGTTGGTGGATGCCTTCCACAACCGTGCACAGCCGATCGACCCGTACGTGTTCCATGACGACGACGGCAGCTGGTACCTCATCTACGGCGGCTGGAAGCACGCGAACATCGTCAAGCTCAAGCCGGATTTCACCGGCGTGGAAGCCATGCCCGACGGCAAGACCTGGCGCGAAATCACGCCGTCGCCGGAGTACGTGGAAGGCCCGATGATGTTCAAGCGCAACGGCAAGTACTACTTCATGTGGTCCGAAGGCGGCTGGACGGGGCCCGACTATTCGGTGGCCTACGCCATCGGTGATTCGCCGATGGGACCGTTCAAGCGCATCGGGAAGATCCTGCAGCAGGATGCGACCATCGGCACCGGTGCGGGCCACCACTCGCTGTTCCATGTCGAGCGCGACGACAGCTGGTTCATCGTCTACCACCGCCATCCGCTGGGTGACACCAACGGCAATCATCGCCAGGTGTGCATCGACAAGATGATCTTCAATGCCGATGGCACGATCGAGCCGGTGAAGATGACCCGCGAGGGTGTGCAACCGCACACCCTTTGAGGCCGACTCAGGCGGTCTTGCGTTCCAGGTTGGGCAGGAACGCGGTGATGATGCCGATCAGCGGCAGATAGGCGCACAGGCCGTAGACGTATTCGATGCCGCGCGCATCGGCGATGTGACCGAGCACGGCCGCGCCGATGCCGCCCATGCCGAAGGCGAAGCCAAAGAACAGGCCCGACACCATGCCCACGCGACCGGGGATCAACTCCTGCGCGTAGACCAGGATGGCCGAGAACGCCGAAGCGAGGATCAGGCCGATGATCACGGTGAGCACGCCGGTCCAGAACAGGCTGGCGTGCGGCAACAACAGCGTGAACGGCGCCACGCCCAGGATGGATGCCCAGATCACCCACTTGCGGCCAATGCGATCGCCCACCGGACCGCCGATCAGCGAACCGGCCGCCACCGCAAACAGGAACACGAACAGGTGCGTCTGGGCGTTCTGCACGGACACGCCGAACTTGTGGATCAGGTAAAAGGTGTAATAGCTGCTGATGCTGGCCAGATAAAAATACTTGGAGAAGATGAGCAGCCCGAGTATCGAAATCGACCACGCCACCTGTGCCTTGCTCAGCACCACGTGCGATGCATGGCGCGCCTTGGCCTTGCCACGCACGGCGTGATGGTCGCGATACCAGGCGCTCACCTGCAGCAGCACCACGATGGCCAGCAGTGCCGCCAGCGAAAACCACGCCACGCTGTGCTGGCCATGCGGCACGATGATCCAGGCCGCCAACAGCGGCCCCAGCGACGAGCCGGCATTGCCGCCCACCTGGAACAACGACTGCGCCAGGCCGTGACGCCCGCCCGATGCCATGCGCGCCACGCGCGAGGATTCCGGGTGAAACACCGACGACCCCGTACCGACCAGCGCGGCAGCCACCAGCAACACCGGGAAATTCGGTGCAAACGCGAGCAGCAGCAGGCCGCAGAGCGTGAAGCCCATGCCGATGGGCAGCGAATACGGCATCGGCTTCTTGTCGGTAAACATGCCCACCGCCGGCTGCAGCAGCGATGCGGTGATCTGGTAGGTCAGCGTGATCAGGCCGATCTGGCCGAAACTCAGGTTGAAACCGCTCTTGAGCAGCGGATAGATGGCCAGGATCAACGACTGGATCATGTCGTTGAGCAGGTGCGAGAAGCTGATCGCGCCCAGGATGCCGAACTCGGTGGCGTGCTCGGCAGTGGCCGCAGAGGCGGCGGGCGGCGGGGTGGCCAGCGGCGCGGCAGGCGGCGCGGGCGACAGGGCTACGTCTTCGACACGGGTTTGCATGAGGACTCGCAGAGGGGACGGGTGCGGCAGGACGACGCGGTTGCGCCGCCCGGGACGACACCTTAGAGTCTGGGAGCCAGGCCCGCACACATCACCGGGTCAATTTCTGTTGAAAATGGGCCAAACCCGTGCGCAACGCCCTTGTCGAAGCGTATGACCAGACGCCCCGCGACGTGCTCGCGACGGGCAACCAGTACCCCTCGCACCATGTGCTGCCCCCGCATTCCCACCGCCGGGGGCAGTTGCTCTACGCCACCACCGGCGTGCTGACCACCATCACCAGCGAAGGCAGCTGGGTGGTGCCGCCGCGGCGCGCACTGTGGATTCCCCCCGGCGTCACCCACGAGGTGCACATGGGCGGCCCGGTGACCACGCGCAGCGCCTATGTCACGCCGGAAGCCGCTCAGGCCGCCGGTCTTTCGGATCGTTGCCAGGTCATCGCCGTCTCTCCCCTGCTGCACGAGCTGTTGCTGGAAGCGGTGGATCTGCCGCCCGAGTACGAGCTGGACAGCCGCGACGGACGCATCATGGCGCTGCTGCTGGACGAGATCCGGCGCATGCCGGTATTGCCGCTCAGCACGCCGCTGCCGCACGAAAAGCGCCTCGCCGCACTGTGCCGCGCCCTGCTCGAGGAGCCTTCGCAGGAAGTGCGGATCGACGACATGGCCCGCCGCGCCGGCATGAGCCGCCGCCACTTCACCCGCACTTTCCGCGAGGAAACCGGCATGAGCTTCACCGCGTGGCGGCAACAGGCCTGCCTGTTGTCCGCACTCACGCGGCTGAGCAACGGCGAAGCGATCACCCAGGTTGCGGTGGACCTGGGTTACGGCAACCCCAGTGCGTTCACCGCCGCGTTTCGCCGCGTGCTGGGTATGGCACCGAGTCGCTACCTGGCATCGCCTGCCGCCTGAGCGCGGTGGCGCCTCCTGTAGGAGCGCACCCTGTGCGCGACCGCAGAGCCGTGTCGATATCGCTCCGTCGGAGGTCGCGCACAGGGTGCGCTCCTACAGGAAAAGTCGGGGGCTTGGGCCTTGCACATCACGGCTTCGTGACATGCGTGAAGGCAGTGTCACGGTTTGGTCAGATCCACTCGTCAATATGTCGATCCTGTGACAGCGCGCTGCCGCGCTGTTCTGCCATGGCCCGGTCGTAATCCGCGCCTTACTATGTTTCTTCGCGGATCAGCGCGGCTCCCCTCGCGCCCGCCCATCGAACGGTGAACCGATGAGTACTGATGTCGTCCGACCGAGCGCAGAGCGCGTCACCGAAACCAGCAGCCCCGTCGCCGCGGCTCCCGAGGTGCCGAGCGCACCTGTCGCTCCGGACCTGAACGACCCTTCTCTCTACATCAACCGCGAACTCTCCCAGCTGCAGTTCAACATCCGCGTGCTCGAGCAGGCGCTGGACGAGAGCAAGCCGATCCTGGAGCGCCTGAAGTTCCTGCTGATCTTCTCCAGCAACATGGACGAGTTCTTCGAGATCCGCGTGGCAGGCCTGAAGAGCCAGATTGCCTTCGACCACGAAATCGTCGGCTCCGACGGTGTGACGCCGCGCAAGGCGCTTGCCGAGATCAGCGAGATCACGCACAAGCAGATCGAACGCCAGTACGCCATCCTCAACGACAAGATCCTGCCGGAGCTGGCACGCAACGGTATCCGCATCGTTCGCCGCAACGAGTGGTCGAGCAAGCAGAAGATGTGGGTGCGTCGCTATTTCCGCCATGAGGTAGCGCCGCTGGTGACGCCCATTGGCCTGGACCCGACGCATCCGTTCCCACTGCTGGTCAACAAGAGCCTCAACTTCATCGTGCAGCTGGAAGGCACCGATGCCTTCGGTCGCGATTCGGGCCTGGCCATCGTGCCCGCGCCGCGCGTACTGCCCCGCCTGATCCGCCTGCCGGATGACGTGTCCGAGGGTGGCGAGAACTTCGTGCTGCTCTCCTCCATCATCCATGCGCATGCCGAGGAGCTGTTCCCCGGCATGTCCGTGCGTGGCTGCTACCAGTTCCGCCTGACCCGCAACGCCGACCTCACCATCGACCCGGAAGACGTCGAGGACCTGGCACGCGCGCTGCGCGGTGAGCTGTATTCGCGCCGCTTCGGCGACGCGGTGCGCCTGGAGGTGGCCGACAATTGCCCGCCGGAACTCACCGACTACCTGCTGCGCCAGTTCGGCCTGACCGCCGCCGAGATGTACGAGGTGAACGGCCCGGTAAACCTCGCGCGCCTGTTCGGCCTGATCACCAAGAGCAGCCGCCCGGAACTGCAGTACCCGCCGTTCACGCCATCCATTCCCAAGGCGCTGAAGAAGGCCGAAGACCTGTTCCAGGTGATCGGCCGCCACGACGTGCTGCTGCTCCATCCGTACGAATCATTCGCCCCGGTGGTGGACCTGCTGCACCAGGCAGCGAAAGACCCGAACGTGCTGGCGATCAAGCAGACGCTGTACCGCAGCGGCGCCAACTCCGAAATCGTCGACGCGCTGGTGGACGCTGCGCGCGCGGGCAAGGAGGTCACCGTGGTGATCGAGCTGCGTGCGCGCTTCGACGAGGAATCCAACCTCTCGCTCGCCTCTCGCCTGCAGCAGGCCGGCGCCATGGTGATCTACGGCGTGGTGGGCGTGAAGACACACGCCAAGCTCATGCTGATCCAGCGTCGCGAAGGCGAGGAACTGGTGCGTTACGCGCACCTGGGCACCGGCAACTACCACACCGGCAACGCCCGCCTCTACACCGATTACAGCCTGCTCACCTCCGACCTGTCGCTGTGCGAAGACGTGCACAAACTCTTCAGCCAGCTCACCGGCATGGGCAAGCTGCTGCAGATGAAAAAGCTGCTGCATGCGCCCTTCACCCTGAAGAAGACGCTGCTGGAGATGATCAACCGCGAAACCGCGCACGCACTGGCGGGCAAGCCGGCGCAGATCATCATCAAGGTCAATGCAGTAACCGATGCCAAGATGATCAAGGCGCTGTACAAGGCCAGCATCGCGGGCGTGAAGGTGGATCTGATTGTACGCGGCATGTGCTGCCTGCGCCCCGGCGTGCCGGGGGTGTCGCACAACATCCGCGTCCGCTCCATCGTGGGGCGTTTCCTGGAACACAGCCGCGTGTACTGGTTCCTCAACAACGGCGACGAACTGTTCTACCTTGCCAGCGCCGACATGATGGAACGCAACCTGGATCGTCGCGTGGAAACTGGCTTCCCGGTGGAAGGCAAGAAGCTGCAGGCTCGCCTGAAGAAGGAGCTGGAGTTCTACCTCGCGGACAACTCCAGCTCATGGATGCTGCACGCCGACGGTCGCTACAGCCGCATCAAGCCGGCCAGCAACCAGGCCGTGCGCAACGTGCAGGTGCAGATGCTGGAAAAGCTCTGCGGCTCGGGGGCTGCGGGCACCGAGGCGTAACACGCCACCTTGTCCATGTAGGAGCGCACTTGTGCGCGACCGCAGCGTGTCGGCCTCACCACGAGGCGCGACTGTCGCGCACAAGTGCGCTCCTACAGACGACAGTAATGCTCAGCGCCTGAGGTGAAGCTTCTCCCAAGCGGTGCGCAACGTGCAGGTGCAGATGCTGGAGAAACTCTGCGGCTCGGGGGCCGCGGGCACCGAGGCGTAACACGCCACCGTGTCCATGTAGGAGCGCACTTGTGCGCGACCGCAGCATGTCGGCCTCACAACGAGGCGCGGCTGTCGCGCACAAGTGCGCTCCTACAGACGACAATTAGGCTCAGCGCCTGAGGTGCAGCTTCACCCAGGCCACATAGCGGTCCACGAACCCCTGCAGGAACTTCTGCGTGCCTTCGTTGCCGATCTTGCCGTCGGCATCGAGCAGGCCATCCTTGTTCTGGATGAATACCTCCGGTTGCGGCAGCACGGAAACATCGAGGTAGGAGAGCACGTTGCGCAGATGCTGCTGCGACAGCGCCGTGCCGGTGGCGCCCACGGAAATGCCGATCACTGCGCCCGGCTTGCCCGCGAAGGAGTTGGTGCCCCAGGGGCGCGAGGCGATGTCGATGGCGTTCTTCAGCACACCCGGAATGGAGCGGTTGTATTCCGGCGTCACGAACAGCAGCGCATCGGCGGCGGCGATCTCGTCCTTGAGCCGCTTGCACTCGGGCGGGTAGTCGGCGTCGAAATCCTGGTTGTACAGCGGCAGATTGTCGATGCGCACATGGTCGAAGCTGAAGTCGGCCGGCGACAGCCGTTCCACCGCACGCGCCAGATGGCGGTTGAAGGAATCCTTGCGCAGGCTGCCCACCAAGACGGCCACACGGATCTTGCTCATGCCTTTGCTCCCGAGGGTGAAAAAATGGGGAAGACGAAGCATGGCACCCGGGCCGGTGAATCCCTCGTGATCCCTTGTCATGCCTTGTGATCTTTCGCCAGACCGTCCCCGCCCGGGATGCGGCTTGCTCCCCCGTGCACTCGGAAAATCCACAAGACAACGCTTGCGGAAGGGCTAGGCTGGACGCATCCCACCACGGAGCCCACGGCCATGAGCACATCTCGCGTTTCCGGCAGCACGATCATCCCCGGCCTGCGCTATCGCGATGCGCATGCCGCCATCGACTGGCTGTGCAAGGCCTTCGGGTTCGAGAAACACGCGGTCTACGACGACGACCAGGGCGGCGTGGCGCATGCCCAGCTCACCTATGGCAACGGCATGCTGATGCTGGGCTCGGTGCGGGACAACGAATTCGGCAAGCGCGTGATCCAGCCGGACCAGGCCGACGGACGCGAAACGCAATGTCCCTATGTCGTGGTGACGGACTGCAAGGCGCATTACGAACAGGCCAGGACCGCCGGTGCCATCATCATCGACGAATACGCCGAGAAGGATTACGGCGGCGCCGGCTACAGCTGCCGCGACCTGGAAGGTCATCTGTGGTCGTTCGGCAGTTATGACCCGTGGGCCGGGGGCGGCGGCTGAGCCCACCGAGTTTCAGACAGGCGCCACGGGCAGGTAGATATCTGCCCGCAGCACCGCTTCGGGCGTGTCCTCCGGATCGTCCAGGAAGTGCCGGAACGGCAGCTCGTCGCGCAGCCGGTAACCGCTGCCCGGCAACCAGCCGGCGATGAGCCGGTCGGTGAGCACGCCCAGGCGGTCATAGGAACCGATATGCCGCCAGCGTGCCCACAGGCCGCCGCCGAGCTGCAGCGCAAAGGTATGGGCGTCGATCGCCACCTCATTGCCTGCGAAGGCGAGCGCGCAGTCGAAGGCACCCTCGTCAGGGACGCTGTCCGGCATGCCGTCGTGCGGCACACCGTAGATGCCGGCCATGCGTTCGAGCAGCGCGTGGCCGGCGGCCCACTCGAACAGCCGTCCATACGCCTGATCCAGCGCCCGGTGATCGCCCACGTATCGGGCGGCCACCACGCGAAACGGCTCCACCGACACCACCTCCACCTTCAGCACCGGCTCGCTCGCCTGCACCGGCGTGGCTGGAAGGCGCAGGCGCTGCATCGCCTCGTGCAGGCGTTCCCGCTGCCCACGCAGTTCACTCGGCGTGGCATCGAATGCCTGGCGGAATGCCCGGGCGAAGGCCTGCGGCGTCTCATAGCCCACGGCCAGCGCCGTGTCGGTGATGCGTTCGCCTGCCCCGGCCAGCAACTGCAGGGCCCGCAGCAGGCGCAGGCGGGCCACCGTCTGTCCCACCGTTTCACCCGACAGCGCCCGGTAGATGCGATGGAAGTGGAACGGCGACAGGTGCGCCACCTCGGCCAGTTGCACCAGTTCGGGCAGCTCGCCGCCCTGCTCTACCGCAGACTGCAGCACGGCGACCACGCGGTCGATGCGATGCAGGTAGTCCTCTCGCGTGTTCGCTTTCATGGCGGGGCCTTCCGGTACGGTGGCAGCCAGTGTGGGTAGCGCAGACGATGACGGCGTTCCCATTCTTGCGCATAAGATCGGCATAGGCAGGAAGTCATGGTGGGAGCCGGATGACAGCTCGCTTACAGTCCATGACTGAACCACCCTTCCGCTTCACTCACCGGACCGGCCCGCGCGGCTGCCCGCCTGGAGGATTCATGCCCATCCGCAACACCTTGCTCGCCGTGGCCACGCTTGCCGCGTTCACCGCCGCCCTGGCCCATGCGCAAACGGCGCCGCTCACGCCCGACGTGCCGCAGAAGGCCTTCGTCGCCGACACCGCCGGCTACGACTACGTGAAGCGCGAGGTGATGATCCCGATGCGCGATGGCGTGAAGCTGCACACCGTCATCGTGATTCCCAAGGGCGCGCACAACGCGCCGATCCTGCTTACGCGCACGCCGTATGACGCCAGCGGCCGCACCGAGCGCTTCGTCTCGCCGCACATGGACGCCACCCTGCCGCAGGGCGACGAGGTGTTCGTGCACAGCGGCTACATCCGCGTGTTCCAGGATGTGCGCGGCAAGTACGGTTCGGAAGGCGAGTACGTGATGACGCGTCCGCTGCGCGGCCCGCTCAACTCCAGTGAAGTGGACCACTCCACCGACGCCTACGACACCATCGACTGGCTGGTGAAGAACCTGCCCGAATCGAACGGCCGCGTGGGCATGCTCGGTTCGTCGTATGAAGGTTTCACCGTGGTGATGGCGCTGATCCACCCGCACCCGGCGCTCAAGGTGGCCGCACCGGAAAGCCCGATGGTGGACGGCTGGATGGGTGACGACTGGTTCCATTACGGCGCCTACCGCCAGACCAACTTCGACTACATCACCGGCCAGACCGAGAAGAAGGGCAAGGGCAGCGGCGTGCCGCGCGTGGGCTATGACGATTACAGCAACTTCCTCAGCGCCGGTTCCGCCGGCGATTACGCGCGTGCGCACGGCCTTGAGCAGCTGCCGTTCTGGCGCAAGCTGGACGAACACCCGGCCTACGACGCGTTCTGGCAGGGCCAGGCGCTGGACAAGATCATGGCCGCGCAGCCGCTGAGCGTGCCCACCATGTGGCTGCAGGGCCTGTGGGACCAGGAAGACATGTGGGGTGCCATCCACAGCTACGAAGCCACCGAACCCAAGGACAAGGGCAACGACAAGAACTACCTGGTGATGGGCCCGTGGCGCCACAGCCAGGTGAATTACGAAGGCCGCTCGCTGGGCCCGCTGCAATGGGACGGCGACACCGCCCTGCAGTTCCGCCGCGACGTGCTCAAGCCGTTCTTCGACCAGTATCTGGTAGCCGGTGCGCCCAAGGCGAACACGCCGCCCGTGCTGATCTACAACACCGGTGAAAACCACTGGGATCGCTACAAGTCCTGGCCGCTGAGCTGCGACAAGGGCTGCGCGAACAAGCCCAAGGCGCTTTATCTGGGCGCCAACGGTGCGCTGTCGTTCAACGCGCCGGCCGCGGACGCCGCCAAGTTCGACGAGTACGTGTCCGATCCGGCCAAGCCCGTGCCGTACCAGCCGCGCCCGGTACACTTCGCCGACCACGACGCGTGGACCCGCTGGCTGGTGAACGACCAGCGCTTTGCGGATGGGCGTCCGGACGTGCTCACTTATGTGACCGAGCCGCTCACCGCACCGGTGCACATCGGCGGCGCGCCGGAGGTGAACCTGTATGCCTCCACCAGTGGCACCGACAGCGACTGGGTGGTGAAGCTGATCGACGTGTACCCCGATACCGTCCCGTCCAACCCGGAAATGGGTGGCTATGAGCTGGCCGTGTCGCTGGACATCTTCCGTGGCCGTTACCGCACCAGCTTCGAGCACCCGGCCGCGCTCACGCCCGACCAGCCGCTGCTCTACAGCTTCGGCCTGCCCACCACCAACCACGTGTTCCAGCCGGGTCACCGCATCATGGTGCAGGTGCAGTCCAGCCTGTTCCCGCTGTACGACCGCAACCCGCAGACCTTCGTGCCGAACATCTTCGACGCCAAGCCTGCCGACTACCGCAAGGCGACGCAGCGCGTGTGGCACACCCCCGGCACGGCCAGCTCGATCAGCCTGCCGGTGGTCCCCAACGGCTGAAGCCCTCAGTCACTGCCTCACCCAAAGGCCGGCCATTGCGCCGGCCTTTTTTTGTGCTGCGACAAAATCACCACCCATCAATGACTTGAAATTAATTAAACATATGATTAATTACGGTCACCATGACCTCCTCGACCCGTCCTCCTCGCCGCGCCCCCGGCCGCCCCGGCACCGACAGCCCTGACCTGCGCGCCAAGCTGCTCGATGCGGCGCTGACCTGTTTCGTCCGGGACGGCATCGCGGCCACCTCGTTGCGTGGCATCGCCGCGCAGGCCGGCGTAACGCCCGCCATGCTCAACTACTACTTCGGCAGCAAGCAGGCGCTGCGCGACGCGATCTTCGACGAGCGCCTGATGCCCGCGATCATGCAGCTGCGCGAAGGCGTCGCCACCGCCGGCGACGATGTGCGCACCATGGTCACGCGCTTCGTACAAGGCATGCTCGGCCTGGTCGACGCCCATCCATGGCTCCCTTCCCTTTGGGTGCGCGAAGTGCTGTGCGAAGGTGGCGCGCTGCGCGAACTGCTGCTCACCCGCATCGGGCCCGACTTGCCGCGCTTCCTGGCCAGCCGCTTCGCCGAAGCGCAGCGAGAGGGTGTCATCAACCCGTCGCTCGATCCACGTCTGCTGGTGGTCTCGCTGATTGGACTGACCATGTTCCCCGCCGCCGGCGCACCGATCTGGCGGCAGATCTTCCAGGCCGATCTGGGTACCGAGGTTCTCGCGCAACACGCACTCGCCCTGCTGGGGCACGGCATGGAGCCGCGTCATGAAGACTGATCGTCGCCTGCTGGGCCTGCTGGCCACCATCGCGCTTGCCGGCTGCCATCCTGCGCCGCCTCAGGTGTTGGGCACGGTGGAATTCGACCGCATCACCCTGCCCGCGCCGGCCGCCGAACACATCGTGACCATCGACGTGCGCGAGGGCCAATACGTGCCCGCCGGCACACGCATCATGCAGCTGGAAACCACGCGCACACAGGCGGCGCTGGACACTGCGCGTGCCGACCTGCAGCAGCAGCAACAGGCGCTGCTTGAACTGCAGCGCGGCCCGCGCGAGGAACAGATCCGCCAGGCGCGCTCCAACCTCGCCGGCGCACAGGCGCAGGCGCGCGACGCGAACGCCTATTACCAGCGGCTCTCCGCCCTGTCGCTGCAGCGCTACATCTCCGCGGCAGACCTGGATCGCGCGAAGGCATCCGCCGGCAATGCCGATGCCGCCGTGGCAGCCGACCGCGCCGCACTGGACCAGCTGGTCAACGGTTCGCGCGTGGAAGACATCGCGCAGGCCCAGGCCCAGGTGGCCGCCGCAGCCGCCAACGCGGCATCGCGTGCAGTGGACCGGGAAAAGCTGGACCTCACCGCGCCGCGCGACGTGCGCGTGGACAGCCTGCCCTACAAGCTGGGTGACCAGGCGCAACCGGGCACACCCCTGGTGATCCTGCTTGCCAGCGACACGCCTTATGCGCGTGTGTATGTGCCCGCTGCGCTGCGGCCATCGATCCAGGTGGGTGACGAAGCCATCGTCACCCTGCATGACGGCAAGCGCCAGTTTCGCGGCAAGGTGCGCATGATTCGCAGCGAACCCACCTTCACGCCCTACTACGCGTTGAGCGGCGATGACGCCACGCGGCTCAGCTATCTGGCCGAAATTGCCCTGGGCACGGATGCACGCGAACTCCCGCAGGGTTTCCCCGTTTCCGCCGAGTTTCCGGGCAAGCGCATTCATGACTGACACGGCCATCCACGCGCGGGGGCTTACCAAGCGCTTCGGTGCGCTGGTGGCGGTGAACCAGGTGGATCTCGATGTGCCGCGTGCCTGCGTGTACGGCTTCCTCGGCCCCAACGGCTCGGGCAAGTCCACCACCATCCGCATGCTGTGTGGGCTGCTGACGCCGAGTGCCGGCGAGATCAACGTGCTGGGGCTGGCCATTCCACGGCAGGCCGAAGCACTGAAGCGTCGCATCGGCTACATGACGCAGAAATTCTCGCTATTCGACGACCTGTCGGTGCGACAGAACCTGGAATTCCTCGCCACCGTGCAGGGCCTGTCGCGCCAGGACACGCGCACGCGCGTGGACGAACTGCTGCAGCGCTACCGCCTGGACGACCGGCAGGAACAGCTGGCCGGCACCCTGAGCGGCGGCCAGAAGCAGCGCCTGGCGCTGGCCGGCGCCATCGTGCACAAGCCCGAACTGCTGTTCCTGGACGAGCCCACCAGCGCGGTGGATCCGGAGTCGCGCCGCGACTTCTGGGAGAAGCTGTTCGAACTCGCCGATGCGGGCACCACCATCCTCGTCTCCACGCACTACATGGACGAAGCCGAACGCTGTCACCGCCTGGCCATCCTCGACAACGGCAATCTGGTCGCCGATGGTCAACCCAAGGAACTCACCGGGAAGCTGCAAGGCCGCACGTTCGTGATCCGTGCCGACTCGCCCCGCCGGGCCAAGGAAGCGCTGGATGGCCATCCGGACGTCCTGAGCGTGGCGCAGATCGGCAATGAACTGCGCGTGCTCATGCGCCGCGACGACGTCACCCTCGATGCGTTCCGGCAGAGTCTGCATGGCGTGGACACCGCCATGGACGTCGAAAGCGTGACGCCGAACCTGGAGGACGTGTTCGTCGTTGCCACGCGCAAGCCGGAACAGCACGAAGGGCAACCGGCATGAACTTCCGGCGGCTGTGGGCGATCATCATGAAGGAGCTGCGCCAGCTGCGCCGCGACCGCGTGACGCTGGCCATGATCATGGGCATGCCGATCATGCAGTTGCTGCTGTTCGGCTACGCGATCAACCTCAACCTGCGCGACCTGCCCGCCGCCGTCGTCGATCAGGCGCAGACCGCCGGTTCGCGCGCCGCCGTGCAGGACCTGCTCGCCAGCGGCGTCATCAAGGTCGAAGCCAGCGCGCAATCGCCGCAGCAACTGCTGGACCTGCTTCGTGAAGGACGCATCAGCGTGGGCATCGCGGTGCCGCCGGATTTCGAACGCCGCAAGCTCGACGGCCGCGAAGCCATCCAGGTGATGGTGGACGGCAGCGACAACGTGGTGCAGTCGGCCGCTGCGCAACTGGCGCAATACCCGCTCAACCAGCCTGACGATTTCCACGCACGGACGCAGACGCCGATCAGCGTGGTCAGTTTCTACAATCCGGAACGACGCTCCCCGGTGAACATCGTGCCCGGACTGATCGGCGTCATCCTCACCATGACCATGGTGCTGTTCACCGCCGTGGCCATCGTGCGCGAAACAGAGCGCGGCAATATGGAACTGCTGATCACCACGCCAGTCAGCCGCACGGAACTCATGATTGGCAAGGTGTTGCCGTATGCGGCCATCGGCCTGGTGCAGACCACCCTGGTGCTGATGCTGGGCGTGTGGCTGTTCCGCGTGCCTATCCGCGGCAGCCTGTGGGATGTCTACCTGGCGTCGGTGCTGCTGATTCTCGCCAACCTGTCGCTGGGCCTGCTCATTTCCACCCGGGCACGCTCGCAATTCCAGGCGATGCAGATGACGTTCTTCGTGTTCCTGCCGTCGATCCTGCTGTCCGGCTTCATGTTTCCCTTTGACGGCATGCCGTTGCCTGCGCAGTGGATCTCCGAGGCATTGCCGCTGACGCACTTCATCCGGCTGATCCGCGGCATCATGCTGCGCGGCGCCGACCTTGCCGACCTGTGGCACGACGGCGTGGCGTTGCTGGCCTTCATCGCGATCATGCTGACGCTGGCGATTCGCTTGTTCCATAAGCGGTTGGATTGAGCGGGCTATCGCCACTGGAACCGGATAGCGAACAAGGGCCATTAGTGCAGCCGTTATCCCGGATTCGGCGTGCTTACGCCGCGAGTTCAACACGGCGCCCCGACCTCCCTCACCGTCATCCCCGCGAAAGCGGGGATCCAGCGTCTTTCGGTTTTCCTCACCGCCTCCAAGGCACTGGATCCCCGCTTTCGCGGGGATGACGGTGAGGACTAGGAAGCCGCGAGGGTTCATCGATGGTGCGGCACGCACTGCACCCAACAAAAAGGCCCGCTTGCGCGGGCCTTTTCATCATGCGACGCAAGCAACAGACGTTACTGCGTACACGCCTTGCCGTGATCCGCGTGATAGCCCTTGGCCTTCGCATCGGCTTCGCTCATGTACGAGCCTGCCTTGGTCTTGCCGTACCACTTGTCGCCCTGGCAGTGATAGACCTTGCTGCTGTCGTTCACCCAGACCAGGCCCGGGCCGCCACCCGGCGCGGCGTTGGCCGGCGGTTGCGTGCCTGTGGATTTGGCGCTCTTGCTGGCGGGTGCTGCCGCAGCGGCCGGGGCTGCCGCAGGTGCTGCTGCGGGAGCCGCGGCGGGGGCAGCGGCGGCAGGCGCAGCGGCGGTGTACCACTCCTTGACGCCCTGGTGACCCGAGCACGCACCCTTCTTGGTAGCGTGGTTGGTATAGCTGCCGTCCTTGCACTGCCCGGTCGAGCCGGCCGGTGCGGCGGACTGCTGTGCGTGGATGGCCGGACCGGCCAGAAGACCTGCGAACAACACTGCGATCAAACCATACGACTTCATATGCGATCCCTCCCGTGCGATGTCGCCCTTCCGCCATGGGATACGCATCCGACATGGCGGCCTGCGTTCCCTCCCGCATCCACGGCCATGGCCCCAACGCCATCGCCGCATGACGCTTTACCAGGCGCGCTGGCGCCTGTGCGAACCACTATGCGCCCGCTGCGTGACGCTTCATCACGCTGCCCCAAACGACGTTCATCTGGTGTGATGCCATTTCGCAAAATCGTGCGACGCGAACCGCGCCGTCAGGGCGCCCGGCGCGGTCCGGGTGGATCAGTGGTTGATCACCATGTCGGCAATGATGCCGGTGGCGACGGCCACCAGCAGGAAATCGCCGGTATCGCTGCGCACCCACACGTGCTCCGGCGGCGGCGGCGCAAGGTGGTACACGCGGTAGTCGGCGTAATAGCGCTGGTCGCGGTAGTACTCCGCCGGAACGTAGCCGCCACGGTGGTACCAGCCTTCATGGTTGCCACGATCGTGCACGATCACGTAGTCGCGGCGATCATGGTCGTGGTCGTAACCACGGTCGTAGTCGCGATCATGATCGTGATCGTGCCCACGGTCATGGTCATGGTCGTGATCGCGGTCGTGCCCATGATCGTAGCGATCGTGGTCCTGCTGATCATGGTGGTCGTCGTACTGCTGCGGCGAGGCGGCAACCGTGCCGGAAACCATCACTGCGCCAATCATCAGTGCGAACAGGGTCTTCTTCATGCGAACTCTCCATCGGGGAACGCCGTGGAGTCAGGCGCGCCCCCTGGCGCACGTTTCCACGGCGGCGCCATAATGAGTTTCGCAACCATGCACGATGAGTGAATCGGCTCGCAAAAACGAAACGCCGCGCAACGCAAGTTCATGCGTTGAAGCAGCGTTTGGTCTCGCGGACGCCAGGCCATCACCCCCGTCGTCCTGTTCAATGGCGCCATCCCTGGCCAGCCCCCGCTCCGCTCGCGCAAAAACCAAGGGTCATCCACACGCTTTCGCTCAATGCACCGGCGCGGCTCCCAGGCGCTGCTTCAACGGTGCGGCATCCAGCAACAGCAAGGTGCTCTGGTCAGGCAGCTCCACCACCTCGCGCATGTCATCGCGCAGCGAGCGGTCGATCTGGTTGCGCAGCACGCCCGGCACGCCGATCTTATCGGCCGCGTCGATGGTCACGATATTTTCGATGGCATCCACCACGAGGCCGAACTTTTCTTCGTCGTTTTCCACCACCAGCACCTTGGCGGCCTGCAGGTTGGCGTAGCCCTTCATGCCGTAGAGCACGCGCATGTCGATGATGGTGACCAGCTTGCGACGCAGGTTGAGCACGCCACGTACATAGTCCGGCGCACCCGGCGGCTGCATCACGGTAGCGGGGAAATCGATGACTTCGCGCAGCTGGTCGATGCGCATGCCCATCAGCTGGTCGAGCCGGAACGTCACATAGGTTTCGCGCACGCCGCTGCGGCGCCTGCCCTGCCCACGTTCGGCCGCCGACTCCAGCTGATACAGCTCGCGATGCCCCTTCGTCAGGTCGGCCACGATGGCATCGCTCAACAGGGCGGTTTCGTCGATCAGCAGGATGTCGGGGCCACCCTGCTGGCTGATGCAGCCGGTGAACAGCTGCGGCCGTTCCGCGCAGAACGAAGGAATGGCCAGCAGCTCCTCGTCGCGATAGCCGACGATGCTCTCGACATCGTCCACCAGCAGGCCGACATCCCTGTCTTTCTGGCGCAGCACCACGATGCGTCGCGGGTCCTCGAAATCTCCCGGCGCCACGGCGACGGCACCTTCGCGCGACAACCCCAGGAAACGCGCGAAGTCGACCACCGGCACGGTATTGCCACGCAGGTTGAGCATGCCAAGGCACAGTTCACTGGCCAGCACGGAGGTGAGCAGCTCGGGCACGCGGATGATCTCGTGGATGGCCCCCATCGGCAGGGCAAGGCGCGTGTCGTTCACCCGGAAGGACACGCCCTGGCGGCGCTGCCCCTGCGCAGCGCGCTGCCGCGCGGGCTCAAGCGCCTGTGCGTCGCCCGTGGGCATCGGCATGTCGTGCAGGGCGTGCAAGGCATCCACGTTGAGGATCTGCAGGATGCGGTTGCCGCCATCCAGCTTCAGCGCACCGCCGATCATCGACGACGTCGCACCGGCTTCACTGAACATCACCTTCTGCTCGCCCGACACGCGAAGGATCTCGCCGGTGGCATCGAACAGCAGCCCGATGCGCCCCTGGCGGAACTCGACAATGGCGATCTTCGAACCTTCGCGTGCACCGCGATCGGCCACCTGCAGCAACTGGCCAAGATGGATGATGGGAATCAGCCGGCCGCGCAGATTGAACAGGCCCAGCAGATAGGACGGCGCCAGCGGCACCTGCGTGACGACGGAGGGGTAGTTCACCACCTCCTGCACGGTCGCCACCGGCAGCACCAGCTCGGTGTCTCCCAGGTGGAACGAGCCGAACATTTCGGTGGCGTCCTGCCGGGCCGTCAATGCGCTCGAGGATTCCATGGCAATGCTCCGGTTCACGTCGTGCGGCCAATCGTGCGGACCGCAAATTGGTGTTGCGCGCAGTCGATCACGAGCTGGCGACCGCTTTCGCCACCTACTTCGACATGCACGACCCTGATCCTGGTTTCGGCCAGCAGCCGCTGCGCCATGCGCACGTTCTGCTCGCCGATCAATCCGTGGCGCGGCGGCGTGGCGTGCTGCACCATGCAGGCACCACCCGCGATCACCGCCTCCACTTCCTCCTGGTGCCGCGGCGCCAGTTCCATCATCGACAACAGCGTCGGCATGGCGCCGGTGACGTACTTGGCGCCTTCGGCCGTGGTCGCATGCGGCGACTCGGGCAGCAGGCAATGCGCCATGCCGTACAGGCCACGGCGACGCCACAGCAGGCCGATGCCCACGCACGAGCCGAGGATGGCGTGCAGCACGTCGTTGCCGCTGCCGACCTTCACCTCGCACATGCGCACCTGGATGTCCTGACCGTCAGGCGTGTGCATGTTCGCTACGACGGTAGATCAGGGGCTGCTCGAAATCGAAGCCGACATTGAGCCGCGTCAGCGATTCCGATTCACCGATCACCAGGATGCCGTTCGGTGCCATCGCACGACGCACGTTCTCCAGTACGTTGCACTGCCCGGGCTCGTCGAAGTAGATGAGCACGTTGCGCAACAGCGTGATGTCAAAGCGCGCGGCACCATCCAGGCGCTTGTGCAGGTGGTGCCCGCGGAACAGCACGTGACCACGCAGCGATGGCGCCACCAGATAACCCTCACCACAGGCCTGGAAGTACTTGGCCAGCAGATCGGGACGGCTGCGCCGCAGCCCCTCGATGCTCTTGCCCTGGTAATGCCCGGCCCTGCCCACCGCCAGCACGTCGCTGGCGATGTCGGTGGCCAGGATCTGGTACTTGAACGCCGGATGCCGCTCGCGGAATTCCTCGCACAGCATGGCCATCGAATAGGCTTCCTCGCCGGTGGAGGCTGCCGCCGACCACAACTGCAGCGTGGCGCCGGGATGCTGCCGGTACCACTCCGGCAGCAACTGCTGCCAGAAGTGTTCCCAGATGCGCGGCGTGCGGAAGAACGAAGTCTCGTTGGTGGTCACCAGGTTGATGAAGGCACCCACCTCGTCCGGCCGCTCGTCCAGTACCGCGAGGTAATCGCGGTATCGGCTGAGTTCCAGCGCCTGCAGGCGACGGCGGAGCCGTCCCTGCAGCAACGTCCACTTGCGCTCCGCCATGTGGATGCCCGTGTGGCGCTGGACCTTGTCCAGCAAGGCACGCTGGGTGGCGACGTCGATATCGTTCTCGATCTCCATGCTCGTTCCTTCAGACCACGAAGCGACGGACGATCCGGTTCAGTTCTTCCGCACCCTGCGTGAGCGAGGTGGTGGAACGGGCAATGGTGTCGCAAGCGGCGGCGGACTTCTCCGTCTCCTCGGCCACCTGCTGGATCGCCGCGCTCACTTCGCGCGCCGCCACCAGTTGCTCGTCCGCACCGCAGGAGATCTCGGAGATGGCCTGGGTGGTGCGGCTGACGCCGCCGACGATCTTCTCGAACGCCTCACCCGCCTGCCGCGAGATCTCGCTGCCCTGCGTCACGCGCTTCACCGATTCATTGATGAGCTTGGAGATTTCCTTGGTGGCCTGCGAGGAACGCTCGGCCAGCTTGCGCACCTCGTCGGCGACCACCGAGAAGCTAAGGCCATGTTCACCGGCACGGGCCGCTTCAATGGCCGCGTTGAAGGCCAGCAGGTTGGTCTGGCTGGCGATCTCGCCGATCACCTTGATGATCTCGCTGATGTCTTCGGACGACTTGTTGATCAGGTCCATCGCCTCGATCGAGCGCGCGATGGCCTTGGCGCCGCGTTCGGCTTCCTGATGCGTGTCCTTGGCGAGCTGGTCGGCGCTGCGCGAGTTGTTGGCAATGGAGTTGATCGACGCGGTGAGCTCTTCGATGGACGCGTTCATTTCCTCCACCGTGGCGCCCAGCAGCTGCGCGCCGCTGGCCACGCTGCTGGAACGGCCGGCGATCTCCTGCGAGCTGCCGGCGAAACCGCCGGCGGAATCGACCACCTTGCCGATCACGCTGCGCAGGTCGCTCATCATCTGGCCGATGCCGTCGGCGAGCTGGTCGATGGGATCACTGCCCTCCACGCGCACTTCGCCGGTGAGGTCGCCCTCGGCGGCACGGCGCACCACCTTCAGCAGTTCCTCGACCTTGCGCTGGTCGTCGGCGGCGCGACGCTTCACGCTTTCTTCCAGCTCCACCTGCGCGGTGACGTCGGTGGCGAACTTCACCACCTTGCACAGGCGACCGTTGCCGTCGTAGATCGGGTTGTAGCTTGCCTGGATCCAGATCACGCGTCCGCCCTTGCCAAACCGCTTGTAGCGGCCGGCATCGAACTCGCCACGGTTGAGCTTGGCCCAGAACTCGGCGTAGGCCGGACTGGCGGCGTAGCCTTCCTCGCAGAACATGCGGTGGTGGTGGCCCTGGATCTCGTCCAGTGCGTAACCCACGGCACCGAGGAAATTGTCGTTGGCGGTCAGCACGTGGCCGGCCAGGTCGAACTCGATGGTGGCCTGCGCCTTGTCGATGGCGTGGATCTTGCCCTCGTGCTCGGCGCGCTCCTGCCGGCTGGCGGTGACATCGGTGGCGAACTTCACCACTTTGTACGGCTTGCCGTTCTCGTCGAACACGGGGTTGTAGGACGCATTGATCCACACCTCGCGACCGTCGCCGCCGATGCGCTTGTACTCGCCGCGATCGAGCACGCCCTTGCCCAGGTTTTCCCAGAACTTCTTGTACTCGGCACTGGCCGCGTAGCTGGGCTCGCAGAACATGCGGTGATGCTGGCCGCGGATCTCTTCCAGCGTGTAGCCCAGCGCATGGAGGAAGTTGCCGTTGGCCGTGAGGATCTTCCCTTTCAGGTCGAACTCGATCACCGCCTGCACGCGGTTGAGCGCCTCGTTGACCGCACGCAGTTCATGCGGCTCAAGCACGATATCCGGTGTCTCTTTTCCCATGACCCCTCTCCATCATTGGTGAAAACGCAGACAGTTTTGTCTCGTTACGTCAGTGCGGGAGAGGAGATTCCGGGCGGTCGCTCCCCCCGGAGCGTGCCGACCCGTTCGTTTTGTTCCAACGATTCCCGGGCATGCTCCGGCCTGCCCTGGCGTTTCCGCGTGGCACAGCCAGGTCCCTTGGATTCGCCTCCCCCTGCGTTGAGGGGTATCGGCCCGCGATGAAGGGGCTTGAGGCGCCTTTTTGCCTTGAAAACCGCTGTTTTCCGTGAGTTTCGTGAGATTCACGGCTGGATCGATTCAGGCGTCCCCTCGCTGGACAACCTGGATCGAGACAGTGTGATCGACTTCACAAAAAACGGGGCCCGCAGGCCCCGTCATGACGAATGACATAGACCGTCAGGCTAGGGGGCCGCAGCGCGCTTCAGCGACGACTGCGGACGCGCCACCGCATACATCTCCCACGCGATCTGCTTGAGCAGCGCGGTGCGATCCTTGCCGACGGCGTACAGGTCGAAGTGCGTCTTGTCGGGCAGGAAGCGGAAGTCCGAATGCGCGCGCAGGCCATCCAGCACCGCCTTCAACCGATGCGCGGAACCGTCGAGGTAGAAGGTATCGGCAGTGCCCACGATCAGGTGGATCTTGCCGTCCAGGTCGGGTGCCAGTTCCGGCCATTGATCCTGCAGGCGGTGGGCGATGTCGTAGTGGTCACGCCAGTAGGCAACCACGGCGCCATCCACGTCGCCGGTATCGCGATCGAACATGGGCAGTGGGCGGCCGTCCTTGCCGCGCGGGGAAAACACCCACTCGAACGAAGCGATCTGCCCGCCATAGCTGCCCAGCACGCGCTCGATCTGCGCGAACTGCTGGAAGGTGGCGATGACCTTGCCCTGGTCGCGGATCAGCGGGTACGCCGAACCGTCGCCCTTGCGGTACACGTTGGCATGCGGCGCGTAGAGGTCGATGCCGGTGAAGTCGTGGAAGTCGCTGGGGTCGGGCGAGGTGGACCAGGTGCCGCCGAACACCTTCGGGTAACGCGTCTGCAGCCACAGCGTGGCCCAGCCGCCGGACGAATGGCCATTGAGGAAACGGCCGGAGGCCTTGGCATCCATCCGGTAGGTGGATTCCAGTTGCGGGATCAGCTCCTCGGTGAGCGCCTTGCCCCACGGTCCGTTGTTCACCGAGTCGGCGAATTCGTGCGTGCCGGTGGGTGAGGACTCGTCCAGGAACACCCAGATCATCGGCGGCATCTCGCCCTTGGACATGGCCAGCCAGTTGTTGGCCATGGCGCCGACGAAATGGTCGAGGCCACCACCGAAGCCATGCGTGAAATACACCACCGGATACGTTGCGGCCGCCTTGGCGTCGTAGCCCGGCGGCAGCAGCACAAAGCCGCGCATATGTACCGGGCGGCCCCAGAACGCCGTCAGCGCGGGGCTGACGAAGTCGATGTCATGCACGTGCTTGCGCGCCTCGGGCGCCGCATCGCGGGTGGCCTTCGGAGTCGATGGCGACAGCACCCAGGCATCGTGCGCAGGCACGGCCGCGGTCAGTTTCAGCACGGGCACGCTGGACGCCGGCAGGTGCACCTTGATGACGTCGCTGAGCAGGTCGCCGGTGTCGCGGCCGGTGTAGTTGTAGCTGTGGTTGGTGTCCAGCACGGCCTGCACGTAGTAATCGCCGGGCGGCAACCGGGTAAACGCGACCGGGAACGCATGATCGTCCGCGTCGATGTCCACGCCCTTGCCTGCGGCCAGCCGCGCCACCTCGCGCCCCGCCACGCTCACCTTGTCAGGCCTGAGCTGGTCGAGATCCACCTCGGCGATCTTGCCGCCCTTGGCTTCCGCCTCGGCGGCCGCCGCGGGCTCGGCGAATACCAGCAGGCGACCGGAGGCCGCGTCCGTGCCGGCCACGCCAAGATCCAAGTGGAAACGCTGCGGCGCGCTGGCGCCCTCCGCCCATGCCGCGCCCGCGACCAGTCCCAGGCAAAGCACAACACCAAGCTTCAGTCGGTATGACGACATGCCCCCTCCCCGATGGTTTTCCCCAAGTGACGGAACATTCGGCCCAATGGGTTCCGTTGTCCATCCCCGCGCGACCGCGCAGGACATCACGGCAGGCGTTCACCCGTGCCGTACGGCGGGTTGTCCTGCTGGCGGATCCAGTCGGCCAGCAGGCGGAAGTAACCGTCCGTGATGCGCGTGACGTGGCGGGTGCCGTCCTTGTCCTGCACGAACTCGTACATGCCGTGATCAGTGTGCGGGAACACGTAGAGGTCGATCGGCTTGCCGGCCCGCTTCAGGACCGTCAGGCGTTCGCGCGTGACCGCACCCGGGGCATCACGGTCCTCTCCTGCAATCACCCACAGCTGGGGAATGTCCAGCGCGCGGATGGCCGCCACGGCGTCGTAGTTCCAGAGGATGTTGAGGTTGTCGTAACGTGGCGCGCCGGTGCGGCGCAGGTCGGCTTCGTTCTCCGCCAGCATCTCGCCGGTGTATTCGCCTTCGATGGTGTGCAGCCACGGCTCGTTGGCGAACTTGCGCTTGACTGCCGCCAACTGGTCGAAGCCGCTGGTGAAATGCGAAGCCATCACCGCGCCCGTGGCGTCGGTGACCTCGCGGACGCGGGCCATGCTGGCCGCGTCATAGCCCTTCTCCTGCATTTCCAGCACGGCCTGCTGCTGGTCTTCTTCCAGCGGCGTCATCACCAGGCCAAAACCCACGGCGACGAAATCGGCGTGCGCCAGCGCTGCCGCGCGCGGTGCTACCCAGCCGCCCTGGCTGCCACCGAAGAAACCGGCGCGCGAGTAACGTCCCGCCCCGAGTTTGCGCGCCTCGTCCAGCGCGGCGGCTGCGTCGTCCGCCAGCAGTTCAAAGTTCTGCGTGTAATCACCATCCGAAGCACCGGTGCCGCGCTTGTCATAGGCAAACACGGACAGGCCCTGCGCGGCGAACATGTACGGGTAATAGCCACCGATGCCTGGCGTCTTTTCCGAACCGTGCACGAACACCACCAATGGCGACCTGCCACCGGGCTGCGCCGGTTCGATCAAGACGCCAGCCAGTTCCGTACCGTGGCTCTTGAAGTGCGTAGGTGTTTCACGCAAAGCCACCTTCGGCTGCGCGAGAAAACGGCCATCCGCCTGGCGCACGCTCACCACGCCTTGAGCGCAGCGCACAGGCGCATCCACAGCGTTCACGTCGCCGCGCCGGCCATCGATGAAGGTATAGCGTTCCGGTGCCTGCGCGCCCTTGGCGGTGGGGTTGGAAATCACCACCGGCGCCTTGCCAGCCTCGCCGTACACGCCATAGGCGCAGGACACGGGCGCGGCGCAACCCACGCCGGCAAACGACAGGCACAGCAGGCCCGCGACAAGGTTTTTCATGGGCACCGCTCCGTGGTGGGGACGCTGCCACTATAGGCAGTGTCCCGCACGCAACGCCCCTGCTATTGGTCAGGGCGTGCCGGAGGTCTTCGTCGCCGCCACCGGCGACAGGCGAAGATCCTGGAAGTCGAAACTGAAATCCGTCATGGGCGAGATCGGCTCCATGCGCACCTCGCGGATCTTGCCGTCGGCATCCAGCGAGTAACTGACGAAGGCATCGGCATTGAGCGAGCGATCATCCCAGCGCACGATGAAGGTGTCGTGCTGCCACGGCGTCATGGTGCCGGCCAGCTGCGCGGTCTTCGAGAAGCTCATGCGCAGCTTGCCGCCCTGCTGGCTCACCACCACGTCGCCGTACCACTTGTCGCGGAACGTGCCGGCGTAGCCGGACAGCGGCAGCGACGGTTTGCCGTTCTTGTCGCGCGACGCTTCGTGCTTCTTCCAGCTGTCGTCGGCGTTGCCTTCGGACTTCTTCACCGCCGCGGCATAGGCCGCCACCCAGTCGGTCTTGTCCTTGCCCAGGTAGGCATCCAGCACGCGATAGGTCACCGCGTTGAACGCGGCACCGGATTCCTGGTTGGTCAGCACCACCACGCCGAGCTTGAGCTCCGGCACCAGGGTCACGCGCGACACCATGCCGGGCCAGCCGCCCGTATGCCACGCCAGCCGCTGGCCCTGGTAGTCGGACAGGAACCAGCCCTCTCCGTAGCCGGCAAAATTCGGGCGCGTCGCCTTCAATTCCGGTACTGGCGGCTCGCCGATCTTCATCGGCGTCAGCATCGACCACATCTGCTTCTGGCTGTCGGCGGAGAACAGCGCCTTGCCATCCGGCAGTTTGCCACCGGCAAGCTGCACGTTCATCCATTTGGCCATGTCGTGCACGCTGGCGTAGATGCCGCCCGCGCCGGGGTTGTTCGACCAGGCCATCGGCGGCACCGGCTTGAGCTCGGTGAAGTTGAACTTGGCGTGGCCGGTGGCCACGTCCATGCCGGGCTTGAGCTGGGTCATGTCGATCAGCGACTCGTCCATGCCCACCGGCTTGAAGATGCGCTGGCTGATGAAGTCGGCATAGCTCTGCCCCGAGACCTGCTCGATCACCAGCGTGGCTACGCCAAACAGGATGTTGTCGTAGGCATAGGCGCTGCGGAAGCTGGTGGCGAGCGGCACGTCGCGCAGACGTTGCACCACTTCCTTGGTGGTGTAGGTGGTGGGCGGCCAGTACAACAGGTCGCCGGCACCCAGGCCCAGGCCGCTGCGATGCGCCAGCAGGTCGCGGATGCGCATTTCGCGCGTCACGTACGGATCGGACATCTGGAACCACGGCAGGCGATCGATCACGCGATCGTCCATGTTGAGCTTGCCTTCCTCGGCCAGCATCTGCAGCGCCGCGGCGGTAAAGGCCTTGGTGTTGGAGGCAATGGCGAAGCGCGTGCGTGCATCCACCGGTTCCGGCTTGCCCTGTTCGCGCAGGCCGTAACCCTGCTCAAGCACCACCTGCCCGTCCTTCACGATGGCCACGGCAATGCCCGGCACATCGAACTGCTTGCGCACGCTGTCCACGTAGGCGGTGAAGTCCTGCAACTGGGCCGGCAAGGCCGGCTGTGCCGGACTGGCGACGGCTACCGGCGTTGCAGCCGCCGCGGGCGCGGCCTGTGCCCACACCGGCGCGGTGAGAAACAACAGCGCGCAGCAACCCGCCACGCGCGGGGAAAGGGTTCGCAGGAACATGCAGTGGCTCCACCACGGTAAAGAAACCCACTATCGCGGCAAAGGCCTTCCTGATCCAGCACTGAAAGTCACGCTTGCCGACCTCTCGACGCGCTGCGCCGCTGCCCGGATCATGCAAGGTCGTATCGAGGAGTACGCATGAACGACCTGGCCGAATGGATCGCCACCCACGCCCTGTCCGTCTGGGCGCTGCTGCTGGTGGCTGCCCTGCTAACGGGCGACGTGGCCTGGCAATGGAACCGGCGCCACGGCGAAAGGGCGCAGGCGGCTGGCGGCCGGCCGGCCACGCTGCGCGGCCCCACGGCCTTGCTGTTGCTGGTGTCGATGTGCCTGCTGTTCGCCGCCATCGCCATCGCCCTGAAGGAAGAAGCCACGCGCTGGCTGCCGGCCTTCGACGAGACGCTTGCCACCGACCTGCATGACAGCATGCAGCCGGGCGTATTGCGGCTGGTCGCAGCGGTGTCGCACCTGGGCGACCTGGGAACCGTCGCCGCAGCCACCGTGGTGATCCTTGCCGCGCTACTGCTGCGCCGCCATCTGCGGCTGGCCACCTGCTGGACCGTTGCCATGGCCGGCATCGTGCCCATCAACAGCGGCCTCAAGGCCGTCTTCCAGCGCCCTCGTCCGCTGCACAACCACGGCTTCATGGTGGAACACGGCTGGAGTTTTCCCAGTGGCCACGCGTTTGGCGCCATGGTGTTCTACGGCATGCTGGCGTACGTGCTGCTGCGACTGCTGCCGCATCGCTGGCACCGCTGGGTGATCGCTGCTGCGGTAATGATGATCGGCGTGATCGGCCTCAGTCGCATCGTGCTGCAGGTGCATTACTTCAGCGACGTCGTGGGCGGTTACGTCAGCGGACTGGCATGGCTGGTGGTGTGCATTGCCGGCGCGGAATGGTGGCGCCTGCGGCGGCAGTAACCGCCCCATTTGTAGGAGCGCACCCTGTGCGCGACATCAGCAACCGATCGGCGCCGGTGATGCGTTACCGCGAGGCCGGTCGCGCACAGGGTGCGCTCCTACAAATAAAACGCTGGCGCGATCCGGGCTGTTGCCGTGATTCGTCGAGGCGGGGTGGTGGCGTCTGCAGCGACCGTGATCGATTCCTGTGGGAGCGCACCCTGTGCGCGACATCGGCAACCGATCGGCGTCGGTGAAGCGTTACCGCGAGGCCAGTCGCGCACAGGGTGCGCTCCTACAAATAAAACGCTGGCGCGATCCGGGCTGTTGCCGTGATTCGTCGAGGCGGGGTGGTGGCGTCTGCAGCGACCGTGATCGATTCCTGTAGGAGCGCACCCTGTGCGCGACATCGGCAACCGATGGGCTTCGGTGAAGCGTTACCGCGAGGCCAGTCGCGCACAGGGTGCGCTCCTACAGGAATCAGGCCGGGGCTCAGTCTGGCGAATACAGCTTGTGCTGCAGCAGTTGCTTCGTCGCCTCATCCGGTGCGCCCAGCCAGCTCAGGTCGTCATTGGCCGGATCGTTGCTGTCTGCGTTGTTAACGGCATTGGGCTTGCGTCGCGCGAACAGGCCGGACATGGCATGCGTGTTCTCGTCATAAAGAATCAGGATGCGTTCGGATGGACAGTCGTGCGGCTTGCACGCCGTTGCCAGCAGCAGCGTATGGCCGTCCACCGTTACCTGCTGCGCGGGCGTCGCCACGCCTCCCTGCTTCGCCCATGCAGGCAACTGATCGGCACCCGACAGCGCCGCGAACGCCGTGGAGAAGTCCGGACGCTGCATCAGGTCGTAGAGATACGTGAGGCCGCTGGGACTGCTGGGCGTGGTTGCCAGCACCGGGCCGGTCGATGCGGCGGCCGGTGGCGCGCTCGCCGATGGCGCATGATCGTCATGCTGCTGCGAACAGGCAGCACAGGCGGCGGCGATACCCAGGGCGGCAATGAAACGGTGACGCATGCAAATCTCCTCAGTGAGTCCGCGCATCAGCCGGATCGCCGGGGAGGCAAGACGGCGCCGCCACAGCGGCGCCGTCCGGTGGTCGCTCAGGCCAGCTTGCGGGCCGCGGCGACCACATCGGCATCGCCCGGCAACACCAGCAAGGCCGCGCCGGCGAGCGGCGTGTAGGTATCGGCACCCACCACGCGCTCCAGTGGCGTGGCACCACTGCCGCCTTCCACGATGGCGGTGATGATGCCCTCGCCCACGCCGGCGCTGCGACGACCTTCGTCCAGCACGATGATGCGCCTGGCGGACTTTGCCTGCGCCGCGATGAAGTTATCGTTCAGGGGCGCCAGCCAGCGCAGATCCACCACGCGCACCTTCCAGCCGAGTTCGGCCTCGATGGTGCGCGCCGCGCGCAGCGCCATCGGCACGCCGTTGCCGAAGGTGAACACCACCAGGTCGTTCGCCTCATCGTTGTAGACGCGGCCTTCGCCCAGCGGCATGGCCTCCCCCGTCGCCGGATAGGCGAACTGCCACTGGCCATCGCCCGGTTCGTACAGGTCCTTGGTCATGTACAGCGCGATGGGCTCGAGGTACGCACACACGCGACCGTCCACCTTGGCCAGCGCCGTCATCGTGCGCAGCATGTTCGCCGCATCATCGCCGCGGCTCGGGCAACCCACCACCAGGCCCGGGATGTCACGCAGTGCCGCGATGGAGTTGTCATTGTGGAAATGGCCGCCGAAACCCTTCTGGTAGCCCAGGCTGGCCACGCGCATCACCATCGGGTTGCGGTACTGGTCGTTGGAGAAGAACTGCAAGGAAGCGGCTTCGCCACGGATCTGGTCGCAGGCGTTGTGGAAGTACGCCAGGTACTGGATCTCCGGCAGGGGCAGCATGCCCATGTTGGCGTAGCCCTGCGCCAGGCCAAGGATGATGGTTTCATCGAGCAGCGTGTTGAACACGCGACTGCCCTTGAAGGCCTTCTGCAGCCCCTTGGTGACGGTATACACGCCGCCCTTCTGCGCCACGTCCTCGCCAAACAGCAGCGATTCGGGGTACTTCGCCATGATGTCGTGCAGCGCCTGGCCGATCTGGATGGCCAGATGGCGCGGCGGCTGGTTTTCCGGTAATTTCTCTTCGCTGCCGAACGCCGCAAGGCGACGCTCCTGGTAATCGCTGCGTTCGGCCTCGGCCTTCACTGCCGATGGCGTATACGGCGCCAGCGGCTTCATCACCTGCTCCAGCGAACTCAGGCGCGGGCGGCGGTCGGCGTCTTCCGCGGCTTCGAAGCAACGCTTGCGTGTCGCTTCGTACAGCGCCAGCAGCGACTCCCGGGTGTACTGGCCCGACGACAGGGCAATCTCCGCCGAACGCAGCAGCGGATCGCTGGCTTCGACGGCGAACAGCTCTTCCACGCTGCGCCATTCGATTTCGAAATCGGTACCCGCGTGCCCCATCACGCGCGTGGTGCGCAGGTGCAGGAACGTCGGGCGACGCGTGGTGCGGCAATGCTCAACCGCTTCCTGCACCTGCGCATAACCGTTCGCGAGGTCCAGGCCATCAGCGTAGAAATAGTCCAGGTCGGCGCGATGGCGGAAGTTGTTCGCCACCCAGCCGTTCGGTGTCTTCACCGAAATGCCGATGCCGTTGTCCTCGCACACGTAGAGCACGGGCGCGGGCAGCTTCTGGTAGGCCGTCCATGCGGCAGCATTGAACGCCGTCTGCGCGCTGGCATGGTTGGACGAGGCATCGCCGAACGAGCAGACGGCAATGCTGTCATCGGGAATGGGCAGCTTGTGGCCGATGCGACGCGCCTGCTCGATGGCCACGGCCGTGCCCAGCGCCTTGGGCAGGTGCGAGGCAATGGTGGAGGTCTGCGGCAATACCCAGAGCGGCTTGCTGCCCCACACCTTGTGGCGACCGCCGGAGGCAGGGTCTTCCATGCTGGCGGCGAAGGACAGCGCGGAATCCATCACCGGATCCATGCCCGGCAGCTTGCGGAAGCGCTCGGCCATGAAGCCGCCGGAGCGATAGTGCAGGAACGCCGGGTCGGTATGACGCGTCAGGCGCGCCACCATGGCGTTGCCTTCATGGCCGCTGGAACCGATGGTGTAGAACACCTTGTTCTGCACGCGCAACACGCGCGCCATCAGGTCCAGGTGGCGGCTGATCAGCTGCGATTCGAGCAGTTCGCGAAAACCCCGCCCATCGAGCCCGCTGCCGGGCAACACCGGCGCATGATCGTCGCGCGGCTCGTGCACCTCACCCTGCCAGAGCTGGACGAACTCGGTGAAGTTCTGGTCGACGATCTCGGCGCGGTTGAAACCCTTGTGGCGGCCCGTGAGGGAATACGGAATGGCGGTCATGGTGTCTCGTCAACGAACAGCCGCGTCGCGGCAATCAGGGGATTATTGAAGCGTGGGCGACACACGCGCCAGTACAGCGTGCGAGGCGATTCAGGTGGGCGACCAGGTCGCCTCACTCCACGATCCGCAACGGCGAAGCTGCGAGCCTGCGCAGCAGTGTCGCCCGCTGCACATCCTTCTCGCGCCCGAAGCTTTCAAGAATGCGGATCTGGTCATCAACCGAAGGCATCGGCACGGCCAGGCCGTTCAGGCCTGCCAGCGTCAGGCGTCCTGCCCGCACCGGCATCCAGCCGTCACCCTGGTTGAGCTCCAGCCCACCCATCACCTCGACAGGCAGGCCGGGAAAACGGAAGCGGGCAAAATGCGAGCGGAAACGCTCGGCGCCGGCCGGTTCGTGCAACGGTTCGCGGCGCTCGCTCCACACCGTCATCAGGCGTTCGGCATCGTCGTGCGAGGTCAGCACATCGACATCGGCCACGGTGACATCCGCCCCGGCAAGCAGGGCTGCCGCGCTGCCGATCAGGCACCAGGGTTCCAGGCAGTGCACGTGAAGCTCGGGCACGATCTCGGCCAGCGTGGCGTACAGCGCGGGGGTGACATGGCTCATGCGCGTCGCTTCCATTCGTCGCGGGTCTGCCCCCAGATGTCCACAGGCGCATCCTGGAACGGCGGAGGCAGTTGCCCGGGACCACGCAACCGCGACCCCAGCCTCATGGCCAGCGCCTGCGATGGCGCATTGGCCGGATCGATGTTGTGGATCACGTCATCCCAGCCGAGATGGTCGAAGGCGAAATCCATGCAGGCGGTTGCGCCTTCCAGCGCATAGCCCTTGCCCCAGGCCGGCCGCGCCAGGCCCCAGCCGATCTCACGACCCGACCAGCCTTCCGGAAACCACGGGCCCATGCGCCCGATCCACTGCCCCGTGCTTTTCTCGATCACCGAGAACATGCCGAAGCCCTGGATAGCCCATGAGCCGACCATGGTGAGGAAGCCGCGCCACGCCACCGCGCGCGGCTGCTGGCCACCGATGAAGCGCGCGGACTCAGCGTCGGCCATGTTGGCTGCCCAGCCGTCGAAGTCCTCGGCCTGCGGCGGGCGCAGGATGAGGCGTTCGGTTTCGATGTGGATGTCTTGGTAGTTCATGGGTTGGCAGGTTTTCACCTCATGGCCCATCGCCCTCACCGTCATCCCTGCGAAAGCAGGGATCCAGCGCCTTCGGGCCGTGCGAAAGTCACTGGATTCCGGCTTTCGCCGGAATGACGAACATAAAGCTGCCGCCGAGTTCGCAACTCAGAACGCGTTGATACCCGTCAGCTCACGCCCCACCACCAACTGATGCACCGTTTCGGTGCCTTCATAGGTGATGACCGATTCCAGGTTCAGCGCGTGGCGGATGGCCACATGTTCGGTGGTGATGCCCGCGCCGCCGAGGATGTCGCGGCACTCGCGCGCGATGTCGATGGCCATGCGGCAGTTGTTCCACTTGGCCAGCGACACCTGCGTGGGCTGCATGTTGCCGGCGTCCTTCAGGCGACCGAGCTGCAGCGAGAGCAGCTGCGCCATGGTGATGCGGCGGGCCATTTCGGCCATCTTGATCTGCACGGCCTGGTTCGACGCCAGCGGGCGACCGAACAGGATGCGCTCCTGCGTGTAGTTCAGCACTTCCTGCAGGCAGGCCTGCGCGGCACCGATCGGGCCCCACGTAATGCCGTAGCGGGCCTGCGTGAGGCAGCCCAGCGGACCCTTCAGGCCCTTCACGTTCGGCAGGCGGTTGGCTTCCGGCACGCGCACGTTGTCGAAGAACAGCGCGGACGTCACCGACGCGCGCAGGCTCATCTTCTTGTGCACTTCCTGCGCGGTGAACCCCTTCGTGTCGGTCGGCACGATGAAGCCCTGGATACCGTCTTCCGTCTGCGCCCACACGATGGCGATGTTCGCCACGTTGCCGTTGGTGATCCACATCTTGGCGCCATTGATGACCCAGTCGCCGCCGTCCTTCTTGGCATGCGTCTTCATGTTGGCCGGGTCGGAGCCGCCGTGCGGCTCGGTGAGGCCGAAGCAGCCGATGATCTCGCCCGCCGCCATCTTCGGCAGGTAGTACATCTTCTGCTCTTCCGTGCCGTAGGCGTAGATGGGGTACATGCACAGCGAGCTCTGCACCGAGGCGAAGCTGCGCAGGCCCGAATCGCCGCGCTCCAGCTCCTGGCAGATCAGGCCGTAGCTCACGCCGTTCATGCCGGCGCAACCGTACTTCTCGGGAATGGTGGCGCCCAGCAGGCCAAGGCTCGCGATTTCCGGAATCAGTTCCTTGGGAAAACGACCCTGGTCAAAGCAGTCCCCGATGATCGGCAGCACGCGCTCGTCGACAAAGCGGCCGACGGTGTCCTGCACCATGCGCTCTTCGTCGGACAGCATCGAGCGTACGTCGTAAAGATCGAGGGGGTTCAGGCGAGCGGACATGCTTGAAGTTCCGTGGTTTTGGGGGCAATCCGGCATTCTAGCCGGCCCCGGCGGGGCGGTCATGGCGGGGTGCAACAGGGCCGGACTAGGCGGGCAGGACGGGCTGTGGGACCATGCAGCTTCCCGTCGTCCCAGCCCCGCTGGGACCGCAGCGTCGTCGCCCTGCTGCCCGGTCCGGGCCGACCGCCATGCCGCCCGCCCGGGCTGGCCGCGGCCGCCGGACCCGGCACGCGCCAGCACGACGGTCGGGCACGTCGCCCCCGCCGGATCGTCCATGTTCAAAGGTGTTCTCCTCGGCTTCGCCTGCTACGCCGCCTATGCGATCAGCGATGCATTCGTGAAGTCCCTGCACGGCACCTTGCCGGCCTACGAAGCAGTGTTCTTCGGTGCGGTGCTGATGCTGAGCGCCCTGCCCTTCATCCGGAGTCCGGGGGACAGCTATCTCGACGTGTTCCGGGCAAAGAAGCCGCACCTGTGGTGGATACGCGCCATCACCGGTGCCATCTGCAATATCTCGGCGGTGATCGCTTTCACCGCGCTGCCGATGGCCGAAGCGTTCGCGCTGATCTTCCTGCTGCCGATCTTCGTGACCCTGCTGTCGGTGATTTTCCTGAAGGAACACGTGGGCTGGCGACGCTGGTCGGCGGTGATCGTGGGTTTCCTCGGCGTGCTGGTGGTGTTGCGCCCCGGTTTTCGCGCGCTAGGCGTGGGGCATCTCGCAGCCATGACCTGTGGCCTTTCGGGCGCCGTGTCGGTGGTGGCGCTGCGCATGGCCGGCCCGCACGAGAAACGCATAAGTCTGTACGGCGCGGGCGTCATCGGCCCGCTGGTGAGCGGCGGCGTGCTGATGCTGCCTCACTTCATCTGGCCCGACCTGCACCAGTGGCTGTTGCTCGCCGGCTACGGCCTGCTGGCAGGCCTGGCCGGCGTGCTGCTGATGCTGGCCACGCACCATGCACCGGCCAACCGCGTCGCCCCCGCCCAGTACAGCCAGATGCTGTGGGCGATCTTCTTCGGCTACTGGCTGTTCGGCGACCGGCTGGACTGGCCCATGCTGATCGGCATCGCACTCATCCTCGGCTCGGGCCTGTTCACGCTGGTGCGCGAGGAGAAAGTCACCGGCTGGTGGAAACGCGCGCGCATGGTGTGAAACTCCGCGCGCCCTCCGCGGACGCACGCTCCACGCATGCACGGATGCCTCATCAACGAGAACAACCGTCGCCATCCGCTGCGGCTCTCAGGCAATCGGCCATGCTTGGCTGGTTGTCATCCAGTATCTGAGTGCCGTCACTGAAGATGGCGATCGCCGGCTTGCCTGCCGGATCGATGACCTCCTCATACGAAACAGGACTCACGAATTGTTTCTTCGCCGCATTGGCCGGGCGAACAGGGACAGACTCGGAGCGTATTTCCACGTAGCAATGAATGCTGCCATCCTTCCACGCGTGGCAGCCGTTATCGATGATCTCCGTAATGCGGTTATCAAACTCCTCGCAATCGGCACATTGCTTGTATTGGGGAATCGAAACGGACGGATTGAACTCGTTGTCATACGCCGTGCGCGCGTTGGGGTCGAGATACAGCCTCATACGCCGGCGGTCCTCGTCAATCGTTGCCTTGACCCTTCGCCAGCGGTGCGTGATGTAATCCTTCAGGTCGTTGATATCTTCGGGACTTGCGGCCGAACAGAAAAATCCATGACTTGGTTCCCTGCACTGATCCGGACGCGCATCAACGACGCGCTGGGCCTGCACACCGGCACACCACGCCAGCCCCAACAGGCCCACGAACCAAACTGACCAGACCGTCTTCATGGCCTCGAATCCCTTCCGCAATGAAAGGGCACAGCTTCTGTGACGGTCGATGCTCGAACTATTGGAGCAATCTCAAAACCTTCGCTCGCCTGCATACCGGGGCATCGAGTGCCCCCGTTCGAGATGAACCAGGCCGCAGCCGGGCACCGGCGTGGTTCCAGATGAACATTTCTTAATGAACGGGACCCGCCATGCCGCGAGGCATCACTCGTCCGTGACAGCGCTTGTGTCATCACGTTTCAGCGTGAATGCCTGCCTCCCGGCCGGCCGGGAAGCCGCACCCGGGTGCCCCTTCGACGGGTCAACCTCAAGGACAACGGATCGTTAGAGACCAGTCGACGACGCACTGTGCCGTGCGTGGTCGGTGGAACGTTACCGTCATGCTGCTGTGACCTCTGCATGTCTTGTGAACTTGAGTTGCTGGGAGATGGTGCATGAGTGCCGACACTGTCCAAACGTCCGGGCACCCACGCAGGAAGCGCGGTGTATGGATCACGATCGTGATCGTCGTCCTTCTGGTGGTGTTGATGGTGGTCCACATCCTCACCGGGCAGAAGGCGAAGACAGGGCAGCCCCCACAGGTGGTGAGTGCCGCCGTCGCCACCCGCGGCGACATGCCCGAGATGCTGACCGCGCTGGGCACGGTCACGCCGGTCGCCACCGTCAACGTGCTGCCGCAGTTGAGCGGCTACCTGACGGCGGTGGGTTACCAAGAAGGCCAGGACGTCGAGAAGGGCCAGTTCCTCGCGCAGATCGACCCGCGCCAGTACGAGATCAACAAGCAGCAGGCACAGGCGCAGCTGGCGAAGGACCAGGCCACGCTTGATCAGGCACGTACCGACCTTGCCCGCTACACGCAGCTGCACGAGCAGAAATCCATCGCCGAGCAGACCTACACCGACCAGAAATTCACCGTGGCACAGGCGCAGGCCGCCGTCGCGGCCGACAAGGCCGCCGTTGCGCAGGACGAGCTCGACCTCGTCTACTGCCACATCACCGCGCCGGTCGCGGGTCGGGTGGGCCTGCGGCTGGTTGATCCCGGCAACTACGTCACGCAGTCGACCTCGCCCGGCATCGTCACCATCACGCAGATGAAGCCGACCACGGTGCAGTTCACCGTGCCGCAGAATTCGCTGGCCAAGGTGCTGCAGCGGGTGAACGGCGGCGCGAAGCTGCCGGTGGCTGCGTACGCCAGCGACAACAGCAGGCAGATCGCCAGCGGCACGCTGTACGCGCTGAGCAACCAGATGGCCACCAGCACCGGCACGGTCGCGCTCCGCGCCACGTTCGCCAATGACGACGAGGCGTTGTTCCCCAACGAGTTCGTCAACGTGCGCATGCTGGTCGATACCCTGCACCAGGCGGTGCTGGTGCCCACGCCCGCGGTGCAAAGCGGTGCGCCGGGCGATTACGTTTATCTGGTCAATGCGGACCAGACGGTGTCGGTGCACAAGGTGACGCCAGGCCCCAGCGATGGCCAGTTCACTGCCATTCTCGCCGGGCTTGATGCCGGCCAGCAGGTGGTTACCGATGGCATGGACCGCCTGAGCGACGGCGCAAAGATCCGCGTGGCACAAGCGCAACCGGCCGGCGCCGCCAGCACGGGCGCCACACCCGCCGCGCATGGTGGCAAGCGCGCGCACGGCGCGGCCGCCAATACTTCGTCGTGAGTCGCAGGCGCGCGATCCAATGAATATTTCCCGCCTGTTCGTACTCAGGCCGGTGGCCACCTCGCTGCTGATGATCGCGCTGGTGATGGTGGGCCTGGTCGCGATGCGCTTCCTGCCGGTGTCGTCGCTGCCCAACGTGGATTACCCGACGATCCAGGTGCAGACGTTCTATCCGGGCGCGAGTCCCTCGGTGATGGCGACCACGGTCACCGCGCCGCTGGAAGTGCAGCTCGGCCAGATTCCCGGCCTGCAGCAGATGACGTCGAACAGCTCGGCCGGCGCCTCGGTGATCACGTTGCAGTTCAATCTGGCGCTGAACCTGGACGTGGCCGAACAGAACGTGCAGGAGGCCATCAACGCCGCCAACAGCCTGCTGCCCTCCGGCCTGCCTGCCCCGCCGACCTATGCGAAGGTGAACCCGGCCGACAGCCCCATCCTCACACTGGCAGTCACGTCCAACTCGATGTCGCTGCCGCAGCTGCAGGACGTGGCGAACAACCGCCTGGGCGCGAAGATCTCGCAGGTGCCCGGCGTTGGCCTGGTGACACCGGCGGGCGGCAATGTGCCGGCCATCCGCATCGAGGCAGACCCCAAGAAGCTGGCGGGCTACGGGCTCAATATCGACGACCTCCGCTCGCTGATCGCCAACGTCAACGTGAGCCAGCCCAAGGGCAACATCGACGGACCGGACCTCGACTACACCATCAACGGGAACGACCAGATCACCAATCCGCAGGATTACCTGGACACCGTCATCTCCTACCAGAACGGCGCACCGGTCTACATGCGCGACGTGGCGCGCGTTACCCAGGCGGCGCAGAACACCGAACAGGGAGCGTGGTTCAACAAGACCCAGGCCATCGTGCTGAACGTGCAGCGCCAGCCGGGCGCCAACGTCATTGCCACCGTCAACCAGATCATGGCGCAGCTGCCGCAGCTGGAGTCCACGCTACCGGCCGGCATGAAGGTGCAGGTGGTCAACGACAGTACCGGCGTGATCCGCTCGTCGGTCAGCGACGCGGCGTTCGAGCTGATCCTGGCCGTGGTGCTGGTGGTGCTGGTGATCTTCGTGTTCCTGCGCAACGTGCCCGCCACGCTTATCCCCAGCATTTCCGTGCCGGTGTCGCTTATCGGCACGCTGGCATTGATGTACGAGCTCAACTACTCCATCGACAACCTGTCGCTGATGGCGCTGATCATCGCCACCGGCTTCGTGGTGGACGACTCGATCGTGATGATCGAGAACATCGTGCGTTACCTGGAGGAAGGCCGCACACCGCTGGAAGCCGCGCTGGAAGGCGCGGGCCAGATCGGTTTCACCATCGTGTCGCTGACCGTGTCACTGATCGCAGTGCTGATCCCGCTGCTGTTCATGGGTGGCGTGATCGGCCGCCTGTTCAGCGAGTTCGCGGTGACGCTGGCCGTGACCATCGTGCTGTCCGCCGTGGTCTCGCTGACCCTGGTGCCGATGCTGTGCGCGCGCATCCTCAAGGCGCAGGCGGATCGCCACCCCAGCCGCTTCGAACGCGTCAGCGAGGCGCTTTTCGACAAGACGCTGGCGGCGTACAAGCGCGGGCTGCATGTCGTGATGGCACATCAGGGCGCCACCCTGCTGGTGTTCTTCGCCACCCTCGCGCTCACCATCGTGTTGTACATGGTGATCCCCAAGGGTCTGTTCCCGGTGCAGGACGTAGGCGTGCTGCAGGGCATCAGCATCGCAGACAACTCCGTGTCGTACGGCGCCATGGTCGATCGCCAGAAGCTGCTGGCCGATACCATTCTCAAGGACCAGGACGTCGCCAGCCTCACTTCTTCCGTGGGCATCGACGGCACCAACACCACGCTCAACAACGGCCGCTTCCTGATCAACCTGAAGCCGCGCGACGAGCGCTCGTCCACCGCCGAGGAAATCGCCCGCCGTATCCAGCAGGAAACCGCGACCATTGCGGGCATCCGGCTGTACATGCAGCCCGAGCAGGACCTGACGCTGGACACCACCATCTCGCCGAACCAGTACCAGTTCGTATTGCGCGGACCGAACCAGCAGGCCTTCCAGCAGGTGGTGCCCGAGCTGATCTCGCGGATGAAGACCATCAAGTCCATCACCGACGTCACCAGCGACCTCAACAACGACGGCATGGCAGTCAACGTGGACGTGAACCGCCAGCTTGCGGCGCGCTACGGCATTACCGCTGCCACTATCGACAACGCGCTCTACGACACGCTGGGCCAGCGCATCGTATCCACCATCTTCGAACAGGCCAGCCAGTACCGCGTGATCCTGGTGGCCAAGCCGGAGAGCCTTCCCACCGTGGAATCGCTGGGTGACCTGTACCTGCCCAGCCAGACCGCCAGCAGCGGCCAGGTGCCGCTCAAGGGCATCGCCAACATCCAGATCACCAAGTCACCGCTGGTGATCAGCCACCTCGCGCAGTTCCCGTCCGTCACCGTGTCGTTCAACCTGGCCAAGGATGCCTCGCTGAGCAAGGCCGTGCAGGAGGTGAACGATGCCGAGCAGGCCATGCACTTGCCCAGTTCGATCACCTCCTCGTTCCAGGGTGCGGCACAGGCCTTCCAGGATTCGCTGTCCAGCGAGGTCTACCTGCTGATTGCAGCACTGGTGGCGGTGTACATCGTGTTGGGCGTGCTCTACGAGAGCTTCATCCACCCGGTGACGATTCTCTCCACCCTGCCCTCCGCGGGCATCGGCGCCCTGCTGGCACTGATGATCGCCGGCAGCGACCTGGACGTGATCGGCATCATCGGCATCGTGCTGCTCATCGGCATCGTCAAGAAGAACGCGATCATGATCGTGGACTTCGCGCTTGAAGCCGAGCGCGTGGAAGGCAAGCCGGCTGAAGAGGCCATCTTCGAAGCATCGCTGCTGCGCTTCCGCCCGATCCTGATGACCACGCTGGCCGCCATGCTGGGTGCCATGCCGATGCTGCTGGGCACCGGCACCGGTTCGGAACTGCGACGCCCGCTGGGCCTGGCCATCATCGGCGGCCTGCTGCTGAGCCAATTGCTCACGCTGTTCACCACGCCGGTGATCTACCTGTATTTCGATCGCCTCGCGCAACGCTTTGGCCGCAAGCGTCCTGAGGTGGCCGCGGGGGAAACGGCGTGAACATCCCGGGCGCCTTCATCAAGCGACCCGTGGCGACCACGCTGCTGGCCGTGGCGATATTGCTGTCGGGTGCCCTCTCCTATTTCCACCTGCCGGTGGCGCCACTCCCCAACATCACCTTCCCGGTGGTGGTGGTGCAGGCAAGCATGGCCGGCGCCAGCCCCAGCATCATGGCATCCACGGTGGCCGAGCCGCTGGAGCGACGGCTGGGCACGATTGCCGACGTGACCGAGCTCACATCGGAAAGCACGGTCGGCTCGGCGCGCATCGTGATCCAGTTCGGCCTCAATCGCGACATCAACGGCGCCGCGCGCGACGTGCAGGCCGCCATCCAGGCCGCGCGCGCCGACCTGCCGACCACGCTGCGCAACAACCCGACCTATCGCGAGTACAACCCGTCCGACTCGCCCATCATGGTGCTGGCGCTGACCTCGAAGACGCTCACCCGTGCGCAGCTTTACGACTCGGCGGACTCGGTGATCCAGCAACAGCTGTCGCAGGTGGATGGCGTGGGCCAGATCACGCTGGGCGGCAGTGCCCTGCCCTCGGTGCGCGTGGAACTGGAGCCGGACCAGCTCAACAGCTACGGCATCGGCCTGGAAGACGTGCGCGCGGCCATCAGCGCCGCCAACGCAGACAGCGTCAAGGGCCACATCGACCAGAACGGCGTGCGCTACGAAGTGGAGTCCAACGATCAGATCAGCAAAGCCGCTCCCTATCGCGACCTGGTCGTCGCCTATCGCAATGGCGCTCCCGTACAACTGCGCGACGTGGCACAGGTGCTGGACTCTGCCGAAAACATCCGCAATGCCGGCCTCTACAACGGCCACGATGCCGTGCTGGTCATCGTCTATCCGCTGCCAGGCAGCAACATCGTCAAGACGGTGGCGCAGATCCGGAAATCGCTGCCTTCGATCGAGGCCACCCTGCCCCACAACGTCCATGTCGGCGTGGCGGTGGATCGCTCGCAGTCGGTGAACGCGGCGGTGGGCGACACGGAGCGCACGCTGTTCATCGCGGTGCTGCTGGTGATCGGCGTGGTCTTCGTGTTCCTGCAGTCGCCACGCGCGGTGCTGGTGCCCGCGGTGGCGCTGCCGTTGTCCATCGTGGGCACCTTCGGGCCGATGTACCTGCTGGGCTACAGCATCGACAACCTGTCGTTGATGGCCTTGACCATCGGAACCGGCTTCGTGGTGGACGATGCCGTGGTGGTGCTGGAAAACATCGTGCGCCACGTGGAAGCGGGCATGGAGGTGCACGAAGCGGCCATGGTCGGCAGCGCCGAGGTTGGCTTCACGGTGATCTCGATGAGCCTGTCGCTGATCGCCGTGTTCCTGCCCATCCTGCTGATGCCGGGCATCGTGGGCCTGCTCTTCCACGAGTTCGCGATGACGCTGTCCATCGCCATCCTGCTGTCGCTGGTGATCTCGCTTACCGTCACGCCCACCATGGCGGCCTACGTGCTGAGCCGCAAGGCACTGCACTCAAAGGCCCGCTGGGCCGTGTGGTACGAGCGCCAGTTCGAGCGATTCCGCCAGGCTTATTCGCGTTCGCTCGCGCTGGTGCTGGACCATGCCTTCGCGATGATCCTGACGCTGGCCGGCCTGATCGTGTTGAACGTCCTGCTGTTCCGGCTGGTGCCTTCCACGTTCTTTCCCGAACAGGACAACGGCATCCTGATGGGCCAGATCATCGCGGACCAGAGCATCTCGTTCCAGGCGATGGAGAAGAAGCTCGCCCAGCTGCAGGACATCGTGCAGAAGGACCCCGCCGTCGCCTCGGTGGCGGGTTTCACTGGCGGTCGCGCACTCAACAGCGCCAACGTGTTCATCGAACTGAAGCCGCTGGCCGAGCGCAAGCTCTCCGCCGCGCAGGTGGTCGACCGCCTGCGCCCCCACCTCAATGCGGTGTCCGGCGCCAAGCTGTTCCTGCAGGCCGCGCAGGACCTGCACATCGGCGGGCGGCAGTCGGCTTCCGAATACCAGTACACGCTGACCAGCGATGATCCCGAAGCGCTCTATACCTGGGTACCGAAGCTGATCACCGCACTGGGCAAGTACCACGACCGCATCACCGACGTGAATTCCGACCTGCAGCAGAACGGCCTGCAGATGTACGTGAACATGGATCGCTCCACCGCGGCGCGCTACGGCTTCGCACCCAACCAGGTCGACAGCGTGCTCTACGACGCCTTCGGCCAGCGCACGGTCTCCACCATCTACAACCAGCTCAACCAGTACTTCGTGGTGATGGAAGTGGCGCCGAAGTACTGGCAGTACCCGCAGTCCATCGAGCGCATCCGCTTCAGCACCGCGGCCGGCAACCCCACCGGCACCGCGCAGACGCAGATGTCAAAATCGCTGGTGAGCGGCACCACGTCCACCAGCGCCACCAGCACGACCACCAACTCGCGCAACGCCGATGCCGAGGCCAACCAGCTGACCAATGCCATCTCCAATGCCAAGGGCGGCAGCTCCAGCGGCAGTGCGGACAGCACGGCGGAAGAGACCATGGTGCCGTTCCCTGCGCTCGCCTCGTACATCACCAACCACACGGCTACCCAGGTGAACCACCAGGGCGGCCTGGTGGCCGGCACCATCTCGTTCAACCTGCCGCCCGGCGGCTCGCTGAGCAATGCCCTTGCCGCCATCAACGAAGCCGGGCAGGAACTGGGCATGCCGGCGTCCATCCACGGTGCGTCGGCGGGTGCAGCGCAGGTGTATGCCCAGTCGATGGGCACCATGCCCTTGCTGATTCTCGCGGCACTGGCGGCCGTCTATATCGTGCTGGGCATTCTTTATGAGAACACCGTGCACCCCATCACCATCCTCTCCACCCTGCCGTCGGCAGGTATCGGCGCCACGCTGGCCTTGCTGATCTTCGGCACGCCGTTCTCGGTGATCGCGCTGATCGGCATCATCCTGCTGATCGGCATCGTGAAGAAGAACGCCATCATGATGATCGACGTGGCCATCCACCTGCAGCGCGACGAGGGCATGGAACCGCGCAAGGCCATCCATGACGCAGCCGTGGTGCGACTGCGCCCGATCATGATGACCACGGCCGCCGCCGTGCTTGGTGCCGTGCCGCTGGCCATCGGCATTGGCCAGGGCGCTTCGTTGCGCCAGCCGCTGGGCATCACCGTGATGGGTGGCCTGATCCTCAGTCAGGTGTTCACCCTGTACACCACGCCGGTGATCTACCTCTACCTCGACCGCCTGCGCGCACGGCTTGCGCGGTGGTCTGAAAGTCTGCCGTGGAACCGATCGGACGCAAGCGCATGAACAAGACATCCCTTCGAAACGTCCTGGCCGTGTCGATGACGATGGTGCTCGGCGGCTGCATGGTGGGGCCGGACTACCATCGCCCCGAGGTCAGCGCGCCGCCGCAGTACAAGGAACTGCCCGGCTGGACCGCGGCAACGCCCTCAGACGACGCACCCAAGGGCGACTGGTGGAAGGCGTTCAACGATCCGCTGATCGATGAACTGGAACCGCAGGTCGCGGTATCCAACCAGACCGTGGCCAAGAGCTACGCCAACTACCAGGCCGCCATGGCCGACGTGCAGGTAGCGCGCAGCGCGCTGTTCCCCACCATCGGCCTCGGCGGCAGCGCCAGCAAGCAGCGCTCCGCCGCGGGCAATGCCGGCAGCGGAGTGGAGCACCTCAGCCCGGTAAGTACATCTGGTTCGCTGGAGGGCAACGTAAGCTGGGCGCCAGACCTGTGGGGCAAGGTTCGCCGCACCGTGGAGGAGAACAAGGCTACCGCGCAGGCCAGCCAGGCCACCCTGGCCAACGCCACGCTGTCCGAACAGACCGCACTGGCTACCGCCGCGATCGATCTGCGCGTCACCGATGCCAACATCGACCTGCTGCAGAAGACTGTCGACGCGTACAAGGAGTACCTGCGCGTGGTCGACAACCAGGGCAAGGCCGGCACCGTGGCGCCCTCCGACGTGATCACCGCGCGCACCCAGCTGGAAAGCGCTCAATCCAAGCTGATTGCGCTGGGTGTGTCACGCGAGCAGTACGTGCACGCCATCGCCGTGCTGGTCGGCAAGAACCCCGAAGAACTCGATATTCCCCACAACGCCACGTTGCCCACACTGCCACAGGTACCCACCGGCGTGCCCTCCACACTCCTGCAGCGACGCCCCGACATCGCCGTGGCAGAACGCCAGATGGCCTCGGCCAATGCCGCCATCGGTGTTGCCATCGCCGCCTACTACCCATCCATCTCGCTATCGGGAGCCGAAGGTTTTTCGCAGTCGCCACTGGCCGGCCTGCTGCACGTAGCCAATCACGTGTGGTCACTCGGCGCCGATGTCAGCGAGACAATCTTCGACGCCGGTGCCCGCCATGGGCAGGTCGCCGCCGCCCGCGCCAACTACGAAGCCGCCGTCGCCAACTACCGCGGCACCGTACTCACCGCCTTCCAGAACGTGGAGGATGATCTGTCAGGCGTGCGGATACTGGCGCAGCAGGCGCAGGTGCTGGATGCCGCCGTGAAAGACGCCACGCGTGGCGCGGAGATCGCCTTTAACGAATACAACGCAGGCACGGTGGATTACACGACGGCGGCGGTGGCGCAGACGACGCAGCTGAGTACCGAGCAGGATGCGTTGAATGTCCAGCAGCAGAGGTTGCTGGATGCGGTGTCGTTGATTGGAGATCTGGGGGGTGGGTGGTCGGCGGAGGAGTTGGGGCATGGGGCGGTGGCGGTGGGGCCGGGGAAGGGATCGCCGTGATCTGGTTTGAGGGGTGTTGAGGGTTGGTGTGCTCTAACTGGGAGTCCTGTGCTGTGCCTGTAGCTTTTTCCTGGCGCGCGGTTCATCGGAGTCGTCATCCACGGCGAAGCCGGAGGCGCGTTTCAACAGCTGCAAGGCTGGTCAACCAGCGCCTATGCTCTGTGCCTTCGGTTGCGGTGATACCGCGACCTGGCCGCTTACGCAGCGGGCGTTCCGACCTCCTGCCGGAGGCCGGGTCACTTTTCTTTGCTTGCTCAAAGTCCCACGGGGATTAGCTTCGCGTCAAAAGTAACCAAAAGAAAGAGCACCCCATCGCGGCGCTGGCCGGCAAAGCCGGCCAGTCCGTGAGGGTCGGCCGGGCTTTTCGACAGGGCGTCCTGCCCTGTCGAAAAGGGATCGGCATCCTTGCCGATCCCCCTGCGGGCCTGTCGTCCGCCCCTCACCGCCGCTCAAGGGGTCAGAAGGTCAAAAACACAGAGCCGACGGCTCGTGCAGCTGCGCTGCACATTGCGTCGTGTCTCGGCGGCGTATCGCGTGCCGGCTAGCTTGTCTGTAGGAGCGCACCCTGTGCGCGACAACCTGACGGAGCGGTATCGACATGGCGCTGCGGTCGCGCACAAGGTGCGCTCCTACAGAGGTCTCTCGCACCGTGTGAAGCCCGTTTCTTTCTCGCCTCCGTGCTCACCCCAGTCCTCTCCCGAACGGGAGAGGACGAGCGACAGGGGATGTTCAACGTGAACACCCTAGGGGCAAGGAAGGAGGTGCCGCGAAGCGGCACGACGCTCCGCGTTAAGCCCTCAGCGCTTGGGCGCGTTGCGAAGCGCTTTGTTGTACTCGCTGTGTAGAGGCGGAGGTTGCCAAGCAACACCGTTCCTCAGCCGCTCGGGCTTATCCCATCGGCATGCTGCCAGCCTTTAAGGCCATTTCTTTGGGTTACTTTTCTTTGGGCCAGCAAAGAAAAGTGACTCGGCCTCCGGCAGGAGGTCGAAACGCCTCCGCTGCGTAAGCGGCCCGATCGCGGGCACGCGCGAGACCAGAGGCCAAACTGGATGACCCGCCCTACGGCGGTTAAAAAGCCCCTCCTGCCTCCGCAGGAATGACGGTTCTTACGTAACCGTGAGCTAGCACCCACCCCTTACCAACACCCCCCCCAGACAACTGGCGCCCACCCCACACCCAAGGCAAACTTCCCCATCCGCCAACGCCAATACCCCCCATGACAACCTCTCCCCTCACCCTCTCCCCCATCGTCGCCGGCCTCTGGCGCATCGTCAGCTGGCAGCTCAGCGTGCAGGAGCGGGTGCGCTGGATCGAGCAGGCGCTGGAGTTGGGCATCACCTCGTTCGATCACGCGGACATCTACGGCGATTACCAGGCGGAAGCGCAGTTCGGCGAAGCACTGAAGGCGGCGCCATCGCTGCGCGGACAGATGCAGCTGGTCACCAAGTGCGGCATCCGCCTGCGTTCCGCGCAGCGCCCCTACCGCATCAACTACTACGACACCTCGGCCACCTACGTCCGCACGCAGGTCGAGCAGTCGCTGCGCAACCTGCATACCGATCAGCTGGATCTGGTGCTGATCCATCGTCCTGATTACCTGATGGATGCAGCCGCACTGGCCGACACTTTCGCCACGCTCACGCGTGAGGGCAAGGTGGCGCATTGGGGTGTGTCCAACCACACCACCAGCCAGTTCGCGCTGCTCAACCAGCAGCATCCCCTGCTCACCAATCAGGTAGAGCTGTCGCCGCTGCAGATGGATGCGCTGGACGACGGCACGCTGGATCAGGCACAGCAGCTGGGCCTGCGCCCGATGATCTGGTCACCGCTGGGTGGCGGGCGCCTTTTCACCGGTGACGACGCTCAGTCGCTGCGCGTGCGTGCCGACATGACGGCCATCGCCCATAGCTACGGCATCAGCCTGACCACGCTGGCGTTCGCATGGGCCTTGCGCCATCCCTCGCGCCCCCACGTGATCACCGGCACGGGCCGCATCGACGGCCTGCGCGAAGCGGTCGCGGCCCTGGACGTGAAGCTCGAAGCGGAAGACTGGTACGCGATCTGGACCGCCGGCAAGGGCCATTCGGTTCCCTGACGGAACCGATACCCGCTGTAGGAGCGCACCCTGTGCGCGACTCGGTCCTGGCGGGGAGCTACAAGCGTGGGTCGCGCACAGGGTGCGCTCCTACAAGGGGTTCTCGCCTTAGCGGTTGCTCACGCCATGCGGCACATGACCGGTCGCCACATGCTTGCGCGCCGATTCCACGTTGGCCGGGGAGTCGTCGAAGAAGATGTCGGCACCGAAGGCATCGAGGAACGGCCCCTTGTCGCGGCCGCCCAGGAACAGGGCTTCGTCGATGCGCACACCCCAGCGCCGCAGCGTCAGGATCACGCGCTTGTGCGCAGGTGCCGAACGCGCGGTGACCAAGGCGGTACGGATGGGTGAGTCTTCCGCCGGAAACGCTGCCTGCAAGCGATGCACGGCGGAGAGGAAGCCGCGGAACGGGCCCACGGACAGCGGTTCATTGACCAACTCACGCTCGCTGCGATGGAAGGCTTCCAGCCCCTCTTCGCGCGATACACGTTCGCCCTCGTCACCAAAGATCACTGCATCGCCATCGAACGCGATACGCAGCTGCTCGGTGGCGCGCGGCGGCGCGGTGGAAGGCAGGATGGTGGCAGCGGCCACGCCTGCCGCGAGCGCGCGACCTACATCCTCGGCGTTGGCGGAGAGGAACAGGTCGGCCTTGAATGGCGCGATGTAGTCGGAGGTTGGCGCGCCACTGGTAAAGGCTGCGCGGCTGATCTCCAGCCCGTAATGCTGGATCGCGTTGAAGATGCGCAGGCCGGTGTCGCCCGAGTTGCGCGACAGCAGGATCACCTCGACCGGCGGCACGTCGCCGGCCAGCTTGTTCAGATCCAGCAGCTTCTGCACCAGTGGAAACGCCACGCCGGGCTTGAGTATCTCGTTCTCGTGGTCGATCTGGAACGAACGATAGGCATCCAGCCCCTGCTGCTCGAACAACTCATGGCTGTCCCCCAGGTCAAACAGGGCACGCGAGGAAATGGCGACGACCAGGCGATTGTCGCTGGCGGCGTTGGGGTCGTGGGCGTCGGTCGTGGCGCGGGTCATGGGAGCAATTTAGCGCAAACGGCTAGAAGTGAGTTAAGTGGAGTGAGCAGTGAGAGAAACGCTCCGGATCACCGGCGTTTCTCTCACTTCTCACGTCTATTTTTCTCACTCCTGCCCATTTCCTCACTCCTGCCCTTCAGTCCTGCGCGAACTGCTCGTCAAGAATGCGCTGTTCCAGATTGTGTTCCGGATCGAACAGCAGGCGTACACCCTGACCGCCCGACTGGCGGATTTCCACTTCGCGGATGTCGCGCACCTCGTGATAATCCGCCGTGGCGCTTACCGGGCGCTTGCCCGGATCGAGGATGCGCAGGGTCACCAGCGTGCGGTGCGGCAGGATCGCGCCACGCCAGCGACGCGGGCGGAACGGGCTGATCGGGGTGAGCGCCAGCACATTGGCGTCCAGCGGCAGGATGGGACCATGCGCGGAAAGGTTGTACGCCGTGGAGCCGGCCGGCGTGGACACCAGGATGCCGTCGCACACCAGGTTTTGCAGTTTCACCGTGTCGTTGAGCTTTACTTCCAGGTGCGCGGCCTGGTTGCTCTGGCGCAGCAGCGAGACCTCGTTGAAGGCCAGCGCATCGTGCACCTCGCCGCGCGCGTCGACGGTGCGCATTTCCAACGGATAGAGCACGGCGGCATGCGCGCGCGAAATGCGGTCTTCCAGCTCGTCCAGCCGATGCTTGTTCATCAGGAAGCCGACGCGGCCCAGCTTCATCCCGTAAACCGGTGCCGGCAGGGCGCGGTAGGCATGCAGGGTGCGCAGCATGAAGCCGTCGCCACCCAGGGCCACGATGACGTCGGCCTGTTCGGGTGCCTCATCGCCGTAGCGATCGACGAGCTTTCGACGAGCCTGCTGGGCAACGTTGGTTTCGCTGGCGACGAAGGCGAAGCGCATGGGTCGTGGTCATCGGCCGGCCGGAAGGTCGCCTGAGCATAGCAGCCCCACCCTGCCGCCATGCCAGTGTGCCTATCGCCCTTCGCCATGCCAGCGCGGAACTGGCAGCCTGGCGGCGCCGAAGCACAGGGCCTGCTGCTGGAGCGTTTCCTGAGCCGCGCCACCCGTGACGACGTGTTCTTTCAGGACATCGGCATCACGCCCTGGCGCGAGGTTGCCAGCTCCTGAAGCGATTATCTGAAACGAAAAAGGGGCGGTGCATGGCACCGCCCCTTGCGTTTACTTCCTGCGCCCCGCGCTTACTGGGTCACCGGCACCTGTGCCAGCTGGGCCAGGCGACGGACGGCGACCGAAGCGATCGGGTAGTCCGCGTTCTGCGTGAGGATTTCCGCCAGCATGTTGCGCGTGTACTTCAGCGTGGCGTCGTCACGCTGCAGCCATGCCTGCACCGGCGAGATCTCCTTCGAGGCACCCGTCAGCGACAGCACCTGCAGGGCCAGCGCACGATGCTGGTGGTTCAGCTCGTCCAGCAGCGAACCGCGTGCCTGCGCATGCCATGCACCCTCCACCGGCAGCGCCTCGATCTGGCTGCGCAGCCATTCCAGGTCCAGCGACTCACCCAGTTCGTAGAACACGCTTGCCACCTTGGCGATGGGCTGGCCGCTCTGCTGTGCCACTTCGACAATGTCGAGCATGGCGCGCAGTTCCGGCAGGCGGGCCAGGCGCAGGGCGAGTTCACCCGGCATGCCGAGGCCTTCCCACTTCTCCTGGCTGGTGGCGAACTCCTGCTTGCCCGTCTCGGTGAGCACGGTCGGCAGGCCCGCGCGCAGCTCGGTGACACCGGCCTGGTAACGCTCCACGTTGGCGGCGATTTCCAGCGTGCCGCCCGGGCGGTTCAGCAACCAGCGCGTGGTGTGACGCAGCAACGACCAGATCTGCAGGATGGCGTCGATCTGGGTGGCTTCCGCCACCTTGCCGTCCAGCGCTTCCACCTGCGCCCACAGCTCGCGCGCATCGAGGATTTCACGCGCGGCGGTATAGGCCTTGGCGATGGCCGCCGGCCCCTGCCCCGTGTCTTCCTGCATGCGCATCATGAAGGTGGCGCCCATGCGGTTGATGGTGGAGTTGGTCACGGCCGTAGCGATGATTTCGCGCTTCAGGCGATGGCGCTGCATGTGATCGGCATACTTCGAATGCAGCGGTTCCGGGAAGTAGCGCACCAGCTCCTTGGAGAGGTACGGATCTTCCGGCACGTCCGAGTCGAGCAGCTGCTGGAACAGCTTGATCTTGTCGTACGACAGCAACACCGACAGTTCCGGACGCGTCATGCCGATGCCACGCGTCTTGCGCTCGGTCAGCTCCGCTTCGCTCGGCAGGTTTTCCACCTGGCGATCGAGCAGGCCTTCCGATTCCAGCTGCCGGATGAAGTGCGCCATCGAGCCGATGCGGTGCACCGACTGGTGCTCCATCAAGGTAATGGCCTGGTTCTGGCGGTAGTTGTCCCACAGCACCAGCTGGCCCACTTCGTCGGTCATGCTGGCGAGCAGCGTGTTGCGCTGGTCGAGCGTGAGCTCGTTGCGCTGCACGGCATCACCCAGCAGGATCTTGATGTTCACCTCGTGGTCGGAGGTGTCCACGCCAGCGGAGTTGTCGATGAAGTCGGTGTTGAGCAGCACGCCGTGCTGCGCAGCCTCGATGCGGCCCTTCTGGGTAAAGCCCAGGTTGCCGCCCTCGCCGATCACCTTGCAGCGCAGTTCCGCACCATTGACGCGCAGGCCGTTGTTGGCGCGGTCGCCCACGTCGGCATGCGTTTCGGCGCTGGACTTCACGTAGGTGCCGATGCCGCCGTTCCACAGCAGGTCCACCGGAGCCTTGAGGATGGCGCTGAGCAGCTCGTTCGGCGGCAGCTGGGTGATTTCCGGCTTCAGGCCGAGCACCGCGCGCACTTCCGGCGACACCGGGATCGACTTCAGCGTACGCGGGTACACGCCGCCACCGGCGGAGATCAGCGACTTGTTGTAGTCGTCCCAGCTCGAGCGCGGCAGCTTGAACATGCGCTCACGTTCCACGAACGAACGCTCCACGTCCGGCGTCGGGTCGAGGAAGATGTGGCGATGGTCGAACGCGGCCACCAGCTTGATGTGACGCGACAACAGCATGCCGTTGCCGAACACGTCGCCGGACATGTCGCCGATGCCCGCGCAGGTGAAGTCCTGCGACTGGCTGTCGCGACCCAGCGCGCGGAAGTGGCGCTTGACCGATTCCCACGCACCCTTGGCGGTGATGCCCATGCCCTTGTGGTCGTAGCCGTTCGAGCCGCCCGACGCGAACGCGTCGCCCAGCCAGAAGCCGTGCTCGACCGAAATGGCGTTGGCGATGTCGGAGAACGTCGCGGTGCCCTTGTCGGCGGCAACCACCAGGTACGGGTCGTCGTTGTCATGGCGCACGACGTCGTGCGGCGGCACCACCTTGCCTTCGATCAGGTTGTCGGTGATGTCCAGCAGGCCGCTGATGAACATGCGGTAGCAGGCAATGCCCTCGGCCAGCTGCGCATCGCGGTCGCCGTTGATGGGCGGACGCTTCACGTAGAAACCGCCCTTCGAGCCCACCGGCACGATCACGGTGTTCTTCACCATCTGCGCCTTCACCAGGCCCAGCACTTCGGTGCGGAAATCTTCGCGGCGATCAGACCAGCGCAGGCCACCACGGGCCACCGGGCCGAAGCGCAGGTGGATGCCTTCCACGCGCGGCGCACACACGAAGATTTCGCGGTACGGCACGGGCTTGGGCAGGTCGGGCACCTGGTGCGAGTCGAACTTGAAGCTGATGTAGCTGCGGTACTGGTCGTTCCACTGCTGGAAGAAGCTGGTACGCAGCGTGCCACGGATCAGCGCGATGAAGCTGCGCAGGATGCGGTCGTCGTCGAGGCTGGAGACAGTCTCCAGCAACGTGCCGATGGCCTCCTCGATGATCGTGATCTGCTCGGCGCGCGGCTTGGACAGCGCACCGACCAGGCCGTCGATGAGGGCCGGATGCGCATGGCGCAGCGACTCGGGGATCAGCACCTGCATTTCGTCGCGCAGCAGGTCGCCGGCACGCTTGAGTTCGTCGGCCGACAGCGTTTCGCGGCGCGGATCGAACTTGGCCAGGAACATCTCCACCAGCAGGCCGGCGATGGCCGGGTAGCGGTTGAAGGCGTCTTCCATGTAGGCCTGCGAGAAGGCCACGCCGCTCTGCAGCAGGTACTTGCAGTAGCCGCGAAGCATGGCGATCTGGCGCCAGTTGAGCTTGGCGCCGAGCACGAGGCGGTTGAAGCCGTCGTTTTCGGCGTGGCCACGCCAGATCTGCTCGAAGGCATCCTCGAACAGCGTGCCCACCTGCTCCACGCTGAAAGCGAGGCTGCCGGCGGTCTGCACTTCGAATTCCTGGATGTAGAGCTGGGTGCCGCCGACATTGATGTCGTACAGGTGCTCGGTGAGCACGCGCAGGCCGAGATTCTCCAGCTGCGGCAGCACTTCGGACAGGGCAATGTCGCCGCCGCTGCGGTAAATCTTGAAGCGCAGTTCTTCCGGACGCGAGGCCGGGTGATAGAACGACATGCGCACCGCGTCGTCACCCTTCAGCAGGGATAGCTGGTGCACGTCTGTCGCGGCCACCGCCGGGGTGACGTCTTCCATGTAGCCGGCCGGCATGGCCTTGGCGTAACGGTTGGCCAGCACCACGCCGTCATGGTCGCCCAGGTTGCGTACCAGCTCGTCGCGCACGTCGTCGTGCCAGTTGCGCACGATGGCGGCCACGCCCTTCTCCAGCTCGGCCGTGTCGTACTGCACCTGGTCGCCGATCTTCGGGCGCACCACCACATGCAGGCGCACCAGCGCGGCTTCGCCCATCAGCACGGACGAATCCAGGCTCTCGCCGCGCATGGAGTCCTTCAACATGGATTCGATGCGCTCGCGCACCGTGGTGTTGAAGCGTTCGCGCGGCACGTAGACGATGCAGGTGACGAAACGGCCATAGCGGTCGCGACGCACGAAGATCCGCGTGCGGGCGCGCTGACGCAGTTCCAGCGTACCCATCGCCGTGTTGAACAGCTCTTCGTCGCTGCTCTGGAACAGCTCGTCGCGCGGCAGGGTTTCCAGGATGTGGCGCAGTGCCTTGCCCGAATGCGAATCGCGCTTCAGGCCCGAGCGCTCCATGGCGTACTCGAACTTCTGGCGCACCAGCGGCACGTCCTGCGGACGGGCCATATAGGCATTGGAAGAGAACAGGCCCAGGAAGCGCTGCTCGGCCACCGGCTTGCCCTTGGCGTCAAACTTGAGCACGCCCACGTAATCCATGTAGCCCGGGCGGTGCGCATGCGAGCGCGCATTGGTCTTGGTGAGGATGATGGCATCGGTGGAGCCGGACTGCGGCAGGTCGCTGGCGACCAGCGAGCGCAGCGAACGCGGCGCCAGCGAGCGCTCGCTCTTGTGCAGGATGCCCGCGCCCGAACCTTCGTTCGCACGCAGCACTTCCTCGCCATCGGACTCGGTCACTTCGTATTCGCGGTAACCGAGGAAGGTGAAGTTGTCGTCGGCCAGCCAGCGCAGGAATTCCGCGGCTTCCTTCACCGACGCGGCATCCAGCGGCAGCTGGCGCGACGGCAGGTCATCGGCGATGGCCAGCGCCTGGTCGCGCATCTTCGGCCAGTCGGCCACGACCACGCGCACGTCTTCCAGCGCGCCTTCAAGGCGGGAGGCGAGCTTGGCAGCCTCTTCGTCGTTCGCCACGCGATCGACTTCGAAGTGCATGACCGATTCCGGCTGGCCGTCGGCGGCGCCGATCTTCAGCAGCTTGCCGGAGGCATCACGGGAAACCTCCACCACCGGGTGGATCACCGCATGGATCTGCAGGTGCTCGGCGGCCACCATGGTGACGGTGTCGACCAGGAAGGGCATGTCGTCGGTGACGACTTCGATATAGCTGCGGCCAGCGTGGCCCGTGGCCGGGCTGACCACGCGCACCGAGGCACGGCCCGGCTGGCGCTGCTGCATGAAATGGAGGAGGTCGGCGATCAGCACGGCCCATTCGCGGGCGGTGTGCAGTTCAAGATCGCCGTCGGAGATGCGCGAGAAGAAAGCGCTGATAAAAAATTGCGCCTCATCAAGGCGCTGGGTGAGTCCGCTTTGCTTCAATTCTTCAAGAACAGCTGTGGGGAGAGAGCTGTTGCTAGCCGCACGAATCGCGTTCATGGCATCTACTGTGTTGGGGAGACGGAATGAGGCTAAAAAAGCCTCAAAAGGATACGCCTCGCGTCATGCCTAATCCACCTCTGCAAACGCTGCACTTCAGCTAGCGGCAGGCCATGACGCCTGTGCAGCAAAGATGAGCGGGGGTGTTTCCGCCATGCTGCCGTGACAACCTGCGGCAACCGGGATGCGCGCGCACCGTTTGAAAAACTTGTCGCGCTCGTGTGTTGCCGACATTGCGCGGCGCACCCGCTGCGGAGCGGGCGATGCAGTACCCGTGCGTATGTCGCGGGCGTTCCGTCCGCAAAACGTTGCATCGCAACAGATGAAAAACGGTGCAGACAACATCGATTCCCGAGGCCGCGAAATCCTGCCCGTCCCCTTCCGGGTACCCCTGTTGTCGTTGCCAACAGCTGGCCGCCGGATACAACCGGACCATCGGCACAGGCGTTTGGTCACGACCGGCTGGCACCATGGGCGCGGGGCCCATGCCGTTTCCGGACGCCGACACCCTTCCTTCACGGAATTCAGCCAACATTAGTGCCCTATGACCCGCTACGGGGTACAGGAACCTGTTCTCACCAAGCCCGCGACTCGTGTCCCCTCGGCCCTTGCAAGGCCCCACGGCGCACCGGGGGTGGCTCTACAAATTGTAAACTGTACGGTATAGTCTTAGCTCGATTGCCTGAACGAGCCACGGCTTCCGGGCCCCGCCATCCTGAGTCTGCCTGCACGGCGCCCCAGGACTTGCGGGGCCGCTGTGTGTTCGTCGCAAGCCCCATTTGCCGCCGCCCGGAGAGGCGTCGGCGTGCTGCATCCCCCGACCACATTAAAAATAGAGATTGGAGCCCACATGAAGTCCACGTCATTGCGCACACCCCTGCTGTGCCTTGGCCTGCTCTCCCTGGCCGCCTGTGGTAAAGGCAAGGAACAAGGCCCCGCGCAGATGCCTCCGCCGGAAGTTGGTGTGGTGAAGGCCCAGTCGCAGAGCACGCCGCTGACCAAGGACCTGGTGGGCCGCGTGTCCGCCTATCGCAGCGCCGACGTGCGTGCGCGCGTCGCGGGCGTGCTGCTCAAGCGCGTCTATCAGGAAGGCACCGACGTGAAGCAGGGCCAGGTCCTGTTCGAGATCGACCCGGCCGTGTACCAGGCCGCGCTGAGCTCGGCCCAGGCCAACCTGGCCGCCGGCCAGGCGACCTATGTGAACTACCACAACGTGGCTGACCGCTATCGCAAGCTGCGCCCGCAGAACTACATCTCGCAGTCCGACCTGGATGCTGCCGAGGCCAACGAGCGCAGCAGCGCCGCATCCGTGAAGCAGCTGCAGGCAGCGGTGGAAAGCGCCAAGATCAACCTCGGCTACACCCGCGTGACCTCGCCCATCGATGGCCGCGCCGGCCAGCAGCAGGTCACCGAAGGCGCCATCGTCGGCGCCGGCGCCGCCGATACCGGCTCCAGCTCGACCCTGCTGACCACGGTGGACCAGCTCGATCCGCTGTACGTGAACTTCACCGTCAGCTCCGCCGACCTGGATCGCCTGCGCGCCGCACAGTCCGCCGGCAACGTATCGCTGTCGGACCAGGGCAAGACCTCGATCAAGGTCACCCTGCCCGATGGCAGCAAGTACGACCAGAACGGCGTGCTGGACTTCTCCGGCGCCACGGTGGACCCCACCACCGGTGCGGTGAACCTGCGCGCCCAGCTGGCCAACCCGCAGCGCCGCCTGCTGCCGGGCACCTACGTCACCCTCACGGCCAACCTCGGCGAGCAGCACAACGTGTTCCTGATCCCGCAGGAAGGCGTGCTGCGCGATGTGACAGGCGCCTATTCGCTGGTGGTCGGCGCCGACGGCAACGTCGCACGCAAGAACGTCGCCGCGGAGAACCTGGGCGGCGGCAATTGGATCGTCACCAGTGGCCTGAGCTCAGGCGACCAGGTGATCGTGTCCGGCCTGCAGACGGTGCAGCCCGGCAAGCCGGCCAAGGCCACGCCGTGGCAGCCGGGCCCGAAGAACGGCGCGCAGGGGCAACCGGCTCCGGCCGGTAAGCAGTAAGGGAGCCTACTGAGATGCCGAGTTTCTTTATTGACCGCCCCATCTTCGCGTGGGTGGTAGCCATCCTGATCACTCTGGTGGGCGCCATCTCCGTGTTGAACATGGGTATCGAGTCGTACCCGAACATCGCGCCTCCGCAGGTGGTGGTGTCGGCGACCTATCCCGGCGCCAACGCCGACACGATGGAGAAGAACGTCACCCAGGTGATCGAGCAGCAGCTGACGGGTATCGACCACCTGCTGTACTTCAGCTCGTCGTCGAACTCCAACGGCACCACCACGATCACACTGAGCTTCGAAACGGGTACCGACCCGGACATCGCCCAGGTGCAGGTGCAGAACAAGGTGCAGCTGGCCCAGCCGCGCCTGCCTACCGCCGTGACCCAGCAGGGCGTGGTGGTGGCCAAGAGCAACCCTGACTTCCTGATGTTCGTGTCACTGGTGTCCAGCAACCCGGACATCGATGGCAATCGCCTGGCCGACATCATCGCCTCGCAGGTCGCCGATCAGGTTGGCCGTATCCCCGGCGTGGGCGCCACCCGCCTGATCGGCGCCGAGTACGGCGTGCGCATCTGGCTGAACCCGGACAAGATGCAGGGCTATGGCCTTGCCGCCAACCAGGTCGTCGCCGCCGTGGCGGCGCAGAACGTGCAGTTCGCCGCCGGCTCGCTGGGCGCCGACCCGTCCCCGAAGGACCAGGGCTTTACCGCCACGGTGTCCGCCGAGGGTCGTTTCTCCACGCCTGAGGAGTTCGGCGCCATCATCCTGCGCGCCAACAACGACGGCACCGTGGTCAAGCTGAGCGACGTGGCCCGCATCGACTTCGGTCCGCAGAGCTACGGCCTGGCCGCCACGTGGAATGGTCAGCAGGTGGGCGGCCTGGGCGTGCAGCTGCTGCCGGGCGCCAACGCGCTCGACGTAGCCGATGCGGTGAAGGCCAAGATGGCCGAGCTTTCGAGGGACTTCCCCGAAGGCGTCACCTGGTTCGCACCGTACGACACCACCCCGTTCGTGAAGATCTCCATCGAGGAAGTGGTGCACACGCTGGTGGAGGCCATCATCCTGGTCTTCCTGGTGATGCTGATCTTCCTGCAGAACTTCCGTGCCACGGTGATCCCCACCCTAGTGATCCCGGTGGCGCTGCTGGGTACCTTCATCGGCCTGGTGGCCCTGGGCTTCACCATCAACCAGCTGACCCTGTTCGGCATGGTGCTGGCCATCGGTATCGTGGTGGACGACGCGATCGTGGTGATCGAGAACGTCGAGCGCATCATGACCGAGGAAGGTCTGTCGCCGAAGGAAGCCACGCGCAAGGCGATGGGCCAGATCACCGGTGCAGTGGTGGCCATTACCGTGGTGCTCGCGGCGGTGTTCGTGCCCTCGGCCTTGCAGCCGGGCGCCTCGGGCGTGATCTACAAGCAGTTCGCGCTGACCATTGCCGTGTCGATGGGCTTCTCGGCGTTCCTTGCACTGTCGTTCACGCCGGCGCTGTGCGCCACCATCCTGAAGCCGACGCACGAGCACAAAAAGAACGTCATCTACCGCGGCTTCAACAACATCTTCGACAAGGTCACGCACACCTACAGCGGTCACATCGGCAGCGCAGCTCGCCATGCGCCCCGCTGGATGCTGGTGTTCGTGCTGGTTGCTGGCCTGGCCGGCCTGTTGTACACGCGCCTGCCGACCAGCTTCGTGCCCAACGAAGACCAGGGCTTTGCCCTCGCCATCGTCAACCTGCCGCCGGGTGCCACCCTGCACCGCACGCAGGAGGTGATGGCCGAGATGCGTGAGCGCCTCAAGAAGAGTCCGCTCAACGACGACGTCGTCGGCATGTACCAGATCAGCGGCTTCAGCTTCATCGGCCAGAGCGAAAGCACCGGCATGGCCTTCATCAAGTTGAAGGACTGGAAGGAGCGCGACATCACCGCCGACGAGCTGATCATGAAGGCCAACGGCGTGTTCCACGGCATCCGCGATGCGCAGATCTTCGTGGTGAACCTGCCGACCATCCGTGGCCTCAGCCAGTTCGGCGGTATCGACATGTACCTGCAGGCCCGCGCCGGCCAGTCGCATGGCGAGCTGATGCAGGCCATGGCGACCGTGGTGGGCAAGGCCGCCGGCAACAAGGCACTGTTCGGCGTGCGCCCGAACTCGCTGCCCGATGCGCCGCAGTGGGACCTGAAGGTGGACCGCGTGCAGGCTCAGGCCATGGGCATGTCGGTGAGCGATGTGTACACCGCCATCCAGCTGATGCTGGCGCCGGTGTATGTCAACGACTTCGTCTATGCCGGCCGCGTGAAGCGCGTGTACCTGCAGGCGGACCAGGCCTACCGCATGGGCCCGGATGCGTTGCAGCACATCTACACGCCCAGCAGCCTGTCCTCGGGTAGTGCGTCCACGTCGACGTATGCGTCCACGGTCAACCCGTACAACATGATCCCGGTTTCCAGCGTGGTGAAGACCAACTGGGATATGGGCTCCCCTGCCCTTACCCGCTACAACGGCTACGCCGCCGTGGAAATCGTCGGTAACGAAGCGCCGGGCTTCTCCACCGGTCAGGCCATGAGCGCCCTGCAGGGCATCGTGGACAACGACCTGCCCAAGGGCTACGGCGCGGACTGGACGGGTCAGTCGTACCAGGAAATCCTGGCCGGCAACTCGGCAACGCTGTTGATGGTGCTGTCGATCGTGATCGTGTTCCTTTGCCTTGCCGCACTGTACGAGAGCTGGTCGATTCCGGTCGCCGTGCTGCTGGTGGTGCCGCTGGGTCTGCTGGGTACGGTCGTGTTCTCGATGTTGCGCGGCCTGCCGAACGACATGTACTTCAAGATCGGCCTGATCACGGTGATCGGTCTGGCAGCGAAGAACGCGATTCTGATCGTGGAGTTCGCAGTGGAGCAGCAGCAGGCTGGGCACTCGTTGTTCCAGTCGGTGGTCACGGCATCCCGCCTGCGACTGCGCCCGATCCTGATGACCTCGATGGCGTTCATCCTGGGCGTGTTCCCGCTGGCCATCTCGACCGGCGCCGGCGCCAACTCCCGTCACTCCATCGGTACGGGCGTGATCGGCGGCATGTTCTTCGCCACGTTCCTGGGTCTGCTGCTGATCCCGGTGTTCTACGTGACGGTGCGTCGCCTACTCGGCGACAAGCTGGATGAGGCATCGAACACCATCCGCCAGGCCCATGGCAGCGCTGCCGAAGACAGCCACGGCGGCACCCCGCCGCAGGGCGGTGGCGGCACCACGCAGGGCCCGATGCAGCCGTTCGATTCGGATCCGCGCCGCGGCGCGTAATCCGGGTCCACCGGTCGTTGAACAAAAAGCCCCGGTCGCGAGACCGGGGCTTTTTCTTTGTGCGGATGGCTCGCCGGAACGGCGAGCGCCCGGCTCACTGCTCGCCGCTGACCGTGGTGTTGCGGCCGCGCACCTTGGCCGAGTACAGCCGGCGGTCGACCAGTTCAAGGAAGGCCTGGCGCTCGTCGTTCTGCATCGGCACCACGGTGCCCGCGCCAATGCTCATGCTCAACGCCATGCCGGCCATCGAGCGCTCGTGCGGAATCCACTCGCCGCGAATGAATTCGTGGCAACGCTCCGCCACCTGTGCCGCGGTGGCGGCATCCGTGTCCGGCAGCACCAGCACGAACTCTTCGCCACCGAAGCGAGCCAGGAAATCACGCGGGCCGCGCACGGCCTTCTCCAGCGTCTTGGCCACCACCTTCAGGCAGTAATCACCCTGCACGTGGCCGTAGTGGTCGTTGTATTGCTTGAAGTAATCGATATCGAGCATGAGCAGGGACAAAGGGCGTCCGCTGCGCCGGGCACCATCCCACTCTTCCTGGAACACGGTGTCGAAACGGCGACGGTTGGCGATGCCGGTGAGGCCGTCCTTGAAGGACAGGGTTTCCAGCTCCCGCTGCAGTTCCATCAGGCGCTGCTCGGTGCGCTTGCGCTCGCTGATGTCGAACATGAAACCGACCAGTGCATCCACGCTGCCGTCGTTCTTGCGCACCACATGCACTACGTCGCGGATCCACACGTAGCTGCCGTCCTTGCACAGCGCGCGATAGTCGGCCTCGTGGTCGACGCCGGCCTTGGACTGGGCCACGCAGAAGTTCACCGCCCAGTCGCGGTCTTCCGGGTGGATGCGCTCGGCCCAGTCCTGCACGCTGACCCAGCTGTCCGGCGCCCAGCCCAGCAATTCCTCGATCTGCGGGCCAATATAGGAAAACGACAGGCTGTCCCACTGGATGCGCCAGGGAATGGCCTTGGTGGACTCCAGCAGGGTCTTGTAGACCATGCTTTCTTCTTCCAGCTTCTCGACGACGTCTGACATGGGCGGCTCGTGGCGCGTGGCTTGGGATCCGTGTCACGAAGCAACCATCGTGCCGCGCACCGTCGGGGCGGCCGGACTCGCGGAAAACCGCTGTGCGGGCAGCGGCCCGCCCTTCCTCGTGACTTGGTGAGACCGCCATCGGGCCATCGATATGGCCGCGTTCGGTCAGTTCCCGACGTGCCTTGGCGGGCCTGCGTGGGTCGCCTCGGCGCGTGGTGCCGTCAGGCAAAAAAACTGCCGCCGGCGACGATAAACGCCGCCGGCAGCAGGAAAAAGAGGGCCGTCCGTGGCTGGAGGGAGCGCCAGTCCTGTGGCTGATCGCAAGTATTTGCGATTGCCTGACGGTCGTCAACCAACGCTTTGTCGCACCTGCAGGAGCGCACCCTGTGCGCGACGGCCGGGCACAGAGCCGTCACGCACAGGGTGCGCTCCCACAAAAGGCAGTGCCGTTGGCACGGCATCCATAAAAAAGCCCCCGGCACGAGCCGGGGGCTTTCCGACCAACGCTCAGCGCAGGCCCGTTTCCGCGCGGGCAATCACGATGCGCTGGATCTCGCTGGTGCCCTCGTAGATCTCGGTGATCTTGGCATCGCGGAAGTAGCGTTCCAGCGGCATTTCCCTGGAGTAGCCCATGCCACCGTGGATCTGCACCGCCTGGTGCGAAATCCACATGGCCGCTTCGGACGCCATCAACTTGGCCATGGACGCTTCGGTGCCGAAGCGGCCGCCATGCTTCTCCACCTCGCCCTTGGTCCACGCGGCACGCAGCGTGAGCAGCATGGCGGCGTCGAGCTTGCACTTCATGTCGGCGATCTTGGCCTGCGTCATCTGAAACGTGCCGATCGGCTGGCCGAATGCCTTGCGGTCACGCGACCACTGCACCGAAGCCTCGTACGCCGCGCGCGCAATGCCCACGGCCTGCGAAGCGATGCCGATGCGGCCCGCATCGAGCAGGCTCATGCCCATGGCAAAGCCCTTGCCCTCTTCGCCCAGCAGGTTTTCCTTCGGGCACACGTAATCGCTGAATTCGATTTCGCAGGTGGCCGAAGCGCGGATGCCCAGCTTGGGCTCGCTCTTGCCGGCGTGGAAACCCGGCAGCTGCGTGTCAATGATGAAAGCCGACACGCCCTTGGCGCCGATGCCCGGCGTGGTGATGGCGAACAGGATGATGTAGCGCGCCACCATGCCGGAGGTGATCCAGCTCTTCTTGCCGTTGATGACCCAGTCACCGTTGGCATTCTTCGTCGCACGGGTATGCATGGCCGAGGCGTCCGAACCGGACTGCGGCTCGGTCAGTGCGTACGCGCCAATGGCCTCGCCCTGCGCGATGGCTCGCACGTACTTCTGCTTCTGCTCTTCATTGCCGTGCTTGAGGATGCCGGTGCAGAACAGCGAGTTGTTGACCGACATGATGGTCGCCGTGGCGGCGTCGGCCGAGGCGATCTCGATCATCGCCAGCACGTAGGCAATCGGATCCATGCCCGCGCCGCCGTACTCGGTGGGCACCTCGATGCCCATCAGGCCCAGCTGACCCATCTCGCGGATGTTGTCGAGCGGGAATTCCCCCTTCTCGTCCAGCTCAGCCGCCACCGGCGCAATGCGCTTCTGCGCAAAGTCGCGGGCAATGGCCTGGATGGACAGCTGGTCGTCGGTAAAGCGGAAATCCATGAAAGGCTCCAAGGGGGATCAGGGAAGCCCTCAATTTTAGCCCGGCCCGCGCCAAGACCTCTGTGCGGGTGCAGCAAGGCCCGCTTCCGCCCGCCGCTTGTAGGAGCGCACCCTGTGCGCGACCGGGTCCCCGCGCTGTATCGGTCGCGCACAGGGTGCGCTCCTACATAGACGGAACACCTTCGACTTGACGCCCTGCCCGCCCGGGCCTAGCCTTATGTATCTCTGCATCGCGATATAAGGATACCCATGGACCTGGCTACCGCCTCCAGCGTGCTGCGCCTGCTGGCGGACCCCACCCGTGTGCGCCTGCTCGCCCTGCTCGAGCGCGAGGAACTGACCGTGGCCGAGCTGGCCGCCGTGCTCCACCTGGCGCAGCCGCGCGTGTCCACCCACCTGGCCAAGCTCAAGGAAGCCGAACTGGTTCGCGACCGCCGCGCCGGCGTGTCCGCCTACTACCGGGCCAATGGCGAAACCGACGAATACCTGCAGGTGCTGCTGAAGTCCCTGCGCGAGAACATCGACGACGCGCTGCTGCGCGAAGACGCCGAGCGCCTGCCGGGCGTGCTCGCCCAGCGCGCCAGCGAAGAAGGCTGGGCCGACACCGTGGCCGGCGACATGGAGCGCCACTATTCGCCCGGCCGCACCTGGGAAACCCTGGCCCGCTCGCTGCTGCAGCTGCTGGAAACCGGCGACGTGCTGGATATCGCCTCCGGCGACGGCATCACCGCCGAACTGCTGGCGCCGCACGCGCATTCCATTGTCTGCGTGGACAGCAGCGAACGCGTGGTGGAAGCCGCCTCGCAACGCCTCAAGCCGTTCACCAACGTCGAAGTACGCCAGGGCGACATGCATGCACTCGACCTGGGCGAACGTCGTTTTGATCTTGTGCTGATGCTGCACGCCCTCACCTACGCCGAACACCCGGCAAAGGCCGTCGCCGAAGCGGCGCGCGTGCTGCGTAGCGGCGGTCGCCTGCTGGCCGTGACGCTGGGCAAACACAACCACCGTGCCGTGGTGGAGCCGTTCGATCACCGCAACCTCGGCTTCTCCCACGACGAGTTGACCGGCTATGCCCAGAAGGCCGGCCTGGACGCGTTGAGCTGTACGCGCCTGAGCCGCGAACGCAAGGCACCGCACTTTGAAGTGATCAGCCTGCTGGCGCGCAAGCCGTAACGAGAGGAATCCCCCATGAGCACCCTCCCCTGGCTGCACCCCGACCGCGTTGCCCTTCTCGAAAAGGGCCTGCGCGAACGCATCCTGATCATCGACGGCGGCATGGGCACCATGCTGCAAGGCCACCAGCTGGATGAAACCGCGTTCCGCGGCGAACGCTTCGTGGACGGCCACGACAGCGCGCACGCGCACGACCACCCGGGCAGCTGCGACCTCAAGGGCAACAACGACCTGCTCACGCTGACCACGCCAGACATCATTCGTGGCGTGCACGAGGCCTATCTGGAGGCCGGCGCGGATCTGGTCGAAACCAACACCTTCAACTCCACGCGCATCAGCCAGGCGGACTATCACCTGGAACACCTGGCGTACGAGCTGAACCGGGAAGGCGCACGCCTGGCTCGCGCCGCGTGCGACGCATTCGAAGCGAAAACGCCCGACAAGCCCCGCTTTGTCATCGGCGTGCTCGGTCCCACCAGCCGCACCGCCTCGCTGTCGCCGGACGTGAACGACCCCGGCTTTCGCAACGTCACCTTCGAAGAACTGGTATCCAACTACACCGAAGCCACTGCCGGCCTGGTGGATGGTGGCGCTGACATCATCATGGTGGAAACCATCTTCGACACGCTCAACGCGAAGGCCGCGCTGTTCGCCATCAGCGAACTGTTCCGCGAGCGTGGCGCGCGTCTGCCGGTGATGATCTCCGGCACCATCACCGACCGCTCCGGCCGCACGCTTTCCGGCCAGACGGCCGAAGCGTTCTACTACTCCGTGCAGCACGCGCGCCCGATTTCCGTAGGCCTCAACTGCGCACTGGGCGCGGCAGACCTGCGCCCGCACGTGCAGGTGCTCGCCAACACCGCCACCTGCTTCGTCAGCACCCATCCCAACGCCGGACTGCCCAACGCCTTCGGTGAGTACGATGAAACGCCGGAGCAGATGGCTGCCGTGATCGGCGGCTTCGCCCGCGATGGCCTGCTCAACCTGGTGGGCGGCTGCTGCGGCACCACGCCGGCGCATATCAAGGCGATTGCGGAAGCGGTGCGCGATGTCACGCCGCGCGTGCTTCCGGGCGAAGCGCAGGTTGCGGCGTAATGCAGTACGACGTGGCTTCCAGTCAAGCCAGCAACAACGCAGCGCCTGGTCTTCCTCACCGTCATTCCCGCGGAGGCGGGAATCCCGTGCCTTTGCTCTTCGCAGTGTGCTGGCAAAGGCGAAAGACGCTGGATTCCCGCTTTCGCGGGAATGACGGTGAGGACAAATATCGCCATCCGACACTCCAGATCTTCCTTACCCAATCCTCTCCCCAACACGGAGAGGCGGAAACCGCATGATGCCCCGCCACACCCGACTCTCCGGCCTTGAACCGCTGGTCATCACGCCCGACCTGCTCTTCGTCAACGTCGGCGAACGCACCAACGTCACCGGCTCCGCGCAATTCCGCAAGCTCATCAAGGAAGATCGCTACGAGGAAGCGGTGGATGTCGCGCGCCAGCAGGTAGCCAGCGGCGCGCAGATCATCGACGTGAACATGGACGAAGGCCTGATCGATTCGGAAGCGGCCATGACGCGCTTCCTCAACCTGATCGCGGCCGAGCCGGACATCGCCCGTGTGCCGGTGATGGTGGATTCGTCCAAGTGGACCGTGATCGAAGCGGGCCTGCGCTGCCTGCAAGGCAAGGGCATCGTCAACTCCATCTCCATGAAGGAAGGCGAGGACCTGTTCCTGGAGCACGCGCGCAAGGTGCAGCAGTACGGCGCCGCCGTGGTGGTCATGGCGTTCGACGAACAGGGTCAGGCCGACACCTGCGAACGCAAGGTGGAGATCTGTTCACGCGCCTACGAACTGCTCACCACCCGACTCGATTTTCCGCCCGAAGACATCATTTTCGATCCGAACATCTTTGCCATCGCCACCGGCATCGAGGAACACAACAACTACGCGGTGGACTTCATCGAAGCCACCCGCGAAATCAAGCGCCGCTTCCCCGATACGCATGTCTCCGGCGGCGTGTCGAACGTGTCGTTCTCGTTCCGCGGCAACAACGTGGTGCGCGAGGCCATCCACTCCGTGTTCCTCTACCACGCCATCAAGGCGGGCATGGACATGGGCATCGTCAACGCCGGCGCGCTGATGATCTACGACGACCTTCCCGAGGAACTGCGGGAGCGCGTCGAAGACGTGGTGCTCAATCGCCGCAGCGATGCTACCGAGCGCCTGCTGGAGATTGCCGACAACTACAAGGCAAAGAAGGGCGAAGTCGTCGTCGAAAACCTGGCCTGGCGCGAGAAGCCCGTGCGCGCGCGCCTCAGCCACGCGCTGGTGCATGGCATCGACCAGTACGTGGTGGAAGACACCGAGTTGGCCCGCCTGGAATCCACCCGCCCGCTCGACGTCATCGAAGGCCCGCTGATGGATGGCATGAACGTGGTCGGCGACCTGTTCGGCGCCGGCAAGATGTTCCTGCCGCAGGTGGTGAAATCCGCCCGTGTGATGAAGAAGGCCGTGGCCCACCTCATCCCCTTCATCGAAGAGGAAAAGGCGCGCACGGGCGATGCCGGCAAATCCAACGGCAAGATCGTCATGGCCACGGTGAAGGGCGACGTGCACGACATCGGCAAGAACATCGTCGGTGTAGTACTCCGCTGCAACAACTTCGACGTGGTCGACCTGGGCGTGATGGTGCCCACGCAGAAGATCCTGGAAACCGCCATTGCCGAGAATGCGGACATCATCGGCCTGTCGGGCCTGATCACGCCGTCACTGGAAGAAATGAGCCAGGTGGCGCGCGAAATGCAGCGCCAGAACTTCACCATCCCGCTGATGATCGGCGGCGCCACTACCTCGCGCGCGCATACCGCGCTGAAGATCGAGCCGCACTACAAGTCGCCCACCGTGTGGGTGAAAGATGCCTCGCGCGCCGTGGGCGTGGCGCAGTCGCTGGTGAGCAAGGAGCTGGTCGACAACTTCATCGCCAAGGTGAAGGCCGAATACGCCGAAGTGCGCGACCGCCACCGCAACCGTGGCAGCGGCAAGCCGCTGGTGCCGCTGGACAAGGCCCGCGCGCAACGCTACAGCACGGACTGGGCGGCCTACGAACCGCCCCAGCCGAAGAAACCCGGCATCACCGTCTTCAACGACTACGACCTGGCCGAACTGCGCCGGTACATCGACTGGTCGCCGTTCTTCAATGCGTGGGAACTGGCCGGCCGTTACCCCGCCATCCTCACCGACGAGATCGTCGGCCCGCAGGCCACCGAGCTGTTCAAGGACGCGCAGGCGATGCTGGACACGCTGATCGCCGAGAAGTGGCTCACCGCGCGCGCCGTGATCGGTTTCTGGCCGGCGGCATCCACCGGCGACGACGTGGTCGTGCACACTGACGACGGCAAGAAGACCACCCTGCACCACCTGCGCCAGCAGGTCGACAAGCCGGTCGAACGCCCGGACTTCTGCCTCGCCGACTTCGTCGCGCCCAAGGCCGCCGGCAAGCAGGACTGGATTGGCGGCTTCGCCGTCACTGCCGGCATCGGCATCGATGAACACGTGGCCCGCTTCGAGCAGTCGCACGACGACTACTCGGCCATCCTGCTCAAGGCCCTGGCCGACCGCCTGGCCGAAGCCTTTGCCGAGCGCCTGCACGAGCGCGTGCGCCGCGAGTTCTGGGGCTATGCGCCCGCCGAATCGCTGGACAACGAGTCACTCATTGACGAGAAGTACCGCGGCATCCGCCCGGCCCCCGGCTACCCCGCCTGCCCCGACCACACCGAGAAGGGCACGCTGTTCCGGCTGCTGGATGCTACGAACCATGCCGGCATCGAACTTACCGACAGCTTCGCCATGTATCCCACGGCGGCCGTGTCCGGCTGGTACTTCTCGCACCCGGACAGCCAGTACTTCGTGGTGGGCCGCCTGACCCGCGAACAGGTCGACGACTACGCCAAGCGCAAGGGCTGGACGCGCGAGGAAGCCGAACGCTGGCTGGCGCCGAACCTGGATTACGACCCGGACTGAGGTCGCCGCAAGGCCGGTCGCGCACAAGTGCGCTCCTGCAAGGTGGTCGTTTCTTTGTAGGAGCGCACTTGTGCGCGACCGCAGCGCTCCGTCAATACCCGTGAATCAGGTCGCCTCGCGACCGCGCCTCCACGTGAGGAGGCGCGACGACTTTCCTCAGACCTCGCTTTCCACCAGCCCGCGCCGCTTTACCTCACGCATGTGCACCACCAGGTTGTACACGGAGACAAAGGACGGGAAGAAATTGGACAGGATGCCCACCGAGTCGTTCTTGCCAAAGATGAAGTAGGACAGCAGCAGCGCGCTGCCAATCACCGACAGCCACCAGAACGACAGCGGCATCACCACACGCTTGAGCTTGCGCGTGTAGTACAGCTGCACGAACCAGCGACTGGTGAACATCACCGAGCCCAGGAAACCCACCATTTTCCAGGGCGTCAGTTCGAAGCGGTGCAGGGACCCGAGAATGTGGTCGAGCTGGTGGGTCAGGAAGTCCATGGACGTGCGCCGAATAGGTGAAAAGCCGAGCATTGTACTCACTCACCTTTCAATCAACTGCCGTCTCACGGACTTTTTTACACCGGAAGGCTTGACCACCCACCCCACACCCCGTATATTTGCGCGCTCGGCGGGCGATTAGCTCAGCGGTAGAGCACTGCCTTCACACGGCAGGTGTCGCAAGTTCGATCCTTGCATCGCCCACCACGCAAATCAACGACTTAGGCCACCCCACAAGGGTGGCCTTTTTCGTTGTGCTCAAAAATACGCTCAAAATAAAAATCAGATGCGCAGCGGCTGCACCAGCGCGATGCGAGGTGTTTGCAGACAGCCATAGCGCACCGCGTCGGCCCCGTGATCGGGCCCGGTGCTATCCACGTCCTCGATGCGCTTCTGATCGCGCGGCAGCATGGGCACTGTGGCCCAGAAGTATTCGCAGCGACGGGCGATGTAGAGCCCTGGCTTGTCGACACTGCCTGCATCAGCCAGCAAGCGGCGCATGCGGTTCCAGCCCGTGATGCGGTCAGCCTTGCGCGCCGGCTCGAAATAGACGCCGGTGTGGCGGAACTCGTCGGCAATGGAGCCGGCACCGTGGCCCGTCTTGGCAAAGCACGCATCGTCGGCCACGCCATGCGGACGGATGCCCCACCGCTTGCACATGTCGATGATGTTCTCGGCCAGCACCGGCACCGTCCAGCCCAGGCCGGCATTGACGTTGCCACGCTTGCACGTCGCCAGCTCGTCCACGATAACCAGGCTATTGCGCGGGTAATAACGCTCGCCGACCGTAGCACCTGGTGACCGGGCGAACACATAGGTGGCACTCGGCGCCGAACTGCCGAAGTCGTGCGCCAGGAAGGTATCCCAGCCCTCGTGTATCTCGTCCCACGACTCCACGGCGTTGCGTGTCTCGTCCAGCACGCTGGCAAAGTACGCGCCGCGGTTCACCGCCCAATCGCCATCGACCCATGCGCGCAGCAACTCGGGATCGTCCGGGCAGGCACTCTCCAACTGGTCGGCGTACTGCTCGCGATCGATGAAGCGGTTGTCGGCGAACGTCGATGGCGCATACACCCACGGGCGCTTGCTCTTGGGCTCATCAAACATCGTCCAGGGCGCAGCGCGGAACACGTAGCGACTCGCGAGCCAGTGGTGACCCGGGCCGCCAGGGTTGGCCGCTACGATCATGCGGATAGGCATGCCGCGCGGGCCGCGCATGTTGGATCGCAGGATGTCCAGCAGTGACGGATCGGGAAACTGCCCAGCCTCGTCGACCAACAACGTGGTGAAGGACCGGCCCTGATACTTGGCGTAGTCGGCATGACTCTCGAGCTGGCCTAGTTCGAGATACGCACCATTCGGGAATCGCCACACATGCTCGGCGGCGTTGTACTTCGCTGCTGTGCCATAGACCTTTCCGAACAGGTCGCGGCATACCAGCTCGAAGTCGGCCAGGCCTTTGTAGCTTCGGCGGATGTACAGCATGCGTGCCTGCTCGGCGTACTGCTCGGCGTGGCGCAAGCAAAGCAACGCCAGGGCGTAGCTCTTGCCGCCACCACGGCCACCGCCAAGGAATATGTCGAATTCCTCGGGCACCGCCATGGCGCCCTGCTGGAACTCGTTTAGATCAATCGTCTGTGCTTGGCTCATGCTCGATCACTCGTCCTTTGCGGAACTGCTCCGGCGTGAGGGCGCCGGGTACGTTGAACGTGACGGACACCTTGTTGGCCACGCCGGTCTGATCGCCTTCGCGATAGCCGTGCCGGGTCTTTAGCAAAAAGATGCCGGCCACGATGTTGCCCTTCTCGGCCTGCTTGTAGAGCGCGTTGTGGAGCACCTTGTGCTCAGCCTCGCGGCCTTCGTCCATCGCCGCACGAAGCTCGGGATGGCGCTCCATCCATTCGTTGAGCGTTTCCAGAGACACGCCGAGTGAGCGGGCGATGCCCTTCACCGTGGCGCCCTCGCTCGACCATAGGCGGATGCGCTGCTCTGCTCCGCGCGGTGGCTTGCGGTCTACTGCGACGCGTTTAGGTCGTCCCATCATGATTCCTTGAAAGTGTGCATAAAAGGAGGCCGGCGATGCCGTTGCTCGGACCAATCTCAAACAAGGCATCGCCGGCCCATGAGTCAGTCTCGACGCTTCGGCGGCTGCGGTGCCTTGGCCTGCACGATGGCCGCGAACGCCTGGATGCGCTCCGCCCATGCACGCAATGCATCGGCTGCAGCGAACGTGTCAGCGGGCGTGCCGTCCGCGTTGTGCGCGAGGCGGACCAGCATGTTATCCAGGGCTCCGAAGTGGCCATTACCCCAGGCCAGCGCCTCGCGCAGCGTCATGGGCTCCAGCTCGGCACGCATGGCATCGGTCAAGGCGCGCTGCTCGTCCGCGGTCCTCATGCCGCACCCCCAGCCAGGCGGCCGGCGGTCGAGAAGTCGATCATGTCGTTGGCGCTCGACTCCAGCTCCTTGCGTGCCGCACCGGCGGCCTGGACGGCCTCCAGCAGGTCGGAGTAGTCCGCCGTTTCCTCGGGCAGCGTGGTGCGCAGGTGTTCGGTGCGGATGTTGGCGTGCACCTCGGGCGCGAGGCCGCACAGCTCCGGCGACGCGGTGGCCACGGCGCGAGGATGCGCGCGTGCCAGCTTCAGGGCGGCGGCCGGGTCCGTGGTGGCGCGGAGCATGGCGCGTGCCTCGGCATCCATCGTGGCTACGCCTGCAGAGGCAGGCGGTGCAATGGCTGCGTCCATTTTGGCCTTCAGCGTCTCAAGGCGGCGCTCCGCGGCGGTCAGGGCGGCATCGGTGGCGGTGTTGATCTGTTCCATCTGTTGCTTGGCGAACTTCGCACTACGCACCAGGCGCGCGCCTTCGGTCGCAGTGGTGTCGCTGGCGCTCGACCAGTGCAGGCTATGGATGGACTCCCAGGCGCGGCGCGCTTGGTCGGCAGCGTCCGCCAGGGCGGCGGCCTCAGACGTGCGCTTGGCGATGGCAGGCGTGTTGCCGAAGCGGACCTTCATGAGCGTGGGAGTCATGCGCGAGGTGGAGCGGTCATACGCGCCGAGCAGTTCGGCGGGAAGGTGCAGGCGGATGTTGTCGGTCATTTCAGGGTGTCCTTACGGTGTGTTTTGAGCGCCGTTTTTAACGTGCGCGTGCGAAGCCGCCATCCACAAAGGTTTGCGGCTGTTTGAACTGCCTTGAGCAGGCAGAAAGAGTGATTTCAGTCGTGCTCCGGACGCCTGCTAGGCGAGCACGTGTAAGTGATTGGTTTTTCTAAAAATTCTCACTGGTGCTGGCACCCTCGCCGTCGCACCAATCCGTGAGAACCGCATAAGAATGCGGGTTCTCAGCCCTTTTTTAGGGGTCGCGAGGGTCGAAAAAGCAGGCTTCCTGGCATGACATGGCCCGTTTTTCAGTGCGGGCCACATGCGGGCCGGCCCGGTGGGCCATGGCCCGCCCACCTCAGGGGTCTATAAGACCCTGAGTGGGCCAGGGCCGTCATGCTGCTTTCTTCAGCCATCGCTGCACGGTGGTCCGAGGTGTTCCTGTTTCCTCGGCGATCTCTCTCTGTGACTTTCCCTGGCGGAACATCTCGATGACTGCCGCCTGTCGTTTTGACTCCACCATTGCTCCCGTCGCATCGTGCAGGGCGAGGCTCGTTTCCAGGAGGATCTTCCCATCCAGTTGGGGTAGTTCGATCTCCACCGGGACGCGGCGCAATGTCAGCGGTGTTGGCTCAGCCCAGTCTTTCGCCTTGGTGGCCTTGAGGGTGAAATCCGGGTCACCTGGCTTGATCACCATCTCTGAGTCGAGCGCGGCCTTGTACGCGCTACTGCCGCGCCCACGCTCCTGGTTGTTGGGATCGTGGCCGGTGTGGTGCACGGTGAGCACCGTGGCACCCCAGCGCGTGCGCAACGAATCACATGCACGTATGAGTCGCCCCATATCCTCGCTGCTGTTTTCGTTCGCACCACCCATGGCCCTCGCCACTGTGTCGATCACGATCAACTCAGGATCGCAGCCAGAATCGAAAAAGATGGATTCGGCAATGTCCTCAATGGAGTTAATAATTCCGACGTGCGCATAGTCTTCGCAGAGGATCGGCAGACTGTCGGCCAAGAAAAGTGGAGCGCCCTCGATGCTGATGCCGTTGTGCCGCTCCCACGCTGCGATTCGCTTGCGCAGGCCGGTACGGCCCTCGCCGGCCAAATAGAACACAGCCCCCTGCTTGACGTTGCGCCCAAACCAGAGCGATCCGGTGGCAACGCGGCACGCCCAGTCGATGGCGAGGAAGCTCTTGCACGCGCCTGATGGCGCAACTAGGCCTGCCAACGTGTCCTTCACCAGCCAGCCATCAATGAGCCAGTCAGTGGGTTTGAACTCGACCTGGTCGGCGCGGGTGAAGTTGATGGATCGCATCACCTCATCCGTCATAGCCACCCCTTTCCGCCGGCACGGCAAGCCATTGCAAACGATCGCCGCCAGCGGTAGCGTGGACGTGCGACTCGTCACGCGTGTTTTCTTGCTCAGCCCCGGTGCCCGCCGGGGCTTTGCTTTTTGTCGGTTCCATCATTCGTCGTTGCCTCCCTGCGGCAAATGACGTTGCAAATACCAGCCCTCGCGTTCTTCAATCGGCGCGTCGAGCAGTTCGAGAATGTCCTGCGCTTCGCGCCGAGCTCCCTTGCAGGTGCTCCACGCTTCGGCATGGTCACCTTGGGCCGGGCTGAACGGCTTATGCGCGTGGCGATGCAATAGTTGGCAAGCCAAGTCGGTGCGGGTTTCGATGTTGCGAGCGAGACGGGTAAAGGAAGCGCGAAGCTCGGGTGTCATGAGGGTGTCGAGACCCAAGTCTTGGCGGGCGTTGGTATAGGCGTCGAGCACAAGCGCAGCCCAACCTGCATCGGCCATCCCGTCACGTCCGTCCATCTTGCCGACGGCGATTTCCGCCTGCGAGTCCGCCAGCTCGTGGTCCAGCTCGACCATGACACGCATCACGTCGCGGAGATGCGGGAGCGTCCACTTACGGAAGTCGTCGGCGGTCAGCAACCCGACTTCGATTTGCCAGTCGAAGAATGCGCCGATGGCCAACAATAGGACATCTACGTCGCCGCTTTCCTGCGCAGCGTCGACAGCATCCATCAGACGCCAGGCGGTGGCTTCGTGATCCGGGGTCAGTTCAACTAGTGCTTGGGTCATGGATGCACCTCCAGGTCGGCAATGCTTTGGATGCTGATCGAGTCGCGCGTCAGTTCCGCGAGCAGTAGACGGCCACCTACGGCCACGGCGACGGGTAATGAGCGCAAGAGATCAACCTGATCGCGCGCGATAGCTGTCATGCGTTCGGCTGAGCTCGGCGGTGACGGCAATTCTGCGTAACCTGGGTTCGGGCTAGCCATCCACGGAACCACGCGAGCGACGCGGAAGGCTTTCTCGCCGGGGTCGCATTTCCAAACGGCGGCCTGCATGCGATTCGTCGCACGCGACCAGCCAACCATGAGGATTTCTGCGCCGGGGAAGGAAGCGACGCCGTGGGGGATGGCGACTACCTCCATGAAGGCCTCGAGGTTCTTCTCAAGAAGGCTCTGCATGCGCTCGGCCATCGCGTCGTAGCCATCGAGCATGGCCCGGTTTAGGTCGCTCGCCAGCCAGTTGAAGAAATTCATCTCGCCGCGTGCGGCCAACACCACGTTTGCGTGGGGCAGCGTGAGAATCTTGCTTCCATGAGCACGACGCGCGAGGTCCGCGGCGTTGCCAGATACGATCGGCGCCATGCAGGTGTCGACGGCCACGAGCGCGCGGTCTTCTGCAATGAAACAGTTGAGAAGGCTCACGACTGGCCCTCCCTGGCAATCAACGGGTCGCCAACGACAGAGCCGCCGATCATGATTGCTGCGCCGCCAAGAGCCGCGTAGCTTCCGAAGAAGCTTGCACCGATAGTGCCGGCGGCTACACCGCTGCTCAACGCGACCAGCGCAACCATAGCGACCGTGCGCAGGATCTTCCCGCCACCGCCGCCCTGGGGCACACCTAGGACGTGGATCGTTTGTCCGGAGCGCGGCCGCACTTTGTTCCACATGACGTGCGGCACAGCGTGGCCACCGATGGTCACATTGCAGCTAGGGCTGGCCTGTTCACCCATCATCTGGGCAATCGTCTGGCCGGAAGGCATCTCGGAGGTGAGCCACTCACCACTCAATGGGTGCGCTTTCGCGAGGACGGTGCAGGTACTCATGCGGCCTCCTGCATCGCTTCATCGACAAAGCGCTGCAGCTCGCTTTCCGCGATCAATACGCGACGGCCGACGTGGAAGTTTTTCAGCTTTCCGCTGCCCATGAGTTCGTACAAGGAAGACCGGGAAATCCCCAGGCGCGCGCAGGCGGATGGGATTTGGTGCGCCAAGGGGCGCAGGTTGGCGTCGTCGCCAGTGGGACGTGCGGTGGTAGTCATGGGTTTTCCTCAAAACAGATGGACGGCCGCGCGCATGCGCGGAGCGACGGTTAAGAGCTCAAGTCGGGTTCGGGTTCGCTAGGTTCAGGATCGAACAGCAGTGGGCAACCTTGCGTTGCCCGCACCAGCCCATGACTACTTGGGTCTACCGGTGATCGCGCGTGTTGCACCTGGCTCAAATGCCGTGTTGCGTGCCAGCCCTTCGGCTCGTATGTGTCCTGCGCCTCACACCGGTTATCGGCGGTCTTGCATGGCGGATGACTTCGCCAACGAGAACATTATTTGTACGGTTTTCGGACGTTGTAAAGCATTCGCGGACTACTGCGCACAAGTCCATGGCTCGGGCAAATAAAAAGCCCGCACAGGGCGGGCTTCGGTCTTTAGATGGGTTTAGTTATCCCATCGTGAGGAATGATCGCAGGTCGAGCGATGTTGTCAAGCACTCACGCGTTTCAGTGGATGCCTGCAAACAGCAGCCACCTGCTAACGCTTGTCCCAATCATCGCCGTAGCACGTTCTCATGAGGTCAAGGAATGAAGCACTATCGCCGCCCTCATTGAATGTAGGGAAAGGAATGATGTCATCAATGGGAAGATAGAATCGCGTAAAGCCAGTTAGTCCACCCATTCGGTTCCGTGCATTCACCTCGCCACATACAAAGCGCTTTCCGTGGTAGTCGTTGATCCTCAAGCCCCTGAACTTTGCTGAGTCAGGATCGTTCAAGCGGTCCTTCACCGCTGCCTGAGCTTTGCTATATGTCCGCACATTGGCAACGCCATCCACTGGGTTAGATGCATTGCTCACCGACATGGCGACGCCAATTCCGGCCAACATCGCAAGGAGCGCAAAGGATGGGATGAGAAGTGCCCATCGCCGAATTCCAGATAAGCGCCATGCCGCCAGTAGTGCGAAGAGCAGGGGAATGGCAAACGCAAACCAAAAGGTTGGGAAGTTCTCTATGGGAAGCCACGCGAATCCAATCGTGGCCACGGCAAGAGCTAGGAATATGCCAAGCTTTTTTCCCACCCCCCCTCGCCATGCAATAGCACCTATGGCGCAGAACACCAGCATCGCGATATGCCAAACTGCGATCGAAAGCATCGGATCCCCCTAGTTTGATTTTCAGTACTCGTACCTGACGCGACTAACCCACGTCAATTCGGCCAATCCGCCTACGTCGCGCATCCGCTGCCGTTGAAACGAAAAGGCCGCCCGGAGGCGGCCTAGGTATCGATTTCGTTAGGCGATCACATGTGATCGATGAATTCGCGTATCGCGCCAGGTCCCATCGACATCGCGTTCTTTAGCTGTAGCACGTCCAGCGTGCCATTCTTCAGCCCATCAATGACCAAGTCGACACGGGACAGGTCGTTGGGGGAGAGGTCCATCAGCGCACGCACGCGTGTGTCCCAGTTGACGGTATGGCTCATGGCGTGGCCCTCCGCAGCGGAACCTCAAGCTCTTCAGCAATGGCTCTGGCTTGCTCCAGGAGCCCGGACATCAGCCATGCCACATCGGAACTGATGCCATCGGCTACGCCGTCTTCGGCAATCTCCTGCATTCCGCGCAGCATGCAGGACAGGTGCGAGTGGAGGTCGCTCAGATTTACGTCATCGGCTATCCGAAAGAGATGCTTCCCCTCTCGCGGGATAAAGGCAAAGCCCGCCGGAGTGGGGGTGTGCAGGGTCACGTCGTGTTCGTTGAATGCGGTCATGATATTGGCTCCTTCAAGTCTGAGAGCCGCCACCTGTCGTCGCCAAACGATGGAGGGTGGCGGACGTGTCGGGTTGGCGAACCGGGGACCAAAGGAGACCCGGCCAGGCCGAAGCCTGCCCGACACGCCCACCATAGAACTGGTAGGAATGCGCGCAACAAAAAAGCGCCATCTAGGCGCTACGCGCCTTCGGTCTAATCAGGTCGCCAAACCTGGTCGCCGATTTTGCGGCGACGAATGGAGGATGCGCCGGCCTTACGCCGGCGTCAAGTGCTCAGATCAACGCGATGCGAGCCAAGCGCTCGGCGCTGGCTTGGACAAGGTGCGCGTAATGCGCGTCAATCATCGCCAGCGACGTGCCGGTCATCTTGGCAACCTCGCTCGTTGACAGGCCTCCCATCACGGCCTCAGTGATGAAAGAGTGGCGCAGCACGTACATGCACACGCCGGGCGGCAACGCGGCGCGCTCGGCGGCTTTCTGCACCTGCTCGTTCCACACGTGCTTGTTCCACGCGGTTCCATAGTTGTCGAATAGCCAGGCTTCAGGATGCTTGTGCTTTGCCGCTGACTTGAACAGCGCAACGGCCGCCGGTGTTAGGAACACTTTGCGCTTTCCGGTCTTGCCGTCAAATTCCATTGTCCCGGTGCGCGGATCAAACTGCTTGCATCGGGCTCGTGCGATTTCGCCAGGGCGTGCGCCCGTCAGCATGGCAGTCTCCATGAGCGCACGCACCGGCCCCTCTGCCGAGGCCAGCAAAGCACGGCGCTGGGTAAGGTCGAGAAACAGCTCGCGCCGATTGTCGGCCTTGTCCAGCGGCTTTACGTTGCGCCATTCAATCTCGTGCTCCGTGCTTACGTGCCGGTCGCGAACGGCCAGGTTCAATGCTGCTTTCAGCGCGGTCAGCGTGCGGTTGATGCTGGCACGGCCCAACGTCTTACCCCGCTCGTTCGGCTCGCCCAGCTCATCGCGCCATGCTTGGATGCGCTTGGTGGTCAGCTTGGTGAGCGCAACCTTGCCTATCTCGTGCTCGTACACAGTGCGGTTGTATCGCTGCTCGGCATCAGTCGCGGTCGCGTCGCCCTTTTCCTTGCGGATGTGCGAGACATATTCGCGGCACGCATCGGCAACCGTGGCCACCTCACTCGACTTGATGCCGGCGCGCATGCGCTTCAGCCACTCGCGCGCAGCCTTCTGCGCGTTCGCATAAGCGTCCTTGTCGTCATCGTCAACGCGACCCAGGGCGTGGAAGCATTGCTCGCCCTGGTCGTTCCGCCAGCGTGCAATCCAGTTACCGCCGTGCGTCAGGCTGCGATAGCCGACGAACAGTCCGCGATCAACGGGCGGCCCCCAATAGGGATTGTTACGCGGGGGGAGCTTGGCGCGCCCCGTCTTTGATTGAATCCACTGCCGGTAATCCGCCAGATCTGGTTTGCCTGCCGGTGCATCCGTTGTTGACCGCTTGCTGGCCATAAATCCTCCATGCTCAAACCATGCTCAAAAACTATATCACATTTGCATGGACAATAATGGACAATATATGTCGTATTTTCAGCATGTTATGGACAACAGCAAACGGCTATGGACGTTAAAAACTGCCTTCACACGGCAGGTGTAGCAAGTTCGATCCTTGCATCGCCCACCACCGAATAAACCCTTGTTCCAAGGGACTTGAGAGGCTCCAGAGATGGGGCCTTTTTTGTTGCCTGACTGTTTTGGCGCAACGACGTCCTGCCCGATGTCGCGTGGTGGCAAGGCCGCCCCGGATTCTCGCTGCGCTTCATCCGGGCTACGTGGCGCGAAGGCCTCGGTTTGTATTTGTTGGACAATTGACTGACACTCGCAGGACCACCACTGGCCGAGAGTCACCGCATGCCGCAGCTGTCTCCGTTGAGTCGCCGATCTTTCCTGAAGGGTCTGGCGTTGGCTGGGGTGATGAGTGCGATGACGTACCGCCCGCTTCGCGCGAGGCCTGCATCGGCAACCGATACGACCGCTGGCCGCGCGCAGCAGGCACCGCTGTTTCCGCAGGCGCCATTGATGCCGCAGCCGTTCGCGTTTCTCCCGACCGGCTCCATCAAGGCCAGTGGCTGGCTGCTGCGGCAACTGCATATCCAGGCTGACGGGCTGGGCGGGCATCTGGATGAGTTCTGGCCCATCGTAGGGCCGGACAGTGGGTGGTCGGGCGGCAAGGGCGAATCGTGGGAAGACGGCCCGTATTTTCTCGACGGCCTGGTTCCACTGGCATGGCAGCTCGATTCGCCAGAGCTGAAGGCGAAGGCGATGCGTTTCATCGACTGGACGCTGGATCATCCCTGGGAGAACGGCATGTTCGGCCCCCGGAGCAATGATGACTGGTGGCCCCGCATGGTCATGCTCAAGGTACTCACGCAGTATCACGAGCTTACCGGTGATGCCCGCGTCATCCCGTTGATGACGCGCTACTTCCACTATCAGCTGCAGGCGCTGCCTGCCCGGCCGCTACGCGACTGGGGTCGCATGCGCTGGCAGGACGAGCTGCTCTCCGTGCTGTGGCTGTATCAGCGCACCGGTGATGCGCGCCTGCTCGAGCTTGCGCAACTGCTCAAGCAGCAGGGCTATGACTGGCAAAGCATGTATGCGCATTTCCCGTTCACGCAGAAGACCGATGCCGACGCGCTGCGCAAGCAGGCCGGCGGCTCCGATGCGTTCATGCAGGATCTCGGCCTGCAGGTGCATGGCGTGAATGTCGCGCAGGCGCTGAAGGCGTCGCCGGTGTGGTCGGTGTCATCCGGCAACGTGGCCGACCGCGACAGCGTGCATCATCAGCTGCAAATGCTGGATACGTATCACGGCCTGCCCAACGGCATGTTCTCAGCCGACGAACACCTCGCGGGGCGCAGTCCGTCGCAAGGCACCGAATTGTGCACCGTCGTGGAGACCATGTTCTCGCTGCAAGTGGCGTTGGCCATCACCGGCGCCCCGGCATTGGGCGACCGGCTGGAGCGCATTGCGTTCAACGCGCTGCCCGCCGCGCTCACCGACGACATGTGGGCGCATCAGTACAACCAGCAGGCCAACCAGGTGGAATGCAGCCTGCACCGCGAACCGTGGACCACCGACGGGCCAGAGTCGAATCTGTTCGGGCTCGAACCCAACTTCCGCTGCTGCACCGCCAATTTCCATCAAGGCTGGCCCAAATTCGCCAATAGCCTGTGGATGGCAACGACCGACCACGGCCTGGCGGCCATGAGCTACGCACCGTGTGCCGTGACCACGGTGGTGCGCGACGTGCCGGTGCGGCTCGAGCAGGTCAGCGACTACCCGTTCCGCCAAACCGTGAGCATCACGGTGCATCCGCAACAGGCCGTGGCATTCCCGATTCGCCTGCGCATTCCCGCGTGGTCGCAGGGCACGCGCATAGCCGTGAATGGCAAGCCCGTGGATGTTGCGGACGGCTTCACGACGATAGAACGCCTGTGGGCGCCGGGCGACACGATCGAGCTGAGCTTCCATGCCGAGGTGACCACCGAGCGTGGCTACAACGGTGCGCTCAGCTTTACCCGCGGCGCGTTGGTCTTTGCGTTGCCTATCGAGGAAAACTGGGTCGTCTGGCGCAAGCGTGGTCCCACCAACGACTGGCAGGTGTATCCGGGTTCACGCTGGAATATCGGCTTCCGGCACGATACGCCGGTCTCGGTGAGCGAGCAGCCCGTCGGCGCGCGGCCCTTTGCGGGAACCTCGGCGGCGGTGAAGCTGGCCATGCAAGGCCGTTACGTACCCGCATGGAAAGCATCGGAAGGCAGTGCCGAGCCCGTGCCCGCCCATGCCGAGGCGGCCACCGACGAAGCCGCCCAGACGATGACGCTGGTGCCTTATGCGGGGGCCAAACTGCGCATCACGGCATTTCCTTCGCTGACGTGATGGCCTGACACACAGGCGCGGCCCCGCCCCCAGCCAGGGAGTTACAGGTCCGGCGCCTGCACGGCATAGCCATCGGCCTTCAGCGCGCTCAGATAGCCATCCTGCGCCAGCAGCTCATGCATTGGCAGCACCGCAAAGGTCTGCTGGTTCCTGGTCAGCGCCTGTTCGGCATGGCCAACCCAGCTGCTCCTGACGCGGTTTTCGATGTCGTTGATGCCGAGTGCTTCGGCAAACGGCGAGTTGTCCAGCGTGGAGAGACATGCATCCTCCTGCACCTGCGAGAGGATGCCGCGCAGCGCGTCGATATCTCCGGTTGCCCACGCATTCGCACGCAACGTCGCCTGGGCCAGCCCGCCATCAAGTGCATCCAGCACCTGGCTCAGGCAACGCTGATCGTTCATCGACTTGCCGCTCAACGCGTGCAGCGCGTTGCCCGGGTCTTTCAGCAGTAGTTGATACGAGGTATCGATGGTCGCGACGCCGTCATGGGCCGCGGACTTGTAGACCACGTCTTCCAGGCCCGTTTCATCGACCAGCCCGTGCTGCCGCAGGGCGGCCTCGTAGAGTTCGCGCCCGGCCAGAATGGGTCGCTTGCGTTCCACTCCAGGGTGATCACCCAGATACACGGCTTTCAGTCGAAGCCAGTGCTGGTAGACATCGGGTGCCAGCACGTTCCGCAGCGACTGCCCACCGGGATTGGCGCCAAGCGCCCAGGCCGACGGCATCATCGAGCTTCGATAGAAACTCGTACGCACACCGACCTCCAGGCTTGGCAATTTCAGCAAGGCCTGTGACGCCGCTATCCGTCGCTCCACATCCACCGACTTCCACTGCATGTCCTTCGGCACCGGCGAGGTAAGGCCAAGCACCCACATCACGTGGCTTCCCTTGCTCACCTTCCACAACGCGGGGCCCGGCAGGACGCCGGTCACCACCACCGGCGCAAGCGTTGGCACCGTGACCTGAGTCGGCGGAGGCGTGGATGAAGACTGCGCACACACGGCGCCAACACAGCAGCACGTCAGCGTCGCCGTGATCAGAAGCGGGAGGATTCGCGCCATGGTCCGGGCCACCTATGCGGGACAAACCGTCTTCCGTGATTCACCAGGGCCGGCGAGCACCGTGCGCGCGCCATCCCGATGATGCCGGCCATGGCTTGAAGGCAATGCGTGAATCCGCATGCGAACACACGGAAACAACGCGCCGCGCTCTTCATGGCCCGACCAATATACCTGCAGCGACACGCGAGGGCAGGCATATCGCCACGCTCTCCTGAACCGATGCGCCGTGCTGGGTGAAAGGTCACTGCGACCTCCAGCTAATGATCCGTGGATTCGGGCCGACAACTTCCGGGATGAGGGAGTCCCCTCGTCGCGCCCCCTCCCCGGGGCTGCCGGAAAACCCGTCCAGAAAGGAACCCAGCAATGCGGAAGTTGGTATTCATGTCCATGCTTGCAGTCATCGTTGCCGCGCCGCTGGCAGCAACTGCTGCCGACGCCGAGTCGAACGTGCAGGTGTGTTATGCGGCGCGCCTCACCGGCGCCGAAGACATCTACAAGCTCAAGAGCACCACCCTGCTCGACTGCGAATCAGGCAAGACCGACCTGAAGACCCTGGTGGCTGGCAAGTGGCGCATCGTGTCCGCGGTGCCGTTTGCCGTCGGGCGCACCTCATCGGAAGACCTGATCATCATCCTGCAGAAGTAAATCTGCCGGCAGCGTGCTCACGGGCGGCTGGCAGTGTGGACCTGACCGCTGTCATGCCCGCACCGTGCCATGGGCACGCGCTACGGTCGCTTCAAGGAAGACATGCCCTTCCAGAACAGAGCCACCTTCAAGGTGGCCCTGTTCAATGCTCGCCAGTACCGGAAACACATTTGGCTGTCCTGGCAGCTTATTCAGGGGTCGAAGCGCGATACCCAAGGGCCATTCGCGCAGGCTTCCACATGGCATGCCATGTGTCTGGCAGACGCCCCGCAGTCGGCCTATCATCGCCGCGCAAGTTGCCCGAACAGCGAAGTCATGTAATCCCTAACGGACCTTGGGGTGCATCCTATGTCGCAGAGCAAGTTTGTATTACTCGCCATGTCCCTGCCCCTGATCGTCGCTTGCGCGGTGCAGCCACTTCAAACGGACGCGCCCGCCAAGACGAGTACGACTAAAGTGGATACGGCCAAGACACGCCGCGTCAACTGCGTCACGGTTCCCTCCGTGGGTGTACCTGGGTCCTATGTTCAGTCCATGGTGAACACCAGTTATTCAAGCTGCAGCGGCAGCTCGAACGACACGCACTGACCGCCGGCGCAGCGATCCAGAAGACCCTGTCCACGCGTGACGCCGCTGGATCCCTCACCGGCACGCGCTCTGGCGGCGTCATCAAGAACGCCTGCCGCGGATCCGCGTGGGGTTGTCTGTGCGTGTGCGGCTCAAGGCACCGCTAGCCGGGCAGGCTGACCACGGACTGGAAGCCTCCAAAGATCATCCGCTTGCCATCGAAAGGACAGTCGGCAGCGGCCTCCATGCGCGGGTCCTGCATGAATTTCGCCATGCCGGCATCGCGCGTGGCCTTGTCGGGCCATTCCACCCACGAGAACACCACGGATTCGTCCTGCGTCGCCTGCACGGCACGGCGGAAATCTGTGACCTTGCCATCCGGCACATCGTCGCCCCAGCACTCCACCACCCGGATGGCACCGAACTCCACGAAAATGGCGTCGAAGGTACGGGCGTGCTCGATGAACTTTTCGCGGTTGGCGTTGGGTACGGCGATCACGAAACCATCGATGTAAGACATGGGTGTCTCCTCGGCGAAAGGGGTGGCCGGCGTGACCACCTTCATCTATGCGACGAACGGGTGCCCGCGGAATCGACATGGGTCATTCTGGGAAACCGTCCGCTTTGAATCGACATGCGGCCGTCGTGAACAGGCCAATCTTCGCCTGTTCTCCCTACCACCAGGCGCGATCAAAGGTTCACCGGCGCCACCTGAACCACTTCATCGCCCTCGCGTAGCGGCCCCATGAGCAGGGTGAGGTTCTGCTCGAACGCGCGGGCATCCCCTGTGGTCAGGAATCGCGTCACGCCGGCTTCGTTCGCCTCATCCCGATGCGGCACCTTGCGGCGCAGCGCGACCTCATGGGCAACGGCATGCGCAGGGTCCAACAGCTCAACGCCGGGCCCGAATTGATCTTCAATGGCACGCTGCAGCCACGGAAAGTGAGTGCAACCAAGTACCAGCAGGTCAATGGGAGCAGGAAAACCCGAGCGAGCCTTCCGCAGCGTCTCGGTGATTGCTACGCCGTCGACTATCCCTTTTTCCACATAATCCACGAGCTCTGACGCGGCAACCTCGTGAACACGGGCGCCCGGCACAGCCCTTCGCACCGCCGCGCCGTACACGCCAGACCGCACGGTGGCCGATGTAGCCAGCACACCGATATTCGTCTTGCCCGTCGCCGCCACCGCCCTGGCCGTCGGGGCGATCATGTCGATTATCGGCACCGCACTGGCGGGCCATCCGTGGTCCCTCGCTACCGCGCAAAGCGTATTGCTTCCCATGGCTATGCCATCGACCTGCAATGCCTGCAGTCGCGTGACATAAGCCTGAAAGTAACGGGAGAGCTCCACTGCCCCGCGGACTCCCAGCGGCGAATTTGCCTAATCGGCAAAATAGATCAGATCCTCTCCCGGCGCGTTCTCACGAATGCGCTGCAGCACGGTCAAGCCGCCCAGTCCTGAGTCAAGAACTCCCAGCACAACGCCTCCCCATCGAGTTTCAGAGTACTTGCCTGTTCACTTGCCCGGCATCAGGCGCCTGGACCCATGCGAAGCGGCTGGTGGCCTGCGTCGTTACGGCGCGCAGGCCGACGAACAGCAAAGCTGCCCACTTCGAGATCATGGGTACCCTTCCCCGGGTTCAGTCCAGTCTATCGGGGACGGCCGAGGTTCGGCACGGGTGCGCAGGGGGGGCAGGGTCAGACCCCGCTGTGCACCAGGTAGATCGCGCAGCCCAGCTGCACGACCAGCCATATCCAGCCGGACACCATCAGCGAGGTGCGCGTTTGCATGGACCAGTCGGATCGACGCGACAACCAGATCATGGCGTTGGGAATCAGCAGCAGCACGGCATCGCGGAACAGGAAAAAGTACGGGCGAGGAATGAACGGCGGGCCGTGGGCAATCACGATCTGGCCAAGCACCAGGATGAATACGGATACGAGAGCGGCGGCGATTCTCAAGAGGATGCCCCGGTGGTCGTGGTATGCGGTGGCTGCCGCGATGGGACAGCAGTCTAGCGCGGGTTTTCGCCTGGATGCGCAGGGCTCAGGGTGCCGTATCCATCGGCACCAGCATGCCGCGCTTGAGCGTGCTCAGGGCCACCCGCGTCTGGAAGCGGCGCACATTGGCGTTGTCCGCCACCAGCCGCTGCATCAGCGCCTCGAAGTCGTCGACGTCGCGGGCCGAAACGATCAGCACGTAGTCACCTGCCCCGGTGACGTACCACGCCTCCTGGATACAGGGTTCCGCGGCAATCCACTGCTTGAGGCTGGCGAGCAGCTCGGGGCGTTCGCGCTCCACCTCCACGTCGACGATCATGGTCAGCGGCCGGCCAGCGCGCTTGGCATCCACCAGCGCCACCTCGGCCGTGATGACCCCCTCTTCCTTCATGCGGGCAATGCGCCGCTGCACGGCAGAGGCGGACAGCCCCACGTCCGCACCGATCAGCTCGGCGGGCCGGCGGGCATCCTTCTGCAGGATGGCGAGAATGCGCCGGTCAAGCTTGTCCAGTTCGCTGGTCATGGTGCACTAGGCCCAGGTCATGCGGGGAAAAGACGCGTCGTGCCGCTCATTGTCGCGGGCTGGCCGCGTGGGCGAAACCTACCATAGCCCGCTCCCCCCACCACGCAAAGAGCGGGCGCCTGATGAAGCTTCTTTACCAATCCCATTCGCCGTACGCACGGAAGGTGCTGGTATTCGCGCACGAAGCCGGGCTCGCGGAACGGCTGGAAGTGATCCACCACGAAACCAGCCCCACGCTGCGCAACGAACAGGTTTTCGCACTCAACCCGCTCGGCAAGGTACCCGTGCTCATCACGGAGGATGGCACCGCCCTTTTCGACTCCGGTGTGATCTGCGAGTACCTGGACGGCCTGCACGGCGGCCATCCGCTGATTCCGGCGAACCCTTCGCAGCGCTTTCGGGCCTTGCGCAACCAGGCCATCGCCACGGGGCTGGCCGATGCCGGCATCGCCGTTCGATGGGAGGCCCAACGACGTCCTGAAGCGCTGCGCTGGGCACCGCTGCTCGAAGGTCATCTGCAGAAGGTCATCGCCTCATGCGATTACCTGGAGAAGAACGTCCCGGGCGATGACGACGTGGATATCGGCAGCATCGCGCTGGCCACTGCGCTTGACTGGATAGCCTTCCGCCACGTTCACGACTTCCGCCATGAACGCCCCCGGCTTGCCGCCTGGCATGCCAGGTTCTGCGCACGCGAGGCGATGCGGGCCACGACGTTCCATGGCGACACGGTGGATCAGTTGCCCCCGTCGGACAACGCCAGGGGAGCCGCTTATGCCGTCGCCATGGATTGATCTCCTGCAACTGCATGGGCACATCACCGATACCGCGCTACTGCGCAGGCTTGCCGGCTTGCCGCCCGCGGCGCCTTGTCCTCCGTCAGACACGAGGGAAGCGCCGACGAACCACGTGAAACAAGTGATTTCACGTTGGCGTTTGTGCCTGGGCATCGGGGATGGTGCGCTGCGTACGCAATAGGCGTCGCTGACAAATGTACGCCACGCCGTGGGGAGGTGCCGACTTCTGCACGGCACATCCTTGATTCGCTGGAGCGACCCAGGCGACCTACACCGCGACCCACGCATCTTGGCTGTCCGAATACAGGACACCCCCGTTTCAATACCAGCCAGCTTCACGCGGCTATGCTGAAAAACGGTTGAGACAGGAGATGCCAGCATGTCCGTCGATACAAAGACCCCGCTCGAACACGTGAACGACACCCTTGCGCAGCTCAAGGAAATGCGCCACTACGCGAAGAACAACGTCGAAACACTCACGGCGCAATGGCTGCTGTTCGATGGCGAACTGAAGAAGCTCAAGCAGACCTCATCCATCGAAACCCTGATGACACGCCAGGGCGAACTGCACGATGCACTGAACGATGAAATCACCGCACTGGAAGAGCTGGCGGTGACGCTGCAGCCACCACCGGAAGAAGCGTAACGGGCACCCCGCCTCAGCACGATGGACGGCTTTCGGGTGGCCGTTCGATCGCCCATGCGATAGCCGCATCGAACAGCAGAAGCACGGCGCCGGTCAGGCTGCCGAACATCTCGCCGCTCAACGGCTGCCTGATCACGCCTGCAGTACTGCGCAGCACCTCGAACTGCACATGGCGTTCAACGTTGACACTTCATCAGTGAGTGTCAGCACTTCCTGAGACACCGCGTCGCCATCCACGCGGCATCCACGCGCACTTTGTCGCATGCGCTTTCCTGCCGCGCAGGGCGACCGCTCCCGCCTGTCAGACTTTCTTCTCCCGCCGACGTCAACGTTCGGCATGTGACCGAACTGACCCACCCATGAAAAAGCTCAAGCTGAAGAAGCCCACCCGGATGACGCTGGTGCTGATCGCCCTTTCCCTGCTCTGCGTCACCATCTACAGCGCCATTGCCATTGGCCTTGCCAGCCAGATCGGCAAGCCGCCCAGCGTCGAGCACGGCATTACCGCGGATGATTGAATGCCGCCATCCGCCTGGTCGTTGAATCGCCCGGACTGACGAAGGCCGCGACTACGGCCCGGATGCCGTCAACCCGAAGCCCGCGGCCTGCGTCTCGATATGTGGATCAAGGGCGCGCGCAGCGACCAGATCGGCCTGGCCCGCATCCGCTTGCCCCGCACGGATTTCGGCAAGGCCAAGCCCATATCGCGACCACGCTGTATCCGGCTTTTCCGCCAGCGATTGCCTGTAGGCCTTGATGGCATCGGGATACTGCCCCAGCCGCAGTTGCACCAGGCCAAGACTGTCGAGATACGCCGGGTTCTGGCCATCACGCCGTATCGCCTTGCGACAATCCTTCAAGGCATCGTCGAGCATCTGGTTGCTCAGTGCGCGCGCCCAGCAGCGCTCGTTGAGCGCGGCGCCGAGCATCGCGTCGTCACCGTGCAGGCGAATCCAGTCGTCGAGCAAAGGCAGCGCAGAGGCCGGTTGATCCAGCTGGATGTAGAGGCTCGCCACGGCACGCGCCTGCGTGGAGCCCGCTGTCACCGCTGCACTGGCCGTGGCCGCGTCGGACGCGGCGCCGGCTCGATCCTTGTGCGCCAGGCGAAGCCGTGCGCGCATCAGCAACGCATCGACCTGCCTGGGTTGCAGGCTCAACGCCGTGTCCAGATCAGCGGCGGCAGCCTCCGGCTGCATGTCGGCCTGGAATGCCCGTGCGCGGATCACGTAATAGTCGGCCTGCCCGGGCGCCATGCGGATGGCTTCATCCAGATCAGCAACGGCGGCATGCGCCTCGCCACGTGACAGGTGCGCCTGCCCGAGCATGGCCGCGTCTGCGGCCGACTTTGGCGACGCCGCATTGGTGTCCGTCATCGCCTTGCCGTCATCCCCCGGCGCCTGCGCATAAGTGAATACGCGACCACCGTTATAGGTGAAGTAGACCTTGCCCTTGCTGGTGGCGATGAACATGTGGTGCGCAAGCAGGAAATCGACGCCAAGCAGCATGTCCGTGCCGTCGTTGGTGGAGCCGTCCAGCACCTGCATCTGGCTGTGCTGGATGGTTTCCGAACCCACCGAGAACGAATCGATATTCACCGTCCACGAATGCACGGGCCGGCCACCCACGCCAAAGCTGGTAAAGCCCGACTTCACATCTCTGGCACTGACGTCGATGCCGATACGCTCGGCAGCTTCGCGAAAAAGCACGGTGGCGGCAGCCCCGGAGTCGATCAGCGCACGCACTTTTCTGCCGTTGATGGTCACGTTGACAAAGGTGCGCCGGTCGAACCGATTCGGGGAGCGCTCGATATCCGCGAGGTTGTACTTGTCGTCCTTCACCCAGTACGCCAGCGACGTGTTATCGCAGTGCTCGGCCTTGAACAGGGTCAGCTTGCCGTGCGCCAGGTCGATCTCAAGATCCGCGATGTCGAGCAGGTTGGCACCCAGCAGACCATTGCCGGCATCGCTGCCCCCGACAATGAAGTCCACGTTCTTCAGCGTGGTATCGAGGATGCCGAACTCCTTGACGTGCGCCTGCTGGATATTCGCCGACCCACCGATGCCACTGACGCGGTAACCAAACGGTGCCGGCTGCAGTCGCAAGCCAAGCGCCGCGGCGTTGGCAGCAGACATGATGTTGAAGAACGCACCGGTATCGAGAATGAAGCGCGTGCTCTGGCCGTTGATCTTCACCATGGTGGTCGCCTGGTTGCCAACCATTTCCACGGGCAAGGTGCCATAGCTTTCCAGATGGCATTCGCCGGCCCAGACGTGAGTGGCGAACAACAGGCCCATGCCGATGCAGCAAGAACGCAACATCCCCATCCCTCCCCTGTTTGCCACGACCGCGCATGGGGTCGTATCGACCGGCGGCGCGATGATCATACGACTGCCAACGGCGCTGTTCACTTTTCCTGGTGCGAACGCTCGCCACAAGCGATGAATGAACAACCCGTATCGATGCTGAACTCCCGCCCCTGCGCAGCCGTCTCACCACGACCTTTTTGCGCAAAGAACGACTAGCCTAGGTCGGTCGCCCGCCTTTCATCATGGGCGACAACCTGAACATTCAGGCTCCTCTGCCGCAACATGACGGCGTGGGTGACGTTACCCCACACGGCCAGTGCGTGTTACGGCAGAGTCGCTGGCACTGACCATGGAAGCGCCCCTTGAGGCGTTCATGGGCCGGCGGAACCATCAACATCGGTGCTGAAGCGTGGGCACGGGGTAACCACCTAGGCGACATAACGGATCATCACGTTACGAGAGCGCTGCCATGAAAAACCTCATCAAGCGAATTCCCGTCATCGGCCCCGCGGCCCAGAACGTCTACCGGCGATGGCTCAGCCCGCCCAAGCCCTTTCACGGTTCGGAGGACTACTGGATCGAACGATATCGCGACGGTGGCAATTCGGGCGCAGGTTCGTACAACCGCCTCGCCGAGTTCAAGGCCGAGGTGCTCAACGACTTCGTCGCTACCTACCATATCCAGGACGTCATCGAGTTCGGCTGCGGCGACGGCAACCAGCTCACGCTGGCCAACTACCCCGCCTATCTCGGCCTGGACGTGAGTCCCCACGCCATCGCCGGATGCAAGAGCCGCTTCGACGGCGATGCAAGCAAGTCGTTCAGTCTCGTGCACGACTACGCCGGCCAGATGGCGCAGCTCGCCATGTCGCTGGACGTGATCTATCACCTGACCGAGGACGAGGTGTTCGCCACCTACATGCGCACCTTGTTCGGCGCAGCGCGCGACTACGTGGTGATCTACTCGTCCGACAAGGACGAACCGCACACACCATCCGCGCATGTGCGCCACCGCCAGTTCAGTCACTGGGTGCGCACGCATGCGCCAGGCTGGCGGCTGTTGCGACACATCCCCAATCGTTATCCCTATGCCGGAGACAACGACACGGGTTCACTGGCCGATTTCTATATCTACGGCCGGGGCAGCCTGACCTGACCAATGCCTCGCCAGCCACCCCGTGACGCTGGAGGGTTATTTCGCCTCGACATGCAGAAGCCGCGCGCGGCTCACGTTGCCGCGTGCGTGCGCATGGAATTTCCAGGTATGGCCCGGTCGGAGGTCATGCACTTCGTCGCTGGCCCGACCTACCACGCGCCCTTTGGCGTCGTAGAGGCGGAAGCTCACCTTCGCCGAATGCACCGGCGCGCGTCCGGTATTGGTCAGTGTGCCCACCACCTTGTTGCGGCCGGGCGTTACGTCGCGCTCGACCCGATAGGACCCCACGTGCACCGTGGGCTTCGCGCCGTTGGCTTGCGCGGTGACTGACAGGCCAAGGCCGAGGAGGAACAGTGCAGCGGCGGAACGCAGATTCATCGTGTACTTCAGACCGGAAGGTGTACGGAAACGGGGCCGCGTAGCTTACCGAGCTTCCCGGTGGTTTTGCTCGAGTCGATCACACATTGCCATCGGACCACCGGATGTTCACCCGCTGCATCGTTCCGCCACCTTCCGCCGCGCGGCCTAATCCCAGCGATTGGCGTTCCGGGGATAGTCCGGCCGCTGGATGCGCACCACGCAGAATCGCTGCCCGCTGGGTGCCTGCATCACCACCCACCGCTCGAGGCGATTCACCACGCGGGCGCCGAGTTGTTCCAGCCGCGCCACTTCGGCGGGAATATCATCGGTCTCGATATCCAGATGGACACGGCTTTCGTGTTCCACGCGCTGGATCTGCACGATGGGCTCGCCCTCCGGCGTCTCCAGCATGCGGTACGGGCCACGCGTGCCCGGATGCTCGCTGTCGACCGGCCTGCCGAGGGCATCGGCCCAGAAGCGGGCGGCCTGATCGATATCCTCCACCTTGCAATCGATAAGCACGGCACACAGACGCGAGTGATGCATGGCGTTCTCCTGCGGGAAAGGCGCACGGCATGAGGTGCAACCACATCTAGCCCTCTTTGCCTCGCCACGTCCACCCGCAGGCCGGCACGGTCAGCCGATGGCGCTGGCCACCATCGCCCCGAGCCGGCGCGACACCCGGTCGAACGGTGCGATATCGCGCTGGGCGCGGCAAAGCACGATGGCGCCTTCCACACTGGCCACGATCAGCGTGGCGTACTCCTGCGCCAGCTTCGGGGTGATGCCATCGGCACGCAAGGCGAGTATCAATTTGCCTTCCCAGTCACGGAACACCGCTGCCGCCGCCGCAAGCACGTCGTCATCGGCTTCACCGAGTGGCTCTTCCACCGCCACCGCCATCACCGGACAACCGTTGTGGAATTCGGAGCGGATCAGGATCTCGCGCCACATGGCGAGAAAACCGCGCAGACCGGCTGACGTGCCATTCTGCAGGTGGCGATCAAGTCCTGCGCCAGCACGCGCGCCAGCCAGCGTCACGGCCTCGATGACCAGCTGTTGCTTGCCATCCGGAAAATGGTGGTAGGTCGAACCGAGCGGCGTAGCCGCCCATTTCGCCATTTCACGGATGCTGGTGGCGTTGAGGCCATGGCGGGCCAGCATGTCGGCGGCCGCACCCACCAGGCGTTCGCGGGTATCGGACTGGCGGGGACTCATGGGCGGCACCTTGCTAAGACAGTCGTCTGGATATAGCTTCTCATGAATATGACGACTGTTATAGATCAAGCACCACCCTCGCCTGGCGAAGCCTTCACGCTGACTGCTCGCGATGGTTACGTGCTGTCTGGCACGCGCTTTCCGGCGGTGGGTGCTCTGCGCGGCCGTCTGGTGGTGGCCGGTGCCACGGCCGTACCGCAGGGTTTCTATCGACGCTTTGCGCAGTTCGCCAGCGCGCAGGGCTATGACACGCTGATCTTCGACTACCGCGGCGTGGGCCAGTCGAGCCCGCCGTCGCTGCGCGGGTTCCGCATGGACCTGCTGGACTGGGGACGCCAGGATCTGGCCGCCGCCATCGATGCGATGGCCGGCGACGATGTCCCGCTGTATGTCGTCGGTCACTCCTATGGCGGCCACGGCTTTGGCCTTGCGCCCAACCACGGCAAGGTCACCGGCTTCTACGTCTTTGGCACCGGTGCCGGCTGGCATGGCTGGATGCCGCGTTTCGAACGCGTGCGCGTGCTTGCCATGTGGCGCGTCGTGCTGCCGCTGCTGACCTGGTGGAAGGGCTATTGCCCTTGGCGGATGCTGGGGCTGGGTGAAGACCTGCCGACGGACGTGTTCCGGCAATGGCGCCACTGGTGCGGGTTTCCCCACTACTTCTTCGACGACCCGGCAATGCAGGGCATCGAGCACAGCTATGCAGCCGTCCAGACGCCCATCGTGGCGGTCAACGCACTGGACGATGCATGGGCCTCGCCAACGTCGCGCGATGCCTTCGTACAGGCTTACTGCAACGCGCCGTTGACCCGCCAGGACCTGGACCCCACACGTATCGGCGGCAAGGTGGGCCACATGGGTTACTTCCGCCCGGCCGCCGAACCGTTGTGGCGCGATGCGCTGTCCTGGTTCGCCACGCTTCCGCCCGCCGGTTCCACGTCGTGAGCCCATTGCGCTGGCTGACCGGGTTGAAGTGGCTGCTGCTGGCCAATGTGGCCGCCAGCATCCTGCATTACACGGACAATGTGTTGTTCTTCGGGGAGTACCCGGAACCGACGTGGATCAATCCTTCCATCGTCGATGCATTCTGGTTCGTGATGACACCGCTCGCGTGGCTGGGTTACCGGCAAGTCCGGCGCGGCGCAACCCTCACGGGCTCACTGGTCCTGCTTGGCTATGGCGTGGCCAATCTGCTCTCGCTCGGCCACTACCGCTACGCGCCCATGCATGCGATTTCCCATCGCATCAACGCGTTCATCCTGCTGGAAGCGGCACTGGCCATCATGCTGATTGCGTATCTGGCGATGCCGCGGCGACGCACGGCGGACGCTGTCGAGGCGAAGTGAACGCCATCGCGGTGGCAAGGCGCCATCGCGATGCACGGGACCTGGGCGGCAAGACCGCTTCAGCCTCCCACGCATTTCGCTATGCTGCAGGGACCCTGGCCGCTGCGCCATCGAAGCTTCCGGAGGCTCCTGCATGTCCTCTGTGCGACTGACCGACCTCGCCCATGGTGGCGGTTGTGGCTGCAAGCTTGCGCCTGCCGTGCTCCAGCAATTGCTGGCCGGAAAACCGGCGACGGCACCGTTCGCCCAACTGCTGGTCGGCACCGAATCGAGCGATGACGCCGCGGTGTGGCAGGTGGATGACCGCACCTGTGTCATCGCCACCACCGACTTCTTCATGCCGATCGTGGACGATCCACATGATTTCGGCCGCATCGCCGCCGCCAATGCGCTGTCGGACGTGTATGCGATGGGTGGCAAGCCGATCATGGCGCTGGCCATCCTCGGCATGCCGCTCGACAAGATGGAGGTGGAGACGGTGCGCGCGATCCTCGCCGGTGGCGAGTCGATCTGCGCGGAGGCCGGTATTCCCGTGGCCGGGGGGCATTCCATCGATTCGGCCGAGCCCATTTACGGCCTGGCCGCCATCGGTCTCTGCGCACCGGCGGACGTGCGCCGCAACAGCGGTGCGCAGGTGGGCGATGCGGTGATCCTGACCAAGGGCATCGGCGTGGGCATCTACTCCGCGGCCTTCAAGAAGCAGGCCTTGCCGGCCGACGCCTATGCGGAAATGCTGGCCTCGACCACGCTGCTCAACCGCGTCGGCCACGAACTGGCCAAGGACAAGGACGTGCACGCGATCACCGACGTCACCGGGTTCGGTCTGCTCGGTCACGGCATGGAAATGGCGCGTGGCTGCGGTGCGCGCATCCGCATCCAGCTCTCGCGCATTCCGTGGTTCACCCAGGCGGAAACACTGGCCCAGGCCGGCTACATCACCGGTGCCTCACGACGGAACTGGACCAGCTACGGCGAGGGTGTCGCCCTGCCCGCGGACCTGCCGGAGTGGCGGCGTGCCCTGCTCACCGATCCGCAGACCTCCGGTGGCCTGCTGGTGTCGTGCCGGCCGGAGCGCGCTGAAGATATCCGCGCCATGATCGAGGCTGCGGGGTATCCGCGCGCCAGCATCATCGGCGAGGTTGCCGCGGGCACACCCGGCATCGAAGTGCTCTGAACCAGCCACCGGAAAAGTGGCGGAAGAGAATGGGAGTCGAACCCACCCGAGGCAGTCTTGCCTGCCTCACCCGGATTTGAAGTCCGGACGCCCCACCGGAGACGATTCTCTTCCATGTGACGGAACGATCGAGGGCGAGGCACCGAACAAGTCGAGGTAACCCGCCTGCAGTCTGCGCAAGGTACCACGGTTGAGCGTGACACCCTGACGGTCGAAAAACTCCAGAATCTGGATGGCCACCTTGCGACCGTTGTCGAGGCGGTCGCGGAACTGCGCCGCAGTGAAACGGCCGTCCGGTGCCTGCGCCGCAATGTCGGCCGCGATCAGCACCATCTCGTGCATGGTGGTGCGCAGGAAGAAGTGATCGTGTGCCACTTCATCGACCAGGCCCAGCCGCGCTGCAAAGCCCATCAACTGCCGGATGCCTTTCTCGGGGCGCGCCAGCGCGTCGGCGACGTCGCGCACGCGCGGCGGACGAAAGCGCTCTTCGCCACCCAGCAGGGGCGCCACCGACTGCCATAACGCTTCGCGCTCGGGAATCCACTGCAGCGAATGACTGGCCAGACGCACGAATGCACCGTCGCGAACTACCGGGCCGTCGAGGTCCGCATGCTGCAGCGCCTTCGTGAACGCTGCCGCCGGCAGGCGAGTCTGCGTCGCCAGACGCAGCTTTTCCCGGCTGACCCCCTGCAAGTCCGGGTTGGCGGTGTGGAAGGTCTGCAGATAGTCGAGCAGGCCCGCGACAAAGCCCTGCCAGCGCGGCCGGCTCATGGCGATGCGTTGCGTGCCAAGGTCGAATAGCTCAGGCGACAGCGAAGCAACGATGTGCGCCAGCGACGCGTCGGACAGCGCGCGATCCCTTGCGAAACTCAATACGTCCCATACGAACGGCGGCGCATCGAGCAAGGCGCCAAGCGCCGTCTGCGCATCGACCATGCCCAGTGCGGCGCGCACGGCCTGGCGCCCTTCGGTGCGGCGCTGTCGCGCCGGCGCGCGCAGATCGAGGAAATGGCCGCCACCTATCGTGCGCTGCGCGGACACATCGCGCAGCACGAAGCGATCCAGCGTGGCAGCGGCAATGGGTCGGCTCAGCACCAGCTGCACGTCCGCCGCGTGCCCGGGTTGCACGGATTCGCCCTCCAGCAAAACGATGCGTGCGCCCACCTCCACCGAGCCGTGATGCAGGCGCGCCGGAAACCACTGCCCCATCGGCTTCGACTCGCCCGGCAACAGGTGCACGCGTGCGTCGATACGATCCGTGGGTCCATGCAGGAAGGGATCCACCACCATGTCACCGCGATGGATCGCCTCTTTGGTGATGCCCTCGCCGGCCAGATTCAGCGCGCAACGGTCACCCGCCCGCCCGCGTTCCACCGGACGGTTTTGCGCGTGGAGGGAACGCACGCGCGCGGCAAGCCCGGTGGGGCTCAGCATCACCTGGTCCTTCACATGCACCACGCCGCTGAGCACCGTGCCCGTGACCACCACGCCAATGCCGGGCAAGGTGAACACGCGATCCACCGCCAGCCGGAAACGACCGTCATCCGCACGTTCGCCCAGCTTCAGCGCTTCCGTGGCGAGTCGTTCGCGCAGCGCATCGACGCCCAGGCCGGTAGCGGCGGAAACCGGCAGGATGTCCGCGCCTTCCAGCACCGTCCCCCGGATTGCCTCGCGGATCTGCGCACGTACGGCATCGATGCGTTCGGGCGTTGCCAGATCGGCCTTGGTCAGTGCGATCACGCCGCGGCGGACACCGAGCAGATCAACAATCGCCAGGTGTTCCAGCGTCTGCGGCATCACGCCGTCGTCGGCGGCGACCACCAGCAGGGCGAGATCGATGCCACTGGCGCCCGCCACCATGGTGTGCACGAAGCGCTCGTGCCCGGGTACATCGACGAAACCGAGGATGAGCTCGTCGTCCAGCGGCAGATAGGCAAAGCCCAGATCAATGGTGATGCCGCGCGCCTTCTCTTCCTTCAGGCGATCGGTGTCCACGCCCGTCAGGGCCTGGACCAGCGAGGTCTTGCCGTGATCGATGTGACCCGCGGTGCCGATGATCATGGCGTGCGCGCAGCGGGGCCGTGCAGGTCCAGTCGCGCCAGCGTCGCGACGAACAAGGCTTCGTCCGTTTCGGCCAGGCAACGCAGATCCAGTCGCAACGCGCCGTCGGCAATGCGACCGACCACCGGGCGCGACAGCGCACGCAGTGCCGTGTTCAGGCGCTCCAGTTCACTCTGGCTGCCGCGCGGCCGTATCAGCAAGGCCGCGCTGTGCAACGTGTCCAGCGGCAAGGCACCGGAGCCGACCTGGCTGAGGCACTCACCCACCTCCACCGCGAAGGCATCGCCCAGCGACGCGGCCACGACCGGCTGCAGGCGGCGCGCCTGCGCGCCGATATCGACCTTGTCGCGCGCAAGGAAGCGCAAGGTCGGCAGGCGCTGCGCCAGGCGGTCAGGATCGCGATACAGGTTCAGCGTGGCCTCGATAGCCGCGAGGCGCAGCTTGTCCACGCGCAAGGCGCGCTTCAGCGGGTTGCGGTTGATCTGCGCGATCAAGGCGCGATCGCCCACGATGAATCCGGCCTGCGGACCGCCCAGCAACTTGTCGCCCGAAAAGGTGACCAGCCGCGCGCCCTCTTCCACCGCCTCGCGCACGGTGGGTTCGCGCGCCAGCCCGTAACGCGACAGGTCGACCAGGCTTCCCGAACCCAGGTCGTTGAGCAGCGGCACGCCTGCAGCGTCGGCCAAGGCGGCCAGTTCGCGCGCACCGACCTCCGCGGTGAAACCCTGGATGCGGTAGTTGGAGGTATGCACCTTGAGCACCAGGCCGGTACGCTCGTTGAACGCATCGCGATAGTCGGCCGCATGGGTGCGGTTGGTGGTGCCCACTTCGACCATCTGCGCGCCAGCGCGCGCCATGATGTCGGGCATGCGGAACGCGCCACCGATCTCGATCAACTCCCCGCGCGATACCACCGCCTCGCGTCCCAATGCGAACGTGTTGAGGCCGAGCAGCACGGCGGCCGCATTGTTGTTGACGACGGTGGCGTCCTGCGCGCCGGTCAGTTCGCACAGCAGGTCGCGCACGTGATCGTCACGCTCGCCGCGCGTGCCGCCGGTCAGGTCGTACTCCAGCGCCACGGCGTGGCGCATCGCCTCCACCGCCGCCTCGATGGCCGCCTCGGCCAGCACGGCGCGGCCCAGGTTGGTATGCAGGACCACGCCGGTAAGGTTGAACAGGGGACGCAGGCCCGGTGTGCGCGCATCCAGCCGCGCCAGCGCCTGCTGCGCCAGTTCGCTGGCGCCCGGTACGTCCGAAGGCGTCTCCCGCAGGGCATCGCGCGCGTCGTCGATGACCTTGCGAATGGCCTCGGTGGCGGCCACGCGCCCATGGCGCTCCACCAGCAACGCGGCTTCCGCGGTCGCCAGCACGGCGGCAACCGCCGGCAGGTGGCGCAGGACATTGACCTCGGGCTCGGCCATGACGCTCTTCCACTGGCACCGCCGACTCCGGTACGTCGATCCGGAAGTACGGCAATGAAGGCTTGGGGTGACTCGTATGCTGCCGGGGCGCGCCTCGCGGGGTCAAGGTGAGCCGATACCAGCCGCGTGCCGGGCGGTTCGCGGCACGGGGTGACAAGGGCCACGCGCCGTAGCATGCTCGCCTCACGGCCGCCTCGCTGGCCGTGGTTCCTTGCCCTCCGCAGCGCAGCTCGCCTGCGGCCTACCGGGCAAGCACGTGCCCTGTAGGGCCTTGATCTCCGCCCCGTTCGCAGGAGGGATCGATGCCCGCCGCCGTGCAGACCGCGCGTCACACCAGCACCCGCTGGCCGCTGTTGCTGTTTTTCCTGCTGGCCGTTGCCGGCCTGTTCTACGTGAAGTGGTACCCGTATTACGGACGCGCCTTCGTGGCCGCCGAGCACCACGCCATCGGTCACTCGATCCTGATGGGCGACGCCGCCAGTGCACCGGCACCGTCTTGGCAGGCCGCACTGGACTATGCGCTGGCCTATGGCAAGGCGATCTGGCAGGCGATGGTGCTGGGCCTGTTGCTGGGTTCGGGCATCCAGGCCCTGTTGCCGGCCAGCGCGGTGCAGCGATTGCTGGGCGGTCACCGCTTCGGCGCGGTGCTTACCGGCGGCCTGCTGGCCGTGCCCGGCATGATGTGCACGTGCTGCGCCGCGCCCGTGGTGGCAGGCCTGCGCCAGCAACATGCTTCGGCAGGTGCCGCCATGGCGTTCTGGCTGGGTAACACCCTGCTCAACCCGGCCACCCTGGTGTTCATGGGCTTCGTGCTCGGCTGGCACTGGAGCCTGCTGCGCGTGGTGCTGGGCGTGCCGATGGTGTTTGGCCTGGGCTGGCTGGCCAACCGGATGGCCAGACCGGAACCGGGTGAGCTCGACCGGATGCCGCTGGCCGCCACGGAGCCACTCACCTTCGCCGGCGTCGGCCTGCGCTGGATGCGCATCTTCGCGCGCATGACGGCACGCCTGATTCCCGAGTACATCGTGATCGTGCTGTTGCTCGGCGCAGCGCGCGCGTGGCTGTTCCCGGAGATCGGCCCGGCCATTGGCAACCACCTGCTGTGGATCGTCACCCTGTCGCTGGCCGGCATGCTGTTCGTGATCCCGACGGCCGGCGAGGTGCCGATTGTGCAGGCGATGCTGTCGCTGGGCCTGGGTGGCGGGCCTGCTGCGGCGCTGCTGCTGACCTTGCCGGCGGTCAGCCTGCCGTCGCTGGTCATGCTGTCGCGCTCGTTCTCTGCGCGAACGCTGGTGACCGTGGCGCTGTCGGTGGCCGGCTTCGGCGTGTTGGGTGGGCTGCTGGCCGTGTGGCTGGGGATGCATTGAACACACCGGTGTCGATGCGTCGACACCGGTGGAAACGCCCGCACTACCCTTCGACGGCTTCGTCGTCGCCCATCAGCAACAGCGGGTTGGGCGCATGTCGTGCGTAGCCCGCTTCGGCGATCAGCAGATCCAGGCCCAGCGAGGCCAGGTCGTCCGCATACGGGTCCACCTGCATGTCCTGCAGCTGGTAGAGCAGCTTGGTGTAGGTGTGGCAATCGCCGCAGGTCTCGGCCTTCACCACGCCCGCATCGTCTTCAATGGCCTGCAGGGACAGGTGGCGCGTGCCGCCGCAGGTGATGCACACCGCGCGCACGTGATTCCAGGCAGTGGAACACAGCGAGCAGTACAGGTAGCGCGTGCCCGGCGTGACGCCGCTGGCGGTGATCATGCCGGCGACCGAGGGCGATCCGCAGCACGGGCAGAGCGCGCGCTCTTCCAGCAGGCGCAGGTCATCCACCTCCAGCTGCGCGGCCGAACAGGTGAAATAGACCTGCAGCGCCGCGGCGACATAGACGGCAGCGGCCGCATCGGCCGCGGCCAGTCCGCCGCGCAGGAACTGGTCGGCCAGTTTCTCCAGCGTGGCGGCATCGCTGCCGCGCAGCTGTTCCATCGCGTCCTGCGCGGCAACGGGCAGTGCGCTGCCGTCGACCAGTTCCAGCAACAGGGCCAGCCCGTCAGTCCACGATGGGTCGCGGCGATGGCCGTCCGCCGCCAGTGGCGGCAGGCGTGCTTCGACGGCCTGCACCACCACCGCCGGACTTAGCGAGACGGCAGGCACCAGGGTGGTGGCGACGGTGTGCTGCGCATCGGCCAGGGCCGCCATGAAACGCAGCCAGGGCTCCAGCGGATGCCCGGCGGCCAGCTGCTCCAGCCGCTGCGCGGTGGCGGAAAAGCGCCGTGCCGCGTTGGCAAGCACGATGGGACTAGGCGCCTTGACGCCCGCGTGGGACGGTCCGCTCCACTTTCCTTCCGGTGGGTTGCCGGCCATCTTCATGGGCGCTTCCTTATGACGTCTTTGCCGTGTTCGCCGGCAGCCACTTCACGCAACCAGGCGCGATGATGGCGCCAGGCCCAACCCGGCGTCACGTAGCCCTGGGTCATGGCGCGTATCGAATGCCGCACCCAGATGGCCGCGTAGACATGCACTACCCATACCAGGATCGCCGCGATGGCCGCCAAGCTGTGGATCAATACCGCCGCGCGCTGGACGGGTATGGAGGTCGACTCACCGAAATAGACTTCCCAGATCACCAGGCCGCTGAAGAACAACACCGGCACCAGCAGGGTCATCGACCAGAACACGAACTTCTGGCCGGCATTGTTGCGACCCACCGCCGGAATGTGTTCCTCATCATTGGCCACGACAAAGCGCATCTGCCTGATCCATTCGACGTCGTCCTTGTGCACGAGGTTCTCGCGCCAGAACTGCACGATCAGACCGAGGTAGCTGAGCAACAGCAGGCAACCGATCCACGGATGCGCCGCGCGCATCCACTGCCCGCCGCCAAACAGCCCGGACAACCAGAACAGCATCGGGTGGAACATCGCCAACCCCGAGAGCACCAGCAGCACGAAGCAGATGGCGGTGATCCAGTGGTTGACGCGGTTCACCGTGGTGTACCGCGTGATCACGGTCCGGCTCATGGCGTCTTCTCCGATTCCTCGATAACGCGCTCGCCTTCTTTCTCGTCCTCGTCGGTCACTTCGTTCGGCCCTTCGACGATGGCATGGAAGAATCCGGCCAATGCGGCAGCCGCGATGCCAAACAAGGCCAATGGCTTGACCAGGCCCTTCCACGCCGAGACCATCGCGCTGATGTGTGGCTTGTCCGGCAGGCCCGAGTAGAGGGACGGCTTGTCCGCATGGTGCAGCACATACATCACGTGGGTGCCGCCGACTTCCGCCGGGTCGTAGAGACCCGCCTGTTCGAAACCGCGCGCCTTCAGGTCCACGATGCGTTCGGCCGCCTGGTGCTTCATGTCGGTCTTGGAGCCGAACATGATCGCGCCGGTGGGGCAGGCTTTCACGCAGGCCGGCTCCAGCCCGACTGACACGCGGTCGGAGCACAGCGTGCACTTGTACGACTTGTGATCGGTTTTGCTGATGCGCGGGATGTCGAACGGACAGCCCTTCACGCAGTAGCCGCAGCCGATGCACTTGTCGCTGATGAAATCGACGATGCCGTTGGCGTACTGCACGATGGCGCCCGGCGCAGGGCACGCCTTCAGGCAGCCCGGATCCTCGCAGTGCATGCAGCCGTCCTTGCGGATCAGCCATTCCAGGTTGCCCTGCTCGTTCTCGTACTCGGCGAACTTCATCAGCGTCCACACGTCGGGGCTGAGGTCGTTCGGGTTCTGGTACGAGCCTTCGAAGTGGCCGATATCCTGCCGCAGGTTGTTCCACTCCATGCAGGCCGACTGGCAGGCCTTGCAGCCGATGCAGCGGCTCACGTCGATCAGCTTGGCAACCTCGTCCTCGTGGTTGCGCGCCTGCGGCGGCGTCATGGTGGATGCGGAACGCCGGATGTAGTCTTGCGATTGCAGGTCTGACATGTCGGCGTCCTCAGGCTGCGACCGGTGCGCTGGTCTTTTCGACGTTGACCAGGAACGCCTTGAACTCCGGCGTCTGCGTATTGGCATCACCCACGGAAGGCGTCAGCGTGTTGGCGCCGTAACCCTTGCGCGCCTGCCCGGTGAAACCCCAGTGGATGGGGCAACCGATCACGTGGGTGGGTTTGCCATCGACCATCATGGGCTTGATGCGCTTGGTGACATACGCCTTGCAGATCACTTCGCCGCGCTTGGACGACACCTTCACCCAGCCGCCCTGCTCGATGCCCTTCTCCTTGGCCAGCACTTCGCCGATCTCGACGAACTCTTCCGGCTGCAGGATCGCGTTGATCAGTGCGTGCTTGGTCCAGTAGTGGAAGTGCTCGGTGAGGCGGTACGTGGTGGCCACGTACGGGAAGTTCTGCACGGTGCCGAAGTTGGCGCGGTCATCGTCGAAAACGCGGGCGATCGGGTTGGACTTCACCTTGGGATGCAGCACGTTCTCCACCGGTGATTCCAGCGGCTCGTAGTGCTCCGGGAACGGGCCTTCGCCCATCATGTCGCGTGCGAACAGCCGCCCCATGCCTTCGGCATTCATGATGAAGGGACCGACGCCGTCGGACGGTTTCACCGTAGGGCCGTAATCGGGAACGTCCACGCCCACCCAGCGCGTGCCGTTCCACGAAATGACCGGCTTGGCCGGATTCCACGGCTTGCCATCGGGATCGGCACTGGCACGGTTGTAGAGGATGCGCCGGTTGGCCGGCCATGCCCACGCCCAGTTGGGTGCAATGCCCTGCTCGCGCGGATCGGTGGCATCGCGGCGGGCCATCTGGTTGCCCTTTTCCGTGAAGCAGCCGGTGAAGATCCAGCAGCCGGACGCCGTGCTGCCGTCATCGCGCAACTGCGCAAAACCGTCCAGCAGGGTGTCCGCCTTGGTCACCACCGTGTTGGTGGCCGGATCGTTGAGATCGGTGAGCGCCCGACCGTTCATTTCCTTGGCCAGTTCTTCCGGATCCGGGTTCACCGGGTCGGTGTACTTCCAGGTGACGTTGAGCAGCGGATCGGGGAACGTGCCGCCCTCCTTGCGATACAGCTCGCGCAGGCGATGGAACAGGCCGCTCATGATCCAGATATCGGACATCGCCTTGCCCGGGCCATCCGCCGCCTTCCAGTGCCACTGCAACCAGCGCGCGGAATTGACCAGCGAACCGTTTTCCTCGGCAAAACAGGTGGTCGGAAGCTGGAACACCTCGGTCTGGATCTCGGCGGATTTCGCCGGGTTCTGCGGGCCAAAGTCCTGCCAGAAACGCGAGGTTTCCGTATCCAGCGGATCCATGGTCACCAGGAACTTCAGCTTGCTCAGGCCGCGACGGATCTTGCCGCGATCCGGGAAGGCCTGCAGCGGGTTGAAGCCCTGGCAGATATAGCCGGTCATCTGCCCGTTGTTCATCATCTCGAAGGCCTTGATGATGTCGTACAGGGGGATGTCCAGCTTGGGCAGCCAGTCGTAGGCCCAGTCGTTCTCCGCCTTGGCGGCATCGCCGTACATGGCCTTCTGGAAGCTCACGAAGAACTTGCGGTAGTTCTGCCAGTAGCTGGTCTGCCCCGGGCGCAGCGGCTTGAACAGCTTGGTCTTCATGTAGACGTCCAGCCCGGTTTCCCTGTCGTTGGGCAGGTTCATATAGCCCGGCATCAGGTTGGACAGCAGGCCGACGTCAGTGAGTCCCTGGATGTTGGAGTGCCCGCGCAGCGCGTTCATGCCGCCACCGGCCACACCGATGTTGCCCAGCAGCAGCTGCACCATCGCCATGGTGCGGATGTTCTGCGAGCCCACCGAGTGCTGCGTCCAGCCCAGCGCAAACAGGCTGGTCATGGCCTTGTCCGGCGCGGCGGTGCTGGCGAACAGTTCGCACACGTGCAGGAACTTGTCCTGTGGCGTGCCGCAGATGCGCGACACCATCTCCGGCGTGTAGCGCGATACGTGTTGCTTGAGCAGGCTCATCACGCAACGCGGGTTCTGCCAGGTGTCGTCGGACTTGGCGAAGCCCTGCTCGTCCAGTTCGTAATCCCAGCTCGATTTGTCGTAGCTGTGCGTTTCCTCGTTGTAGCCGCTGAACAGGCCGTCCTCGAAACCGAAGCCCTCCTTCACGATCAGGCCGGCATTGGTGTACGAGCGCACGTATTCGTGCTGGATCTGGTCTTTCTCCAGCAGGTAGCGGATCACGCCGTTGAGGAACGCGATATCCGTGCCCGGGCGGATCGGCGCGTAGTAATCGGCCACCGAGGCCGTGCGCGTGAAGCGCGGATCGACAACAACGAGCTTCGCGCCGTTCTCGATCTTCGCCTCGATCACCCACTTGAAGCCGCAAGGATGCGCTTCGGCGGCATTGCCACCCATGACGACGACGACATTGGCATTCTTGATGTCCTGCCAGGTGTTGGTCATCGCACCGCGACCGAATGATGGGGCCAGACTGGCCACCGTCGGTCCGTGTCAGACGCGCGCCTGGTTGTCGAACACCACCATGCCGAGGGAACGCACCACCTTCCACGTGATGTAGGAGGTTTCACTGGACGACGCCGACGCCGCCAGCATGCCCACGCTGGTCCAGCGGTTCACGGTGGTGCCGGCGGCATTCTTCGCGATGAAGTTCTTGTCGCGGTCGTCCTTCATCAGGCGCGCGATGCGATCCAGCGCGAAATCCCACGACACTTCTTCGAACTCGGTGCCGCCTGGCTTGCGATAGCGCGGCGCCTTGAGGCGGGTGGGCGCATGCACGATGTCGAGCAGGGCCGAACCCTTGGGGCACAGCGTGCCGCGGTTCACCGGATGATCCGGGTCACCTTCGATGTGGATGATGTTCGAACGGGCGTTCTTGGAACGGTCACCCATGCTGTAGATCAGGATGCCGCAGGCCACCGAGCAATACGTGCAGGTGTTGCGCGTTTCGGTGGCGTGGGTGAGCTTGAAAGGCCGTACGGCGGCGGCCTGGGCCTCCCCCGAGGCCCCGAAGCCGAGCATGCCCAGGCTGGATGCAGCTAGCCCAAGGCCGGTGAACTTGATGAACTCGCGTCGCGTGAGTGCCATCGCTTGCGCTCCCGGAAAATCTGGCTGGACATACCGCCCGCTGTTGGGCGGTGGACGTGGCTCGACTACTCCATGAAGACGACGGGCTTGACCCCGTTGTTCAGAAAAAACGGTAGCACAGATTCCGTAAGTGGACCGTCATGTCCGGACCGGCGCAGGCCGGGCAAACGGAGCCATGAAGCGCCGGAGAACGAGGCGTGGCGGGCCCTGGCGAGGTCAGCGTCCGCAGCAGGACGAGCCCTGCTGCTGGATCGGCGGGCACGGCACCGAGCCGTAAGAGCAGAACACGCAGCAGTCGCCGGCCCGGGGCTTCAGCAAGGCGCCACAAGCGGCACAGTCGTGAAAGAACACGCAGGCGTTCGTCGGCATGACCTCCACGCTCTGGTGACCGCACTGCGGGCAGGTCAGCGTGGATTCCAGCACGAGGTTTGCGGCTTCGGTGCGCGTCATGGCTTGCGGAGCCTGTCGGTCGGATGGTCCGGATTGGCAGAGGCGAGCGTCGGCATCGACGTCCGGTGCCCTGAACTTATACCAAAGCAACTACGCGTGCCGGAGCGCCGTGGCTTGCTCCCGGGAACAACGGCCGCACCGCCACCCACTCCCCTCTGGCCGCCCCGCGGTCGTTACCGCACCCAAGGCGCGGGTTTGCGCTGGCCTGGCGACGCGGATTCTGCATTAATGCCGATTCCCCGCCCTCCCGGTGTGCTCCGTGCTTCGCTACGCCTTCAAACAAGTGGACGTTTTCGCCGAACAGGCATTCAAGGGAAATCCTGTGGCGGTCATTCTTGGCGCCGACGGCCTTTCCGATGACCAGATGGCGGCCATCGCGCGCTGGACCAACCTCAGCGAAACCACGTTTGTACTCAAACCCACCGATCCCTCCGCGGACTATCGGGTGAGGATCTTCACGACGGTGCGCGAGTTGCCGTTCGCCGGCCACCCGACGCTGGGAACGTGTCACGCATGGCTTGAAGCCGGCGGCGTGCCACGCGGCGAGGAGATCCTGCAGGAGTGCGGGATCGGCAAGGTGCGTATCCGACGGCTTGCCGACCGCCTGGCGTTCACGGCGCCGCCGCTGCTCGCCTCCGGTGCGTTGCCGGCTGGACAAGTGGACGCCATCTGCACCGCGCTGGGCATCGATGCGCAGGACGTCATGGATGCGCAACAGGTGGACAACGGTGCGGGCTGGGTAGCCCTGCGGCTTTCCAGCCCGGAGCTGGTGCTGCGGATCACGCCCGACTACGGCCGGCTCGGCCACGTTCCGGTAGGCATTTTTGCCGCGTGGCCCGCCACGTCGGAAAGCGGGATCGCGGAGTTTGAAGCCCGGGCCTTCATTGCCGGCGACGCCGTGCCCGAAGACCCCGTCACGGGCAGCCTCATGGCCGGCATCGCGCAATGGCTCCGCCACGACCCGCAGGCCCCGGACGGCTATATCGTCAACCAGGGACGCATGCTCGGGCGCGCGGGCCGGATCCATGTCGATCAACAGGGCGAGGACATCTGGATCAGCGGACAGACCCACACGCTGGTCGACGGCGTGCTGTCGATTCCCCTGATGGGCTGACTCCCCGGGCGGCCGGGACAAGCACCCGATGCGTCGCACCAGTGCCAACCGGCATGGCCATCACGCTATGGCCTTGCGGGGCTTGGGTGGTGTTAAGTAGCGGGATTGTCCCGCCGCCTGCCGGAGCCCTCATGTCTCGCGCCACTGCCGTTGTTTCCACGCCTGCCCGTCGCAGGATCTCGCGCCTCGCCCTCGCCGTTTCCCTTGCGCTCACCGCGGGCAGCGCCCTGGCGCAGCAGTCCTATGTGGACAACGTGCCGGCCCCGCAGGACGTGAAATACCCCGGCACGGTGACGCTGCACGTGGATGCCAGCGACACGGTGCAAGGCATCTTCCGGGTGCGCGAAAGCATTCCGGCCAAGGCCGGCGCGCTGACCCTGCTCTACCCGCAGTGGATTCCCGGCGACCACTCGCCCACCGGCCCCATCAGCATGCTGGCCGGACTGAAGCTCAGTGCCAACGGCAAGCCGCTGGCCTGGAAGCGCGACAAGTACAACGTGTACGCCTTCCATGTAGATGTGCCCGAGGGCGTGTCGTCCATCGATGCCGAGTTCCAGTACCTGTCCGGCCGCACCGACAGCGAAGGCTTCGACATCACCGACCGCATGATGGACATGGAGTGGAGCAAGGTATCGCTCTACCCCGCCGGCTATTTCACGCGCGGCATCACCTACGCACCCAGCATGACGCTGCCGCACGGCTGGCAGCTCGGCACCGCGCTGGAAACCGCCTCGACGTCGGGCGACACCGTGACGTTCAAGCCGGTGACGTTCAACAACCTGGTCGATTCGCCGGTATACGCCGGCCAGTACTTCAAGCGCGTGGACCTCAACCCGGGCGGCGACGCGCCGGTGTACATGGATCTGGTTGCCGATGCGCCGAAGTACCTGGAGATGTCGCCGGAACAACTGAAGGTGCACCGCAATCTGGTCACGCAGGCGGTGAAGCTGTTTGGCTCGCACCACTACGACCACTACGACTTCCTGTTCTCGCTGTCCGACGTGATGGGCGGCAATGGCACCGAGCACCATCAGTCCAGCGAAGACGGGCTGGAGACCGATTACTTCACCAACTGGGCAGGCGCCGCCCCCGGCCGCGACCTGCTGCCGCATGAGTACGTGCACTCGTGGAATGGCAAGTTCCGCCGTCCCGCGGACCTGTGGACGCCCAACTTCAATGTGCCCATGGGCGACTCACTGCTGTGGGTGTACGAAGGCCAGACGCAGTACTGGGGCTACGTACTCACCGCGCGTTCGGGCCTGTGGTCGGCGCAGCAGTTCCGCGATGCACTGGCCATGACGGCAGCCAACTACGAGCGCAACCGCGTGGGCTTCCAGTGGCGCACGCTGGAAGACACCACCAACGATCCCACCGCCGCGCGTCGTTCCAGCCTGCCTTATCGCAGCTGGCAGATGAGCGAGGAGTACTACAGCGGCGGCCAGATGATGTGGCTGGAAGTGGATGCCAAGCTGCGTTCGCTCACCCACGACAAGCGCTCGCTGGACGATTTCGCGCGTGCTTTCTTCGGCGTCGACAACGGCAGCTACGTCACCAAGACCTATACCTTCGACGACGTGGTGGCCACGCTCAACGGCGTGGCACCGTACGACTGGGCGAAGTTCCTGCATGAACACGTGGCCGAGCTGAACCCGCCGCTGCAGGACGGCCTGGCCGGCACCGGCTGGAAGCTGGTCTACACCGACAAGGAAAGCGATTTCGAGGCGCAGTACAACGGTCGCCAGGAACCCTCGCGCCACCTGTACAACTTCGCCTGGTCCATCGGCCTGACCATGAACGACAAGGGCGAGATCAACGACGTGCGCTGGGGCGGCCCGGCCTTCAAGGCCGGCGTCACCACCGGTGCCACCCTGGTGGCGGTCAACGGCCAGGACTACTCCAAGGACGTGCTCAAGGACGCCATTGCCGCCGCCAAGACCGGCAAGGCACCCATCCAGTTGCTGATGAAGTACCAGGGCGGCGTCCGCACCGTGGCGGTGGATTACCACGATGGCCTGCAGTACCCGCATCTGGTGCGCGTGGAAGGCACGCCGGACTATCTGAGCGAAATCATCGCGCCGCGCAAGTAAGTACGCGACGGTTGTCCCGCCGGCCTTTCGTGGCCGGCGGGCATGGCTCGGGCGTCAGCTTCCTGCAAGACGGCCAAAGCCCCGCACCGTGCGGTGTTGACGCATACTTGGCCGCAGACAGAGTGCCACGGGAAACGCCGCCATGCCCTCGCCCGAATCGTCGACCCGATACAGCTGGCCGCCCTCTGTCGCGGGATTCGACATGCCCTCGCCCATGGGCGGCGGCGACGGCGAACCGGTGATGCTGGCCTTTCTCAACGCGCGCCCGGACCGCTACTGGATCGAGGCCTTTGCCGCCGAGCGGGACGCGTTCAAGTCGGAGCACCGCCTGAGCGACTTGCGCCTGGATTCCCGCGGGCTGGTGGTTACCGGGCCCTCTGGGCAGCTGCGCAGCCTCACCGCCCATCTGCGCAATTTCGTGCATCGCGTGTCGCGCATCAGCTTGCAGCGACGCGTGCTGGAACGGCTGACGCCCGGCACTTCCACCGGCCCCGGTTCGGCCGAGCATGAAGCGGCGCGGCGCGACATTGACCTGGTGTCGCGCATGCCCGCCGTCGCCATCATCCTGGAAGAGGTATCGCGTGCCACTGGCATGCGCTTCGCCACGGTCGCGCGCGTCTCCGACACCCGCTGGACCGCCTGCGCCGTCTACGACACCATCGATTTCGGCCTGCGCGCCGGCCAGGATCTCGCGCTGGAAACCACCATCTGCAACGAGATCCGCAAACACGGCCAGACGGTGGTGTTCAATCACGCCAGCACCCACCCGCTGTTCGCCTGCCATCCCACACCGGCGCTGTACGGCTTCGAGAGTTACATCTCCGTGCCGATCTACCTGGCCGACGGCCGCTTCTTCGGCACGCTGTGTGCGGTGGATCCGCAGCCGCGCGAGCTGGACCCGGCGACCATCCAGGTACTGGAAGACTATGCCCGCGCCATCGGCGTGGAGCTCGACCAGGCCTCGCGGCACGCCGTGCACGGCCCGGCCCGCTGAGCAAGACACGCTCTGACGCACAGCACCGCCCTGTGGAAGCGCCCCCTGTGCGCGACAGCGGCGCACCGGTTTCACCACTCCGCCGGGCTGTCGCGCACAGGATGCGCTCCCACAAGGTGGCTATGGGTGTTGCTGGTCTGACGCCTCAGGCGGCGTCGCTGCTCCGGTGCGGCAGCTTCCAGTCCGGCCGCGGAAAGTGGCAGGTGTAGCCGTTGGGGTAACGCTCCAGGTAATCCTGATGCTCCGGTTCCGCCTCCCAGAACGGGCCGGCCGGCGTCACTTCGGTGACCACCTTGCCCGGCCACAGGCCGGAGGCATCCACGTCGGCGATGGTGTCTTCCGCCACCTGCTTCTGTTCGTCGCTCAGGTAGAAGATCGCCGAGCGATAGCTCATGCCGATGTCGTTGCCCTGGCGGTTCTTCGTGCTCGGGTCGTGGATCTGGAAGAAGAAGGCCAGGATATCGCGGTAGCTGATCACGGCCGGGTCGAACACGATCTCGATCGCTTCGGCATGCGTGCCATGGTTGCGATAGGTGGCATGGGGCACGTCGCCGCCCGAGTAACCCACGCGGGTGGAGAGTACGCCCGGGTAGCGGCGCAGCAGATCCTGCATGCCCCAGAAGCAGCCGCCGGCAAGCAGGGCCGTTTCGGTTTTCGTGCTCATGTGTTGATCCTTCCCGTGAGTGAAAGTGGCGGATGGGGGAGCCGCGTGCCGCCGACCGGCGCTTCGCGAACCCTGAAACCTCCCCGTTGACTGAATGCTATGTGGTAGTGCGCGTGCCGCTTCTCAAGCCGCCCCATCGCAAGGATTGACGGCGCCGTGCGGGCTGCCGTCGCAGGCAAGTGCGCCCTGCGGAAAAGCTGCAAGGGCGAATCCGAGCCCACTTTCACCATCCACCACAAACGGCTTGCTGGTGCGGCCTGCAGGCTGCCGAAGCATCCGCTAAGCCAACGCTAAGCGCCTGCTTACGAATTCTTTGCCTTGAGCCAAACGGCAGGCAACGGCGCCGTCGACACAAGACAAATCGCAAAAAATTTCAGTAGGCATTAAGCCTTCCGGCCCGAGCATCTGCATCAACTCAACGGAGGTGCTTCATGAACAAATTCGCGATCGGCAAACGCATGTTGCTCGGCCTGGCGCTCGTCGCGTCTGTCGGCGCGCCGATGGCTGCCTCTGCACACGACGGAGATCACGGCCGCGGTGGCTGGGGTCACAGTGACTGGCATGGCGACCGAGGCGGCTGGCGCGGTGACCGTGGTGGTTGGCACGGCGATCGTGGCGACTGGCACCGCGAGCGCGGTCACTGGAGTGGTGGCCAATGGATCGCCGGCGCCATCGTGGCCGGCGCGGCCGCGGCCATCATCACTCAGGCCGTTTCCGCCCCGCCGCCGCCGACCTATTACTACCCGCAGCAACCGACGGTGGTGTATCGCCAGCCGACCACGGTGGTCTACGAGGATGCACCCGTGGTGCAGCAGGGCACGGTGGTTTACAGCTCACCCGCGCCGGCCTACTACGGCGACCAGGACGGCGACTGAGCCCTACGAGTTCCGCGCAGCAAGCATAGTGAGCCCGGCGAAAGCCGGGCTCTTTAGCTTGGGGCGAAAAGCAAGGAAACGCGTCGCAGGATCCTCCGTCAGGGCTGGCGTTGCGGCGGCTGCCTATGTCTTCTGGTGGAGCGACGAAGCGCGCGGATCAAACCTAGTCCGCCACCGCATAGTCACTCTTGCGCAGCAACGACGGACACGCCGGCGGATGCCCACCCGGCCCATGGCACACCACGATGGCCGACCCTGCGGCATAAGCGGCGCGGTCGAACAACGTGTTCACGCCCACATCCGGCGGTGAGATACCCAGCTTGGCGAGCATCTCGCGCATCACGTGCACCCGACCGTTTCGCCGCGTGGCATCGGTGTTGTATGTGAAGCTGATGGTGGTCGACGACTCCTGGCTGGTCTCCACCATGTGCGGGCTGGTCAGCGGCATGTACACGCCCGTGCCCGGACTCAGGCGGAACACATGCGCGCGACGGCGAAACTCTTCCTTCCACAGCGTGCGGCTCAGGTCGTGGCGAAGATGAAAGCAATCGCGCGCGCGATCGCTGCACACCACCCGGTCGTTGGCATCCCACACGTATACCGTCTTGGTGCCGCGTATCTGGAACAGGAACACGTGGCTGCGATCGATATGGAACGGCGTGGCCGTATTGGGCGATGCAGAGAAGATCCACCCGGCGCGGTAATACAGGCCAGGGTCCTTGCGCTCGATCATCGGCTGCATGGGGTTGATCACCTCATCCACCAATGTGCGATAGCGCGGGTCGGCCTGGATATGGCGCAACAACACCCATGCCTTCGCGCTGCCAATGTCACGCAGGGAATCCACCGCGGATTTCGAGGTGGGAAAAAGATTGGACGCATCGTCGAAATCGGTGCCGGCGGTGACATCGCTGTTGAAGGCATACCAGAGCTTGGTGCCCCGGCACCGCTTGCCAAGCTCCACCAGCTCCTGCGTCTGCAACAACGGATGCTCGGTCAACCGGTGATTGAACGGCTGGATACGCCATGGATCAAACGCATCCCAATCCATGTCGATCAACGGCACGGTCTTGTCGCTCATGGTGCCCCCCTAACGTGGCGAACAAGCGCATCCTGCGCAGGCTCAACAAACCCTGTTGGCCGAACTTATACGCTCGCGTTCCGCACCGAAGCAGACGTCTGGAAGGCATACGCCGAGAAAGAAAATGCGAAGGTTTTTCGTGCTGGAAAAATACGCAAAAGCTTTCTTTCGCCAATCATTCGCGTCGACATGTTTTGTTGGCGACACGTAAGTTTTCCGGCGAAAAGCAGGCGAACAACTTCACGCCAACCCATGCCCGCATCGACCCCGCGGAAGGCTTCGTCCTCATCGAAACACCCACGCATGGATGCATGCACGCCCGCCTTCTTCACCTCACGGTTGCAGGCCATGGGGCGCGCTTGCCGACTCCACGTGCTGGCGCCCGTCGGGCGAGGCGGTGCATTCATGTCCGTGCCAAGGGGCGGATTGCGCGGCACTCGCCAGCACGCCATGCCAAGGCCGTGGCGGTCACCCCGATGCCGCTCAGGCCGGGGGCGAATGATAAAGTGCCCCTCCCCACCCGGACGGTTTCAGCATGAGCAACCAGGCTTTCTATCCCATCGGCACCCCCGGCCAGCCCTGGGGCGCGGCAGAACGCGCCGAGTGGCTGGCGCGACAGGTCAAGCACCGCAGCTATGCCGACGACGTCCTGCGCGTGGTCGATGGCCTGCGCGACGCCTACGACGTGGCGCAGTACGGCGAACTGAGCTACGGCACCGAGCACTACCCGCTGCTGGCCGTGCGCAGCCGCGACTGGCGCGATGGATTGCCCGTACTGGTGGTCACCGGCGGCGTGCATGGCTATGAAACCAGCGGCGTGCATGGCGCGCTGCAGTTCCTGCAGCAACACGGCCGCGACTACGCCGGCCGGGCCAACCTGCTGGTCGTGCCCTGTGTCAGCCCGTGGGCCTACGAGCGCATCCATCGCTGGAACCCCGACGCGCTCGATCCCAACCGCAACTTCGTCAAGCACAGCCCGGCCGGTGAATCCGCTGCCCTGGTGGATCTGCTGGAACCGTTGCGCGATATCGCGCTGATGCATATCGACCTGCACGAAACCACCGATTCCGACGAATCGGAATTCCGCCCCGCCCTTGCTGCACGCGACGGCAAGAGCTTCGAACCCGGCGAAGTGCCCGACGGCTTCTATCTGGTGGACGATACCGACCAGCCCCAGCCCGACTTCCAGCAGGCCGTGATCGAGGCCGTGGCCAAGGTCACCCACATCGCCCCTGCCGATGCTCGCGGTGAAATCATCGGCTCGCCGCTGCTCATGCCGGGCGTGATCAAATTCCCGGTGAAGCAGTGGAACCTGTGCGCCGGCATCACCAACGCGCGCTACACCACCACCACCGAGGTCTACCCCGACAGCCCTCGCGCCACTCCACAGCAATGCAATGACGCCCAGGTGGCCGCCATCCGCGCTTCGATCGACTACGCGCTGGCGCATCCGAACGGTTGAGGGAATGGCGGGCTGGGCTTAGGACCACCCCGCTCCCTTTTTCTTTCAGCGACCGGTACCGGAGAGCATCTTGAGGCAGCGGTTTCAGTTGACGACGAGCGTGTTCGTCATCGTTTGCCGGGAAGACAACGTACTGCTGCTACGACGCAGCAACACGGGCTGGATGGATGGTTACCTCAGCCTGCCCGCCGGATCGCATGATGGCGGAGAAACATTGGCCGTGGCGGGTGCGCGGGAGCTCCGGGAAGAAACGGGGCTTGTTGTCAGCCCCGACGCGCTTCGTTTCGCGCACCTCATGCACTGCCGGTCCGGCGACACGTCCGCCGAATGGCTGGGGGCCTTTTTCATCGCGGAACGCTGGGAAGGCACCCCGGCGTTACTAGAGAAAGGAAAGCATGACGAGCTTGGCTGGCATGATGTCAACCGGCTACCGCCAGACGTCATTCCTTACACGGCGCAGGGCATCCGTTGCGCATACGAAGGCGTGTCGTATTCCGACTTTGGCTGGAGCCGCCCGTAGCGGCGCTCGGCCGTAGCCCGGATGAAGCGCAGCGAGAATCCGGGGAGCCCGACGCCCGATGCCACATGGCCCATCGTTTCTACCCATTGCCTTTAGCCCGAAAGTAAATGCGTCCATCCGTTTCGGCCCTCACCACCGCTCCGGAGCCCGTTACGGCACCCGATGGCCCAGACCGCCCAGGGACCACCCCACCCGCACGCCACCGCTGTCCACGTACAAAGCCCATGCGCGTTAACTGAACTCATGTCGCCGCGGCGGTTACTTTTATGGCCTACCCCAGATTCGGGGAACCCCGCTTGAAAGAACCTGTCTAGTTAGCCTGGTCGCAACGTGCGCTGGCGACATGCGTGTGTTCGGTGGGGTCAATGGCTTGAGTTAGGGGTGTGATGGAGCGTTCTGGGCAGGTCCAACATCGTAAGGAGTGGGATGGTGGGCGTGGCCTGGCATTACTCGATACCGAAACGCGTGCAACCCTGGGTCGCAGGCGCTGGCGACAGGCGCCGCTGACACAGCCAGTGCTGACGCTGGTGCTGGCCTTTGTCCTGATCCTGCACGTGTTGTTCGCGGTGGCGCTGTGGCACGAGATGCAGCCCCGCGCGCAGAAGGCGGTAGTAACCCCCCTCGATACCGACCAGGCGCTGATCGTGCGCCTGATCTCGCGCCCCAAAGCGCCACGCGCCGCGCAGGTACCCGAGCCTCCGCAGCCACCCTCGCCTGCCCGCGCGGCGGAGCCGCCGCGCCCCGTGGCAGCCGCACGCACGCCCCCGGTGACGCTGGAGAAGCCTCACCACGACGCCATGGTGGTGCAGGATCACGCCGCAGCCCCCGCGCCGGCGACCTCGGCGCCGTCTGCCATCAACCTGTTCTCGAAGGGCGGTTCGATCCGCTTGCCATCGACAGCGGACAACGCACCCGCACCGGCAAGCGCCAGCACTGCAGCGAAGGCCACTGACGATCGCCAGATCATGCAGCACGACAGCAACCGCATGCAGTACAAGGCCACCCGCTTCGAAAAATACTTCCCGCCGCCGAACGAAACGGCCGGCGGCGCGGTCGGTCGTCATGTCGGCGATGCGCTGAAGGAAATCGCCAAGAGCGTGTGCGACCCAACCAAGAAAAGCACCGCCTTCAACCCGCTGTGCGCCGCACCGCCGCCGCCCGCTTCGCCGATGAATCGCGACGAACGCCTCAACCTGCCGCCGGCACCGCTGGTCAGCGGCATCGATACGGGCAAGACGCCGCCGCTGTCGGGCTGCATCAAGGATTACAGGGATGGCAAGCCACTCGTCTCCGGCTGCCCGATCAACACGCCCGAGCTTGCCTTCAAGGCCGAGATGCGCGAATGCATCGACCTGTACCGCGCAGGCAAGCGCCTCAAGAGCTGGTGCCCGCTGGACACGCCCAAGCGCGCCGCCGCGGAGTCCCCGGCACCGGCGGAATCATCCAGCGTTGCCGGGCATTGATGGTGACGAACAACACGCTGCCAGCTCTCGCACCCTGAGGGAAAGAGCGCGGCCTAAGAACCGGACGGCAAATACTGCCCCGGCGAACAGCCCACCAGCTTCCTGAAGTCGTTATACAGGTGCGACTGGTCGAAGTAGCCCATGTCCTGTGCAAGCGTCGCCCAGTCGATGGGCTCGCCCGCGGTGAGCCGGGCAAGCACGTCATAGATGCGATAACGCTTGATCACCCAGCGGGCGCTTGCGCCGACATAGCGCTGGAACAGCCGCTGGAGTGTCCGTTCCTGCAGGTCGAAGCGGGCGACAAGCTGCTCGACCCGGGTAATTTTCGCGTCACCCGCGATGGCCTCGACGATGTCGCAGACCGTGCCTACATTCGGGTCATCGGCAGGCAGATGTTCCGACAGGAAGGCCGCCGCCGCAGCCACCATGGCGAGATCGTCGCTGCATGCCAGTACGCGGCGCTCGCCTTCCCCGGCGTTGGGAAACACCTGCCCGGCCGGCACGGCGGAGTTGGCGATGGCGCTGACCGGCTGATGAAAGAAGGGATAGAAGGCGCCAGGCCGAAACTTGATGCCAAGGATGCGGCCCTGATCTTTCAGCTCCCGCGCGAAACGCTTCAGTTGCACGCCGTAACACCGCGAGCGACCCGGCGCGAACACCAGATGCACGCACGGGTGCGGCAGCACCACCCGCGCCTGCGGCGCGCGCCCACCAAGATCCCATTGCTCCAGCCAGAAATGCTCGACCCACCGGGCCAGCTCCGCCGGTGGACCGTAGCGCGTGTGACGGTAGGCATCGGGCTCCAGCGAATGATGCAGGACGCCGCAGCCCTGCCCGAACATGCCGCGTTCCGAGGCACTGTGCTGATCGTGACCCGCTTCCGCCCGGTGTCGGCTTTTTCCAATCATCTGCACACGTCTCGCTATCCAATCGAAGTGTGAATGCCCGGTGTCCTGCGTGTGGCATCCGGTGATGCCGCATCAGGCAATGCGCCACTCATCCTAACTCCCACACTCAACAGGCGGCGCTTCCCATGAAAACGATCACGTTGCTTGGCCTTGCGTGTGCGCTTGGCACGGTTGCCGAGGCTGCATTGCCGCCAGCTACAGCCGAGGGCGCATCCTTGAAGGCCATGGATCCGGAGCAGACGGTGGCGCAGAAATTCGATGCGTTCAATCGGCATGATGCCGACGCCATCCAGAGCCTCTACGCGGAAGATGCCACGCTGCAAAGCCCCGACTACCCACAACTGCAGGGAAACGCGAAGATCGCCGACACCTATCGCTGGATTTTCGCCGCCATCCCCGACGCCAGGGACACTATTTCGAGTATCGAAACCGCGGGCAGCAACGTTTACGTCCAGTTCGTCCTCACGGGCCATCTGAAGGATGCGCCGGGCAAAGCCGTCAGCGTTCGCATCATGTCGGTCTACCGGGTCGGCAAGCATCGCATCGAGAGCGATTCAACCTACTACGACCGGAAGACGCCATGACGCTCCAGAAACGCCTATTCACCGGCGCTTCGTCACGGCATGGCGTCCGCCTTGTCGGCAGGCGCTGTTACGAGCGCACGCGCCGCCATACCACTTCGCCATAGGCACCCTCGGCCGCACCGCTGGATGGCTTGGCCACGCGATAGGTCAGCTCGTCGCCCTGCAGGGTGTAACTGGTCTGGCTGCTGCGGCCGTCCCAGTTGGGGAAGGAGGCATGCACGATGTCGCTGTGCATCACCTTGTCATCGGCACTCACATGTCCGTAGTGCGCATTGCTGTCCATCGAGGCAGCGCGATATTCCTCGGGCGTTCCTTTGGATTTGTCGTTGGCCGCAAACGGCAGACGCTTCGCGCGCACGATCTGCATCATGTAATCGCCCTGGGCGTCGATCAGCCACATGCCCGTGGGGTTGGGGCCGTAGAGCTCCACGCGATGGCCGTCGGGATAGACGTTGTCGCAACGGACCAGCGTCCACGCACCGACCAGTGCAGTGGGAACCATGCCATGGTCGGCCATCTCGCCCGGCTTCATGGCGTCCTGCGCGGCCAGCACCGGCGACGCGGCCATGGCGGCGATAAGGCAGGCAACGAACGCCCGTTTGATGAATGACATGGCGACACCTTCGGTGGGGAGGGGATTGCATCGTCACACCGGGCCCTGGCTTTGATAATGGGCCACCGATTTGATTGACCTTCAAATGGCATTTGAAGATGATCCGGCCCAGACCCGCCGCACTGGAGCTGACCTGATGAACCGCTTCAGCGACATGCAGCTTCTTGTCGATGCCGCCGACCTTGGCAGCCTGTCGTCGGCCGGACGACGTGCCGGGCTCTCGCCCGCCGCGGCCAGCGCCTGCGTGCAACGCGTGGAGACCCTGCTGGGCGCGCGGCTGTTCGAGCGCACCACGCGGCAACTGCGCCTGACCGATGAAGGGCGCATCTACATCGCCTCCTGCCGGGTGGCCATCGACACCATGAAGGAAGCCGAGCGCGCGGTGCGCAGCGGTACCGACGCCGTCAGCGGAACGTTGCGCGTATCCGCGCCGTCGGATCTGGGGCGCAACCTGCTGGTTCATATCCTCAACCGCTTCATGGAGCTGCACCCCGACGTGCGCGTGGTGCTGACGCTGTCCGATTCGCTGTCGCGCTTCGTGCCGGACGATGTCGACGTTGCCATACGCGTGGGCCCGCTGCAGGACAGCGACCTCATCGCGCGGCATCTCGCCGACAGCTGGCGCGTGGTGTGCGCATCGCCCGCATGCATCGAGACGCACGGCATGCCGACGCAACCCGACGACCTCGCCGAACTTCCCACGCTGGTGTTGACCACGCAGGCCGGCCCCAGAAACGAGTGGCAACTTGGCGAGGATGTCGTACGCGTCCGGCGTTATCACGAATGCACCGACAGCGAAGTGATACGCACCTGGGCCGTATTGGGACGCGGCTTCGCCTATCGCCAACTCTGGGCCGTCACTGCGGATGTAAGCGCCGGGCGCCTGCAGCTTGTCCACGCACCCGCCTGGTCCGCGCCCTCCCCCATCCACGCGATGTACCACCCCAACGCCTTTCAGCCACCGCGGGTGCGCCGCTTCGTGGACTTCCTACAGGCGGAGTTTTCGGAGCGATTGGCGACCGGGAGCGCGCTCGCGTCGGCGTTCAAGGGAGAACCATGATCCATGGCGTCTGCCTTCAACCCGAAGCAGATGCCTTGCCAACGCATTTCATCCGCGACGCCGGACGACAGGCTCGTGTACGGATCTGGGATCACTAGCAGGTCCATTTGGATCGAGACAAGTGGCGGTTGGTCGGCTTGTGAGCGTTGTGCCCGCCCGTCTAGAGTTAAGAAATCATAAAAGGCTTACGCGGTCGGCGAGCAGGGAGCCAGCGATGACCGCCATTTCACAACCACAGGGGACATGGCGATGACCAAACCGACCAGCTAGTCACGCCCTGCATACGCCGCGATGGCGGATGTCCCCATGCCCGTTTCCTGCACCTGGTTCGCCTTGTAGCAACGCCGGCATATCGTCCGTATCGCCAGCGCATCTGCTGTTGACGCCCCTCTGCTCGCCATGGCGACTCCCTACGCCACGGTCGACTCCACCCGGTCATTCCCCCGTGTTGGCGCCGCGCTGATACGCGCGCGACAGCGCGCACCTGCATCCCCTTCCGCCGCTGGCCGCGCAGGCCGCCGGCGAACCCCACCTGCGAGAAAACAACGATGAACCCCACACAGAGCACCCCGGCACGGAGCGCGCGCGGCATCAAGAAGAGCGAGCTGATCGCCCTGAGCAGCTTGGCGCTGGCGGTGGCCTGCGCGCTACCCGGCAGGGCCGAGGCGCTGGTCTATAGCGTGACCGACCAGGCCTCGCTGGTTGCCGCGCTCAATCAGATCAACGCCACCAGCGATGCCAACGCCACCATCCAGCTGGACAACAGCTTTGCGCTGACCACGACCGGCTCGCTGCCTTCGCCCACCGTGCCGGTGACGCTCGACACGCAGGGCTTCACCCTGACGGGCTACGGTCAGGGCACGGGCAACGGCGTCGTGTTCCCCGGCACGGGAGCCACGCTGACTATTGTCGGTTCGTTGAACGGCGGCAACGGCAACGCGGTGGCCGGCGCTACCTCTGCTGGCGGTTATGGCCTGCAGGTGACTGCAGCCACTGCAAGCGTGGTGAACAACGGCACCATCACCGGCGGCAATGGTGGTGGCGCAGCCGGCGCAGGCGGCCTTGGCGTGGCGCAAGGACCTGGAACGTTCGTCAATGGTGCGACGGGCATCATTACGGGTGGCATCAGTGCGGGCGCGACGACTGGCGGCGCGGGCGTATCGCTACTTCTGGGTGGCAAGTTCACCAACTACGGCACGATTTCCGGTGGCGCATCGCAGACTGGCGCGGTCGGCACAGGCATGACCATCGGTTCGGGCGGCACGCTCAACAACTACGGCACCATCAATGGCGGCGTATCTACCTCGTTGAGCGGAGCGGTAACCATCGTCAACAGCGGCACGATTACCGGCAAGAGTGGAACGGCGGCGTTGACCTTCAACAATACGGGTGGGACGACCGTCGTTAACAGCGGCACGATCCAGGGGGGCGGCGCCGCGGCCATTACCACCGCTGCGAGCCGCACACTCAACCTCGAACTGCAGTACGGTTCCAATATTGTTGGCGATGTCATCGCAGGTACCTCAGGTACCCAGACGCTCACCCTCGGCGGCACCACGGACGCTGCGTTCGACCTTAGCCTCGTCGGCTCTTTCAACCAGTACCAGAACTTCAACACGTTCCAGAAGACCGGCACCAGCACCTGGAGCCTGTACAACGACGGCCTTACGACCACGCCGTGGATCATCCAGGCGGGCACCTTGCAGGTCGGCAATGGTGGCACCACGGGCAGCTTCATCGGCACCGTGACCGACAACGCCAACCTGGCATTCAACCGCAGCGATTCCTTCACCTTCGTCAATCTCATCAATGGCACCGGTACGGTGACGCAGGTAGGCACAGGCACCACCGTGCTGACCGGCACGAACACCTACAGCGGCGGCACCGTCATCGATGCAGGCACGCTGGCCGTGGGCAGCAATCTGAACCTCGGCGATGCGGCGGGCAGCATCACCTTCAATGGCGGCACGCTCAACACCACGGGCGACATCACGACGGCGCGCACCGTGATCCTGAATGGCACGGGCACGCTGCAGACCGATACGACCACCACTCTCGAACTCACCGGCTTGGTCAGCGGCGCGGGCGGGCTGGTGAAGACCAGCGGCGGCACGCTGGTGCTGAGCGGGGACGACACCTACACCGGTGGCACCACGATCAACACCGGCACCTTGCAGATCGGCAACGGCGGCACCACCGGCAGTATCGTCGGCAACGTAACGAACAACTGGGCGCTGGTGTTCAATCGCTCGAACGTGCTCACGTATGCCGGTGCGATCTCGGGCTCGGGCTCTGTCGCGCAGAGCGGTACCGGCACCACTGTGCTGACGGGTACCAACACCTACACCGGCGGTACCAGCATCGATGCAGGTACGCTCCAGATCGGCAACGGCGGCACCAGTGGCAGCATCGTCGGCGATGTCACGGACAACGGCGCACTCGCGTTCAATCGTTCGGACGCTGCAACCTTCTCGGGCGTTGTTTCCGGCACCGGTTCGCTGGCGCAGAACGGCACCGGCACCACCGTGCTGACGGGCACAAATACCTACACGGGTGGCACCACCATCAACGCCGGCACCTTGCAGCTCGGCAACGGCGGCATCACCGGCAGCATTGACGGCAATGTCACTGACAACGGCACGCTCGCTTTGAACCGCTCCGACGTGGTGACCTTCGCCAACGTCGTATCGGGCTCGGGCACGCTGGCGCAGAACGGCAGCGGCACCACGGTGCTGACCGGTACGAACACCTACACGGGTGGCACCACGATCAACGCTGGCGCGCTGCAGATCGGCAACGGCGGCACCAGCGGTAGCATCGTCGGCAACGTCACCAACAACGCCGCCCTCGCGTTCAACCGCTCCGACGTCATCACGTTTGCCGGCGTCGTTTCCGGCACTGGCTCCCTGGCGCAGAACGGCACGGGCACCACGGTGCTGACCGGCACGAACACCTATACGGGCGGCACCACCATCAATTCGGGCACGCTGCAGGTTGGCAACGGCGGCACCAGCGGCAGCATCGTCGGCGACGTGACGAACAACGCGGCGATTGTGTTCGATCGCTCGGATGCACTCGTCTACGGCGGCGCTATCTCCGGCACGGGCACGCTGTCGCAGAACGGCACCGGCATCACCGCACTGACGGGCAACAGCACCTACACCGGCGGCACCACCATCAACGCCGGCACCCTGCAGATCGGCAACGGCGGCAGCACGGGCAGCATCGCCACCGACGTCACCAACAACGGCACACTGGCCTTCAACCGCAGCGATGCCTACACCTTCGGCAACGTGATCAGCGGCAGCGGCTCGGTAAGTCAGTCGGGCGCGGGAACCACCACGCTGACCGGCATCAACACCTATACCGGTGGCACCACCATCAACGCCGGTACGCTGAGCGTGGGCAGCGATGCGAATCTCGGCGCTGCGGCCGGCGGCATCACCTTCAACGGTGGCACGCTCAACACCACGGCGAACATCACCTCGGCGCGCGGCGTGAGCCTTAACGGCAACGGCACGCTACAGACGGATACCGCCACGACGCTCAACCTGACGGGCATGGTGAGCGGCAACGGTGGCCTGGTGAAGAGCGGTGCAGGCACGCTGCTGCTCTCGGGCACGAACACCTACACCGGTGGCACGGCCATCAACGCGGGCACGCTGCAGCTGGGCAACGGCGGCACCACCGGCAGCATCGTCGGCAACGTGGTGAACAACGCGGCGCTCGTCTTCGACCGCTCGGATGCGGTGACCTTCGGCGGCGTCGTTTCCGGTACGGGCTCGCTGGCTCAGAACGGCACGGGCACCACCGTGCTGACCGGTGCCAACACCTACACCGGTGGCACCACGATCAGCGCCGGCACGCTGCAGCTCGGCAATGGCGGCACCAACGGCAGCATCGTCGGTGACGTCACCGATAACGCGGCGCTGGTGTCCAATCGCTCCGACGCCTTCGTGCTGGCAGGCGTGATTTCCGGCACCGGCTCGCTGCTGCAGGCTGGCAGCGGCACCACCGTTTTGGCAGGCAACAACACCTACACCGGCGGCACCACCATCAGCGGCGGTACGCTGCAGCTCGGCAATGGCGGCACCAGCGGCAGCGTGGTGGGTGGCATTGCCAACAGCGGCACGCTGGTGTTCGACCGCTCGGACATGGTGGACTTCACCAACGCCATCACCGGCAACGGCAGCGTGGTGCAGGCAGGCACGGGCAACACCGTGTTCAACACCGCACAGACCTACACCGGCGGCACCACCATCAATGCGGGCACGCTGTCGGTGAACGGTTCGATCACCAGCGCAGTGCAGGTGAATGCGGCCGGCACGCTGGGCGGCACCGGCACCATCTTCGGCAACGTGACCAATGCGGGCACGGTGGCGCCGGGCAATTCCATCGGTACGCTGACGGTGGCTGGCAACTACATCGGCCAAGGCGGCACGCTCGCCATCCAGGCGGTGCTGGGTGAGGACACCTCGTCGACGGATCGCCTGGTGGTAACCGGCAATACCTCGGGCAACACCAACGTCAAGGTCACCAACATCGCCGGCGCGGGCGCACCGACCGTCGAAGGCATCCGCATCATCAACGTGCAGGGTGCGTCCAACGGCAGCTTCAGCCTGCTGGGCGACTACGTGTATCAGGGCCAGCAGGCCGTGGTGGCGGGTGCGTATGCGTATCGCCTCTATCAGGGCGGCGTGAGCACGCCCACTGATGGCAACTGGTATCTGCGTTCCGAATCGACCGCAACGACCACCCCGCCTGTCACGACGCCTCCTGTCACCACCCCGCCGGTGACGACGCCGCCCGTCACCACGCCGCCGGTGACCACGCCGACGGATCCGACCACCCCGCCCGTGACGACGCCGCCGGCAACGACCAACCCCGCGCCGCTGTATGCCCCGACCGTGCCGCTCTACGAAGCCTATGCCGGCGTGCTGCAGCGACTGAACCAGATCGGCACGCTGCAGCAGCGCGAAGGCAACCCGGATTTCAACGGTGCCTCGACCGCCGATCCGCACAGCGGTGCCGCATGGGTGCGCGTTTACACCGATCACGCGGATCTCTCGCCGGAAACCTCCACCACGGGCACCAGCTACGGCGTGACCACGCAGAAGGTGCAGGTAGGCGTGGACGGCATGCTGCATGAAGGCAGCAGCGGCGTGCTGGTGGCGGGCCTCACGGCACAGTCCGGCCAGGCGACGTCCAACGTGGCATCCAGCTTCGGCGAAGGTCGCATCAAGACCGACGGCTACGGCGTGGGCGCCACGCTGACCTGGTACGGTGCCAGCGGCTTCTATGTGGATGGCGTGGCGCAGTGGAACCGTTACCGCAGCGACATCGACTCCTACACGCTGGCGCGCCAGGTGGCGAACAACAACCATGCCTCGGGTGTCGACCTGAGCGCGGAAGCCGGCCAGAAGTTCGCGTTGAACGACGAGTGGTCGCTGATTCCGCAGGGCCAGCTGACGTATTCGTCGGTGCGCTTTGATGGCTTCACCGACGCCTACGGTGCCGCCGTATCGCGCCAGGACGGCGACAGCCTGACCGCCCGCGCCGGGCTGGCGGTGGATCATGAAAGCAGCTGGCACGGCGACGCGGGCATGAACCGCGCGCACGTCTACGGCATCGCCAACCTGTACTACGACTTCATGGACGGCACCAAGACCGACGTGTCAGGCCTGACCCTGAACAGCAAGAACGCACCACTGTGGGGCGGCCTGGGCATCGGTGGTTCGCTGGCATGGAAGGACGGCCGCTACCGCCTGTTCGGCGAAGCGCTTGCACAGACCAGCGTGCAGCACTTCGGCGACAGCTCGTCGTACAGCCTGCGCGTCGGCTTCAACATGCGCTGGTAATGGATGGCGCGCCGGGCCATGCACTGGCCCGGCGCGCCCCGCTCCACCCACGGTTGATCGGGCCGATGCCAGCGTCCGGCCCAACGCAAACGCTCACCCCTGCCTTTCGGTGAGGCGCATCACGAAAGCGTGGGCAGCGGCCCTGCCCATGCCAGGATGCCCTTGTGGCGCCTGCGTGGCGATGTAGGCTCTGCATGTCGAGGGGTGCCATGCACCCATGCCCGGCCCATCAAGGGGATGATGCCGGGGCAGCCTCAAAGGGGGGGAAGTGGATAACGCGATCGATGAGCGGACGCTTCCCGGCGTCGCGGGTGGCCGGGCACGTGGCGGCCGGGACACGCAGCAGGACGACCTTGTCTGCCTGCATGACCCGCTGACACACACCTATCTGCTGGTACTGGCCGATGGCATGGGCGGCGATGGCGCGGGCGAGCTTGCCTCGCAAGGCGTGATCGACTCGACCCGGCGCCTGTGGGCGCAGGGCACCTGGCGTGACCAGCCCACCTCGCTGTTCCTGGAGTCGGTGTGCCAGGCCGCGCATGCCGAGCTTCGCCTCCGCCAGCAGCAGCTGGCGAACGGCTCGCCCCACTCCACCGTGGTGGCCCTGCTGGTGAAGGACCAACGCATCGCCTGGGCCCACGTGGGGGATAGCCGCCTGTACCGGTTTGATGGCCATCAGTTGCTGGGCCGCACCGAAGATCACAGCCTGGCGCAACTCAGGTATCAGCGAGGCGAGATCAACGAACAGGACCTTGCCACGCACGACGATCAACAATTCCTGCTGCGCGGACTGGGCGGCCCCGAGGGGCCGGTGGTTGAACATGGCAGTGGCGAACTGCGTCGCGGCCACGCATTCGTGTTGTGCAGCGATGGCGCGTGGACGCAACTGCAGGACGAGGAACTCGGGCGCTTCGTGCAGCGTCGCGATCAGCAACAGGCACTGAGCGAAGCCATTCACCTGGCCGTCGAACGGGGCGGCCCCATGGGCGACAATGTGTCGCTGATTTTTGTGCGCCCACGCACAGGCGGGTTCTGGCCCTCCCTGTGGCAGGCGATGTTTCCGGGACGGCGACGCAAGGCGCCGGCCACCTTGCAGGACGAGGCATGAGTTTGATGTTTGCGGTTGGTTCCAGCCCACGCGTCGCGGCACGCGCAACACGGGTTATATGTTTCGCAGTGATGCTCGGCGCGGCCGGTTGCAGCCAGGTGGGCGCCCTCAAATCCAAGGTGGGCAGCGCCTTCAGCGGAACACCGGCAGCCACCGGTGCGCAGGCTTCCACGGTGCCGGACAACGGCGAGCCGTTGAGCCTGAGCGCCATCACCAACACCTATCTGCTGCCCGGTCGCTATGCCGATGGCGAGCAACAGCTGCGCCGCTACCTGGCCAAATACCCCAACGACCGCGCCGCGCAGAACCTGTTGCGCCAGCTCACGGTGGACCCGAAGGTGGCGCTGGGCGCCACGTCCCGCTCCTACGTCGTGCAGGCGGGCGACAGTTACAGCACGCTGGCCGCTCGCGACCTGGGCGACTCCAGCCAGTTCCTGGTGCTCGCGCGCTATAACGGCTCGACCAATCCCTCCACGCTTCGCGCCGGCGAGACGATCCGCTTGCCGTCGATCAGCGCGCGTGCGTCGTCGCGTAGCAGCGCAAAGGAAACCTCGACCAGCGTGGCCACGACGGCCAGCACCTCCAACGCGACCCCGTCCAACGAGTCACCTGCGGCAAAAGCCCAGCGACTGCAGGCAGAGAGCACGGCCCTGCTCCGGCAGGGACAGAAAGACCAGGCCATGGCGCGCCTGGATGAGGCACTGACGCTGGATCCTCATGTAAAGCCGGCTGGTGATCCTGCCGTACGCGCGCCTCTGCTGGCCTCATACCACGAGCGCGCCGTGGTGCTTTACCGGGATCAGAAACTGGATCAGGCCATTGCCCTGTGGGATCGCATCCTGGCGGTCGATCCCGGCTACGAACGCGCCGTGATCTATCGCGCGCGCGCGCTGGAACTGCAGCACCGCCTCAACCAGATTTGAGCCGCACCCGCCTGCGCTGCCGGCTCATTTCTCCGGCGGCGACACCACCACGGTGGGTTGCCCGGCGGGCTGGGCCGATGGGCCACGCGCTGGCGTGGCATCCGCCGGGTGGCGCGATTCCAGCGCACTGCTCATCAGGTTGAACGAGGCGAACAGCTGACCGAGTTCGTCGCGGCGCGCAAGTCGAATGCGGTGCTGGTACTCCCCACGAGCCACGTGCATGAGCGCGTCACTGAGCATGGCCATCAAGGCCAGCGGCTGGCGGAACAACCAGTACGCCGCGCTCACCAGCGCCAGCAACGTCACCAGCAAGACGGCCATGATCACGCCCAGCGTGGTGCGCTGCGCGGCGACCAGCGGTGCATTGCTCACGCCAAGACGCAGCTCGCCGACACTTTTGTCCTGATACCGGATGGGCACGTCGAAGACCGTCATGCCGTCCAGCCCCACGGGATGGCCGGCATACCGCTTGATGTCGGGCGAGGAAACCAGTGACTGGGCCGCGCCGGCATCAGCCAGCGGCAGCCCCCTTTCCGACGCCCGCGTGCTGGCCACCACCTGGCCCTGGCGATTGGCGATGGCGAGGTAATGAATCTGCTCGTTGCGCGACACATCCTGCACCAGTGCGCGTGTGGCCGCCTCGTCGCCCAGCAGCAGGTTCTCCGCCGCCTCACCGGCCACGATGCGGCCCAGCGAACTGCCGAAATCGGTGGCAAGCCCGTTCACCGCAGTGTTCTGTTTGGCGTAGATGCCTGCCAGCCCCAGCAGCAGCACCAGGCAAAGGATGGCGCCCAGCGCGCCGATCCAGCGCAGGCGCAGCGAAATGATGCGCGAGGCGATGGGGGTTTCATGAGTGCGCTCGTATTCGCGGCGCGCCAGGCGCAGGTCGTTGATCACCTCCGCACCGGATTGGTAACGCGCCTCCACCGTCGGCGCCAGCAACGTGCTCACCACATCCGTCAGCAGCGCGGGCGCCGCGGGATCGAGCGGTGTCACCGTGGGGCGCGGGTGGCGCTGGCGTTCGACGATCAACTGCTTCACGTCCGGCATGTCCGGCCAGGGCAACTTGCCGGTGATCAGCCAGTGCAGCACCACGCCCAGCGAAAAAAGATCGCTGCGTTCATCCGCCGGCTCGCCGCGCAGGCGTTCCGGGGCCATATACGCGGGCGTACCACCCACCGGCTGGCTACCGGCGAAACGCTTCTGACGCGCCCGCCGCTCGGCCACGCCGAAGTCGCTGAGCTTGGCGTAATGCCAGCCGTCGGCCAGCATGATGTTTTCCGGCTTCACATCCTGGTGGATGATGCCCTGCCCGTGCGCATGATCCAGCGCCGCAGCCATCTGCGAGACCAGCTCAATCGCCATCGCCAGCGGCGGCAGGCCTTCGCGCGCCACCAGGCTGGCCAGCGTGTCGCCCGGCAAACGCTCCATGGCGATATACGGTCGCCCGTCGTCGGTTTCCCCGCTGTCGAAAATCGTGACGATATTCGGGTGCACCAGCTGCCCTGACGCTCGCGCTTCCAGCAACAGGCGCCGATCAGCGCCGGTATCGGCGGCGTCGCGATGGAGACATTTGATCGCCACCGGCCGGTCGATGCCAGGATCGAAACCGGCATAGACCACCGCCATCGCGCCCTCGCCCAGGATGCCGTCGATGCGATAGCGACCGATATGCGCCGGCAGCTCAGGCTTGCCCACGGCGTTCAGGACAGCCACCACCACAGCCCGGCCGCAAGCACCGCCAGTGCAAGCAGGCCCGCCAGCAAAAGGGGGCCGGTGCGCTTGCGTTCGCCGGGTTCGCGGGTCAGGAACACAAACTCCACCTGCCCGAAGCGGAGGCGGTCGCCATGCTTGATGCTGGCCTCGTGGACACGCTTGTCGTTGACGAACGTGCCATTCGTGGACAGCGTATTCATCACCACGTAATGGCCCTGCTGGTTGATGATCCACGCATGCGCCGAGGAAACGCTGGGCTCGTTCACCACGATGTCGTTGTCGTCGCGACGACCAATGGTCTGCCGACCGGCACGCAGCGAAAAGCGGTGACCTTCCAGCCCGGCACTCATCCCCTGCAGCACCGGCTCGCGCTCGCTGGCGTGGCCGTGGGACGAAGCACCGGCCTCCGCGGCCCATTGGCTCAGCTCGCCGCTGGAAAACAGCTGCGTGCCCTGCGTGCCCGCGAGGCGCCGGCCGGATGAGGCGGATGGGGTGTGGCGGGGGGTTTCCATCAAACGCCTTGGCAAGTGAATCGCGCGGAACGTAAAGCTACCGAATCGGCCACCGGTCCACAAACTTGAGTTCGCACCGAAGCTGACGCGTGGCTGGATATGGTGTTTTTCGCCGCCCCCGGCCGGCGGGGCTGCCAGGTCCGGATGTCGCCGATTCCGCGCTTGCGGGAGCCCAGAAACGCTGTGGCAGGGAAACCGAAATCTCCCTGCCACGGTCAAACGCGGGCATCGCGGGGGAAATGCGGGCTATGACGCTTCCCTGATGAACGCCAACAGGTCCGCGTTGATCTGGTCAGCGTGGGTGGTTGGCATGCCATGAGGCAGGCCCGGGTAGGACTTCAGCCTTCCGTGTTTGAGCAGCTTCCACGAAACGGCACCGGTCGTCGGAAACGGGCAGATCTGGTCGTCCTCGCCATGCATGACAAGCACAGGGATCTGGATGGCGGCCAGGTCGTCATAAAACTCGGTTTCCGATAGCACGCGAACGCACTCGGTGTGCGCTATGGCACTTCCCATCATGCCCTGGCGCCACCAGTTCTCGCGTACGCCTTCGTCGACTTGTGCGCCCGGCCGGTTGTAACCATAAAACGGAATGGTGATGTCCTTGTAGAACTGGGCACGGTGTTTTGCTGTTCCGTCGCGAATGCTGTCCACCACATCTTGCGGTACACCATCCGGGTTCCTTTCGGTCTTCCTGAAAACCGGCGGGATGGCACTGATGAGGACGGCCTTCTTGACACCCTTCGGGTGGCGAGCAACGTAGCGGGCCACTTCACCGCCACCAGTCGAATGCCCGATATGAACCGCATCCGTCAGACCCAGATGCTCCGACACGGCGAAAGCGTCGTCCGCGTACGTATCCATGTCGTGCCCTTTGGACGTCTGCGTTGAACGCCCGTGTCCGCGGCGGTCATGGGCAACGACACGGAAGCCTTCTTTCAAAAAGAACATCATCTGAGCGTCCCAGTCGTCGGCGCTCAAAGGCCAGCCGTGATGGAAGAAGATCGGCTGACCGGATCCCCAATCCTTGTAAAAGATCTGAGTTCCGTCACTCACCGTCACGTACCCACTGCCCGTACTCGAATCAGCCTTCTGGCTCATGGTCCTGCCCTTCTATCTGGATGGATGGGAAGTGCAACCGTTGACGTTGCGGCGGGCGGCAGACGCAACCCTTCAAAGGTTGCCTTGGTCGGGTATAGGAACAGTGAAGCGGACTTGCAGAGGGTGATTCGGGTAAATGCCTGCCCAAATCGCTAGTTTCGAAGGCAACTGATTTCACCCGGGTTTGCGCACGATGCGGTTGTCCCGAGAGCGCCCTGCCTCCCCAGGAACCCTTCCGAGTGGCCGCTTCAGCCAGAAGCCGACCCGGGAAGTTCGACGCGCATCCGTAGCCCGGATGAAGCGCAGCGAGAATCCGAGATCGCCCCGCCCGACAAGCACGCTGTCTGCCGTATCCGTGAATCCCGGATTCCGCCGTTGGCTCCATCCGGGCTACGAGTGCTTTCGGCTCCACGCGCGCATCCATAGCCCGGATGAAGCGCAGCGAGAATCCGGGATCGCCCCGACCGACAAGCACGCCATCTGCCGTATCCGTGAATCCCGGATTCCGCCGTTGGCTCCATCCGGGCTACACGTGCAAAATCTTCCGCTCCAGCCCGACACCGACCCGGGAAGTTCGGCGCGCATCCGTAGCCCGGATGAAGCGCAGCGAGAATCCGGGATCGCCCCGCCCGACAAGCACGCCATCTGTCGTATCCGTGAATCCCGGATTCCGCCGTTGGCTCCATCCGGGCTACGAGTACTTTCGGCTCCACGCGTGCATCCGTAGCCCGGATGAAGCGCAGCGAGAATCCGGGATCACCCCGCCGGGCAAGCACACCATCTGCCGTATCCGTGGATCCCGGATTCCGCCGTTGGCTCCATCCGGGCTACATGTGCTGAACCATCCGCTTTCGAACCGACGCAGGCACTTACCAATCACCCTCGCCAACCGGTGTTACTCATCAAAGCAGCGATGACTCAGAACCAATAGTCGGTGACGCAACGACCGTCCTGCGGTAGATCTTCGGTGGCGGTGAGCCCGTTGTGACGGACGATGGGAATCTGCGCGACGCTGTCCAGATCTGCCATCCGCAGATTGACCCCCATCGGGCGCCGCCCATTCTCGCTGTCTTTCAAGCCTCGCCAGTAAGCCACGCAGCCGCAGACGGAGCAAAAATGAAACTCGACCCACCTGCCCTGCGTGTAGGTTCGAGTCGGACCCAAGACCTGAATACCATCCCCTTCAAAGTCATACGCCCACAACGCACCGTAGCGGTGACATGCGGTGCAATTGCACACGGTGGCTGACTCGGGCATTCGTTTAAGGTGCCATTGAACGGCACCGCAGCGGCAAGAGCCGCGGATCGTTTCTGCCTTGGTCACTTGAATCCCTCCTCTGGCCATGCTCGATCAAGCTGGCGTGCCGTTGCATCTTGCCGGAACTTTAGGGATGCCAGTGCTGCATTTAAAGGTCCGTTTTCGACCCAAGGCCGACATGATCCTAAAATGGCCACATGGCACTCAAAATGGCACGGTTGAACCAAGGAGCGCATATGTCCGAACCAACAGCCGAGGGCCTCAGGCGTTATCCCGAAACGGCGGGATACAACGTGGATCTAGCTGACCCGGTTCCCTGCGTTTGCACCCCAACTTGCGCGGCCCGCTGCGCTGGCGAGTGCGGCTGCGAGGCTTGCTCGGTTCAGTTCATGACGTTCTGCAAAGCGTCCGGCAGGCTGGACGCACTGGTACCCACGTCGCGGGCTGCGGAAGAAGCGCTCGATGCATACAGGGGCGTGAAAGGCGCTGAGCCGTTGACGATCATCCGGCGTGGCAGGTTTGACGGTCGATAAGGGTGAAAGGGCTGTGGCGCAATCGCAGGCAGGCTGGGTACGCGCGCCTTCCTGATGGAAGCACCCATGTTCCATCCGGCCATGCCCCAGCGCTGTTACCGCCCCCTGCCCAGCCACCGGATGGCACGGTTCATCCACGCGCCGGCCGGGTTGGTGTTCCACACAAAGGTCGCCACGCTGCGCGGCGGCATGGTGTAGTCAAACAGGGATTGTCCTTCCGACACCGACACGTGGCGTTCCTGCTTGTTGCTGTTCACCATCACCAGCACCATCGATCCATCGGATACGTTCTGGAAGGCCACGTTGGCGATGCCCTGGTCCGCATCGGTATCGGTGGAGCCCAGGCGGATGGCGCCGGGCAGCACGAAGGTGCTGAAGTGCGCCAGCGCGTAGTACTCGTCGTTGCGGCTCACCTCGCCCGTCTTCGAATCAATGAGCACCACGCCCTTGCACGCGGCGCAGCCACCGTAATGCGGCCCATGCTCCTCGTCGAGCGCGAGATTCCAGTACACCACACCACGCGCCCATTGCCGGATGCCGGCCACCAACAGGTTGCGCGAGAACCAGATCAGCTCGCCATTGGCGCTGGATGCCCAGTCACCACCGGAACACTCGGTGAGGTAGACATCCTTCTTCGGATACGCGTGATGCACCTTGCCCTGCGCCGACGGGCTGCCTTCGTAGCAATGCCAGGCCACGCCATCGATGTAACGCGCCGCCGCCGGGTCGCCCAGCACGGCCAGCGGCTGCTCGGGGTGGTTCCAGTTGTGGTCCCACTCCAGGATGCGCGTGCGCGGGTTGCGGTTCGCGAGCTTGGGGCCCAGGTACTGCGCAACGATGCGCGCCCGCTGGTCCGCATCCATCAGCATGCCCGGGTAGGTCACTGGCAGGAAGCTGGGCTCGTTCTGCAGCGTCAGCGCGAAAATGGGAATGCCGTAACCGCGGTACGCATCCACGTACTTGACCAGATAGTCGGCGAAGGCACTCTCATACTGCTCCAGCAACTGCCCGCCGATCAGGTTTTCGCCGCTCTTCATCCATGCCGGCGCGCTCCACGAGGACGCAATGACCAGCACGGCCGGGTTGATGGACAGCACTTCGCGCACTGTCGGTATCACTTCGCGCAGGTTGGGGGCGACGTTGAAGTGGGCCAGCGTGGGGTCGGTTTCGCCCACCGGCACATCGTCCAGCGTATACAGCGAGCGCGAGAAATCAGACGCGCCGATGGTCAGGCGCATCATGGTCAGGTTGAGGTTGGGCGGCGGGCCATACAGCTCGTGCAACAGCGCGCCACGCTGCCCGTCGCTCATCTTGGTCTGCAGCAGCCAGGCCGACGAATCCGTCATGGCGGCGCCGAACCCGTCCATGGTCTGGTATTTCTTGTCGAGGTCGATCACCACATCGGCCGTGGCGTCGCCGCGCACGCTCAGTGCCAGGTCGGGCTGCCTGTCCAGCTTCAGCCGGCGATCCTCCGTGCTCAGCCAGACCTCGACGGGCGGCATCACCGGCCCGGTGGCGGCGGCGAGCGGAGCCGTTACAGCCGCATGCTGAAAGCGCGGTGCACACACCACGGCAAAGGTAACCAGAGTGAGCAAAGCGACGAAGGCGACGGCAGCCCGGCTGGATTCCGATCCGCGCTCAGCCATGGTGCGCCCAACGCACGTCACTCGTGCTGCAATTCACTTGGTTCACTAAGCTCCCAGCCTTCCACCACAAACAGGGGGCGGTTCCGCCTGCGGAAACAGGGGCCGGCCTCATGGCCAGCAGCCTCGGGCATGTGCCCGTCGCCGTGGGGCTAGCATAGCGAATCCGGCCTCGCTTTAAGAGCAGCTCACGGAACCCTTGTTTGCTTCACGTTCGTCATTCCTGCGAAGGCGGGAGGCGCTGCTCAACAGCCGAATGGCTGGCCATACAGCGCCTTTGCGCTCATGGAAGGCCAAGGCACGGGATCTCCGCCTTCGCGGGGATGACGGGCGAAGGCATGGCCCCGGCGTGCTGGGTAGCTTTGTTGACCGCTCCAAACGCAGTTGGGGTCGGACGCCAATCCGGTGGCTCCACGTTCATCAGCGGCCCCGGTGCGCTGAACGTGCCACCCAGCCACTGTTTGACCACACGTGGCCTCGCGGGTCTCAGCCCAGGAGATGGGCCACGCTTAGGCTAGCGCCACTCGCCCATCGACGGATGACTCGGAGAGCATGGAATGCTGAAGACCCTCGCAGTCGCCAACTACCGTTCGTTGCGCTCCCTGGTGGTTCCGCTGGGGCCACTGAACCTGATCACCGGCGCCAACGGCAGCGGCAAGTCGAACCTCTATCGCGCGTTGCGTTTGCTGGCGGAAACCGCCCATGGTGGCGTGGGCGCGGCACTGGCGCGCGAGGGCGGGCTCGCTTCCACGCTCTGGGCTGGCCCGGAGCGCATCACGGATCGCATGCGCAAGGGCGAGGTACCGATTCAGGGCACCGTGCGGCAGGAGCCCGTGGGCCTGAAGCTTGGGTTTGCCGGCGATGATTTCGGCTACGCCATCGACCTGGGGTTTCCGCCGCCACCCGGCGCACCCACCGCGTTCGCGCTTGATCCGGAGATCAAGCGCGAGGCGATCTGGAGCGGGCCCTTCCTGCGATCATCCAACGTGCTGGTGGATCGACGTGGGCCGGTGGCACGCCTGCGGGAAGGACGCACGTGGTGCGTCGTATCCGAACACCTCCATGCCTTCGAAAGCCTGTTCACGCAGATGGTCGACCCCAGCCGCGCACCCGAAGTGATGCGCGTGCGCGAAACCATGCGCGCATGGCGCTTCTACGATCACTTCCGTTCGGACCGCGATGCACCCGCGCGGCAACCGCAACTCGGCACGCGAACGGCGGTGCTTGGCCACGATGGCGCCGATCTGGCCGCCGCATGGCAAACCATTCGCGAGATCGGCGATGCACACGCACTGGATGCCGCCGTGGACGATGCGTTTCCCGGCGCAACGGTCAACATAGCCGTCAGCGACGGTCGCTTTACGCTCATGTTTTCCCAGCACGGCCTGCTGCGTCCACTCTCCACAGCGGAGTTATCCGATGGCACGCTGCGCTACCTGCTATGGATCGCCGCGCTGCACACGCCCCGCCCTCCTCCGCTGATGGTGTTGAACGAACCAGAGACCAGCCTGCACCCGGATCTGCTGCCCGCGCTTGCGCGGCTGATCGCCGGCGCAGCGTCCCGCAGCCAGGTATGGGTGGTGTCGCACGCCTCGCGCCTTATCAGCGCACTCGAAGAAAACCCCGCCTGCCACACCCTGGCCCTGGAGAAGGATGTCAGCCAGACGCGCGTGGTGGGCCTGAAGCCACTGGATGAACCCGCGTGGTACTGGCCCGAGCGATAACGCCCCCAGTGCCCCGTGCCCCGTAGCCCGGATGAAGCGCAGCGCAATCCGGGATGGCGCATGGAAACAAGACGAGCCTTCACGTCACGGCTTGTTCTTCGTGCGGACCGAGGCAAGGCCCTCCCGGATTGCGCTTCGCTTCATCCGGGCTACAAAGGCCAAGAACCCCATCGTGCATTTCCGCATCTCCCGTAGCCCGGATGAAGCGCAGCACAATCCGGGATTGGTCTCGCCTCAAGCCCCAGGAAGTACAAACCGTTATGCCAAGGTCCCTCGCCCTTCCATGCACCGCCCCGGATTGCGCTTCGCTTCATCCGGGCTACAAAGGCCAAGAACCCCGTCGTGCATTTCCGCATCTCCCGTAGCCCGGATGAAGCGCAGCGCAATCCGGGAGCCGCACACCTCGGTCCCCACACGGAACAAATCGTTACCCCAAAGCTCGCCCCGAACCCCTTGTCGATTTCCGCCATGCCCGTTCGTCAGTAACATGCCGCAACAATCCCGCTGCGGTATCCCCTCACAAGGTCAACATTCATGAGCAAGATGATCTTCGTTAACCTGCCGGTGACCGACCTCAAGCGGTCCCGGGCCTTCTACGAAGCCGTAGGCGCGGTGAACAACCCCGCCTTCAGCGACGACACCGCCGCGTGCATGGTGCTCTCGGACACCATCTACGTCATGCTGCTCACCCACGACAAATGGCGCCAGTTCACCAGCAAGCGCATTGTCGATGCCCATGCGGATGCGCAGGTGCTGCTGTGCCTGTCGGCGGAAAGCCGCGACGATGTGTCCAGCCAGGTGGACAAAGCCAGCCACGCCGGCGGCAAGGCGGACCCCACGCCCGTGCAGGATTACGGCTTCATGTTCGGCCGCAGCTATGAAGATCCCGATGGTCATATCTGGGAAGTGATGTGGATGGACCCCAACGCCATGCCGCCGCACGGCTGAGCGCACACCATCGAGGTGGCCGGGTGAACCTGGCCACCATCGACCCCGTTCCGGAGTGACACACATGCAACCCAAGCCCGAGGTGTGGGATCGCGTCATGGAGTACGCGAACCTGCTGGCCAAAGAAGACCAACCCGACACCTACCGCGTGAACTACGACGCGTTCAAGGACTATTGCGAGTCCCAGCGCCGCGATGGCTACGACCATCCCTTCCTGTGGGAAACCCTGGCGGATTTCACCATCGACGATGCCGCCGCCATCCCGCTCTACCAGCACGCACTGGAAGGCGCCACCGGCGACGACATGCGCCCCTACCGCGTATCCATGCGCTTTGCGCTGGCGCAGCGTTACAAGAACCAGGGCGACACCACACTGGCCCGCCAGTACGCCATCGAAGCCGACGATGAAGCCCGCGATACCGACGACCGCGAACTGCGCCGACGCATCAGCCGCTTTCTGCTCGCCCGCGACTGAGCAGCGAGCCACGTAGCCCGGATGAAGCGAAGCGCAATCCGGGATGTGCATGACCTCACGTAGCGCGTGCCCCCGGATTCCGCTTCGCTTCATCCGGGCTACCAGAGCCGAATGAACCACACAACGCGCGTCAGCGCGGCCGCATCATCGCCAGCGTCTGGAACGAACAGCGCCCTTTCGCCTCTGCCGTCCGCAAGGCCTCACACGCCGTGACATGCCTGTCCATCAAAACGGCATGCCCACCGATACCGCTGACCTCCAGCGGAGGCTGCGCCGAACCGGCCACGTACAACGGCTCATCCATAGCCTCAACGCCGACCAGCGCCAACGGAATGGCCATCACCACCAGAGCCACCACCCAGCTCCACCAAGCCGTGCCGAACTGCACATCGTCGAAACGAGACATGGGCATCGCCTCCTCTGATGAATCTGCGTCGGGTGGTCGCCAAGGGCGCAAACACGCGGTGGCGGCCTTCGGGTGAGAAATACTCCCGGAAAGCTACGCGGGCGTGACGGGGGTGCCTCACCCCACGTGACCTGCCTGGGCCGTGATGCCTTCACGGCCATGCTCCAGGCAAGAGCGCGACGATTCACCGGGCCACGACCCGCGCTCAAAGCATCGAGAAGTGAGTGAACCGGAACTATCCCCTTCGTGGTGCCAAGAATGGTGTCCAACATAAAAAAGCCCCCTTTCGGGGGCCCCACCCACTTGCCCAGCGGGATAGTCGGCATGTTTGCGAAAAGAAGGAAATTCACCGTGCGCCCCGCAACCTAGCCGCGCGCTCGCAACAAGGCGATCAGGAATGGACGGTATCCACTGTCAGCCAACACCGCGCATCGCAGCCATGCACACGCGCTGTGCATCGACATTTCTAGTTTGCACGTAACACCACCAAGAACACGCCCGCAGGAATCTGGATAAACCCCACACGCCGCGAAGGGGAATCCCGAATGACGCTGCCCACCCTGCTCCGCTACGGTGAATTAGCCGCTCGCGGGCGTCTTCGGACGGGGATGCGAGCAGCCACGGCAGCCATGCCGTGAGTCGCGGGTCGCAGGTGGCGCCGTTGCCCGCCGCCGTGAAGCTACCGTCGGTATTGATCAGCGACTGCGACTGCAACTTCAGCGCGCCATTGGTGGCCACCTTGCCGCCGGTGTTGTCGAACGCGCCACGCACGTTGAAGCTCAGCGGCGAGTCACCGAGCGCGGACAGGGTGCCACCGGCGGTGGTGAGCGCATGGGCATTGACGCTGATGTTCTGTGCCGTCGTCTTGCCATCGCGCAGGTTGATGGCGCCGCCCGTCAGCGTCAGCGCGCCGTTGCTGGCCAGCGTGCCACCCGTGCCGTTGAGCGTGGTTGCGGCGATGCTGGCCTTGCCCTGGCCTACATGCTGGATGGAGCCCCGGGTGTTATCGAGCGTGGATGCGCTGACGGTAAGGTCACCATCGCTGGCAAGCGTGCCGCCGGCGCTGTTGTCCAACAGGCCATCGGTGATGATGGTCAGCTGCGACGCAGTGCCAGCCCCTTCGCGGGACAAGCCGATCGCGCGGACACTGCCGCCGCGGTTGATCAGATCATGGGCGTGCACCGTGGCAGCGCCCTTGGTAGCGACGGTGCCGAGCGTGTTGTCGAAGCGGCCGGTGACGGCGATATCCGTTGGCGCATCACCCGCAGCCGTCAGCGTGCCGCCGATGTTGCTGAGTGCGCCTGCATGGAGCCACAGGGCACCGTTGGTGACGATGCTGCCCCGCGTATTGTCGAGGGCCCCGCTCACATCCAGCGTCAGGGGCGTGCTGCCAAGTGTGGTCAGCTCGCCGCCAGCATGAAGGAACGAACCTGCCTTGATGCGAACCTGCTGCGCGAAGGTTTTGCCGCTGCCAAGGTCGATGGTGTTCCCGGTGAGCTGGAGCGTGCCGTTGCTGGCGATGCTACCACCGGCGCCGGCCAGCGTATCGGTGTCGATGGTCAGGCCACCCAGGCCGGCATGCTCGATATGACCGCTGGCGTTGCCCAGCGTGCGGGCGCTGAGGTTGAAGTCGCCATTGCTATGCAACGTGCCACCTACGCCTGACGGGCCGCCGGCGCCATTGTCCAGGGTGCCAGACACGTGGATGGCATTGGCGTCATCGCCCAATGCGATGACGTGGCCGCCGCGGTTGTCGAACTGACTGGCATTCAACGTGATCTGCGTTGCCGTCAGCGTGGCGCCCTGATGATCAACCTGGCCGGCGTCGAGAATCGCGGCGCCAGCCGTGGTGACGGTGCCGCCTGCTCCCAGCCATGGGCCGGCGCGCAGGCTGAAACCTTGGGTGCCCGTGTGCTGCAGGGTGCCGCCTTCGTTGACCAGGGTGCCGCTGGTTACGCTGAGCTGCGCCGCGTTGCTGGCCAGCAGGCCGCCGGTGTTGTCCAGCGTGCCCGCCACGGTCAGCACGGTGTTCTGTGTATCCAGCTGATTCAACGTGCCCTGGCGATTGGATAGCGATTGCGCGTCCAGCGTAAGCGGGCCGTTGAAGGTCAGCGTGCCTCCATCGTTGGCAATGGCATCGGCATGCACGCTCGCCGCGCCATCGATGGTCAGCTGGCCATCACGGTTGCTGAGGTTGCCCTGGCTGAGGGTGAGCTGGTGAAGGCTGAGCTGGCCACCGTCATTGGCAAGGCCGGCGGCGGTGGTGAGGTCGAAGCCGGAGGCGGCACGGATCTGTCCACCGTCGTTGTCGAGCAGGCCGGCGATGTGCAGCACGCCGTCGGCGAGCGGGACGACCGATGGGAGGCTGGGCCGTTGGGTTTGTTGCGCGGGGTCGTTGCCGTCGGTGGTCGCAGGCCCGCGATCCGTGTTCGTTGCACCGCCGGCACCCGGCACATCCGGTGTGCCGCCGCCGGCAGCCCTATCGGTTTCCGGAACGCCGATACGACCACCCGCATTGGAGAGCGCGCCCGCCTGCAGGGACATCGCCTGCGGGCCGGTTTGCGCGATGGTGCCACCCGCGTTGCGCAAGGAGCCGGCATCGACGGCCACGCGTGCGGCGTTGAGCGCGCCGCCGCGGTTGTCGACATCCTGCGCAGTGGTGATGGAAAGCTCACGCGCGGCGCTGAGGGTGCCGCTGTTGGCCAGCCCTCCGTTGGCATGGATCTGCGTGTCCGTTTGCGATTGCAGTGCGCCGGTGTTCTCGATACGGCCATCCACGGTGACGCGCAACTCGCCCGCGGATGCGCCGATGGTGCCGGCGTTGCGCACACCCAGGCCCTGCTCGGTGCCAAGCAGCAAGATCTTGTTGGCGTACATGCCGCCCAGTGCGCTGACGTCGAGTGCAAAGGCCGGCTTGTCACCGGCCGACCCTGTCGTGGCGATGGGGGTGACCGTGGCGTGGTCCGCACTGACCTCGTTGGTGCCGGTGCTGACGGCCAGTTGCGGTGCCCAGACGCTGGCGTTGATCTGCATCGAGCGGGCGATCAGGTCGGCGTAATCGGCACGGCTTGCATCCATGCCGTTGCCATTCACCTGGATGACGCCGCGCGCCACGCGATAGCCCTCCAACGCGCCGCCATTCAACACCGGCGTGCCGGTGGTCAAGGTCACGCGATTGGCATTGATGAAGCCGCAGCCATCGCAGGCGATGCCCGCCGGCGAGGCGATGACCACCTGTGCACGGTCACCCGCCACTTCAACGAAGCCATTCAAAGTCGCCGGGTTACTGCCCGTCACCTCGTTGAGGATGACCTTGGCGGTACCGGTGGCGAGCCACGGATTGCCCGCGACGGTGCCGGCCAGTTGCGTCTGCGTGGGCGTGCGCGAATTGTTGAGCACGGCGCCGTTGCCGTCCACGTTGAACGCGCTGTACTTGTTCACCGAAACGCCCGCCTTGCTGGGCGTGGTGATATTGATCAGCGGCGCTGCGTTCGGCGCGCCCGTCACCGTGGGGCGCTGGTTGCCCGGTGCCTGCCTGTCCGTCGCAATCTGAGCGCTGGCGAACGACGCAAGCCCAATCCAGCCGAAGGCCAGCCACAGGCCGAAACTCACCGGACGCACAGTCGCCGTTGACGCTCCCTCTTGCGTCGGTGCTCCGCCCATTGATCGCCGCGCAAGCTCGGACACCACCTGCAGCAGGCCGAGGGCGCGGTTCCATACCAGGCGATAGAGATGCTTGTTCATCCGATGGTTCCTTGGTGAAGTCGTTCAAGCCATATGAGGAGAGGTGCACGGCACTGACGTGCGTCAGTACGACCAGCTGAGGCTGAAACCGGCGGCCGGGTTGGCCGTCTGGAAGCCATGCGGCTTGCTGATGGGTGCGCCGGCAAACACGTCCCACGCCAGGCCCAGCCAACCGCCGCGCAGGCCGATGACTGCACCCGCCAGGGTCTGGCCCAGCTCCCACTGCGTGGGCGGTCCGCCCACGTGGCCCACGTCCAGCCCCAGGTAGAGTTCCTGGCCACGGAAGACGGTCCAGCCGAGGTCGTTTCGGACCAGCCAGCCGTGATCACCGGTGAGCTGCAGCTCGCCGTCAAAACCGCGAACGGTGTAGCGACCGCCGATGGCAAAACGGTCTTGGGGGACCAGCGGTGTCTGGTTCCACTGGGCGCGCCAGCTACCGATGTAGCGAAGGCGTTGGTCACCCAGCTGGAACGGCACGGTGAGCTGCGCATCTGCCGTGACCAGCTTGGTGCGCGAGGTGCCCTCCCCGAACTGTTCTTCGGGCGCGGGCATCGCGTTGAATGCGCCCGTGCCACGGCGATAGGCGGCGTTGGCATCCAGAACGGCCGCACCGATGAACTGCCTGTAGGTGAAACCGGCTTCCCAGCCACCCTGCCGACGGCGCTGCACCACGACTTCGGTGTCATCGATGAAGTTGTTGGAGTCGCGCTCCCAGGCACGCGCGTAGGCGCCCGCCTTGATGGTGGCGTTGCGATAGAGCATGCGACTCAGGCGCAGGTCGGCGTTGTGGCTGGTGCCGCTGTAGACGTAGTTCTCTGCGTAGCCTGCGACGGTCTGGTGATAGGTGTAGGCGCTGGCCGTACCACCGAGTTGCCAGTACCCGTAAGGCACGTCGTAATGCAGGGTGTAGCTGCGCGTGCCCTTGTGATCACCGTCGAACACGTCGTGCCCGAGGTTGGCGTAGAACAGGTCGTTCCAGGTCAACAGGTTGTCCAGCGACAGCGTGACGCCGCCCTGCAGTTTGCCGGTCGCCTTGCTGCCCGAGTCATCGAGCGTCACGGCCATGCGCGCAGGTGACGACTGCTTCCACACGATGAGCAGGTCGCTGTCACCGGGCCGGGTGCCTTCGCCTTCGGCGGGCGCGATCTTGATGTCCGCCTCGACGGTGGGCACGCGCTTGAAGTTTTCCAGCGCCTGCTCGATGTCGCGCAGGTTGAGCAGGTCGCCGGGACGCGCCGGCAGCGCATCGCGCCAGGAGGTGGCGCGGGCATCGACACCGGGCGCAAAACGAACGGCATGGATGCGACCGGGAACAACCGTCAACGTCAGTACGCCTGCACGCAGGTCTTGCGGCTTGGCCAGGACGCGCGTGGTGACGTAACCACGCGCCACCATGGCGTTCTGGGCACGCTTCATCACCACGTTGATGCCCTCGGTGCCGAGGCAGCGCCCGGTAGCGACGTCACCGACTGCGTTGACGGCCTTCAAGGCCCACTGGAACTGCGTGGCCAGTTCTCCATCCAGGCGGATGCTGCTGATCGGAAAGCAGGGAGCCTCGTCGCGGGGAATCCGGCCCACGGCGGGCTGCGCCTGCGCGGGAAGACGAACGTCCGGCGTGGCTTCCTGCTGTTCCCGCAGGGCGCGTTCGCGCTCTTGCTGGCGCAACAGCTCCTGATTCGCGGTGTCGACGGTCTGCGCCATGACTGATGTGTGCTGCAGGCACAGCACCAGCGCGGTGCACGCGCCATGCCACCGAAACGGATATCGACGCCATTCCTTCACAGCCCATCATCCCTATGTCACCAGCGCCGACTGACCGCAGCGATGCCGCAGTCGATTCACGCACCATCAAACCTTTCCGGATCGACCCTGCAGGGCTCTTGCGTGCTGCAATGCCTCAGGGATGGCACCATCACGCCGCAGCCCCGGTAGCGCACCGGATCTCGTGCGCTTCTGCGGCGCGATGGTGGGATACAGGCTAGAAGTGCACCCATCGGCCGGAAATCGGGGCACCCCTTGGCGGTGCGTCCGGCTTCTCCGTCAGAATGTGTTTGCCGCGATGGATGATTACGTACGCGCCCGGCTTGCCTGACGTGAAATTCCGTCGCTCTGTGGGGAAAATGGCTGGCCAGAGGCCGCCGGATCCCTCTTCAGGCAAGCCGGGGCAAGACCTGAGATAATGGTTGATTGCCCATACGCGCGTGGCCCTTTTATGCACATCGGCATCGACTTCGGCACCAGCTATTCGGCGGCGGCCGCCATCATCGATGGTGAACTCATCCTGGTTCGTTTCGGCGAAGCGGAGCAGTTCCGCACGGCGGTGTATTTCCCGGAGCTGGTGCCCGACCCGAACGAGTTCGAGCTGACGCCGGAGCTGGAAGCGCAGCTGGAAACGCATATCCGTTCCGCCCGCGCTGAACTGCGCCGACAGGCTGCGGCGGGCCTGGAGATTTCCCGTTCGGATGAAGAGCTGCGCCGCGATGCGTTGCGCGTGGTGCGTCGCCAGTGGCTGGAGGACCGCGCCCGCGCGGCCACCAGCACCGTCACCAGTTTCCAGCACGCGCTGTTTGGCGAGGAAGCGGTGGAGGGTTATCTGGAAAGCGGTGGCGGCAACCTGATCGAATCGCCGAAGTCGATGTTCGGCTTCCGGCTGGATCCGCAGGTGCGCAAGGTGATCGTGCATATCGCCACGCACATCCTTGAACACATCCGCCTTACCGCCAGCCGCCAGTTTGGCCAGCCGGTGCGTGGCGCGGTGATCGGCCGGCCGGTGGAGTTCCGCAGCTCCATGGGTGCGGCCGGTTCGGAGCAGGCCATCGAGATTCTGCGCGAAGCGGCGTCCGTGGCTGGCTTTGATGAAGTGAGCTTTCTGGAAGAGCCCGCCGCGGCGGCCATGCATTACCACAAGAGCCTGGCCGAGCGTCAGCACGCACTGATCGTGGATATCGGCGGCGGCACCACCGACGTGACGCACGCGGAGCTGGGCGGCCACGCCATGCCGCTGATTGCGCGCAACTGGGGCCTGCCCAAGGGCGGTACGGACCTGGACGTGGGCGTGAGCCTGCACAGCTTCATGCCGCTGATGGGCAAGGACATCGTGCGCGTGCCGCAGCACCAGTTCGTGGAAGCGGCCAGCGTGTACAACCTGCCCAAGCAGCGCGAGTTCCGCAAACAGAATTACCGCCTGGTTGCAGCACCCTACGGCCCGCGACTGCGCGCCCTGCAGGAACTGGGCGCCACCACGCGCCTGAATCAGACCGCCGAGCGGACCAAGATCACCCTGAGCGGCACCACGGAACACCGCGCCCCGCTGGATTTCATCGAGCCCGGCCTGGCCGTGGAGGCCACGCGCGACGATCTGGATGCCGCCCTCGAGCCGTTCCTCAGCCTGCTGGAACGCACGCTCACCACCGTGCGTGGCGACCTGACCACCTTGCCCGCCAGCCTGTTCCTGACCGGCGGCACGTCCCGCTCGCCGCAGGTGAAGGCGCGCGTGCAGGCGTGCTTCCCCGAGATTCCACTGGTGCACGGCGACCCGTCGCTGGGTGTGGTGTCGGGGCTGGCAGTGGCGGCGAGCGAAGTGGCCGCCTAACCGACTTAGAGCGGCTAACAAAACCTCAAAGCAACAGTCCTGCCTCAGCGTCATCCCCGCGAAAGCGGGGATCCAGTGACTTTGGGTTTCTGTCAGCGCATTAAAGACACTGGATCCCCGCTTTCGCGGGGATGACGCTGAGGGGCCTTGAAATGCTGCAGCACGGTCACGCTACCAGGCATTGTTAGCGACTCTTAGCCCGCGCGCGATGCGTCGATAAGCGCAGTCGCCTGGCGCGCCAACACGCGCGCCAGTTCCTCTGGCGACATGGGCCGCTCCGCCTGCAGCCATTCGCTGATGCCGGCGAGGATGGCGTCCGCCAACATGTGGCTGAACATGGCAAACGGCAGCAGCAGCCGGCCGGGGCGATGCAGGCCACGCGCGCCAAGCCGGGTTTCGAGATGCGTGGCAAGGGTACGTGCAATGACCGGCCGCGCACCACCCTGAAGCATCGCCACGCCGGCCTCACGAACGTGCAGCATGTGCGCCAGCGCCGCCACGATGACTTTTTGCGGCACCGGATCGGCCACCACTTGCGAGAGCAGGTCGAAAGGCGCGGCCAGGCTGGCGCGCAGCAGTTCTTCCTTGTCTTCGAAATGCACGTAGAAGGTGGAGCGCGCCACACCGGCGCGACGCGCGATGTCGTCGACGGTGATCGCCTCGTACGGCTGTTGCTGCAGCAGCTGGAATACCGCCATCCGCAAGGCCGACTTGCTGCGCTCGATGCGTTGATCCACCCGCCCCTCCCGGCGTGTCGCGTGTTTGCTGATGCCCGGTGCGGCGTTCGCTGGCCGGCTAACCGGACAGACCCGCCCGCTTTGTCCGGCAACCGGGAAACGGCCCTGCGTACCGTGTTGCGACACCCATCATACGAGTCTTCCATGACTGCCATTCATGACGCTGTCCGCATCCAGGGGCTTCGCCCCGCCGGCATGCTGCTGATCGGCCTGCCCCTGCTGGGCATGCTGGTGCTGGCGCACCATCCCACCACGCAGGCGCACGATGTGCAGGCGCTGCAGCAACAGCTGGTGGCCGTGACCCTGCACTCCCGGCTGGTGCATGGCGCGCTGATCCTGATGCAGTGCGCGCTGCTCTATGCGCAGCTCAGCTGGCTGCAGGCTCGCGACCTGCGGCGCGGCCTGCCCCGGGCAGCGGCGCTGATGCTAGTGCTGGGCGCCATCGGCGTGATCGGCGCGGCGCTGGTGGATGGCTTCGTGGTGACGGCACCGGCCATGTATCCGCACGATGACGCCATGCACCTGGTGACCATGGAGCAGCTGGTGCGCTTTGCGGCCACGCTGAACCAGACACTGATCCTGGCGGGTGAGGCAGCAACGTCGATCGGCATCGTGATGTTGGCGCTGGATCTGCTCTCGCTGGAACCCCTGGCCCGTGCCGCGGGCATTGCCGGCGTGGTGCTTGGGGCTGGCACGCTGGTGGCATTGTTCTCCGGCCTGCTCACGCTGCACCTGCACGGCATGCAGATGCTGTTCGCGGCGCAGTCGGTGTGGCTGCTGTGGCTGGGCATCGTGGTCGTGCGGCGACCGAGTCGCGAAGCGACCTGAGGATCGAATCACGCGGAGCAACGCCATGGTGGGCGCTGCTCCGCTTCGTTGCCGGTTATGCCGCGCTAGCCTTGCGCAGCGGCGTGACGTTGGATGCCTCGGCCTTGCCCGCGAGATCCGGCTCGGCCGCGATGAAGCTGGGCCGCGCCTGCATCACCGCCTGTGCGTGCTGCACGTTGGGGTAGTTGGCCAACATCGCGGGGCCTTCCGGCAATTTCGACAGCGTGTACAGCAGCGGCGCCGTCAGGAAATCCGCCATGCACGGTGCGTTGCCCACCAGGTAGTCGCGTCCGCCATACGCGGCTTCCAGCGTATCCAGCACGCGCACGATATCCGGCAACGCCTTGTCGATGATGGTGCGATCCGGTTGCTTGTCCGCCGTTGCGGGGAACAGGTACGGCAGTGCGCAGCGCTTGATGATGGCGTCGTAGCCGTAGTCGTCCATCACGCTGTACCACTGCTCCGCACGCGCACGCGAGGTCACGCCGGCCACAGGAAACAACGCAGGGCCATCAAACGCTTCGTCGATGTACCGCAGGATGGCGCGCGCCTCGTAGAACTCCAGCGGGCCGTCGTACATCGCCGGAATGCGGCCGAAGGGATGCACGGCATCCACCTCGGGCGAATGCGGGCGCTCAGGGTTGAGCGTATAGGCCACGCCCTTCTCCGCCAGCGCGATGCGCACGGCGCGTACGTACGGGCTGATTTCGCTGCCCACCACCACGATGTTGGCGGCGGTGCCATCGGGGTCGAGGTAATCCACCAGATGATTGAACACGGAGGTCCAGCCCTGATAGTGATCGTCGCGCTTGGCGGCATCGGGGAACCCGGTGTGACGCATGTGCAGCTGGGTGCCGCCATCCTTATCGGTCAGGGTGACCTCGATGAGCGTGGTGCGCGGCGGCGTGCCGTCGGTGGTGTCCCAACTCCATGTGTAAGCCAGGAACGAAGGCCGTTCGATGGCCTGATACGTACCGCTTACGCCGTGCGCCGGGCCGCCCTTGCCCGCCAGCGCAATGCGATAGCGGCCACCCACGCGCGCATCAGCGCTGACTTCCTGCACGTAAAGGCCGCGCGGACAATGCCATACCGCCATGGCGGCCTCATCGGTAAAGGCTTCAAACACTTTCTCGCGCGGCGCGCGGATGAAACGGGTCATTTCCAGTTCGAAGGTGGCAGCTTGGGTGTTCATGGCTTTTTCCTCGGTGCGCGTGGTGCGCCGGCGTCGCGTTTTTCCTCATCGGCGCGATGGGTTCGTTCGACAAACTCGACCAGTCGATCCAGGTTGCCTTCCCAATGGCGGCGATACGCTTCAAGCCAATCGTGCGCATCGTGCATGGGCTCGGCACGCAGGCGGCAGATGCGCCACCGTGCGTCCACTTCCCGGGCGATCAGCCCCGCGCTTTCCAGCACCCGCAGGTGCTTGGAGATGGCCGGCGCGGACATGTCGAAAGGTTCGCCCAACTCCCCCACCGTCGCCTCGCCCCTGGCCAACCGGGTCAGGATGGCGCGTCGCGTGGGATCGGCGAGCGCGGCAAAGGTGATGGACAGCGGGTCGTCGGTGTTGGCCATGCCATCAATTAACCACTTGGTTAATTGACAGTCAAGCGGATTTTTGTCGTGTCTTTGTGAAGACCGCAACGAAGGCCTTTGCTCGTGCCTTTGCTCGTGCCTTTGCTCGTGCCTTTGCTCGTGCCTTTGCTCGTGCCTTTGCTCGTGCCTTTGCTCGTGCCTTTGCTCGTGCCTTTGCTCGTGCCTTTGCTCGTGCCTTTGCTCGTGCTTTTGATGGGGCTTTTGCTTGGGCTTTTGCTCACGCTCTTACATCCCCGTATGAGGCGGCGGGCGGGCGAAGGAAAGCCCGCAGGGTGGCCGGCACGGATGCCGGCCAGTTTTTCGACAGGACAGGGACGTCCTGTCGAAAAACCCCGCAGCCCGCCCGCGTACCCGCAGGACGAAGTCCGAAGGGCGCGTCATCCGGGGGGCCCTTCTCTTTGGTTACTTTCTCTTGGGCAAGCAAGAGAAAGTGACCCGGCCTCCGGCAGGAGGTCGGAAGCCCGCGGCAGGCGAGCCAGATCGCCGGAACGCATGAGTCGACGACCACACACAGAGGCTCTGGATCCCGACCTGCGCCAGGACGACGAGCCCAGAAGGCGCAGCCCCAAAAGCCGAGAGCAAAGTCACTGGACCCCTGCCTTCGCAGGGGGGACGAGCAAAACAACAACAGCAACCACGCGCCCTGCCCTCACCCCGTCCCCGGGAAAACGTCAGAACTTGTACGAAATCATCAACCGGTTGTACGTAAACGGCTCATTCCCCGGATTGAGGTTATCGCTGCCACCCACCGAACGTTCCCAGCGATCCCGCAACTGCAATCCTTTAAGCACGCTATCCATGTTGTAGATGATGTCGAAGTACACGTTGTGGCTGTCGCCACGCTCCAGCGTGGTGTACTTGGCGTAAGCCGCCACCAGCTGCAGCTTCTTGTTGAAGAAGTTGTACTGGGCGCGGGCCTTCCACGCGTGACCCGGCCCCGCTTCCACCAGGCCGCGGATCATCGAGGTGGTGAACAGCGGGTCGGTGCCGTAGTTCACGGTGTACGGCGAAATCAACGCGCCGTTGCCCACCGCACCGGATTCGCCTTCGAGCTTGTTGTAGGCGAAGTCGATGCTGCCGTCGAAGATGTTGGTGCCGATACGCGCACCCCAGGCGTCCGCCTTCACGTGATCCCCTGCCACGCCTACCAGCTTGGTATGCGTATCCGCCAGGATGTTGTCGCTGCCACTGTTTTCGTTGAGCCACTGCACGGCCACATACGGGTCGAACGGCGTGCCGGTCGTGAACTGGTAGCTGCCGTTGACGTAACCCATGCGCGCGAAGCGCAGGAAGTTGTAGTACCACGCTTCGGCCTTCAATCCGCCGGTGGCATAGGTGGTGCCGGCTGCCCAGGTGCCATTGGCTTCAGGGGCGGTCTTGGGCAACGAACCGTTGTTGCCGTACATGGAGTCGCCCTGGTACGTCGACGGGTAATACAGGTTGTCGTCGTACATGCCCAGCGAGGTGCGGCTCTTCCAGCTGAAAGTGCGGATGGCGTAGATGTTCCAGTCCTTCAACGGCGTGAAGTCGAGCAGCGCCGCGTTGTACGAGGAAGGAATCACACGCGAATCGTTGCCGCCCATCCATGGCGTGTTGAGGTACTGGTAGCCGCCGCGGAAGAGCACCCACTCGCGCTGGTACTGCACATAGGCCTGGCTCCACGCACCCAGCGAGCTGTTGGGGCCCATCAGCGAGGTATCGGTCTTGGCGATGGTGTCTGGCTTGGTGCCGAGCATGTTGGCCGTGGCAAACGATCCGCCAAAACTCAGACCACCCAGCACCGTGCCGGTGTGGCCGTTGATCAGCGCCGCCAGCGACAGCGCCCGCGCATCCGGCGTGGCCGGGGTGTCGTAAAGACGGTCGAAGTCGTACAGGCGCAGCTCACCATCGACATGGCCGTTGGTGAACAGGTCATTGAAGCTTCCGCTGTCGGCATGAGCACTCATCCCACAGAGCGCCATGGCCATGGCCATGGCTATGGCCAACTTGCGTCGCATACGTCTCTCTCCCCAACCAAGGATTATTGGAATCGTCAGATGTGCCGGCGGCGCCCCTGCGCAATCCGACCGGCGGCATGATTACCGATCGATTGTAGCGAATATGTCATAACAGGTATCCACGGCGACAAACCCTCGATATGAGGGTTCGCCATAAGCACATAGCGTGAAAGTTTTTGCGCCGCTCAGGGAATGGCGTGATGGAGGTGTTGCGCGGGCTCCGCGCCATGCTGCAGCAGCCACGCGAAATCACGGGCCACGGCCGCGTTGCTGAAGTGCTCCATCACGAACACCCGCGCCGCCACGCCCATGCGCCGGCATACCGAGGGATCGGACATGGCAAGGATGGCATTGCACCACTCCTCGACATTGCCGGGCTCCAGCAGATGCCCGGTGACACCATCTTCCATGGTTTCAGGCACGCCGCCAATGCAGCTGCCCAGCACAGGCACCCCGCAGGCCTGCGCCTCGATGGCCACGCGCCCGAAGGTCTCCAGTTCCACCGACGGGAACGCCAAGAAAGAGAACGCACCGTAGTAACGGGCTGTATCGTTCACCCAGCCGGTGAAATGGTGGCGCCTGAAGTGCCCGCCCTGCTCCGCCATGGCATGCACCACCTGTTCTTCAGGACCGTTGCCGACCCAGAGCACGTGCAGGCGTGGCTCGATGGCCATGGCGGCGTTGGCCGCCTGCATCAACTGCGCGACACCCTTGCCGCCATGCATGCGCCCCGCATAACCCATGACGATAGCGTCCTCGGGTATGCCGAACTCTCGGCGCACCTGCGCGCGCAACGTCATGTCCGGCCGGAACACCTGCGTATCCACTGGGTTGTAGGAGATATGCACGAGCTCCGGCGGCACGCCCCAGCGGAGGTACGCATCGCGTGCGAAATCCGAAACGGCGATGAACCGCTGCGCCAGGCGCGGCACACCGTATTCGGACAATTTGCTCATGCGCGGATTGCGATGCCGGAACAGCGCCACGCGCGTTCCCGTGAGGCGACCACAAGCGATCAGCGGCCAATATTCCTTGCCGAAGTTGCCGATCAGCCAGTCCGGCGCGAAATGCGCAATGCGGGCAAGCGTTGCGGCATAGCCACGCGGGTCAAAGGCGTTGCGGAACTTGCCGGGAAAAATCGGCACGTGCGCAGCTGTCATGCCTTCGCCGATCAGGCCCTTCTGCGAGACGATGCTCTCGACCTGATGCCCGGCCTGCGACATGGCGCGTGCGAGCGCCACGAAATGGGTGGCCGCGCCGGTGTTCTCGGGATTGGTGCCAACGAAGAGCAGCTTCATGCGCGCTTGTCCTCGTAGCCGGTGAGCACCTTGGCCGCGAGCTGCGGCAACAGGTGATGCCGCGCCACCTGGATGCGCGGCAGGCGCCACAGGTCGATCGACGGGCCTGTCTGCGCACGACCACGGTCAGTGGTGGTGGCTGCGGCGTAGCCCGCTTCGCGCGCCGCATCCACGGCACGCTCGTCGTAATCGCCGTAGGGATAACAGAACTGCGTGATACGGATGCCCAGGCGATCTTCCAGCTCCCACTTGCAGCCCTGGATCTCGTCGCGAAGTTGCGTGTCATTGCACTGGCTGAGGCGCACGTGCGTGCGCGAATGCGCGCCCACCTCCATGCCGCCACCGTGCCAGGCGTGCAGCTCGCCCGCCGACATCAGCGGCTTGCGGATGCCGAGCTTGGCATCATCCCAGGCGTTGTATTGCCCGAGGTAGCCGCTCACCGCATAGCAGGTCGCGGTGAAGCTGTAGCGTCGCAGGGCGTCCATCGCCGACTCGAGGTTGTCGACGTAGCCGTCATCCAGCGTGATCACGGCGACCTTCCCCTGCTTCTCGCCACGCAGGTAAGGCATGGCGTCGGACATGGACATGCCGCGATATCCGAGCATGCGCAGCAAGGCCATCTGTCGTGCAAAGCTTGCCGGCGATACATACAGGCTGCGATACACGTTGATGCCTTCGGGCACCTCGGCAATGTTGTGGTACATCAGGATGGGGATCTTCACGAGGCTCCCTGGAGTGACAGGAACAAGGGGCGAATGCAGCCACCTGTGTTACTCCACCAAAGCTGCACCAGGCTTTCCCTTGCTTGCGCCAGCTTGTCGTTTCACGCCGCGTTCAACAAAAAGCCGCAAGCGCTTAAGGCAGGCTTGCGCGAACGTAAATATTTCCTGACAAGGCACCGCCTGTCGCATCGGCAGATGGACGGCCACACTGCCTGGCAGGCGCGCCTATTGACGCTTGAAACGGCGTGTCGATTCCGGGCACTTACAAGCAGTCACTCCATAGCGGCGACTTGTTTACGTGATCTATACGGGGCGCGCCGCGCAACGGCATCGATTCTTTACGATGCGCCCGCAGACAATATCGACATGAAGACCATCACGCATCGTTCTCGCGGCATGGGCTGGCGATCCGCCGCCATCATCATCGCCACGCTGCTGTTCGCGCTATCGGTGGTCGAACTGTTGCTCCGCCCCGACGGGGACGTTGCGATATGGCGTGGCCTGGCGCTTTCGTCGCTGTACCTGGTGATGTGCCTGAGCCAGCGACGCCTGTTCGCCCCTACGCGTTCGCGCGGCGAACGACGTATCCGCTGACAGGAACTTATCGCCGTCCGACGGATCGATATCTCTGCCATTCCAGCGTCGCGTCATGTCCCCGCATGACGCACCCATCCAGGAGATCAGGAAGGCTTGCAGCCGGGTCGCCGCAGGTCGGGTGTGCGGGCAGCAGCCTTGTACCTGCGGCACCGGTTGCAAACCTTCCTGATTTCCCCGACGTCCGTCTCGCGTCTTGCGCGAATGCGTGACTGGTGCTGGATCAGCCCAGTGCACCGTAGGGGCCACCGCGCTCCAGCGCACGCTGGTAGGCGGGCCGCTGCTGGATGCGTTTCACGAACGCGGCGATGTTCGGCAGCTTGCCGGCCAGGCCACTGCGCGCCATGGCAGCTTCCAGCGGGAAACTCATCTGGATATCGGCCGCACTGAATTCGCTGCCGACAAACCAGCCCGTGGCGGCAAGCTCCTTGTCCACATAGCCCATGTGCAGTGCCAATTGCGGATCGACAAAGGTCGACTGCAGCGTGTTGGCGATCTTGCGCGCGATCGGCCTGGCGAAGAACGGCATGGGTGCCGTGGCGATGCGCGATGCCACCAACTTCAGCAGCAACGGCGGCATGGCCGAGCCTTCCGCGTAATGCAGCCAATAGGTGAACCGCAACCGCTCGGGCATGCCCGGCAGCGGCGCCAGGCGCCCGGTGTCGTAGTGATCCACCAGGTACTCCACGATGGCCCCCGACTCCGCCACCACCACACCGTCGTCCTCGATCACCGGCGACTTGCCCAACGGGTGGATCTCCCGCAATGCCGGCGGCGCCAGCAACGTGCGCGGATCACGCTGGTACTTGCGGATCTCGTACGGAACTTCCAGCTCCTCCAGCAGCCAGAGCACGCGCTGGGAGCGGGAGTGGTTGAGGTGGTGGACGGTGAGCATGGTGTCGGGTCGCTGGATGAAGCGGTGAGGCTAGCATGGGTGGTGTGGCTGCACGCGGCAGGCGTGGCCGGGCGCCTTGGTTATTGCGAACTGGCTCGCCTGTTGGGAGTGTATCCACCTTTCTCCCTCGGCCCGACGGGGAGAGGGTTTGGGTGAGCTCCGAAGAGGGGGTAGAGGTCGGGGGCTCGCTTTACCGTTTCATTCTTTAGCCGTCATCCCAGTGAAGGCTGGAGGCGCTTTTCAACTGCCGAAGGGCGGGTCATCCAGTGCCGTCGCTCTCGGCACTTGCTCTCGGCACTTGCTCTCGGCACTTGCTCTCGGCACTTGCTCTCGGCACTTGCTCTCGGCATTTGCTCTCGGCCTTCGGTCTCGCGCACTACCGCTAGACGGCCGCTTACGCCGCGGAGGCGTTTCGACCTTCTGCCGAAGGCCGAGTCACTTTTCTTTGCTGGCCCAAAGAAAAGTAACCCAAAGAAATGGCCTTAAAGGCTGGCAGCATGCCGATGGGATAAGCCCGAACGGCTGAGGAACGTTGCTGCGTGGCAACCTCCGCCTCTACACAGCGGGTACTTCCAAGCGCTTCGCAACGCGCCCAAGCGCAGAGGACTTAACGCGGGGCGTCGTGCCGCTTTGCGGCACCTCCTTCCTTGCCACTCGGGTGTTCACGTTAAACATCACCTGTCGCCCGTCCTCTCCCGTCCGGGAGAGGACTGGGGTGAGCACTGAGGGGAGAGCGGCCTGGGCCTGGTATCAGCGCGAGAGCCCCCTGTAGGAGCGCACTTGTGCGCGATCGCAGCGCCATGTCGATTCCGCTCCGTCAGGTGGTCGCGCACAAGGTGCGCTCCTACAGACAAGCCCGTGCCGGATACGGCGTCACAGCGAAAGACTCCATGTGCAGTGGCACGAGTCGCGAACAGGGTTCGCTCCCACCGGCAAGATAAGGTGGCGCGCGATAGGCCACCGCGCATACTTCACACGGTGCGAGACACCCCCTGTAGGAGCGCACCTTGTGCGCGACCGCAGCGTTCTGTCGATACCGCTCCGTCAGGTGGTCGCGCACAGGGTGCGCTCCGACAGACAAGCTAAACCGGTACGCCATACGCCGTCGCACCATGCGACGCGATGTGCAGCGCAGCTGCACGAGCCGTCTGCTTTTGACCTTCCCGACCCCTTGAGCGGCGGTGAGGGGCGGACGAGAAGGCCCGCAGGGGGATCGGCAAGGAGGCCGATCCCTTTTCGACAGGACAGGGATGTCCTGTCGAAAAGCCCGGCCGACCCTCACGGACTGGCCGGCTTCACCGGCCAGCGCCGCGATGGGGTGCCTTTCTCTTTGGTTACTTTCTCTTGGGCACGCAAGAGAAAGTGACCCGGCCTCCGGCAGGAGGTCGGAACGCCCGCCGCGTAGGCGGCCAAATTGCGAAACCGCTAGAGCCCGAAGGCGAAGAGCAAAGTCACTGGACCCCTGCCCACGCAGGGGTGACGGCTAAAGTAGGAGGCAGTGAGGCATGCCGCCAAACACGACACCCCTCACGCCGCCGCGCGCAACGACCACCGCCCAATCACATCATGCCGACTCTTCCCCACATGGCTGCGGATCAGCACGAACTCATCCACGTGCCAGTCAATCGGCTCGCCCGAACTCGCCGGCGGCTCGAAGTCACTGGCGTAGTACAGGGTGACATGCGGCGACAAGGCGCCCTTGTCCCACCCGAAGCCGTGCCGGAACAGTGCCTCGCCGATGGCATCCTTCAAGGTCTGCACACGCTCGGTGGTTTCCGCATCGCTGCGCAGCACCAGGCAGGACTGGTCGAAGCCTCCGGTGAACTTCTCATACCCGTGCAGGCGCAGACCGAACGCCGATGCGGTCACGTCGTCGCCCGCCCGCTTGAGCGACTCCTCGAAGGGTGCCCGCAGTCGCTTCAATGATTTCGGCGTGCAAAGCGTGAGATGCAGCCGGTGATCCGCAACCGGCGAGGGGCGCCTGGACTGCACCGCGTGAACGGCATCTGCGCGCCTCTCGCCAATCTCCTGCAAAGGCTGTCCCTCGGGCCTCAGCGCGAAGAAGTACTCGCAGTCCGGCTCCAACCCTTCGTCACCCGACCAGCCAAACAGATCACCCGCCATCGTGTCCTGCCCTTCTTACATGTTGCGGCGATATTCGCCGCCCACGTCGTAAAGGGCGTGGCTGATCTGGCCCAGCGAGTTGTACTTCACGGCTTCCATCAGCTGCTCGAACACATTCCTGCGGTCGCGTGCGGTGTTCTGCAGGGTCGTCAGGCTTTCCGGCGCCAGGCCGTTGCGGGCCTTGCCAAAGGCCAGCACGTTCTCGATCTGCTGGCCCTTCTCGCCTTCGGTGGAACGAATGAGTTCGATCTCCGTGGCTATCTCGCCGCCGTGGTCCTTGGGCAGGAAGGTGTTCACGCCGATCAGCGGGAGGCTGCCGTCGTGCTTCTTCTGCTCGTAGTACATCGACTCTTCCTGGATCTTGCCGCGCTGGTACATGGTGTCCATTGCGCCGAGCACGCCACCGCGCTCGCTGATCGCCTCGAACTCCTTGTACACGGCCTCTTCGACGATGTCGGTAAGCGCATCGACGATGTAGCTGCCCTGCCAGGGGTTCTCGTTGAAGTTGAGGCCCAGCTCCTTGTTGATGATCATCTGGATGGCCACCGCGCGGCGCACGCTTTCCTCGGTCGGCGTGGTGATGGCTTCATCGTAAGCGTTGGTGTGCAGGCTGTTGCAGTTGTCGAACAGCGCGTACAGCGCCTGCAGCGTGGTGCGGATGTCGTTGAACTGGATTTCCTGCGCGTGCAGCGAACGGCCCGAGGTCTGGATGTGGTACTTCATCATCTGGCTGCGGGCGCTGGCACCGTAGCGCTCGCGCATGGCGCGGGCCCAGATGCGGCGGGCCACGCGGCCAATCACGGTGTATTCCGGATCCATGCCGTTGGAGAAGAAGAACGACAGGTTCGGCGCGAAGTCGTCGATGTTCATGCCTCGGGCGAGGTAGTACTCGACGATGGTGAAGCCATTGCTGAGCGTGAAGGCAAGCTGGCTGATCGGGTTCGCGCCGGCCTCGGCGATGTGATAGCCGGAGATGGACACCGAGTAGAAGTTGCGCACCTTGTGGTCGACGAAGTACTGCTGGATGTCGCCCATCATGCGCAGCGCGAACTCGGTGGAGAAGATGCAGGTGTTCTGCGCCTGGTCTTCCTTCAGGATGTCCGCCTGCACGGTGCCGCGCACGGTCTGCAGGGTTTCTTCCTTGATGCGCGCATAGGTGTCGGCATCCACCAACTGGTCGCCGGTAACCCCGAGCAGGCCAAGGCCAAGGCCTTCGTTGCCCTTGGGGAGATCGCCCGAATACTGCGGACGGCCGTTCGGGAACATCACGGCGAGCTTCTTCTCTGCTGCGGCCCAGCGTGCCGGATCTTCCTTCAGGTGCTTCTCGATGTTCTGGTCGATCGCGGTGTTCATGAACATCGCGAGGATGATCGGCGCGGGACCGTTGATGGTCATCGACACAGAGCTGGTCGGCGCACTGAGATCGAAGCCGGAGTACAGCTTCTTCATGTCGTCCAGCGTGGCAATGTTCACGCCGGAGTTGCCGATCTTGCCGTAGATGTCCGGACGCGGCGCCGGATCTTCGCCGTACAGCGTCACCGAGTCGAATGCGGTGGACAGGCGCGTGGCCGCCCCGCCCTGGCTCAGGTAATGGAAGCGGCGATTGGTGCGCTCGGGCGTACCCTCGCCCGCGAACATGCGGGTGGGATCCTCGCCGGTGCGGCGGTACGGGTACACGCCACCGGTATACGGGTAGTGACCGGGCAGGTTCTCGCGCTGCAGGAAGCGCAGCAGGTCGCCCCAGTCCTTGGTCTTGGGCGGCGCCACCTTCGGAATCTTTTGATGGCTGAGCGATTCGCGGTAGTTGTCCACGCGGATCACCTTGTCGCGCACCTTGTACTCGTTGACCTCCTCGGTCACCGACTTGTAGCGCTTGGGCCAGTCATGCAGCAGGTGGATCGCTTCGTGGCTGAGTTCCTTGATGGCTGCGTTGTAGCGCTGGCGCAGGGTCAGCAAAGTGCGGTCGGCGCCTTCTTCATGCAGCGCTTCGGACTCGTAACGGGCCAGTTCGCGCGGCAGGTGGGTATCGCCAAGGTCCTTCAGCGACTCGTAGTAATGCTGCGCCTTGCTGGCGAATTCGGCTTCGCGCTCGATTTCCTTGTTGATGCCACGGCCCTGCTCGGCGATCTCCGCCAGGTAGCGCACGCGTGCACCCGGAATGAGCACGGTGGCGCGCGGCTCCTTCAGGGTGGTGTCGAGGCTGGGCGACCACTTGTCGGCCGGCAGGCCAAGCTTGTCGCGCAGCAGGCGGCACAGGTTGGTGAACATCCAGGTCACGCCCGGATCGTTGAACTGGCTGGCGATGGTGGGATACACCGGCACCTGCTCGTCGGTGAGCGTGAAGGCGGTGCGGTTGCGCTTCCACTGCTTGCGCACGTCGCGCAGCGCATCTTCGGCGCCGCGCTTGTCGAACTTGTTGAGCACGACCAGTTCCGCGAAATCCAGCATGTCGATCTTTTCGAGCTGGCTGGCCGCGCCGTAGTCGCTGGTCATGACGTAGGTGGGAAAATCCACCAGGTCGACGATTTCCGAATCGCTCTGGCCGATGCCGGCGGTTTCGACGATGACGAGGTCGTACGGCTGCGCCTTGAGGAAATCGATGCAGTCACGCAGCACCGCGCTGGTGGCGGCGTGCTGGCGACGTGTGGCCATGGAGCGCATGTACACGCGATGGCTGCGCAGGGAGTTCATGCGAATGCGGTCGCCCAGCAACGCGCCGCCACTGCGGCGACGGGTCGGGTCAACGGCGAGCACGGCAATGCGCATCTCCGGGAAGGCATGCAGGAAGCGCAGCAGCAATTCATCCACCACCGAAGACTTGCCCGCGCCGCCCGTACCGGTGACGCCCAACACCGGCGTCTGCTTGCCGGCCATCTTCCACTGCTTGCGCAGGTGGTCGAGCTCGGCTTCCGGCAGTTCGCCTTCTTCAATGGCGGAGAGCACGTGGCCCACGGCGATCTCGTTGGCGATATCCACCATCGGCGTGATGGCGGACGACGTCTCTTCCTTCGCGCGCTTCACGGCGGCAGTACGCGTGCGCAGCATCACGTCCTCGATCATCTCGGTGAGGCCGAGCTTCATGCCGTCATTGGGGTGATAGATGCGCTCGACGCCGTAAGCCTGCAGCTCACGGATTTCCTCCGGCGTAATGGTGCCGCCGCCACCACCGAACACGCGGATGTGCGCGGCGTTGTGCTCCTTGAGCATGTCGACCATGTACTTGAAGTACTCGACATGGCCGCCCTGGTAGGACGACAGCGCGATGGCATCGGCGTCTTCCTGCAGCGCGGCACGCACCACGTCCTCCACCGAACGGTTGTGCCCGAGGTGGATCACCTCCGCGCCCTGCGACTGGATGATGCGACGCATGATGTTGATGGCGGCATCGTGGCCATCGAACAGGCTGGCGGCGGTGACGAAACGCAACGGGCGGGTTTCCGCCTGGGCGGAGCTGGCGGAAACGTGCTGGGCGGGGGAACTCATGGGGACTCCGGGGACTGCGGTGCGTCGGACTCCGGATTTTAGTGGATGGTTACGTTTGGAACATGTTGCGGCGCGGTGGCGGACTGATTTTATTGCCGAAACGTGCGCCGGGGTATTGGCCAGCCAGAGCACGAGCACGCCTGTAGGAGCGCACTTGGGCGCGACCTCGGCATGACGGCGTCATCGTTCCGTCAGGTTGTCGCGCACAGCGTTCGCTCCCACCGGTGGGAGCTTCCGGCATGCCCATTTGTTGCGCCCCCCCTGAGGGCGAGCGAAGAGTCGCGAGGCGCCGCTTTGCCGGGCTGTCGCGCACAAGTGCGCTCCTACAGAACTTGGGGCCCGATGGGTCGCCTGCTGTCGCTCAGCTGTCCCCAAACGGCAGATTGGGCGACGAGACGACGCGTTCGCCGACCTCCTCGCCGCGCAGGAAGGCCAGCGACACCTCGATCACCTCCGGGGCGTCCAGCACCTTGTGGTGCCCGAGCCCTTGAGTGGTGTGAAGCCGCGCGCCATGCCAGTGGCGCGTGTAGCGCTCACCTTCGGCCCAGGGCACGTCGTGGTCGTCCATGTCATGGACGATCAGTGCCGGCTGGCCCAGCGCCGGCAGGTGGCGATGCACCTGCAGGTCGTGGATGTTGATGCCGGTCATGGCCTCCAGACTGGCGTGCATGCGGCCGGTCAGGTGCCCGCCCAGCCGCACGAAACGGGTAAAGCGCTGCGTGGCGGCCACCGGATCGGCAGCGGGGGCAATAAGGATGAGCTTCTTCGAATGCCACGCCTCGCCCTGCGCCAGCGCCGCGGCCGCGCCGCCCAGCGAATGGGCGATGGTGAGTTCGGCATCGCCGAAGTGGCGGCCTACGTCGCGCACGGTCTCGATGAAGTCCGGCAGCGTGCAGTGCTGCCCGCCGCTGAGGCCATGGCCTGGCTGGTCGAAGGCCACCAGCGCGTAGCCCATCTCACGCAAGGGCTGTACCCAGGGCTGGTAGCGCAGGCCGAAGCTGGACCAGCCGTGCACGAGCAACACGTAAGGCTGCTTCGTCGGATCACCCCAGGTATAGGTGGCGATGCGCTGGCCGTTGACCGTCAGCTCGCCGCGTTGCATGTCGGCATCGGGCCGCGCCGCCTGCGCACGCTTGCGGCTGCTGGAGAACGGCGTGATGAAGATACGCACCGCGCGCTTCACCGCACGGGCGGGGGCGATGCGGCTGCCCACGGCGAAACCGGCGCGAACCGCGCCGAGCGTGATGACACCGGGACCACGGCGATGGGTTTTGGCGGCAGGGCGGGCTTGGCGGGTCATGGCGCAGTCCTCCGCTCCGGCTGCGGGCTGTAACTGGTGATCAGGCGTTCGAAGGCGGCCAGCGTGTGTTGGCGTGCGTCGTCAAAACCGAACAGGGCCGCGTCGTGGTGCAGGCCCAGCATGAGGGCGTAGATCTCGAAGGCGAGCTGCGCGGGGTCGGTATCCGTGCCCAGCTCTCCGTTCTGCACGGCGTGTTCGATGGCGCGACACATCTCCTGTCGCCATCCAGCCTGTTGCCGGGTGACCTGGTCATGCAACGGGCCTTCGCGGCCGTCGTACTCGCTCGCGGCGGTGAGCAACACGCAGCCGCTCTGGTACTCGCGTCCCCACTCCACCCAGTTCGCCACGATGGCGCGCACGCGCGGTAACCCGCGCGGCAATTTCAGCGCCGGCCACTTCACCTGGGTCAGGAAACGCAGCTGCCCCGCTTCCAGCACAGCGAGCTGCAGCTCTTCGCGCGAACCGAAATGGGCGAACACGCCGCTCTTGGACATGCCCACGTCCTGCGCCAGCGAACCGATGGAGAGCCCTTCCAGGCCCTCGCGGCGAGCCAATGCATAGGCGTGTTCCAGGATGAGTTCGCGCGTGGCCGCGCGCTTGCCGTGGGGGATTGCGTTCATGCCCCGAAAATAGCACGACCGTTCGTTCTTTTGTCGTGATGAAAACTGAACAGCTGAATGTCGTCAGCCTCCACAAACCTGAACAAGCCAGGCAACCACCGTCAACACGTCAGGGAAATCCGGCGTTCCCCGCCATGAAGCCGCACGGTGCGGCCGATCGATGAAAGGAGACGACATCATGCTCAGCACGACCCGCAGACTGGCCTTGCTCGCCGCACTGGGTATCGCCAGCGCCGGCGCCATGACCTACGCCCCCGATGCCGCCGCCGGCGTATCCGTGTCGGTGGCCGTGGGTGTCGCTCCCCCGCCGCCGCGTGTTGAAGAGGTTCCGCCCCCGCGCGCCGGTTACGTCTGGTCGCCGGGCTACTGGCGCTGGGATGGTCGCCAGCATCTGTGGGTGACCGGTTCCTGGGTGCGCGTCCGGCCGGGTTACGTCTATCGCCCCGGCCACTGGGAGCACGCCCGCGATGGCTGGCGCTGGCATGACAACAGCTGGGGTCACTGATGCCGTAGCTCCTTGCGGCTACCGCGGAGGCACCCCGGATCTCGTCGAGCCCCGTCAGCCACATAGCCACGAAAGCCATCCAAGGCCGACCACAAAGTCATCGTAAATACTTGCAATAAAAGAAAAAACTGACTGCTCGCAAGAAAGGTGACCCACAGCCTTACGCGGCATCGTCCGCTTCCAGCAATCACCCAACCTTCACAAAGGCCATCCATCTATGTCGATTCGTTTCGTCGCACTGACCGCCCTGACCCTGCTGGCCAGCGGCTGCGTCGTGGAGCAACCCGCGCCCCACCCCCATCCGCGTCCCGTCGTGGTCGAGCAGCCGGTGGTGCAGCGTGAATATGTGGAAGTGGTAGCTCCGCAGCCGCCGCCGACCGTGCTGGTCGAAGAAGAGCCGCCGCATCGCCCGGGCTACGTTTGGGCTCGCGGTTACTGGCACTGGAACGGCCACCAGTACATCGCCATGCACGGCCACTGGGAAGCCGAGCGTCCGGGCTACCACTACGTGCACCCGCACTACGTGCAGCACAACGACGGCTGGCATCTCAACGTCGGCGTGTGGGTGCAGGGCTGATCCCCTCCCCTGGCACCACCCAGAAGAGCCCCGCGCATGCGGGGCTTTTTTGTCAGGACACCAGTTCGGGTTCGGGCGCCCGGTGGTTGCCGGATGAGGCCACCACGGCGCGGTAGTCGCGCGGCGTCATGCCTACCGTGGCCTTGAACTGGCGGGCGAACGCGCTCTGATCGGCAAAGCCGCAGGCCAGGCCAATCGACGCGATGCTGTCGCCACCGTGCAACCGACGCATGGCCTCTTCGATGCGCAGCTTGGTCTGCAGCTGCTGCGGCGTCAGCTGGAACACCTTGCGGAAATGACGCTCCAATTGCGCCACGGAAAGGTCGGCGAGTTCAGCCAGGTGCGCCACGCGCACGCCTTCGGCGAAATGCTCCTGCAGATGGGCCAGCACGCGACGCAGGCGTGCATAAGTGGGATGCCGCCCGTCTGGACGGCCAAGATCGCGTGAAATGCCGACGATACCGCGCACGTCGCCACGTTGCCGCAGTGGCCGCTTGCAGGTGAGGCACCAGCCCGTGACGCGGTTGGCGAACATGTGTACTTCGAGCTGGTTTTCGATCACTTCGCCGTCGAGTACACGCTGATCCTGCGTGGCATACGAACCAGCCAGCGCCTTCGGGAACAATTCGGTAACGTCGCGACCGATCACATCGCTGCGGTGCTTCAAACCCAGCCGCCTCACCAGCGTGAGATTGGCGTGTGTATAGCGACCCTGCGCGTCCTTCACGAAGAACACGACGTCGGGTACGGCGTCGAATAGCGCTTCCAGTTCGTCGGCGGAAATCTTCATCTCGATGGGAACCCTCCAACCCGCGCCGGGCCTTGCTGCGACTGCAGCATAAGGCAATCACGTGAATTTCCATTGTGCCGAATTCCGCATCGCCCGGGGTCAAGCTTTTCTAGACCCACCTGGGGGAGCGGCGCGAGCATAAGCTCCATGCATACCATAGACGTGATCGACTCTCATACCGGTGGCGAACCGACTCGCGTCGTGATCGCCGGCTTCCCTGACCTGGGCAACGGTTCGTTGATGGAACAGCGCGAGCGCTTCCGTCGCGACTTCGACAAGTGGCGCAGCGCCATTGCCTGCGAGCCGCGCGGATCAAGCACGGTGGTGGGTGCGCTGCTGCTTCCGCCGCAGACAGAAGGCGCGTGCGCCAGCGTGATCTACTTCAACAACGTGTCGTATCTGGGCATGTGCGGCCACGGCACCATCGGCCTGGTGCGCACGCTGCAGCACATGGGACGCATCGGCCCCGGCAAGCACCGCATCGACACGCCGGTAGGCACGGTGGGTGCGGAATTGCACGAGGATGGCCGCGTCACCATCGACAACGTGGAAAGCTATCGCCACGCCACCAATGTCAGCGTGGACGTGCCCGGTTACGGCACCGTCACCGGCGACATTGCCTGGGGCGGCAACTGGTTCTTCATCACGCATGACACGCCGCTGCCGGTGGAGATCCAGCATCAGCGCGCGCTCACCACCTACACCGAAGCCGTGCGCCACGCGCTGGAGGCCAACGGCATCACCGGCGATCAAGGCGGCGAGATCGATCACATCGAGGTCAACACGAAGTCGCCGGTTGCCGGACTGGACGGCCGGAACTTCGTGTTGTGCCCCGGTCTTGCCTATGACCGCTCGCCCTGCGGAACCGGCACCAGCGCCAAGCTGGCCTGCCTCGCCGCCGACGGCACGCTGGCGCCGGGCGCGGTGTGGATGCAGGAAAGCATTCTGGGCAGCGTATTCGAAGGCCGCTACACGCACGGCACGCGCGGCGTGCGCCCGCAGATCACCGGCACCGCCTTCGTGGTGGCCCGCAGCACGCTGATGTTCGATGAAGCCGATGCCTTTACGTGGGGTAGCGGCGCGGAATGAACGGCAACGCCACCACCTTCGACCTGATCGTCATCGGCGCCGGCATCATCGGTGCCAGTTGCGCCGATGCCGCCAGCGCCGAAGGCATGCGCGTGGCCATCGTGGAGCCGGGCCCCATCGGGGGCGGTGCCACGGCGGCGGCGATGGGACATCTGGTGGCGATGGACGACGATCCGGCCGAACTTGCGCTGGCGCGCTACTCGCTTGGCCAGTGGGAGGCGTTTTCCGATCTCAAGGAAGCCGAGTTCAGTCGCTGCGGCACGCTGTGGGTGGCGCGCAACGACCGCGAACTCGCCGCTGCTGGCGAACGTGTCGCGCGCTTGAAGGCGGCCGGCATCGAAGCGCACCCGCTCGATGCGCAGGCGCTCTACGAACAGGAGCCCGCCCTGGTGGCGGGCCTGGCCGGCGGCATGCTGGTGCCGCGCGAAGCCGTGGTGTATCCGCCGCGCGTGGCGAACGTCCTGATGCAACGTGCGCAGGCGCGCGGTGCGCGACTTTACGCGGGCCTTCGTGCGCAGTCGCTTGAGCGCGGCGGCGTGCGACTGGATGACGACACGCGACTCTCGGGCCCCGTACTGGTCGCCACCGGCTGTGCCCTGCCCGCCTTGCTGCCGATGCTGCCGATGCGTGCACGCAAGGGGCATCTGGTCATCACCGACCGCTATCCGGATCTGATCCGCCACCAGCTGCTGGAACTGGGTTATGCCGACAGCGCCCATGGCGATGCGGACAGCAGCGTGGCGTTCAACGTGCAACCGCGGCCCACGGGGCAGATCCTGATTGGCTCATCGCGCGAATTCCACGCCAACGATGCCACCGTGTCGCCCGCGATGGTGCAACGCATGCTGGAGCGCAGTTTCAGCTTCGTGCCGCGACTGCGTGAACTGCAGGCACTGCGCATCTGGACCGGTTTTCGCCCCACCACGCCCGATGGTCGGCCCTACCTCGGTGCCGTACCCGGTGGCATCGACCAGTGGGTGGCGGCGGGCCACGAGGGCCTGGGTGTCACCACGGCACTGGGCAGCGCAAAACTGATGATCGACCTGATTCACGGACGTCAGCCGGCGATTGATCCGGCGCCGTATTCGCCCTCGAGGATGGCCGCATGAGCGCGCGGATTCGACTCACCGTGAATGGTCAACCGGTAGACGTGCCCGCGGGTGCGAGCGTCGCCGCGGCAGTGGCGCACCAGACCCTGCACTTCCGTCGTTCCGTGCGTGAAACCATGCGCGCGCCGCTGTGTGGCATGGGTGTGTGCTTTGAGTGCCGCGTGACGGTGGATGGCGTTGCCCATGTGCGTGCATGCATGACACCGGTCAGCGAAGGCATGCAGGTGATGACCGATGCGTGAGCATTACGACGTTCTGGTCATCGGCGCTGGCCCGGCAGGGCTTGCGGCTGCGCAGACCGCCGCATCGCACGGTGCGCGCGTGGGCCTGCTCGACGCACAGCCACGCCCCGGCGGACAGGTGTGGCGACACGATGTGCAGCATCCCGCGCCGCGCGCTGCACAGCAAGCTATCGACGGCCTGCAGGGCGTGGACGTGCTGGCGCGTCACAGCGTGATCGCCACTGAAGGAACGGCGCTTCGCGTGGAGCATCCCGCGGGCTCCGCCCTGCTTTCATACGGCTCGCTGGTGCTCGCCACCGGCGCACGCGAACTGTTGCTGCCCTTCCCCGGCTGGACCCTGCCTGGCGTCACCGGTGCCGGTGGCCTGCAGGCGCTGACCAAGCAAGGCTGGCCAGTGAAGGGCAAGCGTGTGGTCATCGGCGGCAGCGGTCCCTTGCTGCTCGCAGCCGCCGATACGCTGCGCAAGCACGGCGCGCGCGTCGTGGGCATTCACGAACAAGCGCCCTCGTCCTCGGTGATGGCCTTTGCGCGACAACTCCGGCACTGGCCCGCACGCGCCTGGCAGGCAGCCGGCCTGCGCCTGCGACTCGCCGGCGTGCCGTATCGCTTCGGTTCGTTCGTGCGCAAGGCCCATGGCGACGTCTCGTTGCAGGGCGTGGAGATCGACACGCCGCATGGCATGGAGTCCGTGGAGTGCGACCTGCTCGCCGTGGGCTATGGGCTGGTGCCCAATACCGAGCTGGCGCAGTTGCTCGGTTGTGCGCTGGATGACAGCCACACGCATGCATGCGTGAAAGTCGATGCCTTGCTGCGCACCAGCGTGGCGCAGGTTTACGCCGCCGGTGAAGCCGGCGGCATCGGCGGACTGGCGGTGGCGCGCATCGAAGGCGCCATGGCGGGCCATATGGCTACGGGCCACACCACCGCCGCCAACGCACTGCGACCGCAACGCGACAGCGAACGGCGCTTCGGTGCCTTGCTCGCGCAGCACTTCGCGCTCGATCCGCGCCTGCACCAACTCGCCAACGTACTCACCACGGTGTGCCGCTGCGAGGACGTCCGCTTGGGGGAGCTCGCCGGCTTTACCGATGCACGTGCCGCCAAGCTCGCCACGCGCTGCGGCATGGGCGCCTGCCAGGGCCGCATCTGCGGCACCGCATTGGCCGAACTGGGCCGTTTTCCCCGCAGTGGCGGTCGCCCGCCCCTCTTTCCTGCCCGACTGGCCACGCTGGCCGGGCTTGCCACCCTTCCTTCTGACGACGCATACCGAGGTAGCTGACCATGAGCAACGCATCCATCTGGCACGGCGTGATTCCCGCCATCACCACCCCGTTCACCGCCGATGGCCAGGTCGATCACGACTTCCTCGCCAAGCACGCGCGCACGATGATCGACAGCGGCTGCAAGGGCATTGTCCCGCTCGGCTCGCTGGGCGAAGCGGCCACGCTCACCTTCGATGAAAAGCTGGCCATCATCCGCACGCTGGTCAAGGCCCTCGACGGTCGCGCACCGGTGATCCCGGGCATTGCCGCGCTCTCCACCGACGAGGCCGTTCGCCTCGCACGCGAAGCCAAGGCGTTGGGCGCATCAGGCCTGATGGTGCTGCCGCCGTACGTGTACTCCACCGACTGGCGTGAAATGGGTGCGCACCTGCGTGCCGTGATCGCGGCCACCGACCTGCCGTGCATGCTCTACAACAATCCCATTGCCTACAAGACCGACTTCTCGCCGGAACAGATCGCCGAACTGGCCAACGAATTCCCCAACGTGCAGGCGGTGAAGGAATCCTCCGGCGACGTGCGCCGCTTCGCCGCGCTGCGTTCGCTGCTGGGCAATCGCCTGGTATTGCTGGTGGGCATGGACGACGCCATCGTCGAAGGCGTGGCCATGGGCGCCAAGGGCTGGATCGCCGGCCTGGTGAATGCCTACCCGAAGGAGTCGGTGAAGCTGTTCGAACTGGCGCGTGATGGCGGCGCCGATGCAGCCGCCGAACTCTATGCCTGGTTCCTGCCGCTGCTGCGCCTGGATACGGTGCCCAAGTTCGTGCAGCTCATCAAGCTGGTGCAGGAAAAGGTCGGCCTTGGCAGCGAACGCGTTCGCGCGCCGCGACTGGTCATGCACGGCGCCGAACGCGATGCCGCGATGCGCGTGATCGATCACGCCATGGCCAACGCACCGGTGCTCTGACATGAATACGCAACCGCTGCTTGTCGACGGCGACTGGCGCCTGCCCCTCGAACTGATTGGTGCCTTCCGCGCCGAGAACCCCACCACCGGGGAACCGATCGGGCCGGCTTACCCGCTCTGCGGCGCAGCGGACGTGGAGGCGGCGCTGCGCGCCGCCGTCGCGGTGGCCGATGAACTGGCCGCCACGCCGGCGGAACGCATCGCCGATTTCCTTGAAGCCTACGCCGCCGCCATCGAAGCCGATGCGGAGGCGCTGGTCGAACTTGCGCATATGGAAACTGCGTTGCCGAAACATCCACGGCTCGCCGCCGTGGAGCTGCCGCGCGCCACCAACCAGTTGCGCCTGGCTGCAAAAGCCGTGCGCAGCCATGCGTGGACCCAACCGGTGATCGACACCGCCGCCGGCATTCGCGCACACCGCGCGCCCCTGTCCAAGCCGGTGCTGGTGTTCGGGCCAAACAACTTCCCGTTCGCCTTCAATGCCATCGCGGGCAGCGATTTCGCTTCTGCCATCGCGGCGCGCAATCCGGTAATCGCCAAGGCGCACCCGTCGCATCCGGCCACCAGCGAAAGGTTGGCGCGATCGGCCTTTGCGGCGCTCAAGCAGTCGGGGCTGCCGGCAGCCACCGTGCAGATGCTCTATCACTTCGACTACACCGTCGGTGCGCGGCTTGCCGGCGACGCACGACTGGGTGCCATCGGTTTCACCGGCAGCCGCGCCGGCGGCCTGGCACTGAAGGCCGCCGCCGATGCCGCGGGTATCCCGGCCTATGTGGAACTGTCGAGCGTGAATCCGGTGTTCCTGTTGCCGGGCGCTCTCGCCGAACGCGGCACGGCGCTGGCGCAGGAATTCTTCGCCTCGTGCACCATGGGCAGTGGCCAGTTCTGCACCAACCCTGGCGTGGTGATCGTGCCGCACGGCGATGCCGGCGATGCCTTTGTTGCCGAAGCCACAGCGCACTTCGCCGCGGCGGCACCCGGCGTATTGTTCTCGCGTGGCGTGCTGGATCACCTGCAACAGGGCGTGGCTACGCTGCGCGACGCGGGTGCCGCGTTGCTCGCCGGTGGCAAGGCCGGCGACCCTGGCTACCGCTATGCACCCACACTACTCAGCGTGGATGCCGAACAGTTCCTGCGCGAACCCTCTCGCCTGCAGACCGAGGCTTTCGGCCCCGTGAGCCTGCTGGTGCGTGTGCGTGACGTGTCCCAGATGGCCGACGTGGCGCGGGCTTTCGAGGGCAACCTCACCGGCACGCTCTACAGCGCGCACGACGGTGCCGACGATGTGGCATGGACCACCGTGGCGCAGGCATTGCGCCCGCGCGTGGGCCGCCTGATCGGCAACCGCATGCCCACCGGCGTGGCGGTAAGCCCGGCCATGAACCATGGCGGCCCTTACCCCAGCACCGGCCACCCCGGCTTCACCGCCGTGGGCATGCCGGCCGCCATCACGCGATTCACCGCACTGCATTGCTACGACAACGTGCCGGAGCATGAACTTCCGGCGGAATTGCGCGACAACAACCCCGGCGGCGTGGCTCGCCTGGTGGATGGCGTGTGGCGCACGGACGATCTCGGCCCGAAGGAGGCCTGATGGCAGCACAGATCGGCGGACTCGACCCTGCACAGGCGCGCGCATCGCTCGCGCCATGGCACGACACCGCCGCGCCCATCGGCGCGGACGAATACCAGCAGCGGCTCGACCATGCCCGCGCCCTGCTGCGTGAGCACGGCACCGATGCACTGCTGATCACGGCCGGCACCTCGTTGCGCTACTTCACCGGCGTGCCGTGGGGCGCCAGCGAACGGCTGGTGGGCATGCTGCTGACGGCGCGTGGCGCGCCCATCATCATCTGTCCTGCGTTCGAAGCCGGCTCGCTGGAACGTGTGCTGCTGATTCCCGCCGACGTGCGCCTGTGGGAAGAGCACGAAGATCCCCAGCAACTCGTGGCCGATGCGCTGCGCGAGCGCGGTGCCGGCAGCCTCGCGCTCGATCCGGCCGCACCGTACGTGGTGGCCGAGCGGCTGCGCGCCGTGCTCGGCGGAACGTCGCTGGACGACGCCAGTGCCATCGTCGACGGCTGCCGCATGTGCAAGTCGCCGGCGGAACTGGCATTGATGAAGCAGGCCACGGCGATGACGCTGCAGGTGCACCGTCTCGCTGCAGGACTGATGCGCGAAGGCATCAGTCGCGGCGAACTCGTCCGCTTCATCGACGAGGCCCATCGCGCCATGGGTGCGGACAACGGCTCGACCTTCTGCATCGTGCAGTTCGGCCAGGCCACCGCCTATCCGCACGGCGTGCCGGGTGAGCAGTACCTGCAACCCGACGAACTGGTGCTGATCGATACCGGCTGCACCGTGCAGGGCTATCACTCCGATATCACCCGCACCTACATATTCGGCCGCCCCAGCGCCGAACAGGCGCGCATCTGGGAGCTGGAACAGGCCGCGCAACGTGCCGCGTTCGAGGCCATCCGTCCCGGCGTGAGCTGTGAAACCGTGGACGCTGCTGCGCGCCGCGTGGTGGAAAAGGCAGGACTGGGGCCGGACTACCAGTTGCCGGGCATTCCGCATCGCACCGGGCATGGTTGCGGCATGAGCATCCACGAGGCGCCTTACCTCGTGCGCGGCGACCGCACGCCACTGCAACCGGGCATGTGTGCCAGCAACGAGCCGATGATCGTGGTGCCCGACCGCTTCGGCGTGCGGCTGGAGGATCACTTCTACGTCACCGAAAACGGTGCCGCGTGGTTCACCCCACCGTCGCTCGCCATCGACCAACCCTTCGCATGATTTCACCCCTCCCCTGTAGGAGCGCCCTGGGGCGCGACCGCAAGCCGGCAGCGTCACCGCCAGGCTGGCTTGTCGCGCACACGTGCGCTCCTACAAAGGGTTACTCCTAGGACAGCGACATGAAGCCACTCCTCCTCGCCCTCGCCTGCACGCTCAGCCTCGCCGCCGCTCTTCCATCTCACGCGGCCGACGATGCCACCACCCGCTTCCACGCGATCTACACCAAGGAGTGGGCCTGGCGACAAGCGCAGTTCAAGGGCGAGGATGACGAGGACAACCACGCTTCCTCGCTCGCCGACCACCTGCCCAAGGTGGATGCCGCCACCCAGTCCATGCGCGAACACTACTGGGCCGATGTGCTCAAGCAGCTGGATGCCATCTCGCCGCAGGACCTGCATGGCGACGATCCGGCCAACTACGCCGTGTATCGCAACCAGATCCAGACCCTGCTGGCCGACCAGCACTTCCATACCTGGGAAATGCCGTTCAACAGCGACACTGCGTTCTGGACCAACCTGGGTTTCACCGCACGCCGCACCTTGCGCACGGCTGATGACTACCGCCACTACATTGCCCAGCTCAAGGACATTCCGCGCTACTTCAACGAACAGACCGTGAACATGCGTGCCGGTCTGGCGCGGGGTTTCAGCGTGCCTCGCGTGACCCTCACCGGTCGGGACCTGTCCATTGCCGACGTCGTGAATGCCAAGGGCGACGACAACCTGTTCTACACCCCGTTCCGCAAGATGCCCGCGACCATTCCCGCTGACGTGCAGGCGCAGTTGCGCCAGCAGGGACGCGATGCCATCGCGCAGTCGGTGATCCCCGCCTATACCACCCTGCTGGATTTCATTCGCAACACCTACATGAAGCAGGCGCGCACCACGTTGGCCGCCGATGCCATGCCCGATGGCAAGGCCTTCTATCAGTCACAGATCCGCGAATTCACCACGCTGGACATGACGCCCGACGCCATCCACGAGCTGGGCCTGAAGGAAGTGGCGCGCATCCGCAAGGAGATGGACCAGACCATCCAGGACAGCGGCTTCAAGGGCAGCTTCCCCGAGTTTCTGCACTACCTGCGCACTGACCCGAAGTTCTACCCCAAGACCCCGGATGAGCTGTTGAAGGACGCTGCATGGATCGCCAAACGCGTGGACGGCAAGGTCGGCAACTACATCGGCAGACTTCCGCGCCAACGCTTCGCCATCGAGCCAGTACCGGCGGACCTGGCGCCGTTCTACACCGGTGGCCGCGGCGGCCCGGGCGTTTACCTGGTCAACACCTATGACCTGCCGTCGCGCCCGCTGTATTCGCTCACCGCGCTGACCCTGCATGAATCCGCGCCGGGCCATGCCTTCCAGATGCCGCTGGCCGCCGAACACGAAGGCTTGCCGGACTTCCGTCGCTACACCTATATCTCTGCCTATGGCGAAGGCTGGGCGCTCTATTGCGAGCGACTGGGTGTGGAGATGGACATGTACGACACCCCGTACGATCGCTTCGGTTACCTGAGTTACCAGATGTGGCGCGCCGCCCGTCTGGTGGTGGACACCGGCCTGCACCACAAGGGCTGGACGCGCGAACAGGCGCAGGCCTTCATGCGCGACAACACGGCGCTCAGCGAGCACGAAATCGAAACCGAGGTGGATCGCTACATCGCCTGGCCGGGGCAGGCGTTGTCGTATTACCTCGGCGAACTGGCCATCGTGGATGCGCGTGCCAGAGCGGAGAAAGCACTGGGCGAACGCTTTGACCTGCGTGCCTTCCATGACACGGTACTGTCGCTGGGTTCGGTGCCGCTGCCGGTGCTGCAGCAAGAAGTCGACAAGTTCATCGCTGACGGCGGCAAGTCACCTTACGCCACGAAGTAAACGTACCGACTCACACAGGTTCGCCCTGCCCGGCGCCCTGACAACCAGAACATGCTTTCCCGGGGGAGAACCGATGAGCCTGATCAACGACATGCTGCGGCGAAAGCCGGTGGAGACCTTGCAGGGCGACGCCGCCAGAGGCGGCAGCGGACTGCGCCGCGTGCTGGGGCTGTGGCAACTGACGGCCATCGGCCTGGGCGGCATCATCGGCGTGGGCATCTTCGTGCTGACCGGCACGGTGGCGGCCACGCAGGCAGGGCCGGCCGTGCTGCTGTCCTTCATCATCGCGGGCATCGCGAGCGCGGCGGCGGCCCTGTGCTACGCGGAATTCGCCGGCCTGATTCCCGTCACCGGCAGCGCCTACACCTACGGTTACGCCGTGCTCGGCGAGTTCGCCGGCTGGATCATCGGCTGGGACCTGCTGCTGGAATATGCGCTGATCGCCGCCGTAGTCGCGGTAGGCTGGTCGGGCTATATGCAGGCCTTGCTGGATGCCGCCGGCATTCCGCTACCGGTGTGGGCGCGCGGCGCGTGGGGTAGCGCACCGGGTTGCGTGGTGAACCTTCCGGCGGTGGCCATTTCGGTATTGATTACCGCCCTGCTCGCCATCCGCATGGAATGGGGTGCGCGTTTCAACACGCTGATCGTCGGCATCAAGATCGCCGGTGCGGCACTGATCGTCATTGCCGGCGCGGCCTATGTGAAACCGGAGCGCTGGCATCCCTTCATGCCGTTCGGCATGCATGGCGTGGTGACCGGTGCCGCCGTGGTGTTCTTCGCGGTGTTCGGTTACGACATGCTCACCACCGCCGCCGAGGAATCGCGCAACCCGCAGCGCGACCTGCCGCGTGCGGTGCTGCTGTCGCTGGGCATCGCGATGATCCTGTACATCGCCATCTGCCTGGTGCTCACCGGCATCGTGCCGTACACCACGCTGGACAACGCCGCCCCTGTCGCCAATGCGTTCCTGCGCATCGGCCTGCCGTGGGCCATGATCGTGATCTCGCTGGCCTCGGTATGCGGCATCACCAGCGTCATATTCGCCAACCTGCTCGCCGGCGCACGCATCGGCTTCAGCCTGGGCCGCGATGGCCTGCTGCCGGGCTGGTTTGCCGCCGTGCACCCGCGCTGGCGCACGCCGCATCGATCCACGTTCCTGCTCGGTGGCGTGACGGCCGTCGCGGCGGGCATGTTCCCGCTGGATGAGTTGGCCAAGCTGGTGAATATCGGCGTGCTAGGCGCCTTCATCATCATCTGTTCGGCGGTGGCCGTGCTGCGCTGGCGCCAGCCGGAACTGCACCGTCCCTTCCGCACGCCACTGGTGCCGCTGGTACCGCTGATCGGCGTGGGCTTCTCGTGCTGGCTGATCTGGGGCCTGCCGTGGATCACCTATGTGCGTTTCGGCATCTGGCTGGTGCTGGGCTGCGTGCTCTACATGAGTTATGGCCGACGCCACAGCCGCCTGGCCCTTGGCACCGCCGGATAACGACGCCGGCTATCGCGCCCTGCGCGCCACTTTTCCGTTGACGAGGTGAACCATGCGATTGTCCCGTTGCATCCTGTTCGCGTTGGGCATGGCAGCAGCATCCGTCGGTAGCGGCGCGCTGGCCGACACCGTGGCGGCAACGCCGCCGATGGGCTGGAACAGCTGGAACTTCTTCGCCGAGAAAGTCACCGACGCCGACGTGCGCGCGGCGGCCGATGCCCTGGTCAGCAGCGGCATGCGTGACGCCGGCTACGTCTACGTCAACATCGATGATGGCTGGCAGGGCGAACGCGACGCCAAGGGCGTGATCCATCCCAACGCACGCTTTCCCGACATGAAGGCGCTGGCGGACTATGTCCATTCCAAGGGCTTGAAGCTGGGCATCTACACCTCTCCGGGCCCCAAGACCTGCGCCGGCTTCACCGGTTCGCTGGGACACGAGGCGCAGGATGCACGCAGCTACGCCGACTGGGGCGTGGACTATCTCAAGTACGACCTGTGCAGCTTCATCGAGGACCAGATGCAGGCCAAGGCGCCGCACGACCCGGCGCAACAGATGCGCCTGATGACCGGCGCCTACGAACGCATGCACGACGCGTTGGCGGCAACCGGACGCCCCATCGTCTATTCGCTGTGCCAGTACGGCTGGGACGCGGTGTGGGAATGGGCGCCCGGCGCGAAAGTCGGCGGCAACCTGTGGCGTACCACGGGCGACATCACGCCTGAGTGGGATCGCATCTACGCCATCGCGTCACAGCAGGCAGGCCTGGCCAGCTACGCCGGACCGGGCCACTGGAACGATCCCGATATGCTCGAAGTCGGCAATGGTAAGCTCACCCCTGCGGAAAACCGCGCGCATTTCAGCTGGTGGGCCATGCTCGCGGCCCCGTTGCTCGCCGGCAACGATCTGGCGCACATGTCGCCGGAAGTGAAGAGCATCCTTGGCAATCGCGAGGTCATCGCCATCGACCAGGATCCCCTGGGCAAGCAAGCCACGCGCGCCTACGCCGAGGGCGAAGTGGAAGTGTGGACACGACCGCTGCAACACGGCGGCATGGCCATTGCCGTCTTCAACGTGGGCAGCGAGCGACATGCGGGCACGCATCCGTTCCGTCTGAACCTGGCCGCGCTCGGACTGCATGGCACCCAGCAGGGCAAGGACCTGTGGAGCGGCAAGCCGGTATCGCTGGCCGATCAGCAGACCATCGCGCTGGCTCGTCACGATGTATGGCTGGTCCGCGTGGACGCACCGCACTGACCTGTCGGCGTGATGGCCGGGGAGTGACGCCGGCCATCATGAACGCTGGCATGGCGGCGGAAAATTATGCGGGATTCCGCACCCGATATCCGCAAATGACACAAGACGTGCCGTCGATGTGACGGCACGATGAAATACATATCGGAAATGCGCATCGCACGTGCATCGCCGGTTCCATGGATGCTCAGACTGGTCGGGGAGGACTCATGCCTGAACGCGTCGATCACCGCAGGCGCTTTCTCAAGCGCGCAGCCACGACGCTGGCGTCGCTTGCGGTGTTGCCCAAAGCCATGGCGCTTGCGCCGGACGTCGCCGATACGTCGACGTCAGCAACGCCTGCCGCTGGCCCCGGTGTACCGGACCAGTCCGTTCGCCGCATGCAATCGTTTGGCCTTGGCCAGGTGCGCCTGCTCGACAGCGATTTCTCGCGGGCGGCAGCCATCAACCAGCGCTACCTGCATACCTTGCCGGTGGACCGACTGGCGCACAGCTTCCGCGTACAGGCCGGCATCGCATCCACCGCCAAGCCTTTCGGTGGCTGGGAAAAGCCCGATTGCGAACTGCGCGGGCATTTCACCGGCGGGCACTACCTCTCCGCCGTTGCCCTCACCTTCGCCACCACCGGCGATGTGGAGCTGAAGCAGCGCGGCGACCAGCTGGTATCCGCACTGGCGGCATGCCAACGTCCGAATGGCTATCTGAGCGCTTTCCCGGAGAGTTTCTTCGACCGGTTGAGCAGCGGGCAGAAAGTGTGGGCGCCGTTCTACACCATCCACAAGATCCTGGTCGGCATGCTCGACATGTATCAGCACACCGGCAATGCGCAGGCTTTGCAGGTGGCCGTAGGCATCGGCAACTGGTCGGTGCGCTGGCTCAACGGTTTCTCCGACGTGGAGATGGCGCACATCCTCAAGACCGAGTACGGCGGCATGAACGATGCGCTGTACGAGCTCTACGCCATCACCGGCAATGGCCGCTACCTGGATGCGGCACACCGCTTTGACCAGGTGTCGCTGTTCGATCCGCTGTCGGCGCATCGCGACGAACTGCAGGGCCTGCACAGCAACACGCAGGTGCCCAAGGTGATCGGCGCGGCCCGCCGCTATGAACTCACCGGCGAACCGCGCTACCGGCGCATCGCGGAATTCTTCTGGGAAACGGTGACGCACAACCGCACTTACGCCACCGGCGGATCGAGCAACGATGAGTTCTGGAACACCCCGCCCGGCGATCTCAAGGGCCAGCTTGGCCTGTACAGCGCCGAATGCTGCGTGGCCTACAACCTGCTGAAGCTGACCCGCAAGGTCTACGCGTGGAACGGTGACCCGCGCGCATTCGACTACTACGAACGCACGCTCTACAACGCGCGACTCGGCACGCAGGATGCCGACGGCATGAAGCTTTACTACTACCCGCTGCAGCCAGGCGCCGCGAAGTTTTACAACTCGCCCACCGATTCGTTCTGGTGCTGTACCGGTTCGGGCGCGGAGGAATTCGCGCGTTTCAACGACAGCATCTACTTCCGCGACGACGACGACCTGTACGTCAACCTGTTCATTCCGTCCGAACTGGACTGGCCCGAACGCAAGCTGCGCCTGCGCCAGGAAACCGCTTTTCCGCGCGAGCCCGTGACCCGCCTGCGCCTTGGCCTGGCTTCGCCCGCCACGTTCGCGCTCAATCTTCGCGTCCCCGCGTGGATCGGCAGCGGCGCGCGCGTGCGGCTGAATGGCCAGACGCTGGATGTGTTCGCTTCGCCCGGCAGCTACCTGACGCTCAGGCGCGAATGGCATGACGGCGACCGCGTCGAGATGGACCTGCCCATGCGCCTCACCACCGAGTCGCTGCCCGGCGACGACAACCTGCAGGCCACGCTGTACGGCCCACTGGTGCTGGCCGCCCGGCTGGGTGACAAGGGCCTGACCCACGACATGCAGTACTGCGGCTACGACGCCGCGCCCAAGCCCGAACCCAAGCCCTGGCCCGCGCCACGCGTCACCGCCGGGCGCGCGGGCGAGGCGCCGTGGATGAATACCTTGTCGGCGCAGGATCTGCGCTTCGAAGCTCACACGCGCGACGGCAGGCTCGCCGTTGCACCGCTCAACCAGGTGTACGGCGAGCGTTACGCCGTGTACTGGCAATCGGAACCCGGCGCGACCGGCAACAGCTGATCGCACCACCCTGCCCGCCGTCGCAACGGCGGGCAACCGAGGGACGCAGCAGGCGTTCGCGCGCCGCCGCGCCTCCACAACGGCAGGACGATCCGGTTGGGCCTGGCCCGACACGGCCTCGTGCTGCCTGCAGAAATGGCCGCTGAACTCCGCCCCAGCCGACACGTCACGCGAGGAACCTCATGCATCCCACGTACGACCCGCCGTCCGCCGCCCGTTGTTTCCGACCTAAACCGCTCGCCCTGGCCCTGATGGCGCCTATTGCCCTGATGGCCGTGCTGATGCCCGCCGCTGCGCAGGCCCAGGATGCGGCACCCTCTACCAGCAATGCGCCACCCAGCACCGACAAGGCCAAGACGCTGGACAGTGTCACGGTGACCGGCTCACGCATTCGCCGCATCGATGTGGAAACCGCCAACCCCGTGGTGACGGTGGATCGTTCGCAGATCGCCGCCAGCGGCAAGGCCACGCTAGGCGACCTGGTGCAGGAGTTGCCTTCCGTCGCCGGCAACGCGACCAACGCCAACACCAACAACGGTGGCGGCACCGGCGCCGCCACCATCTCGCTGCGCGGCATGGGCGACAAACGCACGCTCATCCTGGTCAACGGCATACGTCTGGCCTACAACGACGTCAACAGCATTCCGGCGAACATAATTGATCGCGTGGAGGTGCTCAGCAATGGTGCGTCGGCCATCTACGGTTCCGATGCCATCGGCGGCGTGGTGAATTTCATCCTGCGCGACAAGTTCGATGGCGTGCAGTTTTCCGGCGACTTCGGTGAAAGCAGCCACAGCGACGGCTTCCGCCGTCATTTCTCGCTGACCGCCGGCCACACCGGCGAGCGCGGCAGCATCGTCGCTGGCATCGATCACCAGAGTCTGGATGCGGTGTCGGCCAGCGACCGCGCGTTCTCCCGCGATGCGCTGAACCTGAGCAATGGACAGGTCATCGTGAGCGGTTCGTCGGCCACGCCGGTGGGATCCATCACGCTGCCGCATGCGGTAGCCGGCCAGATCGGCTGCGGCTCGCGCGTGTCGCTGAACCCGGGCGTGAGCGGTACGACCACACTCAACGACTACCACTGCTACAGCAACGCCGACACCTATAACTACCAGGGCGACAACATCCTGCAGACGCCGCAGGAGCGCAACAGCTTCTTCCTGCTGGGCAAGTACAAGTTCAGCGATGCGGTGCAGGGCTACGCCAACTTCTACTACACCAAGACGGAATCCGATTCGCAGATTGCGCCGGTGCCGGTGTTCGCCAACGGCGACAACTTCATCGTGTCCGCACAGAGCTACTACAACCCGTTCGGCGTGAACTTCGGCACCGACCGCGTCACTGGCGACAGCTACGGCGACTTCAACACGCGCTTTACCACGCTGGGCTACCGCCGCTATGTGTACAAGACCTACAACATGCAGTTCACGCCGGGCCTGCGCGGAAACTTCGGCGACAGCTCGTGGCAGTGGGATGCCAACGTCAATTACGGCAAGGTGCGGCAGAAGTCGGTGAACTACGGCTTCCTGGACTATGCCCAGCTCGAACAGGGGCTGGGGCCATCGTTCCTGGACGCCTCGACCGGCAAGGTCACCTGCGGCACGCCCGGCAGCCCCGTCGCCAACTGCACGCCGATCAACATTTTCAACGTCAACGACCCCACCACCATCGCGGCACTGCGCAACATCCAGGTGAACCCCACTGCTACCAACGATTACATCGTCAAGCAGTTCGAGGCGAACGCGAACGGCAACCTGTTCACCCTGCCCGCAGGCGACGTGAGCCTGGCTACGGGCCTGTCCTATCGCAAGGAGAGCACGTCTTCATGGGCGGATCCGCTGGCCGTGGGCGATGCCAACGGCCTGTGCGGCGTGGTGGAGTTCTGCACCACCGTGTTGTCCGGCAGTTTCAACGTCAAGGAAGCCTACGCCGAGGCACTGGTGCCGCTGCTGGCCGACCTGCCCGGCGCACAGGCACTCAACGTGACGCTGGGCTCGCGCTACTCCGACTACAGCACTGCCGGCAGTAACACCAGCAGCAAGGTGGCGCTGGAATGGCGCCCCGTGCAGGACCTGCTGCTGCGTGGCACGGTTTCGCAGGTGTTCCGCGCGCCGAATATCTACGAGCTGTATTCGGGCATTGCCAACGACGCTCCCACGGTCAACGACCCGTGCAACTTCTATACGGGCGGCCATAGCGCGGCGTGTGCCAACGTGCCCACGGACGGTAGCTACCAGCAGGCCAATCCGCAGATCTCCGCCAAGGCGTCCGGCGCCGTGCCTGCCGGGTACCAGCTCAAGCCCGAACAGGGCAAATCGTTCGACTACGGCGTGGTGTACGACCCGCAGTGGTTGCCGGGCCTGTCGCTGAGCGCGGACGTGTGGCGCATCAACCTCAACGACACCATTACCACCATCTCGGCGCAGACGGTGCTCAACCAGTGCTACGCCAATGCGTCCAGCCCGTTCTGCAACTTCATCCACCGCTTCAACACCGGCAACATCAACTACGTGGCCGAGCCCACGGTGAACCTGGGCGCACTCTCCACCAAGGGTGTGGACAGCACGGTGGCCTATCGTTTCGACGAAACGCGCTTCGGCCGCTTCAACGTGCGCCTGGACACCACCTACGTGGCGCGTTACGACGTGAACCCCGATCCGTCCGACCCCACCGCCGTCACCATCCACAATGCCGGCAAATACACCTACGCCTACGGCAACTTCCCGCGCTGGCGCGGGCTGGCCACGCTGGGCTGGACGCACGGTCCGTGGAGCGCGAGCTGGCGCATCCGGTACATCGGCCGCACCCAGGTGGGCAGTGCCGATGAGCAGCAGCAGCTGTCGGCGGACCTGTCCATCCCGGCCGTGGTGCGCCGGGTGGGCGCGTACACCTACCACAACGTCCAGGCCGGCTACGACTTCGCCCCCTGGCACACCCGGGTGGATCTGGGCATCGACAACCTGAGCGACAAGCAGCCGCCCCTGCTGTACCAGAACAACGTGACCAACTCGAACACCGACGTGGCAACTTACGACGTGATGGGCCGCTATTACTGGCTGCGGGCCACGGTGACCTTCTGACCGGCTGGCGTACGGGGCGGTTTACAAAATCCCCCGTACGCCAACGACTTGCGGCATCGCAGCAACCGTTGCCCCGGGGACGTACTAGACTATCGGACTAAATTCACCGCCCCGACCTCTGGTCGGGGTTTTGACTTTAAGGCTGTAGTTAGTACCCCGGCGGGGCCGCACTGGATCGACCCCCGCCTCCATTCCTGCGGCTGCCTTCCCCACAAGCGCCGCCAAACGTGGAGTCTCCGTTCCAATGATTTTCGAAACCATCGCCAAAACGGGTCACGAAGAAGTCGTCTTCTGCCACAACCAGGACGCTGGCCTGAAGGCCATCATCGCGATCCACAACACGGTGCTGGGCCCCTCGCTCGGCGGTCTGCGCATGTGGCCGTACAAGAGCGAGCAGGACGCGGTGAACGACGTGCTGCGCCTGTCCCGCGGCATGACCTACAAGAACGCCGTGGCCGGCCTGAACCTGGGCGGTGGCAAGGCCGTCATCATCGGCGATCCGAGCAAGGACAAGTCCGAGGCGCTGTTCCGCGCCTTCGGCCGCTTCGTCAACTCGCTCAACGGCCGCTACATCACGGCCGAAGACGTCGGCATCGACGTCAACGACATGGAATACGTGTTCCGTGAAACCGAATACGTGACCGGCGTGCACCAGGTGCACGGCGGCTCCGGCGACCCGTCGCCGTTCACCGCGTTCGGCACCCTGCAGGGCCTGATGGCCGCGCTGCAGGTCAAGCACGGCAACGAAGACGTGGGCAAGTACAGCTACGCCGTGCAGGGCTGCGGCCACGTGGGCAGCGAGTTCATCAAGCTGCTGCGCGAGCAGGGCGCCAAGGTGTTCGTCACCGACATCAACAAGGATGCCGTGCAGCGTTGCGTGGATGAACTGGGCTGCGAAGCCGTGGGCCTGGACGAGATCTACGACGTCGACGCCGACGTGTACTCGCCGTGCGCCCTGGGTGGCACGCTCAACGAGCAGACCATCGACCGCATCAAGGCGAAGATCATCTGCGGCGCCGCCAACAACCAGCTGGCCACCGACGCCATCGGCGACGAACTGCAGCGCCGTGGCGTGCTCTACGCCCCGGACTACGCCGTGAACGCCGGCGGCGTGATGAACGTGTCGCTGGAAATCGACGGCTACAACCGCGAGCGCGCCATGCGCATGATGCGCACGATCTACTACAACCTGGGCCGCATCTTCGAAATCTCCAAGACGCAGGGCGTGCCGACCTACAAGGCCGCCGATCGCCTGGCCGAAGAGCGCATCGACGCCATCGGCAAGATCAAGCTGCCGACCATGGGCAACCATGGCCCGCGCTTTGCTGGTCGCATGCGCGGTCAGTAAGTTTCGGGGTAGTTGGTTTGATGAAAACGCCGGCCATGGGCCGGCGTTTTCTTTTGGTGTTCCTGGTGGTTTCCATGCGCGGGGATGCGACGCGGCACGTCTGGCTTCGCCTCTCCTGCGAGGTACCGGGGGTGCTTGGATGGCTGTAGCTGTGCGAAGCAGCGAACGTTGGGGCAGCGCCGAAAGGAGGAAACGCGCTGGTGCTTGTATCGGCGTTTCCTTTTTTGGCTATCGCTCCAGCGGGGCGCATTTCAACAGCCATATGGCTGGTCAAGGTGGGGCCAGCGACTTCGGTTCTTGCCCTCGGTTGTCGCGCTAAGGCGACCGGGCTCGCCTGCGGCGGGCTTCCGACCTCCTGCCGGAGGCCGGGTCACTTTCTCTTGCTTGCCCAAGAGAAAGTAACCAAAGAGAAGGGCACCCCCATCGCGTCGCCGGCCGATAAGGCCGGCCGGTCCGTGAGGGTCGGCCGGGCTTTTCGACAGGACCTCCCTGTCCTGTCGAAAAGGGATCGGCATCCTTGCCGATCCCCCTGCGGGCCTTCTCGTCCGCCCCTCACCGCCGCTCAAGGGGGCGGGTAGGTCAAGAGCCTGGAGCCGAAGGCTCGTGCAGCTGCGCTGCACATCGCGTCCAGGGGCGACGGCCTGTTGAGTGCCGGCTTAGCTTGTCTGTAGGAGCGCACCTTGTGCGCGACCACCTGACGGAGCGGTATCGACACGGCGCTGCGGTCGCGCACAAGGTGCGCTCCTACAGGGGGTCTCTCGCACCGTGTGATGCCCGTTTCTTTCTCACCTCCGTGCTCACCCCAGTCCTCTCCCGAACGGGAGAGGACGAGCGACAGGTGATGTTCAACGTGAACACCCAAGTGGCAAGGAAGGAGGTGCCGCCCTGCGGCACGACGCTCGGCGTTAAGTCCTCTCCGCTTCGGCGCGTTGCGAAGCGCATTGCAGTACCCGCTGTGTAGAGGCGGAGGTTGCCAAGCAACAACGATCCTCAGCCGTTCGGGCTTTTCCTAACGGCATGCTGCGAGCCTTTAAGGCCATTTCTTTGGGTTACTTTTCTTTGGGCCAGCAAAGAAAAGTGACTCGACCTCCGGCAGGAGGTCGAAACGCCTCCGCTGCGTAAGCGGCAAGCTGGCGCCTGCGTGACTACCGAAGGCAGAGTGCAAAGGCACTGGATGACCCACCCTTCGGCAGTCAAACGGCGCCCCCGGCCTACGCCGGAATGACGAGCACAACCGTCCCCGCGTGAACCCAGCCACCCAAAACACCCCAAACCAAAGCACCAACAATCCCCCTGCCGCATCGTATCCTGTCCCCCATGCTCGCCCCCCTCCTCCAGCGCTGGCGTCGCCTCCGCGGCTCCGACCGCTACGCCGAATGCCTGCGTGTGCTCCTGGCGCTGGGTGGCGCGGTTGCCTGGTGCTTCGGCACCGGTCGTGTCAATACGGTCGTGTCGATCCTGCTGGGCGTGATCGCCTGCGCCCTGGCCGAAACCGAAGACCACTGGCGTAATCGCCTGACCACGCTGGTGCTGACGCTGGCCTGCTTCGCCGTCTCCGCGTTCGCGGTGCAATGGCTTTTCCCCTATCCCCTCTTGTTCGCCATCGGGCTCCCGCTGTCGACCTTTGCCCTGGTGATGCTGGGCGCCGCCAGCGAACGCTATGCCACCGTGGCCGGGGCAACCTTGCTGCTTGCCGTCTACACCATGATCGGCGCGGACCAGGCCGCCGGTGGGCCGTGGTGGTACCAGCCTGCCTTGTTGCTCGCCGGTGCCGGGTGGTACGGCGTGCTGTCCTTGTTGTGGAGCGTGCTGGCTCCGCAGCAGGCGTTGCGCTTGTCGCTTGCCCGCCTGTTCGACGCGCTGGCGGACTATCTGGAAGGCAAGGCCGCCTTGTTTACCCCGGTTCATGGCGTCGATCGCGAAGCGCTGCAATGGTCGCTGGCGATGCAGAACGAGCGTGTCGTGGAGGCCCTCAACGACAGCCGTCTGGTGCTGGTGGACCGCATCGGTGCGCGCCGTCCGCGGGGCGCAACGGCCATGCGCCTGCAGATGTACTTCCTGGCGCAGGACATCCACGAACGCATCAGCTCCGCCCATTATCCGTATGACGCACTGGCCGAAGCGCTGTTCCACAGCGACGTGCTGTTCCGCTGCGAGCATCTGCTGCGGCTGGAGGCGCGCACCTGTCGCCAGCGCGCCAGCGCCATGCGCCTTCAAACCACGCCCGTTGCCAACACGCTGAGCGAGGCGACGGTACAGGACCTGCAGGGCTCGCTCACTGCGTTGCGCGAACAGCCGCACCCGCCCGCGGCACACCTGCTCCGTGCGCTCGATGCACTGGTGCGGAACGTGGTGGCCATCCAGCAACAACTGGCCAGAGACAAGCCCGGCGAACTTCCGGGCAACCAGCAGGAGCGTGTGCTGCAGAACCCGGGGCCACAGTCGCCGGGGGAAGCGTGGGATCGCATCCGGTTGCAGCTTACGCCCCACTCGTTTCGTTTTCGCCACGCGCTGCGCCTGGCACTGGCGTTGCTGGTCGGTTATGCGGTGCTGCATGCGGTGCATCCTATGCACGGCTATTGGGTACTCCTGACCACGCTTCTGGTGTGTCAGCCCAGTTACGGCGCCACGCGGGTGCGACTGCTGCAGCGCGTGGCCGGCACTATCGTGGGCCTGGTGCTTGGCTGGGCAACGCTGCGGCTGGTGCCGTTCGGCCCATGGCAGGCGTTACTGATGGTGCTTACCGGCGTGATCTTCTTTCACGCGAGGTTGCGCCGCTACACCACCGCGACCGCGGCGATCACGTTGTTCGTGGTGCTGTGTTTCAACCAGGTGGGCAGCGGCTACGACGTCATGTGGCCACGCATGCTCGACACGCTGATCGGCGCAGCCATCGCCGCGCTGGCGATGCGCTTCGTGCTGCCCGACTGGCAGGGTCGGCGATTCAACGACGTACTGGCCGACATGGCGCGCAGCGATGCGCGCTACCTGCAGCAGATCATCCGGCAGTACGACACCGGCCGTCGTGACGATCTCGATTACCGCATCGCACGCCGCGATGCGCACAACGCCAGTGCCACGCTGAGCGCCGTGCTCGCCAACATGCTGCGTGAACCCGGCCGGCATCGACGCGGCACGGAAACACTGCTGCGTTTCCTTTCCGCCGCGCACACACTGCTGGGCCAGCTTTCCGCGCTTGGCGTGAACCGGGAAGTCATTGCGTCGCCCGTCGCCCGCAAGGCAGTGGACCGGGCCGGCAGGGCCGCCGTCGATGCGCTGGCCCAGTTGGGCGATGCGCTGGCAAATGGGCTCGCCGCGCAGACCGCCACGGACGACGCCACATGGCTGGAACCCTTGGCGTCACACGCCGATGACGAGACGACCCGCCTGGTGCTGGGCCAATTGATGCAGGTACTGGTTCAGCGCGACCGGCTGGCCGAGCTGGCCAATGCGCTGGAACCCGCCTGAGGGCTGGAAAACCAGCGATCCGCGCGGCACGCCGCGACTGAAACGAGGCTGACGGTTGTGCGTCGCGCAACGGCTTGTCACGGACGGCGCGGTACCATGAAGGCCTTCTGCAATTCCGGAGTTGGTAGGTATGCGTCCGTTTCCGTTGGGTGAAGAGATCGATCTGCTGCGCGAAAGCGTGCACGCGTTTTCCGAAAAGGAGATCGCTCCCCGCGCCGACCACATCGATCGCGAGAATCTTTTTCCCGCCGACCTGTGGCGCAAATTCGGCGACATGGGCCTGCTCGGCATCACCATTCCGGAAGAGTACGGCGGCAGCGGCATGGGTTTCCTGGCCCACATGGTGGCGATGGAGGAAATCTCCCGCGCTTCCGGCTCGGTCGGACTTTCCTATGGCGCGCACTCCAACCTGTGCGTTCAGAACATTTTCCACAACGGCAACGAAGCACAGCGCCGCAAGTACATTCCCAAGCTGTGCACGGGCGAATACGTCGGCGCGCTGGCGATGAGCGAACCGGGCGCCGGCTCCGACGTGGTCGGCTCGATGAGCTGCAAGGCGGAGAAGAAAGGCGACGTATGGGTCGCCAACGGCACCAAGATGTGGATTACCAACGGCCCCGATGCCGATGTACTGCTGGTCTACATGCGCACCGCGCCGCGACCCGCTGGCAGTCGCTGCATGACCGCCTTCATCATCGAAAAGGGCATGAAGGGTTTCAGCACCGCGCAGAAACTCGACAAGCTCGGCATGCGTGGCTCCAACACCTGCGAACTGGTGTTCGAGGACTGCGAGATCCCCGAAGAAAACATCGTGGGTGAAGTGAACGAAGGCGTGCGCGTACTGATGAGTGGCCTGGACACCGAACGCCTGGTGCTGTCGGGCGGGCCCATCGGCCTGATGCAGGCTGCCCTGGATATCTCCCTGCCCTACGTGCGCGAACGCAAGCAGTTCAACGCTCCCATCGGCACCTTCGGTGTGATGCAGGCGAAGATCGCCGACATGTACACCGCCCTGCAGAGCTCACGTGGCTTCGCGTACATGGTTGCCCAGCAGTTCGACAACAAGGTGAAATCCCGCATCGACCCTGCTGCGTGTTTGCTCAACGCGTCGCAGAACGCGGTGAAGGTGGCGCTGGAAGCCATCCAGACCCTGGGTGGCAATGGCTACATCAACGAATTCCCGGCGGGACGCCTGCTGCGCGATGCGAAGTTGTACGAGATTGGCGCAGGCACGAACGAGATTCGCCGCATGTTGATCGGGCGGGAGTTGTTTCACGGGAAGGCGTGAGAGGTGACGATGTTCCGGTGATGGGGGATGCCGGGGCTTCGTGGCGCGCTTGCCGCTGGTTTTCTCTTTCGTTTCTATGCGAAGAGATTTGGGGCATGGCCACTGCTGCGGTGATGATGGGCAAGCCTTGCCGCGCGATTTCATCAACGCCGTCACCACAGCGAGGCGCTTTTCAACAGCCGAATGGCTGGTCAAGCTGGGGTCCAGCGACTTTGCGCTCGGTTTTCGTCTTGGCGTTACCGCAACCTGGCTCGCCTGCGGCGGGCTTCCGACCTCCTGCCGGAGGCCGGGTCACTTTTCTTTGCTTGCCCAAAGAAAAGTAACCAAAAGAAAAGGCACCCCCATCGCGGCGCTGGCCGGTGAAGCCGGCCAGTCCGTGAGGGTCGGCCGGGCTTTTCGACAGGACCTCCCTGTCCTGTCGAAAAGGGATCGGCATCCCTGCCGATCCCCCTGCGGGCCTTCTCGTCCGCCCCTCACCGCAGCTCAAGGGGGCGGGTAGGTCAAAAGCTGGAGCCAGAGCCGAATGCTCGTGCAGCTTCGCTGCACATCGCGCCGCTATGCGCGGTGGCGTATTGCGTGGCGGCTGGTCTTGTCGGCGGGAGCGAACCCTGTTCGCGACTCGTGCCACTGCGCTGCACATGGAGTCTCTCGCTGTGACGCCGTATCCGGCACGGGCTTTTCTGTAGGAGCGCACTTGTGCGCGACCACCTGACGGAGCGGTATCGACATGGCGCTGCGGTCGCGCACAAGGTGCGCTCCTACAGGGGGTGTTTCGCACCGTGTGATGCCCGCTTCATTCTCGCCTCAGTGCTCACCCCAGTCCTCTCCCGAACGGGAGAGGACGAGCGATAGGTGATGTTCAACGTGAACACCCGAGTGGCAAGGAAGGAGGTGCCGCGCAGCGGCACGACGCTCCGCGTTAAGTCCTCAGCGCTTCGGCGCGTTGCGAAGCGCTTCGGTGTGCCCGCTGTGTAGAGGCGGAGGTTGCCACGCAACAACGTTCCTCAGCCGTTCGGGCTTATCCCACCGGAATGCTGCCAGCCTTTAAGGCCATTTTCTTTGGGTTACTTTTCTTTTGGGCCAGCAAAAGAAAAGTGACTCGGCCTCCGGCAGGAGGTCGAAACGCCCCCGCGGCGTACGCGGCAACCTGGCGCCTGCATGACTACCGAAGGCCAGAGCAAAGACACTGGATGACCCGCCATCTGGCGATTGAAAAGCGCCTCCCGCCTCCGCAGGAATGACGGTCAAAAGAATGAAGCGGTGTGGCGAAAACCGACCACCAAGGCTCTGGATGACTCGCTGCGCTCGCCCCTTCGGGGCCGCCCCACGGGCGTTCTGCGGCGCGAAGCGAGTCCCGTGTGGCACGCTTCGCGCTTGTACGGCCTACGCCGGAGTGACGGCTCGCATGAGGCAGTGAGGCGAGCCCCCCCTTCCAACCCTCTCCCCGAAGGATAGGGGGAGAGAGCCCACACTCAGAAATTCAGCCGATAGTTGACCATCCCCATCAACCCCTGACTGTTCTGCCCCACATACTGATCCATCCCGAACTGCAGACTCGACCGCACCGACATCGTCCAGTCCAGCGACAACCCCACCTGCCCTTCGTAACGCGACAACCCCACGCCGCCCACGGGTGCCCACTGATCCACACCCGTGAAGCTGGCATCGAACACATCGCCATGCGTGGCGAAGGCCTGCTGCCATTGCACGCGCCCCTGCAGGCCCAGACTGCCGCCACCGGACAGCGACCAGGTATGCCCGGCGCGCACGCCGACACCGGCCTGCCAACGCTCGACGTTCTGCGAGCCAGCCTTCAGCCCGAAACCGTAACCGCCCAGTTCGTTGAAGCCATCGCGCTGGATGTGTGCGTACTGCAGGTTGGCGTAGGGCGTGAACTGCACGCTGCCCAGCGAGACGCGATAGCCGCTTTCACCGTAGGCCACGGCGTAGCGACCATTGGTGTCGCTGGCCACGCCAGCCACGTCGCTGCCCAGTTCGAGGTGGCGACGCATGTTTTCCCGATAGGTGCCGTAACCCAGCCGCCCCATGGAGTACCAGGCGTCCTGCATCACGCCGCCGTAGAGCATGCCTTCGACGGCGTTGCTGGTGCCCTGGTCGGCGTATTCGGCGAGACGACCAAGGCCCTGGCTCTGGCTCACCGCAAAACCCACCACGCCGTTGCTGCCGAGCTTGCGATCCTGGCCGGCCATCCAGCCGTTGAGGTCATAACCCACGTTGCCGTAACCGCTGCGGCTCATGCTGCCGTGGTAACCCAGCGTCTGCGCCCAGCCACCGGTGGTGCGGGCGTCGACCAGCCCGTCGAAGTGATCGGACAAGGCGCGCGTGCCAGCGTCGATGGCTTCAAAGGTCATCGCCGTACTTGCCGCATGCAGCTGCCCGGAAAGACTTTCCAGCGAATGCTGCAAGGCCACCGTGGTCTGCGTCTGCTGCAGGTTGGCCGCGGCGGTGACGAAGTCGGTGCCTACGGGGCTACCGCTTGCGCCTGACGAGCCGGCAGTCTGCGTGACCTGCGAATTGATCACGCCAAACGCGTTGTCCACGCGCTGCGCGGCGCCAAACGATGCCGGGGTGTACGCCATGCCGCTCACGGCACTGGCCTGCACCTGTGACACGTTGAGCCAGGCGCTGGTGCTGTCGTAGTTGAGCGTTGCCGACAGCAGCACGCCCTGGGCCACGTCCAGCCCGGTGAACTGGCCGGTGAGGCCGCCCTTGGCGGTGAGCACGTTGGTGTGCGCATTGACGACATAGCCGTTCATGGCGCCGATGACGTAGAGATTGCCGCCGGCCAGCACCGCCTTGCCGTCGACATTCAGCGAACGGCCCAGCTCGAGGGCGAGCCGACCGGTCTGACCATCAGTGGCCGTAAAGCCCTGGTAGTAGCTGCCGCTGACATGCACGTCGCCGCCGGCGACGACCAGCGTGCCCAGGTTCTGCACGTCAGCGCCGAAGCTGTGCGCACCGGTCATTACGGCATCGACATGGTCGATGTACAGCGGCCCGGCGATGGACGGCGCCACCAGCGTGCCGTGCTCGATCGTCGTGTCGCCGGTGTAGCTCGGCGCCTGCGTGAGCGTGAGCGTGCCAACGCCATCCTTGGTGAGGCCACCTGCGCCGCTGATGGCATTGCCCCAGGTGGAATTGGTGTTGAGCGTGACGCTGAAGGTGCCCCAGTCGAAGCGGCCCGGCCCCTTTACCGCGTTGCCCACATCCAGCGCACCGTAACCAAATACCGGGTCCACGCCTGGTGCGCCCAGATCGTCGGCCGTGCCGAGCAGGGTCTGGCGTACCTGGTCGTTGGTGAAATACGGAAAGGCCTGCCATACCAGCGCAGCAGCACCGGAAACTTCAGGCGCAGCGAGCGAGGTGCCCTTGACGATCCAATAGGTCTGGCTGGTTGCCGTATCGTCCTTGCCGCTGACGATCACGTCGCCCGGTGCCGCCAGGCAGTAGTTCATGGCGACGCCGCACTGGTTGGAGTAACTGGCCAGCTGCTTGGGGTTGTTGCTGTCCAGCGCCACCACGGCCAGCCAGCCTTTTTCCAGATCCTGCGCACCCGGCATGCTGGGCAGCGCAGCCGTGGTGCTGGGATTGGCCTGCGAGTCGTTGCCGGCCGCGAACACCACCAGTCCGCCGAAGTTGTTGATGTAGGTGCTGTAGGCGTCGTGGAAGGCCTTGGTGGTCGCCGTGTCACTCGCACTCCAGGTGATGCCGCCCCAGGAGTTGTTCATCACCTTGGCGCCGGCATTGATCAGGTCGTTGTTCACGACCTGGAAGAACTGCGCCTCGGAAGCGTCCACCGTGGACGGCGGCGTGGTGCCGTTGTCGTCGCCCGACTTGTCCGCAAGGATGCGCGCCGATACCAGCGATGCGCCGGGAGCCACACCGCCGGCAAACTGACCGAAGGCACTGCCAGCGGCGATTTCGGATACCCACGTGCCGTGCCCGATGACATCGTCGACGGCAAGGTTGTTGCTGGCCGGGTCGATGTAGGTCAGCTCTTGGGTGACCTTGCCGGCCAGCGCCGGATGATTGCGCATGATGCCGCTGTCGACCACGCCAATGGTGACACCCGCACCGGTGAAACCGGCCTGCTGCGCCGCCTTGGCATTGGTAAGTGACAGCTGCGCGTCGATCGGCGGCTGGCTGGAAGGGGGTGTCGTCGGTGGCGTGGTGGGCGGGGTGGTCGGTGGCGTGGAACCACCACCCTGCCCGGGCGACGTGGGTGGCGTGTAGCCGGAACTCGGCGGCGTGTACCCCGGACTTGGAGGGCTATACGGCTGCGCGGGTTTGACGTTCCCGTTGCCGCCACCGCCGCAGGCACTGACACCCAGCGCCATCCACACAAGCACAGACATGCGGTGGAAACGCATTCCACCCAGACCACTATCCATAGTTCCCCCTGCGCCCCTTTCGGGCATCCCATGCATCCCTAGCGCGACGGTCCTTCACTGGACTCCGCCAGCACTTCCTGCGGCCATCTTCGCACAACTTTGCGGAGGGATTTTCTTGCGGGCGTCACGGACGGGACAGCCCGCGCCGACGGCAGCCCGTCCCATGATCCGCCGCCGATGGCGGGGGCGACCCGATCAGAACGAGAGGCGGTAGGCCAGCGTGTCCATCTTGCCGTGCTCGTGCTGGGCGACGTATTCGTCCATGCCCAGCGACAGGCTGGATCGCCGCGAGAACGCCCAGTCCACGCTGAGGCCGGCATCGCCGCCGTAACGGGACAGCCCGATGCCGCCTACCGGCGCCCATTGATTGAGCACGGCAAAGCTGGCGTCCAGCACGTCACCACGCATGCTGAAGGCACGCTGCCACAGCAGGTGCGCCTGCACGCTCAGGCGGCTTCCGGCGGAGAAGGTCCAGTCACGTCCTGCACGCAGGCCTGCGCCCGCCTGCCAGCGTTCGACGGCCTGCGAGCCGGCTTTCAGGCCGAAGCCGTCGCCGCCCAGTTCATTGAAGCCGTCGCTGCGGATGTTCGCGTACTGCAGGTTCATGTACGGCGTGACGTCCACGCCGGCCCACCGCATGCGATAGCCGCTTTCGCCGTATGCAACGTCATAGGTGCCGTTGGCGTCGCTGGCGACACTCTCCACATCGCTGCCAAGTTCAACGTGGCGGCGCATGTCCTCTCGAAAGGAGCCCATGCCCAGTCGCCCCATCGCGTACCACTGGTTCTGCACGATGCCGCCGTAGAGCATGCCTTCGACGGCACGGCTGCGCCCCTGGTCGGCGAACTCGTCGAGACGCCCCAGGTCTTCGCTCTGGCTGACAGCGAAGCCCAGCACGCCATTGCTGCCAAGGCGGCGATCCTGGCCCACCATCCAGCCGCTCAGGTCATAACCCACGTTGTCGTAGCCGCTGCGGCTCATGCTGCCGTAGCTGCCGAGGTTCTGATTCCAGCCACCCACGGCGCTGGTGTCGGCGAGCCGGTCGAAGCGTTGCGACAGGGCGCGCGTGCCGGCGTCCATCGCATCGAAAGTCATCGCGGCACTGGCCGCATGCAGCTGGCCGGACAACGAACTCAGCGACTGCTGCAGCGCGCTGGTGGTGGCCGTCTGCTGCAGGCTTGCCGCACCGCTGATGAAGGAACTCGGCAGCGGACTGCCCGTGACGGTGGTGCCGGAACTGCTCTGCCCATTGATGGTGGCGAACGCGCCGTCGACGCGCTGTGCCGCGGCGAACGATGCCGGCGTGTAGGTCATGCCGGTGACCGCGGTCGCCTGCACCTGGCTTACGTTCAACCAGGCATCGGTGGGGTTGTAGTTGAGGGTGGCTGCAAGCAGCACGCCGGTGGCCACATCGAGTGCCGAGAAGGTGCCGGTGATGCCGCCCTTGGCGGTAAGGACGTCCGTATGGGTATTGGCCACATATCCCTGATTGATGCCGGTGATGTACAGGTCGCCACCGCTCAGCGCCGCCGAACCGGTAACGCGCATGGCCGACCCCAGCGACACCGCGAGCCGGCCCGCGCCCTGTTGCGCGTAGTTGCCAGCCACCGTCACATCCGAACCGGCCACCGCCAGCACACCCTGGTTGGTCACCGAGCCGCCGATCGACGGCGTTCCGCTAAGCACGCCCTGCGCCCCGATGCTCACGCTTGATGCCAGCGACGCGGCCACCAGCATGCCGCCCTGCACCTGGGTGAGTCCGGTATAGCTGGACGGCTGCGTGAGCGTGAGCGTACCGCTACCCTGCTTGATCAGGCCGCCTGCACCGGAAATGGGGTTGTTCCAGCTGGAGCTGCCGCTGAAGCTCACGGTGACATCGCCCCAGTTGAACTGCTCCGGCCCGTTCACTGCCTTGCCGACGTCGAGTTCGCCGTAGCCGAAGGTGGCGTTGGGTTGCGAGCCGCCGAGTGGATCGGCCGTGCCGAGCAGCGTCTGCCGCACCAGGTCGTTGGTGAAGTACGGGTAGGCCTGCCACACCAGCGCCGCCGCACCCGAGACCTGGGGCGCCGACAGCGAGGTGCCCTCCACGATCCAGTAGGTTTCGTTGCTGGTGCTGGTGTCGCTCTTGCCGCTCACGATGACATCGCCCGGTGCGGCCAGGCAGTAATTCATGGCGACGCCGCACTTGTTCGAATAGCTTTCCAGTTGCGTCGGGTTGTTGCTGTTGGTCGCCACGACCGTAAGCCAGCCCTTTTCGAGATCGGGCGCCAGGCTGGGCAGCGAGGCGATGGTGCTCGGGTTCGCCTGCGAGTCGTTGCCGGCAGCGAACACCACCAGGCCACCCCAGCTGTTGATGAAGGTGTTGTATGCGTCGTGGAAGCCCTGCGTGGTGGCGGTGTCGGTAGCGCTCCAGCTGATGCCGCCCCAGGAGTTGTTCATCACCTTCACGCCATTGGCGATCAGGTCCGCATTCACCTGGCCCAGCGGAATGGCATCCGAAGAACTCACGGGAGTAGAGGGCGTGCTGCCGTTATCGTCAGGCGCGTTGTCGTCGATGATGCGCGCCGACACGATGTCCGCGCCCGGCGCAATGCCGCCGACGAACTGGCCGAACGGCTTGCCCGCAGCGATTTCCGCCACATAGGTGCCGTGGCCGTTGGCGTCATCCACCTTCAGGTTGTTCGTGCTCGGATCGACATAGGTCAGTTCCTTGATCACGCGCCCGGCCAGTGCCGGGTGGGTGGACATGACCCCGGTATCCACGACGCCGATGGTGACGCCTGCGCCGGTATAGCCCGCGTTGTGCGCCGCATAGGTGTTGGTAAGGCTCAGCTGCGCATCGATGGGTGGCTGCGCCACCGTGGATGACGAAGGCGGGGTCGAGGGTGGGGTCGAGGGCGGAGTGGTCGGCTGCGTGGGCCGCGTATTACCCCCGCCGCCACCGCACGCCCCGAGGCCGAGCGCCAGCCACACCAACACCGCCCCGCGGCGGTAGCGCAACCCATGCATCACCGTATTCATAAGAGGCCCCCGCCCCGTTGGAAGCTTGATTGACGCCAACACTCCCGTCCGCGGCGCGGCTCCCCTGGAACCCCGGTCGCGGGACACCATATTTGCACAACGAAATCGCAACTATATGGCGGCAGAATCCCACGGTGACCGTAAAACCGGCCGGTTTGCCCCCCTATAGGCGGGCTGCGATAATCGATGGACTAAACCGGGGCATCGCCCCATCAAGTACTTGCGGAGATCCCCATGTCGGACGTCAGCGTTGTCATCGCCGGTGCCAAGCGCACCGCCATTGGCTCCTTCCTCGGCCAGTTCACCGGCGTACCCACCCCTACCCTGGGCGCCACCGCCATCCGTGCCGCGCTGGAGCAGTCCGGCCTGGCTCCCGCCGATGTCAGCGAAGTGATCATGGGCTGCGTGCTGCCAGCCAACCTGGGCCAGGCCCCCGCGCGCCAGGCCTCGCTGGGTGCCGGCCTGCCGGTGGCCGCTGGCTGCACCACCATCAATAAGGTCTGCGGCTCGGGCATGAAGGCCATCATGCTGGGCCATGACCTGATCAAGGCCGGCTCGGCCACCGTGGTGGTTGCCGGCGGCATGGAATCGATGACCAACGCACCGCACATGGTCAATGCCCGCACGGGCATCCGCTATGGCGACGGCACCCTGGTCGACCATATGGCGTGGGACGGCCTGACCAATCCGTACGACGGCAAGGCCATGGGCGTGTTCGGCGAGCTCTGCGCCGACAAGTACCACTTCACCCGCGAGGAGCAGGACACGTTCTCCACCCAGTCCGTGGAACGTGCCAAGGCAGCACAGGCATCGGGCGCCTTTGCCGATGAGATTGTTCCGGTGACCGTATCCAGCCGCAAAGGCGATGTGAAGGTTGATACCGACGAGCAGCCGGGTCGCTCCGACGTCAGCAAGATCCCGACGCTCAAGCCGGCGTTCCGCAAGGAGAACGGCACCATCACCGCCGCCAGTTCCTCCAGCATCTCCGACGGTGCCGCCGCGTTGGTTCTTCTGTCGGCGGATGACGCAAAGGCCCGTGGGCTTACGCCTCTCGCCCGCATCGTTGCCCACGCTACCCATTCGCAGGAACCGGAGTGGTTCACCACCGCGCCGGTCGGCGCCCTGCACAAGGTGCTGGAAAAGGCCGGCTGGAAGGTCGGTGACGTGGACCTGTTCGAAGTGAACGAAGCGTTTGCCGTGGTTGCCATGGCAGCTATGCGCGAGCTCGACATTTCCCGTGACAAGATCAACGTCAACGGCGGCGCCTGCGCCCTCGGCCACCCGATCGGCGCCAGCGGTGCCCGCGTGGTGGTCACGCTGCTCAACGCGCTGAAGACCCGCGGCCTCAAGCGCGGCGTGGCGTCGCTGTGCATTGGCGGCGGTGAAGCCACGGCAGTTGCTGTAGAGTTGCTCTGAACCCCTTGGATCGGCGGCCTCTGACAGGTCGCCGATGAAAGGGGGGTTAACCCCATTTGGCCGTTTCACACAAAGATGTGGCGCATTTTCCGCGAAAGCGCTATTAATACGCCCGCCAAACGGCATTCCACGGCAAAGGAGATTCACCATGAAGTTCACGCGTACCCTTCTCGCCTCTGCGCTCGTCGCGCTGCTGGCGGCTTGCAGCAACGGCGCGCAGGATTCCGCGCAGGACGCTCAGAAGTCGGCTGACCAGGCTCAGCAGGCTGCTGACCAGGCTCAGAAGGCTGCTGCTGCTCCGGCAGAGCAGGCTCCGGCCGCAGCTTCGACCGCTGCTGCTGCTGCCCCGGCCGAACAGCCGGCGCCGACCCCGGCTTCGACCGCTGCTGCTCCGGCTGCCGCTTCGACCGCTGGTCACTAAGTACACTCGTGTACTTCAAAAAACCGGCCGCCTCTGGCGGCCGGTTTTTTTGTGCCCTCGAAAAGCGGGGACACCATGGCCGCTCGCCTCCTGCGCCCATGAAAAGCCACGAACACCCGACTTTTCCCCGCCCAGGCAATACCTTGCCCGGTTTCATGCTGCGACGCCGATTTAGCCTCCACGCAGGGGCCGCTATCATCCGGGGCTCCCCTCGAACGGCAGCTTGAGCTCATGAGTGTCATCGCATCGCAGATCGATCCCCGCTCTCCGGACTTCCAGGCCAGCAGCGCGCAGCTGAAGGGGTTGGTGGACGACCTGCATCGCGAACTGGCGCGCAGCGCCGAGGGTGGCGGCGAGAAGGCCCGCGACAAGCACACCGCCCGTGGCAAGCTGCTGCCGCGCGAACGCATCCGCGCCCTGCTCGACCCCGGCTCGCCGTTCCTGGAGCTCTCACCGTTGGCCGCCCACGGCATGTACGAGGATGCGGCCCCCGCGGCCGGCATCATCACCGGCATCGGGCGTGTCAACGGTGTTGAAGTGGTGGTGGTCGCCAACGACGCCACGGTCAAGGGCGGCACGTACTTCCCGATGACGGTGAAGAAGCACCTGCGTGCGCAGGAAGTCGCCCTGGAGAACCGCCTGCCGTGCATCTACCTGGTCGACTCCGGCGGCGCCTTCCTGCCGCTGCAGGACGAGGTGTTTCCCGACAAGGAGCATTTCGGCCGGATCTTCTACAACCAGGCCCGCATGTCCGGCCTGGGCATCCCGCAGATTGCCGTGGTGATGGGCTCGTGCACAGCCGGCGGCGCTTACGTGCCGGCCATGAGCGACGAAACCATCATCGTGCGTGAACAGGGCACCATCTTTCTGGGCGGCCCGCCGCTGGTGAAGGCCGCCACCGGCGAGGTGGTCGACGCCGAAGCGCTGGGCGGTGCGGATGTCCATACGTCCGTGTCGGGTGTAGCGGACCACTACGCCGAGAACGACGCCCACGCGCTCTCCATCGCGCGTGACATCGTCGCCAGCCTCAACCGCAAGAAGGACATGCCGCTGGCGCTGCAGGCCCCGTCCGAGCCGCTGTATGCGGCGGAGGAGCTGTACGGCATCATTCCGCAGGACAGCCGCCGCCCGTTCGATATCCGCGAAGTGATCGCGCGCATCGTCGACGGCTCGGCATTCCACGAATTCAAGGCTCGCTACGGCAAGACCCTGGTGTGCGGCTTCGCGCACATCCACGGCTATCCCGTGGGCATCATCGCCAACAACGGCATACTGTTCTCCGAGTCCGCACTGAAGGGCGCGCACTTCATTGAACTGTGCAACCAGCGCAACGTGCCACTGGTGTTCCTGCAGAACATCACCGGCTTCATGGTCGGCAAGAAATACGAGAACGCCGGCATCGCCAAGGACGGCGCCAAAATGGTGACCGCCGTGGCCTGCTCGCATGTACCCAAGTTCACCGTAGTCATCGGCGGCAGCTTCGGCGCCGGCAACTACGCCATGTGCGGCCGTGCGTACGGCGCACGCTTCCTGTGGATGTGGCCCAACTCGCGCATCAGCGTGATGGGCGGTGAACAGGCCGCCTCCGTGCTCGCCACCGTGCGCCGCGACGGCATCGAAGCCAGCGGCAAGGCGTGGAGCGCCGACGACGAAGAAGCCTTCAAGGCCCCCATCCGCGACCAGTACGAACGCCAGGGCCACCCCTACTACGCCAGCGCCCGCCTGTGGGATGACGGCATCATCGACCCGGCCGACACGCGCCGCGTGCTGGGCCTGGCGATTTCCGCTTCGCTCAATGCGCCGATTGAGCCGCAGCGGTATGGCGTGTTCCGGATGTAACGCGACCGGCATCCCACCTGCTGCAATAGCGGGCGTTATCAGCCCCTTCCGCAACGGGGAGGTGTGGGCAGCCGCTGCATAATTCGAGACTGGCTTCGCGCGGCAGGCGGCATCCTGGCGGTAATTCCCAATGCGATGACCGATCAACGACGCCACTGGACCCCGGCATACGCCGGGGTGACGGACCTTATTCTGTCGTGAGGTTGGATCCCGCCGCCCTCTCCAAATGGAGAGAGGACGAGCGACAGGTGATGTTCAATGTGAACCACCAAGTGGCAAGGAAGGATGTGCCGCGCAGCGGCACGACGCTCCGCGTTAAGTCCTCTGCGCTTCGGCGCGTTGCGAAGCGCTACGCGGTACCCGCTGTGTAGAGGCGGAGGTTGTCCCGCAACAACGTTCCTCAGCCCCACCGGGCTTTTTCCCCCGTAATGCTGCCAGCCTTTAAGGCCATTTTCTTTGGGTTACTTTTCTTTTGGGCCAGCAAAAGAAAAGTGACTCGGCCTCCGGCAGGAGGTCGAAACGCCTCCGCTGCGTAAGCGGCAACCTGGCGCCTGCGTGACTACCGAAGGCCGAGAGCAAAGGCACTGGATGACCAGCCCTTCGGCAGTTGAAAAACGCCTCGTCGGGATAACGGCTAAAGAACGAACCGGTGAGGCGAGCACCCGCCCCTCACCCCAACCCTCTCCCCGGAGGGGAGAGGGAGATGCGGCGTGGCGCATAACGGCAGCGACCAAAAAGAAAGGCCTCGTCTTTCGACGAGGCCGGGTCCCTCGATACGACGGGACCAAAGGCTGGCGAGGGGGGGATGCCAGCCGCAGGGAACCCTCAGCGAACGGCTTCGGGTGTCAACTCCAGCGTCAGCACCTGGAACGGTGCCAGCGTGATCGTGTTTGGCTGATCTGCATCGAACGACATGGCCGGCTTGCCTGCGTCCTCCTTCCACGGACTGCGCGCAGTGAATCGACGCGCTGCCCCCGGCGGAAGCTCCAGCTGGCGCCCAAGGTCGATCACCATCAGCTGTGCCTTGTCACTCGGATTGCGCACGGTCAGGATGGACTTCGCAGGTGTCCACGCCGCCCAGCCATAGGTGTCGAGCCGCCCGGGATCACCACCCATCCAATGCACGTCCTTGAGCACGGCTGCATTGGTCCGCGACCAGCGTGCTGCCTCGGCCAGCACATCCCAGTCCTGCGTCGAAAGCAGGTCCGGGGTGATGTACATCTCCTGCAGCTGCGTGCCGGCGCCGAAATACGATCGCACTTCGTTGGCGAAGTCGTGGCCCGGGTCAGTGTTGAGCCTGCGGTTTTCCTTCGCGTAGATGATGCCGTGGAGCATCAGCGAGTTGAGCGGGTACAGCGGACCTTTCTCCACGATGTTGTGGTAGGTCTCGCGATCGCGATAGGTGATCCAGCGTTCGCGCTTGGTACCCACGCCGGCCAGGTCATCGTCTTCGCCGTCGCGCCAGATCGAATCGGCGTAGCGCAACCAGAACGGCGACGCCATGGTGCCGGTGGTGAGGTTGATGTAGAGATCCGGCTTCGCCACGCGCAGGTCGTCGATCAACTGGATGGCCGCATCGAAGTCGCTGCTGAAGCGACTACCCGGAAACACCTTGTCGGCATTGCCGGTGCCGTCGAACTTGAACTGGTTGATGCCGTCGTTCTTCACCAGGTCCATCACGGCGTCGTGGAAGCGCTGGTAGTACGTCGGACCCGAGAGTGCCAGGCCGCCATCGATGATTTCGTACCCCGCGGCCTGCCCGTTCTTTACCCGCTCTTCCTTGGGCTTGCCGTAACCGCCCCACGGCGACAACCACATGCCGGGCGCGGCGCCGTATTTCGCGGCGGCATCGCGCAGCGGCACGAAGCCGTGCGGGAAATCCTTGCTGAAGTGCCAGCTGCCACTGCGATCGTCCCAGCCGTCGTCGAACAGGTAGGAGTCGAGCGTGACGCCGCGCTTGACCTTCAGCTCCTCGCCGAAGGCACGGATGCGATCCAGTGCCTGCGCCTCGGTATAGGGCGTGAAGTAGCCGATGTCGTACCAGGAGTTGTAATGCAGGAAGGTGCGGTACGGATGCGCGCGCTCGCGTTCGACGTACGTCAGGAAATCGCGGCGAAGCTGATTGTCATGCGTAACGCCGACCACGGCGGAGTACGTGATCGACTGTCCCTTAGGCAAGGGAAGGCCACGTTCGATCCACAGTTTCACCTGCTTGCCGTGCACTTCGCTGGATGACAGCGGATGCTCGAAACCGAAATAGTCGTGGCCTGCCACAATGGGCGAACCCGGCACCACGCCGACGACCTCGGCGTCTTCTGCCTGGGCCTGCAGCAACGCGACCTTCTTGATGTTCTCATCCTGTTTCAGGGCGGTAATCGTGACCACGGCGCGGAGATAATCGGAACCCTCGCGTTGTACCCACTGCCAGTCGATACGGAAGCGACCGTCGGCGTCACCGAAGGTCGCCTCGACCGTCTTGCCGGGCGAACGCTCTGCGAGGCGCGATGCCCTGGCATTCGCCTTCAGCTTGCTGGCCCGCGGCGCCGAGATCATCTTCAGCTGTGCCATGCCGAGCTTGCTGCCATCGGCCATGGTCAGTTCCACCGGGACGGTCACCGGCAGGTCCTGATGGTTGGGCTGATCGGCCAGCACCATCTCGGCGAGCTTGCCATCGGCGACCTTCCAGCGGGCAACGATGCTCTCGTTGCCAAACTGGTAAGCATCCCCCTGATGTGAAAAGGCCGCCGCCTTTCCGTCCGCTGCCGCCGCCGTGCCCGTCATGCCGGCCAGCAGCAGGCACGTCAACAGTGCGCGTCCCCTTGAAACGTGTGACCTGCCGGTAAGCCGCTGGATGCCGCCCATCTCATTCCCTGCCATGTTCCTACCTGTGCGTTGTGCCAGGACCCAAACGCTCGGATGTCGCCCGCGCTGGGTCGTTGGCAATGAGTCGATCAACGGGCCCCTTCTGGAAGGCCCCTCCCCCCACGTCACTTCACCATGATCAGCCAGCCCTTGCCCGGCTCCACCGGAATCGCGTCGTCAGGCTTGAACGCCGCCGCTGGCTGGAAACCTTCCAGCGCCGGGGCCACCAACGTCACCTTGCCCGGCTTCAGGCCCAGCGCCGTCCAGTCGATGGTCAGCTTCACCTTGGTGGCCTGCGGTGCCCACGATGCCAGTGCAATCAGCGTGGCGTCACCCTTGCGCACATAACTGGTCACCAGCACATCGTCGCGCCCCGTCTTCACCGGCGTGTCATGCACCCACCAGCCCACCATGTCGGACTGCTCGATGCCGAAGCTGTCCCACAGCTTCCACAGGGCGTGCAGGTCACTGTCCTTGGCCCCACCCTCGCGCGACCGGCGAGTCATGCCGAACAACATGCCACGCCACGGGTTGCCGTCGTTCTGCAGCATCTCGCCCATCAGGCCATACGGAATACCCGACATCTCGGTAAGCCAGTAAGCCGGCGAAGTCTTCTCATAATCGAAGTACTCGCCAAACCACAGCCGGTCGAGGTAGGGGAACAATTCCATGTAAAGGAGCGTGCTGCTGTTGTGGCCATCACGTTCGTTGTACTGGTTGGCGGAATGCAGGTCGATCAGCGGATCAGGGCGGCGGGCCTGCAGCACCTTGCGCACACGCTTCATGGTGGTGCGGTCATAGGCCACGTCGTCGAGGTACAAGCCATCGATGCCCACGTTGCGGGCGAGCCAGTCCAGCCCTTCGATGTAGTAGTTGTGCCAACGGCTCTGCCCTGCATTGATCACCGACGCATCGCGATTCTGCGGCACATGCCAGGCGGCGATGTAGTCACCGTTCATGTGTTCCTGCAACCACGAAAAGCCGCCACCCTTGCCACTGCTGATCACTTCGTGCCCGAGACTTTCCAGCATGGGTAGTTCCGGTGCACGGTCGGAGAGCTCGCGCACGGTGTCGTAGATCTTGACCTTGATGCCGCGCTGGTGGGCCGCATCGACATACGCGCGCATCGCATCAACCTCCAGAAACGGATAATTGATCCATGGATTGATCGCCGAGGCGTGGTGGATGTTCACCACACTGGCGCCATCGGCCTTGACCGCATCCACATCCTGGTTCCCGTGGAAGTAGCGGTTGGCAAAATGCTTCGCCGGCTCGATGGTCTTGAACGGCGTCACGCGCAGGACCACGTCGTAATGCAGCGTCTCGCCTGCTGCCATCTGGCGTGGGCCGCCATAGGCCTCGACCCGGTAATCGTTGCCCTCGCGGTGCAGCCGCACGCCGCCCTGTCCGTGGTTGTCCCACGATACCGGCATGCGCAGCGGTTGCTGATGGTAGAAGTTGGTGTTGAGCGGACGCAGGTAATGCTCGTCGCGCAGGTGGAATTCCAGTCCGGCATTGACCGTGCCGAGCCAGGCGCCGTCCTGGTTGTTCTCGACGTTCCACTTCCACTGGAAATCGTCGGGCGCCGCATCGCCCTGCCGCCCCAGGCCCAGCTGGTAGCGCGCCACCTTGTTGGCCAACGGCATCGTCAGGCGGACATCCTTCAAGGTCGTGGCCTGCGTGGCGGTCAGTGCGATGGCATAGGTCAGCGTGCCGTCCGCTTCCAGGCTGGCCTTCACTTCGGCCTGAAGAGGACCGGCGTTGCCAGCCACCTGCCAGTGCACGCGGGCGGGCCCGTCCTGTTGCACGGCGGGGTGTCCCGCAGACGACAACGGGTGTGTGCCGGTGGCGTCCTCCACGGTGAACGCGATGGGCGCGGCCAGCATCGTGGTGGCGCGATCCGCGATGCTCGTCATGCGCTCGTCGAAGCGGCTGCTGATCTGTTCCGGCAAGCCGTTGGCCGCAAGCGCAATGTCGCGTCCGAGAATGCCCAGCGTATCGCCCCGTACCGTGATGGCGGTAAACGGCTTCACCAGTTCGTCGTCCTGCGCCAGGGTGGAATTGAGCCAGCGAAGGCGCGTGAGCTTGAACGGGTCATCATCACCATGGGCAACGGCCTTCCCGTTGCCTACGGTGATTTCCACTGGCACGCGCTGCGCGGCCACGCCTGCCGCAGTCACGGTCACCTCGCCCCGATAGACCCCGGGCTTTGCCGTGGCGGGCACGTCCAGCCCCATCCACAGCGGTTGCACACGGCCTGCAGCGACGTCGACGCGTGTGGTGAAGGGCTGGCCGGCATAGTCGATGCCGCCCAGGTTGAAACAGGTGAAGGCGCCGGCCGGGAGAACGTCTCCCTGGGCATCACGCAGGTCGCCGAAGCTCACCTGCAGGTTGTCCACGTTGCCGACAGGCGCCCACGCGCCGAACTGGAAACTCAGGTATTCACCAGGCAGCGCACTGTCACGCAGACTGCCACCCGGGCCACGCTTCGCCCAGCTTTCGGGTAATGCATCGAACATGCGGATGGGATTGGCCCGGGTCTCCGGGAAGATCCACAACCGCTGCCCGGCATGGGCCTTCAGCAAGGCCTGCATTTCCGTGGGCGTCGCCGTGCGCTCCATCGCCGTGTACGCATCGAAGTCATCGACCGCTTCGTAGTTCAGCAGCGTCGCGCTGGGCAGGCGTCGCCATGCACCGGCGTCCGTACCAACCTTTTGCGCCCAGGCCGGGTCGGCCGTGTCGCGCACTTCCGCATAGGTCACAGTGGGGTAGTTCGCCCGACCGGCGTTGACGTATGGCTGGTAATACACCGCATACGTACCCGCCTTGCTGGCCTGGAACACCAGCTCGCCGCTGGAGCGATCGATCGTTCCGCGCCGCACGTTGGCAACGGCCTGGCCATCGGGCCCGGTGACAATAACGTTGACCTGTTCCGGGTGCGCATCGCGGCGGCGCCATGGAATGACCACATGCACGGCGTCCGCAGGCTTGGCCACCTGCACCAGGTAGCGGTGGTTACCCAGTTGATCGGCGTTCCAGCGCAACGTCGGTGCGGCTCCGTTGGCCGCATTCAAGCTGCCGCAAACCGTCAAGCCGAGCAGAACGCCGGCCATGATGCTCAGTGTCTCTTGGTGCTTCATCTCTATCCTCATGGATGAAACGGGCTGCACACAACTCCATGCACACAGCCCATGTCATGGCGCCAATCCGCCAGGAAAACATTCAACGCGCTATCAGTGCTTTCCAGAGCTTGGCGCCAGCGGGGCGGCACCCTCTTCAGCGGGGAGAAAGTGCTGCATCAGCAGATCGTCGGCCTTTGCATCCTGCCCGCTTTCACGAAGCACCTTGACGTACGCACGCACCACTTCGTCGGGCATGTCCGCATGGGCGGGGAAGCGTTCGAACATGGCCACTCGTTCGGCGTCGGATTTTCCAAGCGCCTGCATGGCCCTGTTCATCCCCACGTACAACGCGGGGTTTGCAGGATCCACCTTGAAACCGTGCTCGAACGCCTTGGCGGCCTCGGCCGGCTGGTGCTTGATGTCGAGCAGTGCGCGGCCCCTGTCGGCATCCAGCGTTGGCGTGTCGGGCCGGAGGCTGGCCGTGCGGCGCCATTCGTCCAGCGCCTCATCCACCCTGCCCGTGGAGAACAGCAACGTGCCCAGCAGGAAGTGTGCGGAGGCATCGGACGGGTTGGCGGCGATCGCCGCACGCAGCACCGTCATGGCAGACGGCTCGCTCGGAAAGACATAGGCAAGCGACATCCGCGAGGCGTCCTGCCAATCCTTTCTGCCCGACTGTCCAAGCTGCTCGCGGACAAAGCCCCGGTAGTAGGCAAGCATCGGGTGCTTGCCCACCGGCAACTCGCCCGGCTCGCGGTGAAGCGCGGGGACATCCGGATAGGTGTGCGTCAGCAGGGTGAGCGAGTCGGCGTAGAGGCCCAGCTGGTTGTACTGGATCACCAGTTGAAGAATCCGGTTCGGATCCGCCGCCAGATGCGTCTCGAGATCCGGCATGGTGGAACCGAGCTTCGACAGCTCGTTCTTCAGGAATGCACTGGTCGGAAACTGCGCCAGCGATGCCTCCGCCAGCGTCCGCGCATGATCGGTCTGGCCGGTGCTGCGTTCGAGCGCGATGCGATCTTCCAGGCAACGCTGCACGCTGGACGGGCCCACCGGTTCGGGGCAGATCCCGGCAAGCACGTTCTGCGCATCGAGCACGTCATGGTCGCTCGCCAGCAGCTCGGCCAACACCACGCCGCCGGACGTGCGGTAGGAAGGGTCACGATAAGCGGCCTCGAACTCGACGCGCGCAACGTTTCGATGACCCAGTGCGGCTTCCGCGATCCCCCGGTAATAGCGGGTCTCACCATCCGACGTATCCCGGTCTTCCGCCTGCTTGAGCAGGCCAGAGGCTTCCTCGAAACGAAAAAGGCTCACGCCAAGCCGGCCCTTGGCCTTCAGAAGGTCCGCGCTATCAGGTGATGCGGCGAGCCCGTCGGTATAGATATCCCACGCATCGAGCAGGTTGCCATTGAGTTCCTTGTCCCGGCCCCGCTCAAGATAGGCTCCCTTGGGGGAGGTATAGGCAGGCTGTGCGCCGGCATGGACCTGATCCTTGGGCGTCCAGTCGTACTTGCCTTCGGTCTGCGTCAAGAGAACCTGATGATCCTTGTTCTCCAGGGTGAAGGTATACGGCGCATCGGCGGGCCGGATGTCGAACGCGTGCGACCAGGTTTTCGCGGGATCCAGAGACACCGTCTGGTCGAACACGATAGCGTCGCCCTTGCGCACCATGATCCGCGCATCGGCCATCTTCGCATTGGCGTTGAGCGCCACTGCCAGGGTGTCCTTGCCGTTCTTGCCGGCCACTCTTGCCATGGACACTACGCCATGCAGGTTCGCACGGGAGATTCCGCCGATCTGCCGCACCGGCATCCAGTACTCACTGAATCGAATGGTCTGCTGGGGCTCAAGGAAGCCGTAGGTTTCCTGGTTGCGGAACAGCCCGTTCTGCATCTCGATATAACCGCTGTCGTTGTCGGACAGCGCCTTGTGCCACGCCAACCCCTTGGCATCGGCACCAAAGCTGAAAACCTTCTTGGCCGGCAGGTCGGCGAACTCGGCGTAATGCACCACGCCCGCATCCGTGTGAGGGTGATAGATGCCCGTGAACGGCTCCCTGCTCTCGTGGAAGAACTGCGACACCGGGCCGTCCAGATGATTGCCGACGATGCTCAGATCACGCCCTTTCCCGTTCACCGGCCAGGTATCCACGTAGGTGAAACCATGGCTCGCCGTGAATTGCGTGGGATAGTAAATCTTCGAATCGTCCCAGACCTGCACGCCGGCGTTGTTCCACCAATAGAACCGGTGCCTCAGATCGTCGGGATTGGAAAGCGTGACTTTTTCCTCGAGCACCGTGCTGCCCGGGCGGAGCACCAGCTCAACGCGCCATTCCATGCCATAGACCCGGTCCCGGTTACCGACGACGATCGATGCACTGCCATCGGGCTTGCTGCCATACGAGTAGTCGACCGGGGAAAGCGTGACCCAGTTGTGCGATACCGGGAAGTTGAACTCCACGCCGAACGTGGCCCACACACCGCGATAGCCAATGAGGGCCTTCTTGATCGTGGGATTGGCATAGAACATCGGCTGGCCGTTGATCTTGTCGATGCAGGTATAGATGCGACCGCCAAGATCGGGCAGGACCGAACACCTCAGGTATTCGTTCTCAAGAAACAGCGCGCGGTAGTCCTGCTTGCTCTCGGTCGCGCGAACCACCCTGCGCATGGTGTACGGGTAGTTGAACCGCTCTTTGTCTTTCCCATAGATGTCAAAGGGCGGATTTTCATCCGGCGCGCCCTCATCCGACGTGGGCATGGACAGGTTGCCCTCCCACACTTTCACCTGGGCGTGGGCGCTCAGCGCAGGCAGGAGAAGACCCAGCAGAAGTCCGGTACGCAAACGCATGTTCAACCCCTCATGATCCTTATGGGATCTGTTTCACTCTCATGCAGGCCTCATCGGGCCGCCATCCGGCCGAAGCCGGACGGCGCCCCTTCCTGCACGACACCACGACGCGCGGATATCCGCGGTCAGTAGTCGTAGGTGACACCCAGGCGCACATAACGTGGCGGCTGCGACGTGAGCGGCGTGCCATACGCCGGGTTCATGGTGCCGGTGGTGTCGGTGTACAGCGTGCTGTTCACACCCAGCGGCACCTGGCTGTTGGTCACGTTGAACACGTCCAGGCTGAAGCCCAATTTATGCTGGGCAAACTCAGGCCGGTAGTGCACGCCAAGGTCGAGCTGCTTGATCCACGGGAGGCGACCGGACGCTCCCGGCGCCGAAGGTTGACCGTTGCACCAGTGATAGCTGGAACCGTAACCATCCGGATCGTTGGTGCTGGTGTTGAACGGATCGCTGCCATACAGGCCATAACAGAACTTCGGACCGCCCGACATCAGGCTCAGATTGGCGGACACCATCCACTCGGGCGTCACCTGGTAGTAGCCAAAGGCCTTGATCTGATGCGTATGGTCGTTGCCCTGCGGGCCGCCGCCGTAGTACATCAGCTCCGGATAGTCCCACTGGGTGTTCTGCGTGCCGCCCGCACTGCCCTGGCTCGATTGGCCCCAGCCTTCGGTGTTGCCGTAGCTGCGCGAGAAGGTGTAGTTGACCTTGCCGTACCACGTGCCGTCGAAGGGATGCTCCAGATATCCCTCCAGCCCGTAGTACTTGCGCATCATGGCCGGGAAACGCATCTCGGCATTGGTCATGCGTACGTCGTGGAACACGCCGCTGGAATCACGGATCGAGAAGGTGTTGGCCACGCCGGGATTGATGTAGTAACACGAGGCATTGTTGGTGGCGTCGGCCCCCACCACACCCTGCGCGGCCGCCTTGGCGAACACCGTGTCCGTATCGCAGTAGTCGTCGATCTGGTTGCGCAAGATGCGCAGCGTGAGCTTGCCGCCGTACACCCAGTTCGGTCCGGCGGTCTTGGCGAAGCCCGCCATGAATTCATCCTGGCTCATGGCCTTGATGTTCTTCACGGTGACCGTGCGCGGATCGAACACCTGGCCATAGAAGTTGTTGCTGGCCACGGGACCCGCCACATAGGTCAGGCCGGTGGGCGTTCCATCGGGTGCGATGCCGCTGTAGGTGTAGTACTCGCGGGTGCGCAGCACACCATTGGCGATACCGCCCGGCGACAGCGGCGAACCGAGGTTGTAGCGGCCTGCATTGCCGAACACCTTGAAGCTGCCGTCACCGTTGACGTCCCAGCTGAAGCCCAGGCGCGGTGCCCACTGCGGCGAGGTCTGCCGCATATAGGCCTGGCCGAGCTTGTTGTTGTTGGTGAAGCCGTCGTTGCGCAGGCCCAGCGACAGCAACCAGCGGTCGTTGACCTGCCACAGGTCTTCGATGAACTGCGCGTTCTGCACCGACGTCAGGTTTCCACCGTCCACGTTGATGTACTTCTGCACGTAGTAGCCGCCAGCACCATTCGCGTAGCCGCTCAGCGCGGGGACGCCCAGGCTGGCATTCAACGGCTGGTCGGGATGGCTCGTGTAACCGTAGATCCAGTTGTAGCCGGGACCGGACGTGATGTTGATGTGTCCGTTCGCGCTGGCCCGCAGATTGTCGATACCCGCGGTGAGCGTGTGGCTGCCCAGCACATAGGTCAGGCTGAGGCGCAGGTTGGTGGTCTTGTTGTTGGCGTTGGGCGTGGGCGCGTACCGCAGCGTCTGCTCGCCGATGTTCGGCACACCGCCGTTGAGGTCGGGATTCTGGTTGGTGGCGCCCGAGATGTAAGCCAGGTCCGGGTTGTAGCCGGGCACCTGGTTGTAGAGATAAGTGGTCATCTTGCCGTACAGCGCCGTGAAAGTGAGGCTGTCGGTGAGATAGCTGGTGAACTTGCCTGACCACATGGTGCCGCCGGTCTGGTTGGACTGGGCCTGGCCGTTGAGGCTGGTGTCATGCAGGGCGTTGTAGTCGTAGTTGTACATCGTCCCCGACGTCTTGTAGACGTCGGACGCACCGGTCACTTCGAGCAGGTTGCTGTCGGTGATGTTCCAGTTGACCTTGGTGTACCACTTGGGCGTCTTGTATGTGTAGTGCGTATTGGTGCCCGCGGTGACATTGCCCACCGCGTTGCCTTGCTGCTGCTCCATCTCGGCGGAGGCGAACAGGAAGAGACGGTCCTTGATCAGCGGACCACCCAGGTAGATGTCGTAGGTGGAATGCCAGGCGTTGTTCTGGTTGTTCGGGCTGTACAGGCGCCCGGCCACCGGGGTGGGCGGAAGGCCGTTCTGGTAATAGGTGTTGTCCTGGCTCGCGCGCAGCGACGACGGCTCGTAAAGAAACTGCCCGCCGAAATGCCAGTCGTTGGTACCACTCTTGCCGACCATGTTGAGTACGCCGCCATCACTGCGGCCGTACTGGGCGCTGTAGCCGCCGGTGTAAACCTCTTCCTGATCGATCGAGCCGTAGGGAAGCGTGATGCCGCCGTTGGAGCCCATCGGATCGGTCGTGTTGAATCCGTTGATGTAATACGCGTTCTCGGTCACCGACGATCCGCCGAAGCTGATCAGCGGCGAGCCATTGATACCGGATGCGCCGATGGATGAGTTGACCGTACCGGGCGCCAGCAAGGCGGCCGCCTCGGCCGTGTGCGGCAGGGGCAGCTTGGCCAGCTGTTCCGCCGTCACCACGGTGCGCGAATCCACCGTACTCACGTCAATCGGAGGCAGTGCATTGGCCGACACGGAGACGCTTGCCAGCTGCTTGGCGTTCGCCGTTGCGCTCGCAGCCGCCTCGCCGCCAAAGGAAACGTCCACGCCGGCGCCCACTTTCAGCTGCACGTTGTCACGGCGCTGCACTTCCTTGCCGTCGTGCATCACGGTGACCGAATACGTGCCGACCGGAAGCTGTGTCGCGTTGTAGCGGCCCTGGCTGTCGATATTGACGCTGCGCGTCAGGCCGACGCCATTGTTGAGCACCACCGTATCGCCCGCCTGCGCGGGGATGCGGCCGTAGATGTTGCCGGTAGTCGACTGACCTTGCGCGGCCATGGATACCAACAGCATTCCCAACGCTGCAGCCAGGCCAGTTTTCCGCAGTACGCGGGCTTCATTGGATCCCATAACACGCTCTCCCCAATCCGATCAGTTCATAGGTGGATAACCGCGCCCCATTCCGCGCGTTCGAACCCTCGTCGTCTGCTTCTTTCACCTGAACCCGCCACTGCCTTCCCCGCAGCACGAGCCCTGAAACACCCTTCCAACCGTCATGCGTCACCTGCACGCATGCGCGTCACCCCTCGAGCGACCTCACGGTTACCTGCTCGAGCAGCGTCTCCACGCACGTGCGTCGCACGTAGCCGGTTTCCTCTTCCATCGCATTGGCCACACCGCATGCCACGCCCAGGCGCAATGCCACCTCAAGCGGCTCGCCACGCTTGCGCGCCACCGCCAGCCCGGCCAGAAAACAATCACCGGAGCCCACCGCATTGGTGCTGTGGGCCAGTTCGACCGAGGCATGCCATGCCACGCGCCCATCAAAGGCCACTGCGCCTTCCGCACCGAGCGTCACCACCGGCTGGGCGATGCCCCGCGCATACAGCGCACGTGCCACGTCTGCCGCGTCACTCAAAGTGCGCACCGCACGACCGGCGAGATCGGAGGCTTCGTCACGGTTGGGCTTGATCACGCCGGGCTGTGCATCGACGGCCTGGCGCAGTACATCACCGCTGGCATCCACCAGACAGGGCATGCCGTTGCCATTCGCCTGCCACACGATGCGTGCATACGTGTCGCTTTCGAAACCGCGCGGCAGGCTGCCGGTGAGCACCAGCACCTCGCTGTTGTCGAGGCAGCGATCCAGTGTTCGCAGCAGTTGTTCACGCGCAGCAGTCGTGAGCAGCGGGCCGGGATCGAGCACCTCGGTCATGCGGCCATCGCGCTCGCGCAATGCGAGGCACTGGCGCAGGTCATCGCTGATCTCCACGCCGTGGAACAACACGCCGCGCTCGCTCATCCGGCGCGTAACGAAGTTGCGATGCGCAGCATCGATCAGGCCTACCAGTTGCACCGGCTCGCCCAGTGCGGCAATCGTCTGCGCCACATGCACGCCCTTGCCACCGGGATAGCCCTGCACGGCGCTTGCCCGCTGCACGGTGCCGGGCTGCAATACGTCCAGCGTCACCAACCGGTCGATGGCCGTGTTGAAGCCGCCGACCGTGATCACGCTGCCGCCCCCAGCAACACGCGCACGTCAGCCTCGCTGCCTTGGCAGGCCGTGCCTCCGATACCGCGCGTGGACAGCGAGCCGCAGGCGCTGCCCCAACGCAGGCATTCACGCAACGGAAGACCCTGCCGCCAGGCATGCAGGAAACCGGCGTCGAACGAGTCACCGGCACCGGTGCTGTCCAGCACATCGACGGCATGCGCCGGTGCACTGAGTGGCCTGCCATCCGGTTGCAAGGCCATGCAGCCATCGCTGCCCAGCTTGACCACGGTAAGCGTGTGTCCATTGCGCAGCGCATGCAGCGAGGCGAGCGCATCAGCCTCTCCACTGATGGCGCAGGCCTCGCGTTCGTTCGGCAGGAATACGTCGACCAGCGGCAGCAATTGGACCAGCTCCCTGCCCCACCGCTGGTGTGGATCGAACCCGGGATCGAGCGACACGGTGAGTCCCGCGCGCCGCGCTCGCTTGAACAGTGCGCGCAGCCCGGGACGCAGCGCGTCCTGCAGGTAATACGAGGAGACGTGCAGGTGGCCACACGCAGCCAGCTGCGCATCGGCAATCATGTCGTCGCGCAAGGCACCGATGGCACCCATGTAGGTAACCAGCGCGCGGTCATGCGATGACGACAGCGCTACCGTGATACCGGTCTGCAGCGAGGCGTCGCGCGTCACGGCGGATACGTCGATGCCTGCGTCGCGCATGGCGTCGATGCAGTAATCGCCCCAGCCGTCCGCACCGGTCACGCCGGCGAACGCCACGGAGTGGCCCAGCCGGGCAAGCCCCATGGCGCAGATCATCGACGAGCTGCCCGGCCCCTGGCGGAAGCCCGAGGCCAGCACTTCGCCACCGAATTCAGGCAGGCGTCCGCACCCGGTGAAGACCAGGTCGACATTGATCTCGCCGGCCATCAGCAGCGGCTTCACGCGCCCTTCTCCGCGCCGTGGATGGCGAACGCTTCGACCACGCGCGTCAGCACGCCCTGCGACGGTGCATCCGGTTGCTGACCCAGCGACAGGCAACGGAACAGCGCGAGCAACTGGCCCGCCACCACGTGCACCATGGCCTGCTGCGCTTCGTCCAGCTGCGAGAACCCGGGCAATTCGACGGCCACATCGCCAGGGCCGATCACATCGGCAGGAATCGCCTCGCCCACCACGATGCGCACGCCACCGAGCTTCTTGCGCGCGATCTCGCGCAGCAGGTCGAGCTCGTAGGCGCGCACGGCCGGCACGCTGGAAAGGAAGGCCACCACCGGGCACGGACGATCCAGCCAGGACATCGGCCCGTGCCGCAGGCCCAGATAGGTTTCGCACATGGCACTGACGGCGCCGCCGGACATTTCCAGCATCTTCAGCGCGGCTTCGCGCGCCGCACCGAAGGCGGCGCCACTGCCGAGATAGAGCGCGGCATCGAAGTCGCCCGCACCTTCGCGCGCCAGTGCATCGCCATGGCGCTCGAACAGATGCGTGGCGATGTTGGCGGCGAGGTCCGCCAGTCCCGCATCGGTGTTGCCCGCGTGGGCCTGCAGCAGGCCGGTGCCACCCAGTACCAGGTTGGTGAAACTGCTGGTCATCACCAGGCTGCGGTCATTGGTGCGCGGCGAAAGCTGCAGCACGTGCACGCGCGGCTCGTGGCGATAACGCGTGGCCAGCTGTCCCTGCACATTGCAGGTCACCACCAGATGCCGGTACGCGGGCTCCGCCTCCAACACCTGATCCACCACGCTGGCGCTTTCCGGGCTGTCGCCCGAACGCGCAATGGACACGAGCAGTCCCCGCCCATGGGGCAGCGTGCCGCGCCGATGCGTCAGCAGCGTGCCGGCGGCGATGGCCTGCGCGGGAATGCCCAGACCGGCCTGCAGCACCGGCGCCAGGCATTCGCCCACGTAGACCGAGCTGCCCGAACCGGTGAGCACGATGTTCTGCGGTGGCGTGGCGAGCAGTTCGCCCAGCATGCCCCGCGCGCCGGCATCGACCAGCCGCGAGGCAGTGTCACGCCACGTATCGGGTTGCTGAAGGATCTCGCGCAGGGTGTCGGCATAACCGCGTCGCGCCTGTTCGGCGGGCGATGCGGCTTTCAGCGATTCCAGCGTCGGAAAAGTCATGGCGGGTTTGACAGGCATGGTCATCTGATGAAATATGATGTAAAACGAAATAACACGAAACCTCAATCCCAAGGTATTCGAAATGAAACACAAGTTGCAAGGGCCATCGATGACATCCAGCCGACTCGCTTCGCTCCCCCTCTCCCATGGCAAGCGCACGCGCCTGTGGCGCCTGCTGTATGGCAGCGGCCCGCGCAACGGCAGCCTGCTGGTGCTGCCGCTGGATCAGGGTCTGGAACATGGCCCCACGGACTTTTTCCCTCACCCGCCGGCTGTCGATCCGGGCTATCAGTTCGAGCTCGCGGAGGCCGGCGGCTTTTCCGCCATTGCGTTGGGCATTGGCCTGGCCGAGAAGTACATGGGCGAGTACGCCGGTCGCGTGCCGCTGATCCTCAAGCTCAACGGCAAGACCAATATCCCCAGCGATGCGGAAGCGACCTCGCCGCTGTTCGCCTCGGTGGAAGACGCCGTGCGCCTCGGCGCCGAAGCCGTGGGCTACACCATGTACGTCGGCTCGCCGCGCCAGCACGACGAATTCCGCCAGTTCGAAAAGGTGCGCCAGGATTGCGAGCGCTACGGCATGCCGCTGGTGGTGTGGTCGTATCCGCGCGGCAGTGCGATCAATGCCAAGGGCGGCACCAACACCTTGTACGCGCAGGATTACGCCGCCCGCGTGGCGCTGGAACTGGGCGCGGACATCGTGAAGCTGCACGAACCCAATGACAGCATCGCCAACGTGCCGGCCCCGTACGACAAGCTGCAGGAAGACGCCGCGGCGCGCTGCGCCCGCGTGGTGCGCTCGGCGGGTCGCACGATGGTGCTGTTCTCCGGCGGCGAGAAGAACGATGACGATGCCGCCGTGCTGCGCAAGGTGGAGTTCTACATGCAGAGCGGCGCGAGCGGCGTGATGTTCGGCCGCAACATGTGGCTGCGTCCGTTCGACCAGGCGGTGGCGCTCACCCGCCAGGTGCACGACATCATGGCGCGCTATCCGGGCTGATCGGGACACACACCATGCATGACGCGCCCTTTCGCGCCCGGCGGCGATTCGACCTGGATCGTCGCCACCTGCTCTCCGCCACCCGCACGGGTTGCGGTTGCTGCGCGCCGCCGATGCTCGGTGGCGGCAGCAGCGGCAAGAACCCCTTGCAGACCGTGGCCACTCCGGAAAGCGAAGCCCTTCGCCTGGCCGAGTTCAAGCCGCGCAGCATGCTGCACGTACCGGTGACGCGGGTGGAGAAACCCGCGTTCTCGGTGATCGACGTGCACACGCACCTGAGCTGGATGAGCGAAACGCGTAGCGGCGTGTCGCTGGGCGAAGCGATGACCTACTTCGCCGATCCTGCGGAGCTGGTGGCACTGATGGATCGCAAGGGCATCCGCAGCATGGTCAACCTGACCGGCGGCACCGGCAAGGGGCTGGAGGAAACCATCGCGCGCTTCGACGCGGTGGCGCCCGGCCGGTTCCGCACCATGACGGAACCCTCGTTCGCCCTGTTCACCGAAACCGATTACCCGCGCCTGCAGGCCGAAGCCATCGAGCACGCGCACCGTATCGGCGCCGCCGGCCTGAAGCTGCTGAAGACGCTGGGCCTGTACCTGCGCGAAGGCATCGACCAGGGCGAACTGGTGGGCGTGGACGACGCCCGCTTCGATCCGATGTGGGAAACCTGCGCAGCACTGAACATGCCGGTGTTCATCCACACCTCCGATCCGGAGGCGTTCTTCCTGCCCGGCGACAGCGCCAACGAGCGCTACGAAGAACTGGCGAAGCATCCGGACTGGTCGTTCTACGGGCCGGAGTATCCCAGCCACCGGGATCTGCTGGCCGCACGCAACCGCGTCATCGCACGACACCCGGCGACCACCTTCGTACTGATGCACGTGGGCAACCAGGCCGAAGACCTGGCCACCATCGCCGAATGCATGGACCGCCACGCCAACGTGCACGTGGACATCAGCGCACGCATCAGCGAGCTGGGCCGCCAGCCACGCATGGCGCGGCGCTTCTTCGAGCGTTACCAGGATCGCATCCTGTTCGGCACCGACGCCGTGCCGCCGCCTTATGGCAACGACGTGCCCCAGCAACTACTGGGTGATGAGCTGTACGAGATCTACTACCGCTTCCTGGAAACGGAAGACGAGTACTTCGACTACGCCCCGGCCGCCGTGCCGCCGCAGGGGCGCTGGTCCATCTATGGGGTGGGCCTGCCACCGGAGATCCTGCGCAAGATCTACCACGACAATGCGGCGCGCATGCTGGGGATGGATTGATCTGCCCCGTTGCCGGTGCAGTGGCACGACGCGCCGAAGCAGGGCCGATAAGCCCTGCGCTTTGGGCGTCTGTTCAAAACGTGCCCGTGGCCTGATCATTGCCTCGCCGTCATCCCAGCGATAGCGGGGATCCAGCGACGGGGCCCTCGCGGCAATCGGCAAGAACGGAAGGCACTGCATCCCAGCTTACGCCGGGATGACAAGCAAGAAGCGCACGCCGGGCTGCTTCATCCAGTACCGGAAACACGCAACATCAGGACAGGATCCATGACGACTCGACGCAAGGCCGCACCCGCCCCGCCGAAACTGCTGGTGGAAGAACGCCGTCGCCGCATCGTCGAGCTGGTCCATCAGAAGGGCCGCGTCACGGTGGACGAGCTGGTGGCGCTGTTCGGCATTTCCGCCGTGACCATCCGCGCCGACCTGGAAGTCCTGGATGGCGCCGGCGCCATCAGCCGCTCGCACGGCGGCGCCCTGCCCGCCGCGGCCCAGCTGGACACCCCGCTCAACATCAAGGAAACGCGCCACCACGCGCAGAAGCTGCGCATCGGCGAGGCCGCGGCAGCCCTGATCGAAGACGGCGAAACCATCATCCTCGACTCCGGCTCCACCACGGCGGAAATCGCGCGGCGCATCCGTCAGCGCAAATGGACCTCGCTGACGGTGATCACCAATGCGCTGAACATCGCGATGGAGCTGTCCGCCCTGCCGGCCGTACGCGTGATGATGCTGGGCGGGCTGCTGCGCCAGACGTCCTATTCGCTGGCGGGCCCTGACGCCGAACAGGCCTTGTCGCGGCTCTCGGCCGATCGCCTGTTCCTGGGCGTGGATGGCCTCGATCCGGAGGTGGGCGTGACCACGCCCGACCCGCTGGAGGCTTCGCTCAATGCACTGATGATCCGCGTTTCACGCCAGACCGTGGCCGTGCTGGATGCCAGCAAATTCGGCCAGCGCAGCCTTTCGGTGATTGCGCCGGTCGGCGATCTCGATCTGGTGATCAGCGATGCCGCCGCCCCGGCCGAACACGTCGAGGCGCTGCGGGGCAAGGGCGTGAAAACGCTGCTGGTGTAAACGAGGGCTCAGGCCGCTCGTCAACGCGGAACGCGCAGCTGCGAATTGCGCAGCGCCTCGTCGTGCTCCACTTCGTCGTGACCGGCGATGTCCAGCGTGTCCTGCACGCCGTGGCCGCTGGGGTGGTGCATGGTGGGCGGCACGGTGATGTCGGAGGTATCACCATCCGGCACGGCGGTATCCATCGGGGGAATATGCTGCATGGGGCACTCCTGGGGGGAATCGGCGGATTCTACCCAGCCCCGGTCTCAGGCGCGCGTGCTCCGTCCGCCGACCGCCTGTTCCGCATTACACTGCCCCGACGTCTACAGGGGATGTAACAGGGATGATCGTTGGCATTGATCTGGGTACCACGCATTCGCTGATCGGTACCTTCGGGGAACACGGGCCTACGCTGTTTCCCAACGCGCTGGGCGACCTGCTCACGCCGTCCGTGGTCAGCGTGGACGCGGACGGACACATCATCGTGGGCCGCGCCGCGCGCGACCGCATGGTCAGCCACCCCGATGCCAGCATCGCCACCTTCAAGCGCTTCATGGGTACGCCCCGCGAAACACGCCTGGGCAAGCACGTGTTCCGCCCCGAGGAATTATCGGCGCTGATCCTGCGTTCCCTCGTGGCCGACGCCGAAGCCGCCACGGGTGAAAAAGTCACCGAGGCGGTGATCAGCGTGCCCGCGTACTTTTCCGATGCCCAGCGCAAGGCCACGCGGGCGGCTGGCGAACTGGCCGGCCTGCGTATCGAGCGCCTGATCAACGAACCCACCGCGGCCGCCCTCGCCTATGGCCTGCAGGAAAAGCCGGACGGTGCGCGTTTCCTGGTGTTCGACCTGGGTGGCGGCACCTTCGACGTATCGGTACTGGAAATGTTCGACGGCGTGGTGGAAGTGCACGCCAGCGCGGGCGACAACTTCCTTGGCGGCGAGGACTTCCTCGACGTCATGGAAAGCGCGTTCCTCGGCGACGAGAAACTCGCAACCGACACGCTTTCCCCGCAGGAACGCGGCCAGCTGCGCCGCCGCCTGGAGCAGGCAAAGCGCGAACTGGGCGCGCAAGGCAGCGCCGGCATCGAATGGCGCATCGGTGAGCGCGCGGTGAACTGGCAGATCGATGAGGAACGCTTTGCGCGGCTGAGCGACCCGCTGGTGCAACGCATGCGCGCACCGCTCGAACGCGCCATGCGCGACGCTCGCCTGCAGCCAGCCCAACTTGAGGAGATCGTGCTGGTGGGCGGCGCCAGCCGCATGCCGCTGGTGGCACGCATGGTGTCGCGCATGTTCGGCCGCCTGCCGCTGCGGCACATCAACCCGGACCAGGCGATAGCGCTCGGTGCGTGCATCGCCGCCGGGCTGAAGTCGCGCGACGAGCGCCTCGAGGAAGTCATCCTTACCGACGTGTGCCCTTATACGCTGGGCACCAAGGTCTCGCGGCGCGACGAGCAGGGCCGCGAGCAGACAGGGTTCTTCTCGCCCGTCATCCACCGCAACAGCACGGTGCCCGTCAGCCGCGAGGAGACGTTCCAGCCTTTCCGCGACAATCAGGTCAAGCTCACGCTGGAGGTGTATCAGGGCGAGCACCCCATGGCGGATCGCAACATCAAGCTGGGCGAGCTGGATATTCCACTGGCACCGAACCGCCCCGCCGCCCAGAATTCGGTGAACCTGCGCTTTACCTATGACGTGAACGGCGTGCTACAGGTGGAAGCCACCCTGCTTGCGACGCAAGAGCGCCACGAACTGGTACTCGAACAGAATCCGGGGTTGCTTAGTCCGGCGGAAATCCGGTCTCGCCTGCAGGCGCTGGAAAGCATCAAGATCCATCCCCGCGACAAGCACGAGAACATCGCGATGCTGGCACGCGCCGAACGTCTCTACGAGGAATACATCGGCGCACGCACACAGCTGCAGCAGTGGATTGCGCAGTTCCGCACGGTGCTGGACACGCAGGATGAGCAGCTCATACGCGAACACCGTCGGCAGCTGGGACAGGCTCTCGATACGCTGGATGCCCACGCATGACCACGCCATTGGCCTGGTTCGGCCTGCCCGACGATGCCGATGAAAGGGAGCTAAAGCGGGTCTACGCGAAGCGCCTGAAGGAAACCCGGCCTGACGTCGATCCGGCGGGTTTTCAGGAACTGCGCGCGAGGTATGAGGCTGCGCAGGCATGGTGCAGGCAAGCTGCCCACGTCGCCACGCCTGCCGTCGACAACACGCCGTCTCCGCCGGTCGAGGCTGGGTCTCCTCCGGTCGACGAGGCAACCACGCCGCCGCCTGCCGCGTCATGGCGCGCCGTGAAGTTCGATGAGGCGCAGCCCGCTACGCACGCCAGTCCATTCGATGCCGAACGTTTCGCCACGGCATTTCTGCAGACCGCAGCCACCCGCCATCCACTGGACCTTTTGAGCTGGCTGCAGGAGCAACCGGAGCTCTGGTCGCTGCGTGCGAAGCAGCAGGCCGGGCACGTCGTACTGCGCCGGCTGTTCCGCGACCAGCCGCCCATGACGGCGGCGAGTTTCGACAACACGCTGCAGTTCTTTGGCATGGATCACGCCCTGGCGGGAGTTGATCCACTTCATCTGCAGCAACTTCGCACGAACCTCCACGAGTGGCACGCCCTGCAGCAACGTTTCGAGCCAGCCATCGAAGCGTGGAATGCTCAATCCCCACGCGTGGATGCCGAGACGGTGTATCGCTGGTTCTGCGCCTGCGCGCGGAGCCACGCAACCGAGCCGGCCATCGCCGCACTGCACGCACAACCGGCCTTGCAGAATGGCGACTGGCGTCAACAGCTGGCCCCCCAGCTGCTGGAACTGGTGGTGCGCGAACGTCCGCCCATGCCGGCCGCCACGGCAGCCTCGCTGTTCGACTATTTCCGCTTGTACGAACTGGCCCACGGCCGTGGCGCTTCGCTGCAGGACATGCCCAGCCAGCTGGAAGTCCTCTGGCTGATGCTGCCGGAAAATGCCTCGCGGCTTGCGCTACGCGTACGCGACGCCAAAAAGCCATACGGCGAGGCCAAGAAGAGCAGTCGCTACCTGCGCTGGGTGCAACGGCCGTTTCACTGGTGGTGGATCCTGCTGACGTCCTGGGTGCCGGGCTTGCCCACCGCGCTTGGTCTGTTCCTATGGCGTCTTTCCGAAGGCGTTCCCTCGCGGTTGCCCCGCACCATCGATCCCGCCCTGGCCCGCTTCTGCATCGCAACGGCGAGTCGCCACGTGGTGGCGGGGCCTCGCGTGCTGGTTGGCGTCATCCGGTGTGGCAGCCTGTTGGTGCTCGGTGGCGTGCTTGATGCCCTCTGGTATGTGTTCCTCCAGGAGCCCTACGGCGAACCGGGGTCACCCAGCCTGCTGATCAGTGCCCTCGTGATCACGGCGGCCTGGGCGGCCTACATCACCTTCGTCGCGCTTTTGATATGGCAACGCCGCCCGGAAGAACCACCACAGGCCCGGCCGCTGCTGCGCATCGCCTTTGTTCCGGCGATGTGCGCCGCCGGCGTGCTCCTGTGGTTCGCCAGCGGCAGCAATGGCCTTGGCGTGGGGGCATTGCTGCCCACGGCATCGCTCGCATACGGCCGCTACCGCGCCCGCAATCCATTGCCGCCCGCGGGAGCCAGGACGCGCTGGTCGACCATCCCTGACACGCTGTTCTACATCGGCCTGTTTCTATCTATGCACTGGGCACCCGGCATGGCGCTCGTCGCGCTCGCCGCATGGGGCATGGATCTGTGGCTGCAGCGCAAGAGCCTGCGCTGGCGCCCCGGCGCCAAGCCCGCCGCCAGCCCGACCGGCAGAGCCTGACGTCATATTCAACCCGTTGGTTGACTTTCCTTCGTGCCGGAGAGATATTCAACCTTATGGTTGAACATTCTGCACCAGCGCTCGACATCGTGTTCCAGGCCCTGACCGACGCCACCCGGCGCGCCATGCTGCGCCATCTGGCCGGGGGCGACCGCAACATCGGCGAGCTGGCCGCCCCGTTCGACATGTCGCTGGCAGCGGCCTCCAAGCACGTGAAGGTGCTGGAACGGGCCGGCCTGGTGCGCCGGGTGGTGCAGGGGCGCACGCACATCTGCCGGTTGGAGCCCGGCCCACTGGCCGCTGCCGACGAATGGCTGCGTTTCTACGAACAGTTCTGGAACCGCCGCCTCGACGCTCTCGATGCCCTGCTCAAGGCCGAAGACGCCGCCGTGGGCGAATCACCCGCCGGAGGGAACCCCTGATGACCACCTCGACCCTGCGCTCGCTGCGCATCACCCGCCACTTCGACGCCGCGCCCGAACGCGTGTTCGATGCGTGGCTCGACCCCGCCACCGCCGGACGCTGGCTGTTCTCGGCGCCCAACGGCGAAATGGTGAAGGTGGCCATGGATGCACGCGTGGGCGGCCATTTCTGTTTCACCGACCGCCGCGACGGCGAGGATGTCGACCATGTCGGCGAGTATCTGGCCATCGACCGGCCGCACCGCCTCGTCTTCACCTTCGGCGTGCCCCGTTACTCCGAAGCCATGACGCGCGTCAGCATCGACATCGTGGCGTCAGGCACGGGCTGCGACCTGACCCTGCTGCACGAAGACGTGCTGCCCGAATGGGCCGAGCCGACACGGGAGGGCTGGACGGGCATCCTCGAACACCTCGGACGCAACCTGCAGAGTCAGTCCGCGCGACAGGTCCTGGCACCGGACACCATCCGCTTCGAACGTCTGCTGCCGGGCCCGGTGGAACGCGTGTGGTCCTACCTCGTCGATTCGGACAAGCGCGGCCAATGGCTGGCCAGCGGCAGCATGGAACAACGCGTGGGCAGCGAGTTCCAGCTGCGCTTCCATCATGCCCAGCTGTCGCAGACGCCCGTGCCCCCGCCGGAGCGCTTCAAGGCTTACGAAGACGGCGTGACCTCCACCCACCGCGTGCTCGCGTGCGAGCCGCCACGCCTGCTCACCATCACCTGGGCCAAACAGGACGACCCTTCGGAGGTCACCTTCGAGCTCGCGCCCGTGGGCGCACAAGTGCGCCTGGTGGTGACGCACCGCAAGCTCAAGCCTGCGGACGTGGCCGGCACCAGCGGAGGCTGGGATACCCATCTGGATGTACTCGCCGATCGTCTGGATGGCCATCTGCCGCAACCGTTCTGGCCGGTATTCAGCCATCTGCTCGCCCGCTACGAGGGGCTTCAGCAACCCTGACAGGCCGGCATTTGCGCGAAGGACGGGTGGCGAGTACGTTGCTGGCGCAGCTTTCTCGCGCACCCTCAAGGATGGATCGCCATGGCCGTGCAGAAACTCCCCGCCCTGTCCCTGTCATGTCTCATCGCGCTGGCCTTGTCTTCGGCCGCCTTTGCAGGCGACGACGCAACGCTGAAGAAAATCCCCACCGACGACCAGCCGGTGGCGGCGACCGCCCACGTTGCCGACGACGGCAAGGAAGACAACACGCGCTCGTTCAACACGCCGACCGATGATGGCCGCCCCGGCGAGTACTACTTCGCGCTGGGCGTTCAGGCAGTGAAGAAAGGCGACTATGAACATGCCATCGCCATGTACAAGGTGTCGGCCTCATGGGCGTACAAGCCGGCCGAGTACAACCTGGGCGTGATGTATCTCAACGGTCAGGGCTCACCGGTGGACCTGCCGCGCGCCCTCGCCTGGATGGCGCTGGCGGCGGAACGCAACGATCCGCAGTACCTGCGCGCCCGCCAGCTGGTGTATGCGCATGCCACGCCGGAGCAATACGAGCAGGCCAACGTGATCTGGCGCGACCTGCTGCCCACCTACGGCGACGAGGCCGCAATGCCCCGCGCCAAGTCGCGCTGGCGCGAGGCCAGGAATAACGCGACGGGCTCGCGCGTGGGCTCGGGGGCCGCACACGTCGAGGTCGGTGGCGCGGACGGCACGCCAAACCACATGGCGTCACCCAACTACGCCGTCTTCAGCGGCGGCCATGTCAGCACCAACCCCGCCGAACTCGCGGGCGTGCATCAGGGCGACGGATCGGTGGCGTATCAGGCGGTGCGTTCAACCGACAATCCGTACGATCCCAAGGTCATGCCCGTGTCCGGACAGGTGTCGGTGGGATCGCTGTTGAAGGTCGATGCGAAGGACGGCGCGGCCACCAAAGACCAGACCAGCACGACGGACGGCGATAACAGCGGCCACCCCTGAACGGCATGTTGTCAACGTGAAATGGACGTCTAAACCATTTCAATGCCAAGGTGACAAACCACGGCCGCCAGCCAACGCCAGCGCAGTCGGCTGCTGCCTGTCTTGCGCAGGTTCCCGCGCTGCCAACGCAACGATTGCCCGACGCTTGCCGTGGGAGTAGCTTCATCCTGCTGCCTTCCGTAATCAGACGCGAGGTGTCGCCATGAACGTGCGAAATCGCCGGTTGCCCGGTTCGCTGTTCGTCGTCGCTCTGGCCGGGCTGCTGCTCTGCCCTTCCCTTCGTGCCACGGACGCCACCCTGCCGACCATCCCCATCGACACGCAGGCGCCGTCGCCCAAAGTGGTGACCTACAAGGCCACGCCTGATGTTCCCACCAGCCGCACCGATCCGTTCAACCGGCCCGAGGACGATGGCCGCCCGGGCGAGTATTTCTTCTATCTCGGCGCGCTGGCCAGCCAGCGGCACGACTACGAGCACGCCATCGCCATGTACAAGGTGGCGGCCTCCTGGGCGTACAAGCCGGCCGAATACAACCTGGGTGTGCTCTACCTCAACGGCCATGGCTCGCCGGTCGACCTGCCGCAGGCCATGGCATGGTTTGCCCTGGCGGCCGAGCGCGGCGAAACGCAATACGTGTACGCCAAGCAACTGCTCTACGCGCACCTGACACCGGAGCAGTTCGAGCAGGCCAATGCGATCTGGCGTGAGCTGCTGCCCACCTATGGTGACGCCGTCGCCCTGCCCCGCGCCAAGGCGCGCTGGCGCGAGACGCTGATGTCGGCCACGGGGTCACGCGTGGGCTCGGCAGCGACGCATCTGGTGGTGGGAGGCACCTCGGGCCGCAACAGCCACGAGTCGTTTGCCAACTATGACGTGGGCTCGGGTGGCATGCAGGCGTTTACCGCCGGCGAGATCACCGGCGTGCACCAGACCGATGGCGTCATCGCCTATCAGCAGCTGCGCGAGAGCAAGGATCCATACGACCCGAAGTTCACCTCGTACCTGCTGTCAGGCACGGTGACGGTGGGCATCCTCAAGCCGGTCGCCTCGGATGATCCGGCGATCCGCAGGGTCAATCCGCCCATGGACGAGCCAACGCCGAAACAGCAGTAGCGGAAGGCTGGGACCCGCGCGTCACTTGCCGCGCGGGCGGAACTCCAGCGGATAGACATCGCGCGCGGCTGCCGGCGGCTTGGGTCCGCAGGAGCCGCAGGTATCGCAGCCATCGCTGCAATTGCCGGCCGATTGCTTCGGCTGCAGGCGGTGCGCCAGCGCGCGCTGCCATGACGCGCGACCCGGGCGATCCAGCCGCAGCGCCAGCGTGGCCAGCCAGCGGCTGGTGAGCTTGGGTGCCAGCTTGCGCAGGGTGATCCACGCCCCGATCAGCACGATCACGCCGACGATCACGTACTGCAACAGCAGCCCGGTACTCATGTCAGCCAGCTCGCGATCTGGTAGGTGAGGAACGAAGCGACGTACGCCACCGCGAACATGTAGCCGAACGAGATGCCCACGTTGCGCCACGAGTTGGTTTCGCGGCGGATCACCGCCAGCGTGGACATGCACTGCGGCGCAAAGGCAAACCACACCATCAGGGACAGCGCGCTGGCCAGCGAGAAGTTGGCCGCCAGCGCCTGGGCCAGGCCCGCGCCGTCCGCGCCTTCGCCACCCACGGCGTACACCGTGGCCAGCGCCGCCACGGCCGTTTCGCGTGCGGCGAACGCCGGGATCAGCGACACGCTCATCTGCCAGTTGAAGCCCAGCGGCGCGAAGATCACCTGCAGGCCGCGACCGATGTAACCGGCAAAGCTGTAGTCGATGGCCGGACCGGTAGCGCCGGCCGGCGGCGACGGGAACGTGGACAGGAACCACATCAGGATGGTCAGGCCCAGGATCACGCCGGTGAGGCGCTTGAGGAAGATCATGCCGCGTTCCCACAGGCCGATCGCCACGTCGCGCACATTGGGCAGGCGGTAGGACGGCAGCTCCATCAGCAGGGCATGCTCGCTGCGGTCGCGGTGCAGCTTCTTCATCACCCAGCCCACCAGCATGGCGCCGAGAATGCCAATGGCATACAGCGCGAACAGCACCAGCCCCTGCATGTTGAAGATGCCGAGCACGCGGCGGGTGGGAATGAAGGCGCCGATCAGCAACGCATACACGGGCAGGCGCGCCGAGCACGTCATCAACGGCGCCACCAGGATGGTCGACAGGCGGTCGCGCGGATCGGTGATGCTGCGCGTGCCCATGATGCCGGGAATGGCACAGGCAAAACTGGAAAGCAGCGGGATGAAGGAACGCCCGGTCAGGCCCACCGACACCATCAGGCGATCGAGCAGGAACGCCGCGCGCGGCAGGTAGCCCGACTCCTCCAGCACCAGGATGAAGAAGAACAGCACCAGGATCACCGGCAGGAAGCCCACCACGGTACCCAGGCCGCCGAAGACGCCGTCCACCAGCAGGCTCTGCAGCGGCCCCGCCGGCATCCAGCGGGTGGCGTGCTCGCCCAGCCAGCCGAAGCCGTCGCCGATCAGGTCGGACATCGGCTTGCCGGCGGCGTACACGGCCTGGAACACCAGGAACATCACCACGGTGAGAATGGCCAGGCCAAACACCGGGTGCAGCGCCCAGCGATCCAGCGCGTCATCGATCTTCGCGGTGGCGCGCGGCATGGTGACGGTGGCCGCCATCAGTTCGCGCACCTGGGCATGCAGGTCAGCGCGGCTGGCGGCATCGTCCGGCTGTGCTGCCGCAGCTTGTGGGATCTCACCGTCCACGCGAGCGACCAGTGCCTTCACGCCGTCGCGCTTTACCGCCACGGTTTCCACCACGGGAATGCCCAGGCGACGCGAGAGTTCAGCCACGTCGATAAGGATGCCGCGACGACGCGCGGTGTCCATCATGTTCAGCGCCAGCACCACCGGCAGACCCAGGCGCTTCACTTCGAGCACGAAGCGCAGATGCAGGCGCAGGTTGGTGGCATCGGCCACGCACACCACCAGGTCTGGCACGGCTTCGCCCGGGTAGTTGCCTTCCAGCACGTCGCGCGTGATCTGCTCATCCGGGCTGGTGGCGTCAAAGCTGTAGGTGCCCGGCAGATCGAGCACGTGGAGCACACGGCCGGAGGGTGCGGTGAATCGCCCTTCCTTGCGCTCCACCGTCACGCCGGCATAGTTCGCCACCTTCTGGCGACCGCCGGTGAGCTGGTTGAACAGGGCCGTCTTGCCGCAGTTGGGATTGCCGACCAGGGCGATGCGCAGCGTGCCGGCGCTCATGCACGGTTCTCCGCATGCACCAGCACGCGCTCGGCTTCCTTGCGACGCAGGGCGAAACGCGTGGAGCCGATCTGGATGAGCAAGGGGTCGGCCCCCATCGGGCCCTGGGCCACCACGCGAACCGGCTCGCCCGCCACGAAGCCGAGATCGCGCAGGCGCTGCGCGATCACATCGGAAGCATGAGCATCGTCCACTCGGTCCACCACAGCAGTAGCCCCTTTCGGAAGATCGGACAGGCGCACTGGTCACCAGCTTAAATAAGAATGGTTCGCATTGTACCTGAGTCACCCGCGAACTGCAGCGCGACCGCTTGCCGCCGCCCGGACAGGCCACCCCGCAAGAACATGAAGCCTGAATCGCGATGGTCGCCGCCTTGGAAGTGGCCGCCCCAGCCCCGATAGCAGACAGGCAGGCCGCCGCCCGTGGCGATGCCCGCCCCCACCCATGCCGAGGTCCCCATGGCTTTGTTTGCCCGACATGCGACCGGTTTACGCCTGGAACGCATGCAAGCGTCCTCGCAGTACGCCGGCGAAGGCTTCGTCAACACCTACCCGTCCAGCACACCCCGGGTCGCAGACGACAAGCCCTCGCTCACCGATTTCATCTTCCGCGGCGAAGGCCGCACGCCGTCGAAGCCGTTGCCGTCGTTCGATCCGCGCCCGCAGTGGACGCGCCCCGTGGAAACCGGCCTGCGCACCACCTGGCTGGGTCACTCCACCGTGCTGCTGGAAATCGATGGCGTACGCGTGCTCACCGACCCGGTGTGGGGCGATCGCGCCTCGCCGTTCTCGTTCATGGGCCCCAAGCGCTTCCAGCCGGTGCCGGTGGACATCGCATCCTTGCCGCCACTGGATGCCGTGCTGATCTCGCACGATCACTACGACCATCTGGACTATCCCAGCATTCGCGAGCTGGCGAAGCTGCAGGTGCCGTTCGTCACCTCGCTGGGCGTGGGCGTGCATCTGGAAGCGTGGGGCGTGCCGGCCGAACGCATCATCGAGCTGGACTGGTGGGAAAGCTTTACGCTGCCGCGCGGGCTTACCCTCACTGCGGCGCCCTCGCACCATTTCTCTGGGCGCAGCCTGCATGACCGCAATGCCACGCTGTGGTCGTCCTTCGTGCTGCGCGGTGAACGCCATGCGGTGTTCTTCAGCGGCGATACCGGCCTGTCGCCGCATTTCGCCGAGATCGGCCAGCGACTGGGTCCGTTCGACCTGGTGATGATCGAGGTAGGCGCTTTCCATCCGTCCTGGGGCAGCGTGCACCTGGGCCCGGACAACGCCATCACGGCGTGGCGCCAGCTCGGCAGCGGGCGCTTCCTGCCGGTGCACTGGGGCACCTTCAACCTGGCCATGCATCCCTGGGCGGAACCGGCTGACGTGCTGCTGGCCAAGGTGCCTGAAGGCCTGGTGATGCCGCGCCTGGGTGAAGCCATCGAGCCGGCGCACTTCGAATCCGTGCAGCCCTGGTGGCGCGACGTGGCCTCCGGCCACTGGCAGGGTTCGGCGCTGGAGGCGGCGGAATTCCTCGTGTTGCCCGCCAAGGATTGACGCTCGCCTCCCCGCCGGCCGGCATCAGCGGGGAGGGTTGGGTTTACGATGTCGCTCCCCAGCAGGAGCTTTCCATGACCAGCAGCATCCAGATCGCCGACCACGCCGGCGTCCGCCGCATCACGCTGAATCGGCCGCAGGTGCACAACGCGTTCGATGACGGGCTGATCGCCGAGCTCACCGCGGCGCTTGAGCAGGCGGGGCGAGATGCAGCCGTGCGCGCCGTGGTGCTCACCGGCGAAGGCGCCAGCTTCTCGGCAGGTGCGGATCTGAACTGGATGCGTGGCATGGCGAGCGCCAGCGAAGCGGACAACCGCGACGACTCGCTGCGCCTGGCCACCCTCATGCGCACGCTGCAGTACCTGCCCAAACCCACTATTGCCCGCGTGAACGGCGCGGCTTATGGCGGCGGCGTGGGGCTGGTGGCGTGCTGCGACATCGCCATCGGCGTGGACACCGCGCGCTTCGGCCTTACCGAGGTGAAACTTGGCCTGGTGCCGGCGGTGATCTCCCCTTACGTGATCCACGCCATCGGCCTGCGCCATGCGCGTCGCCTGTTCCTTACCGGCGAACTGTTCGATGCCGCAACCGCGCAGCACATCGGCCTGCTGCACCAGTGCGTTGCCGCCGATCAGTTGGACGACACCGTCGACGCCACGCTTGCCCTGCTCGCCAAGGCCGGCCCGGTGGCCCAGGCGGAAGCCAAGCAGCTTGCGCTGCGCATGGGTGGTGCCGACGAAGCGAACGCCGCCGCGCTGGATCGCGATAACGCCGCACTCATCGCACGCCTGCGCGTGTCCGCCGAGGGCCAGGAAGGGCTGGGCGCCTTCCTCGCCAAGCGCGCCGCGGCATGGTGCGCCACCGGCTGACGCGCACGCACACGAGTGACTCCATCGCACACGACTTCATTGCACAAGGACAGGACGCCATGATCGATCACGTGGGATTGCAGGTCTCCGGCTATGAACGCAGCCGCGAGTTCTATCGCAAGGTGCTCGCGACGCTGGGTGGCGAGCTCGTCATGGAAGTGACGGCGGAGCAGACCGGTGACGGTTCGCACGCCGGTTTTGGCATGAAGGGTCGCCCGACGTTCTGGATCGGCACGTCATCACAGGCACCCCACCCCACAGGCGCCGTGCACGTGGCCTTCGCCGCGCCAAACCGCGGCGCGGTGATGGCCTTCCACCGCGCCGCGCTCGAAGCCGGTGCCAAGGACAATGGCGCACCCGGGCTGCGCCCGCACTATCACCCGCACTACTACGGCGCCTTCGTGCTCGACCCGGACGGCCACAACATCGAGGCTGTCTGTCACACGCCGGTCTGACCTTAGCTGGAGCACAACTCGCATGACCCGCCCCATCATCAACATCGCCGACGTCGAGCTGCAGTCCTTTCCACCGGGCATGGGCCCCACCGGCGAAACGGCCGAGCGTTTCGAAGCGCGCATGGGACGTTTCTCCGCGCAGATCGGTGCCCGGAAACTGGGCTACAACATCACCGTCGTGCCGCCGGGCAAGCGCGCCTTCCCGCTGCACTGCCATCGCATCAACGAAGAGATGTTCTTCATCCTCGAGGGCAATGGCGAAGTGCGCATGGGGGACCAGCGCTACCCCATCCGCGCGGGCGACGTGATCGCCTGCCCGCCGGGTGGCCCGGAGCAGGCCCACCAGATCATCAACACCGGCAGCACCGACATGCGCTACCTCGCGGTAAGCACCAAGGAAACGCCGGAGATCTGCGAGTACCCGGACACGGGCAAGGTCGGCATCATGGCCGAATACCCCGCCACCGCCGACGGCAAGCCGCAAGGTTTCCGGATGGTGACGCGCGTGGATATGCAGGTCGGGTACTGGGACGAGGAGTGAGCGCCCGCCCGTGTGCTGCGCACCGGTTGCGTGGAAAGGCGCTGGATGACCAGCCCTGCGGCTGTTGAAGGGCGTTTCCTGCTTTCGCAGGAATGACGATCAAAACGGGGGCCTGACGGGGATTTTCCTGACCCTCCCACCGTCATTCCCGCGAAAGCGGGAAACGCCCTTCAACAGCCGCAGGGCTGGTCATCCAGCGCCTTTGTTCTCATGCGCCGGAACCGTCACAACCGCACCAATCGTCCCCGGCACTCCACCCTAAAATGCTGCGCCGCGCATCGGCTGCGGCGCGCCAATCTGGTAGTTTTGCCTGCTTCGCCTCATCCCCGGAAGCCGCATGTTCGAGCGCGTACTCATTGCCAACCGTGGCGAGATCGCCTGCCGCGTCATTCGTACCTGCCGGCGCCTGGGCATCCACACCATTGCCGTGTATTCGGAAGCCGACGCCAACGCGCAGCACGTGCGCCTGGCGGACGAGGCGTGGCCCATCGGCGGCCCGCGTCCCACCGAATCCTACCTGCGCGGCGACACCATTCTTGAGGTCGCCCGCAAGAGCGGCGCGCAGGCCATCCATCCTGGCTACGGTTTCCTTTCCGAGAACACCGCGTTTGCGCGCGCCTGCACCGAGGCGGGCATCGCCTTCATCGGCCCGCGTCCGGAAAGCATCGACGCGATGGGTTCCAAGGCCGCCGCCAAGGCGCTGATGGAAAAGCACCGCGTGCCGCTGGTGCCCGGCTACCACGGCGAAGACCAGTCCGATGCCGTGCTCGCCGAGCAGGCGCGCAGCACCGGTTTCCCGCTGATGATCAAGGCCGCGGCCGGTGGCGGCGGCAAGGGCATGCGCATCGTGCGCAGCGAAGCGGAATTCGCCGCGGCGCTGGCCTCGGCACAGCGCGAAGCGGCCAGTTCGTTTGGCGACACGCGCGTGATCCTCGAGCGCTACGTCGACCATCCGCGCCATATCGAATTCCAGGTGTTCGGCGACACGCAGGGCAACGTCATCCACCTCAACGAACGCGAGTGCTCCGCGCAGCGTCGTTACCAGAAGGTGCTGGAGGAAACACCCTCGCCCTTCCTTGATGACGCGCGCCGCGCCGCCATGGGCGCCGCCGCCGTGGCCGCCGCGAAAGCAGTGAACTACGTTGGTGCTGGCACGGTGGAATTCATCGTCGGACAGGATGGCGAGTTCTTCTTCATGGAGATGAACACGCGCCTGCAGGTGGAGCATCCGGTGACGGAGGAAACGCTGGGCCTGGACCTGGTGGAGTGGCAGTTGCGCGTGGCCGCCGGCCAGCCACTGCCACTGGCGCAGGACCAGATCAAGGCGCACGGCCACGCCATCGAAGTGCGCCTGTATGCGGAAGACCCCGACCAGAACTTCCTGCCCGGCTCGGGCAAGCTGCTGACGCTGCGCCTGCCCGTGCCTTCCCGTCATGTGCGCCTCGACGGCGGCGTGATCGAAGGCGATACCGTTACCATCTTCTACGACCCGATGATCGCCAAGCTGATCGTGTGGGACGTGGATCGCCCGCAGGCCCTGCAACGCCTGCGCGATGCACTGATGGCCAGCGAAATCGTCGGGCCGAAGTCGAACATTGCGTTCCTCGAGCGCCTTTCACGGCACCCGGTGGTAGTGGAAGGCCGCATCGATACCGGCTACCTCGATCGCCACCTTGATCAGTTTCTCGCGGGTGACGCTGCGCCGCAGCCGCGCGTGCTGTTTGCTGCCGCCGTGGCAGCGCTGCTGCATGACGAGAGCCACGTCACCGCGAACCCCGCCGACCCGCATTCACCCTGGTCGCGCGCCGATGCATGGCGCGTGGGCCATGCGGGCAAGCGCATCGTGGCGCTCTCGCTGCACGGCCAGCGCCACGAAGTCGAGGCCTACGGCCATGACGGCAACTACCGGCTTCACCACGCTGACGACGCGTGCGACGTCAGCGGTGCCCGCCTCGGTGACGAGGCACTCAGTGCCCGCTTCGACGGTGAAGCCATGCGCGTGCCCGTGCGCATCGACGCCGCGCGCGTCACCCTGCACGACACCCACGGCAACCGCCATGCGTTCGAACGCGCCGCTGCGTTTGCGTGGGAATCGAAGGAAACCGCCGGCGGCAACCAGATCGCGGCCCCCATGCCTGGCCGCATCGTGCTGGTGAAAGCGCAGGCCGGCGACACCGTGGAGGAAGGCCAGGAACTGCTGGTGATGGAAGCGATGAAGATGGAGTTGGCACTGAAGGCGCCGCGTGCCGGCACCATCGCCAGCATCCACGCGGCGCAGGGCGATTTCGTGGAAGCTGACACGGTGCTTCTGCGCTTCGCCGACTGAGCTGCAACTTTCCCCGACTTAGCCATGTCCCCTGCCCGGCCACCGGGCGGGAACATGGCTGCGTTTGCCTGCCATCACCTTCGATACGGCCATGGCCGACGTCAAACGCGGATCGAACGCCACGCTCGTCGAATTGGCGAAGCTTCTGAACGACAACCCGAAGCTCAGGGTGTATATCGACGGGCACACCGGCAGCCAGAGCCCGTTCGCGCACCATCTTGACCTTTCACGGCGTCGCGCAGACGCTGTGGCCAAGGTACTGGCTACTGTCTACAAAGTGCCTGCGGCCCGCATGCCCGCCACGAGCGTGGCGTCGCTGGCCCCGGAGGCAAGCAACATGGACGATGCAGGCCGCGCGAAGAACCATTGCGTGGAACGCGTGGTCCAGTAAGGACGCCAGGCCTCGCGCCCTGCACGAGGCCTTTTCTTCGGGAAGGGAGACTTCATGCGCAAGACCCTCAGTTTGTCATCCGCCGTTGTTGTTCCCGCACTGTTCGCCGCCGCCTTGCTTGCGGGCTGCGGCAAGCATGAGGACAACGCCCCTGCACCGTCGGCAGAAAATACCGATGCCGCCGATACCGCCGCACAGGCGAAGGCCGATGCTGCCGCCCGCGCCCGCGACGAGGCGGCATCCACGGCCCAGTGCGCAGGCAATCCACTGATCAAGGCGATGCCGCCCAAGACGACCATCGACGGCCTGCCGTTCCGCACGTGGGAATGCACGTTCAACACCATCCACGCCGTCTACGGCAAGGATGACGGCAAACAGGTCGATATCTCGCTGACCGATACGCGCTCGCCGGACATCGACAAGCAGCCGGTCATGAAAGATTTCTATCGCCGCACGGCCGATACCCAGCTCGCCATCACCCAGTCGTCGGTGCAGATGCTGGTGGCCACCATCGACAGCTTCAAAGCCAACCCGGCGCTCACCAACGCGATCGGCGGCCCCGAGTACGCGTCCATGGCCGAGCCCTCGGCCACCAAGGATCCCATCGTCATCCATGTGGGCAGCAAGGAGGACGATGCACCGGCCGAGGTCATCGCACTGTTCAAGGATCGCCACGTGCTCACCATGCGCGCCAACGACAACGGCAGCGCCGTCACCGGCCTCACCGCCGCGCAGGCGCAGGCGCTCTACGATCCCTTCATCCAGCAGTTGCATCCGGAGCTGCTGCCGTAAACCTGCCGTTCCCGCCGCCGTTGGCGGGAACGCGCTATGCTCGCGGGCATGAGCACAAACCATGTCCGCATCGTTGAAGTCGGCGCCCGCGACGGCCTGCAGAACGAAAAGACCCTGCTGCCGGCCGACGTGAAGATCGCATTGATCGATCGCCTCTCCAGCACCGGCCTGAAGACCATCGAAGCGACCAGCTTCGTCAGCCCCAAGTGGGTGCCGCAGCTGGCCGATGCCGCCGAGGTGTTCCAGGGCATCCGCAAGGTGCCCGGTGTGAGCTACCCCGTGCTGGTGCCCAACGAACAGGGTTATGAGCGCGCCCGCGCCGTGGGCGTCAGCGAGATCGCCGTGTTCACCGCGGCATCCGAGGCATTCAACCGCAAGAACATCAATGCCTCGATCGACGAGTCGATCGAACGCTTCCTGCCGGTGATGCAACGGGCAAAGCACGATGGCGTGAAAGTGCGCGGCTACGTTTCCACCGTGCTGGGCTGCCCCTATCAGGGCGAGGTGCCGGTGAGCGATGTGGTGCGCGTGGCCCGCCGGCTGCACGAGGTGGGCTGCTACGAAGTCTCGCTCGGCGACACCATCGGCGTCGGCACGCCGGCCAAGGCGCGCGCCATGCTGAAGGCCGTGGCGCAGCAGGTACCCATGGACGCGCTGGCGGTGCATTTCCACGATACCTATGGGCAGGCGCTGGCCAATATCCTGGCCTGCCTGGAAGAAGGCGTGCGCGTGGTGGACAGCGCGGTATCCGGCACGGGCGGCTGCCCGTACGCCAAGGGCGCCACCGGCAACGTGGCCAGCGAAGACGTGGTGTACATGCTGCACGGGCTGGGCATGGATACCGGCATCGACCTGGACATCCTGGTGGCCACCGGTGCCTGGCTGGCCGGCCAGCTCCACAAGGAAACCGCCAGCCGCGTGACGCGGGCACGCACGGCGGCCTGAACCGGCGGGTGTCCTGCCCGCCCGGATTCATTCCCGCCCGGGGTCACTTCGTCGCCCCGCAGGCGGTTTCATCGAAAAGCGCGCGCCACCGGCGGATGGGGTGGTTATTCTCCGCAGCATCCGATCCAAGTCAGGGATGCTGCCGTGATGAAGAGCTTCATCTTCGTGTTCCGCCTCGTCGTGTTCTGGTTCTTCGTGCTGCTGTTCACGGCACTGATGCTGGCCAACTCGGCGCCGCTGCGCCGTCACGACACGGGACCGATGTTCGTCCTGCTGATCTTCATCGCCCTGGTGCTGGTGGTGACCGGTGCCGTGTCGCACCTGCGCCGCGTCCGCCTGATCGCCGGTCATCTCGACGACAGCACCATGGGCAACCGCCAGCGCCGGCAGATTGAAATTCCGTTCGAGGCGGGCGAAGCCTTCGACCTGCTCGATGCCGCCATCCGCGAACTGCCGCGCACGGAAGACATCGAAAGCGCGCGTGACAGCCTGCAGGTCCGCGCCAAGGTGCAGCGCCCCAAGCCCTACGGACAGGGCCCGTTTGCGCGCATGGACCCAGCCCGCTGGTTCGGTCACCTGCGCAACCAGATCTTTGCCACGGTAACGCCCGGTGACGGCATCGGCAGCGTCACCCTGATCTGCGAACCCGAGGTGGGTGCATGGAGCGACTGGTTCCGCGTGGACGACGGCACCAACCTGGAGAACGCCGAAGCGATCACGCGTGCCATCACCCGCCGCGTCGCGGAAAAGCGCCGCAACGAACAGATGCGCGCCCAGCAGACGGAAAGCGAGAAGGAACGCACCGTGGCCCGTCTCAACCTGCTGCATGCGCAGGTGGAGCCGCACTTTCTCTACAACACGCTGGCCAGCGCGCAGTACCTGACGCGTACCGACCCGCAGCAGGCTGACCACATGCTGGGGCACCTGATCCACTATCTGCGCCACTCCCTGCCGCAGCGCGACGATGCGCTCTCCACGCTGGGCGATGAACTCGAACGCACGCGTGCCTATCTGGAAATCATGCGCCTGCGCATGGGGCCGCGCCTGGCCTTGCAGATCGACGTGCCCGACACGCTGCGCGCCATCGCCATCCCGCCGATGATGCTGCAGACCCTGGTGGAAAACGCGATCAAGCACGGCCTGGAACCCAAGCCCGGCGGCGGCACGGTGTGGATTCTTGCCCGCCAGGACGATGGCGCCATCGCGATCACGGTTGCCGACGACGGACGGGGTTTCAACGACGCCAGCGGCGGTACCGGTATCGGCCTGAAGAACGTGCGTGAACGGCTGCGCCTGATCTACGGATCCGCGGCATCGCTCGCCGTGGTGAGCAACGCACCCGAAGGCGTCGCCGCCACCATTACCGTGCCCCTGCGCACTGACGCTACGGACAACGCCACGTGATCACCGCCATTCTCGCCGAAGACGAAGCCCTGCTGCGCAAGGCGCTGCTCGACCTGCTCGCCCGCGTCTGGCCGGAGCTGCAGGTGGTGGCCGAGTGCGACGACGGCGCGAGCGCACTGGAAGCCATCAGTGAGCAGCGCCCGGACATCGCCTTCCTCGATATCCGCATGCCTGGCCTGAGCGGGCTGGAAGTGGCCGCCGCGGCCGCCGAAGCCAGCCCCGGCACGCAGGTAGTGTTCACCACGGCCTACGACCAGTACGCCATCGATGCATTCGAACGCGGCGCGGTGGATTACCTGCTCAAGCCCATCACCGAAGCCCGGCTCACCGCCACCATGCAGCGCCTGCAATCGCGCGTGGCACCGCGCACCAGCGACACCGCCGCGCTCTCGCAACTGCTGCGCGAGGTGATGCTGCACCCCGGCACGCGGACCGAACCGCTGACCTGGATCACCGCCAGCAACGGCCGCGAAACGCGCCTGATCATGGTCGACGACGTGGCCTATTTCCGCGCCGACAGCAAGTACACCGTGGCCATGACGGCCGAGGGCGAAGCGCTGCTGCGCAAGCCCATCCGCGAGCTGGCCGCCATGCTCGACCCCACCGTGTTCAAACAGATCCACCGTTCCACCATCGTCAACCTGCGCGCGGTCGCTTCCGTGGTCCGCGACGATACCGGCAAGGGCACGCTGCGCCTGAAGCAGCGCCCCGAAACCCTGGTCGTGAGCCAACCCTTCATGGCGCTGTTCCGCAATATGTAAGCGAACTCGCCCACCGCAAAGAATCGCGAGAGGCCATCATGGAAAAGCTGATTCTTCTGTTCTATCTGTTGCTGTCGCTGGCCGGCTGCGAGCCGAGCCGTTCGGTGGTCACGCATGAGTTCGTCAACGGCACCGATGTGATCTACAGCAAGATCCAGATCACCGGCGAACTGGCCACGTTCCGCTGCCTGCGCAGCCAGAGCGGCCAGTGCCACTACACCGTGCTGTCCGGCGCGTGTGGCACGCGGAAGGTGAACTGCGAACCGCCCATCACCGTGTTCACCATGCGCCAGGGCGACACGCTGCTGCTGACGCGCCTGCCCGAGGATTTCGCCAGCTGCGTCACGCCGTCACCCACGGCCGACGGCGCCTGTGCGCAGCAGCTCGCCAGCGTGGGTCGCCCCACTCCCTGAGCTGGCCCTACAATCGAACGCATCGACGACGGGGAGTACGCGATGCGGTGGAAACAACGGCAAGCCGGGTTGGGCCTGTGGATGGCGCTGATGGTCACCGGCGCAACGGCGGCAACGGCCGTGCCGCCCAAGGGCGATGTCCTGCTGGTGCCTGACCGCGTATGGACGGCCGACGGCGATGCCGCGCACCCGGGCTGGGCCGTGCTGGTGCACGACGGCGCCATTGCCGCCGTGGGCCCCGCCGACAGCGTCAAGGCCCCGGCCGATGCCACACGCATCACCCTGCCCGGCGCCACGTTGATGCCCGGCCTGGTCGACCTGCATTCGCACGTGTTTCTGCATCCGTACAACGAAACGCTGTGGAACGACCAGGTACTGAAGGAACCGCAGGACTACCGCACGCTGGAAGCGGCCGCGCATGCGAAGGCCACCCTGCTTGCCGGTTTCACCACGCTGCGCGATCTGGGCACCGAAGGCGCCGGCTATGCGGACGTATCGGTCAAGCGGGCCATCGACGAAGGCATGATTCCGGGGCCGCGCCTGTTCGTCGCCACGCGCGCCATCGTGGCCACTGCCAGTTATGGTCCCGGACCGCGCGGCTTCCGCCCGGACATCGACCTGCCCGGCGGTGCGCAGGAGGTCAGCGGCGTGGACGAAGCCATCCGCGCCACCCGCGAACAGGCCGGCCACGGTGCCGACTGGATCAAGCTCTATGCCGACTATCGCGTGGGTGCCGACGGCAGCACGCAGCCCACGTTGTCGCTGGCGGAGATGAAGGCCATCGTGGATACCGCGCATCTCTCCGGTCGCCCGGTGGCCGCGCATGCCTCCAGCGATGAAGGCGTGCGACTGGCGGTGGAGGCGGGCGTGGACAGCATCGAGCATGGCTATGGCGCCAGCGAAGCCACCTTCCGCCTGCTCAAGCAGCACGGCACCGCCTACGAGCCCACGCTGACCGCCGTGGAAGCGACCGCGCAGTACTTCGAGCACTACGTGCCCGGCCAGGGCGAACCCACCGCGCGCATGAAGGAAGCCGAGCGCGCGTTCCGCACGGCGCTGAAACTCGGCGTGACCATCGGCAACGGCAGCGACGTCGGCGTGTTCACCCACGGCGACAACTGGCGTGAGCCGGCCAACATGGTGCGCGATGGCATGACGCCGCCGCAGGCCTTGCATGCCGCCACCAACGTGGCCGCCCGCATCCTGCGCAGATCCGACAGCTTCGGGCGCATCGCGCCAGGCCTGCGCGCGGACCTCGCCGCATTCACCGGCGATCCCAGCACGCATATCGATGATCTCCAGCACCCCGTCTTCGTCATGAAGGACGGCACCGTCTACCGCAGCCCGGCCGTTACACCATGACCGATATCCTCATCCGTCCCATCGAGGCCCGCGACAACGACGCCATGGCCCGCATCATCCGTGCAGTGATGCCCGAGTTCGGCGCCGATGGCCCGGGTTTCGCCATCCACGACGCGGAAGTGGACACCATGTCCGACGCTTACGCGCGCCCACGCAGCGCCTACTTCGTGGTAGAGCGCGAGGGCAAGGTGATCGGCGGCGGCGGCATCGCACCACTGGAAGGTGGCGATGTGGATGTCTGCGAACTGCGCAAGATGTACTTCCTGCCTGAAGCCCGTGGCATCGGCGCGGGCAACGCGATGATGCTGCGCTGCCTCGATGCGGCGCGCCTGCACGGCTTCCGTCGCTGCTACCTGGAGACGCTTACCGGCATGGATGCGGCGCAGACCCTCTACCGGCGCCACGGCTTCCAGACGCTTTGCGGACCGCTGGGCGGCACCGGCCACTTCGGCTGCGACCAGTTCTACATCCGGGATCTCTAGATTCGCGCCCCCTTTAGGAATGCTCTGATCCGCTCGTGGAAGGCTGGCATGATCCCCCGCAAGCTCGTAGGGTGTGGGTCTGGCGCCGTGCAAGCGGATGGTCCGGACGGACCGCACAGCACGACTCCCGGCGTTGACCGGGCCGACCCATGGGCGACTCAATCGCCGGCCGCTCCGTCGCTTGTCCTCGCCAGCACAATGAGCACCCGGCGCGCCGAAGGAAACGGCGCCCGTCTGTTGAACAGAACGGCATTTCAAGGAATCCGCCATGGCCCGTGACCACCGCGTTGGCAGCTACATCAACGATGCACCGCCTTTTGCCCAGCCCATCCTGGAACACCTGCGGGACCTGGTGCACGAGGTCTGTCCCGAGGTGGAAGAGGACATCAAATGGAGCATGCCCTTCTTCAACTACAAGGGCACGCCGATCTGCTCGATGGCCGCATTCAAGCAGCACTGCGCCTTCGGCTTCTGGCGCTACAAGGATCTGGTGGGTGGCAAGCAGGACGATGGCATGGGGCAGTTCGGCAAGCTGACCTCACTGAAGGATCTTCCACCCGGCGAAACCCTGGCGGCGCTCATCCGCAAGGCCATGACACTCAACGAAACCGGGGTAAGGACCCGGCGGGCCCGCGCGGCTGCCAAGCCAGCGCCCAAGCCGGCGCCCATCCTGCCCGAGGACCTCGCCACCCTGCTGGCCATGGAGCAGCACGCGGCCGCCCGCAAGACCTATGAATCGTTTACACCCGGGGCCCAGCGCGAATACGTGAGCTGGATTACGGAGGCGAAAGCCGACGCCACCCGCCAGAGGCGCATCGCGAGCACGCTGGAATGGCTCGCCCAAGGCAAGCGGCGCAACTGGAAGTACGAGTGATGCCGACGGCACCCAGGCTGCACTTCGAGATCGACGACCCTGCCGCGCCCGACGTGCAACCGCTGATCCGCGAGCTGGATGGCTATCTTTCCGAACTGTATCCCACCGGCAATATCCGCCCGGTGCCCGCCGAAGAACTCAAGCAAGCCAACGTGACCTTCCTGACCGCACGCGTGGACGGCACGCCAGTGGCCTGCGGGGCTGTCGTGCAGCACGACGACTATGTCGAAGTGAAGCGCATGTATGTGCTGCCCGCCTGCCGCGGACTGGGCCTTGGCAAGCAGTTGCTTGACGCGCTGGAAGTGCAGATCGCCCGCACCGGTGGCAGACTCGTCCGCCTTGAAACCGGCACGGCACAGACCGAGGCGCTGGAACTCTACGAACACACGGGCTATCGCCGATGTGCGCCTTTCGGCGAACATCGCGCCAACCCGCAAAGCATCTGCATGGAGAAGTCTCTCGCATGATCCGCATCGCCCGCGCCGACGACGCCGCCGCCGTCCACGACATCTACACGCCTTCGGTGCTGCACGGCGTGGAGACGTTCGAAACCGAACTGCCGGGCGTCGAGACCATGCGCGAGCGCATCACCACGCGCCTGCGCCAATATCCGTGGATCATCTGGGAAGAAGAAGGGCGCGTGTTGGCCTATGCCTACGCCAGTCGTTTCCGCGAACGTGCCGCGTACGACTGGATCGCCGAGACCTCGATCTACGTGCATGCCGATGCGCGCCGGCGCGGTATCGCCCGCCGCCTGTACGGTGCCCTGCTCGACGCCATGCGCCTGCAGGGCATCAACCAGGCCGTGGGCGTGATTACCCTGCCCGGCCAGAGCAGCGTGACCATGCACGACACGATGGGCTTCACGCCGGCCGGCGTGTGGCGCAGTGCGGGCTACAAGCACGGCCAGTGGTGGGACGTGGGCGTGTGGCAGTTGGAGCTGCAGCCGACCCAGAACCCGCCGCACCCGGTGGTGCCGTTCGCGGAGCTGCGTGAGACGGCCGCCTGGGCAGCCTTTCTGCGGCGCGCCAACGCCTGACGGGCCCTTCCCCTGCCGGGTCCGCGCGGCCCCGCCCCCTCCTCGGCTACCATTGCCGCTTTGGCATTCCCGAGGACACCCCATGCAGCTCAATCAGGTCAAGGCGATCATCACCGGCGGCGCCTCCGGTCTCGGCCACGCGGTGGCCCAGTTCCTGGTCGCCAACGGCGGCAAGGTGTCCCTGTTCGACGTGAACGAAGAGAAGGGCCAGGACGCCGCCAAGGCACTGCATGGCCACTTCTTCCGTACCGACGTGACTTCCGAAGAAGGCGTGTCCGCCAACGTGGCCGCCGCCAGCCAGGCCATGGGTGGCCTGAACGTGGTGGTGAACTGCGCCGGCATCCTGGGCGCGGGCCGCATGCTCGGCAAGGAAGGCCCGATGCCGCTGAACACCTTCGCCACCACCGTGATGGTGAACCTGGTGGGTAGCTTCAATGTGGCCAAGGCCGCTGCCGCCCTGATGCAGAACAACGAAGCCGGTGAAGACGGCGAGCGCGGCGTGATTATCAACACCGCCTCCGTGGCCGCCTTCGAGGGCCAGATCGGCCAGGCCGCCTACTCCGCCTCCAAGGGTGGCGTGGTGGGCATGACGCTGCCGATGGCACGCGAACTGTCCCGCTTCGGCATCCGCGTGGTCACCATCGCCCCGGGCATCTTCTGGACCCCGATGGTCGATGGCATGCCGCCGCAGGTGCAGGAGTCGCTGTCCGCTTCCATCCCGTTCCCGTCGCGCCTGGGCAAGCCGGACGAATACGCCACCACGGTGGGCTTCATCCTCGGCAACCGCTACATCAACGGCGAAACCATCCGCCTTGATGGCGCGGTGCGCCTGCAGCCCAAGTAAGCAGAAAACAGGGAAGATAAGTGAGGAGTGAGAGATGCACTCTCCACGCCTCGCTCTCTCACTACTCACATCTATTCACTCACTCCTGGCCCTTATGAAAGCTTCCGACGTCAAGAAAGGCAACGTGGTCGAACACGACGGCACCGTCTACCAGGTGCGCGACATCGAGCGCAGCTCGCCGACCGCGCGTGGCGGCAACGTCACCTTCCGCTTCACCATGTATTCCATCCCCGGTGGCCGCAAGTTTGACCTGAGCCTGCGCGCCGACGACGACCTCAAGGAAATGGACCTGGTCCGCCGCGAGGCCAACTTCTCGTACATGGACGGCGAAGTCTTCGTGTTCATGGACAAGGAGGACTACACCCAGTACCTGCTGTCGCCGGAACTGGTCGGTGACAACTCGGGCTACATCGTCGAAGACGTCGAGGGCTACTACGTGCAGCTGATCGACGACGCGCCGGTGGGCCTGCAGGTGCCGACCAGCGTGACGCTGACCGTGGTCGACACCGCGCCGGAACTCAAGGGTGCCAGCGCCACCAAGCGCACCAAGCCTGCCAAGCTCAACACCGGCATCGAAATCCAGGTGCCCGAATACATCACCAACGAAGAGAAGGTGTGGGTGAACACGCTGACGGGCGAGTTCGCCGGCCGCGCCTGATCGCTGCCGTTGATGAACCACGCGAAAGCGCCGGGGCAACCCGGCGCTTTTTTTGTTGGCTTGACGCCACCCGGTAGCTGGTGCACGTTCGCCGAGTCCCGCCAAGGAAAGGAATGCCGTGTTGCGCCACTCCGCCCCGCCATCACGCCGCGTCCGCCAGCTGCTGATGCCGCTGTGCCTGGCGGCCGTGCTTTCCGCCTGTGCTCCCGCGCCGGTGCGCAACCCCATCGCCCAATGGGTGCCCTCGCCCAACTTCGATGCGCGCCGACCGGTGCTCATCGTCATCCACTTCACCAACGAACATTCCGCCGCTCAGGCGCTGCACACACTGCGCACGGCCAACAGCGGCGGCCCGGTGAGCTCGCACTATCTGATCGGCAACGATGGTCACCTGTACCAGCTCGTCGCCGACAGCGAGCGCGCGTGGCATGCGGGTTCCGGGCACTGGGGCACCATCACCGACGTGAACTCCGCGTCCATCGGCATCGAGCTGGACAACGACGGCGACTCGCCCTTCACCCAGGTACAGATCGACAGCCTGCTGCGCCTGCTCGCCGACCTCACCGACCGCCTGCGCATTCCGCGCACGCAGATCATCGGCCATGAGGATCTCGCGCCGGGCCGCAAGGACGATCCGGGTCCGCGCTTCCCGTGGGCGCAGCTGGCGCAGGCGGGTTTCGGCCTGTGGCCGCAGGGTCCACTGGTGGATCCGCCGGCGGGTTTCGATCCGTGGGCCGCGTTGGGGCTGATCGGATACCCACTGGATAACCGCACGGCCACGGTGCATTCGTTCCACCATCACTTCCGCGGTATGGACGGCGACACGCTGGACGACCAGGATCTGCGCATCCTGTACGCGTTGTCGCGACAGCTGGGAGCCGGTGGCGGAACCATGGTCACACCGGCCGGCTGACCCTGATTCGTCGCGCCTGCTTCAGGGTCGCTGGGGCAGAATGCAGGTATTGCCAAGGAGCTTCGCCGCGTCATGTCTTCGACGGGTTATTCGCTGCGCGCCACGGTCGTCGACAGCCTGCTCACCACCAAGCGGCCGGACGTGCCGGTGCGCGTGGTCGTGCGCAACACCGCCGCGGTCATCCTGCCGCTGGCCATCGGCATACTCGCCGGCCATCCGGGCATTGGCCTTGGCATAGGCGCGGGCGCGCTGGACACCATGTTCTCGGACCAGCCGGGCCCCTACCGCCAGCGCATGGCGCGGCTGCTGCTGGCCTCGGTGGCGGCGGGCCTGGCTTCGCTGACCGGCTTCCTGCTGGGCGACCAGCTCATTCCCATCCTGATCGCCACGGCCGCCTTCGGCTTCTTCGGCGGGCTGCTGGTGGTGTTCGGCCCCGACATGACCCGCGTGGGCATGACCAGCATGATCCTGCTGGTGGTGACGGCTGCGACACCACGAGGCTTTGGCGAAGCCCTGGGGGCATCGGCGCTGATCTTCGCGGGTGGCCTGCTGCTCACGCTGTTCTCCGTTGCCGCGTGGCCGCTGCAACGTTACCGGCCGGAGCGGCACGCGCTGGCGGCCGTCTATCGCGGCCTGGCCATGCTGGCGCGCCAGCAGGAACACGACGATGCCGATGTGCCCGCGCTGACCGATGCGATGACCACGCTGCAGCACACGCTGCTCGGCCGCCACCACGCGCGTGGCCGTGCGATGGAAGCGTTTGGCGTGCTGCTGGAACTGGCCGAACGCATCCGCCTTGAGCTCACCGCCATGGCCGAGCTGCGCGCCAACCCCACCATCCACGCCATGTTCCGCGGTGATGCCGCACGGGTGCTTGCCGCCGTGGCGGACGCGCTGGAGCTGGCCGAGTCGCCGCGACAGGCCGAGCATGCCCTGCAGACCTTGCAGGCCAGCGAGAACGCCCTGCTCGGCGATGGCGGCAATGCCGATGGCCTGGCCACCCACATCCACGCCTTGTCCGGCCAGCTGGCCGCCGTGGTGCGCAACGCCAACTGGGCCGGCAGCCGGGGCGAACTGCGCGCCGCCGCCGCCGAAACACCGCTGCCCGCCGCGCTGCGCAGCAGCTCGGCACGCGCCACCCTGCGCGCCAACCTGACGCCGCATTCGGTGGCGTTCCGCCACGCCGTGCGCAGTGCCATCACGCTGTCGGCCACGCTGTTCGTGTCGCGCCAACTCGGCTTGCCGCACGGCTACTGGCTGCCGATGACGGCGGCCATCGTGTTGCGTCCCGACTTCGCCGCCACCTTCAACTTCGGCCTGCTGCGCGTGGTCGGCACCGTGCTCGGCCTGGTGCTTACCACGGCACTGCTGCACTTCACGCCGCACGACATGTGGGCGCATCTGGCCCTGATGGCGGTGCTGTGCATGGCGTTCCGTTACCTGGCCACCGCGCACTACGGCGTCGCGGTCGCGGCGCTGACCGGCACCGTGGTCATCCTGTTGTCGTTTGAAGGGGTGAACTCCAGCGATGCGGTGATGGATCGCGTGATCAACACCGCGCTCGGCAGCGGCATGGCCTTGCTCGCCTATGTGCTGTGGCCAACCTGGGAGCGCGCCCGGGCCCGTGCGGAGTTGTCGGACATGCTCGATGCCTACGCCGATTATCTCAACGCACTGGCCCGCCCGGAACGTCGCGATGGCCGCCGCGAGGCGCGCACGGCAGCGCGCACGGCGCGCAGCAACGCGCAGGCCTCATTGGACCGCATGCGCTCCGAACCGGGCACACCCGCGCCGCTGCTGGAACTGGCCAATGCGCTGTTCGCCAACGGGAATCGCCTGGCACGCACGGCCATGACGCTGGAAGCCCTGATCGACGACCACCACAACCTGCCGGAAACGGCGGAAATGTGCGCCTTCGTCGATCACGCAGCCACTGCGTTGCATGACATCGCCACCGCCCTGCGCACCCAGCGCACGCCCGATCGCCTGCCCGACCTGCGCGGCCTGCAGCGCACCTTTGCCGCGCTGCTCAACATGGCCGAAGACCGCCAGGCCGCCGAGCTGCTCACGCGCATCAGCGATCGCCTGGTCGACAACGTGAACACCCTCGCCCACATCACCGGGCGCAGCCACAGCAAGTCGACGGCGACGGTGTAGTGCCGGATCAGCTCCCTGTAGGAGCGCACTCGTGCGCGACCACCTGACGGAGCGGTATCGACATGGCTCTGCGGTCGCGCACAAGTGCGCTCCTACCATGAGGGTTTTGCCGTCGATAGCGGGGGCTGCTCAGCCCCCGACGCCACGCCTCACGGCATCGATATCACGCATCGGCCACACATCGATGCGACCGGTGCGTGCCCACGGGAACTCCGACGCGATGCGCAGGGCCTCGTCCATGTCCGCCGCTTCGATGATGTTGTAGCCGCCCAGGTATTCCTTGGCCTCGGCGAACGGACCGTCCATCACGCTCATCTTGTCGTTGCGCATGCGCAGCGACTTGATCTGGGCGGGCGATTCGAGCTGTACGGAATCGAGCAGGTGGCCCTGCTCGCGCAGTTCATCGGCATGGGCGAAACAGCCGCGCATCATGGAATCGAACTCGCCCTGCGGCAGGGCCTCGAGCAAGGCGTCGTCGTTGTAGATCATGACCAGGAACTTCATGCTGCCTCCCATGGCAAGCGAGCGCGATGGCGCCCGCCATGATGGCGGCAAATCCTTGCGCTTTGCATCTTTTTGCCGGGGTCGGTTCACCCGCCAGCCACGCAGCAGGCGGGTATGTCAGCGCTGACAGGATCTCGCCACCCCTGAGCCGGCGTCCCGGCGATGCCGCCCTTTTTACGCTGCACCGCGCCGAGACGGCACCCCGGCCGTGGCATACACTCGGGTGCATGCTCAAAATCGATACGCACGCCCACATCCTTCCCCGTGACTGGCCGAACCTGGCAGCCAAGTTCGGTGACGATCGCTTCCCCGTGATGATCCACAACGACGGGCGCCATCGCATCTACAAGGACGGCAAGTTCTTCCGCGAAGTGTGGGAATCCGCGTTCGACCCGCAGCAGCGCATCGACGATTACGCCCGGTTCGACGTGGGCGTGCAGGTGGTGTCCACCGTGCCGGTGCTGTTCTCCTATTGGGCGCCGGGTTATCAGGCGCTGGAGCTGCATCGCCACCTGAACGACGAGATGGCGCGCATCTGCAACGACTACCCGCGCCACTACGCCGGCATCGGCACGGTGCCGCTGCAGTCGCCGGAGCTGGCCATCCGCGAGCTGGAGCGCTGCATCGACGAACTGGGCCTGCAGGGCGTGCAGGTCGGTTCGCACTGCAACGACTGGAACCTGGACGCGCCGGAGCTGTTCCCGTTCTTCGAGGCGGCGGCGGACCTGGGTGCGGCGGTGATGGTGCACCCCTGGGACATGATGGGCGCGGCCAGCATGCCCAAGTACTGGCTGCCCTGGCTGGTGGGCATGCCGGCCGAGCAGTCGCGCGCGGCCTGCTGCCTGGTGTTCGGCGGCGTGCTGGAGCGGCTGCCCAAGCTGCGCGTCATGCTGGCCCACGGCGGCGGCAGCTTCCCCTGGACCATCGGCCGCATCGAGCATGGCTTCCGCATGCGACCGGACCTGGTGGCCACGGACAACCCCCGCAACCCGCGCGAATACCTGCAACGCCTGTATTTCGACTCCTGCGTGCACGACCCGGAAGCCCTGCGCTATCTCCTGGATGTGACCGGGATCGAGCGCGTCATGCTGGGGACCGATTATCCTTTCCCGCTGGGGGAACAGCATCCGGGCAGCGGCATCGAGTCACTGGGACTCGACCACGAGGCCCGCGCGCGGCTCTTCCACGGCACCGCCCTGGAATGGCTGGGGTTGCCGCTGCAGCGATTCCAACCACACTCTTTTTCACAGGAAAAGGCATGAGCTTCTTCCGCAACACGCTTATCGTCGGCGCCCTCGTGTTCGCCGGCGCCACCCATGCCTCCGATGTCAGCATGGCCGGCGGCAGCGTCAACTTCAGCACGCCCGACCAATGGATGGGCATCATGGAAACCCAGGGTGACCCCGAGGTGCGCGTGTTCCAGGTGCCGGACCCGTCGCCCAACGGCAACCTCGCCCGTGTATCGGTGACGGTGAAGCAGGTGGGCAATGCAGGCGAGTTCCAGCAGTACGTCGCCAGCGCCATGAGCAAGGCCAAGACCCTCACCGGCTACCAGGCAGCCACCGGCGGCGCCGCTGACAACTTCACCTATACCGCGCAGGAAAACGGTGCGCAGTACAGCTACAGCGAGCGCTACTGGTTCAAGGGTGGCCAGGCCATCCAGCTGCGTTGCGTTCGCCCGTCGCAAAGCGCGGCCGGCGCCAACTGGCGCGCCGAGTTCGACAAGGGTTGCGACGCCATCGCCGCACGCCTGAAGTAAACCGTACCAACCGCGTCGTGCCACCATCGGCACGACGCTTTCGCAAGAGACTCCCGATGTCCGCTCCGTATCAAGCCACCCTCGCCTGGGCGCAGGCCCAGGATGCCGCCGATCCGCTGCGTGCCTTCCGCGACGAATTCCTGATCCCGCCGCACGAGGGTCGCGACAGCCATTATTTCTGCGGCAACTCGCTGGGCCTGCAGCCCCGCGCGGTGCGTGAGGCCCTGGCCGCGGAGCTGGACGACTGGGGCAACCTGGCGGTGGAAGGCCACTTCAAGGGTCGCTTGCCGTGGATGGATTACCACGAGTTCGTGCGTGACGATCTGGCCACGGTGGTCGGCGCGCAGCCGTCCGAAGTGGTGGCGATGAACACGCTGGGCGTGAACCTGCACCTGATGATGGTGAGCTTCTATCGCCCCACGCCGGAACGCCACGCGATCCTGATCGAGGCCGGCTCGTTCCCCACCGATCGCTATGCGGTGGAATCGCAGGTGCGCTTCCACGGTTACGACCCTGCCACCGCGCTGATCGAACTGACGGGCGACGAGGCGAACGGCACCATTTCGATGGAAGCCATCGAGCGCGTGCTGGCCGAACATGGCTCGCGCATCGCGCTGGTGATGTTGCCGGGCGTGCAGTACCGCACGGGCCAGGCGTTCGACCTGGCCGCCATCACGCGTCTCGCACAGCGTCACGGCTGCATGGTCGGCTTTGACCTTGCCCACGCCGTGGGCAACCTCCCGCTGCAGTTGCACGACGTCGGCTGCGATTTCGCCATCTGGTGCAGCTACAAGTACCTCAACAGCGGCCCCGGCGCGGTCGGCGGCGCCTTCGTGCACGAACGCCACGCACGCACTACCCTGCCGCGCTTCGCTGGCTGGTGGGGTCATGACAAGACCACGCGTTTCCAGATGGGTCCGGAATTCGTGCCCACTTATGGCGCGGACGGCTGGCAGCTGAGCAACCCACCCATCCTGGCGCTGGCGCCGCTGCGCGTGTCGCTGGAGATTTTCGTTCGCGCCGGCATGTCGAACCTGCGCGACAAAGCCGTGCGCCTCACCGGCTACCTGGAATGGCTGGTGCAGACACAGCTCAGCGACGTGCTGGACGTGGTGACGCCGGCGGACCCGGCGCGCCGCGGCTCGCAGCTTTCCATCCGCGTGCAGGGCGGCCGCGCGCGCGGCCGGGCCCTGTTCGAGTACCTGATGGAACAGGGCATCGTCGGCGATTGGCGCGAACCGGACGTCATCCGCATCTCACCGACGCCGCTATACAACCGTTACGCCGATTGCGTGGTGTTCGCCGAGGCCGTTCGCCGCTGGACTGCAACGACCTGAGCCAGGGCGTCCAAACGGACGTCCATCCGTCCGGACTATGTCCATGGACACCGGCCTGGGACCACACCGGGCCATACTGATGCCGCGTTATCAAGCACTTGGCCTCATAACTCGCCCTTGCATGCCGATTGCTGGATGATCGGCATACCCAAGACAAGGAATGACCATGCGCCACACGCAGATCGTCCGTTTGACCAGCCTGATCGCCCCGCTGTTCGCCATGGCCATGGCGCACGCCGCCGACACGGATGCCCTGCCCACGGGGGATGCCCTCAACCGCACCATCGCCTCGCTGGATACCAAGGTGTTCGACGCCTTCAACACCTGTGACATGAAGACCTTCGGCGACTACTTCAGCGACGACGTGGAGTTCTATCACGACAAGGGCGGCGTGCAGCACTCACGCGAGGCGGTGGTGGAAGCCACCCGCAAGAACATCTGCCACAAGGTACGGCGTGAACTGGTCGGCACGCTCGAGGTGTATCCGATCAAGGATTACGGCGCCATCGAGATGGGCACGCACCGCTTCTGCCAGATGGATACCGGCAAGTGCGAGGGCATGGGCAAGTTCATGAACATCTGGCGCTACCAGAACGGCCAGTGGCAGATGACACGCGTGGTGAGCTACGACCACCACGCCATCGATACCGGCAAATAAGCTGCCTTCCCACCCGTGTAGGAGCGCACCCTGTGCGCGACCGGACTTTGCGAAGGCATCCGCTGGCCCGATCGCGCACAGGGTGCGCTCCTACAAAAGCCGCACCACGAAGGGTGGCGTCCTCAACCGATGCGGCTTTCCTGATGCCGCACCTGCCCTCTCCCGCGCACCACGTAGCGCTCGATGGTCAGCGATTCCGCACCCATGGGCCCGTAGGCATGCAGTCGCGTGGTGGAGATGCCGATCTCTGCACCCAGCCCGAGCTGGCTGCCATCGGAGAAACGAGAGGACGCATTGACCATCACCACCGCCGAGCGCAATGACTGCACGAAGCGCTGCGCGGCCGCCTCATCGCTGGTGGCGATGACTTCCGTGTGATCCGAACCGTAACGACGAATATGGGCAATGGCTTCACCCAGGCCATCGACCACGCGCACGGCAATGATCAGGTCCAGGAATTCGGCGGCGTAGTCGTCATCGGTGGCCATGCTGGCGTCCGGCACGAGCTCGCGGGTGGCCTCGTCGCCGCGCAGGTCCACGCCACGCTCGCGCAGTGCCGCTGCGGCACGCGGCAGGAATTCCGCGGCGACATCGCGATGGATCAGCACGGTTTCAAGTGCGTTGCACACCCCGGGTCGCGAAGCCTTGCCATCGACCAGCAGGTTCAGCGCCAGCGTGAGGTCCGCCGAACCATCCACGTACAAGTGGCATACGCCCTTGTAGTGCTTGATCACGGGTACGCGCGCGTGCTCGGTCACGAACCGAATCAGCCCTTCGCCGCCGCGAGGAATGGCCAGATCCACGATGTCGCTCAGTTGCAGCAGCTCCACCATGGTGTCGCGACGCAGGTCGTCCACCACGGTGACCGCGGCGGCGGGTAATCCGTGGGCGTGCAGCGCCTCGTGAAGTGCCGCTGCGATCGCACGATTGGATTCGACCGCTTCGGAGCCGCCACGCAGGATCACCGCATTGCCCGCCATCAGGCACAGCGCGGCAGCGTCCGCGGTTACGTTGGGGCGAGCCTCGTAGATCATCGCCACCACGCCCAGCGGAATGCGCACGCGCTCGACCACCACGCCGTTGGCCAGCGTATCGCGATGCGTGACCACGCCGACCGGGTCGGGCAGCGCAGCCACGTCGCGCAGGCCATCGGCCATCGCCCTGATGCGCGATTCATCCAGGCGAAGCCGGTCGAGCATCGCGCCATGCACGCCCTTTCCTGCCGCGTGCTGCATGTCCTTCGCGTTGGCCGCGAGGATGTCGTCTTCGTGGCGCTCCAGCGCCGCCGCCATGTCGGCCAGCAACGCGCGCTTGGCCGTGCTGTCCAGCATGGCCAATAGCGGGGCCGCATCGCGGCATGCCAGGGCCTGCGAACGAATGTCGCTCATGCGTCGATCTCTCCCGTCGTTTCGATATCCGCCAGCGTGGCGAGATCGTCCCGGTGCACGATCTCCGAACCGTAGCTGTAACCCAGCACGGCTTCGATATCGCGGCTGTGTCGCCCCGCCAGGCGCCTCACTTCGCCATCGCCGTACTGGCACAGGCCACGCGCCACCGGATGTCCGGCGGCATCGACGATCTCCACTAGGTCGCCGCGATGAAACTCGCCACTGACGTCGCGAACGCCGCCCGGGAGCAGCGAAGCACGACCGCCGGTGAGCGCGCGCACCGCGCCCTCATCCACGTGGATGCGTCCCGGTGCGGCAGGTGCGTGGCGCAGCCAGTATTTGCGGGCCTGCATGCGACTGCGGGCGACGGCGAAATAGGTGCCGCGGAGCCGGCCGTGGACAAGCGCCCGTGCCGCGTCCTCGTTCCGGCCGCTGAACAGCGCGGTGGGCACGCCGGCCGCGGCTGCCTTGGCCGCAGCCTCCAGCTTGGTGCGCATGCCACCCGTGCCGACGCTGCTGCCGCTGCCCCCGGCCATGGCCAGCACCTCGGGCGTGAGCGCCTCCACTCGCCCCAACGGCACGGCCGTGGGGTCGCGACGCGGGTCGGCGGTGTAGAGCGCGTCAATGTCCGAGGCGATCAGCAGCAGGTCGGCATCGACCAGCGCCGCGACGATGGCGGCAAGGTTGTCGTTGTCGCCCAGCTTCAGCTCGTCGACGGCCACCGTGTCGTTCTCGTTCACCACAGGCAACACGTCCAGCGCGAGCAGTTCACGCAAGGTGGCACGGGCATTGAGGTAACGCCGGCGATTGCGCAGGTCGTCATGGGTCAGCAGCACCTGCGCCACTGGCCGCGGGCTCAGCGACTGCCAGAGCGCGATCATCGGCGCCTGTCCCAGTGCGGCCAGCGCCTGCCGGGCCGCCAGATCGCCACCGCTGGGAGCATGGGCCCGCAACTGAGCACGCCCTGCGGCCACCGCACCGGACGACACCAGCACGACCTGCCGGCCGGCATCGCGGCTGGCCTGGATGAAACCCGCCAGCGCCTTGGCGTAGTGCGGCGTGAGGCCGCCACCGTCAGCGGCCAGCAGGTTACTGCCCACCTTCAGCACGGCGCGGCGCCAGGCTGGCAGCGCCTGTTCGGGAATGGCTTGCGCCTGCATCGCACCGCTCATGGCTGCGGCTCCGGCGGAGCGTCGATGCGATCCCCATGGCTGCGTGGCGAGGACACCACCAGCATCCGCGCGTCGCCCTGGCTGTCGTTGCGCACCTGATGGGCCGTGCCCGGAGGTACGTGCAAGCCACACCCCGCAGCGACCCGATGGGTGACCCCTTCGAGCTCGATGGTCAGCTCGCCTTCCAGTACACGGAAGAACTGGCGGGACCGCGCATGCCGGTGGCGGGCTTCCCACGTGCCCGGCGGCATGCGCTCCTCGATGATGCTGAGGTCGTCGCCGGCCAGCAAATGCCAGCCATCGCACCCCTGACCCCATGTGTAATGTTCGGCATTCCCCGTACTGACGGTCCCCATGCCTTTCACCGTTTAGCCGTCCAGACGGCTGAGTCTATCGCGCAATTCATCCAGGCGCAGGTCATGGCCAGATCCGGGCGACACGCGGGCCGCCAGGCTGGCCTCGGGCGTGCGCCCTTCGCCCGCGGAAGCCGCCGCATCGGCAGCCGCGCGGTAGGCGTCACGGAACGGCACACCTGCCGCGGCCTGCTCGATCGCCACGTCGGTGGCGTACATGGCCGGCTCGATGGCGGCGCGCATGGCCGGCTCGTTCCACTCCATGCGGGCCAGCAGGTCTGGCACCAGCTCCAGCGCGGCCAGGCCATGCCGGCAGCCATGGAACAGCGAGCCCTTGGAGAACTGAAGGTCGCGCTGATAGCCCGACGGCAACGACAGCAGCTGCTCGATCTCGGTGCGGGCAGCAGCCACGCTGGCGTAGCTGGCGCGCAGCAGTTCTACCACGTCCGGGTTGCGCTTGTTCGGCATGATGGAGCTGCCGGTGGTGTATTCGCTCGGCAGCTTCACGAAATTGAATTCCGCCGTGGTGAACAGCGAGAGATCCCAGGCGAGGCGGCGCACGTCCAGCAGCGCGGCGGCAATGGCTTCAAGCACAGCCATTTCGAACTTGCCACGCGACAGCTGCGCGTAGATCGGCGATACCTGCATGCGGGCAAAGCCCAGCGCCTGCGTGGTGTGCTCGCGATCCAGCTTCAGGTTCACGCCATAACCGGCAGCCGTGCCCAGCGGGTTGGCATCAATGAGCAAGGCGGTCTGCTTCGCCCGCAGCGTGTTGTCGATGAACGCCTCGGCGAAACCGGCGAACCACATGCCAGTAGAGGACACCACCGCGCGTTGCAGGTGCGTGTACCCCGGCAGCGGCACGGCCGGCTGGGCGGCGCGATCGAGGCAGACCTTGGCAATGGCGCGGGAATACTGCTCCAGCGCAGCCAGCTGCTCCTTCAGCCACAGGCGCGTGGCCACCAGAATCTGGTCATTGCGGCTGCGGCCCGTGTGCACGCGACGCCCCGCATCGCCCAGGCGCTCGGTCAGGCGCGCCTCGATGGCCGAGTGGCCGTCTTCATAGCGGTCGTCCAGCACGAAGTTGCCGGCACGGAAATCATCCGCCAGCACGTCCAGCTCGCGCTTGAGCGCGGCGGCCTCGTCGGCGCTCACCACGCCGATATTCGCCAGACCTTCCACATGGGCCTTGCTGGCGGTGATGTCGTGCAGGAAGAACTCGCGGTCCAGCACCACGTCGTCGCCGGCGAGGAACGCCATGATGCGCGCGTCGATCTTGATGTTGGATTTTTGCCAGAGAGGCTGAGCCATAACAAATCCTTGGAAAATAGAAGACAGAAGTGAGGAACGAGAGAGAGCCGGTGCATGCGCGCCCTTCTCTCGCCACTCACTCTTCTCAACTCACTTCTCGCTCTTAAACCGGAATCGCGGTGTATTCGTCCACGCCAATGGCGCGATTGATGTTCTGCATGGCCTGCGTCGCTGCGCCCTTGAGCAGGTTGTCGAGCGTCGCCACCACCACCACGCGCTTGCCGTCGTTGGACACGGCGAAACCGCCGATATCCACGTGGTGCTTGTGCGCGATATGGCTAACCCAGGGTGCCTCATCCACCACGTGCACCAGCTTCTCGCCCTCGTAGGCACCCTTGAAGCGGTTGACGATGTCTTCGCGCTTCACCTGGCGGGCCAGATAGAGGTTGGTGGTGACCGTGAGGCCACGGAAATGCGGCGCCACGTGCGGCATGAATTCCACCGGCACATTGAGGTGGCGGCTGGCCTCTTTCTCGTGCATGTGGCCGGTGAGCGAATACGGCATCAGGTTGTCGCGCAGCTTTTCCGGATCGTTCTTGTCGGACGGGGTGGTACCCGCACCCGAGTAGCCGGACACGCCGAAGCTCACCGGCGGCGCCGCCAGCAGGTCCTTCAGCGGCGCGATGGACAGCTGGATCGCCGTGGCATAGCAACCCGGATTGCTGATGCGCTTTTCGCCACGCCACAACTGACGGGTCAGCTCCGGCAGGCCGTAGTACCACTTCTCGTTGAAGCGATAGTCGGCCGACAGGTCGACGACCAGCGTGTCGGGCTTGGCCTTGTCGATGGCTTCCACGTACGGCGCAGCCTTGCCGTTCGGCAGCGCGAGCACCACCACGTCGGCGCCCTGCGCCGCCACGGCATCGGCGTCGAGGCTGGCGTAGCGCAGTTCGCTGGGGAAACCGTCCACGTGGTCGGCCACGCGCTGGCCATCCAGCTCACGCGAAGAGACAAAAGACAGTTCCAGCGCCGGATGCGCGGCCACCAGGCGGATGAGCTCCGCACCGGTATGGCCACGGGCGCCGACAATGCCGATGCGATGTTTTGTCGTGCTCATGGGTCAGTCCACCAGGGTCGGCAGGCGCTGCGCGCAATGCGCGACGCAGCTGGCGATCGTGTCGAAGTCTTCGATGCCGTACCAGAACACTTTCCAGCGCGGCTGCTTGAGACAGCCATCCGATTCGGCGTAGTAGAAATGGTTGACGGCGTTGCCGTGGCGCGAACGCCAGAACAGCTGCGGATTCTCCTCGCGCATCACCTGCCATACGGCACGGCCAAGGCCTTCGCCCTGCGCGTCGTCGAGCACGGCGAACTTGTCCAGGTACGGCAGGCCGTCTTCCATGGTAAGGATCATCGCGGTGCGATAGTTTTCACTTACGTACACGCGGAATGGCGTGGTGCGCTCGAAGTAATCGGGCACCAGCGAGCGACCGAAGCTGGATTCGATCAGCTCGCGCATGCGCGCCTGGTCGATGCCCTCCCACGACTCGAAGCGCTTCACCTTTTCGCCACGACGCACCAGCGTGCCCGACCCCTTGTGGGTGAACAGCTCCTTGGCCAGTTCCGACGGCTTGGTGATCGACACCGACGAGGTCAGCGGCAGGTCGCCCAGCAGGTCCGCGATCTGTTCGATCTTCAGGCGCATGCCGCCGTTGATCCAGGGCTGCGACATCAGGTGGTCGAACTCGGTGCTCAGGTTGATCGAGTCGATGATGTTGCCCTTGTCGTCCAGCAGGCCGCCGGTGCCGGTAAGGAACACGATCTTGTACGGCTGCAGCACGCGCACCAGTTCATTGGCGGCGAAGTCGGCGTTGACGTTGAGGATCTGACCCTCTTCCGTTTCGCCCAGGCTGGCAATCACCGGAATGGAGCCGGCACGCAGGCTGGCTTCGATCGGTGCCAGGTTGATGCTGCTGACCTTGCCGACCAGACCATAGGTATCGCGGTCCAGATAGCTGGCCGTGAACACGCCAGACGGCACGGACGTGGCACGCGTATCCATGGTCTGCAGCGCCTCGACCAGGCGCAGGTTCTGCTCCTGGAACACCTTGCGCACGATGGCCAGCGCCTTGGGCGTGGTCACGCGCAGGCCATTCACCGTGTGCTTCTCGATGCCGGCGGCCGAGAGCTCCTCGTCCAGCTGCGGACCCGCGCCGTGCAGCACGATCGGGGTCAGGCCCACCTGCTGCAGGAAGGTCAGCGACGAAGTCAGTGCCGGCAGGTCATCGCGCAGCACCGCGCCACCGACCTTGACCACGGCGAAGCGCTTGGCGTCGAGCTGCGAGAAGCGCTTGAGGTATTGCTGGATCTCCTTCGCGCTCCCCATGCTCGAAAGCAGGCGCACGATGGTTTTCCGGGTGTGCTTGTGGGCTTCCACGTTGTTCAACTCTTGTCGATGATGCGGTAAATGGTGTCGGCGTAATGCTTCAGCTGATCGAGCGAGACCCACTCGTCGGCGGTGTGCGCCTGCGCGATATCGCCGGGGCCGTACACGAAGCTGATGTAGCCGGCGGCGGAGAACAGCGCCGCCTCGGTCCAGAAGTCCACGGCATTGCCAATGGGAATGTTGAGTTCGTCAGCCAGGTCACGCGCGGCGAGGCGGCGTGCTTCGGCAGTGGCGGTGTCGCCGGCCGGCAGCGAATCGCCATGGAACAGTTCTTCGAACGACACCGGATGCGGCTCGACCAGCGTGCGGAAGGTTTCCAGCAACTGGGCAGGCGCCATGGTCGGCAACGGGCGGAAGCCAAAACGGACCTCCGCCGACGGGGCGATCATGTTCGCCTTGATGCCGCCATCCACACGACCGATGTTGAAGCGCAGGCCGGTCAGGCCACCGAAACGCTCGTGCGCCAGCTTCTCCACGTGATCCAGCGCGGCCGCGCCCCAGCGCACCGCCTGGTGCACGGCGCTGTCGCTGGGCTTCTGCTCGCCCGACGCGTGACCGGCCTGACCCTTGAAGCGCATGTGCACGGAGTGGATGCCGCGATGTGCGAGCACCGCCTCACCCTTGGTGGGCTCGGCCACGATAATCGCGTCGTAAGCGGGCTTGTCCTTCAGGAACCCGGCGATGCAGCGCGGATCGTTGGCTTCCTCGTCGGTGGACAGCAGCAGCGCCATGTCACCCTTGGTGACATTGGCCACGGCCACCAGCGCGGCGGCAGCACCCTTGATGTCGCAGGCACCCAGGCCGATGGCGCGGTCTTCGGTCACGCGCAGTTCGTGCGGGCTGGCCGTCCAGTGCGGGGAATCGGGCACCGTATCCAGATGCACGTTGAACAGCACCTTCGGCTTGCCGCGCACGGCGTAAAGCGTCACGGCACCCGCGCCGTAGTCGGTCACGGTGACGTCGAAGCCCGGCAGGTTGTCCCGCAGGTAATCGAAAATGCCACCGGTGCCGATCTCACGTGGCGGATTGCGCGTGTCGTAGCTGACCAGCGCGCGAAGATGTCGAAGGGTGTCGTCCAGTAATGCGCTCATGAGGTCCGTCGTAGAAAGTGCATCGACGGCTCCGTAATCACGGAGCCGATTGATAAATGCCGGGCCGATAGATTTCCATCAGCGTGTCCGGGCGGACAGGCGTGGTGAAGCCATGGCGTGCGTAAAGCTCGTGTGCGTCGAAGGTGGCCAGGGTGAACCGGCGCAGCCCCTGCAGATGGGGATGCGACATCACCGCATCCACCACGCACTTGCCATAGCCCTTGCCGCGATGGGCTGGGAGCACGAACACGTCGACAAGATTGGCGAAGGTGGCGAAGTCGGAAATGACCCGCGCGAACGCCACCTGGCCGCTGCCCACGTAGCCGCCGAAACACAGCGAATGCTCGATGGAACGACGCACCGTCGACAACGAAATCCCCTGCGCCCAGCTTGAGCCGGTCGAAAGGAAATCATGGATCAGCGCGAGGTCGAGCTGATCCTTGTCCGTGGAAATGTGCAGATTGTCGCCCATCGTGCCGCGCTCCTTCCGTCGCTCAGCTGCGGTTGATTTCCGCCCACAGGGTGCTGCTCATGCCGAACAGCTTGATGAAGCCCTCGGCCTCTTCCACGCCCCAGTCGGCCGACTGCGCGTAGGTCGCGCCCTTGGCATTGAGGATGTGCGGCGAACGCACTTCCACCGCCGTCACCTGCGCGCCCGAGGTTTCCAGCACCACTTCGCCATTGACCGTGCTCTGGCTGGAGGTCAGGTAGGCCTCCAGGTCGGTCTTGATCGGATCGTGGAAGAAACCTTCGTACACCACTTCCACCCACTTGCGTGCCACGTCCGGCTTGAAGCGGTTCTGCTGCTTGGTCAGCACGGCTTCTTCCAGCGCACGATGCGCGGTGAGCAGGGAAATCAGGCCCGGCGCTTCATACACGATGCGGCCCTTGAGGCCGATGGTGGTGTCGCCGGTGTACATGCCACGGCCCACGCCGTACGGCGCGAACAGCTCGTTGAGCTTGGCCAGCAGCTTGGCGCCCGGCAGCTTTTCGCCATTGAGCGACACGGCTTCGCCCTTCTCGAAGCCCACGGTGACCGACAGCTTCTCGGACGGCCATTCGGAACGCGGCTTGCACCAGCCACGCGCACCTTCACCCGGCGTCTTCCAGTGGTCGATCTCGCCACCGGAAAGGGTCACGCCCAGCAGGTTCTCGTTGATGGTGTAGCTCTTCTGCTTGGCGCGCACATCGAAGCCGCGCTCTTCCAGATAGGCCTGCTCGTAGGCGCGGGTCTGGGTGTGTTCCTTCTGGATCTCGCGGATCGGCGCCACGATCTGGTAGTCGCCCAGCGCCTTCACGGCCAGGTCGAAACGCACCTGGTCGTTGCCCATGCCGGTGCAGCCGTGCGCGATGGCCTTGGTGCCCAGCTCCTTGGCGCGGGCAATGGCGGCATCCACGATCAGGTAGCGGTCGGACACCAGCAGCGGGTACTGGCCCTGATAGGCCTCGCCCGCCTGCACGAAGGGCTTCACGAAACCGTTCCAGATCGCCGGGCCGCCGTCGACCGTGACATGGCTGGCCACGCCCAGTTCCTTGGCGCGCTGCTCAATGTAGGCGCGCTCCTCGGCATCCACGCCGCCGGTATCAGCGAAGACGGTGTGCACGGCCCAGCCGCGTTCCTTGAGGTAAGGCACGCAGAAACTGGTGTCGAGGCCACCGGAGAAGGCGAGAACGATGTCTTTGCTCATGACTTGCGGATCCTGAAATGGATGGCTAAACGGATAAATGACTAGATAGATTCAACCACGATACGCGGCTCCACGCGCACCGGGAAGTTCACGGAATTGGCAATGAAACAGCCATGGTGCGCGGGTTCGTGCGCTGCCTCGGCCTTGGCCGGGTCGCTGTCGGCGCTGATGGTGACCACTGGATGCAGCACCACCTCGGTGAAATGGCCGCCATGGACGTCCGTTTCCATCGCGCCCTCGGCGCTGTCCGCATAGGTGGTCACCACCACGCCCGCCAGTACCGCCTGGTGCAGGTAGGACAGCATGTGGCAGGTGGAAAGCGCCGTCACCAGCATGTCTTCAGGGTTGTGCTTGCTGGCGTCGCCGCGAAACATCGGGTCGGACGAACCCTCCAGCGTGGGCTTGCCCGCGATGCGGATCTCGTGGCCGCGACCATAACCCTGATAGGTCTTGGTTCCGGTTCCCTGATTGCCCGTCCAGGTGACGTCGACCTGGTAGCGGTGTTGATGCGTATGGCTCACGACCTGCCCTCTTGTTGTGACATGAGTTCCGCCAACTCGGCATCGCCGCGACCGGCGCGTTCGCCCAGGCCGGCACGCACGCCTGCCCGATTGGCGGCCGGGTGGTTCTGGCTTAGCTTGAACTTGCCTTCGATGCGGTCGATGGAGATCTCCAGCCCGACGATGGCGCGCAGCATCTTCTCGACTTGGTCTTCCGGCGCATCGGACACCTGCCACGGCACCGGCTGCCCGGCCTCATGGCGATCGGTCAGGCGATCCAGCAGCTGGCGCAGCCAGGCGGCATCGCGGGTGGTGCGCAGGCGACCATGCACATGCACCACCGCGTAGTTCCAGGTGGGCACTTCGCGATGGGTTTCGTGCTTGCTCGGGTACCAGTTCGGGCTGATATAGCCGTCCGGACCGCGGAAGATCACCAACACCTCGGCGCCATCCATGCGCGCCAGCTCGTTGCCGCCCGCCACGTGCCCATGCAGCTGGCCATCAACCAGCTCCAGCGGCAGATGATTGGCGGCAAGTCCGCCTTCCCCGCCCGTCACCACGGTGGCGAACGGGTACGCGCGCATCAGCGCGTGCAGCGTTTCGCCGTCAGCCTCCTTGAAGTGCGCGGGCTGGTACATGGTCAGCGCTGGCCGATCAGCGAGGCCATCACGGCCTTCTGCACATGCAGGCGGTTTTCCGCTTCATCGATGGCGATGCAGGCAGGCGAATCCATCACGGCGTCGGTTGCCTTGACGTTGCGGCGCAGCGGCAGGCAGTGACTGAAAAGCCCGTTGTTGGTCAGCGCCATCTTGGCCTCGTCCACGATGAAGTGCTTGTTGGCCTCGCGGATGGGCTTTTCCTGTTCCCAGCGACCGAAGAACGGCAGCGCGCCCCAGCTCTTGGCATAGACCACGTCCGCGCCGCGATAAGCCTCTTCGATGTCGTGGCTCACCTTGAGCGAACCGCCGTTCTCCTTCGCGTTCTGGTAACCGAATTGCATGTAGCGATCGTCCAGCACGTAGTCGGGCGTGGGGCACAGCAAGGTCACGTCCATGCCCATCTTGGTGGCGATGAGCAACGCGGAGTTGGCCACGGCCGTGTTGAGCGGCTTGGGGTGGTACGTCCAGGTGAGCACGTATTTCTTGTTCTGCAGGTTGCCCAGGTGCTCCTTCAGTGCCAGCGCGTGGGCCAGCTCCTGGCACGGATGGGTGATGGTTTCCATGTTGATCACCGGCACCGTGGCGTACTTGGCGAACGCCTTGATGACGTTGTCCTCGCGATCCACCGCCCAGTCCTGGAACTTGGGAAAGGCGCGCACGGCAATCAGGTCCACGTAACGCGACAGCACGCGCGCCACTTCGGCGATGTGCTCTTCCGTATCGCCGTCCATCACGGTGCCGGCTTCAAACTCGATCGGCCACGCGTCCTTGCCCGGCGCCAGCACGATGGCGTGGCCGCCCATATGGAAGGCACCCAGCTCGAAGCTGGTGCGCGTACGCATGGAGGGATTGAAGAACATCAGCGCCACCGACTTGCCGGCCAGCTGCTGGCCACGGGGAGAGCGCTTGAAGGCCGCGGCTTCATCGAGCAGTGCGTCGATCTCGGCGCGGCTGTAATCCTGGGTGGTCAGAAAGTGGCGAAGCGTCATGGTGGAAGTTGCCTTTGTCGAAATTCAAATCCCGGAAACAAAAAAACCCGGCTGTAGGCCGGGTTTTGTCGTCTATGCACGTTAAACGCGTGCGACAGCCTACCCGGCCAATTGGCGGAGCAGCGGTCGGCGAGCACGCGACGTCATCCCAGCGGCCATGCGGGCGCTAGTGAGGACAGTGGCGGTATAGACGGCTGCGGACATGGACGTTCCGGTAGGTTGAACACCCATCATGACGGGAATTTCGCTGCCATGCAACAAGAAACGATCCAAAAGGCAAGCCCCGGCAGCAGATCGCCGCCCGAAGGCGGCGATCTGGCGAATCTCAGTCGGCGGGAGAAACGCTCACCCGCACGCGCAGGCGCTCGCCGGGGTCGTAGTTGAGCCGGGACAGGTACACCTCGCCCCGGTAACGGTATTCCACGTCGTAGCCCATGATCCGGCGCTGCTCGCTGACCTCGCTGACCTGGCGGCAATGGGTTTCGGTGCTGGCGTACTCGCCACCACCCGACTGGGTCACCCCATTGCCCACCGCCCCGCCGGCCACTGCGCCGGCCACCGTCGCCGCGGTACGGCCATTGCCCTTGCCCACCGTGCTGCCCAGCACACCGCCCACGACGGCACCCAGAATGGTGCCGGCCGTCGAGCCCTGGCTCGGAGCCTGGCGCACCACCTGCTGGTCATAGCATTCCTGGCGCGGCACTTCGGTGCGTGCCACGCCATAGACGGGATCGACGCGCAACACATCCGCCCATCCATAGTGGGTGTTGTTGTCGTCATTTTGCTGATTCGGGTACCGCGCATCCTGCGCAAACACGCCGGTGGTCACCAGGGACAGCACCAGCGCGGGGAACAACCACTTGGTCATTACGACCTCCGCTAGGAGCAACTACGGGCGCATCTGTGCACCTCTAGCATCCATTCCACCAAATTCACACTGAATCAACGCTTAGAGAATCGGCTTACGCCCGCCCCTTGTTGGTCGACATTCGTCGCCCGTGCCGCCCTGCCCACCCGGTCGTCCACGGGAGCCGTCGCCTGCGGCCCGCCCCTTGCCTTGTTAAGATGCGCGACTGGCCCGCGCCGCCCGGCGCCGGCCCCACCGTCCGGACCACCTGACCGATGCCGATTTCGCTGCACAACAACCTGACGCGCCGCGTGGAAGCGTTCGCCCCGCTCGACCCCAACCGGGTCACCATGTATCTGTGCGGGCCAACGGTCTACAACTACGTGCACATCGGCAACGCGCGCGGCCCGGTGGTGTTCGACGTGCTGGCCAAACTGCTGCGCCGCCATTACCCGAACGTGGTCTACGCCCGCAACATCACCGACGTCGACGACAAGATCAATGCCGCCGCCCAGCAGTTGGGCGTGGGCATCGAAACCATCACCACCAGCTACGCCCAGGCTTACCGGGAAGACATGGCGGGGCTGGGCATTGCCCCGCCGGACGTGGAACCCCTTGCCACCGCGCACATCCCCCAGATCATCGCCATGATCGAGCGCCTGATCGCCGGCGGCCACGCCTACGCCGCCGAAGGCCACGTGCTGTTCGAGGTGGATTCGTACCCGGCCTATGGCGAGCTGTCCGGGCGCGACCCGGAAGAACTGCTGGCTGGCGCCCGCGTGGAGGTGGCCCCGTACAAGAAGAGTCCCGGCGACTTCGTGCTGTGGAAGCCGTCCACGCCGGAACTCCCCGGCTGGGACAGCCCCTGGGGCCGCGGCCGTCCGGGCTGGCACATCGAGTGCTCGGCCATGAGCGAAGCCCACCTGGGCGACACCATCGACATTCACGCCGGCGGCGTCGACCTGCAGTTTCCGCACCACGAGAACGAGATCGCCCAGTCCACCTGCGCGCACGGTGGCAAGGTGTTCGCGCGCTTCTGGCTGCACAACGGCATGCTCACCTTCAGCGGCCGCAAGATGTCCAAGTCGCTGGGCAACGTGATGCTGGTGCACGAACTGCTGAAGGAGCACCCGGCCGAAGCCCTGCGCCTGCTGCTGCTGCGCGGCCACTACCGCCAGCCGCTGGACTGGTCCGATGGCGCCATCACCCAGTCCATCAGCACCCTCGACGGCTGGTACCGCGTGCTGCGCGATCTGGTCGATGTGGAAGTGGACACCGCCAACCTGCCCATTCCGGCCACCGTTGAAGCGGCGCTGTGCGACGACCTGAACACCCCGCAGGCCCTGGCCGAACTGTCCCAGCTGGCCGATGAAGCCCGCCAGTCCGGCAGCGCCGAAGCCAAGGCCGCCCTGCTTGGCGCCGGCGCCGTGCTGGGCCTGCTGCAGCAGGATCCGGAAAGCTGGTTCAAGCAGGCCGGCGGCGCGGCCACCGAAGTGGACGAAGCCCGCATCGAAGCCTTGCTGGAAGAGCGCCGCGCCGCACGTGCAGGGAAGGATTTCAAGCGCGCCGATGCCATTCGTGAAGAACTGACTGCGATGGGTATTGCGATTGAGGATGGTGCGCAGGGGACGCGGTGGAGTGTGATCAAGGGTTGAGCCGCGGGGCGCCGCCGGTGTGCGGCAATCTGGCGGAGCGGTATCGGCGCGGCGCTGCGGTCGCGCACAAGGTGCGCTCCTACAGTGAGTTTCCCGCAACGTTCAAAGCCCGTTCTTTCTCGCCTCAGTGCACACCCCAGTCCTCTCCCGAACGGGAGAGGACGAGCGACAGGTGATGTTCAACGTGAACACCCAAGTGGCAAGGAAGGAGGTGCCGCCCTGCGGCACGACGCTCGGCGTTAAGTCCTCTCCGCTTCGGCGCGTTGCGAAGCGCATTGCAGTACCCGCTGTGTAGAGGCGGAGGTTGCCAAGCAACAACGATCCTCAGCCGTTCGGGCTTTTCCTAACGGCATGCTGCGAGCCTTTAAGGCCATTTCTTTGGGTTACTTTTCTTTGGGCCAGCAAAGAAAAGTGACTCGGCCTTCGGCAGAAGGTCGAAACGCCCCCGCGGCGTAAGCGGCCCGATCGCGGAAACGCGCGAGACCAAAGGCCAAGAACAAAGTCACTGGATCCCAGCCTTCGCTGGGATGACGGCATTGATGAAGCGGCGACGCACGCCCCCCCTTTTCCAGATAGGAAAAGAAAGCAAAAGGCGCCCCACCCCCAAACGCGCGATAATCCCCCCATGAATGCCATCGCCCACCTGAGCGCCGACCAGGCGCAGCAAGAAATCGTCGACGAATTTGCCTTCTTTGGAGACTGGACCGAGCGCTACCAGTACCTGATCGACCTGGGCAAGCAACTGCCCGAGTTTCCGGACGATCTGAAAATCGAGGACTACCGCGTCCACGGTTGCCAGTCGATGGTGTGGCTGGTGCCCAGCGGCAATGCCGACAAGCTGCATTTCCAGGCCACCAGCGACTCCGCCATCGTCTCGGGCCTGATCGCACTGGTGCTTCGCGTGTATTCGGACCGCTCGGCGCGCGACATCGTCGCCACCGATCCACGCTTCATCGAGGCCATCGGCCTGGCCAAGCACCTTTCGCCCACCCGCTCCAACGGCCTTGCCGCCATGCTGGCGAAGATCAAGGCGTACGCGGCGGCCATGCTGAAAGCCTGATCGCCGGACGGGTCGCAGAAACACAAAGCCCCGTGCAGGACGGGGCTTTGGTTCAAGCGGCAGGCAGCATGAAGCTCGCCGTCAGTCGCCCATCTGCTTCTGCAGATGTTCGCGACGCTCCTGCGCATCGAGCGATAGGGTGGCGATCGGACGGGCGTCGAGGCGCTCCAGGCCGATTTCCTCGTCGGTCTCTTCGCAGTAACCGTAGCGACCTTCTTCGATGCGACGCAGCGCCTTGTCGATCTTGGAGATCAGCTTGCGGTAGCGGTCACGCGTGCGCAGTTCCAGCGAGTTTTCGGTCTCGCGGGTGGCGCGCTCGGCCTCGTCGCCCACGTCACGCACTTCGTCACGCAGGTTTTCCATGGTCTGACGGGATTCTTCCACCAACTGCTCGCGCCATTCGCGCAGCTTGTTGCGGAAGTACGCCAGATGCTTGGGGTTCATGTACTCCTCGTCGTTCGAGGAAGGACGGTAACCCTTGGGCAGGTCGATCAGCGTGGTGGAAGGCAGCGCATAGCGACCGTCTTCGCGGGTGATGCCATTGTCGAGAGTTGCGGATTTGTTCATCGAGGACTGCTGGGCTTTCTGAGATTTAATGGGGGTATGTCGCGCGGTCGCGCTGGCTACCTTGCCCGCAAGGGCCGAGGAAGCCGGCTTGGCCGGCGCCGCGGGGGGAACCGGGGCTGCCTTGACCGGGGCCGGCGTCGCCTGCCGCGCAGCCACAGGCTGCTTGGCGGGGACGGCCTTGGCCGCCGGCTTGGCGGGTGCAGCCTTGGGGGCTGCGGCCTTCGCCGGTGCCGCCGCCGGCTTTACCGGCTTGGCCACTGGCTTGGGCGGCTGTTTCTTGGCGGGCGCCGCAACTTTCTTGGCGACCGGCTTCTCTATCTTCTTGGCCACGACCGGTTTCTTGGCCGGTGCCGGTTTCTTGGCCTGGGGCTTGGGGGCTGCCTTCTTGGCGACGCTCTTGGCCGGGGCCTTGGCGACAACCTTCTTGGCGGCGGGCTTCTTGGCGGCGGCAACCTTCTTCACCGGCGCCTTCTTGGCAGCCGGTTTCTTGGCAGCAACGGCCTTGGCCGGAGCCGCACTGCGGCTGGCAGCGGCCTTCTTGACTGCCTTGACGTCTTTCACCTTGCCGGCAGTCTTTCCCTTCTGCGGCTTGGTGGCTGTCGCACTACGCGTCGTTTTCGCCATATCCCTTCACCATTTTTGGCCTTGGCGGCCGGGTGTTATAGCCCATGCGGCTTACACCGGCAACCTCGCTTCTGGAATACTTGTGACACTACATGCCGCAAGCTGTTTCGGCAGCGTCAAACCGTCGTGACCCGACTGATACTTTTACTGCTCGGCTTCTACAAGCGCTGGCTAAGCCCCCTGCTGGGTCAGCGCTGCCGTTTCCATCCCAGCTGTTCCGATTATGCACGGATTGCCGTCGTGCGCTTTGGTCCGCTCAAAGGTGGCGCGCTCGCCGGCTGGCGCCTGCTACGGTGCCAGCCCCTGTGCGAGGGGGGTGAGGACCCTGTCCCCGGGCATTTTACCTTCCGCCGTTGCCACTCCCAAGGAAAACCCCATGTCCACTGACTGGCTGATCAAGAACGCCGAACTGGTCAATGAAGGCCGCCGGTTCCACGCCGACGTCCGCGTGAAGCAAGGGCGCATCGACGCCATTGCCGGCGACCTTGACGCCCGCCCCGGTGAGCAGGTGGTCGATGCCAGCGGCCTCTGGCTGCTCCCCGGCATGATCGACGACCAAGTGCATTTCCGTGAACCCGGCCTGACGCAGAAGGCCGACATCGCCCACGAATCGCGCGCCTGCGCCGCCGGCGGCATCACCAGCTACATGGAGATGCCCAACACCAAGCCGCCCGCCCTGGACCGCGAGACACTGGAAGCCAAGTACGCACGCGCGGCCGACGTGTCGGCCGTCAACTACGCGTTCTACATGGGCGCCAGCAACGACAACCTCGAAGCCATCAAGCGCCTCGACCCGCTGGCAGCCCCGGGCGTCAAGGTTTTCATGGGCGCCTCCACCGGCAACATGCTGGTGGACAACCCCGAGGTGCTGGACGGCATCTTCAAGTACGCGCCGACGCCGATCATCACGCACTGCGAAGACACGCCGATGATCGATATCAACCTGGCCAAGGCCCACGAGAAATACGGCGACGACATCCCGCCCCGCGAGCATCCGCTGATCCGCTCGCGCGAGGCCTGCATCAAGTCCACCCGCCTTGCCATCGAGCTGGCCAAGCGCCACAACAGCCGCCTGCACGTGCTGCATATCTCCACCGCGGACGAGCTGGCGCTGTTCCAGCCGGGCCCGCTCAAGGGCAAGCGCATCACCGCGGAAACCTGCGTGCACTTCCTGCACTTCGACGACCGCGACTACGAACGTCTCGGCTTCCTGATCAAATGCAACCCGGCGATCAAGACGTCCGCCGACCGCGAGGCGATCATCAAGGCGCTGGCCGAAGGCCGACTGGACGTGCTCGCCACCGACCACGCGCCGCACCTGCTGGAAGAAAAGGGCCAGCTGTACGACAAGGCACCCGGCGGCCTGCCGCTGGTGCAGTTCGCCCTGCAGGCCGCCCTGCAGCGCGTATTCGACGGCCAGCTGACGCTGGAACGCGTGGTGGAAGCGGTGACGCACGCGCCGGCCACGCTGTTCGACGTGAAGGATCGCGGCTACCTGCGCGAGGGCTATGCCGCCGATCTCGTGCTGGTGGACCCGAAAAAGCCGCACACCGTGACCCGCGAGGAAGTGCTCTCCAAGTGCGGCTGGTCGCCGTTCGAGGGCACCACCTTCAACAGCTCCATCGTGTCCACCTTCGTCAACGGCCAGCGCGTGTGGGACGGCAAGAGCGTGGACCAGAGCGTGCGTGGCCAACGCCTGGCCTTCGCCCGATGAGGAAACGGGCAAGGGCGGGCGCCCTGCTCGCCCTATGCCTGGCTGCACTGCCCGTGGCGGCGGCATCACTGCCGCCCAGCGTGTCGCAGGGCGGACTGGTGGCGACCATCGTGCCGGACGGCTCCACCGCCACCGTCAACGGCAAGAACGTGCGCGTGGGCGCCGACGGCATGCTCGTGTTTGGTGCGGGCCGCGATGAAAAGGGGCCGATCACCGTGGTGCTCAACCTGCCCGGTGGCCAGCGCGAAACGACGCGTATCGACGTGACACCACGCGACTGGCCGATGGAGCGCGTCAACGGCGTGCCGCCCAAGACGGTGAACCCGCCGCCGGACATCGCCGCGCGCATCCAGCGCGAGCAGGCGGACGTGGCTGCCGCGCGCAAGCGGGACGACGATCGCGAAGGTTTTTCGCGCGGCTTCATCTGGCCGGTGGTCGGCCGCATCTCCGGCCGCTTTGGCAGCCAGCGCATCTTCAACGGCACGCCGAAATCGCCCCACCCGGGCATGGATATCGCCGTGCCCCAGGGCACACCGGTCAAGGCGCCGGCCGATGGCGTGGTCACGTTTGCCAAGCCGGACCTCTACCTCACCGGCGGCACCGTGCTGATCGATCACGGATTCGGCCTGAGCTCCAACTTCCTGCACCTGTCACGCATCGACGTGAAGGTCGGGCAATCCGTGCAGCAAGGCGACGTGATCGGCGCCGCCGGCATGACCGGACGCGCCACCGGGCCGCATGTGCACTGGGGCTTCAACTGGTTCGAGGTGCGACTGGATCCGATGCTGCTGCCCGGTATCGCAGGCACCAGCCCGCACTGAGCGGGCCACGCAAGAACGCGCTTACGGCACGGCCTTGAGCGTGATGCTCACCGGGCCGTTCTCGCTGGAACGCCCCAGCACGCTGGTGCGCGTGTCGTTGATGGCGAGCAGCTTCTCGCCCTGCTGCAGGCGCACGTTGATGGCGAAATCCACGCCGTCGCGCAGGTCAGCCGGGTCGTAGCTCAGCATGAAGTCCACCGGCGAAGGCCCGACGGGCTGAATGCGCTCTTCGGAGACGGTACGCGCCGCGACATCCTGACGACTCACGTCGGCCAGCGTCACGATGAGCACGGCATCGGCGGGTACGGCATTGGGCAGGTCGTAACGCACGTCGCCGATCATGGTCTTCATCAAGGCCTGATGCACCGGCGCGGCGGGCGCGCTCGTCGTGGTCGACTCGGGAGTCGCCGCCTGCTTGTGGTGGAACGGAAGCCACGAGCACGCGGACAGCGCGAGCACGCCAGCAACCAGCAAGGGAAGACGGAACGACATGCGGTTCTCCAGACGATGAAAGCCCGCTCACGGGCTCCCATCATGCTAACAGGCAGTGACGGCGTACGGGCTCAGGCGCAGCCCTTGCCGGCATAACCACCTTCGACGCCCTTGCTCGCATACGCCACGGCGTCATGCGGATGCAGGCTTTCCTGGTGCTCCACGCGGATGTGGAAATCACTCAGCGCCTTGTCCACGTCCAGTGCCTTCTGGATACGGCGCGCGGCGTCTTCACAGAACATCAGGTTGCCGCCATTGGCGAGCGCGAAGGCCTGTTCGTCCTCGCGTTTCACAGCGGTCTGCACCGGCGTGCCCAGGGCCTGTTCGGTGACGTTGATCAGGTCGATCAGGTTGAACGCAGCACCTTCGCTCGGACGCACGCGCAGGCGCGCCACGCTGCGCTGTGCATGCGGCGTGGCAACGATGCCCTTCTCGCTGCCCAGCCACGCGAACACGGCGGCGTGATCCACGGGCTTGCCGGCGTCGAAGTCCTTGGCGAACTGGTCCTGGATCAGCTGGCGCGACAGCGCCGCGGACGCCGGACAGGTGGAGGAGTAGACGATTTCCGTGCCGAACTCGAGCAGGAACTCGTCACCTACCATGCTCGCTTCGATGGTGACGGGATACGAGCGCCAGCCGCTGTTCGCACTGCGCAGGGCGGGACGACGCACCAGATGCTCGAAGCGGATACTGAGGCAGGCGCGGTCGGAGAGATCCTTGTGCGAGTCCAGGAAGCCGCGCAGCAGGTCGCGCAGGGTATCCGTGCTCAGCGTCTGCGTGCTCAGCGCCTGCTCCACCTGGAGGTAGAGGCGCGACATGTGGATGCCACGCTTGTCCGGGCGACGCAGGTTGACGAAGGCGCCGACGCGCGCACTGGCGCGCTGCACGTCACCATCGCCGGCGTCGAAGCGCACCGGCACTTCGATGCCGTCCATGCCGACCCAATCCAGCTCGCCGACAAGATGCGGCTGGGCGTGGACTGCCACGTCGGGCAGCAGGCGGGCGGTGTTTTCCTCGGTGTACATGGGGTGAATCCTGTCTATCCGACTGGCGCCATCGGCGCGCGGGAGATCTCAATCTTGGGGCACCCGGGGTGCCTCGCAATAGTGGCGTGGGGGAAACGCTGCGTCCCGGCCCTGTTCAATCGACCTTGCTGCGCCAGCTGCGCGCGGCCTGCCACGCCTGCCAGGTCACGCCCAGCCCCTGCCTTGCCTGCCCTTTGCGCAGCACGTCGAGCGGGTCGTTCGCCTTGCGTGCCTTGGCCACCAGGGCCTTGCCCAGGCGCGATTCCAGACCGCGGAAGGCGCTCAGCGGCCCCGGCAGCCTGTCCGCGTCGCGCCAGGCCTGATGCAGGTCGTCCAGCTGGGCGCGGATGGCGTCGTTGCGGGCGGTGCTCGCTTCACGCAATTCGTTGCGGCTCAGGCCGAACTTGGCCAGGCGCGACATGGGCAACGCCAGGCGGTCGCGATCAGCGTCTTCTTCCAGGCGCAGCAGCGAGTACAGCAGATGCGACAGCGTCGCCACGCGCGTGGCGCGCTCGCTGGAAGCCTGGTCGCCAAACCACCAGGTGGTTTCCAGATCGGCAATGGCTCCATGCAACAGCGAACCGGCCGCGAGCTGCGCCGGGAAATCAGCCGCCGTGCCCTCTTCCAGCTGCCCCATGGCCGCCAGCACCGGGGCCACCCAGCGCTCGGCCGCGATGGCATGGGCGCGATCGTCGTCGAACAGCACCTGTGTCAGCGGGTGGCGTCCGCCACTGGCCGCCGCGCCCGACAGTTCTTCCGCCCACCAGTTGAGCTTGGTCGCCGCCACGTGCGGTTCGCGGATGCCGTAGGCGGCACCCAGCAGTTCCTGCTCGAACGCCGCCAGCGCGATGTGGCCGGGGTAGGCATTCTGGTCAACGAACGCCAACGCGATGCGCTGCTGCGGCTGCACGGCCAGCCACTTGTCGATATAACTCTGCAGCGCCGTGCCACTCATGCCGTCACCTTGAGGCGACGGGTGAGGTCGGACGGGTGATCCACCACCAGATCCGCGTTCCATGCGTACGGATCGCCACCATCGAGGTAACCCCAGCGCACGGCGACCGTGACCAGGCCGGCGGCCGCACCGGCCATCACGTCACGGCGGTCGTCGCCCACGAACAGGCAACGCGACGGATCGAGCCCGGCCCGCTCGCAGGCGAGCAGCACCGGCGCCGGATCGGGCTTCTTCACCGGTAGCGTGTCACCGGATACCACGGCCGCGGCGCGCGGCATCCAGCCGATGCGCACCAGCAGGTCGTCGGTGAGAAAACCCGGCTTGTTGGTGACCACGCCCCACGCGATGCCCTGCGCTTCGAGCGAGGCCAGCAGTTCGTCCACGCCATCGAACGGGCGCGTGTGCTCGGCCATCAGCTCCTGATAGAGCTCGAGGTAACGCGGCACCAGCGCAAGCAGCGCTTCTTCATCGAGGTCGGGAAAGGCGCAGCGCAGGATCGCGCGCGAACCGCGCGACACCACGTCGCGAACCATCGCGTAGGGCGGCACCGCGACCTGCATCTCGCCGCACTGCGCTTTCAGCGCGGCGAAAAGATCGGGGGCGCTGTCGAGCAACGTGCCGTCGAGATCGAACAGCACACCCTGGAGGTTTTCCGGTATGGGCTTCATGCGGGCTTGTGGGCGCTGATCAGGTAATTCACGGCGGTCATGCGGCTCACCCACGCCTTGCGGTTGAGCGGGTTGTAACCGAGGCCGGACACATCGTCGATCTCCAGCCCGGCATGGCGCATCAGGCGCCCCAGCTCCGACGGCTTGAGGAACTGCGCGTAGTGATGGGTGCCACGCGGCAGCATGCGCATGATGTATTCGGCACCGAGGATGGCGGCACCGAACGCCACCGGCGTGCGGTTGAGCGTGGACATCACCACCAGGCCGCCCGGCTTCACCATGCGTACGAGGTCGTTCACCAGTGCGGCCGGATCGGGCACGTGTTCGATCAGCTCCATGCAGCACACGGCATCGAAACTTTCCGGCTCGGCGGCCGCAAGTTCGGCGGAGGACTGCACGCGGTAGTCGATATCGAGGTCCGGCGTTTCCAGTCGCGACTCATGCATGTGCAAGCGGGCGATCTCGATCACCTTTTCGCCCATGTCGATGCCGGTGACGTGGGCACCGGACTTCGCCAGCGCCTCGCTGAGCAGGCCGCCGCCGCAACCGACGTCCGCCACCCGTGCACCACGCAGATTCAGGCGTTCGGCGACATAGCCGGCACGCACGGGGTTGAGGTCATGCAGCGGACGCGATTCGCCATCCGGATCCCACCAACGCGCGGCCAGCTTGCCGAAGCGCGCGATTTCCTCGGGACTGACATTGGTTGCAGCTTGCATCGAAAGCTTCCTTCGGAGCGTGCGCGCAGCTTAGCGCGCGTTCCATTCGTAAACGGTGATATCCCAGCCGCCACTGGTGTGGGCCGGGTCCTGATGCGCGATGGACAACGCCTCGTCCATGTCGGCGGCGCGCATGAGGTAGGCGCCACCGGTCTGGTCGCTGAAACCGCCGGACATTTCCAGCCGGCCGCCGGCACGCAGGCCTTCCAGGAAGTCCTTGTGCGGCTGTACCACGGCGGGGTCGAAACCGGGGCGGCGCATGGCCATGACGAGATATCGGTTCATGCTGGTTTCCTCAGCCCGCGTCGATCGCCGCGATGCGTTCGCGCCACGCGTGCGTCTTGGCCAGCACGGCATCGGTGTCGATGTCGGTGAGCAGGCGACCCGCCAGCTTGCGCACGCCGTTGATCCACACGTCGGTCACCTGGTGGCGGCCCGTGGCATACGCCAGCTGCGAAGCCACGTGATACAGGGGCTGCGTCTCCAGGTCCGAAACACGCACCGCGGCGAGGTCGGCCTGCTTGCCGGCCTCGATGGAACCGATGCGATCTTCCAGGCCCATGGCGCGCGCACCATTGAGCGTGGCGGCGCGCAGCGCGTAGGCCGCATCGAACGCAGCGGCGTCACCGGCCACGGCCTTGGCCAGCAGCGCGGCGGTGCGCATTTCGCCAAACATGTCCAGATCATTGTTGGAGGCGCAGCCGTCCGTGCCGAGGGCCACGTTCACGCCGGCCTTGCGCAGCTTCTCTGCCGGGCAGAAGCCCGAGGCAAGCTTGAGGTTGGATTCGGGACAATGCACCACCGACACGCCCGCTTCCGCGCAGGCTTCGATTTCCGCATCGGTCAGCTGGGTCATGTGCACGGCGATCAGACGGTCATTGACCAGGCCCAGCTTCTGCAGGCGCTGGAATGGACGCAGGCCGGACTTGGCTATTTCTTCTTCCACTTCGTGCGCGGTTTCGTGCGTGTGCAGATGCACCTGGATGTCCAACTGATCGGACAACACGCGGATGCGTTCGAAGCTTCCGTCAGACACCGTGTACGGCGCATGCGGCGCGAACGAGGTGCTGACCAGTGCGTCGCCCAGGAAGCTGTCGTGCACTTCGATGGCGCGGTCGAAATATTCGTCCTGCGTCTTCGCCCAGGCGGTGGGAAATTCGATCACCGGCAGGCCGACCACGGCGCGGAAACCCATGCGGCGATAGGTGGCACCGATGACATCGGGGAAGAAGTAGTTCTCGTTGGCGCAGGTGGTGCCGCCACGGATCATCTCGGCCACGGCCAGTTCCACGCCGTCGCGCACGAACTCCGGCCCGATCACCTGCCCTTCCACCGGCCAGATGTGCTTCTGCAGCCACACCATCAGCGGCAGGTCGTCGGCAAGGCCACGCAGCAGGGTCATCGGGTTGTGCGTATGCGTGTTGACCAGGCCGGGGATCAGCACGTGCTCACCTAGCTCCACGCGCTCGCGCGGCGCATAGGCGGCGCGGGCCTCGGCAATGGGCAGCAGCGCCACGATGGCACCGTGGTCGACGGCAACGGCGTGGTGCTCGAACACGACGCCATGCGGCTCCACCGGCACGACCCAGCGCGCTTCGATCAGGAGGTCGATGGTTTGCGGGGTGTTCTGGCTCATCCGTTGGCTCACTTTTTCTGGTGTGGGATACGACATGGGGCGGATCACCTCGCGGTGGCCGCCCCATGGTTGCCTGTTGGCATGACGCTTTCAGGCTCGTCAATCCAGCGAACCCCACAAAAGGGGGCAAGAGCTGGAATCCAGTGACGTTGCTTTGAACCGGACGAAGAACGATTCGCGTGCTTCGCACAACATGTTTCACTGGATCCCCGCCTGCGCGGGGATGACGAACTGGCAAAGGCGCGGGCTCAGCCCGCGCGCCAGTTCGTCACTTGCCGACGCGGCTGACGTATTCGCCCGTGCGGGTGTCGACCTTGATCACTTCTTCGGTGGTGACGAACAGCGGCACGCGCACCACGGCGCCGGTTTCCAGGGTGGCCGGCTTGCCGCCGCCGCCCGAGGTGTCGCCACGCAGGCCCGGATCGGTCTCGGTGATCTTCAGTTCGACGAAGTTCGGCGCCTGCACGGAGATGATTTCGCCGTTGAACAACGTCACCACGCACTCTTCCTCGCCCTTCAGCCACTTCACGGCGTCGCCCATGCCAGCCTTGCTGGCCTGGTGCTGCTCGAACGTCTCCTGCTGCATGAAGTGCCAGAACTCGCCATCGGAGTACAGGTACTGCATGTCGGTATCGACCACGTCGGCGACTTCGAAGCTGTCGCTGGACTTCATGGTCGATTCGCTGGTGCGGCCGTTCTTCAGGTTGCGGATGAAGATGCGGGTGAACGCCTGACCCTTGCCGGGCTTGATGAAGTCGGCGTCCGTAATGACCCACGGGTCATTGTTGTGAAGGATCTTCATACCCTTCTTGACGTCGTTGAGACCGGCGGTGGCCATGCGTAGAGCTCCAGATGTGATGCCGCCGTGAGGCGGCTAGAATAGGGCTTTGCCCGGGCCAGAAGCCCGTTTCAAGACCCATTATGATAACCGCAAGCCACGCCGCCCGCCTATCACTGCCCGAAACTGACTGGCGCACGCTGTGGCGCGAGGCCGTCACGGACCCGCAGGAGCTGCTGGGCCTGGTGGGGCTGGGGCACCTGGCCGACCGCCTGCCGGCCGCCGATGCCGGCTTCGCGGTGCGCGTACCCCGGGGCTTCGTGGCCCGCATGGGCCAGGGTAATCCGCAGGACCCCCTGCTGCTGCAGGCCCTGCCCCAGCTGGCGGAACTGGACGTGGTGCCGGGCTTCGCCACGGACGCGGTGGGCGACATGGCCGCCCGCTCCGCCCAGGGCGTGCTGCACAAGTACGAGGGCCGCGCCCTGCTGATCGCCAGCGGCAGCTGCGCCATCAACTGCCGCTACTGCTTCCGCCGCCACTTTCCCTACGGGGACGAGATGGCCGCCGCAGGCCAGTGGCGCAAGGCGCTGGAGCATGTGCGCGAGGACAGCTCCATCAGCGAGTTGATCCTCTCCGGCGGCGACCCCCTCTCGCTGGCTACGGCCAAGCTGGAAGAACTGACCCGCGGCCTGGCCCAGATCCCGCACGTGACCCGCCTGCGCATCCACACCCGCCTGCCGGTAGTGCTGCCGGAGCGTATCGACGACGCCTTTATCCGCTGGCTGGGCGAGCTGCCGCTGCAGAAGGTGGTGGTGCTGCACGCCAACCACGCCAACGAGTTCGACGCCCGCGTGGACGCGGCCTGCGCCCGCCTGCGCGACGCCGGCGCCACCCTACTCAACCAGTCGGTGCTCCTGCGTGGCATCAACGACGACGCCGATGCCCTGGCCGCCCTGTCCGAGCGCCTGTTTGCCGCCGGCGTACTGCCCTACTACCTGCACCAGCTGGACCGCGTGCAGGGCGCCGCGCATTTCGAGGTGGACGATGACCGTGCCCAGGCCCTGGTCGAGGCCGTCCGGCATCGCCTGCCTGGCTACCTCGTACCCAAGCTGGTACGCGAAGTGGGCGGCGAACCGTCCAAGCGCCCGGTGTAACAGAAGCACAGTACAGTTGTGGGTTCCGTCACTCCCGGAATATTTCTGCTGGCAGCCGCTGGCAGAATCCGCTAAAAACCTCGGATGGCCCGCCTCCTGTCATGTCAGGTTCAGCAGCGGCGCAAAAATGGATAGCCCAGCGAGCCCATGAAAACTGACCAGGTCATCAAGATCCTTTTCATCGAGAAGTCAGTCGAAGACGCCGAACAGATCATCAGCCTGCTGCGAAACAGCGGCATCGCCGTCCGACCGGCACGCGCGACCAACGCCGAGCAAGTCACGGCGGCGCTCGATGAACTCGGACCCGACATCGTGCTGTTCGACCCCTCGATCGGCACACTCGAGCTGCGCGAAGTGTCGCGCATGCTCGACGCACACGGCCGCGACCTGGCGCTGATCGCGCTGGTCAGCCAGGCCGACAACGCCACCATCACCGAACTGTTCATCAACGGCGCGCGCAGCGTGGCGCTGCGCCCGCAGCCCAAGCAGCTGATGGCAGTGATCCAGCGCGAGTTCGACTCGCTCAACATGCGTCGTCAGGTGCGCCGCCTGGAATCCGCGCTGCGTGAATCGGAGCGTCGCTGCGACGCCCTGCTCGATTCGTCCACCGATGCCATTGCCTACGTGCACGAAGGCATGCACGTGCGCGCCAACCAGGCCTACCTCGATACCTTCGGCTACGCCGATTTCGACGACCTGCTCGGCCTGCCCGTGCTGGACATGATCGGCCCGAACGACGCGGACGAGTTCAAGACTACCCTCAAGGGACTCTCCAAGGGAGAGAAGCACGCCGGCTCCATCGAGCTGCAGGCCCGCCGCGCGGATGCCACCACCTTCAAGGCCAGCGTGGAATTCGCGCATGCCATGTTCGAAGGCGAGCCCTGCCTGCAGGTGGTGTTCCGCCGGCAGATGGTCGACACCGGCGTCATCGAACAACTGCAGCGCGACCCGGTCACCGGCCTGTTCAACCGCGCACGCATGCTGGAATGCATCGACGAGGCCGTTGCCGCAGCCACCCAGGGCACCAAGGGACAATCCCTGCTGCTGATCGAGCCGGACAACTGGCAGAGCATCGTGGCCGGCGTTGGCCTGGCCAAGGCCGATGAACTGCTGGCTGCTTTCGCCAGTCGCGTCGAAGGCCAGCTCACCGCCCACGACACCGCCGGCCTGCTGGCCGAACACACCGTGGGCGTGCTGCTGCACACGCGCAACGACGAAGGCATCAAACAGTGGATCGCCGGCCTTCAACAGGCCATTGCCGGTGGCATCTTCGACCTCGGCTCGCGCTCCATCACCATTACCGCGAGCATCGGCGGCAGCCTGCTGGGCGAACGCAACGCCAACACCGAGCTGCTCCTGAACCAGGCCAGCCAGTCCCTGCGCAACGCGCAGAGCCAGGGCGGCAACCGCAGCGACCTGCACGACCCCGCCGCACGCGAAAAGGCAGACGAGGAACGCGAGCGTTACTGGCTGGGCGTGCTCAAGCAGGCGCTCACGCAGAACGACTTCGTGCTCTATCACCAGCAGACCATCAGCCTGCAGGACGCCGAAGGCGAGTTCTCCGAAATCCTGCTGCGCCTCAACGGTCCGCAGGGCGAAGTCCTGCCCGGCTTCTTCATGCCCATCGCCGAGAAGCACAACCTCACGCCGGCCATCGATCGCTGGGTGTTGAACCAGGCCATCGAACACCTGCAGGCCCGCGAACGCATGGGCTCGCCGACCACCTTCTTCGTCAAGCTCACCGCTGGCTCACTGGAAGACCAGGACCTGCTCCCCTGGCTGGGCGAGCGCCTGCGCCAGGCCGCACTGAAGCATGGCCAGCTCGTGCTGGAAATGACCGAGAGCAAGGTGGTGACCTCGCTGCGCCCTGCCCAGGAATTCGTGCAGGCGTGGCAGAAGCTCGGCGGCCAGTTCGCCCTCGAACAGTTCGGCTCCGGCCTCAGCTCGTTCCAGCTCCTCAACCACATCAACGCCGACTTCCTGAAGATCGACCGCAGCTACATGGCCGACCTGCCACAGCAGCAGGAAAGCCAGAAGAGCGTGGCCGAAATCTGCCGCCAGGCACGCGAGCTGAAGAAACAGACGATTGCCGAGTGGGTGGAAGACGCCGCCAGCACGTCCCTGCTGTTCGCCTGCGGCGTGGACTTTGTGCAGGGTAACTTCCTGCAGGAGCCGCAGCGGTTGATGTGATGGGAGGACGGGTTGGCGCTTGCTGCGCTGGCCCTCCTTTCCCGTTGAGGCCGCGATTCCTTCTCATGCCGAAGGCCGAGGTCGGTGGCGCCCCGTTGTCGCGCCCGCGTGATTGAGCGCGCTGAGTCCCGAAGGTAGTTGCGGCGGGATTGCGCGTTTTGGAATCGCTGCCGCTTGGCAACTTTGCGCCTCCTTGCTCACTCGTCATCCAAAGACCAGGCGCTTGATTGTCGCGATACAGCGATCTGGCCCGCTGCGACCCGAAGGTAGTCCTTGTGGGACGGCGGGCTTCCGACCGCCTGCCGGCGACGCAAAGCTAGTCCCTGTGGGAAGGCCGGGTCACTTTCTCTTGCTTGCCCAAGTCCCACGGGGATTAGCTTCGCTTCAGAAAGTAACCAAAGAGAAAGGCACCCCATCGCGGCGCTGGCCGATAGAGCCGGCCAGTGCGTGAGCGACGGCCGGGCTTTTCGACAGGGCGTCCCTGTCCTGTCGAAAAGGGATCGGCATCCCTGCCGATCCCCCTGCGGGCCTGTCGTCCGGCACTCACCGCCGCTCAAGAGGGGGAGGTAGGTCAAAAGCGTCGAGCTGAAGGCTCGTGCAGCTTCGCTGCACATCGCATCGCGCTGCAATGGCATATCGCGTGCCGGCTTGGCTTGTCTGTAGGAGCGCACCCTGTGCGCGACAGCCTGACGGAGCGGTATCGACATGGCGCTGCGGTCGCGCACAAGGTGCGCTCCTACAGGGGTGTCTCGCACCGTGTGAAGCCCGTTTCTTTCTCGCCTCAGTGCTCACCCCAGTCCTCTCCCGAACGGGAGAGGACGAGCGACAGGGGATGTTCAACGTGAACACCCTAGTGGCAAGGAAGGAGGTGCCGCGCAGCGGCACGACGCTCCGCGTTAAGCCCTCTGCGCTTGGGCGCGTTGCGAAGCGCTTGGATGTACCCGCTGTGTAGAGGCGAAGGTTGCCAAGCAACAACGTTCCTCAGCCGTTCGGGCTTATCCCACCGGAATGCTGCCAGCTCTTCAGGCCATTTTCTTTGGGTTACTTTTCTTTTGGGCCAGCAAAAGAAAAGTGACTCGGCCTCCGGCAGGAGGTCGAAACGCCTCCGCTGCGTAAGCGGCCCGGTCGCGGAACCGCGCGAGACCAAAGGCCGAGAGCAAAGGCACAAGATGACCAGCCCTTCGGCTGTCGAAGAGCGCCTCCCGCCCTAGCCCCCCTTTTTTTCGGGGTTCGCGGGAATGACGGACAAGAAGAAGCGGCGGGTCGAAGACCAAACACCGAGGCTCTGGATCCCGGCCTTCGCCGGGATGACGAATAGAAGCGGTGAGGCGAGCACCCGCCCCTCACCCCAACCCTCTCCCCAGAGGGGAGAGGGAGAAAGCGCGCCATTACACCGCGAAGCAGCAAACACAAATCCCACGCACAAACAAAAACCCCGCGGATCGCTCCGCGGGGCTTCTGGTATTCCGGTAAGACGCCGGGAGAATTACTCCCCGGCAGCCTTCTTCGCAGCCTTGGCGGCGGAGACGGCAGCGACGTCTTCCTTGATGCGGGCAGCCTTGCCTTCCAGGTTGCGCAGGTAGTACAGCTTGGCGCCACGCACCTTGCCCTTGCGCTTCACTTCCAGCGAGTCGATGGCCGGGCTGTGAGCCTGGAACACGCGCTCCACGCCGGTGCCGTGCGAAATCTTGCGCACGGTGAAGGCCGAATGCAGGCCGCGGCTGCGCTTGGCGATGACGACACCCTCGAACGCCTGGACGCGCTCGCGGTTACCTTCCTTCACCTTCACGTTGACCACCACGGTGTCACCAGGGCCAAATTCCGGCAGCTGGCGGGTGATCTGCTCGGCTTCGAACTGTTCGATGATCTTGTTCATGGCAACACCTGTCTAATTTCTCGCCCTTAATGGGCCGTATCGTCGTGCCGCGTCTGCTGAGCATGCTCGCGGCGGAATTCATCCAACAGCGCTCGGGATTCTGCATCCAGCGCGCGCTGCGCCAAAAGATCGGGACGCCGCAACCAGGTCCGTCCCAGCGATTGCTTCAGGCGCCAGCGGCGGATGGCCGCGTGGTCACCGGAGAGCAGTACGTCCGGCACGTCGCCCAGTGCGTCATGCACCGGTTTTGCATAGTGCGGGCAATCCAGCAGTCCGTCCGAGAACGAATCCTGCTGCGCCGACTGCGCGTCATTCAACGCACCGTCCTGCAAGCGGCCCACGGCATCGATGATCACTGCCGCGCCCAGCTCACCGCCGGACAGCACATAATCGCCGATGGAGAGCTCCTCGTCGACCTCGTGCGCCAGCAGACGCTCGTCCACACCTTCGTAACGCCCACAGAGCAAGGCGATGCGCGGCAGTTTCGCCAACGCTTCCACCCTACCCTGCGTCAGCCTCGCACCTTGCGGACTGAGATAAATCACGTGCACCGGTTCCGGTGCCGCTTCGCGCACTGCCTTGAGGGCATCACGCAAAGGCTGGATCAGCATCACCATCCCGGGCCCGCCGCCGCAGGTGCGGCCGTCCACGGTGCGGTAATTGTCGGTGGCGAAATCGCGCGGGTTCCAGGTTTCCACCTGGAGCAATTCACGCTGCTGCGCCCGACCAACCACGCCAACCGAAGCACACTGACGCATGAAGTCGGGAAACAACGTGACGACATCGATGCGCATGATCCTCAACCCATTTGGCGGCGCGAAGCGCGCTCAGAATTCAGGATCCCAGTCCACCACCATGCGCCCGTCGGACAAATCCACCGAACGCACGAAAGATCCCTGGATGAAAGGAATCAGCCGCTCGCGCGTACCGTCCTTTACCACCACGACGTCGTTGGCACCGGTCGCGAACAGATGACTGACCCGACCCAGTGCCACGCCTTCCGTGGTGACGACCTCGAGACCCTCTAGATCGACCCAGTAAAACTCATCCTTGCCGGGAGGTGGCAGCAGCTCGCGGGCGACGTAGATGTCCTGCCCCACCAGCGCTTCTGCTGCATCTCGGTCATCCACCCCGGGCAACTGGGCTACCAGCCCTTTGCCCTGCGGACGACCTTTGACTCCCGTGACCTCCGTTTCCACACCCGGCGCCGAAACCAGCAGCCAGGGTTGGTAAGTGAAGATCCGCGTACGGGGCTCGGACCAGGATTCGATCTTGATCCAGCCCTGCACGCCGTACAGCCCGACGATGCGTCCCATCAGGACGCGCCGGCCGGCTGCCGTCATGCTCAGGCAGCCTGCTGCTTGCCGGCTTCCTTCAGCAGGGAGGCGACCTTGTCGGTCAGCTGCGCACCCTTGCCGATCCACTCCTGCACGCGGGCAACGTTCAGCTCAAGGCGCTTGTCCTTGCCCGAGGCAACCGGATTGTAGAAACCCACGTTCTCGATGCTGCGGCCGTCGCGCTTGTTGCGCTGGTCGGTGACAACGATGTGGTAGAACGGACGGCCCTTGGCGCCGCCGCGCGAAAGACGAATCTTGACCATAAGTAAAAGCTCCAGAGTTGCCGGGATGCCGGCAGCACGCACACTGCGGTGCGCGGTGAACGCGACATTTTAATGAATTTTGGAGAAAAAGGAAGAGCTGACAGGCAGATCCGGCCGAAAAGGCCGTCCTGTCAGTTCAGCCTCAGCGCATCGGGGGAAAACCACCACCCATGCCGCCCATGCCCTTCATGGCGCCACGCATCTGGCGCAACAGGCCCTTGGTGCCGCCCTTGGAGAGCTTGGACATCATTTTTTCCATCTGCATGTACTGCTTCAGCAGACGGTTGACGTCGGCCGGCTGGGTGCCCGAACCACGCGCCACGCGGGCGCGGCGCGAGCCGTTGAGCAGGTCCGGATGACGGCGTTCTTTCTTGGTCATCGACTGGATGATCGCGACCATGCGCTTGATCTCGCCGTCGTTGACCTTGGATTTGACGTTCTCCGGCAGTGCGGAGACGCCCGGCAGCTTGTCCATCAGGCCGGCAAGGCCGCCCATGTTGTTCATCTGCTCGAGCTGGTCGCGCATGTCGTTGAGATCGAAACGCTTGCCCTTGATGACCTTCTCGGCCAGCTTCTGCGCCTTCTCCTGGTCAACCTTGCGCTCCACTTCCTCGACCAGCGACAGCACGTCGCCCATGCCGAGGATGCGCTGCGCGACGCGATCGGGATGGAACGGCTCCAGCGCGTCGGTCTTTTCGCCGGCGCCCAGAAACTTGATCGGACGACCGGTGACATAGCGCACCGAGAGCGCGGCACCACCGCGGGCGTCACCGTCGGTCTTGGTGAGCACCACGCCGGTGAGCGGCAGGGCTTCGGCAAACGCCTTGGCCGTGTTGGCCGCGTCCTGGCCGGTCATGGAGTCGACCACGAACAGCGTTTCGATCGGCGTGATCGCGGCATGCAGCGCCTTGATCTCCGCCATCATGGCTTCGTCCACGTGCAGACGGCCGGCGGTATCCACCAGCAGCACGTCGACCACTTCGCGGCGCGCGGCAGCGATGGCGTTCTTCGCGATGTCGACCGGGTTCTGGCCCGCTTCGGACGGGAAGAACTTCACGCCCACCTGTTCGGCCAGCGTGCGCAGCTGCTCGATGGCGGCCGGACGGTAAACGTCGCAGCTCACCACCATCACTTTCTTCTTCTTGCGCTCGGTCAGGAAGCGCGCGAGCTTGGCCACCGTGGTGGTCTTGCCGGCACCCTGCAGGCCCGCCATGAGCACCACGGCCGGCGGCTGCTGTGCCAGGTTGAGCTCGGTGTTGGCGGTGCCCATGAGGGCGGTGAGCTCGTCGCTGACCACCTTGACCAGCGCCTGGCCCGGGGAAAGGCTCTTGAGCACTTCCTGGCCGACCGCACGCACCTTCACGCGCTCGACCAGTGCCTGCACCACCGGCAGGGCCACGTCGGCCTCCAGCAGGGCAATGCGCACCTCGCGCAGCGATTCGCGGATGTTTTCCTCGGTCAGGCGACCACGGCCGCGCAGGCGGTTGACGGTGGCGGAGAGGCGTTGGCTGAGGGACTCGAACATGGACCGGGCCGTTGGGCGGAAAAGGATTGATTATAGCCGGGTAATGGGGCCGGGTCGTGAGGCCATCAACATCCCGCTCATCGGGCGGCCCGCCGGGCCTTGCGGTGACTGGGCGCGCGCCGCGTTGCCTCACCCCTCCCGCCGCTCCGGGGCCTATGCCACACTCGACGGCTATGGCCGCCATCGTCTTCTTTGCCCTGCTCGCCATCGTGCTCTACCTCACCGCAGCGACGGCCCTGGCCCGGCCGCTGCTGAGCGGCGGGCAACCGTTGAACCGCTCCGCCCTGGTGCTGGCAGGGAGCGCCGTGGCCATCCATGCCGGCACCTTGCTGAGCGTGCATCGCGGCTCACTGGATCTGCACTTTTTTTCCGCACTGTCGCTGGTGGCCTGCGTGGTGTCCGCGCTAACCCTGGTGGTGAACATCTGGCGTCCGGTGGCTGCCCTGGGCGTCATCGTGTTTCCGCTGACCGCGCTGCTGCTGGGGCTGGATACGTTTGCCGCGCCCATCACCTCGCCGCTGCCGATGGAGTGGCAGATCAAGCTGCACGTCACCGTGGCGCTGCTCGCCTTCAGCGTGCTCTCCATTGCCGCGGCACTGGCCATCCTGCTGGCCGTGCAGGAACGCGCGCTGCGCCATCGCCAGTTCGGGCCGTGGCTGCGCGCCCTGCCCCCGCTGACGCTGACGGAAACGTTGCTGTTCCGGCTGATCGGCGCGGGCTTCCTGCTGCTGACGCTGACGCTGCTGACGGGCGTGCTGTTCGTCGACAACCTGTTTGGCCAGCACCTGATCCACAAGACGGTGCTGTCGATCATCGCCTGGCTGGTGTTCGGCACCCTGCTCTACGGTCGCTGGCGACACGGCTGGCGCGGCCGCAGCGCGGTGAACCTCACGCTGGTGGGCATGGGTGTGCTGCTGCTCGCCTTCTTCGGCACCAAGGCGGTGCTGGAACTCATCCTCCATCGCACCCCATGACCATGACCACGCCCGGCCAGTTCGTCCTGACACTCTCCTGTCCTGACCGTGCTGGCATCGTGGCGGCAGTCTCCAATCACCTCGCGGGGCAAGGCGGCAACATCCTGGAGGCGCAGCAGTTCGGCGACGCCGAAACCGGGCGATTCTTCATGCGGTTGGTGTTCGAAGACACCCAACGTGATCTCGCCGCGCTCGATTCAGCCTTCGCCGACTTCGCCCGGCAATTCGCCATGCAGTGGACGCTGCGCGACCGCAACCAGCGTCGCCGCGTGATGCTGCTGGTGTCGAAGTTCGACCATTGCCTGGCGGACATCCTGTATCGCTGGCGCATCGGCGAGCTGCCGATGGATATCGCCGCCGTGGTGGCCAACCATCCCCGCGACACGTATCGCCATCTGGATCTGGACGGCATTCCGTTCCGCCACCTGTCCGTGGACCGCGACAGCCGCGCCGCGCAGGAAGCGGCGCTGTGGCAGCTGATCGAGCAATCCGGCACGGATCTGGTGGTGCTCGCACGCTACATGCAAATCCTGTCCAACGACCTCGCGCGCAAGCTCGCGGGCAAGTGCATCAACATCCATCACTCTTTCCTGCCCGGCTTCAAAGGCGCGCGCCCCTACCATCAGGCGCACCGCCGGGGGGTCAAGCTGATCGGCGCCACCGCCCATTTCGTGACGGCGGATCTGGACGAAGGGCCGATCATCGAACAGGACATCGAACGCGTGACGCATGCCGATACGCCGGACGACCTGATCCGCATCGGCCGCGATATCGAACGCCGCGTGCTGGCACGCACCCTGCGCCTTTACCTCGACGACCGCATCCTGCTCAACGATGCCAAGACCGTGGTCTTCCATTCCTGACGGAGAATCCCGTGGAACTGATCGGCATGCTCGACTCGCCCTACGTGCGCCGCGCCGCCATTTCGCTGCGACTGCTGGGCATCCCGTTCAAACACCGCTCGCTGTCGGTGTTCCGCAACTTCGACGAGTTCCAGCAGATCAATCCGTTGGTGAAAGCGCCCACCCTGGTACTGGATGACGGCAGCCTGCTCACCGAATCGAGCCTGATCATCGACTGGGCCCAGGCGCAGAGCAGCCGACGCACCCTGATGCCCGCCGATCGCCTGGCATTCACCCGCGCCATCCGCCTGGTCGGCCTTGCCCTGGCCGCCAGCGAAAAGAGCGTGCAGATCGTCTACGAACACAAGCGCGACGCCGACAAACGCGACGAAGGCTGGATGACCCGCGTCAAAGGCCAGCTGCGCGCCGCCTTCCAGCGATTGGAAAGCGAACTGCAAGACGTGGACGGCTGGCTGTTCGGCACCACGCCGGGACAGGCCGATGTTTCCATCGCCGTGGCGTGGGGATTCGCGCAGCTCGTGGTGGCGGACGTGGTCGATGCCAAGGCCTACCCCAACGTGCGGGCATTCGCGGAACGCGCGGAGAAACACCCGGATTTCGCGGCATTGCCGCAGACGTAAGCGCGATACAAATCGGCGGCCTGCCTGTAGGAGCGCACCCTGTGCGCGACAACCTGACGGAGCGGAATCGACAGGGCGCTGCGGTCGCGCACAAGGTGCGCTCCTACAGGGGGTCTCACCCACCCTGTGAAGCCCGCTTCATGCTCGCCTCAGTGCTCACCCCAGTCCTCTCCCGAACGGGAGAGGACGAGCGACAGGTGATGTTCAACGTGAACACCCTAGTGGCAAGGAAGGAGGTGCCGCGCAGCGGCACGACGCTCCGCGTTAAGTCCTCTTCGCTTCGGCGCGTTGCGAAGCGCCTTGAAGTACCCGCTGTGTGGAGGCGAAGGTTGCCAAGCAACAACGTTCCTCGGCCGTTCGGGCTTATCCCCACGGAATGCTGCCAGCTTTTAAGGCCATTTCTTTGGGTTACTTTTCTTTGGGCCAGCAAAGAAAAGTGACTCGGCCTCCGGCAGGAGGTCGAAACGCCTCCGCTGCGTAAGCGGCAACCTGGCGCCTGCGTGACTACCGAAGGCCGAGAGCAAAGGCACTGGACCCCAGCTCTCGCTGGAATGACGGTCAAAAGAATGCAGCGGTGGGTCGATAACCGACCGCTACGGAAACTGGATCCCGGCCTGCGCCGGGATGACGGATAGACGCGGCGAGGCAAGCACCCGCCCCTCACCCCAACCCTCTCCCCAAAGGGGAGAGGGAGCAAGAGCTAGCGACAAGCGTCGATCGCCTGCGACAACCGCTCCACCGCCACAATCTCCATCTCCCCCACCTTCGCCTTCTTTGGCGCATTCGCCTTCGGCACGATGGCCTTGTGGAAGCCATGATGCGCCGCTTCCTTCAGGCGCTCCTCGCCATTGGGCACCGGACGGATCTCCCCCGACAAACCCACTTCGCCAAACGCGATGGTCTTTTCAGGCAAGGGCCGATCCCGCAACGACGACAGCACCGCCAGCAACACCGGAAGATCCGCGGCGGTCTCCTGCACGCGAATGCCACCCACCACGTTGACGAACACGTCCTGGTCATACGCGGCGACGCCGCCATGACGGTGAAGCACCGCCAGCAACATGGCGAGGCGGTTCTGCTCCAGGCCCAGCGCCACGCGACGCGGGTTGCCCAGCGAGGACTGATCCACCAGCGCCTGCACCTCCACCAGCAAGGGACGCGTGCCTTCGCGCGTCACCATCACCGCACTGCCCGAGGTCGGCCCGCTGTGGGCGGACAGGAAGATCGCCGAGGGATTGGGCACTTCACGCAGCCCCTTCTCCGACATGGCGAACACCCCCAGCTCGTTCACCGCGCCGAAGCGGTTCTTGAACGCGCGCAGCACCCGGAAACGGCTGCCGGATTCGCCTTCGAAATACAGCACGGCATCGACCATGTGCTCAAGCACGCGCGGCCCCGCAATGCCGCCCTCCTTCGTGACGTGCCCCACCAGGAACACCGACGTACCGGTTTCCTTGGCGAAGCGCGTGAGCTTGGCTGCGGATTCACGCACCTGGCTCACCGAACCCGGTGCCGCGGTGAGCAGTTCGGTCCAGATGGTCTGGATGGAGTCGATCACCAGCACGCGCGGGCGGCTGCTCAATGCCTGTTCGATGATGCGCTCGATGCAGGTTTCCGCGAGCGCATGCAAGGGCCCCAGCGGAAGATCCAGCCGCTGCGCACGCGATGCCACCTGCGCCAGCGATTCCTCGCCCGTGACATACACGCTGGGAATCTGAGCGCCCAGCGTACCCAGCATCTGCAGCAGCAAGGTCGACTTGCCGATACCCGGGTCACCGCCGATCAGCACCACCGAGCCATCCACCAGGCCACCGCCCAGCACGCGGTCCAGCTCGCCGATGCCGGTGAGCGTGCGCGTTTCCGCATGGAGCGCCACCGACGTGAGCGGTGTGACTTTCGGCGAACCGGCCGCCGCACCGGCATAGCCCGCCGTGCCGCGCGCCGCACCCGCCGACTTCACGGCCGGCTGCAGCACGATTTCACTCAGCGTGTTCCACACCCCACAGTCCACGCACTGGCCCTGCCACTTGGAATGTTCCGCCCCGCAATCCGTGCAGACATAGGCGGTTTTGGCTTTGGCCATGCGGGCTTCCTGAAAACGTCGGTAGATGGGCAAGCTTAGCCGGGCGCCATCGCAATCGGCGAGACGCAGCCGGAGGACCCGGCTGACCTGGATCACGGGTCGATCATGGGGCGTTTGCTAGCGTGGAGGTCGGCGCTTTACCCACCGCCCCGACCATGGCCAAGAAGATCGCCCTCTTTCCCACGCATCCCGAGCGCATCTGCTGGGGTTGCGACAAATACTGCGCCGCCGACGCACTGCGTTGCGGCAACGGCTCAGGCCGCACACCCCACCCGATTGAAGTCCTCGGTGACGACTGGCTCGAGCAGGGTGACTGGGGTTTCGACCCCGAAGAAGTGGCACGGGCCAAGGTGCGGGCGGGGAAAAACCCTGGCTGAGCGCGGATTGCCGGCTCAGTCCTCGTCCTCAACGAACAGCACGCGCCGGGTCATGCCGCAGGTCAGGTCATAGGAAATCGTGCCCGCCTGGGCCGCGATGATTTCCACCGGCAATTCCGGCCCCCACAGCATCACGCGGTCCCCCACCTTCGCATCGGGCGCCTCGCGCAGATCCAGCGTAATCAGGTCCATCGACACGCGACCGATCAGGGGCACCCGGCGATCACCCACCAGCACGGGCGTGCCCGCCACCGCGCTGCGGGGATAACCATCGCCATAACCTACCGCTGCCACGCCGACGGGCATGTCTTCGGGGCAGGTCCAGGTGCCGTTGTAACCGATGCGTTCGCCCTTGCCGATGCGATTGATGGCAATCAGGCGAGTGCTCAGCGTCATCGCCGGGCGGAAGCCGAAATCCGCTCCCACCTTGCCGTCGACCACCGACAAGCCGTACAGCAGGCCGCCGGTGCGCACCCAGTCGCCACGCGCGCTGGCCCAGCCGAGCACCGCGGCGGAATTGGACAACGAACGGGGACCGCGCAGCCCTTGCGTCGCCTCGGTGAAGCGCGCGATCTGTGCCGGCGTTTCGGTGCCGTCGAACACTTCGGATTCGGCGAAGTGGGTGAGCAGGCCGATGTCCGGATCAATGCCGGGCATCGACGCCAGCTGCGCGTGCACAAAAGACACGGCTTCCGGTGCAAAGCCCAGGCGATGCATGCCACTGTCCACCTTCAGCCACACGCGCAGCAGGCCGCGCGATGGCGAGGCTTCCTTCAGCCAATGCAGCTGTTCTTCATGATGGATGGCCGCATCGAGGTTCAGTCGCTGCATCTCGGCGATGTCGCTGGCGCGATCCGGCCCGGACAACACCACGATGCGCTGGCGATGGCCGGCCGCACGCAGCCGCAACCCGTCGCCAAGGGCCGCCACGGCGAACGCGTCCGCCTCGCCATCCAGCGCCCGTGCCACGCGCTCCAGGCCATGCCCATAGGCATCGGCCTTGACCACCGCCATGACTTTCGCCGGCGCAGCCAGCTGCTTGATGCGGGCAAGGTTGTGGCGCAGTGCGCCGAGATGGACGGTGGCGACAGTAGTGCGGCTCATGCGTGCCTGGCGCCCGCGTGGGCGCGGTGAGGAATGTCAAAAGGACGGGCCGGCTGGCCTCAGACAGGACGGGAAGCTTACCAGTCTTGTCCACGACCATCCGGCCCCACGTGCCCAACCTAACCCGACGGTCCGGCACTCCCGGGGCGCCCCCGTGGCATTCCCCGGGCAAGGGCCACCCTCACCAGTGGCCAACGCCCCACTCAGCGATCGTCACGGGAGTTGCAGCGCTCTATGGCGACGCGTCGTGCCTTGTCGTATTCGTGCTGGGTCATCGCGCCGGAGGCCAGCGCATTCTGCAGATCGGTCATCTGCCGGCCGCAGGTTTCGTTGTTCTGCACCATGCGCGTGTCGCTGCCGCAACCGGCCAGGGCCAGGCATCCGAACATCAGTGCAAGGGGAGTCAGGGTCCGCTTCATGAAAGCACCTCGCTCAGAGGACACCCAGGATGAGCAGCACGATCAGGATCACCAGGATCAGGCCCAGGCCACCGCTGGGGCCGTAACCCCATCCGCGGCTATAAGGCCATGACGGCAACGCGCCAAGCAGAAGCAAAACGATGATGAGCAGAAGGATCAGCGACATGTGTCGTGCCTCGTGCAAGAGTGTGCCTACGAGACTGCGCCGCGATATGTGAATCGCGCACGGCTTTCGCGTGCAGAAACCGCAACGGGCGCAAGGCGGTACAGGCGCCATTCCTCTAGCGGAACGGCACCTGTACGTGCGGCTTGTGGCTTATTCGAAGGCGCCGACGAAGGAATCGGGCGCGTAGTTCTCGAACTTGGTGTAGTGACCGAGGAAGGTCAGCTTCACCGTGTCGGTCGGGCCGTTACGCTGCTTGCCGATGATGATTTCGGCCAGGCCCTTATCCGGCGATTCCTTGTTGTAGTACTCGTCGCGGTAAATGAACATGATCACGTCCGCGTCCTGTTCGATAGCGCCCGATTCGCGCAGGTCGGACATCATCGGACGCTTGTCGGCGCGCTGTTCCAGCGAGCGGTTCAACTGCGACAGCGCAATCACCGGGCAATTGAGTTCCTTGGCCAGGCCCTTCAGCGAGCGCGAGATCTCGGAGATTTCGGTGGCGCGGTTTTCGTTCATGCCCGGTACCTGCATGAGCTGCAGGTAGTCGATGACGATAAGCCCGAGGCCACCATGCTCGCGATGCAGGCGACGCGCACGGGAACGCATTTCCACCGGCGACAGGCTCGGCGTGTCGTCGATGAAGATCTTGGCTTCGGACAGCAGCGCAATGGCATTGGTGACGCGCGGCCAATCTTCCTCGGCGAGATCGCCATTGCGCAGGTGCTGCGCGTGAATGCGGCCCACCGAGGAAATCATTCGGAAGGCCAGCTGAGAGGCCGACATTTCCATCGAGAAGATCGCCACGGCCTTCTTGCCACGCATGGCCACGGCTTCGGCCATGTTCACCGAGAACGCGGTTTTGCCCATGGAGGGTCGCGCGGCCACGATGATCAGGTCGGACGGTTGCAAGCCCGAGGTAAGTTCGTCCAGGTCATTGAAGCCGGTGGACACACCGGTGAGCTGACCTTTCATCTCGAAACGCTCGGAAAGAATGCGGAACGCATCCTTCACTGCCTCGCGCATGGACACGGTGTCTTTCTTGCCGCGCGCGCCCGACTCGGCGATCTTGAATACCGCCTGCTCGGCGCGCTCCAGCACCTCCTGCACGGTTTTGCCTTCGGGCTGGTAACCGTCTTCGGTGATGCCCGTGCCGGCGTCGATCAGCATGCGCAACACCGACTTTTCGCGCACGATTTCTGCATAGGCCGCGATGTTCGCGGCGCTGGGCGTCGTGTTCGCCAGCTCGATCAGGTAGGCGGCACCACCCACCATCTCGGCCAGGCCGTTGCTTTCGAACCAGTCACCCAGCGTCACCGCATCGCAAGGCATGCCCTTGGCCGCCAGCTCGGTGATGGCACGCCAGATCAGGCGATGGTCTTTGCGATAGAAGTCCTGCTCGCTCAGGCGGTCGGCAACCTTGTCCATCGAATCGGGCGAGAGCATGAGACCGCCCAGCACGGCCTGCTCCGCATCGATGGAGTTCGGCGGCATGCGCAGCGCGTCGATGCTCGGGCTCGGCTTGCGATCGCGGTCGCGATCAGAGCGGCGCCGGCGCCCGGGTTCATCGGAGCGGTCGGAAACGAAGGACATCGCGGTTCCTCGGAGCGAACCGACGGCAGGCCGCCGGTGGTATGGCAATGACGACAGAGCATACGCGGCGCCATCTCAGGCGACGAGACAATAAGTCTGTGGATAAGCTGTGGTTCGCTGTGGATAAACCGAGGCGAACCGGGCAAAAACAAACGGGCGCCCGGAGGCGCCCGTCTGGGTACTGCTGGCGATGGGGCGACTTACTTCTCGCCGACCACGATCACCTTGACCGAGGTCTGCACGTCAGCGTGCAGCGCGATCACGGCTTCGAACTCGCCGGTGTGACGGATCGGGCCTTCGCCCTGGATCACTTCGTTCTTGTGCACTTCGAAACCGGCGGCTTCCAGAGCCTCGGCGATTTCGCGCGGACCGACCGAGCCGTACAGCTTGCCTTCCGGGCTGGCGTTCACGGTGAGGGTCACCGAAGCGCCTTCCAGCTTGGCCTTGCGGCCTTCAGCGCCCGACAGCTGCGAGGCAGCCTTGGCTTCGTATTCGGCGCGGCGCTTCTCGAAAGCTTCGAGGTTGGCGGCGTTGACCGGCACGGCCTTGCCCTGCGGCAGCAGGTAGTTACGACCGTAACCCGGCTTGACCTTGACCTTGTCGCCCAGGTTGCCGAGGTTGCGGACTTTCTCGAGAAGAATCAGTTCCATGATGGTTCCTTTTCGTTAGCACCGGATGGGCCCGGCGCAGCCGTGGACGGTTGTCCGAAGAGTTTGACGGTGCGCCGGGCGTTACCACCCGGCGCACGCCACGATCAGACGTCGTGGTTGTCGGTGTACGGCAGCAGAGCCAGGAAGCGAGCGCGCTTGATCGCGGTCGCCAGCTGACGCTGGTACTTGGCCTTGGTGCCGGTGATGCGCGACGGAACGATCTTGCCGTTCTCGGTCACGTACTGGCGCAGGGTGTTGAGATCCTTGTAGTCGATCTCTTTGACCTTTTCGGCCGTGAAGCGGCAGAACTTGCGGCGGCGGAAGAACTTGGACATGTCTGTGCTCCTGATCAGTCGTCGCTGTCGCGATCGTTGTCACGGTCGTCGCGTTCGCGACGGGCCGGACGCTCATCACCATCGCTGTCGTCATCGCGGCGACGCGAGGACTTGGCGTCATCCTTTTCCTTGGACTTCAGGATGAAGGACTGCTCGGTGTCAGCCTCGTCACGCTTGATGACCAGGTGACGCAGGACGGCGTCATTGAAGCGGAAGCCCGACTCGAGTTCGTTCAGCGCGTTCTGGCTGACTTCGATGTTGAGCATGACGTAGTGAGCCTTGGCCAGGTTCACGATGGGGTACGCCAGCTGGCGACGGCCCCAGTCTTCCAGACGGTGGATCTTGCCGCCGTCGGTCTCGATCAGCGCCTTGTAGCGCTCGATCATGGCCGGGACCTGCTCGCTCTGGTCAGGGTGGACCAGGAACACGACTTCGTAATGTCGCAGGGACATCGTAGGTTAACTCCTTGAGGATGCGGCCTTTTTAGGGCCTGGCAGCCGCCCGCATATGCGGTGAGGCAAGGTTCTGCCCAGGCCTATGGGGCTTGGACAGAAGCGGAAGTGTAAGGGAATTCAGTACTTTGGGGCAAGCGGACGACGTCCTGCCGCGCCGCGGCGTATCTCAGCCGACGGTGAAACTCTCGCCGCAACCGCATTCGCCGGTGGCGTTGGGGTTGTGGAACACGAAGCTGGCATTCAAGCCCTGGCGCTGGAAATCGATCACCGTGCCGTCGATCAGGGGCAGGCTCTTGCCGTCCACGATCAGCGGCACGCCGTCCACGTTCACCAGCTCGTCGCCCTCGCCCAGCGACTGGGCCAGGTCCACCACGTAGCCGAAACCGGAGCAGCCGGTCTTCTTCACGCCAAAGCGCACGCCGGCGGCGCCGGGGGTGCCGGCAAGGAAGGAGCGCATGCGTTCGCTGGCGGCGGGAGTGATGGTGATGGTCATGGGCGATGCAACTACTGGCAGCTGAGACTGTCCGAAATGGGACGCGAAGGGTCGAACCTGAACGATACGTACATTATCATGCCCAGTTCGGCATCATGCCCAGTTCGACTTACGCGTCCGATATGCGGCGCCCAGCAGGAGTTTCAATCCATGACGGTGGTTAGCGTCAAGCAGGCTCTCTCCGGCAGCATTGCTGCTGGCAGCACCGTGACCGTGCGCGGTTGGGTGCGCACGATCCGTGATTCGAAGGGCGGCCTGTCCTTCGTGAATGTGACCGATGGTTCCTGCTTCGACCCCATCCAGGCGGTGGTCACCGACAAGGTGGCCAATTACGAGACCGAGGTGAAGCACCTCACCACCGGCGCGGGCCTGATCGTGACCGGCACGCTGGTGCCGTCGCAGGGCAAGGGCCAGCGTTTCGAGATCCAGGCCGACACGGTCGAGGTGACCGGTTTCGTGGACGATCCGCTGACTTATCCGATCCAGCCCAAGCCGCACACCATGGAGTTCCTGCGCGAAGTGGCGCACCTGCGCCCGCGCACCAACCTGTTCGGCGCCGTCACCCGCGTGCGCCACACCATGATGATGGCAATCCATCGCTGGCTCACCGAACAGGGCTTTTTCTGGATCAACACGCCCATCATCACCACGTCCGATGCGGAAGGCGCGGGCGACATGTTCCGCCTGTCCACGCTGGACCTGGCCAACCTGCCGCGCACGCCGGATGGCAAGATCGATTTCCGCAAGGATTTCTTCGGTCGCGAAGCCTTCCTCACCGTGTCCGGCCAGCTCAACGTCGAGGCTTACTGCCTGGCGATGAGCAAGGTGTACACCTTCGGCCCGACCTTCCGTGCCGAGAACTCCAACACGGCGCGTCACCTAGCCGAGTTCTGGATGGTGGAACCGGAGATCGCCTTCGCTGATCTCAACGACAACGCCGACTGCGCGGAAGGCTTCCTCAAGGCCATCTTCAAGGCTGTACTCGACGAACGTGCGGATGACATGGCGTTCTTCGCCGAGCGCGTGCAGCCGGATGCAATCAGCCGTCTGGAAGCCTTTATTGCCGAACCGTTCGAGCGCATCGATTACACCGACGCCATCGAGATCCTCAAGAACTCCAAACAGAAATTCGAGTTCCCGGTGGCCTGGGGTATCGACCTGCAGACCGAACACGAGCGTTACCTCGCCGAAAAGCACGTCGGCCGCCCGGTGGTGGTGATGAACTACCCCGAGCAGATCAAGGCCTTCTACATGCGCCTGAACGACGACGGCAAAACCGTTGCCGCGATGGACGTGCTGGCCCCGGGCATCGGCGAGATCATCGGTGGTGCGCAGCGCGAAGAGCGCCTGGATTATCTCGACCGCCGCATGGTCCAGTTTGGCCTCGATCCTGCCACTTATGGCTGGTACCGTGACCTGCGCCGTTACGGCACCGTACCGCACGCCGGCTTTGGCCTCGGCTTCGAGCGCCTGCTGGTCTATGTGTGCGGCCTTTCCAACATCCGCGATGCCATCCCCTATCCGCGTGCGGCGGGGACAGCGGAGTTCTGATACCCGGTCAAGTTATGCGCTACCGTCTTCTCGTCGCCACTGCCCTTTTCGTGTCCGCCGCCATGGCGGGCGGCTGCAGCGTGAAATCGCTGGTGCCGCCCAACCTGCGCGCGCCGGACAACGCCAACAGCAGCCTCGACCACGCGAAGAAGCAGCTGCAGCAGGCCACGCCCTGCTGCAGCACGTTCGCGGATTTCTCCTACCAGAACGCGCTGCCGTGGCAGCCCAAGAAGTTCGAGCTTGGCCCGGGCAGCATGGTGGCCAACCTCAATGGCGACCGCAGTTATTTCCTGAGCTTTGCGCTGCCGCGTGAAACGCAGACGCCCTACCGCGTGGCCGTGAAGTCCGAATTGAACGGCCGCTGGCTGCGTGCCAGCTATCTGTTCGCACCCACCGTGGTGGTGCTGGACGAGGCCTTCCAGCCGATCGACAGCAAGGACCTCAGCCTGTGCGAGCACATGGGCTGGACTGACGAAACCAGCGGCGCCTTCGGCAGCATGGACATCACCGACGAGCGTGCGCGCTATCTGGTGCTGTACAGCTCGGCCAAGCAGCAGGCCGGCAGCACCTACTGGGAGCAGTCGCCCGCGGCGTTTTCCGCCGAAGCCCCGGTGAAGATGGCCGCCGCAGGCACCTTCAAAGTGCCACACGGGCCGGATGGCACCGTGTGGGTTGGCCTGATGGACAAGACCTATCAGAACGCCGTGGACAGCGCGATCTGCGCCAAGCCTGAGCAAGGCAAGGGTGTGCTGAGTACGCTGCGCGAAGCCATTCCGCTGCCCGGCATCGGCACGGACACCGCCAAACCGGATGCGGGCAAACCCGCGGCAGCGCCGGGTGGCGCGAACAACACCAACGCCACGCAGACGACGGACGGCTCGGCCAAGAGCTGAGTCCCCGTCGGCAAACCCTCAACGACAGGCACGGCATGATCCAGCTCTATCTTTCGCTACTCCTGGCCGGCGTCGCCTGTTTCCTGCTGCACTTCGGTGCGCAGTACCGCATTGCGTCGCTGCTGCGCAGCCGCCATCCGAACGAGTGGAAGATCATCTCCGAAAGCGATGGTCAGCCCACCAACGCGGTGCGCACCTGGGTACGCCTGCAGCTGGCCCTGCGCTCGCCGGTGCTGCCCGCACTGGAAGACAACGCCGTCACCCGCTGGCGCTCCGCGTGGCGCTACAGTCTGTGGGCCGCGTGGCTGTGCTGGTTCGGCGCACTCGCCCTGCAGTACACCGCACGCTGATCTCTTTTCCGGACAGGAGCCGGCCATGCAACTGGATCTGAGCGGACGCCATGCACTGGTCTGCGGTGCCTCACAGGGCATCGGACGCGCCAGCGCGATCGAACTGGCCGAACTGGGCGCCAGCGTCACCCTGCTTTCGCGCTCGGCCGATGCACTCAATGCGGTCGCCGACAGCCTGCCCCGCAAGCACGGCCAGCAGCACCGCTGGTTCGCGGTGGACATGACGCAGACCGACAGCCTGCGCGACGCGCTGGCCAACATGGTGGCCGAGCACCCGCTCGAGATCCTGATCAACAACACCGGCGGCCCACCGGGCGGCCCGGCTCACACGGCCACCGCCGATGCGTTCGAGCTGGCGTTCCGCCAGCACCTGTTGGCCGGCCAGACGCTGGTGCAGGCCCTGCTGCCCGGCATGCGCGCCAGCGGCTATGGCCGCATCGTCAACGTGATTTCCACGTCGGTGAAAGAGCCCATCCCCGGGCTGGGCGTGTCCAACACCATCCGCGCTGCCGTGGCGAGCTGGGCCAAGACGCTGTCCGGCGAACTGGCTGCCGATGGCATCACGGTCAACAACGTGCTGCCCGGCTACACCCGCACCGCCCGCCTCGATGGCCTGCTCACCGCCCAGGCCCGCAGCAGCGGCCGCAGCGAGGAAGACATCGCCCAGGGCATGCTGGCAACCGTCCCGGCCCGCCGCTTTGGCGATGCCGAGGAAGTCGCTGCCGTGATCGCCTTCCTGTGCACGCCGGCCGCGGCCTACGTCAACGGCGTGAGCATCGCGGTGGACGGCGGCAGGACGCGTTCGCTGAGTTGAACGGCCCAGCGACGTTGTGGGAGCGCACCCGCCAACGCCCAACGCATACGCCCGCGTCCGGTGCAATTGGGGGCCTCAGGCCTTAAGCTTGCGCAGATGCCTACCCTGCGCCTCGCCAACCTGATCGACGGCCGCCTTTCGGCGCCACGCAACGATCAATGGCTGGACGTGTTCGAACCGGCTACCGGCCAGGTCTTCGCACACTGTCCCGATTCCTCTTCCGATGACGTCGCCGACGCCGTGGCCGCCGCCAGGCGTGCCGCGCCCGCCTGGGCCGCCACGCCGGCAGAGCAACGCGCCAACCTGCTGCACCGGCTGGCCAGCCTGGTCGAAGCACGCATGGACGAGTTCGTGGCGCTGGAATCGCGTGACAGCGGCAAACCGCTGGCCCAGGCGCGCAGCCTCGATATTCCGCGTGCCGTTTCCAACCTGCGTTTTTTCGCGGCCGCCATCATGGGCTGGAGCAGCGAATCGCACGCCATGGAAATGGGCGCGATCAACTACACGCTGCGCCAGCCGCTGGGCGTGGTGGGCTGCATCAGCCCGTGGAACCTGCCGCTGTATCTGTTCACCTGGAAGATCGCCCCGGCGCTGGCCAGCGGCAATACCGTGGTGGCCAAGCCTTCGGAAATCACGCCGTGCACGGCCGCCCTGCTGGGCGAGCTGAGCATTGAAGCGGGCTTTCCGCCCGGCGTGTTCAACATCGTGCAGGGACGCGGCCCCACGGTCGGCCAGGCCATCGTGGAACACGTGGCGGTGAAGGCCGTGTCCTTCACCGGCAGCACGCGCACCGGCGCGCAGATTGCCGCCGTCGCCGCACCGCAGTTCAAGAAGGTTTCGCTGGAGCTCGGTGGCAAGAATCCCGCCGTGGTGTTCGAAGACGCCGACCTCAGCGACGCCAACCTCGACACCATCGTGCGTTCGGGCTTCGCCAACCAGGGCGAGATCTGCCTGTGCGGGTCACGCCTGCTGGTCCAGCGCTCCATCGTCGATGCCTTCCGCGAACGTTATCTCGCCCGGGTGAAAGCGCTGCGTGTCGGCGACCCGAACGAAGCAGGCAGCGATCTCGGCGCGCTGGTATCGCGCGACCACTTCGACAAGGTGATGGGCTGCATCGCCACGGCACGTGAGGAAGGTGGCCGCATCCTTTGCGGCGGCGAGTCCGTGAACGTGGAAGGACGCTGTGGCAACGGCTGGTTCGTTGCACCGACTGTCATCGAAGGCCTGGGCAGTGACGCTGCCACCAACCAGCACGAGATCTTTGGGCCGGTGGTCACGCTGATTCCGTTCGAGGACGAAGCCGAAGCGCTCGCCACCGCCAACGGTACGGGTTATGGCCTGGCCGCCTCGGTGTGGACGCGCGACCTGTCGCGCGCGCACCGCTTCGGCGCCCAGCTTGATTTCGGCATCGTGTGGACCAACTGCTGGCTGCTGCGCGACCTGCGCACGCCGTTCGGTGGCACCAAACAATCCGGCCTCGGCCGCGAAGGCGGCGCCGATGCGCTGCGCTTCTTCACCGAGCCGAAAAACATCTGCATTCGCTATTGAGGACGCCGCCGTGAAAAGCCCTCTCCAAAACCTGCTCGACAGCAACCGCCAGTGGTCCGCCGCCGTCCGTGACCAGGATCCGCGCTTCTTCGAGCGCCTTGCCGAACAACAGGCGCCCAAGTACCTGTGGATCGGCTGCTCCGATTCGCGCGTGCCCGCCACGCAGATCGTGGACCTGCCGCCGGGCGACATCTTCGTGCAGCGCAACGTCGCCAACGTGGTGTCGCACACCGACCTGAACTGCCTGAGCACCATCCAGTTCGCGGTGGACGTGCTCAAGGTCGAGCACATCATCGTGGTGGGCCACTATGGCTGCGGTGGCGTGCAGGCGGTGCTGGACGACCGCCGCCTTGGCCTGGTCGACAACTGGTTGCGCCACGTGGCCGATGTCGCGCAGAAGCACAAATCGCTGCTCACCTCCATCGACCTGATGAACCTGCGCAACGCGCGCCTGTGCGAACTCAACGCGATGGAACAGGTAGTCAATGTGTGCCACACCACGATGGTGATGGATGCTTGGGAGCGCGGCCAGAAACTCTCCGTGCATGCGTGGTGCTACAGCCTGTTCGACGGTCACGTGAACGACCTGGGCATGCACGTGAGTTCACGCGAAGGGCTGCTGCCCGCTTACGAGCATGCGTTCCAGCGCCTGGGCACCCTGCCCGAGTTCAACCGGTGAGTGACGTCGTCCGCACCAACCAGGCGCCGGCGCCAGTAGGTGCGTACCCGCATGCCCGTCGCGTGGGGCACCTGCTGTTTCTCTCCGGCGTGGGTCCACGCACGCCGGGCAGCAATGTCATTCCCGGCAACGTCCATGACGGTGACGGCAAGCTCGTCGGCTACGACATCGAGGCGCAGTGTCGCCAGGTGTTCGCCAACGTGCGCGCCGTGCTGGAAGCCAGCGGTGCGCGCTGGGAGGACCTGGTCGACGTCACCGTGTTCCTCACCGACATGGCGCGCGACTTCCCGGTCTACAACAAACTGTACGCCGAGTACTTCGCAGGCGTGGACGCCTGCCGTACCACGCTGGGCATCACGGCGCTGCCCACGCCCATTGCCATCGAGTTGAAGTGCGTCGCGGCCATCAAGGAGTGAGTTGAGAGGAGTGAGAGACGAGAGAAAGCACCAGCGTCTCTCTCACGCCATCTCTCACTACTCACTTCTCTTCACTCACTTCTCCAACAAAAAGCCCCGTCGCTCACGCGCCGGGGCTTTTTGCTGGGCCTCGCCTCAGTGGCTGGCTTCGGTCTGCGGCAGCGTGGACTTGGCCGTACGCTTGGCAGACTTGCTGCCCTTCTGCTTGGGCTGGCCGTTGTTCTTGCTGCTCTTGTCCTTCTTGTGGTGATGCGAAGTACTGGCCGGCGCGGCAGCAGCCGGTGCAGCCGACGGGGTCGCGGGCGCAGGCTGCGGAGCTGCGGCCTGGGCCAGCAGTGAACCGGAAACAGCCATACCCGCTACGAGCAGGGAAGCGATCGCGAACTTGCGCATGTGATAAGCCTCGACGTGTCTATCTGTTAACCGTCACGGACCCGGCCGGAACCCGGCAACGCGAGTGGCGCGACGGCTGAAACATCGCACGTTTTCCTATCGCCCGGAACCGCTTTTTCCCCTGCGGCGCGCCAGATTTCCCGCGCCCGCACCTTGACATTGCACGACCCTAACGACTGCCGAATTTACTTGCGGTCAACCAACGCAAAGCGCCAGCAGGCGCGCGATGGTTTCCTGCACCTGCACGGCGCGATCCTCGGCATACGCGAAGCTGTCTTCATCCATGTAGTTGAGCTGCGACAGCTCCAGTTGCACGGCCTGCACGCCTTTTTCCGGCTGCCCGTAATGGCGCGTGATGTAACCGCCCTTGAAGCGGCCATTGACCACGAAGCTGTAGCGCGACTGGGTTTCCAGCACGTCCTTGAGCTTCTGCTGCAGCGCTGCCGAACAACTCGCGCCCTCGGCCGTACCCAGGTTGAAGTCGGGCAACTGCCCTTCGAACAGCATGGGCACGCGACTGCGGATGGAATGCCCATCCCACAGCACCACGCGGCCATGCTCCGCCCGAAGGCGACCAAGTTCTTGCGACAACGCATCGTGATACGGACGCCAGTACGTGTTTACCCGGCGTTGCATTTCTTCCGCCGTGGGCTCGGCACCATCGAGGTACAGCGGCTCGCCATCGAACCCGATGGTGGAGACCAGCCCGGTTTCGCGCTTGCCCGGGTAAAGCGCATGGCCGTCGGCAGGACGATTGAGGTCCACCACGTAGCGCGATGCCATCGGACGAATGACGCTGGCGCCCAGCGCCCTGGCGAGCGGCTCATACAGCCGCCCCACGTGCCAGTCGGTGTCGACCGAACGCCGTGCATCGGGGCGCATGCGCGCAGCGATGTCGTCGGGAATGTGGCTGCCATCGTGCGGCAGGCTGATCAGCAGCGGCGCGCTGCCGCGATGAAGCACGTAGGTGTCGGTCATCGCCCGAGTTTAGCGCGACCGGCGCAAGGCCGATGCCAGTGCATCAACTCATCAGCACCAGCTCTTCGGCCGAACTCGGGTGGATCGCCACCGTGGCGTCGAGATCCCGCTTGCGCAGACCCATCTTCATCGCCACGGCGAAGCCCTGCAGCATCTCGTCGGCACCACTACCCAGCACGTGGATGCCAACCACGCGCTCGTCAGCGCCTTCGCAGACGATTTTCATCAGGCTCTGCTGCTTGCGCCCACCCACCGCCCACGGCAGCGGCGTAAAGGCCGCGCGGTAGATGCGCACCTGATCACCGTGGAACTGACGCGCCTGCGCCTCGGTAAGCCCGACCCGTGCAATCGGCGGCTCGGCAAACACCACGCTGGGAATGTTGTCGTAGTCGAGCCGGCTGTCCGGCAGACCGCCAAACAGCCGATCGGCCAGGCGACGCCCTGCCGCCACGGCAACCGGCGTGAGTTCGGGACGCTCGGTGACGTCGCCCACGGCGAAGATGCCGTCGATATTCGTGTTCTGCCAGGCATCCGTAACGATGCGTCCGTTTTGATCCCTGTTCACGCCGGCGGCGTCGAGATCCAGCCGGTCACTGTTGGGTTCACGACCAATCGCCCACAACACGGCGTCGTAAGGACCGTTCGACCCGTTGACGGCGTCATCGACCATGATGGCGTCGCCTTCGCGGTGCAGCCCGGTCACCTCCACCTGGCGCATAAGCCGGACACCCGCATCCACCATGCGGCGGTCCAGCCCGTCCACCAGTTCCTCGTCGAAGTCGGTGAGCATGCGATGGCGCACATGCAGCGTCACCTCGCAGCCCAGCGCATGAAGCAGGCCGGCGAATTCCACCGCGATGTAACCGCCGCCGATCACCGCCATGCGCCGCGGCAGCGAACGCAGGGAAAACATGTCGTCCGACACCATGCCCAGCTCGAAGCCAGGCAGCTCAAGCCGGCGCGGGCGCCCTCCGGTGGCAATCACGATACGCCCAGAGCGCAGTTCTTCACCGCAGGCCGTGGCCACGGTATCGGCGGAAACGAAGCGTCCGGTCTCGGTGTAGAGCTCGATGCCCACATCCGCCAGACGCGCGGCGTAACGTCCCCGAATGCCGTCGATGTAGTGCTGGCGCAGCTGGCGGAAGTGTTCCCAGTCGAGCGGGCCGGGGGTGGAGGCAAAGCCATAGTCGAGCGCCAGCTGCTGCCCCAGCGCGAGCTGGCCGGCATACCACAGCGCCTTCTTCGGCACGCACCCCACGTTGACGCAGGTGCCTCCCAGCGCACCGGGCTCCAGCAGAGCCACGCGCGCACCGTGGTGCGCGGCGCGAAAAGCCGTGGCCAAACCTCCCGAACCACCGCCCAGCACGATCAGGTCAAACGTTTCGGCCATGCCGTTCTCCTGCTTGCATAAGGCTTACACGCCAAAGCGCGAGGGCGCATAAGGCGTGGGATCGAGCACCGTGGTGCCACCGCGCAGCATCGATGCCACCAGTTCGCCGGTGGCGGCGGACATGCTGACGCCCAGCATGCCGTGCGCCGTCGCCAGCATCAGGTTGGACCAGCGCGAACTCGGCCCGATGATCGGCACTTCGTCCTCGCTCATCGGTCGCCAGCCCCACCATTCTTCCTTCAGTTCCGGCCCCTCGGGCACGTGCAGCCCCTGCGCCGCACCGCGACGCAGCGCGTCCAGGCGCGTGCGATTGAGCCCCTCGGCATAACCGGAGAACTCCATGGTGCTGCCCAGCCGGAAACCGCTCTCCCAGGTGGTGACGCACACCGCCGGCTCGCGCAGCACCAGTGCATGGCGCGGCGCCAGCGCCGGGCGCGAATAGGTAATGGAGTATCCCTTGCCCGGCTGCATCGGCAGGCGCAGGTCAAGTTGCCGTGCCAGCAGGGGCGACCAGGCGCCCAGTGCCATCACGACGCGATCGCCGTGGAATACACCGCGCGTGGTGCGCACGTGCGCGATACGATCTCCCTGCGTTCCGAACTGGTCGATGCGCGCGCCCGATTCGATGGTGCCGCCCATGGCCAGCACGCGTTGCGCGAGTTCGGCGGCGTAGCGATCCGGCCGCAGTCGCGCGTCGCCGGGATGGAACAGGCCACCGGTCACGCCGGGCTTCAGTGCAGGCTCCCTGGCCTCCACTTCGTCGCCACGCAGGCGCTCCACCGCCACGCCGAGCCGGTCGAGCACCTGCGCATGATGGCGTTCGTCCGCATGGAAGGCCCGCTCGGTACGGTAGACGTACAGCTCGCCTTCCTCGCCGAACTCGCAGTCGAACTGCTCATCGCGGACCAGCGCCGCCAGCAGCCCGCGTGAGCGTTGCAGCATGGCCGAACGCGCCTGCGCGGCATGTTCGAAATCGCGCCAGTTGCAGTGACGCGCAAAGCCCAGCAACCAGCGAAAGCGGGGGCCATCGAAGCGGGGGTTGAGGTAGAGCGGCGCGTCGGCCCGGAGCATCGAGCGCATGGCCACGCCCAGCACGCCCGGCATGGCCAGGGGCGCCGCATGACTGGGGGTGATCGTTCCACAATTGCCGTGCGAACTGCCGCAACCCGGGGTACCCTGCTCCAGCACGCGCACGGTAGCCCCGGACTTCAGCAGGTAGTAAGCACAGGCCAGGCCGATAACGCCGCCGCCAAGAATCAGCACATCACTGCGTGAAGCATCCATCGGCTTATTGTAGCGTTGCCAAGGCGATTCCCGACTTCAAGGACTCAGTGCGATGGACGCGTCAGAGATGAGGTCCGGCAGGTGGATGTCCGAACGGTACCTGGCGCTGATATTCGCGTCGATGGCCGCCGCATGGATGCCCACGGCTTGGGCGCAGAAGGCCCCGCCACCGACGCAGTCGACTGCCGCACCTGAAGCGCCGGCCAGGGCGTCGTCCGACACGGCAGTGAATCGCGACCTGTTTACCGAAACGGCGCACCTGAAGAACGACCTGGCGCGCTACAAGTACCTGCGCGAGGTGATGCCCGAACTCACCCGTGATGATCGTTTGATCGACCAGCAACTGCTTGCCACGGTGGAAGACGAACTGGGCTTGTACGACGAGGCCATGCTCGACTTCCCGTTCGACAACCGCGTGCAGACGCCGGTGACGATGCCCTCGCCCGCCGACTGGACGCCGGCCGACGCGGCGACGGAAATCGCCAAGCTCGCCACCGACCGTCGCATCGTGATGGTCAATGAAGCACACCACGATGCGCACACCCGCGAACTGACCCTGGCCCTGCTGCCCAAGCTGCGCGCCGAGGGCTTTACCTATTTCGCCGCCGAAGCCCTGGGCAACAGCGACACCGACCTGATGAAGCGCGGCTACCCGGTTCTCAGCAGCGGCAGCGAGTACCTGCACGAACCGATCTACGGCCAGATCATCCGCGAAGCAATCCGCCTGGGCTTCAAGGTGGTGGCCTATGAATCGGATGCCGACGCGCTGGCCGATCGTGAGGCAGGCCAGGCGCAGCTGCTCTACAACCAGGTGTTCAAGGTGGACCCCAAGGCGCGCCTGTTCGTACACGCCGGCTACGCGCACATCGACAAGGCCGTGGGCAACCTTGGCAAGACCATCCGCCCGATGGCGATGCAGCTGAAACAGCTCACCGGGTTCGACCCGCTGTCCGTCGACCAGACGCGCTGGCGCGACATCGGGCCGATGCCGAAAAAAGACCTCTACAACCAGTTGATCGCGGCCTTCCCGGTGGACCGGCCGTCGGTGCTGCTAAGCCGCCAGAACGGCAGCGTGTGGGCGTCCGATCCGGACCGCCACGATGTCGATGTGATCCTGCCGCCGTCCGGCCACCAGCGGCGCCCCCATTGGCTGTCACTGGATAACACCCGACAGACCCGCGTGATCTCCAGCGAAATCTGCCAGCGACAACTCCCCTGCGTGGTCGAAGCGCGCTACGCCAGCGAGAGCGACGATGCCGTCCCGGCGGACCGCTACGTATTCCTGACCGACGACAGCATGAATTCGCTCTATCTGTGGCCGGGGGATTACCGGATCACCGCCCGCGACCGCGAGGGTCGCAAGCTGAGCGAGCGCCGCCTCACCGTGGACAAGCCGAGTTCGTGACAGCCGGCGATCCCACTTACAGCGATCACTCACGACTTTCTTCCAACTTGTTGATTTGATAACCTCGGGCTCGTCTCAAGCACAGGGGATACGAGATGCGCCCGCAGTTTGCCGTTCCTGCCGATCACCGGTTGGGGTCCTGGCGTACGGCACGCCATGCGCTGCTCGTGTCCATCCTGCTGATGCTCGCCGCCTGCTCCAGCGGCAACCGCCGCCCCGAGCCCACCTATAAGGATTCGCGCTCGTCGCTGGCCAACCTCCCGGCACGCGCACCGGCAGGCGCCACCGGCACCGCCAATGACGTGCTGTTCCGCGCCATCGCCCTGGTCGGCACCCCCTATCGCTGGGGTGGCAACACGCCGGACGGCGGCTTCGACTGCAGCGGGCTGGTCGACTACATCTACCGCAATGCCGCCGGGCTCAACCTGCCCCACAGTTCCCGCGAGATGTCGCAGATGGATGGCGCGCGGGTGCGACAGATGACCGACCTGGTCAGCGGCGACCTGGTGTTCTTCGGCGGCACCACCGGCGTGAGCCATGTAGGCGTCTACGTGGGCAAGGGCCGCTTTGTGCATGCGCCCAACAGCGGCGGCACGGTGCGGCTGGACGACATCGACGGCCCTTACTGGCGCGATCACTTCGCCTTCGGCAAGCGCCTGCTGGACTGATCTGTCCTGCGCCTTCGCGGTGCCAGGCATAGCCAGCTAGACCTGCACTTCACCGTCCCGGGCGCAGCCTCGGGACCCTTCCTGTTGGCAGTCAGCCCCTGCCTCCCCAAGAGACCTCTTAGGCTCCGCCTATCCTTTCGATTGAGAAATTGAATTGTACACAATTTAATTTTGCGCTTAGGATTTAACTCATGAACCGGACGCCCACCCCCAACCACCTCCTGCTCGACCAGCAACTGTGCTTTGCGCTGTACGCCGCGTCCCGCTCGGTGACCAGCCTGTACCGGCCGCTGCTGGAACCGCTGGGGCTCACCTACCCGCAGTACCTGGTGATGCTGGTGCTGTGGGAACAGGACGGGCTGACCGTGCGCGAACTTGGCCAGCGCCTCCAGCTGGACTCCGGCACCCTCACCCCCCTGCTCAAGCGCCTGCAGACGGCGGAGCTGGTGACCCGGCAACGCCGCGCCGAAGACGAGCGCGAAGTGGATATCCGCCTTACCGACGTTGGCCTCGCCCTGCGGGAAAAGGCCAGCGGCATCCCCGAATGTCTCGCCCAGTGCATGCAGCTGTCACTCGACCAGATGCAAGGCCTGCGCGATGAACTGAAACGACTCACCCGACAGATCCAACTCTCCCAACGCGAGGACTGAACCATGAACATCAGCAAGATTCTCTACACCGCCACCGCCACCGTTCACGGCGGCCGCGAAGGTCACGCCAAGAGCGACGACGGCGTGCTCGACCTGCAGCTGGTCGTGCCCAAGGGCCTGGGTGGCCCGGGCGGCAACGGCAGCAACCCGGAACAGCTGTTCGCCGCCGGCTATGCAGCCTGCTTCGAAGGCGCCGTGCGCTTCGTCGCCCGCCAGCAGGGCGTGACCCTGAAGGACGCCTCGGTTACCGCACACGTGGGCATCGGCCCGCGCGAACCGACCGGTTTCGGCATCGCCGTGAAGCTGGAAGTGAACCTGCCGGGCATCGACCGCGCCGTAGCGCAGGAACTGGTCGACACCGCCCATCGCGATATCTGCCCGTATTCGCATGCGACGCGTGGCAATGTGGATGTGGAGATTTCGCTGGTCTGATTGCTTGATCGCGGAAACGATGACGGCGCCGTTGTGGCGCCGTTGTTGTTGATGGGTTGTTGGGCGGATGAGGCTTGCTTCGGCGTATCGATCCGTCATGCCGGCGCAGGCCGGTATCCGGTGACTTTGCTTTGGGTCTTCGCCTCGGCTGTTCCCGCGACCGGGTCGCTTACGCAGCGGGCGTTCCGACCTCCTGCCGGAGGCCGGGTCACTTTCTCTTGCTTGCCCAAGAGAAAGTAACCAAAGAGAAAGGCACCCCCATCGCGGCGCTGGCCGGTGGAGCCGGCCAATCCGTGAGGGGCGGCCGGGCTTTTCGACAGGACTTCCATGTCCTGTCGAAAAGGGATCGGCATCCTTGCCGATCCCCCTGCGGGCCTGTCGTCCGCCCCTCACCGCCGCTCAAGGGGTCGGGTAGGTCAAAAGCTGGAGCCAGAGCCGAAGGCTCGTGCAGCTGCGCTGCACATCGCGTCGTATGCGCGGTGGCGTATCGCGTGCTGCCTTATCTTGTCGGTGGGAGCGAACCCTGTTCGCGACTCGTGCCACTGCACTGCACATGGAGTCTCTCGCCGTGACGCCGTATCCGGCGCGGGCTTCTCTGTAGGAGCGCACCTTGTGCGCGACCACCTGACGGAGCGGTATCGACATGGCGCTGCGGTCGCGCACAAGTGCGCTCCTACACGGGGTGTCTTGCACCGTGTGAAGTCTGTTTCTCTCTCACCTCAGTGCTCAGCCCAGTCCTCTCCCGAACGGGAGAGGACGAGCGACAGGTGATGTTCAACGTGAACACCCTAGGGGCATGGAAGGATGTGCCGCAAAGCGGCACGAGGTTCCGCGTTAAGTCCTCAGCGCTTCGGCGCGTTGCGAAGCGCTTGGAAGTACCCGCTGTGTAGAGGCGGAGGTTGCCAAGCAACAACGTTCCTCAGCCGTTCGGGCTTATCCCATCGGCATGCTGCCAGCCTTTAAGGCCATTTTCTTTGGGTTACTTTTCTTTTGGGCCAGCAAAAGAAAAGTGACTCGGCCTCCGGCAGGAGGTCGAAACGCCCCCGCGGCGTACGCGGCAACCTGGCGCCTGCGTGACTACCGAAGGCAGAGAGCAAAGTCACCGGATCCCAACTCGACCAGCCCTCCGGCGGTTGAAAAGCGCCTCGCTGGAATGACGGTCAAAAGAATGCAGCGGTGGGTCGATAACCGACCGCTACGGAAACTGGACCCCGGCTTGCGCCGGGATGACGGATAGCAGCGGTGCGGCGAGCACCCACCCCTCACCCCAACCCTCTACCCGGCGGGGAGAGGGAGTAAAACGGTCTCGCCTCGCCCTGCACCAGCGCAACCATTCCAGCCAAGAAAAAAGCCGCCCCTTCCGGAGCGGCTTTCCAAACCACATCCATCCCCCAAGGGACAGAAAAAATCAGTGAGCCTCGGCACCCGGCGGATGCGCATGACCGTGCGCAATCTCTTCCTCGGTACCGTCACGCACTTCATTGATCGTCACGTCGAAGTTGAGCGTCTTGCCGGCCATCGGATGGTTCAGATCCACGTCCACCGTGCTCATGCCCACCTTCTGCACCACCACCACGCGGTGGCCTCCTTCCTTCAGCGCCAGCACCGTGCTCATGCCCGGCTTCAGCTTGGCGGACTGCTGGAAGTACTTCTTCGGCACGCGCTGGGTCATGCCTTCCTGGCGCTCGCCGTAACCGTCGGCCGGGGCGATTTCGACCTGCAGGTTCTCGCCCGCTTCGCGGTCTTCCAGCGCCTTTTCCAGGCCCGGGATCAGCTGGCCGTGGCCCAGCAGAATCCACAGCGGCTCGTTGCGATCGAGGGAGCTCTCGACCTTTTCACCGTCCACCGTCAGCGTGTAGTGGAGCGAGATGACCTTGTCCTTGCCAGCCTTCATTGCATGTCTCGTGATGGATCAAACCCCCGATTCTAGCAGCCTGCCCGGCTACTCGCCCGTGCCGGCCCCGGCCCGGCCGAAGCGCACGCCCCGGGCCTCCGGGCCCACCCAGGCCAGAAAGGCCAGCAGCAACGCCACGGCGGCAATCCACACCGACATGGCGAAGGCCAGGTCCCCACCGCGCCAGTCGGCGATCCAGTGCTGGGCGTTGGCCGTCACGGCGGCCAGCAGGTTGCCGGTCTGGTAGGCAAAGCCGGGCAGCGTGCCGCGCATGCCCTCGGGCGCCAGCTCGTTCAGATGGGTGGGCACCACGCCCCAGGCGCCCTGCACCATCACCTGGACCAGGAAGGCGCCCAGCGCCAGCGCCGTCAGCGAGCTGCCGTACATCCATAGCGGGATGACCGGAATGGCCAGCAGCGCGGCCAGAATGATGGTACGGCGGCGGCCCATGCGTTCGGACAGTGCGCCGAAAAACAGGCCGCCCACCAGCGCGCCCAGGTTGAGCATGGCCACCAGCATGAAAGCCGCGCCGGACCCGGTCGGCAGGTGCAGGCTTTCCTCTTCGAAGGTGTGGTACAGGTCCTGCGAGCCGTGGCTGAACATGTTGAACGCCATCATCAGCACCATCAGGTAGATGGCCAGTTTCCAGTGGCCCCGCATGGCTTCGAAAAGGCCTTTCTTCTGCGGCGAGGCACGCTCCTGCTGCCATACCTCGGACTCAGGCACGGTGCGGCGGATGTACAGCACCAGCAGCGCCGGCAAGGCGCCCACCACGAACAGGCCGCGCCAGCCGATGTGGTCCACCAGCAGCCAGTTCACCAGTGCACCCAGGAAGAAGCCCACCGGATAACCGCTCTGCAGCAGGCCCGACACGACGCCGCGCGCCTTGGCCGGAATGGACTCCATCGCCAGCGACGCGCCGATGCCCCACTCGCCGCCCATGGCGATGCCGAACAGGAAGCGCAGCACCAGCAACATGGTGAGCGAGGTGGAGAACGCCGTTGCGAGCTCGAACACCGAAAACAGGATCACGTCGAGCATGAGGATGGGGCGTCGCCCGTAACGGTCGGCCAGCCGTCCAAACAACAGTGCGCCCAACGGACGCGCGGCCAGCGTGAGGAACAGGCCGGTGATCACGTGACCGGTGTCAGAATGGAATTCCTTCGCCACGGCGACGATCACGAAGGTCAGCAGGAAATAATCAAAGGCATCCAGCGTCCAGCCCAGGAAGCTCGCCAGAACAGTGTGGCGCTGGGTGGTGGTGAGTTCCCGGAGGGGCGCGAACGGCGACATGAGTACTCCACGGTAAAGGTCGCGACCGCGCGGGCGGTGCACAGGGCGCCAAGCGAACCATCACCGTCGCCACAGCGCAAGGCCGACCATCGGCTTGCCTTCACGCCGTACAGGCATAAAGTGGGCTGACATGCCGACCATGGACACCGCCCTCTACCGCATTGCCGACTCCTACGATCACTGGCTCCAGCGCCGCTACATCAAAGGCAAGCTGGCCACGGATCCGGCGTATGCGGCGACGGCTGCGCTGGTGGAACACCGTCCCATGCCGCTGCTCGACATCGGTTGCGGCCTGGGCCTGCTCGGCCGCTACCTCCATGCGCGGGGCGCCGTAACGCGCTACCTCGGGGTGGACACCGATGTGCGCAAGATCGACGCCGGCCGCCGCGCACTCCACCTGTCCGGACTGGACGGCGCGCTGCAATTGCAACACGACGAAGGCGCGGCACATCAGCCGATACAGGGCCACGTGGCCCTGCTCGACGTGCTGCACTACCTGCCACGCGATGGCCAGCACGCGCTGCTGGACAACGCCGTGTCCCACCTTGCCCCGGGCGGCCGCCTGGTGATCCGCAATGTGCTGCGTGAACGCAGCTGGCGCTATGCGTTCACGCGCGTATCGGAGTTCTTCCTGGGCGCCAGTGGCTGGATGCGGGTGGGCGCCCAGTACTACCCCAGCGCGAGGGAGCTGCGGGCGCAGCTGGAAGGGGCCGGCCTGACGGTCAATATCCGTCCCCTGCACGGAAAAACCCCGTTTGACAGCTATCTGATCGTGGCCGAGCGCGGGCCGGGCTGAACCGATCCTTGGGCGCGCCAGGCAGGTTGACGGCGTTTACGCTATACTCATGGGGCACGACCTTGCGTCGTCCCCCTCCCCTTGAATAATGCAACACGGTTCTTGAACGCTCCGGGTTGCGCCTGGAGCTTCCCATGTCGTTTGAATCGTTGGGCCTTGGGCCTGCGTTGTTGCGTGCGCTCGCCGAACAGGGCTACGCCGAACCTACCCCCATTCAGGCTGCTGCCATTCCGGTAGTGCTGGAAGGTGGCGACCTGCTCGCCGCCGCCCAGACCGGTACCGGCAAGACCGCCGCCTTCTCGCTGCCGCTGCTGCATCACCTGTCACACGGTGCCCCGGCCGGCACGCGCCGTCCGCGCGCGCTCGTGCTGACGCCGACCCGTGAACTTGCCGCGCAGGTGCATGACAACCTGCGTGGCTACGGCAAGCACCTGCGCATCACCAGCACGACCATCTTCGGTGGCGTCAGCATGGGCCCGCAGATGCAGGCGCTGCGTCGCGGCGTGGACGTCGTCATTGCCACGCCGGGCCGCCTGATCGATCACATGCAGCAGCGTTCGCTGGACCTGTCCGGCATCGAAGTGCTGGTGCTGGACGAAGCCGACCGCATGCTCGACATGGGCTTCCTGCCGGCGCTCAAGCGCATCCTTGCCGCGCTGCCGAAGCGTCGCCAGACCCTCCTGTTCTCCGCCACCTTCGCACCGCCGATCAAGGCGCTCGCCATGCAGTTCATGCATGAGCCGCGCGAAGTGTCGGTGACGCCGCCCAACTCGGTCGCCACTACCGTCACGCATCATGTGCATCCGGTGGATGCGGCCAAGAAGCGCGACCTGCTGCTGCACGTGCTGTCGCAGGACAGCCGCCGCCAGACGCTGGTGTTCAGCCGCACCAAGCACGGCGCCGACAAGTTGGTCACGTACCTGGGTGTCGCCGGCATACGTGCCGCCGCCATCCATGGCAACAAGAGCCAGAACGCGCGCACGCGTGCACTGAGCGATTTCAAGAGCGGCCGCGTCACCGTGCTGGTGGCGACCGACATCGCCGCGCGCGGCATCGATATCGACCAGTTGCCCATCGTCATCAACTTCGACCTGCCGATGGTGGCCGAAGACTATGTGCACCGCATTGGCCGTACCGGCCGCGCCGGCGCCGACGGCATGGCCGTGTCGCTGGTGAGCCATGAGGAATCAGGCCTGCTGCGCGACATCCGCAAGCTGCTCAAGACGGACATCGCGGTCAGCGACGTGCCGGGCTTCGAGCCCTCGCACCCGCTGCGTACCGATGCCAATGCACCCAAGCCGGCTCAGGGTCAGCGCCAGCCGCGTCCGGGTCGTCCGCAGGGCCAGAGCCGCCCGCAGGGCTCGCATCGCCCGCATGGCCACACGGGTGGTCACGGCCACGGTGGCGGCGATCGCCCCGCCGAAGGCAACCGCAAGCGTCAGCGTCGCCGTCGCCCCGCCGCGAAGGCCTGATCGAACGACGTAGCACGATGGCGCCGTTCACGGCGCCATCGCATGACCGTGTTTCCCCGGAAATGCCTTGTACGGCTCCGGTTAACCACCTGGCACGCCATGCTGCCCTGCGTTAATCCTGCGTCGGGGCAACTGTGCGAATGTGTCCGGGAGGGTCGGCCAGCGGGGTCGCCTCGCCTGGCCCGGACAAACCACTCGCCCATGCAGGACGAGGTTGGCCGGTGCGCCACTGCAGCCACGGAGAAACAACATGCGCAGCGAACGGTCCCGTCCCCTGATGATCAGCCTGGCACTGCTCGCCGTTGTTGCGGTTATCGCCACCATCGCCATTCCAGGCTGGCGCAATCACCGCATTTCCGGACACCTCGACGAGGCCCTGCGCGCGGGTGAAGCGGCGAAGCTGGTGGTGATGGAAGCGGCCACGGTACGCGGCGGCCTGAACCGGCTGCAGCCTGGCGACCTCAACTTCAACGCCACGGCGGCGCTGAACGCCTATACCTCGAAGATCGACATCTCCGAAAGCGGCCGCATCACCATCGCCACCAAGGACACCGGCGCCACAACCGATCCGGTCTTCCTGCTGACGCCCATCGATGGTTCCGCCAGCGGCGGCAGCCCCACGCTGAGCTGGAGTTGCGACATCATTTCCGGCAGTGGGCAATGGATGCCGGAACATTGCACGCGGCCTGCCATGGCGCCACCGCCTGTCATACCCGCCCCGGTGAACTCGCAAACACCTGCGCCGGCCCCTGCGGGCACCACCGCAAAAAACTGAGCCGCAGCACACTCGCAGCACCCAGACGCCCCACTCCGGTGGGGCTTTTTTTACGGCTCGCGGATGCGTGAAGTGAGCACGTGGTCTTCCCACACGCCGGCAATCTGCAGGTAACGCTTCGCATAACCCTCGCGCTCGAAACCAAGGCGCGCCAGCAGTCGCCCGCTGCGCTCATTACGCGGCATGTAGTTGGCCATCACGCGGTGCATGTCCAGCTCATGAAACGCCCACGGCATGGCCGCTTCCAGCACTTCCTGCATCAAGCCCTGCCCCTGCCGGCGCAGCGCAATGCTGTAACCAAGATGGCAGGCCTGGAAGGCCCCGCGCACCACATTGGAAAAACTGAAGGTGGCGAGGATTTCCCGCGCAGACAGGTCCAGCGCCAGGAACGGATACGCACGATCCAGTCGCACCGCCTCGCGTGAATCGGCCAGCGTCTGCACGCAATGATCCAGCGTGTAGTACGTGTCATCCCGCCACGGTTCCCACGGCGCCAGGTGCTCGCGGTTCTGTTCGCGATAGCGCAGCAGGCGCGACGCATCGGCCATCTCCGCCAGGCGGAGCACGGCACGAGGCGTCGTGATGGGATGCAGCACGTTCACGGACGGCCCAGTGCCTCGGCGTGGTGGCGCAGGTGGTCGTCGATGAAGCTGGTGATGAAGTAGTAACTGTGGTCGTAACCCGGATGACGACGCAGCAGCAAGGCCTGTCCGCCTTCCGCGCAGGCCTGGTCGAACAGCTCGGGTTTCAGCTGCGTGGAGAGGAAGCCATCCGCCTCGCCCTGATCGATCAGGATGGTGCCGTCGAAACGGTGCTTGCGCACCAGTTCGCAGGCGTCGTACGCGGCCCACGCCGCGGTGTCCTCACCCAGGTAGCGCGGGAATGCCTTCTGTCCCCACGGCACCTGCGTCGGCGCCACGATGGGCGCAAACGCCGACACCGAGCGGTATTTGTCCGGGTGGCGCAAGGCGATGGTCAACGCACCGTGACCACCCATCGAGTGCCCGGTGATGCCACTGCGCGCAATGTCGACGGGAAAATGCTGTGCCAGCAGCGCCGGCAGTTCATCCACCACGTAGCTGCGCATGCGGAAGCGAGACGACCACGGCGATTGCGTGGCATCCAGATAAAAACCCGCGCCCTCACCGAATTCCCAGTCACCGGTGGCGCCGTCGAAACCGGTCTGGCGCGGACTGGTATCGGGCATCACCAGCACCAGGCCGAGCTCCGCGGCGAGCCGCTGCGCACCGGCCTTGATGGTGGCCGTTTCTTCCGTGCAGGTGAGGCCTGCAAGGAAATACAGCACCGGGCAGGCCGCATGCGCGGCCTGCGGCGGCTGGAACAGCGCGAAGCGCATCGACCCGCCGCAGCTGTCCGAATGGTGCCGGTAAAACCCTTGCACGCCGCCGTGGCAGCGTTGCTCGGAGATCGTTTCGATCCCTGCCATGCGCATTCCCTCTGAAGTACTGAACTGCCGACGATGATACTGCGTCGCTTCAGCGCTCCTGATCGGTAGGCCGCATCAGCACTTCGTTGATATTGACGTGCGAGGGACGCGACACGCAGAACACGATGGCATCGGCCACATCCACCGACTGCAGCTGACGCATGCTGTTCGCCCATGCGTTGAGGTTGTCCTTGGTGGTGGCGTGCCCGATGTGGTCGCGCAACTCCGTTTCCACCACGCCCGGCTCGATCACGGTGACGCGGATGTTGTGCTGGTAAACCTCGCGCCGCAGCGCCTCGGAAAACGCCACCACGCCGAACTTGGTCGCCGAATAGGCGGCGGCATTAGGGTTGGCAACGCGACCGGCCGTCGACGAGATATTCACGATGTGGCCGTCGCGGCGCACGCGCATGCCGGGCAGCGCGGCCTGCGTGGACGCAATCAGGCTGAGCACGTTGAGTTCCAGCATGTGCCGCCAGCGCCCCAGATCGGCTTCTTCCACTGGCTCCAGGTACATGACGCCGGCGTTGTTCACGAGGATATCCAGCCGGCCGTAATGGGCTTCCGCGTCAGCCACGACCCGTGCAGCCTCCGCCTCGTCGGCCAGATCGGCCACCAGCACCAGCGGCTCGGCGCCCAGCGCCGTCAGCTTCGCCGCCAATCCCTCCAGCCGGTCGCGGCGCCTGGCCGCAATGGCCACCTTGGCGCCTTCCTGTGCCAGGCCCAGCGCGGTGGCCTCGCCGATACCCGAAGAAGCGCCGGTGACCAGCGCCACGCGACCATCAAGACGTCCAGACATGAATGTTCCTCGTTGATTGGGCCGAAAAAATCCCGGTGGGGGACGGGCCGGCCTGTTACAATAGCGTCATTCTCCCGCATGCCGCCGTGCATGCCATGTCGAGGTTCCCCCATGTCCTCCCCGTCTTCCGATTCCCAGCCGGCAGCCGTCGGCTTCGCTGCGCTTGGCCTCCATCCGGAGCTGCTGCGCGCGCTCACCGACGTCGGCTACGAGTCGCCCTCGCCCATCCAGGCGGCCACCATTCCGCCGCTGCTGGAAGGCCGCGACGTGCTTGGCCAGGCGCAGACCGGCACCGGCAAGACTGCCGCATTCGCACTGCCGATCCTCTCGCGTATCGACCTGAAGCCCGGCAAGCCGCAGGCGCTGGTGCTGGCGCCCACGCGTGAGCTGGCCATCCAGGTGGCCGAGGCATTCCAGCGCTATGCCACCCACATGCCAGGCCTGCAGGTGCTGCCGATCTACGGCGGCCAGAGCTACGGCCCGCAGCTGCACTCGCTCAAGCGCGGCGTGCAGATCGTGGTCGGCACGCCCGGCCGCGTGATCGACCATCTGGAACGCGGCACGCTGGATCTGTCCGAACTGAAGTTCCTGGTGCTCGACGAAGCCGACGAAATGCTGCGCATGGGTTTCATCGACGACGTGGAAAAGGTGCTGCAGGCCACGCCGCCGAGCCGCCAGGTGGCGCTGTTCTCCGCCACCATGCCGCCGCCGATCCGCAAGATTGCCCAGCAGCACCTGAAGGATCCGGTGGAAGTCACCATCAAGGCGGCTACCACCACCAACATCAATATCCGCCAGCGCTACTGGTTCGTCAGCGGCATGCACAAGCTGGATGCGATGACGCGCATCCTGGAAGCCGAGCCGTTCGACGCGATGATCATCTTCGCGCGCACCAAGTCGGCGACCGAAGAACTTGCCGAGAAGCTGCAGGCACGGGGCCTCGCCGCGGCCGCCATCAATGGCGACATCGCACAGGCGCAGCGCGAGCGCGTGATCCAGCAGCTGAAGGACGGCAAGCTCGATATCCTCGTGGCCACCGACGTGGCCGCGCGCGGCCTGGACGTGGAACGCATCAGCCACGTCATGAACTATGACATCCCGTACGACACGGAAAGCTACGTGCATCGCATTGGCCGCACCGGCCGTGCCGGCCGCAGCGGCGATGCGATCCTGTTCGTCACGCCGCGTGAAAAGGGCATGCTGCGCGCCATCGAACGCGCCACCCGCCAGCCCATCGAAGAGATGAAGCTGCCCACGGTCGAGGCGGTCAACGACGTACGCATCAGCAAGTTCAAGCAGCGCATCAGCGACACGCTGGCCGTCGGCGAGCTGGACCTGTTCCAGCAGCTGATCGAACAGTACGAGCAGGAACACAACATCCCGGCCATCGAGATTGCCGCGGCACTCGCACGCATCGCGCAGGGCGACCAGCCGCTGCTGCTGACGCCGCCGCCCAAGCGCGAATTCACCCCGCGCGAGCACAGCGACCATCGCGGCGACCGCAACGATCGTGGTGATCGCGGCGAGCGCGAGCACCGTTCGCGCGATCGCGACGGCGGCCAGCGCGATTTCACGCCCCGTCCCGTGCGCCCGCACCACACGGAAGAAGGCAAGACCACCTTCCGTATCGAAGTGGGTCACGAACACGGCGTGAAGCCCGGCAACATCATCGGCGCCATCGCCAATGAAGCCGGCCTGGAAAGCCAGCATATCGGCCGTCTGAGCATTCGCGGCGAATACAGCCTGATCGACCTGCCCGCCGGCATGCCGCCGGAAGTGTTCCAGCACCTGCAGAAGGTGTGGGTGAGCCAGCAGCAGCTGCGCATCAAGGAATGGGACGGCGACGACAGTGGCGCCAGCGAAGCACCGCCGCGCCGCCCGGGTGGCGGTTATCGCCCCGGTGGCGGTGGTGGCTTCAAGAAGCATGGCGGCAAGCCGAAGCCGCATGGCCAGAGTGGCGGGCACAAGGGGCCGCGGCGCGGGAAGTAATCGCGCAGTTGTCTTGGAAAGGGGCGCTTAGGCGCCCCTTTTGCTTTTTGCGCTTCGCCTCGGCCGGCAAGGATCGCTTCCTTCTTCCCTGCTCGTTATTCCTGTGAAGACAGAAGGCGCTACTCGACAGCCGCAAAGCTGGTCGCCGAGATCTTTGGCGCTGGGTGCCTGCATCACCGCTTCCGTCTTTAGCCGTCACCCCTGCGGAGGCAGGGGTCCAGCGACTTTGCTCTTGGCCTTCGGGTTCTAACGCTACCGCGACCTGGCCGCCTGCGCAGCGGGCGTTCCGACCTCCTGCCGGAGGCCGGGTCACTTTTCTTTGCTTGCCCAAAGAAAAGTAACCAAAAGAAAAGGCAACCCCATCGCGGCGCTGGCCGGTGAAGCCGGCCAGTCCGTGAGGGTCGGCCGGGCTTTTCGACAGGACATCCCTGTCCTGTCGAAAAGGGATCGGCATCCCTGCCGATCCCCCTGCGGGCCTGTCGTCCGCCCCTCACCGCCGCTCAAGGGGTCGGGTAGGTCAAAAGCCAGAGCCAGAGCCGAAGGCTCGTGCAGCTGCGCTGCACATCGCGTCGCAGGGTGCGACTGAACATGACGTGCCGGCTTTGCCTGTCTGTAGGAGCGCACCCTGTGCGCGAGCACCTGACGGAGCGGTATCGACATGGCGCTGCGGTCGCGCACAAGGTGCGCTCCTACAGGGGCCTCTGGCACCGTGTGAAGCCCGCTTCTCTCTCGCCTCAGTGCTCACCCCAGTCCTCTCCCGAACGGGAGAGGACGAGCGACAGGTGATGTTCAACGTGAACCACCAAGTGGCAAGGAAGGAGGTGCCGCGCAGCGGCACGACGCTCCGCGTTAAGTCCTCTTCGCTTCGGCGCGTTGCGAAGCGCTTGGAAGTACCCGCTGTGTAGAGGCGGAGGTTGCCAAGCAGCAACGTTCCTCAGCTGTTCGGGCTTATCCCATCGGCATGCTGCCAGCTCTTCAGGCCATTTTCTTTGGGTTACTTTTCTTTTGGGCCAACAAAAGAAAAGTGACTCGGCCTCCGGCAGGAGGTCGAAACGCCTCCGCTGCGTAAGCGGCAAGCTGGCGCCTGCGTGACTACCGAAGGCAGAGGGCAAAGGCACCTCGGCGGTCATAAGGCGCCCCCGGCCTTCGCAGGAATGACGGCTCTTACGAGGCGGCGAGGCCAGATTGACCACCCCTTCGGTTCCTGAAAAGCACCTCCAACTTCCGCCGGGATCACGGCTAGAGAAGGAGACCGAGGGCCGAGCACCCATCGTTCCCTCCCGACAACGCATCGTTCACCCCACGAACGCTGCAAACCGCCCACAAACCCCTACCCTATGGTGGTCCCCCGAGGTAACCACCATGACCACCCTCCCCAGCCTTTACATCTCCCACGGTTCGCCGATGACGGCGATCCAGCCGCGCCGCGTGGGCGAGCGGCTGGCTGAACTTGCGCGCGAGTTGCCGCGTCCGAAGGCCATCGTGATCGCCACGGCGCACTGGCTGGCGCGACAACCGCACGTCGGCGGTGCGTCGCGTCCGGAAACCATCCACGACTTCTACGGCTTCCCCCAGGCGCTGTTCGATATTCAGTACCCGGCCAAGGGCGAGCCGGCCCTTGCGGCGCACGTCACCGAGTTGCTCGACAAGGCAGGATTGCCCACCACGCTCGATCCCACCCAGGGCCTCGACCACGGTGCATGGGTGCCGCTGCGCCTGCTTTACCCGAAGGCCGACATCCCGGTGGTGCCGCTGTCGATCCAGCCGCAACTGGGCCCCGCGCACCAGTACGCAGTGGGTCGCGCGCTCGCGCCCTTGCGCGAGGAAGGCGTGCTGGTGATCGGTTCGGGCAGCATCACCCACAACCTGCACGACTTCCGCGCCGGATACAGCGAAGAACGCGAGGCGCCTTACGTGCGTCCGTTCATCGAGTGGATCGAGCGCAAGGCGTCCGAAGGCGATATCGACGCCCTGCTCGACTACCGTCGCCAGGCGCCGTTTGCCGAGCGCGCGCATCCCACCGACGAGCATCTGCTGCCACTGTTCGTGGCACTGGGCGCGGCCGGTGAGCAGGCGCACGCCCAGCGCATCGACGCCGGCATCGAGCATGGTTTGCTGGCCATGGACATCTACCGCTTCGACAGCGCCGCTACTGCACGATGATCGTGCCCACCATCATCGGATGGATGGCGCAGTAGTACGTGTACGTGCCGGGGCGGTCGAATGTCACCGCGTAGCTGTCGCTGGTATCCAGCGCATGTGACGACGCGAATTGCTTGCCGGCACTGACCACCACGTGTGGCTCCTCGTCACGATTGGTCCATACCACGCGTGTTCCGGCGTGAATGGTCAGGGCCTTTGGCGTGAAGGCGAAATTGCGGATATCCACGCTGGCAGGTTTCGCCGGGGTCGTCGCGGCATCAGTGGCCATCGCCGTTGCCGCAACGGCGGTACACAGCAACCATGCAGCGATGACCTTGAATGATGGCGTGGCGCGTTTCACGACATCACCTCCTCGGTCACAGCCAGCGTGTGACTACCCCGCACATGCCGCACGTCACGAATGCCGAGATAGCGATGCAGGTCGCCCGGCGCAATGTCCTTCATGGGCCCGGGCGCCGGCGCCGTGCCAGGCGCGGGCTGCGGATACGCGGTGGAACGCGCGGTGTAGAAGGTGATGTTGCCTTCCACCTTCTGCTGGATCTGGTGGATGTGGCCGTTGAGCACGCTGACCGAACCAAACCGGCGCAGGTAACTCACGGCTTCGTTGCTGTCGTCGGTGCCCCAGCCCCAGTCGGGATAGAGCGGCCATAAGGGCATATGGGCAAACACCACCAGCGGCGTATCCGGCGACAGCGCCGCCAGATCCTTCTTCAGCCATGCCAGCTGGTCCGCACCCAGCGAACCGAGCCCGCCGGCCTTCAGGTTGAGCACGTTGATCAGGCCGACGAAGTGCACGCCGCGATGGTCGAAGCTGTACCAGCCGCCTGCTGTCTGTCGCTCACCAAAACGGTGGAAGAACTCCGCACCGTTGTCGCCGATCACGTCGTGCTCGCCGGGTACGTAGAACACCTTGCCCATGTGCGCGTCCTGCATCACGCCGGACAAGGTATCGAACTCCTCGGGCCTGGAAAGATGCGTGAGGTCACCGGTATGCAACACGAAATCCGTACGCACCTTCTGCGCGTTGATCATGTCGAGCGATTGGCGCAGCGTGCCGGCCACGTCCGGGTTCGGCGCCTTGTGGAAGCCGATATGCGAATCGCTGATCTGCACGAAACCGAAACTGGCATCCGCTGCCGACGCGGCGCCCTGGGCGGTCAGCGGCTGCGCCTTCAACACGCCGCCGTGCATCAGCCACAACGTGCCGGCACCCGCCCATGCCATGCATTTGAGGAACTGGCGGCGGCTGTCGATCTGCGGGTCTTCAAGGTCGTTCATGGTCAGCTCTCCGGTATCGGCAACAGGCACCTCGCCCGCTGCCCTTCATCCCTGATACCGGCCGTCGCGCTGAACTATTCCCCGGCACACGCGGAACGCAGGGGATGGGAATAAAGTGCCGGGAAGCGAGGTAATCCCTCTTATGCCGACCGAGCCGAATGCCCGTCCAAGTGGTGCCGATGCCGCACGAAGCGAGCGCTTCGAGGCGCAGGTGGTGCCGTACCTGGACGCGGCCTACAACCTCGCCTTCTGGCTGGCGCACAACCCGGCCGACGCACAGGACGTGGTGCAGGAGGCCATGCTCCGCGCGCTGCGCTACTTCGACAGTTTCCACGGCGGCGACGTGCGCGTGTGGCTGCTGGCGATCGTGCGCAACACGTTCTACACGCTGCGCGGTCGCGGCCTGCCGGATGCCTTGCACGAAGAGCTCGACGACGACATCCATCCGCTGGTCGACGATGCACCGTCACCGGAAGCCGTGACCTTGTTGGCCGTGGATGTGGGCGCCCTGCAGGCCGCACTGGAACGACTGCCTGCGCCGCTGCGCGAGATCCTCGTGCTGCGCGAGCTGGAGGAGTGCTCGTACAAGGAAATCGCCGGCATCACCGGGCAAAAGATCGGCACGGTGATGTCCCGCCTGGCGCGCGCCCGTGAGCGCCTGCGCAATGAACTCACCTGCCGGCCCAAGGAGGTACGTCGCCATGATGTGCGATGACGCCGGGCTGCTCATGCACGCCTATCTCGACGATGAACTGGATGCGGCCGGCAGCGCTGCCATGGCTCGCCACCTTGACGCCTGCGCGGCCTGCAAGGCGCGCTACGAGACGTACGCGATCATGCAGAAAGCCCTGTCCGAACCCACGCTCTATCGCCGCGCCCCCGATGCGCTGCGGGCGCGCTGGAGCACACCCGCACCGGCCGTCGCGGCCAGGCCGCACGCAGCACGTCGCCGGAGTCCGTGGGTGTTTGCCGCAGCGGCGGGTTTCGCCGCGGCCATGCTTCTTTCCACGCCGGCGTGGCTGCACTGGCTGCCGGCGCGTGGCGTGGGTGACGCGGTCGTCGCGCAGGCCATTTCCAGCCATGTACGTTCGCTCCAGGGCGAGCATCTGATGGACGTGGTGTCCACCGATCAGCACACCGTGAAGCCCTGGTTCGAGGGCAAGCTGGATTTCTCGCCACGCGTGAAGGACTTGGCGGCCGAGGGTTTCCCACTGGTCGGCGGACGGCTGGACGCACTGGAAGGCCACAGCGTGGCCGCGCTGGTCTACAAGCGTCGCCTCCACGTGATCAACCTGTTCCAGTGGCCGGCGGAAGGCACGGCGTCCGCCCAGGCCATCGCGCAGGAACACGGCTATACGGTGATCCGCTGGACGGGCGACGGCATGCGCTACGTCGCCATCTCGGACGTCAACGAGGGCGACCTCAAGCAGTTCGTGCTGGCCTTCCAGAACGAGGCCAATCCGGCGATGACGCGCTGATCAGGCCACCGTGACGGCCACCGGCCAGTCATCGGGCGTCAGCACGGCCAGGCCGTGCCCCAGCCGTGCCTTGTCGCACTGCGCACTGGGGCGACCGGATTCCCATGCCGGCTCCACTTCCCGGCACACCGACGGCCGGCGCTCGTAGATGCCGCAATGCGCCGCTTCGCCCACCACGCCCTGCAGCGAGGTGCAACGCGGGCGGGAAGCCTGCGTGCCGCGCATGACCAGCCGGTGCGGGTCCAGCGTTTCCGCCAGTTCCGGCGGCACCACGCCACCCAGCGAGGCGTCGGCCTCGGACCAGTGGAAAGCCACGCGGAAGTAGGCGCAACAGGCGCCGCAACTCAGGCAAGGATGGAGCATGCGAGGCGTTCGGGTGCGCACCCCCTGGCGCGCGGCGGCGTCATTCTAGAACGCCGGAGGCCCGCTTGGCGCGGGCCTTCGATGTCCGGGTTCGGGTGCCCGCCGTGCGTGCTTACGGCTGCCCGGCGAAGGTGTTGCAGCTCGCCATGTCGCCGCTCTCGAAGCCCGCCTTGAACCACTTCACGCGCTGCGCCGAGGTGCCGTGCGTAAACGAGTCGGGCACCACCCTGCCCTGTGCCTGCTGCTGCAGCGCGTCGTCACCAATCTTGCTGGCGGCGTTGAGCGCCGATTCGATGTCGCCCGGCTGCAGCCAGTTCAGCCGCTGCTGGCTGTGGTTGGCCCACACGCCGGCGAAACAGTCCGCCTGCAACTCCTGCCGCACGGAAAGGCCGTCCGCGCCTTCCATCGGTGCACCGCGCCGGCGTGCCTGCTCCACCTGGTCGAAGATGCCCAGCAGGTTCTGCACGTGGTGACCCACCTCGTGCGCAATGACGTAGGCCCGGGCGAAATCGCCGGCTGCATGGAAGCGGTTTTCCAGCTCCTGGAAGAACGCCACGTCCAGGTAGACCTTCTGGTCACCGGGGCAATAGAACGGCCCGACCGCCGTGGAGGCTGCACCGCAGGCGGTATTCACGCCGCCGCTGAACAGGTCCAGTTTGGGGTCCACGTACTGGCGGCCATGGGCGGCAAAAATGTCGCTCCAGGTCTTCTCGGTGGAACCGAGCACCGCGCTGACGAAATCCTTGGTCTGCGGATCGACCTGTGCCGGCTGGCCGCTGGGCGCGGCCACCTGCTGCTGACCAGACGTGTCCACCTGATTCAACAGTGCGGTGGGATCCTTGAAGAACACCAGGCCCAGGATGGCCAGGATGACGATGCCGCCCAGCCCCAGCCCGCGACCGCCGCCGAAACGGGGTCCGCCACCGCCGCCACTGTCGACCTCGACGTTCTGACTGCGTTCGCCCTTCTGCCAATCCATATGACGGCCCTCGCATGTCCCACGATCGCCAGACGATAACGTCTCCCGCCCCCTCCCGCCATGGGCGCGCCCTCACTAAAGTGGGCGGTCTTTCATTTGTGGAAATTCCCCATGATCCAGCACCTGCCCGCCATCATTGTCGTGCTTACCGTCCTGCTTCAGTTCGGCACCATGTGGGCGGTAGGTCACGCCCGCGAAAAGCACGGCATCAAGGCGCCGGCCGTCACCGGGCACGAGGGCTTTGAACGGGCCCTGCGCGTGCAGATGAACACGCTGGAATCGACGGTGATGTTCCTGCCGTCCCTGTGGCTGGCTGCTCAGTACAGCGCGCCGCTGTGGGCCGGCCTGGCGGGCCTGGTGTGGTTGATTGGCCGGGCGTGGTACGCGGTGAGCTATCTGCAGGATGCGGCCAAGCGCGGCCCGGGCTTCATGGTGTCCATGGCCGGCTGGGCCGCGACGCTCCTGCTGGGCGTGGTCGGGTTGGTACGGGCCATCATGGCGGGCTGAGGCGGCCCGACTCGCGCACAGGGTGCGGGCCACCGCGGGAGCGCGCCCTGTGCGCGACTCCCCTCCCCTTATTCGACCGGATTCACCTTCAGCCGCTCGATACGCGCGCCATCCATCGCCACCACCTCGAAGCGCAACCCTTCGCTAAGGAAGGTGTCGCCCACGCCGGGCAGGCGCCCCAGTTTTTCCAGCACGTAACCGGCCAGCGTGGAAAAGCTGTCGTCGCCGGTAAGCCGGTAGCCGAGCAGGTGTTCGACGCGGCGCAGGTCCAGGCTGGCGTCGAGCATCCAGCTGCCGTCGGTTTCCTGCACGGTGGAAGGGTCGCCGCTGTCCTCGCCGGGAAACTCGCCGGCGATCACTTCCAGCACATCGGTGGGCGTCACCAGACCGAGCACGCTGCCGTACTCGTCCACCACCAGCGCCACTTGCAGCGGTTGGCGACGGAATTCTTCGATCAGGCGCAACACGCTCAGCGACTCCAGCACGGTGAGCGGCTTGCGCACCACCTGTTCGACATCGATGCGACCGTGTTCCAGCAGGCTGGCCAGCAGGTCGCGCGACGATGCCACGCCGACCAGCTGATCCAGGTCGTCGCCAGCCACCGGCAACCAGGCATGACTGGAGGCGGTGACTTCCGCGCGCAGCTGTTCGGGGCTCTCACGCGGATCCACCCAGTTGATCTCCGGGCGCGGCGTCATGATCGAGCGGACCGGGCGGTGTGCCAGATCCAGCACGCCCTGCACCATCGCCAGCTCGTCCTTGCCGAACACGGCGACATTGCCGTCGGCATGCGCCGCGGCCGCCTTGGGCGTGGCATCTTCGTCGTCCCCGCCCGCGCCTCCCAGCAGGTTCAGCACGGCCATCGCGGTACGGTCGCGCAGGTTGCGCGCGCTGCCCAACAGACTGCGCTGGCGATTGCGGCGCATGGTCTGGTTGAACACCTCGATCATGATCGAGAAACCGATCGCGGCGTACAGATAGCCCTTCGGAATGTGGAATCCGAAAGCTTCCGCGACCAGGCTGAAACCGATCATCAGCAGGAACGACAGGCACAGGATCACCACCGTCGGTCGTGCGTTGACGAAGCTGGTCAGCGGCTTGCTCGCGCTGATCATCAGGATCATCGCCACCACTACGGCAATCATCATCACCGACAGGTGATCGACCATGCCTACGGCAGTGATCACCGAGTCGATCGAGAACACCGCGTCCAGCACCACGATCTGCGCCACCACCAGCCAGAAGCGCGCCGGCGCGCGCTTGGCCGCGTCACCGTGGTCGTCCGGTTCCAGGCGCTCGTGCAGTTCCACCGTGGCCTTGAACAGCAGGAACGCGCCACCGAGCAGCAGGATGATGTCGCGCCACGAGAAAGAGACGGCACCCAGGGTGAGGATCGGCGTGGTGAGTTTCACCAGCCACGACATCGCGCCCAGCAGGGCCAGTCGCATCACGAGGGCCAGCGAGAGACCGAGCACCCGGGCCCGGTCGCGCTCCTTCACCTGCAGTTTGTCGGCGAGGATCGCGATGAAAACGAGATTGTCGATGCCAAGGACGATCTCCAGCACCACCAGGGTGAGGAGACCCGCCCACGCAGTCGGGTCGGACAGCCAGTCGAATGCAAACATGGGCTGGCGCCTGAGCGCCGGTTTCCTCCTTGGAACGTCCCGTCACTATACAGGGCACTGTCGTGAACGCGGTGACAGCCCCGCGGCCTGCAGGGTGTGCGCTGACCCTGCCAAAGGACAGGATTGGCACGCACGCCGGCAAGGAATAGCGTGAACACGTGGACCGGTGGGCGCGAAACCGGCCGCCAGCCCTGCCCTGCGCGCCAGCGCCCTGGATTGTTTTCGATGGATGCGAACCGTTTGACCGACCTGACCGTTTCGCCGCCGGACCAGACATCGCCCGCACCGACGCCATGGCAGGCGATCGCGCTCATTGCGATGTACTTCCTGCTGCAGCTTGCCGTAGGGAGCCTGGTCACCTTGCTGGCCGGCGCCATCGCCACGCTCCACCAGGGCGGCGGGTTCGGCGACCTGATTCCCCTGGGTCGACGTTGGCTGGGGCAATCCGACGCCACGGCGGCGGCGGTCATCGTCACACTGGTGGTCTCGGCGGCCGTCATCACCCAGCTGAGCCGTCGCTGGTGGCCACGGCTATGGTCCGAGGGCGCGCCGCCCGGCCTGGGCTTCACTTCGTCTCCACACCTCGCTTTCTACGTCGCCGCGCTGGCCGCTGGCGTGATGATGCCCATCGTCGGCGGCGTGCTCACGCAATGGCTGGCGCAAGGCCACGAGGTCAGCCAGGACATCAAGCAACTGGGCGCCAACACCTCGCTCGCACTGCGTGTGCCGCTGGCGCTGCTGGTGATAAGCATCGGCCCGATGGTGGAGGAACTGCTGTTTCGTGGGGTACTGCTCTCGGCCATCGCGCGCTACACCGGCAACGGTGCGGCCATCGTGCTGTCGGCGCTGCTGTTCGCCTGCGTGCATCTGCCCGACCTGTCCTTCCTCTGGTACGCCCTGCCCAACCTGGCCCTGCTGGGCATCATCCTCGGCTGGCTGCGGGTGCAGTCGGGCTCGATCTGGCCCGCCGTCGTAGCCCACGGCATGAACAACCTGCTGGCCGTGGTGTCGTGGTTCATGCTGAGCCAGTGAAGGCTAGCTGTCCTGTAGGAGCGCGCTTGCGCGCGACCGAAGCCCACAATATGCCGTCATGGCAGAACATGCCTCCCGCGACCAGGCGCTCACGTCCCAGGCTGCGGCACCAGTCGCGCACAAGTCCGCTCCTGCAGTGGATTGCGCAGGTCTATGATCAGGCGCGAATCAGCGAATGCGCGCGCAGCAGTCGCGCCGTCTCAAACACCGGCAGGCCCATCACGCCGGAATGGCTGCCATCGAGGTGCTCGATCAGTTTGGCGCCATGCCCCTGGATGGCATACGCGCCTGCCTTGCCAAAGGGTTCGCCGGTGGCGATGTAGGCCTCGATGGTGGCGTTGTCCAGCGTGGGCATGGTCACGCGCGAGAGACTGGTGTCGGACCACTCGCCCGCACGGGTAACCAGCCACACGGTGGAGATCACCTCATGCACGCGACCCGACAGGCGACGCAGCATGCCGGCCGCGTCTTCCGCGTCATCGGGCTTGCCAAATACCTCGTTGTCGAGCACCACTTCGGTGTCGGCACCGAGCACGGCCACGCCGTCCTGCTCCAGCATCGACATGCCCACCCTCGCCTTCTCGCGGGCCACGCGGCTGACGTAATCGCGGGGTGATTCACCCAGGGCGCGCTGCTCGGGTACGTCGACGTCGACAATGCGGAAGTGCACGCCGATCTGCTCGAGCAGCTGTTTGCGACGCGGGGATTGGGAAGCAAGGTAGAGCATGGCCAGCAGCCCGGGCAGCGGTACGGACCCTTAAGGTCTCATATCGCCGCTGTCGAGAAAACGCTGGTGCCATGACAGCGCCTCCTGCAACAGGTGCGGTGTGTGCTTGCCGCGGCTGTTGTGCAGGGCCCGCTCGAAATAGTCCTGCAACATGGGGCGATAGCTCGGGTGCGCGCAGCGCTCGATCACCACCTTGGCGCGCTGGCGCGGCGACAGGCCACGCAGGTCGGCCAGGCCTTGCTCGGTGACGATCACCGACACGTCATGCTCGGTGTGGTCCACGTGGCTCACCATGGGAACGATGCACGACACCGCACCATTCTTGGCGGTGCTCGGTGTGAGGAAGCAGGACAGGAAACCGTTGCGCGCGAAGTCGCCCGATCCGCCGATGCCGTTGATGATGCTGGTGCCGGCAACATGGGTGGAATTGATGTTGCCGTAGATGTCGGCCTCCACCATGCCGTTCATGGCGATGCAGCCCAGGCGGCGCACCAGCTCGGGATGGTTGGAAATCTCCTGCGTGCGCAAGATGATCCGCTTGCGGAAAAAGTCGATCTTGTCGAGGAAGCGCTCGATACCGGCGGGGCTGAGCGAGAACGACGTGGCCGATGCCACCGACAGCACGTCGTGCTCGAGCAGGTCCAGCATGCCGTCCTGGATCACTTCGGTGAACGCGTTCAGGCCGCTGAAACCGCCCTCGCGCAGGCCGGCGAGCACCGCATTGGCGATATTGCCCACGCCCGACTGCAGCGGCAGCAGCTGCTTGTCCAGGCGGCCCCTGGCAATCTCGTGGCGGAAGAATTCGATCAGGTTGCCGGCGATCTGTCGCGAGCAGTCATCCAGCGGCGCGAACGCGCTGTTGCGGTCCGGCGCGTTGGTTTCCACCACCGCGATAACCTTGTCGGGATCAAGCCGCAGGTACGGCTCGCCGATGCGGTCCGATGGCTTGAGCAGCGGAATCGGCTTGCGGTGCGGCGGCAGGGCCGTGCCGTAATAGATGTCGTGCATGCCATCCATTTCGAGCGGCTGCCAGTGGTTCACCTCCACGATTACCTTGTCGGCGAGGTCCAGCCACGTCTTGTTGTTGCCCACCGACGAGGAGGCCATCAGGCTGCCGTCGGGCATGATCGCGGTGGCCTCGATCACGGCCAGGTCGATCTTGCCGAAGAAACCGAACCACGCGTACTGCGCGACGTGGCTCAGGTGGATGTCCAGGTAATCCATCTCGCCACGATTGATGCGCGCGCGCAGTTCCGGGTCGGACTGGTACGGCAGGCGCAGGTCGATGCCATCGGCCCGCGCCAGCGCGCCATCGAGCTCCGGCGCGGTGGATGCACCCGTCAGCACGCGCACGCGGAACGGTTCGTCGCGCTCGTGCGTGGCGACCATGCGCGCCGCGAGCGCCTGCGGCACGGACTTGGGGTAGCCCGCACCGGTAAAGCCACTCATGCCGATCGTCATGCCGTGATCGATCAGTTCCGCTGCCTCGGCGGCTGTCATGACCTTGGCGGCCAGCCCCGCATGGCGGATGCGCTTGTCCACGTGGATGTCTCCTGCACTGCAATTCGGCGAATGGTAGCGCGCGGAAACGTCAAACGATTGGCAAGGTAGACGATGGTCGGGTGCTCAGAACCGCAGGACGTACTCGCGGAATTCCGTGTCGCGCTGCCACCCCAGGGACTCGTAAAGCCTTTGTGCAGCGAGATTGGTGTGCGCCGTGGTAAGCATCATGCCCACGGCACCGAGGGCGCGCGCGGCATCGGCTGCCTGATGCATCAGCGCCGCACCCACCCCGCGCCGGCGCCCCCCGGGTGCGACAAACAAGTCGTTGAGCAGATAAAGACGCGCCATCCGTACCGAGGTGAACAGCGGGTACAACTGGACGAAACCGGCGCCCTCCCCGTCCTCGTCCACCGCCAGCATCACCACCGATTCGTGGTGCTCGAAGCGCTCGCGCAGAAAGCGCGCCGCCGCCGCGACATCCGACGCCTGCCCGTAGAAGACCCGGTACGCATCGAACAGGGGCGCGATGAGTTCAAGATCATGGATGGTGGCCTGGCGTACCGTGATCGACATGCGCGTGCTCGCCCTGGTGATGTGACCGCCAGTATGCGTGTGCGCAGCGCACGCCTCTATGACCACTTTCCGGAGAAAATGCGCGGCTCTGGCTGGCCCAACGCGGCGCGCTCGCCGGGCGACTTGCGGCGCGCCGGGACACCAGCCCTTCAGGGCAACCGGCTAGGCGCGGTGATACGGATGCCCGGACAACAGCGTGGTGGCGCGATAGAGCTGCTCGGCCAGCACCAGCCGCACCAGCATGTGCGGCAAGGTCAGCGGCCCGAGCGACCACGACTGGTCCGCACGCGCCAGCACGTCGGGCGCGTGTCCGTCGGGACCGCCGATGAGAAAGGCCAGATCACGGCCTGACATGCGCCACTTCTCCAGTTGCGCGGCAAGGTCTTCGCTGGACCACGTCTTGCCGCGGCCATCCAGTGCAACCACATGGATGTCGCGCGGCAATGCGGCCAGGATGGAAGCCCCCTCGTCCTGGATCGCGCGCGCGTCATCGCGCCCCTTGCCACGGGTGCCTGGCTTGAGCTCGATCAGTTCCAGCGGAAGCTCATGCGAGAGCCGCTTGCGGTATTCGGCGAAGCCTTCCGCCACCCAGGCGGGCATGCGTTCACCGACGGCGATCAGGCGGGCACGCATGCGTCACAACCCAAAAATCGAGGAAACAGCGGGAGCGTCGCGCGCGTGGCAGCGCGCGACAGGATCCGCCAGAAAGCGGGCATCAGCCCGCGCTGGCGAGTTCGGCGTCGACTTCGCGATCACCCACGGTCCACAACCTTTCCAGGCCGTAGAACTCGCGGATGCGCGGCAACATGACGTGGACGATCACGTCACCCAGGTCTACCAGCACCCATTCGGCTTCCTGCTCGCCTTCCACGCCGAGCGGCATCACGCCCGCCTGCTTGGCGAACTTGACGACTTCGTCGGCAATGGATTTCACGTGGCGCGCGGAAGTGCCGGAAGCGATGACCAGCAGATCGGCGATGGAGGTCTTGCCGCGGACATCGATTTCACGGATGTCCTTGGCCTTCAGTTCGTCCAGAGCGTTGAGAACTTGCTGGCGAACCACCGCCGTGGTGGCGGATTTGGTGCTGCGCTTGGCGGTCTGACTCAAGTGCGTTTGCCTCGATGCGGGATCGATGCGCGGGATGGCGCAGGCACAGTATAACGGACCCTTCTCAAGCCCATGTCAAACGGGGCAGCAAGGGGCTCAAGAGGGCCGGCTCACCACCCTGTCCCGGCCAGCCGCGACAGGTATCCCCCGAACCGTGCCCTCGAACCCCAAAAAAAGAGGCCCCCTTTGGCAGGAAGGGGGCCTCCGGCGAAGCGTCAGCGGATCAATGACCGGCGGTGGACGAGGAGGCAGGCGCGCTGCTCTTCTTGTGCTGCTTCTTGTGGTGCGTGCTGGTGCCGGTGCTGTCGCTCTTCATCGAATCGCTTTTCATCGAATCGTTGGCAGACTTCATGGAATCCGAACTGGATTTCATCGCATCCGAACTGGACTTCATCGCGTCCTTGCTGGCGTCCTGGGCCGACTGCGGCGCGGTGCTCTGTGCCATCACAGGCGACATGGCAAGACCAAACACGACGGCGGTCGCAAAGGCGAGTACGGCGTAACGGGAAACTTTCATGGTCAGGTATCTCCAGAAGCGGTGAGGTGACGTGCGGGCGTGCCGCACTTCCATGGAACAGCCGCCATCGTCCGTCCTGAACGACTGCAGCAATCCGGCCCCGAGCACATCGACGCCGGCCACGCCGCATCAGCACTCCAGCGCGATGCGAACGGTCCGTCCCTGGTCCGTGAATCCACTTCGCCGGCTTTTCCGGGCTACCGGCGCCCCTGCTTCAGACAGCGTATACCTTCACGCCCGAAACGAATGCGACGAAGCGATCCCTTCATTCAGTTGGAATATGGACAGTGCCACGGCAATAAATTGCGATTGCTGCGCTGCCCACAACACGGTTTGGCATGACGCGTTTTCCTCACATCAGGGACCGTCTCACTGATCACCGGAACTCGCGGACGAACAATCAGCCGGGAGGTTCGTGACCATCACTGTGCGGTGCTGCAACGCAACAGCTGCAACCTGCCCCCGCAGCCAGCATGCTGCTGCGGTTGATGACGCTGCGCTGACGTGGCGACTGTCGTCAGACCTGCACATAACCGCGCTACTTCAACGAAGGCTGCAGCAAACGACCACCCATCAATGCATTCGCCAGCACCACGATGGCCACCGCCAGCGCGTGCGTGAGCAGATCCGTGGCAGCCACCGCAAACGCATGGCAGATTTCCAGCAGCGCCGCGGAGGCGGCCGCCGAAGCCAGCCCGATCATCACCGCCGCCAGCACCGGGCGCAGCGGACAGGCGCGCCGCAACAGCCAGGTGAGCAGGATGGAAAGCGGCACGGAGAAGCTGACGATGAACAGCAGGCAATCGCTCGCTTCGTTGAAGTGAGCAATATGCGCCGTAGGCCCCAGCCAGTCGTGCAGGCAGCCGAGCCCGCTGGCGCCCACCCACAGCAACAGCCAGGGCAGCGGCAGCAAGGTCCATCGCCAGGAACGTCCCGGCACACCCAACTCGAAGGCAGCCCACGCCGCGCACGCGGCCGTGAGCACCGCGCCGACGCCGGCCACCGCGATATCCGGCTCGGCGATCCAACGACGAATCATGGGATCGGCGCCGAAGTGCGCCAACAGGCCCGCGGCCATCACCGCCACCACCAACAGCCAGCCGAGCGTGCGGCGCCACGGGGGCGGCAGTCGCCGCACCGGCGTGAGCTGATCGCCCAGCGACTGGATCAGTGACTCGGGGAGTCGCGGTTCGGCCATGGTGCTCAGGAATCTCCGTGGAAGCGTGTACGCAGCGCTTTCATCGCGCGATGCAGGTTGACCTTCAGGGCGCCGGTCTGGCGCCCTGTTTGCGCGGAGGCTTCGGCCAGCGACTGCTCCTTGAGTCCCAGCTGCTCCACCGCCTCGCGCTGTCCCGGCGGCAGGGACGCGATGGCTTCATGCAGGCGCTGCGCCTCCTGCTCCCGTTCGGCCGCTGCAGTGGCGTCGTCGATATCCGGATGCATGTCGTACGCCAGGTCGTCGTGCACCTCCCTGCGCCCACGTCGCCCGTGGCTGCGCAGGGCATCGATGGCGCGTCGGCCTGCCAGCGCTGCGAGCCATGCATCGTAGGAGCGCGAAGGGTCGTAGGTATGGCGAACCCGGTGCACCGTAAGCAACGTCTCCTGGACAACATCGTCCAGCAAATCCACCGACACGCCCTGGCGCCGAGCCACCGAGCGTATCAGCGGCACCGATGCCGCCAGCACCTGCTCGTAAGCCCGTCGATCGCCACCCTGGGCCGCAGCCATCCATGACGCGCGCTGACGCTCCTGCATGTCGCCCACGGAGACAGCCGCATCGCTCACGGTGACATGGATCCTTGCCCGACGGGAAAGGACGCTATCTAGAACCATCGTGCAGGGCGCGGTCAAGCTGGTGGTCATCACGGAACGCCACGAAATCCTTTCTGGCTGTTCGCTGCACCTCGACCCGCGGTTACCTGCCGGACGCCATCGCGCGACACCAACCAGGCCACGGGTTCCCCGGAGACCCGTTCTTTTCTTTTTATTTCAGAGGCTTCCGATAGCCACTGCTTTCCGTCGATTGGTCAAATTGTCAGCTGGCTCGCCTGAGCAGCCTGACTCCCGTATCTCATCGCAAGGAAAGCACCACCATGAAGAAGACTCTTTTGGCCATGGCGTTCGCCGCCATGGTCGCGCCCATCGCCGCCCAGGCCACGCAGGAAAACGGCATCGGCTACACCTACGTGCAGCTCGATTACGTCAACATCACCCAGGCGGGCAATGCCGGCGTGGCGCAGGGCGGCCAGCTGAGCGGCTCCTACGGCTTTGCCAACAACTACCAGGTGTTCGGCAGCTACGGCTCCATCGATTTCAACAAGGTGTCGAGCTACGACCCGATCATCGGTCATTTCTACTGGCACCCGAAGGTCAAGCCGTGGTCGCTGGGCTTCGGTTACGACGCCAGCATCGGCAGCCGTGCCGACTGGGTCACCCAGGTGTCCTACCAGCACAACAAGAACAGCAACCACATGTGCCTGGATGACTACTGCATCCGCTACAACGCCAGCAACAACATGTGGACCGTCAACACCGGCGTGATGGGCCGCGTGACGGACAAGCTCACCGCCAACGCCTACATCGGCTACGACAAGGTGGCCAACGGCAACGGCGAGGGCAACGTCTTTGGCCAGTTCGGCCTGGTCTATAGCTTCACCCCGATGTGGGCGGTGGAAGGCGGCGTTCGCGTCAGCAATGACACCACCGACGTCATCAACGTGGGTGTTCGCGCCAGCTTCTGATCCACGTGATCCGAAGACAAAAAAAGGCCCGGCAACATGCCGGGCCTTTTTTGTCTTCGCCGTCTGGAAAGTTGGCCGGACAAGGCGAACTGAAGTGATATCTCCATGTCCGCCCCATCCCGCCACGCTCAACCTTAGAAGCGATACTCAGCCGCCACCGAAAGCATGCTGGCGTGCATCGAGTCGCTACGCTGGCTGTATTTGTAGCTACCAATTTGGTAGTAGTCGTAGGTCAGGGCCACGCCAAGGTTCCGGTTGAAGTCGTAACCGACACCAATACCGCCGTACCAGCTGGTGTCATTGGAGCTGGCGCGAAGCGGATCCGTGGTGAAACCCAGGGCGTCGCCGCTGAGCGTGACGGTAGCGCGCGTCTTGCTGAAGAGCAGGCCGGTGCGGGCCTGGAAGTTCCAGTTGTCGTTGAACTGGTACAGGTAGTTGCCGCCAAGGGACCAGCCATGGGTGGCAAGCTTGCCCCGGGTGCTGAGGCCAAGGCCCGACTCATAGTCCACGTAGTTATTGTTGAGCTTGGCCTCACCAAGATCGACGTAGCCCGCATCGATACCCCAGTTGCCGGACGAGGTTGCCCAGCGGTAGCCCCCACCAAGGCTCCAACCGAAGTTCGTGTTGCTGGAGAAGAACTGGCTGCTGACGCGATAGTCGGACTGGCCGGCGGTGCCACGGACGAAGAAGCCACCGTCGTTCTGGTCGGACGCCAGCGCGGCCGTCAGGGGGGATACGAGTGCTGCCGACAGGGCAACGATGGAGATCAGCTTTTTCATGAAGTGAATCCTGTTAGAGACTGCGGGACTGGCAGATAGGCGCGACCGTCGCTGGCTGGATCAGGCAGACGTTGAATGTCGTTGCCGGGGTGGGGAACAACGGCAATCGCCACCGTCCATGGCGGTTCGCAAATAACTGCCGTTGCTATTGAGCCCGTAGCTCAAGGGTTGGATCTATCGGAATTACCGGAGTTTCGTGCAGTTTCCCGGCACCCCACCGCATCGCATGCGCACGATGTGCATCGCGGATCATGGCTTTCCAGGCTGCGCGCACCGGTCCACCAACGCGGCAACATACGGGAAGCTCCCAGGGCGTCACTCCACGGGGAACCTTGGCCTTGAAGCCCCGTCGCCCGCATACGGACAGGGAACGTCGATGCAGCCGGCCCCGGAGGCCTGCGCCCCCCGCATTCCATAGCAGGCAGGTAACCTCGGCGACGTCAGGAACGAATGACCTCATGACTTCCCACCGGACCTCGCACCCATGCTCGTGCTGATCCTTGCCTACCTCGGCGGCGTGCTGACTATCCTCAGCCCCTGCATCTTGCCGGTGTTGCCGTTCGTGTTCGCCCGGGCGGACCGCCCCTTCGCCCGCAACGGCCTGCCTATGCTGATCGGCATGGCGCTGACCTTCGCCCTGGTCGCCACGCTGGCCGCCGTGGGTGGCGGCTGGGCCATTCGCGCCAACCAGTACGGCCGCCTGATCGGCATGGCCGTGCTGGCGGTGCTGGGGCTGACGCTGCTGTCGACCCGGTTTGCCGAGTGGATCAGCCGCCCGTTCGTGGCGCTGGGCAACCGGTTGTCGCAACAGTCGGAGCGCCAGGATTCGATCTGGTCCGCCGCCGGCCTGGGCGTGGCCACCGGCCTGCTGTGGGCCCCCTGCGCCGGCCCCATCCTCGGCCTGCTGCTGACCGGCGCTGCGCTCAACGGCGCAAGCCTGCAGACCTCATTGCTGCTGCTTACCTATGCCGCCGGAGCGGCCACGTCGCTGGCACTGGCGCTGGCCATCGGCGGTCGCGTGTTCACCCTCATGAAGCGCACGCTGGGCGCTGGCGAATGGGTACGCCGTGCCTTGGGCGTACTCGTGCTCGCCGGCGTGGCGGCCATTGCACTTGGCCTGGACACCGGCGTGCTTACCCGCGTGTCGCTGGCCAGTACCGGCGGTATCGAACAGAAACTGCTGGATGCCGCCCGCCCTGCCCCGGCACCGCAACCCGTGGTGAAACAAGGCGAGCCGCTGCCAGTGGAAGGTGAACTGCCGTCGCTGGACGGTGCCACGCAATGGTTCAACAGCCCCCCGCTGTCGGCACCGTCACTGCGCGGCAAGGTGGTGCTGGTCGACTTCTGGACCTACTCCTGCATCAACTGCATCCGCTCGTTGCCTTACGTGCGCGGCTGGGCCGACAAGTACAAGGATCACGGCCTGGTGGTGATCGGCGTGCATGCCCCCGAGTTCGCGTTCGAGAAAGACCCGCAAAACGTGAGCAAGGCGATCAAGGATCTGGGCGTCGATTACCCGGTGGCGCTCGACAATGACTACGCCATCTGGAAAGGCTTCAACAACGAGTACTGGCCGGCGCATTACTTCATCGACACGCAGGGGCGCATCCGCCATCACCACTTCGGCGAAGGCGAGTACGAACAGAGTGAGGATGTGATCCGCCAGCTGCTCACCGAAGCCGGACAGAAGGACCTTCCGGGCGGTTACGTGCAACCCGGTGCCCAGGGCGCGGAAGCCGCCGGTTCGGGCGATGCCATGCGCTCGCCGGAAACCTACGTGGGTTACGCACGTGCAGAGAATTTCGCCGGCGGCAAGGTGGCGCATGACGATGCATGGACCTATCAGGCGCCCGGCACCTTGATGGTCAATCAGTGGGCGTTCGATGGCCGCTGGACCGTGCGCGACGAGAACGCCCAATCGGATGCCGTGAACGGTCGCATCGTCTACCGCTTCCGTGGGCGCGACCTGCACCTGGTGCTGGGCCCGGGCCATGACGGCAAGCCGGTGCGCTTCCGCGTGACCATCGACGGCAAGTCGCCAGGCGCCGACCACGGGATGGATACCGACGCCGATGGCAACGGCACGGTGACATCGCAGCGCCTGTACCAGCTGGTCCGCCAGGCCATCGGCACCGGCGAGCGCACGTTCGAGATCACCTTCCTTGATCCCGGCGTCCAGGCTTACGCCTTCACCTTTGGCTGATATGCATCCCTGACCTCACGGAGGTTGCCATGTCCCGCACACAGGACATCGTCAAGCTGGAAAGGCGCCGCTTTCTGCGGGCAGCGCTGACAGGAGGAGCGATGGCTGCCATTGGAGGCTTTGCACTACCGACGTTTTTCCGGCGCCGCGGGCTGGGCGGCGAAGCCATGGCCGCCACGCCGATGGCCACCGGTGGCGACGTGTTGCTCATGTGCTTCGCCGATGACGGACACAAGCTCGGCCCCTGCCATGCGCGCAAGCTCGTGCTCAACGATGCCCAGTGGCACGAACGCCTCAGCGACGACGCCTACTACGTGATGCGTCGCGCCGGCACCGAACGTGCCTTCAGCGGGCGACATGAAAAGACCGGCCCTGGCCTTTACCGATGTCCCGCCTGCGATACGGCATTGTTCGATGCGGCGACGCAGTTCGACTCGGGCACGGGCTGGCCAAGCTTCTGGCAACCCATCGCGAAGCAGAACGTCATCGAGAAGAACGACAGTACGTTCGGCATGGACCGTATCGCCGTAAGCTGCGCCGGTTGCGATAGCCACCTGGGCCACGTGTTCGACGATGGTCCGGCACCGACGGGATTACGCTATTGCATGAATTCGGTGGCGCTGAGGTTTGTGCCGCGTACGTCGTAGTGGTGTGTCACGGCAGAAGGCAGCAGCTGTAGGAGCGCACCCTGTGCGCGACCAACCAACGCGTCCGCCACATGACGCTGCGGTCGCGCACAGGGTGCGCTCCTACAAGGTTGCGTTGCGGTAGGGGTCGAGCACAGCCGGGGCGTCGAACAATCCGCAGGGCAGCAGGTAACGCGGATCACGCCCCTCCGCCAGCAGTTCGCGGATACGCGTGGCGGAGATTTCCAGCAAGGCAGCAGCTGTAGGAGCGCACCCTGTGCGCGACCAACCAACGCGTCCACCACATGACGCTGCGGTCGCGCACAGGGTGCGCTCCTACAAAGTTGCGTTGCGGTAGGGGTCGAGCACAGCCGGGTCGTCGAACAAACCGCACGGCAGCAGATAACGCGGATCGCGCCCTTCTGCCAACAGTTCGCGGATGCGGGTGGCGGAAATTTCCAGTGGCGTCACCGCCAACTCGATCATCTTTCCGGCCGGCAGCTCGTGCAGCAACGCTGCATCGGTCACGCGACGCGGCAGAATCTCCAGCGCCAGATCCACCGACCATGCCGCATCGATACCCGGCCGGCTGAGCACGCCGATATGCGCGTGCTCGAACAGTTCGCGCCAGCTCTGCCAGCTCGGCAGGCCCGCGAAGGCATCCGCGCCAAGCAGCAGCACCAGCGGGCGTTCGCCCAGCTCGGCGCGCAATTCGCGCAAAGTGTCGATGGTGTAAGACGGCCCTTCGCGGCGCAGCTCGCGCGTATCCAGGGTCAGGCGATCCTGTCCCTGCAAAGCGGCCGTGAGCATGGCCACGCGCTGCGCGGGCGACGCGGCCGGCGCGTTGCGGTGCGGCGGCACGTTGGCAGGCATCAGGCGTACTTCGGCGTCGAGCAGTTCAGAGGCCTCCCAGGCCACGCTGAGATGCCCCAGATGCACCGGGTCGAAGGTGCCGCCGAAAAGCGCCAGCGGCTTCATGCCAGCGCGCCGGCCGCCCGTGGTTCGGCAATGGCCGCGATCAGGCGCTCGGCTTCCAGCCACGCATCGCCCTGCTCGCGCCCCTTCGCCATGCGATCGATACGCGCGGCACGCGCCAGGCATTGCAGCCAGTGCTCGCGCGGCGCCCGGCGCAGCGCTTTGCGGAACAACTGCTCGCGCGCGGGCCACAGTCGCTCCGCACGTGCCTGCGCGGCAAAGTCACGGGCATTGGCAAGACGCAGTGCCAGCTGCAACTGGTTCACCAGCCAGCCCATCAGGCCGATCAGTTCCTCGCCTTCGGCATGCAGCCCGGCAAGGATGCGCAAGGCACGCCCACCGTCACCCGCGAACGCGGCGTCGGTGAGCTTGAATGCGTCGTAGCGGGCACTGTCCGCCACGAGATTTTCCATCTCTTGCGCGTCGATCTTGCCCTGGCCATGGAGCACCACGAGCTTGTCGATCTCCTGCGCAGCCGCCAGCAGATTGCCTTCCACGCGCTCGGCCAGCAGGGCTGCCGCATCCGGTGTTGCTGACAGGCCACGCGATGCGAGGCGGGTGCCAATCCACGAAGCCCATTCGTTCGGACGCGGTGCGCTGAACACCACCAGCGCACCGGCGGCATCGAGATTCTTGGTCCAGGCGCCTTCGTGCTTGTTGCTCCACTCGGTCGCGGTGATCAGCAGAGTCACGTCCGGCGGCGGGTTAGCGCAGAATTCGTTGATGGCCTTGGCGCCCTCGGTGCCGGGGCGGCCGGTGGGCAGGCGCAGGTCAAGCAGGCGACGCGTGGCAAACAGCGACATGCCGGCGGCCGAACGCGCCAGGTCGTCCCAGTCGAAATGGTTGCCGACATCCAGCACTTCGCGCTCGGCGTAGCCGAGCCTTCGCGCCTGGGCACGCAGGGCGTCGGCGGCCTCCAGCACCAGCAGCTCTTCGCCGGCCAGCAGGTAGACCGGCTGCAGGCCGTCGGCCGTCAGCGACTTCTGCCATTGCGCGGCATTGAGCGGCATGACGAGGGTCGTTGCTCAGTGCGTGCTGCTGGACGACGCCGGCTGCGCTTCCTGCGCGGCGGCGGCAGCGGCCGTCTGGCCCGGATGGCGACCTGCGGCCTGCAGACGCAACAGGATAGACGTCACCATGTCGTCGTTGAGCGCGCTCTGGATCGCATCCACCTGGGCTGCCGTACCAATGGTGTTGGTCGCGTCGTAGCTGAAGTTGCGCTGCAGGTCGATGCGCTGATGCGCCACCAGCGGCTGGCCCTTGCCGTCGTGCACGTCAAACTGCACCTGGTAACGCACCGTGTATTCGGTGACGCGTGCAGCGCCGCTCACGGACAAGGTTTCAGTACTGAAAGCCGCCACGGGTATGTTGAGTTCCGCGACATCGACGCCGGCGTGGTCTTCCACGGTAACGCCGGAAGCGACCAGCGAGCGCTCAAGACCGCGCTGCAGGTTGATGTTGCTGGTGACCACGTGCACGCGTTCCATCGCCGGCGGCAAGGCCACGTTCTGGCGCAGATGAAACCCACACGCTGCCAATGTAAGAAGGGACATCAACAGCAGCGAAGCTTTGACCACACGGCTCATGGATTTCATCCTGCGACGATGTTGACGATTTTGCCCGGCACCACGATGACCTTGCGCACGGTCTGGCCTTCCAGGAAAGCCACGACGTTCGGCTGCGCCAGCGCAAGGGCCTCGGCTTCTTCCTTCGACGCGTTGGCGGCAACCTCGATGGTACCGCGCAACTTGCCGTTGACCTGAACCGCCAGCGTCAGCGAATCGCGCACCAGCGCGGCACTGTCCACCTGCGGCCACGGCTGATCTTCCAGCACTGACTGCGCGTGACCCAGCACCTGCCACAGCGTGTGGCTGACATGCGGCACCACCGGGTTGAGCAGCAGCACCATGGTTTCCAGGGCCTCGTGACGCACGGCACGCCCCTGCTCACTCATGTCGCCGAACTTGTTCAACGCGTTGAGCAGCTCCATCAGCGAGGCGATGGCGGTGTTGAAGGAGTGGCGGCGACCGAAATCGTCGCTGACCTTCTGGATGGTTTCGTGCACCTGGCGGCGCAGCGTCTTCTGCGCGGCATCCAGCGCTGCCGGATCGACCACCGGGTGATCGGGCTGCGACGCATGCGTGGTCACTTCGCGCCAGAAGCGGCGCAGGAAGCGGGCCATGCCTTCCACGCCGGCTTCGCTCCATTCCAGCGACTGCTCCGGCGGTGCGGCGAACATGGAGAACAGGCGCACCGTATCGGCACCGTACTTGTCCACCATGGCCTGCGGATCGATGCCGTTGTTCTTGGACTTGGACATCTTCTCGGTGCCGCCGATCTTCACCGGCTGGCCGTCCGACTTCGAACGCGCACCGATCACGCGTGCCTTGTCGTCGCGCTCGATTTCCACGTCGGCCGGATTGATCCAGTCCTTCGAGCCATCGGCGTTGTCGCGATAGAACGTCTCGGCGATCACCATACCCTGGCACAGCAGGTTGGTGGCCGGCTCATCGGCGTTGACCAGGCCCGCGTCGCGCATGAGCTTGTGATAGAAGCGGAAGTACAGCAGGTGCAGGATGGCGTGCTCGATGCCACCGATGTACTGGTCCACCGGCAGCCAGTAGTTGGCGCGCTCGTCGACCTGGTCGCTGGCGCCCGGGCTGGTGTAGCGCGCGTAGTACCAGCTCGACTCCATGAAGGTGTCGAAGGTGTCGGTTTCGCGCTCGGCCGGACCACCACACTGCGGGCAGGTGGTCTTGCGCCACTCCGGATCGGCCTTGATCGGCGACTGCACGCCGGAGAAGGCCACGTCTTCAGGCAGCACCACCGGCAGCTGGTCTTCCGGCACCGGCACCGCGTCGCACGTCGGACAATAGATGACGGGGATCGGGCAACCCCAGTAGCGCTGGCGGCTTACGCCCCAGTCGCGCAGGCGCCAGTTCACGCGGCGCACGCCGGTGCCTTCGCGCTCGAAGCGCGCAGCCATGGCTTCGAAGGCCTGGCCGTAATCCATGCCGTCGAACTCGCCGGAATTCACCAGGTAGCCGCGCTCGGTGAAGGCGCTGTCTTCCTGGATGCTCTTTTCGAAGTCTTCGATCAGCTGCACTGCGGCGGGGATGTCGTAGACATCGACACTGCCGACGCCGAGCGCGGCGCGCAGCGGGTCCGAACCCACGCCCTTGGACAGGTCGTGGTGGATCTCCGCCACCGCGTCGAGCACGGAGCGGTCAACCACCACCATCTTGATCGGCAGGCTGTATTTCTGGGCGAACTCCCAGTCGCGCTGGTCGTGGCCCGGCACGGCCATCACCGCACCGGTGCCGTAGCCCCAGAGCACGAAGTTGGCGACGAACACCGGGATCTTCTCGCCAGTCAGCGGATGGATGGCTTCGATGCCGGTATCCATGCCGCGCTTTTCCTGCGTCTCCAGCTCGGCCTCGGACACGCCGCCGTGCTTGAGCTCTTCCAGGAAAGTCGCCAGCTTCGGGTTGTTCTGCGCCGCCTTGATGGCCAGCGGATGCTCGCCCGCGATGGACACGAAGGTCACGCCCATCAGCGTGTCAGGGCGCGTGGTGAAGACGGTGAGCGGCTCGCTTTCGCCTTCCACCGTGAAATGGATTTCCAGGCCCTCGGAACGACCGATCCAGTTGCGCTGCATGGTCTTCACGGCATCCGGCCAGCCGGGCAGCGTGTCCAGGCCGTCCAGCAGCTGCTGCGCGTAGTCGGTGATCTTGAGGAACCACTGCGGGATCTCGCGCTTTTCCACCAGCGCGCCGGAGCGCCAGCCGCGGCCGTCGACCACCTGCTCGTTGGCGAGCACGGTCTGGTCCACCGGATCCCAGTTCACCACTGCGTTCTTGCGGTAAGCCATGCCCTTCTTCATCAACCGCGTGAACATCAACTGTTCCCAGCGGTAGTAATCCGGACGGCAGGTGGCGAATTCGCGGGTCCAGTCATAGGCGAAACCCATGCGCTGCAGCTGGCCGCGCATGTGCTCGATGTTCTGGTAGGTCCACTTGGCCGGCGCGGTCTTGTTCTTGATCGCGGCGTTCTCGGCCGGCAGGCCGAACGCGTCCCAGCCCATCGGCTGCAGCACGTTTTTGCCCTGCATGCGCTGGTAGCGGCTGATCACGTCGCCAATGGTGTAGTTGCGCACGTGGCCCATGTGCAGGGCACCCGAGGGGTACGGCAGCATGGAAAGGCAGTAGAACTTGGGCCGCGAGGCGTCTTCCTTCACCTCGTAGGCGCGCTCGTCGCGCCAGTACGTCTGAGCCGCGGTTTCCACCGCCTGCGGCTGGTAGCCGTGCTCGTTGCCCTGGTCCTGGGTACCTTGATCCTGAATGTCCTGCATGTCTGGCGCCGTGAGGTTTTTTTGGGCTGACGACGGGTTTTCCGGCAGTCAGCTGGGAACTGGGCAGACTAGCAGAATTGGCGGTAGTTCAGCGCTTGAAGGCCGAAAAACGGCCGTCCCGCGGGCCTTTTCTGTAGGAGCGCACCCTGTGCGCGACCACCTGGCGGAGCGGTATCGACATGGCTCCGCGGTCGCGCACAGGGTGCGCTCCTACAAGAGCCCGTTTCAGCCCTCGGGGCAGCGTGCCGGCTGCCCGGCCGCGATGGCGCCGGCCACCGCGCCGACCTGCCCGGCCAGCTTGTTGATGGCTTCCTGGTGACCCTGCACCAGGGCGTCATACCCCTCGCCCACCGTTTCGCTGATGCGGCTGGTGCACGCCAGCGGGTCCCCGCCCTTCAGGGGGCGCACGCTCCAGGCGGCATCGATATAGGCGTAGCTGCCTGGCACGGAATCGAAGCGGCGAAGGTCGAGCTTGATACGTACGGTCGACTTGCCCTCGGTGGGCAGGCCAGTGACGTCCTGTGCGCGGAATTCCCGGGTCAGGTCGGCCGACAGCGCGCCGCGCACCTCGTCGCCCAGCGGAGCGATCCAGCGCTGGCCCTGAAGCATGGCCACGCCCTGCCCGCCCTGGCGCACGACCATCTGCGGCTGATCGACCTGTGCCGGCACGGTGACCGGCAGCAACTCGAACTGGAACGGCTGGGTTGCGGGTGCCGCCGTGGCGTCCCCGCCGGCCGGAGGCACAAGGGTGTAGTAGCGCACCGGCGGCACCGAACCGCAGGCGCCCAATACCAGCGCCAGAGTGGCGATGGCCACGTTCAGCGTTCCCCAGCGGTTCATGGCTTGCTCCCTTGTGACGGTGCGTCCTGCGGCGGAGGCGGCAGCGGTGCCTGCAGCGGCTTGTCGTCCGCACGACGTCCGCGCAGCAGCGCATCCGGGTGATCGCCCAGGTAATCGGTGAGTACGCGCAGCGAGCGCGCGGCGCGCTGCAGCTCCTGCAGGCTGCCGCCCAGGTTCTGCTGCAGCGGTGAATCCGGCGACAGCGCGGTATTGGCGTTGCCCAGCGTCTTCTGCGCGCCCTGCAGGGTGGTCTTCACCTCAGGCAATACGCTGCCGTTGACCTGCTGCAGTGTCTTGTGCAGCTCGGCCAGCGAGTCATTGAGGTTGTTGCCGATGCTGTCGAACGGAATCTTCTGCAACTTGCCGACAATGTCCGCGATCTGCTGCTGGATCTTGTCGAAATCGCCCGGCACGGTCGGGATCTCCAGCGGCTTGGCGCGGCCGTCGAATTCGACCTTCGGCGCCTTGGGCAGGATGTCCATGGCGATATACAGCTGCCCCGTGAGCAGATTGCCGGTGCGCGCCTGGGCACGCAGGCCGCCCTCGACCAGGCGACCCATCATCATCGACATCTGCTCGTCGTCGCCCTGCGCCTTGGCCAGCGCCACCAGCTTGTCATGCGCCTTGCCCAGGCGGGCCGGATACACCACCGCGCCCACGATGGTCGGGAAGGTGCGGGTCTTTTCGTCGAAATCCAAATTGATGGAAACCACGCGACCAAACGGTACGCCCAGGAATTCCACCGGCGCGTCCACCGCCAGTCCGCGCAGCGACTGGTTGAAGCGCATGCGGATGTAGCGCGGCTCGCCATCCGGCGGCGCCATCGCGGTGCCCTTGTCGTTGAACAGGGTAAAGGCGTCGTTTTCCTGTGCCGCCGTGGCGTCATGCGGCCCCGGCGGATCCTGGAAGGCCACGCCGCCGGCAAGCACGGTGGCCAGCGACTGCGTATTCACCTTCAGGCCGTCCGCGCCCAGCGACACGTCCACGCCGCTGGCATTCCAGAAGCGCGAGGAGGTGGTGACGTACTTGTCGTTCGGCGCATCAATGAAGATCTGCAGGGTGACACCCTTGCCATCGTCATTGAGGTGATACGACGAGACACGACCCACCTGGATGCGGCGGAAGTAGATGGGCGAACCGATATCCAGCGAACCGAGGTCGTCGGAGTGCAGGTCGAAGGTCTTGCCCGGTGCGCCGTGGGTCACCGTGGGCGGCGATTCCAGCCCGGTGAAGTCATCCTTGGGCTCCTGCGACTGGCCCACGTCGGCACCGATGAACGCGCCGGAGAGCAGCGTATCGATGCCGGACACGCCACCCAGGCCAATGCGCGGACGCACCACCCAGTAACGCGAGTCGGCCGTGGCAAAGCTCCGGGCGCTCTTTTCCAGCGCCACCTTGGCCACCACGTGCGAGCGGTCTTCGCTCAGGCGCACGGCGGTGACCTTGCCGATCACCACGCTCTTGTACTTCACCGGGGTCTTGCCCGGGTCCAGGCCCTCGGCACTCTGGAAGCTGATGCTGATGGTGGGGCCCGCCTCGGACCAGGCATGGATCACCAGCGACAGGCCCACCAGCGCCGCGATCACCGGCACCAGCCAGACCAGCGACGCGTTGATGCGCGGGCGCTGCACCACGGGTTCGGGCAAATCTCCGGTGATTTGCTTGTCGTCAGTCATCGAAGTCCCTTCCATCCCAGATTAGCCGCGGATCGAACGTCATCGAGGCGATCATGGTAATCACCACGGTGAGGCCGAAGAACACTACACCAGGCAGGGGCTCTACCTGGCTGAAGAAACCAAACTGCACCAGCGCCGTCAGCAGCGCCACCACGAACACGTCCAGCATCGACCAGTAGCCGATGAATTCGACCAGCCGGTACAGCTTGGAGCGCTGCCGCAGCCCCCACCGGCTGCCCTGCTGCGAGCTGACCAGCAGCAAGGCCAGGGCGACGAACTTCAGCATGGGCACGATGATGCTGGCGGTGAAGACGATAACGGCCAGGTCCGGCGATCCCTTGACCCACAGCTCGATGATGCCGCTCATGATGGTGTTGTCGTCCACGTCGCCCAGGCTCACCGTGCGCATGATGGGCAACAGGTTCGCGGGCACATAGAAGAAAAATGCAGCGATCAGCAGCGCCCAGGTGCGCGCATAACTGTTTGCCTTGCGCCGGTGCAACGCCGAACCGCAACGCGGGCAGGTCGCGTCCTCCGACTTCACGTCCCGGCACACCAGCCGGCACACATGGCAACCGACCAGGCCCAGGTCACTGGCGCGAGGCAACTGGCTCAGGTCCGTCATGCCGGCGTCTCCTCCGTGAGATCCCACAGGCGGCGCACGTCGATGCTGGAGAACGCGGTGATGATCAGCATCAGCACGCCATAGGCAAAGATGCCGGCGTTCGGCGCCACGTCGAAATACATGTGTGCCTTGACCACGGCCACCAGCGCGCCGAGCACGAACACCTCGGTCATGGTCCACGGCCCCACGCGATACAGCAGCACCATCACCTGCCGGAAACCGGGCGCCCTGCGCCGCTTGCGCGCATACAGCAACACCCAGAACAGCAGCGACATCTTGATGATGGGAAAGAAGAACAGCGTCAGCGACGCGATCACCGCCACCACCTGCGCGTGCTCGTTCCACATCATCACGATGCAGCCCCACAGCGTGGTGCTGATCAGCTGGCCATTGAGCCCCAGCGTCACGATGGGCCAGACATTGGCCTGCACGAAGGCGATCATGGCCGTGATCACCAGCGCCAGCATGCCGCTGATGCTCAGGCCGTGATGGCGTGCCAGGATGGCATCGCAACGCGCACAGCGCGCCACTTCGCCACGGCCCAGCTTGCGACGCCGGTATACCGTGTCGCAGTGCTCGCATATCCACAGCGTGGGGGGAGCGATGGCGGGTTTGATGCCTTGCGATGGCATGGTCATGCGGCGATTTTCGCAAATATCGGGCCCCGCGCCGATAGGGGCGGTCAGGCGCCAGCCAGAAAGGCACGGCAGCGCCTGTTTTCAGCTGCTTTTTTGCCTGGCCCGGCCCAGTCAACGGGCTCGCCGCCCGTTGACCTTGATATGCTGACCGGCGCCCTGATCTCGGGGGCATCCGTCCAAGGGAGTTCCCAGTGAGTGCCACGACCGCCGATACGCACGTTTTTGAAGTGCGCGAGGACAACTTCGAAGCCGAGGTGCTGCAAGCCTCGCTGACCACGCCGATCCTGGTGGATTTCTGGGCGGAATGGTGCGGCCCGTGCAAGACCCTGGGCCCCATGCTGGAAAAGCTCGCCGGCGAATTCAACGGCGCCTTCCGTCTGGCCAAGGTGGACGTGGAGAAATCCCAGCAGCTGGCAGGCATGTTCGGCATCCGCAGCATTCCCACCGTCATGCTGGTGAAGGACGGACAGATCCTCGATGGCTTTGCCGGTGCCCTGCCCGAAGCCCAGCTGCGCGAGTTCCTGCAGCGCCACGTGCAGCCGCTGGATGGCGCCGCCGCCAACGACGAGGACGTGGTGCCCGAGTCGCCGGAAGAGGCGATCAACCGCCTCCAGCAGACCATCGCCACCACCCCGGATCAGCCTGAGCTGAAACTCGACCTTGCGCTGGCCCTGATGCGTGCCGGTCACGCCGACGCGGCCGAAGCCGAGCTCGCGTCCCTGCCCGCCAACCTTGCCACCGACGCGCGTGCGGTGCGCCTGCGCAGCCAGCTCGACCTGGCCCGCGCACTGACCGGCGCACCGTCACTGCCGGAGCTGCAACAGCGCGTACAGGCCGATGCCGCCGACTGGGCCGCCCGCGACCTGCTGGGCGTGCGCCTGCTGCTGGAGGGCGATGCCTCCGCCGGGCTGGATCAGTTCCTGGCCATTCTGGAAAAGGCCCGCGACTGGAACGATGGCCAGGCCAAGAAGCGCCTGCTGGCTGCCTTCACCACGCTGGATGATGCCGAGCTGGTGGGCCGCTACCGTCGCCGCATGGCGTCGCTGGTGTTCTGATGCCCGGCGGTGGGCAGCGCTTGCCACCGCCCCCATGACGTCCGCCGAAGCCCATTCCCTCACGGGAATGGGCTTCGCGCTTTTCACGGTGCGCCCGCCACCGCGGCGCCGGCACCACCGGCGCCGATGTTGCGATCAAGGAACTGCACGACGCGCTCATAGAGTTCAGCGTTGTTCTGCTCGTCGTAGAAGCCATGACCCTCGTCGGACTTGTACAGCCACTCGTGGGCAATGCCTCGCTTGTTCAGGGCGGCATGCAGCGACTCGCCCTGCACCGGCGGCACGCGCTTGTCCTGCCCGCCAACCACCAGCATCACGCTCGCCTTGAGCTTGTCGAGCTGATTGATGGGCGAATGGGCCGCGAGCATGGCCGGGTCCGTGCCCAGCGTGCCTCGCAGATAGCTCATGCCGACAACGCGGTCTGAAATGTCGCCATCGGTGTACATCTTGGCCAGGTCGTACACCCCCACGTAGCCGATGGCGCAGCGATACAGATCCGGCTCCTTCACCGCTCCCTCAAGCGCGGCATAGCCGCCGTAACTGCCACCAAAGATGCAGATGCGGCCTGCCGAAGCGATGCCCTGGTCGATGGCCCAGTGCGTGGCGTCGGTCACGTCGTCCTGCATCCTGCCGCCCCATTCCTTGTAGCCGGCGCGTTCGAAGCCTTCGCCGTAACCACCCGAACCGCGAAAATTCACCTGCAGCACGGCATAGCCATGCGTCGCCAATGCCTGCACGGTACTGTCGAAGGACCAGTCATCGCGGATGCCGAACGGCCCACCGTGCACCATCACCACCAGCGGCACGTGCTTGGCCTCCTCGCGACCCGGCGGCATGCTCAGATAGCCATGGATGACCAGGCCATCACGCGCCTTGAATTCAACCGGCTGCATGGCGGCCATCTGGGTGGGCTTGATCCAGTCCGCCCGCTGCAGCAGCGCTTCGCCCTTCCCCGTGGTCTTGTCCCACAGATAGTAGGTACCCGGATCCATGTCCGAGGAGGCCAGCGCCACCGCCTTGCTGCCATCACTGGTGCTCGAGACGATGCGGATGCTTTCGCCCGGCAGCGCCTTGGTCAGCGCACCGATGGCCTTCATGGTGTCCGACCCCGCTACAAAGGCCGACGCCGAAGGCGTCGACGGCATGGCGTAGACACCCACCACATCGCGACCATCCAGCGTGCGCATCAGGTGCTGCCCATTCGCGACGTCGCTGGTCCACACGGCCTCCTTCATGGTTCGCGTTGCTACGTCCCATGGGCACAGGGCCCCGACCGCGTCCTTCGCATCGCACCACATGTAGACCTGCGAGTCGTCCCGGTTGAAGGTCACCGGCACTGGCACGCCACGCACCGAACTACCCTGGAACAGCGTCTCCCACTGCTGGCCCTCGCCAGCGCGGAAGTACACAACCGGATAGGCGTGGCTGTCGTCCCCCATCGCAAACCGTGCAACGCCATGGTTGTCCACCACGAAAGAGGCGTTGCGCAGTGGCGCCGTGCCCACCGGTCGTTTGGTACCGCTGTTCACGTCCATGACGAAAAGCTGCGTATAGGCACCGTCCGCCCCGCTTTCCCATGACGTCACCGCGATCATCACGTGATTGCCATCGCCATTGCGCAGCGTATCCACCAGTTCGGCCGATGCTCGCTCCGCCTGCGGCTGCTGGATATGCGTGGCCTTGTTCGGGCCGCCCGCGCGGTAACCGAACAGGATGTCGGCACCGGAACCGTCACCGTTGACGGCGAAAATCTCGCCCGTGGAAAACGGACGTTCAAAACCGCTCACCTTGGTACCTTCGGTGTACAGCACGCGGTGATCGTTGACCCACCAGAAGTCGACAACCTGATTCCCTTCGCGCGGCTTGAGCATGGTGCCCTTGTGGTTCACCAGGTCCACCAGCGCCAACATCGGCTTGCCTTTGACCACCGTGGTAGCGGCGAGGTAGTGCCCGTCGCCGGAAATCTTCACGTGGTCATATTGGGCATGTCGCGCCAGGTCGGCGAACGGAGTCACCGGCACGGTCGCGGCAAGCAACGGGTACGACAAAAGACCAAGCACGCCGATGAAGGCGCGCCGACATAGCTTTTCCATGCTTTCTCCCCTGTAGCGAGGCGCCCCATGCACCGTCGCTGCGGACGCAGTATAGGCATGAACCTGGGCGCTCAAAGGGGCCGGGCACCGGCTTTTACACGGCGCCGCGCCTCCCCCCTGTCCGCCAAACCATACGCTAACGTATGTTTCGGTTATACTGCCCCTCCCCACCGCCCACCCTGTTGCCGATGCGCGCCTCTACCTTTCGCCGCCTGATGAACCTGTGGCCGCCGTTCCTGTTCAACAGCATCCGCGTCCAGCACGTATCCGACGACTGGTCCGAGCTCACCGTAGTGCTGCGCTTGCGGCCGTGGAACCGCAACTACGTACGCACGCAGTTCGGCGGCAACCTGTTCGCCATGACCGACCCGTTCTGGATGCTGCTGGCCATGCACCAGCTGGGCAAGGACTACTTCGTCTGGGACAAGGCCGGCTCGATCGACTTCGTTTCGCCGGGTCGGGAAGACGTCTACGCCCACTTCAGGCTGACGCCCGCCATGGTCGATGACCTGCGTACCGCAGCCGCCGGCGGGGACAAGGTGCTGCGCTGGTTCGACGTGGATGTGGTCACGAGAAGCGGTGAGGTGGTGGCTCGGGTGCGCAAGCAGCTCTATGTCCGACTGAAGCCTGAGGCTCGCGCGGCATCGCAGGACGTCGAACAGGCGCGCGCCGCGTAAAAACGCACTCTCCGAACACCGGACAGAGAAGCGCCTGAGGGACACACAGGCGACGAGGCTGCCATGCATGGGACAATGCCCTGTCCCCTCCTACGGCATCCCCCATGAAGCGTCTGCGCATCAAGCGTTACCTGTTCACCGGCCTGCTCACCTTCATTCCGCTGTGGGTGACCTGGGTGGTGTTCAAGTTCGTGCTGAGCATGCTCGCCGGCATCGGTACGCCGCTGGCCTCGGCCTTGCTGACCACGCTGTCCTCCGCCAGCCCGTGGGCGGGCATGGTGCTCAACAACGCGTGGATCACTTTCGTGGTGGCGCTGCTGCTGACGCTGGGCGTGCTGTACAGCCTGGGCTGGCTGGCCAATCGCGTGATCGGCCAGCGCCTGATCGATGGATTCGACGCGGTGCTTGCGCGCATTCCGCTGGTGCAGACCATCTATGGCGGCACCAAGAAGCTGATGGCCGTGCTTCAGCAGAAACCGTCAGGCGTGCAACGCGTGGTGCTGATCGACTTCCCGCGCAAGGGCATGAAGGTGGTGGGCTTTGTCACGCGCGTGATGATCGAAGAAGGCACCGGCCGCGAGATGGCGGCCGTCTATATCCCTACCACGCCCAACCCCACCGGCGGCTATCTGGAAGTGGTGGCGGTGGACGAGCTCACGCCCACCGACTGGACCATGGATCAGGCCATGGCTTTCATCATTTCCGGTGGTGCCGTAGCGCCGGATACCTTGCCGGCTGCGCCCGCCGCCCTGCGCGACGCGCAGGCGGATACCGAATAAAAACCCTTCGCCTCAGCGCATTCACGTTGTCGGCCGTGGCCATTGCCATCGCATAGGGCACCGACCAGACAACGCACGGCGTTGCCGTGGCACGTTGTTGCCCCTCCCTGAAGAGCGGGCCGTCCGGACTGATCGTCAATCTTGTCGGTAGACACCATCACCGTGCCAACGGAAGGCCATTACGGCTTTGGAAAAACCCCACACGCCGTATGGGGAAATCCCGGATGACGTCGTTTTACCTGCTCGGCTAGGGTGGAAATACCGCTCGCGGGCGTCTTCGGACGAGGTTGCGGGCGGTCACGGCAGCAATGTCGTGAGTCGCGGGCCGCCGGTGCGTCAACACCGACGACCCGCTAACCATCACCAACTGATCATGGAAAGTTGATAATGGCTAATGTCGATCATACGGCACGCCTGTGCCCAGCCCTTCCAGTGGGCCACGCCTCACGCGCTTCGCCCGCCGCCGCCCCTCCGGCGGCCTACCACACGTCACCATCGCTTCGGTTATCCACGTTGGATGACGTGGCGTTTGCACTGAATGCGCTCACGCTGCTTTGCCAGGAAGACGAGCGGTTACGCCACGCGGTACGGCACCCTGATGTGCCGCCGCTGCGGCCGCTGGCCACTTACTACCTGCAAGGCATCACCGTGGCCATGCAGTGTCTGGCGCAGTACGCCCGGCAGCTCGGCAGCGGGCAGGTGACGAGCGCGTAAGCGGACCGGAATGATCGAGCCTTGTGGCGTGTCGCCTCCTTGACGGCGCGCCACACCCGGCCATCCCGGACGCTCCAACCCGGCTTTTGCCTACACGGATTCCCTCAACGGCATCCGCTGGCTTCGTGCACCCGAAGGAAAGCACCCATGCGCTGCACCCTGCCGCCGCCATCGGCACCACCACCGGTGATGCTTCACACCAGCCTGCAGATTGATGCCAGCACGTGCCTGCGTTCCCCCGGCGTCGTATTGCGCGACGACTTCATGCGGCCCAACGGCGTGAGCGCGAACGAACTGGCGAGACGTTCCGGCATGCCCGCCTGGCACATCCGCCGCGTGCTCGTAGGCGCGCCCATCCATGCCGAGGAAGCCTTGCGGCTGGCCTCTGCGCTGAACACCAGTGCGCTGTATTGGATGGTGTTACAGGCTCGCCACGACCTCGCGAAGGCTCAGTGCGCCATCACGCACAACGGAGGAGCGGATGGCGCCTTGCATGAGACTGCACCTCCGCAGGCGAAACGCGCCAGCTGCCCTCCATCAGAACAGAAACTGCCGGAAACTAGACCGCTCAATAAACAAGACACCCGATTCTGCCGGTAACGGGAACGGTCGTTCGCCCTCTCAAACCACTTCGAACGGCCGCATCATCTCGTTGGACGCATGCTCCAGAAGGTGGCAGTGCCACACGTAGCGCCCCTTGTAGCCGTCGAAGGTGATGATGTAGCGGGTGACCATGCCGGGATACACCTGCGCGGTGTCCTTCCAGCCCGCTTCGTGTGGCGGCGGCGGTTGCGCGGGGCCGGTGTAACGGATGGTTTTGGACGACAGGTACTTGTCCACGTCGAACGGGCGACGGTCGAGAATCTGGAAACGCACCAGATGCAGGTGGATCGGGTGCGTGTCTTCGGTGAGGTTGAGGAAGCTCCAGATCTCGGTGCTGCCGAGCGTGGGCTTTTCGCTCACTGGATCCTGCCAATGCTTGCCGTCGAGCAGCATGAGCATGGGGTCGGCGACGCAGTCCTGGTATTCGTCGATGGTGAGCAAGCGGGTGTTGGTGGCGCTCGCTTCCGCCACGCGGGGCACGTCGCGCAGCGTTGCCGGCACGCGACTCGTATCGTCTACCTGCCCCGCCGCCACCTTGAACTGCATCAGCGGCAGCGCATCCGTCATCAGCTCGATGGCCGTGCCACCCAGGCCGGCAAAATCAATAACCAGATCGGCACGCTCGCCCGGCGCAAGGAACAGGCTGGTCTGCGGCACGGGTGAGGCAAGCAGTCCCTGATCGCTGCCGATCTGCATGAAGGGGCGCTGGCCGTGCAGGCTCAACCGGAAGAAGCGACCGTTCGCGGCATTGAGCACGCGAAAGCGATAGCGGCGCGCCTGCACATCGAGACGCGGCAGGATCGCGCCATTCACCAACATCACGTTGCCGAACACTTCCGGCACCCACGGCGCATCGCTCACGCCGGATACTGGGTAATAGAGTTGCCCGTCTTCGGTGAGCAGTCGATCGGTGAGCACCAGCGGCAGTTCGTGCTCACCATGAGGCAAGCCCAGCGACAACTCGTGTTCATCGCGCAGCAGGTACATGCCGAACAGGCCCGCGTAAAGATTCAACCGCTCGATGCCCATGGTGTGGTCGTGATACCAGAGCGTCGCGGCATCCTGCTTGTTGGGGTAGGTCTGCCGGCGCGACTGCCCCGGCACGAACCAATCGGTAGGATAGCCATCGTCGGTAGCAGGCACGCGCGCGCCGTGCACGTGCACCACGCCGCGCACTTCGGGTTTGTCGCGCTCGGCGCCGCAAATGTTGTGGTCGACGGGAAGGAAGTGCTTCAGCGGCAGGCTGTTGCCCCACTCCACATGCACGGCCTCGCCGCTGCGCGCGTCGATGGTGGGCCCCGGCATGGTGTTGCCATAGGTCCACACGCGGGTGGGCGACAGGTCCCGATGCAGACGCTGGCTGCTTTCGCGCATGGCAATGCGCAGGGTTTGCCCGGACTGGGGGCGCAGCACATCGGGTATCGGCAGGGCGTCGACGAAGGGCGTCAGTCGCGCCGGATCGAGCAGTTTCGGCACCACGGCCTGATCGGCAACGGCATGCTTGCACAAGCTGTTGCCCTTCGGGGCCGGCATGGCCATGTGCATGGGCGCGCCCAGTGCGCGCAGGGTGCTGGCACCCGCCATCAGCCCCATGCCCTGCAGAAAACGACGACGTGAAGGATGCAAGGCTCACTGCCTCCCTGGAAAAAGGAAACGCCCCGGAACCTGTCCGGGGCGTTATAGCTGGCCGTTGGATCAGCCGTGCGGCGAGTGCGGCTGCTTCACTGGCTCACCCGTCTGCTCGTCCAGGATCAGCTTGCGATGCTCCGGGAACGGCTGGAAGAAATCGAACAGGTGCTCGAGCGACCCGGCCACGGCATCGAACGAACCGCCACCGATGCGCTCGCTGCGCAGCCAGTTGTCTTCGATGAAGCGGGTGACCGAGGACTGATCCGTCACCGTGTGGTCCACATGGTTGCTGCGCGCCCACGGCGAGATCACCAGCAGCGGCAGGCGCGGACCGTAGCCGCAGCGACCCTGCACCGGCTGGCCCTTGCTGTTCACGCCCGGCAGCGTACCGCGGGCGTTGCACACGCCCTGCCCGTCCAGCGCATCTTCCGTGGTGGCCGATGCGTTGGCGCGCGGTGCGGCCTGGTGGTCGTACCAGCCGTCGGAGTCGTCATAGGCAATGACGACGGCGGTGTCGCGCCAATCCTTCTGCTGCTGCAGGAAGTTGATCACGTGCACGATGAACTGCTGCTCGTCCAGCGGATCGGAGTAACCGGCGTGGCCGTCCTGGTAACCCGATGCCTTGAGGAAGCTCACGGCCGGGAAGTTGCCCGCTTCAACGGCGCTGTAGAAGTCGTTGAGGTCGTACTGGTGGTTCGCCGCATCGCCCTGGTGGCCGATCATCGCCACCGAGGTGGGACGCACGTGCGTGGGGTTGGCGGTGGACGCGTAGTACTGGAACGGCTGGTGATGCGGAATGTAGTCGGCCTTCTTGGTCTGCGTGACGGCGGAGGTCGTGCTGCGCTTGCAGCCGGTGGTGCCGTTGGCATTCACCTGGGTCAGGTCAAAGCCGCCCTCGAAGAAGCCCCAGGTCACATGGGCGTTGTTCAGTAGGTCACCCACGTTCTTGCCGCCAAGCTGCACCTGGTTGCCGGTGGGCGAGGAACACACGTCGCCAATCGGATCGGCGTCGCTGATCAGGGTCAGGCCGCCGTGGCCATCGGCGATTTCGTTGGCCGTGCCGTTGAGCGTCTGCGTCACGCCGTTGGTCTGGCCGGACACCAGGTTGATCGCACCGGGCGTCGACGGACCGAACGTGGTGCCGTAGCTGTTGTCGCTCATGGCAAACCGCTGCGCGTAGTTCCACAGCGCGGTGACGGTGTTGCCATCGTAGTAGCCCATCACCTGGCCATTGCCGTTTTCATCGGCGGGCGCACCGGGAAGCGTCTCGCCCGAGCCGGTGAAGGCGGGGAACAGGTCCATCGCACCGCCGTTGAACGCCTGCTGCTCCGGGCCGTAATCGTGATCCTGATCCGCCGTGGCGGCCTGCGCACGCGACAGGCGGAACGGGTTGATGGCGCCCGTGCCGTTGTTGCTGTTGTTCTTGTTCGGGTTGTTGGTCAGCAGCGCCGTGGTCAGGCCATTCACCTTGGGCGTGAACGGACGCGCGTAGAACGTCGGCTCACCCGAGGCATTGGCCGCATTCGGATACGTACCGAAGTAGTGATCGAAGGAGACGTTCTCCTGGAAGATCACCACCAGGTGCTTGATCGGCGTAGCCGTATGGACGTCCCCATGGTGCCAGCCATAGCCTGCGGCATCCTCGGCGTGCACCGGGAGCTGGGCGAGGGAAATGGCCGAAGCGCTGAGTACGCACGCGGCAAGACATACTGCGAGTTTGTTTCGCATGAAGAGCCCCTATGGTCGCGATGGAGCGCTTCCCCTCAAGCGCTGAAGTCGCTGACGATAGGCCGGCAAGGTGACAGCCGAATAACAAAAAACGTCGTATTTTCCTGCGATTTCCAGCCTGAGACGCTTATCGCAAAAACACGGCCAGCGCCGGCGCCATCAGCACGTTGAGCAGGCCCGCCAACACCATCGCGAGACTGGCGACGCTGCCTTCTTCGGCACCGATGTCATAGGCCTTGGCCGTACCCGCGCCATGTGCGCCGACACCGAACAGTGCACCGCGCGCCAGGGCGGAGCGCAGTGGCACCACGCGCAGCAACAGTTCGCCCAGCGCAATGCCGGCAACGCCGGTGATCACCACGAACAACGCGGTCAGCTCGGGTACGCCCCCGATATCTGCCGACATGAGCATGGCGAGCGGCGTGGTGATGGAACGCGCAAGCAGGCTGCGCCGCACGGCGTCGTCCAGGCCACACCACGAGGCCAGCGCCCACGCACTGCCGATGGCCACCGCACTGCCACCCAGCACGCCCACCAGCAGTGCCGCCCAATGCCGCTGGATCAGGCGGCGATAACGGAAGATGGGCAAGGCAAACGCAGCCGTCGCCGGTCCCAGCATCAACACCAGCCAATGCGTGTCGCGGATGTACACCGGGTAATCCATGCCGAGCAGCAAGCCCGCTGCCGCAAGCAGCAACGGCACGGTGAGCAGTGGCGACGTCCACCAGCGCGGATGCCGGCGATACAGCGGTTTCAGTGCGAAATAGCCACCCAGCGTGATCGCAAGCCACAACAACGAAAGCCACTCAGTGCGCACGACGACGACTCCAGCGGAACATCAGGTCCACCAGCACGGCAGTCGTGGCCATGACCAGGGCCGTGCCGGCCAGAATCACTAGCAGGATGCGACCACCCTGCTCGCGCAGCAGTGGCAGGTGTTGCCACACGGCCATCACGGCGGGGATGAAGAACAGCAGCATTTCCGCCAGCAACCAGTCGGCGCCACGACGCAGGCCGGCGGCCGGCATCACACCGGCCATCAGCCCCAGCAACAGCAGCGCCATGGCCAGCAGGCTGCCGGGCACGGGCCAGTGAAAGCGCCGGCTCAGCTGGTCGCAGGCAAACCACACCAGCACGATCAACACCACCTGCGACCAGCGCGCAACGTGGGGCTTGCGCCAGGCCAACCAGCGCATTCGGGCATGCAGCTTTTTCATGCCGACAGGCTAGGCGCGGCACAGCTATGATGGAAATGAATTGTTTCCATTCCAGACATTCCAATAAGGAATACTCATGGACCTGCGCAGCCTGCGGTATCTGGTGGAGGTGGTACGCCACGGCGGCTTCGCCCGCGCCGCCGAGCATGCGCACGCCACCCAGCCCACGCTGAGCAAGGCCATTGCGCAACTGGAAGACGAACTCGGCGCGCGCCTGCTGGAGCGCGGACGCGGCGGCGTGCGGCTCACCGCCGCGGGAGACGTGGTGCATCGCCACGCGCTGTCGATGCTGGCCGAGTCGTCGCGCCTGCGCGACGAGCTGGACGCCCTGCGCGGCCTGCGCCGCGGCGAGCTGCGACTTGGCCTGCCGCCACTGGGCAGCAGCGTGCTGTTTGCGCCGCTGCTGGCGCGCTATCGACAGCAGTATCCGCACATCGACATCCGCCTGATGGAGCACGGCAGTCGCCGTCTGGAGCGCGCCGTGCTGGAGGGCGAACTCGAAGTCGCCGCCACCCTGCTGCCCATCGGCGACGGCCTGGATCACCAGCCCGTGCGCGACGAGCCCATGGTGGCCCTGCTCCCGCAGATCCACCCGCGCGCCGGGGCGAAACGGTTCCGGCTGGACTGGCTGCACGACTCACCGCTGATTCTGTTCGAGGAGGGTTTCGCCCTGAACCGGCTGATCCGTGAGGCTTGCGCCCGGCGCGGGGTGGTCCCACGGGAAACCGTGCGCAGTGCCCAGGTGGATTTCATCCTGGCCCTGGTGGCCGCGGGCGGTGGCGTGGCCCTGCTGCCGCAGCTGGTGGTGGAAGACCGCCGCCTGACCGGCGTTGCCGCCCTGCCCCTGGCGGGCAACGACCTGCGCTGGAAACTGGTGCTGGCATGGCGCCACGGCGACGCCCTGTCACCCGCTGCCCGGGCCTGGCTGGCCCTGGTTGCGGGCAAGGCCCCTGACCTTTGACACTATCTGGGCCGTGACTTGCGGCCTAGCCTGAAAAGTCATCCGTGCCATGCCGGGTCGCGTCAGGGACCCACGCGATCGCTGAACTTACCGGCTGTCCTGCGCGGCCACCGTACCCACAGAGGGATTTCCATGACCAAACCGTATCTGAAGCCCATCGCTCTCGCCGTGAGCCTTGCCCTGTCGCTCAGCGCCTGCGGCAAGCACGAAGACGCCGAGAAGGCCCCGGCCGCCAGCAGCACCGCGCCGGCCCCAGCCAGCACCGCCGCCACGGCAGCCGCCGCACCCAAGAGCGTGTTCGACATCGGCGAGCTGGACAGCAACATCCAGGCTTGCCAGGACTTCAACGGTTTCGTCAACAGCAAGTGGATCGCCGCCAACCCGATCCCGAACGACCGCACCCGTTGGGGCGCGTTCGACAAGCTGGCCGAGGACAGCCTCAACACCCAGCACGACATCGTCGACGCTGCCGCCAAGGACGCCGCCAACGCCAAGGCCGGCTCCATCGAGCAGAAGATCGGCTACCTGTACGCCTCCGGCATGGACGAGGCCGCCATCGAAAAGGCTGGCTTCGATCCGATCAAGCCCAAGCTCGACGCCATTGCCGCGCTGAAGTCCGGCAAGGACGTGGCCGGCTACCTCACCCAGAACTTCGCCACGGGTGACATGCAGGTGTTCCAGTTCGGCTCCGGCGCCGACTTCAAGGACGCCAAGATGCAGATCGGCTTCACCATGCAGGCGGGCCTGGGTCTGCCGACCAAGGACTACTACGCCGATCCGAAGTACAAGGAAATCCGCGACGCCTACGTCGCCCACATCGCCAAGTCGCTCGAGCTGACCGGCGTGTCCGAAGCCGATGCGAAGAAGCAGGCCGACCAGGTGCTGGCGTTCGAAACCGAGCTGGCCAAGGCCTCGCTGGCGCCGGTGGAACTGCGCACCCCGGAGAACCAGTACCACTTCGTCACCGTGAAGGAAGCGGACAAGATCACCCCGCACTTCAGCTGGGAAGATTTCTTCAAGGCGCAGGGCGTGACCGTCGACAAGGGCTTCTCCCTGTCGCAGCCGAAGTTCTTCGCCGAGTTCGACAAGCTGCTGGCCAGCGCCCCGATCGACCAGTGGCAGGCCTACCTGCGCTTCCACACCATCGACGACGCCTCGCCGCTGCTGAGCAAGGCCTTCCAGGACAACCGTTTCGACTTCTACGGCAAGACGCTCTCCGGCCAGCCGGAACAGAAGCCGCGCTGGAAGCGCGTGCTCGGCGGCGTGAACGAGTCGATGGGTGAAGCGCTGGGCCAGCTGTACGTGGCCAAGGTGTTCACGCCGGAAGCCAAGGAACGCGCCGAAGTGCTGGTGACCAACGTGCGCAACTCGCTGAAGACGCGCATCCAGAACCTCGACTGGATGAGCGACGCCACCAAGCAGAAGGCCATCGCCAAGTGGGATACCTTCCTGCCCAAGATCGGCTACCCGGACAAGTGGCGTAGCTGGGACGGCCTGGACGTGAAGGAAGGCGACTACTACGGCAACGTCATGGCCGCCGCCAAGTTCAACTACCAGTACGACCTGAACAAGATCGGCAAGCCGACCGACCGCAAGGATTGGGGCATGACCCCGCAGACGGTCAACGCTTACTACAACCCGACCGACAACACGATCAACTTCCCGGCCGCGATCCTGCAGCCGCCGTTCTTCTATGCCAACGGCGACGACGCGATCAACTACGGCGGCATCGGCGCCGTGATCGGTCACGAAGCCAGCCACGGCTTTGACGACGAAGGCAGCCAGTTCGACGGCGAAGGCAACAACGCCAACTGGTGGACCAAGGAAGACCGCGAGAAGTTCGACCAGCGCACCGACCGCCTGGTGGCCCAGTTCAACGACTACACCCCGGTCAAGGACAAGCCGGATGCGCACGTCAACGGCAAGCTGACCCTGGGCGAGAACATCGCCGACCTGGGCGGCCTGAACGTGGCGTACGACGCCCTGCAGGAAGCGCTGAAGAAGAACCCGCAGGAAGCCGGCGAGAAGATCGACGGCTACACCGAAGACCAGCGCTTCTTCCTGAGCTGGGCCCGCGTGTGGCGCAGCAATATCCGCGAGAAGGAAGCCCTGCTGCGTCTGAACACCGACCCGCATGCTCCGGCTTCGCTGCGTGCCATCGGCGCTCCGTCCAACATGGAAGCCTTTGCCAGCGCTTACCAGTGCAAGCCGGGCGACACCATGGTGCGCTCGGGCGACAAGCAGGTGAAGATCTGGTAATGCGTCACTGACGTTTGGACGTCTGTAACAGGAAAGGGCGCTGCTGATGCAGCGCCCTTTTTCTTTGGTGCGTGACGCACCACGGGAGGTTAACTGTGGGAGCGCACCCTGTGCGCGACCGCAGAGCCGCGCCGATGCCTCAGTGCAGAGCTGTCGCGCGTAGGGTGCGCTTCCACAGGAGCAGTGCGTTGTCGCGCGCAAGCGCGCTCCTACAGCGCTACCTGCGTATCTGTAGGAGCGCGCTTGCGCGCGACCGCACAGCCGCGTTGATACCTCAGTGCAGAGCTGTCGCGCACAGGGTGCGCTTCCACAGGAGCAGTGCGTTGTCGCGCGCAAGCGCGCTCCTACAGCACTCCCTGCGTACTTGTAGGAGCGCGCTTGCGCGCGACCGCAGAGCCGCGTTGATACCTCAGTGCAGAGCTGTCGCGCACAGGGCGTGCTTCCACAGGAGCGGTGCGTTGTCGCGCGCAAGCGCGCTCCTACAGCGCTCCCTGCGTACTTGTAGGAGCGCGCTTGCGCGCGACCGCAGAGCCGCGTTGATACCTCAGTGCAGAGCTGTCGCGCACAGGGCGTGCTTCCACAGAAGCAGTGCGTTGTCGCGCGCAAGCGCGCTCCTACAGCACTCCCTGCGTACTTGTAGGAGCGCGCTTGCGCGCGACCGCAGAGCCGCGTTGATACCTCAGTGCAGAGCTGTCGCGCACAGGGTGTGCTTCCACAGGAGCAGTGCGTTGTCGCGCGCAAGCGCGCTCCTACAGCGCTCCCTGCGTACTTGTAGGAGCTCACTTGTGCGCGACCGAAGAGCCGCGTTGATGCCTCATTGCAGAGCTGTCGCGCACAGGGTGCGCTCCTACAGGGGCGAGGACGGCTGGCGGGTTACTTCCCGCGCGAACGCCGCGCCTCGTACGCCTTCAAGTGCGCATACGCCGTGCGCAGCATGGGCAATGCATCGCTTGCATCGGAACGCGCCAGCAGATCGCCCACCACATGATCCGCCTCGATCTGGCCGCCCTGCTCCAGATCGCGCATCATCGACGCGCTCAACGCCGAGCCCTTTTCAGTCAGCACGCCACGCGCGCGCGCCAGCACCGCATCGCTGGGCGCGTGGCCGTTGTGCTCCGCCACGCTGCGGCAATCGTCCAGCAGCTGCAGCGTGGCCTTCTCGCCACCCGGCGCCGCCATGATGTCGCCCACGGGTGCACGCATCAGGCAGGTGATGCTGGCCAGGGAGGCCAGGAATACCCACTTGTCCCACATGTCCTGCAGGACGCTGGTGCTCAGGCGCGGCTCGAACTTCGCCTTCGACATGGAGGCAAGAATCCGCTCCACGCGCTCCGAACGCGTGCCATCGCGCTCGCCGAACGTCACGCCATGCGACTGGTTGAGATGGCGCACCACGCCCTGCGCATCCAGCGTGGCGGCGATCACGCACTGGCCGCCCAACACGCGCTGTGCGCCAAAGCGCGCATCCAGCAAATCCAGGTGCCGCATGCCGTTGAGCACGGGCAGGATGGCGGTGTCCGGCCCTACGGCGGGCGCCATGTCCTCGATCACCTGCGGCAGGTGGTAGGCCTTGCAGCTCAGCAGGATCAGGTCGTAGGTGCCGCGCAGATCGCCCGCCTGCACCGTGGGCGGGTTGGGCAGTGTGGCATCGCCGAAGCTGCTGCGGATCACCAGCCCATGCTCGGCCAGTTGCGCCGCGCGCTTCTCGCGCACCAGAAACGTCACATCCTCCCCCGCTTCCAGCAGGCGTCCGCCGAAATAGCCGCCTGTTGCCCCTGCACCAATCACCAACGTCCGCATGGTTTGTCCTCCGAATACTCAGGCGGTAGAGGCTAACCCAGACACACGCAGTCGCACTTTCCTACGAAGGTCGGTGTCAGTTTCATGCAATCAATTGCAACTCATTCTCATTACCAATAACATTTACTGAATGCACGCCGGCGGGTCGCTTCAGGTGACGGATCACCTGCCTGGCAAGGCATACCGAATCAGGCAACTGGATTCATGCAGCGATCGACGCCCGCCGCCGCTACTCGTCGAATCGCCGGCCTACCAAGGCCGATCGATACCCCACCATTCACGACGAGCACCCCATGGCCCACATCACGAGCCGCAAGCACCCTGTTTCCCGCAGCGCCCTCAGCGTCGCCACCGCCACCCTCATGACGGGACTGGCCATGGCGCAGCCGGCGCTGGCCGTGGACTCGCCGGACGATGCCACCACCACCACCGCGCCCGCCTCGGCCAAGAATCTGGCCGGCGTGCAGGTGGAGGCTTCGGCCACCGGCGACTACAAGGCGGACAACCTTGCCTCGCCCAAGTACACCCAGCCCATCCTGGACACCACGCAGACCATCAGCGTGATCACCAAGGACCTGTTCCTGCAGCAGGGCGCCACCACCCTGACCGACGCGCTGCGCAACAGCCCGGGCGTGGGCACGTTCTATGTGGGCGAGAACGGTTCGACTTCCACCGGTGACGCGATCTACATGCGCGGCTTCGATACCTCGGGCAGCATCTTCGTGGATGGCGTGCGCGACCTCGGCACCATTTCGCGCGACGTGTTCAACACCGAGTCGGTGGAAGTGATCAAGGGACCGGCCAGCACGGACAACGGCCGCACCGCGCCCACCGGTGCCATCAACATGGTGAGCAAGCAGCCGGAACTGGGCAACGGCGTGAGTGCATCGTTCTCCTACGGCAGCGCCGACCAGCGTCGCGTCACCGCGGACTGGAACCAGAGCGTGTCCGCCACCTCGGCCTTCCGCCTCAACGTGATGGACCAGGACAGCGGCGTGCCGGGTCGTGACAAGGTGGAGAACAATCGCTGGGCCGTGGCGCCGAGCTTTGCCTTCGGTCTTGGCACCGCCACGCGCGTGTATCTGGATTACATGCATGTGAAGCAGAACAACGTGCCCGATGGCGGCGTGCCCACCATCGGCCTGCCGGGCTACAGCAGCCCCGACCCCAAGCGCCCGTTCCTCACCGACGCTCCGGCCGTGGATTCGTCCAACTTCTACGGCACCACGGCGGATCACGACCATGTCACCGCGGACATGTTCACCGCGCGCCTCGAGCATGACTTCAACGACCAGCTGGTGTTCCACAACACGCTGCGCTGGGGCCGCACCTTCGAGGATTATCTGCTGACCTCCTTCATGGGTACGGCGGCCAACCTGCTCACGCCCAACCCGAATGATCCCTCCACGTGGACCATCGCGCGCAGCAACCCGACGTTCAAGCACCAGACCAACCGCATCCTTACCGACCAGGCCAACGTCACCTACAACTTCGAGACGGGCGCGGTCACGCACAACCTGAGCAGCGGCATCGAGTTGACGGAGGAGAAGGCCACCTCGCTGGGCTACGTCGCCCTCAACGGCACCACGTGGCCGGCCGCCAACCTGTACCACCCGGACTCGGACGTGACGGGCCTGCTCTACGGCCAGAACGGTGCCTACACCAACGGCAAGACGGACACCGCGTCGGCGTACGTGTTCGACACGCTGAAGTTCGGCACGCACTGGCAGGTGAACGCCGGCGTGCGCATGGATCACTACGACACGGATTACTCCAGCGCCGTGGCCTGTGGCGGCAAGAGCGGCCCCGCGTGCGGCACTTTGCCCACCGGCGCCGTGGTGCCGGGCCTGACCACCAGCGTGAGCGACAACCTGTGGAACTGGAAGCTCGGCGTGCTCTACAAGCCGACGCCGAACGGCTCGTTCTACGTCAACTACGCGGTGTCGGCCGAGCCACCGGGCGGCAACACGCTCACGCTGTCCAGTTCATCCAACAGCCTGGACAACCCGAACCTGGAGCCCGAGCGCGCCCGCACCTATGAAATCGGTACCAAGTGGGAACTGCTCGACGAGAAGATCCTGCTCACCGGCGCGCTGTACCAGACCACGGTAAGCAACGACCTCGTGCAGGATCCGGTCACCCTGCTCTACTACCAGATCGGCAAGAAACGCGTGCAGGGCGTGGAACTGAGCGCCGTGGGCAAGCTCACCGACAACTGGGCGGTCAGTGCGGGCTTCACCACCATGAATGCCAGCGTGTTGTCCGGCACCGCCGTGGCACAGGATGGCTCCTCCGACCTAGCCTATACGCCCACCAAGGCCTTCACCAGCTGGACCAGCTACCTGTTGCCGTTCGGCCTGACCATCGGCGGCGGCGCGCGCTACAACGGCGAGATGCAGCGCGGCACCGACAGCGCCATCGGCACGCCGTCCTACACGAAGGCCTACTGGGTGTTCGACGCCATGGCGTCCTACCCCATCAACAAGAACTTCGATCTGCGCCTGAACCTGTACAACCTGTTCGACAAGGATTATGTCGCGGCCATCAACAAGAGCGGCTACCGTTACACGCCGGGCACGGCGCGCTCGGCAATGATCACGGCGAATGTTCGTTTCTGACGATGCGTCCGCCCCTGCTCGTCATTCCAGCGAAAGCTGGAATCCAGTGACTTTGAAGTTGCACACCAAGGCAAAAGACGCTGGATCCCTGCTTTCGCAGGGATGACGGTGAGGGAATAACAGGCAAGCGCTGGACACGTAAGCCAGCGCATCCAACACCGGACTTCACCATGCTGCTGCACATCCCCAACATCCTCGACGCGACCCAGCTGCGCACCATCCGCGCCTCGCTCGATGAGGCCACGTGGACCGACGGCCGCGAAACCGTCGGTCCACAGGGCGCCAAGGTGAAGCGCAATCTGCAGCTGCCCGATGCCTCGCCATTGCGCGCAGAGCTTGGAAGTGTGGTGTTGGACGCGCTGGCCAAGAACCCGCTCTATCACGCGGCTACCCTGCCGCTGCGCACGCTCACGCCACGCTTCAATCGCTATGAAGGCGGCGGGCAATACGGTTTCCACGTGGATGGCGCGGTGATGTCGCTGGGAGGCGGTGAACAACTGCGCAGCGATGTCTCCTGCACCTTGTTCCTGGCCGAACCGGAGGAATACGACGGCGGCGAGCTGATCATCAGCGACACCTACGGCGAGCACGAAGTGAAGCTGCCCGCCGGCGACGTCATCGTCTATCCATCAAGCAGCCTGCACCGCGTGGCACCTGTAACGCGCGGCGCACGCATCGCCGCGTTCTTCTGGGTGCAGAGCCTGATCCGCGACGACAGCAAGCGTCGCCTGCTGTTTGAACTGGATGCTTCCATCCAGACGCTGACCCGCAGCCAGGCCGATCCGCAGGCGCTGCTGCAACTGACCGGCGTGTATCACAACCTGCTCAGGCAGTGGGCGCAGACCTGATGCCCCTGCCCTCAGTCCGACGCTGCGCCGCCTCGGGCACAGCCGGTTAGCTGCTGCAGGTATCGGTCGTACTCATCGGCCCGGTCACCGTGCGTCCGGAAGCGGAGATGGTGAGCTTTGAGCCGGGGACAAGATGCGTGTTGATGCTGGCACCCGCCGCATACGCGCAGATGATGAACGACGATGCCCCGCTCTGGCTGCTGCTGCCAACCCACAGGTGCCCAAACGTGTCATACGTCAGAATGCCGTTGGACGAGTACGCGATCGACGTCGTCGTCGGCGCTTCCTGAACACGCAACAGCGTGCTGCCCGTTGCACTGTATGCAGCACCTGGCGTTGTCGTGGTGAAGATCATCCACCCCTGACCGAAGTTGCCGTCCGACGTGTCGCACGTTGTGCCACTGGCCGTCGACAACGCGCACACAGACACATAACCATGCGTGGCCACCGCCTGTCCACGCGCGTACTGCAAGTCGGCAAGCAACCCATTGGCCTGGGCCGCCACGCGATCGCGCTGCATGAAGCTGCGCATGCTCGGTATGGCGATGGTCAGGAGAATGCCGGCGACGATGATCGCTATGACCATTTCGATAAGCGTGAAACCACCCTGGGCACGGCTGCGCGTGGCACGCGTACTGGCCTGCCTGTCGGCGCTTTCGATCCTGCGGTTGTGTGTGGTCATGATCATCATCGCGCTCAAGGCCCCTGCCTGCTGCATGTTTCGCGGAAACTGCGCTGCTGCATCGCGGCGGTTACTGCGTTCCCCAGCAATCGGTCGGCGAACCCGTGCCAGTGACGGTCTTGCGCCCAACCTGGTCAATTGAGAACGAGGTACACAGTGCGTCCTTCGCCTGCGAGCCCTGTGCTGTCGCAGTCGCGGTGTAAACCGACGAGCTGCTTGATGCCAAGGTCACGGTGAAATACTGCCCCGCCACGCTGGAGTTGGTACCCAGCGTTGTCAGCGATGCAGTGTATCCACTGTTGGAGAAGAAATAGCTCTCCTCACGGCTGGCCACGTCCTGCAGGGCCCGGGTGGCGTCCGCCCGGTGCCCGCGCAGGATGTATTGCCGGTAAGACGGCAAGGCCAGCGAAGCAAGAATCGCCAGAATCACCATGGTGATCGCCAGCTCCACCAGAGTGAAGCCATGATTGGCTCGTGCGTTCGTCTTCATTGATTAGTCGCCGGTTCACGCCAGGAAATTTCGGCGTTGGTGGGGGTCTTCATTCCGCTGACATTCTGCAAGGTGGTGCCGCCGCTCAGGCCAAACGCGGCGCTCACCGCGTTGTTGCCGGTATGCAGCACCGGCGACGACGCCAGGCCGCTGCCCAGGGAAACGGCGATATTGACCACGCCGCCCTTTGCGCCGAACGAACTCAGCATGCCGATGCTCGCCGTGCCGGTCAGATAGTTCATACCGTACAAGTTGCTGGTGCCGGGCACCGGAATCGGGTTGCACACCGAGGAATTCGCCGCCGCAATCGCCGCGGCGCCCGGCGGAATATACGTCGGAGTCAGCAGGATCTGCGCATACAGCACCTGGCTGCTCACCACGCGTTCGGACGGCTGCGCCGTGCTTGCCGCGGTGCCCGTGCTGGCCGCCTGCACGCCCGGGGTCAATGCGTACATCCAGCCGTTGTACACATAGCACTGGTAGTTGGTATCGGTGGCCACCGTATCCGTGGACGACAACGCCGTCGTGAGCGCATTGATGTCCGTGATGCTCGACGAGTTGCTCAGACCACTGCCCTTACCCACGGCAATGGTTCCCGTGCTGCCCAGCGTGGTGGTGGACGAGTTGTAGAGCGACGTTGTGCTGATCGGCAACGTCAGGCAGTTCGTCGGCATGCCGGTCAGCAGGCTGACATCGGTGATGGCATAGATGTACTGCTGCTGCGTGCCCTGCAGCGAGTTGCCGCTGTTGTCGTCCTGCGTGTAGGAGCGCCCCGTGCCGAAGTAGATCATCGGCCGTCCGGTGCTGTCCGTTGCCAGCGTCGGACGGATGGTCACGGGCTGGGACAGGTCCATGATCTTGGTCAACAGCCACGTACTGGGATCGCTCACGTCGGTCGAGCTGGGCTGCCCCTTCAGCGTGGTCGCGCCGGTGTTCATGTCGATCTTGTACAGGCCACCGGAGAACGGCGTCTTGTCGGTATAGGTACCGTCGGTCGCCGTCCCCGCTGTCGGATTGGTGGTCACGCCGAAGTACACCGCTTCATCACTGAAGTTGAGGTTGAAGTCCGAGGCCACCAGGTCACCGGCAAAGCTATTGGCCGGCCCGTTGGTGAACGTCTTCACCGGGGTGCTGGACGGGGCTGTGGTGGAGTTCCCCACCATGGCCGAGAGATCGTAGATCGACACACCCAAGGTGCTGTTGCACGGCGCCTGCACCACCTTGTTGCCGGCAGTCTGCGAGGTACCACACCACAGCACGTTGTTCGGAATGCCCGTGGAGTTGGTGCTGGGCAGCGGGCCACCGTTGTCGCCCGGTCCCGACGCAATGGCCAGCAGGAAGTGCAGCAGGCCGTCCGTTTCCTTGTGCGCCACGAAGCTCGGGGCCGAGGTGGTCAAGGTACCGGCCGTATAGCCCGACGTCGCGTTGTAGCTGGCCGTGGTGATCTCGCCGAGCACCGTCGGCGGAATCTCCGGGTCGGTCACGTCCAGCACCACATAAGCGGCGTTGGAGTTCTGCTTGGTCGCTGCGGTAGCACCGGTACCACCCACCGTATCGACCTGAATGTAACCACCACCCAGTCGGAACGGCACCACGATCACCGTGCCCCAACCGCAGACATGGCCCTGGGTATCGATGTCGGCAGCCGCCGCCTGGCCGGACAAGCACGACGTGCTCGTTCCTTTCCCCCAGAGCTGCACGTCGCTGGCCACCGGAGAACCGTCCACGTAGAACACGTGGGTGTAGTTCTTGTCGGCCAGCCAGCGCAGGTGCGGCAAGAGGTTGCCAGGAATGAACGCCCAGACCTCCTGGCCCAGTGTCCAGTTGTTGCCCAGCTTGACGTTGCTGTCACCCGAGGAAAGGCTCAGCGACGACGGCAGCTGACGATAGGCCGTGGGATCCGGCGTACTCGTCGACGAACTGCCACCCACCGTGGCCGCCGTCTGCGCCGGCACATAGAAGCCGCCATTGAAGGCATGCAGCATGCCGTCGTTGCCGCCCACGTAAACCATCTGGCGACGGTTGGTGTAGTTCAGCCGGTAGGCGCCGTAGCTGGCATTGTTGTACAGCGTGTCATACGACTCGGCCGGCGTGCCCACGATCATCGGCGACGAGTCGATGATGTCACCCAGGCGATAGGTGTTCGCCGCATTGCTGGATACCGTGGTGCGGCTGCGGTAGTCCGTCGATTCCACGCCGCGCACCCAGTTGACCAGCTCCTGCGCCAGGGTCGGGCTCGCCTCGTTGAGCAGGCTGTAATTGCCGTTGCGCACCTTGTTGGTCGTGTCGTAGGTGCCGCAGAAGCCCGCCTGCGCCCCGGGCGTATACACGCCGGTCGACGAACAACTGTTGGCGTTCCACACGAAATCGGTCTGGACGCCGTTGACGATGGTGCCGGTGGCCGTGCTGCCGTTGGGCGCCCAGTTGCCGCTGGCCACCGTCGGCAGGTAGGTGAAGATGTAACGGCGGCCAATCTCCGAGCCGCTACCCGAATCCGTACCGTAATCGCGCTGCAGGGCCAGGTTGGCGATTGCCGCCTTGCCCGACGACGAGGTCGGATCGTAATAGGCATTCAGCAGGTTGCCGGCGTCCCATGCCGGAATCAGCGGGTTGGACGCACTCACCGGCGAGCAGGAGCTGCTCGCGGAAGGATCGAAATTGGTAGACCCGGTAGAGGTCGGAGCCACCGAGCAGCGGTACTGGACCATCGCGCCCGGCAACGCACCCTGCGACTTGTCCGGGCCGTTGACGACGTACGCCGCCGACGAATCCAGCTCCTGGTTGCCGGTGCTGCTTACGGTGCCTTCGCGCTGATAGCCGCTGGAATCGGTCCACAGCGCCAGCAGGTCACCGGTCCAGTTCACGCCGTTGCGCTGCATGTAGTACTGAACCTGGTACGCCAGGCCATCGCCCTGCACGTCGTTGCTGGACGAAGGCGTGGTGGCGTTGCCGAAGTTGTTCGCCGCCAGCGAGGTGATCGACTGGAACACCGAATCCAGCTGGGCCTTCAGCTGACCGGCGTTGCGGGCAAAGAAGTAGTTGGAGGGGTCCTGCCCCGCCGGCAACGATGGCGTGGTACCCGAGAAACCGCTGTACTTGGCTGCGTACCACATGGGCGTGGGCAGCGGCGCCACCGGCGCCGCGGTGCCCAGCGTGAACCTCTGCACAACAGGCGCGCTCTTGCAGTCGGTGCCACTGGAACCGCTCAACAGATTGCAGTTGAAGACCGCGCCGTTCTGCGCCTGACTGCTCAGCGAACCACCATTGGTGATATAGGTCTCATTGAGGCCATCCGCCGTGGTGCCGCTGATCGAGTAACCCACATACATGTAGCTCGAGCTATAGGCCACGATCTGGTTGCGGATCAGCACATCGTTGTCGCCGACCGAGACCGCCAGGGTACCGTTCGAGTTGCAGGCGCCGCCGAAAATGGCGTTGGCACTATTGACCTTGTCGGCAGTCGACACTGCGCCATTGACCACCACCGGGTCACAGATGGCGACGCCGCCCGTAATCACCGTGGACGGCTGCTTGCAGCTCCCACCCACGCAGTACGAGATGATGTTGTTCACGTCCTGGTCGTGGTCGGAACCGTACTGCGAGTCTTCCCAGACAAAATAGTAGCTACCGACGTTCGTATAGCCCGTCGATGGCATCATGCCGTAGGTATTGAGCCCGGTCTTTGTCGCGCTGAGGTTATAGGTGCTCTGCGCACCGATCTGCACGCTGCCGATGTAGCACGACGTGGGCTGGCCAGGATTCGTCGCTGCAGCCGGGTTGTTTGGGGTGGAGCGGCAGCTCGGCGACAGCGTGATGGAACCACTGCCCACGTTGATCGTGAAAGACGGCAGGTTGTCGGACAGCGCCACCCCGTAGGTCTTGATCTGGAACGTGCTGGGCACGTGGCTGTCGGAACGGATGGGAGCACTGCCCGCCGCATTCCACGCACCCAGGCTCATGCCCGCCAACAGGTAACCGCCTTGTTGGCCCGGCGCACCGTTACAGATACCGACCAGCGAATTCAGGTTGGATATGGTCGCACTCAGACACGCGGCCATATCGCTGGTGGTCTGATTGCCTACCGTCAAGGTGGGCGTTACGGAAGACGAGGTGTACTTCTCCGAAAGGAGATAGTTACCACTGAGTTGCTCGGTGCTGAAGATATTGCCCGTCTGTGTCGTGGGCGACAGGCTGGCCACCGAAGGCAGGGTCTGCACGCCCGGACCATCGAAGGTATTGAGGCCGCTGCTGATCAGCACAATGGAGCAGCCCGCACACTGGGCATTACGCTGAGTCGACGAGTTCGCCGGCGTGCCGTAAGGGTCCGTCCATACCGGATGCGGCAGAACGTCGGACGTATCCGGCGCTACCGGCGATCCCTGAAGGTACTGAAGCGTCGTGGCATACATGGCCGCCAGCGGATTGCCGAAATCCGGACACATTTTCGGAGCCCCAAGCAACTTGGAGCCGCGCGCCCCCCAGGGGGTGCTGTCGGCTGTACAGCCGGTGGTGCTTCCCACGACGCCATAGTCGTAGTACCCCGCGTCGGATCCCGATGTCTCGTAGGTCCACCCCGAAATCTGGAAACGGTCGACGGTGTAAACAATGCCCTCGTATGGGACCGCGCCTTTCTCCTTGTAACAGAACTGGCCCGTCTGGCTGTCGAACTCGTCATTGTCGCCCGCACCGGTGCTGTCCACATGACAGGTATCGGTACCACTGCCATTGCCCTCAAGCATGCCGACGTTTCGTCTCACCTGCCCCGCGCCACGGGCCTGCACGGACGATGCCGTCACCAGGCCAAAGTGCTTCTCGTAGTTGTCACCCTTGCTGTATTTCTGCAGCAGGCCTTCCGGCTTGGTGCTGGTGCCATTGGGCTGCGCGACACAGAAGGATTCCACCGGCGGCGTGGACGTGCTGGTGGGACTCTGGCAAACCTGCACGCGCGCCACATAGTCCTTGATGGTCGTGGTTGGCGGCCTGGCGCTGTCGACATTGCTGCCGTCGCTGATGCCGGTCGGGTTCATGCACTGAACCTTGGCGGTGGATGCCCAGTCGTTCCATGCACCTGTCGCCGTGCGGATGAACGGCGTACTCATCACGCCAGATGCCGACGTACTCGGGTTGGCCGTTGTCCAGATACCGGTATCACTGACGTCGTTCTGGCCCTTGCCAGCTGACGGTGACGTGCTGGACGCCTTCCCCGCCGTCGCTATGCCTGTAGCCGTCGCAGTGTTGCCACCCGACGTGTTGCAGAACGTCGTCGTGGTGGTGAACGGCGTCAGGTTCTTGATATCCGAGCCACTGTAGACCTTGGCCCAGGAATGCAGGTCGACTGGAATCTCAGCGCGCTCCAGCACCGTTGCGGTGGCGGTGTCTGTCTGGCGCGTACCGCCGTACAAGGTCCACCGGATGATATCCAGGCGGCTCATGGCCACCCAGTTCAGGAAGTTGCCGCTCCAGTAGCTGTTGCCGGACGCGCACTCGTGCACGCCCACGCTCACCGACGCAGCCGCCTGGTACCCGGCCCCGCCACCGGGCAGGCCTGTCTTCGTGTAGGTGTAGCAGATGTTCGGATCGAAATAGCCGTTGTAAGTGAACGAGTCCAGGTACGTTGTATCCAGCGTGCCGTCGTTGTTCAGATCGGTGTAGTCGGAGTACGCCTTGTTGAACAGCTGCTCATCGCGCGACATCACCAGCATGATGATCGGCGGCACATCGGGCGCGCTGAGCGCGTTGATGCCGGCCGGATAGGCCGTGTAGTTCGACATCGAGAAGTTGGAGTTCAGGCCCGTCGAAATGGGGCCCGAGGGGATGGTCGCGCCAGACGTCTGGGCACCGACGGTCCACACCGCCAACACGGTCAGCAGCGCAATCGGCAGCGCCACCAGCCACCCACGCAAAGAGAATCCGGGCTTCGTCACGTGAGTGTCCTCAATTCACAATATTGACGCGGTACTGCGCGACCGTGACGGCTTTGCCGCCCCCTGCCACACTGGTACTGCTGCGTATCTGCAAGATCAGCAAAGCACCGCCGCGCGCGTTGCCCACGCCGATGCTGGCGTAACCCTGCTGCGCGGCCGCGCCGGAGCCCACGTTGGTGGACACGCCGTCACGCACGATGGCCACGTTGCTGGTCGCCTGCAGGTTTGACGGACAGGTCGTCGTCCCGCCACTGGCACAGGAATTGAGCACGAAGGTGGCTGGCCATTGCGAGGGCGTGTAGTTGTACGCGTCCGTCTGCCCGCTGATGCACTGCACGTTCAGGATGAAATTGGCCAGGGCGCCATTGCACGACTTCTGCAATCCGGTACCGGCGGAGCTATTGGGCGTGAGCATAGTCAGCCAGTTGTTGCGATTAAGAAACGTATCGCTCAGCTGATACTGCGCATCCGGAATGGTGCCGCCCCACTTCTGCGGCCAGCCGTGGTAGTACGCATAGGCACCGAGCACGGCTTCCGGGATGGCGCGCGTGGCTTCCGACGACTCGAACGCCAGCTGGTGTTGCGCCGTGGCGGAGGTCAAACGCATGTCGAGCATGGTGCCACGCATGGCCACCAGCGCAATGATGGTCAGCACGATCATCAACACCATGCCCATGAACAGGGCCGCGCCTCGCTGGCGCACGGTGCCGGTGCGTTCCCGCGCGATCGTGCGCGCACAGGCCTGATTGTGCATGTGCATGTCTCAGCTCCTGATCTGGTTGCGCAGCTGCACCACGAACGACTGCATGGCGCGCGTGTACTGCCAGGGGTTGTCGCCATACGGCACAAGGCTGGTGCAGCCCGTGACCGTCGGGTTGCTGGCGTTGTTGATGGTGTAGGTGCAATTGCCAAGGGTGCCCAGCGCGAATGTCTGCACGTGCGGCACCTTGATGTCGCGATTCGGGTTGACGGCCACCATGGACACGCGCACCGAGATCACCTTGCTCCACAGGTTGGCGCTGGTGACATCCGTGGCCGACTTGTACGTCGGCGTCAGCTGCGCCCCGGAAGGATCCACCACCACGCCGTATTCGAAGTCGAGCTGCTCGATGCCATCCACCACCGGCTCCGACTTGAGCGTGCCATCGGACTGCAGCGAAAGACGCATCAGCGTCGGCAGCGGGTGGCCACCGTCGGCGCTGGCCGAGCAGGTAGATCCGGACACGTACACATCGCACGGCTGCAGGTAGTACATGTCCACGTGGTAGGCATAGGCATACCGGTGCAGGCCGGGGCTGTTCGTGCTGGGCGGCGTGCCCGCGAACAGCTGTGCCGACGAGGCCGGCACGCTGAGCACGAACACCTGGCTGGGGCTGCCGCTGATGGTGCTGGACTCCGCCGGCGCAAAACCGCTCACGGCGGGCCCGGGCGGCAGCATCTGTGGGTCGGCGTAACGCACCACCAGCACCGGCGAGCCCGGCGCGTAATTGGCGCTGCCGCCAATGCAGGTGGTGTCAAACGGAAAGGCGGAGGCGCCGTCGTAGCCATACACACCACCACCACCGGTGGTGGCGGGATTGACCGCCGTCGCCCAGGCGCCATTGCATTTGCCCAGTGCGGTGACGACGTTCGAAGCGGTGGAGTCCACAGTCAGGTTGTTGGCACTGATCGAGTCGCCGCCCCAGAAATCCGCCATGCGCAGGGACCAGCCCAGCCGGTCCTCGGCAAACCGCAGGTTCTGCTGTAGCAGGTTGTCGCCGGACTGGACCTGATAGGACTGCCGGCTCGACGAGAAAAGGCTGACCATGCCGGCCACGACAATGGCGCCCAGCACGAGCGCCACCATCATCTCGATCAGGGAAAAACCGCGCGCGGCGGCTGGAAGCAGGGATCGACGCATGAGAGAACGCACCGCCTCAGGGCTGATAGTCAAATTGGTACGACTCGGTGGTGGTGGCGCCGGTATTGAGGTCGGGCACCACGCCGTTCCAGCTGACGGCGATGGTCAGCGCACCCGTGTTGGGGTTCTTCGCGATTTTGGCCCGCACCGCGCTACCCGTCGGGGATGCCGTATTGGCAGTCAGCGCCGCCAGCCAGTTCTTCAGATCCGCCGCTGCCTGCACGCAGGCCACGTTGCTGGGGGCGCAACTGCCGGCGTTGGTCGCCGTCTTACCGTCATACAGGTAGTAGCTGCTCGAGACATCGCCATTCAGGGCACCAATGGCCGACTGAGCCTGCACGCCGTAAACCCCGTCGGGGTTGGCGCGCATGGCATCGGCCAGCGAGCGGGCTTGCTGGATGGCCACCGTACGCGACCCGGACTGCTTGGTGAACTGCATCCCCTTGATCTGCATCAGCGCCACACCCAGCACGCCGACACTGAAGATCACAATCGAGATCAATACCTCGATCAGCGAGACGCCTCGCTGGCGCGACCCGGTTCGCATGAGATTTCCCCCTTTACCCTTGCCCAAATCTATTCGAAGTCCACCGGGTAGCAGCGAGCTCCCCGATAAAAGGCAGGAATCTGCCGACGAGCGGCCAGGCCTCCGCTGACGTCGGTGACGCCGATCACACCGGAAATGTGGCCTGGGGCCGGCCCAGGCGCGGCCCGGGCCCGGGTGATGCACCACTCCATCCACGTTTTCATGATGGTCAACAGACGTCTCAGGGCGGATAATCCCCAGCCCTGCAATCGCCCCTACCCCATGATGTTCGTACCTGGTCAACGTTGGATCTCCACCGCCGAGCCCGAGCTCGGCCTTGGCACCGTGCTGCGCGTCGAAGGGCGCGGCGTGCAGGTGCTGTTCGCCAAGGCGGGCGTGCTACGCCCCTATGCGATCGACTCGGCGCCGCTGGTGCGCGCGGAGTTCCGTCCCGGCCAGCGCGTGGCTGGCAAGGGCATCGCCTTCCTGGTGGAGCGGGTGGAAGTACGCGAGGACCTGCTGGTGTACCGCGGCGAAGGCCGCGAACTGGAAGAAGGCCAGCTCGACGACGAGCAGAGCGTGAGCCAGGCCGATGACCGCCTGATTGGCGGCCGCACCGACCCCGTCTCGCATTTCGAGCTGCGCCTGGAAGGCCTCAAGCGCCGTGCCGAGGCGCGCCGCTCGCCCGCCTGGGGCCTGGGTGCCTCGCGCATTGGCCTGGTGCCGCATCAGCTGCGCGTGGCCGGCATCGCCTCGTCGCGCCGCCCTCCCCGCGTGCTGCTGGCCGACGAAGTGGGCCTGGGCAAGACCATCGAGGCGGGCATGATCATCGCCCGTCAGCTCGCCACCGGCCGCGCCGGGCGCGTGCTGGTGCTGCTGCCGGACACGCTGGTGTACCAGTGGTTCGTGGAACTGCTGCGCCGCTTCAACCTCAGCTTCGCCATCTATGACGAAGAGCGCTGCGAGGCGCTGGAGCAGGCCGACCCCGCCGGCAATCCGTTCGAGGACGAACAACTCGTCATCGCCGACTTCACCTTCCTGGAGCAGTCGCCGCGCCGCTCGCAACAGCTGCTCGATGCCGGCTGGGACCTGCTGGTGGTGGACGAAGCCCATCACCTGGCCTGGAGCCCGGAAGCCGCCAGCCCGCGCTACACGCTGGTGGACCAGCTTGCCGCGGCCACGCCCGGCGTCATCCTGCTGACCGCCACGCCCGAACAACTCGGCCGCAGTGGCCACTTCGCGCGCCTGCGCCTGCTCGACCCTCAGCGCTATCACGACCTGGACGTTTATCTGTCCGAGTCCGAAACGTTCCACAGCCTGTCGAAGATCGCCGACCGCCTGCTCGGCAACCAGCCGCTGGATGACGCACAGCTGGCCGCGCTGAAGCATGCCTTCGCCGGCGACAACGCCCTGCTTGCCCGCCTCGCCGACGCCATCAAGCCGGAGAACGCGCGCGAGATCCTCGCTGCGCTGATCGACCGCCACGGCACCGGCCGCGCCATGTTCCGCAACCGTCGCGCCAGCATCGGCGGCTTCCCGAAGCGCGTGCCGGTATGGCACCTGATCGACAAGGACACGTTGAGCGACGACGGCCGGCAGGCCTTGCTGGCCGAGTTCCACGCCGACATCCAGCAGCCAGCGCCGGCCATCGAGGTCGACTACAGCAACGATCCGCGCATCGACACGCTGATCACCCTGCTCGAGGCGCATCCGCAGGACAAGTTCCTGCTGATCTGCCGCAGCCAGGCCAAGGTGCTCGCACTGGAAGAAGCCCTGCGCACGCGCAGCGGCGTGGGCGTGGCCCGCTTCCACGAAGGCCTGGGCATCGTGCAGCGCGATCGCAATGCGGCGTACTTCGCGCAGCCCGACGGTGCACGCCTGCTGCTCTGCTCGGAGATCGGCTCGGAAGGCCGCAACTTCCAGTTCGCCCATCGCCTGGTGCTGTGGGATCTGCCGCTGGATCCGGACCTGCTGGAACAGCGCATCGGCCGTCTCGACCGCATCGGCCAGAAGCACGACATCAGCATCCACGTGCTCGCCGTGGAAGACAGCGCGCAACACGTGCTTGCGCGCTGGTATGACGAAGGCATCGATGCGTTCCGCGTGAGCCCGGCCGATGGCCGCGAGCTGCTGCGCCGCTTCGGCGAGGCACTTGCTCGCCTGGCCGACGAGCACGCCCGTGGCGACGACAACCGCGACCAGGAACTGGACGTGCTGCTCGCCGAAACGCGTGGCGCGCACGAGGAAATGGCCGCACTGATCCGCGATGGCCGTGACCACCTGCTCGAACTGGCGGCCAGCCGCGACCTGCATGCCGATGAACTGCAGCAGGCATTCACCCGCGAAGATCAGGATCCGAGCCGAGACGCCTTCATCCAGGGCCTGCTGGAGCGCTTCGGCATCCACGCCGAGGAACTGGGCGGCAACGTGCTGCTGCTCGATCCGCAATACCTGTCCACCGATGCCCTGCCCGGCTTTGCCGAGGGCCCGCAGGCGGTGACGTTCTCGCGCGAGGTGGCACTGGCCCGCGAAGAACTGCCGCTGCTGCGACTGGATCACCCGATGGTGATGGGTGCGCTGGACCTGACCCTGTCCAACGAGCAGGGCAATGCAGCCTTCCTGGTCGACGATGCCTTGCCGCCGCGCAGCGCCCTGCTGCAGGCCGTGTTCCTGATCGAATGCGTGGCCGACCGCAAGCTGGACGCGGAACGCTTCCTGCCGCCGCAGCCCGTGGTGGTCACCATCGACACGCGCCTGGCCGAACGCGCGGATTTCCGTCCCAGTGACATCGGCCTGCGCAAGGCCGCGGACCGCACCATTGAAGTGGCGCGTTACCGCAAGTTCCTCGGCAAGCTGGTGCCGCCGATGCTGGAGAAGGCCGAGGCCATCGCTGGCGAACGCGCCCGGGTGGACATCGATGAAGCCGTAGCCATGGCCACCGACGTGCTCGACGCGGAACTCGCCCGCCTGCTGGCATTGCGCGCCGTGAACCCGGCCATCAGCGAAGCGGAAATCGCCACCATCGCCGACGAACGCACCGCCCTGCTCAAGGCCTTGCCCGAAGCACGCGTGCGCCTGGATGCAGTGCGCTTTGTCGTGAGCCCGGACTTCCTGACGCTGCGTTAAGCGCCAGGAGTCGGCTCGACGGAAAGGAAGCTCGCGATGTCAGAAGTGAACAAAGAGACATTGCGCTGCGATTGCGGCGCCATCGTCATGAAGGTAACGGGTGAGCCGGTGGCCCGCGCTGTCTGCCACTGCAACGCCTGCCGTGATCTTTACGGTTCGAGCCTGCTGATGGCCACCGCATGGATGCCGGAACAGGTCGAGTACCACGGCGACAGCCCGGCCTTGCTCGACTACGCGCACCCGGTGCGCAATATGCACCGCACCAGCTGCCGCCACTGTGGCGAGCTGGTTCATGGGCGCAACCGGTTGGGCATGATCGTGATTCCGAACGCCCGCTTTGCACGGCATCACGACGGCCAGCTGCCCGAACGCCTCGCGCCGGCCATGCATCTGTTCTACGCATCGCGCGTCGTTGACATCGTCGACGAGCTTCCCAAGTACCTGGAAGGCTGGGACGGTCCGCTGCACGTCTGATTATGCATGTTTGTAGGAGCGCACCGGCGCTCAATCGGCACCTGCCGGCAGGCCGTCCTCGTCACCCAGCGCAAACATCACCGCTGCTTCGGCATGCCATGCCGCCGTGTCGAACAGCGGCACGGGGCTGTCCTCTTGCTTGAGCAGCAGACCGATTTCCGTACAACCCAGGATCACCGCTTGTGCGCCGCGCGCCTGGGCGGACACGACGATGTCGCGATAGATGCCTCGGGATGCATCGAGGATCACCCCGGCACACAGTTCCTCGTAGATGATGCGGTGCACTTCTGCCCGCTCGTTCTCGTCCGGCAGCAGACACTGCACGCCGTATCGATTCTGCAGGCGCGACCGGTAGAAGTCCTCGTTCATGGTGAAGGCCGTGCCCAGCAGCAGCACCTTGTCCATGCCCCGCTGCCGGATGGCGTTGCCCGTCGGATCGGCTATATGGATGAACGGCAACGGGGTTGCGCGGCTCACGGCATCGGCCACCTTGTGCATCGTATTGGTGGCCAGGACGATGCACTCGGCGCCGGCCGCCTCCAGCCTGCGCGCGGAGGCTGCAAGCGCCTCGCCCGCGGCCGCCCAGTCGCCTTCACGCTGCCATTGGGCGATACGGCTGAAATCGAGACTGTCGAGCAGCAGCCTGGCCGAATGCAGCGATCCGCACCGATCCCTGACGCCGCGATTGATCCATTGGTAGTAAAGCGCGCTGGATTCCCAGCTCATGCCGCCGATGATGCCGATGGTGCGCATGAAGAACTCCGCTAGCCGCAGGCCACGCTTGCCCAGTTGAAGTCTAGCTGTTCGGCATGACCGCCCTCTGTAGGAGCGCACCCTGTGCGCGACTGACCTTGCCTCGGTCGCGCACAGGGTGCGCTCCTACAGGGGCTTCGAATCGCTGTTACGCCGCCTCCGTGGCAACGTGGTCACGCAGCCGCATGCGCTCACGCACGCCGCACAGCTTGTACGCCACGCTGAGCAGGGCGATCCACGCCAGGCCGACGTAAAGCGCGACGCGGGTATCAGGGTTCACGCCCAGCATCACGATCACGAAAGCAAAGAACGCCAGGCAGAGGACGCCGGTAAACGGCCACCAGCGCAGGCGGAACCCCGTGGGCTCCTCGCCCTTCAGGCGCAGCTGGCGACGGAAGCTGTAGTGCGCCAGCAGCACCATGGTCCATGTCCACACGGTGTTGAACGAGAGGATGGACATCATCATGCCGAACACACGGGCCGGCAGCAGGTAGTTCAGCAGCACGGCCAGCAGCAGCACCGTAAGCGTGGCCAGGATGGCGCGCATCGGCACGCCCTGCCCGTTCACCGCGCCCAGTGCCGCGGGCGCCTGTCCCTTGCTGGCCAGGCTGTAGAGCATGCGGCTGCCGCTGAAGGTCGTGCTGTTGAACCCGGACAGGGCTGCCGTGATTACCACGAAGTTGATCACGCCGGCCGCCTGCCGAATACCAAGCCTGGCGAAGGTGGTGACGAACGGGCTGCCGTGCTCGCCCAGGCCCGTCCAGGGATAGATCGCCATGATCACGAACAACGCACCCACGTAGAAGATCAGGATGCGCCACAGCACGGAGTTCACCGCGCGAGGAATGGTGCGCTCCGGCTGCGCCGCTTCGCCCGCCGCGATACCCACGGTTTCCACGCCGCCGAAGGAGAACACCACCACCGGCAGCGCCATGACCATGCCCAGCACGCCATGCGGGAACCAGCCGCCGTGCGACCACAGGTTCGACAAGCCGGTCGGCTGGCCGCCGTTGCCCCAGCCTAGGAAGATGATGGCCAGGCCACCGGCGATCATCGCCAGCACCGTCACCACCTTGATCAGGGTGAACCAGAATTCCATCTCGCCGTAGATCTTCACGGTGAGCAGGTTGAGTCCGCCAATCATCACCACGCTGGCCAGCACCCAGATCCAGCGAGGCCAGTCGGGAAACCAGATCTGCATGTAGGCGCCCACGGCCGTGGCTTCGGCCATGCCCACGCCCACCATCAGCAACCAGTAGTTCCAACCGGTGGCGTAACCGGCGAACGAACCCAGGTAGCGCTGCGCGTAGACCGCGAAGGAGCCGGGCACCGGATCACGCACGGTCATCTCGCCCAGTGCACGCATGATGATGAAGATCATCACGCCACCGACCATATAGGCGAACAGCACGGACGGGCCGGCCAGCTTGATCGCATCGGCCGAGCCCAGGAACAGGCCCGCGCCGATGGCCATGCCAAGCGCCATGAAGGTGATATGGCGCGGCGTGAGGCGGCGCTGGAGATGCTGGGTCATGAGGAACTGCCGGAAAAACGGGGAAGCGCGATCAGCGCATGATGCGGCGCTGCGGCTTGATGGGAAGCTTGCCGCGCCAGTACTGGATAAGAAGGAAACCGCCGAGCATGCCGCCCAGGTGCGCGAAATGCGCCACGCCTGCCTGCGTACCGGTGACGCCCATGTAGAGCTCGGCCAGGCCATACAGCGTCACGAATACCCATGCCGAGATCGGAATGGGCAGGAAGATCAGCATCATCTTCTCGTGCGGAAACAGCATGCCGAAGGCCAGCAGGATGCCGAAGACAGCGCCCGAGGCACCCAGCGTCGGGTAGAAGCCACCCGTATACCAGTTGACCACCACCAGCTGGGCCAGCGCGGCGACGATCAGGCACACGAAGTAATAGACGACGAAATTGCGCGCGCCGAACACGCGCTCGATCTGGCCGCCAAACATGAAGAGCGCCAGCATGTTCGAAAACAGGTGCATGGTGCTGCCGTGCAGGAAGGCGTAAGTCACCAGCTGCCACGGGCGGAAGCCCACCGTCAGGGGGCCTTCCGTCACATCCGGCCCCCATGGCCACAGGGCGAAATGGTACAGAAGCACCTGGCCCAGCACCTGCTGCAGCAGGAACACCGCCACGTTGGCGATCAACAGGTTACGCGTGACGGGTGGCAGATCGAACGGCATATCGGGGGCTTTCCGGGGGCGAATCTCCCCAAGCGTAACCGCACCCGCCCGGCGCCGCCACGCCCGCCCTGCCGGGACCATGACGCCATCTGGCGTGGTAGCGCGCCCCGCACTCGCCGGGGTGACCGTGGACGCGGGCACCCCATCGTCATCGGCTGCCCGCACCGGCGCAGCCCGACGTTCGAACCCGCCACACCCATGCTCTCGCACAAGACGAACGCACCGGTGCCGTCGAACGCCCGGTCACTTGCACCGGACTTGCGAAAACCATGGCCGCTATCGCTGCGCAAACCGTCCCGCACAGGGCATCGCCGCGTATTCCTTCGATGCACTGCGGCGATGCGCAACCGGCCATTCTTCGGGTGCACGCAGCGATAGTTGCCAACAACGATAAATCCCGCGTTTTTCGCAGTTTTTTGCGGTGTTTGCAGGATCGAAAGACCTGCCTTCCGGCACCCATGCAAGCATCACGGACGCGTTAGAGTGAGGCACCGTTCCGCCATTCCTTTTCTATGCGTCACGCGTGCTTCCTGATCATGCTGTGCCTCGCGCTATGCGCCTGCCAGCATCACCATATGAATAGCGGCAACGACGGCACCGCGGACGCGGCGCTGCCTTCGTACGACAACTTCTCGCCCGGCATCGTGCTGGGTGATGTCACGCAACACGTGAAGGTGCTTTCGTCCAACGCCCTGCTTGGACGCACGGTGGGTGGCACGCCTGAGCAACGCACCGTCGACTACATCATCCAGCAGTACAAGCGCATTGGACTGGAGCCCGGCAACAACGGCCAGTGGCTGCAATCGGTGCCCTACGTGGCGACGACGCTGCAGCATGCCGGCACCACCACGCTCGACGTGCATGGCAAGAACGGCGCAACGTCGCTGGCGTTCGGCAAGGACATGGTGGTCGGCACGCTGGACGAACAGGCGCACAGCACGCTGACCTCGTCACCGCTGGTCTTCGTCGGTTACGGCATCCATGCGCCGGGTGAGCACTGGAACGATTACGCGGACGCCAGCGTCAAGGGCAAGACGGTGATCATCCTGGTCAACGATCCCGGCTGGGCCAATCAGGATCCGGCCCTGTTCCATGGCCGCGAGTACACCTACTTCGGTCGCTGGAACTACAAGTTCGAAGAGGCAGCCCGCCAGGGCGCCAGTGCCGCGTTCATCGTGCACGACACCGATGCAGCCGGTTACCCATGGTCACCGGTTCGCCAGAGCTGGAGCATCGCGCGGTTCGACCTGCCCAAGACCGACGAAGGCGCGCCGCGACTGCCGGTTGCAGGATGGCTGACCACCGATGCCGCACGACGACTGTTCGCGCAGGCCGGTGCAGACTTCGATGCACTCAAGCAACAGGCTGGGCAGCGCGGCTTTGCCGCCGTGTCGCTGGACGCCACGCTGGACACGGCGTTCGACAGCAGCATCGTCCGTGGCGAGTCGCACAACGTCGTCGCAAAAGTCACCGGCACCCGGCGTCCCGACGAAACCATCGTGTATTCCGCGCACTGGGATCATGTCGCCGCCGCCGGCGAGCCGGCGCATGGCACCGTCGACAACGCCACGGGCGTCGCGGGCTTGCTGGAAATCGCCGAGGCGTTTGCGCATCGCGCGCCCAAGCCGCACCGCTCGATCATGTTCATTGCCACCACGCTGGACGAAAGCGGGCTGATCGGTTCGCGCTACTACGTGCAGCATCCACTGGTGCCGCTGGCGCACACCGTTGCCGACATCAACCTGGACATGCTGCCGGTGAACGGGCCTGCCAGTGCATTGGCCGTGATCGGCTTCGGTCAATCGCAGCTGGATGATTACCTGGTGGACGCCGCCCACGCACAACGCCGACGGGTCACCCCGGATCTCACGCCGGAAAAGGGCTTCTTCTTCCGCTCTGACCAGCTGAGCTTCGCTCGCGCCGGCGTGCCGGTGCTGTATGCGCGCTCGGCGGCGACGCAGCCCGACGCCGCGCCCAGCGCAGGCGACGCGCCTGGCGTGCAGGATGCCTTCGACCCGCACTGGAACCTCAACGGTACTGTCGAGGACGTCCGTGCCCTCTTCATGGTCGGCAGCCGGCTGTCGATGGAGGACACCTATCCGCAATGGAAGCCGGGCAGCGACTATCGCCGCCCGGAGAGCATGCAGGGGCTATGAAGCAAACCCCTCAGGCGATGTAAGCCGCCGGCTGCAGGATCTCGATCCAGTAATCGTCCGGATCGCGGATAAAGGCAATGTGCTTCATGCGCCCGTCGGTCAGGCGCTTCTGGAAGGTGACGCCCAGCGCCTCGAAACGCGCACAGGCTTCTTCCACATGGGGCACGGACACGCACAGGTGGCCAAAGCCGCGCGGCTCGGCGTTGCCATGGTGGTAATGGAAGGCGTCGTCCTGCTCGGTGCCATGGTTGTGGGTCAGTTCCAGCACGCCCGGCTGGCCAAGCACCCACTGCAGGCGGGCGGCGTCATCCTCGGGGATCACTGCACGGTCAGCCACCAGCACCAGATAGACGATGGTGAACGCTGCCTCGGGGAAATCCTGCCGATGCACAGGCGTGAAGCCCAGCACTCGGGTATAGAAGTCCAGGGAGCGCGCCAGATCCTTCACGCGGATCATGGTGTGGTTGAAGACAAAGCCACGGGTGGCAGGCTCAGGCATGGCGACGCCCGGCATCTCGAGCAGTTGGGTAAACGACATCAGAACGGTTCCGTGAAAACGATTTCTCAACATGGGGTTCATGGAGAGCCCCGGCAAGCCTTCCATCGGAATAACGAATCCACCCATAGAATGTCGCCATGACCACTGCGCCACGCCAAGTGCTGCTTGCCGGTGCCACCGGGCTGACCGGGCAGAAACTGCTCGAGCTACTGCTTGCCGATGCCGGTACCGCGCATGTGCTCGCCCCGACCCGCCGCGCGCTGCCTGCTCACCCCAAGCTGGAGAATCCGGTGGGCATGGTCAGTCACCTGGTCGCACAGCTTCAGGGGCGCGTCGACACCGTGTTCTGCTGCCTCGGCACCACCATCCGGCAAGCCGGTTCGCGCGAGGCCTTCCGCATGGTCGACTACGACCTGCCTGTTTCCCTGGGTCGCCACGCGCGTGCACTCGGGGCCAGCCACTACGTGGTCATCAGCGCGCTGGGCGCTGATCCTTCATCGCGCTTCTTCTACAACCGCACCAAGGGTGAGTTGGAGCTGGCCCTGCAGAAGCAGGACTGGCCACGCCTGACCATCGTGCGGCCCTCGCTGCTGCTGGGCGCCCGTCACAAGCCCCGCGCGGGCGAGGTGCTGGCCGCACCCTTCTCTCGCATCCTGCCGGGGCGCTGGCGCGGCATCAGCGCCGATACCGTTGCCCAGGCCATGTGGCGACTGGCCAACGCGCCCGGCGACGGCCTGCGCATCGTGGAATCGGACGAACTGCAGCAACTGGGCGCCTGACGCGCCCTGCCAGACGCGCATAAAAAAAGGCCGCCCCAAGGGCGGCCTTTGACTGACGGTAACGTCGTAAATCAGCTGCGGGCGAGTGCGCCCGGGCGCTTGGCGCCGGCGAAACGCTGTGCCCAGTACGACTCGTCCAGGCTGTCCACGCGCACGGTCTTGCCACGCGAGGGCGAATGGATGAACTGGCCGTTGGCGATATAGATGCCCACGTGGGAGATGCGGCCCTGGCCGCGCTTGCCCGCCGTGCGGAAGAACACCAGGTCGCCCGGCTTCATGTCGCCGCGGTCGACCTTCAGGCCGGCCACGAACTGCGATGCGGAGTTGGTCGGCAGATCGAGGCCGACAGCATGGGCGAACACGTAGCGGACGAAGCCGCTGCAATCGAAACCGGTGGAGGGATCGCGCCCGCCGCGCACGTAACGGATGTCACGCAGCTGCATGGCCAGGCTGATCAGGGTCTTGCGCAGATCGGAGGTGTCGCCAGCCAGCGAAGCCACCGAATTCTGGGCCACGCCGGCATCCGGCATGCCGCTATCCATGTCGTCGTCATCGCCCCAGCCGGCCGACTTGCTGGCAACGGCCTTGGCGACGGGAGCGGCGGACTGGGCGAGCATCGCGGCCGGCGAGAACACGGCCAGCTGACCCATGAGGTTCGGAGCAACAGCGGTAGCAGAAGGCGTAGCGGTCGGAGCGGCAGTCAGCGGTTCAGCGAAAAGCGGAAGGGACGTGAGCAGTGCACCAGCAAGCGCAGCAGCGGCGAAAATTCGCTTTGTTGGCATGTGGGACAAATCCCTTTGCAATTCGTTAATTACGCCGTCTTCAGTTCGACGGGCCGTGATGGAGCCGTGAACTTAGCAAAGGGATCTAGATCGTTTGTTCGGACGGGGTTAACTGAACTCTGTCGTTTCGAAATTTGGCATGGCCTATGCATTAGACCTAAGTGGCTGATTAATCGATGAAATATGTGTCAAACTGGTTACATATTGATCAATTAGTGAACTAATTATTCAGTTCGGTACCGTATGTTTTGCGACTTGTCTCACACCGAAAACGGCCGTACCGACCCGGATTTCGGTCGCGCCCTCGGCAATGGCGAGAGGGAAATCGCCGCTCATGCCCATGGACAGGCGCGGCAGGTCATGGCCGCGGGCCTGTTCGGCGTCACGCAGTTGCCGCAACCGGCGAAAACAGGTGCGCACCGCGTCGCTGTCGTCCGACTGCACGGCCAGCGTCATCAGGCCCCTGACGCGCAGGCGGTCGAACCCACGCAAGGCGTCGAGCAGCGCCGACAGCTGGTCAGGAGCCAGGCCGTGCTTGCTCTCCTCCGGCGAGGTCTTCACCTCGACCAGCACGTCGATCGCGCGGTCCTCGATCTCCAGGCGCCGCTGCAGCACTTCGGCCAGCTCCAGCCGGTCCAGTGACTGCACTTCGCTGACCAGACGCGCCACGTCCTTGGCCTTGTTGGTCTGCAGGTGGCCGATCACCACCCATTCGACCGATTCGCCGGCGAGCGCCTCTGATTTGCTGCGCACTTCCTGCACCTTGTTCTCGCCAAAGCGATGCAGCCCCAGCGCCATGGCCGCGCGCACCACCTCGGGCCCGAACGTTTTGCTGACAGGCAGGATCGATACCTCGCCTGGATCACGCCCGGCGGCGTGGCAAGCAGCGTCCACGCGTGCGCGCACGTCCGCCCAGTTGGCGGCGAGATAGGAGAAATCGTTGGAAGCTTCGGACATCGCTGGCAACCCCGGCGATGCGCCACGCAGGCATCAGGCCAGCCGATACCCGCGACGGGCGCGGGTGGAAAACGCGTCGCCCCGGCAAGGCGCCGGGGCGACGATCAGCCTCAGGCCTTGGCGCCCTGTTCGTAGTGGCGAGCCACCACGTCGGCCACCACCATCGACACCTTCTTGCCGGTGGGGATATGCAGGAACTCGTTGGGGCCGTGTGCATTGGAGTGCGGGCCGAGCACGCCGGTGATCAGGAACTGCGCCTTCGGGAATTTCTCGCCCAGCATGCCCATGAACGGGATGCTGCCACCCTCGCCCATGTAGGCCGCCGGCGTGCCGAAGTAGGTTTCCGAAGCCTTGGCCACGGCTTCTTCCAGCCACGGCGACAGCTGCGGCGCGTTCCAGCCACTGCCGTCCTTCTCCAGCTTGAAGTTGACCTTGGCGCCGTACGGCGGATCCTTTTCCAGCAGCTGCTTGAGGAACTGGCCGGCCTTGGCGCCGTTGAGCGTCGGCGGCACGCGCAGGCTCAGCTTCACCGAGGTCTTCGGGCGCAGCACATTGCCGGCGCTTTCCAGCGGCGGCATGCCGTCCACGCCGGTGACGGCGAGCTGGGGACGCCAGGTGCGGTTGAGCACCAGCTCGGTGAGGTCTTCGGTCACCGGGTGCATGCCTTCCACGAACGGGAACTTGTCGTACACCGCCGTGCCCAGCACCTGCGCCGACTTCTTCGCCTGCTCGATGCGCTGCTGCGGAATGTCGACGTACAGCTCCTTCGGCTTGATCGTGCCGGTTTCCTGGTCTTCCAGGCGGCTCAGCAGTTCGCGCAGGATGCGGAAGCTCGACGGCACCACGCCCGACGCATCACCCGAATGCACGCCTTCTTCCAGCACCTGCACGGTGAGTTCGCCGCCGGTCATGCCGCGCAGCGAGGTGGTGAGCCACAGCTGGTCGTAGTTGCCGCAACCGGAATCCAGGCACACCACCAGCGAGGGATTGCCGATGCGATCGGCCAAGTGGTCAACGTAGTACGGCAGGTCGTAGCTGCCGGACTCTTCGCAGGCTTCGATCAGCACCACGCAACGCGCGTGCGGCACGCCCTGCTCCTGCAGCGCGAGCAGCGCGGCGAGCGAACCGAAGATGGCGTAACCGTCGTCGGCGCCACCGCGGCCATAGAGCTTGTCGCCCTTGATCACCGGCGTCCACGGGCCCAGGCCTTCGGCCCAGCCCGTCATTTCCGGCTGCTTGTCGAGATGGCCGTACAGCACCACCGTGTCGTCGCCCGTGCCCGGCACTTCGATATAGATGAGCGGCGTGCGGCCTTCCAGGCGCACCACCTCGAGCTTGGCACCCGGCAGCGCGGAGAGCTTGCTGTGCGCCCAGGTCTCCATCAGCTTCACCGCGGCATCCATGTAACCGTGCTCCACCCACTTGGGGTCGAACATGGGCGACTTGTTCGGAATGCGGATGTACTCCACCAGCTGCGGCACGATTTCCTCATCCCACAGTCCGCTGATGAAACGGTTGAGGCGAGCGGTATCCATGGGCGACTCCTGCGGCGTGGGGAAAGACCGTCATTGTATCAGCCCACGCGAGAGCACCCCTGCCATGCAGGCCCACGCTGCATCACGCCCGAATCCCCGCGCTGGCTTCCGTCCTGCCGACAGTCAGGAATGCAGCGTCTGGGCACAGTCATGGCGCGGCCGATGAGCGGCCGCATCCAACCAGGGAGGTTCACCATGATCAAGCAGATTGCAGCGTCGCTGCTGGCACTCGCGCTCAGCTGGACGGCGTTCGCCGCCACGCCCGTCAACGTCAACAAGGCAGACGCCGCCACGCTGGCCACGTCGCTCGACGGCATCGGCCCAACCAAGGCCGCTGCCATCGTCTCGTACCGGGATGAGCACGGCCCGTTCAAGAGCGTCGACGACCTGACGCACGTCAAAGGCATCGGTCCGGCCACGCTGGAACGCAACCGCAGCGCCATCCTGCTGAGCGACAGCGACGCACCGGCAAAGCCCGCTGCTGCAGCGCCCGCGCCGGCCAAGGCCGCACCTGCGGCCAGCAAACCCGCCGGCCAATAACCAAACCCATCAACCACTTGCGTTCAAGAAATAGTATCCGGCGAGGTATGGTATCCCTCGCCGGATGCGCCTACACTCGGCCGCCTTGCCATCGGTTAGGGCTACCATGATTGTTCCGCGTTACCGCATAACTGCGTCGAACATTGCTGGTGCGGGTCAGGGGCTGTTCTTACTCGAAGACGTTGCCGCCGGGCAGATAGTCACGGCGCCGGACGCCATTGACCGCACCTACCGCTACGACGAGCTGGTCGGCTCGCCGGAGTTGTCGGCCCAACTCTATGCAAGCGCCCGCTGGTTCGAGGACCGCTACACCGTGTCCCCGGACTGGCCGGACGAGTGCTACATCAACCACAGCTTTGCGCCCACGGGGCTGTGGCATCTGGGTTTCGTGTTTGCCGCGCGCGATTTGCCGGCCGGCACGGAAATGACGGTGGATTATCGCCACCTGTTGCCTCCGGGCGAGGAAGAAGCCTTCGTCGACGCTGCCACCGGGCAGCGCATCGTGGGCCTGCCGTGGATCGAAAGTCTTCGGACGAGCACGCACGCCCTGGCGTCACTGCTCGATGGCACCCGACTTGCTAGCTGAAGATCATGATCGACATACCTGTCATTGAAACGGCGCGACTGCGTCTTACTGCCCTGGCCGAACGTCACTTCGACGATTACGCCGCCATGCTGGCGGACCCCGCGAGCACGCGCTGGGTCGGCGACGGTCAACCGCTGGATCGCACCAACGCGTGGCGCTCGCTCGCCATGTTGATTGGCCACTGGCAACTGCGCGGCTACGGCATGTGGGCGCTGGAGTTGAAGGACACCGGCGAATTCATCGGCCGCGCCGGCCTGATGTGCCCGGAGGGCTGGCCCGACCTGGAGCTGGGCTGGATGCTCAAGCCGGAGTTCCGGCATCACGGTTACGCCACGGAAGCAGGCAGCGCCATTCTCGATTTCGTCTGGCACACGCTGGGCGCGCCGCGCGTGATCAGCCTGGTGAAGATCGGCAACGAAGCTTCCGACCGGGTGGCCGAACGACTGGGCGGAGAGCACATCGAAGACATGGATTTCTTCGGCGCGCACAACCACGTATTTGCCTATTACCGGCCCTGCGTCGAAAAACGTCGCGCCTCGGCATGAGCCAGCTGAGCCGACTGCCCGCCGATACCCTGCTGGGCGCGCACTGCGCCAAGGGCACGGCATTGATCACGCCCATCGCCTGCTGGCCGGGCGAGGATGACTGGCAGTGGCAGATGACCCTGATCAACATGGATCAGGATGTCGATTTTCCGGCGCATGTGGACCTGCGTCGGCAGTTCGTGCCGCTGGACGCTCCGGTGGATATCCTCTTCCCCGACGGCCGCAGGCAATCCCTCGCACGCTTCGAGATGGCGCATTTCGACGAGCGCAGTGATCCGAAGGCCTGTCAGCCGACGGAGCCCACGCGCACGTTCAATCTCAAGCTGCGCGGCGACACTCAGGGCGAACTGATCGCCCGGCCGCTCAACGGTGCCATGGTATTGCTCGCTCCCGCGGGCTGGCGCTGGTTCGTACTACTGCTGTCGGGACAGGCCAAGGTCATTGCCGACCACCTTTCGCAGCAGATGGAAGCCAACGACATGCTGTGGATCGACCCGATCCCCGGCCACCCGATACGGATCGAAGGCGGCGGCGAGATCGTGCTGGCGCGCCTTCCGGCGAACTGAGCTCTTGCCTCAGTAAACGTCGCGGCGATAGCGACCTTCTTCGCGCAGTCGCTCAACCGCCTCATCACCCAGCCTGTCGCGCAGCACGGCATCGACGCCCGGCGCCATGCCGGCAAGGCTGCCGCATACGTATACCGCCGCGCCCTGCGCCACCCACGCCTGCAGAACATCGCCATGCCTGCGCAGCCGGTCCTGCACGTAGTCGCGCGAATCGCCCTCGCGCGACCAGGCCAGGTCGATCCGTTCGATCAGGCCCTGCGCCTGCCAGCTGAGGATTTCGTCGCGGTGATAGAAGTCGTGCGCGGCGTCGCGTTCACCGAACAACAGCCAGTTCCGCACCCTGCCCGCGGCGATGCGCGCCTTCAGCAAGGCGCGCAAACCGGCCAGGCCGGTGCCGTTGCCGATCAGCACCATCGGCCGGTCGTCAGCCGGCATGTGAAACCCGGGATTGGCGCGAATGCGCAAGGCGATGTCCTCACCGATCTGGGCGTATTGCGTGAGCCATCCGGAACCGATGCCCGGCGAACCGTCGTCGCGCGACATGCGTCGAACCAACAGATGCAACGTGCCGTCGGCCGGCATCGATGCGATGGAATATTCGCGATGCGGAAGCGCCTGCAGGGCGGCGGCGAGCTGTTGCAGCGATTTCCCGCGCGCCTGATCGTGTTCGGGCAGATGACTGGCGACCAGCCATTCCCGCAGCGCTGCGCGGCGACCGGCATGTTCAACCAGTGCGTTGCCATCGAGGCCATAGGTCGCCAGCCATGCGTCGACGGCGGGCATGGCATGCCGCGGTCCGATCTCCACCAGATCGCCGGCCTGCCATGTCGTTTCACCCTCGAGCGGACGCAAAGCGAGATGGAAACAGGGACCACCCGCGCTGCCTGGATTGAGCAGCACGCGTTCGGTCAGTTGCCAGCGCCGGTAATCGGGGGCCTGCCAGTCCGGCAATTCGGCCGCCCCGGACAGCAGCGCCAGATGGTGTTGCCAGTGGCGCAACGCCGAGGGATCACCGTTGTCCACCTCTACCGGATCGAACAGTGGTGTTGCACCGCTCTGCTGCAGCCAATGCTGCAGGGCACGGCCGAAGCCGCAGAAGTCGTTGTAGTCGCGATCGCCCAGTGCCAGCAGGCCGTACTGCAACGATGCAAGCGTTTGTGGCGCGTGCATGCACTGGGTAACGAACCGTGCCGCGCTATCCGGCGCATCGCCCTCACCCGTTGTGCTGACCACGAACAATACGCGGCGCGCTTCGGTAAGCATCGCCACGTCGATCTGGCCAAGCTCCACCGCTCGCGCGGGCACGCGGGCCTGCTGGAGGCTCTGCGCGGTCTGTCGCGCCCATTGTTCCGCGGTGCCGGTCTGGCTGGCGAAGACCACCAGCAGCGTTTCACTGATCGACACTCGATCAGCGGTGACGGGACCGGCCTGCCGGCGCGAGGCGGCGCGGCGATGCCAGCCCAGCCATCCCGTGAAGCCAGCCCATGCCACCAGCACGATGCACGCCCACCACCAGCGCGACGCAGTTGGCGCATGCCACTCCCACTCGCGCGCATGCAAGGCCATCAAGCCGAGCAGCACCGCGCCGAGCAAGCTGCACAGCACGATGTTGCCCCATGCGGGTCGCGTGTCGGCAGGTGCCGGGCTCATGATGCCAACGCAGCCTCGAACGCCGGCGACAGCCGCTCTTCCAGTCCACGTTCGCCGTGCAGGATGAACATCACCGCGAGGCCACGCTCGCGTGCGTACGTCATGCCCTGCTCCGGCCCGAGCACCGTCATCAGCGTGCCCATGGGATCGGCGTGCATGGCGTCGGCCGCCAGCACACTCACCGAGGCCACGGTGTGCGGCACCGGCCAGCCGGTGCGTGGATCGATGTGATGCGAGTAAGTCACGCCATCGACTTCAAAGCGACGGCGGTAGTCCCCTGACGTAGCAATGGCTCGCCCGGTCAGGCATACCACCTGGCTGAGCTGGTCAGCACGTTGCACCGCGCCCACCGCAGCGCCCGGGCGCTCGATGCCGATGCGCCATGGTGAACCGTCGGGCTTTCTGCCCTTGCCCTTCAGTTCGCCGCCGACTTCCACCAGCCATGCATCGATGCCGGCGCGGTCCAGATGCTGCCCCACGAGATCCACGGCATAACCCTTGGCCACCGAGGACAGGTCGAGGCTGATGCCGCCGGGCTGGAAGATGCCGTGGGTGGCGGCATCCAGCTTGATACGCCACCAGCCGATGCGCTCGCGTGCCGCGTCAATGGCATCGCGCGAAGGCGGCTCGTGACGCGCGGCGTCGGGGCCGAAGCCCCACAAGTTGACCAGCGGACCGATGGTGGGGTCGTACGCACCATCGGTCTCGCGTGCCACCTGCAACGCGTGCCTGACCACGTCGAAGCACTCGGCAGGAAGCACATGCCAGGTACCCGCCGGCGCCGCGTTGAAGTGGGACAACGCCGACGCAGGCTTGTACGTGCTCATCTGCCCGTCGATCAGATCGAGCACTGACTGGATACCGCGCGCGCGCGACACCAGCGACAACTCGGCCGGCATCACCGCGCGCACTGACCAGAACGTGCCCATGGTTTCGCCCTGCACGGACTGCATGATGAGATCGCTCATGGCCGCCGTGCCAACCGGCGTGGTTCACTGCCGTGGACGTGCATTACTGCGGCAACACTTCCAGCGTGGCGGCGTAGGACAGGCGGCGCACCTTGGCCTGCTTGATGCTGGACTTGTCATCCTGCGTGCTGGCGCTCACCCAGTACATGCCGGCGTGCGGCCAGGTGATGCTGAACTTGCCGTCCTTGTCGGTGGTGACGTCGATCTCGTCCTGCGCGTTGCGGTAGCGCGTTTCGCCGGCGATGGCCATCACTTTCAGGTTCGATGCCGGCTTGCCGTCCAGCAGCAGCTGGAAGGTGGCGGCTTCGCCCGAAGCGAGATCGGTGACGCGTGTCACCGGCGCCAGCTCCAGGCCCTTCCCCTCGGCCTTGAGTGCACCGTCGCTGGGCTTGCCGTTGGTGACAAAGGTTTCCACGCGATTGATCGACTCGGACACTTCCACGTTCTTCGCGTTGGCGGGAATGGCCTTGGCCAGCTCTGCCGGTTCGCCACGCCAGCGCTTCTTCTGGCCATCCGCTTCGTAGCTGGCAAACAGGCCGCCGTTCACCGCAGCGATCTTGTACGTGCCCGGTTGCGTCAGGTGCACGTCGAACACGCTGCGGTACTTGCCGGTCAATGCGTTCTCCGGCTGGGCGGCATGGCCGTCCGGCGCGGTGACGACCACGCGATCCAGCGCTACCGGCATGTGATCGGGATAGAACAGGTCGTTGGATACGGCCGCATCCACGGTCACCCACGGATCCGCGCCGGAAACGTTGGTCGCCGAGGGCACCAGCCACATCTTGTGCGCCTGCGCACCGAACGGCAGCGCCAGGGCAAGGGCCAGCACGCCCCACTTCATCGAGTGCTTCATCATGATGTTGTTCTCCTTCGGTTACGGGGCCAGGTCGACCTTGACGGCGCCCAGTTCACTGCTGCCCTGCGCGGCCAACTGTTGCGGCGCGGTTGCCGGCCAGGTGAACGGGACACGCACCACTTCGCGGCCGCCGACTTCACGCGCGGCTTCCACCACCAGTTCGTACTTGCCCGGCGCCAGCGGGCCCAGCGGCGCCTTGCCGTCATGGAAGCTCAGCTTCTGGTCACCGGCCGGGCGCGTCGCACCCGACACGCCGTCCACCGGCATCTGCAGGTCGCGACCGCCACGACGCCACCACTGGCGCAGTTCGGGCAACCACTTGGTACCCGCGCCTTCCTTCGATTCCTTCTGCGCATACCAGACCGCCAGCTGCGCGGCGACACTGTGATCCTCGCGCTCCACCCACACGGCGGTATACGGACGGTGGTACTCCGCCACGTTGAGCTGCGGAATCTGCACGGTGACATTGAGATCGGCTGCGGCAGCGGGAGCCGCCAGCAGGATCGCGGGGAGAGTCAGGGAAAGGCGGCGCATGGCGGTTCCTCTAAGGGCGAGAAGTGAGTGAAGAGGAGTGAGAAGACAGAGAAAGGCGTAATGCTCACTTCTCTCCACTCACTTCTTGTTTCAATGAATGAAGATCAAGGCGAGCAACAGCGGTAGTACCAAGCCGAACGCCACCAGCGGCCAGGTGGCACCGCGTTGTGCGGCGTGCATTTTCAGCAGCAGTAAACCGGTGACGGAAAAGATCACGCAGGCCAGCGCGAACACGTCGATGAACCAGCCCCAGGCCGGGCCGGCATGGCGCCCCTTGTGCAGGTCGTTGAGGTAGGCGATGACGCCGCGCGTGCTGCGCTCGGTCTCCACCTTGCCGGTTTCGCGATCAATGCTGACCCACGCGTCGCCTCCCGGGCGTGGCATGGAAATGTAGATTTCGTCGGACGACCAGTCGCCCGTGCGTCCGGCGACGTCCACGTCCAGCGCACCGGACATCCAGTCCGCCACGGCAACAGGCAGGGCCACGCCCTTGCGCTCGTCGTCGCCGCTGACCGCTTTCAACAACGGCGCGGGCAGCTGGGCGTTGCGATGCACGGTTTTCGCCTGGGCCTCGATCTGGCCGGCGTGATTGAGCGTAAAGCCGGTGATGGCGAACAGCAGCATGCCCACCAGGCACAAGGCCGAGCTGATCCAGTGCCATTGATGGAGCTGCTTGAGCCAGAACGAACGGCTCGATCCCATTCTGCTGTTGTGCACCCGTGCCGCCGATTCCATGCCTGCCTTTCAGACCCCGTTGATGGTCTCTCGAATCAGCGCCATTTCAGCGGCTGGCCATGCAACCGACACGCCTGCCCGCTGTCTCAACATCCGTCGGGGCGCTAAGCTGCCGCCTCGGGCGGCCTGTTCCTGACACCGACGCGGGATCTTGCCACAAATGAGAATCACTCGCAATTCAACGACCACGGACGGCGCGCCTCGGCTGCGCCAGCCTACCGCCCCAACCGGACACTGATATGCGCATCCTGATTGCCGAGGACGACCCCTCCATTTCCGCCGGTGTAAGTGCCTCCCTGCGCCAGGGCGGTCACGCGGTGGACGCAGTAACCGACGGCGCCAAGGCCGACGCGGCGCTGCGCGACACCCCGTACGACCTGCTGATCCTGGACCTGGGCCTGCCCAACCTGGATGGCGCGGACGTGCTGCAACGCCTGCGCAAGCGCGGCACCGGCCTGCCCGTGCTGGTGATCACCGCGCGCGAAGGCCTGCGCGAACGCGTACGCGTGCTGGACCTGGGCGCCGACGATTACCTGGTGAAGCCTTTCGCCCTGGCCGAATTCGAGGCGCGCGTGCGCGCCCTGCTCCGCCGCTACACCTCGCAGGGTGCACCGGAACTGGTCATCGGGCGGCTGCGCCTGGATCTTCCCGGCCACCGTGCATGGATCGACGACAAGCCGCTGGAGCTCACCGCGCGCGAATTCGGCCTGCTCGAAGCCCTGGCCGCCCGCCCTGACCGCGTCACCAGCCGTGGACAGCTGGTGGAAGCCCTGTGCAGCTGGGACGAGGAACTCACCGACAACGGCCTGGACATCGCCATCTACCGCCTGCGTCGCAAGCTCGGCGATTCGGGCACGCAGGTGCGCACCATCCGCGGCCTCGGCTACCTGCTGGAAGAGATAAAGGAAGGCAAGGAATCGAACGCATGAGCGAAGCGGCGCCAAAGCGGGACGAGTCATGGCTCTATCGTCTGCTTGAGCCCGATGGCCGTCCCAGCCTGCGGCGTCGCCTGCTTTCATCGCTGCTGGTGCCGCTGATGCTGCTGCTGGCCGTGGAAAGCCTGATTACCTACGGCGGCGCGCTGATCTACTCCAACCACGTGCACGACCGTGACCTGGGCGACGATGCCATGACGCTCGCCCAGATGCTCAGCCAGGAAGACCTTGGCGGGCAGATTTCGCCGCAGGCCCGCTTCCTGCTGGAGTACGCGCCGGAAGGACACAACTATTTCAACGTCAGCAGCCAGAAGCACGGCCTGCTGGCCGGTTCGCCCGAACTGCAGCCGGCCCCGCTGAGTGGCGCCAGCACCGATGGCGAGCCCGCGCTGTACAGCACCACGCTCTACACGCCCACACAGAAACGTCGCGAGCTGCGAGCCGCCACGGTGCGCATTCCCAACCTGCAGGATCCCACCGACCAGCTCACGGTCACCATGGCCGAAACCTTCCATGACCGTCACCAGCGCGCGAGGGAAATCCTGCTGCTGAGCATTCCGGCGCAGGCATTGCTGATTGCCAGCGTGTTCCTGCTGGTGTTCTACGGCGTGCGCGTGGGTTTGCGCCAGATCGATCCGCTCACCGCGCGCCTTGCCGCACGCGAGCACGACCTGGCCCCCATTGGCGATGCCGACGTGCCGGTGGAAATTCTCCCGCTCACCCGCACCATCGACGGACTGTTCGCCCGCCAGCGCGGCATGCTGGCGCTGCAGGAGCGCTTCATCGCCGACGCCGCGCACCAGCTCAAGACGCCGCTCGCCGGCCTGCGCGTGCACGTCGAGCGTGCGCAAATTGATCCAAGCAAGGAAACGGTGACCGATGCCCTGCAGCACATCCTGCGCCTCACGCAGCGTGCCAGCCGCACCTCCAGCCAATTGCTTGCGCTGACACGCGCGCAGTCGCCGGAACTGAGCGAAACCGCGCCGCTGTGCCTGCTCGACCTGGCCCAACTGATTCCCGAACTGCTGAGCGTGCGCGTGCACGACGCCATCGCCGCTAACGTGGACCTGGGGTACGAGGGCCCCGCCGGACCGGTATGGATCGACGGTGACCGCCTCTCGCTGCAGGAAATGCTGGACAACCTGATCGACAACAGCATGCGCTACGCCGGCCGCAACAGCATCGTCACCATCGGTGTGTCGGTGCTCAGCGAAGGCCCGTGCATCAGCGTGGAAGACAACGGCCCCGGCGTGCCGCCGGCGTTCCTCGAACGCCTGGGCGAGCGCTTCTTCCGCGTGCCGGGCATCACCGAGGAAGGCACTGGCCTTGGCCTGGCCATCGTGGCGCGCATCGCCGAACGCCATCGTGCGCTGGTGCGTTTCCTCAATGGCAGCACCGGCGGGCTGCGCGTGGAAGTGGTGTTCCCGCCGGCACGAACGTCACGCACTGCGTCGTGAAGCCTGTTCTCCCGCGGCTTGTTGCGTCGGTGTAGCGACCATCCAATTCCGAAGTGTCTGATGGTCTTCGGCCTCCAGCCCGAGGACCATGGCGCCCTTCGTGGACGAGGCTTTTGTAATGCGCGGTCTCTCGACCGCCCTCCTCACCCGTTGGTCCCGGCTATGCACGTGCACGCGCCTCCCGCCGCTGCATTTCCGGCTTGCGTCGTCATCAAGCCTCTTCGTCATGGCCACAGCCACAGACCATCCTGTGTGGAAGCACAGCAACCCCCTGTTCCGCCGCATTGCCATCGAACTTGGTCGTGATCCCCGGCTGATCGAAGCATTACCCAGGCTGGCGACTACCGACCCTGTGCCTGCCGTCAGGCAAGCCGCCTTGCAGCGCTGCGCCGACGTCGCCGTGGCGCAACGCGTCGCTCACGACGATGAGGATCCGCCGCTCCGCGCGCAGGCGCGCGCGTTGTATTTCTCGCTCATGGCCGGCACCCACACTCAGACGCCTCCGGCCCAAGAGCGCCTGCGACTGCTGAGTGCCAGCACCGATCCGGCGCTCTGCCTGCACGTAGCCATTCGCAGCCCGGATGCTGCGATGCGAGGCGCGGCGCTACAGGCATTGCAACGCCGGCAGTCCGCCATGCCTGGCAACACTCGCGATGAAGTGACGCGGGCGGATGAAAACCCACTGTTCAACCGGACTCGTTCGCGGGCCATGCTCAGGCGCGCCATCGTCGTCGTTGCTTGCGAGGTCGCGCGCGCCCTGTCGACCCAGCGCATCGTGGATGCGTGGAAATGGGCCGATACCATGGAACGGTTCGTCGCCGACTGGCCGGTGCGCTGGCCATTACCCTGCTCCGCTGTTCGCGCGGCCAACCTGATGCAGCAAACCTTCCGTGCCACTGACACCGCTGCCTTACCCACAGCGCGACCAAGGACAGACCTCCAGTTCGACGCGCCCCAGGTCAACCTGAGCCGCTTCGCCGTCACGGCGTAACGCAGGAAACGAACATGTTCCATCGCAAGAAGCCGGACCATGCCGACCATAGAACCAGCCTGATCGCACACGGCACCGTCATCAGCGGCAACCTGACCTTCACCGGCCCGCTGTATCTGCAGGGGCAACTGCAGGGCGAGCTATCGTCGGGCGACGCAGATGCCGTATTGACGCTGGGCGAGCACGGCGATGTGCAGGGCGATATCCGCGTGCCCTTCGCCATCATCCACGGTCACGTGCGGGGTGACATCCATGCCACACATCGCCTCGAGCTTGCGGCAACGGCACGCGTTACCGGCAATATCCATTACACGACACTCGTGCTGACGGTCGGTGCGCAGGTCAATGGCCACATGCGCCACGGCGCCGACATGGCCGCCATGGAACCTCCGGCGCAAGCTCCCGCCGATCCTGATCCTCATGCCGATACGGCTGCAGATGCAGACGCCAGCATCGCATCGTCGCCCGGGCCAGCCGAGACACGGCGCGAGCGTCGACGCCGGCGCGCGCGCCATCCTGCCTGCTGACGACCGATCGCACAAAAAAATACGGCGACGCATAAGCGCCGCCGTTGTCACACTTCCCCTGCATGGGAACAACTTGAGACAAACCTTTAAAACAACGCCGCGGGATTTTACCCCGCGGCGTTCGTACTGATTACATCGCCTTCTTGGCCTTGGTCAGCAGCTGATCAAGCAGCGCGATGGCCAGGTCGATTTCTTCGTGCGTGATGTCGAGCGACGGCGCGAAGGTGATCACGTTCTTGTACCAGCCGCCCACGTCGAGCACGAGACCGATCTTCTTGCCGTTGTGCTCCAGGTCACCGGCCAGGCCGATGTCGACCATCTTGTCGAGCAGCGCCTTGTTCGGCGTGAAGCCGTCGTCGGTGCAGATCTCGGCGCGCATGGCCAGACCCAGGCCGTCGACGTCGCCGATTTCCTTGTGGCGCTTCTGCAGGTCGCGCAGGCCTTCGAGGAAGTGCGCGCCCTTCTTCGGCACGCTGGTCTCGTAGTCCAGCTCGTAACCCATCTTGATCACTTCCAGACCCAGCGCGGTACCGAGCGGGTTGGAGTTGAAGGTGGAGTGCGTGGAGCCCGGCGGGAAGATGGTCGGGTTGATCATCTCTTCGCGCGCCCACAGGCCCGACAACGGGTTCAGGCCGTTGGTCAGCGCCTTGCCGAACACGATGATGTCCGGCGTCACGCCGAAGTGCTCGATCGACCACAGCTTGCCGGTGCGCCAGAAGCCCATCTGGATTTCGTCGACGACCATCAGGATGCCGTACTGGTCCAGCACCTTCTTCAGGTCCTTGAAGAAGTTCATCGGCGGCAGGACGTAACCGCCCGTGCCCTGGATCGGCTCGACGTAGAAAGCGGCGTATTCGGCCTGGTTGACCTTGGGATCCCACACGCCGTTGTATTCGGTTTCGAACAGACGGGCGAACTGGCGCACGCACGCGTCCGAGTATTCTTCCGGCGTCATGCCCTTGGGGCGACGGAACGGGTACGGGAACGGCACGAACATCGCGCGCTCACCGAAGTGGCCGAAGCGACGACGGTAGCGGTAGCTGGAGGTGATGGACGAAGCGCCCAGCGTGCGACCGTGGTAGCCGCCCTCGAAGGCGAACATCAGGCTCTTGCCGCCGGTGTAGTTGCGCACCAGCTTCAGCGAGTCTTCCACCGCCTGCGCGCCACCCACGTTGAAGTGCACGCGGCCCTTCACGCCGAACTTCTGCTGCGCGTCCACGGCAATCGTCTTGGCCAGCTCGATGCGGGTCTGGTGCAGGTACTGGCTTGCCACCTGCGGCAGCACGTCGATCTGGTTCTTCAGCGTGTCGTTCAGGCGCTTGTTGCCGTAACCGAAATTGACGGCCGAGTACCACATCTGCAGGTCGAGGAAACGCGTGCCGGCGGTGTCGATCATCCAGCTGCCTTCGCCGTGGCGGAAGATCTTCGGCGGGTCGACGTAGTGCACGGTATCGCCGAACGAGCTCCACTCGGCCTCGTCCGCCAGCAGCTGCGCGTCAGGAATAACGACGCCAGCGGCGTTCTTGTCGTAAGCGGTCATCAGGAAAATCCGGAAACGTTTGAAAGGGGACGATCAGGTGGGGACTGATCAGGAAGCAACGGCGAGCGCGGGCGTGGCCGGCGCATGTTCGGCGAGCAGGCTGCCATCGAGCAGGCGCGGCAGCAGTTCCAGCGCATCCTCGAAGCCGGTGATCGGCACGTACGGGATGCCGGCGGCGCGGCAATGTTCGATCAGGCGGTGCTTGGCGAAAACGAAATCGACGCGGTCGGCGGCGCAGAAATCCGAAGCGCCATCGCCGATCAGCAGGGTCTTGGTGCCACCCTTGCTGGCCTGTGCAGCCACGGCGCACTTGCACGTACCGCTGCGGCAGCCCTCGGCCTGGAACGGCGAGGTGAGCTGCCACTTCTGCGGCGGCGTGGCCGGAGCGAGATGGTTGGCGGCCAGCGGCAGGTCGTCCAGGCCGTAACGGCCCAGGATCCTCCGGATGGCGTAATCCAGGCCGTCGCTGACCACGCGGATGGGCGTGTTGGCGGCGCGGGCCATGGCCACGAATTCAGGGAAATGGTGATCGATCCACAGCGAGGACAGATGCTTGTCCAGTTCTTCCTGGGTCATGTCCAGCAGGCTCACCTGCCCGGTCATGCACTCGCGCGAGCCGATGCGGCCGGCGCGCCAGTCCTGCTCCAGGGTTTCCCAGCCGGGGCGGCCGAAACGGTCGAGCAGAGAGTCGATCACGTCCTCGACAGAAATGGTGCCGTCGAAGTCGCACAGGATGGTCCAGCCAGTCACGGGGTGAAGCTCCACGCTTTCAGAATGGTCACACGATAGGTTTCCACCCCTTTCGGCCCCCTTTCTTTCCGAAAGAAGCTGCGCAAAGGCGGAATATTCTTGGTCTACTGGTTCACAATAAGGTAGTCCACAGGTAGCTCCGGTATCCTCCGCAGCTCCCCTGACGCTACGTTGGTCAACCTCAGGAATTTCGTGCTCCAGCGTCGAAACAACCCGGATCTGCCGAACATGGAAGCTGCGCCTCGCCGGGATCGCCATCTGCTCGTCAGCGGTCTGCTGGCGTTTGGGCTGGCGGTGCTTGCCGGCTGCTCGGTCGCCCCGCTGCCCGAGCTCAAGCCCCCCGTACCCGACGCCTGGCGCAATGCGCCGGCCGGTGTCGCCCCGCCGTCCGCCGATTTGCGCGGCTGGTGGCAGGCGCTGGGTGACCCTGCCCTGGATGACCTGGTCAACCGTGCCCTGCAGAACAATCTGGACGTGGCCCAGGCCTCCGAACGCCTGCGCGCCGCGCGCACGTTGAACCACCACGCCCACGACCCGTACCTGCCCTCGCTGCACGGCCGTACCAACGACGTGATCGACCCGGACACCACGGCGTCCTACTTCGTGGTCGGTTTCGACGCGCTGTGGGAACTGCCGCTGTTCGGCGCCTGGCAGAGCAGTAAGCGCGTGGCACAGGGGCAGGAAAACGGCGCGGATGCCGCCCTGCGTGGGGCACAGGTGTCGATGGTGGCCGAAGTCAGCCGGCGCTGGGTGGAGCTGCGCTCGGCCCAGGAACAGGCACGCCTGCTCACCGGCATCCGCGATGCGCAGAAAGAAAAGCTCCGGCTGGTGCAGGTGCGCGAACAGCTCAGGCTGGTCCCGCCGGCCGAAGTGGCCAAGGTGCAGGCCGAGCTGGCCCGCTCCGAGGCGGCACTGGCCGAGCCCATGCAGGTGATCAATGCCAGCGCCCAGCAACTGGCCGTGCTGCTGGGCCAGCCCGAACCTGATGCCGCCTGGCTCACGCCGGGCCCGCAGCCCCGCCTGGGTCAGTGGCAGCTGACCACGGCGCCGGCCGACATGCTGCGCGCCCGCCCGGAAATCGCCAGCGCCGAAGCCGAGGTGCTGCGCGCCGCTGGCGAGGCCGGCATGAGTCATGCGGACATCTGGCCGCACATCGGCCTGGGTGCATCGCTGCAATGGTCGGCGAACATCCTCTCGAACTATCGGGCGCACACGGGCGAGGCCATCTCGTCGATCGGTCCCGTCATCGACATACCGCTGTTCGACTGGGGCCAGCGCGTGTCGGCCGCGCATGCCAAGGACCATGAACTCAAGGCCGCCGTGTACGCCTACCGCCAGGCGGTGCTGCAAGGTGTGGCCGAGGCCGAAACGGCCATGGGCGACCTGGAGCAGCTGCGCATGCGCGAAGAGGCCACGCAGCATGCCACCGAGGCGCTGGGCAGCAGCATGGCCGCGCTGCACAAGCGAGCCGAGCTCAACCTGGGCAGCAACCTGGACGTGCAGGACGGCCTGATCGAGAACCAGCGCGCCCAGCTTGAACTGGTCAGCGCCATTGCCGCGCGAGACCTGGCCTATGTCTCGCTCTACAAGGCCCTGGGCGGTGCGCACATGCCCAATCCACCGGCGCCGGCTCCCGCCGCGGCGGAGAGCGGGAGCCCCAACTGATGGTCGCGCTGGCCCGCAAGACCCTCATCTATGAGTGGCGCCGCTTCCTGCCGGCCGTGGTGGCAGTGGGCTTCGCCGGCCTGCTGCAGCTGCTGCAGGTGGCTCTGGTGCTCGGCATCTTCGGCAGCGCCGCGGTGTACATCACCGGCTCGTCCGGTGACCTGTGGGCCGGCTACCCCGGCACGCAGAGCGTCAACCTTGGCCGCTCCATCGATGCAGGCGTGGAAATGCGCCTGCGCATGGACCCGGATGTAACCGCAGTGGAACCGTTCCACTGGGTCGATGCCGACTGGCGTGGCCCCAACGACACCGGCGGCGTCTCGGTGTTCGTCTCCGGCATCAACGCACGGCCGGACGGCATGATGTTCGCGCACGCGTTGCCGCTGGCCCTGCGCGCACGCCTCAACGAGCCCGATGCCGTCATCGTGGACAAGGCCGACCTGGAAGGCCTGGGCGTCGGCGTGGGCGACAGCGCCGTGATCAATGGCCACCGCGTGCGCGTGGTGGGTGTCAGCAGCGGCCTGCGTGCGCTGGGTGGCGTCAATGTGGTGGCGTCGCTGGCCACGGCTTCCACGCTGGATACCGATCCGTCCAACAGCAGCCGCATGACCTATTTCGTGGCCAAGCTGCGTAATCCGGCCGAGGCCGACCAGGTGGCGGCCCGCCTGCGCGGCAACACGGCCTTCGGCAGCTACGACGTATGGACGGCCAGGGACTTTGCGCGCCGTTCACAGCTCTACTGGATATTCGATACCGGTGCCGGCGCCGGCGTGTTGTTCCTGGCCGGCATCGTGTTCCTCGTGGGCGTGGTGATCACCAGCCAGACCCTGGTCGCCGCGGTGATCGGCTCGATCCGCGAATACGCCACGCTCAATGCACTGGGCGTGGGCGTGGGCGCGCTGCGCAAGGTGGTGATGGAACAGGCCTTCTGGGTCGGTGCGCTGGGTTTGCTCGGCAGTGCCGTCCTCGGCGTGCTCGCGCTGGCGCTCGCGCGCAGCCGCAGCGTACCGGTGGCGCTGGGCCCGTGGGCCACGGTGGCCTGTCTGTCGCTCTGCATGGGCCTGGCCATCGTCTCCGGACTGGCCGCCATGCGCAGCCTGCGTCGTGCCGACCCGGCCACGTTGTTGAGGTAAGCGATGAGTCACCCATCACCCATGGCCCATGCCAAGCCCACGGTGTCGCTGCAGGCGCGCAACGTCAGCAAGTCGTTCACCTCGGGCGACATCCGCAGCACGGTGCTGCACGACCTGACGCTGGATGTGCGCGCGGGCGAACTCACGCTCATCTCGGGTCCCTCCGGCTGCGGCAAGAGCACGCTGCTGGCCATCCTCAGCGGCCTGCAACGCCCCGATGGCGGCCAGGTATTCGCGCTTGAGCAGGACCTCAATCATCTCGATACGCGTGCGCTGGAACGTTTCCGTCTGCTGCACACCGGCTTCGTCTTCCAGGGCTTCAACCTGTTCCCTGCGCTCAATGCGCTGGAGCAGGTGGAATTGCCGCTGAGCTACCTGGGCCTCTCACCGGCCGAAGCGCGCCGCCGCGCCATGGCGTCGCTGGAAGAAGTGGGCCTGGGGCCGCGCATGAAGCTTCGTCCATCGGAACTCTCCGGCGGCGAAAAGCAGCGCGTAGCCATTGCCCGCGCGCTGGCCAAGGAACCGGACCTGCTGTTCGCCGACGAGCCAACCAGCGCGCTCGACGCAGCCAACGGCCAGATCGTGATCGACATCCTCCATCGCATCGCCCGCGCGCACGGCACCACGGTGCTGTGCGTCAGCCATGACCCGCGCCTGGTGGGCCACGCCGACCGCGTGCTCGCCATGGAAGATGGCCGTATCCTTAGCGACCGGGTGCCATCCCAGACATCGACGCCAACGTCAGGCCTCGAGGAACCTTCTGCATGACTTTGCGTCCCGTCCACACCTTGCTCGCCCTGGCCCTTGCCTCGTCGTTGCTGGCAGCCTGCTCGCACAGCGACGCCGACAAGAGCGCCACGTCGGCCGCGGCTCCGGCCCCTGCCTATACGGCGGTGGCACGGGGGCGCGTGGATATCGAAGGCGGCCTGCTCAAGCTCAGCATGCCGCGCGAAGGCGTGGTGGCCGAGATCAAGGTGCGCGAAGGCGACCATGTGCACAAAGGCCAGGTGCTGGCCGTGCTGGACACCAAACCCGCGCAGTTGGCCGTTAACGCCGCCGAGGCCGAACTGAAGCAGACGCAGGCCCAGACCGGCTCGCTGGAAACCCGCCTCAAGGCATCCCAGCAGCGCGCCACGCGCCTGGCTGCTGCCGCCTCCGCCGGTGCCGGCGATGGCCAGAGCGCGGATGACGCCAAGGATGCCGCCCAGCAGCTGCAGGGCGAACTCGACAACCTGCGTGCCGCGCAGGCGCTGGCTACGCAGAAGCTGGATGCCGCCCGTTACGAGCTGGCGCAGCGCACCCTGCTGGCTCCGTTCGACGGCCAGATCGTGGAGCGCGATATCCAGCCGGGTGCCACCGTGTCGCCGCAGGGTGGTCCAGCGTTCGTGCTGCTGCCCGAGCAGCCGCGCATCGTGCGCGCCGAACTCAATGAATCGTTTGTCGGTGCCGTGCATGACGGCATGCCTGCCCAGGTGGTGGACGACAGCGGCAGCGGGGCCCCCACGCTCAGCGCCCACGTGCAGCGCATCGGTACCGTGTTTGGCCCCAGTGCGCTGGAGGAAGATCCGCTGATCCGCGCCAACACCCGCACCGTGCAGTGCGTGCTGGTGTTCGACCAGCCGCCGCCTGCATCGCTGCGCATCGGCCAGCGGGTGATCGTGCAGTTCACCGGCAACGCTGCGGCACCTGCCAAACCCGGTAGCTGAGTCGTAGGCGCATGAGCTGTCGTCGTTCCCCGCACGCATCGTCGATGCGCGTCGTCGCGCTGATGCTTGCGCTGGGCCTGTCCACGAACGCACTGGCCGACAACCCCACCGACGGCCCCAACGACATGTTCGGTGCCGGCGTGCAGCGCATGCCGGCGTGGCTGGGCTCGAAGGACCATCGCAACCAGGCCATTCCGTATATCCAGGCCGAACTGCCCTGGCATATCACCCTGTCGACGCTCGATGGCCTCACCGTGGACCTGATCCACGGCGACAAGTGGCGCGGCGGCATCTACGGCAACTATATGTGGGGCCGTGATCACGATGAGCTAGGCTCGCAACTCGGTGGCGTCATCGATTCGCTCAGTCCGCGCATCAACGCGGGCGGCTATCTGGAATACCAGGCCACCCTGCAGCTCAACATCGGCGGCAACCTGAGCCATGACACGCAAGGTGCGGGTGCGTACCTCAACCTGTACGCGGACTACGACCTTCCCGCCATCGGCTACCTCAACCACAGCCTGCAGTTGCAGTGGCAGGGCATGAACGGCCCGGCCATGCGGCGCTTCTTCGGCGTTTCGCCGGAGCAGGCGGCCAAGCTCGACATCGCGCCCTGGTCGCCCGGCGCGGGCAGCCAGCAGGTATCCCTCGAATACGACGCCTTCATGCCCACCAGCCTGCACACGGGCTTTGCTTTCGCCCTCAACTACACGCGACTGCTGGGCCAGGCAGCGGGCAGCCCGCTGGTGCGCAGCTACGGCACGCCCAATCAGCTCACCACCACGCTGGCGTTTGTTTACCGGCTTTAGAGCAGGAGTGAGTAAAGAGGAGTGAGTAGTGAGAGAAGACGCATACTCCTCTCGCTGCTCAATGCTCTTCACTCACTTCTCGACTCACCTGTCGTCGCGCGTCCAGATCTGGCCATCAACCTCGTGCACGGGGAAGCTGGCGATCGGCTCATAAGCCGGAGGACACGTCACGGCACCGTTGCGCACGTCGAAGCGCGCGCCATGGCGCGGGCATTCCACTTCGAATCCATGCACTTCGCCACCGGCAAGTTCACCGCCGTCGTGGCTGCAAACGTCTTCGATGGCGTAGAGGTCACCGTCGATGTTGTACACGGCGATGGCGGTGTCGCCATCCCACACGACCTTGAACTCGCCAGGCAGCAGTTCGCTGCGCGTGCCCACGAAGATCCAGTCGGCCATGTTCATGCCGTCACCTCGTGCAGCGGCTTGCTCAGCCAGACGAAGCGCAGGTCGTCGCGTCGCGGAATGCCGAAGCGCGGCTGGCCATAGGGGAATGGACGCGTCTCTCCGGTCAGCGCGTAGCCACGGCGCACGTACCAGGCGATCAGATCCTCGCGCTGCTCGATCACCGACATGCGCATCGCGGTGGCTTGCCAGGTTTCCTTCGCGATGCGTTCTGCTTCCGCGAGCACGGCACGGCCCACGCCGGCGCGCTGCAGCAGCGGGTTGACGGCGAACATGCCGAAATAGCCGGAGGCATCCTGTCGCTCGATATGGCAACAGGCCACCAGTTCACCGCCCTGCTCCGCCAGCAGCACCACGCTGCCGTCAACGCCGATCAGCGCGGCGACGCTTTCGGTATCAGTGCGCTGGCCGTCGAGCAGATGGGATTCGGTGGTCCATCCGCGCTGGCCGGATTCGCCGCGATACGCGGATTCGACCAAGGCGACGATGGTGGCGACGTCCTGGTGATTGGCCAGGCGGAACAGGAGTTCGGACGGGTTTGGCATCTGCCGATGATAGCGGCTGCCATGGCAGCGGGCATCAAGGCCCCGGCCCCCGCCTTTTGCCCGTCATTCCGGCGCACCCCGCAAAAGGGGGCAAGGGCCGGAATGACGGGCAGAAAGCCCGCGTCGATGCACGTCCGCGCACTCCCATCCCGCCACTGATCGCCACCGACCTCAAACCTTGCGCCAACATGACCTTCGACACTGTGCCGCCCTCTCCGGCGCTGACTAGTGTCGCGGATTGATCCGACGCGGCCGCACACCGGGGCCGCCGCACACCGAAGACAGAGGGAGCACCGATCCGCATGAAGAACCGCATTGTGAAACCGCTGGCGCTGGCCATGGGCCTGGCCTTGTGCACCGGCGCACTGGCCGGCCCCTCCGGCAACTTCGATGTGAAGGAACTGGACACCAGCAAGAACATCTGCAACGACTTCAACGGCTTCGTCAATGCAAAGTGGCTTGCCGCCAACCCGATTCCCGCCGACCGCACGCGCTGGGGCTCCTTCGACGCACTGCGCGAAGACAGCCTGAACGTGCAGCACGGCATCGTGGACAAGGCCGCCAAGGATGCCGCCAGCGCCAAGCCGGGTTCCATCGAGCAGAAGATCGGCTACTTCTATGCCTCGGGCATGGATGAAGCCGCCATCGAGAAGGCCGGCTTCGATCCCATCAAGCCGGAACTGGCGCGCATCGACGCGCTGAAGAACAGCAAGGATGTGGTCGCCTACATCACCGAGAGTTACGCCAAGGGCAATCCGGTTGGCTTCCGCTTCTACGGCAACGCCGACTTCAAGAATTCCAGCCGCCAGATCGCCTACGCCAATCAGGGCGGGCTGGGCCTGCCGACCGCCGATTACTACAGCAAGCCGGACTTCGAGAAGATCCGTGCCGAATACGTGGCGCATATCGCGCGCACGCTGCAGTTGACCGGCGTCAGCGAGGCCGACGCACAGAAGCAGGCGAAAGCCGTGATGGCCTTCGAAACGCGTCTCGCCGCCGCTTCGCTGGTGCCGACCGAGCTGCGCCAGCCGGAGAACCGCTACCACTTCGTCAGCATGGCCGATGCCGACAAGGTGACGCCGCACTTCGAATGGGCGGCCTTCTTCAAGGCACAGGGCGCCGACGTGACGGACGGTTTCTCGCTGTCGCAGCCGAAGTTCTTCGCAGAATTCGACAAGATGCTGGCCGACGTGCCGGCAAGCGACTGGCAGGCCTACCTGCGCTTCCACGCCATCGACGCGGCCTCGCCGTACCTCTCCACGCCGTTCCAGAAGGAAGACTTCGCGTTCAACGCGCAGACGCTCAACGGCCAGAAGGAAATGAAGTCGCGCTGGAAGCGCACGCTGGACAGCGTGGAAGGCGGCATGGGCATGGCACTGGGCCAGCTCTACGTGGCGCAGACCTTCTCGCCGGAATCCAAGGCACGCGCGGAACAGCTGGTGGGCGACCTGCGCGCCGCCTACAAGAACCGCATCGAAAACCTGCCGTGGATGAGCGAGGCCACCAAGAAGAAGGCACTGGAGAAGTGGGCCACCTTCACCCCGAAGATCGGCTATCCGGACAAGTGGCGTGACTGGACGGGCCTGACCATTGCGTCCACCGGCAGCTACTTCGCCAACGTGCAGGCCGCCGACAAGTTCAACTACGACTACATGGTCGGCAAGATCGGCAAGCCGGTGGACCGCACCGAATGGGGCATGACTCCGCAGACGGTGAATGCGTACTACAACTCATTGAAGAATGAGATCGTGTTCCCGGCCGCCATCCTGCAGCCGCCGTTCTTCAGCGCCAGCGCCGACGATGCACTCAACTACGGCGGCATCGGCGCGGTGATCGGCCACGAAATGGGCCACGGCTACGACGACCAGGGCAGCAAGTTCGACGCGCAGGGCAACAACGTCAACTGGTGGACCGATGAAGACCGCAAGGCCTTCGAAGCCCGCACCGACCTGCTCGCCGACCAGTTCAACCACTACGAAGCGCTGCCGGGCAAGTTCGTCAACGGCAAGCTGACCATGGGCGAGAACATCGGTGACCTCGGCGGCCTCAACGCGGCTTACGACGCCCTGCAGATGGCACTGAAGCGCAACCCGGCCGAAGCGAAGAAGAAGATCGATGGCTACACGCAGGATCAGCGCTTCTTCCTCAACTGGGCACGCGTGTGGCGCGGCAGCATCCGTCCGGAAGCACAGCTCACCCTGCTCAACACCGATCCGCACGCACCGGCGCAGTTCCGCGCCATCGGTGCACCGTCGAACATGCCGGCCTTTGCACAGACCTTCCAGTGCAAGGCGGGTGACGCGATGGTGCGTCCGGCGGACAAGCAGGTGAAGATCTGGTAACAGCCGTTACCACCGCACGTGCATGAAAAAACCCGCGGGCGTGATGCTCGCGGGTTTTCTTTTTGGCCTTCGCGTCACCAGCTGCCCGATGCACCACCGCCGCCCGAGCTGCCACCGCCGCCGGAATAGCCCGAGGACGACGAACCGGAGCCGCTTCCACCCGAGCCTCCACGCCCACCCCCGCCATATCCGGTCAGGCCGCCCTTGCGCGGCCCGGTCCACAGCAGGATGTCGGCAAGCGACGGCGGCCACTGGCGTACCGTCGTTCTGTACTTCGTCTTCTTGCCCAGCCTGAATTCGCCACGCATCTGCCTGCGACGCCACAGCGTGGCCAGGCAAAGATGCAGAGCGTAGACGCACGCCACACCCCACCAGGGGAACAGGAGCAGCAGTAGCGGTATCGTGAGCGGGCCTAGCAAGAACATCGACCACCAGCTGCCGCCCTGCGATGCCATCCAGGTGAACAGCAACCAGAACAGCGCAACCAGCACCACGAAGATGCCGGCACCCGACTTCCAGAAACCTTCGCGCGCAATGACCTGGGCAGGCGATTCATCCGCTGGCGCCGGAGACGCCGCCGCCTCACCGTCAAGCACGCCCAGCACGCCATCCACCCCCGATTCAACGCCACCGGCGTAGTCGCCGTCGGCGAATCGCGGCTGCATGCGTTCGCGGATGATGCGCGAGCTGGCGAGGTCGGTCAGCGTGCCTTCCAGGCCATAGCCGACTTCGATGCGCATGCGATGGTCATCCACCGCCACCACCATCAGCACACCGTTGTCCTTGCCCTTCTGCCCCAGCTTCCACTGGGCGAACACGTCATTGGCGTAGCTTTCGATGTCCTGCCCGCCGAGACTGCGCACGGTCAGCACCACGACCTGATTGCCGGTGCGCTGCTCGTCCGCAGCGAGCCTTGCCCCGATGACGGCGGCGTCATCACCAAGCACGTGCGCGTAGTCGTTCACCGGACCTTGCAGGGCCGGCACATCCGTAGCGTGCGCCGGCCCGGCGAGCAACAGGAGCCATATCGTGAATGCGCATGCCATCGCGGGTATCGAGGGCAAGCGCGATAAAAGTCGTTCCATCTGTCCAGCTCCCTGTGTGTCGCACATTGTCGCCCGGCCCGGGAACAGCGCCATCAGACGCTGCCGGATGCTGCCGCCCCGGCACGGGACTATATTTCGCCCAGCCCCTCCGTGCAGGACGCCCTGATGAAAATCGCTACCCCGATCGCATTCGCCCTCGCTGTGTGCGCCTGCTCCAGCACACCTGTGCCCCCGCCCGACAACCCGCCTTCGGTCGGCATGGCCAATCCCGCATCGGTAGCCTGCGTCAATCAAGGCGGCAAGCTGGACCTGCGCAAGGATGAAGCCGGCAACGTCACCGGGATCTGCGTGTTTGCCGATGGCCGGCAGTGTGAGGAATGGGCGCTGTTCCGCGATCACCAGTGCGTGGCACCCGCGGACGTGAAACACTGAGATCACCCGCTTCGCGCGTACAGGCGTTTCACCTACCGGACACCACAACCTGCAGGGAAGGATCTCCATGGGCTCGACAGCACTCGCCGTTCTCGCCACCACCCTGCTCGCCGCGGCGGCCTTACCGCCTGCCAACGCCGCGACACAGGAGGTGACCGCCGCCAGCGTGACCGCGAACAAGTCCGGCGGCACTACCATCAACATAACCATGGACAAGTCGGGCAAGCCGGTGGTCGACGCGGACGAGCAGCAAGTGCTCGAGGGACTGAAGATGATCCAGGCCGGTCAGATCCTGGCCGCCATCGACGGGCCCATCAATGCGGTGATAAACAAGTACGAAGCGAAGTACGGCCAGCATCCCAAGGACACCTACAGCGCACGAGGCGCCACCGATGCCCTGCTGTACGCCGGCATCGGCGCCAAGGACAAACGCAACGTCGTCGTACTCGGCCCCGCCTGGGCCATGGCCTATTGGGCACGCGGCTATGCCTATGGCGAAATGAATCGCTACGACGACGAACAGGCCGAGCTGGAGAAGGCGCTCGCACTTGCACCGTTTGATGCCCAATACAGCAATGAACTGGCTTATGTGCTGATGCAGAAGCGTGACTGGAACGGCGCCATGGAGCACTACCGGGCGGGCCAGGAATACGCGCCGCTCACGGCGGCCGACGGCGTGACACCCATGCAATGCGCTGCCCTGCGAGGACAGGGCTATGTACTGGTCGAACTGCATCGCCTCGATGAGGCGGAAGCCAAATACCGCGAATGCCTGACGCTCATCCCCGGCGAACCCAAGTCGCTGGGGGAGATCGGCTATATCCACGAACAGAAGAAGAAGCTGGAACAGGCGCACTGATGACCTCGTGCGCCTGCGAGGCTGCCGATGATTACATCAGCAGCTTGCGCACCTTCAGCAGCGCGGTGATGAAGGCATCCACTTCTTCGCGCGTGTTGTAGAACGCGAGCGAGGCACGCAGGGTGGCCGGCACCTTGTAGAACTGCATCAGCGGATGCGCGCAGTGGTGGCCGGAACGCACGGCCACGCCCTGCAGGTCGAGCAGCGTGGCGAGGTCGGTGGCCTGCGCGCCCTCGATCAGGAACGAGATGACCGGTTCCTTTTCCTTTGCCTCGCCGAACAGGCGCAGGCCGGGGATGTCGCGCAGGCGTTCCGTGGCGTAGGCCAGCAGCTGCTGTTCCCACGCGTGGATGGCGTCGAAGCCGATGGAGTCGTAGTAGTCGATGGCGGCGCCCACGCCGGCAAAACCGGCGATGTTCGGCGTGCCTGCTTCGAACTTGTGCGGCGGCGCGGCGAAGGTGGTGCCGGCGAAGCTGACCTCACGGATCATTTCGCCGCCACCGAAGAACGGCGGCATGGCCTCCAGCAGTTCCTTGCGCGCCCACAGGCCACCCGTGCCCGTGGGCGAGAGCATCTTGTGGCCGGTGAAGGCATAGAAATCGCAGCCCAGCGCCTGCACATCCACCGGCCGGTGCGGCACGGCCTGCGAGCCGTCCACCACCAGCGGAATACCGCGCTTGCGGCACTCGCGGGCAATCTCGCGCACCGGGTTGACCGTGCCAAGGACGTTGGAGACGTGCGTGACGCAGGCCAGCTTCACGTCGGGCGTGAGCATCTCGAAGAACTTCTCGAGGATCAGTTCGCCGCGCTCGTCGATCGGCGCCGCCTTCACCGTCGCGCCGGTGCGGCTGGCCACCAGCTGCCACGGCACGATGTTGGCGTGATGCTCCATCACGGTGGTGAGGATGCTGTCGCCCGGCTTCAGGCGCGGTAGCGCGTAACTGTAGGCGATCATGTTCATCGCCTGCGTGGTGCCCGAGTTGAGGATTACCTCATTGCGCGAGGTGGCGTTGATGAAGCGCGCCAGCTTGTCGCGCGCGCCTTCATAAGCGGCCGTGGCCTCTTCGCCGACCTGATGCACCGAGCGCGACACGTTGGCGTTGCGCAGGCGGTAATGCTGGTCCACCGCCTCGATCACGCTCAGCGGCTTTTGGCTGGTGTTGGCGTTGTCGAAATAAACCAGCGGCTTGTCGTGCACAGTGCGCGACAGCAAGGGGAAATCGGCGCGAATGCGCTGCACGTCGAAGACGGTGGGGCTCGGCTGGGTCTGTGCGTTCATCGTGTTCGTTTCACCGGTTGCTGTCGGGCCGCCCGTCAGGCGGAAGGCAGTTGCGCCATCAGTCGCTCATTGATGTGCTCGCGCAGCCCTTCGTCGGGCAGCGATTCGAACACCGCACGACAGAACGCCGCGGTAAGCATGGCGCGCGCCTCGGCCAACGGAATGCCGCGGGAGCGCAGGTAGAACAACGAGCGCTCGTCGAGCTGGCCCACGGTGGCGCCGTGTGCCGCCTTCACTTCGTCAGCGTAGATTTCGAGTTCCGGCTTGGTGTCGATCTCCGCCTGGCCGGACAGCAGGAGGTTCTTGCTGCTGAGGCTGGCATCGCTGCCGTCGGCACCTTCGGCCACCACGATGGCGCCACGGAACACGCCGCGCGAACGCTCGTCCGCCACGCCGCGCCACACCGACTCCGATGCCGTGTTGAGCGCCTGATGGCGGATGGCCATCTGCGTGTCGACGTGCTGGCGACCGCGCAGCGCGAACACGCCGCGCGTATCCAGGCGCGAACGGTCGCCCGCCAGCGCCGCGTGCAGGTCGTGACGCACCAGCGAGCCGCCCAGCTCCAGCACGTAGAGCGCCGCATGGGCTTCTTCGTCCAGATGGACGCTGTCGTGGCGCACCAGCGTGCTGCCTTCGGCCGCGTCCTGCAGGGTCACGTGGCGCAGCTTCGCGCCACGACGCAGCACGATGTCGGTGACCTGAGTGCACAGGTTCTGGTGCGCGTCCGTGGCCACATGCTGTTCGACAAGCGACAGCTCAGCGCCTTCGCCCAGTTCGACCACGTGGCGGACGTGCCATGCCACGTTTTCGTCCGCCGGTGCGCCGACAAACAGCAGGCGAACCGGCTCTTCCACCTTCGTACCGGCAGCCACGTGAAGCACCACGCCATCACCGGCCAGTGCCGCGTTGAGGCGCGCAAACACGTCACCGCCTTCGCGGTAATGACGCGACAGCGCGAAGCGCAGCGGTTCGGCATCGCCCTGCAGCGCCTGCGACAGCGGCTGCAGGCTCAGGCCTGCAGGCAACGCGTCGACGCGCGAAAGTTCCGGACGGAACACACCATTGACGAATACCAGCGTGGGGCCATCGATGCCGGGCAAGGCGAAGCCATTGACCTCAGTGGCACGCGTCGCGGCCTGCGCATCGGCGGCGGCGAAACGGCGCTGGCCCAGCGCACGCAGCGCGGTGTACTTCCACGCCTCCATGCGGGTATCGGGCAGACCACCCTCGGCGAATGCCTCGAGGTTCTCGCGGCGCGCGGCATCCAGCCAGCCGATGCCGCTGCCCGGCAGGCGCGCCTGTGCGGCGGCCTCCAGCAGCGAATCGACGAAGGGCGTGCGTTGCGGCTCGCTCATGCCGAGGCTCCGGTCAGCGCGGGATCCTTGTCGTTCACCCACGCGTAGCCCTGCTCTTCCAGCTTCAGCGCCAGCGTCTTGTCGCCACTCTCCACGATGCGGCCATCGGCCAGCACGTGCACGAAATCCGGCTCGATGTAGTCAAGCAGGCGCTGGTAGTGCGTGATCACCAGGAAGCCACGCTCGCTGGAACGCAACGCGTTCACGCCCTGCGCCACCTGCTTGAGCGCGTCGATATCCAGGCCCGAATCGGTTTCATCGAGGATGGCGAGCTTGGGTTCGAGCACGGCCATCTGGAAGATCTCGTTGCGCTTCTTTTCGCCGCCCGAGAAACCTTCGTTCACGGCGCGGTGCAGCAGCTCGTCGGAGATCTGCATGATCTTCAGCTTTTCGCGCACCAGCTTCAGGAACTGCATGGAATCGAGTTCCGGCTCGCCGCGCTGCTTGCGCTGCGCGTTGAGCGCGGCGCGCAGGAAATAGGTGTTGTTCACGCCCGGGATCTCCACCGGGTATTGGAAGGCCAGGAACACGCCGGCAGCGGCGCGCTCTTCCGGTTCCAGCGCCAGCAGGTCGACACCGTTGAAGGTCACCGTGCCGGCCGTTACCTCGTAACCATCGCGCCCCGAAAGCACGTTGCCCAGCGTGGACTTGCCGGCGCCGTTGGGGCCCATGATCGCGTGCACTTCGCCGGGATTCACGGTGAGCGTGAGTCCCTTGAGGATGTCCTTGCCCTCGACGCGGGCGTGCAGGTTTTCGATCTTTAGCATGGCGGGTATCGGCGATTGAATGTGGATTTGGGAAAAGCGATCAGCGGTACGGCTTCGGGTAGCTCACGCTCTATGGAGCTGCGCTACCGATTTCTAGAACATCTCAAAGACACCGTCATTCCTGCGAAAGCAGGAATCCAGCGCCTTTGCTCGTGTCACGGAAGACACTGGATTCCTGCTTTCGCAGGAATGACGAGCAAGGGTGAGGTTGCGTGCGATGTTGCGACCAATGCATCGGCACCTGTTGCCCACGCTCATCCCACCGCGCCTTCCAGCGACACTTCCAGCAACTTCTTGGCTTCCACTGCGAATTCCATCGGCAGCTCGCGGAACACCTGCTTGCAGAAGCCGTCGACGATCATCGACACGGCGTCTTCCTCGCCGATGCCGCGGCTGCGGCAATAGAACAGCTGGTCATCGGAAATCTTCGAGGTGGTGGCCTCGTGCTCGACGATGGCCGTGGGGTTCTTCACTTCCATGTACGGGAAGGTGTGCGCGCCGCACTTCTTGCCGATCAGCAGCGAGTCGCACTGGGTGTAATTGCGCGCGCCCTCGGCGCCCTTCTCCACCTTGACCAGACCACGGTAACTGTTGGAGCTGCGGCCGGCACTGATGCCCTTGGAGACGATCTTCGACTTGGTGCCCTTGCCGATGTGGATCATCTTGGTGCCGGTATCGGCCTGCTGGCGATGGTGGGTCAGCGCCACCGAGTAGAACTCGCCCACCGAGCGGTCGCCGCGCAGCACGCAACTGGGGTACTTCCAGGTGATGGCCGAACCGGTTTCCACCTGCGTCCACGAGATCTTGGAATCGTCGCCGCGGCAATCGCCACGCTTGGTCACGAAGTTGTAGATGCCGCCGACGCCGTTCTCGTCGCCCGGGTACCAGTTCTGCACCGTCGAATACTTGATCTGCGCCTTTTCCAGCGCGACCAGTTCAACAACGGCGGCGTGCAGCTGGTTCTCGTCGCGCATGGGCGCGGTGCAGCCTTCGAGGTAGGACACGTAGGCGCCCTCTTCGCACACGATCAGCGTGCGCTCGAACTGCCCCGTGTTGATGGCGTTGATGCGGAAGTAGGTGGACAGCTCCATCGGGCAACGCACGCCCTTGGGAATGAACACGAACGAGCCGTCGGAGAACACGGCGGAGTTGAGCGCGGCGAAGTAGTTGTCGCCCACTGGCACCACACTGCCGAGGTACTGCTGCACCAGCTCGGGATGTTCGCGGATGGCTTCGCTCATGGAGCAGAAGATCACGCCCGCTTCGGCCAGCTCCTTGCGGAAGGTGGTGCCCACCGACACGGAGTCGAACACGGCATCCACCGCCACGCCGGCCAGCTTGGCGCGCTCATGCAGCGGTACGCCGAGCTTGTCGTAGGTTTCCAGCAGCTTCGGATCGACTTCGTCCAGCGACTTCGGCGCGGACTTCGGTGCGGCGTAATAGCTGATGGACTGGTAATCGATCGGCGAGAGATTGAGCTTGGCCCAGTCGGGCGTGGGCATGGTGAGCCAGTGGCGATAGGCCTTCAGGCGCCACTCGGTCATCCACTTCGGCTCTTTCTTCAGCGCGGAAAGCTGGCGCACGATGTCTTCGGACAGACCGGCCGGCAGGTATTCCGTTTCGATGTCCGTGGTGAAACCGGCTTCGTAGCGACGACCCAGCGCTTCGGCCACTTCGGCGTTGTCGCGAAGTGTCGTGGCGGAAAGATCACTGCGTTCGGTGGTTTCGGTAGTCATGGCGTTCTTCGTGTCGTCGTCGTGTTCGGTCGCGGGATGGGTCGTGCTCATCCGATCGGATGGATATCGATACGACGACTGGGTGGTTTGAGCATGTCGGAGAGACTGACCGCGCGCAGGGCGCTGTCCACGACGCTGTTGACGTGTTGCCAGTTGGCGCGCACGCCGCATTGCGACTCGCGCTCGCACTGGCCGTCGGCCAGGCTGCATTCGGTCATGCCGATGGGGCCTTCCAGCGCTTCGACGATCTGGGCCAGGGTGATTTCCCCGGCCGGCCGCGCCAGGCGGTAGCCGCCATTGACGCCGCGGAACGATTCCACCAGGCCGGCGTGGCCCAGCGACTTCAGCAGCTTGCTCACGGTGGGCAGCTCCAGGCGCGCCTCATCGGCGATCTGCGCCGTGCTGAGCACGTCGTCGGGGTGGGCGGCGATGCAGGTCATCACCACCGTGGCGTAGTCGGTAAGTCGGCTGACGCGGAGCATGGGGGAATCGGCCAGGGGACTGCTGGAATCGGTACCAAAATGGTACTGATTAATGCCCTTGGGGTCAAACCGCGGCGGTGCACCAAAAGCGGGATTCGGGCCGGAAAACGTTGCCCTGTTTGCGGGCAACAGAGGCGGCCAACCCGTCGTGACACTTCTCATCCCTCACCGTCATCCCCGCGAAGGCGGGGATCCAGCCTCTTTCGCAACCCATTGAAGACACTGGATTCCCGCCTTCGCGGGAATGACGCTGAGGGGGCGCCGGAAGGCGCCGTTCCGCCGATGGCACGCATCCTGCTGCACCGCAACATATCGACCATACGGGGAGCGTTGGGGATGAAGTGGATTACGGCCATCATCAAACCGTTCACGCTGGACGACGTCCGCCAGGCGCTGACCGAGGTGGGCGTGACGGGCATGACCGTCACCGAGGTGAAGGGCTTCGGCCGCCAGCACGGCCACACCGAGCTCTACCGGGGGGCCGAGTACGTGGTGGATTTCCTGCCCAAGCTGAAGCTTGAGGTGGCGGTGGCCGACGAGCACCTGGACCAGGCGGTGGAAGCCATCATCGGCGCCGCACGCACCGGCAAGATCGGCGACGGCAAGGTGTTCGTGAGCGAGCTGGAGCAGGCCATCCGCATCCGCACGCAGGAGGTCGATGTCGATGCGCTTTGATCGCCGGACCGTGCCCGCCCTCCTCGGCCTTCTCGCCACCTCGCCCACCTGGGCACAAGCGGCCGCACCTGCGCACATCGACAGCGGCGACACCGCGTGGATGCTCACCGCCACCGCTTTCGTGCTGCTGATGACGATACCGGGCCTGGCGCTGTTCTACGGCGGCATGGTGCGCGCGAAGAACCTGCTGTCGGTACTGATGCAGTGCTTCGCCATCACGGCGCTGGTGTCGGTGCTGTGGATGGTCTACGGCTATTCGCTGGCGTTCAGCACGGAAGGCATGCAGGCGCATGTGACCAACCTGCACTCGTTCATCGGCGGACTGGACCGCGGTTTCCTGGCCGGACTCAGGCCCGATTCGCGCTACCAGACGGTGCCCGAAAGCGTGTTTGTGATGTTCCAGCTCACCTTCGCCATCATCACGCCCGCACTGATCATCGGCGCGTTCGCCGAACGCATGAAGTTCAGTGCGCTGCTGTGGTTCAGCGGCCTGTGGCTCACCATCGTCTATCTGCCGGTGGCGCATATGGTGTGGAGCGGGCCGGGCTCGTTCCTGGGCGATCTGGGCGTGCTCGATTTCGCCGGCGGCACGGTGGTGCACATCAATGCGGGTATTGCCGGCCTGGTGGCCTGCCTGGTGATCGGCAAGCGCCGCGGTTACCCGCACGTGCCCATGCCGCCGCACAACCTGGGCTACACCGTGATGGGCGCCAGCCTGCTGTGGCTGGGCTGGTTCGGCTTCAACGCGGGTTCTGCCGTGGCGGCCAATGGCAGCGCCGGCATGGCGATGCTGGCAACACAGGTGGCTACCGCCGGCGCCGCGCTGGGCTGGCTGTTCGTGGAGTGGATCGTGCACGGGCGGCCCAGCGTGCTGGGCATTGTCTCGGGCGCGGTGGCGGGCCTGGTCGCGGTCACGCCGGCAGCCGGCACCGCCGGCCCGGGCGGCGCGCTGGTGCTTGGCCTTATCGCCGGCGTGATCTGCTTCTTCAGCGCCACGCGCCTCAAGCACAAGCTGGGCTATGACGACTCGCTCGACGTGTTCGGCGTGCATGCCGTGGCCGGCATCGTCGGCGCGCTGCTCACCGGACCGCTGGCATCGCCAAAGCTGGGCGGGTTCGGCGACGTGCAGTCGCTGTGGGGACAGCTGTGGATCCAGACGAAGGGCGTGGGCTTCACGGTCGTGTGGAGTGCCGTGCTCAGCCTGGTCATCCTCAAGCTGATCGACTGGACGCTGGGCCTGCGCGTGGATGACGAGCAGGAGCAGATTGGCCTGGATATCGCATTGCACGAAGAGAAGGCTTACAACCTATAGCAAGCAGCGATTTACTGGCCCCTCTCTCCCCTGTCTGGGGAGGCGGATGTGGAGAGAGGGGCCGCCTTTTGCCGCACTGGCGCGCCTGTAGTTCGAGCGCCGCTCCCGCTAAGCTGCGTGGCAACGCCCTTTGCAGCACGCCATGACCACCGCTTCCGATCGCGCCGCCGCACGCCTCGCCTGGACCCGCGCCACCCTCGGCGACGCCACGCTGGAACTCGCCTCCGCATCCTCCGATGCCAGCTTCCGCAGCTACTGGCGCACACGGCACGACGGCAAAGATTGGGTGGTGATGGATTCCCCGCCCGCGCAGGAAGATCCACGGCCGTGGATCGCCATTGGCGAACGCCTGGCTGACGCAGGCATTCATGTGCCCAAGGTCTATGCCAGCGATCTCGAGCAGGGCTTCCTGCTGATCGAGGATCTCGGCACACGGCTTTACCTGCCCGCACTGAATGACGACACCGCCGACAGCCTCTACAGCGATGCCATGGATGCACTGCTGCTGATGCAGACGCGCATGGATCACGCGGATCTGCCCAGGTTCGACCGCGAGCGACTGGTGAGCGGACTGGAAGTGATGCCGGAATGGTTCCTGCAGCGACACCTCGGCTATACGCCGACCTGCGGCGAATGGGACGTGCTGGAGGCGGCGTTCGGCGTGATCATCCGCAACGCGCTGGAGCAGCCGCGCCGCTTCGTGCATCGCGATTACCACAGCCGCAACCTGCTCATCGTCGAGCACAACAACCCCGGCGTGATCGACTTCCAGGGCGCGCTTTCCGGCCCCATCACCTACGACCTCGCCTCGCTGCTGCGCGACGCCTACGTGGTGTGGCCGCGCGAGCGCGTGGAAGGCTGGGTGGAGTCGTACCGCCAGCGTCTGCTCACGGCCGGCGTGATCGATGACTCCATCGACCGCGAACATTTCCAGCGCTGGTTCGACCTGACCGGGCTGCATCGCCACATCCGCGTGCTCGGCCAGTTCTATCGCCTGTGGTATCGCGACGGGAAGCCGGGTTATCTCGCCGATGTGCCGGCCGTATATCACTACGTGGTGTCCGTGGCGGAGCGCTATCCGGAGCTTGCCGATTTCGTCGCGCTATTGAAGCGGCATGCAGAGGGGCGGGATTTGACCAAGGTAGCCGCATCGTGATCCTTCCACGCAGCCACTTATCCCTCACCGTCATTCCCGCGAAAGCGGGAATCCAGTGCCTTTGGCATGGGCATGAGAAAGCGCGAAGGCGCTGGATTCCCGCTTTCGCGGGAATGACGGTGACGAGAACACACGCGTCGAGGACGCCATGCGCCACGCCCTGATCTTCGCCGCCGGCCTGGGCGAGCGCATGCGCCCGCTCACCAACCACACGCCCAAGCCCCTGCTGGAGGTCGCCGGCAAGCGCCTGATCGAATGGCATCTGGAAAAGCTTGCCGCCATCGACGTGCGGTACGTGGTGATCAACACCTCGCATCTTGCCGAGCAGTTTCCCGTCGCACTGGGTGACGGTTCGCGCTGGGGCCTGCGCATCCGCTATGCGTACGAAGGCCCCACGCCACTGGAAACCGGTGGCGGCATGCTCAATGCGCTGGGCCTGCTCGGCCCGGAGCCGTTCATCGTGATCAGCGGTGATGTCTGGACCGATGCCGATTTCTCCGCGCTACCCAGCGAACCGCGCGGCGTGGGGCACCTGTTGCTGGTGGACAACCCGCCGCACCATCCCGACGGCGACTTCGCGCTCGATGCGCAGGGGCTGATCCAGGACAACGGCTCGCCGCGTCTCACCTACAGCGGCATCGGCGTGTTTCGCCGCGAGCTGCTCGACGGGTGGCAGGACGTGGTCCACGATGCCGGCGCCCAGCAAACGCCGCCCCGCTTCAAGCTGAGGCCGCTGCTGGAACGCGCCATTGCCCGCCAGCAACTGGGCGGCAGCCACTACCGTGGTGCATGGACGGATGTGGGCACACCCGAGCGCCTGCGCGAACTCGACGAACGTCTACGTCGCTGAGCGTCCAACAAGCTCGAGCACGCCACCGTAGCCCGGATGGAGCAAAGCGCAATCCGGGACAACCTCGCCACGACCTCCAAGGCGGAGCGCACACCACCAGGCAACAGTCGCATACGGTGGCTGTTACTTCACCATTCCCGCCCTCTTGAGTGCGCCTGGCCATCGACAGATGCCGTCTCCCCCGGATTTCGCTCCGCTTCATCCGGGCTACGTGTGGGGCCGACATCGGCAGGCCGGCGCGCCGGCATTGACTCGACGAACGTCTACATCGCTGAGGCAGCCGACGGAAAGGCAGGCAGCGCAAAATCCTGCCGGATGGATGCCACCGGATACCGGGGGTATCCTAAACCGCCCGGTTCTGTAGAGCGCGACGCGCCCTCCCCTCACTTGCAGGACCGAGTACGTTTCCTTGCAAGGTGTTGATGATGTCCGAAGTGTGGTCCCAACTGGTCAGCTGGTTCGCCAGCCATGGCGTGCTGCCCGTGCTGCAGTTCCTGCATCTGGAAGGCCTTGCCGGCGATCCCGGTGACATCTCCGCCTCCCTGCTGATTGCGGCGTTCCAGTTGTGCGTGATCGGCCTGATCTTCCGCCCGCTGGAAAACATCGTGCCGGCGGAGAAGTGGGACGACCGCAAGCTCACCAAAGTGGATTTCCAGTACACCCTGCTGATGCTGGTAGGCATCTTCCCCATCTTCAGCTATCTGATCCTCACGCCCATCGCCAACTACTTCGGCGGCCCGGACACCGGCCCCGGCGATGCCAGTGCCTCGCCGCTGGCCATCACTCACTGGGTGCCGTGGCTGAAGCAGCATCCGTGGCTGCTGTTCGGCTGCTACTACGTCATCTACGACATGGTGTACTACTGGATGCACCGCCTGCAGCACGCGCTGCCGTGGTGGTGGGCGCTGCACAGCATGCACCACAGCACGCGCCAGATGAGCTGCTGGACCAATGACCGCGGCAGCCTCATCGACGGCTTCATCCAGTCGATGATCCTCGCCTGCGTGGGCATCGTGATGGGCGTGGAACCCGAACAGTTCGCGTGGCTGGTGCTGATGGGCGAGCTGGTGCAGAACTTCTCGCATGCCAACGTGCGCATCGCCTTTGGCCCGGTGTTCAACCGCCTGCTGGTGTCGCCGAAGTTCCATCGCCTGCACCACATGCTGGTCGACCCCACTCGCCCGAACCTGCACAACTGCAATTTCGGCCAGGTGTTTTCCATCTGGGACGTGATCTTCGGCACCGCGCTCTACAACGAGCCACTGCGCCCTACCGGCGTGGGCGACCCGATGGTGGACGACGACAACAACCATGGCCTGGTCGGCCTGCACTGGAACGCCGCCAAGCGCTTCTGGGGCGCGGTGCGCCGCCCGGCTGGCTGGAAATTCGGCGAGGTCGCGTTTGGCCCGGACTATCGCCCTATCCCGGTCGATCAGCTGGACCTGCACGGATTGGCGCATCACGTGATGCAGCCCGCGCATGCAGCGGACGCCACGTCGCCCACCGACGACGCCACCGTCGCCGAGACAGCTTGATCCACGCATGAAAAAAGGCCGCCTCGGGGAAGGCGGCCTCGGGTAAAGAACAACCAGTTTTCTGATATGCCTGCCCGAAGAACCGCGCGACACCGGGAGGGTTGGCATCGCGCGGGTTGGCCTCAAACAAGGCCGGGGACAGCGATCAGAAGTCGTACGTGACCGAGAAGCGGCCGTAACGCGGCGTGGTCTGGTACAGCGCGGCGCCATAAGAGTTGGACACGGTGTACGGTGCCGTCTCGTAGGTCGCATCCAGCACGGTCGGCTTGCGCTCGTTGAACACGTTGAACACGTTCAGGTTGAACGCCAGCTTGCCGTCGCCGAAGGCCGGACGATAGGTCACGCCCAGGTCCACGATCTTCTGCCAAGGCAGGTGGCCGTTGTTGCCCAGCGCCGTCGACTTGCCATCGCAGAAGCGATACGCGGAGCCGTAGCTGATCGGATCGGCTTCGTCGGTACCGTAGTAACCCAGACAAGCCTTCGGCGCACCGGACATCACGCGCAGTGCACCGGACACCATCCATTCCTTGGTGATCAGGTAGCTGCCGTAAGCCTTCAACTGGTGCGTGCGGTTGTTCGACAGCTCGCCGTTGCTGTTGACCATGAGCGCGGCGGCATCCCAGTCCTGCGTCTTGGAGATGTCGTCCTGGCCGATGGTGGAAAGCACCTGGCCTTCCGTGTTGCCGTAGCTGCGCGAGAACGTGTAATCCACGCGACCCTGCCACTTGCCGTCGAACGGATGCTCCAGGAACAGGTCCAGCGCGACGTACTTGCGCTTGGCGCCGGAGGTGAAGCCCCAGTCGCTGGTGGACATGCTGACCTTGTCATAGCCGCTGCCATCCACCTTCGAAAGCAGGAAGGTGTTGGTCTTGCCCGGGTTGAAGATCAGGCAGCCGGTGGTCCAGTTGACCGAATCCGGATCAATGCCCTGCGCCGTTGCCTTGTCCACCAGACGCTCGATATCGCACACGTCGTCGATGGCCGACTGCAGCTTGCGCACCGTACCCTTCGCGCCGAACACCCACTCCGGGTTCAGCATCTTGGTGAAGCCGAGGATGGCTTCGTCCTGATACTGCGACTTGAGGTTGGATGCGGTGACGGTCTTCGCATCGGGCGCTTCGCCATACTCGCCGTTGGACGACACCGGGCCCGGACCGATCGGGTTGAGGCCGGTCGGGTTGCCGTTCGCGTCGATGCCGGTATAGGTGAAGTACTCGTTGGTGTACGTCGACGGCGATGCGCCGCGGATCGCCACGCTGTTGGGCAGCGCGAGGTAGTAGCGGCCCAGGTTGCCGAACACCTTGAAGGTGGAGTCACCGAACACGTCCCAGCTGAAGCCCACGCGCGGCGCCCACTGGTTCTTGTTCTTCACATAGGCCTGGCCCACTGCGTTGTAGTTGGTGAACTGGTCATCACGCAGGCCAAGGTTCAGCAGGAACTTGTCGTTGATCTGCCAGCGGTCTTCGATGTACTGCGCCTTCTGGTCCACCGACATGCTGGTGGTGGTGACGAAGATGTACTTGCGCACGTAGTAGCCGTCGCCGCCCGGCGCGCCCACGCCCAGGCCCGGCACCAGCGCCACGCTCGGATCGGTGGCATGGCCGTAGCGCCACCAGTAACCCGGGCCGCTGGTCTGCTGGCCTTCGTCGGTGGCGGTGAAGTGCATGTTGTCGATGCCGGCCGCCAGCGTGTGATCGCCCAGCTTGTACTCGAGGTCGAGGCGCAGGCCGTGCGTCTTGTTCTTCGCGTTCGGGTTCTTGACGTACTGGATGGTGTTGCCGTTGCGGATCGGGTTGCCACCGGTGATGGCCGGATCCTGCGTGGTCACGCCAGTGAGGTAGGCCAGGTTCGGATCCAGGCCCGGCACATCGGAGTAATCGATCGCGCGGTTCTGGCCGTAGGTGGCCGAGAACGTCAGGTCATCGGTGATGTAGCTGGTGTACTTGCCCACCCAGATGTCCGAACCGGTCTTGGTGTGGGTGTCGTAGCCCAGGAAGCCGCCTTCCTTGCCGGTGTCGTAGTCGTAGGTGTACTGCGTGCCTTCGTACGACGTCTTGTTGGAGATGCCGGTCAGCTCGACGATGTTGCTGTCGTTGATGTTCCAGTCCAGCTTCACGTAGTACTTGGGAATGTTGTACGTGTAGTACGTGTTGTTCGGCTGGCCCACCGCGGCGCTGGAGGTGGTCTTGCCTTCCTGCTTCTCTGCTTCGGCGGAGATGAAGAAGAACAGCTTGTCCTTGATCAGCGGGCCGCCCACGTACGCGCTGTAGGTGGTGTTCCACTTCGTGTTGCCCTGGCGGTTGCGGTACGGCTTGCCCGGCAGCGTATCGTCGGTGTAGCCGTAACCGTTCGGCAGCGCCTTGTTCGGGTACATGACGTTCTTGGGGTCTTCCGCAAGGAATTCGGGCGACCACAGCACCTGGCCACCGAAATGCCAGTCGTTGGTGCCACGCTTGCCGACCTGGCTGATCACGCCGCCGTCGGAACGACCGTACATGGCGCTGTAGCCGCCGGTGTAGATTTCCTGCTGGTCGATGGCGCCGTACGGCAGGCCGATGCCGCCCAGGTTGCTCAGCGGATCGGTGGTGTTGTAACCGTTGATGTAATACGCGTTCTCGCTGACCGAAGAGCCGCCGAACGACACCACGTTCGAGCCGGCCTTCTGGCCCGAGAAGTAATCACTGCCCTGCACCACGCCCGGCGCCAGCAGCGCGATGGATTCGGCGCTGCGGCCCAGCGGCAGGCGCTCGAGGGTCTGCGAGGTGATCACGGTGCGCGAATCGACCGACGACACGTCGATCGGCGGCAGCGCATTGGCCGACACCGTGACGGACGCCAGCGACTTCGCGCCGGCAGCGGCGGCGAACGACACTTCGGTACCCGCGTTCACGGTGATGGCGACGTTGTCGCGCGAATCCACCGTGGCGCCATCCTTCTGCAGCACCACGGTATAGGTGCCCAGCGGCAGGCTGCTGATGCGGTAGCGACCGGCAGCATCCACCGTGGCCGAACGGCTGATGCCGGTGGAGCTGGTGACGGACACGGTTTCACCGGCTTCGGCCTGGCCGAAGATGGTACCGGTGGTGGACTGCGCCATGGCGACGCCGGCCATGCCCAAGGTGAGTGCAACCGCCAGCGACGAGCGGCGCAACAGGACATGACGATTGGAACGACTAGCCTTCATCTGATTGGATCTCCCCGAACAGCCCAGCAAAAGGGCAAAAAAATCCCGCCCGGCCATCCCTTGCGGGCCGGTGATTCATGTGTGTGGTTGGTGCGGGCCGGAGGTCCCCCCTGCGGTCCCGCTGAACGCGCCTCTCACGTGCTTATTGATGCTTGCGAACCGCCCATCCCAAGGCTGTCGTCAAGCTGACGAAAGAGAAGCAAGTGTGAAAATAGAGCGAATTCTTACGAACTGTCAACGCAATTTAACAAATAAGATCGACGCAAGTAGAGATTTCGCAAGATTGACGCAAGTTTGTGCGGCACGTCCCAAAATCGCACACCCACCTGCACCAACCCGCTGCGGGGGTGCGTACCCGCGACGCCCGGTATCTGCACAGCTCCCCTGACGGGCTGACACACGCGCCTTCAGCGGCGCGTTCGCTCCCGGGGGCCTTCCCTCGCAATGGGCCCCTCGCCCCCCCACGGGCAGCTGCGAGCCGCTGCATGGGCAAAAAAAAAGGCCCGGAATATCCGGGCCTCTTCGTTCGTGCTGAGCGACAGGTCGCTTACGGGCGACGTGCCAGCTCCGGGTTTTCCTTGGTCTTGGGCATCAGGTCCTGCTTGGACACACCCAGCCACAGCAGGATCGGGCTCGCCACGAAGATCGAGGAGAGCGTACCCACCAGGATGCCGATCAGCATGGTGATGGCGAAGCCGTGCACCACCGGGCCACCGAAGAAGTACAGCGCGGCCATGGTGATCGCGGTGAACAGCGCGGTGATGATGGTTCGCGACAGCGTGTTGTTGATCGAGCGGTTGAGGATCTCTTCCGGCTCGGCCTTGCGGGCCAGGCGGAACAGTTCGCGCACGCGATCGAACACCACCACCTTGTCGTTGATGGAGTAACCGATCACCGCCAGCACCGAGGCAAGCACCGTCAGGTCGAACTCACGCTGGGTCAGCGCGAAGATGCCCACGGTCACCAGCGCGTCATGGGCTTCCGTGGCGATGGCCGCCACGGCGAAACGCCATTCGAAGCGGATGCCCAGGTACAAGCCGATGCCGAGCACCACCACGATGGCCGCGACGATACCGTCGCTGCGCAGTTCCTCACCGACGGCCGAACCCACGTAGTCGCGGCTCTTCAGCTTGGCGTCGGGGCGGGCAGCCTGCAGCGTCTTGGTCACGTCATCGGCGATCTTGTCCAGGTTAACCTTGCCGCCGGTGGACACGCCCGACTGCGGGTCGTCCTTCGGCTGCAGGCGGATGGACACTTCCTTGGTGCCGCCCATGCTCTGCACGACGGCATGCTCCATGCCGCCCTTCTCGAGCGCGGCACGCACGTCGCCGACCTGCACCGGCTGGTCGTAGTCCACTACCAGCGACACGCCGCCGGTGAAGTCCAGACCATAGTTGAGGCCCTTCACCGCGATCAGTGCGATGGAGGCAAGCATCAGCAGAATCGCGATGCCCACGCTGAACTTCCTCATGCCGAGGAAGTTCACGTTTGCGTTGTGGTTGAAGATTTCCATTGTTCTCTATGCCTCTTCAGACCGACAGCGTCTTGAGCTTGCGATGGCCGTGGATCAGCGCGGTGATCGCGTGGGTCACGGTGACCGAGGTGAACATCGAGGTCAGAATACCGATGAGCAGCGTGACGCCGAAGCCCTTGATCGGGCCCGAGCCCATCGTGGTCAGCGCCAGCGCGGCGATCAGGTGGGTGACGTTGGCATCGAGAATGGTGGCCCACGCCTTGTCGTAACCGGCGCGGATGGATGCGTGCGGCGACGAGCCGTTACGCAGTTCTTCTCGGATGCGTTCGCAGATCAGCACGTTCGCGTCGATGGCCATGCCCAGCGTGAGCACGATACCGGCGATGCCCGGCATGGTCAGCGTGACGCCAACCGCCGACATCACGGCCACCAGGATCACCAGGTTGAAGAACAGCGCCACGTCGGCCACCAGGCCGAAGAGCTTGTAGTAGAAGGCAGCGGCAAGCAGCACCAGGGCAAGACCCAGGGTCACGGCGCGCAGGCCCTTCTGGATGTTGTCCTGGCCCAGGCTGGGACCGATCACACGCTCTTCGACGATGTCCACCGGCGCGGCCAGCGAACCACCCTTCAGCAGCAGCGCCAGCTCGGAGGCTTCCTTCGCGCTGCGCAGGCCGGTGGTCTGGAAGTTCTTGCCGAACACGCCATTGATGGTGGCGTAGTTGATCACTTCTTCCGTGATCTTGGGCGTGCGCACTTCCTTGCCATCGACGATCTTGGTGTCGACCACGCGCTCCACGTACACCACGCCCATCGGCTTGCCGACGTTGCCGGTGGTGAAGTCCAGCATCTTCTTGGCGCCGGCTGCATTCAGCGTGACCGACACCGCGGGGCTGCCGCTCTGCTGGTCGAAGGACGACGACGCGTCCACCAGCTGGTCGCCGGTGACGATGATGTTCTTGCTCAGCAGGTACGGACGACCGTCGCGATCCTTGTACAGGCGCGCATCCGGCGGGACGATGCCGCTGCGCTGGGCGTCGATGGCCTGCTGCGGCGTGCCATAACCGGAACGGTATTCCAGCGTGGCGGTGGCGCCGATGATCTTCTTGGCCTCGGCCGTGTCCTGCACGCCGGCCAGCTCCACCACGATGCGGCTGTCGCCCTGCTGCTGGATGATCGGCTCGGACACGCCCAGTGCGTTGATGCGGTTACGCAGCGTGCCAAGGTTCTGGCGGATCGTGTTCACCGACAGCTCGCGCAGCTTGTCCGGGCGCACCACCGCGATGATCGGGAAGCGGTCGCCGGTGGCGGCGCCGTCCGTCAGGGTGAGGTCCGGGTAGTCCGTGGCAATGAGGTTGGCGGCGGCCGTGCGGTCCTCGGCGGACTTCAGCACCACCGACACGCCCTGGCCGCGCTGGCCATTGCGCACCACCGAGTCATAACGGATGTTCTTTTCGCGCAGCGCACTGCGGATGTCGTCCGCATAGCGCGTTTCCTGCTTGTCGATCACGTCGTCCTGATCGACCTGCATGAGGAAGTGCACGCCACCCTGCAGGTCCAGGCCCAGCGGCATCGACTTCGCGCCAATGGCGGTCAGCCAGTGCGGCACCGTGGACTTGAGGTTGAATGCCACTGTGTAGTCGTCACCCAGAGCCGCCTTGATGGCGTCCGAGGCGCTCTTCTGCACGTCCGGGTTGGTAAAGCTGGCAAGCAGATGGTCGTTGTTGAGCTCGACCCCGGTGCTGACGACGTTCGCCTTCTTCAGCGCGTCGGTCACTTTCTGTTCGAGCGCCTGGTCGACCGTGCCGTTGCGGTTGGCCGTGATCTGCACGGCAGGCACCGGCAGGAACACATTGGGCAACGCATAGACAATGCCGAGCACCAGTACGATGGCGACCAGCGCATATTTCCAGCGTGGAAAATCACTCATGCCTTGAATCCGTCAAAAGCCGCGGCACGAGGCAGGCCGCGGCGAGCAATGCATCGGTAGACCGGGGCCCCTCCGCCCCGGCAAGTCGTCAGGACGACTTCAGCGTGCCCTTGGGCAGGACCTGCTGCACGGCGCCCTTCTGCAGCTTGATCTTCACGTTCGGCGCGATTTCGACCGTGATGAAGCTCTCACCGATCTCATCCACGCGGCCGGCAATGCCGCCATTCGTGACCACTTCGTCGCCCTTGGCCAGCGCGGAGACCATTGCACGGTGCTCCTTCTGGCGCTTCATCTGCGGGCGGATCATGACGAAGAACATGACCACCAGCAGCAGGATCGGCAGGGCCAGGCTAAAGAGCGGATTGCCCTGCTGGCCGGCAGCGGGAGCGGCCTGGGCCATCACGAACGACATCGGAAGATTCATCAGCTTGTCTCGCAAGTAGCGGTATTGCCAGACATTTCTGGCAACACCTGATAAAAGATCGTGGATTATGCCACGCGCCCCCGGGCCCTGCATGCGTCGCAAGGCCCACCCGACAGGGGTTCTGGCGGCGGGACGGGCGGTTTCCAAGGGGCTGGACCGGCCAGCGACGCCGAAGGTTCCCTCAGGCGCCTCCGACCCGGTAGCCCGGATGAAGCGAAGCGGAATCCGGGAGGGAGGCCGTTACCGCGAAGGCGTTTCCCGGATTTCGCTGCGCTCCATCCGGGCTACGACAGGCTACTGCCGTCAGGCCGACACGCCGCCCGCCCGGCGCGCATAGAACTCCGCCACGAAGTCATCCAGCTTCCCGGCCGCGATCGCCTCGCGCAGGCCGGCCATCAGCCGCTGGTAGTGACGCAGGTTGTGCATGGTGGCGAGCTGGCTGCCGAGGATCTCGTTGCAGCGATCCAGGTGGCGCAGATAGGCGCGGCTGAAGCCATTGCTGCAGGCATAGCAGTCGCAGCCTTCCTCGATCACGCGGGTATCCAGCGCGAACTTGGCGTTGCGGATGCGTACCGTGCCTTCGGCAGTGAACAGGAAACCATTGCGCGCGTTGCGGGTGGGCATGACGCAATCGAACATGTCGATGCCGCGACGCACGGCCTCCACGATGTCTTCCGGGCGCCCCACGCCCATCAGGTAGCGCGGCTTGTCCGCTGGCAGCAGGGGCACGGTGAAATCCAGCGTGTGGTTGCGCTCCGCCTCGGGCTCGCCCACGGCCAGGCCGCCCACGGCGTAGCCGTCGAAGCCGATGTTCACCAGGCCTTCGGCCGAGCGGCGGCGCAGGTTCTCGTACACGCTGCCCTGCACGATGCCGAACAGCGCGTTGGGGTTCTTCAGGTCGTTGAAAGCGCGGCGCGAGCGCTCGGCCCAGCGCAGGCTCAGCTCCATCGAGGTGGACGCCACCTTCTCCGTCGCGGGATAAGGCGTGCACTCGTCGAAGATCATCGCGATATCCGAATCGAGCACCTTCTGGATGCGCATCGACTCTTCCGGCGACAGGAACACCTTCGAGCCGTCCACCGGCGAAGCAAAGGCCACACCTTCCTCGGTGATCTTGCGCTTGTGCGCCAGCGAGAACACCTGGAAACCACCGGAGTCGGTGAGTATGGGTTTGTCCCAGCCGATGAACTTGTGCAGGCCGCCAAACTGCTCGATCACGTCGAGACCGGGGCGCAGGAACAGGTGAAAGGTATTGCCCAGGATGATTTCGGCGCCGATCTCGCGGATGTCCCGCGGCGTCATCGCCTTCACCGAGCCATAGGTGCCCACCGGCATGAAGGCCGGCGTTTCCACCGTGCCGCGGTCAAACGTGAGGCGGCCGCGACGGGCCGCGCCGTCGGTGGCCTGGAGTTCAAAAGTCAGGGAAGTCATGGGGGGAATTATCGCCTGTCCGGCGATTTCGTGCTCTGGGGCTGGGATTTCAGTGCCCGGCCCCAGGCCCAGCCCTTGTAGGAGCGCACTTGTGCGCGACCGCGGAGCATCGGCCTGACCGCGTCGTCGGATGGTCGCGCACAAGTGCGCTCCTACAGAAAGGCAAAGCCCTGCCGCTCAGCCCTTCGGCAGGATCAGCATCGAGTCGCCATACGAAAAGAACCGGTACCTCTGCTCCACCGCATGCCGGTACGAAGCCAGCATGTAATCCCGCCCGGCCAGCGCCGACACCAGCATCAGCAAGGTCGATTGCGGCAGGTGGAAGTTGGTCAGCAGGCCATCGATGCTGGAGAAGCGGTAACCCGGGAAGATGAAGATCTGCGTTTCGCCGGCAAATGGCTGCACTTCGCCGTCACGCACGGCGCTTTCCAGCGCGCGCACCACCGTGGTGCCCACCGCGATGACGCGGCCACCCGCGGCGCGCGTGCGGCGGATCTGCTCCACCAGGCTCGCACCCACGTTGAGCCATTCGCGGTGCATCTGGTGATCCTTGATGTCGTCCGCGCGCATGGGCTGGAACGTGCCGGCACCCACGTGCAGGGTCACGTAGCCGAACTGGATGCCCTGCTCGCGCAGGTTCGCCAGCATGGCCTCGTCGAAATGCAGGCCGGCGGTGGGCGCGGCGACCGCGCCCGGCTCACGGGCGAACACCGTCTGGTAGCGCTCCATGTCGCTGTCGTCGGCGTGGCGCTCGATATACGGCGGCAGCGGCATTTCGCCCAGCCGCAACAACAGGCGCTCCAGCGGATCGGACGACTCGAAGCGCAGGCGGAAGAACGGCCCGTCGCGCCCCAGCACCACGGCATGGCTGCCATCGGCCAGCTCGATGCGCCCGCCCTCTTTGGGCTTCTTGCTCACGCCCAGCTGCACAGTGGCTTCGTGCGTGCCGGTGACGCGCTCGATCAGGATCTCCACCTGCCCGCCGGTTTCCTTGCGCCCATACAGGCGCGCCGGCAGCACGCGGGTGTCGTTGAACACCAGCAGGTCGCCCTCGCGCAGGAAGGCCGGGAGGTCGCGGAACATGCGGTCCTGGCGCGCCTGGGCGTCCACATCCAGCACCAGCATGCGGCTGGCCGAGCGCTCGGCCAGGGGCATCTGGGCGATCAGCTCGGGCGGCAGGTCAAAATCGAAATCGGTCTTCTTCACGGGCGGGGTTCGTGCGTCGAATGCGCCATTATCGCGCAAAACCCCGCCCAGCCCCTCAGGCCACGCTCTTACGCCGGCGGCGCCGCACCATCCCTACCATCAGGCCGCCCAGCAGCAGCACACCGGCAAGCACGACCGGCCAATGGCGATGCATCCCGTGTTTCAGCCCGGCCAGCAGCTGGGAGCGCTTGAAGGCACGGGCGCGGTCGAAATCCGGCTCCTCGCAACCCCGGCCAAAGTCCGCCGCCCAGGCCACGTAGGGGCCCTGCTTCACGTAGCGCTGGTAGTAGGTCGCCACGCGGCGCTCACGCTCAGACGGTGCGGTGGGCTTGGCCTCGCCGTACCCCTGGTAGTTGTCCTCATAGTCCGGCGGCCCCTCCATCATCCAGCCGGTGGCCTTGCATATCACCGCAGCGAATGCCTGCGAACGCGGCGGCAGCAGGTCCGCCACCTGCGACGCGGTATCGGCGGCGATATAGCGATAGTGGAAACGGTAATCCGGCTTTGCCACGCTCTGGGCATGGCGCTGGCGCTCGCCATCGGTGACATAGGCCTGCTTCAGCGATTCGGCCGTCTGCCCGCTGCCGCCCTGGTACGAACCGCCGTTGTCGTTGAAATCGGGATCCTGTTCGTAACCCAGGATCTCCATGCCGTCTTCGCGGGCGATCACGGAGGCCTTGTACAGGGCTTCGGCCTTGCCGATATCCGTCCAGGCATGCTGGCTGTCGTGCAGGGCGTCGGTGTACGCGTGTGCCTTGCTGCGCAAATTGGCGGGCTGCGTCTTGCCGTCGTCGTCGGAGACCTGGATACGCGGATCGTCGTCCTTGGGAAAATAAGCGAAGGCCTCGTCGTACCGGCCCGCCCGCATCAGGCGGCGTGCCAGCAGCCAGCGCAGGTTGTCCGCCAGGGGCAGCAGCGTGCGGTAATAGTTGTCCGCCTGCTTGTCCCTGGGCGGCACCGGCGATTCGGGTGCACGCGCGTCCACGAACTGCTTGAGCTCGTCCACCGTCAGCACGCGCTCGGCGACATAGGCCGCATCGTTGCCGTAACCGATGCCTGCCAAATCGCCTTCGTCCTCGTACACGTTGCCATCGCCACCTACCGACGACGCCGCGTCGTACAGATGACCCATGGCTTCGACATACTCGCCACGCGCCAGCGCCAGCACGCCCTGCTCACCGGTGATCAGGTTGACGTTGGAAGGCTCGATGGCAGCCTGTGCATCGCCCACCTTGGGGAAGGCCTTCGCTGCGGCGGCATAGGCGGCCGCTGCAGCCGCCATGTCGCCCTTCTGCAGTGCAAGCTTGGCGCGCACCCAGTCCGCCAGCGGCCCGGACGACTTCCCGACCAGGCTCGTCGCAAGCGGGTAATTGCCGACCTGATAGGCCAGCGAGGCGAGTCGATCCGCACCTGCCACCTGCTCCAGACCGCGCTTTTCGATGCCCTGCACCAGCGCAACGAGGCGAGGGTCGGTCGTGGGCTTTCCTGCATTCGCACGGGTGTCTTCGGCTTCGCCACCCATGCGCGCCAGCGCATACGCCACCAGCAGTCGCTGTGGCACGGGGCTGTCGATCAGTGCGTCGACCAGGCGAGGCTGGCGCATGGCGAAGTCGGCCACGGCCACCAGCGAATTCACGGCACTGTCGGATCGATGCCCGGCCTGTGCCGCGTAAAGCGTGATCGCCTTCTTCAGGTCGTCCGCTGCCATCCCATTACCGCAGGGTGGGCGTGCTTCCTTGGCATGTGTGTCCTTGCCGGCGTCATCGCCGTCGGCACCGTCGACCGCGTCCTGTTCCGGCGTGCCGTTCAGATCACCCCAGCTGCACTGCCTGCCGTGATCGTAGAGATACAGGCGCGCCTCTTCGCCGAAGCTGGCCACGGCCAGGCCCTGCGTGTCGGACGCGCCATCCACCGCGCGGGCGCGCGCCAGCCCAAAGGCCTTGGCCGACGCGGCACGTTCGCGCGGGAACACGGCAGGATCCGAAGCGGCATCGTTCGCGCGACCCGCGTGGATGCGTCCCAGCATGTAGGCGGCCCACACCGAGCGCAGCCGGGCCTGTTCCAGCGGCAAGGCCAGCACCTGCTCGAAACGGGCGACGGCAGCGTCTTCCTTGTCCCCGGCGAAATCCACCGCGCCAGCCACGTAGGCGCGCAAGTCGGCCGGCAGGTCCTTGCCCGCTTCAAAGGCCTCATCACCGGAAGGGAGTTCGCGCAACGCCTTTACGCGTGCGAGTTGCTCAACGGAGAGGCCCTGCGATTTCGCCTCCGCGGCGCCATCCTTCTGCTCGCCGCCGTAAGACGTCGTTTCGTCGGCCGACAACGTATCAGTGGCCGGCAGCAGGTGCTGGGCTTCGAACGCAAAGCTGTTCTGCGGCACCGCCTTCAGCGTAGCGGCACGCTGATCAAGCAACTGGTTGGGGAACATGGGGCCACACGCCCAGGCAACGGCACCGGCAAGGCCGGCCACCACCGCAGCGACGATCCATTGGCGCTTCAACATGGTTTCACCTGTCAAAGGGCGCTCCGCGCCCGCAAGCGGCGATTATGGCGGAAAGCCCGCGTGCACGAACTTCAGAATTCGACGGAAAGCCCGGGCGCGGCGTCGCAACGCACCCATCCCACCGCCAGCTGCCTGCCCGCCCTCAGCACGCCCACCCGCCCGCGCTGCAGATAGAGGCCACGCTCACCGCGCTGCAGCCCATAGCCGTTGACACCATCGGCCGCCTGGCACGCGCCGTTGATGCGAATCAGGGGTGGCAGTGACAGGTCGGCATCGCCGTCATTCACCAGCTGGACGTCGTAGCGATGCGGATCATCGGTGGCGCCCGCCCGGGCCAGCAGCGAGGCCTGCAACGGAGTCCGGCCCAGCACGGCTCGCCAGCTTGCCGCGCTCCACGCGCGCGCATCGTCGCCGGTGGGCAGGCGGAACCACACGATGCCGGCCAGGCCACGTGGCGCGTCCTTCTCCAGCGTGGCGACGAAACGCTGCATGGCACGCGGATCGGCAAACAGTTCGCTGGCACCTTCCGCACTCACCAGCGTGGGACGTTCGCTATCAATCGACGCGACCCGGCCCTGATCGTCCCAGTTCACCCGCGTGCCGTACGCCGGCAGCGCGACGCGCCATGGCTTGCGCGCATGGTGGGCGAACGCGGCCAGCCAGCGATCGGCCGATGCCGCATTGAACAAGCCGGCGCGCGGCGACTGCACGGCGTGCACCTGCAGCACGGATTCATCCGCCTGCGCGAGCAAGGCATCGAGATCGGGACTGTCCAGCCACGTGGGCAAGGCCGTCACCGACAGCCGCTCGTGCGGCCACAGCGACGGGCGCAGCGCCTGAAGAAAGTGGGCATAGGCAGGCAGGCGCGAGGTGGCACAGTCGTGATCGATCTCCACGCCGGCCAGCATGAACGGCTGCTGCCGCCAGAGCGCGAGCACGGCCTGCACATCGGCCAGCAGCGTTGCTTCGTCCCATTGCTGCAGCTGCCCTTCGATACGCACCACGGCGATCACCGGCTTGCCACTGCCGGCCAGCGCACGCCAGTCCGGCGTGAAAGTGCGCCATTGCCCGTGCACATCCATCTCACCCGCCAACACACGCCACGCATGCACCGACGCGCCATCCTCGGCCAGCGCGTGCACGAGGCCGGGCGTCCACTGGCGCTGCCACACATAGGCATCATTGGGCAGCGGCGTCGTCTTGCCGGCGCACGCCGTCAGCGCGGCCGCCGACAACAGCCACGCCAACCGGGTGATCCATCGGGACAGCGTGGAGACCAAGGGCACACTCGCGAAAACATTCCGGGCGCTATTGCACCCGAACGCCTGCCTGCTGGCTACAGCCAGCCCTTTTGGCGGGCGAGACGATAGGCCTCGATGCGATTGGCCGCGCCGAGCTTGCCGATGGCCTCGGAGAGATAATTGCGCACCGTGCCATGCGACAGGTTGAGCTGGGTGGCAATGTCGTTGGCCGACTGCCCCTCACCGGCCAGTCGCAGCACCTGCCGCTCGCGGTCATTCAGCGGATCCGCCTCCGACCAGGCTTCCAGCGCCAGCTGCGGATCGATGGCACGGCCACCCCGGTGCACCATACGCAGCGCCTCGGCGAGGTTCTCGGCCGGCGCATCCTTCAGCAGATAACCCGACACGCCGGCATCCAGCGCGCGACGCAGGAAGCCAGGACGGGCAAAGGTGGTCACGATGATCACCTTCATCGGCAACTCATGGCGCTGGATGCGCTGCGCCAGTTCCAGCCCGGTGAGCCCCGGCATTTCGATATCGGTGACCAGCACGTCGGGCTTCAACCGTTGCAATTCGCGCCACGCGGCTTCGCCATCCGCGGCAGAACCCAGCACCTCGATATCGCTTTCAAGATTGAGCAGCGCAGACAATGCGCCGCGCACCATCGCCTGGTCTTCGGCCAGCAAAACACGAATCATGCAGCACTCCTGTTATCCAACTCCGTGGGCGGCGCATCCGCTGCGACGTCCGGCACGCTTTTACGGTCCAGCGGAACGCGCACGGTCAGCACCGTGCCACGTCGCGGCGGCGAATCGATCTGAACATTGCCACCGAGTGCACGCACGCGTTCGCGCATGCCGCTTACGCCATTGCCGTGCGCGCTGAGCCCACCGCAACCGTCGTCGCTGACCTGCATCTGGAGATGCCCCTTCTCGACCTGGAAGGTGACACTGGCCGACTGCGCTTTGGCGTGCCGGTGGATGTTGGTCACCGCTTCGCGCAGCACCAACGCCAGAGGCGCCTCCACCTGCGGCGGCAGCAGTGTGCCTTCCGGCAAGGCGCCATTGAAACCGACGCCGGACGCCTCCAGCATGAGGCGCGCCGACACCAGCTCGGCCGCCAGATCGCCACGACGCATGCCGGTGACTGCCGTGCGCACTTCCGCCAGGGCATGTCGCGCCACGCGCTCGACCTCTTCCATTTCTCGCTGGGCGCGTTCGGGATCAACCAGGGCCAGCCGGCGCGCCAACTCCGACTTGATCGTTACCAGGGACAGCGTATGGCCCAGCAGATCATGCAGGTCGCGGCCGATGCGTTCCCGCTCGGCCAGCGTCGCCAGGCGTCGGACTTCTTCCTGTGAAAGGCGCAGCGCGGCGTCCTTGCGATGGTTGTTCATGCGCAGAAAATGCCCGAAGCCGGACACCACCGAGGCCAGCCCCACTACCAGCATGATCCAGGGCGACACGTGCTGCAACTGCCCCACAATGGCGGTGGGAATGGCCAGCAGCACCAGCGCAACGAGCCAGCGCCGCAGCGATGGCAAATAGGCCAGGCACATCGCCGCCGACACCACGTAACCCAGCGCCACGCCGTTGAACGGCCACACGATGAACCCCAGCGCCGCCATCGCGCCGGCATACCAGGGCAACAGGCGATACGGTCCGGTGTACACCCTGAAATGCAGGTACAGGTACAGCGGCGCCGACGCCGCGGTAGGTAGCAGCCAGCGTGTCCAGCTCATGCGCGGATCGGCCAGCGGCGCAATGAACAGCGCAATCACCCAGGCCAGGTTCGCCAGCGACTCCCACCGCAGGTAGGTCGGCGAGCCCAGCTTGCCAAGCAGCGAATCGGGATGGGGCTTGAACCAATCCTTCATGTCGCGTGGTGCTCCTGCGGCGTCCACTCGGGCGCGACGGCGTCCGGCGCATCAGCCTCCGCCACGTTCGCGCGTGGCGTCTGGCGGGCACGCAGGGGCACGGCGATCTCCAGCCGCGTACCGCGCCCCCGTGGCGAAATCACCTCAAGCGTGCCGCCGAGCGCACACACGCGTTCACGCATGCCCTTGAGGCCATTGCCGTGCGCGTCGATGCCGCCACGTCCGTTGTCTTCGATGCTCAGCCGAAGGCTTTGATGGGCCACGCTGGCCGTCACCTGCGCGCGGGTGGCCCGCGCGTGACGGGCGATATTGGTCACCGCTTCGCGCAGCACCAGCGCAAGGCCACGTTCCACCTCGACCGGCAAGGACGACGGCAGCTCGTTGCATTCGAACGAGACGGTGGACGACTCCAGCATCAGGCGGGCGGCGGCCAGTTCCGCCGCCAGATCGGTGGCGCGGATGTTCGACACGGCCGAACGCACTTCCGACAAGGCGTGGCGGGCCACGCGTTCCGCTTCGGTCAGTTCGCGCTTGGCAGCCTCGGTGTCGCGGTCCAGCAGCTTGCGCGACAGCTCCAGCTTCAACGTGATCAGCGACAGGGTGTGGCCCAGCAGATCGTGCAGGTCGCGACCAATGCGCTCGCGCTCGGCCAGCGCGGCAAGGCGGCGCACCTCGTCATGCGACAGGCGCAGCTCGGCTTCCTTTTCGTCGCTCTGGCGCTCGGCATGCACCAGCAACCCGATGATGATCGACGTCACCGGCATCCAGATCACCGCCTGCCACGGGTAATGCAGCAGCGTTGTTTCCGTCAGCAGGATCGCGTTGAGCAGCACCAGCAAGGCCATGTAGCGGCTCAGCCCCATGCGGCAGCCGCGCAGCATGATGGTGCCGTACACGAAGTAGGTCAGCGCACTGGGGTAGAACGGCAGCAGCACCAGCGACATGGCCACCAGGCCGAACGCGTAATACGGCGAACGATGGCGCGAGCTGATGCAGCACTTCGCATACAGCAGCAGGAACAGCGGATAGGTGGCCAGCGTGAACAGCGCCCACTGCCATGTGTACGTGCTGAACGCCGGAATGACGAACACCCAGACCGACCACAGCAGGTGGATGGCATCCACCCAGGGCGACTTGCCCTTCTGGACACTGATGGCCACCAGCGAATCGGGGGCTGGCGTGAACCAGGCTCGTAGCTTCTGATGCACCGTGCCTACCTCTGCGTGATCCCTCTGTCCACCGTGCATGCTACTTCAACCCACGCGTCGCAGGCGGCGTGCCGCCAGCAGAAAAAACGCCACGCCATAGGCCAGCAGCACACCCACGTGGGGCCAGGGGCTGCCATGCCCCAGGCCCAGCGCAGCCAGGGCCAGCGGCTGCAGGTGGGCGCTGGGCCAGACGGGCGCGATCCGCTGCAGGGCGGTCGGCAGCATGGCCAGCGGAATCCACAGGCCCGACAGGAAGGACATGGGCAGGTAGATGATGTTGACCACCCCCGCCGCGCTCTGCCCTTTCACCAGCGTGCCCACCAGCATGCCCAGCGCGCAGAACGGCAATACACCCAGCACGCCGGTGAGCAGCAGCGACAAGGCCTGCGTTGCATCCAACCGTACATGGGCCAATCCCGTAGCCAGCGCCAGCAACAACACGATGACCACGCCCGCCGCGAACATCGCCATCACCATTTTCCCAAGCAGGTAGGCGCCGGGTGGCATGGGCAAGGCCCGTTTGAGCGTGAGCAGGCCATTTTCCCGCTCCACCGCCAGCGACACGCCGAAACCGAACAGGCCGGGGCTCATCACGCCGAACACGCCGTAGCTGGCAAGCAGGTAACGCGCGGCGTCCGCATCGGCGCCATGCGCCATCACCACGCCGAACAACAGGTAGAACAGGGTCGGGAACAAGGTCACCGGCAACAGGAAACCGGGAGCGCGCAGATAGCGCACGCATTCCGTGCGTGCCTCGGCCAGGTAGGCGCCGACCAGGCGATGCACCGGCATGATCCGCGACGGTGCCGTTTCGATGGCAATGCTCGACATCACGCAGCCTCCTTTTCCGTTCCGCCGTCGCGGGTAAGTTCGGTGAACGCTTCGGCAAGGCCGGCGCGACGGACTTCCAGTTCCGACAATGCAGGATCGGCATCCAGCATCCGTCGCAGCACCTGCTCCGGCGTATCGGTATGCACATGCAGATGCACGCCATCGCGCTCCGCAAGGGACACGCTTTGCCATTGCAACAGCGCCGCCGCATCGAGGTCACTGATGCAGCGGATGCGTGTCATTGCCACGCGCGAGCGCAAGGCGTCCACGCTGCCTTCACTCAGCACGCGCCCCTTGCCCAGCACCACCACGCGCTGGGCCAGCGCTTCGGCTTCTTCCAGGTAATGCGTGGTGAGCACTACCGCGCAGCCTTCGCTGACCAGTCGCCGTATTGTCAGCCACAGTTTCTGGCGTGCATCGATATCCATGCCGACGGTGGGTTCATCGAGGAACAACAACTCCGGCCGCCCGCACAGCGCAAGCGCAAACTGCACGCGGCGTTGCTGCCCGCCCGAGAGTGCCCCATAAGGGCGTGACAGCAGATCGCTGATGCCGGCGAGCTGTGCCGATTCCTCCAGCGAACGCGGTGCCGGGTAGTAGCTCATGGTCAGCCGCAACAGTTCAGATACACGCAAGGTCAGGGGCAACGCCGCGGACTGCAGCATCACGCCGATGCGACGACGCGCGTCGATCTCCTGCGGATCCCGGCCGAACAATTCCACCTGCCCGGCGTCGGCCCGCACCAGCCCCAGCAGCAGGCTGATTGCCGTGCTTTTGCCGGCGCCGTTGGGCCCGAGCAACGCAAGCAATTCGCCGCGGTGCAGCATGAGATCGAGACCATCCAGCGCCGTTAAAGCGCCATAACGTTTGACGGCGCCAGCCAGGCTGGCGACCACTGCTGCAGGTTTGTCCATGGCTACTCCTCCCTGCCTGCCATGCTAGGCAGGGCAACGGTTTGCCAGCAGTTGCCCACGTCAGGCAGCGCAGGTGACAAGCGTCACCCGGGGTTACGGCGGCGACAACACCGAGTTATGCTCGGACGGACGTTGCGCTGCCACATCCGTGAGGATCGCAGTGCGACATGGCCACAGAGCCGGGAAACGCCTTCGGTCTCGCGTTTCCACAACCATGCAATTCGTGAACATGTCGATGCGGCTGCCATCGGGACGGCAGGCAAGTCGACCTTGAAGGAGGAACTCATGGGCGTGATTGATCAGCTGCGCGAACTGCGCGAATTCGGCGGCGCACCGCTGACCACCGGCCTCGATGACGCGACGATCGAGCGCTTTGCCGCGACTCATCCTGAGCTGACGCAAGCCATCGGCGATGCCGTGGCGCGTCACCGCGAACTGCGCAGCGAGCTGGGTGATTTCCTCAAGCTGGACGAAGCCGAACAGCTCGCAACGTCGCAGACAGAGTTCGTCAATTTCTACCCGGACGACGCCATCAACCCGTACCTTCCGGCGGCCGCGCGCGGCCCGTGGGTGGTGAGCTTCAAGGGTGCGGTGATCCACGACAACGGCGGCTACGGCATGCTCGGCTTCGGCCACAACCATGCTGCCATCGATGCCGCGCTGGCGCGTCCGCAGGTGATGGCCAACGTGATGACGCCGAGCATTTCGCAGATGCGCTTCACCAAGGCGATGGATCGCGAGCTGGGTCGCAACCGCGGCAGCAATCCGTACGCGCGTTACCTGGCGCTCAACTCCGGTTCCGAATCGGTGGGTCTCGCCTGCCGCATCGCCGACGTCAACGCCAAGCTGCTCACCGATGCTGGCGCGCGTTACGCGGGCCGCACCATCAAGCGCGTTGCGGTGAAGGGCGCCTTCCACGGCCGCACCGACAAGCCGGCGCTGTATTCCGATTCCACGCGCAAGACCTATCTGCAGCATCTGGCGAGCTATCGCCACGAAGACACGCTGCTCACCGTGCAGCCGTACGACATCGCGCAGCTGGAAGCCGTGTTCGCCGACGCCGACAAGAACGGCTGGTTTATCGAGGCGATGTTCCTGGAACCGGTGATGGGCGAAGGCGATCCAGGTCGCGCGGTAACCCCGGAGTTCTATCAGAAGGCACGCGCGCTCACCGAAGCGCACGGCTCGCTGTTGCTGGTCGATTCCATCCAGGCGGGTCTGCGTGCGCATGGCGTGCTCTCGATCACCGACTACCCGGGCTTCGAGAAGCTCGCGCCGCCGGATTTCGAAACCTTCTCCAAGGCGCTCAACGCTGGCCAGTATCCGCTGTCGGTGCTTGCCGTGACCGAGCACACTGCCGAGCTGTACCGCAAGGGCATCTACGGCAACACCATGACCGCCAACCCGCGCGCGCTGGACGTGGCGCTGGCCACGCTCAACGAGCTCACCGATGAGGTGCGCAACAACATCCGCGAGCGCGGCAAGGAATTCTTCGACAAGCTCAACGCGCTGAAGAACGAGCTGGGCGGCCTGATCACCAAGGTGCAGGGCACCGGCCTGCTGTTCTCCTGTGAGCTGGCGCCGGAGTTCAAGTGCTATGGCGCCAACTCCACCGAGGAATTCATGCGCCTGCGTGGCGTGGGCGTGATCCACGGCGGTACCAACTCGCTGCGTTTCACCCCGCACTTCCTGGTCACCAGCGCCGAAGTGGATCTGGTGGTGTCGCACGTGCGCCAGGCCCTGCTGCAGGGGCCGCGCAAGCTCAAGGCCGAAGCGGCCTGAGTCAATTGAAGGCGTCAGCGGCATGGCCTGTTGAACAACGGCCATGCCGCAGATACCCGCGTCCCGCATGCATGCGGAGCGGTACGGTTTCAAAAACGCTACCGGCTTCGCAAAAGCGCGACATGGCGCCGTTTTCATTCGCGAAACTGTCGTAAAAACTTACTAGCCTCCTCCGCCGATGGGGTCCAGCCCGGACCCAGGCAAGGGAGTGGTCAATGAAACCTACGCACATACGGCGCGCCCTGGTGGCTGCGCTGCTGGTCATGCTGTCGGCGACCTCCGCACAGGCAGCCGACCTGAGCATCAGCCAGTTCCGAGTTCGTGGCCCGGCGGGCGGCAACGACGAATTCGTCGAGCTGTTCAACAGCGGCACCAAGGCACTGGACCTGTCCGGTTACAAGTTCAATGCGTCCAATGCGAGCGGTACCACCGGCACGCGCCTGACGTTGCCCAGCGGCACCTCCATCGCCTCCGGCTGTTTCCTGCTGCTGACCAACGGTGCCAGCGGCGGCTATTCCGGCAATGTCGCCGGCGATGTGAAGTACAGCACCGGCGTCACCGACGACGGCGGCCTGGCCATTCTCGATGCCAACGGCCAGCTGATCGATCAGGTGGGCCTGTCCTCCGGCTCGGCCTACAAGGCCGGCACCCCGCTCGCCTCGCTGGGCGGCACCAACGCCGACAAGGGCTACGCCCGCAGCACCGATGCCTCCGGCCTGCCGGTGAACACCGGCAACAACCAGGCGGATTTCGTGGTGGCATCGCCCACCGCACCGCGCAGCAGCACCAGCCCGTGCGCCGTACTGGGCCAGGCGTTCTCCATTGCAGACGCCAGCGTGAAGGTGCGCAGCGCCGCCGATGTGCCGATGCCGTTCACCGTCACCCTGACCCAGCCGGCCCCGACCGGCGGCGTCACCGTGCAGGCCACCACCCGTGACCTCACCGCCGTCGCCGCCAACGGTGACTACGACGCGCTCGACACCACCGTGAACATTGCCGAGGGGCAGACCCAGGCCAGCTTCAACGTGGTGGTGCACGGCCGCAGCACGCCGGCCGACGACAAGGCCTTCGAGGTCAAGCTGAGCAACCCCTCCGGCAACCTGCCGCTGGCGCGCGACACCGCCATGGGTGCCATCCTGTACGACATCCCGGTGGCCGCCGAAATCTGGGAAATCCAGGGTCGCGGGCAGGTATCGCCGCTGGTGGGCAAGTCGGTGATCACCCGGGGCAACATCGTCACTGCCGTGGGCCCGGCGGGCTTCACCATGCAGACGCCGGACGCCCGCGCCGATGCCGACCCGCTCACGTCCAACGGCATCTACGTGTTCACCTCCACCCAGCCTTCAGTGGCCGTGGGTGACGTGGTGAACGTGGATGCCACGGTCGACAACTACTACAACCTGCCGGAACTGAAGAACGCCGTCATCAGCGTGACCGCGCATGGCAGCCGCCTGCCGGCACCGGTGGTGTTCGGCGACAAGGTGCCCTCCTCCGATCCCGACACGCTGTCCTGCGGCACCACCAACTTCCAGTGTTTCGTGGGCATGCGCGTGGTGATCGAGAACGGCATGATCAATACGGGCAACAAGCGCTTCAGCACCGAGCCGTATGCAGAGGTCAGCATCACCGCCAACGGCAAGCGTTCGCTGCGCCTGCCCGGCGTGCGCTACGGCACGCAGGTGGCCGAGGGCGTCACGCTGCCCCACTGGAGCGGCAACCCCGAGGTGTTCAAGATGAACACCGCCGACTTCGGCGCCGTGCCGCTCAACACGCCGTTCGTGGCCGGCACCACGTTCCGCGCGGAAGGCGTCATCTCGTATGACTTCGGCGCGTACACATTCATCCCCACCTCGATCAAGCTCAAGCACGTGGCGGAGATGCCGCGCGCGGTGTCGCCCACCGCGCCGTATGCCCTGCGCGTCGGCGCACTCAACACCGAGCGCTTCTGCGACACCGACTTCAACACCGTCTACACGTGCAGCGGCGACAGCAAGGAACCCACCGCGACCGACGTGGCACTGAAGACGCAACGTCTTTCCGCCTACATCGGCAGCGTGCTGCAGTTGCCCGACGTGCTGTCGGTGGAAGAAGTGAAGAGCCTGCCGCTGCTGCAGGGCCTGGCCACGCAGCTGGGTGACGACTATCGCGTCAAGTACAACGCCTACCTGTTGCCGGGTCACGACCCCAGCGGCATCAATGTCGGCTTCCTGGTGCGCAGCGATCGTGTCCACGTGGTGTCGGTGCAGCAGCTGGCTGCGGATGAAAGCTGGAACGACAACGGCCAGACCGCCTTCGTGCACGATCATCCGCCGTTGCTGATCACGGCCGAAGCGCGCGGCGTGCGCTTCCAGGTGATCTCTGTGCACACCAAGGCGCGCACCAACGTGGACAAGGATGACGCCACCGCCGTGCGCGATCGCCAGAAGCGCTTCCTGCAGGCCAGTTCACTGGCGCGCCAGGTGCAGACCCTGCAGACCACCAACCCGTGGCAGCCGCTGCTGATCGTGGGCGACTTCAACGCCTATCAGTTCAGCGACGGCTGGGTGGACATGGTTGGCCTGATCTCGGGCAAGTATAAGGACAGCGAGAACCAGCTGAAGCTGGGCAAGAACCTCGTGTTCCCGGCGCTCTGGAATGCCGTGGAATCGGTGCCCGCGAACGATCGCTACTCGTTCCTGTTCACCGAGAAGTTCGGCCCCATCCAGGGTTACACCGTGGCGGGTTCCGGCAACTCCGGCCGCGAAGTACCGACCGTGCAGGTGCTGGATCATGCCCTGCTCAATCAGTCGGCGCGGTTGCGCTTCCTGAAGATGCAGTACGGCCGCGCCGACCTGGACGCACCGGTGCAGATGGCGGCCGACGCCGCCACCGCCACGGACTCGCGCAAGGCCATCGGCGTGTCCGATCACGATGGCTTCGTGGTGGATCTGTTCGTGCCGGGCAAGCTCGGCGAGCAGAAGCCGCATGGCAGCGAAGACCAACAGGGCGAGGACCACGACGATCAGGGCCACGGACGCGGGCACTGATCCGACGTTTCAAGACTGCATGGAGACCACGCCCGGAAACGGGCGTGGTTTTTTCTTTGCAGCCATGAGAGCGGTGCCGGAGCGATATCGGGGTAGCGGACTTGCACACTTCCCGCTCCGCACAACCCTGCTTCACCGTCATCCCTGCGAAAGCAGGGATGACGGTGAAGTGATGACATGGCAGACGGCCGGTGCAAGCAGCGGACCAGAAAATGCGCCAGTGACATCAGCCAGGCTGAACGGCCCGTGGCGCCCAGGCCCCAACGCCCCTCCCCGCCACCCCGCCCACGGACATAGACTGGTGCCACCGGCACTCGCCGGTCATCAAGGAGGGTACCCGCATGTCTTCGCGTTTGAGCCTGATGGTTGCCAGCGTTGCGCTGGCCTTTGCCGCCTCCACCGCTTTTGCCGCCCCGCAGGACGCCGGCAGCAGCGCGCCCGCCAAGAATGCTCAGCAGCAACGCATGACCGACTGCAACAAGCAGGCGACGGGCAAGACCGGCGACGACCGCAAGGCCTTCATGAGCAGCTGCCTGAAGGGTGAAGCCCCGGCGGCGCCGACCAAGATGACGCAACAGGAAAAGATGAAGGCCTGTAATGCCGATCCGCAAGCCAAGTCGCTGAAGGGTGATGCGCGCAAGCAGTTCATGAGCAGCTGCCTGAGCAACGAGCACAGCGCCTCGCACTGATCGCGCTGCGGCGACAAGGGCGTCGGTGCGGACCGGCGCCCTTTTTTTATGGGCGTTAAGCCCCATCTGCTATGCTGTCGTTTCACATCTCCCAGGGATTCACCGCCGACATGCGCCTCTAAGCCACTCGCCTGCCCACTGACCGTCGCCTTTCCAGGCGCGTCGCGTGCGGCCACGAGTGACAGGGCGGTCGACATCCCCGCGCGTTTCGCGCCAGACCCCCTGTCGTATGCCACTCCCCACCCGGAGGGTCTATGACAGTTCCAGCCATCACCACACGACACCTCGGCTTTGCCCCGGCCGGGCGCGACGCCGTTTTCAGCGATATCGACGTTTCCTTTTCCGTCAACCGGCATGCGCTGGTGGGACGCAACGGCAGCGGCAAATCGCTGCTGGCGCGCGTGCTCGCCGGCCAGCTTGCACCGACGCACGGCAGCGTGACGCGTCATGTCGAACTAGCCTACCTTCCGCAACGATGGGCGCCCGATACGGGCAGCATCGCGGCGGCCTTGGGCATCGACCACAAGCTTCACGCACTGCAACGCATCGAGGCCGGCAGCGTGGACCCTGCCGACTTCCAGACGCTGGGCGACGACTGGGACATGCGCGAGCGTGTCCGTCGCTGGCTCGACGATGCGGGCCTGCCCGATGACCCGGCGCGCCACTGGGCAAGCCTTAGTGGCGGCGAACGGGTGCGCCTGCGACTGGTGCAGATGTTCGCGCACGCGCATCACTTCCTGATCCTGGACGAGCCCGGCAATCACCTGGATCACCGTGGCCGTCATTGGCTGCGCGAAAGCCTCGCCGCGCATGCCGGCGGCTACCTGCTGATCAGCCATGACCGCCAGTTGCTCAGCGACGTGGAAAGCATCGACGAGCTGTCGCCGCTCGGCCTGCGCCGCTATGGCGGCAACTACGCGAGCTACGCCGCGCAACGCGACACCGAGCAACACGCTGCGGAACGGCAGCTGGAACAAGCACGACGCGAGCAGAAAGCCCTGGACCGGCGGCAACAGGAAGACCGGCAGCGCCTCGCCCAGCGACAACAGAAAGCCAGCCGCGAGCGTGCCAACGCCAACCTGCCCACGATCCTGCTGGATCGCCAGAAACAGCGTTCGGAAGACACCGGTGCCCGGCTGCTGACGGCACAACGTGCGCAGCAGGCGCGACAGCGTGAGCAGCTCAGCCAGGCCCGCGAACGCGTCGACATGCATCGTGCGCAGCGCTTCGACCTCGGCCACCAGCCGGCCACGCATGCCTCGCTGCAGCTTGAAGGCGCGATTCCATCGCATGGTCACGACCAGCCGATTGACCTCTACCTGGCGCCCGGAGAACGGTTGCACCTGGGCGGGGACAACGGCAGCGGCAAATCCAGCCTGCTCGCCGCCATCGCAGGTACGCAACCGCTGCGTGCCGGCCGACTGCGCCACGGCGAACGACGGCTGCTGATCGACCAGCACTACAGCCTGCTGCGCGACGAGCACAGTGCGCTGGATAACCTGCGTGCGCTTTCACCGGGACACGCACCCACGCGCTATCGCGAGTTCCTTGCGGGCATCGGCCTTCGCGCTGAACGCGCCGACCTGCCGGCGGGCCAGCTCAGCGGCGGCGAACGCGTCAAGCTGGCGTTGCTCGCACTGGACAGCGCCATCGAGCCCTACGACCTGCTGCTGCTCGACGAACCGGACAGTCATCTTGACCTGGACAGCCGCCAGTTGCTCGAGCAGGCGCTCACTACGTACCGTGGCACCCTGGTACTGGTCAGCCACGACGCGGATCTGGTGGCGCATGCACGCGTCGATCAGGCACTCCACCTGCACAAACCCCTCGCCCCGCTCACGCGGGGTGAGTGACAATCACCCGACTCTGCAGCCAGGTTTGCCCCATGAAGATCGTCGAAGTCCACCATCCCCTGATCCAGCACAAACTCGGCCTGATGCGCCGCGCCGGCATCAGCACCAAGGAGTTCCGCGAACTCGCCTCCGAAGTGGCGTCGTTGCTCACCTATGAGGCCACCAAGGACCTGGAAACGGTGGAGCAGCGCATCGAAGGCTGGGCCGGGCCGCTCACCGTGCATCAGATCAAGGGCAAGAAGGTCACCATCGTGCCGATCCTGCGTGCTGGCCTGGGCATGCTGCCCGGCGTGCTCGACATGATCCCCGCGGCCAAGGTCAGCGTGGTGGGCCTGCAGCGCGACGAGGAAACCCTCAAGCCCATCGCCTACTACGAAAAGCTCACCGGCCGCATGGACGAGCGCATCGCGCTCATCGTCGACCCGATGCTGGCCACGGCCGGCACCCTGGTCGCCACCGTGGACATGCTCAAGGCCGCTGGCTGCAAGCGCATCAAGGGCCTGTTCCTGGTCGCGGCGCCCGAAGGGCTCCAGCGCATCGAAGCGGCGCACCCGGACGTGGAGATCTACACCGCCTCCATCGACGAACGCCTCAATGAGCACGGCTACATCCTGCCGGGGCTCGGCGACGCGGGGGACAAGATCTTCGGCACCAAGCAACTGCCCGCCGGCTGAGCACCACCGCACATGAAAAACCCCGGCCGTTACCGGCCGGGGTTCCACGGGCAAGGCGGGTTTGATCAGCCGCGGAAGCGGTCGGTGGCCTTGACCAGTTCGGAGATATTGCCCGGCTCGAACGCGGAATGGCCGGCGTCCTGCACCACGCGCAGGTCGGCTTCTGGCCAGGCGCGGTGCAGATCCCACGCGCTGCGCATCGGGCACACCACGTCATAGCGACCTTGCACGATGACAGCCGGGATGTTGCGGATGCGGCCGACGTTGCGCAGCAGCTGGTCGTCGTGTTCGAAGAAGCCGCCGTGCACGAAGTAGTGGCATTCGATGCGGGCGAAAGCCAGCGCGAATTCGTCCTCGCCGCTGGACTGGATGTGACCCTCGTCCTGATGCAAATAGCTGGTTGCGCCTTCCCACACGGACCATGCGCGCGCCGCTTCCACGCGCACCACCGGATCGGTGCTGGTGAGGCGACGGTGATAGGCGCTCATCAGGTCACCGTGCTCGGCTTCCGGAATGGCCTTCAGGTAGGTTTCCCACGCATCCGGATACAGCGCGTCGCAGCCCTTCTGGTAGAACCACTCCAGCTCCCAGCGACGCAGCATGAAGATGCCGCGCAACACCAGTTCGGTCACACGCTCCGGGTGCGTTTCGGCATAGGCCAGCGCCAGCGTGGAGCCCCACGAACCGCCGAACACCTGCCAGCGATCGATGCCGAGGTGTCCACGGATGCGCTCGATGTCGTTGACCAGGTTCCACGTGGTGTTGTCGTGCAGCTCGGCGTGCGGCGTGGACTTGCCGCAGCCGCGCTGGTCGAACAGCACGATGCGGTACACCGCCGGGTCGAAGAAGCGACGGCACTTCGGGTTGGTGCCACCACCCGGGCCGCCATGCAGGAACACCACCGGCTTGCCGTTGGGGTTGCCGCTCTGCTCGTAGTACAGCGTGTGCAGGTCCGAAACCTTGAGCATGCCGCTGTCATACGGCTCGATCTCGGGATAAAGGGTGCGAAGTTCCTGCGACATGCGGGGCTCCTGGAGCAGCGGGGACGGCTGATTAGGCTAACACGCCGCCCCACCCCGCCTGAGCCGATCGGCGCCTTGCCACGGCCCGCCGAGGCCGTCATCCCTGCGAAGGCGGGGATGACGATCAGAAGGCCGTTTTCGCCCCTTACGGTGCGCCCACCGTCAGCACGGTGAAGCTGTCCGGCTTGATGGCCGGGTGATGTCCCTCCTGCGCCGGGCCGGCCAGCGTGGCGGCCGACAGGTACAGGCGATGCAGCTTGGGATCGAGCGCCAGCGTGCGTGCGCTGGGCTGGGTGGGAACGGTGGCGGCGACGCTGTAATGATCCGCGTCATCCTGGTGCACCACCGTGATGTTGCCGCTCTCGCCATTGGAGCTGTAGACCATGCCCGTGCCCTCGTCGAAGGCCACCGCATCCGGGCCTTCGCCGATGGCGACGCTGGCCACCACCTTGCCGGCCTCGGCATCACTCACCGTCATCAGCTTGTTGTCGCAGACCGAGAACAGCCGGTGATACTTGCGGTCGATGGCCAGGCCCGACGGCGACTCGCAGGCCCCGAGCTTCCAGGTGCCGGCCACCTTGTTTGTGGCCGTGTCGATCTTGATCAGCTCGGCCGTGTCTTCGTTGTTCACGAAGATATGCCCGGCTTCGTCCGTCACCGCGAATTCCGGCTTGCCCGACAGCGGCACGGTAGCGATCACGGTGTTCTTGGCCGGGTCGATCACGCTGAAGGACTTGCCTTTGCCGTTGAAGGTGAACACGTGCTTCGACGCTGCATCGTAGACAATCGCGTCCGGCTTCTCGCCCGTACCTTTGATGGTGCCGACCACAGCCAGCGTGTTGAGATCGAACACCGTCACCGAAGCCGCCTGCCCATTGCTGGTGTAACCGCGGTGCGACGTCGGATCCAGCGCCACGCCGTGCACGCCCTGCGTACCCGGAATGGTGCCGATGCGCTTGTTCTGGTCCACGTCCACCACTTCCACGCGATCACCGCGCGTCACGAACAGGTGGCGGCTCTGCTCGTCGAAGCTGAGGTAATCCCAGCCGCCGACGCCGCCCAGCGGAAGCTGCGAGATCACCTTGAACGATGCGGCCTGGGGGGCGGCCACGGCGTGCGAGGAGCACGCGGCGAGCAGCGCAAGAGCAAGGATGTTGCGAATGGGGCGTTGCATGGGATGGCCTGTGGGTGGATGAGTCCACCAGAGCATGCAACGCGTGACTTAGGCCTTGCTTACGAGCCCCGTAGCCCGGATGAAGCGCAGCGAGAATCCGGGATCAACCTCGCGGATCAGCCGATATGTCATGCCACCCGACGAAGACCTGGCGCAGGCCAAAAAAGCGGCCTTGTCGTGCCATGCGACGCGACCCCGGATTCCCGCTGCGCTTCATCCGGGCTACGGGCTCTTGCCCCCGTTTCGGGGTTCGCGGGACTCATCAGGCAAACAACTTGCCCGGGTTCAACAACGCCTTCGGATCAAACACCTGCTTCACCCCACGCATCAAGGCAATCTCGCCCTCGCTGCGCGTGCTGCCAAGATACGCACGCTTCACCAGGCCGATGCCGTGCTCCGCCGAGATGCTGCCGCCGTGGCGTTGCAGGGTATCGGCGAGCAGCTTGGTGACATGCTCGCATTGCGCGATGAAATCGGCCTCTGAAAGGTCCTGCGGGCGCAGCACGTTGATGTGCAGGTTGCCGTCGCCGATGTGGCCGAACCACACCACTTCAGCATGCGGATACTCGTGCCCCAGCAAGGTCTGGATTTCGTGCAGGAACACCGGCAGCGCGCTGATGCGCAGCGAGATGTCGTTCTTGTACGGACGATGCGGCGCAAGGCTCTCGGTGATGCCTTCGCGCAGGCGCCACAGTGCAGCGGCCTGCGCTTCGCTCTGCGCCATCACACCGTCGCTGATCCAGCCGTGTTCCACGCCGGTTTCAAAGGCCTGCAGCGCGGCATCCTGCGATGCCTCGTCCGCATCGAACTCGGTGACGACGTAGTACGGATGGTCGCCTTCGATGGCGCGTTGCGCGCCATGCGCCAGCACATGGCGCAAGGCGATATCGGTGAAGAATTCGAACGCCTGCAAGGTGAGCCGCGAACGGAATAGCGCGAACACTTCCATCAACGCGTCCATGGTCGGTAGCGCAAGCAGCATGACCTGCGACGGCGGCGGCGGTTCGCTCAGGCGCAAGGTCGCCTCCACCACCACGCCCAGCGTGCCTTCCGAACCGATCATCAACTGGCGCAGGTCGTAGCCGCTGGAGTTCTTGATCAGCCCGCGATTGAGCTGCAGCAGTTCGCCATTGCCAGCCACCACGGTCAGTCCGGCAATCCATTCGCGTGTATTGCCGTAGCGGATCACACGGATGCCACCGGCATTGGTGGCGATGTTGCCGCCAATGGAACACGAGCCGCGCGCGGCAAAATCGACGGGATAGATCAGGCCATGTTCCTTCGCCGCCTCATGCACGGCATGCAAGGTCATGCCGGCCTGCACGGTGAGCGTGCGATCCACCGCGTCGAAGCCGAGCACGCGATTCATGCGCTCCAGGCTGAGCACCAGCTCGCCGTTGGCTGCGACGGCGCCACCGGATAGCCCGGTGCGACCGCCGGAAGGCACCACCGCCACGTTCTGTTCGTTGGCCCACTGCACGATGGCCTGCACCTCGGCGACATCGGCCGGCAGGGCGATGGCCAGCGGCGCCGGCGTCCAGCGACGCGTCCAGTCGCGACCGTAGTGCTCCAGGTCGGCCGGGTCGGTGAGCAGGCGGAGGTGGGGCAGCCGGGTGGTGAGTGCGGCCAGTCGAGCGTCTGTCATGAGGCGTTCCCAAGGGTGCTCTGCAAGCCTGCCAGCACGGCGTTGCATCGTCCAGTGTTGCGACGCCGCAAAAGCGCTTCAAGGTCTGGCATAGTGGAGGGGTTCTCCATCGCGCAACGGCCCATGAAGACCTCGTTCCCGAAACAAGACATCAAGGTGCTCCTGCTGGAAGGCGTCAGCCGCAGTGCCGTCGAAAGCTTCCATCGCGCTGGCTACAGCCAGATCGAATACCACGAAAAAGCCTTGCCCGAAGCGGATTTGAAGGCCCGCATCGCCGAGGCGCACATCGTGGGCATCCGCTCCCGCACCCAGTTGACCGACGAGGTGCTTCAGCAGGCTAAACGGCTAATTGCCGTGGGCTGCTTCTGCATCGGCACCAACCAGGTGGACCTGGGCAGCGCGCACCGGCTGGGCATCCCGGTGTTCAACGCGCCCTACTCCAATACGCGCAGCGTGGCGGAATTGGTTATCGCTGAAACCATTATGCTGCTGCGCGGCATCCCCCAGAAGAACGCCCTGTGCCATCGCGGCGGCTGGACCAAGTCCGCGGCGGGCAGCTTCGAGGTGCGCGACAAGGTGCTGGGCATCGTCGGCTACGGCCATATCGGCACGCAGGTCGGCGTGCTGGCCGAGAGCCTGGGCATGCGCGTGATCTTCTACGACATCGAGTCGAAGCTCTCGCTGGGCAACGCCCGCCCCGCCGACAGCCTGGAAGACCTGCTGGAACGCGCCGACGTGGTCACCCTGCACGTGCCCGAAACACCCTCGACCCTGTTGATGATCGGCACGCGCGAGCTGTCGCACATGCGCAAGGGCTCGGTGCTGATCAATGCCTCGCGCGGCACCGTGGTGGATATCGACGCCCTCGCCGCCTCGCTGCGCTCCCAGCACCTGGCCGGCGCCGCGGTGGACGTGTTCCCGGTGGAGCCCAAGGGCAACGACGACCCCTTCGTGTCCCCGCTGGTGGGCATGGACAACGTCATCCTTACCCCGCACATCGGCGGCAGCACGCTGGAGGCCCAGGACAACATCGGCTTCGAAGTGGCCGCCAAGCTGGTTCGCTACAGCGACAACGGCTCCACCCTGTCGGCGGTGAACTTCCCCGAGGTGTCGCTGCCGGAGCACCCCCGCAGCCGCCGCCTGCTGCATATCCACCGCAACGTGCCCGGCGTGCTCTCGCGCATCAACGAGCTGTTCTCGGCCGGCAACATCAACATCGACGCCCAGTTCCTGCAGACGGACAGCGAAGTGGGTTACGTGGTGATCGATGTGGCGGCGGACGAAAAGCAGTCCGCGGCGCTGAAGGATCAGCTGGCGGCCATTCCGGGGACGCTGCGCAGTCGCGTGCTTTATTGAGATCTTTTGGCGAGCAACGCGAGCAATCCAGCGACTTTCCGGATCTCGCGTCACCACGAAAGGCACTGGATTCCCGCTTTCGCGGGAATGACGGTGAGGCTAGGCGGGACGGTGAGGCGAGCTGCGGCGGTGAGGCGCGCTGGGACGTTTAGGCACGCCGGGACGATGAGGCAAGCTGCGTGGAACGGCAAGCCAGCGTGACGCCTGGAATGACAGGCAAAAAAAACGGCGCCCAAGGGCGCCGTTTTCCTATCTTGTTGCCGAATTGGTCGGGACGGCGGGATTCGAACCCACGACCCTCTGCCCCCCAGGCAGATGCGCTACCAGGCTGCGCTACGCCCCGACGATACGGCAAGACGACAAGTCTACCAGCTTGGCTGGTAGTACCGGAAGCCCAAGGAACTTATTTACGATCTTCGCGTCACGCGGAGATCGTATGAAAACTCAGCGGCGCAGCAGCGCCAGCACTTCTTCCAGTTCCATGCGCACCTGGCGCACGATCTGGTGGGAAATGCTCGACTCCATGCGCGCCTGAGGGCCTTCCAGACGGGCGCGGGCGCCCGTGATGGTGAAGCCTTCGTCGTACAGCAGGCCACGAATCTGACGGATCATCAGTACGTCGTGACGCTGGTAGTAGCGGCGGTTGCCGCGACGCTTGACGGGGTTGAGCGCGGGAAATTCCTGTTCCCAGTACCTAAGCACGTGCGGCTTGACGCCACACAGTTCGCTCACTTCACCAATCGTGAAGTAGCGCTTCGCCGGAATGGCGGGGAGCTCGGTGTTATTCCCTTGGTCCAGCATAGCCCTCGACTCGCACCTTGAGTTTCTGACCCGGTCGGAACGTCACCACGCGGCGGGCGGAAATCGGAATCTCTTCGCCCGTCTTGGGATTACGGCCCGGTCGCTGGTTCTTCTGACGCAGGTCGAAATTGCCGAAACCCGACAACTTCACCTGCTCGCCTTTTTCCAACGCTTCGCGGACTACCTCAAAGTAGGCGTCTACGAATTCTTTTGCCTCACGCTTGTTGAGGCCCACCTCGAGAAAGAGGCGCTCGGCCATCTCTGCTTTGGTCAGCGCCATCTTATCCTCGCAACTTCGCCTTGCATGCCATCTCCAACGCTGCGACTGCTTCACGAATGTTACGGTCAGCGTCGTCGTCGGTAAGGGTGCGTGAAGCGTCCTGTAAAATCAAGCCCATAGCGAGACTCTTTCGGCCTAGTTCGACCCCCTTCCCGCTATAACGATCGAACAGGCGCAGCTCCTTGAGCTGGCCGCCCACGGCCTTGCGCACCACCTGCTCAATCTCTGACCAGCTGACCGCTTCCGGCACGTCCACGGCAATGTCGCGGCGCACCGACGGGAAGCGCGGCACGGCCTGCGCCCGGGGCAGGCGACGGGCCAGGACGGCATCCAGCTCGAGCTCCAGCACATGCACATCGGCGCCCAGGTCCAGCGCCTTGGCAAGCTGCGGGTGCAGCGCGCCCAGGTAACCCACGGTCAAGCCGTCGCGGGTGACGCGGGCACTGCGGCCCGGGTGCAACCAGCCCGGCAGGCCGTCCGCATGGACGGCCCAGCGATCCGGCTCGCCGCCCCAGGCGATCAGGGCATCGAGATCACCCTTGAGGTCATGGAAGTCCAGCGTGCGCGATGGCTCGCCCCACTGCTCGGCATGCGCCGACCCGCAGGCGACGATGGACAGCGTCGGCGTCTCGGTCGGGGCATCCTTGCGGGCGGCGGCCTCGGCGCTGATGCGGAAGGTGCGGCCCAGTTCGAACAGGCGCACGCGCTCTTGCTGGCGGGCGCGGTTGTGCGACAGGGCCACGATCAGGCCCGGCAGCAGCGAGGGACGCATCACGGCCAGGTCGGCCGACAACGGATTGGCCAGCGGCACCAGGTCAGCGGTCATGCCCCAGCGCTGCAGCACGTCGTTGCCGATGAAGGCCAGATTCACCGCTTCGTAGTAACCGCGCGCGGCCAGCTGCTCACGCACGGCCAGCTCGTTGAGGCGGCCTTCCGGCTCCACCGCCAGCGTCAGCGCGCCGGACGGGGTGCTGGTGGGGATGTTTTCGTAACCATGGATGCGCGCGACCTCTTCGATCAGGTCTTCTTCGCGCTCGATATCGAAGCGGCGGCTCGGTGCGGTGACCTGCCAGCCATCGGCCTGCGGCACTACCGCCATGCCCAGCGCGGTGAAGATGCGCACCACTTCGTCATCGGCCACCGTCAGGCCGAGCACACGGGCCAGGCGCGCGCGACGCAGCAGGATGGGCTCCGGCGAATGCAGGTGCTCGGGCAGCGTGACGTCCAGCAACGGACCGGCCACGCCACCGGCGATGTCCAGGATCAGGCGCGTGGCGTACTCGACAGCGATGGTCGGCAGCTGCGGATCCACGCCACGCTCGAAGCGGTGCCCGGCATCGGTGTGCATGCCCAGCTTGCGGCTGCGACCAATGATGGCCTCGGGGATCCAGTGCGCCGCTTCCAGGAACACGTTGCGCGTGGTGTCGGTAACACGGGTTTCCGAGCCGCCCATGATGCCGCCCAGCGCCACAGCGCGAGCGCCCTTGCCGCCATGGCTGTCGGAGACCACCAGGAAATCGTCGCTCAGCTCGACCGTGCGGCCATCCAGCAGGGCCAACGATTCGCCGGCACGCGCAGGACGAACCACCACCTCGCCTTCCAGCTTGTCCTTGTCGAACGCATGCATCGGCTGGCCGAGTTCGAGCATCACGTACTGGGTCACGTCGACCAGGAAGCTGATCGGACGCAGGCCGCTGCGACGCAGGCGTTCGGCCATCCATACCGGCGTGGCCACCGTGGCGTCGACGTTGTCGATGACGCGGCCCGCGAAACGCGGCACGCGAGCGCCGGCGTCAAGCACCACCTTCATGGCGGCATCGCTCTGCGCAGGCACGGGTTCGGCATTGAGCGGAATCACGTTGCCGCCCAGTGCAGCAGCAACGTCGAACGCAATGCCACGCACGCTGAAACAGTCGGCGCGATTGGGCGTCAGCTTGATCTCGATGCTGGCATCGGGCAGGCCAAGATAGGTGGCGAGCGGCGTGCCGACCGGCGCATCGGCGGGCAGTTCGAGCAGGCCCGAGGCGTCCGGATCGACACCCAGCTCCTTGGCGGAGCACAGCATGCCGAACGATTCCACGCCACGCAGCTTCGCCGCCTTGATGGCGATGCCGCCCGGCAGCTGCGCACCCACCATCGCCAGCGGCGCGACCAGGCCCGTGCGCGCATTCGGCGCGCCGCAGACGATCTGGACCATGCCGTTGCCGGTATCGACTTCGCACACCTGCAGGCGATCGGCTTCCGGGTGGCGCTGCGCGCTGACGATGCGCGCAACCACCACGCCATCCAGCGAATCGCCGAGTGCGGTGACTTCTTCCACTTCAAGGCCGATCGCCGTCAGCGTCGCGGCGAGTTCATCGCGCGATGCCTGCGTCGGCACATGGTGGCGCAACCAGTTTTCCGAGAATTTCATGCGTGTCGTTTCCTGCTTCGATTACGCGAACTGCTTGAGGAAGCGCAGGTCGTTCTCGAAGAACGCGCGCAGGTCGGAAACGCCGTAGCGGAGCATCGCAAAACGCTCCACGCCCAGGCCGAAGGCGAAGCCGGTATAGCGTTCCGGATCGATGCCGCAATTGCGCAGCACATTCGGATGCACCATGCCGCAGCCCAGCACTTCGAGCCAGCGCGTACTGCCGTCTTCGGCATCCCAGCGGATGTCCACTTCGGCCGAGGGCTCGGTGAAGGGGAAGTAGCTGGGGCGGAAACGCATTTCGAAATCGCGCTCGAAGAAGGCGCGGATGAACTCGGCCAGCGTGCCCTTGAGGTCGGCAAAGCTCGAGGTCTCGTCGACCAGCAAGCCTTCGATCTGGTGGAACATCGGCGAATGCGTCTGATCCGAATCGCTGCGGTACACCTTGCCCGGCGCGATGATGCGGATGGGCGGCTGGCGCCCCTGCATCGAGCGCACCTGCACCGGCGAGGTATGCGTGCGCAGCAGGCGCCCGTCGCCGAAGTAGAAGGTGTCGTGCATGGCGCGCGCCGGATGGTGCGGCGGGAAGTTCAGCGCCTCGAAGTTGTGCCAGTCGTCCTCGATCTCCGGACCGTCGGCGCGCTGGTAACCCAGGCGCGAGAAGATCGCCGAGATGCGTTCAAGCGCACGCGTGATCGGATGGATGCCGCCGCGCTCGCCGTTACGGCCCGGCAGCGAAATATCGATGGTTTCGGAGGCCAGGCGACGATCCAGCTCCGCCTGCTCCAGCACCTGCTTGCGTGCCGCCAGCGCATCGGCAAGACGATCCTTGACGCGATTGACCTCGGCGCCGCGCGCCTTGCGCTCGTCGGGCGACAACGCACCCAGCGCCTTCAGCGCGGCGGTGACAATGCCACTTTTGCCCAGCAAGCCGACGCGCAGCGCGTCGAGCGCGTCGAGCGTGTCGGCCTTCTCGATATCGGCCAGCGCGGCGGCCGCGCGGCTATCCAGATCTTCCATCGATGCGACTCTCGCTTTATTCCCTCTCCCCTTTGGGGAGAGGGCTAGGGTGAGGGGTCACTCTTGCGTCACCGCTTGATCGAAGCACGCTTCGATGGGAGGAGGAGGCCAGCGTGTCCCCTCACCCCAACCCTCTCCCCGGCGGGGAGAGGGAGCGAAAACCTAGAGCCACCAAAACAAAAACGGGGAGGAGGCTGATGGCCTCCTCCCCGCTTGATCACATCATATCGTCAGCGCGCGAGGCGCAAGACGATCAAGCGGCCAGACTGGCCTTCGCCTTCTCTGCGATCGCGCCAAACGCCTTGATGTCGTGCACGGCGATATCAGCCAGCACCTTGCGGTCGACGGTGATGCCGGCCTTGGTCAGGCCGTTGATCAGACGGCTGTAGGACAGGCCGAACTGGCGAGCCGCAGCGTTGATACGAACGATCCACAGGGCGCGGAACTGACGCTTGCGCTGCTTGCGGCCGATGTAGGCGTACTGACCGGCCTTGATGACAGCCTGGTTAGCAACGCGGAAGACCTTGCGACGGGCGTTGTAATAACCCTTCGCGCGGCCAATGATCTTCTTGTGACGACGACGGGCGGTAACGCCACGCTTAACACGAGCCATGGTTTAGTCCTCCGCCTTAGAGATACGGCAACATGCGTGCCACACCCTTGGTGTCGCATGCCTTGACGTGGTTGGTAGCGCGCAGGTTGCGCTTACGCTTGGTCGACTTCTTGGTCAGGATGTGCGACTTGAAGGCGTGACCGGCCTTGAACTTACCCGACGCGGTCTTGCGAAAACGCTTCGCAGCCGCCCGGTTCGTCTTGATCTTGGGCATGGAAATGCTCCTTGATGGGACCCGCTCCGTTGAAAGAGCTGCCCCGGTTTCTGACTGATCTGGCGACGCCCATGGGGCGCTCTTTCCGTCCTGCCAGCATCGGTTCACGACCCGTCCTGGTGGGTCGAACCGGCGATTATACGGATGAAATCAGGGTTTTGCTAGCGGCGGGATCGCTTTTGGCTCCCTCTCCCCTCCGGGGAGAGGGTTGGGGTGAGGGGTCAACCTCGCCAGACGCTTCAAAAGGGCCAACGATCAGATAGACAGGCCTTCGCGAGCACCCGCCCCTCACCTCGGTCCTCTCCCCGGAGGGGAGAGGAAGAAGTGATGTGGATCGCCAAAAAGAAAAAGCGGCCCAAGGGCCGCTTTTTCCATATCTTTCCGAAGCTTACTTCTTCTTCGGACCGATCATCATGACCATCTGGCGGCCTTCCAGACGCGGGAAGGACTCCACCACGCCGTTCTCGCCCACATCCTCCTGGATCTTCTTGGCCAGATTCTGGCCCAGATCCTGGTGGGACATTTCGCGACCACGGAAGCGGATGGTCACCTTGACCTTGTCGCCTTCCTCAAGGAAGCGAAGCATGTTGCGCAGCTTGATCTGGTAGTCGCCCACGTCCGTGACCGGACGGAACTTCACTTCCTTGATCTCGACCTGCTTCTGCTTCTTCTTGGCCGCCTGGGCCTTCTTCTGGGCTTCGAACTTGAACTTGCCGTAATCCATGATGCGGCAGACCGGCGGATCGCCGTTCGGCTGAATCTCGACCAGGTCCATGCCCGCTTCCTGTGCCAAGGCGAGCGCCTCGTCACGGGTCAGGATGCCCAGCTGTTCCGAATCGGCGCCGATCACGCGAACGCGCGGCACGCGGATTTCGAGGTTACGGCGATTGCCCTTAGTGTCGGTGGTAGCGATACCACTATCCTCCAGAAGAGTTCTTGTTAATGCCGGCCCGTCGCTTAGCGACGGGTCTCGGCTTCCAGGCGTTCGACGAAGGCGGCCAGCGGCATGCTGCCCAGGTCCTCGCCGGAACGTGTACGCACCGAAACGGCCCCCGATTCCTTCTCGCGATCTCCGACCACCAGCAGGTAAGGGACTTTCTGCAACGTATGTTCGCGGATTTTATAGCCGACCTTCTCATTGCGCAAATCGGCATGCACGCGGAAACCTTTGTCGACAAGGGCTTGCGCCACTTCGCGGACATAGTCGGCCTGGGCGTCCGTAATGCTGAACACGGCGGCCTGCATCGGGGCCAGCCACGTCGGCAGCAGGCCGGCGTGATGCTCGATCAGGATGCCGATAAAGCGCTCCATCGAACCCACGATGGCACGATGCAGCATCACCGGGTGACGCCGCTGTGAATTCTCGTCCACGTACTCGGCGCCCAGGCGCTCGGGCATCATGAAGTCCACCTGCATGGTGCCCACCTGCCAGGCACGGCCGATGGAATCCTTCATGTGGTACTCGATCTTGGGGCCGTAGAAGGCGCCCTCGCCCGGCAGCTCTTCCCACTTGACGCCTGCGGCACCCAGGGCGGCGCGCAGGGCGTTTTCGGCGCGGTCCCACACTTCATCGCTGCCGATGCGCTTGTCCGGACGCAGGGCGATCTTGAGGGCGATGTCCTCGAAGCCGAAGTCGCCGTAGACCTTCATGGCCTGCTGGTGGAACGCCGTCACCTCGGATTCGATCTGCTCTTCCGTACAGAAGACGTGGCCATCGTCCTGCGTGAAGGCGCGCACGCGCATGATGCCGTGCAGCGCGCCCGAGGGCTCGTTGCGGTGGCATGCGCCGAACTCGCCGTAACGCACCGGCAGGTCGCGGTAGCTGTGCAGGCTGGTGTTGAAGATCTGCACGTGACCCGGGCAGTTCATCGGCTTCAGGGCGTACGTGTGCTTCTCCGACTCGGTGAAGAACATGTTCTCCTGGTAGTTGTCCCAGTGGCCGGACTTCTTCCACAGGGACACGTCCAGCACCTGCGGGCAGCGCACTTCCTGGTAGCCGCTCTGGCGGTACACGCGGCGCATGTACTGCTCCACCTGCTGCCAGATGGCCCAGCCCTTGGGGTGCCAGAACACCATACCCGGGCCTTCTTCCTGCTGGTGGAACAGGTCCAGCGCCTTGCCGATCTTGCGATGGTCGCGCTTTTCCGCTTCTTCCAGCTGATGCAGGTAGGCCTTCAGATCCTTGTCGTTGAGCCATGCCGTGCCGTAGATGCGCGTGAGCATGGCGTTGTTGGAATCGCCACGCCAATACGCACCGGCCACCTTCATCAGCTTGAACGCGCGCAGCTTGCCCGTGTTGGGCACGTGCGGGCCGCGGCACAGATCCGTGAATTCACCCTGCGTGTAGAGCGAGAGATCTTCATTGGCCGGAATGCTTTCGATGATCTCGGCCTTGTATTCCTCGCCCAGGCCACGGAAGAAGCTCACCGCCTCGTCTCGCGACTTCACGCTGCGCGTCACCGGCAGGCCTTCCTTGACGATCTTTTCCATCTCCGCCTCGATCTTGAGCAGATCGTCGGGCGTGAACGGGCGCTCGTAGGCGAAGTCGTAATAGAAGCCGTTGTCGATCACCGGGCCGATGGTGACCTGCGCGCCGGGATACAGGCGCTGCACGGCCTGCGCCAGCAGGTGGGCCGTGGAGTGACGCAGGATATCCAGCGCCTCCGGGCTCTTCTCCGTGACAATTTCCAGGCTGGCGTTCTGCGCGATGGGGAAGCTGGCATCCACCAGCTTGCCGTCCACCTTGCCCGCCAGAGTGGCCTTGGCCAGGCCGGCGCCAATGGAGGCAGCCACATCCTGCACCGTCACCGGGTGGTCAAACGGGCGCTTGCTGCCGTCGGGTAGCGTGATTTCGATCATGTTTGCACCTGAAGGAGACGCCCCATGGGGCGTGCTCATGGTTCTGTAGAAACCCCGAAAACCTCAGACCTTCCTATCCGTCATCCCTGCGAAAGCAGGGATCCAGTGCCTTTGCACTTAGAGCCTAAAGTCGCTGGATTCCCGCCTTCGCGGGAATGACGGTGAGGTAGAAGCCGTACGATTCGGAATCCCGAAAAAATCAATAAAAAAGGCGCCAGGCGCCCTCTTGGAAAACAAGGCGTGGCTCAACTCAACATTGGAAGCGGGTAGTCGCCATGTCACACACTCGGCCGGCGCAGGGCGCGGGCCACCTTGTCTCCGGGGCAGATAGAGCCAGAACGCTAGTCTAGCGCACTGAACCGTGTCAATTCAGCAGGGTCGCCCGTCTCAGTTCGGCCAGCGATAGAATGCGCGCCCCATTCCCCGAGGCTCTCCGATGCGCATTCTCGTCACCGGCACAGCCGGCTTCATCGGCGCCGCCCTGGCCCAGCGCCTGCTGGCGCGCGGCGACGAGGTCTACGGCATCGACAACCACAACGACTATTACGACCCGTCGTTGAAGGAAGCCCGCCTGGCCCAATTCGACGGCCACGCCAACTACACCCACCTGCGCGCGGACCTGGCCGATGGCGAGGCGGTGAACCGGGCTTTCGCCGACTTCCGGCCGCAGCGCGTCGTGAACCTGGCCGCCCAGGCCGGCGTCCGCTACTCGCTCAAGAACCCGCAGGCCTACGTGCAGAGCAACCTGGTCGGCTTCGTGAACATCCTGGAGGCCTGTCGCCACGGCAAGATCGAGCATCTGGTCTACGCGTCCTCCAGCTCGGTCTACGGCGCCAACCGCAAGATGCCGTTCGCCATCGAGGACGCCGTGGACCATCCGGTCAGCCTGTACGCCGCCAGCAAGAAAGCCAACGAGCTGATGGCGCACACGTACAGCCACCTGTACGACCTGCCCACCACCGGCCTGCGCTTCTTCACCGTGTACGGCCCGTGGGGCCGGCCCGACATGTCGCCCATGCTGTTCGCCGACCGCATCAGCCGCGGCGAGCCCATCGACGTCTTCAACTACGGTAACCACAGCCGGGACTTCACCTATATCGACGATATCGTCGAAGGCGTGATCCGCACGTTGGACCACCCTGCCCTGCCCGATGCCGCCTACGACGCGCTGCACCCCAATCCCGGCACGTCCAGCGCGCCTTATCGCGTTTACAACATCGGCAACGACCAGCCCGTGCAGTTGCTGCGCTTCATCGAACTGATGGAGCAGAACCTCGGGCGCAGCATGGAAAAGCGCCTGCTGCCCATGCAGCCCGGCGACGTGCCCGACACCTGGGCCGACGTATCAGCCCTGCGTCGTGACGTGGGCTACGCGCCCAGCACCACCATCGACGAAGGCGTGGCGCGCTTCGTGGCCTGGTACAAGGAATACGTCCAGCGGGGCGAGTAACCCATCGCCGCCAACACCTGCAGGAGCGCACGTGTGCGCGACCGGTAACGCTGCAGCGCCCGGCCTTTGCCGGGCCCCGATCGCGCACAAGTGCGCTCCTACAAAATCAGGCCATGCGAACACGCATAAGCCGTGGCGATGACACCCCCCCGGATTCCGCTTCGCTCCATCCGGGCTACACGACGCCAACCACCGTAGCCCGGATGAAGCGCAGCGCAATCCGGGATGACCTTGCGACGACGCATAAGCCGTGACGATGACGCAAGACTCCCCCGGATTCCGCTTCGCTCCATCCGGGCTACACGATGCCAATGACCGTAGCCCGGATGAAGCGCAGCGCAATCCGGGATGGCCCTGCTATGACGCATAAGCCGTGACGATGACGCAGGATTCCCCCGGATTGCGCTTCGCTTCATCCGGGCCACACGACGCCAATCACCGTAGCCCGGATGAAGCGCAGCGCAATCCGGGATGGCCTTGCGACGACGCATAAGCCGTGACGATGACGCAAGACTCCCCCGGATTCCGCTTCGCTCCATCCGGGCTACACGATGCCAATGACCGTAGCCCGGATGAAGCGCAGCGCAATCCGGGATGGCCCTGCTACGACGCATAAGCCGTGACGATGACGCAGGATTCCCCCGGATTCCGCTTCGCTCCATCCGGGCTACACGACGCCAATCACCGTAGCCCGGATGAAGCGCAGCGCAATCCGGGATGGCCTTGCGACCACGCATCAGCCATAGCGATGACGCAAAATTCCCCCGGATTCCGCTGCGCTCCATCCGGGCTACACGACGCCAATGACCGTAGCCCGGATGAAGCGCAGCGCAATCCGGGATGTCCTTGCGACCACGCATCAGCCATAGCGATCACGCAAGACTCCCCCGGATTCCGCTTCGCTCCATCCGGTCCACACGACGCCAATGACCGTAGCCCGGATGAAGCGCAGCGCAATCCGGGATGGCCTTGCGACAACCAACAAGCCATAGCGATGACGCAAGATTCCCCCGGATTCCGCTTCGCTCCATCCGGGCTACACGGCTTTCCGGTGCGCTCAGAACGGTTTGGCAATCACCAGAAACACGATGCCCAGCAACACCAGTACCGGCAGCTCGTTCAAGATGCGCAGGGTCTTCGCCGACGGCAGCGACCCGCCCTTCTCCAGGCCCTTGAGCAGGCGACCGGTCCAGCCGAAATAGACCAGCATCAGCACCACCAGGGTGAGCTTCGCGTCGATCCAGTGCATCGATGCCACCACGTTAGGCAAGGTCTGCGGAAACACGCGCCAACCCTCCCACAGGGCCAGACCAAGCAGTGCCGCGATGCCGAACATGTTGTGTCCGAAGCGATACAGGCGACGCCCCATCAGCACCAGCCTTGCCTTCACGGCCGGCTCGTCACCGGCTTCGGCCACGTTGACCAGAATGCGTGGCAGATAGAAAACCGTAGCCATCCATGCGATGACGAACACCACGTGAAAGCTCTTGATCCAGAGATACGTCATCACGGTTTCCTCGGGGACGGAGGTGCGCACCATCGCCCGAGCGGAAACCCCGCGGCAAGTGCTGGAAGTCGCCCAAGGATTGGACCGGCATCCCGACGCGTCAAGGTTTCACGCCAATCCGCGGCAACCTGTCCACTGGGCAGAGCGCGCATCACCGCGTGGCCACGGTGGTGCATAGCGGGCATTCGGGACTACCCGAATGCCCCTTCGCTATCAAAATTTCGACGCAGGGCCGCGATGGCCCGGCTGCCGGGCGGACAGGCCTGACCGCCCCTTGGCTCGCCCTACTCGATTCGGCCTGCGAATCCGTGCGCTTTCCAGATCACAGATAACTCATCGTAATGGTCGCCGCGGAGAGCACGGTGCCGCCGGACATGGCGCCGGTACGGTAATACTGTGCAGTGAAGGGAATATCCATCGTCGTCGCGTTGCCTACGTTACCGATGGTCATCACCTGTCCAAAGGATACCGGAGCACCGTTGCGCGTCAGCTGGACACCCATCCCACGGGCCGTCCCCGTATTGGACAGCACGGTCGGCAATTGGGTATTGCCGTCAAGCTGCATGGAAACGATCGTCTGGGTAACGCAATCCTGCAGCGAGATCTTGAAGTTCGTTGGCTTGGCGATGGCGCCAACCGCTGCGAAATCCGCAGTGGATGCCTTGGGTAAGGAAACCACCTGATTGGCGGTGTCGGTCGTAATCGTGCAGGCAGGGTTGACGAAATGGAACACCACCGGCGTCGTGATCTCGTTGCCGAACTGGGACGTACAAGTGCCTAACGAAGGACCGCAGCCATAGTTTCCGTCCTGATAGCCAAATCTCACCAGAGAATCGGAAAAGGTCCCGGCGGTCAGACTGGTACTGGTGCGTACCAGGTTCAAAGAAAACTGATAGGTACTTGTTGAATTGAGTCCGGCGAGATGCTTCGGACCCATACCCGACGGACCAAAGTTGTCGCCTCCGTTTGTTCCGTAAGTGGTCGGTGAAATGAGCACCCCGCCTGTCCCGAACATCTGGTAACCAAGCCCCGCCATGGACGTGCCGTAGGCGTTGAGCACCATCTGTCCGGATTGCAGGGGCGCCTGCGGGGTGTAGTTCATCGCCCAGCCGTTACCCACCGCGCTCGACCCATTGCAAGTCACTGTCAACGTAACGGTAGCCGAGCTCACCACCTGTCCGACCGGAGTGTTCTTGTTGATCGACACCTGCGCAGGCGTAAACGGTGACGTCGTGGTCGTTCCCGTACATGTAGCCAGCGCCTGCCCGGCGATCACCAGCAAGCCCAACACACACAGCACACGCATGCCCAGTTTATGCAGAGTTCTCACGGCTTCACTCCTGATTGATGCGATGCACATCGGCCGCAGCCAGACGCATCGTTGACGTGGCGAATGCCACAGCAAAAAATCCACCCTGCGCATAGCGCGGGGTGGATCAGGGACGGATCGTCGACAGCTGCGGAGATCACGGCGACAACGGCGATAACGCTGGCATCAGCGCGCCACCACCTGGATCAGCACACGCCGGTTGGGCTTGAGGCACGCAATCAGCGCAGCACGATCCTTCTGGTTGCACTGCACCTTCGGATCCGTGCTGCCACGGCCTTCAGCCGAAATGGCTTCCGCCGGGATGCCCTGCGAGATGAGGTAGTTCTTCACCGCCATCGCGCGACGCATGGACAGCTTGAGGTTGTAATCGTCGCTGCCCAGGCGATCGGTATAGCCGATGACCTTGAGCACTTCGACGTTGCTGGCCTTCTCCAGTGCTTCCACCACCTTGCCCTGGATGGCCGCCGGCGCGTTGGCCGAGAGGCGATCGCTGTCAAAGTCGAACAGGAAGTCGGCGGAGATCTCGATTTCCGACGACACGTGCGGCTTGGCGGCCGGCGGCGGCGGTGCCGGCGCGGGCACGGCGTTGACCAGCTGCGCGCAGCTTTCCGGTTTCCAGAAGTGTTCGGCGGCACGCATGTTGTCGTCGAACAACTGCTTGAACTGGCACGTCACGAATTCGTTGCCGTTGCCGGTGGGCAGGTGGAAGACGTAATCCCACTCGTGCACGCCGGCCATGCCTTCATGGAACTGCGGGTGGCCAATGAGGCGATAGACCTCCAGCTTGCTGATGCCCGGCACGACGTTACGCAGGGCATCGAGCGTGGGGTACTGGCTGCCGGGGATCAGCGGGTTGGCTTTGGCCGCATCGGGCCATACCGGCGCGGTGGTCTGGCCGTTTTTCACTTGGCTCATCGAGCCGCAGGCCGAGAGCAGCAGGACGCTCGCGGCGGACAGGAGGAAGACTGTCCTTTTGATCAGGGTAAACATGGTCGTGATCTCGGGAAGAGACGCCGATGGCGCGGGCCAGCGGCGCGAAGAAGATGAGAAGGTCGGTGCGGCGGAACCCGCCGCACCTTTCCATGAGGTCTTTGCTTAGAAGACGTAACCGACGCCGACACGCACCACCGGGCTGTCGTTCTTCGCGGCCGAGACACCGGCGTTGAAGTTGACGCGACCGTTGTCCGACCAGCGCGAGATGCCCACGCCCAGCGCGGTCTGGCCGCGATAGTTGGCGCGCCCGCCGCCGAAGACATCGCCGCCGGCGCATCGACGGGCTCGCGTGCAGCGGCCGTGGCGCGGGCGGATGCGATGTGGATGGCCTGGGGTGCGCCGGCCGCCGCCACGGTGGCGCTGACGGCCGGGCTGCTGATTTTCGCCCAGCGCCGTCGCCATCGCAGGAAGGCCGCTGATGCCGCGCAGAGCGCGACGACGTTGATTGGCTGGAAGGGCTGGAGCTATCGCGCCGTAGCACCGTCGCGCGCGGAATTCTTTGGCGCCGAGCGCCCCGAGCTGCCGCTGGTATGGGCCGTGGATCGCGTGCAGCTGGACGTCTGGACCCACGGCAGCACGCCCGGCCTGAAGCCCGCCACCGATGCGCGCTATGGCCTGATGAAGCCGGCCCGCCCGCCGAAGATCGACCTGTCGCTGGACGACGACGCCTTCATCCATTGGGTGTCGGGTGTGCAGGAAGCTGCACCGTCCCCTGCCCTGCTCCCGATGCAGGAACCCGTGCAGGCCGAAGACAACGCGCAGGCCGAACGCGACCAGGCGCTGCGCGACGAAGCGGCGCATCGCGAAGCTGCGGAGCGCGAACAACAGGAACGCGAAGCCCAACACCTTGCCCAACAGCGGGCGATGGAGATCGAAGCCGCGCGTATCGAAGCCGAGCGCGTGGAAGCCGAACGTCGCCAGGCGATGGAGCGCGAAGCACAGCGCGTGCAGGCCGAGCAGCGCGCCGCCGCCGAAGCCGTGACACGACGCGAGGATGTATCCCGACAGGATGCCGTCGCCGAGGCGAAGAAGCTGCTCACGGCGGGCTATCCCCAGAAGGCACTGGATGCACTGGCGCCCGCGCTGGCCGCACCGCATGCCACGGGTGAAGCCTGGACGGTGGCGGGCTGGTGCTGGTGGCGCACGGCGCGCGACAACGGGCCGGAGGCGGAGAAGGCCGTGGTGCAGGCCATCCAGGCTTTCCATCGCGCCATGGCCGCCGAACCCGATCGCGAAGCCATGCTGGGCAGCGCGCTGATCCGCTGCCACCTTTTCATGGCCGAACACCTGCGTGGTGACGCGCGTGCGGAGGCCCTGGACGCCGCCCTGCGCATGATGGGCAACGCTTCTGCCGCCGGTCGCAGCGGCGATGCGAAATTCGTGCAGGAGCACGCTAGCACCCTGTACGAGCGCGCCCTGCTTGCCTCCCCGGAGGAACGTGCCCAACGGCTGGAGCAGGCGCAACAGCTGCTGTCGGGCCTGCCTGCCAAGGACATCGACCTCGACGCCCGCTGGCTGATGGTGACGATTGGACTGGCCCAGGCCCAGCAGATGCAGGGCCGCGCCGCCGACACCGCCCTTGCCCGCGCCGCCGAAGCACTGGCAGACGTACCCGCCGACGCGCCGCAGGACACGCGTGACCATTGGCTGGCGCGCCTGATCGACGTGGAACTGCTGCGCGTGCGTCCACTGAAGGGCGCCGCGCGCCTGATGCGCCTGCGCCAGTTGCGCGATGACTATGCGCCCAAGCTGGCCCAGGCGCGCTCCATCCTGCCGCTGCTGTCGTGGATTCAGGTGTTGCGCGAATGGGCAGCCGCGCTCAGCGAGCGCCCTGCCCGCGAAAAGCTGGCGGAAGCGGAAACGATGTTCGAACGCGTCGAGTCGCTTTCGCCCGAGGACATCGGTTCCGTGCACTTTGCCCGTGCGTACTACCTGCGCCTGCGCTCGGCGCACGAGTCGATCGGCGCCGCGCTGGACACGCTGGAGAAGGCAGACTCGCTGCTCGCCAAGGCACAGTCGCCGGTGCTCTCCCGCGAAACCATTTCGCTCGAACGCGCGGAGGTTGCGCTGGCCCGTGCCCCGCTGGTGGACCGGAGCGAACGCCACACCGCACTGGAACAAGCCGTGCGCTACGCGGATGTCGCCACGTCGGTGGACGACGGCAATCTGTCGCGCGCCTTGAGCTGCGCCATCACGGCACGCCTTGCCCGGTTCGACACCGTCACGCCGTCGGCCAGTGAATCACGCGAACTGGCGAATCTCGCCGGGCGCCTGCTGGACGCTGCGCCGTACGACGCGGAAGCCATGCACCTGTCGGCACGCGGCGAGTTCGCCGCCGGCAATGCCAAGGCAGCCAGCGAGCTCTGCGAAGCAGCCTGGGATGCCGGCTGCCGCGATGCGGGCCTGCTGCGCCTGTGGCGCGAATCACTCAACCGCTTGCCGGACACGCTGGCCGATGCCGCCAACGATCCGCATTGGAAACGCTTGAACCAGTGCACACGCCTCGCGCAAAGCATTGGCCTTGCTACTCAGTAATCCCTATCCAAAACCCCCTACTCATCTACCGGAGACACCCCCATGAACGCCTCAGAAATGTCACAACGCATGTGGAACACCCGCTATGGCGTGATGAATGCCGTTGCCGCCGACAACCTCACCTCCCGCTCGCTCAAGCAGCTGGGCGAATGGATGGAACAGGAGCTGGATCTGCTCAGCACCTTTGTTGAAGAAGGCCAGACCGTGGTCGAGTTTGGCGCGGACTACGGCGCCCACACCTTGTGGCTGTCCCGTGCCGTGGGCGCGCAGGGCGAAGTGCACACCGCCGAACCGCGCCGACTGGACTTCCAGCAGCTGTGCGCCAACCTGGCCATCAACGGCCTGACCAACGTGCATACCTTGCCGGTATGGCTTGGCCGTCACGCCTCCTCGGCCCAGCTGTCGGACCTGGTGCCCGACACGAGCGCCAGCGCCAACGAGCGCGTACGCGTGGCCAACATCGACAGCCTGGGCCTGGAAGCCCTGCACCTGCTGAAGGTGAACCAGCCGGGCACGCTGGAAAGCGTACTGGGCGGCGCCGACGAAACCGTGCGCAAGCATCGCCCGGTGATCTACCTGCGCCTTGGCACGGTGGAGCAGTCCATCGCCGAAGTGAAGGCCATCAAGGAACTCGGCTACCGCTGCTGGTCGCACCTGCCCTACCTGTTCAACAAGGACAACTACGCCGACCAGACCGACAACAGCTTCCCGGGCCGCATCTCGCAGAACGTCATTGCGGCACCGATCGAAGGGCGGTTGTCGTTTGATCACCTGCAGGAGATTTGATGGATGAAAAAGCCTCCGCAAGGGGGCTTTTTTTTGTCCATGGAACCCAGGGCGATGTCCGTGTTGACGCTCTGCAACGGGGGAAAAGTGAGGGCCTGTGCGTCGCCATAGCATGGGCATTCGCAAGGCCGTCCCGGATTCTCGCTGCGCTTCATCCGGGCTACCGGAGCCCACGTAGCCCGGATGGAGCCGAAGGCGGGAGTCCGGGAGGGGAAACCTCAGGTTGCGCGTACTCGCGGGTCTGAACGAAGAGCTTTGATGGATGGGTTTGCCCGAGCGCTATCGCAGATTGCCCCGGATTCTCGCTGCGCTTCATCCGGGCCACGGGAGCCCCACGTAGCCCGGATGGAGCCGAAGGCGGGAATCCGGGAGGGTGTGCCTCACCTTGCGCGCACTCGCGGGGTGGGAATGGAGAGACGTGGTGGCTGGATCCATGTGGGCGCTATCGCAGATTGCCCCGGATTCCCGCTGCGCTTCATCCGGGCTACGTCGGCTCTGGTGTTTGCTGGGCGGCAATAAAGGGATGACGCCGGGGGAATGCCGCACGGTCTTTCGGGATTCTCGCTGCGCTTCATGCGGCGTATGCCGCTGTCGCATCAGTGGGTGATTTCGATACGTTGGATGGATGGTCAATTATCGACGAGCGCGGATGAAGGGCGGCACGTATTTCTTCACGGTCGCATTGAATGACCGTCGCGCGGATACGCTGGTTTCGCACATTGGTGCGTTACGCCACGCATTGCACCTCACACAGTTGAGGCGACCGTTTCGTATCGATGCCATGGTGGTGCTTCCGGAGCATTTGCACGCGATCTGGTCGTTGCCGGAAGGGGACGCTGACTATTCAGGCCGATGGCGCATGTGCAAATCGCTGTTCGTGCGGCAACTGGCGAAGCTTGGCGTGAGGGCGACCGCTGATGGCACATCGTTATGGCAGGCCCGATTCTGGGAACACCTGATTCGCGATGAAGCAGATTTCACCGCGCACGTGAATTACATCCACTACAACCCGGTCAAGCACGGGCACGTCAGGCGGGTTCGCGACTGGCCGTGGTCTTCGTTCCATCTCTACGTGCGTGATGGACGATTGCCGGTGGATTGGGCCTCGTCGGGCGAGACCACCGGTCAGTTCGGCGAATGACCCGTAGCCCGGATGGAGCCGAAGGCGGGAATCCGGGAGGGTGTACCTCCCCCTGCGTGTGCACGCGCGCGGGAATGGAAGATCCAAGGGGATGGATCCGTCCAAGCGCTATCGCAGGTTGCCCCGGATTCCCGCTGCGCTTCATCCGGGCTACGGGCTGGTCGCACCAGGTAGCCCGGATGGAGCCGAAGGCGGGAATCCGGGAGGGTGTACCTCACCCTAAGTGTGCTTGCGGGTGGGAATGAAAGGCCCAAGGGGATGGATCCGTCCAAGCGCTTTCGCAGGTTGCCCCGGATTCCCGCTGCGCTTCATCCGGGCTACGGGCTGGCCTCCGTTCGGGTGATTGAGATACGTCTTATGGAGGGCCCTCGGGACGGCGAGGAAAATCCTTGTACCCACTAGGAGGATTCGCCATGAAATACCTTGTTTCCGCCTTTCTTTTCGCTCTCTCCGTCGTCGCGTCGGGCTTCCATGCCCACGCCGCTGAAGTATCCAACGATGAGCAGGCTGTCCGCTCGATGGAACAGTCCTGGCTGAAGGCCGCGTCGACCGGCGACAAAGCGGCGATGAAGCAGATGCTTGACGACCAGTATGTCGAGCGCACGCCCAACGGCAGTATCCGCACCAAGGCCGACGTGCTCTCTGCCCCGCCCTTGCCGGCAAGTGCCATGCAGGAAATTCAGATCCTGCGCGTCGAGGTGTCAGGCGACACCGCCGTGGTGCTCGGCACCAATCAGTATCGAACCAACCCCTCGGCGACGGCGATCAACTTCATGTACATGGACGTGTTCCAGCGACGCGACGGTGCATGGCGAGTGATTGCCTCGCAGATGTCGCAGCAGCCGCCGGGGTGATGGTTCGCGGCCAGCACCGTAGCCCGGATGGAGCCGAAGGCGGGAATCCGGGAGGGTGTACCTCACCCTGCGTGTACTTGCGGGTGGGTAATGGAGAGCCATGGTGGATGGATCCGTCCGGGCGCTTTCGCGGGTTGCCCCGGATTCTCGCTGCGCTTCATCCGGGCTACGGGCTGGTCGCACCGTAGCCCGGATGGAGCCGAAGGCGGGAATCCGGGAGGGTGTACCTCACCCTGCGTGTACTTGCCGGTGGGAATGGAGAGTCATGGTGGATGGATTCGCCCGGGCGCTTTCGCGGGTTGCCCCGGATTCCCGCTGCGCTTCATCCGGGTTACGGGGTGGTGGCAGGCGCAAAAAAAAAGAGGGACCCCGGAGGGTCCCTCTTTTTGTCCCATGCGAGGCATGGAAACCGAATTGGTGGGCGGTACAAGGATCGAACTTGTGACCCCTACCATGTCAAGGTAGTGCTCTACCGCTGAGCTAACCGCCCGGTTCTCGCCCGGCGTACCGTGCGAGCCGCGCAGTATACGTGGTCCCGGGAGCTTGGACAACCACCCCGCCCCGGGCCCTGTCTCAGCCGGCCTTTTCGCGCAGTTTGTGGATCTGGTCGCGCAGGCGGGCGGCCTCTTCGAACTCCAGGTTCTCGGCGTGCTTGTACATCTGCGCTTCGAGTTTCTTGATCATGGCGGAGGCCTGGTCGGCGCTCAGGGCGGCGTAGTCGCCCCCCTTCTCCGCCACGGCCGAACCCTGGCGTTCGCCGCGCCTGCCGCGGCCACGGCCCGGGGCTTCGCTGCGCGCGCCTTCCATGATGTCGGCGATGCGGCGCACGACGGACTTGGGCGTGATGCCGTGGGCTTCGTTATAGGCCTGCTGCTTCTCGCGGCGGCGCGCGGTTTCGTCCATCGCCGCCTGCATGGATCGCGTGATGTTGTCGGCGTAGAGGATGGCCTTGCCGCGCACGTTACGCGCGGCGCGGCCAATGGTCTGGATCAGCGAGCCGGTGGAACGCAGGAAGCCTTCCTTGTCCGCATCCAGGATCGCCACCAGCGAGACCTCGGGCATGTCCAGGCCTTCGCGCAGCAGGTTGATGCCCACCAGCACGTCGAACTCGCCCAGGCGCAGGTCGCGGATGATCTCCACGCGCTCGACCGTCTCGATGTCCGAGTGCAGGTAGCGCACTTTCACGCCGTGCTCGCCGAGGTATTCGGTGAGGTTCTCGGCCATGCGCTTGGTGAGCGTGGTCACCAGCACGCGATCGCCCATCGCCACGCGCTTGTGCACTTCGCCGAGCAGGTCATCCACCTGGGTACGCACGGGGCGTACTTCCACTTCCGGATCGATCAGGCCGGTGGGACGCACCACCAGTTCCACGATCTGGTCGCCGGACTTCTGCAGCTCGTAGTCGCGCGGCGTGGCGGACACGTAGATGGAACGCGGTGCACGGGCCTCCCATTCCTCGAAACGCAGCGGGCGGTTGTCCATCGCCGACGGCAGGCGGAAACCAAACTCCACCAGCGTTTCCTTGCGCGAGCGGTCGCCCTTGTACATGGCGCCCAGCTGCGGAATGGTGACGTGCGATTCGTCGACGACCAGCAGCGCGTCCGGCGGCAGGTAATCGAACAGGGTCGGCGGCGGCTCGCCGGCACCACGCCGGGTGAGGTGGCGCGAGTAGTTCTCGATGCCCTGGCAGTAGCCCACTTCGGCCATCATCTCCAGGTCGAAACGCGTGCGCTGATCCAGGCGCTGCGCTTCGACGAGCTTGTTGTCCTTGTAGAGCTGCTCGAGACGCTCCTTCAGCTCGACCTTGATGGTCTCGATGGCGTTCAACACGCTTTCGCGCGTACTGGCGTAGTGCGTGCGCGGATAGATGGTGTAGCGCGGCACCTTGCGCAGGGTGTCACCGGTGAGCGGATCGAACAGCGCCATGTTCTCGATCTCGCCATCGAACAGCTCGATGCGCAGCGCTTCGGTCTCCGACTCCGCCGGGAACACGTCGATGACTTCACCGCGCACGCGATAGGTGCCGCGACGCAGCTCCATCTCGTTGCGGGTGTACTGCAGCTCGGTCAGCTGGCGAATCAGCTGGCGCTGGTCGATGTGTTCGCCCTTGGCAAGGATAAGGCGCAGCGACAGATAGTCTTCCGGGTCACCGAGGCCGTAGATCGCGGACACGGTGGCGACGATCAGCGAATCCTTGCGCGACAGCAGCGCCTTGGTGGCGGCCAGTCGCATCTGTTCGATGTGATCGTTGATCGAGGCGTCTTTCTCGATGAACGTATCGGACGCGGCGACGTAGGCTTCCGGCTGGTAGTAGTCGTAGTAGCTGACGAAGTACTCCACCGCGTTGTGGGGGAAGAACTCCTTGAACTCGCCGTAGAGCTGCGCCGCCAGCGTCTTGTTGGGCGCCAGCACGATGGTCGGCCGCTGCACCTTCTCGATCACGTTGGCGATGGTGAAGGTCTTGCCCGAGCCAGTGACGCCCAGCAGCGTCTGCGCGGCCAGGCCGGACTCGAAGCCCTCACTGAGTACGCGGATGGCATCTGGCTGGTCGCCAGAGGGCTTGTAGGGGGAGACGAGTTCGAAGCGGTCAGTCATGGCCTTCCACATGCGGTCACGTGAGAGCATTTTAAATCGCCCTACTGACAGGGCCTGTCAGCAGGCTACGACACCCACCCCGGGCGCACGATGACTGAGGGGCTCGCCGGCCCTCGCTAGGCTCATGGTCTCCAGCGACGCAGGGGGCGGTGTGGGCATCCAGCGGACGATCCAGCCCTGTCGGGCGGCGGGTTTCACCCTGATCGAGAGCATCGTGGTGCTGGTGGTGGCGAGCACGCTGCTGTGCGTTGCTGTGCCGTCCTTGCGCCACATGATGGTGCGTCACCGGGTCGCCACGGCGCAGATGGATCTCCTGGCCTCACTTCAAGACGCGCGGGCACTGGCGATCACCAGCGGGCGCCGCGCCCTGCTCTGCCCCGCGGCCAATGGCCAGCAATGCAGCAACGACACGCACTGGGAGAAGGGCTGGTTGGTCGGAAGCTATCGCAGCGACAAGGCCAGCCAGTTGGACGGGCCACCCACGCGCATTCATGGCGGCTACCCTCAGCTCATCATCACCAGCACGGGCGGACGCACACGCATCCGCTTCCAGCCAACCAGTTTCAGCGGTGGCAGCACGGTGACTTTTACGCTCTGCCAGCGCGGCTACGCGCAAGAGGCCCTTGCCATCAAGGTTTCCAACTATGGCCGTATCGCTGGCGCCAAGCCCAGTCAGGACGAGGCCATGCAATGCGCCTCCGGCGGCTAGAGGCACGCCTTCGCGGCATCCCGATACCCGCGCAACGCCAACACCTGCAGGTGCTCGTACAGCACCACGTCGGCGCCCACGGCCTTGCTGTGGATCACCAGCAATTCCTCGACATGCATGGTCGCGTTGCTCACCACCACCTGCAGCGAGGTCGGCGTTTCGAGGATGCGTGCCGTGGGCGAGATCGCCACCCAACGCGTATGGACGCAGGCGGCGTAAACGGAATCCAGCTTCGTGGTGCTGGCCTGGAACGTGGGCTTGTTGTGGGTGATATCACCGGTGCTCGCACAGCCGGCAAGCAGAACCACCGCCACGGCAACCGACCCGGCACGTTTCATGGGGCCCTCTTCGATCCAACAGTCAGGTCTGGCGCATGGCAAACAGGTAACCCCGCTCCCGCCCGGGTGCCCGAGGGCACCGGCGTGGGACGATCTTCGGCAGCGTCCGGTGTATGCGATGTCTACACACGGACGAGTCCCGCAAGCCTGTTTCGCTGCGTTGCGCGCAGGATCAGGGAAAGAACCGCGCCGTTTGGCGAATAAATCACTCTTCAGCCAAACATGAACACGCCGCATGGCCGGCGTTAAGACATAAAAAAACCCCGCCGGAAGGCGGGGTTTTTCCTGAATATGGCGCCCGAAGTTGGACTCGAACCAACGACCCCCTGATTAACAGTCAAGTGCTCTAACCGGCTGAGCTATTCGGGCGGGGTGAGCTGGGTAGTTTGAATATCCAGCCCCGGGCTGTCAAGACGTTTTAACGAATTCAGACGAGTTTCAAGCCGCCTTGCCCGTCAGCACCCGATAGCAGGGCACATAGGCCGTGCCGCCGGGCAGCTTCATGCGGTCCTGGGCCACGAAGGCCTTCAGCAGGTCGTCCAGCGACGCCATGATGTCGGCGTCGCCGTCGATCAGGAACGGGCCCTTGGTCTCGATGGCGCGCATGCCCTCTTCCTTCACGTTGCCGGCCACGATGCCGGAGAACGCGCGACGCAGGTCGGCCGCCAGCTCGTGGCGCGGACGATCACGGTGGATCGCCAGGGCGCCCATGGCCTCGTGCGTGGGACGGAACGGCAGCTGGAACGCGTACGGGATGTTGAGCGCCCAGTTGAAGAAGAACGCGTCCTTGTTGTCCAGGCGGTAGTTGCGCACCTTGTCGATGCCGCGAACCATGGCGCGCGCCACGGCCGCCGGATCGTCCACGATGATCTGGTAGTGCTGGGTCACGCTTTCGCCCAGGGTCAGGCGCAGGAAGCGGTCGATCTGCTCGAAATAGGCCGCCGACTGCTTGGGGCCGGTGAAGATCAGCGGGAACGGCACGCCGGCATTTTCCGGGTTCAGCAGAATGCCGAGCATGTAGAGGATTTCCTCGGCCGTGCCCACGCCACCCGGGAACACGATGATGCCGTGGCCCATGCGCACGAAAGCTTCGAGGCGCTTCTCGATGTCCGGCATGATCACCAGGTGGTTCACGATCGGGTTCGGTGATTCGGCCGCGATGATGCCCGGCTCGGTGATGCCGATGTAGCGGTTGTTGCGGTGGCGCTGCTTGGCGTGGGCGATGGTGGCGCCCTTCATCGGGCCCTTCATCGCGCCCGGGCCGCAGCCCGTGCAGATGTCCATGCCGCGCAGGCCGAGCTGGTAGCCCACCTGCTTGGTGTATTCGTACTCGTCGCGCGAGATCGAGTGGCCGCCCCAGCACACCACCAGGTTCGGGTCGATCTGTGCCTTGAGGATGCGCGCGTTGCGCAGGATCTCGAACACGGCATGGGTCAGGCCCACGCTGTCGTCCAGATCGAAGTTGCCCTGCTCCATCTGCGTGGACACGTAGACGATGTCGCGCACCACGGCCACGAGCAGCTCGTTGATACCGCGGATGATCTGGCCGTCCACGAACGCCTGGGCCGGTGCATGGGTCAGCTCGATCTTGATGCCGCGATCCTGCTGCAGCACCTGGATGTCGAAATCGGGGAACTGCTCGAGGATGGAGCGCGGATCGTCGCTCATGTTGCCCGAGGTCAGCACCGCCAGCGCGCAGCGGCGCAGCAAGGCGTGCAGGCCCGAACCGCTGGCGTCGCGCAGGCGCGCCACTTCGTTGCGGGACAGGATATCCAGGCCACCGGCGGGCGAAATGCGCGCGCTCACGGTGGCGGGTCGGCCGGCCTTGCCGGCTTGCGTGTCATTCATTCAACCATTCTCCTCGCCGCGCCCTCGCGGCTCGTTCGTCCGTGCAAAACGCGGCGGACCGCGTAGCTTCCCGCGCCGGGCATGGCAGGGTCAAGTTTTTGGGGGCGCGCCGTTCACGTTTTCTTATGACCCTCCCTGCCACCTCACCGTCATTCCCGCGAAAGCGGGACAAGCGCAGCGCAGAACGCCCGCAGGGCGGCCCCGGGAGGGGCGAGCGCAGCGAGTAATCCAGCGACTTTCGAGCCTCATCGGCAAGCAATAAAGGCACTGGATTCCCGCTCTTGCCCCCTTTTCGGGGTGAGCGGGAATGACGGTGAGGGAGGGCCGGGTCCCCACAAAAAAAGCCGGCGCCCCTGAGGACGCCGGCCAGTCTTCAAACCCTCCGCAAGCTTATGCGCTTAGAAGGTGTACTTCAGCGTCAACAGGACCGACCAGCGCTGGGCGAGGTCGTCGTTGTTGTTGATGTAGGTCGGCACCGGCAACGGCTGGTAGCCACTGCCCTGGTTGTACGTGGTGCACGAAGCCTTGCCGCCGCAATCGATGTTGTAGATGTACTTGCCCGTCTTGGCATCGACGCCGTAGTAGTCGGCCAGCGCACGGCCACCCGGGAAGTTCACGCGCTTCTCGATACCCCAGTGCTTGTTAAGCAGGTTCGTGAAGTTGTAGACGTCCAGGCGGATCACGCCCTTGTTGCCCTTGAAGATGCCCGGGATTTCCTGGCTGAAGCTCAGGTCGATCTGGTTGATCCAGCCGGCGCGGTCGTCATTGCGCTTGGCCACCTGGCCCTGGTGATCCTTCAGGTAGTCGTTCTTCTGGATGTAATCCCAGAACTGCTGGATCAGCTTCGGATCGGTACCCGGACGGAACTCGACTTCACCCGGACGCGGGATGTAGACCAGGTCGTTGGTGTAGCCGTCGCCGTTGGCATCGTTGCCGAAGGTCCAGCTATACGGGGACGCGGAGTGACCGTCGTAGAAGATGCTCGCGCTGGTGGTGTAGTCACCCCAGAAGCGATGCTGCCAGTTCAGCGAGGCGATCACGCGACGCGGCACGGAGTAGTTCGAGGTGCTGGCCACGTTCTCGTTGGAGTTGTAGACGTAGTTGTTGCCGTAGTTCGAGTTGGCAACCGACGACGTGCCCGGGTTCACTTCGGTCGAACGGCTCCAGGTGAAGCCGACCATGCCCGACCAGTCTTCCGAGAACGGCTTCTTCAGCGACAGGGCGATGCTGTCGGCGCTGCCCTTGTCGGTGTTGGCCAGGTTGATCATCTGACCGGAGAACTTCGAGTTCGCATTGGCACGGACCGACTGGCCCTTGCCCTGCGGATCGAGGCCGGACAGCTTGTAGTACGAGTTGCGGCCGTCCGGCAGCACGAAGGTCGGGGCGCCCAGGTTGGTGTTCTGGAACCAGATGGCGTCGCGCTGTTCGATGTGCTCCCAGTCAGCCGTGGCGATCAGGCCGTACCAGGGCAGCTCGTGATCCACACCCAGGCTGATCTTCCACGCGGTCGGGATGTTCCAGTCCTTGGAGATGGTGTTGACCGTCATCTGGCCAGCACCCGACGGGCCATTGTTCTGGTGGAACGGATCCGGGCTGAAGGCCGGCAGGTTGGTGTTGCATCCGCTCTGCGTCGGACCGCAGTTGTACTGCGTCTGCGTCACGCCCGAGTTGGAGAAGATGTTGCCCAGCCACACGGACGGCTGGTTGGTCACGAACAGGCCGGCGCCACCACGCAGCTGCGTCATGCGCTCGGTGTTGAACGAGTAGTTGAACGACATGCGCGGCTGCACCACGCGATGACCGTTGATGGTGTACTGGTTCGTCTGGCCGTAAGCGGCGGCATAGGTCGAGTTGTAGAGCGGCTTGTCGCTCATCAGCGGCACGTCGACGCGCACGCCGTACTGCAGCGACAGGTTGTTGGTGACCTGCCAGGTATCCTGCAGGAAGATGCCCCACTGGTTGAGGTTGTAGCTCGCCGCCACATCATCCAGGCCCAGGCCGTTGGCCGGGCGGTTGTAGCGGTACTGGTAGTACGCGCCATTGGCGAAGTTGCTCAGGCCCGTGGTGCCCTTGGCGCCCGGCACTTCTTCGAACACGTAGCTGCCGTAGTAGTTCTGCAGGAACAGGTTGTAAGCCTTGTCCTTCTCGTAGTCGAAGCCACCCTTCAGGGTGTGGTCGCCGAGGTACAGGGTGCCGGCCCAGGCGGCGTTGAAGGTCTTCACCTTCAGCACGTTGGCCTGGCTGGAGTACTCGGTGCCGAACTCGACCGCCGGGCCGCCGTACGCCACCGGGTACACGGTGATGTCAGGCATGGCCACGCCGTTGTACGGGCCGCGGTTCTGGTTGAAGTTGGCGTACGACACGGTGGTGTCGGTGGAGAAGATGTCCGACCAGTCGTCGTAGAAGTGCAGCGCGTAGCTCTTGTTGTCGACGTTGGTCTTGTACCAGCCGCTGGACAGCACCAGCTTGGTCTGGCTGCCGGTGATGATCGGCTTGTTTTCCTTGGTCTCGCTGTACGTGAAGCTCGCACGATGGTTGTCGGCGATGTTCCAGTCGATCTTGGCGAGATAGCGCTTGTCGGTCAGGTTGGAGTTACCGCCACCCACCGAGCCGATGTCGTTCAGGCCGTACTTGGCGGCGATGTCGCGCACCGCCTGCACCTGCGCGTTGGTCAGGCCCTTGATGGGCGTGGCCGCGCCGGAGTCTTCCGGACCGTAGGGGCTGCCCGAACCGATCTGCTCGCTCTTTTCCAGCGAGGCGAAGAAGAACAGCTTGCCCTTGATGATCGGGCCGCCGACGGTGGCGCCGCCCGTCCACTGGCGCTTGAAGCCGGCGTACGGCTTGTCGTTCTCGTTGTCACCGATCATGTCGGTGTTCTGGAACGCGTAGTAGACCGAGCCGTGGAAGTCGTTGGTACCGCTCTTGGTCACGGCGTTGACGTTCGCGCCCAGGCCACGACGGTTGCCCACGTCGTAGTTCGCCGTCGAGATGTTGTATTCCTCGATGGTGTCCTGCGAGATCGGCGTGCCGAGGGTCGGCAGGCCGTTGGCGTTCAGGCCGAACGGATCGTTCGCGCTGACCGAGTCCACGGTGATGTTGTTGTAGCGGCTGTTCTGGCCGACGGCCGAGATTTCGCCACGGGCGCGGTCGGTGATGACCACGCGGGGATCCATGCGCACGATGTTCTGGATGGAGCGGCCCGGCGTCGGGGCGGCGTCGAGTTCACGGCGCGAGATGTTGGTGCTGATGCCCTTGTTCTCGGCGGTGAAGGTCTGCGACAGCGAGTTCGCCGACACGGTCACGCCGCTGAGGTTCTGCGCATTGGCGGTGGCTGCCGTCACGCCCACGGTCAGGTTGACGGCGGTGTCCTGGGCCAGCTGCAGGTAGACGTTGTCCTGTTCGCTCTGCGTACCGTCCTTGTTGACCTTCACGTCGAACGGACCGCCCACGCGCAGGCCCTGCGCCGAGTAACGGCCGGCCGCGTCGGTGGTGGTGGTCTTGGTGGTGCCCGTCGGCTCATGGACGATCTGCACGGTGGCGCCGGCAACCGGCTGGCCAGCGCCGTCGACGATGCGACCGCTGATCGAGGAGGAGGTGTCCTGGGCAAGCACCGGCGCGGTGGCCAGCAGCGTCGCAATTGCTACCGGCAGCAATTTTGTGCGCAAAGAATGGTTCATCGAGATTCAACCCCTTAAGAGATTCGCAAAAAAAGGCATGGGACCAGACCAGAGGAGTCCCATGCCCCTCCGCCACCGTCTTAAGTGACTGATTCCCTAATATTTTCAGATGCGCCCGGGGTGCCCGGCGAGGATCGCCGACCGGGGCTCATCACGACGAATGTATCCGCAGTATATTACAATTTCGTAACTTATTGACGAAATGCTCACAGTTCTTGCGCCTGTTTCTTACGTCATTCGTAAGCTTTCACAGGGCATCCCGGGGCTTTTGCGGGCACAAAAAAACCGCCTCCCCGAAGGGAGGCGGTGGGTGAACCACTTGCTTTTGGTGCTGTTCGGTTCGCTTAGAAGAACGAGATGCCGAAGGTGACCATGTAGGTGCGGTCTTCCAGCAGCGAGTAGTACGGAGCCGAGGCGTACAGCGCAGTGCCGTTGGTCGGATCCTTGTACACGCCACCCGGGTTGCTGGCCAGGAACGCGCCGATGTTGTTGGCGTTGGTCAACGCACGCTTGTTGGTCAGGTTGAACACGTTGAGCTTGATGTACGGGTTGCGCAGCCAGGTGGCGAAGTCGTCGAACTTCCAACCCGCATTGAGGTTGAAGGTGGTGTAGCCACCGATCTGCTCGGTGTTCATCCAGTCACCCCACACCGGACCGCGGTACTTGGCGTCCAGGGTGGCCCAGAACGGACCGTGGTCGTAGCCCAGGCGCACGTAGCCGGAGTTCTTCGGCGTGTTGAGGAAGGTCTTGCCTTCGGTCGGGAACACGCCGTCGCCGAACGTATTCACGTTGCCGTCGAGAATGGCCTTCTGGTACGAGTAGTTGCCGTACAGGGTCCAGTCCGGCAGGAAGTTGTAGCTGGCTTCCGCGGTGAGGCCGCGCATGTGCATCTTCGGCAGGTTCAGGTACACCGTCTGGCCGGTGGTGTTGTCGTAACCGGAGATCTGCTTGTTGACCAGGTGCGAGGTGTACGCATCAACGTTGGCCGAGAACTGGTCGGCGTAGAAGCGCCAGCCCAGGTCGATCGTGGTGGCCTGCTCCGGCTTGTTGCCGTAGGTACCGGCAGCGGCGTTGGCAGCGTTCTTCGGGTTGTCGGCCACGGCCACGTTCTGCAGCAGCGCGCCGTTGATCGGGGCACGGTAGGTACGGCCAGCACCGATGTAGAACTGGTTCTGGTCGTTCAGCTGGTACTTCACGCCCGCGGTCGGGCTGACCTTGTGATAGGTCGCGCTGCCCTCGCCGCCGTACTGGGCGTACTTCGGATTCGTGCTCTGGCTGCCCCAGTTTTCGTAGTCGTAACCGTCACGCGACTCCCAGAAGTACGCCGCGCCCACCGTGATCGTCCACTTGTCGTTCGGCGTCCAGGTGTTGGTCGCGAAGAACTTCTTGATCTCGGAGGTGGTGTACTCGCGGTACAGACGCTGGATCACGCCGTTGGAGTACTTGATCAGTGCGGAGTCCGTGTCGCCCCAGAAATCGGCCGGATTGCCGCCGACGGCGGGGGTGAAGACTTCCTGCTGCTGCTGGCGAGCGCGCTCGTACCAGAAGCCGTATTCCAGGCTGTCGTCCATGCCGAAGTCCTGGTTCAACTTGGCGATGACACCCGGACGGTAGGTGAAGGTCTGGCTGACGTCGTAAGCCACGGCGCTGCCGCCGATCTTGCCGTCGCCGTTCAGATCCTGGTTGGCGTAGCCGATGGTGTTCTGGTTGACGGTCGATTCGGTGAACTTGTAACCGCCGCCGCCACCGCCGTTGCCGTACCAGAAGTACGGCACCACCGACAGGCGCAGGCTGTCAGCGAGCTTGAACTCGCCGTCCATGCTGGCCAGCCAGCTGGTGAACGGGTTGGTGTGGAGCTTCCAGTAGTTGGTGTCGGTCGGGCTGTAGTTCTCGTTGTAGCTCTGGAAATAGCCGCCCGTACGCACGGCCGCCTTGGTCAGGCTGTTGTAGCTGTAGTTGCGCTCGCGGTTGTACTGGAACGAGGCCGAGATGTAGTTGTTGTCGTCGATCGTCCACAGCGCCTTGCCGTCGACCTTGGTGACGTTCATGTCACCCGGGCCGCGCCACTGGTTGGAGGTGTTGTTGGAGTACGACAGCCAGCTGCGCACCGGGCCGAGATCGCCGGTCTGCAGGCGGACGAAGGTACGGCGGTAGTCGTGGTCACCCAGGCTCTGCGCGAAGTCCACGCCGGCCTTGTGCGACGGGTCGATGGTGACCCAGGAGATGGCGCCGCCGGCAGCACCGGAGATCGGCGTGTCGACGTCCGGGTAGCCCTGCAGCACGGTGATGTCACCCATGTTCTCGGTGTCGCCGTACTCGGTCGAGTAGACCTTGTAGTTGCCGCTGTCGTTGATCGGCGCGCCGTTCACGGTGGTGCCGATTTCGTCGCTGGTGAAGCCACGGATCTGGTAGTTGCCGTTGGCCAGGCCACTGACGTCATCCGTCGAGGCGTTCACGCCCGGGATGGAGTCGATCATCTGCACGAAGGTGCCACCCGGGGCCGCCTTGACGATGGCGTCGCGCGAAATGGTCGAAACCGCCTTCGGCGCCGTCTGCACCGACATCAGGCCGCCACCCAGCGACAGGCTCTGCGCCTGCACCGTCACGGTGTCCAGCTGCTGGGCGCGCTTGGTGTCGTTGGAGGTGGTGGTGTTGGAGGTGGTGGATGCACCGGCACGCTGGCTGGCCGCTTCCTTGGTATTGGTCGGCTGTGCTGCCTGGCTGCTGGTGTCCTGTGCAAAGGCAAGGCCGGCAGTCAGGCTGAGCATGGCGGCAATCGCCATGGAGAGGTGGTTTCGCTTCATTATCGTCATTCCAGAATTGACAAAAAGGGTGGTCTGCTGCCGTCCCGGAGGCCGCCAGCGTTTGCTTGAGAAACGTGCAGGCTGTTAAGGCAGAAAGATCTTTCGAGTCGCCGAAAGATATTGCGCAAGCTATTGGCTATAAACGCAATTTCATGCCATTTAACGTAATTTTAAACGTTTCCTCCGGGCGTAAAAAAGCCCGATCGGTTTAAAATCGGGCGAAATTACGAAATCAGTTGAGACCGTCAGTCAGAACGGCAAAAGCCCCTTGTGTCCTGACCAACGCTGTAAGGTTGACCTAAGTATTTTACAAGAAGTTTACCGTTAGATCACATGGCCACCACGATCTAACCGGAAAACGGGCGGCGAAAGAACACGCCCTGCCCCATCGCAACCTTGCGGCATGCCGGCAAGGTTGCGAATCAGGGGGCGTTACTTACCGAGATAACGCGCGCGCTTGGCCGGTTTCAGCGAGGCCAGGTCCAGCATGACCAAACCATCGACGCAGCCGGAGAAACCCGGGTCTTCGCCGAAGTCGAGGAACTGCACGCCCTCGGGCTCCACCAGATCGACGTACTGACGATAGAGCACCGGCAGCGTCACGCCCAACGCATCCAGGTGATGCTTCAGTTTGCCCAGGCCCGCTGCCGGGTCCAGGCCGACGAGCGCATCGCGGACCAGATCGATCACGGCTGGCGACACCACAAACGGCTGGCGTGCGGAGGCCAGGCCTGGCGCACCGAAGTAATGCTGGTGAGCGGCGGCGATCCACTCGCGCGCCTCCAGCGGCAGGCTGACGGACATGCTCACCGGGCCGAACAGGTAACGCAGTTCCGGGTGGCGCTGCAGGTACAGGCCAATGCCCTGCCACAGCTGGTCCAGTGCACGCGAACGCCAGTAGGCCGGTGCAATGAAGCTGCGGCCCAGTTCCAGGCCCTGCGCCAGGCGCGATTCCAGCGCCGGCGAGTAATTGAACAGGCTGGAGGTGTAGAGCGCGCTCATGCCGCGCTCGGCGATCAGGCGACCGCCATGGCCAAAACGATAGGAGCCGACGATGCGCAGCGCCTTCGGATCCCACAGCACCAGATGTTCGTAGAGCGGGTCGTAGACATCGAGGTCGCGACGCGCACCCGTGCCCTCGCCCACCTTGCGGAAGGTGAGTTCGCGCAGGCGACCGATTTCACGCAGTACCGCGCTGTCCGAGGCGCCCTTGAACAACAGGATCTGCTTGCCGTCGTTGAGATCGGCCAGTTTTTCGGCCTGCGACTGCAGTTCCGCCACCACGCGCTCGGTGGGCTCGGGATGCGCCAGCGGCGCCTGGCCGCCAAAGATCAGGCCGCGATGGCGACCCACGCGATACACATGGCGGCGCATCAGCTTGGCAGCGCGCTTGGTCGAACCGCCGCTGTGCTCCTCAAGCTCGTCGGCCGACACCAGCGCACCCACGCTGAAGCCGACGCGACGGCTGGTCGGCGAGATCGCCTCGCGCGGCAACATGGCGGTGCTCAGCGGCTTGGCCAGCATGGACAGGCCATAGAACATGGCCGAGTTGCGCGCGGAAATATGGATGGGCAGCACCGGCGTGCGGCTGCGCTGCGCCAGCCGCACGAAGCCATCGGACCAGCGACTGTCGCTCACGCCCGAGGGCCCCACGCGCGAGACTTCGCCCGCCGGGAACACGATCAGGGCTTCGCCGTTGTCCAGCGCGCGGTAGATGTCGCGCATCTTGGAGGCCGCGCCTTTGCCGAACACGTCTACCGGCAGCAGCAGCTTGTGCAGCTGCTCGATCGACATCAGCCAGTCGTTGGCAAGAATGCGCACATCGCTGCGCACGGAGCCGACCAGCTGCAGCAGGGTCAGCGCGTCCATCATGCCCAGCGGATGATTGGCCACGATCATCACCCCGCCTTCGACCGGGATGTTCTCGCGTTCGCGGGGATTGACGTAGTAACTGACGCCAAGCAGATCGAGCGCGCGCTCGACGAAGTCGAAGCCTTCGGCCTCACCAAGGGTCGTCAGCACGCGGTTGAAGCCGTCCTGATCCGCCAACCGGCCCAGCATGCCGGCTACCGGGCGACGGATCAGAGGATGCTGCGCCAACCATGGCAGCCGTTCGGTGAGGGTCTGTTCAACACTGAGCATGACCGCCTCCTAGGATTTCCCTAAATGCTGGTAGCGGATTATGACAGCAAGGTTATGCGGAAAGGACGAAAGATCGCATAGGGGCATCCCGTAGCGACCTAACGTCGCGTTTCAAACTGCCAGATGCAGATACGCGGCCACGCCGCCCAGGAACATCTGCACTGACAATGCGATCAGCAGCATGCCCATGACGCGCTCCAGCGCGGTGAGCACACTCTCGCCCAGCCAGCGGAACAGGTAGGTGGAGCACAGCAGGATCACCGCGGTGGCCAGCCAGGCACCGAGCAGGGCAATGGCCCAGTCGGCGGTGCGCCCGGGCTGCGTATTGGTGAGCAGCAGCAACGCCGCCATGGCCGAGGGGCCGGCCACGCCGGGAATGGCCATGGGCACGATGAAGGGCTCGCCCTCGCCCGGCTTGCCGAAGATGCCGCCGCCATCGGCCGGCGGAAACACCATGCGGATGCCGATCAGGAACAGCACGATGCCACCGGCAATACTGATGGATTCCTGTCGCAGCTGCAGCAGCTTGAGGATGTGCTGGCCGCCGATGAGGAAGCCGAGCAGAACGCCCAATGCGATCAGCAGCTCCCGGATCATCACTTTGCGACGGCGCTTGGGCGGGACATCCTTGAGCAGGCTCAGGAAGATCGGGATGTTGCCGAGCGGATCCATGATGAGGAACAACAGGATCGCCGCCGACAGCGTGGTCATCTGCACGTCCAAGTCAGCCAACCTCTCGCGTCATGGTCATGCCTGCACGCGCAGGTCGAGTGCCGCGCCACGCGCGGCCTTGCCCTGTTCGCCGAGCAGATGCACCACGACGTCCGCCGTGGCATCCGGTAGCGGCTGGATCGTGGTGTCCTCGCCGAAGTAGGCCGCCCGGCGCAGGGTGGTGCGCATCGGCGCGGGCAGCAGGGCGTGCGCGCGCAGCGGCGTGGCTTCGGTTTCCTGATGCAGGATCTCGACCAGTCGCTCCAGCGCAGCCTTCGACACGCCGTAAGCGCCCCAGTGTGCGCGCTGCACGAGCTCGGGGTTGTCGATCACGAACACCGCGGCGCTGTCGGGTGCACGCGTCAGCAGCGGCATGCAGGCCTGTGTCAGCGCGAACGGCGCGGACACATTCACGTGCATGACGCGCAGCCAGTCGTCCGGCTTGTGCACGGACAGCGGGGTCAGCTCCTTGAAGCTGGCCGCCGCGTGCACGATGCCATCGAGCCGGCCGAAGTCGCGCTCCAGGCCATCGGCCAGCGCTTCGTAATCGGTGGGCGTGGCCGCTTCCAGATCCAGTGGATGGATGATGGGCTCGGGCAGTCCCTCGCCGACCATGGCGTCATAGAGCTGTTCGAGCTGACGCTTGCGACGCCCCGTGATAACCACCGTGGCGCCGGCTCGCGACGCGGCGCGAGCCACGGCGGAGCCGAGCCCACCGCAGGCACCGGTGACCAGCACGACGCGGCCTTCCAGCGAAGCGGGCGCCGGGGCCCAGCCTTCGGGCAAACGAACCAGGGGAAGCGTCATCAGGAATCAGCCCCTGCCACGTCGGCCGCCATGCGCGCGAGTTCACCGGAGACCTTGAGGTCTTCGATGATGTCGCAGCCGCCGATCAGCTCGCCCTGGATGAAGAGCTGCGGAAAGGTCGGCCAGTTCGCGTAATGCGGCAATGCCGAACGGATTTCCGGGTCGGCCAGCACATTGACGTCGTGGAATGCCGCACCGGCCTCCGTCAGCGCCTGCGCGGCACGACTGGAGAAGCCGCACATGGGGAACTGCGGCGTACCCTTCATGAAGAGCACGATGGCGTGTTCGGCCAGTACAGCCTTGATTCGCTCGTTAACGTCCATAAGTCGGTTGTTTCATCGCTACAATGCATGCAGATCGGTAGTGTATCAGTCGTGCACGGGTCGCCGTCTTCCCGGCCATTCCAGCCCGGCCTCTTTCCTTAGCCAACGCCCAGGAGCCACAACATGGCCTTCGAACTCCCCGCCCTGCCCTACGAAAAGAACGCGCTCGAACCGCACATCTCGGCCGAGACGCTTGAGTATCACTACGGCAAGCACCACCAGGCCTATGTGACCAACCTCAACAACCTGGTCAAGGGCACCGAGTTCGAGAACGCCTCGCTGGAAGACATCATCAAGAAGTCGTCCGGTGGCGTGTTCAACAATGCCGCCCAGATCTGGAACCACACCTTCTACTGGCACTCGCTCAGCCCCAAGGGCGGCAACGAGCCGACCGGCAAGCTGGCCGATGCCATCAACAAGGCCTTCGGCTCGTTCGAGAAGTTCAAGGAAGAGTTCACCAAGTCGGCCGTGGGCAACTTCGGCTCGGGCTGGACCTGGCTGGTGCAGCGTCCGGATGGCTCGCTGGGCATCGTGAACACCTCCAACGCCGCCACGCCGATCACCGGCAGCGACAAGCCGCTGCTGACCTGCGACGTGTGGGAACACGCGTACTACATTGATTACCGCAACGCCCGTCCGAAGTACGTCGAGGCGTTCTGGAACTTGGTGAACTGGGAATTCGCGGCCAAGAACCTGGCCTGATCCCTCCCGGGATTGCCATGAAAAACGGGGCCATGGGGCCCCGTTTTTTTGCCTGCAGGTATTTTTTTGTAGGAGCGCTTGCGCGCGACCCACGAAACGGAAACCCCGCACCCTGCGGTCGCGCGCAAGCGCGCTCCTACAAGGGTTGTGTGATCACTCGTTCTCCGTCAGCTTGCCCACCGCCGGCTCCGCCTGATGGTCGCGGCCCAGTGCATGGGCAATGCCGGAAAGACGCTCCACCAGCACGCGCGCATCGGGCGCGCACACCGTGGCATGCCCCACCTTGCGGCCGACTCGCGGCTGCTTGCCGTAGTCGTGCCAGTGCGCGTCGACGGCTTCCAGCACGGGCGCCATGTCAGGTAGCTCGCCGATCCAGTTGAACATGGCGGACAAGCCACGCGCCGAGGTATCGCCCAGCGGCAGGCCGAGCACGGCCCGCACGTGGTTCTCGAACTGGCTGGTCAGCGCACCCTCGATGGTCCAGTGACCGGAGTTGTGCACGCGCGGCGCCATTTCGTTGCCGAGCAGTTCGCCGTTCTTCACGAACAGCTCCAGCGCGAAGACGCCGACGTATTCGAGCTTCTCCGCCAGCGTGCGAGCCAGGCCGGTGGCGCGCACCTGCAGGGCCTCGATGTCGGACGCCGGCGCCAGGCTCAGCGACAGCACGCCATCGGTATGCCAGTTCTGGGTGAGCGGCCAGGTGCGGAAGTCGCCATCGCGGCTGCGCACCGCAATCACCGACAGCTCGCGATCGAACGGCACGAACGCCTCGAGGATCAGGCCGTGCGCCTGGGCCTGCCCGCCCAGCGCCGCCCATGCCGCATCGGCATCGGCCAGCGTCTTGATGCGGAACTGACCCTTGCCGTCGTAGCCGAGGCGGCGGGTCTTGAGGATGGCCGGGGCGCCTACGGTGGCCAGCGCACGGTCCAGGTCCTCGCGGGTATCGACCGCCTGGAATTCAGGCGTCATCAGGCCGCATTCGCGGAACAGCGTCTTCTCGGCCAGGCGATCCTGCGCCACGGCGAGCGCACGCGGTGCCGGGAACACGGCCACGCGCTTGGCCAGCCTGTGGGCGGTCTCGGCGGGGACGTTCTCGAAATCGAAGGTGACCACGTCGACTTCGCGCGCGAAATGCTCCAGCGCCTCGTAATCGCTCCAGTCCGCCACCACCAGCGGGGCGACCTGGCCGGCACAGGCGTCGGCGGCACTGTCCACCACCAGCGTCTTCACGCCCAGCGGAGCGGCGGCGAGCGCCAGCATGCGCGCGAGCTGGCCACCACCAAGAATGCCCAGTACCGGCTGGCGACGGGCGGTCACGAGCGCGGGTCCGGGTTATCCAGCACGGTCTGCGTCTGGCGATGGCGATAGGCATCCAGCGCGGCAGCAATAGCCGGGTCATGCAGGGCCAGCACCGAGGCGGCCATGATGCCGGCGTTCACGGCGCCAGCGCGGCCGATGGCCAGGGTGCCCACGGGAATGCCCGCCGGCATCTGCGCGATGGAAAGCAGCGAATCCATGCCGTTCAGTGCCTTGGACTGCACCGGCACGCCCAACACGGGAAGTCGGGTCTTGGCCGCCAGCATGCCCGGCAGATGGGCTGCGCCACCGGCACCGGCAATGATGACCTGGATTCCGCGACCCACGGCCTCATCGGCATACTGGAACAGCAGGTCAGGCGTGCGATGGGCGGAAACCACCCGCACCTCGTGCGCCACGCCCAGTTCGGCCAGCACGCTGGACGCGTGCTCCATGGTTTCCCAGTCCGAACGGGAGCCCATCACAACACCCACGCGCGGCGGGAGGGAAGTCGCGGTCATGACCCAAGCCATCCAAAAGGGTTATTGTACGGACTTTCCGCGTCTCAGCACGATCCCGCTCCCCATGGACAAACGCCTGCTCGACATCCTCTGCTGCCCAGTCAGCAAGGTTCCCGTCCGCCCCCTCCAGCGCCAGGAGCTGGATGCCCTGAATAAGGCCATCGCGGCCGGCCAGGTGCAGACCGTGGCCGGGGTCGCCGTGGGCGCCCCTGTGTCAGAAGGTCTGGTCACCACCGACCGCAAGGTCATTTACCGGGTCGAGGACGGCATTCCCGTGATGCTGCCCGAGGAAGGCATCGGAACCTTGCAGCTCACTGACTTTCCGGCCGCGGCCTGACGCCCGAAAGGCCGCAATAATTCGCGTCTTGTGAACGTGTCGACATATATCGACACGCTGAATGACAGCGGCCCTTGCCATCGCTTATTGTAGGCTGGCGTATTGTCGTATGCGGCTTAATGCGCATCGGCATCACTTTCAGGGGGTGAGGCGATGAAAGACGCCACAGAATCATCCAACATCGTCAGCCTGACCCAGCGCCTGGACCCGTCCAGCGAGCGCGGAGGCGCCCTTTTGAACACCGTTCGGGACATCGCCGGTCGCCGCCTGCAGATTCTGGTCAACGGCATGTTCGAGCATGTCGACGATGCCCTCTTCGATCTGGCGGAAAAGGCGGAGAACAACGCCGCCCAGATGCACTACTTCGACGGCATGCGCGAAGTACGCAAGCGTCGTCCGATCGTGGAACGCAGCTTCCTCTCGCAGATTTCCCGCGAGCTGAGTGATTTCGCCTCCAGCTACCGCAACAACAACACCAGCAACGGCAACGGCATCTCCCTGCCGCCGGGCACGGTGGAATTGTCGCTGGTAGCCGACAACGAGCTGGAAGAATCGCTGGCCATCACCAGCATGATCGGCAAGAACGAAACGCGCCTCACGCGCGACTTGTTCGCCGTGAACCAGCGCCTGTCGGTGATCTACGGCGGCATCAAGATCGACGACGGCAGCAATCCGGTCGGCCCGGCGGCGCTGTCGCAGGCCTTCCGCCAGGCGATGCGCGAGCTCAACGCGGAAATGCGCGTCAAGCTGATCATCTACAAGCTGTTCGACCGCTACGTGCTGGCCTCGCTCGACGAGCTCTACCAGGAAATCAACGCCGAACTGGTGCGCGCCGGCGTACTGCCGCAACTGCGCCACGAGGTGGTGGGTCGCGGCGGCAGCGCTCCGCGACCGACGGGTGCAGCGGCCGATGCAGGCGACGTGGCCGGCATGGAACAGGGCGAAGGCACGTTCCTGGCCGAAGATGAAGCCGGCGCGTCCAGCGAGCTCATCCAGACCCTGCGCACCCTGTTCAGCGCGCGCCGCTCGGTGCCCGCCGCGCAGACGCGGATACCGGCCGGCGCCATGCAGCTACCCAGCGCCAACGAACTGATCGGTGCGCTGAGCGTGCTGCAGAGCCAGGCTGCCATCAATCAGCAGATGCCGGTGGGCAGCGCCAATGCGCTCGAACTCGCCGGTGAAGTGCAGCAGCTGAAGGAACATCTGCTGGCCCAGATCGGCTCCCTGCGCGGCGAAAAGCCCAGCCAGGTGTCGACCATCGACGAGGACACCATCGACCTCGTCGGCATGCTGTTCGAGTTCATTCTCGAAGACCGCAACCTGCCGACCGAAATGCAGGTGCTGCTGGCTCGCCTGCAGATTCCGTATCTCAAGGCCGCCATCCTCGACCGCAAGCTGTTCGCCCATCGTCAGCATCCGGCCCGCCGCCTGCTGGACGCGCTCGCCGATGCCGCCAAGGGCTGGTCGGCGGAGTCCGATCGCGACCATCGCCTGCACGACAAGATCAAATCCATCGTCGATCGCCTGCTGCAGGACTTCGACGATGACATGACCATCTTCGAACGCCTGTGCACCGAGCTGCAGGAATTCCAGGACATCAGCCGCCGCCGCGCGGAACTGGCCGAACAGCGCGTGGCCGAGTCCACCCGCGGACGCGAGAAGCTCGAGCAGGCGCGCCGCCGCGCCGCACGCGAGATCCTCAGCCGCATCGAAGGGCAGCACCTGCCGCCGTTGATTCACGGCATCCTGTCGCGCGCATGGGCCAATTACCTGGTGCTGACCATCCTGCGCCAGGGCGAGGAATCCAGCGAGTTCCGCGACGCGCTGCGGTTTGCCAACGACTTCATCGACAGCACCAAGCCGGCACGTACGCTCGACGAGCGTCGCGCACTGCGCCAGATGCTGCCGGGCATCGAACGCGCCCTGCGCCGCGGCCTGGCCAATGTGGCTTTCCAGGAAAGCGACATCGATCGCCTGCTGGCCCAGCTGCATACGTATTACCGCCACCAGCTCGGCGAAGCCGTGCCGGAGGCCGAAGTACAGGCGGTGGAAGAGTCCACCACCCTGCCCATTCCTGAAAGCATCCAGCCGATCGCCGAGTCGGAAGCGGAGCTTGCCCGTTCCGAACCCGCGCCCGAGCCGCCGGCCGACACGCCGGAGATGCGACTGGTGGCCGAGCTCAAGCCCGGTACCTGGCTGGAGTTCGTGACGGGCCCGGAAACCGTCGAGCGCGCCAAGCTTTCGTGGATCAGCCCGATGAGTGGCCGCTACCTGTTCGTGAACCGTCGCGGCCTGAAGGTGGCCGACTACGCGCCGCACGAACTGGCCCAGGCACTCGCCAGCGACACGGCGCGCGTGCTTGAATCCAGCGCGCTGTTCGACCGTGCGCTGGATGCCATCGTCGGTCGCCTCAGCCAACCGGCCACCGCACAAGCCCCCATCGAATGACTTCAGTACAACTTGTTTCCCCGGCGTCCGAGCTTATCCAGGCGGACGTGGCGCGCGCTTTTGCCGAAGATATCGGCAGCGGCGACGCTACCGCCGACCTGCTGCCTGCCAGCGCGTCGGCCAGTGCCACGCTGACCTGCCGCGAAGACGCGGTCATGGCGGGCATCGACTGGTTCAACGCCTGCTTCCGCCAGCTGGATCCTCAGGTACAGATCGACTGGGCCGTGCGCGACGGCGATCGCGTTCCCGCCGGGTCCGTGATCTGCCGCCTGCACGGCAATGCCCGGGCACTGGTAAGCGCCGAACGCTCGGCACTCAATTTCCTGCAGCTGCTTTCCGGCACGGCAACGACCACGGCTGCCCATGTCGCCGCCGTTGCCGGCACCGGCGTGCGCGTGCTCGACACGCGCAAGACCGTGCCCGGCCTGCGCCTTGCACAGAAGTACGCCGTGCGCTGCGGTGGTGGTCATAACCACCGCGTCGGCCTGTACGACGCCATCCTGGTCAAGGAAAACCACATCATCGCCGCCGGCGGCATCAAGGCCGCGGCCGAGGCTGCACGTCGCCTGCACCCGACACTGCTACTGGAGATCGAGGTGGAGAACCTCGACGAGCTGCAGCAGGCGCTCGACGCCGGCGCCGACCGCATCATGCTGGACAATTTCACGCTGCCGCTGATGCGCGAGGCCGTGGCCATCGCCAAGGGGCGCGCGGAGCTGGAGATCTCCGGTAACGTGGACCTTTCCACCATCGGTGGATACGCCGGCACGGGCGTGGATTACATCTCGGTGGGCGCGCTCACCAAGCACGTGCGAGCGGTGGACCTGTCGCTTCGCCTGCAGCTCGACTGAGCAGGCATCCAGCCCACCCGGATGCCCGGATCACGGGGGCCGCGTTCACATCGCGCCCCTTGCAAGCCGGACGCAACGCCTACACTCTCGCGGCATGAGTGAGCTTTCCGACCTGTTCCTGCTCCTGGTGCTGCTGGCGATCATCGGCCTGTGGCTCAAGCTTGCCCGCGGGCGCGAGCAGGCTACCCACGAGGCACGCATGCAATGTCGCCAGCACGGCCTGCAGCTGCTCGATGAAAGCGTGGGTTTGCGCGGCGTCCACCTGCTTCGCCAGCATGGGCAGCTGCTGCTGGAGCGCTGCTACACCTTCGAGGTAAGCATCGACGGCAACGACCGCGAGCCGGGAAAGCTGTGGCTCATTGGTCATACGCTCAGCGGCATCAGCCTGCCGACCATCCAGAGCCACCTGCCCGGCTTGCTCACCGAGCACGTGCCACCGCCGGCGACCGACAATGTGATCCCGCTGCGTCCTCGCCTGCGCAAGGACAACACGCTTCACTGAATCACAGTCACTCGACCAGGCGGCACCGGCACACAGCCGGCGCGACGCGCGTGATTACTTCACTACCCGCAGGAACGGCGCGCTGCGCTTGGGCTTTTCACCGGCCTGGTCGCCCTCGGGCGGCGGCGGCGTATCGTCCGGATCGGGCGAAGACGGCGGCGGCTGGTCGCCCCCTTCTTCCGCAGGAAACATCATGCCCTGGCCGTTTTCCTGCGCGTACAGCGCCAGCACGGCGGTCACCGGGATATGGATGTTGTGGCTGACGCCGGAAAACCGCGCCTGGAAGCTGATCCAGTCGTTGCCCAGATCAAGATTGGCAACGGCACGCATGGCCAGGTTCAGTACGACCTGCCCGTTCTTGATGACCTGCGGCGGCACCCGCACACCCTCCCTGGTGGCGTCCACGAGGACGTAGGGGGTCAGGTTGTTGTCGGTGATCCAGTCGTAAATCGCCCTGAGCAGATACGGGCGATTCGAGGACATCGGCGGGAGCTTGTCGTCGGTCATTCCAAAGCCTATGGAGAGCGCCGCCTGCCGGAACGGACCGGAAGCGGGCCAGATGGATCATGGCAGTGTAATGCCAAGGCGAGGCAAGGTGTCGCAGTGGCGCCATGAGGCGCCCTTCCCGCCCCGGCAAGCAGCCGGGGCCGCGCCGCCTCAGGCGCGCATGGCCTTCTCTTCCGGCGTCATGCTGCGGACGTAACCCTGGCTGGCGAACAGGCGCTCGCCGTAATCCAGGATGGGCTTGCCCTCCCGTCCCAGATCCACGCCCAGCCAGGGCAGGCGCCAGACCACCGGGGCGACCAGGCAATCGGTCAGGCTCATTTCGGGATTCAGGAAGAAGCGTGAGGCCTTGAACAACGGCAAGGCGGCCAGCAGGTGCTCACGGAGCCGCTTGCGTGCGGCGTCTGCCGGGCGACCACCCGCCCTGATCGTGTCGATCTCGGGCAACCAGTCCAGCTCGATCCGCACGGTGGCCAGGCGCAGCCGCGCCCTGGACAGCGGGTCGATGGGCATCAGCGGAGGATGGGGATAGCGTTCGTCGAGGTATTCGCAGACAACCGCGGTGTTGTAGAGGGTCAGGTCGCGATCAACCAGGGTAGGCGTGGAGCCGTACGGGTTGAGGTCCAGCAGGTCTTCCGGCGGCTTGGCGGGATCAACCATCACCCGGTCGTAACTGACGCCCTTGGCGGCAAGCACGAGGCGCGTCCGGTGGCATTGGATGCCATCTGCGGTGGTGTACAGGGCGAGTGCGGTACGCGAACGAGCGCTTTGAACCATGCGCGATCTCCCCATCGACATGACGCGATACGGCGGCAACAGAACCCATCTGAGGCCGCCGTACCGTAGGCTCCGGAAAGTGACGTCTTAGTGGACGTCCTTCCAGTACTCCTTCTTTAGCAGATATGCCAGGAAAGTGAAGCCTGCCAGGAACAGCAGCACCCAGATGCCGTAACGCTGGCGCTGGAGGGCGGCCGGCTCGGCGGCGTACTCCAGGAAGTTGCTCAGGTCACGGGTGGCCTGCTGGTACTGGGCCGGCGTGAGCGTGCCCGGCTGCGACAGCTCCAGCTTCTCGACGTCGTCACTGCCTTCCTTCTTCACGGCGGTCTGGATGCCCTGCAGCTCCCACAGCGGGAACGGCATGGAGGCATTCGGGAACACCGTGTTGTTCCAGCCCACCGGACGGGTCGGGTCGACATAGAACGAGTTGAGGTAGGAGTAGACCCAGTCGGCGCCCTGCTCCTTGGCACGCACTTCCAGCGACAGGTCCGGCGGCGCCTTGCCGAAGAACTGCTGGGCCGAGTCGTCGGGCATGTGCGCGATCACCGGGTCGCCGAACTTGGCGCCGGTGAAGTTGAGGTTCTTCATCACCTCGTCTTCGGACAGGCCCAGGTCTTCGGCCATGCGCGAATAGCGCACGTACTTCAGCGAGTGGCAACCCACGCAGTAGTTGAAGAACAGCTTGGCACCGCGCTGCAGGGAAGCCTGGTCGCGGATGTTGTTGCCCGCAGACTGGAAGCCACCCTCTTCCGCTGCCACCGTGGTGGCAGCGCCGGCAAACAGTCCAACAGCCAGCGCGAACGAGATAAAGATCTTCTTCATCGGCAACAGTCGCTTAGTCATGGTCGAACACCACCCGCTCCGGGACCGGCTTGGTCTTTTCCCAACCACGGTGTGTGTACAACCACAGGAACACGAAGTACCCGAAGTAAAGGAAGGTCATCACGCGACCGAAGGCGTTCTCCGCGGCCGTTGCGTCGGCAGGGAACCACTCCAGCGCCCACTCCCCGATCACGCCCGCACCCACCAGGGCCAGGCCGATGAAGGACGCCGCAAAGGTCATCAGCGCCACCTTGAAGCCGGTGCCGCGGTAACGGATGGAGCGCACCTTGCCACCATCGATCCACGGCAGCAGGAACAGCAGCGCGATGGCGCCGAACATGCCCAGCACACCCCAGAAGGCCGTGCCGAAGAACGACGGGATCATGCGCAGGATCGCGTAGAACGGGGTGAAGTACCACGACGGCTTGATGTGCGTCGGCGTCACCAGGTTGTTCGCCGGCACGAAGTTGTCGTGCTCCAGGAACCAACCGCCAAAGGTGGGCGCGAAGAAGATGATGAACGCCGCGATGATCAGGAAGAAGCCAACGCCGAAGGTGTCCTTCACCGAATAGTACGGGTGGAAGGGAATACCGTCCGCCGGTGCCTTCGGATCCCAGCGATTGCCCTTCGGGCCATGCTTGGTGTCCACGCCATCGGGGTTGTTCGAACCCACTTCGTGCAGCGCGGCAAGGTGCAGCACCACCAGCAGCAGCAGCACGATCGGCAGTGCGATCACGTGCAGCGCGAAGAAGCGGTTGAGCGTGGCATCGGCGGGCAGGTAATCGCCCATGATCCACTCGACCAGGCTGCCGCCGATCACCGGGATGGTGCCGAACAGCGAGATGATCACCTTGGCGCCCCAGAACGACATGTTGCCCCACGGCAGCACGTAGCCCATGAAGGCCTCGGCCATCAGCGCGAGGAAGATCAGCATGCCCAGCAGCCACACCAGCTCGCGCGGCTTCTGGTACGAGCCGTACATCAGGCCGCGGAACATGTGCAGGAACACCACCACGAAGAACAGCGAGGCACCGGTGGAGTGCATGTAGCGGATCAGCCAGCCCCACTCCACGTCACGCATGATGTACTCGACCGAGTTGAAGGCTTCCGCCGCACTCGTCTTGTAGTTCATGGTGAGGAAGATGCCGGTGACGATCTGATTGATCAGCACCACCAGCGCCAGCGAACCAAAGTAGTACCAAAGATTGAAGTTCTTCGGCGCGTAGTACTCGGTCATGTGCTTGCGGTACATGGGCATGAGGCCCGGAGCCCGCTCGTTGACCCAGTCGCCGATTCGCGTGATCACGTTGGCCATCAGCCTGCCTCCTTCGGATCCACGCCAACCTGGATGTGCGTGTCGTCAACGAAATGGTAGGGAGGCACCAACAGGTTCTTCGGTGCGGGCACGCCCTGATAGACGCGGCCGGACATGTCGTAGCGCGACTTGTGGCAGGGGCAGTAGAAGCCGCCCTTCCAGTCCGGATCGAACGGCTCGGGCTTCATCACCGGGACGAAGTCGGGCACGCAACCCAGGTGGGTGCAAAGACCCACCAGCACCAGCCACTCGGGCTTGATGGAGCGCGTTTCGTTCTGCGCGTACTTGGGCTGCTGTTCGGCCGAGCCGGAGTCAGACTTGGCATCGACCAGGCGGGCGTCCTGGCTGGGCAGCGCATCGAGCTGCGCCTTGGTGCGGTTGACCACGAATACCGGCAGACCGCGCCACGGGTAGGTTACCCGCTGGCCCTCTTCGATCTTGCTGATGTCGACGGTGACGGGGGCGCCCGCGGACTTGGCCCGCGCACTGGGTTCCCACGACTTGATGAAGGGCACGACTGCCGTAACGACTCCCACACCACCGACCACGGCCGTGGTCGCTGTGAGGAAGCGGCGGCGGCCGTGATCGACGACTTCGTTCGCCATCAGGCTCTCCGGTACTTATGCCATTGAGACGCGGAACTTAAAGAGTTCCACAGGTGCTTGCCAAGCGCGTCGATCAAGTCCGACAGCATGAGATTACATGCTGTGACCGGAAAATCCCCCTAAGTCTCCCCCTTAGAGAACAGCAGGCACGCGCGGCACCGGCACGATGAGCCTGCAGTGAGAGCTGCAGGCTTCCGTTGTCTGGCTCCTAGCGCACCGGGGCAACCCCGGGACAACCCGCTTCGCAAGCGCCAGCAGAGTCTGGCTCCCGCAAATCGGGTTAGTGTAGCGACAGGGCATGGCTCGTACAATAAAAGCGCCACGCCTGCGACACATGTACGCACCGCTCTCTAACACCTTGCTGCGAAACGCTTTAACGACATGAAACATGCCGCCGGCACGCTCGCATTCATCGCCCGATTCGTCGTGCTCGGGTTGGCGGTTGCCTTCGTCATCAGCCTCATGTGGCCGAATGTGGGCAACCGACTGAGGGAGCGCTTCGGGGTTTCGCACGCCACCAGCGAGCAGGTCAGCACGCCGGCACCGACGCACGAGAGCGGCCCGATCTCCTATGCCGATGCGGTCGCCAAGGCGGCTCCCTCGGTGGTGAACATCTACGCCAACAAGATGGTGACCGAGCAGGCGGTGCAGATGTACACCGACCCGGTGCTGCAGCGCCTGTTCGGCGGCCGCCCCGCCGGTCCGGCCTACAAGCGGCGAGAACAGAGCCTGGGTTCGGGCGTGATCGTGCAGCAGGGCTACGTGCTCACCAACAACCACGTGATCGCCAACGCGGACGACATCCAGGTGCTGCTGTACGACGGCCGCGTGGCCAAGGCCACGGTGGTGGGCGCCGACCAGGAAACCGACCTGGCCGTGCTGCGGATCGACGCCGGCAACCTGCCGGTGATCCATATCGCCGACCATCGCCCGGCCCGCACCGGTGACGTGGTGCTGGCCATCGGCAACCCGCTGGGCCTGAACCAGACGGTGACCATGGGCATCATCAGCGCCATCGGCCGCCAGCTGAACACGTCCAGCCCCGAGGACTTCATCCAGACGGATGCGGCCATCAACCTGGGCAATTCCGGTGGCGCGCTGGTCAACACCGCCGGCGAACTGGTCGGCATCAATACCCTGCTGATCGGCAAGGCCGCCAACGCCGAGGGCATCAGCTTCGCCATTCCCGTGGCCAGCGCCAAGCGCGTGCTCGACCAGATCATCGACACCGGCCACGTGGTGCGCGGCTGGATGGGCGCCGACTACACCTTCGTCCCCGTCGCCGCCGACAGCGGCCTGCCGGCGGCAGCGCGCGGCGCACAGGTCACCGACATCTATCCCGGTGGCCCGGCCGCGCAGGCCGGCATCCAGCCGCATGACATCCTGTTGCGCATCGGCTCGGAAGACATCGTGGATCCGGCGGACCTGCGCCGCCACGAAGCCGCGCTCAAGCCCGGCAGCAAGGTGGAGGTATCCGGGCTGCGCAACGGTGCGCCATTCCACACGGAAGTGATCCTGGCCCAGCGCCCACCCATGACGCCGACCGCATCACTGGATGGCTGACACACCGGCAGCGGCAACGGGCGAGCGCCCGCCGCCCGGATGGATGGCCAATCCATAGCGCTTGCGCAACGTGCCCACGCGCTCGACATAGACCTGCGTTTCGGCAAACGGCGGCACGCCGTTGTACTTCTGCACGTTCGCCGGGCCGGAGTTGTACGCGGCGGCCGCCAGGCGTTCGTTGCCGTTGAAGGTGCGCATCAGCAAGCCGAGGTAGCGCGCACCGCCGCGGATGTTCTGGGCCGTGTCGAACGCGTCGCGCACGCCCATGTCCATCGCCGTGCCAGGCATCAGCTGCATCAGTCCCTGCGCACCCTTGACCGACAGCGCCCGCGGGTTGAACGCGCTCTCCGCATGAATGATGGCGCGCAGGAAGGCCTCGTCGACGCCCGATTCCTGGCTGGCCAGCTGGATCACGTCACCGTACTCGCCCAGATGCAAAGCAACCGCATCCCAGCGGACATTCGAATGCAGATCGCAGGCCGTACAGGTCTTGATCACCTCGTAGTAACCGAAAAGCGCGGCGACGTTGCCCGTCTTTTCCCCCGCCGGTTTGACGTTGGTGTACTCGACCGTGCCGTCCTTGCTCTTCACCCGGTACACCGTGCCACTGAGGACACGGGTGCCAGGGTTGGCGACCGGTTTGTCGGGTGCCGGTACCGGATCCCCGGGACTGACCTCCCTGTAACCGCCCTGCTCCGGCTTGCCGGCAGACGCGGCGACCGGGGATGACTGCCCGGGAGGAACGACCCGCGCGGTGGTCTCCACGGAATCCTGCACCCAGGCGATCGACGCCGGTTGAGGCGCACTGGCCGTGACGGCCTTGCCCGCCGTGGTATCAGCCGACCCCGTGACGGCGGTCAGCGAAGGCGTGGCGGTCGCCGCCGGCGCCTTCTTGCGCACCGGGTCGGGGGCGCCGGCTATGCGGGTGCAGCCCTGATAACCCGCGGCACTGCTGCTGAAGACCACCTCGCCGGAGGTACCCGTGCACTTATAGAGGGCGCCGGCGTGCACCGTGTCGGGAAACACCAGGATGCCGACGAGGACCAGGCAGGCACCCGCCAGCCGGCGCCATGCCTGCGCGCGCAGCCGGCCGCGAGGCAGCCCGGTCATGGACTCCCCTCGGGCCGCCCAACCATGGCGGCGGCCTCATCGCGGTCGAGCACAAACATCCATCCCCCTCGGTCGATCTTCCCCTGGCACGATACTGGCCATGCGAGGTTCGGGCCAAAGTGTGCTCCCGGCCCGGCCGCCCGCCAAGCAGGACAAGGCCGATTCGTGCGGCAGCACCCGTTTTCCAGGCTTGCAGCACCCCAGAAAGGCACGCAAGTGATTGATCCGCCTCACCCGTTCCAGTGGCAGACAGGCCACTGGGCGCGTAAACTGTACGGTTCGGCGACCTTTCTGCCGCTCCTTTAAGAAACACGGTACCCACGCCCATGACCGGCAAGCTTTTCATCAAGACCCACGGCTGCCAGATGAACGAGTACGACTCGGCCAAGATGGCGGACGTGCTCAAGGCCTCGCACGGTCTGGAGCTGACCCAGGACGAGTCCGAGGCGGACGTCATCCTGATCAACACCTGCTCCATCCGCGAAAAGGCCCAGGAAAAGGTCTTCAGTCAGCTCGGCCGCTGGAAGGAACACAAGCAGGGCGGCAAGCCGGTGCTGATCGGCGTGGGCGGCTGCGTGGCCTCGCAGGAAGGCCAGGACATCATCAAGCGCGCGCCGTACGTGGATCTGGTGTTCGGTCCGCAGACGCTGCACCGCCTGCCCGAGCTGATCGAGGCCAAGCGCGCCACCGGCAAGCCGCAGGTGGACATCAGTTTCCCGGAGATCGAGAAGTTCGACCGCCTGCCCGAACCGCGTGCCGAGGGCCCGACTGCTTTCGTGTCGATCATGGAAGGCTGCTCCAAGTATTGCTCCTACTGCGTGGTGCCCTACACCCGTGGCGAAGAGATCAGCCGCCCGTTCGACGACGTGATCGTGGAGATCGCCCAGCTCGCCGAACAGGGCGTGCGTGAGGTCACCCTGCTCGGCCAGAACGTCAACGCCTATCGCGGCCCCACGCACGACGGCGGCATTGCCGACCTGGCCGTACTGATCCACGCCATCGCGCAGATCGAAGGCATCGGCCGCATCCGCTTCACCACCTCGCATCCGCTGGAGTTCTCCGACTCGCTGATCGAGGCGTACGCCAACGTGCCGCAGCTGTGCAACTTCCTGCACCTGCCGGTGCAGGCAGGCTCGGACCGCATCCTTACCGCGATGAAGCGCGGCTACACGGCGCTGGAATTCAAGCAGAAGATCCGCAAGCTGCGCGCGGTGCGCCCGGATATCTGCCTGTCCTCCGACTTCATCGTGGGTTTCCCCGGCGAGACGGATGACGACTTCGAGAAGACCATGAAGCTGATCGAGGACGTGGGCTTCGACCAGAGCTTCTCCTTCATCTTTTCCGCCCGCCCCGGCACGCCGGCCGCCAACATCGCCGACGACACCTCGTCCGAAGTGAAGCACGCGCGCCTGTCGCGCCTGCAGGCCAAGCTCAACGACAACGCCCGCAAGATCAACGAGGCGATGGTCGGCACCGTGCAACGCGTGCTGGTGGAAAAGGTCAGCAAGAAGAACGCGAACGAACTCACCGGCCGCACCGAGAACATGCGCTTCGTGAACTTCCCGGGGAACACGCGCATGATCGGGCAGTTCGTCGACGTGGTGATCACCGAGGCGATGAGCAACTCGCTGCGTGGCCGCCTGAAGCTGGCCGACGACGACGTCGCCCTGGCCTCGTGACGGCAGCCCTTTCGATCCGCGAAATCGGCGCCGACGAATTCACCCTCGTCTGGCCGATGTTCCACAGCGTGGTGGCCGCCGGCGACACCTACAGCTACCCGCCCGATCTCAGCTTCGAGCAGGCACGCGACTGGTGGACCTCCGCCCCCACGCGCTGCTTCGTCGCCGAACGCCAGAAGCTGGTGCTCGGCTGTTACATGCTGCGCCCCAACCAGCCGGGGCTGGGCGACCACGTCGCCAACGCCGGCTACATGGTTTCGGCGGCGGCGCGCGGGCAAGGCGTGGCCTCGGCCATGTGCGAGCATTCGATGGCACGTGCCCGCGACGCGGGCTTCACCGCCATGCAGTTCAACTTTGTGGTCTCGACCAATACCACCGCGGTGCGCCTGTGGCAGCGCCTCGGTTTCCGCATCGTCGGGCAGGTACCGGGAGCGTTCCGCCACGCGGCACACGGCCCCACCGATGTCTACGTGATGCATCGTCATCTTTGACAAACACCATGAACAACGGCCTGAATCAACGCGACTTCTCCCTCGAGCCGGAAGACAACGCCCGGCTGTCCAACCTCTGCGGCCCCTTTGACGAACACCTGCGCCAGATCGAACTGCGCCTCGGCGTGGAGATCAATCACCGCGGCAGCCTGTTCCAGGTGATCGGTGAAGAAGGCGCCTCGCGCGCCGCCGAGAAAGTGCTGCGGGCGCTCTACCTCGTCACCGAGAACGAATCGCTCAACGGCGCGAAGATCAACCTGCAGCTGGCCGAATCGGGCATCGACGCCATCGTCAACGATGTGGCCGAAAGCGCGCAGGAAGTCACCATCAAGGTGAAGCGCGGCGTGATCAAGGGACGTGGCCCCAACCAGGCTCGCTACCTGCACGCCATCACCACGCACGACATCAGCTTCGGCGTGGGCCCGGCCGGTACCGGCAAGACCTATCTTGCCGTGGCTAGCGCGGTGGAAGCACTGGAAGCGAACCGCGTGCAGCGCCTGCTGCTGGTGCGCCCTGCCGTTGAAGCGGGCGAGAAGCTGGGCTTCCTGCCCGGCGACCTCTCGCAGAAGGTGGATCCGTACCTGCGCCCCTTGTATGACGCGCTGTACGAAATGCTGGGCTTCGAGAAGGTGGCCAAGCTGATCGAACGCAATGTGATCGAGATCGCCCCGCTGGCCTATATGCGCGGCCGCACGCTCAACGACTCGTATGTGATCCTCGACGAAGCGCAGAACACCACCGTCGAGCAGATGAAGATGTTCCTGACGCGCATCGGCTTCGGCTCGGTGGCGGTGATCACCGGCGACGTCAGCCAGGTCGACCTGCCGCGCAACGTGCGCTCGGGCCTGCGCCACGCCGTGGAAGTGCTGCGCGGCGTGGACGGCATCAGCTTCACCTTCTTCACCTCGCGAGACGTGGTGCGCCACCCGCTGGTCGCCAAGATCGTGCGTGCCTACGAGGCCTTCGAGCAGGCGTCCGAGGAGCAGCCCCGGTGAGCGCAGCACTGACCGTCAACGTCGGTTACGCCGCCCCGCGCAAGGGCGTACCGACGTCTGCCAGCTTCCGTGAGTGGGTGGAGGCGGCACTGCGCGGTGCGAAGCGCCGCAAGGCCACCGAGCTGTCCATCCGCATCGTGGATGCCGAGGAAGGTCGCCAACTCAATCGCGACTACCGCGGCAAGGACTACGCCACCAACGTGCTCTCCTTTCCGGCCGACCTGCCACCGGAGCTGAAGCTTCCGCTGATCGGCGACCTGGTCATCTGCGCGCCGGTAGTGGCGCGCGAAGCCGCCGAGCAAGGCAAGCTGGCCCGCAACCATTGGGCGCACATGACCGTGCACGGCGTGCTGCACCTGCTTGGCTACGACCACATCGAAGACGACGAGGCGGAGGCCATGGAAGCGCTGGAAACGCACATCCTGGCAGGCCTGGGTATCGACGACCCGTACACCGTGCCCGAGGATTGAAACCCTCGCCTTGATCCACAGCCCTGCTGGCAGCGGCCATGCCTAGGCGGCCGTTCATGCAGAAGAGTTCGTGCAAACCGATGATTGCCGGGATGCGTGGCCGCGCCGCGCCCTGAGCACTGCAAGGAGATTTGCATGGCCAAGCGGCACCTTCTGCTTCCGATCGCTGCATTGCTTCTGGGCATGATCGCCAGCGAGCGTGCGCCCGCCGCCGATGCCCAGCAGCTACTGGCGAAGGACACCTGCGCGGCGTTGCGTACTGCAGCGGCGTCCGTTCCCGGCCAGGGCCCGATGCTGTTGCCAAGCTACCCGGACCTGCCGCCTGGCAAGGTGCCCGCTTTGGAGAACGTCGCGTTTGTCTACGACAACGCCCTGGCTGGCATCGCGCTCACGGCCTGCGGTGACCCGGCGCACGCCCAGCGCATCGCCGACGCACTGCTGTTTGCCGCCACCCACGATCCCAGCTTCCATGACGGCCGCCTGCGCAATGCCTATCGCGGGGGCCCCATGACCGGCGACAAGGCTGCCTTGCCGGGCTATTGGCAAAGCGCCGGCAACTACTGGAGTCAGGATCCCTACCAAACGGGCACGGCCACCGGTAACTCGGCGTGGGCGGCGCTGTTGCTGCTTACGGTGTACGACCACACGCACGACCGCCGCTACCTCGACGGTGCCACCGCCCAGCTGCACTGGATCCAGGCGCACACCCTGGGCAGCGCACCGCCGGCTTACGAAGGCGGCGTCTTCGGCTACGACAATGCCCAGCGTCAGCAGCACTGGAAGGCTACGGAACACAACCTGGACGTCTATGCGGCCGCCACCTGGGCCGGCCGGGAATCCGGCGACGCCGCACTCGTCAGGCAGGCCGCGATCGCCAAGGGCTTCGTGACGTCCATGTGGGACGCTTCGCAGCACCGTTTCCTCGTGGGCACGCTGGATGACGGCAAGACGCTCTCGCGCGACAAATCGGGCATCGACGCACAGGTCTGGCCCCTGCTTGCCTTCAACCCGCACCCAGCCGAATGGGACCACGTGTGGGCCTGGGTGGAGTCGCAGCACCGCAGCGGCGATGGCTACGGCTACCGCCGCCAGCCCGACGGCGTGTGGACCGAGGGCACGGCACAGGTAGCGACGGCCATGCAGGCCTCGGGCAAACCCGTGCCGGACGCACTGTGGCGCCTGCTGGTATCCCAACGCAGCACCGCAGGCATGCTGTACGCCACGCCGCAGGAACGCATCGCCACCGATTTTGCGATCGGCCCGACGTCCACCGAAGCGGATTTCTTCTACTACCACCTGCCTCATCTGGGCGCGACAGCCTGGGCGGCGCTTGCGGCCAAGGCCTGGAATCCGTTTACGGGACAATCGGTCACCCCAGCACACCAGGCGCCGTAAGGGCACCTCGCCCCTTCCCGTCCACGCACGACCTGCGCCTGGACGATGTGGCGGCGCCCGCCACGGCCACCCCGCCGCGGCGGCAGGGGTTTTCCTGCCGGCCCTGGCGGCCAGGCCAGCGCCCCATCCGGCGGGCCGCCCGCGCCTTGTTCCTGAATCGTCACGAATTTTCCGCTAGACTGAGCATTCCGCCCGGCATTGGGCAGCATCCACACGAGTAATGAACGAGGACCCTGGCAGTACCAGCGGCCCGGCCCACCGCAGTTGGTGGGATCGACTGGGCCACCTGTTTTCCGGCGAGCCGCGCAACCGCAAGGAGCTCATTGACGAGCTGCGCACCGCCCAGGCCAACGGCCTGATGTCGATCGACACCTTGACCATGGTCGAGGGTGCGATCAAGGTCACCGAGCTGAGCGTGGACGATGTCATGATCCCGCGCGCCCAGATCGTGATGATCTCTGCCGACGCGCCCGTGTCCGAGATCCTCGGCACCGTGGTCGAATCCGGCCACTCCCGCTTCCCCGTGCATGGCGAGGACAAGGACGACATCCTTGGCATCCTGCTCGCCAAGGACCTGCTGCGCTTCGTGGGCAACGGCGATCATTTCGACATCGCCAGCGTGCTGCGCCCGGCGGTGCTTATTCCCGAATCCATGCGCCTGAACGTGCTGCTGGCGGAGTTCCGCCACACGCGCAATCACATGGCCCTGGTGGTGGACGAATACGGCGGCGTCGCCGGCCTGATCACCATCGAGGACGTGCTCGAGCAGATCGTCGGCGAGATCGACGACGAGCACGACGACGAGGAAGAACCCACGCTGATGCACGAGCAATCGGGCGGCGGCTGGGTGGTCAGCGCGCTCACCCCCATCGCGGACTTCAACGAGCAGACCGGCGCCAGCTTCTCCGACGAGGAGTTCGACACCGTCGGCGGCATGTGCACCTCGGAGTTCGGCCACCTGCCGGAAGTGGGCGAGGAAATCGCCATCGGCGACTATCTGTTCCATGTCACCGAAGCGGATGACCGCCGCGTCCAGGCATTCCGCGTGACCCGACTGCAGGAAGGTTGATCGTGCCCTCACTTGGCAGGACGCCGGCAACACGGCGGCTGGGTCGTCTTATCGCAGGCATCGCCAGCCTCCTGCTGTGCTGCCTGCTGCTCGCACCAGCGCCTGCACGTGCCGGCGTGGCCAACGCGCCCGGCAGCAACCTCGAAGTGTCTTTGATCACCTACGGCCCCGGCGACACCTACTGGGAACGGTTTGGCCACGACGCCATCGAGCTGCGCGACACCGTGAGCGGCGAAGCCGTGACGTTCAACTACGGCGTGTTCGACTTCGACGAGAGCGGTTTCCTGCTCAACTTCGCGCGCGGCCAGATGCATTACCTGATGGACGCCGCGCCATCGGACGTGGACCAGCGCTACTACGCCGAAGTCGGCCGCTCGGTCACTCGCCAGCATCTCGCCTTCACGCCGGCGCAGGCAGCGGATCTGCGCGACTACCTGCTGTGGAACCTGCAGCCGGAGAACGTGCGCTACGAGTACGACTACTACATCCGGAACTGCGCCACGCGCGTACGCGATGCACTGGACAAGGCCCTTGGCGGCACGCTCAAACCGCAGTTGGAAGCCCGCGCCGGCGGCATGACCTTCCGTCAGCAGACCGCGCGACTGATGAGCCAGCAGGCCTGGCTGATGCTGATCCTCGACGTGGGCCTTGGCCCCTATGCAGATCAGCCGCTCAACGCCTGGCAGGAAGCCTTTCTGCCGGAAGTGCTGCAGCAGGAAATCAATCACGTCACCGTGAACGGTGGCGACGGCACCGCGCGGCCACTGGTGATCGACCAGAACGTGCTCTCGCCCAACCGCCTCGAGCCTCCGCCGACCACCGCGCCCGATCTGCGCCTGCCGCTTGCCCTGGCCGGGCTGATCTTCGCTGCGCTGCTGGTGACTACCTATCGCTTCGCACCGACGCTCTACGCCGTACTGGGTTCGATCTACCTGGTGCTGGCCGGCTTCGTCGGCATCGCGCTGCTGATCCTGTGGACGCTCACCACGCACCACTCGGCATGGGCCAACGCGAACCTGCTGCTGTTCAACCCCCTCGCCTACCTGCTGCTGCCTGCACTTTGGCGCGCACGCAAGCGCATCGCCGCCTCACGCTTCGCTAATGGCCTGATCATCATGCAGCTTGCCGCCGTCCTCGTGGCCTGCATGCTGCACTTGCTTCCTGGCGTCGTGCAGCAGAATCAGCCGTGGCTGTTGTTCGCGTTGCCGGTGTGGCTTGTGATGGCAGCCACGCTTCGTCGCTCCCGGCTATTGAAAGCATCAGCCAACTGAGTCGGTGTCGTTGCCCTGACTTCAACGGCGGCGCATCATCTGCCCATGCATATGACCGCCGCCAAACCCGATGCCACCAGCACCACGGCACCCATGGTCATCAACTGCGTTGCCTATCGCTTCGATGGGCAACGCATCGGTGACATCAGCCTCGATGACATCAGCGAAGTACTGAAACAGCCTGACACCTTCGTGTGGGTGGGCCTGCACGAGCCCGATGAAACCTTGCTGTCGAAGCTGCAGGAAGAGTTCGACCTGCACGACCTTGCGATCGAGGACGCCCAGGCCGCGCACCAGCGCACCAAGATCGAAGCCTACGGCGACTCCCTGTTCATCGTCGTGCAGACCGCGCAGCTGGTCAGTGGGCACCTCGCCTTCGGCGAAACCCATGTATTCCTTGGGCCACGCTATCTGGTGACCGTGCGCCACGGCGCATCGCTTTCATACGCACCCGCTAGACGCAACTGCGAGCACACGCCGGAACTGCTGGCCCTGGGCCCTGCTTACGGCCTGTACGGCGTGCTCGACTACATCGTCGACAACCTGCTCCCCATCGTGCGGGATTTCCGGGAAGAGCTGCAGGAGCTAGAGAAGGACATCTTCTCCGATACGTTCAAGCGCAGCACCATTCGGCGTCTGTACGACATGCAGCGCGACCTGATGACACTTCGACTGGCCGTGGCTCCGATGCAGGATGTCGTCAGCCAGTTGGTGCGCCAGCATCCGCAACTGATTCCCGATGAGCTGCGCGCTTACTACCGCGATGTGTACGACCATGTGTTTCGCGTCAACGAATCGATCAGTGCCATGCGCGAGATGCTCGCCGCCGCCATCAATGTGAATCTGTCGCTGGTCACGTTCGGCCAGAACGAAGTAATGAAGCGCCTGGCCGGTTACGCTGCCATGCTCGCCGCTCCCACCCTGATCACAAGCTGGTATGGCATGAACTTTACGCACATGCCTGAGCTGGCGAAGCCGTGGGCTTACCCCGTGATCATCGGCGTGGTCAGCGTGCTGGTAGGTAGCATTTATTTTGTTCTCAAGAGGTCCAAGTGGCTATGAGTCTGTCGAGCATGCAGCGCCAGTGGATCTATGCGCTGAGTGCTATCGCCCTGCTGGCGACCTGCCTTATCTATTGGCCGACCATCCACTTCAATTTCGTATGGGATGACTGGCTGAGCTTTCACGACACGCCCTGGCTGACCCAGGGCGATCAGTGGAGGCATTACATGCTGCGCGGCTTCAATAACTGGCAGTTCTACTTCAGGCCGCTGGTGGTGGGCTTTTTTGCCCTGCAGGTTAGACTGTTCGATGGCCTTCCCGGCCCCATGCATGCCACTTCGCTCGCCCTGCATTTGATCGACGTCTCACTGGTCGGCGCCCTCGCGTGGCGTTGCATCCGGGCATCCGGAATGGAGACCACACGCAGGGCCTGGCTTGTTCCACTCAGCATGGCCATCTATGGCCTGCATCCCGTCCTTATCGAAACCGTCGCATGGGTCGGCTGCCAGTTCGAGCTGATCCTGATACTGCTTACCCTTGTTGGCCTGATCGCAAACGTTAGTATCCGGAACCCTTGGTTACGCGCAGCTTCGATCACGCCGATCTTCTTTCTGGCTGCATGCGCGAAAGAAGCGGCTCTGTCATTTCCGCTGCTATTGGCACTTTTCGACTGGACCCTGTTCTCCGGAGGAGCGGAACAACCCTTTGTCGCCAGCATCACAGGCGTACTTCGGCGCAACTGGCCAACCTATTTGGGAATGGTTCTAGCGGGCATCGGGTACCTGGCCTTCCGACACTGGGCTCTTGGCTCGGTCACCAGTCACTTTCTGTCGGCATCCAGCAGCCCCATGGGCCATCTGTGGGAGGTCAGCACAGTTTATCTCCACTATGTGAAAATGCTCGTCTGGCCAGTCTCCGAAATGGGCCCCATTCACCCTTACGATCCGGAAATGTTTCAGGGTGCCGCCCCCCCCGGCAGCCTGTTTGGCATCGCCATCACCTTCATCATCGCCGGAAGCGGGCTCTACCTTACGATCCGCGACAAATCGGTGGCCGGCGCGATGATTGTCGGCGCCACGGTGGCGCTGTTGCCTGTGCTCCGCATCATACCGGTAGCATTCGACCTGAGTCTTTACCACGAACGCTACGTCTCGCTGTCACTAGCCATTCTGTGCACCATGCTCCCGCTCATCCGCCAACCCGACTGGTTGAAGGCGGCAGGCCGTCAAACAGTGGTGCGGTCGATGGCCGTCATCCTTACGTTCTTCTGGTTGACCTTTTCGGTCCTGGCCATTCGTGGCTTGCTCCCCAACTGGAGGAGCGATCCGGCGTTGTGGGAATGGGCACTCGCATCGCACCCACACGAAGCTTTCGCCAAGCTCAACCTGCTGACCGCCTATGCAAGGATCAGGGACGATCAGGCAGCCCTCAAGCTGGGCGACAAGATTGTTGCCGACCCCGCCTCTTGCGACAAATGCATGCTCAGGATCGCGGAGCTGGCCATCCTCCAGCACGCCCCCTCCAGGGCTGCAGCCGCGCTCGAACGTGCCCGCCAGTCGCCCATGATGGCGAAGAATAAGGCCATGCTTCATGAGTACTACCTACTGACAGGCCGTATGCTTGCCCAGCAAGGCAAGCTGAAGGATGCCGAGGAGGTTCTGCAGGCAGCATCGGCACTAGCCCCGCAGGATGTGGAAACAACGCACGCACTGCGCCTTGTCCAGTCACTGCGCGGCCAGACCACTCGGGCGAATCAATAAAAAAGTGGCGACCGACGGCCGCCACTTTCTCATTACAGCGCGGGATGACCAGTTTGATTCAATGAGCCGTTGGCGAGCCTTCCGCCGTCCACTGCTTCAGCCACGCGTTGACCGTTTCATGCCACTGCACGCTGTTCTGCGGCTTGAGCACCCAGTGGTTTTCGTCCGGGAAGTGCAACAGCTGACTGGGAATACCGCGACGCTGCAGGGCAGTGAAGGCTCCCAGGCCCTGGGTATCGGGAATGCGGAAGTCCTTGGCCGAGTGGATCACCAGCATCGGCACGCGCCAATCCTTGACGTGATTGATCGGGTTGAACTTCTCGTAGTTCTCCGGGTGCTCGTACTGCGTGCCACCGTTCTCGCGTTCCTCGAACCAAAGTTCTTCGGTGTCGTAGTACATGGCACGCGCGTCGAACACACCGTCGTGGTCCACCAGGCACTTCCACGGCTGGTTCCACACGCCGGCGATCCAGTAGGTCATGTAGCCGCCGTAGCTGGCGCCAAGCGCACAGGCGCGGTCGCCATCAAGGAAGCTGTACTTGGCCAGCGCGGCACTCCAGCCGGCCTTGAGGTCTTCCAGCGGCTTGCCACCCCAGTCACCCGAGATCGAATCGGTGAAGGCCTGGCCGTAACCGGTGGAACCGTGGAAGTTGATGGTGACCACGGCGAAGCCCTGACCCGCATACGTCTGCGGGTTCCAGCGGTAGCTCCACGCATTGTTCATCGCACCCTGCGGGCCGCCATGGATGATGAAAGCCACCGGATACTTCTTGCCGGATTTATAGCCCACCGGCTTCACCACGTAACCCTGCACCGTTTCGTTGTTCCAACCCTTGAAGGTGAAGAACTCCGGCTCGCCCATCTGCACCTTCTTCAGGCGCTCGGCGTTGTAGTGGGTGACCTGCTTGAGGCCCTTGCCCTTCAGGTCGACGGTGTAGAGATCCGCCGAACGCTTCAGGTCATCGCGCTGCACCAGCAGCGACGACTTGCCCAGCGAGTAACCACCCACTTCGCCATTGCCGACGAGCGGGGTGGCCTTGCCGCTGGCCACGTCGATGGCGAACAGAGGACGCTGGCCGTTGTCGTCGGCGGTGACGAAGAGCGTCTTGCCATCCGCCGACACCTGCATGCCGCCGGCGGAACGATCCCAGTTCGGCGCCACTTCGCGCTTCTGGCCGCTGGCCAGATCCAGCGCAATGATGCGGAAACGATCCGCCTCGGACACCGGCACCTTCATGGCGAGGTAGTACAGCGTCTTGCCATCGGGCGACGGCACCGGGAAGGCATCCCATGCCGGATTGTCGGCTGTGAGGTTGCGCGGCGCGGACGACGCATCGGCGGGCACGCTGTAGACGTCGAAGTTGGTGGACCACGGCTCGCTGTTGCCGGCGATACGCACGTCGAAGTACACGGTCTTGCCATCGGGCGAGAAGCTGAATTCGCCCTCGTCACCGAACGGCTTGCTCGGCACGTCGCCGTCGATGCCCCGCGTGAGCAGCACCGGCTGTTCGGACGCATTGTCGAGATCGGTGATGTAGAGCTGCGCACGACGGCCGTCGGCCCACGTATCCCAATGGCGCACGAACAACTTGTTGTAAACCGTGCCCGAGGCCTTGTCCTTGGCGCGGCCATCCAGGCGCTCCTTGGTGCAGGCCAGGTCGGCGCAATCGGTAAACACGCCAAAGGTGAGCAGCGCCTTCTTGCCGTCCGGCGAAAGCTTGTAGCCATCCACGTCGATCGGCGCATGCGTGACCTGCACGGCTGCCGACGACGCGCCCAGCGGGCGACGCCACAGCTGCGACACGCCATCCTTGTCGGCAACGTAGTAAATGGCCGAGCCATCGGGTGCCCAGCGCGGCGACGAGGCCTTCTCCACCAGCTTCACCGGCGCACTTCCCTTGGCCAGATCGAGCAGGTAGATCGAGGTGATGCCCTTGTTGGCGGCGTAATCCGTGGCGCGCACGGTATAGAGCGCCTGCTTGCCGTCCGGCGACAGCTGCGGATCACCGACGCGATCCATCATCACCAGATCGCGGATGTTGAACGGATGGACGCCGTGGTTTTCAACCTCGGCAGCCACGGCAGAGGTACCGGCCAGCGCGAGCGCCAGCGCGACAAACAAGGGTTTCATGGGTTGGTTCCTGGGTGCTACGAAGGCCATCACGGTAAGAGCCGGCTCTCGGCAGCGCAAGCTCGCCGGACAGGACCCGTCAAGGCGACCCGGGCGCCCCAACCCCGGACCCGGCGTAGAACAGGCGATCCTGAAATCTGTGACGGGGCCGCGCTAACCACGCGGCGGCCTGCGAAATTCGAGATGTTAGCATCCAAGACCTCAGCCAGCCGGTTCGGGTTGGCTGCGAGGTCACACGAGATCGAGGGGATTCGATGAGCACGACTACGCACGCCAACGAGCGGCGCTACTGGCGGTTTCTGTGGGTGGCCGTGAGCCTGCTGGCCCTTGGGTTGCGCTGGGCGTACCTGACCCAGATGACTGTCGACTACCCCTTGCGCGGTGACGCTGGACAGTATGTCTCGTATGCCTGGAATCTGGCGCACCACGGCGTGTTCTCCAAGAGCACGCCCGGCGGCGCCAACGTGGTGCCCGACAGTTTTCGTGATCCTGGATACCCGAGTCTTCTGGCCGGCGTCATGCTTCTGCAGAATGATTTCGTGCCTTGGTACCACGCCGTACTAATGCTCCAGGGCCTGCTGGGCGCTCTGACGGTCGCCTTGCTGATGGGCGCTGCGCACCCCTGGCTGGGGACGAAGGGCAGCGTGCTAGCGGGCCTTGTTATGGCCATCTGGCCTCACAGCATCACGATGAGCGGCTACCTGTTGTCCGAAACCGCGACGGCGTTCTGGGTGGCGCTTGCACTCTTCCTCCTTCAGCGGGCGGCGGAACGAAACAGCCGACTCACTATGGCCGCGAGCGGCATGGCAATCGGCATCGCTGCACTGACCAACGCCATCATGATTCCGTTTGGCCTGCTCCTGGCCGCCGCCCTTGGCTGGCGCAGCCGCAGTTCCCGCTCACTGGTTCTGGTACTGGCGTTGTCATCACTGTTGCTACCCCTGGGCTGGGGGGTTCGCAATGCCGGGCTTCACGAGGGCGAAAGCTCGTCGGGCCGCGCGTTGCTCAATGCTGTGCAGGGCTCATGGCCGGAATATCACTCAAGCTACATCGCCAGCGCTATGGGCGATCCGGATGGGCTGCGCACCCAGGGCGAGATCCAGCACGAATACGACACGCTGAAGGCGTCCACCTCGGCGGGCCTGCAACTTGTATCCATTCGAGTGAAGCAGGACCCGCTGCGCTACGTGGCCTGGTATGCGGGCAAACCGGCCCTGCTATGGGGCTGGAGCATTCGCATCGGACAGGGAAACATCTACGTGTACCCAACAGCCCATTCTCTGCTCGATGACCAACCTGCCCTCAGGGCGACGGTCTCCCTGTGCCGGGCGCTCAATCCCTTGATCATGCTCCTTGCACTGGCGGGCATGGTGTCGGTGTGGATGAAGGGACGCCAGTCCCCGGCACTGCCATTGGCGGTGACCACCCTTGTCGCCTACGTGACGCTGGTCTATTCCCTTCTGCAGGCGGAGCCGCGCTACTCCATTCCGTTCCGGGGCATGGAGCTGCTGGTGGCAGCCGAGGCAGTGAGGCAAGCGATTCTGTGGTGGACCAGCCGCAGGCAAAGCACGCGGATGGCCCCTCATCGCCAACGGCCGAGTGACCCTCAAGAGCACTTCGAGACGGGCGTCTCATAAACCCGCTGACGCAGAGCGTCACTTTTTGCCCTGCACGAGCAGCCAGCCCCGGCGCACCGAGACATGCTCGACAATCCTGCAAGAACGTCGGCTGTCTCAGCTTGTCGGGGCCCGTGACCCTATGCACAATCCACGTACCCGCCAACAGCGGGTAACCACCAAATGGCGATCGTGGCATAGAACATGCTGCGGGTGTCAGGAGCTTCCTGGTCGTTCCAGACCGCAGTGAAGGGGTCCGTTCCCGCCTAGGGGGAAACGGGACCGGGGCTCAGGGGGCATTACCGGTTAGCTAACCAAAACAGAGGAACCACCATGAAGAACGTGCAGAAGGGCTTTACCCTGATCGAACTGATGATCGTCGTGGCGATCATCGCGATCCTGGCCGCTATCGCGATCCCGCAGTACCAGAACTACATCACCAAGTCGCAGTTCTCCGAGTCGCAGACCATCGCTGACGGCCTGAAGACCCCGATCGTCGAGTACTTCAACCAGACCGGTTCCTGCCCGACCAACTCGACCACTGGATTCCTCCCGGTCGGCAGCTACTCGGGCAAGTACGTGGCCCAAGCGGAAGTGGCCGCCTCCGGCGCCAGCAGCTGCGGTATCACCGTGACGTTCAAGGCTGCGGGCTCGGTGTCCAAGCCGCTGGGTGCCGAGACTGTCACTGTCACCGGTGATCTGAGCAACGGCGGCGCCGTCACCTGGTCCTGCGCCAGCGCAGGTATCCCGCAGAAATACCTGCCGCAGGTTTGCGCTGGCACCAAGTAAGGTCAGGGCGTTTTAGTTCAAGACGTACCCTGGAAGACCCCTCCCTCGGGAGGGGTCTTTTTGCATTCCCCACCAACACGCTTGCAGCGGACCAAACCTCCCCTATGGGACAAATCGCGCCCAACCATCTTCCATAGGGCCTCATGCGTCCAGCACCTCAAATCCGATTCAGACACACCTGGCCCTGGCTGGCTGTTGTACTGACCATCTGCACCTTGATTTACTGGCCCTCACTGCGCGGCCCGTTTCTTTTTGACGACTCTCCCAACCTCTCCGCACTGACCAGCATCGAACACTTGTCGAGCTGGCGCGACCTGGGCATTTATCTCTCCCAGGCACGCGACTTTCCCGGCCGGCCGCTTTCGATGCTGAGCTTTCTGCTGCAGCGAAGTGACTGGCCCCAATCCCCTCTCCCCTTCAAGCTGGTGAATCTTGGGATTCACCTCGCCTGTGGCTGCCTGGTCTTTCTATTGACTCGCCGACTGTCCCAAGCACTGAGACAGAACAACCGCCCTGTAGAAAGCATCAGCCAACATGATCTGGCGGCCCTACTCGCCACCGCCGCTTGGCTACTCAACCCCATGGCGCTTTCCGGCGTGGTGCTGGTGATACAGCGCATGACGCTACTGATGGCGTTGTTTGTGCTGCTAGGCCTGCTCGCCTATCTGCACTGTGTCCTGGGAAAGAACTTACCGGCGCACCGCCGCGCAGTCTGGATGTTCACTGGCCTCGGCCTTTGCACCGCGCTGAGCTTTCTGTGCAAGGAAAACGGCATTCTGTTGCCACTTTACGCACTGGTGCTGGATGCCACCGTACTGCGAACGCAGGTGGCCCAGCTCCCTCGTACGCTTCAATGGTTACGACGCCTGCTGATCTGGCCAGCCATCCTTTTTGTGCTGGCCTATCTGATCAACGCTGGCTTTGCAGCATGGGGCCAGCACTACAGCCGGAATTTCACGCTGGGCGAGCGACTGCTGACCGAACCGCGTGTGCTTGCCAGCTACCTCGGCAACACCCTGCTCCCACAATTTGGGGTCTACGGGCTTTACCACGATAACTTCACCGTCTCCCATGATCTGATGTCACCAGCCAGCACCGCGCTTTGCGTCATTGCACTGGTGGTAGCCCTGGTGGCGGGTCTGGCCTCCATCAAGCGTAGGCCGCTGCTGGCCATGGGCATCCTGTGGTATCTGGCGGGGCAGTTGATCGAAAGTTCCACAGTGATGCTGGAACTGTATTTCGAGCATCGCAATTACGTACCCCTTATCGGCGTCATGGTGGCGATAAGTATGGGCATGGTGCGGCTTCAGGCCCCTGCCCAGCGCAAGCTTGCACAACTCACCTACGGCACCTGGCTGGTCGCCTGCTGCCTTGCCACGGCACTGAGTGCTCGCGTCTACGCCTCGGAGAACCTGCTGGCCACCGCGTGGGCCCAGGCGCAGCCAGACTCCATTCGTGCACAAACCTACCTGGCAGAGCGTCTGGTAAAAAGCGGTCACCTGGATCAGTCACTACACACCATCGAGGCCGCTCAAGTGCATCACCCGGACAACCCGGGATTGGCTGAAAACCGGATCTACCTGCGTTGCCGGATGGGCACGCTAGCCCCCAAGGACATGGATGAACTTGACCAGTTGCTACGCACAGCCCCCTTCGATCGCGCAGCTTTCGAGAATATGGAGCTCTTGCGCAAGCTGGCCGCCAGCAAGCAATGCCCGGCGCTGAATGATTCCCGCTGGAGAGATAGCGTTGACATCCTGCTGGGTAATGCGGCCTACGGTGACAACCCAGTGTCCTCCGGCTTTCTCCACTACCAGAAACATTTTTGGGCGGTGCAGCGCGGCGACCTTGGTATGGCCATGAGTGAACTGGACGCCACCTATCAAGCCGACCCGGATGCCAATATCCCCAGAATACAGGCGAAGTATCTGGTCAGCGCAGGGCTGCGCACGCAGGCTATCGACGTACTGCGCGACACCGACACTAGCCGCCTGCCGCTGCTGAGGCGCTTGCTGGTGGACGACAAGGCCATCAACCAAGAAGCCATTGCCGCCATTGCGCACATGAAATGAAAAGCCGGACGCTCCGCGGCTGCAAGAGAAAACCCAATGCTGGGGACGAGGATGCAAGGTAATCGCCCCTCCTCTCGTCCATAATCAAAACACCGCGAGGGCGCCCTGCCCCGCCAACAAACGAGTCCGTGGTCAATCAGGCAATGTCATTCTCCAACCGATACCGTCGGCACGGCTATGTGATCTTTGCACTAGCCACTTTGCTCACCATCGTCATTTACTGGCCCGGCCTCTCAGGTGGATGGCTGTTTGATGACTATACGAACATCGTCAACAATCCCGGTGTGCAGCCTGCCAGATTCGATGTCGCATCATTGATTCGCGCGGCGCTGTCATCGCCCGCCAGTGATTTCAAGCGACCACTGGCCTCGCTCAGTTTCGTCTCCAATTTTGCCGCCAGCGGCATGAACCCTTGGGGCTGGAAGATCACCAATCTCGCCATCCACCTGTTGAATGGCGTATTGGTGTTCATGCTCGCTCGCATGCTGGTGCAACTGGCGACAAGGTACAGGGATTGCGCCGCATACCAAGGAGCCAACGTCACCGCGGCATGCATTGCTGGCGCGTGGATGATTCTTCCCATCAACCTCACTGCCGTTCTCTATATTGTCCAGCGCGAGGAGAGCCTGGCGAACCTGTTCGTTCTCCTTGGCCTGATCGGCTACGTCGCTGGCCGCGCATCCATGATCAAAAGTACTCGATCATGGAAAGGTTTCACCCTTTGCTGCCTGAGCATTACGCTTCCGACCGTTGTCGGTGCACTGGCCAAGGAAACGGCCGTAATGCTCCCCCTGTATGCGCTATGCACGGAGTGGGTACTTTTCGCACCAGCAATGCGATCGGACCAGCAACATGAAGGACGTCGTTTCGACTGGCGCATTGGCGCCCTATTTGTCGCAGCGCTGCTGGTCCCCATGGTCATCGGCCTCGCTTGGCTGCTGCCTGGTGTGCTCAACCCTGAAACTTGGGCGGCGCGCGACTTCACGCTCGGCACCCGTCTTTTGACGGAGACCCGCGTCGTCACCTCGTATCTAGTATGGACCGTATTTCCCACGCCACAGGCGCTGTCGTTCTATCACGACCAGTACCGCGTCTCGACAGGTGTGCTTACACCATGGACCACCCTCGCGAGCATGTTGGCGCTGCTGGGATTGGTCGTGCTTGCCGTTCGTATCCGCCAGCGCTTTCCCTTGGTCGCTCTGGGGACTTTGTTTTTTTTGGCTTGTCACCTTCTGGCAGGCACCATTCTTCCGCTGGAGCTGGTCTACGAGCACCGGAACTACTTCGCCAGCCTTGGTGTCATGCTGGCCATTATTCCGCTACTGACTGCTCCAGGCACCTGGAGGAAAGATTCTGATGCCAGCAAACATGACGCAGAGAAAGCCATACCGCTTGCAATGCCCCGCCACATCCTGTTCGGCGGACTGATAGTCTCTTGGGGCGTGCTCACCATGGTCACGGCCTATGCCTGGGGGAATCCGCTGCGCCAAGCGATTGACTTTGCATCACGCGCACCCGACTCCCCCCGCGCCATGTATGAGCTTGGCCGAACCTACATCATCTACTCAAAATACGACCCGACCTCACCATATCGGAATTTGGCTTATGACGCCCTAGAGAAAGCCGCAGCGCTGCCTGAATCGTCAATCCTTCCGCAGCAGGCGCTGATTTTCATGAACGCCCGCATGCATCTTCCACTGGAAGGCCGTTGGTGGGACAGCATGATCACCAAGCTCAAGGCGCGAAAATCCACGGTGCAAGATGAAAGTTCACTGGAGGAACTGAGCTCATGTCAAATTATGGGAGAGTGCGACCTTCCGAAGGAACGCATGCTAGAGGCATATCTTGCAGCCTTGTCCCACCCGAAGCCGGGTGCCAGGCTGCTTAATATGTACGGCGTGTACGCTTGGGAAGCACTCAACGATCATGCCCTAGGGGTAAAGATGCTGCGAGAGGCCGTTGCCGCCAACCCCAAAGAACCAGCGTACCGAGTGACGCTGATTCGCATGCTCACCGACATGGATCGCCTGGACGAAGCGCGACAGAGTCTGAACGACCTTCAACAGCTCAACTTCGGCGGACATCTGGATGCAGGCATGGCCATCTTGAGTGCACGAATCGCTGCAAAAGAAAAACCTGCTGCTGCGCATTCAGGAGCCGGAGCGGTCAAGTGATGTTTGGCAAATTGTCGTCCGCGCCACACACTCGGCAAATCCCGCATGCCGACAGTGGGCTTCATGGCCTCTGTCATCAAAATCTCCGATCATGAAAGGCACTCTGGCACGCAAGAGCCTGCAAACCGCAACCATACTGGTGCTGCGCCTAATCACGCTAGCAGCAACGCTAGTCATGCTTACGCGTTTGCTCGGTCCCGCGGTCTACGGACAGTTTGCGTCAGCGGCTTCATGCGCCATCGTGCTTGGCACGCTTTCGACTTTCGGCAGTGGCTATGTGCTGCTCAAGCATGCCAGTGGCCATCTCGATGCTGCTGTGGATATATGGCGCTACGCCTGGCCATTGACTTGCATTGTCGGCAGCTTGTTGTTTGTCTTTTACGTCACTGTTGGGCGTGGACTGATCGGGGGCGAGCTCACATGGCAACTGTGGGCAATCATCGGCGCAACGGAGCTTCTGCTCACGCCACTCACAACTCTTGCCAGCTTCGCTTTGCAAGCAGCAGAAAAGGTGCCACTAAGCCAGTGGATCCAATGGTTCCCACTTGGACTTCGAGTGCTCGCTGTACCTCCGTGCTACATGTTGCATGGGCCAGACCGACTCGAAACATATGTGGGACTCCAGTTCCTTGCGTCCCTTATGGGCGCGGCAACAGGCTGGTGGATAGCCAGAGGATACGTTTCACTTGATTGGCGCCCCCGTCTTGCCACACGAGACGAACTCAAGGAAGGCGGTACCTATGCAGCAATGCTGCTGGTAGCCACCAACCCTACCGAGATCGACAAGATTGCCGCTGTGCGGCAAGTAGGAGCCACCGATGCAGGCATCTATGTTGCCGGATCGAGAATAATGGGAGCCGTCGTGTTGCCCGTGCTGGCAATGCTCCTTACCGCTCAGCCGCGCTTGTTCCGGCACGCACGAGAGCAAGATCGTAACGCGCGCACACTGATCCGGACGATGTTTGCCCTTGCCGCCGGGTGGGGCATTCTCAGCGGAATCCTGCTATTGCTCATTGCACCACTGCTCCCATGGATCCTCGGAGCTGAATTCAGTCGCACAGCTCAACTAGTGAGATGGATGGCATTGGCGACACCATTTACTTCGCTGAGGTTGGCCACTGGCAGCGTGCTCGTCGCGCTTGGGCACCCTCTGGAGCGCATGGGCTTTGAGACTCTGGGCATTATCCTGATGTTGATCGCCATACTAACCCTTACCCCATGGTGGGGAGTCATGGGCCTGGTCGCTGCCGTCATTCTCTCGGATCTGGTCATGGCAATGACCGGCCTGGTGCTCGTCGCGCGCTGCATTCGACCCACCCAACCAGCGTTACCCCAGGCGCCGCCAGGCTAGGCGTGCCCCAGACCCAAGTGCGCGCAAAGGTCTCAACGATCGATAACGCATGCTACGCAAGACTGCACGAGCCAAAAGCACGGGAAGTCTAGTCGCGGACAGGAATACTGCTTCCGTCGCACTACGTCCAAGCCGCCGCGCAAGCAAAAGATGGGCAGCGACCATATGAGTCTCATAGAACGTGGACCCGAGCTTGCTGCTGGCAGAGCCCTCGTGACTGACCAGCAAAGAAGGCAGATGGATCCACATTCCGGGCATTTGCCGGAGCCGCCATCCGAGTTCCCAGTCCTCCCCGTACATGAAGAATGCTTCATCAAATAAAGGCAGCGGCACTCTCCTCATGTCGATCCAGAGGCAGCAACCACTCGCATAGGAAAAGGTGCCGGCCACAGGTCGAGCAAACAGCAAACCACTCAAGCGCTGATAGAACTGCACACCGCCACGCGTTCCGGCGTGATCGATATCCATACTGATGACTGCCGCCTGGGGGCGTGCTGCAGCCTCCCCACGCAAGGCCCTCAACGCCCCGACCATAAGCGTTGCATCGTTATTGATGATCAGCACAGTGCTCGCGCCGAGGCGCTCCGTGGCCAAACGAATACTTCGATTGACGCCCATGGCGAAACCGAGATTATTCGCACTTACCTCAATAATCACGCGTGGATCGGAAGAAAAGATGTCGCGCAATTGTGAGGCGGAAACACCTTCGTCAGCCGAGTTGTCCCAAACCAGCACGCGAGGGACTCCCTCATCGAGCAGGGATCGCACACAGCGGGCACTGCGTGTAGCATCTCTGAAGTTGAGCAATAACCCAATCAGCCCGTCATCATTCATCACACCACCCTTTGACGGCAGACACCACGCACTCCTCTCCTAAGGCGGCACTACATGTCGCCAAAAGATCTACCCATCGATTTGAGAGCGGAGTGGCAGGCGAACCGTAGCGCTCAGCCAGCTTCATTGAGGCCCGTAGAATATAGCCAGAGCCGCGGCCGCGCCGATGGTTACGGATTTGCCGAAACCCCGTACTTTCAAGCAACTCCCTCAGCGCTCGCTGTGTCAATACCGTAATGTGGCGCGGCGGCTCGAGTCCTCGCCACGCATGTCCAAAGTGACGGTGCCCAAGGCTCTGTGCATTGGGCGTGGCTATCCATAACCGACCTCCGGGCCTGAGCAAAGCGAACATCTGCTCTACAAATCGGCGAGGGTCATGCACATGCTCTATGACGTGAGACGTCGTCACAACATCGAAATCACCGTCTCCACCGTAGGCATCCAGCGTGCCCTCAATCACGTCTAGCCCAGCCCTGCGTGCTGCGGCCACTGCCATTGGATCTGGCTCAATGCCCTGAACATCCCAACCGGCATCTTTTGCGCGCAACAGAAAGATTCCATTACCACACCCTACGTCCAACAGCTTACCCGGCCGACCTGGCAAGTGGCGATAAAAGAAGTCCAACTGCTGACGCAAAGGCAGGAGCCATGGCAGCACAATTCGCCCGACAAAAGACGCCGGCGCCCTCGCCGATCCAAACCGCGCGTTCATATAGCCATTGGACAAGCGCCACAGAAACGACGTCCCGTTGTCTGCAGCCATGCGCTCCAAACCGCTTACATGGGTGTAGTAGGAGGCATAGGCTTTGCCGATAGCAAGCGCCTTGGGACGCAGACCCAAGTAGAAGCTCCCGCAACTTAAGCATCTACGCATGCTCCATTCGCCGGGAACCCCCTCCAATTCATCCCGCAGGCCTTCATAAGCAATAGCACTGCGCGACGACTGGCAAACCGGACACTGGTCGACACTTTCCAGCTCATCGGGCAACCAATACGGAGTCGGATCAAGCTCACCCATGTGCCCTCCTTTGCTCAATGAGCTCCTCGTAAAGAGACGTATATGCGTTTATAGCTTTGTGCTCAGAGAAATAGGCCAACGCACGCTGTCGCCCCGCCGCACCGAGCCGACCACGGAGCGCCGCATCATTTGAAAGCTGGCGGGCATAGCGCGCCAACATTTCCACATCATCCATAGGTGCCAACAATGCGGTTTCTCCATGCACACATACTTCTGCGGTACCAGTACTGGCGAACCCAAGCACAGGGAGCCCGCAGGCCATCGCCTCAACCGCAACGTATCCAAACGCCTCATAACGTGTCGGCACCAGCACCGCATCCACTGAGTGATAGACACTCGGCATTTCCTCCGCCTTCACCGGATCACGCAAGACCATCCCGGGCACCAACTGATTGGACTTGAAAGAACGGCGCAAGCCACCCAAACATTGGATTTCGAAGTTTGGCCCCAAGCGCCCCATAAGCTCAGGCAAGACATCCGCCCCTTTCCAGCGCGACGGATTTCCCACAAAAAGTAGCCGAAACACTCCATCGGAACTCGCCGACATCCGCTCTTGGGGGGCAAATCGCTCGGTGTCCACCCAGTTATGAATCATCTGAACAGGGCGTCCTGCATTCGGGCGCATTGCGCCTGCAGTATGAGCACTCACGGCAACGAGGGCGTCCGCAGCACGATAGGATTGCAGCACGCATCTACGAACAAAAAAATGGTGATAAAGCGACTGCAGTCGCCCTCTATGCGGCGTGAATTCTGGGTGTTGGATGTACTGGTGTTCTGTAATCACCAAGGGAACTCCTGCGCGTTTGAACGCGAACCCTTGCCAACTACCCGCATGGACTACATCGACTCCCGATGGAGCAGCCTCAGAGCGCAGCGTCCAGGGACGCCATTCGCGATCGTGATCAAACCACTGTAGGCGAGGATCGTGTCCAGCTCTGGCAAGCCCATCAGCTAGCCGCTGCGCGAAAACGTCCGACCCACTTCCCGCGCGAAGCGTCGGCAGCCAGACGCGAATCGGCTGCTTCGTCATCCCGCTCGCACCTGGCACCAAGACCCGTCCTTCCATAAAGGCTCCCACCACAAGCCAGATCTCACGCGCCCCCTCGTTGTCAAGCCAGGCAAAGATGGCTCTCGGCTACAAGACCCCATCAACGCAACTCCCTGATAAAACCATCAAGCGACAGCGTGCCCATATTCCGAAGAAACATACACGCCGAAACAACATCCAATTTCACCAGCCAGCAACTTGAAGCCCTTTGGCCGCTCACATAAGACAGCGACCCAACAACATGGCTCGATCTCAACACCCTGGCAAATCGATTACATGGTCCGTACGCCCTGCGACTGGACTCAGTAGACCCGTCACCGCCCAAGTGCAGCCAACGACTTTTGGGCAAACACCGTCCAGGCCTTGCTCCTGGCGAATGCCAAGCAGCCTTCAGGCATGCGCTTACCGCCTCCCGTTCGATTCATGTAGATCAGAACTCGAGAGGCCAGTTCGTCATACGCTCCCTGTGTCACCAAATCGCCCGTGATACCCGGCTCAATAGCATCCGACACCCCGCCAGCATCAAATGCCACGCTAGGCAGGCCGTGGGCCGCTGCTTCCAAGGCCACCATTCCGAACCCCTCTACATCGCCGGGGAGCGAAAGCACCGGGAACACGTGCACATCAGAAGCCTCATAGGCTGCATGGAGATCTTCTTCACTGCAGTGGCCAAGGAAAAGGATATGGTTTTTGACGCCAACCTCATTGGCAACGCGAAGTATGTGGTCCTTCTCACCACCCCGTCCGCCATGCAAGGCATTGCGAGCCTCATCACCAACTATCAGCAACACTGCATCTGGCTTCGCTGCGACAATGACGGGAAGTGCCTTGGCCACGAACTCGGCCAGGCCCTTGCGGCGAGTCAGCCTTCCCACGGACAACATCAAGGGAGCGTCGCCAAGATCGTAAGCCGCGCGAAATCGCGCTGCACGTTGAGGATCAAACTCGGGAATCTCCGCGCCGGGGTTGACTACGCTGATCCTCTCCGAGGGCACGCCCTTCTCAAGCGCCAAAGCCATGGTGGCCCGACTATTGACCAACGCCACGTCACACCGCCGGATGAAAGGTAGCCACAGCCAACGATAGATGACGCTCGGCGCAATGATGTCCAGACCATGAAGGTACACCGCCACTTTCGCGCGACTGCGCCGAGCCGACAGCCATGCGATGGGTGCCATCAGACCACTTCCGGCCACAATCCATTCTGGCCGTTGGCGAATAGCCATTCGCCATGAGAACCACAAGGACTTGACGAGAAAAGCTGAAAGCGGACTTATCGCCACTTCCCGGACTTCTTCCGCAGTGCTGGCAAAACGCGCCGAACCCGCTGGTCCGCACATGGACGTGCGCCATACCTTCGCCAAACTTTCCAGAAGGTGTTGGTTGAGCCGCTCCATTCCACCAAGCAATGGAGGAAAATTTCTCGTCACAAGCATCGCTCGCGAACGGGTATCTACGTGCTCAACCATCTTTGCGATACGTCAACGCGGTAATCTGCTCGGAAACCAGACCTATGAGGAACACAATGACGGCGGCACTCCACATGAGGGCACTACCGTTGGTGAGGCGCCCATAGGCGAAGAACGTGCGCAGATAGTTCGCCCAGCCTAGGACAAAGAAGACCACGCTTGCCGGCGCGAACAACTTCAACGGCGAATAAAGCGTAGCGATCTTGAAGATGATGAGCAGGAAGCGGATGCCATCTTTGAGTGGCTTGATATGGCTTTTGCCAATGCGCTGCGCGGCCTTGATCGGCACGTAGGCCACCGGATAGGCACTGCGGAAGAACGCCATGGTGCTCGTGGTGGGATACGAGAAACCATTGGGAAGTAGGTGCAGGAATTCGCGGAACCGGTCGGCGCGCACGGCGCGATAACCGGAGGTGAGATCTTCCACGGCATGCCCTGTCATGCGCGTGGCGAGCCAGTTGTAGATCGTGTTGGCAACGCCACGACCCACGCCCGCCTGACTGCTCCAGTCGCGCGCGCCCACCACCATGTCGTAACCCTCGTCGAGCTTGGCCAGCAGTCGTGTGATGTCGGCCGGGTCGTGCTGGCCGTCACCGTCCATGAAAACCAGCAGGTCACCGCCAGCGGCGCGCGCGCCACGCTTGATGGCAGCGCCGTTGCCCATGGAGTACGGCGAGGAAAGGCACTTCACGCCTGCGGCCGCACAGATGTCGCGCGTATCGTCCGTTGAACCGTCGTCCACCACGATGATCTCCGCCTCTGGCTGAGCCTGGCGCAGGCGTGGCAGCAAATCCTTCAGCGCCGGCCCCTCGTTTTTCGCGGGCAGGATGATGCTTAGACGATTCAAGAGTGTGTCCCCGGTGATGAAGTCGCATCATAACCTGAGCGCCACAGCGATCCGCGGGGGACGGCGACCCGCGCGAAATTGCGGGTACTGGATCACAGAGTGTGGCCTGGCAGCGCCGGCGTCAGCCCCGGATCACCGCATGGACGGCCCCAATGACCCGCTCGACATCGCCATCGGACATGGCGGGCGACAGCGGCAGGCTGACGGTCTGGCGCCCCAGACGCATCGCCTGCGGCCACTGCTCGGGACGCCAGCCGAAACGCTGCTGGTAATAAGGGTGCTCGGGGACCGACAGGTAGTGCACGCCCGTGCCGATCCGGCGAGCATTCATGGCGTCGAGGAAGTCATCGCGGCCCAGTCCGGCACGCCCCGCATCGATCATCACGGTGTAGAGGTGGTAGCCGTGGCGCGTGCCCGGCTCCGGCGCCGCCGGCAAGCCGATCGGCAGGGCGGCAAGGGATTCGTCATAGCGCTGCCAGATCTGGCGCCGGCGCTCCCAGTTGCGCTCCACGCGGGCCAGCTGGTGGATACCGAGCGCCGCCTGCAGGTCCATCATGTTGTATTTGAAGCCGCACTCGACCACCTGGTAATGGCGGTAACCTTCGTCGCCGAAGCGGTGCCAGGCGTCCTTGCTCATGCCGTGCAGGGCCAGCACCTTGGCGCGGGCGATGTGCTCCTCGTCGCGCCCCAGGATCATGCCGCCCTCGCCGGTCACCACGTTCTTGGTGACGTAGAAGCTGAAGCAGCCGAAGTCCCCGAAGGTACCTGCCGGCTGGCCGTGGAATTCGGTTTCGATGGCGTGGGCGCAGTCCTCGATCACCATCAGGCCGTGCTTTTCGGCGATCGCCATGATCCGGTCCATGGCGCAGGGACGTCCGGCGAAATGCACCGGGAGGATGGCTCGCGTACGGGGGGTGATGGCGGCCTCAATGGCCTCGGGGTCAATGTTCTGGGTAACGGGGTCCACGTCCGCCAACACCGGCGTCAGGCCGGCGTGGAGAATGGCGTTGACCGTGGCGCAGAAGGTCAGCGGGGTGGTGATGACTTCGCTGCCAGGCTCGAGGCCCGCCGCCACCATGCTCACATGGAGAGCAGCCGTGCACGAGTTCACCGCCGCCACCTGCGAAACCTGCACGCCACGCCACCGGGCGAAGTCCGCCTCAAACCGGGCCACACGCGGCCCCGTACCCAACCAGCCTGAGCGCAGGCAGGCCTCGACCTCGGCGATCTCATCCTCTTCGATACGAGGAGCGCCAAAGACCAGAAAGGGCTGAGAAGGGTCAGGCTGTGTCACGGAGGGTCCGGTTCGTCAGGCGGGCGGATCTTTCTATCCCAAGCCCGCAACGGCGTCCATGCCACGAAGCGCCAAGGCATGGCTGTTGCATGGTTGACGATCAGGCATGGGAGCGCCCGGTGATCTGTGCGCCCCATCACCCCCGGGCACCCTCCTCTGAGCCTGGCGGATGACCTGCCCCGTCAACTGGGGTAAATTCCCTTTCAATCAGGGGGCTGGACCCGTATCGCCATGTCAACGCTAATGCAACCCTCGCTCGCGGGCCTTACCGGCCTTGCGCGCAGGCTGGTATCGGAAGGTGTACTGCCCGAGGCGGATGTCCGCCGGGCGGTGGCCGAGTCCACGCAGAGCAAAACGTCGCTCACTGCCTGGCTGCTGGACAACAACCAGGTGGAAAGCGCCAGGCTCACCCGCATCGCGTCCGACGAGTTCGGCATGCCGATGATGGATGTCACCGCGTTGGTGGCCGCCAACATGCCGGTGAACCTGATCAGCGAAGCGCTGATCAACAAGCACCACGCGCTGCCGCTGTTCAAGCGCGGCAAGCGACTGTTCGTCGGCATCGCCGACCCCATGCAGTCACACGCGCTGGACGAGATCAAGTTCCACTCCAACTGCATGGTGGAGCCGATCCTGGTCGAGCGCAGCCAGTTGATGCGCATCATCGAAACCGCGCTCAACGCGATGAGCAACGCCGTACCCGACATGGGTGGCGGCGATTTCGACGAGCTCTCGCTGGAAAGCGGCGACGACGAGGCCGAATCCACCGGCTACGACGCCACCGGCAACGACGATGCCCCGGTGGTCAAGTTCGTCAACAAGATCCTGGTCGACGCGATCAAGCGCGGCGCCTCCGATATCCATTTCGAGCCCTTCGAATCCCAGTACCGCGTGCGCCTGCGCATGGACGGCATGCTGCGCGCCGTGGCCTACCCGCCGATGAAGCTCGCCTCGCGCATTTCCTCGCGCATCAAGGTCATGTCTGGCCTGGACATCGCCGAACGACGTGTGCCGCAGGACGGCCGCATCAAGCTCAACCTGTCCAAGAGCCGCTCGGTCGACTTCCGCGTGAGCACGCTGCCCACGCTGTTCGGCGAGAAGATCGTGCTGCGTATCCTCGATGGCTCGGCCGCCAAGCTCGGCATCGATGCGCTGGGCTACGAGGACGTGCAAAAACAGCTCTACCTCGAAGCCATCCACAAGCCGTACGGCATGGTCTTGGTCACCGGCCCCACCGGCTCGGGCAAGACGGTGTCGCTGTACACGGGGCTCAACATCCTCAACACCGCCGAACGCAACATCTCGACGGTGGAAGACCCGGTGGAAATCCGCGTCGAAGGCATCAACCAGGTGCAGCAGAACGTCAAGCGCGGCATGACCTTCGCGGCGGCCCTGCGCTCCTTCCTGCGCCAGGATCCGGACGTGATCATGGTGGGCGAAATCCGCGACCTGGAAACCGCGGAAATCGCCGTGAAGGCCGCGCAGACCGGTCACATGGTGCTGTCCACCCTGCATACCAACGATGCTTCGCAGACGATCTCGCGACTGATGAACATGGGCATCGCGCCCTACAACATCACCTCGTCGGTCACCCTGATCATCGCCCAGCGTCTGGCGCGTCGCCTGCACGACTGCAAGCGTCCCATGAACCTGCCGCCGCAGACGCTGCTGGAAGCAGGCTTCACCCAGGAAGACATCGACGCCGGCCTGACCCTCTACGAGGCCGTAGGTTGCGACAACTGCAATGAAGGCTACAAGGGCCGCGTGGGCATCTATCAGGTCATGCCGATGCTGGAGGAGATCCAGAAGATCATCCTCCAGGGTGGCAACACCTTGCAGATCGCCGAAGCGGCGACCCGGGCCGGCGTAAACGACCTGCGTGCCTCGGCCTTGCTCAAGGTCAAGAAGGGCGTGACCAGCCTGGCCGAAATCGACCGCGTCACCAAGGACTGAACACCCTCGGGGGCGGCCCGGCCGCCCCGGGAGCCGACCTCCGTCGCACCGAAGATGCGTCAGGTGCCACGAATTAGGCCGGGGGAATGACTTAAGCTGCATCCGATCAGACGGCCGCATCCTGAAGCGGCCCGACCGTACCAGCAGGGGGAAATGCCATGGCTGCGGCCACCGCTAAGAACGTGAAGTCGATCGGCGCCCAGCGCGCCGAGATCAGCAAGCTGACCACCTACGACTGGGTGGCGCTGGACAAGCGCGGCAAGCGCATGAAGGGCGACATGGCGGCCAAGAACGCCTCGCTCGTCAAGGCCGAGCTGCGCCGCCAGGGCATGAACCCGCAGACGGTGAAGGAACGGGGCAAGCCACTGTTCGGCGCCTCCGGCAGCACCGTCAAGCCGCGCGACGTGGCCATCTTCAGCCGCCAGATCGCCACCATGATGGCCTCCGGTGTGCCGATGGTGCAGGCCTTCGAGATCATTGCCGACGGCCAGAAGAACATCCGCTTCAAGAACATGCTCACCGACGTGAAGCAGACCATCGAAGGTGGTTCCGCGCTTCACGAAGCACTGGGCAAGTACCCCGTGCAGTTCGACGAGCTCTATCGCAACCTGGTCCACGCGGGCGAAGCCTCGGGTGTGCTCGACTCGGTGCTGGACACGGTGGCGACGTACAAGGAACGCACCGAGGCGATCAAGGCCAAGATCAAGAAAGCCCTGTTCTATCCGGTGATGGTGCTGGCCGTGGCCCTGCTGGTCAGCATGATCATGCTGCTCTTCGTGGTGCCGGTGTTTGCGCAGACGTTCAAGGACGCTGGCGCCGAGCTTCCTGCACCGACGCAGGTCGTGATCAGCGCGTCGGAGTTCATGAAATCCTACTGGTGGCTGGTCGTTGGCTCCATTGTGGGCGGCATCGTCGCCCTGGTGATGGCCAAGCAAAGGTCGGTCAAGTTCGCGCACTTCCTTGATCGCGTCATGCTGAAGGTGCCGGTGATCGGCAATATCCTCCGGCAGTCCGCCATCGCTCGCTTTGCGCGCACGCTCGGCGTGACCTTCCGAGCTGGTGTGCCGCTGGTCGAGGCCATGGATGCCGTGGCGGGTGCCACCGGCAGCGTGGTCTATGGCGACGCCGTGAAGCAGATGCGCGAAGACGTGGCCGTGGGCCACCAGCTGCAGCTGTCGATGCGACAGACCGGCCTGTTCCCGAACATGGTCGTGCAGATGACCGCCATCGGCGAAGAATCCGGTGCCCTCGACCACATGCTGTTCAAGGTGGCCGAGTTCTACGAGGAAGAGGTCAACAACGCGGTCGATACGCTCTCCACCCTGCTCGAACCGCTGATCATGGTGATCCTGGGCGTACTCGTCGGCGGCATGGTCGTCTCGCTGTACCTGCCGATCTTCAAGCTCGCGAGCACCGTGTAAGCTCCCGTCATCCAGGCCCCTCTCCCGCCGGGAGGGGGGCTTTTTTTATAGCCTTCGGAAGTCCTCATGCTTGCACTCCCCCCCTGGGGCTGGATCACGGCCGCCGGCGTCCTTGGCCTGCTGGTCGGCAGCTTCCTGAATGTGGTGATCCTGCGCCTGCCGGCGCGCCTGATGGCGCAGTGGCGCATGGATGCGTTCGATACGCTGGCCATGGAGCCCGACGCCACGGCGTTGCCCCCCGGCATCGTGCGCGAGCCGTCCCACTGTCCTCACTGCAAGCATCCGCTGACGGCACGCGACAACATCCCGTTGTTCGGCTGGCTGCTGCTGGGCGGGCGTTGTCGCTACTGCAAGGCGCCGATCTCCATCCAGTATCCGCTGGTGGAATTGCTGAGCGGACTGGCCAGCGCGGTGATCGTGTGGAAGTTCGGCCTCAATCCGGTCGCACTGGCCGGCCTGGTGTTCACCTGGATGCTCATCGCGCTGGCCGGCATCGATTTCCGCACGCAGTACCTGCCCGACCAACTCAATTACCCCTTGCTGTGGTTGGGCCTGCTGCTCAGCCTGCTGCCGATGTTCGTGCTGCCCGGCACGGCGATCGTGGGTGCCGCTATCGGCTACCTGAGCCTGTGGAGCGTGTACTGGCTGTTCAAGCTGCTCACCGGCAAGGAAGGCATGGGTTACGGCGACTTCAAGCTACTCGCCGCACTGGGCGCATGGATGGGCCCCACGGCCTTGCTGCCGATCATCCTGCTTTCGTCGCTGATCGGTGCCATCGTGGGTGGTGGCCTGATCGCGCTGCGCAAGCACGGCCGGGATATCCCCATGCCGTTCGGCCCCTTCATCGCCGCGGCCGGCTGGGTCTGGTTCGTGGCCGGTGAATGGTTGTTGCACCAGTACATGCAAATGATGGGGCTGAAGTGACCTCCACGCACCCGCGCTTCGTTGTCGCCCTTACCGGCGGCATCGCCGCGGGCAAGAGCGCCGTGTCGCGGCGTTTCGAGGCGCTTGGCATCCATGTCTACGACGCCGATATCGCGGCGCGTGAGGTCATCGCACCGGGTTCGGCGGGGCTGGGCGAGATCGTGGCCCACTTCGGCGCCGACGTGCTTGATGCACGCGGTGAACTCGACCGCGCCGCCATGCGCCAGCGCGTGTTCGGCAACGACGCGGAACGACGCGCGCTGGAAGCCATCACGCATCCGCGCGTGCGCACGTGGCTGCGCGAGCACGTGATGGCCGACCGCGGCCCTTACTGTCTGCTGGCCATTCCGCTATTTGCCGAGAATCACGATCACTATCGCTGGGTGGATCGCGTCCTTGTGGTGGATGCCCCCGAATCCGTGCAACTGCAGCGATTGATGCTGCGCGACGGCATCGACGAGGCGCTCGCGCGACGGATGATCGAACGCCAGGCACGGCGCGAGCATCGCCTGTCGCTGGCCCATGATGTCATCGAGAATCAGGGCGACGAAGCGACCCTCGACCACGCCGTGGCCGAACTGCACGCACGTTACCTGTCGCTGGCCCAGGCCAGGCACTGAAGCCACGCCGTCCGGCGAGGCTCACCAGAATCCGCGGATACCTGCCACGCCCTGCCCGCCCGCCTGTCGCGCCGGTTCAAGCTGCTCCATGGTCATGCCACCCAGCGCATAGACCGGCAAGGGTGATGCATCGACCAGCTGCGTGAATGCGCTCCACCCCAGCGGCGACGCATCGGGATGCGTCGCCGTGACAGCCACCGGCGACAAGGTGGCGAAATCGGCAATACCCAGCGCCCGCCCGAGATCGTCGGCGTCGTGGCAGCTCGCCCCGATCCACTGTGTCGACGGCAAGGGACGCTCCTGCCACTGGCCGATCTGTGCCGCTTTCAGCTGCACGCCCACGCCCTCGCCCAGCGCCAGCGCGCCGTCGACATCACCGCTGAGCAGCAGGCGTGCCCCGCGCGCACGCGCCTCGGGCAGCAGGGTGGCGGCCAGCGCGCGAATCCGGGCCGGCGGCCACTGTGGAAAACGGAGCAGGATCATCTGTTCACCTGCCGCGATGGCACGGCGCAGGCAGTTCTGCCATTCGTCCTGTGCCGACGTCGGCGCGTCGGCCGTGATGGCGTAGCGCACTGGCAATTGCAGCGCGCGAAGAATGTGCTGGTCGGCGGGTGCCAGCATGCCCAGGTCAACGGCGTCCGGAAAACGCCACTGCAGCGCCTGCCCGTCCAGCGAGGCGGGCTCGCCCTGCCACGCCCGCACCATGCGTGCGTCGAGCAGGAGGCTACGTTCGCCGTAATGCCAGGGCACCCGGATCAGCGGCTCGCTTACCGTCGCCTCAACCCCCAGCTCCTCGTGCAACTCGCGCACGAGCCCGTCGGCAGGCGCTTCGCCCGCCTCGAGCTTTCCACCGGGAAATTCCCACAGCCCCGCCAGGTGCTTGCCAGGGGGGCGCTGTGCCAGCAGCACGCGCCCTTGGGAGTCGATCAGGACGCCGGCCATGACATGCATGGCATCGGCCCTCGGAGTGGGCACGGTGCAGCGCCGCTCAGTCGGCGCGGATGTACTCGACCATGTCGAAGTCGTACGCGTGGTTGGCATCCTTCTTGTGATGCACGCGGGAGACTTCCGTCCAGTCGCTGAAATGCACGCCTGGGAAGAACGTGTCGGCACCGTCCACGGCGGCATTCACCCAGGTGAGGTAAAGGCGACGCGCGCTGGGCAGGGCTTCGGCATAGACCTCACCGCCGCCGATCACCATCAGGCCGGTGCCGCCGGCGCGGGCATGGCCCTCGGCCAGCGACCGCACCGTGATCTGGCCCGGGAACGGCGCCTCGTGCTTGCGGCTCAACACCAGGTTGGTGCGGTCCGGCAGGGGGCGGCCGATGGCGACGGCCGTGTTGTAGCCCATCAGCACGTACTTGCCGAGGGTGAGCTCCTTGAACCAGCGCAGGTCATCCGGCAGGTGCCACGGCAACTGGCCCTTGCGGCCAATGGCGAAGTTCTCATCCAGCGCGGCAATCAGCGAAATAGCCATGGAAATCCTTGAATCATCGACAATGTTGACCACCCGCGCCGCCGGCCAGGGGCGTCGCGCGGCGCCGATCTTAGCAGGATGCCGCCCCTTATCCCCGCCCAATGACAGCCCGTGCCGGGTCTTCGCGTCAGCAAGGGCCCTGGCAGCAGCCTGTTATACCGCCACCGGGGCCTTGATGGCGCTGTACGGCTCGTAACCGACGATGGCGACGTCCTCGAAACGGAAGTCGAACACCGAACTGACCTCCGGATTGAGCTGCAGCTGCGGCAGCGGCCGGGGTTCCCGGGTCAGCTGCAGGCGGGCCTGCTCCACGTGGTTGTTGTACAGGTGGGCATCACCCAGCGTATGGACGAAATCGCCCACGCCCAGGCCGCATACCTGCGCAATCATCTGGGTCAGCAGCGCGTAACTGGCGATATTGAACGGCACGCCGAGGAAAATGTCCGCCGAGCGCTGGTAAAGCTGGCAGCTGAGCTTGCCGTCCGCCACATAGAACTGGAACAGGGCGTGGCACGGCATCAGCGCCATTTTCGGCAGCTCGCCGACGTTCCACGCACTCACCACCAGTCGGCGGGAATCCGGGTTGCGCCGGATCTCGTCCACCACCCAGCGGATCTGGTCCACTACGCCGCCATCGGCCGTGGGCCAGGCGCGCCATTGTTGACCGTATACGGGGCCAAGCTCGCCATGCTCGTCGGCCCATTCGTCCCAGATGCTGACGCCGTTTTCCTTCAGATAGGCAATGTTGGTATCGCCCTGCAGGAACCAGATCAGCTCATGGATGATCGACTTCAGGTGCAGCTTCTTGGTGGTGACCAGCGGAAACCCTTCCGACAGGTCAAAGCGCATCTGCCAGCCGAACACACTGCGCGTACCCGTGCCCGTGCGGTCCGCTTTCTCGGCGCCGTGATCCAGCACGTGTTGAAGCAGGTCCAGATAGGCGCGCACGGCTTACTCCTTGCCCTCGTTGGGCATCGACACGTTGTACAGACGCATGGTCGGCGCCTTGCGGGCCATCGCCAGCAGCACCAGGCCAATGGCGACCAGCGGCAGCGACTGGATCTGCCCCATGGTGAGCCAGCCCCATGCCAGATAACCCAGCTGCGGGTCGGGCACGCGCACAAACTCCACGCCGAAGCGGAAGCAGCCATACAGCAGCGCGAACAGCCCCGAGATGAGGTAACGCGGACGCGGCTTGAGCGACACCAGGAAGAGCACGGTGAACATCACCACGCCCTCGAGCAGCATTTCATAGAGCTGCGAAGGATGGCGCGGCAGCCCGCCAAACTGGGCCAGTGTCGCCTGCCACTGCGGATGCGCCGCGGCCCAGTCCACATCGGCCGAGCGTGCATTCGGGAAGATCATGGCCCACGGCACCGTGCCGGGCTTGCCCCACAGCTCGCCGTTGATGAAATTGCCCAGTCGCCCCAGGCCAAGTCCGATCGGCACCAGCGGCGCGACGAAATCCACCGTGTCGAAGAAATGCATGTTGTTGCGGCGCGACCACCAAAGGCCGGCGGCGAGCACGCCGAGCAGGCCGCCATGGAAACTCATGCCGCCATCCCACACGCGGAACAGGGCCAGCGGGTCCTGCCAGATCCAGTGGATGTCGGCGTAGAACAGCATGTACCAGATGCGTCCACCGATGATCACACCCATCATCACGTAGAACGCCAGGTCGCCCAGCGCATCGCGCGACACCGGCAGGCGACCGCGCTGCCGGCGGTACTCGGCCACCAGCCAGGCGCCGAGAAAGCCCCCCAGATACATCAGGCCATACCAGTGGATCTGTAGCGGCCCCAGCTTGAGGGCTACGGGGTCGAAGGCAACGGTGAAGGGCTGCGTCATGGGCAAGCGGATGGCGGCAAAGCGCCAGTGTAGCGGGCGAACACCGTGAAGGCATGGGGTGCGAACACAGCCCCCGGAACAACCCGGATGTCAACCAGCGCAGAACGCTCAAGAGCGTTGCTGGCACTGAAATCATGGTGTTCCCACGGCAAAACCTACTATCACCTGACTGTTGCACCAGGCTTGCACCTACACGTCACTTTGTTTTAACTTCGGGATTACATCGCCTGTCCCCCAAGCCCGGCGATGCCACGGCACGGACCCCTTCCCCAAGGCTGGACGCGCCATCCCCATACCCTGATGTCCAGCCCTCGCGTGCTGGCTGATGGCTATTTTTTGTTCGGAGTTCCAACAATGAAGCAAAAGACACTGCTGGCTACTGCCATCGCCGCAGCGCTCGTGCTGCAGACGTGGTCGGTGGCTGCACAGGATGCTGCCCCCGCCCAGGCTGACCAGGGTTCGGCCAAGAGCCTCGAAACCGTCACCGTGACCGGTTCGCGCATCCGCAGCGTGGACGTGGAAACCTCGCAGCCGGTCTTCACCATGGACAAGGCCGCCATCCAGGCGACCGGTCTGACCAACGTCAACGACATCCTGGCCCGCATGCCTTCCGCCGGTACGCCGGACATCACCCCGCAGGACACGCTGTCCTCGGGCGCTGACGTCGGCGGCCGCTACGTCAACATCCGCAACCTGGGTTCGCAGCGTACCCTGGTGCTGGTCAACGGCCGTCGCTGGAGCACCAGCCTCTCGGGCCTGACCGACCTGTCGACCATCCCGGTCGCCATGATCGAGCGCATCGACATCCTCAAGGATGGCGCCTCGTCCATCTACGGCTCCGACGCCATCGGCGGCGTGGTCAACATCATCACCCGCGAGAAGTTCGACGGCGCTGAAGCCAACGTCTACTACGGCCAGAACGGCAAGGGTGACGGCGAGACGCAGAACTACGACTTCACCTGGGGTCACTCGACCGAAAAGAACTCCATCATCCTCGGAGCGTCGTACCAGAACACCGACCCGATGTGGAACAGCGAGCGTCCGGAAACCTCGTACGCACAGGGTCCGCGTCACCCGACCGCTGGCCTGGGCCTTGGCCCGTACGGCCGCGTGGTCGACCCGACCACGGGTGACCAGTACGTCTACAACCACGGTTCGCAGACGACCACGCCTGGCGCACCGGCTGGCTACCACGCGTACGACTCCAGCAGCACCGCCGACAAGTACAACACGCAGAAGGACATGACCTTCCGCGCCGGCACGAAGCTGAAGAACCTGTACCTGCAGGATCGCTACAAGCTCACCGACAACATCACGCTGCGCGCCGCCGCCAGCTACAGCTCGCGCGACACCTCCAGCCAGCTTGCCGGCTACCCGTTCCAGTCGGGCGTCGCTGACGATCCGGTGCTGATCAGCGGCCAGAACGCCTACAACCCGTACCCGGGCCAGGACGTTGAATTCTTCCGCCGCACGGTGGAAATGCCCCGCATCACCGACACGCAGTCGAACCTGGCTCACATCGACCTGGGCGCCGAAGGCTACTTCCAGTTCCTGAACCACGACTGGTCGTGGGACGCTGGCTTCACCTACGACGCCAACAAGATCCGCATCCAGGGCACCGGCAACATCTACCTGCCGCACGCTCGCGCGGCCCTGGGCCCGACGACCACCATCGACGGCCAGGTCGCCTGCGCCAGCGCCGCTGACCGTGCCCAGGGTTGCATCCCCTGGAACATCCTTGCCGGTCCGGGTGCCACCTCGCAGCAGCTGTGGAACTACCTGAACTACCGCAGCACCGACCGCCAGCACAGCTACACCTCCGACTGGTCGGCCAACGTGTCCGGCGGCCTGTTCGACCTGCCGGCCGGTACGGTCAACCTGGCAGTGGGCGTGGAGCACCGCGGCGAGAAGGGCAACTTCCGTCCGGACGCCGCCGACTCGGCCGGCCTGACCACCAACCTGGCCAGCGCCCCGACCTCCGGTGCGTACAACACCAACGAAGCCTACGCCGAGCTCGACGTGCCGCTTCTGCGTGACCTGCCGGGCGCCCAGGAACTGGGCATCAACATCGCCAGCCGTTACTCGCACTACAGCAACTTCGGCAGCACCACCAACAACAAGTACAGCTTCCGCTACCGTCCGTTCGCAGACCTGCTGGTCCGTGGCACCTGGGCGCAGGGCTTCCGCGCTCCGACCATCAGCGACCTGTACGGTGGCACCGGCCAGAGCTTCGAGACGTTCCTGGATCCGTGCGATTCCAAGTACGGCGCCGCAGCTACCAATGCCAGCGTCAAGGCTCGTTGTACCGCCGCAGGCGTGCCGGCGAACTACCGCCAGGTCGACCAGACCGGCCAGCAGATCACCAGCACCAACGGTGGCCAGACGCCGGTGGCGTTCCTCTCCGGTTCGAACCCGAACCTGAAGCCGGAAACGTCGATCACCCGTACGCTGGGCCTGGTCTACAGCCCGCACTACGTGGAAGGCCTGGACTTCACGGTTGACTACTACAACATCTACGTGAAGAACATCGTCTCGTCGGTGTTGGCGCAGGACATCGTCAACTACTGCTACATCAACAACGACCAGAACTTCTGCAACAACTTCAGCCGCACCGCGACGGCGACCTCGAACCTGGTCGCAGGCTCGATCAACTCGCTCAACGAGGGTCTCTCGAACCTCGGCACGCTGAAGACCGAAGGCTACGACGTCGGTATCCACTACCGTCTGCCGGAAACCTCGTTCGGCCGCTTCCGCATTGCTTCGGACAGCACCTACCTGACCAAGTACGAAACCGTGTCGGGTCCGGGCGCCGTCGCCAAGACGCCGGTCGGCTTCATGGACGGCGAAGACGGCCTGTACCGTCTGCGTTCGAACCTGCAGCTGGACTGGGATTACAAGCAGTTCGGCGCCAGCTGGACCGTGCGTTACTACTCGGGCCTGAAGGACAGCTGCTACACCGCCACCATCGAGTGCTCCTCGCCGGAGTACACCAATCCGTGGTGGGGCACCTATGGCATGAGCCAGAAGGGTTCGGTGGCGTTCAACGACGCGCAATTCCGTTACACGGCTCCGTGGAAGGGCACCTTCTCTGTCGGTGTGAACAACATCTTCAACAAGAAGGGTCCGTACTACTACTCGGTGACCACCTCGGGTACCGGCAGCTCGCCGTACAATCCGGCGTTCGACATCGACCGTTACTGGTACGTGTCGTACAACCAGAAGTTCTAAGCTCGAAAGAGTGGAGTACTTCGAAAAGGCGGGCCTTCGGGCCCGCTTTTTTTTGAGCCGGATCTACCCTGCGGTCGTCCTGGAGCGATCAGCCGGGCGCCTCTCAGCGCACGGGGGCAAACCCGTATAGCGTGGGGTAACCCGCGAACAGGTTGTTCTCGTAATGCTGCGTCAAGGCGCGACCGATGCAATCGGCCACGCGCTGCGGTGCGGTGGCGTCGGCCAACTCGACCGGATCGAACAGCACCACGTCGAACCGGCCACGCTCGAAGGTGAGGTAGTACGGCAACAACAGTACGTCCATGATCTGCCCCATGCGGAATATGCCCCCGTGGATGCGCGACGGCCGCCCGAGCATGCTTACTTCCACCGTATCCATCGGGTACTTCTGCATCGAATAGGGCGCCGCGTCGGCAAACAGCACCGCAACCCGGTCGCGCCTCAGCGACCGCGCGAGTCGGATGCCAAGACTGTTACGCATGCCATCGCCATGCGTGTGCAAGATCTCGATGCCTGGCGTCACGCTCTCGTCGCTGCCGTACTGATCGCGCGGGACGCCGGACACGATGGCGACGTTGGCAAGGCCAAGCGCGCGCTGCACTTCGTGCACCGCCAGTACGTTGGCGTACTGCGACACGTAATGCAGTGGCGACAGGATCACCAGGCGCTTCGGCATCTGGGCCCAAATCCCCGCGATCACATCGGCGATCCGCTGCCCAATCGCGACCATGTCCGGCAGGTGCTCCACGCCTTCGGACCGTTGCTGCCCCACATGGATGCGCCGATCGATCAGGCGCTCTTGTACGCCTCCGGCCATGGCCGTCAGCCATTTGTCGCGATCCAGAGAAAAAAGGTCCCGCCCGGTTTCATAGCGGGTGATGCCGTTCCACCGCCAACGCACGTCAAAGAGACTGCGCCACAGCCAGCCCAGCTTCGCGATTCGTGCCATGGTGAGAAACGATACGTGCATCAGCAGCCCGTCCTGCACGGTATGCAGGCGTCGCCGATAACTCCGCCCAAGGCGTACGCGCGCGCTTCGCATCCCCTGCCCCAAGGCCGCTACACGTTGGCAACACTGACGGACGAATTCACCGTGCTTCACGCGGAAACCCTGCCGTCACGCGCGCGGCCGCAGCACCGGGCAACGGCGCACGACGACTCGCCGGATTACCCGCTAGACCGGTGGACTTTGCGATGACTTCGGCAGCGGCGACGTGCACCACACCCGCCGACTGGGCGCCATCCAGAGCGGCACCGTCACGGTCCGCCCCGAGCGTTGAATCGGCCAGCGCTGCATGCTCCGCAGCCCTGCGGGCTGTAGAACGATCGCTGACCGCGACATTGGCCGTAAGCACGTCATCCTTGAGGCTCGAACTGTCATCCGCTCCAACCGGCACCAACTGACCATCGATCAGTGCAAAGCGTCGAGCGAAATGCGCCGCCAGCGAATGATCATGCGTGATGACCACGATGGTCCGGTCGATACCGGCCAGAAGCCGCGCGACACGCTCCACCGACACCGGGTCCAGGTTGGACGTTGGCTCATCCAGCATCAGCACTTCGCGATCCATATAGAGCGCGCGGGCCAACAGCAGCCGCTGTCGCTGGCCAGCCGAAATGTTGGCAATGGTGTCGCTGACGACAGTTCGGGCGCGCATCGGCAAGCGCATGACGTCATCCATCAGGCCGACGTCCTCCAACACGCGACGCACACGATCTTCGTCCGTCTGTCCGGTAAACATCGAAATATTTTCGGCGATGGAGCCGTACAGAATGATGTCGCCCTGACGCATATGCGCCACGTGCCGGCGAATCTCATCGACTGTCAGGTTGGGCCAGCGGATGCCATTCAACAGGATCTCGCCATCGTTTAGTGGCTCGGAAGCCGCCAGCAACTTGAAGATCGTCGACTTGCCGCTCCCGGACGGCCCGATAATCGCCACCTTGTCACCCTTGGCGATCGAAAGACTGGCGTCCTTGAGTATCCATGGATCCGACACGCCATAGCGGAAACTGACATTGCGCATCTCCAGCGAATGGAAAGCCCGTGTTTCCGGAGCGCGCTGCAATGCGTCCGGCGGGCTGTACCGTTCGCCCTCGGTATCGACGATATCGGACACGCGATCCATCGGCGCAGACAACATGCCATAGGCGATCAGCCCATTGACCACGCGCGTCAATCGATCCGTGACCAGCGACTTGTAAATCATGAACGAATAGAACACGCCCATGGACATGGTGCCCGAGAGCATCAGCCGGCAGGCAAGCCAGGTCACGACCAGCACGTCCGCGTACGCCAGCAGCTTCTGAATGGATTCCCGAAAGATCACCAGACGGGACCGTTCCAGCACTGCTGCCACGTAGCCACGGAATCGGGACATGAACTGGCCCGTCCTGCGCAGTTCGCCCCCACAGAGTTTGATCAGCGATGCGGAGCGAATCGTTTCGATCAGCGCATCGTCACACCGCCCGGACTCTTCCATGATCAGCGCCTGCACGTCGCGCATTCGCACAAAGATGATCGACGCCACGGCGACATAGACGAAGAACAGGCCGAGCGTAACGGCGGCCAACGTACCGCTGGCCAGGACCATCAGCACCGTGCCGAGCAGCGCCACGACGATATCGATGCGCATGGATACGGACGTTCGCGTGGCGAAGTCGTCAATCTCTTCCTGCATGCGGACCTTTGCAAAGAGATCACCAACGTTGCGTTTCTCGAAAAACGGGATCGGATTCTTCAACAGATGACCGACAAGACCCTCGGTCATGTTCATGCGCACCTCGCCGAATACGACCTCCGTGAGGTAACCCTGTACGAAATGACCAAGCGCGCCCACGGCGAAGATGCTGGCGAAGGTAAGCACCAGCATGCCGAGCAGATCGATATTGTCCGATGCCACCACGTAATCGAGCGCCAGTCCGCCGAAGAACGGCATCGCGAGAATGGCGAACTGCGCACCCATGGCGACGAAAAGAATCTTGCGGATGCGCGAAGTCAACCGGGGATTGAGCTTGCGGACGCGCTCAAGGGCAGCACGAACCTTGGACGGCGCGCTGACCCTGGGCATGTCGGGTGCCGGTGAGCACTGGAGCAGATATCCTGAAACCGCAGCGACAAACACATCCATGGCAATCCGGCGGCGTCCCGCGGCCGGGTCGATCACGCGGACGTAGCCGCGCCGCGCGCTTTCAAAGACCACAAAGTGCGCGCCACCAAAATGCAGGATGGCACCGTGCGGCAGCTCGCCCACATGCTCGGGACCGAACTGGTAAGCCTCGACTTCCAGACCGAATTCGGTGGCGACGTCGTACAGGTCGAGCAACGTCAACCCGTTGGAAGACACTGGGCGGAAGGCGGAGATCTCCCTGACCTCCGTAGCGCGGCCCAAGTGGGTAAGCACCATGGCGAGGCAGGCGTAGCCACACTCGGCCACTTCGTTCTGGAATATCACGCGCATGCGTCACCCACGGACGATGCGAAATAGCGGTGCAAACACCCATTCCACCAAGGTCAGACGCTCAACGACGATGGCAGCCTTGCCACGCATGCCCGGGAGTACTTGCAGTTTCTGTGTGCCGTACTGAAAAGTTCGTTCACCAAGCGTTGCCCAGGCAAGGTAGTCGCCAGCCGCATCCTTGAGGATCTCCACGGTACCAAAGGAACCCGCGGCGCCGGCGTCACCTATCGTTGCCTGGGAGATGGCGTCGATTCTGGCTGGGCGCGCGCCAAAGCGTGCGTAGGGAAATGCATCCAGCTTGATGGCAAGGGATTGTCCAGACTGCACGAACCCGCGCTGCTCCGAAGGGATTCGCAATACGATCCGCAAGGGCTCCGTCGACACCGCCTCGAGTACCACGGCCACATCACCCTTTTCCAAGGATCGGCCTTTCCAGACATTGACGAATGCGACCGTGCCGTCCTGCGGTGCAATCACGCCGTCCCTGCCTGGTGCTGCGTCCGACGGGTCGAGGGCATCGGCCATCCACGTAAACAGGCGCTCACCCTGCCTCACGAACTGACCAGGCTGAACGTAGACGTGGCCAACACGGCCACCATCGGTACGAACGCGCAGCGTCAAGGATGAAAGCACTTCGCAGTCGACGTCACGCTTCAGTTCGACCGGTATACGAAACGCTAGTGCCATTGCCACCAGCAGGATCGCCGACGCGGCGTAGGCGACCCATCGCCAGCCGACGTCGTGATAGCTCGGAATGTGACGAATATCCAACGTGCTGCTCCGTCTGCAATCGTCGAGCTGGCCCGCCACGCGCCAGCGCATACCACGCCCAACATCCATGTAACTTGTGCGTGCCAGGAAAGAACCGGCCACGGGCGAATACCCGCGGCCGGTAACCTGTAGGTACTACCAGGGCGATTTAGAAACCGTTGCCGCCCTTGCCAGAGTTGCCGGTGCACGGGCACTTGCAGCAACCGCCAGCGACGTTGGCCTTGACCAGATCGGCCTTTTCGATCTTCTTCATGAGTTATCTCCAAATCGTATGAGTGGAATTGCCGACGATGCCAGCCACCATGGCCAACTGCCTCGATGAATTCGTCTGACAGACATGTCGAAATGACGGTTCACGTCAGGATGAAACGATCCAGCGGACGGAACGCCATCGTAAAGTGGGTCAGCAGGACGGGCCGTGTCGGCAATGTGGATGCTCATGCCGAGAACCAACAACCGCAATACACCGTCTCCTCAATTTGTTGCTGAAGCGGCACTCACTGATAGCCAAAGTCATCCATGACCTACGCTCCGATGATGCATGCTCGCCATTCACTCTCTCCGCTCAATGTCACAGGCCATCCTTGAGTAACCCGCAAATGATGGAGCGAGGGATATCGGCAGTTCTCCCGCAGCATCGGCACGGTCTGCGCAGTAAGGAGATGGCCGCGCACGACTGCCCTCGTGGCGACCCATCGCACACGCCATGGATACACAAACCCCTGGGTTACCAATGACCACTTGCGGAACAGGGCTGTTCCTGTGGCCTTGGTGATGGGCGCAAAAAAAGGCCATGCAGTGGAGAGCCGCATAGCCACAAGGACCACGTTAGGTTGATGTCTGGGATAGCACGCATACAGCAGACGCATCGCTTGCCCCCATAGGGACATCGCGCGGAGCGTTTTGACGCTTGGCAGCCATGCGACCCCGCAGAGCCACGCATTTACGTCAATGCCCACAAGCACCCAACCATACGTGCGCCTACACCACACCGCCTCTACTAGCGACGCTACTGATAGCTCATGGTGAAAACCGCCTGGGACACGACCGAGCCAGCGGACAAGGTAGAGGCCGTCTGGTAGTAGAACGCCTTCAGAGGGATGGTGAAATTGCCACCGTTGGTACGGTTGTAGCCCGTAGTGGCGTGCATGCTGCCAAAGGACACGGGGTTGTTGCTGTTGTCCTTGATCTGAAGGCCAATGCCTTTCGCCGTGGCGCTATTTCCCAGACCGATGACGCCCTGCGAGGCATTCACCACGGTAATGCCCGAGGCGGCATCCAACTGGTAAGACACCGAGGTCAAACCGGGCGGACAGCTGTTCACGGCGATATTGAACGACTTCGCGCCGGTCGTACTTCCTACGCCGGTAAATGCCTTGACCGACGCAGCATCGAGAGGCACCTGAACGTCGGGCGTCACGCAGGCACCTGCCGTGAACGTGATCTTCCCGCTGTTCGTCGACGTGAACACCGTGGCGGTACCATCCAGATTGAATGCCATCGTGGGGATATCAGCCGAAGTGACCGTTCCGCCCGATATGGGCCCGGTCTTAACAAAGGTGTAGACAAAGACTGGGTTCGCGTACCAATACCAGCCATACGGCGCCCCGATGTTCCCAGGAAAGCTCGAAGGCGTATAGGCCACGCTACCTGGCACCGGAACAGAGGCGCGAACCATCTTCACGCCGACGCCAGCCACATTGGTACTGTAAATACCGGGACTGGCCAGTGGCCACGGCGTACTGGTGAGTACCAGATTCAGGCTCCCAGTCGGCGTATTGCATTCCGCAAACCAGGTCGCCGTGTTGCTGGATGATCCAGCCGTCAGCATGGGGCCATTGACGACAGCAAGCGTGGTGCCCACCGGCGCGTCGCGTGGGATCATGGTGCTCGAGCCCGGTAATGTCAGGTTGTACACCTTGGGATAGCCGTTCATGGTCTTGCAGCCCGCGGCCCATGCCTGCTGACCGAGCAGGACCGATGCGCACAACAGCATCAGGCGAACAAATCGTCGGGCTCCACGCGTGCGCGCGCTGCAGCGCAAGGGTGTCTCCGATGAAGATTCGCTCATGACTGATGGGGCCACTTCGTCACGCGCCCGCTCAGCCGGTACGGCATTCCGCGCGCCGCACGCTTGCAAGACACCGCTGCGTTCCACCCAGTTCATATCCATCACTTGTTCCATATAAAGGTAATTGCAGCTCGTATGCATGGGTGATGACCACGCTGCAGACCGCTCGATATGCGACACGTATGCGCCCTGAAACAGGCCAGCGCGACTCTCGAAAACGGGCTGATCTCATGCAGGAACGGCGGCATTCATGCCAAACGTCCGCAGCGCCACGATCGCTCGTTAGATTAGTCGCCCGATCAAAGGATGAAAGTCAGCGCACCGACCGCTGAACACTCAGAAAGAACGATATGCCGGGAGGTCCTAGCCCCACACTGCGCCGGAGCCTGAAAGGCGTTTCACGAAGTCCCCAAGCCGGGGGATACGACTTCCTCGCGCGAATGATCGTGTGACTTCGGCTTCGTCTGCACACGGGCCTAGGCGCGTGACTGCACGCGCACCGCTCACGTTCGGCAGAGCATCAACTCAGAGAATGACCGGGCGATCCGGCAATTCGTCGCGGGGTTCATCACCGTGACCGGGAAAATGATGTTCGAGCAAGGCATGTGCTTCACCAATGCCTTCGAGGCATCCCTTGCGCCAGTCGCCACGCGCAAAGCTGGCCAGCATCCGGTCACGGATGCCATCCCACTCTGACTGCGTGACCATGGCAGCCACGCCGCGATCGGCCAGGATCACCACGCGATGCTCAGCCATCAGGATGTAGAACAGCACGCCATTGTTGTGTTGCGTGTCCCACACGTGCAGCTGTGCGAAGACCTGGCGCGCGCGGTGGTCCGCGTCGAGCCCACTGAGCACGGCGCCGGGCGTGAGGCGCGATTCGATCGCGAAGCACACCTCGCCACGATGCGCCTGCTCGCCCTGGCGGATGGTCGTGGTCATCTGGTCGAGCAGGCTCTTGGGAAAACGTCGACGCAGCTGGAACCAGCCGTCGAACAGATTCATCAGCAGACGTTGCGTGCGCGCCATGTCACCAGCTCCCCGATGAACCGCCACCGCCGAAACTGCCACCGCCGCCACTGAAGCCGCCGCCTCCGCCTCCGCCGAAGCCGCCACCACCACCGCCGAAACCACCGCCGCCCCAACCGCCGAAGCCGCCGCCACCCCAGCCGCCGCCACCAATGGAGCGACCGCCGCCACCGGGCAACAGCATCAGCACGCCACCGATGATCGCGCCGAAAATCGCTGCGCCCGCCGATGCCGCCAGCAGGCCGACCAGGCCGCCGGTGATCACCGCGCCCAGCGGCGTGCGCAGCCATACCGTGGTGCTGCCGAACAGGCTGCGCAGGAAGAATCCGGCGAACACGCCGATCAGCAGGATCTGTCCAAAAGGAAAGCCGCGGCGACGCTCGTGATTGCTGCTTTCCACCGGCGGCGGTAGCGCCTCGCCATTGACCAGCTGGGTCAGCGCGCCAACGGCGTCGTTGATGCCGCCGAAGTAGTCGTTGGTGCGAAACTTGGGCGCGATGTATTCGCGATTGATGCGCGCCGTGGCTGCGTCGGGCACAGCGCCTTCCAGGCCATAGCCCACTTCGATACGTACCCGCCGGTCGTTCTTTGCCACCAGCAGCAGCAGGCCGTCATCGGTGCCCTTGCGGCCGATCTTGTTGGCTTCCGCCACGGCCAGCGAGTACTCGGCGATGTCCTGCGGCTGGGTGGTCGGCACCATCAGCACCACCAGCTGCGCACCCTTGGTCTTTTCCAGCGACACCAGCTGGGCGTCGAGCTGGTCGACCTGTTGCGCCGTCAGCGTGCCGGTGAGGTCGGTGACGTGGCGCGTGAGGGTGGGAACCGCTTCATCGGCATGCAGCCACGCTGGCGGCAACAAGGCCACCGCCAGCAGGAGCAACAGGCGCGCACCGCGCCGGATCACGTCAGTGCGCCGAAGCGGCGGGTGCCGGTGCCGGGCTGCCGAAGTCAACCGTCGGTGCCGTGGAGATGGCCTTCTCGTTCTCGACCGAGAAGTTCGGCTTCACCTGGTAACCGAACATCTTCGCCGTGAGGTTGTTCGGGAAGGTGCGGATCATCGAGTTGTATTCCTGCACCTCTTTCACGTAGCGGTTGCGCGCCACGGTGATGCGGTTTTCGGTGCCTTCCAGCTGCGCCTGCAGGTTCTGGAACAGGCCATCGGCCTTGAGCTGCGGGTAGTTCTCGCTGACCACCATCAGCCGCGACAACGCGCTGGACAGCTCGCCCTGCGCGGCCTGGAACTGCTTGAGCTTCTCGGGGTTGTTCAGGTCATCGGTGGTCAGCTGCGTGCTGCCCACCTTGGCGCGCGCATTGGTGACTTCGGTGAGCACGCGCTCTTCGTGCTGCGCGTAGCCCTTCACCGTATTGACCAGGTTGGGTACCAGGTCGGCGCGACGCTGGTACTGGTTGAGCACCTCGGACCAGGAGCCCTTGACTGCCTCGTCCTGGCGCTGGATGGCGTTGTAACCGCAGCCCGACAGGCCGGCGATGACCAGCAGCAAAGCAAGGGTACGAAGAAGTTTCATGGGGGTGCTCCAATCCGGTGGAGCCACCATTGCAGCATTCCGTTGTGAAGGGCGCAATCTTGCGGTGGCCTTTTCAGCCTGCAGCCCGCCGCATTGATGTGCGTAGGGTCAGCCCGGGTCGCGCACAGGGTGCGCTCCTACAGGGGTAAGGCGGGGCTCAGGCCCAGCGCGGCCACAGGATAAGGCCCCAGGTCAGCGCGGTCATGGCCAGCAGCAGGAACACCGCGGCCGAGCCCATGTCCTTGGCGCGACCGGCCAGTTCATGGAACTCCGGGCTTACCTTGTCGACCACGGCCTCCACGGCCGAGTTGAGCAGTTCGGCGGACAGCACCAGCACGGGCGGCAGCACCAGGGCGATTTTTTCCAGCGGACCATTGCCCAGCCACAGGCCCAACGGCACCAGCACCACGGCGAGGCAGACCTCCAGCCGGAACGACGCCTCGTGGCGCCAGCCCGCCTGCAGCCCTTTCATGGACCACTTGAAGGCATTCCAGATTTGCCGGGGCCCTCGGAAACCGCTGGCAGCCATGATGTGTCCTCTCGAGCAGGCGGCCTGGCCGCACCCCGCGGGCGGCGGGCATAAGCGGTGAATTCTGCCATATCCCACTGATGCCCGGGGAATTCGCAGCTTCCTGCGTGCCGCACCGCAACGTTACCTGAATGACGGATCGGTTACGCTTGGCCACTTTGTGACCGGTTTTCCGGTCGCGCGAGCCGGCCGCCCCATCACGGGCCGCCGTTGTATGAACCGCAGTACGGACAATTGAATGGCAATCCAGAATCCACCGGTCTCGCAGACCCGCTCGTTCAGCACCGTGTTCCTGATCGAGATGTGGGAGCGCTTCGGCTTCTACGGCATGCAGGTGCTCATGGTCACCTACATGATGAAGAAGCTCGGCTTCGTCGACAGCAAGGCCAACCTCGTATGGGGCGCCGCCGCCGCCCTGATCTACGCCACGCCCGCCATTGGCGGCTGGGTCGGCGACAAGCTCATCGGCACCCGTCGCACCATGGTCACCGGCGCCGTCGTGCTGGCACTGGGCTACGCGATGCTGTGGATTCCTTCGGACAATCCCACGCTGCTGTACACCGCGCTGGGCGTGATCATCGTCGGCAACGGCTTCTTCAAGCCCAACGCCGGCAACCTGGTGCGCAAGATCTATGAGGGCGACGACGTCCGCATCGACAGCGCATTCACCATCTACTACATGGCGGTGAACGTCGGCTCGATGGTCTCGATGACGGCCACGCCGTGGATCCGTGACTACGTTGCCGCGCACTACGGCGATGCCATGGGCTGGCACACCGCCTTCGGCTCCTGCGCCGTGGGCCTGGCACTGGGCCTGATCAACTACTCGCTGATGCACCGCACCCTGGCGCACATCGGTTCGCAGCCGGATGAGCAGCCGGTGCAGGCCAAGCGCGCGCTTGCGCTGGTGGTGGCTTCGCTGGCCATCGTCGCCATCGCTGCCTTCATCCTGCAGAGCCTGCTGGCCGCGAAGATCTGCGTGTACCTTGCCGGCGTGGTGATCCTGGGCATTTTCGTGCACCTGATCCGCACCGCCGGAAAGAGCGAGCGCGCCGGCCTCATCTCCGCGCTGGTGCTCACCGTGCAGACCATCTTCTTCTTCATCTTCTACGCGCAGATGGCGACCTCGCTGAACCTGTTCGCGCAGAAGAACGTCAACCTCTCGTTCGACGTGTTTGGCATCCACCTGTTCAACTGGATCCCGGAGCAGTACCAGAACCTCAATGCGATCTGGATCGTGGTGCTCAGCCCGGTGCTGGTGGCGATCTACAACACGCTCGGCCGCGCCGGCAAGGATCCGTCGGTGGCTGCCAAGTTCGCCTTCGGCTTCGCCGCCGTGGCACTGGGCTTCTTCATGTACGGCTTCGGCGCCATGAGCGCGGTGGATGGCCAGGTGTCCTCCTGGACCATGATCTGGGGCTATGGGCTTTACTCGCTGGGCGAGCTGCTGGTGAGCGGCCTGGGCCTGGCCATGATCGCCCGCTACGTGCCGGCCCGCATGGGCGGCTTCATGATGGGTGCGTACTACGTGGCCGTGGGCATCTCGCAGTACCTGGGCAGCGTGGTCGCCAACCTGGCCGCCATGCCGGAAAACATCAGCAGCCCGGTCGAGTCGCTGAACATCTACGTCAGCCTGTTCAACAAGCTCGGCTTCGTCGGCATCGCCTGCACGCTGGTTGCCGTGGTCATGCTGCCGCTGATGAACAAGCTGTCGCGCAGTCATTCCGAAGCGCACACGCCGCTGCCGGCCGTGCACAGCGAAGAAGTCTGATCCTCCACTCGCCCCGCTCGTCGGGGCGAGTTTTTAAGGGCCAACGGCCCGGTGCAAAGTGACGCACCGCCCTGCCCTGCAGGCAGGGCCATGGCGCAAACCGGCTAGTATCCCCGTCATGAAACGCCCTTCCACCCAGCAACGCATCGGCCCCCGCACCCTGTTCCGCAGCCTTGCCTGGCTGCGCATCTGCGCCATCGCCGGCCAGAGCACCGCCGTGCTCGTGTGTGCGCTGTGGATGCACATGGACATCCCGCTGCTGCCGCTGATGGTGGGCATCGGCCTGCTCGCGGTGTTTGCCGTGTTTGCGGCCTGGCGCCTCACCCAGCCCTGGCCCATCCGTCAGTGGGAAACCATCCTGCACGTCGGCGTGGATACGCTGGTGCTCGGCTACCTGCTGCATTTCACTGGCGGTGCCAGCAACCCGTTCATCACGCTGCTGCTGATCCCCATCGCACTGAGCGCGGCGGCCCTGACCGTCAACGCCGTGCTCGCCGTGGCGGCGCTAGTGGGTGCGGCCTACATGGTGCTGCTGTTCTGGTACGTGCCGCTGCCGGTGCCGATGCATTCCACCGCGGAGTTCTCGCTGCACGTGCTCGGCATGGGCGTGAACTTCGTGATCATGGCGGTGCTGCTGGGCTTCTTCATCAACCGGCTGGCGCGTGCCGTGCGCCTGCAGCAGATGGAGATGCAGCGTGTTCGCGAACGCGCCTTGCGCGATGAAGGCATTCTGGCCATTGCCACGCAGGCCGCCGGCGCCGCCCATGAGCTGAACACGCCACTGTCCACCATGCGCACCCTGCTGCCTGAGCTGCGCCGCGAACATGCCGGCGACACCGCACTCGCCGAGGATCTGGAACTGCTCGAGGGCCAGGTCGACCGCTGCCGCACCATCCTTCGCGAGATGGTGGCGTTCGGCAAGGCGCAGCTGTCGCAGGAGCCCGAACAACTCACCGTGGACAGCTTCATCCACGGGTGTCTTGAGCGCTTCCAGCTGCTGCGTCCGGAAGCCGACCTGGCACTCGCGCTCGACCAGGAAGCCGCCCGTACCGTGCTGCGTACGCCACCAGGCCTGCGCCATGCCCTGCTCAACCTGCTGAACAACGCGGCCGACGCCTCGGCGCTGAACCAGTCCCAGGCGGTAGCCCTGACCGTACGGCGGGACGGCGGCTGGCTGGAGCTGATCGTCGCCGATCACGGCCCCGGCTTTGCCGACCCCACCGGGGAACTGTCTGAACTTGGCCGCTCCCACAAGCAGACCGGCCTGGGTATCGGGCTGGCCCTTGCCGAGGCCACGGCAGAGCGGCTGGCCGGCGAGCTGATCGCACTCAACACCGGTCACGGTGCCCAGATGCGGCTGCGCTTGCCGCTGGCCGTGATCGCCGCGTCATAATCACTGCGGCGCATGGCCACATGGGCATGCGTTGTCGCAGCGGCGAAAATGCCTACATCGGCACGACGCCGAGGAGAACACCATGAGCGACCAGCAACTACTCATTATCGATGACGACGCCACTTTTGCCCGCGTGCTGGCACGCGCCATGAGTTCGCGCGGTTTCGACGTCATCACCGCCAGCAATGCGGACGAAGCCCGTGCGCTTACGCGCCGCCACCAGCCCCGCTACTGCGTGCTCGACCTGAAGCTGGGCGAAGAGAACGGCCTGCGCCTGATTCCGGAACTGCAGGCTCTGGTGCCCGAAATCCGCGTGCTGCTGTTGACCGGCTATGCCTCCATCGCCACCGCCGTGGAAGCCATCAAGCGTGGCGCCCACGATTATCTGGCCAAGCCCGTCGACGCCGATGCCGTGGTGCGCGCCCTGCTCGACGGCGACACCGCCGTGGGCGAAGACGACGTGATCGACGCGCCGGAAGCCCCGCTCGCCCTGCGCCGGCTGGAGTGGGAACACATCCAGCGCGTGCTCACCGAGTGCGACGGCAATATTTCGGAAACCGCGCGTCGCCTGGGCATGCACCGCCGCACGCTGCAGCGCAAGCTGAGCAAGCATCCGGTGCGCGAGCGTCCCGATCACGAGGAGTGAGGCTCGCCCGCTGCCTCCGCGCGGCATGCACGCCCCCTCGAACGAAAAGGCCCGCCATCACGGCGGGCCTTTTCTGTTTCAGGACATCGCAAGGATCAGGCCGCGATTACTTCACGCCTTCCTTGTACCAGTAGGTTCGCTTGCGGGTGTGCAGGGCCGGCGGCGACACCTGGGTTACGTCGATGTCCGAGGACGCGCCCGCCGCACCGCCGCCTGATCCCTGCTGGTTGCCGCCACCCGTCAACACCGCGACCACGCCCGAGCCGATCTGCACAAAGCCGAACACCGGCGTGGGCGGCATGCCGCCACCGCCGAAGGTCACGAAGCCGTTGCCGTTCATGCCCAGGCCGGTGAATACGTTGATGGCATAACCGCGGGCGATGCCAAGGTTGGCCGTGCATACCGGTGCGGAGCTGGGGTTGGTCGGCGTGTTGGTACCGAAGTACGCGTAACCGGCCACGATGGTCGGCGCGTTCACGCCCTTCTCGCCCGGCTGGTAGTTGACGAAGAAGCCCTGGCTGACACCACCCGACGTGGATTTGGCCGTGGACTGGTTATACGCGACCGGTGCACTGCCGCTGGTAAACGTCAGGGTGAGGTTGTTCTCCGTGATCGGCGTCCAGCCTGAAGGTACGGACGTACCGACGTTCGGGTCATAAATGGAGAAGAACGCGTTCTGCACCTGCGTGGCCGAGCCCGTGGCCGCCGAGTAGAGCGGGTGCTCGCGATCGCCCGACGATGCGGTCACCACGTCATACGACGAGGTGGTCACCACATCGACCGGATAGAAGAACTTGCGCGCGTTGTTACCGGTGCCACCGAGGCTGGCCAGCTTCGACACCGACCAGGCGGATACACCGCTGGTGGGTAGATCCACACGCCAGATGTTGCCCCCCTGGTCCGGGGCGTAAATGCGGTCGATGTAACCATCGCCATTGCGATCCAGCAAGGTCAGCTGCGACGGAATGGCGTACTGCATGCCCGATACCGCCACGCAGGTCACCGCTCTGCCCGAGGCATTCGTTGGTGCGTTAGCGCACGACGGCTGCGCCACCCAGACGGTATCCCCCGTAACGGCGTCAAGCACGAAGATGCTACGTCCATGGGTATCTGGCCCCACATAGGGGTCGATATCTTCAGCAGGGTCATAACCACCGCCCATGACCAGCACCGGGTGATCGGTTGCCGTGCCGCTGATCTTCAGGCCGGCCGCCATTGCCACCACGGGCCGCGACCAGGCCTGGCCCAGTTCAGGCAGAGTGGCCAGGGTCTTTTCCCAGAGGAACGTGGGATTGACCGGGTCGGTGACGTCAAAGGCATAGATGAACGAACCGCCGCGCCTCGGCGTCAGATAGATGTACTTCTTGCCATAGGTGGTGCTGGCCGGGCGGTTGTCCTGGAACGTTGCCGGGGAACCGTCCATGAAGTAATCCTTCGCGATGGAACCGGTCGGAGGATTGGCGCCGAACTTGGCCACCGGGCTGTTGTTGTACAGACGCACCAGCTTGGGGAAAAACTCCGGCGCCACGAACGACCACAACTCGCCGCCCGGCGGCACCGTGGTCGTGCCACTGGTGATATTGCCGGTCTGGTTGCCGTTGACCGCATGGAACATGCCGTCATTGGAGCCATAGAACACGACAACGTTGCCCCCATAGTTGATCACCGCCGGCTGCGAATGCAGCACGTCGCCGTGAATGGACGGGCGGGCCGTGGATGTGGCACCGATTGGCAACGCGGGAGATGGCGCCGTCATGGGATTGAGTCCGTACGGACCCGGCTCGGTTTCATTGCCGGCCAGGTCTTGTCCGCGCACCCAGTTGATCAGCGTGGTGGTGGTGGGCACCGTGCTGGTGCTCGTGGTGAACGTCGCACTCGCCGCCAGCGTGCTGTTGGTTGTGGCGAAAAGATCCGGACCCATGTTGGCCGTGCATCCGCCACCACTGTTGGCACAGGTGTAAACCGTGCGCACGTCACTGGCCAGGTTCACGCCGCGCAGCACTTCCGCCGCGGCGCCCTTCTCCACCAGCGAGCCATCGGGCGAGTCGAAGGCGTCGGTCGTGGCGCCCGAACCAAAATTTTTGTTCTTGGTGAGATAGGTGTTGTACCAATACCCCGTCGCGGGCCATTGCGCCGTTCCGACCTTGTTCGTCGTCGTGGTCCAGAAGCTCACGGCCCCGGGCGTGATGAAGCCGGTGGTTGAGTTCACCGCCGACTGGCCATTGGCATCGGTAAGCACCAGCGTGCCGCTGACATAACCGGCCTGGTATTGCTTGAGGTTGCCCCACCACCGCGGCAGGAAACTGCTCTCCGGGCGAAACATGCCGTAGAAGAACTGGTTGTTGTACGTGCCTTCGTTGTTCGCGCTCAGCGGCAAGCTCACCGATGAAAACACGCTATTCACGGCTTCCACTTCGTTGAAGATGGTGGAGAACGCGGTGACCAGTTCATTCACCGCGCTGACGTCATTCACGTTGACAACAAACGCCTTGCCCCCGCCATTGGCCGCCGTCGTCGTGAGGTACTGGACGAGATCCGGGTTGCTGCCGTCCGTCACCACGATGGTGTAGGTGATGATGTTCTCGATGCCGCTGGGATCCAGTCCGTTGGACAGGTCCGTCTGGTACATGAAGCGTGCCCACTCCGGGTCGCCGCCTTGCCCCTGATACTTGTTGTACGGCGGGGGAATGGTGACGATCTGCTGCTGCGCCGTCGTGGCGCCCGCCGCCTGCAGCGGGGTGGCCCAGTCAACGTTGGCGCCCGCCTTGGTGTTGGTGAAGGCACCGGCAACGAAGATCTGGTAATTCCTGCGGCAATAGTTCGAGTTGGTGAGCGACGAGTAGTTCTCGTTGGAAAGACCCACCTTGGCCGCGTAGTAAGCCCACACTTCCTGGAAGGCCGTGCCGGCGTTCTGGTTGTTGGCGCCGTCAGCGGTGGAATCCAGCCCCTGGATGGTGCCCAGCAGATTGGTCAGATTGGTGGCGCCGGCCGATCCGGTCGCCCCACCGATCACCGGCAAGGGCTGCGGTGCGGGGCCCTGCGTGTTCTTCGAGCCAATCGTGGAAGGAAACTTGAACGAACCGCCCGAGCCGGAGAATTTCGCTCCCGTATTGGCAAGGCCATCATTGGGCGCGATGTTGTAACGCATCATGCCGATATCGATGTTGCCCGCCAGCGAAGGATTCTGGCCAAGGCTGTAAACCGCCTGATACAGCGCGCACTGGACGAAACCCGAGACCGACGCCGCCTTCTTGTTGGTGGCGTTGGGGTTCACTCCGTTGACCAGCGGACACGTGAAGGACACGCCACCGTTCCACGCGTCCGACGTATCCAGCGAAATGACCACATTCGGCGCACCACCCGGCTGCTGATTGAGCGCAGGCGCGTAGATGTCGATGTCTTCCGCAACTGCCGAAGGCGACAGCACGCCTGCCGCTGCGGCAAGCAAGGCAACGGGCATGAAACGAAGCAGGTGGCGATTCAGGCGCATGGCACGATCCCGGAATGAAGACGAGGGGTTCATTTGCATACGGCTCTGGCGGGTATGGTGTACATGCGCGCCGAAATGCCCTGATGAAGCACAACGGAGGTTGCCGAGAAGGTGGCGTCATTCACGGTGGACTGCACGTCCCACTGCGTGTCCGAGCACGTGGCACTGGTGGTGGGGCCTGAGTTGATGAGCCCACTGGTGGAATACCCGCTGCTACCCGCGCATGCCTGGTCCTGGGGCGTGGTGGGCGGCGACGGAATGATCGCCGGCGTCACCGCCTCGCAGACGGGCGCCAACACCTGCGCGGTATAGGTTGCGCTACTGCTGTACAGCGGCACAGGCACACTGGTGGTGGTCGTGATCAGGGTCTGCGTGAAGGGCTGGCTCACTACATACTCGATGCCCTGCTGGGCCGCGGTATGCGCTTCAAGCTGGAACTGCTGATTACTGGCCACCTTGACGTCGACCATGCTGACGCCAACCATCGAAACAGCCGACACCATGAAGATCAGCAGGAAGATCAGCGTGGTGATCAGCGTAAAGCCGCGCTGACCGCGTCGCGCGGAGGTTGATCGTTTCATCACTGCATCTCCCGCAGGCCACCGGTGTTCCACACGCGCGCAAGCGTGGTGTAGACATGACGCTTGTAGGTATCGTTGTACGGGCCGTCGGCCACCGCGCCGCCATCGACCACGGTACGGCCGATGCTGTAGCTGCGCGTATCGGTCCACCCCACCGTGGGATCCACGTTCCGGGCCAGCACGCTCACGCGCACGGCGGTCACGTTGTACCAGTTGGTGACCGGGTTGACCCAGCTGTACGTCGGGGAGATCGTGCCGCAGTTCGCCGTGTTGTCGATCGTCGGATCGTCCACGTAGCAATCGGGCGAACCGTTCTGGTCACGATCGATGCCGTAGCTGTAATGGATATCCTGGATGCCCTGCACCAGCGATGACACGACCAGCGCCCCATTGCTCAGTTCGGCCACCTTCAACGTGGGGATGTTGTCGCTGTTGGGTGTGCAGGTATCGCAGGTAGAAAGGAAGTAGATGCGTTCCACGTACTTGCGGATCTCGGCCTTGGTGCCGTTGCAGGCCAGCGTCTGCAGCGTGAAGGCACTGGCTGCCGTGTCGAACGCCAGCGGCGCCAGGTCCTGGCTGCACTGCGACAGCTGCAGAAAATAATTGGTGGTATCGACACTTGCCGACGCATCCCCCGATGCATAACGCACGATGAGGATTTCGGAATTCGGCGCCACGTTGTAGCTGCTGAGGCACGAGGGCACCGCCGCTCCGTAGACCATGCCCACCACGCCATTGGGCAAGGTCAGCGTGGGCGACGCGCTGAATCCCAACAAGGTCTTCGCGGTGGCGCAAGGGTCCGGGTCGATATAGCTTGGCGATGACGCGACCAGGCTTGCACGCCCGTAGAAGCCGGACTGGGCGACATCCTGCTCGATGGACTGGATCGCGAAGCGACCGTTCTCCACCTGCGCGGAGGTCTTGCTGAACTCGTTGTGCGTCTTGCTGTTGGATGCATACAAGGATGCCAGCGTCGCCAGCATGACCAGGCCGATGGCCATGGCGACCATCAACTCGATCAGCGACAGGCCTCGCTGCGACAGCGGCGTCGTACCGCATACCCGGCGCGATGGACGGAAGATGTCAGGCCTGCGGGTCATGAGCTGAGGTTCCCGATGCGCACCTGGACCGTGACGGCGCGCCTGAGCGCATCGCTGGCGCCAAAGCTCCCCGAGCCGCAGGTGAGGTAGCTGTTCACCACGGTGGACGACAGCCCCTGCCAGGCCACCGTAACGCTGTACACATTGTTGACGGCATCCGTCTGGGTGATGCACCCGATGGCGCCGATCATGGCGCCGGCCTTCACGCCACCGTTGACCTCGGCCGCACCCTGCAACTCGCTCTGCCATGCGGTGAGATCGGCGTTGGCCGTCGACTGTTGCTGCGTGGTGCTGCCCGACACAATCGAGGTGGAACACGTCGGCAGCGTGGTATTGGTCACCGTGCCGGTGGCTCCATTGGAATAACAGGCCGCCACCTGTCGATTCGCATTGATGCGCGACACCATGTCCTGCACCAACGTCAGCGCCTGCACACGCTGATAGGACTCCATCTGGCTGCGCGACGAATTCATGGACAGCGCGATCGTGCCCAGCAGGGCAATCGCCGCGATGAACATCGACACCAGCACCTCGATCAGCATGATGCCCCGTTGATCCTTCATGAGCAGGCTCCCGTCGTGGTCAACGCCCGGCCCGTGGTCCCGACGCTGATGCACAGCGATTGCACGTGCGCGGTGGATGTCGCCGGCGCAACGGTGAACTTCAGGTTCAACGGCTGCTGCATCCGACCGTTGCCGCCAAACTGGAACTGGGTGTTGCCGTTTGCTTCCGTAATGGCGATGCCGCTGAAAGCGTCATGGCTGCGAATGGTTGACGCGGACGCCGGCGCAACCGCCCAGCCTCCTTTCCATCCCGCCGTGGCGGCCGTTACGTTCACCAGCGTGTTGCGCTTGACCGCCTCGCTGCGCGCATACGTAATGGTGGACGCCACGTCCAGCGCGGCGTTCCTGATCTGCTGGCCACGCAGCATGCTGGAAAAGTTCGGCACGGCGATCACCAGCAGCGTGACCAGCACCGCCGCGGTGATGCTCAGTTCGACCAGGGTGTATCCGCGTTGAGAGCGCATGGTGTGGCACTCACTGCCAGCATGGGGAAGTCGTGGGACTTGGCGTCTTGGCACCGGTGTTGTCCACTGTCAGCGTGGTGCAGCCCGTGTCATTAGCCTGGCCACTGGTCGAGACCGCCGTCGCGGTAATGGTGTATGTCGGGGGGGTGGTACCCACCGTGATCCCGAAGTTGTAGTTGGACGGCAGCGTGCCGGCGGCATAGCCCACCGATGACGCGGTGGCCACATAAGCCCGGTTGTCGACAAGGTAACGTTCCTCGGCCGACGCGATGCCAAGCATGACGCTCTCGGCGGCATTGCGATTGGCGTGCAGCACATGCCTGCGATAACTGGCCAGCGCCAGCGAGGCCAGGATGGCGATCACCGCCACCACGACCATGAGTTCGATCAGCGTGAAACCGCGCGCAGATGCAGCATGCACCGCCAGCGGCGATGCCGTCGAAGACCGCGGGCGGGACACGCCCCTGAAGCGGAAACCGTCGCTATTCATTCGCCCTCCCCCTAGGACTCCTGAAATTACATTTAGCTGACGATCTTCCCTGATCTCCCTGGCGCTACTTCGCGCCTTGAACGTATCCGATCCCACATGAGCTGTCGGCTGGCAGTTGGACATAGACCGTGGGATTTACCTGGAGCCCACGGCCCAAGACAACGTCAGTCATCCACCTGCGAAACACGATACAAAGACTTCCCTTCGCGAGGCTCACGAAATTCACGCATTCATCGTGCCATCCGCGATCTGCGATGCCTGATTCAGAACGTGCGTCGAAGCCTGCGACGGGCTTTCTTTCAGGCAGCTTAGCGCGCCACCTTCCTGCCGAAAGCGTGCCTATCCCTGCCGAAAAGGCGCCTGGGCGGCCGAACAGTCGCCGTTGGGCCGATGATGTGCCCAGGATTGTCAAAACCTGGTTGATGACCTGCGGCCCCCGCGGGTCCAAACCTGGCGCGGCGCGTCAGCTCAGGACTGGCCGGGTTCGCCGCCCTGCGGCAAGGGATCGGCGGTGCCGTCATCCTCGTCGCCATAGAGTGCCACGTGCGGCACGCCGTCGGCACCGATCCAGCCACGGTACATGCCGTCCGTGTTGAAGGGCATGGCCACCGTGCCGTTTGCATCCAGTGCAATGGCCCCGCCATTGCCTCCCATCGACGGGATTTCCTGGTTGATCACTTCGGCCGCCGCGCGACGCAGCGGCACGCGCATCTGGGTCACGCGCATGCAGATCGCATGGGCGGCCACCGTACGCATGTAGAACTCACCCCACCCCGTGCCGGACACCGCGCAACCGGAGTCCGCGTAAGTCCCCGCACCGATGATGGGAGAGTCGCCCACCCGGCCCCAGCGCTTGTCGGTCATGCCACCGGTCGAGGTGCCCGCCGCCAGATGCCCTTGCGCGTCGAGCGCCACCGCACCCACGGTGCCGAAGTGCTTGGCGGTTTCGACATCGGAATGCTTTTCGTTGTTCTCGTCTTCCTTCAACGCCTTCTGCAGCTGTTGCCAGCGCTCTTCGGTCCGGAAGTACGACGGATCGACCAGGGTGATGCCCGCCTGCTTCGCAAATTCTTCGGCACCCTCGCCCACCAGCATGACGTGCTGCGATTTCTCCATCACCGCGCGTGCCAGCACGATGGGATTCTTCACGCGATGCACACCGGCAACGGAACCGGCCTCCAGCGTGAAACCGTTCATGATGGCGGCATCCATTTCGTTCTTGCCGTCATGCGTGAACACCGACCCCTTGCCGGCGTTGAAGTTGGGATCGTCCTCCAGCACGGTGATGGCGGCTGACACCGCATCCACCGCCGTCTTGCCGGCCTTGAGCTGCGCATAGCCGTTCTGCAGGGCCTGCGTGAGCGCCGCGCGCACCGCCTTTTCCCTGGCCGGGCTCATCTCCCGCTTGATGACGCCGGCACCGCCATGGATCACCAGCACCGGCGAAGCGGCGTGGCTCATGGACGCAATCCCCAGCGCCGCAATGGCGGCGACAAGACGGCTGGACTTCACGGACGGTACTCCCCTCAACATTGGCGGGGAGTATAGCCAGCCGTTCTTACATGCTCACCCGGATGGTGTCCGCACGGGCCGTGAAACCTGGCCGTTGACCGCCCTCCAGCGACCTGGAGCCCCTCGACGCAGGGCCACGCCCTGCCACCCCGACCTTCGTACCGCGTGGGCAGCCACCAATCCGTCGTATCCTTGGCAGCTGGCTCTCTCCAGCAATAAGGCATTCCCATGGACAAGGTTTATGCAAGCGCGGCGCAAGCTCTCGACGGCCTGCTGTTCGACGACATGACCATCGCCGCCGGCGGCTTCGGCCTCTGCGGCATTCCCGAGAACCTGATCGCGGCGCTGCTCGCCGCCGGCACCAAGGGCCTCACCATCGTGGGCAACAACGCCGGCGTGGACGACTTCGGCATGGGTCCGCTGCTCAAGACCCGCCAGGTCAAGCGCGTCTACGCCTCCTACGTGGGCGAGAACAAGGAATTCGAGCGCCAGGTGCTCGCGGGCGAGCTGGAGCTGCACCTGGTGCCGCAGGGCACGCTGGCCGAGAAGCTGCGCGCCGGCGGCGCGGGCATCCCGGGCTTCTATACCCGCACTGCCTTCGGCACCAAGCTGGCCGAAGGCAAGGAAACCAAGGTCTTCAACGGCAAGGAATATGTGCTGGAGGAAGCCATCCACGCGGACGTTTCCATCGTGAAGGCCTGGAAGGGTGATCGCCTGGGCAACCTGGTGTTCCGCAAGACCGCGCGCAACTTCAACCCGATGATCGCCACCTGCGGCAAGGTCTGCGTGGCCGAGGTGGAAGAACTGGTGGAGGTGGGCGCGCTGGATCCCGATGGCATCCACGTGCCCGGCATCTACGTCGACCGCGTGATCCAGGGCCCGTCGTACGAAAAGCGCATCGAGTTCCGCACCGTGGCCGGCGCCAACACCGGCAAGGAAAGCCCGATCCGCTCGGCCATGGCCCAGCGCGCCGCCAAGGAACTGCAGGACGGTTTCTACGTGAACCTTGGCATCGGCATCCCGACGCTGGTGGCCAACTTCATCCCGCCCGGCATGGACGTCACCCTGCAGTCGGAAAACGGCCTGCTCGGCATCGGCCCGTTCCCGGACGATGCGCACGTTGATCCGGACCTGATCAACGCCGGCAAGCAGACCATCACCGAGCAGCCAGGCTCGAGTTTCTTCTCCAGCGCGGAGTCGTTCGCGATGATCCGCGGCGGCCATGTGGACCTGTCCATTCTCGGGGGCCTGGAAGTGTCCTGCACCGGCGATATCGCCAACTGGATGGTGCCGGGCAAGATGGTCAAGGGCCCCGGCGGCGCGATGGACCTGGTCAGCGGCGTGAAGCGCGTGGTGGTGCTGATGGAGCACACCGCGAAGGACGGCTCGCCCAAGATCAAGAACGCATGCGACCTGCCCATCACCGGCAAGGAATGCGTGGACCTGATCATCACCGACCTGTGCGTGTTCTCGGTGGAGAAGGGCAAGGGCCTGACGCTGATCGAACTGCACGACGGCGTGACGCTGGACGACGTGAAAACCAAGACCGGCTGCGCCTTCACCGTGAGCCCGTCGCTCAAGCAGTAAGTCGTAGGGCGGCCTTCCGGCATGTGCCGGAGGGCCGTGCATCGAGGGGCGTCAAGCCCGCACGAGCACCGACTCCGGGAAACGGATACGCGCGATGTGGCGGTGCCCATCGTGCGTCTGCAGCTCCAGCGGCCAATGGAAACGCTCGCTGATGCGCTGCGCGATGGCCAGCTCGAAACCGTGTCGATTCGCGCGGCCGGGTGAGTCATCGCAGCGATGCGTCACCGTGACCATGCCCGGCATCACGGTGACCGCCACCGTACCGCCATCGGCCTGCTGGCAGGCATTGCGAATCAACTGCCAGCACAGCACCGCGAACACGCGCGGCGAACCGTGCAACGCAAAGCGCGCGGGCTCATCCAGTTCCAGGGTAATGGGTCGCCCTTCCAGCATTTCCATCACGTCCGGCAATTCATGGCGGATCACGTCGTTGACGATGAAATCTTCTTCGGTGAGTCCGTTGTCCGATTCGCGCGCCAGGATCAGCAAAGCCTCCACCAGCGCTTCCATCTCGCGCGTGGAACGCTTGATGCGCTGTACGGAGCGCTGACCGAACTCACCGAGCGACGGATCGTCCGCCAGCATGTCGGCGGACATCTTGATGACGGTGAGCGGACTGCGCAGCTCATGGCTGGCATCACGCGTGAAGTTGCGCTCGCGCTGGTTGTAGCCGGCGATGCGGTTGGCAAAGGCGTAGAGGCTGGCAGCCAGCGTGGCCACGTCCGCATCGGTACGGCGAGGCAGTTGATCGGGTCGCCAGCCGTCCAGGCCGGTGGGCTGTTCGTCCCAGTCGCTGACGGCCCGGGCGAGCCGGCTGACCTGCACCCACAGGCGACGCGCCGCAAGCCATGACAGTCCACTGGTGATGACGATAAGCACCAGTGCCACGCCGATGGGGAGCACGCCGTAGAAACCCATCAGGCACGCGACCACGATGGCCAGCAACTGCAGGCCGAAGATGATCGCCAAGCGTCGTTGGTACAACCCGCGCGGGAACACCCGTGCGGGCTGCGCACTACCCCTGCTGGCCATAATCAATTCACGCCAACGCGATCATGCTGGCTGCGAGGCAGAGGCCACCTCCGATTCAAGATCGGCAAGGCGATATCCGGCGGAATGGATGGTGTGGAGAAGCGGTCGATCGAACGGTTTGTCGATCACCCGGCGAAGGTTGTAAAGGTGTGACCGCAGCCTATCGGAGTCCGGCAGCGTATCGCCCCAGATCTCGCGCTCGATGTCGCGGCGGCTGACCACGCGAGGCGACTCGCGCATCAGGATGGCCAACAACTTCAGGCCAATTGGCGACACGGTGAGCTCCTGCCCGCTACGCACCAGTCGCAGCGTGGCCGTGTCGAGCGTCATGTCGCCCACTGTGAGGATTTCGGTGGAGACCTGCCGCCGGTCGCGGCGGATCAGCGCGCGCAGGCGGGCTTCCAGCTCGCGCACTTCAAAGGGCTTCACCAGATAATCGTCGGCGCCAGCCTCAAGGCCAACGAGCTTGTCTTCCAGCGTGTCGCGGGCGGTCAACATGAGCACCGGCGTGGATTTCTTGGCGTCGCGACGCAGCTTGCGGCAGACGTCCAGGCCATCCATGCCCGGCAGCATCAGGTCGAGCACGACCACGTCATAACTGTTGGAGACGGCCAGGTGCAGGCCGCTCACCCCATCGGCGGCGTAATCCACCGAATATCCCCTGCGCTCCAGAAATTCGCCGACCATTTCTGCGATCTGGCGATTGTCCTCGACCAGAAGGATCAGTCCTGCTTGTTCGTCGCGCGAGCTCATCCGTACCTCCTGAAGCTGACTTCACAAAGGTGAACAGCTAACGACTGGCATCGTGAGGGTCACGTGAAGGCCTCGACACCCGGTTCACAGCCGGTTGTGATTTTCGTCACGATTGAAGCAATACCCGCACCCTACCGCCGTTTTGCCTTGCTTCAATGCAACAGCGGCGCCAGGCCCTTCCACACGTTGTCCAGCACCATGGGCTCGCCGGCAGTCACCGGGTGCAGCCCGTCCTGCTGCATCAGCTCAGGCTTCAGGGCGACGCCGTCCAGCAGAAAGGGCACCAGGGCCACATGCTTCGCTTTGGCCAGGTCAATGTAGACCGCCCTCAGGCCATCGCGGTACTGCGGGCCGTAGTTGACCGGCAGCTCGATGCCCAGCAGCAGCACGCGTGCATGCGCCTTCTGGGCGGCATCGATCATGGCCGCCAGGTTCTCCTTCAGCGGCGCCAGCGGCAGGCCACGCAGGCCGTCGTTGGCACCCAGCTCGATCACCAGCACGTCGGGTTTGGTCTTCTCCAGCAACCCGGGCAGGCGGTTGCGGCCGCTCAGCGAGGTCTCGCCGCTGATGCTGGCATTGACCACCGTCCAACCCGGCTCCATCTTGGCAAGACGGTCACCGAGCAGATGGACCCAGCCGGCCTCGACCGGAATGTTGTGCGCGGCGGACAGCGAATCGCCCAGCACCAGCACGGTTTTCGCCGGAGCCGCCTGCGCGGCAGCGGCGATGGCGCCCCACAGTACGACCAGGCAGCAAAGGAAACGACGCATGAGTGGCAATGCCTCCGCAATGGCCGGGAATCCGCCGTCCGGATCCCCAGGGGTTCTTCTGGACGCGGTCGATGTTAGCAAGTCGGTGCAGGGGCCCGAGGGCCGGCTGGACATTCTCACCGGCGTATCGCTGCAGGTGCGCGAAGGAGAAAGTTTCGCCATCGTCGGTGCATCCGGTTCGGGCAAGACCACCCTGCTCGGCCTGTTGGCCGGGCTCGATACGCCCAGCAGCGGCCATATCGCGCTGGATGGCCATGCACTTGAGCGTCTCGACGAAGAAGCCCGCGCGGATCTGCGTCGGCGCCTGGTCGGCTTCGTGTTCCAGTCGTTCCACCTGCTGCCCGCACTGACGGCAGAAGAAAACGTGATGCTGCCGCTTGAGCTGGAAGGCCGCGACGATGCGCGTACCCGCGCCCGCGAAGCGCTGGAAGCGGTGGAGCTCAGTGCGCGCCGACGACACTATCCGGCCCAGCTTTCCGGCGGTGAACAACAACGCGTGGCGATTGCCCGAGCGTTCGTGCACAGTCCGCGCCTGTTGTTCGCGGACGAACCCACCGGCAACCTCGACCAGCGCACCGGTCAACACGTGAGCGACCTGCTGTTCTCGCTCAACCAGAACCATCGCACCACGCTGGTGCTGGTCACGCACGATCCACGCCTGGCCGCGCGTTGCGCCCGCCAGGTCACGCTGGACAATGGCCGCGTGCTCATCGCACCGCGCGCTTCCGCAGCGGTGGCGCCATGAAGGCCGGCCAACGGAAACGGAGGCAGGCATGAGACTGCTCACCCTTTCCCTGCGCAGCCTGCGCCGTGAATGGCATCTGCCTGAACTGCGCACACTGGGCGCCTCGCTGGTACTCGCCGTGGTGGCGCTCGGCGTGGTTGCCACGCTGGCCGCGCGCATGGAGCGCGGTGTGCTGGCCAGCGCGGCGGAGCTGATCGGTGGTGACATCGGCATCAGCGCGCCGCAATCACTGCCCGCGACCTATGCCGACGAGGCCCGCGCCCGTGGCCTGCAGGTGACCCGTGGCGCCAGCTTTCCCAGCGTGGCCTTCGCGCACGAGCAGAGCCAGTTGCTTGATGTGCTCGCCACCGACAGTACGTACCCTTTGCGCGGCACCATGGAGCTGTCGGGCGGAACTGCCAGCACCTCGGCGGGGCATGGGCCCGCGGCCGGCACGGTGTACCTGGACCATCGCGCGCTGGTCGCGCTGAACATGAAGGTGGGCGACAGCGTCCAGCTTGGTGGGCGCGACCTGCGCATTGCCGCCGAGCTGGTGCGCCTGCCTGATGGTGGTGAGCTGGTCGCCATGGCGCCGCGCGCGCTGATGAACATCGGTGATGCGGAACGGGCCGGCCTGCTGGGCGTGGGCAGCCGCGCGCGCCACCGCCTGCTGGTCGCCGGACAGCCGTCGTCCGTGCAGGACTGGCGGACCTGGGTGGAAGCGCAGGCCCTGCCGCAGGGCGCGGAGCTGATCACGCCCGAACAGACGCAGGAACGCATGCGCAGCGCGTTCGACCGTGCCAGCGCCTTCCTGCGCCTCACCGCGCTGCTGTCTGCCCTGCTGGCCGGCGTCGCGATTGCGCTGGCCGCCCAGCGTTATGCCCGCCGCAAGACCAACGAGGTGGCCCTGCTGCGTGCACTGGGCACGCCGCGCCGGCAGGTGCTGGGTTTGCTGGTCGGCACGCTGGGCTTGCTGGCCGTACCGTCGGTGCTCGTGGGTGGCCTGGTGGCGCTGGGTCTGGCGCAGGTCACCTGGAGCTTCGCCAGCCAGTTGTTCTCCGCCATTCCCACCACCCTGCCACTCGGCCCGGCGATCGCGGCCGCCGTGATGGGGCTGGCCGTGCTGGCCGGTTTCGCCCTGCCGCCGCTGGCACGCCTGGCGGAAGTACCGCCCGTCGCCGTGTTCCGCGAGAGCGCGGCGCGGCGCGTGCGACGCTTCGATGCGTTGTATCTGGTGCCGGCACTGGTGGCCCTGCTGCTGATCTGGAGCCAGAGCGGCTCAGCCAAGCTGGCGGGCATCCTGGCGGTGAGCCTGGTGGGCGTGGCCGTGGTGGCTGCACTGCTTTCCGCGCTGATGCTGTGGATCGCGCGGCGCGTGGCGCCCGGCGCGCACCCTGCCCTGCGGCTTGGCCTGGCGGCACTGGCCCGGCGACGCGGCATGAGCCTGCTGCAGGCTACCGCGCTCAGCCTGGGGCTGGTCGCGCTGTTGCTGTTGGCCATCGTGGCACCCGCCTTGCTCGAAGGCTGGCGCAGCGAACTGCCGGCTGACACGCCCAACTGGTTCGTGCTTAACCTGCAGGACGACCAGCGCGAAGGTTTCGAACAGGCGCTTGCACGCATCGGCGGCAACAAGCTCAACATGCTGCCGCTGGCGGTGGGCAAACTCACCGCCATCAACGGCCAGCCCATCGATCAGATGCACTTCAAGGACGAACGCGCGAAAGACTGGTCCGATCGCCAGCTGCGCCTGTCGTGGGCCGGTGACCTGCCGCCCAGCAACGAGGTGATCGCAGGGCAGTGGCATGGCGAGCATCCGGCGCAGGCCGAAGTTTCCATCGACACCATGTGGCGTGACATGTATGGCCTGAAAGTAGGTGACATGATGCGCTTCAACGTGGGCGAAGGCAGCATCGAAGCCCGCGTGGGCAGCATCCGCAAGGTGGACTGGACGTCCTTCCGCGTGAACTTCTTCCTGGTATTCGACCCTGCGCATGCCGCGTCGCTGCCGCATACGTGGATCGCCAGCTTTTACCTGCCGCGTGGCCACACCGAATCGCTGGCACAGCTGTCGCGCGATTACAGCAACCTCAGCCTGATCGACGTCGACGCCATGCTCGACCGCGTGCGCGAGATCGTCAACCAGGTGAGCGGTGCCGTGCGCTGGGTGCTCGGCTTCAGCCTGCTGGCCGGTGCCCTGGTGCTTGCCGCCGCGCTCGCTTCCAGCGCGCAGGAACGTCGCCATGAAGCAGCGCTGCTGCGTACGCTGGGTGCTCGTCGCACGCAGCTGCGCATGGCGGCCGCCTGCGAGTTCGCCCTGCTCGGACTGGTGGCCGGGCTCACCGCCGCATTCGGTGCCGCGGGCACCGGTCTGTGGCTGGGTCATGCGATTTTCCACATCGAGCATTTCGTGCCGCCACTGGGTGCGCTGCTGCTCGCTGCGCTGATGGCGGCCATCGTGGTGATGTTGCTCGGGCTGGCGGGTACGGCGCGGGTTAGTCGCACCTCGCCCATGCGACTGCTCAGGGAAGGCTGAGTGCAGACGCTGATCAAACGCCTGGCACACGAAAAGCTGCTGATCGGCTTCGGCCTGCTGGCCGTCGTGCTTGCGCTGGCCGACCCGCAACCGCTGGGCACGTACCAGCGCTGGCTGCAGTTGCCGACCCTCGCCGGCCTGCTCGGCCTGATGATCTGCATCCAGGGCATCCGCGACAGTGGACTGGTGCAGCACGCCGCGGCGGCGCTGGTCGAGCGTGTGCACTCGCTGCGTGGGCTTGGCGCGCTGCTGGTGAGCGTCACGGCGTTACTGTCGATGGTGCTGACCAACGACGTAAGCCTGTTCCTGCTGGTGCCGCTGACGCTGGCCATCGGCAGCATTTCCAACCTGCCGGTGATGCGTATGGTGGTGCTGGAGGCGCTGGCCGTGAACGCTGGCTCCACGCTCAGCCCCATCGGCAATCCGCAAAACCTGCTGCTGTGGCAGTACACCCACCTGCCCTTCCTTGAGTTCGTGCTGAAGATGCTGCCAGCGTTCGGCACCATGTTCGTGTTGGTGCTGTTGCTGACCGTGGTGTGGATGCCGCGTGAGCGCGTAATCCTGCATGCACAGGACATTGATGGTCACCCGGTGTCGATCCCACAGGCCATCCTCTCGGTAGCCGCGCTGGTGAGCATGGTGGTAATGATGGAGCACAACCACGCCGTGCTCGGCGCCATGCTGCTGTTCGTGCCATTCGCGTTGCTGGAACGAAGCACGCTGCAGCGCGTGGACTGGCTGCTGCTGGCGACGTTCGCCGCCATCTTTCTGGGACTGGGCCACTTTGCCGAACTGGCATGGGTGCAGCACGGGCTGGAGAGCCTCAATCTCGACAACCCGCTCACGCTTTACGCCAGCGGCATTGTTGCCTCGCAACTGATCAGCAATGTTCCCGCCACGGTGCTGCTGTTGCGCCATGCGCCGGATCCGATGGCGCTGGCCGTTGCGGTGAATGTCGGCGGCTTCGGCGTGGCCATCGGCTCGCTGGCCAACCTGATTGCGCTGCGCCTTGCGAAGCAGCCGCGCGGTGCGCGGCTGCTGCATGAGGTGTCCATACCCTTCCTGCTGGTCTGTGCACCGCTGGTGTATCTGGTGTGGCGCTGGCTGGACTGAAGCAAGCCGCTTCAGTCGTCGTGCTCGTGCGGCACGTTCACCTTGCCCTTCACGCCGGAGTGCCTGACGTCGCCGCTGCCCTTGGCACCCACGGTGAGGTCGCCCTGCACGTCGCGGATGACCAGGTCGCCCGAGCCAATGGTATCCACGCGCACGCTGCCGCCCACGGTGTGGATGGCGACGTCGCCTGAGCCGATCGAACCAACGCGTGCTTCGCCGCGGACACCGTCGATCTTGACGTCGCCGGAGCCGACCGAGCCCACGTTGAGGCTGCCCACATCGTTCGCGTCGATATCGCCCGAACCCATGCTGAGCGCAAGCTCGCCGGCGATCTTGCTCACATGCACGTCGCCGGAGCCGACCTGCGTGCTCAGCGTCTTCAGCCCGGACACCCAGGCATCACCCGAACCGACGTTGAGCACCACCGGAATCTGCGAGGGAACCTTCATGTCCAGCTTCAGGCTGGTGGATGTGTGGCCAAACAGCGAGATATTGATGCGTGCGTGGCCGCCCGCCTCCACGATCAGTCGATCCCCTTCGCGGCGCTGGGTGACGGTGAGGTCGTCCAGCAACTTGGCATCGGAAGCGCACGCGCGCCCCGTGACCGTGCCGCCCGTGGCGCCATCGCTGCCGGTGATATGCAGGTCGTGGCTGTGCAGGTCCACCTGCACCTCGCGCACGCCATTGAGATCCAGCGTGAGATTGCGCGGGGCCTGGAACGGACACTCGTCGGCCTGGGAAGCAAGCGGGGCAAGCAGCAGAACGGCAAGGATTAGACGACGCATGGATAGCTCCTCAGTGAACGGGACAAGGCTTGGATGGCGCCGCACGCGAAAAGGTTTATACGCTCCCCGCGTCAACGCATGCCCGCAAACAGCGTTTGAGAATTCACGAACCGACGTGGAGAACCACTGCCATGCAACGCAAGACACTGCTCGCCTCCGTATTCACCTTGGTGATCGCCGGCGCAGCCTCGATGGTCGTCGCGCAGAACGCCGCGCCGCCGGCACCGCCGGCCAAGGCCGCTACTGCCAAGCCTGCTCCCGGCAAGCCCGGTCCGATGGCCCGCGATGACATGCCTGATGACATGGTAGGCGGCCCCGATTTCGCAGGCCCGGGCCCTGGCCGTGGCCCGGGTTTCGGCCCTGGCCCGGGTTTCGGTCGTCCCGGCTTTGGCCGCCCTGGCGGTGACGGCCCGGGGTCCCCGGTCATCGGCGACCTCAACGCGCTCGAACGCCTGTATCGCGACAGCGGCCGCACCAAGGATTTGACAGCGCTCTACAACGACGTGCTGTCCAAGTCGCAGGATCCGCGCGTGCGTACCTACGTGTATCACCAGCTGGCACGCGTGCAGTCCGCGCCGGCCAATACCGACCAGGCCATCGCCACCCTGCGCAAGAGCCTCGACGAGAACCTCACCAACGAAGCAAAGAAGCGCGCAGAGTTCGAGAAGATGCGCGCCGACTGGGAACAGCGCCGCAATCAGGGCAAGCCGTCGCCCCAGTCATAACGGATAACAACAACAACGGCACTGCCGCCCGGCAGCGCCTTGCCCTGAGGCACGGGAACCCCAGAGCCCGTGCCTCCTTTTTTTCCAGGGCGATGAAGCCTCAGGCAGCCGGATCATCCAGCTGCTTGGCCTGTTGCCACAGGGCTTCCTGCGCGGCGAGATCGCGCTCGGCCAGTGGCGTGCCATCGGCCCGCGCCATCGTTTCCATGGCGCGGAAACGACGTTCGAACTTGGCATTCGCATGGCGTAGCGCCTGCGAGAAATCCACGCCGGCATGGCGCGCCAGATTGACCACCACAAACAGCACGTCGCCAATCTCGTCCTGCAAGCGCTGCTTGTCGCGGCCATGGGCAAACTCGGCGCGCACTTCAGCGGCTTCTTCCAGCAGCTTGTCCAGCACAGGCTGCTCGTCCGGCCAGTCAAACCCCACCTTGGCGGCACGTTCCTGCAGCTTCAGCGCACGCTTCCATTCGGGCAGACCGCGCGACACGCCGGCCAGCGCACTGTCATCGTGCTGCTCGCCCTTCGCTGCCCGTTCGGCGGCCTTGATGTCTTCCCAGCCCTGTTTCTGCGCATCGAGATCGTCGTAGCGCTCTTCACCAAACACGTGCGGATGGCGGCGCAGCATCTTGTCGCTGATGGCGTGCGCTACGTCGGCAAATTCGAACAGCCCGGCTTCCCTGGCCATCTGCGCGTGGAACACCACCTGCAGCAGCAGGTCGCCCAGCTCATCGCGCAGGTCGTGCCAGTCCTTGCGATCGATGGCATCGGCCACCTCGTACGCCTCTTCGATGGTGTACGGGGCGATGGTGGAGAAATCCTGCTGCACGTCCCAGGGACAGCCATGCTGCGGGTCGCGCAGGCGCGCCATGATGGCAAGCAGCTCATCCATGCCGTGCCGCGGGGAATCGCTCATGAAGCGTCCAGGTCGGCCGCCTGCAGGCGGGCCTTCCAGTCGATGGACACGTCGCCCACGGCGAGGAACTCCGGATTGAGCAGCGAGTCGCCACGGTTGTAGTGCAAGGGTATGCCAGCGAGGTCGAGCACGGCGCCGCCGGCTTCTTCCAGCACGCTCTGGGCAGCGGCGGTATCCCACTCGCTGGTGGCGCCGCGACGCAGATAGACGTCCGCATCGCCACGCGCCACCAGGCAGAACTTGAGCGACGAGCCCAGCGGCATCGATGCGTAGTCGTCGCCGATCAGCTGCTGCAGCAGGGCCGTGCCCGATCCGCCATGCGAGCGACTGCCCGCCACGGTGGCCGGCTCAGCCAGCCCACGCGTGGAGATACGCTCCCATGCAGCGCCCACACCTCGCTGCAGCCACGCGCCCTCGCCGCGCGCCGCCACATAGAGCTCGCCCGTCACCGGAGCCAGCACCACGCCAAGCACGGGCTGGTGGTTCTCGATCAAGGCGATATTGACGGTGAACTCGCCATTGCGCTTGATGAACTCGCGCGTGCCGTCCAGCGGATCGACCAGCCAGTAGCGCTGCCACTGTTGGCGCTGCGACCACGGTGCGGCGCGCGCTTCTTCGGAAATGACGGGAAGCACCTCGTCCAGCGCGGCGAGCCCGGCAGTGATCACGCGCTGCGCGGCAAGATCGGCCGCGGTGACCGGCGAGTGATCCTGCTTGCGCTCCACTTCGAAATCTTCGGCGTACACCACCAGGATGGCATCGCCGGCGTCGCGGGCAATAGCGGCGACGTGTTGCAGCAACGGGGAAAAAGGTGCGTTGGTCATGTCGGGAAAAAGCGGCCGGCGAGATATTCGCGTGCCATGAAAAGGGCGGCGATGGAACGGCCTTCGGTGACATCATCGCGGGCCACCAGCGTGTGCAGGTCAGCCAGCTTCCAGGGAACGACTTCAAGTTCCTCGGGCTCGTCGCCTTCCAGGCGTTCCGGATACAGGTCCTGCGCTAGCACGACATGCGCCATGTGCGTCATGTACGAGGGCGACAACGACAGGTTGTGCAGGATCTTGAGCTTGCGCGCGCCGTAGCCGACCTCTTCCTTGAGCTCGCGGTCGGCGCCCTGCTCCACCGTCTCGTCGCGATCCAGGCGCCCCTTGGGCAGGCTCAGCTCGTAGCGACCCACGCCGGCACCGTATTCGCGCACCAGCAGCACGGTCTCGTCATCGATCATCGGCACGATGATCACGGCGCCCAATCCGCTGCCCTTCAGGCGCTCGTACGTGCGGCGTTCTCCATTGGAGAATTCGAGGTCGAGTTGCTCGACGCGCAGGAAGCTACTGTCGTGCACGTCCCGGGTGGCATGGATGATCGGTGGCTTTGGCATCGTTCGATTGTAGCGCGCGGGTCAGCGGAGCGTCGGCGCGGCCTGGCGCCGGCCACTGAACGCCGCCCAGATCATCAGTCCGAGGGCGATGGCATGGAGCAGGCTACTGACCACGGCCCAGGCCGTGATGAACACCTGGGTGGTGGAAAAGGTCCCCTCATGCATCAGATGCGGCAGGCACCAGCCGCTCATCACCGACTGCGCAATGATGAGCAGGATCTGCAGCGTGCACGCCACCAGCACCAGCACAGCTGGCTTGCGCGCCCGGGACCAGTACACGCCGGCCATCGCCATGCCGACGATGCAGGCGACGAACATCGGCGCGGTCCCGAGAAGCACCGAATAAATGGGGATCAGGTCGTCCATGACGGTTCCTCAGCGGGCGGTGGCGAATCGTTCAAGCGCCAACGCATGGATGGCGGGCGTTCCCGCGAGCACGCTGGTGGTGTCGAGCGTGGGTGCTTGGCCGTCCAGATCGGTGAAGACGCCGCCCGCCTCGCGCACGATCACCGCCAGCGCGGCCACGTCCAGGATGTTCACGTCAGACTCGATGACCAGATCCAGGCTGCCGCGCGCGAGCAGGTGGTAATGGCAGAAATCGCCGTAGCCACGGATGCGGTTGCTGTCGCGGATCATCGCGCCCAGTGCATTCCAGCGCGCATCGCGCGTCAGCGTCTTCACGTTGCCGGTGGAAAGGGAGGCCTTGGCCATCTCGCGCGTATCGGCCACGCGGGCGGGGTCGCCGTCGAACCACGCGCCGCCGCCCTGGCTGGCCCACATGGTTTCGCCGTAGACGGGCGCGCTCGATACACCCAGCACCAGTTCGCCGCGATGCATGAGTGCGATCTGCGTGGAGAAGAACGGCGTGCGACGCACGAAACTCTTGGTGCCGTCCAGCGGATCCACCAGCCACAACAGATCGTGATTGTTGTCGTCGCGACCGAACTCCTCGCCGTAGATCGATGCCTGCGGCAGGGCCTTCTGCAGGATTTCCCGGATGGTGAGTTCGGCTTCGCGATCGGCTGCGGTTACCGGCGTATCGTCACTCTTGAGTTCTACCGCCACGCCCTTGCGCCAGTAGTGCCGGAGCACCACACCGGCGGCCTCGGCGGCCTCGCGAGCGGCGTCCAGTGCCTTGGACAAATCCAGTTCGCTCATCGTTTCTCCCCATGGATGGCAGCGGCAAGACCGCCACTGTAGTTGATGTGCGTGGTGCCGTCGGCATCGGTGGTGCCGAAGCTGGCCAGCCAGCGCTGCAGCTCCGGATGGTGCCCCCTGGCACCTGCCACCGCGGTGAAACGGCGCGCCAGCGGACTGAGCTGCAGCCGGCCATCCACGCGCAGCGGTCCGTCACCATCGTCCTGCAGATGCCCCTCGATCACGCCATTCACGGCGTGCAGGTCAGCGTGCAGGTTACCCAGCGGCAGATCCGCCTGACGGGGCGCCCGCAGCACGGCATTGCGCCATTGCACGCGTGTATCGAGCGACCAGGGCCAGCCGCCACGCAGTTCGATCCTGCCTGCGGACACCTGCAGCGTGCCGCGTGGCCACGTGCCGAGCACAAGCGGACCGGTGCCAAGTACGTCGAGGTCAAGACGCATTTGGACGTCCGTCCAGGTGGCCTCGGCAGCCTGCTTGCCCGTCATGCTGCCCACGAAATCGACGCGCGGGCCATGCAGTTCCACATGTAACCGGTTGTCGCCCAGCACGGCCAGGCGGGACAACCGCCATTGCAGCACGCCCAGGTTTTCGCCTTTGGTAGTGACCACGCGCCCGGCCTGGCCGTCCCAGAGGAGGCCGCTGACCTCCTGCAACTGCACGCCGCTCAGGCGCGCCTGCATCCACGGCAGCGCGCAGCGCGCCGGCAGGAACCACAGCAGCGCAAGCGCAGCCAGCAGCACGATCACAAGGCTGATGAGGGCAGTACGCCAGACCTTCAAATCGACTCCCTGACGGAATGCGAGACTTGAGCGCGCATAGGTGAAACGCCGATCATAGCCCGATGAACACCCTTCCTGCTGGCGACGCACTGGTGCGTCGCGACCTGAGCCTGCTGTGGCATCCCTGCACGCAGATGCACGATCACCGCACCGTGCCCATGATCCCGATCGCCCGGGGCGAAGGCGCGTGGCTGATCGATACCAGCGGCCGCCGTTATCTCGACGGCATCAGCTCCTGGTGGACCAACCTGTTCGGCCACGCCAATCCACGCCTGGCCGGGGCGCTGGCCGAACAGGCTCAGACGTTGGAACACGTGATCTTCGCCGGCTTCACGCACGAGCCTGCGGTGGCGCTGGCCGAAGAGCTGGTGCGCGTGACGCCGCCGGGGCTCGACCGTGTGTTCTATGCAGACAACGGCTCGGCGGCCATTGAAGTGGCGCTGAAAATGAGCTTCCACTACTGGCTGAACCAGGGGCACGGCGAAAAGACGCGTTTCATCGCGCTGACCGGCAGTTACCACGGCGAAACGCTGGGTGCGCTCTCGGTCAGCGACGTGGCGCTTTATCGCAAGACGTATGCGCCCCTGTTGCTCACGCCGATCCTGGCACCCTCGGCAGATACCTATGACGCACTGCCCGGTGAAGGCCCGGCCGAGGTCGCGCAACGCCGGCTCGAAGAGCTGCGGCAATTACTGGAAGCGCATGCGCACGAAGTGTGCGCGGTGATCGTGGAGCCACTGGTGCAGTGCGCCGGCGGCATGCGCATGTACCACCCCGATTACCTGGCTGGCCTGCGCCGCCTGTGCGACAGCTACAACGTGCACTTCATCGCTGATGAAATTGCCGTGGGCTTTGGCCGCACGGGCACGTTGTTCGCGTGTGAGCAGGCGCAGGTCACGCCCGACTTCATGTGCCTGTCCAAGGGGCTCACCGGCGGCTTCCTGCCGCTGTCGGCGGTGCTCACCACCACCACGGTCTACGAGGCGTTCTACGCTGAATACAGCGCGGGGCGCGCCTTCCTGCACTCGCACAGCTACACGGGCAATCCGCTTGCCTGCCGCGTGGCGCTGGAAACGTTGAGGATCTTCCGCGACGAACCCGTGCTGGAACGCAATCGCACGCTGGCAGCGCACCTGAACCGGCGGCTCGCGCCGCTACGCGACCATCCCCACGTGGCGGACGTGCGCCAGACCGGCATGATCGCCGCCGTGGAACTGGTCGCGGACAAAGCGTCGCGCACGCCCTTCCCTTCGGCGGACCGCCGCGGGCTGCGCGTGTACCTGCACGGACTGGAACACGAAGCGCTGCTGCGCCCGCTGGGCGACATCATCTACTTCATGCCGCCCTACGTGGTGAGCACCGGCGAGATCGACCATCTGGTCGATACCGCCATCGCGGGCATCGAGCGCGCCGTGGCCTAGTGGCCGCGGACCGTGATGCTCGGGTCGAGCTGCTCCAGGGCCGGCCCCAGCGTCGGCGAGCCGGTGTTCTTGATGTCCTGCTGGCTGTAGCTGCGACCCATGACCGACAGGCAGGTGCCCTGCTTGGCCGGGATCAGGCTGCCGGTGGTCTGCAGGCAATTGCGGTCACCGGGTTTCAGCGGACTCTGCGACGGGTCCTTCTGCGCCGAGACCTGCGGCTGGCTGGCCGGGTCCGTGGTACCTGCGGCGGGGTTTTGCTGCGCCATGGCGACCGGCACGATGCCGAGGGCGATGGTGAGGACTAGGAGTGTTTTGGTGATCATGACCCACCTCCGGGAAACGTGGGGACAAGTGACATGCTGCGCCCGCATCGCCTGACTGGCAAATGCCTGGTGGCCTGCGCCGCTCCCTTGTTCAGCTAACCGGCTACAGGCCGCATGGGACGGTGCCCCGCCGGTCCGCTATGCTTTTTCTTCCCACCCAGCAAGAACGCTTCATGCGCACCATTCGCATACACGTCGAACAGCCGCTCGCCGTTGGCCAGGAACTGGTTCTGCCTGCCCAGGCCGGCGAACACGTTGCGCGCGTGCTGCGGCTTGCCGCGGGCGCCCCCATCACCCTGTTCAACGGTGACGGCCACGATTACCCGGCCGTGATCCAGACCGTGGGCAAGCGCGATGTGAGCGTGCGCGTCGAGGCCGCCGACCTCGTCAGCAACGAGTCACCCCTGCCGCTGACCCTGGCGCAGGGCGTGGCACGCGGCGAGAAAATGGACCTGATCGTGCAGAAGGCCACCGAGCTTGGCGTGGCGCGCATCGTGCCGCTGCTGACCGAACGCTCCGAAGTGAAACTGGATGCCGGCCGCGCCGAGAAGCGCCTGGCCCACTGGCAGGCCGTGGTGGCCAGCGCCTGCGAGCAAAGCGGTCGCGCCCGCGTGCCCGAAGTGTTGCCTGCCGTGCCGCTGGAACAATGGCTGCGCCAGCTCCCGCAGGACGACGCCCTGCGCCTGGCGCTGCTGCCGGAAGGCACGCATCGCCCCGGCCAGCTGACCTTCCCGGCTTCCGGCGGCGTGCTCGTCGTGGGCCCCGAAGGTGGCCTCGGCCAGCGCGATGTCGCTGCCCTCACCGACGCCGGCTTTATCGGCCTGCGCCTGGGGCCGCGCATCCTACGGACGGAGACGGCGGGCTTGGCAGCGCTCGCGGCGCTGCAGGCACTGCATGGGGATGTTTGAGCGCGGTTGAACGTTACCGCGAAGACCCCGTGCTTCTTTTCGTGGCTCACCTGTTGGACGGCGTGGCGTACAGGGGCCTGCCGCCTTAAGCCGTCTTGGCAACGGCGCGTTGCGATGCGTGTGGAAGTACCCGCTGTGTAGCGGCGGAGGGCATCGAACACCGCAGCCGTCAAGGCTCGTATTCAACACGAGCCGAGGGAGCTTTGAAGGCCATTTCTTTGGGTTACTTGTCTTTGGGCCAGCAAAGAAAAGTGACTCGGCCTCCGGCAGAAGGTCGAAACACCCGCTGCGTAAGCGGCCGCCTGGCGGCGCCGCGCGAGACCAAAGGCCAAGAGCAAAGGCATTGGATGACCCGCCCTGCGGCGACTGAAAAGCGCCTCCAGCTCTCGCTGGAACGACGGCTCAAGAGAGAAACGGTGAGGCGAGCACCCGCCCCTCACCCCAACCCTCTCCCCGGCGGGGAGAGGGAGCTGGGGCGTATCGCGAGGGCGAGCTCAGCTCGCCAGATCAAGCAAGCCGATCAACTCCGCCTCGATCCCTTCCAGATCCGGAATCACGGCAATGTCATCGCGCACCAGCACCTGCGCGCGCACGCCCGGCGGCAACGGCGCGCCGTCATGCGTGGGAATGATCAGTTCCGCGTTGAGCGTGGTCAGGCGCGGGAAACCCTGCGTCACCACCGCAATGAACGGCAGATCCGCGTGGCCACCCAGTGCCTTCAGCACCGCCACACGCACGGCCTGCTCACTGTCTCCCTCGCCAGCACCTGCCAGCGTGTTGAACGACACCAGCGGCACCCGCCAGCCACGCCAGGCGATTCGACCCAGCAGCCACGGTGGCGATGCTTCCACCGGCTCGGGAGCCGGCATGGTGATCACTTCGGCCACGGTGGCATTGGGCAGCAGCAGGCGCAGGTTGCCCACCGGCACCAGTACGCAACGGATTTCACGCGGTAGTGGCAGCTCGCTCATCGCCGGCCCTCCATCGACATCTCTTCTACAAGGCGCGCCGCCAGTTCGGCAGGCGTGCCTGAATAACTATGCAGTCGCTCGGCCTCGATGCCGTGGACCATGTCCACGTAGTGGCCGTCCGACGACTCGATCCATACCTGGCCGCCACGGTCGTGGATGGCCTGACAGCCACCCAGCGCATCATTGGCCTGGCCGGCAAACACGATGGCCTGCGCATGGCGGCCGAACACGTTCGCCGCCATGGTGAAGCTGGCGTCGATCGGCGAGCTGCGCATGTCGTTGTTCTCCAGCGGCTGCAGGTCCACGCGACCGTCGCGGTGCACCCTCGCCTGCTGGCCAGCGGGAACCACCAGCACTTCGCCTACGCGGGCACGCACGCCCGGCGCAGCTACCCGCACCGGCAGCTCGCTGTGACGGGTCAGGGTATCGGACAACGCCTCGACGCTCTTGCCGCCCAGATGCTGGACGTGCAGCACCGCCGCACGCAGGTCGGTCGGCAGCATCGACAGGAACGAGCACACGGCTTCCAGACTGTCCGACGCCGCTCCAAGCACGAGCAGGCGGCCGATGGCACCGTCCAGTTCACCCAGCAGCATTTCGTTGCCGCCTTCGTATTCCCTGGGCGCCAGCGCTTCTTCCATGGAGACCAGTTCCAGCTTCATGCCCGGCTCGATGATGGAAGCTTCTTCCTCGCCGCCTTCCGGCGCCAGGAAATCCTGGGCACTCAGCTTTTCGACGCCGAATTCCTTCGGATGCGCCGGGGCCGACGCAAGCTCGGGAATCGGTGGGGGCGTTTCGTCTTCGTCCACCAGCGACCAACCCAACGCCAGGTCCATCAGCGACGAAGAGCCTTCCTTCGCCGTCGCGGCCACCGGCATGAGCGATTCGTCGAGCGGCGCCAGCTCCAGGTGATCGAGCTGGAAAGAAGGCACCGGTTTCGCAGCGCCCTCCTCGAGGGGAGCAGGCCCCTGTGTGGCAAGCGTATCGAGGCCAAACGTGCCGTCATGCAGCGGCGGCAATTCGGCGCCAGCGCCGAATTTCAGGCCCGAGCCGACATCCTCGCTTGCCTTGGCAGCTTCCTCGGCGAACGCACCGAAGTCGCCGTCATGCAGCGCAGGCAGTTCGTCTTCGGCGCTGAATTTCAGGCCCGAGCCGAAATCGTCCTCGGCTTCCAGGGGTACATCCTTCAGCGCCTCGAAATCGTCGATATCCAGGCCGTCGTGGTGCGCGGCCTGCACCGGCGACGCGTGCTCGGCATCGGCCACCGGTTCATCGGCGGCGAGCAGGGCTTCGAGTTCGGCGGCCAGCGATTCCGATTGCTCTTCCGTGGCGTGCACGACCTGCGGCTCGACCACCGCCACCGGCTCGACGAAGTCAGTTGCCGGTTCATCGAACTGCACTGGCGGCTCAACCTCGATGCTTTCCAGCGGCGTGGCGACTGCCTCGGGAACGGCCGGCGCGTCGTGCGGACGCGGCGGGTCCAGGTCGCCCTGCGCCATCACCTTCACGGCCAGGTGGCGCGCCCAGCGGGCGCGGTCCCAGCCGTCCAGGGACCGGCTCGCCGCGGCATCGTTGAACACCACGCGCGGGCGGTCGCCATCGATCACGTCGTAGAGGCGATCGATGTCGTCTTCGGCATCCTCGTCCAAGTTCACCACCAGCACTTCCGCGCCGGTAGTGTCGATCATCTGCCTGCTCAGGGTGGACAGCGCGCCTTCGTGCACGATCCGCGCACCGCGTTCCCGCAGCGCCTCGCGCAGTTGTCCGCCCAGCTCCAGGTCATCGAACAACAGCGCTACGGCAGTCGCTGCTTCAGCCATTGAACGACTCCGTGATGCGCTGTTCGAGCACTTCGCCAATCTGCGCGAGCAATTCGGCTTCCTGGTACGGCTTGCCGAGATAGCGATCCACGCCAATGTCGAACGCACGCTGGCGATGCTTATCGCCGGTACGCGAGGTGATCATGATGATGGGCACATCGCGCAGTCGCGGATCAGCCTTCATGTGCGTGGCCAGCTCGTAGCCGTCCATGCGCGGCATCTCGATGTCGAGCAGCATCAGGTCGGGCACGCGTTCGTGCAGCTTCTCGAGTGCGTCGACGCCGTCCTTCGCGGTGGCGACTTCGTACTCGTGGCGTTCCAGCACGCGGCCGGTGACCTTGCGCATGGTGATGGAGTCGTCGACCACCATCACCAGCGGACGCACGCGCGGCTCATCCACCACCGGCGTGGCCACGGCACTGAGGCCTTCGTCCAGTCGCGCCTGGCGACGGGCGATGCCGTGACGCACCAGCGGAGCCAGGTCAAGAATGATCAGCACCGAGCCGTCACCCATGATCGTCGCGCCGAGGATGCCCGGCACCGAACTGATCTGCGGGCCAACCGACTTCACCACGATTTCGCGCGAACCGATCACCGCATCGATGCGGATGGCGGCGCGCACGTCACCGGAACGGGTCAGCAGCAGCGGAATCTGCTCTTCGTCGGCGATGTGGTTGGGTGCGATGCCCAGCAAGCTGGACAGTTCATGGATATCGAAGCTCTCGCCACCGTACGGGAACGTGGGCTCCGCGTCGGCCATGCGCTCGGCCAGTTCGGCCGGGCTGATGCGGGCCACGCCCTGCACCGAGGTCATCGGAATGGCAAAGGTGGATTCGCCGATGCGCACCAGGATGGCCTGGGTCACCGCGAGGGTGAACGGCAGGCGCAGCACGAACGTGGTGCCCTGGCCTTCCCTCGACTCGATCGACAGTGCACCGCCGAGCTGCTTGATTTCGTTCGCCACCACGTCCATGCCCACGCCGCGGCCAGCAAGCTGGGTCACGGTGCTGGCAGTGGAGAAGCCCGGCTGTGTGATGAGCGCAAGCACCTGATCGTCGCTGATGCGTGCGTCGGCACGGATCAGACCACGGTCCACGCCGCGCTTACGGATGGCGTCGCGGTCCAGGCCACGGCCGTCGTCGGTGACGCGCACCACCACTTCGGTGGCTTCACGTGCCACGCGGATGCGCACGGCGCCTTCTTCCGGCTTGCCCGCCTTGCGGCGATCGGCCGGCGACTCGATACCGTGTGCCACGGCGTTGCGCAGCATGTGCTCGAACGGCGCCTTGATGCGGTCGAGCAGGTTGCGGTCCATTTCGCCGTGGGCGCCTTCGACGTACAGCTGGGCGCCCTTGCCTTCTTCCTGGGCAGCCTGGCGCAGCGTGCGACGCAGGTTCGGCACCATGGTGTCGAACGGCAGCATGCGCGTGCGCAGCAGGCCGTCCTGCAGTTCGGAGCTCACGCGCGACTGCTGGATCAGCAGCGTTTCGGCCTGGCGGGTCAGTTCGTCCAGCATGCCCTGGATGGACACAAGGTCGGATACCGACTCGGCCAGCGCACGCGAGTACTGCTGCAGCTGCGAGAAACGGTCGAGCTCGAGCGGGTCGAACACCGAGATGCCCGCTTCGCGATGCTCGCGCTGGAAGCGCGCGATGATCTGCGCTTCCGTTTCGATTTCCATCATGCGCAGCTGACCGCGCAGACGCTGCACGGTCTGGTCGAGTTCGACCAGGTTGAAGCGGTAACCGGCCACCTGCTGCTCGAGGCGCGAACGGTAGATCGCCACCTCGCCGGCATGGTTCACCAGCGTGTCGAGCAGTTCGGCGCGAACGCGGATCTGCTCCTGCTGCGTTGCCGGGGCCTCGTCGCGCTCTTCCGGCAGCAGTTCCGGCAGTGGCGCGGTACGTGCGGGGAACGGCACGACGTTGGCAATGTCCGCCGCGACAGGCGTCGCGTCGTGGCTGCCACCGGCCATGGCCAGGAAGCGATCGATGAGGGCCTGCGGGTACGGCACCGCGCGGCCCTGCGACACCATCTGCACCAGGCCGTGCAACTTGTCGAAGCCCGTTTCCAGCGCGGCGATCAGCTCGCCGATGTGCGCGGATTCCGCGTGCAGCGGCTTTTCCAGCGCCGTTTCGATGGCGTGGGTCAGGTCGCCCACCGGCACCATGCCGGCAATGCGCGCACCGCCCTTGAGCGTATGCAGATCGCGCTGGATCTCGGCCAGATGCTCGATGGCCGTGGGCTCCGCGCGCCACTGGGCCAGCACGCTGTCGGAGTGATCCAGGATCTCGCGCGCTTCCTCGATGAAGATTTCCAGCAGGTCGGGATCGATCTGGTGCGGCAGCAGCGCGCTTTCGTCGACGACCTCTTCCGGCGTGGCGTGCGCGACAGGCGCTTCCACTTCCGGTTCTTCGGCAACGGGCTCTGCAGCCACCGGTTCGACGGCTTCGATCACCGGCTCGGCAGCTTCGATCACCGGCTCGGCGGCTTCCACCACCGGCTCGGAGACTTCGGCCACCGGCTCCGGTTCGTCGAACACCGGGGCTTCCAGCACGATCTCTTCGTCCGGCACGTCGATCGTCGGCGCTTCCAGCTCGATCTCTTCGATCGGCAGGTCGACGATGACGGCCGGCAGTTCGTCCGATGCCTCTTCGTTTGCGTCCACGACATCCGGCATCGCGGTCTCTTCGACCACAGGGTGCTCGGCACCAGCGGCGTCGGCGACAGATTCCGCCTCGTCGAGGTTCAGTTCGTGCAGGTGGACGGGTTCGACCGGCGCATGGACGTCGTCGACCACCGGGCCGACTTCCAGCGTTTCCGCCTCGCCGAGGAGGTCGGCGTAGGCCTTAGTGAACTCGTCTTCTTCCACGCCTGCGTGCACGGGGGCATGCTCCGCCGACTCCGGCGAGTGCTCCGACACCGGCAGGTGCGCATCCAGGTCGTATTCGCCCAACGCGGCAAGCAGTTCATCCGCGTACTCGTCGGAAGCGGGCGTGGCCAGGTCGATGTGTTCGATCGGCTGCGCCGTATCCGACAGCGCCTCATCCAGCGACGCGGCAAGCGACGCCTCGTGGGCGATATCGGCAGCGTGCGCCGAGGTCTCGTCCGCCTGGTCGGCCGGCGTCTCGAACAGCACGTGAGCAACCTTCGGCTCGGGCTGGCTGTCGCGCAGTTCGGTCAGGCGATGGATCAGGCTCGTAAGGTCCGGCAGCTGCGGCGACGGCACGTCGAACTGGCTCATGACGTGGTCGACGGCATCGGCGCTCTGGCTCAGCAGCAGCACGCCTTCGGGCGACAGCGGCAAGCCCGCGGCGCGCAGGCGCTTGAGCAGGCTTTCCAGCGGCGACAGCAGCTGCGTCAGCAACGGGATGTCGACCATGGCGATGGCGCCATGCAGCGTGTGCACGGCGCGCAGCAGGCTGTCCTCCACGCGCAGCTCGCCATCGACACGGTTGATCGCCGTGCGGATGGTGGCCAGGTACTGCGCCACTTCGCTGCGCAGGATTTCCAGCAGCACCGGATCGATCGGCGGCATCACCGGTGCTTCGATCACGTCGTGCAGGTGTACCGGCTCAGCCGGCTCGGCATGCGCGGCCTCGATGTCGGCGAGGCTGGCGGCGGGAACGGCTTCTGCATCCACGTTCACACGCGGCACGCGACGGCGGACGATGCGGCGAACGGTCTCGGTGGCGCCACTGGTCGGAATGTCGGCGAGGCGCGCATCCACCTGACCGGCGGACAGGCGTTCGGCGATCTCCATGATGGCCACGACCGGCGCGTTCACGGCGCCCTCGCCCATCAGGGCGGCGCGCAGCTGCGGCAAGGCATCAATGGCGGCAGAGACGGTTTCCTGCACGCCCTCGTTCGGCGGGATCGACTGATCCAGCACGCGGTTGAGCATGTTCTCGACCTTCCACGAGAACTCGCCCAGCAGGGTGGCGCCGACCAGGCGACCGGAACCCTTGAGCGTGTGGAAGGAACGACGGATCGAGGTGAGCGCATCGATCTGCTCGGCGTTGGCCAACCAGGTCTTGCGGGCAGCGTGCAGGTTGTCGATCTCTTCCTGCATTTCTTCCAGGAAGATGTCGCGGATGTCGTCGTCGATACCGGCGGTGCTCGACTGGAAACCCGCGTCGATCGCACCCGCGCCGGCAACCGGCACTTCCTCGACCACTTCTTCTTCGATCTCGACCCAGTCGTCCTCGCCGCTGTGCACGGGCTCCTGCGGCGTGATGTGCACCGTGTCGGCCAGGCGCAGCCCGGTGATCTCGTGCGGTTCCGGCAGCGGCGTGTCGCTGTGGCCAACGATGAGGCCGGCAAGATCGTCGCCATGGCCAAGGCTGACGCTCTCGGACAGCTCAGGCTGGTTGGACAGTGCCGCGGCCAGCGCGGCATCGGCGGCGCGGGCAATGTGTTCCGGCGCCTCGTCCATGTCGTCGTCCGACGGCACGCGGGCGGCCGGCGGCGGCCAGTAACCCAGGCTGCTGAGGCTGTGCTCGGCAACGTCCAGAATGTGTTCCAGCCCACCGCGATGTTCGCGGGCGGCTTCCAGGTAGTACTCGAGTGCGGCCAGCGCGTCGGCGAGATGATCCATCTGCGCAGTGCTGGGCACGCGGCGGTCGGCCAGGAGTTCGTTGCCGACGAAGCGGCCGATGCCTTCGGCCAGTTCGGCCGGGCGCGGTGCGGACAACATGCGCATGGCGCCGGCGACTTCCTCCATCAGCGCGCCGACATCGGCGAGCTGGCTGGACTGCCAGCCGGACTCGACGTAGGCAACGATGGCGTCCTTCACCTTGCTGGTGTTGGCGGTTGCCTCGTGCATCAGCGTCGCCAGGATATGGCGCGCTTCGCTGCGCGGCAGCATGGTGGTCGGCGACTCGTAGGTCACCTCACCCTCGGCGCCCAGGCTCTCGATGTGGTCGTCCAGCGAGGCTTCGACGTAGAGCAGCGCGCCGGCCACGTCGAGCAGCAGCTCTTCGTCGGGCTTGCGCACGCGGCTGGCAATTTCCTCCAGCACACGACGCTGTTCGTTCACCACGCGACGCGGCACGCCCAGGGCGAGCATGCCCAGGGTGTCGCCCACGCGCTCGAGGATCTCGGTCTGGCCGGAGAGCTGGGCCGGATCGGCATCGGTCTGGCGCAGGAACAGATCGAGCGATTCCTTGACGCGTAGCAGGTCGTCCTTCAACGCCTTGGCGACGGAATCGAGCAGGGCACGGTTGTGACCGGCCATGGAGCCACGTGCGTGCTCGACTTCGCTCTGCTCGGGCAGCAGCGCGTCGAGCGCATAGGTCTGGCGCAGTTGCTCCATGCGGGGGCTGCCCTGACGGACCTGGCCCACCACGTAGAGCAGCTTGCGCGCGAGTTCGTCGGCATCGCCGCCACGCAGGCTGGCTTCGCCGTGTTCGACCAGCTGGCGGATGCTGCGATCCACCTTGCCGATCAGCTGGCGCACTTCGCCCGCCTGCGCCTTGAGCGCACCCTGCTGCACGCCTTCCAGCACGCCGGCGGCGATCCACCACAGGCGACGGCCAGGCACGGAATGGCAGCGCGCGGTAATCGCGTCCAGCGTCTGGATCATGCCACCGAGCTGCTGGTCGCCACCCTGGCCACGGAACCACGACAGCAGCTGCTGCTGGAAGCGCAGGCGCAGCGTGGTCACTTCGTTGCGCTGGCGTTCGACGCTGATGTCCGGCATCGACGCCGGCGCCTGGGCCGGCAACGCCATTTCAAGATTCGGCGTGAACAGTGCCGATTCATGCAGTGCCTGCTGGCCACGACTGGAGCGCAGGTCGTTCAGCAGCGGCAACAGCACTACCGGCACGTCGCGATGACCACCGGACAGGCGTTCCAGGTAATCAGGCAGCTGCATCAGGCCGCGCATCAGCGCGGCATAGGCTTCCTCGCGTTGGGCGACGTGGTCTTCCAGCAGGGCGATGGCAAGCGTTTCCATCTCCTCGGTGACCATGGCCGCGCCATACAGCTCGACCATGCGCAGCGTGCCGTGCACCTGATGCAGGCTGTCCGCACAGGAACGCATCGCATCCCGGTTGCCCGGGTTGTCGACGTAGGACTCCAGCGCCTCGCGGGCAAGGGCGAGCGTCTCGTCGAGCTCGGGCTTGACCCACTGCAGGGTGGTGAAATCGATATGGTCTTGAAGTCTCATGCGCCCCTCTCAACGGCCACGTAACGGTTTGTCACGCAACCGGCGAGGTTGCCCCCTGTGAAAATCGTTATCAGCCAACTAACCACTCAACCCGGCAGCTTGAAGTGAGCCACCGAACGACGCAGGTCACTCGCCAGCTGGGCCAGGTAACCGATGGAGTCGGCCGTCTGGCTCGCGCCCTGCGAGGTCTGCGAGGTGATTTCCTGGATCGCATTCATCGACACCGAAATATCGGTGGCCGCGGTGGACTGCTGGCGCGCCTGGGTCGAGATGTTCTGAATCAGCGCCGACAAGTCGTGCGACACGCGCTCGATGTCACCCAGCGCGCTACCCGCGTCCTCCGCGAGTCGGGCACCGGCCACCACTTCCGCGGTGGTCTGTTCCATCGAGTTCACCGCTTCGTTGGTATCGGACTGAATGGTCTGAACCAGCGTTTCGATTCGCTTCGTCGCGCTCGCGGAACGTTCTGCGAGGCGCTGCACTTCGTCTGCCACCACTGCGAAACCGCGACCCGCTTCACCCGCCGACGCTGCCTGGATGGCGGCGTTCAAGGCGAGGATGTTGGTCTGCTCGGCAATGTCGTTGATCAGTTCCACGATGGAGCCGATCTCCTGCGAGGATTCGCCCAGTCGCTTGATTCGCTTGGACGTTTCCTGGATCTGGTCGCGGATCGAGTCCATGCCCGAAATCGTCTCGCGCACCACTTCGGCGCCGCGCGATGCGATTTTCACCGAGCGTTCGGCCACGTCGGCCGACTCGGCGGAGTCCTTGGACACCGTATCCATCAGGCTCGCGATCTGGTTGATCGCAGTGGTCGCGGTGCTGATGCGCTGCGCCTGGTTCTGGGCCGATTCGGCCAGGTGGCGCGCGGTGGTCTGCGTTTCCTGGGCCGAGGACGACACCTGCTCGGACGTCTCGTTGATCGTCGTCACCAGGGTGCGCAGCTCGTCGATGGCGTAGTTCACCGAGTCGGCGATGGCGCCGGTGATGTCTTCGGTCACCGTGGTCTTGACGGTCAGGTCACCTTCGGCGAGCGAACCCATTTCGTCCAGCAGGCGCATGATGGCCTCCTGGTTACGCTGGTTGAGTTCGGTCGATTCCTGGAAGCGGCGGCGTTGGTCGGCGATCAGCTGCACGATAAGGACGGCCAGGAACGAGGCCGCGCCGATCGCACCGAGCACGCCCCACCACAGGTTCGGGAACAGGCGGCGGGTCGGCAGCTTGCCGATCTGGTCGGCCAGTTCGTTCGCGCGCAGCAGCACGTTCTGCGAGTCGAGCGAGGCCTGGTTGCCCGAGCGCTTCACTTCGCTGAGGTTGCCGGCCGCGCTGACCAGCTTGCCCACCGGGTCCTGCAGGTTGTCCCACTGGGCCTGCATGTCGGTGAGGATCTTGCGTGCGTTGGCGTCGCCCATCGAGCGCACGCCCACTTCGGTATTGCCTTCCAGCAGGCCCTTGAGCACCGAGCCGTACAGCTGGCCGTCGCGGGCCAGGCCGTCGGCGGCCGGCTGCGAGGCGTCACCACCCTGCAGCACTTCCTGCACTCGGCGGATCATACGGTCGGCCAGCAGCATCTGGCGGGCGGAGGTATAGGTCTGCTCCGCACTGCCGCCGCGCTGCTGCAGGATGTTCACCACCTGCTCCATGCTGGAGTTCAGCAGTGGCAGGTCGCGACCCAGGGTGGCGGCGCGCTGGGAGGAGTCCACCACCAGCGTCTTGTTCGAGAGGATCTTGCCGATGTCCGCATCGAGCTGGCCCCAGGCGTTGCTGAGCGCGCTGACCGCGCGGCCCGCCGGGGTGGCGTTGTTGTCGGCGTACGGCTTCATGCCGCTCTTTTCATCGCCCTTGTTCAGGCGCTGAACGGCCGCATCGATGGTGTTGCGGTTGGTTTCGAGCTCCTTGAAGGAGTCGACGTTACCGTCCGCGGCTTCCAGTGCGAGCTTCGCGGTCTGCTGCGACAACACCTGGATCTGGGTGGTAAGACCCGTCGCCTGCGCGTCCTCGCGGCCACGCAACGTGAGCATGGCGAAGTCGACACCCGTGAAACCGAACGCAATGACCAGCGCAATGATGAGGCCTGTATAACCTCGCTCCTTGCCCATGCCCCCTGTAGTGCTCATTTCGTTCACCTCGCCCTTCTACGCTTCGCAACCCCTGGCCGCGAAAGCGTCGGATCATCGCCCTGATTCCGGCCTTGAGCAGCGCCGGTCCTACTTAGTTGTCCAAACGCTTGCGCGTCAGGCCGCGGCCTGACGGAAATCCGGAGCGCGCACCAGCTTGCCCATGCTGAACACCGCCAGCCTCGGCTCGCCTACGCGATCGTCCACAAAACGGGTAAGGCGCGGATCGTTTTCCTCTTCGGCGTGACGGCGCTGTTCCGCATCGACCGTACGCTGTCCGAAGACCTCGTCCACCATCAAAGCCACGCTGCCGCCACCCTGGCGCACCACGAGGAGTCGCGTGCGCTCGGTCGACTGCGTGCGTTCGCCAAACAGGAATCGTGCCAGGTCGATGACCGGCACCAGGTTGCCGCGCACGTTCGCCACGCCCAGCAGCCAGGCCTGGGTGCCCGGCACCTGGGTCAGCGAGGGCACGGCCAGCAGTTCGCTGATCTCGTCGATGCCGCTGACGAACAGGCGGCTGCCGGCACGGAAACCAATGCCACGCCAGAGGCCCGGGGCCTCCAGCGTTTCCGGCGTGCCCGATGCGTGCGCCAGCGAAAGGCGCTCGTAATGGGCAAGGATTTCAAAAGGCAGGAGCGAGGCAGTCTGGCTCATGCTGGCCTCACGCCGCGCTGGGCAGAAGATCGTTGATGCAGGCCAGCAGGTCCTTTTCGTTGACCGGCTTGGTGATGAAGGCACGCGCACCCTGGCGCAGGCCCCACACGCGGTCGGTCTCCATGGACTTGGTGGTGATCATGACGATCGGAATGCCTGACGTAACCGGGTCGCGCGTCAGCGTGCGCGTGGCCTGGAAGCCATTCATGCCCGGCATGATGACGTCCATGATGACCAGATCAGGCTTCCGTTCGCGCACGCGCTCAATGCCGTCTTCCGCGTTGCCGATGGAGTCAACCTGGTAACCCGCGCGTTCGAGCAGCGTGGTGAACACGCGCACGTCCGTCGGCGAGTCGTCGATGATGAGAATATTGGCCACAGGCCCCCCTCAGACCCTGTAGTCGCCGGACTTAAACCGTAACGACATGTCGATGGATTGCACCCAGCAGTTCATCTCGCGTGAACGGCTTGGTCAAGTATTGTTCTGCGCCCACGATGCGCCCGCGTGCCTTGTCGAACAGGCCGTCCTTCGAGCTCAGCATGATCACGGGCGTCCCGCGGAACTGCGGGTTGTTCTTGATCAGCGCGCACGTCTGATAGCCGTCGAGGCGCGGCATCATGATGTCGACGAAGATGATCGCGGGCTTCTGGTCGGAGATCTTGGCGAGCGCCTCGAAACCGTCCACCGCCGTGAGCACGTCGCAACCTTCCTTCTTCAGCAAGGTTTCGGCGGTACGACGGATGGTTTTCGAGTCGTCGATAACCATGACCTTAAGGCCGGCCAAGCCATTTCCACTTATATTCAAGTTCACAACACCCCCCTGCGACCCGCCCCTGGCTCCAGGTAAACCGTGCGACCGCCAACCGATGGGCTGGCAGTCACATCGTGAAAATACAAAAACCGCACGTCAGTGACGTCGTACGGCTATCGTTCAGCCGGCAGGCACTCGTGCGTTGCTGTTTACCGCCTGCCCGACGTGACGTCAAGTTGAAATCTCAGGTATAGCGCTCTACGTCATTGAATCGAACGGTTTGCCGCCACCGGCGGCCGACCGTGGGCGCGGTCGGCAACGTTTCCCTGCGGCGACAATCCGGACGGTCCAACCCCGACAGCAGACTACTTGATCGCTGTACGGATCAACGCAATCTACCACCTCCGGACGACATACACTGCGACGCTGCGATGCGGCCGCCCTCCCGTTCCCGGGCGCCGCATAGTGAACACGCTCTACTACCGGAGAATGACGATGGCCCTCAAGGTCGCCGTACTGATGGACCCGATCGGCTCGATCAAGATCGCCAAGGACACCACCTTCGCCATGTTGCTGGAGGCCCAGCGCCGCGGCCACAGCCTGTTCTACATGGAGCAGGGCGACCTGTCCGCCCGCCGTGGCGAGCCCTGGGCCCGCCTGGCGCCCCTCTCCGTCCGGGACGACCCCTCCGGCTGGTTCGTGCTGGGCGAGCCCCAGTGGACCGACCTGCGCCAGATGGACGTGGTGCTGATGCGCAAGGATCCGCCGGTCGACTCCCAGTTCATCTACGACACCATGGTGGCCGAGCTGGCCGAGCGCGCCGGGGTGACCGTGGTCAACCGCCCCCAGGCCCTGCGCGACTGCAACGAGAAGCTGTTCGCCCTGCACTTCCCGCAGTGCATGGCCCCCACCCTGGTGAGCCGGGACGCCTCCGAGCTGCGCGCCTTCGTGGCGGAACACGGCGAGGTGGTGCTCAAGCCGCTCGATGGCATGGGCGGGCGCGGCATCTTCCGGGTGAAGGCCGGGGACAACAACCTGAACTCGATGCTGGAAACCCTGATCGCGGCCGGCCCCAAGGGCGAGCACAAGCAGTTCACCATGGCCCAGAAGTTCATCCCGGAGATCACCTCCGGCGACAAGCGCATCCTGGTGGTCGACGGCGAGCCGGTGCCTTACGCGCTGGCCCGCATCCCGCAGGGCAGCGATTTCCGCGGCAACCTGGCCGCCGGCGGCCGTGGCGTGGGCGTGCCGCTGAGCGACCGCGACCGCTGGATCGTGTCTCAGGTGGCGCCGGAACTGCGCCGCCGCGGCCTGCTTTTCGTAGGCCTGGACGTGATCGGTGACTACCTCACCGAGATCAACGTCACATCGCCGACGTGTGTCCGCGAACTGGACGCTCAATTCGGGCTTAATATTGCGGGTCAACTGTTCGACGTCATCGAGCAGCAACGAACCGGAACCCGAGCCGCGTGAGCCAACCCGCTGTCCGCACCGGCGCCGACATGTTCGGCGCCACGATGCTTTTCTCGCTGTTGCTGCACGGGGTGGTGATCCTGGGCATTACCTTCACCTACGTGAAGGCCAAGCCCAGCCTGCCCACGCTCGACGTGACCCTGGTGGACGTGGCCAACCGCGAGGCACCGGACAAGGCGGACTTCCTGGCGCAGGCCAACAACAGCGGCGGCGGCGAAAGCGACAAGGCCGCTCGCCCCTCCCAGCTTGTCTCGGGCGACCTGCCCCGCCCCTCCAACGGCGTGGCGCCCAAGCCGGTCGAGGCCAGCGCCCCACGGCCGCAGGAGGCCACTCCGGACAAGCTGCTCACCACCACCGGCAACAGCCACTACAGCGTCAGCACCGACAGCGCGAAGCTGGAGCAGACGCCGCAGGATCTCCCCGATTCGCCGGATGAAGTGAAGCGCAAGCAGGAGATGGCGCAGCTGGCGGCCGAGGTGCGCAACCAGAGCCAGCAGTACGCCAAGCGTCCGAAGAAGAAATTCATTTCGTCCAATACCAAGGAATACGTCTACGCGGCCTATATGCGTGGCTGGGTGGACCGCGTGGAACGCGTAGGCAACCTCAACTATCCCAACGAGGCCCGCCGCCGCGGCCTGCACGGCGACGTGCTGCTCACCGTCACGCTGAACCGCGACGGCTCGGTGAAAGCCATCGAAGTGGTGCAGAGTTCGGGACAGCCGCTGCTGGATGCCGCCGCGCAACGCATCGTGCGCCTTGCCGCGCCCTTCCCCGCACTGCCGGCGGACAAGGAGCGGATCGACGAGCTGAACATCACGCGCACCTGGCAGTTCATGCCCAACGACACGCTGCACAGCAGGTGAGGAGCGAGTGAAGAGGAGTGAGAAGTGAGAGCAGCTGCGCCTTCTCTGTTTCCTCACTTCGCTTAACTCAGCACCCGCTTCTCCCGGGCAGAGCGGCCCCTCAGGGCTTACAATGCCCCCATGGCCAATCCCCATCCCCAACCGTCGTCCCTGGCCGGTCAGTTCCTGATCGCCATGCCCAGTCTGGCCGAGCCGCCGTTTTCGCGCGGCGTGGCCTTCATCTGCCAGCACGATGAAGATGGTGCCGTCGGTTTGCTGGTGAACCAGCTCTCCGAATACCGCCTTGGCGACGTGCTTGCCCAGATGAAGCTGGAATGCAACGACCTGGACCTGGCCGATGCGCCGGTGCTCATCGGTGGCCCCGTCGCGCAGGAGCGCGGCTTCGTGCTTCACCGCGAGCCCGGCCACTGGGAATCGAGTTACCGCATCAACGACGAATGGTCAGTCACGACCTCGCGCGACATCCTCATCGCCATGGCCCATGGCGAAGGCCCGCGCCTGGCGATGATGGCGCTGGGCTACGCCGGCTGGAGCGCCGGTCAGCTCGAGCAGGAGCTGAAGGACAACACCTGGCTCACCGCCGAAGCCAGCGAGCGCGTGGTGTTCCACACGCCGCTCGAGGAGCGCTGGAGCGCCGCCGCCGGACTGGTGGGCGTCGATCCGCTGCAGCTGCCCGGCTACGCAGGGCACGCATGAGCTGTGTGTTCGGTTTCGATGTCGGCAGCCGCCTGATTGGCGTGGCTGTCGGCAACCGTTTCACGGGCAGCGCGCGTGGCCTTGCCGCCATCGCCGTGCGTGACGGCGAACCGGACTGGTCCCGGCTCGACGCGCTGCGCAAGGAATGGCTGCCCGACACGCTCGTGATCGGCCTGCCCCTGACACTGGACGGCGAAGAGCAACCCGCCAGCAAGCGCGCGCGCCGCTTCGCCGAGACGGTGCGCCAGCGCTACGATCTGCCCATTGCACTGACCGACGAGCGCTACAGCTCGCAGGAAGCCGCACAACGCTTCGCCAGCGCACGCGCGGCGGGGCTGAAGAAGAAAAGCGACGCCGCCACCATCGACGCCGAAGCCGCCGCCGTGATTCTGGAACGCTGGCTCGCTTCCGCACCCGCCGGACACTGACACCTCGCACGGATTCCCGCCTGCCATGAGCTCTCGCCTGCGCCACCTCACCACCCTGGAACACCTGCCGCGCGAGACCATCGAGCGCCTGCTCGACCGCGCCGAAACCATGCGCGACGGTTGCGCCCACGGCACGCGCAAGCTGGACCTGCTCAACGGCCGCACCATCCTCAACCTGTTCTTCGAACCGTCCACGCGCACGCGCACGTCGTTCGAACTGGCCGCGCGCCGCCTTGGCGCGGATGTCATCAACTTCGACATCGGGTTCTCGTCCACCAGCAAGGGCGAGGCGCTGTTCGACACGCTGCACACGCTGGAGGCCATGCACCTGGACGCCATCGTGGTGCGCCACAAGGTGTCGGGCACGCCCGAGGAACTGGTGCGCCACGCCATGAGCGGCGTTTCCGTGATCAACGCCGGCGACGGCAACCGCGCGCATCCCACCCAGGGCCTGCTGGACGTGCTGACCATCCGCCAGCACCGTCCCGACTTCAGCAAGCTCATCGTGGTGATCTGCGGCGACGTGAAGCATTCGCGCGTGGCCCGCTCCGACGTGCACGCGTTGAAGGCGATGGGCGTAAAGGAAATCCGCCTCTGCTCGCCGCAGGCACTGATGCCCGATCCCTCGGAATTTCCGGGTTGCGTGCTTACCGACGATTTCGATGCCGCCGTGGAAGGTGCCGACGTGGTGATTACGCTGCGCCTGCAGAAGGAGCGCATGGCGGCCACGGACCTGCCCGACGAAGCGGCCTATTTCGCCCGCTACGGCCTGGACAACACGCGGTTGGCCCGCGCGGCCAAGGGCGCACTGGTCATGCATCCGGGCCCGCTCAACCGCGGCATCGAGATTGCTCCGGAAGTGGCCGACGGCCCGCAGTCGCGCATCCTGGAACAGGTTGGCAACGGCGTGTTCGTGCGCATGGCGGTGCTGGCGGAAGTGCTGGGCCGCTAAGGCTGCAACCCAACACCAAAGAGTCATGCAGGTTGACCTGAGGCCGGCTGACGCCGGCCTCAGGTGTCGTTTCACCCAAGGGTGCAGACCGGGTCAGAACTGCAGCGTCCAGCGCGCATTCGCACCGTAGTCCTGGGCGGAACCGCCGTACTGTCCGCTGCCGCCAAGCTCCAGCTGCTGATGTGGCGTGAGCTGAAACATCACGCCCAGTTCCGCAACCATCGCGTTTCTGGCAATGGGTGCTCCCGACACGCCAAAGATGTCCCCGCCATTCCAGGCCATATAGGCGCGCTTGCTGAGATCGCCTGATGCGTAGCGGTAACCAAGACCCGCACGCAGGTGCATCCAGTCCCGCTGGGCGGGCATCGTTCCCAGGTCATAGCGCATGCCCAGCGTGGCGAAGTTGCTCCATGCAGCCCCCACGTTTCCATGCAACGCTGCCGGGCCACCAGACTCCTGGATACCGTCCGTGCTCACACCGACACGGGCATATTGCAGGTAAGGCTCCAGCGACCATTGATTGCCCCGAAAGGCATAGGCGCCCTCGACAAAACCCTGGCGAGTGGATGCGTGGTAACGCGCGGAAAGTCGATCGCTGAACCCTGGAGAGCTCACGCCCCGCTCGCTTTCGATGCGGTTATGCGCATAGCCGAGGCCGGCGCGCAGGCTCCATGAACCCCACCCCTTGCCCATGTACGCACTCAGGGAGCGATTCCGCATAGTGGCCTTCGCATCGCGCTCGTTACCCTGATTGGTGCGCGCATGCCCCACGCCGCCCACGATACCCAGCAACCAGTCCTGCTCGAAGGCGTGATCAAAGCCCACCAGCCAGCCATCACCACTGGTTTGCGCGAGCGCTGCATTCGCGTTGCCTCGCAACAAGCTGTTGCCGCTCGACGCCTGCACCCAGAAGCCCGTCGTGGCATGGGCGTCCAGCGGCACCAGCGCATCCTTTGCACGATTCAGCGCCGCGTCGCGCACCCAACGACTGTTCTCGATCAGCACCATCGGCAGACTGGCATAGAGATCCCCGCTCAACGCATCGAGTGCCTCCGGCACCTGCTCCGGAAGCAGTTGCGTCAACGGACGGGGCAAGCCCTGCCAGAACGGCAAGGCATCAGCGCTTGCTGCCACAGCACGCTGGTTGGGCGTCGCGGCCGCCGTGATCAACCCCGCGGCGCGCGCCACTGCGATATCCACACCCGACGCGCGGTAGTCCGCGACAAATTTCAGGAACGTGGAAAGCTCGCCACCCTCGACGCTCGCGAACTGCCCCTGCACGCCGCTCTTCGCTTCGATGATGTTGAACCGGTCACCCAGCAGATAGCGTCCCTGCGCGTAAGCCACCTGCAGCCCGCCATCCAGCGCCGCCGTACCGGTGACGGACAGCCGGTTGCTGATACCGCCGGGTGCAAGCAAGGCGATGAACGTGGCGCTGCCGGTCTGCGCGTAATCACCGTTCACGGTCAATGTTCCGCCCGGGTTGCCTGGCGCAAACGTGCCTTCCACGCGCGTGTCGGAGAGATAGCCGGTACCGTTCAAGAAGCCACCGGCACCTACCAACGTCGAGCCACCCAGCTGGGTGCCGTTGAATGACATGGCGCCACCCTGGACATTGACGGTGGTGTTGTCCAACGCGCCCGTCGCACTGACCACGCCCAGGCCATCGTTGATCTGCCATTGCATGTCATGAAGGCTGCCGTTGAGCAGCAGTTCGCCGCCATCGACATCCAACGCGCCCGCCAACTGGTTTGCGCCATTGAGTTCCAGGATGCCATCGGCGACGGTTGCCCCACCGAAGGTGTTGTCGCCGCTCAGCCGCAACCAGCCGATGCCGGCCTTGGTCAGCCGGCCTGGGCCGGCGATGTCGTTGGACCAGTCGTCCCAGGCATCGCCCTGCCATACCTTGGCGCCACCGGCAGGCTGATTCATGGTGACCACGGTGTCATCGAGGAACTGACCGGGGCCATCGATGGCCTTGGCCAGGTTGATCAGGCCCCAGCCATAAATGTCGGCAGGCCCAAGTGGCGTGGCGGTGGTCAGCAGGACATCGCGTACCTGTGGCGCCGTCAGATAGGGGTAGCGTTCGAACAGCAGAGCCAGGGCACCCGTGACGTGAGGGGCCGCCATGGATGTTCCGGTTTCGTTCGCATAACCAGCAACGCCCGTATGGTCCGGCAATGTGTAGCTGTAGGGATCGGCCGCCGTGCCGCTGCCTTCAACTTCTGGAGCGGGCGATTCTTTGGCGTTGGTGTCCACCGTGGAATAGATCTCCGCACCCGGCGCCGATACACACCAGCGCTGGGTGTAGGCACAGATGCTGGACGAGGGATCGATGCTGTACGAACCGCTCCCGTCCTGCCGCACATTGACCACGCTCAGCCAATAGGGCTCTGCATCCGGACGGAAGGCCGGAAGTCCCGCGTAAATGTCGGCAATGGCCCCCGAATCGTTGCCCGCTGCGAAGATCGTGAGAATGCCGTGCTTAATCGAGCCATCCGCATAGGCGTCCAAGAACGCCTGGTTTGCAAGATAGATCTTGCGCATGTCATCCAGCGTATCCGTCTTTTTGGTGGGTACACCAAATGAGTGATTGGTAACGCGGACATGCTGCTGGCTCAGCTGGTTGTAGTAGTCGATGATGTCCTGGCGATCGGGCTCGGGGCTCGCCCCTTTCAGCTTTACGACTGCCTCACCTTCCGCATCCACGGACAACTCTTCATATTTATCGGCCAAGGCCGTGCCGATGACGAGCCTGGATGCAAACGCCACACCCTGCATCCCCTGGCCGTTGCGATTGGCCGCCACGGTGCCGGCCACATGCGTCCCGTGGGTGTCGTACGTCAGCGTTGAGGTGGAGGCATCGCCCCCTGCTTCTACCGTGACCTTGGTCAACAGTTGATCGCCAATGGAATAGAAGCAACCGCCCAATACAACACGCGGATACGTCGCGCAGGATGGGTTGCCGAGTGTCAATACGGACACCTTGCCGTCGCCGGCAAACTCAGGGTGTCCGGCGAACGTTCCCGAATCGAAGACACCAACGACCACGCCCGCACCCGTCAAACCGCGCGCATAGGCATGGTCCGCACCGATGGCCGACAAGCCCCAATCCGCCAGAAATTCCGGGCTGCGCCAACTGGCGGGATCGCCGACCTGGCCCATGATCGACGTCGGCGCGCCGGTCGATGCCGATAACGAAAGATCAGGTGAAGTGAATCCGGATGGCGCCGCAATGACACCACGCGCCACAGCAAGACTGCTGACGATGGCAACGGACAGCAACGAGCGCAGCAGACGATCGCGGGTGCAGGCATGCACGCCGCGAGACGATTTATTTTTGGTCATGAGGTAAGGCTCAGCTTGTAATGGGCGATCAACGTGGAGGTGCCAAAGAGGTGCCTGGCGGTGATGTGTCATCCGGCCAGCCGCTGCCCTGAAGAACGAACATCAAGTCCATGGCGCGCGACTGCCCGTGTCATCCAGGCAAGGCGGATCGGTCGGACAGCGCCCTTTCGCGGCGTTCGTTGGCGATGGGACTTTGAGTCAGCGCGACTTCGAAAGAAATCGCGCCGGCCTGCGTTTAGATGAAGGCGTAAGTCGTCTTTCTCTGACGTACAAAACTCACAGGCCCGATAGCGCGCATGACCAGCCCGGGCCCGACCTGCCGGGATGACAAGAGGTCATGCCGTGGGCCCGGCTGCGAAACATCCCCACAAGACGCCCCTTCGCGTCTCGACTTTTCCCGGACAAGAGGTACCCGGGCTGGCATCACGTGCCCTCCCCCAGGCATTCGGCCGGCGGGCTGGGCATCGCGCCAAAACGCTGCCGCCCGGCCCTGTCCTTCCGCGTGGCGCGGTGGCAGCCCGCCATCGCAGGGTTTTCCGCGGGATGTCACAAACACAGGCATAATGCGCAGCGCAACATCACCACACTCAAGGGATTAGACATGCGATCGACGACGCGCATAGCCGCGCTGGGCTTCGCCGGCGTGCTGCTGGCTGCATGCCACCACAAGGACAAGGATGCCCCCCTGGCCTTCGTACCGGCGGACACGCCGTACGTGGTGGCCAACCTGGACGTGCTGGGCGACGACACGCGCAAGGCGCTGCTGGTGCAGGCTGACGCCCAGCTGCCGTCGGAGCTGACCCAGCTGCGCTCGACCGCCGATGACATGGCCGAGAAAGATCCCGACCTGTCGCGCCTGCTCAAGGCGATCATCGCCGAGCTCGACGGCAAGACCATCGAACAGTTCGCCCAGAACGCCGGCCTCAATATCAGGGGTCGCTCGGCCTTTTACGGCCTGGGCCTGTCGCCGGTAGCCCGCTTCGAGCTGACCGACCCGCAGGCTTTCAACGCCTTCATCGGCCGCCTGGAAGCCGCATACGGCAAACCGTTCGAAACGGCGACTCTCGGCGGCCAGAGCTACCGCAAGCATGTCGCTGCCGACAGCGGCGTGCAGATCGTGATGGCCGAAGTGGGCAAGCAGGCGGTGGCCGCCATGCTGCCCGCCGACGCCTCGGAAGCCACCCTGCGCCTGGCCTTCGGCCTCGATCGTCCGGAAAAGAACCTGCAGGACGACGGCCGCCTGGACAAACTGGCCAAGGCCAAGGATTACCAGCCGTGGGCCATCGGACAGGTCGACCTGACCCGCCTGCTGCCGCTGGCTGCCAGTGGCAAGGACCCGCTGTTCAACGCCCTGATCAAGGCCCGCGCCCAGGCCGAATCGGCCAAGACCGGCGAACCGGTGGCCAACCAGCAGCAAGTGTCGCCGGCCTGCGAAGCCGACGCCGTGCGCATCGCCTCGCGCGTGCCCGCGGTGAGCTTCGGTTACACCAAGCTCGACGAGAAGCATCAGGACATCCGTTGGGATGTGGCGCTGGCTGACGACATCACCAAGACTTTCAGCGGCATGAAGGTGGAGCTGCCCGGCCTCGGCGCCGCCGGCACCGCGCCGTTCGATATCACCTTCGCCCTGCCGGTCGCCCAGCTGCGTCCGTTCCTGAGCGCGCAGGCCGATGCCGTGGCCGCCAAGCCGTTCGCCTGCCCCTCGCTGGCCGAGCTCAACGAAGGCTTCGCCAAGATCGGCCTGCTGTCGCAGCAGGCCGCAGTGCCGCCGGTGGGTGACCTGCTGGGCCTGCGCGTGGCGCTGGACAGCTTCGACCCCGGCAGCAGCGACAGCATGCCGAAGTTCAGCGGTCGCATCCTGATCGGTACCTCCAACCCCGCCGGCCTGCTCGCCATGGCGCAGATGGCCGCTTCGGGCCTGCAGCAGCTCAAGCTCACGCAGGATGGCAAGCCTGTGCCGCTGCCGCCCGAGCTCACCGCGCCGCTCGGCGCACCCGTGTGGGCCGCCATGGGTCCGAAGTCGCTGGCGCTGGCCGTGGGCCAGGGCGAGGACGTGAAACTGGGCGAACTGCTCAATGCCGCCGGCGGCGACGCCGGTCGCTTCGGTCGCCTCAGCCTGAGCGGCGAGATGTACCAGGCATGGGTCAAGGCCATGGCACAGAAGGCCGAGCACATCGCCGAGCTCACCACCGGCCAGTCCGACGATGCGGAAGCCCAGGCCAGCGCCAAGCTCACCGCCGAGCGCTCGAAGGCGCAGTTCGAGTCGATGGAGGCCCAGGCGGCACGCATCAAGTCGCTCAATGGCGACATGCGCATGGCGAAGGACGGCCTGGTGATCACCAGCCAGACCGAGCTGAAGTAATCCTTCATCGCCGAAGGAACGAAAAGGGGCGCCAATGGCGCCCCTTTTTTGTGCTGCGTGACCGGCAACTCAGTGGGATACGGCGGCAACGGCGGGCGCTCCGACAAGACCCGGATCTCACGATCGACCACGACACGAAATCAGGTCGGCACAAAAACGCCTTGCCAACCAAACGTCCTATAGCCGTCCATTCCAAAAGACGCGCGATAACGGGTCGCCACGCACGGCATTCTGATCGCGCACCCGCATCGACATCGTCCACGACCACCACAGTCATGGAACGAAGGCTCACGCCTCCCCGCCGCTCATGGCGATGCACATCACGGCTGCCACCACCTTGGCGATCAAAACATTCTGCCAACATCATTGCGACGCGACGTTGGCAAGCGTAATGACGCGCTGAACAGAATATCGGCCAGCCATCTTCAATTCATGCCGGGGCTGTTGGTATGGCCCCGCGAACGCCATCACTTGCTGCGCTCGCCTGTCCCCTGGACAGCGCCCCACTACATGCTCACCAACTACATGCTCACCAACTACAGGAGATGTCCCCATGCGTACGAACAACCTTCTTCGCAAGGCGTTGATCGCCGCTGGGCTGGTGACTGCCCTCTCGGCCCTGCCATTCGCCCAGGTCGCCGCCCAGAGTGCACCCGCACAACAACAGGCTCAGGATGCAGCAGCGCAACGCCAGGCCCAGGACGCCGCCATGCAGCAGCAGCAACAGGCGCAGGATTCCGCCATGCATGACAAGAGCAACCGGACCGTTGCGGGCAAGACCGACGACACGTGGATCACCACCAAGGTGAAGTCAGAGCTTGCCACCACCAACGGCATCAAGAGCAATGACATTACCGTGTCGACCACGGACGGCGTGGTCAGCCTGACGGGCACCGCCGGCAGCACCAAGGAAAAGACCAAGGTCGAACAGATCGCCAAGAAAGTGAAAGGCGTGAAAAGCGTCGACGCCAGCGGCCTGACGGTCAGCGATACCGCGAAGTAAGCCCTGCATCGCAGGGAGCCGCTGAAACGAAGAAGGAGCCCAAGGGCTCCTTCTTTTTTTCCATTACCGTGTTGCCAGCTCAGCGGTGCAGCATGCCGCCGCCGAAGGTATTGGAGTCCTTCGTTTCCTCCAGCTCCACGCCATCCAGGCCCTGCGAGAGCGTATGCGCATCACCGCCCTGGGCGAGCTTGATGCGCAAGCGCACTTCGTTGGAGCTGTCGGCGTGACGCAGGGCATCCTCGTAGGAGATCTCGCCCGCGTGGTAGAGCTCGACCAGGCTCTGGTCGAAGGTCTTCATGCCGAGGTTGGTGGATTCCTTCATCACTTCCTTGAGCTTGTGGATCTCGCCCTGGCGAATGTAGTCCTGCACCAGCGGCGTGCCCAGCAGCACTTCCACCGCCACGCGACGCGCCTTGCCATCGGGCGTGGGGATCAGCTGCTGCGCCACCACGCCCTTCAGGTTCAGCGACAGGTCCATGAACAGCTGCGAGCGGCGATCTTCCGGGAAGAAGTGCAGGATGCGGTCCATTGCCTGGTTGGCGTTGTTGGCGTGCAGCGTGCACAGGCACAGGTGGCCCGTTTCGGAGAAGTTGATCGCGTGTTCCATCGTTTCACGCGTACGCACTTCGCCGATCATGATGACGTCGGGTGCCTGACGCAGCGTGTTCTTCAGCGCGTTTTCCCAGCTATCGGTATCGATGCCCAGCTCGCGCTGCGTGATGATGCAGCCCTCGTGCTTGTGCACGTATTCGATGGGGTCTTCGATGGTGATGATGTGGCCGGTGGAGTTGGCGTTGCGGTAACCGATCATCGAGGCCAGCGAGGTGGACTTACCCGTGCCGGTACCGCCGACGAAGATGATGATGCCGCGCTTGGTCATCGCCAATTGCTTGATGACCGGCGGCAGGCTCAGCTCTTCAATGGTCGGGATCTTCGACTCGATCCGGCGCAGCACCATGCCGACGCAGTTGCGCTGGTAGAAGCACGACACGCGGAAGCGGCCCACGCCCTGCGCCGAGATGGCGAACTGGCACTCGTGGGTCTTTTCGAACTCCTCGCGCTGCGAGGGCGTCATGACGTTGAGCACCATGTCGCGCGATTGCTGCACCGACAGCGGGCTCTGCGTGATCGGCACAACGCGGCCCTGCACCTTCATCGACGGCGGCACGCCTGCCGTGATGAAAAGGTCGGACGCCTTCTTGTGCACCATCAACTTGAGGAAGGAGGTGAAATCGAAGTCGCTCATAAGTCCCTCCCGGAGGGAAACGGAGTGTCAGGCCGAGGCAGACAGGGCGGCGATTGCGCCGCTCCCGTGCAGCTTAACCCTTGAAGATATCCTTGTTGCGCGCGTAGCCCATCGCCTGCTGGCGCGTCACCAGGCCACGCTTCACCAGGTCCTGCAGGTTCTGGTCGAGCGTCTGCATGCCGTACTGCTGGCCGGTCTGGATGGACGAGTACATCTGCGCCACCTTGTCCTCGCGGATCAGGTTGCGGATGGCCGGAATGCCCACCATGATCTCGTGCGCCGCAATACGGCCGCCGCCCACCTTTTTCAGCAGCGACTGCGAAATCACGGCACGCAGCGATTCGGACAGCATCGAGCGCACCATCGGCTTTTCGCCGGAGGGGAACACGTCGATGATGCGGTCAATGGTCTTGGCGGCCGAGCTGGTATGCAGCGTGCCGAACACCAGGTGGCCGGTTTCCGCGGCGGTCAGCGCCAGGCGGATGGTCTCCAGGTCGCGCAACTCGCCCACCAGCACGTAGTCCGGATCTTCGCGAAGCGCTGAACGCAGTGCTTCGTTGAAGCCGTGCGTATCGCGATGCACTTCACGCTGGTTGATCAGGCACTTCTGCGAGGTGTGCACGAATTCGATCGGATCCTCGATGGTGAGGATATGGCCGTATTCGTTCTTGTTGATGTGGTCCACCATCGCCGCCAGCGTGGTCGACTTGCCCGAACCGGTCGGCCCGGTCACCAGGATCAGTCCCTGCGGCTGCTCGATCAGCTCGCGGAAGATCGGCGGCGCGGCGAGATCCTCCAGCGTGAGCACTTCGGAGGGAATGGTACGGAACACCGCGCCCGCGCCACGGTTCTGGTTGAACGAATTGACGCGGAAGCGCGCGAGGCCGGGAATCTCGAACGAGAAGTCCACCTCGAGGAATTCCTCGTAGTCGCGGCGCTGCTTGTCCGACATGATGTCGTAGATCAGCGAGTGGACCTGCTTGTGGTCCAGCGCAGGAATGTTGATGCGGCGCACGTCGCCGTCAACGCGGATCATCGGCGGCAGGCCGGCGGACAAATGCAAGTCCGAAGCCTTGTTCTTCACCGAGAAGGCGAGCAGTTCGGCGATATCCATCTGGTTTCCCCTTGAACCCGATCATCTGGTCGATGCATGCCCGGGGATCGGGGTGTTCCTCTGGACGCGACAACGCGGCGCACGGGCGCCAAGCCGTCCGACCGGTCCGTTCCCCGTTCCCAAAGCAGCGGGCCGATACTACTCGCGGCGCGGGCCGGGCCACCAGTCTTTCCTTTGGCCGTAAGCCGCAAACTGCGGACCAGGTTGGAAGAATGCCCGCCTGACACGGCGCTGTCCGGCACTTTAGCCACGGGACGCGTGCGCCCGGGTCCGGTAAGGTAGGCCGGCATCGGCGTGGCCCACGGCAAGGCCAGCGGCGCTTCTGAACTACCAGGACAGGCTCTTTCATGACACGTATCGCTTTCATCGGTGGCGGCAACATGGCGCGCAGCCTGATCGGAGGGCTGCTGAAGACCGGCGTGGCCGCCTCCTCGATCACCGTGGCCGAGCCCCGGGCCGAGGCCCGCCAGGAACTGGGGCGCGACTTCGGCATCGCCTGCTACGGCGAAAACCGGCTGGCCGCTGCCGAGGCCGACGTGCTGGTACTGGCGGTGAAGCCGCAGATCATGCCGGCCATCCATGCCGAACTGCGTGACACGCTGGCCCGCCAGCGCCCCATGTTGATCTCCATCGCGGCCGGCGTGCGCATCGACCAGCTGGAACGCTGGTTTGGCCACGCGCTGGCCATCGTGCGCTGCATGCCCAACACCCCCGCCCTGATCGGCGCCGGTGCCACCGGCCTGTTCGCCAACCGCCGGGTGAGCCCGGAACAGCGCGCCCTGGCCCAACACATCATGGATGCCGTGGGCATCACCCGCTGGGTCGACGACGAGGCACTGATCGACACCGTCACCGGCGTCTCCGGCTCCGGCCCGGCCTACTTCTTTGCCATGGTGGAGGCACTGGAAGACGCCGCCTTCGCCCAGGGCATGTCGCGCGAAACGGCCCGCGCCCTGGCCGCCCAGACCTGCCTGGGCGCCGGCCGCATGCTGATGGAGACCGGCGAAGACCCGGGCGTGCTGCGCCAGCGGGTGACATCGCCCAACGGCACCACGCAGGCCGCACTGGAAAGTTTTTCCGCCGACCACTTCGCCCAGGTCATCGCCCGCGCCGTGGCTGCCGCCACGCGACGCGGCGGCGAACTGGCCGCTGCCCTGGACGATGCCAAGTGAGTTACTTAGTCAACGCCCTTTCGTTCCTGGTTGAACTGGCTTTCGGCGCGGCCGCCACGCTGTTCGTGCTGCGCCTGCTTGCCGAAGCCAGCCGCGCGGATTTCCACAACCCGCTCAGCCAGTTCATCTACCGCAGCACCAACCCGGTGCTGGCGCCGCTGCGCCGCCTGCTGCCCAACTGGCGACGCATCAACATCGCCGCCCTGCTGCTGGTGTGGCTGTTGATGCTGGTCAAGCGCATCGTGCTGTTCGCCCTGCTCGGCCTGTTCCCGCATGTGCTCGGGCTGCTGGTGCTGTCCGTCGCCGATACGCTGGATTTCATCGCCATGTTCTACGTGGTGCTGATCTTCATCTGGTCGCTGATGAGCCTTTTCCAGGTGGAGACCTACCACCCGGTCTACCGGCTTGCCGGCAGCCTGGTGGAGCCACTGATGCGCCCGCTGCGCGGCAAGCTCACCGCCGGCGGCCTGGATTTCGCGCCATGGGCGGTGATGATCGTGCTGATCCTTGCCCGCCTGCTGCTGGTGTCGCCGCTGACCGACCTGGGCGCGCGACTGGCCATGGGCCTCTGAACCCCTTCCATGCGCAGGGGGCGCATGCACCGGGCCGCTGCGGCCCGGTTGCGCTTCGTGCGTATCACGCCAACGATTCCATCCTCCCGTCAGGAGTATCAACCGCATGAAAGCGACTTCGCCCCTTCTGCGCCGGCGCCTGCTCGCGCTGGCCCTTGCCGCGGCATCCGTCGGCAGTGTGTATGCCGCGACGCCGGCCGATGCACCCGCCAAGGCAAAGCCCGACGTGGTGGCCGATCACATCGATACCTCGGTGAACCCCGGCGATGACTTCTTCGCGTTCGCCAATGGCGGCTGGCTGAAGAACAACCCCATTCCCGCCGAGGAATCGCAGTGGGGCATCGGCCAGGTCGTGCAGAACGAGCTCTACGCCAAGCTGCGCAAGATCAGCGAGGATGCCGCCGCCGACAAGGGCGCCAAGCCCGGCAGCGACGAGCAGAAGGTCGGCGATTTCTGGACGGTGGCGATGGACCAACCCCTGGCCGATCGCCTGGGGGCCACGCCGCTGAAGGACGAGCTGGCCCGCATCGATGCCGTGCACGACGTGAACTCCGCGCTGGACGAAGCCTTCGCGTTGCATCAGATCGGCGTCGGCCCGTTCTTCGACGTCGGCATAACGCAGGATGAAAAGCAGAGCGACGTGATGGCCGTGCACCTGTGGCAGGGCGGCCTGGGCCTGCCGGAACGCGACTACTACTTCAACCCGGAGAAGGGCGTAGCCAAGGTCCGCGCCGCCTATGTCGTGCATCTCCAGCGCGTGTTCCACCTGCTGGGCAAATCCGATGCCGAGGCCGCCACCAGCGCCAAGCAGGTGATGGCGCTGGAAACCGCCTTGGCCAAGGCGTCGCGTCCACTCGCCGAACTGCGCGATCCGGAAAAGAACTATCACAAGATGGCGCCGACGGAGCTCACCGCCGGCTATACCCCCTCCATCGCCTGGAACACCCGCCTCGCCGGCTGGAAGCTGCCCGCCAGCACGGTCATCGTGGGCCAGCCGGAGTTCTACAAGAGCCTGCAGGCGGAGCTGGCCAAGACGCCGGTGGCCGTGCTGCGCGACTACATGCGCGCCCAGCTGGTGGATACCTATGCGAGCTACCTGAGCCAGGACTTCGACAACGAACACTTCGACTTCTACGGCCGCACGCTCAACGGGCAGGCGGAGCAGAAGCCGCGCTGGAAGCGCGCGCTGCGCGCGGAGAACCAGGCGCTGGGCATGATCCTGGGTCGCATCTATGTGAAGGATTATTTCTCCGAGGCCGCCAAGCAGCGCTACAACACCATGGTGGAAGCGGTGCGTACCGCCTACGGCGCGCGCATCGACAAACTGGACTGGATGAGTCCGGCCACCAAGGCCAAGGCGCATGAAAAGCTGGCAGCGATCACCAAGAAAGTCGGCTATCCGGACAAGTGGAAGGACTATTCCGCGCTGACCATCGGGCGCGCGTCGTACGCACAGAACATGATGAGCGCGATGCACTGGGAGTTCGACGACGCGGTGTCCAAGTTCGGCAAGCCGGTGGACCGCAACGAATGGGAAATGACGCCGCAGACGTACAACGCCTACTACAACCCGTCGAACAACGAGATCGTGCTTCCTGCGGCGCAGTTCATGATCCCCGGCTTCGCCGACAACCAGATCGATGATGCCGTGGTGTACGGCTACGTGGCCGCCTCCACCATCGGGCACGAGATCACCCACGGCTTCGACGACGAGGGCCGCCAGTACGACGCCAAGGGCAATCTGAAGGACTGGTGGAGCAAGGACGACGCCACGCGCTTCAAGCAGCGCGCTGACGTCATGGTGAAGCAGTTCAACGCCTATGAACCGCTGCCCGGCCTGCACATCAATGGCCAGGCCAGCCTGGGCGAAAACATCGCCGACTTCGGCGGCATCATGATTGGCCTGGATGCCTTCAAGCAGACCGCGCAGTACCAGAAGGGCGAGAAGATTGCAGGCTATACGCCGCTGCAGCGTTTCTTCCTCGGCTACGCGCTGGGATGGCTGTCGCAGGAGCGCGAAGAGAAGCTGCGCACTGGCCTGCTGGCGGACGTGCACGCACCCGCCAAGTGGCGCGTCAACGGCCCGCTGTCCAACGTGCCGGATTTCTACGAGGCCTTCGGGGTGAAGCAGGGCCAGCCGATGTGGCGTCCGGAAAACCAGCGCGTGAAGATCTGGTAATCCGCTTCCCGGCCCCTCTTCCTTTCGGGGGAGAGGGCGCCGTCATCAGGACAGTGCCGGCTCCGCGGTGACGCGCAGCCGCCACACGGCGAGGGCCATGCCCGCCAGTGCCGCTCCGAACCAGAGTCCGCCCATCACGATATCCGTGCCCAGCCACATCACGCAGGCCATCGCCGATACCAGCAGGGTGCCGCTACCCACGGCGAGCAGGAAGTCATGATGCGTGCGCGGACGCTCGGGCAGCAACAACCATGCGCCAAAGACGGCAATGAAGATGGCAGCAAGGCGACGCAGCCAGGCGAGTGAGGGCGGCGCCGGCACGTCAGGCACCACGTCCACCAGCGAGCGTTCACCGCTCTGCACGTCAAAGCCCTTGCCGTCGATGGCACTCGCCGCCGGCACCAGCTGATCGCCACTGACCTGGGCCAACACCGTAACCACCTGCGAGGGCACCACCTCCCAGCTCACGCGCAGATCACCAAGAATCGGGCGGTCCGCGTGCACGCTGGTGGTGAAGTAATTGCCACTGAGCGAGAAGGCTGCCGCCAGATTGACCGGCAGCGTCTTGCCTTCGGGAGTGATCAGCTCACTGCCCGGCAGCGCATGCAACAGCGGCGGAGACAAGGCATAGCGGCCAACGCGTGCCTCACCGGCATCGAACTGCTTGCCTTCAATGGGGAAGCGCTCCGGGTTCGCATGACCTGACGGCTGCACGAAGCGACGCGAATCCACCGGACGATCCACCCAATCCTGCTCGTAATGCACGTCGCTACCCACGCGGATTTCCCGCCACTGGAACATCTCGACGTGACGAATCAGCACAGGCGCGTTCGCACGCTGGCCGAACTCGGGATCATAGGGTTGCTCCACCACACGGACCGGCCCGGAGACACGCACGAGGTTGCCGCGCTCCATGCGATCCGATGGGGCACCGCTACCCACATCCACAATCGGGCCGCCATGGCGATCGGACGCATGACGGTTCTCGAGCACCCCCTGCTCGGTCAGCATCGCCAGTGCCGCGCCCACCACCAGCAGAATCACACCCAGTACGCGTCGCAACCACGGCTGCATGTTTATCCCTCTCCCCTGTTGGCGACCGCTCAGGCCGCCAGTCCGTGCATCTCTTGTTTTTCGTCAGCGGTGCCATAACGACCGCGCTCGTCGCGCACCACGCGCGCGACCGCGCAATCGTGATCATGCGTGAAGAACAGACGTACGCCACGGGCCAGCTTGTCGTCCAGGAAGACCTGCTTCTCTTCGATCAACTTTTCCGGATAACGGTCATAGCCCATCGTGATGGGCAGGTGCACCCAGAAGCGACCGGGAATGAGATCGGCGCAGAACACCACACCGCCCACTTCCGCCAGCATCAGGCCGGGCGTATGGCCGTCCGAATAGCTGAAGCGCACGGCATCACCCAAGGCTTTCGAATGCTCGCCGTCGACCAGCTCCAGCCGCCCGCTCGCCTCGAGCAGCGGCTGCAGCTCGGGCACGAACGAGGCGCGGTCGCGCGGATGCGGCTTGAGCGCCCGGCGCCAGTGTCCGGCACCCACCAGATAAGTGGCCTTGGGGAACAACAGGCTGGGCGGCTGCCCTTCAACCCATGCCGCGAGCAGGCCACCCGCGTGATCGAAGTGCAGGTGCGACAACACCACCGCGTCGATGTCTTCGTGGGTCAGCCCGGCCTGCGCCAGCGAATCGAGCAGCACGTGGCGGTCTTCCACCACGCCATAGCGTTCGCGCAGCGCCGGCTCGAAAAACGCACCGATCCCGGTTTCGAACAGCACGTTCTTGCCGTCCAGACCCTTCACCAGCAGGCAGCGACAGGCCAGAGGAATGCGGTTCTCCGCATCAGGTGTGATCCAGCGTGACCACAGGGCCCTCGGTGCGTTGCCGAACATCGCGCCGCCGTCGAGTTTCTGCGAGTTGCCGATCAGCGACCACATCTCCATGGTTACTGCACCTTGCCCAGGCCCGACTCGCGGCGCGGATCACTCGCTGCATCGAGCTTGTTGGTCTTCAGATCCCACGTGACCACGTTCATGTAGCCCCACGGGCTGCGTTCCTTCAGCGTGTGGCCCATGCGGGTCAGCGCATCGGCGGTGGCCGGATCGAAGGCACCCGGCTCCACGTCCACGCGATCGGGCATGTACTGGTGATGGAAACGTTTCTGCGCGGCAACGCCCTGCGCGTCCTTGCCATCCATGAACGCAAGGATGCCTTCCAGCACCTGGGTGATGATGGTGGAGCCACCCGGCGAACCGATCACGCCCACCCGGTCTGCACCGAACACGATGCTCGGCGTCATCGACGACAACATGCGCTTGCCCGGCTCCGGCGCGTTCGCCGCGCTGCCCAGCAGGCCGTAGACGTTGGGCTTGTTCGGCACCAGCGCGAAGTCATCCATCTCGTCGTTCAGCAGCACGCCGGTGCCGGCGGCCACGAAGGTGGAGCCCATCGTGTAGTTCACGGTCAGCGTGATGGAGGCGATATTGCCGCCCTTGTCGATCACCGAGAAATGCGTGGTGTGCATGCCCGGATCCACCGCAATGCTGGCGGGCAGCATCGACGAAGGCGTGGCCTTGTCGGCCAGGATGGTCATGCGCAGGCCGGCCGCGTAGTAAGGCGACAGCAGCATGTCCAGCGGCATCTTCACGAAGTCCGGATCGCCGAGGTAGTCGTTGTGATCACGGAACGCGCGACGCATGGCTTCGATGACCAGATGCGTGCGATGGGCATCGTCAAGCTTGGTCAGGTCGTAGCCGGAGAGGATATTGAGGATCTCGGCCACGGCCACGCCGCCCGACGAGGCCGGCGGCGCGGTGACCACGCGGTAGCCGCGGTAGTCCACCGTGATCGGCGTGCGCTCCTTGATCTGGTAACTCTCCAGGTCCTTCGCGGTCCAGTTGCCGCCGGCGGCACGCACCGCGTCCACCAGCTTCTTGCCGACCTCGCCGCGGTAGAAACCGTCGGCACCCTGCTCGCCCAGGATTTCCAGCGTGCGTGCCTGGTCCGGATCGCGCCACACCTGCCCCGCCACCGGCGGCTTGCCCTCCGGCAGGTACTTGGCCGTGGAAGCCGGCCAGCGCTTGATGTCGTCCTGGCGCTCGGTGATGGCATTGATCAGGCGACCATCCGGCTGGAAGCCCTCGCGCGCCAGGCGGATGGCCGGCGTCAGCGCATCTTTCAGCGGCAGCTTGCCGTAGTGCTTCGACAGCCACGCCAGGCCGGCGGGCTCACCGGGAATACCGGCGGAGAGCGGGCCATTGAGGGCGGTGTCGCGGTTGGGCGTACCGTCCTTGTTGAGGTAATCCTTGGTGTTCACCGCGGCCGGCGCGGTTTCGCGCGCATCGATGAACACGTCCTTCCCATCGGACGCGCGATGCAGCACGGCCATGAAGCCACCGCCGATACCCGAGCTTTCCGGCTCCACGATGGAGAGCGTGGACGCCACGGCAATGGCCGCGTCGAACGCGTTGCCACCCTTGGCCAGCACTTCGAGGCCGGCATCCGTTGCATGGAAGTTCGCGCTGGCAATACCGGCATGGCCGGGGCGCTGCGTGATGACGTGCGGAGCGGTGGCGGCAGCAGGTGCCGTGGCGGGACGGCTGTCGGCGAAAGCAGCGCTGGAGGAAACCAGCAGGGCCAGCAGCGTCACGCGCCAGTTCAACGGGTGCTTCATGCGTCGTCCTTTGTGGATGCACCGGTCGACGACGACGCAGCGTCACCGTCCAGGGCCATCAGGTGCCGATACTTGAGTTCGAGCTGATCGTGCGTCTCGGTGTGCTCGGGATCGATGATGATGCACTCGACCGGGCAGACATCGATGCACTGCGGTTCGTCATAGTGACCGATGCACTCGGTGCACAACGACGGATCGATCACGTAGTACTCCTCGCCCAGCGAGATGGCCTTGTTCGGGCAAACCGGTTCACAGACGTCGCAATTGACGCAGGTATCGAGGATTTTCAGAGACATTTGCTGAGTTTACATGCTGGGCGCGGGTGGTGCGGCGCAGGATCTTTCCATCACATGGATGCACCACCGGGAAAACAAAAGCCCGCGGCACTTGCGCGCCGCGGGCTCGGGAACAACTGCGCGAACCGGTACTTACCAGTTGACGTAACGGACGGTGGCGCCGGTCGGCTGCAGCACGCCGCTCACCTTGTCCTTGTCGGCCGCGTCGCCGATCACCAGCACGATCACGTCCTTGAACGCGCCCGGCTTGGCATCCTTGAAGGCCTCGGTCACGAAGTCGGCGGTCTTGGCCGAATCCGGGCCGGCGAACACCAGCATGTTGCCCGGCAGCACGCCACGGGCCACGGTGTCCTGCACCTGCTCGAGCTGGCGCTGGCGCAGGGCATTGGCGTCGTCGCTGTCACCCGCCGGCACCAGGTACGGGAACGGACGGTCGGCCGTCATGCCCTGCATGTTCTTCTGGACGATCTGGCCGAGGTAGGCGTTCCACGCCTTGGAGTCGTTCGGATCGGTCGGCTTGGTCACGGCGGCGGCCTGTTCGGTCGGCTGCTGCTGGGCTTCTTCCTGCTGGCTGCAGGCGGCCAGGCCGGTGATCGCGAGGGCGGCAAGGAGGGCGTACTTGTACATGGTGGTCACCTTGGAATGGTGGAATCTGATATCGGGATCCGTTGGATGACCAACCTCTCGGCCGTCATGCGACAGAGCATGGTCTGGGCCGGGAGTGTCCACCTGTCTCATGGCAGCCAGGCAACCATGTGAACGTGTACCCCTGACCCGCGGCGTGCGACTGTCCTGTCCGCAGGATGCGAGCGAGGATACACGAGCCCGCCCCGCCCCGACACTGGCCCGCGTGCTGCGCTGCGGGGCAACGAGCCCCGGCAAAACGGCCTCAGCGCCAGCGCTGGCGCATGGCCTGCTGCACGGCCGGGTGCACGAAGCCGGTGATATCGCCACCCAGACGTCCGATCTCCCGCACGAGCGTGGAGGAGATGAAGCTGTACTGCTCGGCCGGGGTGAGGAACAGCGTTTCGGCCTGCGGAATCAGGTGGCGATTCATGCTGGCCAGCTGGAATTCGTATTCGAAATCCGAAACGGCGCGCAGGCCACGGATGATCACGCCGGCACCGCATTCCTCGACGAAGTGCGCCAGCAGGCCGTCGAAACCGCGCACTTCGACATTCTTCAGGTCGGCCAGTGCAAGGCGCGCCAGCGTGATGCGCTCGTTGAGGCTGAAACCCGGGCCCTTGCCCTTGTTCGGGCTCTCGGCCACCGCGACGATGATGCGTTCGAACAGCGGCGCGGCACGCGCCACCAGGTCGGCATGACCATTGGTGATCGGGTCGAACGTACCGGGATAGACGGCGAGACGCTGGTTGACCGGCGGCTTGTTCACGTGACGAATCACTGTCAGCGGGGAGGGGCGGCTAGCTTAGGCCCGTTCGAAGCAGCCGCCTAGCCCGCTTCTGTCCATACGCCGCCGTCAGGAAGAGCGTCGATAGAGCGCGAAACGCACGTCGCCTGCCGCGCCCTCGCGATGCGGCGCCCAGCTGGCCGGAAGCACCGGGGCCGACTGCCGTGGAGCCTCTATATAAATCCATGCCGATGGCGTGAGCCAGCCACCCTCCTCCAGCCGGTTCGCCAGCGGCGTCCATAGCTCCTGGGCAAACGGCGGATCCAGGAACACCAGCCCAAACGGCCGGGCGGCAGCCAGCAGGTAAGCCTGCGCATCGGCGGCGGCCACCTGCCCACCTTCGGTCTTCAGGCGCTTGAGGTTCTCGCGCAGGGCCTGCGCAGCCCGGGCGTCACGCTCCACGAACTGCACGCCGGCCGCGCCCCTCGACAGGGCCTCGATGCCCAGCGCACCGGTGCCTGCGCACAGATCCAGGCATTGGGCGCCGGAAATGACCGGGGCCAGCCAGTTGAACAGCGTCTCGCGCACCCGCTCGGGCGTGGGCCGCAGGCCCGGCAGGTCAGGAACATCAAGTCGCGAATTGCGCAATTGCCCGCCGATGATGCGGATACGCCCGGACGCCCCCTTCATGGGCAGCCGGACTCAGCGGTGAGTATGGGTGGGGGTGGTAGCATGCCCGCCATTGTCTTTGAATCGCTGCCGCAATGCTCAAGTTCTGGAAGAAGAAACCCGCTGACGCCGCACCGGGCCAGGCGACCGCACCCGCGGTCGAAGACCGCCCGGCCGCAGGTTTCGCCCACGACACGGACGCCACTTCCCTCGATCACGCCAGCCCGGCCCTGGACGAGGCACTGGCCGAGACCCCGCCCGCCCCCGAAGCACCCGCCGAAGACGAAGCCACCGAGCTCGCCGCCGTGGTCGAGTCGGCCGTGCCGGCCAAGCGCAGCTGGCGCGAGCGCCTTTCCGGCAGCGCGTTTGCGCGCGGCCTGTCGTCGCTTTTCACGCGTCACCCCAAGCTCGACGACGACCTGCTGGACGAGCTGGAGACCACCCTCATCACTGCCGACGTGGGCGTCGAAGCCAGCACGGCGCTGGTGGAAGACCTGCGCAAGCGCATGCACAAGCGCGAGTTCGCCGATGCGGGCGCGCTGCTGGCCGCCCTGCGCCAGTCGCTGGTGACCATGCTGCGCCCGGTGGAAAAGCCCTTGAACGTGGGCGGCATCAAGCCCTTCGTGATCCTCACCGTGGGCATCAACGGCGTAGGCAAGACCACCACCATCGGCAAGCTCGCCCGCCGCTATCGCGACGAGGGGCGGCAGGTTCTGCTCGCCGCCGGTGACACCTTCCGCGCCGCCGCCGTGGAACAGCTCAAGACCTGGGGCGCACGCAACGAGGTGCCCGTGATTTCGCAGGGCCAGGACGCCGATTCCGCCAGCGTGATCTTCGACGCGCTGCAGGCGGCACGATCACGCAACGCCGACGTGCTTATCGCCGATACCGCGGGCCGCCTGCACACCCAGGGCGGCCTGATGGACGAGCTGGGCAAGATCGCCCGGGTGCTCAAGAAAATCGACGCCGACTCGCCGCACGAGGTGCTGATGGTGATCGACGGCACGACCGGCCAGAACGCCGTGAGCCAGGTGCGCCAGTTCCGCCAGATCGTGGGCGTGACCGGCCTGGTGGTGACCAAACTTGACGGTACCGCCAAGGGCGGCGTGGTGTTCGCGCTGGCGCGCGAATTCGGCCTGCCGATCCGCTACGTGGGCCTGGGCGAAACCGCGACCGACCTGCGGGTGTTCGATGCCGACGCCTACGTCGATGGCCTGCTCCCGGCCAATCTGGGCCAGGGCTGAGGGGACCTGACGGGTGCCGCGCTGGCTCCGCCTCACGCTCATCGTGCTCAGCAGCGCCACGCTGCTGCTGGTGGCGGTTGCATTGATCGCGGTGCACGTGCTGCTCCAGCCGGAGCGCATCACCGCCATGCTGCAGAAACAGGCCCGCGATGCGGGCCTTGAACTGAGCCTTTCCAGCCCGGCAACGCCGGCCCTGTTCCCGCGCCCCGCGCTGGAACTGGAAGGCATCACGCTGAGCGCGCAGAACGCGAACATGCCGATCCTGCTCGCCGCACGCGGCACGCTTGCCCTGCCCTGGCGCACCCTGGTGCACGGCGACACGGTGATCTCGCAGATGCGCATCGACTCACCGCGCGTGGATCTGGATGCACTGCAGTCGTGGCTGGACGACCTGCCTTCCGGCCAGGCCAGCGTTCCGTCCAGCATTCCCAGCATCGATGCCGGCGTGCACATCACGCGCGGCAGCCTGGTGCGCGGCAACCAGATGTTGCTGGGCGATGTCGAACTCGACGCGGGACGACTCGCCGCGCGTCATCCGTTCCCGCTCACCATCACGGCCAAGGATGCGCAGGGCATCCCCACGCAACTGCGCCTCTCGGTCACGCCGGACATCAAGGGCGGCACGCTGGTGCTGCAGAACATCGGCCTGCATCTTGCCCACAGCACCACGCTGAACCTGCACCTGGCGGGCAATGCGCGCTGGCGCGGCGCGGCGGATGCTTCGGCACAGCTGTCCGGCAAGCTCGACCACGCCAACACCGGCGTGTACGACGTGGCCATCGAACTGACGCCTGCCGACCAGAGCAATCCGCTGATGCTCGCCCTGAAACTGGATGGCCCGGACAATCACGCCGACCTGCACATCCCGCCGCTGGCGTTGGCCTCGTGGTGGTCGCAGTTGGACCACGACGACGGCCCGCGACTCGCCGTGCCGCCGGGCAGCGGTCACGCCGATATCGCGACCATCCATGCCGGCGACATCAGCGTCGAAGGCCTGACCATTGAAGCCGGTGACAACGTGCCGGCTTCGTCGACGAGCACGGCACCGCCGCCCGCTGCCGCGAAACCGTCGCCTGCCACCAAGCCTGCGCCTGCGCGCAAATCGCCATGAATCCCTTTGCGTCCGCCCTCCTGGCCTGGTTCGACGAACACGGCCGCAAGGACCTGCCCTGGCAGCACCCGCGCGATGCGTATCGCGTGTGGCTGTCCGAAGTGATGCTGCAGCAGACGCAGGTGGTCACGGTCATCCCGTATTTCCTGCGCTTTGTCGCCACCTTGCCGACGCTGCGCGATCTGGCCAGCGCCGAAGAGGACACCGTACTCGCGCTGTGGTCGGGCCTGGGCTATTACCGCCGTGCACGCTTCCTGCAACGCGCCGCACAGATCTGCGTGGATAAGCACGACGGCGAGTTGCCGCGTGATTTCGCTGCGCTGGCTGAGCTCCCCGGTATTGGCCGCTCCACCGCCGGGGCCATCCTGGCCCAGGCTTACGGCCTGCGTTTTCCCATCCTCGATGGCAACGTCAAACGCGTACTGACCCGCCACCTCGGCATTCATGGGCACCCCGGGCAAAGCCCCGTGGAAAAAGTGCTGTGGCAACACGCCGAGGCGCTGACGCCTGCGCAACGAACCGCTGATTACACGCAAGCCATCATGGATCTGGGCGCAACGCTATGCGTGCGCGCCAAGCCGCGATGCGATGCGTGCCCCATGGCCAGCGACTGTGTCGCCAAACGCGACGACCTAACCACGCAACTGCCCAGCGCCAAACCGACCAAAGCCGTACCGACACGTGACACCGTCATGCTGATCCTGCGCGATGCAGAAGGACGCGTACTGCTGGAGCGACGTGGCCCGCAGGGCGTCTGGTCGGGCCTGTGGAGCCTGCCGGAAGCCGGCGACCACGATCAGGCATGGCGCGCCGCTCAGTCCATGGCGACCATCGACGACGCGCAGGCGTTGCCGTCGTTCGTCCACGTTTTCAGCCACTATCGGCTGAAGGTCGAACCCTTGCTGTTCGATGAGGCGACAGCGCGCCCGCGCATCGCCGATAATTCAAACCTGCGCTGGTGCGCTCCGGACGAACGAGCCGCACTCGGCCTGCCCGCCCCGGTGCGCACGCTGCTGCAGAACCTCTGAACCACCCACGATGGGCCGCAACTCATGAGTCGTACCGTTCACTGCGCCAAGCTTGGCCACGATGCCGAAGGCCTGGACTTCGCCCCCTGGCCCGGCCCGTTGGGCCAGCGCATCTATGCCGAGATTTCCAAGGAAGCATGGCAGCAGTGGCTGGCCCACCAGACCATGCTGCTCAACGAATATCGCCTCAACCCACTGGACCCCAAGTCGCGCCAGTTCCTGAGCGCGGAAATGGAGAAATTCCTGTTCGGCGGGGACGTGAAACAGCCCGAGGGCTACGTGGATCCGAACACGGAGTCTTGACGAACCGGCCCGCTTCCGATTTAATGCACGGCTCCACGCAGCATCGTTGATGCCTGCAGGCATTCTGGCCGGGTAGCTCAGTTGGTAGAGCAGGGGATTGAAAATCCCCGTGTCGGCGGTTCGATTCCGTCCCCGGCCACCATGATTCGGAAAACCCGCTTCGCAAGAAGCGGGTTTTTTTCGTTCCGGAATTCGCACATACGCCGATCCATTCCGTGGAACCGATGACCGTGCTCGGGCGCATCACGCACGAGGTACGTGGGGCCATGTCACTGTCGACATGAAGTCCACTACGCTGCATAAAAATTGCATCAGGCAGAGTACCTCCGGGCCTCGGTACATTTACCAAGGTCATTGCGAGCCAGGGACTTCCACTCCCTCCGTATCTCGACCCAGTAAATCCACGCAACACGCATGGGCGGTTACCGGGCAATAAGCGCGAGGTATTACCCCACGGTGCGATTCGCCTCATTACCTGCCACCAACCCAATGCCTGCAAGCGCCGAAAGCGCCGGCCTTTTATCGGGCCGAATGACGTGACTTCCATCACATTTTAATGTTCGCCCCGCCCTTGCCCACCGAACGCGCCGCCACGAAAAGATGAAACACCCGGTACAGCGGCTTATTCAATAACAAGGCATTTTCTTCATTAGCAGCTTATGCCATGTCCAGCGACCGCTATTACGCAGAATTTGTGTGTGCGCTTTTCCGGCAGATGTCGCGCGTAAATAGCCAATAGTCACAAGGTATGACGCTGAGTTGGTGATACATTCGGGCTGATGCTCAATACCTGAGCACATCACCAGTAAAGGGGTCCGTCATGTTGAAAGCCCTCTCGTCCCGCGCATGCCTTTTTGGTGTGCTGGCTCTCGCTTTTTCGGGGGCCGCCTTCGCCGACCAGCCGCCCGCTTCCGGTCTAGGCCAATCCTGGCCTAATGCGTCCGACGTGAGCAGCAGCCCGAATTTCCACGCTTACGTCTTTACGCTTGGCGGCATTCAGTTCGTGCAGATCAACGACGTGAACGGCAACGTTCTGGGCGCGGTCGGTTCCGCGAATGGCCAGTTCATCACCCTGCCGGTAGGTCGTTTTTCGCAGTTGGTGAGCACGCCGCAGCAGGCGCCCGCCGTAGCACCAGCAGCGCCGGCTGCTGCGCCGACCACGGTGTACCAGGACACGGCCACCACCGTGACGGCCACGCCGCTCAGCGACGGTACGATGCAGCTGAAGGCCGCGGCAGCGTCTTGCGACCCGATTCAGTGCAATACGCACATCCAGTAAGCAGCCAGGCGCCAGATAGCGATCAGCGACGTCAGACGTCGCTGATCGTGATGGGATCGAGCAGCAACAGGCTCACGCGCCGGCCATCAGCGAGCTGATGCTCGCGTGCGTCGCCCTCGAACGTCATCGCGCGATCACGAATGCCGGACCACCCCATGCCACTGGTGGAACGCATCACGCGCGGCAAGAGTTCATCCCAGCGAACGCGCGAAGCGGTCTGGGCCTGATCGCGGAAAATGATGCTGACCAGCGCCCAGTGCCGGCCGGCCTTTTCGCCACAACGGACGCGCACGATGACCTCGCTGAGGTTTCGTTGATTGCACGCATCCGCCACGACTTCAACGACCAAGCGGTAGATTGCCAGGTGCAGCGTCTGCGACAGCCGGCTCAGCGGCCCACGCAGATCGCACCAGTAGCCCACGCCGGTTTCGTCGAGCGCACGGGGGATGGCACCTTCGCGCAGCGCCGCCGGCAAGCCGCGTTCACGCCAGGTCACCGGGTAGAGGCTATCGGCGAGGCGGAACAACTGATCCTGCGCCACCAGCGCCTGACGGTGATAACTGCGGTCTTCGATGGTCGGCTGCAGATGGCGCAGGCGCGACATCATCATCGCAAAACTTGCCTGGACGGTTTCGCGGATCTGCTCCAGCGCCAGCGACGTCGTGCGCAACTGCATTTCGCCGATGTGCACGTTGCGTTGGGCAAGCGCAAGCGCCATCCGCACATCCATCCGCTCCTGCTCGGCATGGTGGTTCAGCACCCCGATACGGGCGCCCAGCAAGAGCATGGAGGAAATGGCAAAAGCCACGATGGCCTCGGCCTGGATGGTCTGCTGGTCGTAGGTGGCGGGCATCAGCGCCATCACCGCCAGGCTCGATGCGGTGCCACCGATGGCCGCACCCTGCCAGCCATGCCGCATCGCCAGCCAGACGATGGGCAGGAACATGGCGACCTGGGCAATCTGCCGGACGTGCTGGGCCTCAAGGCCAATCCAGACCAGCAGGAGCAACGCCGGCACCACCAGGAAGAGGCTGTCCAGCACAGCCCGATTGTCGAGCAGGCGCGACCCCAGCTCAGACCAGCGGGCACCCTTGAGCAACTGGTGCGCAAACAGCGTGGTCGGGACGATCGCAAGAATCCCCAGGTAATTGCCCAGCACCCATTCCACGGCCAGCTTGTCGAAGTGGACTTCGTAGCCGGCAGGCAACTTGGTGACGAACACGGCAGCGATGTTGTACGCCGTCATCAGGAAGGACAGCAGCAGCGAGCAGCCGAGCAGCGAGCCCATGTTGATCACGTTGCGAGAACCAAGCACGGGCCAGCGCTCCCGGACTACCCACACCACGGGCGCCATGATCACGATGCCAGGAACGACATTCATCAGCGCCCAGGGCACGCCCAGCTGCGGAATGCACTGGATGCTGATCGGGACCAGCACCGCCGCTTCACCGGCAACCAGCCACGGCCAGTCGCGGTAGCGGGTCAGCAACAGGGCAGCGAGATGGACGCCCGTGAGCAGCGCGAAATGCGAGATGGTGATCTGACGGGCAAACAGGATGAACAGCCCGTACGAGACTGCAATGCCGATACGGCGGAACCACGGATTAGTCCACGGTGCGTCCAGCATGGCTTTCCCCTGTGCGGTATTCCCCTCGCCTGCGCCGGGCACCTGGCGTTGGCGGCCAATGACATCGGGCGGGACGCTGGAGCGTGAAGAAGCGACCCTGTCGGCAAGCTTGACTATCGTAGCGCACCCAGTCGCCGCAAATGTGCACCACGTCAAACATTTCGGGATCGCTTCGGCGATATGACAGGCTCGGGGTGGACCGGCCCAGGCAGAAGGACGGAGGCGGTTTATCCGAACGCCGCCTGGGTGACGGGCGCCCTCACCCGCCGACCGTCGAATACAGCCGTTCCGGCAGATAGCTCCTGACGGTGGCGGCATCGGCGTGGGGCAGGTTCTTGGCCAATTCCAGCAGGATGTGGTTCTTCATCGCCCCGCCAAGGCGATCCCGCAGAGCCCCCAGGAAGGCAGGGGCGGCCATGAGGACCAGCATGTCGAAGCGGCCGTCACCATGCCCCTTGAGCAGGAACCGGGAGAGTTCGAGGGCAAACTGGCCAGCCTCCACCTCGGCAACCGAGGAATCGGGCTCTTCGGCATGGCTTCCGGGCCCGGCCCGTTCAAAGCCACGCCCCGGGCGATCGGACACCAGGTCCCGGTCGCGCAGCCTCGCCTCCGGGTGGATGAAGGCTTCCAGTTCCTCCAGCGGGCCAGTGGCCTGAGTCGCCTGGAACAAGCGGGCCACGCCGCGGTTGGCAACCACGATCCACACGGTCTTTTTCATGGCGCGCTCCCCGGATGTCTCACCCGGCATGCCGTCGACTGAATCTGCCTGGCGGTGGAATACCTGCGAACACCGCCCTCCAAACGAGATTCCTCGCCTGCCCGTCAAGCAGGCGTGAGCCGATGCAGCGGCCTTTCGCTGGCTGCAAAAGCGTCAGTCACCCCGCATCAGCGGCACATGCAGGGGCACCGATCAGGCGGCAGACACCTTGTGCAGGGCAATGCGTTCGAGCGGCTCGAAGGCAGCCCCGGGCGACGGCTCGACGCATAGGGTCAGCGCATCGAGGCGGGCGGTGGGCAGCATTGAGGCCCGGAGCGACAGCCAGCGCTGCAGGGCACGCTCTTCCTCCACGGAAGCGGGCGCCGATAGCGTCATGTGGAAACGGTAGCGTTCAAACACGTAGGGGTATCCGTAACGACCAAGGTAATGGGTTTCGATGGCATCCAGCCCCGACGCCCGGCGCTGGAAATCGTTCTCCGCCAGCGGCAGTCGCAGCGGCTCCACCGCGTCGACGCAGGCCGCGGCAAGGGCATTCGCCGCCTTGCATTCGCCCAGCGGACGCAGCGCCGGAAACCCGGCGAGCCGGGCGTAGCGCAGCGTGAGGTTGATGGGAGCATGCGATCGCGCCACGAGTTCCAGGGCCCGGCGCAGGTCGTTGAGGTCGACATCGGGCGACAGCGTGAACGGCGAGCGCAGCGTCGCGTGCCAGCCGTAACGACGCACGTCCGCCACCAACGCGTTCCACCGACTGAGCCCAATGCCGGGGATGCCCTGGGCAGTCAGCTCCCGACTGACCCAGTCACGCCCCAAGGCGGCCAGCGCGCTCGCTGGCGCAGGACAGAAGTAGATCGCGTAACGCATCAGTGGCAGGCCGTTATCCGTTCCGCTGACGGTCGGGTGGCGATGGGCACCGCCAGCCCCAGCGCCGCCCGGCCCGGAAAGGGCGCACGACGGCGCGCACGGCCATCGCCGTGCGCCACCTGACCCCGCTTCCTGTGATCAGCCGGCACTTCGCCGGCCTGCCCCCACTGAGCCATGCCCAGTCCTCACTTCACCCGTCCACGATTCCCGCCGCCGTTCGGCATGCGCCGCTGCCGGCAGGCGGAGTCCCCTAGCTAACTAAACCTGTGTGACAAGACGGGGAATGCGCGACATCTTTCCCAAGTCACTGCGCACCGCCCGGCTGTCGCCGAAAATGCCACCGTCAACGCAGCGGAGCAGTTGACCATGGGTGCCATCGGCGATGACGCGATGGAGTGTGCAGAAAGAAACGCTGGTCCACCGTGCGCGCGGGGTTGGCGATGGTGTTCCGCCAGCGCCCCGGAGAACGGCGCCCGGGAACAGTCACCGGGCGCCGCTGGCGGGGATCAGATGGTGGGGTGGAACTTGCCCCACGGGGACAGGATGTCTTTCCACGGTTCCGACAAACCGACATCGCCGACCGTGCCCAGGGCATTGGCCGTGTCCTTCTGCCAGGTCTGCACGGCATCCTGCAGCGCCTGGGCGAAATGTGCCTGCACGTTGGCAGCGATCTGGTTGGTGACGTTGGCGTCGCCCATGCGCTGCTGCAACTGGCGCCAGAAGGCATCGGCCGGCATGGTGGCCAGCGCCGCCCAGTCCTGGGCCTTGATCAGCTGCTCCACCCTCGCCTGCTGCTCGGCAATGCCGTCGTCCATCGCACGGGTGGACAGTTCCAGCCACTTCTTCCAGTTCTCCATCACCAGCTTGTTCACGCGTAGCTGAAACTCGGTGTTGGCCTTGTAGAGACTCAGCGGGAGATCGCTCGGGGTTGCCATGTCGTGCCCTCGTTGGGTGATCTTGTCGATCGCGCCACCGCATCCTCCGGACACGGCCTCGCTCAGGCGCCACCACGGCGCCGACGGCCACTATGAACTGGCCGCACGACCAAAGCATGAACCCGTCTGCCTCAACGAAACGTGTGTCCGCTCCCTGCCCGGCACGTGCGCCGTGCTGCGCCCGGTGGATCAGCCCAGGATTCGGAAGCGTTCTCCGCAAGTTCTTTTAGAGGGGAACAACACCCGGAATCCCCATCGACAAGACATGCCCATGAAGAAACGCGCTCCGACGACCATCAGTGATGGCCGTGGGTGTTCCCGGCATCGCCCTGGCGCACGAGGCACTGACCCGGCACGAGGTGCGGGGGCCATTCGCGCAGCAGGATTACAAGAGGGTGCGCGACTTGTCACTCCGGAACGGCATGCGGACGACCAAGGCCCCAACGCTGACGACCGCAGGGTGACGGTCCGCATCGATCCACGCACGGGCGAGATATTTCCCGACAGACAGGTGCTCCACCTGAGCGGAACCGATGTTCGCACACAGCTATACACGCGAGGCTATACCCACGTGCGCGACGTGCACTTCAAGAAAGGCGTGTGGATAGCCAAGGCCGATGACGCGGCAAGCATTGGCGCGGCCCTGCAACGGGATCCGATGACAGATCGGGGCATCGGCACCAACCGGCCTGGATGCCTGTACTGGAAGCGGCCGGTTGAACCACGGCTCCGCGCTTCCCTGGATTTCCTGCCCCCAGAAACGCCAGGTGCGACTCGAAGGTCGCACCTGGCAGCAAGCTCTAGTGCAACGTCACGCTCAGAGAGCGGCGTCCTTGAGCTTCTTCAGTGCGCGGATCTTCAGCTTCACCGTGGCGGGCTTGGCAGCGAACCACTGCTCTTCCTTGGTGAACGGATTGATGCCCTTGCGCTTCGGCTTGGCCGGAACGCTGACGGCGGTGATCTTCAGCAGACCCGGCATCGTGAAGTGGCCGGCACCCTTCTTGTGCACCGAACCGGTCACGGCAGCCTCGAGGGAGGCCAGCACCGCGCGCACGTCCTTGGCGACCACGCCGCTGGCTTCAGCGATGTGGGCGACCAGGCCGGACTTGCCCAGTGCTTCCTTGATCGGCTTCTGAACGACCGCCTTGGCGGCCTTCGGAGCTGCCTTCGGAGCGGCCTTCTTCTTTGCTGCTGCTTTCTGCGCCTTCGCCATACATTTCCCCGTGGTAATCGATATGAGGTGGTGTTTGATGCCTCTCGGCATGCGGAATGTATGGCATGCCAGCCCATCACGCCAAGCTGCAGGACGGAAAAAATGCGGTTTTTTTTCATTTTCGGCCTCGCGAGGGTGAAGAAAGTCACTATCGGGCCCTCCGCAAGCCTGTTTTTCAGGGGTTTTCGCCCGCTCGCCGAGCCGTCCGCCGCTTGCGTGGCACTGACCCCTATGGACCGGCGGCGCCAGCCGTCTCTACTATCGACGCTCGTTTCCACGCTAGGTGCTGTCCATGAAGCGATTGGCCTTATCCCTGCTTGCCCTGTCCGTGACGTCGGCGCTGTTCGCCGCCGATGCGCCGACCACTCCCACCATCGACCCGCACCGCCTGTCGGAAGACGTAAAGACGCTTTCGTCCGACGCCTTTGAAGGCCGCGGCCCGGCCACGCCGGCCGAAACCAAGACCATCGATTACGTCGTTGCGCAGCTCAAGGCTGCGGGCGTGCAGCCCGGTGGCGATCTCAAGAACGGCAAGCGCGAATGGACCCAGGCCGTGCCGCTGCTGCAGTCAGATATCGCAGGCAAGCCGTCCCTGTCGTTTACTGTCAACGGCAAGAGCGAAGCGCTGACTCAGGGCAAGGAAATTGCCGTGCGCTCTGCGCTGGACGGCTCCAAGGCGGTGTCGATCAAGGACGCCCCGCTGGTGTTCGTCGGCTACGGCGTGAAGGCGCCGGAGCGCAACTGGGACGACTTCAAGGGCGTGGACCTGCACGGCAAGATCGCCGTGGTGCTGATCAACGATCCCGACTTCGAAACCGGCGTGGGTGACTTCGGCGGCAAGGCCATGACCTATTACGGTCGCTGGACCTACAAGTATGAAGAGGCTGCCCGACAGGGCGCCGCCGGCATGCTGATCATCCACGAGACCGCACCGGCCTCCTACGGCTGGGCCACCGTGGCCAACTCCAACACGAACACCCAGTTCGACGTGGTTCGCGACCACCCCTCCAGCGTGCACACGCCGGTGGAAGCGTGGATCCAGCGCGACGTGGCGGTGGACCTGTTCAAGTCTGCCGGCCTCGATTTCGAAGCGCTGAAGAAGCAGGCACAGACGCGCGAGTTCAAGCCCGTGGTGCTGAAGGGTGAAACCTTCTCGGCCAATTACAAGGTCGACTCCAAGGTGATCACCTCGCACAACATCGTGGGCCGCATCGAAGGCAGCAAGCGTCCTAACGAAACGGTGATCTACAGCGCGCACTGGGACCACCTGGGCATCGGTGCACCGGATGCCAAGGGCGACAAGATCTACAACGGCGCCGTGGACAACGCCACGGGCACCGCCGCGCTGATCGAACTGGCCCGCGCCTTCGCCAGCCAGCCCAAGCCGGAGCGTTCGGTGGTGTTCCTCAACGTCACCGCCGAGGAGAAGGGCCTGCTCGGTTCGGAGTACTACTCCTCCAAGCCGCTCTACCCGCTGGCTACCACGGTGGCCGACATCAACATGGACGCGCTCGATCCGCACGGTCCCTCGCGCAACTTCAGCATCTCGGGCAACGCCAAGCTCGACCTGCTGGATGAGCTGACCGATACCGCCAAGAAGTGGAACATGACCTACACGGCTGATCCGAAGCCGGAAGCGGGCCACTTCTTCCGCTCTGATCACTTCTCCTTCGCCAAGCGCGGTGTGCCGGCGGTGTCGTTCGAGTCAGGCGACGACTGGGTAGATGGCGGCGTGGCAGCAGGCAAGGCCGCGGCCGACGAATACGTGTCCAAGCACTATCACCAGCCGTCGGACGAGTGGCAGGCCAGCTGGACGTTCACCGGCATGGCGCGCGACCTGCAGGTGCTCTACAAGCTCGGCAGCGACCTGGCCAATTCCGATACCTGGCCCGACTGGAGCAAGGATTCGGAGTTCCGCGCCGCTCGCGACGCGACGGCCGCCGATCGCAAGTAACGCCTGCGATTGTCAGCCTGCATACAGAAAGGCCCGCAGCAATGCGGGCCTTTTCTTTATGGATACAACACCTGGAAACAGCTTTTTCACGAATTGCTGATTCACATGACGGCAAAACAGAACGGCAACATGACAGTCACGGACACGCCAGACAGCAATCACAGGGAAGTCATCGTCCGTTGGCAAGCTGCGCACCATCCGCCGTACCCAAAAAAGTTGAATCCTATGCTGGCCCAATACGTCTACCCGTCGAAATTCGGCCTGTTCCGCATCATCCGCCACGGTCGCCAATGGCGCGTGTTGCACGAAGAACAGGAGATCGGCCGCCACGACACGGCCGAAGCCGCCCTGATCGCCACCCGCATGGCCTACCCGCAAGCACGCCTGCCGGGCGAGCTCGACCAGTGGCGCTATATTCCCGAGCTGGCCCTTGCGCACTCACGCGTATCGAGCGAAGGCACCCGCTGGAGCCTCGCAGGCTGAGGTTTCTCTCACACCCCTGGCGGAACCCGCCCCGGCCTATTCCTGCGCGTTGATCACGGCCAGGAAGTCGCGCCCATAACGCTTCAGCTTGGCCTCGCCCACGCCGCTGATCGATGCCATCTCCGCTTCGTTCGAAGGCAGCGCACGCAACATCGCCAACAGCGTTGCATCGTGGAAGATCACGTACGGCGGCACGCCATGCTGTCGCGCCAGCTGGATACGCAGCTTGCGCAACTCTTCCCACAGCGGCTGCTCGTAGGCTTCCACGCCCAGGCTGCCACCGGTGACCAGCTGGCTGTCACGCCGCTTGCGCGATGCGCGCACGGGCCTGGCGTCCTCACGCAGGCTGACGGAACGATTGCCCACCAGCACATCGCGACTTGTCTTGGTGAGCCGCAGCGTGCCGAAACCTTCCGCATCCGCTTCCAGCAAACCCATGGCCAGCAGCTGACGGAAGACCGAACGCCACTGTTTCTCGTCCATGTCGGCACCAATGCCGAACGTCGACAGGCGATCATGTCCCAGTTCGCCCATGCGCGCGCTGTCCTCCCCGCGCAGGATGCTGATGACATGTCCTGACCCGAAGCGCTGGCCGCTGCGGTACACCGCCGACAGCGCCTTCTGCGCAGGCACCGTGGCATCCCAGGTCTTGGGAGGCTCGATGCAGTTGTCGCAGCGCCCGCAGGGGCCGTGGAAGGTTTCGCCAAACGCCGCCAGCAGCAGTTCACGCCGGCACTGGGTGGTTTCCGCGTAGGCCAGCAAGGCCTCCAGCTTCTGCCGCTCGACGCGTTTGCGATCGTCCGCGGATTCGGATTGGGCGATCATCTGGCTCATCGTCACCACGTCCGACAGCCCGTAGATCATCCACGCATCCGCTGGCAGGCCATCGCGGCCGGCACGTCCGGTTTCCTGGTAATAGCCTTCCATGCTGCGCGGCAGATCCAGATGCGCCACGAAGCGCACGTCCGGCTTGTCGATGCCCATGCCGAACGCCACGGTGGCCACCATCACCACGCCGTCCTCGCGAAGAAAGCGCCGCTGGTTGGCATTGCGCGTGGCCGCATCGAGACCGGCGTGATAAGGCAGTGCTTCGATACCGGCCTCGGCCAACCACGTGGCCGTCTCGTCCACCTTGCGGCGACTCAGCGCATAGACGATGCCCGTCTCGCCACGACGTCGCTCCAGGAACTCCATCAACTGGCGCCGCGCGTTGTGACGCTGCCCAACCTGATACCGGATGTTCGGGCGATCGAAACTGGAAACGAACTGCTGCGCCTGCTGCAAGGCAAGGCGTTCGACGATTTCATCGCGCGTGCGCTCATCGGCCGTGGCCGTGAGCGCAATGCGTGGCACCTGCGGAAAGCGCTGGTGCAACAGCGCCAGCTCGCGATACTCAGGGCGAAAATCGTGGCCCCATTGCGATACGCAGTGCGCTTCATCGATGGCGAACAGCGCCACTTCGGTGCGCTCGAGCAGGCTCAGGAAACGTGGCGTCAGCAGGCGTTCGGGCGCCACGTAAAGCAGGTTCAGCTCGCCCTCGAGCAGGCCACGCTCCACATCGCGCTGGTCCTCCGCGCTGAGGCTGGAGTTCAGATAGGCCGCGGCCACACCCGCTTCGCGCAACGCATCCACCTGATCCTGCATCAAGGCAATCAGCGGCGACACCACGATGCCGGTGCCCTGCCGCACCAGGGCGGGAATCTGATAGCACAGCGATTTGCCGCCGCCGGTAGGCATGAGCACCAGCGCGTCCCCGCCCTCGATCAACTGCTCGACGATGGCCTGCTGCTGACCGCGGAACTCGGTGTAGCCGAAAACGCTGTGGAGAATGTCTTGGGGGGAAGAAGGCATCGGCGAATGCTAGCAAAAATGGGGCTTTAGCCATCGCCCCAGAAACCTCCTAGCACATCCACTGACACCAACTCTGATTATCCCGACCATGTCGTCGGTCTCGACCCTACATGCCGCATAGCCCGCCGAGAGTGGGCCTCCCCAAGGTAAAGAAAACATTATTCAGAAGCCCGGCCACCGCCGGGCCATGGGTCGCCCATGCCGCGTATCCCTCGATGGTCGAACCGCACACCAGCGTTGGCAACGACGCCGCGCGTGCCCCATCGAATGCAGCAGGACAGGCCCCCGTTTGATAACCAGGATGTTGGGGAACACACATGAAATCGTTCAATCGTGGCGGACTGGCAACGTCCATCCGTCTCGCACTCGCCGCCGGCACGCTCGTCGCCTCGGGCCTGGCCTTTGCGCAGGACTCCGCTCCCGCGAAGGCCGACGCGTCATCGGCCAAGAGCCTCGAAACCGTCACCGTGACCGGCTCACGCATCCGCAGCGTGGACGTGGAAACGTCGCAACCGGTGTTCACCATGGACAAGGCTGCCATCCAGGCGACGGGCCTGACCAATGTGAACGACATCATTGCCCGCATGCCGTCCATGGGCACGCCTGACATCACCCCTCAGGACACGCTATCGAATGGTGCTGATGTTGGCGGCCGCTACGTCAACATCCGCAACCTGGGTTCGCAACGCACCCTGGTACTGGTCAACGGTCGTCGTTGGAGTTCGAGCCTGAATGGCCTGACTGACGTTTCGACCATTCCGGTATCGATGATCGACCACATCGACATCCTCAAGGACGGCGCCTCCTCCATCTACGGATCCGACGCCATCGGTGGCGTGGTGAACATCGTCACCAAGGAGAAGTTCGACGGCGCCGACGCCAACGTCTATTACGGCCAGAATGGCAAGGGTGACGGACAGACGCAGAACTACGACTTCACCTGGGGTCACACCGGCCAGAAAAACTCCATCATCATCGGCGCGGCTTGGCAGCAAACCGACCCGATGCGGGACAACAAACGGCCGGAGACCCGTTATCCACAGGGAGCGGAACATCCGGATGATTTCTGGAGCACGACCGGCGCATACGGAAGCATCATCAATCCGTACAACAAGAAACGTTACTCCATCAATCAAGGAAGCGACGCCAGCAACCCTGCCAATTACCACCCGTTCACCGGCGCACTCTCCGACAGGTACAACAGCACCCAGGACATGACGTTCCGCGCGGGCACCAAGTTGAAAAACCTGTTCGTACAGGACAAATACCAACTCACCGACAACATCAGCCTGCACGGCATGGGTTCTGCTTCTGTCCGTGACACCTCATCCCAGCTCGCAGGTTATCCATTCAGCACGGGCACCACGGGCGTAACGATTGATGGCGCCAACGCCTACAACCCATTCCCCGGTCAGGATCTCGCCTTCTATCGTCGGACGGTGGAAATCCCGCGCATCACGGAAAACCACTCCAAGATCTACAACATCAATCTTGGCGCACAAGGCTATTTCAAACTCTTTGACCACGATTGGTCGTGGGACGCCGACTACACCTACTCACAGAACAAGATCCACATCAGCACCACGGGCAATCTTGATCTGAACCGTGCACAGGCCGCCCTGGGGCCCACGACCATGATCAATGGCCAGCTGGCGTGCGCCAATGCTTCAGATCGCGCTGATGGCTGCGTGCCTTGGAACATCCTTGCAGGCCCAGGCGGCACGCCCCAGTCCGTGTGGAACTATGTGAACTACCACGAGTCAGCCCGTCAGATCAGCTCGACCGATGACTACACCGCCAACGTTTCCGGCGGCCTGTTCGAGATGCCGGGCAATGCAGGCACAGTGAACCTTGCGTTGGGTATCGAACACCGTGGCATAAAGGGTGCCTATCGACCCGATCAGTACGTGGCCGACGGCAACACCACCGATCTGGCAGCCAATGCCACCAGCGGTGCATACAACACCAACGAGGTCTACGCCGAACTGGATGTACCACTGCTACGCGATCTGCCGGGTGCACAGGAACTTGGCCTGAACGTTGCCAGTCGCTACTCGCACTACAGCAACTTCGGGAGCACGACCAACAACAAGTACAGCCTGCGGTATCGCCCCATCGAAGACTTGCTGATACGAGGAACCTGGGCGCAGGGCTTCCGCGCACCGACCATCGATAACCTCTACGGCGGCCCAGGCCAGAGTTTCGAGACATTCCAGGATCCGTGCGACTCGGTGTCCGGTGCGGCCGCTACGAATGCCACCATCAAGGCACATTGCGCGGCCACAGGTGTACCTGCGGGTTACACACAAGCCAATGGCTATGGATCACAGACGCCGGTCCCGTTCACCTCCGGCTCCAATCCCAACCTGAAACCGGAAACCTCCATCACACGCACGGCGGGTTTCGTTTATAGCCCGCACTACGCCCCCGGTCTCGACTTCACGCTGGATTACTACGACATCTACGTGAAGAACATCATTTCAACCGTATACGCCGATCAGATCCTCGATCTGTGCTACGTCCAGAATGACCCCAACTATTGCGGGCGTTTTACCCGTGCGTCGGCGGCGGACCCCAACACTGGCCTGGTTCAAGGCTCAGTCAATCAGCTCAACGAAAGTCTCGCCAATCTAGGCTCGCTGAAGACCGCGGGCTACGACCTTGGCATTCACTACAAATTGCCGGACACGTCGTTTGGCCGCTTCCGTATCGCCTCGGACAGTACCTACCTCACCAAGTACGAGACGGTCAGTGGCCCCGGCGCAACGCCAAAGGAACTGGTGGGCTTCTTCGATGGTGAAGACGCCATCTACCGTGTGCGCTCCAACCTTCAGGTGGACTGGGATCTCAAGCAGTTTGGTGCCAGCTGGACGATTCGTTACTACTCGGGCCTGAAGGATCAGTGCTACACGGCCCAAAGCGGTGCCGTCTATGACTGCAGCTCCCCCAGTTACACAAACCCTTGGTGGCCTACGCCCGGCATGAGCCAAAAGGGCTCGGTGGCATTCAACGATGCGCAGTTCCGCTACACGGCCCCATGGAAAGGTGTGTTCACCGTTGGCGTGAATAACATCTTCAACAAGAAGGGCTCGTATTACTACAGCGTGCCGACCTCGGGTACCGGCAGCCCGCCATATAACCCGAACTTCGATATCGACCGCTTCTGGTACGTGTCGTACAACCAGAAGTTCTAAGCTGTCAGAAACCAGAAAATGAAAGGGCGAGCCATCTGGATCGCCCTTTTTTTACCCCGGCATACCCCACAGGGCCCGATCAAGATCAGCATCCAGCCCGAACGCCGACATCGGCACTCGGCCGTTGCGCACTTCCACACCTTCCGCCTTCAGGCGTTTGCTCTGCTCGCGGAAGCCACGGCTTCCCGGCGAAAACGCAATCTGCCCACTGGACCGAAGCACGCGAAACCAAGGGAGCTCCATGCCATCGGGCACTTCGCCCAGCGCCCTGCCCACCAGCCTTGCCCGACCGGGCAATCCGGCCCGCGCTGCGATGGCGCCATAGCTCGCGACGCGCCCTGGCGGAATAGCTGCGATGGCAGCAAAAATGCGGACATGGGCTTCGTTCATGGGTTTGTCCATGATCTTCAACAGGCTCTTTACACCGGGTCGTGGCACATTAGCGAGGCCAGATTCGCCTGCCAAGGAGATCGCACCATGCGCCATTTCGAAGCCGTGCGTTCCCATATAGGCAGCCTGCATTCGTTGCGGCACAACGACCCCTACCTGATCAGTTTCGACCTGAGCCTGCCGCACGACCGGCACCAGGGGATCTATCTCGCCGAGCTGGAAGACGAGGCCGGGCGGCGCTACCTGCGCATTTCCACGCCGGTCGGCCCCCTGGCGGGGGCGGATCCCCGGCGCTGCCTGCGTTTCAACTGGGAACAGCGCAAGGGGTTTCTGGCCGTGGCGGACCTGGACGGCTCGCCCTACCTGCACCTGTGCGAGAACCGTCCCTACGAGCTGCTGGATGCCGCCGAGCTCAAACGGCTGATCGAGGAGCTGGGCGAGCTGGGGGATCAGCTGGAGCGGATCGTGGCAGCGGGTGGCGACGATCTTTAGGTCCTTACTGTAAGAGCGCACTTGTGCGCGACTGCGACATTGAAGCCGACCTCGGCGGTCGGCAGTCGCGCACAAGTGCGCTCCTACAGGTACAAACTCAGAACATGGCGGACAGGCGCACCATGCCGTAGGCCAGCAAGGCCGTGATGGGCAGCGTGAGGATCCATGCCCATACCATGCGCTCCACCACCGACCAGCGGATGGCGTTCCAGCGCTTGGCCGCACCCACGCCCATGATCGAGGCCGATACGTTGTGCGTGGTCGACACGGGAATGCCGAAATGGGTGGCGAGCAGGATCACGCTGGCTGAACTGGTTTCCGCTGCAAAACCGTTGATCGGATGCAGCTTCACCATGTTGTGGCCGAGCGTCTTGATGATGCGCCAGCCGCCGCTTGCCGTGCCCATCGCCATGGTCAGCGCGCAGACCACCGCCACCCACATCGGCACGTCGAAGCCGCCACCGGCAGCACCCTGGATGCGCAGGAAACCCAACCAGCCCGGCAAGCCATCGAACTGGCCTGCCGCCGTCGCCCCGGCCAGCGCCAAGGCGATGATGCCCATGCTCTTCTGGCCGTCGTTGGAGCCATGGGCCAGGCCCATGGCGCCAGCGGACAGGATCTGCGCCTTGCCGAAAAAGCTGTTGACGAAGGGCGTGCGGCCGAAGCGGCGCAGGAACCCGGTGCTGCTGGCGAACCAGCTGAGCAGCGCGTACAGCAGGCCCATCACGGTGAAACCGATGATGAAACCGCCCAGGGGCGAGACCACCATCGGCACGATGACCTTGGGGATCACACCGCTACCGTTCCACCAATGGTCGCCGCCCTGCGACCAGATCACCGCGGCGAAGTTGTCGCCGGAAGCGGCAATGGCCGCGCCGACCAGCGCGCCGATCAGCGCGTGGCTGGAGCTGGAAGGCAAACCGCGCCACCAGGTGATGAGGTTCCACACCGTGGCCGCCAACAACGCACAGATCAGGAGTTTCGGGCCGGCATCGATCACGTGCGAGTTGAGCAGCCCCGCCGCGATGGTCTTGGCCACCGCCGTGCCCCACAGTGCGCCGATCAGGTTGGTGATCGCCGCCAGCATCACCGCCTGGCCCGGCGTCAGCACCTTGGTGGCGACCACGGTGGCGATGGAGTTGGCGGTGTCGTGAAAGCCGTTGATGTAGGTGAATGCCAGCGCGATCAGCACCACGGCAATGGCAAGGCCAATGCTCATGCACGCACCCCGCCGACGGCCCGGATCGACACCGGGCGGCACCAAAGGAAGGAGGTCATCGTGCCGGCCTCAGGAGTTCTTCAGGACAATCGAGTAAACGATGTTGCCGACATCGCGGCACTTGTCGATCGCCTTTTCGATCAGCTCGAACAGATCCTTCGCCAGCATCGCACGCATGGCGTCATTGCCTTCCACGTACAGGGTGCGATACGGCGAGAGCAGCATGCGGTCGCCTTCGGACTCCAGCGTCTGCAGGCGATCCTGCAGCTTCTTCACCGGGTCGATGCGCAGGCCGCGGCGCAGCTCGCCGATCATCTCCGACACCACCGTGGTGGCGCGTTCCAGCACGAGTGCACGGGCACCGAAATCCACGTCGCCCATGCGGGCGGACACGATCTCGTAGCGCTCGGCGAATTTCTCGATGGTCTTGGGAATCTTGTAGAGCGCGGAGTTGAGCGCCTCGATGTCTTCGCGATCCAGCGCGGTGACAAAGGTGTTCACCAGCTCCTCGCTGATCTGCCCCGCCAGCGCCTTCTCGCGTGCACGTGCCGCGGCGAAGGCGGCCATCACCGGCGCGTGGTCCTTGCGGGTCACCAGCTCGTGAAGGGCCCGTGCGCTTTCGTGGGCAGCCTCGGCGCTCTGCTCGAGCAAGCCATAGAACTTGTCGCCTTTGCCGAAAATCGTTTGCAATGAAAACATGCGGTTATTGCCTGGGGTGCGGGGCGGAAAATGTCGGCTATGTTACAGGAGCCCCCTGCCGCACCGCATCAAGCCCTTGCCCGGTCCAAGGGGGCCGGTTTTGCCCCTGGGGCGGTTTGCCACATGCCGGGCCGGGGTCAGCGCCTGTCCGCGATCTCCGCGGAGGTCGTAAACAGGCGCTTAGGCCTTACACTCCGTCTCATGTCCTCCCGCGACCTCCACGGCCGGCCGCCCCGATGCTGACCGAAATCCTTACCGTCGTACTGCTGTCCTTCTTCAACGGCTTCTTCGCCTTGTCCGAGATGGCCCTGGTGGCCTCGCGCAAGACGCGCCTGAAGCAGATGGCCCGCGACAGCCGCCGGGCCCGGGTGGCCCTGCGCAATGCCGAGGCGCCCGAGCGCTTCCTGTCCACGGTGCAGGTGGGCATGACCCTGGTGATCCTGATCACCGGTGCCCTGGCCGGCGACGCTCTGGGCGACCACATCGCCGACGCCATCCACGGCGGTCGGGCCGCCTGGATGGAGCCCTATGCCAAGGTCATCGGCCTGTTGCTGGGTTTCACCTTGATCTCCTTTATCCAGATCGTGATCGGGGAACTGGTGCCCAAGCGGCTCGCCCTGTCGGCGCCGGAACTGATCTCCGGTTACGTGTCCATGCCGATGATGGTGCTGTCACGCATGGCGGCACCGTTCGTATGGCTGCTCAATTTCTGCAGCGGCCTGTTGCTGCGCCTGCTGGGCGTGAAGGGGCGCGGCAGCGACTTTGCCTCGGAAGAGGAAATCCGCCTGCTGGTGGCCGAAAGCGCCGAGCACGGCGTGCTGGATCGCGACGAGCACAACATGGTCAACCGCGTGCTGCGCCTGGGCGACCGCACGGTGGACAGCATGATGACCCCGCGCACGCGCATCGTGTGGCTCAACGCCGCGGCGAGTTACCAGGAGAACGCGGAGATCCTGCGCACCACGCCGTATTCGCGCTATCCGGTGTACCGCGAAGACGAAAGCGACGTCCTTGGCGTGGCAGAGGTGAAGCGCCTGCTGCGCGGCTTTGCCCAGGGCAAGCCCGATATTTTCGGGCAACTTTCCAAGCCGCTCTACGTGCCTGCCACGGCCCGCGCGCTGGATCTGCTGGAGGAATTCCGCGACGCGGAAACCCAGCTGGCACTGGTGGTGGACGAGTACGGCGACATCGTGGGCCTGATCACCCTGGACAACCTGCTGGCGGCCATCGTGGGTGCCACGCAGCTGGGCAACAACGATCCCAAGGAAAGCCCGCTGATCACGCCCCGCGGCGACGACAGCTGGCTGGTCGACGGCTCGCTCTCCACCGACGACCTGCGCGAACTGCTGAAGGTCGACGCCCTGCCCGGCGAGGCGGAGCACGAATACCGCACGGCCGCCGGCATGGTGATGGCGGTGCTGGGCCATATCCCGCAGACCGGCGAAACCTTCGAGTGGCACGGTTATCGCGTGGAAGTGGTGGACCTGGACGGCGCACGCATCGACAAGCTCATCATCACGCGGCTGGCGAACATCGACGTGGAAGAAGACGGATTTTGAGCAACCGCGCCCGTGGCTCTCTGTAGGAGCGCACTTGTGCGCGACCGCAGCGCCAAGAACGGTCGCGCGCAAGCGCGCTCCTACAGTTGTCCCTTGATCAACCGCCCTTGGGCGCCTTGATCTTGTCCGTGGCAATCTGCGCCATGCGCTGCGCATCGGCGAAAATGCCGTGCATCACGCGCAGCTCGCGCTCGTCCGGCTGGGCGCGCTGGAACAGCTTGCGCAGGCGCAACATGATGGTGGTCGGCGCGCGGCCCTTGTGGAAATCGATGTCGTCGAGCATCTGGGTCAGGTGCTCGAAAAAGCGCTCCATCTGCGCCGCATCGGCGGGCGGTTCGGCATCCGCGCGAACAGGCACGGCCACCTCGCCCAGCGACGCCACGCGAAGCTCATAGGCCATCACCTGCACGGCCTGCGAAAGGTTGAGCGAGCTGAAGTCGTCCACGCTGGGAATGCGCACCATGGCATGGCAGCGCGCCAGTTCCTCGTTCTCCAGCCCGGTGCGCTCGTTGCCGAAGACCAGCGCCACCTGTTCACCACGAGCCGCGGCGGCAAGCGCACGGGCCGCCGCTTCGCGCGGGGTGATCTCCTCCAGGTCCACGCCACGGCGGCGGGCTGAAAGGCCCAGCGCCAGACTGGTTCCCGCCAGGGCGTCCACCAGGCCTTCGCTGACGGTGGCGTTCTCCAGCACGTCGTCCGCCCCCGCGGCCAGCGCGGAAGCCTCCCTGTCGGGGAACCGGTGCGGTGCCACCAGGGCCATCCGGTCGAAGCCCATGGTGCGGATGGCGCGGGCGGCACTGCCGATATTGCCGGGGTGCGAGGTGCGCACCAGCACGTAGCGGATGCGGGCGGCGAGGTCGGATTCAGCGCTCATGGGGGCGGGGAAACTCGTGCAAACGGGCGCAAAGCTTGGAAATGTCTGGCCCTCCTGTCAAACCCGGCCGCCCGACGGCCCTTGGGTCGGCCTGACCCGGAGGCCGTCTGTCTGCTAGACTTTGCCGCCGAAACCCCGCTCTTTTGAAAGCCGAAGCCATGCCCAGACCCGCCGTCAACGTCGCGGTGCGCGCCGCGCGCTCCGCAGGAAACATCATCCTGCGTTACATGAATCGCATCGACGGCCTCAATGTCGTCGAAAAGCAACGCATGGACTTCGCCTCGGAAGTCGACCGCCTGGCCGAAGCCGAGATCATCAAGGAACTCAAGCGCGCCTACCCGACGCATGGCTTCCTTGCCGAGGAAAGCGGCGCGATCGGCAAGGGCCCGCTGACCTGGGTGATCGACCCGCTCGACGGCACGCATAACTACCTGCGCGGCATCCCGCACTTCTGCGTTTCCATCGCGCTGCTCGACAAGGGCGAGCCGGTGTACGCGGTGGTGTTCGATCCGCTGCGCGACGAGCTGTTCACCGCCAGCAAGGGCGACGGTGCCTACCTCAATGACCGCCGCATCCGCGTGGCCAAGCGTGAGAACCTGGGCGGCGCGATGATCGCCACCGGTTTCCCGTACCGCCAGCGTTCGCACCTGGACGCCCAGCTCGACATGACCCGCGCCCTGCTTGGCCAGGCCGAGGACATCCGCCGCTCCGGCTCCGCCGCGCTCGACCTGGCCTATGTGGCCGCCGGCCGCTACGACGGCTTCTTCGAGATCGGCCTGAAGCCGTGGGACATGGCCGCCGGCGTGCTGCTGGTGCGCGAGGCAGGCGGCCGCTACTGCGACTTCGCCGGTCGCGACGGCATTCCGGAGAGCGGCAACATCGTCGCCGGCAACCTCAACGTGGCGCAGGCGATGGTGGATGCCATCGGCGCGAACGCCACGCCGCGGTTATTGATGGCCTGAGGTGATCCACCTCCCGGAAAAAAGGCGCCCGTTGGGCGCCTTTTTTTGTGGTCTTGTTTGATCTGGTTGTCGCGCACAGGGTGCGCTCCCACAGACGATCTTCTCAGGCGCCAGGCTCGCTCTCGCGCAGGAATCCACGCAGGAACGGCACGGTGATCTTCCGCTTGGCCGCCAGCGAGGCCTGGTCGATGCGATCGAGCAGGTCCAGCAGGGCGCCCAAATCACGGGCGTAACGGGCGAACAGCCAGTCGAGCACCGTGTCATCCAGCTCGATGCCGCGCGTTGCGGCCTCCTTGCGGAGTACGGCGCGACGCTCGGCATCATCCAGCGGCTTCAGCAGTGCCTGCTGGCAGGCGCCCAGGCGCGAACGAAGGTCAGGCAGCCCCAGCCCCAGCTGGGTCGGCAGGGCTTCGGCAGCGAACAACAGCGTGGCACCCTCCGCCTTGGCCCGGTTGTAGACGTCAAACAGCGCGTGCTCGGCCTCGCGGTCACCGGCGATGGCACCCAGGTCGTCCAGCGCGAGGAATTCGCTTCCCGCCACGCCGCGGATGGCGGCAGCCTTGTCGCCCATGCTGGCCAGCGGCAGGTACTGCACCGTGCGCCCTCCCTGGATGGCCGCCTGGCAGGCTGCCACCAGCAGGTGGCTCTTGCCGCTGCCCGAAGGCCCGGCCAGATACAGCCACGGCGTGCCGGGCACGTAAGCCACCTGCTCCACGGCAGAGAGCGTCACGACGTTGCTGCCGGGATGGAAATGTTCGAAACGCTGGCGTCGGGGCCAGCGCAATACGAGCGGCATCTGCGGAATCATCGGGGTGGTACTGCGTCCTTCTTGGTGCCTTGTTCGTCGACGGTCGTGCGGGATTCCACCTTACCGTGCGGGGTGTCGACAATCACATCCACTTCAGTGAGCACGGGATCTCCCGCGCCCTCCTCGGTATACAGATCACTTTGCCGGTAGCGCTCGGCCAGGTAGCGCAGCACCACCAGGATCACCGAGGCCGCCGGCAGCGCCAGCAGCACGCCGAGGAAGCCAAACAGGTAACCGCCTGCCAGCACGGCAAAAATCACTGCCACCGGGTGCAGGCCGATCTTGTCGCCGACCAGCTGGGGCACCAGCACGTACCCTTCCAGCAACTGGCCGGCGGTGAAAATGCCAACCACGATCAACACGTGGTTCCAGTCGCCGTACTGCACCAGGGCGGCAATCAGCGCGGAGCCGAAGCCCACGATGAAACCCAGGTAAGGCACGAAGCTGAGCAGGCCGGCGATCATACCGATCAACGGGCCAACCGACAGCCCCATCAAGGTCAGCGCCACGCCGTAGAACAGGCCCAGCGCCAGCATCACCAGCAGCTGGCCGCGCACGAAGGCACCCAGCACGCTGTCGGACTCGCGTGCCAGGTGGGCCACGGTGGGCTCGACGGAGCGCGGCAACATGCGGTCGATCCAGGCCACCAGGCGGTCCCAGTCGCGCAGCAGATAAAACGCCACCACCGGGATCAGCACCATGTTGGTCAGCCACATGACCACGCCGACGCTGGAGCGGGAGATCTGCCCCAGCAACACCGAGGCGGCATTGCCGATCGAACCCAGGTGTTCCTTGAGCTGCTGGGTCAGGCGGTCGGTGTCGAACGCATTCGGGTCCAGGTGCAGCTTGGCCTGCAGCCATGGCAGCGCGGTATTGCGGGCCCAGTCCACGTAGTGGGGGATGTTCTGCACCAGATTTTCGATCTGGCGCGAAATCAGCGGAATCAGCAGAAGCAACGCGCCCACGGCCGCGAGCAGCAGCACGATGAACACGATGGTCACCGCCAGCGTGCGGCCCATGCCCAGGCGCTGCAGGCGGTCCGCCAGCGGATCGCCCAGGTAGGCGAGCATCGCCGCGAAGGCGAACGGCATCAGCACCGGCGCCAGCAGCCAGAACACGTAGAAGATGGCCCCGGTGATGGCGAGCAATTGCCAGCGGCGGGAGCTGTCAGGCGTCATCGACATGGCTCATCCCATGAGGTCGGAAATCAGGGCCGCGCGTCGAATCCCGGACGATGCGCGGGGGTGCGGCGTTCACCGCACCCGGAAATTCAGTGGACCCAGCGCAGGCTGGCGTCGGAATCACTGTGCGAGTCGCCGCGCAGGAGCCGGCCCGTGGCGGCCAGGCTGTTGGCCAGCGCGTCCATCGGCAGGCTGGCCTTGACCGCGAACAGCATGCCATCGCCCTGTGAACTCAGCGTCGTCACCTGCCGCACGTTCGGATCGTTGCGCAGCACTGCCACCAGGTTGGCGTAATCCATGGCGGAGTTCACCTGCGATACCCACAGCTTGCCGTCGACGCTGGCCGAGCCGATCACGTTGAGCTGCTTGCCAAGCCGATCGGCCAGGCCGTTGGCGGCGTCGGTCAGCACGGCGGCTGCATTGGCGCCCTGCGTGGTCCACTTCTGCTGCGGGCCGCCGGAGAGCAGCACCCAGTCAGCGGCGTTGCCGTGCATCTGGCCCAGCAGGATCAGGCCTGTCTTGTACTGCCGTGCCAGCCCGGCCACCTGGTCGGGCTCGGCGCTGCTGAGGTTCGGCGTGTCGCCCGTCTTCGCGGGGTCGGCCAGCACCGTGCTGAAACCCTTGGCGGCGACCGCCTGGGTAAGCGTGGCCAGCGCGTCCTTGGTAAGCACGCTGCCGTCATCGTCGCGGATGACGAGCAACACCGGCGGACGGGAGCCGCCACCGGATACGCCCATCTGGCCTACGGCGCGCTGCACGGCGGCCTGGTCAAAGGTGACCTGCAGCGCCATGCCGGTGGCGGCGCGCTGGTACTGGAACTGCTGGACGATGCCCGAGGCCCCCTTGAGCACGTCGGCGTAGCCGGGCTTGCTGGCCACGTCCTGGCCGCCCGAGGTACGCGCCAGCACCTGCGCCAGCGCATCGCTGAAGGCGGCATCCCGGGCGGTGTCACTGGTATCGGCCACGGAAACGACCACCGTGTACGGGGATACCTGTCCCTGTGCGTGCACGGACAGCAGCGGGGCCAGGCCCAGCATGAAACAGACGAAAAGCAGGCGGGACAGGCGCATGGGGAGCGATATCCGGGTGGGGAACACGGAAAGTCTGCCCAATCCGGCCCTGAGCGTCCATCGAAGCGGTCCCGATTCCCGTCTTCGCTCAGGAAACTGCGGCCCCACGCTGCTACAATCCGGCGTTTCCCAACGCCGGGTTGCCCCCATGTCCGACGCCCTCACCTACCGCGCCGCTGGCGTCGATATCGACGCAGGCAATGCCGTGGTCGAACGCATCAAGCCGCTGGTCAAGCGCACCTCCCGTCCCGAAGTGATGGGCGGCCTGGGCGGCTTCGGCGGCCTGTTTGACCTGTCCGGCAAGTACAAGGAGCCGGTGCTGGTCTCGGGTACCGACGGCGTGGGCACCAAGCTCAAGCTCGCCCAGCAGCTGGGTCGCCACGACACCATCGGCATCGATCTGGTGGGCATGTGCGTCAACGACGTGCTGGTGCAGGGCGCCGAGCCGCTGTTTTTCCTGGACTACTTCGCCACCGGCAAGCTGGACGTGGATACCACCGTGGCCGTGGTCGGCGGCATCGCCAAGGGCTGCGAGCTGGCCGGTTGCGCGCTGATCGGCGGCGAGACGGCCGAAATGCCGGACATGTACCCGCCGGGTGAATACGACCTGGGCGGCTTCACCGTCGGCGCGGTCGAAAAATCGCAGCTGCTCAGCGGCGAGAAGATCGTGGCCGGCGACGTGATCCTGGGCGTGGCCTCTTCCGGCCCGCACTCCAACGGCTACTCGCTGATCCGCAAGATCCTCGAGCGCGCCGGCAACCCGCTGGACCTGGACCTCGGCGGCGTGACGCTGGCCGACGCCCTGATGGCCCCCACCACCATCTACGTCAAGCCGATGCTGGCGCTGATGAAGAGCCAGCCGGTGCACGGCATGGCGCACATCACCGGTGGCGGCCTGAAGGAAAACATCATCCGCGTGGTGCCCGAGAACCTCGGCATCCACATTGACGCCGCCGCCATCGTGCTGCCGCCGGTGTTCGAGTGGCTGATGCGCGAAGGCAACGTGGCGCGCGAGGAAATGTGGCGCACCTTCAACTGCGGCGTGGGCTTCACCGTGATCCTGCCGCGTGACGCGGTCGGCGCCGCCAGCGAGCTGCTGGCCAGCCATGGCCTGAAGAGCTCGGTGATCGGCGAAATCGTGCCCGCCCAGGGCGACGAGCGCGTCCACATCGGCTAAGAGCCTGCTCTCCGTGACAACCCAGCGTCTTCGCGTCGCCGTGCTCGCCTCCGGGCGCGGCAGCAACCTGCAAGCCCTGATCGCCGCCCGTGACGCGGGCGGATTGCCCGTGGACTTCGTGGCCGTCGGCAGCGACAAGAAAGATGCGGGCGCCCTGCAACTGGCGAAAGACGCGGGCATCCCGACGTTCACGCTGAACCCGAAAGACTTCGCCACGCGTCGCGACTTCGACGTCGAGCTGTTCCGCCAGCTCGATGCCACCGGCGCGCAGATGCTGGTGCTGGCCGGCTTCATGCGCATCATCGATGGCGAGGCGCTGGCGCCCTGGGTGGGCCGGATGATCAACATTCACCCGTCCCTGCTGCCCAAGTACCGCGGCCTGCATACGCATCGTCGCGCACTCGAAGCCGGCGACGCCGAACATGGCGCCAGCGTCCACTACGTCACCGCCGAACTCGATGGTGGCCCGGTGATTGCGCAGGCGCGCATCGTGATCCAACCGGGCGACGACGAGGCGCAGCTTGCCCAGCGCCTGCTCGGCTTCGAGCACCAGCTGCTACCCGCCGTGCTGACCCTGATGGCCGAACAGCGCCTGACCCTGATCGCCCCCGACCGCGTGGCCTTCAACGGAAAAGCGATCGACGCGCCGCTGCAACTGCGCAACGGCCAACTGGTTGACTGAGCGCCTGACGCGTCTCTACAACCCGTTCAGGATGAACGCGTAGACTGCGGTCCCCATGACCGCTCCCAACTCCCTTCGCACGTTCGCCGCCGGCCTTGTGCTGGCCGTCTCCACCACGGCAGCCTTCGCCGCCACACCTGCACCGACGCCATTCACCGCGACCTACCAGGTGTCGCAGGGCGGACAGGTGATCGGCGAAGCGGTGATCACGCTCAAATCCGCCGGCAACGGTCAGTGGGTCTACAGCAACCAGACCAAGGGCACCGCAGGCATCGCCGCCGCGCTGGGCGCCAATTCCTCGGAAACCACCACGTTCCGCTGGAACAACAACGCGCCGGAAACCATCAGCTACGACTACAACATGGACGCCGGCTTCAAGAAGAAGCAGCGCCATACCGAGGTCAACTGGACCAGCGCCCAGGTGACGGTGGACGAGGGCAAGGGCCCGGCTTCCTATCCGGGCGCACCCGGCCTGGTCGATCGCAATACGACGGCATTCGCGGTCGGCCTGGCGCTGCGCGAGGGCAAGCAGTCCGTGTCGCTGCCCGTGGCTGTGAAACGCAACGTGGAAACGCAGGAATTCAAGGTCACGGGCAAGGACACCGTGAAGGTTCCGGCCGGCAGCTTCCCGACGGAACGCGTGGTTCGCGGCGGCGACGAGAATGCTTTCAGCGCGTGGTACGCCCCGCAGAAGTATCCGGTGCCGGTGAAGCTGACGCAGAGCGATGGCGGCAACCTGGAATTGCAGCTGGTGAGTTTCAAGGCCGGTAACTGAGCGCAGGCGCCTGGTTGGGCACTGACGCCCCAGTCAAACCTGACTGTCATTCCCGCGAACGTGGGAATCCCGTGACTTTCAAACGTGCCGCCAGACCGGAAGGCACTGGATCCCCGCTTTCGCGGGGATGACGGTCAGGGAAATGAGGCGCTTCGAGCTTCAAAGAAAAAGGCCGCTTGCGCGGCCTTTTTCATGAGCTATGGGAGCGCGGGATCAGGTCGGCATCACCGTCGGATGCTCACGCAGCCAGCGACGTGCGCGCGGCTGCGTCAACAGCAGGTCGTTGCCGCCGAAGACCAGCGCCCACGTTACGACCAACATCAGATAGTGCTTCCAGCCAGCTCCGAAGCCGGGCAGGAAATTGACGACGGCGGCCACCACCACGGCAGCCGCAACGATCACCCCAAGCAGCAAGAAGCTGGTCCTGACTGTGTGGCTGCGCGAGACCGCTTCGGACCAACGAACCCGGCGACTGCGCGGATCCAGTCCACGCAGTTCGGGGATATCCGCTATGCGCCAGTAAGCCATTCACCCCTCCCTGGTTTCGCCTGAGATCAGGACGGCAAACGGCGGATCTTCGCGCCGAGCACGCCCAGCTTTTCTTCGATGTTCTCGTAGCCGCGATCGATGTGATACACGCGGTCCACCGTGGTGTCGCCTTCGGCCACCAGGCCGGCGAGCACGAGGCACGCGGAAGCACGCAGGTCGGTCGCCATGATCGGTGCGCCGCTCATCTTTTCCACGCCCTTGATGATGGCGGTGTTGCCTTCCAGGCGGATGTCGGCGCCCAGGCGCTGCAGTTCCAGTGCGTGCATGAAGCGGTTCTCGAACACCGTCTCGGTGATCACGCCCACGCCTTCGGCCACGCAGTTGAGCGCGGTGAACTGCGCCTGCATGTCGGTCGGGAACGCCGGGTACGGCGCCGTGGTGATGTTCACTGCCTTGGGGCGGCGGCCGCGCATGTCCAGCTCGATCCAGTCGGCGCCGGTGGAGATGTGCGCACCGGCTTCTTCCAGCTTGGCGAGCACGGCATCCAGCGTATCGGCACGCGCGTTGCGCGCGCGCACCTTGCCGCCGGTCATCGCGGCGCCGACCAGGAAGGTGCCGGTCTCGATGCGGTCCGGCAGCACTTCGTATTCGGCGCCATGCAGGCGTTCAACGCCGTGGATGGTCAGCGTGGAGGTGCCGGCGCCTTCGATCTGCGCACCCATGGCGATCAGGCAATGCGCCAGGTCGACCACTTCCGGTTCCTGCGCGGCGTTCTCGATGATGGTGGTGCCCTGCGCGAGCGCGGCGGCCATCATGATGTTCTCGGTACCCGTCACCGTGACCATGTCCATGGAGATGCGGGCGCTCTTCAGGCGCTTGGCCTTGGCCTTGATGTAGCCGTTCTCCACGACCACGTCGGCGCCCAGCGCCTGCAGGCCGCGGATGTGCTGGTCCACCGGACGCGAGCCGATGGCGCAACCGCCCGGCAGCGACACTTCCGCCTCACCGAAGCGGGCCACCAGCGGGCCGAGCACGAGGATGGACGCACGCATGGTGCGCACCAGGTCGTACGGGGCGAAATGACGGTCGGTGGTGCGCGGGTCGACGTGCATCTTCATGCGGTCGTCCAGCACCAGCTGCGTGCCCATCTGGCCCAGCAGCTCGATGAAGGTGGTCACATCGTGCAGGTGGGGCACGTTGCTGATCGCCACCGGCTCGTCGGCCAGCAGGCAGGAAGCGAGGATCGGCAGCACGGCGTTCTTGGCGCCGGAAATACCCACCTCACCGTGGAGCGGCTCGCCGCCACTGATCAGGATCTTGGCCATCTAGAAAGTCCTTGGAATCGATTGCACGGGGCGCTGCGCTGCCTCAACGGCGCGCCGCGACCTCCGCAGGAGTCAGCGTCTTCAGGGCCAGCGCGTGGATCGCACCACCCATGAGATCCCCCAACGTGGCGTAAACCAGGCGATGCCGTGCCAACGGCAGCTTGCCAGCGAACTGTTCCGCCACCACTTCTGCTTCGAAGTGCACGCCGTCGTCGCCGCTGACGTTTGCCTGCGCACCGGGCAGGCCTTGTTCGATCATTGCCTGGATGGTGGCAGCGTCCATGGTTTTTCCACTTGCAAGGTTGGGTCAGTGCCATCGATCCGGACAGGAACCGGACCCAATGTCACCGACTATGACGTTAAAATGCGAATATGCCATGTTAATGGAAAACCTCTGTCGCAGAAACGACACGTGTTACCGAGGCCCGCCAATCCCGGGCGCGAAAATTCTCATAACATAATGATTCAACGGACTTTTCGACCTGCACACACCCGTTCAGGGTGATGACGAAAATCCGGCAGACCCCCGAGGACGCATGAACGCCCACGTCGCCCCAGCTAACCCGCATGCGATCAACGCCGATGCCATCGTGCAGAGCGCACGCACCGTGATCGCCACCGAAGCCGCGGCCATCCGCGCCCTGGAGCCGCGCATCGGCCCCGAGTTCGTCGAAGCCTGCCGCCTGATCATGGGCTGCGCCGGCCGCGTCGTGGTCACCGGCATGGGCAAGTCGGGCCATGTCGCCCGCAAGATCGCCGCCACCCTGGCTTCCACCGGCACGCCGGCGTTCTTCGTCCATCCGGGCGAGGCCAGCCATGGCGACCTGGGCATGATCCTGCCGCAGGACGTGGTGCTGGCCCTTTCCAACTCGGGCGAAACGGACGAAGTGCTGTTCATCCTGCCGGTGATCAAGCGCCAGGGCATTCCCCTGATCGCCATCACGGGCAATGCCCATTCCTCGCTGGCCGATCAGGCCAACGTGCATCTGGACGCCAGCATCGCCGCCGAAGCCTGCCCGCTGGGCCTGGCACCCACCGCCAGCACCACGGCAGCCCTGGTGATGGGTGATGCGCTCGCCATTGCGCTGCTCGAGGCGCGCGGCTTCACTTCGGAAGACTTCGCCCGCTCGCACCCGGCCGGCAGCCTGGGTCGTCGCCTGCTGCTGCACATCAGCGACGTGATGCACACCGGCGAAGGCATCCCGGCCGTGCCGCCCAATGCCTCGCTCACCCGGGCGCTGATGGAAATGACCCGCAAGCACCTGGGCATGACCGCCGTGGTGGACGCCGATCAACGCCTGCTCGGCGTATTCACCGACGGTGACCTTCGCCGCGCCCTGGACGACGACGACCTCGACCTGCGCGGTGCCACCGTGGCCGAGCTGATGACGCGCGGGCCCAAGACCATCGGCGCCGACAAGCTCGCCATCGAGGCCGCCCAGCTCATGGAAAAGCACCAGATTCACGCGCTGCTGGTGGTCAACGACCAGCAGCAGGTGGTGGGTGCCCTTAACATTCACGATCTGCTTCGCGCCCGTGTGGTCTGATCGAAAGGTTCGGCTGCTCTCCTTCACTGCGTCCACCGTCCGGGCTCTCCGGCGTTTGAGCGTATCGCCCTCCTCCCGCCTGATGGCCGACCTCCTCCATGTACCTGGCTGATATCCCCGCAGACGTCCTCGCCCGTGCCGCCAAGATCCGCCTCGTCGTGTTCGACGTGGACGGCACCCTGACCGACGGCCGCCTGTGGTACGCCGAAGACGGTCATGAAACGAAGGTCTTCCACGTGCATGACGGCCTGGGCCTGAAGCGCGTGATGGCCAATGGCGTGCAGGTGGCCATCATGTCCGCGCGCATCAGCCACCCGGTTGCCCTGCGTGCCGAAGAGCTGGACATCGCACACGTCTACCAGGGCCAGGGCGACAAGCGCGCCAGCCTCCAGCAGCTGATGGAAGCGCTGACGCTGGCCCCTGACGAAGTGGCCTTCGTGGGCGACGACCTGCCTGACCTGCCAGCCATGCGCATCGCCGGCCTGGCGGTGGCGGTAGCCAATGCCCACCCCTGGGTCGCCGAGCAGGCCCACTGGCAGACGCGCCTGGCCGGCGGCCACGGCGCCGCCCGCGAGGTGTGCGACATGCTCCTGCAGGCCCAGGGCAAGGCGGCCGCAGAACGGGAGCGCTGGCAGTGAGTTTGCGATCGTACCTGCGCGACCGGGGACTCCCGGTGGCGATCGTCGTGATGGCCATCGCCATGGGCTCGGCCCAGATGCTGTACTGGTGGCTGGCCCCGGCGCCGAAGGTCAACGAGTTCGTGGGGCCGCCGCGTTCGGGCTATACGCTGACCAACTTCCAGCTGTGGTCGTATGACGTGGACGGTCTGCCCAGCTTCCAGATGGTGGCCCCGCACCTGGAACGGCGTGAAAACGACGATTCCCTGTACATCAACACGCCCGACTTCACGCTGCCGTCCAACCAGGCCGGGGTGCCGCCGTGGCTGGGCAATTCCCTGTACGCCTGGGTGGACAAGAGCGGCACCCTGCTGAAGCTGCAGGGCCCGGTGTACATGCACCGCGCGGCCTACTGCGTGACCGCCGCCGCGGAAATCCACACCTCGGACGTCACCGCATGGCCCAAGGAAAACCGTATGGTGACGGACGCCCCCGCACAGATGGTGCAGGGCGACAGTAAACTTAGCGGGGTCGGCATGCGTGCCAATCTCAACACCAACCATCTGGAGCTGCTCGATGAAAGCCACGGCACGTTTCCGCCGCGCAAAAACAAGTCTCAAGTTGGCGCCAAGCCTGCTTGCGCTGAGCCTGCTCATGCTGCTGCCGGGTCTGGCGCTCGCCAAGAAGTCTGATCGCGACCAGCCCATGAGTTATGACGCCAAGTACACCGAGGCGTTCAATGCCCCCAACACCGTCAGCACGCTCAAGGGCAGTGTGAGGGCGGTACAGGGCACCATGGTGCTCACGGGCGATCTCGCCAAGCTCTACATGGACGGCGACCAGCAGCTCGCGCGCATTGTCGTCACCGGCAACCCCGCGCACATCCAGCAGTTGGACGAGAACAACAACCTGATGCAGGGCGACGCCCAGACGCTCGACTACGACAACATCAACGGCATCGCGGTGCTGACCACCAACGCCGTGGTGCGCCAGCAGGGTCGTGGCGAATTCCACGGCGACAAGCTCACCTACGACACCAACACCAGCCTGATCACGGGCGAGGCCGGTGGCGACGGGCTGGTCCACGGCATCATCCTGCCCAAGCCGAAGCCCGGCGCTCCGGCCCCCGCTGGCACGCCGCCCAAGCCCGCCACGCCACCCGCCGGGCAGCAACCTGCGCCCAAGCCGGCCGAGGGTCATTGATCGATGCTTTCCGCTGAAGGTCTGCAAAAAAGCTTCAAGGCACGCCAGGTCGTGCGCGACTTCGCCTTCTCCATCCGCGAAGGCGAAGTGGTCGGCCTGCTCGGCCCCAACGGCGCCGGCAAAACCACCTGCTTTTACATGGTGGTGGGCCTGATCGAAGCCGACGCCGGCGTGATCAAGCTGGACAAGCAGGACATCACCGGCCTGCCCATGCACCAGCGCGCCAAGCTCGGCATCGGCTACCTGCCGCAGGAGGCTTCGGTGTTCCGTCGCCTTACCGTCGCCGACAACATCATGGCGGTGCTGGAGCTGCGCGAAGGCTGGGACGAAAAACGCCGTGCCAACGAGCTGGAAAGCCTGCTGGACGAGCTGAAGATCGCGCACATCGCCGACCAGAAGGGCATCAGCCTTTCCGGCGGCGAGCGTCGTCGCGTGGAGATTGCGCGAGCGCTGGCCGCGCATCCGCGCTACATGCTGCTGGACGAGCCGTTCGCGGGCGTGGACCCCATTTCGGTGGGCGAAATCCAGCGCATCGTGCGGCACCTGAAAGAGCGCGGTATCGGCGTGCTCATCACCGACCACAACGTGCGCGAAACGCTGGGCATCTGCGACCGCGCGTACATCCTCAACGATGGTGAAGTGCTCTCACGCGGCACGCCGGCACACATCCTTGCCGACGAAAAGGTCCGCGAGGTTTACCTTGGCCGCGAATTCCGCCTGTAACCCCTGGCACCCCGGGGGCTTACCTCAGGAATAAACCTGAGGTAGTACGCGATTCGGCTGCTGAACCAGCTCACTGGCTCTCAGACCTATGGCCGACCCCGGGGTCACGAGTTAGGATGATCTTCACGTTCATCCCGACCGCCTGGCATGAAACCCGGACTGCAGTTTCGCCTCAATCAGCAGCTCACGCTGACCCCACAGCTGCAACAGGCCATTCGCCTCTTGCAGCTGTCACAGCTTGAGCTGGAGGCGGAACTTCGCCAGATAGCCGAAAGCAACCCCTTGCTCGAGTTCTCCGAGGACAACCCGGACAACCTCGACAGTGACGAGCGCGAACCGCTGGAATCCATTCCCGCGAGCTCGTCCAGCTCCAGCAGCAGCGACACCGTGGACGATGCCGAGGCCCCCGAATGGGGCGAGGCCGACTCCGACGGCGGCAGCGACGACCCGGTGGACTTCTCCAACGGCAGCGGCGCCGCCTCGCGCAGCAGCAACCCGGACGAAGACGGCTTCGAACCGCAGAACGCCGCGGCGGAAACCCTGCAGGAACACCTGCTCTGGCAGCTCAACCTGACGCACATGAGCGTACGCGACCGCACCATCGCGGCGGTGCTCATCGATGCGCTCAATCCGGACGGCTACCTTACCGAGAGCATGGAGTCGCTCATCGCGGCCCTGCCGGCCGACCTGAAGGCGACCACGGCGGAAGTGGAATACGTGCGGCACACGCTGCAACGTTTCGATCCTACCGGTGTGGCCAGCGTGGACCTGCGCGACTGCCTGAGCGTGCAGCTGCAACAGTTCGATCCGGATACGCCGCACCGCGATCTCGCCCTGCGCATCGTGGACACCGAACTGGAACTGCTGGCACGCAACGACATCGCGCGCCTGGCCCGCAAGCTGCGCGCGAACGAAGACGACACCGCCGCGGCCGCCGTGCTGATCCGCAGCCTCGATCCGCGCCCCGGCGCCGCGCTGGACGTCACGCCCGTGGAATACGTGGCCCCCGACGTCTACGCGCGCAAGGACCTCGGCCGCTGGCGCGTCAGCCTGAACCCGGACTGCCAGCCACGGCTCGGACTCAACCAGCATTACTGCGGCCTCATTGCCCAGGCACGCGGCACCGATGCCAGCTGGATGCGTGGTCAGCTGCAGGAAGCGCGCTGGCTCATCAAGAGCCTGGAATCGCGCGCGGAAACCCTGCTCAAGGTGGCCGAGGCCATCGTGCGCCGGCAAAGCGCCTTCCTCGACTACGGCCCCGAAGCCATGCACCCGCTGGTGCTGCGCGAAGTGGCCGAGGAAGTGGGCATGCACGAATCAACCATTTCACGTGTAACTACCCGCAAGTACATCCACACGCCGCGGGGCACGTTCGAACTCAAGCACTTCTTTTCCAGCGGCGTATCCACCGAAGACGGTGGCAGCGCGTCGGCCACCGCCATCCAGGCCATGCTGCGCAAGCTGGTCGATGCCGAGGATCCGCGCAAGCCGCTGTCCGACCAGGCCATCGCGGAGGAACTGCACCGCAAGGGCATTCAGGTTGCCCGTCGCACCGTGGCCAAATACCGCGAGGCCATGCGCATTCCCAGCTCCAGCGAACGTCAGCGCGCCGGCTGAACACGTCATCCGGCCACTGTGGCAAAGCGCCCCGGGGAACTTGGCGGCAAAAAAGGCGTCCCCATAATCATGGGTAAGACGATCCCACGGGTAGCTGTCATGTCTGACGCGTGAAGGTCTTCATAACGCGAAGAGAACACCGAAAGCGCATAGTGACTATCCCGACTTGGTGAGGAGGCCGGAACAGAGGATCGAGACATTCCCGGGTTTTTGAAGGTGTGTCGGCCACGACATAAGCGACCGGTACATCGACCCCAGCCGCGTCTGCGGCAAGTACCAGAGGAGGCGCAACATGCAAGTTCAGCTCAGCGGTCAACAGATTGAAGTCACCCCGGCCCTGCGGGATCACGTGAACAGTCGACTTGACCGCCTCACCCGCCTCGACGAACGACTCCTCAGTCTGAGCATCGTTCTTTCCGTGAACAAACTGCAGCAGCGCGCCGAAGGAACACTATCGGTCACGGGCAGCACCCTGCACGCCGAAGCGCTTGAGAACGACATGTACGTCTCCATCGATGTCCTGTTCGACAAGCTGGTCACCCAGCTGCGCAAGCACCGCGAGAAGGTCTGCGACAAGCACCAGCGCGCCGTGCGCGACGAGCGCCTGTACGGCTGACCCCCGCCCCGGCCCGCCCGTTTCCCGGGCGGGCCGTTCCCTCCCGATCCCCCTGTCCAAGGCATCCGCCGGTGTGAACTGGCACAATGCGCATGTGGCCGCCCTGAATCCGCGGCGCAAAGGACATGGCTTGGACAGGCTGACCGCCCGACAACTCTATGACAGCGTTCACGAGCGCATGGCGCTGCGCTGGGTTTCCGGCATGCGCGGTGAATCGCGTGTGCTCGAACAGGCCGCGACCACCACGCGCCGCCCGTCGCTGATCGGCTATCTCAACGTCATCTACCCGAACAAGATCCAGATCATCGGCACCGAGGAGCTCAACTACCTCGACAGCCTGGAATCGCGCCAACGCTGGGAAGCGATCAACAAGATCGCCGCCTATCAGCCGGTAGCGATGATCGTGACCAAGGATCAGCCCATCCCCACCGACCTGCGCGAGGTGGCGGAAGAAACCAACACGCCGCTGTGGATCAGCTCCAAGCGCGGCCACGAGCTGCTGACCTGGATGCAGTACCACCTGGCGCGCATGCTGGCGCCCAAGGTGACGCTGCATGGCGTGTTCCTCGAAGTGTTCTCCATTGGCGTGCTGATCACCGGCGAGTCCGGCTCCGGCAAGAGCGAACTTGCGCTGGAACTGATCAGCCGCGGGCACCGACTGGTGGCCGATGACGCTACCGAATTCACGCTGATCGCCCCCGACGTGATCGACGGCACCTGCCCCGAGCTGCTGCAGGACCTGCTGGAAGTACGCGGTCTTGGCGTGCTGAACGTGCGCGAGATGTTCGGCCACACGGCGGTCAAACCCTCCAAGTACCTTCGCCTGGTCATCCATCTGAAGCCGTTGCGCGAAGGCGAAGACACCGATGGGCTCACGCGCCTTACCGGCGACATCGGCCACCGCGAGATCTTCGAGGTACCGGTGCCGATGATCACCATTCCTGTGGCACCCGGCCGTAACCTGGCCGTGCTGGTCGAGGCGGCCGTGCGCAACCACGTGCTCAAGAGCAAGGGCATCGACCCGGCCCAGACCTTCATCGACCGCCAGGCGCACCAGATGCGCCGGCTGCCTCCGTGGTGACCCATGAGCGAAACGACCGTCGCCAACGCCATCCGACGCCCTGACGCGATCCACCTGATCGTGCTTACCGGCTTGTCCGGTGGCGGCAAGACCGTTGCCCTGCGCGCATTGGAAGACCTGGACTTCTACTGCGTGGACAACCTGCCCACCGCCCTGCTGCCGCAGCTGGTGGCGGCAGTGAGCCGCAATGTGGAAGGCAAGCGCCGCAACGTGGCGGTGGGTGTGGATGTGCGCAATCCCGGTGAAGACCTGCAGCGCATGCCCGCCATGCTGTCGGAGCTGGCCGCCGTGGGCGTGCACACGCACCTGATTTTCCTGGACTGCCGCGACGACGTGCTGATCAAGCGGTATTCGGAAACGCGCCGGCGCCACCCGTTGTCCTGGCGCGGCCTGTCGCTTGCCGATGCCATTGCCGAAGAACGCCGCCTGCTGCGCCCGCTATCGGCCATTGCCGACAAGGTGATCGATTCCAGCGATCTGAACGTGCACCAGCTGCGCCGCGTGATCGCCACCGGCTACGCCGAGGCCACCGACGGGCTGACGCTGATGTTCCAGTCGTTCGCATTCCGCCGCGGCCTGCCGCTGGATGCGGATTTCGTATTCGACGCTCGCTGCCTGCCGAACCCGCACTGGGATCCGACGCTGCGCCCGCTCTCCGGCAAGGACGCGGGCGTGCGCGACTACCTGGATGCGCAGCCGCTGGTTGCCGAATACTTTGCCGACACCGCTCGCTGGCTGGACACCTGGCTGCCTCGCTTCGAAGCGGACGATCGCAGCTACGTGACCATTGCCATCGGCTGCACCGGCGGTCGCCACCGCTCGGTGTACCTGGTGGAGAAACTGGCTGCCCATTCCCGCGCGCTGCGAAGCGGCGTGCTTACCTTCCATCGCGAACTCGAGTGATAGCCATGCTGTCCATCCAGACCAAGCGGACCGGCTCGCCGTCATGAGTGTCGGTGTGCTGTTGATGACGCACGAAGCGGTCGGCCAGGCGCTGATTTCTGCCGCCCACCATGTGCTGCCCAAGCTGCCCCTGCGGGTGGATGCGGTCGAGGTTCCCCCGCACGAGGACCCGGACGTGATGCGCACGCTCACGGCCAGGCACGCGCGGGAGCTCGACGAAGGCGACGGCGTGCTGGTGCTCGCCGACCTGTATGGCGCGACGCCTTGCAACATCGGGCTGTCACTCGGCTCGATCGGTGTCCGGTTGCGCTGCGTGTCGGGACTGAATCTTCCGATGCTGCTGCGCGTACTCAATTACGCAGAAAAACCGTTGGACGAACTGGCGGAGATTGCCGCCAGCGGGGGCCGCGGGGGAATTTTCATAGACCATGCTTGAAAAAGAAATTGTCGTTTCGAACAAACTGGGGCTGCACGCCCGCGCTTCGGCCAAGCTCGTGCAGCTGGTGCAGGGTTTCAAATCCACCGTGTGGCTGGTCAGCAAGGGACGTGAAGTCAACGCGCAAAGCATCATGGGCGTCATGATGCTGGCGGCAGGCATCGGCACGCCGCTGACCGTTCGCGCGGATGGCCCGGACGAGGCCTCCGCCATCGACGCCGTGGTCGCCCTGTTTGATCGCAAGTTCGACGAAGGAGCCTGAGTGGGTAGAACGATGACATGCACGCTTCAGCCTGAGGCCGTATTCACGGCCCGGTGGGCTGCGTCGTGCCATCGTTCACACTCAGGAATCCACGCGTTGGCTGGATGCCGACGCGACGCGCGACCGGACGGGTCGCTCCACCACGGAAGGCACACATGAGACAGATACTGGCAGGCACCACCGCAGCGAAAGGCATGGCCCTCGGCCGTGCCCGCCTGGTGCAGCCCAGCCGCTATCTGGTCGATACCCGCCCGCTCAACGAAGACGAAGTCGACGTCGAGCTGGAACGCCTGCATCACGCACTCGACACCGCCCGCCAGGAACTGCGCGAGCTGCGGGGGAAGCTGCATGGCGCACTGGCCCGCGAAGTCAACGAATTCATCGACGCCCACAGCCTGCTGCTGGACGACCCGGAACTGTTGCGCGGGCTGGACGACCTGGTGCGCATCGGCCACTACCGCCCCGGCGCGGCGCTGAAGAAGCAGCGTGACCGCCTGGCCGCGGTGTTCGAGGCCATGGACGACCCTTACCTGCGCTCGCGCAAGGAAGACGTCGACCAGGTCATCAGCCGCGTCATCTCGGCCCTGCAGCGCCAGACCAGCCGCGAGGAACGCAAGCTGGCCGCGCGCGTGGGCGAGATCCTCATTGCCGACACCATCGCGCCCGCCGACATGGCTCATCTTGCCGGCGCCGGTCTGCTCGGTGTCGTCGCCAGTTCGGGCAGCCCTTATTCGCACAGCGCCATCCTGGCGCGCAGCCTTGACCTGCCCATGCTGGTCGGCGCGCGCGATGCGTTGTCCACCATCCACGACGACGACCTGATCTTGCTGGACGCCGAGCGCGGCGAAGCCGTGGTGCATCCCACCGCGCAAGACCTTGCCCGCTACCGCGCCTGGCAGCGCGAGGCCGCGGCGGAAGGCCGCCGCCTGGCCACGCTGGCGAACGCACCCACGCGCACGCGTGACGGCGTGGATGTGCGCCTGTATGCCAACGCCGAGATGCCGCCCGATATCGCCATGGCGCGTGCGCGCGGCGCGGACGGCGTGGGCCTGTACCGCACCGAATTCCTGTTCCTGCGCCAGAAGGGCCTGCCCACCGAAGACGAGCAGTTCATCGCCTATCGCGACCTGGTGCTCGGCATGGGCGGCCTGCCGGTGACCATTCGCACGCTGGACCTCGGCGCCGACAAGGCCGACGCGGCCGGCCTGGTGATCCGCGGCGAAGACAACCCCGCGCTGGGCGTGCGTGGCGTGCGCCTGTCGCTGCGCTACCCCGCCGTGTTCAGCACCCAGATCCGCGCCATCCTGCGCGCCGCCTGCTACGGCCCCGTGCGCGTGCTGGTGCCGATGGTGACCCAGCCGGACGAACTCATCGCCGTGCGCACGCTGTTCAAGCTGGCGCGCCAGGAACTGAAGCGCGAGAACATCGACCTGCCGGAGAAACTCCAGCTCGGCGCGATGATCGAAGTGCCCGCCGCGGCCATCAACGTGCGCGCACTGCTGGAGCACGCGGACTTCCTCGCCATCGGCACCAATGACCTGGCGCAGTACGTTCTGGCCGCCGACCGTGGCAACGATGCGCTGGACAACATCTACAACCCGCTGCAGCCGGCGCTGCTGCGCCTGCTCGCCTACGTGATCACGGAAGGCCGGCGCGCGAAGAAGCCGGTGAGCCTTTGCGGCGAAATCGGCGGCGATACCAACTTCACCGCCCTGTTGCTTGCGCTTGGCCTGTGCGAATTCAGCATGCACCCCAGCCAGCTGCTGCACGTGCGTGATCGCCTGACATCGCTCGACCACGCCATTCTGCGTGCACACGCGCCGCGCATCCTGCGCTCACGCACGCATGAAGAGGCCGAGGCGTTGCTGGCCAGCATTACCGGCTGAGTACCTTGGCCTCTTTGTAGGAGCGCACTTGTGCGCGATCAGCTGACGGAACGGTGAGGCCGGTAGACTGCGGTCGCGCACGGGTGCGCTCCTACAGTGGATGTTGCCGGATCAACCCGCGCTGGCCAGAAACGCCTCGATCAGCGCGCCGCGATAACGCTGTCGATGCAGCAGCAGCGACAGCTTGCGATGCAGATCCAGGAACGGCGTGTGCAGCACTTTCAGCCGGCCCGCGGCCACGGCATCGATCACCGACACTTCGGGTACGCAGGCAATGCCGAGCCCGGCGATCACGGCCTGCTTGATCGCTTCGGCCTGGTCCAGCTCCAGCACCGTTTCACCGGCAGGCAACGAGGTCAGGGCGCGCTCGCTGAGGCTGCGCGTGGCGGAACCCGGCTCACGCAGCACCCATCGCGCGCCCGCGAAATCATCCGGCTCCAGGCGCCGCTTGCGCGCCAGCGGATGGTCCGGCGAGGTGCAGACCACCAAGGCATCGTCGCGCCATGGACGAACCTCCAGTGACGGATGCGCCACGGGCCCTTCGACGCAGCCCAGCTCCAGCGCGTGGTCGAGCATGGCAGCAACGATTTCGGCCGTGTTCGATACGCGCAGGCGAACGGACACATGCGGGTGCTCCCGCACGAAAGCGCCCAGCAGCTCGCCCACCCGATAGTTGCCGACCGTGTTGCTGGCACCGATGCGCAGCTCGCCACCCAGCTCGTCGCCACCGCCACTGCCCACGCGGCCGAACTCGGCATAACGCTCAAGCAGCTCCTGCGCCAGCGGCAGCAGTTCGCGCCCCCGCGTATTGAGCCGCAGGCGCCCTCGTTCGCGAGCGAACACCGCGGCGTCCAGCAACCGCTCCATCTCAGCCAGCGCCATGCTGGCGGCAGGCTGGGTGAGATGGAGTGCCTCGGCCGCCGCACGCACGCTGCCGAGGCGTGCGATCTGCACGAACACCTCGAGCTGGCGAGGGCTGATATTTATCATCAGCTTATTTTATACAAATCATCAATAATTCAAAATTTTCTTGATGAGTTACGAAGCGGACAATGCGCCCATTGCAGGAGAGACCCCATGAGCGCCGTTACCGCCAGCACCACCACCGCCCCCAGCCTGTCCCAGCGCCTTCCCGGTATAGGGCTGTCCGTGGCGATCGCCCTGTTGGCGCTGGGCCTTGGCAAGCTGGCTCCGTTGATCGGCGGCCCGGTGTTCGGCATCGTGCTGGGCATCCTGGTGCGCAACACGATGTCCCCCGGCGGCACATTCACCCCGGGCATCCAGTTCGCCGGCAAACAGGTGCTGCAGTGGTCGATCATTGCCCTGGGCTTCGGCCTGAGCCTGGATCAGGTGGCCAAGACGGGCCTGGAATCCCTGTCGGTGACGCTGGTAACCATCACCGTGGCCTTCCTCACGGCCTGGCTGCTCGGCCGCTGGCTGAAGGTGCACGACAAGCTGAAGATCCTGATCGGCGTGGGTACGGCCATCTGCGGCGGATCGGCCATTGCCGCAGTGACGCCCATCATCAAGCCGGACGAGCACGACACCGCCTTCGCCATCTCCACCATCTTCCTGTTCAACCTGGTCGCGGTGCTGCTGTTCCCGCTGCTTGGACATCTGCTGCACCTGTCAGACCTCGGTTTCGGCCTGTGGGCCGGCACGGCGATCAACGACACCTCGTCGGTGGTGGCCGCGGGCTACAGCTTCAGCAAGCAGGCCGGTGACTACGCCACCATCGTCAAGCTGACCCGCGCCACGCTGATCATCCCGATCTGCCTGATCATCGCCTTCGCCACCGCATGGAAGCAGAAGAAGCAGGGCGCCGCCGATTTCAGCCTGGCCAAGATCTTCCCGTGGTTCATCCTGTGGTTCCTGGTGGCCTCGGGTGTGCGTACGGCCGGTCTGGTGCCTGTTGCCCTGCAGCCGGTGCTGCACATGGCCGCCGAGTTCCTGATCATCGTGGCGCTGACCGCCATCGGCCTGTCCGCCAACCTGCGCAAGATGGCTTCCACCGGTGCGCGCCCCATCCTGCTCGGCCTGGGTGTGTGGGCAGCGGTCTCGGTAAGCAGCCTGCTGGTGCAGCTGGTGATCGGGCAGCTCTGAGCTTCGCTCGACCTGCAGCAACAAAGCCCCGCCTTGCGCGGGGTTTTTCTTGTCCGGAACGGGCATGATCGACGGTGCCGCCCTGCCGTCGGATAGAGGACGCTCCATGCAACTCCATGGCCATTGCCACTGCGGAAACATCGCCTACACGCTCGCATGGGAGCCCGATCCCATCGAGATTCCCGCGCGCGCCTGCGATTGCTCGTTCTGCACGCGACACGGTGCGGCTTGGACGTCCAAACCGGATGGCTCGCTGGCCGTTACCGTGCTCGAACCGGCGCTGGTCAATCACTACGCCTTCGGCACGGAAACCGCGGATTTCCACATCTGCGTGCGTTGTGGCGTGGTACCGCTGGTGACCTGCACCGTGGAAGAACGGCTCTATGCCGTGGTCAACGTGAACACGCTCGATGGCATCGACCCCGCCATGCTGCAGCACCGCCCCGCCAGCTTCAGCGAGGAGGGCGTGGCATCGAAACTCGCGCGGCGCCAGAGCAACTGGATTGCCCACGTATCCATCATCGAAGGCAAGCAGCCTTAGCCCGTGCTCAGGCACCCGCCGCCTGTTTCAGCAGCGGCAGCGGGCCGGCCAGATTGGCCGACAGCGAGTCGGGAAGCCCATGGCGCGCCACGATGTATTCAGGCGCATTGCAGGCCACCCAGGTGGAACCCTGACCGTCGTCCCACACCAGTGCCTTGAGCGGCAGATCCAGCCCGGATAGCGGCACCTGCTGCATCAGCGGCGTACCTGCCTTGGGGTTGCCGAAGATCAGCATCTGCTCGGCCTGCATGGTCAGGCCCGCACGCGCTGCGTCGCCACTGAAGTCGATGTGCGCAAACACCATGATGCCGTGGGACTCCAGCGCCTGCCGCAATCGCTCGATGGTGGTGGCCACGTCGAACGACGAACGGAACTGCACAATGCCGTGATCAGCCTGACTGGACATCCGGGCGCCTCGCTGCAGGGAAATGGACGTCCGATATTCCACCAGAATTCGTCAACCCCGTGCATGCGCAAGAACGTGCATCCCGGCCCACACCGGGATGCACGCGGCAACGCTCTATGGTCGATGGATCAGCGCATGCCGCCGCCGGCGAAAAGCTGCTCGCCGGTCAGCCAGTACGCATCGTTGGAGGCGAGGAAGGTCACGATGGACGCAATGTCCTGCGGCTGGCCGATACGGCCCAGCGGCGTCTGTGCGATGGCGCCCTGATGGAAGTCCGAACCGATGAAGCCCGCCGCATGCGTGCCTTCGGTTTCGACCATGCCAGGGTTCACCGTGTTGACGCGGATCTGGCGCGGGCCAAGCTCGCGCGCCAGCACGCCGGTGATGGCATCGACCGCACCCTTGGTGCCCGTGTAGACGGCGCTTTCGGCCGGCACGATGCGCGTGACCAGCGAACCGATGTTGATGACGCTGCCGCCATCCTTCATGTGGCGAGCCGCCGCCTGCGTGGTCAGCAGCAGGCCAAGCACGTTGACGTTGAACTGCTTGTGGAAGTGCTCCTCGGTGATGGCGTCGAGCGCGCCGAACTCGTACACGCCCGAATTGTTCACCAGAATGTCGAGGCGCCCGAAGTTCAACACGGCGGCATCGGCGAGAGCCTGTGCATCGGCAGCCCTGGAAACATCGCCACCGACGGCCACGGCCTTGCCGCCCGCCTTGGTGATTTCGGCAACCACGGCGTCCGCGCCGGCCTTGCTGGACGCGTAATTGACCACGACCGCCGCACCTTCCGCGGCCAGCGCCTTGGCAATGGCGGCGCCAATGCCCTTGGATGCGCCGGTAACCACAGCCACTTTATCTTTGAGCTTGCTCATGACGGGACCTGTTCAGTGATGGGGGAGAGGAATCAGGGACAACGCTAAACTTCAATAGTTCGCAACATACGAACTTATGAACTAGTTTTCAAGTGCTGCTAAAATCAGCACATGAGGCCTCTGACCCACCCCTCCATCGACGACGTGACCGTGGAAGGCATCCTGCATGCCCTTTCCGACCCCGTTCGCTCGGCCATCTACTGGCAGCTGTCCTGCGCGGACAGCGCCAACACCTGCTCGGCCTTCCTGAAGATGGAAGACCGCTGCATCCCCAAGTCCACGCTGTCGCAGCACTTCCGTGCCCTGCGCGAGGCCGGGCTGATCCGCAGCGAGCGTCGTGGCGTGGAAATGCTCAACACCACGCGCTGTGCGGAGATCGAACAGCGCTTCCCCGGCCTGCTGCCGGCGATCAAGAACGCGCAGGCCGTGCAGTGGGCCGCGCGCAGGCAGGACATCGAATCCGCAGGCGTGGCCAACAAGGCTGCACGCGGCGGTTAAGCCCGTCCGGACGTCCGGGAAGCACGCCGGTCATGCGCCGGCCGCGCACGCCATCGCCACGGACCACCGGCAACGGTCATCCGTGACGAACTCCTCAGGGGACTTGAAGCCTCAGGCCTTGCCCTGCTCCACCAGCGTCAGGGCGACCTTGTCGCGTAGATACACCGGCAACGCATGTTCCGGCGCATGGGCACGCCCGGCGGCAAACTCGCGCGCCGCAAGCTCGGCCACATGGCGCGCCTGCGGATAGCGCGCACCTTCGGCGGAAAGCAGCTCGCCGGTGAGCCGGGGCCGGAGTATGTCCGCATAGGTGGTCCAGCCGGTGCCAACCACATGCCAGCCAGATGACGGCGACAGCGTGAGTGCATCGGGCAAGCACACGCGTTCCTCATCGAGCTCGATAAGACCGCCGTTGTCGTCCCGCCGATAACTGGCGGCGTAGATCTCGCCCATGCGGGCATCGATCACTGCAAGAACACTGGCGTCATCCTCGGGGGCTTCCAGCGCCAGCGCCGCGAGCGACGACACCGTCACCACCGGAATATCCAGCGCCAGTGCCATGCCCTGCGCCAGCGAAATACCCAGACGCACGCCGGTAAACGCACCCGGGCCACGACCCACCGCGATTGCATCAAGGGCGTGGCGACCCAGGCCGGCTTCGGCCAACAGGGCGTCCGCCATGGGCAGGACCAGTTCGGCGTGACGGCGCGGCGCGATTTCGCTGCGGGCGACCACTTCGTCGCCGTGGATCAACGCGACGGAGCAGGCTTCGGTGGAGGTTTCAATGGCAAGCAGATTCATGGCTGCTCCATGATAGCGGGCTGGGCGGCCGCAGGCATGCTGGCGTACCAGTCGATGCGGCGGGTCAGGTACATCAGCAGGGCCACGGTAAGCACCAGCACCACGGCGCCGATCAGCAAGGCATACGCTTCGGCCGCGAGAACCACGTAGAGCATGGCGTAGACCAGGGCCAGCGCGCCACCCAGCAGCAGCCCCGCCCGGCGTGCCCCAAGCACCGCCATCGCGTAGCCACCGATGATCGATACCACCGAAGCCGCGGCTATCGCGTAGGCCGGCCCGAAACCGATCTGCTCAGACAAGGCCAGCAGCAGGACATAGAACGAAGTCAGCGCCGCCCCCACCAACAGGTACTGCACGGGATGCACGCGCAGGCGCCTCAGTACTTCGAACAGGAAGAACGCGACGAACGTCATGGTGACAAACAGCAGGCCGTATTTGCCCGCGCGGACATTGCGCTGATAGACGTCCACCGGCTGGAACAGGGCGACGCCGAATGCAGCATCATGCACCGCGGCGTCTACGCGCGCGTCGCTGGCGTGCCATGACTGGCCGAATTTGCGATTGAGATCCAGCAGATGCCAGCGCGCCGAGAATCCTTCGGGGTTCACCGTGCGCTCGAGCGGCAGCGCCGCACCGATGAAACTCGGATCAGGCCAAGGGGCGTGCATCGTCACGTCGGTCGTCCGCGCCAGTGGAAGCACCTGCAACGATTGCGTCCCTGCCACGCGCAACTTCACCGAGAACTCCACTGGTTGATCCTGCAGCGATGCCAGATCCAGCGGCACCACGATGGTCGACGACGATCCGCCGAACGTCACCGCCGACGATTCGAAACGCTGCGCCATGCCATTGATCTTCAGTTCCGTCACTTCCTGCAGGCCGCGCAGGTCACCCAGCACGAGGCGAAGCTCTGCCTTGCCGTCCACCCAGCTCGCACCGTCCGCCTGTCGCGCGAGGGCAATGTCCTCGGGCGTAAAGCGTCCCTGCAACTGCACCGTCGAGGCGAACACTGGCGCTTCGTAGATGCCGTAACGACGCTTGTCCACCGTCATGTCCACCACTGCCGTCGCGGTATCCGGCAGCACATAGGTCGTATCCACCACCCCGCGCATGTCACCGGAAGGCTGGGGCGTCGCCACTTGCGACGGCACGGCGAGCACGAGCCCGCCCAGTACCTGCTCACTGCCCCAGCCCTGTGCAATCTGATCGATCGCTGCTTGCCGCATGCCTTGTCGCTCTTGCACCAGCGACTGCACTTTCCACAACGGCAACAGCATAAGCAGCGCCAGCAGGCCCACGCCCAGCACCTTGGCAGTCCAGCCTTTCATCCAGTGTCCCATGACAGATTCCCTTGTATCGGAATCTGCATGAGAACCGCCTTGCGGGTGAACCGGCGGCCCGTCGAGAGGCGGCGGACCAGCGAGTTATGGCAGAACCGGGACGCAAGTCGTTACCCCTGAGGTAATCGCCTGGCTGCGCCGCGCGCCGCAAGCTGTGCCCACACCAACCACCGGAGCACATCGCCATGACCACCCACGCCCACGATCTCGCCGCACGCTACATCGCCAGCTGAAACGAAACCGACGCCCTGCGCCGTCGCAGCCTCATCGAAGACACCTACGCCGAACACGCGCGCTACACCGATCCGATGGTGGATGCGAAGGGCTGGCAGGCCATCGACGCCACCGTCGTCGCGGTGCAGAACATGTTCCCGGGCCATCGCTTTGCGCTGGCCGGCGAGGTCGACGCGCACCACGACACGCTCCGCTTCCAGTGGCATCTCGCCGCGCCGGACGCCGACGAGCCCCTGGTGATCGGCTTCGACGTCGCCTCACTGGAGAACGGACGCATCCGCCAGGTGTTCGGCTTCCTCGACAAGGTTCCCCAGGTCATCTGAATCCAACGCGCGGACGGTCGTCGCCGTCCGCGCCCACCGGAGATATCACCATGCCAAGTTTCACCACCAACGATGGCGTCACGCTGGCTTATGAAGACTGGGGCCGCGGCAAGCCCATGCTGTTCGTTCACTCGTGGGCACTGGATAGCCAGATGTGGGCCCCGCACATGCTGCACTTCAACGCACACGGCATGCGCACCATCGCGATGGATCGCCGCGGCCACGGCCGCTCCGATCGCCCTGGCCACGGTTACGGCTATGACCGCCTCGCCGATGACCTTGCCGCACTGATCGAACACCTCGACCTGCGCGACCTCACGCTGGTCGGCCATTCCATGGGCAGCGTCGAATGCATCCGCTTGTTGGCTCGCCATGGCAGCGAACGCATCGCCCGGGTGATCTTGTTGTCACCGGTGTCTCTGCACTATGTCGACGACAAGGGCTTGCCATTGCCGGCATCAATGTTCGAACCCGCGCTCGACGCGATCCGGGCGGACTTCCCGCAATGGCTTGCCGACGGTGCCGACGGCTTCTATCTGCCACAGGAAACAGGCACCAGCGAGGGCGTGATACGACGCACCATCGACACCATGTTGAACACGTCACTGCATGCCGCGACGGAATGTTTCCGTACGCGCGTGGGCGCCGACCTGCGTGACGATCCGAGTCGCATCTCCATACCCGCGATGCTCATTCATGGCCAGCGCGATGTCAGCGAACCTGTCGCCGTCGGCCGCGGCATCGCAGAGATGCTTCCCGACTGCCGGTATCTGGAGTACGCGGATGCACCCCACGGCATGTACCACACGCACCAACGCCGTCTGCTGCGGGACATGCAGTCGTTCATCGAATCCCTTGCCAATGCATGACTCACGACGCAGGGCAAGGCCGTCGCGCCGTGGGATCATCGGCGCGGCGGATCGAGCGGGATCCGGTCATCCTCACCAGGAGCCAGTGCATGAATGCTGTGGCTGTCCAGCAACGCCCCGTGGGTGACCTTCTGCGCGAATGGCGTCGCCATCGACGCCTGAGCCAGCTCGACCTTGCCAGCGGCGCGGAAATTTCCACGCGCCACCTGAGTTTCATGGAGTCGGGCCGCGCGCAGCCCAGCCGCGACATGATCCTGCGCCTGTGTGAGTACCTGGATATTCCCTTGCGCGAACGCAACCAACTGCTGGTTGCCGCGGGGTTCGCCGCGGTCTACCGCGAGCGCACGATGGCCGATCCGGCCCTTAGCACGGTGCTGGGCTCGATACGGCTGCTGCTGAAGGGATTGGAGCCCTACCCTGCGCTGGCCGTCGACCGGCACTGGAATCTGGTTGAAAGCAACCAGGCTACGCAGCGCCTGCTTGCCGGACTGGCACCCCGATGGCTGACGCCACCCATCAATGTGCTGCGCGTCAGCCTGCATCCCGAGGGGCTCGCGCCCCATATCCGCAACCTGCCGGTATGGCGCGCGCATCTGCTCGATCGCTTGCGCCGGCAGATCGATGCCACCCATGATCAGGAACTGGTGTCGCTATACCAGGAACTGCGCAGCTATCCCGGTGACGATCCGTCGACCCACGACTTCGTCGCGGGCGAAGTCGCCATTCCGATGGAACTCGCGCTGGGCGACCGGGTGCTGTCGATGCTGAGCACGACAACGGTGTTCGGCACGCCGATGGACGTCACGCTCGCCGAACTGGCGCTCGAAGCCTTCGTACCCGCCGATGAAGCGACCGTGCGGGCGCTGCGCGACATGGCCGCCAGCACCGACGGCGCGCACGGATAATCTCAGGCAGGTGGCTGCCACAATTCCAGGCGCGTACCTTCCGGATCCATGATGCGCAGGAAGCGGCCGTATTCGCTGTCTTCGATGTCGCCATCGGTGGCCACGCCCGCTGCCTGCAGCTGCGCGAACATGCCGTCGAGATCGTCCACGCGGAAATTGAGCATGTAGGGCTGTGTGCTGGGCGCGAAGTACGTGGTGTCTGCCGCGAATGGCGACCACAGCGTGTAGCCCGGACGCGCCGGATCTTCGTCGAAGCGCACGCCACCCCAGCCCTCCACCTGCAATCCCAGGTGTTGCGCATACCAGTCAGCCAGCGCGGCTGGATCGCGCGCCTTGAAGAAGATGCCACCGAGACCCGTGACCTTGGCCATGTTCGTGCCCTCTCCCGGAGTTGGTGCCGGCCATCATCATTCCGGCGGTACGCCAGATGCCAGTGCCAGCGCGTACGTGTTGCATTCCTGCAACGGTCGGGGGACGCACGGATGCCTATTCGCGACGCGCCGCGTTCAGGCAGGCGTGGAGACCTCGTCCGAGAAGAAGGCCCTCACTTGCTCCAGGTCCTTGGTGCGTGGCATGGCAGGCAGGCTGTTGAGGAACAGGCGACCGTAGCCCTTGGTGGTGAGACGCGGATCGCACAGCATCAGCACGCCGCGGTCATGCACGTCGCGGATCAGTCGCCCTGCACCCTGCTTGAGCGCGATCACCGCGCTGGGCACCTGCCAGCCCATGAAGGGATTGATGCCCGCCTGCTCCAGCGCTTCCAGCCGGGCCTGCAGTACCGGATCATCGGGCGAAGCGAACGGCAGTTTATCGATCACCACGACGCTGAGCGCTTCGCCTGCCACGTCCACGCCTTCCCAGAAACTGGCGGCGCCCAGCAGCACGCCGTGGCCGCTTTGACGGAACTCCTCCAGCAGGCGGTGGCGCGGCGCGCTGCCCTGTACGAACAACGGCCACGGCACGCGATCCTGCAGCAATTCAGCGGCGCGACGCAGCGCGCGATGCGAGGTGAACAGCAGGAAGGCACGACCGTGCGATGCGTGCAGCACCGGCAGCACCGCTTCGATCACGCGATCGGTGTAGTCGCGCGCAGAAGGGTCCGGCAATCCGGCAGGCAGGTAACACAGCGCCTGCTTCGCGTAATCGAAGGGGCTTTCCACCTGCAGCGTCTGCGGATCGTCCAGCCCGAGCTGACGGGCGAAGTGATCGAAGCTCGACGACACCGACAACGTGGCCGAGGTATAGATCCACGCGGCCTGCGTCTGTTCGCGCATCGCGCGCAATGGCGCGGCGAGGTCGAGCGGCGTGGCATGCAAAGCGAAGCCGCGCGGGAACAGCTCGTACCAGCGCACGTCGCGCTCGCTGTCGCGTTCGGCGATGCGGTCGAGCCGTTCGCTGATCAGTGCCGCGCGCTCGTGCGCGTTGGCAAATCCCCGCGAACGCTCGGCCTGCGACGCCAGTACGTCCGTCAATGCGGCCAGCACTTCGCGCAGATCGTGCAGCGCATCGCCGATTTCGCGCCTGGCTTCCAGCTGATGGAACGGACCACGCTCGGGCAAGGCATCCATCGCCAGGCGCAACCGGCGCACGGCGTCCTGCACGGCCTCGGCCGGCTCCAGCACCAGGCCGATGGCGCCGGTGACGCCGTTGCATTCGGTCAGGCTGTCCTGCGCCAGGTCGGAAAGCTGGCGCGCGCTGATGCTCTGCGAGAAGAACTGTCCGGCCAGTTCGGGAACCTGATGAGCCTCATCGAGGATGAAGGCGCTGGCACCCGGCAGGATCTCGCCAAAGCCCTCCTGCTTGAGCGCCAGGTCGGCGAACAGCAGGTGATGGTTCACCACCACCAGGTCGGCTTCCTGCGCGTCGCGCCTCGCCTTGACCACGTGGCAGTCGTCGTAGAAAGGACACTCCACGCCCAGGCAGTTCTCCGGCGTGGAGGTGACGCGCGGCCACAGCGGCGACTCCTCCGGCACCTCGGCCAGCTCCGCGCGGTCGCCACGACGCGTGCGCGCGGACCAGGTGCGGATCGCCGCCAGCTGCGAGGCCTGCGTGCGATCGAACGTCGATCCTTCCCGCACGGTCTGGTCCAGCCGGTACAGGCACAGGTAGTTGGAACGCCCCTTGAGCAGCGCCATCTTGAGGCGCGCATCGAGCACCGACTTCACGCGCGGCAGGTCGCGGAAATACAGCTGGTCCTGCAGCGCCTTGGTGCCGGTGGACACGATCACGCGCTCACCCGACAACAGGGCCGGCACCAGGTACGCAAAGGTCTTGCCGGTACCCGTGCCCGCCTCGGCAATCAGCGTCTCGCGCTCGGCAATGGCGTGCTGCACCGCGCGCGCCATGCTTTGCTGCGCGGCGCGGGGAGCGAAATTGGGCAGCTCGCGGGCAAACGGGCCTTCCGTGCCCAGCAGCGCGGCGACGTCCTCGTGATCGGTCATCCGGCAAGTATCGCCGACATGGGCGCCTCCGAGAACTGTCTGGAAACTCAGAAATGTCCCCACTGACTCCGGATGGCTCGTGGCCAACAATGAGGGGGACTCGAACACTGTAGCGCCCCATGTTCTCTCCACGCCTCCACCGATTCGCCTTGGCCGCAAGCTGGCTTCTGGCAGCCGCGGTCATCTGCCCTACGTCAACAGCAAAAAAACGCTTGCCGCTCCGTCGCAGGCACAGACTCGAACGCTTCCCGCCATCGGCACGACCTGGTGTTACAGCAATGGCGGTGACCAACCGCTGCAATTGACTCTCAAGAGCGTGGACTCCGGCGTTGCGACTTACGAGATGGGTAACGGTGGTCCAACCACCGTACTGATGAAAGAACGCATCGACACCTACACGCCGATTCGCTCCAATTCCACAGAACAATCGAGAAAGCTTGTGTTTCCCCTCATCAAGGGAAAACAGTGGACCGATACCGTGGACGAAACCGTCACCGCTCCTCTCGGGTCGACAGCTTCTTGGCAGTACCACTACCACGCTGTCGTCACCAGTGAAGTGACGGGCACGGAAAAGCGACAGGTGGGTGCCGGCACGTTCGACACCATCGTCATCGAGCGTTACACCACCTGGACCAAGAGCAATCCTCGCTCGTCCGACCCGATTCTGCATGACCAACGCTGCGCCAGCGAATCGTGTTCTGTCGAAGGTGTCAGCAAGGAAATACTGTGGTACGCCCCATCGGTGGGGCGCGGCGTATTGCGCGCCTACACACAAACCACCGCGGCCTTTGCCAACTATTCCCAACGCGACGATATCCTCAGAACCGCCAGCGACCTGGTCACTGAGCTGGTCGGCTATGGCGAACACCAGAGCTGTGCAGCTACGAGCCCTGGATCGCTGGCAAGAACGCCGGAGGTTCCGTGGTTCGGCTTTCCGTTGCGGCCAAACAACACCTGGGAGTTCATGATGCAACGGAATGTCGCGCCGGACTAAACTGCCGCGTATGCTTGCGTTGCACCTGCCGCGGAGCCTCGCCATGTCCTCACGGATCACCGGTATCGGCCAGATTGCCGTCACCGTCAGCGACGTCGATGCCGCGCTGGCGTTCTACCGCGACATTCTCGAGTTGCCCTTCCTGTTTCGCCCCGCGACCAACCTGGCGTTTCTCGATGCCGGTGGCGTGCGCCTGATGTTGTCCACGCCGCAGGGTGCCGGTGCGGTGGGTGGCAATTCCATCCTCTACTTCAAGGTTACGGATATCGAGCAGCAGTTCCTGTCGCTGCTGGATCGCGGCGCCGTGGGCGAGCATGAGCCACGGGCTTCGGCGGAACTGCCCGACCACACCTTGTGGCTGGCGTTCCTGCGCGATCCGGATGGGAACCTGGTGGGGTTGATGGAAGAGCGGCGGCGGTAAGGGCGCTCCGTTCAATGTAGGAGCGCACTTGTGCGCGACCGCACCGCCACTGTTTGACCGTGCGGCCTGGTCGCGCACAAGTGCGCTCCTACAAGAGGCCGGTCAAGAGTCAGTAACGCTGCATGCCTTCCTTGTGGCACTCCGTCACGCTCTTGCTCGCCGCTGCTGCAGCCGCCGAATCACCGGCGCGCTGGCGCAGTTCGGCGATGGTCTGCCAGTTGCGCGCGCACAGCGGCCCAAGCTTCGGGCCCAGTTCCCACGAGCGATGCGCAAACTTCTCGGCGCCGGCGTAGTCCTTCAGGCGGATCGCCAGTTCGGCGCGATCCTGCAGCAGATCCGGGGAATCCGGGCTGATCTTCAGCGCCTGGTCGAGCTTGCCGGCCGCGTCGCTGTACTTGCCCACGCGCAGGTCGCCTTCGGCGGCATCCTGCAGCGCTGCCACGCCGGGATCGCGCAGCGGGTTCACGTCGATCACCGACTTCTCCTTGTCGCCCGCGGCATGGATGGCCGTCAGCATCTGGTCGTCGGACACCGTGGGACGCGTCGCCTGCGACGGCGCCGTGGGCTGGCTGCACGCGGCGAGCAACAACACGGCCAGTGAGGCAGGAAGGGCGGACAGGCGAAGCGTGTGACGGAGCATGGTCGTTACCGGATGGGGGCGGTGGATGCCGGCGCAGGCGACGCATCACCGCTGAAGAAATTGCCGACGTGCTGCCAGAAACAGCCCTCGGCGTCGGACGACAGTGTACCGGCCACGACGGGCACTTGCCGCGCACCCTCGCAACCGGCTTCCGAACGCTTGCCGTCCGCCGTGTTGACCCACGCCATTTCCAGCCCGTCGCCCGGTGCCGCCGGCAGCGGGCGCGTGGGCAGCTTCTTGAACAGCTCCTGCCAGGCGCGCAGGCTGCCGGTGGCGCCATACAGGCCGCTGGGCTTGTTGTCGTCGCGGCCCATCCAGAACACCGCAAGGTGGTCGCCGGTGAAGCCGGCGAACCAGCTGTCGCGCATGTCGTTGCTGGTGCCGGTCTTGCCCGCCGCATTGAGGTAGGCCAGGCCCGAGTTGCCGATCGAGGCCGCCGTGCCGGAACGTGCCACCTGCTGCATGGCCCAGGTCACCAGGCGCACCGCCGGCTGGTATTCGCCGGGGCCGGTCTTCACTTCGTAGCGCTTCACCGTCTGCCCGCGGGCATCCACCACGCCGCGCACGGCGAGCAGCGGCAGTGCGTGGCCATCGGCGGCGATGTACTGGTACAGCTGGGCGGCCTGCAGCGGCGCCATGTCCACCGCGCCGATCAGCAGCGACGGACTGGCGTTCACGTCGGTGAGGCCGAACGATTCGAGGAAGGCCTTGATGCGCGACACGCCGATGTTCATGCCCAGATTGATCGTGGCGAGGTTCCACGAGTGCACCAGCGCATCCACCATCGGCACGGAACCATGCACGTCGCCTTCGTCGTTCTTCGGGGTCCAGTAGCTGCCGTCGGGCTGACGCAGGCTGATCGGCGAATCCTCCACCGGGCTGGCCAGGTTCCAGCGCCCCGGATTGGTCAGTGCCACCAGGTACACCAACGGCTTCACCAGCGAGCCGATCTGGCGACGGGCATCGAGTGCGCGGTTGAAGCCCTGGTCGCCCGGCACCTTGCTGCCGACGATGGCGAGCACGGCGCCGGTCTGCGCTTCGGTCACCACCGCTGCCGCCTGCGCCGCCTCGCCACGCTTGCCAAGGCTGCCCGTGGTCGTGGTGATCGCCTGCTCGGCATAGATCTGCGCGGCCGGGTCGAGCGTGGTGAAAATGCTCAGGTTGCCCTTGGACAGGGTTTCATCGTCGAAGTCATTGGTGATCTGCACACGCACCAGGTCCATGAAGGCCGGGAAACGGTTGTGCGGCAGCTGGCCGTTGGTGACGATGCCCAGCGGCGTGGTCTTGAAAGCGGTGGCCTGCTCGGGCGTGATCAGGCCGGTTTCCGCGAACTGGTCGATCACCAGGTTGCGGCGCGACAGCGCACGGTCCGGATAACGGCGCGGGTCGTAATAGCTCGGCCCCTTCACCATGCCGATCAGCAAGGCCATTTCCTGCGGCTTGAGGTCTTCCACGCGGCGACCGAAGTAGAACTCCGACGCGGCGGCAAAGCCGTGCACCGCCTGCCCGCCCTGCTGGCCGAGGAACACTTCGTTGACGTAGGCCTCGAGGATGCGGCTCTTGTCGTAATGCGCCTCGATGAGGATGGACATCAGCGCTTCGTTGAACTTGCGCGAATAGTTCTGCTCGCGATCCAGGAACAGGTTGCGCACCAGCTGCTGGGTGAGCGTGGAGCCGCCTTGCACGGTGTGGCCCGCACGCAGGTTGGCAAACGAGGCGCGGAGAATCGCCGTGAGGTCGATGCCGAAGTGATGCTTGAAGTCGCGGTCCTCTACCGCCTGCAGGCCAGACAGCAGCAGCGGCGGCACGTCGGCCAGGCGCACGATGCGGCGCTCCTCCTGCTGCGAGCCGTACACCGTGGCAATGCGCGCCGGATCCAGATGGGTCAGCTCCATCGGCTTGCCGGTGCCCAGGTCTTTCACGCTGGCCACCTGCCCCTTGCCCAGCGCAACGCGGATGCGCTTGGGCAGCTCACCGCCATCCGGGCCGGCGTAGCCGCGCGAGGAGATGGTGTAGGTGCTGCCTTCCTTGGTCCAGGTGCCCGCCACTTCTGCGCGGCCATCGTTGCTGTAACCGGAGAAGGTCAGCTCCAGCTCCAGCGTGCCGGGCGTCATCGGCGTGCCCGCCGCAAGCGGCAGGGGTCGCGCGTAGACGCGCGTGGGCACGGCGAACACCAGATCGTTGAAGCGGTCCTGCACACGCTTGTTCAGCACCAGCGTGTACGGCAGCACGAAGCCAAACAGCAGTCCCATGCAGACCCAGAACGGAATGCGGATCCAGGGCCAGACGGCGCTGAAGATCGAGCGGAGACGGGTCAAGAAGTCCAAGTAGGGGCAATCCTGAACAGGAAAGGGGCTCCGGGATCATAGGGCCTGCTTCCCGGCGGGCATCTGAACGCGGGGCGCGGGTTATGGCGCGGAACGGGCAGCACCCGGGCATCCCGGAGGCTGCGATCCCGCTACAGGGGCGGCTGCGGGGTCCAGCACGCGGCGTCGGGGCGAAACGGGCGCGGCGAGATGCCCAACAACCGCTGCAGCTCGCTGTTGTCGGCAATCAGGTTGGCTTCCAGGCGGGTCAGCGGCCCGCGCAGGCGCGGCACCGCGTGACGCCCCAGCCGCAACAAGGCGGCGGGAATGGGCAGGGGCAGCGTGGGCGTGGCCAGGCTGCGGCGAACGCGGGCAAACATCTCACCCGCCGTGAGCCGTTCGCCGCCACCGAGCGGCAGGATGTGGCCTGCCGACGCGGGGTGATCCAGCGCCGCCACCACGGCGGCGGCAATGTCGTCCGCGTGCACGGGCTGGCGCAAACCACGCCCGGCCGGCAGCGGGAACACGTGCAGGCGGCTGGCCCGTTGCGCAATCGGTGTCAGGCTCTTGTCGATGCCGGCACCGTAGATGATGGTGGGCCGGAAGATGGTCCACGGCTGGCCTTGCCGGTCGCAGGTTGCCGCCAGTGCGGCTTCGCCCTCGCGCAGCGTCTGCGAAATCTCGCGCTCGGCGGGCACATCCGACGCCTGCTTGGATTCGGCACTCATCGAACTGGTCGCGATGACCCGCGTTGAGGCCGGCAGCCCGGCAGAGTCGAGCCATTCGGCGAAGGATTTGAGCGGGCCGAAGCTGATCACCGCCGTCGGCGTTCCCAGCTCGGGCACACCACCGGGCAGCTTGCCCTGCAACCACTGCACGCCGGCCTGCGCGGGCCGCGGCTTGCGACTAAGCGCCAGCACCGGCACGCCGCGCTCGCGCAGCCGGGGCAACAGGAAATGGCCAATCTGCGTACTGGCGCCGAACACCACCACCGTCATGCAGGTGTCCTCAACCGCCCGACTGCAGGCGGGCCATCAGGGTAGCCAGCCTCGGATTGCCCGGCGCGAGCTTGCGCGCGCTGTCCAGCGACTGCGCGGCATTGGCGCGATCGCCGTTCTGCAGCTGCTGCTCGGCCTGATCCATCCACGCACCGGCCAACCGCTGGCGCAACACACCCTGGTTGGTATTGCCGGGCGAAAGGTCGGCCAGATCGGCAAGGCGATTGCCCGCCGCCTGCAGGTTGCCGCCAGCCAGTGCCTGGTTGAACTGGGTGATGGCCAGGCCGGGTAGTGACTCCAGGCCCTGTCGAGCGACCGGGTTGTTGCCGTCCATGGCCAGCGCCTGACGGTAGAGATCGTACGCACTCTCGCCCGGCGGCAGCATCAGGTTGCCCTGGCGCGCGGCCGTGTCGGCACGCTGGATGATGCGGCCCAGCTCGGCGCCCTGTTGCGGCGTCAGCGGCGGATGTTGCAGGTCATCGCCGTTGTCGGCGTTATCCGCCGCTGCATCGCTGGCGACGTCCTTGGCCACTTGCGAGGCATTCGACTTGTGTCCTTCGCCCAATCGCGCGCGCGCCGCCGCGAGATCGGCCGAATGCGGCGCCAACTCGGCAGCCTGTGCAAGCAAATCGCGTGCGTGCGCGCTATCGCCATGATCCAGCGCGGCATTGGCCTGCACGATCAAGGCCTGCGCCACCTGCCCCATGCCCGCCTTCGCATCGGCATTGTCCGGATCGAGCGCCAGCGCGGCCTTGAAACGAGCCTCGGCCGTGTCGTCGCCCGAACCGACGATGCGTCCATCACGCAGCGCGTCCTGACCTTGCTTGATCGCATCGGCAAGGGCGGTGCTGCCCTGCTCGTTCACCTGTACCAGTGCCGCACGCAGGGCGGGCAGTTCGGCATAGCTCGGCAGCAGCACAGCCAGGCGATCGACCAGCGTCGACGCCGTGGTGCGGTCGTTGGCGTCCAGCGCCTTGTGCACCTGGGCGGCAAGCGCATCACCCACCTTGTCCATGCCGTGTTTGGCGACGGCATTGTTGGGATCGGCCGCGAGCACGCGGCGATACAGTTCACCGGCACCGTCGTCGCCATCGATCTTGCCGGCATCCAATGCCTGCTGTGCCTGCTCGATGAGGCGATCGGTGTGCACGGTGCCGTTGCGCGCCGCCGCCACCGCCTGGGTCAGGCGATCGACATCGCTGCCGCCGCCGAGCAGTTCACGTGCAGACGTGAGTGCCTGATCGGCTTCGTCGACCTTGCCGGCCTGCAGCGCGGCATCGGCGCGGGCGATTTCCGCCTGCCCCACGTTGCGCAGGCCATCGCGGGCGCGGTCGTTGTCCGGCTGCAGCGCGCGGGCGGCTTCGAACAACTCGCGTGCGCTGCTGCCGTCGGTGCCATCCAGATGGCCCTGCTGAAGTGCCGTTTCCGCACGGCCCAGAATGCCGTCCAGTTCGGTGTTCGGCACCAGGCCGCGCAGCCTGTCCTGGCCAATCCACAGCGATGTGCCCACGCCGATGACCACCAGCAGCAGCACCGGTATCAGCCAGCCACGACGCCGGAAGCGGCGCTCCGGCGGCTGCGGCGGCGCCGGTCGCACCATATCCGGGTCGAAGGTGAATTTCGGCAGACCGTCGTCCTCCCTGGCCTTGGGCGGCTGCTTGCCATCCAGGTTGTCGAGGTTCCCAAGGGTAGGCTCGGTGCGACCGCCCGACCCGTGGTGGTTGTGGTCTTTGCGTCCGTTCATGGGTTCACGAAGGTGGGATGAATCGCCACCAGCTTAACATCGCGCCGCCCTGTCACCCGGCCGGCCATGCACCGTGTTCAGCCACCGCTGACGCGTCGCGCGTCAACCACGTTGGGTAGCGCCACCAGGCGGCTGAGCAGGCTGGAGAGTTGTTCGAAGTCGCGCACCCGCAGGGTGAAGCGCATTTCCACCTCGCCGGTGTGGGCGAACATGCGGCTGGACGACGCGATGATGTGCGTGCCCATGTTGCTGATCAGGCTGGTCACGTCCTTCTGCAAGCCCTTGCGATCGTAGCCGCGCAGTTCGATGTCCACTTCGTAAGCCCGCGCGGCCGCCTTGCCCCAGGCCACGTCAATCACACGGTCCGGATCGCGGCGGGCCAGCCGGGCCAGGCTGGCGCAGTCGGCGCGATGCACGGACACGCCGCGGCCTCGCGTGACAAAGCCTCGCACCGGATCGCCGGGCAACGGCTGGCAGCAGCGTGCCAGCGTGGTGAGCAGGTTGCCGATGCCCTCGATACTGAGCGCGCTATGGTCCAGCACGGCCTGCCGACCCTGCGCACCGGCCGGGGGCGGCGGCGGTGCCGTGGCCGGCGCCATCGATTCCTGCAGCACGCGGGCGATCTGGCCGGGCGCCACTTCGCCCAGCGCCAGCGCGACGAGCAGTTCGTCGTGCGTCTTCAGGTGGAAATGTGCGGGCAGCTTGCCGATGTCAGCCGCCGGCAGGGCCAGCCGCTTGATCTCCTTCTCGAAAATGGCGCGGCCTGCAGCCAGGTTGGCGTCGTGCGCAATGCGACGGAACCACGTGCGCACCTTTTCCTTCGCGCGCGAGGTGTGCAGATAGCCGTGATGTGGCGACAGCCAGTCGCGGCTGGGCTCGGCCACCTTGCCGGTGAGCACTTCCACGCGGTCGCCGCTGGCCGGCTGGAAGGTCAGCGGCACGATGCGTCCGTTGACCTTGGCGCCGCGGCAACGATGGCCCACCTCGGTATGCACGTGATAGGCGAAATCCAGCACGGTGGCGCCGTGCGGCAAATCCACCACCTCGCCCTTGGGCGTGAGCACGTACACGCGATCTTCGAGCAGCTCAGTCTGCAGCTCCGCGGCAAGATCGCCCTCGCTGTCCGGACGCGGTTCCAGCAGCCGACGCATCCAGGCGATCTTCGCTTCGAACTCGCTGTCGCCCGCGCCGCCTTCCTTGTAACGCCAGTGCGCGGCCACGCCAAGCTCGTTGATGCGGTGCATCTCGTGCGTGCGGATCTGCACTTCCAGCGTCTTGCCTCGCGGACCGATCACCGCCGTGTGCAGCGAGCGGTAGTCGTTGCCCTTGGGCCGCGCGATGTAATCGTCGAATTCGCCCGGAAGGTGCGGCCACAACGTGTGCACCACGCCCAGCGCGGCATAGCAGTCGCCGATGGAGTCGACCAGCACGCGCACGGCGCGGATGTCGTAGAGGTCAGAGAATTCCACCTCCTTGCGCTGCATCTTCTTCCAGATCGAATAGATGTGCTTGGGACGTCCGGCGAGATCGGCGCGCACGCCCGCCGCCTGCAGCGATTCCTGCAGCAGAGCCAGCGATTCGCGGATGAAATCCTCGCGATCCACGCGCCGTTCGTCGAGCAGGCGTGCGATGCGCTTGTAGGTATCGGGCTGCAGGTAGCGGAAACTCAGGTCTTCCAGCTCCCACTTCAGCTGCCAGATGCCCAGGCGATTGGCGAGCGGTGCGTGGATGTCCCGCGTGAGGCGCGCCAGCGGCTGTCGCTCGCCGTCGGGCAGCGTGCTCGCCGCGCGCATGCGCGCGAGTTGTCGCGCCAGCAGGATGAACACCACGCGCAGGTCGCGGATGATCGCCAGCAACAGTCGCCGCAGGCCTTCCGCCCCGTGGTCCGCACCGTGCTGTGCATGCAGCGCCCAGACACGCTCCGCCGCCACTTGCCCGCCGACGAGTCGCTGCAACTCCTGGGGAAGATGGGGTTCACGCAATGCCCACGCGGCCGGATCGATGCGCGACACCTCGAACCACAACGCCGCCGCCTGGGTCTGCGCATCGCAGCCGAGCATGGCCAGCAGGTCGAGCACGTCCACGCATTCGCTCTGGTTCATGGGCAGCAGGGCGCACGCATCCAGCGCCTCGCCCAGCACGGGCGGCACGCTGCCGGCGCGTTCGCGCCACTCGGCGAGACCCGAGCTTGCGTTGAGGGCGGCTTGAACCATGGCGCCATTCTAGCCGACGGGGCACCTGCCGGGCCTTTCCGCCGCCGCATGAACCGGCGGTTCATGCCGTGTATGCTGCGGCGGCGACGTTTCATCCCCTATGCCCCGAGAGGATTGCCCCATGCGCCTGGTTCGCCTGCTGCCGTTGTTGATGAGTGCCGCCCTTGTCCTCCCCGCGGCCGCTTTCGCCGCCGACCAGTACGTGCCGCTGCAGCAGCGCATGAGTGCGGAGGAGTTCAAGGCTGCCGGCCTGGACAAGCTGTCCCCGGATGAACTCAAGAATCTCGATGCCTGGCTCAGCGGCCACGGCAAGACGGTCACCAAGATGGTCGACCAGAGCGGCAAGCCGGTGTTCTACCCGAGCAGCGAGAAGGCCGGCCCGGTGCAGGGGCGCGTGCAGGGCCACTTCAGCGGTTTCAACGGCCACGGCCAGTTCACGCTGGACAATGGCCAGGTGTGGCAGCAGGCAGACGCCACGCAAATCGCCTGCCTGTCCAGCGACAACCCCAAGGTGACCATCCGTCGCTCGCTGATGGGCAACTGGATCATGGCGGTGGACGGCTGCAACGACCAGACGTCGGTCAGGCGCGTCAAGTAATCGCCCCGCCACTTATGTAGGAGCGCGCTTGCGCGCGACCTGCCTCGGGCTTCCGGTCGCGCGCAAGCGCGCTCCCACAGAATGTCCGTCAGGAAAGACTTTCCAGCGCCCGCGTCAGACGTTTGGCCGACACCGGCTCCGGTGTCTTCAGTTCCTGTGCGAACAGCGACACGCGCCACTCTTCGATCAGCCAGCGCAGCTCATCCAGCCCTTCCGTACCGGCAGCGCGATGCTTCAGGTAATCGCGCCAGAACGGCAGCACCTGCAACAACCGTTGCTGATCTTTGGCCGGATCCTGCCGCAATCGTTCTGCACGCAGGCGCATCGCTTTCAGATAGCGCGGGTAATGCGCCAGCCGGGACGTGGGCAGTTCACGCAAGAAGCCGGACGTGAGCAGCGCATCGAGTTGCTCGCGCAGGTCGTCGTAGCTTGCCCGCGCAAAACCCATCAAGGGCGGCTGCAACCATGGCTTGAGGTCAGCCTGCGCCTCGATAATGGGCTCGGCCAGTTTCAAACGTTCCACCGCCGCGCCGAACAGTTCGCGTGCCGCCTTGGCATGCAATGCCTCGAACGCACCGGCCGTGCGCACATCCAGCGCATACCGCGCCAGCAGATCCTGGAAGCCGCCTTCCACCAGATCCTCGCGCAGGCCATCCACGCCACCCAGCGGCGCGTATTTCAGGGCCAGCGGATTGCCAACCGGCAAGCGGCGGCGAGCCTGCTTCATGTCGCTGGCCAGCGCGTTGCGCAACAGGCGGACCACGCCCTGCTCGTGCGCCTCACGCGCTTCGTCGCTGCGCTCGAACACACGCAGCGCCACCGCATCGCCGAGGTCGACCAGCGCAGGGAATGCGAGCAGGCCACCGCTTGAACGCACCTGTGCGGGAATCTCCTCGAAGTCCCAGCTGGCCACGTTCTCGCGAGTCAGCTCGATGTCGGTCTTGCGCGAAAACGCCTCGCGCGCCTGTCCTTCCCATTGCGCGCGGATAGCGGCCAGATCGCGGCCGGTGGCCAGCGTCTTGCCGTTCTCGTCGTGCAGGCGAAAGCGCATGCGGAAGTGCGCAGGCAATTCGACGGCATCGAACTCGGTGGCCGACACATCCACGCCGGTGGCGCGCTTGAGGAAAGCGGCCAGCGCCTTCGTCAGCGACTCGTCGCGCGGTGCCTCGGCCTCGACGAAAGCCCGTGCGAAATCCGGCGCGGGCACGAAGTTGCGACGCAGCGCCTTGGGCAAACCACGGATCAGCTCCGCCACCTTCTCCGCCAGCAAGCCCGGCACCAGCCATTCGCAGCGCGCCGATGGCAGCGCATTGAGCATGGCGAGCGGCAGATGCAGGGTGACACCGTCGGCGTCATCGCCAGGCACAAAGCGGTATTCGAGTCGGTATTTCTGGGGCTGAACGTCAAGCGACGCCGGGAAGGCCTTCGGATCCAGCCCTGCGCCGCCGCTCATCACATCGTCCAGCGACCAGCGCAGCGCCGCCTGTTCGGCGGGACGCGCCTTGCGATACCACGCATCGAGCGCGCGGCTGTCCGCAATGTCCTGTGGCAGCTTGCCTTCGAAGAAGCCGACCAACTCGTCTTCACTGCGCAGCAGGCCTTCGCGACGCTGCTTGGCCTCGATGCCGCGCGCGTCTTCCAGCACGCGCTGGTTGGCGCGCACGAAATCGGCGCGGGCATCGATGTCGCCGCGTGCGAGTGCCTCGCGCAGGAAGATCTCGTGCGCGAGTGCCGGATCCTGCTTCTGGAACGTGACAGGCCGGCGTTCCACCAGCGTGAGGCCGAACAGGCTCACCTGCTCGTAAGCGACCACGTGGCCGCGCTTGCGCGACCAGTGTGCATCGCGACAGGACGAACGCAGCAAGTGCGCGGCCTGCTGCTCTATCCACACCGGCTCCACGCGGGCGCACATCATGCCCCACACGCGCCCGCCGACATCGAGGATCTGCGCGGCGAACACCCAGTTGGGCGGCACCTTCGACAGCGACGAACCCGGGAACACCTGGAAGCGGCGCTCGCGCGTGCTGCGGTAGACGCCCTTCTCGTCCTTGTGGCCAACCTGCGTCGGCAGGCCGGTGAGCAGGCTGCGATGGATGGCTTCGTACTGGCGTGCAGCTTCGTCGTCCTTGTTGGCGCCAGGCGTGCTCGTGCTCCCTCTCCCCTCGGGGGCACGCGGAGAGGGGCCATGGATGGCCCCGTCTTTGGGGAGCGAGGAGAGGGCTGGGGTGAGGGGCGGGTGCTCGCGATCACCGCTCCCACTGCGCTTTTTCTGCGCAACAACCGCCTTCGCCGTTACAGCCCGACGCGAGGTTGCCCTCTCTCCCGCAAGGGGAGAGGGAGCAGGCGTGGCCGCATCGAGTTTCCAACCCAGCTCCTGTATCACCAACAGCAACTGGCGATGCAATTCGCGCCACTCACGCATGCGCATGAAGCTCAGGAAGTGACGCGAGCACCAGTCGCGCAGCTTCGACTGCGTCAGGTCTTCGTGCGCCTTGCCGTAGTCACGCCACAGGTTGAGCACGCCGACGAAATCGGACTTGGGATCGGCAAACGCCGCGTGCGCCGCGTCAGCCTGCTGTCGCGCGTCCGCCGGACGTTCGCGCGGATCCTGGATGCTCAGGAACGACACGATGGCCAGCAGCTCGCGCAGGCTGTGCAGCTGCTGCGCCTCCACCAGCATGCGCGCCAGCTGTACGTCGATGGGCAGGCGCGCGACGGTGCGACCGATCGGCGTCAGGCGCCGCGCATCGTCAATCGCGGAGATTTCGGCGAGACGGCGATAACCATCAGCCACCACGCGCGGATCGGGTGCTTCGAGGAACGGGAACTCATCCACCTCGCCCAGCTGCAGCGAAAGCATGCGCAGGATGACGTTGGCCAGCGACGAGCGCAGCAGTTCCGGGTCGGTATAGGCGGCACGGCTTTCGTAATCGGCCTCGTCATACAGGCGATAACAGGTGCCCGGGCCCACGCGGCCGCAGCGGCCCTTGCGCTGGTCCGCGGCAGCCTTCGAGACCGGCTCGACATGCAGGCGTTCCAGCTGGCTGCGCTGGCTGTAGCGCTTGACGCGCGCCTGGCCCGAGTCGATCACGTAGCGGATGCGTGGCACGGTGAGCGAGGTTTCCGCCACGTTGGTGGCAAGCACCACGCGCCGCTTGGTGCCCGGCTTGAACACGCGATCCTGGTCACCGGCCGAGAGGCGCGCGTACAGCGGCAGCACTTCGGTTTCGCGGTACTGGCGGCGCGACAGCAGCAGGTGTGCATCGCGGATTTCACGCTCGCCCGGCAGGAAGATCAGCACGTCGCCGCGTGGGTCGTCGTGGGTGATTTCATCCAGCACGGCCGCCACATGGTCCGCACCGCCCTGCTGCAGGTCACCCGCACGCTGGCCGCGCCGTGCGGCCACTTCGTCCACGGAACGCCAGCGCACTTCCACCGGATACGTGCGCCCCTCCACCGACACGATGGGCGCGCCATCGAAATGTTCGGCGAATCGCTCCGTATCGATGGTGGCCGACGTCACGATGATCTTCAGCGATGGACGCTTCACCGCCAGGCGCTTGAGATAGCCCAGCAGGAAGTCGATGTTGAGGCTGCGCTCGTGCGCCTCGTCGATGATGATGGTGTCGTAGGCGCTCAACCACGGATCGCCCTGCGTCTCGGCCAGCAGGATGCCGTCGGTCATGAACTTGACCAGCGTGCGATCGGAGACCTGATCGTTGAAGCGCACCTGGAAACCCACCTGGTCGCCCAGCGGCGTGGCCAGTTCTTCCGCCACGCGGCGCGCGACGGAACGCGCGGCCAGCCGGCGCGGCTGGGTACAGCCGATCATGCCCGCTTCGCCACGGCCGGCGGCCAGGCACAGCTTGGGCAGCTGGGTGGTTTTGCCCGAACCGGTCTCGCCGGCGATCACTACGACCTGGTGCTTGCGGATCAGCTCGACGATCTCGTCGGCCCGTGCCGTGATGGGCAGCGATTCATCCAGCCGGATAGCTGGTTTCGCTGCCGCGCGCGCCTTGCGCCGCGCCGTGGAGGCATCGACATCGGCAAGCAGCGCGGTCAGCTTCTTCTCGTCAAAGCGGCGCGACAGTTCGCGCCACCGGCCAAGCAGGCGGCCGTAATCGCGGCTGGAGACGTCGTCGAGGGCCTGGCGCAACGGACGCAGTCGCGCGTCGGTGGAGGCGGCGTTGGATGCAGTCGGGGTCATCGGACCGCACATGATAGCCGGTGACAGGCGTTGCGGGCGCGGGCGCCTCCCTGCCGGCCCTGCACCCGGGCCGGCGGGCCGATAGCCACCGGCTATCGCCGGCATCGGAAGGATTCATTTCACCACGCAGGACACGCTGACTAACCTCGATGCCAGTTCCGTGCCCACGCTTCCAAGGAGCAACCCATGGCCGTTTCCATCGGCATCGCCAGCAGCGACCGCGAACAGATCGGCGAGCACCTGTCCCGGCTGCTCGCGGATACGTACTCGCTGTACCTGAAGACCCACAGCTTCCACTGGAACATCACCGGGCCGCACTTCAACAGCCTGCACACCATGTTCGAGACCCAGTACAACGAACTGTGGCTGGCCGCCGACGAGGTAGCCGAGCGCATCCGCGCGCTGGACGTGTTTGCGCCGGGCTCCTACAGCCAGTTCGGCCAGCTCACCGCCATCCGGGAAGAGCCGGGCGTCCCCGACTGGAAGGACATGGTGGGCCAGCTGGTGGAAGGCCACGAGATGGCCGCCCACACCGCCCGCCAGGTCATCCGGATCGCCGACGGTGCGGGTGACGAGGGTACCGTGGACATGGTCACCGGCCGCCTGAAGGAGCATGAGAAGACCGCCTGGATGCTGCGCTCGCTGCTCAAATAATCACCAGCCGCGCCCCGCCCCCAGTACCACATGGCGGCCCTGCGCCGTCTTCGAGGGGAGCCGGGCGGGCGCGTTGGGGCGGCTGTCGTCATCACGGCAAATGAACAACTTCACTGTTCCGCCCTGTAGTCAGCGCAAGGCCTGACCTCGCGCTGACCACCTGCCACCTGCTTTATTGAGCGAAATGCGCTCCATGGTTAAGCTCAGCGGGCTTTTCGGCCTCGTGTGAGGCAGCCACGGGGATCGTTTTGAGCACCACATTCACCACCAAGCCGGACAGCCGGCACCCGCTGCTCGTTGCCGTCCTGCTCGCCCTGATCGTGGCGGCCATGAACATTGGCCTCTGGTGGTGGAGCAATCTGCCCAATGGCCCGGAAGACTGGAAAGGCCCCATCGGCGGCTTCGCCCTGTCTGCCTTCCAGCGCTACCAGAACCCGCTGAAGAACGATTTCCCCTCCGACGACGAGATCGACGGCGACCTGAAGCTGCTCAGGCACTACACGTCGCGCATCCGTACTTATTCGACGCTGCAGAACCCTCAGGTCTACCGCCTCGCCGAGAAGAACGGCCTGGAAGTGATGGCCGGTGCGTGGATCGACCGTCGACTGGACAACAACGAGAAGGAAATCGAGACGCTGATCGCGCAGGCGCGTCGTTACCCCAACTCGATCAACCGCGTGGTGGTGGGCAACGAAGTGCTGTTCCGCAACGATATTCCGCCGGAACAGTTGATGGCCTACGCCGACCGCGTTCGCGCGGCGATTCACCAGCCGGTGACCATCGCCGAGCCCTGGCATATCTGGGCCAAGTATCCCGAGCTGGCCGAGCACGTCGACTTCATCACGGTGCATCTGTTCCCCTACTGGAACGGTATTGCCGCCGTCAGCAACAGCAACACCAGCACCGACCCGCTGGCGCGCTTCCCGGCCGTGCGCGATGCCCTGGAAAGCTACGAGGCACTTCGTCGCCTCTATCCGAACAAGCCCATCGTGATCGGAGAAATCGGCTGGCCATCCAATGGCGACCGCTACATGTACGCCGATCCGTCGGTCTCCAACGAGGCGATCTTCCTTCGCACCTGGTTCAACGAAGCCAAGAAACGCAACATCGACTACTACGTGATGGAAGCGTTCGACCAGCCGTGGAAGGAAGCGCTGTCAGGCCGCACCGAAGCGTACTGGGGCATGTTCAACGCTGATCGCCAGTTGAAGTTCCCGTTCACCGGCCCGGTGACCGAGGACGTCAAATGGCCGTGGAAGGCACTGGCCGCGAGCCTGCTCGCGCTGCTGCCGATGATCTGGTTCGCCAGCCGCTACAGCCGCTTCAAGCTGATGGGCCGCTTCTTCTTCTGCGCCCTGATCCAGCTGGCCTGTGGCCTGGTGGTGTGGTCGGCCACCTTGCCCTTCAACTACTACCTGAGCTGGGTCGACTGGACGATGCTGGTGCTGCTGTTCCCGGCACAGATCGCCATTCTCGCCATCCTGCTGATCAACGGCTTCGAGTTCACCGAAGTGCTGTGGCGTCGCAGCTGGGTGCGCCACGCGGGCCTGCGCAAGCCCGATCCGGTGGAGAAGCAGCCGTTCGTGTCGATCCACCTGGCCTGCTACAACGAGCCGCCGGAGATGGTGTTCATCACGCTCGACTCGCTGGCCGCGCTCCAGTACGAAAACTTCGAAGTCCTGGTGATCGACAACAACACCAAGGATCCGGCCATCTGGCAGCCGGTGCAGGAATACTGCGAGAAGCTGGGCAGCAAGTTCCGCTTCTTCCACCTGGAACCGTGGCCCGGCTTCAAGGCGGGTGCACTGAACTTCGGCCTGAAGGAAACCGACCCGCGCGCCGACGTGGTGGCGGTGATCGACGCCGACTATGTGGTGCGCGAGGACTGGCTGTCCTCCCTCACCGGTTACTTCCACGACCCGAAGGTGGCCGTGGTGCAGTGCCCGCAGGCGCATCGCGACTTCGAGCACAACCGCTTCCGCCGCATGACCGCGTGGGAGTACGACGGCTTCTTCCGCATCGGCATGCACCATCGCAACGAGCGCAACGCCATCATCCAGCACGGCACCATGACCATGGTGCGGCGCTCGGCGCTGGAAGGCACGGGCGGCTGGTCCGAGTGGACCATCTGCGAAGACGCCGAGCTCGGCCTGCGCCTGATGCACGCCGGTTACGAGCTGGTCTATGTCGATGAACTGATGGGCGTGGGCCTGACCCCGGCCGACTTCAAGGCATACAAGAGCCAGCGTTATCGCTGGGCCTTTGGCGCCATGCAGATCCTCAAGGGCCGCTGGGACTGGATGACCCGCAAGGGGCCGCTCAGCGGCGGCCAGCGCTTCCACTTCCTCACCGGCTGGTTCAGCTGGTTCGCCGATGCGCTGCACCTGATCTTCACCATGATGGCGATCTTCTGGACCGCGGGCATGGTGGCCTTCCCGTCGGTGTTCAACCTGCCGATGCAGCTGTTCCTGATCCCGGTGATCGGCTTCTTCTTCGCCAAGGCCATCTTCGGCATCGTGCTGTATCGCGCCCGTGTTCCCTGCGGCTGGTACGACACGCTGATGGCATCGCTGGCCAGCATGAGCCTGTCGCACGCCATTGCACGCGGCATCCTGCACGGCCTCACGCGCGAGAAGACTTCGTTCGTGGTCACGGCCAAGAGCCGGCGCCTGGGTGGCAGCAATTTCGCCGCGTTCGCTCCGGTGCGCGAGGAGCTGCTCATGGCGATCGCACTGGTGTGCTGCATCATCGGCATGGGCCTGCGCTTCGGCACGTACTACGTGGAAGGCACGCTGTGGATGTTCATCCTTGGCGCCCAGTCCATTCCCTACGTGTCCGCCGTGGTCGGCGCATGGATCGCACACCGGGCCGGCGACAAAGCGGGCTGAAAAACCAGACGATTTCCACGCCGCATTCATCAGTTCGCGGCAACTGATCGGCTAAGCTTGGGTTGCGCGTGCTCACTGCACGCGCACGCCGCCTTTTCCAGGATGGAACCCAGGACGCATGCGCCGACTCCGACGCCTCATGCTGTTGCCGTTGCTGCTGGCCCCGTGGCTGGCGCATGCAGGCGTGCAGCTGGTGGTGGATGGCGTGGACGATCCGCTCAAGCTCGCCGTGAGCTCGGGCGTGGACCTGTCGCAGTACGCCAATCGCGACGTGACCGAGGCGCAGGTGCGTCGCCTCTACGAGCAGTCGCTGGACCAGGCCAAAACCTCGCTGGAACCCTACGGCTACTACGAAGCCAAGGTGCAGGGCCAGCTCGACCCCGTGGGCGAGAACTGGCGCGTCACGCTGCATGTCACGCCAGGCGCGCCGGTGACGGTCAATGCCGTGGACATCAAGCTCGATGAAGCGGCCGCGAAAATCGGCGCCATCCGTCGGGCCCGGCGCGCCATCGAAAACCTCAAGGGCCAGACGCTCGATCACGGCGCTTACGACTCGGCGCGCGACGCACTCAGCGGTGCACTCACCGCCAATGGCTTCCTCGACGCCAGGCTGGTCACGCATCGCGTCGATGTGAATCGCGGCGAGCGCAGCGCGGCGATCCATCTCGCCTGGGATGCTGGCCCCCGCTACAAGTTCGGCGACGTGCATTTCGACGGCTCGCAATTCAAGGACGGCTTCCTCGACCGCTACGTGCCGTTCAAGTCGGGCGACTATTTCGCCCAGGACAAACTGCTGCAACTCCAGCAGGCACTGAACGGCGCTGATTATTTCTCGGTCGTCAACGTGCTGCCCGATGTCGACGAGAAGAAGAACGGCGTGGTCGACGTGAAAGTGGAGCTTGCGCCGGCCAAGCGCACCATCTACACCGGCGGCCCGTTCATCGGCACCGACACCGGTGTGGGCGTGCGCGGCAGCATGGAGCGACGCTGGGTGAACCGCAGCGGCCACAAGTGGAAGAACGAGATCATCCTCGCCCAGAAGCTCAAGACCGTGGCCACGCTGTACACCGTGCCGATGCCCGGCCCCAACCAGCGCAGCTTCAATTACGGCGCCACGTACCGCGACTCCAACACCGATACATCGCATTCCAAGACGCTGGAACTGGTAGCCAACGAAACACGCGAGTGGCACGGCTGGGTGCGCACCATCGGCTTGCATGCGCTGGATGGCACCTTCACTGTTGGCCAGAAGCCCGGCGAATCGGACAACGTGCCGGGGCTTGAGCACGGCCGCAGCAACCTGCTCTATCCCGAGGCCACGCTGTCACGCAAATCCGGCGACAACCCCATCTTCGTGCGCAGCGGCTGGTCGCTGGTATTCACCGCACGCAGCACGGTGGGTTCGCTGCTGTCCGATGCCAGCTTCAGCCAGGTCACCGCGGACGGCAAATGGATCAACTCGTTCTGGGGCAACAACCGCCTGATCCTGCGCGGTTCGGCGGGCGCCACCTGGACCAACGACTTCAGCGACCTGCCGCCACAGCTGCGCTTCTTCGCGGGTGGCGACCGGTCGGTGCGCGGCTACGGCTACCAGAGCATCGGGCCCAAGAACTCCTACGGCCGCGTGATCGGCGGCAAGAACCTGCTGGTCGGCAGCACGGAGGTGGAGCACTACTTCACCCGTCAATGGGGCATGGCGGCCTTCGTGGATGCAGGCAACGCGTTCGACGGCACCGATTACCGCCCCAAGATCGGCGCGGGCCTGGGCGTTCGCTGGCTCTCGCCGGTGGGTATGATCCGTGTGGACCTGGGCACACCGGTACACAACCCGGATGAGCACGGCGTGGAACTGCATGTCGTGATCGGTCCGGATCTGTGAGCAGCCTGATGACTGACACCGCCACCACGCCCGCACCTCGCCCACGCCGCCGCTGGCTGCGCTGGACGCTGCTGACCCTGCTCGCGCTGCTGCTGTTGCTACTCGGCTTTCTCGCATGGCTGCTGGGTACGCCTTCGGGCCTGCGCTTTGCGCTGGCACGCGCCGAGGGTTTCACCCAAGGCCAGCTCACCGTGCAGTCGGCGGACGGCCGCCTGATCGGCCCGCTCGATCTCACCGGCCTGCGCTATGCCGATGGCAAGGGGCTGGACGCGAAGATTGCCAAGGCCCACCTGGACCTGCGCGTGCCGTCCCTGCTGCGCAAGCGACTGCACGTGCTCGACCTCAACGTCGACGGCGTCGACGTGGCCCTGCCACCCAGTGAACACGACCAGCCGGAAAGCGCGAGCAGTTTCTCGCTGCTGCAGCCGCCGCTGGACATGGTGCTCGACCGCGCCCACGTGGGCACGGTGAAGATCACCCAGGCGGGAAAACCGGTATTCGCCTCCGACTCGCTGGACGTCGCCGGCAACTGGACCCGCCGTCGCGGCATCGAACTGCACCAGCTTGCGCTGCGCGCTCCCGATGGTCATGCCGATCTTAGCGGCCACGTCGTGGTCGGCAGCAAGTACCAGGGCGACAGCAAGGCCAACTTCAGCTGGACACTCAACGGCACCGAGTACGCGGGTGAACTGGCAGCACGCGGCGATGGCAAGCAGGCCCATGTCGACCTGCAGCTGACCCAGCCCACCGCCGTACGACTGCAGCTGGACATGGCGCAAAGTGGCGACTATGCCTGGAGCGGCACGCTCGACGCACCCCGTTTCGATCCCAAGCCGTTCATCGGCGAGAGTTCGCTCACCGGCCTTGCCGTGGCGCTGACCGGCAAGGGTGACCGACGCAGCGGCACCGTTACTGGCCAGCTGGGACTCAACGACTACCAGGTGCAACTGCAGCCGTTGACGGCGCGTTTCAGTGACAACCTCGATACGCTGACACTGGAGCAGCTGGGCATCGCGTCGCCGCAGTACAAGGGCAGCGTCCATGCGCATGGCGTCGTACAGCTATCCGCCAAACCACTGAGTGCCGACCTCACCGTCGAGTGGAAGGACGTGGTATTGCCCGAAGAAGTGGCCGGGCAGGCGCTGCAGAGCCACGGCAGCCTCACCGCCAGCGGCAGCGTCGAAAAGTTCCACGCCGAGAGTGCGCTCGCCATCGGCCCCGAGGGCAAGCTTGCCGACGTCACCCTCAACCTGGACGGCACGCAGAAACTCATCGACCTGCATGCGCTCACCGTCAAGCAGCCCAAGGGCGATCTGCAGGCCAAGGGTTCGCTGACCCTGCAGCCTGCACTGGGTTGGCAACTTGAAGCGGTTGCACACACCTTCGACCCGGGTCACCTGCTGGCCAAGTGGAATGGTTCGCTGGATTTCGACATCGCCTCGGAGGGTTCGCTGCCCAAGGATGGCCCCGACGTCACGCTGGAGATCCGCAAGTTCGATGGCCATCTGCGCGACCGCAACGTGCACGGCGACGGCAAGCTCCACCTGCCGCCCGAAGGCGTGGTGGACGGCAAGCTGCACCTGGTCTCCGGCGGCAGCGATGCGCAGATCGACGCGCGCCCCGGCAACACCAACGACATCGGCATCAAGCTCGCGGTTGCCTCGCTGGGCGACTGGCTGCCGGATGCCGCAGGGCGGCTGCAGGGCACCATCCAGGTGCGCGGCAAGTATCCGAAGCTTGCCGTGGATGCCAACCTGCAAGGCAATGCTCTGAGTTATGTCGGGCAGCACGTGGAGTCGCTGCGCCTGGTGGCCGATGTGCCGGACATCAGCCATCCCGGCGGCAAGCTGGACCTGCAGGCCGGTGGCGTCAACGCCGGTGGCCTCGCCTTCACGGCCGTGAACGTGCGCGGCGATGGCACGGCCGAACATCACAACCTCACGCTCAGCGCACACGGCTCGCCGCTGTCCACCGATCTCGCCCTGAGTGGTGCGCTCAAGGGCTCGACGTGGAATGGCGTACTTTCCACGCTCAACGTCGATCTCGCCGGCCTGCCACGCTGGCGCCTGCAGCAGTCGCCGTCGCTGTCGTACAACGACGGCGCACTCAACCTTGCCGAACTCTGCCTCACTGCGGGTGAGCCGCTACTCTGCGCCGCGGCGAAACAGGACAAGGCCGGCAATCTCGATGCGAGCTACCGCCTGCACAGCCTGCCCATCGCGCTGATCATGAGCGCCGTGAGCACCAGCAAGGTGCCCATGCGCGTGGAAGGCTCCCTGGATGGCAGCGGCAGCATCCGCCGCAATACAGCCGGTGCACTGACCGGCAATGCATCCATCACATCGCCCCACGGTTCGGTCGCCTACGCCGACCGTGCCGACCAGCCGCTGGTCACCTACGACAATCTCGCGCTCACCGCACAGCTGAGCCCGTCCAGCCAGCAAGTTGAGCTGCATGCCGGGCTGACCAACAGCGGGCGGCTGGATGGACTGGTCACCATCACCGGTGCGCAGCAATCGCTGGGTGGCCATGTCGGTCTGCACGTGAGCAACCTCAAGCTGCTGGAGATCTTCACCACGGAAGTGGTCAATCCCAAGGGCGCCATGAACGGCGAGTTCAACCTCGCCGGCACCGTGTCGCAACCGGCCATCAGTGGCCAGGCCAACCTCACCGATTTCTCCGCGGAAATCCCCGCGATGGGGCTCAAGCTCAACCAGGGTCGCGTGACCATCGGCACCACGGATGCGCAGCATTTCAACGTCGACGGCACGCTGAGTTCGGGCGACGGCCGCATCGCGCTGGCCGGTGCCGTGGCGCTGGGCGCGGATGCGCAGAGCACGCTGACGGTGAAGGGCAGCAACTTCCGCGCCGTGGACATTCCGGCGGCCAAGGTCGCCATCTCCCCCGACCTTGCCGTGAAGCACGACGACAAGGGCCTGAACATCACCGGCACCGTCGCACTCGACAGCGCCGACGTGAACCTCGACAAGCTGCCCGGTGCCGGCGCCACCAAGGCCTCGTCCGACGTGGTGGTCGTGGACGACAAGCAGCCGCAGGAAGCCGCCAGCCAGATGCCGATCTCCGCGACGGTCACGGTGAACCTCGGCGACAAGACGCATCTGGTCGGCATGGGCCTGGACGGTCGCCTGCGTGGCCAGCTGGTGGTCAGCGAACGGCCCGGCCGCGCCACCACCGGCCAAGGCCAGATCGATGTCAGCGGCACCTACAAGGCCTATGGCCAGAACCTGCAGATCGACCGCGGCCAGCTGCTGTTCGCGAGCACGCCGATCGACAATCCGGGCCTGAACATCCGCGCGATCCGCAAGCTCAATCCCAACGCCACCATCGACGATGGCCAACAGGTTGGCCTGAACATCGCGGGCACGGCGCAGCGCCCGGTGCTCACCGTGTTCTCGCAGCCACCGATGGAACAGTCCGACGCCCTCTCCTACCTGATCACCGGCAAGCCGTTGTCGCAGGTGAAGGGCGGCGAAGGCAACATGGTCGGCGCCGCGGCGCAGGCCCTGGGTTCGGCCACCGGCAACCTGCTGGCCAAGAGCATCGGCGCCCGCCTGGGCGTGGACGACATCGGCGTCAGCAGCAGCGATGCCCTGAATGGCGGCTCGGCGTTTACGGTGGGCAAATATCTTTCGCCACGCCTGTACATCAGTTACGGCGTGGGTCTGTTCGATCCGGGCCAGGTCATCACCCTGCGCTACCACTTCAACGCGCGCTGGAATTTCGAAGCGCAGAGCGCAACGGACTTCAACCGCGCATCGCTCAACTACCGCATCGAGCGCTGACCCATGGCCGGCAACCGGAAACCACAACCCGGCGCCGCGCAAGACCCCATCCCATCGGCGACACCGGCATGCATAGTCCAAAAGTCATGCACCCGACAGGGGCATGAGGGACTATCGTTTGGTTTTTCCCCAGATCAGGAGACCGCCCCATGCGGCAACTTCGTTGGATTCTCACGGCGGCGGCCATGACCACCACCTGCGCCATGTCGGCGACGGCCACCCAGCCCGCTCCGCACCACACCTCTGCGCGCAGCGCCAGCGGCATCGATCTGGCCGGCATCGACCATGCCGTACTGCCCGGCAATGATTTCGACAACTACGCCAACGGCAACTGGAAGAAGACCGCCGAGATCCCGGCGGACCGGTCCAGCACCGGCGTGTTCCTGGAAGTGTTCCAGAAGGCCGAGAAGCGCAATGCCGAGCTGATCCAGGCGGCGGGCAAGGCCAAGCCGGCGGCGGGCAGCAACGAGCGCAAGATCGCCGATTACTACGCCGCGTTCATGGACGAGGCCACCATCGAGAAGCGCGGCCTCGAACCGCTGCAGCCCGATCTGAAGAACATCGGCTCCATCAACAGCCAGGCCGATCTCGCCCGCGTGCTCGGCGAAGGCCTGCGTGCCGACGTGGATCCGGTGAATGCCACCAACTTCCACACCGAGCACCTGTTCGGCCTGTTCGTTTCGCACGGCCTGCAGGACGCCTCGCGCAATATTCCCTACCTGTTGCAGGGCGGCCTGGGCATGCCCACGCGCGACTATTACCTGTCCGACGACAAGGCGATGGTGGAGACGCGCGGCAAGTACCAGACCTACATTGCCGCGCTGCTCAAGCAGGCCGGCGTGGCCGATGCGGATGCGAAGGCCAAATCCATCCTCGCGCTGGAAACCAAGATCGCCAAGGCCCAGGTCGACATCGTCGACAGCCAGGACATCCACAAGGCCAACAACCCCTGGGCGATGGACGCGTTCGCCAAGAATGCACCGGGCCTGGACTGGAACGCCTACTTCAAGGCGGCCGGCCTGGACCAGCAGAAGATCGTCGACGTGTGGCAGGTGCCGGCCATCAAGGCGCTCTCCGCGCTGACCGCCAGCGAACCGCTGCAGGCGTGGAAGGACTACCTCACCTTTCACACTCTCAACGAGAACGCGTCGCTGCTGCCCAAGGCCTATGCCGACCTCAATTTCGGTTTCTACGGCCAGACGCTGTCGGGCACGCCCAAGCAGCGCGATCGCTGGAAGCGTGGCGTGGCCAGCACCAACATCGCCCTCGGCGATGCGGTGGGCCAGATCTACGTGAAGAAGTACTTCCCCGCCTCGTCCAAGCAGCAGGTCGAGCAGATGGTGAAGAACATCCTCGCCGCGTTCGACGAACGCGTGGACCGCATCGACTGGATGACGCCCGCCACGCGCCAGAAGGCCAAGGCCAAGATCGCCAGCGTCCATGTAAGCGTGGGCTACCCGGAAACCTGGCGCGACTACGGCAAGCTGGACATTCGTGCCGATGACGCACTGGGCAACCAGCAGCGCGCCACCAAGTACGAGTACGAACACCAGCTCGCCAAGCTCGGCCAGCCGGTGGATCGCGGCGAGTGGTGGATGACGCCGCAGACGGTGAACGCGGTGAACCTGCCGTTGCAGAACGCGCTGAACTTCCCCGCCGCCATCCTGGAAGCGCCGTTCTTCGACCCCAAGGCCGATGCCGCCGCCAACTACGGCTCGATCGGCGCCGTGATCGGCCACGAAATCAGCCACAGCTTCGACAACCTCGGCGCGGAATTCGATGCCCAGGGCAACCTCGCCAACTGGTGGACGCCGGAAGACCAGGCCCACTTCAAGGCGGCGGGCCAGAAGCTGGTGGAGCAGTACAACGCGTACGAAGCCCTGCCCGGCCTGCACGTGAACGGCCAGCAGACGCTGGGCGAGAACATCGCCGACGTGTCCGGCCTGACCATTGCGTACATCGCCTATCACAAGTCGCTCGATGGCAAGCCGGCACCGGTGATCGACGGCCTGACCGGCGACCAGCGCTTCTTCCTCGCCTTCGGCCAGAGCTGGCGCGAGAAGATCCGTGATGCCGCCATGCGCCAGCGCGTGATCGGCAACGAGCATTCGCCGGGCCGCTTCCGCGCACAGACTGTGCGCAACCTCGACGGCTGGTACGACGCATTCCAGCCCAAGCCGGGCGAGACGCTTTACCTCGCACCGGCGGACCGCGTGAAGATCTGGTAACACGCAAGGCCTGCGATGAAACGAAAAGCCACGCCTCTCACGGGGCGTGGCTTTTTTCATGCCTTCCGCGAACCAACCAACCCGAAGGCTTGCCGCGCGGAAAGCGAAACGGAAGTCGCTTTAATCCATCCCGAACGTACGCGTCATGAATACGCTGTACGGGTCTTGGACATAGTCCGCAAACGGCCCGCAGTACTCGAAGCCGAACCGTTCATAGAGTTGACGCGCCGGTTCGAACGCCACGGGCGATCCCGTTTCCAGGCTCAGCCGCCGGTAGCCGCGTTGCGTCGCCTCATCCAGTATGTGCTGAAGCATGAAGGCCGCCGCGCCCTTGCGCCGATGGTGCTTCGACGTACGCATGGATTTAATCTCGCCATGCGTGGCGTCCAGCTGCTTGATTGCACCGCATCCCAGCAGCTCACCGTTCTCCCATACCGTCCAGAAGGTGATCTCCGGCCGGCGAAGCCGGTCGAGATCGAGCGCGTGAATACTCTCCGGCGGCGAATGCAGTGCCATGTCGTCGAGATGTTCCTGCAGCAGCGCCGCAATCTCGACGCCGTGCAGATCGTCCATACGGATATCCATTCGTCATACCCCCTGGGTCAACGCGCCAGTGGCAACGATAACTGCCAGGACACGCCGAATCGATCGGTCAACCAGCCAAAGCGGCGACTGAAGCCGTAATCGTCCAGTGGCATGAGCACCTCGCCACCTTTTGAAAGCACACCAAAGGTGCTGTCCAGCGCATCCGCTGCTTCGAACTCCACGAAGATGGAGCTGGACGGCGTGAACGAAAACGCATGCTCGATGGGGCTGTCCGAACACATGAACTCGCTGCCGCACACGGTGAAGCGCGCTGTCTTGATGGAACCCTCGGTTCCCAGTTCGCCCTTGCCGTAGCGATCTACGCTGAGCAGGCCTGAGTCAGGAAAGGTGGCGAAGTACAAGTCGAGTGCGGCCTGTGCGTTGCCGCCCTGAAACATGAGGAATGGCGTGGCGTGGGGCATGGGGCTCTCCGTCCGCTTGAGGCATCAGTCTAAGCGATGGAGCAGTGTGTTGTAGGAGCGCACGTGCGCGCGACAACCAGGCAATGCGGTCATGGCGAAGCACTGCGGTCGCGCACAAGTGCGCTCCTACAAGGGGCATGGTGCTGATCAGCCGACGCCCAGTCCCTCGATGCCGACGATCTCGTGCACGTCGAAACCGGCCATCTCGGCGAAATGCCGACCGCGATCGGCGTAGTCGTGGAACTGGTCGAAACTGGGCGCACCCGGCGACAGCAGGATGGTGCCGCCAGCCGGCGTCAGCGTACGTGCCCGCGCCACGGCGGCAGCGAGATCGCCGGTCTCCTCCACGGCTACGCCGCCCTCGCGCAGTACCCGTGCGATGCGCGGACCATTGGCACCCTGCGCAATGATGGCGTGTGGCGCATGCGCCTTCATCTCCGCGACGAACTCGCTCCAGTCCAGCCCGCGATCATGCCCACCGACGATGACGGTCACGGCGCGCCCCTGCAGGCTGCCCAGTGCCGCCAGCGTGGCCAGCGGCGTGGTGCTGATGGAATCGTTCACCCAATGGAACCCGTCGTGCTCGCCCAGCGGTTGCAGGCGATGCGGCAAGGGACGGAACGTGGCCAGCGACGGCGCCGCCTTCAGCGCATCGAATTCCATGGCTTCCAGCGCGGCCAGCGCGGCGCATGCGTTGAGCGCATTGTGCTCACCCGGGGCGCGCAGGTTCGCGATCTCGAACACCGCCTGCGCACCGCGACAGATGGTTCCACCGGCTACGTGCCATCCCTTCGCATCGCCAAACACCAGCCGACGCGGGTGTGCCGACGTGTGATCCAGCAAGAACGGCTGCGTGGCATTCACCAGCAGCTGCTTCGACACGCCGGTCAGCTTGAGCTTGTCGTCGATATAGCGCTCGCGCGAGCCGTGCCAGTCGAGATGCTCCTCGTACAGGCTGGTGATCACGCCCAGCTCGACCGGTCCGGCCTCACCGGTCTGGAAGCTCGACAACTCGATGGCCCACAGCTCGGCCGCATCGTCGAGCAGCTCCAGCAACGGCATGCCGATGTTGCCCGCCAGCACCGTGCGCACGCCGAGGCCGCGCGCCAGATGCGCGAGAATGGCCGTAGTGGTGCTCTTGCCCTTGGTGCCGGTCACCGCAACGACACGTGCCTCCGGCTTTTCGGCAAACCACAGTGCCGTGCCCGAGGTCACACGGATGCCCGCTTCGCGGGCGGCGAGCAGTGCCGGCTTGTAGGCCGAGATGCCGGGCGACTTCACCACCACGTCGAACATGGCCAGCGCGGCGGCGTCGGGCTCTTCGCCGCGAACCACCAGTGCCGCATCGAACGCGTTTGCCGCCGTGACTTCCGCCGGGCTGCAGAAAAGCGTCAGCGGCAACGCAGGCAGACGCGCGCGAATCGCCGCGATGGCTGCCTTGCCTTCGCGCCCGAAACCCCATATCGCCACCCGCTTGCCGGCGAGATCGGCGATGCGCAAAGGCGAGGTCAGGCTCACTCGAAGAACGCCAGCGCCGGCAGCAGGCGCGCAGGAATGTGCTGTTCGCCCGAGGGCTGCAGCCACGGCTCGAGCGCCAGTTCATTCACGTCGAGCTGCGGCAGGATCTCGCTGATGAAGCGAGACACCAGGGTGTCTTCCTGCCATTCCGAGCGCTGGCTCAGGGCGTACATCGCAGCGCGTGCTTCCGCGCCCTCGCCCACGCACTCGAACGGTTTGTGGTCCTGGTATTCCAGCAACGCATCGAAACCGGGCGCGAGATTCTCGTCATCCAGCAGATTGCGCCCGAAGATCGACAGCAGGCGCGGCTTGGCCAGGAACGGTGCCAGCGCGAGGAATACGAAATGGCACTTCGGGCACTGCCCGCACCATCGGTCCGCCGGCTTGGGGCCGAGGATCTTGAAATTGCGGTTGCAGCTGGAGAACACGTCGAAATACGGCGTGAGCTTCGAGAACGCACGCGTCACCGCCAGCTCCGAGAACGGGCGCAACAGCGAGCAGTAATTCAGATCCACTGCCACGTGCTGGTGCAGCCAGTTGCTGAGCAGTTGCTCGAACGCGTAGCCCTTGCTCCACTGGTGGTTCACCTGCTGGCCTTCGTACTCCAGCGTGGCAGCCGAAGCAGAGCGCTCGTTGGCGAAGGCGATGCTGTCGAACCCGTAGAGAATCGCAGCCACGGCCAGGATGGCCGAATTCACCGCCGTAACGGGAATGTGGCCGTTCCACGCGCCAAGGCGGTTGAGTTCGAACAGGCCCGGTGCCAGCTCGCGCTGGATGTTGAGCATGGGCAGGCCGGTGCGCTCGGCGCAGGTGGCGATCAGCGGCGAATTGCCGACCCACACGGCCGTGGCGTCGCCACCGATGGACTTGATGGCCTCCACCGCCACCAGCGAATCCTTGCCGCCACCAATGGGCACCAACGTGCGGTGCGGCAGGCCCAGCGCCTTCGCTTCAGGCTCCTTCGCGCCACCACGCGGGAAGTTAATGCGGCCGCGCAGGTCCAGCCCGTTGCGATAGGCGAACTCGGCCAGACCATGCAGGTAAAGCGCATCGAGCAGGTCGGCGGTGGCGTCGTCCAGCGGGCCATCCGCCACGTCGATGCGCGGCGGCACGCCGGCCTTGTAGTAGCTGACGCCGGCAATCAGATGCAGGATTTTCAGCGCCTGCTCGAACGCGGCCTGATGGCTGGCCGGCAGCGCCGGTGCATTCGGAAAGCGCACGCGCTCGACGAGTTCTTCACCATGGTCAAAGCCGTACACCAGCTCGGCCACGCCGTCGGCGTAGCTGCAGCGCACGAAGCGGAATACCTGGGTCAGGCGGGGGTTGATGTTGGTCGTCACTCTCAAGTCTCCGTCGACGCTACTCCCTCTCCCCTTCGGGGAGAGGGTTGGGGTGAGGGGCCGGGCTGGCCAAAGCCTCCAGGATCACCTCAAGCACGCCTTCCACATTCTTCAGTACGTCATTGTTCCAGAAACGCAGGACCTTGTAGCCCAGCGCTTCCAGCTCCAACGTCCGGTATTCGTCGTAAATCAGCTGATCGCCATGTTGACCACCGTCCAGCTCCACGATCAGGCCAGCATCTGGACAGACCAAATCGACGATATAGCGGCCGATCTGGTGCTGGCGACGGAACTTCCAGCCCTGGAGTCGGCGGCCGCGCAGGTGGTACCACAGCCATTGTTCCGCGTCTGTTTGACCTGCGCGCAGCTGGCGAGAGCGATCTACATGCAAGCGTCTCATCCTGAGCGTCCTTGATTGATACGTTCGGGCGAGCACCCGCCCCTCACCCCAACCCTCTCCCCAGAGGGGAGAGGGAGGAAGCAAGCGTACCGTCAGGCGTCCAGGATGACCTCTTCCGCCTCATCCCGCAGGTTGTAAGGCGAGGACATTACCTTGCCGTACGCACCCGCCTGCGCCACCAGCATCACGTCACCTTCCACCGGCTCCGGCAGACGACGATCCGTGCCCAGCACGTCACCGCTTTCGCAGATCGGGCCCACCACCTGGAACAGCGCCGTGACCGGCTCATCCAGGCGCGAGAGGTTGACGATTTCGTGCCAGGCCTCGTACAGCGCCGGGCGGATCAGGCTGTTCATGCCGGTATCCACGCCCAGGTAGCGGATCTGGCCGTTGCCCTTGCCCTTGGTCTGGGTGACCTTGGTGAGCAGCACGCCGGCTTCGGCCACGAGGTAACGGCCCGGCTCCATCCACAGCTTGTAGTGCGGATAGGCCGCCTTCACTTCGCGAAGCACCTTGTCGAGTGCGGCGATATCCAGCCGCGCCTCGCCCGGATGCGACGGCACGCCGAGGCCGCCACCGATATCCAGGAAGGTCACGCTGCCGATGCGCTCGGCAAGACTGGCCAGCTGGCCGTAGACCTCGCCCCAGTGGCTATCGTCCAGGATGCCCGAGCCCAGGTGCGCGTGCAGGCCACGCACGGTCACGCCGTGGGTGTCGGCAAGGCGCAGGAAGGCATCAAGCTGTTCCACCGGCAAACCGAACTTGCTGCCGCTGCCGCCCGTGCGCACCTTTTCGTGATGACCCAGGCCGCGACCGAGATCCAGCCGCAACACCACTTCCTTGCCGCGGAACAGCTCGCCCCAGCTTTCAAGCTGGTACAGCGAATCCAGCGAGAGCGTGGCGCGCGTGCTCAGACCCCATGCGTAATCCTCGCGCGGCGCGAAGTTGGGCGTGAACAGCAGGGGTGCCGATTCCGGCACCACCGCCATCACGGCCTTCAGTTCGCCCGGCGACACGCATTCGAAGCCGAAGCCTTCGTCTGCCAGCGCCTTGAGGATGGCCGGATGCGTATTGGCCTTCACCGCGTAATGCAGGCGATCCACCGCTGCCAGCGATTTCAGCTCGCGCGCCTGCTGGCGCACGGTGGGCAGGTGGTAGACGTAGCGCGGCGTGGCACCGGCGCCGATCTTCAGCAGATCCGCGCGGCGCTCCTCGCGCCACCACGATGCTGCCGGCGGCAGCACCTCGCCCGTGCCGTACAGCGCCTGCCAGCTCGGGCCGAACAGCGCGCTGTCGTCGGTACGCAGCGCGCCAGCGGTGATCAGCAGCTCATGCAGGTGCGGCAACAGGTCGTCGACCACGTTCTCATCCACCACGAAGGTGAGATTGAGGTTGTTGGACGACTGCGAAATCATGTGCACGCGCAGCTGGCCGAACTCGGCGAGCACGGTGGACAGCGTGTGCAGCATGGAGCGCATGCCACGACCGACCAGGGTAATCGCCGCGCACGGCGCTATCACCTTGACGCGGCACACCTTGGCCAGGTCGCTGGCGAGCGCGGCGAGCGCGTCCGAATCGAGCAGGTTTTCGGTGGGATCCAGCGACACCGTCACGTTGGTCTCGGCCGAACCGATCATGTCCACCGACAGGCCATGCTGCTTGAACTGGGCAAACACGTCGGCGAGGAAGCCGACCTGCTGCCACATGCCCACCGATTCCATCGACACCAGGGTGATGCCCTTGCGTGCACTGATGGCTTTCACGCTGGGCGCATGCTCGCGCACTTCCGGGCCGATCAGGGTGCCTTCCAGCTCGGGCCGGTTGGTGTCCTTGATCAGCAGCGGCACGCGCGGCTCGCGCAGCGGCGAAAGGCAGCGCGGATGCAGCACCTTGGCACCGGTGGAGGCGATTTCCTGGGCTTCCTCGTAATCCAGTCGCTGCAGCAGGCGTGCGCTGGGCACCTGGCGCGGGTTGGCGGTGAACATGCCCGCCACGTCCGTCCAGATTTCCACGCGCTGCGCCTTCAGCAACGCACCGAAGTACGACGCCGAGGTATCCGAACCACCACGACCCAGCAGCACGGTGCGCCCCTGCGCCTCACGTGCGATGAAGCCCTGCGTGATGAACACGTCGCCCTGCTCCGCGAGGCGCGCATTGAGCGCCGGATCCGGCTTCGTCTCGACCATGGCGGAGAGCAGCTTGGTGCGCTCGTTCTGGTTGGGCAGCGCGATGGCCGAAAGGCAATCGCGGGCATCCACCCACTGCGTGTGCAAACCGCTGTGGGTAAGGAAGGCCGCGCCCAGCGCGCTGGACATCAGCTCGCCATGCGCCTGCACCAATGCCGCCCACGCGAGTTCACCCAGCACCGACGGACCATCGTCCGCCAGTTGCGCCAGTTCGGTGAGTCGGGCGTCGAGGGTGTCCGGAACCGCCAGCTGCATGTGATCGAGCAGGTCGTAATGACGCTGTGCGATCGCCTTGGCAGCCTCGATGCGTTTGCCCTTGTCTTCCTGCGCGCACATCTGTTTGAGTGCGTCGGTGATGCCGGTGAGCGCGGACACGACCACCAGCACGCGGGCGCCTTCGGCGCGGCGGCTGGCAACGAGCTCACGGATGTTCTGCCAGCGCGGCAGGGTAGCGACACTGGTGCCGCCAAACTTCATCACGATCCAGGATGCGTCAGCAGGAAGCGACGCGGGGCTTTGCGGGTTCACGAGTACCTTCGTTGGTGGTTGGAGAAGACAATCTTGTGAGTGTTGCGCCGCAGCAGGCGGAATGCAACCCGCGGGCGCAGACAGTGTTTGGATGGCTAAATGCGGTGGAGTATGGGAAGTGCACCCTTCCTCACCGTTACATTTGAAACGTCATTCCCGCGAAAGCGGGAGGCGTCCTTCAACCGCCGGATGGCGGTTCACCCAGTGCCTTTACGGCCTGGCGTTGTGATGCAGGAGCGAAAAGTCGCTGGATTCCCGCTCTTGCCCCCTTTTCGGGGTTCGCGGGAATGACGGTGAGGGAAAACGGACGCAACCGTAAACCCCCACCCGCCCCTCACTCTGCCCTCTCCCCAAAGGGGAGAGGGAAAGAGCCGTGTGGCGTCAGGCCACCACCACGGGGATTTTGCCAATACGCGCCTGCCATTCTTTCGGGCCCGTCTGGTGCACGGAGGTGCCGGCCGAATCCACGGCCACGGTCACCGGCATGTCCTTCACTTCGAACTCGTAGATCGCTTCCATGCCCAGGTCGGCAAAGCCCACCACGCGGCTGGCCTTGATCGCCTTGGACACGAGGTAAGCGGCGCCGCCCACGGCCATCAGGTACACCGACTGGTGCTTCTTGATCGCCTCGATGGCGGCCGGGCCGCGCTCGGCCTTGCCGACCATGCCCAGCAGGCCGGTCTGCGCCAGCACCTGCTCGGTGAACTTGTCCATGCGGGTGGCGGTGGTCGGGCCGGCCGGGCCCACCACTTCGTCACGCACCGGATCGACCGGGCCCACGTAGTAGATGAAGCGGTTCTTGAAATCGACCGGCAGCGGCTCGCCCTTGTTGAGCATGTCCACCATGCGCTTGTGCGCGGCGTCGCGGCCGGTGAGCAGCTTGCCGTTGAGCAACAGCACTTCGCCCGGCTTCCAGCTCGCCACGTCTTCGCGAGTGACCGTATCCAGGTTCACGCGACGACCCTTGCTGGAGTCATACGTGAGCTTGGGCCAGTGCTCCAGCGACGGCGGATCGAGCGCGACCGGGCCGGAACCATCCAGCGTGAAGTGCGCATGGCGCGTGGCGGCGCAGTTGGGGATCAGCGCCACCGGCAGATTGGCCGCGTGGGTCGGGTAATCCTTGACCTTGATGTCGAGCACGGTGGTGAGGCCACCCAGGCCCTGCGCGCCGATGCCCAGCGCGTTGACCTTTTCGTACAGCTCGATGCGCAGTTCTTCGGCGCGATTCTGCGGGCCGCGGGCGATCAGCTCCTGGATGTCGATGTGCTCCATCAACGACTCCTTGGCCAGCAGCATCGCCTTCTCGGCGGTACCGCCGATGCCGATGCCCAGCATGCCCGGCGGGCACCAGCCGGCGCCCATGGTCGGCACGGTCTTGAGCACCCAGTCCACGATGGAGTCGGACGGGTTGAGCATGGCGAACTTGGACTTCGCTTCCGAACCGCCACCCTTGGCCGCAACGATCACCTCGACGGTGTCGCCCGGAACGATGGAGACGTTGATCACCGCCGGCGTGTTGTCCTTGGTGTTGCTGCGCTTGCCGGCCGGGTCGGCCAGCACGCTGGCGCGCAGCTTGTTGTCCGGGTCGTTGTAGGCACGACGCACGCCTTCGTTGACCATGTCGTCCAGCGACATCGTGGCGTCCCAGCGGACGTTCATGCCCACCTTGAGGAACACGGTGACGATGCCGGTGTCCTGGCACAGCGGGCGATGGCCTTCGGCGGCCATGCGCGAATTGATCAGGATCTGCGCCATCGCGTCCTTCGCGGCCGGCGACTCCTCGCGCTCGTAGGCGGCGGCGAGATTGGTGATGTAGTCGACGGGGTGGTAGTAGCTGATGTACTGCAGGGCGTCGGCGACGGACTGGATCAGATCGTCTTGCTTGATGGTGGTCATGGCGGTGGCTTCGACTCCGGGGGATGGCGGGCGTCGAAAACCGGAATGTCTACGACGCACAACCCTCTTATTGTGCCGCAAACCGGCCCGGAGCCTGAAAAGCGCCGCCAAGCCGTTCTTTTTCCCGTGGAAACGCTCCGGCGCGGCCCGCGATCCGACCTGCCATTGGTTGTAGGCGCAACATATTGCGCAAGACATGCAAGCAGTGATGCCATTTGCGTAATTTCTTTCGATCAATCAGCCACTTCCGGTATTCCTCCGGCAGCGTTAGTTTCACCGGGCCGGTATGGAGTCATCTTCAGGGGGCATGCCGGGTTGGGGAATGCCATGACGTCCGTCTTATGACCATGCCGGGAGGCGTGACAGCGCACAGGTGCGCGTCATGGCACGGCAGGAGTCGTATCCACCCTGGAGAAACCACATGCTCTCGACGTTGCATCGCAAGTCGCTCGCAGTCTCCCTCGGCCTTCTGTTCTTTGGCGGCGCCACTTCGGCGGCCATGGCAGCTGGCACTTCGTCACCGGCCGATCTCGGTGCCAGCAACACGAACCAGACGGTAAACGTCACGCTCGTGCTGGGCCTTCGCAATCAGGATGCGCTGGAGAACTTCGTCTACAGCACGGTTACGCAAGGCAATCCCTCCTACCATCGATTCCTGACGACGGCGCAGTTTGCCGACCGTTTCGGCGCGTCTACCGACGACATCGCCAAGGTGCAGGCCTTTGTCAAACAGCAAGGGCTGCAGCAGGTCGAACTGCTGCCGAACCACCTGGCGATCAAGGTGAGCGGCACCATCGGCCAGTTCAACAAGGCCTTCCAGACGTCCATTCATGACTACCGCAATGCCGATGGCACGACGTTCCATCGTCCCAATGCCACCCCGACGCTGCCCTCCTCCTTGTCCGGCACACTGGTGGTCGCTTCGGGCCTGAGCACCGAAGCCCGCTATCGCTCGCGCCGCGTATCGGCCTTCCAGCCCTCTACCCCGACCGCCTCCACCACCTCCGCCGCCACCATGAGCCCGCTGGCCAAGAGCGCGGCAGCCGCGCCCGCCAAGGCTGCCGGCTGCACCGGCAATGCAACGGCGACCTGCACCCCGGGCTCGTTCACCGTGGGCGACGTGGCCAATCGCTACAACATCAACCCGCTGTACGCCGCCGGCGTGAACGGCAGGGGCGTCACCATCGGCATTGCCACGCTGGCGAATTTCCTTCCTGCGGATGCGTATACGTACTGGAGCACCATCGGGCTCAACGTCAAACCCAACCGCATCAGCCAGGTGCACGTGGACGGCGGCGGACCGCTGGGCAGCGCCGCGGGTTCGGGCGAAACCTCGCTCGACGTGGAGCAGTCCGGCGGCGTGGCACCGTGGGCGAACATCATTGTGTATGACGCGCCAAACACCGATGCCGGCTTCTTCGACGTGTTCAACCAGGCCGTGTCCGACAACAAGGTCGACAGCCTGTCGGTCAGCTGGGGCTCGCCGGAAATCTTCTACTTCCCGCAGTTGAACGGCGGCGTGGACCTCACCGACGAGCTGCGCGCGTTCCACCAGGTTTTCCTGGAAGCCGCAGCACAGGGTATTTCCATGTTCGCCACGGCGGGCGACTCCGGTGCTTACGACACGGTACGCAGCCTTGGCGGCTTGCCGTCCGATCCGGTACCGCCGCCGCTGACCGCGGACGCACCGGGCTCGGATCCGCTCATCACCACTGCCGGCGGCACCACGGTGCCCTTCACCTACAGCTTCAGCGGCGGCCCGAAGGCCACGCTCGACAAGGAAAGCATCTGGGGCTGGGATTACATCGCCAGCTACTTCCAGAGCAACTTCGGTGTCGACCTTTTGCCGGAGGTGTATTCGGTGGGCGGTGGCGGTGGCGTCAGCGTGTTCTGGCCGTTGCCGCGCTACCAGGCCTTTACCTCGGGCATTCGCCGCAGCGAGAAGAAGCAGACCCTGCTCGCGCCGGCCTATGACATCAACTACACGCTGCCGGGCAACTACAAGGGCCGCAACGTGCCGGACGTCTCGCTGAATGCGGATCCGGAAACCGGCTACAGCTTCGTGTCCTCGCTGGACGGCCCGGGCCTGCTGACGTTTGAAGGCGGCACCAGCTTCGTGGCGCCGCAGCTCAACGGCATCAACGCCCTGCTGACACAGGCCACGTATGGCCGCGTAGGCCTGTGGAATCCGCAGATCTACGCCATGCAGAACATCTTCAGCTACGGGCCGTTCTCGCCGTTCAACGACATCCGTGCCGGCGACAACTGGTTCTACAAGGGTGTGCCGGGCTATGAGCCAGGCGCAGGCATTGGCACGCTCAACGTGACCAACCTGGCGCTGTTCTTCTCCGTGTTCTGATTGCGCAGATCACGCTGCCGAAGGAAGGGCCGGCCCCGCGCCGGCCCTTCTGTTGATGCGAACACGGCCTCCGCCAAGGGCTTGCCTACACCCGCCCCCTGCCGCCATGCTCGCCGCAATTTCCCGCAGCGAAGCTTTCATGAGCGATACCTCGACGCCCGGCGGCTACGTCCGTCGTCTCCGCCCATGGGATGCGGCCCTGATCGTGGTCGGTGGACTGATCGGCGGCGGCATTTTCCTGAATCCGTACATCGCCGCGGGTCGCACGGAATCCGGTCTGGCACTGCTGCTGGTGTGGATAGGCGCGGGCATCCTCACCCTCATCGGCGCCCTGTGCTATGCCGAGCTGGGTGCACGCCGCCCCCATGCCGGCGGCAGCTACGTCTATCTGCGCGACGCCTTTGGCCCCCTGGCGGGCTTCCTGTTCGGCTGGACCATGCTGCTGGTGATCTATTCCGGCTCCAGCGCAGCGGTGGCCACCATCTTCGCCAGTTACGCCACCGCGGTGTTCGGACTGCCAACCACCATGATCACGCCGCTGGCCGCAGGCGCGCTGGCCTTCGTGGCGCTGATCAACCTGTTCGGCCTGCGCCTGGGCGCGCAGGTGCACAACCTGTTCACCCTGCTGAAGCTGCTGGCGGTGGCGGTGCTGGTGGTGTGCGGCCTGTTCCTTGCGGGCGCGGGTGGCAAGGGTGTGCTGGCCGCCGATCCGACTTACCCCGACGTGGGTTTCATGGGCGCGGCCCTGCCGGTGCTCTTCGCGTACTCGGGTTTCACTTATCTCAACAATCTGGCCGGTGAAGTCACCGAGCCCCAGCGCACCCTGCCGCGCGCCCTGTTCATCGGCATGGTGCTGGTCATCGCGGCCTACGCTCTGGTGAACCTGGCCTACCTGGCCGTGCTCGGGCACGCCGGCCTGGCGGCCAGCCATACGCCGGCGGCCGACGTGATGCAGCGGGTGTTCGGCAGCACCGGCGCCAAGGTGATGGCCATCGGCATTGCCATCTCCACGCTGGGCTTCTGCAACATCACCCTGGTCTCCGGCGCCCGCGTGCTGCAGGTGATGGGCGACGACGGCCTGTTCTTCCGCAGCGTGGCGCGCCTGCACCCCGTGCACCGCACGCCCAACGTCGCCCTGTTGCTGCTCTCGGGCTGGGCCATCGTGCTGGTGCTGTCCGGCAGCTATGGCCAGCTGCTCGACTACGCCACCTTCGGCGACTGGCTGGCCTGCGCCGTGGGCGTGGCGACGCTGTTCTGGTATCGCCGCCGGGAAGGCGCGGAGGCCAGCTTCCGCGTGCCGGGCTACCCTGTGCTGCCACTGATCTTCATCGGCACGGTGGGCCTGGTGGTGGTGCAGAGCCTGCAGGCCAGCCCCAAAAACACCGGCATCGGCTTGCTCATCATGGCCGCCGGCGTGCCGGTTTACCTGGTGTGGCGACGCCTGTTCAGCCGGGTTACCTCCTAAGAACCGGGCTGCAATGCCACAATGAGTGGATTCCGAAGGAGCTCCGACCCGATGGCGAACGCGCAAGACCAGCTGCCGACACCTGGAACAAGCAACACCATCGTGCCCGAGAAGGTGCGCGAGGGAGTCGACCTGGAGATCAACGGCAAGAGCTATCGCCACACCGGCGATGACCAGATGCCGTTGCTCTGGTATCTGCGCGACGTGCTGCGCCTGACCGGCACCAAGTACAGCGGTGAGCACGGCGAGGGTGGCTACGACCTGGTGCTGGTCGACGGCAAGCTTGCCTCGGCCACCCAGCTGCCGGTGGCCAAGCTGGCGGGCAAGCAGGTCACCACGGTGGAGGGCCTCGCTGCCGCTGACGGCAAGCTCCACCCGCTCCAGCAGGCCTTCATCGACGAGAACGCCATCGGCTGCGGCTATTGCACGCCCGGCTGGCTGATGGCTTCGCTGGATCTGCTCAATCGCCACCCGCAGCCCGGAGACAGCGACATCGACCAGCTGCCCAACCTCTGCCGCTGCGGCTGCCAGACCCGTGTGCGCAGCGCCATCAAGCGCGCCGCCAAGGGGGCCCGCGCATGAGCCACGCCAACGACACCATGCTGCCGCTGTCGCGCCGCCGCTTTCTCAAGGTACTCGCCGGCACGGCCGGCGCGTTGATCGTAGGCATTCCGCTGGCGGAAGCCGCCGACCTGCCGGTTCCTCCCGCCATGCTGGGCGATACGCTCTTTGGGCTGGGTGCCTACGTGCGCATCGATGCGGACGGCAACGTCGTCATCGGCATCCGTGATCCGGATACCGGCACCGGCACGTCCACCTCGCTGGCCCGCATCATCGCCGACGAACTCGATGCCGACTGGACCCGCGTCAGCGTGGTGCCGCTCGGCCTGGGCGTGGAAGACGACAACGGCAAGCCGCGCTGGATCTATGGTCACCAGACCAGCGGCCTGGGCAACTCCATTCCGGCCGCCTGGGCCGATCTGCGCGGCGCCGGTGCGCTGGCGCGATGGCTGTTGCTGCAGGCGGCGGCGCGTCGTCTCGGCGTGCCGGCCGATCGCCTGCGTTGCGACGAAGGCAACGTGGTCGCCCCCGATGGCCGCCGGTTTGGTTACGGCTCGCTCGCCGAAGCGGCCGCGAAGATCGCGCCGCCGGACGCGCCGGTGCAGCTCAAGACGCCGGACCGCTACACGCTGATCGGCCAACCCGCGGGCGACATCGATGCGCGCGCCATCGTGACCGGCCAGACAGCCCACGCACTCGACACCTACATGGCGGATGCACTGGTCGCCGTGCTGTCGCATTGCCCCTGGCCCGATGGCAGCGTGGAGAGCCTGGACACCACCGAAGCACTCGCCGTGAAGGGCGTGGTCAAGGTGGTGCAGGTGAAGCCGGAAGCCGGCGTGCCGCTCGGCCAGACCGTGCGCTCGCCCGCCGTGGCGGTGCTCGCCGAGAACACCTGGGCTGCGCTGCAGGGTCGCGCCAAGCTCAAGCTGCAGTGGAAGGCCGGCGCGCAGAGTGAGAGCAGCGCGTGGTTCGAACAGCAGGCCGCCGACCTGGTCAACGCCAAGGATGCCCAGCCCACCACTCGCGCGCGCAATGACGGCGACGTGGATGCCGCCTCGAAGAAGGCTGCACGCCGCGTCGAGGCCACCTACGTGCAACCGTGGCTTGCCCATGCCACGGCCGAGCCCATGAACTGCCTGGTCAGGATCGACAAGGATCAGGCCGTGGTGGTCGCGCCCACGCAGGCGCCACAGCAGGCGTGGAAAGTCGTGCAGCGACTCACCGGCCTGTCACCGGCCCAGATCGAGATCCGCGTGCCACGCGTGGGTGGCGGTTACGGCCGCCGCCTCGACCACGACTACGTCGCCGAAGCGGTGATGCTGGCCAAGGCGGTCGAGAAGCCGGTCAAGCTGATGTGGACGCGCGATGAAGACCTCACGCAGGACTACTATCGCTCCGCCACCGTGCACAAGCTGAGCGCCACACTGGATGCCAAACGCCAGGTGGTCACCTGGAACCAGCGCCTGGCGAGTGCCTCGTCGCTGGCCCAGCGCGGCCAGCCGGACAATCAGCTTTGGACGTCCGAAGTCGACGCACGCCAGTTGCCTGCCGGCCTGGTGCCCAACCTGCGCAGCGACTGGTATTCCCTGCCCTCGGCCATGTTGCGTGGCCCGGCCCGTGGCATGCCGCACGTGAACAACGCCTTCGCCGTCGAAAGCTTCATTGACGAAATCGCCTATTCGCTCAAGGAAGATCCGCTGGTCACGCGCCTGCGCCTGATCGGCGAACCGCGCATGATCGACCTGGGCGAAGGCCACGCGCTGGACACCGGCCGCCTGCTCAATGTGCTCAAGTTGGTCGCCGACCGCATCGAGTGGAAGAACTGGCTGCGCACCGTCAACGGCCTGGGCATCGCCTGCTGGCACATCAATGGCGCCTACGTGGCGCATGCGGTGGAAGCCTCGCTGCAGGGCGACAAGCTCAACATCGAGCGCGTGGTGTGTGCGGTGGATGTGGGCCGCGTGATCAACCCGGCCGGGCTGGAAGGCCAGGTGGCCGGTGCCACGCTGGACGCGCTTTCCTCCGCACTCAATCTGTCCGTGACCTACAAGGACAGCCAGGTCCAGCAGCGCAACTGGAAGGACTATCCGCTGGCCAGCATGGCGCTGCTGCCCGACACCACCGAAGTGATCATCGTGCCGGGCGATCGTGAACCAACGGGCGCGAGCTTCCTCGGCATGCCGAGTGCCGCACCGGCACTGGCCAACGCCGTTTTTCGTGTCAGCGCAGTGCGCGTGCGACGTCTGCCACTGCTGAAAGAAATGCTGCGCATGCTGTAACAAACGGGGCCGCAACGGCCCCGTTTCATTTGAAACGCATGCCATTCTGAAACGCACGCACCTCGCGCGCGCATTGCGGACATCCATCCGACAGACAGCTTTGTGACAAAACCGTGTACGGGCGAGCTGCGTAAAAAGCCTGCCCCACTTGAGTAATTTCACGGACGCGCAGATCAGTATCCTGCCTTACGATGCTCTGAACCCGGTGTCATCCGGGCAATACCGTTTTTCTATCTTCGAGGGGTGGTAATGCGCTGTCGGCTAGCAGTGATCGCCATGCTGTGCCTGTTTGCGGCGATGCCTTCCTTCGGGCAATCGGCGCCCACTCCTTCATCCGGTCGATGCATCGGCCTCGTGCTTGGCGGCGGTGGCGCGCGTGGCGCGGCACACATCGGCGTGCTCGAAGTGCTCGAGCGTGAGCACATTCCCATCTGCCGCGTATCGGGTACCAGCATGGGTTCCATCGTCGGCGGCATGTACGCGGCGGGTTACTCATCGCAGGAGATGGACAAGATCATCAGCACGCTGGACTGGAGCGACCTGTTCTCGGACAACCCGGCACGCATCGAACTGCCGATGCGCCGCAAGGATGCGGACTATCGCTACCTGCTCAATTTCGAAGTGGGCTACAAGAACGGCCGCATCATCACGCCTGCCGGCGTGGTGCAGGGCCAGAAGCTTCTGCTGCTGTTGCGCCGCCTGCTGATTTCCACCTGGGATGTGCACGATTTCGACCAGTTGCCGATTCCATTCCGCGCCGTCGCCACCGACATCGTGGCCGGCAAGCCGGTGGTATTCGGTTCGGGGGACCTGGCGCTGTCGATCCGCTCCAGCATGTCCGTGCCCGGCGCGTTCGCACCCACCAATGTCGACGACCTGCTGCTGGTCGACGGCGGCCTGATGGACAACGTGCCCATGGACGTCGCGCGCAACATGGGCGCGACGCAGCTGATCGTGGTGAACGTGGGCTCTCCCCTGGCCCACCGCGAAGAGCTGAGCAACCCCGTGGCCGTGCTCAACCAGATGGTGAGCGCGCTGATGGAGGAGAAAACCCAGCGCCAGCTCAGCACGCTGGGGCCGAACGACATCCTCATCACGCCGGCACTGGGCGACATGAGTGCTTCCGAGTTCAATCGCGGCGCCGAGGCCATCGCCATCGGCAAGGCCGCGGCGGAAGCCGCACTGCCGCGCCTGCGCGCCCTGGCCGTGGGACCGGACGAATGGAACGCCTTTGTCGCCCAACACCGGCAACGCACGTTCGATCCGGCGCTGGTGGCCTTCCTCAAGGTCGACGCCAGCCATACGCAAACCGCGCCTTACGTGGAAGAGCGACTCGCCAAGGATGTAGGCAAGACCTTCGACGCCACCAAGCTCGAGTCGCAGATCGGCAGCATCTACGGCCAGGGCAACTACCAGCAGATCGACTACCGGCTGCAACAGCAGGAGAACCAGCGGGGCCTGCTGATCATCCCGCGCGACAAGCCCTGGGGGCCGGTGTACGGCAAGCTGGGCTTCCAGTTGGACGACGATTTTGCCGGCCGCAGCGAATACCTGATCTCTGGCGAAGTCACCGCCACCAACATCAACCGGCTCGGCGCAGAGTGGCGCAGCACCGCATGGGCAGGCCGTATCGGCGGCCTCGCCACGGAGTTCTATCAGCCGTGGGGACAAGGCGCATCCACCTACATCATGCCGTTTGGCCTGCTGCGCAACGAAGACTTCCCGGTCTTCACGGAAGACGGCGACAAACAGCTGGCCGAGTACCGGGTCAAACGCAGCTACCTGGGGCTCGAAGGCGGCTGGTCGCCGCTGCCGTACTGGCGCGTGCTGACCAGCTATACGCGCGGAAGCGACAAGGGCGATCTGCGCATCGGCAATCCGGAAGATTTCTTCAACGAGACGCAGAACTACAGCCAGCTCAAGTTTGGCGTGGACTGGGACACCCTGGACGATGCGCAGTTTCCCTCCAAGGGCGCGCGTGCCAGCCTGACCTACAACATGTACCGCCCCTGGCTGGGCGCCAACCAGACCGGCGACGTGGCGCAGCTGAAAGCCGACTGGGTACCCGACTTCGGACTGGCCCAGACGCGCTACCACCTGCTGCTGGGCATGTGGGCCAGCAGCGCGCTGAGCCACGACAAGCAGATGGACCAGTTCTTCGAGGCGCAGAGCTTCCTGGGCGGGTTCCTCAACCTGTCGGGGTACCCGGAGCGTTCCCTGCATGGCGATCAGTCCTTCCTGGGCCGGGCGGTGGTGTACCGGCGCACCGGCAAGATGGATGCGGTCTTCTCCACGCCCATTTTCATCGGTGCCAGCCTGGAAGCGGGCAACACCTGGCAGAGCAAGAGCCAGGTGCGATTCGATTCGCTGATCTATGCGGGCAGCCTGTTCCTGGGCGTGCAGACGCCGCTGGGGCCGCTGTTCCTTGGCTACGGCTACGCCGAGGGCGGCCACAACTCGGTCTACCTGACCTTCGGCTCGCTGCTGCGGCCGTCGCCCTGAGGGGTGACGGCCGGCGGTTATCGCGAACTCTGCACGATCGCCACCGCACAATCGGGTTGCCGCCCACCCTTCGGGTGGGCCAACCCCAGGGAGCCATCGCCATGAAAGCGTTGCGTCTGTTCGCCCTCGCAGCCGGTCTCGTGCTGTGCGCGTGTTCCAACGTCAGTGTCACCAACCAATGGCGCGATCCGTCCTGGCCGGGACCGCCGGCGTCCAACGTCGTGGTAGTGGGTATTTCGCGCAGCGACACCATGCGCCATATCTTCGAAGACACGTTCTCGCAGCAGCTGCAGGCTGCAGGTGTGCAGGCGTCACCGAGCTATACGCAGATCCCTGCCGGCACCACCGGCGCGGTGCGACTGCGTGACCTGGTGAAATCCAGCGGCGCCCAGGCGGTACTGGTCACGCGCGTGCAGCGCGTCGAGCAGAAGGTCAGCGTCACGCCGAGCGGCCCCATGTACGGCGGCTTCTACGGCTGGTACGGCGGCGCATGGGCAGCCACGCCCGATGTGCAGCAGTACGACGTGATCACGCTGGAAACCAGCGTATGGGATGCGCGTTCAGAGAAGCTGGTGTGGACAGTCACCACGCAGGGCATCGGCCGCAACAACGTTCCCAAGGCCACCACGGAACTGGCGCAGACGCTGATTCCCAAGCTGAAGGCCGACGGCATCCTGCGCTGATCACAGGATGCCGCCAGTGGGTTCCGGCCTAGCGCCGGAACCCGCCGCCCCCACGGAAGCCACCACCGCCACCGAAGCGACCGCCGCCGAACGAGGGCCGGAAGCCACCCATGTTTCCGTGGAACCGGTTGTCGTAGTTGCTGCGATCGAACTGCGGCCGTTGCTCGGGACGGTCCGCACCGTTGAATGACGCACCGGAGGCACTACGGTCGCGGGCCATGCGGTCCTGCTCTGTTGCTTCGCTGTCCGGGCCGGACACGCGATTGAAGTTGCCGCTGGTGTCGGCCTTCTGCCATCCCTGCCCATCGGTGTACTGATAGACGTTGCCATCGTGGCCGGCATACACGTGGTCGTTCACTTGGACCACGCCTCCGTGGTTCACCTCACCGGTATCGCGGTTGTAGTTCACGTAGCCTGCGCCGCGTGCATCGCCACCCGCTCCCTGCGTATTGAATGCCCCGGCCGCACCGGCGCCTTCGTTGGTACGACCGGCCACGCCGCCAGCCTGCGTGACGCGTCCGGTGTTGGTGTTCACCACGGTGTGCTCGCCACCCGCCACGGCGTTGCCCGTGTACGGATTGACCGCCGCGCCACCATGACCGGCAACGGCGCGCCCGGTCTGCGGGTTGTAGCGGATGCCGCCCGCGTGGCCGGAGGTCACTCCGGTGTAGGCATTGGTGTTCCAGCCCGCGTAACCGCGGCCATGCCCACCCGTGGCGGTGTTGTAGTAAGCGCCGCGACCCGCCCTGCCGTAATTGCCTGTCCACGGGTTGGACCATGCCACGCCACGTCCTGCCACCACACTGTTGCCCCAGCGTCCGTAAACATTCGCCGCCGAGATGGCGCCACCCCAATAGCCCGGATAGTAGCCACCGTTCCAGTAACCCCAGGGGCCCCACCAGGGCCCGTACCATGCCGACGACCACGCGGCACCCCAGGCAAAACCGAACGCCCAGCCCGCCCATGGCGTCCAGCCGAAAGACACGTCGAAACCATAGGTTGCCGGGCAGCCGTACCACACGTCGCCCACCCAGGGACTGCAGGCATAGCCGGTGCCGTAGACCACCACGCCGTCGCTGCTCACCGTTCCGTAGTAACCCGGCGAGTAACCCACGTAGACCTGGTCATCGGAGTGACCGTAGACGTAGACGTAGGTGACGTAATGCAGCGATGAACTCGGCGGAATCGAATAGATCACCGCCGGCACTTCAACCGCCACGGACCAGGGCCCGTTGGCGTTGGCCGCGGTGAACCACACGCCGTTCTGCACGGCGTAGTAGGCATCGGGGCCGACGCGGATCACCGGCACCGGCGTGTTCCAGGCGTACGACAGCGAGGTGCCGTCGATCGGCTTGAACTGCGGCGGACCGTCATAGGTCAGGTGCAACTGGGTGGTTTGCGCGTTGACAGTCGCGGTCTGCGGGACGCTGTTGGCGATCAGCGATTCCCGTGCTTCCGGCGTTCCCGGAATGGAAGCGAGCACGGCACTCTTGGGGCTGTCGGACGGAATCCTGGCGAAGTCGGCCGGCAGATCCTTGCCCGGCACATAACGCCACGGGCCATTCGTGGAAGCGGCGGTGAACCAGCGCCCCGAAATCAGCACGTACCACATCGAATCCTGCGACTGATCGATGAAGACATCAGACGGCGTGTTGACCACGTAGGCCAGCTGCGAACCGGGAATGGCCTCGAATTGCGGGTCGCCGTTGATCACGATCAGCTCGGACGGCTGCGTGCGCACCACGATGCCCGGCAGCTGGCCCGAGGCAAGGATCTGCTTGAGCGTGTCGGACGGATTGTCGAGCGTGTCGACCTGCCCGGCCTTCTCCGCCGCCTCCGCCGCCTGCAGCACGGATGAGGGCGGTGACTTCAAGGCCGCCCAGGGACCGTCGAGGGACGGCGCCTTCACCCAGTGGCTGGCAAGCAGCATGTAGTACTGGCCGCCGTCCTGCAGCAGCAACGAGCGCGTGTTGACGATGCGTCCCACGCTTCCCTTGCCGGTGGGGCGCACCGCCGGCGTGCCATCGATCAACACCAGCAGCGCCGGCTTGAACGAGAAGATGATCTCTGGCGGATCGTTGCGCACCGCCACGCTTTTCACTTCGCTCTGGGCCTGATGGATCGCCAGTGAGGCTTCCATGGTGTCCAGGTCGGCCAGCTGCGTACCGCGGCCTGCGACCTTCTGCAGCAGCGACTGGTACCTCGCCTGGTCTGCCGTGGCCGTCGGAAACGACACGCGCTCGATGGTGATGTTGGACAGCGACACCTGGCGCAAGGCCTTTTCGGTGACGGTGCGGGCCGAGAACCAGGCCACGCCATAAGCCAGCACATCGTGCGACTTGCCGTCACTGCCGGTCTGCGTGCCGGTCTTCACGGCAACGGCGAGCCGACCCTTGAGCTGGTTGCCGCTCCAGCTTTCCAGTTGGGGATGATGGAGCACCAGGTGGGTGCCATCGACATCGAAGCTGTGAGGCCACGCACGGGAGTCCATGGTGCCTTGCGTCGATGCAGCTGCGGTAGGGACATCATGTTGCTGGGCGCGGCCGGGATCATTCATCACCAGGCCAAGAGCGAGCACCAGACAGGACCAGCCAACTACACGCATAGAAACCTCACGGAGAAAGAACATCTTTGGCGCCACAGGAGACGCCACCTGCTGCTGCCGCAGTGACGCGTGCGAGCATGCAGCGCGCCAGACCAGGCCGGTAGCGCAAATCTTCGAAGGGTGACTAGGTACATATACCTAGCCAGCACCCGCGCCTCGCATGGCGAACTAGTTGTCCTGGGTGATGGTGAGCTCGCCCAGTGTGACGCCCATCTCGAAGCCATGACCCACGCCGGCAATCGCCAGCGACACCACGCCCTTGGTCAGCACTTGTGCGTTGCCGGCCTTGATCGCCGTGTTGGCATTCACGTCGGCATACGTGCCCGGTATCTCGGAAATCGAATGCAGCGAGGTGAACTCGCCCGTGCCATCGTCGATGCGCGAACTGCCTACGGAAAGGCCACCGCCGTTGGCGTCCAGCTTCACCTTCATGGACTGACCGTTGTTGCAGGTAACGGTGCCTTTGCCGCTGACGTGCTTGTAGATCAGCGACCAGCTGCTCAACTCGAAATGCAGCTTGCAGTCCAGTTCATCGGCGGCATGCGCGGCGGGCATGGCCACGACGCAGGCGAGCCACAGGGAGGCAAGCAGAAGACGTTTCATGAGCGGCACCGAGGCAATCGAAGGTGCCTAGCTTGCAGGTGCGCGGACTCATCGCACCGATACCTCTTGCCGAGGCCCTGGCGCGATGATTTACCTGAGCTGGGCGCGTGTCCCGATCAGTCAGTGGAACTGGTCGCTCGCTGGAACCCACGTCGTACCGCTGCGCGCCGGCCCGGTGGGGACCGTGGTGACATCGGCGGAACAACCCGGCGGTAGCGGACCGCCGGCAACATGAGCCGCCGCACACTGGGCCGCGTTATCGAGCTTCACGGTCGCCATGACAGGTGATGCGCCTACAGGCCCAGACGTCGGCACCAGCGGGTTGGTTGGCGCAAGCTTCATCTTGTCGTAGACCACGTCGTCCACCGGCTTGGGCGGCGGATTGCCATCGCCGCAGCCGAACAAGGCCATCGGGAACAACGGCATCACCACGCATTCCACCCGCACGCCGCGTGGCAGATTGAAGGTGTGTCGCATCGTGGTCTTCTCCACTGCGTGACGTAGCGCGGTGTCGATGGAGCTTTCGCCTTCGGGCGTCCAGTCCTTTTCGAAGCGCGTTGCCTGGTAGCCGATGCTGGGCGTGCCGTGCGACATGATCTCGGTGTTGCCGTGCGGCCTGACCTGCACGTAGGTACCCACGGCGCCCTGCTGATCGCCCTGGGCGCTGCCGCCCGGGGTTGTGCCATTGCCCTTGCCGGGCGGCAGGGAAAGATTGAGTCCCTTGCCGCCGGTGGCTCCCGGCGACTGGGCCACGCCATTGGGCTGGCCGGGCGTGCCACTGCTGCTGCCCTGCGGCGTGGCATTGGGCGCGCTGCTCTGGCCTGCCTCACTCGAGGAGGCATTCGATTCGTTGCTGGCCGTATTGGCCTGGGCAGTGGACGCGTTCTGCGAGGACGCGTTGGCTGCCGACGCGCTGGCCGCACTCTTGGTCGGGTTGGCTTCGGCCGGCGTTTCGGACAGTTGCGGGCGTTCGATGGATGGCTTGTTGTCCAGCGCAATCGCCTTGGGCGCCACCACATCCAGGCGCGGGGCCTGCGGATGCTCCAGCGAAGGCTGGGGATTGGGCGGCAATGGCACGGCTTCCAGCTGCGGCTCTTCGGCCACACGGATGGCCGGCGACTCGATCTTCGGCTGCTCCTGCGGCACCACCGGCGCAACCGTGGTGGGCTGCGGTTGCAGGTTTACCGTCGGTGCGGCCTGTGCCGGCAACGGCACGGCCTGCAGCTCGGGCTCGGGTGGTGACGCGGGGGCTTCCGGCCGCGGTACGGGCGCAATGCTCGGGCGTGTCTGCGCCGGCACAGCCTGCTCCATGGCAATGGTCGGCGGCGTCACCACCGGTGCCGATTGCGGTGGCACCTCGGTAATCGCCATCGATGCCGGCGGCGGCATCGCCTGCGTGCCTTCCACCTGGGGCTTGCGCACCGGCTCGGGCTGGAATTTCGGCGGCACCGGCTTCTCCACGGCGGGCGCCTCGATGGCAACCTGCGGCGGCTCCGGTGCGGCCGGCACGGGCTCGGTCTGCTCGGCGGGCGCTGGCTTGGGCACGGTCACCGGTGGCAGCGGCGCGGCGGTGATCTCCGGCTTGGGTGCCTCCGACTTGGGTACGTCGGTCACCACGGGCGTCTGCAAGGCAGGCACCGGCACCGGCGAGAGCTCGCTGTTGGTGTGCGTGGACGAACTGCTCTGTCGCGCGGTGTGCGGCGCGTTGCTCGCATTGCCCTTGTGCACCGGACCCACCTGCTTGGGCGGCGTGCCACGCACCGGCGGCGGCGGCGGTGGTTCTTCCTTGGGCTTTTCGATCAGGCGCACGACCAGCGGCGGCGTCTCGTCGCTGGATTCTTCCAGTTCGTACGCAGGCCCAAGGATGGCGCCGAAGAGGAACACCAGATGGACAAGCAGCGCGCACGACAGCGCGATGATACGCAGCCAGCGATCACGCGGGCGTTCGGCGCGGCGTCGTCGATAGACGAACGCGCCCTCCGCCGCCGACTTGGGCGATGGAAGCGTCACTGTCAGCCGGTCTGCGGATTCCCTCTCCATGGCGGCAGTGTAGCGGGCGACGATGACTTTCTGAGAAGTCCCCCGCCTACATGCTCAATGGCCGTCCTGACCTGCCGGGTGCGCCGCGCGCTCTTGCATCTCCGCATCGACCGAACGCGTGGGCGTATCCACCGGACAGCCATGGGGCAAAGGCTTGTCCGCGCGGTAAAGGGCGATGCACTCATCCACGCTGATGGTCGCCGGTTCGGGCGAGCCCGGTGCCAGCTGATTGGCCGGCGCCATGTTCAGGCGCATGTCGCGATCCTTATAGGAAGGTGCCGGCGGGGGGTCACCGCCGCAGCCGCCCGCCAGCGCCGCAAACGAGATCGCGCAGTGGATGCGCACACCCGGTGCAACATGAAAGGTGTGCTTCACCGTGGTGTCGTCCTTGGCCTTCTTCAGCGCGTCCTGCACAACGTTGCCGCTGCTCTTTTCCCAATCCTTGTCGAACCGCGTGGCGTTGTACGGCACCGGCGTCGAGTGCTGCATGATCTTCGCGTCACCCTGTGGCGTCCGTTGCACATAGTCCGGCCCGGGCGCTGTCGGTGTCGTGCTGGCCGTGGCCGGCAGCACCGCCTGCCCCGCCGGGTCGTAAAGCTTTGGCGGTGCGGCAGACGGGGTCGACGTGGCGGGCGCCGGAGGTTCCGGCGGCAGGTTCACCGTCATCGCGTTCTTCGCCGGCGGCTCGTGCACCACGGGGCGGCTCGCCGGGCGCGGCGCCGCGGCTTCAGGTGGCGGTGGCGGCACCAGCTCCGGCGGAGCGGCCGGCCCCGCCGGGGTCGTGGCTGGCTGAATCAGGCGGACTTGCAAGGCACCCTGGCGGTCGTCGCGCTCCCGTTCCCTTGCCTTCTGCACCTGCATTTCATGCCAGGTAAACCAGCCGAACAAGACGTGCAACGCCAGCACGATGCCCAGGGCCAGCCAGCGACGCCCGGGTTGGGGCGGAGTGGTTCGCCAGCGCATCTGGTGCAGCATCGCGCGTATGGGTCCATCCAGAGGCGCCAGCCCGCGTGAGTCCGGGCCCGGAGGCGTCCAGCGATGGTGTTCGACCTGCTCGGTGTGCTCGATGGGGTTCTCGTTCCAGCTCGGGGAAAGCGTCGGCCCGGGCGCTTGCCGGTCTTCAGGGGGGACTTCTGCTGACAAGCGCGAGGCGCTGGGGTTCCCCTTACCCCGCACTGCAACTTGACCCCGGCGGCGGTTGGCGAAAACCTAAGCAGACGGCCACCCCGGCCGTACCCGCCATGACCGCCCCCGCGTCCTGCACGCCTGGACGACCATGACGGCCCGCCATCGTCAGCCGCCAGCGCGGCTTCGTGCGGCGCCGCAGGTCAACGTCGGCACGATCCCGCGCCTCGCTAGAGGAGGGTCGCATCGTGTCGTACACCACGGAAAACATCCGCAACATCGCGCTCGCCGGACATGCCGGCGCCGGCAAGACCACGTTGTTCGAAGCTTTGCTGCACGCCGGTGGCGTCATCCAGAACCAGGGTTCGGTCGAGCGCGGCACCACTCAATCGGATACCGATGAACAGGAAAAGGCGCGCGGCCATTCCATCGATACGGCCATCGCCAGCGTGCCGTTCGGCAGCAGCCACATCCATCTGATCGACACTGCGGGCTACGCGGATTTCCGGGGCCCGACCCTTTCCGCCTTTGCCGCGGTGGAAACGGCAGCCATCGTGGTGAACGCCGGCAACGGCATCGAATACGGCACGCGCCGCATCATGGAGCGCGCCTCCGAACGTCGGCTGGCACGCGTGCTGGTGGTCAACAAGATCGACACCGATGGCCTGCAGCTCGGCGCGCTGGTGGACGCACTACGCGAGGAGTTCGGTACCCAATGCCTGCCCGTGAATCTACCTGCGGACGGCGGCAAGCGCGTGCTCGACTGCTTCTTCCACAGCGAGGGCGCCACCGATTTCTCCTCGCTGGGCGAAGCGCATCAGCGCATCCTGGACCAGGTGGTGGAAATCAATGAAACCGTGATGGGCCATTACCTGGATTCGGGCGAAGAGGAACTGAACCCGCAGGAGCTGCACAACGCCTTTGAACAATGCCTGCGCGAAGGACACCTGGTGCCCATCTGCTTCGTCAGCGCCCGCACCGGCGTGGGCGTCAAGGAATTCCTGGAGCTGGCGGACCGGCTGTTGCCCAATCCGGCCGAGGGCAATCCACCGCCGTTCCTCAATGGCGATGACGAGGAAATCACCGTCAACGCCGACCCGGCGCAGCACGTGATCGCCGACGTGTTCAAGATCGTCAACGATCCCTTCGTCGGCAAGCTCGGCATTTTCCGCGTCTGGCAGGGCACCATCCGGCGCGACTCGCAGCTGTACATCGACGACAACAAGAAGCCGTTCAAGGTAGGTCATCTGTTCCGCCTGCGTGGCAAGACGCACGAGGAAATCGAACAGGCCGTTCCCGGCGACATTGCGGCGGTGGCCAAGGTGGAAGAGATCCACTTCGATGCCGTGCTGCACGACTCCCGCGACGAGGACCGCATCCATCTGGCGCCGGTGCGTTTTCCACAACCCATGTTCGGGCTGGCACTGGAGCCCCGGCACAAGGGACAGGAGCAGAAACTCTCGCAGGCCATCGGCCGACTGGCCGAGGAAGATCCCTGCTTCCGCGTGGAGCACCACAAGGAACTCAACGAAACCGTGGTGCGCGGCCTTTCCGACCTGCACCTGAAGATCATGCTCGAACGCATGCGGGATCGTTACAGCGTGGAGGTGAACACGCACCCGCCGCGCATCGCGTATCGCGAAACCATCGCGGGCCATGCGGAAGGCCATCATCGCCACAAGAAGCAGACCGGCGGCGCCGGACAGTTCGGCGAAGTGTTCCTGCGCGTCGAGCCGCTGGATCGCGGCGCGGGCTTCGAATTTGTCGATGCCGTCAAGGGCGGCGTCATCCCCGGCCAGTTCCTGCCCGCCATCGAGAAAGGTGTGCGGCAAGCCCTGGAAGCCGGCGCCATTGCCGGCTATCCGATCCAGGATGTGCGCGTCACGGTCTATGACGGCAAATACCATCCGGTGGATTCCAAGGAAGTCGCCTTCATCAGCGCAGGGAAAAAAGCCTTCCTCGACGCCGTGGGCAAGGCGCGACCGATCGTGCTGGAGCCCATCGTCGATGTGGAAGTGGCCATTCCCGAGGCCAACGTTGGCGACGTGACCGGCGGGCTGGCCGGCAAGCGCGCACGCATCATGGGCACTGACGCACTGCGTGGCGGCGAGATCGTCATCAAGGCACAGGCACCGCTGGCGGAACTCACGGATTACCCCACCGAACTGAAGGCGATGACGGGTGGCCGTGGCCGCTACAGCCTGGACCTGAGCCACTACGAGCCCGTGCCGCCGCCGGTGCAGAAGCAGCTGGCCGAAGCGTGGAAGCCCCACGTGGACGACGACTGAGCGACCCTCGCCTGAACGGGCGCGACCGGCGTCGCGCCCGTGCGCCTCACCACGCTTGAGGTGCAGCCCCACGCCGCCATGTAGATAACCGATGCGCGCCGGAAAACCGCGGCGCTGGAGGCATGCGATGAGCCGCTCCTTCGTGAAGGATGCGGACGAGTCCGTCGGCGAACGGCTGCCGGATATCCCGCTGAGCGAACACCCCAACTACGTCACGCCGCGCGGCCTTGCGCAGTTGCGCACGCGCCTGGTGGCATTGCGCGAACGACGCGATGCCTTGCGCCTGTCCACCGATACCCTGCCCCAGCAACGTGAACTGGCCGAGGTCGAGCGCGAGCTGCGCTGGCTCAACGCCCGCGTCGGCAGCGCCATCGAGGTGGACCTGGCGCAGCAGCCGCGTGACCGGGTGGCGTTCGGTGCTCGCGTCACTGTCGACAGCGACGAGGGCGAAGCGAGCTATCGCCTCGTCGGCGAAGACGAGGCGGACGTGGAGCACGGGCTGGTCAGCTATGTTTCGCCGCTGGCCATCGCTTTGCTCGGCGCGCGCGTGGGCGAGGAAGTGGTATGGCAACGGCCGGCGGGGGACCTGAGCATCGAGGTGATCCGGATCGAGTATCCCGACGACGCATGAAGCACACGACACGGACCGATGATCCCACTGCAGGAGCGCGCTTGTGCGCGACCTCCACCTGGCTGGCTACCGTCAAACCCGGCAGCCGCCGCCCCCGTGCAGCCAGATCGATGCCGTGAGGGCAGCCAAAGGCCGAGTCCCCCATCCCTGCGGTCGCGCACAAGTGCGCTCCTACAGAGATGAGGAGGAGGCGTTTTCTCAGCGCTTGGGCTTGAGCAGCGTACCCGTGCAGCTCTTGGAACCACACAGGCACTTCCAGAGCTTCTTCAGGCGTGCGGTATGCGGCATGTCCAGCACGATGCCGTAGTCGTAGGTCAGCTCTTCGCCCGGCTTGATGTTGCGGATCGCCTCGATCAGCACGCGGTCCTTGCGCGGGTTGCCATCGGCGTTCTCTTCGATCACCGCCTGGCAGTTCGGCTCACAGCTGTGATTGATCCAGCGCGCCGTGTTGCCCTTGCGGTTGGCGTCGATCAGGAACTCGTCGTTGAGCGTGAACAGGAACGTATGACCCGTTTCGCCACCGTCGCCGTACAGCACGTCGGCCTCGGCATGGGTCATGAGCGTGCCCTTGTACTCGATGACTTCCTCACCCTTCTTGATCGGGGTAACGGCGAACACGCCATTGCCGTGAATGGGAGAACGGCGGGCAACGATACGTCGGGTCATGGGCAACTGGCTGTAAGGAATGAGTCCGCGATGATGCCTGCTGCGTTGCGCAATGGGAACCTCTCGGCCAACCGCGAATCTGTCACGCAGGCGTGATCGCATACACGCTGAGATAGCCCAGGGAGGGACCCCCATGGACAGCAGCCACGGGGCTCCTGCTAAGATTCAAACAATCGTTTGAGGTGCATCCATGAAACGACTGCTCCGCGGTATCGCGCTCCTTGTACTGGTGGCTGGCCTGGTGGCCTGTGGGCCGCCGAAGAAGAGCGTGTTCCCGCCCACCGTGAGCGTGCAGGAGATGACCACCCGCCCGGATGGGCAGTGGCGCCTGACGATGCGCATCCAGAACAACAGCTACGGCTCCATGGATTTCCGCTCGCTCGATGGCGAACTGAAGGTTGGCGACAGCGTGCCGGTGCGCCTGCACACCCGCTTCGACCTGGACATTCCCGCCTTTGCCGCGGACGTGACCCAGATCGACGTGCTCCCCACGCCGGAGATGACGGCGGCCCTCAAGGCCGCCGCGGTGAAGGGCAGTGCCGGCAGCGTCCCCTACAGCGTCGCCGGCAACACCAACGCCAAGCCGGAGCAGGAAAAGGAAGCCCGCGATTTCAACTTCCACGGCAACGACTGGCTGTCGCCAGTGCCGGGGATTCCCAATACCTGGCGCTGACCAGCAGCGCTTGCCTGACCCACGAAGGAAATTCGCCATGACGATCTACAAGGCCCCCCTCGACGACCAGCGTTTCGCCCTTTTCGACGTGCTCGGTGCGGAAGCCGTGCTCACCCAGCTGCAGGGTGGCGATGGCCACACGCGCGACCTGCTGGACGCCGTGCTCGAGGAAGCCGGTCGCCTGAGCGAAGCCGTGCTGGCCCCGTTTAACGCCAGCGGCGACGAGGAAGGCTGCCACTTCGACAAGGCCACCCAGACGGTGACCACGCCCAAGGGTTTCAAGGAGGCCTTCAAGGCGTTCGCCGAGGGCGGCTGGACCGGCCTGACCCAGCCGGAGCACTTCGGCGGCCAGGCACTGCCGAACGTGATGGGCACGGCCACCACCGAGATCTTCCAGTCCGGCAACCTGTCGTGGAGCCTGTACCCGCTGCTGTCCGAAGGCGCATGCCATGCGATGGAACTGCACGGCACCGAGGAGCAGCAGAACACCTACCTCAAGCCCATCGTGGAAGGCCGCTGGACCGGCACCATGTGCCTGACCGAGCCGCAGGCCGGTTCGGACCTGGGCCTGCTGAAGACCCGCGCCGAACCCGGCGAGAACGGCAGCTACAAGATCACCGGCACCAAGATCTTCATCAGCGCCGGCGAGCATGACCTGGCCGAGAACATCATCCACCTCGTGCTGGCCCGCCTGCCCGACGCACCGGCCGGCAGCCGCGGCATCTCGATGTTCATCGTGCCGAAGTTCAAGGTGAATGCCGATGGTTCGCTGGGCGAGCGCAATGCCGCTGCCGCCGGCGCCATCGAGCACAAGATGGGCCTGCGTGGCTCGGCCACCTGCGTGATGAACTTCGACGCCGCGGAGGGCTACCTGATCGGCGCGCCGAACAAGGGCCTGGCCGCCATGTTCACCATGATGAATGCCGCACGCCTGGGCGTGGGCGTGCAGGGCCTGGCGCTTGCCGAGCGCGCGCTGCAGAACAGCCTGAACTACGCGCGCGAGCGCCTGCAGGGTCGTTCGCTGAGTGGCCCGAAGTTCCCGGAGAAGGTGGCCGACAACCTGCTGGTGCAGCCGGACGTGCGCCGCATGCTGCTCACCCAGCGCGCCTTCGTGGAAGCCTGCCGCACGCTGCTGCTGTACACCTCGCTGCAGACCGACGTGGAAGCACGCGGCGCCGATGAAGCCACCCGCAAGCAGGCCAGCGACCTGGTGGCGTTCCTGATCCCGATCGCCAAGGGCGTGGTCACTGAACTGGCGCAGGAATGCACCAAGGAAGCGCTGCAGGTGTACGGCGGCCACGGCTACATCGCCGAGAACGGCGTGGAGCAGTTCGTGCGCGACGCCCGCATCATCACGCTGTACGAAGGCACCACCGGCATCCAGGCCGCCGACCTGCTGGGTCGCAAGATCCTCCAGCTGCAGGGCGCCGGCTTCAAGGTGTTCCTGAAGGAGATCCAGGCGTTCTGCCAGCAGCACGCGCAGGATGCCTCGCTGGCCAGCCTGATCGGCCCGCTCGCCAAGTACACCAAGGAATGGGCCGACCTCACCCTCGCCCTTGCCCAGCGCGTGCAGGGCAACCCGGAAGAACTGGGCGCCGCCGCCATGGACTACCTGTACTACTCCGGCTACGTCACGCTGGCCTACATGTGGGCACGCAGCGTGGCCGCGCTGGCCAACGGCACCCAGCAGGAAGCCTTCAAGCAGGCCAAGCGCGACTCGGCGGCGTTCTACTTCGCCCGCCTGCTGCCGCGTTGCCTGACCCACAAGGCCGCCATCGAGGCGGGCGTGGACACCCTCCCCGCCATCGCCTGATGTGATGCACCCAAGGGCCCCTCCTCACGGAGGGGCCTTTTTTTGCGCCTGCATTTCCTGGTGGGAGCGCACCCTGTGCGCGACGGGGTTGGGGGATCCTGACCGCCCGTCGCGCACAGCGTGCGCTCCCACACGGAATGCCCGCCCCGGCCTCCGGGACTACCGCGGCCACCCGGCTGGGTGTAGAAACGGCGAACCTTCCTCGCGAATCCGGTTGTTCCCGCATGAGCGACGCCACGTATCTGATCCGTCTGGCCGAAGACGACGACGATTTCATTCTCGGCCTGGTGCCCCGTTTCGTGGATTTCACCCTGCCACCGTGGCGACGACGCCATGAGTGCATCGAGGGCATTCGCAACGACCTGCGCCGCCATCTCGACGAACAGCCGGCGAACAGCTTCCTGTTCGTGGCCGAGGATGACGATGGCGAACCGGTCGGCTTCGTGCATCTGCAGAAGACGCTGGATTACTTCACGGGGCGCAACAATTGCCATATCTCGGACCTCGCCGTGGCGCAGGCGCATGAACGCCGTGGCGTGGGGCGTGCGTTGCTCGATCACGCGGAGAGCTGGGCGCGCGAACATCGTTGCCAGCTGGTGACGCTGGCCGTATTTCCCGGCAACGAACGTGCGCGGGCCATCTACGAGAACGCGGGTTTCGCCGCGGACCTGTTGCGGCTGGCCAAGCCCGTGCGCTGAGCCGATGCCGGCCGCGACACGCGCGGCCACCGCATGACCGGAGACTGTCATGAGCCATCCACTGCACGGTGTTCGATTCCCCGGTGAAAGCCCGGCCTACCGCATCGCGCGCGATCGCCTGCTGCAGGCGGAGATGGATTTGCGACGGCAGACCGAAGCCACCGCCGCGCTACGCCGTGCATTGCCTCTGGGCGGCGCGATTCCCGTCGATTACCAGTTCGACGACGAAGGCGACACACCGCTCGATACCGACATCGAGCGGCAGACACGCATGTCCGACCTGTTCGTCGAAGGCAACGACACGCTGGTCGTCTACAGCTTCATGTTCGGTCCCGCGATGGCGGCACCCTGCCCGTCGTGCACGTCGATCCTCGATGCGCTGGATGGCGAGATGCCGCATCTGCGCCAGCGCGTGAACGTGGCCGTGGTCGCCCGCTCACCCATCCAGCGCATCCGTCATTTCGCGCGCGAACGTGGCTGGCGCCACCTGCATCTGCTGTCATCCGCACACAACACCTACAACGCGGATTATCACGGCGAGACCGCCGACGGTCGCCAGATGCCCGCACTCAACGTATTCCTGCGCCAGGGCGGAACGATCCACCACACCTGGGGCAGCGAGCTGATGTTCGTACCACCGGAGCCGGGCCAGGATCCGCGACACGTCGACCCGATCTGGCCGCTGTGGAATGTGCTGGACTACCTGCCGGAAGGCCGCGGCTCGGACTGGCGCCCGCGCCTCGCGTACGAGCCCTGAGCACGCGACGTCAGGAGGGCGGCAGCTCCATCTGGCGGAACATCGCGGTGGTGTCGTGCACACCCCATCGCCGCTCGATGTGGCCTTCCTTCACCACGAACCATTCCATCGCCAACACTTCATAGTGCCTGCCGGTGACCGGTCCACCGTGGAACGATTGCACCGAACGGCCGCGCTCGGTGTAGCGCACCGCCACGGTGTCGCCTTCGGCTGCCACGCCATCCACTTCCAGGCTCACCTGGAAACAGCGCATCAGCTGTTCCCACTGCGGCCGGGCACGCTCCAGGCCGCCCCAGCCGAGTGGGCCATGGATCAACGCATCGGCCGCGAACAGATCGCACACGCCATCGAGATCGGCGCGATTGAACGCATCGACGTAGGACATCACCACGCGTTTGTTCTGCTCGGACATGCTTGCCCCGGTATGGGGGATCGCACCTACCGCGGTGCGCACCCGGTGCCCGGGCCAAGGATATCGCGCGTCCATGCGTGGACGGCGTGAGGACGGCCGCAGGAAACAGCCCGGAAGCGACGCACCGCCGTGCAACGGCGGGCAGTGTCACGGCACCCGCAGGTGCCGTGACACGGGATCATCAGTTCTTCAGCGCAGTAGCCGCTTCTTCAGAAGCTTCGCGCTGGCTGAGGCGCTGCGACACGCGGTCGATGTTGCTCAGCGACAGCAGGTGCGCGTAGATCCAGCCGAGCACGCCTTCGCGCAGGAATTCGTGCGTGGTCTTCTCGTCGAGCTGGCGCAGGCGCTCTTCGCTGACCACGAACAGGCCGTTGAGATTGATGGCCTTGCCATCCTTCTCCAGACGGATGTTGCGCGGCTCGAGCAGGTTGTGCTTCTTCAGCTGTTCCATGAACCACTGCGTGCGCGACACATGCTGCTGGTATTCGCCGAGGAAACGCACGGCGTTGTTCAGCACTTCGGTCTCGCTGCCGTCGTCCTTGAACAGCGACTCGCCTTCGGCGGTGTTGAAGCCTTCGTAGGCTTCATCGAGGAACACGGTGAAATCGTCGCCCTCGGCACCGGCCGGCTTCTCGGCCAGCACGAACGGATAGCGACGGACGAAGGCCGGGATGTAGCTGTTGGCTTCCCACTGGCCATCGGCGTCGATGTACAGGTTCTCGTTCTCGCGCAGGCCGAGCAGCGCCATGGGGCCTGCTGCTTCGACGGTCACGCCGCCGAACAGGATCGGCAGGTCGCGCGCAGCGGCCGGAAATTCCACGCCGGTGAGCGGCACCGAGTGCACCGCGCTCGCGAACTTCAGGTTCGGGATCGGCTTGATGCGCAGATCCTTGTGAGCGGTGCGATTGAGCGGAACAGGACGCTCGTAGAAAAGAACTTCAGCCACGTTGACTACCTCTCCCCAGCCGCGCCGGGGTCGCCACCCAGGCTCCCCCTCCCAAACCCGGCCTCGGGTCTACAGATGAACGGACACTATATCAGCGCTTCCGCCGGCGCGAGAACACCCAGAAGTCCCGGGCTATCCCCAGCCCTGACAACCATTTGCGTGTGTTCTGTCATGGATTTGGTCTATCCTCGGCCCAAGCTACACGCCTTTTGCTGCACCGAACGTTCATTCCCCTGGGTTGAAGGACGGTTTTGCATGCTGATGGAAGTACCTGGCCGCGTCGTCGACCTCCACTCGACCCGCGTGCTGTCGCTGGATGCCGCCGGCCGAATTCTTGACTGGATCAGCTGGCAGGAAGCGGTTTGCCTCTACGTCCGCGATGCGGTGGCCTGGACCCTGGGCGATCCCTGCATCACCGTCCACGGCGGGCACAACCGTCTCAGCGGCTTGCAGAGCACGCTGTCCCTGCACCCCATCATCGCCAGCACCGGCCACTGCCGGGACCACGCGGTCGATCCTTCGCCAGCACTCACCAACAGCGCCCTGTTCGCCCGCGACCGTTACCTGTGCATGTACTGCGGCGAGCGCTTCAGCCGCTGCGAGCTGACCCGCGACCACGTACTGCCGATCTCCAAGCACGGCAAGGACACCTGGGAAAACGTGGTCAGCGCCTGCCTGCACTGCAATCTCCGCAAGAGCAACCGCACGCCCCAGCAGGCCAATATGCCGCTGCTGGCGGTGCCCTACCGGCCCAGCTGGGTGGAGCATCTGATCCTGTCCAACCGCAACATCCTGGTCGACCAGATGGAATTCCTGGTCAACCACCTGCCCCGCGACCGCCGAGAACACATGGCCTGAGCGGCTCAGGGCGTCTCCGGCTCATCGCCGAAGGGGTCATTCCCGTCCTCGATCCGCTCCAGGTCGCCGCGCGCGGCCTCCGCCAGCTGGCAATAGCGCCCGCGCAGGCGCTCGAGGATGGCGTCGTCCAGCTCCTCCAGGTCCAGCAGGGCATTGTGGGCGCGAGAACTGCGGATCAACTCGTCCAGCTTGATGTGCACGGCCGCCGAGTCGCGGTTCTGCGTGTTCTGGATCAGGAAGACCATCAGGAACGTGATGATGGTGGTGCCGGTATTGATCACCAGTTGCCAGGTATCACCGAAGTGGAAGATCGGCCCGGTGATGGCCCAGCCCACCACCACCAGCATGGCCAGGATGAAGGCCGCGGGGCGGCCCGAATAACGGGCGACACGTTCGGCGAAGCGCTGGAAAGCCTTGCGGGTGCTCATGGGGCGGCCCTACCTGAATGAACTCAGGTGAGCCTCGCCTCCCCGATGTCTGCGCCACGTAGACGCCCGGCCCGCAAGAATTCAGCGACTTGCCCTTGCCCCGCCCCCTCGCTGGGCCAACAATATGCCGATGAATGACCTGTCCCGTTACCCCCATCTGGCCCCCATCGAGACGCCGGCCGACCTGCGCAAGGTGTCCGATGACGACCTGCCCGCCGTCGCCGATGAGCTGCGCCAGTACCTGATCGAAGCCGTCGCCAGCTCTGGCGGCCATTTCGGCGCCGGCCTGGGGGTGGTGGAACTGACGGTTGCCCTGCACCACGTGTTCGACACGCCCCATGACCGCCTGGTGTGGGACGTCGGCCACCAGTGCTATCCGCACAAGATTCTCACCGGCCGCCGCGACCGCATCACCACGATCAAGAAGAAGGACGGCCTTGCCCCCTTCCCGCGTCGCGAGGAAAGCGAGTACGACACGTTCGGCGTGGGCCACTCGTCCACGTCGATCTCGGCCGCCCTGGGCATGGCCATTGCCGCCCAGCGCAAGGGTGACAACCGCAAGGTGGTCGCCGTGATCGGCGATGGCGCGATGACCGCGGGCATGGCGTTCGAAGCGCTCAACCACGGCGGTGACGTGGAACCCAACATGCTCGTCGTGTTCAACGACAACGGCATGTCGATCAGCGAGAACGTCGGCGCACTGACCAAGATGGCTGCGCGCGCCATGTCCAGCCGGCGCCTCAACGCGCTGCGCGAGCGCGCCAAGCGCGCCATTCCCAAGCAGTCGATCTACGGCCGCTTCTTCAAGCGCTGGGAAGAACACGCCAAGGGCATGATCGTGCCCAGCACGCTGTTCGAGGAGCTGGGCTTCCACTACACCGGCCCCATCGACGGCCACAACATTCCGCAGCTGCTGGCCGCGCTGCGCACGGTGAAGAACCTGCCGGGCCCGCAGCTGCTGCACGTGATCACCACCAAGGGCAAGGGCTATGCGCCCGCCGAGCAGGCGCAGATCGAATACCACGCGGTGGGTCCGTTCGATCCGCAGGCTGGCCTGATCAAGAAGTCCGGCCCGTCCAAGCCCACCTACACCGACATCTTCAGCGACTGGCTGTGCGACATGGCCGCCGCCGACGAACGCCTGCTCGGCATCACGCCCGCCATGCGCGAAGGCTCGGGCCTGGTGCGCTTCTCCAAGGAATACCCGCAGCGCTACTTCGACGTAGCCATTGCCGAACAGCACGCCGTGACGCTGGCCGCCGGCATGGCCTGCGAAGGCGCCAAGCCGGTGGTGGCGATCTACTCCACCTTCCTGCAGCGCGCGTTCGACCAGGCCATCCACGACGTGTCGATCCAGAACCTGGATGTAACCTTCGCCATTGACCGCGCCGGCGTGGTCGGTCCGGACGGTGCCACCCATTCGGGCAGCTTCGACCTGACCTACCTGCGCTGCCTGCCGAACCTGGTGATCATGGCGCCGTCCGACGAAAACGAATGCCGCATGATGCTGACCACCGGCTTCGCGCATCACGGCCCGGCCGCCATCCGTTATCCGCGTGGTACGGGCCCCGGCGTACCGCTGCAGCAGGAGCTGGAAACCCTGCCCATCGGCAAGGCCGAACTGCGTCGCCGCGGCCATGGCCTCGCCCTGCTGAGCTTTGGCGCCATGCTGGCTCCCGCGGCGGAAATTGCCGCGGAAATGGACACCACCCTGGTGAACATGCGTTTCGTGAAGCCGCTGGATGAGGCGATGATCCTCGAACTGGCGCGCACGCACGATGCCTTCGTGACGCTGGAAGACAACGCCGTGGCCGGCGGCGCCGGCAGCGGCGTGGCCGAATGCCTGGCGGCGCACGGCATCGTCAAGCCGATCCTGCACCTGGGCTTGCCCGACGTGTATCTCGAGCACGGCAGCCGCGAGGAAGTGCTCACCATGGCCGGCCTGGACCTGCCGAGCATCCGCCATGCGATCCGCGCACGTTTTCCGCAAGTGGGAACGCGCAGTCAGGTGACGGCGTGATCAGTTGAAGGCCAGAGGCAGGTATCAAAAAAGCCGCGCATTGCGCGGCTTTTTTTGTTGAGACTGCCGCGACGAACGGCCAGACACCGTAGCGCCTTGCGCACGTCATTTCGGCGCAGACCGGAATGACGAGCATGGGGTTTCCCGGCGTGACGAGCGATGCTTACTCGCCACCCCAGACACCACCACTGATCCGGTCCCGCTGCTCCAGATCCTGTTCGGTAAACACCTCGCGATAACCGGCCGCCGCCAGTACCTCACGCACCGCCGCCCCCTGGTTCCAGCCGTGTTCCATCAGCAACCAACCGCCGGGCGCCAGGTGGTCGCGTGCCTGCGCGACGATGCGGCGAATATCGACCAGCCCATCAGCGCCCGAGGCCAGCGCCGACGCCGGCTCGAAACGCAGATCACCCTGCCCCAGATGCGGATCATCGGCTTCGATATAGGGCGGATTGGAGACGATCAGATCAAAGTGCTCGCCGGCCAGCGGAGCCAGCCAGTCGCCGTGCGTGAAGCGCACATTGCGGATGCCGTGGCGAACCGCGTTGCGCTCAGCTACGGCCAGCGCGTCGACACTGGCATCGGTCGCCACGATGCTCGCCGTGGGACATTCGCGAGCGATGGCCAGCGCAATGGCGCCGCTGCCGGTGCCAAGATCGACCACGCGCGACATCGCCGTCATGCGCGCGAGCGCGAGTTCCACCAGCAACTCGGTTTCCGGACGCGGAATCAGCGTGGCCGGTGTGACGTCCAGCTCCAGCGTCCAGAAGCCCCGGCGACCGGTGATGTACGCCACCGGCTCGCCGTCGTGACGACGCTGCACCAGTGCCGCATACGCGGAACCTGCGGCCTCGTCGAGCTCGTCGTCGGCGTGCGCGATCAGCCAGCTGCGCGGCTTGTCCAGTACGTGGACCAGCAGCAGCTCCGCCTCAAGCCGATCGCCCAGTGACTTCGTCGCCTCCGCGATGTGCGCGCGTACCTCAGCCATGCGCGTGACGCCTGGGGCTGGAAAACAAGGCGGATTGAAGCGGGCAGCAAGGCATCGTGGCTTCCGGTGAATAGAAGCCACAGTGTAGAGCCAATGCCCGGCCGATCAGACCGGCGACGGCGCCAGATAGTGGTGCACCGCCTGGACCACCACCGAACCCTCGCCCACGCTGGAGGCCACGCGCTTGACCGATCCGGAACGCACGTCGCCCACGGCGAAGATGCCCGGCTTGGTCGTGCCATAAGGCGATTCCAGGATATGGCCCTGCGCGCAGCGCCCGGTGAGCACGAAGCCCTTGTCGTCCAGCGACAGGCAGTCCTTCAGCCAGTCGGTATTGGGCTCGGCGCCGATCATCACGAACACGTTGCTGATCGGGCGCGTGGTCAGCTCGCCGGTGTCGCGCTGCTGCCAGGTCACCTGGCTCAGGCGTCCTTCGCCCTCGAGTCCAACAATCTCGCTGTGCGTATGCAGGGTGATCGACGACGACAGCAGGATGCGCTGCACCAGATAGTCGGACATGGTGGCGGCCAGCCCGGAGGAACGCACCAGCACGTGCACATGCGAGGCGATGCGCGACAGGAACACCGCCGCCTGCCCCGCCGAATTGCCACCACCCACCACCACCACTTCGCCGTCCTTGCACAGCTGGCCTTCCATGGCGGTACAGGCGTAGTGGATGCCTGCGCCTTCGAACTGCGTATAGCCCGGCACGTCCAGCTTGCGATAGCGCGCGCCGGTGGCAACGATCACCGCGCGTGCCTGCACGCTCTGACCGTCATCCAGGAACACGCGATACGGCTGCACCGAGCAGTCGATGCCGGCGGCCTGCCGCGAAATCGCCAGTCGCGCACCGAACTTCTGCGCCTGCGCCTGCGCGCGCCCCGCCAGCGCCTGCCCGGAAATTCCGGTGGGAAAACCCAGATAATTTTCGATCTTCGATGACGTGCCGGCCTGGCCGCCCGGTGCAATGCCTTCCACCACGATGGTCGACAGCCCTTCCGAAGCGGCGTACACGGCAGCGGCCAGACCCGCCGGGCCGGCGCCGGCCACCACCACGTCGTACACGTGATCGGGGTCGATGGTTTCGGTGAGGCCCAGCTCGTCCGCCAGTTCCGCCGAGGTCGGGTTCTGCAGGAAGCAGTGCTCCGGACAGATCACCACCGGCAACTGCTGGTGCGTGAGCTGGAAGCACTCGATGAAGCCGCCGGCTTCGGGATCGGTCTCGGTGTCGATCGTGCGATGCGGATAGCCGTTGCGCACCAGGAAGCGCTCCAGCCGCAGTGTATCCGCACTGTGCCCCGGCCCCACCAGCACCACGCCGCCATAGCCCATGCGGATCAGGCCCACGCGGCGCAGGATGAAGGCGCGCATGATGATTTCGCTGATGTCGGCCTCGGCGGCCACCATGCGGCGGAAATCGTCCGAGCGCACGCGCAGCACATGGCTGTCCATCGCGGTGCGCGCCGAAGCCATCACCGCGCGCTTGTTGAACATGTTCATCTCGCCGCTGAACTGGCGCGCCGAGTACATGGTGAAGATATGGATCTGGCCGTGCTTGTCCGGCGTGAACACTTCGACCAGGCCATCAAGCACGAGGAAGAAATCCACCCCGCGCTGCCCGCGCTCGAACAAGTTGGTGCCGGCCTGGACGAATTCCTCCTGCCCATAGGCGGCGATGCGCCGGACCATGGACGGATCCAGGCGCGGGAACATCTGCTCTTTACGGTTCATCGGGTCCGTCGGGTCGTATACGACCTCGGGGGCTGGCGACTGCTCGGACATGCAAGACACCTCGTCAGGGAGACGGCCCGGCGAATCGCCGCCAGGCACGTCCTTGGGTCAGGTCAGCGCGTGCAGCGGGGAGCGCGCGGCGCTGTACCACGCATCGTGCGCCCGTCACCGTGTCGCTCGCAAGTCATGGCGACGACGCCCGCATGGCAGCGGTAATGGACTTGACGAGACGTTCACGAAACCAGCGATGGGCCTGGTCGCCGCCCTTGGAATCGTGCCAGTAGGCAAGGATGGGAATGGCCTTGAGGCGGATCGGCAAGGGCTGCGAGGCCATGGGCAGCAGCCGCCCCAGATGGTCCGCGTACGCCTTGGGCACGGTCAGCAGCAGGTCGCTGGCGGCGGCGATCTCGCAGGCGGAAAAATAGTGCTGCGCCACCATGCGTACCTCGCGGAACAGGCCGTTCTGCCCCAGCAACGTATCCAGCGCGCTCGCCTCCCCCAGCGGCGACACGGTGACGTGCCGTGCGGCGAAGTAGTCGCTGCGACGCAGTTGCCGGGCCAGCGGATGGTCGCGCCGCATCACCACCGCCAGCGTCTCATCCAGCAGGCGCCGATGCGAGATGCGATCGCTTACCCGCAGCGGGCGATCCACCACCAGATCCAGCGCGCCGGTGCCCAGTTCGCGTTCCACCTCATCGGCGGCCACACGCCGGCTGACCACGCGCACGCCCGGCGCTTCGCGGCCAATGCCGGCCATCAGACCGGGTAGCACGATGGATTCAAGGATGTCGCGAAAGCCGATGACGAATTCCATCTGCAGCTGTGCCGGATCGAAGGTCGGCTGCGCATGGGTGCTGGCCAGCAAGCCCTTCAGGTGGGCCTGCACCGACGGCATCATCGCGCGCACCTTGTCGGTCGGCAGCAGGCGGTTGCCCTGCCGCACGAACAGGGGATCACCCAGCTGGTCGCGCAGGCGACCCAGCGCGTGGGTCACCGCGGGCTGGGTCAGGTGCAATACGCGGGCGGCCGCACTCACGCCGCCGTGCGTGTAGATCGCGTCGAGGACGCGGAACAGGTTCAGGTCGATCCGGCTGTCGCGTTCCATGGCTCACACCCATTCATGTGGCTAATGCATACCCATAAGGCATATTCATTTCAATTATCTGCTGCATGAGGCGTACGCTCCAGAGGAATCGAGGAGCACTGCCATGGATTTCGCCCATTCCGAACGCACCCAGGCGCTCGCCGAACGCCTCAAACGTTTCATGCGCGACGAGGTGTTTCCCGCCGAGCCGGTGTATGCCTCGCAACTGGCTGGCGGCGCCGACCATCGACAGTGGCGCCAGCCGACGGTGATGGAGCAGCTGAAGGTGAAAGCCCGTGAGGCCGGCCTGTGGAACCTGTTCCTGCCCGACCTGGAAGGCGGCCCCGGCCTGAGCAACGTGGAGTACGCGCCGCTCGCGGAAATCATGGGCCACTCCTTCATCGCGCCCGAAGTGTTCAACTGCAGCGCGCCGGACACCGGCAACATGGAAGTGCTGCACCGCTATGGCTCTGCCACGCAACGCGAGCAGTGGCTGGAACCGTTGCTGCGTGGCGAGATCCGCTCCGGCTTTGCCATGACCGAACCGGACGTGGCCTCCTCCGACGCGACCAACATGCGCGCCACTGCCACAATGGACGGCGACGAGGTGGTGCTGAACGGTCGCAAGTGGTGGACCACCGGCCTTGGCCATCCGCATTGCCGCTTCGTGATCTTCATGGGCCTGAGCGATGCGGAAGCCGACCCGCACCGCCGCCACAGCATGGTGATCTGCCCGCTCGATGCGCCGGGTGTGCACATCGAACGCATGCTGCCGGTGTTCCATGACCACGACGAACCCTCCGGACACGGCGAACTGCATTTCGACAACGTGCGCCTCCCCGCTGCGACCGTGATCCTCGGACCCGGGCGCGGCTTCGAGATTGCACAGGGCCGGCTGGGCCCGGGCCGCGTGCATCACTGCATGCGCGCACTTGGCGCTGCGGAGCGTGCGCTATCCCTGCTGTGCCGGCGTGCGCAATCGCGCGTGGCGTTCGGCCAGCCGCTGATCAAGCTCGGTGGCAACGGCGACGTCATCGCCAACATGCGCATGGCCATCGAGCAGGCCCGCCTGCTTACGCTGAAAACCGCGTGGACGCTGGATACGCAAGGCCCCAAGGCGGCGCTCAGCCTGATCTCGCAGATCAAGGTGGTGGTGCCCTCGGTGGCGCAACAGGCGGCCGATGCGGCCATCCAGATCCACGGCGGCGCCGGCCTCACCGACGATTTCCCGCTCGCCCACCTGTATGCCTATGCACGCGTGCTGCGACTGGCCGATGGCCCGGATGAAGTGCACCGCGGCGTGGTCGCCAAGCTCGAAGCCAAAGCCCAGCTCGCCACGGAGAACCACGCATGACCGCCGCCCCGGACCAGGCTCGCGCCGTGCGCGACGAAGACGCCTTCGACATCGCGCGCGTCGATGCCTTCCTCAGGCAGCACATCGGCGGGCTTGAAGGCACGCCCACCGTGAAGCAGTTTCCCGGCGGCGCCTCCAACCTCACCTATCTGCTGCACTACGCGAACCGCGACCTGGTGCTGCGCCGCCCGCCGCGCGGTGCCAAGGCGAAATCCGCGCACGACATGATGCGCGAGTCGCGCGTGATGGGTGCGCTGAAGGCCAGCTACCCGTACGTGCCGGCCATCCTCGCGCGCTGCGACGACGCGCAGGTGATCGGGCAGGACTTCTATGTGATGGAACGCCTGAGCGGCACCATCCTGCGACGCGACCTTCCCGCCGAGCTTGGGCTGGATCGCGATGGCGTACGACGCCTGTGCGTGGCCTTCATCGACCGCCTGATCGAGCTGCACCAGGTGGACGCTACTCAAGGGGAACTGAGGGAACTTGGCAAGGGCGAGGGTTATATCGCGCGGCAAATTGCCGGCTGGCGCGAACGCTGGCGACAGGCCGCCACCGATGGCTCAGATCCGTGCGACGACGTGATGGCCTGGCTCGATGCAAACCAGCCGGCGCGCGATAACGCCAGCTGCGTCATCCACAATGATTTCCGCTTTGACAACGTGGTGCTCGCGACGGACAACCCGCTGGACATCATCGGCGTGCTGGACTGGGAACTGGCCACGGTGGGCGATCCGCTGATGGATCTGGGCAGTTCCCTCGCCTACTGGGTGCAGGCAGACGACGATCCGGTATTCCAGTCGTTCCGCCGCCAGCCCACGCATGAAGCGGGCATGCTCACGCGACGCGAGGTGGTGGCCTATTACGGCGAACGCACCGGCATGGACATCTCGCACTGGGCGTTCTACGAAATCTTCGGCCTGTTCCGCCTGATGGTGATCATCCAGCAGATCTACCGTCGTTACGCGCTGGGCCAGACCACCAACCCTCAATTTGCCGGCTTCGGCGACGCGGCGAAGTACATGGGCATGCGCTGTCGCCGCCTGATGGCAAGCAAAGGCTGAGTCATGCGCGAACTGCTGCTGATACGGCACGGCCAGGCGAGTTTTCACGCGGACGATTACGACCAGCTCTCACCCCTCGGCGAACAGCAGTCGAGCCTGCTGGGTGCATGGCTCGCCGAATGCGGGGCGCGTCCCGATGCCGTGGCGATGGGACCGCGCGTACGCCATCGCGACACGGCCCTGCCCTGCCTGCGCGCTGCGGGTGCCGAAGTGCAGCCGTTCGTCATGCCCGGGCTCGACGAAGTCGACCACGTCGAACTGCTCGCACGCCTGCGCCCGGATCTTGCGACGCCGGCTGACTTCCGCGCGGCCATGAAGCAGGCGTCCGATCCACATCGCACGTTCCAGCAACTATTCGTCGATGCACTGGCCCGCTGGACCGGCGGCAAGCACGACGCGGATTACACCCAGAGCTGGCCGGCGTTCCGCCAGGGTGTCCTGGATGCGCTGGACCAGCTGGCCCGCATGGAGGCCCGCACACTCTGGGCATTCACATCCGGCGGCCCGATATCCGTCATTGCCGGTGCCCTGCTGCAGGCACCGGCATCGAGCGCCTTCGAACTCAGCTGGCCGCTGGTCAACACGGGCGTGACAAAGCTTCGGCTAGGCTCGCGCGGCGCAACACTGGTGACGTACAACGCGTGGCCGCATCTGGAGCGGGCACGCGACGAACAGCTGGTGACGCTGCGGTGATGGCTCGACTTTCTCAACCATTTACGTCACGTCATTCCCGCGAAAGCGGAAATCCAGTGCCTTTGCCACACGCTGACTCCCTGTTGAGCCAGAGCGAAGTCGCTGGATGACCAGCCATTCGGCTGTTGGTGAAGCGCCTCCCGCCTTCGCGGGAATGACGGTGAGGAATACCAACCCCATTCGGACATTGTTGACCATGACCACACCCGTTACGTTCAACCTCACCGGCAAGATCGCCATCGTCACCGGCGCCAGCCGTGGCATCGGCGCGGAGATCGCGAAGCTGCTCGCCGCACACGGTGCTCACGTCATCGTCTCCAGCCGCAAGCAGGCCGATTGTCAGGCCGTAGTGGACGGCATCATCGCCGACGGCGGTTCCGCCGAAGCCATCGCCTGCCACATCGGCGAGATGGAGCAGATCGAAGCCCTGCACGCGCAAGTGGAAAAGACACACGGCCGGCTGGATATCCTGATCAACAACGCGGCGACCAACCCGTACTTCGGCCACATCATCGACACCGATCCGTCGGTCTTCCAGAAAACCGTGGACGTGAACATCCGCGGCTACTTCTACATGTCCACCCACGGCGCCCGGCTCATGGCGAAGAACGGCGGCGGTTCCATCGTCAACGTGGCGTCGGTGAACGGCGTGGTGCCGGGTTTCCAGCAGGGCATCTACTCGATCACCAAGGCGGCGGTGATTTCCATGACCAAGGCCTTCGCGGTGGAGTGCGCCGAACAGGGCGTGCGCTGCAACGCGCTGCTGCCCGGCCTGACCGACACCAAGTTCGCCTCCGTGCTGGTGAACACCCCGGCCATCCTCAAGCAGGCGCTGGCACACGTGCCCATGCGCCGCGTGGCGCAGCCATCGGAAATGGCCGGTGCCGCGCTTTACCTCGCCTCCGACGCTGCCTCGTACACCACCGGTGCGGTGTTGAACGTGGATGGCGGTTACCTCAGCGTCTGACTCAGGGAACCCGATATGACTTCTGCACTTCCACCGCGCGCTGCCGGCAAGCGGGCCTTTGTCACCGGCGCGGCCAGCGGCCTGGGCGCCGCCTCGGCGCGCATGCTGGCGCGTCACGGTGCGCGCGTATTTCTCACCGACGTCAATGGCGAGGGTGCGGCCGCTGTCGCCGCGGAGATCAACCATGAGGCCGGCGCCACGGTAGCGTGGTCCGCAGTGCAGGACGTCAGCGACGAAGCCGCATGGGAACGCACGCTGGCCGACGCCGCGAAGGCCATGGGTGGCCTGTCCGTGCTGGTCAACAACGCCGGTATCGGCTCGCTCGGCGGCGTGGAGAACATCGCACTGAAAGAGTGGCATCGCGTGATGGCGGTGAACGTGGACAGCGTGATGCTGGGCTGCAAATACGCGCTGCCATACCTGCGCGACGCGCAACCCGCCTCCATCGTGAACATCTCCTCGCTGGCCGCATTCAAGATCGACCCGGATTACACCGCCTACAACACCTCCAAGGCTGCCGTTGCCGTGCTGACCAAGTCGGTGGCAATGGACTGCACGCGACAGAAGATCGACGTGCGCTGCAACTCGATCCACCCGGCGTTCATCCGCACCGGCATCGTCAAGCCATTCTTTGACAAGCTGGGCGAAGAAGAAGCGACGAAGAAACTGACCCGCGGCATCCCCATGCATCGCCTGGGCGAACCGGACGACGTGGCCTACGCCGTGCTTTATCTTGCTTCCGATGAAAGCCGTTACGTCACTGCCGCCGAACTCGTCATCGATGGCGGCGCGCGCGCCGTCTGACCCGGAGAACTCCATGAGCTACACGAACCGCCAACTGCTGCTGAAGTCCCGTCCGGAAGGGCTGGTGAGCCTGGACAACTTCGACCTGCGCGAAACGCCAACGCCGGAACTGGCCGACGGCCAGGCGCTGGTGCGCGTGCTGTATATCTCGATGGACCCGACCAACCGCGTGTGGATGAGCGACGTGCCGCAGTACATGCCGCCCGTTGCCATCGGCGAAGTAATGCGGGGCATCGGCATTGGCCGCGTGGTGGCTTCCAACGCGAAGAACTATGCCGTCGGCGATCTGGTGCAGGGCCTGGTGGGCTGGCAGGACTATGCACTCATCGACGAGAGCAAGACCGGTTACTGGGTGAAGCTGCCGCCGCGTCCGCCGGTAGCCCTGCCCACGCTGCTGGGCGCCTGCGGTTTCAGCGGCATCACCGCGCATTACGGGCTTACCGAAATCGCCCCCGTGCAGGCCGGCGAAACGCTCGTGGTGTCGGCCGCTGCCGGGTCGGTGGGCTCCATCGCCGGACAGATCGGCAAACTGCGTGGCGCACGCGTGGTGGGCATTGCCGGTGGCGCGGAGAAATGCCGGCACCTCGTCGAGGATCTCGGCTTCGATGCCGCCGTCGACTACAAGGCCGACGATTTCAAACAAAAGCTGGCCGATGCCACGCCTGATGGCGTGCATGTCAACTTCGAAAACGTCGGCGGCCCGGTGATGCGTGCCGTGATGTCGCGCATGGTCAACGGCGGACGCGTCGCGTTGTGCGGCCTCATCGCCAACTATGCCGGCGGCGGCAAGCCCTCGGACGATTACAGCGTGATCATCGTCAAACGCCTCACCGTGCGCGGCTTTCTCGCCTTCGACTACAAGCACCAGCCCGAAGCCGTGCAGGAGCTGGTGGGTTGGGTGCTGGGCGGCAAGATCAAGGCCGGCGAAACCGTGGCCGAAGGCCTGGAAAACGCACCAACGGTACTCAACCGCCTGTTCGACGGCAGCCACACCGGCAAGCTGGTGTTGAAGGTCGCCGAGGACGTGTAAGCATGGTGCCGATGTGTCACGCACCCTTCGTTCAGCGCGGGGATGCGTGACGCCGGCCGATGCCATCCAAACCCAACGCTGCGCCAGCGACTGCGCAACATCGCAACCCACATGTTGCTGATAGCGAAACCCTACGCATCGCCATGTGCATCGCCTGATCACACGGCATAGCCAACTCAAGTAGGGTGAGGTTGCTGCTCGCGGGCGTCTTCGGACGGGGCTGCAAGCAGTCACGGCAGCCATGCCGTGAGTCGCGGGCCGCCGGTGCGACAACACCGACGACCCGCTAACCATCACCAACCGACTCGAGTTGATCATGGCTATCAGCGATCATACGGCACGCGCGTGCCCATCCGTTCCGATAGGCAACGCCCGCAGCGCCTCGCCCTCCGCCGGGCCACCGGCCTCCTGCACCATGCCACCCTCGCTACGGCTTTCCACGTTGGATGACGTGGCGCTCGCGCTCTACGCGCTGGCGCAGCTGAGTCTGGAAGACGAACGGCATCAACACCCCGCTCGCCCCCAGATGCGGTGGTGCTACTGCCGTTGCCGCCACTGTTTCGGCAAGGCATCGTCGTGGCAGGGCAGTGCCTGTTGCAGTACGCCCGGCAGCTCCACCGCGGGCAGGCGCTGAACGCGTAGCGCGCACGATGTGATCGGCCCTGTGGCGTGTCGGGCGTTCTGCCGGCACGTCACACCCGGGACAACACTCGCGCTCCAACCAGCCGTTTTCCTACACGGATCCCTTCGCCGGATTCCGTCGGTGTCGTGCGCCCCAAAGGAAGCCCCTCATGATGCTCCTCTCGATTCATCCGCAACTGCGGATCGATGACGACGTGCCCCTGCGCGCCCCTGCCACGGTGCTGCAGCTTGACCACATGATCCCCGAAGCGCTGACGGTGGCCCAGCTGGCGCGACGCAGCGGCATCCCGGCGTGGCATCTGCACCGCCTGCTCACCGGGCAACCCCTCTATGCGGAAGAAGCCTTTCGCCTTGCCGCCGCGCTCCATACCAGCCCGCTCTACTGGCTGATGCTGCAAGCCCGCCATGACCTTGAAAAGTTCCGGCGCGAGAGCATGCCGGGTGGGCTGGGCGTGCATTCCACCTGAGAGAAGCTAACGAAACCTCGTGGCAGGAGCTCACTGCAGCATCGCAGGGCTTCTCAGCGCCATCCCCAATAAAGAGGGAGGCGCTTTTCAATAGCCGAAGGGCTGTTCATCCCGTGACCATGCGCTTCTGTCAGCGAGTGAAAGACGCTGGATCCCCGGTCTCGCCCCCTTTTTGGGGTCCGCGGGGATGACGCCGAGGGAGAACGGTTGCCATGAGGTCTTGTTAGCCGCCCGGAGTCACTTCATCCCCCGTTGCCGGCAATGACGGAGCAACGGCGAAAACATGTCGATCGATTTGGGGAACATGACGATGGGCGCCACGACATGCTACCCGGCGCGGTACAGCGGAATCCCGGTTGCGAAAGAAAATCCCGACAAGCCGCAACCGCATGCAAGGTGCCATGCATGCATTCGCTTGCTTGGCCCAGTCGTGTTTCCGCGAACCACGTCGCGAGCCACCTTCGCCCCACAGATGTCCTCCAACACGTTCGCCGAGTACTGAAATACGTCGGCATCGACTGATGGAGGAAGGCATCAACACAAGGCGTGGAACTACACACACCGTCCGCCCCGGACGCCTTCAATTCCCCACCCGTTCGTTGAACCTATCGCACAGGGACTTTGGCCGAAGGACGTCCATACGTCCGCGTCGATACAAACGGGGAGAAACACATGATGTCCATGGGATGGAAGCAACGCCTGTCCGTCGTGACGTGGGCGCTGTTGACCTGGTTCAGCGGAGGGGTTGAAGCCGCCATTGATAAGCCAATTACTGCCAAACAGGCGAATGAGAACACGGCAAAAGATCTTCCGGAAATGAACGTCACGGCCAACATTCCGAAGAAAATGCCGCCTCCCGGCATCATTTTCACGCCGACCGGTAACGGCTCAACGGGCCGCCTCTATGCCACCGCCAATCGAGAGCCGTCGGCGGTGGTGTCAAACATCCCCAACAGCTGCACCACCGACTGTTGCGAAGGTGGCGGCAACCCCAACACCGATGCCGACCCCATCATCACCTTCAGCGGCACCAAGGTGGAAACCTACCCATTGTTCGCCTTGCCGGGCGACATGGGCCTGCGTTTCGCGCTGTATTACAACGGCGGCAGCTGGAGCAACAACCTGGCCTACAGCCTGGACACCAACTGCACCGACAACCCGCCCGACAGCGGTGTGTGCAAGTCAACCACCCTGCATCGCCCGGACGGTTCAGTCATTCGCTTCTCCGGTGGTCCCCAGGAGACCAGCTACAAAGGCGGCGGCGTCACCGCGCTGACCCGCAACCCGGCTATCTACGACCTACCGCTGCACTTCAAGCAAGGCGACACCTCAAAAATGAGTCTGGGCGGCGACTACCTGCGCGCCACCATGGGTACCGACATGACGGCGCTGGCCGCACACTCACCCGTCAATCAGCTCGATAGCCTGAAAGCAGCCGTGATGCTCATCGTCGGCGGCAAGGACGAACGCGTACCCCCGATCCAGGGGCAGTCGCTGCATGACGCCCTGCTCAAGCGCAACATCGCCCATGAATGGATCTACAAGCCGAATGAAGGGCATGGCTTCTACGACGAAGCCAACATCGCCGAGATGATGCAGCGCATGGTGCAGTTCCTTGATCGGCATATCGGTGGCGGCGTGGCGTCCGGCAAGGAAGTGTCTCCGTAACCTTGCCATCTCACATGAAGAAAAAAGGCGCCATCGCGGCGCCTTTTTCTGTTTACTCCGATACCTCGGGCACCGGCGGCGGCTCGGCAGCCTTGGCTTGTCCCTTGCGCCAGTAGCCGCCCTGGCTCCATGCCTCGAAGCCCCAGCGCAGCCAGCCGATCAACGCGTTGGCCAGCCATAGCGCCCACAGCAGCATGGCGATCTTGCAGACCCACAGCGACACGCTGAGCACGCCGCCCTGCGGCAGTACGCTGTCCGCCTGGTCGGCGAACCAGTGGAGATTCCATGCATCGAAGGGGTTGCCGGCCACATGCATGTCGGGCAGGCCCAGCAAGCCCTTGGGAACGGCGGAAACGAGTACGGCGATGGCGATGACGGTGACCAGCACCAGCGCTACCTGCGATGCGTTGAACAGCGCACCGTACCGCGCCGGCAGGCTGTGACGCGCCCGCAACCCGATCAGGATCAGCCACGCCACCACCATCGCATAAGCGCCCCAGGCAAAGGCGGAGAAGCCCAGGCCGAGCAGCAACCACTGGTGCCACTTCAGTGGCGTCGGCGCGTAGCGCGCCAGCAGCCATGCAGCGAGCAGCAACACGATGAGTTGCGACCAGTACATCACGGCAGGTCCGTCCACCGGCCCCCAGGTCCACAGCACCCAGCGGCTTTCCGGCACGGATTGGTTGATGTCGATGTTCGCCACCGGTGCGTTGAGCGTGAAGGTTGGCGTACGCATGAACAGCGACACGCCACGCGGTTCGCGCACGCGCAGCGCATAGGCGTGCACGCCCGGCAGCACGGGCAGGCTGATCTTGTCGTCGCGGATGGCCACGCTGATGGGTGCACCGTCGCGGGAAGCCTCCAGCAGTTCCGTGCCGGCCGGCACGCCAATCGGATGCTCACCGCCACGCGTGCTGCGCAGCTCGAGTTCCAGCTCGGTTTCCGTTGCGCGCTCACCCACGTTGCCATGTACGGAGACGCTGTCGAACGCGAGGCTGTCGCCCGCCACGGCCTTGGGCTTGTGGATGTCGACCGTCAGGCTTTCGCCGGGCAGTGGCTGGTAGGTCAGGCCGTTGTCGCTGAGCGTGGCCGGAACGCCCTTGGCATCGACGTGCCAGATCGGTGCCGACTGCACCACCCATTGTTCCGCGCGTTCGCCGAGTGCCGGTGCGTTGAGCACGAGCTTGTCGCTGTGGTCGAGCCGGCTGGTCCAGCGCACGGTGTTCTGGCCACCGCTGAAGGTGACGCCGATGCGCCCGTCGTGCACGCGGGCGTTGTCTCCCAGCGGATGCTCGCCCGGCAACAGCGGAAGATCCAGACTGAAGCCGCCGTCGAGCGGCGCGATGCGCTCGACCGTGTTGCTCACGGTCCACTCGTTGCCGAGCTGCAGCGTGCGAGTCAATTTTACGTAGGGCGGGAAGGCCTGCTCGGCTGCCGTCGGTGCACTGCCATCGCCGGCACTGCGCACACGGTTGAGCGCCAGGCTGTCGCCCAGCAGGTGACCGTCGTCCAGGCCGTTCGGCGCCCAGCCATCGCCATGGAATACCACTCGCTGCGGAACCAGCGCAAAGTGCAGGCTGGTGGTATCCACCGCCGACACGCGATAACGCAGGGTGAGGTGATGCACGCCGCGATCGACCTTGACCAGGGTGAGATCCGGCTTGCGTGAGAGCGCGGCATCATGGCCATCCAGCGACACGTCCAGCAGTTGCAGCGCGTCGTCGCCCTGCGGCAGCGGCACGGCCACCGGCGTACCGGCATGGACTTCCAGATCCACGGCTACGTTGTCCCCGCCCACCTGGAACTGCGCCAGCGCAACCGCCGCGCAATCGGGTGTGCAGGTCGGTGCTTCAGTGAGTCGCGCACGCAGGTGATTGAGCATCTGCTCGCTGGGCGTGTCCTGCGCATGCGCACCGTGCGGCAACAACGCGAGTGCAAGCAAAGCGGCCGCACCGCCACGGCTGCTCCAGCCATGCCGTTGTGCCTGTGCCGAACCCAGCAGCATCAGCGCCAGCCGTGCCAGCAGACCCACCAACACCACCAGCATGAGCACGCGCAGGACGCGTACCAGCCAGGCCGGTGCAATCACCAGCCGCGTGCTCTGCTCCGCCGTCACGGTCCCGACCATTCGAGGTGGTAGTTGTTGCCAACATCCCAGTGGGGCGTGCCGCGCCCCGCCTGCAGCGGGCGATGGGCGTCCATTTCCTGGCCGATGGTCTGGGAGGCAGTCAGGGGTGTGCCCGTCACTGTCACGCTCGACAGCGCCTTGTGCTTCGGTTCCGAATATCCCGCGGGCGCTTCTTGCCCGGCAAGGATGTCCGCCGGCGGCGCGGGTGGTGCCGGTGGCGGCGGTGGCGCCGGTGCAGACATCGGCACGGCATTCGTCGATGCCTCTTCCACCGCAGGCGCGGGTGCTGGCTGCGGCTTGACCTCCTGCTTCATCGACACGGCCCTTGACTCTGAACTCTCCGATTCCACCGGCAGTTCCACCTTGCCTTCCAGTTGCGGATGCAGCGCGTAGCTCATCTGCGTCGCAGCGAACGGCAGCGACCACAGGATCGCCAGCAGCAGCAACGCCCCTGCAGCGAGGCGCGAAACGAGCCGCAGGCGCCCTTCCGGCAGGGCACGCATTAACAAGGCCAATGCCAGTGCCACCGCCAGCGTCCAGCGCGGGGCACCACCTTCATGCAGGGACAACGCAAGAAACACCACGGCAGCCAAAGCCCAGGGCCAGCCAAGGAAACGACCGGCGAGCAAGGCGATCAAAGCCACCACAAACAGATCAAGCAGACTCCATTGTGCGATCCACGAATCAGGCGACAGATCCGCACCCGACGCGCCAATCAGCCGGTAACCGTAAGGGAGATGCAGCGTCGCCTCGATATGCTCCAGCGGCAGCTGCCAGCCGCCACTTGGCATGTCGCCGGAACGGGGCATGCGCAGGCCCGCGGACAGCTCAAGGTTGGTATCGCGCACCTCAAGACCACTGGTGTGCTTGTCGCCCACGGTGATCAGCATCGGCGACTCACCCTGCGATGCATTGAGCAATTGCCAGGGCGCAGCAACGTCCAGCCGCTGGCTGCGCGCGAGCGTGCCGACGAGCCGGTCATTGGCACTGAAGCCGCGACCGTCGAAATCCAGCCACAGGTCACGGGTCAACGCGAGCTGGTCGCCCTTGCCACCTTCGCCACCCCGCGTGCCCTGTTCGATGGCAAGACCGTTCGCGTTGTCGAGCGCGTACGCGGGCAAGCTGTTCCAATCCGATGGCACGTCGGCCTGCCCGGCATCCACCGCCTGCCCTTCCACGCGCGTGGTGCGCAGCGACGTGTCGTCGGCATAGCTCCAGATTTCCTGCTTTGGCCAGGGATCGCCGGGCAGGTTCACGGCCAGGTGCCCGAGCACATCGCTGCTGCGCGCACCCAGCGAGATCATCCAATGGCCCGGGCGCAGCTGCACGCGCAGCCGTCCATCGTTCTCCAGCCGCGCGGGCAGGCCGCCCTGCAGGGACGTGGCAGTGAAACCCTTGGGCAGCACCGGCCCGATCAACTGTTCGCGTGCACTGCCGGTCACATTGACCTGCAGCTGCGTTTCCAGCATGGCGGGCATGCCGTCGGTGAGCTTGCGGAACACGCGCAGCGACAGCGCATCGGCGGCGCGTTGCGCGGCGGCGGCTTCGCCCAGGGTGAGCTGGTCTCCGTCGCGTTCGATGCGCGCCACGGCGTTGCCGTCGAGGGTGAGCGTCACCAGCCCGATGGTGCCGGGCACGCGCAGGCGCGCCGGTCGGCTGTCCCATGGCAGCACGCCATGCACGCTGTAGTCACCCGGTTCCAGCTGCAGCGCGGGCGCCCCGAAGTGATCGAGCACGACCAGCGGCTTGCCGCCCGCCGTGACCTGCTGCGGCCAGTTCCGGCTGTCGCCGGGCAGGCTGACCCAGCTGCGCGCATCCACGTGCACGTCCATCGCGAAGCGGGCACCATCCTTGCCTGCGTCGAGCGCCAGCCGGCCGGGCCACGTGCATTCCTTCGCGCCCATGGTCTTGCCATTCGTCACCAGCACCGGGCAGGCATGCAGCGGTGCCTCGTGCAGCACCCAGTCCTGCCAATCCTTCAACGCCGGCGGCACGTCCTGCGCCATGACCGGCGCGGCGAGCAACACGAGCAGGCACAACCATCCCCACGGACGACGCATGTCTTTCTCCCTGACGACCCGGGTGGGCCGGCCCAGTGTAGGTGCCGGCGGAAGGCCGCGAAAAGACGGCCTTGTCCTGATACAACGGCGCCGGAACGGAAAAGGGGTTGAGCCTGCGCAAAAAAAACCGGGCGACTTGCGTCGCCCGGCCTGGGTCCACTGCCTGGAGCCCGTTACTTAGCGCAGGATCGACTTGGCGTCCTGCTTCTGCACAAGGGCGTGGCACAGCACGGTGGATTCGCTGGCCTGGGCAAGCCCACGCTCGGCACCACTCACCTGCTTGGCGCGGTCCTTGAAGAACGTCTGCAGTCGATCGGCTTCTTCCTGTGAGCAGCCGCCACCACCGACCAGGTCAGGGAGCTTGCCGCCAGCGAAGCTGCCGGTGCGCTCGACGATCTTGTCGTAGTTGCCGGTGGCCCACTGCCACGAAGCATCACGCTGCGTGCGGGTGTCACGTCCGCCGCGCAGCAGCATGCCCATCTCGCCCACCTTCACCTTCTTGTCGAGGGAGAAGTTGCGCACCTCAAGGGTCAGCGCCGGATCGTTTGCATCGGCGAGGCCGTCCAGCATGGCGTTGCGCAGTGCCGGGTCGCTGGTCTGCGGCAACTCGGCGATGAGTGCGTCCACCGCCGGCTTGCCACGCTCCTGCACGGCCACGGCCAGTGCGCTGCCGATCAGGTCAGGATCCGCAGCCGCCAGGTCGAGGCGACCATCGGCCTTGCGCTTGAGTGCAGCATCACCCTGCTTGAGCAGTTCGGCGCGGACTTCTGGCAGCTTGACCACCAGCGCGAGTTCGTCGGCAAGGGTATTGCGCAGCAGCGAATCGCTGTCCGCTTCCTTGTCCTTGCGGTGATAACCCAGCTGGGTCAGGCGCGGCAGGTAGGCGGCCTTCGCCCATGCGGCAAGCTTGGCGCGCTGTGCATCGGTCTGGGCCAGGTTGCGATAGATCCAGTTGAAGCTGGTCAGCGGCGCAACGGCCACTTCGCGCGTCTTGGACGCGGTCAGCGGCTTGAGTGCGGCGAGCACGTCGCCGGCATCGAGATCACCGTGCTTGAAGCTGGCGTACACCGCATCGGCATAGGCGAGCTGTTCGGCATCGTCGAGCTTGCCGATCTGCTTGCCGAGGCTGGTCAGGTCGTTCTTCGCCATGGCGAAGCGGTAGTAACCGGTGGCGTTCGCATTGGGCAGCACCCAGGTGTCCTTGCTGGCGCCTTCGAGCACCATGGAACCGGTGGCCTGGCTGAGCAGTTCGCAGCTCACCTTGCTGCCATTGGCCGTGCCGTAGCGCACGCACATCGGCACGCCCCACACCTGCTGCGTGTCGCCCTTGCTGCCTACCGGCAGGTAACGGCTCTGGCTGAGCTTGAGCACGGTCTTGCCACCTTCCTGGCTTAGCTCGGTCTGCACATAGGGCACGCCCGGCTGGTTGAGGAAGCTCTTGAAAGCCTGCTTGAAATCGTCGCCCTTGTCGGCGGCCTTGGCGATGGCATTGATCAGGTCGTCGGCGGTGGCGTTGCCGAACTTGTGATCCTGGATGTAGTTGCGCATGCCCTTCTGGAACGTGGCCTCACCCACGTAGCCTTCGAACATGCCCAGCACCGCCGCACCCTTCTGGTAGGTGATGCCATCGAATGCGGTTTCGATGTCGCCGTTGCCGGTGATCGGCTGGCGAATCTTGCGCGTGGTGACCAGGCTGTCGCCGTTCATCGCACCCTGCGCGCCGCGCACGCGGTCCAGGTCGGCGCGGTATTCCGGGTGCACCGTCTGCGTCACCTTCTGCTGCATCCAGGTGGCGAAGGCTTCGTTGAGCCACAGGTCGTCCCACCAGGCCAGCGTCACGGTGTCGCCGGTCCACTGGTGCGCCAGTTCATGCGCGGTGACGTTGAACGAACCGCGCACGTAATTGGCCGAGGAATCCGGATCGATCAGCAGCAGCCAGTCGCGGAAGGTGACCAGGCCCGGGTTTTCCATCGCACCGGCGGAGAAATCCGGCGCGGCGAGCAGGTCGAGCTTGTCCCACGGATAACCGAAGCCGTAGTAAGTCTCCAGCGTGTGAATGATGCTCGGCGTTTCGCCCAGCACGTGCTGCATGCGGTGACCCTCGCCCTTGGCGGCAATGCCGCGCAGCTCCAGCGCGTCCGCACGGTACGCGGTCGGCGAGATGTCCGGGCCCTTCACCACGTCCCACGGGCCGACACCGAACGCCACCAGATAGGTCGGCAGCGGCTTGGTGGTGGAGAAGGTGAGTTTCTTCCAGCCCTTGCCGGCGGCTTCTTCCTTCACCTGCTTGGTGTTGGCCACACCCACTTCGTCGTCGGGAATGGTCAGGCGGATGTCGAACGGCGTCTTGAAGCCCGGTTCGTCAAAGCCGGGGAACGCGAAGCGCGCGCTGATGGGTTCCATCTGCGTCATCGCGTACGGCTGGCCTTCGTGGCTGACCTTGTACAGGCCCTGCAGCTGCTGGTTGAGCGGCGCGGTGTATTCAAACGCCAGCGTCAGCTCCTGCGGCTTCAGCGTGCCGCCGAAATCGATGCGCACCACGCCTTCCTGCGGCGCCACTTCCACGTACTTCGCCGCGTGTGCCTTGCCGGCCGCGTCGGTCACGGTGATCTTGCCCACCTTCAGCTCACGGCCGTGCAGCCACAGGTGATCGGAGGCCTGCGTGAGCTTCACCTTGATGACGGTGGTGCCCGAGAAATCCTGCTGGCGCGGATCCACCTTGAAGTCGAGCTGGTAGGACTCCGGCTGCGCCCAGCCCGGCAGCCGGCCATGCGGCTGGTCATCGGTGGCGGGAGCGGCCAGGGCCATGCCGCAGCAGGCGGCGAGCGCAGTAAGGACAAACGGACGAACAAGACGACGCATGCGAGGGAGCTCCCCTTGGGACAGACAAACCCCCACGCTAGGTGGAGCCATGACGAATGACCCAGTGCCAGAAGGCATACCCTTCGCGTTGCTTGCGGCAGGAGTGCGGCCGCGCGGAATGCGCCGCCGGCGCTGCACACGAGGCGATACCGGGACATTCCGACGGCCAGCGCTGCAGCGGCAATAAACCCGCCGCACGGTGGGCATCCGCATCGGTCTGGTGTTCTGAATCAAGCGATTGTCGCCTGAACCTGCCCGGCCAACGCCGGGGCCTTCCCTGGCCCGGAGCGGAGGCGTCAAGCCATTGCCTGGAGCCATGGAAAACACCATTATCATAGGTATGAGCTATGACTATGCCCGGGTGTGTCCATGAATCTGCGTGACCTGCACTACCTCGTCGCCCTCGCCGAACACCGGCATTTTGGCCGCGCCGCGGAGGCGAGCTTCGTCAGCCAACCCACGCTGTCCACCCAGATCAAGAAGCTGGAGGATGAGCTGGGCGTCGCGCTGGTGGAGCGCACGCCGCGCAAGGTGCTGCTGACCGAAACCGGGCGCGAGATCGCCCGCCGTGCACGTGGCGTGCTGTCGGAAATCGAAGAGATCAAGGCCATCGCACAACGCACGCGCGACCCGGAATCGGGCACGTTGCGGCTGGGCATCTTCCCCACGCTGGGCCCGTACCTGCTACCCCATCTGGTGCCGCAGGTACGCAAGCATTTCCCGCGACTGGAACTGCTGCTGGTGGAGGAGAAGACCGAGCAGGTCATCCGCATGCTGCGCGAAGGTTCGCTGGACGTGGGCATCCTTGCCCTGCCCCTGCACGAGGAAAGCCTGCACACGGAGTTCCTGTTCGAGGAACCGTTCGTGCTGGCCGTGCCGGAAGACCATCCGCTGGCGCACAAGCAGAAGCGGCTGAAACTCGACGATCTGGAAGACGAGAGCCTGCTCCTGCTGGAAGACGGCCACTGCATGCGCGACCAGGCGCTGGAGGTGTGCCAGCTGGCCGGCGCCGGCGAACGCTCCGGCTTCCGCGCCACCAGCCTGGAGACGCTGCGCCAGATGGTGGCGGCGAACGTAGGCATCACGCTCCTTCCCACGCTGGCCATCAAGCCGCCGGTGGCGCGCACGGACAACGTGCACCTGCTGGAATTCGCCGGCCACCCGCCGAGCCGGCGCATTGCGCTGGTGTGGCGCAAGAGCTCGTCGATGGGCACCTTCCTGCAGCGCTTCGCGCAAGTGATCCGCGATCTGCCGGCCGACCTGCTGCAACCGGGCATCATCGACGCCAAACCGGCGCGCCAGCCAGCGCGCTGATCGCGGATGCAGCGATTCATCCTGATCGGACTGTTGCTGATCGCCTTGCTGGGCGGCGTGCACTGGTGGCACCAGCGCCCACTGACACAGGCACCCGGCGTGCTCGCGCCGGATGCGCCCACCCAGATCGATCTGGATCAGGGCACCACGCTGAGCCGCGGCGACGTGACGCTGGTGACGCGCGCACGCTTCGAACTCACCGCGCGCGTGCTGTCACGCGAGGATTATCGCTTCGACGCCGGTGCGTCGCTTGCCCCGATGGACCTGGCGCTGGGCTGGGGACGCATGTCCGACAGCGCGGTGCTGGCGCAGGTGCAGATCAGCCAGGAGAACCGCTTCTACCACTGGCACGTGGAACGCTTCCCGATTCCGCGTCGCGAGATCGAACAGTCCAGCAGCAACATGCACATGATTCCCGCCGACGACACGGCGCGACGCGAACTGGAACGCGTCAGGCCCGGCGAGGTGATTCACCTGGAAGGTTTTCTGGTTGATGCGAGCAAGGCGGACGGCTGGCGCTGGCGCACCTCGATGACGCGCGACGACACCGGCGCGGGTGCGTGCGAACTGGTCTACGTAGAGAGCGTGCTGCCGGCGCAATGATGCAGCAGCGACGAGGCCGGCTCTGTCGCGCACAGGGTGCGCTCCTACAAAAGCCGACGAAGCCCCGTAGGAGCGCACCCTGTGCGCGACGGCCCTTCACGGCACCGTCCGCAGCAACGCCTCCCAGGATTCAATAACGCAGCAAGGCGTGCAGCGGCGCGCCTTCATGCTCCCAGCGCGAGCGCCCTTGCAAGGCCGCCAGCTCGATCACTACGCCCGCGCCCACCAGCTGGGCACCGAGCTTGAGCACCAGCTCACGGGCAGCAGCCAGCGTGCCCCCGGTGGCCAGCACGTCGTCGACGATGATCACCCGTTCGCCGGGACGCAGCGCGTCGTTGCGCGCTTCGAGCCTGTCCACGCCGTATTCGAGCTGGTAGTCCACCGACACCACCGGCGGCGGGAGCTTGTTGGGCTTGCGCAACGGTACAAAGCCCGCGTGCAGCTTCTGCGCGAGTGCCGCCCCGAAGATGAAGCCGCGCGATTCAATGCCGCACACCGCCTGCACGCTACTGCCCTGCCACGGCTCGGCCAGTGCATCGATGCAGCGCGCGAAACCGCCCGCGTCGGCCAGCAGCGGGGTGATGTCGCGGAACATGACGCCGGGCTTGGGGAAATCCGGCACGTCGCGGATCAGCGACGCGATCTGTTGCAGCGAGGTATCCAAGGTCTGTCACTCCGAAGGGCGGAACGTCCGCCCGGCAGGATAGCGCGCCGCTCCGCAGCCACCGGCGGGGAGCCTGCTGCGCGCCAGGGGATGAATTCAGCAGAAGGCCGGCTGCGGGGCGTCCGGGTCTTCGTCCGGGTCGTTCAGGACCAGGCGGGCTTCCTGAAGGTCCCGTTCGACCTCCCGTACCACCTGTTCGGCGGCGGCCAGGCTGGCCTCGGGAACCAGTACGGCCACGTAATCCAGGGCGGGCAGCTGGCCCACGGCCCCGGTCAGGTATTCGCCGGAAACGAACGCGGGGATGTCGGCGCGCTCCAGCGCGTCCTTCATCAGATGGGCGTCGATCAGGCTTTCGGCTCGGTATGCGATGCGCATGGGGCCACGCTAACGCCGGGACAGGTGGAGGGCAAGTTCTTGTCTCTGGCGTGTTGCCGGGGTGAAGACGACTGTTAGCGGCCATTTGCCGCCCTTTGGCGACCGGCGCGATGGCTGAAAAGCCGGCAAACCATCCCCACCCTAGGACAAGGTAAACTCCTCCGTTTCAGCCACCGCGTACGAGCTTCGCACCGATGTCCACCGAAAATGCCGCCGTTGACCCCACCACCTCGCCCGCCACGCCGCAGGCCGAGGGACAACAGCGGGACTTCATCCGCCAGATCATCCGCGATGACCTGGCCACCGGTAAGCATCACGCGATCCGCACGCGCTTCCCGCCCGAGCCCAACGGCTACCTGCACATCGGCCACGCCAAGGCGATCTGCCTGAACTTCGGCATCGCCCGCGAGTTCACCGGCTGGTGCAACCTGCGTCTGGACGACACCAACCCCGGCAAGGAAGACCCGGAGTTCGTCGAGGGCATCAAGGACGACGTGCGCTGGCTGGGCTACGAGTGGCACGACCTGCGCCATGCCTCGGACTACTTCGAGGTGTTCTATGACTCGGCCGTCAAGCTGATCAAGGACGGCGTGGCCTATGTGGACGATCTCAGCCCGGAAGACATGCGCGCCTATCGCGGCACGCTGACCGAGCCCGGCCGCAACTCGCCGTTCCGCGACCGCAGCGTGGAAGAAAACCTGGACCTGTTCCAGCGCATGCGCGCGGGCGAGTTCGCCGATGGCGCCAAGACGCTGCGCGCGAAGATCGACATGACGTCGGGCAACATGAACATGCGCGACCCGGCGATCTACCGCATCCGCAAGGTCACCCACCAGAACACCGGCGACGCGTGGCCGATCTACCCGATGTACGACTACGCGCATTGCCTTTCCGATGCGCTGGAAGGCATCACGCATTCGCTGTGCACGCTGGAGTTCGAAGACCACCGCCCGCTGTACGACTGGTTCGTCGACAAGGTCGACCTGGTCAATCACCCGGAGCTGTGGCAGCACCTGCGCGAAGGCGGATTCCGCACCGAGCCGGCCAAGCCGCGACAGATCGAGTTCTCGCGCCTGAACCTGTCCTACTCCATCACCAGCAAGCGCAAGCTCGCCCAGCTGGTGAACGAGAACCTGGTGGATGGCTGGGACGATCCGCGCATGAACACGCTGCGCGGCCTGCGTCGCCGCGGCTTTACGCCGGGCGGCCTGCGCCTGCTGATCGAACGCCTGGGCGTGAGCAAGCAGAACAGCATCATCGATTACTCGATCCTCGAGAACTGCGTGCGCGAGGACCTGGACGCCATCGCGGCGCGTCGCATGGCGGTGCTTGACCCGCTCAAGCTGGTCATCACCAACCTGCCGGACGGCCACGAAGAAACGCTGACGTTCTCGAACCATCCGAAGGACGAGAGCTTCGGCACGCGTGATGTGCCGTTCTCGCGCGAGCTGTGGATCGAACGCGACGACTTTGCCGAAGTACCGCCGAAGGGCTTCCATCGCCTGAAGCCCGAAGGCGAAGTGCGCCTGCGCGGCGTGGGCATCGTGAAGTGCGAGGAGATGGTGAAGGACACCGACGGCAACGTGGTGGAAGTGCGCTGCTCGCTGGATCTGGAATCGCGCCAGGGCATGCCGGGCGCCGACCGCAAGGTGAAGGGCACCATCCACTGGGTGAGTGCGAAGCACGGCGTGGCTACCGAAGTGCGCGTGTACGACCGCCTGTTCAACGTGGCCGATCCGGACGACGAAACCGACGGCAAGACCTGGATCGAGCACATCAACCCGGACGCCAAGCGCGTGGTCACGGCATGGCTGGAGCCGGCCGCGGCGAACGTGGATGCGGAGCAGCGCTTCCAGTTCGAGCGCCTGGGTTATTTCGTGGCCGACCGTATCGACCACACGGTGAACAAGCCGGTGTTCAACCGCACGGTCACGCTGCGTGACGCGTGGTCGACGAAACAGGGCTAACACCAGCGTCACAAGGAAGGCTTCATGCTGCCGCAACAGATTCACCTGACCCTGCCGCCGTGGATCGGCGACGTGGTCGACACCAACAAGCGATACACCACCGACGAGGAACGCGTGGCCCTCGCCATCGAACTTTCACGCCTGAACGTCGAGCGCAGCCATGGCGGCCCGTTCGGCGCGGCCGTGTTCGACGAACATGGCCGCGTGGTGTCGGTAGGCGTCAATCGTGTGGTGCCGCAGACCTGTTCCGTCGCGCACGCCGAAATGATGGCCTACATGGCTGCGCAGCAGCGCCTGGCCGCGTTCCGCCTCAATGCCGACGGCACCCGCTACACGCTCGCCACCAGCGCGCAGCCGTGCTGCCAGTGCTATGGCGCCACCGTGTGGGCCGGCGTGGACGAACTGCTGATCGGCGCGCGTGCCGAAGACGTGGAAGAACTTACCGAGTTCGATGAAGGCCCGCTGCCGGCCGACTGGATCGGCGAACTCGAGCGCCGCGGCATCGCGGTGCGCCGCGACATCCTGCGCGAGCAGGCGCGCAGCGTGCTGGCAGCGTACGGCCAGAGCGGACAGCACTATTGAGCCGCCTGCGCGCCGCGTTGCCGCTGATCCTGCTGGTCATCGCCGGCATCGCGTTGTTCAGCTCGGGCCTGATGGACCGGCTGCACCCGGAACAGCTGGTGCAGCACCAGGCGCAGATGCGCGCCGATATCGCCGCCGCCCCCTGGCTTAGCCGGATCACCTTCATCGGCCTGCTGACCCTGGCGATGTCCACCGGCATCCCGGGCACGGTGATCATCATCATGGCCGGCGGCTTCGCCTTCGGCGCGCTGGAGGGCACCATCTATTCATCCATCGGGCTGACCCTGGGCACGCTGATCCTGTTTCTGGCCAGCCGCTACGCCTTTGGCGCCGGCAGCAAGCATCCACCGGCGCTGGTGGACAAGCTCCATCACGGCTTTGAGCGCCACCCGGTGGCCTACACCCTGTTCCTGCGCTTCGTGCCGGTGGCTCCGTTCGGCCTGATCACCGTGGCGCTGGCGTGGCTGCGCTGCCCCATGTGGCTGTTCCTGGGTGCCAGCTGGCTGGGCGGCACCGTCTCGCTGATTTTCGAGACATCCATTGGCGCCGGTCTTGGCGATGCCCTCGCCCAGAGCAACGGCCACTTCGGCCCGGAGCTGCTGATGCAGCGCGGCGTGTGGATGCCGCTGGCCGCCATCGCCGTGCTCGCCCTGCTGCCCCTGCTGGTCGAGCGGTTTGTCCGCCGGCGCCAGCCGGGCCCTGGCCAGGATTGAAACCCCGGGTCACCTCAGCCAACGCGGCTACTCCAGTCGGCCTGCTGCCACACCTGGTAAATCGCGCTAGGCTGGCCTCGCCTGACGCTAGCCGCGTGCAAGGGGATCCAATGGGTACAGGGGCCAATTCCCGAACGGTGCAATGGTGGCGTCGTACGTCGCTGATGCAGCGGCTCGCGTTGGTGACCCTGATTCCTACCCTGGTGACCGCCACCCTGCTGGTCGCCATGCTCGCGCCCCAGCAGCTGATGACGCTTCGTGGCATGGCGCAGAACACCGCCGAAGCCATTGCCACCCAGGCCGCCTCGGTCACCGCGGTGCCGTTGCGCGACATGCAGCGTCGCGAACTGGTGCGCATCGCCGAATCCATCGGTGACCTGCCCCACGTGGCCCGCGTACAGATCCGCGCCGCCGACGGCGAAATCCTGGCGGACAGCCTGGGTCGCAGCGGCAGTGACCACAGCGAAAGCCTGACCGTGGTGCGTGACGTGGTGGACACCGAACGCCCGGGCCAGCCGGTGCTGGGTTCGGTGGTGGTCGACGTGAGCCTGCGCGATGCCATCGCGATGCAGCAGGCCAGCCTGCGCCACGCGCTGGTCGCGCTGGCGCTCAGCCTTGTCCTTGCCGCCATCATCGCGTGGCAGGCGGCCCGCTGGATCAGCGCGCCGTTACGCCGCTTGGTGAACGCGGTGCACCAGCTCGGTCGCGGCGATCGCCACGTCGAGGTGGAAGTCACCGACCAGACCGAGATCGGCGAACTGCAGCGCGGCTTCAACAGCGCCGCCATGGCCTTGTTCGACGTGCAGCGCGGCATGGAACGCGAGATCGAACACGCCACCGTGGAACTGGCCCGCAAGAACGCCGCGCTCGAGGCCGCCAGCGTCGCCAAGGCTCGCTTCCTGGCTGCCGCATCGCACGACCTGCGCCAGCCGCTCTACGCCCTCACGCTGTTTTCGTCGGCCCTGGCGGAGGACGAACGCGACCCGGTCCGGCTGGACCGTATCGCGCACATCCAGGAGTGCGTCGAGGCGCTGGATCACCTGTTCAGCGAACTGCTCGACCTGTCGCGCCTGGAAACCGGCGCCATGCAGATCGAGATCGCCGAGTTCCCGCTCGACCACGTGTTCCAGGAAGTCAGCCGCAACTTCCGCATGATCGCCGAGCAGCATGGCCTGCGCCTGATCATGCGGGCCACCAACCTGTGGGTGCGCAGCGACCGCACGATGCTGTCGCGCATCCTCAACAACCTGGTGAGCAATGCCCTGCGCTATACCAGTCACGGCGGCGTATTGGTGGTGGCGCGCCGAAGGGGTGACGGCACCGTGCGCGTGGATGTATGGGATACCGGCAGCGGCATCGCGGCGGAGCACCAGGTGCGCGTGTTCGACGAGTTCTATCGCGTGGAATGTCATAGTAACGAACACGATGTCGGTCGCCGTCGAGGCCTGGGTCTTGGCCTGGCCACCGTGCAGCGCCTGGCCGAACTGCTCGACACGCGTGTGCTGCTGAAATCCAAGCCGGGACACGGCAGCGTCTTCAGTTTCCACCTGCCGGAAATACCGCCGCAGCAACTGCCGGCACACCATGGCCCGGAGTCCTCGCTCGACGTCTCCGGCATGCGCGTGCTCGTGATCGACGACGAACCGGCCATCCTTTCGGGCATCCGCTACCTGTTGACCAGCTGGGGCTGCGAAGTGGCTGTCGCGGAAGACCGCGTGCAGGCGCTGCAAGCCACCGAGGCATGGAACCTTCCGCCGGACATCGTGATTTCCGATCTGCGCCTGCGCGACGGCGAAAGCGGCCTGGACGTGCTGGCCGCCCTGGACGCGCATTACCAGATCGACGGCCACCCGCCGTTCTCGCGCCTGCTCATCACCGGCGAAACGCGCAGCGACCGACTGCGTGAAATCATGGCGGCACGCATACCGGTGCTCTACAAGCCGGTGTCGCCGGAGCAATTGCGGGAAGCCTTGATGGCGGCATGGAACGCCTCGCGCGCCGAAGCCTGAGCGCTAGTCGCGCGGAGCCACGCGACGCGCCAGCATCCGGTCCGCGGGCAGGAAGCGGCTGAACAGATCGTCCACGAAATCCCCGTTCGGCGCCTCGCCGCGCGAGCCACCCGTGACGTACAAGCCCCGCCAGTGCAGCCGGTGCTCACCATGGGCTTCGTTGGCCTGGAGCCGCCCCACGAACGTACGCAGACCGCGCTGCCAACCCTGCAACGACTGCAGGAAGGCAAACGCTTCGCGACGCCGGTGCGCATCGCGCTCGGCGGCCAACACGGCGAGCGCCGTGGAAATCAGGCGCCCGCTGACCGTTTCGGCCTGGACGTCCATACGTCCATCGACCACGGCATCGCGCACCGGATCCGCATGCCGCCAGCCCACCACGCGGCGGAACAAGGAAACAGGCAGCGCGGAACGGAACGCCGGGTGTCCCGGCAGCGCTTCAAGGCCGGTCACCACCACGTACACCGGCAACTGCAGCTGCAGGCGACGGGTAGCTTCGTCCGCCAGTCGGTACAGGCGATCGGCATGGGTGGCAACGGCGCTTTCCGGTTCGCGCAGGCTCTGCGCCGCAATGCAGATCACCAGGCCGTCCAGCGGCAGCTTGCGGCGCTCCCGCGCCAGCAGGGACAAGGCCTTCGTCCAGGGCGCGTCGCCATCGCCGATGGTGGCGTGTGGGTGCGACAGGCGCGGCCCCGGCTCGATGGCCACTAGCGAGCGATACACCCACCAGTGCCACGGGCTTGCATCGCTGGCGCGCGACAATTCACGCGCATGCGGCGAGGCCGCGGCGGCCTGCAGCAGTGAGCGGACGTCGGCCGCACTGTCGCCCACGAACAGCAGCCAGGGATGACGGGCGAGCTGTCGCCATTCGCCGCGACGGCGGAACGGGTGAAGGATGGCGCCGCGCACGCGTCGCCCGGCGTCTTTCACAGCCGCCATGAAGCTGCCCATGCCGTAACCGGCCGCAGTACTGTCGGCCACGCGCGTATGCGCGCGCACCATCACCAGCGACTGCCAGGCCAGCATGCCCATCCAGCCGACCACGCCCAGCACGGCGACGACGAGGCCGCCGACGAACCAGGCACGCTCGGAAATGCTTCGGCTGAAGACGGGCGCCACGAAGGCGACAAAAACCAGCACCACCACCAGTGCGGCGACCAGCTGTGCCAGCCGGCGCCCCACCCAGGTTCCGGGCAACCGCAGCACCGGCGAGCCAGGCGTCATGTACGGCTGGGGCGTCACCGATTCCCGCTGCAGCAGCTGCAGCGTCGAGGCGGCGCTGGCACTGGCCGGGCAGTAGAGCGCCTTGATGCGCCCCAGTTCGCCGCCCTCGCCTTGCTCGTAGTAGTACTGGCCGGAGAAGCCCAGCAGCAGCGCCATGCTGAACACTTCGCGGACTTCGTCCTCGCCGCTGCCCAGTCGACCGAGCTGGTCGAAGAACTCCGTGGCCGCACTGCCGGTGCGGAATAGCGTCTGCTGCAGCGAGCCGGTCTGGCCGCCCCAGCCGCCACGCCGCGTGGCCACTTCATCCAGCCAGGCAGCGGCTGCGAAGGCGGCCAACTCCACCTCCGCCAACGGCTTGCCGCGCGCGAACGCGGCGCCGCGTCCCTGCTCTACCAGCGCGAGCGCGCGAGCGTGGACGGACGGCCATTCGGCGTCAGGGAGATTCTTGCTTGCCGCCTGCTCATCGACGAGCAGGCCATAGGCGAACAAAGGTGCAAAACATTCCAGCAGCCGCATGGGGTCGATAGCCGTCAGAGCCCGTTGCATGACGCTCCATTGCCCTTGCCGGAACCAGCGGTACCTGCAGGGAACGCGCTCCGCAGTCTACGACGATACGCACCCTCGCGCCGACCATCGCATGCCCGGGATGAGACCGGGTGCGGAAAAACGAAAGCCTGGCGGCCGCCGTCAGGGCGTACAGGCCCAGCCGTCGACGCCATCATCACGCGCGCGTAAGGGGCCCCATGACCGATGCGGCCACGCACGAGGACAGCGCATGCCTGGTGATCTGGCCGGCAAAAGGAGCAACGTGTGGCTTTCATGCAGGTACGGGGTTCATTGAGCGGTGTGGGCCTTGCCGAAGGTTTGCCCTACCCGTGTCGCCGTCGCTTCCGTCGAAGCGAGGCACCTGAGCGACGCCCCTGTTGCTGTAGGGAAATTTTCGCGGGCACTCGCCGGTGCGGCCATACCTCGTTGAGGCTATGCCGTTCGTACGCGCCCCAAGGTTGCCGCGCACACCTGCTGGGGCTATGTTTCGCAAGCGGACGCGCGGCAATTGGATAGCCGCATGCCGCCATGGGGAACGACATGCGCATATTGATCGCGGACGACCATCGACTCATCGTCGAAGGTGTCAAGCTCAAGCTCACCGAGCTTGGGCCCAATACGGATTTTGTAACTGCCATGGACATGGCGGAACTTCGCGAGGCGATCCAGGCGCCCGAGTCGTCGTCGTTGTCCCTGGCGCTGATCGACCTGGCCATGCCGGGCGTGCACGGCCACGAGCATCTGGCCGAAGTCATCGCGCACCTGCCGCAGGTTCCGGTGATGGTGCTGTCCGGCTCGGAAGACGCCGCACTCATGAAGAACCTGCTGTCGATGGGCGTGCAGGGCTTCATCCCCAAGGCCTATTCGCCCGATGTCATGCTGTCGGCCGTACGCCTGGTGTTGTCCGGCGGCATCTACGTACCGCCGCTGCTGCTGCAGGAACGCACGGATGGCGCCAGCACCACGGCGGCGCCCGCCGCCGCGCCAGCGCCCGCCAATGCGGCCGATACACTGGAAGAACGCCTGCGCAAGCTGCTCACCGAGCGCCAGATCGATGTGCTGCGACTGCTCTCGCAAGGCAAGCCCAACAAGCTGATCGCCCGCGACCTGGGCATCAGCGAGGGCACGGTAAAGATTCACCTGGCGGCCATTTTCCGCGCGCTCAACGTACGCAACCGGGTCGAGGCCGTGGTGGCGTCGCGACGTATCAGCGGCCTCTGAGGGCCGTAAGCTTCAGCTGGCAGGCACCTCGCCAGTCGCTGTGTTTCGCCGGGATGCTCTGATCTGTTCGGGGATCACGCCGTGCCGAAAAAGGGAATTGCAAGCCATCGCAGCACGATCAACCCGGGAGGGTTTGCCGGCGCGCTGATCACGGTGCTGCTGGTAATCGGGCTCTGCCCCTTCGTGGCTCGGGCAGAAACGGCGCAGGACAGCGGGCACATCAACGCGCTGACCTTCGGCATCCTGCCTATTGGCGGGCCGTCCGAGTCGCTGGCGGCCTGGCGGCCGATGCTGGATGACCTGGGCCATACGCTGCACCTGCCCATCCGGAGCCTGTCGGTAAGCACGTATGAAGGGCTGGGCCAGGCGATGGCCGAGGAGCGCGTCGATTTCGCCTTCGTATCCGGCCGACTCGCGCTGGACGCAGTGGTCCACGACCGCATGCAGGTGATTGCACAGCTCACCCGCACCAACGGCTCACGTGGCTACTACTCGTTGCTGATCGTGGCGAAAGACTCGCCGCTGCGGCATCTGGACGATCTGTTCAAGGAGCCGGGCAAGCTGCGCTATGCGCGCGGCGAGGTGCTATCGGTGTCCGGCTATCTGGTGCCCGAGACCCAGGTGTTCGCCAACCGCCGGCTGGATTCGGACACCTTCTTTTCCAGCGTCAGCGTCGACAACCACCAGAACAATGCACTGGCCGTGGCCAACGGCGAGGTGGACATCGCCACCAACAACACCGCCGACATGGAACGTTTCGCGGTGCGCTTTCCCGACCAGTACGCGCGTTTGCGCGTGCTATGGACGTCCAGCCTGATTCCCCATGCCGTCGTGGTGATCCGTACGGACCTGCCGGCGGATCTGCGCCAGCGCGTAGCCGCGGCACTGACCTCGTACGCGAAGGGCAAGAACGCCCCGGCCGAACTGGCCAAGCTGCACCTGATCCACGACATCAGCGGCTTCGCACCCGCCGGCAACGAAGCGCTGGTGCCCTTCGCCGACATCGAATTCACCCTGGACCGACGACGCGCCTACAGCGCGCAATGGGTGAGCGACGCCGCCATGCAGGCGCGACTGAAAAAGATCGACGCCGAACATGAGGCGCTGGTGCGTCAGCTGATGGCACCCAGCGCCCCCTGAGACCCAGGGCTGTCAGTGGCCCTGCATGTCCTTGATGTTCATGGTCTGGCCGTTGGGCATGATCATGTCGCCCGGCTTCTGGCCCGCCGCACACTGCCCCACCCAGCGGCCGCTGCTGACAATGCTCATCTCGGCATGGCCCATGATGGCCGGGTCATACGTGATGTGACCCTGGGTCGAGTAAGCGGTGTCGCCCTGATAGGTGGTTTCGCTGTGACTGGTCATGTTCACGGCGCCGTTGGGCGTGTTGATCTTGCAGACGGCGTCCGTCACCACCTTGTTGGCGCCCTGCACGTCGATCTTCAGCTTGCTGCAGGCCTGACCATTCATGTGCGAGCCCATCTTGTACATCGCGGTGTCGGTGTCGGCATCGAGGCAGAACTTGGTGCTCTGCGGCTGGCCGCCCATGCCCGTGGCCTGCATTTCCCACAGGCCCGGCTTGCGCTTGGGCATGTTGGCGGGAATGTCCTGCGCCAGGGCCGCACTGGCCAGGCCCAGCAGGGAAACAGCGATCAACCAGCGACAACGTGAGGACATGGGGTTCTCCAATCCGCCCGGGGTGGGCGTGCGGCTGGCAAGGTAGCGCCAAACCGGTCCCGCGTCATGCGACGGGTTCTGCATCGCAACATCGTGCGGCGCCCATCCCCATGGCCGGATCCCCCATAGACCGTTAGCACTATGGCGCCTCGCGCTAGATCGAACTGGGTATCGAAGGGGCCGGGTCGATTCTTTTAGAGTGCTAACCAGGGTGCATCCGCAGCGCGGTGCAGCCCTGGGCCGTTTCGTACCCTGCGCCTGGATTCTCGCCATGTCGTCCCACCGCGTCCACCAGCACCCAAGGCACCAACGACGACTACCCTGCCAGTCGGCGGCGCACGGCCGCGCCCGGGAGGCATGACGCATGGAGTCGCGCACGCACCTGCTGCCCCGCCTGTTCATCGATGTGGTTTTGCCCAGCACCATCGCCGCCCTGGCATTGATCCTCGCCCTGTGCGTACAGCAGACCCACAGCCTGGCTGAACGCGTGGACGCAGCAGCCAACCTGCGCCTGGCGCGACTGGCGGGTGAATTGGTGGTTCCCGGCAATACCTCGCCGCAGGCCGCCCTGGATCGCTCCCTGCAGGAAGGCAGCAGCGACAAGGTGCTGCGCGTGGAATGGCATGGTGCCGACGGCAGCTTCTGGAGCAGCGGCGCCACGTCGACTATCGGCAGCAGCACCTATCGCAGTGAAGTCCGCCCGCAGGCGGGTACCAGCGCGTGGCTCAGCATGCAGGTGGACACCAAGCCGTTGCGCCAGGCGCAGGCCATGGTCTGGCTGCTGGGCGCCCTGTGTGCCACCGGTATCCTGCTGCTGGCCTGGCTCGCCCGCGTCTCCATCCGGCACCGCGTGCTCGAGCCGTTGTCGCAGGTACGCTACGCCGTGCACGAGCTGGTCAATGCGCGTCACCCGCAGCTCGATGACACGCCCGCCAGTGCCGAGTTCGTCGAACTGCGCAAATCCCTGCAACGCTTGTGCGAAGTGCAGGAAGAGCAACGCCGTGACTGGAGCGCCATGCAGCGCGACAACGCGGTGGAAGCGCTGGATCGCCTGCGCCAGAGCCAGGCCGCCACGCGCAGCAAGTCGCAGTTCATCGCACTGGTGAGCCATCACTTCAGGCAACCATTGCAGGCGCTGGAGCTGTTCGCCGCCGGTCTCGACCAGAACGCCAGCCAGGAGCAGCAATCGTTGTTCCTGCAGATGCGCCACAGCATCGGATCGATGACGCGCCTGCTGGATGCGCTGCTGGAAATTTCCCGGCTGGATGCCGGCGTGATCGCGGTGAAGCCCATCGGCTTCTCCGCCGCCGAGCTGTTCATGCGCGATCGCACCTCGCTCAACCACGAGGCGGCGCGACATCATGTTGCACTGACCTGGCACGGCAGCCAGCACCAGCTGCACGGCGATGCCGACGTGGCCGCCAGCCTGCTTTACCAGCTGGCGAGCAATGCGATTGCCAATGCGCCAGAAGGACGCGTACTCATCGCTGCACGTCGCCGCGGCCAGGCCATCCGCATTGAAGTGCGCGACAACGGCCCCGGCATCGCCGTGATCCACCAGCAGCGCATCTTCGAGGAATTCGTGCAGTTGCAGAGCGGCGAAAGCGACCGGCGCGGCGGCTACGGCCTGGGCCTGGCCATTGCCGAACGCCTGGCGCGACTGCTCGGCACGCGCATCGGGCTGCGCTCGGAACCTGGCCGCGGCAGCACCTTCTGGTTCGACCTGCCGCGCATGCCGGTGATGGAGCGCCACTCCAGCAGCCCGCAGAAGCCGGCCGCCGCCTGGCGCCAGGCCAGCTGAAACGGTCCAACGCAGCTCAACCTGCCCGCCTTGAACCACTGCTCTTGGCACAAAAAAAGACCCGCGTTTCCGCGGGTCTCTGGCTTTTTGGTGGGTCGTCCGAGATTCGAACTCGGGACCAATAGATTAAAAGTCTACTGCTCTACCGACTGAGCTAACGACCCAAGCTTCAAAAGCAAGCCCGACATTTTATGGGCTCAAGGCCGATGGCACAAGCAAACCCGTTCAGACGTAGCGGGTCGGGTCCGGCAGGCCGGCGGCACTGAAGCCCTGGGCGCGCAGGCGGCAGGCGTCGCAATGGCCGCAGGCACGCCCCTCGGCATCGGCCTGGTAGCAGCTCACGGTCTCGGAGAAGTCCACCGCCAGGCGCTGGCCCTCACGGGCGATGTCTGCCTTGCTCATGCGCATCAGTGGCGCATGAATGCGGATGCCCGCTCCTTCCACGCCGGCCTTGGTGGCCACGTTCGCCAGCTGCTCGAATGCCTCGATGAAGGCCGGGCGGCAGTCGGGATAACCCGAGTAATCCACCGCGTTCACGCCGCACCAGATGTCGGTAGAGCCAAGCACCTCGGCCCAGCCCAGCGCGATGGACAGCATGATGGTGTTGCGTGCCGGCACGTAGGTCACCGGAATGCCCTGCCCGTCGTCCTGGTCGACCGGCACGTCGATGTCGGCGGTGAGCGCCGAGCCACCGATGGTGCGTAGGTCCACGTGCACGGTCTTGTGCTCGACGGCGCCCAGCAGGCGCGAGACCCGCTCGGAGGCGGCCAGCTCGGCACTGTGGCGCTGGCCGTAGGCCACGCTCAGCGCGTGCACCTGGTAGCCCTGTTCGCGGGCAATGGCGATGGTGACAGCCGAGTCCATGCCGCCGGAGACGAGTACGACGGCCTTGCGGGGAGAGGTTTGAGACATGGGGTGACTTCCACTCTGGGGTTCAGGCCGGTGATCCGGCCGAAAAGCGCCACCAGCAAGACAGGCTGGCACGCGTGAAGCGAGAAGTGAGTGAAGAGGAGTGAGGCGTCAGAGAAGAGCCTGGTGGTCGCGCTCTCACTTCTCACTCCTCGTCACTCACTCCTGGTGTTCAGTGTCCGGCGGCGTCGTTCCACAGCAGCTTGTGCAGCTGCAGTTGGAAACGCACGTCCAGCTTGTCCTCGATGATCCACTCGGCCAGCTCTCGCGGCTCGATGGCGCCATGCACGGGCGAGAACAGCACCATGCAGCGCTCTGTGATCCGGTGTTCGGCAACAACGTCGCGCGCCCATTCGTAATCGGCGCGGCTGGCGATGACGATCTTGACCTGGTCGTGCGGCAGCAAGTGCTCCAGGTTCGACCACAGGTTGCGCTTGGCCTCGCCGGAATCCGGGGCCTTCAGGTCCATCACCTTGCGCACGCGGGGATCGACCTGGGCCACATCGAGCGCGCCGGAAGTTTCCAGCGACACGTCGTGGCCGGCATCGCACAGGCGCGTCAGCAGGATCAGGCAGCGCTTCTGCGCCAGGGGCTCGCCACCGGTGACGCAGACATGCTTCGCGCCATGCGAGGCCACCTCGGCCACGATGTCGTCGATGGCACGCCAGTCGCCACCGTAGAAGGAATACTCGGTATCGCACCAGACGCAACGCAGCGGGCATCCGGTCAATCGGACAAACACCGTGCGCCAGCCGATGGCATCGGCCTCGCCCTGGATCGAATGGAAAATCTCGGTGATGCGCAGGCGCTCGGCGGGCATCTGCGTCGACGTGGTGGGTGCCACGTCCTGGTTACTACCGGTCACGACCACAACCTCAGTTGGCCGACTGGGCCTGCAGGCGGCGCAGGCGCTCCTGGGCAAGGCTGGCCGCCTTGGTGCCGGGGTACTTGGCGGACACGTTCTTCAGTGTGGTCTTGCCTGCATCCAGCTGCTTCAGCTCGATCTGGCTGTAGCCCACCTTGAGCATCGCATCGGGCACCTTCTCGCTCTGCGGGAACTGGCTGACCAGATGCTGGAACGCTTCCATCGCCACCTGATAGTTGCTGGTGGCGTAGTAGGACTCACCCAGCCAGTAGAACGCATTGGGCAGCAAGGAGCTGTCCGGATACTGCTGGATGAAGTTGCGGAAATCACGCGAGGACTTCACGTAGTCGCCGGCACGCAGCGACTTGAAGGCATCGTCGTAGGCCGCCTGCGCCGTAGCGTTGTTGGCGGCCGCGCCAGCCTTGCCGGCTGCGGGCGCTGCGCCGGCCTTGCCCGCGGCTGCCGGCGGCGGCGTGGGCGCAGCAGGCGGCGTCGTCGGCGCGGCGTTGGCCGTCGGCGGCGCATTGTTCGGGGTGTTGCCCTGGTTGGCGGTCGCCGCACCGGCGCCGCTTTCGAGGTGACTCAGGCGCGAATCGAAATCCGTGGCCTGCACCTTGTTCTTGTCGTTGGCTTCCTGCAGCTGGTGCTGCAGCTCCTCGATCTGGCCCTGCATCTGCGCTACCTGCGACTGCAGCGCCTGCACCTGATTGACCAGCGTGGTTCCGCCCTGATTCTGGTTCTGCGCCTGCTGCTCAAGCCGCGACACACGGTCGGCGAGGCTGAGGCGGGAATCCTGGGCATGGGCCGACATGCCAAAAAGCATGGCGGACGCGAATGCGCCCGCCATGCCCATCCTGGCCGTGAAGCTGATAGCCAGTCGCTTCTTCATTACTTCGCCGTGTAGACGATCTCGACGCGACGGTTCTTGCTCCAGCAGTCTTCGTTGTGCTCACGGCACACCGGCTTTTCCTTGCCGTACGAGATCACGTTGATCTGGCTGGCCGAGCCGCCGTTCGACTGCAGGGCGCTGGACACGGCGTTGCCGCGACGCTCGCCGAGGCCGAGGTTGTACTCGCGGGTGCCGCGCTCGTCAGCATTGCCTTCCAGACGGATCTGGGCCATCGGGCGGTCCTGCAGGTACTTGGCGTGGCACGCCATGATCTGCTGGAACTCCGGCTTGATTTCTTCCTTGTCGAAATCGAAGTAGACAACGCGCTGACGCAGGCAGGCGTCGGTGTCGAGGTCAGCCGGGGTGTACTTGCCAGCGGTCGACGGAGCCGGGGTGGTCATCGGCGCTTCCGGAGCCGGCTGCGGCTTGACTTCCTGCTTCTTCGAGCATGCGGCCGCGCCAACGCAGAGCAGGGCGACCAGGGCGACGCGAACGGTCTTATTCATGGTGGACGTTCCTTCAAACAGGTTTGAGTTCCGACAGTCAATAATGATTGCGGTTTCGGGACAGTTTTCGCCGGTGTACCGGCTGTTATTTTGACATTTTGCTGCCGGCGGCGCGCTGTCTCGCAACCGCCTGGCCCGCCAGCCGCGACGGATTGCCGCGGCCGGCAAGCTGTTAGATCCGGTGTACTGCCTGCGCCTTCACGCCCGGATCACATGGCCGTGACGCTTACGCGCCCCGGCATGAACTGCTTATCGCTGACGATAGGGACCCCAAGCCGGTTCGCGGACGTCACCATCGGCCAGCACCAGGCGCTGGCGGACGAGACCATCGGCGGACACGGCATACAGCACACCGCGCCTTCCTTCGGAGGCGGCGTACAGCAGCATGCTCGCGTTCGGCGCAAAACTCGGTGTTTCGTCGATCGGACCCGGCGAGATGAAGCGCACCTGCCCACCCAGACTGCGGTCCATGATAGCAATACGATACACGTTCCCGTTGCCCTGCACCATCGCGATCTGCTTGCCGTCGTAGCTGATCGAGGCGTTGGCGTTGAACTGGCCCTGGAAGGTGATGCGCTCTGCCCCGCCGCCACTGGCCGACATCTGATAGAGCTGCGGCCTGCCGCCACGGTCGGAGGTGAAGATGATGCTCTGGCCGTCCGGGGTCCAGCGCGGCTCGGTGTCGATGGCGAGGTTGTTGGTGAGGCGGGTCTCGCTGCGCGAGCCGATATCCATCACGTAGATCTCGGGGTTGCCCTGATAGGAAAGGGCCAGCGCTAGCTTGCTGCCATCCGGCGAGAAGTTCGGCGCGCCGTTGATGCCCTTGGCGCGCGCCGACACCAGCTGACGCGAACCGGTCGTGATGTCCTGCACGTAGATGGCCGAGTTGCCGCTCTCGAACGAGACGTAGGCGATCTTGCGGCCATCCGGCGACCACGACGGCGACAGCAGCGACTCACGCGAACGGGCCACGACCTGCGGGTTGTAACCGTCCGAATCGGCCACGATCAGCGAGTAGGTGGTGTTGTTGCCCAGGCCCACGGCGGTGATGTACGCGATGCGGGTCCAGAAGGCACCACGCACGCCGGTGATCTTCTCGTAGATGGCGTCGGCGATCTGGTGGGCCACGCCGCGCAGGTCACCCGCGGGGGCGGTATACGCCTGGGCAAGCAGGTTCTGCTGGCGATTGGCGTCCCACAGCTCGTATTCGACACGCAGCATGCCGCCACCGGCATCGCTGATGCGACCCACGGTGATGTAGTCCTGCTTGAGCAGGCGCCACGTGGCGAAGTTGATGTCGGCGCCCTTCGACGGCGTTTCCACGATTTCGCTCTTGGCGAGCGAGCGGAATTTGCCGGAGCGGTTGAAGTCGTTGCGCATGACATCGGCGATGTCGGTGGGCAGCGGGGCACCACCGGCCTGTGCGAACGGCACGACCACGATCGGCGTGGCCGACTTGGTCACGCCTTCCACCGTACCGGTGAGCGTGGAGGTCTGTGCAGAGGCCAGGCCTGCGAACAGCAGGCCAAGGATGCCAAGCAATAGGACCAGATACCGGGAAGTCTTTTTCATCAGGTCATCACCTATGGCTTGAAGAACATGTCAACGTTACGACTAAAGACACTTTCAAATCCCTTGTAAGGCAGCTGGTTGGCCCTCATGGCCGCGTCTTCGACGGACTTGCGGCCCGCCTCATCGAATGGACAGCTCGAGTCGACCTTGGCGCTGACCACCTGGCCGCCCTGCAGCTGCACGATATGCAGCAGGCATTGCTGATTGGTCGGCATGTTATCCGGGCCGACCCAGTTCTGTTTGAGCGTATTCTGAATCGCAGCAAGATATTGGGCGCGCAGGCCGGCATCCGGACCATTCGCGCCAGTCTGCCGCTGCGCGGCATAAGGCACGTTGTCCAGGCCATTGTCCTGGGCGTTCTTCAGGTCTTCCATCTGCTGCTTGGCCTGCTTGGCCTTGCTGTCGGCCTTCTTGGTCTGCTGGTCGGCAGCGTCCATCTTGGCAAACAGCTCGTCGATCTTCTTCTGCTCTTCCTGCTTGTGCTTGGCCGCCTGGGCGTCCAGCTCAGCGGCGCGCTGGCGCTGCTTCTCTTCCTGTTCCTTCTTGGCGTCCTCGGCCTTCTGGATGCCTTCGGCCACCACCTTCTCCTGATCCTTGGTATCCGGATGCTCGGGCGGCGGCGGCAGGGTCTTGATCTTGGGCGTTTCCACCGAGGGCGGCGGTGGAATGCTGGGCGGCGGCGGAACGGTGTTCGGTACCGGCTTGGTCTGCGTGTGCTTCGGCGGCGGCGCGCCGGTGATGCCTACCAGTTCGGCCTCGATGATCTCGCCCTGCAGGGCCACCGGCTTGGTACAGGTGATGGGGTTCCAGTCCGCCGGCAGGTGCAGTGTTTCGAACACCTGCTCGTAGAACGAGCACGGCACCACCGCGAGGGCCAGGAAGCCCACGATGCCCAGATGGAGAATGGCGGAAAGGACAACCGCCTTGGACGTGCCCTTGGGGGAGTCGGCCCTCATTTCTTGGTGCCCGACTCCGGCGCGCTCATCAGACCGACCTTGGCCACGCCGGCCTGCTGCAACTGGGCCAGCACCTGGTACACGCCCTCGTATTTGCCGTCACGGTCGCCAGCCACCAGCACGCTGACCTCCGGGTTGGCCTTCACGAAGGCACCGACCTTGGTCTGCATGGTGGCGACGTCGACCGGCTGGCGCTTGTCCGTACCCAGGGTCAGGTACAGCTTGCCGTCCTGGTCGACCACGACGATCACCGGGTCCTTCTTGTCCTGCAGCGACTTGGCATTGGCCTGCGGCAGGTTCACGTCGACGTTCTTGTTGATCATGGGTGCGGTGACCATGAAGATGATCAACAGCACCAGCATCACGTCGATGTAGGGAACGACGTTGATCTCGGATTTCAGCTTGAGGCGCTTGTGGCGCGCGGAGCTACGCATGGCTGAAGCTCCTCCGCTCAGGCCGCTTCGTCAGTCTGGATCTGACGCTGCAGCACCGACGAGAACTCTTCCTGGAACACCTCGTAACGGGAGGCGACGCGCTCCACCTTGTTGGCGAAGCGGTTGTACGCCCACACCGCCGGGATGGCAGCGAACAGACCCATGGCGGTGGCGATCAGCGCCTCGGAAATGTGCGGGGCCACCACGGCGATGGTGACGTCCTTCATTTCGCCCAGGCCCTGGAAGGCGCCCATGATGCCGATGACGGTGCCGAACAGGCCGACGTACGGGCTGATCGAGCCCACGTTGGCGAGGAATTCGAGATTGCGCTCCAGGCGGCCGATTTCGCGGGTGCCGGCCACGCGCATGGCGCGCTCGGAACCCTCGATGACGATGCGCATGTCATGCACGCGGCGCTGGCGCTGGCGCACGAACTCGCGGAAGCCCGACTCGAACACGTTTTCCATGCCGCCGTTGCTGGCGCCGCGGTTGCTGACTTCGCGGAACAGCTGGGCGAGGTCGGCGCCGGACCAGAAGCGCTCCTCGAACTTCTCGGCTTCTTCCATGGCGGCCTTCAACTGCCCGACCTTGCGGATGATGATGACCCAGGACAGGAACGAGAGCACCAGCAGCACCAGCATGACGAACTGGACGAGGATGCTCGCTTCCGCGATCAGCTTGAAAATATTGAGTCCACCGTTCATTGCTTGAAGGTTCTCCAGCGCACGTACTTTTATTGAGGGGGAAGGCCGGGGATGAGGTCGGCCGGAATCTGCACCGGGCGCATGCGGCGAACGTCGACGCACGCCACGCGCACCGTCGCACGGATCAGCTCCGCGCCGTCCGCCCGGCGGATCGTCTGGGCGAAAAGGATACTGGCTGCCCGCCGCTCTTTGACTTCCACGCTTACCGACAGTTCATCATCCAGCAGGGCCGCGCGGAGGAAGTCGATCTGCATCTCGCGGACCAGGAAGGCCAACCCGGTGTTTTCCTTGACCAGGGACTGGTTGATGCCCAGGGCGCGCAGCCATTCGCTGCGGGCGCGCTCCATGAAACGCAGGTAGCTGGCGTGGTACACCACCCCGCCCGCGTCGGTGTCTTCCCAGTAGACGCGGACCGGCCAGTGGAACGGGTCGGCCGCGGTGGCTTGCCTGGCGTCAGACATCGGCGTTGCCGGCAGTGAAAAGGTCTGCGGCCACCTGCTGCCGCGGCGGCGGGGTCAGGCCCAGGTGGCGCCAGGCCTTGGCGCTGGCCATGCGGCCGCGCGCGGTGCGCACCAGGTAACCCTGCTGGATCAGGTAAGGCTCCACCACGTCCTCGAGGGTGCCGCGGTCTTCGCTGAGCGCGGCAGCGAGTGACTCCACGCCCACCGGGCCGCCGTCGAAGCTCTCGATGATGGTGGACAGCAGGCGGCGATCGAGTTCGTCGAAACCCTCGGCATCCACCTTGAGCATGTCCGTGGCGGCGCGGGCCGCCTCACGGGTGATCTCCCCTCCCGCACGCACCTCGGCGTAATCGCGCACGCGCCGCAGCAGGCGGTTGGCGATACGCGGCGTGCCACGCGAGCGGCGCGCGATTTCCTGCGCACCCTCCGGCTCGCAGGGAATGCCCATGATGCGGGCCGAGCGACGCACGATGGCGGTGAGCTCGTCGGGCGTATAGAACTCCAAACGCTGCACGATGCCGAAACGGTCGCGCAGCGGCGCCGTGAGCAGGCCTGCGCGCGTGGTCGCGCCGATCAGCGTGAAGGGCGGCAGATCCAGCTTGATCGAACGGGCCGCGGGGCCTTCGCCGATCATGATGTCGATCTGGAAGTCTTCCATCGCCGGGTAGAGCACTTCCTCCACCACGGGCGAAAGGCGGTGGATTTCGTCCACGAACAGCACGTCATGCGGCTCGAGGTTGGTCAGCAGCGCCGCCAGGTCCCCTGCCCGCTCCAGCACGGGGCCGGAGGTGGAGCGCACGTTGACGCCCAGTTCGTTGGCGATCACGTGGCTGAGGGTGGTCTTGCCGAGGCCGGGCGGCCCGAAGATCAGCACGTGATCCAACGCGCCGCCACGCTTCTTGGCCGCCTCGATATAGATCGACAGCTGTTCGCGCACCGCCTGCTGGCCCAGGTATTCGGTCAGCCGCTTGGGACGAATGGAGGCCTCCAGGGCCTCGTCGTCCATCTGGGCGGCGGCGGTCACGATGCGGTGTTCGGTCATGGGGCGAAATTATGGCAGAGCCGGATGACGCAGGCTTGAAAAATCGCCCCTTCCGCCACGTTCCCATCACAAAAAAGGGCGTCTTCCGACGCCCTTTTGATCAGATTTCGACCTGGGCACCCAGTTCGATCAGGCGATTGCCCGGAATCTGGAAGAACGCCGTGGCCGGCAGGGCGTTGCGGGCCATGAAGGCGAACAGCTTGTCACGCCACAGGGCCATGCCCGGACGCTTGGCATCGGCAATGATGGTTTCGCGCGACAGGAAGAAGGTGGTGTCCATCATGTCGAACGGCAGGCCCATCTTGGAGCACTTGGACAGCGTGCGCGGAATATTCGGGTCTTCCGCGAAGCCGAAGCGCAGCGCGAGGCCGTAAAAATCGCCGCCCAGCTCGGTGATCTCGATGCGCTCGCCCGGATCGGCCGTGGGCGTTTCGAGCATTTCCACCGTGAGCAGCACGTTGCGCTCGTGCAGCACCTTGTTGTGCTTGAGGTTATGCAGCAGCGCGTGCGGAACGGCACTCTGGTTGGCGGTGAGGAACACCGCCGTGCCCGGCACCCGCAGCGGCGGATGCTCGGCGATATTGGCAATGAACGGATCCAGCGCCAGGCCCGACTGCTTGATCTCGCGCACCACCAGCTCGCGGCCGCGACGCCAGGTGGTCATCACGATGAACACCGCCACGCCCAGCACCAGCGGGAACCAGCCGCCGTATTCGATCTTGATCAGGTTGGCGCCGAGGAACGACAGGTCGATGGTCAGCAGCAGCACGCCGGCGGCGATCACCGACAGGCGATTCCAGTGCCACTGGCGACGCGCCACGATCAGGGCAAGGATGGTGGTGATGGTCATGGTGCCCGTCACCGCGATGCCGTAAGCGGCACTGAGGTTGTCCGAACTGCGGAAGCCAAGCACCGCCGCCAGCACCATGATCAGCAGGAAGTTGTTCACCCACGGCACGAAGATCTGGCCGGACATCTCACGCGAGGTATGCACCACCGGCATGCGCATGGAGTAGCCCAGCGACATGGCCTCGCGGGTCATCGAGAAGGCACCGGAGATCACGGCCTGCGATGCAATCACGGTGGCGATGGTGGCCAGGCCGATCATCGGATACAGCAGCGGCGCAGGGGTCAGCTTGAAGAACGGGCTGTCGATGGCTTCCGGGTGCTGCAGCAACAGCGCGCCCTGGCCGAAGTAGTTGAGCACCAGCGCCGGCAGCACGAAGCTGAACCAGGCAAGGCGGATGGGACGCTTGCCGAAGTGGCCCATGTCCGCATACAGCGCTTCCGCGCCAGTGAGCGCCAGCACCACGCCACCCAGTGCAATGAAGGCCTGCATGCCATGGGTGAAGAAGAACCTCACGCCGTAATAGGGATTGAGCGCCCACAGCACATGCGGGTTGCCGACCACCATGCGCAGGCCAAGCAGCGCGATCACGATGAACCACACCACCATCACCGGGCCGAACAACTTGCCCACGCGCTCCGTGCCATGGCGCTGCAGCGCAAACAGGAAGAACAGGATGACGGCAGTGATGGGCACCACCCAGTGACCCAGGTTGGGCGCGGCGACCTTGACGCCTTCCACCGCGGACAACACCGAGATGGCCGGCGTGATCACGCCGTCACCGTAGAACAGCGCGGCGCCGAAGATGCCGATGATGGCGAGCAGCCAGCGCTGGCGCGCATCGCCGCGCACGCTGCGCAGGGCCAGCGCGAGCAGCGCCATGATGCCGCCCTCGCCCTTGTTGTCCGCACGCATGATGAACACGACGTACTTGAGCGAGACCACGATAATCTGCGCCCAGAAGATCAGCGAGAGCACGCCGTAAATGCTTTCCGGCGTCGGCTTCATGCCGTCGTGGCTGAGCGTGGTCTGCAGGGTGTACAGCGGGCTGGTACCGATATCGCCGTACACCACGCCGATCGCGCCCAGCGCGAGTGCGGCCAGGCGACGTTTGGTATCAGCGTCGGTCATGCCGTGAGTGGAATCCGGGGTCACGTGTCAGTTCCCTAATGCGGCGCGCAGCGCCTTGCGGATGATGGCTTCGGCGGTGTCGCCTTCGGCGGCGACCTTCTGCACCAGGCGGGTGACTTCCGCCGGCTTGTAGCCGAGCTGCTGCAGCGCCACGGTGGCTTCGCCGGCCGGATCGAGTGGCGCACCGTTCGTCGCGGGATGCGCGCCGGGCAACGTAGTGGCGAGTCCGTCGACGCGATCGCGCAGCTCCACCACCATGCGCTCGGCCGTCTTCTTGCCGATGCCCGGGATCTTGGTCAGCGCCACCACGTCGCCAGCCTGTACCAGGCGCGCGAAATCGTTGGTGGAAACACCCGACAGCACGGCCAGCGCGATCTTGGCGCCGATGCCGCTGACTTTCTGCAGGTTGCGGAACAACGCGCGCTCGGCCTCATGCATGAAGCCGTACAGCGCGACGCTGTCTTCCTTCACCGCATAGTGCGTGAGCAGGGTGACTTCCTTGCCGGTGGGCGGCAGGTCGTAGATGGTGGACATGGGGGCCTCGAGCTCGTAGCCCACGCCGCCCACTTCCACCATCAGCCAGGGCGGCTGCTTGGACACCAGGATGCCGCGCAAACGACCGATCATCGACGCCTCCAGGCGGTACGGGGAATGCCGACACGCGCAAGGCTCGCCCGAGTGTGGGCGTGCGTCACCGCGATGGCGAGCGCATCCGCTGCGTCGGCCTGCAAGGGCCCCTTGAGTCCGAGCAGGACGCCAATCATGTGCTGCACCTGGGTCTTGTCGCCGCGGCCACTGCCGACCACCGCCTGTTTGACTTCCGTCGCTGCGTACTCGTGCACCGCGATCCCCTGGCTGACCACCGCGCAGATCGCGGCGCCCCTCGCCTGCCCCAGCTTCAATGCCGAGTCCGCGTTGCGCGCCATGAACACGCGCTCCACGCCACACTCGTCTGGCCGATGGGCGGCGATGATGTCACACAGCTCGTCAAATATGCGTTTCAGGCGCAGCGGAAAGGTGGCTTCGCCAGCCACCGCCAGCGCGCCATGAAAAACGTGGGACAGCTTGCCGCTGGTGTCGACATCGATGATGCCGACACCGGTGCGCAGACTGCCCGGGTCAATGCCGATGATGCGTGTCATGGCGGGTACGCCGGGCCTTGCGGCTCAGCGGATCAGCTGGCGGCCTCGGCCGGCAGCAGTGCGTTGTGCGAGACATCGCTCACGTCGTCCAGACCGTCGAGCTTCTCCAGCAGGTCGAGCAGCGGCTCCAGTGCTTCTTCGGGCACCGGCACACGGTTGCTGGGACGCATGCCGACGCCGGCGTGCTGCGCGGTGAGGCCGGCTGCGGCAAGCGCCTGCTGCACGGCTTCGAAATTCTCCGGCGCGCACAACACGGTGCTTTCGCCGTTTTCGTTCACCACGTCGTCGGCGCCGGCGTCGAGCGCGGCTTCAAGCACCTTTTCCTCGGCGGCTTCGTCACCGCCGGTGGGGAACACCAGCTCGCCCAGGCGGGCAAACTGGAACGCCACCGAACCGGAGGTACCCAGGTTGCCGCCGTGCTTGGTCAGCGCGTGGCGCACTTCGGCCACGGTGCGGGTCGGGTTGTCGGTGAAGCAGTCGATGATCAGCGCCACGCCACCCGGGCCATAGCCTTCGTAGCGCAGCTCTTCCATCGCCGCGCCGCCGTCGGCACCCGAGCCGCGCTTGATGGCGCGCTCGATGGTGTCCTTGGGCATGTTGGCCGACAGCGCCTTGTCCACGGCCGAACGCAGGCGCGGATTGAGCGACGGGTCGGGCACACCGGCGCGGGTGGCGACGGTGATTTCGCGGATCAGCTTGGTGAACACCTTGGCGCGCTTGGCGTCTTCGGCGTTCTTGCGACCTTCGATGGACGGGCCTCTACCCATGGCACTTCCTGCAAATCTGGTGAACGGACAAGCCGCGAATTCTATCGCTTCAGGGTGTCAGGCGGGCAAGCTCCACCCCAAAACGAGGCTGCAGCGGGCCTTGTCAGGCGTCGGAGCGCTCGAATCGCCCCTGCTGGAGGAAGCGCGTGACCTGCCGGGCCGCCTCCTGCGAGAACAGCAGGCCCGTGTGGTTGGTCTCGATGGCGCAGTGATCGGCAATGCCAGGCAGCCAGGTCTCGTCGACCGTCACGCAGCCGTCATTGTCACCGTCGAACTGGCCGATCATGGCCCCCAGCCCCAGCGACACCCGGCCCGCGATCACGCCGACCTCGCGCTCGCCGCTCCAGCGATCAAAGCCGTTCTCCAGCAGTTCGCGGTTGTTGCCGAGCAGCACTTCGCCGCCCCGCCCCATGCCGGCGAAGCGCCGTGCCGCCGCGCTGCCCTTGAGCGGGGAGCCCAGGCAGACCACGCGCCCTGGCGGCAACGACTCGGCCGCACACGCGCGCAGCGCCAGCAGGCCGCCCAGGCTGTGGCCGACCAGATGGACGGTATGCGAATCCTGCCCCAATTCCTCGATGCGCGACTGCAGGCTGCCGAGGATGCGCGTCTGCGATGCCGCCACGCTCATGTAGTCGAAACGATGGACGCGAAACCCCGCCTCCATCATCCGCCGGTGCAGCATGAGTAGCGCGAATCCGCGCATCCACAGGCCGTGCAGGAGAATGACGTGGTCGGTCATGGGGCGAGCGCTACATCCATCTGGGGCGGAGCGACTGATCGGGCCTGCAAGACCCGATCCGTCTGAAGCGTGCATTGTGCTCAAAAAGTTGAGACGGGAGCGCGAAGCCGAACACGACTGACGCGAAGTCCGGGCTCGCCCCGCTTCGTGTGTCATTCCGGCACGGGCCGGAATGACGGGCAATCGTGCCAGGCCCCGTCAGGCCGGCTTGGCTTCCGCCGCCACCTTCACGTGCAGCTCCTTGAGCTGCGCGTCGCTGACCGCCGACGGCGCGTCGGTCATCAGATCCTGCGCGCTGGTGGTCTTGGGGAAGGCGATCACGTCGCGGATCGACTCCGTGCCGGCCATCAGGGCCGCGATGCGGTCGATGCCGAAGGCCAGGCCACCGTGCGGCGGTGCGCCGAACTTCAGCGCCTTGAGCAGGAAGCCGAACTTGGCTTCGGCCTCTTCCGCGCCGATGCCCAGCATCTCGAACACGGCACTCTGCATGTCCGGGCGATGGATACGGATGGAACCGCCGCCGATCTCGGCGCCGTTGAGCACCATGTCGTAGCCGCGGCTCACTGCCGTTGCCGCGTTGGCGCGGAGGTCGGCGATGTCGTCCACCTTGGGCGCGGTGAATGGGTGATGCAGGGCGACGAAGCGCTGCTCTTCCTCGTCGTATTCGAACATCGGGAAGTCGGTGACCCACAGCGGCTTCCAGGTGTTTTCCACCAGGCCGCGATCCTTGCCCACCTTCAGGCGCAGCGCACCCATGAAGTCGGTGACGGCCTTCCACGTGCCGGCGCCGAAGAACACCATGTCGCCGCTCTGGGCGCCGGTGAGCTTGAGCACGCCTTGCAGCGCGTTGTCGTCGAGGAACTTGGCGACCGGCGAATTGATGCCCTCGCGGCCCTTCGCCAAATCATCCACGCGCAGCCACGCCAGGCCCTTCGCGCCGTACTTGGCGACGTATTCGGTGAGCCCGTCGATGTCCTTGCGGGTGAAGGTGGCGCCGCCCGGTACGCGCAGCGCGGCCACACGGCCGTTTGCGGCATTGGCCGGCTCGGCGAACACCTTGAATTCCACGTGCTTCACGGCGTCGGCGATGTCGACCAGCTCCAGCGCATTGCGCAGGTCAGGCTTGTCCGAACCGAAACGGCGCATGGCCTCGGCCCAGGTCATGCGCGGGAACACCTCGTCGAGCTCGACGTTCACCACTTCCTTGAACACGTGGCGGATCAGTTCCTCCACGAAGTCCTGCACGTCCTTCTCTTCGACGAAGGCGAACTCAAGGTCGAGCTGGGTGAATTCCGGCTGGCGGTCGGCGCGCAGGTCCTCGTCGCGGAAGCAGCGGGCGATCTGATAGTAGCGATCGAAACCGGCCATCATCAGGATCTGCTTGAACAGCTGCGGCGACTGCGGCAGCGCGTAGAACTGACCCGGGTGCACGCGGCTGGGCACCAGGTAGTCGCGCGCACCTTCCGGCGTGGCCTTGGTGAGGATGGGCGTTTCGATGTCCTGGAAACCGGCGGCGTCCAGGTAGCGGCGCAGCGACTGCACCAGCTTGATGCGACGGCGCATCATCTTCTGCATTTCGGGCCGGCGCAGGTCGAGGTAGCGGTAGGTCATCCGCATGTCCTCGTTGGGATTCTCGTGCAGCGCGAACGGCAGGTCCTTCGCGGCGTTGAGGATCTCCACCTTGTCGGCGACCAGTTCCACCGTGCCGGTGCGCAGCTTGTCGTTCACCGACAGGCGCTTGCGGATGGTGCCGGTGACGCGCAGGCAGTATTCGTTACCGATCTCGTTGGCCACGGCGAACGCGTCGGCGTTCTCACGCTCGATCACTACCTGGGCGAGACCCTCGTGGTCGCGCAGGTCGACGAAAGCCACGTGGCTCTGCAGGCGGAGGGTGTTGACCCAGCCGCAAAGGGTGACGGTCTGGCCGACCAGTGCCTCATCGATGAGGCCGCAGTAATGCGTGCGCATGCGCTTGGAACTCCGGGCCGCAGGGCGGCGTGATGCGTGGACAAGAAGACCCGGAATGTTAACACCGGCCTGCCCCGGGACGGGCGCCCGGGGCGGCATGGCAACCGCCCCGGGGCCCCGGTTTCAACCATTTACCAGCGGCGATTGACCGAGAACAGGCCGCGGCAACCCTTGGAAACCCATACGCCGGCGCGGTTCCAGCCCCAGTTGTAGCCCTCCTGGCAACCGGTGCCGGACAGCTGGCGCACCAGGCTCACGTCGCCGCGACCACCCACGTCCACCTGGCAGAAGTGGTACTGGTGATCGTTGCTTTCGCACTGGAAACGGATCTCGCGGTCCCAGTCGGGGCCCGGGCGCCATCCATTGTCCGGCGGGCGATAGCCCGGCGGCGGGTAATAGCCGTTGTTCGGCGGACGGTAGCCGCCACGGCCCATCTCCACGAACTGGCCACGGCATCCACGATCCACCCACAGGCCGCCGCGATCGACGCCCCAGGTGTCGCCGCGCACGCACGGGCTGTTCGATTCCTGACGGATCATCTCCGCGTCGCGCCAGGGCACCTGGCAACGCTGGAAGCGGCCATCGTCGCTGCCGCAACGCACCGAATCCCGCCCCTGAGCATGGGCGACCGGGGCCGAAACCCACATCAGGCCCGCCAACAGGCCCGCGGCCACGCCCATCAAGCCCGTTCTTGTCCGTAACATCCACCCACTCCTTCACTGTGACGGGGCGTCACGCTAGTGGGGACATCTTCAACCGGAATTGAATAACTTGCGACTTCCCGCAAAAACCTGCCGACCGGCTATCCGGCATTCAGGCAGGTCGCGCGATCAGCTGTCGCCGGACGATCCGGATGAGCCCGACGAACTGGACGAACCCGACGACGAAGCACCGCCGTCGCCGGCCAGGTTGCGCTTCTTGTCGCCGTCCTTCTTGAAGTCGGTCTCGTACCAGCCGCTGCCGGCCAGGCGGAAGCCCGGCGCGCTCACGCGGCGCTTCACTTCGGCCACGTCACAGGCGGGACAGACCGACGGATCGGGATCGGACATCTTCTGCAGGCGGTCAAAACGATGACCGCAGCTGCTGCATTCGAATTCGTAGATAGGCATGGATACTCCGGGAAATCGCTCGCCGCCGCGCCGGGATCAACCACCGGCATCGCCTGGCGACAACGCTCCATTATCGAGCCGAACCGCCCGATTTCAACGATAAGGCGCGATCAGAGGGCCCAGGCGACCAGCACGGCCATCTCGGTCAGCTCGGTGAGCGCACCGCAGGTATCGCCGGTCATGCCGCCCAGGCGACGCCGGCACGCCCAGCGCCACCAGGCGAAGACCAGCAGCGCCGCGACCAGGGCACGCACGCCATGCCAGCCGGTCAGCACGCTGAGCACAACTGCCAACAGCAACGCCGCGGTGCAGGCCAGCGGCGATTCCCCGACCAGCCCGCTGCCTATCCCGGCGCTGCGCACGTAGGGCGTGGTCATGAAGGCGAACGTCAGGGCGGCACGGCCCAGCAACGGAGCCACCACGAGTACGGCAGACGGGTGCGGCAGGCTCGCCAGCGCCGCGAACTTCAGCAGCAGCACCAGCACCACCGCCGTCACCCCGATCGGGCCGCTGCGAGGATCCTTCATGATCGCCAGCGTGCGCTCGCGATCACCCATGCCGCCCACCCACGCATCCGCACTGTCGGCCAGGCCATCCAGATGCAGCGCGCCGGTAAGCACCACCCACCCGGCCAGCAACAGCGCCGCCGCCAGCAAGGGCGGCGCACCGGACAACAGCCATCCCAGGCACCAGAGCAGGCCGCCGATCAACAGCCCCACCGCCGGGTACCAGGCCAGCTGCGCCGAGGGCGAGCGTGCGCCATCGAACACGCGTGCCGGCACCGGCAAGCGCGTGAGAAACCCGATGGCGGCGAACAGTCCGCGCATCAGCTGCCAGCCTGGGTCACGGCCGGCGTGTTCCAGTGCAACGAATGCAGTGAGGCATGCGGCACCTCGAGGTTCGCCATCTCGCCGAAGTCGCGCCCTTCCGCCTCACAGCGCAGCAGCCGGATCGCGCCGCCGTGCGTCACCACCAGCACGCGCTGCGTCTGCGCTTCCTCGGCCACGTCGTTCAACGCGGCGCACAAACGCTCGCGGAACGCGGCAAACGGCTCACCACCCGGCGGCGGGTGCGCCACCGGATCCATCCAGAAATGCTTCAACGCCTCGCCCTGTTCCTCTGCCAGCGTCTCGATGGGCACACCCTGCCAGTCGCCGAAATGGTATTCGGCCAGGCGCGCATCGATGCGCAGCGGCACCCGCCTTGCGCCGGACAGATCCTGTGCAAATTCCGCGCAACGGCGCAGTGGCGAGCTTACGATGGCATCCCAGCTGCGCCCGAAGATTGCCGCGCGCAACTGGCTCCAGCCGAGCGCGCTGAGGCTGTCATCCAGCTGGCCGCGATAGCTGCGCTGTCCGGTGTCGCCATGGCGCAACAAATCGATGCCGATGTGTTTTCCGATCATGCGCCGCTCACCCCCGCCTGCGCGAAGGTCGCCATGCGGGAGTGCAGGTCGCAAGCCAGGCGCATCATCGGCACCGCCATCGCGGCGCCGCTGCCTTCGCCCAGACGCAGGCCCAGATCAAGCAGCGGATCGGCTTCCAGCACGGATAGCAGGCGCGCATGACCGCGTTCGCGCGAACGATGCGCGAAGAACATCCAGTCGCGGCTCGACGGATTGATGCGCACGGCAGCCAACGCCGCGGCCGTGGTGATGAAGCCATCCACCAGCACCGGAATGCCGCGCTGCGCTGCACTGATGTACGCGCCACACAACGCCGCAATTTCGAAACCACCCACGCGCGCCAGCCAGGCCAGTGCGTCGTCATCATCGGACGGGTAAAGCGCGAGCGCACGCTCGATCACCGCGGCCTTGTGCTGGATGCCCTTGGCATCCAGGCCGGTGCCTGCGCCAGCCAGCGCTCCCGGGGTGTCGCCCAGCAGGCCGCAGGCAAGCGCTGCAGCGGAGGTGGTGTTGGCGATGCCCATTTCGCCACCGATGAACAGTTTCGCGCCGGCATCCTGCGCAGCCTGCGCGCTGTCGGCGCCGGCGCGCAGGGCCAGTTCGAGCTGCACCGCGCTCATGGCGGGACGCTCGCAGAAATTGCTGGTCTGCGGCGCGATGATGGCGCGACGCACATGCGGCAGTTCACCCGGATCATTCACCGTACCCAGGTTCACCACTTCGAGCATGGCGCCCAGGCTGCGCGCAAGCACGCTGATGGCCGCGCCGCCGCTGGCGAAGTTGCGGATCATCTCGCCGGTGACCACCTGCGGAAACGCAGACACGCCTTCGGCGGCCACGCCATGATCAGCCGCGAACACGCTGATCCACACCGACTGCACCGACGGGGTGACCACATGCTGCATGCCGGCCAGTCGCACGGCCATGGCTTCCAGCGTGCCCAGCGAACCCGGCGGCTTGGTCAGCTGCGACTGGTGCTGCAGCGCACGTTCGCGGCTTGCTTCATCGATGGCGAAGCAGGGTTCGGTCAGCCAGTCTTGGCTCATGCAAGGCTTCCTTTGAGGGGCATTGGCAATCCGGCGGCGACAAACAGCACCCGCTCGCACTGTGCGGCAAGCGCCTGGTGCAGCCGACCGGCTTCATCCACGAAACGTCGTGTCAGCTCGCCCATGGGGACCACGCCGAGCCCCACTTCGTTGCTGACCATGAGCACCTGTCCCTTCAACGAGGGCAACAGGTGCAGCAGCGCAGCGCGCTCTTGTTTGAAACGTTTGCCATCGCTATCGCCCAGCAGGTTGCTGAGCCACAGCGTGAGGCAATCGACCAGCACGCAACGCCCGGGGCGCGCATGCGCCTGCAGTGCGGCGGCAAGCGCCAGGGGTTCTTCAACACTCAGCCAATGCGCGGGGCGCTGCGCGCGATGGTGCGCGATGCGCGTGGCCATTTCCTCGTCATGCGCCTGCGCTGTGGCGATGTAGACCACCTCGTGGCCGGACTCGGCCGCCAGTCGCTCGGCCAGCGCACTCTTGCCGGAGCGGGCACCACCCAGGATCAAGGTGCGCACGGCGCAACCTCCGTCGGCAAGGACAGCAGTCGTGACAGGGTCGTGGTATCCAGATGTGCTTCCACCGCATCGGCGACACGGTCGATGCTGGCCTCGCGCAACGCATGCATGTCGAGCGGTGCAGCGTGACGCACACCCGCCCACGCCAGCAGCGCCGTCAGTGCCTGCGGCTGGTCGAACAGTCCATGAAGATAGCTTCCGAGAATCTGACCATCAGCCGACAGCGCGCCGTCAGGCTCGCCCGTATCGAGCATGCTCGCGGGCTTGTCCAGCGCTTCACCACGACTGATGCCGCAGTGGATTTCATAGCCGCTCACCCGCACACCCCCAAGGGCCAGTGTTCCTTCCACGCGCCGCAATTGCTTGCGTGCTTCCAGCGTGGTCTCCATCCGCAACCAACCCAATCCCTGGCTCGAACCCGGCGCGCTCTCAATACCCTGCGGATCATGCACGAATCGCCCCAGCATCTGGAAGCCACCACAGATGCCGATGAGCTTGCCGCCGTAACGCAAGTGTCGTGAGATCGTTTCCTCCCATCCCTGCGCGCGCAGCCAGGCCAGGTCGTCGCGCGTGGATTTCGAACCGGGCAACACGATCAGGTCGGCGGGCGGATGCGCTTCGTCGGCACGGACAAAACGGAAGTCGACGTCGGGGTGCGCACGCAAGGCGTCGAAGTCCGTGTGGTTGCTGATGCGCTGCAGCACCGGCACGACTACGCGCAGCCGCGCGCCCGGCTTGCGGGTGATCTCCTGCGGCAGGGCGTCCTCCGCTTCCAGCTGCAGGCCGTGCAGGTAAGGCAACACGCCAAGCACCGGCTTGCCCGTTTCCCGCTCCAGCCAATCCAGCCCGGGTTGCAGCAAGGCGATGTCGCCGCGGAAACGATTGATGACGAAGCCAGCGACGCGCTCGCGTTCGCTGGCCGAGAGCAAGGCCAGCGTGCCGACCAGATGGGCAAACACGCCGCCACGGTCGATATCGGCGACCAGCAGCACCGGGCAATCCACCGCTTCGGCGTAGCCCATGTTGGCGATGTCACGATCACGAAGGTTGATCTCGGCGGGGCTGCCCGCGCCCTCGACGAGGACTGCGTCGTAGCGTTCGACCAGTCGATGATGCGAGGCCAGCACGGCGTCCATCGCCACGCGCTTGTAGTGGTGATAGTCGCGCGCATCCATGTTGGCCACCGCGTGTCCATGCACGATCACCTGTGCACCGATGTCGCTGTTGGGCTTGAGCAGCACGGGATTGAAATCCGTATGCGGCAACAGGCCGGCCGCCTGCGCCTGCACGGCCTGTGCGCGGCCGATCTCCCCGCCGTCCACCGTCACGGCGGAATTGAGCGCCATATTCTGTGGCTTGAACGGCGCCACCGATACGCCTCGCCGATGCAACCACCGGCACAGGCCCGCCACCAGCGTGCTCTTGCCCGCATCGGACGTACAGCCCTGCACCATCAACACGCGGGCGGTCATGGTTTGTTACCTCGTCTAGTCCAGCGTTTGAAGCGCGTCGTCGAGCCGGCAAAATCCTGCGTCGTCGGCCGGCAGGCCGAAGCGCAGGCTGGCCGGCGCCGTGAAAAGTCGCGTAAAAATGCCTTGCCGCGCCAGCGCCACGTGCACGGCTTCGGCCCGTGCGTCCTGCCACCACTGGAAGAATGCACTGCCGGCCGTCGGCGTCATGTCATGACGCGACAGCACGGCTGCCAGGCGCGCGCTGGCCCGATGCAGCCATGCACGCGCCTCGACGTGCCATGCGTGATCGGACAGCGCCAGCCTCATCGCGTAACGCGTCGGCCCGCTCAGCGTCCACGGCCCCAGCTGTTCGCGCAGCGCGTCGAGCAAGGCCGGATGCGCAGCAACGAATCCTGCGCGTGCTCCCGCCATGCCGAAAAACTTGCCGCTTGAACGCAGCACCACCAGACCCTCACGCCCCGCATCGCCGCACAGGCTGTCGCCGGGCGTAGCGTCCATGAAGGCTTCGTCCACCACCAGCCAGCCACCGCGTGCCGCCAGAGTTTCGTGACAGGCGAGCAGGCTCGCGCGCTCGAAGCGCTCGGCGCCGGGATTGTTCGGATGGATCAGCACGATCACGTCGAACCTCGCCGCCTCGGCCAGCAACGTGGCAGCAGGCAAGGTTTCCACCGCATGCCCAGCGCGACGCCAGGCGTGCGCGTGCTCGTTGTATCCCGGCCAGATCACGCCCACGCGTGATGACGACCTCAACAAGGGCAAGGCCTGGATGGCGGCTTGCGAACCGGCCACCGGCAACAGCTGTGGCGCGCCGTAGTAAGCGCAAGCAGCCTCCGCCAGTCCGTCGTCGTCGTCCGGAAGTCGCTGCCACACGGACGCTGGCACGGCAGGCACCGGCCATGCAAATGGACTGATGCCGGTGGAGAGATCCAGCCAGTGTTCCGGCGGAATGCCGTAGTCGCGCGCGGCGCGCAGCAGGCGTCCACCGTGTTCAAGCATGGCTGGCACTCCATTGGGCAAGACCAAGCGTGACAGCCACCACCAGCCACAGCACGACGCTGCGCCGGACCAGTTGCAGGGCACGCACAATGGCATGCGCATCGGGCCGGGCACCCTCACCCAGCTCAGGCCGCGATTCCCACACACCGTCGTAAGGCGCGGCACCACCGAGCTGCACGCCCAGTGCGCCCGCGCCGGAGGCCATCACCGGGCCGGCATTGGGGCTATCCCATCGCGTTGCCTGCACGCGCCAGCAACGCCAGGCGCGCGGCGCATCACCCAGCAGCACATAGCTGAGCGCGGTCAACCGTGCCGGAAGAAAGTTGAGCACGTCATCGATGCGCGCCGCGGCCCAGCCGTAACACTCGTAGCGTTCCGTGCGGTAGCCCCACATGGCGTCCAGCGTATTGGCCAGACGGTAGAGCACCGCACCCGGCGCACCCAGCAGTGCAAACCAGAACAACGCACCGAACACGGCATCATTGCCGTTCTCCAGCACCGACTCCGTCGCCGCGGCAGCCACCCGGGTGTCGTCCAGCGCAAACGTGTCGCGGCTCACCATGCGCCCCACCGCCGTGCGTGCACCCGCCAGGTCGCCCTCTGTCAGCGCGCGCGCCACGGGCAACGCATGGTCAGCCAGGCTGCGCAGCCCGATCACCAGATAGAGCACGACCACCTCCAACGCGAACCACAGCCAGGGCGCGGCTCGTCGCCACCACACCTCCAGCAACCCCGTCACCGCCACCAGCGGCAGCACGGCCAGCCCCCATGCAAGGACGCCCGCCACGCGACGATCGGCGTGGCCATGCGACTCGATGAAGCGCGCCAGGCGCCCGAACAAAACCAGCGGATGCCACCGTCGCGGCTCGCCCAGCCAGGCATCCATCATCACGGCCAGCACCATCGCCAACGCCGTGCTCATGGCAGGAACAACGCCACAGCCGCCACCGGATTCGACGGAAAGTAAAGATGCATGAAGCTCGCGGTGAAACGTCCGCGGCGGTACACGCCCTCCTTGCTCGGCCCGCCATCGGGATTGCTGGCCATGGCGATGGGATCCTCGTCGATCTCGGCCAGCGCGTAATGAAAGGTATGCCCCCGCAATGCGCCTTCCGGCAGGGCGACTGCCTGCATCCCGAGCCCGCCCAGCCGTTTCTGCATGGCGGCCTTGCCACGCAACAGGCCCGCCATCGGAAAGCTCGCGCCTTCCACGTCGGCCAGTGAATCGAGCGCATACAACATGCCGCCGCATTCGGCGAGCAGGGGACGTCCTGCCTCCACATGCGCGTGCAGTGCTTCACGCAATGTGTTGTTCTGCGAAAGCGTCAACAAGTGCAGTTCCGGATAACCGCCGGGCAACCACGCCGCATCGCAGGCCGGCAACGTCTCGCCGGCCAGCGGCGAGAAGAAGCACAGCTGCGCCCCGGCCTCGCGCAACAGATCGAGGTTGGCCGGATAGACGAAGCAGAACGCCGCGTCGCGCGCGATGGCAATGCGGACACCGCGCAGGGTCGCCGGCACTGCCGCACGCGATGCCGAAGGAAACGTCACCGGCGCAGGCAAGTCAGCCGATGCATGGGTAGCCCATGCGTCCGCGAGAGCATCGAGCCGCGCATCGATATCCCCAAGTTCGGCTGCGGCTACCAGGCCAAGATGCCGCTCGGGCAAGGCGAGAGCGACGTCGCGCGGCAGTGCGCCCAGCCAGTGCAGGTCGTCCGGCAAGCTGCCGGCCAGCAATTGCGCGTGATAGGCGCTGCCCACCCGATTGGCGGCCACGCCATGCACCCGCAAACCGTCGCGATAACGCGCCAGGCCCAGCGCCAGTGCGCCGAACGTCTGCGCCATGGCAGAGCCGTCGATCACGGCAAGCACGGGCAGGCCAAAGCGCAGCGCCAGATCCGCGCTGGACGTGCCGCCATCGAACAGCCCCATCACGCCTTCGACAAGGATCAGGTCGGCATCGGCAGCCGCTTCGTGCAGCCGCGCCCGTACATCATCCTCGCCGTTCATCCACAGGTCGAGCTGATAGACAGGCGCGCCGCTCGCGCGCTCCAGCACCATGGGATCGAGAAAATCCGGGCCGGTCTTGAACACGCGCACCCGCTTGCCCTGCCGTGCATGCCAGCGCGCGAGTGCCGCCGTTACCGACGTCTTGCCCTGCCCCGATGCCGGCGCGGAAACCAGCAGTGCAGGACATGCGGCGTTATGGTCGGTCATCGACGACTCCTGTTTGTTCTTCCACCCGACACGTCCGCTGGCGCGTCAGAGTTCAATGCCTTTCTGTGCCTTGATGCCCGCCTGGAAGGCGTGCTTCACCACGCGCATTTCCGTTACCGTATCGGCCAGCTCCACCAGCGTATCCGGTGCACCGCGCCCGGTGATCACCACATGCTGCTCCGGCGGACGCGCGCGCAGGGCATCGCACACCTTTGCCACGTCGATGTAGCCCTTCACCAGGGCAATGTTCAGCTCGTCGAGCAGCACGAAGTCGTATGACGGGTCAGCCAGCATCCGCGCTGCAATCTGCCACGCGGCATCAGCCGCCTGGATGTCGCGCGCCTTGTCCTGCGTTTCCCACGTATAGCCTTCGCCCATCACGTGATAATCGAGTTCATCGGGAAAGCGGCGGAAGAACGCTTCTTCACCCGTGGAAAAACTGCCCTTGATGAACTGCACCACGCCGCAGTGGAACCCATGCCCCAGCGAACGCGCCAGCATGCCGAAGCCGGACGAGCTCTTGCCCTTGCCGTTACCGGTATTGACCACCAGCACGCCGCGCTCGATGGTGGCCCGGGCGATCTTGCGATCGACCAGCTCCTTCTTGCGCTGCATGCGCTCGCGATGACGCTCCTCCGGACTCAGGCTGTCATCGCGCTCGCTCATGCGCGTGCCTTTTCGTGGCCGTTGGTGGAGGCTACGACACGTGACACCACGGCCTGTAGCACCAGCGCCACCGCGACGTAACTGATGGTGGTGCGCACGAACAGCGGGCCCCACTGCCACAGGCGCGCCACATATTCGCTCATGTGCGGATTGGCGTAGCGACCGCCCAGCCAGTAGAACGAGCCATTGGAAATGGCGAACGAACCGATCGCCGCCAGCAGCGCCACGATGAACGCAGCGAGGTAGGACATCGCACGCCCGGTCATGCGCGGCGCATACCAGCGGCCCGCGTACCACAGCACCGCGTACGCCAGCGGCAGGAACGAATACGCCAGCGTGATGCAGAAGTCACTGACGCCCGCATAGCTGATGGACACCCAGTCCAGCGCCACCGCAAGCAGCACCATGACCACGAAGGTCCAGTGGTGACGCAGGTACAAGCCGCCGAGAAAGAAGATCGCCATGGATGCATCGGGCAAGTGCAGCATGTCGCCGAAGTGCTTGAAGCGGGTGGCCATCATCACCGCCATCAGCACCAGCCATAACGCGTTGAATCGGGAAACCGACAGTGCTTTCACGGGAGCTCTCCTGATCGATGCATCGTGGAACGACGCCGGGTCCCTTTGCAGGGCCCGGCCTCATGGATTACTGCGCGGGCTGATAACGCAGTGTCAACATATAGTTGCGGCCGGGCTGGTTGAAGTACCAGGCGGTTTCGTAGTCCTTGGCAAACGCGTTGTTCAAGGCCAGCTGCAGCTTGAAGTCCCGCGAAATGGCGTAGGCCACGCGCAGGTTGGTGATGGCGTAGCCGCCCAGCGGGTGACGGTTGGCCAGATCGTCGTAACGGCGGCCCGACACGAACCAGGTACCGCCGACGCTGAAGTCGCCGAAGCTGCGATCGATGTCGACATTGCCCGTCTGGCGCGCACGGCGCGGCAGCAGGTTGCCCTCGTAAGCGGTGGACTCGTCACGCGGGTCGAGCCAGGTGGCCGTACCTGTCACCAGCCAGCCCGCCAGGTTACCGCTCACCACGCCTTCCGCCCCGCGGATGCGCGCCTTGTCCACATTGGCGGCTGCCTGCGTGGTGGCGTCATACGTGATCAGGTTGTTCACGTTGTTGCGGAAGGCATTCAACGACCAGTAACCCCAGCCATAGCTGCCGCGCAGTCCCAGCTCGATGTTGTGCGAGGTTTCGGGCTTGAGGTCCGGGTTGCCGTAGTACGGGTAGTACAGGTCGTTGAAGGTCGGCGCCTTGAACGCCGTGCCGTAGCTGGCCGTCAGGCGCAGCGTCTGGGTAAAGTCCCAGCCCCACAGCAGGCTGCCGGTGTTCTTGCTGCCGAACTGGCTATTGTCGTCATGGCGCACGCTGGCCTGGATCGACTGGCTGCCGAAAGTCTGCTGCCACTGCGCGAACAGGCCGCGATTGATACGGCTGTCGACCGGAACCTGCGTGTACGGGTTGATGTAACCCGCGGTGCTGTCCACGTGGTCGCGCTGCCAGTCGAAACCGGTGGTGAGCAGGCCACCCCAGAAGCCGACGTCGGCCTGCAGCGAACCGACATCGCGGTGCGTGTCGTAGCGGCTGACGTAATCGCCCTGGTAGAAATCCTTCTCGAAATCGCCACTGGTGCCGGCGCTGAGCGTCAGCTTGACGTTGCTGGCAGGACGATAATGGACGCTGCCACCCACGACCTGCGTGGCGCTTTTGTCGGAGTCCGTGTAGGTACCGTCGTAGTAATTGTGGCCCTCGGCACGGAACAGGCGAACATCCGCGTCCCACTGCTCATCGAACGTGTAACCACCCTGCACCGTAGCGGCGGTGTTGCGGTAGCCGTCCTTGTCCGGCTGGTCGGCATAGCAAGCCGCACCCACTTCCGCCGCGCCGATCCGGCACGAATTGATGCCGTGCGTCTGGTCGTGCGACACCTCCACCGAGTACCAGCCATTGCCGCTCTTGCCGGCAAACCCGGCCGAACCGTTCAGATGGCTATAACTCCCCACGCCCAGGCTGAAGGACGGCACGAAGGCGCCTTCCGGGCGTCGCGTGAAAATCTGGATCACGCCACCAATGGCTTCCGAGCCGTACAGGCTGGAGAACGGACCGCGCACGATTTCGATGCGCTCGATCTGGTCCACCGGAATGTCCTGCAACGACGCCGTGCCCAGCGTGGCCGAGCCCACCTTCACGCCATCGATCAGCACCAGCACGTGGTCAGACTCGGTACCGCGCAGGAACGCGCTGGTCGACTTGCCGGGGCCGCCGTTGTTGACAATCTGCATACCCGGCGTGCCGCGCAGCAGGTCGCCCAGCGAAGCCGGCTGCAGGCGCTCGATGTCAGCCCGGTCGATCACCGTGACCGCCGACAGCGTCTGCTCCTGGGTCTGCTCGGTGCGCGTGGCGGTGACCACGACGCCGTTGAGGTTGGTCGTGTCATCGGCGAAGGCCGGAAAAATGACAGACAAAAGTGCCGTCGCCAGTACGGAACGACGGACCGTGGAAATTCGGATGGCCAAAACAATGCTCCTCAACCGCGCCTGCCCGCGCGGATCGCATGAAAAAAGGACAGGTGGCGAGGGTTTGGCGGCCGCGCGAAACACGGCATCCCCAACATGGCCCACCGCCTGTCTGGTCGTACCTTGAGGCCGGTCTCCGGGCTCGCGGGCGAAGACTGATGTCTTCCAGATCGACGCCTTCCCGTGCGCGCGGCACAGTGGCTTGATGTCGTTCTGTCGATCCCCTATGGATCGCACTCGCCTACCGTTGCGGGGGCAGCTCCGGAATAGGCGCTTGCGCGCCGCACCGGATTCCCGTTTCAACCTTCGGCCGGTTGGCCGTTGGTCACCTCAGGTGGCGGCATGGTAGCAGACAACGAAATGTGAACGTTTGGGGTGGGGTGTCTGGGGTGGGGTGTCTGGGGATGTGGCCAGGCGCTTTTGGTCAGCCGCACGGCTGGCCCTCCATGCCCTCAGTGATCGGTTCTCACCTCACCGTCATTCCTGCGAAGGCAGGAGGCGCTTTTTAACCGCCGGAGGGCGGGTCATCCAGTGCCTTTGCTCTGTGCCTTCGGTAGTAATGCCGGCGCCAGGTTGCCGCTTACGCAGCGGAGGCGTTTCGACCTCCTGCCGGAGGCCGAGTCACTTTTCTTTTGCTGGCCCAAAAGAAAAGTAACCCAAAGAAAATGGCCTTAAAGGCTGGCAGCATACCGATGGGATAAGCCCGAACGGGTGAGGAAGCCGGGTTGCGGGACAACCTCCGCCTCTACACAGCGGGTACTTCCAAGCGCTTCGCAACGCGCCATGGCTCTGAGGACTTAACGCGGAGCGTCGTGCCGCTTTGCGGCACCTCCTTCCTTGCCCCTAGGGGGTTCACGTTGAACATCACCTGTCGCTCGTCCTCTCCCGTTCGGGAGAGGACTGGGGTGAGCACTGAGGTGAGAGAGAAACAGACTTCACACGGTGCGAGATACTCCCTGTAGGAGCGCACCTTGTGCGCGACCGCAGCGTCGTGTCGATACCGCTCCGTCAGGTGGTCGCGCACAGGGTGCGCTCCTACAGACAAGCTAAGCCGGCACGCCATGTGCCGTCGCACCCTGCGACGCGATGTGCAGCGCAGCTGCACGAGCCTTCGGCTCTGGCTCTGGCTTTTGACCTACCCGCCCCCTTGAGCGGCGGTGAGGGGCGGACGACAGGCCCGCAGGGGGATCGGCAAGGATGCCGATCCCTTTTCGACAGGACATGGAAGTCCTGTCGAAAAGCCCGGCCGACCCTCACGGACTGGCCGGCTTCACCGGCCAGCGCCGCGATGGGGGGGCCTTTTCTTTTGGTTACTTTTCTTTGGGCAAGCAAAGAAAAGTGACCCGGCCTCCGGCAGGAGGTCGGAACGCCCGCTGCGTAAGCGGCCAGGTCGCGGTAGCGCTAGAACCCGAAGGCCCAAAGCAAAGTCACTGGACCCCTGCCTACGCAGGGGTGACGGCTAAAGAAGGAAGCTGTGAGGCGAGACTGGCCCTCACCTCAGCCCACCTCATCGCGCAAAGCCAAAGCCCCCATCAGTACCGACAAGCTCCCGCCGGGCGCGAGCAACAAAAACCAACCCCCACCCGAGCCCCAAAAAAGAAAACGCCCGCCCCACTCTCGCAGGACGGGCGCTCCAAACACCCAAAACTCACCGCGGCAAAAACATCACTGCTTGTGGAACGTCAGGTGCCCCTGCGCCGCATCCACCACAATGGTCTCGCCCGCCGCAAACTTCCCTTCCAGGATCTCGCGCGCCAACGGATTCTCCAGCTGCTGCTGGATCGCCCGCTTCAGCGGCCGCGCGCCATACACCGGATCGAAGCCGACATTGCCCAGCAGGTCCAGCGCCTTGTCGCTGATCTCCATGCGCAGCTGGCGTTCGGCCAGTCGCTTCTCCAGGTAGGTCAGCTGGATCAGGGCGATCTTGCGGATCTGCTTCTTCTCCAGCGGACGGAACACCACCAGTTCGTCGAGTCGGTTGATGAACTCAGGGCGGAAGTGCGCCTGCACCACGCCCAGCACGGCGGCCTTCATCTGCACGTAATCGGCTTCGGAATCGCCTGCGTGCTCCTGGATCATCTGCGAACCCAGGTTGGAGGTCATCACGATGACCGTGTTGCGGAAGTCCACCGTGCGGCCCTGGCCGTCGGTGAGGCGTCCGTCATCGAGCACCTGCAGCAGGATGTTGAACACATCCGGATGCGCCTTCTCCACCTCGTCCAGCAGGATGACGCTGTACGGGCGACGACGCACGGCTTCGGTGAGGTAACCGCCTTCCTCATAGCCCACGTAACCCGGGGGTGCGCCGATCAGGCGGCTCACGGAGTGCTTCTCCATGAACTCGCTCATGTCGATGCGCACCATCGCATCCGTGGTATCGAACATGAATTCGGCCAGGGCCTTGCACAGCTCGGTCTTGCCGACACCGGTGGGGCCAAGGAACAGGAACGAACCATTCGGACGATTGGGGTCGGACAGGCCGGCACGGGCTCGACGGATTGCGTCGGATACGGCACGCACGGCCTCGTCCTGGCCCACCACGCGCTTGTGCAGCGCTTCTTCCATGTGCAGCAACTTGTCGCGCTCGCCTTCCAGCATCTTGTTGACGGGAATGCCCGTCCAGCGCGACACCACCTCGGCGATTTCTTCCTCGGTGACGCGATCCTGCACCAGCTTGAAGTCCTGCTTTTCGGCGGCCTGTGCGGCGGCAAGCTGCTTCTCCAGTTCCGGCAGCTTGCCGTACTGGATCTCGCTCATCTTGGCGTAGTCCTGGTGACGCTGCGCGGTTTCCAGCTCCACGCGGGCGGCCTCGATCTGCTCTTTCACCTTGGTCGCACCCTGCAGCGCGGCCTTTTCGGATTTCCAGATTTCATTGAGATCGGAGAACTCGCGCTCGAGTTTCTCGATATCTGCTTCCAGGTCGGCGAGGCGCTTCTTCGACGCGTCGTCGGTTTCCTTCTTCAGCATCTCGCGCTGGATCTTCAGCTGGATCAGTCGACGCTCCAGACGGTCCAGCTCTTCCGGCTTGGAGTCGATCTCCATGCGGATGCGCGAGGCGGCCTCGTCCATCAGGTCGATGGCCTTGTCCGGCAGCTGCCGATCCGGGATGTAGCGATTGGACAACGTGGCGGCGGCCACGATGGCCGGGTCGGTGATCTCCACGCCGTGGTGCACTGCGTAGCGTTCCTTCAGGCCGCGCAGGATGGCGATGGTGTCTTCCACGCTGGGCTCGCCCACGTAGACCTTCTGGAAGCGGCGCTCCAGCGCGGCGTCCTTCTCGATGTACTTGCGGTATTCGTCCAGCGTGGTGGCGCCGATGCAGTGCAGTTCGCCGCGAGCCAGCGCGGGCTTGAGCATGTTGCCCGCGTCCATGGCGCCATCGGCCTTGCCGGCGCCGACCATGGTGTGCAGTTCATCGATGAACAGGATGATCTGGCCTTCGTTCTTGGACAGGTCGTTGAGCACTGCCTTCAGGCGCTCTTCGAATTCACCGCGGAACTTGGCGCCGGCGATCAGCGCACCCATGTCCAGCGCGAGCACGCGGCGGTCGCGCAGGCCTTCGGGCACTTCGCCCTTCACGATACGCTGCGCCAGCCCCTCGACGATGGCCGTCTTGCCGACGCCCGGCTCGCCGATCAGTACCGGGTTGTTCTTGGTGCGACGCTGCAGCACCTGGATGGTGCGGCGGATTTCTTCGTCGCGACCGATCACCGGATCGAGCTTGCCCGACTCGGCGCGCGCGGTGAGATCGATGCAATATTTCTCCAGCGCCTGGCGCTGGTCCTCAGCGTTTTCGCTCTGCACTTTTTCACCGCCGCGCATCTTCTCGATGGCGGCCTCGACATTGGCTTTGGTGGCGCCGGCAGTCTTCAGCGCCGCGCCGAGTTCGCCCTTGTCTTCCAGCGCCGCCAGCACGAACAGTTCGCTGGCGATGAACTGGTCACCGCGCTGCTGAGCCAGCTTGTCGGTCAGGTTGAGCAGACGGGTCAGTTCGTTGCCGACGTGGATGTTGCCTTCCTGCCCGCTGACGCGCGGCAGGCGATCCACCAGTTCGTTCACCCGCTGGCGCAGGGTGGGCACGTTCACGTGCGCCTGCGTCAGCAGCGGCGCAGTCGAACCGCCCTGCTGATCCAGCAGCGCGGCCATGACATGCGCCGGTTCAAGCATGTTGTTGTCGCGTCCCACGGCAAGCGACTGGGCATCCGCCAACGCCTGCTGAAAACGCGAGGTGAGTTTGTCCATTCTCATGGGTTGTCCCCTCGATCAATAGGATTTGGCAGCCGTGCCGCCACTGCCCAAGGACATGCGGCTCACCCGCTGATGATTCAAGCCGCGTCAACGTCAGGTGTAGGCCTTTTTTCCGGTCTTCCGCCGGCCAGTCCATAGCTCGCCTTCACATTCGCCTTGATAGTCTGGCTTCCGTGCAATCCCCCGTGCCCCAAGCTGCCATGCCCGCCCCCTTGCCTCTACCGGCTCCGCCACTGCCTGGCGTGGACGACCGTTGGGCGTTGTTTCTCGACGTCGACGGCACGTTGCTGGATTTCACCGATCATCCCGACCAGGTCTGCGTCGATTCGCGCCTGCGCGAACTGGTGGAAGACCTTTACGGTGCCCTGGATGGCGCGCTGGCCCTGGTAAGCGGGCGCAGCCTGGACGACCTCGACGACCTGTTTGGCCATCCGCCATGGGCCATGGCCGGGCTGCACGGCCTGGAGCTGCGCGGCGCCGACGGCCGCTACCGCGGCGTGCATATCGGCGCCAGCCGGCGATCGCTGGTACGTGACATTGCCAACACCGTCGCCGCTGGCCTGCCCGGCGTGCTGATGGAAGACAAGGGCATGGCCGTCGCCCTGCATTGCCGCACCTCGCCGCAGCAGTTCGAACGTTTGCGCGAACAGGTGCAAAGCGTGCTGCCATCGCTGGCCGGCTACGAAATGCAGCCGGGCAACATGGTGATCGAACTGAAACCCGAAGGCATGGACAAGGGCTCGGCCGTGGCCGCCCTGATGTCTGCCTGGCCGTTCCGTGGGCGCCAGCCGGTGTACGTGGGTGACGACCTCACTGACGAGCACGGCTTTGCCACGGCGAATCTCGAAAGCGGGTTGAGCATTCGCGTGGGTTCCCGCGAACCAAGCCTCGCCCGCTACACCTTGCCGGAGCCCGCCGCCGCGCGCGCCTGGCTGTTCCGCGTGTTGCACGCACTCAAGCATGGAGCCCTCTCGCATGCCCACTCCTCAGCCTCAGGAGGAAACGCCTGACACCCAGTCCAGCCTGGAACTGGGCGTCATCGGCAACGGCAGCGTTGCCGCACTGATCGACGGACGCGGCCGCATCGTCTGGTGTTGCCTGCCGCGTTTCGACGGCGACGCGACTTTCTGCGCGCTGTTGTCGCCCCAGCGTGAAGGGGGCGACTGGACGATCGAGCTCGAAGACTTCGAGCGCTCCGAACAGCACTACATGCCGAACACGGCCGTGCTGGTCACCCGCCTTTACGACCGAACCGGCGCGGGCGTGGAGATTGTCGACTACATGCCCCGCTTCCGTTCGCGCGGGCGCTTTTACCATCCTGTACTGATCGCCCGGCGCGTGCGCCCCATCGGCGGCACGCCACGCATCCGCGTGCTGCTCCGTCCATTGTGCCGCTATGGCGCCGAAACGCCGCAGACCACGTCGGGCAGCAACCACATCCGCTTCCTGCTTGATGGCGTGGTGGCGCGACTGACCAGCGACGTGGCCTCGGTGATGCTCGAGCGCGGCCTGCCGTTTTTCCTGGAGAAACCCGCGCATTTCGTGCTGGGTCCTGACGAAACGCTGACGCACAGCCCGGCGGATTTCATCCACCACACGCTTGAACGCACGCTGGGCTACTGGCGCAACTGGGTGCGCTACCTGTCCGTGCCGTACGAGTGGCAGGAGCCGATCATCCGCGCCGCCATCACGCTGAAGCTGTGCCAGTACGAAGCCACCGGCGCCATCGTGGCAGCGCTCACCACCTCCATCCCGGAGTCGCCTCACTCCGAGCGCAACTGGGACTACCGCTATTGCTGGCTCCGTGACGCCGCCTTCACGGTGCGGGCGCTCAACCGGCTGGGCGCGACACGCAGCATGGAGGAGTACATACGCTACGTGTTCAACCTGGTCGCTGCCGACGGCGACAACGAGATTGGCCCGGTGTTCGGCATCACTTTCGAGCACGAGCTGACCGAGACCCAGGTGGAAAGCCTCACCGGCTACCGCGGCATGGGGCCGGTGCGGGTGGGCAACGACGCCTGGCGGCAACGCCAGAACGACGTCTATGGCTCGGTGGTGCTGGCCGCGGCGCAGGTTTTCTTCGATCGCCGGCTGGAGCACCCCGGTGACGAACTGACGTTCCGCCGCCTGGAACGCATGGGCGAGATCGCGCTGCGCGTGGCCGAGACGCCCGACGCGGGCCTGTGGGAATACCGCGGCCGCAGCGCGGTACACACCTATTCCGCGGCCATGTGCTGGGCAGCGTGCGACCGCCTGGCGCATATCGCCACCGAGCTGGGCCTGGACGACCGCGCGCGCTACTGGCACAACGAAGCCGTGGCCCTGCACGAGCGGATCGTGGCGCACGCATGGAATGCCGAGCTCGGCACCTTCGTCGATGCCTACGACGGCGAACACCTGGATGCCAGCCTGCTGCTGCTTGCCGACATCGGCTTCATCGATGCCATGGACCCGCGCTTCATCGCCACGGTGGATGCCATCGGCGAGGCGCTGGGGCGTGGCGACTACCTGTTCCGCTACATCGCGCCGGACGACTTCGGCGCCCCCGAAACGAGCTTCAACATCTGCACGTTCTGGTACATCGAGGCGCTTGCCGCCACCGGCCGCAAGCAGCGGGCCCGCGCCATGTTTGAGCACATGCTCACGCAGCGGAACCCGCTGGGCCTGCTGTCGGAAGACATCGCGCCAGCCAACGGCGAACACTGGGGGAATTTCCCGCAAACCTATTCGATGGTCGGCCTGATCCAGGCGGCCATGCGCCTGTCGCGGCGCTGGGAGGATGCACTGTGATGATGGTGGGAAGAAACAACGGTCAGGGACGATTGATCGTGGTTTCCAATCGCGTGGCGCTTCCCGACCAGACCGCCACCGGCGGGCTCGCCTCGGCCATGCGGGCCGCCCTGCAGGAGCGGGGAGGACTGTGGTTTGGCTGGAGCGGCAAGATGGCCCGGCAGACCGGCGACGACGTCCATCGATTGACCGACGGCCCGGTGCAATACACCACCATCGACCTTTCGCGCAGCGACCACGACGACTTCTACGACGGCTTCGCCAACCGCACGCTGTGGCCGCTGCTGCACTTCCGCCCGGACCTGGTCGACTACGACCGCAAGCATCTGGCCGGCTACCTGCGCGTGAACAACCTGTTTGCCGAGCAGCTGATGTCGCTGATCCACCCCAGCGACCTGGTCTGGGTGAACGACTATCACCTGATTCCCCTGGCGGCGATGCTGCGCGAACGCGGCGTGCGTAATCGCATCGGCTTCTTCCTGCATACGCCGCTGCCACCGGCGAGCCTGCTGATTGCGCTGCCGCGCCACATGGAGCTGCTGGAAACCCTGGCCAGCTACGACCTGGTCGGGCTGCACACGGCGCGCGACCGCCGCGCGCTGGAGGAGTATTTCCTGCACGAAGTGGGCGCCACCATGCGGCGCGACGGGCGCATCCGCACGCCGGAAGGCCGCAGCTTCCGCGCCGAAGCGTTTCCCATCGGCATCGACACCCCGGAAGTGGTCGCGTCGGCCAGCCACGCCAACGAACACAAGGAGATCCACGACCTGAAGCAGAGCCTGGAAGGCCGGGCGCTGATCATCGGCGTTGACCGGCTGGACTATTCCAAGGGCTTGCCCGAGCGCTTCCAGGCCTATGCGCGACTGCTGGAACGCTCACCGCAGCTGCACCGCAAGGTGAGCTTCCTGCAGATCGCCCCGCCCTCGCGCGGCGGCGTGCCGGAGTACCGCCAGATCCGCCGCGACCTGGAGCGCATGGCCGGCCACATCAACGGCATGTATGCCGCGCCTGACTGGGTGCCGATTCGCTACGTCAACAATTCTTTCCCGCACAGCCTGCTCAGCGGCTACTACCGCAGTGCGCGCGTGGGCCTGGTGACGCCGCTGCGCGACGGCATGAACCTGGTGGCCAAGGAATACGTGGCCAGCCAGGACCCGGATGACCCCGGCGTGCTGGTGCTGTCACGCTTTGCCGGCGCCGCGCAGGAACTGGCCGGCGCGCTGCTGGTGAATCCGGCCGACACGGAGGAAGTGGCCGAGGCGCTGGGCGTGGCGCTGGAAATGCCGCTGCATGAACGACGACGACGCTGGCGCCAGATGATGGACGTGCTGGAGAAGCAGGACGTCACCGCGTGGCGGAATGCGTTCCTGCGGCGACTGGCCAGCTGACCACCATCAAGCCACGCCTGTAGGAGCGCCCTTGGGCGCGACCGCAGATTGACGGCGTCCGCCAGTTGCCAGTGGTCGCATCAACGATAACCCTTCGCGTTTTCGAGTCACCCTGCGTGACGGTCGCGCCCAAGGGCGCTCCTACAGGGGGGATTTAGGCAGATCAGCCTTCCCGCCAGATCAGGCTGGCAAACCGCCCGCTCTGCGCGCCATCGCGACGGTAGGAATAGAAGCGGTCATCCGTGCGCGTGTCGAAACCACCGCCATGCAGGCTGGCCACGCCGGCGGCCTGCAGGCGACGCCGCGCCAGCCAGGCCAGATCGCACAGCCAGTGCCCGGGGCGCGTGGCCTCGAAGCCGCCGGCGGCGCCGGCGTCAGACGCCATGAAGGCATCGCGCACTTCCCCGCCCACCTCATAACTGGCCGGGCCAATACACGGCCCCAGCCACGCCATGACTTGTGCCGGCAGCGACTGCAGTGAATCCAACGTCGCTTCCAGCACACCGGCCTGCAGCCCGCGCCAGCCGGCATGGGCCGCCGCCACGGCACGGCCATCGGTGGTGCAGAACAGCACCGGCAGGCAATCGGCGGTGAGGATGGCCAGTGGCTGGCCAACCTGATGGGTTACCGAGGCATCGGCACGGGGCTCCTGGGCATCGGTCAACTGGTCCACATCCACCACATCCACGCCGTGAACCTGCTGCAGCCAGTGGGCCGCGCGCGACAGCCCCAGCGCGGACCGCACGGCCGCCCGGTTGGCGGCCACCGCCGACGGCTCATCGCCGCAGCGCGCGCCCAGGTTGAAGCGGCCCCACGCACCGGTGGAGATACCCGGCCCCTGGCGGGTGCTGACCACCGCCCGCACGCCGGGCGGGGCCGGCCACGCGGGGGTCAGCCAGCTACCGTCCATGCTCACTGCCAGTCGTCCGGGCCGGCCAGGGCGGTGTCGGCGCGCAGGGCGTCGATCAGTGCCTGCTGGTCGGCCGGGCGCTCGGCACTGAAGGAGAGCGGCTCGTGGGTCACCGGATGCTCGAAGGCCAGCCGCTCGGCGTGCAGGGCCTGACGGCGGAAGCCGCGCAGGGCCGCCACCAGTTCCGGCGAAGCGCCCTTGGGCAGCTTCAGCCCGCCGCCGTAAAGCGGATCGCCCACCAGCGGGTGATTGATGTGCGCCATGTGTACGCGGATCTGGTGCGTGCGCCCGGTTTCCAGGCTGCACTGGAGCAGGCTGTGTGCCCGGAAACGCTCGCGCAGGCGGTAATGGGTGACGGCGTGCTTGCCATCCTCCTCGTCGCGCACGGCCTGGCGCAAGCGGTCGCCCATGTGGCGGCCGATGGGTGCGTCCACCGTGCCGCCGGCCACCAGGGTGCCCAGCACCACGGCCTCGTACTGGCGTTCCACGTCGTGGCGGGAAAGCATGTCCACCAGCGCGGTATGGGCCGGCAGGCTCTTGGCCACCACCATCAGGCCCGAGGTGTCCTTGTCCAGCCGGTGCACGATGCCGCCGCGCGGCAGCTGGGCCAGCGCCGGATCGTGATGCAGCAAGGCGTTCAGCAGGGTACCGGCGCTATTTCCTGCGCCCGGATGCACCACCAGGCCGGCCGGCTTGTTCAGCACCAGCACGTGCTCGTCCTCGTGGACGATATGCAGGTCCATGGCCTCCGGGGCCAGCTCCACTTCCGTCTCAAGTACCGCTTCCAGCTGGACTTTTTCCCCGCCGCGCAGCAATTGGCGGGGTGGCGCCACGGCGCCGTCCAGGGTCACGGCCCCGGCCTTGATCCACGCCGTGAGGCGCGATCGGGAGTAGTCGGGGAACATCTCGGCCAATGCCTGGTCGAATCTCCGACCTGCCGCGGACAGGGGGACCGTGGCTTCGTGACGAATCGTTGTCATGACCAGCTCCCCGGGCACCCGGTGGTTTCGGCTATCATCCCTTTTCGCTCAAACATCTGAACCTTTCTCATGCGCGTAACCAAGCTGCCGGCTTTCAAAGTTTTTGTCGTGCTCGCCATCGCCTTTTCGATGAGCGCATGCTCGATGTTCCACCACAAGAGGGACACCAACGATACGCTGCCGGTAGATAAGCTTTACGCCAAGGCTCACGACTCGATGGAACACGCCGACTATTCGGCGGCCTCTAAAGCGTACCAGCGACTGATCGCGCGCTTCCCGTCCGGCGACTACAACGAGCAGGCCCAGCTTGATCTGGCCTACTCGCAGTACAAGGACAATCAGCCGGACGACGCTTATTCCACGATCAACCGCTTCATCAAGACGTATCCGACCCACAAGCATGTGGATTATGCCTATTACTTGCGCGGCCTGATCAATTTTGACCGCACTGGCGGCGCCATGGAGCGCCTGCTGCAGCGTAACGAGGCACAGACGCGTCGCGACCAGGGCTTCAACCTGAAGTCGTTCGACGACTTCTCGGAGCTCTCGCGCCGCTTCCCGGACAGCGCCTACACCGCCGATGCGCGCCAGCGCATGATCTACCTGCGCGACGTGCTGGCCCAGTTCGAGATCAACGTGGCCGAGTACTACCTGCGCAACAACGCCTACGTGGCCTCGGCCAATCGCGCCCAGTACGTGATCGAGCACTACCAGCAGGCACCGCAGACCGGCGACGCGCTGGCCATCCTCACCCGCAGCTACCTCGGCATGGACCAGAAGAACCTTGCCGACCAGACGCGCCAGGTGCTGGCCCTGAACTACCCGGATCATCCGTACCTGAAGGATCCGAAGTGGCCGCATTCGCCGTCGCTGCTGCGCAAGGCGATCCCGTTCTCGGGTCACCACTGATCGCAGCCCGGGACTCCGGGTCGCATGAAAAGCCGGTGCATTGCACCGGCTTTTTTATTGGGTCACCTGCGGACGTCAATGCCCCTTGTAGGAGCGCACCCTGTGCGCGACCGCAGCCCGCATAGCCACCGCAACACCCGCTTCTTGCCTCCAGCCCTGGCAGCAGCACACCTTGCGAGGCACTGCGCAGCCCGTGGTCGCGCACAGGGTGCGCTCCTACAGGCCGTTAGGTGACTATGGGTTACTTCCAGCCTGACGTGATCGGGTAGCGACGCTCGCGCCCGAATGCGCGCGTGGTCACGCGCGGCCCAGGTGCGGACTGGCGACGCTTGAATTCGTTGAGCAGCACCAGCCGCACCACACGTCGCACGGTGTCGGCGTGGTAGCCCTGCGCGGTGATTTCCGCCTGCGATTCCTCGCCTTCGATGAAGCGCGCGAGGATGGCGTCCAGTTCGTCGTACGGCGGCAGCGAATCCTGATCGGTCTGGTTGTCGCGCAGCTCCGCCGACGGCGGGCGGTCGATCACCGCCGAGGGAATGGCCTCCGGTTCGCCCAGGCGGGCCGCGTGCGCGTTGCGCCAGCGGGACAGGCGATACACGACCGTCTTGTAGACGTCCTTCAGCGGCGCATAGGCGCCGCACATGTCACCGTAGAGCGTGGCATAGCCCACCGCCATCTCGCTCTTGTTGCCGGTGGCCAGCAGCAGGCGGCCATGCTTGTTGGACAGCGCCATCAGCGTCACGCCGCGCGTGCGCGACTGCAGGTTCTCCTCGGTGGTGTCCGCCGTCTTGCCTGCAAAGGCCGGGGTGAGCGCGCCGATGAAGGCATCGACCATCGGCTCGATGTTGATGATGTGGTAATCCACGCCCACCTGCTCGGCCTGTGCGCGCGCGCCATCCAGCGACAACTGCGAGGTGTAACGCGTGGGCATCATCACGGCGGTGACGCGGTCCGCGCCCAGCGCGTCCACTGCCAGCGCCAGCGTCAGCGCGGAATCGATGCCGCCCGAAAGGCCAAGCAACACGCCCGGAAAGCCGTTCTTCTCGATGTAGTCGCGGATGCCGCGCACCAGCGCCGCGTACAACGTTGCCTCATACGAGGCATCCGGCACGGTGGGCCAGTTGTCCGCGCGCAGCGTGCGCGTTTCGCTGTCGAACTCGGCCCACAACATGGCGTCGACGAAGCTGGGCGCACGCGCGGCAATGCTGCCGTCGCCATTCACCAGGATCGAAGCGCCGTCGTACACCACTTCGTCCTGTCCACCGACCATGTTCACGTAGGCGATGGCACAGCCGGTTTCCAGCGCGCGGGCGGTCAGCACGTCCTCGCGGCCGGTCTGCTTGGCGTCGTCCCACGGCGAGGCGTTGATCACCACGATCAGCTCGGCACCGGCCGCAGCGGCCTTGGCTGCCGGCTCGGGCTCCCAGATGTCTTCGCAGATGATCATGCCCACGCGAACGCCGTCGATCAGCGCCACGGCGCTGTCGCTGCCGGGGCGGAAATAGCGCTTGTCGTCGAACACGCCGTAATTGGGCAGCGCCTGCTTGTGCGTGGTCAGCTCGATGATGCCGTGGCGCAGCAGGCTGGCGGCGTTGTACACCTCGCCCTCGCTATGCGGGTGGCCCACCAGCGCGGCGATGCCGTTGGTGGCGCCTGCCAGCGCATTGAGCTCGCACTGGCAAGCCACCAGGAAGCTCGGGCGCAGCAGCAGATCTTCCGGCGGATAGCCGCTCAGGGCCAGCTCGGGGAAAGCCACCAGCGAAGCGCCACCTTCGCGCGCCTGCGCCAGCAGGTCGCCCACCTTGGCCGCATTGGCCGCCACCGCGCCTACCGGGAAATCGAACTGTGCAAGCGCGAAGCGTAGGGAAGCCATACCGTCGGAATCCGTCGTTCTTGGGGGCCTGAAATTGTACCCGAGCGTCACGCAGGTACGTTCGCCGAAGGGCCAGGGGCCGCCTTCACTTCGCCCATCCAGCCCGGTGCTAGGATTTCCGGACGCAAACTGACAGGGGACAGCGTTGCGTTGTCGCGGGACCACATGGACACCTGTTGCCGGACGTTCCCTGACGAACGCCTGGCCGTGGGCGCTGTTGCTCGTGTTGGCGACCTTGCTGGCGCCCGCCGCCCACGCCGCCACGTGGTCCCTGTTCGGCCAGCCGCCACTGGAACCGCCGGTCGCCACGTACCGTGCCACTTCCGGCGACCTGCCACCGCAGGCCTACGCTGAACTGCCCGCGTGGCTGGCCGCACGCCAGCGCCTGCCCTCGATCAACATGCTCGGCGGCAACTACTGGCTGGTGGCGCCGCTGCAGACGCCGGACGACGATGCCGAATGGGTGGTGACGTTCGACAACACCTACTACCGTCGCGCCAACCTGGTGATCCTGGGTGATGACGGCTCACGCCAGCGACTGGAAGCCGGGCGCGGCATCGACACCAACGTGATGCTGCGCGGCACGGTGCCGACCACGCTGCGATCCGGACACCGCTATGCCGTCGTCATCCAGGTGACCTCGCCGTTCTTCACCGCCTTGCCCCGCATCGACCTGCAGACGCGTGAAGCCTATCGCCGACGGCTTACCAACGAGTCGGCACTGATGCTGACCTCGCTGGGCGTGCTCGGTGGGCTGGGCGTGTTCATCCTGTTCGTCGGCCTGTGGACGCGCGTGCTCAGCTACACCCTGTATGGCTGCCAGTCGCTGATCCTGATGGCGGGGTGGGCATCCTTCTTCGGCCTGCCCGCCGACTGGTTCGGCATGGGCGACAGCGTGGTGAACTTCACACTGTGGTTCATCCTGGTGCCGGTGGTGCACGCGCCGTTCACCGTGCGCTTCCTCGAGCTCAAACGCCACGCGCCACGAGCCACGCGCATCGGCTACGGCATTGCCATCGTCAGCGCGCTGGCTGTGCCGGTGGCCATGCTGCTGCCATCAATGGCCTTTCTGATAGCGACCATCGCCGTCACGTCCGTGGTGTTCTATTCCGCCAGCGTCAGCATCTGGGCGTTGCTCAGCGGCATCCGCCAGGCACGTTTCTTCGTGCTGGCCTACGTCTGCGTGCTGGTACCCGGCGCCATCATCCTGCCGGTGAATTTCGGGCTGATGCACAGCCCGGTGGACAACGCCGATCTGCTCACGCTGATGGGCAACAGTGGCGAGGCCATGCTGCTGGCCTTCGCACTGGCCGACCACATGAAACTGGTGCAGGCGGCGCGCGAACGTTTTCGCCAGGGCATGCAGGATGCCATCGCTCGCGCATCCACCGACCCGCTGACGGGGCTGGGCAATCGCCTTGCCTTCAATATGCGCATCGAGGAAATCACCCGGCGGAGCTCCACGCCATCGCCCCTGGTGGGCGGGGCGTGGCAGATCGCCATGATCGATCTGGACGGCCTCAAGCAGATCAACGACAACGAAGGCCACGAACGTGGCGATGCGCTGCTGCAGGCTGCCGCCCGCGAACTGGCACGGCTACCTTGCCAGGGCCACGCCTATCGCCTTGGCGGGGACGAGTTCGCGGTGATCGCCTTTGGCGACGAACTGAGCCAGCACCGCCTTACCTACGCGCTGTCGCAACTGGATCACCAGTTGCGCGAGTACGGTTTCCTTGCGTCGGGGCTGAGCTTCGGCATCTGCGGCTCCAAGCCGGGCGAGGACCTCGACAGCAGCGACGTCGCCGCGATGGCGCGCGAAGCGGATCGCATGATGTACGAACACAAATCGCGTCGCCGCTCACCCTCGGCCGGTGGTCGCGAAGCGCAGGCGGAAATCGAGCGCTGACGCGGGCACCCGCGTCACCAGCCCGACTCGCCCTGGATGGTGGCGGGAAAACCACTGATCGCACGGCTCGCCTGCATGCCACCCATCACGGCCGCTTCCACGCAGCCCGCGTCCAGCCCGGTCTTCAACCAGTCACCGGCAAGGAACAGGTTGGCGAAGCCGCTCTGGTCCGCGCGCAGGCGATAGTTCGACGTATTCACCAGCGACTGCACGTAGCGCTCGGACGGGTCGACATTGGCGCGCCAGTACTGCCGGTTGAATCGCGCCACGCCTTCGCCGTTCTCCGGATCGACCAGCCAGTTCCAGTCGAAACCGCCGGCACCCACGTGGGTCCATAGTGCGCGAATATCGTGATCGAGCTGGTGGATCGCCGAGGCCTTCACCTGCTCGGCACAGCGCTCGGGAAAATCATGATGGTCGCTGTCCGGATAATCGCGCACGGCGAAAGCGTTGCAGAAATAGGAGACGCCCAGCGGCTCGTCGCCCGGCGGCCAGGTTTCCCGGCACAGCAGCTGGTTCATCGATGCCCAGGTGTCGAACGGTTCGGTGAAGCCGGACAGCACCGGCTCCTCGCCGTCGGCCACCGCGCACTGCCAGCCGAGCCCCGTCAGGTCGCGTCGCGTCCACACCTGATAGGCCTGCGTGGCGACGGCTTTCACGTGATCGCTGCAATCGCGCAGCGCCGGGCTGCGTTCCAGCAGGGCCGGCGCCACCACCGGCAGGCTGCCCACCGAAAGACCGAACACGATGTCATCGAAATCCACGCCACGCTGCAGGACCTTCAACGGCAACGGACGCTGGAACGCCTGCTCGTAGCACTGCGGCCAGTCGGACCAGTGGCATTCCAGGTTGGCATCAGAGCGTTTCAGCAGATCGGCCTGTGCCGGTTCCAGTTGCTCGTACAGCGGCGCCGATGGCCAGCATGGCAGGCCTTTCACATCCTTGAGCGGCTGATAGCTTGCGATGCCGTCGCGCAGTGACACCTGCTCCTGCAGTGCCACCTGCTGCACCAGCTTGCCGTCGGCATCCGGCTGCAGCGCGAGCAGCTTGTGGAAGTAGTGGAAGCGCACGCCACGGCGTTCGAGCAACTCGTGCAGCGGTGCGAACACCACGTCGCCCATGCCGGCCTGCATCTTGTACATGATGGCGCCACGGTAACCGAGCCCCACCTTCAACATGCCGCGCAGCATGGTGCCCGCCTCGATCTCCGGCCGTTCTGCGTCGCCATCGCGATAGGCAAACACCAGATCGTAGAAGCCCATCACCGGCGCACTCCGGACGCTGGCAGGCTGCGCGCCATGTGAGGCGAGCCAATCGCAGAAGTCAACGTGGTTGATGGCTTCGAAGCCCTTGCCCAGCACGTCATCGGCCAGCATGCCGATGCCTACCGCCAGCGCAAGATCCAGACAGAGGTACAGCCGGCGCACATCGTCGAACCACAGGCCGAACGCCTGCAGCCATGCGCCTGCTTCATGCAGTTTTTCCTGCAGCCACTTCAGCAACGCCAGGATGGTATCCGCGTAGATCGGCGCCGAGGCGTCGGCGTCGAGTGCGGCCAGGTCGCTCGCGGTGGCGGCGATGACGGAAGGATCACTCAGCGCGACATCGCCGGCCATCACCGTCGACGCGTTCACGCCGCCCATCGGCCGGCCGGCGACCAGTGCCCATTCGTCCACCCAGCCACTCACGCGTTCGAGCAGCCCGGCATGGGCCGCCCCGATGCTTGCCACATCGCGGGGTGCGCCAGGTTCGCCCGGCAACAGCGGTGTCAGGATCGACCACACGCGCCAGGCATCGTCGATGGCTTCGGTGAGGCAGACCAGACGGTGCTTCTTGAATGCCTCATCCCAGGTCGCCAGCGGGCTGCCCGGCGGCCGACCGAGTTCACCGTACGCTTGCTGCATCAACTGGAACGCGTTGTCGTAGAAGCCGAACCAGATGTGCAGCCCATGTTCCTCGATGCGCTCGGCCCGTTCCGCATTGCGCCCACTGGCGCCTTTACCGCCGAGCCGCCAGCCCATCTGGTAGACATCGATCTGGTAGTCGTTCTGCCAGCCTTCGCGATTCGTCAGCCAGAACGCCGCCGTCATGGCGCCGACGCCACCACCGAGAATGGCGATACGACGTGGTTGCGTGGACATCAGCGAGCCTCCGTGCCCAGGGTGTTGTTCACCAGCTCCACGCCAGCTTCCACGTGGAAATCGAAGTCGATGCGGTAACCGAACCACGCCTTCTGTTCGCCCAGCGACCAACCCAGTGTGCGCGCGAGCGGAAAGCTGGCGAACTCGTGCAGGTTGAGGCTGTACTCCTGACCCAGCATCCACACGCCATGGATCGCCTGCACCTGCGCATTGGCGGCGACGATGGCCTGGTACACCGCCTGCTGTCCGGTGGCATCGGGAAACTGCTTCAGGAAGATCTGCGGCATGGCGGGAAACGTCAGGAACCACTGATCGAACGCCGATCGCCACGATGGATCGGCACTCCAGAAGTCCGGCCTTTCATCCAGCCCGCCCAGCAGGTCATTGCGCCACACCTGCACGTCGCCGATCGGACGCCCCGTGCCCAGCAACGGCGCACCCGTCACTTCCAGCAAGGGATGCACGCAAAGCTCGCTGTCCGGCGAAAATGGCTGGAAGCCCTTGGCCGCAAGCGTGAAGGCAACGGGCGGTTCATCGGGACCGGGCATGAAATGGCTGCACAGGTATTTCGGATAACCGAAAACCTCGCGCCCCACGATCAACGCCATGCAGTCGTCCACCCAGATATGCAGCGGGTAGGCGTAGAACGAGGGCAGCCACTCGCCCTTGGCCAGTCCTGCGACGAGTACCCACGCAACGATGTCGACTTCACGACCCCAGCCCTTGGCGCGGTCGTCCGGCCACTGGCTGTAAGCGCGGGCAATGTCGGTGAACGTCATCAGCACATAGGGCGACACCACCGTGAAGGCCATGTTGCCGCCGGCGCCGGCGTTAAGCGTGGCGTCCACACTGGCCTGCAAGGCCTTCGCGTCGCCCGGCACCCAGAATCCGTACATGCGGGCCTGGGTCAAGGCCAGCGGCGGGTGCATCAAGGGTGAACCTGGTGGATACAGGAACGGCGGATGCGACGGTGCTGCCATGCGAATTCCCCCCGGAAGCGATGAGCAAGACGCTACGCTCGCATGATGACGGGAGGTTGTCGATGTGCCGGGCGGCTTAACCCACGGGCTGGTACACCAGCACCGCCGCCAGCGTCAGCATGAACAAGGCCACCGCCACATCGAACACGCGCCATGCCACAGGGCTGCGGAACACGGGCAGCAGCAGGCGCGCGCCGTATCCCAGGGAGAGGAACCACACGACGCTCGCGCTGGACGCACCGGCGGCAAAGGCCCAGCGCTCCGGCCCCGCGTAATGGGTGGATAGACTGCCAAGCAGCACGACCGTGTCCAGATAGACATGGGGATTGAGCAAGGTGAAGGCGAGGCATGCCGCTACCACGCGGCCGCGGCTCAGCGCACCATCACCGGCCGGCTGCAAACCACTCTCGCCCTGCCAGGCGCGACGCAGGGCCATCACGCCATACGCTGTCAGGAACGCCGCGCCGGCATAACGCAGCCATTGCAGCAAACCCGGATGCTGCTGCACCGCCAGCCCCATGCCGGCCACGCCCAGCAGGATCAGGCTGACGTCGGCCACGATGCACACGGCCACCACCGAGCCGATGTAGTGACGTTGCAGGCCCTGTCGCAATACGAAGGCGTTCTGCGCGCCGATGGCGATGATCAGGCCTGCGCCAGCCGCAAGGCCAGCCAGGTAAGGCGCGAAATCCATGGAATGCCCTCGGAAAAGGCAGCTACTCTCGCTTAGACGTCTGCTTCAGTAAAACTAAATATTCTTAAGTTGAATCAATCTGGCTAATGTAACCGCGCGCCCGCGCGGAGGAAGATGCCAATGAGCCTGCTCAACCCTCAACTCGCCGCCTTTGCCGCCGTGCTGGACGAAGGAAGTTTCGACGGCGCAGCGCAGCGCCTCTCGCTGACGCCTTCGGCGATATCCCAGCGCATCAAGGCGCTGGAGGACAGGCTCAGCCAGATCCTGATCCTGCGCCGCACCCCCTGCGAAGCGACCGAAGCCGGGCAGCGCCTGTTGCGCAGCGTGCAGCAGATGCGCCTGCTCGAGGCGGAAACCCTGGACGACTTTCACGTCGATGCGGGCAGCAGCGGACCGACCACCGTCGCCATCGGCGTGAACGCCGATTCTCTGGCCACATGGTTTCTCGCCGCGCTCGCCGAACTGCACGACAGGCATCAAGTACTGTTTGACGTGCGCGTGGAAGACCAGGATCACTCCAGCAACCTGCTGCGCGACGGTTCCGTGCTCGGCGCCATCACGGCCGAGGCGAAACCCGTGCAAGGTTGCAGCGTGAAGAAGCTCGGCGTGATGCGCTATCTGCCGGTCGCCTCGCCCGCTTTCGTTGCCCGCTACTTCGCCGACGGCGTCAATGCAGCAACACTGGGCAAAGCACCCATGCTGGTGTTCAACCGCAAGGACGCGCTGCAACGGCGCTTCATGCACGGCATCACCCGCGCGAAGCTCGCACCGCCCACGCACTACGTGCCCTCCTCCACCGCCTTCGTGGAAGGTGCCGAGCTGGGGCTGGGCTGGGCGATGGCACCGGAGTCGATGCTGGCAAAGAACGTCGCCGCGGGCACGCTGAAAGTGATTGCACCGAATCGGTGGCTCGACGTGCCGCTCTACTGGCAATGCTGGTCGATCCGCTCAAGCACGCTGGCGATGGTGACGGAGGTGCTGGTCAAGGCAGCAAACAAAGGCCTTCGCCAGCAGCGCTGACAACGACCACACCGCAAGACCGGTTGCGGGCGACCAGCCAGCGACCCGACAACGGCATGTCGCTTTCGCGCACTGCGTGTGTCCCCACCGTGGCGTGGCTGCGCCTCGATCCGCGCAAAGAGCACGCACGCCGCCCCTCGTTTCAGACGGCGCGGGCGCCTGGCGCGGGAAAGTCATGGCGCGGCGATCCGCGGCTTTCCATACCCTTCGCTGCGCCCAGACAGCATGCAGGCCCGGTTTTGGCTGGAGCAAGCAGACCTGACACGCCCCCTGGCGAACGGCAGCCGACGGGGCATCGCTTACAATGTGCGACTTTCCCCTTGGATAATCCCGCGATGGCGCTCCAGGCCACCATCCACAAGGCTGAGCTGCAAGTCAGCGACATGGACCGGCACTACTACGCCACCCATGCCCTGACCCTGGCTCGCCATCCCTCCGAAACCGAACAGCGACTCATGGTCCGCCTGCTGGCGTTTGGCTTGTACGCCCACGACAAGCTGGAGTTCGGCAAAGGCCTGAGCAGCGACGACGAACCCGACCTCTGGCGCAAGGACTACGGCGGCGAGATCGAGCAATGGATCGAACTGGGCCAACCGGACGAGGCACGCATCCGCAAAGCCTGCGGACGCGCGCAGCAGGTCATGGTGATCAACTACGGCGGCCGTGCGGCGGATATCTGGTGGGACAAGAATGCCGGCGCCCTGGCTCGCCATCGCAACCTCACCGTGCTCGACGTGCCTGCGGAAAGCGTCGCCGCACTGGGCAACATGATCGAACGCAGCCTGCGCCTGCAGTGCCTGATCCAGGATGGACATATCCACCTGCTGGGGGACAACGCCGAAGTGGCCGTCGCACTGCGTACGCGAATGGCCCCCGCGTGAACGGACGTTGCTGCTTGCCCCGCTCGCCACGCATGACGCATCGGGCGTGAACACGAACAAATAAAAAGGGCCGCATCGCTGCGGCCCTTTTTGCTTCGGTCGAAACGACCCGAATACTTACTTCTTCATCAGACCGGCGAGGGTCTTGCCGAGGTCGGCCGGGGACTTCACCGTGGTGACGCCTGCCTTCTCCAGCGCCGCGAACTTCGCAGCCGCCGTGCCCTTGCCGCCCGAGATGATGGCGCCGGCATGGCCCATGCGCTTGCCCGGAGGGGCCGACGCACCGGCGATGAACGACACGACCGGCTTGGTGACGTATTCGCCGATGAACTCGGCGGCGTCTTCTTCAGCCGAACCGCCGATTTCGCCGACCATGATGATGCCTTCGGTCTGCGGATCGTCCTGGAACATCTTCAGGCAGTCGATGAAGCTCAGGCCGTTGATCGGGTCGCCGCCGATACCGATGACCGTGGACTGGCCCAGGCCTTCGTTGGTGGTCTGGAACACCGATTCGTACGTCAGCGTGCCCGAACGGGACACGATGCCGACCTTGCCTGGCATGTGGATGTGACCCGGCATGATGCCGATCTTGCACTCGCCCGGGGTGATGATGCCGGGGCAGTTCGGCCCGATCAGCACGGTTTCCGGATGCTGTGCCAGCACGTTCTTCACGCGCAGCATGTCCAGCACCGGGATGCCCTCGGTGATGGCCACGATGACCTTGATGCCGGCATCGATGGCTTCGAGGATCGAGTCGGCCGCGAACGGCGGCGGCACGAAGATGACGGACGCATCGGCGCCGGTTTCATCGACGGCTTCGGCCACCGAGTTGAAGACCGGCAGGCCGATGTGCTGCGTGCCACCCTTGCCCGGGGTCACGCCGCCGACGACCTTGGTGCCGTAGTCCAGCGCCTGCTGCGCGTGGAAGGTGCCCTGCTGGCCGGTGAAGCCCTGCACGAGGACCTTGGTGTTCTTGTTGACGAGAACGCTCATGGTTCAGTTGCTCCTCAGGCCTTGGCCGCAGCCACGGCTTTCTGCGCCGCATCGTTGAGATCGTCGGCCGGCGTGATCGCCAGGCCGGAGTTGGCCAGCAGTTCGCGGCCCAGCTCCACGTTGGTGCCCTGCAGGCGAACCACGACGGGGATCTTCAGACCCACTTCCTTCACGGCCGCGATGATGCCTTCGGCGATCAGGTCGCAACGCACGATGCCGCCGAAGATGTTGACCAGGATGGCCTTCACCTTGTCGGAGGAGAGGATGAGCTTGAACGCCTCGGTGACGCGTTCCTTGGTGGCGCCGCCACCGACGTCGAGGAAGTTGGCCGGCTCGCCGCCTGCCAGCTGGATCACGTCCATGGTGGCCATGGCCAGGCCTGCGCCGTTGACCATGCAGCCGATGGAGCCGTCCATGGTCACGTAGTTCAGGTTGTGCTGCACGGCAGCCGCTTCAGCCTGGTCTTCCTGGCTCAGGTCGCGCATGGCGGCCAGATCCGGGTGGCGGAACTCGGCGTTGTCGTCGGAGTTGACCTTGCCGTCGAGGGCGGCAAGGTTGCCGTCTTCGAGGATGGCGAGCGGGTTCAGCTCGACCAGGGACAGGTCCTTCTCGTTGAACAGCTTGTACAGGCCCAGCATGATCTTGGTCAGCTGGCCGACCTGCTTCGCGTTGAGGTCCATGGCGAAGCCGAGCTGGCGGCACTGGTACGGCTGCAGGCCTTCCACGAAGTCCACCACGATGGTGTGGATGTCTTCCGGGGTGTCCTTGGCGACCTGCTCGATGTCCACGCCGCCGTGCTTGGAGGCGATGAACGAGATCGACTTGGAATCACGGTCCGTCAGGATCGACAGGTAGAGTTCCTTGGCGATGTTGGTGGCGTCGGTGACGAGCACCAGGTTCACCGGCAGCGCACGGCCGGCGGACTGGTACGTTTCCATGTTGGTGCCCAGCATGCCCTTGGCAGCTGCGCGCACGTCATCGAGGCTCTTGCAGAACTTGACGCCGCCGGCCTTGCCGCGGCCGCCTGCGTGGATCTGTGCCTTGACCATCCACTGCGAACCACCAAGGTGCTTGGCGGCGTCGACAGCGGCATCGGGAGAGTTGGCGACCTTGCCCGGGGGCACGGCAATGCCGTACTTCGCGAACAATTCTTTGGCCTGGTACTCGTGGAAATTCATGGATACCTCGAGAGTACGGGGAAACATGGCGGCCGCCGGGCTGTGGGAAACCCGGACGGTCAGGGGAACGACGGCGGTACGAGCGCTGCCGGAGTTGCAGTGCGCCGCCGTCAGGCCTTGTGACATGACGAAAACCGCGCAATACGGCCGCCTATTTTCGCAGCAGAGGCCCCCGATGGAAAGGGGCGGGACGGCCAAGGGGCCCATCGACCATCGTCGGCAGGCCATTCGCCCAGAGCGTGAAAGCCCCGTCTATACTGGTTGGAACCGCCCTCCGACCCGCCGAGAGAGCCCGCCACGTGTCCAGCACGGTGCAGTCTGCCTATCCCAACGCGCGCCCGGCTCCCGAGGCCGCCCGCCACGAACTGCTGTTCCTGAACTGCTTCCGCCTGGCCCAGGCCCTGGTCTACACCGGCCTGGCCCTGAGCCCGAACACCCTGGGCTGGCCCAAGCTGGCGGACGTGGGGCTGGCCCGCGGCGTGGCGGTACTGTTCCTGCTGTTCGCGCTGGGCATGCTGTCGCTGACCCGTCGCTCCACCCCGTGGATCCGCTGGGCCGTGTCGGGCTCCCTGGTGGTGGACATCATTGCGGCCGTGCTGGCCATCATCACCATGCACGACGCCCGCATCGGCATCGCCATGATGCTGGCGGTGAACCTGGCCGCCGGGGCACTGATCCTGCCGCTGCGCCTGTCGTGTTTTTTTGCGGCACTGGCCACCCTGGGCATCATCGGCCACTCGGTGATCGAGGTGCAGCACGGCCAGAACGGCATGGACCGGGAGCTGCTCGAATCGAGCCTGTTCGGCCTGGCCTACTTCGCCATCACCATGCTCTGTTACGTGCTGAGCCGGCAGATCCGCGCCAGCGAGGCGCTGGCCGAGCAGCGCGGCGTGGACCTGGCCAATCTGGCCCAGGTCAATGAACTGATCATCCGCCGCATGAAGACCGGCGTGCTGCTGGTGGACGACGCCAACCGCGTCCACCAGATGAACGAATCGGCCTGGATGCTGCTGGGCAACCCCACCGCCGACCAGCGCGACCTGGGCCGCGTGGCGCCGGAGCTGTCACGCCGGCTGTACCACTGGATGACCTCCGGCAAGCTGGACGAATCGGCCACCCAGCTGGCCGACGGCGTGCCCGAAGTGGTGCCGCGCTTCAGCCGACTGGCGCCGAACGACGACTCGCACGTGCTGATCTTCCTGGACGACACCTCGCTGGTTTCCCGTCGCGCAGAGGAACTGACGCTCAGCTCGCTGGGCCGCCTGTCCGCCTCGATCGCGCACGAGATCCGCAACCCGCTGGCCGCCATCCGCTACTCGGCCCAGCTGCTGGCCGAATCGGAAGACCTGCCGCCGACTGACCAGCGCATGGTGGAGATCATCAACAACCACTGCGTGCGACTGAACGAGATCATCGAGAACATCCTGCAGCTCTCCCGTCGCGAGCGCTCGCGACCGGAAACGCTGGATCTGGGTAGCTGGGCCAACCAGTTCGTGGACGAATACCGCCAGGGCAACGACCTGGGCGAAGACTCGCTGCGCGTGATCCAGGCCAGCACGCCGGTGGCGGCCGTGGCCGATCCGCAGCAGCTGCAGCAGGTGGTGTGGAACCTGGTGCAGAACGCCCTGCGCTACGGCCGCATGCCGGGCGAGCCCGCCCGCGTGATGGTGGTGGCGCGACACGGCGAACATGGCGTGCCCATCCTGGAAGTGATCGACCGCGGCCCGGGCATCGCGCCGAAGGTGGCCGCGCAGATTTTCGAGCCCTTCTACACCACCCACGAATACGGCACGGGCCTCGGCCTCTACCTCGCCCGCCAGATGAGCGAAGCCAACCAGGCGTCGCTGGAGTACGTGCGCGTGGCCGGTGGCGGCAGCTGCTTCCGACTGGTGCTGACGCCAGCCCGCATGGGCCGGGCCACGGGTGACGCGGCGGCAGCCGGCTGAGCACCGACACGCGCCGACCTCCAGATGTAGGAGCGCACCCTGTGCGCGACCGCGGCGCGTCGACCTTGCCTTGTCGCGCGGTGGTCGCGCACAGGGTGCGCTCCTACAAGCAAGCCCACTGCGGCGGAATCAGGTTTCGCGGACCACCAGCTCCACCGGCAGCGTTTCCGACTGTTCGGGCTGGTCGTTGATCATCGCAAGCACCTTGCGCGCCAGCAGGGTGCCGCCCTCCTGCCAGTCCTGCCGCACGGAGGTCAGCGGCGGCAGGAAGCTCGCCGCCAGGGGCATGTCGTCGTAACCCACCACCGACACATCGCCGGGCACGCTGCGGCCCAGCGTGTTGAGTGCGCGGATGGCGCCCATGGCCAACAGGTCGCTGCAGGCGAACACGGCATCGAACGGCACGCCGCGATCCACCAGCGAATGCATGGCGTCCATGCCCGAGGCCAGGGTGAATTCATCGCGACGGATCAACAACGGCTTGATGCCGTGCGCAGCCAGCGCATCCACGAAGCCGGTAAGACGCTCGAAGATTTCCGGGTGGTTCGGGTTGCCCACGAACACCGGGTTGCGGCGCCCCAAATCGATGAAATGCTGTGCCACGACGGTGCCACCAAGGCGGTTGTCGCTGCCCACCACCACGTGTTCGTCGCCCGGCGCACCCCACACCACCATCGGCAAGCCCAGCTTGTCGAAACGACGCACCGCATCCTGCCGTGAACCCTGGCCCAGCAGGATCAGCCCGTCGGCCGCCTGCACGGCCGCCGCCGTGGCGCCCTGCCGCGTGGTGAGCAGCACGCTGTAGCCATGCGCGGTCAGCTCCTGGGAAATACCGCCCAGCAGCACCAGCGGATACGGATCGAGCATGGTGCGATCGTGCGAGGGTTTCATTTCCACGATCACCGCCACCGTGTGGCTGCGGCGCAGGCGCAGGTTGCGCGCACTGACGTTGAGCTTGTAGCCGAGCTCCTGGGCGAGCGACTGCAAACGCTCGCGCGTCTCGCGATTCACCAGCGGGCTATCGCTCAATGCCCGCGAGACCGTGATCTTGGATACGCCGGCCACTTCCGCCAGATCAGCCATGGTGAGACTGGCGGACGGTACGACTCCCTGGCGGTACTTTTGCTGACGACTCAAGACCTGGCCCCGATGTCCTGTGAGCGGTCGCGCGGCTCCCGTGCGCCGGCCAACCCTGGCAAACCGGGACAGTGTCGCGGTTTGCATTCCATACGTCCAACGCCGCAGGGAATCACCGAAGCCCGATGACTGCTCCGGCGAACGCGCTGGCGTTGCGCGCCTTTATCTGCGGTCAAGCAATGTCCGTGCATGATATCGATATCATACGCAACCATGTTGTGCTGCAGCAATTGTTATCGATATCTTGATATCGATAACAATTGCTGCGAAGCTCCGCCCCCACATAAGAACCTACGGTCCGCTTACCGAATTCCGGGGCGCGACAGAAGAAACAACGCAGCGGGGAGAGGACGTTGGATCATCGAGAAACGGCGCAGGTCTTGTCGCCTTCTGGTCGCGCGTGCCGCGATCCCTGGGTCGTTGCCAGCCACCACGCCGATCCCGCCTGCTTCGCCCAGGACGAGAGCCTGTTTGCCCTGTCCAATGGCGCACTGGGCGTGCGTGGCGGCCTGGAGGAAGACAACAGCCCGAGCCAGGGCTGCTTCCTGGCCGGCGCCTGGGAACGCACCCCCATCGAGTACCACGAGCGCTTTCCCGGCTTCGCCGCCCACACCGACACCCGCATCCCCGTCGCCGACGGCACCCGCATCCACCTGCGCCTGGGTGACACGCCGGTGCGCCTGGGCGAGGGCGAATGGCTGCAGTTCGAGCGAGCCCTGGACCTGCGCTCTGGCTGCTACCGCCGCCAGCTGCGCTGGCGCTCGCCGGAAGGCCCCACCCTGCTGATCGACGCCGAGCGCATCGTCAGCCTCGATCGCCCCGCCTTGCTGGCGATCCGCTATCGCGTGCAATCGGTCGATTACACCGGCCCGGTGACGCTGGAGTCGTCCATCAGCACGGCGCGCAACGCCACCGAGCAGGGTGACGACCCGCGCATCGGCACCCGCGTGGATGGCGGCCTCGCCACTATCGACGCGGCAGCCGACGAAACCTTCGCCCACGTGCTGCAGCGCACGGCGCACAGCGACATCCGCGTCGCCTGCATGCAGCAGCACGCCATCATCGACGACAGCCTGCGCTTCCGCCTGGCCAACCTCGCGCCGCACGGCGTGATGCAGGTATTCGAAGGCGAGCTGTCCCCGGGCCAATCGGTCACCCTGGAAAAGTACGTCGCTTACACGTGGACGCCGCCCGGCGGCAGCGATACCGATGCCGAGCTGCTCAGCGCGGCCACCGGCGAGCTGGCAGGTGCACATGCGCTGGGCCATGGCGAGTTGCTCGCCCGACAGAGCAGCATGCTTGCGCAGCTGTGGCACAACGCCGACCTGGCCATCGATGGCGACGACGCCACCGAACAGGCGCTGCGCTTCAACCTCTTCCACGTGTTCCAGTCCAGCAGCCGCGACGGGCTCGGCAGCACCGCCGCCAAGGGCCTTACCGGCGAAGGCTACGAAGGGCATTACTTCTGGGATGCCGAGGTGTTCATGCTGCCGGCAATGGTGGCCGTGGCGCCGCATGTCGCGCGCAGCATGCTGATGTACCGTCACGGCACGCTGGAGCGCGCACGTGCGCACGCCCGCGAACTCAACCATGCGCGCGGCGCGCTGTACGCCTGGCGCACCATCAGCGGCGACGAATGCTCGGCCTACTTCCCCAGTGGCTCGGCGCAGTACCACATCAACGCGGCCGTGGCCTGGGCGATCCGCCACTACGTGGACGGCACGGGCGATGAAGCCTTCCTGCGCGATGCCGGTGCCGAGATGCTGTTCGAGACGGCGCGCGTGTGGCTGGACATCGGCCACTTCAACCCGCGACGGGGCGGCGCCTTCTGCATCCACGACGTGACCGGTCCGGACGAATACACCGCACTGGTCGACAACAACCACTACACCAACCGCATGGCGCAGCGACACCTGCGCGATGCCGCCACCGTCGCGCAATGGCTGCAGGCGACCGCGCCGGAGGCCTACGCGGAACTCGCCCGCCGCATCGGCCTGGAATCGTTCGAGATCATGCAATGGCAGCGCGCCGCAGAGCTGATGTATCTCGCCGAGGACGAAAGGCTCGGCGTTTTCCCGCAGGACGACACCTTCCTCGACAAGCCGCGCATGCCTGCGCGCAACGGTGGCGAAGGCAAGCGACCGCTGCTGCTGGAACTCCACCCGCTCACCATCTATCGCCACCAGGTGTGCAAACAGGCCGACACCCTGCTGTCGCTGATGCTCGCCGGCGATGACGTGTCGCTGGCGGCCAAGCGCCGCAACTTCGATTACTACGAAGGCGTCACCGTGCACGACTCCACCCTCTCGGCCTCCACCTTCGGCGTGCTCGCTGCTGAAGTGGGTGCCCATGACAAGGCCTGGGCTTATTTCCAGGACACCTTGCGCGTGGATCTGGACGACTTGCATGGCAATGCCGCACACGGCCTGCACATGGCCGCGATGGCCGGCAGCTGGCTGTCGCTGGCCTGGGGCTACGGCGGCATGCGCGTGATCGACGGCGAACTGCACCTGCGTCCGCAGTTGCCGCACGCATGGCGCAGCTACCGCTTCGGCATCAGCTGGCGCGGCGCGCATCTTCGCGTGGACGTGGACGCACACAACGTGCGCTACACCCTCACCCGCGGTGACGACATCGCGTTCCACCATGCGGGCAAACTCACGCACCTGCGTGGCGGCGAGCCGGTATCGATGCCGCAGCGCCAGCTCGCACCGACGTTGCCACTGCAGGCAGTGATCTTCGACCTCGACGGTGTCATCGCCGACACGGCCGTGGTCCATCGCGCGGCATGGGAGCAGCTGGCGGCTGAAATCGACGCGCCCTTCGACGAAGGCATCGCCGCGCGCATGAAGGGCGTCGACCGGCGCGGTTCGCTGGAAATCCTGCTGGAACGTGCCCCGCGCAGTTTCCTCGAACATGAGAAGCGCGCGCTGGAAGAACGCAAGAATGCCTATTACGTGGAGCGCATCGGGCAGTTCGGCCCGGAGCAGCTTCTGCCCGGCGCACGCGAAGCCGTCGAAGCCGTCCGCAGGGCCGGCCTGCGCGTGGGCCTGGCGTCCGCCAGCCGCAACGCACCGCTGCTGCTGGAACGCATGGGCATCGCCCCCCTGTTCGACGTGATCGTGGATGCCGCACGCATCGCGCGCTCCAAACCTGATCCGGAAATTTTCCTGGCGGCCGCCGCAGCGCTTGGCGTGCCACCGGAGGCCTGCCTGGGCGTCGAAGACGCCGCCGCGGGCATCAGCAGCATCCACGCCGCGGGCATGGTCGCCATCGGCATTGGTCAACGCGAAGACCTTGGGGAGGCGGACATCGTGCTGCCGGGCCTGATCGCGTTTCGTATGGCGGACTACGTAGACAACAAGAACGGCGCAACGGCGACGATTGCCGAAGCCACGAATATCAACGCGTAAGTGGCCCACATTCGGGCGGGGAGGCTCGACATGAAGAACACGCAAAGCATCACTCGACAGTTGTTGGCTGCAGCCATCGTCAGCGCGCTGGCGATAGGCGCAACCCATGCGCAAGATGCCGCACAGAACACGCCGGGACCGGCAGCGACACCCGCCCCGGCGGCACCGCAGGCTGCCCCGGCCGTACCGGCGAAGGGCGACCAGAAGTCGGCCAAGACGCTCGACCAGGTGGTCGTCACGGGTACGTCTGCCGCAGGCGGCCTGAAGAAGATCGACGCCAGCTACTCGGTGGTGAGCGTCAGCGCGGAGCAGATCAAGCAGGCCAATCCCAAGAGCACGGCTGACCTGCTGAAGGTGTCGCCGGGCATGTGGCCCGAATCCACCGGCGGCCAGACCGGCGCGAACATCGAGATCGCCGGCTTCCCGGGCGGCGGCGATGCCCCGTTCTTCACCACGCAGATGATGGGTTCGCCGCTGTACGGCATGCCCACGCTGTCGTTCTTCGAAACCACCTCGATTTTCCGCCTCGATGACACGGTCGAGCGCGCGGAAATCCTGCAGGGTGGTCCGTCGGTGATGTACGGCGACGGCCAGATGGGCGCCACCGCCAACTTCATCCTCAAGCAGGGTACCGACGTACCCAGCGGCAGCGTCGGCATGACCTACGGCAACGAAGGCCTGTGGCGCACGGATGCTTTCCTCGGCTTCCCGCTGGGCAACAAATGGTACGGCAGCATCGGCGGCTTCTACCGCGATTCGGACGGCGTGCGCAGCCCGGGCTATCCGGCCGACAAGGGTGGCCAGTTCACCGCCACGATTTCGCACGACATGGACAACGGCTCGCTGGTGTTCTATGCCCGCCAGCTCAACGACCGCAACCAGTTCATCACGCCGATTCCGCTGATCCAGACCGGCACCGACAACTTCAGCGCCTATCCGGGCTTTGATCCGCTCACCGACACGTACAACAGCAAGTACATCCAGCATGTGAACCTGCCGGGCTATCCCGGCGGCGGCACCAGCGCCAACCTGGCCAACGGCCGCGGCGCGAAGTTCAGCTTCTTCGGGATGAACTTCGACTACGACCTGGGCGACGGCTGGAACATCTCGGACAAGTTCCTGATCGATGGCGGCAATGTCGACACCAATGCCTTGTTCTCCGGCACCAACCCGGCCAGCCTCAATGACGAGCTGTACAACCTCAGCACCGACTTCGGCGGCTTTGCGTTGCCGGCAGGCTCGGCCAAGGCCACGTATGTCAACGGCGGCGGCGCAGTCGATCCGAACCAGAGCGTGATCCACCAGGGCTGGTGGTTCATCCACAAGCACCTGAAGAACGTCAACAACGATTTCCACATCAGCAAGGAAATCTTTGACGGCAACACGCTTACCGCCGGCCTGTACCTGGCCCACTACACCGACAACGATGAGTGGAACCTGGGCAACCAGATGCTGATGACCAACACGCCGAACGCGCGGCCCATCCAGGTCAGCTACGTCGGCAAGGACGGCCTGACCCACCAGCTCACCGATTACCAGGGCCTGCTCGACTACGGCTCCTACAACATCACCGAGCACGGCCAGTCGACCAACAAGGCGTTCTACCTGACCGATTCCTGGCGCATCGACAAGTGGTTGATCGACGTGGGTGCGCGCGTGGAAAACCAGAACTCCACCCTGCACGTGTGCAACCTGGTCAACAAGGACCTGGACGGCAATCCGCTCACGGATTACGACAACGCCGTATCCACCTGCGACGGCACGTTCGCCACCACGAAATACGACAAGACCCACACCTCGTGGACGTTCGGCGTGAACTACGAGATCACTGACCAGATGTCGGTGTATGTCCGCGCCAACAAGGGTGCTCACTTCGGTGACTTCGACAACGCGCTGCGCGGCAACACCACCGGCAACACGCCGCCGCTGCAGAAGGTGCAGAACTTCGAAGGCGGCTTCAAGTTCCAGAACAAGTACGTCTACGCGGACATCAGCGCCTACCATCGCCAGTTCAACGGCCTGCCTTACCAGCCGACGAATGGCGAAGGCGTGCCGGTGGGCCAGCCACTGCTGTACGGTTCGGATTCGAAGGGCGTGAACCTGGTGGGTGCGGTCACGCCGATCGACCACCTGAAGCTGCAGCTGGTGGCCAACTACCTCGACGGCCATTACTCGCATTACTCGGCCTGTATCCCGTACGTGAACCAGGTGTCCGGCAACGGTTGCGCGTATATCGACGGCGTGCAGCTGCAGCGCCAGCCCAAGCACCGCTACATGTTCACCCCGAGCTACGACATGCCGTTCTCGTGGGGTGACGTGCTGGCCTTCGTGACGTACACCTACGTGGGTCCGCATACGCAGGATCAGTCCGGCCTGCAGCAGCTGGGCACGTACTACACGCTCGACTTCGGTATCGTGGCCAACATCCAGCAGAACTGGGAGCTGCGCCTGCAGGGCACCAACATGACCAACCAGCTGGGCCTTACCGAGAGCAACTCGCGTATCTTCGGTTCGGCGGCAGGCTCCGATGGCGTGATCCTGGCCCGACCGCTGGAAGGTCGTGAGGTGAATGTGTCCGTGAAGTACAAGTTCTAAGAGAGCACTTCCCTCGACTGTTCCGGGCCGCCGACACCGCGGCGGCCCGGAACCTTTTTGAGTCTGGCGTAACGAGGTGGGGATGAACCGGTACCGCATGATTGCCGCGCTGGCGGCGATTTACATGGTCTTTGCGATCCTGCTCAACAGCGTGGGCACGGTCATCCTGCAATCCATCCACACCTTCGGCATCGACAAGCCGCAGGCGAGCCTGCTGGAACTGTTCAAGGACCTGCCGATTGCGGTGACCTCGTTCCTGGTGGCGTCCTTTTTGCCCAAGCTGGGCTATCGCCGCGCCATGATCCTCGCGCTGGTGATCGTGGGCTGCGCGTGCGCATTGATGCCGCTCTATCCCAGTTTCCATACCACCGAATTGCTGTTCACCTGCGTTGGCGTGTCGTTCGCGCTGGCGAAGGTCTCCGTGTATTCCTCGATCGGCCTACTCACGAGCAACAAGGCAGAGCACGGTCGACTGACCAACACCATCGAAGGCTTGTTCATGCTGGGCGTGCTGGCCAGCGGCTGGCTGTTCAGCGCCTTCATCGACCACGCCAATCCTGAAAATCCGTCGTGGTTCAATGTGTACTGGGTGCTGTCGGCCATGTGCTTCGGCACCGTGACCCTTTTGTGGGGCGCGGATCTCGACGAATCGGCGGCCCATGGCGGCACCGCCTCGTCGATGGGCCAGGCTTTGCGGCAGATGTATCGCCTGCTGATGCGCACGCTGGTCTACGTGTTCCTGCTGTCGGCCTTCCTCTACGTGCTGATCGAGCAGAGCTTCAGCACCTGGCTGCCGACGTTCAACAACGAGATCCTCAAGCTGCCCAATGCGATGAGCATCCAGATGGCGAGCATCCTCGCCGGTGCCACCGCGCTGGGTCGCATCCTGGCCGGGCAGCTGCTGCGCCGCATGCCTTGGCACGTCCTTCTCAACCTGTGCGTGGTCGGCATGGCGGCACTGATCGTGCTGGTGCTGCCGCTCGCACGCGAGGCCACCGTGTCGCCCGACACCGGATGGTTCAACGCACCGCTCGCGGCTTACCTCATTCCGCTGATCGGCCTGCTGATGGCGCCGATCTATCCGGTGATCAATTCGGTGGCGCTGAGCTCGCTGCCCAAGCCCTCGCATGCCGCCATGACCGGGCTCATCGTGATCTTCTCCGCGCTGGGCGGCACGCTGGGTTCGCGCATTACCGCCATCGTGTTCTCCAGCTTCGGCGGTATCCATGCGTTCTACTTCTCGCTGGTGCCAATGTCGCTGGTGCTGGTGACGCTGTTCTACTTCAAGCGCGAAACCGATCGCGCCGGCCTCGCCGAGCCCGCCGTGGCCGGACTTCCCGCGGAGTAGAACCGCACGCAGCGCACCGAGAGACACCGCGGTATCGACATCCAACGATCACGCAACGACCCGGGAGCAGACATGACCCGCCATGCCACTTCGTCCATCCGCGTTCGCCTGCTGACCGTTGCGCTCACCGGCGCGATGGCTGGTTCCGCCATGGCTGCCGCGCCCGATCCGGCCAAGACCCGCGCTTACATCGACCAGGCCTGGACCACGCTGACACGTTCGCAGGATGACTGCGCCGCATTGACCGACACCAAGGTCGTCGGCCACCCGGTGCTCTACGTACCGGCCGACATGCCTGTACCCGCCAGCGTGACGGCCATCGGCAAGCGCTGCGGCATCGACGTGAAGCCGCTGCCGCGCAAGATCGGCCAATTGGGCGACATCGACGCGACCACGCTGACGCAGCAAGGCCTGCTCTACCTGCCCCGCCCGTACGTGGTGCCCGGTGGCTTCTTCAACGAAATGTACGGCTGGGACAGCTATTTCATCCTGCTGGGGCTGGTCGCCGACCACAAGCTGGACCTGGCGAAAGACATGGTCGACAACGCGCTGTTCGAGGTGGCGCATTACGGCGGGGTGCTCAACGCCAACCGCACGTACTACCTCAGCCGCTCACAGCCCCCCTTCCTCACCGCCATGATGACGGCGCTGCTGGATGATCCGGCCAGCTTCTCCAGTGCCGATGCGCGCCACGCCTGGCTGGCGAAGGCGTACCCGCTGGCGGTGCGCAACTACGAGATCTGGACGCGCACCGAGCACCGCGCGGGCGACACGGGGCTGGCGCGTTACTACGACTTTGGCAGCGGCCCGGTGCTCGAAGCGAAAGACAGCGAGTTCTATCAGGGTGTGATCCGCTGGCTGATTGCCCATCCCAAGGAAGACCCCGGCTACCTGATCAAGGGCGCACAACATCCCGACGATGCGGAAGCCGCGCGACTGAAGGAAGCCAGCTGCGACGTGCGCGCATCGAAGGTGTGCGAGGGCGCATGGGTCAACGGTTATCGACTCACGGCCGATTACTTCCATGGTGATCGCGCCATGCGCGAATCGGGTTTCGACACCAACTCCCATTTCGGCCCGTTCGGCGGCTCCACCCACCATTACGCCGACGCCAGCCTCAACAGCCTGCTCTATCGCTACGAACGCGACCTGCACGACTTCGCACTGCAACTGGGCAGGGCCGGCGACGCCGGGCGTTGGGCCAAGGCGGCAGACGCCCGCAAGGCGGCGATGAACAAATACCTGTGGAACGCAAAGGACGGCATGTATCGCGACTACGACTTCGTGGCCGGCAAGCCCTCGCCGTTCCCGTACGTCACCACGTACTACCCGCTATGGGCCGGCGCCGCTTCGCCGCAGCAGGCCAAGGCGGTGAGCGGCAAGCTCACCATCTTCGAGCGAAAGGGCGGCCTGAGCATGGACGACCGGCCGGTGGGCCTGCAGTGGGGCGATCCGTTCGGCTGGGCACCCACCAACTGGCTCGCGGTGAAGGGACTGGATGATTACGGCTTCCACGACGATGCGCGCCGCATCGCCACCAAATTCGCCGCCAGCGTGGATCAGGGACTGGCCGACGACGGCACTATCCGCGAGAAATACAACATGGCGCTTGGCAATGCCGACGTGAAAGTCAGCGCAGGCTATAGCGACAACGTGGTGGGGTTCGGCTGGACCAACGGCGTCTACCTGAAGCTGCACCAGCTCCTTGACCAGCCCGCGAAGAAGACCGCGCCGGCCACCACACCGGAAACCACACGATGAGGCGGCGCGTGTTTGTGTGCATGGCAATGGCCGCGTCGCTGGCCTTGGGCCCTGTGTTCGCGCAGGAGGTCAGTCCCGCGGTAGCTGGCGACGGCAGCATCCATGCCGGCAACGTCACCCTGCCCTACTCGTCGGCCGCCTCGCCTGAAGCGCGCGCTTTCTTCCCGAAGATGCTTGCCGCCGGCAGCAAGGCGCCACCGATCACCGCCCCCATTGAACAAAGCCGCGCCTTCTACGACCACATGAACACCGACCGGGCGCATCGCATGATGGCGATGTACCCCGTGAAGACGCATCGCGAGACCATCGCCGGCGTGGTGACCGATGTGGTGGAGCCGGCGCAGGGCATCGCCCCCCGGAACGCGCACCGCGTGCTGATCAACCTGCATGGCGGCGCGTTCCTGTGGGGTGCCCACAGCGGCGGGCTGGTGGAATCGGTGCCGATTGCCAGCCTGGGCCGCATCAAGGTGATCAGCGTCGACTACCGCCAAGGTCCCGAGCACGTCTTTCCCGCAGCCAGCGAGGATGTCGAGGCGGTTTATCGCGAGCTGCTGAAGCAGTACGAGCCCGCCAGCATCGGCATCTACGGATGTTCGGCCGGTGGTGTGCTCACCGGCGAAGCCGTTGCCCGACTGATCGACGACAAGCTTCCCGTGCCCGGTGCCATCGGCACTTTCTGCGGCTCGCTGGTGGACATGGACGGCGACTCGGCCTACGTGGGCCCTCTGCTGAATGGCGCGCCCGTGCCGGATCATCCTTTGCGGCTGGGTGACCTGCCCTACTTCAAGGGCGCCAGCGCCACCGATCCCCTGGTGTTCCCGGGGCTTTCGCCCACGCTGCTCGCCCGGTTTCCCCCGACATTGCTGATCACCGGCACACGTGACATGGCCATGAGTTCGGTCATCCGCAGCCAGACCCTGCTCAGCCAGGCCGGTGTGGCCACGGAGCTGCACGTGTGGGAGGGCATGTGGCATTCATTTTTCTCGGACCCGGAAATGCCTGAGTCACGCGCGGCTTACGACACCATCGTGAGATTCTTCGATCGCCATCTGACGGCCACCGGGCGCTAAATCTCACGTCAGCCTTTGCCCCCCAGCTGAGTGGCGGTTATCCTAGGTGCGTCCACAGCGCACACTGACGACATGAGCCAACAGACCGTTCTGGTCATCGACGACGAACGCGATATTCGCGAGCTTCTCACCATCACTCTCGGCCGCATGGATTTGCTGGTCGATGCAGTGGGCACCGTGACGGAAGCACGACGAGCCCTAGCCGAGCGGCATTACGACCTCTGCTTCACCGACATGCGCCTGCCAGATGGCACCGGCCATGAAGTGGTGGAGCTGATTTCTGCCGAACACCCGGACACGCCGGTGGCCATGATCACGGCCTACGGCAATGTCGATGCCGCCGTCAGCGCGCTGAAGGCGGGTGCCTTCGACTTTGTCTCCAAGCCGGTCGACATCCAGATGCTGCGCCGCCTGGTGCGCACGGCCCTGCGCCTGGCCGAGGAAAAGCGCAGCGGCCACGCCGCCGCCAAGCCCGACGGCAACGAGCGCCTGATCGGCGACTCGCCGGCCATGCAGCAGGTACGCGCCACCATCGGCAAGCTCGCCCGCAACCAGGCCCCGGTGTACATCGCCGGCGAATCGGGCGTGGGCAAGGAGCTGGTCGCGCGCCTGATCCACGAACAGGGCCCGCGTGCCACCGGCCCGTTCGTGCCGGTGAACTGCGGCGCCATCCCGTCCGAGCTGATGGAAAGCGAGTTCTTCGGCCATCGCAAGGGCAGCTTCACCGGCGCGGTCGGCGACAAGGAAGGCCTGTTCCAGGCCGCTCACGGCGGCACGCTGTTCCTGGACGAAGTGGCCGAACTGCCACTGCACATGCAGGTGAAACTGCTGCGCGCCATCCAGGAGAAGGCCGTGCGCCCGATCGGCGCCCGCGAAGAGGTGCCGGTGGATGTACGCATTCTCTCGGCCACCCACAAGAATCTTGCCGCGCTGGTCGAGCAGGGCCAGTTCCGCCAGGACTTGTTCTATCGCATCAACGTGATCGAACTGCGCGTGCCGCCCCTGCGCGAACGTCGCGGCGACGTGCCCCTGCTGGCCAGCTTCGTGCTGCGCCAGCTGGCCACCAAGAGCGGCGGCACCCCGGGCAACCTGTTGCCCGCCGCGCAACAGGCGCTTGAGGGTTACGACTTCCCCGGCAACGTGCGCGAGCTGGAGAACATCCTCGAACGCGCCATGGCGATGTGCGACGGCGACCAGATCGACGTCAGCGACCTCATGCTGCCCCAGCGCACGCCCCGCGCCCCCACCGAAGCCGCCCCGCCGGCCCCGGTCGGCGCACAGGCCGCCGAACCGGCACCCACGGCCGCCCCGTCGGCCAGCGGCGGTCTGGACGACTACATCAGCAACCTCGAACGCACGGCGATCATCAAGGCGCTGGAAGAGTCCCGGTACAACAAGACCGCGGCGGCCAAGAAGCTGGGGATTACCTTCCGGGCGTTGCGGTACAAATTGAAGAAGCTGGGGATCGACTGAGGGTTGCGTCGATATCGGATGAGAAGGCCGGACTTAGTCCGGCCTTTTTTTGTTTTTGAAGGGCGATATGGAGCGAGACACAGCCCCTTCCGCCGTTGGAGCGTGTGGAGAGGCGGTCATGGATGACGATGGGTTGTCGGAGGCAGGGGGAAAGCTGGGGTGAGGAAAACGCCGTTGCCTCGCCGCTTCGATCTTTAGCCGTCAACCCTGCAGGGCAGAGGTCCAGTGACTTTACACTCGGCGCTCGGCGCTCGGCATTTGGTATTTGGTATTTGGGGTTTAGCGTTTCCGCGACCGGGCCGCTTACGCAGCGGGCGTTCCGACCTCCTGCCGGAGGCCGGGTTACTTTTCTTTGCTTGCCCAAAGAAAAGTAACCAAAAGAAAGGGGCACCCCATCGCGGCGCTGGCCGATAGAGCCGGCCAGTGCGTGAGGGTCGGCCGGGCTTTTCGACAGGACCTCCCTGTCCTGTCGAAAAGGGATCGGCATCCTTGCCGATCCCCCTGCGGGCCTGTCGTCCGCCCCTCACCGCCGCTCAACGGGGAGGGTAGGTCAAGAGCAAACGGCTCGTGCAGCTGCGCTGCACATCGCGTCGCAAGGCGACGGCCTGTTGAGCGCTGGCTTAGCCTGTCTGTAGGAGCGCACCCTGTGCGCGACCACCTGACGGAGCGGTATCGACAGGGCGCTGCGGTCGCGCACAAGGTGCGCTCCTACAGTGGGTCTCTCGCGCTGGTATCAGGCCCGAACCGCTCTCGCCTCAGTGCTCACCCCAGTCCTCTCCCGAACGGGAGAGGACGAGCGAGAGGTGATGTTCAACGTGAACACCCTAGTGGCAAGGAAGGATGTGCCGCGCAGCGGCACGACGCTCCGCGTTAAGTCCTCAGCGCATCGGCGCGTTGCAAAGCGCTTTGATGTACCCGCTGTGTAGAGGCGGAGGTTGCCAAGCAACAACGTTCCTCAGCCGTTCGGGCTTATCCCATCGGCATGCTGCCATGCCTTTAAGGCCATTTTCTTTGGGTTACTTTTCTTTTGGGCCAGCAAAAGAAAAGTGACTCGGCCTCCGGCAGGAGGTCGAAACGCCTCCGCGGCGTAAGCGGCAACCTGGCGCCGGCATGACTACCGAAGGCCAGAGCAAAGACACTGAATGACCCGCCCTTCGGCGGTTGAACAGCGCCTCCCGCTTTCGCAGGAATGACGGTTCTTAATGAAACCGTGAGGCGAGCACCCACCCCTAATCCCCCCCGGAAACGAGAGCGAGAAAACCCAAGCCCCCACTTACATCGGCCCCACCGGCCCCGCCCCCGTCGCACTCTCCTCCAACGCCTCCCTCACCGTCCTCAACAGCTTCATCGTCGAGACCGGCTTGTCGACCGTGTAGAGATGCTCCATCACCGGCAGCTCGTCCATGTCCGGCGGCGCATCGGGCCGCGCCAGCAGAATCACCGCGCCGCGGTAACCGTGGTCGAACAGCGCCGCCAGCGTGCGCACGCCGGTGAACAGGTTCATGTCGGCGTCAAGCACCACCAGATCCGGCACGCCCTGCGCTTCCAGCCACTGCAGGGCGGCCGTGCCGCTCTGGCTGGCGTGGGCCTGGTAGCCCCACGAGTCGAGCGTATCCACCAGCAGCGACAACTGGCCGGCTTCTTCCACCACCACCAGCAGGCGCTCGGCTTCGCCCTGCAGGTTGACGGTCTCGGGTTCATCGAGCACGTCGACCGGCTGCCGGATAAGCGGGATATGCATGTGGAAGCGCGTGCCTTCGCCGGGCACGCTCTCCACGCGCACCACGCCGCCATGCGCGGTGATGATGCGCTTGCACGACACCAGGCCCAGGCCGGTGCCGCTTTCCTTGGTGGTGTAGAACGGCTCGAACAGGTGCTGCAACGCCGCCTTGTCCATGCCGGTACCGGTGTCACTGACCGTGAGGCAAACGTAGTTGCCTTCGCGGGCTTCTTCGCCAGGAAGGAAGAAGCTCTCCGGCAGCGAGGCGCGCGAGGCGATGATGCGCAGCTGGCCGCCTTCGGGCATGGCCTGCAGGGCGTTGAGGCTGAGGTTGAGCAGGCACTGCTGCAGCTCGGTGTGGTTGCCGTCGAAGCTCAGGTCGGGATCGAAGGCTTCCAGCTCCAGCGTCACGTTGCGCGGCACGCTGCCCTGCAGGAGCAGCCCGAGGGCGTCGAGCAGCGCGCCCACGCGCACCTGTTCGGCACGACGCGCACCACGCGCGAACGAAAGCATGGACTGCACCATGTCCAGCCCGCGCTTGCCGCAGTCGCGCACGAGACGCCCGAGCCGGGCCAGGCGCGGATCGTCCTGGTAGTCCTGCAGACTGTCGCCGGCCAGCAGCAGAGGCTGCAGCAGGTTGCGCAGGTCGTGGCTGAGGCCGCCGGCGAGCATCGCCAGGCTTTCGAAGCGCTGGGCGCGGATCAGCTCGGTTTCCGCGCGGCGCCGCGCGCGCTGTGCTTCGGCTTCGCGCATGGCACGACGCACGGCCGATGCCAGTCGCGCCGGGTTCTGCTTGAGGATGTAATCGGTAGCGCCGTTACGCAGCGCTTCGATGGCGGCCTCTTCACCCAGCGTCGCCGAGACGAAGATGAAGGGCAGGTCCTGGTCGCGTTCGCGCAGGATGTCCAGCGCACGCTGGCCGGAGAAGCCCGGCATGCTCAGGTCCGACAGCACGATGTCCGGCTGGAATTCGTCCAGCGCGGAAAGATACTCGCGCTCGGCGTCCACCAGCGTCACGTCGTACTCGATGTGATCGGCGTCCAGCTCGGACAACACCAGTTCGGCGTCGAGCTGGCTGTCCTCGATCTGCAGTACACGGATTCGGGGCAACGCCCACTGCTGCCTGTCCACTTTCAGCCACCCCGTTGTGGAGCTTCGTGTCCCGTTCTGTTGCCTTCAGGTCGCGTCCGGTGCCTGGTTGAGCACGGCCCAGAACTGGCCCAAGGTTCGCACCGCTTCAAAAAACTGGTCCACGTCCACCGGCTTGATCACGTACGCATTGGCGCCGATGTCCCAGCTGCGCGCAAGATCGCTTTCCTCCCGCGACGAGGAGAGGATCACCACCGGCACTCGGCGGAACCTGTCGTCCTCGCGCAGCTGCGTCAGCACTTCAAGGCCGCTCATGCGCGGCATCTTGATGTCCAGCAATACCACCGCGGGATCGACCGGCTCACGGCCAGCCCATTCGCCACGGCAGTAAAGGTAATCCAGGCAATCCACGCCGTCTTCGACGTGCACCACAGGATTGGCAAGATGGGCGCCCGCCAGTGCGTCCAGCGCCATTTCGGCATCGGCGAGGCTGTCCTCGACGAGCAGGATGGTACGGAGGTCTCGATTGTTCATTGGCGCCTCTGCGCAAAGCTTTCTGCGAGGTCCGAGGACGGCAGGGTGAAGTGGAAGTGCGCGCCCAGTCCCGGCTGGGCGTCGGCCCAGACGCGTCCTCCATGTCGCGTCACGATGCGACGCACGTTGGCAAGGCCAATGCCGTTGCCCGGGAATTCCGAGGCCCGGTGCAGTCGCTGGAACACGCCGAACAGTTTACCCGCATACTGCATGTCGAAGCCGGCGCCGTTGTCGCTCACCACGAACTCGTAGCTGCCGTCGCGATGGCGCTGCACATCCACGTCGATGCGCGCCACTTCGCACTTGCCGGTGTACTTCACCGCATTGCCCATCAGGTTCTGCCAGACGGTGCGCAGCATGTTCTCGTCGCCGATGACGATGGGCAGCGGCGCGATGGACCACACGATGTGGCGGCCATGGGCATCGGTTTCCGCCAGTGCGCGCGCCTCGTCCGCCAGCGACTGCATGTCCACCGGCTGCAGGCGCAGCGCGCCACGGCCCAGGCGCGAGAACACCAGCAAGTCTTCGATCAGCAATGCCATGCGCTTGGCGGCATCGTTGATCACTTCGATGTAGTGACGCGAACGTTCGTCCGCGTGCTCGCCCAGGTGCTGCTGCAGCTTGCCCGCGAAGCCGCTGATGTGACGCAGCGGCGCGCGCAGGTCGTGCGACACCGAGTAGCTGAAGGCTTCCAGCTCGCGGTTCACGTCCGACACCTGTTCGATCTTGCCTTCAAGCTGGCGATTGAGCTCCTTGACCTGTTGCTCGACCAGCGCACGCGCGGTCACGTCGCTCAGGGTCAGCAGCAGCACCGGATCACCACCGCCATCCTGCTCCAGTCGGCGGGCGTTGATCACCACGTGGCGGTCCACGCCATCCACCGTGCGCTGGATCAGTTCGTAATCCCACAGTTCGCGATCCAGCAGCAGCACGTCGTTGAGGCGCTGCAGCAGTGCGCTGTCGCTCCACGCGCCGTCGCCGATCTCGGTGAGCGGCAGCGACTGGCGGAAATCCGGTGGCAAGCCGTAAAGCTCGCCGAACGCGGCATTGACCAGCAAGGTACCCAGGGTGGCATCCAGCAGCGCAATGGGTTCGCGCACGGCCTGCACGATGAGTTGCGAGCGCTGCACCGCCTGCCCTTCGCGCACTTCGGCACGCAGGCGGCGACTGATCTGGCGTTCGGACACGATCACCACGATGGCCAGCAGCAGCACCTGCGCGATCGCCGTGATGGTCAGGGCCAGCTCGCTGTTGAACGATTCGCGGCTGGCGGCATCACGGCGACTGAGCAGGGTGTTGTCTTCGTTGTGCACGATCCCGTCGATCAGGTTGTCCATTTTGAACAACGCACCGGAATCGCGCATGGCACTGGCCGCGCCTTGTTCATCGCCGTGGTCGTGTCGCAGGATGGCCTGCCCGCTGAGCGCGAGGCGCCCACTGACCACGGAACTGAGCGAGCCGATCAACGCCTGCTGATCCGGGCTGTCGCGGGTCATCTCGCGCAGCTGCTCCAGCAGGCCGGGCGTTTCGTGCGCGGCCCGCTCGGCGCGCAGGCGCACCTGCGCGTCGGCGTCACCGTTGATAAGACGGTAGATCGCCGCCTCGCTGTCCCGGGTGACATAGGCGATGCGGTAGGTGAGCGACTTCACCTCGCTGGAATGGGTGACCAGCTCGCTCGCCCGGATGGCTTCGCTCGCGCCGGAGCGCGTGACCACGTACGGCAGGGCCACGATAACCAGCACCGCGGCCAGCAGACCGCCCAGCCGCCAGCGCAGGGCGACCCGGTCCTTCATGGACGGTCGTTGTGTCGACGCCAGTTTCCAGGATGAGCGCAACATGTCCGGCATGGTTGCAGAATCACCCCGGCGATTGCCACCTCTCAGCGAGGTGTTTTGGCGTCAGCTTTGCCGGAAGCCCCCGCGACCTTGGTCGTAGACACGCTCATCGACGAAGGACGGTCGCCCGCGGCCTGTCCCCAGGCCCGGTTGGGCTCGGCCTGCATGGTGAAGTGCAGCTCGCCGCCGGCGATGATCTCGCCATGGCGCAGGAACACCCGGTCCAGCGGCTTGCCGTTGAGCGTCACCGAGCCGACATAGGGGTGCGCGTCGTCCAGCGGATCGGCCGTGACCGTGAACGTCTTGCCGCCTGCCAGGTGCAGCGTGGCGCGCGCCACGAACGGACGACCGATGGCGTACTCGTCGCTGGCCGGCGTCACCGGATAGAAACCCAGCGCCGAGAAGATGTACCAGGCCGACATCTGGCCCAGGTCGTCATTGCCCGCCAGGCCGTCCGGCCGCGTGGCGTACTGGCTGTCCATGATCTGCTTCAGGCGCTTCTGGGTCTGCCAGGGCGCGCCCGCGTAGTCGTACAGATAGGCCAGGTGATGGCTGGGTTCGTTGCCGTGCGCATACCAGCCGATGAGGCCGGTGATGTCCTCGACGTTGGCGAAATGCGACTTGTCGACCTTGGCATCGAACACGCTGTCGAGCTTGGTGACGAAGTGCTGGTCACCACCCATGGCCTTGATCAGCGCCGCCACGTCCTGCGGCACGTACCAGGAGTACTGCCACGCGTTGCCTTCGGTGTAGTCGCTGCCGTAACCGGCCGTATCCGGGTTGAACGGTTCGCGGAAGCTGCCGTCGCTCTTGCGCGCGCGCATGAAGCCGGTCTTGGGGTCGTACGCGTTACGCCAGTTGCCTGCACGCTTGTCGAAGGTGGCGGCGATGTCCTTGCGGCCCATGGCCTTCGCCATCTGCGCCAGCGACCAGTCGTCGTAGGCGTATTCAAGCGTCTTGGAAGCGGCTTCCGGCTCCTTGTCGATCGGCACGTAGCCGAGCTTCATGTATTCGCCCAGGCCACCGTACGGTGCATACGTCGCACTGGCCACCATGGCCTTCAGCGCCGCGTCGGCGTCAAAGCCACGCACGCCCTTGATGTAGGCGTCGGCGATCACCGGCACCGCGTGGTAGCCGATCATGCACCACGTTTCCATGCCCTGGTACGCCCACACCGGCAGGATGCCGAACGGGCTGGTTTCGCGCGAGGCGATCAGCGAGCGGATGAAATCCGTGCTGCGCTCAGGCATCAGCAGCGCCATCAGCGGCTGCTGGGCGCGGTAGACATCCCACAGCGACCAGGTGGAGTGGAATTCGAACTTGCCGTTCTTGTCGACGGCCTCGTGCACGGCGCCGTCCGGACCGCGGAACTGGCCGTTCACGTCCATGCTCAGCGTGGGCGACAGCAGGGCGTGATACAGCGAGGTGTAGAAGCCGACGCGCTGGTCCTTGCTGCCTTCCACGTCGATGGATGCCAGTGCCTTGTCCCAGCTCGCGCGTGCTTCGGCACGGCGGGCGTCGAAGTCCCAGCCCTGGCCTTCGGCGTCGAGGTTGGCGACCGCACCGGCTTCGCTCACCGAGGAAATCGCCACTTTCACGCCCAGCGGCTGCTTGAGCGTGCCGAAGTCGAACACGCCTTCCAGGGCGCGGCCACTCTGGCCGTCGCGGTCTTCCGGCTGGTTGCCCGGGCCCTTGAAGCCCTTGTAGACCACGTTGGTTTCGCGGTTGTAGAGCGTGCGCGAAACCATCGGCTGGGAGAAGCGCATGGCGAAGCAGAGCTCGCGGCCGGGCGCCCAGCCGCGGGTGGTGCGGCAGCCGGTGACGGTGCCGTCGTCATGCACGCGCAGGCTGGACCACAGCACCTTGCCGTCGTAGTCATAGATGCTCGGGCGCAGGTCCAGCAGCAGGTGCGCCGGCTTGCCCGCCGGGAAGGTATAGCGGTGCCAGCCGATTCGGCGGCCAGCGGTGAGCTCGGCGCGGACGTCGTAATCGCTCAGGGTTACCGCGTAATAGCCCGCCTGCTCCACCTCGGTGTCGTGGCTGAAGCGCGAACGGTAGCCGCTGCCCGGCTTGGCCACGTCGCCCGGCTCCAGGCGCACGTCGCCCGCGATGGGCATGACCAGCACGTCACCCATGTCCGAGTGGCCCGAGCCCGAAAAGTGGGTGTGGGAAAAGCCCAGCAGGCTGGTGTCGCCGTACTGGTAGCCGGCGGCGTACTTGTAGGAGTGCTTGAAGTCCGGCATGGCCGTATCCGGCGACAGCTGGATCATGCCGAAGGGCACCGTGGCGCCCGGGAAGGTGTGCCCGTCGCCGCCCGTGCCGATGCGGGGGTCCACATCCGCCGCATGGCCCTCCGCGGCATGCGCGGAAAGCGGCGAGGCCAGGCCCAGGGCGACCGCAAGGGCCAGCAGACCGGGCCCCAGCGCACGGACGGATGCACAACGCATAGAATTCCCCAAAGTAGTAGATTTGAATCGTTCTAATTTCGCTTGACGCTAACACCCATGCGGGCATCGTTGCATGCTGCGTCGCGGCATCGAAATCGGTTCCGTTCGACCGCGGAGGCAGGTTACCTTTAGATCGTTCCAATTAACCCAGGCCTGCGATGGAAAGCCAGACCCCGGTCGGAAGAAAGATCACCCTCAACGACATCGCAGCGGGCTGCGGCGTGTCCCGCGCCACCGTGTCGCTGGTTTTGCGCGGCAGCCCCCTGGTGAACAAGGTCACCCGGGCCAGGGTTGAGGAGGAACTGCGCCGCCAAGGCTACGTCTACAACCGGGCGGCTGCCAACCTGCGCCGGCGTACGTCCTCCAGTGTGGCGCTGGTCATCAACGAACTGGCCAACCCGTTCTTCGCCGAATTTGCCGCCGGGGTCGATGAAACCCTGGGCGCGGCCGGCTTCGTGACCCTGCTGGGCAGCACCGGCGACTCCGCCGAGCGCGAGCATGCCGTGCTGGGCTCGCTGATCGAGCACGGCCCGGGCGGCATCATCCTGTCCCCGGCCGAGGACAGCGAGGCCCGCAAGGTGCTGGCTGCCGTGGGTTCGCACACGCCGGTGGTGCTGTTCAACCGCGAACTGGGTGGCGAGCTGCCCGAATACGCGCACTGGGACCGCCTGATGCTGGACAACGAGCGCGGCGCACGCCGGGCCACCGAGCACCTGATCGCGCAGGGTCATCGCAATATCGCCTTCTTCGGTGGCCACGACCACGCCAGCTCCACCCGTGAGCGCCACGCCGGCTATGAGCAGGCCATGCAGGCGGCCGGACTCGCCATCAAGCCGCAGTGGCGCGTGCAGAGCACGCCCACGCGCACCGATGCCGCACGCGCCTCGGGTGCGTTGTTCGAAGGTCGTGGCGGGCATCCGACGGCAGCGGTCTGCTACAACGATGCCGTGGCGCTGGGCCTGATCCTCGGCCTGCACCAGCACGGCCGCCAGGCAGGACGCGATTTCGCGGTTACCGGCTTCGACGACATCGCCGAAGCTTCCATGAGCATGCCTTCGCTGACCACGTTGTCCACCGCGCCGCGCGCCCGGGGAAAACAGGCAGCCGAGATGCTCCTCGCCCGTCTGCGCAACCCGCAGGCGCCCTCGGGCACCATCGTCGCGCCAGTGGAACTGGTGGTGCGCGAAAGCAGCTGTCCTCTCTCCTGACCTTTCGGATTACGCATGGCCTTCGCAGCTCCACCTATCCAGTCGACGACATCGTCGCCGGCCACCGGAAAGACGCGTTACACCGATTACCCCATGGCGATGGCGGTCACCACCACGATCTTCTTCATGTGGGGTTTCCTGACCGTCCTCAACGACATCCTGATCCCGCACCTCAAGTCGGTGTTCGAGCTGAACTACGCGCAGGCCATGCTTGTGCAGTTCACCTTCTTCGGCGCGTACTTCCTGATGTCGCTGCCCGCCGGTCGCGTGGTGGCGGCGCTCGGTTACAAGAAGGGCATCGTCGCGGGCCTGTCGATTGCCGCCCTTGGTGCTTTCGGCTTCTGGCCGGCGGCGCAGCTGCACTCGTATGCAGCGTTCCTGGCGGCACTGTTCGTGCTGGCTACCGGCATCACCGTGCTGCAGGTGGCAGCCAATGCCTATGTCGCGCTGCTCGGCCCGGAGCGCACCAGCTCCAGCCGCCTCACGCTGGCGCAGGCGATGAATTCGCTGGGCACCACCATCGGCCCGAAGTTCGGCGGCTTGCTGATCCTCTCGGCCGCTACCGCGGTGATTCCCGCCGCCCTGCGCAGCGCACCGGAAACCGTGCAGCTGGTGCAGACGCTCAATGACGCGCCGGTGGCCCAGACCATCGACGCGGTTCGCCAGGCACCGCCGGACCGCCTCGTGGCCGCGCTGAACGATGCCTCCGCATCGGCACTGGACCGCCTGCCGGCCAAGGACCTGGCCGATGCCTTCGTGCACCTGCCGGCAGCGTCGATGGCGCAGGTGGTGGACAGCCTTTCCGGCGCACCGCTGCTCGCCACGCTTTCGGCACTGTCGCCGCAGCAGCTGGCCGCCTTGCCTGCCGCCACGCTGGCACCGGCGCTGGACAAGCTGACCTCCTCGCATCTGAACACCGATGACGCGGCGCAGTTCGCCAAGGTGCGCGCCAGCCTGACGCCGGAAACCCAGCAGCAGCTGGCCGGGTATCGCCAGAAGCAGGCCGAGCTGGTGCAGGTGCCCTATCTCGGGCTGGGCCTCGCGCTTATCGTGCTCGCCATCGGCGTGTGGCTGTTCCGCCTGCCGCCGCTGACCGAATCCACCGAAGCGGCTGATACCTCGCATCACACGCTGATGGACGCACTGCGCCACAGCCACGTGCTGTTCGGCGTGCTGGCCATCTTCTTCTACGTGGGCGCGGAAGTGTCCATCGGCAGCTTCCTGGTCAACTACCTCTCGCTGCCGGAAATCGGCCACATGAGCGAACAGGCCGCCGCCAATCACGTGGTGTACTACTGGGGCGGCGCCATGGTGGGACGCCTTGCCGGCTCGGCCCTGCTCATCTACATCAACCCGCGCAAGCTGCTGGCGGCGTTCGCCGCCATCGCCGGACTGCTGGTGCTTACCACGATGCTCACGCAGGGCAACGTGGCCATGGTCAGCATCATCGCCATCGGCCTGTTCAACTCCATCATGTTCCCGACCATCTTCGCGCTGGGCATCGAGCGCATGGGCCCGCTGACCGGCAAGGCATCCAGCCTGCTGATCATGGCCATCGTGGGCGGTGCGCTGGTGCCGCTGGCGCAGGGCGTGCTGGCGGACCACATGGGCATCCAGCATGCCTTCATCCTCCCGTTGCTCTGTTACGGCTACATCGTTTTCTACGGGCTGCGTGGCTCGCTTGTACGCGATCCCGTGACGCCCGTTTCCCATTCCTGAATCCCGCATGCCCGCGCCGGTGATGCCGGCGCGGGTCACGCAAAGACATTGAACAGGCACTAATTGATGTCACGCACCATCCTCTGTTTCGGCGAAGCCCTGATCGACTTCCACAGCGAAGGCGGCGATGAAAACGGGTTTCCGCGCAGCTTCGTTCCCTATGCCGGCGGCGCACCGGCCAACGTGGCCGTGGCGGTCGCACGCCTCGGCGGCGACGCCGCGTTTGCCGGCATGCTCGGCAAGGACATGTTCGGCGATTACCTGCTGGACAGCCTGCGTCGCGCCGGCGTAAATACCGACGGCGTCGCGCGTACCGACCAGGCGAACACCGCGCTTGCCTTCGTGTCGCTTGACGCCAGCGGCGAGCGAAGCTTCAGCTTCTATCGCCCGCCGTCGGCCGACCTGCTGTTCCGCCCCATGCATTTCCATCCGGAAGGCTTCACGGGCACCGCCGTATTCCACGTGTGCTCCAACAGCATGACCGATACCGCGCTGGCCGAAACCACGCGCGAAGGCATGCGACGCGCGCATGACGCCGGCGCACTGGTGAGCTTCGACCTCAACCTGCGTCCGGCCCTGTGGCCGCGCGACGTGGAACCGCGCGCCCTGATCTGGCCGGCACTGCAGCTGGCCGACGTGGTCAAGCTGAGCGCTGAAGAGTTTGCTTGGCTGGCCGTCGACGGCGAAGAAGCCACGCTGGCCAAACTGTGGGAAGGCCGCGCGCGCCTGGTCATCATCACGGACGGCGCCAAGGCGCTGCGCTGGTTCCATCCGGATGTGGAAGGCGAGCTGCCGGTGTACTCCGTGCCTGCCGTGGATACCACGGCCGCCGGCGACGCCTTCGTGGGCGGCCTGCTCTACCAGCTGGCCAAGCTCGAACACAGCGACGACCGCATCGATCACCTCATCACCGAACTGCCCCGCCTGCATGCAGCCCTGCGCTTCGCCTCGGCCTGCGGCGCGCTCACCGTGACGCGCCAGGGTTCGTTCTCGGCCATTCCCGACGAAGCCGAAGTGCTCAGCTTCATGGAGACCTACGCATGACCACCGCGCCCGACTTCCGCAGTGAAGCCTTCCTGCGCGAACACATCGCGAAAACGATGGCGTTCTACCACCCGCATGCCATTGACCATGCCGGCGGCTTTTTCCATTACTACAAGGACGACGGCGCGATCTACGACCGCAGCCACCGTCACCTGGTGAGCAGCACGCGCTTCATCTTCAACTACGCCATGGCGTACAACGAGTTCGGCAACGCCGAGTACCTCGATGCCGTGCATCACGGCCTGCGCTACCTGCGCGACGTGCATCGCAACCCGGCTACCGGCGGCTATGCCTGGACCATTCGCGACGGCAAGCCGGAAGACACCATGTACCACGCCTACGGCGTGGCCTTCGTGCTGCTGGCCTACTCCACCGCCCTGAAGGCCGGCGTGCGCGAAGCCGCCGCATGGATGGACGAAACCTGGGCACTGCTGGAGAAGCACTACTGGGATGCCGATGCCGGTCTGTATCGCGACGAGGCGAACGACCAGTGGCAGTTCACCGACTATCGCGGCCAGAACGCCAACATGCACATGTGCGAAGCGATGCTCGCCGCCTATCAGGCAAGTGACGAGCCGCGCTACCTCGAGCGCGCGCTGCAGCTGGCCGACAACATGACGCGCCGCCAGGCCGCCAAAGCCGAAGGCCTGGTGTGGGAACACTACGATGTGAACTGGAACATCGACTGGAAGTACAACCTCGACAATCCCAAGCACCTTTTCCGCCCGTGGGGTTTCCAGCCCGGTCACCAGACCGAGTGGGCCAAGCTGTTGCTGATCATGGAACCGCTGCTGCTCGAACGTGGCCGCGAAGAGAACTGGCTGGTGCCCACCGCCAAGCACCTGTTCGACACCGCGCTGGCCCGTTCATGGGACAACGAGTTCGGTGGCATGGCCTACGGCTTCGCACCAGACGGCAGCGTGTGCGACGACGACAAGTATTTCTGGGTGCAGGCCGAATCACTGGCGGCCGCTGCCCTGCTGCACGCACGCACGGGCCTGGCCGAATACGACCAGTGGTACGAAAAGCTGTGGGCCTACTCGTGGGAGCACTTCGTCGATCACAAGTACGGCGCGTGGTTCCGCATCCTCACGCGTGACAATCGCAAGTACGATGACGAGAAAAGCCCGGCCGGCAAGACCGACTATCACACCATGGGCGCGTGCTATGAGGTGCTGGCGCTGATTCGGGATGGCGGGGTTCCGTAAGTAACCGATGTGCCGGCGCGCGGCGATGCTGCGCGCTGGTTGATCGCTGTTTTCGCCAGGAATGGGGAGAGCGACGCGCTTTTGCTCCCTCTCCCCTTCGGGGAGAGGGTTGGGGTGAGGGGTGGGTGCTCGCCTCACCGGTCCATCTGAACCATCATCCCAGCGAGGCGCTGCTCAACCGCCGAAGGGCGGGTCATCCAGTGTCTTTGCTCACTGCCTTCGGTAGTCACGCAGGCGCCAGGTTGCCGCTTACGCAGCGGAGGCGTTTCGACCTCCTGCCGGAGGCCGAGTCACTTTTCTTTTGCTGGCCCAAAAGAAAAGTAACCCAAAGAAAATGGCCTTAAGGGCTGGCAGCATGCCGATGGGAAAAGCCCGAGCGGCTGAGGAACGCTGTTGCTTGGCAACCTCCGCCTCTACACAGCGGGTACTTCCAAGCGCTTCGCAACGCGCCGATGCGAAGAGGACTTAACGCGGAGCGTCGTGCCTCTACGAGGCACATCCTTCCTTGCCCCTAGGGTGTTCACGTTGAACATCACCTGTCGCTCGTCCTCTCCCGTTCGGGAGAGGACTGGGGTGAACACTGAGGCGAGAAAGAAACCGGCTTCACACGGTGCGAGACACCCCTGTAGGAGCGCACCTTGTGCGCGACCGCAGCGCCATGTCGATTCCGCTCCGTCAGGTGGTCGCGCACAGGGTGCGCTCCTACAGACAAGCTAAATCGGTACGCCATACGCCGTCGCACAATGCGACGCGATGTGCAGCGCAGCTGCACGAGCCTTCGGCTCTGGCTCTTGACCTACCCGCCCCCTTGAGCGGCGGTGAGGGGCGGACGACAGGTCCGCAGGGGGATCGGCAAGGATGCCGATCCCTTTTCGACAGGACAGGGAGGTCCTGTCGAAAAGCCCGGCCGACCCTCACGGACTGGCCGGCTCTACCGGCCAGCGCCGCGATGGGGGTGCCTTTTCTTTTGGTTACTTTTGACGCGCAGCTAATCCCCGTGGGACTTTGGGCAAGCAAAGAAAAGTAACCCGGCCTCCGGCAGGAGGTCGGAACGCCCGCTGCGTAGGCGGCCCGGTCACCGTAGCGCTAGAACCCGAAGGCCAAGAGCAAAGTCACTGGCCCCCTGCCTACGCAGGGGTGACGGCTAAAGAATGAAACGACAACGCCAGAATGATCGCCCCTGCAGCCGTTGAAACGCATCTCCTGGGCTTGCTCCTTTCCAGAGGCCGCTGCAATGCCAACTGGGAAAGTCCCCGAATACCAAAGAAAGAGGGCCGCATCGCGGCCCTCTCTGTGCACTTGCTTCCCGGCGCTTACTTAGATTTCGCCGGCGCAGCTTTCGGCGTCACCGTCACCGCCAGTGCCTCGACGTAGGTGGCAACCACCATGTCGCCCACCTTCAGCTTGCTCATGGCGGCCTGACGCTCCGGGTTCTTCACTTCAATCGTGCGCGAATGGCCGTCCGGGCCGGTCAGCGTCACGGTGTGGTTCTTCATGTCGATGGCGCTGAGCTTGCTCGTCACCGTTACCGACTGGCCGGCCTTCGCGCCCGGCGTGCTGCCCTTGGGGGCGGACGTCTGACCAGACTCCGTTTCAACGCCGGCTGTCGCGCTGCCGGCCGGCATCACCTGCACCGCCACGGCGGCCTGGTAGTGCGCCGTCACCTGATCACCCGCCTTCAGCTGATCGAAGTTCTGCACCTCGGGACCAGCCTGGATGGTGACTTCCTTGCCCTTGGGACCCTTGAGCGTGACGAAGCGCTGCTCATGGTCCACCGACACCACGGTCGCGGTGATGGTCTGGTCTTCGCGGTCAAGCTCGTGCACGGTGGAGTTGACCGCCGATTCCGTGGCGGCTTGCTGGGCCCACGCGAACATCGGCACCGAGAGGGCGATCGCCGCGCCGAGCAGGTAGCGGGTGGAATGAGGGAACTTCTTCATGGTGTGTCTCCTGTAGGTATCTTTCGCCCGAAGCCGGGTTGCTGTTGGAGGGCGCACGCGATCCGCCCCAGGCGTATCCCTCACCCGGCCATGTTCGATCAGGACGCGCGACGCCACGAGCGAAAAACCACGCAAAGACGATACGTAGATCTACCGAAGAAATGCCTGAGCGAGGAGGCGTGACATGACGCCAGCGCACGTGCAAGCTTGGGGACAGTTCGCTATTCCCTACCCAGCGTCCGGAGAGATACGCCATGGTCGTCATGGAACAGCCCGATACCGTTCTGATCACCGGTGCATCCGCTGGCATCGGCGCGGCTTACGCTGACCGCTTTGCGCGGCGTGGCCACCCGGTGATCCTGGTGGCACGCCATCACGCCCGACTGGAAGCGCTGGCTGAACGGTTTTCCCGTGAATACCACGTGAAAACCGAAGTATTGCCAGCCGACCTCACCTTGCCGACCGAACGCGCACGCATTGAACAACGCCTGGCCGCCGATGAGAGCATTGGCATCCTGGTGAACAACGCCGGCGTCGAGGATGGCGCCCCGCTGACACAAACATCACCCGATGCCGTGGAAGCGATACTCGAACTCAACGTCACCGCCCCCTCGCGACTGATTGCCGCGATGCTGCCCCGACTGTTGGCGCGCGGCCACGGCAGCATCATCAATATCGGCTCGATACTCGCACTGGCACCGGAGCTGTTCGACGGTGCCTACGCCGCCAGCAAGAGCTACCTGCTGACCTACTCGCAGACGCTGCACAAGGAAGTCTCCGATCAGGGCATCCGCGTACAGTGTGTGTTGCCGGGCGTGACGCGCACGGCCATCTGGAATGCCTCGGGCGCCCTCGCCGACATTCCGGAACGCATGATCATGGAGGTGGCCGAGATGGTCGACGCGGCGCTCGCCGGCTACGACCAGGGCGAGTTGATCACCATCCCTTCGCTGCCGGATATCGAGGAGTGGCGAAGCCTCGACGAAACACGCCGCCGCCTGCTGCCGGAGCTGTCACGCTACGTGGCCGCCGACCGTTACAAGAGCGATATTCCCGAAGACGCGTGACCGGGCGAACCCGGTCGCGCCACGAGGCGCGCGCAGGCATATAGTGTGGCCGTCGGCACCGCGTGGACGGGGCCGTCCTCGCGGGTCATGCCCCGCGTGCCTTGCGTCGAGTCAAGGGAGAACGACCATGCGATACACGTTACTGGCAGGCAGCAAAGACGGCATGCTGCTACTGGCCCGCCTTCTGCTGATGGTCCTGTTCGTCATCTTCGGCTGGAGCAAGCTCATGAGCTTCTCCGAATCGACCGCCTACATGAGTTCGATGGGCGTACCCATGCCCGCGGTGACGGCGGGCATCGCCGTGATCATGGAGTTTTTCGTGGGCATCGCCATTGCCATTGGCTTCTACACGCGCCCGTTGGCCATCCTGCTGGGGTTTTACACGCTGGCGGCGGCGGTCATCGGCCACCAGTTCTGGAACATGGTGGATCCCGAACGCATCGGCGCGATGATCAATTTCTACAAGAACGTGAGCATCGCCGGCGGCCTGCTCCTGCTGTGCATCGCCGGACCCGGCAAGTATTCACTGGACCGACGTTAGTCCACGCTCCCAGCTCCTGACGCGACCCGATATCGCGTCAGGGCAGGCCCAGCGTATGCAGGAACGCATCCACGGCGGCGGTATAGCCGCCGGGCTCTCCTAGCGTCGCATTGATATCCCCGTGCGTCAGCGGCTCGGGCAACACACTCACCTGCACACCAAGTTGCCGCGCCTTCGCGGCATAGGCCTGGTTGTGGGGACACGATTCCTTACGCTGACTGGAACACACCAACAGAATGGGCAACGCGTCGCGGCCAAGTCGGTCGATGGGCGATGCCTCGCTCCATCGCGCGGGATCCTCACCGAACACGCGATCATAGAAACCCGCATGCGGCCCTCCCATGATGCCCGCCACGTCGATGGCGCCGCTGTCGAGCGATACCGTACCCAGCCAGCGCGTTGCTCCGTGTGCCGTCGCAAGTGGCGGTGACGACGACAGCAAGGCCACCAGATGGGCGCCGGCCGAGTGCCCCATCAACACCACTCGCGACGAGTCAGCGCCCCACTCCCCCGCATGCTTCTGGACATAGGCGAGCGCATCGGCAACATCGCCGGCCTGCTGGAGCGGCCCGGCCTTCGGCCAGAGGCGGTAGTCGACGGAGACGAAGACATAGCCGGCCTGTGTCCAATGCGTTGCCTTGGGCTCCACCACGCCGCGACTCGCCTTGTCGCCAAACATCCACGCGCCGCCATGCACCATCAAGATGATGGGCGATGCGTGCGGCGACGCTGGCAGATAGACGTCCAGTCGCTGTCCGGGGGAGTTTCCGTAGGCCAGGTCACGCCGTACGTCCGCGGCGCGCGCTGTCGTGAGGCAGCCCAACGCCAACACCATGGCAAAGACACCGCGCCAGATCGCCATGCTCGCACCCTCGTTTCGTGCCGGTGGGGAGTGGCCGGCAAACACCGGGAAGCGTGCCTGGCCACAGAGGGCAACAACGAGCGACGTGGCCCCCGGCTGACATGGCCGGGCCTCCGGCCCACCGTGATTCAGCGGCCGGAAGGTCGGGGCGACCCTCCGGCCCGGCCGTCAGCGAAACGCCGGCATGCTGTCGCCACCCAGGCTCTGCAGCAGTTCGTGGGCCTCTCGCGAACTCGGCGCTACCGCCACCAGCCGTTCGGCATAACCGCGCGCCTTGTCCTTGTCGCCGGCGTCGCGTTCCGCACCGGCGAGGGCAAACAGCAGCGAGGGATCGTAAGGCGCGGTCTTCAGGCTTTCCTCCCAGACTTTGAGCGCCTGCGCGCCCTGCCCGGCCGAATGGAGAGCCACGCCATACACGTACGCAAAGCGCGCATTGGCCGGCTCGGCGCGGTGCGCACGCTCCAGCCAGGTCAGTGCTTCGCCGGACTGGTTCTGGCGCACCAGGGCCAGGCCCTTGGCGTGGAGCAGGTTGGCATTGCCGGGCACGGCCTTCAGGCCATCATCGATGACTTTTTCAGCTTCGTCTTCGCGCCCCAGCCCGCGGTACATGTCCGACAGGTTCACATAGGCCGGCACGAAATCGCTCTGCAGCTTCAGCGCCTGGCGGAAGGCCTGTTCCGCCGCCGCCGCATCGCCGCGCTCGACGTAGACCAGGCCAAGGTCGAAGTGCGATTCGGGGCGATCGGCAATGGCAAGCTGTGCTTCCTTGTAGGTCGCGAAGCCGCGGTCGCGCGCCGCACGCTGCGTGGCATCCAGCGCTGCATCCGGCACGCCGGCCAGCGCGCGGCCGGCCTTCACGCGCACATCCAGCACCGCATCGTCTGCCAGCGGGGCCGCGAGCGGACCGCGTACCTCAGGCGGAAAAGCCAGCAACGCGTCGAGTGCCGCGGCGCGCATCAGTGGATCGGCATCGCCCAACGCCGACTGGATCGCTGGCAATGTGTCCGGGCTTGCGTAGTGGCGCAGTTCGTTGACGGCGGTGGCGCGGGCGATCATCGGTGACGTGGCATCCCCTGCCAGGGTGGTCAGCAAGCTCGCCGCACCGGGCTTGCCATGGCGCGCAGCATCCAGTGCCTCGACGAAATGCTGATAGCCCTTGCGTTCCGGGCCATGGGCCTTGGTAATGGCATCGGCTGCCCACTGCGCGCCCTTGTCCGCATGGCAGTTGGCGCAGGCGTTGGGCACGCCGTACTGCACGGTGAGATCCGGGCGCGGCACGCGGATGGAGTGATCCGGGCGCGCGTTGATCACCATGTAGTTCTTCGAAGGCATGTGGCAGGCCACGCATTGCGATCCGGCGGTGCCCTCCTTGTGCATGGTGTGCTGGGCGGTGTCGTACACCGCCGGCGTGTGGCAGCTTTCGCACAACGCATTGCCCTGCGCGCGCGTCTTGCCGGTGTGCGGATCGTGGCAATCGCTGCAGGTCACGCCCTTGGCGTACATGCGGCTCTGCAGGAACGAGGCGTAGACGTAAACCTCGTCCAGCTGCTGGCCATCGGCGTGATAGCGGCCCTCCGCAAGCAACGAAGGATCGTGTGTATCCATCAGCCGACCGGTGGGTGCGGTGTCCTTGGCGATGATGCCGCGGCGGGAATGGCAGACCGCGCAGGTCTCCACTTCGCGGCGCGTGGTCAACGGCGTGCTGCGCACCGGGTTGCCGCTGGCCGGATTGGGGATCCAGTGCATGCCCTTGCGTTCGTTGAGTGCGATGGTCAGGCCCATCGACGGATCGGCCTTTTTCTTGTCCTCACCGGCGTTGGACCATTCGACGTGGCGCGATCCCGGGCCGTGGCAGGCTTCGCAGGCTACGTTGATCTCGTTCCAGCGGGTCTTGAAGGTATTGCTGGCCACGTCGTAATTGCGCTGCACATTCGTCGAATGGCAGTCCGCGCACATGTAGTTCCAGTTCTGGTTCAGGCGCGTCCAGTGCAGCGTGTCGTGCACATCGATGTGTTCGCCGGGGTACATGTTGAACCAGCGTTGCCCACCTTCGGCGGCAGGCCGTGCATCCCACGAGGCACGCAGGGTCTGCAGGCGACCGTCCGGGAAGGCCACCAGATACTGCTGCAGCGGATAGACGCCGAAGGTGTACTTCACCTCGAACTCGCCGGGCTTGCCGTCCGGCCCGTCGGTCTTCACGAAGAAGGCATGGTCGCGCTTGAAGAAGCTGGCCGTGGAACCGTCCTGCTTCAGCGTGCCGCTGAAATTGCCCAGCACGGTCTTGTCGTCGGCCACCTGCATGGCCAGCGCATGATGGGACTGCTGCCAGGCCTGGGTTTCCTTCACGTGGCAGGAGGAACAGGCCTGCGCGCCCACATAGTGCGCAGGCGGCAAGGCAGGGCCAGTGGGCGTGGGGGTCGACGACGCGGCAGCGACCGGTGCGGCAGGCGTGGGCACGGCACCCGGTGCCGGTGTGCGCAACCACCACACCCCCAGCACCACGATCACCAGCAAAGCCACGCCCAGCGGCAACCACCACAGGCGATGCTGGCCCGCTTCCGCCGCCGGGGTCGTCACCGGCGGTTTCGACGTCGCAGCCACTGCCTTGCCAGAGCGCTTGCCGTGGCTCTTCCTGGAACGCCCCATCCGTCTCTCCCCGCTACCTACACTAAGAACGTCTTGCTTCCCTTTCCGGGACGCTGCTTTTTATTGGTGCGCGCGGGCATGTTAGCGGGCGCGTGTGATGAAGCCGCGAACAGGCCGGACGTGCCGCTCACCCTGTCGGGTTCAGCGGTGGCAAGGCAGGTCGATGCTGCCAGCGTCGCAAGCCGTGCTTCCAGCGACGCCGTGCCGCGGCGAGCCCGTCGACCATCGCCGGGGCGGACCATGCCTGCACGCCTTGCCCGTACAGGGCGTCCTGCAAGGCATTCCACTGGCCACCCAGCGCTGCATCGCCGTACTGATCGGCCCAGGCGGTAACGCTGGCGGGTGCGCCATCGTCGGCTGCCCGGCGGACCCAGGTATCGACGGCCGCCGCAAAGATCGCCGCTGAACTGGCATGGCGTTGCCGGGAGAGCGCGCGGAATGCCGCCGCTTCGGAATGGCGCCGGCGGTATCGCCATGCTTTCCACCGTGCCCACTGCCGCTGGCAAGCCTCGCGGAAGTACCAGGCCAGGCCGGCCAGCACGCACAGCAGCACGACCGCAATCCCCGTGTCGCTGGAAAACCATTCGATCATCCGGGGCATGAAGCCGCGCTGCGGCAATGCAAAACGCGGCTTGGCCGGGGCGCCCCACCAGGCATGGAAATGCACGGCGGGAACGGTACTCTCGCGCCACTCCCGCGTCTGGCTGTCCATCCAGCGCAGGGTGATCGCCGGAAGGGTGTAGCGCCCCCGGCGGTCGATGACATAGCTGGCGGTGTCCACGCGGCTACCGCCAACGAAACCACCGTGATTGTCGACCGCATCGCGGGTGATCGGCGATGCGCCGTAGAGCGTGAGCCCGCCAATGGCTGGAAATTCGGTAGGCGGCAACATCATCGCCGGTGCGCCTTCCGCGGAGATCTCCACGCGACGCGTTACGGTATCGCCAACATGCAGCCCTTCGCCCGAAGGCGTCACGGTCTGCGTCACCTTCAACGAGCCGGCAATCAGCGCTTCGGTGACGCCCGCCGGCAGCACCAGCGCGCGCACCTGCAACGCGAGCGGCGTGGTCTGCACGGACACCGGGGTCTTGTCGGCCCCAAGATGAGCCGTGATCTCGAACGAAGGAATCTCCATCGCACCGGACATCAGCGGCGTGATCAGGTAGGTGCGCGACACGCCGGACCACGTTTGCCCATCGATCGTCTTCACCAGATGCCCCGGCGTTTCGTCGGACAGCGACAGGTACGCGCCATCCACGTGCAGCTCGGGCAGGAGCGGCGCGTCGGCGAAGAAATCCGGCGTGAGGATGTCCACCACGATGCGCGTGGTTTCCCCCTGCATCAGCGTACCGGCGGGCTCCTGATGCACCAGCACCCGCATCGGTGGCTGTGCAGGGAGCTGGGCCGGCGGCGGCTCATCGGCGTGCGCCGCCACGGCGATCACGTACAGCAGGCTCAGCAACCAGGTCTTCATGATCACGCTCATGGCACGCTCGAAGCCGACGCCGGTGCAGGCGTGGCGGGAGGGAGCGGACTGTTCTCGATGCTGAACTTGGTGCGCAGGAACTCAGCCGGCGACACATCGAGGTTGCGCATCCAGACGTTGGCGGGCAGCTGGGCCGGGCGCTTGGCTTCAACCTGGGTGGTCGCCTTGCCCTTCTTGCCTTCCTTGTCCTCCTTGATCTTGTCCGGCTTGGAGTCATCATCCTCATCTTCCGGAGGCACCTGCTCACGCTGTTTCATCAGCTGTTTCATCAGGCGCAAGTTGGCCTCGGCCGCGGGAAACGGATGACGCATGCGCAGGGCTTCGTTGTAATCGTCGATGGCTTCCTGATACTCGAACTGGCGCGCATAGCTGTTGCCGGACATGAACCTGGCGTCCGCACCGGGCAAGGTTTCGAAGATCTTCTGCGCCTCGTCGTAGCGACCATGCTGATACAACGCCCAGCCCTTCCAGTACGGGTTCTGGAAGTGTTCCGACGCCCGTCCGAAATCCCGGTGCTCGTAGTACCACCGCCCTTGCTGGTCGGGCGTAAAGAACCAGTCCGCCACGTGCCAGTCGGCCGCGGCGGCCGGCGATGGCACGGCACCCAGCCCCAGGCAGCCGAACACGAATACCCAACGCACCACCCAGCCCCGACGGAACCAGAACAGGGCCAACAGCACGAGGGGATAGCTCAGGTAATAGCCATATTCCTTCCAGTGCTGGGTGGTCTTGTCGTTGACGAGCTGCAGGTGGTGCACGGCCTCGCGCTGCACCCACTGCATGTCCTGATTGCCCGAGGTGATGCTTGCCAGGGGCACGTGCGCCTGCGACGAGAGGCGTTGCAGTGCGTTGTCGTCGAGCTTGGCGATGATGGGTGCACCGTCCGGTCCGGTCTGGATGCTCCCGTTGGCGGCGCGCAATGCGCCTCCCTCCGTGGTGCCTACGGCCAGCATCAATACCTGCTGCCGCGAATGCTGGTGGTGCGTCAGGAAAGCCGGGATCTGCGCATCGTCGAAACCACTGGTGAAGAACACGATGGTGCCCGGATCAGACTCGGCATCGAGCAGGCGATCAGCCAGCGCCAGCGCTGCGCCGGCATTCATGCCCTTGCCCGGCAGCAGGTCGGTGCTCAGCGCGGACAGGAACATCTCCATCAGCGCCGCGTCATCCGTGGGGGGCAACACCATGTGTGCCGTGTTGGTATAAACAATAAGCCCGGTGCGGCCACCGACGCGCAGCGCCATCAGGTCGCGCACTTTCTGCTTGGCGCGCTCCAGCCGCGTCGGCGAGACATCCATGGCGTTCATCGCCGGCGAAAGGTCCAAGGCGACCATCATCGGCGCGCGATCCTCCGCGAACGGCGGCGACTCCAGCTCCCAGGTCGGTCCTGCGCAGGCAATGCTGCCGAGCATGAGGGCGGCGCAGAGCAGGTGAATGGGGCGCGGCCGCCAACGTTCGCTATCGCCCACCACCAGGTGCGCCAGAAGATGCGGCGCGATCATGCCCTTCCAGCGCTGCAGCGGGTCATTGCGCCGCCGCCACCACCACAACAACAAGGGACCAAGCGGCAGCAACAGCAGCCACAGCGGACGGATGAAATGAAAGCCCTGATCCATCACCCGCCTCCCTGCGTTTCAGCGGCGGGCCCGGGCGTTGTGCGGTGGCGCGCCAACGGGGCAAACAGTCCAAGCATCAGCAGGTGATAGGCCACCATCAGCAACAAGGCCGCGCCCAGCGGCACGTAGTACAGCTTGAGCTTGGGACGATAGACCGAGTGCTTCACCTTGCTTGGCGTCATGCGATCGAGCAGGCCATAGATGTCGGCAAGCTGCTCGCGGTTTTCACCGCGGAAACTCCGCCCACCAGTGGCGGCGGAGATGCGCTGAAGCGCCGCCAGGTCCACCTTGTTTTCGCCCTTGGCCTCCGGGTCGCCGATACCGATGGTATGGATGACGATATGGTTGGCCTTGGCGATCTCGGCGGCCTTCTCTGCCGGAAGGCGGCCTGCGGTGTCGTTGCCGTCGGTGAGCAGGATCAGCACGCGCTCGCGTTGTTGCGAATGCTCGGTCATCTTCACGGCAATGCCTATCGCATCACCGATCGCCGTCTGCTGGCCCGCCATGCCCACGCGCAACTCATCGAGCAACTCGCGCACCGCTACGTGATCCAGCGTGAGCGGCGCCTGCGGGAAGGCGTTGGTGCCGAACACGATGAGCCCGATACGATCGGTGGTGCGGCGGCGGATGAAGTCGTCCACCACGCCTTTCACCGCATCGAGGCGGGAAATGCGCTGCCCTTGCGGGTCGAGGAAATCCGGCGTGGCCATGGAGCCGGACAGATCGATCGCGAGCAGAAGGTCGCGCGCAGACTGCGTGCGTTCGATCGGCGGCTCCAGTCGCTCCGGACCTGCCAGCGCCAGCACCACCAGCACCCAGCACAACGGCGCCAGCACGCGACGCAGCCAGTTGCCCCGCAGCACCACGGCGCCATGTGCCGGCTTCAGCCCCGTGGCCTTGGTCAGGTCCTCGAAGAACGGAACGCGGATGGCCCGGGTCCGCTCGCCATACGGCGGAAGCAGCCACCACACCAGCAGGGGCAGCGGAAGCAGTGTCAGCAGCCAGGGATACTCAAGCTGCAACATGACCGTCGACCCATTGATGAAGAAGCGACATCAGCGCCGCAAGCTCGTCGTTGCCGATTTTGCCCTGCCCGTAAGCAAGGGTATCGAGCTGGCGCCCCGGTCCCTGCAGGAAGCCGCCGGCCGGATAGGTACCGTCGAGGTAGCGCAGCCAGGCGTCGCCGCTCATCGGCCCCACCTCCTGTCGCGGCGCCCAGGCAAGCACCGTGCGCTTCACCAGCACGGGAATCGCCGCCAATGCGTCCTCCCGGGTGGAAGGATCGGCCGCCGCACGCTCGATGGCGACCAGTTCGGCCTGTGCTTCGCGACGGTAGCGATTGCGCCACCATTTTCGCCATTTGAAGAACGCAACCACCAGCACGCCCAGCAGGAGGATCCCGCCAAGCACCCACCAACCCGTGGTCTGCGGCATGTAGGACACGGGCGCCGGCGCCGCAATCTCTTTCAGGTCGGCAATGGAGGCCATCGGGGGCTTGTCGGCGAGCCAGTACATGCCAGTCATCCTCGCATCAGCGCGAAATGGCCAAGCATGCGCGCCACCTGCAGCAGCGTGGGCTGTTCGGTATCGATGGCCAGCGTGGGCACGCCACAGCGCTGCACCAGGTCCACCGTCTGCTCCAGGCGATCGTTGAACATGGCGCTGAGAGGCTCGCGGATGCCCTTGCGATCGAAATCCAGTTCGACCTGCAGCTCGCCCTCGGTGACGACGATCGTGCCGCGATCGGGTATGGCCCGCGCCGAGGGATCAAATACCAGCGCAGCGATGACGTCGTTGTGGGTTGCCAGTTCGCGGATGAGCTTGAGCGTCTGTTCGTCCGCGCCAAGAAAGTCGCTGACAATGCAGACCAGATAATCGTGCGTCGCCAGATGGAGCGCCGCGCGCAGGGCGGCATCCAGCTGCCCCGGGTTGATGCGCGCCGGGCTGTCGGCCCGCAAGGCCTGATTGCTTTGCGCGAGTGCGCCCAGCACCGCCTGCACGCGCGAACGGCTGCGATGGGCCCGAATGCTGTGGATGTCCGTATCGTCGAAGATCACCGCGCCGGCGCGGTCGCCCGCCTGAAACGCCATCCACGCGCCCAGCGCGGCGACTTCCGCCGCCACCACCGACTTCATCGCGCGGCGCGTGCCGTAGAACATGGACATGCGCTGGTCCACCACGTACAGCGTGGGGCGGTCGCGCTCTTCGGTATACGAGCGCACCATCGCGTGCCCGACACGCAAGGAGACCTTCCAGTCCAGATGACGGATGTCGTCGCCGGGCACATAGGCGCGGATCTCGTCGAAATTGAGGCCGCGGCCGCGCAGGCGCGAGGCATGACGCCCGGCAAGAATGCTGTGGTGCGGGCGGTGCGGCGTGGCGCGAAGTCGCCGCGCGTCATATTCCATACGCGCCAGATGCGCAGGCGTCACGTAAACCGTTCCCACATCGCTGGCTGCTATATCCGCCATGACTGCGACCCTCAGGCGGGCACCGCCACCAGCTCCAGGATCTTGTCCAGCACCTGATCGGCGGAAATGCCTTCGGCGCTGGCGTCGTAAGTGAGGATGAGGCGATGGCGAAGCACCGGGTGGGCCATGGCGCGAACGTCATCCGGCGTCACGTGGTCGCGGCCTTCCAGCCACGCGTGGACGCGCGACGTGCGCTCCAGCGCAATGCCGCCACGCGGACTGGAGCCGATCTGGATCCAGCTTGCCAGTGTCTTGTCGTAGTTGGCCGGGTGCCGCGTGGCATCGACCAGCGCCATGATGTACTGCTCGATGGCCGGCGCAACGTGCATGCCATGGATTTCGCCGCGGGCCTCGAAGATGCTCGCCGGCTCGATGCGTGTAGCCTGCGCGCCGGCAGGGTTCGACGAAGAGGCGCCCACTTCTTCGCTGCGCACCAGTTCCAGCACGCCGATCTCGCTGTCCTTGTCCGGGTAATCCACCAGCACCTTCATCAGGAAGCGATCGAGCTGGGCTTCGGGCAGCGGATACGTGCCCTCCTGTTCGATGGGATTCTGCGTGGCCATCACGATGAACAGGTCGGGCATCTTGTGGGTGGTGCCCGCCACCGTGATCTGCCGTTCCTCCATAGCCTCGAGCAGCGCCGCCTGTACCTTGGCCGGCGCACGATTGATCTCGTCAGCGAGAATGACGTTGCCGAAAATCGGGCCCGGCTGGAACTGGAAGACGTTCTGGCCGCCCTGCTGGTGCAGCACTTCGGTGCCGGTGATGTCGGACGGCAGCAGGTCAGGCGTGAACTGGATGCGGCGCATCTCGGTATCGAGGTTTTTCGCCATGCTCTTCACGGCACGCGTCTTGGCCAGGCCCGGCAGGCTTTCCAACAACAGGTGACCGTTGGCCAACAGGCCGACGATCATCTGACGGATCAGGTCACGCTGGCCGATGATGGAGCTTTCCATCTGCGTCTGCAGGGTAGCCACTGCTTCTTTCGCGTTCATGCGTCCTCGCATTTCCCTTGCCGGGTGTGGATCACGGACCGCCACCGGCAATCCAGCGGTAATAGGGGTTGTCGCCGTCGGCCTGCATGACCAGGCCGAGTGCCTCGGACCATTGGTCACGATCACCCTGGTACGCGGCCAAACCTGACGCATAGAAGGTGAACAGCACGTCGCGCTGGCGATGCATCGCCTCCGTGAGCTCCGGAGTCGCGCCACGCACGACGGGTTCCGTGCGCAAGGTCACCAGTTCGGGAAGCACGCGGACCAGCTCGTTGTGTCGCACCCAGGTGGCGTATTCGATGCTGGGCCGGTTGTCCGTCACCGGCGGCGTGTTGCCCGCGTAACGCTCAAGGCCCTGCCGGTCGGTCACCCACGTTGCCAACAGCGCGGCCGGCGTGGCGACGCCCACTTCGCCTAGCGACTTCGCCACCGAAGGCTGGTTGAAGCGCTGTTCGATCTGTGCCGCATCGAGCTCGATCGGGTCGTTCGAACCGACCAGCAGCATTTCGTGCAGTTCCGTGGTCCACAGCGTGGCGTGCGGGAAGGCATCGAGGAAGGCACGCACCATGGCACGCGAATCCTCGTCGTTCTGTGTCGGCAGCGGCCACCATTGCGCGAGCACGCCACCCGGTGCCAGGCGCTTCGCCGCGAGTTGGTAGAAATCGCGCGAATACAGATTGACCACGCCCGCAGCCGAAGGCGGCGGCGGTTCCAGCGTGATCATGTCGTAGGTCTGTTCACTGGCCAGCAACTCGCGTCGGCCATCGCGCAGCCGCACGTCCAGCCCCGGATCACGGCCCGCGCCATAGTTGCCCTGGAACTGCGACGCGGCGCGCACCACCGCAGGCAACAACTCGGCACATACGCGCGTGGTGAGCCCGGGATACTGCGACAACGCTCCCGCGGTGATGCCGGTGCCAAAGCCGATCACCAGGGCGGAACGGGGTTCGCCGCGGTGGATGATCAGCGGCAGCAGCGCCTGCAGGCGCATGTAGCGCTGCGACGGCAGCGTGTCGCCGGAGTTGGACACGCCCTGGATGTACAGCCGGTGGAAACGGTTGTCGCCCTGTCCCTGCGCCAGCACCGCGACCGTACCGCCGCGACTTTCTTCGTAGAAGGTCAGGTCGCCGCCACGCACCTGGGCAAGCAGCTGCGCCAGCTTCTGGGAGGGCGTCAGTACGGCAGTGACCAGGGCGCAGGCGCCGATGGTCACGACCAGCCAGCGCGAGCGCCCCGGCGCCGTGGAACCCCGGAATACCGCAACCATGCCGACCATGGCAGCCACGATGGCAAGCATGGCCAGCGAACGCACAAGCCCGAACGTCGGCACGAGCACAAACCCGGTCAGGGCGGTGCCCGCGATGCCACCGAGCGTGTTGAGTGCCACCGCCATACCCACGCCGCGCCCGCTCTGCTCCGTTCGTGCGGACAGACGTAGCGCAGCGGGAAACGCCGCACCCAGCAACAGCGTCGGCAACAGCACCACCGCCATAGCAGCCACCGCGAATCGCGCACACATGGCGGCCAGACGGCTGCCCGTCAACGAGGTCACCAGGCTCGCCGTCTGGCTTTGCAGCATGGGCAGCCACCCGCCGAGCAGGCTGACCTGCAGCAATGCCACCAGGCCGGCCAGGGCAATCAATGCACCAAAGGCGAACCAGCCATCACGAACCCGGTCCGCGTAGCGCGAATAGATGGCGCTGCCGATCATCAGGCCGAGCAGGTACACCGTCAGCATCATGGCGAAGGCGAAGGCGCGGGTGCTCATGAACTGCACCACGGTCTGCGACCAGATCACCTCGTAACCCAGCGCAATGCCGCCGGCAATGGCGTAGAGCACCAGCGCGAGACGCGCGGATGACGAGGCGGCCATCACCGCCACAGCGGCGGGAGGCTGCAGCGGTGAGCGACGGCTATCCAGCATCAGCGCAACCATTGCCGCCAGCACATTGATGGCGGCCGCCGCCATTGCCGCTCCCTGCACGCCCAGCGCAGGCAGCAGCACAAACGGCGCCAGCAGCACACCGGCGATCGCACCCGCCGTGTTCGCCGCGTACAGACGGCCGCCGGTACCCGCCACGCTTTCTCGAGCGCTGGCGCGCACCAGCACGGGCAGCGTGCCACCCATGGCAACGGCGGGCACACCCACGAGCACGAACGGCAGCAGCCACGCCAGCCATCCCGTATGCGCCTGCAAGGTGGCAAACAGCGCCGCGCTGTGCGCAAGCAACAAGGTGGACCCAACGGCCAGCAAGGCGATGCCACCTTCCAGCCACGCATAAAGACGCAAGGGGCGGTCAAGTTGATCCGCACGTCGACCAAACCAAGCGCCGCCGACGGCGAGTCCCGCGAAGAACGCGCTCACTGCGATGGTGACCGCATAAACCTCGACACCCACCACCAGCGAGAGCTGCTTGATCCATAGCAACTGGTAAACCAGCGATGCGGCGCCAGAACCGAACAGGAGCAAGGCGGACCAGACTCCGGTCGAGGAGAAGGTAGGCACAGCCACAAAGGCTTTCTGTCCAGCAGGAGGAGACTTCATCGCAGGCATGCAACTCGCGCGAGACCAGGGACGTCCCGAGTATAGGGAGGAATCAGCGCGTGACACGCTACTTAAGTAAGATTGAATTACGTAGAACTACGGAAACGGGCGACGCAGACGCCGCCCGTTTCCGGCTTGCTGGTTTACTTGCCCTGCTTCTCGAGCATCTGGCGCTTCAGTGCCTCGGTGGCCTGGTCAATCGTGAACGATGCCGGGATCTGGCTCGGCGGATACGCCTTGAAGGTATCCATCATCTTGAAGGCACGCAGATTGCCATCGACCGCGAGGTAAATATTGTCGGTCATCCACTTGTAGTACCCGTTGGTGGGGCCGATATCCGCACGCTCGTAGGGATCCATGCGCAGATTGAAGATCTTCGGAATGCGCCCGCAGCTGAACTGATCGATCCAGATCTGCAGGCCGCCGGGAGCGCGCTGCTCACAGAACTGCACCTTCCAGGCCGTGGGCGTGGTGGCATCCTTCGACAAGGTATCGAATCGGACCGCCATGAGCTGCGCGTCGTCGTTGAAATAGAAGAACTCGGTACGCGGAGCCACGTTGGTCTTGCCAGTGAGGTACGGCAGGAAGTTATAGCCGTCCAGATGCACTTTGAAGGTCTTGCCACCGATACTGGTGCCCTTCAGCAGCTTGTTGGTGATGTCCGCATCGCCTGCGGCCGCCACCAGCGTGGGGAACCAGTCAAGACCCGACATCAGCGTATTGCTGACAGTGTTGGGGCGGATATGACCAGGCCAGCGCACGATGCCGGGCACGCGGAAAGCACCTTCCCAGGTGGAGTCCTTTTCGCTGCGGTACGGCGAATTGGCGGCATCCGGCCAGGTAAAGAAGTTCGGGCCGTTGTCCGTGGTGAACACCACGATGGTGTTCTTGGAGACGCCCGCCTCTTCCAGCGTCTGCAGGAGCTTGCCGACGTTCTGGTCCATTTCCCACATGCCGTCGGCGTAATCCTGGCCTGCACCGAGGCCCGCCTTGCCGTGATAGTCAGGACGGATATGCGTGAACATGTGCATGCGCGTGAAGTTCATCCACACGAAGAACGGCTGCTTGCCGTCGGCCTGCTTTTTGATGAACGACATGGCGGCGCCGGTCGTTTCATCATCGAAGGTCTCCATGCGCTTGCGGGTCAGCGGGCCGGTATCCTCGATCTTGCCGTCCGCGTAGGAGTGGATCACGCCACGCGGGTTGTAGACCTTGAGGAACTCCGGATCGTTGCCCGGCCAATAGGGGCGCTCAGGCTCTTCTTCCGCATTCAGGTGATAAAGATTGCCGAAGAACTCGTCGAAACCATGATTGGTCGGCAGGAACTCATTGCGGTCGCCCAGATGGTTCTTGCCAAACTGGCCCGTGGCATAGCCCATGGACTTCAGTACCTGAGCGATGGTGACGTCACGCGGCTGGAGGCCGATGGGCGAACCCGGTGTGCCCACCTTGGAGAGGCCCGTACGCAGCACGTTCTGGCCAGTGATAAAGGTGGAGCGACCCGCGGTACAGCTGTTCTCGCCGTAGTAATCGGTGAAGATCATGCCTTCGCGGGCGATGCGGTCGATGTTGGGCGTGCGGTAGCCCGACACGCCCATCGTGTAGGCGCTGATATTGGCGATACCGATATCGTCACCGAAGATGACGAGGATATTCGGCTTCTCGCTGCTGGACGTCGATTCGGACGGGGCGGCCTGCGCGTTGACGGACGCGGGCTGCATGGTGAACGCGGCCGCAGCGATAACGGCTGTTGCCATCACCGATGCGAGCGACCTTATCAAGGCGCTTCGTTTCCATGATTGAAACATGAGGTACTCCTGGGTTGCTTGACTGCGCGATGCAGACGACGTCGATGACCACCCACCATCAACCGGCCAAAACCGCTGTCGCGGGCGAGTGAGCACCCATCGCGGCTACTTGCCGGTCACCGGCGGATGCCTGCCTCTGGAGCGCGTTTGAACGTGGGGTGAGTAGGCTGCCCAAGATTGTTCGTTCGCTACATCACGCATGAGCTACACGGTGTGTAGGCAAACCTCCCGCTGCCACTTCTGCGCGAGAAACCTCCCTAAGAAAACGGAAAACCCCATCCGTACTCAGGAGCGGTCACCGCATGCGGCATCTTCCGATTGCGCATGAACTCGCTTGAAAAACCCATCATGGCCTGTCGCGCAACGACGCCTTCTATGGAACCAGACAACGCCCATGGCTCCACGGGCAGCGCGAAACGCCCGGGATGGACCACGCGGGCACGGGTGAGTCAGACGTAGTCACCGACGTAGCCGATACTTTCCTCCACGGCGCCGCGCGCTTCATCGTGATCGAGATACTCGAGCATGATCGCAACCGCCAGTTCATCGGCGGATGTCTCCTCTCTGCCCCGTAATGGGCAGATCGAGTTCGCGGATCAGCGCATGGCCAAGCTCGTGCAACATGATGAAGCGCAGAGCCCCTGACAGATAACGACTGATAAACGCCCTGCCCAACTTTTCTTCGCGCGCGATCGTCTCTCCCTTGGCAAGAATGTCCTTGATGATCTCGTAACACAGCACGAGCTCTGCCTTCGGCTGCAATAAGAAGGCCTTCTCCTGCTGACACTCCGCGGTGACGAAGTGAAGCGGCCGGGGTAGCACGAAGCGTCCGTCGGTGGCTCTTACCTCCACCAGGTTCTGAAACACGTCCATCTCGCGCACCAAGGCGTATACCTGCTTGAGCGTGGGATCGTGCGGAGGCGCGCATTCATAGGAGTAGACCGTTCCCGGAACGCCCTCCCCCGCGGAAGGTGGCGCCGCGGGACTGAACCTTTTCCACCATATGCCGGCCGCCGGGGTGCCAACGGCAGAAAACAGGCACCGGCCGATGATTGCGGCGATCCTTCGGGGTTGTCGGGCTTTCACGGTCATTCACGGCAACCGGTTTACCCGGAGTCAGAAGAAGAAGACAAGAATCAGGACAGTGACAAGGAAAAGGATGGCGATGGCGCCATGGAGCTTCCTCGGGCTGAAGAAAGCGATGAGCGGAAGCGCTGCCAGGGTGAACTGAACGCCTGTCCAGAAGGAAAGCGGATTGGCTTTCCAGTACAAGGCGTTCTCGCAGACCATTTCCAAGTAATAAACACTAATGACCAACAAGGCCCAGTGGCCATGGCGTTCAAAGAGCTCGCGCGAGTCCTCCCCGTTACGCAATTCGTTGATCGGCAGGATCATGACGGCGGCCGAATACAACAGCAACGGCGGCACCAGGAGCATCAGGAAAACAGTAAACGACCAGGGATCGACCGCCTGCAAGGCATTCTGTAGATCCCACCATTGCTGTAGTTCCAACAGAAAGATGCAAGCCGCCCAGACCAGAGGAATCCAGTCGGGCCGCCCAAGATCCCGCGACCTGACGCTGGCTGCGACACTGGTAAGGACGCGGGCCACGCCAAGGCCCACCATCATGCCAAGCGTGACCGAGGCCCATTGTTGTTGCGACATAAGCGGCACCGAATGCACGGAAATCAATCAAGCCCCTTGCGGGCCGGCGGCCATGCTATGAATCCCGCCCATGTCGCTCTATCAGTGCATTCTGATAAATGCCCCGGATTCTCGGAATGCCGTGCAACGCATGGCAAGACACCGCCTATATGCCAGCGCACCATCCAGCGCAGCCGCGCGCGCAAGCCTGGACATGGGTCGCCACGAGGAACCCCGCACCGGTCGGCGCATACGAGGCCGGGGCCAAGGCGAGCAAAAAATGCCGCCCAGCAACGCAAACTGCCCGCACAGGGCGGGCAGTTGCAACACACCACGGGACGGCAACATCCCTGTTGCCTTTGTTCCCGCGCTTACTTGCCTTCTTTCTTCAGCTGCATCTTCATCGCTTCGACCGCCTGGTCGATCGTGAACGAGGCCGGGACCTGGCTCGGCGGGTAGTCCTTGTAGGTCTGCAGCAGCAAACCTACGCGACGGCTGGCCTCGAAGAGCAGGTAGACGTTCTCCGTCACCCACTGGTTGTAGCCGTTGGTCTGGCCGATGTTGGCGCGCTCGTACGGGTCCATGCGCAGATTGAACAGGCGCGGCGTACGCAGGCAGGTGAACGGCTCCTGCCAGATATCCAGGCTACCCTGGGCCTTCTGCTCGCAGAACACGGCCTTCCACGCATCCGGTCGCTGGCCACCCTTGCCGACCGCATCCCAGCGAACGGCCACGATTTCCGCGTCGTCGTTGAAGTAGAAGAACTCGTGTCGAGGCGACTCGTTGGTCTTGCCCGTGAGATAGGGCAGGAAGTTGTAGCCGTCCAGATGCACCTTGAACGACTTGCCGCCAATGCTGTCGCCCTTGAGCAGCTTGCTGGTGATGTCCGGATCGCCGGCGGCAGCCACCAGGGTCGGGAACCAGTCAAGACCCGAGATCAGCGCATTGCTGACCGTGTTGGGCTTGATGTGACCCGGCCAGCGGATCATGGCCGGCACACGGAACGCGCCTTCCCAGTTGGAGTCCTTCTCGCTGCGGAACGGCGAGTTGGCGGCATCCGGCCAACTGAAGAAGTTCGGGCCGTTGTCGGTGGTGAAGATGACGATGGTGTTCTTGGTGATGCCGGCGTCATCGAGGGTCTTGAGCAGCTTGCCGACATTCTGGTCCATTTCCCACATGCCGTCGGCGTATTCGTGGCCTTCGCCGAGGCCGGCCTTGCCGGTGTTCTCCGCACGGACGTGGGTGAACATGTGCATGCGGGTGAAGTTCATCCACACGAAGAACGGCGACTTGGCATCCGCCTGCTTCTTGATGTACGAGATCGCCGCACCGGTGGTCTCGTCGTCGATGGTCTCCATGCGCTTCTTGTTGAGCGGGCCGGTATCCTCGATCTTGCCGTCCGCGAAGGAATGAATCACGCCGCGCGGGTTGTAGCTCTTGAGGAAGTCCGGGTCCTTCGGCCAGTACGGACGCTCGGGTTCTTCTTCGGCGTTGAGGTGGTACAGGTTACCGAAGTATTCGTCGAAGCCATGCTTGGTCGGCAGGAACTTGTCCTGGTCACCCAGGTGGTTCTTGCCGAACTGCGCGGTGGAGTAACCCATGCCCTTCAGCGCCTGGGCGATGGTCACGTCACGGTCCTGCAGGCCCACCGGCGCGCCGGGAACGCCCACCTTGGACAGACCCGTGCGCAGCACGTTCTGGCCGGTGATGAAGGTGGAACGACCCGCCGTACAGCTGTTCTCGGCGTAGTAGTCGGTGAAGATCATACCGCCGCGGGCAATGCTGTCGATGTTGGGCGTGCGATAGCCCACCAGGCCCATCGAATAGGCGCTGATATTGGACTGGCCGACGTCATCGCCAAAGATCACCAGGATGTTTGGCTTGCCGTTGTCCGAGCCCTGTTCCTGCGCATCCTGCGCCGGCTGGGCCCTTACGGTGGGGGGTTGGATGGTCACCGCCGCCACGACGAGCAGAGCCGTCGTGACTACGGTAGTCAGTGATTTCAACAAGGTACTGCGCTGCCACGGGCGAAACATGGGGGGTTCCTCCTTCTGTTTACGACTGCGCGGGGCAGCCACCAGTGATCACGTCATTCCTTCCTCAAGGCGTCAGCGTCGGCGCCGTCGTGTCGAGCTACTGCTTGTCTGCCGGGTAGATGGTTTTCCATTCGTTCTTCATGTCCACCACGGTCCAGCCTTTGGCGCCGGCTTCGTCCAGCGCCTTGTCCAGCGTGCCCACCTTGGACTGACGGTCGTAGGCGTACTCGCGGTCGGCATCGGTGTGGTGGACCAGGCCAGCGAAGCGGGCGCCATCGCCTGACGTCGTCCACTCAAGCATCTGTTGATCGCCGTCGGAATTGCCGAAAGCAAAGATGGGTTTTCGGCCAATGAAACGTTCGATGCCCACCGGCTTGCCGGCGTGGTCATCCACCAGCACCACCTTGGGCTGCTTCATCAAGACCGGCTTGCCGTCCTGCAACTCGAACGTGAGCTCGCTTTCGCTGCCGATCACCTGTTCCGGGGGAATGCCATAGACCGACTCCGTCCAGGCGCGCATGAAATCCTGCCCGCCACCGGACACGATGTACGTCTTGAACCCGTTGTCGCGCAGGTAATGCAACAGCTCCAGCATGGGCTGGTACACCATCTCGGTGTACACGCGCTTCGTCTTGGGATGACGCGCGGTGGATACCCACTGCTTCACCCGTCTTGCGAATTCGTCGGTGGTCATGCCGGCATGGGTCGCGGCGACCAGTTCAAGCGCACCCTTCTCGCCCGTGGCAGCCACGCCCTTCATGTCGCCCGCCAGCGCAGATTTGAACGGCTCGGTGGTTTTCCACTCCGGATGCTGCGGCGACAGCGCCCTCACCTGGTCCAGCGCGAAGAACACTTCAGAGTAGACCGGCTGCTCCGTCCACAAGGTGCCGTCGTTGTCGAACACGGCAATGCGTTCGGCCGGCTCGACGAAATCGGGCGATCCCTGGGTGGTGACCTTCTTGACGAACTCCTCGATGTGCTGCTTCGACGGGCCGTCATTCCAGGACGGGAGGGGATCCTGCGCGGCCAGGCAGGCCTGCGCCCATGCCAGTGCGCCCAGCATGAATAAGCCAAACCAGCGGCTCTTCCCGTTTCTGTGTGCCTTCGTTCCCGCGTTACCAGATCGCCTTGCTAAAAACATCAGTACCTCTCCCACTCGATTCCATCGCGACGACTGGCAATGGCCCCTCAACGCTGACTGCCACGATTCGTAATGGACGCAGCCCACGATCATGCGTCCTGCGTAGGCAAGCACTGACAGTGCCGGCCAGTACGCACGGTCGCGGATTTGGAGAACACTGACAATTCGGGAGACTACGTAGGGGTGCTACGAAAAATTACGGTTTTGCGGAGCGCGTCGTCAGGCATTCGCGCGTCACCGCAGCGTGACGATGAGATGAAGACAATCCATTCAGCGCCGTGCTGAGCGCGACCGTCACTGGCCGCCATCCGCATAGCGTGGGAGCCTCGGTCATCCGCCTTGTCGCGAACGGATCGCCGTCGTCAGGTCGGTCAGGAAGCGAGCCACCTGTGATGCCTGCGTGGGCTCGGCGATCAGGGCGGCGATATCCTCGGGGTGCTTGCCGACCAGCGGCATGCGCAGGAACACGTGGGGAAGGAAACCATCGCTGACGGTGGCCAGCACGGTGCGCAGCGATGCCAGCATCTCGTCGCCGCGATGGGAGGCATGGGCCAACGCGATAGGCTTGCCGATGATCTCGAAGCGGGAAACCATCCAGTCGATGGCGTTCTTCATGCCACCGGGAATGGAACGCACGTATTCGGGGCTGGCAATGATGATGCCGTCGGCCTTGCCGATCTGCTCAAGCAAGCGAAGCACCGCCACGGGCGTCTTCTCGCCTTCGGCATCCGGCGAGAACACGGGCAAGGTGTCCAGGCGATGGAAAATCGACAGCTCCACGCCATCCGGCGCGAGGTGCTTCATCGCGTGCAGCAGGGCAGTGTTGGTGGAATCCTGGCGCGCGCTGCCAGAGATGGCCAAGAGCTTCATGTCGACCTGATCCTGGAAGGGCTTTTTCCGGGGAATCCATCACGGGCCGCCTTTCATGCAAAGGCGGCGCTGCATTATAGGTAACGTGACAATTTTCGCGACGGGGAGGTGCGGTATCGCTCCCCTCCCCGCCCGGCTCAGTCGTTCAGATAAACCGGATTGCCCACGATCAACAGCGTCCCGTCCGCCGCGCGCACGTTGGCGCGCAACCAGTGCCGCTTGCCGTCGCCCGACCACGCGAAGGAAAGTGCCTGATCCGCGCCGTGGATCGCCAGGTCGCCCTTCGGCTGCACCACCTTGCCGTCGACAATGATTTCCGCGTGCGCACCAGCCATGCCCTTTGCATGCATGGTCACCTGCACGGTGCTTCCCCGTGGCGCCCGAAGCACATCGCCCATCTCCGCAACGTGGCCGTCAACCGCGGCAACGAAATCGAAGCTGCGATCCGGCTTGCCCTGCGTATCGATATAGACATGGCCCGCGCGTATCGCCTCGACTATTGCCTGCATCGACAACTCACTCGCATGCACCACCGTCGTGGGAATGCCGATGGGAGTGCTTCCACCCGGCGTCGGCAACGGCAGCCTCGCGTCGTGACTGTCGCTGCCGCCGATGCCGGTCAGGTGGAAGCCCTTGTTGAGCTGCTCCTGCCAGAACGCGATGCCGCTGAAGATCGGGCTCAGGGAGTCCATGCCGTTCACCGCCTCGATGGCCTGCACCCGATGCATGTCCACCGGTTGCGTCGGCGTCCAGCCACAGCCCATGCAACGCTCGTCGTTGGGGCGGATGGGATGGTTGATGGAGAACACGCCATGCAGGGTTTCCGCCTGCGTGAGCAACGCATTCCAGTCCGGCACGCCCTTGCTGCCAAGGCGGAAATCCAACGGCTCGCTGCTGCCAAGCAGGTTGCCATGCCCCTGGAAGGTAGTGACCTCGCGCGAGGGTATAAGCAGCAGGCGGTCGTAGTACGGCTGCAGTTCGCGGATGTCATTGGCCTGCGACACGGCGTTGTGGTCGCTCAGCGCGATGAAGTCCAGCCCGCGTCGCGCGGCATCTTCCACCGTCAAGGACAGCGGACACGGCACGCGCGCATCGCCGCTCATCGATTTGCAGCTGCCGTCGCTGTGCGCACCGTGCATGTGCAGGTCACCGCGATACCAACCGGCCCCTGCGCGCAGTGGCGGATTGAGCACCGCCGGCAACCAGGCCGGATCACCCGGATGGCCGAACCAGATCTTCGCGGTGTAGTCCGACGTGGATGCCGGACGGATATTGGGAATGCCCAGCAGAAGATGCCAGCGGCCCGGCTCGATCGGTCCGGGCGAAAACGACGGCGTGGCATCCACCGTGCCCACGGTGAAGAGCCGTTTGCTGCCCCCTGTCCAGCCACGCAGGCCTTGTGGCCCATGGAAGCCCTGCGGATCTTCCAGTCCAAGGTCGATGGCCGTATGTTCCTCGCGACCGCTGTATTCAAACTGCACGGTGATGCGGTTGACGCCCACCGGCACATCGAAAGGCACTTCGCGATAGGTGTGAATATCGCTGCCGGTCAACTGGCCGTGCAGCACCAGGTCGGGCGCCGTATCGGTGGCGCAGGCGACGCCAAGGACGGCCAACCACAGCGCCACCAGCCCGAGGAACCGGTACGGACAGCGGGAATGTTCATTCATGACTTGCTTCCTGAAGCAGCAGACATCGTCCTGCACGCCGCCATGCGGTGCGGCGCGCAGGACGCCAGACGTCGTCAGAACCTATACATCACCGAAGCACGGAACGAGCGGCCCAGCAAGGGTCGGGCGATGAACACGCTCTTGGTCGCGTCGCTGCTGGCCAGTTCGCCGGCACGCGGATTGCCTTCGGTAAGGCCCAGCGAGTTGTTCAGGTTATCGGCGTAGAAGAAGAACGACAGCTCCGGCGTCATCTGGTACCGGGCGCTGAAGCCAATGGTGTGGTACTGCGGCAACACCACGGAATTGGCGGTATCCACGTAGCGACGGCCTTCGTACTCGTACGTCATCTGCAGCCGCAGCCTGTCGTTCAGCAGGTTGAACCCCGGCACCACGCGGAAGCTGTTCTTCGGCACGCGGATCAGCTGGTTGTCGTCGTAATCGAGCAACACCGGGGCATTGTTGGTCACCGTGGTGTAGCTCAGGCCCTTGTACTTGGGATCCTGGATGGTCGCCGTGTACTGCACGTCAAACCATTTCGTCGGGTAGAAGGTGCCTTCCAGCTCCAGGCCGTAGGTTTCCGTGTCCGCATAACCCGTCTGCGGCGTGGATACGCCGGTGTTCGGATTGAACACGTAGTTGCTGAAGCTCACGTTGTTGTACTTGGTGTAGAACAGCGTGGCGTAGGCATCCATCCAGCGATTGCTGAACTTGTAGCCCATCTCCGGCAGGATCATCGTCTGCGTGATCGGCGTCGCCGTCGGCGTGGTGATGTACGAGCTCAGGTTGGGCAGGCGGAAGGTGGACGTGTAGCGCGCGAATACGCCCTGATGGTCGCTGAACTGGTAATTCGCACCCAGCGTCCAACCCAGCTTGTTGAAGCTGTGGTCATAGTCCACGTACTGGCCGTTGCCGGTGAGGATGTTGCTGGTGGGTGGCGTGCCCAGGTTCACGTTCTGCGACAGCTCGGTCCAGCCCGTCGTGTTCACGCGTTCCCAGCGCACGCCACCGTCGATGCGCAACGTGTCGTTGACTTGCCACTCGTCGGAAACGTAGAAGGCATGGGTATTGGATGTGCCGCTGGCGTGCGCCCACTCGTAGCCGTAGCCGTAGATGCCGCCATTGGTCAGCTTGCCCAGCGCATTGCCGTTGGCATCCACCGCGACCACGTCCAGCAGGCGCGCATTGTTGGTGGCGGTGAGGATGGCCGTGGACGAATAGCGATCGAAGCTCTGGTTGAAGTGCGCGTAGTAGTAGCCCAGCGTCACGTCATGCGTCTGGTCGCCGAACTCGAACTTCCGCAGCAGGCGCGTGTTGCTGGTGAATTCGTTCACCGGCATGGTGATGCCACGCAGGCCGCCAAGCACCACCAGGCCGTTGTTCGGGCTTCCATTGAACGCCTGGCCGTTGTCCACGTAGCGCAGCTGCATGCCGGCAGCATTGGGGTAGTACTTGGCCAGCTGCGTCTGCGCGGTGGTGAAGAACGCCCCGGTGGTCTCCACGGCATTCGGATACACGCCGTTGCGCTGGGTGTCCGTGTCGCTGTAGCGCAGGTCTTCGGCGATCTTCCAGCCGCCGCCGAGGTTGTAGTCGAACTTGGTGGTGAACTGCGTGCGCTTCACCTGGGTGCCCAGGCTGTTGTCGAAGTTGTACAGGCTGCCGTTGCCCTGGATCATCTGGACATGTTCGGTTTCCGGGCCGGCCAGGGTGCCGTAGTTGCCGTTGAAACCGGGCACCGCGACCAGATCGCCACTGCCGTTGCGGTACATCGGAATACCCAGGTCCAGCGCAACCTTGTCGTCCAGGCGCTTGATGTCGAAACTGATACTGCCTTGCTCGAACTGCCTGGAGAGCGTGGCGCGCAGCTGGCCACCCTGGTCATTGGTGAACCCCGGGCTGCGGATGCCGTTGTCCTGGCGCCAGAAGCCACCCGCGCTCAGCTTCCAGCCGTCACCGATGGGCGTGCCGTACCAGAAATCCAGGCGATTGAGGCTGTAGTTGCCCACGGTGTACTTGACCAGCCCCTCGGCGGTATCACCCACCTGACGAGGAATGAAGTTGATGGCACCGGCCGGCGCATTGGAATAGAAGATCGACGACGGACCACCACGCACCACTTCGATGCGGTCGATGGTTTCGTCCAGGCGGAACGACTGGTCGGCATTGAGATAACCCAGCGCCGGATCGTGCTGCACGGGAATGCCGTCTTCCAGCAGGTTCACCGAGCCATAACCGTCCACCGGAATGCCGCGTGCACGGATGTTGCCGCTGGCTTCGCCACCGGATGCCTCCACCCAGAAACCGGGCACCGACTTCATGGCCTCGGTGACGCTGGTGGGGTTCTGCATGCGCAGGCGGTCTTCATCGATGGTGGTGATCGAGTAGCTGGTCTGTGCCTTGGTGCGCTCATCCACGCCGGAACGCGCCGTCACCACGACCTGATCGAGGTCCTTGGCCGTCTTGCCGTTGCCGGGGGTTGCCGTGGCTTGGTTGACCAGCCCATCGCCTGCGCTACCGGCCGTCGTCACCGCAGCGGAGGCCGGATTGCCCGCATTGGCTGCCCCGTTTCCCGGGATGATCGACACCGTGTTCGGCGTGACGAGACGGTAGGTCAGTCCCGTACCCGCCAGCAGCTGGCGCAGCTGCTGCTCCGGCGCGAGCCCGGCTTCCGCGCCGGGGCTGCGGATGGAGTCGGGAATATCCGAACCGTAGACCACCTGCATGCCTGCTTCGTGCGAGAAGCTCTCCAGTGCCCTGGACAGGGGCATGGCGGCGATGGCGGTGGTGTGGGCGGTGTTGCCGGCCTGGGCAAACGCGCCCAGCGGCAGTCCGGCGCCGAGCGCCAGAGCAATATGGAAGGCCAAACGATGTCGCATGTGATGGGCAACCTTGAGTGAGGTAATCGATGGCCGGCGTGCAACGCGCGTGGCGTTTTCGCCGGCCCATACCTTTCAAGAGTCCTCTTTCACGGAACCGGGTACCCCCGATTGCGTGAATCTTTTCTTACAGGCGGCCAGCTTTCGTGTCAGTGGTGTTGGAGGCCACGATGCGCACGCGGTCCTTCTCGTCGATCACGCGCACATCGGGAAGCGTTGCCAGGTAAGCCGCAAACGCCTGCGGGTTGTCCGCATGGAAGATGCCGCTGATGCGTTCTTCCGCAATGCGATCGTTCTCGATTACCAGTGGCCGCGTGGTGTACGCGTTGAAGCGGCGTGCCACATGGCCGATGGTTTCATGCTGGAAGCGGATATCCGCCGGCAGCCATGCCGTAGTCCTGGCCACCTGCGCCGGTTCCTTCGGCCCCACGCCCGCGCTCGTCAGCGCGATCCGCTGCCCCGCGGTGAGATCAGCCACCGCGACACCACCCAGCAGCGACGCGTCGAAACCCGCCTGCTCGGTGACCGGCGCATTGAGCACGCGCACGCGCCCGCTGATGACGGTAAGCATGTCGCCGCCCGCGGCGCGCTTCACGTCGAACACGGTGCCGATATCCTGCAGCACATGGCCACCCACGTTGACCAGCATGGGGCGCGCCGCGTCCTTGCCCACGTCGAACAGGGCATTGCCGCGCAGCACATCGATGCGGCGGAAGTGTCCGTCGAAATGCACGTCGATAAGGCTGCCATGGTCCAGCTGCACCAGCGTGCCATCGGGAAGCGTCACCGAACGCACGGAAGCGCCGTCGGCTGCATAGCTCCGTTCGACATAGCCGTTGGCGGAGCGCCACGGCCCCACCACCAGCCACGCCAGCACCACGGCCGCAGCCAGGGCAGCCACGCCAGCCATCGTGCGCCGCGCCCGGCGGGTACGTGGCGCCCGCGGTTCCGGCATGGCGCTGGCCATTGTGGGAAACATCACCACCGGGTTGTCGCTGCTGGCCTGTTCGACCAGTTCCTCCGCCGTGATGGTCTTCAGCGCGGCGGCCGCCTTGACGTCGCCATGCATCTGCACCACGGCGAAGTATTCGGCGACATGCCGCGGCGACGTGCGCAGCCACTTGAGGAACGCCACGCGCTGGCGATCGCTCAGCGGCTCCTGCTGCTCGATGTACCAGGCCACCGCCTGCTCGGTGATGCGCCGTGCCTGCCGCGCGGCATCGAACTGCGAGGAATCACTCATAGTCGGCCATCCTTTGCCTGCATGCCGCCAAGCCTTTCACAATGTACTTCTTCACCATGTTGGTCGAGATGGACATGCGCTCGGCAATCTCCCGATACGACAGGTCATCGCGGTAATGCATGATGAGCACGGCCTTGCACTTGGGCGACAGATGCTCGATCAGCACGCCCAGGCGCTCCTGGCGCAGCTCGCTGTCCATGTCCGCTTCGAGGTTGGTCGGCGCCACGAGTTGCTCCACCACCTGCTCCAGCTCGTCGCTGCCCAGCGGCTGCTGCTGGCGGAGCACGGCATGCTCTTTCACCAGGTTGGCCGCCACGGTGAACAGGTAGGCCTCGGGACTGCGGATGTTGGCCGCGTCGTCGGGCCCGATGCGCAACAGGCGGAGGTAGACCTCCTGCACGAGGTCCTGCGCATCCCAGCGATGGGACACGCGGCGCAGGAAATACTTGCTCAGCGTCGCCCCCTTCTCCGCGAACAACGCCGACCATGCCCCATGCTTTTCGCGCACCCCGCCTCCTCCGACCGTGTTCGCCGAGGAAGGCTACGGCTCCAAGACGCCCGGGAGCCTAGGGGCCAGTGATGACGGATGTGTGAAAGCCGCGGCCGCCGCCCCCGGCCTTGACCGCTTATCGACCCCTCTACGGGGCCACGGGCGACCCTTTTCCGGGGGTTTCGGGGCCTGATGCGTTGGACTATTTCGACGCAGTGCAGCAAAACCTACCGGCGACGCGTCAAGGCTGACGCGATCGGGGGTCAGGCTGGCGAAATCCAGCTGCCAACGGACTCCCCGGCCCCTCGGCATCGCGGCGTCGTGAAGGCTGCTGCTTGGATCGATCCAAAATCCGCCTGCGGGATATTGCAGCGCAATATCCCGCCCGTGATTTTCATTTATAAAAATCAAGTAGTTACATATTTCACCCAATCTTTAGATCGAGTGAAATTTTCTGTTGACAACATTATCACGGCACTCCAAGAATGGCCTTATCGTCGGTCACCTCCACACGTTGCCGACGATGCGGCGAGAGGTTCGGGGGCGTTCGACACACCGCATGGGCGGGGCGCCGCCCAAAACTGCCAGTCCGTCCCACCGGTACTGGTGATCGGCAACGATGAACGACCCGTCCTCTCGCCGGCCCCACTCCCCATTCACCGAAAGACCCGGACCACGGCCGCGAGGCTGTGCGGGCGAGCGCGTCCCCATCCCCACCCCGGGGGACGCGCGTTTGCCCGACCGGCACCGACGTTGCAGAGAGGTAAGGCGTGACTTATCGCAAGAACGCACTTTGGATCGGCATGGCAACAGCGCTGTTCGCCAGCGCATCGGCCATGGCCCAGGATGCCGGCAGCAACGACAACCGCCCGGCGCAGAACACCACCCAGCAGCCCGCAGGCAACCAGGCCACCGCGCCTGATGCGAAGAAGGCCACCCAGCTCGAAGGCGTCACCGTTACCGGTATCCGCGCCAGCCTGCAGAAGTCGCTGGACATCAAGCGCAATTCCGATTCCGTCGTCGACGCCATCTCGGCTGAAGACGTGGGCAAGTTCCCCGATACGAACGTGGCCGAATCGCTGTCGCACCTCCCCGGCATCAGCGTGGACCGCAACTTCGGCGAAGGCGACAAGGTCAGCATCCTTGGTACCGACCCGGCACTGAACCGCCTGCTGCTCAACGGCCAGACGCTGGCGTCCACCAACTGGACGTCCGACCCGAACAACCCCGACAGCCGCTCGTTCGACTACAGCCTGCTGACCTCGGAAATCATCGGCACGGCGGAGGTCTACAAGACCCCACAGGCGCGCATCGATGAAGGCTCCATCGGCGGCACCGTGATCGTCAACACGCGTCGCCCGCTGGACCTCAAGGCCAACACGCTTACCGGCAACCTCGGTTACCAGTACAACGACCGCGCCGACAAGGGCGAGCCGCAAGGCTCTCTGCTGTACAGCTGGAAGAACAACGACAGCACCTTCGGCATCCTCGGTTCGGTGATGCATTCGGACCGCGTCATCCAGCGCGAAGGCACCGAGATCTTCGGTTACCAGCGCGCGAATGATCCGACCGACACGGACCCGAATCACCAGTTCGCACCGGGCGTGGTACCGCCGGGCCAGACGGGCGTGTACCCCACCGCCATCAATACCGCCCTGTTCAAGCAGGAGCGCAAGCGTGATGGCGTGTCCACCGGCATCCAGTGGAAGCCGAACCAGTCGTTCGAGCTGAACTTCACCGGCCTGTACGTCACCGAGAAGTTCGACAACTTCAACCAGAGCCGGTACGGCGACTGGTCGGGCAGTGCGCCGGAAGCCACCGCGCTCAACTTCAACAACGGCGTGGCCACCAGCGGCAGCTACGGCGCGGGTGCGCCGACCTATCTGGACGGCTACGAGCGCTTCTCCAAGGTCAACACCGGTACCGCGCAGCTGCGCGCCGACTGGCACGGTGACGGCTGGAACGCATCCAGCCAGCTCGGCTACACCAGTTCCACCGGTGGTTCGCAGGGCATCTACAACGTGCAGTTCCGTGGTTACGGCGGCTACAACTGGAACCTCAACGGCCAGAACCCGCAGATCAACTACAACGCGTCCAACGACCCGAGCGAGATGCTCGCGCACGGTGCCGGCTTCAGCTATGCGCCCAGCTACGACAAGGAGCGCTACTTCCAGGCCGACTTCAACCACGACCTCAACTGGGGTCCGTTGAACGAGATCGAAGTAGGCATCAAGGCCAGCAACCACTACAACGGCCAGACCGGCTACCAGGCCAACATCGCATCGCTGGATGGCTCGGGCGTTTCGCTGGCCGACCTGGCGGGCGGCAATACGCCCAGCGGTTACCTCGACGGTCTTGACCCGACGGCCAGCATGGCCAACTGGACGCAGATCAGCCGCGGCGGCCTGAAGAGCTACGTCCAGTCGCTGTACACCGACGCGCCGATGGACCCCAAGGCGACCTACAGCATCCAGGAGCAGAACCGCGCGTTCTACCTGCAGGCTGACTTCGGCGGCACCAACTACCGCGGCAACTTCGGCGTGCGCTACTACCACACGCGCGACACGGTGGACGGCTATAACTTCATCGGCAACAACCAGTACGCACCGGTGGACCAGCACAGCAGCTACGGCGACTGGCTGCCCTCGTTCAACATCGCGTATGACCCGATCGAAGACGTCACCCTGCGTTTCGCGGCCGCCAAGACCATGGCTCGCCCGCGCTACCAGGAAATGACGCCGTACGTGGCACTGGATGACCGCACCCTCACCGGCTCGGGCGGCAACACCGACCTCAAGCCGTACAAGTCGACCAACTACGACGCCACGGCGGAGTGGTACTTCGCGGAAAACAGCCTGCTGTCGGCAGACTTCTTCTTCCGTCGCATCTCCGGCTACATCCTCAACACCAACGTGGCGCAGACGCACTACAACGTCACCGAGCAGCAGGATTCCGTCTACCAGATGGAAATCCCGGTGAACGCGGGCGTGGCCAAGGTGAAGGGCCTGTCGCTGACCTACCAGGGCAACTACGCCTATGGCTTCGGCCTGCTGGCGAACTACACCCTGTCCGATGCCGACACCAGCAACGGCTTCCCGCTGCCGTACAACTCGAAGAACGCGTTCAACCTCACGCCTTACTTCGAGAACGGCCCGTGGAGCGCGCGCGTGACTTACAGCTGGCGCTCGCATTACTTCACGCAGATCGCCCAGCTGCAGTCCTCGCAGATCACCGGCATCTTCCGCGAACTGGATGCGTCGGTGGGTTACCAGATCAACGAGAACCTGCGCGTCTCGCTGGACGGCACCAACCTGCTCGACTCGACCTACTTCGTCTACGACAACACACCCGCCCAGCCGCTCAACGCGTACAAGAACGGACGGACCTACACGCTCAACCTGGGTTTCAAATTGTAAGCCCCCCACTTTGGGCGCTCTCTGAGCGCCCATTTTTTTTGGGAACGGACGCGCGCCTCGTGCCGCCTTGTGCGATAAGAAGCCTTTCAGCAAGTAACGGAGCCTTGCCTTGCCAACCCTGACGAAGCTTTCCCTGGGCCTGCTGACGGCCCTTGCCCTCGCACCCGCCGCCGCACTGGCCGCGGCCACGGTGGTTCCGCTCAACGAGGGTTGGCAATTCCGACTTGCACCGGACAGCGCCGAAACGGCGCGCCACCCGGACTTGGTGAACTGGACCCCCGGCCGCGTGCCCGGCAGCGTGCAGACCGATCTGCTCACCACGGGGAACATCGGCGATCCGTTCTACCGTGACAACGAAGCACAGCAGCAGTGGATCGGCCTGTCCGACTGGGACTACCAGCTGAGCTTCAACGTGGATGCCGCCACGCTCAAGCAGGATCACGTGGACCTGGTACTGGACGGCGTGGACACGTTCGCCGACATCGTCGTCAACGACAAGCCGCTGCTGAAGACCGGCAACATGTTCCGTCGCTGGCGCATCCCGGTGAAGAAAGTGCTGCACGCGGGCAACAACACGCTGACCGTGCACCTGCACTCTCCCATCGCCAAGCTGCAGCCGTGGCTGCTGATGCAGCCGCATGCCCTGCCCGGCGAGTTCGACTCGGCCTTCGGCGACGAGCCCAAGGGCAAACAGACGTCCAACTACGTGCGCAAGGCCAACTACCAGTACGGCTGGGACTGGGGCCCGCGCTTCGTCACCCTGGGCATCTGGCAGCCGGTGCGACTGGAAAGCTGGACCGACGCGCGCCTGGACGATTTCCACATTGCCCAGCCGCACGTGGATGCCGACAACGCCCAGCTCGCCGCGGAGGTTTCCCTTCAGGCCGGCAAGGCGGGCGCAGCCCATGTCACGGTGAGCTGGACCGCACCGGACGGCAGCCAGGGCCAGACCGCGCAGGACGTGACGCTCAAGGCCGGCGACAACACGCTGAGCGTCCCCTTCGCCATTGCCCACCCGGAACGCTGGTGGCCCGCCGGCTACGGTTTGCAGAACCTGTATCGCTTCCATGTGGAGGTGAAGCGCGGCAACGACACGCTGGGCGTGGCCGATCGCAGCACCGGCCTGCGCAGCATCGAGCTGCGCCGTGACCACGACCAGTGGGGCCGCGGCTTCGCCTTCGTGGTCAACGGCGTGCCGATCTTCGCCAAGGGCGCGGACCTCATCCCGACCGACAGCTTCCCCGAGCGCACCACGCCCGAACAGCTCAAGCAGCTGCTCACGTCTACCCGCGATGCCAACATGAACATGTTGCGCATGTGGGGTGGCGGCTATTACCAGAGCGACGCGTTCTACGACCTGGCCGACCAGCTCGGCATCATGATCTGGCAGGACTTCATGTTCGGCGGCGCGATCACGCCCTACGACCACGAGTTCCTCGGCAACTCGCGCGTGGAGGCCGAAGAGCAGGTGCGCCGCCTGCGCAACCACCCCAGCATCGTGTTGTGGTGTGGCAACAACGAAGTGCAGACCGGCTGGGAATCCTGGCCGGACCGCATCGAGTTCAAGAAGGCGGTGGGCCCCGAAGAGACGCAGCGTGTCGAGAATGGCATGCGCGAACTGTTCGGCCACACGCTGCGCGACGTGGTGAAGAACAACGACCCCGACGTGCCGTACTGGGCCAGCTCGCCCAGCACGGACTACGAGGGTGAAGCCAACGTGCTGGACAACGGCGACTACCACTACTGGAAGGTGTGGTCCGGCTCCGAACCCATCGAGCATTACCTGGATGTCACCCCGCGCTTCCAGTCCGAGTACGGCCTGCAGTCGTTCCCGGTGATGGCGACTATCGAAACCTTCGCCGCGCCGGCCGACATGTCGCCGAACTCGCCAGTGATGCGCGCACACCAGAAGTTCGCCAATGGCGACGGCAACGATCGCCTGCTGCTCTACATCCGCGGCAACTACGGCGAGCCGAAGGACTTCGCGTCGTTCGTCTACCTCAGCCAGCTGATGCAGGCCGAGGGCATCGAACTGGCCGCCGAACACCTGCGCAGCGCGCGCCCGCAGAGCATGGGCTCGCTGTACTGGCAGCTCAATGACGTGTGGCCGGGCCCGTCCTGGTCCAGCATCGATTACGACGGCCGCTGGAAAGCGCTGCAGTTCCACGCCAAGCGCTTCTATGCGCCGGTGGACGTGGTGCCGATCCGTCGTGACGGCAAGACCACGCTGCACCTGGTGTCCGACCGCACCACGCCGTTCAAGGCCACCTTGCGCACGCGCATCGTCGACATGTCGGGCAAGCAGCTCAGCGAGACCAGCAAGCCGGTCGATGCCGCCGCGCTCGCCAGCACGCCGCTGGGCGAGTTCACCGATGCGGAGCTGCTGCGCAAGGCCAAGCCCACGCGCAGTGTCGCCTCGTTCGACGTGATCGAGGACGGCGACGTCGTGGCGCATCACCTGCTCTACTTCGGCCTCGCCAAGACGCTGGACCTGCCCAAACAGCCTGGCCTGCATGCCGACTGGGTGAGCGACGGTGACAAGACCGTGCTGCGTGTCTCCGCAAAGCAGCTCGCCCGGGGCGTATGGATCGACTTCGGCAAGCTCGATGCCACCTTGTCCAACAATGCATTTGACTTGCTGCCGGGTGAGCACGTGGACATCGCCGTGGACAGCAAGGCCGACCTGGCCGCACTGAAGTCCGCCCTCAAACTGACCTCGCTGGTCGATGCCGTGAAGCCGGAGGCCACCCCATGATGACGTCGCGCCGCACCCTGCTCAAATGGATGGCCATGGCGCCAGCCGCCACCCTCTTCTCCAACAGCCTGCTTTCCGGCAACGCGTTCGCCGCCGCGGGCACGGGTCGATTCGTCAGCCAGCGTCCGCCGGTGGGCAAGCGCAAGTTCACCAGCGCCGCGGTGGAAAAGCTGATCGCGCAGACCAAGGCGCGCATCGGCGATCCCGAGCTTGCGTGGATGTTCGAGAACTGCTTCCCGAACACGCTCGATACCACCGTCAACGTCGGCACGCTGCGCGGCAAGCCCGATACCTTCATCGTCACCGGCGACATCGATGCGATGTGGATGCGCGATTCCTCCGCGCAGGTGTGGCCGTATGTGCACCTGGCCAAGCAGGACAAGGCGCTGCAGCAGCTGTTCCGGGGCCTGATCCATCGCCACGCGCTGTGCATCAGCATCGATCCGTACGCCAACGCCTTCATGCCCGACCCGGCGTCGAAGTCGAACATGGACTGGGCACAGCACGACATCACCGACATGAAGCCCGGCGTGGCCGAGCGCAAGTGGGAAATCGATTCGCTGTGCTACCCGATCCGCCTGGCGCATGGCTACTGGAAGGCCACCGGTGATACCAGCGCCTTCGATGACGACTGGCATGCGTCCATGCGCATCGTGCTCAAGACCTTCCGCGAGCAGCAGCGCAAGGAAGGCCACGGCCCCTATCAGTTCCAGCGCCCCTCGCCCCGCCCGACCGAATCGCAGTTCCTCGAAGGCTACGGCAATCCCACCAAGCCGGTGGGCATGATCCACGCCATGTTCCGTCCGTCGGACGATGCCACGGTCTATCCGTTCAACATCCCCGGCAACCTGTTCGCCGTAACCAGCCTGCGCCAGCTCGCCGAGATGCTGCGCACGATCCGCCATGACGAGGCCACCGCCGCCGATTGCGCTGCGCTGGCCGACGAGATCCAGCATGCGGCCGAAACCTACGGCGTGATCCGTGGCGAACAGGGCGACTACTGGGCCTACGAAGTGGACGGCTACGGCAACCAGCTGTTCATGGACGACGCCAACGTGCCCAGCCTGCTCGCCCTGCCCTACCTCGGCGCGTGCACGCAGGACGATGCGCGCTACCAGCGCACGCGCGCCCAGGTGTGGAGCACGCACAACCCGTACTTCTTCAAGGGCACGGCGGCCGAAGGCATCGGCGGCCCGCACGAAGGCCTGCGCATGATCTGGCCGATGTCGCTCATGATGCGCGCCTTCACCAGCAACAACGCCAGCGAGATCGCGCAAAGTGTGTCGTGGCTCAAGAGCACGCACGCGGGCACCGGTTTCATGCACGAGTCCTTCGACCAGGACGATCCGAAGAAATTCACGCGCACCTGGTTCGCGTGGGCCAACACCTTGTTCGGCGAGCTGATCGTGGAGCTCGCCGATCGTCATCCGGACGTGCTGCGCAAGGCGTAGCGTCACCCCTTTTCTCGCCGCTTGTGCGGCCCCGTTTTTTGTTTCAAAGGAGTCAGACCATGGTTACGCGCCGCCGCTTCCTGCAAGGCATGGCCGCCATCTCCGTCCTGGGCAGCACCGTCAGCTCGCTGCCCAGCTTCGCGGCTGCCGGCAAGAAGACCGCACTGGCCGAGGGCGTTTCCCGCCACGTCGACGTGTTCGTCGGCACCGGCGGCCACGGCCATACCTTCCCCGGCCCCACCATGCCCTTCGGCATGATGCAGCTCGGTCCCGACACGAACAATTGGCAGTGGGACGCCAGCTCCGGTTACCACCAGGGCGACGGCTCCATCATGGGCTTCTCGCATACCCACCTGTCCGGCACCGGCGCCAGCGACATGCTGGACGTGCTGGTGGTGCCGGCGATGGGCCCGGTGCTGCTGCAGCCGGGCGACCGCGACTATGACGGCGTGAACTACACCTCGCGCTATGACGGCGTGCATGCCGGCAATGGCCCCAGGCCCAAGGGCTACAAGACCGGCGTGAAGGGCTACCGCTCGCACTACACCGGCGAACAGGCGCGCCCCGGCTACTACCGCGTGCAGCTCACCGACAGCCACGTGCTGGCCGAACTTACCGCCACCGAGCGCGCCGGCATCCACCGCTACACCTTCCAGCAGTCCGGCGATGCGCACCTGCTGGTGGACTTCGCGCACGGCTTCCACGACGACCCGAAGACGCCCACCAAGATCACCGACGCGGAACTGAAGCTGGTCGGCAACGACACCCTGGTCGGCAGCCGCGTGGTGCACCAGTGGGCCAATGGCCGCCACATCTACTTCGCGCTCAAGGTCTCGCGCCCGTTCAAGAGCGGTGTGCTCTACAACAACGACGCAGCGCTCGCTGCCGGCAGCACCGAAGCCAAGGGCATCAACCTGAAGGCCGCGCTGCACTACGACAAGCTCGACGACGCGCCGCTGCTGGTGAAGGTCGGCATTTCCGGCGTGGACATCGAAGGCGCGCTGCGCAACCTCAGCACCGAAATTCCCGCCTGGGATTTCGACGGTGTGCAGTCCGCCGCCGAAGCCGCATGGGAGAAGGAGCTCAGCCGTATCCGCGTGCAGTCGTCCGACGACAACGTGATGCGCACCTTCTATAGCGCGCTGTACCACACCATGCTCGCACCCACGCTGTTCAGCGACGTGGACGGCCGCTACCGCGGCATGGACATGAAGGTGCACCAGCTGCCCAAGGGCCAGCACAACTACAGCACCTACTCGCTGTGGGACACCTACCGCGCCGAGCATCCGCTGTTCACGCTGTACCAGAGCGAGCGCGTCCCCGACCTGGTCAACGGCCTGGTGCGCATGGCGCAGGAAAGCCCGGCCGGTCCGCCGGTGTGGCCGCTGCAGGGCATCGAGACGGTGTGCATGATCGGCTACCACTCCGCCGTGGTCGTCGCCGAGGCGCAGGCCAAGGGCTTCACCGGTATCGACTACGCCGCCGCGTGGCCGGTGTTCCGCAAGCGCGCGATGGAAGACGATTACTTCGGCCTGCCGGAATACCGCAAGCGCGGCTACATCCCCAGCGACGTCGAAGGCGAAGCAGTCAGCAAGACGCTGGAATACGCATACGACGACTGGGTGATGTCGCATTACGCCGACAAGCTTGGCCACGCCGAGGACGCCGCCGCACTCAAGGCCCGCTCGCAGAACTACCGCAACGTGTTCGACAAGGCCACCACCTTCGTGCGTCCGCGCGGCAGCGACGGCAAGTGGCTGGAGCCGTTCAATCCGCGTGCCATCGGCCATTCCAGCAAGTGGCGCGACTTCACAGAGTCGAACGCCTGGCAGGCGACCTTCCTCAACCAGCATGACGTGTACGCGTACATGAAGCTGTTCGGCAGCGAAGCCGCCTTCGAAGCGAAGCTGGACGAACTGTTCAACACCGACTCGCAGTTGCCGGCCGATGCGCCGCCGGATATCGCAGGCATGGTCGGCCAGTTCGCCTTCGGCAACGAGCCGGCGCACCACGTGCCCTACCTCTATGCCTACAGCGGCTCGCACCACAAGACGCAGGCACGCGTGCGCATGCTGCTGGAAACCATGTACCGGGCCGAGCCGGATGGCCTGCCTGGCAATGAAGACTGCGGCCAGATGAGCGCGTGGTACGTGATGAGCTCGCTGGGCCTGTACGCGGTCGACCCGGTAAGCACCCACTACGTGTTCGGCAGCCCGCTGCTCGACCACGCGGAAGTGCAGCTGGCCGGCGGCAAGAAGCTCGTGGTGCAGACCACGGGCAACGGCAAGGGCCGTCCGTACATCCAGTCGGTGACCTGGAACGGCAAGCCGTGGACCAAGAGCTGGATCACCCACGCCGAACTCACCCAGGGCGGTACGCTGGCGTTCGTGATGGGTGACAAGCCGAACACCTCGTTCGGTTCATCGCCGGCGGATCGTCCGCCGAGCTTCGGCAAGGCAGCGACCGAACAGGCCTGACCGGAGTCACTCCACAAAGAGAAACGGGAGCCCAGAGCTCCCGTTTTTTTTTGCGGAAGAGCATGCAGGCAGTTCACCAGGCTCTGCGCACGCCAGCGGTCAGGCTAAGCGAGCGGGTAGGTCCGCCACTTACCTGTCCGTCCGCGTTGAGGAACCACGACCAGCCATGGTCGGCCCGCGTGCTCCAGCCGATGCCGAACCAGCCGGCGTTGCGCGGCACCTGCACGCCGCTGACAGCGAACGTCGCCGCCGGCACGCCAACGAAGGACGCGCGCAGGCTCGTGTCCAGTCCCGACAGCACCGACTGCCACAGCGCGTAGGCAGTCAGGCCCGAGTGCCCGGCACGCCCGTCCCATTCCATCGAAAAGCGCAGGCCAAGTTGGCCATCAAGCTGATCATGCGATTGCGCGGTCACCATCAGGCCCCAGCCACCTGCGCCCGATTCCGCAAATGCACCGCTGCGGAGATGGTCGTAGGACGTCGCCATGAAAGGCGTCAACGTGCCACCACCAAGCACCACGCGATAGCCCGATTCCAGATAAGCCACGCCGAGTCTGTCGTCCCGGTCGCTGGCTATCGTCTGGCTGCTCTCACCCAGCAAGGCGTAGCGGTTCACGTGCGAACTCACCCAGTCCTGCCCCAGTCGGCCGGCCACGTACAAAGCTCCCACGTCGTAGCGTCCATACAACGACGCACCGATAGTGTTCGACTTGCCACTGCCGGTCATGCCGCCGTAGCTGGCGTGCATCGTGTCCCAGTCGAACGCCGCGCCTGCGGTGAAGCGCTCGCTCAAGAGAAGATCCGCCCCAAGCACGGCGCCGCCGCCATCGAACTTGCCGCTGGCGAATCCGCTGCGACCGATCTCCCCGTTGCTGCCGATCAGCTGCATCCATGCGCCGGCTTCGTCCATGCCTTGGGCGAATCGATCGGCAAAGCTCCGGTTGATGATCTGTCCCTGTTCCAGCGTCAGCGCCTGGGTCGATGCATGGATCTGTCCTGAAAGGCTGTCGATCGATGCGGCAGCAGCGGCCAGCGTCGGTGCCTGCTGGAACTGAACGGCCGCGGCGAGAAAGCCCTCGTGTCCTGGCGTGGCATTCGACGCCCAGCCATCGGCGACGGTCAGGGCATGGTCGATATGGGCCGCTGCCTGATGGATGGCCACCGCCGTCACCGGCGCTGCTGCCGCCGCTATCGCCACCGCGGGCGTGCGACTCAGGCTCACCTCTGCTTCCGTGGACGTATAGGAAAGCGTGCCGCTGACATAGACGCCGCCAAGCACAGTCAGCGCGCCGAACGTGCCATTGAGCCCGCCATTGGCCTGGATCATGGGCTCGACGGACTTCGCGACGTAGCCGGACGGCACATCCACGCTGAGCGTCGAACCTGCGACGGTGGCCGAACCCGTCACCGTCAACGGCGTGCCGGCACGCACGATGGTCAGCGCCGAAGCCGAAGCAAGGTAGTTCCCCTGGATCCTCAGCGCGCCGTACTGCGTGGAAACCGCACCATGGGCTGCGGAACTCACGCTGCCACTCACCACACCGCTGCCACCGAGCACGCCACCGCTGCCCACCGTCACCGCCGAGGCCAGCGTTCCATTGACCTGCAGCAGGCCCGACTGGACTACGGTTCCCCCCGTGTAGCGGTCCTGCCCGGAAAGCACCAACGCGCCCGTACCCGCATTGGCGACGAGCAAACTACCCGCGCCAGACAGGTCGTTGGCGAATATTGCGCTGGTACCCGCCGGCACGTTGACTTCGAACGTGCCCCAGTCCAGCAAGGCCGGCCCCTTCACCGCCTTGTCCGCGTTGACCATGCCGTAGCCGTACAACGCAGGATCCCCAAGCGACGTAGCCGTGCCCAGCAGCACCTCCTGCACATTGGACGCCGACATCCACGGAAACTTCTGCCACACCAACGCTGCCACGCCGGTAACGATGGGCGCGGCATTGGACGTGCCTTCCGATACGCCATCCGGGAACGACGTGCCTGGCACCGGCACGCCATAGAACAGGCCCGGCGCGGCCAGGCACCACGATGCGGCAACGCCGCAGGCAGTCGAGGAAACGCCTGTATCCAGGCCATTGGGCTGCCCGCTGCTGTTGAGCGCTACATTCACCACGGCAAGCCAGTGATGCGCGTACTGCGGCGCGACGTAGGGCAGCCCCGCGTTCTGCGAGACATCCGCATCGCCGAAATTGCCGGCCGCCCACACGATGAGCGCGTCCTTGTCGATGAGGGTGTGATAAGCCCGTGCTTCCCACACGAGAGACGTATTGCCTTCGGTGGTCTGCCGGGTGACCGCCTGCGTGATCGAGGTGGAAGACCCCGCCGACACGTTGAAGAGCCTCACCCCAAGCGCAGCCATGTCGTTGATGGCCTGCACGAAGTCAGGGTCAGAACCGTTGCCTTGGTCGGACAGTGCACGCGCCACGTACAAGGACGCCGCCGGCGCTACGCCGCCACGGAAGGGCAAGCCATACGCGCCCTGCGCAACGGGCACGCCACCGATCTCGGCAGTGACCAACGTGCCATGGCCGTAGGCATCCTGCGTCGACGTATCGGTGCCGACGTAGTTCTGGTACCAGGTAATCCGCCCTGCCAACGCCGGCAGTGTCGATTGCGCGCCTGAATCCACGATGCCGACCTTGACGCCCTGCCCCTGCAGCAAGGTGACGCCGCCATCGGGGGACCCATCCGTCCAGGCCTGGATGACACCGGTGGGAATCAGGTGGTCATAGCTCGGATCAAAGCTCGGCGCAGGCGGTGGCGACACCGGCGGTGGTGCGGGTGCGGGTGCAGGCGCAGGCGCAGGCGCAGGCGCAGGCGCAGGCGATGGTGTCACGGTCACGGGCGATGGTGACGATGACCGCGTGCCGCCGCCGCATGCCGTCAATGAGGCAGACATGGCGAAGACCAGCGCGGAACGTATCCCGCGACGAGAGACGGATGACATGAACGTGGCTCCTGACAGGCGGACGCCCCGCGCGCGGAACACCAGGAACCCAGGGCCTCGCTGCCCTCGCATCACCGGAGTGGTGACACCAACATCGTGTAGCTGACGATCCGCATTCTTCCACCCAAATGACGCCACTTCATTTGGACGTCCATTTGGCTTGACTGGCGTTGGCGGCGATTCTAGGAATCATCCGAACGGCATGTCCATACCCATCCCACCAACGGCCAGCACCCTACAACTCAAGTGTGTAGGCGCCCTTACATGGCCCTACAGAAAAACCGGTTGCGCATCACACAAGAATGATCGTCCCTGTGATGTTCACAAAGAAATCAACACGGCTTGTGGTCGGCGGCAAGCTACGCGAAGGCATGGACTACAGAAACCACCTCGCGGCTACAACCTGCGTTGTAGGTGAGGGGTTCCGGCACGCTCCAACGCCACCCCTTGCTGACGACCACAGAAGGATGCGCGCGCCGACCCTTCCGCTTACTTGAACGTCAACCGTGCGCCAAGCATCCACGTTCGCCCAGGCGAAGGCTCGTAGTAGCGGCCGTTGCCATCATTCACGATCACCGAACCGACATATCGGTGGTTAGCGACATTGTCCACGCGCGCACTCAGCTGAAGGCCCACATGCGCAGCCCATGACATGGCATAGGTAGCATCAAGGTCAGCCACGACATAACCGGCCGCGCGTGCCGTGCCGATGTCATTCGCTGTCGTCGCACCGGCACCCGTGATGGTCAGGCCTTGACTCCACCCTTCGACGCCACCGTGGCGAAGCAGCAACGAACCATAGTCTTCGGGCACGCCCGGCATGCGGCTGCCCCCGCTGACGGGTACGGTGGGTGCAGCGCACGGCGTGCCCACGCAGGTGAGGAAGCTGCTGCGGAACTGCGCCTGCAGATGCGTATAGGCCACGCTCAGTTGCCACGATGGCGTGATCTCGCCGTTCATCGACAGCTCGATGCCTTGCCGCCGCGCATCGGGCACGTTGCGATAGGTGGTACGTCCGTTGACGCTGGTATCGATCGCCAGTTCGTCACGTGTATCGGCGCGGAACCATGCCGCATCGAACGCCAGCGCCCGCGTCGCCTGCCACTTCGCACCCAGCTCGTACTCCCGGCTGCGTGCCGGCCGCAGGTTGAAGGCGAGGCCAGGCAGTCCATCGCTGCGGTAACCCAGCTCGTTATAGCTGGGCGTTTCGAAGCGCTCGCCATAGCTGGCGTATACGCGCAGGTCCTCGCCGGGACGAAACTGCAGGGCAAGCACGGGCGTCGTGGCCGCGTAGTTCACGTTGCCGCTGTCGTCGGGGTTGGACGGCGTGATGTAGTAGTCGTGCGCGCTGAAGCGCACATCGTCGTGGCGGGCACCCAGCATCAGCGCCCAGGATGGCGCGAAGTGCCAATACCACTGTGCATAGGCGTCGACGCTGTTGACGTTGTCGTCTTCGTCGCGACGCAATGCACCCGTGACGCCCAGGTTGCCGCCCGCGAAATTCTCATAGCCCAGGCGATGCTGGCGCTGGTAGTCACCGCCCACACCGGCAACGACCTCGTAGTCGCCATCCAGCAGCTGACCATGATGCGTCCAGCGCACGTCCGTGCCGCCATAGTGCGTGTCAGGCTGCACCACGCCACCGGGCTGCAATGGATTGGCCTGTGTCGCCACCGGGATCGACTGGTACTGGGTGATGTCGCGCTGGCCGTAATAGACCATGGCCCGCCACTGTCCATCGTCGCCGGACGGACGCTCATAGACGAGCCCAAGCTGATCCTGTCGCGTGCTCTTGCGCGTATCGAACTGCAGTGCAGCCGGCGATGCCTGCTGCGGGTCGGCCTGCAGCTGCGCCCTGGTCAGACCCATCGGGTCCTGGGCTACCGGCTGATCGAGATGATTCAACACCAGCGTGAGGCTCTGCCCCTGCCCCAGGTCGAAACCCAGTCGCGCATGCGCGGTCTGCCGGTTCACCCGGCTGTGCTGGCGATAGCCCCCTGAGAGGAACTGGGAAGCCGCGACGTTGTAATCCATCGCGCCCACCATGCCGCGCGTGTCGGCCAGATAACGGAAGCTGTCGTTGCTGCCGCCGTAGACGCCGAGGGTGGTCTGTGGGGTGGCGGTTCCGGGCGCGCTCCACAGCTGCACGACCCCGCCTGCCGCGTTGCCGTAAAGCACGGAGAACGGTCCACGCAGCACTTCCACGCGATCGGCTGCATCAAGATCAAAATGCGACACCTGGCCTTGCCCATCCGGCAGCGTCGCGGGAATGCCATCCATATAAAGCCGGATGCCGCGCACACCAAAGGTACTGCGCGAACCGAAGCCGCGGATGGAGATCTGCTCGTCCTGCGCGTAGTTCTGGCGATCGCGCGCCAGGATGCCGGGCACGCCCACCAGCGTTTCCGAAAGATTGACGCCGGGGTTTCCCACGTCTTCGGGCGCCACCTTGACGACACTCAGGGCGGCGGGAACATCCAGCGGCGGTACGCCAAGGCGGCTTGCATTGACCTGCACGGCAGGCAAGGTCGCGTCCTGCGCGCGGAGCATGCATGAACCGCCCGCCAGCCACGCTGCGCCGGCCATCAGGGAGATACGTCGCAGATGCATCCACACCTTCTTTGTTGCCCCCGTCCGCAGCGGGCCATCATCCCGAGAGTGTGCCGTGGTGCGCAAGTGACAAAACTGTCATCCACGACATCCGCCACATGCACGCACGATGGGTCATGCTTAGGATGTTGCATGCCGGCTGGACGTCCATTCATGGTGTCCTCGCTGCACACCAGCTCGCCTGCCCTGCCCTGTTGCCCTGAGGAACGACATGAAACGCTCCTGGCCCGTCCCCACGTTCTGTCGCGCCGCCGGTCTGGCTGCGTTTGTCTCGCTGGCCGGCCTGTTGCCGCTGCATGCCCTGGCGCAGCAGGACAACGCGCGCTTCCACCAGGCTCCTGCATCGGCAGCCGATGTGCGCAATCCCCATGCGGGCAACGCCGGTGCCATCAACGAAGGCAAGACCTTGTATGGCAGCAACTGCGCGGCCTGCCACGGCGCCGCGGCACAAGGCAACGGCAATGTGCCGGCACTCGCCAGCGAGGTCGTGAAGAACGCGCCACCCGGCGAGCTGTTCTGGTTCATCACCCATGGTGACGTGCCCAATGGCATGCCGGCATGGAGTTCGCTGAGCGACGAGCAGCGGTGGAACATCGTGACGTACCTGGACTCGCTCGAGCCCGCCAAGTCCTTGCCTGGTGCGCCCACCGCGATTGCCTCGAAGACACCCGGCAACTGGCCGGCGCCCACGCCGCCGTTCACCGACTTCCGCTACGAGTCGCCCGGCACCAGTCGCAAGATCACCGTGGCCGACCTGCCCAAGCCGTATGCCACCCAATCCGCCGGCAACGGGCCGCAGCTGGTCGCACGACCGGCGGATGCATGGCCCAAGGCGCCGAAGGGTTTCAAGGTGGAGCTGTTCGCCACGGATCTCAACAACCCGCGCCTGCTGCGTACCGCGCCCAATGGCGACGTGTTCGTGGCAGAGACCAAGGCCGGGCGCATCACCGTCATGCGCGGCATCACCGCGGATGGCCATCCGAAGGAAACCCACGTCTTCGCCACCGGCCTGAACAAACCGTTCGGCATCGCGTTCTACCCGGCCGCACATCCGCAATGGGTCTACGTGGGCAACACGGATGCGGTGGTCCGTTTCGCCTATAAGGACGGCGATCTGCAGGCCTCCGGCAAGCCCGAACACATCGCCGACCTGCCGCATAGCGACGGCGGGCATTCCACGCGCGACGTGGCGTTCTCGCCGGATGGCACGCGCATGTACGTTTCCGTCGGTTCGAAATCCAACGTGGACGATCCCGACACCACGCCCGCGGAGAAGAACCGCGCGGATATCCTGGTGCTCAAGCCCGATGGCTCGGACATGCACATCTTTGCCAGCGGCATCCGCAATGCGGTCGGCCTGGCGGTCGATCCGGCCAGCGGCGAACTGTGGTGCTCGGTAAACGAGCGCGATGGGCTCGGCGACAACCTGGTGCCCGATTACATCACCCATGTGCAGGAAGGTGGCTTCTATGGCTGGCCGTGGTGGTACATGGGCAACCATCAGGATCCACGCCATGCCGGCAAGCATCCGGAACTGGCGAACCGCGTGATCGTGCCGGACGTGCTGCTCCATCCGCACAACGCATCCCTGCAGCTCACCTTCTACAACGGCACGCAGTTCCCCGAGGCTTATCGCGGCGACATCTTTGCTTCCGAGCACGGCTCGTGGAACCGCTCGGCGCGCGTGGGTTACGAAGTGATCCGCGTGCCGCGCCACGGCACCGCGCGTGCCAGCGGCGAGTACGAGGATTTCCTCACCGGTTTCGTGCTGCCCAGCGGGCAAGCCTGGGGACGACCCGTCGGCATCACCACGGCCAGCGACGGCTCGCTGCTGGTCAGCGACGATGGCGGCAACGTGATCTGGCGCGTGAGTTACACCGGTGGCTGAGCGGGTGATTGCGCGGGGCGCATCCGGCAAGGATGGCCGCCGGGAAGACGCCATGCCTGCCATCGTGGTGATGGGTGTGACCGGGTGCGGCAAGACCAGCGTCGCGATGGCACTTAGCGAACGCATGCATGCACGCATGATCGAAGGCGATGCATTCCACCCTGTCGCGAACATCCAGAAGATGAAGGCCGGTATCCCACTGACGGATGCCGATCGTCAGGGCTGGCTGGAAACGCTGCGACACGAGCTGGCCGGCACCGCGGCTACCGGCGATATCGCGGTGCTGACGTGCTCGGCGCTCAAGCGGCGTTATCGCGACACGCTGCGCGCGGCATCACCGGGGCTGGCCTTTGTGTTCCTGCAGCTGTCGCCAGCCGCCGCCACGGTGCGCGTCGCCGATCGCGCCGGCCACTTCATGCCGGCATCGCTGGTGGACAGCCAGTTTCGCGATCTGGAGCCACCGCTGGACGAGGCCCTCGTGCTGACGGTGGATGCCACCGAGGCGCTGCCGGTGATCGTCGATCGCATCGAGGCGTGGTGGCGCTCACCGGAAACGATGCGCTGACGTCGGATCAACGACCGGCCCGCGTGATCAGGGGCGAACGAGCCAGCCGTCGTGATCCGTGGCGATGGTGTTGTAGAGAATTGCCGCCAAAACCAAGCCAAATACCACGCCGATCAGGCCCGGGAAGTTCTGCAGGCCGGCCGCGGCCGCCAGGCTGATCAGCACCACGATGGCCGCCGCCATGCCGGCGCTTTTGCGACTGCGGGCTGTTGCCTGCTCCAGTTCCCGCTTGAGCTGCGCCGCGCGATTGGCCAGCCCCTGCATCTGATCGGTGGTCATGGTGCCCGTTGCGCTCCTGCGCCCCAGCATGACCACCTGTCCGCGATGATGATGGATGGTGAAGTAGTGCGTGCCCTTGCCCGTGCCGGGTTCGGAACCGCGCGTCTTGAAGTACTGCACCAGCACCACGCCGTTGGCGCCGAGTCGCCGTGCCTTGGCCAGCATGTCAGCACGCGCATCGTCCGGCGACTGGCGCGAACTGCCGATCACCGTCCATAACGTCGCTTCGACGGTTTCCCAGCCACGCACCTGCGGGTCCCGGGAATGGAGCACCTGGGTGGGCACCTGGAATGTCGCGTGACCGGACGCGTCGGCCAGGCGGACGCGGCGCGCGCGGTAGCCCTTGGGTGTCGCCGATGCATCGAACGACAGGCGTTGCCCATCCGTGATCTTCGCCGCGCCGTCCAGCACGTCAGCGCCATGCAGGAAATAGCTGCGGCCGTCGTCGCCCTGGATGAAGCCATAGCCCTTGCCGGGCAGGAAACTCGAAACGGTGCCTTCCATGGTTGTCCCGGAGATCGGTGGATGGGCCAGGCCTGCGACTTCAATGCGTGCCACCCGCATGCGAAAGCCAACACGACGTTATCGACCGGTGAAATCCGGCCTTGAGGCCGCCCGCGTGTACAGCGGTGGCCCTGCCGACTACCCTTGGCCCCCACCGACGCAGCTCACTCCACGGAACGACGTTGCACGGCGTAGCTCCCGCCAGCGGTAACCGGGGATACCCACCCGCGGTGTCAGGCGACCCGCGACGAGCAAACGCGTGCGCCGCGATGCATCGAACATAGTGGCTGCATGCGGCGCTGGCTGGCCTGCTTGCCGACATCGCGCTGCCCGGCGCGGTCATGGCGCAATCCGGCGCGGTGAACGGCACCGTCGCCCTGAGCTCGCAACTGGTCGATCGCGGGCTGGCGATCACCCCTGCCACGGCGATACTGCAGGGTACGGCGTCGTGGACGCTACCCTCCGGCTGGGCGTTCGGTGTTGCCGCCGGGACACAGGTTCGGCAGGCGACGCCGCTGGCCGAGGTGCTGGCGCAGGCCTCGCGAACCTGGCGCGTCGCGCCGGACTGGCAGTTCGTGGCAGCCCTCGCCTATGAGGACTACCCGGGGCCGGCAAGCAGCGCCTTCAACCACATGGAAGCCAGCGCCAGCTGGATCTATCGCGACGTGCTCACGCTGGGCGTGGCCGCCATGACGCCCACCAGCGGCGCCGCGCATCCGCTGCTTGGCGCCGTCGACCTGGACTTCCGCTGGCCGCTGCCCTTGCACCTGTCGCTTGCCGCCGGCGCGGGCTATGCGCGCAACCAGATGCCCGACTACTACACCGACACGGATGAATACGGCAGCCACCGCTATCGCGACGGCACACGCGTAGACTCCTACGGGTACGGGCACCTGGGCCTGGTCTGGCGCCAGGGACCGTGGCGGGTGGAAGTGGATCGCGTCTTTGTCGACGCGACCCTGCGCCAGGACGGACTGGCCGCATCGCCGTGGGTGGCGACGGCAGCCTGGTCCTTCTGAGCCATGGCAACCTTTTCCGTCGTATCAGGCACTCACGGGGTAACACCGTGTCCTTGTCCCAGCCATGAAAGATGCCGATATCGCCGCTGACGGAAGCGATCGCCTGCTGCTCCGGCAGGTTGCGACGGGCGACCGTGCGGCGCTGGCCACGCTGTACCGCAACTATCACGGCCGCCTGTGCCGGTTCCTGTCGCGCCTGACGCAGCGGGCCGACCTGATCGAGGAGGTCATCAACGACTGCTTCTGGATCGTCTGGCAGAAGGCCGGTTCGTTCCATGGCGATTCGCGTGTATCCACCTGGATCATCGGCATTGCTTACCGTTGCGGACTGAAAGCGTTGCGCCAGCGCGGCGACGAACCGGTGGACGACGAAAGCCTCCCCGACGACCGCGTTCCCGCCTTTGACCCGGGTGAGGATCGCGAACTGCACGACTGGCTGGGCAAGGCCATGCAGCACCTCACCGCCGACCAGCGCGTGGTGGTGGAGCTGGTCTATGGCGTGGGGTACACGCTGGATGATGTGGCGGCCATCCTGCAATGCCCGGTCGGCACGGTGAAGGCGCGGCTGTTCCACGCCAGGGTGAAGTTGCGCAACGTGATGCCCGTGCTTGCGGGCGAACCGCTCACGCAGCAGGAGAAGCGCGTGCCATGACAGCGACCCGAGACACCGGCAAGGACTGCACCCGGGCATGGGAAGCGATGCCATGGGTTTTGCAGGACAACGCCCCGCAGGATCAGCGCCGCTGGCTGGCCGAGCACCTTGCGCATTGCCCGGCCTGTCGCGACGAGTTTGCGCAGCAACAAAAGCTGCAGCGCGCCCTGGCCATGCCTGCCAACGTGATGCTGGACCCGGAAGCGGGTCTCCGGCGATTGATGACACGTATCGACACAGAGCAGGCCGGCGAAGTGATGGCACGCGCGCGCGGCGGCGGCTGGATCACCCGTGCACTGGTGGCCGTGGTGCTGATACAGGCCATGGCCATCGGCATGCTTGGCGCAGGGCGCTGGTGGCCGGATGCCACGCCAGCGCCTTACCGCACCCTCGGCGATCCCTCGCAGCGCATGCTGCCCGGTGCCATCCGCGTGGTTCCCGACACCAGCATGGACCTGGCTGACTGGAACGCGCTGCTGCGCTCCCTGCATCTGGACGTGGTGGATGGACCCAATGCCGTCGGCGCCTACACGGTAGTGCCGGCCGATACATCGACCTCACCCGAGGCCTTGCGCCAGCTGCGCGCCACGCACGGCATACGCCTTGCCGAGCCCGTCAACGTGCCCCCATGAAGCAGTCTGCATGGCTGACCTTGTTCGTCGCTGCACTGCTGGGTGCATGCGCACCGCTGCGTCCTGATTCACCCCGGAACACACCGACCATGGAGGCTGCGGCGCGTCCCGGTGTCGCCGCAGCCATGGATGGCACGCGCGACATCGTGCTGGCCGTGGCCAACCCGCAGGATGCCCCCTCCACACACGCCGGCTCGACCATGCTCGGCTATGTGCCCGCGGCGAACTACGATGCAGGACAGCGTGCATTGTCCGAACTGGAGACGTTGCGCAAGCAGTACGGATGGCGCGAAGTGACGGGCTGGCCCATCAAGTCCCTGAAGCTCTATTGCATCGTGCTTGAACCGCCGGCAGGCATGACGCGCGATGCGCTGCTCGCGATGCTATCGAAGGACGTCCGCATCGCCCTGGCGCAGCCGTTGCAGGATTACGCGGTGTATTCAGGCAAACCGGCCCGGCCGCACCAGTACAACGACCCCTATGCCAATCTGCAGCGTGGCTTTGTCGAAACCGATGCGGCGCTGGCCCATGGCATCAGCCGGGGCGATCGCGTGCACATCGCCATCGTCGATACTGGCGTCGACCTCACGCACCCGGATCTGCAGGGACGCATCCACGACAGCGTCAATGAGGTCGACGACAACGCACAACGTTTCAACCATGACCCGCATGGCACCGAAGTGGCGGGCATCATCGGCGCCACCGGCGACAACCATATCGGCATCGTCGGCATGGCCCCGGGCGCGATCATCAGCGTCTACAAGGCTTGCTGGTATCCCGCGGAGGTCCAGCAGGGCGCGCGCTGCAACTCGTTCACGCTGGCCAAGGCGATGGCAGCCATCCTCGATACCGATGCGCGCATCATCAACCTGAGCCTCGGGGGTCCATCCGATCCGCTGCTGGACAAGCTGCTGCAGCAACTGCTCGCACAACAGCGCATCGTGATTGCCGCGCTGCCGCCCGACGGAAACCGCAGCGGATTTCCCGACGATGCCGCCGGCGTACTCGTGGTGCGCACGGGCAACACCACACCCGCACCACCGGGTGTACTGAGCGCACCAGGCCGCGACATCCTCACGACCCAGCCGGGCGGGGGATACGACTTCGCTTCCGGTTCGTCCATGGCCGCGGCGCATGTCAGCGGCATCGTGGCGTTGCTGCTATCGCTGTCGCCTGAGCTTGATGCAGACAGCCTCCGACAGCTGTTGCTGGGCAACGGCAAGGCGGTCGGCGGTGCGCAGCAGGTCGATGCTGCCGCCGCCTTGAATGCGCTGGGCAGGGAACAGCTCGCCTTGCATCACTGAGGCGGCGTTGCCGCGCTCCATTCCCTGAATGGCCGCCGTTTACGCAGTGTTCGCCGCTGCTCTTGCCACACCCCTGAAAGGTCCGCCACATAAGTAGTTCTACGCTACTTATTGATCGAGGCCGCCCATAGGATAGATCTCAATCAGAGCGCATGCCCCATCGCCACGGATGGCGGCGACACGGAGAAGACGTGAACAGGCTACTCACACTGATCGCCGGCGCCGCCGTCGCGCTGACGATGGCCACGCCGTCGCAGGCCCAGAGCGCAGGCGACAACCAGGAACTCGCCAAGAAACTGTCCAACCCGGTCGCGTCGCTCATCAGCGTGCCGTTCCAGTTCAATTACGACCAGAACATCGGCAGCGAACGCGAAGGCGACAAGTACCTGCTCAACTTCCAGCCGGTGATTCCGGTGTCGATCAGTGACGACTGGAACATGATCTCCCGCACCATCGTGCCCATCGCCAGCCAGCACGACATTGCCCCCGGCGCGGGAAGCCAGACCGGGCTTGGCGATGTCACCGCCAGCCTGTTCTTTTCGCCGAAGGCGCCGACATCGGGCGGGTGGATCTGGGGCATCGGCCCGGCCGTGCTTGTGCCCACCGCCACGGACAAGTTGCTGGGCAGCGGCAAGTGGGGTGCAGGCCCCACCGCCATCGTGCTGCGCCAGCAAGGCGCGTGGACCTACGGCATGCTGGCCAACCATATCTGGTCCGTGGGTGGTCAGAGCAACCGCACGGGTGTCAGTTCCACCTTCGTGCAGCCGTTCTTCTCGTACAACACGCCCACCGCCTGGACCTTCACGCTGCAAACGGAATCGACCTACGACTGGAAGCACTCGCAGTGGTCGATTCCCATCAACGTGCTGGCGGCCAAGCTCGTCCGGTTCGGCAAGCAACCCGTACAGTTCTCGCTCGGTGCACGTTACTGGGATCACGCCACGGACAGCGGCCCGCATGGCTGGGCTGTGCGCATGGGCTTCACCCTGCTGTTCCCCGAATAAGCACCGGGGCAACATGCGCCAGTCCAACATCACCGCCAGACCCAGCGGCACACCCTGCACGGCACGCGCGACGACATGCGTCGCACACTTGCGTGACGAAAGCGGCGTGCGGCGGCAGTCAAGCATCCGGACTGCCTGAGGGGCCCATGCATCGCCTTGCCATGCTGACCAACTTCCTGCTGGCATGCATGGCCGCCTTCGCGATGAGCAGCGTGCACGCCACCGAAGGCGCCGGCGGCATGTATCTGCTGGGCAGCCAGGCGCTTGGCGCGGGCAACGCACCGCCGCCCGGCTGGTACCTCTCCACCGCCATGGCCCAGTACAGCGGCAAGGTCGGCTCGGCCTCCGTCGGTGGCGTCACCCTGCTCTACCTGAAGAAGCGCGTGGACAGCATGGGCGTCAATCTGCTCTATGCACCACAGACGCGTATCTTCGGCGCCCAGGCGGCATTCTCCGTCACCGTGCCCTACGCGTATCTGCGCCTTACCGGCGAAACCACCGGAAGGATCGAAGGCGTGCATTCGGTGAGCAACACCGACGTCGGCGACACCGCTTTCTCCGGCCGTCTCGGCTGGAAACTCAGCGACTCGTTCTCGCACGCCGTCGCTGTCATCGCCTGGGCCCCGACCGGCGAGTACACCAAGGGCTTCAACGCATCCATCGGGCACAACCGATGGGCCTTCGACCTGCTGTGGTCGATGACCTATGTGTCACCCACATCCCACCTCGAACTGTCCGGCGCGATCGGATACGGCGTCAACGGGGTGAATCCCGTCACGCACTATCGCAGCGGCAACGAAGCCCATGTCGAGCTTGCCGTGGGCAAGCGGCTGTCGCCGCACTGGGTGGTGGGGCTCGCCGGCTACGGCTATCGCCAGGTCAGTCCGGACGATGGATCCGGCGACCGCCTTGGTGGCCTGCAGGGCCGCGTGTTCGGCGCAGGCCCTGCCGTGAACTACGGCACCCGCCTGGGCACGCACGCCATTACCGTCGGTGTGCGCTACTACCGCGAGTTCGGCGCGGTGTACCACTTCCACGGCGATGTCGCGATGCTGTCGGCAACGCTGCGCCTCTGAAGCCCAGCCCTCAACCCGCATCACGGATGCCTGCAACGCCACACATGAAAAAGGCCATGGAATCCATGGCCTTCTTCACACGCAATGATGTCGTCGCCGACAACGATCAGAACGGAATATCGTCGTCGTCGAAGCTGTTGTTCTGCACCGGCGGTGCGGACTGACGCTGCTGCTGCTGGCCACCGTAGTTGTCGCCGCCGCGCGCATTGCCGCCGCCGTAGTTGTCGCCGCCGCCACGGGACTGGTTGCCACCGCCGCCGTAACCGCCCTGGCGCTGACCACCGCCACCACCGCTCTGCGCGCGCTGGAAGTTGCCACCACCGCCACCACCGCCGCCACCTTCGTTGCCGCCGAGCATCTGCATTTCGGCCGCGATGATATCGGTGCTGAAGCGCTCGATGCCGTCCTTGTCGGTGTACTTGTCGGTGCGCAGCGAGCCTTCGATGTAAACCTGGCGACCCTTCTTCAGGTATTCGCCGGCGATTTCAGCCAGGCGACCGAACAGCTTCACGCGGTGCCACTCGGTGCGCTCCTGCTTTTCGCCGCTCTGCTTGTCGGTCCAGTTTTCGGACGTCGCGATGCGGATGCTGGTGATGGCCGTGCCGTTGCCGGTGTAACGGGTTTCCGGATCTGCGCCGAGATTGCCGACGATGATGACTTTGTTGATACCGCGTGCCATGGATGGGTGTCCTCTGTGAGCCGGCGCTGCGTTCTGGGGCAGTCAGCACCGGGATGGTTGATCCGGCGGCCATCATACCTGTGGCCCGGCGCAGGAAAACAGGATTGACCTGTGCCGGGAAACCGTGAATCTGGCCAGCCCTCGCCCCGCCCCGCTGTCCGGGTCGGGCGAAAAAAGTCCGGGAATCAGACCACTACCGGCTCTCACCGGCTGCGACACGAACGGCCGGGTCAGCCGCCCCCAAGGAAACGGTAGCCCACGCCCGGCTCGGTCTTGAGCCAGCGGGGGGCGGCCGGGTCGTCGCCCAGCTTCTGGCGCAGCTTGCCCACCACGATGCGCAGGTAATGGCTGTCCTGGGTGTGGGTGGCGCCCCAGATGTCGCGCAGCAGCTGCTGCTGGGTCACCACGCGACCGACGTGGCGCAGCAGCAGGGCCAACACGGCGTACTCCTTGCGGGTCAGCGACAGCAGCGTGCCGTCCAGGGTGACCTCGCGGCGGGAAAGATCGATGGCGAGGTGGCCGTCGTCATAACGCTGGGTGGCCTCCGGCTCGCCCTGCCGGTTGCGCAGCAGGGCACGCAGGCGGGCCATCAGTTCCTGGATGCCGAAGGGCTTGGTGACGTAATCGTTGGCGCCCGCGTCCAGCGCCTTCACCTTCTCGCTCTCCGCATCGCGCACGGACAGCATCACCACGGGCACATGGCTCCACTGGCGCAGCTCGGCCAGCACGTCGTGGCCTTCCCTGTCGGGCAGGCCAATGTCCAGGATCACCAGATCCGGCGAGCGCGTGGCCGCCAGTGCGAGACCTTCGGCCGCGTTCGGCGCCAGCAATACCTCGTAGCCCTCGGCGCGCAGGCCGATATCGAGAAACTTGCGGATCTGCGCCTCGTCATCGATGACCAGGACACGCGGAGCTGAGGTCATGCGTGGTTCGCGGGCTGCGCCGGCAACGGCAGGGTGATGCGAATGGTGGTGCCAACGCCGTCGCCCGGCAAGGCCTCCACACTGCCCCCATGCGCACCGATCATGCCGCGGCAGATGGCCAGGCCCAGGCCGGTGCCCTGCGGCGCACGGTCGCCACGCGAGACGGAATAGAACATGTCGAAGATGCGTGCTCGCTCGTCCTCGGGAATGCCCGGGCCACGATCCACCACGTCCATCTGCACCTGCTCGCCCCTGGGCCGTACCACTACGCGCACCGGCTCGCCCGGCGGGGAAAAACGCGCGGCGTTCTCCAGGATGTTGAACAAGGCCTGCTCGATCAGCGCCGGATGCACGTAGAGCAGCAGCGTCTGCTCCGGCAGCACCGTATCCACGCGCAGGTCGGGAAACAGCTTGCGCAGGCGCGTGGTGGCAGCAGCGACGATCTCGGCCACGTCAGTCCAGTCGCGGTTGAGCTTCAGCGTGCCGTGGCCCAGCCGGGTCATGTCCAGCAGGTTCTGGATGTAGCGATCCAGTCGCTGCCCTTCGCCAAGAATGGCATCGAGCAGTTCCTGCCGCTCCTGCGGAGGCAACTGGTCCCCGTAACTGGACAGCGTGCCGGCGGAACCGATCATCGAGGCCAGCGGCGAACGCAGGTCGTGCGACACCGACGATAACAACGCGTTGCGCAAGCGCTCGGTTTCGCCCTGCACGCGCGCACCTTCCAGCTCTTCGGCCAGGCGGGCGCGCTGCAAGGCCTGGCCGATGTCCTGCACCATGGTTAACGCCAGGCTGCGCTCGTCGGTGGAAGGCTCGCCCTGCCCCGCCGGAAAACGCAGCGCGGCAACACCCAGATGGTTGTCGTCGCTGCCCAGCGGCAGCACCCAGCATGGCGCGGCGTTGAGCGTATCGGTGAAACGACCGGCCTGTTCCGCATGCTGTTCACACCACGCCGCCGCACCCATGTCCTGCGTGGTCAGGTCGAAATCGCGCGGTGACGAGGCCACCACGCGCAATACCTGGCTGGCATCGCGGGCGAGCACGGCCACGTCGCAGCGCAGGACGTCCGCCAGTGCGGACGCGCCCACGCGCCGGATTCCTTCGGCATCTGTGCTGGTGGACAAACGTTGTCCCAGTGCCAGCAGCGCACGCGCCTGCGCATGCGCCATGCGCAGGGATTCCACCTGACTGGCCAGCTTGGTGGCCAGCCGGCTCGCCACCAGCGCCGCGACAAGGAACAGGCACACCGCCAGGACATCGTCGAAGTTGGCGATCATCAGCGTGTAACGCGGTGGCGCGAAGAAGAAGTTGTAGCCGAGGAAACACAGCACCGCCGTGTACACCGCCACCGCCATGCGCGTGCGCACCGCCACCACCAGCACGGCCGTAAGGAATATCAGCGAGAGGTTCGCCACCGACAGATAGCGATCCGCGACGAACGACAGCCCGAACGCCACCAGCGTGGCGAGCGTCGCATAGATGTATTCGCCACGACGCCCCGGGCCACCGGGCATGCGCAGGCGCAGGCGCGACTTCGCCTGCTCGGCCGGCGTGGCGATGATGGTGAGTTCCAGGTGCGCGCCACGACGCAGCAACAACTGTGTCAGCGAGCGACCCAGCATGCGCGCGAGCGGGCGTTCGCGCGTGCGCCCAAGGATGATCTGGCCAATGCCTTCGCGATCCGCGTGCGCGATCAGTTCGTCGGCAATGGCATGGCCGCGCAACACCACGGTATCGCCGCCCAGCCGTCGCGCGAGCCGCATGGCGGCGTCGAGCTGTTCACGTCGGGACTTGTCCAGCGGCGTACCGGTATCGACATAGGCCACGCTCCACGGTGCACCACGACGCTCGGCGATGCGGCGAGCGATGCGCACCAGGTATTCGCTCTGCGAATGGCCATCGATGGCGGCGAGCACCCGGCGACGCACCGGCATCGCCCCACCGCGCGCCAGCATGTGCTCGCGCAGGTCACTATCCACGTGGCCGGCAACGGTATCCACGGCCAGTTCGCGCAGGGCGACAAGATTGGTGGGCGAGAAGAACGCATCGAGCGCCGCCGCCGCCGTCTCGGGTACGTACACCTTGCCCTGTTTCAGGCGCTGGATCAGTTCACGCGGCGGCAGATCCACCAGCACGATATCGCGTGCGCGATCCAGGAACGCGTCCGGCACGGTTTCGCGCACGGTAACGTTGGTGATGCGACGCACCTGGTCGTTGAGACTTTCCAGATGCTGCACGTTCAGCGCGGTATAGACCTCGATGCCCGCTTCCAGCAGTTCGGCAATATCCTGCCAGCGCCGCTCGTGACGTCCACCCGGCAGGTTGGTATGGGCAAGCTCATCGACCAGGATGGTGTCCGGCCGACGCGCCAGTGCTGCGTCGAGGTCGAACTCGGTGAAATCACGGCCCTTGTAATTCACCTTGCGGCGAGGCAACTGCTCCAGCCCGTCCAGCAACGCGGCGGTTTCCTGCCGGCCATGCGTCTCCACCAGGCCGATCACCACATCCACGCCCTGCCGTTTCAGCTCTCGCGCGGCGGAGAGCATGGCGTAGGTCTTGCCCACGCCCGGCGCAGCACCCAGGAAGATCTTCAGGCGACGCGTGCGCTCCTCCTGCACGGAATCGAGCAAGGCATCGGCACGTGCTTCGCGGGAAGGTTCGGACATGGGCAGGTGTTTGATGGTGGGTGGAGTTAGGTTAGGACGTGGAATGAGGGACAGGAAGTGAAATCAATCGGTAGCTACGTTATCGCGAGCACCCGCCCCTCACCCCAACCCTCTCCTCAAAAGGGAGAGGGAGCACCCAACCTCACCGGCCATCCAGCGCCAGATTGAGCTTGAGCACGTTCACGCGGGGCTCGCCCAGCATCCCGAACTGCCGACCGGTGGTCGCCATCGCCACCATCGCCTTCACTTGCGACGCACTCATACCCCGTGCCTTCGCCACCCTGGCTACCTGGTAATCCGCCGCCGCTGGCGAAATTTCCGGATCCAGTCCGCTGGCCGACGCTGTCACCAGATCCACCGGCACCGTCGCCGTATTACCTGGGTCAGCCGCCCGCAACGCATCGATGCGCTGCTTCACGGCATCCGTCAGTGCCGGGTTGGTTGGCCCCTGGTTCGAACCATTCGACGACGCGCTGTTGTTCGCCTGCGGCGTCGTGGCCGAAGGACGACCCCAGAAATATTTGGGGTCGTCGAACGACTGGCCAATCAAGGTCGATCCGATGGGCTGGCCATCCCTCACGATCAGGCTGCCGTTCGCCTGCGACGGGAACAGCACCTGGGCCACGCCCGTGACGGCCAGCGGGTAGGCCACGCCGGTAATCACGGTCATCAGGAGCAGCATCACGATGGCGCTGCGAATCAGCTTGCCCATGGTCATTACCTCAGTAGTGAAGAATGGCGTCGACGATGGCGACGGCCTGGTAGTTCTTCTTGCCGCTGTCGTAAGCGTTCACGTCGTACGAGTGCTCGTAGCGAAGCTCCGGACGGATCTCCAGATCCGGCGACACCCAATGCGTGAGGCCCAGCGTGTGGCTGCTGTACTTGGTGGCGAAGCCGGTGCGCTGGCCCTTCTGGTCGTTGTAGAACTCGTTGCGGAACGAAATCATGTTGTTCGAGTTCAGTTCGACGTTGAAGTAATTGACCACGCCGTACTCACCGGCCTTGCCCGGGTACGGTGACGATGCCACCACACCCGGCTCGCCATCCGATCCGAATCCGGGAATGTTGCGGCCATACATGTAGTAGGCCTCAGTCTGCATGTGTACCTTCGAGCTGAAGCGGTGGCCCCAGGTCATCACGTACATCTGCACGTTGTTGTAGTTGTAGTCGGAGGTGTTCCAGCTGTTGATGCAGGGGTAAAGCATGTCGTTGTTGTCTTTGGACACCCAGCGCACGCAGCCCTGCAGCGTGGGACGCGCCGAGTGGTTCCACGGCGCGGTGTCGTTGCTTGCGTTGATGCCAAGCTGCAGCGTCCACTGCTGGCTGAGGCGCGTCGTGGTCATGACGCCGGTCTGGGTATAAGGATCGACCGTGTACAGGATCGAATGCGTCACCAGGTAATTCTGCGGCGAGAACTGGGCCTCAATGTCGGGCAGCGACAAATAGCGACCGATGCGGATGACCATGCCCTCCGCCACCGACGGAAGGTACAGGTCGTAGTAGAACAGCATCGGGTCAACGCCGTAGATCTTGCCGTTCAAGGCGCTGTTCGATTTGGGGTTATTCAACAGCTGATTGCTGAAAACGCCCTTGGTCACGGTGTAGTGATAGTCGTAACCGTACAGCGTGGAGATGTTGAAACCCCAGTCCACATGATCGGTTTGCACCGTGTCTTCGACGCGGGTGATGTTGAGCACCAACTGGTCGAATTCCACGCGGTTGGGACGCGTGGCGTACGACAGCGGATAGTTGGAGAAGCTGGACGAGCTGACGTTGGCCGAGGGGTTGATCCAGCCATTGACCTCGATGCGGTTACGCTTCATCCAGTTACCGAGCTTGGTGCATGAAAGCGCCTTCTGCAGCGGGTACTGGCCATACGCCACCGGCACGCCGATGGGAGCGGCCACGCCACCCATCTGCCATTCGCCATTGGGGAACGGCGGGGAATCCAACGGCGCATCCATGGCACGGCGCGGCATGGCGGGTGCATTGGGGTCAGCTGGCTGCGCATCCTCACGGTAGGCCGAGCCGAGGCGGGAAAAGAAGCCCTGCGAGCAGTCGTCATTGGCAGCCGTCGGCGCAGCTGCCACGCCATCATCCAGGCTGGCGGCCGGCGCCACGTCCGAACTGGCGACCGGGGCGACCGATGCCGCGGCTTCTCCCGCCGGGGCCAGCGCCAACAACAGTGCAAACGAAAGAACCTTCTTGGACATCATTGCGTGTTCCTGAAACCGGCCCGGGGCGGGCCGTCCTTTTCTTGGGGAGGTAGGGGTGATGGGCCGCTGTCTTGCGGCCTCTTGTCAGATGCCGGCGTAGCCGCCGAGCACGTAGTCGTCCTGTTCGCTGTGCGGGGCATCGGTGTCGCGGGGCTGTACCCGCGCAGGACCGTGCACCGGCAGCGCGATCACCACGTCGCAAGCGGAATCGTTCGAGGAGAGTCGAAGTTCCATGCCCGGATGGGTGTCGTCGGGCAGCGAAACGGAAAGCTTGAGTACTTGCATGGCAAAGACTCCAGGGATGAATGACAAAGCGGTGCCCTTCCTATCCGTCATCCCTGCAAAAGCAGGAATGACGAGCATGAGCGTCAGGCAAGCCCGAGCAGGACCAGCAACATGTCGATCAGCTTGATGCCCAGGAACGGCACCACCATGCCGCCAAGGCCGTAGACGAGCAGGTTGCGACGGAGCAGCGCGCCGGCACCGAGTGCGCGGTACTTCACGCCCTTCAGCGCCAATGGAATAAGGAAGATGATGATCAGCGCGTTGAAGATGACGGCCGACAGGATCGCGCTCTGCGGCGTCGCCAGCTTCATCACGTTCAGCGTGTTCAACGCCGGGTACGTCGTCGCGAAGGCCGCCGGGATGATGGCGAAGTACTTGGCGACGTCGTTGGCGATGGAAAAGGTCGTGAGCGAACCGCGCGTGATCAGCATCTGCTTGCCGATCTCCACCACTTCGATGAGCTTGGTGGGGTTGGAATCGAGGTCCACCATGTTGCCCGCTTCCTTGGCCGCCTGCGTACCGGTGTTCATCGCCACCGCGACGTCCGCCTGGGCCAGCGCCGGTGCGTCGTTGGTGCCATCACCGCACATGGCCACCAGGCGGTTTTCGGCCTGGATCTTGCGGATCAGCTTGAGCTTGGCTTCCGGCGTGGCTTCGGCGAGGAAGTCATCGACGCCCGCTTCTGCCGCAATGGTTGCAGCGGTCAGCGGGTTGTCGCCGGTGATCATGATGGTCTTGATGCCCATGCGGCGCATTTCGGCAAAGCGTTCGCGGATGCCGCCCTTCACGATGTCCTTCAGCTCGATCACGCCCAGCGCCGTGGCGCCTTCGGTAACGATCAGCGGGGTGGCGCCGCGACGCGCGATGTCCTCGGCCATGCGCTTCACCAGCGGCGGCAGGTGACTGCCGCAGGATTCCAGATAGCGCTCCACGGCATCCAGCGCGCCCTTGCGGATCTGGCGTTCACCGATGTTCACGCCGCTCATGCGGGTCTGTGCGGTGAAGGGCACGAAGTCGGCGTGGCCATCCTCCAACTGGCGCTCGCGCAGGCCGAAGCGCTCCTTGGCCAGCACGACCACGCTGCGGCCTTCTGGCGTTTCGTCAGCCAGCGAGGCGAGCTGCGCGGCATCGGCAAGGCGTGCCTCTTCCACGCCCGGCGCCGGCACGAAGGCCACCGCCTGGCGATTGCCCAGCGTGATGGTGCCGGTCTTGTCCAGCAGCAGCACATCCACGTCACCGGCCGCTTCCACCGCACGACCGGAGGTGGCAATGACGTTGGCGCGGATCATGCGATCCATGCCGGCAATACCGATAGCCGACAGCAGTGCACCGATGGTGGTGGGAATCAGGCACACCAGCAGCGCGATCAGTACGGTGAGTGTGATCGGGTTGCCCGAACCGGCCACCTGCACGCTGTAGATGGAGTACGGCAGCAGCGTGGCGCAGGCCAGCAGGAAGATCAGGGTGAACTTGGCCAGCAGGATGGTCAGCGCAATCTCGTTCGGCGTCTTGCGGCGCGCGGCGCCTTCCACCATGGCGATCATGCGGTCCAGGAAGCTTTCGCCCGGGTTGGCCGTGATGCGTACCACCAGCCAGTCGGACAGCACGCGCGTACCGCCGGTCACTGCGCTTCGATCGCCACCGGATTCGCGGATCACCGGCGCGGATTCACCGGTGATGGCGCTTTCATCCACGCTGGCCGCACCGACCACCACTTCGCCGTCGCCCGGCATCTGCTCGCCCGCCTCCACCAGCACGTGGTGACCCACGCGCAGCTCGGACGACGGCGTGAAGGTCACGTCGGCGTCTTTGTAAGGTGCGGACAGGCGTTTGGCGACGACATCCTTGCGCGAACTGCGCAGCGCAGCGGCCTGCGCCTTGCCACGGCCTTCCGCCAGCGCTTCGGCGAAGTTGGCGAACAACAGGGTGAACCACAGCCACACCGTCACCCAGAAGATGAAAGCGGTGGGCGCTTCGCCATGGCCGGCCAGCGCCTGCACCCACAGCAGCGTGGTGAGCAGGCTGCACACGAACACCACGAACATCACGGGATTGCGGAACTGCTGCTTCGGCGAGAGCTTGCGGAACGAGTCCGCGACGGCCTTCACGATCAGGTCGCGGTCGAAGCTGCGAACGCCGTGGACAGGGGTATGAGTCGTTGTCATGGATCTGTATTCCTCAGCGCACCGACATCAGGAATTCGGCGATCGGACCAAGTGCCAGCGCGGGCAGGAAGGTAAGCGCACCCACCACGATCACCACGCAGGCAAGCAAAGTGACGAACAGCGGCGTATGCGTGGGCAGCGTGCCGGCCGACGGCGGCACCTGGCGCTTGGCCGCCAGCGAACCGGCCATGGCGAGCATGGCGATGGCCAGCAGGAAGCGAGACAGGTACATGCACACGCCCAGCAGCACGTTCCAGAATGGCGTGTTGGCCGAGAGACCACCGAAAGCGCTGCCGTTGTTGTTCGACGCCGACGACACCGCGTACAGGATCTCGCTGAAGCTGTGCGCACCGGGATTGCCCACGCTTGCCGCACCGGCAGGCGTCATCACGGCGATGGCGGTACAGATCACCACCAGCGCACACGGCACCAGCACGGCGAGACTGGCCATCTTCATTTCGTGCGCTTCGATCTTCTTGCCCAGGTACTCCGGTGTGCGGCCCACCATCAGGCCCGCGATGAACACCGCGACCACGGCAAACGCAAGCATGCCGTACAGGCCGCAACCGACGCCGCCGAACACCACTTCGCCCAGCTGCATCAGCCACATCGGCACCAGGCCACCCAGCGGCGTGAGCGAGTCGTGCATGTTGTTGACGGCACCACACGACGCGGCAGTGGTGATGGTGGTGAACAGGCCGCTGGCAGCGATGCCGAAGCGCGTTTCCTTGCCTTCCATGTTGCCGCCGGCCTGCAGCGCGGATGCCTGCTGATCCACCGCCAGTCCATGCAGCGCCGGGTTGCCCGCCTGCTCGGCGGCGATGGCGCCCAAGGCGAGCGGCACGAAGATCAACAGCATGGTGGCGAGGATCGCCCAGCCCTGACGCCGGTCGCCCACCATGCTGCCGAACGTGTAGCAGAGGCCGCCGGGGATCAGGAAGATCGCCAGCATCTCGATGAAGTTGCTGAGCGGCGTGGGATTCTCGTACGGATGTGCCGAGTTCGCGTTGAAGAAGCCGCCACCGTTGGTGCCCAGCTGCTTGATCGCGATCTGCGACGCGGCCGGGCCCATCGGCAGGGTCTGCGTGGTGACCACGCTGGTCCTGGTGACGTCCTTGCCAGCGGCATCCTTCACGGTGTTGCCGGCCGCATCCTTCATCGTCTCCACCGCGGTGGTGTGCTGCACCAGCGGCACATCGACGTAAGCCTTGAAGTTCTGCACCACGCCCTGCGAGGAAAGCAGCAAGGCGATCACCAGGGAGAACGGCACCAGCACGTAAAGCGTGCTGCGCGTCATGTCCACCCAGAAGTTGCCCACGCTGTTGGCGCTGCGGCGCGTGAAGCCGCGAATCACCGCCAGCAGCACGGCGATGCCGGTGGCCGCCGAAAGGAAGTTCTGCACGGCCAGGCCCACCATCTGGGTCAGGTAGCTCATGGTGCTTTCGCCACCGTAGGCCTGCCAGTTGGTGTTGCTCACGAAGCTGATGGCCGTGTTCATGGCCAGGTCCGGCGACAGCGCGTCGAAGTGCTGCGGGTTCAGCGGCAGCCACTGTTGCACGCGCTGCAAGGCATACAGCAGGAACAGGCCGGCCATGTTGAACACCAGCATGGCGACGGCGTAGCGCTTCCAGCCCATCTGGTCATCGGTGCGCACGCCGGCGAGGCGATAGAGCAGATGCTCCAGCCTGCCGCCGATGCGGTTCACGCCATTGGGCGTATCAGCGAAGGCGAGCGCCATGTAAGCGCCCACGGGCTTGATCAGCAACAGCAGCACGGCGAGGAAGAGCACAACCTGGAAAAAGTCGAAGCTGGTCATTCGAACCACTCCGGTTTCAGCAGCGCTACGCACAGGTAGCCCGTCAGGGCCACCGCGATCACGGCAGCCACGAAATACAACGCGTTCATGGGTGGAATCTCCCGGAGGAAAGACGGGGACCGGAACGCCCGCAAGGGCGTCAGGCGTTCGTCAGGGACGGCGGCCCAGGCGGTCGCAGATCAGCAGAAAGCCGAGCGCCGCAGCGAACAGAACGATGGAAAAAACGAGGTAAATGACGTCCATGGAAACCCGACTCACCGTGTCAGTTAACGGTGGAAATTGTCGGAACCGGCGCATAAGAAAGGGGTAGCGAATTCCCGCCACCGCGTATAGAAGCCGTAAAGATTTGCCAGAACCCCTGCAGGAACGCACTTGTGCGCCACAGCCGGCCGAGAGCCGCAGGCTGCACCGCCGCGGTCGCGCACAAGTGCGCCCCTACAAGGACATGCCGGCAATCAGGCTGCGTGCGGAACGACGTCCTCTTCCGTCCCCGGCGTGCGATGCACGGGATAACCCGCCGCATCCCATGCATCCAGGCCACCCAGCAGCGGCCGCACGCGCTTGTAGCCGCGCGACATCAGCGCCTTGGCCACCACTGCGGCGGAGGCTTCGTTCGGGCAAGTGCAGTACACCACCAGTTCCGTATCCAGCGGGACGACTTCAACGATGCGGTCCACGCTGTTCACGTCGGCCAGCAGCGCGCCCGGGATGATGCGTGCGTCCATCAGCCGGGCCGCTTCCGAACGCACGTCGACAATGGCCGGGTTATGCCCTTGGGTCACGGCGTCGTTGAGTTCCTGCACGGTGATGCGCGCCATGCGCAACGCACGCAGCAGGCGATGGCGCTGCCACCATTTGACCAAGATGTAGAGCGCCAGCAGGCTGCCGATCAGCATGAGGGCCACGCTGCCCGCGTTGGCCAGCGCGAGCAGTACGGCATCGATCTGGTTGGCGAACACGTAGCCCAGGCTTACCGCCATGCCCACCCACATGAGCGAGCCCAGGCCGTCGAACAGGATGAAGGGCGCGGTGCGCAGGCCCATCGCGCCGACCAGCGGCGGCGCCACGGTGGACAGGCCGGGCACGAACTTCGCCAGCAACAGCACGCCACCGCGCCAGCGCTGGAAGCGCAGCTCCGATTGCTTCACGCAGGAGTCGGGAGAAAGGGAAATGCGGCACAACGTGCGCATGACGCCACCACCGAAGTAGCGGCCCGCCGCATACCAGGCGTAGTCGGCCATCAGGCAGGCCAGCAAGGCCACCGCGATCACCCCGGTCAACGGCAGCCGCTCCATGGACGCCAGCGCCCCGGCGACGATCATGGTCGGTACGGCAGGCACGGGAACACCCGCCTGCTCGACGAGCACGTTGAGGAAAACGAGCAGCAACCCGTACTGCGCGATGAGTTCGATGATGTGATGAGCCATGGACGCCGGCCTCGCCGCCCGAGCGGGCGGCGACATGCCGCCCAGCGGCACGATCATTGGGGCTGCCGGGCTTAAACGCAATGCGTTCCCGCAACCATTTTCGCCCCTCAGGCGCCGCTCGATGCCCCGGCCGGCGCGACGGTAGAACCCGCGCGCAAGGCGATCCGCCGACTGCCCAGCAGGACCAGCGGCAGCCACAGCAAGGTCAGCGCCGCCGCGCAGAGGAAAACGCCCTCCGTACCGACCCGGCCAAGCGCAATGCCACCCACCGCACCGCCCACGAAGGCGCCCAGAAACTGGCTGGTGGAATAGGCACCCATGGCCGCGCCCCGCAATGCGCCAGGCGCCAGCTGGGTGACCAGGCTGGGCAAGGCGGCCTCCAACAGGTTGAAGGCCGAAAAGAACACCGCCGCCGACACGCCCAACGCGGCCACGTGGTTGCCGGACAAACCCAGGCCCAGCAGGCCCAGCCCAGTCGCCACCACACACACGGCGATCAGGCGCAGGCTCTGTGCCAGGTCGCGCATGCGATGCAGGCTGCCGCCCATCACGAAGGCCGCGATCACCATCACCGGCAGGTACAGCTCCCAGTGGCGGTTGGCAGGCAGGTGTAGCCGGTCGGCCAGCAGCAGGGGCAGGCCCACGAAACTGGCCGTCAACAGCAGGTGCAGAAAGAACACCGAGCCGTTGAGCACGAGCAGGCGGCCGTCACGCAACATCGATAGTACGCCGGCGAACGTCGCCGATGCGGGCGCCGTGGCGCGCTCGGGCGTGGGTACGATCAGCCACAGCAACACCAGTGCGGCCAGGGCCAGCACCGAGGTGGTGGCGAACAAGCCCGACAGCCCGCCGATGGCCTCCAGCGGCGGCCCCAGGATCAGCGCCAGCAGGAAGGCCATGCCGATCGAGACGCCGATGATGCCCATGACCTTGCCGCGGTTTTCCTGGCGGGTCAGGTCGGCGGCCAGCGCGGTGCCGGCACCGGCTACGGCACCCATGCCCTGCAGGGCGCGCCCGATCACGATGCCGGTCAGGTCGTGCGCCATCGCCGCCACCAGTCCGCCCACGGCAAATACCAGCAAGCCCAGCGTAATCGCGGGCTTGCGACCGATGCGGTCGGACAACAGGCCCAGCGGGATCTGCAGCAGCACCTGCCCCAGCCCATACACGCCCAGCGCCATGCCGATCAGCCAGGGCGTCGCATCGGGCATGCGCTGCGCATACAGCGAAAACACCGGCATGATCAGGAACAGGCCGAACAACCGCAGGCTGATCACACAGGCCAGGGTCAGCGCGCTGCGTCGCTCGAGTGGGGAGAGTTTGCTCACCGGGGCTTCTTAAAAGGGTCGCAGTAGTCAGTAATTATACGTTTCAGCCCCAAAATCCAACCGTGGTGCCGTGTCGCGGCGGTTTCTTGCGGCGTTCTCTCCCTATAATGCCCACGATACGACGCTACGACCGCCTCATGACCACGACCCAAGCCGACACCCGCCGCTCTGCCGACTTCGCCGCCGTCCGAGGGCTTGCCGCCGCAGACATGCACCGGGTCGACTCCCTGATCCGCCAACGCCTGTCGTCCGACGTGGTGCTGATCAACCAGATCGCCGACCACATCATCGCGGGTGGCGGCAAGCGGCTGCGTCCGATGCTGCACGTGCTGGCAGCCAACGCCGCCGGCTACCGTGGCGAGCACCACATCAAGCTGGCGGCCGTCATCGAGTTCATCCACACCTCCACCCTGCTGCACGACGACGTGGTGGACGAGTCGGACCTGCGCCGTGGCCGCAAGACGGCCAACGCGCTGTGGGGCAACGCAGCCAGCGTGCTGGTGGGTGACTTCCTGTACTCGCGTTCGTTCCAGATGATGGTGGAGCTCGACGACATGCGCGTCATGCGCATCCTGGCCAACACCACCAACACCATCGCCGAGGGCGAGGTGCTGCAGTTGCTCAACATCGGCAACGCGGATGTGGACGAGGCGTCCTACCTCAACGTCATCGAGCGCAAGACGGCGGTGCTGTTCGCCGCCGCCACGGAACTGGGCGGACTGCTGGGCGGCTTGCCCGCGGACCAGTGCGCCGCGCTGCGCCGTTACGGCATGCAGCTGGGTTACGCGTTCCAGATCGCCGATGACCTGCTCGATTACGTGTCCGACGCGGGCACGCTGGGCAAGAACATCGGCGACGACCTGGCCGAGGGCAAGCCCACGCTGCCACTGATTTACGCCCTGCAGCGCGCCGATGCCGAACAGAAGCAGTCGCTGCGCCATGCCATCGAACACGGCGGCCTGGATTCGCTGGACCGCATCATTGCGGCCATCCGCGATTCGGGCGCGCTGGAGCGCACCCACGAGCGTGCCGTGATGCATGCCGATGCGGCGCGCGACGCCCTGAACGTGCTGCCCGATTCGCCGTGGCGTGATGCCATGGCAACGCTGGCGGATTATTCGGTGCAGCGCAGCTTCTGATCGTTGACGCCCGGCTCACGGCCGGGCTGTCCAGCCCCCGCTTGCCCGGCATCTGCCGACGGGATGGCCTGCGCGCCCGGCTCCGGCAATACTCGTCCTCACGACCGATCGGTGTTCAAGGACGACACGATGCCCAGGCCCGACCCGCAGTGGATGGTGGACGCGTTTCACCCGTGGCGCATCGCGCTGAAGGGCGACGCGCTGGAGCCCTGGAACATGATCGCCATCGCGGTGCTCACCGTGATCGCCGGACTGGTCTTCGAATCGCGCGTCCACAAGGGCTGGAAAAAACCGTACCCGGGATTCCGCGCCGGTGTGCTGATGGGCCTGCTCGTCTCGGTCGTCACCCTCGGCCCGCTGGCGTGGGTCTCGTACCGTGCACTGTCGACCGGCGCCATGCACTGCATGATGAAACGCTGCCCCGTCGGGGACTTTACCGACGTTGCCGGGCATCGCTACATCGACAATGGCGGGCACGTCTCCATGACGTTTGATCCACTGTTCTTCTGGACGAGCTACCTGTCCTTGACGCTGTTTACCGTCACCGCGCTGATGTTTCTGTTCTCATGCCTGCGCGCCTGCAGGCACTGGCGCGAACTCGACTGACCGGCCAGCGGCGGGGCGCATGACGCACCCCGCCTGCACCTGCGTCACGGCGTGCCCGTGAACGCTCCATGCAGCCAGTCCTGCATCATCCGGTAGCTGCGCTTGGCGGCGCGCTCATCGTAAGCGCAACCGGCGCTGTGCTGGTCGGTTTCGGTGAAGCAATGCACGGCATTGCCCAGCACCACGAACTGCCAGTCGGCCTTGGTGGCGCGCATTTCGTCCATGAACTTGTCGGCGTCGGGCATGGTGCCCTTGTCGTCGGCACCGTTCATCACCAGCACGCGCGCCTTGATGTTCTTCGCCAGCGACACGTCGTCGGTCTGCAGGCCGCCATGGAACGACACCACGGCGGCGACGTCCGCGCCGCTTCGGGCCAGGTCAAGCACGGCGGTGCCGCCGAAGCAGAAGCCGATGGCCGCGAGCTTGCCCAGATCGATGGGTGCGTTCCTGGCCTGTGCCTTGAGCTGTTCGAGTGCCATGTTGGCGCGCTTGCGCATCAGCACGCGGTCGCCGTACAGCGGCTTGATGGCGGCCCTGGCTTCGTCGTCGTTGGTGGGGCGGATCTTGGCGCCGTACATGTCGGTCAGCAGGATCACGTAATCCTTGCCGGCAACCATTTCCGCCTTCTTGATGGCCAGGTCGTTCACGCCGTACCAGTTGGGCACCATCACCAGGCCGGGGCGCTTGGTGGTCACCGCATCGTCGTACACCAGCACGCTGTGGAAGGTGGTGCCGTCCTGCGTCCACTCGACCGGCTTTTCCACCATCTTCGCCTGTGCGGTGACGGCGAACCCTGCCAACAACAGAAAACTGCAAAGACGGGCGATGCCCATGACGTGCTCTCCTTGTTGCGCTTTTCAGAACCGGTTACAGGCCGGCGGCGTGTTCCGCGAGTCTGCGTTTGACGGGTGACAGTTTGTCGATCAGCCGCACGCCCAGGCCGCGCGCCGCCAACAGCGGCGACGCCTGCCAGGCATAGATGCGCGCCAGCGCATCGAAGCCCAGCGCATCAAGCGTGTCGGCGCTGCGACGGCGCCGCGCGTAACGGCGCAACACGTGGGCTGCAGCGATGTCGCTGCCGGCGTCGCGCGCACCGACCAGGGTGTCGCGTAGTTCGGCCACGTCGCGCAACCCAAGGTTTACGCCCTGCCCCGCCAGCGGATGCACGGCATGCGCCGCGTCGCCCAGCAGCACGAAGCGATCGGCCTGATAGGTTTCCGCCAGTTGCAGGCGCAACGGGAACGCGGCCCGCGCCGTGGCGCCGACGATGCGACCCAGGCGGAAATCGCTGGCCACGCCGAGCTCCTGCAAGAACGCTTCGTCGTCCAGTGCCAGCACGCGCTGGGCTTCATCCTCGGGCAGCGACCAGACGATGGAGCTGCGTCCGTCCGCCAGCGGCAGCAAGGCGAGCGGACCGGTAGGCAAGAAGCGCTGCCATGCCGTGCCTTCGTGCGGACGCTCGGTCTGCACGTGGGCGACGATGCCGCGCTGGGCGTAATCACGACCCTTGGTTTCGATGCCGGCCATGGCTCGCAGCGGCGATGCGGCGCCGTCGGCGGCCACCAGCAGGCGCGCCGGCACGGCGTCCGTATCGGCACCGTTCAACGCCAGCTGCACGCGATCATCGAGCACCTCGTAACCGGTGACCTGCGCGGGGCAGATGCGACGAACACCGGCCGCATCCAGCGCCTGCCAGAGCTGCCACTGCACCAGGTTGTTCTCGACGATGTAGCCGAGCAGGTCACGACCTTCGCTGGCCGCGTCAAAATGGATGGCCGCGCCGGTGGCCGCATCCCACACATGCATATGTGCGTAAGGGCTTGCGCGCAAAGCACGGATGGACGGCCACACGCCCAGCTCATCCAGCAGTCCAACCGATGAAGGAGCCAGGCCCACGACGCGCAGGTCCACGTCATCGCCCGGCGACCAGGGTGCCGGTGCGCGCGCTTCGACCAGCGCCGTGGCAAAGCCGGCACGCGCCAGCGCCAGTGCACCGGCGGCGCCGACCATGCCGCCACCGACCACGGCCACATCGAGGGCCGGACCACGGCGGCGCGCCGATTCGCTGCGCGAAGAGGACATCATGCTCATGGCAGTCGCTCCAGCACGGCCTTGGGCGGTTCGCCACGGAAACCCATACCGCGACGCGCCATCAGGCGCTGCAATGGTGGCAGGCGATCGAACGCCAGCATGGCCAGTGAACGCAGCGGCGCCAGCAGCGGTTGCGGCAGGCAGGCCAGCTGGACCAGGCCGTGACTCATCGCCATGGTGCCCTCGCGATCCGGTGCGCGTCGCTGTGCATAACCCAGCAGCAGTTCTTCGGCACCGGGATCGTTCGCGTCCGCCAGCAGTTCGGCCAGCGTCAGCGCATCGCGCAAGCCCAGGTTGAAACCCTGCGCGCCAATGGGATGCACCGTCTGCGCCGCATTGCCGACCAGCACGGCGCGAGTCGATATCAGCGAACGCGCCGCCACGCGCTGGATGGCATAAGGGTGTCGCTTGCCCGGCCGGCTCAGGCGCCCCAGGCGCCAACCGAACCGCTCCTGCGCCAGCGCAATGAACGCATCGTCATCCATGGCCTCTACCGTCTTGGCCTCGTGCTGCGGAACGGTGAGCACCAGCCCGCAGCGACGGGCCGCCAACGGCAGCAGGGCGATTGGGCCGTTGTCGGCGAAGCGCTCGTACGCCCGCTGCGCGTGGTCACGCTCCGGCGTCACCGTGCAGACAAACAAGGTCTGGCGATAGTCCAGCCGCTCCACCTCGATGCCCAGGCGCTCGCGCACGAAGGACGCCGTGCCGTCCGCGCCCACCAGCAGGGGCGTGTCGATCTCCACGACGCCATCGCCGGTGTGGACGCGGGCGCGCCAGCCATCGGCTGTCGGTTCGAGCGACTCCACGCGGGCAGGTGCCAGGCGGCGCAGCCGGGTGCATTCATCCAGCCGGCGCAACAGGGCCGCACCCAGTTCCCGCGCAGGCAAGGTCCAGCCCATGGCGTCGACGCCATGGCGTTGGGCATCCATCTGCACGCTGCCGAATTCACCGGCGCGCGTGACATGGATATGCCGGATCGGCGTGGCCTGCGCATGGGCGTGCTTCCACACGCCAATGGCCGTGAGGCCGTTCACCGTGGCGCGGGCCAGCGCCAGGTTGCGCTCGTCATAGCTGGGCTGCTCGCCGATGCGCGGCGCGGCGGCTTCGACCATCACGGCATCGATGCCCGCGGCATCCAGGGCAATGGCCAGACTGGCGCCGACCAGTCCGCCGCCAACAATAAGTACCGGCTGCCGGGCGGCGGCCTGGGAGGGTGGGTTCGTCATGACGCCGGATGATACGCGCTATGCAGCGGTTCGAGCCCCACACCGTCCCCGGGCCGCCGTTGGGGCAGCTCAATTGGGATAGACTTGGCGCTTGCATTCGACGCAACCTTTTCTGGAGCAGCACATGGCTAAGACGCAGACCCAGCGCCTCGGCATTTTCATGGCCCTGGCCGTGGTGATGGCCGCCACCCGCATTCATCTTTCGCTGTTCCAGCACGATATCTGGGACGCCTCGTGGGGCATCTTCTTCCTGGCCGGTTTCTGGCTGCGCGGTTCGGCGCGCTGGGCCTTCCCGCTGCTGATGGCCGAGGCCGTGCTGGTCGACTACCTGGTCATCAGCAACCAGGGCATCAGTTTCTGGGACCACTACTGCGTCTCGGCGGGCTACTGGTTCCTGATCCCCTCCTATTTCAGCCTGTGGCTGGGTGGCAGCTGGCTGGCCGCCCGCAAGCCCGGCCTCAATGCACGCAGCCTCGGCTTTGCCGCCGGCGCCCTGCTGGTGAGCTGGCTGGCCTGCTACGTGATCTCCAACGGCAGCTACTACTGGCTGAGCAACACGGTGCCGCAGCCGCGCAGCATCGGCGCGTGGGTTTCCAACATGCTCGACTGGTACGGCTTCTTCCTGCAGACCACCGCGCTGTACGTGGCGCTGGGCCTGATGGTGCACGGCCTGGTGGTGCAGCTGTCGCAGTTGCTGGGCCATGCCGATTCGTCGAAGCTGTCGCACTGATCACGATGGGCAATCGTCTTTCGAAGATCTACACCCGCACCGGCGACGACGGCAGCACGGGACTGGGCGACGGCTCGCGCGTCGCCAAGGATTCGCTGCGTGTAGGCGCCTACGGCACGGTGGACGAACTCAACAGCACCATCGGCATGGTGCTCGCCTCCGACGGCGTCGCCGATGACGTGCGCGAGGCGCTGACGCAGGTGCAGCACGACCTGTTCGATCTCGGTGGCGAGCTGTGCATTCCGGGCATGGCGATGGTCCATGACGAGGACATCGAGCGCCTTGAAAAGGTGCTCGATGCGTTCAACGACCCGCTTCCGCCGCTCAAGGATTTCATCCTTCCCGGCGGTGGCATGGCCGCGTCCTGCTGCCACCTGGCCCGCACCGTATGCCGCCGTGCCGAGCGCGAAGTGATCGGGCTGGGCCGCGTCGAGGACGTGCGGCCGCAGGCGCAGCGTTACCTCAACCGCCTGTCGGACCTGCTGTTCGTCCTCTGCCGCGTACTGGCCCGCGCCAGCGGCCACGGCGAAGTGCTCTGGAACCACGAGCGCCGCCGCAAGCCCCAGGCCTGACGATCGATGCTGCGGCTCTATACCCATACCAGTTGCCTGCAGCACGATCCCGGCCCGGACCAGCCCGAATCCCCCGCCCGCCTGCGCGCTGCGCTGCAGGCGCTGGACCATGACCGCTTCGCCGCGCTCGATCGCGTGGAGGCACCGCGTGCCACGCGTGAGCAGTTGCTGCGCGTGCACACGCCGGAACACGTGGATCGCATCCTGGGCACCATGCCGCAGGAAGGCACCGTTCGCCTGGACGAAGACACCCTGATGTCGCCCGGCTCGGCCGAGGCGGCCCTGCGGGCTGCCGGCGCGGTGGTTGCCGCGGTGGATGCCGTCATGGGCGCGCAGGGCGGCAAGGCGTTCTGCGCGGTGCGCCCGCCAGGGCACCACGCCACCCCCGACCGCGCGATGGGCTTCTGCCTGTTCAACAACGTGGCCGTGGGTGCTGCCCATGCCATGGCCGGGCATGGCCTCAAGCGCGTGGCCATCGCCGATTTCGACGTGCACCACGGCAACGGCACGCAGGACATCTTTGCCCGCGAACCGCGCGTGCTGTTCATCTCCAGCCATCAGATGCCGCTGTACCCGGACACGGGCAGCGCGGACGAACACGGCGTGGGCAACATCGTCAACGCCCCCCTGTCGCCCGGCGATGGTTCCTACGAATTCAGGGAATTGTGGGAGGGCGCACTGATTCCCCGGCTGCATGCCTTCCGGCCGCAGCTGGTGTTGATCTCCGCCGGCTTCGACGCCCACCGCAACGATCCGCTGGCCGACCTGCGACTGGGCAGCGAAGACTACGCATGGATCACCCAGCGACTGGTGGACGTGGCCAACGCCCATGCCCAGGGGCGCGTGGTCTCCACCCTGGAAGGCGGCTACAACCTGCTGGCGCTTTCCACCAGCGTGGCTGCCCATGTGGGCGAACTGCTCGAAGGCTGAACTGCTGATTTTCTGATCAGCCACACTGAACCCGGCGGCCGGAGAGGCCTCGGCCAACTGCCGCCGATGGGGCCTTTCTGCTAGTTTTACGAGCCTCCCAGCCGACAGACTGCCAACGTGACGCCCAAGCTCCCTCCGCGCCACCTGCCCCCGCGCCGCCTGCTGGCGGTTGCCGCCGCCCTTGCCCTGTTCGGCAGCCCGGTCGAGGCCCAGTCTGCGCCGGATCAGCCCGTCACGCCGGACCAGCCCAGTCCGACGCCGCCACCCAGCAACAATCCGCCGCCGGCCGTGTCCAACTGCCCGCTGGGCGCCTTCCGCTGCCCGCCGCGCCCGCTGAACTACAGCATGTGCCGTCCCAACGCCATGCTCTCGTTCTACGACCCGACGATGAGCAAGGACAGTTCGGTACGCGATACGTCGAACACCTATGTCACGGCGCAGCGCGTGGATGGCTCGAACCAGACCATCTACCACCTCGAGGGTGACGTGAAGCTGGATCGCGCCGACCAGCGCATCCAGGCCGACACCGCCGACTACAACCAGGACACCACCGACTTCGATGCGCGCGGCAACGTGCGCTACCAGGAATCGGCGCAGCTGGTGTCGTCGGACCACATGCGCGGCAACCAGGACGCGAGCACGTCCATCGCGGACAACGTCGCGTACCAGATGCTCACCAACCGCGGCAACGGCGTGGCGACCCAGGGCCAGATGCTGGACGACCAGCGCAGCCGCTACCTGGGCGCTACCTATTCCACCTGCGATGTGGGCAACCACGTGTGGGAGATTCATGCGAAGGACATCCGCATGGACAAGGAAACCGGCGAGGGCGTGGCGAAAGACGCCACCATGTATCTCTACAACGTGCCGTTCTTCTGGCTGCCGAGCTTCTCGTTCCCGATCAACGATGAGCGCAAGTCGGGCTTCCTTACGCCCTCCGTCGGCAGCTCCAGCCGTTCGGGCTTCACGGTCAGTGCGCCGTACTACCTCAACCTGGCGCCGAACTACGACGCCACGCTCGATCCGCGCATCTATGCCGATCGTGGCGCCATGCTGGCCACCGAGTTCCGCTACCTGGTGCCCGGCAGCCTGGGCCAGGTGAACTTCGAATACATGCCGCACGACGGTGGCGAAAGCGACCCCGATGGCACGGCCAATACCGAGGGCAGGGACCGCTGGCTGCTGAAGTACTACGACCACACGCAGCTTTACGGTCCCTGGTCGCTCAACGTCAGCGTCAACCGCGCGTCCGACCGCAATTACATGCGCGACTTCGGTAACGACCTGTATACCGCATCGATTGGCCAGCTGACGTCGTCGACGTACATCAATGGCGGCGGCAAATGGGGACCGGCCTACTGGAACGCGAGCCTCGGCGCCGACTACTACCAGAACGTCGACTACTCGCTTCCCGATGCCACCGTACAGTACAAGCGTTGGCCCCGCGCGACGTTCAATGTCGACTACCCCATCAACCGCTGGCTGGACGTCGGCGCCAATACCGAGGCCGTGGCGTTCCGCAAGGATGATTTCGTCGAAGGCAATCGACTGGACCTCTACCCGTATGTCCAGGCCAACTTCCAGGGTGCGGCCTGGTTCGTGAAGCCGCGCATCGCCTATCGGTATACCGCGTACGACCTGATCGGCAACTACCAGCAGTACGGTTACAGCAACGGCCTCACCGAATTGCTGCCGACCGGCACGACGTCACCCTATACCAGCGGCTCGCCCTCGCGTTCACTGCCCGTCGTGAGCTTGGACAGCGGCCTGATATTCGACCGCAGCATGTCGCTGTTTGGCACCAGCTATACGCAGACGCTGGAACCGCGCCTGTATTACCTGTACGTGCCGTACCGCAATCAGGACAACATTCCGCTGTTCGACACCACGCTGATGTCGTTCGACACGTGGGAGCTGTTCACGCCCAACACCTATTCGGGCGCAGATCGCCAGATCAACGCAAACAACCTCAGCGCCCTGCTGACTTCGCGACTGCTGGACGACAACGGCGTGGAGCGCGTGTCGGTCGACTTCGGCCAGATCCGCTACTTCACCCAGCAGCGGGTGCAATTGCCCAACAGCGTGAACACGGTGACGCCGCCGACCAACTGGTCCGGCTCCGACTATGTCATCGACCTCACCACCCAGCTCAATGACCGCTGGAAGCTGACCTCGCAGTACCAGTGGAATCCGAACACCAGTCTCACCGACCTCGGAGCCATCGGCCTGCAGATGCGCATCAAGACCGATGGCATCCTGAATTTCTCGTACCGCTACCGCCGCCAGCCGGGCACCGAATTGCCGTGGCTGGAACAATATGACGCTTCCGTGGTCTACCCCGTCTCCGACCGCTGGCGCCTCATCGGCCACTGGACCTACTCGGTGCTCGACAAGAAGACCGTGGAGGCCCTTGCCGGCGTGGAGTACGACAGCTGCTGCGTGGCGCTGCGGCTGGTGGGACGCCACTACGTGAATACCTACGACTACACCACCCAGCTGGGTTCCGCGAACACCGCGGTGATGCTGGAAGTGGAGTTCAAGGGCATGGGCAACTTCACCGGTCAGTCGGAAAACGCCCTGCGCAATGGTATTCTTGGTTATCAATAACTTCCCTGTCGCCCACGGCGATTGAAGGCCCCGGACTGATGAAGCAACCTCTCGCGTTGTTCCTGCTCGCGATCGCTACCGCGACCGCCCTGCCCGCCCATGCCCAGCTGCTGCCCCAGGCAGCGCAGGGCAAGCAGCCGCTTGACCGTATCGTGGCGGTGGTGGACGAAGGGGTGATCCTGCAGAGCGAGCTCAACGAGGCCGTGCGTTCGGTCCAGCAGCAGTACGCCAGCAATCCCGGTCAGCTGCCCCCGATGGACGTGCTGCAGCGCCAGGTGCTGGATCGCCTGATCCTGATGAAGCTGCAGGTGCAGCGCGCCGACGACCAGGGCATCCGCGTGTCCGATGCCGACGTGGACCAGGCCGTGAATGCCGTGGCCCAGCAGAACCACATGACGGCCGAACAATTGCGCGCCGCCGTGGAACATGACGGCAACAGCTTCGCCGCGTTCCGTCGCCAGTTGTCCGACCAGCTCGTGGCCCAGCGCCTGCATGACAGCGTGGTTCGCGACCAGGTGACCATCACCGACAGCGAAATCAACAACATGCTGGCCAGCCCCTCTTACAAGGCGGGCGAAATCCACCTGGCCCACATCCAGGTCAGCCTGCCGGCCGGCGCCACCGCCGCCGACATCAAGACCGCCCAGGACAAGGCCACCCAGGCCATGGACGCCATCAAGGGTGGCATGGACTTCCACGCCGCCGCCATCCGTTACTCGGATGCCCAGGACGCGCTGGAAGGCGGCGACCTCGGCTGGCGCCGCATGGACGAAATTCCGCCGGCCTTTGCCGACGCGGTGGGCACCATGAAGCCCGGCGACGTCTCGCCGGCCATGCGCGGCCCGACCGGCTTCCATATCCTGAAGCTGATCGAACAGCGCCAGCCCAGCCGCCAGGTGGTGCAGGAATTCCACGCCCGCCAGATCCTGATCCGTCCGAGCGAGCTGATGACCCCGGAACAGGCCCATCAGAAGGCAGTGGACCTGTACAACCGCATCGTCACCAAGCACGAAGACTTCGGCAAGCTGGCGAAAGAAAACTCCAAGGACGACACCACCGCCAACAACGGCGGCGACATGGGCTGGTTCATGCAGAACGACTGGGGCACGACCGTTGCCCAGCAGCTGGGTGAGTTGAAGGACGACCAGGTTTCCCAGCCGTTCCAGAGCGAAGCGGGCTGGCACATCATCCAGCGCCTCGGCACCCGCCAGAGCGACCGCACGGACGAGCTGTCGCGCAACCAGGCGCGCCAAGCCATCGGCAACCGCAAGGCGGAGCAGGCGTACGAGGACTACCTGCGCGAAATGCGCTCCAGTGCCTACGTGAACATCCTGGTTCCCGAGCTGCGCGATCCGAACGAGCAGCAGGGCAACAAGTCGTCCTGAGGCCGCTTTGAACATGCAGACCCTGCCCCGTCTGGCCATCACCGCAGGTGAGCCGGCGGGGATCGGTCCCGAGCTGCTAATCCGATTGGCCGCCACTCCGCTGGCGGCCAATTTCGTTGCAGTCACCGATCGCAACCTGCTCCGGCGCGCCGCGGAACGCTGTGGGCTAACCGTCGAACTCGTCGACGATGACGGCGGCGACATCAGCCAGCGTCCGCCAGGCCAGCTGCGCGTGCATCACGTTCCGCTCGGTGCGCCCGAACAACCCGGCACGCCCGACCCGGCCAATGCCCAGCATGTGCTCGCCACCCTCGCCGAGGCAGCGGACGGCTGCATGCAAGGCCGCTATGCCGCCATCGTCACGGCGCCGCTGCAGAAGTCGTCGATCAATGAAGCCGGCATCCGCTTCAGCGGCCACACCGAATTCTTCGCCGAACGCGCCCGTGCCGACGTGGTGATGATGCTGGCGAGCCCCGAACTGCGTGTGACGCTGGCCACCACGCACCTGCCTCTCGCCGCCGTGCCTGCCGCGATTACCGCCGACACACTCACGCGCGTGCTGCGCATCGTCCATCGCGAACTGAAGGCGAAGTTTGGCTTGCCCGAACCGCGCGTCGCTGTGCTTGGTCTCAACCCGCACGCAGGCGAAGGCGGCCACCTCGGGCGCGAGGAACTGGACACCATCATTCCCACGCTGGAAACGCTGCGCGCCGAAGGCATGCATCTGCTGGGCCCGCTGCCCGCCGACACCGCGTTTGTGCCATCGCAGCGCGACCGCTACGACGCGGTGCTGGCCATGTATCACGACCAGGCGCTGCCGGTGCTCAAGAGCGAAGCGTTCGACCGCACGGTGAATCTCACGCTGGGCCTGCCTTTCATCCGCACTTCCGTCGACCACGGCACCGCGCTTGACCTTGCCGGTACGGGTCGCGGTGACCCCGCCAGCCTGATCGCCGCCGCGAACATGGCGCTCGAGCTCGTGGCGCGACGCCGCACGCATTCGCAAGGACACCCATGAACGCCCGCCCCAAGAAAAGCTTCGGCCAGCACTTCCTGCACGAGAAGCGCTATATCGAGCGCATCGTCAGTGCGATCTCGCCGCGCGCGGACGATTTCGTCGTGGAGATCGGCCCCGGCGAAGGCGCGCTGACGCTGCCGCTGCTGGCCGCCGCCGGCAAGCTCACCGCCATCGAGCTCGACACCGACCTGATTCCCGGTCTGCAAGCGCGCGCCGCCAGCGTGGGCGAGCTGAGCATCATCCACTCCGACGTGCTGAAAGTGGATTTCACCGCGCTCGCCCATCGCCATGGTGTGGAACGCCTGCGCATCGCCGGTAACCTGCCGTATTACATCTCCAGCCCCATCCTGTTCCATTGCGTGGAGCACGCGCAGGCCATCCAGGACATGTGCTTCATGCTGCAGAAGGAAGTGGTGGACCGCATGGCCGCCGAGCCCGGCAGCAAGGTCTATGGACGCCTGTCGGTGATGCTGCAGCTGGCCTGCCGCGTCGAGCCGCTTTTTGTCGTGCCGCCGGGGGCCTTCCGGCCGCCGCCGAAGGTGGACTCGGCCGTGGTGCGACTGGTGCCGCTCGCCGCCGACCAACTGCCCGATGCCGACCCGGAGCGCATCCACGCCATCGTGAAAGCGGCTTTCGCACAGCGCCGCAAGACGCTGGGCAACGCGCTCAAGAATGTCATGGACAGCGAGGCCATCATGAGCGCGGACGTGGACCCCAAGGCCCGTGCCGAGACGCTTTCCCCCCAGGACTACGTCCGCCTCGCACGCGTTCCGGCCGCCTGAGTCGGGCGGGTCCGTTCGGTGGACTTCCCCGATTCAGCGAGTCGCCCGCAAGCTTCACCCATGCGGCGCGACAACCCTTACAATCAGGGCATGAATGAACGATCTTCCTACACGATCGACGTGCAGGTCGAACCTCGCTTTGTCCCCGACCAATCCCGTCCCGGCGACAACCGCTACGTTTTCGCCTACACGATCACACTGCACAACGCAGGCGATGTCGCCGCGCGCCTGCTGACCCGCCACTGGATCATCACCGACTCCAATGGCAAGGTCGAAGAGGTCAACGGCGACGGCGTCGTCGGCGAGCAGCCGTGGATCCGTCCCGGCGACGAATACGAGTACACCTCCGGCGCCGTGCTGGAGACATCGGTGGGCGTCATGCAGGGCAGCTATCAGATGGTGGCTGACGACGGCACCCATTTCGAGGCGCTGATCCCGCCGTTCACGCTTTCGATTCCGCGCACCCTGCACTGATGGCTACGTACGCAATCGGTGATGTGCAGGGCTGCCTTCCCGAACTCCAACGCCTCCTCGACAAGATCCGCTTCGACCCCGCGGCCGATCGCCTGTGGTTCTGCGGCGACCTGGTCAATCGTGGTGGACAGTCCCTGCAGACGCTGCGCCTGATCCACAGCCTGCGCGAGCAATCCATCGTCACACTCGGCAACCACGACCTGAGCCTGCTGGCCATCGCGCAGCGACGCCCCGAAGCCCAGTCCAAGGTGAACCCCGAGCTGCGTGAAGTGTTGTTCGCCGACGATGCACCGGTGCTGATGGAGTGGCTGCGCTCGCAGAAACTGCTGCACCACGACGAACAGCTCAACTGGACCATGGTGCACGCTGGCCTGGCCCCCATGTGGACGCTGCGCCAGGCGCAACGCTCCGCGCAGGAAATCGAACGCGAACTCAGCAGCCCGCGCCATCCACGCCTGCTGAAGAACCTGTTTGGCAACCGTCCCGCGGCATGGAGCAGCCGCCTGCAAGGCGTCGAACGCCTGCGCGCCTCGATCAACACGCTCACGCGCATGCGCTACTGCGACGTGCAGGGGCGCATCGACTTCGAGAGCAAGGGTGTCCCCGGCACGCAGAAGCCCGGCATGTACCCGTGGTTCGAAGTGCCGGGCATGCGCCAACGCGGCGCGCGCATCGTGTGCGGTCATTGGTCCGCGCTGGGGCGTTTCGCGGGTATCGGCGTTCATGCGATCGATACGGGTTGCGTGTGGGGCGGGCAGCTCACGGCGCTGCGACTGGATACGGAAGAGCCCCAGTATGTGACGGTGGATGCGGAGCCGTACCGGAAGAAGGTACCGGGAGGGGACTGAGCCCCTTCCAGCGATGGCTTCGTCTCCCGCTCCTTTTGGAGGAGAAGGGCGAACCTTGCCGTACTGGTTCATTCTTTCGGCGTCACCCCTGCGTAGGCAGGGGTCCAGTGACTTTGCGTTGGGTCCTCGCATCAGGCGTTCCCGCGACCTAGCCGCTTACGCAGCGGGCGTTCCGACCTCCTGCCGGAGGCCGGGTCACTTTCTCTTGCTTGCCCAAGAGAAAGTAACCAAAGAGAAAGGCACCCCCATCTCGGCGCTGGCCGATAGAGCCGGCCAGTCCGTGAGGGTCGGCCGGGCTTTTCGACAGGACATCCCTGTCCTGTCGAAAAGGGATCGGCATCCCTGCCGATCCCCCTGCGGGCCTGTCGTCCGCCCCTCACCGCCGCTCAAGGGGTCGGGTAGGTCAAAAGCCAGAGCCAGAGCCGAAGGCTCGTGCAGCTGCGCTGCACATCGCGCCGCATGACGCGGTGGCGTATTGCGTGGAGGCTGGCCTTGTCGGTGGGAGCGAACCCTGTTCGCGACTCGTGCCACTGCACTGCACGTGGAGTCGCTCGCCGCGACGCCGTATCCGGCACGGGCTTTTCTGTAGGAGCGCACCCTGTGCGCGACCACCTGACGGAGCGGTATCGACATGGCGCTGCGGTCGCGCACAAGGTGCGCTCCTACAGGGGTGTCTCGCACCGTGTGAAGTCTGTTTCTCTCTGACCTCAGTGCTCACCCCAGTCCTCTCCCGAACGGGAGAGGACGAGCGACAGGGGATGTTCAATGTGAACACCCTAGTGGCACAGAAGGATGTGCCGCGCGGCGGCACGACGCTCCGCGCTAAGTCCTCAGCGCATTGGCGCGTTGCGAGGCGCTTTGTTGTACCCGTTGTGTAGAGGCGGAGGTTGCCACGCAGCAACGTTCCTCAGCCGTTCGGGCTTATCCCATCGGCATGCTGCCAGCCTTTAAGGCCATTTCTTTGGGTTACTTTTCTTTGGGCCAGCAAAGAAAAGTGACTCGGCCTCCGGCAGGAGGTCGAAACGCCTCCGCGGCGTAAGCGGCAACCTGGCGGAATCGCCACACACCGAAGGCCAGAGCAAAGTCACTGGATGACCCGCCCTTCGGCGGTTGAAAGGCGCCTCCTGCCTTCGCAGGAATGACGATCAAAAGAATGAAGCGGTGGGGCGATAACCGACCACCAAGGCACTGGATGACTCGCTGCGCTCGCCCCTACGGGGTCGCCCTCCGGGCGTTCCGCGACGCCAAGCTAGTCCCGTGGGGCGCGCTTCGCGCTTGTCCGGCCTGCGCCTGAATGACGGCGCCGATGAAACGATGAGGCTAGATTGCCCCTCTCCCCTCTCGCCATCTCCCCGAAGGCAAGAAGGAGCACAACCATGGCCATCCGCTCGCCGCCAGCCACGCACCAAAATGCGCCCCAAAAAAAACCCCGCCGAAGCGGGGTTTCTCCTAACCGTCAGGTCAACTGACCGTGGCAATGCTTGTACTTCTTGCCCGAACCACACGGACAAGGATCATTGCGCCCCACGCGAGGACCATCCTGCTCCGGTGAACCCACCGGCGCGGCCATGCTGCCGGCGGCCACCGCCTCGGCATCGGCGCCCAGTGCCGCCACCGGTGCACCGCCACCGCTGGCGAGCATCTGGCGCTGCAGTCGCTCGGCAAGGCGCTGCTGTTCGGCTTCCATCGCGGCGACTTCTTCCTCGCTGCGAATGCGCACGCGTGCCAGCATCTGCACCACTTCGGCCTTGATGCGATCAAGCATGCTGGAGAACAGTTCGAACGACTCGCGCTTGAACTCCTGCTTCGGCTGCTTCTGCGCGTAACCGCGCAGATAGATACCCTGGCGCAGGTAATCCATGCTCGCCAGGTGTTCCTTCCACGCGTTGTCCACCACGCTCAGCATGATGTGCTTCTCGAGCTGACGCATGGTTTCGGTGCCGATCTGCTGTTCCTTGGTCTTGAACAGTTGATCCACCGCCTCGCGCACGTGCTCGAGCACCATCTTGTCGTCGATCTCGTGCTGCTGCTCGACCCAGGCCTTGAGGCTGAGCGACAGGCCGAACTCGCCTTCCAGCTCGCGGTCGAGTCCAGCAAGATCCCACTGCTCGTCGATGCTGTCGGCCGGCACGTAGCGGTGCACCAGCTGGGTGACCACATCGTCGCGGATGTCGGCAATGGTGTCGGATACGTCATCCACCACCAGCAGCTCGTCGCGCTGGGCGTAGATCACCTTGCGCTGATCGTTGGCCACGTCGTCGAATTCGAGCAGGTGCTTGCGGATGTCGAAGTTGTGCTGTTCGACCTTGCGCTGCGCCTTTTCGATCTGGCGGCTGACCATGCGGTCTTCCAGCGCGTCCTCTTCCTTCATGCCGAACATGCGCATCCAGCGACCGACCCAGTCGCCCGCGAAGATGCGCAGCAGGTTGTCTTCCAGCGACAGGTAGAAGCGCGAGGAACCCGGGTCGCCCTGGCGGCCCGAACGACCACGCAGCTGGTTGTCGATACGACGCGACTCATGGCGCTCGGTGCCCACGATGTGCAGGCCACCCGATGCCAGCACGGTTTCGTGCAGCTTCTTCCACTCGGCCTTGGCCTTGGCGCGATCAGCGTCGGTGGCCGTTTCCGGCAACGCGGCGAGTGCCGCTTCCAGGCTGCCGCCCAGCACGATGTCGGTACCGCGACCAGCCATGTTGGTGGCGATGGTCACCGAGCCCGGCGCACCGGCCTGCGCCACGATCTGCGCTTCGCGCTCGTGCTGCTTGGCGTTCAGCACTTCGTGCGGAATCTTGTCCTTGCGCAGCAGGTCCGACAGCAGCTCGGACACTTCGATGGACGTGGTGCCCACCAGCACCGGCTGGCCGCGCTTGTTGCAGTCCTTGATGTCGTCGATCACAGCGCGGTACTTGGCTTGCTGGCCAAGGAAAACCATGTCGGGGTTGTCCTGGCGGACCATCGGCTTGTGGGTGGGGATCACCACCACTTCCAGGCCATAGATCTGCTGGAATTCGTAGGCTTCCGTATCAGCCGTACCGGTCATGCCGGCCAGCTTCTTGTACATGCGGAAGAGGTTCTGGAAGGTAACGGTGGCCAGCGTCTGGTTCTCGCGCTGGATCGGCACGCCTTCCTTCGCTTCCACCGCCTGGTGCAGGCCATCGGACCAGCGACGACCCGGCAGCGTACGGCCGGTGAATTCGTCCACGATCACCACTTCGCCGTCGCGCACGATGTAGTCGACGTCGCGATGGTAGATGGCGTTGGCGCGCAGCGCGGCATTGAGGTGATGCACCACGGCCAGGTTCTTGGAGTCGTACAGGCCACTGTCTGCGTCGATGACACCTGCCTGGCGCAGCAGTTCGTCAGCGTGCGACATGCCCTCTTCGGACAGGTGCACCTGCTTCTGCTTCTCGTCGACCCAGTAGTCGCCGCTGCCGTCTTCCTTCTCCTGGCGGATCATCTTCGGGACGATCTTGTTCACCGCGATGTACAGCTGCGGGGAATCTTCCGCCGGGCCGGAAATGATCAGCGGCGTGCGCGCTTCGTCGATCAGGATGGAGTCGACTTCGTCGACGATGGCGTAGTGCAGGCCGCGCTGGTAGCGCTGGTCCTTGCTGAGCGCCATGTTGTCGCGCAGGTAGTCGAAACCGAATTCGTTGTTGGTGCCGTAGGTAATGTCGGCGGCATAGGCGGCATGCTTGTCGGCATGGTCCATGCCCGGCCACACCACGCCCGTGGTCAGTCCGAGGAAGCTGTACAGCTTGCCCATCTGCGCCGAGTCGCGGCGAGCCAGGTAGTCGTTCACGGTGACCACGTGCACGCCCTTGTCTTCCAGGGCATTGAGGTACACCGGCAGCGTACCGACCAGGGTCTTGCCTTCGCCCGTGCGCATTTCGGCGATGCGGCCGGAATGCAGCACCATGCCGCCGATCATCTGCACGTCGTAATGGCGCATGCCCAGCACGCGCTTGGCGCCTTCGCGCACCACGGCAAAGGCTTCCGGCAGGATCTTGTCCAGCGATTCGCCAGCAGCGACACGCTGCTTGAACTCGTCGGTCTTGGCGCGCAGCGCGTCGTCGCTCAGCTTCTCGAATTCGGGTTCAAGCGCGTTGATGCGCGCGACATTCTTGGAGAGCTGGCGCAGCACGCGTTCATTGCGGCTACCGAAAAGGCTCGTCAGGGCACGGTTGAGCATCGATCTTCCGGATCAGGATTCGTGAACCGCCTGCCCCGGCGGACCCGGGCAGGACGAAAGGATTGATGATACTAGGGTCGGCGGGCTATCCCAAACGCCGCGCCGTCGCAGTCTTCGACTGCCGCCGCGACTTCCGCGCCGTGCCGGGGCGCATACCCCGGACTCCCCCGATCATCGTCCCGATCATGGAGTGGCGGCGTATCCAAACGCTTTCAAGGGCGCCGCCAGCCGCCCCGAAGCCCCGCTCAGCGGTGGTTTTTCACAAAAGCCAGCGGATTGACCACGCGGCCCTTGTACCAGACCTCGAAATGGACGTGCGAGCCGGTGGAGCGCCCCGTGGAGCCGGCCTCGGAGACCACGTCGCCCACGTGCACGCGCTGGCCCGGACGGACCTCCAGCTTGCTGTTGTGGGCGTAGCGGGTCATGTAGCCGTTGCCATGGTCGATCTCGATGACCTCACCGTAGCCGGTGCGATCGCCCGCATAGGTGACCATGCCTTCGGCCACGGCGTGGACCGGCGTGCCCTTGGGCGTCGAGATGTCCAGACCGGTGTGGTAGGCGCTGTGACCACTGAACGGGTCCGGGCGGCCACCGAAATAGGAGGAGATATAGCCGTCAACCGGCATCCCGGTGGGCTTGAGATTGGATTCGATCTTGGCGTCCAGCAGCAGACTCTGCAGCGCCTGGAGCTGGGCCTGCTGGCTGTCGAACTGATCGGCCAGCTGGTTGATGCTGGTATCCAGGTTCTGCGGCAGCGAATAGCCGCTGTCGGTGGCATCTTCCACGCCGCCGACGGCCGGCTGTTCATCAAAGTTGAACTCGCCATCGTCGAGCTTGCCGACCCGGGTCAGGCGGTCACCGAGCGCGTTGAGACGGGTGGACTGCGCCTGCAGCTGACCCAGCTTCACGGCCAGCGCATCCACGTCGCGCTGGGCATCCTTGCGCACGCCGACCAGCTGTTCGTTCTGCTGCTGCACCTGCTGGCGCAGGCGGCGGATCTCGGCCAGCGCCCGGTCGTGCGGGTTGGCCACGACCATGGCCACCGCGCCGCCCAGGCCCGCGCATCCCAGGATCGCCGCTGCTGCAGCACCCATAAGGCGCCAGCGCAATCGCCGGTCCGCGAGATTCCAGGTTTTCGGCACCTTTTTGGTGCGGGACACAAGTATGATTTGCATGTTGTTCTTACGTCAGAAGATGTCGGCATCCATGCAGCGCGATGATCCAAAACCCTCTCGCCGCACCGGTTCTGGACTCAAGCCCATCACCGCGTATGGCCCCATTGCCGCGCTGGCCCGCAAGGCCCGCCAGCTGGATGCATTGGATCGCGCACTGCGCCAGACGTTACCGTCACCACTCCGCGAGCAGGTTCGTTTCGCCAACCTGCAAGACGGCCGCCTCGTTTTTTTGGCTCCCTCGTCGGCTCTGGCCGCCAGGCTGCGCCTTCTCCAGGCGCAAATCCTCTCGACCGCACGCGCCGTAGGCACGTACGCCAGTTCAGTCACCGTGAAAGTGGCCCCCCAACCACCGACAGAAATCGTGCCGGATCGGTCAAAACCGCTTTCGCCAGCCGCAGCCTCTCACCTGAGAGTCGCCGCAGCCTCAACCACAGACCCCGAATTGCGGGAACTGTTCCTCGAGCTGGCGTCCATCGCCGAAGTTTCTGATTCCGGATCCGACGAAACCCGTTGACCCTGGGTTCCGACTGCCTCCATGGCGATACATCCCTGACACCGACCTTTCGATCGGCGTGCATGGGTTTATACCACGCCCCCACGGACCTGATAGACCCTGATGTCATCAGTACGTGAACAGCTGCCAGAAGAGAGCGCGAGGTATATCACAAAACAAACGGCCGCGTCTTTTGGACGCGGCCGTTCCGTTTATTCAGTTTTGTGAAGGACTTAGCCGATCGCCAGGGCGATCAGATCGCCTGCGCCGGGTGGGCGTAGGAGATCGGCGAGGTCGCCGGATCGTCCGCAAAGCTGACTTCTTCCCAGGCCGAGGCGTCGGCCATCAGGGTGCGCAGGAGCTTGTTGTTGAGCTCATGGCCCGACTTGTGGGCGTAGTACGCACCGACCAGGCTGTGGCCCAGCAGGTAGAGGTCACCGATGGCGTCGAGGATCTTGTGCTTCACGAACTCGTCCTCGTAGCGGAGGCCGTCTTCGTTGAGCACGCGGTAGTCGTCGAGCACCACGGCGTTGTCCATCGAACCGCCCAGCGCCAGGTTGTGTTCGCGCAGCATTTCGATGTCACGCATGAAACCGAAGGTACGGGCGCGGCTCACTTCCTTCACGAACGAGGTCGTGGAGAAGTCGATCTCGGCGCGCGACGTGCGCTTGCTGATGATCGGGTGGTTGAACTCGATCGAGAAGCCCACCTTGAAGCCCTCGAACGGCTCGAAGCTGGCCCACTTGTCGCCATCCTGCACCTTGATCGGCTTCTTGATGCGGATGAAGCGCTTGGCGACGTTCTGCTCTTCGATGCCCGCGGACTGCAGCAGGAACACGAAGGGACCGGCGCTGCCGTCCATGATCGGCACTTCCGGCGCGGACAGGTCGACATAGGCATTGTCGATGCCGAGGCCGGCCATCGCGGAGAGCAAATGCTCCACCGTCGAAACGCGCACGTCGCCATTGACAAGGGTGGTCGACAGGCGCGTGTCACCGACGTTATCGGGGCGCGCATGGATTTCGACCGGCGGATTCAGATCGGTACGACGAAACACGATGCCCGTATTCGGGGCAGCGGGGCGAAGCGTCATGTACACCTTGTCGCCGGTATGCAGACCGACGCCTGTGGCGCGAATGATGTTCTTGAGCGTACGCTGCTTGATCATTTTTTTGGTACCTGTAAGGGGCAGCAGCCAAATTAGGGAACGGATGCTAACACAGTCTTAACCTGTGAAAAGGCGATCCGCGCCACACACACTGTTCACCCTTTCATGCTCCTTTCATTCACGAACGGTATCCATTCGTGGGGCGATCAGCAGTTTCCCAGCATTTTCAATAACTTGACTGAAGCGCAACGCCCCGGACCGGGACGGGATCCGGTCTCGGGGCGTTCGACCGGCCTGGATTCACTTCCTGGCCAGTCATGCTCATCCGTGAAGCATGGCCCTACATCTCAAGAACAAGCGCCGGCACAGCGTCAGTCAAGCCGCCCACCGCCCCGAAAGGCGGTAAAACGGGCTAGCGCAAGGGTTCCGCCGGGGCGGATCCCATGCACGATTCGTTACTGACAAGTGAAACCGGGCATTTGTTCAATTTTTCTTCAAATTATTTGCCCAATCGGTCTTGTCAGTCGGCCTGACGGCGCAGGAAGGCCGGGATGTCCAGGTAATCGAAGCTCGGATCGGCGCTCTTGGCCTGGCTGCTGGCCTCGACGCGGCTGGTCGTGGTGGCTTCGGGCTGGGCGTAATCGACCACTTCGTTGCCGGTACCGGTACGCAGCACCACCGGACGGGGACGCTGGCGCATTTCCACCTGCTGGGTCACGACCGGGCGAGCCTGCTGCTGGCGGGCAACGGCACGGTTGAGACCGGTGGCCACCACGGTGACGCGCACGTCGTCCTGCATTTCCGGGTCGAGCGAGGTACCCATGACCACGGTGGCATCTTCGCTGGCGAAGTCATGGATCACGCGACCGATCTCGTCGAATTCGCGCATGGTCAGGTTCGGACCGGCGGTGACGTTCACCAGGATGCCGCAGGCACCGTTGAGGTTGACGTCTTCCAGCAGCGGGTTGTTGATGGCGGCTTCGGCGGCAGCCTGGGCGCGATCATCGCCACGGGCGGTACCCGAACCCATCATCGCCATGCCCATTTCGGACATCACGGTACGCACGTCGGCAAAGTCGACGTTGATCAGGCCCGGGGCGGTGATCAGATCGGCAATACCCTGCACGGCGCCGAGCAGCACGTCGTTGGCAGCCTTGAACGCATTGAGAAGCGTCACTTCGCGACCGAGCACCGACAGCAACTTCTCGTTGGGCACGGTGATCAGCGAATCGACGTGCTGCGAGAGGTCTTCGATACCCTTCATCGCCACCTGCATGCGGCGACGGCCTTCAAACGGGAACGGCTTGGTGACCACGGCCACCGTGAGGATGCCCTTCTCCTTGGCGAGCTGGGCCACCACCGGGGCGGCGCCCGTGCCGGTACCGCCACCCATGCCGGCGGTGATGAACACCATGTCCGCGCCTTCGAGCATCTCTTCGATGCGCTCGCGGTCTTCCAGTGCGGCCTGACGGCCCACTTCAGGGTTGGCGCCGGCACCCAGGCCCTTGGTCACGTTGGCACCCAGCTGCAGGTGCGTACGCGAACCACAGGTCTTCATGGCCTGCGAGTCGGTGTTGGCGACGACGAAATCGACGCCTTCGATGTTTGCATTGAGCATGTGTGCCACGGCATTACCGCCGCCGCCGCCCACGCCGATGACCTTGATGACTGCATTTGGTGCGAGTTTTTCGATCAGTTCAAACATTTCCCGTCCTCCGTAGAGCATCGTTGTCGTTGTAACCGCAGGTGCCGACGTTCCAGTCGCCCCTTGGTGGTGGACGAAGTTCCATTCGTCCTGGGCGGGGCCTCCTGCCCCACCCGAAAATCAGAAATTCTTGGTCACCCAGCCGCGCAACTTGTCGATCAGGCCGCCCACGCTGCCGCCGCTGGGGCCGCTCACGCGCATGCCACTGGAACGCGAGCCATGCAACAGCAGGCCCACGCCGGTGGAATGCAGCGGATTGGCGACCACTTCGCCCAGGCCCGACACGTGCTGAGGCACGCCGATGCGCACCATCTTGTGGAAGATTTCCTCGGCCAGCTCCAGCGCACCTTCCATGCGCGAGGCACCACCGGTGAGCACCACGCCCGCCGCGACCAGGCTTTCGTAACCCGAACGGCGCAGTTCGTCCTGCACCATCTCGAAGATTTCCTCGTAGCGCGCCTGCACCGACTGGGCCAGCGACTGACGCGCCAGGCGACGCGGCGGGCGATCGCCCACGCTCGGCACCTGGATGGTCTCTTCCGCGTGCGCCAGCTGCGCGAGGGCACAGGCGTACTTGATCTTGATCTCCTCGGCATGCGCGGTCGGCGTATGCACGCCATAGGCGATGTCGTTGGTCACCTGGTCGCCGCCGACCGGCAACGACTTGGTGTAACGGATCGCACCCTGCGTATAGATGGAGATGTCCGTGGTGCCGGCACCAATGTCGACCAGGCACACGCCCAGCTCGCGCTCGTCATCGGTCAGCACCGACTTGGCGCTGGCCACGGCCGAAGGGACCAGCTCGTCGACGGTGAGGCCGCAGCGCTGGATGCACTTGCTGATGTTCTGCACCGCGGCGGCGGCGCCGGTCACGAGGTGCACGCTTGCCTCCAGGCGCACGCCGCTCATGCCAACCGGCGAGCGGATGCCGTCCTGGCCGTCGATGCGATATTCCTGCGACTCCTTATAAAGAACCTTGCGGTCAGCCGGGATGGCCACGGCACTGGCCGCCTCCAGCACCTGGTCCAGATCGCCCGGCGTCACTTCGCGGTCGCGGATCGCGGCGGTGCCGTGGGAGTTCTTGGTTTCCAGGTGGCTGCCGGAAATCGAGGCATAGACGGAGCGGATGTCGCAGCCCGCCATCAGCTCGGCCTCTTCCACGGCGCGCTGGATGGAGTGCACGGTGGATTCGATATCCACCACCGAACCGCGCTTCATGCCGCGCGACACGTGCGTGCCGATGCCGATCACTTCGATCGGTTCGCCGGGTTCGTACTCACCGACGATCGCCACCACTTTCGAGGTGCCGATGTCGAGGCCGACCACTAGCTGCTTGTCGTTCTTGGTCTTCATGTGCGGGGAGAGCCTCCAGCGTTCACGGTGCTCGCCTGCGGCGGCCATCGAACGGCAAATCCATTGGTGTAACGAAGATCGGCATAGGCGAAGCCCTCGGAGTGGCCCGCCATCAATTGGGGATAGACATCGAGGAAACGGCGCAGGCGACGACCGGCCTGGTCGCGATCACCGATGATGATCTGCGCACCGTTGCTCGTGGTAAGGCTCCAGCTGCCGCGCTCGGTCAGCGCAACGCCGGTGATTTTCAGTTTGGTGTTGGCGAAGGCCTTCTGCGTTTCCGCGTAAAAGCTCACCACTTCGGCCAGGCGCGCATCAGGGCCACGCAGATCCGGCAATTCGGTATTGGCGGAAACGTCCGGCACGTCGAACACCAGTCCCTGCCGGCTGATCAGCTGCTTTTCGTTCCAGCGCGCAAACGGCTGGCGCTCGTAGATGCGCAGGATCAGCGTGTCGGGCCAGCGCTTGCGCGCCTCCACCGACTCCACCCACGGCAGGCCGGACACGGCCTTCTGCACACCATCCAGGTCGAGCGCGAAGAACCCCTTGCCAAGGCGCGGCATCACGACCGAACGGAGCTCATCCTCGGTGACATGCTTGAACTCGGCTTGCACCGTCAACTGGGTCACCGGCCAACGATTGGCCGCAAACCATCCGCGCAGCACGCCGACAATCGGCAGTGCCACGAGCGCGATGGCCAGAACCCAGGCAACGAGGCGGACGGTTCCCCTCACACGCCCTCCCGGAAGCTCGTTTCCAGCACGCGCCAGCACAGCGTCTGGTAGTCGATGCCGGCGACAGCGGCCGCCTTGGGCACCAGCGAGTGCGAGGTCATGCCGGGCGCGGTGTTCACTTCCAGCAGCCAGTTGCGGCCCTGCTTGTCGCGCATCACGTCCACGCGGCCCCAGCCCGAACAGGCCAGCGCGTCGAACGCGCGCAGGGCCAGTTCCTGCATCTCGCGCTCGTCATCGCCATGCAGGCCCGGGCAGATGTACTGGGTGTCTTCGGCGATGTACTTGGCGTTGTAGTCGTAGTACTCGCCCTTGGGCACGATGTTGATCGTGGCCAGCACCTGACGGTTGAGCACGCCAACGGTGTATTCGCCACCCTCGATCAGGGTTTCCATCAGCATGTCGCCGGGATAGCGCTGTGCCAGCGCCACGGCGTCGTCGAGATCTTCTTCCTTGAACACGCGGGAGACGCCCACGCTGGAGCCTTCCCAGGCCGGCTTCACGATCAGCGGGAAGCCGATCTCACGTGCGGCGGCGTGCACGTCGGCACCGCGCGGCAGCGCCTTGAACTTCGGCGTGGGCAGGCCGAGGGCCTGCCACACCATCTTGGCGCGGATCTTGTCCAGCGACAGCGCGGAACCCAGCACACCCGAACCCGTGAACGGGATGCCCAGCGACTGCAGCGCGCCTTGCAGCTCGCCGTTCTCGCCGCCGCCACCGTGCAGGATATTGAACACGCGTGCGAAGTGGCCCGCGCGCACGGCATCGAGCAGCGCCGGGATACCGTCGATGGCATGCGCATCCACGCCGCGCGACTTGAGCGCAGCCAGCACGTTGCGGCCGGAATCCAGCGACACTTCGCGTTCGGCCGAGCTACCGCCCATGACGACGGCGACGCGGCCAAACTGTGCGGGATCGGTAATGGTCTTGCTCATGCTTTGCTCGTCTTCAATTGTCCGGCGTTAGCCATTTCCACCGCCGCCGCGCCGATGTCACCGGCACCAAGCAGCAGCAACAGGTCGCCGTCGCGCAACAGCGCGGGCAGCGTGTCCTTCAGGTCGCGCGGGTGATCGACCAGCACCGGATCGACCTTGCCTCGCGAGCGCACGGCGCGCGCCAGCGCGCGGCCATCGGCGCCGGCAATCGGCGCTTCACCCGCGGGATAGACCTCGGTCAGCACCAGCACATCGGCCTCCGCCAGCACGTTGGCGAAATCGTCCAGCAGGTCACGCGTACGGCTGTAGCGATGCGGCTGGAAACCCACCACCAGGCGACGATCCGGCCAGCCGCCACGCGCGGCGGCGAACACCGCGGCGAGTTCACGCGGATGATGGCCGTAGTCGTCGACCAGCAGCGCAGCACCCTTGTCCAGGGCAATCTCGCCACGGCGATGGAAACGGCGACCCACACCCTGGAAGTTCTCCAGCGCGTGCGCAATCGCCTGCGCTTCCACGCCCAGCTGCCAGCCGATGGTGGCGGCGGCGAGCGCGTTGAGCACGTTGTGGCGGCCCGGCAGGTTGAGCTTGACGTGCAGTGCCTCGTTGCGGCCCGGCAGCCACAGGTCGAAATGCATCTCGAAGCCGTGCTGCGACAGGTTGCTCGCGCGCACGTCGGCGTCCTTGGTGTCGATGCCGTAGGTCATCACGCGACGCGTAGTGGACTTGGCGAGCTCCGCCACTTCCGGGTCGTCCACGCACAGCACGGCCAGGCCGTAGAACGGCAGGCGATGCAGGAAGTCGCTGAAGGCCTTCTTCACCAGCGCGAAGTCGCCCTGGTAGTTCTCCAGGTGATCGGCGTCGATGTTGGTGACGGCGGCGATCACCGGCGACAGCATCAGGAACGAACCGTCGGACTCGTCCGCCTCGGCCACGATGTACTGGCCCGTGCCCAGGCGCGCGTTGGCGCCGGCGGCATTGAGCTGGCCACCGATCACGAAGGTCGGGTCGTAGTTGGCCTCGGCCAGCACGCTGGCGGCCAGGCTGGTGGTGGTGGTCTTGCCGTGCGTGCCGGCGATGGCGATGCCACGGCGGAAGCGCATCAACTCGCCCAGCATTTCGGCGCGGGGCACCACCGGGATGCGCGCGGCCCGGGCCGCCTGCAACTCGGGGTTTTCTGCGCTGATGGCACTGGAAGTAACGATGACGTCGGCATCGCCGATGTTCTCGGCGGCATGCCCCACGTGCACCACGATGCCCAGGCTGGCCAGTCGCTGCGACGTCGGCGAATTGGAACGGTCCGAACCCGACACCGCGTAACCAAGGTTGTGCAGCACTTCGGCGATGCCGCTCATGCCCACGCCGCCGATGCCGATGAAATGCACGCGGCGGAAGGTGGTCATCAGGTCTTCGTGCGCGAGCAGGCGACGCGGCGTCATGCGGCTACCTCCAGGCAGGCGCGGGCAATCACGTCCGCGGCGTCGGGCTTGGCCAGCGTGCGCGCGGCCTCACCCATGGCGATCATGCGTTCGCGATCATCCAGCAACGCTTCCAGGCGCTGCGCCAACTGCTGTACGTCCAGATCCTTCTCCTGAATCAATTCGGCCGCATGCGCGGCGACCAGCGCCTCCGCATTGCGGGTCTGGTGGTCATCCACCGCATAAGGGAACGGCACGAGCACCGCGCCGAGTCCGGCGGCAGTAAGTTCGGCCAGGGTCAGCGCACCGGCCCGGCAGACAGCAAGGTCAGCCCACGCATAGGTGCCGGCCATGTCCTCGATGAAGGGCACGATCTGCGCTTCGACACCGGCCTTCGCATAAGCGGCCCGCGCTTCGTCAATGCCACGGTTGCCGCACTGGTGCAGCACGTCAGGTCGCTGCGTCGGCGACATCAGCGCAAGCGCCTGCGGCAGGGCGATATTGAGCGCACGCGCCCCCAGGCTGCCTCCCAACACCAGCAAGCGCGGCCGGCCGTCGCGACCGGCCATGCGATCGCGCGGCGACGGTAGCGATGCAATGGCGCCACGCACAGGATTACCCACCCATTCGGCGTTCGGCAGGGTGTCGCTGAAGCCTTCCAGCACGCGCTGTGCGTAGGAGGCGAGCTTGCGATTCGTGAAGCCAGCCACGCGGTTCTGCTCGTGCACCAGCAGCGGACGATGCGTCATGCGCGCCGCCACACCACCGGGGCCGGCCACGTAGCCGCCCATCGACAGCACGCTGCGCGGATTGATCCGGCGCAGTGCGGACAACGACGAGAACAACGCGCGTGCGAGCATCAGCGGCGCCAGCAGGCGCGTCTTCCAGCCCTTGCCGCGCAGCCCGCCGACCGGCACCGTCACCAATTCGATGCCGTGAGCGGGCACCACCTTGGTTTCCATGCCGCCCTCGGCGCCCAGCCACACCACCGGCACGCCCTGCGAACGCAGCGCTTCGGCCACGGCGAGGCCGGGGAAGATGTGGCCGCCGGTTCCGCCGGCCATGATCAGCACGGGCTGCTGCGCACTCATGCGGTCACCGCCTCGCGCGCGGGCGCGGCTGCCGTGTTCGCATCGGGCACCGCGTTGGCCGGCATGCGCGCGGCCATCTGGCGCGCATCCAGGGCGCGATTGATTTCGTACGTGGTACGCAGCAGCACGCCGGCCATCGCACAGGTCAGCACGATGGACGAACCACCGTAGCTGATCAACGGAAGGGTGAGGCCCTTGGTGGGCAGCGCGCCGAGATTCACGCCAATGGACACCATCGCCTGCAGGCCAATCATCAGCGAGATGCCACAGGCCACGTAACCAGCGAAACGCTGGCCGATCTCCATGCCCTTCACACCCAGGTAAAGGCCGCGGCCTACTGTCAGCGCGAACAGGCTCATCACGGCAAGGATGCCGGCCAGGCCGAATTCTTCCGAGATCACGGCGAAGATGAAGTCGGTGTGCGCCTCGGGCAGGTACGACAACTTGAGCACACTCGAACCCAGGCCCACGCCCGTCCATTCGCCGCGACCGATGGCCATCAGCGACTGGGTCAGCTGGAAACCATCGTTGAACGGATCGGCCCAGGGATCCACGAACGAAGTCAGGCGACGCATGCGGTAGGGCTCGAACTTCGCCACGAACCACAGCAGCGCCACCACTGGCAGGCCCATGCCGCCGAGGTAGACCGGCTTGGCACCACCCATCCAGATCATGCCGATGGTCACCGCGATCATCAGCGTGGCCGAACCGAAGTCCGGCTGCGCCAGCAGCAGCACCACGAACATGCCCGCCACCATGATCGGCTTGAACAGGCCCCAGAAGCTGGTTTCCACGCTTTCGCGATGGCGCACCAGATAGCTCGCCGTGTACACAACCAGGATCAGCTTCACCGCTTCCACCGGCTGGAAGCTGGTGATGCGGAAGTTGAGCCAGCGGTGTGCGCCGTTGAGCTTCATGCCGATGCCCGGCACGAACACCAGCAGCAGCAGCGCCACGGCGCCGGCGAACAGCAGGTAGGCGTGCTTTTCCAACAGCTTCAGTTCGGTGCGCATGGCGAAGCTGGCCAGCACCACGCCCAACGCCAGGAACAGCAGGTGACGCTTGAGGAAGTAGAAGGCGCCCATGTGCTGGCTTTCCGCCACCGCGATGGAGCTGGAGGCCACCATCACGACACCGACGCAAGCCAGACCGACGAGCGCGATCACCAGCAGCATGTCGAAGCTGCCGCGGGGACCCTGTCGTCGTTTTGCCTGCGTGGTGTCAAAGAGCATGTCAGCGCACCTTCAACGTGGCGAGGCCGACCAGCACCAGCACGACGCTGATGATCCAGAAGCGCACGATCACGCGCGGCTCCGGCCAGCCCTTGAGCTCGAAGTGGTGATGGATGGGCGCCATGCGGAATACGCGTTTGCCCGTCATCTTGAAACTGGCCACCTGGATCATCACCGAGGCGGTTTCCATGACGAACACACCGCCCATCACCAGCAGCACGATTTCCTGGCGCACGATCACGGCGATGGCAGCGAGCGCGGCACCGATGGCCAGCGCGCCGACGTCGCCCATGAACACCTGTGCCGGGTACGTGTTGAACCAGAGGAAACCCAGGCCTGCGCCCGACAATGCGCCACAGAAAATCGCCAGCTCGCCGGCACCGGGAATCGAGGGGATGCCCAGGTATTCGGAGAACAGGCGGTTGCCCGCGAGGTAGGCGAACACGCCCAGCGCGCCGGATACCAGCACCGTCGGCATGATGGCCAGGCCATCCAGGCCGTCGGTGAGGTTCACCGCATTGGAGAAGCCCACGATCATGAAGTAGGCAATGACCACGAACAGGACGCCCAGCGGAATCGCCACCTGCTTGAACAGCGGCAGGTACAGCGCCGTCTCCGCCACGGGCGTGGCGCCGACGGCCTGCGGCGCCGTGTAATAGAGGAACAACGCGGCCGCGAGGCCGAACACCGACTGCCAGAAATACTTCCAGCGCGAGGCGAGGCCGCGGCTGTCCTTGAGCACGAGCTTCTTGTAGTCGTCGTAGAAGCCGATCACGCCGAACGCCAACAGCACGGCCAGTACCAGCCACACGTAACGGTTGTGCAGATCGGTCCACAAGATGGTGGAGACGGTCACAGCGAGCAGGATCATCACCCCGCCCATGGTCGGCGTGCCGGCCTTGGACAGATGTGTCTGCGGACCGTCCTTGCGCACGACCTGGCCTGCCTTGAGATCAGCCAGCTTCTGGATCAGCGCCGGCCCGAACAGCAGCGACATCGCCAGCGCGGTGAGCGCGGCCATGATGGTGCGGAACGTGATGTATTGGAACAGATGCAGGGCGGTGAAGTGCCGCGCCATCCAGTCTGCGAGTTCAAGCAGCATCGGATGCGCCCTCCCCTTTACCCTTGCTGTCGCGAAGCGCGACGACTACCTGATCCATGCCGGCGGAACGCGAGCCCTTGATCAGGCACGTAACGCCACCGTGCAGTTGCTGCTTGAGTGCGTCGATAAGTGCTGCCTTGTCGGCAAAGTGCTGGCCATGCTCGCCAAATGCCTTGACCGCCGATGCGGTCAGCGGCCCCACCGCGAACAGGGCATCGATGCCGTGCTTGCGTGCGCGCTCGCCCATGCCGGCGTGCAGCGCGGCGGCGTTGTCGCCCAGTTCCGCCATGTCGCCCAGCACCAGCCAGCGTTCACCGTCGGCCAGGGCCAGCGTGTCGATGGCCGCACCGACTGAACCGGGGTTGGCGTTGTAGCTGTCATCGATCAGCGTCCAGCCACCCGGCATCTGCTCGAACTGCAGGCGCCCGGCCACGCCCGGCACCTGCTCCAGACCGTCGACGATGGTGTCGAGCGGCACCTCCAGCGCCAGCGCGATCGACGCGGCGGCCATGGCGTTGGCGATGTTGTGTCGACCCGCCAGCGGCAGGTGCACGTCAGCGTCACCCACCGGCGTGCTCAGCACGAAGTGCGAGCCATCCACGCGCTGGTCGACGATGTCTGCACCGACATCAGCCTTGTGGTTCAGCGCGAAGCGCAGCTGGCGACGCGAGCCGGCCAGCCCGGCGAAGAAGCTGGCGAACGCGTCGTCCGCATTGATGATCGCCACGCCATCCACCGGCAACGCCTGATACAGGGCACCCTTGGTCTCGGCCACGCCTTCCACGCTGCCCATGCGCTCAAGATGCGCCGGCGCGATGGTGTTGACGAGGCCGATATCGGGCCGCGCGATGGCAGCCAGATAGGCGATGTCGCCCGGCTTGCCTGCGCCCATCTCGAGCACGGCGTACTCGGTGTCCTGCGGCATCGCCAGCAGGGTCAGCGGCAGGCCGAGTTCGTTGTTGTAGTTGCCGGCGTTGACGTGGGTACGGCCGTGGCGCGACAGGATGGACGCGGTCAGCGTCTTCACCGTGGTCTTGCCGTTGGAGCCGGTAATGCCGATGACGCGCACGTTGCTCTGCGCGCGTACGGCACTGGCCAGGTCGCCAAGCGCCAAGGCCGTGTCCTCCACCACCACCTGCGGCAGCGGGGAGTCGATCCTGCGCGTGACCAGGGCCGCCACGGCGCCGCGTGCCTGCGCGTCCGCCAGGAAATCATGGCCGTCGACCCGCTCGCCCTTGATGGCGACGAACAGGTCGCCGGACTGGATCTTGCGGGTATCGATGACCACATTCTGCACGTCCACGTCGTCGCCGATCAGGCGACCGCGGGTCCAAAGCGCGATGGTGCTCAAGCGCATCATGCGCGTACCTCCAGGGCCTGGCGTGCAACGGCCAGGTCATCAAACGGGCGCTTGCCGTGCGCGCCTTCCTGATACGTTTCGTGACCCTTGCCGGCGATCAGCACCACGTCACCCGGCTGCGCCGAGGAAAGTGCAAGACCAATCGCTGTGGCACGGTCACGTTCCACGGTGGCCATGTCGGGCTGGCGGAGCCCGGCCACGATCTGCGCCACGATGACGTCGCCGTCCTCGCCACGCGGGTTGTCGTCGGTGACGATGATGTTGTCCGCCAGGCGTTCGGCGATGGCACCCATCTGCGGGCGCTTGCCCGCATCGCGTTCACCGCCGCAGCCGAACACGCAGATCAGCTTGCCTTCGCAGTGTGCCCGCAGGGCGGCGAGCGCCTGTTCCAGTGCATCGGGCGTGTGCGCGTAATCGACCACCACCAGCGGCAGGCCATCCACGCCGCCAAGGCGGTTCATGCGGCCATTGATCGGCTCGAGCGACTCGACCACGTCGACGATGCGGGCGAACGGCGCACCCAGCGCGCCAAGGCAGGCGATCACGGCCAACAGGTTGGCCACGTTGAAACGGCCCAGCAAGCGGCTGCGAACGGCATGCGCGCCCCAAGGGGTCTGCAGGTCGAAGGCAAGCCCTTCGGAGGACGTGACGATGTTGCTCGCACGAACCTCGGCATCCGCATGGTTCTCGGTGCTCAGGCGCAGCGCACGCACGCCCTGCGGCATGCGCTGCGCGAGCGTGCGACCGAAGGCGTCGTCCACATTGATCGCTGCGGCATCCAGCGTCGGCCAGGCAAACAGCTTGGCCTTGGCTTCGCCATAGGCTTCCATGCTGCCGTGGTAGTCGAGATGGTCACGGGTGAGATTGGTGAACGCGGCGACATCAAAGGCCACCGCCGCCACACGCCCCTGCTCCAGTGCGTGCGAGGACACTTCCATGGCCACGTGCGTCGCGCCATCGGCGCGGAACGAAGCCAGCAGGCCCTGCACATGAATCGCATCCGGCGTGGTGCGCTCGCCTTCCTTGAGGTGACCGTGCAGGCCCGCACCCAGCGTGCCGATGGTCGCCGCGCGATGGCCGAGCTGCTCCAGCGCCTGCGCCAGCAGTTGCACTGTCGAGGTCTTGCCGTTGGTGCCGGTCACGCCGATCACCCGCAGCGATTCCGAAGGACGCCCGAAGAAGCGCGAGGCGATCTCGCTCACCTTGCCATGCAGTCCGTCGACCCACAGCACGGGCACGCCGATGCCATCAACCGGTGCCGCCGGCGCTTCGGCCAGCACCACGCGCGCACCGCGCTCCACCGCGCCGTGCGCAAAGGCAATGCCGTGCTCGCGCGTACCGCGCAGGGCAAAGAAGGCGTCGCCCGGGCGCACCTGGCGCGAATCGAGCGTAAGCCCTGAAACGACGATATCGCCGACACCCGGGGTCTCGGCGATGCCATGCAACAGTTGGTCGAGGCGCGCGGTCATTGAGGTGCCTCGTCGACCGGCGCGTCATCCACGGTTTCCACCGCGGGCGGCTTGTTTCCCGTCAGGCCGTTCTGTCCCTGCAACGGCCCGCCGACATACCAGCGGCCGATATTGTCCGGTGGCACATCCAAAAGACGCAGCGCGCCATCCAGGACTTTGGAGAACACGGGACCGGACACCAGCGCACCGTAGTAGCTGCCCTTCTTCGGGTTGTCGACGATCACCACCGCCGCCAGCCGCGGGTTGGATGCCGGCACGATGCCGGCAAACGCGGAGCTGTAGTTTTTGTCGGAATAGCCGCCCGCCGCTGCCTTGTGCGCCGTGCCCGATTTGCCGGCCACGCCATAGTTGGCGATCCACGCCCAGGGCGCACCGGTGCCGCCCGGCTGCGTCACCGCCACCATCATCTGCACCAGTTCCTTGGCGATCTTGGGGTCGATGATCTGCTTGGCTTCGTTGTCCGAACCCTTCACGAAGGTGGGCATGTGCATCACGCCGTTGTCGGCGATGGTGGCGTAGCTATTGGCCAGCTGAAGCGGCGTCACGTTGAGGCCGTAGCCGTAGGCCAGAATGGCTTTTTCCAGCATGCCCCAGCTCTTGCCGGGCCGGAGATAGCCCGACGCTTCGCCAGGAAAACCGCTGTTGGTGCTAGCGCCGAAGCCAAACGCACGGTAGGTGTCGTACATCAGGCCCGTATCCAGCGTCAGCGCCACCTTGGCGGCGCCGATGTTGCTGGATTTGGCAATGATGCCCGTGGGCGACAGCATGCCGTTCGAATGCGTATCGCGGATGTCCTTGCGGATATAGAAGAAGTGGCCGTTGCCGGTATCCACCATCGGCCCCGTCGGCGTGTACTTGCCGCTGGACAGCGCCGCCGCCATCAGGATCGGCTTGATGGTGGAGCCCGGCTCCACCACGTCCGTCATCGCGCGGTTGCGGCGGCTGGACGGATTGCTGCTGCGCAGGGCATTGGGGTTGTAGGTCGGCCAGCTCACCATGGCCAGCACTTCGCCGGTGGGCACGTCGATGATCACCACCGTGCCGGAGTCGGCGTCCGACTGCTGGATGGTGTTCTTCAGCTCGTTGTAGGCGAGAAACTGGATACGACGGTCGATGCTGAGCGTGATGTCGCGACCCGGCTGCGGCGCGCGCACCAGATCGAGATCTTCCACGACATGACCCTGGCGATCGCGGATCACGCGCTTGCGGCCTTCCTTGCCGGCCAGCCAGTCGTCGAACGCCAGCTCCAGGCCTTCCTGGCCATGGTCGTCGATATTGGTGAAGCCCAGCACGTGCGCCATCACCGGGCCGGACGGGTAGAAGCGGCGAAATTCACGCTGCCCGTTCACGCCCGGCACGTTCAGGTCGAGCACGACCTGGGCCGCGTCCGGCGACATCTGGCGCTTGAGGTAAACGAACTCGCGCTCCGAACGCTGCTGCAGGTATTGCTTCAGCGCGCCCGTATCCATGCCGATGGCCTTGGCCAGTGCCGGCAGCTTGTCGTCGTTGTCCAGCACTTCGGCCGGGTTGGCCCAGATCGACACCACCGGCGTGGACACGGCCAGCGGCTCGCCGTTGCGATCGAAGATGGTGCCGCGCGATACCGCGATGGGCACTTCGCGCAGGATGCGGGCGTCCGCCTGGTTCTGGTAGAAATCCTTGCGCACCACCTGCATGTCGAACGCGCGCGCCACCAGCCCCATCGAGGCGAGGGCCAGTACGGAGCCCATCACCAGCATGCGGCGACGGGCACTCGGGGCCGCGGCGTGGCGGCGGGACGACGAGGTGCTGCGCGGGTGCGGCTTCATCGACGCACCAGCTGGATGTCTTGCGGCTTGGGATTGACCATGCCCAGTGCCTGGCGTGCCTCGTCGTCCACGCGACGCGGCTCGGCCCAGGTGGCCTGCTCCAGTTCCAGCTTGCCGTATTCGATGTTGAGGTCGTCGCGCTGGTTCTGCAGGCGGGTCAGCTCAACGAACAGCACGCGGCTCTCATGGCGCGTCCACACCACGGCAATGGCGCTGGAAAGCACTGCCGCGATCAGGATGAACATGAAGAGTCCGCCGAGTACCTTCATGCGAGCTTCTCCGCCACGCGCAGCACCGCCGAGCGGGAACGCGGATTGACGGACAGCTCTTCTTCCGACGGAAATTGCGCCTTGCCTACGGCGGCAAGACGGGCGGGCGCGGCAGCCACCGGCGGGCCACGGCGACTGCCCTGTACGCGACCGGAGTGGTCGCGGATGAACAGCTTCACGGCACGATCTTCCAGCGAGTGGAAGCTGATGATGGAAAGACGGCCACCCACCTTGAGCAGGTCGAGCGCGGCGTTGAGGCCCTGGTCGAGCGCGTCCAGCTCACCGTTCACGCGGATGCGCAGGGCCTGGAAGCTACGGGTGGCCGGATGCTTGCCCGGCTCGCGGCGACCGATCAGCCGCTCGATCAGCGCAGCCAGCTGGCCGGTGCGCGTGATGGGATTCTCGGTGCGGTCTTCGACGATGGCGCGGGCGATCTTGCGGCTGAAGCGCTCTTCGCCGTAGTTCCACAGCACGTCGGCGATCTCTTTCTCCGAAGCGTGCGCAAGGAACTCGGCCGCGCTCTCGCCCTGCGTGGTGTCCATGCGCATGTCCAGCGGCGCATCCGCCATGAAACTGAAGCCGCGGGCGGCTTCGTCGAGCTGGGGCGAGGACACGCCAAGGTCGAGCAGGATGCCGTCGAGGCCACCGGCGGTTTCGGCCCACTCGGCCATGCTGGAGAAATTCGCATGCCGGATGGACACGCGCGAATCGCCGGCGAACCCGGCCTGCGCGGTGGCGATGGCGGTGGGGTCTCGATCCATCAGCAGCAGGCGGCCGTCTGGCCCGAGGCGCGACAGCACGGCGCGGGCGTGACCGCCGCGACCGAAGGTGCCATCGAGATAACGCCCGCCAGCCTGCACGGCGAGACCCTCCACTGCTTCACCCAGCATCACCGGGATGTGCACTAAACGCTCGGCCATGCCGCTCGCACTCCCGCTCCCGTCTCGTTACTCCACTGCGCCGCCACCGTTGCCGGTTACAGCTGCAGCTCCGCCATCTCGTTGGTGATCTCGTCTTCGCCGATGGTCTGGCGGATCTTGGCCAGGTGGGCCAGTTCGCTCCAAAGCTCGAACTTGTTGCCCATGCCCAGCAGAACCGCTTTCTTCTCGATGCCGGTGGTCGCGCGCTGGCTCGCCGGCAGCAGGATGCGCACGGCGGAATCAGGCTCGACGACGGCCGCCGCACCCACCAGCTTCATTTGCATGTCGCGATGGGCCGCCTTGACCTTGGGAAGCGCGTTGACCTGGTCGCGCACCTTTTCCCACTCCGCGTACGGGAACAGCCACAGGCAGCCCGACTCAAAGGGGTTGTAGGTGATCACCAGACGATTGGCGCAGGCGTCGGCCACCAACTCGCGGTATGCGGTCGGTATGGCCAGCCGGCCTTTGTCGTCAACGGTGATGGCAGTTTCGCCCTGGAACACGACCGTATGGCTCCACGAATTCCCACGATTTCACACAGGAACCCACGATAGTCTCGCCCCCTGAGACTGTCAAGGAAATTTTTCTTGTGAATCAATGAGAAAGGCGGTGATCTGGCAGTATTTCCAGCCGTTTCTGAGGAAAGCCCTCAAGGTGTTTGAATGGCTAGGATTTTTTGCTTCACGACCGTGCCATCCGTCACGCTTTCGGCCGCCCGAAAAGCGCCCGGACATGAATCGCCATTCATGGCTCGCCATACGCGACCGTCACCGCCATGCCGAGGGGCATGGCGGTGACGGTCGGGTCGTGAAAGAGGCGGAGTCGGCCTGTAAGCCGGGTTCTGTACGCCTTGCGGCGTGACAGTCATTCCTCTCGGCCTGGCGTCACCGCCAGGCTCCAGCAACCAACCCGGGAACAACGCGGGCCGCGTTATCGTTCCCCTATTCGGTCTTGCTCCAGGTGGGGTTTACCGTGCCATGCGGCGTTAGCCCCGCACGCGGTGCGCTCTTACCGCACCCTTTCACCCTTACCACGCGCATCCGAGGATGCCGTTCGGCGGTCTGCTCTCTGTTGCACTGGCCGTCAGCTCGCGCTGCCCAGGCGTTACCTGGCACCTTGCCCTATGGAGCCCGGACTTTCCTCGATGCGCTTGCGCGCGACGCGACTGTCCGGCCGACTCCGCAACGCATTCTAATGGAATGCGGCGCTCAAAACCTCTGGGATTCGGGCTTTTCAGGGGCAATCAGCCTTCATAGAGCAGCTTGCGCGGCGCGCCCGTGATCGCCGCCGCCAGCTTGGCGGCCTTCGCGGGCGGCAACTCCTCGCGCAGGATGGCGAACACCCGCCGACCTTCCGCTTCGCGTGCGTCCGTCTCTTCACCACGTCCGGCCACCAGGATCACGCATTCGCCACGCTGCTGGTCGGGATCGTTCGCCACGCGTGTCGCCAGCACGTCCAGCGGCTCGCCGATGACGGTTTCGAACAGCTTGGTCAGCTCGCGCGCGAGCACGCCCTCGCGCGCGGCGCCAAAGACATCGCGCATGTCGGCCAGGCTCTCGGCCACGCGATGCGACGATTCGTAGAAGATCAAGGTGCGCGCATCGCCCGCAAGTTCCTGCAAGCGCGTGCGCCGCGCGGCCGCCTTGGGCGGCAGAAAGCCCTCGAACACGAAACGATCGCTCGGCAGGCCCGCGACCGAGAGCGCGGCAATCGCCGCGCAGGCGCCCGGCACTGGCGCGCAACGGATGCCTGCCGCGCGCGCGGCACGCACCAGCCGAAAGCCCGGATCACTGATCAGCGGCGTGCCCGCATCGGAAATCAATGCCACCGACTCACCACCCAGCAAACGCCTGACAATGGCATCCACCACCTCGCGCTCATTGTGTTCATGCAAGGCCACCAGCGGCGTGCCGACGTTGTAGTGCATCAGCAACGGGCGACTGTGCCGGGTGTCCTCCGCGGCAATCACCGCCACCGAGCGCAAGGTCTCGATGGCGCGCGCGGAAAAGTCATCCCGATGACCGATCGGCGTAGCAACCACCCATAGCAGGCCGGGCTGAATCTGTGACATCTTGCTGTTTCCTGGACAATGAGGTGGCAACTCAATGGGCTATCATCGCCCATTCGCGTACCACGTCGTCAAAAAGCTCGAAGGGATTTGGCCATGCGCTTTAGTCGCGCCGCAGGCGTTGCCCTGCTGATTTCGCTTGCACTCGCCGGCTGCGTACCGCCGGAAGCGCAAAAGTCGCCCGCCGAAATGGCGGCGAGCCAGCAGGCCGATACCCTGGCCCAGCAGGGCAAGTTCGACGACGCGGCGCAGGCCTATCTCGCGCTGGCCCAGACAGGCAGCAATCGCGACCATTACCAGCTGCTGGCCGCCGAGGCCTATCGTCAGGAAGGCCAGCTCGATCGCGCAGCGCCGCTGCTCGACGGCATTCGCCGGCAGCGCCTCACTGGCGACGAACCCTCGCGACTGGATCTGCTGCAGGCCGAATGGGCCCTCAAGCAGCACAATCCGCAACGCGCGCTACAGCTCACCACCCAGCCCAGCATCAGCGTGCCTGCCGCGCTTCAGGTGCGCCTGCTGGAGCTCCGTTCGCAGTCGATGGAGCAGACCGGCGACCTGTGGGGCGCCGCACGTTCGCGCGTGGAGATGGATGGTCAGCTCACCGGACTGGACCAGGCGCAGAACCGCAAGCAAGTGGTCACCCTGCTGAGCAAGCTGGGCGTCGATCCGCTGAAGCAGCGCGCCGCCGCCATGCAGCCGGGCGATCGCATGCTGCCCTGGGTCAACGAGGCGCTGAGCCAGCTCGGCGTTGCCGTGGCCCGCCCCGCGCCTGCGCTGGAGCAGGAAGTGGGCACCATGATTCCCGGCGAGGGTGCCAATGTCCGCGAAGGCTTCAAGATGCCTGCGCACATCGCCCTGCTGCTGCCGACCAGCGGCAACCTGGCCGCCGCCGGCACGGCCATTCGCGAAGGCTTCTTCGCCGCGTATGCCGATTCCGCACGCAACCACACCCCGCGCCCGCCCGTGCGCGTGTATGACAGCAACGGCACCAGCGCGGGCGCCGTGAAGGCCTACCAGCAGGCCGTGACCGACGGCGCCCAGCTCATCATTGGGCCGCTGACGCGCGGCGAAGTCTCCGCGCTGTTCAGCCTGTCGGATCTGCCCGTACCGCTGCTCGCGCTCAATCACCCGGACGACAAGAGCCTGCCCGCCAACGGCGTCAGCGAATTCGGCCTGCTGCCCGAAACCGAAGGCGCGCAGGCGGCCGACCACATGGCGGAAGCCGGCATCACCAGCGCGTTCGTCATCGTGAGCAGCGACGACTTCGCGCAACGTGCAGCCAAGTCGTTCAAGGCGGAACTGGAAGCGCGTGGCGGCAAGGTGTCCGGCACGGGCAACCTCAGCGGCAGCGGCGTCAACTTCGCCACCACCATCACCAGCCTCGGCATGCCGACGGACAGCAGCACACCGCCGGGTACGCCCAACACCACCGGCCTGTTCATCAGCATGCGTCCGCAGCAGGCTCGCCTGTTGCTGCCGCAACTGAAGCTCGCGCGCGTCAACCTGCCGGTGTACGGCACCTCTCATATTTATGCAGGCACCGACGACGCCAGCGCCAACCGCGATCTGGAAGGCGTGGAGTTCTGCGACTCGCCGTGGCTGTTCGACGTGCAGCCGGGCCTGCCCAACCACGCCGATATCGCCTCGCAGCTGCCGGCGGCACGTGGCACCTCGGCGCGTCTCTTTGCCTTCGGCATGGACGCATGGAATCTCGCACCATACCTCGACTGGCTGCGCGCCCATCCGGGCAGTTACCTGCCGGGCGCCAGCGGCCAGCTGACCTCCGACCAGTTCGGCCGCATCCGCCGCGTGCTGGTGTGGGCAAAGTTCCAGGATGGTCTCGCACGCCCGATCAACGGCAGCCTGCAGATGGATACCGCCCCGGCCCTGGCGCCGCCGGCGGATGGCAACGGCTCGCCGCAGCTGCAGACCGAACAGCCCACGACCCACTGATGCGCGCCGCTGGCGCCGCCTTCGAGCAACGCGCCTGCGCGGAACTCCAGCGCGCAGGCTTTGCATTGCTGGATCGCAACTACACCACGCGTTACGGCGAACTCGACCTGGTCATGCTGGAAGCCGGCACCGTGGTGTTCGTGGAAGTGCGACATCGCCGGTACGCCAGCCACGGCGGCGCCGCCGTTTCCGTCACGGCCAGCAAGCAGGCACGCCTGGTTGCCGCCGCGGAGCTGTGGCTTGCAGCCCATCCGAAGCACGCACGCCTGCCCTGCCGTTTTGATGTGGTCAGTTACGACGGTCCCGGCGACAGCGCACTCATGCATCACTGGCGCGGCGCCTTCGAGGCCTGCTGAAGGCACTGGCCCGTCCTCATCTGACCGCGCAGCGGCCACGCCCCAGGGCACCTTGCGATTCCGTCCTGGCCGACCGCGATCCGGGAAAGCCTCTACGGTTTCCCCATGTTCTCTCAGGCAGACTGCGACCGCTGGCCGCCACCGGTGGCCCCGCCCTGGGGATCGTATGCTTCGCGCACTGATCAAGATCGGCAAATGGACGTCCATCATCGTGCTGGTGTTCCTGGTGTCCCTGCTGGGCATCCGCGCCTGGGATTCGCAACAAGGCGATCCACTGGCGCCCTGGCAGACCTTCGTTCCCGATGAACTCACACCCTCTCAACTCGACGCCACTGACTGGGCGGGCTACCTCGCTGCGGAGCAACGCGCGTTCGACGAGGTGAAGACCGAGGTCACCGACAAGCTGGAGCCTTCGCAGCGCGTGCCCAGCAACCGGTACTTCGCCGAAGCATCGATGTATCCCGGGCATTTCAAGCACGACTGGAATCGCTCGTATGTGCTGGAACCCGCTGGCAAGCCGGTGGGCGCCGTGGTGCTTATCCACGGCCTCACCGACTCGCCGTACAGCTTGCGTGACATCGCCGAGCTGTATCGCGAACACGGCTTCGTGGCCATTGGCCTGCGCGTGCCCGGGCATGGCACGGTGCCCGGCTCACTCACCCAGGTCGGCTGGCCCGACTGGCTTGCCGCAACCCGCCTGGCCATGCGCGAGGCACGCCGTCGCGTGGGGCCGGATGCGCCCATCCACATGGTCGGGTATTCCAATGGCGGTGCGCTGTCGGTGAAGTACACGCTGGATGCCTGCGAGCACAACGAGCTGACCATGCCGACCCGGCTCGTGCTGCTGTCGCCGATGATCGGCGTCACCACCTTTGCACGTTTCGCCGGGCTGGCCGGCCTGCCGGCCATGCTGCCGCGCTTTGCCAAGGCCGCATGGCTGGATCTGCTGCCCGAGTACAACCCGTACAAGTACAACTCGTTCCCGGTGAACGCGGCGCGGCAGTCTTACCTGCTGACCGACGCGATTCACAGCCAGATCCTGCGCATGGCACGCGACAAGCAACTGGGGCGCCTGCCGCCCATCCTCACCTTCCAGTCCGTGGTGGACGATACGGTGAGCGCATCCGCCGTGATGCGCACGCTCTACGCCAATCTGCCGGCCAACAACAGCGAAGTGGTGCTGTTCGACGTCAACCGCAACCATCGCTTTGACAGCCTGCTGAAGCCGGCCTCGCTGACGGCACTCAGCCGGATGCTTCCCCCTGGCCCGCAGGCCTATCGCACCACGGTGATCGGCAACGTCGCGGTGAACGACGACCACACCGTCGCCCGCAGCACGGATGCCGGCCAGACGACGAGCACTGCTGCGCCACTGCCTATCCTTTATCCGGACAACATCTTTTCGCTGTCGCATATCGCCCTGCCGTTTCCACCCAACGACCCGCTGTATGGCACGGAGCCGGACAGCTCGGAGAACTTCGGCATCCATCTGGGCACGGCGGCACCACGTGGTGAACGCGGCGCGCTCGTCCTGAACCTGGATGCGGTGCTTCGGATCAGTTCCAACCCGTTCTATCCCTATGAGCGCCAGCGCATCGAGGCCCTGCTTCCCGCCGCGCCGCCGCCTTCACGGGTCGACGCGCCGATCGCGCATATCGCGAACTAGCCATGGGGCGACAGAGTGGGATACTGGCCGCATGAATCTTCCCGCTGCCCTGCTCGACACCCTGAGCCAACAGTTCCCCGGCGACGCGATGGCCACGGGCATGGCCGAACGCCTTGCCTATGCCTACGACAACTCACGCCGCAACGCGCTGCCGGATGCCGTGGTGTTTCCCACCACGCATGAGCAGACCGAGGCACTGGTGCAGGCGTGTCGCGCGCATCGCGTGCCGGTGATCGGCCGCGGCCGCGGCACCAACACCACCGGCGCCACGGTGCCGGTGGACGGCGGCGTGGTGGTGAGCTTCGAGCGCATGAACCGCATCCTGCGCATCGATCCGGACAATCGCCTCGCCGTGGTCGAGCCCGGCGTGCTCAATGGCGATCTGCAGCAGGCACTCAAACACCATGGCTTTTTCTGGCCACCGGACCCGTCGTCGTCGCCCTGGTGCAGCATTGGTGGCAACCTGGCCTGCAACTCGGCCGGCCCGCGCACGGTGAAGTACGGCAGTCCCCGCGAAAACACGCTGGGCCTGCGCGCCGTCGCCGGTACGGGCGAAGGTTTCCGCTGCGGCACCTACACCAGCAAGGGCGCCACCGGTTATGACCTCACGCGCCTGCTGATCGGCTCGGAAGGCACGCTGGCCCTGATCACCGAGGCCACCCTCAAACTCACGCCCAAGCCCTCGGCCCTGCGTACCCTTCGTGCGACGTATCGCGATGTATCCGCGGCCGCCCGCGCGGTGGCGCGCATCATGGCGCAGCCGGTCACGCCCTGCGCGCTGGAGTTCATCGACGACGTCGCGCTGAAGCTGGCCCGCGACTACGGTGGCGATGGCGTGCCGCTGGCCGGCGCCATGCTGATGATCGAAGTGGATGGCGAGCCGGAAACCCTGCCCAGCGCCGTGGATGCCGTATCGCGTGCCGCACGCGGCGACGGCCTCGAAGACCTGCGCGTGGCAGAAACCGCGAAGGAAACCGAAGCCCTGTGGTCCGCACGCAAGGCGCTGTCACCCGCCCAGCGCACCATCTCGCCGAACAAGATCAACGAGGACGTGGTGGTGCCCGTCAGCCATCTGCCGGAGCTGGTGGATGGCATCAAACAGCTGGCGAAGAAGCACGATGTGCTGATCGTGAGCTTCGGTCACGCCGGCAACGGCAACCTGCACGTGAACCTGCTGCCGCGCGACGAGGCAGAACGCGAACGCTCGCATGCCTGCCTCGCCGAGATATTCGCGCTGGTGATTTCGCTGGAAGGCACGCTTTCCGGCGAGCACGGCATCGGGCTGGTGAAAAAGGAATTCATGCCGCTTGCGCTGCAGGCATCCACGCTGCATCTGATGCGCAACGTGAAGGCGGCATTCGACCCGGAAGGCATCCTCAACCCGGGCAAATTGCTGCCCTGAGCGCGTTTTCCCGGTGCGTCAGATGCCGCGTTTCGCGAAGATCAGGTGCAAGCCGAACGCCACGAACACGGCGCCAGCCAGGCCGTCGATCCAGCGCGACAGTCTGAGATATCCGCGACGCATCGCCGGCAAGGCGAACACGCCGGCCACCAGGGTGAACCACAGCAGCGTTTCCACATTCACCAGCGCCCACAGGCCCCAACGCGTGGAGGCATCCACGCGGTCGCCAAGAAAGGCGGAAAACACGCTGCCGAAGTAGATCACCACCTTGGGATTGGACAGATTGGTCAGCAGGCCGGCGCGCAGCGTCGCCCCGTCGCTCTGCTGCAGCACCTGCCTGGGCTCGCCCGCCACCGCCGGCGCCTTCATCGCACCGCGCAGCATCTTCAGGCCCATCCAGGCCAGATACAGGCCACCGGCAACGGAGATCAGGCGCTCCAGCCAAGCCAGCCGCTGCAGCACCAGCTGAAGCCCGGCCAGTGCCAGCGCCGACCAGATCATGACGCCCAGCGTGATGCCGATGACGCCGAACATGGCCTGGCGACGCGTGCGACTCACTGCAGTCTGCGACACGAAGAAGAAGTCCGGACCGGGGCTCATGAGAGCGACCAGCTGGACCAGGGCGATGGTCAGGAACAGGCTCACGTCTTTCTCCAGGGGGCGGGGAACGGCGGGACTTCGTGGCGGCGCAACTTGTCGCCACCGCAGCGGTCCTCTAGGCTGCCACTATTTTGGCACGGCCCCGGCTGGTTCCGGGACGTCCGCAAGGGGATTCCCGGCTCGTCCAGACAGGCCCGGCCAACGCCCGGCCTGATGGCCAGAGCGTGCCATCCCCGCCCTTCGCCACCGCCCGAAATACACGAATCCAGCTGATGAACCTGCGACTGCGCCTGATTGCCATGAACTTCCTGCAATTTTTTGTATGGGGGTCGTGGCTGCTCACCATTGGCGCGTACTGGTTCCAGACCAAGCACTGGTCCGGCGCGCAGTTCGGCGCGATCTTCTCCACCATGGGCATCGCGTCGCTGTTCATGCCGTCCATTGCCGGCGTGATCGCAGACAAATACATCAACGCGGAAAAGCTCTACGGCATCTTCCACCTCTGCGGCGCGTGCATCCTGTTCGCGGTGCCGCTGGTGCAGTCGCCCAGCCTGCTGTTCTGGGTGATGCTGCTGAACATGATGTTCTACATGCCCACCATCTCGCTTTCCATCGCGGTGGCCTACAACGCGCTCAAGGGCGAGGGCAAGGACATCATCAAGGATTACCCGCCGATCCGCGTGTGGGGCACGGTGGGCTTCATCGCCGCGCTGTGGACGGTGAGCCTGCTGCGCCTGGAGACCTCGTCGGGCCAGTTCTACGTGGCGTCGGGCGCAGCACTGCTGCTGGGCCTGTATGCCTTCACGCTGCCGCTGTGCCCGCCGCGCTTCCAGCGCAGCGCGCAGCAGTCGTGGCTTGATACGTTCGGCCTGACCTCGTTCAAGCTGTTCCGCGACGCGCGCATGGCCGTCTTCTTCATCTTCGCGATGCTGCTGGGCGCGGCGCTGCAGCTGACCAACGCCTACGGCGACACGTTCCTGCACGACTTCGCGAAGATGGATGAGTACAAGGACCTGGTGGCCGTGCGTTACCCGGCCATCATCATGTCCATCTCGCAGATCTCCGAAACGCTGTTCATCCTGGCGATTCCGTTCTTCCTGCGCCGCTTTGGCATCAAGACGGTGATGCTGATCAGCATGCTGGCCTGGACGCTGCGCTTTGGCCTGTTCGCCTATGGCAACCCGGGCCCGGGCCTGTGGATGATCGTGCTGTCGTGCATCGTGTACGGCATGGCTTTCGACTTCTTCAACATCTCCGGCTCGCTGTTCGTGGAAGGCCAGAGCGATCCATCGATCCGCGCCAGCGCGCAGGGCCTGTTCATGCTGATGACCAACGGCATCGGCGCGGTGCTGGGCAGCTCCATCAGCGGCCTGGTGATCGAAGCGTTCTTCACCCATCCGGACGAGAGCAAGGACTGGACCGGCATCTGGATCACCTTTGCCACGTATTCGCTGGTCGTGGCCGTGCTGTTCATGCTGCTGTTCAGGCACAAGCACGAGCCGGCCCAGGCGCAGGCATTGGCGGCCCGGGCGGCGCACTGACGCGTCTCCTGTAGGAGCGCACTGGTGCGCGACAAGCCTACGGAGCGGTGAGACCGCAGCTCAACGGTCGCGCACAAGTGCGCTCCTACAAGGGGTCCTTCACCCGGGTACAATGGCCGGATGCAGATCGGCCCCTACCGCATCGACCCGCCCGTGGTGCTCGCGCCCATGGCCGGGGTCACCGACAAGCCTTTCCGCCTGCTGTGCAAACGGCTGGGTGCGGGCCTGGCCGTGTCGGAAATGACCAACGCCGATCCGCGCCTGTGGCAGACGCGCAAGTCGCGCCAGCGCATGGATCATGAAGGCGAGCCCGAACCGGTGAGCGTGCAGATCGCCGGCTACGACCCGGCGATGCTGGCCGAGGCGGCGCGTTACAACGCCGGCCACGGCGCGCAGATCATCGACATCAACATGGGTTGCCCGGCCAAGAAGGTCTGCAATGTGTGGTCCGGCTCGGCGCTGCTGCAGGACGAACCGCTGGTGGCGCGCATCGTGAAGGCCGTGGTGGATGCCGTGGACATCCCGGTGACGCTGAAAATCCGCACCGGCTGGGATCGCCAGAACAAGAACGCGCTGACCATCGCGAAGATCGCCGAGGATGCCGGCATCGCCGCACTGGCCGTGCATGGCCGCACGCGCGCCGACAAGTACGAAGGCGATGCGGAGTACGACACCATCGCCGCGGTGAAGGCCAGCGTGGGCATTCCCATCTTCGCCAACGGCGACGTGGTCACGCCGCAGCAGGCGAAGCACGTACTGGACGTCACCGGCGCGGACGCGGTGATGGTGGGCCGCGGCGCACAGGGCCGGCCGTGGATTTTCCGCGAGATCTCCCATTACCTGGCCACCGGTGAAACGCTACCGGAGCCGACACCGAGGGAGGTGTGCGACATCCTCGTGCATCACCTGGAGCATCTCTACGCGTTCTATGGCGAGCTGCAGGGCGTGCGTATCGCGCGCAAGCATCTGGGCTGGTACGCGAAGGATCGTGCGGAGAACACCGCGTTCCGCGACGTGGTGAACCGGGCCGAGACCGCGCAGGACCAGTTGCGCCTGACGCGCGAGTATTTCGCCAGCCTGCAGGACGGCGTGCGCCTCGCCGCCTGAGTCCGCCGCAAACCCTTGCGCGTGGCGACACGGCATCATGGGCATGTCCCAGTGACTCCCGCCGCCATGCCCTTCGAGCCAACGCGCAAGCTGCTGTCCTTTCCCCCGTTCATCCGGGTGCTGCTACTCATGGCGCCGCTGTGGCTTGGCGGTTGCGAGGCCACGCTGTTCGCCGGCCTGAATGCGACAGACCAGCATCGCGACATCACGCAGCACGCGGACATCGTGTTCGATGAAGCGCACGGCCTGGCGCTGGACGTCTATGCACCGGCGCACGCCTCCCACGCGCCCGTGGTGGTGTTCTTCTACGGCGGTACCTGGGTGCAGGGCGAACGCGCGTGGTACCGCTTCGTCGGCACCGCGCTGGCAGCGCACGGCGTGGTGGCGGTGATCCCCGATTACCGCAAGTACCCGCAGGTGCGGCTGGATGGCTTCATGCAGGATGCGGCAAGCGCCGTGGCCTGGACTCACGCGCACGCGACAGAACTGGGCGGCGCGCCCGACGACGTGTTCGTCATGGGGCATTCCGCAGGCGGCCAGATCGCGGCGCTGCTGGCCACCGACCCCGAATGGCTGGGCGCACACGGGATGCAACCCGCGGATCTCGCCGGCCTGATCGGTCTGGCCGGCTGCTACGACTTTGTCCCCGTGCCGCAGGACGACGCCATCATGCTCGGCGTGTTTGGTGCCACGCCAGCGCAGCAGCGGCGCGGCCAGCCCGTGTCCTACGTGCACGGCGCCGAGCCGCCGATGCTGTTGCTGCAGGGCACGGATGACGACGAGGTGGAACCGTCGAACGCGATTTCGCTGTATCGCGCTACCCAGGCCGAGGGCGAGGACAGCCGCCTGCGCACTTACCCGGGCGTGGGCCACGAAGCCCTGCTGTTCGCGCTGTCGCGCCCCATGGACGGCGCGGCGCCAACGCTGGGCGACGTCATGGCGTTCATCCTTTCCCATCCACACGCGAAACCATCGACGAAGGCGTCCTGAGCGTCCCGGCGACTTCACGTCGACAGCGGGCGGCGTAGCGTTCCCCGTCATGTCGCCACGCAGAGGTTGCCGCCGTGAACAGCATTGTCACCGGTGAGTTTCCCTACATCCATGGCTTTTCGCCCGAAGAGCAGTCACGACTGGTGCGCCAGGCACGCATGTTCGAGACCACCCTGTTCAATCGCATCGATTACAGCGAGGCGACGAGGCTGCTGGAGATTGGCAGCGGCGTCGGGGCACAGACGGAAATCCTGCTGCGCCGGTTCCCGAACCTGCATGTGACGGGTGTGGACCTCTCCGCCGCGCAGCTGGCGGCAGCGGAGCAGAACCTGGCCACCACCGCCTGGTGCAGCGCGCGCTATACCCTGCAGCAAGCCGATGCCACCGACCTGCCCTTCGCCGACCGCAGCTTCGATGCGGCCTACCTGTGCTGGGTGCTTGAACACATGCCCAGCCCCGCCCGCGTGCTGAGCGAACTGCGCCGCGTGCTCAGCCCCGGCGCCGTGATCTATGTGACCGAGGTGCTCAACGCCTCGTTCTTCCTGGACCCTTACTCGCCGAACCTGCTGCGCTACTGGATGGCCTTCAACGACCTGCAGTACGACAGCGGTGGCGACCCCTTCATCGGCGCAAAACTCGGCAACCTGCTGCTGGCCGGCGGCTACCGCGACGTGCAGACCGAGGTGAAAAGCTTCCACCTCGACAACCGCCAGCCCGGCAAGCGCAAGCAGATGATCGAGTTCTGGGAAGAGCTGCTGCTGTCGGCGGCCGACCAGCTGGTGGCCACCGGCAAAGTGGACACCGCGACGGTCGAAGGCATGCGGCACGAACTGCAGGCGGTGCGCAATGATCCGAACGCGGTGTTCTTTTTCGCCTTCGTGCAGGCGCGGGCGCTGGTTTACTGAATACGCCGGGTCACGAAGCCATAGTCGGCCAGCACCGGCTTCAGCGCGGCGATCCACAGCGCATAACCGTTCGGCAGCATGTGCAGGCCGTCGGGACGGAACAGTTCCGGGCGAGGCTTGCCCTGCGCATTGAACATCGCGGGCGCGATGTCCACGAAACGGACGTCTTTCTGCGTGGCGGCCCAGTCGCGGATCTTGTCGTTGGCCGCCTTCATGGTCGGCCACAACGCGATGCGGGCCACGCTCGGCTTGATCGAGACGTAGACGATGGGCACGCCGGGTACGCCTTCGCGCGCACGCGCCACGAACTTCTGGAACGAGGCGAGCACCTGGTCGGCGGTGGCGCCGTCGTTGATGTCGTTGTCGCCGGCATACATCACGATCAGGTTGGGCTTGTACGGCCACACGATGCGATCGGCGTAATAAGTGGAGTCGGGCAGCGCCGAGCCGCCGAAGCCACGGTTGATCACCGGGACACCAGGGAAATCCTCGGCCAGCGACTTCCAGTACTGGATGGACGAGCTGCCGATGAACAGCACGCCGTTGTGCATCGGCGGACGCTCATGGTCGGCGGCCACGAAGGCCTCGATGTCGGGCGCCCAGTGGGAGGACGGCGCGCTGTCTGCCTGGGCCATGGCCGGGGCCACCAGGGAGAGCAGGAGGAAAGCCAGCCAGGTCAGTCGCTTCATGCGTTCGCTCTACTGTCGGGGAGCTTTCGATTATGTATGTCTGGACAGGTATGTCCAACGCCGGTCACCGCCAGCCCTCCGTTCGTCCCGGCCGGGGCACCATTCATCACCTCGTGCTTGCTCCCGCGCCGGATGGGCGCAGAGTGGCCGGCACCCAACGCACCGGAGTCCGCCATGCACCGCCGCGATCTGCTCAAGGCCGCTATCGCCCTTCCGCTACTTCCGCTGGCGCTCTCGCCGGTCACGGTCTCGGCACGCACCGCCGCGAAAGGATTCACCGGCCCCTTCACACGGGTGCGGCCGGGCGATCCGGGCTGGCCGTCGCAGGCCCAGTGGGACCAGCTCGGCCAGTCGGTGGGCGGTCGGCTGCAGCAGCTCCATTCGCCATTCGAGACGGTGGGCAATGCCGCCAGCGAGGAAGCGCTGAAGCAGATCCGCAACCCCTATTACCTGGGCGACACGCCCTCGCTCACCCAGACCAGCGGCTGGGTCGATGCATGGACTTCCCGTCCCAGCGCGTACGCCGTGGCAGCGGAGAACACCGGCGATGTGGTGGCGGCAGTGAACTTCGCCCGCAAGCATCGCCTGCGGCTGGTGGTGAAAGGTGGCGGCCACAGCTACCAGGGCACCTCGGACGCACCCGACTCGCTGCTGGTGTGGACGCGCCACATGAATCGCGTGTCACTACATGAGGCCTTCGTGCCGCAAGGCTGCGAAGGCAAACAGGCGCCGCGCACCGCCGTCACGGTGGAAGCGGGAGCAATGTGGGTGGACGCATACACCGCCGTCACCACGGAAGGCGGGCGTTACGTGCAGGGTGGCGGCTGCATGACGGTGGGCGTGGCAGGCCTGGTGCAGAGCGGCGGCTTCGGCAGTTTCTCCAAGCGCTTCGGCAGCGCCAGCGGCAATCTGCTGGAGGCCGAAGTGGTGACGGCGGACGGCAAGGTGCACGTAGTCAACGCCTGCCACGAGCCCGAGCTGTTCTGGGCCATCAAGGGTGGTGGTGGCGGAAGCATCGGGGTGGTGACGAAGCTGACCCTGCTGACGCATGACTTGCCCGACACCTTTGGCGCCGTGTTCGGCGCCATCCAAGCCGACTCCGAGGCGTCCTATCGCGAGCTGATCGCGCAGGCCATGCGCTTTTATCGCAACGCCCTGTTCAACCCGCACTGGGGCGAACAGATGAAGTTTCACCAGAACATGCTGCACCTCTCCATGGTGTTCCAGGGCCTGAGCCAGCAGGAAGCGGAACAGGTCTGGGCGCCGTTCTTTGCATGGGTGAAGGCGCGCAGCGCCTATCAGTTCAAAGAGGAGCCGCGGGTGATCGCCCTGCCCGCGCGGCGCTTCTGGGACGCGGATTTCTTCCGCCAGCATGCACCGCAACTGATCGTGGCCGACAGCCGCCCCGATGCGCCGCGCAACCACGTGCTATGGGCCGGTGACGAGGGACAGGTGGGCCAGTTCATCCATGGCTACCGCTCCGGCTGGCTGCCGCAGTCGCTGCTCGATGAGCACCGCATCGATGCATTGGCCGGGGCGATGTTCCAGGCCACACGCCAGTGGGGCTTCTCGCTGCATTTCAACAAGGGCCTCGCCGGTGCGCCGGAAGACGCCATTGCCCGATCGCGCGACACCGCCATGAACCCGGGCGCCATGGATGCCTTCGCGCTGGCCATTACCGGCAGCGAGAGCGATCCAGCCTTCCCTGGCATGCCCGGCGCCTCGCCGGACCTGGCCAAGGCCCGCCAGGACAGGACCCGCATCGACCAATGCATGGACGCGCTGCTGGTGGTCGCCCCCGGCGCGGGCTCCTACGTATCCGAAAGCAATTACTTCGAGCCGAACTGGCAGGCCTCGTTCTGGGGCAGCAACTACCCGCGCCTGGCCGCCGCCAAGCGGCGCTACGACCCCGACGGCCTGTTCTTCGTGCACCACGGGGTGGGCAGCGAGGACTGGAGCGACGACGGCTTTACCCGCCTGCGACAACCTGCCTGAGGCGCCGGTGCGGGCCTCGTCAGCGGGCCCGTCGGGTGTCCCGCGCGAGCCCGTGCGACACCCTTGGGGTATCCTGATGGCTTGCCAGACCGCCTTTTGGGCGGTTTCGGCGTTCCCGGAACGGCCCCGGGAAACCAGCCGCAAAGCCGTCCAAATGGCTGAATCGGCATGAAATCGTCATATGTCGACCCCATGCTGAGGCTGCAAACCGAGGGTAGGCCGTGTATCATGCGCCACCCCCATTTATCTCTTTATCCGTAAGGAAGGATATAACCCGCGATGAGCAACTTCCTCTTCACCTCCGAGTCGGTCTCCGAAGGCCATCCGGACAAAGTCGCCGACCAGATCTCCGATGCCGTCCTCGATGCGATCATCGCGCAGGATCCGCGCGCGCGCGTGGCCTGCGAAACGCTGGTGAAGACGGGCGTGGCCATCGTGGCCGGCGAAATCACCACCAGCGCCTGGATCGACCTGGAAGCGCTGACCCGCAAGGTCATCACCGACATCGGTTATGACTCCTCCGACGTCGGCTTCGACGGCGAGACCTGCGGCGTGCTGAACCTGATCGGCAAGCAGTCGCCGGACATCAACCAGGGCGTGGACCGCAAGAAGCCGGAAGAACAGGGCGCTGGCGACCAGGGCCTGATGTTCGGCTACGCCACCAACGAAACCAAGGACTACATGCCGGCTGCGATCTACTACTCGCACCGTCTGGTGGAGCAGCAGGCCAAGGTCCGCAAGAAGAAGAACTCGCCGCTGCCGTGGCTGCGCCCGGACGCCAAGAGCCAGGTCACCCTGCGCTATGAAAACGACGTGGCCGTTGCCATCGACGCCGTGGTGCTGTCCACCCAGCACGACCCGAGCGTGAAGCAGAAGGACCTGATCGAGGCCGTGCGCGAGTACATCCTCAAGCCGGTCCTGCCGGCCAAGCTGCTGCACAAGGGCACCAAGTTCCACATCAACCCGACCGGCAAGTTCGTGATCGGCGGCCCGGTGGGCGACTGCGGCCTGACCGGCCGCAAGATCATCGTCGATACCTACGGCGGCTGGGCCCGTCACGGTGGTGGCGCGTTCTCGGGCAAGGATCCGTCGAAGGTTGACCGTTCGGCCGCCTACGCCGCCCGCTACGTGGCCAAGAACATCGTGGCCGCCGGCATCGCCGACCGTTGCGAAGTGCAGGTGAGCTACGCCATCGGCGTGGCCGAGCCGACCTCCATCTCGGTCACCACCTTCGGCACCGGCAAGATCGCCGACGAGAAGATCGAGAAGCTGATCCGCAAGCACTTCGACCTGCGCCCGTACGGCATCATCAAGATGCTCGACCTGGTGCACCCGATGTACCAGCAGACCGCCAGCTACGGTCACTTCGGCCGCACCCCGTACGAAGTGAAGGGTCCGGACGGCAAGACCTACACCGCGTTCTCGTGGGAAAAGACGGACAAGGCCGAGGCGCTGCGCGCCGATGCCAAGCTGAAGTAAGCCCCGCTTGCTGCAGTGATGAAAAAGGGCCGCGAAAGCGGCCCTTTTTTATGGGTCGCGGCAGGCTATCCATCTCATGGATGAGCGCACCCTGTGCGCGACACATGCAGGGCCATGCCCACCCGGGCGGCGATCAGGATGGCGGTACACCGCCGCGCCGCGGTCGCGCACAGGGTGCGCTCCTACAGGCACCAACAAAAACGGGCCGCTTGCGCGGCCCGTCCTGTCGTTCATTCGCGAGGCGAGCTCACTTGTCCGGCGACTTCGCCGCCGAGGCTACCTTCTGACCCGCGGCCGACGCCGTCTTGCTGCTGCGCGTGGCGGTGGCCGGGCAGGTGCTGCCCTTCTTCTTCTTCGAGCACGACGCCGTGGCGCTGGCAACGGCTTCCGTCTTCGACGAGCGACGATGGTGGCGACGCGAACCGGTCGAGGCATCGGCCACGGCGGTCGCGGCCTTGGCCGAACGGCGGCCCTTGGCGGTGGATGCCGGAGCTTCGCCAGCCTGGGCGACCAGCTCGGCCGGGGTTTCCTGATTCTCGAAACCGTCGTCGAGCAGGCGAGCCATCAGCCGGTCGCGCGTGGCGGCGGTACGACCGCCCATCACCACGGAGAACAGGCGGCGGCCATCCTTCACGGCGGTGGAGGCCAGATTGAAGCCCGCGGCATTGGTGAAGCCGGTCTTCAGGCCGTCCATGCCGGGATACTTGTCCATCAGGTTGTTGTGACCGCGCACCAGGCGACCGCGGAACGTGAAGTCCTTGGTGGCGAAGTAGTGCGAGTACTGCGGGAAGTCGTGGTACAGCGCCATGGCCAGCTTGCTCATGTCGCGGGCCGTGGTGGTGTCCGACGGGTCGGGCAGGCCCGACGCGTTGGCGAAGCGGGTGTTGCTCATGCCCAGCAGCTGAGCCTGGGCATTCATCATCTCGACGAAGTGGCTCTCGTTGCCGCCGAGACCTTCGGCCATCACGGTGGCGGCATCGTTGGCCGACTTGGTGATCATGCCGAGCACGCAGTCTTCCACCGAAATGGTCTGGCCGTTGCGCAGATCGAGCTTGGTCGGTGCCTTGGATGCGGCCCACGAAGACACGGGCAGTTCCTGGTCCATCTTCAGCGTGCCGTTCTGCACCGCCTGGAAGGCGAGGTACAGCGTCATCATCTTGGCCAGGGAGGCCGGGTGATTGGGCTCATCCGCGTTGACCGCCGTGATGACCTGGCCATCGGTTTCGTTGATGACGATGGCAGCGTCGCCGGCGTGCGCGAGGCTGGCGAAACCGCCCGCGACGCTCACCAGCAAGGCGAGCAGGCCCTGGCGCCAGGTTGCTGCCCTGGCCGGCGTGTTGGACTTGATGGCCACCCCAGTTTCCTCGCTTCCGCTGCCGCTTTATCCGGCGTTACAAACCCTGAACTGCAACGCCACCGCCACAGGCCCAGACAATACTTGAATTAGATCGCATAAGTCCATGTTTCCATGGACGATAAAACGAAAACGACGCCTGAGGCGTCGTCGTAACGTAAATTTCACTGTGAAAGCTTTGTCTACGTTTCAAGCGAGTGTGCCCTCAAACGACGTAGGGGAAAAGACATTTTTTCTGAAAGTCGCCGCTTTTTTGTCTGAAAAAGCAACGACCTTGCCTCATCCCTTCCACATCTTGCCGACTGGCGCACAGCCCCACACCAGCCTATCGGCGGTGCCACCGATTCTTTGAATCGAACGCCAGCCGGATAGGCGCGGGCGACACATCGCCTAAAATGGGCGGATGTCTCTTATCCAACTACAGCGCGTCGACTTCAGCATCGGCGGCCCTCTCCTGCTCGAACACGTCGACCTCTCCATCGAGGCGAACGAGCGCGTGTGCATCGTCGGTCGAAATGGCGAAGGCAAATCCACCCTGATGAAGCTCATCGCCGGCGAGCTACACGCCGACGACGGCGAAGTGCGCGTACAGAGCGGCATCGTCGTCGCGCGCATGGCGCAGGAGGTTCCGCAGGACACCGCCGGCAGCGTGTTCGACGTCGTCGCGCAAGGCCTGGGTGATCTTGGCCAGTTGCTCGCGCGCTATCACCACCTGCTTGCCGAAGGCGACATGGATGCACTCGGCGACGTGCAGACGCAGATCGAAGCGCAACACGGCTGGGATCTCGATCGTCGCGTCACCGACGTGCTGACCCGCCTCGAGTTGCCGGGCGACACCGATTTTTCCGCGCTTTCCGGCGGCATGAAGCGTCGCGTACTGCTGGCGCAGGCACTGGTGCGCAAGCCCGACGTGCTGCTGCTCGACGAACCCACCAACCACCTCGACATCGAAGCCATCGGCTGGCTGGAAAACTTCCTGCGCCAGTTCGAAGGCAGCATCATCTTCATCACGCATGACCGAAGCTTCCTGCGCGCGCTCGCCACGCGCATCGTGGAAATCGATCGCGGCCAGCTCACCGACTGGCCGGGCGACTACGACAACTACCTGCGTCGTCGCGAAGAACGCCTGCATGCCGAAGCGCAAGCCAACGCACTGTTCGACAAGAAGCTGGCGCAGGAAGAAGTGTGGATCCGCCAGGGCATCAAGGCCCGCCGCACGCGCAACGAGGGCCGCGTGCGCGCGCTCAAGGCGCTGCGCGTGGAACGCAGCGAGCGCCGCAATCTTTCCGGCAACGTGAAGATGACGCTGGCCAATGCACAGGCCTCGGGCAAGAAGGTGATCGACCTGGAGCACGTCCACCAGGGCTACGGCGGACGCGTGCTGATCGACAACCTGAGCACCACCATCATGCGCGGTGACCGCGTCGGCATCATCGGACCGAACGGCGCCGGCAAGAGCACGCTGTTGAAGATCATGCTGGGTGAGCTCAAGCCCGAACGCGGGCACGCCACCCTGGGCACCGGCATCCAGATCGCCTACTTCGACCAGCATCGCGTGCAGCTCAACAACGCACTCAACGCGCTGGACAACGTGGCCGAAGGCCGCGAGTACATCGAGCTCAACGGCACGCGCAAACACATCATCGGCTACCTGCAGGACTTCCTGTTCTCACCCGAGCGTGCGCGCGCACCGATCACGCGACTGTCCGGCGGCGAACGCAATCGCCTGCTGCTGGCCAAGCTGTTCGCGCAGCCATCCAACCTGCTGGTGATGGACGAACCGACCAACGATCTGGACGTCGAAACACTGGAGCTGCTGGAAGAGCTGCTCACCGAATATCAGGGCACCTTGCTGCTGGTGTCGCACGACCGCGAGTTCCTCGACAACGTGGTGTCGAGCACGCTGGTGCTGGAAGGCCACGGCAGCATCGGCGAGTACGTGGGCGGTTACAGCGACTGGCTGCGCCAGCGTCCCGCGCCGTCCGCGTCCAGGCCAGCTGAAACCAAGGGCACGTCGGCTCCGGCGGCGACGCCTGCAGCCGCCGCCGAGCCGAAGCGCAAGCTCAGCTACAAGGACGCCCGCGAACTGGAGCAGCTGCCCGGCCGCATCGAAGCACTGGAAGCGGACATCGCCGCGCGTACCGAAGCAATGAATGATCCTGATTTCTACAAGCAGGACAACGCGGCGGTGATGAAGGCAAACGACGCCGTGGCAAAGCTGCAGGCCGAGCTGGATACGGCCTATGCCCGGTGGTCGGAGCTGGATGCCTGAGTTCTGAGGCGGGTCCAGTCGCGCACAGGGTGCGCTCCTACAATGAGGCAACATTCACTGTGGGAGCGCACCCTGTGCGCGACTGGCCTCACCTCAACCCGTATTCTGCAGCCCCTGAGACACACCATTCACGCACGCCACCAGCGCCGTGAGCAGCGCATCGTCGCTCTCCCCGCCCCCGCGCCAGCGCTTGAGCAGATCCACCTGCAACAGGCTCATCGGGTCGACGTAGGGGTTGCGCAGGTCAATGGACGTCGCCAGCCGCGGCGCGTTCTGCAACAGCGTGTCGTTTTGCTTCAGGCGCATCAGCCAATGGCGCGTGCGGGCGAATTCCTCGCGGATCAGGCCGAAGAAGGGTTCGTGCAGCGGTCCGGCCAAGGTGGAGAACGCCTCGGCGATGCCTAGATCACACTTGGCCAACACCATCGACACGTCGTCCAGCATGTTGGCGAAGAACGGCCAGTCATAAGCCATCTCCGACATCGCCGCTTCGCCGTACTCGCTTACACCGTACTCGAGCGCGCTGCCCAACCCGTACCAGCCCGGCAGGATCGAACGGCACTGCGTCCAGGCAAACACCCAGGGGATGGCGCGCAGATCCTGCACGCCGCGCATGCTGCGCCGGCGCGACGGCCGTGAGCCCAGCGTCATGCGCTCGATCACGTCGATGGGCGTGGCCGAGCGGAAGTAATCGACGAAGCCCTCGCGATCGACGAAGGCCCGGTAGTGCTCGCGACTGCGCGCCGCCAGGCGGCTCATGCGATCGCGCCACTCGTCCTCGCGCGGCTCATGCGTGCGCGGACGCAGCGACGCGCGCAACACGGCGCCGATGGTCTGCTCCAGGTTCCGCAAGGCGAGTGCGCGGATGCCGTACTTGCGGTGGATCACCTCACCCTGCTCGGTCACGCGCAGTACGCCAGCCACCGAACCGCGCGGTGATGACATGAGTGCGGGCGTGATGCGCGAGCCGCCGCGACTGGCCGAGCCACCACGACCATGGAAGAACGACAACCGGATACCCGCCTGGTCCGCCACTTCCAGCAGTTCCACCTGGGCGCGCTGCAGCCCCCAGCGCGACGCCAGCGTGCCACCGTCCTTGCCGCTGTCGGAATAGCCCAGCATGACCCACTGACGGTTGCCGCGCGAGGCAAGATGCTCGCGGTACACCGGGTCGTCCAGCAACGCCCGGAGCGTGGCGGGCGCATTGGCCAGGTCGTCCACGGTTTCGAACAGCGGCGCCACGTCCAGCGGAACGCGCCCCTCGTCCACCAACCCGCCGTGGCGCGCGAGCGCCAGCACGGCGAGCACGTCCGCGGCGGAACGCGCCATGCTGATGATGTACAACCCCAGCGCTTCGGCACCGTAGCGAGTGCGTGCATCCCGCAAGGTGGCGAACACGTCATGCAGGGAAACGGCCGCCTCACCGTCGCTTTCCGGCAGCGTCTGCTGGCCGCCCGCGAAGGCGCGCAGGCGCTCGGCGCGTTCCGGGGAGTCGCGCGTGGACCACTCCGCATCGTCGAGCAACTGGGACAAAGCGTCGTCATGCACGCGCGAATCCTGCCGCACGTCCAGGCGCGCCAGGTGGAATCCGAATGTGCGCACGCGCCAGATCAGGCGCCGTACCGCGTACGCGCCGGCGTGCAGTCCACGATGATCGATCAGGCTGGCGGCGATCAGGTGCAAGTCATCCAGCAACGCGTCGACCGACGCGTAGCCTTCCGGATGGTCGTCGTCATGCGTTGCCTCCAGCCGCGCGCGGATGATGGTGAGCAGGCTGCGGTACGGCATGTCGGCGTGGCGCGGCCGCACCTTGGCCGCGGCCTCCGGGAATCGCACGCGATAGTCGAACAGGCGGTTGGCCAGGTCGCTGCCGACCGGCACGCGATCTTCCGTCTGGCTCAGCAGGCGCGCGAGACCGGCGATGTCCTCCATGTAATGTTCCAGCACATGCGCGCGCTGCGTGGACAGGCTCGCTGCGATGGTGGCGGCACCGACGTTGGGGTTGCCATCCATGTCGCCCCCCACCCAGGTGGCGAAGCTCAGCAGGCGCGGAATGGGCACGGCCACGCCATAGACCGTCTGCAGAGCATCGGCCAACGACTCGTAGACTGCAGGAACGATGCGATAGATGGGGTTGGCGAGATAGAAGCCGACATGATGATGCTCGTCCTGCACGGTGGGGCTCACCGCCGAGGCTTCGGCCGTCTGCCAGCCCGAGCTGAGCGCCATGAAGATGCGATCGTCGTCTTCCTTGCGCTCCTGCGGTGTGCGTGTGGGATCGAAGTTATCGACCAGCGCCCGTACGATGGACTGTTCCTTCTCCAGCAGAGAACGACGCACGGCTTCGGTGGGATGCGCAGTGAAAACCGGTTCCACCTGCAACCGTTCCAGCCACTCGATCAGTTCGCCCGCTTCCACGCCCTGCGCCTTCAGGCGCGTGAGCACATCGAGCAGGGATTCGGGCTGCGGCGCCCCGCCTTCGCGCTGGTAGTCGCGGCGACGACGGATGCGATGGATGCGTTCGGCGATGTTCACCGCCTGGAAGTACGTGGCAAAGGCGCGGGCCAGCGACTCCGCCTTGTCGGTTTCCAGCCCGGTAAGCAAGCCGGACAGCGTGTTCAGCGGCGCCTCGTCCACGCGACGTTCGATGGCGGCGGTACGGATGCGCTCCACTTCGTCGAGGAAGGCGGGGGAAATCTGCTCGGCCAGCATGGTGCCGACCAGGGTGCCGAGGCGGCGGACGTCTTCGCGCAGGGGCGCGTCGTGCGGGGCGAACTCAGGACTGCGGTGCTGGTTCATCGATGCCACGTTGCGGATGTCTGGACGTCCAAGACTACCCCAAGCGACACGGATTTGTGCACCGCCACAAAAACAATCCGGTCAGCCCGGAAAGAAACGGGGCGCCTATGCGCCCCGTTTCCTTTGCAACTATTTCGGACGATCAGTGCGTCACTGCCGCCTTGTCGGCTGGCTTGGCCTGCTTCACGTAAGTCTCCAGCCAGCTATTCATCTCCGCGAGCATCTGCATGATCGACTCGCGTGCGCGATACGCGTGCGCTTCGTTCGGCAGCAGCACCAGGCGCGCGGTGCCACCCAGGCCCTTGATGGCCGCGTACATGCGTTCGCTCTGGATCGGGAACGTGCCGGAGTTGTTGTCCTGCTCACCGTGGATCATCAGCAACGCGTCCTTGATGTCCCCGGCGTAGTTGAACGGGGACATGGCGTTGTACACGTCGGTAGCCTGCCAGTAATTGCGCTCTTCCGACTGGAAGCCGAACGGGGTCAGCGTGCGGTTGTAGGCGCCGCTACGCGCAATGCCGGCCTTGAACAGGCGCGTGTGCGCGAGCAGGTTGGCAGTCATGAAGGCGCCGTAGGAATGCCCGCCCACCGCGATGCGGTTGCGGTCGGCGACGCCACGGCGCACCACTTCATCCACCGCCGCTTCCGCACTGGCGACCAGCTGCGGGATATACGTGTCGTTGGGCTCCTTGTTGCCCTCGCCCACGATGGGCACGGCGAAGTTGTCCAGCACCGTGTAACCCATGGTGAGGAAGGCCTGCGGGCCCCAGTAGCTGATGCGGTTGAAGCGATATGGAGAATCCCGCACCTGCCCTGCCGCATCGGCGGATTTGAACTCGGCCGGGTACGCCCACATCAGCATCGGGCGCGGGCCATCCTTCTTCGGGTTGTAGTTGGGCGGCAGGTACAGCGTGGCCGTGAGTTCCACGCCATCCTTGCGCTTGTAGCGGATCTGCTCCTTGGTCACGCCCTTCAGCTGGGGCAGCGGATTCGGAAAGTGCGTGAGTTCGCGCAGCTTGCCGTCGGCAGCCAGGTCGCGCACGTAGTAGTTGGTCGGCTCGTTGGGCGATTCACGCGAGATCAGCGCGCGCTTGCCTTCCGCGTCCAGCAGCACGTGCGGATCTTCGAAGTACGGTGCTTTCGACTGGAACAAGCGCGTGCTCTGCCCGGAAACCAGGTTCACGCGATCGATGAACGGACGGTCGCCTTCGGGCGATGCACCCTGGCCGAGGCGGTAAATGCTCTGGCCGTCAGCGGTGACGACGAGGCGCGATTCACCGTGTTCGTCCGGCATGGTCGCCGGCTTGCCGGGATCGCGGTAGCGATCTTCGGACGAGCCTTCGCGCACCAGCACCGGTGCCTGCGCAGGCTGGTCGGGCGACACGCGCCACTCCTTCACGTGACGGGTCTTCCACCAGAATTCGTCCACCAGCGCCAGGCTGCCGTTGGCCCAATAGGCGCCGGCATAGCGGCTGCCCAGCCTGGCCAGCGTCACGGGCGCCTGGTCGAACGGTGCGGCCTGCATTTGCACGATGTCACGGATGTCCGCCTTGCGCGCGGGGTCGCCGCCATCCTGCGCCTCGGCCCACACCAGCGTGGCCGGCGCATCGGCGCGCCAGTCGATATCGCGCACACCGGTGGGCACGGCGTCATTGCCCGTGGGCAGGCCTTCTACCAGCGGCAGGTGCGCGATTTCCCTGACCAGCTTGCCGTCGCGGTCAAGCACTTCGATGCGCTGCGGGAAGCTGTCCACCGGCACCAGGTAAGAGAACGGACGCTCCACGCGCTGGCGCAGCAGATAACGGCCATCCGGCGAGGGCTCGATCGATGTGGTCAGCGCGGGTTCGCCGAGCGGCGTGACCTTGCCATCCAGATCCACCAGCGCCGATTGCGAGCGCAGGTAGTACTCGAACAGCTTCGCGTCGTCTTCGTTGCGCAGCATGTCCTGATAGGTGCGGATCGCCTTGACGCCAGCGCCGGCCTGCGTCTGCTGTGTGTCCGGACCGGTGGGGATGATGCTGGCCACGGGCGCGGCGCCCTGCCCCTGTGGCTGCAGCTGTACCAGCAGCTGCTTGCCGTCAGGCATCCAGCGATAGCCGCGGCCGGCCACCGTATTGAGCGGCAGCGAGATCAGGCGGCGGGCCGAGCGCGCGGCCACGTCCACGATCCACAACTCGTTGGTGCCTGCACGCGCATCGACCTGGTTGAAAGCCAGGTAACGCTGGTCCGGCGACCACGCCGAGGTGGCAATGGACAAGGGCTTTGGCAGACCGGTCAGGCGGATCTCCTTGCCCGTGCCCACGTCCATCAGCCACAGGTCGGTGCCGAACACGAACCGGCTCTGCGCGTAGGTGCGCGGGTTGATGCGCAGGCCGGCCAGCTTCAGTTCGGGCTGCGCCACCACATCGATGCCTGGCAACGCCGGCGTCTGGGTCAGTGCCAGCAGGTCACGGTGCGGGCTGATCGAGAGCTGCGGCGGTCGCGGCGCATCCACCAGTGCCTGCAGCGGCGCAGGCGGCGTGAGATAGCCCCCGGCAACCGCGCTGGCCGGCGCCCGGGGCGCCTGGTCGGCCGGCACCTGCGGCGAAACGGCCAGCAACAGGCCAACAAGAATGAAGCGGCGAAGCGCATTCGCCTTCGGTGGCAATTCCATCTGAGGCAATCCCCTGTGTCGTAAACCCTTGCGACATTAACGCCTTGATGTGTCGAAGAACCAGGCCATGAGTCACGGGTCCAACTGAACCCCCATCGCAGGTCCCGACGAAACCATCATCGGGGAACGCTATACTCGTCAATCCCGTCGAGGGGCGCTGCGACCGCGGCTTCGTGCATCACGAAACCCGGCCAGGCTCGACGGATTTCATTTGTAACGGCGCCCGGCCAACGATGCGACCCTCCCAGGTCGCAACAACCGGAGCTAAGCCACATGAACGCAGTTACCAAGAACTCCGCCGCGCAGGATTTCAAGGTCCGCGATATGTCCCTCGCCGACCTCGGCCGCCGCCGCATCCGCATGGCGGAAGAAGAAATGCCGGGCCTGATGCAGATCCGCGCCCGCTACGCCAAGGACAAGCCGCTGAAGGGCGTGCGCCTGTCCGGCTCCCTGCACTGCACGAAGGAAACCGCCGTGCTCGCCGAAACCCTGCGTGAGCTGGGTGCCTCGGTGCGCTGGGCCTCGTGCAACATCTTCTCGACGCAGGACGACGTCGCTGCCGCGCTCGCGGCTGGTGGCCTGCCGGTGTTCGCCTGGAAGGGCGAGACGCTGGAAGAGTACTGGCAGTGCACGCTGGACATGCTGACCCACCCGGGTGAGCTCGGCCCGCAGCTGATCGTGGACGACGGTGGCGACGCCACCCTGTTCATCCACAAGGGCGTGGAGCTGGAAGAAGGCAGCGACTGGGTCAACACGCCCAGCGGCAACCACGAAGAGCAGGTCATCAAGGACCTGGTGAAGCGCACCGAAGCGGAGCGTCCGGGCTGGTTCAAGAAGATCGCCGCCGAGTGGAAGGGCGTGTCCGAAGAAACCACCACCGGCGTGCACCGCCTGTACCAGCTCGCCGAAGCCGGCAAGCTGCTGGTACCGGCCATCAACGTCAACGACTCGGTGACCAAGTCGAAGTTCGACAACCTGTACGGCTGCCGCGAGTCGCTGGCCGACGGCATCAAGCGCGCGACCGACCTGATGGTTGCCGGCAAGGTGGCCGTGGTGTGCGGCTACGGTGACGTGGGCAAGGGTTGCGCACACTCGCTGAAGGGTTTCGGCGCCCGCGTGATCGTGACCGAGATCGACCCGATCAACGCCCTGCAGGCCGCGATGGAAGGCTTCCAGGTCACCACCATCGAAGACACGCTGGGCATCGGCGACATCTACGTCACCACCACCGGCAACAAGGACATCATCACGCTGGAGCACATGGCGGCGATGAAGAACAACGCGCTGGTGTGCAACATCGGCCACTTCGACAACGAGATCCAGATGGATCGCCTGAACACCGCCAAGGGCGTGTCGCGCGAGACCATCAAGCCGCAGGTGGATCGCTACACCTTTGAAAAGACCAACCACAGCATCTACATGCTGGCCGAAGGCCGCCTGGTGAACCTGGGCTGCGCCCATGGCCACCCGAGCTTCGTGATGTCCAACAGCTTCTCCAACCAGACGCTGGCCCAGCTCGACCTGTGGGCGAACAAGGACACCTACGAGAATACGGTGTACCGCCTGCCGAAGAAGCTGGACGAAGAAGTGGCTCGCCTGCACCTGGAGCAGATCGGCGTGAAGCTGACCAAGCTCACCCAGGAACAGGCCGACTACATCGGCGTGCCGGTGGAAGGTCCGTACAAGCCGGATCACTACCGCTACTGATCGCACTTTCGGGTGAATCGAAAAGGCCGCCGCAAGGCGGCCTTTTTTCGTGCATCTCGCCGACAGGGTCGCGCACAAGTGCGCTCCTACAGAAGAACGTCCTTGTAGGAGCGCACTTGTGCGCGACCCCCTCACCGCATCGCCGGCCCGCAGCCCAACCACCCCATCACCCCGTGAAACGCCGGCACCTGCATAAGCCACGGCGCACTCATGGTCAACACGCCAGCCATCAGCACGAAGGCCGCTGCGCTTCGCCGCGCCCCCGCCTGCTGCAACCACCGCCCGACACGCGCGCCCGACCACGTCAGCGGCACCATCACCAGCCACGTGCCGATGCCGAACACCGCCATGGTCATGGCGCCTTTGAGTGCGCTCGCCTGCAGCCACGCCGCTGCCAGCATGGTGGCGCTGAGTCCGCAGGGCATCCAGCCCCACAGCATGCCGGCAAGCAGGCGTCGCCATGCGGTATCCGCCGGCAACAGGCGCCGCTGCCATGGCTGCAGCCAACGCCACAGGTGAACGCCGGGGCGCCCAAGGAATCGGAGCCGCCCCTTCTGGTCCAGCAGACGCAGTGCCACGACGATCAGCACCATCCCCATCGCCACCCGCGCCGCGATCACCAGCCCATGCCACTCGAACAGGCGCAACACGCCGTCGCCCAGCCCTCCCACTAGCGCACCTGCCAGCAGATAGCCCAGCACGCGACCGGCATTGAGTTGCAGCGATGCGGCAAGACCGTGGCGCGGTGACCACATGGAGAAACCCGTGGCGATGCCGCCGCACATCGCCGCGCAATGCACGCCGCCCAGCAACCCGCTCAGCAACGCCGTCGACAACGCCAACACGTCAATCAGCATGGACATCGCTACCGCTTTTCGGCGTCTTCGCCGCAGACGGGACACCAGGCCGCTCGTCGTCGTGAAGAATGTCCAGCGCCGGCGTGTCCATGTCGTCGAACTGCCCGCGACGGACCGCCCAGACGAAGGCACCTATCGCCAGCGCAAGCAACATCAGACTCAACGGAACAAGCATGAGCAGGATGATCACGACGCGGGCCCGGCCTTCGAATGCCGCATCAGGCGCAACGCATTGGCGGTGACGGTAAGCGACGACAGCGCCATGCCAAGCGCCGCGAGCGCCGGCGTCACGTGCCCGCTTATCGCCAAAGGCAGGGCGAGCAGGTTGTACCCCACCGCCCAGGCGAAGTTCTGCCGGATGACGTGCCGGGTGCGACCGGCAAGCCGGATGGCCGCGGGAATGCGCAGCAGCGACGGCGAGGTCAGCACCATGTCCGCCGCGCGTTGCGCGAGCGACGCGCCGTCGCCCATGGCCACGGAGACATCCGCGCCGGCAAGCACGGGCGCATCATTGAGGCCATCGCCAATCATCGCCACCACGCGGCCCTGCGCCTGCAGCGCGCGCACCAGCGCCAGCTTGTCTTCGGATGACTGCCTCGCACGAGCATCCTCCAGCGAAAACAGACGCTTCAGTCGCACTACCGCGCCTGCCCCGTCACCGCTGGCGAGATGAATGCGCAGTCCGAGCTTGCGCAAGGCCGTGATGGTTTCCGCCGCGTGCGGGCGCAGGCTTTCCTGAATGCAGAAACGCGCGACCACACGTTCGCCATCGCCCAGCCAGAGCTGGCCGTCGTCGTCGCGGGCGCCGGCAAACGATGCTCGACCCAGCCGCCAGTCGCGACCATCGACACAGCCCATGACACCCTGCCCGGTGACCTCCCGCATGCCTTCCACCTGCAGCGAGGTCGCCTGATTGGCGAATGCCTCGGCCATGGGATGGCGGCTGTCCTGCTCAAGCGCCGCGGCGATCTGCATCGCCAGCGCCGGGTCAAACCCGTCGAACGCGCGGACCTCATCCACCGCCAGCTGCACGCTGGTCAACGTCCCCGTCTTGTCGAATACCACATCGGTCGTACGCGCAAGATGCTCCAGACTGCCCGAGCGCACCGACAGCACGCCCATGCGCGCCAGCGCGCCGTGGCTCGCCGCCAGCGCCGCGGGAACGGCCAGCGAAAGCGCACACGGGCAACTCACCACGAGCAGGGACAGGGTCACCTCGAAGGCACGCGTCGGGTCGTGCAGTCGCCACAACACGTAGACCACCACGGCCAGCACAATCAGCACGGCTACGAACACCTGGCCAATACGGTCTGCGACACGCGCCAGCGGCGGCCGCTGCGACTGCGCCTGCTCGACCAGCCTGGTCAGGTGCGACAGACGCGTTGCGCTGCCCACCTGCGTGGCGAGGATGCGCGCCGGGGTCTCCCTGCAGGTGGTGCCCGCGTAGATGGCCGCACCTTGTGCCCGGCTCACCGGTCGCGCCTCGCCAGTGAGCAAGGCCTCCTCAAACGATGCATGGGCATCGAGCAGGGTGCCGTCCACAGGCACCACGTCACCCACTGCTACGCAGGCGATATCCCCCGCCACCAACGACGCCACCGGTACGGTGACGCGATGACCATCGGCCTGCTCCTTCACGGCAAGCATGGGGCGCGCACGCGCCAGCGCGTCCACCTGTGCACTGGCAATGCGGCGCGCGCGCTGCTCCAGCAAGCGCGCGGTGAGCAGCAGGAACACGAACATCGTCGCGGCGTCATACCAGACCTGCGCGCCGCCGCGCAGCGTTTCCACCACGCTCGCCAGGTACGCCAGAAGGGTCGAGACCGCAATCAACGTATCCATGCCGGGGTGGCGCTGCCGCAGTTCGCGCCAGCAACCTTGCAGAAACGGCCACCCGGCGTAGAACACCACCGGCGTGGCGACCAGCAGCGCCACCCAACGGAAGAAGTCGCGCGTCGCCCCCGCCATGTGGTGTCCGAAATCCAGATACAGGGCTTCGGAAAACATCATGGTCTGCATGGCGCCCAGGCCTGCCACACCAAGCCGCATCAACCACCGGCGCTGCTCGGCCACGCGTTCGCGTTCACGCGCGGCACCGGTCGCCAGATAGGGGCGATAACCGAGCATCGCCAGCCGGGCGAGCAACGACGAGAGCCGGGTCGCGGCCGGATCCCAAACGATGCGGATGCGTCCCGTGACCGCATTGGCGCCCACGTCGAGTACCCCGGGTTCGCCATGCAGCGCCCGGTCGATCAGCCAGGCACACGCGGCACAACGCATGCCGTCGGTAAGCAGGGTGATTTCCAGGCCGCCGGCCACCGGCACGGCATGCTCGCCGAGCAGGTCGTCGCGATCCCAGCTGGACAGATCGGGCAGCTCGTCGACCCGCGCACCGGCCACACTGCGCAAGCGGTAGTAATCGTTCAGCGCCGCTTGCCGGATCCAGTCGGCGGCGGCCGCGCAACCATGGCAACAGAAGGCCTGCGGTCGGTCATCGACATCAAGCCATACCGGCAATCGCGGCAGGCTTTCACCGCAGTGGAAGCAGGCCACAACCTGACCCGCCGCGCCGATATCGACAGCGGTGTCCACGATCAGGGCGTCAGGCGGGCGAATCGCGCCTGTGCCGCCCAATGCCCGCGCAGCAACCACGCCGCGTTTTCCGGCCGCAGTTCTACCAGCCAGTCGTGACCGCCATCCAGCGAACCCACGCCACGCCAGCCCAGTTCACTGGGCGAGAGCTGGATGACCTGGCCATGGTTTGCCGGCTCGCTGGAGGTGATGGTCAACCTGAGCTTGCCGCCGCGGGGAAAGTCACCATCCATGGGCACGGCCTCGATCATGTCGCCCTTGATGCGCAACACGAGCCCCTTGGTGGCGACTTGCGCGGGTAACTCGCGATCTTCCGCTGCCACCAGCAACTTGCCGACCCTGGTCACGCGGCCCACGGTTTCCATGTCTTCCTGCCCCGGATGCACGGCGGCGAACAGCAGGGCAAAGCCGATGGCGACCGACGCCAACGGCAGCCCCACCAGCAGCCACACCATGGGTTCGCGCCAGGTACTGCGTGTCTGAGTCATGGGAGTGGTCCAAAGAAACTGCTTTTGACGGAAACCGACGCATCGCTGTCGAGGTCACGCACGAGGAAGGTCACGTCGTGCCGTCCGCTCACCTCCGATGTCGTCGCCACGGTGATCGGCACCGACAGGACTTCGCCGCTGCCTGCCATGATGGTTTTCGCGCCGCCGATAAGGCCCAGCCCGTTCACGTCGGCAGGGGCCACGTCGATCTGGAAGCGATGAGGCTGCTGTGCCTTGTTCACCAGCTTGAGCGTGTAGGCATTCTGGATGCCGCCGCTCACCGTCTCGCTATACATCGCGTTGCGGTCGCGCAACACCTCGGCCATCAACGAGCTGCGATGGGTGACGCCATAGAACCAGCCGCCCATCAGTGCCAGCAGAAGCGCGCCATACACGAAGACGCGTGGTCGAAGCACCCTTCCCGGCTTGCCGTCGATCTGGTTCTGCGTGCTGTAACGGATCAGGCCACGGGGATAGCCCACCTTCCCCATCACCTCGTCACAGGCGTCGATGCAGGCGCCGCAGGCAATGCATTCGTATTGCAGCCCGTTGCGAATGTCGATGCCGGTGGGGCATACCTGCACGCAGATAGTGCAATCCACGCAGTCACCCAGCTCCTCGATCGTAAACTTCGGCAAGGGCTCCGCCGTATCACCCCGGCCCGCGAGGGCAATGGTGCCACCTGCCTGCGCGCGATGATCGGCCGCTGACGGATGCAGGCTGGCGCGGAACACATAGTCGTATGCCGTGACTTTTTCGAGCAGACCCCGCGCCCGCTCGAGCACACTCTGCAGGCCTCGCTTGCGCGCACCGCGCGGCTCGCCGCGCATGGGATCGTAAGCAATGATCAGCGTATTGCGATCGAACATCGCACTCTGGAAACGCGCGTACGGACACATGTACTTGCACACCTGTTGCCGCAGGAAGCCTGCGTTGCCCCAGGTCGCAAAGGCGTAGAACAGGATCCAGAACGCCTCCCACCCGCCCCAGCCAGACGGCATGCGACGGGCGAGGTCGCCAATCGGACTGAAGTAGCCCACGAAGGTGAAGCCCGTCCACAGGGAGAACAACGCCCAGGTGGCGTGACGGCTGCTTTTGCGAAGAACCTTTTCGCGCGTCCACGGACCCGCGTCGAGCTTCATGCGCTTGTTGCGGTCACCCTCGAACCAGCGCTCGATCCACAGCGACACTTCCGTCCACGCGGTCTGGGGACAGGCGTAACCACAGAACAACCGCCCTGCCAGCGCGGTAAAGAAGAACAGGGCCAGTGCCGCGATGATCAGCAGAACTGCCAGAAAGAGAAAGTCCTGCGGCAGGAACAGCAGGCCGAAAATGTGGAACTTGCGCGCAGGAAGATCCAGCAGAACCGCTTGCCGTCCATGCCAGGTCAGCCAGGGGAACAGATAGAACATGCCGAGCAGCCACGCGACAGCCGCCACGCGAAGACGATTGAAACGTCCCGACACGTCACGCGGGTAGACCTTGCGTTCGCTGACGTAGTACGAATCGCTGGCATCATCGATGACCTGAAGCGGAATGCGGCGACTCATGGGTTCCTACCGAAACGCCCGGACCCGCTGCCCGGATGGCCGGGTCGCAGCAGGATCCAGGTGAACAGGCTCGACGACAGCGTCGACAGCCAGAACAGGAAGAAGCCCAGCGTGTAGCCAAGCTCCCGGCCGATCTGCAGCGAGGGAAAGGTGATGTCCCGCAATGCGATGGGGTCGATGATGCTGAAGAACACCACCGTCACCACGCCCGCGACGAAGAAGCTTGGCCACAGCAAGGCGCCCAGGCATTGCTGTATCGGCATGGAAGTATCGCGAGGCATGACGGTGGTATCCCGGTGGATCATTCCGCCACGACGGCACCAGCCGGGGGCGCATCCTTGTGTGGTGACAGCGTCCACACGTAAGCACCCACGAGGCGCGTGCGCGTATCGCCAAGGATCGGCTTCCACGCCGGCATCGCGCCCTGGCGACCTTCGTTAAGGGTCTTGCGCAACGAGGCCTTGCTGCTGCCGTAAAGCCAGTAGTTGTCGGTGAGATCCGGCGCGCCGACGACCTGGTTGCCCTTGCCCTGCGGGCCATGGCAGGCCACGCAGATGGTGGCAAACAGTTTCTCGCCGCGTTCGGTTGCTGCGTCCTTCGGCTGGTCGGGTCTGGACAGCGAAAGCACGTACGCAATGGTGTCGTCGACCGCGGTGGGACCACCTTGTGCGGTCAGCGTGGTGCCCCAGGCAGGCATCACGGCCTGACGGCCTTCCTGGATGGTCTCCAGGATGCGATGAGGCGTACCGCCCCAATGCCAGATGTCATCGGTAAGATCGGGAAAGCCGGTGGCGCCATGGCCGCTCGAACCATGACACGCCGCGCAGCGGTTGATGAAGATGGTTCGACCCATCGCGACGGCGCCCGGATCCTGGGCCAGCACGTCGATGGGTTTGCCCGCATAGAGCTTCAGCGCGTCGTCGAGGCGTGCGTTCTCCGCGGCTTCGTCCAGCGCCAGCTCCTTCTTCGAACTCCAGTTGCCGTAGCCGTGGAAGGTACCCACGCCAAACCACAGCAGGTAGCCCACCGCGAACACGATGGTGATGTAGAACAGGTTGATCCACCAGCGCGGCAGCGGCTTGTTGTATTCGGTGATGTCGCCGTCCCATACGTGGCCCGTTTCGTCGGGCCTGGGATCGGATGGGCTGCGCCTGGTGTTGCCGCGCAAGAGCCACACGCAACCAACCAGGTTGAGCACCACGATGGCGATGACGTACCAGGTCCATCCGGAAGTCATGCGGTCTCCTCCTTGTCATCGTCCAGCGGCATCTGGGCCGCTGCGTCCATCGCCGGCTTCACGCTCGGCCGCCACAGCCAGATGCTGCCTCCCACGAAGAGCACCAGCAGGACGGCGGTAATCAGTCCAGGCACCATCTCACTCCACTCCTTCGGCAGCCTGCATGTCGGCCTGCGACACGTGCGTGCCCAGCGCCTGCAGGTAGGCGATCACGGCATCGAGTTCGGTCTTGCCTTCGACCGCCTTGGCTGCGCCAGCAATGTCCTCGTCGCTGTAGGGGTCGCCGATACGCTTGAGCGCACGCATGTGCTGCGCGACTTCGGTGCCATCCAGCTTGTTTTGCGCGAGCCATGGGTAGGCCGGCATATTGGATTCGGGCACGACATCGCGCGGGTTGTGGAGATGCGCGCGATGCCAGTCGTCGGAATAGCCGCGCAGGCCGACGCGGGCCAGATCCGGGCCAGTGCGCTTGCTGCCCCATTGGAACGGATGGTCATAGACCGATTCGCCCGCCAGCGAATAATGGCCGTAACGCTCCGTTTCAAAGCGCAGCGTGCGCACCATCTGCGAGTGGCAGTTGTAGCAGCCCTCGCGCACGTACACGTCGCGGCCCGCCAACTCCAGCGCGGGATACGGCTTGATGCCGGGCAAAGGCTTGATGGTTTCGGCCTGGAACATCAGCGGCACGATCTCGGCGAGGCCGCCAAAGGAGACGGCCACGGCCACCAGGATGGCCATGAGGCCGATGTTCTTTTCGAGTTTCGCGTGTGTCTGACTCATGTCTGTTCCCTCAGGCACGGGCGTCGGCGGCATCGGGCGCCAGCAGCGGTTGCGGCTCGGTGCTCGCGGCAGCCATGCGGAAGGTCTTGAACACGTTCCAGCCCATCACGAACATGCCGGACAACACGATCAGGCCACCACCCAGACGGAACAGGTAGTAAGGCCTGGTGGCGTTGAGCGCTTCGACGAACGAGTAGACCAGCGTGCCGGTATCCGGATCGGTGGCGCGCCACATCAGGCCCTGCGTGACACCGGCGATCCACATGGCGGCGATGTACACGACCACGCCAATGGTGTGCAGCCAGAAGTGCAGGTCGATCAGCTTGATCGAGTACATCTTCGGCAGCCGCAACAGGCGCGGCAGCATGGCGTAGATCGAACCGATCGAAATCATGGCGACCCAGCCCAGCGCACCGGCGTGCACGTGACCGATGGTCCAGTCGGTGTAGTGGCTGAGTGAGTTGACCGTCTTGATCGACATCATCGGCCCCTCGAACGTGCTCATCATGTAGAACGAGAGCGAGACGACGAGGAACTTGAGAATGGGATCGGTGCGCAGCTTGTACCAGACACCGGACAGGGTAAGGATGCCGTTGATGGCACCACCCCACGACGGCGCCAGCAGCACCAGCGAGAACACCATGCCCAGGTTCTGCGCCCAGTCCGGCAGGGCCGTGTACTGCAGATGGTGCGGGCCAGCCCACATGTAGATGGCGATCAGTGCCCAGAAGTGCACGATCGACAACCGATACGAGTAGATCGGTCGCTCGGCCTGCTTGGGCACGAAGTAATACATCATGCCGAGGAAGGCCGTGGTCAGGAAGAAACCCACGGCGTTATGGCCGTACCACCACTGCACCATCGCATCGACCGCACCCGAGTACACCGAGTACGACTTGAACCAGCCGGCCGGGATAGCGACGTTGTTGACCACGTGGAGCAGCGCGATGGTGATGATGTACGCGCCGTAGAACCAGTTGGCGACGTAGATGTGCTTCACCTTGCGCCTGGCGATGGTGCCGAAGAACAGCACCGCGTAGGCCACCCATACGATGGTGATCAGCAGGTCGATGGGCCACTCGAGTTCCGCGTATTCCTTGCCCTGCGTGTAGCCCAGCGGCAGGGTAATGGCGGCAGCCACGATGACCAGTTGCCAGCCCCAGAACACGAACGAGGCGAGCTTGTCGGAGATCAGCCGTACATGGCAGGTGCGCTGCACCGTGTACAGGCTGGTGGCGAACAGGGCGCTGCCACCGAAGGCGAAGATCACCGCATTGGTGTGCAGCGGACGCAGCCGGCCGTAGCTCAGCCAGGGCACGTCGAAATTGAGGGCGGGCCAGTACAGCTGGGCGGCGATGACCACGCCCACCAGCATGCCGACCACACCCCAGACCACGGTCATGACAGAGAACTGTCGTATGACCTTGTCGTTATAACTCCCCTCGACGCCCGCCATGAAGCCCACTCCTGGACATAACTGAACGGCGGGAAGTCTGGGGGGCGGCTCTGGACCGCCATTTGATCTGGATCAACGACATGCCGGAGAGGCCCTGTCGCGGTTTGTCGCAGGCAGACAAATCTCAGGCTTTACCACCCCAGTTCGCTCAAATATCTCTCCATCGCGAAAAAGAGATATATACTCCGGACACTGCCTCCCTCCGGATCGCCTCGATGCCACCCATCAGCTTTGAGTTCTTCCCGCCCAAGACCGACGAACAGCGCGCCCAACTCGACCAGGCTGCGAATCTGCTCAAGGCGCACGTGCCTGAATACGTATCGGTGACGTTCGGCGCGGGCGGGTCCACGCTGAGCTATACGGGGGAAACGGTGCATCGCCTGCATGCCACGCACGGGCTGGCGGTGGCGCCGCATCTTTCCTGCGTGGGTGGCACCCGCGCCGAGCTGGCGGCCTTGCTTGATGACTATCGCGCCGCCGGCTACCGCCGCATCGTGGCGCTGCGCGGCGACCTGCCCTCGGGCATGGCCACGCCGGGCGACTTCCGTTATGCCTCGGAGCTGGTGCGTTTCATCCGCGAGCACTCGGGCGACCACTTCCACATCGAGGTGGCGGCCTATCCGGAAACGCACCCGCAAGCCGACGACGCGCTGGCCGACCTGCGCCACTTCAAGACCAAGGTGGACGCCGGCGCCAATGGCGCCATCACGCAGTACTTCTTCAACCCCGATGCGTACTTCCGTTTCGTCGACGACGTGCAGCGTCTGGGTGTGAACGTGCCCATCGTGCCGGGCATCATGCCCATCGCGAATTTCTCGCAACTCAAGCGCTTCTCCGACATGTGCGGCGCGGAAATCCCGCGCTGGATCGCCAAGCGCATGCAGGCACACGGAGACGATGCGGCGTCGGTACGCGAACTGGGCGCCGATGTGGTGGCGCAGCTGTGTCGCCGCCTGCTCGACGGCGGTGCCCCGGGCCTGCACTTCTACACCTTGAATCGCGCCCGAGCGACGCGCGCGATCCTCGACCGGTTGCACGGATAACTGCCGCGGCCGGGCGTAAGCTTGGCGGATGAAACGAGTCTGGCTGGCGCTGTTGCTGTTCCTGCTGCCCCTTTGCGCCATGGCGCAGGACGGCATTCACCGCTGCATCGGCCCCGATGGCAATCCGTTGTTCACCGACCAGCCTTGCGCTGCCTTGCAGGCGACGCCGGTGAACACGCCATCGCCAACGGCCACCGCGCCGGTGACGCAAGGCACTCCCACCACAGCCACCGCACCGCCTGCGATCACCTGCGCCGGATCGGTCAGCGACCTGCGGCAGAGCATGGTCGATGCGTTCGCCACGCGTGATCCGAATCGACTGGCGGGCCTGATGATCTGGAACGGCTACGGACGCGATGCCGTGGTGGCCGACATCCGCTCACTGGGATCGCTGATGCAGCGCCCCCTGCTGGATATCAAGACGTCGGACGAGGACGATCCGCCCCCGCCGGCGACCAGCATAGGCACTGACGCGCCGGATGATCATGCGGCCGCAAAACCACGCCCGGGCGAGGCCGACCAGCTGATCGTGCATACCGCCGGCAACGACGGCAGCGGCGCGCCGCATGAAAGCCGCTTCACCATCGTGCGTCGCTCGGGTTGCCTCTGGTTGCGCGCCGCCGGCTGACCCCCGACTTTGGTGCTACGCAAAATCGCGGAAAGGACGCGCGCGGTATCATGGCGCGATTTTTTCCCCCGGAGATCCCCCCATGGCGCAGCAGTACCCCGACTGGATCTGGCAGAACGGCACCATCAAGCCCTGGCAGGACGCCACCGTCCACGTGATGGCGCACGCCCTGCACTACGGCTCCTCGGTATTCGAGGGCATCCGCAGCTACGCAACGCCGGATGGCGCGGCCATCTTCCGCCTGACCGATCACCTCAAGCGCCTGTACCAGTCGGCCAAGATCTACGACATGGTCCTGCCCTATTCGCAGGACGAGCTGGCCGCGGCCTGCCGCGAGGTGGTGCGCAAGAACGGCCTGTCCGCCGCATACCTGCGTCCGGTCGCGTATCGCGGCCTGGGCGGCTTTGGCCTGTCGGCCGAGACGCCGATCGACGTGGCCGTCGCCGCCTGGGCCATGGGCCCCTACCTCGGCCCCGAAGCTCTGGAAACCGGTATCGAGGCCTGCGTGTCGAGCTGGCAGCGCTTTGCACCGAACACCATTCCGGCCGGCGCCAAGGCCGGCGGCAATTACCTCTCTGGCCAGCTGATCGCGCGCGAAGCGCGCCGCCTGGGCTTTGGCGAGGGCATCGCCATGGCGTCCACCGGCCTGCTCAGCGAAGGCGCCGGCGAGAACCTGTTCCTGGTGTTCGATGGCGTGCTGCACACCACGCCGGCCAGCGCCTCCATCCTCACCGGCATCACGCGCGACACGCTCAAGACGCTGGCCCACGAGGACGGCATTGAAGTGGTCGAGCGCGACATCCCGCGCGAATACCTCTACCTGTGCGACGAACTGCTGATGTGCGGCACGGCGGCGGAAATCACCCCGATCCGCTCGGTGGACGGCAAGCAGATCGGCAACGGCAAGGCCGGCCGCGTCACGCGACGCCTGCAGGAGCTGTTCTTCGGCCTGTTCACCGGCAAGACCAACGACCAGTGGGGTTGGCTGGAGCCGCTGTAAGCCGCTACAAAAAAAGCGCCCGACGTCACGCGGCGGGCGCTTTTTTTTTGCTTGTCGTTCCGGCGCTGGCTGGAATCCAGTAGCCGGAACGTCGTTTAAAGGCAACAACCTGGCACTGACGTCACTGGATTCCGGCCTGCGCGGGAGGAATGACGGGCGAGCGCAAAGCGGCAGGCCGAGCCGTGTTGCCTACTTGAATACAATGCTCGCGACGGCGCCGTTCGTACCGGTGCGCGGACGCATCGAGACATCCCAACCGTAGAGATCGCACAGGCGACGCACGATCGCCAGGCCCAGGCCCGCACCGCTGCCGCCCGCGCCTTCGCCACGCACGCCGCGCTGGAACAGGCGCTCCGCATCCTCGGGCTTGATGCCCGGACCGGTGTCGATCACCTCGATGCGGTCGCCGCTCACCTCCACGGTGACGCGCCCTTCGAGCGTGTACTTGATGGCGTTGCCGATCAGGTTGGTCAGCGCCACCGCCAGCACCGATGCCGGCGCATTGATGCTTACCGGCTGCCTGACGATCAACTCCACTTCCAGCGGCTTGTCGCGCATCTGCGGACGCTGGCTTTCGATGACGTCCGAGGCCACTTTCGCCACTTCCGTGGTTTCGCCACGGGTCGGGCCACGTCGCTCCGCACGGGAGAGCAGCAGCAAGGCCTCGATCAGCTCGGTAGCCTGGCGCGAGGAACGCTCGATGCGCTTGAGGCGCTCGCGCAGTTTGTCGGTCAGGTCGGGCGAGCCCTGCAGCAGCTCGGTGGTGCTGGAAATGACGGCCAGTGGCGTACGCAGCTCGTGGCTCACGTCGGAATTGAATTCGCGGTCGCGCTCGACCATGGCGGTGAGTCGCTGCGAGTACTCGTCCAGCGCCAGTGCCAGCTCGCCCACTTCGTCGTCGGCAAAATCCGGCGCCAGCGGTTCGGCCTTGCCGGTCTTGCGGAAATCCCGCAGCCGGCGCGCCAGCTCGCTCACCGGCTTGAGCACCTTGCGCGAAAGCCAGAAACCAAGCACCAGCGACAACAGGCCGAACAGGAACACGGCGCCGATCACGCTGATGATCAGCTGCTGCTTGCCCAGCTCTTCGCGCGACACGTCGTAGCGCAGAAAGCTGATGATGCCGTTTTCCCGATAAACGGCCAGTTTGTAGTGACGACGCTGGCCGTCCTGGTCGTTCTCGTAGATGTCGTGGACGCCGTTGTCCAGGTTCTGCCACGACAGCGGCGCCCGATAAATGGTGCGATCGCTGTACATGCTGCCGGTCAGCAGGCGCGACCCCGCGGGCGTCCCCGGGTGCTGCTGGGCCTGCTGGTTGGCCCAGCGGGCGTCGTCCAGCAGGCTGGAGTTGACCAGCTGGTCCTCCACCCGGGTGCGGATGTTGAGCGCGGCAAAAGCGAACAACGCGCTGAGGCCGAAGCCGAACAGCGCGAAGGAGACAATCAGGCGAAACCTGAGCTTACGCCTGGACTGCATCCGGTTCGACCATCCGGTATCCGATGCCATGCCGCGTATGGATCAGCGGCTTTTCGAAAGGCTTGTCGATGGCTGCGCGCAGGCCATGGATGTGCACGCGCAGCGAATCGCTGTCGGGCAGCTCTTCGCCCCACACGCGCTGCTCCAGATCCTGGCGGGTCACCACCGAGGGGCTGGCCTCCATCAGCGCCTGCAGAAGCTTCAGGCCGATCGGGTTGAGCTGGATCGACTTGCCTTCGCGGGTCACGGTGAGCGTGTCGAGGTTGTAGGTGAGGTCGCCCACCTTCAACACGCGGCTCTGTGGGCCCTTGCCGCGACGGGCCAGCACTTCCAGGCGCGCCGCCAGTTCCTGCAGGGCGAACGGCTTGGTCATGTAGTCGTCGGCACCCGACTCGAACCCGGTGAGCTTCTGCTCCAGGGCGTCGCGGGCGGTCAACATGAGGATGGGTGTCTGCTTGTGCGCTTCATGGCGCAGCTTGCGGGCAACATCCAGGCCGTCCATGCCGGGCAGCGTGAGATCGAGCACGATCACGTCGAAATCATGCACCACGGCCAAGTGCAGGCCGGTTACGCCATCGCCGGCGAAATCGACCACATGGCCGCGGTCTTCCAGATAATCGCCGATGTTGGTGGCGATATCGCTGTTGTCTTCGATCACCAGTACGCGCATGCGTCCTCCATACGCAGCCAGCATCAGGGCCGGCCGAGGGCACAAGCTTAACAAGCTTGCGCGGGGGAAAGGGGCCCGGGCAGGCAAGAAGCTGAACGAAAGAGAAGAGCAGGCAAGAAAAAAGCCCAGGCTGGTCGACTCGTGGTCGCTCGCCTGGGCCCAAGCTACTGCCCCGATACCGAAACCTGCTGTCACCAGACCTTGCGGAAGTGCCAACAAATCGCAGTGGGATCTTTATAGGAGCGGCGCGGTTACACGAGGGTTAACCGGTACTCACATCGCCGTTAACCGTTCAGCCGCCGCCGCGCGGATTCTGGACCTTCATCATGTCCTGCTTCATGCGCTGCGACTGATCGTTTTCTTCGTCGATCTGGCGCTGGGTCTTGCACACCGTCTTGGGAATGTTCGAACCCATCGGCTTGATTTGTTCACAGATTTCACGGTCCGCATCGTGACTCGTCAGGATGGCGTTCACTTCGGACTGGTTGTTGTACAGCGCGACCTTCGAAGACTGGTCCATGGCGTCGACCGAACCAAACTTGTCGTACAGCGACTCCATGTTGCCGAGATCGCGGTTGACCTTTTCCTGGTCGGGCTTGGCCACGGAGGCGAACCGACCACCGGGAGCCATCTGCTGACGAACATGATCGGCCACCGCGGCGAATTCGTCCTTGGTATTGGCCTTGACGTCAGGCTTGGTTTCCTTTGCGTGAACCGACGCCACCTGCAACACGAGCATCATCGCCGCCATGACCGGCAGCCAGTACTTGCGCTTCATTGAACTCCTCCATCCTGCCGCCTCCCCCCTCGGGATGCGCCTTGCAGGAACCCCGGATGGTAGGGCCGGGCCGGCCAGCCGGTCAAAATGCCGATTGGCGTAGGGTCTATGCGCGCTGCGAGCGGCGCCTGGCGGGGGTCTGGAGGGATGCGCCGGCCTCGGTTTCCAGGTAGTGGATGATGGCCCCAGCCACGTCCACGCCCGACGCCGATTCAATGCCTTCCAGGCCCGGCGAGGCGTTCACTTCGAGGATCAACGGCCCCCGCTTGGAGCGAAGCATGTCCACGCCGGCTACGCCCAGTCCCAGGGCCGAGGCGGCACGGACCGCGATGCGGCGCTCCTCGGCGCTTAGCGTGGCGGCCCGGGCCGTGGCGCCCCGATGGATATTGGCGCGGAACTCGCCGGGGCTGGCCTCGCGCTGCATGGCGGCGACCACCTTCTTGCCCACCACGAAACAACGCAGGTCGGTGCCCTTGGCCTCGGCGATGAACTCCTGCACGAGGAAGTTGGCATACAGGCCGCGGAAGGCCTCGATGACGCTCTGCGAAGCGCTGCGCTTTTCCGCCAGCACCACGCCCGTGCCCTGGCTGCCCTCGTTGAGTTTGATGACATGCGGCGGCTCGCCCAGCATGGCCAGCACATCGGCGGTGTCGTCCGGGTTGTCGCCGAACACGGTAGCCGGCATGGCCAGCCCCTTGGCGGCAAGGATCTGCAGCGAACGCAGCTTGTCGCGGGCACTGAGCACGGCGTCGGACGGGTTGGGCGTGTACACCCCCATCATTTCCAGCTGGCGCAGCACGGCGGTGCCGTAGAACGTGCTGGTGACGCCGATGCGCGGGATGACCGCATCGATGCCCTTGATCGCCTTGCCCTTGTAGCGGATGGACATGTTGCCCGGCGCGATGCGCACATAGCAGCGCAACGGGTCAAGCACGCGCACCACATGGCCGCGCTCACGCGCGACGTCGACCAGCCGCTGGGTCGAATAGAGCCGGGTGTTGCGCGAGAGAATGGCGATCTTCATGAAACACCCGTCGAGCCCGTCCGGATGAGGCGGGACTTGGAATAGGAAAGCGCAGGATCCACCACGAACCGCCCGTGCAGCGCACTGCGGCCGAGCAGCATGGGAAACAGCATATGACGCCTGTCGGTCAGATTGATGTCCACCGCAAAGCGTTCGCCGGCCAGCACCACGTCCGTGCGGATAAACCAGCGCATGGTGCGTCGCCCGCCGGTGTCCGTCACGACACGACGATCGAGTGCAAGGGTTTCGCAGGTCACCGCCACCTGATGGCGCCCGCCCACGGTGACTGAAAAGCGCAGCCAGGTATCGCCCGCCCGCTCAAAGCTTTCCAGCGCGTCGACATGCAGCGAACTGCTGCGCGCACCGGTATCGAGCTTGGCCTTGAGCAAGGGAATGCCGAGCATCGGCAATGCCAGGCGCTCCCGCCAGCCGAGGGTAGTCACATCCGCCATAGCAGGATTACGTGTAGGGGGCTCGGTGGGGTCGGGAGCAAAGTGGAGCGGGTGAAGGGAATCGAACCCTCGTCAGTAGCTTGGGAAGCTACAGCTCTACCATTGAGCTACACCCGCAACGCGGGGCGATGGTAACCCGCCTCCGCGGGGCTTGGGAACAACCCGAGCGCCTGTCGCTTGCCTGTAGCCGAAACACGGCGTGAACCGGAGATGGCGCGCGGCTGAACCATTTCCGGTCCCGACGCTGCCGGTCCTTGCAGCGAACGGAGCGCCCATCCGCATAATGCACTCGACGGCGGCCGCTGCGCTCTTGCGTGTTTTTGCGGATAACGCCAGCCACATTCCGCGATGACTTCGCGCCCAGTTCCGGAGAACCCGATGCGTGTGCTTCCTGCTTTCCTGATGTCGCCGCGCTGCTGGCGATGGACGGCGGCGGTCCTGCTGATCTGCGCCAGTGGACTTCTGCAGGCGCAGGACCAGGCGCCGCCTGACGACGGCAGCGGCGCTGGCGACCCTCCCTCGCGCATTGCACGCCTGTCCTATCGCGAAGGCGATGTGGGCCTGCTGCCGGCCGGCGAGAAAGACTGGGGCGACGCCAGCCTCAACCGCCCGCTGACCACGGGGGACCGCCTGTCCACCGGTCAGAACGGGCGCGCCGAGCTGGAACTGGACAACGGCACGCTGCGCATCGCCGACGATTCCAACTTCGGCTTTCTCACCCTCAATGACCAGCTCACCCAGGTCGAGCTTACCCAGGGCACGGTCAACCTCACCGTGCGCGGCACCGACAACGGACAGGGTTATGAGATCGATACCCCTACCGTGGCGCTGGTGGTCAACCAGCCCGGCACCTACCGGGTGGACATCAGCGAGGATGGCAAGTCCACCCGTGTCACCGACTTCGACGGCCGGGCCACGGTGTATGGCGAAGGCGGCGCGCAACGCATGGTGGCCGAAGGGCGTTCATACGAATTTACCGATTCGTCGCTCAACGAGGTCACCGTCAACGACATCGAAGGCGGCGATGACTTCGACACCTGGTGCAACAGCCGCAACCAGCGCTACGCCAGCGAGCCAGGCAACCAGTACGTGTCACCCGACGTGGTCGGCGCCCAGGACCTGAATCAGTACGGCAACTGGCAATCCGATCCGGATTACGGCCAGGTCTGGTACCCGTCGAACGTGGGTGCGGACTGGTCGCCCTACAGCGACGGTCACTGGTCCTACGTGGCCCCGTGGGGCTGGACGTGGGTGGATACGGCACCCTGGGGCTTTGCGCCCTATCACTACGGTCGCTGGGCCCATGTCCGCGAACGCTGGTGCTGGGTGCCCGGCCCGGTCGGCGTGCGCCCGGTCTACGCGCCGGCGCTGGTGGCCTTCGTCGGCGGTGTCAGCGTATCCGTGGGCATCGGGGCTCACCCGGTGGGCTGGTTCCCGCTGGCCCCGGGCGAGGTCTACAACCCGTGGTACCACGCGAGCCGCGGCTACTACACCAACGTCAACGTCACCAACATCTACGTGCGCAACGTCAACCGCACCGTGGTGATCAACAACATCAACAATAACTACAACTACTTCCGCCAGGGTCGCGGCATGCCGAACGAGCGGTACGTGAACCGCGATGTGCCGCATGCGTTCCGCGCCATGTCGGGGCAGGATTTCGTCGCCGCCCGCAACGCCCGCCAGCACATGGCGCCAATGGACCCGCGCCAGTTCGCCAACGCGCCCGTTGCACCGCGCGGCGTCAGCGGCATGGCGCCGGTACGCGCCAGCTACGCGCCCCCGCGCGCCGCCAACGCTCGGCCGCTTCCCGCCGGCGGTTTCCAGCGCGAGGTGGTGGCCCGCACCCCGCCCGCCGCGAACTTTGCCGGCGGACGCCCGGCCAACGTCGCCGGCGTGCCACGCATGGCCCCGGCTGCCCCGGGCAACGTGCGACTACTGAATGAGCAGGGGCCGAGCATGCGCTCCAATGGCCCCAACCGCCAGCCTGCCAACCCGGCGGACCAGAACGGTCCCTCGCGCTTCAACGCGCAGGCCCCTGCCAACCGCCCCTCGCCGCGCCCCGACAACGACGCCGCCATGCGCCCGGGCGAGCTGCCGTCCTCGCGCTTTGCCCGCCCGAACGACCAGCAAACCCAGTACCAGCGCGGCCAGAACAACCAGCCGCGGCCCGGCGTGAGCTATATCCCGAACGCTGCCGAAGACCGCTCGCGCGCGCAACAGGGCCAGGGCACGCTCCCCAACGCCCCACGCATCGAGCAGGCCCCGCGCCAGCCCACCTACCAGGACAATGCCGCGCAACGCCAGGCCATGCAACAACAGCAGATGCAGCAGCAACAGGCGCAGCAGCGGCAGGAGATGCAGCAGCGGCAGGCCGAGCAGCACCAGGAAATACAGCAACGCCAGATGCAGGAACAGCAACAGCAGCAGGCCCAGCAGCGGCAGGAGATGCAGCAACGGCAGCAGGCGCAGCAGCAAGAGATGCAACAGCGCCAGCAGGCGCAGCAACAGATGCAGCAGCGTCAGGCCATGCAGCAGCAGGAAATGCAGCAGCGCCAGATGCAGCAGCAACAGCAACGCGGCTACGAGCCACCGCGTGGCTACCAGCCCCCGCAAGCCCAGCCGCGCCCGGAGAACAACCAGCCGCATCCGCAGCAGGGCCACGAGGAGCGCAAGCCACCCCCGCCGCGCAAGGACGAACAGCACAACTGAGGCCCCGCAAGGCCTCGCCGCCCGAAAGGCCCGGTTCTGCCGGGCCTTTTCTTTGCCCGAGGGCCGGCATCGGGGCCGCCAGCGGCTACAATGGGCGGATGCACATCACGCTCAATGGCAGTCCGCGCGACTGCGCCCCCGCCACCACCGTCACCCAACTGCTGGAAGAAGCCGGTTACGGCCAGCGTCGCGTTGCGGTGGAAGTGAACCACGAGATCGTTCCGCGCAGCCTCCACGCCAGCCACGTACTGGGCGACGGCGACCGCGTAGAGATCGTCCATGCCATCGGCGGCGGCTGATCGCCCCGGTATCCGCGTTCATGCGACGCCTTGAGCGTCCCCGCAGACTGAAGACACCACGATGAACATCAAGACGCTCGACACTTCCGATCCGCTGATCATCGCCGGCAAGAGCTACGGCTCCCGACTGCTCACTGGCACCGGCAAGTACAAGGACTTCGACGAAACCCGCCGCGCCAGCCAGGCCGCCGGTGCCGAGATCGTCACGGTCGCCATCCGCCGCGTGAACATCGGCCAGGACGCCGGCCAGCCCAACCTGCTGGACGCCCTGCCGCCCGAAGAATTTACCCTGCTGCCCAACACCGCCGGCTGCTACAACGCCGTCGACGCCGTGCGCACCTGCAAACTCGCCCGCGAGCTGCTGGACGGCCACAAGCTGGTGAAGCTGGAAGTGCTGGGCGACCAGCGCACCCTGTTCCCCGACGTGGTCGAGACACTCAAGGCCGCCGAAACGCTGGTGGCCGACGGTTTCGACGTGATGGTGTACACCAGCGACGACCCGATCCTGGCCAAGCGCCTGGAAGAGATCGGCTGCGTGGCCGTGATGCCGCTGGCCGCACCCATCGGCTCGGGCCTGGGCATCCAGAACCGCTACAACCTGCTCGAGATCATCGAGAACGCCAAGGTGCCGATCATTGTCGACGCCGGCGTGGGTACCGCTTCCGACGCCGCCATTGCGATGGAACTGGGTTGCGACGGCGTGCTGATGAACACCGCCATTGCCGGCGCCAAGGATCCGGTGCTGATGGCGCACGCCATGAAGCTTGCTATCCAGGCCGGCCGCGCCGCCTTCAAGGCCGGCCGCATTCCGCGCAAGCGCTTCGCCTCGGCCTCGAGCCCGATCGACGGCACCATCGGCTGATCCATGACTGACCAGCACGACCACGACGGCGAACACGACGACGCCGAGCATCCGCACTTCATGCGCCGTATCCGCAGCTTCGTGTTGCGCGAAGGGCGCATGACGCCGGCCCAGCAGCGTGCTTTCGACGAACACTGGGCCCGCTTCGGCATCGACTACACCGCCACGCCGCAGGATTACGCCGCCCGCTTCGGGCGCACCGCCCCGCGGGTGCTGGAAATCGGCTTCGGCAATGGCGAGGCGCTGGCCTGGGCCAGCGAAAACGACCTCGGGCGCGACTTTATCGGCGTCGAAGTCCATGGCCCCGGTGTGGGCCGCCTGATGAACGCCCTGGCCGCGCGCGACGCCAGCAACGTGCGTCTGTACAAGCACGATGCGGTGGAAGTGCTGGAGAACGAGATTCCGCCCGGCACCCTCGCCGAAGCGCGCATCTGGTTCCCCGACCCGTGGCACAAGAAGCGCCACAACAAGCGCCGCATCATCCAGCCCGACTTCGTCGCCCTGCTGGCCTCCCGTATGGCCCCCAACGGCCTGCTGCACCTGGCCACCGACTGGCAGCCCTACGCCGAGCACATGCTCGAGGTGATGGAGGCCGCACCGGACTGGCGCAATGACCTCGGCCCCGGGCAGTACGCCGAGAAGCCCGCATGGCGCATCGAAACCCATTTCGAGCGTCGCGGGCTGAAGCTGGGACACGGGGTATGGGATCTGCTTTACCGGAAGCGTTGAGTGGCGGCATCGGGGTCAGCACATCATTGGCCCCGATGCTCAACGCTCCGTTCGCTTGAAGGATTCGCCCTGGCGTGGTCATCGAGGGCGCCAGCCGCTTTCCGTGGTGAACTGGGAGCCGGCCAACCAGGCCAACGGCGATCCGCGTTGCATACTCGGTTCACCAGCCCACCTCTTCACGCGCTTATACTCACGTCTCAAACAGGGACGAGTCGTCGCAGCGTGAAGCTCCCACTGCCCACATCCAACCGTCAGCACGACGCCCAGCCGCGGGGCGCTCGCTAGTGGGACTCGCCCTCACCCCTGAAATGATCCTGGTGCTGGGGCTGGTGGGCTTCACCATGCTGATGCTGGTGCTGGAGTGGATCCGCGCCGACATGGTGGCCCTGCTGGTGGTGGTCGTGATCGGCCTCACCGGACTCATTCCTTCGGATCGCGTGTTCAATGGCTTTGCCGGTAACGCGGTCATCGCCATCATCGCCATCATGATCATGGGCGCGGGACTGGACCGCGCCGGCGTGCTCACCCTTACCGCCAGCTTCGTCATGCGCATGGCGCGCGGCGTGGAGTCACGCCTGGGCGTGGTGATCAACCTTGTCACCAGCCTGTTCAGCGCGGTGATTCCCAGCCAGGCCCTGGCGGCGTTGATGATTCCGGTGACCAGTCGCCTCGCCGCGCGCACCGGCGTGCCCATCTCGCGCCTGCTGCTGCCGATGGCGTTCTGCATTCTCACCGCCACCAACACCACGCTGATCGCCAACTCACCGCTGATCGTGCTGAACGACCTGGTGGCCAGCTCGAATGCGAACCTGCCGGCCGGCGCACACACCATCCCGAAGTTCGGCTTGTTCAGCGTGACGCCGGTGGGTCTGGTGCTTGCCTTCGCCGGTGTCGGCTTCTTCTATTTCTTCGGCAAAAAGCTGCTGCCCGAGCGCGAGGACGAACGCCTGAAGGTGACGCCCGGCCGCACGGAAAGCTACTTCGCCGACACCTACGGCATCGTCGGTGAAAGCGCGGAGCTCACCGTTACGGCGGAAAGCCCGCTGGTCGGCATGAGCATCGGTGAGGTGGAGCAGCTGTACGGCGCCCCGCTGATTCTTGCCATCAAGAGCGGCAACGATTCGCGCATGGCGCCGCCAGCGGATCATGTGATCTGGGTTGGTTCGGTGCTTGGCGTGCTCGGCCCGCGCGACCAGCTCAACCAGTTTGCCAACAACCAGCTGTGCAAGCTCTCGCCGCGCATGCGCCAACTGGGTGAGCTGTTCAATCCGTCGCGTGCCGGTATTTCCGAGGCGGTGATCCCCCCGAGCTCGCGCTTCCTCAAGCAGACCGTCGGCGAGCTGCGGCTGCGCAAGCGCTATGGCATATCAGTGCTGGCGGTGAATCGCGGTGACCAGGTCTATCGCGACGACGTGCGCTCCGTGAGCTTGCGCGCCGGCGACACCCTGGTGCTGCATTCGAGCTGGCGTGACCTGGTGCTCGCCAGCGAAGACCGAGACCTGGTCGTGGTGACCGACATTCCCAAGGAAGAACAGCGCCCCGGCAAGATCTGGCAGGCGGTGGGCTTCTTCCTGCTGGCGAAATGCCTTGCCCTGTTCACCCATCTCGACCTGTCCGTGGCCATGATGACCGGCGCCATCGGCATGCTGCTGACCGGCGTGCTCAACATGGACGAGGCTTATAAGGCGGTCAATTGGAAGACCATCTTCGTCACCGCCTGCCTGATTCCTCTCGGCTGGTCGATGGACGCCACCGGTGCAGCCGCATGGCTTGCACAGGTCGTGCTGCAACACCTTGGCCACACCAACCACTGGATCCTGCAGCTGGCCCTGGCCATTCTCACCCTGTTGTTCTCGCAGGTGATGTCCAATGTGGGCGCCACCGTGATGATGGTTCCCATCGCCATCAGCGTCGCCGTCGCCACCGGCAACAACCCATCGGCGTACGCGCTGATCGTCGCGGTATCTTCGTCCAACACCTTCCTGCTCAGCTCCGGTCACCCGGCACTGATGATGGTGGCCGGCCCGGGTGGCTATCGCGGCAGGGACTTCCTGCGTGTGGGCTTGCCACTCACCGCGATCGTGCTGGTGTTGACGTTGGTGACGATCAATTTGATGTATCACTGAGCCACCTAAGCCGCACGGCAGGCGCGGCCGGAACCTGTGCGCTCTACGTGTCCTACAGCTCGTGACGCGCATGTGCCATATGACGATGGTTCAATTCAATGGCAACGGCTCGCAGCAGCCCCTCCGACGGGAAGCGATGCCCACCGGCCAGTGGCACGACCAACGCTAGCAGCAACAGCAAGGACGCCTTGCGCTCAGGCAGTCGTGCCGCGAAAAGTTCACGCCAGAATTCCAGTAGAGCCACCAAGCCAAGCGCAAAGCCTGCTACCACTTCTGCCACTGAATGGGCATGCAGTACGACTCTGGATACGCACACACACAGTGCCAGCAAAAGTCCCAGGCCCATGCCGAGCGAACGCCTCGCAGTTCCCCATCGATCCGCCAATACCCCCAACAGGGTGGGCCACACCAGAGTGGCCACGGCCGAGTGACCACTGAACCCTATGAAGTCCAACGATGGAATACCCAGCCCCCAGGCCATGTAGGCGAGCTTACTCGCACCTACCAGCGTAGCTACCGTGAGAAAGGCGATAGACCATCGCTTCGCTTGCCGCCGCGACTCCGCATGACACACGAGCCAGGCTCCAAGAATGATCGCGCAAGGCAGCACCACGGCCAAATCACCCAGGCCGGTCAGATACCGCCAGAATACGGACCAGGAGTCAGAGTGAGATGCAAACGTCATGACGGAACGGTCCGCGCGTGCGCACAAGACGACTTACCCACTCCGCGCGGTAACAACGGGCACGACGGTTCAGGAGACCAGCCTTCGCAATTGATTCGTCAACGGACGCTCCACGAAGACATACACGCCGTGACTGCAGATCACCGCGAGCAGGCAATCGGGCTCGAAGATGCCTTCGACCACGAGGAAAGCCAACGGTACGAGAGCCGCTTTTCCTGCCCGGATGACGACAGGATGGTCGGCTCGGACCGACGCCCAGACAATCTTCAGCGCCCACCAGATCGTCACGGGCGTCAAGATCACAAATGCAATCTTGTCTGGGGACAGAAACCGCAGCAGTTCTACGGGGAAAACCAGCCTAAAGAGCACCAGCATCGCGTTGATGGCCTGCATCACCACATTGGCCGAACTGAAGATGGGTACGATGACCGTTTGTGAACCCTGCGATCCAAGAACGCGGTTCTCGTTCATTGACGAACGTGCAAAATCCAGCGATTGACCGAGCAACGACTGGAACATGATTGCAAAGGTGAGATAAAGCAAAAAGACGCCAAGCAGAACGCGAAACGGCGTCAACCATTTTCTTACGCACTGCAGACCAAGCCACGTCAAAGTGGCCAGCACCCAGTACTTGCGAATGACCCAACCGTAGAGCAGGCCAGCAACAGTCCATGCCTTGCCAAAAGCACGGTGGCCCGCGAACAGAGTCAAAGGAAGAATCAAGTACGCAGCGAGGAGATCCTTGGACAGAACGGATAGGAAGCTCGCCCTGATGACGCCCCACGCACAAGCCACCAGGAACAGACGCATCGGAATACGGCATCCGCGCAACAACGGAAGTATCGTCAATGCCGCACTGACAATCGCGCCAAACCAGGGGCCATTGCCCGCGTCTACGCCAAGCCCCTTGACCGCCAGTGCGGCATGATGCGTTACGGCGAAACGTGCCCCTGCATTGGCCCGGAGCTCGCGCACCTGCATGGCTATGCCATGGCCACTGGCGACGCTGCCAACTTGGCCCTGAAGCATGACGTCGCCGCGGTATAGCAGTCTGTACCGGCCGCCGCCGTCGGCGAGCAGCGTCATCTCTTCTTCTTCCAGGGACGCCGGCACTTTCAATTGGAAAACATCGAGAACCGAACCACCCCAGTCGTACCGACTCAGTCCGAACCGGGGAGCGGCCACCTCGCCCTCCGTGGCAGGCACGAAGTGGCTCACTAACCAGCCCCCGAACAACGGCAGTCGATACGGCTGCACATCAACCTGAAGATTGAGATCAGCGACAGCCGTGCCGATCACTGCGCGCGAGGTCAGTAGCGCGATCTCGGTAGTGGCTTCCGAACTTGATGCACCCAGTGTCTGGCTGATGGCACTCAGCCCTGGCAGGTCCGGCACTTTCTGCTCGACCTGAACCAGCGCGTCGGCCTCATAGATTGGCGTGGCAAGAACCGCGTAGCAGACGCCGAGAACGAAGCAGGCGCCGGTCACGATGCCGATCAGCCATTTGTGATCGAGCAACGTGCCAAGCAGCGCGCGCAGGTCGATCTCGTCGTCCTGAGGCGGAAGGGAGGGTCTTTCGGACATGTGGTTCGGCCCGGGCTATGCCTGCAGAGTGGTATGGCTACTTCGTCACGGGGTCAGGGCGCTTACGCCCATGCACGACTCATAACCGGTGCACCTGTGCGCTCCGGGTGCAGGTACTCAACCCGAGCACATCGAAAGCCAAGGCGATCTACGTCATTCGCGGTGTCGACGATCAGCAGAACGGCGTGCAGACGCTCTGCCAACCTGCGAGACCATGAGCAGGATCTGACGAGCTTCCCCTCGAGTATTGCCACACCTGCCTCAGGCAGGTGTTTCGACATGCCCTGCGCGATGCTCAGCGATCGAAATTGTAGGTGGCGCTGGCGGCGTTGCTGATGATGCCGGTCAACGGTAGCAGCTGCGTCAGGAAGCGGTTCCAGCGGGTGATGCCCGCGGGGCCGACGAACACCACGTCGCCGGGTTTCACCTTGAACTGGTTGGCCAGGATGAAGGCGTCGGGGGAGCGCGCGTCGAGCTGATAGACGGTGGCCTTGGCGTCCTGCGGCAAAACCTCACCAGTCCAGGCAGGCGATCTCAGTCGTCCAGCCAGACCTCACCATCGGTCACGCGTACGCCCACCCGACGCAGGTGCTCGCCACGACAGGGGCCGCCGACACACAAGCCGTCCGCGTCCTGGAAGGACGCGCCATGTGCAGCGCAGATGAGCAAGTTGTCCTTCACGAGGAACTTGCCCGGCGCCCAGTCCAGCCGCCTGCCGGCATGGGGGCAGATATTGAGGTAGGCGTGCACCGCGTCGTTGCGACGCAGCACGATCACGCTTTCCTCGCCGTCGCGCAGCACGGCATCGACGGCAATGGCGCCGTTATCAGGGATTTCGTCCAGCCGGCAAAGCGCCTGGTCGGGAGTTGCTGTGTCCATAGGCACTTGCCTCTTTGGCCGTCAGGCCCCATCGTTACGTACGTAAGTCGTTGATTTTACCACACGGATTTTTAACATCATGCGTTTTTCGCTGCCATTGCCGCGTCGCTCCCGCCACCCGCTGGTCCGCGCCCTGTCCCTGGTGTTGGGTCTGGCCGTGGTTGGCGTGCTGATGGTGTTCGGTCTGGTGGTGGCCAGCGTGCTGCTGATTGGCGGCGCCGTGGTGTTCGCCCTGCGCCAATGGTCGCGCAAGCGGGGCGCCGTGTCGCCCCAGGGGCGTCGCGCGCACAAGCCCGAGGTGATCGAGGGCGAATTCGTGGTGCTTCACCAGACGCGTCACGCGGCTCGCTGAGACCCGGCCCGCGGGCCTCGACATCCGCTATGCCGACCGCCGCATGAGGGCGGCCGAAGACGCGCGCAAGATCCGGATGGCTACCCCCGTGCCAGGGCACTAGGCTGGTCCCATCGGTTCACCGGATGTCGATCATGAACGCCCGTCACGCCAACGAAACCACGCTCGAACATGTCCGCCAGTTGCTGGAACAGGCGGAGGAAGCGCCCACCCTGCAGGTGCTGGCCGATGCAGCCAGTCTCAGCCCCAGTCATCTGCAACGCGCCTTCCGTCGCCGCTTCGGCATGAGCCCGGCCGAGTATCACCGCGCTCGTCGCTTCGGGCAGCTGAAGAACGCACTGCGCAAGGGCGCTGCCGTTTCCGATGCCGTGTACGACGCCGGTTTCGGCTCGGGCAGCCGCGTCTACGAACACAGCGATCGCCTGCTGGGCATGACGCCGGCCAGCTACCGCGCCGGTGGCGCAGGCGCGGACATCCGCTACACCACCACCGGCACGCCGCTGGGTCGAATGCTGGTGGCCACCACCACGCGCGGCATCTGCTCGGTAACGTTGGGCGATACCGATGCGGAGCTCGAACAGCGACTCATCAGCGAGTTCCCCAAGGCCGTGCGCGAACGCGTGGATGCCGGCCGCGAGGAATGGCTTGATGCCGTGATTGCCCGCATTGCCAGCGACCTTGGCTGGAGCCATGCCGACGCGCCGGAGCTGCCACCGCTCGACGTGGCCGCGACCGCCTTCCAGTGGCGTGTGTGGAACGCACTGACGCGCATCCCCTCCGGCACCACCATGAGCTACGGCGAACTGGCGGCGGAACTGGGCATGCCCAAGGCGGCCCGTGCCATCGGCAACGCGTGCGGAAACAATCGCCTGGCACTGATCGTGCCGTGCCATCGCATTGTTCGCGAAGACGGCTCGCTGGGCGGCTGGCGCTGGGGGGTGGAACGCAAGCGCGACCTGCTCGCCAGCGAGCAACGCGCCGACCGGGAGCAACCCAAACGCTCCGCCGCCTGACTTGAGCGGCGCTCAAGCCTGTCTTGCGGAAGACTCGCTTCTGCCTTCGCTCCGCCCGGATTATCTTCAACTGGCCTGTAAACTATAGGTGGCATCCGCCCCGCGATGCTTCCCCGCGACCCCGGCCATGACAGACACGACGACCACCACCGCCGCGCCCGCGGCGACATCGCCCATTGCCGACACCCGCGTATTGGTGCCGCTAGGGTTATTCGCGCTCTACATCATCTGGGGCTCGACATACCTGGGTATCCGTTTTGCGCTGGAGAGCTACCCGCCCTTCTTGCTCGCCGGTATCCGTTTTCTTGGTGCGGGCGTAGCGTTGTTCGCCTTCCTGCGCCTGCGCGGCATGGCCGCTCCCTCGCTGCGCCAATGGCGCAATGCCGCCATCACCGGCATCCTGCTGCTGGGCTTCGGCAACGGTCTGGTGTGCTTTGCCGAAGAACGGGTGAGCTCCGGCATTGCCGCGGTAGCCGTGGCCAGCATGCCGCTGTTCGCCGCCCTGTTCTCCGGGCTTTACGGTGAATGGCCCAACCGGCGGGAAACGGTGGGGCTGGTGATCGGCTTTGTCGGCGTGATCGTACTGAACCTCGGCAGCAGCCTGTCCGGCTCGCGCATCGGCGCCATCGCACTGCTGGTTGCCGCCATGAGCTGGGCGTTCGGTGCCACCTGGAGCCGTCGCCAGGACATGCCCACCGGCCCGATGAACACCGCGGCGCAGATGCTCTGCGCCAGCGTGGCCCTGCTCGCCGTCGGCTTCGCCAGCGGCGAACGCTTGCCGGAACATCCGACAGCGCGCGCCACGGCCGCTGTGGTCTACCTTGCCGTGTTCGGCTCCATCATCGCGTTCAGCGCCTTCCTGTACGTGCTCAAGCACGCACGCCCGGCCCTCGCGACCAGCTACGCCTATGTGAATCCCCCGGTGGCCGTGCTGTTCGGCGTCATGCTGGCTGGTGAAAGCGTGGGCCCGTATGACCTGGCCGGCATGGCCATCATCCTGCTTGGCGTGGGTGCCATCACGCTGGCGCGTCAGCGCCGCTGACGCCGCTTTAGTCTGGCGTGCTTGCCTCGCCCTCGGCGGGGCCTTCACCATGGCCTGATCCTGGCTTGGGATAGGCCCATGAACACGACGAACGAAGGTCTGATGGCCCGGGCCGCGCTACGTTGCGCGGCGTGGTCGGAGCAGTGGTTTCCCGACGCATGGGTGTTCGCGGCACTGGGTGTGATCATCGTCGCCGTCGCCGCGCTGGCGTTCGGTGCAACGCCCACCGTCACCGTCAACGCGTTCGGCGACGGCTTCTGGAGCCTGATTCCCTTCACCATGCAGATGGCCTTCGTGGTGATAGGCGGCTACGTGGTGGCCACCGCGCCGGTGGTTGCGCGCTTCATCGAATGGCTGGCGCGCGCGCCGAAAACCGGGCGAGGCGCGATCTGCTATGTCGGACTGATCAGCATGCTCGCCTCGCTGCTGTCCTGGGGCTTCTCGCTGGTGTTCGGCGGCCTGCTGGTGCGTGCACTCGCGCGTCGCGACGACCTGCGCATGGACTACCGCGCTGCCGGCGCGGCCGCCTATCTGGGCCTGGGCGCGGTGTGGGCCATGGGCCTGTCGTCATCGGCCGCTCAACTGCAGGCCAACCCCAAAAGCATGCCGCCTGGCCTGATCAACATCACCGGCGTGCTGCCCTTCAGCCAGACGATTTTCCTGTGGCAATCGCTTCTGCTCACCGCCGCGCTCATCGTGGTGTCGCTGCTGGTCTGCTGGCTCACCGCGCCATCGGATCGCGCCGCACGCACGGCGAACGATTTCGGCGTGACGGAAACGGCAACCCCGGCGTTGCCGCCACGCCAACGTCCGGGCGAATGGCTTGAGTACAGCCCGCTGCTCTCGGTGTTGATTGGCCTGATCGGGCTAGGCTGGCTCGCCGTCGAGTTCGTCTCCAAGCCAGCGGTCACGGCAATCGCCAACCTCAACACCTACAACTTCCTGTTCCTGACGGTGGGGCTGTTGCTGCACTGGCGACCGCGCAGCTTCCTCAATGCCGTGGCACGCGCGGTGCCGAGCACGGCGGGTGTGCTTATCCAGTTCCCGTTGTATGGCGGTATCGCCGCTCTGCTCACGCATGCGCCCGGCGTGGGCGATGTCACGCTGTCGCACCGGCTTTCAGGTCTGTTCGTGCACATCGCCACCACCGACAGTTTCCCGTTCGTGATGGGCGTGTACTCCTCGGTGCTCGGCTTCTTCGTGCCGTCCGGCGGTGGCAAGTGGCTGGTGGAAGCCCCTTACGTGATGCAGGCTGCCAACGACCTGCATGTGCACCTGGGCTGGGCCGTACAGGTGTACAACGCCGCCGAAGCACTGCCCAACCTGATCAATCCGTTCTGGATGCTGCCGCTGCTTGGCGTGCTGGGATTGAAGGCTCGCGACGTGGTCGGCTTCACTTTCATGCAGCTGCTGGTGCACGTGCCGCTGGTGCTGGGGCTGCTATGGGCGCTTGGCCTCACACTGACCTATGTTCCACCGGTGATGCCGTAATGAAGGAAAAGGGCGCGGCACATGCCGCGCCCTTTTCGCATCACCTACCCCGCCTCAGAGTTCACGCAAGGCCGTAGTCACCGGCAACCGCGCCGCGCGCACGGCCGGGTACAGGCCGCCGATGAAACCGATGGCCAATGCCCACTTCAGGCCGGTCCACAGCAGTTCGGGCGACACGCGCAACTCGAAGCTGAGCTTGCCGACGGTACCGGCCGCCAGCGTCGAGGCGCTGTAGCCGTTGAAGATCAGCCAGGCGAGCACGCCGCCCAACAAACCGCCGATGGCCGCCAGCAGCATGGTTTCCAGCATCACCGCCACCACCACCGGAAAGCCACGGAACCCGATGGCACGCAGCGTGGCGATTTCGCGTGCGCGCGCGGCCACCGCCGCGAACATGGTGTTGAGTGCACCGAACATCGCACCGATGGCCATGATCAGGCCCACGGTAATGCCCATGATGCGGATCACCTTGGTCATGCCTTCGGACTGCTTGCTGAAGTAGTCGATGGTGGTGCTGACATCCACCTTCAGCTGCGGGTTGTCTTCCAGCTCCTTCTTGAACGCGTCGTAGGCCTTGGGATCGGTGAGGCGCACGGTGACCGAGGCACGACTGCTGCCGCGGCGGTAGGTATCGGCCACCACGCTGGCATCGCCCCACACTTCCGAGTCCATCGCGTCACCGGAGGAGAACACGCCCACCACGGTCCACTGCTGGTTGCCCAGCTTGATGGTGTGACCGGGAACCAGACCGTCGAACTGTTTGGCAGCGCCCTTGCCCACAATGAGCTCGCGCATGCCGGGCTGGAAGTTGCGTCCCTGCACGATCTTCACGTTAGGCCGCACCGCCCATGCCTGCTCGCCCACACCACGCAATTGCACGCTCCCTTCGTCATCGGCCGTGCTGCCCTTGAGCGGAAGGTTGGCCGCCACGACGATCTCGGGCGAGGCGATGGGCTGGCCCTTCGCATCCTTGGCGATGCCGGCGGCCTGCGGGATCAGCGTGACACTGTCGTGATCCAGCACCGACATCACTTCGGCGGCGGACGAACCGCGCATGACAATGGCGGTATCGGCGCTGCCCGTCTTGCGCAGGGTTTCGCCATAGCCCTCGCCCATCGCCAGCAGCGCAACCAGCACGCCGACCACGCCGGCGATGCCGATCACGATGACGGCCGATGAACCGAGTCGTTGACCCAGCGTGCTGATGCCCACGCTGGCCACCGATGCCGCACGGCGGCCGGATCGCGTCAGGCCCATCCACAAGGCAAACAGCACGACCAGCACGATGGCCGCCTGCCAGGGCAAGGTCACCCAGAAGGCGACCCCGACAATGACAAGAATGAGCAGGCCGAGGTTGATCAGGAAATTGTTCATGTCGCTCTCCTCAGCGGCCGGCCAGTGCGTCGACGATGTTCAGGCGCATCGCACGTATGGCGGGCAAGGCACCCACCAGCAGCCCGATGGCGATCATCAACACCACGCCAAGAATCCAGCTGCCCGCACCGACGATGGGCAGGTTGAGCATGCCGCCACTGCCCGCGCTTACCGCCGGAACAATCAGCGAGGCAATGCCCAGGCCAATCACGCCGCCGAGCAACAGCAGCAACACCGATTCGGCCAGCACAATGCCCAACACTGCGTGATTGGAGAAGCCAATCGTCTTGAGCACGGCCAGTTCGCTGGTGCGCTCACGCACGGCCTGCATCATGGTGTTACCGGAAAGCAGCAGCAGGGTGAAGAACACCGCGCCCATGATCGAACCCACGATCAGCCCGATATCGGCCAGCTGCTTCATCCAGTTGGCAGTGGCGGCCTGCTCGGTCTGCGTGCGCGTTTCGTGGTCGGAATTGGCCGAGATGGCATCGATGGCCTTGGCGACGCGATCAGCCTGGTTCACATCGGCCACGCGCGTGACGTACCAGCCCACCGTGCCGCGATTGAATGGCGTGGTCTCGTCGAAGTACTTCCAGTGAAGAAGCAACATCTGGTCGAAGAAGCCGCCGCTTTTCTTGTCCTTGGCATGCAGGATGCCGACGATGTCGAAGGTCCAGTTCTTGCTGCCCTGGCGGTTCGGAAAAATGGTGGACTGCAGCGGAATCTTGTCGCCCACCTTCCAGTTGAAGCGCTTGGCCAGCCGCTCACCCACCAGGATGCCGGTACGCGTGTCGTCGAACGCCTTGCGTTCGGCCGGATCCACCTGGATCTCGGGATAGAGGTCGATATAGTTCGGCTCCACCGCGAAACTGAAGACCTGGTTATGCGGATCCTGATAGGCACCGCCGAACCAGTTCGCGTAGGTCACCATCTTCACCCCGGGTACCTGTGCGATCTGCGATTCCAGTGCCTGCGGCAGGGTCTGGATGAAGGAGAGCTTCGAGCCGGTCTGCAGGCGCTCGGCGCCATTGGCGCTCTGCCCGGCCTGGTTGAAGGACGTGCGCACGGCGTCGAGCATGCCGAACAGCAGGAACGCGGCAATGATCGATACCAGCGTGAGTATGGTGCGGGTCTTGCGCCGGAACAGCGCCGCCCAGATGAGATGGAGATATTTCATCGTCGCATCCTCACGCCAGGGCCTGTTCGACCAGCGTGCCCTTGTCCAGATGAAGCGTGTGATTGGCGTACTCCGCCGCCTTCGGGTCATGCGTGACCATCACGATGGTCTTGCCATGTTCGCGGTTGAGCACACGCAACAGCCCAAGCACCTCTTCGGCCGACTGGCGATCCAAGTCGCCCGTGGGTTCGTCACAGACCAGCAGTGTAGGATCGGACACGATGGCGCGCGCAATGGCCACGCGCTGCTGCTGGCCGCCGGAGAGTTCGCTGGGCTTGTGCGAAGCACGCTCTTCCAGCCCCACCAGCTGCAGCGCGATGGAGGCATTCTTGCGTCGCTGCGCAGCCGAGAGCTTGGTGAGCAGCAGCGGCAACTCCACGTTGCGCTGCGCCGTGAGCATCGGCATCAGGTTGTAGAACTGGAACACGAAGCCCACGTGCGCGGCGCGCCATTTGGCGAGCTGCCCGCCCGAGAGCTGGTCCAGGCGCTGGCCGGCCACCGTGATGCTGCCGCCGGTCGGCGTATCGAGGCCACCGATAAGGTTGAGCAAGGTGGTCTTGCCCGAACCGGAAGGGCCCATCAACGCGAGGAAGTCGCCTTCGGCGATATCCAGGTTGATGTGATGCAGCACTTCCACTTTCTGCTTGCCGCGCTCGTACACCTTGGACAGGTCGCGGGTTTCGATCAACGTGTTCATGGCTGTCACTCCCGATGCGAATGGCTCTGCATGCTCTGGCCTGCATCGCCCCTCGCGATGCGGCCGCTATCGCTTGACGAACGGGTTATTGCGCGGCCTTGGCCGCTGCCTTCACCCGGTCACCGTCCTTCAATTCCGCCGGCGGCGACACGACCACGGTGTCACCTACGTCCACACCCGTCGGCAACAGACTCTGGTCGCCGACCTTGGATGCCGTTGACGGCACGCCGCGCTGCTGCACCGTGTCGCCGCGAAGGATGAACACGACGCCATGGCCATCGCGCTGGGCAATGGCTGCCGCCGGCACCAGCGCGCCCTGAGGCACCTGCGCCGGTTGCGCGTCCTGCTTCTGCTCAAGGAAAGACACGCGCACGCCCATGTCCGGCACGATGCGGGAATCCTTTTTCTCCAGCGCCACGCGTACCTTCACGGTGGCCTTGCCGCGATCGGCGGCCGGCACGATGGCAATCACGTGCGCGGGGATCTTCCAGTCCGGATAAGCATCCAGCACCGCCTCGGCGGGCATGTTCGGCTTTACGCGACCGATGTACGCCTCGTTGACATCCACGTCCACTTCCAGCGAATCCATGTCCACCACCGTGCCGATGCCGGTGCGGGTGAAACCACCGCCGGCCGAGAACGGCGAGACGATTTCGCCAACCTGCGCGTCCTTGGTGGTGATGACGCCATCGAACGGCGCGCGGATCACGCAGTAGTCAAAATTCACCTTGGCTTCGACGACCTGCGAATCGGCGGATGCCGCGCTGCGCTGCTGCGACAGCAGCTGGGCGCGTGTGCTGTCCACCTGCGTACGCGCCTGTTCGGCCACCTGTTTGGCGACCAGCCCCTTGGTGGCCAGCTGCTCGTTGCGCACCGCATCCCGCTCGTTCTGCGCGAGCTGCGCCTGGAACTGGGCGACCAGCGCATGCGACGCCGCCGCTGCCGTGCGCGCAGCTTCCAGCGCCGCCTTGTACTGCGAGTCATCCAGCCGGGCCACCACCTGGCCCTGCTTCACGTGATCACCTTCTTCAATCAGCACCTCGGTCAGCGTGCCGGTGATCTGCGCCGACACCGTGGCTTGCCGCCGTGCGGTGACGTACCCAGTGGCCTGCAGCACGGCGCCCGCTGCCGCATTGGCGACGGGCGATTGCGCCTGCGCCGTCTGCACCTCGATGGCGCGATGCCCCATCACCCACCAAGCCGCAGCTGCTGCCAGGGCCAACACAAGCAGCACGGCACCCACGATCCACGGCCAGCGACCGGGCCCCTGGCTGTGCTCTTCGCGCAGGTGTTTCTCGATGCGCAGTTCCTTCAACAGATCCGCATTCGCCACACGCTCTCCCTGCCGGTCCCCGCCGGTTCCTTGACGCCATACAGCTCGATGCCACACAGAATGCGGGGGCGATGCCTTCGCCTCCAGATGCCCACATCAGCCGAACACGGTGACAGGTGTCACACGGCGGCGGCCAGCGGCCGAGAGCCGGCCCGGTTGTACTCGCATGCCGCACGCGAAAAAAGCTGACGTGACAAGTGACTGGCGCGTATGGCCCACGGTGGTACCCTTCGAGCCATGTCATACGCCCTCACGCCCCCGCCTGTTCCGAGCCTGCCCATCATCGGCAGCGACCAACGTTTCCCGGTGCGCCGCATTTTCTGCATCGGGCGCAATTTCGCCGAGCACGCCCGCGAGATGGGCGCGACGGTGGACAAGGACACGCCGCTGTTCTTCACCAAGCCCGCCGATGCGGTGGTGACCGACGGCGCCGACGTCATCTACCCGCAAGCCACGCATGACCTGCACCACGAGGTGGAGATGGTGGTAGCCCTGGGCGGCGGGGGACGCGATCTGTCAGATGCGCAGGCCGCCGGGCTGATCTGGGGCTATGGCGTGGGACTGGACCTGACGCGTCGCGACCTGCAGGCCATCGCCAAGGCCAAGAGCCACCCGTGGGATGTGGCCAAGGGCTTCGACCACTCCGCCCCGGTGTCCGCCCTGCGTCCGGCAGGCGACGTGACGCTGGATGCTGACACCGCACTGACGCTCTCCGTGAACGGCGCTCAGCGCCAACACGGTCGTCTCGGCGACATGGTGCATGGCGTGAACGAGATCATCGCCATCCTGTCCACGCTGTTCGAGTTGAAGGCGGGCGACCTGATCTTCACCGGCACGCCGGCCGGCGTTTCCGCCCTGCAGCGTGGCGACCATTTCCGTGCGGAGCTGGCGGGCGTGGCCACACTCGAAGGCAAGGTAGCCTGAACCCCACGGACGCGAATGCCTGTCGCGTCCATGGCCCGCTGCGCTAGAGTTCCTTCGCCATCCAGTCCAGGGAGAGAAGCATGAGCATGATCAAAGAGTTCAAAGAATTCGCCATGCGTGGCAACGTCATCGACCTCGCGGTCGGCGTGGTCATTGGCGGCGCGTTCGGCAAGATCGTCACCGCGCTGGTGGACCAGATCATCATGCCGCCCATCGGCATGCTTACCGGCGGCGTCGACTTCTCGCAGATGAAGTTAGTGCTCAAGCCGGCCGACAATACCGATCCGGCGCACAAAATCGCCGAAGTGGCTATTGGTTACGGCAACTTCATCAATACCCTGATCCAGTTCCTCATCATTGCCTTCGCGATCTTCCTGGTGGTCAAGGCCATCAACAAGCTCACCAAGAAGCAGGAAGCCGCCCCCGCGGCCCCGCCGGCCGACGTGGTGCTGCTCACCGAGATCCGCGACCTGCTGAAGTCGCAGAACCCGAAGTAAGCGACGGGGAACGACACGCGGGAAAGGCGCCGCTGGGCGCCTTTTTCGTTTGGCTGGTTTGTTCGTTGCCCACACCATGACTTCTGGCCTAAGCAGCCACATGGTGGCGGGCCATAATCGCAGTTTCCGCCCAAGGACCACCCCATGCGCCGATTGCCGCTTACCCTGCTTTCCGCCAGCCTGATGCTTGCCATCGGCACGGCGAACGCAGCGACCCAGACCACCATCCCTGCCGCAGCCGTAAAGACGGCCGAACAGCTGCGCGACACGGCCATGAACGACAACACGGCGTATAAGATCGTCGAGTCGCTGACCACGGAAGTGGGCCCGCGCATTGCCGGCGGCCCGGCCGACGTGCGCGGCCGCGAGTGGGCCATCGCCAAGTTCAAGGCGCTGGGCTTCGACAAGGTCTACACCGAGGAAGTGAGCTACCCGCTGTGGGAACGCCACAGCGAACACGCCGCGATCGTGGCGCCCTTCCCGCAGCCGCTCGACCTGATTGCACTGGGTTATTCCGCCGGCACGCCCAAGGGCGGCCTGACCGCCGAAGTGGTGCACTTCGACACGCTCGATGCGCTGAAGAAGGCCGATCCGGCCAGCGTGAAGGGCAAGATCGTCTATATCGACGAGCGCATGCAGCGTCACAAGGATGGCGCCGACTACGCCATCGGCTCAGGCATCCGCGTAGGCGGCCCGGTGATCGCCGCCAAGATGGGCGCCGCCGCTTTCCTGCTGCGCTCCGCCGGCACCGATGACCATAGCCGCACGCCACACACCGGCGTCACCGGCTTCACCGATCCGAAGGACGCCATCCCGGCGGCCGCGCTGTCCAACCCCGATGCCGACCAGCTCACGCGCATCCTGGGCTACGGCAAGCCGGTGAGCATCAAGCTGGATCTGGATGTGGGCTTCAATGGCACCTACAAGGGCGCCAACGTGATCGGTGAAGTCACGGGCAAGAAGCATCCGGAACAGGTCGTTGCCATCGGCGGTCACCTCGATTCGTGGGACCCGGGCACCGGCGCCATCGATGACGGCGCGGGCGTGGCCATTGCCATGGCGGCCGGCAAGCTCATCCACGACATGCCGCAGCGCCCCGACCGCACCATCCGTGTCATCGCCTTCGCCAACGAAGAGATGGGCCTGTGGGGCGGCCGTGCCTACGCCGACAAGCACGCCAAGGAAGTGTCGAACTTCCAGCTCGGCACCGAGTCGGACTTCGGCGCCGGCAAGATCTGGCTGATGACCGCCAGTGTGAAGCCCGAAGCTCGCGGCGCCATCGACCAGATCGCCAAGGTGCTCGCGCCCATCGGCGTGGACTACGACGCCAAGAAGCCCGGCGGCGGCGGCTCCGACCTGTCGCAGATGCATGGCAAGGGCATGGCCGCGCTGAGCCTGGTGCAGGATGGCACGTACTACTTCGACTACCACCACACCGCCAACGACACGCTAGACAAGATCGACCCCAAGGAGCTGGCGCAGAACGTCGCGGTGTATGCCGCGTTCTCGTACATGGCGGCGCAGGCCGATGGTGATTTCGGCTCGAAGCCGGGCGCCTTCAAGGGTGATGGCGCGGAGGAGTGATACTTCGCGATGATGAATGAAAAAAGGGCGGCCATTGGCCGCCTTTTTTTTGGGCCTTGCGTAGACCCACTCTTGTAGGAGCGCACTTGTGCGCGACAAGCCAGCGAAACGGTTACGACAAAACGCCGCGGTCGCGCACAAGTGCGCTCCTACGGTTTTGCCCGCCGCTCAATGCGCGGCTTCGACTCCACCCACGCGCCGCTTGCTCGAGAAACGCGCATGCAGCCGATCCAGGTACAGGTAGATCACCGGGGTCAGGTACAGCGTGAGCACCTGCGACACCAGCAGGCCGCCGACCACCGCTAGGCCCAACGGGCGACGCGTCTCCGCACCTGCGCCCAGCCCCAGTGCAATCGGCAAGGTGCCCGCGAACGCCGCCATGGTGGTCATCATGATCGGGCGAAAACGCACGTGGCAGGCCTCCACGATGGCCAGCGCCGGATCCGTGCCTTCGTTGCGCTGCTTCTCCAGCGCAAAGTCGATCATCATGATCGCGTTCTTCTTCACGATGCCGATGAGCATCACGATACCCACGAAGGAGAACAGGTCCAGCGGCGCGCGGAACACCATCAGCGTCAGCAACGCACCCACGCCGGCCGACGGCAGGCCCGAGAGAATCGTCAACGGATGGATGAAGCTCTCGTACAGGATGCCCAGCACCAGGTAGATCACGAACACTGCCAGCACCAGCAGCAGGCCCATGCCCTGCATCGAATCCTGGAAAGCCTGCGCCGTACCCTGCACGCTGCCGGTGATCGTCGGCGGCAGGTTCATCTGCTTCATGGCGCCGCCGATGCTGGCCACCGCTTCGCTAAGGCTCACGCCCGGCGCCAGATTGAATGACACCGTGACCGCCGGAATCTGCCCCTGGTGATTCACCGTGAGCGCCTGCGGCTTGCGCTCGAAGCTCGCCACCGCATTGAGCGGCACCAGCGTGCCGCTGCTGGAGGTGACGTAGAGCTGCGACAGTACATCGGGATCGTTCTGCAGCGCGTAGTACACCTGCAGGATCACCCAGTACTGCGAGGACGCGCCGTAGATGGTGGAGATCTGGCTGGCACCGAAGGCCGAGCCGAGCGCCGTCTGCACCTGATCCATGGTCAGGCCCAGCGTGCCGAGCTTGTCCCGGTCCACGTTGACCACGATGGAGGGCCCGTTGAGATCGAGGTCGCTGGTGACGTCCTGGAAGCCCGGCAACTTGCTGAAGGCGTCGATCACCTTACCCGACCAGTGGTACAGCGCAGGAGTGTCGATGGACTGCAGCGTGTACTGGTACTGCGCCTTGGACTGGCGTCCGCCCACCTGGATGGATGGCGGGTTCTGGATGTAGGCACGGATACCCGGCACCGCGGCGAACTTCGCGCGCAGCTCCTGCATGATGTCGTTGATGCCCTGCGGACGTTCGCTGGCCGGCTTCAGCGTGAGTGACAGCGAGCCGTTGTTGGTCGTGGTACGCGCACCGCCGCTGCCCACGGACGACATATAGCTGGCCACGTTGGGATCGTCAGCGACGATCTTGGCCAGCTGCTGCTGGCGCAGCACCATGCCTGCCACCGACGTGTCGTCCGGACCCTCGACGTTGACGTTGAGCTGACCCGAATCGCCGGCCGGAATGAAGTCCTTGTCCACCACCACGAACAGCAGGCCGGTGGCCAGCAGACTGGCCGCGAACAAGCCCAGGATGCTGCGCGGATGATGCACGGCCCAGGTCAGCGTGCTCACGTAACCGCGGCGCACGCGCTCGAAGCCGGCATCGAACCACAGCACGATGCGCGCCTTCTTCTCATGCTCAGCGTGCTTCAGGAAGCGGCTGCACAACATGGGCGTGAGCGTGATGGACACGAAGCCGGAGATCAGGATCGCCACGCTCAGCGTCACGGCAAATTCGTGGAACAGGCGCCCCACGATGCCGCCCATGAACATCACCGGCAGGAACACCGCCACCAGCGACAACGTCATGGAGAAGATGGTGAAGCCGATTTCGCTGGCGCCCTTCAGGGATGCCTCGTACGGGTCCATGCCGTCCTCGACATGGCGCACGATGTTTTCCAGCATCACGATGGCATCGTCCACCACGAAGCCGACAACGAGCGTCAACGCCAACAGCGAGAGATTGTCCAGGCTGTAACCCAGCGCGAACATCGCGCCGAAGGTGCCGACGATGGACACCGGCAAGGCCAGTGCCGGAATCAGCGTGGCCGAAGCGTTGCCGAGGAACAGGTAGATCACCAGCACCACCAGCACACCCGCCAGCAGCAGGGTGAACTGCACGTCGCTGACCGATTCGCGGATGGACACCGAACGGTCGTACAGCACCGCCAGCTTGATCGACGGCGGCAGGGTGGCTTCGAAGGCGGGCAGCACCGCACGGATGCGATCAATGGTGGCCACGGTGTTGGAGCCGGGCTGGCGCTGGATGGCCAGCACGATGGCACGCTCGCCGTTGTACCAGCTGGCCACCTGGTCGTTCTGCACGCTGTCATCGGCCTTGCCGAGATCAGCCAGGCGCACCGGCGCACCATTGCGATAGGCGACGATGATGTTGTTGTAGAGATTGGCGCGCGGGAGCTGGCCGTCCGAACGGATCTGCAGCAGTTGGCGATTGCCGTTGAGCGAGCCGGTGGCGAGGTTCACGTTCGCCGCGGACACCGCATTTTGCACGGTATCGATGCCGATGCCGCTGGCCGCCAGCTTCTGCGGATCCACGCTGATGCGCACCGCATACTTCTGCGAGCCGTACACGTTCACCTGCGCCACGCCGTCGATCATCGACAGGCGCTGCGCCAGCTGCGTTTCCGCGTAGTCATCCACCACCGACAGTGGCTGCGTGCGCGAACGCAGCGTGAGATAGAGGATGGCCGCATCCGCCGGATTCACCTTGCGGAAGGTTGGCGGCGTGGGCATGTTGGTAGGCAGCTGGCGCTGCGCCGAGGAGATGGCTGCCTGCACGTCCTGCGCGGCACCGTCGATATTGCGGTCGAGCTCGAAGGTCAGCGTGATCGAGGTGGAGCCCAGCGCGCTGGTCGAGGTCATCGACTGGATGCCGGCAATGGTGGAGAGCTGGTTCTCCAGCGGCGTCGCCACCGCGGTTGCCATGGTCTCCGGCGCGGCACCGGGCAGGCTCGCGTTCACCGTGATGGTGGGGAAGTCGACGTTGGGCAGCTCGTTGACCGGCAGCTTGGGATACGCCGCGATGCCGAACACCAGCAGCGCCACCATCAGCAGCGTGGTCATCACCGGACGTCGGATGCACAGAGCGGGCAGAATCATGAGGGTCGCCGCATCAGCCGTTGTCGGTCACGACGTGCACCGCCGCACCATCCACGAGCAGCAGCTGGCCGTCCGTCACCACCGTCTCGTTGCCGGTCAGGCCCTTCTCGATGACGATCTGCGAGCCCGTGGTGGGCCCGGCGGTCACCATGCGTTGCTGCACCGTGCCGTCACCGTTGGCGACGAACACGAAACTGCCCAGCGGCGAGTTCTGCAACGCCACCACGGGCACCGTCACCACGTTGGCCAGTCGCGTGGTCGGCAGCGACACTTCCACGAACTGCCCCGGCGTAAGCCGGATGTCGTCGTTGGCGTAGCGTGCCTTGAGCTGGATGGTGCTGGTGGTGGCATCCACCGCGTTGTTGATGAAGTCGAGCTCGGCCTCCATCGGCGCGGCCTTCGAACCGGGAACGTTCACCGTCACCGGCACCTTGCCGCGCGCCATGGATTCCTTGATCCCATCGAGCCCGGTTTCAGGAACCGCGAAGGTCACATGGATGGGGCGGATCTGGTTCAGCACCACAATGGAGGTGTCGTTCGCCGTGACCTGTGCGCCCGGATACACCAGCGGTGCGCCGGCAATGCTGTCGAACGGCGCCTGTATCTGCGCGTAGCCCAGCTGCGTGCGTGCCAGCTCCACCGCGGCCTTATCGGCCTTCACCGAGGCGGTGTAGATGCCCTGGTTCGCCTTGTAGGTGTCGTAATCCATCTGCGACACGTAACCCTTGCCGAGCAGGGGTTGGTAGCGCTTGATGACGGTGTTGGCGTTGTCCAGCTGCGCCTGGTCCTTGGCAAGGTTGCCCAGCGCCTGGTCCACCTGCGCCTGCAGCAGGCTGGGATCGATGCGGATGATGGTGTCGCCCTGCTTCACCTGTCCGCCCGGCGAGAACAGCAGCGTCTGCAGCTGGCCGCTGACGCGCGCCTGCACGTTCACCGTGGAAAACGCTTCGGCACGGCCGATCACTTTGAGCCGCAGGTCCAGGTCACCGCGATGGGCACTGGCCACCTTCACCGGCACGGACGACGACGGGGCGGCAGGCGTCTTCGCCTTCGCACGCTCGCTGCCACGGTACATCTGCGCAGCGGCGACGGCGGCGATGATGCCCGTGGCGAGCACGATGGATTTCCTGCGGATCGTACGCTGCATGATGTCTCCGACCACTCACCGCTACCGACATGCCCGTCATGCGCCGGGACGCCGCTTTATCGGCTGCGCTGCCTGTCCAAAAGGGAATGCACCTTGCCCGCTCTGCCGGTGCGTTGCACGGGCATGGTGGAAGCAGCGGGAGATCAACACCCGCACGACCGGCAGCACCCTGCAAAACGCCCCCGTCAGGCTGGCGCAATAGTTCTGCAAAGTAGTGTGGCAGGGCAGTGACGCGCACCTGCCAAAAGGCCTGGAACGGGTGTCTTTTCCGGGACGAGCGTGACCGGGTCGCCGACAGGGCGTGGCAAGAGCCCGCCTGTCGGTCGCGCGGCAGTGTGCTGGCGGCCTTAGGCCTCGCCTACTTCCTCGGCGGTGCCGGTATCCAGCGCCTGGAGGTTGTCCTTCATGCGGTTGAGCACGCCCAGCGCCTGTTCCAGCTCGGCCACGGGGATGCCCTTGGCGGCGTCCTTGCGGATACCCCGCGCAATGAGTTCCATGTCGGCGATGACGCCGCGCGCCTGGTCGGTGACATACAGGCGCCAGGCGCGGCGATCCTTGGGATCGGGGCGGCGCTCGACGAAACCGGCGGCCTGCAGGCGATCGATCACGCGCCCCACCGCAATGGGCTCCATCTCGAGCGATTCGGCCAACTCGGTCTGGCGCATGCCTTCGCGGTGGTAAAGCATCTTCGTGGCCCGCCACTGTGCACGGGTCAACCCGAATTTCACGGCGCGTCTGTCGAAGTGCTTGCGGATGAGCAAGGTGACGTCGTTGAGCAGATAGCCGAAGGAAATGTCTTCTGCCTTAGTCATGGCGATGGATCAGTCCCGGAGGGCAGGATGGAAGGCCAAGCATACGTCGCAACTTTTTACGAAGCCAATGCCTGTGAACATCGAGATCATCACTGGTGACATTACCCGCCTCGGGACGGATGCCATCGCCAATGCCGCCAACACCTCGCTACTGGGTGGCGGTGGCGTGGATGGCGCCATTCACCGTGCCGCAGGCCCACGGCTACTGCAAGCCTGCCGCGCCATCCCGGAGGTCAGCCCCGGCGTACGCTGCCCTACGGGTGAAGCCCGCGTCACGCCCGGCTTTGACCTGCCTGCGCGCTACATCATCCATACCGTTGGCCCGGTGTGGCATGGCGGCAGCCACGGCGAGGCGGAACGGCTGGCCAGCTGCTACCGGCAAAGCATGCTGCTCGCGACGGAGTATGACCTTTCCTCCATCGCATTTCCCGCGATCAGTTGCGGCGTGTTCGGATATCCGCCGGAACAGGCGTCACGCGTTGCTTTGCGCACCCTGCTCGATGGGCCCACGGGTGGCCCCGAGCAGGTGTTGATCTGCTGCTTCGGTGACGCCATGGCCGCCCTGTGGCGCGCCGCGCTCAACGACGAAGATTGAAGGGATAGAGCGGCGGCAACGGCGAGCCGTCACCGGCCTCTGCCGCAGGCTGCCACGCGAAGCCTTGCTTGAACGCCTGGGCGAGCCGGTCGCCAAGACCCGTTTCTTCCACCCCCGCATAGCGCTTGCGCTGCAGCGCATCGATGGCTTCGCGCTGTGGGCCAGCCGACAACGCCTGCGCCAGCTCACCCAGGTTCTGCAACGCGGGTCGTTCCGCGCGCGCCCAGGCGAGCAGTGCGCTGGCCTGCCGCCCAGTGTCATTCCCCTTTGCCTCGGCAAGGAAGGCCGCCTGCAGACGTGAGGCCGATCCGTTCGTGGCATCCGGGGAAACGCCCGGCGCCGACCGGGGCCCACGCGGACGCCGACGCCACACCAGCCACCCCACCACGCTGATCACCCACAGGCCCAGGCTGATCAGGGCAAGCAGGCGCCACGGGATCTGCCTGACAGCGGTGACAGGGACCTCGCCGGGCGTGGTGGCGGGCGCTGCAACGCTGGACTGCGGAGCCGACGACGAGGAGGCAGGCGTCCCGGCGGCGGGCAGTACGGTCAGGGTCTGCGCCGGAATGCGCGCGGTTTCGGCGTGGTTTTCCGCCACGTTCCACCAGGTGAGCGTGGTTTCCGGAATGGTGAGCGTGCCGGCGCGATGCGGCACCACGGCGAAACTCTGCTGCCGACGTCCGACCAGCCACGGGCCTTCCACGCGCGTGCCGTTCACCGGCTTGTCCGGATACACGGTGGCGCCGTCCAGCGACGGCAGGCTGAGCGACGGCAGCGCTTCGTAGGGCAGCCCGGTGGCCTGCAGACTCATCACCAGGTTCAGCGGCTCGCCGACATGCAGATCACCGTGCGCCGGGCCGCCATCCATGGTGAGGCTGAGCGCGCGCGCGGGCAGCCACGCAGCGCGCGAGGCCTGGGCCGGCGCTGCGCGCACATCGATGTCGACCGCCGGCGAGGCCGCGGTCACCGGCGTGCCGTTGCCAAAGAAGGCGTCCGAATTGGCCATGTTGACCGCTTCGCCCTGGAACGCCACCGACGGAATCTTGAGGTGCCCCTCGCGCTGCGGGATGGCGGCGTAGCGGCGCTCGATGACGTTGTAGCGGCGACCGCCCCGCTCGGCCTGGTAGTTGACCTCATCGCCCAGCCGGCGGAAGTCGATGCCCGTGACCTGCGGATCTTCCAGCGCACCGCTGGTGAGGTCGGTCGCGAAGAACAGGCGCACGGTATAGGTCATCTGCTGGCCGACGTAGGCGCTCGCCGGATCGACCGTGGCCTCAAGGAAAACGTCCTTGCGCCCCGCCGCCTCGACGCTGGCATCCGCGGGCGTCACCTCCAGCTCCAGCGGCCCGGTGGTGCCGCCGGCGAAGGACAGCGCGGGAATGTGCAGCGTACCCGCGTGCAAGGGGCGCAGGGCCACGCCCACGGTCAGCTGTGCGGCGCGCTGCCCGTTGATGATGCTGATGCTGGTGTTGCTCGACGAACCGAGCACGGCGAAATCGCGCGACAACACGCTCAGGTCGGGCACGGACGCCATGCCGCCGCCATTGGCGCGCAGGTTCAGTGTGACGGTCTCGCCCAGGGCCACTTGCTGGCGATCCAGCGTGGCCTGCACCTCGGCGGCCAGCGACACCAGCGGCCACAGGCAAAGGATGCCGCAGCACAGGAATCTCCACAGACGCAGCTTCACGGCGAATCACCCTCTGACGGCCCGGCGCCACCGTGGCGCTGCCGGTATTCCAGTTCGAATTTGCGTCGCAACAGCGCCCCCGGGTCGTCCGGCACGCGCTGCAGCGCCTGGCGTACATCGGCGGGCAACTTCGCTTGCGGATCGTCCTTCTCGATGGCGCCCAGCTCGTGCGCGCCGTTCTGTGGCTTGTCCCTGGCCTGTTGACCCAGGGCCGCGTCCATCTGCTTCTGCAGGGCCTGCTGCGCCTGTTCCTGGCGGGCACGCTGCTCGGCCTGCTGCTCCGGCGTCTGCGGTGGAGTGGCGCCACCCTGATCCGGAGAGCGGTCCATCGGCTGGTTGCCACCCTGCTCACCCTGCGGCTTGCCGTTGCCCTGCGCGCCATCCTTGCCGTCCTGCGATGGCTTGCCCTGACCCTGATCCTGCTTGCCGTCCTCGCGCTGCGGCTGGCCGGACTGGCCCTGCGCGTTGTCGGGCGGCGTGGTGGTTGGACCCGGGCCAGCCTTGCCCTTGTTGTCCTTCGCGCCGTTGTCGTTCTGTGGATTCTTCTGTTGGCGATGCATCCAGTCTTCCACCGCCTTGCGGTTGGCCTGCGCATCGGCGTTGTGGGGATCCACCTTGAGCGCGCGGTCATAGGCGTCGAGCGCGCCCTGGTAATCGCCCTGCTTCGCCAGCGCATTGCCGAGGTTGTACTGGGCATCGCTGCCGGGAAGGCTGCGCAGGTCCTTTCCCGCCGTGGCGTAGTCGCCCGCGCGATAGGCAGCTGCACCACGCCATGCCGGATCCTTCGCCAGCTGCTGCGCCCGTTTTGCATCGCCCTGCTGCAAGGCGGTGGCCGCCTGCTGGTCGGGGCGATGCCACAGATCGCTCCAGCTGCTGGCGCGCGCCGGACCGGGCCATGCCGGAAGCAGCGCCAGCGCCAGAAGCATCAGCCAGCCACGACGAAACGACACCGCCGCGAGCGGGAGCAACAGCAACAACAGCCACGGGCCGCGATCCTGCCATTCATCGCTGTGCAGGTCCGCGGCCGGTTCCGCCTCGCCATGCGTCGCCAGTTCGGTGGCGAGGGCTTGGATATCGCGGTTGTCGTCGGTCATCGGCACGTACTGCCCACCGCCGCTGGCAGCGAGTGCACGCAAGGCACTGTCGTTGCGGCGCGCGAGCAGCATGTCGCCGTGTTCGTCACGCTGGAAGCCCTGGTCCGACAACGGCACGGGCCCGCCCTGAGCGGTACCCATGCCGAGTACCGACACGCGCACGCCATCGGCCGCCGCCTTGCGCGCTGCCGCCTGCGCCGCGTCGCCGGCATCATCGGTGACCAGCACGAGTGATCCGCCACCCACCTTCGCGTCGCGAATCAGCGCGGTGCCGCGCTCGATGGCCTGGGCCGCGTTGTCACCATCCACCGGCATGGTGTCTGGCGCAAGCGCGTCGAGCAGGTCGTTGAGCGCGGACGCGTCCGTGGTCAATGGCGCCACCGCGAAGGCTTCGCCGGCGTAGGCAATCAAGGCATTGAGTCCATCGTGATTGACGGCGAACAGGTCGCGCACCTTGTAGCGCGCCCGGTCCAGGCGGCTCGGCGTGACGTCGCGCGCCAGCATGCGCTGTGACATGGAGACGGCCACCACCTGCGCCGCACGCTTCGCGTAGAGCGGCTGCGCGACACGGCTCCAGGTGGGTCCCGCCATGGCCAGCGTGACGAGCAGCCAGCCACCGGCAAGCAGCCACGGCGAAGCACGGCGGCGCACCGTGGTTCCCTTCAGCAGGAATGGCAGCAGTTCGGGGTCGACCAGGCGCGAGAGCTGTTCGCGGGCGCCCTGTCGACGCGTCGCGATCAGGACCAGCAACGGCAACGCCACCAGCGCAAGCAGCCACCATGGCCGCAGGAAGTGGAACTGTTGCAAGGCCTCGCTCATGCGAATGCCTCCCGGCGACGCACGCCCGGTGCAAAGGCCAGCAACCAGGCGAGCGTGGCCAGTGCGAGCGGCCAACGGAAAAGTTCGTGGCGCGGCCGCAGCGACGGCCCCTGCTGCGGCATCGGCTCCAGCGCGTCGATGGCGCGATAGGCGTCGGCAAGCTGGTTCGAATCGGTGGCACGGAAGTAACGGCCGCCCGTCTGGCCGGCGATGGAGCGCAGCATGCTCTCATCGAGATCGGCAGACGGATTGACCGTATGCGTGCCGAACAAGTCGGGAATGTTCATCTCCGTCGCACCAATGCCAATGGTGTAGATGCGCACGCCGGCTGCCTTGGCCGCATGGGCCGCATCGAGCGGCGTGATGTTGCCCGCGTTGTTCACGCCATCGGTGAGCAGCACCACCACGCGGGCCTGCTCGGGCTGGCCTGCCAGTCGCTTCACCGCCACGGCAATGGCATCCCCGATCGCAGTCTCCGTGCCGGCGAGCCCCACGGCTGCACCCTGCAGCTGCGCCTGCACCGCGTGCAGGTCGTAGGTCAACGGCGTTACCAGGAATGCGCGACTGCCGAACAGGATCAAACCCATTTCATCGCCACTGCGCCGCGCGATGAAGTCACCGGCAATGGCCTCGACGGCACCGAAGCGACTGACGGGCTGTCCGCTCAACTGCATGTCGTCGGTACGCATGCTGCCGGACAGGTCAACAGCCAGCATCAAGGCACGTCCGCTGCGCTGCTGCACCTGCGGCGGACCGACCCATTGGGGACGTGCCGCAGCGACCAGCAGGGCCAGCCACGCGAGCACCAGCAGCCAGGTGCGCCAGCTGCCGCGGCCCTGCCGTTCCGGCGCATCCAGGTGCACACCGGGATGCGGCAGATGCAGGGCTTGCCCCGGTGGTGCCGGGCGCAACCACCAGCGCACCAGCCACGGCAGGGGAGCCAACACGAAGATCCACGGCCACGCGAACGCCATCATGGCTGCACCTCGCCTGCGGCGACGATGCCTTGTGCAGGCGGTCGCCGGGCTTGGCCACCCTGCCGCCACGCCAGTACCAGCCAGCGTCGTACTGCCGATACGGCTGCATCGGCATCCAGTGAGGCATCCGGGCGAAACATCGCCGTCTCCAGCGCCTGCAATTGCCCGAGCGTCGATGCGTCGACGGGAACGCGCGCCAGGGTCTGGCGCCAGGCGTCGCCGCGCTGCTGTCCTGCCAGCGGATCGAAACGCAACGCGGCGCGACGCAGCAGCTGGTGCAGCGCGGACGCCAAGGCCTGCGGCTGCTCGCGCCACAGGGCCGCCACGCGATCGACCTCCGCCAGCACCTGCATCTCTGCGGCAAGCCTTCGGGTTCGACGGCGCCACCACCAGAGACTCACCGCTATCAGCACGATGGCCAGCACGACCAGGCCCCACCAACCCGGTGCCAGCGGCCACCACGAGGGCGCGGGTGGCAAATGGATATCCCGCAGCTGGGGTCCGTTCGGCGTTGCCGCTGACGCGCTCATCGACGCACTCCGGGCGCGAGCAACGACATCAATGCATCCAACGGGTCGGCAGCGGTATCGATGGTGACATGCGGCACGCCCAGCGATTGCGCCATGCCGTTCAATCGTGCCTGCCCCGCACCCAGCGCCTGCTGGAATTCCCTGCGCTGGCGTTCGCCAAACAGCGCCACTTCACGGCGTACGCCATCGTGTTCCATGGGATAGCGGCCTGCCGGCGGCATGCCCAGTTCCAGTGCGTCCGCCACGACCAGCACGCGAATGCCGGCCTTGCCCGAGAGATCGAGCAGGCGCCCGCGGGAGGCTTCATCGGCACTCAGGCCATCACTGATCAGCAGCACCCGGTTGGCGCCGTGCATCAGCCGTCCGGCGCGCAGCAGCGCATCGGACAACGGCTCACCCGGCGCATCCTGTGGGTTGGCATCCCAGTCGGCCAGTGCACCGCAAATCGCCAGCGCGCCGCGCGTGCCCGCCTGGGGACGCAACAAGCGGTGCCCATGACCAAACGACATCAGTCCCACGCGTTCCCCGGCGCGCACCGCGTACCACGCGGCCAGCGCAGCGGCGCGCGCGGCCTGCACGGACTTCAGGCGCACGCGGGTGCCGAAGCGCATGCCTTCGTGCGCATCAAGCAGGATCATCAGGCGACCTTCGCGCTCTTCCTGGAACAGCTTGGTATGCAGTCGTCCGCTGCGCGCCGTCAGCCGCCAGTCCAGGCGGCGCACGTCATCGCCCGGCTGGTAGATGCGCGACTCGGCGTAATCCATGCCACGCCCAAAAAGGCGGCTCGATTGCTGGCCGGCGCGCATGGCGCGACTCTCCAGGCGCGGTAATGCGGCCTTGGCGACTCGGGCGCGCAGGGCGACCAGCTCGGCCAGGCGGACACGCGTGCGCCCATCGCCGTCCGATGGGATGTCGACGACGGCACTCACGGCAAGGGCACGAGGTCCAGTACGCGACGGATGACCTTGTCGCTGCGAATACCCTCGGCTTCCGCCTCGTAACTGAGCAGCACGCGATGACGCAATACTTCGTGCGCAATGGCGTGCACGTCTTCCGGAAGGGCGTAGTCGCGACCCGCCAGCCATGCATGGGCGCGCGCGCAGCGATCCAGTGCGATGGTGCCGCGTGGGCTTGCGCCCCAGGCGATCCAGCGCTTGAGTTCCGGCCCGTAGACGCCCGGCTCGCGCGTGGCGAGCACGAGCTGGGTGATGTACTCCTCCAGCGCCGGAGCCATATGCACGTCGAGCACGGCTTCGCGCGCGCTGAACAGATCCATCTGACTCAACGAGGGACGCGCCGCCGACACCGGATGCAGGCTGCGGCGTGCCTGTTCGCGCGCGAGCTGCAGGATGGCCAGCTCTGCGGATGCATCGGGATAGCCGATGGTCACATGCATGACGAAGCGGTCCAGCTGCGCCTCGGGCAGCGCAAAGGTGCCCTCCTGCTCGATCGGATTCTGCGTCGCCATCACCATGAAGAGCTCGGGCAGGTGCCAGGTGCTGCGACCCACGGTGATCTGGCGCTCGGCCATGGCTTCGAGCAGGGCCGATTGCACCTTGGCCGGTGCACGGTTGATCTCGTCCGCCAGCACGATGTTGTGGAACAGCGGCCCCTTCTCGAACTCGAAACTGCCCGATTGCGGGCGAAAGACGTCGGTGCCGGTGAGGTCGGCCGGCAGCAGGTCCGGCGTGAATTGCACGCGGTGGAAGTCCGCCTCGATGCAGCCTGCCAGCGCCTTGACCACGGTGGTCTTGGCCAGGCCGGGCGCGCCTTCCACCAGCAGGTGCCCGTCCGCCAGCAAGGCCACGAGCAGGCAGTCAATCAGGTGCGGCTGGCCGATGACGCTGCGTTGCAGCTCATCGCGAACGTGCAGGAACGCCTGCTGCAGGCGGGATGAGGAAGAAGCCTCGGGCATGTCCATCAGGGGAATCCATCGGGGGTTGAACGTAGGTCAGACCTTAACCGGCCCCGGAAGTTTAATACCCATGACTTCCGGCCCCCGGATCGCCGGCCGCGCCGGCAAAAAGAAGGGGCGGCTATGGCCGCCCCTTCTTTTTGTTTTCCTGTGGTCAGACCGGTTACTGCAGGCTGTCGCTCAGGATGCGCGGCGTCACGAAGATCAGCAGCTCCGCCTTGTCGCTTTCACGCGAGGTGTTGCGGAACAGGATGCCGATACCCGGAATGTCGCCCAGGCCCGGCACCTTGGTGGCCGTGTTCTGCTTGGTGATCTCGTAGATGCCACCCAGCACCACCGTCTGACCGTTATCGACCAGCACCGAGGTGTTGATCTCACGCGTGTCGATCTGCGGCACCTGGCCACTGCCCGGCACGGTGATGAACTGGGCCAGCGCATCCTTCTTCACATTGATCATCAGGTACACGCGGTTGTCAGAGGTGATGGTCGGCGTGACCTTCAGCTCCAGCACGGCGTCCTTGAACTGGACGGTCGCCGTACCGCTGCCAGACGCACCCGTGGCGCTGTTCTGATAGGTCACGTAGCCGATTTCCTGGCCCTGGCGGATCACCGCTTCCTGCTGGTTGGCGGTAATGACGCGCGGGCTGGAGATCACTTCGCCACGGCCTTCGGTCTGTGCGGCCGAGAGTTCCAGGTCCAGGGCGTAGTTCTTGCCCAGGATGCCCAGGGCGAAGCTGCCGCCGGACCCGGCGGCCGGGAGGTTGACGTTGATGCCGCTGGCGGTGCCGTCGCCATTACTCGAACCACCGGTGGAGAGGGTCTGGCCGCTCGGGTTCACCTTCTTACCCTGCACGCCGAACTTGGCGCCAAGCTCACGGGTGAAGTTGTCGGTGGCAATGACGATGCGCGATTCGATCAGCACCTGCTGCACCGGTCTGTCGAGCACCGCGATCAGGGCCCGCAGTTCGCGGATCTTCTGCGGGTTGTCGTTGATCAGCAGGGTATTGGTGCGCTCGTCGAACGACACGCTGCCACGCGCTGACAGGAAGCCGCGAGAACCGTTGCCGCTACCGCTACCGCCCTGCCCCTGCATGCTGCCCTGGGTCAGCAGCTTGGCAATGTCCTTCGCCTTGCCGTAGCTGATCGGCACGTAGTCGGTGACCAGCTCGGCATTGTCTTCCGCCTTCATGCGGGCATCGGCAATGCTCTGCTCGTACTTGGCCAGTTCGTCCTGCGGCGCAATCCAGATCACGTTGCCGTTGCGGCGCTTGTCCAGGCTCTTGGCGCGCAGCACCACATCCAGCGCCTGATCCCACGGCACGTTGACCAGGCGCAGCGTCACGCTGCCACCCACCGTGTCCGAAGCCACCAGGTTGAGGCCGGAAATGTCTGCCAGCAGCTGCAGGGCCGAGCGCACCGGGATGTCCTGGAAGTTGAAGGTCACGCGGTTGCCCGTGTAGACCGGATCCTGGCCCTTGGCGGTGACGCCATCGGCCTTGGCGTCCTTCTTCTTCGGCGCCACTTCCACCACGTACTGGTTGCCGCTCTGGTAAGCCGAGGTATCCGCCGGCCCCTTCACGCTGATTTCCATGTGCGCGCCGCCGCGCGGACCGGCCTTGGTCACGATGGACTGCACCGGCGTGGCGAAGTCGAGCACATCGAGGCGCTGGGCCAGGTTGGCCGGAAGGTTGGCGTGATCGATGTCGACAATGACCTTGTCGTTCTGGCGCTTCATGTCGGCATTGGCGCCGGCCGCGCTGAAATCGATCAGGATGCGGCCTTCACCGTTCGGACCGCGGCGGAAGTCGATGTTGGAGATCGCCGGACCGTTCGCCATCGAAGGCAGTGCCTTGGACGGGTCGATGGTCGCAGCCGTGGTGGTGGTCTGCGCATCCGTGCCGTTGTTGACGGTCAGCACGAGGCTGTTGCCCTCGACGCGTGAACGGTAGGTGGAGTCACGAAACAGCTCCACCACCACACGGGTACGGCCACCGGCAGACACTGCCGACACGCCGGACGTCGAGCCCTTGCCGATATCCAGATGGCGCGGTGCCGAGTTGTCTGTATCCGGGAAATCGACAGCGATGCGCGGCGGATTCCCGGTGGTGAAGATCTTCGGCTCCGGCACCGGCCCCTGGGCGAAGTTCAGGTGCAGCTCGACGCGGCCACCAGGCAAGGCGTCGTAACTGATGTCCTTCAGGGTGCTGGTGGCAGCGGCTGCCGCATTCGACCAGGCAGCGCCCAGCGCCAGCAGGCTCACGACCACATAACGGCTTGCCTGGCGCATGACGCGGCCTCGAACAGTTTTGAATTGATTGGTCATTGCATCAGCCCCTGTTTCTTATTTCTCGCTGAGCGCGATGCTGGCGGAACGTTCCATCCAGCCACCGTTGCCGTTGGAAACCAGTTCCACCAGGTCGAGGTGGTCGTCGCTGACCGCGGTGACCCGACCATAGTTCTGGCCCATGTATTCGTTACGATGAACGCGGTGGATCACGCCCCCTGGATCCTTCACCAGCACTTCCATGCCGGCGCCGGTCCCCACGGTGCCCACCATCTTTAGGCTATCCAGCGCGAACATTTCCAGCGGCTCTTTCGGCCGGTTTTCATCCGGCCGAGGTCCCGTGTTGGAGTTCCCCTGGAGTTCGGCCGTGCTCGGACTGAACGGATCACGCTTGTCCTGATCGGCGTACTGGAAGGTTTCGAACGTCTTGATCACCGGCAACGGCGGGATCGGCGCACCCTTCTTCTGTTTCTCTTGCGCGACCCACTGGTGCAGATCGTCCTGCCCGCTGCAACCGGCGAGGGTCAGCAGCGCGCACATCACCAATGACGCTTTAGCCATGAAGGCAGGCGCGGTGGCAGTCAATTTGCTCATTTCCGCCCCCCGGTATTGCCAGCCTTGCCGCGCGGCGACTTGGCGTTGGCCGCCTTGGCTGATGCGCTTTCGTCTTCATCCAGATAGCGGTACGTCTTCACCGTGCCCTGCAGCACCAGCAGCCCCGAAGCCTTGTCCTTGGGTGTCAGCGACACGTCATGCATGGTCAGGATCACCACGCGCGGCAGCGAAGCCACGCCGCTGATGAAGGTACCGAACTGGTGATAGGTACCCACCATGCGCAACTGGATCGGCTTCTCTGCGTAGAAGTCCTTCGGCGACTCCGGGCCCGGCTGGAACAGCTCGGTTTCCAGGCCTGCCGACAGCGCGGTCTGCGAGATATCCACCAGCAGTTCGGGCATTTCCGTCTTGCTGGGCAGCTGGCGCAGCAGCTGGCGCAGCATGTCCTGCATTTCATCCAGCTGCTGCTGGAGCGCCTCGAGATTAACCGACTTGGCCTGCTTGTCGGAGAACTCCTTCTTCAGCTGGTCTTCCTTGCCGGCCGCCGTCTGCAACTGGTCCTGCTGGTCGCTGATGAACAGGTACCAGCCGAGGAACACGATGAGGACGAATACCAGGCCGCTGAAGAACATCTTGATCGACTTGGACCAGCCGCCGATGTTGTTGCGGTCGAGGCTCTGCAATTCCTGGAGGAACTTCATGACTTGGCTCCTCCGTTGGCTGCAGGAATGGCCGGCTTGGCAGCCGGAGTCGGGGCGGTCGATGCCGCCTTGGCTGGCTGGGCGGCCTTGCCCTGGCCCGACGGCGCGGCCGACGAACCCGCCGCAGCCGGAGCCACGTCACTGTTCGCTCCCTCGCCGTTCTCATCCGGCTTCGGGCGGTTCAATGCCACGTCCAGTCCGAAGGAGTAAGGCAGACGGCTGTCGCCATGGGTGTTTTCGGTCTTGCGCAGATCGGCATGCCCCATCCACGGCGAGGCTTCGATGTTGCGCATGTACTCGGCCACGCTGGCGTTGGACTGCGCCACGCCGTCCAGGGTCATCGACTCGCCGGTCTGCTTGAGGCCGTTCAGGCGCGCACTGGCCGGAATGGTCTTCACCAGCTCGTCGAACAGATGGACCATCTGCGAACGATTGGCCTGCAGCTGCTCGATGATCTGCTTGCGGGCCAGCAGGCTCTCGCGGACCTTCTCGAGGTCCTTGATCTTGGCAATGCGCTCGTCGAGCTGCTTGATCTCACCCTGGAGGTAGGTGTTGCGATCGTTCTGGGTGCTGATGCGTGCATCCATCCAGAGCGACCACACCAGCACCGCCAGCACGGCCGCCACCACGGCGGAGCCGAGCTGCATGAAGAACTCGCGCTCGCGCTGCTTGCGCCGTTCGGCTCGCCACGGGAGTAGGTTGATGTGTGCCATCAGTCAAAGCTCCTCAGCGCGAGGCCGACCGCGATCATCAGCGCGGGGGCGTCCTGTGCCAGCGACTGGGCCTGCACGCGGGGCGACAGCGACATGCGGGCCAACGGGTTGGCCACCAGGCACGGCACGCCGAGCTGCTGTTCAAGCATGGGACCGATGCCGTCGATGGAAGCGCAACCGCCGGCCAGCACGACCTGATCGACCTTGCTGTACTCGCTGCCTGCGAAGAAGAACTGGAGCAGGCGGCTGATCTGCTGCACCAGCGATTCCTTGAACGGCTCGAGGGCCTCGCTCTCGTAGGAGTCCGGCAGCCCGCCCTTGCGCTTGGCCCGGCCGGCTTCCTCGTAGGAAAGGCCATAGCGGCGCATGATCTCGTCGGTGAGCTGCTTGCCGCCGAAGACCTGCTCACGCGAGTAGATGGTGCGCTGGTTGCGCAGCACCGACAGCGTGGTCATGGTGGCGCCGATGTCCACTACGGCGACGAGCGCATCGCGCCCGACGTTGAGCTGGTCGGCCACCATCGCGAAGGCGTTCTCCATGGCGAAGGCCTCGACGTCGATCACCTTGGCGGTCAGACCGCCCAGATCGAGCGCGGCAACGCGCATGTCCACGTTCTCGGTGCGCGAGGCCGCGAGCAGGATGTTGTTCATTTCCGGGTTGTCACGCACCGGACCGAGAATCTCGTAGTCCAGGCTGACTTCCTCGATCGGATACGGGATGTACTGGTTGGCCTCGACCTGGATCTGGCCCTCGAGGTCATCCTCGGACAGCTCGCTCGGCATCGGGATGACGCGAGTGATCACTGCCGACCCGGCCACCGCTGCCGCCGCATGCTTGAGTTTGGTGCCCGAGCGCGCCAGGGCGCGCCGGATGGCCTCGCCCACGGCATCGACTTCGACGATGTTCTTCTCGACCACAGCATTGGGGGGCAGTGGCTCAACCGCGTAGTGTTCTACGCGATAGCGACCGCCGGCCTGGCTGAGCTGCAGCAGCTTGACGGCCGTCGAACTGATGTCGACGCCAACAAGCGGCGGCTTCTTGGGTGTAAAAAGCCCCACGATTTTCCCCCTTGCCCCTAGGCGCCCGGGCCAGTGACTGGCACAGTGCGCGTCGGCATTTAATCCAAAAATTAACGTATTGGCAACGGCCTACGCGTCTTTTCTCGAACCATTCGCGTGACGGCATGCACAGCTTTAACGAATGGGTCGGTGGCCTGTTTTTTGCTGTGGCACCCTACGGTTCATGCCGTAGATACTGCTACATCTATACTCTGTCTTGTTTTGACTCACGTCTCGCAAACACCCAATCATGCAAATTCTTAAGCGGTTGCTGCGCTGGATCCTCGTCCTGGCCTTCACGGGTTTGCTGCTGGGCGTTGCCGCGATCGGCGTGGCCTACTGGCTTATTTCCCCCCGTTTGCCCTCGGTGGCCGTCCTCAAGGATTACCACATGCAGGTGCCGCTCAGGGTGCTATCGGCAGATGGCAAGCTGATTGCGAGCTTCGGCGAAACCCGCCGCATCCCTGTGGCTATCGGCGAGGTGCCGGACCGGCTGAAGCACGCCGTGCTGGCCGCCGAGGACGCCGGCTTCTACCAGCACCCCGGCGTGGACTGGCACGGCATCGCCCGCGCCGGCTGGCACGTGGTGGTGTCCGGCGGCGACAAGGGGCCGGGCGGTTCCACCATTACCCAGCAGGTGGCCCGCAACTTCTTCCTGAGCCCGGAAAAGCTCTATTCCCGCAAGCTGACCGAGATCTTCATCGCCCTGCGCATGGAGAGCGAGCTGACCAAGGACCAGATCCTGGAGCTCTACATCAACAAGATGTTCCTGGGCCACCGCTCCTACGGCGTGGCCGCGGCGGCCTCGTACTACTACGGCAAGACCCTGGACCAGCTGACCGTGGCCGAATGCGCCACCATCGCCTCCACCTTCCAGCTGCCGTCGCTGGTGAACCCGCTGAACAGCCCCAAGCGCATGATTTCACGGCGAAACTGGGTGCTGGGCCAGATGCTGGAGAACCGCTACATCTCCAAGGCCGAGTACGAGCAGGCCATCGCCGAACCGAACAATGCCTCGCCGCATGAGCCGCCGATCGAGGTGGATGCCCCTTACCTGGCCGAAATGGTGCGCCTGCAGGTGCTCGACCGCCTGGGCAACGACGCCCTGACCGAGGGCTACGTGGTCAAGACCACGGTCGACAGCAAGCGCCAGCAGGCCTCCGTGGACGCCGTGCGCAGCGGCCTGGTGGAGTACGACCACCGCCACGGCTGGCGGGGCCCCGAGGCCCACCAGGAGCTCGGCGCCGACGCCGGCACGGACGAACTGGAGCGTGCACTGGCGGGCTACACCGACATTTCCGGCATGCAGCCGGGCATCGTCACCCAGGTCTCGGCCACCGAGGCCAGCGTCTACCTGGCCAGCCGCGACCAGGTGAAACTCGACCTGGAGGCGATGAGCTGGGCGCGCCCCCGCATCGACGACACCCGCGTCGGCGCCACCCCCAAGAGCGTGTCCACCGTGCTCAAGCGCGGCGACATCATCCGCCTGTCCCGCGACGAGAAGGGCCAGTGGCAGCTCACCCAGATCCCGTCGGCCCAGGCCGCCCTGGTCTCGATCAGCCCCGAGGACGGCTCCCTGCAGTCCCTGGTGGGCGGCTTCAACTTCCTGCGCAGCAAGTTCAACCGCGCCGTGATGGCGGCCCGCCAGCCGGGCTCCAGCTTCAAGCCGTTCATCTACTCGGCGGCCTTCGAACGCGGTTTCACGCCGGCTTCCATCGTCAACGACGCCCCGCTGGCCCTGCCCGACCCGTCGCGCCCGGGCGGCCTCTGGACGCCGTCCAACGACGACGACAAGTTCGACGGACCGATTCCGCTGCGTGAGGCTCTGGTGCAGTCCAAGAACCTGGTCTCGGTGCGCCTGCTGGACGCCATCGGCGTGCGTTATGCGCGCGACTATGTGACCCGCTTCGGCTTCGCCCTGGACTCCCTGCCCAGCAACCTCTCCATGGCGCTGGGCACCGCTTCGGTGTCGCCGATGAGCATGGCGCGTGGCTATGCCGTCTTTGCCAACGGCGGCTACCTGGTCACGCCCTACTTCATCAGCGAGATCGACGACCGCGACGGCAAGCCCGTGTACCAGGCCAACCCCGCCCGGGCCTGTCGTACCTGCGCCGAGCGCCTGCTGGATACCCGCCCGCCGGGCCCGCCGCCGCCGGCCGGCGCCTCGGCAGCGCCCACCAATGCGGTAGCCGCCGCCAGCTCCACCGGCACGCCAGCCACGACCGGCAGCGTGGCCGGCGTGGGCGACGCCGTACTCCCGGCCGACGCCCATGGCGACGGTGCCCATCCGCCCGTGCTGGCCCCCCAGGTCATCGACGTGCGCAACGACTACCTGATCACCTCGCTGATGCAGGACGTGATCAAGCGTGGCACTGGCTCGGCCGCCATGGCCCTGGGCCGCACCGACCTGGCCGGCAAGACCGGCTCCACCAACGATCACCGCGACGCCTGGTTTGCAGGCTTCAATGGCAGCCTGGTGACCACGGTGTGGGTCGGCTTCGACGATTTCGGCTCGCTCGGCAAGGGCGAGTTCGGCGCCAAGGCGGCGCTGCCGATCTGGATGTCCTACATGGGCAGCGCCCTGAAGGACACTCCTGCGGAGCTGCTGCCGATGCCGCCGGGCATCTCCACCGTGCAGATCAATGGTCGATCCGAAATAATGAAGGTCGAAGATGTGGACCGCATGAAGCAGCAGGCCAACCAGGAACAGGAGGATCAGGATCAGCAGCACGCCTACGACATCTTCTAATCGTCGGCAGAGCGGATCGGTTCCCAACGCCGCGCTGCCGCCTGCGCTCGCCACCGCGAGCGCCAGATTGCCGGAGGAATGAGGCATGGCACGAGGTCAGCACCATCGCATCCACGCGCAGGATCGTCTTCAGCGCAATCGTCTGCGTGTCGCCCAGGAGGCGGCACGACTGATGAGCGAACACGGCATCCGCGATTTCCACCACGCCAAGATCAAGGCCGCCGAGCGGCTCGGCATCCTCGATGCGCAGGCTCTGCCGCGCAACAATGAGATCGAAGACGCGTTGCGCGAACACCAGCGCATTTTCCAGGCCGACTCCCAACCCCAGCTGCTGCAGACGCGCCGCGAGGCCGCCGTGGAGGCCATGCGCTTCCTCGACCGCTTCGACCCGCGCCTGGTCGGCGCCGTACTCGAAGGCACGGCCGATGCCCATTCGGCTGTCTGCCTGCACGTGTTCAGCGATACACCGGAAAGCGTCGTTCTGTTCCTTGAGGAACGCGGCATCCCGCTGACCCAGCAGACACGCCGCCTGCGTGTCACTCGCGACGAGCAGGAGGAATACCCCGTACTGCTGTTCGCCGCCGACGGTCTGCCCTTCGACATCACCGTACTGCCACACGATGCGTTGAAGCAGGCGCCGCTGGATCGCATCGACGAGAAGCCCATGCGCCGCGCCTCCATCACGGCCGTGGAGGAGCTGCTCGCCACCGCCGGCAATGACGACGAGTTCGAGCGCATGCTGTCGTCCGCACTACGCTGACGACATTCCGGTATCGGCAACGCAAAAAGCCCGGCCTGATGCCGGGCTTTTTCATCAGTGCGTCAGCGTTTCCATGGTCCGCGTGATCACCTCGAACTTGTCATTCCCCTCAAATGCCTTGCACGAGGGGGCGTAAACACGCTCCTTCTCACCGACTTTCAAAAAGTGCACAACCTCGCAGTCGCACCGAAGCCGTGCCTTCAGTGCCTGTGTGCGCTTGCTCCTGAGCTCGGCAACCCAGCAACTGTCCGCACAACCGCAGCCGCTGTAGATCAGCATTTCCCCCGGATACGGCCATGGCTGGGATTCCTTCCAGATACCTGCCATCACCATTCCAGGCGCCACCAGGACAAGGATGAGTGAAGCCACCCTCCATCGAATGCCGGACATCGCTGCACCTCCTGCCGCGCGGGCATAAAAAAACGCCCCGGAAACCGGGGCGCTTTTCAGCTTGCCATAGGGTCAAGCTCGACGTCTGTCAGCTCAACGCTTGTCGCTCGACACGTAATTGCGCACGTCGGCACCGGTGTAGATCTGGCGCGGACGGCCGATGCGTGCTCCCGGGGTTTCGTGCTGTTCGATCCAGTGCGCGATCCAGCCCGAGGTGCGGGCGATGGCGAACATCACCGTGAACATCTCGGTCGGGATACCCAGCGCCTTGTAGATGATGCCCGAGTAGAAGTCGACGTTCGGGTAGAGCTTGCGCTCGACGAAGTAGTCGTCCTTCAGCGCGGCTTCTTCCAGCTTCATGGCCACGTCGAGCAGCGGGTCGTTGACGCCCAGCTCGTTGAGCACCTTGTGGCACATCTCGCGGATGATCTTGGCGCGCGGATCGAAGTTCTTGTACACGCGGTGGCCGAAGCCCATCAGGCGGAAGTTGTCGTTCTTGTCCTTCGCGCGCTTGACGGCGGTCTCGACCTTGTCGGCGGTGCCGATCTCTTCGAGCATCTTCAGCACGGCTTCGTTGGCGCCACCGTGTGCCGGACCCCACAGCGCGGTGATGCCCGCGGCGATGGAAGCGTACGGGTTGGCACCGGTCGAGCCCACCAGGCGCACCGTCGAGGTGGAGGCGTTCTGCTCGTGGTCGGCATGCAGGATGAACAGCAGGTCCAGCGCCTTGGCGGCCACCGGGTTCATTTCCAGCGGCTCGCTCGGCACTTCGAACATCATGTGCAGGAAGCGGTTGACGTACTCGAGGTTGTTGCGCGGGTAGCGGAACGGCCAGCCGATGGAGTAGCGGTAGCAGGCAGCGGCAATCGTCGGCATCTTGGCGATCAGGCGGATCGCAGCCAGCTTGCGGTCTTCCGCGTTATCGACATCGATGTCGTCGTGGTAGAAGGCCGACAGCGACGCCACCGAGGCGGCCAGCATGGCCATCGGGTGCGCGTCGTGGTGGAAGCCCTTGAAGAAGTCCTTCAGGGACTCGTGCATCATCGTGTGATGCGTGATGTCGTGCTCGAACTTGGTGAACTGGGCCTGGGTCGGCAGTTCGCCGTTCAGCAGCAGGTACGAGGTCTCGAGGAAGTTGGACTTCTCGGCCAGCTGCTCGATCGGGTAGCCGCGGTACAGCAGGACGCCTTCGTCACCGTCGATGTAGGTGATGGCGCTCTTGGTGCTGGCGGTGCTGCCGTAGCCCGGGTCATAGGTGAAGTGGCCCGTGTCCTTGTACAACGTTCCGATGTCGATGCATGCGGGACCGAGCGTACCGCTCAGCAGGGGCAGTTCACTGCTGCGGTTGGTCGACTCATCCACCAACTTGACGATCTTGGAATCGGACACGGAAAACCTCCTTCACGAAATGTCATCGACGGCGTCTCGCCTTTGGGCGGTGGCCGACGAGGTAGGGTTGATGTCGCGGATGGGGAAAGGCTGCGACACCTCGCCGCCCATTATCACATATCGACTAGCCAACATGCCCTAGCGGATGGTCGGATGGCGAACGCAAAAAAGCACGGGGCGAGCCTAGGCTCGCCCCGTGCGATCAAGCATGCTTACGCCACGTGGCCGCGGCGTGACAGCTGATGCGTTCGCGCGATTACTTCTGCGCGTAGCGCTTGCGGAACTTGTCGACGCGACCGCCGGTGTCAAGCGTCTTCTGCTTGCCGGTGTAGAACGGATGGGAGTGGCTCGAGATATCCACCTTGATCAGCGGGTACTCGTTACCGTCTTCCCACTTGACGGTGTCCTTGGTGGCGATCGTCGAACGCGTCAGGAACGCGAAGTCCGACGACAGGTCCTGGAACACCACCGGGCGATAATTCGGATGGATATCGGGCTTCATGACTGACTCAAAGCGGTGGGTGAAAAGAGCGGCATTTTAACCACAACCCTCTCCCATTGGCAAGCCGGTCAGTGACTTGGACCGGAAAACCCCGCCCGGTCAGGCCCTTCAGGCTCCCAGTGCCCGCCGCACCATGGCTGCGAAACGGGCCTGGTCGACCTCCATGACGATGCGTGCATTGGCCGGCTGGCCCAGTCGGGCGGTCCAGTCCACCACCGTCGCGCCGCGCGTCAGGCGACCGTCCATTTCCACCGCCACATGGCGCTCTTCCGCGCGCGTCACGATGGCCGGATCGATCGCCACCGCCATGGCCAGCGCATCGGCGGCAATCACGCCGCGACGCCCGCGCTTGGCATTGAACGCACGCGCCGTGCCGAACACCTGCTCGAAGAACACCGCGCGCTTGTCGCCGGCAGCGATCCAGCCGTTGAATTCCTCGTCGTCAAAGGCGTGGCGCAGCACGACTTCCCAGTCGACCAGATCGAACTTCGGGAAGGCCTCGAACACCACATGCGCCGCTTCGGGGTCGAAGCCGATGTTGAACTCGGCGGGGATCTTCCCCGTGTTGCCAAGCCCGGTGACAGCACCGCCCATGATGACCAGACGCTTCACGCGCTGCGGCAGGGTGGGATCCAATCGCACGGCCAGCGCCAGATTGGTCAGCGGTCCCAGGGCCACCAGGGTGAGGTCCGGCTGCTCGCGCGTCAGGCGGATCAGCGCGTGCACCGCGTGTTCGGCGGCGGCAAGGCTGACCGGCTCCGCAAAGCCGATATCGCCCAGGCCATCGCTGCCGTGCACGTGCATGGCATCTTCCTCGGGCAGGCGCACGAGCGGCGTCGGGCAACCGGGAAACACAGGCGTCGGCTTCGCCACCAGATCCACCAACGTGCGCGCGTTGCGAACCGTGTGACCGAGTCCGACGTTGCCGGCCGCAATCGTCAGGCCGAGCACGTCGGCGTGCGCGTGGGCCATCAGGATGGCGAGCGCGTCATCCACGCCCGGGTCGGTGTCGATCAACAATTGCAGCTGGCTCATGGCGATCTTTCGTTTGGGGGATTGGTTAGCTTAGGGCCTTGCACGGTGCGCGCAAAGCCTGGCCGGGATGGCGCCAAGCATGCGCCTGCCCGATGAAGCGGCGTTTACGCGTGTGCGTAGCGGGCCGCCGCGCCGATCCAGCGCGTGATGAGCAGCTCGGCCTGGCGCGGGTGCTGCTCCAACAGGAGCGCGCCCACTTCCTGCACGGCGGGCAGAAGATGGGCATCCCTTGCGAGGTCGGCAATGCGGAAGCTCAGCTGGCCGGTCTGCCGCGTGCCAAGCACCTCACCGGGGCCGCGCAGTTCGAGGTCCTTTTCGGCAATGCGGAAGCCGTCATTGGTCTCGCGCATCACCTGCAGGCGTTCGCGCGCCAGCTGGCCGAGCGGCGGCTGATACAGCAGCACGCAGTTGGAGGCGATTGCGCCGCGCCCCACTCGCCCGCGCAGCTGGTGCAGCTGCGCCAGACCCAGGCGCTCGCTGTTCTCGATCACCATCAGGCTGGCATTGGGTACATCCACGCCCACCTCGATGACGGTAGTGGCCACCAGCACGGACAGCTGGCCGGCCTTGAAAGCATCCATCACGGCCTGCTTTTCCTTGGGCTTCATGCGCCCATGGATAAGACCGATACGGCAATCGGTCAGCGCCGCGGAAAGCTCGGCATGGGCCACTTCGGCGGCCTGGGCGCGCAACTGCTCGGACTCTTCGATCAACGTGCACACCCAGTACGCCTGGCGCCCTTCCTGGCAGGCGGCATGGATGCGCTCGATCACATCGAAGCGGCGGGCATTGGAGATCGCGATGGTCTGCACCGGCGTGCGCCCGGGCGGCAACTCGTCGATGGCGGACACATCCAGGTCCGCGTAGGCACTCATCGCCAGCGTGCGCGGGATCGGCGTGGCCGTCAGCACCAGCTGGTGCGGCACCAGGCCCGTGTCGTGATCGGCCCCCTTGTCACGCAGGGACAGTCGCTGCTGCACGCCAAAGCGATGCTGCTCGTCCACGATGACCAGGCCCAGCTGCGCAAACGACACGCCCTCCTGCATCAAGGCATGCGTGCCGATGACGACGTGCGCGCCGGACGCCACCCGCTGCAATGCCTGCTGGCGCGCCTTGCCCGCCACCTTGCCGGCCAGCCACGCCACTTCGATGCCCAGCGGGGTCAACCAATGCCGGAAGTGATGCAGATGCTGTTCGGCCAGCAATTCGGTGGGCGCCATCAGCGCCACCTGCTGGCCCGATTCCACGGCGGCCAGGGCGGCAAGCGCGGCAACGATGGTCTTGCCGCTGCCGACATCACCCTGCACCAGCCGCAGCATGGGGCTGGGCTCGGCGATATCCCGGGCGATTTCCGCGCTGACGCGCTGCTGCGCACCGGTAAGACCGAAGGGCAGGCTCGCCAGCAGCCGCTGGCGCAACTCGCCGGTACCAGCGAGCCGCGGCGCGTGACGACGACGCACCGCCGCGCGCATGCGCTTGAGGCTCAGGTGCTGCGTCAGCAGTTCTTCGAAAGCCAGTCGCTGCTGGGCAGGGTGACGGCCGGTGGTGAGTTGCCCCAGGTGGGCATCCGGTGGCGGACGGTGCACGTAGAGCAAGGCTTCGCGCAACGAGGTCAGCCCGTGCGCGACGCAAAGCTCGGTCGGCATCAGTTCGAGCTGCGCATCCGCCGGCAACAGCGCCAAAGCCTTGGCGATCACGCCAGCGAGGCGCTTCTGGCCCAGCCCTTCCGTGGTCGGGTAGACAGGCGTGAGCAGATCGTCCACGGTCGCCGGCTCATCGCCACTCAGGCGCTGGTATTGCGGGTGCACCATCTCCAGCCCCTGCGCCGCCTGCCGCACTTCGCCGTAGCAGAGCAGGCGCGTACCGGGCTTGAGCTGCTCCGACTGGTTGCGATTGAAATGGAAGAAGCGCAGCACCAGGGTCTGGTGCGAGTCGTCGGTCATGACGACTTTCAACTGGGGTCGATAGCGAAAACCGCGCTCGACGGCCTCAATGACGCCTTCGACCTGCGCGCGCTCACCAGGACGCAGGTCGGCGATCGCGGTAACGCGCGTGCGGTCTTCGTAACGCAGCGGCAGGTGGAACCACAGATCCTGCACACGCTCCAGCCCCAACCGCGAAAGCGTCTCCGCCAAGGCAGGGCCGACACCCGGCAACGCCGATACCGGCGTGGCGCCGGGATCGGAAAGAATGGTGGCGGCGTTGGCGCGAGAGGGCGGCATCGATGAAGCCTGACCGGGCGAGCCGTCCAGCCGCGGCCGGCCGCGCAGGCCGGTCAGCGGCATGGAGCCCCGGGCTCGCTCAGTCGAGCACCATGATGGCGTCGACTTCGATGGCCGCGAGCTTGGGCAGCGCGGACACTTCGATGGTCGAGCGCGCCGGGAACGGTGCGGTGAAGTACTCGGACATAATCTCGTTGACCGTGGCGAAGTGACCGAGGTTGGTCACGTAAATGCCGATGCGCACGATCTTCTCCAGGGAGCCACCGGCCGCCTCGGCCACCGCCTTGAGGTTCAGGAACACCTGGCGCGCCTGCAGCGCGATATCGCCATCGATCATGTTGCCGGTGGACGGACACAGCGGGATCTGGCCCGAGAAATACACCGTGTTGCCGGCGCGCACGGCCTGCGAGTACGGACCAATGGCGGCCGGTGCCTTGTCGGTGGTGATGATGCTGCGGGACATGGGAGAGCCTCGTGGTTGCCTGAGGCCCACAGTCTAAAACCAGAAGTGAGTGAAGAGGAGTGAGTAGTGAGAGAGAGAGCCGGCTAGCCTTCTCTTACTTCTCACTCCTCTTCACTCACTTCTCGCCCTAAAGCGGGTAGCGGTAGGCACCGCTGACCACGCCGGTGCGGCGCACGCGGCGGATCACGTCGGCCAGGTGCTTGCGGTTCTTCACTTCCAGCGCAAAGAGCAGCGTGGCCGCCGCGGCGTCGCGCTCGACGTATTCCACGTTCTCGATGTTCGAGTTCGCCGCTGCAATGGCCGCGGCCACGGTGGCGAGCACGCCGGGGCGATTGATGACTTCGATGCGCAGCTCGGCACGGTAATCGCCCTGCACGTCGCGGTCCCACTCGATGGCCACGCAACGCTCAGGCGACTTGCGCAGCTCCACCACATTCGGGCATTCGACGCGATGAACGACGATGCCCTTGCCGGAAGAGAGGTAACCGATGATCTCGTCGCCCGGCAGCGGATGACAGCAATTGCTGAAGCTGAGCACGCCGCGCTCCGCACCGGTGATGCGGATCTTCTCCATCGCGTGCGGCGACTGCTGCACCTCGGTGGATTTCTTGCCGCGCGCAGCCACCAGTTGGCTGGCCACCAGATGCGGCACGCGGTTGCCCAGCGCGATATCCGACAGCAGCTCTTCCAATCGCTTGAGCTTGGACGTTTCCAGGAAACGATCCAGCACGGCCGGCGGAATCGCATCAAGGCTGGTGCCCAGGGCATCGAGCGCGCGATCGAGCATGCGGTGGCCGAAGTCCACGGCGTCCTCGTGCTGCAGGTGCTTCAGGTACTGGCGAATGGCGGTGCGCGCCTTGCCGGTGACTACCGACTCCAGCCAGGCAGGATTGGGCAGCGCCGACGGCGCGGTGATGATTTCCACCAGCTGGCCCGATTCCAGGCGCGTGCGCAACGGCACCAGCTTCTTGTCCACGCGGGCAGCCACGGCATGGTCGCCCACGTCCGTGTGCACGGCATAGGCGAAGTCCAGCGCGGTGGCGTTGCGCGGCAACGCGAGGATGTCGCCGCGCGGGGTGAACAGATAGACCTCGTCCGGGAACAGGTCGATCTTGACGTTCTCGATGAACTCGGACGACGAAACGGTATGAGCCTGGCTGTCCGCCAGCGACGACAGCCATTCACGGGCACGCGCCTGCGCGCTGTTGGCCGGGCCGGAATCGGTCTTGTAGGCCCAGTGCGCAGCCACGCCGCGCTCGGCCACTGAATCCATTTCCGCCGTGCGGATCTGCACTTCGATGGGCGCGCCGAACGGCCCCAGCAGCACGGTGTGCAGCGACTGGTAGCCGTTGGCCTTGGGAATGGCGATGAAATCCTTGAAACGGCGATCCACCGGCTTGTAGAGACCGTGCACGGCGCCCAGCGCCATGTAGCAGCTCATGGCCGAGTCGACCACGACGCGGAAGCCGTAGACATCCATCAGCTGCGCAAAGCTCTTGTGCTCGTTGCGCATCTTCGAATAGATGCTCCACGCGGACTTGATCCGCCCCACCACCCTGGCGGTGATGTGGTCGGCCGTCAGGCGCGTGGAAAGCGCCGCCTCGATCTTGCCCATGGCTTCGCGGCGATTGCCCAGCGCGGCGCGGATGCGCTCGCTGATCACGCGGTAGCGATCGGGATACAGCGCGCGGAAGCCCAGGTCCTGCAGCTCCGCCTTGAACTTGTTCATGCCCAGGCGCTGTGCGATGGGCGCGTAGATCTCCAGCGTCTCGCGCGCGATGCGGCGGCGCGACGGGGCATCCTTGGCGCCCAGCGTGCGCATGTTGTGCAGGCGATCGGCCAGCTTGATCAGGATCACGCGCAGGTCGCGCGCCATGGCCAGGAGCATCTTGCGGAAGCTTTCGGCATCCGCCTCCTGCCGGCTGGAGAAGCGCATCTTGTCCAGCTTGGTGACGCCGTCGACCAGCTCGGCCACGGTTTCGCCAAATTCGCCGGCGAGCTCCGTGCGGCTCAGCGCCGTGTCTTCCAGCGTGTCGTGCAGGATCGCCGCGATGATGGTCTCGGCGTCCATGCCCAGCTCGGCCAGGATGCCGGCCACGGCTACGGGATGCGTGATGTATGGCTCACCGCTCTTGCGGGCCTGGCCTTCGTGGGCCACGGCGCCGACTTCGTAGGCGCGGATCACGCGGGCCACCTGCGGTTCGGGCAGGTAGGCCACGCGCTCCTTCAGAGCCAGCACATACGGGGGCAGCGTCGACGTATCCGGGGAAGAGGAGTCCGTGACGGCAGGCATGAATGTCCGGTCCCCGCTCAGGCGACCGCCTCGCGACGTTTGAGTGGCGCGAGGGTGGCGGCATGAAGCCCGCAGCGCAAAGCGCCGGACAAGCCGGCGCCAGGGCCTTGCTGGCTACAGCCACCGCCATCCATCAGTCGTCTCCGCCCTTGGAGAGGTCGTCGTCCACTTCGGCGGCGGCCCACTCCAGCGCTTCGCGCTCGGCGCGCTCACGCTCGGCCTTGTCGATCTCGTCGATGGTGGCCTGGTCGATGCGGCGATCGGCGATTTCGCGCAGGGCGAGCACCGTCGGCTTGTCATGATCGGGATTGACTGCCGGCTCGGCACCCTTGGCGAGCTGGCGGGCGCGCTTGGTCGCCATCAGCACCAGTTCGAAGCGGTTGTCGACTACCTGCAGGCAGTCTTCGACGGTAATGCGGGCCATTACTGAAATCCTTAGAGAATAAAGCGACTTATCACCTGTCAGTGTAGCCAGCGGCGGCTTTGCTGGCAATGCAGCAAGGCTTAAGATGCGCGGTTCATGCGGCCTGCAGCCGGCCCTCATAGACTTATGGGGGTCTGTACATAATAAAAAACCCAACAGTACAATATTCTACTCCCTTCAGCCCCTTGGGACCGTCGCCTTCATGCCGTCCGCACTCCGTTCACTTGTCATGCGCAGCCTGCCCCTGGCGGCCATTGCGCTGCTTGCCGGCTGCACGATCGCCAAGCCCCGTACGGACGATCCGTACGAAAAGATGAATCGCAAGGTCTACGCCTTCAACGATTCGCTGGACAAGGCGGTGATCCGCCCGGTGGCTGTGGGATACCGCAAGGTAACCAACCCGACCGTCCGCCGTTGCATGGCGGACTTCTTCACCAACATCCACATGCCGATCTCGGTGGCGAACGACCTGCTTCAGGCACGACCGAAGCAGGCGCTGCAGGGCAGCGGACGCTTCCTGGTCAACCTGACGCTGGGCATTGGCGGCTTCTTCGACCCGGCCAGCCAGCTGGGCATCCCGCTCAACGAAACCGATTTCGGTGTCACCCTTGCTCGCTGGGGTGTGCCGGATGGCCCCTACCTGGTGCTCCCGCTGTTCGGCCCCACCACGGGCCGCGACTTCTGGCGCGTGCCGGTGGACGGCTATTTCTTCGACCCGATCAGCTACTTCACGCGGAACAACCACTACGAGTACGGCCAGCAGTATCTGCCTGAGCTGATGTACCTGGTGACCCTGCGTTCCAGCGCCATCGATGCGGAAAGCTTCCTCAATTCCGCCTACGACCCGTACGCCTTCATCCGCGACGCCTACCGCCAGCAGCGCATCTACCAGATCTACGACGGCAACCCGCCGGAGGAAGTGATCGAGCAGCTGCAGGGCCTGCACGACAAGAGCTTCGACCCCGACCAGCTACTGGACGAGCAGCAGAAGTGGGAGAACAAGGAACAGAAGCCGCAGGCAACCGACAACAGCCAGCAGCCGGCGCCGAAGAAGGACTGACACGTCCTTCCCGGCAATGAAAAAGGGGCCTCACGGCCCCTTTTTCATGTCCACCCGACCCACCTGGACTCAGGCCATCAAGCCCTCGACCTCGCAAACACTGGCCAGCAGGTGCATGCCTTCGGGCACGTGGCTCACGCTGAGCTTGCGCCCACGTCCCGCCGACTGCGCTAGTACCGCCAGCACGCAAGCCAGGCCGGCGCTGTCGCTGCGGGTCACGCCCGAGAGATCCAGTACCGAGCGGCCGTCGCGCGACACGGCCGCGTCGATGGCCGTCAGCGCTGCCGCGGCATTGCCGAAGGTCAGCTCGCCAGACACGCGCACACTGCCCGGCGTGGCCTCGTCGATGCGCACGTTGGCGGTGGATTCACTCACTGCTTGGCGCCCGGCTGCCCCGAGGATTCCTTTTCCATTTCCTTCAGCGCCTGGTCGCCCTGGGTTTCCAGGTTGCTGGTCAGCTTGTCGATGCCGACCTTGCGGATCTCGGCGTCCACCTGGTTGCGGTAGTTGGTGATGTACGAGATGCCCTCGATGATCACGTCATAGGCCTTCCAGGTGCCGTTCTTGTCCTTGCGGAACGCGTAATCGACGGCCACGGTCTTGCCGTCATCCATCACCACCTGGCTGCGCACGATGGTGCGCTTGTCGTTGAGGTCGCCCGAGAACGGCAACACCTTCACGCGGCCCTTGGTGTAGTCCAGCAGGCCTTCCGCGTAGCGGTGCGTGATGGAGTTGTAGAACGCCTTGGCAAAGCGCGAGCGCTGCTCGGGGGTGGCCTCGCGGGCATGCTGGCCCAGCACCAGGATCGACGCGTAGTCGATGTCGAAGTGCGGCAGGAAGGCGCTGTCGATCACGCCGATCAGCTTTTCGCGGTTGTTCTTCAGTTCCTGCTGGTGGCCGTCGATCGCCCGGGCGAGATCGTCGGACACCGCCTGCACCACCTGCACCGGCGTCTGTTGCGCGGCCGCGCCCTGGGCGGCGTCCTGCGCAAATACGGGGGCGGCGATCACGCTACCGAAAGCGATGGCGGTGGCAATGGCCAGACTGCGCAACATGGGGAAACTCCTGGGGAATACGTCGTTGGAATATCGGTACGGGATGCGCCGGTTCAATGCTTGCCGCTGTCGGTCTTGCCGGCATCAGCCGGCTTCTTGTCAGAGGACGAGCCACTGACGAGGAACTTGCCGATCAGGTCTTCGATCTGCATGGCCGACTGGGTCAGCACCATCTCATCGCCGTTCTTGAGCATGTCCGGCGAGCCGCCGGGCTGGACGGCAACGTACTGGGTGCCGATCAAACCACTGGTGAACACCGCCGCGGCGGAATCATCCGGGATCTGGTCGTAGCGCTTGTCGATGGCCAGGGTGACTTCGGCGTCCAGTTTCACCGGATCGGCCTTCACTGCCTGCACGCTGCCGATGGCCACGCCGGCCATCTTCACCGGAGCGCCGACGGAAAGTGCGCCCACGTTGGTGAACCGGGCCTTGACGTAATAACTGCCGGACAGGTTGTCCGCCACGCCGCCAGCACCGAAGAACTTGCCGAGCATTTCCTCCAGCTGCTGGGCCGGACGCGTCAGCGCCAGCGTGCCGCCCTCGGCCAGCGTCTTCTTGGAGCTGCCGTACTGCAGGCCCACGTACTGGTCGCCCAGCAGGCCACTGGTGAAGATGGTGGCGACGGAGTCGTCCGGGATCTGGTCGTAGCGCTTGTCGATGGCCAGCTTCACATCGGCCGTCTCCTTGCCCGGATCGAGCACGATCGACTGGACCTGGCCCACGCGAACACCCGCCACCTTCACCGGCGCGCGCTCCTTGAGCTGGCCGATGTTGGCGAAGTGCGCTTCGACGGCATAGCTCGGGCCACGACTGGTGTTGGCCACCGAAGTGGTCTGCGTCGCAAGGTAACCCAGCGCGGCAAAACCAAGCACGATGAACAGGCCGGTGCCGACGGCATAGGATTGTCTCTGGCTCACGGCACGATCCTCATGGAAAAGTGGGTAGTTACGGTCATGGATGCGCTCACGTCAGGCACTCACATCAAGAAGGCGGTGAGCACGAAGTCCAGCGCCAGGATGGCGATGGACGAGGCAACGACGGTACGCGTGGTGGCGTAAGCCACGCCCTCGCTGGTCGGCGGCGTGGTGTAGCCCTGGAACACGGCGATCAGCGACACCACGATGCCGAACACGACGCTCTTCCAGATCACGCCGTTGACCACATCCTTCACCACCTCGACGGTGGCGGTCATGTTCGACCAGAAGGTGCCGTTATCGATGCCCAGCCAGGTCACGCCCACCAGGTGGCCGCCAAAGATGCCCAGCGCGCAGAACACGCAGGTCAGCAGGGGCATGGCGATCACGCCAGCGAGGAAGCGCGGCGCCACCACGTAGGCAATCGGGTCGACCGCCATCATCTCCATCGCGGCGATCTGGTCGGTCGCACGCATCAGGCCGATTTCGGCCGTGACCGACGTGCCAGCGCGGCCGGCAAACAGCAGCGCCGTCACTACCGGCCCCAGCTCGCGATAGATGGCGATGGCCACCACCGTGCCGGTGGCCGAGGTACCGCCGAAGATCGACAGGACGTCATACAGCTGCAGGCCCAGCACCATGCCCACGAACAGGCCGCAGACCATGATGATGATCAGGCTCATCGCGCCGACGAACCACAGCTGGCGCACCGTCTCGCGCCAGTGGCGCAGGCTGCGCGGCACGGCCGAAAGAATGCGCAGCAGGAACAACCCGCAATCGCCGATCTGCGACAGCGAACGCACCACGATATTTTCGGAACCTGACGTCGCGCTCATGCGCCCTTCCCTGGAAAACCAAGCGCCGCGCCCAGATCGCCGGCCGGATACTGGAACGGCACCGGGCCGTCGGCCTCGCCACCGAAGAACTGGCGCGTCCACGGCGAACCATCATCGGCAATGGTCTTGGGATCGCCCTGTGCCACCACCTTGCCGTTGGCGATCAGATAGATGTGATCGGCCACTTGTTTGATCGCCTCAAGCTCGTGCGCCACCAGCACACTGGTGATGCCCAGCGTCTGGTTGAGCGTGCGGATCAGCTTCAGCACCTGGTTCAGCGCGATGGGATCGAGGCCAACGAAAGGTTCGTCGTACAGGATCAGCATGGGATCGAACACGATGGCGCGCGCCAACGCCACGCGACGCGCCATGCCGCCCGACAGTTCCGTCGGCATCAGGTCCGCCGCACCGCGCAGGCCCACGGCCTGCAGCTTGGTAAGCACGATGTTGCGGATCAGCACTTCCGGCAGCGCTGTGTGCTGGCGCAGCGGAAACGCCACGTTCTCGAACACGTCGAAGTCGGTGAGCAGCGCGGAATTCTGGAACAGGTAACCGATGCGCTCGCGCAGCTCGAACAGCTTGTCACGCGACAGGGTCGGCACGTTCTTGCCGTCCACCCAGACCTCGCCCTTGTCGCCGCGCATCTGCCCGGTGATGTGCTTCAGCAGAGTGGTCTTGCCGGTGCCGCTGGGTCCCATGATCGCGGTGATCTTGCCGCGCGGGATGTCCATGTCCAGCGCATCGAAGACTTTCTTGCCATTGAGCACCGTGGTCAGGCCACGGACGCGCACCAGGGCGCTGTCGTCTGGCTTGGCGCTAACGGAGTCGATCATGGGCGGGAGAGGTCCGGGGAAAAGCGCCAAATTAGCTGAATAGGGGGACGAAGGCCATGAGCCCCCTCTCAGGACGCTCAGGAATGGCTAATAAAACAAGACCTTGGCGACCTCTGACAGTTCCCCTGTAGGAGCGCACTTGTGCGCGACCGCGGACTGACGGCACTCCTCTGTGACAGGCGGGAGCCGGGCGCGCCCCTATCCCGTAATCGGCCGGTCGCGCACAAGTGCGCTCCTACAGAGTGGAGCAGCCCATCAGGCCAGCAACTCCTGGATCAGCGCCTCGTGACGCTTCCACGGCAGCTCCGAGCGCTCGCGCACCGCGCGCACGATGGCCTGCAGGTCGCCGAGCGCCTCATCGAAGTTGTCGTTGACGATGATGAAGTCGAACTCGTGCGCATGGGCAATTTCTTCGCGCGAGTTGTGCAGGCGGCGAGCGATCACCTCGGCGCTGTCCGACCCGCGACCGCGCAGGCGGCGCTCCAGCTCGGCGCGCGACGGCGGCAGGATGAACACGCTTACGCAGTCCGGCTTGCTCTTGCGGATCTGCCGCGCGCCCTGCCAGTCGATTTCCAGCAAGACGTCGCGCCCGGAGGCGAGCAGCGTATCCACCGTGTTGCGCGACGTGCCGTAGAGGTTGCCATGCACTTCGGCATGTTCGAGGAAGATGCCCTCGGCAATCTCCTGCTCGAACGCCTCGCGCTCCACGAAGAAGTAGTGCCGGCCGTACAGCTCGCCCGGCCGCGGCGGGCGGGTGGTGTGCGAGATCGACAGCGAGATCGCCGGCTCCCGCTCCAGCAGCGCATTGACCAGCGTGGACTTGCCCGCACCCGAAGGCGCAGCCACCACGAACAGGGTGCAGGTCGCGCTTTCGGCGGGAGGCGTGGTCGTGTTCATTCGATGTTCTGCACCTGTTCGCGCATCTGCTCGATCAGCACCTTCAGGTCCACCGCCGCATTGGTGCTGCGCACGTCGACGGCCTTGGAGCCGAGCGTGTTCGCTTCGCGGTTGAATTCCTGCATGAGGAAATCGAGGCGGCGACCGACCGGCTCCTTCGTATTGAGCACGCGGCGCGTTTCGGCGATGTGCGTGGCCAGGCGGTCGAGTTCCTCGTCGACATCGCTGCGCGTGATCTGCAGCACCAGCTCTTGCTCCAGGCGACCCGGGTCGGCCGGCTGCTTGAGGTCGGCCAGGCGCGATTCCAGGCGCGTGCGCAGCCCTTCGCGGATCTGCGGCATGAAGCCGCGCACATCGGCCACGATGCGCTCGATGGCATCCAGTCGCTCCCTCAGCAGCTCGGCCAGCTTGGCGCCTTCGCGTTCGCGGGTGGCGGTAAGTGCCTCGAGTGCGCGGTCGAGCACCTCCAGCAGGGCAGCCTGCAGCACGTCCGGATCCACATCCGACTGCTGCAGCACGCCCGGAAAGCGGAGCAGCTCCGTGAATTCGATATTCATGCGCGGGAAACGCGCTTCCAGGTCCTGCGCCAGCTCGGACAGGCGCGCCAGGGCGATGGCGTTGACCTGCAGCGATTCAGCCCGTGCCTCGCCACGCAGGCGCACGGTGACATCCACCTTGCCGCGCGACAGGCGAGCGGCGATGCGTTCGCGCAGGGCCGGCTCGAACACCCGCAATTCGTCGGGCAGGCGCGGGCTCAGCTCCAGGTAGCGATGGTTGACCGTGCGCAATTCGCAGGCCAGCGTGCCAGCCGGGCCCGTGGTCTCGGCGGAGGCATAAGCCGTCATGCTGCGGGTCATGGGAAACCTTGGAATCGCCAGGAAAGGGCGCAATGGTAAACTTTCCTGCCCTGCCTTGCCCAATGGCCTGCCCTACATGAGCTCCCCCAGCCGCCCCAGTGGCCGCGCCAGCGATCAGCTGCGCACCGTCACCATTGAACGTCATTACACCCGCCACGCCGAAGGATCGGTGCTGGTGAGCTTCGGCGACACCCAGGTGCTGTGCACCGCCAGCATCGAAGACCGCGTGCCGCCGTGGCTGCGCGGCAAGGGTGAAGGCTGGGTCACCGCCGAATACGGCATGCTGCCCCGCGCCACCCACACCCGCATGCAGCGCGAAGCCGCGCGCGGCGGCCAGGGCGGTCGCACCATGGAAATCCAGCGCCTGATCGGTCGCAGCCTGCGCGCCTGCGTGGACCGCCAGGCCCTGGGCGAGCGCGTGATCACGCTGGACTGCGACGTCATCCAGGCCGACGGCGGCACGCGTACGGCGGCCATCACCGGCGCCTATGTCGCGCTGGTGGACGCCGTCACCCTGCTGATGAAGCGCGAGAACCTGCGCCGCAACCCGATCATGGGTGCCGTGGCCGCGGTGTCCGTGGGCATCTACCAGGGCGTGCCGGTGCTCGACCTGGACTACGCCGAAGACTCCAGCTGCGACACCGACATGAACGTCGTGATGAACGACGGCGGCGGCTTCATCGAGGTGCAGGGCACGGCCGAAGGCCACGCCTTCCGCCGCGACGAAATGGACGCCCTGCTCGGCCTGGCAGAGAAGGGCGTGAACGAACTGGTCGCCGCCCAGCGCGCTGCGCTGGAACTGCCCTGATCCACGCGGAAGCACGCATGACACGCATCGTCCTGGCCAGCAGCAATCCCGGCAAGCTGAAAGAGTTCAACGCCCTGCTGGCCGACAGCGGGCTGCACGTCGAGCCGCAATCGGCCTTCAACGTGGACGATGCCGACGAAACCGGCCTCACCTTCGTGGAGAACGCGCTGCTCAAGGCCCGCCACGCTGCGCGCATCAGCGGCCTGCCGGCGCTGGCCGATGATTCAGGCCTGTGCGTGGAACACCTGCGCGGCGCGCCGGGTCTTTACTCGGCGCGCTACAGTGGTGCGCATGGCGACAACGCCGCCAACAATGCCCGACTGCTGCGCGAACTCGACGGCGTGCCGACGGAGCAGCGCGGCGCGTTCTTCATCTGCGTGCTGGTGCTGCTGCAGCATGCCGACGATCCGGCGCCACTGATCGCCGAAGGTCGCTGGCACGGCCGCGTGCTTACCGAAGAGCGTGGCGAGCACGGCTTCGGCTACGACCCCTTGTTCCTGCCCGACGACGAGACGGTGAGCGCCGCCGAACTCGCCCCCGGCCTGAAGAACCGAATCAGCCATCGTGGCCGCGCACTCGCGCTGCTGCGTAGCCAGTTGAGCGAGCTGCACGTTTAAGTCATGTCCCTGATCGCGCCCCCGCTTTCGCTGTACGTCCACATGCCGTGGTGCGTGAAGAAGTGCCCCTACTGCGACTTCAACTCCCACGGCCTGCGCGGCGAGCCACCGCCGTACGAGGCATACGTGGACGCATTGCTCGCCGACCTCGATGCCGACCTGCGTGATTTCGGCGCCGCCATCCATGGCCGCGCCGTGCACAGCGTGTTTTTCGGCGGCGGCACGCCCAGCCTGTTCACGCCGGAGCAGATCGCCCGTTTCCTCGATGGCGTGCGCGAGCGCCTGCCACTGGCGGCCGGCACGGAGATCACGCTGGAGACCAATCCGGGCACGGTGGAGCACGGCCGTTTCGACGGCTATCTGGCGGCGGGGGTCAACCGGCTCTCGTTCGGCATCCAGAGCTTCGACGACGACAAGCTGCGCCGCCTTGGCCGCATCCACTCGGCCAGCGAGGCCGAGGCTGCGGTGAAATCGGCGCAGGATGCCGGCTACAGCAATATCAACCTCGACCTGATGTATGCCCTGCCCGAGCAATCGCAGGAAGGTGCGCTGGCCGACGTGGCGCGCGCCGTCGCCCTGCAGCCGACGCATGTTTCGCACTACCAGCTGACGCTGGAGCCGAACACGGCATTTGCGGCCAATCCGCCGCCGCTGCCGGACGACGACCACGCCTGGGCCATGCAGGAAGCCTGCGAACAACAGCTGGCTGACGCCGGCTATAGGCAATACGAGGTATCCGCCTATGCCCGGCCCGATCGCCGCTGCGAGCACAATCTCAACTACTGGCGCTTCGGCGACTACCTCGGTATCGGCGCCGGGGCACACGGTAAAATTACCGACGTTGCCGCGGGCGACATCATTCGCCGCTGGAAAACCCGCCACCCCAAGGCCTATCTGGCCGCCCCTGGCAGCCCGGAGCGCATCGGTGGCAGCAACCCCGTGGCGGCCGACGAACTGCCGTTCGAGTACATGCTCAACGCCCTGCGCCTGATCGACGGCGTGCCCATGGCCGATTTCGCCGAACGCACCGGCCTGCCGGCCGCGCGCATCGGCGCCGCCCTCAAGCGTGCCCGCGAGCAAGGCTGGCTGAGCGGCGAAGCCGACCGCCTGCATACCACCGCCCTCGGCCAGCGCTTCCTCAACGACGTCATCTCCGGATTCCTTGACTGAATCCACCGTCCGGCCGATGGCGGGAGCGCGGGGCGCGCTTTAGACTTGCCGCCATCCGGGGGGAATGAATCAAGGTGTGTCATGGAAGTCGAACAGCAGGGTCGACGACCACCGTTTGCATCCGATAGGGAGTCGCGTCCCGACCATGTCGGCTGGGCGCCGCGCGCGCGTCGGTTGATCGAAGAAACCCATGCACTTTGCGCGAGCTGGCTCGAGGCGCCGTTGCGCCTGTGCCTGAGCGAAGCCTCGCAACGCCTGTACGCGCAGGCGGAACGCTCACGCAACCCCTCCGAGCAGCAGCATTACCTTTATTCCCGCCAGGTGATCCAGCAGCAGCGCGTACCGCTGGAACGCGCCTTCATGGAAGGCGTGCGCCAGCAGTTCAACGGCGTGGGCGCCATCATCGAACCCGAAACGCACGCCGATGCCCTGCGCCGCCCGCTGGAATTGCTGGATGCCACCGAGCACGAGCAGTCCGTGGCGCTGGAACAGCTGGTAGCGCGTGGCGAAGCCCGCCATGGCACGCCGCTGTTCGAGCTGGGTTACCGGCTGGCCGTGCTGGTCGGCATGCCGCCGCTGGAAGGCGAGCATCTGCCACTGGGCCCCCACGCGCTGGGTTCGGCCTTCCGCGGTGCGATGGCCCAAGCCGACATACCCGTCGAGCATCGCCTGCATCTGCTGCAGTGTTTCGACCTGGCCGTGGTGCAGAGCCTGTCCACCCTCTACGACACCGTCAACGAACACCTGCGCGCGGATGGCATCCTTCCGCAATTGCGCGCCTTCCCCACGGCGCCGCGCACCCAGGTGGAGCGCCAGCCGCGCAACGTCCCGAACGACACGCCGCCGGCGACGTTCCAGCGCCAGCCGACGCCGCCCGCCGCGGCTGCCGGCGCGCACCAGCCCGCGCGCAGCGACAACATCGCCGTGCTCGACAACCTTCGCGAAATGCTTGCCCATCATCGCGCCGGCCAGGGCACGCTCAATTACCAGGGCGGTCGCGCCGCGACACCGGAAGAACTGCAGCTGGCACTGGATGCCCTGCAGCTGCACGTTGGCGACGTCGCCGACCAGGCACGCCGCGAACTGCTCAGCGCGCAGGCCCTGCGCAACGAACTGGTGACCCAGCTCAACACCGGCCGCGCGGAGGGTTCCGCGCAGATGCACCTGACCGACGAACAGGGCGACACGGTGGAACTGGTGGCCATGCTGTTCGAGCAGATGGACCGCCAAGTACATCACCAGGGCAACGCGCATTCACTGCTGGGCGAGCTGCAGCTGCCTGTGCTGCGCATGGCCGTGGCCGATCAGGGTTTCTTCAATCAGAGTGAGCACCCCGCGCGCAAGTTGCTTGGCCTGGTGACCGAGGCCGCCAACGACTGGCTGGACGGCCCCGAAGGCGACGTGGATCGTTCGCTGGAAGCCAAGCTCAACCAGCTGGTGGACCGCGCCCGCCGCGAGCCGCCCAGCACCGGTCTCTACACCAGCCTGCTGGCCGACATCGAACACCATCTGGGCCTGCTCAACCGCAAGGCGCAGATCGCCGAACGTCGGCAAGTGGAAGCCATGCAGGGTCGCGAACGGCTGGAGCAGGCGCGCCACCGCGCCGCCGAGCTGATGGCCGAGCGCTTCGAGAAATGCAATCCGCGCGGACTGCTGCGCACGTTGCTGGAACGCGCCTGGTCCGACGTGCTCGCCCTGACCTTGCTGCGTCACGGCGAAGACAGCGAAGCCTTCTCCATGCGCCTGGGCGTCACCGACCAGTTGCTTGGCCAGAATCCGGTGCACGATCGCAACCTGTTGCGTGCCGAGGTGGAATCGGGCCTGCAGCAGATCGGCATGCACGCCGAGGAAGCCGTGCAGGTGGCGCAACGCCTGCTGGGCATTCCCGCCGCCAGCGCCGCCACGACCACCACCACCACCGCCGAACCCGCCACCACCACCGAACTGGCGCTCAAGCTCAAGCAGCACCAGCGACTCGGTGAACACCTGGCACCGGATGCGCCACCGCCGGTACCGGCACCGCCCGTGCCGACACCGCCGCCTGAATCACCCGAGCGCCGCATCCGCCAGCGCCTGCGCCAACTGCCGTTCGGCAGCTGGTTCGAATTCATCGACCCCGCCAACGGACGCATCACCCAGCGCAAGCTGGCATGGTACTCACCGGTGTCGGGCAACAGCCTGTTCGTGACCCGCCGCGGTCTTCGCAGCCAGGAAATCACGCTGGAACAACTCGCCCATGAAATGGCCTGCGGCCGCGTGCGCGAGATGCCCCCGGTCAAGGAAAACCTGCTCGACCGCGCCTGGCATGCACTGACCAGCCACCTGCGCCAGCTCACCAACGGCCAGCCGGCCGCTACGCGTCCGGGAGCACCGACGTGAACGAGAACGTCGCCTCCATCGACCAGCGCCGCGCCCTGCGCAAGCGCGCAAACTTCACCGCTGTGGTGACCGACGTAATCACCGGCCACCCCATCGGCCACCTGGGCAACCTTTCCGCCAACGGCATGCTGCTGATCAGCACCCATCCGCCCCGCAGCGAAGCGATCTATCAGGTCAGCGTGGCGCTGCCCGGACTGGGCAGCGCGCCGCAGAGCATCGAAGTGGGGATCCAGGAGCAGTGGCACGAGGCGGCGGCAAGCCCCGGGCAGGTATGGGCGGGGTATCGCATCGTGGCGATCGATGAGTCGGATGCGGCGTTGCTGGATGCCTGGCTGGAGCAGCCGGAGAGGGATTGAGGGGGCTCTTTCTCCCTTTGGGGCACGCAAAAGGGCGGGCCTTGTGCCTTCATCATCACCGGGGGAGAGCCGTGAGGGCACTGCCACGTTTACGGTGATGAGGGGCGGGTGCTCGCCTCGTCACTTCATTCTTTAGCCGTCACCCCTGCGGACCCCGCAATGGGGGGCAAGGGCAGGGGTCCAGTGACTTTGCTCACGGCCTTCGGTTGTTGTGGCATCGCGACCTGGCCGCCTACGCGGCGGGCGTTCCGACCTCCTGCCGGAGGCCGGGTCACTTCTCTTTGCTTGCTCAAAGAAAAGTAACCAAAAGAAAGAGCACCCCATCGCGGCGCTGGCCGGTGAAACCGGCCAGTCCGTGAGGGTCGGCCGGGCTTTTCGACAGGACATCCCTGTCCTGTCGAAAAGGGATCGGCATCCTTGCCGATCCCCCTGCGGGCCTTCTCGTCCGCCCCTCACCGCCGCTCAACGGGGAGGGTAGGTCGAGAGCCAGAGCCGAAGGCTCGTGCAGCTGCGCTGCACATCGCGACGCGATGACACATCGAGTGCCGGCTTAGCATCACTGTAGGAGCGCACCCTGTGCGCGACAGCCTGACGGAGCGGTATCGACATGGCGCTGCGGTCGCGCACAAGGTGCGCTCCTACAGGGGGTGTCTCGCACCGTGTGAAGTCTGTTTCTCTCTCACCTCAGTGCTCAGCCCAGTCCTCTCCCGAACGGGAGGAGACGAGCGACCGGTGATGTTCAACGTGAACCACCAAGTGGCAAGGAAGGAGGTGCCGCGCAGCGGCACGACGCTCCGCGTTAAGCCCTCTTCGCATCGGCGCGTTGCGAAGCGCTTGGAAGTACCCGCTGTGTAGAGGCGGAGGTTGCCAAGCAACAACGTTCCTCAGCCGTTCGGGCTTATCCCCACGGAATGCTGCCAGCCTTTAAGGCCATTTTCTTTGGGTTACTTTTCTTTTGGGCCAGCAAAAGAAAAGTGACTCGGCCTCCGGCAGGAGGTCGAAACGCCTCCGCGGCGTAAGCGGCAACCTGGCGCCGGCATGACTACCGAAGGCACAGAGCAAAGACACTGGATGACCCGCCCTTCGGCGGTTGAAAGGCGCCTCCTCCCTCCGCAGGAATGACGGTGAGGGAAATAGAGTCCGAGGCGAGCACCGGCCCTTTAACCCAGCCCTCTCCCCCACGGTGAGAGGGAGAAAAGCAAAGGCCAGGCGCCCTGCAAGGCCTCCCCCAGCAAGTAACGCCCCCTAAACCCCACCAAAACTAGCCATCCCCACCCCACCGCGCGATCATCCAGCTTTCCCCATCCGCCCGCCCCACCCCGAAGGCCGGGCGCGCCAGTCCGGAGTTGCCATGCACGATCGCCTCGCCTCGCTCTACTCCCAGCACCTCGCCACGCTCCGTGAGCGCGCCGACAAGGCGCTTGCCCTGGGCGGCTTCGACCACCTGGTGATCGCGGCGGGTACGCCACTGCGCAAGTTTCTGGACGATCAGGATTATCCGTTCGTCGCCAACCCGCATTTCCGTCACTGGCTGCCGCTCACCGATACGCCGGGAAGCTGGCTCGTCTATACGCCGGGCCAGAAACCCAAGCTGATCTACCTGCAACCCAGAGACTACTGGCACGTGGTCCCTGCGGCGCCCAGCGGCTACTGGGTGGAACACTTCGACATCGAGATCGTGCGCGAAGCGATTGACGCGGTGGCCCTGTTGCCGGGCGCGGCCACGCATCGGGCGATCATCGGCCCCGAATGCCCCACCGTGCCGGGCGCCGAGGCGAACAACCCGCAGGCCGTGCTGGACTACCTGCACTGGCATCGCTCATACAAGACGCCCTATGAGCTGGAACTCATGCGCGAGGCCAGCCGCATCGGTGCACGTGCTCACCATGCAGCGGAACAGGCGTTCCGTGCGGGCGAGAGCGAGTTCGGCATCCACATGGCGTATCTCGCGGCCGCGCGCCAGATCGATGCCGAGTTGCCCTATGCCAGCATCGTGGCACTCAACGAACACGGTGCCGTGCTGCATTACACCCACTTTGATCGCAACGCCCCGACGCAAAGCCGCTCGTTCCTGATCGATGCAGGCGCGAGCGCCGCCGGTTACGCCAGCGACATTACGCGCACTTACGCCGCCGCGGGACACGGCGAATTCCAGGCACTGATCGACAGTGTCGATGTGGCGCAGCGCGGTTTCGCTGCAAAAGTGCGCGCCGGCCAGAGCTATCCCGAGCTGCACATCCACGCCCATCACGTGCTGGCGGAGGTGCTGCGCGAGCACGGCATCATCCGCATGAGCGTGGAGAGCGCGGTGTCGTCCGGTGTCACGTCGGCGTTTTTCCCGCACGGACTGGGTCACCCCATCGGCCTGCAAGTGCACGACGTGGCTGGCTTCCAGGCGTCGGAGACCGGTGGCACCATCGCCCGCCCACAGGGCCATCCGTACCTGCGCATGACGCGCGTGCTGGAGCCGGGGATGGTCGTAACCATCGAGCCGGGCCTGTACTTCATCGACATGTTGCTCGAGGAGCTGCGTGCCAAGCCGGTGGCAACGGATATCGACTGGGCTCGCATCGAGCGTTTCCGCCCGTACGGCGGCATCCGCATCGAGGACGATGTGGTGTGCACGGACAACACACCGGAGAACCTCACGCGCGATGCGTTCGACCTGATCGGCTGATCCTGCGAACCCGCATCGCAGCCTGCCCTGCCCGCTCGCACCGGGCAGGGCATACGTAGAAACACTTACACGAACTCGCACCACCATCGTTGCGACATTTCCGCCCACGCGGCTATCCACCGCTGCGTCATCCACCCGCACGACAGCTTCACATCCCTTCCGTATGCTCGCCCCCAAGGTACTTCCAGGGGCCTGATGCATGTCCATGCCGTCCACCGAGCCGGCCACCACCGTTGATCCACCACGCCCGCTGCTGCGCCGACTGGGGCGAGAACTGGTGTGGCTGGTAGTCGCCAAGATCGCCGTCATTTCTCTGATCTGGTGGGTTGTCGCCTCGCATTACGACCGGCCCGATACCCGACCTGCCGCGATCGAGCAGCTGCTCGCGCCGGCGTCCTCGTCCTCCTCACCGCAAGCAGGCAGCCCATGATCATCGACCCCGAGGTCGTCACGCTTTCACGCCTGCAGTTCGCGCTGACCGCGCTCTATCACTTCCTGTTCGTGCCGCTGACGCTGGGCATCGTGTGGATCCTCGCCATCATGGAGAGTGTCTACGTGATGACCGGGCGGGAAGTATGGAAGCGCATGGTGCAGTTCTGGGGCGTGCTGTTCGGCATCAACTTCGCCATGGGCGTCGCCACCGGCGTCACCATGGAGTTCCAGTTCGGCATGAACTGGGCGTATTACGCACACTACGTGGGCGACGTGTTCGGCACGCCGCTGGCCATCGAGGGCCTGATGGCGTTCTTCCTCGAAGCAACCCTGGTGGGCCTGTTCTTCATGGGCTGGAACCGCATGTCGCGCGTGTCGCACTTGCTCACCACGTGGTTCCTCGCGCTTGGCACCAACCTTTCCGCACTGTGGATCCTCATCGCCAACGGCTGGATGCAGAACCCGGTGGGTTCGGCATTCAACCCGCAGACGATGCGCATGGAGGTGACCTCGTTCACCGAGGTGATGTTCAACCCCGTGGCGCAGGCCAAGTTCGTGCACACGGTGAGCGCCGGCTACGTCATCGGCTCGATGTTCGTGCTGTCGATCAGCGCCTGGTATCTGCTGCGCGGTCGCAACGTCGACTTCGCCAAGCGCTCCATGACCGTGGCGGCCAGCTTCGGCCTCGCCGCTGCACTGTCGGTGGTGGTGCTGGGCGACGAATCGGGCTACGCCGTTTCCGAGAACCAGAAAATGAAGATGGCCGCGATCGAGGCCATGTGGGAAACCGAGCCGGCGCCTGCCTCGTTCACTTTGTTCGGCCTGCCCGACGTGGAGAACCACACCACGCACTATGCATTGCGCATTCCGTGGGTGATGGGCCTGATCGGCACGCGTTCCATCGACAAGCCCATTCCGGGCATTGCCAACCTGGTGGAAGACACCAAGGGACGCATCCAGACCGGCATCGAAGCCTACGACGCCATGCTGGTGCTGCGTGAGGACAAGAACAACGCGCAAGCCAAGGCCATTCTCGCGGCGCACGACAAGGACATGGGTTACGCGCTGCTGCTGAAACGCTTCATGGACGATCCGCGCAAGGCCACGCCGGCGGACATCCAGAAGGCCGCGGACAGCACCATTCCCAACGTGCCGGTGCTGTTCTGGTCGTTCCGCATCATGGTGGCCTGCGGGTTCTATTTCATCGCGCTGTTCGCGTTCTCCTTCTGGAAGTCGAGCAGGCGCGAACTGGACAAGCACCAGTGGTACCTCAAGCTCGCCTTGTGGAGCCTGCCATTGCCATGGATTTCCACCGAGCTGGGCTGGATCGTGGCCGAGTACGGCCGCCAGCCCTGGGCAATCGAAGGTGTGCTGCCGACCGCGCTGGGCGTCTCCAGCGTCACGGCGGGACAGGTGTGGATCTCGCTCGGCGGCTTCGTGCTGTTCTACAGCGCCCTGGCCGTGATCGACGCCGTGCTGATGGTGAAGTACGCCAGGAAGGGCCCGGATGGACTGGGCCTCTGGCCCCCTGCCCATCCCGCGCCGACGGCCACCACCGTACCGGCACACGCCTGAGGAGAACGCCATGTTCGAATACGAAACACTACGCGTGATCTGGTGGGCCCTGCTCGGTGTGCTGCTGATCGGCTTCGCCATCATGGACGGCTTCGACTTCGGCATTGCCGCGCTGCTGCGCGTGCTGGGCAAGACCGAAGACGAACGACTGGTGATGCTGGAAACCATCGAGCCCACCTGGGAAGGCAACCAGGTGTGGTTCGTGCTGGGTGGCGGCGCGGCGTTCGCCGCGTGGCCGCAGCTTTACGCGGTGTCGTTCTCCGGCATGTACCTGGCCATCTTCCTGGTACTGCTGGCGCTGATCCTGCGTCCGGTCGGTTTCAACTTCCGCGGCAAGGTGCATGACGAGCGCTGGCGTACCTTGTGGGACTGGGTGCTCATTGCCTCCGGCATCGTGGTGATGCTGATTTCCGGAGTTGCCTTCGGCAACCTGTTCCTTGGCGCACCGTTCCAGTTCGACAACGACCTGCGCATGACCTGGCAGGGCAGCTTCTTCGAGCTGTTGCACCCGTTTGCGCTGGTGGCCGGACTGGTCTCGCTGAGCATGCTGCTTTCACATGGCGCCTGCTGGGCCGCGTACAAGGCGGATCACGTGGTCGCCGACCGCGCGGTACGCGTCGCGCGCATCGCAACACTGGCCTACGTCGTGCTCTACGTGGTTGCCGGCATCTGGCTCGCCTATGGCGTGCAGGGCTTCGCCATCGTAGGCCCGGTGGTCACGGACGGCGTCTCCAACCCGCTCTACAAGCAGGTGGCTCACGGCAGCAGCTGGTTTGCCAGTTACATGCAGCATCCGGCTTTCTGGCTTGCGCCGGTGCTGGGTTTTGCGGGCGCCATCGGCGTGCAGCTCACGGTGGGCAAGAAAGGGCTGGGCGGTTTCGTGTGCAGCAGCCTGATGGTGGCGGGCACCATTCTCTCCGCCGGCTTTGCGCTGTTCCCGTTCCTGCTGCCCTCCCGCCTGGATCCGCGCTCCAGCCTCACCGTGTGGGATGCCTCCTCCAGCCAGGGCACGCTGGGCCTGATGCTCGCCATGACGGTGATCTTCATGCCGATCATCATCATCTACACCAGCTGGGTGTACCGCGTGATGCGCGGTCGCGTCACGCTGGATCACGTGCGCCAGTCCGGCCACGGTTACTGAGAGAGGAACGACGCCATGTGGTATTTCTCGTGGATTCTCGGCCTCGGCCTCGCTACCGCCTTCGGCATTCTCAATGCCATGTGGTACGAGGTGCATGCCACGGATGAGGCGCACGCGCGCAAGGAGCCGCGTCAGCCGGGCAAGTAAGTCCTGTCCCTGTAGGAGCGTACTTGTGCGCGACCCACCAGCGAAGCAGTAACCACCGAGCGGGACGGTCGCGCACAAGTGCGCTCCTACAGCGTCAAGAATCTCAACGCGAGGCCAGCAGGGCCTCGATCTCGTCCGCATCCTTGGGCACGCCGTCGGTCAGCACGTCGTTGCCATCCTTGGTCACGGCCACGTCGTCTTCGATGCGGATGCCGATGCCACGCCAGCGCTCGGCCACGGTGAAATCGCCGGGCGGTACGTAGATGCCCGGCTCCACCGTCACCACCATGCCCGGTTCGAGCACGCGCGGTTCGCCGTCCACGCGGTAGTCGCCCACGTCGTGCACGTCCAGGCCCAGCCAGTGGCCGGTCTTGGCGGGGAAGAAGCGCTTGTAGCTGCCTTCGGCAATGGCATGGTCGGCCGAGCCCTTGATCAGGCCCAGCGCGCAAAGGCCTTCGGCGATCACCCGCACGGCGGCTTCGTGCGCCGCGTTGAATGCGCGCCCCGGCAGCACCTCGTCAATCGCCGCCAGCTGCGCCGCCAGCACCACTTCATACAGCGCGCGCTGCTCGCGGCTATAGCGCCCGCTCACCGGAAAGGTGCGCGTGATGTCGGATGCGTAGCAGTCCACTTCCGCGCCGGCATCCACCAGCAGCAGATCGCCATCCCGCAGGGTGGCGCGGTTGGCGGTGTAATGCATGACGCAGGCATTGGCGCCACCGGCCACGATGGGCGGAAACGCGGGAACGGCGCCCCGGCTGCGCATCACGCGCAGGAGCTCCGCTTCCACTTCGTATTCATGGCGACCGGCGATGGCCGCCTGCATGGCCGCGCGATGCGCTTCGGCGGCAATCGACGCCGACGACTGCATCAGCTTCAGCTCGCCCCGTGACTTGTACAGGCGCAGATCGTGCAGCAGGTGGCCCAGCGCCACGAACTCCTTCGGCACCACGCCACCGCCGCGCAACTGGCGCAGCCGACGCATCCAGCCCAGCAGTTGGGCGTCGAACTCGGGTTCACGGCCAAAGTGGCAGTAGACACGCGCCCTGCCCTCGATCATGCCGGGCAGGATGTCGTCGATGTCATCGATGGGGAACGCATCGTCCATGCCGTGTTCGCTCACGGCGCGATCGGTACCGATGGATTCCCCGTGCCAGCGCTCGTGCTCGGCGTCGCGCTCGCGACAGAACAGTACTGCCTCACCGTGCTTGCGACCGGGCATCAGCGCCAGCACGGCGTCGGGCTCCGGAAACCCGGAGAGATAGTGCAGGTCCGAGTCCTGCCGATACGGCCAGTTGGCATCCGCGTTGCGCACGCGCTCGGGCGCCGCGGCGATCAACAGCACCGCGTCGTCGCCCGCCATGCGCATCAGCTGGCGGCGGCGACGGGTGTATTCCTCGGACGAAATATTCAATGCACGGTGTCGTTGCTGGAACCGGGCCGGTTCGAGCATTCGGCAAACAGCAGCATGGCGCCCATGCGCACGAATTCGTGCACTTCGATCAACGAGTCTTCGTCCTCGGCGCTGTCACCGAACTCGAAGGACGAGGCGGCGATGGTGCCGAGGTCCTTGAGGATCTCCTGCGCTTCATCCGACAGCTTGCCGTGGTTCTCCGCGCCGCCCAGGCCGAAGCCGCCAAGGAATCCGCGGCACCAGTCCACCAGGGCATCCGCGCGTTCTTCCAGCGGCCGGTCGTCGGCGGGCATCAGTGGCTCGAAACCAAGTTCAGGGTCGGCCAGTTCGGTTTCAGTCTGCTTCACCAGGCGCTCAAGCAGTGCCTTGTCGCCCGCGGAGGGCGTCGCCGCCTCGGCGTCCATGTGCAGCGCCTCCACCAGCGATTGCTTGCCGATGCGGCCGCCGCCAGCCAGGAAGCCACACAGCGAACCATGCAGGCCGCTGGCGTCTTCAGCCAGCTGCAGGCGGGCGGCAGCGGCATCCAGTTCGTCGTAGCCGATCAGCTCGTTGGCGGTCATCGCGAGGCTCCTTTCAAGACAATGGCGGAGTTTAATGCACTGGTTCCCAGAACGCCCCCGCGCCTGCTGCTTTCGGCAGCCCTCCTGCTATAGTTCCGAACCATGAGCGCGCCCGATTCCGTCAAGCCAGATCCCGTGAAGCTAGAGCTTGCCGCTCTTGGCGACCAGGTTGAACGCCTGCTTGACGCCGTGCGCCGTCTCAGCGAGGAAAACCGCAGCCTGCGCCATAGCCAGGAACAGCTGGCCAGCGAGCGCGCCGGCCTGATGGCCCGCAATGAACAGGCGCGCAGCCGCGTCGAAGCAATGATCCAGCGACTGAAGGCGCTCGAGAACAATGGCTGAGAGCACTGTGGGTAGCACCGCCAACGAGCCGGTTGCCGTCGCCCTGCGGCTGGTGGATCGCGAGTTCCTGATCGCCTGTGCGCCCGAAGAGCGCGACGGCCTGCTGGAATCGGCCGCCTTCCTCGACCGCAAGATGCGCGAATTGCGTGCCAACGCCAAGGCACCGGGCTTCGACCGCCTGGCCGTACTGGCCGCCATCAGCGTCACGCACGAGTTCCTTGCCCTGCGCAAGCAGCACACCGGCTCTGATCAGAGCGTGACTGACGGCATCGCCGCTTTGCGTCGCAAGCTTGAAGCCGCCCTCGACGCCCACATAAAATAGTCCACGGCGTTTTCTGCGGTGTGCGCCAGCACACTCTTACTATTGCCTTGTTCCTAAATACGGCCCCGGGTCGGTTTTTCATCGGTTGTTGTGCATGTCCGCCGCGTGCGGAAAGCCTTGAGACCATGTCGCCCTCCCACCTGATCCATCGTGGATCAAGGTCGTTTGGTGGGCAGCGGCATCGCGGTTAACGCCACCTATTCCCTACTTGCGGCGCCTACGGGCGCCGCAAGTTCTAGGGGTTTCCTCGCCTGATGGACCGGGGACCCCAAGGCCTCTCGTACAGCAGGAGACGCGAACGTGGACGTCAACGCCCAGCGACGCGAACTACGCCGGGGACTGGCCGAACAGCGCCGCGCACTGACGCCCGCGCAGCGTATCGCTGCCGCCCAGGGCCTGCGCCGCAGCCTGGAACAGCTTCCTGAATACCTCACCGACGCCCGCGTGGCCGGCTACTGGGCCTGCGACGGCGAGTTGCCACTCAACCTGGTCATTCCGCCGCTGGCCACCCGTGGACAGCAGTTCCTGCTGCCGGTGATCGGCCCGAATCATCAGCTGCGCTTTGCACCCTGGCAGTCGGGAGAGGATGTCCAGCCCAACCGCTACGGCATCCCGGAACCCACCCACCCGCGCGAGCTGCTGGAGCCCTTCCAGCTCGACCTGGTCCTGGTGCCGCTGACCGCCTTCGACCGGCGCGGCAACCGGCTGGGTACGGGCGGCGGCTACTACGACCGCGCGTTCGCCTTCCTCAACGAGCAGGTACGCCCCACCGAGCCGCTGCTGGTTGGCATCGCTTATGCGTTTCAGGAGTTGCCCGAGATCGGCGACGAACCCTGGGACGTCCCGCTCGATTTCATCGCCACCGATCAGGAACTGATCGACTGCCACGCCAACGGCAAGGACGGAGAAGCCCAGGCATGACCAAGAACACCCAGTACTGGCTGATGAAGTCCGAGCCAGACGCCTTCTCCATCGACGACCTGAAGAAGAAAGGCCAGGAAGCCTGGGATGGCGTGCGCAATTACCAGGCGCGCAACTTCATGCGCGATGGCATGCGCGTGGGCGACAAGATCTTCTTTTATCACTCCAACTGCGATGAGCCGGGCATCGTCGGCATTGCCGAAGTCGCCACGGACGCGTATCCCGACCCCAGCCAGTTCGACCCCAAGAGCAAGTACTTCGATGCCGCCAGCTCGCGCGACAATCCGCGCTGGATGCTGGTGGACGTGAAATTCGTGAAGAAGCTCAAGCACACCATCACGCTCAAGCAGCTGCAGGCCGAACCCGCGCTCGTCGACATGGCACTGGTGCGCAAGGGCAACCGGCTCTCCGTCATGCCCGTGGGCGCCGAGGAATGGCGCCACATCCTGACGATGGAATAACGCTTTCATCCCTTACTGGAACCCATGCCCATGAGCGCCAACGAAAAGAAACTCGCCGGTGAAGCCGCCATCCGCTACGTCGAGGACGGCGCCATTGTCGGCGTCGGCACCGGCTCCACGGTGGCCTTCTTCATCGACGCACTGGCCGACCTGAAGGATCGCATCCAGGGCGCCGTGTCGAGTTCGGAGCAGTCCACCGCGCACCTCAAGCGCCTGGGCATTCCGGTGCTTGACCTCAATGCCACCGGCCGCCTCACGCTGTACGTGGATGGTGCCGATGAGTGCGATCCGCACAAGCGCCTGATCAAGGGCGGTGGCGCGGCACTCACGCGCGAGAAGATCATCGCCGAGGCCAGCGACAAGTTCGTGTGCATCATCGACTCCAGCAAGCAGGTACCGCTGCTGGGCAAGTTCCCGCTGCCCATCGAAGTGATCCCCATGGCACGCAGCCTGATCGGCCGCGAGATCGTCAAGCGCGGCGGCAACCCCGTGTGGCGCGACGGCGTGGTCACCGACAACGGCAACTGGGTGATCGACGTGCACGGTTGGCAGATCACCGATCCGGTGGCGCTGGAGAACGACCTCAACCAGCTCCCCGGCATTGTTACCGTCGGCCTGTTCGCGCGCCGCCCGGCCAATGTGGTGCTGGTGGGCGACAAGGAAATCTGAGCCCGCCACCGGTGAGCGATACGACAAGAGCCTCCCGGGCAACCGGGAGGCTTTTTTCATGGTGCGTATCCCGCGAATGGATCGCCCTTACGTGGCATCCGACGCGTGGGGAATGGAGTCGTAGGCCACGCTGATCGTCACCTTGGGCAGGTCCGGCCCGCGATGCAGCGCCCTCGCTCGGTCGATCAGCGCCTTGTCGGCCAGCGTCATGCGATCGAGCATGCGCAGATGCTGCAGCCAGCTCTCGATCAGCAGCACCTCGCGCCACAGCTCGCCATCGCGGACATCGCGATACAGCCCCCAGTAGCGCACGCCGTTACGCTGGCGCAGATGCCTCAGGTCATCGGCCAGCGCCATGAACTCCGAAGCGTTCTCGGCGGCCACCACGTACTCAATGGCCATGACCACGTCACCACGCTCGTGGTCGAACACGATCTCCGGCGAAAAACCGCTGGCACGCTTCACCAGTTTGACGCTGCCGGTATCCAGCTGCGGGAATTGCGAGTGATAGGCCAGCAGCGAGGTGACACCCATGGTGATCGCCGCGCAAAGGATGGCGCCGGAGACGCTCATCGTCTCGGCCAGATGCCCCCACAGGAACGATCCGATGGCAAGGCCTGCGTACAAGGCCGTCTGATAGAGCGCCAATGCCCTGCCCTTCACCCAGTCGGGCACGAGCAGCTGCACGTTGGCGTTGTATTCGGTAAGGGCGGCGATCCAGCAGGCACCCGATACGCCGAGCGCAGGCATGACCACGGCCAGTGAGCCGCCATAAGCCAGCAGCACCAGCATCACGGCAAGCGTCATCGCCGCCACGCTGATCAGCCGGCTCGAACCCAGCAGCCGACGCAGCACCGGCACCAGCACGCTGCCCAGAATCGCACCCACGCCCAGCGTGCCCAGCATGTAGCCGTAGAGTGCTGCGCTGCCATCGGGACGCTCGCGCGCCACCAGGGGCAGCAACGCCCAGATCACGCTCGCGGTAAAGCCAAACATGAAAGAGCGCAGCATCGCCAGCCGCGTTACCGTGGAGTTCCAGGTAAAGCGCATGGCCGCCACGACGCCTTCGCGGATACCTTCCGGCGGCAGCGTGCGCACGGGGATGTCGCGCTGCCAGTACCACAGCGCCGCCAGCAGACCGACATAGCTGAGGGTGTTGACCAGGAACACCCAGCTCGGCGCGAGCACGCTCAACATCAAGCCACCGATGGCCGGTCCCACCGCACGCGCCACGTTGTAGTTCACGCCGTTGAGCAACACCGCCGAACTCACCATGCGATGTGGCACCTGCTCGCCCACGGCCGATTGCCAGGCCGGCACCGTGATGGCGCTGCCCAGCGAAATCCACAACACCGCCAGGATCAGCAAGGTGGGATCGAGCGTCCCCATGAATGCCAGCGTGGTGAGGAAGATCGCGCCGGCCATCTCCACCACCTGCCCGACCAGCATGATCTTCCGCTTGTCGTAGTTGTCGGCCAGAACGCCGGTGGCAATGGACAGCACCACCAGCGGCGCGGCGGATGCCACCTGCACCATCGCCACCATGATGGCGCTGGCATGCGACGCGGTGATCACCCACGCCACCGCCACCGACTGCGCCCATGTACCCAGGTTGCCGAACAGGTTGGCCACCCAGATCTGCCGGAACACCGGCACCTTCAGCGGTGCCAGCACACCCGATTCGCGCTCCTGCGTGGGCTGCGGGGCGGCGTCGACCTGGGGCGTAGTGGACTGAAGCATGTGCGGCCCATGAACTCTTGGTGTCACCGGTGTGCCGCCAAGAGTCGGCGGTTGCCCGTCCTTGGGTCGTGAATGTCCCGGGCCTGCGCCCGCACGGCCAACTTGTCCTGCCCGCTGTGCACCAGTAGGCTCGAAGCCGGGGACCAGGAGCGGTAAATGGAACGTATCGCTTGCCCGTCTGTGCCCGGCGCGTCCGGCCGCTGGCGGCGTTGTCATGAAGAACGCAGGGCGTGCGCAGGGCATCCGCGCAGGCGTTTGCGCGCGCGTACACGTATCCACGCAACTCACGTGACACCGCCCGCGCCCGGGCGCATGCAGTTGGCGCACACCTCCCATGCGTACTTCACGACCCGCCTGACAGCGGGCCTTTGTACATATTGAATCCAGACAGGAAGGGGACTCCAGATGCTCAACGGCGAGAAGATATGGATAGCGCAGGACGGCCAGCGGAGCGGCCCGTTCACTCAGGAAGACGTGCGGCAGGGCATCGCGGAACGACGTTACGGCCCCGATACGCTGGTCTGGCACAAAGGCCTGACCGAGTGGGTACCGTTGTTCTCGCTGTTTCCGGAAAACACGGTCACGCCACCAGCACCGCCGCCGCCGAAAGCAACGGCGAGCGCACCGGCCGCCGTGTTCACCGCGCATGATCGCCCCGGCTCGACGTTCAATGCCAACGATCCGGCACCCGTCGCGGCGTCGCCAGGATTTGGCTACGCATCACATGCCGACTACGCATCGGACCGCGTAGACCGCCGCGACCTGCCCACGCCTCCCTCTCTGCACTGGGGCCTGGTGTTTCTGTTCAGCATTCTCACCCTCGGCATCTTCGCCATCATCTGGCCGTTCATCCAGGCCAACTGGGTGCGCAAGATTGATGGCGACAGCAAGGCCACGATGATGCTCGCCGGCGGACTGGTCTGCCTGGTCGCCTCGGAAATCGTTGCGCCGGGCAACAGGCAGTCCGTTCTTGGTGGCCTGCTCACGCTGGCCTACTACGTGCTCTGGATCACCGCGTACTTCTCGATGGCCGACTCCATCAAGCGCAAGCTCGCCGAGTACAGCCTGCCGGTCGAAATCGGTGGCGTGACCCTGTTCTTCTTCAACACGTTCTATCTGCAGGCCCAGCTGAGTTGGATCGCGCGCTGGCAGGACACCGGGTCGAGCAACCCCAAGCCGCCGAAAGCCGCCTTCTACTTTCTTCTGCTGGTGCCCGTTTTCGTGATTGCGATGCTTGCCGCGATTGCCATTCCGCAATACCAGAACTATGTGAAGCGGGCTCATGCGATGGAGTTGCAGCGGGGGCAGTGAGCTTTGGTCGCTGCGGTTTGCGTGGATCACAGAAGCCCGCCCTTATGGCGGGCTTTTTTTCTGCCTTCTGAGCGGGTAGGGCTGGGCGGATTTCTGGAAGCGGGCGGCCCAGCCTGCTCTTTCGATCAAAAACAGAAGAACCCGCTTTATATCCGGCCGCGTTGGCATGACGGACCTGGATTGTTCACCCCCTTCATAGGGCTCACCCCTTCGCGCTTCGCGCCGCGGGGCCAGCGCGTTGCGCCGTCCGAATGAGTTCCAGACAAATGTGTCGACTGCGGAGGCAGGATGCCGGAGCGAACATCGGCGTAGCCAATGGCCCGAAGGGTGAGGCGCAGGATGTGCCGAGTAGCGGGGTGCGAGTCCTCTGCCTGCCAATCAAAGACAAAAAGCCCTTCGTCAGGAGGGCTGTCGATGCGTGGAGGCCTGGATTGTTCGCCCCCTCCATGGGGCTCACCCCTCCGCGCTTCGCGCTGCGGGGCCAGCGCGTTGCGCTGTCCAAATTTGTTCCGGACAAATTTGTCGAACGGGGTGCGAGTCCTCTACCTCCCAATCAAAAACAAAAAGCCCGCCATGAAGGCGGGCTGTTGGCACGTGGGGACTAGGATTGTTCGCCCCCTCCATGGGGCTCACCCCTCCGCGCTTCGCGCTGCGGGGCCAGCGCGTTGCGCTGTCCAAATTTGTTCCAGACAAATTTGTCGAACGGGGTGCGAGTCCTCTACCTCCCAATCAAAAACAAAAAGCCCGCCATGAAGGCGGGCTTTTTGTTTTTGGCTGGGAGACTAGGATTCGAACCTAGATAAACGGAGTCAGAGTCCGTTGTCCTACCGTTAGACGATCTCCCAAAACCCTGCTGAGCGGTGCGCTCTGACTTGATGCACCGGCCAGTCGAAGCGTGATTAGCGCTTCGAGAACTGGGTTGCGCGGCGGGCCTTGTGGAGACCGACCTTCTTGCGCTCGACCTCGCGGGCGTCGCGGGTCACGAAGCCAGCCTTGCGGAGCTGGGACTTCAGGGATTCATCGTATTCGATCAGGGCGCGGGCGATACCGAGACGGATCGCGCCGGCCTGGCCGGTGATGCCGCCGCCAGCGACCGTGACGTTCACGTCGAACTTGTCGGTCGCTTCGATCAGCTCAAGCGGCTGACGAACGATCATGCGCGACGTCTCACGACCGAAGAACTGGTCGAGGGTCTTGCCGTTGACGGTGATCGCGCCGGTGCCCTTGCGCAGGAACACGCGAGCAGCGGAGGTCTTGCGGCGGCCGGTGCCGTAATTCTGCTGGATAGCCATGATGGTTCCTTAGATTTCCAGCGCCTGCGGCTGCTGTGCGGTATGCGGGTGCTCGGCACCGCCATACACCTTGAGCTTGCGGTACATCGCGCGGCCGAGCGGGTTCTTCGGCAGCATGCCCTTGACGGCGATTTCGATGACGCGCTCCGGATGCGAAGCCAGCAGATCCTTGAGACTCGTGGTCTTCAGGTTGCCGACGTAGCCGGTGAAGCGGTGGTACATCTTGTCGTCCAGCTTGGCACCCGTGACGGCCACCTTCTCGGCGTTGACCACGACGATGTAATCGCCGGTGTCGACGTGCGGGGTGAATTCCGGCTTGTGCTTGCCGCGCAGACGGCGGGCGATCTCGGTCGAGAGACGACCCAGAGTCTTATCGGTGGCGTCGATCACGAACCAATCGCGCTTGACGCTTTCCGGCTTGGCGCTGAACGTTTTCATTTCAGAATACCTGGGCTGCCGCCACATGGGCGGTACACATAATCGGTGGAACAAAGGCGCGAGATGATAACGGAGTTTTCATCAATCGCGCAAGCCCACCGACCGGTGGGATGCGAGCTGGCAATGATAGCATGATCACTATGGCGCTTGAAAAGCCCCCCCACACTCGAAAACAGAAGATAGTCGCTCTGGCCGACCAGTGCGTGCAGTGCGGCCTGTGCCTGCCCACCTGCCCTACCTATGGCTTGGACGGCAATGAGGCGGAGTCTCCGCGCGGCCGCATAGCCATCGCAGCGGCGCTGGCCCGGGGCGATGCCGAGCCCACGGCGGCCCTGCGCATTCACCTGGATCACTGCCTGGGCTGCCTCAACTGCCAGCGCGTATGCCCGGCCAACGTCAAATACGGCGAGCTGCTGGTGGAAACGCGCGCCTTGATCGGCCCTGCACCCGAGCGGCCCACCGTATTGCTGACGCTGCTCAGGCAGCCCACATTGCTACGTCTGGCCGCGCGTGTCGCCGGCACCACCGGCGTGGCGTACTGGAAACAGCGCCTTGCCAGTCGCTTGCCAGCCAACTCTGCATGGCGTGCGGCCCTGCAGACCTGGTCGGATGCGGATAGCGATGCAAAACCCCTTCCCGCCCCTGCCGACGACGCCGGGCACACCACCGTAGCGATTTTCCCCGGCTGCGTAGCCAGCGTGGAAGATGAAGCCGCCGAACGCGCGGCCATCACCTTATTGCAGGCCGCCGGCTATCGCGTCGCGCGCCTGCCCGCGTTTTGCTGCGGCGCCATGGATCTACACGGCGGTGATATGGATACCGCCGTTCGCCTGGCCGATCGCGTACGCGAGAACTGGCACCGCTCAGGCGCGACAAAGCTGGTCACCGTAACGCCAGGCTGCCTGGGCACACTGCGCCGCGCTCTTCCCGACGTAGCCGTAAGCGACCCGGTAAGCCTGCTTGCCGAACGCATCGACCGCCTTGCGTTCCGTCCGCTCGAACAACGCATCGCACTGCATTTCCCATGCACGCAACTGAATGTGGCTCGCAGCGAAGCAGCCTTGCAGGAGCTGCTGCGCAAAATCCCCTCGCTCGATATCGCCGTGGTGCCACGCCCGCCGCACTGTTGCGGCGCGGCCGGCACACACATGCTGGAGTTCCCCGAGCGCGCGGCGCGCCTGCGCGAAGGCGTACTGGGACAGATCGCCACCTTGGCGCCAGAGCAGTTGTTGTCGTCCAATATCGGATGCCGGCTGCATCTGGCCGCAGGCATGGATGAGCAGGGGCGGCACTGGCCGCACATGCATCCGCTTACGCTGCTCGCGCAGCAACTGGAGATTTCGCCATGAACGCACGCACGCTTTCCCCGCTCGACCGCCTGCTGGCCGGCATCGAACGCGCCCTGGAAACGGTGTCGGGCGCACCGGAAGCCGCGCGACCTTCACCAGCCGAAGCGTTTGACGAGTCGGACATGGACGATGCCGAGCGCAAGCACGCCGCCGGCCTCATGCGCATCAATCACACGGGCGAGGTCTGCGCGCAGGCGCTCTATGACGGACAGGCCGCGCTGGCGCGCAACGAAGAAACCCGCGCACACCTGCTGCATGCCGCCGCCGAGGAAACCGACCACCTCGCCTGGTGCAGCGAGCGCCTGAAGGAACTGGACAGCCGCCCCAGCCTGCTCAACCCCCTGTGGTATGCCGGCAGCTACGCCATTGGCGCCATCGCCGCCTTGGCGGGGGATCCGGTGAGCCTGGGTTTCGTGGTGGAAACCGAGCGCCAGGTGGAAGCGCACCTGGAAGAACACCTCGACCAGCTGCCGGCACAAGATGAGCGCTCACGCGCCGTGCTGACGCAAATGCAGGCCGATGAAATCCGCCATGCGCACAATGCCCGCGAGCGAGGCGGCATCGATCTGCCGTTTCCGATTCCCGGCGTGATGCAGCTGACGTCGATGGTGATGAAGGCGGTGGCGTATCGCGTTTGAGGGGTGATGGCCTTTGGCGTTCTGTCGTGGCCAACCTTGGGGATAGGGGAAAGAGGGCACATCGCCCTTCCCTGTAGGAGCGCACCCAGTGCGCGACCACCTGACGGAGCGGTATCGACATAGCGCTGCGGTCGCGCACAGGGTGCGCTCCTACGAGGGAGTCGCAAAACCGCTGTCGCGAACAGGGTTCGCTCCCACCGGGGGTCGGGATCGGGACTGGAATCGGGATCGCACCGGAACGTCTCGACGGAGGCTTTAAGTCCTCTTGCTCACAGCGCGTTGCGGTGTAGCGTCAGTGTCTAGGCGCTGCGCCTGTCGCAATTAGGGCTCCGGAACCTGTAGCGCTTGTATTCCACATGATGCAGAGCTCCCCAAGGAAACAATCATCGCGGGGGGAGCCGTAGCGCTTGCGCGTGAATCGTGCGGTGCCGAATGCCGAAGCCCCGCCAGGCTCGTATTCAACAAAATCACCGGAGCATTCAGGCCATTTTCTTTGGGTTACTTTTGACGCGAAGCTAATCCCCGTGGGACTTTTGGGCCAGCAAAAGAAAAGTGACTCGGCCTCCCCGAAAAGGGCGCTAGCTTCGCGTCGCCGGCAGGAGGCCGAAACGCCCCCGCGGCGTCCCACGAGGACTAGCTTTGCGTCGTAGGCGGCCAGGTCGCGGGAACGCACGAGGCGACGACCGACCACTAAGGCCCTGGATGACCAGCCATTCGGCTGCTGAAGAACGCTTCCGGCCTGCGCAGGGATGACGGTGAGGGGAGTACGCGTCCAGGCCAGTGCGACGGGATGACGGCCTCAATGAAGCGATGAGCCTGATCACAGAGATGATGGCTGATGGCTAAAGGATGAAACCGCGAGGCGAGCACCCGCCCCTCACCCCACCCTCTCCCCAGAGGGGAGAGGGAGCAACGCTGCATTGCACGGTTTCCCGCGAAAAGCCAGGACTCCCAAAAGAAAAACCCGCCTTTCGGCGGGTTTCTCATCACATCAGGTTGCGACCGTGGAACAACTCCTCGATCTCGCGACGCAGCAGCGATTCGATGCGCTGGCGCTCCTTGAACGAAAGGTCATCCGCATGCGCCTCGAAGAGGTAGGTATCAAGGTCGAAATCCTTGATGTGCATCTTCGTGTGGAACATGTTTTCCTGGTACACGTTCACGTCGAACATCTCGTACTTCTGGCGGATGTGCTTGGCCAGATAGTCCTGCACTGAGTTGATCTTGTGGTCGATGAAGTGCTTCTTGCCCTTCACGTCGCGCGTGAAGCCGCGCACGCGGTAGTCGGCGATGACAATGTCCGACTCGAAGCTGTCGATCAGGTAGTTCAGGGCCTTCAGCGGCGAGATCACGCCGCAGGTGGCCACGTCGATATCCGCGCGGAACGTCGCAATGCCGTTGTGCGGATGCGTTTCCGGGTAGGTGTGGACGGTGATGTGGCTCTTGTCCAGGTGCGCGACCACCGCGTCGGAGATCGTGTCACGGCCGAGCTTTTCCACCACGGGCTCCTCGGAAATGAGGATCGTGACGGACGCGCCTTGCGGATCGTAGTCCTGGCGTGCAATGTTCAGGATGTTGGCACCGATGATCTCGGCCACATCCGTCAGGATCTGGGTCAGGCGATCGGCGTCGTACTGCTCATCGATGTATTCGATATAGCGCTGGCGCTGCTCTTCCGACACTGCATAGCAGATGTCGTAGATGTTGAAGCTCAGGGCCTTGGTCAGGTTGTTGAAGCCCTGCAGACGCAGGCGGGGAAGCGGTTTAACCACAACGACTCTCCATGGCCGGGGATGGGGCCAGCAGTAGAGGCGGGTTAGCTACAAGGGTCCCCGCTGGATAATTCGACGTGAAAGCAGGAAGCTTCCACGACCCTTGTGACCGGAGCGCGACAAAGGGATCGCGTCCGAAAGACCGTGAAGTATGCGGCAAAAAAAAGGAAAACTGAACCTTCGGCAGGTCTTTTAGTTTGCCATAATGCCCGGAGGGGGGAAGGATTGGACCATCGGGGGACGCCCGCGCCCTCCGTTTGAATCAACGGGATCTAACGTGGCGCAACTCAAATATCAGCTCCAGCAAGCCTTTGAACGCTCCCAGGCGCCAGCCAATTTCGCACCGGACCCGGCCTCGATGGAGCGGTTTCTGGCGCTTTGCCACCGCCGTCGCTACCCGGGCAAGACCGCAATCATCCGTCCCGGCGACCCGGCCAACACGCTTTATTACATCGTGGACGGCTCGCTGGCCGTGTGCACGGAGGATGAGCAGGGCCGCGAACTGATCCTGGCCTACCTCAGCCGTGGCCAGTTCATCGGCGAAATGGGCCTGTTCGTGGAGCAGGCGCAGCGCGAATCCATGGTGCGAACCCGTACCGCCTGCGAGATGGCCGAGATCAGCTACGAGCGCCTGTTCCAGCTGATGGAAGGTCCGCTGCGCGAGGAATGCCCCAAGATCCTGTTCGCCATCGGCTCCCAGCTGACCCACCGCCTGCTGCGCACTTCGCGCCAGGTCAGCCGCATGGCCTTCATGGACGTGACCAACCGCATCTCCAAGACGCTGCTGGACCTGTGCCAGGAGCCGGATGCGATGACCCACCCGGAAGGCACCCAGATCCGCATTTCCCGCCAGGAAGTGAGCCGTATCGTGGGTTGCTCGCGTGAAATGGTCGGCCGCGTGCTCAAGCAGCTCGAAGAGCAGGGCATGATCGACGTGGCGGGCAAGACCATCGTAGTGCGCGGCACGCGCTGAGGCACCCACGCCGCCCCGGAAACAGAAAAACCCGGCCCAGGCCGGGTTTTTTCATGCCCCTTCGACGTCAGCCCGGCCCAGGCCGGGTTTTTTCATGCCCCTTCGACGTCAGCCCGGCCCAGGCCGGTTTTTTCATGCCCCCGCGCCGGTCAGCCCGGCTGGCCGCGGCGCCCGCCCGGCTGGTAGACCATGTAAACGTCGGCCCGCTCGTAATGGGACCCGGCGCGTACCGCCGGCTGCAGCACGAAGCCGGCCTGCTCGTACATGCGCAGGGCGGTCTTCAGGCGGCTGTTGGACTCCAGGAACAGCTCCGTGCCGCCCCGACGCTGGAATTCGGCAATGGCCGCCGCCAGCAGGCTGCGCCCCGCACCCATGCCGCGGAAAGTTTCGTCCACACCCATCTTGGACAGCTCGTAGACGCCGGCCGACTCGTGCAGCAGGGCGCAGGTGCCGATGACCTCGCCGTCCAGGCGGGCAAAGAAGATCGCGCCGCCCGGCGCCAGCACGTAGCGCTCCGGGTCGCCCAGCAGCTCCCGGTCGATGTCCTCGATGCGGAAATGGCGCTCCAGCCATTGGGCGTTGAGGCGGTAGAAGTGGTCTTTGAGGGCCGGTTCGTAGGGCACGATCTCCAGCGTGGCCGAGGTCAGTGCCGCGTGCTCGGCCAGCATGGCGTCCACCACCGGCCGTTCCTGCAGGCCGGCCTCGGTGGCGGCCAGCGCGGCCAGCAGCGTTTCCAGGCCTTCTTCGCCCAGCGATTTCACGATGCCCCGGCGCACAGCCACCCAGATCGGGCCGAGCGCGGTGAGATTGGCGCGCCCCTTGTCGGTCAGCGCGAGCAGGCTGCGGCGGCCGTCCTGGATGTCCTTGTTGCGGCAGACCAGGCCGGCATCGACCAGCTTGTCGGCCAGCTGGCTCACCGCCGAATGGGTCTGCCCGATGGCCTGCGCCACGTCACTGACCGTGGTCTCGCCGTTTTCCCACAGGAAGCGCAGCACCGGAAACCAGCGCGACTCCACGCCGGCCCCGCAGGTGCGGTAGACCTCGTCCACGGCGCCATAGAAATGGTCGCTGAGCGACTTGAGCCGGCTGCCAAGCGCCAGCTGGGCGAGCGAAGGGAGGTACATCCGACGGCCCTCGAACCAAATATGTAAACGCTAACGTAATTCGATCCCCGGACCGGGACAAGCCCGGACCCTGGCCGCACGGCCTGCCATGGCGCGCGATGGAACAGGGACGAACACCCCCGCCCCGTGATCGCGCACAGGGTGCACTCACACAGGGAAAAAGCCGGTTAGAACCAGTCGACGCGGGTGATGGTGCGACCCAGCGCCTTTTCCAGCTTCTTGCAAAGCTTGGGCGTGCCATTGACCAGCACGGCTTCGGCAGCGGGCTTGAGCATGGGGGCATCGGCCAGCGAGTCGCTATAGGCCACATGCCACTCGCTAACGCCGAAAGCCGCCAGCTGCGCGGTTTTGCGGCGCCCCACGTTATGCAGCTTCACGCGCATGCCCAACGGCCCCGAATACAGCCGGGAGGCCAACACGTCCAGATCCGCCAGGCCCAGCTGGGCCAGGATGTGGCTGACCAGCACGTGTTCGCAGCCGGTGACCACGATGACGCGGTCGCCCGCCGCCTGATGGCGGCGCAGGGCGTTGAGGCCATCGCGGCAGAACTGCCGGGGCCGACGGACCAGGCTCGCGCCAAAGGCTTCGGCCGCCGCCCGGTAACGATGTTCGTTCAGTCCCATCAGGCCCACATGCACCAGGGCGCGCTCGGCCAGCTTGCGCGAGAACGGGGCCACCAGCAGCATCCACGGCAGCGCGCACAGCGCCCCCAGCTTGCGCAGCCAGGAGCGGCGATAACGTTCGCGCATGAACAGATAGAAGGCGTCGCCGTGGATCAGCACGCCGTCGAAATCGAACAGCACCGTGCGCGGCGAAGCCACGGCCGCTTCCGCCGCTGCCGGCTCCAGACTGCTTTCCCCTGTGGTCATACGTTTACTTCTGGCGTGTTCTTAGGTCGTGGCAAACAGGCGCTTCAGTTCCGCGCCGGGGTCGTCGGCGCGCATGAACGCCTCGCCGACCAGGAAAGCATTGATGCCTGCGTCCTGCAGCGTGATCACGTCGTCGGGCGTGTGGATGCCCGACTCGCTGACCAGGATGCGGTCGTATTCCATCAGCTGCTGCAGCTCCAGCGAGGTATCCAGCGAGGTGTGGAACGTGCGCAGGTTGCGGTTGTTCACGCCGATCAGCGGTACGGGCAACGCCAGTGCGCGCTCCAGTTCTTCCGCGTCATGGACTTCGCACAGCACGTCCAGATCCAGCTCGGCGGCCAGCAGCGACAGCTCCAGCAGGGCGGCGTCGCCCAGCGCGGCCACGATCAGCAGGATGCAGTCGGCGCCGATCACGCGCGCCTCGTACACCTGGTACGGATCGATCACGAAATCCTTGCGCAGCACCGGCAGCGAGCACGCGGCGCGGGCCTGCTGCAGGAAATCTTCGCTGCCATGGAAGAAATCCTTGTCGGTCAGCACCGAGAGGCAGGCCGCCCCGCCCTTTTCATAGCTGCGGGCAATGGCTGCCGGATCGAAGTCCGGGCGGATCACGCCCTTGCTCGGGCTGGCGCGCTTCACCTCGGCGATCACCGCCGGCAGGCCGGCTTCGATCTTGGCCTCGATGGCCGCCGAAAAGCCGCGGGTTTCCGGCAGGTCTGCCACGCGGGCGGAGAGCTCGGCCAGCGGCAGCCTGGCACTGCGCTCGGCGACTTCTTCGGTCTTGCGGGAGAGGATGCGTTGCAGGATGTCGGTCATGGTGAAAGCTTGCAGCGTCGGGGCATGAAAGAGATGTGAGCGTCAGGCGGTTTCAGCCAGGCGCCGCGTGGTGGCCACGAAGGCGTCCATTTTTGCACGGGCCGCGCCGCTGGCAATGGTTCCACGCGCCAGCTCGATGCCGGCGGCGATGGAATCCACCACGTTGGCCGCGTACAGCGCCGCGCCGGCATTGAGGCAGACGATGTCGTGCGGCACACCACGACGCCCTTCCAGCGCCTCCAGCAGCATGGCACGCGATTCCTCGGCGTTCTCCACGCGCAGGTTGCGGCTGGAGGCCATGGCGAGGCCGAAATCCTCCGGCTCCACCTCGTACTCGCGCACCTCGCCGTCACGCAGCTCACCCACCAAGGTGGCCGCGCCCAGCGAGATTTCGTCCATGCCGTCACGCCCCCACACCACCAGCGCGTGCTTCGCGCCCAGCTGCTGGAGCACGCGCACCTGGATGCCGACCAGGTCCGGATGGAACACGCCCATCAGGATGTTCGGCGCACCAGCCGGGTTGGTCAGCGGGCCGAGAATGTTGAACAGCGTGCGCACGCCCATTTCCTTGCGCACCGGTGCCACCACCTTCATGGCCGGATGATGGTTGGGCGCGAACATGAAGCCGATGCCGACCTCATCCATGCACTGCGCCACCTGGGCCGGCGGCAGGTCGATCACCGCGCCCAGCGCCTCGAGCACATCCGCGCTGCCCGACTTGGACGACACGCTGCGACCACCATGCTTGGCGACGCGCGCACCGGCCGCGGCGGCCACGAACATGGAGGCGGTGGAAATATTGAAACTCGATGCGCCATCACCGCCGGTACCGACGATGTCGACGAAATGCTCGTGCGGCGGCAAGGTCACCTTTGCCGACAGCTCGCGCATCACGCGCGCCGCGCCGGTGATCTCGCCCACGGTTTCCTTCTTCACGCGCAGGCCGGTGATGATCGCCGCGGTCATCAGCGGGCTCACCTCGCCACGCATGATCTGCCGCATCAGCTCGATCATCTCGTCGTGGAAGATCTCGCGATGCTCGATGGTGCGCTGTAGCGCTTCCTGCGGCGTGATGGTGACGCGGCGCCCCACAGTCCCTGCACTGTTCATGCGGCGAGCTTCAGCGGCAGGCCGAGGAAGTTGCGCAGCAGGTCGTGCCCGTACTGCGTGAGGATCGACTCGGGATGGAACTGCACGCCCTCGACCTTCAGGGTCTTGTGGCGCAGGCCCATGATCTCGTCAATGCTGCCGTCCGGGTTCTCCGTCCACGCGGTGACTTCCAGGCAATCGGGCAACGAATGCTGCTCCACCACCAGCGAGTGGTAGCGCGTGGCCTCGAACGGATCGGGCAGGCCGGCGAACACGCCCTGCCCGCGATGGCGTACCGGCGAGGTCTTGCCATGCATGATCTGCTTGGCACGAATCACCTTGCCGCCAAACACCTGTCCGATGGCCTGATGGCCCAGGCACACGCCGAACACCGGAATCTCGCCGGCCAGTTCGCGCAGCACATCCAGTGACACGCCCGCGTCGTCCGGCGTGCCGGGGCCTGGCGAAATCATGATGTGGGACGGCTTCAGCGCCCGGATACCCGCCACGTCCAGCGCATCATTGCGCACCACTTTCACGGCCTGCCCCAACTCGCCCAGGTACTGCACGAGGTTGAAGGTAAAGCTGTCGTAGTTGTCGATCATCAGGAGCATAAGCGGCGTAACCTGCGAATCTCGGGCCGTGGATGGTCTGCCGGCGAGGTACCGGGAGGTCCGATTGTAACGGCCACCATCGCCGCGATGCAGCAAGACTGCAGGAAATGTCCGCGCGCGCTGGAATACGGAAAAAAAGTCACCGATTCACGGAATAAAAGTAACGCCAGCAACCATCCAGCCACCCCGACCTGGCGCCCCGGAAGCGCCAGGCACGGATGCCCGCACCGCATCACCCGCTCCGAGGGTCAATCGCCGGCTGCGGGCGCCTCTTCAGCGTTCGCATCCAGCCATTTCTCATATTCGGAAACCGTGCGCTTGAGGTGTTGCTCCAGCCAGATCAGCTCGTCCGTCGATCCGGCGGCATCCCACAAGGACACGAAGGTGATGAGCCGCATCGCGACCGGGGAGGAAGCCCGGTAAGGCGCCGCCGGGGTGTCGCGAACCTGTCGACGCATAGCCGGACGCATCTCGCCAATGCCCAGCACCAGCCAGTCCAGGGAAACGCCGCGGGACTGCGCGATGGCAGCGCACATGCCGAATGGAGGACGGTTCCGCTGGCGCCAGTTGCTGGGTGCACTCGGCGCCAGGTGAAGCGCGGCGGCGAGCGCACTATCGCTGCGCACCGCATAGACCTGACGCATCCGACGGATAACGGCATCTGCGCTCAGCCCGTCGCCTTCGACACCATGCGTGTATTCCCTACACGCGTCGCGATCACCAAACACATTCGGTGTATTACTGTTCTCTTTGTGTTTCACATCGCACCACACCGCTACGGAGAGCTCCCTCGCAAAAGGCCTACCGGCCGTCGCCTCACGCACCGGCCCGCAAGGGCACCACGGATACGCGAACAGGAAGACTCCTGAGATTACGCCGCAGTGGGGCGCGCTTGCAGCCGCCCTGCGAATCGCGTGCAGGTAAGTTCTTTCCTGCATGCGTATCTGCCTCGTGAGATCACACAGCGATTTCGACCCGCCCTGACACGTGTCATTTCGCCTGCAATCGCCCGATGCCGTGAATCGCTGCGCGACTATTCTGATTTTTGACCGATCCAAACAGTGGTAATACCGGACGCCGGCGAACGTTGCTGCCCGCTGTCAGCGCCCCGGCCTGCCTATCCATGATCCAAGCCAACGCAAATGGCGAAACATGGATCGTGAACCATGGTTCCACCGCACAAGTTTCTCGATGCACTGGCACTGCTCCCTGCAGTGCGGCAGATCCGCCGGCAGGCGAGGCACGCGTGGGATGGACACGTGCCGATACAGTTGGATTTCGCCCTGGTGGGCGGGCAGATCGCCACCCACATACTCGCCTTTACTGACGACGAGCGCTCCTACATTCGCGGCGTGCTCGACTACGCCCTGAAGCAGGACTCGCACAACCTGCGCCCGCTGGTCCTGAGGCCCCTGCTCACTACGCTGTTCGAGCGATCACGACGCATGGGCAAGGCACATGAGGCCGCAGTGTTCCAGCACCTCTATATTCCGGGAACCACGAAACCGCCAAACCAGGCCTCGTGACAGGCGCTGGCTCAGCGTCCGGCGGCGTGCCAACATCCGTTCGCCGCCACGTCAGGCCGTGAGGCGGCGTGGATCCAGCATGCCGGCCGTCAGCCCTGCATCCTGCAAATGACCCGGCAACGGCAGGCCCAGCGCGAGATGCGCACACACTTCGCCCATGGCGGCCGAGGTCTGGATGCCGTAACCACCTTGCGCGGCCACCCAGAAGAAGCCGTCAACGCCCGGCGCAAAGCCACCGACCAGGTCGCCATCCGGGACGAACGAACGCAGGCCGGCCCACGTCCGCGTGGGGCGGCGGATGGTCATGCGGGTCGCTTCTTCGATGCGATGGATGCCCATCGCAATGTCGAGCTCTTCCGGTTGTACGTCATGCGGCGGCACCGGGTCGGCGTTTGCGGGACAACCGAGCAATAAACCGGCGTCTGGCTTGAAGTAGAAGCTCTCATCAACGTCCATCACGAACGGCCAGCTCGATGTGTTCAAGCCCGAAGGCGGTTCGAACAGGAACGCGGAACGACGTTTGGGCTGGATACCGATGGGCGCGACGCCGGCGAGTGCAGCGACCTGGTCCACCCACGCACCGGCTGCATTGAGCAGCAAGGGCGCACGGAACTGCTCCTGGCCTGCGTCGATGAACCAATGCCCCGGACCACGTTCGATCGAACGAATGTCGATACCCAGCCGCAACTGACCGCCTCTTGCGCGTAGTCCGCGCAGGAAGCCCTGGTGCAGTTCGTTCACGTCGATATCAGCCGCGGCGGGTTCATACAGTCCGATCTGCGCCGCCTCGGGACGCAACACCGGCACGGTCTGCTGCAGCCAGGCCGCATCCACCACGCGCAATCCGTGCGTGCGTGGTGCCATCTCCGCATGCAGGGCATGCACCGTGTCGATCTGTGCCTCAGTGCCAATGCTCAACGAACCCCGTGGCGTAAGAATCGGGTGAGTGGTGAAACCCTCGGGGGGATGGTCGAAGAAGCGACGCGCCGCGCGCGTCAGCGCACGCACCTGGGCCGACCCGTAGGTTTCGGAAAAGAGCGCGGCCGAGCGTCCGGTGGAATGCATGCCCGCATGATCTTCGCGCTCCAGCACCAGCACGCGCGCATGCGGCGCAAGAAAATAGGCCACGGAGGCACCGGCCATGCCGGCACCGATCACGATGACGTCGGCGTCGTGGAGCTTGCTCATGCGGTATCACTTTCCCGGATGGATTGGCGTGCCACCACGCTGGTGGCAGTAAGGTCGGCGGTTACGTTGCCCAGGGTGGCCAGCGCATCAGGCAAGGCATCGACGGCGAGCATCAACCCCAGCGGCCCCACCGGCACACCCATCGCCTGCGCGACAGGAAGGTTGGTCGCCATGAAACTCACCGCGCCGGGCAGCCCCACCGAACCCAGGCTGATCACCACCGCCAGCAGTGCCGCCGCGAACAACGGTGCGGCGCCCACGTGAATGCCGTAGGCCCATGCGATGAAACATGCCGATGCCACGTACTGCACCGGGCTGGTCAGGCGGAACAGGCTCACTGCCATGGGCAGCACCAGCGCATTCACCTGGGCGGGATAGCCCAGCCGCTGTTCCGCGCTTTCCAGCATGGCCGGCAGCGATGCCAGCGAGGACTGCGTGCTGGCTGCAACGATCTGCGCCGGCACCAGCGCCGGCACGAACCGGCGCAGGGTTTCGCCACCCCACACCATGGCTACCGGCAGCATCAACAAGGTGACGGCGAGATACAGCAGGCATTCGACCAGCACGTAGATGCCGAGCGCCCCCAGCATATGCAGGCCGGCGCGCGCGCATACCGCCAGGATCAGGGCGAACACGCCCAGCGGCGCCACCCACAGCACCCAGCGCACGATCACGATCATGGTGTCGGCGATGGCGCGGAAGAACGACACCACCAGTTCGCGCTGTCTAGCCTCGATGCGGGTCAGGCCAAAACCGAAGAACAGCGCAAACACCACCAGCGGCAACATGGCGCTCTGTGCGGCGGCACTTATCGCATTGGACGGCACGATGCCGTTGAACCATTCCGCCCAGCCCACGCCCTGCGTGGACGGCGGCACATGCGTGGCGACGGCGCTTTCCAGCGCCGAGGTCAACGCCGGGTTATGCGGAAACAGCGCGAACAACCGTGGTGCGGCAGCTGCGGCGAACAAGGCGCCTGCCGAGAGGATCAGGATGAAGGCGACGATGGCACGCCGGGCAATGCGTCCCGATGCGGCCGCATCGCTGGCCGTGTTGACCCCGACCACCACCAGCGCGAACACCAGCGGCACCACGGTCATCTGCAGTGCGTTGAGCCACAACCGCCCGAACGGTTGCACGGCGTCGGCCACCTGCACCGCGGCGGTGGGCGACCACGACGCCAGCACCAGGCCGCCGGCGGCGCCCAGCACCAGACCCACCAGTACCCGCGCGGTCGGGCTCAAGGCTGTTTACCCACGACAGGCAGATGCCAGGACGCACGCAGCCGTGCGTACTCGCTTTGCGGCAACAGCACGAACACTGGCTGTTCTTCCGGCTTCATCCAGGCCAGCAGGCGACGCATCACCGGTTCGGGCATGGCCGTGCATCCGGCGGTGGCATCCGTGGGCGACGCCCACAGGTGGGCGAAGATACAGCTGCCGCCGCCGCGCTTGCCGCCAGCGTTGTGCTCGATGACGAAACCGATCTTGTAGCGCTGGTCGCCATCCATGTGCAGGTCGCGCCGCATCGGCTCGCTGGCGCCCTCCACCGCCTTCGCGCCGACCTTCTTCGCATCGACGATCTGGTTGTAGTACGGCGAACCGTCCACATCGACGCACCAGTCGGTATCGGTCATGGCGCTGTAGGGCATGCGCGTATCCGCTTGCGCCCCGTAGCCGAAGACCTCGCCGACGCGATACACGCCCGCCGCGGCCCGACCATCGCCTTCGTGCTTCTGCGGGCCATCGGTCTGCGCTTCGTTCAGGCCGATGCCCCACGCCGCACCGGCGCGGCCCACCGTGACGTTCTGTGCGTCCACCACCGGCTTCCAGCCGTCCCCGGTGCGTTCGAACGCACGCAACACGCCGTGGTCGGCATTCCAGTCGGGCGTGATGACCAGCACCATCTGGCGCGAACCCTGCCAACCGTTGCTCTCCTGCGCGGCGAACGCCGACGACATGGGCCAGGCAGCCGCTGCTGCCAGCGTGGCCGCCAGGAAACGACAGATCATGAAACGACGGGACTGTGGATTCATGCGATACCGTGGATGAGTGGCCTAGGGCTCCAGCATCTGCTGGACGCGTTCAAGATTGGCGAGCAGCTGCAGGTGGCGTTGCTCGTCTCCCTCGCACAGCAGAACGAACACGCTGTCGAGCAGGTGCTGCAGGGCGGACTGGTAAAGCAGCGGCTGGATATACGGGCGGTCGTCGTGCGCGGACACCAGCAGGGCCACGTCCGCCAGCGCGCGCAAGGGGTTGGAGGTATGCCGCGTCACCGTGACCAGGCGCCCCTGCTGCTCCTTGAAGAAGCGGCCAACCTTGCACAAGGCGGGATGATGGCCCTGCTCGGAGAACACCAGCAGCAAATCGCCCGCGCCCGCGGCCGACACGCTGGCCGCCAGTCGCGCCGGGTCCGCGTTGTGCACGGACGGAATGCCGAGCAGCGACAGGCGCAGCGCGAAGCTGCGCGCATGGATGTCGTCGTCACCCAGACCCACCATGAACACCTTGCCGGTGGAACCGGCGCTGGCCAGTGCCTGGGCCACCGCCTGCAGGGTGTCGTCCGGATTGATCAGGCGCGTTTCTTCTTCCGCCTCGGACTTGCACCGCCACAGGCTGCGGCCATCCGACTCGCCCTCGGCCGCACGCGCCTGCGCGTCCACCTGGGCCGCATCGCCGTTGTCGGCGCGCGCGATGGCCTCGCCTACGGAATATTTCAGGTCCGGGTAACCCTTGAAGCCCAGCTTCTGCGTGAACTTCACCACGCTGGACTGGCTGATGCCCAGCGCGTTGGCCAGCTGCTGCGAGGAGTAGTCGCGCAGCAGCTGCGCGTTCTCGAGGATGAAGTCGGCAACGCGACGCTCGACCGCCGACATCTGGTCGCGCTCGGCGCGGATTTTCACCAGCGGCGACATGTCAGCCTTCCAGCCTCTCGAGCCCGCGGATTTCCCGGATGCCCAGCCCCGGCGCATCGCCTACCGAGATCTCCGACTCGTTGAACACCACGCTACCGTCCACCGGGTTGTACTGGCACAACGACGGGCCATCCAGATCGACCTTGGTGATCACCGAGGACTTGGCCACCGCCACGTGCACCGCCGCGGCCACGCTGATGCTGCTTTCCAGCATGCAACCGATCATGCACTCCACGCCGTACATGGCGGCAATGTCGGCGATACGGATGGCATTGGAGATGCCACCGGTCTTCATCAGTTTGATGTTGATGATGTCGGCCGCGCGCATGCGGATCAGCTCGATGACTTCCATCGGGCCAAACACGCTTTCGTCGGCCATGATGGGCGTATGCACCCGTTCGGTGACATAACGCATGCCTTCCAGGTCACGCGCTTTCACCGGCTGCTCCACCAACTCCAGCCGGATGCCGGCATCTTCCAGCGTCTGCACGGCATACACCGCCTGCTTGGCGGACCAGCCCTGGTTGGCATCCAGACGCAGCAGCGCGCGGTTATCCACCGCGGCGTAGATGGCCTTGATGCGCTCGATATCGACGCCGATATCCTTGCCCACCTTGATCTTCAGTGACTCGAAGCCGCGCTCCACCGCGCTCACCGAATCGGCCACCATTTTGTCGATGTAATCCACGCTGATGGTGATGTCGGTGGTGATCACCGGGGCCCCGCCACCGAGCAGCTTGTACAGCGGCGCGCTGTAGAGCTGGCCCCACAGGTCGTACACGGCAATCTCCACCGCGGCCTTGGCGCTGGTGTTCTTCTCCAGCGCGGTCTGGATAAGCTGGGTGATGCGATTGAGGTCCGCGATGTCCTCGCCGATCAGGCGCGGCGCGATGTAGTGGCGGATCGCATCGATGATCGAGCCATGCGTGTCGCCGGTGATCACCGCTGTCGCCGGCGCCTCGCCATGGCCTACGTGACCGCTGTCGGTATGCACCATCACCACGATGTCCTCGACCTGGTTGACGGTACGCAGCGCCGTCTTGAACGGCGTTTTCAGCGGTACCCGCAGCATGCCGAACTGGATGTCGGTGATCTTCATGAGGGGAAGTCTGTCCTTGAAGAGGAGTCGGTCAGGGGCGTACGTGCACGATGCTGGTCATGCGGTCGACGTAGGTGTGCTTGTCGTCGTACATCAGCGGCAGCAGCGGCGTCACCGACACTTCGTTGAGCTTGACGCGGCGCATGCCGCCCTTGCCGTCGCGATAGGAAATGCCGCCGGTGTCATGAATGACGTAAGGCTCGCCGTCCAGCTTGCCGATCACCATCATCACGTGGCCGGGGATGTAGACCAGATCTCCTACCTTCAGCGCCATGGCGGCCTTGAGGCGCGCATCGTGACTGTCCTTGTCGCCAAAGGCCTGGTGCGTGAAGCCCGGGCTGATCGCCTGCTTGCTGGTGTTGCGCGGCATCTCAACGCCCATGCTGCGATAGACATCCGACACGAAGCCGCTGCAGTCGCGTCCGTCGTAGTCGTGGCCCCAGCCGTAGCGTTCGCCGAGAAACTTGAAGGCCTGGCGGATGATGTTGCCCTCGGTCAGCGGCAGATAGTCGTCCTGCGTATCGGCCACGCGCTGGATCAGCGCCGGCGAAAAGGCCAGCTTGCCATCCGCCTGCTGGATGGGCAGTTGCACCACATGCGATGCATACGGGGACTGACCATTCACCGGCTGGTCCGGCGGGAGATCGGACAGCACCGGCACGGCGATGCCCATGTCCAGCTGCAGCTGCGACACCGCCGGTTGCTCGGGCGTGAACACCGTGGTGACGGTGCCACCGGTGACCACGCGATGCGGCGTGCGCCCGGCATACGCCAGCACATCCGCTGCCGGGCCTTCGGCCACATTCTCGCGCAGCGTCCATGCGGCATAGCGCGGACTCACCACGAACAACCAGTGACCGTCCCGGCTGGTGTGCGCGATGAGCACCGGCGTGCCCGGGAACTCCGCGGTTTCCTGGAAGCGGTCGATATCGGTGTCGTCGTTGGAGGTGAACACCCGCGTGCTGGTCGGAAAGGTGCGCAGCGCTGCACGCTGCACCACCATGCCGTAGCGCGCGGGCTGTTGCGCAGGCACGGCGTCCAGCGCCAACGCGTCCGTCAGCTCATTGCGCAGGCTGTCGGGCACCGGCTGTCCCTTGATGTCGTACAGCTTGCGCTTGGGGTACTGGGACAGGTCGTTGATCCAGCCGGTGACCGTCGCCCGATCGATCTGTGCGGGCAACGCATGCAGGTCGTGCATGGACGCATCGACCTTGAACAGGTTGGCGTTGTGGCTGCGAATGTCACTGGCATCGAGCAGCACGCGTTCGGGTTGCGTCGACTGCCTGATCCAGAAATCCGGGCCGAGCATCGCGTTATTGGCGATGCCGATGACGCCCGATGGCGGCACCGGCAAGGTATCGGGCCCCTTGTCCGCCAGGACGGGCACGGACGCCAGGGCAAGCATCAGACAGATCGGCAGGCGAGACATGAATCGCATGGTGACTCCTAGGCAATGGCCAGCGACGACATCACTTGCGCCACCAGCAGACCAAACCCGGTACCGAGGATATAGCCGAGCAGCGCAAGCAGGATGCCCACCGGCACCAGCGAGCGCGAGTAGCTGGCCGCGAGGATGGGCGTGGCAGCCACGCCGCCGATGCATGCCAGCGAGGAGATGCCGCACAGGTAGAGGTCGAAATGGAATACGCGCGCCGCGCCCGCCAGCAGCACGGCATGGATGGCGATGATGCATAGGCCGCAGATGATGTAGAGCGGCGCCGAAGCGATGCCGTCGAAGTTGCTCTGCGAGGCCAGGATGGCCACCACGCTGATCAACATGGCGCTGGAAATGGTGTTGGCACCCGCAAAACGCGCCAGCGGCGTGTGCGCAGCCACCAGCCCGAATGCCGTGGCCAGCATGATGGTCCAGGTGGTCGGCGAGATCATGTCCGAGGTCGGCAGGCGATCACCCACCCACGATGCGAACGCGGCCGCCAGCAGCGCCATGCCCAGCCATAGCAGCACGTTGTCCGGCGTGGTGGGGCCATGGCTGCGCGTTTCCTCGACCACCATGTCGGCGCTGGATTTGGCGCGGGTCCACTGGTTGAACTGCGTGGCCACCCTGCCCAGCCCGAACAGCACCACCACCCACATCGAGTAGCACAGCGCATCGGTGAGCAGGGAGAACGCCAGCAACTTGTCCGGCATGCCGATGGCCTGTTTCACCGCCACCATGTTCGCCGTGCCGCCGATCCAGCTGCCGGACAACGCCGCCAGCGGCTGCCACGCTTTGCCGGGCAACCAGTGACGGAACACCAGGAAGGTGCCGACAAAGGCAATGAACAGGCACACCATGGTCACGAAAAACACGGCCAACACGCGCGGTCCCAGCCGGTAGATGGCGCGCAGGTCGCAGTTGATCATCAGCAGGAACAGCAGGGCCGGCACCAGGTGCGCGATCAGCAGGGTCTGGGTCGAACGGATCTCGTCGTTGACCTGCCACAGCCCGGACACCGCCAGGGCAGTCACCAGCAGATAAGTCAGCACGATGGGCGGAAGGACTTCGAAGAACCGCCACTGGAAGCGCCGCTCGAGAGCGGGAAACAAGCCCGCGGCCAGCAACATGACAGCGAGATAAGGCCAGGCCGTGTGGATCATGCGTCCCCTCTGACTCCCCGAGGCATTCGTTTTAGGAATACCTTTCCCAAGTTTTGGAATATCTAATTCAATCGAAGTTCGACCGGAGCATAATTTATTGACCGTCGAATGCAAGCGTGCTACACAACGGCTTCGCCTGGTTCTCGCGGGGAAGTGGCAGGTGCGGACGCTTCAGGGTTCCTTATCGTTTCGACGCTGGCGCACGCTGCCGATGGCATGGGCGCTGTCCTGCCTTCCCGCCATGCTCATGGCAACGCCTGTCGATGGCTCCCCGGTGCAGCGGGCCATCGCCCAGATCGATGCCGGGCACTTCAAGGCAGCCGAGTCGGACATCAGCAAGGCGCTGGCCCAGCCCGGCCTTCCGGGCGAGTCGCGCGAAGCACTCTTGTTCCAGCGCGAACGCATGCGCCGCATCCTGCTCGACTTCACCCTGGACACCGACGCCGCCAAGGCGCGCGTACGCAAGCAGGTGCCCGACCTCACCGACGCGGAGTTCGCCCGCTGGGACCAGCAGGGCCTGATCGAGCACCAGGTGATCGACGGCCGCACGCTCTACTTCAAGCGCGCGCCGAGCAACCTGTTCCTGCTCAGCCCCGAGGCCGCAGCGCGGCGCACCCACCCCGTGCCATCGAGCGACAGCCCGCTGGAATCGATCAGCGACCACCATCGCGAAGCCCGGCGCGAAGCGCTTGCCACGCACCGCAGCAGCGTCACGCCAAACCATGTGCGCGTCACCGAAACGGTGACCGTGCGCGCCGATGCCGTACCGGCGGGCGAAACCATCCGCGCGTGGCTGCCCTTCCCTCGCGAACTGGCCGGCCAGCAGGAAGGCGTGCGCCTGGTCGACAGCCAGCCCGATGGAGCACAGGTAGCTCCAGTGGATACGCTGCAACGCACGGCCTACATGGAAAAGAAGGCGCAGGCGGGCAAGCCGACCACGTTTGCCGTGACCTACGAGCTGACCGTGTACGCGCAGTACCACGACATCGATGCCTCGAAGGTCGTGCCCACCACGATCACGCCGGAGCTCGCTCCCTACGTGGCCGAGCGTGCACCGCACATCGTGTTCACCGATGACCTGCGCGCGTACTCGCGCAAGGTGGTCGGCGACGAGAAGAACCCGTACCGCATCGCGCAGAAGCTGTTCGCCGCGGTGGACCAGATTCCCTGGGCCGGTGCGCGCGAATACTCCACCATCAGCAACATCAGCGATTACACGCTGCACGCCGGTCATGGCGACTGCGGCGAACAGACCATGCTGCTGATCGCACTGCTGCGCCTCAACGGCATTCCTGCCCGCTGGCAATCGGGCTGGATTTTCTCCGACGGCAAATACGAAAACATCCACGACTGGGGCCAGCTGTACCTGGCCCCTTACGGCTGGGTGCCGATGGACGTGACCTTCGGCCAGCTGCATCCGGCCAAGGGCGATGATCCGGCCCTGCAGTGGTTCTACCTCGGCGGACTGGACGCTTACCGCATCGCGTTCAACAGCGACTTCAGCCAGCCCTTCGTACCGAACAAACAGTTCTTCCGGTCCGAAACGGTGGATTCGCAGCGTGGCGAGCTGGAGTGGCGCGGTGGCAACCTGTACTTCGACCAGTGGGACTACGACTTCACCTGGCAGCTGCTACCGCCCGCCAGGGCGGCCAGCGCGACACGCTAAATCCCTTACCCTTCCTCGCTGCCTGCACGGTTCAGGCCGCTTCATTCACCAGGCAAGCGCATGACGGCATCACCGCACCACCAACTCGACGGCGTGGACCTGGACGCGCTGGCCGCGCGATTGGGCACGCCGCTCTACGTGTATTCCGCCAGTGCCATCCGCCAGCGCATCCAGTCGCTGCAGGCGGCCCTGCACGGCACCGATTCGCTGATCTGCTTCGCCGTAAAGGCCAACTCCAACCGCGGCGTGCTCGCCCTGATGCACGCGCAGGGCGTGGGCGCCGACATCGTGTCGGCCGGCGAACTGTGGCGAGCCATGCAGGCCGGCATCCCGCCCGAGCACATCGTGTTTTCCGGGGTGGGAAAGAGCGAGCAGGAGATCGTCGAGGCATTGGATGCCGGCATCCTGCGCTTCAACGTGGAATCGCACGACGAACTGCTCACCCTGCAACGACTGGCGCAATCCCGCGGCACCACCGCACGCGCCGCCGTGCGTATCAACCCTGACGTGGATGCGCAGACCCACGAGAAGATCTCCACCGGCAAGGCGGAGAACAAGTTCGGCGTGAGCATCGACGAGGCACGTCGCTGGTTTGCCGCCCGGCATGCGCTGAGCCATGTGCAGCTCGACGGCCTGCATGTGCATATCGGCTCGCAGATCCTGAGCCTCGGCCCTTACCGCGAAGCGCTGAAACGCGTGGCGGCGTTCTGGCGCGAACTGGCGGCCGGGGGACACGTCCTCGCCAGCATCGACGTGGGCGGCGGCCTGGGCGTGTGCTATCGCGAGGGTCATGACCATCCGGTCGACGCCGCCGACTACATCGCTACCGTGCGCGAGGCGCTGGCCGGTTTCGAAGGACGGCTACTGTTCGAGCCCGGCCGCTACCTGGTGGGTGAGGCGGGCGTACTGTTGACGCGCGCGATCCGCGTCAAGCACGGCGAGGAACGCAACTTCCTGGTACTGGATGCCGCCATGAATGATCTGGCCCGGCCCAGCCTTTACGACGCCTGGCACGACATTGCCCCGGTCGGCAGCAACACCCATCCGGCAACGACCTACGACATCGTAGGCCCCGTGTGCGAGACCGGCGACACCTTCGCCCGGGGCCGCACCCTGCCCGCCTGCTCGCCCGGGGACTTGTTGATGATACACACCGCAGGCGCGTACGGTGCCTCCATGTCGTCCACCTACAACTCGCGCCCGCTCGCGGCCGAAGTCATGGTGGACGATGGGCGCTACGCCGTCGTGCGGCAACGACAGCGTTTTGAGGACATGGTTGCCGGCGAGCAGCTGGCTGGTCACTGGGAGAGCGTATGAAGAACATCGGCTTGTTGTGCAGCGGCATCGCCATCGCGCTGGCGCTCGCCAGTAACGCAGCCATCGCGCAGAAAGATCCGCCGATCACGCTCGACACGCATGTCGACATCCCCTTTGCCTACATGCACGAGGCGCGCTTCGATTTCGGCAAGCAGACGCCGATGCAGGTGGACCTGGACAAAATGCGGCGCGGCGGGCTCGACGCGGTGTTCTTTATCGTTTACGTGGACCAGGGCCCACTGACACCGGCAGGCTGGGCACACGCGGTGGCGCAGGCGAAACAGAAGTACGACGCCATCGACCTGATGGTGAAGACGTACCCCGACCAGATCCGCCTTGCCACCACGCCCGACCAGGTGCGGGCCAACAAGAAGGCCGGCAAACTGTCGGCCATGATCGGCGTGGAGAACGGCTACTCGCTGGGCCACGACATCAAGAATCTGGATATCGCCTACCAGCGCGGCGCCCGCTACGTCGGCCTGGCCCACATGGGCAACAACGACCTGTGCAGCAGCTCCACGCCCGAAGCCGATCTGGGCGACACGCCACTGCCGGAGTACGGCATCACCGAATTCGGCCGCAGCGTGGTCAAGCGCGCCAACCAGCTGGGCATCATGGTGGACGTGTCGCATTCGTCCGACGCCTGCGTGGGCGAAGTGCTGGCGCTGTCCACCTCACCGGTGATCGCATCGCACTCCTCTTCGCGCGTGCTCGATGCGCATCCACGCAATCTGTCCGATGAACTGCTGCGCGCCATCGCGGCCAAGGGTGGCGTGATCCAGGCGGTGGCCGTGCAGGATTTCATCCGGCTCGACCCGGCGCGCGAACTCGCCATCAAGGCGCTGCAGGCGCAGGTGGCGAAGCAGGCCGGCGCGAAGCACTTCGACAGCGAGAAACACGAATACCTGCCCGCCTATATCGATGGCATGAAGCGCATCGATGCGGCACTGCCGCCGCCCAACGTGGATGACTATGTCGCCCATATCAAGCATATGGTCGAAGTGGCTGGCGTCGACCATGTTGGCATTGCCTCGGATTTCGACGGTGGCGGCGGCCTCGCCGGCTGGAGCGATGCCACGCAGACGCGCAATGTCACCGCTGCGCTGCGCAAGGCTGGTTTCAGCGATGACGACATCGCCAAGATCTGGGGCGGAAACCTGCTTCGTGTATGGGGCGAAGTCACCCAACGCGCCACCGCTGGCCACGCGGGCTGAGCCAATGCAAACGGCGGTAATCCTCCACCGTTGCATCCTGCCAGCCATGCTGTTGATGGCGCTGGCGTGTCCGGCGCATGCGGACGGCACGCCACGCGTGTCGCCCGCAACCACTGCGACGCAAGCAGGGCTGGTCGATATCCACCAGCTCTCGCCGGATATCGCCGAGGACATCAAATACGCGGGCAGCGACAATTTTGTCGGCGCACCGGTGGATGGTTACCTTGCACCGAAATGCCTGCTGCTCAAGCCGGCGGCCGAGGCACTGGCCCGGGTGGAGCACGACCTGCAGGCGCAACACCAGCGGCTGAAACTGTTCGACTGTTATCGCCCGGCGCGTGCCGTGAAGCACTTCGTGCGTTGGGCCGGCGATCTTGCTGACCAGCGCACCAAGGCGGCGCACTACCCCTTGCTCGACAAGAGCCAGCTGCTGGGTGACTACATTGCGCCGGTCTCGGGTCATAGCCGCGGGGCCACGGTCGACCTCACCCTGATGCAGTGCGATACCACCGGCGCCCATTGCACCCCGCTCGACATGGGTACGGACTTCGACTACTTCGGCACCCGCGCCAATACCGACTCGCCGGAGGCAAGCGCGGCGCAGCACGCCAACCGCGAGGTGCTCAGGCACGCGATGGAGCGCGAGGGCTTCCGCAATTACGCCATGGAGTGGTGGCACTACACACTGAGTCCCGAACCGACGCCCGACACCATCTACGACGTCCCCGTGCAGTAAGACCATGGCCAAGGGCCGAGGGCCAGACCCGATGCACAAGTTCACGCCGCTGTTCGCGCTGCTGCTGTTCATGACCGGGCTGGTCCATGCCAGGGACCCGGCGACCGAGGTCGATACCCTGATGGCCCGCTATCAGGGTGAGGTTCCCGGCGCGTCGCTGCTGGTGATCAAGGATGGCAAACCGGTGGTCAGCCGCGGCTACGGCTACGCGAATCTCGAGAAACACGAAGCGGCCACGCCGGCCACCAACTATCGCCTCGCTTCCGTCAGCAAGCAGTTCACTGCCGCCGCCATCCTGTTGCTCGCCGAACGCGGCAAGCTCGGCCTGGACGACCATGTCAGGCACTGGCTGCCGGAGCTTCCCGCCGAGCACGAGGCCATCACCATCCGCCAGTTGCTCAGTCATGCCGGCGGCCTGATCGATTACGAAGACCTGATGCCGGCGGACCAGACCACGCAGATCAGCGATGCCGACGTGCTGCGCCTGCTGGCGGCGGAACCACGCAGTTATTTCCCGCCTGGCACCTCCTACCGCTACAGCAACGGCGGCTATGTCTTGCTGGGGCTGATCGTGGAGCGCGCATCGAAGCAGTCACTGCAGGATTTCCTGGCCGACCATATTTTCCGTCCTCTGGGCATGACGCACACCTTGATGTATGTGCACGGCGGCCCTGAAGTAACGCATCGCGCCTACGGGTACAGCGAAGAGAATGGTCAGTGGACGCAGACCGACCAGAGCCCGACCAGTGCGACGCGCGGTGATGGCGGCATCTATTCGTCCATCGACGACCTGGCGAAGTGGGACGCCGCGCTCTACGACCACCGCCTGCTCTCCGATGCCTCGCGCCAGCTGGCCTTCAGCCCGCAGAACAAGGTCATCGGCGAAACCGATGTGGACAGCTACGGCTTCGGCTGGCGTATCCACGGCGATGTGCGGTGGCATTCCGGCGAGAGCATGGGCTTTCGCAACGTGATCATCCGCTGGCCGAAGCAACACCTCACGGTGATCCTGCTCAGCAACCGCAACGACCCTGAGCCCTACAGCACCGCACTGGCCATCGGCGAGCACTTTCTCCAGCCATGAACTAGGCGGCCACCTGCCAACACCCTGGCAGTTCGGCGACGTCCCGCCGGTCCATGGTCACGCGGGTGGCGTGCCAGCCCTGCGTGGCTTCGCACTCGGCAAGCTGGGTGGCGAAATCCAGGGCATCGCCCAGCGCACGGCGACGACCGATGGGCGAACCATCGCGCAAGACGGCCCAGTCGCCACCGTGTTGGTGCACGACGACGTATTCGACAGCGTGGGTGACCATGAGGGAACTCCTTACTGCGGGCTTCGCCCACAGATGTGATCCGAGTTCCTACAAATTAGGTCCCGCACGCGGGTGGAAACATGGGATTTTTCTGAAAGCAGCAAGGAAGCCGGACCGCTATCCGGCTTCCCCGATGCTGCTGCACGTCGCCCCGGCGTAACTCAGCTGCCGGCAAGACCCGTCGGCTGCATGGCCACGCAGGCGTCGCCCGCGCACTCGATCTGCACGTCGTCCGAGGCCGGACACTGCGAACGGAACATCGCCCGCTGCCCGTCGACCATCACCACGTGAATGGCGCGGTTGCACTGATGCGCGGCGGCCACATTCTGCGCCGCGTTGAACATCGTCTTGCCCACGCGGCTGTCCATGCTCGCGAGCCCATCGGCCAGCGTCGGGGCAGGAGCCGTCATGGCACCCGTCCGGGCGATGCCCGCGTTCGAATACACCGTGCCGCTGGCGTACGACGAAGACACCGGCACGCTCAACTTGTCCGGGTAGTGATGCGATGCTCCGTCGGAGAAATCGACCACGATGCCGATCAGTCCACCGAAAATCAGATTGCCCCACACCATGCCGCGGATGGTCGAGTCGTACGACTGCTGGGCGATCTGCTTGCCGTCCTTCTGGCAACTCACGCTCAGGTCATGCGAGGAACGATGGACCGTTGCCGTGCCCGGCGTGGTCACGCGAACCTGGCTTTCGCCGTTGCTCAACGTGCAGTCGGCATGCACGCTCTGGTTCGCCGCGCGCGTTTCCACTTCCACCTTCTGATAGCGACCTCCGACGATCGACGCGCACGCGGACACGCTCAAGGCGCACGCGATGACCACGCCCTTCTTCCATAAAAGCTTCATGTCATTCCCCTGACTTGGTATCCCGCGCATTACCGCACGTCCCCCCAATGGACGCGCGTAGCGCGGGAGATAAACAGGCGGCGGTGATGCGCGATGCATGCGCGTGACAGGAAACGGCTGTCTCTCGACAGCTACGCGCAATACAGTCAGCCCCCTGTGACTGTGGCCCGCATTCTTATCGAAGACGCCCGGGAAAAACGATAGGTCGCGTATCTAACTTATGGCCGATGCGACGCGGGTGGAGTGAACGCGAGCACCTGCGCGGTGTAGCTCTCGACCACCAGACTGAAGGGCCGGTTGGACTGGTCGAACAGCACCGCGCGATGCTGCAGCACGTGGTGCGGCAGGGTCAGCATGGCCTGGGCGGAGGCCGGCAACGTGGGCTGATTCTCCCAGCCTGGCGGCAGCGGCGACCACAGCAGTTCCGCCGAGAGCGTCTGGCGACGGAAGTGCAACGGCTGCACCACTTTGCCGAACGGCGTGTCGGTGGTGTCGAGCTCGTGGTTCATCGCGTCGGTCAGGCGCGCAGGCACGTACCAGTTGTCGGCTTCGGACAGCACGTGGCCGCCGCAGGCGAGCTGCACGCGACGGTAGCGCACCGGTTCGTCAGGACCGATCTGCAACTGCTCGCGCGCATCGGCCGGTAGCGGTTTGTCTTCGCCCTGCACGCGCTCGGCGATCACCTTCGCCTCGGGCGCCAGGTGATGGGCGCCACACCAGCGTTCCAGCGTCAGCGTGGCGCTGGGATGGCTGAGCAGTTCGGCATTGAGCGACTGCAGCAGGGCAAGCGCCTCGAGGCGCGACGTGGCGTCGTCATGCCAGCCCGGCACGGTCTCCGGCTCGCGCGCATGCAGCGGCGCAAGCAGCAGGGTGCTGCCCAGGCCCAGCGCGCAGGTCCATGTGGCACTGCGTCGCCGGCCGGCCACGCTCAGAGCCCCTTCGCTGCCTGGGCCACGGCACGGAACAATGCGCGGCCCTTGTTCATGGTCTCTTCCCACTCCGACGCGGGATCGGAGTCGTACACGATGCCCGCGCCTGCCTGCACATGCAGGCGACCGTCCTGGATCACGGCCGTGCGGATGGCGATGGCGGTATCCGCATCGCCCCACCAGCCGATCCAGCCGATGGCACCGGCGTAGATGTTGCGCTTGTACGGCTCCAGCTCCTGGATGATTTCCAGCGCGCGGATCTTGGGTGCACCACTGAGCGTGCCGGCAGGGAAGGTAGCCTTGAGGACGTCCATGTAACCGACGTCCGGCCGCACATCACCCTGCACCTGGGACACGATGTGCATGACGTGCGAGTAGCGCTCGACCACGAACGACTCGCTCACTTCCACACTACCCGTTTCACTGATGCGGCCGATGTCGTTGCGGCCCAGGTCGATCAGCATCACGTGCTCGGCGCGTTCCTTCGGATCGGCCAGCAGTTCGGCTTCCAGCGCCTGGTCCTCCTGCTCGGTGGCGCCGCGCTTGCGCGTGCCGGCCAGCGGGCGCACCACTACCTTGCCATCCTTCAGACGGGCCAGGATCTCGGGCGACGAACCGACGATCTGCGTGTTGCCCAGATCCACGAAGTACATGTACGGCGACGGATTCAGGGCGCGCAGTGCGCGGTATACGTCCACCGGGCGCGCATTGAAGCCCACGCTGAGGCGCTGCGACGGCACCACCTGGAAAATGTCGCCCGCGCGAATGTATTCCTTCGCGCGTTCCACCATCGCCTCGAACTCTTCCTTGGTGAACGACGACTTGAAGTCGCTTTCGTCCAGCGCGGTGCTCTGGCTGAGCTGCGGATAGGACACGCCACTCTGGCGCAGGCGGTAGACCAGCGCGTCGAGGCGGCGTTGCGCTTCGGCATAGGCGTGCGGCTGCGACGGGTCGGCATGCACGATCAGGTACAGGCGGCCCTTGAGGTTGTCGAACACCGCGACTTCCTCGGCCAGCATCAGCAGCACGTCGGGCGTGCCCAGTTCGTCCGCGCGGTCCCACTTCGCCAGTCGCGGCTCGATGTAACCGATGGTCTCGAAGCCGAAGTAGCCGACCAGGCCGCCGCTGAAGGCAGGCAGCTGGGGCAGGCGCGGCACGTCGTACTGCTTGCGCAGCGTTTCGATCTCGGCGAGCGGATCGGCCACATGGCGGCGCTCGGTGACTTCACCGGCGTCCTCCACCTCCAGTTCATGGCCGCGCAGGCGGTACACGCGCTTGGCGGGCAGGCCGATGATGGAATAGCGTCCCCAGGTTGCCCCACCCTCGACCGATTCGAACAGGAAGGTGTACGGGCCGTCGGCCAGCTTCAGGTACACCGACAGCGGCGTGTCGAGGTCGGAAAAAACCTCGCGCACCAGCGGGATACGGGTATGACCCTGCGCTGCCAGCGCGTCGAAATCGTCTCGGGAAATCACGTGGGGGATCCGGATGGCCAAGCTTGAACGGCCATTGTAGGGGCACCAGCCTCGCGAACCGAAGCCCGGGCAACCACGCCGGCCGCGCCAGCCATGTCGACAGGCCCTAGGAAACTGCCCGCTTGTCCGGCCATCGCTGCGCGCCTAACCTTGCGATATCGGTGCACAGGGCTGCATCCGCAGGGGAAATCGATGGGTATGGACCTCCGTTGCCTGGTGCTTTCAGGCCGCCTGCTCGACGGGCAGGACCCGGCAACCGTGCACGCTCGCATGGCCGCGGCGTTCGGCATGGAGATGGCCGGATTCCGCGAGCGGGTGTTCGCGCGGGCGCCGCTGATCATCCGCCGCGGGCTCGAAGACGCCACGGCCCAGACGCAAGCCACCCAGCTGCGCGGCATGGGCGCGGAAGCCGACGTATGGCCGGACAGCGAACGCCTGGTGTGGCTGCGCCGCGACAACCAGGTGCGCGGCCCCCTGCCCGAGGAAGCACTGAACCAGTACGGCCAGGCTGGGGACCAGTGGTGTCACGACGGCGGCCAGACCTGGTTTGCCTGGGCGCTCGCACCAACTGACGCGGAGGTGGTGGTCAAGGCGGAGGCTGGCGTAGAACCCGAACCGCCGCCGTTGCCGGTCCTCCTTGCCGCCCCGTTGCACGACGACACGGACACCTGGGCGTCCGACGAGTACGCGGAGGCCTTTCCGCCCGATGCACGGGACGACACGGCGGCCGAGCCGCCACCGCTACCCACGCCGGTCACAGCCAGACCGGTGAAGAAGCCACTCTCTGCCGCAGCGGTATTCACCGTACTGTTGGCTGCAGCGGGACTGTACTGGCACGTGCTGTCGCCCTTCGCCCTGCTGCTGGCGTTGTGCGCGCTGGTGTACCTGCACCAGCGGCCGATGCTGCGTGGCCGCGCCATCGCGGTTGCCGCGGTGCTGCTCAGCGCGACCGGCCTGTTCCTCTGGATGCCCCGCCCCGCCACCGTGGCGGTGGCGCAGCCCTACGTCGCACGCCCGTTGAAGCCGCTGTCCGGTGCCGCGGCCACGGCGCAATGCATGGCGCGCACGGCCTCGCCCAAGAACGACGAAGACCGCTTCCTGCTCACCGGCGAGCGCCTGCTCACCGGTCGCGCGCAGCGCAAGGGCGATACCTATGTCGCTGAAGCCGCCGTGTCGGTCGACCAACAATGCCAGCCCAGTGCGCTGCAGCTCTACGTTTTCCGCAACGGCGTGTTCATCGGCACGGCGCTGGACACTGCCGCCAGCGTGGCCAGCACCAAGCTCACCGATTTCGACCTGGTGGACGACCAGCACCTGCGCGTCACGCTGGCCCAATGCACCGACAAGCTGGCCAGTTGCGCCGCGACCAGCGTGCGGCAGTTTGCGGTGATGCCGGGCGGCGGTGGTTGGACCTTGGGTGAGATGAAGTGAAGCGAGGAGTGAGTGACGAGAAGTGAGTAGTGAGAGAAGAGCACGGCGGCCTTTTCTCACTTCTCACTTCTCATTCACTCACTCCTGCCCTACAGCCGCTGGCGCGGCATGCCATGCAGTTGCAGCGTGAACGCCACGCCGTCTTCCAGATTGCGCGCCATCGCCACGCCGCCATGGCGTTCGGCGACGAGTCGCACCACATAGAGTCCCAGGCCAAGATGCGGTGCGTCGCCCGGCGTCGCCTTGTCACGCAGGCTGACCAGCGAGTCGAACAGGCGACCCTGCATCGCCGCCGGTAGCGGCGGGCCCTGATTGGCCAGTTCGATCTCCGCACCGTCGGCCGTCGCATGCAGGGTCAGGCGCAGCCAGCCGCCTTCGGGCGTGAAGGACAGGGCGTTGTCGAACAGCTTGTCCAGCGCCTGCGCGATCAGCTCGGGCGCGCAATGCATGGTCAGCGGCTCGTCGGGCAGACGGGTGTCCAGCCGTCGCGTGCCCGCCAGCGGTCGGTAGGCCTCGCTGCAACCGCGCACCACTTCGACCAGGTCGACATCTTCGGGCTCGGCGGCGGCAATCGCGCGTTCCATGCGGCTGGCTTCGCTCATAGCGCGTACCAGCGCGCCGAGTCGCGCCACGCCGTCACGCGCGCGCTGCATGTAGGGCTGCGCATCCGGCGGCATGGCGTTGCCTTCCTGCAGCGCGTGCTCCAGGTTGTCCAGCGAGGATTTGACGATAGCCAGTGGCGTATTGAGCTCGTGCGAGAGCTTGGACGCCAGCGTGCGCAGGTAGTCGGTGTATCCGCCTACTACTTCGAACAGGCGCTCGAAGCTGCGCGCCAGGTCGCCGATCTCGTCCTCGGCCGCGGTCATCGGGAACGGGCCGTCCAGACGTCCATCGTTCAATTGCGCACGTTCGGCCGCGTCGCGCAGGCGGCCCAGGCGAATGCTCAGGCGCGTGGCAAAGGTCAGCAGGATCGCACCGGCCACCAGCAGCACGCCGAAGCTGGTCAACAACAAACCCAGCAAGGCGCGGTTGGCCAGCAGGGGCACGGCACGACTGGCCTGTTCCAGCAACAGCACGCCACGCACCTTGCCATCGCTTTCAATCGGCACGGCCGCGGCGAGCACCACGCTGCCGCGCGCCTCACCCTGCCGCCACAAGGTGGCCGGCCGGCCTTCGCTGGCCTGCCGTACCTCACTCACGTCCAGCCGCGGCACGTCTTGCGTCCACAGCTCCGCATCGTCCACCTGGTTGGCGAACAGCGAGCGGTAGACCAGCGCGGCAAACCAGCCCGGCTGATCTCCCGCTGCGGCAGCCGGTGTATTGAGGCGCCCGGTCTGTGCAAGCAGCCAGCCCTGGGGCGCCAGCACGCGCGCCTGCACGCCATCGAGGGCAAGCAGGCCCAGTTCCTTCGACAACGCCCTGGAATAGGTCACCAGGGGACGACTGCTGACGGCTTCCGGGTCGCCCCCCGTGGCCGGGTCGAATACGGCCAGCCCCAGCGTATCCAGCCCATCGCGGGGGACGCGCAGTTCCACGCGGTAACCACTGCCGTCTTCCTGCCACTGCGCACTGAGGCGGGCGGGCATGCCGTCCACCGGCGGATCGAGCGGGCGGGCGGTGACCTGCCCTGGAGCGGAACTGGCGATCAGAAAGCGACGCGACTGTCCGCCCTTGCCCAGGCTCAACACGAGATGGTCGGCGCGCAGGGCGCCGGGATCGTCCGCGTCGGCGCGCGTGCGCAGCGCGCCACGCACATCGGCGTAGAGGTAAAGCCATTCGGAGTCCTGGGCCAGCAGCACCTTGGCGCGCTTGTCCAGCGACTGGCTCCACGGCGTCAACGGCGCCCAGTCGTCGCCGTAGCCATCCACGGTGATGGGGTTGGCCGTGGCCTGCACGTACCACACCGGCCCCGCCGGCGGCAGCGGCGCATCGGTCACCACCAGGCTGCGCGCCATGGCGCGGGCCGAGGCGGTCAGCGCCTGCGCCTGCCCTTCGCGCAGCAAGGTCTCCATCTGGCGCACGTACAGCCAGCCGGCCACGGGCAAGGCCAGGGTGCAGAGGGCGACGAGCAGGAGCTTGTGGCGCAGGGACATGGGGCGACGATACCGAAAACGCGGCTCAGTGCTGCGTTTTGGCGGCTCCCGCCTTGGCCGGCGGCTGCATCACGTACTGGGACTGCTCGACCACGCGACGGAACGACGCGAGCAGGTCATGTTCCTGCGCGTCGCCGTGCGCCAGCGTCATCGACCAGCTGAGGCGGATGCCGGTGGCGAGGCCCGGATCGCAGAACACCACCACGTCGTCCTTGTGGTCGGTGCCTTCGTACAACACGCCACGGCAGGCCATGGTCTTGTTGTCGACCGCGAAGTCACTGGCCTTGCCGGCCTTGTCGCGCTCAAGGTAATGGTGGCGATCGTCCTGCAGCTCGGCCTCGAGCGACGACAGTTTGGACGGCCATACGTTGAGCACCATCACCCGCTCGGGCTCGCCCGTCCACTCGCCCTTGTAGAACACCTGGTTCACGCCGATGGCCTTGGCGTAGAGGCAGCAATCCTGCGTCCAGCCGTCAGGCGCAACCGTGCGGATGGTCCAGCCGGGGATATCGCGATCCGCCGGCCCGGACACCGCAGCTGTCCTGTCCCCGGTGGCCGCCTGCGCCGTCGACATCAGCAGCAACCACAGCAACGCCCAGCACCAACGTTTCATCACGGCTTCCATCGATAACCCACGCCATGCACCGTCTCGATGGCGTCGAATTCCGGCGCCACGGCGATGAACTTCTTGCGGATGCGCTTGATGTGGGAGGTGATGGTGGCGTCGTCCACAACCAGCTCGGCCTCGCGCATAAGCTGGTCGCGATTCTTCACATGGCCGGGGAAGCGCACCAGCGTGTGCACCATCCAGAACTCGGTGACCGTGAGCGGAATCTCTTCGTTGTTCCAGGTGATGCGCATGCGCTCGGACTCGAGCTTGAGCGGACCATGCTCAATCACCGTCTCGCTGCTGGCCGGCACCTTCAGCGACTCGATGCGGCGGAACAGCGCGGCAATGCGCGCTGCCAGCTGGTGCAGGCTGGTGTCCTTGCTCAGATAGTCGTCCGCACCCAGGCGCAGGCCGGAGATCACGTCGAAATCCGAATCGCGCGCAGTGAGAAAGATGATCGGCAGCGTGGCGGACTTGGCGCGCAGCTCGCGGCACAGATCGAAGCCACCCTCGGGCTCGTCGCCCAGGCCAATGTCGATGATGACCAGCTCGGGCAGGCGCATGGCGAAGGCGCTGGAGGCTTCCTGGCGCGAGCCGTAGCCGCGCGTTTCGTAGCCGAAGCGGGTCAGGGCTTCCACGTAGTTCGCGCGGATCAGTGGCTCGTCTTCGACGATGGCGATGCTGCGGCCCATGGCTCGCTCCGGAATGGCAATGGCGCGCAGCGTGCCGGCTGCGCCGCGCCCGTGCAAGCCACGAAGCCCCAATGCCCGCATTTCGCCATTCGCCGTCGGCGCGGCGCCACGACTCACTGGCCGGGGGCGGGCACTTTGCGCGGCTCGCCCACAGTGACATGACCCGCCCAGCCCCGCAGCACTTCTTCGGCCGACTCGTCCACCTGGCGGGCCACCAGCGCAACCGGCAGGCGACTCGGGCAGAAAGTCTGGTCCGGATCGTCCGCGCGCGCCGTCGGCGGACGGGTGGCATTGAGACCGTCGATGCAGATTTCGGCGCCATAGACATCGCCGCGTACCAGCTGGTCACGCTCGCGCCGATAGCGACGCTCGGCACGAACGGCCGCCACGTCGTCGCCATAGCTGCCCAGCAGCTCGGTGTAGAGCTGGCTGGCGCGTGCCTTTTCCTCGTCGGTGGCCTGCGCCATGGCGGACTTCAGCACCCCGAGATAAAGCACGTCCCCGCGCTCGGCCGCCAGCCCCAGCCAGGCCAGGCCACGGGCGCGATCCTGGCGCGGGTTGTCGCCCTTGAAGTAGCCCACCCCGAGCAGGAACTGGGCCTGCTTGCTGCCCCAACGCGCCGCCTCGATGAGGGCGGCCATGCTGCGTGCGTGGTTTCCCTTGGCCAGCTCGCGCCGCCCCATGCAGTAGTAGTAGCTGCCAGGCACGAAACGCTGCATGCCGGTAGGGCAATAGGACTGGCCGACCTCTTCCGGACTGCGGTCCGGCTTGAAGGTTTCCCGCGCGGGCGCCTCGCCCGTGGCGGACTGCGGCGGGTAAGCGGCCTGGGCCGAGCCGGCCAGCAGGAGCATTGCGCAGGCGACGAGCGGGGCGTAGCGGATGCGAGCGGTCATCACGAACATCCCTTTCGCGGCGAGTGCGAGCCACTCTAGCGCAAACACTTTCGCCAGGCTGACGATGAACCCGTCACCTCCCCGGCCGATCTTGCCCGCGTTTTGCCATATCCGGCGCCCGCCCCATGCCCACCGAGGTCGCCCAATGGAGCCGCCATCTCAGGAAACCCTGCCCATGCGCCCCTCCGGCCAACCGAACGTCGACCCCAATGCCGAACTGCGCGGCTTCGAGCCACTGCGCGTGGTGCTGGCGATCGGAGGCCTGTTGCTGGGCCTGGTCATGAGCATGCATTGAGGGCGATGGCCGCTGCATGGCCCTCGCCAGCTGAACCCGTCCGTTTCTGCTTCTGCCGTGGAAGCCTTGAAAGCGGCTGGTGCGCACGGAAGCGCGCCGGCCGCCGGGGCTGACCGGCGGGCCGCGCAGGCGGCCGCACCCGAGTCCTCCAGGCACGTTCCTTCCCCGCCCACGAGCGGGGATTTTTTTGTGTGTTAACAAAGCGCTATCGCAAGGTGACGACGCAAGTACGGGAACCAAACCGTAAAATCCCGGTCTGACTTGTTGACGGTCGATGGTTCTTGCCGTGGATCACCGGCCGTCGTGTGGTCTCCTCACACGTCGTTCCGACGAAACTTTTCCCGGCGCAGATGCGCCGGGATTTTCTTATCTGCCGCCTGCACAGCGTCGCTGACACAACGCAGCGAGCGTCTGCCTGACGGGTCAGGCGACGCGCCGTCGTTCTTGCAAGTCTCAGCCGCGAACCGCGGCCAGTTCCTTGTGCATGGCCTCGATCACGGTCTTGTAGTCCGGCGCATTGAAGATGGCCGAACCGGCCACGAAGGTGTCGGCGCCCGCGGCGGAAATCTCGCCGATGTTGGCCGCCGTCACGCCGCCGTCGATCTCCAGCCGGATCGGGCGGCCGCTCTCATCGATGCGGCGACGCACTTCGCGCAGCTTGTCCAGCGCGGAGGGGATGAACTTCTGCCCGCCGAAGCCCGGGTTCACCGACATCAGCAGGATCAGGTCCAGCTTGTCCATCACGTAGTCGAGCCAGGACAGCGGCGTGGCCGGGTTGAACACCAGGCCCGCCTGGCAACCCGAATCCTTGATCAGGCCGATGGTGCGGTCCACGTGCTCGCTCGCTTCCGGATGGAAGCTGATCACGCTGGCGCCCGCCTTGGCGAAGTCCGGCACGATGCGGTCCACCGGCTTCACCATCAGGTGCACGTCGATGGGCGCGGTGATGCCGTAGTCGCGCAGCGCCTTGAGCACCATCGGGCCCATGGTGAGGTTGGGCACGTAGTGGTTGTCCATCACGTCGAAATGCACCCAGTCCGCGCCGGCGGCCAGCGCCTTGGCGGTGTCCTCGCCCAGCCGGGCGAAGTCGGCGGAAAGAATGGATGGGGCGATGACGTTGCTCTGGATGCTCATGATCGTTGTTCCTGTAGGGGCGCCACGTGCGCGACCCGGCGGTTCGAGGCGGCAGCAGTCGCGCACAGGGTGCGCTCCCGCATGTCGTCAATGGGTTTACTTGAAGCCGCGTTCGGCCTTGATGCGTTCGTAGGCGGCATTGATCTCGCTGGCGCGGGACTCGGCCTGCTTGCGCATGGCCTCCGGCAGGTCGCCCAGGCGATCGGGATGGTGTTCGGAAATCAGCTTGCGATAGGCGCGCTTCACCGCGCGGTCGTCCACATCGCGGCCGATGCCGAGCACGGTGTACGGATCGGGCCCCTGCGTGTTGCGCTGCGGCGGCACGTAGCCACCGCCATTGCCGCGCGAGCCATAGCCACGCGAGCCGCCGGTAGCGTTCCAGGCGTAGCCCTTCATCGCCATCAGCGCCATCAGCTCCATGTCGCTCACGCGCAGCGCGAAGGCGAGCTGGCGCAGGATGGCCATCTTCTCCGGCGGCGGATTGCCCTCGGCGATGACTGTTTCGATCACCACGTCCAGCACGGGAAAGGCGTGGTCACGACGCAGGCCCACCCATCGACGCAACTGGTCGATGGCCGGGGTGACGTCGAATTCCGGCTGCTTGCCCGCGTTGAAGGCGGTGATGGCGAGCTTGCGCTGCTCGTGCTCCAGGCCCATGCGCTGCATGAGGCGTTCGGCCACGGCGATTTCGGCTTCGGACACGCGGCCATCGGACTTGGCCACCGCACCCAGCAGCGCGAACAACGGGCTGATGTAGCCACCCGCTTCCGGCGTGGCGCGACGGCGCTGCCCCTGCCGCAGGCTGTCGATGACGAAGCCGGTGATGCCGCCCACCACGGCGCCCGGAAGCCCGTGGCCGAAGATCAGTCCAAAGAGGGCGAGCCAGATGGTCCAGGTGAAATTCATGGGTTGCCTTGGTGGGCGGGCGTCTGCGCGCTGTACCAGCGCGCCAGTTCATCGAGGTCGGCATCGCTCATGGGGCCGATCGCCGCGCGCATCAACGGCACGTTGCGCCGGCCGTCGCGGTACTGCTTGAGCGCTTCGCGCAGGTAATCCAGCTGCTGGCCGGCCAGGTTCGGTGCGCCAGGTATCTGTGCCATGCCGGTTTCGCCATGGCAGGCCGCGCACAGTCCCAGCCGCGCGGGCTTCTGCGGTGCGGCCGCCTGTGCCGGCGCCACGGCGCCCCACGCCAGCATGGCGGCGGCCAGGCAACGGACGAGCGATGCGATGCGGCGGGGCGGCAGGACCATCACGAAGACCCGGGCTCAAAAAGGGCCGATTCTAGCAGCCACGGCAAGGCCCGCCGGAGTCCTCCCGCGACAGCAAGTCCTCCCCCAAGGGCCGCACCCGCTACAATTGCCCGCTTGATCGCCGGCCTGTTCCGGGCCGTCTTCCCCCGTTTTCCCGTCCTGGACCGCCAGGCCGGCCCTCCAGGAGCGAACGACCGTGCCCACCACCCTGCTGCAATCGAACCTTCCGGGCCTGGACCTGATCCATCGCGGCAAGGTGCGCGACGTTTACGCGCTGCCGGAGAACCGTTTGCTGATCGTGGCCAGCGACCGCCTGTCCGCGTTCGACGTGGTGCTGCCTGACCCGATCCCGGGCAAGGGCGAGATGCTCACGCAGATCTCCAACTTCTGGTTCGACAAGACCGCGCACCTGGTGCCCAACCACCTGCTGGACGTGCCGCTGGCCGACGTGCTGCCGGCCGGCACCGACCTGAAGCTGTACGAGAAGCGCGCGGTGGTGACGCGTCGCCTGAAGCCGGTGCCGGTGGAAGCCATTGCGCGCGGCTACATCATCGGCTCGGGCTGGAAGGACTACCAGGCCACCGGCTCGCTGTGCGGCATCAAGCTGCCGGCCGGGCTGAAGCAGGCGCAGCAGCTGCCGGAACCCATCTTCACCCCGTCCACCAAGGCCGCCGTGGGAGACCACGACGAGAACGTGAGTTTCGATGCGGTGGTGGCGGCCGTCGGCCCCGAGCTGGCCGAGCAGGTGCGTCAGGCCACGCTGTCCATCTACCAGTGGGCGGCCGCCTATGCGGCCGAGCGCGGCATCATCATCGCCGACACCAAGTTCGAGTTCGGTACCGACGAGAACGGCAAGCTCTATGTGATGGACGAGATGCTCACGCCCGACTCCTCGCGCTTCTGGCCGGCTGACTCCTATCAGGTCGGCATCAGCCCGCCGAGCTACGACAAGCAGTTCGTGCGCGACTACCTGGAAACGCTGGACTGGAACAAGAGAGCGCCGGGCCCGAGCGTGCCGGCCAACGTGATCGCCGCCACCTCGGCCAAGTACGCCGAAGCGCTGCAGCGCCTGGCTGACATCACGCTGGACTGAACCCGGCATCGCCCCGCCAGGGGAGGCAGCACGCCTCCCCTCGCCAGCCGCAGGGGCCACCCGCCTCCCCTTGCGCACCGCCCAAGCTGCACCACGTTCCCTTCGGCCTCGCCGACGCGGTATGGTCTGGCACCGGCACGGCACTGGCCCCTCATCGGCGCCCTGTCCTTGCCGCAGCAGCCGGACCGGTTTGCCACACCTGTGGCAATCGTTCCGACCTCAACCTCTTTGAAGAGTGGCGCGCACCGATGGCATCGACGCAAGGCATGCAGGTCTGGCTCGACAGTTACAGCAACGACCATCAGAACCCCACCAACCGACTGCTGCACTGGATCTGCGTACCGCTGATCCTGTGGTGCGCCATCGCCATGATGTGGACCATTCCCGTGCCGCCGATGATCGGCCGCCCTGGGTTCTGGGCCGTGGCCGCGCTGGTGCTGGCGTTCGTGTGGTACTGGAAGCAATCACGCCGCATCGCCGCCGCCCTGTTCGTGGTGCTGGTGCTGCTGTGCCTGATTACCGAGTTCGCCTATCGCGCACTGGGCCCGCACGGCTTGCTGCTGACCGGCATCGGCGTGTTCGTGGTGGCCTGGATCGGTCAGTTCGTGGGCCACGCCATCGAAGGCCGCCGGCCCAGCTTCTTCACTGACCTGGCCTACCTGCTGGTGGGACCGGCATGGTTGATGGACAAGTTCCTCCGCCGCGTCGGCGTCTGAATTCGTTGCCTACCCGTCATTCCGGCGCAGGCCGGAATCCCGTAGCGTCGATGCCCGATGTTCGCCACGCGATACAACGCGTCGTCCCAACTGCGCGGTTCGTCCATGCGGCAACCCAGCGCCATCGCCACTGGATTCCGGCCTGCGCCGGAATGACGAGCAAAACCGGAAAAGCTGCATGACCACCCTGCTTACCCTTGTCAGTTCCCTGCTCTGGTGGGTGCTCTACAGCAGCATCGGCGCACTGTTCTTCGCCATCGTTGCCTGGTCGGTACTGCGCTGGGCCGAACGCTGCCCGGTTGTGTTCAACCGCACGTATCTCGCCTGCCTGATGTGGAACCTGATCGGCCTGTTGCTCATCGTCGGCGTCGCCATGCACGAAGGGCATGCCAAACCACCTTACGCGCCCCTGCTGGTCTCGCCGTTGTTCCGCGGCGCGCTGGTGGTGGACATGGTGATCGGCGTGTTCGTGCTGTGGCGTCTTATTCCGCGCGTGGACGCCCGCCGCATCCGCCCCGCCAGCGCGTGCATGGCAGTGGCCGTGGTGATGGCGCTGGCGTTTGGCGCGGCGACCAGCCTTGCATGAAAGGGGCAGGAGTGAGTGGAGAGGAGTGAGAAGCGAGAGAGAGCACGACGCCCTTCTCTGACTACTCACGCCTCTCTACTCACTCCTGGCTCTCAATATCCCGTCTTGCGATTCGCCTCGCGCACGGCGTCGATGAACTGCGTGAACGGCCGGTCGGTAATCGCGACCAGGCCGATGTGCGAGTTCTCGCCATCAATCAGCCGACCGGTGACCGGCTGATCCACGTACTGGAACCAGTGCACGCCCACGATGGCAGGATTGGCCACCGCGTCGGCGACGTAGTGCGCATACGCTTCGCCGCGCTGCTGCTCGTTCCACGTCGGCACCACGCCCTTGCCGAACGGGCCGCGATCATCGGAACCGAAATGGAATTCGGAAATCAGCGCCGGCTTGTCGAGCTTGGCGAAGGCGGCCGCGTCGAAGGCACGCTCGGGTACATCCGCATACCCGCTGAAGCTCACGACATCGCAGAACTGCGCGCATGACGCCACCGCTTCCGGCGTATGCACCGCGAAGCGCCCGCCGAGGAACAGGTGGTGGGCATCGTGCTTGTGGATGGCCTGCGCCACCGTGCGGAAATACTGGTCGGCATAGGCGCGCAGCCAGGCGCTGTAGTCATCGGCAATGGCCGGGTGCGCATCGTCAGGACTGGGCGCGGCGAAGTTGGTGACGTTCAGCGCATCCCACGAATCCAGCGTGATGCCCCATGCGGTGGCCAGCTTTGCCGGCGTGCCGTATTCCTTCTTCAGCGCGGCGATGAAGGCCTGCTTGGCCGGGCTGCGCGCTTCGCCACGCAGGGTGCCCTGCGCCAGGCCCCAGCGCCCCTGCGGCCCCTGCCCGGCCCATGCCAGTTCGTTGTCGGCGAAGTAGCCCAGCATCCACGGATCGTCGCGCACTTCCTTCGCGGCCTGCGCCGCGGCCACGTCCGCCGCCTGCGCAAAGCGCGGATCGAACGGATCAGGCATGCGGCCCCAGTAGTCGTAACCGCTGGAGACATTGCCGAACGTGCCGGCGATGTTCACCGAGCGCGTATAGGCCATGCGGTGCATCTGGGTCAGTGCGTCGTCGCTCCAGTTGCCCAGCGTGTTGAAGCCCCAGTGATCGAGGCGTTCGATGGTGCGCGTGCGCCAGGCCTGGCGCCAATGACGCCCGTCGGCAAGGAACAGGTTGGCCGAGTAGTAATCGAACCACTTGCCCTGGTGATAGGCGATGCCCGCCGAAGCCTGCTGCTCGCCGGACGATTTGCCCGTGGTGCCGTAGAACGGCGTCCAGCGGCTGCTGTCGCGCGGCAGGTCCTTGAACATGAACTCGCGGCCGTCGATGTAGGTACGGCCACCGTCATCGTCCACCACGTTCACGCCCAGCGAGAAGAAGGCGTGCCCTTCGGGGGTCACCAGCTGCCAGCGGCCGTTGCGCTGCTCGGTGCGGAACCAGCCGGTAGCCTTGAACGCCGGCTGGTCGGTGCGGCCGCCAAAACGGTCGAAGCCCTTGCGCGCCTGTGCGTCCATGGCCGCCACGGCTTTCTTCTTCGGGCGGGCGCCACGCAGCGCTTCGTCCGAATCCACCTTGCCCGGCCACTGGCCGCGCGTGTACTGGCCCCAGGCATCGACGATGCCGGTATAGGCCTCGCGCAGGTCGTGGTCGCCGCGCGAGGTATCCAGCCGGCCGAACAGCAGGCTCTGCGCCGCCGTGGGCGCGGGCATGCCCAGACGCACGGCTTTCACGTGCGCCAGATCGAGCTTGCCTTCCACCGTGGTGGCCACGAACAGGCGCTTGCCGCCCGACACATACGGCATGGGCGGCCCGACCTGCATGCCCATGTCGCGCGGCGACGTGGCGCGCAGCGGGATCACCAGCGTCTGCGGCGGGCCCGCCGGGATGCCGACCGTCGCGTGCAGGTGTTCACCCGCCTTCACGCCATCGATATCCACGGTAAGCGTTACCGCCCATGGCATCGCGTTCTGCATGTCCACGCGCAGCGAGCCTTCCTTCGACCAGTCGCCCTTGTCGAGCATCACCGTGACCTGCGGCTGCGGCGATGGCTGGAACACGTAGCGCTGCAACGACATGCCATCGACCGTGACGGGCTTGCCGTCGAGCACGACGTGATCCAGCGAGGTCTGCGGCGTCTTCGGTGCCGGCGTTGCCGTTACGTTGGACGCGGCGGCGGCGGGAGCCGATGCGGTGGCCACGGCGTGGCTGAGATCGGCACGATCGGTATCGCTCGCCTTGTGGCAGCCACTCAGGGCCAGCAGGCAGCAGGCAGCTAGGGGAGCGATCCGGTTCATCCGTGGCTCGTCGCGTGGAATTGGCGGCAGTATGCCTGTGCCGTCTGAAGGTTGGCTTGCTGGATCAGCGTGCAGCGCGAACGCAATTTCATGCTGACCTCCGCTGCCACGCGCGCCATGCGTAATACACGGGCGCGCCCATGGCGATCAGCGCCAGACTCATGCCGGCATCGCCGGGCGAATTGATCGACGTGACGATGATCACGCCCAAGACCGTGCAGACAAACAGCAGGGGCAATACCGGATAGAACGGCACGCGATACGGCGACGGTTCGTTGCGGAAACGCCGGCGATACCAGAACAGCGTGGCAATGCCGAACGCATGCGACAACCACTCGCCTACCGTGGTGTAGTCGACCAGCTGGCCGAAGCTGCCCGAGATCACCAGCACGATGGCCCAGCCACCCAGTACAGCCAGTGCCACGCGCGGTGCGTGGGAGCGCTCATGGATGCGCCCCACCGCCTTGAACAGCATGCCGTCCGAGCCCATGGTCTGCAGCACGCGCGCGCCACCGGCGATGGCGATGCTGCAGTAACCGAAGGTGGAACAGGCGATGCCCACGGCGATCAGGGTGGCGCCACCCTCCCCGAACAGATGGCGCATCAGGTCCGCCGCCGGCGCCTGGCTAGCCGCCAGCCCGGCATGCCCCAGTCCCGCGAGGTAGGCGAAATTGACCAGTACGTAGCACACCACTACGCCGCACAGACCCAGACCCAGCGCGCGCGGCAGCGTGCGCTGCGGCTCGCGTACTTCGCCGGCCAGATCGTTGAGGTAGTGAAACCCGCCGTAGGTGAACAGCACCGGCAGCAGTGCACCGAGGATCGCGATGGACGGCACGTTATGCGTGGTGTCCGTGGCCAGCACATGGCCGAACTGCCCGTGCGCCAGGATCACACCCGTCACCACCACCAGGGCGATGGCCGAGAGCTTGAGCAAGGTGAACACGTTGAGCATGCGCGAACCGGCGCGGATGCCGAAGAAATTCACGCCCACGATGAAGGCGATGGCGCCGGCCGCCACCGGCTTCACCCAGAGCTGCGGCGACAGTCCGATGGCTGAGCAGAAATAGTCGGCAAACGTGGTGGCCACCGCGGCGACGCTGCCGGGGTAGTTGATCAGCGCCATGGTCCAGCCGAACAGGAAGGCCGGCAGCTGCCCGTAGGCCTCGCGCAGATAGATATAGACACCGCCTGCCTGTGGCCGGCGGGCGCCGAGCTCCGCGTAACAGAGCACGCCTGCCAGGGTCAGCAGGCCACCGATGGCCCACAAGATGAGCAGCTGCGCGCCCGAGGACGTGCGCTCCGCCACGGTGGAGGCGCTGCGGAAGATGCCGGCGCCGATCACGCCACCGATCACGATGGCGGCCGCATCCCAGGTGCCCAGGCGGCGCAGATACGCGGAAGAGTTCTCAGCAGTCATGGAGCGGCACGGCGTCCTTCGTGACAGATACGAGACATGGACGATAGCGGACTGCGCCCGGTTCTACGACTGGCGGAAGACACGGCACCGACGACGAAGTGCAAGCGGCACGAAGAATCCAAGAGGATGTGACAGCACCCGCCGTCAACATGACTTTCTCAAGACAATCAGTAGTTTTTCGCTATCGGCCATCACAGGCGGAGGCCATAGTCACAGCCTCGGTCGCCAAGGCGAACCGGCCCTTCCTTCCTGCTGAAGCACTACCCGGAGGCACCATGAGTACCGTTGCGGGCGTCGTCCGCCCCGAGGACGACAAGACCCTTGGCCCCCTGCTGGAATGCGACCGGGAACTGGTCGCCGTGGGCAAGAAGATCCGCGTACTGAAGGCCATCGACTGGCCGCAGTCCATGGAAACGACCTTCATGGCCTCCTGGGAGAAGGGCCAGCCCGTACTGCCGCAGCCACCGGTGCGCCACCCCGATCTGAGCGGCGAAATGGCCGCGCTCAGGGCGATCATGGCCAAGCTGGACCGCGGCCACCCGCTCGGGGACTGGCTCTTCAAGACCGCGTGGAGCTATCTCACCGCAGCCCAGATGCTGATGGGCATCGGCACGGAGACATTTACGCGCTGCTCGACTGCGCTGTATGGGCGGCCCGACGCGATCTACCTGGGGCAGACCGCCAACGCGTTCGATGCAGCGAAGGAGCTGCTGGCCATCAGCGACGACCTGATCAGCCGCGAAGGCCTCCCGCGTGTGCCTGCCGATATACCCGCCGAAGAATTCGCCCAACGCCTGCGCGAACGCCTGGGTCCTTTCTTCGACAAGGACGAGGTGAAAGTGGTGCTCGACCCGGACCTGCCGTCAAAGGCCACGGCCGGCAGCAAGAGCATCAACCTTCGCTCGACCGCGCTGTTCTCCGCGCTGGACCTGGAACAGCTCACCGAACACGAAGCCTTCGTGCACACCGCCACGCTGCTCAACGGCAAGCATCAGCCCTACTTCAAATCGCTGGGCCTGGGCGCGCCCCGCACCACGCGCGCGCAGGAAGGGCTGGCGACGTTCTCCGAGATCATCACCGGCGCGATTGACCTGAACCGCCTGCGTCGCATCGCGCTGCGGGTAGTTGCGGTCAAGAACGCACTGGACGGCGCGGACTTCATCGAAGTGTTCCGCGGCTTCCTTGATGCTGGCCAGTCACCGGTCGAGAGCTACCAGAGCGCGGCGCGCATCTTCCGTGGCGGTGACCCGAGGGGCAAGATCTGCTTCACCAAGGACAGTGCCTATCTGGAAGGCGTGATGGGCATCTATGTGTTCATCCGCAAGGTGCTGCAGGAAGGCCATGTCGAAATGCTGCCGCTGTTGTTTGCGGGGCGCGTGACCGCGTCGGACGTGATCATGCTGGCCCCTTACCTGGAGAGCGGCCTGATTGCCCGTGCGGTCTATGTGCCGCCGTGGGCACGCAATCCCCAGCGCATTCTTTCCTTGATGGCTTTTTTCACCGCCGCCCAGCGCTTCCGGCTGGATACCTTCGACCTGCACGCCTTCGTGGAACTGGACAGGAAGCGCGTCGACGAGAGTCTGCACACGCCCTGGCAATAAAAGGGCTTTGTCGCGAGCAGGGCTCGCTCCCACCATGTGGCCGCCTTCTGTGGGAGCGAGCCCGTGGGAACGGACCCGGCTCGCGACAGGCCACCTCGCCACCATGCCGCAATGCCACGCGCCAACCGGGCCGTTTCGTGTTTGACTGTGCGCCCCGCCCCACCCGCGTCCGGTTGTGCCTTCCCTGCCCCGCAAGATCATCCACGTCGACATGGACGCGTTCTACGCGTCGGTGGAGCAGCGCGACGATCCATTGCTGCGCGGCAAGCCGGTGGTGGTGGCGTGGCGCGGTGCACGTTCGGTGGTATGCGCCGCAAGCTACGAGGCACGCACCTTTGGCGTGCGCTCGGCCATGCCGGCGGTGCGCGCGGAACGCCTTTGCCCGCAGGCGATTTTCGTGCCGCCGGATTTCACGCGATACAAGACGGTATCGCGGCAGGTGCGGGAGATCTTCGCGCGTCACACCGATCTGATCGAACCGCTGTCACTGGACGAGGCCTACCTCGACGTCACCACCACGCACACGCACTTGCCTTCGGCCACCGCAACGGCGGAAGCGATCCGTGCCGCCATCCGCGAGGAAACGCAGCTCACGGCATCAGCCGGCGTGGCCCCGAACAAGTTCCTCGCCAAGATCGCCTCGGACTGGCGCAAGCCCGATGGCCTGTTCGTGATACGTCCCAACCAGGTCGAGGCGTTCCTTGCACCGCTGCCGGTGGGGCGGCTTCCAGGCGTGGGCAAGGTGATGGAGGCGAAGCTGACCGAACTGGGCATCGCCACGGTCAGTGACCTCAAAGCGTTTGGCGGTCCGCCACTCGAACAACATTTCGGCCGCTGGGGACGACGGTTGCACGAACTCTCCCTGGGTATCGATGACCATGCGGTGCAGCCCGACCGCCCGACCCTGCAGGTGTCTGCCGAGGACACCTTCGAAAGCGACCTCACGCTGGATGAGATCGCACCGCACATCCGGCGCCTCGCCGAGAAAACCTGGGCGGCCCACGAACGCGAAGCCAGCGGCGACCACGCGCGCGTGGCGCGCACGGTGGTGCTCAAGCTGAAGACGTCGGACTTCCATACGCTCACGCGAAGTTTCACACCATCGACACGACCAGCCTCTGCGCAAGAAATTGCGGATATTGCCTGTGCCTTGCGTGACCGCGTCGACCGTCCGTCGGAAACGCGCTATCGACTCGTGGGTGTGGGACTGGCCGGATTCGTGGACGCCGACAGCTTCGCGGCCCAAAGCGATCTGTTCGGACACGTTGGTTTCAATTGAAACCACTCGTGAAAGCATTCGGCTACTGAAAGAATTGTTAAAGAGGCCTTGTCTCGGTATCAATTTCCTGAAAGAGTGGCCTCGGGGAACCCAATAAGCGGTGCAACACCTATAGACGTCCAGGCGCCTATAGCGGGAACTCTTTTGCCTAAATTCGGGGAGACAAACATGCAGTCCAATTACAATCGTCTGTCGATTGCGGTACGCCTGGCGCTTTCTGTCGGCATCGCATCCACGGCCGCCATGGCTCAGGCGCAGGACGCCACAACAAACAAGGACGCATCGAGCGCGCAGAGCCAGAACAGCGGCGACCAGCAAGCCAACAAGTCCAACGCAAAAACGCTCACCGCCGTTTCCGTCACCGGCTCGCTGATCCGCCGCGTCGACGCTGAAACCGCCAGTCCGGTCGTCACCCTCGACCGTGGCGCGATCACCAACAACGGCACGCCCACCCTCGGCAACGTGATCCAGCAGTTGCCCAGCGTGTCGGGTACGGCTACCAACACCCAGAACAACAGCAACGGCGGCGGCGTCGCCAGCCCGACGCTGGAAGGCGGCGACGGCGCGGCACGCGTGTCGCTGCGTGGCCTTGGCACCGACCGCACCCTGGTGCTGGTGGACGGCCAGCGCCTGGCCAACGCCGACCTCAACATGATTCCGCAGAACATGGTCGAGCGCGTGGACGTGCTGGCCAATGGCGCCTCCACCGTGTACGGCTCCGACGCCGTCGGCGGCGTGGTGAACTTCATCCTGCGCAAGGACTACAAGGGCGCGGAGCTGAGCGTCAACGACGGCGTCTCCTCGCATGGCGATGGCCAGCGTCATGGCGCGCAGTTCACCGTGGGCGCAAGCGGCGACCAGGGCAACATCGTCGCCGGCATCGACTACAACAAGCAGGATCCGGTGATCGCCACGCGCCGCGGCTTCTCGGCCCACCAGCTGTCGCTGTACAGCTCCGGTCCGCAGATCTCCGGTTCGCACACGGTTCCCTCCGGCAAGTTCCAGCTGCCGGCCGGCAACCCCGGCCTGCCCGCCAACTGCTCCTCCGGCCTGGTCACGCTGGCCAGCGGCTCGGGCAACAGCGTCAACGACTACCGTTGCTTCAACGGCGCCAGCGACGTCTACAACTACAACGCCTACAACTACATCCAGACGCAGTCCGAACGCACCAACGTCTTCGTGCTTGGTAATTACAAGATCAACGACTACGTGACGTTCTTTGGCGATGCGTTCTACAACCACACGCATTCGGCCGGCCAGGACGCACCTGCACCGACCAGCGGCGCCGACGGCTGGTCGGTGGCGGCCAACAACCCGAACAACCCGTTCGGCGTGGCCTTCGGTGATCCGGCGGTGGCGGGCAACAACCTGATCAGCACGCGTCTTACCGGCGTGGGCACCCGCCTGCATACGTTCAGCACCGACAACGCCCAGGTCAATGCCGGCCTGCGCGGCGTCTTCGGTTCAAGCAGCTGGATCTGGGACGCGAGCTTCGACTACGGCCGCACGCACCGCGTGCAGACCAACTTCAACGAAGTGAACATCCCCGCCCTGCAGGCGGCGATCGATGCCGGCGCCAACATCTTCAACCAGGCTGATCCCGCCGTGACGGCGCAGCTCAAGAGTGGCGTCAGCAACCCGATCTACGCGCTGACCAACGTCATGAAGCAGTTCCAGGCCAACGCCTCGGGCGGCCTCTGGGATCTCCCCGCCGGCACCATGCAGCTGTCCACCGGCGTGCTGTATCGCAAGAACACGATGGATTACACCGTCACCAGCGATGCGTTGCTCGACGTCTCCAAGGGCACCTGCGTCGTGTTGCAGGAGGCCTGCGGCTCGCCGGCCAGCGGCAACCAGACGGTGAAGGAGCTTTACGCCGAAACACTGATCCCGCTGTTGAGCGAACAGCCCTGGGCCTACTCGCTGAACGTCGATCTGGGCCTGCGCCATTCCAACTACAACACGTCCGGCAGCACCACCAACGGCAAGTTCGCGGTGGAATATCGTCCGATCGCCGACCTGCTCGTCCGCGGCACGGTCTCGCAGGTGTTCCGCGCGCCGAACCTGGATGAACTGTACGACGGCCAGACCATCACCAACCCGACGGTCAACGATCCCTGCTACAACCTGACGTCTGCCGAGCTGGCCCAGCACGCCGCAGCCTGTCAGTTCATGCCGCCGAACACCAACTACGTCAGCACGCTGAACACGCAGATCGCCGGCCACTACTCGGGCGCCGTGCCCGTGGGTGCGTCGCTGAAGCCCGAAAAGGGCAAGTCGTATGACTTCGGCTTCGTCTACTCGCCGAGCTGGCTGGAAGGCGCGTCCACCACGGTCGACCTGTGGCGCATCACGCTCAAGGACATGCTGACCATCATTCAGGCACAGACCGTGCTGAATGAGTGCTTCGCCGACAACGCCAGCCCGTACTGCGGTTACATCAACCGCTACGGCAACGGCACGTCCATCCCGGGCGGCATCAACTACGTCAACACGCCGTACGTGAACCTGGGCAACCTGAGCACCAGCGGCGTCGACTTCACCCTGAACTACGCCATTCCGCACTTCAACGTGGCAGGCGTGGATCCCGGCAACTTCAAGGCCTCGCTCAACACCACGTACATCGATACGTTCAAGAACGACGCCACGCCGGGTGCACCGGGTGCGGAGACGATCAACTACGCGGGCACCTACACCCAGCAGTTCGGCAACATCAGCCGCTGGCGTGGCACGCTGACGTTGAACTGGTCGCTCGGTAACTGGAGCGCCCAGTGGCAGAGCCGTTACATCAACCACCTGAAGAACCTCACCGCCTACGCCGACACCGGCGAGGCCGTGGCCATGCCGATGGGTGCCATCACGTACCACAACATCCAGGCTGGCTACGAGTGGGCAGCTGCCCACACGAAGTTCGACGTGGGTATCGACAACCTCACCGGTCGCGTCCCGCCGCTGGTGTACCAGAACGGCCTGAACTACAACGTCGATACGGCAACGTATGACGTGATGGGTCGCTACTACTGGGCTCGTGCGACGGTGAAGTTCTAAGCACCGTCCGACGGAAGGTAGGCATGTGGCCGCAACGCTTGTTGCGGCCACATCGCTGTTAAGATCAGGCGATGGGCACGTCCGCGTCATCATCGTCCGAGCAACTGATTGCAAGCATGATCACGGCGTTCAACGCCGGTGACATGCACCGCCTGCTCGCCCTCGGCCAGGCCGCCGGTGACCCCGCCACGGCCGACGATACGGTGCTGCTCCTGCTGGGCGCGGCGCAGCAGTCGACAGGCCACGTCCACGATGCGCTGGACAATTTCCAGCGACTTACGCAACGCCGGCCGGATGTCTCCGCCTACTGGAACAACCTGGGCAACGCCGCGCGTGCGGCAGGCAACCCTGAACTCGCCGAACGTGCGCTGGGCAAGGCCATCGAGCTTGCCCCCGAACAGGCCGACGTCCAGTACAACCTTGGCCTGCTCTACTCACAGCAACAGCGCTGGCTGATCGCTCGCGAAACGCTGCTGCAGGCCGTGAGCCTTGCCCCCGACTTCATCGAGGCGCGTCTTCAGGCTGCCTATGCCTGCCACTTCTGCGGCGACACGCGCGGCGCCGAGGTGATGCTCGACGGCGCAGGGCAATGGCCGCCCCAGCCCGCCGAACAGGCCTTGATCCTGGCCACCATGCTTTCCAGCCTCGGTTACCAGGATCTGGCCTTTCGTACGTTGGCACAGGCGGTGCTGCCGGAAGGGCCGCAATGCCTTTCGCTGGCGCAGCGCATCACCGCCATGCGCGCGTCCATGTACGAACGCAGCAACCAGATCGAGCGGGCCGTCACCGAGCTTGCCGACCTGCCGCTGGAATCGCTTGCATCGCTGCCCGCCCATGACTGGGAGCTTCGACACGCCGGGCTGCAGGTGCACGCCAGCGTTGCGTCGCGGCGCGGCGAGCTGGAGCAGGCGGCGCAGTTGTTCGACGGATTGCGCAACGAGCACCAGGATGCCCATCTGCGGGCCGGCGCGGCTTTCAGCCTGGCCGCCATTCGCGACAAGCAGGGCCGCCGCGAAGACGCATGGCAGGCGCTGGACGACGCCCACGCCTCGCAGCTGCGATTCGCCCGGGACTTCGTCCCCGAGCTGCTTGAGCCAGGCAGCCAGCCGCTGGATATGGTCACGCAATCGGTCAGCCGGCTCGAACGCGACCGATGGTCGCCGCTGCATGCGCCAGGCAGCGACAAGAGCCCGGTGTTCGTGGTGGGCTTTCCCCGTTCCGGCACCACGCTGCTGGAACAGATGCTGGATGCGCACCCCGATTTCCGCTCGATGGACGAGCGCGCCTTCATCTACGAACTGATCAAGCGCATGCAGCTGGCGGGCCAGGCGTACCCAGCCGATCTCGCCGGGCTGACCCAGGCCAACGTGGATCAGCTGCGGGAACTCTATGCCGCGGACGTACAGCGGATTGCACCGGACCTCGGCAGCCGGCGACTGGTCGACAAGAACCCGCTGAACATGCTGTGCCTGCCCATGATCATGCGGCTGTTTCCGGAGGCCCGCATCATCCTGTGCCTGCGCCACCCCTGCGATGTGTTGATGAGCTGTTTCATGCAGCCGTTCCGCTCGCCAGCCTTCATGGTGCTGTGCTCGTCGCTGGAGCGTCTCGCGCGCGGATACGTGGATGCTTTCGAACACTGGTTCCGCCACGTGGAGGTGTTTGCTCCCCGTGTGCTGGAGTGGCGCTACGAATCCGTCGTCTCGCGCTTCGACGAGCATCTCGTACGGCTGGGCGAATTCCTGCAGGTGGAAGACAGCACCCCCATGGCACGCTTTGCGGAGCATGCCCGCGCCAAGGGTTACATCAGCACGCCGAGCTACGCGCAGGTCACCCAGGGCATTCATCGGAAGGCCGTTGATCGCTGGCAAGCGTACCGCGACAAGTTCGAGCCGGTGTTGCCGATACTGCGGCCGATGATGGCGCGGCTCGGCTACGACGAATGACCACCTTGTAGCGGCCGCCAGCACGGCCGCGTATTCCAATGCCTGACATGGACGAATTCCCCATGCATTTCGAAGTACCCAAGGTGAAGATGCACTCGCTGCGCGAGTTCCTGCAGCACTACCTGATGATCGTGCTCAGTATTCTCACCGCGCTGGGCCTGGAGCAGTGGATCGAGCACGCACATCATCGACACGCTGCTGAGTACGCCAGCGCGCAGATCAATGCGGAACTCGGCAGTACGCTGCAGGACATACAGGACGCCATCCAGACGGACGAGAAGAAACTCGCGCCGTTGACGGCGATCCAGCAAGCCGTGGCCGATGACGTGAAGAAGGGCCTGCCGGATGCCGAGGTCAACAGGCACATTCGCGAGCTGAGTGGAAAGTTTGCGCTGAGCATCAACTGGCCGGCGTTCAATACGCAGGCGTGGGATGTCGCGGTGGCGAACCAGTCTGCCACCTGGATCGACGTGTCACGCCTGCACCGCTATGCCGCCGCCTACGCCGCCCTGCGCGATGCGGCCAGCTGGACTTCGCACAACGCGACGCTGGCGCTCGACGCGCCGCGCATGGTGGATCTGCAGACGCGCATCAACCTGGGCAAGGACGTCGACCCGGTGGAGTTCCTCAGCGTGCTGCAGCAGATGATCAACAGCTCGAAGGGCACCGTGGGTTACCTGAGAGAGACCTCCGTGCCGATCAAGGCGGCGCTGGCGAACACGGAAAAGTAAGGCCCGACATCGATAGCGAGACCGTGCCTCGGCGCGATCTCGCACGGCGTGCACGACATCGCCATTCGCAACCATCGCGCCGGACTCGATCACGCTACTCCTGCCGCCACTTTGCCGACGCTGCCGCCAGCAAGGCGCGGCGCGCGTTTGCGCATCGAAAGACTTCACGCACCAGTCACAACTCCGATCGAACAACACCACGAATTGCGAAGCGCATCACAGACATTCCGATGATGTCGAAAATGGCTTGTTTTAAGCGGTTTCCTTCACACCGCGACAGTGATCGACCTGTCTTGCAATAAGCCGTCGTGATGACGATTTTCACGCTCGTGCCTTTTTGCGAGCACTCCCTTTCGCACCGAGGCCGGCACTGGAATCATCGCGCCGATTTTCTCTTTGCGCTCAATGCGTCGCATTGTTTCTATCGATACAAAGCAGTCTGACGTGTTCCTTACATCAAAGGACGCACTTTTTTTCGATTTGCAACCGCGTGACACATGGGTTACCAAACGCTCCGGAGTACTCAGGGGCCGCCCTGTTATCCCCGAGTACTCGATGCTGGGGACGTCATCGATTCGCCTTCCGTCATTCGGAAGGAGCAATGAGATCGCAAGCGAAAGCGCTGCAACCGTCGGGTTGCTGGCGTGTAGGTGAGTTGTTGTCTGTCATCGGCTGACGGAATTCTCCGCGGCCGAAAACCAATAACCATTCGCGTACCAGGGAGAAACTCAATGCGTGCAAAAACCAAGATTGTGCTGCTCGCCGGCCTGATCGGCGCCGCCTTCCTTCCCGTCGTTTACGCCGCACCCACCGCCGGCGCCTCCATGCAGGCGGCGACGCAAAGCGTCGGCCCGCTGGAAGAGCAGGCCCGCGCCAGCTGGCGAGACGCCATGGCGCACATCGCCACGCCGTCGGATGGCTGCTTCCAGGCCACGTATCCCAGCGTCATCTGGCACCAGACCGCCTGCCACGAAGTGGTGCCGCGCGTTGCACCGGTGCCGCGCTTCCGTGGCTTTGGTGGCGCTGCCGAAACCGCCGGCAACGGCAACGATTACACGCTGCAGAGCACCAGCCTGATCACCCAGGCCGTGGGCACCTTCCCGACCGTGACCGGCGTGACCTCGGAAACCGGCGTGGGCGTGGCGGCTTATGGCGGCGGCGGCATTCTCGGCGCCAACGAGTACTCGCTGCAGATCAACTCCAGTTTTGACGACACCACATCCGCCTGCAAAGGCCACTCCGGTTGCACGGTGTGGCAGCAGTTCGTCTATGCGCCTGACTATGAAGTGCAGGGCTCGGCGGCCGTCTTCATGCAGTACTGGCTGATCGGCTACGGCAGCTCGCGCTGCCCCTCCGGCTTCGGCAGCGACGGTTCCGGCGACTGCTACAAGAACAGCGCCGCCACCACTGCGCCGGATGTGCCGGCCACGCAGCTGGGCAACGTGAAGCTCACCGGCAGCGTCACCGCCGGTGGCAATGACACCGTGGTCTTCACCAACGGCACCACCGCCTACAGCTCCAGCGGCAAGGACAGCGTGCTGTACCTGGCCACCGTGTGGAAGGTCGGCGAGTTCAACGTGGTCGGCAACGCCGGCGGTTCGGAAGCGCAGTTCAACAGCGGCTCGTCCATCACGGTGAAGCTGGCCGTATCCAACGGCTCCACCACGGCTCCGTCGTGCGTTGCCAACTCCGGCAGCACGGGCGAGAGCAACAACCTCAACCTGGGCACCTGCTCCACCGCCGGTGGTTCCACGCCGTACATCCAGTTCACCGAATCGAACTGATCGCTGCGGTTTCAGACGTGCAAGACAAAGAGCCCGGTCTATCCGGGCTCTTTCTTTTTGCTTGCATGCCGCCTTCATGGCGCGCCGCAGGCATTCGACCCATGAACCCCATGGGTTCTTTCCGGCACCCTTCACTGCCCATGGCAGCTATGGACAAGCCCTGCTTTAAGCCGTCCTTGCGGCGGTTTTCGTAGCCGCGTCTTCTTGCGGCCAGCTCTCGTCAAGCGCAATTCGACGCCCGCGGTTTACCTGGAAAATAAGCTTGGTGTTCAAGGCATCGGATCGAGCCCGGCGATGCATGGTTGCTGACATAGGGCTTACTCCGACCGACGCATGATTTTTCGATTTGCAATCCGCATGATCCAAGGAGTACCAAGTACTCCGGAGTGCCAAGGGGACACTGCGTTTTCCCAATCACTCAGCACTGGGGAGTACCCGCTTCGTCTTCCTTCCAAGGAAGCACCCATAGGAACCGCAAGGGATTCGCTGCAGTCGCCCGACTGCTGGCGTGTAGGCAGTTTTGCCTGTCATCGGCCGACGGAATCGTCCTCGGTCGAAAACCGATGGTTATTTGCGTACCTGGGAGATATTCAATGCGTGCAAAGACCAAGATTGCGCTGCTCGCCGGCCTGATCGGCGCCGCCTTCCTTCCTGCCGTTTACGCCGCACCTTCGGGTGGCGCCTCCGTGCAGGCGACGCCGGAGTACGTCAGCCCCATGGAGGAACAGTCGCGCGCCAGCTGGCGCGACGCCATGGCGCAGATCGCCACACCGTCGGAAGGTTGCTTCCAGGCGTCGTACCCCAGCATCGTCTGGCACCAGACCGCCTGCCATGCACTCCAGCCGCGCGTTGCACCCGTGCCGCGCTTCCGCCTCTTCGGCGGTGCTGCGCAAACCGCTGGCAACGGCAACGACTACACGCTGCAGTCCGCCACCCTGATCAAGCAGGCCGTGGGCACGTTCCCGTCCGTGACGGGCGTGACCTCGGAAACCGGCGTGGGCGTGGCCGCTTATGGCGGCGGCGGCATCCTGGGTCCGAACGAGTACTCGCTGCAGATCAATTCCAGCTTCGACGACACCACGTCCGCCTGCAAAGGACACTCTGGTTGCACGGTGTGGCAGCAGTTCGTCTATGCGCCGGACTATGAAGTGCAGGGCTCGGCCGCCGTGTTCATGCAGTACTGGCTGATCAACTACGGCGGCAGGCGTTGCCCGAGCGGCTTCGGCAGCGACGGCGCCGGCGACTGCTACAAGAACAGCGCCGCCACCACCGCGCCGGACGTGCCCGCCACGCAGCTGGGCAACGTGAAGCTCACCGGCAGCGCCACCGCAAGCGGCAAGGACACGGTGGTGTTCACCAACGGCACCACGGCCTACAGCTCCAGTGGCAACGACAGCGTGCTGTACCTGGCCACCGTGTGGAAGGTCGGCGAGTTCAACGTGGTGGGCAACGCTGGCGGTTCGGAAGCGCAGTTCAACAGCGGCTCGCACATCACGGTGAAGCTTGCGGTGTCCAACGGCTCGACCGCCGCCCCGTCCTGTGTCGCCAACTCCGGCAGCACGGGCGAGAGCAACAATCTCAACCTGGGCAGCTGCACCGCATCGAGTGGCAGCACGCCGTCGATCCAGTTCCCCGAATCGAACTGACCTCCCGCCGTTGGTTAAAAAAAAGCCCGGGAAATCCCGGGCTTTTTCATGTCGACGCTGCCTGCTTACTTTTTCTTCTTCGGCATGTACAGGTCGGTGATGGTGCCTTCGTAAACTTCGGCCGCCATGCCCACCGATTCGCCAAGCGTCGGGTGCGGATGGATGGTGAGGCCGATGTCAGCCGCTTCCGCGCCCATCTCAATCGCCAGGCAAAGCTCGCTGATCAGGTCGCCCGCGTGCGGGCCGACGATGGCGCCACCGACGATGCGATGGGTTTCCTCGTCGAAGATCAGCTTGGTGAAGCCCTCGGTGCGGTCGATGCCGATGGCGCGGCCGCTGGCCGCCCACGGGAACTTGCCCACGCCGACCTTGAGGCCCTTTTCCTTGGCCTCGCGCTCGGTGACGCCCACCCATGCCACTTCCGGATCGGTGAACGCAACGGACGGAATCACGCGCGCATCGAAGTAGCTCTTCATGCCGGACACGACTTCGGCCGCGACACGCGCTTCATGCGTGGCCTTGTGCGCCAGCATCGGCTGGCCTACCAGGTCGCCGATGGCGTATATGTGCTTCACATTGGTGCGCATCTGCGTGTCGACGTTGATGAAGCCGCGCTCCGTCACGGCCACACCAGCCTTGTCCGCGCCGATCTTGTTGCCGTTGGGCGAGCGGCCCACGGCCACCAGCACGCGGTCGAACAGCGTGGTTTCGGGAATGCTCTCGCCTTCGTAGCTGACCTCGATGCCCTTCTTGGTGGCCTTGGCGTCCACCACCTTGGTCTTGAGGTGCACGCCCTTGAGCTTCTTGGCCAGGCGCTGCGCCAGCGGCTTGATCAGGTCGGCATCGGCGCCCGGGATGATCTGGTCCATGAACTCGACCACGGTCACTTCACTGCCGAGCGAGGAATACACCGTGGCCATTTCCAGGCCGATGATGCCGCCGCCGACGACGAGCAGCTTCTTGGGCACTTCCTTCAGCTCGAGCGCGCCGGTGGAATCCATGATGCGCTCGTCGTCCCACGGGAACGCGGGCAGCTTCACCGACTGCGAGCCGGCGGCGATGATGGCGTTCTCGAAACGGATCAGCTTGGTGCCTTCAGCCGTCTGGACTTCCATCTCATTCGGCGAGACGAAGGTGCCCACGCCCTGCACGGTGCGCACCTTGCGCTGCTTGGCCATGCCGGCCAGGCCGCCGGTGAGCTTGCCGACCACCTTGGTCTTGAAGTCGCGCAGCTTGTCCAGGTCGATCTTCGGCGCGCCGAAGCTCACGCCGTGCGCGGCCATGGCATCGGCTTCGTCGATCACGGCCGCAGCGTGCAGCAGCGCCTTGGACGGGATGCAGCCCACGTTGAGGCACACGCCGCCCAGCGACGCGTAACGCTCGACCAGTACGGTGTCGACGTCGAGGTCGGCCGCGCGGAACGCGGCGGTGTAACCGCCGGGGCCCGAGCCGAGCACGACGAGCTTGCATTCGATGTCCGGCGTACGACCCGATGCACCGGCTGCCTTCGGCGCGGGAGCCGCGGCAGGCGCAGCGGCAGGGGCCGGCGCAGGTGCCGGCGCGGCTGCCTTCGGTGCTTCCTCTGCCTTGGCGGCGCCTTCGGCGGCTTCGAGCACGGCGATCAGCGCGCCTTCGGAGACTTCGTCACCGACCTTGACCTTCAGTTCCTTGATCACGCCGGCGGCGCTCGACGGAATTTCCATCGTCGCCTTGTCCGATTCGAGCGTGATCAGGCTCTGTTCCTTGGCGACCGTGTCGCCGACCTTCACCAGCACCTCGATCACCGGCACGTTGTCGTGACCGCCGATGTCGGGGACCTTGATTTCGATGGTGCTTGCCATGGGGAATCCTTTGTTCTTGTTCGCTACCTGTTGAGGCGGTATCGCGAGCACCCGCCCCTCACCCTGCCCTCTCCCCGGAGGGGAGAGGGGAAAAGCCAGGTCAGAGCAGCAGGCGGCGGATGTCGCCCAGCTGCTGTGCGAGGTAGGAAGCGAAGCGCGCGGCGAGCGCGCCGTCGATCACGCGGTGGTCGTAGCTGAGCGACAGCGGCAGTACCAGGCGCGGGGCGAATTCCTTGCCGTTCCACACCGGCTTCATGGCTGCCTTGGACACGCCAAGGATGGCCACTTCCGGCGCGTTGACGATAGGCGTGAACGCCGTGCCGCCGATGCCGCCGAGCGAGGAGATGGAGAAGCAGCCGCCCGACATTTCGCTGGGGCCAAGCTTCTTGTCGCGTGCCTTCTTGGAGATCTCACCCAGTTCGGTGGCCAGGTCCAGCAGGCCCTTCTTGTCGCAGTCGCGGATCACCGGCACCACCAGGCCATCGGGCGTGTCCACCGCGATGCCGATGTGGAAGTACTTCTTGAGGATCAGCTTCTCGCCGGTTTCATCCAGCGAGGCGTTGAACTGCGGGAACTTCTTCAGCGCCGCGACCACCGCCTTGATCTGGAACACCAGCGGGGTGACCTTCAGGTCCTTGTTCTCTTCGCCGAGCTTCTTGCGGAAGGCTTCCAGCTCGGTGATGTCGGCGTCTTCGTGCTGGGTGACGTGCGGGATCATCGCCCAGTTGCGGGCGAGGTTCGCACCCGAGATCTTCTGGATGCGCGACAGCGCCTTTTCTTCGATCTCGCCGAACTTGCTGAAGTCCACCTTCGGCCACGGCAGCAGGTTGAGGCCGCCGCCGGCCGCGACCGGCGCACCGGCCGGACGGGCACCGGAGGCAAGCGCGTGCTTCACGTAACCAGTGACGTCTTCACGCTGGATGCGGCCACCACGGCCCGAACCCTTCACCTGGCGAATGTCCACGCCCAGCTCGCGCGCGAAAGCGCGGATGGCCGGGCTGGCATACGGGGCGTCGCCCGGCATGACGATGTTGGCGTCGAACGGCGGACGCGCGGTGGGCGCGACATCGCCTTCCGGCGCGTTGCCCGGCAGCACGCCACGGCCGGCGACCGGCTCGGGCTTTTCTTCCACCTTGGGCGTTTCGACCTTGGCAGCAGCAGGCGCGGGGGCCGGCGCAGCAGCGGGCGCGCCACCGGCGGCTTCGACCAGCGCGATCACGCTGCCTTCGGAGAGTTCGTCGCCCAGCTTGACCTTGAGTTCCTTCACCACGCCCGCGAACGGGGCCGGCACTTCCATCGTGGCCTTGTCCGATTCCAGCGTGATCAGGCCCTGGTCCTTGGCGACGGTGTCGCCCACCTTCACCAGGATCTCGATGACGGGCACGTCGGTGCTGCCGATGTCGGGCACCTTCACTTCCTGCACGGCACCACCGCCAGCGGCGGGCGCTGCAGCGGGGGCGGCGGGAGCGGGAGCCGGCGCGGGAGCAGCCTTGGCGGGCGCTTCGGCCTTGGCCGGCGCAGCCTGCTTGGGCGCGGGGGCCGCGGCGTCGCCTTCGACCTCGATGATGGCGATGAGCGTGCCTTCGGAGGCCTCGTCACCCACCTTCAATTTCACTTCCTTCACCGTGCCCGCGAACGGGGCCGGCACTTCCATGGTCGCCTTGTCCGATTCCAGCGTGACCAGGCCCTGCTCCTTGGCCACCTTGTCGCCGGGTTTCACCAGCACTTCGATCACCGGCACGTTTTCGCTGCCGATATCGGGGACGCGTGCTTCTTTAAGGTCGGCCATGGTTTCTCCTACGGATGGCGATGGCGAGCCGGCGGGGATGACGGCCGCGTAAGGCATCAATCATAGCGAACGAGACCCGGTTCCGGACGCTTTTGGATCGGTTGAAGGCACCATTCGCATACGTATGCACGACTTTGGTCGAGGGTTTCGGCCCCTCTTTGCCGGAATCGTCGAAAACCACGGCCCGACAGGGCATTCCACTTGGTCAGGTGGTCTGCTCCGGCAGGATTCCCCGCACCACCGTCACCTCGCGCTGGGGCACCGCCATGTTGATGCCCGAGGCCTCGAATCGCTCCTTCACGGCGCGCAGGAAATCGGTCTGGGCGGGCCACGAATCGGCAACACGGGTATGCGCCCGCATCACCAGCACCACCGCGCCGTCACCCAGGCTGTCCAGCCATACGCCAGGCTCGGGATCGCGCAGGATGCGCGCGTCGGCAGCGAACAGCTCGCGGACCAGGTCCATCGCCTTGCCCATATCGTCCTTGTAGCCAATGCCCACCTTGAGCTCGAAACGTCGCGTGCCGCGACGATTGAAATTGATGATGGCGTCGGAGCCGATCTTGGCGTTGGGCACCGCGGCTTCGCGGTTGTCCGGCATCACCAGCAGCGTGTACATCAGGCTCACGCCTGCCACCGTGCCCTCCACGCCGCCGGCGCGGATGTAGTCGCCCACGCGCAGTGGCCGGAACAGGATCAGCAGCACGCCCCACGCGAGATTGCTGAGCGAGCCCTGCAAGGCCAGGCCGATGGCGAGGCCGCCGGCTCCCAGCGCGGCCACCAGCGGCGCCGAAGGCACGCCGGCCTGCTGCAGCACCATCACGATAAGCACCGCGATCAGCACGCCGTAGATCACGTTGCGCAGGAAGCCGATCAGGGTTTCATCGAGGCTGGCGCGCTGCATCGCGCGGCGCGCGACGTTGGCTACGCGTGCGGCCAGCCACAGGCCGATCAGCAGCAGCAATAGCGCCAGAACGAGGTTGATGATCGTGTTGATGGAGCCTTCGGAAAGCGGCAGGCGGGCCAGAAGTTGATGCATGGATCGCGAGTCCTTCGGATAGCAAACCTCGCGAGCCTAACAGCCCGCCAATCAAGGTTCCGTTGTCCGCGCGCATGCAAAACGGGACCACGCCGGAGACCGACGCGGTCCAATGTCGTGCTGGGGAGCCCCGACCGTGGATCAGTGAACGAGGTCGCCTCTTCCGGCGCGCGCACTATCCGTGGCTGTTATCAGCTTCTTGTTGTCCTTGTCATCGTCGAGCAGTTGCAGGCGCGAGCCGTCCGGCAGGCGAAACTGGAACTGTTGCTGCAGGGCATCGAGCGAACCCAGCTTCGGGCACAACGCCTCGGCACGGCGACCGAGTTCGCCCGAACGCCGGCCCATTTCGCGATCCAGGCTCTGGTCGAGCGTGCTGGCGCGTGCCTCCAGCGCCGCCACCCGGTCTCCGTCGCCGGTCAGCGCGGCTTCCACTGCCTCGCCAGCCACCTTGGCCACCAGATCCGATACCGATGTCTCGATGCTCTTCTCGACCACCCGCTCCATGTCGGTCACTTTCCACACGCCCTTGCCCAGGCCGTTGTCGATACGCGCGAGTGCCTGGCGATGGTTGTCGTCGAGGCGGCCGACCAGGCGATGACGCTCGTCATCGTTCTCGGCAAACGTCATCAACACGGTGCGCATCGCCGCGAAACCCATGTTGACGCCGTCGCGCGCCACACTCGCCACATCAGGGAGCAACTGGCGAACCTGCCGTTCGTAATCGCGCAGGCGCAACGCATCGTCGTTGTTCACCGCCACGTTGCGACCGTCCACGCGCAGGTGACCGTCATGCATGAACACATCGGCCGGCTTGCCGTTGTCGCGATGAAAGGCGACGCCATCAGGCATGACCTGCACGTCGTAATCCGTGGAGTAACCGCACCGGTCGTCGTGCACGTCGACACCGCCTGCCTGGGCAGTGCCAACCAGCGCCCATCCCGTCGCCAGTGCGCAAGCCATCAAGGTGGTACGCATCCTGCTCCCTCCGTGTGCTGCGTCCGCGCCTTGCCGCGCGTCGTCGAAGCTCACGATGCCGCACGGCACGAAAGCCCGGCATGGGCCGCACGTCATGCCGTGCCGTCGGTCATGGCGTGCCTTCTGGCCTATGACGCAGCGCACCTAGGAATGGCTGAACGGGCACGCTAAGTTCGCGGCTCGGGAACGCGAATCGCCACGGGGAGGCGGAGGATGCGGGACGGGTGCGATGTGGTCGTGGTGGGAGCCGGCCTCGCAGGGCTGGTGGCCGCCACGGAACTGGCCGATGCCGGCAAGCGTGTGCTGGTGCTGGACCAGGAACCGGAACAAAGCCTGGGGGGGCAGGCGTTCTGGTCATTCGGAGGACTGTTTTTCGTCGACTCGCCGGAACAACGGCGCATGGGCGTGCGCGATTCGCACGCGCTGGCGCTCGCCGACTGGATGGGTACGGCGGCGTTCGATCGTCCCGAGGATGCGTGGCCGCGCCGCTGGGCCGAAGCCTACGTGGATTTCGCCGCTGGTGAAAAACGCGCCTGGCTGCACGCCATGGGCATGCGCTGGTTTCCGGTGGTGGGCTGGGCCGAACGTGGCGGCCACGGTTCCGTGGGCCACGGCAATTCCGTACCGCGGTTCCACGTGACCTGGGGCACCGGCCCCGGTGTGATCGAACCGTTCGTGCGACGCGCGCGTGAAGCGCAGGCGAAGGGCCTGCTGAAGTTTGGTTTCCGCCATCGCGTGGATGAGCTGATGGTGGAAGGCGGCGCCGTGACCGGCGTGCGCGGCAACGTGCTGGCGGCCGACGGCATGGCGCGCGGCAAGCCCAGCTCGCGCGACGTGCTGCATGGCTTCGAACAACACGCGCAGGCGGTGATCGTGGCCTCCGGCGGCATCGGCGGCAATCACGCACTGGTGCGGCAGAACTGGCCCGAACGCCTGGGTCCGCCGCCGGCGCACATGCTGTGCGGCGTACCTGCGCACGTGGACGGCCGCATGCTGGGCATCACTGAACATGCCGGTGCGCGCCTGATCAACCGCGACCGCATGTGGCACTACGTGGAAGGCATCGAGAACTGGAGCCCGATCTGGCCCCGACATGCGATCCGCATTCTTCCGGGCCCGTCGTCGTTCTGGTTCGACGCCACCGGCAACCGCCTGCCGGGCCCGCTGTGGCCGGGATTCGACACACTGGGCACGCTGGAACACCTGCGCCGCACCGGCCACGACTACAGCTGGTTCATCCTCGACCAGCAGATCATCCGGCGCGAGTTCGCGCTGTCGGGCTCGGAACAGAACCCCGACCTCACCGGCAAGAGCTGGCGGCAAGTGGCCAAACGCGCGGTCGGCAAGGGCGCGCCGGCGCCGGTGGAGGCTTTCAAGCAGCACGGCCGCGATTTCATCGTGCGCGATACGCTGGAGGATCTGGTCGCCGGCATGAATGCACTGGCCGGCAATACGCTGCTCGACGTAGCGCATATCCGGCGCGAGATCGAAGCGCGCGACCGCCAGTTCGACAATCCGTTTGCGAAGGACAGCCAGGTGATGGCCATCCACAACGCACGTCGCTATCGCGGCGACAAGCTGGTGCGCGTGGCCAAACCGCATCGACTGCTGGATGCCGCGAACGGTCCGCTGATCGGCGTACGCCTGAACATCCTGACGCGCAAGACGCTGGGCGGCCTGGAAACCGACCTGGACGCACGCGTGCTCGGTCATGACGGCGCGCCGCTGCCCGGCCTTTACGCGGTGGGCGAAGCGGCAGGCTTCGGTGGTGGCGGGCTGCACGGTTATCGCGCACTGGAAGGCAGTTTCCTCGGTGGCTGCCTGTTCTCCGGCCGCATCGCCGGTCGTGCCGCGGCCAAGGCCGTCGCATGAGCGTGCACGCCCTGCCCCGCATTGCCATCTATGGCGCGGGCAGCGTCGGCGGCTATCTCGCGGCGCGGCTGCATGAGCATGCGCGCATTACCTGCATCGGCCGGCGACGCGTCATCGATGCATGGCGTATCCACGGCGGCCTGGACTGGAGCGATCTGCGCGGCGGGCACGAGCACGTGGCCACGCGCGACGTCGAGCTGCAGGTGGATCCATTCGCCGCCGCCAAGGCACACCTGGTGCTGGTCACCGTGAAGTCGGCCGCCACGGAAACCGTTGCTCAGGAGCTGGCGGGCATCATTGCACCCGGCGTGCCGGTGGTGAGCTTCCAGAACGGCCTGCACAACGCCGCCATCCTGCGCGACGCGCTGCCGGGACACCCGGTGCTGGCCGGCATGGTGCCGTTCAACGTGCTGCAGCGCATACCCGGCGATTTCCATCAGGGTTCCGGCGGCGAACTGATGGTGGAGGCACACGATTCGCTGGCGGCGTTTTTCCCGGTTTTCGAGGCGTCCGGCCTGCCCCTGATGGCGCGCCCCGACATGCCCGCGGTGCTGGCGGCCAAGCTGCTGCTGAACCTCAACAACGCCATCAATGCACTGGCCAACGTGCCCCTGAAGGACGAGCTGTCGCAACGCGACTGGCGACGCTGTCTGGCATTGGCCCAGCGCGAAGCACTCGCGGTCTTCGCCGCCGCACAGGTCCAGCCCGCGAAGCTCACCCCCCTGCGCCCGCAATGGTTGCCGCGCGTGCTGGAAATGCCGGACAGCTGGTTCCGCCGTCTCGCGTCGCGCCTGCTGGCCATCGACCCGGTGGCGCGTTCGTCCATGTGGGAAGACCTGGAGCGCGGCCGGCCCACGGAAGTGGATGCAATCAACGGCGAGGTGGTGCGCATCGCTGCACGGCATGGCGTGACCGCCCCGGTGAACGCACGGCTGGTGGCCTTGATTCATGAAGCCGAACAGGCGCGGCGTACGTGGAGCGCGCAGGCGCTGCTGGCGGAGTTGCATGGTGTGCAGGTTCCGACTGCCGCCTGAAGCCTCTTTGTAGGAGCGCACCCTGTGCGCGACCACCTGACGGAGCGGTACCGACCTGACTCTGCGGTCGCGCACAAGGTGCGCTCCTACAGAGGACCGGCGCTTACTCCTCCGTTGCGAGGTGGTGCGCATCGCTGCACGGCATGGCGTGACCGTGCCGGTGAACGCACGGCTGGTGGCCTTGATCCATGAAGCCGAACAGGCGCGGCGTACGTGGAGCGCGCAGGCGCTGCTGGCGGAGTTGCATGGTGTGCAGGTTCCGACTGCCGCCTGAAGCCTCTTTGTAGGAGCGCACCCTGTGCGCGACCACCTGACGGAGCGGTACCGACCTGACTCTGCGGTCGCGCACAAGGTGCGCTCCTGCAGAGGACCGGCGCTTACTCCTCCGTTGCGCCGTACAGCTCGCGCCGCAGGTCGCGCAGCGAAAGACTCTCCCACACCGCGACCACCACCAGCACCACGGTGGTGGCCGTGGCCAGCGACATCACCGTCATCGCGTGCGCGGGCCACAACAGCAACGCCAGCAGGCCGAGTCCTGCGAGATGGGACAGCGGCACGTTGGTCTGGTTGGCCGCCTGCTTGAACAAGGCATTGCCCAGCAGATAGAGCGCCGGGCCGCCCAGCAGCACGGCCACCTGGGCCGTGTCCGGTGCTGCGTGCGGATGCGTCAGGCTCAGTTCGTCACCCACCGCGCTGACGATGATGCCGGCGACGATCAGCAGATGCAGGTAGGTATAGGCGATGCGCGCGGTACGTCCCGGATCGGCCGAATGGCGAATCGAGCGACTGCCCCGTTCCACGCCCATGTCGAAGTAGATCCACCACATGGCCACGCAACCGATGAAGGCCGTGACGCAGGTGAGCCAGAGATCCGGCGTGCGTGCACTGTCCGCGAACGTGCTGCCCATCACCACCACCGATTCACCCAGCGCGATGATCACGAACAGGCTGCAGCGCTCCGCCATATGGCCGCCTTCCACGTCCCATTCGCGGGTGGAGGACTGGCCCAGCCCGGGCACGTAGAAGAACGCCGCCGGCCCCATGTACTCGATGCCCAGCGCCACGGCCCACCATGCGAGGCGCGCATGGCCATCGGCAAACGCGCCCACCAGCCACAGCACGCCAGTGACGGCCAGCCATGTCGTGATGCGATAGAAGTTGAAGCGCGCGGACTGGCTGGCATGGCGCAGGGCCCAGACCATGAACAGCGAACGCCCCACCTGCATGGCCACGTAGGCCATGGCAAATACCTTGCCGCGCCCGTCGAATGCCTCGGGCAACGCGGTGGACAGCAACAGTCCGGCGAACATCAGCGCCAGCACCAGCAGGCGTACAGCCAGGCGCTCGGGGTCCAGCCAGTTGGCGATCCAGCCGGTGAAAATCCACACCCACCACACGGCCAGGAACAGCAACAGCACGCGCACCGCGCCCATCACGCTCAGGTCGTGCAACAGGGTGTGCGAGAGCTGCGTCACCGCATAGACGAACACCAGGTCGAAGAACAACTCGATGTTGGTGACCTTGCCGTGGGCGCCGGGCTGACGCAGGCGCAGCAGGCTGGGCGAGGCGTGCTCGGCCGCTGGGGGCACGTTGGACATGGCGCGATCTCCGGGGAATCGCGCTTCTTATCGCATGGGCGGCATGTGCGCCACTATCCTGCTCAGCGGCCGTCGTCGCGAATGCCGGTGATCTTGCCGTCCGCCAGGGTGATGGTGACCAGACGGTTGCCCTGCCGGTACTGCCACTGCTCGCCACCGGAGGTGCTCGCCTTGCTGCCCTTCTTGCCGCTCTTGCGCTGGCTTGGAGCGGCCTTGGCGTGACCGCGATAGGACGGTTTGCCCAGCAGCTCGATGACACGCGTGGCGCTGTCGCCCACCACCAGCACCTGGCTGCCGACGCGCAGGGTGCCGCTGCCGGCGTGAACCGCACAGGTGAGCAGGAGCCCACCCAAGACCAGGTATCGACGCATTGCCCCTCTCCCCTCTCCATGCGCGCGCGGCGCGGAGAATTCACCTTATCGGGGCAGTCGGGGAAGGCGGCATGCGTCGGGCGCCACCGCAACGTGTCGGCCACGCCCTCTCAAGGGCGTGGCCGCAAGGCGCACTCAACGCGAGCGGTCGGCAATCTCCGCGACCTTGCCGTTGATGATGGTGATGATGACCACGCGCCCATCGTCGCGCAGGTACTGCCAGCGCTCGCCCTGGTAACCGCCGAAGTCGCTCTGGACCGGCTCCTTGAAATCCGGTTGGCCCATCAGCTGCATGGCGCGCACGGCGCTGTCACCGACGGTGAGCACCGAGCTGCCCACGCGATAGGTGTTGCTCGCATAAGCGGAAGCACTCAACAGCAGCAGGGCAAGGAGGAGATAGCGGCGCATGATGAACTCCGTGTCGTCGTTGACGCTCAGAAGCCGGTGCCCGGGGTGGACAGATAGGCCTGCTCCGCTGGCGTATCCGCACGTCCAAGGACGGCGTTGCGGTGCGGAAACCTGCCGAACCGCTTTATCACATCGTGGTGCTGCCGGGCGTAATCAAGGAAGTCCTTGAAGCGGGCGCGCGCAGCCTCGGGCTGCTCCGCCGCCAGCCTCTCGAACAGGCTCACGCAGTGCTGTTGCAAGGCAAGATCTTCCGCGTGCTCCAGCGGCAGGTAGGCAAAGAGGCGCTGGAGCGGCGACAGGGCCTGGTCATACCCGCGTGCAATGCCCGCCAGCGCGATGGCCTGCGTGCCGGCATCGGTGGACCACGCCCGGTGATCATTGCGATAAACATTGCGACTGAACTGGTCACGCACGATCAGCAGCGCCAGCCAGCCCTCGGGGGTATTGGCCCAGGCGTCGAGATCGCCCCGGCGCGCCGCCTCCAGCGTGGCGCCAAAACGCTCGCGAACAGCGTCATCGAACGCGTGGCTGCGCGCGAACCAGTGCGCCTCGGTGGCAGGCTCGAACCAGAAGTCCAGCACGTCGGCAGGAGTCGAAATCACGCCCGTTCCTTGAGGTGACGAAGCGGCCGGTCAACCGTGGGTGGTGCCAGCCAGGCAGTGCATATCCTTGTGGATGCCGTGCAGGCGGGACAACTGGACTCTCAGCACACGCGCCGAATCGTCCGACGCCCGCGCCAGCTGCTGTTCGAACACATGCAGCAGGGCGCATTCGTTGCGAGCCAGGTAGTGCACCCAGGCCGAATCGCGATTGCCCGCCATGCCCACGGCCATATCAGCAAGCACGCTGCGGATGGCGCCCGCCAGCGTGCCGTGGCGGGCCGGGGTGCGCCCGGCGGCGTGGACGTGCGCCTGCAGGTCGCCGATGAGGGCATCCAGGGTCTGAAGATTCTCACCCAGCAGCGCCTGCAGGCCGGGCTCTCGGACTTGCGACAGGGCCCGGCGATACAGGGCACGGTCATCGATGCCCCGACGGATCAGGGCGTTGTAGTGTGGTGCGCGCGACACGCGGTCGCCTCCTGCTGACTGCTGCGCCTGGAACGGTGGCGGACGCCATCCTCTCTCCCCGCCGCTTAGCAGAAGGTTAATCCCGGGCGAAGAGGAGACTCATGCTCAGCCGGGGTTTTACTGCCCCACCTCGAGCAGATTCAGCGGTTGCCCGCCCGCACCGCGCAGGCCCTGCTGCAACTCGGCCAGGCGCTGAACCGACGGACACAACGCCTTGATCTGGGGTGACAGCGCCTGCATGCGCTGCTCCAGGCGCGGCCGCAGCTGGGTGGTGAGGTCCGCGGCGGTGTCGCGCAGGCTGGCCGCGGCCTGCAGGTCGCCGGTCATGGCGGCGTTCATGGCCTGCTGGCCCAGATCGTTGGCCAGCAGGGGCATCAGGTCGGCGGCGAGCTGGTTGGCGTACTGGTCGGCCAGGTTGCCCTGCCAGTCGTGCGTGCTGTTGCTGGCGGCGATGCGCTGCTTCAGCTCAGCGGCGCGACTGGCCACCCGGCGGTCAAGTTCCGCCCGCGTGGCGGCATCCAGTTGCAGACGGGTGCCCTCGTCGTGCATGGCGGCGGCCAGCATGTCCACGCCGTTGGCAGCCACCGCCTTCGCCCGCGGCACCAGGGCGCGCAGGTCTCGCTCAAACAGCGACAGCCGGTCTTCGTCGTCCGGACGCATGGATACCGCCGCACCATCGGTGCGCAGGCTGCCATCGTGCAGCACCACCACCTTCGGCGACGGCTGCGCCCGGTCGAACTGGAGGTGATCGGGGGCCACGGTCAGGTCGTAGCTGCTGGTGGCGTGGCAGGTCGTGGCCAGGTCCTGGGCGTGCAGCGCCATGCTGGCGGCCGAAAAGCCCAGGAGAACGGAGAGGTGGCGCAGGCGCATGGGGAAAAACCGGAGCGGACGTTGCCGCAGCGATAACCTGCGGCGTGGCAACCGAACCTGAATCAGCGGCGCCCGCGCAGGCTGCGGAACTGGCCGCGCACCGCCGGCTGGCCAAGGCGCCAGGCCAGCCACAGCAGCACCGGCACGCCCAGGGCCTTGATGCCCATGGCCATCAGGAAGCTGCGATGCATGTGCGCAAGCGCCATCTGCGAGGCCGCATCCAGCGACGCCTGCGCGTTCGTCAGGGCTACTCCCTGGCTGAATTCGCGCCATTGCAGGAACAGCATGATGCCGCCGACCAGGCCCCAGCCCACCGCCAGCAACACGGAGGCCATCTGCAGCGAGGAACGCGCCCACGCCTGGCGAAGAATGACGCCCGCGCAGATCACCACCAGCGCGAACGCCATGAAGAAATAAAGCACGTCCCACGCGAGCATCTTCTGCAGTTGCAGGATGTCACCCGTGTCAGTAGCAGGCAGGGGGGCCAGTGCACGCCACAGCTGCCCTGCGTGGGTGGCGTATTGCAGGCAGCCGTAGGCGGCGAGCAGCAGGATCAGCCATACCAGAATGCGCCAGAACGCAAAGCCTTCGCGACGGGCGGTATCGCTACGCATCACCAGTGCCATCAGGAAGCCGCCTTCAGCGTGGCCAGGTCGGACAGCACCTGCGCGGAGTTCTTTTCGGGATCCACATCCGGATAGACCTTCGCGATCCGGCCCTGCGGGTCGATCAGGAAGGTGGTGCGGCGCGCGTACTTGAAGCCCAACTTGGAGGCGAGCACGCCGTAGGCCTGGGCCGTCTTGCTGTCGGCGTCGGACAGCAGCGGGAACGGCACGTGGTACTTGGCGGCGAACTCGGCGTGCGACTTCACGTCGTCCAGGCTGACGCCGAGCACATCGGCGCCTTGCTGGCGCAGCTTTGCCACGTCGTCGCGGAAAGCGCAGACCTCGGTGGTGCAGCCGGGCGTGAAGTCCTTCGGATAGAAATACAGCACCACCCAGTGACCCTTGTGGTCGGCCGGCGAGTGCCACTTGCCGTTCTGGTCCTGCAGGCGGAAACCGGGGGCTGCCTGGCCCGCCTGCGGCATGGCCGGAGCAGCTTCGTCGGCATGCAGCGGCATCAGCACCCCGAGCAGAAGACTCAGCAACAACAGAAACGACACACGACGCATGAGCACACTCCGACCGGATATCCGCGAAGTGTACGCGTACCCAAACAAAGGGCGCCATGTGGCGCCCTTTGGGACCTGCCGGGTGGCTGGCGGTTTACTCGCGGGTGATGGAGAACGCACCCACCGAAACACCCAGGTTCACGCCCTCGCCGCTGCCATGCAGTGCCAGCGACGTGGTGCCCTTGCTCAGCACCTGCGCTTCACCGCTCTTGACCACGCCGGCCTCGGCGCCCGCCTGCGCGTAATCGCCGAACACGTCGTCGATGCTGCGCACATGGGTGATGTCGCCCTTGCCGTTGTCGATGCGGTACTTGCCGGCCGTCAGACCGCCGCCATTCACCGAGATCTTCACCTTGGCCTTCTGGCCATTGCTGCACACCACCGTGCCGCTACCCGAGGCGTGCTTGTAGATGATCGACCAGCCCGAGAGACTGAAGCTCAGGTCGCACTTCACTTCCGCTTCGGCAGCTTTCGCCGGCGCCGCGGGCAGCGTCATTGCCGCGCCTGCACAAGCCAGTACCAGAGCCGCCATACCGAACGTACGCTTGATCATTGCAGTCTCCTTGGGGTGAGTCCTGAAGCTCGGGACGACATCTGCCATTTTCGCCACCATGACTGAACCCTGGCAGATGTCCGCTTTTGCGACTGCCATCGTCGGCACTTCCCGTGAACGTTGCGTGGAATTGACCAAGCAGTTCGTGAACGGCGCCCTCAACGGGCACCGCCTGCCACCCCTAAAAAGCGTGACAGGACGGCAGCTTGCATGCGCAAGCGCGGCACCTTCGCGCCAGCGCCGACGAGCGTTGCCCGAACCCCTCCCGAAACATCTTGCACACCATGGCGCGGGCGCCCGGCGAGGTTTACGCTGGCATCGACACCCGAAAACCCAGTGGTTGAAGGTCGCAACACCGGATGCATCCGGTCCGCTTCGTCCTGCCACCCGCACCAAGAGATCGCGCATGCCCAAGTATTCGCTGGTCGGTTACGACGGTTCCCCCACCTCGCAGCGCGCTGTCCGTTTTGCGGTGGAGCTGGCACTGGCCACGGGCGGCCGGGTGCGCGTGGTGTCGGCCTTGCAGGTCACCGAGGGCAGCGCCGATACCTGTGCATTGATGATGACCGACCAGGGCGGCTCGCGCTGTTCCCGCCTGCTCGAGGAAGTGAAACAGCTGGTGCCCGGCTCGGCGCCGCTGATCGACGCGGAAGTGGTGCGCGGCACCCCGGGCGACGTACTCATGGACCAGGTGAGCCGCCACGGCATCGACCATATCGTGATCGGCCATACCGAACGCGGCGCACTTGCACGCTGGCTGCTTGGCTCCGTCTCCGGCGAAGTGCTGGAACGCGCCCATGTGCCCGTGACCGTGATCCGCTGACCGGTCGGAGCGCCCCGGGTGGGCGCTCATTAATCCGCTTTTGTCATCTGCAAGTATGCTGTCACACGACCGTCATGCCAGGCTGGCGCCGCGCCATGCGTTGAACCAGCCGCTAGGCCCCCGCACAGGAATGCCCGCGTGAGCTACACCCAATCGTTGCCCTGGACCATCGAGAGCCTGGACTTCAGCCAGATCGAGATCCAGCGCATTCGCCAGAACGAGGATCTTTTCTTCCTGCTGTGCAGCGCATCGTTCGTCGAGAGCGGCTCGGATCTCTACACACACAACCTCGTGGATCACTTTGCCGGTGACGAAACCCTGCAGACCTGGCTGAGCCAGCACTGGGAACACGAAGAACTGCAACACGGCCGCGCCCTTGCCACCTACGTGAAAACCGTATGGCCCGAGTTCGACTGGGACAAGGGCTTCGCCTCGTTCTGGGCGGAATACGGCGCGGTGTGCACCGCCGAAGAACTGGAACCTTGCCGGGGCCTGGAGCTGGCCGCCCGCTGCGTGGTGGAAACCGGCACGGCAAGTCTTTATCGCGCGCTCAACGACATCACCGACGAGCCCGTACTCAAGCAGCTCACCGGCCACATCAAGAGCGACGAAGTACGCCACTACAAGAATTTCTACCAGCACTTCCGCCTGTACCGCGAACGCGAGGGCTTCAGCCGTTACAAGATCTTCCGCGTCATCCTGCGCCGCCTCAACGAGATCCGCAGCGAAGACAGCGACATCGCGCTGCGTCATGTGTTCAACCAGTGCTACCCGCACCTGGCGGAGAATCAGGCGGAGTTCAAGCGCATCACCGGGCGCGCACAGGATCTGCTGAAGCGGAACATTCCGGCGGAGATGACGGTGAAGATGTTGCTGAAGCCGCTGGAGTTGCCGCCGCGCTTGCAGAATGCGATGGAGAAGCCGCTGGCGAAGTTGGCGGAGAGGTTGTTTCTTAACTGATCGCTGGGGTTTTTACTCTTTCTTCTTCGGGAGAGGGTTCTGGCGTGGCGGCCTGGGTGGAGGTTGGAGCCCAGCTCATCGTTTCGCCAGAGTCGTCATTCCTGCGAAAGCAGGAAGCGCTTTTCGGCCGCCGGAGGGCGGGGCATGCAGTTTCGGCGATGGTCGGTTCTCAGGCCACCGCCTCGATCGTCATTCCCGCGAAGGCGGGAGGCGCTGTTCAACCGCCGAAGGGCGGGGCATCCAGTGCCTTTGCTCTCTGCCTTCGGTAGTCACGCAGGTGCCAGGTTGCCGCTTACGCAGCGGAGGCGTTTCGACCTCCTGCCGGAGGCCGAGTCACTTTTCTTTTGCTGGCCCAAAAGAAAAGTAACCCAAAGAAAATGGCCTTAAAGGCTGGCAGCATGCCGGTGGGATAAGCCCGAACGGTCGAGGATGGTTGTTGCGGGACAACCTTCGCCTCTACATAGCGGGCACTTCAAAGCGCTTCGCAACGCGCCTAAGCGCTGAGGACTTAACGCGGAGCGTCGTGCCGCTTCGCGGCACATCCTTCCTTGCCCTTAGGTTGTTCACGTTGAACATCACCTGTCGCTCGTCCTCTCCCGTTCGGGAGAGGACTGGGGTGAGCACTGAGGCGAGAATGAAGCGGGTATCACACGGTGCGAGAGACCCCTGTAGGAGCGCACCTTGTGCGCGACCGCAGCGTCATGTCGATACCGCTCCGTCAGGTGGTCGCGCACAGGGTGCGCTCCTACAGTGAAGCTAAGCCGGCACGCGATATGCCATTGCTGCACGAGCCGTCTGCTTTTGACCTACCCCGCCCCTTGAGCGGCGGTGAGGGGCGGACGACAGGCCCGCAGGGGGATCGGCAAGGATGCCGATCCCTTTTCGACAGGACAGGGACGTCCTGTCGAAAAGCCCGGCCGTCCCTCACGCACTGGCCGGCTCTATCGGCCAGCGCCGCGATGGGGTGCTCTTTCTTTTGGTTACTTTTCTTTGAGCAAGCAAAGAAAAGTGACCCGGCCTCCGGCAGGAGGTCGGAACGCCCGCTGCGTAAGCGGCCAGGTCGCCGTATTACACGAGGCCAACGGCCAAGAGCAAAGTCACTGGATCCCAGCTTTTGCTGGGATGACGGCTCTAGTGAGACGGTGAGGCGAGCACCCACCCCTCACCCCAACCCTCTCCCCTCCGGGGAGGGGGAGCAATAGCGCGCGGCTTGGGCATGGATCACCGAGTGAACCAAAGCATCGACACAAGACCCGGTCGCTGCGAAGTCCTCACCGGTCACTTCGCCGGCCGCGGCGCCTCTTCCACCTCACGCGGCTTGCCTTCCTGCGGCGCATTGAGCTTCTTCAGATCCACCGGGCGGATCTGCTTGATGAAGCACGGCGCATCGCCCGGGCCGGTCAGCACGCGGTCGAACTTCACCGATACTTCGCTGGCGCTGGAGGTCAGGCTGATGTGGTTGGTGAACTCCAGGTTGCGGCAACTTCCGTCGAGATCGAGCAGCCATGCTTCGTTCGATCGCGTATAGACGGCCAGCTGCTGGTTGCTGAGCGGTTCCCACGACCACAGGCTGAAGTAGTGGAAGTTGTTGACCGGAGTGCCGGCGGCAGCGGCGTAATCCTGCTGGCGCGCTTCCATACGCGAGGTGTAATCCTTGCCGACGCGGGTGCAACCGCCGAGGGCGGCCACCACGGCAACAGCGGCAAGAAGTTGTTTGACTGCCATGACCTTCATCTCCGAGAGTGCTGGGCATACCAACGCATGAATCCCATGCGCGTGGACGTTACTTTTTCTTGGCGGGCGACTTGCTCACGGCCTGCCACTTGGACGGGTCGAAACCGCCGGTTTCGAACACCAGCGTGACCTTCTTCTCACCATCCTGCAGGGTCACGTCCATGGTGATCTTCTTGGCCTTTTCGAGCTGGGCAATGAAGCCCTTGTCGTCCTTGAACAGCAGTGCGGGTTCACCGGTGGTCGGCGCAAACGCGCTGATGGTGCCCGGCTTGCCGTCGAAAGTGGCCTTGATCGAACACACGCCCTTGCACACGAAGCCATGCGGGCCACCGTTGAAGAGGAAGGCGTTCTGTCCCCATTCGGTGTGACGGCGCAACACCAGCCGCACGCGGTTTTCACCACCGGGCTGGCTGGTGTAGATGGTGGCCGTGGACTGCGTGCCGCCAGCCATGGGCGATACCTGATACAGCCACAGGCCAGCCAGCCGGTTCTTTTCGCTGTTCTCGATGTAGCGCTTCTCGATCGCCGGCAGGGTTTCCTGGACTTCCTTGGCCGCGGCGCTGTTGGGATAGCGGCTGAGGATCTCCTTGCCCATCGTCACGGCCATTTCGTCGTTGTTGATGCGCAACAGCTGGCGATAGGTATCGAGCTTGCCAGCGGAGTCGTCAACCGGCGCCTGGGCCTGCTGCGGCGCCTGGGCCTGGTCACCGGACTGGGAACAGCCGGCCAGCGCGAGCAGGGATCCGAAGGTGGTGGCAGCAAGGCGTAGGCGCTGGTTCATGGAGAAAGTCCTGTGACGGGAAGGCATTAAGAGTGGAACGATGGCGGGTTAGGACGCAACCACAGTACCCGGCGTTCAGGCACTGACCGGCACGTCGCCGAAGCGTTCGCGCAACTGGGTGCGGAAACGGCGACTGCAGGGCAAGGTGGCACCGTCACGCATGGTCAGGCGCGCGTCGCCGGTATCCAGCGGCTCGATCTCGGCGAGGTAATCCAGGTTGACCAGATAGCTGCGGTGCACCCGTACGAACCGCGAAGGGTCGAGCCGCTCCTCGATGCCGGCCATGGTGGCGCGCAGCGGGTAGTCGCGACCGCGCACATGCAGGTTCACGTAGTTGCCGGAGGCCTGCAGCCACTCGATCTCGCTCGCGGCAATCAGGAACTCCTTGCCGAGCTTGCGCACCAGAAAGCGTTCGGGCCGGTCGACCGGCTCCACCGGAGGGCCTTCGTCCGGCTCGGCCAGCAGGCTGGCCTCGCCCTGCAGGCGACGCACGAACAGGCCGTAGCCCGTGATGGTCACGACGAACGAGAAGTAAGTGCGGATGTCTTTCAGGTACTCATAACCCAGTTGCAGCGGCCAGTCATTGCCGAAGTGGTAGTGCCAGCCCTTGAGGGCCTGGTAGGCCAGCAGGCGCAGCACGATCATCAGGCCGACGTGGGCCAGGCAGAACGGCACGCTCATGGCCAGGTGAAACTTCAGGTTGGCCTTCCAGGTATCGAAACGGATGGGCCAGCGGCGGGTGGGCCAGACCACGAAGGGCACCAGCGAGAGGATCGCCAGACTGCTGCTGGCCTCCCACACCCAGGGTTCGAAGCTGTCGGCACGATGGATGCGATACACGTCGTCGAACCAGGCCACCATGCCGTTGAAGATGGTGTTGGTCATCAGCATGACCACCCAGAAGCCGATCTCGAAAGGCCGGCGCCAGCGCTGGAAACGGTTGTAGTCAAAAGCCGGCCGGGGAGTCATCCGCGGATTCTACGTGGACTGGCGATTGTCCCGTCACCTTTCGTCCCCGGACGCCCGCCACTCGTCCCTGTTTACGGTCAATCAATCACTTAGCGGGCGACCGGTAAGGGGGCTGCGGCGGAACATGGCCGGCATTCGCCAACGGAGTGCCGTTCATGAACCGCCGCCACGATATCGATGCCCTGCGCGTACTGGCCTTCGGCCTGCTGATCCTCTACCACCTGGGCATGCTTTACGTGGGGCCGGCCGAGGACTGGACCTTCCACCTCAAGAGCAGCTACCTCGCCGACTGGCTGAAGTACCCCATGCTGGCCTCCAACTTCTGGCGCATGGACCTGCTGTTCCTGATCTCCGGCATGGCCGTGCACTTCCTGCGCGGCCGGCTGAGCCTGCCCCGGCTGGCATGGAAGCGTACGGTGCGGCTGATGCTGCCGCTGCTGTTCGGCATGGCGGTGGTGGTGCCCATCCAGCCGTATGTGCAGGGCGTGGACAACGGGCTGGTGGCCCCGGGCTTCGGTCAATTCCTGCTGCGCTACTGGACCGGCGGCCCATGGCCCCGTGGGGCCTTCGACGGCTGGAACTTCGGCGTCACCTGGAACCACCTGTGGTACCTGCCGTACGTCTGGAATTTCACCCTGTTGCTGATCGTGCTGCTGCCGGTACTGGAGTCGGGCGGCGGGCAGCGCGTCATCGCCGCCATCCATCGCCTGCGTGGCGGGCCGTTACTGGTACTGCCCGCCCTGCCCCTGCTCGGCTGGCACCCGCTGCTGGCGGCGCGCTTCCCGCAGAACCACGCGGTGATCGGCGACTGGTATGCCCACGCCAGTTACGCCACGGTGTTTTTCTATGGCTATGCCATCGGCACGCATCCGGCGCTGTGGAATGAACTGGCGCGACTGCGCCATCGCTCGCTGAGCGTGGCGTTGTGCTGCTTTGCCGGCTTCGTGCTGATGGACCAGTTGCACGGTGCCTTCGATATGTCCGCCGGCACGATGAACCTGTACCACCTGGGCATGCGTGCACTTCGCTTCTTCTACGCGTGGAACATGATCGCCGCGGTACTGGGCTGGGGTCATCAATACCTCAACCGCCCGTTCCGCTGGCTGCCCTATGCACGTGAAGCGGTGTTCCCCTGGTACATCCTGCACCAGAGCGTGATGCTCGCCCTGGCTTACTGGCTGATTCCGCTGAAACTCGGCGCGGTGCTGGAGCCCACGCTCATGCTGCTCGGCACGGTGGGCGGCTGCGCGCTGTTGCACGAGTTCGTGATCCGTCGCACGCCATGGCTGCGTCCGTTGTTCGGGCTCGATGCGAAGCCGCGCGCCCTGCCGACGCATCCTTCGCTGATCGAACAGGCACAAGGCGCGTGATCATCACGGGCAGCGAAGCCTCAGGTTTCGCTGCCCATGGTGGAATCGAGGTGTTCCACGTGATGGATGTCGCCCAGCCACACATAGCAGGTCCAGTCGGGTACGTCCGGCCGTTCCAGCCGGACCACGCCGTTGATGCCTTCGTTCTGCTGCGGGTCGCGGAACACCTGCACGTTCGGCCGCTCGCACACCACGCCATCGTGGATGGTGCCGTCCGTGAGCTGCAGGACCACATGGCCATTGGTCGGTAATTGATCGACCAGATCTTCCAGATGGCGGATGCTGACCGGGTCCGTGTACACGTAGTTGGCAAATTGCCCCATGAGTCACCTCGTCGGCTTGCTGGGTCAAGGCCAGCCTAGGGCGGCGAAAGGCAAACCCGGATCACATCCATGTGAAGCGCGGGTGCTTTGCCACAGCGCTTCAGCCACCGATAATGGACGGGTTCCCGCAAGGATCCTCCATGTCATCCTCTCCCGCGCAAGCTTCTGCGGAATCGCTGCGCTCGCACCCCGCTTTCGTGCAATTCTGGTTCGCCCGCATCTGCTCGGGCTTCGGCTTCCAGATGTTGTCGGTAGCCGTGGGCTGGCAGATCTATGCCATCACGGGCCGCGCGCTGGATCTTGGCCTGATCGGCCTGGTGCAGTTCTTCCCCTCGGTCATGCTGGCGCTGCCGGCGGGCCACGTGGCCGATCAGTTCGAACGACGCCGCATCGTCATGCTGGGGCAGATCGTGGACATGCTGGCGATCGCGGTGCTTGCCGTGATCAGCCTGATGCACCTGGCGCACGAGGCGATGATCCTCTCGCTGGTGTTCGTCATCGGCGTGGCCAAGGCCTTCGAATTCCCTGCGCTGCAATCCATGCTGCCCGCGCTGGTGCCGACACCGATACTGCCGCGTGCGATGGCCGCGAGCGCATCGGCCGGACAGGCCGCGATGATCATGGGCCCCGCGGTTGGCGGCCTGCTCTACGTGGCCGGCCCCGGCACGGTCTACGCCGTGTGCACGGTGCTCTACCTCATCGCCGTGCTACTGATGGCGCACCTGCGCTATGAACAGGCACAACCCAAGCGCGAACCGGCGACGTTGAAGAGCTTGTTCGCCGGCGTGGATTTCATCCGCCATCGCCCCGATGTGCTCGGCGTGATTTCGCTGGACCTGTTTGCCGTGCTGCTGGGTGGCGCCACCGCGCTGCTGCCGATTTTCGCGCGTGACATCCTGCACACCGGCCCGTGGGGACTGGGCCTGCTGCGCGCTGCGCCTGCCGTGGGTGCACTGTTGATGTCGGTGTGGCTGGCGCGGCATTCGATGGAACGCCGCGTGGGGCCGATCATGTTCGCCTCGGTGGCCGGCTTCGGCGTGGCGACGCTGGTGTTCGCCGTATCCAAGGTGTTGTGGCTCTCCCTGGTCGCCCTGTTCGCGCTCGGCGCCTTCGACATGGTGAGCATGGTGATCCGCGGCGCGCTGGTGCAGCTCGATACGCCGGACGACATGCGCGGCCGCGTGAGCGCGGTGAATGCCATCTTCATCAACACCTCCAACCAGCTGGGCGAGTTCGAATCCGGCCTGCTCGCGGCGTGGGTGGGCGCGATCAACGCCACCCTGATCGGCGGCATCGGCACTCTGGTCGTGGTAGGCCTGTGGATGACGATGTTCCCGACCCTGCGTCGCCGCCAGAGCCTGCGCTCCTCGACCACGTCGTAAGCACGGATCGTGGCGGGACGTGCCCGTCTTGATCCGCATCAAGGGAGCTGGCCTGGCGCCCGATAGCATGGGCCAACTCCTCCCGCGTGCCCTGCCATGAACGTGGATATCGCCATCGTCGGCGCCGGCCCCGCCGGCCTGTGCCTTGCCCGGTCCCTGGCCGACACCGGGCTCAGCATCCTGGTGATCGAACAGCAGTCACTGGACGTGCTGCGCGAACCGCCGTTCGACGGCCGCGAAATCGCCCTCACGCCGCGTTCGGTGCGGATCCTCCGAGACCTTGGCATCTGGCAGCGCCTGGGGCCAGCGGATGCCTCGCCGTTACGCAGTGCACGCGTGCTCAACGGACACCTGCGACAAGGCCTGCATGTCGTCCCCACGGGCAGGCACGACGCAACCCTGGGTTTCCTCGTTCCCAATGACCGCATCCGTCGTGCGGCGTTTGCCAGCATCGAGCACGAACCGCGCGTCACGCTGGCGTGCAACACGTCGGTGGAAGGGGTCACGCTGCATGGCACATCCGCCCACCTTCGCCTGTCGCACGGCGACGAGGTGGCGGCACGACTGGTGATCACCGCGGACAGCCGCTTCTCGCGCGTGCGGCGCGATGCCGGCATCGCGGCCGACATGCACGACTTCGGCAAGACCATGCTGGTCTGTCGCATGGCGCTGGAAAAACCTCATGGCGACGAAGCGCTGGAATGGTTCGGCCATGCCCAGACGCTGGCCGCGCTGCCCCTGCGCAACGGGGAAGCCTCCATGGTGGTCACACTGCCGCCGCGCGATATGCAGCGACTGATGGACATGGACGACGAGGCTTTCAACACGGAGATGCGTCACCGCTTCGATCACTACTTCGGCGAGATGCGGATCACCTCGACGCGTCACACCTATCCACTGGTGGGTGTATACGCGCGTCGGTTCGTCGGACCGCGCTTCGCACTGCTCGGCGACGCCGCGGTGGGCATGCATCCGGTGACGGCACATGGCTTCAACTTCGGGTTGCGCGGGGTGGAAACGCTGGCCACGCTGATCGGCCGGGCCGTGAGCAGCGGCCGTGACATGGCGTCCCCGGAGCTCCTGCGTCGCTACCAGCGCATGCACCGTCGCGCCACCTGGCCGCTTTATGCGGCCACCATGGCCATCGTCAGCCTGTATACCGACGATCGCCCCCTGCTGCGTCGCGCCCGCTCGGCACTCCTGCAGGCCAGCCAGGCCCTGCCGCCTGTCCGGCATGCCATCGCACGCGCGCTTGCCGCAGACAACCACAGCGCTTCCAGACTGGACCGACATCGCCGCTGAACAATGCGGCGCATCATTTACGCACCGCTCACACCGCCGCTGGCAACGTGAGCCCCCTATATCGCAAGGAGGACGCCATGAGCCGCCACCATGACTTCGACAGCACCGTCAACGGCGTCCGTGATCGCGTGCGCCATTACGCCGGCGAAGCCGCCAGCCGTGCGGACGAACTGGTGGATCGAGGCCGTGAGGCCAGCCGCCGTTTCGGCCGCAGCCGCACCACCTATGCGCGCCGCATCGGTCACGCCGCGGAAGATTTCGCCGATGAGGCGAACTACCAGTACCGCCGCCTTCGCCGCCAGGTCAGCCGTCATCCGGTAGCCACCACGGCCATCGTCGCCGGTACGGTGGGCGCGTTCTTCCTGCTGCGTCACCTGTTCCGCGACCGCGACGACGATTGAGTTTTCCTGCTCGACAGTCCAGACCCGCCGCAAGGCGGGTTTTTTTTGCGCGGCTGTCGGTGTACGGCTTTACCTGTAGGAGCGCACCCTGTGCGCGACGGCCTGCCCTCATTGCAGCAGGGATCGCGAAAATCTGTCGCGCACAGGGTGCGCTCCTACGGGGTGGCCAACGGGCAACAAAAAACGCCGCGGGTGACCGCGGCGTTTTCGTTCTGCTTCAACCGGGCTTTACGCCTCAGACCGTTTCGGGATTCGGCTTGTCCGGATCCAGCTTGTAGGTCTTGATGGCGCGGGCCACGTCCTTCGCGTTGACCTTGCCTTCCTTCGCCAAGGCGGCGAGGGCGGCCTGGGCGATCCAGTAACGATCGACTTCGAAGAAGCCACGCAGGTGCGCACGGGTATCCGAACGACCGTAGCCATCGGTGCCGAGCACGGTGTAATGCATGCCGTCCGGCATGAAGGCGCGGATCTGGTCGGAGTACTCGCGCACGTAGTCGGTGGCGGCGATGGCCGGACCCTGACGGCCCTGCAGCAGGCTCGTCACGTACGGCACGCGCTGCTCGTCTTCCGGATGCAGGCGGTTCCAGCGTTCGGCGTCGAAACCGTCACGACGCAGCTCGGCGTAGCTCGGGCAGGACCAGATGTCGGCGGTGACGCCGAAGTCCTTCTCAAGCAGCTCGGCGGCGGCAATGACTTCGCGCAGGATGGTGCCCGAACCCAGCAGCTGCACGCGCGGCTCGCCCTTCTTCGGCTTGCCGGCATCCTTGAACAGGTACATGCCCTTGATGATGCCTTCCTCGACGCCCGCGGGCATGTCCGGATGGCTGTAGTTCTCGTTCATCACGGTCAGGTAGTAGTACACGTCCTGCTGTTCCTGCAGCATGCGGCGCGTGCCGTCCTGCAGGATCACCGCGACTTCGTAGGAGAACGTCGGGTCGTACGACTTCACGCTGGGGATCGCACCGGCGAGCAGGTGCGAGTGACCGTCTTCGTGCTGCAGGCCTTCACCGTTGATGGTGGTACGGCCGGCGGTGCCGCCGATCAGGAAGCCGCGCGCACGCATGTCGCCGGCCGCCCAGGCCAGGTCGCCGATGCGCTGGAAACCGAACATGGAGTAGTACACGAAGAACGGCAGCATCGGCTGGTTGCTGATGCTGTAGCTGGTGGCCGCGGCCATCCAGGCGGCCATGCCGCCGGCCTCGGAGATGCCTTCCTGCAGCACCTGGCCCTTCTGGTCTTCGCGGTAGTACAGCAGCTGGTCGGCGTCCTGCGGACGGTACTTCTGGCCGAACGGCGCGTAGATGCCGATCTGGCGGAACATGCCTTCCATGCCGAACGTGCGCGCTTCGTCGGCCACGATGGGCACGATGCGCTCGCCGATCTGCTTGTCGCGCAGCATGAGGTTCATGCCGCGCACCAGCGCCATGGTGGTGGAGATCTCGCGCTCGCCCGAGCCCTTGGTGATCTGCTCGAACGCCGCCAGTTCCGGCGTCTTGAGCTTGATGTCCGAGGTGCGGCGACGCTGCGGCAGGAAGCCGCCCAGCGCACGGCGACGCTCCATCATGTACTCCACTTCCGGCGAGTTCTTGCCCGGGTGGTAGTACGGCACGTCGGCCAGCTTGTCGTCCGTCACCGGAATGTTGAAACGGTCGCGGAAGTGGCGCACGGCGTCGGCGTCCAGCTTCTTCTGCTGGTGCGTCGGGTTCTGCGATTCGCCGGCCGCGCCCATGCCGTAACCCTTCACCGTCTTGGCGAGGATCACGGTGGGCATGCCCTTGGTCTTGGTGGCCTGGTCGTACGCCGCATACACCTTGTGCGGGTCATGACCGCCGCGGTTGAGGCGCCAGATGTCGTCGTCGGACAGGTTGGCGACCATCTCGCGGGTTTCGGGGTACTTGTTGAAGAAGTGCTCGCGCGTATACGCGCCACCGAAGGCCTTGCACGCCTGGTACTCGCCGTCGACGGTTTCCATCATCAGCTTGCGCAGCACGCCCTTGGTGTCGCGGGCGAGGAGCGGATCCCAGTAGCTGCCCCAGACCACCTTGATGGCATTCCAGCCAGCGCCACGGAACACGCCTTCCAGTTCCTGGATGATCTTGCCGTTGCCGCGCACCGGACCGTCCAGGCGCTGCAGGTTGGCGTTGATCACGAACACCAGGTTGTCCAGGCCTTCGCGGCCGGCCAGCGAAATGGCGCCGAGCGACTCGGGCTCGTCGGTTTCGCCGTCGCCCATGAAGCACCAGATCTTGCGGTCGGTCTTGGGCATCAGGCCGCGGTGTTCCAGATACTTCCAGAACTGCGCCTGGTAGATCGCCTGGATCGGGCCCAGGCCCATCGACACCGTCGGTACCTGCCAGTAGTCCGGCATCAGCCACGGGTGCGGATACGAGGACAGGCCATGACCCTTGCCGGCCACTTCCATGCGGAAGAGGTCGAGCTGTTCTTCGGAGATGCGGCCTTCAAGGAAGGAACGCGCATACACGCCCGGGCTGGAGTGGCCCTGGTGGAACACCAGGTCGCCCGGGTGATCGGCGCTCGGTGCGCGCCAGAAATGATTGAAGCCCACGTCATACAGCGTGGCCGACGAAGCGAAGGAAGCGATATGGCCGCCCAGTTCGCCCGGCTTGCGGTTGGCGCGCACGACCATCGCCATCGCGTTCCAGCGGATCAGCGTACGGATGCGCCATTCCATCGCCGCATCGCCCGGCATCTTGGCTTCGTTGCCCGGCGAAATGGTGTTGACGTATTCGGTGGTCGGGTTGAACGGCAGGTAGCCGCCGGCCCGGCGCGTCGAATCGACCATCTTCTCCAAGAGGTAATGCGCGCGCTCGGTGCCATCGTGACTGATGACGGCGTTGAGCGACTCGACCCATTCCTGGGTTTCGGTCGGGTCGAGGTCTTGATGAAGGATGTCGTCGAGCTGATCCATGGGGAGCTTCTCTCCGCGGCGCCGGGGGCTAGGCGCGGCTATAGGTGGATCGCCTCCGGGTAGAGGCGGGAAACCCTCCGAGTGTATCTCCGGCGGTGTTTTTCGCCAATTGGATCGAGACAATACGGTAGCGAATGGGGGTGGAAGGTATTGATTGGGCGACAGTAGGGACGGGGTCGACTTTGGTCGATGTGCCACGCGCACATGTGCGCGCTGTTTCTCCCGCGCGGGTCGAAAATGCACAGTTGGAATGGGGGCCTCGCGGGGCGGTCCTGTTCACTTGTGCTTGCTTGTTCTGGCGTTACGGAAAGTGGACTGGCTGGTGGCAAGGGCCGGTGCGAGGGCTTTCCTTGTTCGGGGGCGCGGGATGCATCGGTGGATGGCTGCGGTTTTGAAGGGCGAGGAGAGGGTTGGGGTGAGCCCCGAAAGGGGGGGAGGCTGCTCGCCTCGCCGCTTCCTTCTTTAACCCTCTCCTCTGCGAAGGTAGGGGTCCAGTGACTTTGCGTTGGGTCTTCGCTTCGGGCGTTACCGCGACCTGGCCGCTTACGCAGCGGGCGTTCCGACCTCCTGCCGGAGGCCGGGTTACTTTTCTTTGCTTGCCCAAAGAAAAGTAACCAAAAGAAAAGGCACCCCCATCGCGGCGCTGGCCGGTGAAGCCGGCCAGTTCGTGAGGGTCGGCCGGGCTTTTCGACAGGACCTCCATGTCCTGTCGAAAAGGGATCGGCATCCGTGCCGATCCCCCTGCGGGCCTGTCGTCCGCCCCTCACCGCCGCTCAAGGGGTCGGGTAGGTCAAAAGCCAGAGCCAGAGCCGAAGGCTCGTGCAGCTGCGCTGCACATCGCGCCGTTGCGCGACGGCGTATTGCGTACCGGCTCAGCTTGTCTGTAGGAGCGCACCCTGTGCGCGACCACCTGACGGAGCGGTATCGACACGACGCTGCGGTCGCGCACAAGGTGCGCTCCTACAGGGGGTATCTCGCACCGTGTGAAGTCTGTTTCTCTTTCACCTCAGTGCTCACCCCAGTCCTCTCCCGAACGGGAGAGGACGAGCGACAGGGGATGTTCAACGTGAACACCCGAGTGGCAAGGAAGGAGGTGCCGCACAGCGGCACGACGCTCCGCGTTAAGTCCTCTTAGCATCGGCGCGTTGCGAAGCGCTTTGATGTACCCGCTGTGTAGAGGCGAAGGTTGCCAAGCAGCAACGTTCCTCAGCCGTTCGGGCTTATCCCTACGGAATGCTGCCAGCTCTTAAGGCCATTTTCTTTGGGTTACTTTTCTTTTGGGCCAGCAAAAGAAAAGTGACTCGGCCTCCGGCAGGAGGTCGAAACGCCCCCGCGGGGTAAGCGGCAACCTGGCGCCTGCGTGACTACCGATGGCCGAGAGCAAAGGCACTGGATGACCCGCCATCTGGCGGTTGCAAAGCGCCTCGCTGGGATCACGGTTCCTGTCAAGCGGTGAGGCGAGCACCCACCCCTCACCCCGGCCCTCTCCCCGGCGGGAAGAGGGCGCAAAGCAAAAGCCGGCCGCGCGGCAAAACACCAACCCCACGCCCCACACCAAACAAAAACGGGACCCTCAAGGTCCCGTTCTCGCCAAACTCAAAACCACCCTACCCTCAGCTCCGCCGCTCACCCTGAGCCTGGCGAATCTGCGCATCCACCGCCGCAATGGCGGTCATGTTCACCACGCGACGCGGCGTTGCCGCCGGGGTAAGGATGTGCGCCGGCCGGTTGATGCCCATCAGGATCGGGCCGATGGCCACGCCGTCGGTCATCACGCGCACCATGTTGTAGGTGATGTTGGCGGCATCCAGGTTCGGCATCACGAACAGGTTGGCGCGTCCGGACAGCGTGGTGTTGGGGAACATGCGCAGGCGCAGTGCCTCGTCCCATGCCGTGTCCGCCTGCATCTCGCCGTCCATGTCCAGCTTGGGGCCGCGCTGAAGCAGGATCTCGCGCACCTTGCGCATCTTGGCCGCGCTCGGGTTGTCGTGGCTGCCGTAGTTGGAGTGCGACAGCAGGGCGATCTTCGGCTCGATGCCGAACAGCTTCAGGCGATAGCTGGCCTGCAGGGTCGCCTCGGCAATCTGCTCGGCGGTGGGGTCGCACTGCACATGGGTGTCGAGGAAGAACCACGCGCCCTGGTCGTTGATCACGCCGGTCATGGCCGAGGTGCACGACACGCCCGGATCCAGGCCGAACACGCTGCGCATGTAGCCGAGCTTCTTGTGGAAGCGGCCGACCAGACCGCAGATCATCGCGTCGGCTTCGCCGCGCTCCACCATCAGCGAGGCGATCAGCGTGGGACGCGAACGCATCAGGTTCTTGGCGGCGGCCGGCGACACGCCGCGACGCTCGGTCAACGCGTGGTACTGCTGCCAGTACTCGTTGAAGCGCGGATCGTCGTCGATATTGGTGATCTCGTAATCGACGCCGGCGCGCATGCGCAGGCCAAGGCGCTCGATGCGCGTTTCGATCACGCTGGGGCGGCCGATCAGGATCGGGAACGCCAGGCGCTCGTCGATCACCGTCTGCACGGCGCGCAGCACGGTCTCTTCCTCGCCTTCGGCGTAGACCACGCGCTTGCGGTCGGCGCGCGCACGCTCGTACACCGGCTTCATCAGCAGGCCGGTGCGATAGATGAACTGGCCAAGCTTCTCGATGTACGCCTCCATGTCCACGATGGGACGCGTGGCGACACCCGAATCCATGGCGGCCTGCGCGACGGCCGGCGCCAGCATCACCAGCAGGCGCGGATCGAACGGACGCGGGATGAGGTAATCCGGGCCAAAGGTCGGGATGTCACCGCCGTAGGCGCTGGCCAGGTCGCCGGCTTCCATGCGGGCCAGCTCGGCGATGGCGCGCACGCAGGCGATCTTCATCGCTTCGTTGATGCCCGTGGCGCCCACGTCGAGCGCACCGCGGAAGATGTACGGGAAGCACAGCGCGTTGTTGACCTGGTTCGGATAGTCCGAACGACCCGTGCCGATGATGCAGTCCGGGCGCACCTTCTTGGCATCTTCCGGCGAAATCTCCGGATTGGGATTGGCCAGGGCGAAGATGATCGGCTTGTCGGCCATGGTGGCGACCATCTCCGGCTTGAGGATGCCGCCGGCGGACAGGCCAAGGAACACATCCACGCCGTCGACGATCTCCGCCAGCGTGCGCTTGTCGGTGTCGCGCGCGTAACGCTGCTTGTCCGGATCCATCTGGTCGCGGCCGGTGTAGAGCACGCCTTCGCGGTCGAACGCCAGGATGTTCTCCGGCTTCAGGCCCAGCGCCACGAGCATGTCCAGGCAGGCAATGCCGGCCGCGCCCACGCCGGTGGTGGCGAGCTTGACGTCTTCGATCTTCTTGCCGACCACTTCCAGCGCATTGACCACGGCTGCACCCACGATGATGGCGGTGCCATGCTGGTCGTCGTGGAACACGGGGATCTTCATGCGCTCGCGCAGCTTGCGCTCGACGATGAAGCACTCCGGCGCCTTGATGTCTTCAAGGTTGATGCCGCCGAAAGTGGGTTCGAGCGAGGCGATGATGTCGACCAGCTTGTCCGGGTCGCGCTCGTTGATCTCGATGTCGAACACGTCGATGCCGGCGAACTTCTGGAACAGCACGCCCTTGCCTTCCATCACCGGCTTGCCGGCGAGCGGGCCGATGTCGCCCAGGCCCAGCACGGCGGTGCCGTTGGTGATCACCGCCACCAGGTTGCCGCGCGCGGTCATCTCACTGGCGGCATTGGGATCTTCGACGATGGCTTCGCAGGCATAAGCCACGCCGGGCGAGTAAGCCAGCGCCAGGTCACGCTGCGTGACCATGGGCTTGGTCGCGGCGACCTTGATCTTGCCGGGGCGCGGAAGGCGGTGGTACTCGAGAGCGGCGAGGCGCAGTTCTTCGGGAAGGGCCATGGGATAGGGGGATCAGATGTGATGGGGAATCGGGGCCGCCACAGCGGTATCGGGCAATGGTATCACCGGTGACAGCCCTCTCCCGACCGTGCGGCGCAGCATGGTGACGCAGTGGTTCACACAACTGGTATGCAACAACTCCGCTTACTGTTGGAGCGCACTTGTGCGCGACCGGGGCATGCCGGGGTAGCTCGGTCCCTGCCTGTCGCGCACGAGTGCGCTCCTGCAAAAAGCCGAGCTACAGGCTCAGCGACAACGTTTCCGCCTGCACCTTGCCCATGTGTATGCGGTTGACGAACAACGAAAAGGCCAGCTTGCCAGCGAGTCCGTGAGCGTGTTGCATCCACGGCGGCAGCCAGCGCGGCGCGGCGATGACGCCTGACTCGAAATACGGTTGCAGGCTGATCACATCGTGCAGCGCCAGCTTGCCGGCGAACAGATTCCGCAACATGTCCATGCGGCGCTGCTTGAGCGCCCAGCGGAAAAACGTGTGCACGGTGAGCAGGCCGGACAGATAGACGTTGTCCTTGGCGAACGCCGCGCCGCCGGTGAGCGGCACGCCGCGGAACACGCGCTGCGCGGAGTGGAAGCTGTCGGCCGGGCTCTGCCCGCAGTCACTGAAGAACCGGTAGACCTCGACGAAGTCCGCACCGCCCAGCGCCATGTCGATCGCCAGGATGCGCAGGCTGATGCGTTTGAGGCGGGAGATATCGATGGCGCCGGACATCAGCTCGGCGAACACGGCCAGCCCTTCCTGCGTGGCGGTAACGCGTGGCGAGGTACGCGCGAACGAGGTGAGCAACGGCTGGGCACGGCCGTTCAACGCGGTCAGTGAATGGACCAGCGCTTCGTGCGCCAGCAGCTGGTGGCGGTCGTAATCGGTAAAGCGCGTACCACCGCGCAGGCGGATGCGCGTGGCACCGGCGGCCGCCTTGGCGGTCAGCTCCGGGTCCACTTCCACGGAAATCAGCGGTTCGCCGAAGAACGCGTCCAGGGTCTTGCTGAGGTCCGCACGCAGATCATCGGCGGAAATGGCCACATTGATGTCGTCGGCGATCAGGTCCGAGCCCAGCTCGTCGGACAGCTCGACGAAGTAGCGTGCGGCATCGAGGTTGCTGCGGTCGCTGCCGGGAATCGTGTCGCCCGGACGGCCGTACAACACGATGGACGGCGCGGTGACCTGGTCGGTACCCACGGCCTCGAGCATTTCGGCGGCGATGCGCCACGACTCGGCGGTGCGGCACAGGTATTCACCCAGCGGATCGTCGTAGCCCGCCTCGCGCTCGATGGCCGCCAGCTCGGCGCGTTCGGCGGAGAGATCCGGCACGTTGTAGTTCACGTCCGGCAGCGTGTACTGGCCCTTGGCGTAGGCCTCGATCATGCGGTCTTCCAGCGAAGCCGGCCATGCCACCGTGGACAGGATGCGGATGCCCTTCACCGCCGCCAGCAGGCGCCTGTCGAGGTCGGCGTAGCGCTGCAGTTCGGGACTTGCCTGGGTGACATCGACGCTCATGCCGGTCTCCGGCGGGCAGCGTCGACGCGCTCGATCAGCAGAGAGGCGATGGGATTGGGCTTGAACATGGCGAAAAACTCCCGGGAACGAACCGGCATGAAACTGACGGTCTTGCCCAGGCGCGAAGACTCGGTGCGAAGCGTCAAGGAAATACGCGGGGGATTGGTCATCGTGGTGGAGCTCACGTTCATCACGTTGTCCAGCGCCACGCTCACCTGGTCACCGCGAGATGTGACCAGCAGGTGATCACCCTGCAACCAGACCTCATCGACCAGATCGAAAATGAGGGTCTTGAAGAGCACGAAGACGACCACGGCCATGAATAGCGGCGGAAGCAGCATCAACCAGAAGTCGGGGTGCCTGCCACCGGCGGCGGGTGCGGCCCACAGCCCGGTCATGCTCATGGCAATCATGCCGAACCAGAACAAAGGAAATAACCGCTTGTAGAAAAACGTCCAACGCGACGACAGCCGCTGCATGCCTGTTCCCCGAACTACCCTTGCTCCGATACTAGTGCGTTCCGGGCGGAACGCAGCAACACCGTGGCGTTCACCTAATCCCGATCGCGCGAATGACGGTTGGCGTGCGGTTTGGCCGCCGGTCGCCCGCCGCGCTGCCGGCGCAGCTTGGCCTCGAGCGTGGTCGCCTGCTCCTCGCGCTCGTCCCGCAGCTTCAGGAAGTTGCGCCAGCGCTCGGCGGACAGGTCGCCACTGTCCAGCGCCGCCTGCACCGCGCAGCCCGGCTCGCTGCCGTGGCCGCAATCGGCGAAGCGGCATTGCTCGGCCAGCGCCTCGATGTCGGCGAACAGGTCCAGGTTTTCCTCGCCGGTGAGCTTGAGCTCGCGCATGCCGGGGGTGTCGATCAGACAACCACCGCTAGGCAGCTGCAGCAGTGCCCGGTAAGTAGTGGTGTGTCGACCGCGGCTGTCGTGGCCGCGCACGGCGCTGGTGGCCATGCGCTCGGTGCCCAGCAGCGTGTTGGTCAGGGTGGATTTGCCGGCGCCGGATGAGCCCACCAGCACGGCACTGTCGCCCAGTTGCAGATAGGGCAGCAGCACGTTGATGCTGGCCGGATCCTTGCCGTTGATGGCATGGATCGGCGTGTCCTGCGGCAGGCGGGCGCGCAGCGCGGCCAGCAGCTCGGCCGCGTCTTCGCGGGTATCCAGCTTGCTCAGCAGCACCACCGGCTGGGCGCCGGAGCCTTCGGTCAAGGACAGGTAGCGCTCGATGCGGGCAGGGTTGAAGTCACCGTCCAGCCCGGTCAAGACCAGCACGTAGTCGATATTGGTGGCGATGATCTGACGCTCGTAGCGCTCGCCCGCCGCCGCACGGGAAAGCACGGTGCGGCGCGGCTGCACCTGGACGATATGCGGCGGCTTGCCGGGCTCGATCTCCACGAAGTCGCCCACCGCGGGCCGCTCGGCCGGGTCCAGGCTGCGCTTGAGGAAATGGCCGGCCGGCTGGGCGCCGAACAGATGTTCGCCGTCGTGCAGCTCGTAGCCCGCGCGGTGCTGCGCAACCACGCGGGCCAGCTGCCGGCCTTCGGCGGGCAGAGTGTCGCCACGCCAGCCGATGCGGCGCAGTCGCTCGATGATTTCGGGGCTCATCATGGGCACACATTATGCCCGGGGATACTCCGTTCCATTCAATGCGCCAGCCAACGCCAGGCCAGGGCCCGGGGCGTACCGGAGGCGCCGCCCGGAAAAAGCCCGATAAACGGTACCTTTTGCCTCCCACGCGGCGCCGGGACGCTGCTAGGATCGGGTTGGCGGCGAAATTCTTGCGCCGCAACAACACCAAGACGAAGGACGCTCGCGTTGGCCTCGATCAAACCCAGTGCGCACCTGGCGGACGTGCGCTACGAAATCCGTGGTGCCCTGACCCGGCGATCCCGTGAGCTGGAGGCCGCCGGCCTGCCGATCATCAAGCTCAACATCGGCAACCCTGGCCGCTACGGCTTCGAGACCCCGGCCCATCTACGCGAGGCCATCGCCCGTCACCTTCACGACAGCGAAGCCTACGGCCATGAACAAGGCCTGGAAGAAGCCCGCGAAGCCATCGTCGCCCAGCAGCGCCATCGCGGCGCGCACGGCGTGGAAGTGGAGCGCATCTTCGTCGGCAACGGCGTGAGCGAACTGATTGACCTGAGCCTGCGCGCCCTGCTGCAGCCGGGCGACGAGGTGCTGCTGCCCAGCCCCGACTACCCGTTGTGGAGCGCCGCCACCATCCTCAACGACGGCAAGCCGCGCTATTACCGCTGCCTGGCCGAGAACGGCCACCTGCCGGACCCGGACGAAATCGAATCGCTGGTCACGCCGCGCACCCGCGCCATCGTGCTGATCAACCCGAACAACCCGACCGGCGCCGTGTATCCGCGTGAGCTGCTGGCGCGCATCGTGGATATCGCCGCACGCCATCGCCTGCTCCTGCTCAGCGACGAGATCTACGACGAGATCCTCTACGACGGCACCCGCTTCCACCCCTTGGCGGCGGTAGCGGGCGAAGTGCCCTGCGTGAGCTTCGGCGGCCTCAGCAAGGTCCATCGCGCCTGCGGCTACCGCGTGGGCTGGATGAGCCTGTCGGGCGATCCCGCGCTTACCACGGACTACCGAGACGCCCTGCAGCTGCTCGCCGCGCTGCGCCTGTGCGCCAACGTGACGGCGCAGTGGGCCGTGCGCCCGGCGCTGGAAACCGCACCGACGATCAACGCGCTGACGGCACCGGGTGGCCGCCTGCACGAGGCTCGTCGCGCCGTGCTGGAAGGCGTTGCCGCCAGCGAGTTCCTCGACCTGGTATCGCCGGCGGGCGCGCTGTACGCCTTCCCGCGCGTGCGAGCCGACCGGCTGGCCGATTTCGACGACAACGCCTTCGCCCTGCGCCTGCTGGAAGAAGAATCCGTGCTGGTGGTGCCCGGCAGCAGCTTCAACGTGCCGCACAGCCGACACCTGCGCCTGACCCTGCTGCCGCAGCCGGAACAGCTGCGCGAGGTATTCGTGCGCATCGAACGCGTGCTGGCCGGCATGGCCAGCAGCCAGAAGCCACGCACCGCCGCGGTCGCCTGAGCACCACCCGCCATGGAACCGGCAACGATGCACTACCTGGCCCTGGGCGACTCCTACTCCATCGGAGAAGGCGTGCCCGAGGCGGGCCGCTGGCCGGTGCAGCTCGCCGTGCGGCTGCGCCGCGAAGGCGTGCTGTTGGCCGATCCGACGATCGTCGCCACCACCGGCTGGACCACCGACGAGCTCTCGGCGGCGATGGACGCCGCTACGTTCACGCCGCCGTACGACCTGGTAAGCCTGCTGATCGGCGTCAACAACCAGTACCGGGGCCGCAGTGCCGACGAATACCGGCACGAGTTCCAGCGTCTGCTCGACCGCGCCGTAGCGCTGGCTGGCGAACGCGCGTCGCGCGTGCTGGTGCTGTCGATTCCCGACTGGGGCGTCACGCCATTTGCCCACGGCAGTGGCCGCGACGTGTTGCGCATCGCCGAGGAACTGGACGTCTATAACGCCATCGCCTGCGAAGTCACCGAACATCGCGGCGCGCACTTCGTGGATATCACCGGCATCTCGCGCCAGCACCCGGCCTTGCTGGCCGACGATGGCCTGCATCCGTCTGCCGCGCAGTACGCGTTGTGGACGGAAGCGGCCGTGCCGGTGGCGCTGGCCATGTTGGCGGGCTGAGGTCGCCTCGCCCCTTTGTAGGAGCGCACTTGTGCGCGATCGCGCGCCCTGCAGTGCTTGAGCATGCCGGCATCTTCGATAGGCGTACAGGCGCACTGTAAGGCCAACTCGTCACCGGTCGCGCACAAGTGCGCTCCTACACGTGGATGTCGCACACGAACACGGAAACCACTCTGCAACGTTCCCGCCATGCCACGGTGACGAAGCCCCGGCATTCTGGCATCCCGGTAACCACCGGGAGAGACTGCCATGGCGACCTTCCACTGCCGCAGCGCCTTCATCTCTGACGTGCATCTGGGCACGCCTGACTGCAAGGCCAGCTACCTGCTCGATTTCCTGCGCAAACTGCGTTGCGAAAAGCTTTACCTGGTCGGCGACATCATCGACATGGAAGCACTGGCGCGCCGCACGTGGTGGCATGCCGACCATGGTGCCGTCATTGCCGAGGTGCTGGATCTCGCACGCCGCGGCGTCGAGGTGATCTATATCCCCGGCAATCACGACGCGCCGGTGCGCGGCCTGGCCGGGCAGAGTTTTGGCGGCGTGAAGATCGCGCTGGATGCGGTGCATGAAGGCGCCGACGGCCGCCGCTACCGCGTCAGCCACGGCGACGAATTCGATCCGGAGCAGGTCGGGCGCACATGGATGGTGCACCTGGGGGAAGTGATGCATCGCTTCATCTGCTGGACCAATCGCCGGGTCCACGCGATGCGCCGCCGCCTGGAGCTTCCGTACCTGCCGCTGTCCATCATCGTGAAATCGCATATCGGCAAGGCGCTGCAGTACATCCGCGCGTACGAAGAACGCGTGGCCAGCGATGCCCGCGAGCGCGGATTCGACGGCCACATCTGCGGGCACATCCATTTCGGCCACGTACGCGAGATGGGCGGCGTGCTCTACCTCAACGACGGTGACTGGGTAGAGCACTGCACGGTGCTGGTGGAAGACCACACCGGCGCGATGGAGCTGATCCACTGGAGCGAGCAATACGCCCCGCTGGGTCGCGCCAGCCGCGAACTGGTGCTGCCCTCGCCTGCCGCCGCGCTGGCGCTGGCGCCGTTGACGCGGGCCAAGCTGGATCTGGCGGAGTTGCGGCCGGCGGCTTGAGGCTCTCCTTTGGCTCGTCATTCCCGCGAAGGCGGGAATCCAGTGCCTTTACGTGCGTCGCAAGCTTGCTCAAAGACGCTGGATTCCCGCCTTCGCGGGAATGACGGTGAGGGGGGCCGAGCGATCCCGGGGATTGCCCTCCCCCTTGCGTCCCCCAAATCCGCCGGCATATCAAAGGGTCTACAATCCGCCCTCTTTGCCGGAGTCACCTGCCCCATGTCCCTCGACAGCGCCACCCGCGAACGTATCGAATCCCTGCTGCAGAACCACCGCGTGGTGCTGTTCATGAAGGGCACCCGCCAGCAGCCCATGTGCGGCTTCTCCGCGGCCGCCACCAACACGCTCAACGAGCTGTTGCCCGAGTACCACACGGTGAACGTGCTGGAAGACCCGGAAATCCGCGAGGGCATCAAGGCTTACGGCGACTGGCCGACCATTCCGCAGCTGTACGTGGGCGGCGAGCTGGTCGGCGGGGCCGACATCATTCGCCAGATGTACGCCTCGGGCGAGCTGCACACGCTGTTCGGCGCCGCCGCGCCGGATCGCACGCCGCCTGAGATCACCATCACCGACAAGGCTGCCGAAGCCATCCGCCAGGGCACCGCGAACGCCCAGGGTCTGGCCCTGCATCTGGAAATCGGTCCGGACCACAGCGCAGGCTTCCAGCTGGCGCCGGGCAGCGACCACGACATCGTGGTCACCTCCAACGGCATCGAAGTCCACTTTGATCCGGGCAGCGCCGCGCGCGCCAAGGGCATCGTGATCGACTGGGTCTCCACCGTGCAGGGCGAAGGCCTGAGCCTGAAGTTCCCGGGCGCGCAGGAGATCGGCACGCTCACCGTGCAGCAGCTCAAGGAGCGCCTGGCCGCCGGTGACCTCACCCTGGTGGATGTGCGCCCGGCCCACGGCCGTGCTGCCGCCGCTCCGCTGGCCCAGGCCCGCATTCTGGAAGAGGAAGGCTACGAAACACTGGCCGCCCTGCCCAAGGACGCCCCGATCGCCTTCATCTGCCACCACGGCGTGTCCAGCCGCGGCGTGGCCGAGCGCTTCGCCGCGCACGGCTTCACCAAGGTCTTCAACGTCGAAGGCGGCATGGACGCGTGGGCCCGCGACATCGACTCGACGGTGCCGCGCTACTGATCCACGCGTGCATCAGCGTTCCGGAAAAGGCGCCTGCGCAAGCAGGCGCCTTTTTTTTGCGCCCGCCACCGTCAAGCCCACATCCGCCAGGAAGCGCCCGCTTACCTGACGCATCCGTCAGTTAAGCACCCTGGACCGGCACCCAACCACACGCAGACACGCAAGAAACCCTCAGCACGGCGAGCCGCTCGCGGCTGGATGCCACCACTTCAATCAGACACCTTCTCCGCCAACCGCCCGACGCCACTTTCGGCCTTGGGTCCGACGCGTCCTTCAGGGATGTCGCGCCGGGCGCATCGACGAGTGTTGCCAGGCAAGCAGCCTTTGCCCGGCGTACGCCGCAGGGCAGATAACGCCTATTCGGCTCTCGTTGATGGAAGAAGCATTCACATGACGGAACACACCTTTGATGTCGTGGTGATCGGCTCTGGCTTTGGCGGCTCGGTAGCCGCCCTCCGGGCCGCGGAGAAGGGCTACTCGGTTGCCGTGCTGGAGGCCGGGCGGCGCCTGGCCGAACACGAGATGCCAGCCACCAGCTGGGACCTGGGCAAGTATTTGTGGGCGCCCGCGCTGGGCCTGTACGGCATGCAGCGGGTCGAAAACCTTGGCGATGTATCCGTCGTCAATGGCGCCGGCGTGGGTGGGGGCTCCAATGTCTACGCCAATACGCTCTACGTGCCACCGAAGAAGTTCTTCCACGACGCCATGTGGTCCGGCATCACCAACTGGGCCGATGAAGCCGCCCCCTATATCGACCAGGCCAGGCGCATGCTGGGCGTTGAACGCATCCCCTACGGCCTCAACGATTCGGACCGGATGCTCAAGCAGACGGCCGAATCGATGGGACGCGGCCACACGTTCAATCAGGCACCGGCCGGTATCTACTTCGGCACGCCGGGCGTGACCCGGCCCGATCCGTACTTCGGCGGTGCAGGCCCCGATCGCACAGGCTGCATCAACTGCGGGCACTGCCTGACCGGGTGCGGCCGGAACGCAAAGAACAAGACCACCCTCAATTACCTGTACCTGGCCGAAAAACGGGGTGCGAAAGTCTTCGACCTGCAGGAGGCCTTCGATATCGTGCCTCTCGACGGTGGCGGGTATGAAGTTCACGCACGCCACCCGGGCTGGCTGCATCGCGCGCTGCATGCGGAACCGACCGTCTACCGCTGCAAGGACATCGTCATTGCGGCCCATGCCTATGGAACGTCGCACCTGCTGCTGCGCCTGCGCCACACGGGGCGGCTCGACAAGCTTTCCGACAAGGCCGGCACGCGGGCACGCACCAACTCCGAGCAGATCCTCAGTGTCCGTCGGCCCACCGCGGACTGGAAACTCAATCCCGACAGGATGATCTTCTCGAACGGCCAGCCCGCCATCACCTGCGGCGTATGGCCTGACGATCAAACCAGCATCGAGAACGTGTCGCTGGCGCGCGGTTCCAATGTCATGGGCCTGCTTTTCGGCTGGCACCAGCAAGGCGAGCAGCAAAAGCCCTTCCATAACTGGGTGAAGGAGCTGCTCACCCATCCAGACAAGGTGCTGAGCCCAGGTTGGGCCCACCATTGGTCGGATCGGAGTTTCGTGCTGCTGTGCATGCAGACCACGGATACCTCGGTGGACCTGCATTGGGAACACAACACACTGCGCGCCCGATCCGGCCCAGGCGAAGCGCCCAAAGTGCACATTCCGGTGGTCGAGGACTTCCACAACCGCCTGGCCAGGATGTTCGGCCTGGAGGAAGGCGGCGTCATCTTCGAAACCTTCAACATGAGCGCGACCGCGCACTTCATCGGCGGCATGCCTATCGCTGAAAAAGCCACGGACGGCGCGGTCGATCCTTATCAACGGCTCTTCGGGCACCCGGGCATCCACGTGATGGACGGCTCGGTGATGCCGGCCAACCCCGGCGTCAATCCGTCGCTCATGATTACCGCGCTGGCCGAACGCGCCATGTCGTTCTGGCCGCACAAGGGCGGCACGGACATGCGCCCGCCACTGGGCTCGGGCTACCAGCGCATTGCCGCCATCCCCCCGCGGCACCCGGCCGTGCCGGCAGGCGCACCTGCCGAATACCGCCTCGATGCCACCGCGGACGCCATCATTCCCGAGTTCCCGTTCTGAGCGACAGCACACCCATGACCGAACACGCCTACCGCCCCGTTTGTCCCGCTGACAGCCTCGCCGAGGGCCAGGTCGCGCCCCACTACCTTGATGACCTGCATCTTCGCGTGGCGATTGCCCGTGTTGGTGGCACCGTCTATGCGTTCAGGGACATGGTGAGCGGCGCACCGCTGTCCTCTGGCCTGCTGCGGGGAACCCGGCTCATGTCGCACGTCGACGGCACCTGGTACGAGCTGAGCACCGGTGCACCCGTCGATGGACCCGACAACCCGGCACTGGAAACCTACCCCGCACGGGAATCCAGGGGACTGATCGAAATCGCCGTTCCAGGCTGATCGGCTGTTGCACGCATGGGGGCCGGGAGCATCACACCCCTGGCGCAACGGCACGGGGCATGCGCCCCGGCGGCTCCCACCGTCCTCGCTAAGCCACACGACAGACGACCGGGTGGATCATGACGGCGCCCGACGGGCGGGCGCCATTTGGCTGGCCGCCGGTCGGCGAAGAACGCCGGAGATCGGACCATTCCGACGACGGGGAACTGAAAGGCGTGCCTGTTAGCATGCCCACACCATTTCCATGACGTGCCCTATGCGCATCCTGCTCGTCGAAGATGATTCCTTGGTATCCGACGCCATTTCGCGTGGCTTGATCGGGTCTGGTTATGTGGTCGACGCCGTCGGCGATGCCGAATCCGTGGCATCGCGCCTGTCCGACACCCACTACGATCTGGCCATCGTGGACCTGGGCCTGCCGGGCGAAGACGGCCTGTCGCTGGTGCGACGCCTGCGCCGCAGCGGCAGCTCGCTGCCCTTGCTGATCGTCACCGCCCGCGACGGGCTGGACGACCGCATCAACGCGCTGGACCTGGGTGCCGACGACTATCTGGTCAAGCCGTTTGCCCTGCCGGAACTGGCCGCGCGCTGCCGCGCCCTGATCCGCCGCGCCACCGCCGCGGCCGCCAACGAGATCGTGATCGGCGGCCTGCGCATCGACCTGGCCGGCCGTCGCGCCCTCAATGAAAAGGGCGAAGTGCTCGAACTGACCCGCCGCGAGTGGTCGATCCTGGAGTGCCTGGCGCACCACAGCGGCCGCGTGGTGAGCAAGGAGCGCCTGACCCAGGCCATTACCGGCTGGAGCGAAGACATCTCGGGCAACGCCATCGAGGTGCACGTGTCGCGACTGCGCAGCAAGCTCGGCAGCTCGGCCACGGTGCGCGGCATCCGCGGGCTGGGCTATCGTCTCGAAGACGCCTGACCCGAGGCAGCGGATCCCTGAGGCGGTAGACGGCAATGGCTGAGCGCAGGCGACCCACCAGCGTCCACAAGCGGCTGCTGAGCTATCTGCTCCTGCCGCTGCTGTTGCTGTTGGTGGCTGGCGTGGCGGTGGACCACCACGTCATCGTCAGCCCCATCCACAACGCGTTTGACCATTCGCTGTCGCGCTCGGCGCTCGCCATCGTCGCCCGCATCCACCCGCGCGGCGACGGGCAGCTCGATGTCGCCCTGCCCTCCCATGCGCCCGTGCCGCTGCGGGCCATGCCGGATGAGCACTTCTACTACCGCGTGAGCCTGCCCGATGGCACCACCATCGCCGGCACGCCGGAACTGCCGCTCGCGGCGGATTCCCAATCCGCCGACGGCTTCAGCTACACCAACGTCAACTTCCGCGGCCAGTCGTTCCGGCTGGCCAGTTACCGCACCAGCGAAACCGGCGACCCGCTGGTGGTGACGGTGGCGGAGACGCCGGCGCGCCGCGACCGCGCCGTGCACCGGCTGGACGTGGCCTTCCTGATCAACGACACCCTGCAGATGGCCGCCGTGCTGATCATCGCGCTGATCGGCATCCGCATCGCCCTGCGCCCCCTGCAGCGCCTGAGCCGGCAGATCGCCGGCCGCCCTGCCGTGGCGCTCAACCAGTTGCCGACCAACGACGTGCCCGCTGAAGTGCTGCCGGTGGTCGAGTCGCTCAACGCCCTGCTCACCCGCGTACGTGATTCGGTGCTGTCGCAGCAGCACTTCCTGGCCAATGCCGCGCACCAGCTGCGCACGCCATTGACGGGCCTGAAGGCCCAGCTCGAAGTGCTGTCCCGCGAAACCGCCGGCACGCCGCTGGAAGAGCGCATCGACCTGCTGCAGGGTGGCGTGGACCGGCTCGCCCACACGGCCAACCAGCTGCTGACGCTGGCCCGCGCCGAGCCCTCGGCCCACCGCGCCAGCCACTTCACCGCGGTCGACCTGCCCCACCTCATCGGCGAAGTCATCGACAGCTCGCTGGACCGGGCCATCGCCCGGGGCATCGACCTGGGGGCAGACAGCGAGCCGGTGCAGGTCACCGGCGTGTACTGGCTGCTGCACGAAGTGCTCAACAACCTGATCGACAACGCCATCCGCCATACGCCGCCCGGGGGCAACATCACCATCCGCTGCGGCGTAACCGATCGCCGCCCCTTCCTGGAAGTGGACGACAGCGGCCTGGGCATCCCCCTGGAAGAACGCGACAAGGTGCGCGAGCGCTTCTACCGAAGCGTGCGCAGCACCAGCAGCGGGGCGGACGGCTGTGGACTGGGACTGGCCATCGTGGACGAAGTGGCACGTGTGCACGGCGCCCAGTTGAGTATCCTCGACGGGTCGTCCGGCCGTGGCGCCCGGATGCGTATCGACTTCCCGGCCACCGGCTAGGGCGTGCTGACCTCGGTCAGGGCGCCCAAACTTCAAAAGTTCGGATAATCGGCACTTTGAATTAGGATGCCTCGCCCCCAGTAGTGGGGGCAGCCCTGCAAGGAGTCAGTCCCCCGTGTCCATTCCCAGTGCCGTGAAGAGCACCCCCATCGGCAGCCGCCAGCAGCTGGTCGACTACCTGGCCGCGGGCGAGAAGCCGCGCGAAGCCTGGCGCATCGGCACCGAGCACGAGAAGTTCGGCTTCCTCACCGACACCCTGCGCCCGCCCACCTTCGAAGGTGACCGCGGTATCCGCGTGCTGCTGGAGACGCTGGCCACGCGGTACGGCTGGGACGTCACCCGCGAGGGCGACAACCCGGTGGCGCTGTCGCGCGACAAGGCCTCCATCACGCTGGAGCCGGCCGGGCAGCTGGAGCTTTCGGGCGCGCCGCTGGAGTCCATCCACGAGACCTGCATGGAGGTCAACACGCACCTCACCGAGGTGCGCTCCATCGCCGAAGGCCTGGGCATGGGCTTCCTGGGCATGGGTTTCCAGCCCAAGTGGCGCCGCGAGGAAATGCCGTGGATGCCCAAGGGGCGCTACAAGATCATGCGCGAGTACATGCCCAAGGTCGGCAACCTCGGCCTGGACATGATGACCCGCACCTGCACCGTGCAGGTGAACCTGGATTTCGACAGCGAAGCGGACATGGTGCGCAAGTTCCGCACCAGCCTGGCGCTGCAGCCGATCGCCACCGCGCTGTTCGCCGATTCGCCGTTCACGGATGGCCGTCCAAACGGCTACCAGTCGTATCGCTCGCACGTGTGGGAAGACACCGACCCCGACCGCACCGGCATGCTGGATTTCGTCTTTGCCGACGGCTTCGGCTACGAGCGCTACGTCGACTACATGCTCAACGTGCCGATGTACTTCAGCTACCAGGACGGCAAGTACATCGACCTGTCCGGCCAGGACTTCAAGCGCTTCATGGCCGGCGAACTGCCTGCCGTGCCTGGCGTGCGCGCCTCCATGAAGGACTGGGCCGACCACCTCACCACCGCGTTCCCGGAAGTGCGCCTCAAGCAGTACCTGGAAATGCGTGGCGCGGACGGCGGTCCGTGGAACCGCCTGTGCGCCCTGCCCGCGTTGTGGGTGGGCCTGCTGTACGACGATGACGCGCTGAGCGCCGCGTGGGATCTGGTCAAGGACTTCAGCCGTGAAGAGCGTCAGGCCCTGCGTGACGGCGTGCCGCGCCAGGCGCTGAAGCTGCCGTTCCGTACGCACAGCGTGCGCGAACTTGCCGCCGAAACGCTCAAGATCGCTTCGCATGGCCTGAAGCGTCGCGCTCGCCTCAACAAGGGCGGCGCCGACGAAAGCATCTTCCTGGAGCCGCTGATCGAAATCGTCGAGGCCAACCAGACACCGGCCGAACGCAAGCTCGAACTGTTCAATGGCCCGTGGAACGGCAGCGTCGACCCGGTGTTCCGCGAGTTCGCGTACTGAGCTGACGCTTCGTGAAGAAAAGGCCCCGCCCACGCGGGGCCTTTTTTTGCAGAGCCCCCGTAGCCCGGATGAAGCGAAGCGGGAATCCGGGAGGCACGACTTCGACGGCGCGCGAGGCCAAATCGAGCCGGAAGAATCTTTACGTTCTTGCGAGGTTGCAGCGTCGACGCACGCCCTCCCGGATTCTCGCTGCGCTTCATCCGGGCTACGGGTTGAGTTTCAGCATCGTGGGAAGAAAAGAGCCACGCGCGGGGCTCTATTTGCACGGCCACCCGGTAGCCCGGATGAAGCGAAGCGGGAATCCGGGAGGCACGACTCCTACCGCGCGCGAGGCCAAATCGAGCCGGGACAGTCTTTACGTTCTTGCCAGGTTGCAGCGTCGACGCACAATCTCCCGGATTCTCGCTGCGCTTCATCCGGGCTACGGGTTGAGTTTCAGCATCGTGGGAAGAAAAGAGCCACGCGCCGGGCTCCATTTGCACGGCCACCCGGTAGCCCGGATGAAGCGAAGCGGGAATCCGGGAGGCACGCCTCCTACCGCGCGCGAGGCCAAATCGAGCCGGGACAGTCTTTACGTTCTTGCCAGGTTGCAGCGTCGACGCACAACCTCCCGGATTCTCGCTGCGCTTCATCCGGGCTACGGGTTGAGTTTCAGCATCGTGGGAAGAAAAGAGCCACGCGCGGGGCTCTATTTGCACGGCCACCCGGTAGCCCGGATGAAGCGAAGCGGGAATCCGGGAGGCACGCCTCCTACCGCGCGCGAGGCCAAATCGAGCCGGGACAGTCTTTACGTTCTTGCCACGTTGCAGCGTCGACGCACGCCCTCCCGGATTCTCGCTGCGCTTCATCCGGGCTACGGGGTGGGCTATGGGGACGCATGACTTCAAGCACGTCCTTCCGCGGGAGGGCGGACGCGAGAATGGCGCCACTCTGGAAGTGCACCTGCGGTTCGTTCCTTTCCCGGCATAAGGATGGGTGACATGAAGCCTGTGGCGCGTTGGATGTGTGCGGCCTGCGGTGTGGTGAGCCTGGCGGCGGTGACGCATGCGGGCGAGGTTCCATCGCCGAAGCCCGAGGTATTCGCACCGGGCGTTGTATCGGGCCCTGCCAACGAAGACTCCGCGGCCTTCACGCCGGATGGCGATACGGTGTTCTTTGACCGTATCAACTGGCCCAACGCCGCGATCATGGTGTCGCATCGCGTGAACGGCGTCTGGAGCACGCCGACGGTGGCGCCGTTCTCCGGGCAATGGCTGGACCATGACCCCGCGATGGCACCGGATGGTTCCTTCCTGATCTTCTCGTCCAATCGACCCGATCAGGTAGGTGGCAAGGCGCTGGATGCCGTAATGGCGAATGGCAAGGTGCAACCGGGTTCCGGCGGTCACCTGTGGCGCGTCGATCGCAAGGGCCATGGCTGGGGACAGCCGGTACGCCTGCCCGATGCGGTGAACAGCAGCACGCGTACCTACGCACCCGCCGTGGCTGCCGATGGCAGCGTGTATTTCCAGCGCCCCGGCGACGACGACGATTTCCGCCTGTTCCGCTCGCAGTACCGCGACGGCGCTTACCAGCCGCCCGTGCCCGTGGCACTGGGCGATGCCTCCGCGCACAAGCTCGACCCGGCCGTGGCTCCCGACGAATCCTTCATCGTGTTCGACGCCAACTTCGGCGGCAAGGATGATCCGGGCCGGCTCTACATCGCCTTCCGCGAAGGCGATGGCTGGAGCAAGCCGGTGGACCTTGGCAAGGACATCAACGTGAAGAGTCCCTGGGGATCCCATCTGGGGCCTGACCATCGCACGCTGTACTTCAGCAGCACGCGTTCCGTCCCGGTGCATTACCCGCGCACACAGGCGCAGGGCGAGCAGGATGTCGCACGCATGCAGTCGTGGGACAACGGCAGCGACAACATCTGGTACGTGTCGCTGGCGCCCTGGCTGGAAAGCCACGGCAAGGGCGGTGGTTGATATCGGCGGGTTGGCGACTTACCTACTCTACGCCCCCAGACAAGGTTTCAAGGAAGATCGTGAAGACATGGATTGCCATCGCCCTGCTTGCCGCATCCCCGGCGAGCCCGGCGCAGACAGCCCCGGCCACGGAACTGGCCGCACCGCGCATCGACATCCTTGCATGGCCGCGCATGGCCTCCACGGATTTCGGCTGCCGCATGGAGAAGACGCTGGGCCATCGCGACACCCGTTTCAATTGCGCATTGAACGGCTATCGGAACCGCGGCGACATCTGCAGGACGCCCGATGCGTATTACGAAGGCCCGGCCTTTCCCGACAGGCTCGCCAGTGCGGTGCATCCGCTCGCCACGCATGTCGAGCTGAGTTGGGAGCACGGCAACCTGCAGGCCGTCAGCATCACGCTGAAGGGAACATGGAGCGAGGCATCCGTCCGTCGCGCGTTCGGGCTACCGCGCGCGTCTGCAGGCGCACTCACCTTGACGGAACGCAAGGCACACGCCTGGCCTGCCAACCTCATGGACAGCGACGTGCAGTTCCCCTCGCAGGGAGAAACCGCCGTGACGCTCACTGGCTTCGATCACATGGGCGGTGCCGACGTCGGCTGCGGTGAAAGTAGCTGAGGAGCGGTAGCGCTGCTGCGTACAGGTGGGGCCGCCAGAGGCATCCGTGACGGGACCGGTGTGGTCCAGATCACGATCTGCATGGCACCGCCTGCATCGGTATTCGCCACGACGACGAAATCGCATGCGCCACGACGTTCAATGCACGTCCAACTCACCCGGCGCGGCTTCGCGCAGCACGCGTTCAAGCTCGAAACGTGCCTGCAGCACCAGCCAGTAGAGCGCGCTCGTGCCCAACACGGCAGCCAGCCGATGGCTTTCTTCCGGATAGAACGGCGAACCGATCAGCATGCGGCGGATGTGCCAGGCCGGGATGCCGGTGCGTAGCGCCAGGTCGGCGGCGCTGATGGCATGCGGCAGCATGTAGTCGTCGCGCAGTACCGCGCTCGGTGAGCGCGCGGGCACGGCGGCATCGATTTCCATGCGTGGGTGCAGCGGGACAAGCAGAATGGGCGCAGTGGGGAGCATGGGGTTTCCTTTGGGGTGCACGACACCGGCGGATACCGCAGGCGGAATCCGTGTAGGCAAAAGCTGGTCTGGAATGTCCGAAATGGCCGGGTGTGGCGTGCCGTCAAGGAGGCAGCACGCCACAAGGCTCGATCATTCCGGTCCGCTTACGCGCTCGTCACCTGCCCGCTGCCGAGCTGCCGGGCGTACTGCGCCAGACACTGCATGGCCACGGTGATGCCCTGCCGGTAGTAAGTGGCCAGCGGCCGCAGCGACGGCACATCAGGGTGCCGTACCGTGCGGCGTAACCGCTCGTCTTCCTGGCAAAGCAGCGTGAGCGCATTCAGCGCAAACGCCACGTCATCCAACGTGGATAACCGAAGCGATGGTGACGTGTGGTAGGCCGCCGGAGGGTCGGCGGCGGGCGAAGCGCGTGAGGCGTGGCCCACTGGAAGGGCTGGGCACAGGCGTGCCGTATGATCGACGTTAGCCATGATCAACTCCAACAAGTTGGTGATGGTTAGCGGGTCGTCGGTGTTCGTGCACCGGCGGCCCGCGACTCACGACACTGCTGCCGTGACCGCCCGCAACCTCGTCCGAAGACGCCCGCGAGCAGCGTCTCCCACCCTACGAGAGCGGGCCATGCGACGACATCCGGTGTTTTCCGTAGTGGCGTGTAAGGTTTCCATGGTGCGTCATGGGCCCATCGCTCACAGGTGGTCCGGTGACCTTGCAGCCCGGGTACTCCACGCGTATCCATGGCCTGCAGACAAAAAGAAAGGGCCGGCATGGCCGGCCCTTTCTTCTCATCGATACACCGCAGGTCTTACTTCTTCTGCGGCGCTTCCTTCAGGCCACGGTTCAGCAGCATCGGCTCGATGCTCGGATCCTTGCCGCGCCAGTTCTTGTAGAGCGTGGCCAGATCCTGGGTGTTGCCCTGCGAGAGGATCATCGCGCGGAAGCGGTCGCCGTTCTCACGGGTCATGCCACCCTTGTCGACGAAGCCCTGGAAGGCATCGTCGGCCAGCATTTCCGTCCACAGGTAGGCGTAGTAACCGGCCGCATAGCCGTTGCCCCAGATGTGCTGGAAGTAGCTGGAGCGGTAGCGCGGCGGCACGTAGCTCAGGTTGATCTTCGCCTTGGTGAGCGCGTCCTGCTCGAACTTGTCCGGATCCTGCTTCGGCGCATCGGCCGACAGGCTGTGCCAGCTCATGTCCAGCAGTGCGGCGCCGACCAGTTCGGTCATGGCGTAGCCCTTGTTGAAGTTCTTGGCCTTCTTGATCTTCTCGACCAGCTCGGCCGGCATCGGCTCGCCGGTCTTATAGTTCTTCGCGTAGTTGGCGAAGATCTTCGGATCGGTGGCCCAGTGCTCGTTGAACTGCGACGGGAACTCCACGAAGTCGCGCGCGGTGGCGGCACCGGACAGGCTCGGGTACTGCGTGTCGGCGAAGATGCCGTGCAGGCCATGGCCGAACTCGTGGAACATGGTGATCACGTCGTCGAACGACAGCAGCGCGGGCTGGCCTGCAGCCGGCTTGGTGAAGTTGGCAACGTTGAAGATCACCGGCTTGGTGCCCAGCAGCTTGGACTGGTCAACCAGGTTGCTCATCCAGGCGCCGCCGTTCTTGTTGTCGCGCTTGAAGTAGTCGCAGTAGAACAGCGCCAGCGAGCTGCCGTCCTTGTCGAACACTTCGAACACGCGCACGTCAGGCTGCCAGACGGGGATGTCCTTGCGCTCCTTGAAGGTCAGGCCGTAGAGCTGGTTGGCGGCGTAGAACACGCCGTTCTGCAGCACGTTGTCCAGTTCGAAGTACGGCTTGACCTGCGATTCGTCGAGGTCGTACTTGGCCTTGCGCACCTGCTCGGCGTAGTGCTCCCAGTCCCATGCCTCGACCTTGAAGCCGCCCTTCTGCTGGTCGATCACATCCTGGATGTCCTTGGCCTCGCGCTCGGCGCGCGCCGTGGCGGCCGGGGCCAGCTTGTCCATGAAGGTGATCGCCGCTTCCGGCGTCTTGGCCATCTGGTCTTCCAGCTTCCAGGCGCCGTAGTTCGGGAAGCCCAGCAGCTTGGCCTGTTCGGCGCGGATCTGCGCGATGCGGGCGATCATGTCGCGCGTGTCGTTGGCATCGCCCTTCTCGGCGCGATCCCACGAGTTCTTGAACAGCTGCTCGCGCGTGGCGCGATCATTGAGTTCCTGCAGGGCCGGCTGCTGCGTGGTGTTCTGCAGCGGCACAACCCACTTGCCGTCCAGCTTGCGGGCCTTGGCGGCCTCGGCAGCGGCGGCGATGTCACCGTCGGACATGCCGTCGAGCTTGGCCTTGTCGTCCACCACCAGCGCACCGGCCTTGGTGGCGGCGAGCAGCTTGTTGGTGAACTGCGTGCTCAGGCTGGACTCTTCCTTGTTGAGTTCCTTGAGCTTGGCCTTGTCTTCCGCCGACAGCTTGGCACCGTCGCGCACGAAGTTCTTGTAGGTCACTTCGACCAGGCGCTTGGATTCCGGATCGAGCTTGAGCGAATCGCGCTGGTTGTAGATGGTTTCGATGCGAGCGAACAGCTTGTCGTTCATCACGATAGCGTCCTGGTGCTCGGCGAACTTGGGCGCTTCTTCTTCCTGCACCTTCTGCAGCGTTTCGTCGGTATTCGCACCGCTGACGGCATCGAACGCGTGCATGGCGCGGCTCAGCAGCGCACCGGACTTCTCCATCGGGATGAAGGTGTTCTCGAAGGTCGGTGCCTCCGGGTTGTCGGCGATCTTCTGGATCTCCGCCAGGTGCTGCTTCATGCCTTCTTCGAAAGCCGGCTGGTAATCGCCGTCCTTGATCTTGTCGAACGGCGGCGCCTGGAACGGCAGCGTGCTCTGCTCAAAGAACGGATTGACCGCGCTGACCTCGGGAGCGGCAGCGGCGGTGGAAGCCTTGGCCGGCGCGGTGCTGGCGGGCGCGGGCTGCTGCGCCGGTTCGTTCGACTGCTGCGAGCAGGCGGCGAGCGCAATGGACGTGGCGATGACAAGGGTGCGGAGACGAAGCATCAGGGTTCCCCATGGGAGCGTTCAAACGGACACCGAGACTAACCACAGCCCGGCTCAGGTGCCAAGGGCTGGAAGTACCGGGCATGGGGTTTGCGGGGCCGCAGCAACGCCGCCGGCCAGCCCGGCCCGCTCCGGGCGCAGGCTCCTGCGGGGAGAAGGCTCAGGCCTTGCGCATGTCGCGCAGTTGCCAGCTGGCGCCGATCAGCAGGTTGAGGCGCTGGCGCACGATGCTCATGGGCAGGTCGGTGATCAGGTCCATCTCCGTATGGAGGTCGCTGACCCGGGCGCTGGCCGTGGCCTGGGGATCGACCGTCGCGAGTGACGGATCGACCTCATCCGGCTCCTCCTGCATGGCTCGCCAGCGTTCGAACAGGTCGGTAGTGCGCATGGCGTTCTGCACTGCAGCAGCCAGATCGTTCGGCCCTGCGCCGTCATAGCTGAGCGCCGGCACCGGCCCGCGCGCATGGGCCAGGTCGGCGATGGAAAAGTAGTAGTGGCTGCGAATGCCCATGCGTGACTCCCGCGGTGTCGATGCGCCCATCCAAGCACGCCGCGCGTGAATGTCATTCCAAGAGCAGGGTCAGATCCAGCTGGCTGGCGGCATCGTGCGGCGACACGCCATGCGGAAGAATGCCCAGGCAGGGCGCCGGCAGGTGGTGGCGCAGGGTTTCGATGTTCTCTTCCACCGCATCCATGGCCGGATCGATGCGATTGCCGATCCAGCCCACCAGCCGGCAGCCATCGGTGGCGATGGCGCGCGCGGACAGCAGCGCGTGATTGAGGCAACCCAGCCGCAATCCCACCACCAGCACTACCGGCAACTGCCACTGGCGCGGGATATCCGACGCCAGCAGGCTGCGCGACAACGGCACCAGCCAACCGCCCACGCCTTCGACCAGTACGGCATCGTGCATGCCACGCAGGCGCTCGAACGCGTCGTTCAATGGCGCAAGGCGAATCTCCACGCCTTCATGTGCTGCCGCCAGATGCGGCGACAGCGGCTCGCGCAGCGCGACGGGATTGATCCATTCGTAAGGCATCGGCGTGGCGCTCGCGGCCTGCAGGGCCAGCGCATCATCGTTGCGCAGGCCTTCGGGGGTTTCCACACAACCGCTGGCCACGGGTTTCATGCCGCAGGCGTGCAGGCCGCGCGCGCGCAGCGCATGCAGCAAGGTACACGTGGCATGGGTCTTGCCGACGCCTGTGTCGGTGCCCGCGATGAACAATGTCGACATGAGTTTTCCCCTGGAGACGGCGGCCCGGTCATTCCATGCCCGGAGCGCCTGACAGGCGCATAATACGGCCTTTGCGACTGTCCGCCCGCGCCCCATGGCCATCCGTGCCAGGCATGGCGGGCCCCGCCAGAGGATCCGATCGATGCATGAAGTGAAGACACAGGCCTACGCCAGCAAGCGCGAACACTATGAGGACCTGTGCAGCCAGGCCCGTGGCCTGATGGAAGGCGAGCCGGACATGATCGCCAACGCGGCGAATTTCTCCGCGCTGATCTATCACAGCCTGCCCGATTTCAACTGGTGCGGTTTCTACCTGTACGACGGCACCGAGCTGGTGGTGGGCCCGTTCCAGGGCAAGCCAGCGTGCATCCGCATTGCGCTGGGTCGCGGCGTGTGCGGCACGGCCGCGCAGACGCGGCAGACGCAGGTGGTGCGCGACGTGCACGACTTCGATGGGCACATCGCGTGCGACGCAGCGTCACAGTCCGAAATCGTCGTGCCACTGGTACGCGCGGACGGCAGCCTGTTCGGCGTATGGGACGTGGATAGCCCGTCCGTTGCGCGTTTCGACGACGAGGACCGGGCCGGCATGGAAGCACTGTGCGAGGTTTTCATGGCGGCCATCAAGGCACGCTGAGCCCATTCTTCACGCCGCGCATGACGCGCGGCGCGACAGTCTTGGGGACTCCCCCGCTGGTGCGCCCGCGCACAAGGAGTCCCCATGAAGGCAGTTCGTTTCAACGGCGTCGGCAAGCCGGTATCCATCGACGAAGTGGCGCGCCCCAAGCCCGGCCCCGGACAGGTGCTGATCCGGATCGGCGGCGCAGGCGTGTGCCATTCCGACCTGCACGTGATGGAAGAAGAGCTCGGCTTCCAGACGGGTTTTACGTTGGGACACGAGAACGCCGGATGGATCGCCGAACTTGGCCAGGGCGTCAGCGGATTCAAGGAAGGCGATGCAGTGGCGGTCTATGGCCCCTGGGGCTGCGGCCACTGCCACGCCTGCCAACTGTCGATGGAGAACTACTGCGAGAACGCCGCGAGCATCGGCGTTTCCGGCGGCGGCCTGGGTGCCGACGGCGGCATGGCGGAGTTCATGCTGGTGCCTGCCGCGCGCCTGCTGGTGCCGCTGGGCACGCTGGAGCCGCGCCTTGCCGCACCCCTGAGCGACGCCGCGCTTACTCCCTATCACGCGATCAAGCGCGCCCTGCCCCTGCTCACCGGCGACACCACGGTGGTGGTGCTCGGCGTGGGCGGTCTGGGCCATATGGCAGTGCAGCTGCTGCGGGTGCTGTCCACTGCGCGGATCATCGCGGATGATGTGGACGAGGCCAAGCTCCGTCAGGCGAAGCAGCTGGGCGCGGATCACACCGTCAACACGCGCGACGTCGAGGCGGCCACGGTGGCCATCCGCGACATCGTTGGGCCGCGCGGCGCCGTGCTGGTGCTGGACTGCGTCGGCATCCAGCCCACCTTCGACCTGGGCGGGCGCGTGCTCGGCCGCGACAGCCGCTGGACCATCGTCGGCCTGGGTGGCGGCCACCACGATTTCCACTTCGGCAGTACGCCGTACGGCTGCGAGATGTGCACGCCCTACTGGGGTGGGCGCGCGGAGCTGATGGAAGTGATCGCCATGGCGCGGGACGGGCGCATCCATGCCCACACCACCGAGTTCCCGCTGGAACAGGCTGCCGATGTCTATGCGCAGCTGAAGGCCGGCAAGATCGCCGGGCGCGCGGTGCTCATTCCCTGAGCCGGAACGGGCGGGCGCGCCGGCACACCGGCGCGTCGCTTATTGGCGCGGCGTGTTCAGCAGGGTCATCACCATGTCGCGCGCTTCCTCCACGCCGGTGGACGCCTGCGAGGAAAATACCTGGACCGTGGCGTGCGTCTCGCTGGCCGCCAGCTCCTTGCGCAGGGCCGCCAGCGCCTGCGCTGCCTGGTTCCGCGACAATTTGTCCGCCTTGGTCAGCAACACGTGGCAGGGCAGGTGCGTGGCGAAGCAGAACTCCAGCATCATCCGGTCGAAGTCCTTGAGCGGATGGCGAATATCGGCGATCAGCACCACCCCGCGCAGGCTCCGGCGCTGGTGCAGGTAGGCATCGATTTCCTGCTTCCAGTGTTCGCGCAGGGCTTCGGGCACCTTGGCGTAGCCATAGCCGGGTAGGTCAATTAGTCGCGCCGGCAGCGCCGGCTGGCCGTCGACCTGGATCAGCGTGGGCAGTGAAAACGCCACCATCTGCTGCGTGCGACCGGGGGTCTTGGAGGTGCGCGCCAGGCCGCGATGCGCGGTCAAGGCATTGAGCGCACTGGACTTGCCGGCATTGGAGCGGCCGGCGAACGCCACCTCCGCACCTTGGTCGGTGGGAAGCTGAGAAATTCGGTGGGCGGCCAGTACGAACTGGGCACCCTGCAATGGATTGGACATGGTTTGACCGGCTAGAGTGGCGCAGTAATAATCCGGGAGTTTCTGCCAGTTGCGGACGTGCTGGCCAGCGCGGACCGTGCAGCCATAGCAGTTTTTCGGGAGACAAGTGTATGAGTTTTCGGCCTGCCGGTTTCCGGTCCGCTGTAGTTCGTTATGCCGTAGTCCTCGTCTTTGCGCTGTCGTCCAGCGTGGTGCTTGCCCAGGAAGCCAAGGCCCCGGCCCCGGCAACCACCGCTGCCGCACCCGCCGCCGAACAGGCCGCCAAGCCGGCCGAAGCCACTGCCGCCGTGAAGCCGGGTGACGCCACCGCCGGCCAGGGCAAGGCTGCCGCCTGCGGTGCCTGCCACGGCATGGATGGCAACTCGACCGATCCGCAGTACCCCAAGCTGGCGGGCCAGAGTGAGGCGTACATCGCCCACCAGCTCACCAACTTCAAGTCGGGCAAGCGCCAGAACCCGATCATGCTGGGCATGGCCACGCCGCTGTCCGAGCAGGATATGCATGACATCGGCGCCTACTTCGCCAGCAAGCGTTCGCTGCCTGGCGTGGCCGACCAGGCTCTGGTCGAGCGCGGCGAGCAGCTCTACCGCCAGGGCGACACCAGCAAGGGTGTGCCGGCCTGCATGGCGTGCCACAGCATCGATGGCCGCGGCAATCCGGGCGCCATGTACCCGCAGCTCACCAGCCAGCATGCGCAGTACATCGAAGCCACGCTGAAGGCCTGGCACGACGGCACCGTCTGGGGCACCGATGCGCACTCGCAGATCATGCCGGGCATCGCCACCAAGCTGGACGCGAAGGACATCGCTGCCGTCGCCAGTTACGTCGAAGGCCTGCACGCCGCCGAAGGCGCCGGCGCTTCCGCCGCCAAGTAAACGCGTTCGACACGCCGGCCGTTGGCCGGCGTGTCCGTTCCAAGCCAAGCAAAAGTATTGAGGACCACCATGTTGAAGCGTCTGTCGTTCCTGTGTACCGCCCTGCTCGCGCTCGCCGCCTGCAGCAACAACAACGACAACGCCAGCCAGGCACCGCAGCCGGCCCCGGCTCCCGCGGCCTCCGCGCCGGCCACGCAGCCCACGCCGGCTTCCACCGCCGCCACCCCGGCCGCCGCCAGCACCGCCGCACCCGCCGCGGCCAGCACCACCGCCGCGGCACCGGCCGCCCCAGCGGCGCCGGCCACGCCGTTCGTGGACGACGGCAAGTGGGTGGAAGGCAAGAACTACTTCCTGATCGAGCCGGCGCAGGGCAAGGTCAGCAACACCGACAAGATCGAAGTGGCCGAGGTGTTCTCGTACGGCTGCCCGGCCTGCAACGCGTTCCACCCCACCATGAACAAGCTGGTGAAGGAGCTGCCCGCCAGCGCCACCGTGGCCTACCTGCCGGCCTCGTTCATGCCGCAGGAAAACTGGCCGATGCTGCAGCGCGCCTTCCTGACCGCCGAAGCCCTGGGCGTGGCCGACAAGGCCAACGACGCCATGTATGAGGCGGTGTGGACCACCAAGGAACTGAGCGCCATGCAGACCGAGAGCAGCCTCAAGCCTGCCTCCGCACTGCCCACGCTTGACGATGCCGCCAAGGTCTACGCCAAGTTCGGCGCCGATCCGAAGGAATTCGTGGCCGTGGCCAACTCCTTCACCATCAACACCAAGGTCAAGCGTTCGGACGATCTGCTCAAGGCCTACGGCATCGAAGAAACCCCGACCATCGTGATCGATGGCAAGTACCGTTTCACCGCGCGTTCGGCGGGCGGCTACGACCAGGCAGTGGAACTTGCCAAGTGGCTGGTGTCCAAGGAAGCCGCCGGCAAGTAAGCCGTCGCTGACAACCACCATCCCACTGCCCTACGAAAGAGTCCCGCCCCATGTTCAAGCGTTTTGCCTTCCTGCGTGCGTTCGGCCTCGTCGCCGGCCTGGTGCTTGCGAGCGCGTGCACCGCCACCGGCTCCGGCGATGCCGCGCCCTACACCGATGGCAATGAGTACGTGACCCTGCCCGCCCCCGCCAAGCGCCTCAGCAATGACGGCAAGGTGGAAGTGGTCGAAGTGTTCTCCTACGGCTGCATCCACTGTGCCCATTTCGCGCCGCTCGCCGACCAGCTGCGCAAGCAGCTGCCGGCGGGCGTGAAGTTCAAGCTGCTGCCGGCCGCCTTCAACGACCAGTGGGTGCCGTTTGCCCGCGCCTACTACGCTGCCGAAAAGCTCGGCGTGGTCGAGCAGACGCATCTGGCGCTGTTCAAGGCGAAGTTCCAGGACAATTACCCGATCTCGACGCTGGATGAGCTGGCTGACTTCTACGCCCAGCACGGCGTGAAGCGCGATGATTTCATGCGCATTGCCAGCTCCGACGAAGTGACGCAGGAAATTCGCCGCGACATGGCGCTGGTGCAGGCCTGGCAGGTGGACGGCACGCCGACCATCGTGGTCAACGGCAAGTACCGCACCGCCAACGTGAAGACGCTGGACGAACTGTCGGCCGTGGCCCAGTGGCTGGCCAAGCGCGAGCTGGCTGGCGGCAAGTAAGCCGGCGCACGAACTTTCCCCGCGTTCACAACCGACCGGGCATCCTTAGCGCCTGTTTTTGGTGCTTATCGCCCCCACCCAGGGGGCGGTAAGCCATAGAGCCTGCCCGCCCGATGACCCACGCCGAAACCCCCAACGCAGCCCCTGAACGCCGCCTGCGCCTGCTGAGCTGCAACATTCTGGCTGGCGCCAGCGTGCAGCGTTACAGCGAGTACCTCACGCGCAGCATCAACTCCCTGCTGCCCGGCCGCAGCAAGCTGGACAACCTGGACCGGCTGGCCGAGGTGCTGCCGCAGTTCGACGTGATCGGCCTGCAGGAGGCCGATGCCGGCAGCCTGCGCTCGGGCTTCCTCAACCAGACCCGTTACCTCGCCGAAGCGGCGGGCATGCCGTTCTGGAGCCACCAGCCCAATCGCCCCATGGCCCGCCTGGCCCACTCGGCCAACGGCCTGATCAGCCGCATCGAACCCATCAGCGTGCTCGACTACCCGCTGCCCAGCCGCATTCCCGGCCGCGGCGCGCTGCTGGCACGTTTTGGCGAGGGTGCGGATTCGCTGGCCGTGATGATTGCCCATCTGTCGCTGAGCGCGCCGGCGCGCGCCAAGCAGCTGGGTTTCATCGCCGAAGTGCTGCAGGACTATCCGCACGCCGTGCTGATGGGCGATCTCAACACCGAGATCCGCAGCGCCGAGATGAAGCACCTGTTCGCCAAGTCAGGCCTGGTACCACCGGACCAGGCCACGCCGACCTTCCCCAGCTGGAAGCCCAAGCGCGCGCTGGACCACATCCTCACCTCCGAGAAGATCCAGCTCGACAAGGTGTGGGCGCTGCCACAGGCTTTCTCCGACCACCTGCCGATTGCCGCCGAAATCCGGCTGCCCGGCCATATCGCTCCACGCCCGTACCGGACGCGCCGATGAATCGTGCTCTACGCCTGACCCTGCCCTGGTTGTCGCTGATCGTGATCGGCGTGCTGGTCTATGCACTGCGCTACACGCTGGTGGAATCACCGGATGTGGCCAATCTCTGCGAGAAAAGCGTGGGCACCGAGTGCGCGGTGCGACACATCGCTGTGATGGGCTTCATTCTTGGCAGCACGTTCGGATACCAGATGGGCATCTACGGCTGGGTGGCACTCGCCGCCGCCGCTGCCGCCCTGTTCTGGAAGAAGCCCGTCACCGCATGGCTGGCCGCCGCCGCGGGCGTGGTGGCGGTTGTCCTCTACTGCTTTGTGCCGGGTGCGTTCGCGCTACTGGTGGGCTGCCTGCGCCTGGTGCGCGTGCAGGCCACGACCAGCGCGACGCCAGTCGATCATCACCGCACCGGCGGTGGCGAGATTCACGCCCAGCCATAGCCAGGTCGAGGGGTTGAGCCCGATCTCCTGCGCCACGCTTACCGCGGCGAGCAGCGGCAGGAAGCACGCGATGAAACGCTCTTCCACGATGGGCAGCACGCGGTTGTCGCGCGCCTGCATCAACGCCACGATCAGGAAACCCACCGCCGGCGGCCAGAACAGTCCCAGCGGGAAGTCGCGGTAACGGCCGTCGAAGACCATCAGCAGGTCGTAGAACGCGAGGCCGAACATCCACAGGAAGCGCAGGCGACGATCAGTCGCGGGGAACGTGACGCCGGCCAGCAGCGCGGCCACGCGACGCGCGAGATAGATGGCACTCAGCAAGGTCACAGCGCAAAGCACGCCGTAGAGCCCCCACTCCAGCGCATTGCGGCAGTCGTAGATCATGCGGCGACCCTGCCACGCCAGCGACATGGCCGTGGCCGAACCCGCCAGGGCAAGCGCGATGACGCTGCGCGCCAGGCGCAGCTCACGACGCCACAGGCCAGCCAGCAGGAACAGCAAGGCGCCGGCCGCGCCGGCATACCAGCCGACGATCCAGTTCGGCTCTTCGGTCACCGGTCCTTCCATGCTGAACTTGGGCTTCGCATTCACGTCGAAGATGCCCCAGTAACCGCCCACCGTACCTTCCTGGGCACGCTTCCACGGTTGGTCGAAGGCCTCGATCACGTTGTAGGGCATGTCCACGCTGCCGGCGTAACGCAGGAAGTCACGCAGGTAACGGGCTTCGTTCACCAGGCTCGCGCTGGCCGCACGGCGCTGGCGACCGGCGCTGGGCCAGCCGGTTTCGCCGATCATCACGGCACGGCCGGGAAAGCGCGCTTTCATGCGCGCATAGACATCCGCCACGTGCTGGATCGCCGCCTCCGGCGGCACGGGCTCGTCTTCCCAATAGGGAAGGATGTGGATGGTGATGTAGTCGACTGCGTCTGCCATCTGCGGATAACGCAACCAGAACTCCCACACGTCGGCATAAGTCACCGGCACGTGCGTGTCTTTCAACGCGGTGCGTACCTGCCTGGCGTAGGCGATCAAGGCATCCGGCGACTGCTCGCCGCGCAGCAGCACCTCATTGCCGACGATGACGCCGCGGATCACTTCCGGATGCGCCTTCGCCGTGGCGATGCCCATCGCCACTTCGTTGTCGTTGAACTTCCGGTCGCGCCCCAGCCAGATGCCCATCAGCACTTTCATGCCGTATTTCTGGGCAATTTCCGGCACGGCGTTCAGGCCGAAGCTCTGCGAATACGTGCGCACGCAGTCGAAGCGCTCGGACAAGGCCTTCAGGTCCGCATCGATGCGCTCGGGCGTGACGAAGGCATGGATATCCAGCGGTGTCTCGCCGGCCTTGCGGAAAGGTGCGTAGGACACGCAGGCAATGCGCGCCGTGGGCGCGTCAGGCACCGGCACCGGGCGACCCATGCGCCACCACCAGAGCGCTCCGGCCACCATGGCCACGACGAGGATCAGCCATGCAATCGGAGCAACGCGTGACGAGGGCGAGGACGTGGGCGACATGCACTTCCTGGTATGCGATATGCGCCGGACACGGCGGCTCGTAGGTGGTTGCCGATTCTAACAGGCAGCCCGCCTTCGCCAGAGGCATACTCCGCCCACAGCAGGTTTCACGTCACGCTCAGCGGAGGTTGGCCATCCTGTGCAGTCCCGCGCAGCGCGCCGCCCCTGCGGAACCGCGACCTGTCACTGCGTCGGTCTTGGCAAAGGAGTAGTCATGTCCCAGCACGCAGCACCGCGGCAACTCGCCCGACGTCTGCTCATCCTGGTGGCCGGCCTGTGGCTGGCCGGCGCGGCCGTGGCGGCCGTGGCGGCCGAACCCACGGACGCGCAACGCACCGCCTTCAAGCAGGCGTACGCCGCCGCGCTTCAGGGCGGCGATGGCTGGAAGGCGGCGGCGAGCAGTCTGCAGGGTTATCCGCTGTACCCCTACCTGGAAGCGGCCGCGCTCACGCACGACATCCGCCAGGTGCAGCGCCCGCAGATCGAGGACTACCTCAAGCGCTATCCGGGCATGCTGACGGCCAGTGACCTGCGCCGCGACTTTCTGACCGAACTGGCGCGCAGGCAGGACTGGGACAATTTTCTTGCGATGTACCAGCCGGGTCTTGGCGACGCACTGACCTGCAATGCCCTGCAGGCGCAGCTGAGCAAGGGCTCGCAGCTCGATTTCGATCGCGACCTGGCCTCGCTGTGGGCCAAGCCCAAGCTGCCCGGCGCCTGCGACCCGGTGCTGAGCGCCGCGCACGATCAGGGCCTGCTCACCACACAGCGCCTGTGGGATCGCATCGACCGCGCCGCGGATGCGGTGCAGCCCGGCACCATCAACGCGCTCGCTGGCTGGCTGCCCGCGGGCGATGCGGAATCCGCGCGACGCATTGCCTCGGCCCTGAGCGATGCCGGCACCGCTGCCGTGGCGGCCAACCAGTGGCCGGACTCCCCGCGCAACCGGCAGGCTGCCATGCTGGCGCTGGAACGACTGGCGCGCCGCCAGTCCGTGACCGCCGATATCGCATGGCAGAAACTGCAGGAGCATTTCGCGTTCACGCCGGAGCAGCGCAATCGCGTGATGTATGCACTGGCGCTGTTCCACGCCACCGATTACGACGCCAGCGCGATCTCGCGCCTGATCGCGCTGCCCGCGTCGGTGCAGACCGACACCAGTCGCGAATGGCGCGTGCGCGCCGCACTGGCACAGCAGGACTGGACTGCCGTGCTCGCCGCCATCGACGCCATGCCGGCCACGCAGCAGCAGGACGGCGAATGGCGCTGGTTCCGCGCCCGCGCGCTGACCGCGCTTGGCCGCTCGGACGAAGCGCAGCAGGTACTCACCCGCCTGGCGGCAGAACCCACCTTCCACGGCTTTCTTGCCGCCGATCGCATCAAGGCGCCGTACGGCATCTGCCCGATCGAGCTGAAGGGCAACCCGCAACGCGAGCGCTCGCTGCTGGCCAATCAGGGCTTGGTGCGCGCATTCGAGCTCTACGCGGTGGGCCTGCCGCGTCAGGCGCGTCGCGAATGGACGCAGGCCCTGGATGGCGCCGACCAGGACACGCAGAAGCAGGCGGTTGAGCTGGCCTATCGTCGCGGCTGGTATGACCGCGCCGTGTTCACCTTCAACACGGGCGATGCCCTGCGCTACTACGAGCAACGCTTCCCGCTCGCCAGCCAGGACGGACTGGTGCCGCAGGCCGAAGAAGCCGGCATCGATCCCTCATGGGCCTACGCCATTCTCCGTGCGGAAAGCGCCTGGATGGCGGATGCGCGCTCCGGTGCCGATGCACGCGGCCTGATGCAGCTGCTGCCGTCCACGGCGGCGCTGGTAGCCAAGCGCAACGGCGTCACCTGGCTGGGCGGTGATTCGCTGTACGACCCGGTCACCAACATCATTCTTGGCACGCGTTACCTGGCGCAGATGGCGGCCCGCTTCAACGGCGCGCCGTGGCTCGCCAGCGCGGCCTACAACGCCGGTCCCGGCAAGGTGGACCAGTGGCTGGAAGCGCGCGGCTCGCTGCCGGTGGATCTGTTCATCGCCACCATTCCGTACAAGGAAACGCGCGAATACGTGGCACGCGTGATGTCCTTCGCGGTGATCTACGACTGGCGCCAGCACGGCAATGCCGTGACCCTGTCGCAACGGCTGACGCCCATCGGCCAGACCTACACGCTGCCTGACAGCCACAGCGAGCGTAAGCTGGCGACATGCCCCGTGGTGGCGCCGGTCGCACCGGCGGAAGCCGCCACGGCGGCGCCGGCAAGCAGCATGGCGCCACCGGCCTCGGCCAGCAGCAGCGCGCGTTGACGGAGAAACATGCAGTGACATTGAAAGCCAAACAACTGGTGGTGCTCGGCGGCAGCGGCTTCGTCGGCTCGCACCTGTTGCCTCGCCTGGTGAAGGACGGCCATCGCATCGTGCTGCTCTCGCGCAACCGCGAGCGGCGGCGTGCGATGGGCGTGCTGCCCGGCGTACGCATCCGCAGCGTGGACGTCTATGACGCCAATGCGCTGCGCCGCCAGTTCGAAGGCGCCGATGCGGTGATCAACCTCGTCGGCATCCTCAACGCCTTTGGCGAGCAGACCTTCCAGCATGCCCACGTGGATCTGGCGCAACGCGTGCTGGGTGCTTGCCAGGCAGCGGGCGTGGCGCGCCTGCACCACATGAGCGCGCTCAAGGCAGGCCAGGGCCTGTCGCAATACCTCAAGAGCAAGGGCGAAGCCGAAGCACTGATCCGCAACTCGTCGCTGGACTGGACGATCTACCAGCCCAGCGTGATGTTCGGTACGGGTGGCGGCCTGGTCGATCGCTTCGCCACCCTGTTGCGACAGATGCCCGCGTTGCCGCTGGCACGCGCAGCATCACGCATGGCGCCCACCTGGGTGGGCGACGTGGCCGAAGCGATGGCGCGCTGCATCGGCGACGACCAGCTCGGCGTGGACCGCAGCTTCGAACTGTTCGGCCCCGAGGTGCTGACGCTGGGCGAGATCGTGCAGCAGATCCGCGACACCATGGGCCTGCGCACGCCCATCATCCCGCTGCCGGACAGCCTGGGTCGCCTGCAGGCGCAAGTGGCCCAGCTGCTGCCGGGCAAGCCGTTCTCGCTGGACAACTTCCGCTCCCTGCGCACCGATTCGGTCGGCAAGACGGATGGCTACGCGGCGCTTGGCATCACGCCGCAGCCGCTGGCAGCGTGGCTTCCTGTGTTGCTGAACGAGCCGCCGCGCCAGCGCCGGCTGTCGCTGGCGCGCACGGCGGGGCGCTGAGCGCCGCTCGGCGTTTCGGCTTCTTTGTTGTAGGAGCGCACTCTGTGCGCGACGGTCTCGGGAAGGGCCATCGCGCACAGGGTGCGCTCCTGCAGAATCGCCTCCGTTCCGGCTCTTGCCGAAGCCACGCGCACGCCGTGGCAGAATTGACCCATGCGCATCTATCTCGTCGGCGGCGCCGTCCGCGACAAACTGCTGGGCCGGTCTGTCACGGACAACGATCACGTGGTGGTCGGCGCGCGTCCTGAGGACATGCTGGAGCAAGGTTTTCGCCCGGTCGGCAAGGATTTCCCGGTGTTCCTGCATCCACGCACCAGCGAGGAATACGCGCTGGCGCGCACGGAGCGCAAGACCGGCCACGGCTATCACGGCTTCGCCTTCCAGGCCGACCCTTCGGTGACGCTGGAGGAAGACCTTGCCCGCCGCGACCTCACCATCAATGCGATGGCGCAGGGGGAAGACGGTGCGCTGGTCGACCCGTTCCACGGCGCACGCGACCTGGAACAACGCCTGTTGCGCCATGTGTCGCCCGCGTTCGCGGAAGACCCTGTGCGCCTGCTGCGCGTGGCGCGTTTCGCGGCGCGCTTCGCGCCGCTGGGTTTCACCGTGGCGCCGGACACCATGGCGCTGATGCAGCAGATGGTGCGCGACGGCGAAGTGGACCACCTGGTGCCCGAACGCGTGTGGCAGGAAACGCGCAAGGCGCTGGGCGAGGCCCAGCCGTCGGCCTTCCTGCGCGTGCTGCGCGAATCGGGCGCCCTCGCGGTGCTGTTCCCGGAGGTGGATGCCTTGTATGGCGTGCCGCAGCGCGCGGAATTCCACCCGGAGATCGATACCGGCGTGCACGTGGAAATGGTGCTCGACATGGCGGCCCGCCTGGCCCCTGGCAACGACGTGGTGGGCTTCTGCGCGCTCACCCATGACCTTGGCAAGGCATTGACCCCGGACGACGTGCTGCCGCGCCATCTGGGCCACGAACATGCCGGCGTGGCGCCGCTGCAGCGGCTGGTAGCGCGCCTGAAGGTGCCCACCGAGCACGCTTCGCTGGCCGAGCTGGTGTGCCGCGAGCATCTCAACGCCCACCGGGCGTTTGAACTGAAGCCCTCGACGGTGCTGCGGCTGCTCACCTCGCTCGATGCGCTGCGCCGTCCCGAACGGTTGTCGCTGTTCCTGGCCGCCTGCGAGGCGGACAAGCGGGGGCGCCTGGGACACCAGGACGACACCTATCCACAGGCCGCTTACCTGCAGCATGCCCGCGATGTGGCCGCCGCCGTCAGCTCGGAGCGATTCGTGGCCGATGGCCTCAAGGGCCCAGCCATCGGCGAAGCCATGACGGCAGCCCGCGTGACCGCGATTGGCGCGCTGCGGCCATCCACTAGCTGACTGCCGGCACCGCAAGGCAGATGAAAGACGCCTGCAAATAAGGTAGAAGGTCCACTATCCGCCGGCCTGGTGCCATCAGGCCTGCTCTGCCCAAGAGCGCGGCTATCCCGTTCCGCCTGACCGCCTCGCGACCAGGCCCCTGTTTCCCGCATTTCCGGAGTTTTCCGTGGCGACTGCGTACCAACCGAATTCGCCGCTGCGCCAGCGGTTCCGCCCGCTGTTGTGGCTGGCCGTCTGCTACGTGCTGATCGGCGCGCTCACCCGCATCGCGCTGCTCTTCATGTCGGGCAGCGGCGTGCCGCACAACCCGCTGTACTGGGCCTATGCCTTCGGCGTGGGCCTGAGCTACGACCTCATCGCGTTCATTTACCTCGCCTGGCCGCTGATGCTGTACCTGTGGCTGGTGCCCCAACGCATCTACGTGTCGCGCCTGGGCCAGTGGCTGCTTTACGTGGGTGGCGCCGTGCTGCTGTTCGGGCTGCTGTTCGTGGCTGCCTCGGAGCTGGTGTTCTGGGGCGAATTCGGTACGCGCTTCAACTTCATCGCCGTCGATTACCTGGTCTACACCACCGAGGTGATCGGCAATATCCGCGAGTCGTATCCGCTGGGTACCTGGATCAGCCTGCTTGCCCTCGCCACGCTGGTGGTGGTGTGGCTGAGCCGCCGCGGCCTGGCCGCGCGCGATGGCGGCACCACTTTCCTCCAGCGCAGCAAGGTGGTGCTGGTGTGGCTGCTCATCACGGTAGTGACGGGCGTGGCGATCAAGGGCACCTTCAAGGATCGCACCGACAACGCCTACGTGAACGAATTGTCGGGCAATGGCGTGTACGAGTTCTTCGCCGCCTTCCGCAGCAGCCATCTCGATTACTCGCGCTTCTACCGCACCCTGCCCGACGATCAGGCGTTCACGCGCCTGCGCGAACTGGTGAAGACGCCGGAAGCCACCTACGTCAGCAACGACCCGCAGGACATCACCCGCGAAATCCGCCACGAAGGCCCGGAGAAGCACCTCAACGTGGTGCTGATCAGCGTGGAAAGTTTCTCGGCCGACTTCATGAAGGAGTTCGGTGACAAGCGCAACATCACACCCAACCTCGATGCGCTGATCGACAAGAGCATGTTCTTCGACAACCTCTATGCCAACGGCACCCGTACGGTGCGCGGCCTGGAGGCCTTGTCGCTGTCGGTACCGCCCACCCCGGGCGACTCCATCGTGAAGGCGCACAACAACGAGAACCTGTTCTCCGCCGCCAATGTCTTCAACGACCGCGGCTACCAGTCCGACTTTGTCTACGGTGGCTACGGCTACTTCGACAACATGAACTACTTCTTCGGCCACAACGGCTACCGCGCGGTCGACCGCAACGACATCGCCAAGGGCGAGACGATCCACCACGAGAACGTGTGGGGTGTGGCGGACGAGGATCTCTACACGCTCGCGCTCAAGCAGATGGACGAGGCGCAGGCCCAGGGCAAACCGTTCTTCCTGCACATCATGACCACCTCCAACCACCGCCCGTTCACGGTGCCGGCCAACCGCGTTCCGCAGAAAGATGGCACGCGCGAAGCCGCGGTGGCCTACACGGACTGGTCCATCGCCGACTTCCTCAAGCGTGCGCAGGGCAAGCCGTATTTCGACAACACCATCTTCGTGATCACCGCCGACCATTGCGCCTCCAGCGCGGGTCGTACCAGCGTGCCGATCAACCGCTACCACATCCCGCTGTGGATCTACTCCCCGAAGAACATCCCGCCGCAGCGCGTGTCGCGCCAGATGTCGCAGATCGACATCATCCCGACCGTCCTGGGCCTGCTGAACTTCAGCTACCGCAGCCGCTTCTTCGGCGCCGACATCTTCCAGCTGGAACCCGGTCGCGAGCGCGCCTTCCCGGCCACCTACGAAAAGCTCGGCTACCTGCATGGCGACGTGCTCACCGTGCTCGAGCCGCAGCGCAAGCTCGAGCAGGTCAAGCCGAACTTCGAGAACGGCGACGCCGTGCCGCACACGCCGATCGACCAGGCCCAGGTGGATGACGCCACGGCCTACTACCAGGCCGCCGCGTACCTGTTCAAACACGGCAAGATGGTCAAGCGACCGGATGACAGCAAGCCGGTGCAGGCAGCGTCGCCCTCGCCCGAGGCCAGCCCACCCGGACAATGATTGTCATCGACCTGCGCAGGCTACAGTGCCGACCGGAAAGTCGGCATGCTGCCACCGAAGTTATTGCTCTAGTCCGGCGTTAACTGTTGTCCTCTGGCAGCCACGGAGCCACCTTGCAACTGGCGCGAGCCTTTACAGACGCCAGCCGCTTGTAGGCATTGCCGGGCAGCGCCTTCAGACCTAGCGCCGGCTTTTCGACGACATGCCAGGAGACGATGCCCGTTGCCATCGCCAGCGGCCAGGCGATGGCCGCGTTGGCCAACCCCGAGGTGCCCGGCCACTGGTGCGCCACGACCTGCTGGATCGGGAAGCCCCACAGGTAGAGGCCATACGAGTAGTCGCCGCAGCGGTTGAATCCGTACCATCGCGTGTCGTATGCGAAGGCGAACACGAAGCTCGTCAGCGCAACCGCCATCGCAAACGGATGCACAGCGCTACCATGGGCAAGCCACGCAAGAACACCGGCTGCCATCGCGACCGGCCAACCCACATACACCCACTCCCGATTCACGAAGCAAAAAGCGCCAAGAGCGAAATAGCCGGCTAGTGACACAAATTCCGCGAGCGGAACCAATGGTATCGAAGCGGGCCGCATGACGCCCCAGGCAATCAAGGCCGCGATGAGCACGGAGGCGAGGTACTTGCGCCCGAGAATGCCGGTCACGCCCGCGATTGCAACCCACAAGTACATCCGTGCTTCCGCCGGCAGTGTCCATATCGACCCATTGACGGCGCCGCCAACCTGGCCCTCGTTGAAAACACCGGGAAGGTGATAGGCGAGATACTTGCCGAGCTCAAGATTTTTGCTTACATATCGCGTGACCTGATGGTCGCGGAGGTAATCCGCGAGTGGCCACGTGGTAACCATGGCACCGACCAGATAGGCCGTCACTACCAAGCAGAACGCATATGCCGGATAGATCCGCAGGAAGCGCGCCCATAGAAAGCTCGGAAGATGCCGGCGCCGGAGATAGCTGCCGGTGATCATGAAGCCGCTGATGACAAAGAACGCGCTCACGGCGATGGCGCCCGAATACGAGCCCCACCCGAGCCACACGAACACGTCTGGGAACGCGGCGTTGGCGCTTATCGCATTGCCGTGCCCGTAGATCACAAGGCTCGCCGCCATCAGGCGCAACAACAAAAAATTGTCCTGCTCCTGACCCGATGCCTCGGCCAACGTACGCACTCGAAACAGAGTCATCATTGAATCGCGAGATAGTCATCCATGTTCGAATTCTGCCGGGTTTCACGATCGATAGGCAGAATGACCGCCACCTCACCGAGGCATGGACGCGCTGGACGCTTCGATCAACGTCCTGATGACACGCCAGGCGATCTCACCAAGCGCAGGCGACGCCGTGCTCCGGCGCCCTATGCGAATCAATGCGCCAAACGTTGCAGGCTACCGTCACTCCTGATCAGATAGTCGGCCGGCTCTCCTTCAGGCACCAGTTGCACACGGTCGCCAATGGGCACGCCCCGATAAGCAGGAATGTCGTGGGTAAGGCGGATATAGATCCAGCGATCCTTTTCCTTTTCCGGACGCAGGCGGACCGGCGACGGGTTCGCGGCCACCGCTTCGGCCAGTTGCGGTGAGAAATGCGCTTGCTTAGTGCCGATGTCATGCATGCTGCGCATGATGTTTGCGCCGTGCCACACGCAGATCACGCCGATCAAAATTAAGATCACACGACCTGATGCCGTGAGCCGCGTCCACGCGAGCGCGCATACACTCGCTGTAACGGCCGCAAATCCATAGCCGTAATGATTGGCAGCATCTGCCAGCACGAGCACGGGGCCCAACGCGACCACGCCAGCCAGCAGGAACGCCGCCAACCAGCGCCCTCCGGCACTGCCCAGGGACCAAGCGAGAAGGAGCCACCACGCCATGGCGACTATGATCCCCCGGTTCCCCAAACCCTTGGAGAGGAAATCACCGGCACCTAGACGGCTGGGGAGCATGGGAAATACCTGGTACTCAAACCATCGCACTGGAATATTCAACAAGCTCCACTGATAGATCGAACCAGCCGTGCCTCCGGCAAACAAGATCGAGCTGAGCCGCAGTGCGAGATAGATCACCACGGGCATCGCGGTAACCGCGAAGCCCCATGCCCAACGTTTGTCGCGACCGGAAAACCACCAGCCGAGTGCCACCAGCGCCGGAATAACGATGGCCGACTCTTTCGCAAGCAGCGCCATCGAACAGAGCATGAACATCGCCGGAAGTGCGAGAACCAGTCGCACGCCGCTCGTGAGCAGCGAGGCAATCAGCAGAGCGCAGCTCACCCAGATGAGATCCGCGATCGTTGCCACCCATCCATGGGTGTGCGCCGCATAAGGGCCGAGCGCGAATACCAGAGCCGCCAGCCAGGCAACCGCGCCGCCAGCACCGCTTCGACGCAGCAGCACGGCCAGCAAGCCTGCATTGATGGCACCCCAGGCCACGAGAACGGCATGGAAGGCGTAAGGATGTTCAAACAAGCCGCGTGACAACTCGATCCACAGGGAAAAGGTCAGCGGCCGATACTGAAAGGCATGCAGATCGCCCCACAGACCATTGCCAAAGAAGCCGCCATTGGCCTGGCGGGCGTAGTAAGCCCACTGCAGCTCGTCATGGCTGAGGTAGCCTGGATTGAAGACCAGCAGGCTTTGCGCAGCAAGCACGCAGGCGAGTACGGCGACAAACAACAGCCAGCCACGGCGATTCCGTGCATCCATCGCGGAGAAGTGTCCTTGCATGCCAATGAAGATTCCCTGCCAGTCTAATGCTGGTCAGAGCCGGTCACCCTGATCCGCTTCCAGCAGTTCGGCCGGCAACGGCAATACATCCATGCCGCGCGCGAACAGCATGACCTGGAAACGTTCGCCCATCTGTTCGGGCATGGTCAGCTTTTTCACCTGCTGGGCCAGGGCGTAACGCGCTGATTCATCTGTGGCGCTTTCATAGGCAGCACCAAAGACATCCTGCAGCCCACTGCCGATCAGAAACTGCGCCTGCGACAGGTAGCCGGCCACGCCGAAACCGGCGCCGTTGCCGGCCTCGGCGAGCGCGGTGAAATCCACCGATGCGGTGAGGTCGTTGAGTCCCGGCAAATAGAGCGGATCGTTGTGCGCGCGATGGCGATAGAACGCGCGCAGGGTGCCGTCGTTGCGCTCGGGCAGGTAGTACTCGCGGCGTACGTAGCCGTAATCGGCGAACAGCATCAGGCCCGCAGTGAGCGAGCCGGCCACGGCCTGGATCCAGTAGGGCAGCTGGGGCAGGACTTCCGAGCGATAGCCATCCGGAAATTCCGCTTCGATATCGCGTTCGACATGCCGCACGGCACCGGACACCAGCGCGTCGGCCGGGCGATCCACGCGCATCAGTCGGCCTTCGCCGTCCAGCGCGACGTACTCTTCGTAGACCTCACCGGACTTCATGGCGAAGCGCGTGGTCGGCAAGGCGTCGATCACTTCGTTGGCAAACAGCACGCCCTGCCAGTCCTGCTCGGGCGGGCGATCCAGCCACAGCACGTGTGCGAACAACGCCGACGGCAATGCCGCTTCAAGGCGCTCGCGCTGACGCTCGCGCAGGTCCGCGCTGGGCTCAAGGATGTAATAGCGACGTGGCACCGCGCCGCTGGCGGCGAACGCCTTGATGGCAGCCTCGGCGAACGCGCCACTGCCGCCACCCAGCTCAAGGAAATCGGCGTTGTCGCCCAATAGCTGGATCACCGGGTAGGTCGCATTGACCACGCAGCGCGCGAACAGGTCGCCAAGCTCGGGAGCCGTGATGAAGTCGCCGGCTTCGCCGAACTTGGTTTTGCCTGCGCTGTAGTAGCCCATGCCGGGCGCGTACAGGCATCGCTCCATGTACTGGGAGAAAGGCATCGGCCCGTGAGCGGCGATTTCTTCCCGCAGGCGCGTCAGCAGTCGGTCGGAGTGGGCGCGCTCTTCAGCGCCGGGATCGGGGAGTCGGGAAGACATGCGCGTAACCAGCAGGGAAACGCGCAGAGTTTAACCCATGCCCCGCCATAGCCTTGTGAGGGGGGAGGAGAAGGCTATGGCGGGGTCATCGGCCCAGCTGACTTTAGAAACTGAAGTCCTTCTGCAGGTTCAGGTAGACACCGCGACGCGGGCCGAACTGCGGCGCGCCCACGCCCACGCCCGTGCCGTCGCGCAGCTCGTAGGTGCGGTCGAACACGTTGATCACCGCCAGCTGCGTCTTCACCTTGCCGAGGCTGCCGACGACGAAGTCATGGCCTACGTTGAGGTTGAGCTGGAAGTAGTACGGCAGCGATGCGCCGTTGGGTACGCCATCGCCGTCCTTGCGCAGGCCGCTGCCGAAGAGGAAGTCGGCCCCTGCGCGCGTGGATTCGTTGAACGCGTAGGTCATCCCGCCCGAGGCGGTCAGCTTCTGGTCGTGATCAAGGTGGATCCAGTTGTCGTAGATGTATGCCAGCTCTTCCGGACTGAAGTTGTACTGGCCCGTGATCACGCGCTTGCCCATCGCGCGGTTGAACGATGCGTTGAAGTACGCGGTTACCGGGCCGTTGTCGTAGTTGGCGGTGAACTCAAGGCCACGGATACGGCCGTAGTCGTAGTTGAAGTTGGAATAGATCAGCGCTGCGCCGAACTGGCCTTCATCCTGCAGGCGACGCACCTGGCGGTAATACGCATCCAGGCCCAGCGTGAGGGTGGAGCCGACCTGCTGCTGGACGCCCAGGTCGTAATAATCGGAACGCTCGGACAGCGGCAGGTTGTTGCCGCCGCTCGGCAGCTGATTGGTGGTGCCTGCAAAGCGCTCGATGTTGCTGTCGTCGATCACTTCCGTGGCCGGCGGCGTGAAGTAACGCGAGTAACCGGCGTGCACCGTGGTGCTGTCGGTGGCCTGGTACACCACGCCGAGGCGCGGGCTCAGCTGGCTCTCGGTGCGGAACAATTCGTAGCGATCGCCGCGCAGGCCGTAGTTCACGGTCCACTTGTCGCCGATGCTCCACTCGTCCTGCAGGTAGGCCGAATAGGTGCGCGCCAGCAAACGGGTGGAGTCGGAGATGTTGATCGGCGTGGTGCTCGCCTGCGAACCATCCGGATTGGCCGGGAACACCAGCGAGCTGTTGCTGATGTTGCCGCGTTCGAATTCACCATAGATGCCGTAGCGCAGCGTGTGGCTCTCGCCCACCGGCGTGGAGAAGTCCGCCTGCAGGGTGCCGGCACGGTTGTTGCGGTTGATGGTGGAGGCCACGCCGTTGAACATCAGGTCGCCGATTTCGTCCGGCTCGAAGCCCACGCTGCTGTAACGCTGGCCCAGCGACACCTGGTAGTCGGTCTTGCCCCACTTGCCCTGCAGCGAGAGCACGCCGAAACGCGTCTTCTCCTGCTGGCGCTCGTCGAGGTCGGCCGAGTTGAAGTTGGTGACATCCAGATAGCCGAACTGAGGCGTCTGATCCGGGTTGTTCGGGATCTCGAAGCGGTTGTTGGTCGCGCCGAACATGAAGCTGATGCGCGTGTTGTCGTCGATCAGGTAGGAGATATCACCGAAGCCCTTCACCTGATTGGTGTGGTCGTGGATGGGCGTGCGGCTGGGCGTCGGGTTTTCGATGCCGGCGTCGTTCTCCATGTAGTTGGCGGTGACGAACCAGCTCCAGCGATCGCTGCTGCCCCACAGCGACGCATTGGGGTTGAGCGTGCCGTACGAACCACCCGTGATGCCGACGCTGCCGCCATTGCCCAGGTCATGGCCGCTCTTGGTGTCGATATCCACCACGGCGGCCGTGCGCAGGCCGTACTGTGCGGGCAGCGCGCCGTCGAGCAGCTTCACGCTCTGGATGGTGCGCGCGTCCAGCGTCTGGCCAAAGCCCGAGATCGACTCGGGGATGATCACGCCGTTGATGCGGTACTGCAGGTTGGCGTGGTCGCCGCGCACATGCACGCCGCCGTAGGAGTCCTGCACCACGCCCGGCGCCTGCAGGATCACCTGGTTGAGCGGGGTGGAATCGCCCAGCGGCAGCTGCTGGATCGCCTTCTGGTCGATCACGTACTGGCTGCTGCCTGTGTCGGGGGACAACGAATTGCGTGACTGGTCCAGCGCAGCGCTCACGTCGACGGCGCCCAGCTGCTTCACCTTGCCCGGCTGGTTGCGGGTGGCGCCCGTGCCGGCGGCGTCATTGCCGTCCGTGGCGCCTGGGGCGACAACGTTACTGGTGTCCGGCGTCGAACGGGTCTGGGCGAAGGCGGCGGGGACAACGCCAAAGGCAACGGCAAGACTGGCGGCAAGCAAGGTGCGTTTCATCAGGGTTCCGGGGGAAAGAGGGCAGTGATCTTGTTATTTTCGATACGTTATAACATTGCCATTGTAGCCGGACCCACGCCTGCCCCAGAAGTCATGCATGACCCGCCCCGGCCCGGCCGTTCAGCCCGACCAATGAACCTGGACAGCCGGCCGGGGTCAGCCGGATTTCACCCGCGAGGCCTAGACTGGGCGCCATGCGGCCTTGCCGCCCCCGTGAGCGCCTTCCATGCCCAAGCCGTCTTCGCAGCTTCCGGCGGTGATCAACGATCACAGCCGCGTGACCCAGGCCATCCTGGATTTCGTCAGCCAGATCCCCGACAGCAAGGTCCCCGGGGCCAGTGATCCGGAGAAGGCCGCCCGCCAGCTGGCCAGCCGCGCCCAGCAGCGGGCCGCGCTCACCGCGGGTTCGTTGGCCCTGCCGCCCGGCCCGCTGGGCTGGCTGACCGTGCTGCCGGAGGTCATCGCGATCTGGAAAATCCAGGCCCAGATGGTCAGCGACATCGCCGCCGCCTTTGGCCAGCACCAGGACCTGGGCCGCGAGCAAATGTTGTGGTGCCTGTTCCGCCATACCGCCGCGCAGGCCTTCCGCGACCTGGTGGTGCGCGTGGGCGACCGCCTGCTGTTCCGCCGGGTCACCTACTCCGTGATTGAACGCGTGGCCAAGACCGTCGGCATCAAGGTGACCCAGCGAGCCGTCGGCAGCGGCATCTCGCGCTGGCTGCCGTTGGTCGGTGCCGCAGGCGTGGGCGGCTACGCGTACTACGACACCGGCCAGGTCGCGCGCACCGCCATCGCCATGTTCAGCCAGCCATTCGCCACCGACACGACGCTGACGGACGCCGCCGCTGCGGACACCAGCACGCCTGCGGGATGACGTCACCACGCCTTTGCGGCAAGCTCGCCGCCAGATTGCGCCACGCAGGAGCCCACGCATGAATCCCCGCCACGAGCGTCCGGTTGCACTGATCACCGGCGCAGGCAAACGCGTCGGCGCCGTCATCGCGCGCACCTTGCATGCGGCCGGTTACGACCTCGCACTGCACTACCGCCACTCCGGCGCCGAAGCGGAATTGCTCGCCGCCTCGCTGGAGCGCCAGCGCAGCAACAGCACGTTCACCGTGCAGGCTGAGCTGGCCGATCTCGACACGCTGCCGGTGATGGTGCAACGCGTGGTGGATCGCTACGGCCGCCTCGATGCGCTGGTCAACAACGCGTCGGCCTTCTATCCCACGCCGGTGGGCACCGCCACGCCCGGGCAATGGAACGAATTGTTCGCCTCCAACGCGCAGGCACCGTTCTTCATCGCGCAGGCGGCCACGCCTGCCCTGCGCGAAGCGCGCGGCGCCATCGTCAACATGGTGGACATCTACGCGGAACGCCCGCTGGCCAATCACCCCGTGTACTGCATGGCCAAGGCCGCACTGGAAGCCATGACGCGCTCGCTCGCGCTGGATCTGGGGCCCGACGTCCGCGTCAACGGCGTAGCCCCCGGCGCCGTGATGTGGCCCAGCGACGGCAAGCCCTACGACGACCAGCAGGCCATGCTGGCGCGCACGCCGCTGCGGCGCGCCGGTTCGCCGGACGACGTCGCCGGCGCGGTGCTGTGGCTGCTGCGGGATGCCCCGTTCGTGACGGGGCAGATCATCCGCGTGGATGGCGGACGAACCTTGTCCGTATAAACGAACGTGGCCGCGACAAGGCGCGGCCACGTGGTGCTTGCTCGTGCGTTGCCGCTTACTTCTTCGGCTTGAACGCCTGCTCCAGCATCGCCTGATCGAAGCCGTAACCCACTTCGCCGTCTTCGGCATAGCGATACAGCGCGGCGGCATAGATGCCCTGCAGCGACGCCTGGACCAGGCCAAGCATGGTCAGGCCCACCACCACGATGACGATGGCCGCGATGATGGCCACCATCGACTGCGTCGCGAACGCGCCACCCACCAGCGCGGCTCCGACCAGGATGGCAAGGAACATCAGCAGGCCGAACACCACGCCAATGCCGGCGTTGCCGATGATGTTCTCGCCCCAGGTGCGCTTGAGCAGTTCCACGCTGCGCGACACCGCTTCGGTCGGGCCCACGTCCTGGCTGGCCAGCACCGGCACCACCAGGAAGGTGGCCACCGTCCACGCCAGGCCGAGGAAGCCCGCGACCAGGCGACCGATCAGGCCAAGACGCTCCTGCAGGGCGCGCAGCACCAGGCCCACCGTGGCGGCGATCAGCGCATAGCCGAAGATGCTCACGATGCGCGAGCGGGCAATGGCCATGCCGTCGCCGAAGCTGGTTTCTTCACCGCGCAGGCGTGCGAGCGCGGCACCAGCCAGGGCAGTGTTGAAGAAAATGATCACGAAGTACTGCGCCAGATAGAACAGGAACATCAGTACGTAGCCACCGGCCGTCATGCGGTGTCCCTGCTCGGCGACGCCGCCGGACACGGTGAGCGCGGCGATCACCGGAATCAGGAAACTGGCCGCCACCAGCAGGCAGCAGATGCTGGATGCCAACGGAAACATCAACAACGACTTGTCCGAACGCAATACGTCGGCGCTGGCCTTCATCAAGGTCCAGCTACGTGAAAAGCGACCTGCCATATCCTTAAGCCCCTCGTCCTGTGGTGGTGTGTTTCTAACATCTGTGCCGGCGTGGCGACAGTGCGGTGGAGCATGCCATCGTGAGCACGCCTTCAAGTCACTTCACCATCCTTCCCGCGAAAGCGGGAAAGACGGTGAGGGAACGGGATAGGCGGTTGCGCGGGAAGGCCCCTCAGAGCGCCTGCAACTCCAACGGCTCGCTTTCCGCAGGGAACGCCGCCCACAGCGCCCGCATGGTCTGCCCATTCACCGGATGCACCAGCTCCGGCGCGATATCCATGATGGGTTTGAGCACAAAGGCGTGCTTCAACTCCTTGCGCGGAATATCCAGATGGCCTTCGCCCTGCCGCACGAGGTCGTCATACAGCACGATGTCCACGTCCAGCGTGCGGTCGGAATAACGCGGCACGTCGCGACGTCGCCCATGGCGGTCTTCCAGCGCATGCAGCCAGTCATTGAGTGCTTCGGGGGAGAGTTCGGTATCCAGCCCCACGGCCAGGTTCACGAAATCCGTGCCGTCAAAACCCACGGACTTGCTGCGGTAGGCCGGCGACACAGTGAGATCGCCGAAGCGCGCGCGCAGTTCGTCCAGCGCGGCGTTGAGATAACGCAAGGGCTCAACGTTGGAACCCAGACTCAGGTAGACGCGTGCCATCGAATCAATGCGTCACTGCGGGCGGGTGCCGCGCTCGATGCGCACGCCTACGGATTTGGCGCCGCGCACCGCACCGGGCTTGGAGAGCTTCAGGCGCACCCACGACACGCCGAATTCTTCGCGGATGATGGCCGCGCAACGCTCCGCCAGCGTTTCCACCAGCCCGAAGCTGGAGGCGCCGACGTAGTCGATCAGGCGCTTGGACACGTCCTTGTAGTTGAGCGTCAGCGCGATGTCGTCGCTGGCAGCGGGGATGGTGTTGTCGAACGCCATCTCGATGTCGAACGACAAGGTCTGGCGCACGCGGCGCTCCCAGTCGTAGATGCCGATGACGGCATCGATGCGCAGGTCTTCGATGAAAACGATATCCATGCGGATAGGTTACCGATCTCTTTGTAGGAGCGCACTTGTGCGCGACCGTGGGAACAGCAGCTGGCGATTCTGCGGTCGCGCACAAGTGCGCTCCTACAGGGGAAAGCGACGTCACATCGCCGGCGGCAGGGTTTCCAGATCCCAGCGCGGAAACACCTGCACCGATTCGTCCTGATGCTGGCCATGTGCGAGGCGGATGGCGCCCGCCAGGGCGATCATCGCGCCGTTATCGGTGCAGAAGGCGAGGCGCGGGAAATAGGCCTTGAAGCCGTCCTTCTCGCCTGCCGCAGCCAGTTCGGCACGCAGGCGCTTGTTGGCGCCCACGCCACCGGCGATCACCAGCCGCTTCGCGCCGCTGGCCTGCAGGGCGCGGCGACACTTGATGATCATGGTGTCGACAATCGCCTCTTCGAACGCACGGGCGACGTCGGCACGGGTCTGCTCGCTCTGGTCCGACTGCTGCCAGGCGAGCAGCACCTGGGTCTTCAGGCCAGAGAAGCTGAAATCCAGCCCCGGGCGATCAGTCATGGGGCGCGAGAAGCGGAACGCCCCCGGCGTGCCCTGCTCCGCCAGCCTGGCCAGCGCAGGACCGCCCGGATACGGCAGGCCCATCAGCTTGGCCGTCTTGTCGAAAGCCTCGCCGGCGGCGTCGTCCAGGGTGTCGCCAAGGATCTTGTACTGGCCGATGCCCTTCACCTCCACCAGCATGGAGTGGCCACCGGACACCAGCAGCGCCACGAAGGGCGGCTCCGGCGGGTTTTCCTCCAGCAACGGGGCCAGCAGGTGGCCTTCCATGTGGTGCACGCCGATGGCCGGCACGCCCAGCGCCCAGGCCATGGCCCGGGCCGCCGACGCGCCCACCAGCAAGGCACCGACGAGGCCGGGGCCGGCGGTGTACGCTACGCCGCCGAGGTCAGCCGGGGTCAGGCCCGCCTGGGCCAGCGCCTCGCGCACCAGCGGCAGCAGTTTGCGCACGTGATCGCGGCTGGCCAACTCCGGCACCACCCCGCCGTATTCGGCGTGCAGCTTGATCTGGCTGTAGAGGGTATGTGAAAGAAGCCCGTTGCCAGGCGCGTCCGGTTCCCAGCGCAGCAGGGCCACGCCGGTCTCGTCGCAGGACGTCTCGATGCCCAACACCGGCTTGTTCACGACGGGGTTGTACTGGGGCTTTGAAATTGCTGTCGTTTCCACGTTATACTTCGCGGCTCACCGTATTCAAACGGCCCGTTCAGGCGAGCCAGTCTACCACTTGGAGTTTCCATGCCCAGCGTAAAAGTCCGCGAGAACGAGCCGTTCGAGCTTGCCCTCCGTCGCTTCAAGCGCACCTGCGAAAAGGCCGGCGTCCTGGCCGAGACCCGCAAGCGCGAGTTCTACGAAAAGCCGACCCAGGAGCGCAAGCGCAAGCGTGCAGCTGCCGTGAAGCGTCACCTGCGCCGCCTCTCGCGCGACACCTCGCGTCGTACGCGCCTGTACTGAGCCCGTCGTCCCACTCGGGACGATCGCGGTTCCGGCATCTTCGGGTGCCGTGACAGGTAGCCTGGCAGCTGGCGCGTCCATCCGCTGCCTACTGCGTCAGTAGACCTACACTAGCCGGCGTTGCCCTGCGCAACGCCGGCTTTGTGTGCTTCCAGATTTGCGTGCTTCCAAGGAAATGAGCCCATGACCCTGAAACAGCAGCTTACCGACGACATGAAGACCGCCATGCGTGGCGGCGAGAAGGACCGCCTGGGCGTGATCCGACTGATCCTGGCCGCGGTCAAGCAGCGCGAAGTGGACGAGCGCATCGAGCTGGACGACGTCCAGACGCTGGCCGTGCTGGAAAAGATGGTCAAGCAGCGCAAGGACTCCATCAGCCAGTACCAGGCGGCCAACCGCCAGGATCTGGCCGACGTGGAACTGGCCGAGATGAAGGTGATCGAGACCTACCTGCCGGCCAAGCTCAGCGACGAGGAAATCGACGCGCTGATCACCGCCGCCATGGCCGAAACGGGCGCCAGCTCGGCCCGCGACATGGGCAAGGTGGTCGCCGCCGTGAAGGAAAAGGCCGCTGGCCGCGCCGACATGGGCGTGGTGTCCGGCCGCATCAAGGCACGCCTGGCGGGCTGATCGCCTGCCATGCCCGCCTGCGCCCCATGGCGCAGGCGCGGCCCTCCCGCCGCTCCATCCGACCGGCGATGGCGGCATGACCCGCCGCCGCCCCTCCCGCGCAATCTCCGCGCCGCAACGCCTCACGCGTGCACGACAACGCCTGCTTCCAGCGTGGAACAGATGGCTACGGCAGAGCACAGCCACATGAACGGCCCGGCCCGGCGTGAACAAACGCGCTGCGCGACCTTCACACCATCGCACCTACAACGAACCCGCCTTCAGTACCCGGGCACCCTTCGTCAACGGGAGTAAGCCATGCTCAAGTGGGCCATCATCCTCGCCATCGTTTCCCTCGTTACCGGATGGCTGGGTTTCGGCACGTTGTCAGGCGTCACCGGCGCGATTGCCAAGGTACTGTTCGCGGTATTCATCGTGCTGTTCCTGCTGTCCCTGCTCGCACTGGTCGGCCTGATCCACATGGCATAGCACGCTCAGTCGAGCACGCGCTCCATGCGCCGGTGATCCGGCACGCGGCCAAGGCCATTGGCGAGTTGCGACTTGCGCTCGCCGGTGACCTTGAAGCCGGCGCGGCGATACAGGGCCTCCGCCCGCGGATTGCTGGCCGCCACATCAAGCGTGACGCGGCGGCGGCCGGCATCGCGTGCCATGCCTACCAGCTGGTCGATCAGCACGCGGCCGATGCCACGCCCGCGCAACTCCGGCAGCACGGCCAGGTGGGCGAGGTAATGCATGTCGCCCTCGGGCGGGCGGATCACCGATTCCACCCGCAGGCCGCGCGCAATCACGCCCAGCGCGCGGCGCAGGCCGTAGTGGCCGACGATCTGCCGGGCCGCGGCCAGGGTGAAGGTCCATTTGGTATCGGCGCCATAGCCCGCGCCCACGGCAACCACCCGGCCATCCACCACGCCCACCCAGTGATTGCGCCAGCCGAATTCGCCCGCGCCATCGACGAAGCAATGGTGCAGGAAGGCCAGCGCATCGCCGCCATCTCGGGTGGTGAATACGAAATCAAATGCGGACGGACCGGAGCTGTAGATCAGCGGCACCGCCACGTCAGCGTCGTCCGCCGCAGCGGGACGAAAGCGCACCTTCAGGCCCGACCGGGCCATTCCCACGACGTTCCCCATGTCACCCCCAAAGCCGTGATCGGCTCCCCGGCGACAGCATAGGCCAGCGCGATGACAGGTGCAGTGGGGCACCAGGCCCTGAGGGGGGTCACGGCGGCCATAAAGCCCCCTTCCATCAGCCGCTCCCGATAAACTAACTGCCTTATGCGCGGACGTATCCCAGACAGCTTCATCGACGAACTGCTTGCCCGCGTCGACATCGTCGACGTGATCGAGCGGCGCGTGCCGTTGAAGAAGGCCGGCCGTGAATGGACGGCCTGCTGCCCGTTCCACAACGAACGCTCGCCCTCGTTCTACGTGAGCCCCGCCAAGCAGTTCTTCCACTGCTTCGGCTGTGGCGCGCACGGCAGCGCGGTGAAGTTCCTGATGGATTACGAGCGGCTGGAGTTCCCCGATGCGGTGGAGGAACTGGCGCAGTCCGTCGGCCTCAAAGTGCCGCGCGAAGGCGGCGACGACCGGCCGCGCGAAGACAAGACCGACCTCTATTCGCTGCTCGATTCGGCCGCCAGCTGGTACGAAAAGGAACTGCCGCGCAGCGCCGACGCGCAGGCGTACTGCAAGAAGCGCGGGCTGGATGCGCAGACCATCCAGCGTTTCCGCATCGGCTGGGCACCGGCCGGCTTCGATGGCGTGATCAAGGCGCTGGGCGGCAACGATCGCCGCATGGCGCTGCTCAACGAAGCGGGCATGGTGGCCAGCAACGAGCGTGGCAACCGCTACGACCGTTTCCGCGAACGCCTGATGTTCCCCATCCTGGATCGCCGTGGCCGCGTGATCGCTTTCGGCGGCCGTGTGTTGCAGTCGGAGCAGGGGCCCAAGTACCTCAACTCACCCGAGACGCCGCTGTTCCACAAGGGCCGCGAGCTGTTCGCGCTGTGGCAGGTGAAACAGGCCAACCCCAGCCTCGCGCGCATCGTGGTGGTGGAGGGCTACATGGACGTGATCGCCATGCACCAGGCGGGGCTGCCCATCGCGGTCGCCACGCTGGGTACGGCGACTACGCCGGAGCACACCGAAGTATTGTTCCGCGCCGCGCCAGACGTGGTGTTCTGTTTCGATGGCGACCGCGCCGGCCGCGCCGCCGCGTGGAAGGCGCTGGAATCCGCGCTGCCGCGACTGCGCGACGGACGCCAGGCCTACTTCCTGTTCCTGCCCGATGGCGAGGATCCGGACACGCTGATCCGCAAGGAAGGCAAGGAAGGTTTCGAGAAGCGCCTGAAGGCAGCCACGCCGCTCTCCGAATATTTCTTCGGCGAACTGGCCCACGACGTGGACACCGGCAGCCTGGACGGCCGTGCCCGACTGGCCGAACGCGCGCGTCCGCTCATTGCACGCCTGCCGGACGGCGCGTTCCGCGACCTGATGGCGCAGGAGCTGGAAAAGCGCACGGGCGCACGCACCACACTCGACACCGCCCCGGCCCCGCGCACCGCGCTGCGACGCCCGACCGTGGTGCAGCGTTCGCTGGTGCGCAGCGCCATCGCCCTGTTGCTGGCACAACCGGGCGCCGCCGACCAGGTGGAACGCCCCTACGGCTTCCTGCGCCTGGACAAGCCCGGTGTGGAACTGCTGGCCGAGCTGATCGACATGGCGCGATCGCGACCGGGCATCAACTCCGCCATGCTGGTGGAGCACTTTGCCGAGCGTGCCGAATACCCGGCGCTGCAAAAGCTGATGGCAGCCATGGTGGTGGGCGAGCCGGAAGCGCAGCGCGCGGAGTTCTACGATGCGCTCAAGCGCATGGAGCACCAGGCCTCGATCCAGCGGCGCGACTGGCTGACGGCGCAGAGCCGCGAGCGGCCGCTCGATGCTGCGGAGAAGTCAGAGCTGCGTGAACTGCAGCTGCAGGTGGCCGGCCTGAAGGTACCCACCGGCGCCTGACCCGCGCCATCCGCGGGCAAAAGAACAAGGTTCTAACAAACGCCCCCGCAAGATTGCGGCCCTACCCCAACACCGCTTTCCCATGGGGCGGCCTTCGGGTTGCCCATGGGTGGACGGTGCATGGAGCACCCTGCGCTGCGACAAGCGTAGTGCCATCTTCATATGGGATCATCGAAACCTCTAGTGAGGTCTGTAGGTTGTCCACCAGGGCATGGATGTAGATGGAACTGCTTGAACGACTGGTCATGGTGTTCGCCGAGAACGGCTACCTCGCGGTGTTCCTCGCGTTGTTGCTGTGCGGCGCCGGCGTGCCTTTGCCCGAAGACATCACCCTGGTCGCCGGCGGCGTCATCGCGGGCCTTGGCTATGCCAACGTGCACACCATGTTCGGCGTCGGCATGGCGGGCGTGCTGGTGGGCGATGCGGGCATGTTCCTGCTGGGCCACCACTTCGGCGCGCGCATTCTCAAATTGCGCTTCGTCGCGCGAGTGCTCACCCCCGAACGCTATGCGAAGGTGCAGGAGAAGTTCGAGCGCTACGGCAACCGCCTGATGTTCATCGCGCGCTTCCTGCCCGGCATGCGCACCGCCGTGTTCATCACGGCCGGCTCGACCCATCGCGTGTCGTTCCTGCGCTTCCTGCTGCTGGACGGCACGGCCGCGCTGATCAGCGTGCCGATCTGGGTGTACCTGGGCTATTTCGGTGCGGACAACCACGAGTGGCTGGCCATGTGGATCCACCGCGGCCAGAACGGCCTGTGGCTGGTCATCGGCGTGGCGCTCATCGTGGCACTGGCGTTGTGGTGGCGGCACAAGCGACGCGTTGCCTGCGACTCCGGCTCGCGCTGACCACCTGCCCGCATGACCACGCTGACGGCCAGGGAATACGACGACGAAACCTTCGAGGACGCCGACTTCACTGGCGCCACGCTCGATGGCATCCGCTTCCACGAGTGCAGCTTCCGCCGCTGCAACTTCAGCGAAGCCACGCTGGCGCGCTGTCGTTTCAGCGACTGCGATTTCACCGATTGCAACCTCAGCCTGACCCGCTTGACCGGCAGCCTGTTCGATGCGGTGCACTTCACCGACTGCAAGATGGTCGGCATCAACTGGACGCAGGCCCACTGGCCACGCGTGCGCCTGGCCAAGGCGCTTGCCTTCCATCGCTGCGTGCTCAACGACTCGTCGTTCTTCGGCCTGGACCTGCGCGAATGCGAACTGGTGGAATGCCGCGCGCGGGACGTCGACTTCACCGATGCCAACTGCGAGCAGGCTGACTTCAGCAGCACGGACCTGTTCGAAAGCGTGTTCGCCCGCACGCGACTGGCCGGCGCCAACTTCATCGATGCACAGAACTACCGCATCGACATCTTCACCAACGACATCAAGCGCGCGCGCTTTTCGCTACCGGAAGCCGTGGCGCTGCTGGACAGCCTGGACATCGAACTGCAGGACTGACGCCGCCGCCACGGCAGCAGCGCCATCCTGTTTCAGTGCGACGACGCGGCGACGTCCTGCGCATCCTGCCGATGCCACCAACCGCCACCCAGCGCCTGGAACAGGGCCACGGTGTCCGCATAACGCGCGGCACGCGCCTGCACCAGGGCCAGTGCGGTCTGCTGCCAGGCCAGCTCGCTGTTGAGCATGGCGCTTTCACTCAGGTCACCCAGCGCCAGCTGCCGCTTCGCCACATCCAGGCTGCGGGAGGCAGCGCGTTCGGCGCGCTCACTGGCTTCCAGCGCGCGTGCATCCGCGTCGATGGCATGCAGCGTGTCGGCCACATTCTGCACCGCCTGCAGCACCGTGCTGCGGTACTGCGCTGCCGCCTGTTGCAGCTGCGCCTCCGCGCCGCGTTGCTTGTGCTTGAGCGTGCCGCCGTCGATCAACGGCTGGGTCACCGACGCGCCCAGGTTCCAGAAGCCGTTGCCGGCACTGAAGAGCTGGCTGGCCTTTTCCGACGTGCGCCCGAACGAGGCATCGATCTGCACGTTGGGCAGCCGATTGGCGATGGCGACGCCCACCTGCGCACTGGCCGAATGCAGCTGCTCCTCCGACATGCGCACATCAGGCCGCTGTTCCACCAGTTGGGCCGGCAAGCTGACCGGAAGATCCGTGGGCAACTGCAGGCTGTCCAGCGTGAACTGCGTGTCGATGCGCTGTTCCGGCGTGCGCCCGGTCAGTGTCGCCAGCAGATCACGCTGCTGGGCCAGCTGCTTGTCCAACGGTGGCAGCGTGGCCTTCGCCTGCTCCAGCGTCGTGACCTGTGCGGCCACGTCGGCGTCTGATACGTCACCCAGGGCGTGCTGTCGCTGCAGGGTGGCGAGGATTTGCGTCTGTGCGTCGATGATCTGCTGCGTGGCCTGGATCTGCCCGCGCAGCGAGGCTTCCTGGATGGCCGCGTTCACCACATTGCTGGTCAAGGTGAGATAGGTCGCCTCCAGCTGGAAGCGCTGCTGGTTCGCCTGCGCGACCAATGACTCCACCTGACGGCGATTGCCGCCCCACAGATCCAGCACGTACGACACGCTGACCTGTGCCGTGGTGAGGTTGTACAGACTGGCATTGGACGATGCGTTGCTGGCCACGTCGTTGGCGGTGTCGGTGCGCGTGGTATTGACGTTGCCGTTCACCTGCGGGAAGTACGCGCCACGCTGCGCATACGCGGCCTCCCACGCTGCCTTCAGCGAGGCATGCGCGGCTTCCACATCGGCGTTGTGCTTCAACGCATCTTCGATCAACGCATTGAGCGGCGCGGAGTGGAACATCGTCCACCACTGGCCGGGTATGTCCATGGACTGCAGCAGATGCTGCGATTCGCCGCCCGGCCCCGTGGCCGAAGCGGTGTCGCGCGCTATCGGCGTCGGCGCGTATTCCTTCGCGTCGGGTGCCTGCGGGCGCTTGTAGTCGGGCCCCACCGCGCAGGCGCCGAGGGCCAGGGTGATGCCCATGGCGAGCATCGTGCGAAGCGGATGGCGAAACAGGGTCTGGGTCATGATCACAGCTCCCTCGACGGATGTGGCCGGCGCTTGCGGCGATGACGCTCGATATAGCGCTCGATCGCGAAGTAGAACGCCGGCAGGACGAAAAGCGTCAGCAAAGTGGCAATGGGCAGGCCACCGACCACCACCGTGGCGAGGCCGCGCTGCACGTCGGTGCCGATGCCAGTGGCCAGGGCCGCCGGCAGCATGCCCACGCTGGCCACCGTGGCAGTCATCAGCACGGGACGAAAGCGCTCGGTGGCGCCTTCGAGCACGCCGTCCAGCAAGCCGTGACCCTGCTTTCGCACACGGTTGATGTTCGCGACCATGATGATGCCGTTCTGCACCGCCACGCCGAACAACGCGATGAAGCCCACGGCCGTGGCGATGTTCAGGGTTTCGCCGCGCACGTGCAGCGAGATCAGTCCGCCTACCGCGGCCAGCGGCACAACCGCCAGCACCATCACCGCCTGGTGGATCTTGCCGAACTCGAAGTACAGGAACACCAGCATGATGCCCAGCACCAGCGCCATCACCACGGCCAGGCGGGCCTGTGCCCGCTGCTGGTTTTCGAACGTGCCCGCCCACTGCAGGTGGTAGCTGTCCTTGTCGAAATGCACCTTCGCGTCGATCTGCTGTTGGGCATCGGCCAGGTATTCGGACAGCGCGCGATCGCGGTTGTCTACGCGTATGGTGATCTGGCGCTTGCCCTGCTCGTGCGCGATGGTGCTTTCGCCCGTCTTGAAGCGGATATCCGCCACCTGCTTCAATGGCACCTGCGCGCCACTGGTCGACGTCAACGGCAGCTGGCCGATGGCCTCGATGTTGTTGGCCGTTGCGTTGGAAACGCGCGTGGTCACGTTGTACATGCGGTCACCCACGTACACCTGGGTCACCGGCGTACCGCCGATGGCCGTCTGCACCAGGCTGCTGATGTCGCCGATGTTGATGCCGTAGCGCGCTGCCGCATCACGATCTGCCGTGATGGCAAGCTGCGGGATCGGCGGCCCCTGGAAAATCGAAGCTTCCGCCGTGCCACGCACACCGTGCAGCACATCGACGATCTCGTTGCCCACCCGGCGAAGTTCGTTGAAGTCATCGCCATAGATGCGCAGCACCAGCGGGCTGTGCGCACCGCCGATCATGTCGTTCTCGCCATCCACAATGGGCTGGCTGATGCCCACCGAGACGCCGGGAATCTGCTGCATGCGCGCGTTGAAGCGCCGCAGGAACTCAGCCTTGCTTTCGTGGTGGGGCCAGGAGTCGTACGGCTTCAGCCCCACGCCGGCCTCGACATGCGAGGGCGTCCACGGGTCCGTGCCGGTGTCGTTGCGGCCCAGCTGGGTCACCACGTACGACACCTCGGGGAACTCGCGGATCACACGGCGAAGATCGGCCGTCATCTCGCTGGCCTTGTCCAGCGACAGGCCCGAAGGCATCTGCACCTGCAGCCACAGCGACCCCTCGTCGAGCTCCGGCAGGAACTCCCGTCCGATGGACGCACCGAGCACCAGCACGCCGAGCAGGGCCACGCCCGCCACGGTATAAGCCACGGGCAACTTGCCCAGCAGCTTCGCCAGCCCGGCCGTGTAGGCCTTCTGCAGCCGCTCCAGCGGCTTGTTGTGGAACAGCTTGCGCGGCTTGCGCAGCGCGAAGTAGGCCAGGCCCGGGGTAAGCGTCACCGTGCACAGCAGCGCCGCCAGCAGGGCGTAGCCCACGGTGAACGCCATCGGGCGGAACAGCTTGCCTTCGGCATGTTCAAAGGCGAACAGCGGCAGATAGGCGGTAATGATGATCAGCGTGGCGAAGAAGATCGAGCGACCGACGTGCTTGGTTACCGTCATCACGTCATCCTCGGTCAGCACGGCATCGGGTTTCTCCTCGCGACGACGCAGGATGGCTTCCGTCACCACGATGGTGCCGTCCACGATCACGCCGAAGTCGATCGCACCCAGCGAGAACAGGTTCGCCGGCATGTGCGTGAACTGCATCAGGATGAACACGGTAACCAGCGACATGGGAATCGCCACCGCCGCCACCATGGCCGAACGCGGGCTGCCAAGGAACAGGATCAGCACGATGCACACCAGGCCCACGCCTTCCATCACGGTGTGGAAGACCTTCTCCTTGGTCGCATTCACCAGATCGTCGCGATCGATGTACGGCACGATGCGCACATCCTGCGAGGCCAGCTGCTTGTTGAGCTGATCCACGGTGGCATGGATGCTCTCCAGCACGCGCGATGGATTCTCGTACTTCAGAAGATCGACGATGCCTTCAATGGTGTCCGGGTTGTTGTTCTTGCCCAGGATGCCCTGGCGCACCTGGTGCCCGTACTGCAGCTTGCCGAGATCGCGCACCAGCACCGGCACGCCATTGTTCTCGGTGACCACGATGTCACCCAGATCCTTCAGCGTGTGCACCATGCCGATGCCGCGCACGATGTAGGACTGGTCACCGCGCGTGATGCGCCCGCCGCCGGCATTGGCCGTGTTGGCGGAAATCGAACTGGTCACCTGGTTCACGCTGACCCCGTAGTGCAGCAGCTGCGCCGGATCGAGCTCGAGCTGGAACTCCTTGGTGAAGCCGCCAAAGATGTCCACGTTGGCCACACCGGAGATCTTTTCCAGCGTGGGCACCACCACCCAGCTCTGGATTTCCGACAGCTCCATCAGGTTCTTGCTGGTGGATTCGAGCGTATAGCGATAGATCTCGCCAGCCGGACCGGAGACGGGATCCAGGCCCGGCGTAATGCCCGCCGGCAGCGTCACCTGGCTGATGCGCTCCTGCACGCGCTGGCGTGACCAGTAATCCTCGGCGCCGTCCTTGAACACCAGCGTGATCAGCGACAGGCCAAACGTGCTGCTCGAACGCATGCTCACCAGACCGGGCGTGCCCGCGAGCCCGCGTTCCAGCGGGATGGTGATCTGCTGTTCGATCTCCTCTGCGGCAAGGCCCGGCACCTGCGTGGTGACCTGCGCGGTGACGTCGCTGAGTTCCGGATACGCCTCGATGGCCAGCCGCGTCCACGAGTAGTAGCCAAAGCACAGCACCAGGATCGACACCACGATGAAAACGATGCGCTTCTGGAAGCAGAAGTGGAAGATCGCGTTAATCATTGAGCAGGATCCCGCCCTTCACGACCACGCGGTCACCGGCCTTCAGGCCCTTGAGCACGCGCGCGCCTGCCGTTTCGTCGTAGCTCAGCTCCACCGTGCGGCGCTCGAACGACCACGGCGACACTTCAACGAATACGGTGGTGTTGTCGTTGTTCATCAGCAGCGCGGAGTCGGGCACGAACACCTGCGCCGGCTGCGGCACGGCAATGCTTGCGCGAGCGAACATGTTGGGCTTCAGCCGTCCATCCGCATTGGCGAACACGGCGCGCACCATGTCGCGACGCGTATCGGCCTGCAGCACCTGGCTGACGAAACTCACCTGTCCGTGGAAGACCTGATCGGGATAAGCGGACAATGTGGCCGCAACGTCCTGCCCCTTCGCGATGCCACCCACGTCCGCCTCGGGCACATTGGCCGTGATCCACACCGACTGGAGATCGGCGATGGTCATCAGCGGCGTGGTGGTGTCGTTGATGTAGGTGCCCGGGGCCGCAGCCAGCGCCGTGACGTACCCGCTCACCGGCGAAGCGATGCGGATGCTGCGCGCCGAACCGGCCGATGCGCCGGCATTGAGCGACTGCAGGCGCGTCTGTGCCCGATCCATCTCGGCCTGTGCCTGGTTGTAGGTGCTCTGCGCGGCTTCCAGATCTTTCAGCGCATTGCCGCCGGCCTGCTGCACGTCACGCGCGCGCTCCAGCCCCTTCTTCGCCAACACCATCGCATCGCTGGCCTTGGCGACATCGGCATTGGCCTGCGCCATGTCGCCCGACTCGATCACCGCGAGCAGCTGGTTGCGCTCGACATGGTCGCCCAGGCCTACCTTGAGTTCGGTGATACGGCCCGCCAGCGGAGCAACCACGTTCGCGGTATGCACGGGGTCGGATTCCACAGTGGCGGGAAACACGCGCTCATGCGGCGCGACGCGCATCTCCACCGGCGCGATGACCAGCGCCTTGCGCAACGGCGAAGCGTCCGGCACGCGCAGCACACCATGGTCATCCACCACGGCGGGGGACGGCGCCTGATCGTCGGCGTGACCCGAACAGGCGGCCAGCGACAGGGCGACGGAGAGGGCGATGAAAAGTTTGCTCAGGTGGTGCGTCATGAGTGTTCCCCTGCAAATGCTTGGCATGCAACTGCCCGCCACGGTGGTGAACCCTGGGGCAGCGATAGCGAAGGGGATGTCGCGAGGCTCGTATGAGCCCGGGCGAATGACCCGCTCGCGGCTTAGCCGATGCCGGCCGCCGCGCGCGGAGCCACTCCTACGGGAGAGGACGCAGTAACGGGGTCGACGTCGTCAGCAAAAACTTTCGATGTCAGTCGATGGGTCCGGGTCCAATGTGCCGTTGCTCCGTTACAGGTTGAGTACGATATCGAATGAGGCTTACGTCAGGTCGTCGCGTGCTCGCGCACGAGGCGGTCCTGCAGCATGCCGGCGCGTTCCAGCGGCAGGTATGCCAGTGCCGCCAGGTGGGAATGAATGCGCTTGAGGTCGCGCAGGATGCGCAGATAGACGTCTCCACCGCCGCCGCCGTCGCGGCGCTCGCGCAGCGACTTGATGTGCCGTTCGGACGCCTCGTTTTCCAGGCGCCACAGCGCTTCCTTGCGCGCCACCAGCTGCTGCGCCGCGCGCAGGTCGCCGCGCAGGAACACGGTGAGGCCCAGGCGCAGGCTTTCCATCACCAGCGTGTGCATGGCGGCCAGATCCTGGATGTCGTCGGCGGAGAAGTCCTGCCCGTTCGCCGCCTTCTTGGCCGCGAAGTCCATCAGGTTGTTGGCGGTGATGTCGCCGATGTGCTCGAGGTTGATGACGAAGGCGAGGATCTCCTGGCTGCGTTCGCCGTCTTCCTCGTTCAGTGGCTGGCCGCCGAGATCCGCCAGGTATTCGCGGATGCCCATGCCCAGCTTGTCGAGCGAGGGATCCATGCGGCTGATTGCGGACGCGCGTGCGCGATCGTCCTTGCCGAACACTTCGACCAGGCCCTTGAGCATGCCCTCCACCATGTCAGCCATGCGCATGGACTCACGCGCGGCATTGGCCAGCGCGACGTTGGCCGAATCCAGCGCCGCCTCGTCCAGGTACTGCGGCACGCCCGGATCATTGGGCTTGGGCGGCTCCGGCAACAGGCGCACGAGCAGCCGCGCCAGGCTTTCCACCGGCACGATGAAGACCAGCGCCAGCGCAAGGTTGAATGCCGTGTGGAAATTCACCACGATGCGTGCCGGCGAGGCGCCGAGCGGCGCCAGCCAGTGCGCGATCATCGGCAACAGCGGCAGGCATACGATGCAGCCAAACGCGCGCACCATCAGGTTGCCCATCGGCAGGCGGCGGGCCACCGGCGTGTGCGCTTCCATCAGTGCGGGAATCGTGCTGCCCAGGTTCGCACCCAGCACCAGCGCCAGCGCACCCGGCGCATCCACCACGCCTGCGGTGGCCAGCGACACGATCAGCAGCACCACGGCCACGCTGGAATGGCAGGCCCAGGTCAGCAGGGCCGCCACCAGCATCGCCAGCACCGGTTCGCTGGCCAAACTGTGCAGGATCGCGTGCAGCACCGTGGCGTTCTCCACCGGTGCCATCGCGCCCACCAGCAGATGCAGGGCCAGCAGCATCAGGCCCAGGCCGATGGAAACGCGGCCCAGGTTCTCGTAGCTCACGTCATCGGTGCGGCGATGGATGGTGAAGCCGATCAGGATCAGCACCGGCGCCACGATGGCGATGTCGAAGGACATCACCTGAACGATCAGCGTGGTACCCACGTTGGCGCCCAGCATCATCGACAACCCTGGCGCCAGGCCAAGGAACCCGCTGGCAGCGAACGAAGTAGCCATCAGGCCGGTGGCGGTGCTGCTCTGGAGCAGCGCGGTCACGCACACGCCGAAGGCGAGCGCGGCCGGGCGATGGGCGAGGTAACGCCCCATCCAGCGGCGCAGCACGCTGCCATAGCCACGCAGCACGCCGCTGGTGACCATGTGCGTACCCCACAACAGCAGGGCGACGTAACCGGCGATATCGAGCAGTACGAAGGTGCCTTTCATGGCGCGACCTCCTTTGGACAAGCGGGATGCGAGAAGCATCCACGCACTCCCTTGCGAGAGTCTTTGGATGGATCAGGTTACCGGGATGGCAACCTTCTGAATTCCGGGTTGCTGCAAAGCAGGCTGGCGAAGCCTTGCCTACCCGCCGTCATTCCGGCGCAGGCCGGAATGACGAGCGTCAGGTCCGCGGCGACACCATGGGTGACCGCCGCAACTCCGCTTACAACCAGCGCCCGTATCGCTTGATGTAGATGAGCTTCACCAGCTGCGTCAGCACGCAGTACGTCAGCACAGTCAGCGCCAGCCAGCCGAAGTACACCCCCGGCAGGGGTTCCATGCCGATCTTTCCGCCGATGCCCATGTACGGAATCAGCATGCCGATGATGATGATGGCCGTGGTCAGCGCCAGCACCGGCGCCGAGGCAATGCTCTGCACGAACGGGATGCGGCGCGTGCGGATCATGTGCACGATCAGCGTCTGCGTGAGCAGGCTTTCGATGAACCAGCCCGACTGGAAGAACGACTGGTGCTCCGGCGAATTGGCACCGAACAGATACCACAGCAGCAGGAAGGTGGTGATGTCGAAGATCGAGCTGACCGGACCGATCCACACCATGAAACGGCCGATGTCGCTGGCATCCCACTTGCGCGGCTTGCGCAGGTACTCGTCGTCCATGCGGTCGAACGGAATGGAAAGCTGCGAGATGTCGTACAGCAGGTTCAGCACCAGGATCTGCAGCGGCAGCATCGGCAGGAACGGCAGGAACGCGCTCGCCACAAGTACCGAGAACATGTTGCCGAAGTTGGAGCTGGCAGTCATCTTGATGTACTTGATGATGTTGCCGAAGGTGATGCGACCTTCGATGACACCCTCTTCCAGCACCATCAGGTTCTTTTCGAGCAGGATGATGTCCGCCGATTCCTTGGCGATGTCGGTGGCGGTATCCACCGAGATGCCCACGTCGGCTTCGCGCAGCGCCGGTGCGTCGTTGATGCCGTCACCGAGGAAACCCACGGTGTGGCCCTGGCGCTGCAGCGACTTCACCACGCGCGCCTTCTGCAGCGGCGACATCTTGGCAAACACGGTGGTGCGCTTGACCAGCACGTCCAGTTCTTCGTCACTCAACGGCTCGATGTGCTTGCCCTGCGCGGAGTGCTCCACGTCCAGGCCCACTTCGCGGCAGATCTTGCGCGTCACCGCCTCGTTGTCGCCGGTGATCACCTTCACTTCCACGCCGTGGTGATGCAGCGCCGCGATGGCGGTGGCCGCACTGTCCTTCGGCGGATCGAGGAAGGCCAGGCAGCCCACCGCGATCAGGTCGCTCTCGTCCGCCACGCCATAGGCGCGACCGGCCGGCGGCTGGCGCTTGATGGCCACCACCAGCACGCGCAAGCCATCCTCATTGAGACCGCGCGTCATCGCCTTGATGTCGGCACGCATCTCGTCCGTCATCGGCAGGATCTCGTCGCCCGCCTTGGCGCCGGCGCAGATCGACAGCATTTCCTCGACCGCGCCCTTGCACACCAGCAGCTCGTTGCCGTCGCCATTGCCCAGCACCACCGACATGCGGCGGCGCTGGAAGTCGAACGGGATCTCGTCGACGATGCGGTAGTGCTGCGCGACCTCTTCCAGGTCGCGATGCGTCAGCACCGCCTTGTCCATCAGGTTCTTCAGGCCGGTCTGGAAGCGGCTGTTGAGGTAGCCGTATTCCAGTGCCTCGTCCGACTCCTCGCCGTACAGGTCGAGGTGACGCTCCAGCACGATCTTGTCCAGCGTGAGCGTGCCGGTCTTGTCGGTGCACAGCACGTCCATCGCACCGAAGTTCTGGATCGCATTGAGGCGCTTCACCACCACCTTGCGCTTGGACATGGCCAGCGCACCCTTGGCCAGGTTCGCCGTGACGATCAGCGGCAGCATTTCAGGCGTGAGGCCCACTGCCACCGACAGCGCGAACAGGAAGGCCTGCAGCCAGTCGTGCTTATCCAGTCCGTTGATGACGAAGACGATCGGCACCATCACCAGCATGAAGCGGATCAGCAGCCAGCTGACGCTGCTCACGCCGCGATCGAAGCTGGTCTGCACGCGCTCGCCCACGATGGTGCGCGCCAACGAACCCAGATAGGTACGCGAGCCCGTCGCCACGATCACCGCCGTCGCGCTGCCGCTCACCACGTTGGTGCCCATGTAGCAGACGGTGGGCAGGTCCAGCGGATTGTCGCCGTGGTGGCTGCCTTCCAGTTCGTCACCACTGTGCACATGCGAGGGCGCGGACTTTTCCACCGGCAGTGATTCACCGGTAAGAATGGCCTGGCTGATGAACAGGTCTTTCGCCGAAACCAGGCGCAGGTCCGCAGGCACCATGTCACCCGCGGCGAGATGCACGATGTCGCCCGTCACCAGCTCGCCCACCGGCACTTCGATGCGCTCGCTGTGGCCATCCGACGCACGACGCGTCACGGTGGCGGTATTGCGCACCATGGCCTTGAGCTTCTCGGCGGCCTTGGAGGAGCGGTATTCCTGGGTGAAGCTCAGCAGCACGCTGATGCCCACCATCACGGCGATGATGATCGGGCCCGTGAGATCGCTGCTATCCGTCAGCAGCTGCACCACCGCCAGCACCAGCAGCACGATGATGAAGGGGTTCTTGAATGCCGTGAGCAGCTGCACCGACCAGTGCGGCGGCTTCTCGTGCGAGACCTCGTTGAGGCCATCGCGATCCAGGCGCTCGCCGATCTGCTCTTCGTTGAGCCCGGCGGCACTGGTATCGAGCGCGGCGTACAGCGCCTCGTTGTTGCGGAACGCTTCCTGCGCCACGACCACGCGCACCGGTGCGCCGGCGCTCGCGCCGGCCGCCTTGCCGGGGACGGTCTGGGTGGAGTGCTTCAACATGACTCGCTTCCGTGAAATCGGTGACTCTGAGGCCGGACCAGCGAGCTGGCGGGGTTCAACCCGCGCGTGACGCCTAGACCCGCACTACGGACTTCGTCGCAACCGCTGCCACGGGACTGGCGGAGGCCAGCCCTTGCACGGCAACGCCTGGCGCGACGAAGCGTTCATCAGTGACTGGATACCAGCTGCAGATGACGATGTGCTTGCGGAGCGGCATGTTCCTTCCGACGGGCGACCTGATGGCCACGCGGAGCGTCGGTAAGGCGGTGTGCTTCGGACGACGGGGAATCCTGCACCTGGCTCAGGGGAGCCGGCACGGTGATCGTCCAGGAACGGGAATCCGAACGGCGGCCCAGGCGGGCAGCACGCAGACGGAAGAAATCGCGAAGGAGCTTCATGGCCCTTTCTCCTCGTTAACGGCGCTTTGGCGCCGTCAGAGGTGGGCCGGTCTTCCCTAGTCGAGGAAAGCGCCAGCCGACCGCAGGCGGTCGCCGCAGCAGATCAGCTTGTTTTGCAATGCCGGCACCCGATGCTCGCGGATGTCGACGTTGCGACTAGGGTAAACGTCCATATGCCTTGGGTTGATAGGACAGAGGCCACGTAGGACGCGTTGCGCCCGGTGACTCGCGGATTGTCTTGCTGCGGTGCGCAAGTGTCAACCCTGTGACGGGGTTTCGGGGGGCGAAAGTTGTTGCGTTCAGGGGCAGGCGTGGGATGTCTTTGCCGGGGTGACGCTTTGGTCATCTAGCTTGCACATGGCGCGGGGCGGCGGCGTTGCTCTCCCCCAGCCGGAGGGAGGGCTCGGTTGAGGGGCCAACCTCACCTCAACGCTTCATTAGAGCCGTCATCCCAGCGAAAGCTGGAGGCACTTTTCAACCGCCGTAGGGCGGGTCATCCAGTGCCTTTGCTCTTGGCCTTCGGTCTCGCGCGTTTCCGCGAACGGGCCGCTTACGCAGCGGAGGCGTTTCGACCTCCTGCCGGAGGCCGAGTCACTTTTCTTTTGCTGGCCCAAAAGAAAAGTAACCCAAAGAAAATGGCCTTAAAGGCTGGCAGCATGCCGTGGGGATAAGCCCGAACGGCTGAAGAACGTTGTTGCTTGGCAACCTCCGCCTCTACACAGCGGGTACTTCCAAGCGCTTCGCAACGCGCCGAATCGCTGAGGACTTAACGCGGAGCGTCGTGCCGCTTGGCGGCACCTCCTTCCTTGCCACTTGATGGTTCACATTGAACATCACCTATCGCTCGTCCTCTCCCGTTCGGGAGAGGACTGGGGTGAGCACTGAGGCGAGAAAGAAACGGACTTCACACGGTGCGAGACACCCCTGTAGGAGCGCACCTTGTGCGCGACCGCAGCGTCGTGTCGATACCGCTCCGTCAGGTGGTCGCGCACAGGGTGCGCTCCTACAGACAAGCTAAGCCGGCACGCCATGTGCCGTCGCACCCTGCGACGCGATGTGCAGCGCAGCTGCACGAGCCTTCGGCTCGACGCTTTTGACCTACCCGCCCCCTTGAGCGGCGGTGAGGGGCGGACGACAGGCCCGCAGGGGGATCGGCAAGGATGCCGATCCCTTTTCGACAGGGCAGGACGCCCTGTCGAAAAGCCCGGCCGTCCCTCACGCACTGGCCGGCCTTGCCGGCCAGCGCCGCGATGGGGGTGCCCTTTCTTTTGGTTACTTTTCTTTGGGCAAGCAAAGAAAAGTGACCCGGCCTCCGGCAGGAGGTCGGAACGCCCGCCGCGTAGGCGGCCAGATCGCGGTATCGCTAACACCGGAGGCCAGGAGCAAAGTCACTGGATTCCTGCCTTCGCAGGAATGACGGTGAGGGATACATAAGTCGGGGCGAGCACCCACCGCTCACCTCAACCCGCTACCCGCAGGGAAGAAGAAAAAGAAGCATCAAACGGTGCGTTCGAACACCACACCCTGATGATGCACCAGCGGCTCCATCAACCAATGGTCCGCCAGCAGAAACGCAAACAACGCCATCAGGTACACGATGGAATAGTTGAACACCTTCATCGCGAAGAACTCGTCCGGCGGATTGAGCAGGCGAATCGCGTAATAGAGGAAACCCGCACCCAGTACCGCAGCGCCCCCCAGATACACCATGCCGCTATACCCGGTGAGCGCCGGCAACAACGTCACCAGCACCAGCAGGATCGTGTAGAACAACACGTGCCAGCGCGTGAAGGCTACGCCGTGCGTCACCGGCAGCATCGGCACCTGCGCACGCGAATAATCATCGCGACGGAAGATCGCCAGCGCCCAGAAATGCGGCGGCGTCCACACGAAGATGATCAGGCACAGCTGCAAAGCGAAGGCATGCAGCTCACCGGTGACCGCCGTCCAGCCAAGCACCGGCGGGATCGCGCCAGCCAGGCCACCAATCACGATGTTCTGCGGCGTGGCGCGCTTGAGGTAGGCGGTGTAGATCACGGCATAGCCGATCAGGCCACCGAAGGTCAGCAGCGCGGTGAGCGGATTGACCAGCACCACCAGCACCACCATCGACAGCACGCCCAGCACGAACGCAAAAGTGAATACCTGGCGCGGCGTGAGGTTGCCGGTAGCGAGGGGACGGTGCGCGGTGCGCGCCATCACCTTGTCGATGCGCTGGTCAATCAGGTGATTGAACGCGGCCGCGGAACCGGAGGCCATCCAGATGCCGAGCGTGCCGAACACCAGGGCACGCCAGGGCGGCATGCCGGGCACCGCCAGGAACATGCCTATGACAGCGCAGAACACCAGCAGCGCGACGACGCGCGGCTTGGTCAGTTCCAGGTACTCATGGAAACGGCTGCTCATCGTCATCGGAATCCGTGGGAAAGAAACATCGCGTCCTCTTGACGCTTCTGCGTGCGCGCCAGCGTGGCCAGCAGGGTGAACAGCAACAGGGCGGCAACACCATTGTGCGCCGTTGCCACCGGCAGCGGCAGGCCGAAATGCACGTTGCTGATGCCCAGCAGCACCTGTGCCACCAGCACCACGGCAATGCCCATGCCCAGCATACGCAACCCGCGCCGGGACACGCGGTGCGCCAGCCAGGCGAGATAGCAGAACACCACCAGCGCACCCAGGCGATGCGCTATCTGGATGGCGCTGCGCGCGGCCATGTCGAGCACGCCACCTTCGTAGTTCACACCAATGCCACGCCACAACACGAAGCCTTCGTGGAAGTCGGTGGGCGGCGCCCACTGGCCGAGGCACTTGGGGAAATCGGTGCCGCAGGCCAGTGCCGCGTAGTTGGATGAGGTCCAGCCACCCAGCGCGATCTGCGCCAGCAGCAACACGATGCCCACCACCACGGCCTTGCGCAGGCCGGCATACCGGTCGTCATTCGCGGCAACCCCGGAGAAGCGCAGGGCCGCATAGGCCAGCAGCGCAAACGTGGTGATGCCACCCAACAGGTGTCCCATCACCACGATGGGCTTGAGCAGCAGCGTTACCGTCCACATGCCCAGCATGGCCTGGAACACCACCACCGCCAGCGCCAGCACGCTGATGCGCCACGCGCCGGGGCGATCCAGCCCGATCGATGCGATCACTGGCAATCCGATGGCCGCCAGCGACACCAGCAACGACCAGTGATGCTCGCCCTTCATGTACATGCCCACGCCTACCGCCGCGCACAGCGCCCCGACGATCACGGCATAACGCGCCCATGGCCTGCGCCAGGCGGCGCCCAGGGCCAGCGCGAACACCAGCGAGCCCAGCGTACCGGCGAGGAAGCGATGCACCTGCTCACGCCACGCCTTGTGCGTTTCGTAAGGGCGGTCCGGGAAGGCCTGGTTGGCCTGGGCGATCTCGTGCTGCTGTTCCGGCCACGCGGCGCGGCCATAGCAGGTCGGCCAGTCCGGGCACGACAGGCCGGCATTGGAGAGGCGCACGAACGCGCCAAACATCACCACGCCGAAGGCGAACACGGCCGCGAGCAACGCCAGGCCGCGCAGCACTCTGGGAGAACGGGAAGTCATCAGCGGATCACCTTCTGGAGGTCCTTGCGCAGGCCGGTGGCGTCGAAGCCGGCAGGATAGAACGACAGCGCCGTACCGTCCGATTCCACCAGCAACGCACTCACCGAGTCCGGCGTGGCCGGTGTGAAAGGCGCCAGCGCGCCCATCGAATCCTGGCCGAGTTTCCAGTAGCCGGTCATGCCGCTGGCGGCGGCGTCAACCGGCGCCTTGCCCACATAGAGCAGGCGCAGGCGCGAGGCATTCTGGTTGAGCGTGATGCGCGCCGCGGCGATCTTGGTGAGCACGTCCAGGCACTGCTTCGCGCAATCAGGGCCCGCCAATGCCACCAGGGTGAGCTGTGGTTCGCTGGCGCGCCACGCCCAGGTATCACCATTGGTGAGGGACACCGGCACCTGCTCGGCGGCGAAATTGCGCTGCGGAGACACCGGCTGGCCATTGGCCTTGCCGGCCGGCTGCCAGCCGGAAACCGTCAGCAGCATCGCCGCCAGGATGGGTGCGGCGAACACGAGCATGATCAGCAACAGTTTCAGGCGGCTGGCGCGCAACTTGGCAGGTTCGGGCTTGTTCATGGTTTGCCTGGTCGGGAGGGACGGCGACGGTGCAGCACCAGCAGGATCACCACCGCCGCCACGGCGAAAGTGAACCACTGGAACGCATAGGCGCGATGGCGCGCCGGAGGCATCGCCGAGAAGTCGATGGTGTGCTCGCGCACGTAGATGGAGGAAGGGTCGGCATCCAGCGTGAGCACCTGCGGATACAACGCGGCACCCAGGTCGGCGGCTACCTGTGGCAGCTCGAGGTAAACGGTGGTCTTGGGCCAGCGCGACTGACGCGCCAGGGCGTTGCCGCCCATCTCGAAGCCGACGCCGGGCGCCGGCACGTAGAGGCCGTGCAGCTCCTGTGCACCGGCAGGGAGTGGCGGCAACTGCGGCGCCTGGTCGGTGCCGTTGCCGGGAAGAAACCCCAGGTCGACCAGCAACAGGCGGTCACCGTTGCGCGGACGGAAAGGCGCATAGACTTCCACGCCGCCACGCTGGTCGTGCTTGGGGTTGTCCAGCAGGTAGAGGCGATCGGCGAGGTATTCGCCCTGCACGTTGATGCGCGCGAAGGTGTCCGCGGGGGGATTTGCGGCCACCGCGGCAAAGTCGCGCGGAGCGGCGGTTTCCGCTGTGGCATACCGTCGCAGAATTGCTTCCTTTTCGTCCGCGCGATGCAGCTGCCACACGCCCAAACGTATGAAGAGCAAGGCTCCGGCCACGGTAAGCAGCAACGCGAACCACGATGGGCGGCGCAGCCACTTCACGCAGTGGCACCGTGCACGGCCGCTATACTGCGAATGTCAAAAACGTTCGGACCTATCACGTGGAAACCATCTACAAATATGCGCTGGTGATTCTGCTGCTGGTGGTGCTGTTCAATCTTGGTCAAGCCCTGTTCTTCATGATGACCGACAAGGAAGGCAGCAAGCGCACGGTGTGGGCGCTGACGCGCCGCATCGGGTTGTCGGTGCTGCTCATCCTGATGGTCGTGTTCGGCATCTGGATGGGCTGGCTCCACCCCCACGGCGTGGGCCAGTAATTGTAGCGTTCCGCCGTCGCTGGCGCTTCGCTTGCGACATCCGGTACCCCGAGGGCCCGCCACTGGCGGGCCTTTGTTTTGGGCCAGGGCCGCCACTGTAGGAGCGCACCCTGTGCGCGACAGTCCCATGGCGAGGAAGGCGCTCATTTCCTCGGTCGCGCACAGGGTGCGCTCCTACACGGCCCGGCCCTACCCCAACAAAAAACCCGCCTTGCGGCGGGCTTTTTGTTGCGACGCGCAAGCGTCTCAGAGGATGTAGACGAACATGAAGAGGCCCAGCCACACCACGTCAACGAAGTGCCAGTACCAGGCCACCGCCTCGAACGCGAAGTGGTGTTCCTTGGTGAAATGACCCTTGGCCACGCGCAGCCAGATGATCGCCAGCATGATCGTGCCCAGCGTCACGTGCATGCCGTGGAAGCCGGTGAGCATGAAGAAGGTCGAACCGTAGACGCCGCTCTGCAGGGTCAGGTTGAGCTCCTTGTACGCCTCCATGTACTCGTGCGCCTGGAAGTACAGGAAGGTCGCACCCAGCAGCACGGTCAGGCCGAGGAAGACGAGGATCTTGCCGCGATGACCGGCCTTCAGCGCGTGGTGCGCGATGGTCACGGTAACGCTGGAGGTCAGCAGGATCAGCGTGTTGACCAGCGGCAGGCCCCAGGGCGCCACCGTCTGGAAGTTGCCACCGATGCGCGCCGGGCCGTTGCCGCCACCCGTACCCCATGCCGCGGAATAGTCGTCCCACAGGAACTGGTGGGTCAGCACGCCATGGCCTTCGCCGCCCAGCCACGGCACCGCGAACATGCGGGCGTAGAACAGCGCGCCGAAGAAGGCACCGAAGAACATCACTTCGGAGAAGATGAACCACATCATGCCCATGCGGAACGAGCGGTCCACCTGGCTGTTGTAGCTACCCGCAAGCGACTCGCGGATCACCGAACGGAACCAGCCGAAGAACATCAGCAGGATGCCGATGAAGCCCACGGTAAGCAGCGTCTTGCCCAGTGAGGCCTCGCCCGGCGGTGCGTTCAACCAGTGCGCAGCACCAAGCACGGTGACGAACATGACCACCGCGGCCACGATCGGCCACTGGCTCTTGGATGGAACGAAATAAGCGTCTTGTTGCTGAGCCATGTGAGATCCCTGTGGAATTCTCTGTCTACGTCAACGGTACGACATGGAATACGGCAACGGTCGCGTCAGGAGTACTTCAGTCCCTGCAGCAGCGAGAGCACGAAGATCGCAAAGGCGATGCCGCCGAACAGCGTGACGGTGATCCGCACGCCCTTCCTGCGCTGCTGCTCAATGGCTGTTGTCGGTGACTGTTTCATCGATTCGCTTCCGTTCCGCTCCGGCACGACACCGGAGCGGCCATGCATGACATCAATCTTCAACGTGGCCGTGGGCCAGTTCTTCGTCGTGGATCACCGGCGGCACGTCGAAGGTGTGGTACGGCGCCGGCGACGGAATGGTCCACTCCAGGCCCTTGGCACCTTCCCACACGCGATCCGGCGCCTTCTTCTTGGAGAAGAACACGCAGTGCAGGATCACGCCCACGAACATCAGCTGCGAGGCGCCGAACAGGAAGCCGCCGATGGAGCTGATCATGTTGAAGTTGGCGAACGCCACGTTGTAGTCCGGGATGCGGCGCGGCATGCCGGCCAGGCCCAGGAAGTGCTGCGGGAAGAACAACACGTTCACCCACACCACGCTGTTCCAGAAGTGCATCTTGCCCCAGAACTCGCTGTACATATGGCCGGTCCACTTCGGCAGCCAGTAGTACGTACCGGCAATGATCGCGAAGATCGCACCGGTCACCAGCACGTAGTGGAAGTGCGCCACCACGAAGTACGAGTCGTGGTACTGGAAGTCGGCCGGGGCCAGCGCCAGCATCAGGCCGGAGAAGCCGCCGATGGTGAACAGGATGACGAACGCGATGGCAAACAGCATCGGCGTTTCGAACGTCATCGAGCCGCCCCACATGGTGCTGACCCAGTTGAACACCTTCACGCCCGTCGGCACCGCGATCAGCATGGTGGCGTACATGAAGAAAATCTCGCCGCCCAGCGGCAGGCCCACCGCGAACATGTGGTGCGCCCACACGATGAACGACAGGAACGCGATCGACGCGATGGCGAACACCATCGCCTTGTAACCAAAGATCGGCTTGCGCGCGAAGGTCGGGATGATCTCGGACACCAGGCCAAAGGCCGGCAAGATCATGATGTAGACCTCGGGGTGGCCGAAGAACCAGAAGATGTGCTGGAACAGCACCGGGTCGCCGCCGCCAGCCGCGTTGAAGAAGCTGGTGCCGAAGTACTTGTCGGTGAGCAGCATGGTCACCGCACCGGCGAGCACCGGCATCACCGCGATCAGCAGGAACGCCGTGATCAGCCAGCTCCACACGAACACCGGCATCTTCAAGAGATCCATGCCCGGCGCGCGCATATTGAGGATGGTCGCGATGATGTTGATCGCACCCATGATGGAGCTGATGCCCATCAAGTGCACCGCGAACACCAGGTACGCCACCGAGTCACCCTGCAGCGACAGCGGCGGGTACATCGTCCAGCCGCCGGCCGGCGCACCGCCGGGCAGGAACAGCGTGGACAGCAGCAGCGCGAAGGCGAACGGCAGGATCCAGAACGACAAGTTGTTCATGCGCGGCAACGCCATGTCCGGCGCACCGATCATCAGCGGGATCATCCAGTTGCCCAGGCCCACAAAGGCCGGCATGACCGCGCCGAAGATCATGACCAGCGCATGCATCGTGGTCATTTCGTTGAAGAAGTACGGCTGCACCAGCTGCAAGCCGGGCTTGAACAGTTCCGCGCGGATCACCATCGCGAAACTGCCGCCGATGAAGAACATCAGCAGCGAAAACACCAGGTACAGCGTGCCGATGTCCTTGTGGTTGGTGGACATACACCAACGAACAAAGAAATTACTGGGCGCGCCGTGGTGATCGTCGTGATGATCGTGTGTAGCTGCGTGGGCCATGCCTTACACCTCTACCTAAATGCGAATGCTGTGATGGGGCTGATTGCTCAGCCCTGATGGCCCTGCGAAACAGGTGCGTCGGTCGCCTGCGCCGTGGCCGGCGCGGCAGCGGTGGATGCCGCCGCCGGAGCGGCAGGCTGCGCCGGCTTGTTGGCCTCGGCTTCCTGGTCCGCCAGCCACTTCTCGAATTCCGCCTTCGGCAGCGCCTTCACCACGATCGGCATGAAGCCGTGATCCTGGCCGCACAGCTCGGCGCACTGGCCGCGGTACACGCCCGGCTCGGTGATGTTGGTCCAGGCCGCGTTGACGATGCCCGGGATGGCGTCCATCTTCCAGCCCAGCGCCGGCACCCACCACGAGTGGATCACGTCGCCGGCGGTAATCACGAAGCGGATCTTGGTGCCCACCGGCACCACCAGCGGCTTGTCCACGTTGATCAGGTACGTGTTGTAGCCGTCAACCTTCACCGCGTTCGGGTCCAGGCCCGAATTCAACTGGCGGGTCTCGTCGCTCTCTTTGTCGAGCTTGGACATGAAGCCGACCTTTTCGATCGCCTTGCCCTTGTAGTCGACGTAGTCGTAGCGCCACTTCCACTGGTAGCCGGTGACCTTCACGGTCATCTCCGAACCGGTGGTATCGGCGAACGTGCGCAGGCCGCCCGTGGCCAGATACGCCAGCACGATCAGGATGATGACGGGAATGGTCGTCCACACGATTTCGAGCGTGGTGTTGTGCGACCACTTTTCGGCCACCGCACCGCGCGATTTGCGGAAGCGGAACATGGCGATGAACATCGCGCCGAACACAAGGATGCCGATAACGACGCACACGCCGAAGGCAACGTTGTTCAGGAAGTACGCCTCGGGCGACCAGGTGGACGCGCCGCGAGTCATGTTCAGCTGTCCGGCCTGCGGATTGGCAAGCGCCGCGCCGCCGAACATCGTGATTGCGAAGAGTGCTGCCGTGACCGCCCGCTTGATGCTGCCAGGCCTGATGCCGCCAGATGTCATGTCGTGATGCACCTTTGTTGAACCTACCTGCGTCGCTGTTGGTTGAGCTCCGTCAGCAACACCATGAGTTTCCTTGACAGCTCGGCACGCTCCTCTTCCCCGAGAAAAGCACCGATTTCCAGCTCCCGTCCATGCGACGTCAGCAACAGACGCGCCCTCCCCCGGCCGGACTGCAGCTCAATGCGCACCCAATACGTCTGAAAGCGCGCACTGCGCCGACCTGGCAGGGATTGCACCTCCAGCGACGATTCGTCGAGGGTGATGCGCTCGCTGCGGTCGCCGGCCCGCCAGGCTACGCCCAGGGCGAAAGCCACCGCGGAGGACTCGACCAGAGCAAACAAAGGAGCGAAGACATTCCCCTGCCATGCTCCCAACACGGCCGTCGTCAGCGCCAGCGCAGCCAAGCCCATGATCAGTCGACGCAGGTCGCGACGGCTCAGGGCACGATTGGGCTTGAGCCACATCGTTGCGCACGGCAAGCCGGCCGCTGCTGGTCGAAGCACGATCATGAGAACCCGGCGTGCCTGGAACGCAGGCATGATAGGCCGCGATTGCGTCGGGGAGCAACAACGCCGCATGTGCTTGATTTGAAGCAAGGATGAACGTCGGCCACGGTGGTCACACACATGAAACGACGCGACGCCAAGCCTCGTTTTTCCTTGGCTGACACCCACTTGCACGCAGACAGCCGCGAACTGAGACGGTTGCAGCGACCCATGCGACCGGGGGTGCGACCGTTTGCCACGGGCCGCGCTGCACCATGAGTGCCTCCCCGGACACGCCACTGACATGTCCGGAGCCGGACCGCCCCCTGGTGATGACAACCCCGCGGCAGTCCCGGCCCTTCCGGCCCGCACCTTCCGGCCACATATATATATGGTGCGGCGGGTCCTGCCGCAGCGCAGCAGCGCGTACGGATGCGTGCGTTTTCTCCCACGCGTACAATCCCGCGATTCCCCGCCCCACCAACGTTTCGGCCTAAAACCCAGTGACACAGCCCATTCTCAGCCCCGAACTGCCCACCGGCGTGGAGCCGGCGCGCGCGCGCATCACCGCCAACTGGCTGCGCGACGAAACCGAAGCGGTCAACGACCTGCTTGCCCAGGCCACCCTGCCCCCCGTCGAACGGGAGAAAGTGATCGACCTGGCGGCCGACCTGGTGACCCGCGTGCGCGCCCGTGCCAAGGACCAGAGCGCGGTCGAATCCTTCATGCGCCAGTACGACCTGTCCTCCGAAGAGGGCGTGTTGCTGATGTGCGTGGCCGAGGCGCTGCTGCGCATCCCCGACAAGAGCACCGCAGACAAACTGATCCGCGACAAGCTGGGCGATGCGAACTGGAAGAAGCATCTCGGCCAGAGTGAGTCCATGTTCGTCAACATGTCGACCTGGGGCCTGATGCTCACCGGCAAGCTGGTGACGCTGTCTGAGGAGACCCGCCACGACTTCACCGGCGCGCTGCGTCGCCTGGTGGGTCGCGCCGGTGAGCCGGCCATCCGTCTGGCCGTCCGTCAGGCGATGCGCATCATGGGCCACCAGTTCGTGATGGGGCAGACCATCAGCGAAGCACTGGATCGTTGCGCGCAGAAGGAATACGCGGTCTATCGCTACTCCTACGACATGCTGGGCGAGTCTGCGCTTACCAGCGAAACGGCCGAGCGTTACCAGCAGGATTACCGCAACGCGATTGCCTCCATCGGTTCGCGCGGCCCGTTCGCCAACCACACCGACGCGCCGTCGATCTCGGTGAAGCTCTCCGCGCTGCATCCGCGCTACGAAGTGGCCAAGCGCGAAATCGCCCGTCGCGACCTCACCGCCAAGCTGCTCGAGCTTTCGCAGCTGGCCATGAAGCAGGGCATCGCGCTGTCCGTGGACGCGGAAGAAGCCGATCGCCTGGAGCTTTCGCTCGACATCATCGGCGACGTGTTCGCGCATCCCTCGCTGGAAGGCTGGAACGGCCTGGGCATCGTGGTGCAGGCCTATGCCAAGCGCACCCCGTTTGTCATCGACTGGCTGATCGAAACCGCGCGCGCCACTGGCCGCCGCTGGTACGTGCGCCTGGTGAAGGGCGCGTACTGGGACGCGGAAGTGAAGCGCGCGCAGGAAAACGGCCTCAGCGGCTATCCGGTGTATACGCGCAAGCCGAATACCGATGTGTCGTACCTGGCCTGCGCACGCAAGCTGTTCGACGCCGGCGTGGAACTGATCTACCCGCAGTTCGCCACGCACAACGCGCACACCATCGCCGCCGTGTATCACCTCTCGCAGGGCCGTCCGTACGAAAACCAGCGCCTGCACGGCATGGGTACGGACCTCTACGCCGAGGTGATCGGCAAGCAGAACCTCAACGTGCCGTGCCGCGTGTACGCGCCGGTGGGCACGCATGAAGACCTGCTGCCCTACCTGGTGCGCCGCCTGCTGGAAAACGGCGCCAACACCAGCTTCGTCAACCGCGTGGTCGACGAAACCCTGCCGGTGCGCGAACTGGTCGCCGACCCGTGCGAGGTCGTGCGCTCCTTTGCCTCCATTCCTCATCCGCGCATTCCATTGCCGGTGAATCTCTACGGTGAACTTCGGAAGAATTCCATGGGCGTCAACTTCTCCAACGACAACGAACTGAAGGCCCTCGCCGAGGCAATCCAGAGCAAGAACGGCCCGTGGAACGCCGAGCCGCTGGTACCGGGCGCCAAGAGCACCGGCGCGAGCGTGCAGGTGACCAACCCGGCCGATCGCCGCCAGGCCGTGGGCAGCTACGTCACCGCCGACAGCGCCACCGTCGAGAAGGCGCTGGCCAATGCCGTTGCCGCGCATCACTCGTGGGATCGCCTGCCGGCCGCCAGCCGCGCCGCCATCCTCGAGCACGCCGCCGAGCAGCTGGAAGCGCGCCGCGGCGAGTTCATCGCCCTGTGCGTGCGCGAAGCCGGCAAGAGCCTGCCCGATGCCATCGCCGAAATCCGCGAGGCTGCTGACTTCCTGCGTTACTACGCCACCATGGCGCGCCGCCTGTTTGGCCATCCCGAACAGCTGCCCGGCCCGACCGGCGAGAGCAACCAGTTGTTCCTCAACGGCCGTGGCGTGTTCGTCTGCATCAGCCCGTGGAACTTCCCGCTGGCGATCTTCCTGGGCCAGGTCAGCGCCGCGCTCGCCGCCGGCAACAGCGTGATCGCCAAGCCCGCCGAGCAGACCAGCCTGATCGGCCACGCTGCCGTGAAGCTGCTGCATGAAGCCGGCGTGCCGGCCGAAGTGCTGCAGTACCTGCCGGGCGACGGCGCCACCGTTGGCGCCGCCCTCACCCGTGATCCGCGCGTGGCCGGCGTGGCCTTCACCGGCTCCACCGAAACCGCCTGGGCGATCAACCGCGCCCTCGCCGCCCGCAACGCGCCGATCGCCGCGCTGGTGGCCGAAACCGGCGGCCAGAACGCGATGATCGCCGACTCCTCCGCGCTGCCGGAGCAGATCGTCAAGGACGTCGTTGCCTCTGCCTTCCAGTCCGCCGGCCAGCGCTGCTCCGCCGCGCGCGTGCTGTTCGTGCAGGAAGACATCGCCGACAAGGTCTGCGCGATGCTCGCCGGCGCCATGGCCGAACTGAAGGTCGGCGATCCGGGCCAGCTCTCCACTGACGTGGGTCCGGTGATCGACGAAGACGCCAAGAAGATCCTGGTCGACCATGCCGCGCGCATGGACAAGGAAGCGAAGAAGATCGGCGAAGTGGCGCTGGACACCGCCGCCACCGGCAACGGTACGTTCTTCGCGCCGCGCGCCTATGAAATCCCGGGCCTGTCCACGCTGACCCGCGAAATCTTCGGCCCGGTGCTGCATGTGATCCGCTGGAAGGCCGACGAACTGCCGAAGGTGGTCGACTCCATCAACGCCACCGGCTACGGCCTGACGCTGGGCATCCATAGCCGCATCAACGACACCGTGGATTACATCCAGAGCAATGCGCGCGTGGGCAACTGCTACGTCAACCGCAACCAGATCGGTGCCGTGGTCGGCGTGCAGCCGTTCGGCGGAGAAGGCCTGTCCGGCACCGGCCCGAAGGCCGGTGGCCCGCACTACCTGCTGCGTTTCGCAGGCGAGCGCACGCTCACCATCAACACCACCGCTGCTGGCGGCAACGCTTCCCTGCTCACCATCGGCGAGTAAGCGTGACACGGGGCCGGCGCGCAAGCGCCGGCCTTTTTTTTGTTTTCGACGGGAGATCCGCATGCGGCACGCGGCACGACTCGCATCGATGCTGGCGATGACACTTCTTGCATCATCGCTGCAGGCAACACCTGCCCAGGATGACGAACAACGCTTCGTCGCCACGCTGCAACTGGGCCCGTCCCCCGACATCCATTACCTCGACGCCAACGGCAAGCCGCTGGTGTATGCAGCGTTTGCGCAGCAGCTCGGCGCCGGGCGCGACTACAGCAGCACTACCGACAGCAAGGCGGGCGCGGCCATGCTGCGCCTGCGCCCACCGGGAACCACCACCGGCACCGGCCGCTTCTCGTTTGGTCGTGGTAGCGCGTTTCCACCGTTCGAACTACCCTCGCTGCAAGGCGGCACCGTGCACACGGGCGATCTGCGCGGCCGCTACACGCTGGTGAGTTTCTTCTTCGCCGAATGCGGTCCGTGCATCGCCGAAGTGCCCATGCTCAATGCCTTCGCGCACGCCAATGGCGACATGGGTTTCCTCGCCATCACCTATCAGGATGCCGACACCGCACGCGCCTTCGTGAACGACCGCGGTTTCCGCTGGCCCGTGCTGCATGACGGACAGGCGCTGATCGACACGCTGGGCGTGAACGTCTATCCCACGCTGATCCTGGTCGATCCGTCCGGCCGTGTGGCAGGCGCCGCCGTGGGCACCACCATGCGTGACGGACCGGACAAGCAGTTCGCGGACCTCACCGGCTGGGTGCAGCAGTGGAAGAAGGCCTCGCAACACTGAGCCCAGCTGGCCGGTGGGAGCGCCCCCTGTGCGCGACTGACCATCCTTACCGTACCAACGCGCCGCCACCTTCCATCGCGCCAAACTCCAGCGCCTGATCCTGCACCGGCTGTTTCAGCAACAGCTCGCGATCACGCTCGTAGTTATTCAGCACGCGCCACGGCAGGTCGCGCCCCTGCTTGGGCAGCACCGATGCTCCGCGCTGCACATAGCCCGATGTCAGCGTCGCCATGATCGACTCGTCCTGCCGCTCGCCCATCGGCGCACGCGGTGTCACCACAGCCGCACCATGGTCGCGCATATACGCCAACAGACGGCACACATACGCCGCTGCGAGATCCGCTTTCAGCGTCCACGGCGCATTCGTGTAGCCGAAGATGCAGGCGAAATTCGGCGTGTCCTGCAGCAGCACGCCCTTGTAGGTCACCAGTTCCCCCATCATGCGCGGCTGACCGTCGACGTCCAGCTGCATCCCGCCCAGCGTCTGCATCTCCAGCCCTGTCGCGGTGACGACGATGTCCGCCGCCAGTTCTTCGCCCGAACGAAGACGCAGGCCGTGTTGGGTGAACGTCTCGATCTCACCGGTGACCACGGATGCCTTGCCGCTGCGGATCGCCGCGAACAGGTCGCCATCGGGCACCACGCACAGGCGCTGGTCCCACGGCGGGTAGGCCGGCGTGAAGTGGCGGATGTCGGTATCGGGGCCCAGCTGCCGGCGCACGCCATTGACGAGGAACGCACGCACCTTGTCCGGCCAGCGTCGTGCCGCCTTGTAGATCAACCGGGTGAGAAAGATGTTCCGTCGCCGCGCCATGCGGAACACGAGGGGCCGGGGCAGGACGCGCCCGAGCAGAGCGGAGATCTTGTCGTAGCGCGGCAGCGACAGGATGTAGGTGGGCGAACGCTGCAGCATGGTCACGTGCGCCGCCTGCCCGGCCAACGCTGGCACCAGTGTCACCGCCGTGGCGCCGCTGCCGATCACCACCACGCGCCTGCCGCGATAGTCCAGGTCGTCCGGCCACTGCTGCGGATGCACGCATTGGCCCTGGTAAAGCCCGATGCCGGGAAACGCGGGCAGATAACCACGGTCATAGTTGTAGTAACCCGTGCAGACGACAAGAAAGCGGCATGCGAGCACGCGCGTTTCGCCACGTGTTCCATCGAACAGACGCAGCCGCCACTGCCGTCCTTCGCTCGACCACGAAGCCGAGACCACCTTGAGTCCGTAGTGGATCTTGTCGGCCACACCGTACTCGCGTGCGGTATCGATCACGTAGCGGCGGATGGACTCGCCATCCGCCATCACATCCAGCGCATGCCAGGGGCGAAAGGCGTAGCCGAAGGTGAACATGTCCGAATCCGAGCGGACGCCCGGATAGCGGAACAGGTCCCAGGTGCCGCCCATCGCCGCGCGCCGCTCGACCAGGGCTACTTTCAATCCCGGCTGATCCATCGCGAGATGGCACGCCATGCCGATGCCCGAAAGGCCGGCGCCGACAATGAGTACATCGAGCAATGACGCTTCATGATCCATGCCTGCTCCTGCGTGGATGGCAGCTGCCGGGTTCAGTACGGCGTGGGTTCGATCAACGCTTTTTCTGCCGCACATGGCGTGGCGGGCATGGCGGCGGCCGTGCCGCGGTACGCCGCCAGTTCTTTCTTCGCGTCGTCCAGGCTGGCCTGGAACGGCGCCGATGCGTGCAAAACCGCCACCACCGCCGCGCCATTCATCGCGCCCGCATCGATGGCACTGAGATTGTGCACGCCGCACACCACGCGGCTGTCGGCGAAGGCACGCGCGCGCAGCAACAGGTCGGTCGCACGATCCGGCGCGAGCTCGGCCAGCACCAGCCCCACGGCCCAACCGCGCGTGGCATGGCCGGAGGGATAGTCGAAGCTGTTGGTGAGCCTCTCGGTGGACTGGCAGGTCGCCCCCTTGTCGATCACGAAGGGCCGCTGCCGCTGATTGGCCTTCTTGGCCGGCCCGGTGGAGGCATCGGCAGCCGTGCTGGTGGCGTCCACCAGCGCGGCAAGCCTGGGCAGCCTGGTGGCGTCCAGTGGCGTGCCCATGGCGCAGCTGAAGTCGGCCAGCAGCCGGGGGGTGGCGTAATCCACGTCCTGCTGCGCCAGCGTCCAGCGCGGCGTGCCCTCCAGCGTGCGGGTGGCCAGGAAAACCTGCCGGTCGGCCTCGTAACGTGCCGTACCGGCCCTGGGCGCGGCAGGAAGCAGCTCGGCCGTCTGCAGCGTGGCAACCGCGCTGGTGGGAGGCGCTTTCGCTATGGGCGTCTGCACGGGCGCACAGGCCGCCAGGGGCAGCAGACTCAGCAGGAAGGCATGGCGACAAGGGACCGCGAAGGCGTTCATCGGCGTTCTCCCCAAGGCAGAGGCGGGGGCCGCCTTGTGCAATGCGCAAGGCGATGGGCCCTGCGCCATGATATAGATCAAGCGATCTCGCCGGGTCGATCCGGCGCTCTCAGGGGGTGGGAGCTGTAGCCATGACGTCCGTAGCCGTCAGCCAAGCCATCGATGACGCCGTCGCGCCGCTGGGTGCCGACGCGCGTTACACCGTGGCCGAGACGCCGCCGAACATCCTGGTGCACCTGACCCAGCTGGCGCTGTCGCGCGGGATGCGTTGCGACGGCTGGTTCGCCGGCTCCGGGCTGACCCGCGAGCAGCTGAACGACCCGACCCTGCGCGTGTCCTACCGGCAGGCGCACTCGGTGATCCGCCGCGCGCTGCAGGCCACCGGCGAACCGGGGCTGGGCCTGGCAGTAGGTCGGGGCGAAACACTCGGCAGTTTTGGCCTGCTGGGGCTGGCCATGATGACCTCGGCCACCTTTGGCGATGCCATGCAGGTGGGTATTGCCCACCATCGGGTGAGCGGCAGCCTGGTGGACGTGAGCTTCGAGGTGGTGAGCCCGCGCGAAGTGGCACTGGCCGTATGGCCGCGCTTCAACGATGCACCCCTGCTGCCCTTCCTGTGCGAGGAACTGTTTGCCAGTTCGCTCGCCATTGCGCGGGAACTGGGTGGCCCGAACTTCAATCCGCTGCGGCTGGAACTGACCTACCCGCGCCCGGCCCATGTGCAGGAATACACCGACTTCTTCCGTTGCGAGCTGGTCTTCGGCGCACGCCACAACCGCGTGGTGATCGATGCGCAATGGCTCCAGCACCCGCTGCCTACGCATAACCCGCTGACGGCGCAGCAGGCGCTGGCGCTTTGCACCCAGCAGCACGATGTCGATGGCCCGCGACAGGAGATCGTCGCATCGGTGGAACGCCTGCTGCGCAGCCACCTGCGTCACCAGCCGCGACTGCCCGACGTGGCCCGCATGCTCAACATGAGCGAGCGCTCGCTGCGCCGCCGGCTCGCCGAAGGCGGCCGCGTGTTCCGTGAGATCCACGACCGCGTGCGTGCCGAGCGCGCACTGGAACTGCTGCACGGCGGCACGCTCAGCGTGGCGGAGATCGGGCTGGAGATCGGTTTCAGCGATCCACGCGAATTCCGCCGTGCCTTCAAGCGCTGGACCGGCATGCCGCCGCGCAGTGCGCGACAGCACGCGGCCTGACAGCACTCAGTCGTCCAGCTGCCCGCTCGCCTGGGCATCCACGAACGCATGCACCGGCCACACCGCCAGCCAGATGCCGCGGAACGGCTGGATATACACGGCATGCGCGCGATCGGCCTCGCTGAGGCGACGCGGATAGGTGATCACCAGCCCATCCGGATGCTCAGCCGCCCAGCGCCGGACATCGGCCGCGCTGTGCAGTTGCGTCACCGGCTCGGTGAGGCGCCCCAGGAAGGTGTACTGGCCATCGTTGGACTCGATGTTGGCAATGGGCTGCCCGCCGGCTTCGGCCTTTGCCAGCATGTGCGCCACCGGCGTGAAGTCGTAGGCGGGCCACAGCGTGAGCGTGAACAGGCCATGCGCCGTGACCAGCGCGATCAGGCTGACGATGGCGACGCGCTGCACCTCGCCCCTGCGCAACAGCACCAGCGGCACCGCCAGCAGCAGGAAGACCACGCCAAAAGGCACGCTGTAAGGCACCAGCGATGCGTAGACGTGATCGCGCACATGCCCGGCCTGCAACAGCCGGTTCATCGACAGCAGCACCACGCCTGCGGCCGCACAGGCCAGCGCCAGCGGCCACGGACCGAGCCAGCGTGAAGCACCGGCGCGCCGCTCCTGCATCAGCGACAGCGCCGCCGCCATGAGCAGGGCGTAGCCGCCGAATTCCGGCAGCATGTAATACGGCTGCTTGCCGCTGACGGCGGAGAAGCCCATGAACACCGGCACCAGCCAGCCGGCCAGGAAACACAGGCCCGATTCCAGCGGCCGTCGCAGCGAGAACAAGGCGGCCCACACACGCGGCCACAGCGAGAAAGGCAGCAGCAGCACCGGCAACAACGGCAGATACCACCAGAACGGTTCGGCGTGCGCGAATGCATCCACCACGCGACCCGCCGTCTGGTGCACCACCAGTTTCTGCCGGTAGGTTTCGCCACCGGTGGTGGTGGCCAGCAGCACCCACGCCAGCAGCATCAGCACGCCAACGACCAGTGCAACCGCACCGCCGACGTACCAGCGACGACGCTCCTGCTTCGCCCAGCGGTTCCACCATGGCCCCAGCAACCAGGGGAATGCCACGTGCAACAGCATCACCGGGCCCTTGGTGAGCAGGCCCAGCCCCACCGCCAGGGCAAACCAGCCCAAGCGCGGCGACTCGCGCTGCGCCGTGGGCACCAGGCAGAGCAGTGCCGCCAGCACGCAGTCGGCCAGCAGCACCTCGTACATCACCTGCAGGCCGAACAGGAAGCCGAAGCTGTAGGCGGCGAGTATCCACGGCGCGAAGCGCGCAACTTCAGGACGCTGCGGAAACAAGCGCTGCGCCAGGCGATGCACCAGCACCAGTTGTACCGCGCCCAGCAACACTTCCAGCAGGCGCGGCCACACGTCGCCCACGCCGCCCACGGCCCAGCCCAGATGGATCAGCCATAGCAGCAGCGGCGGCTTGTCGCTGTACGGCAGCCCATTGAGATACGGCACGAAGACGCTGTGGCGCAGCCACATCTCCCACGCCACCGACAACGTGCGCGTGGAATACATCGGCATCGGACCGTGCTGGAAGATGGCGACGAGCGCGGCCACCAGCCAGCACCACAGCCATGGCGTCGCCACCACCATGTCACGCAGGCGACGAAACGGAGTGGACGGCTGAACAGTGGCAGTGGCAGGTGTCGTCACGCAGGAAACTCGAATGAAGCGGAGGATTACCGAAGAAGAACGCACAGCGGGCGAAATCAGCGACGCCGGTCGATGCCGCCCCAGTCGTCGACATCGCCCGCCGGCACCACGCCACCGCGGCACGCCGGCGCCACTGCATCGAGGCGATACAGTCGCCAGTCGCGACCACTGGTGACACCCATGTCCAGCGTGGCGTCCTTGTTGATGCAAGGCGCCATGATGTCGGCCAGGATCAGCACCCAGCGATCACCGGGCGACTGTTCCTGCCAACGGATGGCATCGGCCAACTGCTGATGCCATGGCGTGACAAAGCCGAAGTCGCTCGCCCGCTTGCGGCCAAACGCCAGCAACAGTTCTTCCTTCCAGCCCACCAGCGCCAGTTGGCCGGTGGGCCCGATGGTCTGTTCCACGCGATGCACCAGCGGCGCCTGCGAACTTGCGCGCGCCAGGAGCGGCGCCACCCACAAACCCCAGACCAGCCAGACGCCAGCCATGGCACCGAGCACGGCGATACCCGCACGCCGCAGGCGAAACCACGCAGCGCACGCGAGCATCCACACACCCATCACCAGGAAGGCCAGCCACAGTGAGTTGGCCTGCGAACCCAGCTGTCGCCCTTCCGCGAACCGCAGCATCCAGCCCGACGGATGGACCAGGCCCTGCACGCCGAATACCAGCAGCGGCAGCGCAAGCAGGAAGACGAAACCCAGCGCCACCCGCTGCGGCCAGCGACGCGCGAGGATGTCCGCCAGCCACGGCCCCGCACACAGGGCCAGCAACGGCAGCGCGGGCATGATGTACACATCGCGCTTGGCGCGCGTGAGGCTGAAGAACACGATCAACAACACCGCCCACGCCAGTGGCAGCAGCACGCGCGCATCGCGTTCGCGCAATGCACGGCGCCACGCCGGCACCAGCCACGGCAAGGCCAGGCTGAGCGGCAGCCATGAGGTGAAGATCACCTCGATGTAAAACCATGGCGGCTGGAAACTGTTCCAGGGATGCACATAGCGGTGCACCGTCTGGTTGACGAAGATGTCCTGTACATAGGCGCGCGCCTCCGGGCTGTCGTGCGTGTGCACGTAGATCGCCAGAGGCACCAGCCACAAGCCCAGCGCCGCGACAAACGCCAGCACGCTGCCCAGCCACACCATCGGGCCGCCGTCGGCCGGGGCCAGCCCCTGCCAGCGATACCGGCGGGCAAACCACCATGGCAGCACCATCAGGAACGCCAGCACGCCCACGCCCTTGGTGATCACGCCGAGGCCGGCGGCGAAACAGCCGAGCCACAACGCGCGTCGATCCGGACCCAGCAACACGTGGCGCAGGATGCCCACGTTGGCGGCGGTTACGAAGAACGTCACCGTGGGATCGATCTGCCCGCGCTTGGCCTGAAACACGAACTGCACCGTGCACAACAGCGCCAGCGCCGCCCACAGGCCGGCGCGATGCCCCCACAGCCGTCGCCCCAGGTCGTAGACCAGCCACAGGGTCCCCAGCGAGGCCAGCAGCGACGGCAACAGAAAGCCGATGCGCCAGTCACCGGTCAGGGCATGCGAGGCCGCCTGCGCCGCCATGAACAACGGCGGCTTGTCCGAATACCAGTCCGTGCCGCGGTGGGGAATCAGCCAGTTGCCGGAAGCCGCCATCTGGTGGGCAACCAGCGCGAAGCGCGGTTCATCCGATGGTGTCGGCGTTCGCAAGCCAATGCCGGCGGCCAACAGCACCAGTGCGGCGAGCATCAGGAACCAGCGTTCCATCGGTTCGTGCAGTTCGTCCCGCCATTTCGTCACAGGCGCCGGTCCTCGCGCAGCATCACCCACGGCATTGCCCCATCAATGGGACAGGCCGAAATGACCGAGGTTACCCGGATCCATCACCGCTGTGTCATCCCAGTGCATGGGCACGCCGGTCACCGCACGACCGGTGGCATGACCTTCAGTCAGCAAACCGGGGAACGCGCGAACCACCTGCGTGGCCGCTTCCCGGGCGGACATGCCCTGGGTAAGCAGCGGGCAGCTGCCCAGGCCATAAGGCGCGTACACCGACGCATCGGTCACGGAGAACATGCCGACGGTGGGCACCTTGGAGGCAACGGCCAGATGCATCACGCCGCAGTCGGCGGTGATCATCAGATCCATGTTGGCCATCACGGCGCCCATGCGGCGGATGCCGGAGGAGTAATAGCCCGGCCACGCTTCGCCGAGCATGGAGTGGCCGTGCATGGGGATCAGCTCGAGCAGGCTCGCGTGCGGATTCATTTCCTTGAACGTAGTGATGAACTCCGCCCACCACGATTCAGGATAGCGCTTGGCCCCGGTGGCATTGGCGAAGATGCCCACCACCGGACGCGTGGCGTCGGGCTGCGATTCGTGCAGCAGCTGGTCAACGACGCACCGACCCTGTGCGCGTTCGTCTTCGGTCAGGCGGATATCGAGCGCGGGATAGTGACTGGTGTCGTCCACCACACCCGAAAAGTGCGCACGCGCCCAGCGCAGCAAGTTGATGGGGCGCTGCGCCATGTGGTTGCCCGCGACTTCGCTGGGTACGGGATGGGTCAGGCCCGAGCGCTCACCCACATCACTGAAACCCAGCTTGTAGCGCGCACGCAGGTGACGCGTCATCGCACGGCTGAAGCCGGAACCGAGACACGGATCGATGATCAGGTCGTAACGCATCTGCCGTATGCCGTGCAGCATGCCGAGGAAACTCAGCGGATGCTTGAAGCCGCGCTTGGGCAGGCAGTACACGTTCTTCACGCTGAAGAAGCTGGAAAACACTTCTTCGGCAATGCGCCCTTCGGAAAGGATGTCGATCTCGGCACCGACGTACAGCCGCTCCAGTTCCTGGATGAGCGGCGTCATCAGGATGGTATTGCCGAGCCGATGATTCGGCCGGCACACCAGGATTCGGTAAATGCCTTTGCGCGCCATGGGCGCTTGTGCAGCAATGACGCTGGATGTGTTCACACGACACCAAAAACGAAAAGACGTGGCATAAGTCATGGCATCCGGCGCAACGCGTCATCCGACGCGCCTGACATAGATCCCTCCCTGGTACGCGCAGTATCCGCGACGATCACTTTCGCCAAACTTATGCGACACGCTGACGACATGCTGACGACAGACTCGCGTCGCAAAGCCCCTGTGAGTCCCCCCGGCCCTGAGACACGCATCATGCCTGCTCTTGGGAACGCTTCTCCATAGAAAAATTTCCGGGCTTCGCGTTAAAAAAATCTAAGTAGTACCGAAGAAAGCCGCATGCACATGACACCAGCCATGTGCTGCAACGCAACGACTGACAAGGACGCTGCGCTAAAAGAAAAAAATCACGCACCGGGTGAAATGAGCTTCGCGCGCCGCCAGCCATTGGACGGCTAAACGTGAACTGCCGAGTGCAGAAACAGGTGCACCCACTGGCAACTCAGCATGCTGCGTTGCCAGAAATAGGGGCGGCCACACGTGGTGTTCATTAGCTGCCGCCGCCAGGCGGAGATCTGCAGCCACACCGAAAGCGTCACACCGGCCTGCACTCGGGTAGCCCTGCCGCCAGGCGCTTCCACAACTGGCCCGCAAAACGCTCCGCGGCGTCGGGTGCCACCGCCAGATGCAGGAAGGGCTCGATCATCTCCAATTCCATCAGGAGGAAGCCGCGCCGGGTAAGCACGCCATCCACGCGTGCATAGGCAATATCGGTATATCCGAGCGTTGCCATGGCAGCGAGAGCACGCCCGGCACTTTCCACCAGCGCCGCCGGCGGCTCGACGCGTTGCGCCGTGCCACCGAACTCGGACTGCACCCGGTAGTCGCCCACGGCAGGGCGCTTGATCACCGCGTGGCTGAAGTTGCCGTCGAAGAACAGTAGCGACCACTCACCACCGCTGACCACTTCAGGCACGAACGGCTGCACCAGGTATTGGAAGGCCGAAGGCAGCGCCGCGATGGTCTGCTCGAACGCGGGCTCGCCCACCACGCCACGCGCGGTGTGCCAGGCTGTGCCGCTGACGGTCGGCTTGACCACCACCTCCTGCCCCGGTGTGAGCGCCAATGTCCCGGCCAGATCACTAGCCGACGTGAAGGTGGTGGGAATGATGTCCACGCCCAGTGCCGCCAGTTCGGCGAGGTATCGCTTGTCACTGTTCCAGCGCAACAACGACCCGGGATTGATCGTGGGAATGGGCAAACGTTCGAGCCATGCGCAGAAGGCCGTGTAGTGCTTGAAGTAGTCCCAGGTCGAGCGCATCAGCACGGCGTCGAACGCAGTCCAGTCGACCTCGGGGTCGTTCCAGATGCAGGCAACCGGCTCGATGCCCCGTTGCGCCAGTAATGCGGCCAGATGCGCGTCATCCGGGTGAATGCCCGGCACCATCGAGCAGGTGGCGATGGCAAGGCGATGAGTGACGGCGTGGGGCATGGCAAATCCTCCAGTGATGGAGGGCGCCCTTGTTCGATGGATCGGAACCGAGCGTGGCGGACCGTGTCCGTCGCAGCACCCCTCAGGCCCGACTGCGCGACGAAGAAACGCCGCGCCGTGGTCAGCGCATCGCACACGCGATGCCCGGCCAGTCTCCCTGACCCGCTGTCACCCCGTCAATGCAGCCCACAGGGACGGCGCACTGCGTAAGCCCTGACTCGTCATCACCCCAACACCAGGGATTTGCCAGCCTGAGGGGAGGTTGCGTAAGCTTTTGCGAAAGCGCCCGACTACGTTGATCCTGCCCGTTTCACCGTACCGTCATCACGATGAGGAGCAGAACATGTGCAGGGAACCGACCATCGGCATCGCACGATCACTCGGCATCGCCCGGGCTTTCTGGGAGTTGGCCAATGACGGGGTCAATCAGGGGTGCCTGCCGAAGCAGCAGGCGACCACCATGTCGAAGGCCGCCATCGATGGCGCCCGCATCGTGCAGGGCGTACTCGATGACTTCAGCGATCGGCTGTCGCCGGACGCGACCAAGGCCGCGAAGGACAGCATTGTCGATCTGGAAACACTAGGGGAGCTGGCAGGCCTGATCACCTCCCATCAGCTCACCCCCAAGAACGCCCACCACCTCGCCCGCGCCATGCGGCACACCGCCGCGCAAGCCGTGCGATGCCTGATCCGCATGGAGAACGCGCTGGGCGCCGAAGGCGGCTGGACGCTGGCGCCGGCCACGGTGTCCTAGCAAGCCGCCCGCCCCTGCCCTCGGACCATGTCCGCTTTCCCATCAAGGCGGACCGCCTCTGTGTCCTTATCGAATGGCGCGTTTGGCGATGTTTTCCACCAGGGCATCGGCATCAATCACGCTGGTATTGCCCAGCATGATGACGGTGATGTCCTGATCCATCACGTGGAGGAACTGGGCCTGCGCACCCATGATCGACCCGGGGCGCTTGATCACCGGATGCCTGGCCCCTCCGGCGGTGAGTTGGTATGACCACAGGCCATCGCCATATTCATCGAGCCCGGGCCTGATCATCGCCTGCAGGGTTTCGGGGGCGATCAGCTTGCCATTGAACAGGGCCTGGGCAAACTTCAACAGGTCGCCGGTAGTGGAGTACATGGCGCCGGCGGCGTACCAGTTTTCCGGATACACCGGCAGATCGCGTGACAGGATCTTCCTGTCGTCGGGATACCAATACGTATCGGCAAGCCTGTCCACGATGTCGCCATGATGCAGTACCCCGCTGTTGATCATATGCAGGGGATCGAGGATGCGATCCTGCAACACCGTTTCGTATGGACGTCCATACAATCGCGAGATGATCTGCCCCAGCACGACGTAGTCGGCGTTGTTGTAGTTGAACTTCTCACCGGGCGTACTGGCGAGCTTGCCACCACTGAACTGCGCCATCAGCTGCTCGCTGGTGTGCGGCAGCTGATAGACGGGAATGCCCTCTTTCAGTGCCGTGGCCTGGTCGGTAACCCCGTCGAAACTTGGCAGGCCCGAGGTGTGGTTGAGCAGCTGCTGGATCGTCACCTTGTTGCCCGCCTCTCCGACGTAGTCCGGCAGGTAGGTCTTGATCGGTCGGTCCAGCTCAAGCCTGCCCTGCTCCACCAGCTGAAGGATCAGCACCGAGGTGAACAGCTTGGTGACCGAGGCGATCTTGAATCGGGTCTGCGGCGTATTGGCGACCCGCATGGGGATATTGGCGAGCCCGTAGCTCCTCACCACGCGCGTGCCATCGTGCCATTGCACCAGGATCGATCCGCTGTAGTGGTGCGCGTTCGCGTACTCGTCGATATAGGCCGCCACCGCATCGCCCTGGGCAAACAGACGGGCGGAACACAACAGGCAAACCATCGCGACGATGCATCGCATAACCCACTCCCGGGTGGCTAACGGCGGGCGAACCGGCGACGACGGGCTCAGTGCCGAGCCACGCGATCCGGTCGATCACATCGAGCTTAGCCAGCGCCGGCCCCTCCTCCAGACCCCGTGCGACGAAAGCGCTGCTGGGGCGACGAAGGGGGCGGAGGCTGGGATGAATGGCCAGGGCGCGGCGCTTGCAGCCATCCCAAGACAGCATCGAGCTGCACGAGGCACCGGAATCGGCCATCACCCTGGCCCTCAAGCTCACCCGCCACGCAGGCAGCTCCCACGGGCTCCGCTTCGACCCCAACTCTGCGCGACACAACAAACTCACCATTTCAAACTCGCTTCGCCGAATGAGATGAGCGCATCTGACGAATGGAGTTACATCCAGTCGTTGATGGCTGCACTCTTCACGTTGGCATGGTTATGGATAGCCGCCACCGGTCCCGTGACTCGTGCACTTGTGCGAGCCCATGCACCGTGATTGACTCGTCCGCCCAAGAGCCCGACAGCGTTCGAAGGCTCACCGACTTCGCTGCGGCCGGCCCCGGCTTTCGATGGACAAGGAAAGCGCGATGAAGCTTCTCCTCACCTCCGGCGGCGTCAGCAACCCGAGTATCCGGGCTGCCCTCGCCGACTTGCTGGGCAAGCCCATCGCCGAATCCACCGCGCTATGCATCCCTACCGCGATGTACGGCATGTTGCCCGGAACCGCGGTGATGACGTGGCGGCAGATAGCCGGGCAAACGCCCACGCCCATGGTCGAGTTGGGGTGGAAGTCCGTAGGCATGCTGGAGTTGACGGCTCTACCGAGCATCGACAAGCAGAACTGGATCCCGCTGGTCCGTGAGGTTGATGCGCTGCTGGTATGCGGTGGCGACGTTCTGTACCTGCACCACTGGATGCGCGAGTCAGGGCTGGCTGATCTGCTCCCGTCGCTCAGTAACACGGTTTATGTGGGACTAAGTGCCGGCAGCATGGTGATGGCTCCGCATGTCGGCGAGGAGTTCGTGGGCTGGAAGCCAGCCGGCGGTGGCGATAGCGCGCTGGGCATGGTCGGTTTTTCCATCTTTCCGCACCTGGACAATATCGCGTGCCCGGAGAACACCATGGCCGACGCCGAAACGTGGGCTGCACGCCTGTCAGCGCCGGGCTACGCGATCGACGATGGGACTGCCATCAAGGTGGTGGACGGTGTCATCGAGATCATCTCCGAAGGCCACTGGAGGCACTTCGCGCACTAGATGCTCGGGTCACAGCCAGTCAATGATGACGGCTGGTTGCAGCTTGTCCCGCACCAGAGGGAAGGTCTGCCGGAGCACCACCGAAGCGCCGTCTATCGGATGCACGCGCTTAGCTGCAAAGCGCTTGCGTTGGCTATCGTCCCTGAACTCAGGTATTCATGTGTACAAAGGAGCATGTGATGGATGAACACCCGATCGAAACCTGGCATCGCCTGGTTCGCACCCACGACGCGTCAGGTCTCCATGCCCTGCTGGCGGACGATGCGGTGTTCCACTCGCCGGTCGTCCACACGCCGCAACGTGGCAAGGCACTGGCCGTCGCCTATCTGGGCGCGGCCTTCACGGTGTTCTTCAATCCAACGTTCCGCTACGTGCGCCAGATCATGGGCCCGTCAGATGCCATGCTGGAGTTTGAAACGGAGATCGACGGCATAGTCGTCAACGGTGTCGACATCATCACGTGGAATGACGCCGGGAAAATCATCGACTTCAAGGTGATGCTGAGACCCCTGAAGGCGATCAACCTGATCCACCAACACATGGGTGCCATGCTGCAATCGAAGCTTGGTGTGCAGTGAACCCCGCGGCCAACCCAGGTTTCTTCTTTCGAGACGAAGCGGCCGTCGCCAGAACGATGTAAAGGGATCGACAGAGGACAGTTTTCATGAAACATGCGCCACCGGGGTACGAGTGTCCGTTCTGCAGCATTGCCGGGACGCTTCCATCGCCTGCGCCAGAATCTGCCGTTGTGCTGATGGATGACAACGTATTCGCCCTGGTTCCAACGCACCACTACGGCGGAATCAAGGGCAACTGCCTGGTGGTGCCGCGAGATCACTACGAAAACGTGCTGGAGATGCGGGACAACCTCGGCAGTGATTTCTTTCGTGTCACGCGCCGCCTGTCACACGCCATGCTGAGCGCCTTTGGCTGCGAGGGAATCTCCACCCGCCAACACAACGGCCCGGCCGGCAATCAAGATGTGTGGCACTACCACCTTCACGTATTTCCCCGCTACCCGGGTGACGGATTGTATGGGGGGCAGAAAGTGCCCTACTCCACCGAGGAGCGCATGGCGTTGGCAGCCAAGCTTCGAGCCGCCTTGCTTTAGCGCGTACAAAGGTCGACCCACATCCGGGATGCGTATGGGCATCGCTGATGCGGGTCGACCACTGAGCCAGGCATGGGCGAAGAGCGAGCCTTGCACCACCCTCCGCGCGCGCCCTCTTATCCGTCAGACCTGTGCCTGACCGCCGTCGACGAACAGCTCAGCACCATTCACGAAGCTGGCATCGTCCGAAGCGAGGAACACCACCGCCTTGGCGATTTCCTCCGGCTCACCGACGCGGCCCATCGGCACCATCGAGGCGAGGTAGTCCAGCAGACCCTGTTGCTGCGCGGCGTCAGGACCGGCGAGATCCACCAGGCCCGGGGTCTTGGTGGCGCCCGGGCTGACCACGTTGAAGCGGATACCACGATCCTTCACATCCAGGATCCAGCTGCGGACGAGCGCGCGGATCGCTGCCTTGCTCGCGGAGTAGACGCTGAAAGCAGGCGTGCCGCTGATGCCGGCGGTGGAGCCCGTGAGGATGACCGAGGCGCCCTTGGACAGCAGCGGCAATGCCTTCTGCACCGTGAAGATCACGCCCTTGACGTTGCGGCCGAAGGTGTCCTCGTACTGCTCTTCCGTGATGTCGCCCAGCGGCAGCATGCCGCCGCCACCGGCGTTGGCGAACAGCACGTCGATGCGGCCCTTGCTGTCCTTGACCGCGGCGAACAGCTGATCGAGCTGATCGAGTTTGGAGGAGTCCACCTGCACGCCGGTCGCGTTGCCAATGGCGGCAACGGCGTCGTCGAGCTCCTTCTTGCGGCGACCGGTGATGAAGACGTGGGCACCTTCCGCAGCGAACTGCTTCGCGGTGGCCAGGCCAATGCCCGAGGTACCACCGGTGACGACTGCGATCTTGCCTTCGAGCTTACGGGTCATGACTGCGTTCCTCTTGAATGGGGAGTAGGTGTTGCGGGTTAAGAGATAGGCTATCGACCGCGCCAGACAAACAAAATAGAATCAATTGCAAATCATCGTTGCAGAAATGAAATGAGCCATCTCCCCGACCTGGAAGGCCTCGCCCTGTTTGCCAAGGTGGCGGAGGAACGCTCTTTCGCGGGTGCAGCGAGGGAGTTCGACCTGTCCGTGGCCACGGTGTCTCGAGCCGTCACGCGGCTTGAAGGGCGGCTTGGTGGGCGGTTGTTCAACCGAACCTCACGCCAGCTGGCCCTCACGGAGTTCGGCGCATCGCTGCTGGATCAGGCGAGCCGCATGCTCCGGGATGCCGAGCAACTTGAGGCCACCGCGCGCGAACAGGCCGCGCACCCGCGAGGACTGGTACGTCTCGCGGTGCCGATGACATTTGGCATCCAGTGGGTGGCGCCCCTCCTTCCGGCGTTCCTGCAGCGCTTTCCCGACATCAGCGTCGACCTGCACCTGTCAGACGCCTCGGTCGACCTGATTGGCGAGGGATTTGACGCAGCCGTACGCATTGCATTGCTTCCCGATTCATCGCTGGTCGCGCGCAAGCTCTGCAGCGTCTCGCGCTTTCTGGTGGCCTCGCCGGAATACCTGCGCCTGAACGGCAAACCGAAGCACCCGAGCGATCTGAACCGTCATGACTGTGTCGGTTACGCCTACCGCTCCCAGAACGACACCTGGAAACTTGTCGATCGTCAGGGCAACGAAGAACTGGTCAAACCCCGGGGCAGACTGCGCGTCACCAACATCGAGGCATCCATTCCCCTGCTGCTGGCAGGCAAGGCCGTCGGTGAACTGCCCGAGTTCATTGCGAGTGGTTACCTCAAGCGCGGAGAGCTTCAGGAAATCCTTCCCGGATGGTCACACGCAACAGGCGGGGTCTACTTCGTCACGCCCACGCTTCGCTCCCGGCCAGCCAAGGTGGAAGCCTTGGGAAATTACCTGGCAGAGAAGCTTTCCGAGCCGGAGTGGCGCTGGCCTGCGAAGAAAGCACAGCGCCGCGGCTAGACCGTTCATGGCCCTGTGCGCCGCCATCGCCCCATGGACGCAAACGTGCAAGATCCAGCGTAAGACCCCTGCGCGTTCCGGAACCGCGAGGGCAACGTCGCATGCCCTCAGAACGAGACTTGCGCCCGCATCTCGAAGATGCGCGGGTTGACCTGCAGGTCACCCCGATCGCTGAAGGCCCACACATAGTTCGCCTGCAGTTTCAGGTGCTCGCCGAGGTACCAGTTCGCGCCCAGCGTCCAGTCGTGTTCCTTGCCACCGGTGACAGCGCCATCGTTGAGGTCGAGCTCGCTGTAGCGTACGGCCAGTTCCACGGCACCCCACGGGCCTTCGGAATGAATGTCTTCCTCGTCGCGGCTGTTGTAACGCCGGTTGCCGACGTTGCCGTCGCTGTAGTGACGGGCCTCGCCCGTGAGCGTCCAGGTGCCGAACACATAGAACCCACTGGTGTTGTAGTCAGGCTGGCCGTTGGTGCGCTGGACCCTGGCCTGAAGGTATTCGCCTTGTACGGACCACGGCCCCCCGATCCACAAGGCCTCGAAGCCCTGCCTGTCCACGCGCCTGCTGTCGTCGAGCGATCCGGAATCGACCAGCCGTACCGGCGTCAGTCCTGCCTCGGGCCGGGCACGCAGGCGCGCATCGGGAGGCACCGTCCCTTCATCAGCCCAATCCAGCATTTCGCGCGAAGCCGACAAGCCAAAATGCAGCACTTCGCCGGTCTCATCGAGTGGTACCCATGCGGCGCGCATCGCCCAGGTATGTCCCGGGTTCTCGCCATCGAAGTCCTTGCGCCAGAAGTAGTCACCGATGTTCAAGACGAAGTGTGGCCGTGCCCATGCCCAGTCCACGCCCGCGCGACGGCCCTCCCACACGGCCTGCGTAGGCAAGGCGGTTTCGAGGAAGGTCGTTGCGGCGGAGCTCGTCACACCCTCGAAGCCCACCGGGGTTTTGGAGTAACCGAAGCGAAAATTGCCAAGGTCGGTACCGACGACACCCTTGCTGCGAAATCGCAGGAAGGTGTCGGACCACTGGTCGGACTGAAAGTCGTACTGGACGATGGCGTCGTACACGCCCGGCTTGCGCAGGTACAGGCCAAATTGTTTCCGCCGGTTGGTGTTGGCGTCTTCGAACATGCCGGCGCCGTTGGAGAACTGGTTGAAGTCGTACTGGTACAGCACGGCCAGGCCGAAGTCCGTGCCATCCGAAGCGGTCACGTGGGTTGGCCAGTTTTCGTAGAGGCTGAATTCAGCGGCACGAACGCAAGGCGACGCAGTCAGCGCCAGAAGCATGGCCAGGCCATGTCCACACACCCTTGCATGCTTGTCCCGATCCGTCACGCGCCACCTCCGGTCGAGTCATGGCCATGTTGATCAACGTCCGTGACGCCTGCAGGTCGTCATGCAGATCCAGGCACGTGAAACAGTGTGGATCGAAATTCGCGCACGCGCCATCGACTTGGGGCCAGTCAACGCCACCACCTTTTCTGCCTGCGTAAATCTACGGGACATCTACCAAGTAAAACTTACAATTGCGGGCAGGCAAACGGGTCGTTCAAGCTCAGGTCGGCCAAATGGTCGATGTGTACACGGGCTGGCTGGGCGGATGATGTCGACATGACTCGGTTTCGACAGCCGGGGAGGCGAGTCTTCTTTTGCCATGTCCGCGGGTTGATGGCGTGTATCAACGATCACCATGCTTCCTGGCGACCTGACGGTTCGAATGACCCATGTTGTTCTGCGTGGCAACGCCCAAGGCGTCGATGGAATGCCATTCAGCAGTGCCAGTGCGTCAAGGAAGACGTCACGAACGTTGCCACCAGCGGCAGGCAATGGATGGGTCCGCCGGGTGCCAGAGGGAGCTTCATGCTCCGAGTCGCTTCAGGCCTGACGTCGAACTGAAGTCTCGGGTGGACAGGAACCAGCGCCAGCGTTCGTCCCGCATGCAGCGGACACGTCCGGAAGCACTGGGAATGGAACGACGCTTGCCACAGAGCACGACCATGCCACCGCGAGAATTACCAGACTTCGTTGCCGACATCGTCATGCTTCCTACGGAAGCAGGGCGAGAGCAGGTGTCGCTGTCAAAAGACGAGTGGCAGAGCGTCCTGGGAGTGAAGGACGACTATTGGTCTGCGACGCTCGCCTTCGAAGGTGAGCCTGCCCCAGGGGTCAGGTTTGAAGCCAAGGTATGGCTGCTTTTGCTCGACGTGGCATTACCCATGTTCGAGGAAGGCATGGCTTTCAGCATCTGGGAGGGGGAGATCCGGGCGCACGGAAGCGTCAAGCGAGTCACTAAAAGGGATGTCCCCGCAACGGCTCGGGCAAAGCCGAGAGTATTCCGGCCGCCGGACCGGAGTGCATCCTGTGGTTAGCCTGATGAGCCACTGAGGTCCGCTTTCGACCCGAAGCGGACACCCCTTTATCCCCATGATCGACCACGCAGCCGGCTCAACGGCCGCCCTGGAAATCCATCTGGCTGAGATCCTCGAGCAGTGCGGGGCCATGCGGATGCCAGTCGAGTGCCTTGCGTGTCCACGCACTCGATGCCGGAAGATCCAGGCCCGCGAAACCAGCCATCCATCCGAAATGATCGGCCGCCTGGTCCGCGGCAATGGACTTGACCGGAACGCCCAGGCCGGTGGCAATCACTTCGGCGATGTCGCGGACGCTGATGCCCTCTTCGGCGACGGCGTGGTAGCGCGTGCCCGGCTGGCACTGCTCGATGGCCAGGCGATAGAGCCGGGCCACATCGAGCACGTGCGCGGCCGGCCAGCGGTTTTCCCCTGCGCCCACATACGCCGATACGCCTTTGGCCCTTGCCACCTCGATCAGCGGGCTGATCAAGCCTTGTCGCCGGGTGTCGTGCACCTGCGGCAGGCGCACGACAGACACGGCGACGCCGGCCGCCAGCATCTCGGCGCCGGCCATCTCCGACGCCGAGCGCGGATTGGGATGCGCCGTATTGAACACATCTTCGGTGGCGGGCTGGCCTGGCACAGTGCTGCTTCCCATGCCTGTCCCCGACGTGATGAGCAGCGGACGATCCGAACCGGCCAGCACCGAGCCCATCGCGATGATGGCCTGGCGGTCCTTCTCGCAGTTGGCGGCAAAGCGGGAGAAGTCGTGGTCGAACGCCGTGTGGATCACCGCGTCTGCCCTGGCCGCGCCTTTGCGCAGGCTGTCCAGGTTCTCCAGCTGGCCCCGATGCACTTCAACACCGGCGGCGGCGAGTGCAAGCGCCCCCTCGTCCGAGCGGGTCATGCCGATCACGTGATGGCCGGCGGCGAGCAGCTCAGGGACGATGCGCGATCCGATGAAACCAGTGGCGCCGGTGAGGAATATGCGCACGGGGGAGACTCCGATGGTGAGGAAGTCAGTCACCCTATCGCCCTGGGTGCACGGGTAAAGCCGTGGCGTTATAGGGGTATATGGATTAACAGGATGGGCGAGCCTTGATTCCAGCCCTCGCGCCGGCCGGCGTACGATAAACCCCGTCAGCGCCATGGCCGAAAGGGGACACCCCGGTGGACATCAAAGCCTCCCGCGTCATCAAGGACTGGCTCTCGCGTGTTCCACCCAACGATCCCGTCGATGCACTGAACAGCCCCTTCGTGCAGGCCTTCCTGATCCTGTTCAGCCTGATGCTGTTCCCGAGCTGGCTGTATTCGGTGGTGGTGCAGTCGCCGGCAACCTTGCAGGAACGCGTGGCGCTGGGCCTGGACACCCTCATCCTGCTGAGTGCCTGGATGGCCGTCGTGGCGATCCGGCGAGGACGCTTCCGCGCCGGGGTCAAACTGTTCCTTGCCGTGATCGTGGTTTCGACGGTGGTTGCCTACGCGGTGACCGGCTACAAACATGGATCCCGCGATGCACTGCCGACCCTGCTGCTGGCGACGTCGGGCCTGGTCCTTGGCCGCAGGGCGCTGTGGATGGCCTACGCAGCCGTGGTTGTCGCACTGTGTGTTGGCCAGCTCGCCGACAGCTTCTGGCTGCCACCCTCAAAACCCGAGGAGCTGGCCGTGTTCCACGCCCTGCCGGTGCGCATCGGCGCCTACTTCGTCATCGCCATCATTTTCGACCGTTTCATCATTCGGTTCCGCGCCACCCTTGGCCAGGTGGCGCAAAGCGCGGCGGAGCTTGCTGCCGTGAACGAACGGTTGCAACAGCAGATTCGCGAGCGCGAGGAAATGCTGCGGCAACTGATCCATTCGCAACGCGTGGAGGCCGTCGGCCGCGTGACCACCGGGCTGGCGCACGACTTCGACAACATCCTCAATGTCGTGCTGGGCTACTCGTCCGAGCGCGAAATGCTGGCCGACCTTGGCACGCCTTCGCTGCTCAGTGCCCTGGAGGGCATCGAGCTGGCCGCACTGCGCGGGCTGGCCATCAACCGGAAACTGCTGAACTTCAGCCGCAAGGACACGGGCCCGGCACAGATCGTGGATGTCGTCACGGTGGTGCGCGAGCTGGAGCCGATGCTGCGACAGCTGCTCGGTCGGCACATAAGAGTGGACATCCACTGCTGCAATGAACGCCTGCCCGTGCTGTTCGACCGAAGCCAGCTGGAGCTGGTGGTGCTGAATATCGCCTCCAACGCACGCGATGCCATGCCCGATGGCGGCCAGTTCACGGTATCGGTTGAACCATGCATGGACGGCACGGCCCGGATCCTGCTGGCCGATACCGGCATCGGCATGGATGCCGATGTGCAGGCCAAGCTGTTCGAGCCCTTCTATACGACCAAGCCGCTCGGGGTCGGCACCGGCCTGGGTTTGTCCGTGGTCGCCAGTGTCATTGAAGCGGCGAAGGGAAAGATCAGCGTGGCCAGCACACCCCGGGTGGGCACGCGGTTTCGGATCGACCTGCCCTTGCATGAGACGAGCGGCGCCGGATCGGAAAACCAGGGGCCGCACGGGCAACCGGATCCTGCTGCCGGTGTTTCGCTGTAGACACCTCATCCCGACCCGGGGTACCACGGCCAGCATGCCGCCCGCCCCCGCACGGCGGACCCAACAGATTTTCAAACGATCGTCACACTGGCCGATTTACCCCCCTTAGCTGCACGTTCTCCCCTCCCTAGGGCGCCGCGGTTTCCGGGACAGTGGGCTATCACGCAGCCAGCCGCTCCTGGGGAGGAAAGCGACCATGCGCAAGACCCTATTGTTTCTCGCCCTGCCACTTGCCCTGGCGGCCTGCAGTCACGAAGAAGCACCAGCCCAGAGCAGCGGCGACGTCTCGTTCGAAGCCAAGCTGCAGCAGCAGTTGCTGGACGCCAAGCCGGGCAGCGTCATCGACATCCCGGCGGGCCACTACCACCTTCAGCGCGGCCTGAGCCTGCGCACCGACGGCGTGACCATCAAGGGCGCCGGCATGGACAAGACCGTGCTGTCGTTCAAGGGCCAGGTCGTGGGGCCGGAAGGCCTGCTGGTGAACGCCAACGACTTCACCATCGAGAACCTCGCCCTGGAAGACACCAAGGGCGACGCGCTCAAGATCAACCAGGGCAAGAACATCACCATCCGCGGCGTGCGCGTGGAATGGACCGGCGGCCCCAAGACCACCAACGGCGCTTACGGCCTGTATCCGGTGAAGACCCAGAACGTGCTGGTGGAAGACTCCGTGGTGATCGGCGCGTCCGATGCGGGCATCTACGTGGGCCAGTCCAACAACATCGTGGTGCGCCGCAATCGCGCCGAATACAACGTGGCCGGCATCGAGATCGAGAACTCGGTGAATGCCGACGTGTACGAAAACACCGCCACCAACAACACCGGTGGCATCCTGGTGTTCAACATGCCCAACCTCTCGCAGGCGGGCCACAGCACGCGCGTGTTCAAGAACAAGTCGTTTGGCAACAACACCGACAACTTCGCCGCCAAGGGTGCGGCCGTGGCCAGCGTGCCGCGCGGCGCGGGCGTGGTGGTGAACTCCAACGACAAGGTGGAGATCTTCGACAACGACATCGCCGACAACCAGACGGCCAACGTCATCATCTCCAGCTACTTCTCCACCAACTACTACAACACCAAGGGCGTTGCGGCCGATTACAACCCGTACCCCAAGGGCATCTTCATCTACGACAACCGCTTCAAGGGCGGCGGCGATTCGCCGGACGGCATGAAGCTGAAGACGCTGAAAACCGCGGTTTTCGGCCTGACTGGCAAGTTCCCGGACATCCTGTGGGACGGCTACGTGGATGAAAAGAAGCTGGTCGACGGACTACCGCCGGCGGAAGACCGCTTCTGCATCCAGAACGGCGACGTGGGCGTGCTCAACGCCGACGGTCCGCACGACTACAAGAACCCCAGCACCGACACCAAGGCGTACCAGTGCACGCTGCCCAAGCTGCCACCGGTGGTGCTGGATCCGGAGCCGAAGGCGTAACTGCCTTGGTTTTCCGTACGGCTGGTTCGCCCGCAGGCGCACACGACCACCTCACCGTCACCCCGCGAAAACGGGGATGACGGTGAGGGGATGTGCGCCATGGCCATCACGCGCCACCTCGTGAACACATAAGTTGGACTCGTTCCAGGATGTCATCGTCAATGAAGTTCCTCTCGCATTTTCTCCTGCTATCGATGCTGCTTCTCCTGTGCGCCTGCCAGCGCGGAATGGATCCGGTAGCGTTCCAGGCGGACGGCCGTCCGCCCAAGCTCAGCGACTGGCACGTGGTGGAAGTGCGTAGCGGCAAGCTCGTGCTCAATGAAGGCGTGGTGCCGTACGACCTCAATACGCCGCTGTTCACCGACTACGCGCACAAGCTGCGCACGGTGTGGATGCCCAAGGGCACGGCGGCCAAGTACGACCCCACCGACACCTTCGACTTCCCGGTCGGCACCGTCATCAGCAAGACCTTCTATTACCCGCGCACCGCCGACGGCAAGTTCACCGACGTGGCGCGCACCTATGACTCATCCAAGGATTTCGCCGGCGAAGGGCTGGATCTCGCCCACGTGCACCTGATCGAAACGCGCATCCTGGTGCATCGCGAATCAGGTTGGGCGGCCATTCCGTATGTGTGGAAGGACGACCAGAGCGACGCCATGCTGGCGCGCACCGGCGCCGTGATCCCGCTGACGCTGGTGGACGACAAGAGCGAGCGCGAGGACTTCAATTACGTGGTGCCTGACGAAAGCCAGTGCGCCAGCTGTCACGCGCAGGACTGGGTGAGCCGCAAGATCCACCCGATCGGGCCGAAGGCACGCCATCTGAACCGCGATTACCACTACGCGACGGGCGACGAGAACGAACTGGCCCATCTGATGAAGGTGGGCTACCTCACCGGTGCTCCCGCGCCGGCCGAAGCACCGCGAAACGCGAACTGGGCGGACGAGCATGCCCCGCTCGACGCCCGCGTGCGCGCTTATCTCGATATCAACTGCGGGCATTGCCACAACCCGAAGGGCGCGGCCAACACCACCGGCCTGACCCTGGACGTGAGCGTGCCCGAAGACCGCCATCTCGGCATCTGCAAGCCGCCGGTCGCCGCAGGTCGCGGCACGGGCGATCACTTGTTCGACATCGTGCCCGGCCAGCCCGAGGATTCCATCCTGCCGTACCGGATGAACTCGACCGACCCGGGCACGATGATGCCGGAACTGGGCCGCAGCACAGTGCACCGCGAAGGCGTCGCACTGATCAAGGCATGGATTGCCGCGCAGTCGGGGGGCTGCGTGGCGATTCATTGAGGGGGTAGCGCCGGGGCCTTCGGGCCCCGGCCTTTTCATTTTGAGGGGAGTGCTTGCTGATGAATATCCGTCCGCGTCCGTTGTCCGTTTGCCTGCATCGCCTGCTGCTCGGCAGCACCCTGATGCTCGGCGCTTTGCCCGCCGAAAGCTGGGCAAGCGACGATGCCGCGCCCGCGCCGCAACAGGGCACCAGCAACGCGCAAGGCGGCGGCACCACCGCTGATCCCGAGAAAGCCAAGCTGCTTGGCAATATCACCGTGACGGCGCAGAGCCGTACGCAGGAAGTGCAGTCGGTGCCGATTCCGCTGCAGATCGTCACCGCCAAGCAGATCGACACGCTGGCCGCGACCGACCTGAGCAAGATGGACATCTTCGTGCCCGGCCTGGACATCGGCGCCAGCCAGCCGACCCAGCCCACGTATTCGCTTCGCGGCATCTCCACCAGCAACTTCGGCATCGGTACCGAGTCGGCGGTGGGCGTGTACGTCAACGGTGTCTATGCCGCACGTTCGGGCGGCTCGCTGCTCGCCTTCAACGACATCGCGCGCATCGAAGTACTGAAGGGCCCGCAGGGCACGCTGTTCGGCCGCAACGCGGCGGCGGGCGCCATTTCCATCGTCACCAACGAGCCTACCGACAAGTTCGAGGGGCATGCGCGCGTGCGCATCGGCAATGACGGTCTCAAGTACGCCGATGCACTGGTGAACATCCCGCTCAACAAGGATATGGCGCTGCGCCTGAGCGTGGTGGACAACCAGAGCGACGGCTGGATCAAGGACGCGGCCACCGGCAAGAAGTATGGCGGTGACAACGACTGGGGTACGCGCGCCGTGTTCCGCTGGAATGTCGGCGACAACACCCGCGTGCTGTTGTCGTGGGATCACGAAAAGCTCAACCAGGCGCCCGAACCGGCCATCGGCCTGATTCCGCTGTCCAACGACACCAATGAGCGCGCGCCCTTCCCGGCTGATCCCGCCAACTACCTCAACCCACTGCATGCACCGCTCTACAACGATGCCATCGGTGCACGCGAATCGCGTCGCTTTGACGGCGTGACCTTGCAGGTCGACCACTCGTTCGGCTGGGCCGACTTTGTTTCCACCACGGCGTGGCGCGGCTTCGACACGTTCAACCTGGGCGATTACGACGGCACCAATCATGTCGTCACCTACCTCGACACCGCCAACATCGAGCACAACAACAGCTGGTATCAGGAGTTCAAGCTGTCGGGCAACAACGACCTGATGGACTGGGTGGCGGGCGTCAGCTACTACCAGGAGCAGGCGCGCCAGACCAGCGAGACCGACACCAACACCAACACCGTCGACACGCTCGCCAACAATGCATTTGGGGTGGGCACACCGCTCACCGACATCACCAACATGCTCGCCGCGGCAGGGCTGCCCTTCACCTTGCTGGGCGACCCCTGGAAGGAAGCCATCAGCAACGACGGCAACTTCAAGGCCTACGCCGCGTTCGGCGACGTGATCTGGCACGTGAGCGACAAGTTCGACATCACCACCGGCCTGCGCTACACGCGCGACGAGAAGGAATTCAGCTGGTACAACATGCCGCGCAGCGCGCCGGCCTTCGATGCAGCCGTCGCTGGCCTGTATGGCCTGGGCATCCTGCCGCCCGGCACGCTGGATGCGTTCCAGCAGAACCTGATCTTCACCACCTCCGTGGGTACGCCGGTCTACGCCAGCAACACCTGGAACAACTGGAGCCCGCGCGTCGTCGCCAGCTACAAGTTCACGCCGGATGTGATGGGCTACGCCTCCGTCACCCGTGGCTACAAGGCCGGCGGCTACAACAGCGTGCAGGTGGGTTCCACCTTCCAGCCGGAAAAGGTCACCAACTACGAGGCAGGCATCAAGAGCCTGTTCCCGGAGCAGAACCTGCTGATCAACGGCTCGGTGTACTACTACCGCTACGACAACATGCAGTCGCTGGCGCTGGATCCGAACAGCCCGGCCACGGGCCTGCCCATCTACATCGTCAACAGCAGCGACCAGGAGGCCAAGGGCCTGGAGCTGGAAGCGCAGTGGCAGCCGATTGACAGCTTCCGTGTGAACTTCCTGAGTGCCTACATCGACGCGAAGTACCGCAAGGCCATCGCGCCCGACGGCGTGGACCTGACCGGCCAGCCGACCGGTGCACCCTACTTCTCCGGTGCGCTGTCGCTGTCCTACATGTGGCACGGCGTCGCCAACGGCGACCTGGAGTTCGACCTGTCGCAGGCCTATCGCGGTCCGTCGCGCTGCAATGACGACTCGAAGTACCAGGGTAGCTGCGACCTGACCCCGAACTTCAAGATCGGCACCAGCACGCAGCGCACCGACGCACGCATCGACTGGCATGCGCCCGGCGATCGCTGGGGTGTGGCGCTCTATGGCTCCAATATCCTCAACAAGCGTTACGTGACCGGTGTGAACAACATTTCCACCTCCGTGCTTGGCACGCCGTTCGCCTCCATTTCGCCGCCCCGCACGTGGGGCCTGGAATTGCGCGCGAAGTTCTGATCTGCCAACAAGGAAAGTCGAGGGTTGAGTCACACCTCGGATTCCCTCACCGTGATCCCTGCGAACGCAGGGATCCGGTGTCTTTGGGACGTCACGACAAGTTGAAAGTCACTGGATTCCTGCGGTTGCAGGAATGACGATTCGTTTCAAACGATTCTTGAGGCAAGCTTTACCAAGCCATGACGACTCAGCCCATGCCATCGCTTCATTCCATCCTGCTTCGCCTGCGCGAAGCCCAGGCCCGTGACCCGCTCCCCTCGTGGGATGTGCGCGCCACACGATTGCGTGCGCTGGAGCGGATGCTCAACGAGCAGCGGGATGCCTTCGCCGAGGCCATCGACGCCGATTTCGGCTGCCGGCCGAAGGAAGAGGTGGAACTGCTGGAGCTGTATCCCAGCCTTTCCAACCTGAGAAACTCGTTGAAGCGCGGACGTCGCTGGATGCGTCCTCGCAGCAAGCTGGCGAACCTGGTGTTCCTGCCGGCCCGCGCCAGGCTGATGCCGCAACCGCGTGGCGTGGTAGGCATCATCGTGCCGTGGAACTATCCGTTGTTCCTCGCCGTGGGTCCGCTGATCGACGCACTTACGGCCGGCAACCGCGTGATGCTGAAAATGAGCGAGTACACGCCGCGCTTCTCGGCTTTGTTCGCCCAGCAGGTGGCGCGTTACTTCCCCGGCGACGAAGTGGTGGTGGTCACGGGCGATGCTGACGTGGCGCAGGTTTTTTCCGCGTTGCCGTTCGACCACCTGCTGTTCACCGGCTCCACCGCCGTGGGACATCACGTGATGCGCGCAGCGGCGAGCAATCTCACGCCGGTCACGCTGGAACTGGGCGGCAAGTCGCCGGCCATCGTCGGCCCCGGCGCGCGTTTCGAGCATGCGGTGGAACGCATCGTATTCGGCAAACTGGTGAACGCGGGCCAGACCTGCATCGCACCCGACTACGTACTGGTTCCGCGTGAACGCCTGGCCGAGTTCGTGACGGCGACGCGCGCCATGGCGGGCAAGATGTACCCCGACCTGGCAACGCAGCGGCAGTATGCCTCCATCGTGTCTGACCGCCAGTACGACCGCCTCAGCAAGCTGCGCGACGATGCGGTGGCGGCCGGCGCACGCGTGGAGCCCATGAGCGATGCGCAGGATCTGCCCGCCAAGCGCCTGCTGGCGCCGCTGATGCTTACCCAGGTCAACGACACCATGCAGGTGATGCAGGACGAGATCTTCGGCCCCTTGCTGCCGGTAATGCCCTACGACTCGCTGGACGAGGCCATCCAATACATCGCCAGGCGCCCGCAACCGCTGGCGCTGTACCTGTTCGAAGAGAACCGCGCCACGATCGACCAGGTGCTTGCCCGCACGCACGCCGGCGGCGTCACCGTGAACGACACGCTGTATCACATCGCCCAGCACAACCTGCCATTTGGCGGCGTGGGACCCTCGGGCATCGGCGGCTATCACGGCGAGGCGGGCTTCCAGACGTTCTCGCACATGAAGCCGGTGTTCCACCAGGCGCGCTTCAATGGTGGCGGCCTGCTCAACCCACCTTATGGCGAGCGTTTCCGGAAGATGCTGAAGCTGTTGATGCGAGTGGGTTGAGCCGCACCCGGCCTCTCACTGTAGGAGCGCACTTGTGCGCGACCGCAACGCCGGGGCGATACAGCGTCCTGTGGCGGTCGCGCACAAGTGCGCTCCTACAGAAATCTTCGGCTACCGTCGCAGTGCCCTTGCACGACCGCCCATAAAAAAAACCTCCCCGCTTGCGCGGGGAGGTTTTTTGTTTCAGCTCGTTTCGCGATAAACCGCGAGTTAGAACTTGTACTGGGCCGACAGGCTCAGCAGGTTGCCGTAGTCGTCCGAGGTACCGGTGAGCACGTCGCCGGTGGAGCTGGTGGCACTCATGCGCGCCTTGTTCACGAAGATGTGCGCGTACGAAGCGTTGATCACGAACTTGTCGGTGACCTTGTAGCCAGCACCGAAGGAGACCAGCTGACGGGTTGCGTCAGGCACGCGCGGGTCGCGGGTTTCCGTCTGGGTCGGCGTGGTGTCCAGGGCGAGACCGGCACGCAGGGTCAGCTTGTCGTTGGCGTAGTACTCGCCACCGATGGAGATGTACCAGCTGTTCTTCCAGTTGAACGCTTCGGTGGTGGTGGGCTGCGCCGGGTTGGCGTAGTACACCGTGAGGTCCTTGAACGAATCCCACTTGGTCCAGGCCACGTCGGCGCCCAGGCCGAACTTCTCTTCCTGGTGCCAGTAGCTGGCAGTGGCCACGGCCGGGGTGGTGAACGGCGCGGTGCCTTCGGTGTGGGTGAACGGCACGCCACCCGCACCGGCCAGCAGCGCGGCGACGGTCGGGTTGGAGAGCACGGCCTGCACGTTGGACGGCACGGTGAAGTTGGCGGTGCCTTCCAGCGTGTGCGAGATCTTCGAGCGGTAGTTCAGCGCGAACTTGTCGTTCGCCGTGGCGCGCCACAGCATGCCGACCTGCCAGCCGTAGGCCCAGTCGTCACCCTTGATGCGGGCGATGCCGTCCGAACCCGGCGGAATCGCCAGACCCACCTGCTGCGCCAGCGCCTGGCCAACGGCCGGCGGGATCGCACCGCCCGCCACGGCCTGATTCACCAGGCCCAGGCCAACGGCGTTGTAGTTCACGGCCGAGGTCAGCTCGGCAGAGGTCTTCTGCGCGATGCCGCTCACGCCGATGGCGAAGTTGTCGGTCACGTCATAGGACACCGACAGCGTGCCGTCGAGCGATTCGAACTTGGACTTGATGGCGTTGTAGCGGCCGATCCAGTTGTTGTCGTACTCGGTCTGGAAGCCGAACGGCACGGTGAAGGCCGCACCGACGTGCCACTTCTCGCCCAGCTGGGTGGCGAAGAAGAAGGCCGGGACCGGCATGGTGGTGCCGGCGTCGCCGCCGCCGTTGCCATTGATCGGGCGACCCAAGGCGTCGTGAGCCGTGCCGCTGAAGGTGGTGCCGAAGTTGATGGCGGTGACGTCAGCCTGGAAGTAGGTGCCCTTCAGGTCGCTCATCGCGGCCGGGTTGTTCGCCACAACCGAAACGTCGCCACCGGCGGTGGTGGAACCGGCGTAGGCGCGGCCCATGGCGGCGGCGCTGTCTTCATGCAGCTGGAATGCGCTGGCGTGGGCGCGCTGCGGAGCAGCAAGCGACCCAATGATGGCCAGGCTCAGCGCAGCGAGCGTGAGCGGACGGCCCGCACGGGAAATTTCACGGAATGACATCTGCATCAGCAATGCTCCTGCTTATCGTTGGTCTGGCTTCGGGTAGTAGCGGGGGCTTGACGTCATCGCCCTTTTTTCATACGCGCGTTTGACACCCCTGCGCGGCACTGTGCCGGCTCACCGCAGGCCTTGCAAGTGCGGTTGCAGCAAAGTTCCCCGCGATTTGACGTCTCATGACCACTGTTCGGCGGCGATTAACGAAGATCGCGGGTTTCGCCATCTCGCAAACGCAAACGTATGGTGGTCCAGGCATGTAACAGCCGGAGGCGGGACGCAGGCGTCCGAGACTGCTAACCTTGCAGACCGCGCCCGCGGGTGCGCCCCTCCTCTTCACTGCCGACGGGTGCCGCCATGCACTGTTTTGTCTACGCCAGCCAGCGCAAGCCCGATACCTATCTGTGGCTGGGCCGTCGCGACGACTTCGAATGCATCCCCGAGTCGCTGGCCCTGATGCTGGGCGACCTGCGTTTCGTGCTCGAGGTCGAGCTGACCGGCCAGCGCAAGATGCCGCACGAGGACGCCGCGCAGGTGCTCAAGCACATCGAAGAGCAGGGCTGGCACCTGCAGCTGCCGCCCAATGATGCACTGGCCGTGGCCAACCATCCTGCCTACAAGAGCGCGCCGCGCGATCCGCACAGCGATCACTGATCGCTGCCGCCATCGACGCCGTTAACACGGGATTACCGTCTGGCGTTGTCACGATTCCTATACTCCGCGCCCATGGCCTATTCAAAAACGCGTCGCCCTCCTCCGTTTCTGCAAGCCCTCGCCTGGTTCATTCCCGGCCTGGCCGCCACCGCCATTGCGGCGTTCGGCGCCCATCCGCTGGCGCTGATCCCGCTGCTGGTCGCCAACGCGCTGACCATGGCGGCGGTGTGCCATGCGATCGGCTTCGATCCGGAACCACGCTTCGGCCGCACCGTACTGCGCCGGGGAGCTGCCTACCTGGTGATGTTCACGGCTTATGTGGTGCTGGTGTTCCTGCTGATCGCCTGGCCCATGCTCAAGCTCAACCAGTCGCCCAGCCTGGGCGAGGTGCTGATGCTGGCCGGCGCGCTGGTGGTTGCCCTGGGCGTGCTTTGGCGCGTGTGGCCCGCGTTTGGCCTGGTCTATGTATGGGATGACGCTTACCCCTCGCAGAGTGACGGCTCGTGGATCTTTACGGCCACGGCACGCAGCCTTGCGTTTGGCCGCCACCTGTCTCGCGAAGAGCGCTTCTTCACCCACTTCCTGCCCGCCGCCATCGCGCTGCTGGCGCTGGCCTTTATCGCCATCGCGCTGACCGGCCTGTACGGCGTGCTGCCTTCGGAGCTGCGCATTGCCGCGCTGGCGATCTACGGCGTGATGCTGATGCCGCTGGGCTGTCTGATCATTGCCAACCGCACGTTGCGCGCGCTGCTGTGCGAAGGCCGCCGGCCGCGCCAGCCGGCCACCGGCGTGGTGGATGCACCCGCGCCCGCACCGGCACCCCGCCCGGCGCCGCAGTTGAGCGAACAGGAACGCACCGCCGGCACGCCGGAGCAGGCCGAGGCCCTGCTGGCCGCCACGCGCGACAGCGACATCGAGCGCGCACTGGCGCTGGTGGAGGCCGGCGCCGATCCCAACACTGCGCCGAAGCAGGGTGATCGCGACCAGCGCCCGGTACTGATGCTTGCCGCCCTGCTGCCCGACACGCGCCTGCTGCGCGCACTGATCGCCAAGGGTGCCGACGTGAACCGCGCCAGTGGTGGCCTCACGCCCCTGCTGGCTGCCACGCGCGACAGCTGGCATGGCCGCGCCGAAGCGGTGATGACCCTGCTCGCCAACGGCGCCAGCGCGCTCGCCACCGATGCCGAGGGCAACACGCCATTGCACGGCGCGGTGCTCAGTGGCGAACCCATCGTGGCGGCGATGCTGCTCGACGCCGGTGCGTCCATCAATGCACTCAACAAGGGCGGCCTGAGCCCGCTGGCCGTGGCCTGCCGCGCCGCCAACTGGCCGGTGGCCAAGTTCCTGCTGGAACGGAGCGCCAAACCGACGCCCGCCGATGGCGAGCCCGCCCTGGTGGCCGCCGCCGGCGTGCCGGATGACGACGTGGAAGGCGTGAAGCTGCTGCTCAAGCACCGCGCCGGTGTGAACGCCGTGGACGCACGCCATCGCAGCGCGCTGATGGCTGCCTGCGCCGAAGGCCACGAACAGATCGCACGCGCCCTGCGCGCCGCCGGCGCCGACGTGAACCTGGTCGACCGCCACGGCAGCACCGCCCTGATGGAAGCCGCCCGCGCGGGCGCCGTGGGCATCGTCAAACTGCTGGCCGAAGCGCAACCGGATGCCCGCCTGCGCGACAGCCACGGCCGCGACGCGCTGACCCTGGCCTGCCAGTCGCCGCAGGCCCATGCCGAAGTGGTGCGTGCCCTGCTCGCCCTCGGCGCGGAACCCAAGACGCCGGGCAGCAATGGCCGCAGCGCACTGGACTACGCCGCCGCCGGCCGCTGGGATCTGGTCGCCCTGCTCGACCCGGAAACGCCGCTGCCCGCCAGCCTCAGCATGGATGCACTGCCCGAAGGCGCCGATACGCCCGCCCATCTGCTCGATGGCCTGCGCTTTGGTCACTGGGCCGTGGTGTCCACCTTTACCCAGCGCGTGCGCGAGTGGCCCCAGTCGCAGCTGGCCCAGCTCTATCTGGACCTGGCCGGTCCCGGCCACAGCGCCGCGCGCCGCTGGCTGCTCGACCATGCACTGGATCCGGAAGCCCGCCTGCAGCCGCAGCTGGTCGACGACGCGGAAACCGCGGAAGGCGTGGAGCCCTCGCTGTCGCCGCTGGGCCGCCGCCTGTTCGATGCCCTGCTACAGCAGCTGCCGGCCGCCACCGAAGCCATCGACGACCTGCTGCACGCCGGTGCCACGCCGGCTGGTGCAAGCCTGCTCGCCCAGGCACTGCAGCGACTGGAAGACTCGGCCCAAGGCGCGGCACTGCCGCTGACCATGCTGGAGCGCGGCGCCGACCCCTTCGGCGTCGATGCGCGCGAACGCACGCCGGTGCACCTGGCTGCCACCTATGGCCACCAGGTTCTGCTGCAGGCCTTGCTGGAACGCGGCTGCGACCCGAACACGCGCGACCTCAGCGGCCGCACGCCGCTGTTCGCCGCACTGGAACACGGTGAGCGCGCGCTGCCGCTGGTGCGTTCCCTGGTGGCGCACGGCGCCGATCCGGAAGCCATCGACGCGAATGGCGAGACGCCGCTGGGCCTGTCGCTCGAACACGAGGCGATCGAGCGCTGGCTGAACTGGGGCGACTGGGCACGGCCCGCGCGCCCGCTGCGCGCCGACGACCTGGCCTCCGCCGCCAAGGCCGGCGCACTCGCCGCGGTGGAGCGCATGCTGGAACTCGGTTTTGCCGTGGACACGCCCGATCGCCAGGGCGCCACCGCCCTGCTGCATGCCTGCGGTGCCGGCCATCGCGATGCGGCCGCACTGCTGCTGGACAAGGGCGCCGACGCCACGCTGGCCGCCACCAACGGCATGACGCCGCTGGCCGCCGCCGTCAGTGCGCGACGCGAAGCGCTCGTTGCCCTCCTGCTGCAGAACGGTGTGGCGGCTGACCAACGCCTGCCGGGCGATGCGACCGCGCTGATTATTGCCGCCGCCATGGGTTATCCCGAGATCGCCGAGCAGCTGCTCGACGGTGGCGCCGACGTGAATGCGGTGGATGCGCGTGGCCATGCCGCGCTGCATGCGGCTGCGCAATTCGGTTTCGCCCACAACGACAGCCTGCGTGCGCGCCGCCTGTTCGACACCTTGCTCAAGCGCGAAGCAGACGTCAGCCTGGCCGACAAGGAAGGCAAGACGCCCCTGCTGCTGTTGCTTGGCGCGCACCTGCGCCCGGGCAGCGAATGCGATCCCACGCATATCGGCGCACTGGTGCCCGTGCTGCTCGACGCCGGCGCCGTACTGGAACACGCCGACCAGCGTGGCGTCACTGCGCTGCATGCCTGCGCCATGCATGCCCTGCTGGCCCCGGCGCGCGTGCTGCTGGCACGCGGCGCGGATCGCCAGGCGGAAGACGCGTTCGGCCGCACGGCCGCCGACGTGGCACGTGCCATCGGCTACATCGACATCGCCCACGAACTGGCCGCGCGCAACACCGGCGGCATACCCAGCGTGCGGCAGATGCTGCGGCAACCGGCACAGCCTTCCGAGTAAACAAAAAGCCCGCGCAACGCGGGCTTTTCTTTCAGTGATGCAAGGCTTGCTGCGACCGGGCGATGCCCATGGAACGGCAGGTGTTGAGGCAGCCGTTCCACCCGGCGTTGTGCAGCGCCTCTTCCACCAGTCTGCGTACGACGTGTTCCGGACGGGGCGGCAACCGACGCCATGCCTGCACCACTTCATCCAGGCCAATGCGATCCACGCGCGGCACATCCGGCAAGCCGCCGATGGCATGCACCGGGCTTCCGCTGCCGCTGCGCGGCTTCCACATGGAGGGCAGGCGATTACCGAACAACACCACCAGCGGGCAGCCCACGGCCGCTGCCAGATGCGCCGGTCCGGTATCCACGGACACCATGCTGTGCGCGATATGCATCAGCGCACGCAGATGGCCCAGCGGCAAGCCATCGCGCGGAACGATGACACGCTCATCCGCTGCGGCCGCACCGATGGTGGCGAGGTAGCCCGCCTCAGCCGCCGAGCCGCACAGCAGCACCCGCGCCTCGGGCATGGCAGCGAGAATGGCCTTGCACAGCGCGGCCCAGCGTTCCACCGGCCATGACTTGTCGTCGTCATCGGCCTTGCGCACGCCGCTCCAGCGCATGGTGCGCTTGTTGGCCGGCTGCAGCAGCACCAGCGGATGGCCTTGCAGGTTGCGTCGCGCCAGCCACAGTTGTGCTTCCCCCAGTTCGACGGCCGTGGGCTCCAGTCGCGGTGCACTGGGCAAGTCGTGATCCGGGGAAGGCGCGTCAGGAAAGGCGGCCGGCGTTTCGTCGGCGAAGCGCATCAGCCAGTCCACCCAATGCTCGCCATGGTTCAGTGGCGTGTCTTCGATGAACACGCAATGCTGCGCGGGAATGCCGGCCAGGGCCAACATGGGACGCACCTTGGTGCGCGTACGCACGTCGGGTTCGCAGATGTAGAACGGCGCGTGCCGCAGTTCGCGCAATGACAACGCCGTGCGCAGCCGCTGTGGATTGAGCCAGAGCGAGCCGTACTGGCTGTCGAAGTGGCGCACGTCTGCCACGTCTTCGTGACCTTCGTACAGCACGCGCGAACAATCACCGAGCGACACCAGCCGGCAGGCACCGCCATAGCGATGCCGCAGCTTGTGCAACAACGGTTGCAGCAGGATGGTGTCTCCCAATCGCCCGAAACGGATGACGACGGGTTGGAGCGGCGCGCACTGGCTCATGCAAAACCGGATAGATATCGGGACTGGCCCAATCCATCAGGCGGCCCGCCCCCCGGCGGCACGACCCTCAGGTGGCGCCATCTTTCCCGATTCGCGGCGAAATGAGTTGCGGAATCGACGTAAGTTGCAGCGCACACGGAGTGCGCCGGCAACGCATGAAATCACGATGCCTGTTATTCGTGCGGAGTCAGCGCGTGACGTCTTCGTCGTTGGGTTTGGCGTCCGTTGGCGTCTCGCGCTCGCGCTTGGCCTCGGGCGAGGCATCGGCCTGGTACAGCTGCTCAAGATCCTTCAGCGCTTCGCGCGTGGTCTGCACGATGCGCGCGTCGTCGTCGTACACGAGATACTGCCGCTTGAGCAGCTCGGCATCCGTGCGACGGAAACGTTCGACCTGATCGGCGGCCGTTTCTGGCGAAGTGCCGAGGGCTTCCAGCGTCTGTCGCGTCATCTTCAGGCTGGAATACAGCGTCTCGCGCACCGGCAGTTCCACGCCCAGATCCATCAGGCGCCACACGTGCTGGCGATTGCGTGCACGGGCGATGATGCGCAGGTCGGGGTACATGCGACGCACCACGCGCGCCGTGCGCAGGCTGGCTTCCGGATCATCCACCGCCAGCACGAATACTTCGGCGCTCTCGGCCTGGGCAGCGCGCAGCAGTTCCGGACGCGCCGGATCGCCGTAGAACACCTCGCTGGAATTGCCGAAGCGCTGCACCAGGTCGATCTGTTCCACCGAGTGATCCAGCGCCACGAACGGTATGCCCTGCGCGCGCAGCATGCGCGCGACGATCTGGCCCATGCGGCCGTAGCCGGCAATGATCACGCGCGGCGAGTCGGTCACGATGGTGTCGAACTCGCGCTTTCCCTTCCTGGTTTCCGACGTCTGCAGGAAGCGACCCAGCCCCGCCACCATCAGCGGCGTCAGCGCCATCGACAAGGTGATGGCGAGCACCTGCAGGCCATGCTGCCGGTCGGTGATCAGGTCCTGGTCACTGGCGAGCTTGAGCACCACGAAGGCGAATTCGCCGCCGCAAGCCAGCAGCGCGACGAGGCGCAGCGAGTCCCTGCCGCTGAGCCCGCCCACGATGCGGCCCAGCGGCCACAGCAGCAGGCCTTTCACCAGCAGCAGGCCCAGCACCAGCAACAGCACCAGGCCCGGCTCGTGCACCAGCAGCATGATGTCCATCGACATGCCGACGCTGATGAAGAACAAGCCCAGCAGCAGGCCCTTGAATGGCTCCAGATGGGATTCCAGCTCGTGGCGGTATTCCGAATCGGCGAGCAGTACACCCGCGAGGAACGCGCCCAGCGTGGACGACACGCCAACCATTTCCATCAGCCACGCCGTACCCATCACCACCAGCAGCGCGGTGGCGGTGGACACTTCCACGTTGTCCGTCTTCGCCACGAAACGGAACACCGGACGCAGCAGATAGCGGCCACCGACCATCACCGCCACGATGGCCGCGATGGTGCGCATGACCGCGTAAGGGTCGAAGCCATGCTTGGTCGAGGCGCTGGCCAGCAGCGGCACGGCAGCAATCAGCGGAATGGCGGCAAGATCCTGGAACAGCAGGATGGCGAAAGCCTGCCGGCCGTACGCCGTGCCGGGTTCCTTGCGCTCGGCCAGGATCTGCAGGCCGAACGCCGTGGACGACAGCGCCAGGCTGCCGCCGACGATGAACGCGGCATTCGCCGTGAAGCCGAACAGGAAGTACGCCGCCCCTCCGAGCACCAGGCTGGACGCCAGCACCTGCAGCAGGCCGGTGCCGAACACCTGCCGGCGCATCACCCACAGGCGCAGCGGCGAGAGTTCCAGCCCGATCACGAACAGCATCAGCACCACGCCAAATTCGGAGATGGTGGCCACGCCCGCGGTATCGGACACCAGGCCCAGCTCCTGCGGGCCGATCACGATGCCTGCCAGCAGATAGCCCAGCACGGAGCCCAGCCGGAAGCGCTTGGTCAGCGGTACCGCGATGACCGTCGCTACCAGGAAAACCAGCGCCGTCTCCAGAAAATGGTGGCTATCCACTCGCACGCTCCATTCGGGGGATCCGCATTATTCCACGCCACGGCGACGTAAGCCGCCCCCGATAAGGTGAGTGGGTGAGCGGCGTCGCGGTTTCAGGCAGCCAAGGGCAGGCCCTGCCATTGTTGCGTGAGGATGCCCGCCAGCCACTCCACGGCAGACGCCGGTTCGGCTTCTGCGCGATGCAGGGAGAGGCCCAGTTCACCCAAGGAGGGCAAGACGGTTTCATGCGGCAGCAGCGCACGCACGCTGGCCGGCAGCCCGTGCGGCGTGCGTAGCGACACGCCAAGGCCTGCCGCCACCGCCGCCCAGATTCCCGCCAGGCTGGCGCTGGTGAAGGCGATGCGCCAGGGGATGTTTGCCCGGTCCAGCGCCGTGGTGGCGGCGGTGCGCATGATGCATGGCGCATCGAGCATCACCAGAGGCAGGGGTTCGCCGTCATCGCGTGGCCACGCGGGCGCGGCATCCGCGCCCGCGATCCAGCGCAGCGGCGCGGTGCCCATGCGTTCGGTGTACGGCGTCACCGTACCGGCATCCCAGGCCAGGGCCAGATCGAGGCGGCCCGTGGCGATTCGCTCAAGCAGGTCGACGTTGCGCGCGATGCGCACTTCCACCTTCACGCGCGGATGCGCCCGGGCAAAACGGCCGAGTACCTCGGTGAGCATGCTCTCGCCGAAATCTTCCTGCAGGCCCAGGCGAACCCCGCCTGCCAGCTCCGCACCATGCAGGGCCACGGCAGCCTCGTCGTTCAGTTCGAGCAGGCGGCGTGCGTACGCCAGCATGGTTTCGCCGGCCTCGGTGAGCGACATACCGCGACCGGACTTGCGCAGCACCGGGGTGCCGGCCTGTTCTTCCAGTTTCTTCAGCTGCGCGCTGACCGCCGAGGTCGAGCGATTCAGGCGCTCCGCGGCCTTGGCGAAGCTGCCCAGCTCCACGCCGGCGACGAAGGTGCGCAACACATCCAGATCAAAGGTGATCCGCCGCATAGCCATCATCCCGTTTTAGTGGACTATCAGTTCACTATTTTCCGATTTTAGGGACAATACTTTCCGCTCTACGCTTTACCTCGTCAAGCAACGAGGAAGCCCGCATGATCGCCATGCAATACAGCTTCACCCTGCCCGCCGATTACGACATGGCCATCGTGCGCCAGCGCATCGCGGAGAAGGGCCACATGCTCGATCACTTCGACGGCCTGCGGTTCAAGACCTACCTGCACGCGGAACGCGGCGCGACCTCCACCGAGAACCTGTACGCGCCTTTCTACGTGTGGCATGACAGCGCGGCCATGCAGCGTTTTCTGGGCAGCGAAGGCTTCGTCCGCCTGACCCAGGCGTTCGGATGGCCCGTCATCCGCCTCTGGCCGGTGTGGGATATCCATGCCTCATCCGACACGCAGCAGGCGCGCTACGCCACGCGCGACGTCCAGCCCATCGCGCCGCATACCGCACTCGACACGCTGCGCGAAGAACAACGCGCTGCCTTGCAACACGATGTGGAACGCGGCGCACTGGCCGCCGTCAGCGCCTTCGAGCCCACGAGGTGGACACGCGTGAATTTCCGTTTGTGGTCCCGGACGCCACCCGCCGGACAACCCGGCCAGTGGTACCACGTGGGCCATGTCTCCCAACCCTGACGCCCCGCTGGAGATTCCCCCATGCCCCTCGTACGCATCTCGCTCCGCCGCGGCAAGAGCGCGCAGCACATCGCCGCCGTCCGCAACAGCATCTATCGCGCCATGATCGAGTCGTTCAACGTGCCGCAGAACGATCGCTTCATCCTCGTGCACCAGCATGACGCGGAGGAATTCGATGCCGACCCGGATTACCTCGATATCCGGCGCAGCGACGACCTGGTGATCATCCAGATCGCCTGCAACAACACGCGCACGGTCGAGCAGAAGCAGGCGTTCTACCGCCGGGCCGCTGAGTTGCTCAGCAAGGAACCCGGGCTGCGACCGCAGGATGTCTTCATCAACCTGCTGGAAACCGGGAAGGAGAACTGGTCGTTCGGCAACGGCATCGCGCAGTACGTGTAATGGCCGTCGCCCAACCCTGTAGGAGCGCACCCTGTGCGCGACTGCAGACTCACACGCCATTTCGGTGTGCGGTTTATGCCGCGCAGGACAGGGAAGCGTGCAGGCAGCAGACCGAGGTGACATGAGATGCCGCGGTCGCGCACAAGGTGCGCTCCTACAAAGGGCGCGGGCCGATGTCCTCAGCGCTTCTTCACCAGCAGGCGGCGAGGGCCGGCGCCTTCGTGAGCCAGCTTGTCGTGCGGATTGCGCAGGCGGCAACGGTCAATCGAAAGGCAGCCGCAACCGATGCAGTCGTCCAGCGTGTCGCGCAGTTTCTTCAGCTGTGCCATGCGCTCATCCAGCTCTTCCCGCCATGCTGCGGAAAGTCGCGCCCAGTCTTCCCGCCCCGGCGCTGCCGTTCCCGGCAGGGTGCCAAGCGCCGCGGCGATATCCGCCAGCGAAATGCCTACGCGCTGCGCCACACGGATAAACGACACACGCCGCAGCACTGCGCGCCCATAACGCCGCTGATTACCCACCGATCGCTCGCTGTGAATCAGCCCCTTCGCCTCGTAGAAATGCAGGGTGGACACCGCCACGCCACTGCGCCGCGCCACCTCGCCCACGCTCAGCGTGGTCGGCAAGCCATGCCCGGGAGCCTGGTTCATCCGATACCTCTTGACCTCAACTTAAGTTGAGGTCCTAGAGTGCCACGCACTTCCCCGCGAGTGCACGTCCATGAGCCAGCAGATCGCCTTCGACCGCCGCCCGGTCTACCGCATTGACCGCTTCAACGTACCCGCACCGGCGTGGCCGGCCTTCCTCGAACGCCTTCACCTCACCCAGCACGCCCTCGACAAGCTCCCGGGCTGCCGCCAGAACCTGGTCCTCACCCAACCCGACCTTGCCGGGGAATACAACGTGATGACCGTGGTCGAGTGGATGGACGAATCACATATGTCCGCCGCCAAGGCAGCGATGCAGGCACGCTATGCCGTAGAGCGCTTCGATCCGGCGGCCTTCATGCAGAAACTGGGCGTGAAGGCGGATCTGGGGGTTTACCGGCATGTGTGAGTGGTGCAGCTGGGTGACCCGCGGGCCGGTAGCGGATAAACGCAGCGCATCCTCTGCGCATGGACGGGATGCGGCGTACCGGCAACTCGCCGAGCTCGCACGATCGAAACGTCGTCGCGAGCACCCACCCCTCACCCCGACCCTCTCCCCGGCGGGGAGAGGGAGAAGTGGTGTGCATCGCGAAACAACCTGACTGCAAAGAAGGATGTGCCGCGTAGCGGCACGACGCTCCGCGTTAAGTCCTCAGCGCTTCGGCGCGTTGCGAAGCGCCTGGAAGTACCCGCTGTGTCCCACGGGACTAGCTTCGCGTCGTAGAGGCGAAGGTTGCCAAGCGACAATGTTCCTCAGCCGTTCGGGCTTATCCCTTCGGCATGCTGCCAGCTCTTCAGGCCATTTCTTTGGGTTACTTTTGACGCGAAGCTAATCCCCGTGGGACTTTTGGGCCAGCAAAGAAAAGTGACTCGGCCTTCGGCAGAAGGTCGAAACGCCTCCGCTGCGTAAGCGGCAAGCTGGCGGAATCACCGCATACCGAAGGCCAGAGCCAAGGCACCGGATGACCCGCCCTACGGCGGTTGAAAAGCGCCTCCAGCTTTCGCTGGGATGACGGGCAAAAGCGATGGAACGGTGAGGTAAAAGCCAACCGCCGAGGCTCTGGAACCCGGCCCTTGCTCCGTTTTTGCGGGGTGCGCTGGGATGACGGTGTTGATGAAACGTCGAGGCCGAATTGAACAGCCTTCCGGCTGCTGAAAAGCGCCCCTCGCTCTTGCCCCTTCTCAGGCTTCGCGGGAATGATGGTTCAAGAACGAAGCGGTGAGGCGAGCACCCGCCCCTCACCCCAACCCTCTCCCCGCAGGGGAGAGGGGGCACAACGGGTGACGCGTTATTCGCCGCGCAACCACCGCGCCGCATCCACGGCGAAATAAGTCAGGATGGCATCCGCCCCCGCCCGCTTGAACGCCGTCAACGACTCCAGCACCACGGCCTTCTCGTCCAGCCAGCCATGCTGCGCGGCTGCCTTCAGCATCGCGTACTCACCACTCACCTGGTACACGAAGGTCGGCATGCCGAAGGCATCCTTCACCCGGCGCAGCACGTCGAGGTACGGCATGCCCGGCTTCACCATCACCGCATCCGCGCCTTCGTGGATATCCAGTTCGATTTCGCGCAGCGCTTCGTCGCTGTTGCCCACGTCCATCTGGTAGGTGTGCTTGTTGCCCTTGCCCAGATTGCCGGCCGAGCCCACCGCATCGCGGAACGGGCCATAGAACGCCGACGCGTACTTCGCCGAGTACGCAAGAATGCGCGTGTGAATGTGGCCGGCCGCTTCCAGCGCATCGCGGATGGCGCCGATGCGCCCGTCCATCATGTCCGACGGCGCCACGAAATCCATGCCGGCCTCGGCTTGCGCCAGCGACATCTTGATCAGCGCCTCGATAGTCGGCTCGTTCATCACGTAGCCGTGCTCGTCGATCAGGCCGTCCTGGCCGTGCGTGGTGTACGGATCGAGCGCAACGTCGCCGATCAGGCCAAGCTCCGGATACTTCGCCTTGAGCGCACGCGTCGCGCGCTGCATGAGCGCATCCGGGTTCCATGCTTCGCGTGCGTCTTCGGTCTTCACCGCGGCACCCGGCGACGGGAACAGTGCCAGCGCCGGAATGCCCAGGCGCACGCATTCGCCGGCGAGCTTGAGCAGTTCGTCAATCGACAGGCGCTCGACGCCAGGCATGGACGGCACGGGCTCGCGCTGACTGTCACCTTCGATGACGAACGCCACCATGATCAGGTCGCTGGCCAGCAGCGTGTGCTCGCGCATCAGTGCGCGGGAGAAGGCATCACGGCGCATGCGGCGCATGCGGACGGCGGGATAGCTCATGGGCGAACTCTCGGGCAAGACATTCGCCCATTTTAGCGCCTCTTCGCCACGATATCGGGGGGCAGGTTGACGCGGACGGTGAGACGGCGAAACCGCACCATGCATGAACGCACGGACTCACGAACACCCCGCTGCAACATGTGAAAGTGCAGTCTCAGCCAGCCTGCCACCAAGGAGACCGACCATGAGCACGCCCGCCGCCCGCCGTCATCACTGGCCGCTCGCCAACGAAGCCCGCTACCTCGGGCCGCACGAAGGATCGCAGCCGATGGATGTCACCATCGTCATGCGTCATCGCGGCGGCATCCGTCCCACGCCGGCCGCGTGGCCGCATCAGCCGGCTGTGGCACGTGCCGATTTCGGGACGCAATGGGGCGCCGATCCGGCCGATGCCGATGCCATCCGCCAGTTCGCCGGCAAGCACGGCCTGCAGGAGACCAGCTGCGAACTGCATCGACGCGTGATGCATCTGCGCGGTACGCCGCAGCAGTTGCAGCAGGCCTTTGGCGTGCAGTTCGGGCGCTACCAGATGCCTGACGGTGGCCCCGAGATGATCGGCTGCCATCTGCCGCCGTCACTGCCCAGTGAACTGTCGCCGTCGGTGATCGCCGTGCTTGGCCTGGACAGCCGCCCGGTCGCACGGCCGCATTTCCGTCGCCCCGCCGCCACACCGACCACCACGTACACGCCCGTGCAGCTCGGTGCGCTGTACCAGTTTCCCGCCCAGCTCGATGGCACCGGCCAGACCATCGCGGTGATCGAACTCGGCGGCGGTTTCACGCAGGGCGACTTCACTGCCTACATGCAGTCGCTCGGCATCAAGGCGCCCACCGTGAATGTCGTGTCCGTGCAGGGCGGCACCAGCCAGCCCGGCGGTGATGCCGATGGCGAGGTCATGCTCGATGTGGAAGTGATCGGCGCACTCGCACCTGGCGCGACCCTTTCTGTTTACTTCGCACCGAATACCGACCAGGGCTTCTACGAAGCCATCTCGCAGGCGGCGCACGACACCAGCCATCCATCGGTGATCTCGATCAGTTGGGGTGGCCCGGAGGACAGCTGGTCCGCCTCGGCACTCAGTGCCATGCAGAGCGCCTTGCAGGATGCCGCGGCGATGGGCGTCACGGTGACCGTGGCCTGCGGCGACAGCGGCTTCACCGATGGCGAAAGTGACAACAAGCCACACGTGGACTTCCCCGCGTCGAGTCCGTTTGCGCTCGCCTGCGGTGGCACGAAGCTGCTGTCCAGCGGCCACACGATCAGCAGCGAAACCGTGTGGAACGAACTGGCCGGCAATGAAGGTGCCACGGGCGGTGGCGTGAGCGCGAGTTTTGCGTTGCCCACCTGGCAGCAGTCGTCCGGCGTACCGGCGGGCACCAATGGCTACGCCGGGCGCGGCGTACCCGACGTGGCCGGCGACGCCGATCCGAACACGGGTTACCAGGTTAGGGTGGATGGCCAGGACCAGGTGATCGGCGGCACCAGTGCCGTCGCGCCGCTGTGGGCTGCGCTGATCGCGCGTTTCAACCAGCAGCTGGGCGCGAACGTCGGCGACCCGCACGCCGCGCTCTATGGCATCGGCACCGCGGCTTTCAACGACATCACCCAGGGCAACAACGGCCAGTTCCAGGCGGCCAAGGGCTGGGATGCATGCACTGGCCTGGGCACGCCCAAGGGACAGACGCTGCTTGATGCCCTGGCGCAGCTGAAGACCGGTGGCGGCACCACCACGCCCGCGCAGCCGCCACAGCCGACCGCGCCCGGCAAACCGACCAAGCCGACCAAACCCACCAAACCCAAAAAGCCGAAGAAGTGACGACAGGCGGGCGCTGAAGGCCCGCCGTGGTCACGCTTCCTGCACCACCGTGTTGCGAAGCGTTCCGATGCCTTCGATGGATATCTCGCACACGTCGCCGGGCTTCATGTAGACCGGCGGCTTGCGTCCGGAGCCCACGCCCGAGGGCGTACCCATGACGATGAGGTCGCCCGCCGCCAGCGTGATGCCTTCGCTGATGATGGCAATGGTCTTCTCCACGCCGAAGATCATGTCGTTGGTGGAAGCGCGCTGCATCACGTTGCCATTGAGGCGTGTTTCCAGCGTCAGCCCGGTGGCGCCCGGCGGCAGCTCGTCGGCCGTGACCATCCACGGACCAAACCCGCCAGTAGCGTCGAAGTTCTTGCCCATCGTCCACTGCGACGTGCGGAACTGGTAATCACGCACCGAGGCATCATTGAACACGCCATAAGCGAAGACGTGGGCGAGCGCGTCATCGCGCGTGATGTGCCGCCCGCCCCGGCCGAGCATAAGCACCAGCTCGCCTTCGTAATCAAACGTGTCCGACACCCGCGGGCGCACCAGCGGTTGCCCGTGCCCGACCAGGCTGGAGGCAAAGCGGCCGAACAGCGTGGGGTACGACGGTGGTCGCGAGCCGAGTTCGCGCGCATGGTCGCGATAGTTGAGCCCGAGGCAGATGATCTTGCCGGGGTTTGCGCTCGGCGGCAGGCAGGTCACGCCGTCCGCATCGAGGGCAACGCCTGTTCGAAGGTGATCGACCCATGCCGCCCGCTGCGCCTCGTCGGCCTCGGCGATGGCACCGACATCGGCAGGCACTCCGCCTTCGTCCAGGAACCGGGCGCGCCAGCCATCGCCCGCATCCACCGCCAGCCCCACTCGCCCGACCTGCTGAAAGCGCATGAACCGCATGCCGAGCTCCCACGTTGAATCCGGCGCCTACTGTAGAGCCAGCGGAGATACGGCGAAATGCCCCCTTACGCGGAAGGCGGGTCGCACACGGGTGTCATCAACGCAAAGAGCAGTCCGCGGGAAGATTCGGCGTGGCGAGCGGCGGGCAGCTACGCTCCTGCGTTGCCGGCTCGGGTACCGAAACGCCGGGTCGATAGGGTTGGTAGGTCGGGGACGGCACCGGGGTGGATACCCCGCTTTGCTCCGAGGCCACCTGCACGGCGGCACGAGACACGAACGTCAGTGCATCCCGGGAAATGCGCTCGCCGGCGGTGGGTTGCACGGAGAACACCGGCAACGACGGGCGCCTGGCCAGAGGCTGTGCCACGGCCGTCGTTGGCGAGTTCGCCAGGGCAAGTGGTTCGCGATAAGAGTCGCCCGGCAATGCTCCCGCAGGTTGCTGTGCCCACGCCGGCAGCATCATCAGCGCAGCCAGCAGCCCCGCGGTGATGGAGAGGTTTCGCGGTTTCATCAGGGTCATGCTTTGCTCCTTTCCATGAGCCTCTCCTGCAGGGACGCGTGCCCCGAGGGAATGTCGCGATCATAGCCATCACGCCCGATCAGGAGCCAGTGATGTTGCTCCTGCTGTTGCTCACGATTCAAGCCGGGCAACATGCACCCTCCCATCGTCAAACCAGGGTGCCATGGAAAGCTGCCTGTCGACGTACCGGTTCATCAAGCTGCGCGGGCACCGCATGGCCTTTCGCACCTGCGGAAGCGAGCACGGGGAACCCATCGTGCTGATCCACGCGTTTGCCAGCGAGTCTGCCAGCTGGAGGGCCACGGCCGAGGCGCTGGGCAGGCGCGGCTTCCGGGTCATCGCGCCTGACCTGCGCGGCCATGGTCGCAGCCCTTGGACCGCCACTTATGCGCTGATGGATTTCGAGCAGGACCTGATCGCCCTGCTTGATGCGCTGCAGCTCCCGCGCGCAAGCCTTATCGGTCACTCGCTCGGAGGGCACCTCGCCCTGAAGCTGGCCACGCACCAGCCCGATCGCATCCACCGGCTGGTGGTGGAGGCTGCCCCGATACCGCCGCGCGACGCGGCAGACGCGGCCGCCCTTGATGCCGCGCGGGGCGGGCCGGCATGGCGGCGCTCCCTGCGGCTGGCCGGCCCGGGTCGCCTGCTCCGGCGGGTGCTCATGCGGCGGTTCGATCCTCGCTCGGCCCGCTTCGTGCTGCCGGAACTGCGTTTGCCCATGCCGCTGTGGTGGAGCCGGCTGGCCGCGCTGCCGACGCCTTGCCTGTTGCTCGCCGGCGAAGGTGATGGACTCGTGACGATGCGGCAGCCGTTGCTGGCCGCCCACATGCCCCGGGCCACCGCCCGAACGGTGGGCCATGGCCATCACCTGCATGGCGAGCACACCGACGCGTTTCTTGCCGCGGTGCTGCCCTTCCTGGGCGAATCCGCCTGAAGGCGTGGGGCACCGCCCATCGATCTCAACAGGACAGATACCTGACGCACCGATGCGTAACAGCTTTCGGACTGGCAAACCGTGACGTGCACATATCCGGCAAAAAACAGGGCTATGATCTGGTGTCGAGCGGCGTCCCGATGCTGCCAGACCAGGGGAGAAACGAAACGGCGCTTCCGTCCGCCTTGGCGGCAGCCCACGGCATGCCCGGATTCGATGCCGGAGCCGGTCAACCGCAGCTACCGCATGCGCGCCTCTTGCAGAGGGACGCCACGCTCCGCTGCATACCGGGAGATGCCTTCAGGTCGCGCCTGCAAACAACACCCGTACGCCGCCGCCGTCATACTTTGGTTACCAGGGGGAACACCATGTCGAGCGTTATCGAGTTTCTGGAAAGGCTGGGTGCCGACGCGCACCTGCGCCAGGCCACCAAGGAAGAAGTCGCCCTCGCGTTGGCTGACGCCTGCGTCGAAGCCACCGCCAGCGAAGCCATCCTGTCGGGCCAGAGCGAGGCGCTCTACGCCTTGCTGAAGCGCGCACCCATGGTGTGCGTGCAGACCGTGCCGCACAAGGAAGACGAGGAAGAGGAAGAGGACGAGGACGAGCAGCCCAAGTCGCCCGACAAGAGCGCCAGCCGGTCCTTCATCGGCGCGCGCGCCCTGGCCGAAACGGCCTGACGATGCGTCGTACCGGCGCCATGTGCCGGCAACTGTTCCTGGCAGCCTGCGTGCTGCTGGGAACGCACTCGGGTGTGGCCCATGCGGCCACGCCCGCTGGCGTGCAGAGCGCGGTCGACATGCTGGACCACGCCGACCACATCAAGACGTCCAACCACGACGAATTCCTGAAGTTGCTGGGCCAGCTCGACCAGCGCCAGGCCGAGTTGCCCGCACGCCAGCGCTGGCAGCTGCGCTACCTCGATGCATGGCAGACGGCGTACGAAGGCCGTTACGACCAGGCCAAGCCCCAACTCACCGAAGTAGTGAACCAGTCGGGCGACGCCACCCTGCAGGTCCGGGCCACCGCGACGCTCGTGAACATCCTGGGCATTGGCCACCATTACGAAGACGCCTTCACCCGCCTGAGCATCCTGGTGGACCAGCTGCCCTCGGTGAAGGACGTTGAAGCGCGCTACCAGGCCCTGGGCGAAGCGGCGCAATTCCTGACTTTCGCCGGGCAGTACGAACTTGCGTCGGGCTACGCGCAGCAGATCCTGGACGACGCCGCGCTGCGCGACCATGCGTGCCAGGGCATGTATTTCAAGCTGCACGCGCAGTATCTGGGCAACCGGATCAAGGGCTCCGACCCTGGATTCGACCACGGCATCGACACCTGCCTGGAAAGCCGGCAAGAGCTGTTCGCCAACGCCATGCGTGGCGACCGTGCCGACTACGCGATCCGGCAAGGCCACGCCGACGAAGCGCTCGCGCTGCTGCAATCGCACTACGACGAAGTGCTTTCCTACCGTTATCCCGCGCTCATCGCGAACTTCGACTCCCTGCTCGCGCGTGCCTACTGGGAACGCGGCGACCTGGCACAGTCCCGCAAGTACGCCATGGCCGCGCTGGAGAACTCCGTGCACGATGAGTACGCCGAGTCGCGCAGCCTGGCCTATCAGGCGCTCTACAACGTGGAGAACCGGCTGGGGAACGCCCAGGCCGCGCTCGAATACCATGAAAAATACATGGACACGGACAAGGGCTACCTCAACGACGTCACCGCGCGTGCCCTTGCCTACCAGACGGTCAAGCAGCAGTTGCTGGCCAACAAGATGCAGGTCGATGCGCTGAACAAGCAGAACCAGATCCTGCAGCTGCAGCGCAGGCTGGATCGCAAGGACATGGAAACCAGCCGGCTGTACATCGCCCTGCTGCTGACCTTCGTGGCTTCCATTGCCTTCTGGCTGCTGCGCACCAAGCGCTCGCAGCTGCGCTTCAAGCGGCTGGCAACCCGCGACAGCCTCACCGGCGTGCACAGCCGCCAGCACTTCGTCGACGAGGCCGAGGCGCTGCTGCGCGTATCGGCCCGGTCCACGCATGACGCCTGCCTGGTGCTGCTGGATCTGGATCACTTCAAGGACGTGAACGACACGCATGGGCATCTCGTTGGCGATCTGGTGCTCAAGCGTGCGGTAGCCGCGTGCCAGCACCACCTGCGGCGCCACGATGTCTTCGGTCGTCTGGGTGGCGAGGAATTCGCCGTGCTCATGCCTGACTGCAGCGCATCACAGGCGCGTGAACGCGCCGAACGACTTCGCCAGGCCATCGCCGCCGCGCCGCTGTGGGGCGAAACGCGGCACGTGATCGTCTCGGCCAGCTTTGGCCTGGCATCCACCGACCGCAGTGGCTACGACCTGCACCAGCTGATGATCGACGCGGACAATGCGCTCTATCAGGCCAAACGCGAAGGTCGCAACCGCGTGGTGTACGGCCAGCTGGGCGACTTCATCGTATCGAACGAACCCGGCAGGCCGGCGAACGACCACACGGCGGACGCAGGCAGCAACCTCGGCAACGCGGCGAGCGCCAACAACCTCTAGGCAAGCGCACTCCAGCCATGCGCGCAACGCAGGCCGGCTTAGTCCGATGCCGCGTCACCGGACTTGTCGATCGACTTTGGACGAGCCACCACGAAGGCCGAAGGCAGCAATGCAACCCAGCCATTGGCCAGCCGCGTACCCGCGATGGCCTCCGCCGGCACCTTGCCATGGGTCTGATAGGCCAGCAGCACGCCATCCGGATGCTGCCTGCACCACGCTTCGGGATCGCGCGCCTCCGGCAGCGGCGAGGGCATGCGTGCGAGGAAGGTCAGCAGACCCGGTTCGTTGCCCGTTCGTGCGAGGGGCACGCCGCTGGCGCGCAGTTCACTCGCCCGTTGCGCCACGCCGCGCACATCCAGCGCGCTCACCGCCTGCAGACGCACCAGCGGCAACATGGCCAGCCCCGCCCACAATGCCACCAGCGCCACGCGTGCCGCAGGATCGGCACCGCGCCCCAGCCAGTACGCCAGCATGGCGATCACCAGGAGCACCGCTGCCAGCACATACAGGCCGGTCGCCGTCGCATGATCCAGCGTGCCATTGCCCAGCGGCGACGGGCTGAGCACGGCCCACCCCAGCACGCCAACCATCACCACCAGCAATACCCACACGCGCCGCACCGCGATCAAGCCGGCATCCTGACGGAACCACGCGCTCAACAGGATGGCCGCACCGGGCATGACCGGCAGCAGATAGTGCATCTGCTTGCCGCTGACGATGCAGAACGCCAGCAATGCCGGCACCGTTGCACAGATGCCGAAGCGTGCGGCCCTGGACGAACGCCATGCGTTCATGGCGTGGCCCATGCGTCGCCAGCGCAGCAGCAGTGGCCACGGCAGCAGCAGCACCGGCACCCAGGGCAGGTACCACCAGATCGGACGGTTGTGCGCAAAGCTCTGCACCACTCGCCCCGCCGTCTGGTGCAGCAACAGCTCCTGCGCATCGGCCGGGTTGAGGTGATGCACGGCTGCCCACGCCCACGCCAGGGCCGGCATGCCACCCAGCACGGCCACCAGCACCATCACCAGCACGGTGCGCCAGGTGACGCGCGGCGACGACCTCATCGACCACCACCGTGCCAGCACGATGGGCCCGGCCAGATGCAGCAGCATCACCGGCCCCTTCGCCAGCACGCCGAGCGCACTGGCGACGAACAGCCAGAGCAGCGCCTTGTAGCCGCGCTCCTGCACGTAAGCGACGATGGCGAGGAAAGCGGAGAGCACGCACAGGCATAGCAGCACGTCGAACATCACGACGCCGGTGTACAGCACGAAGAAGATCAGCCCGAGCATCATCCAGCTGGCCTGATTACCTGCTTCCGGCACCAGCTTGCGCTCGACGCGACCGCACAGCGCCACGCAACCAACACCGCAAGCCACCAGCAAGGCGCGGGCTGTCCACAGCGACGGCCCCAGCACGGCCCATACGGCATTCAACAGCCAGAACAGCAGCGGTGGCTTGTCGAAGTACGGCAACCCATTGAGATGCAGCGTCACCCACTGGCCGGTCTGGCGCATTTCCCACGCAATGCTCAGGTAACGTGTTTCGTCGATGGGAATCGGCGACAGCACGGCGAGCAGCGGCAACAGCAGCAGCAGCCAGATGGCCGGAGGCAGCCGACGTAGGCCTTGGGCAACGGAATTCATGGCGGCATCTTGCGGGCGCTTGCTTACAGTTCTCTTAGAGCCTCAGTATCCCGCGCCCCGCCCGCCACGATGCCGCCATGGCAGCTTTCACGAAGCCGCCGTCCCCCGGTCATCAGGGTGTCGCGCATGACCCGTCACCAGGCCGATCAGCGTGGGCATCACCAGCAGCACCAGCGGGTACTGCAGGGCGAGGCCGGCGATGATGGCGATGGCCAGCGGCTGCTGGATTCCCGCACCCGCCCCCCAAGCCAGGGCGAGCGGCAGCAGCGTGAGGATGGCCGCCAGCGTGGTCATGGTGATCGGGCGCAGACGGTCGCGGCTTGCCGTGCGCAAAGCCTGCATCGCGGGCATGCCCTGCGCCAGGCTGACATATTCGGAGACGTAGAAAATCGCCATTTCCGTACCCATGCCGATGATCATCGTCATGCCCATCATGGCGGTGATGTTGAGGTCCACGCCGCACAGCCACAGCGCAATGAACACAGCCGTGGCGGAGAACAGCGAGCAGCCCATCACCACCAGTGCCAGGCTGGGGCGCCCATAGAGGAACAGCAGCAACACGAACTCGGCCACCAGCGCCATCAGGAACACCTTGGCGAGCCCGAGAAAAGCGATCTGCTGTTGCTGGTACAAGCCGCCCAGTTCATAGCGGGTATCGGCATGGAGCATGCCCGGCTGCGCGAGCAGTTTCTTCACGTCGGCCACGGCGGCGCCCATGCCGCGTCCGTCGATGCGCGCAGTCACCGCCACCATCTGCTGCAGGTTCTCGCGCGAGATCTGCGGTTGGCCGTTTTCGGTAACGATGCGCGCCACGCGGCTCAGCGGAAATACATGGCCGTCGGGCGCGTGCACCGGCAACTCAAGCAACTGCGGCAGGCGCCATTGCATGGCATCGGGCATGCGGATGCGCACGCCCACGCTCTTGGTCTCTTGCGGCAACTGGGTCGCCACCACGCCGGTGAGCGCGTTGTTGATGGCCTGCGTCACCATCGCCACGGTCATGCCTTCGAAGGTGGCCTTGTCCGGATCCACCTGTACGTTGAGCGCGTCGCCGGCGAGCTGCACGCCGTCCTTGATTTCCACCACGCCCGGGATGTCGGCAATGGCCTTGGCCACCTTCTGTGCCTGCGGCACCAGCGACTTCGGATCGGCCGAGTACAGCTTGATCTCGATGGGCTGGGGCACGGCGGTGAGGTCGCCGATCAGGTCTTCCATCAGCTGCGCCAGCTCCACTTCGACACCGGGTACGTCGTGCTCGACCTGCTCGCGCACGTCGCTCATCACTTCCTCGGTGGCACGTTCGTGATCCGGCTTCAGACGCACGAAGAAATCGCCGTGATACGACTGGCCCAGGTCACCGCCGAGGCCGGTACCCAGCCGGCGGGAGAACGTATCCACTTCCGGCATGGAGCGCAGGATAGCCTCCACTTGCGCGACCTGCCGCGCCGTTTCGGGCAGCGAGGTACCAGGTTTGGTGTAGTAGTCCATCACGAAGCCGCTTTCATCCACCGACGGCATGAAGCCCGTGGAGACGTGCGTATAGGCCAAGCCGCCGATGACCAGCAGCGGAATCACGATGGCCAGCAGCCACGCCGGCCGCCGCGCAAAGGCGTCGTACAGCCGCGAGTGCGCGCGTGACAGCCAGCTTTCGTGATCGAGCCCGGGATCGTGCCATCGCTGGAAATCCACCCAGCGCCGCAGCAGCGGCGGCACCACGAAGGCTGACACCAGCCATGACACGGCCAGTGCGCTGGCCATGGTGATCGACAGCGCCTTGGAGAACGCGCCGGTGACGCCGCTGAGCAGGCCCAGCGGCACGAACACGATCAGCGTTGCCAGGCTGGAGCCGGTGAGTGGCTGCAGGAATTCGCGCGCCGCCGGCAACACAGCCGCCTCGCCACCGCCTTCCCGCGCACCGGCACGGCGGGCCACGTGCTCCACCATCACGATCACGTCGTCGATCACCAGCCCTACGGCTGCGGCAATGCCACCCAGCGTCATGATGTTGAAGCTCATGCCGAACACCTGCAGCAGCAGCACGGTGACGGCCAGCGTTACGGGTACCACCAGCATGGCGATCAGGGTGACGCGCAGGTTGCGCAGGAACACCAGCAGCACGGCCGCCGCGAGCAGCAGGCCGATCAGCACCGCATCACGCACGCTGTGCGCGGATTCCACCACCAGCTCGCTCTGGTCGTACCAGGGCTTGAGCGTCACGCCCCTGGGCAAGCGGAAAGACGCGAGCTTGGCGCGCACTTCGCCGGCGATCTGCACGGCATTGCCGTCGGGCTGTTCGTAGACGTTGAACAGCACGGCGGGCTTGCCGTCTTCGCTCACCTTGATCCACTGCGGCACGTAGCCATCGTGCACGGTCGCGACATCAGACAGCTTCACCCAGCCGTGCGCGTCATTCTTCACGACGATGTTACGGATGGCTTCCATGCGTTGCAGCGAGTGGTCGGCCACCACCAGGTAAAGCTGGTTGCGATCCTGCAGGCGTCCCACCGCTTCCAGCTGGTTCGCGCCGCTGACGGCCGTGGCGAGGTCGTCCAGGCCCAGGCCGTACTGGGCGAGCTTGCGCGGATCGGCCTCCACTTCCACTTCGGCCGTTTCGCCGCCCTGCACGTCCACGCGCGCCAGCCCTTCCACCGAGGCCAGCAAGGGCACGATCTGGTACTGCGCGAGATCACGCAGCGCCACCGGCGACAGGCTGTCCGACTGCAGCGAATACGAAATGATGGGATAGACGGTGGGATCCATGCGGCGCACGTTGTACGACGCACCCGCGGGCAGGCTGGGCAGCACACGTGCAATGGCCGAATCCACCTGCAGCGTGGAAGCGATCATGTCGCGGCCCCAGCCGAAATCCACCGAGATCTGCGCGGAGCCGCGCGTGGTTTCCGAACGCAGGCCGGCCACGCCGGGCACGGTGCGGATGGCTTCTTCCACCGGGCGTGTCAGCAGCAGTGCGGTCTGATCGGCCGGGCGGTCGCCGGCATCGAGATCCACCACCACGCGTGGGAACGACACCTGCGGAAACAGGCCCACGGGCAGCGTGAAGGAGCTCGCCAGGCCCGCCAGCGCGAGCGCAAAGGCCACGATGACGATGGCACGCGCGTGCCGTGCCAGCAACGTCGGCAGGCTCATGGCTTGGCTTTCTCCGACGGCAGGCGCACGGCCATGCCGTCGTCGAGCTGGGTGGCGCCTTCCGTCACCAGTGGCAGCTTCGCATCCAGTGCGCCGGTGGCCACGGTGACCTCGCCGGTTTCACCCAGCACCTTCACCGGCACGCTCTTCGCCTTGCCGTCGGCCACCTGGAACACGTGGTGACCTTCGTCGTCGCCCTGCACCGCGTCGCGCGGCAGCAACCATCCCTGCCACTGCCCCACCACGATGTCCGCCCGGAATCCTTCGCCGCCCACCAGCGCACCATCGGGCACGATCTCCACGTCAAGCTGGTGCGTGGCCTTGTTGAGCGTGCGCGCCACGCGACGCACGGTGCCGTGCATGGACTCGCCGCCGTCGATGGGCACCAGCTCAGCCCTGGCGCCGACCTGCACGCGCGTCATCGCATCGCGTTCCACGCCGGCCGTCACCACCAGGCCATCGCCACGCTGCACGGTGAGCAGCGGTGCGCCGGGCTGCAGGTTGTCGCCCTGTTGCGCATCCACGGTGACCACGGTGCCGTCGAACGGCGCGGTGACGTCCACGGTGGCCGTGCGGCCCTGCTGCTGCACCAGCGCATCCAGGTTGGACTGGGCGTCGCGCAGGGCCTTCTCGGCCTGATCCAGCTGGTCGCGCGTGGCGAGTTGCTGGGATAGCAATTGCGCCGTGTGCGCCCGCTGCGCTTCGGCCAGCGTCTGTGCCGTTACCGCTTGTTGGTAGGCAGCGACCGCGGCAGGTGCCAGTGCAAAGCTCAACAGCGACTGGCCGCGCTTCACCGAGGCGCCTGCCGTGACGTTCCAACGCTGCACGCGGCCGGCGGCCTGCACGTTGATCACCTGCGCGGCATCGGCTGCCGGGCCGGCGCTGCCATAGGCAGCTACCGTATCGGGCAGGCTGCCCTGCTTCAGCGGCACGGTGGTCACGGCAGCGCTGACCGTTGCGTCGTCGGGCGACTCGCCGTGCGAGCACCCCGTCAGCGAGCACGCCATCAGTGCGCCGGTGGCCAGCGTCACGACAATCCATGGCAGTCGGTAAGTCATGGGGCCATCACATCCTGTTCAAGAGCGGTCGGCATGCCGCGTCCCACCAGCAGTTCCAGCGCGGCCTGCTGCTCAAGCATGGCCTGCTCGGTGGCCAGCTGCGCCAGCTGCCGGTTGAGGGCGGCGACACGGAGATCGGTAACGTTGCGCAGATCCAGTAGACCCGCCTGCGCGGCCTTCCCGGCCTGCGCCGAAGCATGCACGGCATCGTCGGTGGCCGGCACCAGCGCCTGGCGCTGCGTATCGAGTTGCGCGTACTGCGCGAGCAAGGCATTGACGTCGTCACGCGACGTGGCGAGGCGCACGGTGTATTCCTGATGCAATTGCTCGCGCGTGGCCTTGGCGATGGCCACGTTGTGCTGGTTGTGATCGAACAGCGGCAGCGTGAAGTTCACCGCCGGGCCACCGTTGCGCACCCGGCTATTGTCCTGTGAGGCGTCATAGCCGATGGCCAGCGGCGGAAACTGCGCGAGCACCGCGGCGCGCAAGGTGGCTTCCTGCGCGCGATAGCCCAGCTGCAGGGCGACCAGATCCGGACGGCGACGGCTCACGTCATCGAACTGTTGGCGGATCGCCGACGCATCCACACTGGGTTGCGGCAGATCGTGTGACAGCGGCAGGTCGACACCGGGCTGGAGCCCCAGCAGCGCATCGAGCTGCTGCTTCAGGTCCAGCTGGCGACGCTGCAGGTCATTCAACGCCGTGCGCGCATCGGCGGCGGCGGCAAGGTCCGAAGCCACCGTCACGCGCTCCATGTTGGCTGCGGCCACGGCGCTGACAATGCGCGATTCGCGTTGCGCCAGTGCATCCAGCGCCTGTTGTTGCAGGTGGATCTGCCGCTCGCCCTCGACCAGGTCGATGACCAGCAGGCGCGCCTTGCCCATCACCTGCCACTGCTCCCACAACAGGCTCGCGTCCACTTCATCCGCATTCGCCTGGGCCGCTTCGCGGCGCGGACGCAGCGTGATCAGCGAGGTGATGTCCTGGCTGATCGATGCTGTCCAGGCCGTGGCATCACCCACCCCGGACAGCAGGTAACCCACGTTGCCACCGACGGTGGGGTTGGGCAGCACGCCATCCTGCTTGCGCTGGGCCTGGGCCGCCTGGCGGCGCGCATGCTGGCTGCGCAGGTCCGGGTTGTTGAGCAGCGCCAACCGCTCCACCGCTGCCATGTCCAGCGGCAGCGTGCTGCCGTCGTAGCCATTGAGCTGCGACAGCGAGGACACCGACGTGGCCTGCTCCGGCAGCGGTTTGGCGTGGTAGGTGGCACAGCCGGCAAGACACGCCATCAGCAGCGCGGCAGTGACCTGGCGCATCCGCGGGGGCCGTCCGGCGGGCGCCTTGGCAAGGGAATGGAACACCGACAATCCGTGCAAGAAGGGGGAAGACATACCCTACCGAAAGTGTCTTAGCGTTCACTTTGTAAAGCGGCGCCTTACGCCCGCCGGTCAGCCCCGGCTGAGCGGCAAGCGTACGTTCACACGCAATCCTTGCCCATAGGGCGAATCCAGCAGCTCGATGGTGGCGTCATGCAGTTGTGCGGCCCGCTGCACGATGGACAGGCCCAGGCCATAGCCGTCGCCCCGGCTGCCGGCCTCGCGATGGAAGCGTGCGAAGACCGCCGCGCGACGTTCGGGCGGAATGCCCTCGCCATTGTCGATCACGTCGATCGCAGCGTGCGCCTGCTCGCGCTGGATGATCAGCTTGACCAGGCCGCCCATGGGCACGTGGCGCAAGGCGTTTTCCAGCAGGTTGCGCAGCAGGGCCGCCAGCGCTACCTCATGGCCGCGCACCATCAGCCTGCCATCGGCCAGGGCCACGTCCAGCTCCACGTCCGAGTCGCCGATCAGGGGGGCCAGCTCTTCGATCACGGTGCGCGCCACGGTCAGCAGGTCGATATCGGCATGCGGTTCCGCACGCGAGCTGGCTTCCAGTCGCGCCAGCGACAGCAGCTGCTCGACGCGGCGTGCCAGCGCCGCCAGGCTTTCGCGGGCGCCGGACAGGGCAATGTCCGCCTCGCCGGTGTCGCGGCTGGCCTGGGCGTTCTCCAGGTTGATCATGGTGGAGGCCAGCGGTGTGCGCAGCTCGTGCGCCACATCCGCGCTGAAGCGACGTTCGCGCTCCAGCGCTTCCTCCAGCAGGGTGAACTGGCTGTTGAGCGCGTCCAGCACTGGCTCCAGTTCGCGCGGCGCCTCGATCACGTCGAGCGTGTCGCGGCTGCCCGGCTTGCGCGCGGCGAGTTTGGCCGCCAGCGCCTCCAGCGGCCGCAGGCCGCGCCGCACGGCCCAGCCAATCAACAGCGCCAGCACCGGCAGCGCAATCAATGGCGCCAGCGCGTGCTCCACCCACAACGCCACGGTGATGTCGCGGCGGCTGTCGTAGCGTTCGGTGGCGCGCACCACCAGGCCGTCGTCCGTAGGCGGCAAGGTGAACAGGCGCCAGCGATAGTGACCCAGCCGCACGTCCTGGTAGCCGAAGTGCGCGGCATCGGGCGCCGGCAGCGCGGTCATGTTGCCCGTGGCCATGAGCGTGCGGCCGGTGCGGTCGAACACCTGGAATCCCACTTCCGATTCGTAGGTGTGGCCATGCAGGACCACCTCCTGCCTGGGCTTGGTGGCCACCGGCACGACCATGCCCGTCTCCGCGCTGCGCTTCTGCAACGCGGGCAGGCCGATTTCGTCCACCAGCGTCTGCAGCGTGCGCGCCGATTGCGCGAGGCGGCCGTCCGACAGTTCGTTCACTTCGTTGATGGTGCGCCGCATGCTGTAAACGCCCAGCGGCACCAGCACCAGCGCGATGACGCCAAGGATCAGCCAGACCAGACGGGCGCGCAGGCTGCGGCGACTCACTTGGGGTCCTGTGGAATCATGTAGCCAAAGCCGCGCACGTTGCGCACGGTCTCGAAGCTGAGCTTGCGGCGCAGCGAATGCACCAGCACTTCCAGCGCGTTGTTGCCCACCACGTGATCCAGGCCGTACAAGGAATTTTCCAGGCTTTCGCGCCGCACCAGCTTGCCGGCGTTTTCCATCAGCGCCTGCAGCAGGGCGAACTCGCGTCGCGTGAGGTCCACCGGCTCGCCGCGGAAACTCACCTCCGAGGTGCCCACGTCCAGGCTCAGCACGCCCACGTCGATGCGATTGACCGACAAGCCGCGCATGCGACGCGTCAGCGAGCGGATGCGCGCGGCCAGCTCTTCCACATGGAAGGGCTTGGTGAGGTAGTCATCCGCACCGGCATCCAGGCCGTCCACGCGGGCCGACAGGCCATCACGCGCGGTCATCACCAGCACCGGCGTTTCCACGTGGGCGCGACGGGCCTCGATCAGCACCTCGATACCGTCGCGCCCCGGCAGGCCCAGGTCCAGCAGCACCAGATCGGCGGTGCGGTCGCGCATGGCATTGAGCGCCGAGCGGCCGTCGCGCAACCACGACACCGTATAGCTCAGCCGTTCCAGGGCGCGCTGGATGGCTGATCCCAGCTGCGCATCGTCCTCGACCAGAAGAATGTGCACGTGCCTGACGCTCCTTCGCCCGTCCGGCGATGTTCGCCGGGATTATCCGACAAGACACTTAGGAAACTCTTAAAGGCGGTGCGCTCCTACACGGGGGTGATGCCGACAGGGCGCACGGTCTCAGGGATTGAGACGGCCCCCGGGTGCAATGCCAGCCCCGGACGGAGTGCACCCATGAACGCCTTGCCCAACCCCCTGGCCCAGCGCGCGGTGCGCGGCGACGGCGCACTGGCCGCGCCGGCCTCCGGTGGCGACCAGCTCGCCCGCCGGCTGAGCAAACGCTACAGCGACCGCATCACCGGCTCGTTCGTGCTGCCCGGACGCGAGGGCCAGTTCGCGCCACTACCCGGCGATATGCCAGCGACACTGGCCCATGCGCTGCGCACACGCGGCATCCACCAGCTCTACGCGCACCAGGCGCAGGCATGGAACGCCACCGCCGCCGGCGAGCATGTGGTGATCGCCACGCCGACCGCCTCGGGCAAATCACTGTGCTACACCTTGCCAGTGATCAGTGCGGCCATCCGCCAGCGGGCCAAGGCGCTGTTCCTGTTTCCCACCAAGGCACTGGCGCAGGATCAGGTGGCCGAACTGCTGGAGCTCAACCAGGCCGGCGATCTCGGCGTGAAGGCCTTCACCTTCGATGGCGACACGCCCGGCGATGCGCGACAGGCCATCCGCCTGCACGGCGACATCGTGGTGAGCAACCCGGACATGCTGCACCAGGCCATCCTGCCGCACCACACGAAATGGGCGCAGTTCTTCGAGAACCTGCGCTACATCGTCATCGACGAAGTACATACCTATCGCGGCGTGTTCGGTTCGCACGTGGCCAACGTGCTGCGCCGGCTGCAGCGAGTGTGCGCGTTCTACGGCGTGTCGCCGCAGTTCATCCTGTGCTCGGCCACCATCGGCAACCCGGCCGAACATGCCAGCGCGCTGATCGAGCAGCCCGTCACGGCGATCACCGAGAGCGGCGCACCGGTGGGCGAGAAGCACGTGCTGCTGTGGAACCCGCCGGTGGTCAATCCTGACCTTGGCCTGCGTGCTTCGGCGCGTTCGCAGTCCAACCGCATCGCACGCACGGCGATCCGTGCCGGGCTGAAGACGCTGGTGTTCGCGCAGTCGCGCCTGATGGTGGAGGTGCTCACCAAGTACCTGAAAGACGTATTCGACAGCGACCCACGCAAGCCGCCGCGCATCCGCGCCTATCGCGGGGGCTACCTGCCCACCGAACGTCGCGCGGCGGAGCGCGAGATGCGCGCGGGACAGGTGGACGGCATCGTCAGCACCTCGGCACTGGAGCTGGGCGTGGATATCGGCGCGCTCGATGTCGTCGTGCTCAACGGTTATCCCGGCAGCGTCGCCGCTACCTGGCAGCGCTTCGGCCGCGCGGGCCGCCGCCAGCAGGCCTCGCTGGGCGTGCTGGTGGCCAGCAGCGATCCGCTGGACCAGTACCTGGTGCGGCATCCGGAATTCTTCCAGGGTGCGCCACCGGAACATGCACGCATCGCGGCCGATCAGCCGCTGATCCTGCTCGACCACATCCGCTGCGCTGCGTTCGAGCTGCCGTTCCGGGATGGCGAACTGTTTGGCCCGCAAGACGCCACGCCATGGCTGCAGGTGCTGGCCGAGGAAGGCGTGCTGCATCAGGAAGGCGAGCGCTTCGAATGGATCGCCGACAGCTACCCCGCCAATGCCGTATCGCTTCGCTCCGTGGCCGACGGCAACTTCGTGGTGGTAGATCGCACCGACGGGCGCCAGACCATCATCGCGGAGGTGGACTTCAGTGCCGCTTCGCTCACGCTGTACGAAGGCGCCATCCATATGGTCCAGTCGGTGCCATATCAGGTGGAGCGGCTGGACTGGAACGGCCGCAAGGCTTTCGTCACGCGCACCAACGTCGACTACTACACCGACGCCATCGACTACACCAAGCTGAAAGTGCTCGAAGCCTTCGACGGCTCACCCGCCGGCTCAGGCAGCGCGCATCACGGCGAAGTGCACGTGGCCCGTCGTGTGGCTGGCTACAAGAAAATCCGCTACTACACACACGAGAACATCGGCTACGGCCCGGTAAACCTGCCTGATCTGGAGCTGCATACCACCGCCGTGTGGTGGCAGTTGCCGCAGCGCGCGCTGGAGCAGGCGTTCGATCACCGACAAGAAGCACTCGATGGTTTCCTTGCCGCCGCACACGCCTTGCATATCGTGGCGACGGTGGCGGTGATGGCCGAGGCGCGCGATCTGCAGAAGGCCGTGGGCAGCGGCGATGGCGCGTGGTTCGCCACGCCCGATGCCAATGGCCGCGCGCAGATCCGCTCCGGCTTCGGCGAAGGTGAGCCATCCACGCTCGGCCCCTTCATTCCCACGCTTTACCTCTACGACGCCTTCCCCGGTGGCGTGGGCCTCAGCGCGCCGCTATTCGAGCGACGGGAAGACCTGGTGCGCCTGGCCCGCGAACTGGTGCAGCGCTGCGACTGCCGCGCCGGCTGCCCCGCCTGCGTCGGGCCGGTGCTGGCCGTGGACGAGCAGAACGAACGCTCGCTGAAATCGCTCGCCACGCGCGTGCTCGATCTGGTCATCGCCCTGTGAGCGCACTGGCCGACAAACTGCGCGGTTTGCGCCGCCAGGCCGGCGTATTGCCACCGGCCCCGGCGCCGGTGCCAACGCCCGCTCCCGCGCGCCAGCGCCCCGCACTGCCAGACAACATCGCCCAGTTGCTTGGCATACGCCAGCGCGTCCAAGGCAGCCCGCCGCGTCGCAAGGCCGTGGTGGATCCCGCCTCACTACCCGGCGTGACCATCGCGCCGGGCCTGCAGTTATGCGAAGCACGCAGTGCCTGGCCGCCGGCGCCGCCTGCATTCCACGCTGGCTTCGCCCGCATCGACGAGGTGATCGATCCCACGCGCCTGTTCCTGTTCGACACCGAAACCACCGGCCTGGCCGGCGGCACCGGCACCCGCGCCTTCATGATCGGCGTGGGCGACTGGCATGAAGGCGGCTTTCGCGAACGGCAACTGCTGATCACCACCCTGGCCGGCGAAGCCGCCATGCTGGAATGTTTTGCAACGTGGTTGCGGCCGGATGCGGTGCTGGTGAGCTACAACGGCAAATCGTATGACGCGCCACTGCTGAAGACACGTTTCCGCCTGCAGCAGCGCACGTGCCCGCTGGAGGGGCTTGCGCATATCGACCTGCTTCATCCCGTACGGCGACGCTGGCGCGGCGCCTGGGAGAACTGCCGGCTGGCCACGGCAGAGCGGAAGTTGTTGCAGGTGGTGCGGGAAGATGACCTGCCGGGATCGGAAGCGCCAGCGGCATGGCTGGGGTTCCTGCGCGGTGGCCCGACGGCGCCGCTGCACCAGGTGGCGCGGCATAACAGCCAGGATCTGCGCAGTCTCGGCGGCATCCTTCATCGCTTTGCGGCACATGACGACAGCGTGATGGCCCCCTGAGCGGGGAATATGGCCGCCGGCGCGCGCCGGCTGGCATTCCCTTGCCCCTTTCATCCGTCCATGTTGCGATGTGCGGGCGCGCCAGCGTACATCGAGGAGCCGTCAGCCATGTTCAAGGACTTCATCCAGACTGCCTTGCTGTTGATCACGGGCCTGTTCCCGGTGATCAACCCCATCGGCTCGGCCTTCATCGTGCTGAGCATGGTGCCGCGAACATCCGCCGCCGAGCGCACCGACCTTGCATGGCGCATCACCCTCAACAGCTTTGCGATCCTGCTGGTGTCGCTGGTAATGGGCGCCTACGTGCTCACCTTTTTTGGCATCTCCATTCCGGTGCTGCGCGTGGCAGGCGGCATGATCATCGCGGTGGCCGGCTGGAACCTGCTGCAGAAGCCCGACGAGGACGACGGTGAAGCGGCGGTCAAGGCGCAGGAGGTGCAGGCGGCCAGGCCGAATGCATCGCTCGCGGCCAAGACCTTCTATCCGCTGACCTTGCCCCTGATGGTGGGTCCGGGCTCCATCTCGGTGGCGATCGCGCTGGGTACCAGCTCGCCCCAGCAAGGGCTCGAAGTGGCTCACGTGCTCGGCGTCGTGGCGGCACTGGCCGTGCTGAGCCTGAGCATCTATGTATGCATGCGTTCTGCAGGAACACTGGAACGCTGGCTGGGCGCCGCCGGCACCAAGATCGTGATGCGGCTGTTCGCACTCATCACGTTCTGCATCGGCATGCAGCTGCTGTGGCTGGGATTGTCCGACCTGCTTCGCTCGCTGAAGCTGCCGGCGTGAACCGGCCGCCGCGCGCTCAGCGCGGCGGTTGTCCCTGCTTGCGCTCGCGCTTGACCTGATACATGGCGGCGTCCGCTTCGGCGAGCAGTGCCTCCGGCTCCACGTCGCCAGACATGGATACGATGCTGCCGATGCTGGGGCCGGCGTAATCCAGGGTGAGTTCGCCAAGATGGAAGCGGCCCGTGGTGGCTTCCTGCAGGCGTTTTCGCAGGGCATCGGCGACCACCAGCGCGTCCCCGTGTGCGGGGCTGGAGAGCACCACGAATTCATCGCCGCCCAGTCGTGCCACGAAATCCCCAGCCCGCACCGCGCCCTGCATGCGCCCGCCGATGGCGGCGAGGAAGCGATCGCCGGCGTCGTGGCCATGGATATCGTTGATCGCCTTGAACTGATCCAGGTCGACGAAGGCCACGATAAGCGCGTGCCCGTCCGGACCATGGCCGGTGAGGCGGCGGCGCAGCTCGTCCATCAGGGCGCGGCGATTGGGCAGGCTGGTGGTTGCATCGGTCAGCGCACTCACCGCCAGCGTGTCGTTGGCGCGTTGCAGTGCCTGCAACATGCGTTCGCGTTCGATCTGCTGGCCGATCAGGCGCGAGAACATCTGCAGCACCTGTTCCGCGCCGTCCGCCAGCGGCTTGCGCTCGCCACTGGCCGCGCACAGGGTGCCATAGAGCGTGCCATCGTCCAGCCGCACGGGCGTGCTCGCGTAGGTCTCGATACCCAACTCGCGCGCGGGGCCGGAATCCGCCCAGCAGTTGGCGACGTCGTCGGTATAGGGCCGCCCTTCCTCCAGTGCCCGCTTGCACAGCGTGCCTTCCCACGGCACGGACAGGCCCTCGGGAATGTCCAGCCGGCTCGTGTTGCGCGAGAACAGGATGTACTGGTAACCCGCCTGCGTGTCGATGGTGGTGAGGTAGGTGGATTCCAGCCCCGTCACCGTCTGCAGCAGCTCGAGCAGGGGACGCACCAGCTCTTCCAGCGTGCGCGCCTTGGCGACGGAGGCGGCCAGTTGGCCAATGAAATCGGGCGGGGCAAAGGTATCGGTCATGTTCATCGCTGCATCTTGTGCGAACTGGATTGTATGCGCCACCGCCATGATATCCAGCTGTCTGGCGCGGGGCTTTCGTCGCATCATCGGGTGACGCCATGCGTGGATGATGGACATGGCAGCTGTCGTTTGATCGTGATTGCCGCACAGTTCCGGGCATGTCATGGCCCGTCAACGCACTGGCGCTGCGTGCCAACGTGTGTAGACTGCCCCGGTCCACCGTGTCATCGACCCTGTCCAAACGCCCTGCTTGAAGGCGTACGACAGCAGAGCGTTCTCCTCGGGCGAGGTGCCTCCATGTTGATGCGTTGCGTTGCACTGGTCGGCTTGCTGCTGTTGTCCAACACCGCGCTGGCGGATGTTGCACCACCCCCTGCCGCGGCCTCGGCAGCCACGACCGACACCCCCGGTACGACCTCCACCGGCACGCAGTTCACGGTGCCTGCCGAGTGGACCATGCATGTGGCCGGCAATAAGGTCACGCTGAACCCGCCGGAAGCCGGTGCGCAGATCGTGCTGGTCGACGTGAAGGCGGATACGCCCGACGATGCCACCAGCAAGGCGTGGAAAGCCTACGCACCGGCTAAAACGTGGCCGCTGCAGGTGTCGAGCGACGTGGCCGCGCGCGACGACTGGGACCAGATCCGCGTCTACAACTACGAGACCTCCGCCAACGACAAGCGCGACGTTCTCGCGTTCGCCTACCGTCACGGCGACCAGTACACGGTGCTGATCTACGACATGCCGACGGACGTGGGAGAGAAGCGCGCCTCACAGACGCGGGCCATCTCCGATCGCCTGCTGCCCAAGGGCTACAAGCGCGAAAGCTTCAACGGCCGCAAGGCGCATCCGCTGGATGCGGGGCGCATCGAGACGCTCAAGGCCTTCGTGGACAACGCACGCAAGGCGTACGACGTGCCCGGTATCGCCATTGGCCTGATTGATCAGGGCAAAGTCGTGTTTGCCGGCGGCCTGGGTGTGCGCGACATCGGCAAGGCCGACGCGGTCGACGCCGATACGCTGTTCATGATTGCCTCCAACAGCAAGGCGCTGACCACCCTGATGCTGGCGCGCGAGGTGGATCAGAAGAAGTTCACCTGGAATACGCCGGTGGTGCAGGTGATGCCGTCGTTCCGGCTGGGCGACACTGCCACTACGAAGCAGGTGCTTATCCGCCACCTGATCTGCGCCTGCACCGGCATGCCGCGTCAGGACATGGAGTGGGTGTTCAACAGCCGCGATGCCACGCCGGCATCGGTCATGAAAGCCTTGTCCGGCATGCAGCCCACCAGCAAGTTCGGCGAGCTGTTCCAGTACTCCAACCTGATGGCGGCAGCTGCCGGCTACCTCGGTGGCCACGTGCTGTATCCCAGCCTTGAACTGGGCGCGGCGTACGACCTTGCCATGCAACGCCAGGTGTTCGACCCGCTGGGCATGAAGATCACCACCTTCGACTATGAGAAGGCGCTGCTTGGCGACCACGCCACGCCGCACGGCTTTGACGTGGACGGCCGCACCGAAGTCGCCGCCATGGGCATCAACGATTCCATCCGCGCTGCCCGCCCGGCCGGCGCCGCGTGGAGCTCGGTCAGCGACATGCTGCATTACGTGCAGATGGAGCTGGCCGAAGGCCTGCTGCCCGATGGCCAACGCTACGTATCGAAAGAGGCGCTGCTTGAACGCCGCAAGCCCAACGTGGCGCTGGGCACCACGGCCACCTATGGCATGGGCCTGATGGTGGACCACACCTGGGGCGTGCCGGTGGTGCATCACGGCGGCGACCTGGCCGGCTTTCATTCGGACATGCTTTGGCTGCCGGAACAGGGCGTGGGCGCGGTCATCCTGACCAATGCGGATGCCGGCATGTTCATTCGCGGGCCCTTCCAGCGCCGCCTGCTGGAACTCCTGTTCGACGGCAAACCGCTGGCGCAGGGTGATATCGATGCGGGCGTAAAGCGGCTGAAGGCGCAGATTGCCGCCGAGCGCAAACGCCTTGTCGTGCCGGCCGACCCGGCACAGGTGGCCAGGCTCGCCGAGCACTATCGCAACCCTGCCGTCGGCAACATCCAGGTGGATCGCAGCGGCGAGCACCCGGTGTTCAACTTCGGCGCGTGGCACAGCGAAGTGGCATCGCGCAAGAACGATGACGGCACGGTTTCCTTCGTCACCATTTCGCCGGGCTCTGACGGTTTCGAGTTCGTGATGTCAGGCACCGGTTCCGATCGCAAGCTGGTATTGCGCGACGGCCAGCACGAATACGTCTACGACGAGGTGAACTAGGCCATGGCCGCGATCACTCGAAAGCTCATGCACGCCGCCCTCGCCACGTCGATGATGTTGATGGGGCCGCTCGCCACGGCCGGGACGAACGCCCTGCCGCCGATCCCGGTGGACAACACGCTGGTACGCAACTACCAGTGCCAGGATGGCAAGTCGCTGCAGGTGGCCTACTACAACCAGCACGAGGGGCAGAGCTTTGCCAGGCTCACGGTGAAGGGCAAGGCGATGCTGTTCGTCGACACCATCGCGGCCTCCGGCGTGAAATACGTGGCCGGTCCCTATACATGGTGGACCAAGGGCGAGCAGGGCGACCTCTACGACATGACGGCCGGGCCGGATGCACCGCCGATCTTTGCCGCATGCACAGTCACGCCGGCCAAATGATGACGGTTTCCTCATCACGCTGAACACCGGCGGCAATCTCCTTCAGCTACCTGACCCGCACGCAACCCGGTTGTTGCGTCGCATGATGACGCGGCAATTTCTCTCGCCCATGCTCTCGCCCGCACGCAGAAACCTGACGTTTGGCCGCCTGATCGAAAGAGCTTGATGGCCATGGACGCGCATGCCTGCGCTGCGCCGTGCCGGGGGGCACGGCCACACACAACGACATGGGGAAGAGAGATGGACTGTCGCCGCTCGCAGTATCTCGTCGTACATCGCATGCCCCGGGCCAGGCGCCCGCTTGCCGCCGCCTGTGCCGCTGCACTGCTCGCCATGGGCACCGCCAGCCCGGCATGGGCGCAACAGACGCAGGACCAGCCCGCCAGCACACCGCAAACCACGCAGCCCGCGCCAGCCGACAAGAAGGCTGCGGACAAGCAGGCGGCGAAATCCGAAGGCCGTGCCACCAACCTCGATGCGATCGTGGTGACTGGCATTGCCGGCAGCATCGAGAACGCGCTGCGGACCAAGGAAAACGCCAACAATATCGTGGAGGCGATCTCTGCCGAAGACATCGGCAAGCTGCCGGATGCAAGCATCGCCGAAAGCCTGGCGCGCCTGCCGGGCCTCGCCACACAGCGTGTCGACGGCCGTGCTGACCAGATCTCCATTCGCGGCCTCTCGCCTGATTTTGCCGGCACCACGCTCAACGGGCGCGAACAGGCGACCATCGGCGAAAACCGCGGCGTGGAGTTCGACCAGTATCCTGCCGAACTGATCAGCGGCGCGGTGGTGTACAAGACGCCCGATGCCAGCCTGATCGGCCAGGGCCTGTCCGGCACGATGGACCTGCACACGCTGCATCCACTGGACCTGCCCAACCGCGCCATTGCCGCCAACCTGCGCGGCGAATACACGAGCAACGGCAAGCTGAACCCCGGCACGGGCACCGGCGACCTGGGCCATCGCGCGAGTTTCTCGTACGTGGACCAGTTCCTCGACCACACGCTGGGCGTCGCGGTAGGTTTCGCGCAGCTCGACTCGCCCATCCAGGAGAAGCAGTACCAGGCCTGGTGGTGGAGCCTGGACAACGGCCCGGGCAGCATCGAAGACGCGTGGGGTGGGCCGCACACGCCGGGCATGCCCGACAGCGTGCTCTCGCAGGAAGGCATGCAGCTGCGCGCGCAATCGGAGAACCAGCTGCGCAACGGCCTGATGGCGGTGCTGGAGTGGGCGCCCAACGACTGGTACCACGGCACGCTGGATACCTACTACTCCACCTTCAACGAAAAGAAGTACACCAACGGCGCGCAGTGGGCGAGCGGCCCGTATAACAGCGCAGGCCCCGCTGAATACAGCAACGTCGGCACCGTGCCCGCATCGCCCTATCCCATCGTCACCACCGGCACCATCGACAACATCCGCCCGATCCTGCAGAACGAATACACCAAGGAACACGACAAGCTGTTCTCGGTGGGCTGGAACAACCAGTTCCAGTTCGGCAACGGCTGGGAGGCCATGGCCGATCTGTCGTACTCCAGCGCGAAGAAGGATCTGCACGACGCGTACCTGTTTTCGGGCATCCCTGACCAGGGCACCACCAGCGTGCAGTTCGCCACGCCGCAGAACTACGGTTACCCGAATTTCCGTACCGGCGTGGACCTGTCCGACCCGTCGTCCATCATGTTCACCGACCCGGACGACTACGGCTACAACGGCCGCCAGGAGTTCGACCACCAGGACGATCACATCAAGGCCATCCGCCTGCAGGTGTCGCACCCCGTCGGCTGGATCTTCAGCACGGTTGACGCGGGCGTGAACTACTCCGACCGCAAGAAGACCAAGTCGGCGGACGTGCAGTTCGCGTGGCTCAACGGCAACGGCTCCACCGGCAGCGACTACAACCCTGCCTACAGCGTGCCGATCAACCCGTCCTTCATCTATGGACCGACCAACCTCAGCTACGGCGGCATCGGCTCCATCCTCAACTACAACGTGCTGGCTGCGCTGAACAGCCAGTTCTACCTCACCTCGGGCAACGGACAGAACGACTGGGCGCGCAATTACTCGGTGGAAGAAAAAGTCCCCGTGGCCTACGTGAAGTTCAACATCGACACGATGCTGGGTGACATACCGCTACGCGGCAATGCGGGCGTGCAGTTCGTGCACACCAACCAGTCGTCCGATGCACTGCAGACCAACGGCAACGACCTGGTGGCCCCCATCAGCGGCGGCACCTCGTACAACAACGTGCTGCCGAGCCTCAACCTGATCGCGACCATTGGCGAGAAGCAGTACCTGCGCTTTGGCCTGGCCAAGACCATGGCGCGCGGTCGCATCGATGACGAGAAGGTGGCGACGTCCGCCAGCCTCAACCTGGTGGAATCCGGTCCCGCCGCCGGGCAGTACCTGTGGACGGGCAGCGGCGGCAACCCGAACCTCAAGCCGTATGTGGCGGTGGGCACGGACCTGTCGTGGGAAAAATACTTCGGCAAGTCGAGCTACGTTGCCGTCGCGGTGTTCAACAAGAACCTGTTGAACTACATCTACAACCAGACCGTGCTCGACTATGACTTCTCCCACTACACCAACGACGATCCCACTCACCCGGCCAGCAGCAACATCGGCTCGTTCACCACTCCGGAGAACGGCACCGGCGGCAAGATGCAGGGCCTTGAGCTGTCCGGTTCGCTGGAAGGCGGCCTGGTCACGCACTGGCTGGACGGCTTCGGCATGCAGGGCAACTTCTCGCTGACCAACAGCACCGTGCCGGTGAGCTCGATCACCTCCATTCCCGGCGCACCGAGCACCCTGCCAGGCCTGTCGCGCAAGGTCGCCAACCTCACGCTGTACTACGAGAAGTTCGGCTGGTCGTTCCGCCTCACCGAACGCTACCGCTCGTCGTTCACCGGCGAAGCCATCGCGCTGTTCGACCAGCTGGGCTACCAGAAGGTGCTGGCCGACAAGCAGACCGACTTCCAGGCGGGTTACGCCTTCACGCAGGGCAGCTGGAACGGCTTGTCGATCCTGCTGCAGGTCTACAACCTGACCAATTCGCCGTACAAGACCGAGCAGATCTCCGACCTGCCGAACAATGTGCAGGTGGGTCGTCCGCTCGACTACAACACGTGGGGCCGCACGGTGATGTTCGGTCTCAACTACAAGATCTGACCCCGGGGCAGGCCACCGGGCCCCTTCCGCCCGGGGATGGGCCCGGCTGTCCCGATGCCCCCGGTGGCGGGCATCGGGACGCCGTGCTTTTCCCCTGGAGGCCGAGGTGGCTATGCTTCGGTGAGCACTGCTACGGACCTGACCATGCGCGAGCTATATCCCGAGATCGAGCCCTATCGCACCTATCGCCTGCGCGTGGACGAGATCCACGAGCTCCACGTGGAGGAATGCGGCAACCCCGATGGCCTGCCCGTACTGTTCCTGCACGGCGGCCCCGGCTCCGGGCTTTCCGCGTATCACCGCCGGTTCTTCGATCCCGCCCGCTATCGCATCGTGCTGTTCGACCAGCGTGGCGCGGGCAAGTCCACGCCTCAGGCCGAGCTGCGCAACAACACCACCTGGCACCTGGTGGACGATATCGAGGCCATCCGCGAACACGCCGGCATCGAGCGCTGGGTGGTGTTCGGCGGCTCCTGGGGTTCCACGCTCTCCCTTGCCTATGCGCAGAAGCATCCGGAGCGCGTGCTCGGGCTGGTGTTGCGCGGCATCTTCCTTGGCCGCCCCGCGGAGTTGCGCTGGTTCAACGAACTGGATGGCGGCGCACGCTGGATCTTCCCCGAACGCTGGGCCCATTACGTGGCGCACATTCCGGAAGACGAGCGCGACAACATGGTCGAAGCCTACTGGCGCCGACTGGACAGCGACGACGAAGCCGTACGCATGGCCGCAGCCCGCGCGTGGAGCGACTGGGAAGGCGGCAGCACCACGCTGGTGCACGATCCCGATGAGCCGGGCATCTTCGAAGACCCGCATGCCGCGGTCAGCGTGGCGCGCACGGAAGCGCATTACTTCCGCCACAAGATCTTCCTTGAGCCGGACCAGCTGCTGCGTGATATCGATCGCATCCGCCGCATTCCCACCACCATCGTGCACGGCCGCTACGACGTGATCTGTCCGGCGAAGACCGCGCACGATCTGGCCACGGCGTGGCCGGAGGCGTCGTTCCATATGGTGCTGGCCGGTCACAGCGCCGCGGATCCGGCCATCACGGATGTACTCATCGGCGCCACCGACGCGCTGGCTGATCGCTACGCCTGATGGTCAGCACCACGTCGGCCTGCCATGGATGGCGGGTTGTCGGTGGCCCGTTCGCCCCCCTTGTCATCGTCGGTCGCCTGCGCTTTGATGCGGTCAGCCGGTGATGAAGTCCCCCGCACATCGCATCGCCGGCATTCAGGATGCCTCGACCGCAACGCGTCGCGCGTTTGCGTGTTTCCCGGCTGGCTCCGCCGGTCCAGCCGGTCATGTGTGTTCCGCTGTCCAGTGCAGTTGAGTCCGCGCAATCCCGGGAGGATGACATGGAGAAGGGCAAGCAAGGTTTCGTGCTTCGGGCTGCGCTGACGGCGCTGTTGCTGCTTGGCGCCGTGGCGAACGCCACACCATCCACGAAGACAGGGAGTAACGGCGCCACGCTGGATTTTGTCGCTTCCCCATACGCCGACTTCCTTTTCTACCTGCTGCACCGTGACAACGCGAACTTTCCCGACCTGCGTGCTTCCGTGCCGCTGGATGGCGTGAAGGAGCTCAACACCGGCATGTTCCTGCCCGCCTATGTGATGGCGTCGGATGTACGCAGCTACGACGACCTCTACAAGCTGGCCTATACCTACGACGACAGCACCGTGCTCGTTGACACCCTCAGGCAGGGTGAGCCCCGCTTCCATGCGTTCATGTCGTACTGGCAGCAGCACGTGGAGCCGGTGGAGCAGGCGACCATCGCCGCATGGAAGGCCGAAGAAGCCAAGAGCCACAACGTTGAGCGACTGGAACAACTCACGCGCATGCGCTTTCCCTATGCATCAGTGAAGGTCGCCGTGATCGCGCTCGGCCCGCTTGGCAAGAACATGGAGAATCCGCCCATCATGTTCGCCACCATGAAAGATGCCGACCTCTCCGCCGTGGTCGGTTACGAGGGCACCCACATGATGATGAACGGGCATGACGGTGGCTGGAAGAAGCGCAAGAACGCGACCAGGGCGATCGATGCGATCTCCACCCGTGGCGGCACCTCGTACGACATCGAGGAGGCGCTGTGCCTGCTTATGCAGTCGAAACTTCCCACGTCTTACGGTGATGGCCACGAGGTAGCCGCCAGCGATGCGGGCGATACGCCGCGGCGGGTTCTGCTTCGTGCGATGGAGCGCGACTGGAATCGCTATCGCGCCGATGCATCGATGAACGCTGCCGATTTCGCCATCGACGAAACCATCCGCACGTTCGGCGCCGGCAACGTGGCCGACACAACGCACTGAGCCACGTGGAAACCTTGCCGACTGCCGGATAAACACGCTATCCGGCAGCAAGGCATGCGCAAGCGACGCCACTGAATAATGCGGCCACTTTCACACCCGAGGGGGCCGCATGAAGTTGCTGTACAAGCGCATGATTTTGACTGCCGGCATGACCGTGTTGTTGCCGCTTTCCGCCCACGCCGACATGCCGGGCCATCACCCGGCTTACCTGCATGCGTTGTCCGATCTGCGCGCCGCGCGCTGGATGATTGCGCATCGCCCGGGCGACGCGGCGGTGAGCAGCCAGGAGGACATCGCCATCACCGAGATCGATCGTGCCATTGGCGAGATCAAGCATGCCGCCTACGACGACGGCAAGAATCTCGATGACCACCCGCAGGTCGACGCACCGATGGACCAGCCCGGCCGCCTGCATCAGGCCGCCGACCTGCTGGCCAGGGTTCACCACGACATTGATCGCGAAGAAGATGACCCTATGACGCGCGACCTCAAGCATCGCGCACTGATGCATGTGGAGCAGGCGCAGGCCGCCGTCGACCACGCCATCGATGACGTGCACTACGAGCGCTGAGCATCCCCTGCGGCACCATGCAAGGCCGCCCGTGACGGCGGCCTTGCAGTTCACGAAAGAGCGATGAGGGCAGGACGGCCGAAGCAACCGCACGCGCCGCTCACCCTCATCAACCGGTTCCGGACCCTCGCCACGAGCCCCTGATCGGTGCACCCAGGCTTTCCCGACTTGTCCGATAGATGAGTGCCTTGAGAGTGCTTACCGTGGGTGCTTTCTCCCACGGGTGTCATCTTTGTCTGTCCAGTTCATCATCTGCCCGCACTGCGCGATCGAACTGCGCAAGGGCATCAAGGTCTGCCGCAGTTGCGACGCCACCGTGAGCTATGGCGTGCCATGGCCTTACACGATGACAGCGCTGCTGCCATCGATCTGGCTCGCCATCGCCTCGCATCACTTCTTCTACGACTCGCTGCTGGTATCGATGCTTATCGGCAGCACGTTGTTCGGCGGACTCTGGGCCATGCTGAGCATGGCCTTCGATGACCGGGTGGTGTTCCGGCGGGCTACTCGCTGAGCTCGCACCACGGCGCCCTGCATCACGGCACGACGCCGTCTTTCAGGCGACGACCGAATCCATTCCCGTACGTTCGCGATGTTCCCGGCACATCTTTTCCACCAGGGCGCGATGGTCCGGCAGGTCGTGCAGGGCCTGCGAGGCGGCCAGCTGGATGTTGCGGAACTCCTGGCGTGCGTCGTCCATGCGCGGATAGGCATGGCGCATGGCGCTGAGGTCGGTCTTGAACTCCATGCCGTACAGCACGTATTGCCAGCTGCAGACCAGGAACATCTCCAGGTCGCTGACGAAATCCAGGCGGTGCGGCGGGCGATGCTTCCACTGCGCCAGCTTGTCCTGCAGTGTCTGCGGGATGCTCGCCGGATCGGCGTTGTCGATCCAGAACGGTGAATCCCGGCGCTGGCTCAGGCAGTAGTGCATCTTGATGAAATCGATGATGCGGTCGTAGCGCGCAATCATCATCTCGTTGAAGTGACGCGCGGCCTGCTCCATCTGGTCCGTGTCGCTGGGCAACAGGTGGGTAAGCAGGTAGGTCGCCAGTTCGATCAGCGCGATGCCGGTGGATTCCAGCGGCTCGACGAAGCCACCGGCCAGGCCCACGGCCACGCAGTTCTTGCGCCAGTGCTCGGGGCGATAGCCGGTTTCGAACTTGATGTGCATGGCCTTCAGGCCGTTGGCGGCAGGCCCCAGGTAGCCGCGGAACACTTCCTCCGCGCGCTCTTGCGTGGTGTGGTTCGATGAATACACGTAGCCCACGCCACGACGCTTCTGCAGGCCGATATCCCAGATCCAGCCGGCTTCCTGTGCGGTGGAAATGGTGTAGGACGGAATCGGCGCATCGGCGCTGGCGTAGGGCACCTGCATGGCCACGGCACGGTTGGCGAACAGCACATCGGCGCGGCTGCGGAAGGGCGACTGCATGACGTTGCCGATCAGCATGCTGCGCAGGCCGGTGCAGTCGACATAGAGATCTGCCGTCAGTTCGCCCAGCTCCTTGGTCACCACGCGTGCGATGGCGCCTTGCTCGTCCAGCTCGGTGCGCTCCACGGTGGCCACGTGGCGCTTGACGCCGAGTGCCTCCTGCCCGTGTTCGGCCAGCACCCGCGCGAAGCAGGCGGCGTCGAAGTGGAACGCGTGGTTCATCGGCCCCTGGTAGTCGGCGTCCTTGAAGCGCTTGGGGCCGCGCGAGTGATCGACCAGCGTAGCCTGCATCGACACCGCATCGGCGAATGGCATGCCTTCCGGTGCCGCGCCCAGCAACCAGTACGGCACCAGGTCCGGCCCACCCGGACGCTGGCTGGGCGCATTGAACGGATGAAAGAAGTGATCGGCACCCGGCGTGCCCGGCGGGCGCACCCAGTGACGGTAGTGAATGCCTTGCTTGTAGGTGGCCGTGGCGCCCACCAGGAAACGGCGCTCATCCAGGCCAATGGCCGCGAGCGTGCCGCGGATGGAGGGAAACGTGGCTTCGCCGACGCCCAGCAGGCCGATATCCGGGGACTCCACCAGGTGCACCTGCACGCCCTGCGGATCCACGGCGTTCACCGCCTTGGCCAGGTAACAGGCCGCCAGCCAGCCGGCGGTACCGCCGCCCACGATCAGCACTTTCTTCAGACGAGCCATGGTGTCTCCCGCCCGGCGCCTGCGCCGGAAACGTGCTGCGCTTGTCCCGCAGCCGATTGCATAAAAGAAATGCCGGGCCACCCCACGCGGACCCGGCAAAAACGCCATTCAAGGGGAGAGGCGGCGACGCCTTCCGTAGCGTCGCCTGTAGAACGGCAAAGCATGGGCGGCGCGTGCATCATGGGGGCCGCCTTTCATCTCGTCAGAACCAGACGCCCAGCTGCACGCCGTAAGTGCGCGGAGCGAGGTACTGCGACACGTACTGCAGCGAACCATCCGACATCAGGAAGCGCCCCGCACTGGTGCGGATCTTGTCGTCGGAGATGTTCTGCACGTACGCGTTGACCCACCACTTGTCGCCCGGCTCGGTGTAACGCAACGACAGGTCGCCGCGCGTATACGCCTTCTGCTGGTCGCCCGAGCCCAGGTTGAAGTAGCTCAGCCACTGCGTGCTCTGGTACTGGGCGCTGACGCGCGGGGTCAGCTTGCCGCCGTTGCCGAGATGGAAGTCATGCTCGTAGATCGCAGTGAGCGAGACGTTCGGCGCGTGCGGCAGGTCGTTGCCGGTAACGTTCATGCAGTTGGCCAGATTCGACGCCGGCGGACAGGCGGGCAGGCCCTGGTAGTCGTTGGAACCGGCGTAGACCAGCGTACCGAGCTTCTTCTTCGGAATGGCCGAGAAAATCAGGCTCGCGCGATCGTCCTTCTGCTGATAAGCCAGCTCCGACTCGATACCGAAGACCTCGGTGGTGCCGCCCACGTTGGAGAAGCCCAGGCCGTGGTTGCCGTCCGGATAGACGATGGGCGCGGACAGCTGGAAGTTCTTGAAGTCTTCGTAGTAGATGGCCGAGTTCCACGTCATGTGGCCATCGAGGAAGGTGAACTTGCTGCCGATTTCATAGTTGGTCAGCGTTTCGGGCTTGTAGAGCGTGCCCGCGTCCTGCGTACCGCCGGACTTGTAACCGGTGGACACGCTGGCGTAAAGCAGGCCGTTGGAGCCAACGTCGGTATCCACGCGAAGCAGCCAGGTCGGCTTGCCCTTGCTGTACTTGGCCGTGTTCACCTGCGAGATGCTGAAACCGTTCGACGGATCCGGATACACGCCCGGGGAGATCGGCACCTGCGGCACGGTGGGGTCATAGTTCCAGCCCCAGTTGATGCCGCCCTTGTTTTCCTTGTCATCGTGCGACCAGCGCGCACCGCCGGTCAGGCGCCAGTGATCGCTGATGTGCCAGGTGGCCTGGCCGAACAACGCATATGACTCCACCGTTTCCTTGGGCTGGATGAAGGAACCCTGCCAGCTGACGGAACCGTAGCGGGTGCCGTTCATGATGGGGATGTCGAAGCGGATGTTGTTGTCTTCGTAGCCGTAGTACGCACCCACGATCCAGTCGACGGTCTGCGGGCCGGTGGACTTCAGGTCCACTTCCTGGCTCCAGCTTTCGTAGTTGGAGTAGTTGGTGCGGTCATCCTGGTACACGCCGCCCGTGGTGAAGCTGGTGGGCACGGCCACGCCGACGTCCTGGTCGAAATCGCTCTTGCCCGAGTAACGGTTGTAGCCGGCGATGTAGGAGAGCTGCATGCCCTCGTTGATGTTCCAGTCCATGCGGCTGCGCAGCGTCTTGGACGTACGGTCCAGGTACGGCGCGGTGTCGATCAGCGCGGACCAGAAATCCTGGCCCTGGCGCGGCGTCTGCATCAGGCTGAGGTCCGGCGTGCCGCGATCGAGGAAGTACTCGTACGACAGGTTCCACTTGAACGAATCGTTGGGCTGCCACAGCGCGCTCACGCGGGCGGCGGACTGATCCTGCGAGTTGTACTTCTGGCCGCCCTGCACATACTGGCTGGGGTCGATCGACTTGAAGTTCGCCGGGTTGCCACCCGAGGCCAGGTACGCCTGCTGCTGCTGCGCCACGGTGGGCAGTTCGCTGGACGGGTTCTGGTAATCGACGTAGCCGTCGTGCTGTTCATGCACGACTGCCACGCGCATGGCAAAGGTGTCGCTGATGGGCAGGTTGAACGCGGCGCGCGCGCCCATCTGGTTGTAGTTGCCCGCTTCCACCTGCGCATTGCCGTAGAAGCCCGCGCCAATGTCCGGCTTGGCCGTCTGGAAGCTGATGGCACCGGCCGTGGAGTTGCGACCCCACAGCGTGCCCTGCGGACCGCGCAGCACTTCCACGCCATCCATGTCGAGCAGCAGGCCCGACGCCGCTTCCGCACGCGGCGCGTACACGCCGTCGACGAAGGTGGCCACTTCCGGATCCGCGTATTCGGTTTTCGCGCTGTCGTTGCCGATACCGCGAAGCGTCAGCGTGACCACGCCGTGGTCGCCCTGGCTGGTGCCCTGCAGGCCCGGCACGAGCTTGGTCAGGTCCTGCACGGTCATGACGCGCTCTTTGTCGAGCGTATCGGGCGTGATGGCGCTCACCGCCACCGGGGTTTTCTGGAGCGGCGTCTCGCGCTTGGTCGCGCTCACCGAAATCGTGTCGAGCTGCTTCACCTTCTTGTCGGCCGGCGGCGCGGAGTTCTGCGAGGACGCGCTCTGCGGCGCTGCATCCTGATCCGCTGCCAGCACCACGCCTGGGGCGAGCACCAGGGACATGGCGATGTACAACGCCGAATAGCGCAACTTCATGTGACTTCCCCTCAATTCATCGGATTGTTGTTCGTCACCGCCCTCGACGGCGACTGGCTTGATGACTTCCCCCAATGACAGCGCTGTCATTCAGTTGTATGACAGCGCTGTCATGGCGATCATAGACCGGTTGCCCGGCAGAAGCTTGACGCGCGGCAACAAGGTGCAAATACCTTCGAAGCCCTTGCTACGACTTGCTTTTATGGATGGTTACACATGTAACACCCGCCAGTTTTGTGCAATAGCAAATAGACATCCAAGCGTCCATTGCAGGTAATCGCTTACGCACACCCTACGTCGGACTACTTTTTAAGCGCAGGGAGATGGCGAGTAAAACCGCATATGCCACTCCCGAAATGCCCATCCATCACTTGACGCATTCAGCCACTTGATCGATGTCGGTGCCGAGCGACACGCGGGAAATGGCGATCTCGGTGCCCTTGCCCGCACCCCATGCAAAGGGCTGGTCGATGTGGTGCATGTCCGCACCGGCTGCACGAAGACACTTCAATGGCACACCCACGCGTGTCCACTGGCCCACCGGAAGTTTGGACAAGGTTTTGCCCAGCTGCACGCGTCCCTGGCAACCCTTGCCGCAACCCATGCCGATCCACACGTTCTGCGAGGGCAAGGCATCCACGCGCAGCGTGGTCACCAGCAACACGTCGCCATTGGTTTCGCGATCCAGATCCAGCGGAGCACGCGCGCGTATCGACAGCTCGCCCGAATCCGACTGCCAGGAGAAACGGCGCGCGTCTTCCTGCGCCTTGTAGTCGAGCGCACTCATGTGCAGGCTGCCGTCCGGCGTGCTCGTCGGCGCCACGTCACCGGTGACGGAGGCACCCTTCGCATCCATCAGCGTGAACGTATAACCGTGCACGCCCTTGCCGCGATCGAGATAGTTGCCCACGGGAATCTGCTCGCCGGTGATGCCGGATACCTCAGGCAGTCTGGGCAAGGTGGAGTGATCGGCGTAGGTCAGGCCGTAGCCCAGCGCAAACTGCGGCTTGCCCTGCCCCACCACGGCCGTTGCCGGCCAGCTATAGGCCAGCTTGCCGTGGAAGTCATGGGCGATGCTGCCGTCGCGCTTGCGCAGCAGCACGTCGGCCAGGCCGCCGCCTTCGCTGCCCGGCAGCCAGCCGGCGACGAATGCATCGGCGGCGTTGATCTCGCGGTTCACCCACAACGGACGCCCGCTGAGGAACACCGCCACCACGGGAATGCCCTGCCCGCGCAACTGGCGCAGCAGTTCAAGATCGTGGTCATCGCCAGGCTTGAACATCAGGTTCGGAAGATCGCCCTGGAACTCCGCGTATGGATCTTCGCCAAACACCACCACGGCCACGTCGGGCTTGCTGGTGAAATGGCCGTCCACATCGATCTGCGCCGAACCACCGGCCGCCTTGACCTGTTCGGCGATGCCGGCGCCGATGGACTGCGCACCGGGGAAGTTCTCGTTCTTCAGGCCTGTGCCCTGCCAGTTGAGCGTCCAGCCGCCGTTCTGGCGCGGGATATTGTCTGCACTCTCGCCCGCGATGAGGATGTGCTTGCGCGGATCGAGCGGCAGCAGGCCGCCGTTGTTCTTGAGCAACACTATCGATTCGCGCACGGCGCGGCGCGCGACGGCGCGATGCGCCGCACTGCCCACCACCTCGTCCGCCTTCTGCACGATCGGCTGCGTGGACGGTGCGCCCTGCTCGAACAGGCCCGCGCGGAACTTCACGCGCAGAATGCGTGCCACCGCATCATCCAGGCGCGCCATCGGGATCGTGCCCGCCTTCACTTCAGCCAGCGTGTGTTCGTACAGGCCGCGCCAGCTGTCCGGCGCCATCAGCATGTCCAGGCCGGCGTTGTAGGAAGCAGGACAATCGTCGTTGGTGCAGCCAGGCACCTGGCCGTGCGCATTCCAGTCACCGACCACCAGTCCCTGGAAATCCATGTGCTGCTTGAGCACATCGGTGATCAGGGCTTTGTCGGCGGACATCTTGCGGCCGTTCCAGCTCGAGAACGACGCCATGATCACCTGCACGCCGGCATCGATGGCCGGCGGGTAGCCCGCCGCATGGATGTCGCGCAGCGTGGCCTCGCTGATCTGCGCGTCACCCTGGTCCTTGCCGTTCTTGGTGCCGCCATCGGCCAGGAAGTGCTTGGCCGAGGCGAGTACGTGCGAGCCATCGAGGAACTGCGGCGTGCCGACCTTGCCCTGCAGGCCTTCCACCATCGCGGTGGCGTACTGCGCGACCAGTTTCGGGTCCTGCGAATAGCCCTCGTACGCACGGCCCCAGCGTTCGTCCTGTGGCACGGCCAGCGTCGGCGCGAAGGTCCAGTTGATGCCGGTGGCGCGCACTTCCGCGGCGGTCGCCTCGCCGATCTGACGGATCAGTTCCGGATCGTGCGCATTGCCCAGAGCGGAGTTCTGCGGGAACAGCGTGGCGCCCACCACGTTGTTGTGGCCATGCACGGCATCGATGCCGAACAGCAACGGAATCGGCTCGTGCTTGTCGTTCGGCGCCATCGCCGCGCGATAGAACGTCTCGGATGCAGCCTTCCATTCGTCGGCCGTCGCGGTGACGGTGTGGCGCGGCTTGGAGTTGCCGCCGGCGAGAATCGCGCCGAGGTGGTACGTGCGCACTTCCTCCGGCGTCACGCTGAGGATATCGGCCTGGATCAGCTGGCCAACTTTTTCCTCCAGCGTCATCTTCGCCATCAGCGTGGCGACACGCTGTTCCAGCGCGGCGTCTTTCGGCAACGGCCAGGTGGCGCGCGGCCACGTGTCGGGATGCACGGCCGATCCATCATCGACTGCCCATGCGCTTCCCGCGCAGGCACAGGCCAGGGCAACCGCGAGGACGGTCGGGACACGACGCAAACGACGAACGGAAGCCAGCACGGCTCTCTCCATCAGGCAGGGGGCCCGGCTCCCCCTCGGAGCCGGTCGGACTGGAGACTGACAGAAATGACAGCGCTGTCAATTTGCGACGCAACAGACCGGCTCCGGCTGCCCTCGAGGGCAAAGCCAACCTTAATCTTCAATCAAATCATGATGTTGATGGCCCATCAGACCCTGATCATGACGGCCAGGGGGCCACCCGGGGCCCTGCCGGCCTCACGACCCGCACCCACCCAAACGGAGCCAAAGGACTCCCTCAGGGAACGCCCGAGGTCGACTCGCGCAGTTGCAAAGCGTACGGCACCTGCACCAGCAGGCCAGGGCCACGCCCGCGCAACAGTTCCATCAACTGCAGCGCGGCGAGCTTGCCCATCTCGCGACTGGGCTGTCGCACCGTGGTCAGCGGTGGCCACAACTGCGTGGCGAGCGGGGTGTCGTCGAAACCGCAGACGGAAAGATCGCGCGGCACCTTCAGGCCACGCTCGTTCGCCGCCCACATCACGCCGGCGGCCATGTCGTCATTGGCGGCGAAGATGGCGGTGGGCAGTTCCGGCAGCGCAAACAGCTCACGCGCGGCAAGCACGCCGGAGCCGAAGGTGAACTCGCCTTGCACCACGTACTGCGGATCCACCGGCAGACCGGCGGCCACCAGCGCATCCTTGTAGCCAGCCATGCGCCAGCGGCTTGCACCGTGATTGGCAATGCCCACGATATGCGCGATGCGGCGATGCCCCAGCTCCACGAGCTGGGTCACCAGCGCCTTCGCCGCCTGCTGTTCGTCCATGCACACGCCAATGGCGCCCGCATGCTGCAGCGGTGAAATGCTCGAATGCGGCACGCCGTGTTCTTTCAGGCGATCCAGCAGGGGCGCGTAATCGGTGAGCGGCGGCGTCATGATCACGCCATCAATGTCATGGTCGTAGACCAGCGCATCGACGCGACGGATGAAGTCCTTGCCGCGCATGCGCAGCGGACACGCCATCATGCTGTAGCGGTGCGCGTCGCAGGCGTCGAGCACGCCATCCTGCACTTCGGCCAGATAGGTCGACGCCGGATTGTCGTTGTTGTCGTAAAGCATCGCCACGAGGAACGAGCGGCTACCGGCCAGCCCGCGCGCCGCGGGGCTGGGTCGATAGTTCATGGATTCCATCGCCGCCAGCACTTTCTGCCGGGTGGATTCCTTCACTGAGGATTCTTCGTTCAGAACGCGGGACACCGTCTTTGGCGAGACGCCCGTCGCACGTGCTACATCTTCGAGGCGGACCCGCATGGTGACTCCCGACGTCCAGCTGCTGCTGCCGAGTCAATATGCCTTTTGCCGGAGGGGGTTTACAAGAACCTCCATGCAGCGCCTTGCATGCCGCCCCTGCGGCTACCCGGCCAGCCCGCCGAACGGGCTATCGCCGGAGTCTGCTGACGGGCCCGGATCCGGGCTATGCTCGCCGGCGAAGTGGGACGTCAACAGGGAAGGCCTGACGGTAGCTTCGTACCGCCACGCACCGTTCTGACAACAGGGGAGAAGGGGACATTTCGTTGCCTGAAAACGGATGGGCCAGCTGGCTGGCCGCCGGCTTGCTGCTGCTTGCGCTGCTGGTTCCGGGCCATGCACACGCCGATATCTACAAGTGTGTCAAAGGCGGTTCCGTCGCCTACCAGGAATCCCCGTGCGAGGGCAGCAATGTGCAGGCCACGCACATCGAAGATCACGCGTCGGACCATTTCGTCGGCTGCTTTGCCGCCGTTGACCGACAGTACGCGCACTACTACGAGGTCCGCGCCAACGGTGCGGGTACTTACCAGTTGCTGGATGAACGCAATCCGCTGGGCTCGGGCAGCGTGCTCAAGCAGGCCACACCGGAAGAACTGGCGGCGGTTGGCAGCGGTCTCCATATCAAGATCACCGGAGGCCTGAGCCGCTATAGCGCACCGACGAGAACCGTGGCGTATACCAGTCGCATCGGCAACCGCTACGTCACCAGCACCACGCCGGTGGCACAACCTATTTCAGCGTACAGCCTGTACGGCATCTACACGGGCAAGGACGCCGGTGGCCAGCCCGTCATCCTGCTGTACAGCGGCGGGGGCCTGCCGCAGATCATCACCCGGTCCGCCTGTCCCACCCTCTGATCGAGTTCGCACCGCAGCAGTCACGGCACACCCCACGCTCTCGTTCCGTTGCCGCGACCGGTTCACCCGGCGGACCACAGGGGCCCGCCGGGCAAGCTGACCTCAGTGATCCCGGGTCACTTCCGCCGGCGCCGCATCACCTACCTTCTGGGCCAGTGGCAGCGCATCGTTCACCAGATGCACGAGGAAGCGACCCGGCTGTTCCTGCATCACCATGTGCGCGGAATCGGCGAACACCACCAGGCGCTTGGACGGGGCCTGCAGGTTGCCGAACCACTTCTCCGCGTTTTCGTGCGGCGTGGTGTAGTCGTGGGCACCGATGTAGACCAGCACCGGGCAGCCGAAGTGCGTGGTGTGGTCGAAATCGGTATCCAGCAGGGCATCCAGCAAGTGGTTCAAAGAGAAAAGGCTACCCTTGTCGATGGCATGCAGGTCGTCGCGGGTGTAGTCGGGCGACAGTTCTTCCGCATCCACGTCGAACTGGAAGTCCTTGCGGCCCCACGCAAGGCCGCCGTAATACATCTCCCACTTGCTGCGCACGCCGACGCGTTCGGGCGTGAGCTTGGCGGTGCCGGGGTACGGCCCGATGCTCTCGAGTTCGGCGATGGCCTTGGTGTTGCCTTCTGCACGGGCGCGGCCCAGTGCGTAGTTGTAGCCCACGGCTTCATTGCTGCGGCCGTTCACCACCTGGCCCACCGAGATGTATGCGTAGAACCAGTCAGGATGCTTCTGCGCCAGGTTCACGCCGAGGATGGTGCCCCAGGAATGACCCAGCAGGAAGATTTTCTGCTTGTGGTAATGCTCGCGCAGGTACTGGGCCACCTGCGCCGCGTCGTCGGTCATGCCTTCCACCGACATGCCCGGTGCCATGGCGGCTTCGGTGTTCGCGCCATAGGTCTTGCCGCTACCGCGCTGATCCCATTGCACCACGGTGAAGTAGTCCTCCCATGGCGACTGGAAAGTGTAAGCCTCGGGCATGGTCGGCGAGGCCGGTCCACCGTGCAGGAACAGCAGGATGGGGTTGCGACGATCCTTGCCGCGGATGGAGATCCACTGATCGATGCCGTTGATATGCAGCTTGATCTTCTCGTTGATGCCCTGCGTGGTATCGATCATGCGGTTGCTGTCGAGGATGCGGCGCACTTCGTCGCGCGAGATCATCGACGGGTCCGGCGCGCTGGCGGACGGTGAAGGCTTGGTGGACTCGTCGGCATGGGCGCGTCCGGCACTGATGCCGATCGCAAGGGCCAACGTGGCAAACATGGAAGCACGCAAGATATTCAAGACAGCTCTCCTGGCTGGTGTTCCGAGGAGCCCCTCTGCTCCTTCGGGTACGACGTCGGCGACCTGCGCGACTGCGCATCGCCGTTGGTTGCATGAGAGCAAGCGGCGTGCCAGCCAACCATACGCGACGTAATCGCGCCACATCAGGCACTTGCGCACAGGGTCGGCGGAAGGCCGTGCGTCCGCGGACAAAACGGCGGACGTCCGGCGGGGTCCGCTGCGCTCACCTCGCGTCCGGTCCACGCCTTACATCGTCTTCACCCCTGAGACATTCACTTTGCCGCAAACTGACGGGCCTCCGTCGCAAGGTCAGTCGCGTGCAAGTCGTTCATCTACCGCATCGTTTCGGATATCAGCTGCGCCGCTCACTGGGTTTTGCAGGCATGTTGCTCACCGCCATGGCCGCCTCCCCTGTGCACGCGCACGATACGAGCGACAGTGCATCGCAAGGCACGAACCCCAGCCAGCTTGCCGTGCAGGTCAACGATGACCGCATGACGCTGTCCGTGGCCAAGGTGCCGCAGGTGTATCTGTACGGAACCATCGACGCCGGGGCCGCGCAGCGCGTGCAGGCCCTGGTGCAGTCGAACAAGATTCCCCAGAACAGCGACATCTACCTCAACTCACCCGGCGGCGACATGGCTGCGGGCATGGCGCTGGGCCGACTGTTCCGCGCCGGCAAGATGACCACTCACCTCGGCTCGCCGCGCCGCACCGCGCGCCAGCCCATCGTGCCCAAGACATCCCAATGCGTGGATGCCTGCGCCTATGCCTATGCCGGCGGCCTGTTCCGCTGGGCGCCCACCGGCAGCGACCGCTTTGGTGCGCAGGCCGTGGCCGGCAATGCATCAGCCACCGATGCGACCGCCTATCTCAAGGAAATGGGCGTGGACCCGAAAGTATTCGGCAACCTGCCCAAGGGCGAGGTCACGTGGTTGAACTCCGAGCAGATGCGCCAGGACGGCATGTCCAACAACGGGCGGCTGACGCCTACCGCGGTATATGGCCCGGCGAACGGCGGCACCTCGCTCACCCTGACTCAGCTGGCTCGCGATGGCGAACACCGCCTGGTCCTGCAGTGCCGCGCCGACGGCCTCTCCATCACCGCGAACTACGCCATCGGCGCGGATCGCGCACGGCAGATGGTGGCGCGCGCCACGCACTCGTACTTCGAGATCAACGACAAACCCGCCGCCGAAGACAATCACGCAAACATTTCGACCGTCGGGTCATCGGTCGTGTTCACCCAGACCATTCCGCTGACGCAGCTGAACCAGCTGCCGACGGCCTACCTCATGGCGGCATGGCTGGCCGATCGTGGCGGCAACGTGCGCTACGGCTTCTGGATGGAGATGGATCCAGTGCGCAACGAACTACGCAACTTCAGCAATGGTTGCCAGCAGATCGCCAAGCAGGCGGTCGCATCCAAGAGTTGAGCTGCCCGGCAACACTCCGGCCCGGCCGTGCCGCATGGCATGTGACGACACCCGGAGCACGGTGGCATCCTCGTGATCACGTTCATGACGAGGTGACGCCGACGCATGGCCCCGCCTCGCTTCTTCATCTGGATTGACGAGGTGCATCATGTGGAAAGCCATGACACTGATGTCGCTGGTGATCGCATGCCTGACGCTACCCGCACAGGCAGCGGCACCAGAGCGGACGGTAAGCGGCAGCTCCGTCATTTCCACGCATGATCCGAAGATCCGCGTGGATCTTCCCGCCAGCGCGCAGTACGTGGGCGCGGATCGCTGGCTGCTGCTTGGCTTTGATGATTGCGAGATGCACCTGTTCGTGGACGCCGATGCGAACAGGCACATCCAACGCCTTTACTGGGTGCAGTTCGAGGCCTATATCCCCTCGCGCCCCGAACTGCATCACGATTACTCGGGCTCACGCCGCATCCGCATCAATGGTCTGGAGTTCTACCTGGACACGTGGGTGCAGAACGCGGACGAGCCCACCGAAAAAGGCTCCGATAGCGAACACCAGCGACAACTGCTGGCGGCGAAGGGATACCGGCGACCGACGAACGGCATGTATGTGCGGCTTGTCCATCTACCCGATGCACAGATGCGCAAGGAATTGATGGTGATCTACGGCGAGGATCTCGCGCCGACAGGATTTACCGCCTCGCAATTGGGTAAAGGCGGCGCGGCGCATGATCGATGGCCGTCCATCGAGAAGGCACTGATCCAACGCGCGAAGGAGCGCGTGTCGTTCGTGCCTTGAGGGCAGCATGACAGGGCTCGCTACGCCTTCAGCTCGTCATCCCTGCGAAAGCAGGAGGCGCCTTTCAACAGCCGAATGGCTGGTCATCCAGTGACTTTCGTCGTGCGAAAGAGCCAAGTCACTGGATTCCCGCTTTCGCGGGAATGAAGGGCGGAAGACATCACGCAAGCGGCAAGGAAAACACTCTTACGGCGTCTTCCCGCTACCCGGATGCGAGACGAACTTCGGCGGCGTCGCCTCGTTGGCAAACTGCCACGTGCTCAGATAAGCCAGCTTCAGGATCTTCGCCATCTTCGGATAGTCGATCTTCTCCGCCGTATCGCTCGGGTGGTGGTAGTCCGGATGGAAGCCGGTGAACCACCAGAACGCAGGCACGTTGTGCAGCACGAACGGGAACTGGTCGGAGCGGAAGAACACGTTCAGCGCGTACTCGTGATCGAAGCGGTCATCCAGCGTAAGACCCACATCGCCGTTCGCCTTGGCCACCGTGCGCTGATAGTCAGGGCTATAAGCGGCGCCGATCAGGTTGAGTCGGTTGCTGGTATCGGCCGGGATGTCGATCAGGCCGTCGGTCTGCGGGCTGGGCTTCTCGTCGCGTCCGATCATGTCGAAGTTGATCATGGCGCGCGTGGTGTCCAGCGGGCGCAGCGGATGCGCAGCAAGGTAATACGCACCGAGCAGACCACGCTCTTCCGCCGCGAACACGGCGAACAGGATGGAGCGCTTCGGCTTGGTCGGGTTGGCCGCGAATGCGCGCGCCAGCGTGACCACGCCCACCGTGCCGGAAGCGTTGTCGTCCGCACCGTGCCAGATCTTGTCGCCCGCCATGCCGTCATGGTCGTGGTGGGCGCTGATGATGATGGTTTCCGGCGCCAGCTTGGGATCACTGCCTTCCAGCAGGCCCACCGCGTTCCAGGTGGTGGCCTCGCGGCGCGAGCTGTTCTTCAGGTGCAGGCTGATGGCCGTATCCGGCAGCGCCAGCGAACGCGGCTTGAGGTCCGCATCGATACCCGACTGCAGCGCCGCCGGCGTGCTGCCGCTGGCTTGCAGGAGGGTATTGGCCACCTCGGCGGAGATGATCATGCTGGGAATGTGCAGCGGGCTATCGGCCAGCGCCTGCGCGGGAATCGGGTTGGCCGCGTGCTCGGCGTGGTGGCCGATGCGCGAACGCACCTCCTGCGCCGACGGATGGTTGTGCGAGGGCTCCGGTGCCAGCAGCACGGCCACTGCACCGTGCTCCTGCGCGTTGAGCACCTTGACGTAACCGGTGGCGTAACGCGTATTGCCGGTGCCATTGAAGATGGACTTGGGGTCCTTCTCCTGTGGTTCGTGGTCGAACACCACCACCACCTTGCCCTTTACGTCGATGCCGGCGTAATCGTCGTAACCCAGTTCCGGCGCCGTAATGCCGTAACCGGCGAACACCACCGGTGCCGACACATCCTGGTCGGTGGGAAACGCGCCGGATACATCCGGATCTTTCCACGCGGTGTCCTTGCCCTTGCGCTTGAGGGTCAGCAGCGTGGCCTTCGCGTCGGGGCGGTACTCCACCAGCGGCACCGCCTGCAGGAAGCTGGGCTGGCCCTGCGCATCGGTGGCGACGGGCTTCAGGCCGGCCTTGTCGAATTCCGAAGCGATCCACTGCACGGATGCATCATCACCCGGCTGCAGGGAAAGGCGACCCTGCAGCGCATCCGATGCGAGGAAGGCAATGTCCGCGTGCAGGTCACGCTCCCGGATCTGCGCGAGCCCCGGCTGCTCATTGGCGGGGACGGCCGCCAGCGCGGCGGTGGTGAACGTCGCGGCGAGCGCGAAGGCGAGCAAGGTGCGAGGCATGGACACTCCGTGGGGCGCGGACGGCTTGCCGTCCGGGGGTTGGAGTGTGAGGGTGCCACGCAGCGAAGGACAGATCAAACGTCGCGCGGCCTGGCCGCCGGCCGTGATACGGCACGGCCCCGGCGCATTTACGGAACCCGGTGCGCCTGCGTGAAGATCACCTGCCAGCGACCGTCGCGCTTGGCCCATACGTCGACAAACCGGCCCTTCAAGGTGTACGCCTTGCCGCGATCCATGCCCCTGGCATCGAACATGCCACCGAGCACGGCGCCATCCGGCCACACCTTGCGCACCTGCTGGGTGATGGCGACGTAGGTGGTCTTGCTTCCTGGCGCCGTCGAATCGTCGATGAATTCGGCCTTGGTCTGATTCTTGCCGTTGGATCCCGCCAGCGTGTAATCGTCGGCCAGCAGCCTTTCGAGTTCGCCGCGGTCGGAATGGAATTGCGCAAGGTCATAGGCCGTGGCAGCCGCGGCAAGGTCGTCGGGCAAGCCCCGGTAGTCACCCACCTCATGGCCCGCGTGAGCCTGCATGGCGATCGACATCGCGAAAACGATCCAACTCAAACGCGTAAGTCGCATGACTTCTCTCCATCGCCACTGTAATCGCGCCAAGGTAGTTCAGTGGTTCGGTGGCGCAATGACCGCTAAGGCCGAAAATCGGCGCCTAGTGGTCATATCCACATCGAGCTGCCCCGTTTCAGAAAACCCTCCGTTGTCCGGCATGCGCCACCGCATGGGTCGCAGGTGTTCCATCGGAGATGGCCAGACCCGCGCCACTCGTTCCAAAGCTGCGACACCCTTCAGATGACATGGACGTCCAAACGGGTCGCCCTGGATGACGCTACCGATGAGTGCAAAGGAAGCCTCGTCCCACTGCGTCACCCATGCCAACGAGCATCGAGATCGCGGCGGATGCGTAGCGCCACGATGACCCATGCGCACGCCATGACATGACCTTCACGTGGTTGCCATGCTCCTCCTGTGCGGAGCATGAACGCTGAGACGGAAGCACAGGGAGCCTCAGCAATGCACCGAGCGATTCATCCTGCCGCAAGGAAATGCAAGGCACACTCGAAATGTAACAACGCTGTCCCCTGCCTTGTACGGAGATCGATCCATGCGCACTTCTGCCTTGCTACTGGCCGCCACCTTTGGACTTGTACTGAGTTCGCATACGCTCGCTTCCGACCGGCCCGATCCAGGCAAGCTGACCACCCGCTGCCTGGACGCGGCAGCGAGCAAGTTCGACGTCAAGAACGATTACATCCAGCTGCAGCCGATCCAGGCCGCCGACTCGGGATACACCATCGCGGGCGTCGCCGATGCGGGCATGGACGGCAAGAAAAGCTTCACCTGTCAGTTCGACAAGAAGGGCAAGCTCGCCAATCTCGTTCCCGAAGGGAAGTAAGCGTCGCTGACCCTTTTTCACCAGCGGTCCGGGCGCGGGCGTCGAACGCGCCTGCCTGCGGACCGCGCGGTGTTTTCGTTGACGTATTTCGGAAGACGTTCGCGCAGATGAATGCGCGAACCCCTCGCCTTACTTGCCGCCCATGAAATCGGGCTCGCCGTTGGCCTTCCAGGTGAACGGCATGATGTAAGGCGCGCGGCGCGCCGTGCACTTCCAGTCCGGGCCGCCATTGGCATGGAAGATGATCCAGTCCTTGCCATCGGCCGACTTGAAGAAGCCGTTGTGCCCCGGCGCGTAGAACTGATGCGCGGGCGAGCTGGCCAGCACCTGCGTCGGTGATTTGCGCCATGAGGCAGGATCGAGCAGGTTGGCATCCGGTGCCGCGCTCAGCAGTCCCAGCGAATAGCCATCCGACCAGCAGGCACTGGCCGAGTAAGTGAGCATCGCGCGGCCATCAGGGCCCTGCAGGAATTCCGGCGCCTCGAGGATATTGCGACCGCCCTGCATCTCCCACGCGTACGTGGGCTGCGCAATGTCCACCTGCGGCTCGCCCAGCGTCCACGGGTTGCTCATCGGGGCGATGATCAGGTCACTGTGATCACCCACGTAGGCCGAATACACGAAGTAGCGCTTGCCCTTGTGGTCGAACACGGTGCCGTCGATGCCGGTGAGGTGAGTCTTCAGCATGCCCTTGTCGATCCACCGGCCCTGCGTGGGATCGGGCGAGGCGTTCTCCAATACCCACACGTGGCGATGCGCATCGTCATCGTGCGCCTTGTCCGAGGCGGAGTAGTACAGGTACCACTTGCCATCGAGGAAGTGCAGCTCGGGCGCCCAGATGGAATGGGAGTTGGGGCCTTCTGCCGGCGGACGCCACACCACCACGGGAGTTGCATCGGCCAGGCGCGTCATGTCCGTGGTCTTGCGCAACGCGATGTGATCGCCATCGGTGCTGGTGTAGTAATAGACGCCATCGCGTTGCGTCACCCACGGGTCTGGCCCGCTCGGAAGCAGCGGATGCAGGGCGACGGGCGCCTGCGCATGCAGGGCCGAGGCGAGCAGCATGCCGGCAACGGCAGTGGCCAACGATTTCATGCACGGTCCTTTCATTGCGGCTTGCCAGTTGTCGCGGCATCGCCGTCGACCTGCAGGTAATCCACGTCGACAACGTGCGCGCCGCCATCCACGTCAATGGTGTTGAAGCCGGGTAGCAGCGACGCTTTCGTCGTGATCATCGACCAACCATCACCGGTGGGCGTGGCGGCCACGGCAGGCAGGCGCGCGCCGTTGACGACCAGCCACGGCTGCGCGACGAGCCCGAGATCCGCGAAGCGGACACGCAACACATGTTCGCCGCCCGTGTGGCTCACCACGAAACGCAGGCGCGCATCCGGCCCCTGGCCGAGTCGCGCTTTACGCGCATTGGATGCCTTGGCATCGGGCACGGCAACAGCGCCGGTGAACTGCGCGTCTTCGGCCTCGTAGCGGCTGAAGTCGAGTTTCGCTGCGTTGTAGAGCACTTCGTTGTGCGCCACGCTCGCCGGCTTGTCCGCGGACGAGGACGTGGTGACATGCAGGAAGCTGCCGTCGTCGCGCAGCAGCAGCGCCTGCGTCCAGCCCGCGTGGATGTTGCCGGTGCGCTTCTGCACCGGAGCACGCACTTCCCACCACGGGCCACGGCCCGAAGCGTTGTTCCAGTAAAGATCGCGCCCGCCTTCCTCGGCGCCGCCACCACCACGTTCGGCGGAAACCACGATCACGCCTTCGGGACCACCCAGCGGGAACCAGCTCACCACCGGGCAGGCGGCAGGCCAGAAGCCCGACAGCGTCATCACCGGTTCGCCGTGTCGCTCCGGCTGACCCCAGTCCAGGCCGTCACGGCTGAACTTGATGAACACCTGGCCGTTCTTCGGGCCGTCGATGTTCTCGTACGTCATGGCGTAGCGGCCATCACCGAGCCGCGTGACGATGGCCATGCCCGGTCGCTGCACGCCGCCGGGGATGGCCACGTCCAGCACTTCCTTGCCCCAGTGTGCGCCACCATCGTCGGACACCTTGTGCCCCAGCGCCTGGTTATATCCCTCGGCCTTGTGCTGCTCGGTGGAGTAGTAAGCCACCATGCGGCCGTCGTCGAGCACGTGGATGTTGGATTCCCACACGCCCTTGTTGTCCTTGTCTTCCGGGTGCCCGCCGCCCTTGATGATGGAGCTTCGGTAGCGCCAGGTCTTGCCCGCATCGGTGGAGGTGTAGACCTGCAGGTCTTCCTCTACCACGCGCCCCTTCGGATCATTGCCCGTGGCGTTGGCCGAAAGCACCAGCGTGCCGGCGGGAAGGTTGCCACTGGCGCGCTGCAACTCCATCAGGTGCGGCTGCCAGCGCAACTGCCAACGCTTGTCCTGCCCGTGCACCTGGTCGGTGACGTTCATGAGGAAGCGCCAGTGCTCACCATTGTCGCGGCTTTCCCACAGGGGAATACCGGCCATGCCGTCCTGCTCGAAAGCCATCAGCAGGCGGCCCTTGTCCTGCGCATCGCCATGCTCGACGCGAACCACCGTGACATAACCCGAACCATCCGCCAGTCGTGTTCCCACCGCCGCCTCGGCCGCGTCCTGGGCCGCCAGTGGAGTGGCCGTGGCCGCGGCGATGCACAGCGCGAGAAGAGAAGTGCCGAAGGTGGAACGGGTCATGTGCAGGTTTCCGGTTCACGCCATGCAGGGCGCGGAAGTCGATTCCCAAAAAAAATGGCGGGAACGGTAGTCACCCCCGTTCCCGCCAAGTGGGAGAGCCTTACATCTTGAAGCGCACGCCCAGGCCCACGGTGCGGTCCTGGTAGCGGATGTCGCGCGGACGGCTGTCGCCGTCACCCCAGTACTGGTGCAGGTTCGCGCCAAAGATGTTGGTCGCGTTGAGCACCACGGTGAAGTACTGGTTGATGTCGTAGCCGAGCGAGAAGTCCACCTGGTTGGCCGGCTTGATCTCGTCGTTCACGCCGGACACCGTCGGCTGGGTGAAGCCGTCGATGAAGCGGCTGCGGTAGTTGTAAGCCAGTCGTGCGGACCAACCGAACTTTTCATACATCAGCACGGCGTTGCCGTTGTTCTTGGACACGTTCTGCAGCGGCGAGGTGACCACCGGGCCGCCGATGTACTGCGGCGAACGCGTGGAGCCTTCGATGTACGTGTAGTTGATCTGCACACCCAGGCCATTGAGCGGCGCCGGCAGGAAGTCGAAGAACTGCTGATAGGCAACTTCCGCACCGTCGAGGTGACCCGAGCCCGCGCTCTGCGGCGAGTTCAGCTGGTACGGCTGACCGCCGATGGTCACGTCCGTCACGTAGTTCTGGATGTAGCCATTGATGTCACGGTAGAACACGCCGCCGCTCACGTAGCTGGCCGGAGCGAAGTAGTACTCCAGCGACGCGTCGTAGTTGTTCGAACGGATGGGCTTGAGGTCCGGGTTGCCGCTGGAGGCGATGCCGGCGCGGTTGATCGTGCCCGGGTTGAGCGACAGAGACGGGTTGAGCTGGCCGAAGTCCGGATAGGTCAGCGTCTTCGCCGCCACGAAGCGGAACTGCAGGTTGTCCTTGAGGTGCCAGTTGAAGCTCAGGTTCGGCAGGTACACCGGCGAGCTGGTGTTGGCGCTGAGCGGCGAGTACACGTTGGTCGACGCGTCATAGGAGAACGCGTCGAGGTTGCGCTTGGTGCGCTCGATGCGCATGCCCATCAGGCCGTCGAACGGCATGCCGAACAGCTCGTTGCCGTAACCGAACTGGAAGTAACCCGTGTAGGACTTCTCGTCGATGTGGTAGTAGCGACCCGGGTTTTCCGCGGCAAGGCCGGTCGGCAGGCCGTACAGGCTGCGGATGGCGTCGGCATTGTTGGTCAGGTAGTTGAAGCAACCGCTCAGCCACGTCGTCGGAATGGCCTTGGTCGACGGCTGGCTGCAGAAGTAGCCGGTCGGGAAGCGCGCAATCACCTGGTTGGCCGGGTTCGGGTTCAGCGAGATGTCGCCCGTGCCACCCGGCGGCGGCGTGGACACTTCAACCGAGCCGTTGTACTGCGCGGAGTGATCGGAGTAGCGCAGGCCGAAATCGATGTACTGGAAGAAGCTGCCGTTGAGGTCGTAGTTGCCGTCGCCACGCCATGCCGTCTGCTCGCCGCGCTGGTTGTTCCAGGTCTGGAACAGGCCGTTGAGGTAGTAGTTGGAGGCATTGCCGGCCGGGTTGCCGCCCAGCTGCCAGTTCTGCGCGCCGTACCAGTTGGTGGTGATCGGCGCCTTGAGGAAGGTGTCGACGATGAAGGTCTGGTCGTGGAACGAGGACGAGTTGAACGACAGGTCGGTGGACAGGTTCAGGCGATCGCCATGCCACTTCGCGCCGATCGAGTTCTGGATGTCGTGGCCCCACTGCTGGTGCGCCTGCGTGCTGGTGGCCGCATAGGTGTTGCCGGTCCAGCTGCCGCTGGTGGCGTCGCAGATGGTCTGGCCGTAATACGCCGAACCGGTGAGCTGGTTGGCATAGCAGTTGTTGCCCACCGTAATGCTCGACGGGTTGACCGAACCGACTGGGAAGCTGAAGAAGAACGGCTGGTTGTAGTTGTCCGAATCCCAATCGTACAGGCCTTCGACGTAGACCTCGGTGCTGTCGTTGGGCTTCCACTGCAACGCGTAGTTCATTTCCTGGCGCGTGCGGTCGCCAATGTTGTAGTCGGCACCGAAGCCGTTGGGTGCAGAGATCAGGTTGCCGCCGGAGGTGCGAACCGGCGTGCCGTCACTGTTGGTCAGCACCTTCGGGAAGTCGTTCCACACGGCGTTGTAGGCGTAGTGCTGCTTGTCATAGCCCACGTTGAGCAGCGCGCCGAATTCGCCGACGTCGGTCTTCCAGCGATCGCTCAGCAGCACGCTGCCGTTCGGATCGGTGTGTGCCGCGTACTTGCTGTTGGTCTCGGTGAAGGTGGCAGCGACCTTGGAGCCATCGAAGTCGAACGGACGGAACAGCTGCATGTCGACCATGCCGGCAATGCCGCCATCGGGCAGGCTTGCCTCGCTGGTCTTGTAGACCTGCACCGTCTTCACGGCGGTGGCCGGGAGGTTCTGGAACGCAAACGCACGACCCACGCCGCTGAAGATCTCGCGACCGTTGAGCGTGGTGATCACGTTGGGCAGGCCACGGATGACGACCGAGCTGGTTTCGCCCTGGAAGCCCTGCGCCACCTGCACGCCGGTGATGCGCTGCAGTGCATCGGCCACGCTGTTGTCCGGCAGCTTGCCGATGTCCTCGGCCACGATCGAGTCGGTGATCATGCGCGAGTCCTGCTTGAGCGACTGCGCGCTCTGCAGGCTTTCGCGCAGCGGCGTCACCACCACGCCGGACAGGTTCACCGCGTCCTTCTGCTTGGCGTCGGAGTTGCTGCCGTCCTTTGCCGGCGCAGCAGCGGGCTGGGCCGTGTTGGTGGTGGACTGCTGCGCGTCGGCCGGTGCCGGCGGCGTGTCTGCCGCGTGGGCAACGCCGAACGATGCGGCAATGGCAGCCGCGAGCAGTGTCTTGTGGATCTGTGTGCGAGTCATGGTAAGCCTCCCCTCAGAGGTCGGTGTCCGCAGTTTTTGATTGCGGCTTCGTTATCCAGGTCGCCACAGCTCTCCACTGCGGCGTTTGAAGTTTCAGGATGTTTTTTGTCTCAGCGACTCGAGCCGGTCGCCTGCATGGGAAAACTCAGCGCCTCGGCCGGCACCACGCCGCGCGGCGCGTGCGAGAGCGTGCGCAGAATGTCGATCTCGCGCTGGCGATAGGGCTTGCCGTCGCCGTAGAACAAGTCGTGGAACCACAGCGTCGGCTGCGCCAGCGTGTAGGGACGCTGCCAGGAATCCCACGGCATGTTGGTCTGCGACTTGCCCAGCACGAAGCCCCAGTTCACCATGCCGACGTCGGCCTTCTTGGCGATCGGCAGCACGCCATCGATGGTCGACCCGTTGCCGCGCGCCATGTACTCCGTGCAGATCAGCGGGCGACCGTATTTCTGCAGCTGCTTCACGCGGCCCGCGAAGGTTTCTGGCCAGCCGTAGTCGTGGAAGCTGATCACGTCGGACTGTTCGATCTGGGTGCGCTCGACCGCATTGAGCTTGGCGATCTCGGACCAGTCGTCGTTGTGCCAGACGCCACTGGTCAGCGGCTGCGTGGGCGCCGTGCTGCGCGCCCAGGCGAACACCTGCGGCAGCAGCTTGGCGACGACCTCGGTCTTGTTCTTCGGTTCCACCGGGTCGTAGTTGCCACCGCCCGGATTGTCGGGCTCGTTCCACACGTCCCAGGCAAGAATGCGCTTGTCCTTGCCGAAGCTGCCGACGATGTCTTTCACGTACTGCTCGAAGCGCGGGTACTGGCTTTCATCCGTCATCGCCACGCCGGGGCTCTGCACCCAGCCAGAGTTGTGCACGCCCGGAATCGGCGGGCGCTGCGGGCCCAGCTTGGGCTGCGGGTCCCAGCACGAATCGAACAGCACGAAGATCGGCTTGATGCCGTGCTTGTCGGCAATCGCCAGGAACGTATCCATGCGCTTCTTCAGGCCGGCGGCATCCTGCTGCCACAGCAGGTCATGCAGGAACACGCGCATGGTGTTCATGCCGGCCTGCTGCGCCCAGCCCAGCTCCAGGTCGATGCGGGCCGGATCGAAGGTGTCGGCCTGCCACATCTCGAGCTGGTTGATCGCATCGGCGGGCAGGTAGTTGCTGCCCAGCGGCCACTGCTGCCTGGCGTACCAGGCCTTGGCTTCGGCAGGGGTCCAGCGTTCCGCGGCATCCCGCGCATGGGACGGCGCAGCAAACGTTGCCGCCAGGCCCATGGCCACTGCCAACATTGCGTACTTCATCGGGTTTCCCTCTCTGGCGCCGCCGACGTGGTGGACGACGCTTTGTTGGAGAGTCGCTTTTCTTCGGGCAAAGCGACCCTGGGGGCGCCCTTCCAGGCGCCCTTGGTGACGGATATTTCGTGGGTCAGTGCGCTCCGCGCGCCGACTCGGTGGTGAACTCGTAGACGATCAGATTGCGGTACTCATGGCCCGGCTCCAGCCGTGCCGAACCGAAGGACGCCTGGTTGGGCGTGTCCGGGTAAAGCTGCGGCTCAAGCACGAAGGCATCGCCCTGGCGATACACGTGCCCGCCGGTACCGACGGTGGTGCCGTCGAGGAAGTTGCCGGAGTAGAACTGCAGGCCCGGCTTGGCCGACTTGAGCGTCAGCACGCGACCGGAGGCGGGATCTTCCACGCGCGCCACCATGCGCAGCGCGGGTGCTTCGTCCTTGCTGATGACCCAGTTGTGGTCATAGCCACGGCCGTTGAGCAGCTGCGGGTCGTTGGTGCGGATATCGCGGCCGATGGGCTTGGCCTGGCGAAAATCGAACGGCGTGCCGGCGACCTTGCGGACCTCGCCGGTGGGAATGGAGCCGGCATCCACCGGCAGGTAGGCATCACCCGCAATGGTCAGCAGATCATCCATCACGCTGCCCGAGCCCTCGCCGGAGAGATTCCAGTAGGCGTGGTTGCTGAGGTTGACGATGGTCGGCTTGTCGGTAGTGGCGCGGTAGTCGATGGACAGCTGGTTCTTTTCGTCCAGCGCGTAGACCACACTCACCGTCAGCTTGCCGGGGTAGCCCATGTCACCGTCGGGGCTGACATGGCTCAGCGTGACGCTGGCCTTGTCGCCGTCGTGCTTCACCTCGCCGATGGTCCACAGCACCTTGTCGAAGCCGCGCGTGCCGCCATGCAGGGAATTGGCGCCATCGTTCACCGGCACGTTGTAAGTGTGGCCGTCCAGACTGAAGCGGCCCTTCGCGATGCGGTTGGCATAACGACCCACCGTTGCACCGAAGTACTGCGGCTTGCTCAGGTAGCCATCCAGCGTGGCGTAACCCAGCGCGATGTTCGCGCCCTTGCCGTTGCGATCGGGCGTGGTGACCGACTGCACGCTGGCTCCCAAGGCAAGGATGCGCGCCTGCATGCCGTGCGCGTTGCTCAGCACGACGGCATCCACCTTCGTGCCATCAGGCATGGTGCCGAACGTTTCGCGCCTGGCATCCGCCGCGTGCGCGGACATCGCCAACGCTGCCAATCCAACCACCGAAGTCATGAAAACTGCGCGCCGCATATCGCTTTTGTCCCCGTCAGGCAGGTCGTCAATGTCCTCATGCAATCATATGGTAGGATTATTGCGCAAGTATCTTCCGGACTACGAAGCCATACTTGTGCAACGCAAAAAGACGTACTGACGCCGAACGGTGATGTTGAAGTCCATCAGTCATGCGAAACATTGCTGCCTGACTGCGTCACCCAACTGAGAATATTCCGCAGCGCATCAATCACGGCTCGGCATACCCTTCGCCTGCCGCCACCCTTCCGGCGACAAAAAAAGACGTCGATGTCTCTTGGCGTGGGGCAAAAATATTTCGTATAGTCATTTTGTACGACAAAAGATATTCGGCTGGCCCTATTCGAGGATTTCATGATGAAACCAATCGCCGTTCGTACCCTGTATGGGCACGTCATGCGCGAGCTGGGCCAACGCATCGTCAGCGGCAAGGTAAAACCCGGTGAGGTGCTCCCGCCCGAGCACACGCTGGCCGAGAACCTGCAGGTCAGCCGCACGGCATTGCGTGAAGCCCTGAAGGTGCTGTCCGCCAAGGGACTGATCGAATCACGCACGGGCGTAGGCGCCCGCGTCCTCGAAGAGCGGCACTGGAACCAGCTGGATTCGGACGTGCTGAGCTGGCGCTGCGCCTCCATGCCTACCGACGATTTCGTCGACAAGCTGGTGGAGATGCGCGAGATCATCGAACCGGCTGCTGCCGCTGCGGCTGCCCGTCGCCGCACGGCCGCCCAGCTCGCCCGCATCGAAGAGGCCTATCTCGCCATGGCCGCCGCGGAAACGCTCGATGCCTGGTCGGAGGCCGACCTTGTTTTCCATGATGCCGTGCTGCAGGCCACCGGCAACGAACTGATGCAGTCGCTGTTCTCCGTCATCGAGACCGCGCTTGGCACGTTCTTCACTCTCTCCGCGCGCAACGCCAGCAACTTCCGGTATTCGCTGCCCTACCACCAGAAGGTGTTCGAGGCGATCAAGCGCAAGCAGCCGGAAGTGGCGCGCAAAACCATGCAGACCATGATTGCCGACTCGCTCGAGAACCTGCAGAACAACCGCTCGCGCACGCGCAGGAAGGCCAGCGCATGAGTACCACGCTGATTGGACTGGACTGGGGCAGCACGCATCTGCGTGCGTATCGCTATGACGCGCAGGGTGCCGTGCTGGAAAAGCGCGCGCTTGCGCACGGCATCCGCCATCTTCCGGAGGGTGGCTTTCCCGTCGCGTTTGCGCAGGCGACCGACGGCTGGCCCGACGTGCCGGTACTCGCCTGCGGCATGGTCGGCAGTCGCAACGGCTGGCAGGAAGTGCCCTATCTGGATACGCCCACCGGCGTCGACCGCCTGGCTGATGCACTGACCGCGATGACCACGCCCGACGGTCGCACGCTGCACCTTGTGCCCGGTTTGCGCGATCCCGGTCGGCCCGACGTGATGCGCGGCGAGGAAACCCAGATCGTCGGCGTCATGGCGCAGTCGCCGGACGTTGCACGCAAAGGCACGCTCCTGCTGCCGGGTACGCACAGCAAGTGGGTGTCGCTGCGCGATGGCGTGGTCACCGGCTTCGCCACCATGATGACGGGCGAACTGTTCGGCCTGCTGACGCAGCATTCGATCCTCGGCGCGCAGCTGCCGCCGGCCGTCGACGATGCGCATGCGTTTGTGCGCGGCGTCGACATGGCGCGCGACAGCGGCGCGGCCGGCGCGCTTTCGCGCGTGTTCTCGGCACGTACGCTGATGCTGGATGGCACGCTGCCGGCCAGCTCCGTACCGGACTATCTCTCGGGCCTGCTGATCGGCGACGAACTGCGCATGGCCATCGCCGCCGGCTGGGCCGACGTGCAAAGCCAGGTGCACATGGTGGGCGAAGGCCCGCTGTGCGATCGCTATCTGCAGGCTGCCGCGCGTTTCGGGCTGGCCGTGCAGGCCGCGCCCGATGCCACCACCTCGCACGGCCTGTGGCGCATCGCCGATGCGGCCGGCCTGACCTCCACCCACGCAACGGCATGAACCCATGAAGGCATGGCTTGATCCCCTCCCCCTGGTCGCCATTCTGCGCGGACTGACACCCGACGAATCCGTCGACATCGGCCATGTGCTGGCCGACGCCGGGTTCCGCATGCTGGAAGTGCCGCTGAATTCGCCGCAGCCGTTCGACAGCATTCGCCGCATGGTGGATGCACTGGGCAGCGATTACCTGATCGGCGCCGGCACCGTGCTCGATCCGGCCGACGTGAAGCGCGTCGCCGATGCCGGTGGCCGCCTGATCGTGATGCCGCACGCCGATGTCACCGTGATCCGTGCCGCGAAGGACGCCGGCCTCACCTGCGTACCTGGTGTCGCCACGCCCACCGAAGCATTCGCCGCACTGGCCGCCGGTGCCGCTGCGCTGAAGCTGTTCCCGGCTGAACAATCCAGCCCCGCCGTACTCAAGGCATGGCGCGCCGTGCTGCCCAAGGATCTTGCGGTGCTGCCGGTCGGCGGCATCGCGCCGGACAACATGGGGCCGTGGCTTGCCGCCGGCGCCAACGGTTTCGGCATCGGCTCTTCCCTCTACGCACCCGGCCGCCCGGCCAGCGACGTCGCCACGCATGCCCGCGCGTTTGCAGACGCCTGGCGCGGCCACCACGCTTCTTAAGGAACACTGCATGAAGATTACCCGCCTCACCACCTACCTCGTTCCACCGCGTTGGTGCTTCCTTCGCATCGACACCGATACCGGCGTGATTGGCTGGGGTGAGCCCATCGTCGAAGGCCGCGCGCATACCGTCGCCGCCGCGGTGGAAGAGCTGTCCGACTACCTGATCGGCAAAGACCCGCGGCACATCGAAGACCTGTGGAACGTCATGTATCGCGGTGGCTTCTACCGCGGCGGCCCGGTGCTGATGAGCGCCATCGCGGGCATAGACCAGGCGCTGTGGGACATCAAGGGCAAGGACCTTGGCCAGCCGGTGCACCAGCTGCTCGGCGGCCCGGTACGCGACCGCATCCGCGTGTACTCGTGGATCGGCGGCGACCGACCGGCCGATACCGCGCGCGCCGCGAAGGAAGCCGTGGCCCGCGGCTTTACCGCGGTGAAGATGAATGCCACTGAAGAACTGCAGTACGTCGACACCTACGCCAAGGTCGAACAGGTCATCGAGAACGTGCAGGCCATCCGCGAGGCGGTGGGCCCGCACATCGGCATCGGCCTGGACTTCCACGGCCGCGTGCACAAGCCGATGGCCAAGGTGCTGATGCGCGAACTGGAACCGTTCAAGCTGATGTTCATCGAAGAGCCGGTGCTTTCCGATCACCTGGAGGCGCTGCCGGAGCTGGCCTCCATCTCGCCCGCGCCCATCGCGCTGGGCGAACGCCTGTACACGCGCTACGACTTCAAGCGCGTGCTGCAGATCGGCGGCGTGGACATCATCCAGCCCGATCCTTCGCATTCGGGTGGCATTACCGAAACCCGCAAGATCGCCGCGATGGCCGAGGCCTATGACGTGGCGCTCGCGCTGCACTGCCCGCTCGGCCCCATCGCGCTCGCCGCGAACCTGCAGCTGGATGCGGTGTGCCACAACGCCTTCATCCAGGAACAGAGCCTGGGCATCCATTACAACGCGGCGAACGATCTGCTCGACTACGTGAAGGATCGCAGCGTGTTTGCCTACAACGAAGGTTTCGTTGCCATTCCGAACGGCCCGGGCCTGGGCATCTCGGTGAATGAAGAGTACGTGGCCGAACGCGCCGCGGTCGGTCATCGCTGGCGCAACCCGATCTGGCGTCATGAAGACGGCAGCGTGGCGGAGTGGTAAGCATGACGTACGCGACCTATCCCAGTCTTGCCGATCGCCACGTGTTCATCACCGGTGGCGCCACCGGCATCGGCGCCGCCTTCGTGGAGCATTTTGCGAAACAGGGCGCGCGCGTGTCCTTCATCGACATCGATGAAGCCAGTGGCGAACAACTGGCAGAGAGCCTTGCCCGTTGTGCGCATCGCCCGCTGTTCGTCCGCTGCGATGTCACGCAGCTCGATGCCCTGCACGCCGCCATTGCCACCGCGCGCGAACTCAACGGCAAGGTCGCCGTGCTGGTGAACAACGCCGCCAACGACGTGCGCCATGCCTTCGGCACCACGACCGAAGCGGAGTTCGACCAGAACATCGCCATCAACCTGCGCCATCAGTACTTCGCCACGCAGGCCGTGCGCGATGACATGCGTGCGCTCGGCGGCGGTTCGGTGATCTGCCTGGGCTCCACCGGCTGGATGAAGAAGAACGCCGGGTATCCGATGTACGCCATGGCCAAGTCGGCCGTGCACGGCATGGTCAACGGGCTGGCGCGGGAGCTTGGCCACGACCGCATCCGCATCAATGCACTCGTGCCGGGGTGGGTCATCACCGAGAAGCAGCGTCGCCTGTGGCTGGACGACGCCGGCAAGGAAGAGATCGCCCGCGTGCAGTGCATGCCGGGCTATCTGATGGCCGAGGATCTTGCGCGCGCCGCGCTGTTCCTGGCCGCCGACGACAGCCGCATGTGCACCGGGCAGGATTTCATCGTGGACGGTGGCTGGGTATGAACATGCTCGCCACGGTAGCCATGCAGGTACGCAACACGCTGGGCGAAGGTGTGACCTGGTGTGACCGCGGGCAGGTGCTGTACTGGACCGACATCCACAACGCCACGCTGTGGCGCTATCGCCCGCACGACGGCGCGCTGCACCAGTGGAGCATGCCCGAGCGGCTCGGCTGCTTTGCGCTGTGCGAAGCGGATGGCTGGTTGCTGCTGGGCCTCGCGTCGGGGCTTTCGTTCTTCCATCCGTCCACGCAGACCCTGGTGCCGGTGGCCGATGTGGAAGCGGACCTTCCCACGCGCCTCAATGACGGCGCCTGCGATCGCCAGGGGCGCTTCGTGTTCGGTACCCTGCATGAGCCGGCCAGCGGCCCCAAGCAGCCCGTGGGTGGCTTCTGGCGGTTGAATCACGACCTGTCACTGGAACGCCTGCCGCTGCCCGGCGTGGCGATCAGCAACAGCGTGGCGTTCAGCCCCGACGGCGGCACCATGTATTTCTGCGATTCGCTGTCGCGCCGCATCGATTGCTGCGATTACGGCGACAGCGTCTCCCATGTCCGCCCCTTCGTGACGCTGGACGACCCGCGCGGCGAACCGGATGGCTCCGCCGTCGACAGCGAGGGCGGCCTGTGGAACGCACAGTGGGGCCTGGGTCGCGTGGTGCGTTACACGCCAGATGGCGCGCTGCATCGCATTGTCGATGTACCCGCCTCGCAACCCACCCGGCCCGCATTCGGCGGCACGGACTTCGCCACGCTCTATATCACCAGCGCGCGCGACGGCCTGGATGACGCCAAGCTTGCGTCACAGCCCCTTGCCGGTGCACTGTTCGTCGCTGAGCCGGGTTTCCACGGTTTGCAGGAGCCGCGCTTCGCGGGTCCGCCGCCACAGGTCATCGCCGCCGCGTCGGGTTCGCGGCCCAATCACTAAAGCCCTTAGAGGCCACCACCACGCCCCCGGGGGGGAGCACTAACCATGAATGCCCAAGTCCTCGCGCCATCCTCGGCGCAATCCAAGGCCACTGTCGTCTTCGTCTGCATACTCGCAGCGCTGGCGGGCCTGATGTTCGGCCTCGATGTCGGTGTCATTTCGGGTGCCACGCAGTTCATCCAGGCCGAATACAAGGTCAGCGACCACACCATCGAGTGGATCGTCAGCTCCATGATGTTCGGCGCCGCCGCTGGCGCCCTGGCCGCCAGCTGGCTGTCGGGCCACCTCGGCCGCAAGCGTTCGCTGGTGCTGGGCGCCGTGTTGTTCGTCATCGGCTCGCTGCTCTCGGGCTTGGCATCGTCCCCGGAAACGCTGATCGCTTCGCGCGTGGTACTGGGCGTGGCCATTGGCATCGCCTCGTTCACGGCGCCGTTGTATCTGGCCGAGGTGGCGCCGGAATACATCCGCGGCGCCATGATCTCCACCTATCAGCTGATGATCACCATCGGCATCCTGGTGGCGTTTCTTTCCGACACGGCGTTCAGTTACAGCGGCGCCTGGCGCTGGATGCTCGGCATCATCGCGATTCCCGGCGTCCTGTTTCTTTTCGGTGTGCTGTTTCTTCCGGACAGCCCGCGCTGGCTGCTGATGCGTGGTCGCCGGCAGGAGGCCATCGATGTGCTGCAGCGCCTGCGTGGTGACAGTGACGTGGTGTCGCGCGAAGTCGCCGACATCGACGAACAGCTCAAGACGCCCCAGCGCGGCTGGCACATGTTCACGGAGAACCGCAACTTCCGCCGCTCGGTGTGGCTGGGCGTGCTGCTCCAGCTGATGCAGCAGTTCACCGGCATGAACGTGGTGATGTATTACGCGCCGCGCATCTTCAAGGAGATGGGCTACGACACGGCCGCACAGATGTGGTTCACCGCGCTGGTGGGCCTGACCAACGTGCTGGCCACCTTCATTGCCATTGCACTGATCGACCGCTGGGGCCGCAAGCCGATTCTCTACACCGGCTTCACCGTGATGGCCGTGGGCCTGGGCGTGGTGGGCACCATGATGCACATCGGCATCCATGATCAGGTCTCGCAGATCTTCACCGTGGCGATGCTGCTGATGTTCATCGTCGGCTTTGCCATGTCGGCCGGCCCGCTGATCTGGGCGCTGTGCTCGGAGATCCAGCCGCTCAAGGGCCGCGATTTCGGCATCGGCTGCTCTACCTTCACCAACTGGGCCTGCAATTACCTCGTTGGCATCAGCTTCCTGAGCCTGCTCAACGGTATCGGCAACGCCAACACGTTCTGGCTTTACGCCGCGCTCAACGCGGTGTTCATCGTGCTCACCTTCTGGCTGGTGCCGGAAACCAAGGGCGTCACGCTGGAGCAGATCGAACGCAACCTGATGAGCGGCAAGCGCCTGCGCGACATCGGTCGCTAAGCAACCACGTCATCGCACCCATGAAGGGCCGCCGCACCGCAAGGTCGGCGGCCTTTTCTTTCTTACGGTCAGGTGCCGCGTGGCTTGGCGCGATGCGTCGGCACCGCCGTCCACGGATCATCGGGCCACGGGTGACGCGGGTATCGCCCCTTCAGCTCTTTCTTCACCTCGGGGTAGGTGCGCTCCCAGAAACCCTTGAGGTCTTGCGTGACCTGGATGGGGCGCCCCGCCGGTGACAGCAGATGCAGCGTGACCGGAATACGTCCATTGGCCACGCGCGGCGTGTCGGCCAGGCCAAACAGCTCCTGCAGTTTCACCGCCAGCACCGGCGGCTCGCCTTCGGCGTATTCCAGTCGACGCGACATGCCGCTGGGCACGGTCAGGCTTTCCGGCACCTGCGCATCGAGCTGGCGGCGCTGCTCGTAATCGAACAGCGATCCCAGCGCCTGCGAGAGTTCCTCGGTGCTCAACGCATCCAGCCGGCGCTTGCCGTTGAGGTAGGGCGCCAGCCAATCCTCCAATGATTCCAGCAAGGCAGCGTCGGAGACGTCCGGCAGGCCGAGCTCGGGCATCCATCCACGCAGGGCCTGCATGCGTGCGCGCAGGCGCGTGGCGTTGTCGCTCCACGGCAACACATGAACACCCTTGGCGCGGACGGCGGCGAGCAAGGCAGGCAAGGCGTCTTCCGGCTTCACCGGCACGCTGCGACGCTCCAGCACGATCTGGCCGAAGCGTTGCTCGTCGAAGGCTTCCACCGCGTTGCGCTCATCGTTCCAGCGCAAGGCGCGCTCGCGCCTGAACTGCGTCGGGTAGTCGCGCTCGAGGACCCGAAGATCGATGGGAGCCGCCGCCAGGATCAGGCTGTCGCGCGCGTCGAAGCGCACATCCAGCGCCACCAGCCAGGGCTCGCCATGCAGCGCGGTGTTTTCGTGCAGGCGCGCGCCACGGCCATTGGCGAGGGTATAGCGCAGCGGATTGACATCGTCGCGACGTGCCACACGATCGGGAAAAGCATGCAGCAGCAGATCGCCCACGGCATGGCTGTCGGGCACGCCGCTCGCCGCCGAACGCACGTCCAGGCGACGGCGCCAGCCCTTGCTCGCCTGTTCGATGGCAGCAAGCGCGCCTGCATCGGCGCCACCACGCGCACCCGCGGTATGGCGGTCGCGCCACACGTGCAACGCACTTACACGGGCGCGGAAATCGTCGGTACGCGCCTGCTCGCCACGCAAGGGTGAACGGGCCTCCATCAGCGCGAGCAGATCGGCCACCAGCGAGCGCAACTCCGGTTCGGCACGCAAGGCCGCGGCGCCGAGTCGCGGCGTGGCACCGAGCTCCAGCATGTCGCGACCCAGCAGCGTGATGCGCCCATCGGCGGCGAGCGCGCCAAGCTGCGCCAACAACTCACGCGCTTGCGCCAACGCACCGGAAGGCGGCGCATCGAGCCATGGCAAGTCGTTGCCACTGGCCGCGGTAATGCCCCACGCGGCGAGCTCCAGCGCCAGGCCCGACAACTCGGCCTGCGCGATCTCGGCCGTGCGCGACACATCCAGGCGCTTGCTCTGCGGCCACAGGCGATACGCCGTGCCCTCCGCCACGCGACCCGCGCGGCCTGCACGCTGGTCCGCCGAGGCCTGCGAGATGTTCACCGTTTCCAATCGCGTGAAGCCGGAGTTGGGATCGAAGCGCGGCTCGCGCGCCAACCCGCTGTCCACCACCGCGCGAATGCCCGGCAAGGTCACGCTGGATTCCGCCACGTTGGTGGCCAGCACCACGCGACGCGTACCCGGTTCGGCCGGACTCAATGCCGCCTGCTGCTCCGCCATCGACAGCTCGCCGTGCAGCGCGACGATATCCACGTTCTCGTCGAGTGCCGACTCGAGCACCGCCTGCGTGCGCGCAATCTCACGCCGGCCCGGCAGAAACGCGAGCACGTCACCACCATTCTCATCGAGCGCCTGACGCACCACGCGCGCCAGGTGATGCTCCGTGGTTTCCTGCGTACGTGCGGCCGGATACTCGATACGCACCGGGAAACTGCGCCCCGGGCTGCTGATGCGCGGTGCATCGAGCCACTGCGCAATGCGCTCGCCATCGAGCGTGGCGGACATCACCACCATGCGCAGTTCCGGACGCAGCGTTCCCTGCACATCCAGCGCCAGTGCTGCGCCGAGATCGCCCGCGAGGTGACGCTCGTGGAATTCGTCGAACAGGATGGCGCCGATGCCGGCGAGTTCCGGATCGTCCTGGATCAGGCGCGTGAGGATGCCTTCCGTCACTACCTCGACACGCGTGGCAGGACCAACCTTCGATTCGAAGCGGATGCGATAGCCGACGGTCTGCCCCACTTCCTCACCCAGCTGCTTGGCCATGAACTGCGCCGCCGCGCGCGCGGCAATACGGCGCGGTTCCAGCATGAGGATCTTGCCGCCCGCCAGCCAGGGTTGATCGAGCAGCGCCAGCGGCACCTGCGTGGTCTTGCCGGCACCGGGTGGTGCTTCGAGGACCAGGCGCGGGTGTGCTGCGAGCGAGGCGGCGATCTCGGGGAGCAGCGGAGTGATGGGGAAGAACGGCGGGGTGTTCATTGGGGGAATGATAACGGGCCGGGATTGAGGTGGTTTGGGCTGGGGTATGGGGTGCGGTGTCGTTGATGTAGGTAGTGATCAGGCTGAAGGTGCTCCTGCCTTGCCTACCCGTCATTCCTGCGAAGGTGGGAATCCAATGACTTTGTTCCTGGCCTTCGGGTTCTAACGCTGCCGCGGCCGGGCCGCTTGCGCAGCGGGCGTTCCGACCTCCTGCCGGAGGCCGGGTCACTTTTCTTTGCTTGCTCACGCACGTGCAGGAGCACGTGCGAACGGCGAAGCCGGCCCGAAGGGCGGAGGGCAGGATGCCCGGAGTAAAGAAAAGTAACCAAAAGAAAGAGCACCCCATCGCGGCGCTGGCCGATAGAGCCGGCCAGTGCGTGAGGGACGGCCGGGCTTTTCGACAGGACCTCCCTGTCCTGTCGAAAAGGGATCGGCATCCTTGCCGATCCCCCTGCGGGCCTGTCGTCCGCCCCTCACCGCCGCTCAAGGGGGCCGGAAGGTCAAAAGCCGGAACCGACGGCTTGTGCAGCTGCGCTGCACATCGCGTCGCAGGCGCGACGGCGTCTTGCGTACCGACTCAGCTTGCCTGTAGGAGCGCACCCTGTGCGCGACCACCTGACGGAGCGGTATCGACTGAACGCTGCGGTCGCGCACAAGGTGCGCTCCTACAGGGGGTTTCTCACACCGTGTGAAGCCCGTTTCTTTCTCGCCTCAGTGCTCACCCCAGTCCTCTCCCGAACGGGAGGAGACGAGCGACAGGTGATGTTCAACGTGAACCACCAAGTGGCAAGGAAGGAGGTGCCGCGCAGCGGCACGACGCTCCGCGTTAAGCCCTCTTCGCATCGGCGCGTTGCGAAGCGCTTGGAAGTACCCGTTGTGTAGAGGCGGAGGTTGCCAAGCAGCAACGTTCCTCAGCCGTTCGGGCTTATCCCCACGGCATGCTGCCAGCCTTTAAGGCCATTTTCTTTGGGTTACTTTTCTTTTGGGCCAGCAAAAGAAAAGTGACTCGGCCTCCGGCAGGAGGTCGAAACGCCTCCACTGCGTAAGCGGCAACCTGGCGCCTGCGTGACTACCGAAGGCAGAGAGCAAAGGCACTGGATCCCAGCTTCTGCTGGGATGACGGCTCTTTTGAAGGACCGAGGCAAGTGTGACCCCTCACCCCAACCCTCTCCCTGCAGGGGGAGAGGGAGCGATTGGCTCACCTTAGTGATGCGCAGCCGAGTTACCACTCCCAGCCCCAGCCTCCCCCGTCGCCGCCCGCAACGGCGCCAGCGACTCAAACTTCCGCTGATACTCGTCCGTTACCTGCTTCGCCTCTTCCGCGCTGGTAATCACGCGCGGCGTAATCAACACGATCAGCTCGGTACGATTGCGGTTGTGGTTGGTCGTTCCAAACAGCCGACCAATGACCGGCACCCGGTTGAGTCCCGGAATACCGGTATCCGTGCTGTTTTCGTTCTGCTGGATCAGGCCACCCAACAACACCGTCTGACCACTCTGCACGGCGATCTGCGTGCCCACGGCGCGTTGCTGGATGGTGTAGTTGCCCTGCGAGTTCGCCGAACCCGTGGTGTTGCTCACCTGCTGCTGCACGTTGAGATAAACCAGACCACCCGGATTCACGCGCGGCTGCACGTCTAGGATCACGCCGGTCGGCAGATAGCTCACGCTGCTCGCGGTGGAGCCGGCGGTCGTCGTACCCAGGCCAGTGACGATGGACGTCTGGTTGATCGGCACCTGGTCACCCACCTGGATGTGTGCCACCTGGTTGTTGAGCACAACCAGCGACGGCGCAGACAGCGTCTTGGTATTGCCGTTGGTTTCCAGCGCGCGAACTGCCACCTGCAGCTTGCTGTTGCCGCTCAGGAACGAATAGAAGAACGGTTCGCCGGCGTACTGGTTGCCACCCGAGCCCAGCGAGATTTTCTTGCTCATGCCAGGGTAGGCCGACGTGGCACCATTGACGTTGCCATTACCGTCGTAAGTCGGCGTGCTGTTGGCCAGGCCCTGCAGGTACCACTGCACGCCAAATTCCATCTCGCCGGTGAGATCCACCTCGAGAATGCGCATCTCGATCTGCACCTGCAGCGGCACGTTGTCCAGCCGCTGGATGGCCTGCTGTATTTCAGACCACTGCGACGGCCGCGCACGCACCAGCAACTGGTTGTTCGAATCCACCGAGCTGATGCGGATGGAGCCGTCTTCGGAGGTGTACTGCTGGCTGGCGCTGTTGTTGTTATTGCCGTTGTTGCCGCCAAACGAGGACATGCCGCCCGCGGCGCCACCGCCCGTGTTGCCCACGCCCCCGTTGCTGCCGAAGCTGCTGCCGCTGCCGTTGCTGCCAAACCCGGAACTGGTGCCGTTGCCGAGCCCACCGGCACTGCCAAACCCGCCACCGGTGCCCTGGATGCCGCCACTCGTGCTGCTGCCGAAACTGCCCGCGGTGCTGCCCATGCCACTGGCCGAGCCATTGGCGTTGTCGCCCGAACCCAGCGTGGAACCGTTGAGGCCGGGTCCGACCTTGCCGGCATTGCCACCACCACCGCCACCGCCGTTGGTGTAGATCTGCGCCAGGTACTGCGCGAGATCCGATGCCTTGATGTTGCGCACGTCGTAGACGAACAGCTCCGGTTCGTTGCCGCCACCGCGATCGATCTTGGTGATCCAGTCGCCCACTTCCTGCAGATACGTGGGCTGGCTGCTGATCACTACGATGGCGTTGGTGCGTTCGATCGGCAGGAAGCGCACCATGCCGGCCAGCGGCGTGTCGCCCTTGGGGCCGAACATCTGGTCGAGTTGCGGGCCCAGTTCCGCCACGGTGGCATGCTGCAGGCTGAACACGCCCACCGACATGCCGCGCAGCCAGTCCACGTCGAAGGTGTGGATGGTGCGCTGATAGTTGTCCAGTTCCGATGGCGTGCCCGACAACACGATGACGTTGCGCGACGGGTCGGCCAACAGCACGGAGTCAGCCCGCGCAAACGGTTTGATGAGCTTCTGCATCTCGCTGGCCGAGATGTAGCGCAGCGGATACAGGCGCGCCTGCAGGCCGCCCTGCGGCGCGACGGCGTTGAGGCTGGGTGTCAGGTTGCCGGCGACGGCGTCCTTCGCCGGCATCACCACGTACTGGCCGTCGCGCATGACCAGTGCGTTGTTGGTCCACGAGAGCAGCGTCTCGAGAATGGGAATGGCTTGGCCGCTGTCCACCGGCTCGGAGGTGGAGAACGACACGTTGCCCTGCACGCCCGGCACGATGGTGTAGTTCTGCTTGAGCAGGTCGCCGAGGATGGCTTTCACCACCGCCTGCACCGGCTGGTTCTCGAAGTTGAACGTGACCGCGCCATCGCCGCTGGCCGCCTTGCGCGGCTGCGACAGGCCGGTGGCGCGCACGAACTGGCCGCTTCCTTCGGTCACCTGTGGCTTGGGCATCGTGCCAAGGTCCTGCGGATTGTTGTGCGTATTCAGCGGCAGCTGTGCAGGCACCGGCTTTTCGGTACCGGCCATGGCTTCTCGCTGCAGGGCGCCGTCGTCGTGCTGCGGAGGCAGCGACTGGCAACCGGCCAGCCACAGGGCCAGGGTGAGCGTACTGATGCGGGTCAACCGCGGCGTGCGCTGGATGGACATGGATTAATGGGCTCCCTCGGGTGTCGCGGCCTGCTGTTGGGCGCGGCGCTTCTGGATGGCTTCGCGCAACAGGCGGATGCGGTCGGCCTGCGAGTCGGCGCCATTGGGCGACTGCAGGGCCGGGTTGGGCGTATTGCTGGCATTGGGTACCGCCCCGTTCGATGGCGCGGGCGCGACGGTCATCGCGCCGGGCGCCGGCGGGTTCGGCGGCGTGCTGCCGTCCGGCTTGGGCGCATCGATGGGCGCGCCTGCCGGCAGTTCCAGCTGGGTGCGGCCGGTGCCTGATTCGAACACGGCCGCGCGCGGTTTCAGTTCCACCAGGCGCCAGCTGCCGTCGGGCAGTGCATCGCCTTCGCGCACGCGCACTTCATGCTCACCGCTCTTGTCGCGCAGCAGCGCCATGTGCAGCGCGGGCGTGAGGATGATGCCGGTGAGCGACATGTCACCCAGGCTCGCGCCGCCCGATGCGGCATGCATGGTGGGCTTGCGGTCGTTGTTGAACAACGGCTGCATCCACACGGCGGAGAACTGCGCCAGCGGTACTGGGGGCGGCAGGCCCTGGTCATGCGCGGCAGGCAGCGGCTGAGTGGGACGCGACGGCCCCCATGACACGCCTCGTCCCACGCCGGCGACCAGCACCAGCAGCAGCACGGCGAACAAGGTGGCCACCACACCAAGCACCGGGGTCAGGCGACGTTGCGCGGCGGCGTTCACGGTGCGCCTCCCTGCGTATCGCCCGTGGCGCGCGGCTGGCGCACATAGCCGGACAGGGTGAACTGCACTTCCAGCGGTGCGGCCGCCTGCTGCAGCGCCGCCACCGGATTGCGGTAGATGCTCAGGTCGTCCACGAACAGATACGGCGTGCCCTGCTCCAGGTCGTGCAGGGTTTCGGCCAGTGGCTGCACATCGCAACGCAGGCTGATGCTCACCGCCACCTTGCGATAGGGCTCATCCGGCGCTGCCGGGGGATTGGTCACCGGCATTTTCTGGGTGACATCGCACGAGCCGCCCTGCGGGTGCGCCGCGGCGGCATCGACCACGCGTTGCATCAGGCCGGCGGCGGCCGCGTTGGGATCGTCCTCCGGCAGGAAGGCGTGACTGGCCGCCTGCCCTGCGCCCATCGCGGCAATGCGCTGCTGCAGCTGCGGCTTGTCGGCGATGGCGGCGGCGTAGCGGGCGTGCGTGTCGCGCAGGTCGTCCATCTCCGCATGGATCGATTGCAGCGGCGCCACAAACCACCAGTGCAGCAGGGCGAAGTACGCGACGACCAGCACCACCAGCAACAACAGGACGGCGGCGATGCGACTTTCGCGCGGCTTGAGCGCGGTCATCTTCATGGCGCGCTCCCCGCTGCGGCGGGCGCTGTCTTCGGCTTGGCCTCGTTCGGCTTGCGCAACTGCGCCACCATGTAGAAACGTTCCTTGCCGGTGGCAGGGTCTACCTGGATCGTGCCCTGGAAGTTTGCATCGGTGATGACGGTGGAACCCTTGAAGGCATCCACCAGACGCGCCGCTTGCGGGCTCTGGCCCTGGAAGCCGACCTGTCCGCTGTTGTCGATGCTCAGGCGCTCCAGCCATGCCGTGGTCGGCAGGCGCTGGCTGAGGTCCTGCAGCACCGACAATGCCGAGATGGTGTGCGCCTTGCGTTCGGCCAGGAAACCCGCCGCGCCGGCGTTGTCCTGCAGTTGCTGGCGCAGGCTCGACACCTGCTGCGCGTCGGCACGCATGCCTTCCACGTCGGTGCGCATCTGCTCCAGTGCACTCTCGCGGTTGTGCAGGAACTGCAGCAGCGACAGCAGCAGCAATGCGATGGCTGCCGCACCCAACGCCAGGTTCAGGCGCTGCCGCGGATGCTTGCGACGGGGTGCAAGGTCGGCCGGCAACAGGTTGGCGCCCAGGCGCTCCGTGCCGGACAGCACGTCCACCGCATCCACCTGCAGGCCCGAGGCTGCGAGTTTGGACAGCAGCGGGTCCAGCGTCTGCCGCGGCACCACCACCAGTTCCGCCGCGAAGCGACCGGCCGGCGCCGATGCGCGCACTTCGCGCACGTCGTAACGCACCTGCTCCACGCGGAACGGTGTCTGCCGGTCCATTTCGAAAGCGCCGATCTGGGACAGATTGTCCCGCGCCGCCAGCGGCAGGTTGAGGCGAGGACGCAGCACGTTGGCGCTGTCCAGGCACAGTGCGATGCGCAGGTCTTCGGCATCCACGCCACGCAGGGCGTCCTTGAACGCCACCTGCTGGCTGGCCGCATCGAGGTGGCTGTTCCAGCGCGCCAGTACCACGGCATCGCCGGTCCTGCGCAGGGTCCATTCCTCGCCGTCCAATTGCAGGAGATGCCACGCCAGGCCTCCGCCGAAGCGTTCGCGCCAGCGCAGCGGCAACAGCCCCGTCAACTCGCCGCCCCACCACGCAAAAAAGCGCGGCATGGGCGAACCACGCCACGCACGACGCGCGCGGTCGAGCTGCAGTTGCAGCGGTTGCTGCATGGCTGTACTCATTCTCCCTCTCCCTCCTGCCAACGCAGCACGGTATACGGCAATGCGCCCGGGCGGATGCCCTGTATTCGCACCGTCGCGCGCAGTATCGCGCGCGTGCCGTCAGCCAGCGTGGCCTCTGCCCGGATACTATGCGTCACTCCCTGTATCGCGCCTAGGGCCGGCTGCGGCGCCCCGCTGGTACGGGAAGCGGCGATGGCCTGCGCCTGCGCGGGGGTCATGCCGGGAATGGCGGCCAGCGCCAGCGGCGGGGCCGTGCCCGGATCCGGCTGGGGTCGGCCCGACCACAGGGTCACCTGCGACGCCACGGCCCGGTAAACCTTGGGGGTCATGCCCAGCACCATCTGCAGTTCCTCCACGGTGCCGAACGGGCCATGCCGGGGGCCATAGTCGAGCCCGGCATTGGCGTAGGCGGCATTGGGCACCGTGCCCGGGGGTGAATACGAAAAGCTGCGCCAGTCCACGATATTGCGGGCAACGGATTGCGCATCCATGTCGGACATGCCGGCGGCCCGGAACAGGCCCTGCAACACGTCGGGCGTCGCGGCGTTGAGATCCACCTTGCCGGTCTCGCTGATGATGCTGATGTTGACCTTCGCGCCGTCGAAGGCGAACGGATAACTGCGGCCATCGGACACCCAGCGCTGGTCCGCCTGCGGATCCTGCAGGGCGTAGATGGCGCGCATCACGCCGGCCTCGGCAGCGTAGTGCGCCTGGGTCTGGGCGAACTGGTAACGCGCCTGCAGGCCTTCCGTACGTGCCAGCACCGCGTAGCCACCCACCAGGATCGCCAGCAGCGTGCATGCCCACAGCACCACGAGCAAGGCCACGCCATGCTGGCGACGTGCTGGCTGGCGGCAGGCTGGCGCGCTCATGGCACGGTTTTCCGTTGCAGGCCCTGCAGCAGGTCGGCCGCCTGACCCTGCACCGCTGCGGCATCCACGCGCAACGGTGCGTCCAGTTGCGGCCATGTGGTGGTGCCATCGAGCTGCAGCGCGATGCGCACGATGCGCGGCATGGACCGCGTGTCGTCCCACCCGCTGCGCCAGTCGCCGGGACGATCCGCGCTGTCGGGTGCGCGATAGCTGAAGCTGCCTTGGCGCACGCGATCGACCAGCACCTGGGGTTCGCCCAGCGCCTTCGGCGCGGTGCCGTCCGGCGGCATCAGTGCAAAGCTTGCCTCCAGCCGCGAGGTACCGTCGCCGTTGGCAATCAACTTCAGTTGCTGCAGTTGCGGCCCAAGCTTGCCGAGATAGCCTGGCAGCGGAGCGACGAAACGCAGCTCGTGCGCATCGCCCTTGAAGAAAATCGGATCGCCCTTGTCCGTATGCGCCAGCGGCACGGCACGCGCCTGTGCCAGCTCGCGTCGCAGGAACTGCTGGGCCGAACGCACCTGATCCACCCGCTGGATGGTCGCCTCACCCGAGCGCACCGTGTGCGTTGCCGTGCGTACGCCGGAGTACACGCCGAGCAGCAGCAGCGAGAACAGCGCCAGCGCGCCCAGCACCTCAAGCAGGGTAAATCCACGCAGGCGAGCGGGCACGGATCGACTCATGACGTCTTCACCGGACCGAGCACGCGCAAGGTGCTGAAATGGGCCGTGCGCTCGCGCAAGCGCGGCCCCCACATCACGTCGAGATCGAGCTTCATCACGCGCACCGGCACGTTGTTCTGACCGGCGGGCGCGGGGCTCCACGGCGTCACCACCAGCCGCCAGCGATAGTTGGCGTCGAAGCGGCCTTCCGTGCGCCCGGGCTGTAGGGGCGTGGTGATATCCACCGTGTCCAGCAGCGAGCGCGCCCACAGCGCGGCCTGGCTGTGATCGTCGGCATTGCGCGTCAGCTCGATGGAACCGCCGGCCACCTTCAGCAGCGCGGCGAAAGCAATGGCCAGCAGCAAGGTGGCCGCCACCACCTCGAGCAGGCTGAAGCCGCGCGCACGACGTGTCATGACTTCGCGCTCACGTCAGCCACGCTGACCGCACCGGTGAGCCACGATACGTTGACGCGCCACTGGCGCCGGTCCCGCTGCAACGTGATGTGGCCCCCGGTGGAGCTGCCGTCCGGGAAGAACCGGATGCGTCCGGTGTGGCCGTCGACCTGGTCTTCCTTCGCACTGGTGATGCCAATGCGCATGCCCGTGGGCAGTCGCACCGACGGGCCGTTGTCCGCACGATAGGTGTTGTCGCGCGTATTCACCTCAAACGTATGCTCGTTGCCGTGCACGATGGCCTGCGTGCGTACCGCGCGCAGCGCCGCGGCCAGCTCGCCACTCGCCGCACTGACGCGCGCACTGGCCAGGCCCTGCGTGACCGACACCGCGACCGCCGCCGCCGCGATGCCGATCAACAGGATCACCGCGAGCATTTCCAGCAAGGTGAAGCCGCGCACGCCACGCCTTGGGCGACGGACGATGGCGCGTGGCGGTTTCCCCCTCATGCGGATTACTGCCAGTTGCCCACGTCGGCGTTGTAGCCGTCACCGCCGGGCTTGCCATCCTGCCCGTAGAAAATGAGATCGAAGGCACCATGATCACCCGGCGCCTTGTAGCCGAACTCATGGCCCCACGGATCCTTCAGCTCCGATTCCTTGGCATACGGCCCCTGCCAGTTGCGTGCATTGGCCGGCTTCACCATCAGGTCCTGCAACTGTTGCGGCGGCGCGCCGTTGTCCAGCGCGTAGTTCTCGATCTTCTGGCTGAGCGTGGTGAGCTGGGCCTTGCCGGCGCCGTACTTGCCCTTGTCGACATTCTTGCCCACCTGCGTCACCACCACGGCACCGATGATGCCGATCAGCACGATCACCGCCAGCATTTCCAGCAGGGTGAAGCCGCGCGCCGTGTTGTGACGGCCGAAAGTCCTTTGTCGCATGGGGTACCTCATCGTCGTTCGAAAGGGTGCTTGGAAAGGGAACTACTGGATGTGGCTGGTGAGGTCGAGCATGGGCAGCAGGATCGCAGCCATGATGATCGCCACCAACACCGTCATCACGATGGTGAGCGCCGGCACCAGCGCCGCCAGCAGGCGATCGATGGCGCGCCGGCTTTCCAGCTCGAAGGTGTCGGCCACCTTGAGCAGCATGGTGTCGAGCTGGCCGGCTTCCTCGCCAACCTGCACCATCTGCAGTGCAAGGCGCGGAAAGCGCTGGGACTGTGCGAGCGCAAAGGACAGGCCCGTGCCCTCCTTCACCTGCTCCGAGGCCTTGGCCAGCGCTTCATCCAGTGCACGATTGGCGGTGACCTGCCGCGCGATGCCCAGCGCCGTGAGCAGGGGCACGCCGTTTTTCAACAGAGTACCCAGCGTGCGTGCGATGCGCGCGGTCTGCACCTTCAGGATCAACGGGCCCACCACGCGCAGGGTCAGCAAGCGCGCATGCCACGCCAGCAGCGCCGCCGGATCGCGCAGGCGCGAGCGAGCAATGAGCACGCCAAGCACGATGAGGATGGCAATGGCCCACCACCACGTCTGCAAGGTGCTGCCCACCGCCAGCACGATCTGCGTGATCAGCGGAATCGGCACCTGCATGTCTTCGAAGATCGGCACGAACTGCGGCACCACGTAGGCCAGCAGCAACAGTAGCGAGCCGAGCACGCCCACCATCAGGAAGGCGGGATAGATCAGTGCATTGATGATGCTGCCGCGCAGCTGCTGCGAGCGCTCAAGGTAATCGGCCAGTCGGCGCAGCGTGTCTTCGAGCGAACCGCCGGCTTCACCGGCGCGCACCAGGCTGATGTAGAGCTTGGGAAACACGCTGTGCTCGTCATCCAGCGCCTGCGACAACGGTGTGCCGCCACGCACGCGATCGCGCACGCGCTCGATCAGCTGCTTGGCGCCGGCACCTTCGGGCAGATCCATCAGGATGCCCAGCGCACGATCCAGCGGCTGGCCGGCACCCAGCAAGGTCGCCAGCTGGTGCGTGAACTGCGCCAGCTGGTCGCCGGTGAACGGGCCGCGCTTGAACCAGCCCGCCATGCCACTGCTGCCGGCGTCGCTGTCGGCGGCGCGCGCATCGAGCGGGGTATGGCCCTGGTCCTGCAGGCGACCGACGACTTCCTCCAGGCTGGAGGCTTCCATCTGGCCCTGCAGCACTTCGCCGGTGGCGCTGACGGCGCGGTAGCGGAACTGGGTCATGGCGCCACTCGCGCTACATTCCGGCCCCACGAAGGCGTACTCGTTTGCCACAACGCCACAAATTCGTCATCCCTGCCTTCGCAGGGATGACGGTGAGGGAGACCATGCGTTGTGGCGAGCGCCTGCCTTGTCGCTTCCTGACGAGGCAAGCGCGCGCGTGCATGCTCGGTCAGCGTCTCAGCCCTCCTGCGTGACACGCAACACCTCCTCGATGGTGGTGACGCCCGCCACCGCCTTGGCGATGCCATCCTCGTACATCGTGCGCATGCCTTCGGCACGCGCTGCCCGTTCAATCTCGCCCGCATCCGCGCGCTGCATGACCAGGCGCCGCAGCGGATCGGTCATCACCAGGAACTCCATGATGGCCCGGCGCCCGCGGTAGCCGGTGGGATTGGCCGCGCTGCTGCCCGGCTTCCACAAGCGGATGGGGCGCTCGTCGGTGTATTTGTGCAGTTCGAACTGCTCGATCACTTCGGGCAGTGCGTCGTATGCAACCGCCGTTTCCGGATCGAGGCGACGCACCAGACGCTGCGCCAGGATGCCGTTGACGGTGGAACCCAGCAGGTAGTCTTCCACGCCCATGTCGAGCAGGCGCGTGATGCCGCCCGCCGCGCTGTTGGTATGCAGCGTGGACAGCACCAGGTGGCCGGTGAGCGCGGACTGGATGGCGATGCGGCAGGTTTCCAGATCGCGCATTTCGCCGATCATGATCACGTCCGGATCCTGGCGCACGATGGAGCGCAGCGCGCCGGTGAAATCCAGGCCGATCTGCGGCTTCACCTGAATCTGGTTGATGCCCTCGATCTGGTATTCGACCGGGTCTTCGACGGTGATGATCTTCACGTCCGGCGTGTTGATCTTGGCCAGCGCCGTGTACAGCGTGGTGGTCTTGCCCGAACCGGTCGGGCCGGTGACCAGCAGGATGCCGTGCGGACGCTCCAGTACATCGACGAAGCGCTGCTGGAAGTTGTCGGTGAATCCCAGCGAGGCGAAATCGAACACCACCGATTCGCGATCCAGGATACGCATCACCACCGACTCGCCAAAACTCGTGGGCACGGTGGACACGCGCAGGTCCAGCTCCTTGCCCTGCACGCGCAACTGGATGCGGCCATCCTGCGGCAGGCGACGCTCGGCAATATTGAGCTTGGCCATGATTTTCACGCGGGAAATCACCGCAGCGGTGGAGCTGGACGGCGGCGCTTCCACTTCGTGCAGCACGCCATCAATGCGATAGCGCACCTTCAGTCGATTTTCGAAAGGCTCAATGTGCACGTCAGATGCGCGCTGTTCCACCGCGCGCTGAAGAATGAGGTTGACCAGCCGGATCACCGGCGCCTCGGAAGCGAGGTCGCGCAGGTGCTCCACGTCGTCTTCCACGGCGGCGCTGCCGTCGAGGTTCTCCACGATGGCGCCCATCGCGGAACGGCCGGAGCCGTAGTAGCGCTCGATCAGGTCGTCGATTTCCGAGCGCAGGCCGATGCGCAGCGTGACGGGACGACCCGCCGCGAGCTGGATCGCCTGCAACGGGTAGGGATCGGCGGGGTCGGATACCACCAGGGCCAGACCGTCTTCGCCCACGCGAACCGGCACCACGTGTTGCTGTTTGAGGAAGCGCACGGACACATCGAGCTCGGCCGGCGGCATATCGGGTGCCTCGCGTGCAACCAGCAGCGGGGTATGCAGCAGCTCGGACCAGGCCTCCGCCAGATCGCGCTCGGACACCAGGCCCAGCCGCGCCATGAGCGCCGTGAGGGTGCCTTCGGGTGACTCTTCGTGCAGACGACGGGCCCGTGCAAGGTCCGTGTCCTTCAGCCGCCCACGGGAGACCAGCAGCGCGCAGACCGCCGCCTCGCGGCTTTCCATCGCCGCAACCTCCACATTGGCCGCCGGCTTGGCAACTGCCGACATGCGTCACCCCGTTTTCAAATGGCCCGACTCCATGGATACCGCCCCCAACGGCACCAAAGTCGCATTGTTAACATACCCGCCGGTTCACGCGCGAGCACGGTTTCTCACCTCGGCTCATGAAATCGGACAGCAAATCGCTTCCGGCGTTCCACGTTCCCCATCAGGACGTGTTTCGGGTTCGCCGAAGGTCGGTTGCAACCAAACCGACACGGAATTCGCAACATTTCGCGGCCATGAAAAAAGGCCGGCGCCCACAAGCACCAGCCCCGCGAATCGAAAACCGCCTGAAGCGCCCTTAATTCGGCCAGGCCAGACCAGCCTGCGACTCAAGGCCCCGCGCATGGATCGGTCCAAATCACCGCACTGACCAGAGCAGGCACCATGGCTCCCGTGCGGGCCCGCTATCCGGCAGCCACACCGGATAGCGGGTTGAACGTCACTACCAGCCGAAGCCGGCACCCATGCCAAAGGACGCATTGCCCCCGTTGGAGACCGAGCCACCGATACTGAGCGTGGCGGACCCCTCCTTGTTGAGCACGCGCTGGTAACCCACCGAGAGCGCGGTCTGGCTCCCCTGCCCACCGAAACCGGCACCCACGCGGTTGTCGGTGCGCAGGCCAGCGGTGTTGACCGCCATCTGCGTCATGGCAGCCCCCATGGCACCGGTCTGGTCGATACGCTTGCTCTGCTGCTTGAACTGGTCGTTGACCTTCTGGAATGTCTGGTCGGTATACGCATTGGCCGACTGCACAGCCTGTCGACTGCTGGCATCGGTATAGCTATTCGCGGTCTGGATGGCCTGCTGGGTCTGGGTGGTGAGCTGGTTGACGTTGACCGCATCCGTGCCCTGCGTGCCCGCTGCCACGTTGGCGATCTGGCGATTGTTGGTCGCCGAGCCGACCGAGACCGTGTTGTCGCGGTCTGCCACCGAGCCCTGCCCCAACGCCACGGAGCCGCTGGCCGTCGCTGACGCTGCCTGACCGATCGCCGTGGCCGAGGCCGCTGTCACCGCGCTGTCCGCGCCGACGGAAACCGAGTTGGTTGCCGCTGCGGCAACGGTGCTGTTCGCGCCGACCGCGACACTGCCGTCTGCATGCACCTTGGCGTTGCCGCCCAGGGCCGTGTCGTGAGGGCCAGCGGCATAACTATCGTTGCCTATCGCCGTACCGTAACTGCCCAGCGCCGTTGCGTTCTGGCCCAATACCGAGGCGTTGTCTCCCGATGCGTTGGCGTTATAGCCAACCGCCACTCCCGCGCTGTTGCCTGCGTTGGCATGCGCCTGACTGGAGATGCCGCTATTGCCATCAATATAAGGCGGCGGTGCGCCACCGCCATGGCTCTCCAGGGTGGTAACGCGACCATTCAAGTTGGTCACCGCGCCATCCAGCGCAGACAGCGCATCGCCGACGTTGGTCTGTATCCCGTTCTGGACGTGGTAAACCGGGCCGATGACCGCGCCATAGGCGTTGATCATGGCGCCTCCACCCAACGCACTGGTCACGCCACCGAGCTGGCCAATGTTGACGGCGTCCGTACTGGCCGTGCCAGCAGCAAGATTGACGAGCTTCTGCCCGTTGGCATTGGCTTCGCCATCAGGACCGTTGAACAGCACCGCCTGCTGAAGAATGTCGCCGCCACCGGCTGCGACAGCCGCGTTGAGTTGCGCCACGTTGACGGCGTCGGTGTTATTCGTGCCGGTGGCCACGTTGGTGATGCGGCGCTCGCTTCCTGCGCTGCCGATGGAGACGGTATTGTCCTGTTCGGCGACGCTGTTGGCACCGATGGCGACACTGTTCTTACCGGTTGCGATGGCATTCGCACCGATCGCCGTCGCGCCAACAGCCTGGGCCATGCTGCGATAACCCAGCGCGGTAGCCTCGACGTCGGTGGCCATGCTGTCGGCGCCATAGACACTGCTGCTGTCGGCGAAGGCAGCGCTGTTGCTTCCCACCGCGGTACTGTTTGCGCCTGCCGCGTAGCTGGAAGCACCGATGGCGGTACTGTTGACGTTTTCCGCCAAGCTCGCGGTACCTACCGCCGTGCCGTAGTCACCCGCTGCGGTGCTGCCATTGCCGACCGCCGTAGCTGCAAAGCCGGTCACATCGCTGCTCGCACCCAGCGCGGTTCCGTAAGCACCCGATACGGCTGCGGAGTCGCCCAGCGCCGTGGCCGATTCCGCAGAGGCACTGGCCGATGCACCGAAGGCGATGGCGTTGCTGACATCGCTGCCGTCGGCCGCTCTGAGCACGGTGGCCCCCGCACCAAGGGCCGTGTTGTTCACGCCCATGCCGCCATCCACCAAGGTATTGGCACCAATGGCGATGTCACGGATCCAAGCAGCAGTCGCTGCCTGTCCCAACGCAATGCTCTGGATGCCCCACGCGACGGAGTTGCTGCCGATGGCGGTGCTCTGGCCATACCTCGCGAAACTTTGATAGCCGAGCGCTACCGCTTGGGCACCGGCGCTCGTGCTGCTATGGCCGATGGCTACCGCGTGGTCACCGGTTGCCTTGGACATGGAACCAAGCGCGATGCTGAAATCGTTCTGGGCCTGCGATAGGAAGCCAACCGCCACCGAGCCACCGACAACTGATGGATCGGTACCCTGGGTTCCTATCTGTCCCGTCGCAAGGCGTGTGCCACTTGCCGTTGCGGCAGGGCCGATCGCAGTTGAATAGTTGGATTGCGCCAGCGCCGACGAGCCAATGGCCTGGGCGCCATAAGACGACGCAATGGTCGTGCCGGTGCCACCGCCGCGTGTCATGACGGGAACAGAGGTCTGACCGATGGCCGGAAACCAGTTGAGATAGCCACCGATGGCGGTTGCGCCCTGCCCTATGCCGTAGGCGCCCGCACCAATGACGGTTTCGTAACTTCGATATCCAATGGCACGATCACCTATGACCACCGCGGAATTCGTATTGGCCGCAACACCCGTGCCCGCGCCGATCAGCGTGTTTCGGCTGGCGCCACGGGAAACGATGGTGCCCGTGCCGATCGCCGTGTTGTACTCCTCCACCTGCCCCGGAATGACCACCTTGGTCGTGGGATCGGTGGAGTCGGAACTGGCACCGTAGCTCACCGAACTCGCACCCACCATGATGTCACCGTTCCCTTGGGAGATCGCACCATTGCCGATGGCAATGGCATTGACGACAGGTTGAGTGAAGTTGTTCGAACTATCCCGCGCGGCCGCATGTGCAGCGGGGCCAAACGCGATGTTGTTCTGGCCGATGGACATGGCCGTTGCGCCGATAGCCATGCTCTGATCGTTCTTGATTGCCGATCCGGCAATGCCGACCTGGGCGCTATTTCCGATCGCGACGGTATTGGGGCCCAAAGCCGTTGCTCTATTTCCCTGCGCAATCGAATTCAAGCCGCTGGCAAGTGCATTCGCTCCCATTGCCACGGCACCGGCGCCACTCGCCGTAGCCGAGGCACCCGCTGCGACGGAGTGGTTGCCCGTTGCCGACGCGTCCTCGCTGCCATCCGTAGCACCATTGGCATCGAAAAGATGGTCCGATACCTCCTGGCTACCTTGCAGCGCGACAGGTCCGCCCAACGCCACTTTCTTGCTGCTCGCCTGGCCACTGCCGACGACAGCATCCGCACCTGACGCGATTGCGGACGAAGTGCACATCCATGTCGCAAAACCAAGGACGAGCGCTGCCGTACGGGCCGATGCAGGCGACGCGCCCTTGCCTTTGGCCCTGGCCAGCTCAGAGGCGACGATCAGGCAACCGAGCGACGGATTCCATACTTTGCGGTAGATCTTGTTCATGTCGAACTCCTGAAAGGATTCGGCGAACGGTCCCCATGCACACTTCACCCTCCTGCTGCACATCGAACGCCCGGACTGAGGCGCGCTGGTGAAGAGGCGTGGTGCACGCCGGCAAGAGCACGCCAAGTGGCGAGCCTTGCCCCGTACATGCGCCGAAAATCAAATGAAGTAAGCGACGATGGTTTGGCACGCCCACCCTTGGGGGCCGACTATCGTCTGCGGCGCACGAGGCGTTTAAGGGGTGAAGGACGCCTGCAGGGTGACTCCCGCATAAGCCTGCACACCCACGACAAGCAGGTAATAGGTGGTCGAAGCCGTCACGCGCGTCACCGAGGCCGACTCGGCGTTACCCGCATGCACCGACGAAGCATCAAAGGACGCCGTGGTGGGCGGGGATCCTGCCTTCATATAGAGCGACACGTCACCCGTACCACCGGACGTGCGCATGACCAGGGCGCGGGCGTTGGCTGGCACATCGATCTTGTAGAGCGTCTGACTGCCTGTCGCACCCGCCAGCCCTGTCAGGACCGTGCCGTTCTGCAGGGCCATGGCGACCGGCTGCGAACTGATCGAAGCGGTCACCGCAGCACCCGCGTCAAGAATGCCCGCACCGAACGTCTTTGCAGGATTGGCTGGCGTATGCGGTTGCCGTGCCGTGGTCTGAAGCACCTGCAGCACCTGATCCGGCGTAAGCAGAGGGAGCCCCGCCGCCAGCCGCGCCGACTGCATCAGTGCCACCGTACCCGTCACATGCGGCGTGGCCTGCGACGTGCCCGCCATACCGCCGTAGGTATCGCCCAATGGGCTGGCAACTGGCGTCGTGGTACCCGTATTGATGGCCTGCCACGCAAAGCCTTCCGGATTGAGCACGGCCGCTCCCAGCGGCACTTCATTCAGATAGACGCCGCCTCCAAATGCCGCAAGCTTTACGATGTTCTCCCCAGGTGAGTTGTAGTCGGAGTAAGAGGCCAGGCCACTGCCCACACCCACCGACGCCACGGTGATCACGCCAGGACAGGTAGCCGGCGCATGATTGGCAACGTCCGCTCCGTCGTTGCCTGCGGCCACCACCACCGTCGCACCGTTGGCGCGTGCTTTCGCAATGGCCTGCGCCGTAATGTCGCTCGCCGTGCACGTGCCCGGGCCACCAAGGCTCATATTGATCACCTGCGCGGGATGGCGGTTGTCAGGCACGCCTTCCACATGCCCCCCGGATGCCCAGACGATGGCATCGGCAATGTCGCTGTCGTAGCCGCCACAATGGCCGAGCACACGAACCGGCAACACGTTGGCGTTGTACGCGATGCCGGCAAGTCCGGTGAGGTTGTTGGTGAGCTCCGCGCCACTGGCACTGGCAACGTGAGAACCGTGCCAGGAGCTTTTCTCGGCCTGGCTGGGACTGACGCAGGCATTGGGACCGGACGAGTAAGGGGCCCCCACGGTCCAGTCACCAAGATCCCAGCCACCCGGAGCGCGGCCGTCAGTCGGCCGGCCCGAAACGAAACTGTCGCTGATGAAGTCGTAGCCCGCATCACCCAACGATGTATTGATATCGGCATGTTTCACGATGCCGGTGTCGAGCACGGCGATCGTCACACCCGTACCGTCGGCCAGGGTCCAGGCGCCAGTGATGTTCGCGCCGCCCCAGTTGGGCACTGCGTTCGTCGGCGTGAGCGTGCCGTCGCCCGCCAAGTAATCCGTCTGATACCTCGCAAAACCATTGTCGTTAGGGCCAAAGACGGCCGGGCCTTTGACACCAATAGCCTTGCGCATCACGTCCGGCGCCACATAAGCCACCGCAGGATCGCTGGCCACCGACTGCATGAAGGCTGCGGCTTCCGTAGCGCTGAGTTTCCGCGATGTCGTCACCAGCTCACCGCCCGCAGCCAGGCGACGTCGATAGCCCACCGCCGGCACCTTCGCTGCCAGCGATGACTGCGACCGCGCTGCCCGGGTCATTGCGGCTGTAACGCTCTGGGCGGTGCTTGCCGGCGCGGTGGGCGTGCCATCCCGGTAGCGGATGATGAAGCGGCTATACGTCTCGCCGTTGTTCAAGGCACTCATGTTTGTTCGGATGCTGTAGGTCTCCCCGCCCACCGAACTCTGCGCATGAACACCAAGAGATGCAGACAAAGCGAGGCCAACGGAAGCGGCAAGCGCTCCCTTCAGTTTGTAGCGTGGCATTGAGTTGAACTCCCCGTAACGCGAATGGACGGCCTTAGTGGACCGGGTCCCTTCCGCCATTTGGCCCGCGGTTCGCCACTGCTGGTGGCGTTTCGCGGCTCCGCTTGCGGAAGCAACCTGACTATCCGCGTGTTCCGGTGAGCCCAACAATGGGATTACGGCGACTGCAAAATGCATCGAATGTCCAACGCCGAAGTAGACTTCCGCCGATACTTCCACGCATGGTTGCGATGCAGCGACGCGCTTCGACAAACGCGTGCAAACACGCCGTGTGAAGATCACCGACGTGAAAATGGCGCTTGCTTAAGCGTCAAACTCTGGAAAAATGGGCGCCATCCCCAACTACACAAAATGACATGGCACTCGTCGACATCGGCGCCAACCTTACCCACGAATCGTTCCGGCACGACTTTGATGCCGTGCTGCAGCGTGCGCAGGACCATGGCGTTGCCCAACTGATGGTGACGGGTGCGTCGAAGGATGGAAGCACGCATGCACTGGCACTGGCACAGGCGCATCCCGGCCTGCTCTACGCCACCGCCGGCGTGCATCCGCACCACGCCGTCGAGTACGACGACGCCACGGATGCATTGCTGCGTGAGCTTGCCACGCATCCCGAAGTACGCGCCGTGGGTGAAACGGGGCTCGACTACAACCGCAATTACTCGCCGCGTGACGTGCAGCTGGCAGTATTCGAGAAGCAGCTGCAGACTGCCGTGGATGCGCAGAAGCCCTTGTTCCTGCACCAGCGCGATGCACACCACGACTTTGTCGCGCTGCTGCGCCGCTATCGGGACAAGATCCCCGGCGCGGTGGTGCATTGCTTTACCGATACGGGCGAGGCGCTGCGCGACTACCTGGATCTTGACTGCCATATCGGCATCACCGGCTGGATCTGCGATGAGCGCCGGGGCACACATCTGCGCGAGCTGGTGAAGGACATCCCGGTCAACCGCCTTATGATCGAGACCGACGCACCCTATCTGCTGCCTCGCACGGTAAGGCCGCAGCCGTCGCATCGACGCAACGAGCCCATGTTTCTGCGGCATATCTGCGAGGAGATCGCGCGGGACCGTGGCGAGACCTGGGAGGAGACGGCCGAACACACCACGGCGACAGCCCGGGCGTTCTTCGGGCTTCCGGCTCTCTGAACAACAAAGGCCCCGCCATGGCGGGGCCTTTGCGTTTCGTGCAGGGGAACCGTTATTACTGAAGCGGCGCGTTGGTAATGACGATTTCCACGCGGCGATTCTGCGCACGCCCGTCAGGCGTGTCGTTGCTGGCTATCGGGTGGCGCTCACCGAAGCCCTGGGCGGACATCAGGCGATCGGGGACGCCCTTCCTCGCCAGATAGCGAACAACCTCGTCTGCGCGGGCCGACGACAGTTCGACATTGGAAGGGAAGCGTGCTTTCAGGGCAGGTCCGATCGGCACGTTGTCGGTAAAGGCTTCCACCGCCACGCGCTGTTTGCTCAAGGTGGACAGCGTGGGCGCCATCTTGTCCAGTGCTTCCTGGCCCCGCGCGTCCAGCGCGACACCACCTTCGGCGAACAGGACGTCGTTGACCACCGTGACGCGGAGCTCGCCCTTCAACTGCTTGATGGTGGCATCGTCCTTGCCGAGCTTCGCGGAAAGCTGCTGGTTGATCGCCGTCAGCTGCGCGTCTTCGGCCTGGTACTGGTTGGCCTGTGCCACTTCCTTCTTGTACTTGCTCTCGGAAACACAGCCGACCGCAGCGGCGACAGCGCAGGCCAGCATGGCCATCCGTATGACTTTCATGTCTTGCTCCTTCAACGTGAGAACGGACTGACACAGGCATCGAGGCGATGGCGCCTCGTGTTTCATGTGCCTGCTCACGTTAGCGAGTAGCGCTTACCCAGCCACACCAGAATCCACTGGAATTGCAGTCTTCAGACCGTTCGCATCAACCAATGGCGCGCGTTTGTCCTGGCGCGAGTCCGTCCAGGGCATAGGGGCCGATGCGTTCGCGAATGAGTCGCAGCGTCGGAAAGCCCACGGATGCCGTCATGCGGCGCACCTGGCGGTTGCGGCCTTCGCGGATGGTCAGCCGCAACCAGCTGGTAGGGATAAGCTTGCGGAACCGCACTGGCGGGTCGCGCGGCCACAACCAGTCGGGCTCCGCGGCGTGCTCGGCGTGCGCGGGCAAGGTCGGGCCGTCGTTGAGCGTGACGCCGCGACGCAGTGCCTCGATCGCCTCGTCGCTGACCTGCCCGTCGACCTGCACAAGATACGTTTTTGATTCCTTGTGACGGGGATCGGTGAGCTTGTGCGCAAGGCGGCCGTCGTCAGTGAGCAGCAACAGGCCTTCGCTGTCATGGTCCAGGCGGCCTGCGGGATAGACGTCCTTTTGCCGGACGTAGGCCGCCAGCGTGGGGCGGCCATCCGCATCGCTGAACTGGCAGAGCACGCCATAGGGTTTGTTGAGGGCGATAAGCATGCAGCGCGCGATGGTCCGGGCGAACCATCGCCTTCGTTCAATGATGCGACGGCGTGGCCGACGTGGCCGGCTTCACGAAGCGCAGCGTCATGCGATCGGATTCGCCGATGGCAAGGTACTTGGCGCGATCCTGGTCACCGAGGGTCAAGGTGGGCGGCAAGGTCCACACGCCCTTGGGGTAATCCTTGGTGTCCTTGGGATTGGCGTTGATCTCGCTGGACTCCTGCAACTGGAATCCCGCATCGGTGGCGAGCTTGATCACCACGTTGGTCGGCAGGTAGCCGCTTTCCTTCACGGCATCCAGGCTGGCGGTGTCGGCCGCGCGGTGGTCTTCCACACCCAGCACGCCACCGGGTCGCAGCACGGAGTAGAACGCCTTGAACATGGCCGGCGCAGTATCGGCTTCCACCCAGTTATGCACGTTGCGGAAGGTCAGCACCATGTCGGCCGAATTGGGCGCGCCGAATGACGGGGCCTTGGGATCGAACTCCACCATCTGCGCCTTGCCGTAATGGGCAGGGTCGGCACTGAACTTGGCCTTGAGCCCGGTGAGATCGCGACTGGCCTCGCCATCGGCAGCGGGCTTGGCCGTGGCAGCGATGTAGTGGCCGTTGTCGCGCAACAGCGGCGCGAGGATCTCCGTGTACCAGCCGCCACCAGGGGTGATCTCGACCACGGTAAGGTCGGGGCGGATGCCGAAAAACTGCAACGTCGCCTTGGGGTGGCGATACACGTCGCGCGCCCTGTGTTCCGGCGAACGCCAGTCACCGGCAATGTCCTGGTCGAGCTGTGACGCGGTGAAGTCGCTGGCGCTGGTCGGCGGCACCAGCGCGGACGGCTGGTCCTGCGGTTGCGCGGCGGCGGGCGCGGAGTTGCTGCTGCAGGCCGCCAGCAGGGCCACTGCCAGTCCCAGGAACACACGGCTGTTCATCGAAAAACCCCTAGAAAACCAATGGAAAGACAGGCGTAGCTTAGCCAACCCACCTTGCCTGCCACCATGTATACAAATGGTGGATGGACGCGAATGTTACTCGCTGAATGACCTGGTGGAGTACGTCAGGCTTGAGGCGGTCTTTGGTGGCCCGGCACGAATCGCCCCTCTCGACGGTAGCCCGGCGGAAAGAACCCACGTTCCTACGATGCCGTGTGGCCGTTGTTGCCGGTGGCGTAAGACATCGCCTCGGCATATTTGCCCGCTTCGCCCAGCAGCCACTCCCGGAACGTGCGCAGGCCGACGTGATCCCGCGCGTGCTCGGGATACACCAGGAAGTACGCCTCGGGAATCTGCTGGTAGCGATTGCCAAGCACCTTCAGCAGACCCGCCTCGATCAGCGGACGCGCCATCACCATGCGTGCAAGAGCCACGCCCATGCCTTCCAGCGCGCCACGCTGCAAAGCGTCGGTGTTGTCGAAGTGGGCGACGTAGCGCGAAGGCGGTTCACCCTGCGTTTGCGCGAACCAGTCGCGCCAGCGATCACCGGGGTCACCCAGCAAGGGCCACTGGCCCAGATCGTTGGGGTCCACGTCGCCCACGCGTTCCAGCAGCGCCGGCGAGGCGACGGGCGCAATCCATTCGCCGAACAGCCGTTCGGTGATCAAGCCTGGCCACGGGCCCCGCCCATAACGCACGGCCGCATCCACCGGATCACGCTCGAAGTTGACCAGCTCCACGCTGGACTGCAGGTTGAGCTGCAGTTCCGGATGCGCCGCCACCAACCGCGCCAGCCGCGGCACCAGCCAGCTCGACATCACGCCCGGAATGGCACTGAGCGTGAGTACGTCATCGCGACGACAACGAAACCCGGCCATGGCGCGGTCGATACCCTCGAAGTGATGCCCCACCGCCTCCATCAGGCGTCGACCTTCATGGGTGAGCTGCACGCCGCGCGGGCCGCGCTCGAACAGCTTGCGCTCCATGCGTTGCTCCAGCTGCCGCACCTGATGGCTGAGCGCGCTCACGGTGAGGTTGGCCTGCTCGGCCGCGCGCGACAGGTTACCCAGACGGGCCACCTGCACGAACTGTTGGAGGAGATCCAGCGAGATGCGTGCCATCTTGAAAATCCTTCAAGTCTGGCTTGCGAATATATCGCTTTTTCGCGACCCGGGCGGGCTCTATCTTGAGCACCTGCTTAAACGAAGGCACGAAGGGAGGACGTCATGAGCTCGTTGTTCACGAACCTGTTGTTCCTGCACGGCCATATCTCGGACCCGGCACTGGCCCGTCGGCTGGCCGATACCGCTGCCCCGAATCCGCGCCCCAAGGGAAAGAGGGAACGTACGCCGGCCCTGTCGGCGAAGGTGGCAGGGAAGCTGGCTCCGGCCAAGCTTGCCCACAGCGGCTGCGGCTGAAACGAGGGCGCCGACTGAAGGCCGGCGCCCCGTGCTTCAAAGCTTCGCTGCAGAAAGCTGCACGTCGACCGGCGTGCCAAGGTCTTCCGAGGAACGACCTTCGGTGACGGTGTACTGGCCGCCCTTGATCACCCAGCCGTGCTTGCTGACGTCGAAGTCGGCGAGCAGGCGCGGTTCGAGGGGAATGCTGAGCGTGCGGTGTTCACCCGGCTTGAGGAACACCTTGGCGTAACCCGCCAGGCGGTTGGACTTCGCCCCGGGCACTCGCACGTAGACTTGGGCCACGTCGGCACCGGCGCGCGAGCCGGCGTTGGTGACTTCCACCGTCGCCTTCAGCTGGTTGCCGCTGGCATCCACCTTGAGCGCGCCGTGCTGGAACTGCGTGTACGAAAGACCAAAGCCGAACGGGAACAGCGGCTTGATGCCCTTGGACTGGTACCAGCGATAGCCCACGTTGGCGCCTTCGATGGCGTAGTCGACGCTTTCGGGAGGCGTGCCACCGGTGGCGCCCGGAAGATCCTTGCGCGGCAGCTGCGAGAGATCCGTGGGCCAGCTCACCGGCAGGCGACCGGAGGGATTGACCTTGCCCGACAGCAGGTTTGCGATGGCCTTGCCGCCGTCGCCTCCCGGGTACCACGTCTCCAGCACGGCACCCACCTGATCAAGCCACGGCATCGCCACCGGGCCGCTGTTTTCCAGCACCACGATGGTCCGCGGATTGGCCTTGGCCACGGCCGCGACGAGCGCATCCTGGTTGTCGGGCAGCGACAGGTCCGCCGCGTCCACCGACTCGGCCTGCCACTTCTGCACGAACACCACGGCCACCTGCGACTTCGCAGCCAGCGCAGCGGCAGCGGCCACGTCGTTGCCTTCGGCGAACTGCACGCTGGCCTTGGGCGCCGCGTCGCGCAGCGCCTTCAACGGAGCGTACGGGTGATACATCACCGGGCCCGGCCAGGTGGTGGGCGCGATACCTGGCACGGCGTTGCCGCCCATGGCGGTGACCAGCGATGAGCCACCACCGGCCAGCACGCCCTTGTCGGCATGCGCACCGATGACCGCGATGGACTGCGTCTTGCCCAGGTCCAGCGGCAGCAGATCATGCTCGTTGCGCAACAGCACCGCACCGGATTCCAGCGTCTCGCGCGCCACCTTCAGGTTGGCCTGCGCATCGATGGGCGCCTTGCCCGCCGGATACTGGAACACGCCCACCGCGAACATGCTGCGCAGGATGCGTTCCACCATGTCGTCGATGCGCGACTGCTTCACTTCACCCTTGGCCAGCGCCGTGCGCAGCGGGGCATCGAAGTAGACCTCCTTGTCGAACACCTCGCCCGCCGACTCCTGGTCAAGCCCGGCATTGGCGGCCTTGGCCGAGCTGTGCACGCCGCCCCAGTCGGACATCACGAAGCCGTCGTACTTCCAGTCGCGCTTCAGCACCTGGTTCATCAGGTAGTCGTTCTCGCACGCCCAATCGCCATTGACCTTGTTGTACGAGCACATCACCGATCCCGGCTTGCCGTGCTCGATAGCCAGCTCGAACGCCAGCAGATCCGATTCGCGCGCGGCCTGCTCGCCGATTTTCACGTCGATGGTGGTGCGTGCCGTCTCCTGGTCATTCAGCGCGAAGTGCTTGATGGTGGAGATGACGTGCTGGTCCTGGATGCCCTTGATGGCTTCGCCCACGATGGTGCCCGCCAGCAGCGGATCTTCACCGGCGTATTCAAAGTTGCGGCCATTGCGCGGCTCGCGCGTCAGGTTGACGCCACCGGCAAGCAAGACGTTGAAGCCCTTGCTGTGCGCTTCGCTGCCAATCATGGCGCCACCGCGATAGGCGACGTGCGGATCCCAGGTGGCTGCAGTGACCGGGCCGGCCGGCAACGGGGTGGCATGATCGCCCGGACGCATGCGATCGGAGCTGGCCACGCCCAGGCCCGCATCGCTTTCTTCCAGTGCGGGAATGCCGAGGCGATCGATCGGTGCAACGTAACCGGCCGATGAAATCGCGCCCTTCGGGAACGGCGTATTGGGCGAACGATCCGGGCCTGCGTAATAGCTGTGCAACAGGTGGAATTTTTCGTCCTGCGTGAGTTGCGCAAGCAACAGCTTCGCCCGTGCATCCGGCGAAAGCGTGGTGTCGTTCCATGGACGGGTCAGCGTCTGCGCGGTCGCCGTGCCTGCGCCCATGCACAAACCCATCACAATCGCGCCCGCCAGAACCGCGCGTCGCACTGCCGCTGCCTTGCTCTTCATCACTTGCCTCCGGTGTCGGAACGGCTACGCGCCGACCTCACACGGGTGGCGCGTATACTCGCTCGGGTCCCCGAGTATGCACCAACACTCTTCCCGCCACATCGAACACGGAGCACACCCATGCAACTGCGTCCCCTGGGTCGATCGTCCCTTTCCGTCGCACCCCTCGCCTTCGGCGGCAACGTCTTCGGCTGGAGCGTGGACGAGCAGCGCTCGTTCGACCTGCTCGACGCGTTCGTCGACGCCGGCTTCAACCTGATCGATACGGCTGACGTCTATTCCGCATGGGTGCCCGGCAACCGCGGCGGCGAATCGGAAACCATCATCGGCAAGTGGCTCAAGCGCAGCGGCAAGCGCGACAAGGTGGTCATCGCCACCAAGGTCGCCAAATGGGCCGAGCACCCCGGCCTGTCGCCGATGAACATCAACCAGGCCATCGAGGGTTCGCTCAAGCGCCTGCAGACCGACTACATCGATCTCTACCAGTCGCACGAAGACGACGCCACCGTGCCGCTGCACGAAACGCTGGGCGCCTTCGGCAAGCTGATCGAACAGGGCAAGGTGCGCGTGATCGGCGCCTCCAACTACGGCGCCGACCGCTTCGACGAAGCGCTGAAGATCTCGGCCGAATATCACCTGCCCCGCTACGAGACGCTGCAGCCGGAGTACAACCTGGTGAACCGCACAGGTTACGAGAAGGACCTCGAACCGCTAGTGATCGCCGAGAGCGTGGGCGTCATCAACTACTACGCGCTCGCCAGCGGGTTTCTGAGCGGCAAGTACCGCACCGAGGCCGACTTTGCCAAGAGCGCCGCGCGCGGTGGCTCGGTGCAGAAGTACCTCAACGCAAAGGGGCTCGCCGTGCTGGCCGCGCTGGACAAGGTCGCCGCGGCGCATGGCGCGACGCCGGCGCAGGTGGCCCTGGCGTGGCTGATTGCCCGTCCCAGCGTCACCGCACCGATCGCCAGCGCTACCAGCGTGCCGCAGCTGAAGGAATTGCTGGATGGCGTGAGCCTGAAGCTGGACAAGGACGAGATTGCAGCGCTGGACAAGGCAAGCGCATAACACGTACACACGTAGCCCGGATGAAGCGCAGGAGCGCGGACCCCATAGCTGGCCGCAGGAGCGGATGGAACCAAGGCAAGCACGGACTTGGCAAGCTCATATGGCTTCCGCAAGGCCAACCCGGATTCTCGCTGCGCTTCATCCGGGCTACGTTGGGTGCGTTGCCGCCGCGGAGCGCTACACACGCACCGGATGCCGACCTACAGCATCCACGTGATCACCAGCGCAAGCTGAGGTTGCACGCCAGCCAAAGGGCGGCGTGCAACTTCCTTTTCCTTGCAGAGGGACACGTCATGCAGAAGATCCTGCTATCGATTGCGTTTGCTGCCGTTTCGTTCGCCTGCGCCACGGCATCACCATCCGCCCGGGCGGTCACCGCGCCTTACAACATGGACGACCCTGCCAGCGCAGCCGCCACCGCTCCATCCTCCGCTGACCGACAAACCCACGCTCCGCTTCCCTGGTACATGTGCGTCGGCACGCTGAAGCTCTGCGGCCCGAGCCACGTGCAGTGCGGCAAGTGCAATCACCGTTGAAGCAAAGGCCCCGCAAGGGGCCTTTCTTTTTCATGCAACGCGGGAGTCAGGGTGATGTCGCCGGCTGCCCCTCGGCATCGCTGCCATCGGGCGCTTCAACCTGATAGCCCTGCGCCTTCAGGCGCGCGATCAATCCCTTGGGCGACAACACCTGCTCCATCGGCAACATGGCAAAGGTCTGCGTATTGGTATTGAGCGCCTGCTGAGCAGCGCTCAGCCACATCGACTCCGCTTTCTGCTTCACGTCGTTGAAGCCCAGCTGCTTGGCGAAACCCGCCTCGGTCACGGCAGAGATGCACGACTCGCGCTGGTCGTTCATCGGCAGGTGGCGCAGCATGTCGATGTCACCCGTGGCCCATGCATTGGCGCGCTCGGTGATGCGTCCCATGTCGCGCTCGACCGTATCCAGCGTGCGTCCGAAGCATTCGCGATCATCCATGGGCGATGACTTGAAGGTCTTCACCGCGGAGCGTGGCTCTTCGACCTCCATGGTGTAGCGCACCGTGGTGAACTTCACGTTGTGCTTCTTGGCGAGGTCGCGCACCGTGTCCTTCACACCACCCGACGAAGTCAGGCCATAGCGCTTGATGGCCTTGTCGTACAGCTCCACCGCGGCGAAGATCGGACGCCAGCTTTCGATGCCACGGTCATTGCCGATGTATTGCTGCTTGAGCACCTGCCAGCGCGCGTAGTCCGGAGCGGGCACCATCTGCTGCAGGGTCTGTCCATCCGGGTTTTTGCGGGCACCCACCAGTGACGGCAGCAGGAACAGCTTGCCGAAGAAGTTGGTCTTGGGCTTGAGCGCGATCGACGGCGGCCCCAGCACTTCCTGCGAGTCGGCAATGGTCTGCTCCACTTCGTCGGTCTTCCACTGGATGCGATCGGGCAGCGGCGACAACGTGCCGAGCACCCACATCACGTGATCGCCCTTGCTTACCCTCCACAGCCCAGGCCCCGGCTGCACGCCGCTGACCGACACGGCATCGAGGTTGATGGCGGCCGAGGTCGATGGCGCAGCGGGACTGGCCGTCTGCCCGAAGGCGGGTGAGCTTGCCGCGAGCACGAACAGGGCGGCGAACAGCGGTGAACGCATGCGTGGCTCCAGTAGCGGGGACCGTTGAGGGCAAATTATCCGACAGGGCCGGGGTGCGTTCTCGTGAAGCCCCGGCACGCATTCATGCGCGCCTTAAGCTGCCCGGCCGTCCCGTGCCTTCAGAAGTGACAGCTGTCAGCGCCAAAAGTTGATAACCCACCCTGCAGTCCAGGTCCGGGCATCGCCAAGCTGAGGCCCACTGACCCGCCACGGATGACGACCATGAAACACGCCCTGGGCCACACCTTGATCGCTGCCACGCTGTTTGCCGGCACCGTGGCCGGTGGCCTGCCTGGCAGCCGCGCGCAGGCTGAAACCCCGGCCGCGACACGCCAGCCTGCCACCACGCAGGCCGACGAGCTGTTCTGGGAAACCTTTCGCAGCGGCGACTACGCGAAGATCCAGGCCAGCCTCGATGCCAGCACGGCGGCCTACCTGCGCAACCCCACCGACCCGGTCACCGCCGCGCACGTGGGCTGGCTGCACATGTGGCGCCTGTCTGAGCGCCGCCGCCTCGAGCAGGCTCCTGCCACCATCACCGACGACGCCGTGCTCGCGCGCAAGTACTTCCAGAAAGCAGTGGACCTGGCACCGGACGACGCACGCTACCGCGGCTTTCTTGCCAGTGCGATGCTGGCCGAAGCACAGATCGACCGTGATGCCGCACTGCGCGATCAGGGCGCCGCGGTGATGCAGCAGGCGGTCAAGGACTGGCCGGCGTTCAACCTCTTCACCGCTGGCTACGTGGCAAGCAACCAGCCGGCCGACAGCGACGGTTTCAGGCACGCGCTGGAGCAGCAGTGGCAGAACCTGGAGGTGTGTGCGCACACCACGCTCGATCGTCGCGGTGCCGACCTGGACCGGCTTGCCGGCCTGATGTTCAAGGCGAGCGCCGGCTCGCGCGATGCACGCGCCTGCCTCAATTCGCCCAGCGCTCCGCACAACGAAGAAGGCTTCCTGCTCAACATGGGTGACATGCTCACCAAGTCCGGCGACTGGCGGACCGCGCAGAAGGTGTACGCATTGGCCACGCGTTCGCCGGACTTCACGAACTGGCCGTATCGCGATGTGCTGGAACAGCGCATGCGCGATGCACAAGCCAACGTCACCGCACTGAACGCGGCAACGTCACCGGGCCAGAAGCCGGCCACGCCCATGATGCTGTCCAGCAGCCATGCCTGCATGGCCTGCCACCAGAAGTAAACGACGGTCGGTGGATGCTGCCTGCCTTTCGGCAGGCGGCAATGCCTGCTTCAGAAACCAATCCACCCGCCCGCGCAACTGGCTGCCACGCACCACAGCACAGCCACCCACGCCGGCTGTCGGGCCACGGTCAGCATGACGAAACCACAGGCAGCGATCAGGACATCGGACGCGCCGTGCACGGTGCCGGTCCACACCGGGTTGTAGAACGCCGCCGCCAGCACGCCGACCACGGCCGCATTGATCGCCGCCATGATCCGCACGGCCCCTGCGCGACCGGACAGCCGCTGCCAGAACGGCAACACGCCGCTCAGCAAGAGAAAGCCGGGCAGGAAGATGGACAGCAGGGCTACCAGCGAGCCGACGACGCCATCCTGCCCGCCCGCCATGCGGCTGCCCAGGTAGGCGGCAAGGGAGAACATCGGCCCCGGCATGGCCTGGGCGGCGCCGTAACCGGCGAGGAAACTGCCTTCGTCGATCCAGCCCGGCTCCACCAGCGCCTGTCGTAGCCACGGCAACACGACATGGCCACCGCCAAACACCAGTGCGCCAGCGCGGTAGAAGGCGCCCGCCGTCTGCACCCACAGGTTGCCGCGAGTGCCCATGCCCAGCACCAGCAACAACAGCACCGCATAGATCGACAGCCACACGACGCCGGTGCGTCGCCCATAACCCAGGGTGAAAGCGGCACCGCGATGCGCCTCGACATGGGCACAGACCAGTGGCCCGAGCACGGCCGCCAAGGCAATGACCAGTAATTGCATCCCCGTGTCGGCCCGCCAGAGCAGCACCGCGCAGGCGGCGATGGCGAGCGCACGCCGCGGCCAATCGGGCGTCAGTGACCGCCACATGCCGAACACACCCTGCGCCACCACCACGACGGCCACCAGCTTCAGGCCGTGCAACATGGCCTGGCCCCAGACGCCGTGCAGGTACGGGGCCCACCACGCAAAGCCGAGCATCAGCAGTGCCGACGGCAGGGTGAAACCGATGAAGGCCACCAGCGCCCCACGCCAGCCGCCACGATGCAAGCCGATGGCGAACCCGAGCTGGCTGCTCGCTGGACCAGGCAGGAACTGGCACAGCGCCAGCAGCTGACTGAACTGTGCGTCGTCCAGCCACCGGCGCTGCTGCACGAAGGCGCGGCGGAAATAGCCCAGGTGGGCGATCGGCCCGCCGAACGACCGCAGACCCAGCGACAGAAAGGCGCAGAACACCTCCATCGTTGTGGCGGTGGTCGATTCGCGTGCGGGATCGGGTACCGGGTCCATGGGGCGCAGCGTATCGCCTCCACCTTGCCGAAGCATGGCGGCGACGCGCGAATGGAGCGCCGCCGCACCAGGACGGTGACCGGTTCAATGTTGCGGCATGCCACCCAGGCAAGGCGTCACCACGCGACGGAACACGGCGTCATCGTCGGGCCAGCGGAACATCACCGTCATGGCCTCGGCGCCCGACGATGCCGGCACGACAATGCGCAGGTTCTTCCCGCGCGTAGCGCCCTGTGTCCATCGTGCCAGCGCAGCCTTGCCCGGCATGAAGTTGAAACGGAAAGGCGTGCCGGTATTGAAGGGACCGCCGTCGCCATACGATCCGCTGACCTTGATGCGAACCGCGCGATCGTCGCCGCTGGTGAGGGCAATGGGTCCGCTGGCCGGGGCGCCCGGGCCCTCGTAAGGATCGGCGTCAAAGCCCAGTGCCTGTGGATCGACCACCAGCTCCGCCGAGACTTCACCACCATCGGTTCGACAGCCGAAAGCCAGCGTCGCATTCGCCCTGAACGACTTGTAGCTGGCCACGCCAGCCATGCGCGCCAGATAGAACGGCGCTTGTGGCGCGGCTTGCTCGGCCAGCCACAGGTTGTACTTGCCCTCGGGAATCGCGCTCTGCGCATGGGCAAACGCTAGAACGCAGCATGCGGGCGCAGCCAGCAGCGTAGTCAGCCGTGACCATCGACGTGAACGCGGATATGCCGGGTTGCGCTTCATGCGAGGCCTCTCGGGAATGTGGCGTTGCGCCGATGCGCGCTGCTTCGTGGACGATCAAAGCATACGCGCGGGCGCGATGCATGCGCAGCGGAAGGATCCGAAACAAGCACGAAAGCACAGGTCGAAACAGCAAGGCGCACGGCCCGCACCTACCGGCCGTCCAAACAAAAAGGGAGCGACCTTGCCGGCCGCTCCCTTCCTTTCAGCTGTTGCAGGGTGCGATCAGCCCAGCGATGACAGCGCGTCGTTGAAGGTCTTGCTCGGGCGCATGGCCTGCGTGATCAGGTCCGTGTTGGCGTGGAAGTAACCCTTGATGTCCACGGCCTTGCCCTGCGCGCCATTGAGCTCGCCGACGATCTTGGCTTCGTTCTCGGTCAGCACCTTGGCGATGGACTCGAACTTGGCCTTGAGCTTGGCGTCGTCGTTCTGCGCGGCCAGCGCCTGCGCCCAGTACATGGCGAGGTAGAAGTGGCTGCCACGGTTGTCGAGCTCACCCACCTTGCGGGCCGGCGACTTGTTGTTGTCGAGGATCTTGCCGTTCGCCTCGTCCAGCGTCTTGGCCAGCACGCGGGCGTCGGCGTTGTCGTAGCGGTTGGCCAGGTGTTCCAGCGAGGCCGCGATGGCCAGGAACTCGCCCAGCGAATCCCAGCGCAGGTAGTCCTCTTCCAGGAACTGCTGCACATGCTTGGGAGCGGAACCGCCCGCACCGGTTTCGAACAGGCCGCCACCGGCCATCAGCGGCACGATGGAAAGCATCTTGGCGCTGGTGCCCAGTTCCATGATCGGGAACAGGTCGGTGAGGTAGTCGCGCAGCACGTTGCCAGTCACCGAGATGGTGTCCTGGCCCTTGCGGATGCGCTCCAGCGAGAACTTGGTCGCGTCTTCCGGCGACAGCACGCGGATGTCCAGGCCCGACAGGTCGTGGTCCTTGAGGTAACGCTCGACCTTGGCGATCACCTGCGCGTCATGGCCGCGCTTGCTGTCCAACCAGAACACGGCCGGCGTGTTGCTGAGGCGTGCACGCGTCACGGCGAGCTTCACCCAATCCTGGATCGGCGCGTCCTTGGTCTGGCACATGCGCCAGATGTCGCCGGCTTCCACCGGCTGTTCCAGCAGCACCTTGCCGGCCTCGTCGATGACCTTGACCACGCCGTCGGTGGCGATCTGGAAGGTCTTGTCGTGCGAGCCGTATTCCTCGGCGGCCTGCGCCATCAGGCCCACGTTGGGCACGCTGCCCATGGTGGCCGGATCGAATGCACCGTTCGCCTTGCAGTCCTCGATCACCACCTGGTACACGCCGGCATAGCTGCGATCGGGGATCACCGCCTTGGTGTCCTGCAGCTTGCCTTCGGTGTTCCACATCTTGCCGGAGTCGCGGATCATCGCCGGCATGGACGCGTCGATGATCACGTCGCTGGGCACGTGCAGGTTGGTGATGCCCTTGTCGGAGTTGACCATGGCCAGCGCCGGGCGCTTGGCGTACTCGGCGGTGATGTCGGCAAGGATCGCGTCCTGCGTGGCCTGCGGCAGCTGGCCGAGGCGCGCGTAGAGATCACCGATGCCGTTGTTCGGCTCGAAGCCCACGCCCTTCAGCGCGTCGGCGTGCTTGGCCAGCACGTCCTTGTAGAACTCGTTGACCACGAAGCCGAACATGATGGGGTCGGAGACCTTCATCATGGTGGCCTTCAGGTGCAGCGAGAACAGCACGCCCTGCTTCTTCGCGTCTTCGATCTGCGCGTCGATGAAAGCGGCCAGTGCCTTCTTGCTCATCACGGCGGCGTCGATGATCTCGCCGTCCTTCAGCGCGGTCTTTTCCTTCAGCACCTTGCTGGTGCCGTCCTTGCCGAACCACTCGATCTTCACGTTGGTGGCCTTGTCGACCACGGTGGACTTCTCGCTGCCGTAGAAGTCGCCGCCATCCATGTGGGCCACGTGGGTCTGCGAATCCTTCGACCACGCGCCCATCTTGTGCGGATGCTTGCGCGCGTAGTTCTTCACCGAGAGCGGCGCACGGCGGTCAGAATTGCCTTCGCGCAGCACGGGGTTCACGGCACTGCCCTTCACCTTGTCGTAGCGCGCCTTGACGTTCCACTCGCTGACGTCCTTGGGATCTTCCGGGTAATCCGGCAGCGCGTAACCCTGCGACTGCAGTTCCTTGATCGCGCTCTTGAGCTGCGGCATCGAGGCGCTGATGTTGGGAAGCTTGATGATGTTGGCATCCGGCGTGGTCGCCAGCTGGCCGAGTTCGGTCAGGTCGTCCGCGATCTTCTGGTTGTCCGGGAGGATGTCCGGGAACTGGGCAATGATGCGGCCGGCCAGCGAAATGTCGCGCGTTTCCACGGTGATGCCGGCGGTGCCGGTGAAGGCTTTGATGATCGGCAGCAGCGAATGCGTGGCGAGGTACGGCGCTTCGTCCGTGAGGGTGTAGATGATCTTGGGCGTGTTCGACATTGTCTGCTGTGACCTCGCTGGCTGCGCATTACCAAAAGGAAGGCGCGACGCGCAGGCAGGGCCCGGCGCGGACGCACCAAACGTCCTGAGCCATTCCACGTGGGGGCGAAACGGGCGGACGAAAGCCCCTCATTGTCACGATTTCGGGCGGGACGGGAAAGCGCGGCGCCGGACTATGCGCAAGGGTATGGTTTGGCGGGCTTTTTTTGTAGGAGCGCGCTTGTACGCGACAACCCAGCGGCGTGATGGCGATGAGGCGCCGCGGTCGCGCACAAGTGCGCTCCTACAAGGGGTTACGGTTGCTCAGGCGTTCTCGCTGGCCGGCAGGCGACGCGGCTGGCGGAACCGGCCACGCCAGGCGGCGAAACGGTCGGCCAGGCACGAGAAGATCACGTACAGCGCCGGCGTGCTGAGCAGGGTCAGGCTCTGCGAGATCAACAGGCCGCCGATCAGCGCGATACCCAGCGGGCGGCGCAGGTCCGAACCCTCGCCCAGGCCGATGGCAATCGGCACGGCGGCCAGGATCGCCACCATGGTCGTCATCATGATCGGGCGGAAACGCACCACGCAGGCTTCGTACGCTGCGTCGATCGCACTGAGCCCACGCTCGCGACGTGCCACCAGCGCGAAGTCGATCATCATGATCGCGTTCTTCTTCACGATGCCGATGAGCAGCACCAGCGCGATCTGCGCGATCACGGACAACTCGGTGTTGGTGAACCACAACGCCAGCAACGCGCCCACGCCCGCCGCCGGCAGCGTGGAGAGAATCGTCACGGGGTGGATCAGGCTTTCGTACAACATGCCCAGCACGATGTAGACCACCACCACCGCGCCCAGCAGCAGCCACAGCATGCCGCTCTGTGATTGCTGGAAGCGGCGGAAATCGCCGCCGATGTTGATGCGGATGTCGCCCGGCAGGCGCATCTGCGAGCCGGTCTGCTGGATGATCTGCAAGGCCTCGCCCATGCTCACGCCGGGCGCGAGGTTGAAGCTCATGCTCATCACGGTGTACTGGTTTTCGTGCGAGATCTGCGTGGGCGCCAGGCCGGCTTCCTGATGCGCGAAAGCGGTGAGCGGCACCATCTTGCCGTTGCTGCTGGCCACGTAGACCGAGTCGATGGCCGCCGGCGTGGCCGTCTGGTTCGGCAACGCGTTCACCACGACCTTGTACTGGTTGAGGTCGGAATAAATGGTGCTGATCTGGCGCTGGCCGAAGGCGTTGTAAAGCGCGCCATCGATGGTGCCGATGCCCACGCCCAGGCGCCCGGCCTTGTCGCGGTCGATCACGATGTTCTGCTGCAGGCCGGCGTCGTCGACATCGCTGCCCACGTCCTTGAGCTTGGGGTTCTTCTTCAGTTCGGCCACCAGCTTGGGCAGCCACACGGTCAGTTCGTCCGGGTTGTCGCCCTGCAGCGACACCTGGTACTGCGCGCCCTGGCTGGTACCACCGCCACCGCCGAAGCTGGGCAGATCCTGGATGGGGCGCAGGCGCACGTTGAGGTCGGGATAGTGCGCCGCCTTGGCCGCCAGGCGCGCCAGCACGGCGAACGTGTCGTCCTTGCGGCCCTGCGCGTGCGTCTTCAATTCGATGTCGAACGTGCCCGACGAACCCTGGCGGCTGGTACCCAGGCGCGAACCCACGCGCGCCACGTCGTGGTCCTTCAGCAACATGTCGATCAGGCGCTGCTGGCGTGCCACCGAATCCTGGAAGGACACGGTGGCGCCGGAGGTGGCGCGACCACGGATCAGGCCGGTGTCCTGCGGCGGGAACATGCCGGTCTTCACCTGGCCGAACAGGAAGATGGTGACGCCGATCAGCACCAGCGGCGTCAGCGAAAAGGCCAGCGCGTGCTTCAGGGAAAACTTCAGGCAAGCCGAATACACGCCGAGCATGCCCGCCTGGAAGCTCTCCAGCGCCTTGCCGAGGCGCGTGGTCGGCTTGTCCTGCTCGTGGCTGCTCAGGAACTGGCCGCACAGCGACGTCGTGAGCGTAAGCGACACCAGCGCCGACACGATGATCGCCGCCACCAGCGTGATGGTGAATTCCTTGAAGAACAGGCCGGTAATGCCACTCATGAACAACAGCGGGATGAACACTGCCACCAGCGAGGCGGTGATCGAAACGATGGTGAAGCCGATCTCGCGCGCACCGGCCAGCGCCGCTTCCATGCGCGTCATGCCCTGGTCGATATGGCGCACGACGTTCTCGATCACCACGATGGCGTCGTCCACCACGAAGCCGATGGCGATGACCAGCGCCAGCAGGGTGAGGTTGTTGAGCGTGAAGCCAAGGATGTACATCACCACGGCGGCGCCGGCCAGCGACAACGGCACGGCGGCCGTGGCAATGAGGGTGGGCGCCAGGCGGCGCAGGAACACCGCCATGGTCAGCATGACCATCGCCAGGCTGATCAGCAGCGTGGCCTGCACTTCATGCAGCGAGGCGCGGATGGTGGGCGTGCCGTCGAAGTACGGCGTCAGCGTGGTACCGGGCTGCAGGTAGCTGCGCAGCAGGGGCACGGCAGCCTTCACGCGGTCCACCGTGCCGATGATGTTGGCGTTGGACTGGCGATACACGTACATCAGGATCGCCGGCTTGCCCTGGAACCAGGCCACCTGATACGCATCCTGCACGCCGTCGTAGACCTTGGCCACATCGGACAGGCGCACCGGCACGCCCTTGTTCGAGGCGATCACCAGGCTGGCGAAGTCGGCTGCCGAATGCAGCGAATCGTTCGCGGTCACCGCCATGGTGGTCTTGCCATCGGACAGGAAGCCCTGTGGCGAGGTGACGTTGGCGGCCGTCAGCGCGTTGCGCAGCTGATCGGGCGACAGGCCCAGTGCGTTGAGCTGACGCAGGTTCACATCCACGCGGATGGCTGGCGTAGCCGCGCCGAGGATATCCACTTCCGACACGCCTTCGAGCTGGCGCAGGTGCTGCGCAAGCAGGGTATCGGCGGCGTCGTAGAGCTGGCGCGCGGACTGCGTTTCGGACGTCAGCGCGAAAGCAATGATCGGGTCGTCGTTGGGGTTGGCCTTCTGGTAGCTCGGCGGCGCATTGAGGCCGCTGGGCAGATCCGACTGCGCGGCATTGATGGCGGCCTGCACATCGCGCGCGGCCGAATCCAGGTTGCGTCCCGCCTCGAACATCAGGAACACCTGGGTGCTGCCCAGCGAACTGGACGAGCGCATGGTGTCGATGCCCGGCACCTGACCCAGGTGGCGCTCAAGCGGCGCGGCCACCGTGGTGGCCATGGTGCTCGCGCTGGCACCCGCCTGCTGGGCCTGCACGAAGATCACCGGGAACTGCATGTTCGGCAGCGCGGCCACGCCCAGCAGCACGTAGCAGATCAGCCCCACCGCGAAGACGCCCATGGCAAGCAGCGAGGTGCCGATCGGGCGGCGGATGAAGGGGCCGGAAATGTTCATGCCATCAGGAAACCAGGAACAACGCGCGGGGCGCGAGGGTGTTCAGAGAAGCCGCACACACCATGTCAGCGCGCACGCACGAGTAACTGTATATACCGCACATTGACTGCAGAACGCATGACGGCGGATTTGGTTGATGCGTTCGGGGTCACCGCAGCCCTTGGCTCTACCTCACCGTCATTCCCGCGGAAGCGGGAATCCAGTGCCTTTCGCGTCCGTCAATGCCCGAGCAAAGTCGCTGGATTCCCGCTTCCGCGGGAATGACGATGAGGGGTATGCAAAGTCACGTTATCGGGGCGGCCTTAGATGTCCCTTAGACGCCAAACATTAGACGTCTAAATTTCCATCAACCCCAGCGATTTCAGTTGCACCTGCAACGTCTCGACGGAATCCCACGGCAGGATCGGCGAGTTGCCGCGCTCATCCGGCGGGTTCTGCAGCAGCCCGTCGGACCAGCCACCGCAACCGGTCAGCGGCAGCAAGGGCCGGTGATGCAGCCATGCCAGACACACTTCGGAGATCGTGCCGGCGCGTCCGCCAATCACCAGGCAGGCATCGCCCGCCAGCGCCATCAACAGGTTGCGCGCATCGCCCATGCCACAAGGCACCACCACGGTGGCAGGCCAGTCCGCGTCGGGCATCGTGTCGCTGGGGATGATGCTGAGCACCTGCCCGCCCGCATCGATGGCGCTTTGCGCGGCGTGCCGCGTGGCAGGGCTGCCGCAGCCGCTGACCAGGGTCACACCCGCACGGGCGAGCAGCGCACCGGCCTGCCCGGCCAGTTCAAAGGCCTTCGACCCCGGCTCGGCACTGCCGAGCACGCACACCTGGGGTTTTCTCGTCGTCATTGCATCTCACCTTGTTCCACGGAGTTCGCCAACGGTGACGATGACGGCCCTCCGGCAAAGCCGAAGGGGGCGCGCCGAACCGGCCGCGCCCCCTCCCTGTGTTTGCCACCGGTGCGGCCGAAGCCGAACCGGCGCATTGCCGTTACATCGCGCCCCGCGTCTGCGCGCGTTCCAGCGCGCGGCGCTCACGACGCGCCTGCAGCCAGTCGGAGAAACGCTCCATGTACAGGTAGATCACCGGCGTGGTGTACAGCGTGACCAGCTGCGAGAGCAGCAGGCCGCCGACGATGGACACGCCGAGCGGACGGCGCAGCTCCGCGCCGATGCCGTTGCCCAGCGCCAGCGGCAATGCACCGAGCATGGCGGCTGCGGTGGTCATCATGATCGGTCGGAAGCGCAGCAGACATGCGCGTCGGATGGCTTCGTGCGGTTTCATGCCATCGCGCTGCGCCTCGATCGCGAAGTCGATCATCATGATCGCGTTCTTCTTCACGATACCGATCAGCAGAACGATGCCCACGATGCCGTCCACCGACAGGCTCATACCGCACAGGAGCAGTGCCAGCAGCGCACCGACACCGGCCGGCGGCAGGGTGGAGATGATCGTCAGCGGATGGATGTAGCTCTCGTACAGCACGCCCAGCACGATGTAGATCACCACGATGGAGGCGATCAGCAACAGCACTTCGTTGGTGAGCGAGGTGGAGAACTCCGCAGCCTTGCCGATGAACTGGCCACGCACCTGCGGCGGGAAGTTGAGCTGCTGCTCCACCTGGTGGATCGCGTCCACGGCTTCGGACAGCGAGTAGCCCGGCGCAAGGTTGAACGAGATGGTCACCGCCGGCAGCTGCTGCTGATGGCTGACCACCAGCGGCGCGCTGGTGACTTCCGCCGTGGCCAGCGACGCCAGCGGAATGGTGCCGCCCGCACCGATGATCACACCGGTGTTGGACACGCCCAGGCCCGTGCTGGTAGACGAGTTGCTCGACGCCACCTGGCCGAAGCTGGTGGCATTGCTGCCGGTCAACGCGCCACTGCCGTTGCTCTTCACCGTGAGCTGGTTGAGCAGCGCGGTGCTGGTGCGGAACTGCGGCGCCACTTCCAGCACCACGCGGTACTGGTTGAGCTGGGTGAAGATGGTCGAGATCTGGCGCTGGCCGAACGAGTCGTACAGCGTGTCGTCGATGGTCTGCACCGGCACGCCGAGGCGACTGGCCTTTTCACGGTCGATGGTGAGCTTGAGCGAGGTGCCCTGGTCGGCGAGGTTGTTGTCCACGTCGGCCAGTTCCTTACGCTCGCGCAGGGCCTGGGTCATCTTGGTGGCGTAACCGGAGAGCTCCGTGGCGCTCACGTCGGACATCGAGTACTGGTACTCGGTGGCCGAGACACGGCTGTCGAGCGTCACGTCCTGCACGGGCTTGAGGTACAGCGCCACGCCCGGAATGTCGGCGGCTTCCTTCTGCAGGCGGGCCACCACGTCGTCCAGGCTTTCGCGATCGCCGCGATCCTTCAGCACGATGCTGAGCTGGCCCTGGTTGAGCGTGGGGTTGATCGAGCCGGCGCCGATGAACGCCGCCACGCCGGTCACCGCCTTGTCGCGGCGCAATGCTTCGGCCACGGCCTTGGTGCGCTGCTCCATCTGCGGGAACGCAACGTTCTGGTCCGCCTGCACCACACCGGTGATCAGGCCGGTGTCCTGCTCGGGCAGCAGGCCCTTGGGGATCACGATGTAGAGGAACACGGTGAGCACCACCGTGGCGCCCGCGATCATCATGGTCAGGCGCTGGTGCGCAAGCACCCAGTCGAGCGAACCCTCGTACACGTTGACCAGGCGCGACCACCAGGTCTTCTTGCCCGCGGCCGCATGGCGCTCATGCGCGTCGTCACCTTCCGGCAGCGCGTCGGGGCGCAGCAGGTAGGCGCACATCATCGGCGTCAGCGTCAGCGACACCAGCATGGAGATGGCCACCGCGATGGTGAGCACCCAGGCGAATTCGTGGAACAGGCGACCGGTGACGCCAGGCATCAGCAGCAGCGGCAGGAACACCGCGATCAGCGACACGGTCAGCGACAGCACGGTGAAGCCGATTTCCTTCGCACCGATCTCGGCCGCTTCCTTGCCCTCCTTGCCCTGCTCGATGTAGCGCACGATGTTCTCGATCATCACGATCGCATCGTCCACCACGAAGCCGGTGGCCACGGTCAGCGCCATCAGCGAGAGGTTGTCCAGCGACATGCCGGTGAAGGCCATCACGCCGAACGTACCCATCAGCGACAGCGGCACCGCCACGGACGGAATGATCGTGGCCCACAGGCGGCGCAGGAACACGAAGATCACCGCCACCACCAGGCAGATGGTGAGGATCAGGGTGAACTGCACGTCCTCCACCGAGGCGCGAATGGTGATGGTGCGGTCGGCGAACACATCCAGATGGACGTCCGCCGGCAGCACGGCCTGCAGCTGCGGCAGGATGTTGCGGATCTGCTCCACCGTCTGCACGATGTTGGCGCCCGGCTGGCGACGGATGTCGAGCAGCACGGCGGGCTTGCCGTTGGCCCAGGCGGCCAGCTGGTCGTTCTCCACGCCGTCGACCACGCTGGCCACGTCGGCCAGGCGCACCGGCGCGTTGTTCTTGTACGCGATGATGGTGCTCTTGTATTCCGCCGCGTCGGCCAGCTGGTCGTTGGTGCCGATGCTGTAGGACTGCGTGGCGCCGTTGAGCGTGCCCTTGGGCGCGTTTACGTTGGCTTCGGTGAGCGCGCTGCGCACGTCTTCCATGGTGAGGCCGAGGTTGGCCAGCTGCGACGGGTTCACCTGCACGCGCACGGCCGGACGCACGTTGCCGGCAATGGACACCAGGCCCACGCCCTGCACCTGCGAGAGCTTCTGCGCCAGGATCGAATCGGCGTAGTTGTTCACATCGCGCAGCGGCAGGCTGTCGGAGGTGAGCTTGAGCGTCATGATCGGCGCGTCGGCCGGGTTCACGCGGTTGTACACCGGCGGGTACGGCAGCGTGCTGGGCAGTGTGCCGCGCGCCTGGTTGATGGCCGCCTGCACGTCCTGCGCCGCGATGTCGATGTCACGGTCCATCGCGAACTGCAGCACGATGGTGGACAGGCCCGCCGACGAGTCGGAGGTCATCATGGCCAGGCCGGAGATCTGGCCGAAGTTGCGCTCCAGCGGCGTGGTGACCAGCGACGCCATGGTCGACGCGCTGGCACCCGGGTACTGGGTGGTCACGACCAGGCTGGGCGCGTCGATCTCGGGCAGCGCCGATACCGGCAGCTGGCGGTAGCCGAGGATGCCGAGCAGCAGCACCGCCACCATCAACAGCGAGGTGGCGATCGGTCGGCGGATGAAGAGTGTGGAGAAGCCCATGGGTTAGCCGTCGAATGGAGTGGCGGGCGCCAGTCCGTGCGGCGCCCCGTATGATTGCCGGAGGTGGGGGAAGCAGCTGACGCGCAGGCTGACTGCCTGGATGGCGAAGGGCACCATCATCGCGCCCTCAGCCCTGCTTCCCGTGCCTCTGGTCCCGCTCATCAGCCGCCGCGGCGACCACCGCCGCCCTGCTTGCCGTTCTTCTTGGCCTTGTCCAACTCCGCCGCTGTCGGCGCTGCCGGCACTTCGCCCGGCTTGAGCGCCTTGACCTTGCTGCCCGGCTTGAGGCGGAACTGGCCTTCCGTCACCACCTGATCGTTGAGCGCCAGGCCCGAACCGATCATCACGTGGCTGTCGCCCACTTCGTTGGCCACCTTGACCGGCTGCATCTTGACCGTCTGGTCCTGCTGCAGCAGGTACACGTAGTCGCCGTCCGGACCGCGCTGCACGGCCTGGGCCGGGATCACCAGGCCACCGGCCACCGTACGCACCTTCAGGCGCACGTTGACGAACTGGCCCGGCCACAGGTCGCTCTTGGCGTTCTGGAACACCGAGCGCAGCTTGAACGTGCCGGTGGTGGTGTCGATCTGGTTGTCCACCACGTTGAGCTGGCCGTCATCGGCCAGGGTGTGCGCATCAGCGCGGTCCAGCGCCAGCACTTCCAGCGGATCGCCATTGCCCGACGCCGAGCGCACTGCTTCCAGGTTCTGCTCGGGCAGGTTGAACATCACGTAGATCGGATGGACCTGGGTGAGCGTGACCACGGCGGTGGTGGTGGTGACCACGTTGCCCGGATCCACGTTGCGGATGCCGGCAACACCGTCGATCGGCGAAATGATGCGGGTGTAGTCCAGGTTCACCTTGGCCGCGCGCACGGCTGCCTTGTCGGCGGCCACGGTGGCGGTGAGGTTGGCCACGTTGTTACGGTAGGTGTCCATGTCCAGCTGGGCCACGTAGCCCTTGGCCACCAGCGCGTCGTTGCGCTTGAGCGTGCTCTGCGCGGTGGCGAGCTGGGCCTCGTCCTGCTGCTGCTTGGCAGCGGCCTGGTCATAGGCGGCCTGGAACGGGCGCGGGTCGATCTGCGCCAGCAGCTCGCCCTTCTTCACTTCCTGGCCTTCCTTGAAATTGATGCTCAGCATCTGCCCGCTGATCTGCGGGTTGATGGTGACCGTGTTGAGCGCCTGCACGGTGCCCAGCGCGGTCAGGTAGACCGGCACGTCCTGCTTGACCACGGACTCGACCGTCACCGGTACCGGCGCGGCATCCTTGTCCTTGTCCTGACCCTCGCCTGCTCCCTGGCCCTTGTGCTGACCGCGGCCCTGCCCCTGCGCGCCGTCCTCGGCAGCAGGCTTGTGCAGCAGACGGAAGCCAATGCCTCCCACCACGATCACGACCACAACGATCAGCGCGATCTTCCAAAAACGCGACATGAAAAACTCCCAGAATGAAAGACAGGCCACCCGACCCCGATCGGTGCGCTCCGCGCGCCTGACCTAATGCGTCGAGCGAAAGGATAGGGTCAGATCAACGGGAATAGACAATGCCAGTTGACATGGGTGCCCTATGACCGATGGCAGGGTTTTGCCAGCGTATCGCGTCAAAATGAAGAAACTTGCATGAATTGGCACCGTCAAGGTCACGGGCAATGCCGCGACATGCCGCCGCTCCCGGCCGACTGAAACTTGCCCCGGCCTTCGTCTATACTCGGCCAATTGTTGTCTGAACCATTGCCTTCCGGCCACTGGCGTTGCCTTCCGGCTGTCCTTTGATCTGTCCATTGAATTGGAGTCATTGCGTGAGCGGTTCCCTGACGAAGTCCGACCAGAGCTTCATGCGCAGCTTCTCGCTGCTGATCGTGGGCCTGTGTGTACTGACCCTGCTGCTGATCGGCGGCGCCTGGTTGATTTATGACCATGAGCCGAAAGAAGTGAACCCGCAGACCGCTGCCCAGACCGAAGCGCGCATCGCGCCGGCCGGCGCCGTCTACGCCGGCGACACCGGCCGCGCCGCCATGGCCGCCGCGCAGGAAGCCGCCGCCAAGGCCGCCGCCTCGCAGGTGGCCTACGGTGGCAGCACCGACGGCAAGACCATCTACGACAACCTCTGCCACAGCTGCCACACCGCCGGCGTGGCCGGCGCGCCCAAGCTGGGCGACAAGGGCAACTGGGGTCCGCGCATCGCCCAGGGCCTGGACACGCTGATCAAGCATGCCACCGACGGCTACAAGGGCCCGGACGGCAACATGATGCCGGCCAAGGGCGGCAACCCGGCGCTGACCGACGAGCAGGTCAAGGCTGCGGTGACCTGGATCGTGGATCAAGCGAAGTAATTCGTTGATTCAACAGGGGTATTGGGAACGCCGCCATGGGGCGGCGTTTTCTTTTTGGGCCCGTTCCTGAACGGGGCGGGCTGAATGGTTGCGACCTCTCTTCTTCGGAGGGAGGGTTGGGGTGAGGGGACATCCTTGCCTCACCGTTTCATTCTTTAGCCGCCACTTCTGCGAACCCCACAAAAGGGGGCAAGGACAGGGGTCCAGTGACTTTGCTCCTGGCTTTCGGGTTTTAGCGATTCCGCGACCTGGCCGCCTACGCAGCGGGCGTTCCGACCTCCTGCCGGAGGCCGGGTCACTTTTCTTTGCTTGCCCACGCACGTGCAGGAGCACGTGCGAACGGCGAAGCCGGCCCGAAGGGCGGAGGGCAGGATGCCCGGAGTAAAGAAAAGTAACCAAAAGAAAGAGCACCCCATCGCGGCGCTGGCCGATAGAGCCGGCCAGTGCGTGAGGGTCGGCCGGGCTTTTCGACAGGACCTCCCTGTCCTGTCGAAAAGGGATCGGCATCCTTGCCGATCCCCCTGCGGGCCTGTCGTCCGCCCCTCACCGCCGCTCAAGGGGTCGGGGTAGGTCAAGAGCTGGAGCCAGAGCCGAAGGCTCGTGCAGCTGCGCTGCACGTCGCGCCGCTATGCGCGGTGGCGTACTGCCTCCCGGCTTGTCTTGTCGGTGGGAGCGAACCCTATTCGCGACTCGCGACACTGCGCTGCACATGGAGTCTCTTGCTGTGACGCCGTATCCGGCGCGGGCTTCTCTGTAGGAGCGCATCTTGTGCGCGACCACCTGACGGAGCGGTATCGACATGGCGCTTCGGTCGCGCCCAAGTGCGCTCCTACAGGGGTCTCTCGCACCGTGTGAAGCCCGCTTCTTTCTCGCCTCAGTGTTCACCCCAGTCCTCTCCCGAACGGGAGAGGACGAGCGACAGGGGATGTTCAACGTGAACGCCCTAGGGGCAAGGAAGGAGGTGCCTCGTAGAGGCACGACGCTCCGCGTTAAGCCCTCAGCGCATCGGCGCGTTGCGAAGCGCTTGGAAGTACCCGCTGTGTAGAGGCGGAGGTTGCCAAGCAGCAACGTTCCTCAGCCGATCGGGCTTATCCCCACGGCATGCTGCCAGCCTTCAAGGCCATTTCTTTGGGTTACTTTTCTTTGGGCCAGCAAAGAAAAGTGACTCGGCCTCCGGCAGGAGGTCGAAACGCCTCCGCGGCGTAAGCGGCAACCTGGCGCCTGCGTGACTACCGAAGGCCGAGAGCAAAGGCACTGGATGACCCGCCATTCGGCGGTTGAAAAGCGCCTCCAGCTTCTACTGGGGTGACGGCTCTTTTGAAGGACAGAGGCAAGTGTGACCCCTCACCCCAAGCCTCTCCCCGCAGGGGAGAGGGAGCGAAAGCCGTCAACCCGGCGCCAACAACGCGTCCAGATCCGCCTGATCGAAGCTGAGCCTCTCGCGCGTACCGCCACCCTCCAGCACCGCCTCCGCAAGCTCCGCCTTGCGCGCCTTCAATTCCTCGATGCGCTCCTCAACGGTACCGCCTGTAATCAGGCGGAACACAAACACCGGCTTGTCCTGGCCAATGCGATGCGCACGATCAGAGGCCTGCGCCTCCGCTGCCGGATTCCACCACGGGTCGTAGTGGATCACGGTGTCGGCCGCGGTGAGGTTGAGGCCCACGCCACCGGCTTTGAGCGACAACAGGAACAGCGGTACTTCGCCATCCTGGAACTGGCGCACGGGTTCGGCGCGATCGCGCGTTTCGCCGGTGAGGGTTACGTACGGGATGCGCTGGCGATCCAGCTCATACGCAATCAGCTTGAGCATTTCGGTGAACTGCGAGAACAGCAGCACCTTGCGACCTTCCGCGAGCAGTGCGGGCAGCATGTCCATCAGCAATTCGAACTTGGCCGAATCGCGCACGCCACGCGCCGCTTCCAGTTTCACCAGGCGCGGATCGCAGCAGACCTGGCGAAGCTTGAGCAGCGCGTCGAGCACCACGATGCCGCTGTGCGCGATGCCGCGCTGGGCAATGACCTCGCGCAGCTCTTCGGCCAGCGACAGGCGCAGGCTTTCGTACAGTTCGCGCTGACGGCCTTCAAGCACCACGCGGCGCGTGATCTCGGTCTTGGGCGGCAGTTCATTCGCCACCTGCGACTTCGTGCGACGCAGGATGAAGGGCGCGAGGCGACGGTTGAGGCGATCCTGGCAATCGGTATCGCGGTGCCGCTCGATGGGAATGCGGTAGTGCCGGCGGAACGCGCCTTCGTCGCCGAGCAGGCCGGGCACGGAAAGATCCACCTGCGACCACAGCTCGCCCAGGTGGTTTTCCAGCGGCGTGCCGGTAAGGCAGATGCAGCGCGGTGCGCGCAGGCTGAGCACGGCGCGACGTGCCTGCGTGCGCGGGTTTTTCACCTGCTGCGCTTCGTCGAGCACGATCAGCGAGAACGGCTGCTTGCGCAGCTGCACCACGTCGCGCGGCAGCAGCGCGTAGCTGGTGAGCACCACGTCGTGCGTGGCCAGCTGGGAGAAATCGCCGCCGCGTTGCGGGCCATGCAGCGCGAGCACGCGCAGCGCCGGTGCAAAGCGCGCGACTTCCGCAAGCCAGTTGGGAATGAGGCTGGTAGGCACCACCACGAGGGCCGGCTCGGTGAGCGCACCGCGATCCTTCAGCGCCAGCAGGTGCGTGATGAGCTGCAGTGTCTTGCCCAGACCCATGTCGTCGGCCAGCACGCCACCCACGCCCGCCTCGGCGAGTGCGTTGAGCCAGCGCAGGCCTTCGCGCTGATACGGGCGCAGTTCCACGGTGAGCCCTTCGGGTACCGCATCGCTGGCGCGCTCGGCGGCGTCGCGCAGGCGCGCGGTGAAGCCGCGCAGCGCTTCGGGTGCTTCCAGCTCGCTGCCGCTGGGCAGGGCTTCGACCAGTTCTTCCAGTCGGCCCGCCTGCACGCGCGGCAGGTGGAGCTGCTTGCGCGGACGCTCCAGGTATTCGGCCAGCGGCGCCAGCAGGCCGCGCAGTTCCTTCAGGCGCACGGGTACGCGGCGACGTTCGTCCACCGGCGCGTACCACACGGCGTCTTCCGGTTCGTTGGGCACCGGGCTCAGGTTCAACTGGTGGTCGGCCAGCGCCTGCGCCACGGCGGGCAGCAGGTTGTGGCGCTTGCCTTCCAGTTCGATGCCGATTTCCAGGTCGAAGGCATGGTCGTCGGTGTCTTCCACCGCGTTGCCGTACCAGCGCACCGGGCCTTCCAGCACTTCGAACGGGAAGCTGGGCGCGTAGTCGAGCACGAAGCCTTCGCCTTCCAGCTTGGGCCGCAGCGCCAGCCAGCGCGCCGGCGTGTTCACTTCCAGCGCGCCGGCGTAACCCTTGCCGGGAAACAGCCAGGCGTCCTCGGGCAGCGTATCGGCCAGATCCCATGGCAGGCCTTCGGTATCCACGCCCGGCGTGAGGCCGGCACGTTCGAGCTGCTCCATGGCCGAGAGTTCTTCCGCGCGGCGGCGCTGGATTTCGACCAGCTGGCCATTGCGCACGCGCCGCACCAGCGGTTCGCCACCGCGACCGGGCAGGCGTTCGCCGGCGTAGTCGAAGGCCAGGCGCGCATAGGCCAGCGGCGGCGTGCCCGCGGCAAGGCGCGCGTGGCGCGTCAGCGCGTGCAGGGTCAGCACCGGTTTCGGGGCGAGCTCGGCGCGGCGCATCTCGCCCAGCACCTGCGGCAAGGGCAGACGGTGCGACAGGCGGCTGTGCGGCAGCGCGTCGCGCAGGGTCTGGCTGTATTCGTGTTTCAGCGGCGGCAGGTCCAGCCACGCGGTTTCTTCCAGCGGCGCATCCAGATGGCCCAGCTCGGCGCGCTCGGCGTCGAGGTACCACAGGGCATCGATGCGCAGCACGCGCTGGTTGGTGGGCATGCACGGCAGCAGGCGCTGGCTGCCGTCGTTCTCCAGATGCCATTGCCAGTTCAGCTGGTGGCCCTTGCCACGCGACAGGCGCAATCCGGCCAGGCCGCCGAGGAAGCACGGCGTGGTATCCAGCACTTCGGCCAACAGCGCATCGCCGACATGGCCGGCCAGGCGTGCGTAGCTGCGGCTCTTGCGCAGCGTCTGCGGCAGGCCGAGCACGGTGGCGGCCAGGCGCTGCTCGTGCGGCTGCAGTGGTTGTTGCGAAAGGTGCTTGCTGTCCAGCGGCGCGGGGCGCACGAAGCGGCCCTGCTCGCCCACCGCCAGCAGCACCGGTGCGATGTCCACGTGGGCGTAGGGCGCGCCGTCCTCGGGTACCACGTCGAGGAAGAAGCCCAGCACCAGCGGTTCCGGCGGCACGGCGGGCGCCGGTGACGCCAGCATCTTCCGCCAGGCGTTGGGCAGCGGCTCGCTGACGCTTTCCTCGCGTGACGAGGTGTGGCGGTCGTGGCGTTTATCGTCCGGTGACTGCATGCGCATTCGGTCCGATTCGGTCCGCTAGGGCGACCAAAAGATTCAGCTTAGCAAGGCTCTTGCGTGTGTGCGCGTCTCAGCCTCCGGTTTTTTCAAACCGGAGGCGAGGGTTTCCTTGGAACGTTCAGCCTGATGGGCTGAACCGATGCGCGAAACGCTTACGCTGCGGGCGAGAACAGGCCCTTGGGATACTCCGGCTTCTGTTCGCGGCTCATCAGCATCTTGAGCCCTTCGGCCGGGGTGACCTCGCCGTGCAGCACGGCGCGCACGCCGCTGCTGATGGGCAAGTCCAGGTTGTGCTTGGCAGCCAGTCGCGCGACTTCATCGGCGGTGAGCACGCTTTCCACCACCTGGCCGATCTCGCGCACGGCCTCGTCGATGGCCTTGCCGCGTCCCAGCGCCAGACCCAGGCGGCGGTTGCGCGACAGGTCGCCGGTGCAGGTAAGCACCAGGTCACCCAGGCCGGCGAGGCCCATCAGGGTTTCCGGGCGCGCACCCAGTGCCACGCCCAGCCGGAGCATTTCGTTCATGCCGCGGGTGATCAGGCCGGCGCGGGCGTTCAGGCCCAGGTCCATGCCATCGGCCACGCCGGTGGCCACCGCCAGCACGTTCTTCATGGCGCCCCCCAGCTCCGCGCCCAGCACGTCACTGCCCGAGTAGGCACGGAAGTTCGGCGCGTGCAGCACCAGCGCCATGTCATGCGCGAAGGCGTCGTCGTCCGAATGCACGGTGACGGCGCTAGGCATGCCGGAGGCGACTTCCTTGGCGAACGAGGGGCCGGTGACCACCGCCGCCGCACGGCCCGGGAAGCGCTCGGCCACCAGTTCGTGCAGGAAGCGGCCGGTACCCGGCTCGAAGCCCTTGGTGGCCCACGAGATGCGGGCATCGGGCTCCAGGTACGGCTGGATCTCCTCCAGGATGGAGGAGAACGCGTGACTGGGCACCACGATCAGCACCAGCTGCGCACCGCGCAGGGCGGCGGCCAGGTCGGGCTCGTAGACCAGTTCAGTCGGCAGCTCGACGTCGGGCAGGTAGCGCTGGTTGCGACGGGTTTGCTCCATCGCCTTCAGCGCCGCCGCGTCGCGCCCCCAGAGCCGGGTCGGCACCTGGTTGCGCGCAGCCAGGGCCGCCAGGGCAGTGCCCCAGGAGCCGGCACCGAGGACGGCCAGGGTCAAACGCTCAACCATGAGCAGACCCCTTGGATCAGCTGTTGAGCGTGGGGACGGCGCTGCCGCCGAGGATGCGGCGCTGCTGTTCGGCGTACAGCGCGTCGAAGTTGATCGGCTGCAGCAGGAACGGCGGGAAGCCGCCTTCCAGCACCAGCGACGACAGCATCTGGCGGGCGTACGGGAACAGCAGGTTCGGGCAGTAGCTGTTCAGGATGCCGGCCTGGTCCTCTTCCGAGAAACCGGCGATGCCGAACACGCCGGCCTGGTGCACTTCGGCCAGGTAGGCGGTGCGCTCGCCCAGCGAGCAGGTCAGGGTGAGGCTGAGCACCACTTCGAACAGGTCATTGCCCATGTCTGTGGACTTCTGGCCCAGGTTCAGCTGGACCTGGGGCTGCATCTCGGTTTCGCCCACGTCCTGGAAGATCTGCGGGGCATTGGGGGCCTCGTAGGAGACATCCTTGATGTAGATCTTCTGCAGCACCAGCTGGGGCTGGCCGGCCTGGCCGTTGGCGGAGACGTCTGCCATGGGGTATTCCTCGTAAGTGTTCGGTGCGTGAAAACGCAAAGGGTTTGATTGTTCCATACATCCCTGCGTCCTGCCATGCGCCCGGACTCTCAAAGTGGGCAAATATTGCGCACCGCCCTGTTTTTCTGAGAGAATGCGCGGCTCGACCATGCCGACCCGGGCTTCCGGGCACGTCCGCCACGCGATGCGGGCCTTACGGCAGACGCGAAAAGCTCCATCTCCAGCATCGCGTGGCACTTGTGCCGCTGGGCCGATGCCGCCCTGGCTAACGGGTGGCAAACGCGCCCTTGGGCGCCTAACAGGAGGTCATCATGGCCCGTATTTGCCAAGTCACCGGAAAGGGTGTGCGGACTGGTAACAACGTCTCGCACGCTAACAACAAAACCCGTCGCCGCTGGTTGCCGAACCTGCATGAGCGCCGCTTCTGGGTCCCGAGCGAAAACCGCTGGGTGAAGCTGCGCGTTTCCAACCATGCCCTGCGCACCATCGACAAGAACGGTATCGAATCCGTCCTCGCCGACCTGCGCGCCCGCGGCGAAAAGATCTGAGGATTGAGCCATGGCTAACAGCAAGCAAGACAAGATCCGCCTGATCTCTTCGGCCGGCACCGGCCACTTCTACACCACGCAGAAGAACAAGAAGAACACCCCGGAAAAGTTCGAGTTCAAGAAGTACGATCCGGTGGTTCGCAAGCACGTGATCTACAAGGAAGGCAAGATCAAGTAAGCCCTCCGGGTTTGCCTGGCTTCCACGAAAAACCCGCCGCAAGGCGGGTTTTTTGTTGCCCGCTTGCCGGCCGCCACCGGCTTCCGGAAGATCAGCCCCATGGCACAGCCTCTCGCCCTGTTCCCTGCCCTGATCGACGCTGCCGACTGGCGGCGCCTGCATCCGGCCGTACAACGTATGCATGCGGAGGGAACCACCATCGAAGCCAGCGGACGGGCCGATGTACGTGGCGCCACGCACGCCTCCGCCCGCTGGGCACGGCGCCTGCTGACCTTGCCCGAACCCGGCGATGCACAGGCGATCTCGCTGACCATCGAACGCCATGCCACGCAGGAACGATGGACGCGCCGCTTCGCACGCGGGCGCATGCAATCCACCCTGCGCCAGGGCAGCGACCTGCGCCTGCTCGAGCGACTGGGGCCGGTGACGCTGCATTTTTCCCTGCTGCGCGACGGCGACGCCATCGACTGGCAACTGCGCCATGTCCGCCTGCTGGGCGTGCCACTGCCACGCGCGTGGTTCGGCACGGTGTTCTCCCGCAGCGGCGCACGCGACGGGCGCTATGCCTTCGACATCGATGTTCAGTTGCCCCTGCTCGGTCAACTCATCGCGTATCGCGGCTGGCTGGAGATCGACCATGTCCAATGAGGCCGATCATCCCGTCATCGTGTTCGACGGCGTCTGCGTGCTGTGCAGTCGCTGGGTGGATTTCATCCTGCGACACGATCGTGAAGGCCGTTTCCGGCTCGCCGCCATGCAGGGGCAGCGTGGCCGCGAGTTGCTCGTCACCCACGGCCTGTCACCGGATGACCCGGCGTCCTTCCTGCTGGTCGACGGAGTGCAGGGTTACAGCGACACCGATGCCATCGCCCGCGTGCTCCGGCAGCTGGGTGGGGTTTGGCGATGGGCCGCCGCCCTGTTGCGCGTCATACCGCGGGCACTGCGCGACCCGGCGCATCGCTGGATTGCGCGACATCGCTACCGGATGTTCGGTCGCCGCGACCAATGCCGCCTGCCCGAACCCGCGCAGGCGTGGCGCTTCCTGGACTGACCGGCCCCACCGCTACTTCTGGCAGTGCGGACACCAGAACGTGGAGCGCTGTCCCAGCACCACCTGCCTGATGGCCGTTCCGCACACCCGACACGGCTCGCCTTCGCGTCCATACACCTGCAGTTCGCGGAAGAAATAGCCCGGTGCACCATCCGGCTTGATGAAATCGCGCAGCGTGGTGCCGCCGCGCTCGATGGCCCAGGCCAGGATGCGCTTCACCTCGCCAGCCAATCGCGCGTAGCGTGCCCGCGAAATCGAGCCGGCAGGCTTGCGCGGGTCGATACCTGCCGCGAACAACGCTTCACTCGCGTAGATATTGCCCACGCCCACCACGATGGCGTTGTCCATCAGGAACAGCTTCACCGCGGCCGTGCGCCCTCGCGACAGCCGCCATAGCAGGTCGCCGTCGAAATCGTCGGTGAGCGGTTCAGGGCCGAGGTTGGCGAGCAGCTCATGCGTTTCGCCCGCGGGCTGCCACAGCAGACAGCCGAAGCGACGCGCATCGGTGAAACGCAGCACGCGCGGCCCTTCGGTGGCGCTGGGCTCGATCGCGATATCGACATGGTCGTGCTTGCCCACCAGTGCGTCCGGCGGGAGCACGCGCAGCACGCCGGTCATGCCCAGGTGCAGCAGTGCGCTGCCAACCTGCGTGTGCAGCAGCAGGTACTTGGCACGGCGCTCCACGTCCAGGATGCGCTGGCCCGGCAACAGCGTGCTGATCTCCGGCGGAATCGGCCAGCGCAGATCGGGGCGGCGCAGGGTCACCGCGGTGACGCGCCGTCCGATCAGATGCGGGGCGATGCCCCGGCGGGTGGTTTCGACTTCGGGTAGTTCAGGCACGGTGGATCTCGATGAAAAGCGTGGCCAGCATGGGTGTTGCGGTCACGCACAGGTGCGCTCCTACAGCATCATCGCCTTCAGGTAGGAGCGCGATCGCTGCGCATCACGCCGGCCTCGGTCGACGAACTCAGCTCCAGTCGTTGTGGAAGCTGCCCGGCTTGTCCACGCGCTCGAACGTGTGCGCGCCGAAGTAGTCACGCTGTGCCTGCAACAGGTTCGCCGGCAGCTGCTCGGCGCGGTAGCTGTCGAAGTAAGCGATGGCGGACGAGAAGCACGGCACCGCCACACCGGCCTTCACCGCGGCGACCACCACATCACGCAGCGCGCCCTGGTACTCGGTGGCGATATCGCGGAAATACGGATCGAGCAGCAGGTTGTTCACCTTCGGGTCGCGCTCGTACGCGTCGGTTATCTTCTGCAGGAAGCGCGCGCGGATGATGCAGCCGGCGCGGAAGATGCGCGCGATGGTGCCGTACGGCAGGTTCCACTGGTACTCGTCGGATGCCGCGCGCAACTGCGCGAAACCCTGCGCGTAGGAAACGATCTTGCTCAGGTACAGCGCGCGACGCACGGATTCGATGAAGGCCTTGCGGTCACCATCGAACTTGGTGGCGCCCGGTCCCTTGAGGATCTTGCTGGCCGCCACGCGCTCGTCCTTCAGCGCCGACAGCAGGCGCGCGAACACCGATTCGGTGATCAGCGGCAGCGGCACGCCAAGGTCCAGCGCGCTCTGGCTGGTCCATTTGCCGGTGCCCTTCTGCGCGGCGCGGTCGAGGATGATGTCGACCATGGCCTTGCCGGTTTCCTTGTCCTTCTTGGTGAAGATGTCGGCGGTGATGCTGATCAGGTAGCTGTCGAGCTCGCCCTTGTTCCAGTCGGCGTAGACCTCGGCCAGCTCCTCGTTGGAAAGGCCAAGCACGTTGTGCAGTACCGCGTAGCTTTCGGCGATGAGCTGCATGTCGCCGTATTCGATGCCGTTGTGCACCATCTTCACGTAGTGACCGGCGCCATTGGGGCCCATGTAGGCCACGCAGGGCTCGCCATCGGGCGCGCGCGCCGCGATCTCGGTGAGGATGGGCGCCACCAGGTCATACGCTTCGCGCGGGCCGCCCGGCATGATGGACGGACCATGCAGGGCGCCTTCTTCGCCGCCGGACACGCCGGTGCCGATGAAGTGCAGGCCGGCCGCGCTCATCTCGCTCTCGCGGCGCATGGTGTCCTTGAAGAAGGTATTGCCGCCGTCGATGACGATGTCGCCCTTGTCGAGCAGCGGCTTGAGCTGCGCCAGCGTGGCGTCGGTAGGCTCGCCGGCCTTCACCATCAGCAGGATCCGGCGCGGCTTTTCCAGCGAGTCGACGAATTCTTCCAGCGTGTACGTGGGCACCAGGCGCTTGCCGGGATTCTGCGCGACGACTTCGTCCGTGCGATCCCGGTGACGGTTGTAGATGGACACGGCGTGGCCGCGACTTTCAATGTTCAGGGCAAGGTTGCTGCCCATCACCGCCATGCCCACTACGCCGATTGCCTGCTTGCTCATGTGGTCGCTCCAGTCGAGGTATGAATCCCATATGGGGAGTCAGTGAGACGGTGCAAGGTACCGCTGCTAAAAGCAGGAGTGAGTGAAGAGGAGTGAGGAGCGAGAGATGGCTCTCTCTGATTACTCACTCCTCTCTACTCACTCCTTGATCCGGGTGGCTTCGGCCGTGGCGCCGCGTGGCGTGTAGCGCACGGAGATCAGCGCCACGCGATCGCCTACCCGCACATAGCGTTGCGGACCGGTAACCGAGGTTTCGCCGAATTCCAGGCGCTGGCCGTCCAGCGTCAGCACGGCAACTGGCGTGGCCAGCCCGATGCGAGCCGGGTCGAAATCGCTGGCCGGGCGCCAGCTCAGCACGGCGGCCGCGGCCGTATCGGTGAGCTCGCCCATGCGGCCGTCATCGGCGCGCACGGGCGTGCCGTCGGTGCGCCACCAGTGGCCGTCGCGCCGGGCGAAATGCTCGGTGGGGCCCTTGCCAATGGCGAGGGCGACGTCGTTCACCGTGGCCGGGTCGACCCGCAGCAGCGTGCCTGGCGCGCCGGCGCTGTCCTGCCGCCACTGCCAGCCTGCCACGGCCAGCAGCAGCGCCACGCCGCCGGCGAGCCACAGGCGCCGCTTTGCTGCGCGCTTCATGCGCGACGTCGACGCCACACGATGAAACCGCCGATCAGCAGCAGCAACAGCGGCAGCACGATCAGGAAGCCCAGCGTCACCACGCTCAGCTGGGCCTGGGTGATCTGCAGCACGCGATCCGGTGCGCCGCGCGGCGGCAGGTTCACCAGCGCATCGTCACCGAGCAACCAATCGAAAATGCGCTCGCCCAGCGCACGATTGCCACCGTTGCCGAGGAAGGTGTTGGAGAGAAAGTCGCCATCGCCGATGACTACAACGCGCTGCTCGGCCTTGTCCGGGCTTGGCGAGAGACGGCTCAGCGCAAAACCGAAATCCAGCGGGCCCTTCAGCTCGCCGGCGCTGGCGTCGTAGGCAATGCTGGAACTCTGCGTGTTGTCGATCGGCTTGAATTCGGTCCAGCTCTGCGCACTGGAGCGCAGGAACGGCGCGACCTTCCAGTCGGTGCGCGCGGCCAGGGCCAGCGCCGACACCTGCGGGAACAGCGTAGTGAGCTGGAAGCCGCGCGTGATCGCATGCTGCGGGTAGTCACCCAGCGCAAGCATGCGCGGATCCTTCAGGCCCAGCGCGGCGCCCTGACCATCCACCAGTACGCCCGGCAGGACGCGGATGCCCAGCGTGTCGGCCAGCGGCTGCAGGTGCAGGTCGTCATTGGTCGGCTCACTCAGCCACAAAAGATTGCCGCCGTTGGCCACGTAATCGGAAAGCGCCTTCACCGCGCCGTCCGGCAAGGCCAGTTCCGGGCTGGCCAGCACGACCAGGTCCGTGTGCTGCGGCACCGCCGTGACCTGGGCGAAGTTCAGCGGCACGGCGCGCATGCCGCGGCCTTCCATCTGCGCCATGAACATGCCGAGGTCGGCATTGCCCTTTTCGTCGGGACGGCGCTCGCCATCGCCGGAAACAAACGCCACGATGCGCTCGCCGCCGCGCGCCAGCTTCTCCAGCGCATTGGTGAGGCTGCGTTCGGACAGTTCATCCAGCCGTTGTTCGCGCCCCTGGTAATGCAGGATCAACGCGCCATCCACCGTGATGCCCAGCTCGCGCATGGCGGCGGGATCCTGCTGGGGATCGACAAAGCGCAGCGTGAGGTCGGGCTTCGCGCGCTGGTAGCGCTCAACGAAGCCGGCCACGGTGTGGCGCAAGTCACTCTGCGGGTTGGCGTAGCTGACGATATCCACCGGACCATGCAACGTGGCCAGCACGGCGCGACTTTCCGCCGACAGGCTGGCGCGACCGCCAAAGGTCCAGTCGCTGACATGATCGTGGCGCGTCGTGAGGTAACCAATGGCACCGGCGGCGAGCAGCAGCGCAAGCGCGAACAGCCAGCCATTCACCCGTTGGAAGAAGCGCGCCATCAGCCACGCTCCTTTTCGGCGGCAAGCCGTTGCGTGGCCAGGGCCAGCGCCACCACGATGACCAGCAGGAACCACGCCACGTCCGCCACCGATACCAGGCCGCGCAGCATGTCTTCGAGATGGCCGCTGAGCGCCAGCCAGTTGAACACGCCACTGGTGGCACCGGCGCGCTGTACGGCGATGTTCACGCCCGCCAGCGCCAGGCCGATGGTGAGCGCGATGGTCGCGGCAATCGAGGCATGCGATGCATAGGCGGAGCTGGCCACGCCAATGGCGGCCAGCGCCGCCAGCGTGAGCAGCGCACCCAGCGACGCGGCGGCGAGCTTGCCCCAGTCCAGCGTGACGCCATGCGCCAGGCTCAGCGGCATGGCCAATGCCAGCGCGAGCCACAACACCAGCCACAGCATCAGCGCCAGGTATTTGCCCAACACGATGCGCGACGCCGGCAGGCCCGCGGCAAACCACAGCGGCAGCGTGCCATTGCTGCGCTCACCAGCCAGCGAGGACATGGTGAGCAGGGGCACGATCACCAGCGCCAGCTCCACCACGCCAAAGGGCAGGATGCCGCCGGTGAGGATGCTGCTCAGCATCGGCACACCGACCAGGTCCGTGTAGCCCGGCCCGCCGGGCAGGGCCGCAAGCTTGATCTGCCCGGCCAGGAAACCGCCAAGCAGCAGGGTGAAGCGCCACGCCAGCTGCGCCAGCGTCAAAGCAGCAAGCACCCAGGCCAGCGGGCGGACAACGAGTCGGCGCAGCTCCAGCCGCGTCACGGCAAGCACGCTCATGCGGCCTGTGCCCCGCGCAGGGCGATATCGAAGAACGTCTGTTCGAGCATCTTGTGGTCGTCGTCGGTGATGGCGCCGTCGTAGCGCAGCTGCCCTTCGTGCAGGATCGCCACGCGGTCGCAGGCCGCCGTGACTTCGGCGAGCAGGTGCGTGGAAAGAATGATGGCGGTGCCCGCCGCCGCCTGTTCGCGGATCACCGAGCGCAGCGCGGCCACCTGCACCGGGTCGAGCGCATTGGCGGGCTCGTCCAGCACCAGCAGCGAGGGCTCGTGCAGCAGTGCGCAGGCCAGGCCAAGGCGCTGGCGCTGGCCCTGGGACAGCACGCCGGCCAGCCGACGCGCCAGCGAGCCCAGTTCCAGGCGCTCGACGATGCGCTGCCGCGCCCTGGCCAGGCCGGCGCCACCCAGGCCACGCAGGCGACCATGCGCGTCCAGATGTTCCAGGACGGTCAGTTCCGGCCACAGGGGGGCACGTTCCGGCAGCCAGCCGATACCCCGGCGGGCCAGCTCGGGCTGCTCCAGAAAGTCCTTTCCATTCAGCTTGATGGCCCCGCCATCGGGCACCAGCGCACCGGCGACCATGGCCAGCGTGGTGCTCTTGCCGGCCCCGTTGACCCCGAGCAAACCCAGTACCTGTCCCGCGTCCAGCGTCAGGCTGAGATCCGCCACGGCGGGTCGTCCCGCGCGATGTCGGGTGATGTGATCCAGTTGGAGTACGGCGGTGGGCGCGGTCATTGCATGATTGTCACGGCGCCCCCACATTCACACAACGGGGAGGGAGCGCCCTTGGGCGGTACAGCACATTAACGTCGTTGCCTCAAAGGGGTGCGACAATAATGAGCTGGTCCATGCTGGCGGGTACGGAAACCCCTGGATTAGACTGAAATTTCATACACCTGGGTGTTTTCCCATGCTTGATGCAGTACTCAACTTCCTCTCCAACGGCCTGACGCACGCCAGTTGGGGTTCCATCGTGATCTACATGCTGGTCATGACGCAGCTCACCATCTTCACGGTGACGCTGTACCTGCACCGCTGCCAGACGCACCGCGGCGTGGACCTGCACTGGTCGATCTCGCATTTCTTCCGTTTCTGGGGCTGGCTCACCACGGGCATGGTCACCAAGGAGTGGGTGGCGGTTCACCGCAAGCACCACGCCAAGGTGGAGACCGAGGAAGATCCGCACAGCCCGCAGGTCTTCGGCATCAAGAAGGTCTTCTGGGATGGCGTGTCGCTGTACCGCGACGCCTGCTACCGCAAGGAAGACATGGAGAAGTACGGCCGCGGTACGCCGGACGACTGGATCGAGCGCAACCTCTATGGCGCCCACCCGTACTGGGGCCCGACCTTGATGCTGATCATCAGCCTTGCCCTGTTTGGCGTGGTCGGTGCGGCACTGTGGGCGCTGCAGATGGTGTGGATCCCGTTCTGGGCCGCCGGTTTCGTCAACGGCATCGGCCACTGGTGGGGCTACCGCAACTTCGAGAGCGCCGACACCGCGACTAACCTCATTCCGTGGGGCTTCTGGATCGGCGGCGAAGAGCTGCACAACAACCACCACGCCTTCCCGAGCTCGGCCAAGTTCGCCCTGCGCAAGTGGGAGTTCGATATCGGCTGGTTCGTGATCTGCGGCCTGCAGAAGGTCGGCCTGGCCAAGGTGCTGCGCGTGGCGCCGACGCTGGACGTCCGCCCGAACGTGCACCTGCCCGATGCCGAGACGCTCAAGGGCGTGCTCACCCATCGCTTCGCCGCGATGACCGACTACTACCGCAACGTGATCATGCCGACCCTGCGCGACGAAGCGCAGCACGCCGGCGACAACATCAAGTCGGTACCGCGTCGCATGCGTCGCGCACTGGCCGATGGTGGTCGCTGGCTGGACAACGAAGGTCGTGACCGCATGCAGGCCGTGCTGGCCAAGCGCCCGACGCTGAGCACCGTGTGCGACTTCCGCAACCGCCTTGCCGCCCTGATGGAGCAGCGTGGTGCGGATCAGGCACTGAAGGGCCTGCAGCAGTGGATCGCCGAGGCCGAGCAGAGCGGTATCCGCGCACTGCAGGAGTTCGCCGGTCGACTGAAGAGCTATTCGGTCGCCAGCGCCTGATCGGACGCAACCGCTGAATGAAAAAGCCCGCCGGAAGGCGGGCTTTTTTTATGGGCTGGCGGTGCGCGTCCTCCGCCGTGGGGAGAGGACGCGGCAACCCGCATCACTCCGGCCAGCGGAACTCCACGAAGCTGTTGTTGAAGTCCGGGTCCTCGACCCCGCCGCCCAGTTTGGCGACGAAGGTCATCCCGTCCGCCTCCAGCTCCTGGCCTTCCTCGAAGCGGGCGCCGAGCGCTTCCAGTTCCACCAGGCGTTCGCACAGCATGCCGGCGCGGTCGCTGTCGGCCTCGGGCACGTTGCGGAGGCTGATGTCGGCGCGGCCGAACTTGCGCATGCCGCGCGTGTGGATCCAGTAGTGGCCCTTGGCCTCTTCCGCATCGCGCAGGATCAACAGGTGGTTGCGGATGGGCGCACCGTCGCGCACCACGAACTGGCGACGCCAGGTGTCGGCGTCGTAGAGATTGAGCGTCTGCGGATCGAGGATGGCCACGCCGCCCACGTCCAGCAGCGCGGCGAGCACGCCGAGGGTGTCGCGCAGGTAGCCGGTGTCGGCGCTGTCGGGAAGGCGGCCGCGCACCACCAGCACTTCCGGCGCATCGATGGCCTGCCGGTAAGCCTCCGGGGCGTCTTCCTTGAACATGCGGCCGACGCTGCCCCGCAGCGGGTAGCCGTCCCACTGGCGCAGTTGCGGGTGGTTGTGGCTGGTCAGCTCCACGCCCTCGGGCAGGCCCTCGCTGCCGTAGTCCAGCGACGGTGCGCGGCCGGACTGGAATTTGCCGAACACGAAGAACTGCAGGAAGATCTCTTCGTTGCTCGCCTGCCAGTGCGGACGTTGCCAGGCGGGAAAGGGAATCTTGGTCATACCGTTCCTTTGGGTCAGCGGCTGGGGCTCAATGCCCCTCGCCCAGCGGCAGCACCGGCTGCTGCAGTTCAATCCTGCCGTGTCCTTCCGTAATGTTCTTGAACTCGGCGCGGCTCACCGAGACATAGCGGTCGTTGCCACCGATCTCAACCTGCGGTCCTTCGGTGACCGCGCGACCCTGTTCATCCACGCGCACCACCATGGTGGCCTTGCGGCCGGTGTGGCAGATGGTCTTGATCTCCTCGAGGTTGTCCGCCCAGGCCAGCAGGTAGCGACTGCCCTCGAACAGCTCGCCGCGGAAGTCGGTGCGCAGGCCGTAAGCCAGCACCGGGACGTTGAGCTTGTCCACCACGTCGCTCAGCTGCCACACCTGGGACTTGCTGAGGAACTGCGCCTCGTCCACGAACACGCAGTGCAGCGGGCCTCGCGCGGCCACGTCCGCCTGCACCAGCGCCAGCAGGTCCTCTTCGCCGCCGAAGCGGATGGCATGGGCCTTCAGGCCGATGCGCGAAGCCACCACGCCATCGCCGTAGCGGTTGTCCAGCGCCGGGGTAAGGATGAGCGTGCGCATGCCGCGCTCGTGGTAGTTGTACGCGCTCTGCAGCAGCGTGGTGGTCTTGCCGGCATTCATTGCCGAGTAATAGAAGTACAGCTTGGCCATGGATGGTCCTGATGACAGGCGCACATAGTACTGCGCCCGCCGCGCCCTTCCGACGTTATTGGCCCGGCGGCGCGGGCGCTGGGGTCACCTTCTGCAGGTCGCCCACGGTCACGCTGGGCATGGCGTCCACCCGTACCTTCCACTGCAGATCCTTGAGCCGGGCGTACTCGTCGGCATTCCAGAGGGCGTCGCTGTAGTAATCAGCCAGGCCGGCGGTGGAAGGGTTGTCGGGCGAGTAACCCTCGTCCTTGGTCGCGGCATTCACGGTGCCGTTGCCGACAAAGCCGAGCCGGCTGCCAGTGACGTTCCTGCGTGCGTGATCGAGTTTCTGGCGCAGGCGGCGCAGGGTGAGCTCGTCGTTGTAGCCGGCCAGGATTTCCTTGCCGACGCGCAGCGCCTGGGCGCGCTCCTCGTCACTGAGCTGGCTCCAGTAATACTCGCGCGAGGTCACCAGCCTCGCGTAGCCGCGGCTGGCGGCCAGATCCATCCAGGCATAGGCGCGCGGCCGGTCCACGGCCGTGCCTTCGCCGCCCCAGTACAAGGTGGCCAGCGCCGCCTGGGAAGGCTTGTCCGCATAGCCGGCGGCGTAGAGGAACAACTTCAGTGCCTTCGCCTTGTTGCCGCTGCCATAGGCGTTCATGGCCAGCTGGCGGTAGTAGAGGTCGGGGTGCTCCTTGAGCACGCCGGGGATGGCGACCATGTCTTCCAGCGATCGCAACGCCTTCGCCTGCCCCGCATCCATCGCCGGTGCACCCGATGCCGATGCGGCCTGGCCCATCGCCGCCGGTCCGCCGAGCATGCCCGCTACGGCGAGCACCATGGGAAGAAGCACGGATCGATTCATTCCACTCTCCTGTGAAAACCATCTCCCGTGAAGGGCAGGCCACGCAGCGCACCTGGCCCATGTCCCTGGCCCGGGCACCGAACTTACGCTTCCTTGCGGCCTGTCCCGGGTGAACGAACGACGGCCCGGTCATTCCCCGTCGAACGGCGTCGTGCCTCCGACAAAACGCGCGCTGGCCTGCGCCTGCCGGTCGCGGAAATCCGCACGCCAACGTCGCCAGCCCAACACCGCCATCGCGCCATACAGGCCCTGGAACGCCGCGATGCGCAGGCGCACCTTGAACGAATCGAACACATCACCCGCAAGCATGGAAATCACGCCCTGCTCGATCTGGAAATAGTTGCGTGGCGAACGGAACAGCTGGCGGATGATCGGGCCATTGAAGCGATAAATGAAGAACGCAAAGTGTTTCATGCCGCGTCGCATGCGGCGTTCAAGCCGGCGCTGCAGCGCAGCCTCACGGGTGGGATCGCGCAGCGCGCCATCCACCACTTCCGCGGCAAGTTCGGCGCTGGACATGGCCAGGTACACGCCGGAGGAAAACACCGGATCAAGGAAGGCGAACGCATCGCCGACGAGCATCCAGCCCCGCCCCGCCATCTGCGTGGAGTCGTACGAGTAGTTGCCGGTGACGCGCACCTCATCACCGATCAGCTCGGCCTGTTCAAGCCGTTTCCACAAGGCCTGGTTCTGGCGCAGGGTGTCGCGCAGAAAATCCTTCGGGCTTCCGCGTCGCTGTTTGAGGTAATCCGGCCAGCACACCGCACCCACGCTCATCACGCCCTCGGGCAACGGGATCATCCACATCCAGCCGTGCTCGAAGCGATACATGCTGATGTTGCCCGCGTGTTCACCGGGACGGAATTCCGCACCGCGGTAGTGGCCGAAGATGGCCGCGCTCTGGTGCTCGGGATTCTTCCGCTTGAGCTTCTTCCTGCCGGAAAGGAAGGCATCTCGACCGGATGCATCAACGATGTAACGCGCACGGAGGGTGTAAGCGCCGCCGTCGTCAGTGGCCACCTGCACTTCCCAGTCGTACGCGGCAAGCTCCTGCACGCTGCGCACTTCATGGCCCTCGCGGGCATCCGCGCCGTTCTCGGCCGCGTGCCGGTAAAGCATGCAGTCGAAGTCCTGGCGCCACACCTGGTACGCATGCGGCGGGCTGTTGCCCAACGCGCGCTCGAAATCGAAGGTGTTGTAACCGCGCTCGTTGTCGGCCTCGAAATCGGCGGCGGCCTTGAACACGCCCAGCGCATGCACTTTCTCCAGCACGCCCAGGCGACGGAAGATGGGCAGGTTCATCGGCAGCAGCGATTCGCCGATATGAAAGCGCGGGTGGCGCGCCTTCTCCAGCGCCACCACGCGGTAGCCGCGGCGCGCCAGCAGCGTGGCCGCCGTGCTGCCGGCGGGGCCGCCGCCGATCACGAGCACATCGCATTGCTCTACGGTCATCGGTGCTGCTTCGGGCATGCCGCGCTCTCCGAGAGTCCCGGGTTCGATTATTGCCGCGCTGGGCGGGTCGTGGGGTGACGCATGTGTGCAGTTCAATGCGGGGGTTGCGTATCGGGGGACTCGGAGACGGGCTCGGGATCGCCCACCTTGACGTGCCCCTGCAGCTCCCATTGCAGGTCCTTCAGGCGCAGGTACTCGTCGGCTGACCAGACGGCGCTGCTGTAGTAACTCGAGAGCGGCGTGGCGTTGCCGTCAAGGAGGTAGCCCTGCGCACCCGCATGACCGGCGCCCAGCAAACCCAGCGACGTGGTGGTGGTGCCGTTGCCGACGGCGCCGGTATGGCTGCCGGTGCCGCGCATGAGCTCGTGGTGGAACTCCGCCCGCAAGCGGCGGCGGCCGCGTTCATCACCGTATTCGTCGAAGATCTCCTTGCCCACCGCCAGCGCCGCGTCGCGCTCGGCCGGGGTAAGCCGGCTCCAGTAAAGCTCGCGCTGGATGACCAGGTCGCGATAGCCGCGGTCGGCAGCCAGATCCATCCAGGCATAGGCGCGCGGTCGATCCACCGCCGTGCCCTCGCCGTTCCAGTACATGGCGGCCACCATCGCCTGCGAGGGCTTGTCGGCATAGCGCGAGGCCGCGATGAACATGGACAGCGCGCGCCGCTTGCTACCGGCCTGGTAAGCCTCGGCGCCGAGTCCCCGGAAATAGAGGTCCGAGTGGTGGGCGACCAGCGAGGGCTGCGCCATCACCGCGTCCAGCTCCTCCAGCTGCTTCTGCTCCTTGGGACTCAGCGGGACATCGCTGGCCTGGGCCCCGGCGGCGCCCGGCACAAAGGCCAGGAGCGCCAGGCACACGCTCCATGAGACTGTTTTCGCCATATCACGCTCTCCTTGTAATGTGACGCCGCCCGTGCGGCCGGGCGGCGGGGCTTCCATGCCATTCAGGCAAGCATACCCTCCCGGAACCCGCGTCGTGCTCTGGTACCATCGTGCGCCGCTTCTGCCGATGCCCGTCCCATGCTCAACCCCCAACAATTGGCCGCCGTCGAACACTGCGACGGTCCGCTGCTGGTGCTGGCCGGTGCCGGCTCGGGCAAGACCTCCGTGATCACGCAGAAGATCGCGTATCTCATCGCGCGCAAGAAGCTTGCGCCATCACGCATCGCCGCCATCACCTTCACCAACAAGGCGGCGAAGGAAATGCGCGAGCGCGTGGCCAAGCTGATCAGCAGCGAGGATGCCGCCGCGCTCACCGTGTGCACCTTCCACGCGCTGGGCCTGAAGTTCCTGCAGATCGAGCACGCACGTGCAGGCCTGCGCAAAGGCTTTTCCGTGCTGGATGCGGATGACAGCGAAGGCATCATCAAGGAACTGGCGCCCAAGGGCATCAAGCCCGACGTGCTGTTCGGCATCCGCAACCTGGTGAGCCGCGCGAAGAATGCCGGCCTGTCACCCGAGGAAGCGCTGGCGGCCGCGCGCAGTCCGCGCGAGCTGGACGCCGCCACCATTTACGATCTCTACCAGACGCGACTCAACGCGTTCAACGCGGTGGACTTCGACGACCTGATCCGCCTGCCACTGCGCATTCTGGAAAGCGACGAGGAATGCCGCACCATCTGGCGCGAACGCCTGCGCTACCTGCTGGTGGACGAATACCAGGACACCAACGATGCGCAGTACCGCCTGCTGAAGGCACTGGCCGGCGACCGCGGCAGCTTCACCTGCGTGGGCGACGACGACCAGTCGATCTACGCGTGGCGCGGCGCGAACCCCGAGAACATCGACCAGCTCGGCAAGGACTGGCCGAGCCTGCGCGTGATCAAGCTGGAGCAGAACTACCGCTGCGGCAAGCGCATCCTTCGCGCGGCCAACACGCTGATCGCCAACAACCCGCATCTTCATGAAAAGAAGCTGTGGAGCGAGCATCCGGAGGGCGCGCAGATCCGCGTACTGGAGTGCAAGGAAAACGAGCACGAGGCCGAGCGCGTGGCCGCCGTCGCCGCCACGCTGGCGGAGAAGCACAAGGCGCGCTGGCACGACATCGCCATTCTCTATCGCGGCAATTTCCAGGCGCGTCCGCTGGAAAAGGCGCTGCGCCTGGCGCGCGTGCCGTATCACCTTTCCGGCGCGTTGAGCTTCCTCGACCGCGCGGAAGTGAAAGACCTGCTGTGCTACTTCCGCCTGCTCACCAACCCTAGCGATGACGCGGCTTTCCTGCGTGTGGTGAACGTGCCCAAGCGCGAGATCGGCAGCACCACGCTGGAGAAGCTGGGCGAGATCGCGCAGACCCGCCATGCGCCACTGCTTGAAGCCGCGCGCAGCGACGCCGTGCTGCGCCAGCTGTCGCCGCGCCCGGCCTCCGCGCTGGCTTCGTTCACGCAGTTGATGGATGAGCTGCGCAGCGCCTCGATCCACCAGAGCGCCGCCGACCTGGTCGACACCGTGCTGGAACGCACCGGCTACGCCGCCCACGTGGCGGCCAGCACCACGGATGCCACGCTGCGCGACCGCCGGCTCGGCAACCTGCGCGAACTGGCCGACTGGTTCCGCGCCATGCAGCGCAACGACAACACCACCGGCGACCTGGCCGCCCAGCTCGCCCTGCTCACGCACGCGGACCGCGACGAACCCGGCAACGCCGTGCGCATGATGACGCTGCACGCGGCCAAGGGACTGGAGTTCCGCTTCGTCTTCATCGTGGGCTGCGAGGAAGGCACGCTGCCGCATGATGGCGCCATCGACGAGGGCCGCATCGACGAAGAGCGTCGCCTGATGTACGTGGGCATCACCCGCGCCAAGGAAATGCTCACCCTGTCGTGGTCGGCCAAGACCAAGCGCTACGGCGAAGTGAACAGCAACCAGCCCAGCCGTTTCCTGCACGAACTGCCGCAGGACGACCTGCACTGGCAGGGCAAGGATCCGGAAGCAGACAAGGAAGTGGTGCGCGAAACCGCCGAATCACACATCGCCAAAATCGCGGCGATGCTGGCAGGGAACTGAGCTCGTTCCCGCAGTGAACCGTCTTTCGAAGGCTTGAAGTCTTTGGGTGGTCATGACCACCCAAAGCCTTCGTTCGTCTCATAGAATCGGTGGCTACACACCGATGCGGATCGCCATGACCGAGCCAGCCCATCTCTATGCCCAGCTGGTCGATGCCTTCAACCGACGCCAATGGCTCCAGGCCCGCGCCGTGGCCGGTCGCCTGCTGCCGATGGTGCCCAACGATGCGGGTGTCTGCTACATCACCGGCGTGACCTTCATGGAATTGCAGGAGATGCCGCTGGCCCTGGGATTTCTGCACAAGGCGATGGATCTTGAGCCGACCCGCGCGGACTATGCCACGCAGTTCGCCAAGGCGCTGACCATGGTGCGCCGTACCCGCGACGCAGTCACGGCGGCGGACAAGGCGATGGCCCTCCATCCCACCGACGCCTTTACGCTGGACACGCTGGGCGTGGTCTACACCCAGGGGCACGCCCACGATCGTGCCGCCACGGCGTTCAAGGCTGCGGCGACGCTGATGCCCGAGCAGGCCTCCTATCGCTTCAACCTGGCGACGGCGCTGGTGGCCATGGGCGACATCACCACCGCCGAACAGGAGCTGGAAGCCTGCATAGCGCTCGACGCGACCTTCTGGGGCGCACACCTTACGCTCTCCCAGCTTCGGCGACAGACGCCCGGGCACCACCACGTGCCACGGCTGCAGGCGCTGGCCGACGCGCATCCGCGCAATGAGCAGGCCCAGACTTACGTGAACATGGCGCTGGCCAAGGAGCACGAAGATCTTGGGGAGTATCCCGCGGCGTTCGAGCGACTGGTACGCGGCAAGTCCTCCGGCAAGGAAACGCGCGGCTATTCGATTCACCACGACGAGGCGCTGTTCGAGGCCATCGCACGCCAGTTTCCTCAGTCGCAGGCTGCCGTGCAGGGCGATCCGACGCACGAGCCGATCTTCGTGATCGGCATGCCACGCTCGGGCACGACGCTGGTGGAACGCATCATCTCGAGCCATCCGGACGTGTACTCGGCTGGGGAACTGCAGAACTTCGGCGTGGTGCTCAAGCGCCAGAGCGGCAGCACCACGTTTCCCATGATCGACCTGGACACCATCGAGCGGGCGCGGCAGGTCGACTGGACCAGACTGGGCGCCGACTATCTGGCCAGCACCCGGCCGGCGACTGGCCAACGCCCTCGCTTCATCGACAAGTTGCCGCACAATTTCCTTTATGCCGGCTTCATCGCGAACGCCTTGCCGAACGCTCGCATCGTGTGCCTGCGGCGCGATCCGGTGGACACCTGCCTCAGCAACTTCCGCCAGCTTTTTTCGCAACTTTCCCCGCTGTACGGCTACTCGTTCGACCTGCTCGACACCGGGCGCTACTTCGTCCTGTTCGACCGGCTGATGGCCCATTGGCGCAAGGTGTTTCCCGGTCGCATCCTGGAAGTGGAGTACGAGGGCCTGGTGGACGCACAAGAAGAACATACGCGCCGGCTGCTGGCATTCTGCGACCTGCCATGGGACGACCGCTGCCTGCAATTCGAAAAGAACGATGCGCCGGTGAACACCGCCAGCGCCGTGCAGGTGCGCGCACCCATCTATCGAACGGCGGTACGGCGATGGAAGAAGTACGAAGCCCAGCTGTCGCCCCTGCTGCAACTGCTGGACGACGCCGGCATCGCCTTCGAACGCTGAAAGGCGACATCGCCCGGTAAAAAGAACGGCCCCGCTTGCGCGGGGCCGTTCGTCATCACACCAAGGCCATCGCAGGCGATTACCTGGCGGTTCCGCCAAAGCTGTATTTCGCTTCCAGGTAAATGGCGCGCCCGTACACGTTGTAGTTGTCCGTGTTGTAGGGCTGGTTGAACGTGCCCGGGTAGCTGTCGTCCTTGGGCGGCATGGAGTTGAACAGGTTGTTGACCAGCAGCGACAGCGCCAGGTTCTTCATCGGGTTGTAGGTCACGCTGGCGTTGTAGAGGATCCACGGCGCCAGCTTGCCGGTGCCTGGTTCTTCATAGCTGTTGAGCACCGTGGCCAGGTAGTTGGGCGTGCTGCCATAACGGTTGAAATACAGCGTTGCACCCCAGTCACCCTTGCTCCAGGTCAGCGAGCCGTTGGCCTTGGACTTGAAGTCCGTGCTGTAGAACGGCTCGCGCAGCACGTCGATCTTCGGGTCGATCACGAAGTCCTGCGTGGTGTGCTTGAGCAGGTCCGAGTACGACAGCGCCATCGACAGCTCGCCGAACGAACCAATCGGCTGCACGTAGCTGAAGTTCGCCGTGATGGCGTTGACCTCTTCGTTGGCCAGGTTCAGCTTGGGCGTGGCGATATTGGTGATTGGACCCAGCAAGCCATCCTTGCCGGGGCCACGCGTGATCAGGCTGAATGCCTGGGCGCAGGTGCCCGACTTGGGATCAAGCGTGCCGATATCGCACAGGTACTCGGTCTTGGACAGCTTGTCCGGATCCACCTGCACCACTTCGTTGTTGATGTTCCAGTGCAGGTAGTCGACCGCAATCGACATGCGCTCGATCGGTGCCCAGACAAAACCGTAACTCCACACCTTGGCCGTGATCGGCTGCAACGCGGGGTTGCCGTAGGTCAGGCCCTGGTACTGCGTGTTGTCATACGGCGGCGGGCACTTGGTGGGAGCCACGGCCGGGGCGTAGCCCAGGCGTGCGCAGTTCAGGTAGTCGGTGACCGAGTTGTAGGAGCCACTGGGGCGCTGGAACTCGTCCGCCAGCGTCGGCGCCTTGAATGCGGAGCCGTAACGGCCACGCAGCAGCAGTGTTTCGACCGGGCGGTATTCAAGGCCGACGTTGAACGTCGTGTGGTCCACCGTCTGGTTGTCGACGTAGTAGGCGTCGTAGCGGGTGGACAGGTCCATGGTCAGCTGTTCGAGCAACGGCAGGCGCAATTCGCCGGTGGTGGCGAAACGCGAACGATGGCCGGCACCCGGCGTGGCGCTGGTGCCGTACACATAGCTCTGCGTGTTGCCGTTGCCGTCGGTGATGGTTTCCAGCAGGCGCGGGTCGGGCGAGGAATCCCAGCCCTGGTTGCCGCCTTCCATCACCACGGCGAGTCCGGCATCACCACCCGGCATCACGAACAGCGACTGGTCCGTCACCTGGCCGCGGATCATGTTGTCCCAGGTCTTGGAATGCGAGGTGGTGTAACCGGTGAAGCTGCGGAAGTCCGACGGCGAAATCTGGTTGTACAACGCCGCGTAGTTGGGCGTGAACACCGGATACCCGGAGTACGTGCCCTGCTGGTGGCCCATCACGTGATTGGCGAAGTACTGCTCGATCGGACCGGTGAAGCGCTGGAAGTCGCGATTGGTAAGCTGGTCGTCCGAGTGGGTGAAGCCCAGGTCGTAGTCCCAGTTGTCCAGGAAGTGGCCCTTGCCACCCAGGGTCAGCATGTACGAGCTCTCGTACTGCTTGCTCATGATGTTGTCGAAGCCACCGACCTCTTCCGGCGTGAAGATCTTCTGCATCAGGCGCAGGTCGCCCACCGTCGGATCCCAGAAGTACCCGCCCGTGGAGCCCGCCGTGGCGACGCTGGTGCCCCAGAAGGTGGTGTTGCTGCCGGAGGTGAACTTCTGCTCCTGGTAGTTGTAGAGCAGGTCGCCGTACAACTGCAGGTCCTCGTTGACGTCGAAGGTGGAGTGCGAATACAGGTTCGCCGTCTTCGTGTCGTTGGCGAGGGTGGCGTAGCCCGCGCTGTACTGCGAACCGCAGTAGTAGCCACGCCCCTGTCGGTACTGCTTCATTTCGGTGCCGCCGTAGCCGGACGCCACGGTGGAGCAGTTGTTCGGGTCAAGGAACAGGTATTTGCCGGTGATGCCACTGAGCACCAGGTAGTCACGCGACGCCGTGGGCGGGGTGGTTCCCTCGGTGAAGTACTGCTTGGTCAGGTCGCGGTCATAGCCCCAGATCGGCTTCTTCTGCTCGTACTGCACGCCGATCATGGTATTGAAGGCGCCGAACTGGAAGCTGTCGGCAAAGCTGATGCGCTGGCTGGAACCACCGCCTTCACTGAAGCCACCCAGGCGCACGTCGATGACCGGCGCATCCACCTTCTTCTTCAGCACGATGTTGACGACACCGGCAATGGCGTCGGAACCGTAAAGCGAGGACTGGCCACCCGGCAGGATGTCGATGTGATCGACCATTTCCTGCGGGATGTTGCTCAGGTTGTTGAAGATGTCGCTGCCGTTGTACAGGCCCGGGAAATCACCCATGGGCCGACCGTCGATGAGGTACTTGGTAAAGCCCACCGGCAGACCGAACATGCTCAGCGTCTGCGCGCCCGTGGTGAAGGAGTTATTGTCCTGCGGACCCTGCACGCTGCCGGTGGCGAACGACGCCTGCTGCAGCGCTTCGGCCACCGTGGTGAAGCCGCGTGCCTTCATCTGGTCCGCGGTGATGGTGACCACGGGCTGCGCGGTTTCCACCTGCGACTGCGGAATCAGCGAACCGGTGACCGTGACGGCTTCGAGCTTCTTCGCCTTCTTGACCTGGTCGCTTTGCGAATCGCTTTGCGAGCTGGAGGAAGTGTCTTGCGATGATGCTTGTGCGGGTGCGTTATCGGCGTCGGTGGCTGCGAGCGTCGCGGACGCATAGCCAAACGCCAAGGCTGCCAGGACGGCAGCCGTCAGCTTGGACTTCAACATCTTGGTTCTCCCCTACGGACTGTAGTCAGTCGTCACGCCGTCCCCCGGCGCGGGCTGTAACAGGAACCTCGGCAAGTCGCCGCCCTCCCTTAGGCACGAACTTGCCGGTTACCTCCATGTTCCTGTCGGCGCGATGTGTAGCACAAACTTTTCTTTTACAAGCGTGCCACACATTGCGGCGCAATTTCATGCACCACAACACACCAAAATATGGACAGAAGTCCATGAAAAACACTGGCTTACATAGCAGACGAGACAGGTATCGAAATATATTACGGACATCCAGACGTCCGAATGGCAAAGCGAGACTTGCTATAAACTTACGACTTTCGAATGAAGCCGTCAGATCAGCCGCTCGGCTTCCAGTTCGCTCTTGAGGTAGGCGTAATAGATCGGCGCGGCGATCAGGCCGGTCAGGCCGAATGCCGCCTCCATCACCAGCATCGCCACCAGCAGCTCCCAGGCACGGGCGCGGATCTGCCCGCCAACGATGCGCGCGTTGAGGAAGTACTCAAGCTTGTGGATGAGTATCAGGAAACCCAGCGCCGCCACGCCGACGCCCAGCGAAACCGAAAGACCGGCGATGGTGATGGCGGTGTTGGAGATCAGGTTGCCGATCACCGGCAACAGGCCCGCGATGAAAGTGACCACCACCAGCGTTTTCGCCAGCGGCACGTGGATGTCCATCAGCGGCAACACGCCGAGCAGGAAGATCGCGGTAAACACGGTGTTGAGCAGGGAAATCTTGATCTGCGCGAACACGATGTTGTGGAACGCTTCGGCCAGCCGCTGCGCGCGCAGGCCCAGCGCCGAGGCGAGCGGCCCCACCTGATGGGCCGGTCGGGCGCGGCTCAGTGCCACGATGGCGCCCAGCACCATGCCGATCAGGATGTGCACGAACACGCGCGCCGCTTCCTTGCCGATGGTCTGCAGGCTCACGGAATGCTTGCGGGTGAGCTCCATGGCCATCACGCGCAGGTCATCCACGCTGTCGGGCAGCCAGCCGACGATGGTGGCCGGCAGCTGCTCGCGCGCCTTCTCCACCAGCGGCATCAGCTGCTGCTGCCACATCAGCTCCGGATTGCCGATCTCGTTGCGCAGGAAGCTGACCGCACTGAGGATCAGCAGCACCAGCAGCCCAACCACGATGGTGCCCAGCAGGGCCACCACCAGCGCGCGGGCGCGATCGCCCGGCACGCGCTTGCCCAGCAGCGGGGCGGTGGACTGCACCAACTCGTAGACCAGCAGCCCGGCAAACAGCGCCGGCAGCAGGTGCAGGCCCAGCACCAGCACCAGCGCCGCGGCAGCAAGCAGGTAACTGGTGATGCGGATGGCGGGCGACGTCGGGCGGGATGCTGTCGTGTTATCCATGCAAGATCATGCGAAGGCGGGCGGGCTTGAGTCTGTCAGCAGCCGGTGGCAGCCGCCAGCCCTTGAGTCAACCTGCCCCGGGGACAAAGTGGCGGTGACCAGCCTATGAGATGGCGCCATGCGGCGTCTCTTCAACGCCGCGACGGCGCGGGCCGCGAAACATCGATGTCGTAAACTCGTGCAACCCTGCACGTTCTGTTTACCCGGGAATCCTTCATGTCCGTTCGTTTGCCGGCGGCGTTTGCCGCCCTGGTCCTGCTTGCCGGTTGCAGCAGCACCACCCCCACCAAGCCCACCGCACCGAGCGCCCCTGCCGCGCCCGTCGCCGCCGCCCCCGCACCGGCGACGCCTGCCGATGACAACCTCAACGCGGTGGCCTGGAGCCAGAACGCGATCGAGCACGACCTGATCTACCTGCAGACCTACCGAGATGCGCAGGCGCGCCTGCTGGCTGCGCTGGCCGACAAGCAGTGGGATGCCCTGCCCAAGGACGACCGCCTGACCCCGGCGAAGGGCCTGCAGCCCGCCGTGGTGCTGGACATCGACGAGACTGTGCTCGACAACACGCCCTACCAGGCCCGCCTGGTGAAGAGCGGCGGCGAGTACAACGAGGCCGACTGGGCAGCCTGGTGCAACGAGCAGCGCGCCCGCGCCCTGCCCGGCGTGGTCGAGTTCACCCAGTTCGCGGCCAAGCATGGCGTCCAGGTGATCTACATTTCCAACCGCGCCAAGGACCTGGACCAGGTCACCCTGGCCAACCTGCGCAAGGAAGGCCTGCCGGTATCCGGCCCCGAAGCGTTCCTGGGCCTGGGCACCTTCGTGGAGGATTGCGAGCAGGTCGGCACCGAGAAAGGCTGCCGCCGCCAGCTGATCAGCCATAAATACCGCGTTTTGATGCAGTTTGGCGACCAGATCGGCGATTTTGTGACCGTGCTGGCCAACAACGCCGCTGGCCGCCAGAAGGCCGTGTCGCCCTATATGGACTGGTTCGGCACCCGCTGGTTCGTGCTGCCCAACCCGACCTATGGCGCATGGGAGCCGGCGTTGTTTAATAATGACTGGACGGCACCGCGCGACGAACGTCGCCGCCAGAAGATCCAGTCGCTGCGTTTTGATTGATAGTGATCAAATAAAAACAATCACTTACACAGCACAAGCTAACGTATTGCTTTAAGTTTAACGGGGAAGTAAGATCCTCCCCGCCAACACCTGCTGACCTTGATAATTCCGCAGGCAAGGCCATTTCCCTTCCGGCTCTGCCGGATTACCCCGTGAGGCCCACCGCCCGCGGGGTTTTCTTTTGGGGCCTCCCCCAAAAGCTCCTGAACGGGCACACGGCCTTGTGTCCTGGCTCTTGTTCACGCGGAGCCGCCCCGCTTACGCTCCGCCGGACCGCCCAGCCGAATCCGCCGGGCGCCATCACTACCGGAAACCCATGCGCCGCTCATCCGTCTTCTACGCCGTTGGTGCGTTCATTGCCCTGCTGGTGCTGGCCACGGCCGCCGCGTTGTTCATGACCACGCACAAGCCTGCCCCGCCGCCGGTAGTGGTGGGTGGCGACACGCCGGAGCAATCCGTGCAGCAGTCGCTGGCGCTGATCAAGGTGGGTGATTTCGCCGGCTTCTGGAAACATGCCCTGCCGCCGGCGGACTACGAAACCCTGCGGTCCGACTGGACCCGTCCGCGCCCCGACGACCACCCGCTGTCGCCCGAAGATCGCGCGGACTTCGTCAAGAACATGCAGCAGCTCACCGAGCCGGATGCGGAAGCCAAGCTCTTCGCCCTGGCCAAGCCCAAGCTGGCCCAGCTGAAGGCGCAGTACCAGGACCAGGTGCCGGTGATGATCGGCATCTTCCAGGCCATCGCCGCCACCGGCGTGGCGCAGAGCAAAGACCTCACCAATGCGCAGAAGCAGCAGGCCACCGCGGTGATCAACGTGCTGGCCCCCTGGGCGCAGAACGTGCCGTGGTTCGACCAGAACCGCGCCAAGCAGGCCATCGGCGTGGCCGTGGCCACGGCGCGCAAGCTGGACCTGAAAACGCCCGAGCAGCTGAAGGCCATGGATTTCGATACGGCCATGCAGAAGTACAGCGCGGGCTTCCTCGGCATCAAGCAGGCACTGGCCATCTACGGCCTGTCGGTCGACGACATTTTCGACTCGGTGAAGGTCACCACACTGGAGAGCCGTAACGGCCATGCCCAGGTCCGCATCGACTACACCCTGCTCGGCAAACCGCTTTCCACCGAGTCGGAGCTGATCCAGCAGGACGGCCGCTGGTACAGCGCCGACATGCTGCAGAACGTGCACCAGGCGCACGAACGCCTGCTGGCGCCGGCGCCGGCCGAGAGCGCACCGGCCCCGGCCAGCACGTCCGCGCCGATCCAGGCCATGGCCCCGACGCCACCCGTCAGGCACTGAGCCCGACCGGCAGAACACCTTATTTACCCTCGCTCCGGTAAAAGGCCGGGGCGACGACGGGGAGCGTCGCCGGCCGCTACCGCATCAGGTAGTGGCGAAGCCGCGACCCGCCTCCCGAATATCCGGATAAACCGGCCCCACCAGTTACAATCAGGCTTATGCTGAATATGTCGACCACGGACACGCCCGCCCGTAGCCGCGCCCCCTGGTGGTTCAACCTGGCCGGGCAGTTGCTCGAACCCTGGGTACGCATCCGCCGCGATCCCGCCGAACCCGCCACCCTCCTGAAGGCTGGCGTGCCGGTTTGCTATGTGATCGAGCGCGACGGCTTCTCCGATGCCCTGATCCTGGACCGCGCCTGCCGCGAAGCCGGCCTGCCCTCGCCCATGCAGCCCTTGTCGGGCACGCGTCGCCGCCGATCGGTATTTGCGCTGGCGCGCCGTGACGGCTGGCTGTTCGGACGCAACCGCAAGCGCTCGCCCACCGAATCGCTGACCCAGCTGGTGCGCTCGCTGGAAGGCGACCCGGAGCGCGACGTACAGATCGTGCCCGTATCCATCTACGTCGGCCGCGCGCCCACCCGTGAGTCAGGCTGGTTCAGCGTGCTGTTCTCGGAAAACTGGGTGGTGGTGGGTCGCTTCCGCCGCATGCTGGCCCTGCTGCTCAACGGCCGTGACACGGTGGTGCATTTCTCCACCCCGGTGTCGCTGCGCACGGTGGTGAACGATGCGGGCGAAATCCTGCCCGAGCGCCTCACCCGCAAGGTCGCCCGCGTGCTGCGCACCCATTTCCGCCGCATCCGCGCGGCGGTGATCGGCCCCGACCTGTCGCACCGCCGCACCGTGGTGGACGCGGTGTTGAATGCCGAGCCGGTACGCGCCGCCATCAACGCGACGGCGGCGAAGGAAAACATCAGCCAGGCCAAGGCGTGGCGTCGCGCGCACGACCTGGTCATGGAAATCGCCGCCGACTATTCGCACCCGGTGGTGCGCTCGGCGTCGTTCCTGCTGTCCAACTTCTGGAACAAGCTGTACGACGGCATCCACATGCATCACTTCGACAAGGCCCGCGCTGCCGCGCCCGGCCACGAAGTGGTGTACGTGCCCTGCCATCGCAGCCACGCGGACTACCTGCTGATGTCCTATCAGCTGCACATGTCCGGCGTGGTGGTGCCGCACATCGCGGCCGGCGTGAACCTCAACCTGCCGGTGATCGGCCCTATCCTGCGTCGCGGCGGTGCGTTCTTCCTGCGCCGCAGCTTCAAGGGCAATGCGCTGTACTCGGTGGTGTTCAACGAATACGTGGCGCAGCTGATCGACCGTGGCGTGCCGATGGAATACTTCATCGAAGGCGGCCGCTCGCGCACGGGCCGCCTGCTGGCACCGCGCGCCGGCATGCTGGCCATGACGGTGCGCGCCTTCCTGCGCGCGCCGCGCCGCCCGGTGCTGTTCCAGCCGGTGTACATCGGCTACGAGAAGCTGATGGAAGGCAAGAGCTACATCGGCGAACTCTCCGGCAAGCCCAAGGAGAAGGAATCGCTGATCGGCCTGCTGCGCGGCCTGAAGGTGCTGCGCCAGCGCTACGGCCATGTGGCGCTCAACTTCGGCGAACCGATCGAACTCAATCCGATGCTCGACGCCGCCAGCCCCCACTGGCGCTCGGACGATCCGGATGCCAAGCCCGAATGGCTGGGCCGGGTGGTGGACGATCTGGCCGACAAGATCCAGATCAACATCAACCGCGCCGCGGACGTGAACCCCATCAACCTGCTCGCGCTGGCCCTGCTCGCCACGCCCAAGCACGCGATGGCCGAGAACGACCTGCTTGCGCAGCTGGAACTGACCAAGGCACTGCTGGAAGAGCTGCCCTACTCGGACCGCATGACGCTCACCTCGATGGATCCTGCCGGCATCATCGCCTACGGCGAACAGATGGGCTGGATCCGCCGCGTGCGCCACCCGCTGGGTGACGTGCTGGTGACCGAGGACGAGCAGGCGGTGCTGCTCAGCTACTTCCGCAACAACGTGCTGCACCTCACCGCCACCGCGGCGTGGGTGGCTTCGTGCTTCCTCAACAACCGCCGCATGTCGCGCGCCTCGGTGCTGCGCCTGGGTCGCATCATCTACCCGTTCATCCAGGGCGAGCTGTTCCTGCCGTGGGATGCGGACGGCTTCTGCCAGCAGCTGCAGTCCACCATCGACTTCTTCGTGCGTCGCGGCCTGCTCGAAGCCACCGGCGAAGGCCGCGTGCTCGAACGTGGCCCGGGTCAGGACGATGCAGCCTTCCAGCTCAAGATCATCGCGCGCAGCCTGATCCAGGCGTTCGAGCGCTACTACATCACCATCGCCGCGCTGGTGAAGAACGGCCCGCACACGCTCACCTCGGCGGAGCTGGAAAACGCCTGCACGCTCACCGCGCAGCGGCTCAGCCTGCTCAACGAGTTGTCCGCGCCGGAATTCTTCGACAAGGCCCTGTTCCGCGGCTTTATTCAGAAGTTGCGCGAAAACCGCATCGTGTGGACCGACGATGCCGGCAAGCTCGACTACGACAAGGGACTGGAGGACATGGTGCGCGACGCACGCGTCATCCTGGCCCGCGACGTGCGCCACTCCATTCTCAAGATCACCCCCGGCGGCGATGGCGAGAAGGACACTGCCAGCGAAAAGCCCCTGCCGGCCGACGCCACCAGCGAAGCGCTGCACGAACGCCACGTGGCCGCCGAGCACCACGAGCACGCATCGGTCGAAGTGAGCACGGCGGAAGAAACCGCTACCAGCGAGACGCCGACGAAGGAGTGAGGGAACCCTCCCACGCCATGCCCGTCATCCCGGCGCACCCCGCAAGAGGGGGCAAGGGCCGGGATGACGGTTTCTTTGTGACTGGCCGGCAAGGCGAACACCGGGAAGACCCGGGCGATATAGGTAGATAGTCACGAGCCGCGGGTCACCCGATGACCCTAAGATGACCTCTTCATCCGGGGAGCTCATCATGACCAAGCGCGTTGCCTTCGCCATCGCCGCAGCCCTGGCGCTGCCTGCCGCCATTGCTGCGGAACCAGCCCAGACCGCCCAGAACGTCACCGTGCTGCAGTGCGCGCGCATGGTCGATACCGCGGCAGGGAAGATGCTCGGCCAGACCACGCTGATCATCGAAGGCAAGCGCATCAAGGAGATCAAGTCCGGCGCGATCGATCCCAAGCCCTACCAGGATGCCGCCACCGCCGCCGGCGCCGCCTTTGCCTTCTACACCGTGGCCGACGGCACCTGCCTGCCCGGCCTGATCGACTCGCACACCCACCTCACCGGCGAAACCAGCCCCACCGGCTACACCGACCAGTTCCGCTGGAACATCGCCGACTACGCCATCCGCTCCACCGTGTATGCCAAGCGCACCCTGATGGCCGGCTTCACCACCGTGCGCAACGTGGGCGACACGGCCAATGAATCCATCGCCCTGCGCAATGCCATCAACGCCGGCATCGTGCCCGGACCGCGCATCTACACCGCCGGCAAGGCCATCGGCACCACCGGAGGCCACGCCGATCCCACCGACGGCTATCGCCAGGATCTGGCCGGCGACCCGGGCCCGAAGGACGGCATCATCAACAGCGTCGAGGATGCCTACAAAGCCATCCGCCAGCATTACAAGGACGGCGTCGACGTGATCAAGATCATGCCGTCGGGTGGCGTGCTCGATGAAAGCAGCAGCGCGGACAACGCGCAGATGACCATCGAAGAGATCAAGGCCATCACCAGCACTGCGCACGACTACGGCTTCACCGTGGCCGCGCATGCGCATGGCGCCGAAGCCATTCGTCGCGCCGTGCTGGGCGGCGTGGATTCGATCGAGCACGGCACCTTCATGAACGACGAGGACATGAAGCTGATGAAGGAACACGGCACCTGGTACGTGCCGACCATCATTGCCGGCAAGTACGTGCAGGAAATGGCCGCCAAGCCCGGCTATTACCCGCCGCAGGTCGCCGCCAAGGCGCTGCAGGTGGGCCCGATCATCCAGGCCACCGCCGGCAAGGCCTACAAGGCCGGCGTGAAGATCGCCTTCGGCACCGATGCCGCCGTGTATCCGCACGGCCAGAACGCGAAGGAGTTCCAGTACATGGTGCAGGCCGGCATGCCGCCGATGTTCGTGCTGCAGGCGGCGACGACGCATGCGGCGGAGTTGCTGCACAAGCAGAACGAGCTGGGGCAGATTGCCGTGGGTCGCGTGGCGGACGTGGTGGCGGTGCCGGGCAATCCGCTGGATGACATCACGGTGATGCAGAAGATGGATTTCGTGATGAAGGATGGGGTGATTTACAAGGAAGGCGGGAAGCCGGTGATGTAACGCGGCTTTTGGCTTTTGGCTTTTGGCTTTTGGCTTTTGGCTTTTGGCTTTTGGCTTTTGGCTTTTGGCTTTTGGCTTTTGGCTTTTGGCTCCCTCTCCCCTGCGGGGAGAGGGCTGGGGTGAGGGGTGACCTTGCCTCACCGTATCGAGCTCGTCATCCCGGCGCAGGCCGGGATTCAGAGCCTCGGTGGTCGATTACTGCTCCACCGCTTCACTCTTTTGACCGTCATTCCAGCGAGAGCTGGGGTCCAGTGCCTTTGCTCTCGGCCTTCGGTAGTCACGCAGGCGCCAGGTTGCCGCTTACGCCGCGGAGGCGTTTCGACCTCCTGCCGGAGGCCGAGTCACTTTTCTTTTGCTGGCCCAAAAGAAAAGTAACCCAAAGAAAATGGCCTTAAAGGCTGGCAGCATGCCGGTGGGATAAGCCCGAACGGCTGAGGAACGTTGTTGCTTGGCAACCTTCGCCTCTACACAGCGGGTACTGCAATGCGCTTCGCAACGCGCCGAAGCGGAGAGGACTTAACGCGGAGCATCGTGCCGCTGCGCGGCACATCCTTCCTTGCCCTTAGGGAGTTCACGTTGAACATCCCCTGTCGCTCGTCCTCTCCCGTTCGGGAGAGGACTGGGGTGAGCACTGAGGCGAGAAAGGAACGGGCTTCACACGGTGCAAGCCCCCCTTGTAGGAGCGCACCTTGTGCGCGACCGCAGCGCCCTGTCGATACCGCTCCGTCAGGTGGTCGCGCACAGGGTGCGCTCCTACAGACAAGCTAAGCCGGCGCTCAACAGGCCGTCGCCCTGCGTCGCGATGTGCAGCGCAGCTGCACGAGCCTTCGGCTCTGGCTCTGGCTTTTGACCTACCCGACCCCTTGAGCGGCGGTGAGGGGCGGACGATCAGGCCCGCAGGGGGATCGGCAAGGATGCCGATCCCTTTTCGACAGGACAGGGAGGTCCTGTCGAAAAGCCCGGCCGACCCTCACGGACCGGCCGGCTCCACCGGCCGGCGCCGCGATGGGGGTGCCTTTTCTTTTGGTTACTTTTCTTTGGGCAAGCAAAGAAAAGTGACCCGACCTCCGGCAGGAGGTCGGAACGCCCGCTGCGTAAGCGGCCCGGTCGCGGTAGCGCTAGAACCCGAAGGCCCAAGGCAAAGTCACTGGACCCCTGCCTACGCAGGGGTGACGGCTAAAGTAGCAAGTCGTCCGGCGAGCATCTGCACGTACCTTCCACCCTCTCCCCCAAGGGAACCCCCAGGCCCACCAGGCCCAACAAGAAGCCCACCCCCCAATCCGCTACCATTACCCCATGAGCGACCAGCCCCAATCCCCCAACACCACCCATTTCGGCTTCCGCGACGTCCCCGTCGGCGACAAGCAGAAGCTTGTCGCCGAGGTGTTCACCTCTGTCGCGCGCAGCTACGACCTGATGAACGACCTGATGTCGTTCGGCGTCCATCGCCTGTGGAAGCGCCATTTCGTGGCGATCAGCGGCGTGCGCAAGGGTGACCGCGTGCTCGACCTGGCTGGCGGCACGGGCGACATCGCCGCGCTGCTCAAGCCGGTGGTGGGTGAGTCGGGTGAGATCATCGTGGGCGACATCAACGCTGCCATGCTCGGCGTGGGCCGCGATCGCCTCACCGACCGTGGCCTGGTGTCCGGCCTGCGCTGGACGCAGATGAATGCCGAATGCCTGCCGTTCCCGGACAACAGCTTCGATGCGGTGACCATGGCTTTCGGCCTGCGCAACGTCACCGACAAGGACAAGGCGCTGGCGGACATCTGCCGCGTACTCAAGCCGGGCGGCCGCGCGCTGGTGCTGGAGTTCTCGCGCGTGCAGAGCGACCTGTTCAGCAAGCTCTACGACTTCCACTCGTTCAAGGTGCTGCCCAAGCTCGGCCAGCTGTTCGCCGGCGACGCCGACAGCTACCAGTACCTCGCCGAATCGATCCGCAAGCACCCGGATCAGCAGACGCTCAAGGGCATGATGGAACGTGCCGGTTTCGGTCGCGTCGACGTGCGCAACCTCACCAACGGCATCGTGGCCATCCATCGCGCTTACAAGTTCTGAAAGAAGCCGCGGATGCGAGGGGCATCCGCGCGATACGACGCACGGCCACCGCATCAGGGAGAGATACGATGAGCTCCAACGCCTCGCAACTGGAACGCCTGACGTTCTTCTCGGACGCGGTGTTCGCCATCGCCATCACGCTGCTGATCATCGAAGTGCACGTGCCGCACCTGGAAACGCGCGATGACGGTGCTTACCTGCAGGCACTGCAAGCCCTGCAGCCGAGCTTCATGGGTTTCGCCCTGAGCTTCCTGGTGATCGGCGCGCTGTGGGTGGCGCACCATCGCGTGTTCGGCATGCTGGTCGATTACAGCGCCAGCGTGATGTGGCCGAACATGCTGCTGCTGATGACCGTGGCCTTCATGCCGTTCGCCACCGCGTTGATGAGCTCCAACCCGATGGCGCGCGTGCCCGAGCTGGTCTATGCCGGCACCCTGCTGGCCGCCGGCCTGCTGCAATGGCGCGTGTTCGCGGTCGCGCTCCGGCCGCCCTTCGTCAGAGCGGACCTCGCGCCGGACCACGTGGCAGCCACGCGCTGGCGTGCACTGGGCCTGCCTGCCGCAGCGGCGTTGTCGCTGCTGGCCGCCTGGTTCGCGCCGGGCTGGAACAACCTGCTGCTGCTCACCATCCCGCTGTTCGTGCGCCTGTTCTACGCGCTGGGCCTTCGCCGCACGCAGCGTCTACAGCCCGTGCTGGCCGAGTCATAAGCGATTTCTTGCGGTGCGGCGCCCGTCATCGGCGGGTGGCATAGTGGTGTTCCTGCTTTGCTGATACCTGCCCCATGCCGTATCGCTACCGTCCGTTGGCCATGTTCTCCGCCCTGCTCGGCTGGTTCGGGCTGGCGTTGCAGTTGTGGTTTTCCGTCCGCCTGGCGCTGGATGAAGGCCACTCCGCGTTTCATGGCGTGTGGATCTACCTGGGCTACTACACCATTCTGACCAACCTCCTGATCGCGGCCGTGCTTACCGCGGCGGCGTTGGACACGCCCACCGCGGTGTCGCGTTTCCTGCTGCGACCGGGCGTGCAGACGGCGGCGGCGATGAGCATCGTGATCGTCAGCGCGGTGTACAACCTGATGTTGCGCCAGTTGTGGACGCCGACCGGCTGGGTGCTGGTGGCAGATGTGATCGTGCACGACCTGATGCCACCGCTGTACGTCCTTTACTGGTGGCTGGCCGTGCCGAAGGCATCGCTGCGCTGGCCGCAGGTGATCGCCTGGCAGAGTTATCCGGCCGGATACTTCACCTACGTGCTGCTGCGTGGCGCGGTGAACGGCTGGTATCCGTATCCGTTCCTCGACGTGAAGGCGCTGGGCTATCTGCAAGTAGTGCTCGATGCGCTCGGCGTGCTGGTGGCCTTCATCGTGGTGGCACTGCTGCTGGTCGCGCTCGGCCGGTGGCAGGCGCGACGGCAGGGTGATGCGGTGCCCGAAGCGGCCTGATCAGGCGAGGCGGAAGTCCTCGGTGACTTCGCCGAAGTGATGGGTTTCCGCTTCGTGTGCGTGGTCGCGCCACGGTTCCGCCAGTGCGGCGGTGTACCACTCGCGCATCGCCGGCAGCGCCAGCATGCGTTGCACGTAGGCGGCCGCGGCGCCCTGCATCGGCAGGCCATAGGTCTGGATGCGGAACACCACCGGCGCGTAGAACGCATCGACGGCGCTGAATGCGTCGCCGGCAAGGAACGGCCCACCGAAGCGCGACAATCCTTCGTTCCATAGTTCGTTGATGCGGGCGATGTCGGCCTGCAACGCTGGACCGATCGCGTGCAAGCGCACGCGCAAGCCGCAGCTCATGCCACATTCGTTGCGAAGCGTGCCGAAGCCCGAGTGCATCTCGGCGGCGGCGCTGCGCGCCCAGGCACGCGCGATACGATCGGATGGCCAAACGCCTGGATGCGCTTCGGCGAGATACTCGGCAATCGCCAGCGAATCCCACACCACCGTGTCACCATCGCGCAGGCAAGGCACGCGGCCGCTCGGCGAGAACTGGCGGAACGCATCCCAGTTGGAGCCTTCGCCGAAAATCATCAGCTGCTCGTCGAACGGCAAGCCAAGGTGCTTCATCAGCACCCACGGACGCAGCGACCAGGACGAGTAGTTCTTGTTGGCGATGTAAAGCGTGGTCACGGACGGGCTCCCGGTGGTACGTCAGGTGTCGAGGATCAGCAGCGTACCGTGGCTGCCCGCTTCCACGCTGTGCGGCGTGCCGGCAGGAATGATGCACAGCTCACCCGCGCCCACCGTCACGGTGTCGCCGTGGATGCGCAACAGCATCACGCCATCGAGCACGAGCAAGCCTTCGTCATCGTCGTGGATCTCTTCCGGATACGCCGTGTCGTCCATGCGCACCAGCTTCAGCCGCGTGCCGCCGAACTGCGCGAGCACACGGGAAGACCAGGCTTGCGGCAAGGCCGCGGCGGCGTCGACCAGGTGGACCGGCGTCATGTGCTCAGCTCTGCTTGGCCGGCGTGGCCACTACGGGAGCCGGCGCGGCGGGGCGTCGACGCGCATTGGCCAGTACCACGCCGCCCACGGTGATCACACCGCCCACCAGGGTCAGCAGGGTCGGACGTTCACCCAGCCATACCCAGCCGATCAGCACGGCAATCGGTGGCGAAAAGTAGATGAAGCTGCTCACCTGCGAGGCCGAGGCGCGATGCAAGGCAGCGTTCCATGCGATGTAGCCGATGAAGGTGGGCGCCACGCCCAGCCACACCAGCGCGGCGATATGCGATGAAGGCGCATGCATCAGCGCCTGCGGCAGGCCCAGCCCAAACGGCAGCGCGCCCAGCATGCCGGCAAAGAACGTGAAGCCGGTGACGCCCAGCATGCTGTTGCGGGCGAACAGCGGCTTCTGGCCCACGAAGAAGATCGCCGACGCCAGCACGCTGACCAGCACCAGCGCGGCCATGGGTTCCACCTTCACGTCCTTGCCGCTGGTGAGCACCACCACCACCACGCCGATCAGGGCCACGCCCAGGCCGAGCAGGGTGCGCGGGGAGAGGCGCTCGCGCAGCCAGATGGCCGACAGTGCCGCCGTCGTCGCCGGCACCAGTGAGATCAGGATGGCCGCGGTGCCGCTGGCTACGCGGGTTTCCGCCGTATTGAGGCACAAGTGGTACACGGTGAGGCCGATGATGCCGAGCAGCGTCAGCAGTGGCCAGTCGCGACGCGCCGGCAGCGGCACGCGCTTGAACAGCAGGAGCACGGCAAAGCACAGTGAGCCGATGCCAAGGCGGGCCAGTGCCACCTCGCCCGGCGTGAACGAGGCCAGTGCATAGGCAATCGCGGCATAGGCCGACGACCAGGTGAGCAGGGCAATGCCGATGTAAGCGAGGGCACGCCCGTCGAGGCGTTCCGGGGTATGCATGGGACTATTTTTCCGGGTGGGGAACGTTGCGAATCGTAATTTCCGCCGCGGTGCGCTTGAATGATGAATCAGCGTAGGATGAGGTTGTTTCGCCAACGAACGAAATGTCCATGAACGCAGTTACCTTTGAATCGAAACCGATCTGGGATGCTACGGATTGGCAGCTGCTGGAGGCCCTGCAGCAGGACGCCCGCCTGGGCTACGCCGAGCTGGGGCGCAAGGTGAAGCTCTCCGCCCCGGCCGTGGCCGAGCGCGTGAAACGGCTGGAGGAAGCCGGTGTGATCGCCGGTTACCGCGCCGTGGTGAACCCGCGCCGGCTGGGCTACGAGATCGACGCCATGATCCGCCTGCGCTGCGACGGCGGCATCTGCGCCCGCGTCGGCTCGCTGGTGGCGGACATTCCCGAAGTGCTCGACTGCCGCCGGCTGGCCGGCGAGGACTCGGCCCTGTTGCGCGTAGTGGCCATGTCCATCCCACACCTGGAAACCGTGCTGGACCGGCTGCTGAAGATCCACGCCAGCATCAGCACCACCACGCTGGTGGTGCTGCAGACTCCGCATGAAAACCGACCCCTGACCCGCGCCATGTGGAATACGGCGCGCTCCTTGCTGGACGACTAGCGGTTCCCTGCCAAGGCACCCACCCATGACGGCTCGGCGGCATCCAGACAGCGAAGGCCCCAGCGGCACACATCTTGCTCGAACGCTGGGAACCGCCAGCCACGAGCCAGCCGCCGCCACGCATCCGATGGAACCTGTTCTGCTCAACAAGATCATGGATCTGCTGTGGGATGCCATCTGCGTGGTCGACACGGAGGGGCGTTATGTCTTCGTCAGCGCCTCCTATGAACGCATCTTCGGCTACAGGCCCGAGGAGGTCCTCGGCCGTCGGATGATCGAGCTGGTGCACCCGGACGACCGCGAGGCCACGCTGGAAGTGGCCGCCGCCATCATGGCCGGCAACCCCCAGCCGCATTTCCAGAACCGCTACATCCGCAAGGACGGCACCACCGTCCACATCATGTGGTCGGCGCGCTGGTCCGATTCAGACCGGGTGCGCATCGCGGTGGCACGCGACATCACCGCGCTCAAGCGGGCCGAATCCATGACGACGGCCCTGCACGCGATCTCCGAGGCGGCGCACACCGCGGACAACCTTCCGGCGCTCTACGAAGACATCCACCGCATCATCGGCAGCCTGCTCCCGGCCATCAATTTCTTCGTGGCGCTATACGACCCGCTGCACGCCGAACTGACGTTTCCGTACTTCGTCGACGAGCGCGACGACGTTCCGCCTGCCCAGAGCCTGGATGCCGGCACGCTGACGGGTCAGGTGATCCGCACCGGACAAGCCCTGCTGGTGACACCGGCCAAACCTTCCGATCCGGCCTTGCCCATCGTCGGCACGGATGCGCAGCACTGGCTGGGTGTGCCGCTGTGTTCGCAGGGCACCACGGTGGGTGCACTGGTGGTGCAGAGTTATTCGGACGCCACGCGTTACACGGAAGCCGACAAGGAACTGCTGCAGTTCGTCTCTACCCAGGTGGCCGCTGCCATCGAACGCAAACAGGCGGAAGCGCGCCTGCATCACATTGCACGACACGATCCGCTCACCGACCTGGCCAACCGCGACCTGTTCCACCAGCAGTTCGAGGCAGCACTGGAGAACGTGACGCACTTCGGCGGCAACCTTGCGCTGCTCTACATCGACCTGGACAAATTCAAGCAGGTGAATGACCGCTTCGGCCACCACACCGGCGATCTGCTGTTGTGCGAAGTGGCCCAGCGCATCCGCGGCCATCTGCGCGAGGGCGACGTGGTGGGACGCATGGGTGGCGATGAGTTCGTGGTGCTGTTGTGCCGCCTGCAGTCGATGGCCGACAGCATCAGCGTGGCGGAGAAGCTGCGCGCCGCCATCAACGCGCCCTGCCAGCTCGCCGATCGCAGCCTGCACACCTCGGCCAGCATCGGCGTGGCAACGTATCCATTGCACGGACTTTCGTCGCGCGAACTCATGCGGGCAGCGGACGACGCGATGTACTGCGTGAAGGCCAGCGGCGGCAACCGTGTGCGCATCGCCGGCGCAAGCGTAGAACTACCCGCGCCCAGGACGGATCTGGACCGCTCGCGCTGAACTAGGGCTTTTTCGCTGACACGATGGCGTTAAGGCGCGCCAGCGCCGCATCGCCCTCTTCGCGCGCCGCCTTCACCCGCGCGGGCATGCCGAGCCGGTCCACGGTGGCAGCCTCGCTCTCGGCGATCAGCGTGTTCTGCTTCAGTCGCGCATCCACGTACGCCAGCATGGCCTGCTGCAGGGCGAACTGCTTGTCATCGGCGGGCAGGTGCTCGTTCGCCAGTTCGTCGTGGAGTCGCTGCCAGCGCGGCACGACGTCCGTGCGCACGGCCTGCACCCAGTCCGCTTCGCTGATCCGACCGGCGCGGACCTTTTCCACCAGATCGTTGGAAGCAGCCACCGCGGCCGACTCCTGCGGGCTGAAGCCAAGCAAGGTCTGCTGGAACTGCTGGCGCGCCAGCACATCCGGCGAGGGACGCCACAGCGGCTTTGACGAGACGCCCAGCACCAGCGCAGCCGCCAACATGGCCACGACCCACTGCCCGATGCCGGATCGCGCACGCGCCTCTGCCGTCAGCGGCCGCGCCAGCAGCAGGCCCATGCCAAAACCCGCCACCAGGCCGCCCACGTGTGCCGCATTGTCGATGCCCGCATGCGCCATGCCGTAGAACAACGAGTAGGCGATGAAGCCGATCGTGCTGTTGCGGTGCTCCACCATCACTTCCTGGGGCACGCGGTTGCGCGCATTGATCACGAACGCCAGCAGCCCGCCGAACACGCCGAAGATCGCCCCCGAGGCACCGGCGCCGTTCACCACCGGGTTCCACAACAGGCTGGCGATGCTGCCGCTGATGCCGGCAAACACGTAGAGCAACGTGTAGCGCGCGCTGCCGAACAAGCGCTCGGCCATGCGACCGCTTTGGTACAGCGCCCACATGTTGAGCGCGATATGGATGATGCCGAAGTGGATGTAGTTGGCAGTGAGCAGGCGCCACCACTGGCCGCCCATGGTGAGCGGGCCGTAGTTCGATCCCCAGCGGATGGCCACGTCGCCATCCGGATTGAACAGGCCGGCACCACCGATGCACATGGCGACGAACACGATGATGTTGATCGCCACGATCACCAGGGTCACCGGTGCATGCGGGCTCAACGCATCCAGTCGTCGATGGAAATCGGCCAGTTCCGCCTGGCTGGCGACAAAGGCCTCGGTCTTCACCGAAGGAAGCAAGGCTTCCAGCGCGCGCGCCTGCGCTTCGCTGGATACGGCAAACCGGGCGTAGCGCTTGCCGGCACCCGGCTCCTGCAGGTCAAAGCGGATGACGTTGCCGGCCCGTTGCACGTTGACGATGGCCGCCAGCGGCAGCGTATGCGTCTGTTCCTTGCTGAGCAGGGCACGCTGGCGACCGGTCAGCTCCACCTGTTGGCCGTCAACGCTGATGCGCCCCTTGCCGGCGAACTTGAATGAATCGGCAGGTACGGTCGTCATGCCCGTCTTCTGGCCGTAAGTCACCTCGAAGCTTGCCGGGCGCGCCGACGCAACCGCGTCGGGACCGATCCCGGGCATCATCTGCCCGTCCTGCGTTTCCGCGGCGTCGTGCTGCATGACATTCCCCTGATGTGGTCGCCCTCCGGCGACCCGCCGGAGCATGCCAGCGGGAGACCGTGGCGCTCAACTGTCCGTACGTAGTAGCAGAGAACGGATTCCCGATTCCTCGCCGCGTCGACAGTCCCCTGTCGACGCGGCGCATGACCTCAGGGCGACGCCTGGTCGGCCGGCAGCAACGTCACTGCGCCCACGCCCCAGATCGGCCCGCTGATCGGCGAAGTGAACGCCAGGCACAGGTTGTGCGTGCCCGCCTGCTTGGCCACCGCACCCTGCAGGGTGAACGTGGCCGGCTGATCGGTGGGCAGCGGCATCGAGGCGATCTCCTTGCCCCTGCAGCTGTCCAACCGCACGACGAGTTCGCCCTGCGGCGCCGTCGACTTGTAGGCCACCACCAGCTTGGCATCGTGCGCCAGCGCGTAGTTGCGCGGCAGCGTGGCGGTCTCCACGCGGATGCCGGCAATGCCGTCCAGCCTGGCCGCGCGAACCATGCGGCAGTTGTCGAACACGTTGATCAGGTAGGTCGGCGCCATGCTGGTGGCATCGGGCGTGGGCTGCACGCGCAGGCGGAAGTCGCTGCCCGGGCAGTTCTCCAGCTCACCGGTGCTGCGCGTGCGCAGCGATGGCAGGTCGAGCACGCGCGTGCGCGCGGCCGCCAGGGCCGTGCCGTCGTCCGCCAGCGCTACCGCCTTGATGGTGGTCGGCAAGTTCACCGCGAACGGCCGCACGTACAGCGGCGACGAAGCACCCGGCTCGCTGCCGTCGGTGGTGTAGTGCACGTTGCCGAACTTCGCCTGGTTGGCCAGTGTCACGCTGGCATGGCCGCTGGTGATGGCGGCGTTGCGGTCCACGTCCACGCTTACCGCGAACGCGCTGTCGGCATAGGCGATGTCCTGCGTGCGATAGCGGGCGAGCTGCGAGGGCATGCGCGCGAGGAACTGGCGCCAGTCGCGCTGCTTCACCGGCGTCCACGCCGATTCGGACAAGGCATCCAGGCGCGGGAACGCCGCATGCTCGATGTGGCGGAAGGTGGGCATGTGCTCGGTGAACAGAGTCGCCTGCAGGCCCAGCACGTGCTTCGCCTGCGCGGCATTCAGTTCCTTGGGTACTGCTTCGAACCTGTAGTAGCTCTCCAGCGACATCGACGGCAGCCGGCCGGTGGTTTCATCCGGGCGATCACTCTGCATCGAATCCATGTACAGCTGCGGCGCAGGCGCAAGCACCACGTCGTGGCCCTGCTTCGCTGCATCGATGGCACCCTGCGTACCGCGCCACGACATCACCGTGGCACTGGGCGGCACGCCGCCTTCGAGGATCTCGTCCCAACCGACCAGCCGGCGACCGTGCGCCATCAGGTATTTGCCCATCTGCTCGATGAACCAGCTTTGCATGGCATCTTCGCTCTTGATGCCGAGCGCCTTCATGCGTGCCTGCACCGTGGGCGAAGCCTTCCACTGATCCTTCACCGCTTCGTCGCCGCCCACGTGGATATAGGTCGACGGGAACAGCGCCATCACCTCGTCCAGCACGTTGTGCAGGAACTCGATGGTGTGGTCATCCACGTTGTACAGGTAGGGATTCACGCCCCAGTCGGGCGATACCGGCGGGCGCGTGCCGGTGACGCCCAGCTCGGGATACGAAGCCACCGCCGCCTGCGCGTGGCCCGGCATGTCCAGCTCGGGCACCACGGTGATGTGGCGCGCGGCGGCATAGGCGACGATGGCGCGGATGTCGTCCTGCGTATAGAAGCCACCGTAAGGCTTGGCTTCGCCCTGCTTGCCCACGGTGGGCGGCGTACGCCATGCACCGATGCGGGTGAGCTCGGGGTAGCGCTTGATCTCGATGCGCCAGCCCTGGTCGTCGGTGAGATGCCAGTGCAGCACGTTGAGCTTGTGCTGTGCCATCTGATCGATGACGGTGCGCACTTCGTCGGTGCTCCAGAAGTGCCGGCACGAATCGAGCATCAGGCCGCGCCAGGTGAAACGCGGTTCGTCGCGGATATGCACCGGTTCAACACGCACGTCGCCGGAACCCTGTGCCGGCGTCAGCAGCTGCCACGCCGTCATCGCGCCATAGAACAGGCCTGCACCATCACGGGCGGTCACGCGGATGCCCTGCGGGGTGACGTCCAGCACATAGCCTTCCGCGTTGGCCACCGGCGCCTGCGGATCGCGCTTGAGCACGATGGCGCCGCTCTCCGGCACGCCGGTGCGCACCTGCAGTGCGAGGTGTCGCGTATGCGCGGCGAGCGAGGCGAGGTAATCCGCGGCACCGCGTGCGTCGGCATCGCCGCCATCGACCACGATGGGCGTCTGCGCGGTCACCGTGAAACCTTCGCCGGACTCGCTCAGCTGCGCCGGCATCGGAATCAGGCTGGGCGTCGCGCCATGGGCGACAGCGGTGAGCCCGCACAAGGCAAGGGCCAGCACATAACGTGTTTTCTTCATCGTGGTTCTCACAGTGCAGCGTCAGTCGTGGGGAAGGCTGATGGCGAACAGGTACCACGCATCATGCGGCAACCATTGTTCGGTCCAGCGCCAATCGTCGTCCTTGCCTGTCTGGGCATAGCCCAGATCAAAGGCGATGCCTTCGTCATCGTCCAGGCCGGACGTGATGCCGTTGATGATCGCTCCCGGCGCATTGGTGTACGCGTAGGAGTCGAAGAACATGTACGGCGCGTTGTGATGGCCGCTGCCCATCAGCATGCTGCTGTCGTAGGGGTTGCGGCCCAGTATCCAGTGCAGTTGGTTCCATGCGTAGACCTGCAGCTGCTGCTGGAAGGCGGTGTCGCCGTTGTAGAGCGGCGCAGCCAGTCGCGCAGCCGCCGCCAGCGAGGCAAGACGCGCATTCTCGCCCTGCCACCAGGGTGCGGCTTCCGTATCGTGCGGGAAGAAGAATGCCGTGCGCACGCGGCCATCGCCGCCACGCACCAGCTGGCGCGCATAGCCAAACGGATTGTTGACCTCGGCGGTTACCGCCAGCTCGGCCTGCAACGAGCGCTTCACGGTTTCGCGCACCCTGGCCTGCTGGGTGGCGTCGGCGATGCTGGCGTATTCCGCCAGCGCCACCACCGGCAGGCCGGCGTCCGCCGGATGGAAGAATGGACGAGTGCCGTCGTCGGCACGCCAGTAGTCGCGATGGCCGCCATGGCTGACCAGGCGCCCCATCAGGCGACGGGCGCGCGCATCGGCGGCCTTGCGCCAGGCATCGTCGTGCGTGGCGCGGTACAGCTCCACCGCAGCCAGCAACGCACAGTAGTCGTCGACGATGTTTTCCTTGCTGTCGTTGATCAGCTCGCGGTTGTGCGCGTCCAGAAAACGGTACGCCTCTTCGGCTGCCCTGAGGTAATCCTTCGTGCCGAAGTCACCTTCCACACCCGTGCTGGCAGCCAGCGCCAGCGCAGCGATGGCCATGCCGCCACCACCGCGGAAGCTGGCTTCGTAGGCATGCGGACCACGCGCGGGCTGGTCGACCTTCTCGGTGTGATCGCCCGGCTTCAGCTTGATCTGTGTGCGCCAGTTCGGGTCGCCGATACGGCGATCCTGCGGCAGCTTGCCGGGACCGGGCGCGTCGATGGACTGGTAGAAGGACCCGTCCGGTCGTTTGTCGCGCACGAGGAAATCCGCACCGAACAGGCCTTCGTCGAGCAGGCGACGGTTGTACTCGCGGAAGTTCTTGTCGTTGCGCGCTTCCAGCTGTCGCCAGGTGCTCAGCAGGCTCCACGCGGCCAACGGCACCTGTTGGGGGTTGAAGTAACTGGTGAGATTCTGGTGCGACAGGTGGATGCCGTAGTCGCCGGTGGCGTCATACCAGCCACCATGGATATCGAGCGTACCCGGCGTGCCATCCGGATGCGCCAGGTGCGTGTCGGCCTTGTCCATCAGGCCGCTGGAACGCTGGCCCTTGAAGTAATAGATGACGTTGGACAGCGTGTGCCGTTCGAGCACGTTGTCCTGCACCTCGAACGTCCAGGAGCGCACGTCATGGCCGTCCATCGGCAGCTCGACGACATAGCGCCCGGGCGTGCGCACGCTGCTGAAATCCGCGACGGCGTATTCGCCATCCCAGTGCGCCACCTTGCCGGTGCCGGACAGCATGCCCTGCATGGCCACCTTGCCGGTGTCGGCATTCACTACACGAAAGGCGCGCGACGGCGAGGTCGCATCACCCGTCACGATCGCCTGCTTGACCGCGCCGGTGTCGTAACCGACCTGATCGACCAGCACCTTGGCTTCGGAGGCCAGCGTCGCCTGCGCGAAGAGCAACGGCAATGCGATGGCGAGACGGCGGCACCTTGTCGTGCCCGTGGCGCTGGCCGATGCCTGGAACGGAATGAGGAGCCTGGCTTTCACGAGTTCGAATCCTTGTTGCTGCGGGTGCCAGCCAACTGACGAATCCTTCATCACTGCGCGACGGTGCGCAAAGCGAAACGGGTTACCTCACAGGTGCGCGCGCGCTCCCTGCTTGAGAAGTTCCATCGTCTCGGCGGTAAGCGGACCCAGTACGCCGCGACGATGCTCGGGAATATGCGCCACGGCGTCCTCGTCACCGAAGACATAATGGTTGATCAGGTTCTGCCAGTTCACGCGCTCCGCGGCCGGCAAGCTGCGGAAGGCCATCAGGCAGTGGTACAGCGCAGCTCTTGCGTGACCGGGATTGGATCCTTCCACGTCGAGCGTCGGCCACCAGTAGTTCACCAGCGCATTGAGCTGCTCCAGTGACTCGACGTTGTGCCACCACAGCGGCGGCATGTAGATCGCGTCACCGGGATGCAGCTCGGCCACCTGCGCCGCCGCCAGCGCGGTCTTCAGGCGGGGGAAACGCGGGTCGTCCGGCCGGTCCAGGCGCGCGAGGCTGATCGCCGCGCCCGTGGGCGCGTAGTCCAGCGGGCCGATGTAGAGATTGGGCAGCTGCTCCGGCGGGAACAGCGTGAAACGCCGCACGCCGCAGACCACGCAAGCAATGTTGTGCTGCGAATCGAAATGCGTAGGCGTAGTGACCTTGTTGCCCATCCACAGGCGCGGCTCCACACCGGGCGCCAGCAGCGGCAACGCATGTTCCGCCAGGAACCCGGGAATGCAGTCACGGATCACGGCGCTCTGGATCACCAGACCCGGCGCGTCCGGTCGCCTGCTGTACTTCGCCAGGCGCTGCAGGCCCAGGGTGACCGGCACCTTGAAGTGCTGGTAACTGAAACCGTTCATGTCCGGCGTGTAGCCGATGATGCCCTCGGCCTCGGGCGCCACCATCAGCGTGCTGACGTCGGTGCCGTTGTCCCACTGGGCCATGCCTTGCGCAAAGGCGGTGTCGGACTCTTTCGCCCACTTCACCACGGGCCAGTCACGCACCAGGCCGCGGATGACCAGCGGGCGATGGCGACCCATGAGGTCTTCAAGGCGCAATGGCTGGCCGGGTACGGCCTGGTATTCCTCGATGGGCTGGGGTGCCGGTACGTCTTCGGCATGTTCGCTCATGACCCGTCCTCCGCGATGCATGGTCCATGCACCATAGCAACGCCATCGCACAAAAGGCGGCAAGTGATACAAAAACTGCGATGCCGGTGACCCGACATCGCAGTGGATGACATCTCAGCCGTTACCTGCCATTCGTTCCCATCGAACTGCCTGGGAAAAAAGGGACCTGGCAATCGTGCCAGGTCCCTGGCGGGAAGAAGCTTTAGAACTTGAAGTTCGCCGTCAGGTAGTACTGGCGACCGTTCGTGTAGAACGCTTCCGGCACCTTGCCGAAGTTCAGGCCGGCCTGGTGGCCATACACGTAGTAACGCAGCGTCGGGTTGTTGAGGTTCATCGCATCGAACGAGAAGCTGATGTGCTCGTTGAGGGTGTAGCCGATGGATGCCGACAGGTAGCCCGTGCCCGCCTGGTAGTACGGCAGCAGCGGCATGGTGTTGCCGAGCGTGCCTGCGGTGACCGGCATCATGCCGTCGTAGAACGACGAGCGGTACGTGTAGTTGAGGCGGGCGTTCCAGTGGTCATTCTCGAAGTAGGCCGATGCATTGACCGTGTTCTTCGAGGTGCCGTACAGCGGACGGGTACCGGCAGCCACGTTGTTGCCGTAGGTGCCGTCACCGTTGTACAGGTACGTGCCGCCCGAGGTGTGGCCGTTGGCGTACGTGTAGCTGAGCTGCGTGCCGAAGTGGTCGCCGATCGGCTGCACGTAGTTCAGTTCAACACCCTTCAGCGAGCCGTTGACGTTCACCGGCTGGCTGATCAGGTACTGGCTGTACACCGGCGTGTGCGACGGGTTGTTGACGCCGTAGGTCAGGTAGTTGTTGAGGTAGGTCTGGGTGACCGTGCCGTAGTCGTAATAGTTGTTGAGGTCCATCATGTAGATGCTGGCCGACAGCAGGCCACGCGGAGCGAAGTACCACTCCAGCGCTGCATCAAAGTTGGTGGACACCATCGGCTTCAGGTACGGGTTCGGACCCAGGCCGCCACCCAGTTCGCCTTCCTTCTGCGGATCGCTCAGCGACAGGAAGCCAGCCAGCTGGCCGTAGTCCTGACGGGTCATGGTCTGCGAGGCGGCGAAGCGGGCCAGCAGGTTGCCGTCTTCGGTGAGGTTGTACTTCAGGTTGAAGCTCGGCAGCAGCTTGCCGTAGTGGTGCTGGTAGTAGTTCCAGTACCAGCCGCCCGAACCGTCGGTGCCGCACGGGTACCACGGCGAATTACACATCTGGCCGCCGTGGGTGGTTTCCTGGATGGAGCCCGCGGTGTAACCGATGTCTTCGTTGGTGGCGACGTAGCGCAGGCCGGCGTTGCCGCTCCAGCGGTCACCGTTGAAGTTGGCCTGGAAGTAATACGCGCTGTTGTCTTCCTTCATCGAATAGATGTCATTCGGATAGAAGCGCGAGTTCGGGCCACTGCTGGCACGGTTCGCGTACAACGCGTTGAGTTCCTTGAGCTGGCTCGGCGACCAGTACCAGATGCCGCTGGGCATCTGGCCCACGCCAAGGTCGCTGCCGAAGCTGCTCGGGTAGTTGCCGGTCGAGGCAGGCCACAGCGGGGAGTTGGTGCCGAAGTCCACCGCCGACGCCCAGTTCGGACCCTGACCGACCGCAAACGGGCTGTCGTGGTTGTGGCGTGCGTAGCGTGCACCGAACTGCAGGCTGGACAGCGGTGCGGCGTCGTCGAAATCGTATTCGCCGTCGGCCTGGAACCAGCGCTCCTTGTCGACCACGTGGATGCCCTGGTCGCCGAAGATCCAGTCGAGGCCGACCGTGGCCGGGTTATAGGCGTTGTTGACGCCGGTCATGCCCCAGTTCGCGGGCGTGCCCAGGCCGTTCATCTTGTAGAAGGAGCCCTGGCCGTACCCCGTGTCCATCTCCATGATGTCCTGGGTCGGGGTGTTGCCGGTGCCCTTGGTCCAGCCGACCTGGAACTTGAAGTTCAGGTGGTCGGTGGCCTTCCAGTCGGCGTCCAGCGTGTAGTACTGGCTGGATTCGCTCTCGCCCGGACGGGAAATCATGTCGTAGATGCCCTGCGACACACCGGCCTGCGGTGCGAGGACGGCCGAGGTCATGACGTTGTCATTGATCGACGTGTTGGACAGCGTCGAACCCGGCAGGCGGTCACGCAGGCGCAGCATGTAGTTGCGGTTGTAGTCGCTGGCATCCATGTGCGAATAGAAGCCGTTGAAGTTCAGCGACAGGTTGTCGAGCGGCTTCCACTCCACGTCGACCAGGCCACCCTTGCGCTTGCGCGTCTGGGTGAACAGGGCGGCGCCCGGCAGGTTCGGATAGAACACGCCCGTGCTGCCATTGCCCTTGTCGGTCAGGCCCAGCTGCGTGGCAGCGGCCGAACCGGAGGGAATGTACGAATAGCCGAGCATTTCCTGGCCGTTGCGCTGCAGTTCGCGCTCTTCGTAGAAGGCCTGGGCCATCACGCCGAAGGTGTTGTCGTTGTTCTTCCAGTTCACCAGGCCACTGAACTGCGGCTTGGTGCTGCCCGGCAGGTCGGAGTACACGCCACCCACCTGGCCTTCCGCGGTGAACGGCTTGGCGAACTCGAGCGGCTTGCGGGTGAGGATGTCGATGGAGCCAGCGGCACCGCCTTCGAGCTGGTTGGCTTCGGAAGACTTGCGCACCACCACCTGGCTGACCACTTCGGCCGGCAGCATGGCGTAGCTGACGCTGCGCGAACCACCACCACCGGTGATGAACCAGTCGCCCGAGGCAATCGAATGACCGTTGACGGTGGTCAGGGTGAGCGAAGGAGCAGCGCCACGCAGGGCGGCACGGTCGGCTTCGTCGAAGCCACCTTCGGCGCCGGCGGCGTCGGAGATGTTCACGCCCGGGATCTGCGCGATGGTGTCGGCCACGTTCTTGGCCGGCAGCTTGCCGATGTCTTCGGCGGAGATCACTTCAACGTGCGATTCGGCGGCCTGCTTGGTGTCCAGCGACAGCTGCTGGCTGTTGCGGATACCGGTCACCGTGACGGTGCTCAGGTCCTTCACCTTGGACTTGTCGGCGGCCGTCTTGGCCTGGGTGCTGTCCTGGTCGCTGGAGGCCGAGCCCACCTGGGGGGCCTGGGCGTTGTCTGCGGCGAACACGGCGCCGGACAGACACAAGCCCGCGATGATGCTTGCTGCTAGCAGAGTCTTGCGGTGTGACATGGTTTCCTCCCCTCGAAGGCATTACGGCAGCGGAAGTTGTGGGTCGTCCGACTGCTTGCGTGGTGTCTGGGCTCGCGCCCGGTTCATTGCAACGGTGTGGTGCAAACTCGGTACTGCGTTCTCCCCTGGGTCTTACGTGCGCCCGTCCAGGTACAGGCCGGCTGCACCGATCACACCGTGCTGGCCGTGCTCCATCAGTCGTACGTGAACCTGCTGCAGAAAGGCGCGCATCACGCCTTTGTTGAAGAAACGCTGGCGGAAGCTGCTGGTCAGCAGCACGTCGCGGATCTGCGGAAGAATGCCGCCCGCCAGGAACACGCCCCCGCGTGCGCCGTACAGCAGGCACAGGTCGCCGACGAAGCTGCCCAGCAGGCCGCAGAAAACATCCAGCGCTTCCACCGCCGCGTCGTCGCTGCGCTCCAGTGCTGCCTGCGTCACCTGGGCCGGTTGCGTGAAGACCGGCGGCTGGTGGCGCAGCGCGCACAGGGCGCGGTAAAGGTTGAGCAGGCCCGGGCCCGAGAGGGCGTGTTCGAAGGACACGTAGGCACGGTCGCGTGCCAGGTAACGCAGGATCTCGATCTCGCGTTCGTTGCCCGGCGCCAGTGCGATCTGGCCCGCTTCGGTCGCCAGCACGGTGGCGTGCGGCTGGCCGGGCAGCAGCACGGCCGAACCCAGGCCGGTGCCCGGGCCCATCACCAGCACCGGACCGGCGACCGGCGGCGCTTCGCTTTCAATCACCGCGGTGGTGTCGGCGTGGCTGAGGAACTGGGTGGCGTAGGCCACCGCTTCGAAGTCGTTGACCACGGCCAGCTGTTCGATGCCAAGGCTGTCGCGGATGTCGCGGATGGACACGGGCCAGGGCAGGTTGTCGTTGACGATGGCATCGCCCAGCACATAGCCGGCGCTGGCCACGGCGCAGCGATCCACGTGCACCGAACGATCCAGCTGGCCCACGAAGTCCTGCAGCACCGCCGTCAGGCTCGGCCAGTCCGCGCACGCGTAGCGGTGGTACTGCAGCACCGTCACCGGGCGCGTGCCGTCCGGCTCGCGACTGACCAGTCCGATGCGTGCATGCGTGCCCCCGACGTCCGCAGCGAGAAACATGGCTTCTTGCGCCAAGAACTCGCGTGCGCTGTGGCTGACCCCTTCGACCACTGCGATCCCCTCGTCATGCTGATGTCACGTTCCTGTGAACGCGAACCGATGTCGCCGGAGTCTGGGTAAAGCCTGACAACGTTGTCAACAATCCAGAAGTCACATAGGAAAAAGGCCTATGCGGCAGGGCAGCAAGAGGCATCGGCACACCCGGAAAAGTCTCATCGAGACATTTCTACAATGCCTTGTTTTAAGGAGCTATTCGTGGGCACATAAGGCTCTGGACGGCCATTTCGCATTGCGCCACGACAACGAAGTCCCCGCTTGACCTTATGAGGTCATTCCATGTCTCCACGGGGGGAATTTCGGCCGCCACCTGGCCGCCTGGTGCATCGGGCATCCAATCGTCCCGGCGGCGCCGAGCGCGCAAGACCTCGCATCTCTGCGCGTCGCAAGTTCACGTTTCCTGCACTCACCGTGCCGTGAAGAAATCCTTTCGCCATCGCGAGTTACCACGATGGACGGAAGCGTGCCGCAGTGCGCATCGGCAAAGCCTGGCCGTTCTGCAACACTTTCCGGGTGACCCATCGCAACCCACGAATCACCCGCACGCTGAAGCTGCTGGCGCGCCGCATGACGCCCGCCCTCGTCACCCGCCCGCGCGGGAGCGCCGCATGACTGGCACGCCGACGGACCTGCTTCTTGAGCCACTTGCCGAAGACGCGTGGCTGCTGCGTTTCGGTAACAGCATCGACACGGCGGTGAACGCCCGGGTGCACGCCGCGGCGGCCCTGATCGGGTCGCAGCTTCCCGACGTCGAATGCGTGCCCGCCTACGCGAGCCTGCTGCTGCGCTTTGACCCCACTGCATGGCTGGACGACGACGCCACCACGGGCCATCGCCTGCGCGAAGCCATCGCTGCCGCCCTGAAGAGCACACCGGCCTCCACCATCATGCCTCGCGAAGTGATCCTGCCGGTGTGTTACGACGGCGCCGATTTGCACGAGGTGGCCGCGCTTGCACACCTGAGCGCGGACGAGGTGGTGGCCCGGCACACTGGCGCCAGTTACCGCGTCGCCATGCTGGGATTCGCGCCGGGCTTTCCTTATCTGCTGGGCCTTGATGCCGCACTGGCCACGCCACGTCGCAGCCAGCCGCGCATGAGCGTGCCTGCGGGCAGCGTCGCCATCGGCGGCCTGCAGACAGGCATCTACCCGCAGGCGCTTCCCGGCGGATGGCAGCTGATCGGCCGCACGCCGGCACGCCTGTTTGATCTCTCCGCCGCTTCGCCATCCCTGTTGCAACCCGGCGATCACGTACGTTTCCAGGCTATCGACGAGCGCGCCTATCAACGCCTCGCCAGCGGCAACGGCGTGGCGTCATGAGTATCGAGGTGATCAAGCCCGGCCTGCTCAGCAGCCTGCAGGATGCCGGGCGCCGTGGCTACGCCAGCCTCGGGCTGGGGCGCGCCGGCGTGATGGATGAGCCGGCCTGGCGCTTGGCCAATGCGCTGGTCGGCAACCATGCCGACGAAGCCGCGCTGGAAATCACCCTTGCCGGACCAACGCTGCAGTTCACCCGGGATGCCGTGATCGCGCTCACCGGCGGCATCATCGAAGCACGCGCGAATGGCCAGACGCTGCCGCCATGGACCCGCTGCTTCCTGCCGGCCGGCACACAGCTCCGCCTCGGCGGCATGCGGCATGGTTGCCGCAGTTATCTGGCCGTGCGCGGTGGTTTCGATGTCGAACCCGTGCTCGGCAGCCGCAGCACCGACCTGCATGCCCATGTCGGTCCGCTCGATGGCCGTGCACTGCAGGCCGGCGACACCATCGCCGTGGGCACGCGCGCACCCGACGATTGTTTTCGTGCCGGACACGGCGTGCAGGCGCTGCGCTGGGGCCTGGATCCGCAACCGTGGCTCGACTACGCCGGCGCGCCGTTCGGGCTGCTGCGCGGCCATCATTACGACGCTCTCGATGAGGCGTCGCAGCGCAGCCTGTTCGTGCAACGCTTCACGGTCAGCAAGGACAGCAACCGCACCGGCAGCCGCATGGATGGCCAGGCCCTGCAGCTGGCCCGCCCGCTCGAACTGGTCTCCGAAGCCACCCTGCCCGGCACCCTGCAGCTGCCGCCCTCGGGTCAGCCCATCCTGCTGCTGGCCGAAGCTCCGGTAACCGGTGGCTACCCGCGCATCGGCCAGCTCGCGACGGTGGACCTGCCACGTCTCGCGCAGCGCCGGCCGGGCGATACCGTATGCTTCCGGGAGATCACCATGGACGAGGCACTGCAACGTCTGCGCACGCGCAACGACACGCTGCGACACCTGCTTCAACGCATCGCCCAACGGCTGGAACCCGCATGAAAAACGCCTTCGCCAAGACCATCGACATCAACAGCGACCTGGGCGAATCGTTCGGCGCCTGGCGCATGGGCGACGATGCCGCGCTGCTCGCCATCGTCAGCTCGGCCAACATCGCCTGCGGCTTCCACGGCGGCGACCCGGACATCATGCGCGGCACCGTGGCCATGGCCATACAGCACGACGTCGCCATCGGCGCCCACGTTTCGTTACCCGACTTGCAGGGCTTCGGCCGTCGCGAAATGGCGGTGACGCCAAACGAGGCCTACGCGCTGACGCTCTACCAGATCGGCGCGCTGCACGGCTTTGTCCAAGCGGCGGGAACGCGCCTGCGCCACGTGAAGCCGCACGGTGCGCTGTACAACATGGCCGCGCGCGACGCCGCACTGGCTGCCGCCATTGCGCGGGCCGTGCACGATTTCGACCCGAGCCTGCGCCTGTTCGGACTGGCCAACTCGGCCTTGGTCGATGCGGGCGTGGCCGCCGGCATTCCGGTGGCCGCCGAGGCTTTCGCCGATCGGCGCTACCGCTCCGACGGTTCCCTGCAACCGCGCCGCGAACCCGACGCAGTGATCCAGGAAAGCGACGAAGCCATCGCCCAGGCAATGGCCATGGCACGTGAGGGCCAGGTGCGCGCCGTGGATGGCAGCGTGATCACGCTGCGGGCCGATACCTTGTGCGTGCACGGCGACGGTGCGCATGCGGTCGCCTTCGCGCGCCAGCTGCGCGTCGCGCTGGAGGCCGCCGATATTGGCATTGCCGCACCGCACGCCACGGAGACGCACGCATGAACTACTGGCCGCTGCTGGGCGTCGCGGTCATCGTCATCGGTTTCGCACTGCGCTTCAACGCCGTACCCGTGGTGGTCTGCGCCGCGCTGACCAGCGGCCTGCTGGCAGGCCTGCACGTGCCCGACCTGCTCGCGCTGCTGGGCAAGAGTTTTGTGTCGGCGCGCATGCTGCTGCTGTTCGTGCTCACCCTGCCCGCCATCGGCTTGCTCGAACACGCCGGCCTGCGTGAGCACGCGCAGCAATGGATGGGACGATTGCGCGGGATGACGCTGGCGCGCCTGCTGATTGGTTACCTGCTGGTGCGCGAACTGCTCGCCATGCTGGGCTTGACCGGCGTGGCCGGCGCGCCACAGACGGTGCGTCCGCTGCTCGCGCCGATGGGCGAAGCGGCCGCCGAAAAGATCCACCCCGGCCTGACTGACGCGGATCGTGACGAGGTGCGCGCCGTGGCTGCCGCCACCGACAACATCGGGCGCTTCTTCGGCGAAGACGTGTTCATTGCACTCGGTGCCGTGCTGCTGATCCAGGGTTTCTATGCACAGCACGGCATAGAGCTTACGCCGCTTTCCATCGCGCTGTGGGCCCTGCCCACGGCCATCGCGGCCTTCGTGATCCAATCGGTGCGCATATGGCTGTTCCAGCGACGACTCCAGCGTCGTGCGCAGGCGGAGCGCAACGCGTGAGCCTGCTGCGCATTGAATACGCCTACTGGCTGATCGCGGCGTTCCTGTTGTTCACCGCATGGCGCAATGCCCGCGAGCGCCAGGGTTATCGCGCGGCGTTCTGGGCACTGCTGGGCCTTCTCTTCGCCGGTGGCGACATGGTGCTGGCCGCACAGAAGGCAGGCAACGCGCTGCCATCGCAGCTTGCCGGGGTCGCCGTGATCGCACTGGCCCTGCTTGCGCCGCTGCTTCGCCGACGCGCGCATCCGGAAACGGCCAGCGCGTCGGCACGCATGGCGTCGGCCATCCGCCTGGGCCACACGCTGTTCGTGCCCGCCCTGCTGATTCCCCTGGTGACCCTGCTGGTCGCGCTGTTTGGCGAGCACCTGTCTGTCGGCGGCATCGCGCTGTTCGCCAAGCCGCAGATGACCTTGACCGGCCTGGCGCTTGCCTGCGTGGTGGCCTTGCTTGCCGCCTCCCGCGTGGCGCAGGCATCGTTGCCGCAGGGGCTGTCGGAAGGACGCCGGCTGCTCGATGCCATTGGCTGGGCCGCGCTCCTGCCGCTGCTGCTGGCCGCGCTGGGCGAAGTGTTCACGCAGAGCGGCGTCGGGGCTGCCATCGCCGCGCTGGCCAGCATGATCCTCCCCGAGGGCAACGCCTTCTTGTGCCTGCTGGTGTTCGCGCTGGGCATGGTGTTGTTCACGGTGATCATGGGCAATGCCTTCGCGGCCTTCCCGGTGATGATGGCGGGCATCGGCCTGCCCCTGCTGGTGCATCGCTACGGCGCCAACCCTGCCATCCTCGGTTCGATGGGCATGCTGTGCGGCTATTGCGGCACGTTGCTTACGCCGATGGCCGCCGACTACAACCTGGTGCCTGCCGCGCTATTGGAGCTTCGCAACCCCTATGGCGTGATCCGTGCGCAGGCATGGAGCGCCTTCGGCATTTTTGTCGCCACCTTCCTCTTCATGTGGCTGCTGGTGTTCCGCTGAACACGGGCATGGCTACGAGGCATGACGCATGAGCAAGCATCCGCGCATCCTGCTGACCGGCTTCACGCCGTTCGGCAACGAAGACATCAATCCCTCGTGGGAAGCCGTGCGCCAGCTGGACGGCAAGACCATCGGCGGCCACCGCGTGGTGTCCCGCCTGCTTCCCACGGTATTCGCCGACTCGCAGCGCGAACTGGCCCTGGCGGTGGATGAGGTGCAGCCGGCGATCCTGCTTGGCGTAGGCCAGGCCGGCGGACGCAGCCGACTGTCGATCGAACGCGTGGCGATCAACGTGCAGGACGCGCGCATCGCGGACAACGCGGGCGCGCAGCCGGTTGACGAGGCGATAGTCGCGGGTGGTCCCGCCGCCTACTTCAGCAACTTGCCCATCAAGGCCATGCTCAAGGCGCTGCTGGCGGAAGGCCTACCGGCTGAAGTGTCCAACACGGCCGGCACGTTCGTGTGCAACCACGTGGCCTACGTGATGCTGCATCTGGCCGCCGGCCATCGCGGCATGCGCGCGGGATTCATGCACATTCCCTACCTGCCGTCGCAGGCGGCACGCTTTCCACAGGCACCCAGCATGAGCGGCGCGGATGTGGTGCGCGGACTCACCCTGGCGCTCGAGGTGGCGGCCATCCGGCACGAGGACGAACGCCTCGGTGCAGGCACGCTGGACTGACAGAAAAAAAAGGGGCCTGGCAAAACGCCAGGCCCTGTTCGGGGAGTTGCAACAAATCAAAGCTTGAAATGGGCTTCGAGAATGTACTCGCGACCGCTGCTGTATTCGTTGGCCAGCTCGATCATCTGTGAGCCGTAGTACTGCTTGTAAGTCGAATCGAGCAGGTTGAGCGCGTCGAAGGTGAGCGAGAAGTTCTGGTTGAATTTGTAACCCAGCGAGGCATCCAGCTCCTTGAAGCTGTCGGTGTAGGAATCGGGCGCACCGGCCACGTAACCGCCGGCGAGGTACTTGCTGCGGTAGTTGTACGAGATGCTCGCGCTGTACGGCCCCTTCTCGAAGTAGGGGGCAAGGGTGTACGAGTTCTTGGAGTTGTACGGCAACGGACCGCCGGAGGCGGTGTGCGAATCGGAGTAGGTATAGTTGGCGCGCAGGCCAAAGCCGCTTTCACCAAAGGCCTGCTGGTAGCTGATGGCCGCGCCCTTCACCTTGGCCCGTCCGCCGTTGATGGGCGCCGATACGCTGTACTGGCAGTAGCCCGCCTCCGTGCAGAGGCCGTTGGCCACCAGCATCTGCCCGGTGGAACCCTGGATCAGCTGGGCCCACGAACCGTTCTGCCGGCCCTGCGTGGTCGCCGCGTTCACCACATAGTTCAGCACGTTCTTGTAGAAGCCCGACAGCGCGACGATGGACTCGTTGTTGAAGTACCACTCGCCGGACAGGTCGATGTTCACCGAACGATACGGCTTCAGGTCCGGGTTGCCGGCCGTGGCGGTGAGCACGGTGTCATTGGCTTCGAAGTACGGCGCGTACTGGTTGTACGGCGCGTAGGCTTCGGTTTCCGACGCTGCGCCGCGTATGATCACGTCCGGGGTGACGTTCCAGGCGATGTTGAACGCAGGCAGCCACTCGTTGTTCGTGCTGCTGGAGCCCACGTAGCCGAAGCCCGGCGGGAACACGCAATCCCAGGTGCTGCAGGTGCTGGGCACGTTGTAGCCCCACGAGTTGATCTTGGTCTGCACCCAGCGCACGCCGAGGTTGCCGTGCACGGTGTCGTTGCCGTAGTTCAACTGTGCATAGGCCGCAGTGTTCTGCTGGTTCACATTGAAGGTGTTGTCCCAGTAGTCCACCGGGTCGTTGGCGATCAGCGTGTTGCCATCCACCACGGCGTTGTAGACGGACTGGAAGCCCAGCGTCTGCACATGACGCACCGAGCTGCCTGACAGGCCGATGCTGGACGCACCCTGCAGGTTGGTCAGGCCGCCGTAGCCGATCTGGTTGAGCGTCATGTTCGGCACGCCTTCGTTGTAGATCAGCAACGACTGGCTTTCCCAGTGCTCGGCCCAACGAACGCCTGCCGCGATGTTGTTGAGGAACCCATTGAGGTCATAGGCGAAGTCGACCTGCGCGTATTCATCGCGTGCCTTGTACGGCTTGTAGCCGATGTTGCCGCCGAAGTCGTTGTCCGCCCAGTACTGCGGATTGTTCGCCGATGCCAGGTCGGTGAAGTTGAAGCCCTTGTTGATGTCCCAGTTGAAGCCGCCGCCGTAGAACAGCTCCTTGAAGGCCTGGCTGATGTCGTTGTTGGACGAGCTCATGCCGAGCTGCCCGGACAGCCGCCAGCCGTCGCCCTTGTAGGTACCACGCCAGTCGACGCCCTTGGTGCGGATGAACGACTTGCGTGCGTCGTTATCCATGAAGGTTTCCGCCGTGCTGGTGCACGAGGTGGTGTTGTAACAGGGCGTACCCACCTGCGTGCCGGACGTGACGATGCCGTTGTTGCCCGAGCTGAGGTGCGAGATGCCGGCGAAGTTGAAGCCGGCGATGGGGTACATCGACACATTGAGGTTGTCGAGGCGATCGGTCATGTACAGCAGGCTGAGCGTGCTGTCGAAGTGATCGTTCGGCTTGTACTGCAGGTTCACCAGCACGCTGCTGCGCTTTTCGGTCTGCTGGAAGTTGGCCGAGTTGAGCTCGGTGGGCATCAGATCGGTGGGCTGAAGCTGGCCAGCGGCCACCTGCCCGGCAATCCCCGCGTTCTTCTCGGCAATCTGGTACACCGGTGTATAGCTGAAGATCTCCTGGCCCTGGCGATCGGTCTTCTGCTCGTAGTGCTGGATGGACACATCCGCGCCAAAGGTCTTGTCGGCGTTATGCCAGCTGTAGAACAGCGACGCATTCGGCCGGCTCTGGTCGACCATGTCGTTGTAGTTCACGCCAAACGAGCCACTGAGCGTGTTCGCCGGTACGTCCAGCGGCTGGATGGTGTGCATGATCACCGTACCGCCCAGGCTGCCTTCAGGCAGGCGTGCCTCCGGGCTCTTGAACACTTCCAGCGAGCCCAGGATTTCCGGCGGCAACAGCGAATAGTTGAAACCGCGATTGGGGCTGTCGCCATACAGCCACATGGCCTGCGACACCGGATGGCCATCGAGGAACGCCAGGTTCAGGCTGGGATCGATGCCATCGATGCTCACGCGCTGGGTGGCGCCAAAGGCCCGATCCAGCGTGACGCCCGGAATCTGCGCCAGTGCTTCGGCCACATTGGTGGCCGGGAACTTGCCGATATCCTCGGCCGTGATGGCATCGACGATGGCATCGGCGTTGCGCTTGGTGTCCAGCGATTGCTGCAGGCTGGCGCGGATGCCGGTTACCGTCACCGTTTCCAGCTGCTTGGCCTGCGACTGGTCCGGGGTCTGCTGCGTGGTGGAACCCGGAGTCGCTGGCGGCGTGGTGGTGCCGGTCTGCGGTGCATCCTGTGCCTGGAGCGACATGGAGATACACAGTCCGGCAACGATGCTTGCGGCTAGCAGAGTCTTTCTGTGTGACATGACGTCCTCCCCTCGAAGGCTTTACTGCAGGCGACGCCGTGGGACATGGTCTGCAGCGTGTCGGTCGGGCATGGGCCCGGTTGGTTGGGAACTACCTCGGTTTTCCGTTCTCCCCGGCGCGAGGGTTTCGTGGATCACCCTCTCGGTCTTGCTGTTCGAGAAATAGCCCGGCGGCGCCGATGACGCCGTGCTGGCCGTGCTCCATCAGTCGTACGTGAACCTGCTGCAGAAAGGCGCGCATCACGCCTTTGTTGAAGAAACGCTGGCGGAAACTGCTGGTCAGCAGCACGTCGCGGATCTGCGGAAGAATGCCGCCCGCCAGGAACACGCCCCCGCGTGCGCCGTACAGCAGGCACAGGTCGCCGACGAAGCTGCCCAGCAGGCCGCAGAAAACATCCAGCGCTTCCACCGCCGCGTCGTCGCTGCGCTCCAGCGCTGCCTGCGTCACCTGGGCCGGTTGCGTGAAGACCGGCGGCTGGTGGCGCAGCGCGCGCAGGGCGCGGTAAAGGTTGAGCAGGCCCGGGCCCGAGAGGGCGTGTTCGAAGGATACGTAGGCACGGTCGCGTGCCAGGTAGCGCAGGATCTCGATTTCGCGTTCGTTGCCCGGTGCCAGGGCGATCTGGCCGGCCTCGGTGGCCAGCACGGTGGCGTGCGGCTGGCCGGGCAGCAGCACGGCCGAACCCAGGCCGGTGCCCGGGCCCATCACCAGCACCGGACCGGCGACGGGCGGCGCTTCGCTTTCAATCACTGCGGTGGTGTCGGCGTTGCTGAGGAACTGGGTGGCGTAGGCCACCGCTTCGAAGTCGTTGACCACGGCCAGCTGTTCGATGCCAAGGCTGTCGCGGATGTCGCGGATGGACACGGGCCAGGGCAGGTTGTCGTTGACGATGGCATCGCCCAGCACATAGCCGGCGCTGGCCACGGCGCAGCGATCCACGTGCACCGAGCGATCCAGCTGGCCCACGAAGTCCTGCAGCACCGCCGTCAGGCTCGGCCAGTCCGCGCACGCGTAGCGGTGGTACTGCAGCACCGTCACCGGGCGCGTGCCGTCCGGCTCGCGACTGACCAGTCCGATGCGTGCATGCGTGCCCCCGACGTCCGCAGCAAGGAAGGCTCGCCGCAGCAGAGGCAAGGGACGCGCGCCCAGGTTGTGGTTGCCGCTTTGCGACACAGCCATCCCCTCGTCACGCCGGTACCGCACAGCCCCCTGAAGGCCCGGTTTGGCCCGAGTCTCGTCCCGTAATGACAACGTTGTCAACAGAACGTTTTATCATGCGAAACAACGATTTGGCGCAGGCCAGCAATCGCAGCAAATGACGCCCTTCCCGCAAGAACATGCTGCTACGCAACATGTTGTTAAAAAAGAATATTTTGTCCATCCGAAAGCAATGCACTGCTGACAATCCACGCCTGCGGCGGCGCAGCAGAGCGCGCAGAAAAGGGGGTCATTGCGGCCAAGCTTGCGCGGGCCATTCCTTGGCTCGGTCGTGTCAAAATTTGACAACGTTACGCATAGCGTCGATAAAAGGTCTTTCGGGGGAGTACGGACCGCTCCAGGTCCGTCGTTCAGCGGCAATCCGCGGGGAGTAAAGTCGATCCATGTCTGCCACTACGCTTGCCGCCGGCGAGTCACGCTCATCCAGCGTGGTGCCGATGCTCATCATCGGCGTGCTGTTCTTTATCTTCGGTTTCGTCACCTGGCTCAACGGGCCGCTGATCACCTTCGTGAAGCTCGCTTTCAACGTCGATGACGTGTCCGCGTTCTTCGTGCCGCTGGTGTTCTATTTCTCGTATTTCTTCCTGGCCATTCCTTCCTCCAGCGTGCTTCGCCGCACCGGCATGAAGAAGGGCATGGGCCTGGGCCTGTTCGTAATGGCTATTGGCGCCGTGATCTTCGGCCAGTTCGTCAGCATGCGCATCTTCTACCCCGCCCTGGGCGGCCTGTTCGTGATCGGCGCGGGTCTTGCGCTGCTGCAGACTGCGTCCAATCCGTACATCAGCATCCTGGGCCCGATCGACAGCGCCGCGCAGCGCATCGCCTTCATGGGCATCTGCAACAAGGTGGCGGGTGCGCTGGCGCCGGCGGTGTTCGGCGCGCTGGTACTGAGCGGTATCGACACCTTCGATACGCAGGTAAAAGCCGCACCGACGCCGGAAGCGAAGGAAGCCCTGCTCAACGCCTTCGCCGCCAAGATCCACATGCCTTACATGATCATGGCCGGCCTGCTGGTGCTGCTGGCGATCTGGGTGATCCGCTCGCCGCTGCCGGAGATCAAGGCATCCGGCGCCAATGCCGAATCGGACATCGGCCATGCCAAGGGCGGCATCTTCAGCTTCCCGCACCTGTGGCTGGGCGTGCTGTGCCTGTTCCTCTACGTGGGCGTGGAAGTGATGGCGGGCGACGCCATCGGCACCTACGGCCAGGGTTTCGGCCTGCCGCTGGATGAAACCAAGCACTTCACCTCGTACACGCTGATTGCCATGCTCGGTGGTTATCTCGCCGGCCTGGTGCTGATTCCGCGCTTCATTTCGCAGCAGAGCTACCTGGCGGTGTCGGCCGTACTGGGCGTGCTGTTCACGCTGGGCGCGTACTTCACCACGGGCCACACGTCGGTGGGCTTCGTGGCCGCGCTGGGCTTTGCCAACGCCATGATGTGGCCGGCGATCTTCCCGCTGGCCATCCACGGCCTGGGCCGCCTCACCGAGCGCGGTTCGGCCATGCTGATCATGGCGATCGTGGGTGGCGCGCTGGTGCCGCAGTTGTTCGTGCACCTGAAACAGCACTTCAACTTCCAGCTGGTATTCATGGCACTGATGGTGCCCTGCTACCTGTACATCCTGTACTACGGCCTGAGGGGGCACCGCGTCGGTCAGCAGACGCACTGAGCCCGGTGGCGCGCACGGCGCGCCATCCGCAGGCCAGGCCTGCTGGGCTACGATGCCACCACTTTCTGTATTGCCGGAGTTTTCACGTTGCGCAACCCCACCATCAAGGACGTCGCCAAACGTTCGGGCGTTTCGCTCAAGACCGTCTCGCGCGTGATCAACCGCGAGGCTTCGGTGCGGGCCGACACGCGCGAGAAGGTCGAGCGTGCGATCGAGGCGCTGGGTTACCAGCCCAACCCGTCCGCACGCGGCCTGCGCAGTACGCATGCTTACGCCATCGGTCTGGTGTATGACAATCCGAACGCGCACTACGTGATCAGCATGCAGGACGGCGTGCTGTCCGCCTGCCGCGAACGCGGTTTCGGCCTGCTCATCCATCCCTGCGATTCCACCTCGCCGGACCTCGCGCAGGAATTGTGCTCGCTGGTGGAGCGCAATCGCCTGGCCGGCCTGGTGCTGGCGCCGCCGATGTCCGAACAGGCCGAGCTGATCAACACGCTCACCGAAAACGACATCAGCTTCGTGCGCATCATTTCCTCGCGCGAAGATCCCCATGATGGCGCGCCGTGCGTCTACATCGACGACCGCAGTGCGGCCTATGCGATCACCGAACACCTGATCCAGATGGGCCACAAGCGCATCGGATTCCTGTGGGGCGAACCGCACCACCGTTCCAGCCCGGAGCGCTACCAGGGGTATGCCGACGCGCTGCGCGACTATGGCCTGCCGATGGACAAGAAGCTGGTGCTGCCCGGCCGCTACGCGTTCGACGACGGTTTCCGCGGCGCACGCAAGCTGCTCGCGCTGAAGGATCCGCCGACCGCCATCTTCGGCAGCAACGATGAAATCGCCGCCGGCGTGCTCGCCGCTGCCCGCTCCAGCGGCATGGACGTGCCGTGGAATCTTTCCATTGCCGGTTTCGAGGACAGCCCGTTCTCCAAGCAGGCATGGCCGGCGCTGACCACCGCGCGCCAGTCCACCAGCGACATCGGCCGCCACGCGGCGCTGCAACTGATGGCCGAACTGCAACGCAAGTCCGGTGCGGCGGTGGAATTGCCGCACAGCGAATGTTTCGTACCCGAACTGGTCGTGCGCGGCTCTACCGCGCCGCCGCAAACCCCAACGCCACGCAAGGGCTGAGGACGCACCTCAGTCGTGCGGTGTGCGCCCACACGCATGCCAAGAGATAGACGATGAAGCAAGCCAGCTCCACCCTGATGTACCGCGAGGCCCATGAAGCGGCCGCCGTGGTCGAGCGCCAGCTGCGTGAGAACGCGCCGATCCTTGCGAAGCTCGGCGAACAGCTGCGGGCCAAGCCGCCTCGCTTCATCGTCACCTGTGCACGCGGCAGCTCCGACCATGCTGCCGCCTACGCCAAGTATGTGTTCGAGACCCGCCTGGGCCTGATCACGGCCTCGGCCTCGCCGTCGATTTCCTCCATCTACGATGCCGACCTGCACCTGGACGGCGCGCTGTTCATCGCCATCTCGCAGTCGGGCAAGAGCCCTGACCTGCTGCGCAGCGCGCAGGCCGCCAAGGACGCCGGTGCCCACGTGGTGGCGCTGGTGAACGTGGAAGACTCCCCCCTGGCGCAGATGGCCGACACCTTCGTGCCGCTGCGCGCCGGCCCGGAGCTGAGCGTGGCCGCCACCAAGAGCTACCTCGCCACGCTCGCCGCCGTGCTGCAGCTGACCGCGCACTGGGGCAACGACGCCGAACTGCACGGCATCGCCGAACGCCTGCCGGACGATCTGCGCCGCGGCTGGGACTGCGACTGGAGCCCGATGGTCGAAGGCCTCACCAAGGCGAGCAGCCTGTTCGTGGTGGGCCGCGGCTACGGTTTCGGCGCCGCGCTGGAAGCGGCGCTCAAGCTCAAGGAAACCTGCGGCCTGCACGCGGAAGCCTTCAGCGCCGCCGAAGTGAAGCATGGCCCCATGGCCATCGTGGGCGAAGGTTTTCCGGTGCTGTTCTTCGCGCAGGGTGATGGCACGCAGGACAACACCATTGCCGTCGCCAACGAATTCCGCGCACGCGGTGCACGCGTGTTCATCGCCGCGCCGGGCAACCACGATCCGGACAAGCTGCCGCTCCCCGATGGCGTATCGCCGATGGTGACGCCGCTGCTGGCCGTGCAGAGCTTCTATCGCGCCGCCAGCGAGTTGTCGTTGGCGCGCGGCTTTGACCCGGACGTACCGCCGCACCTGCGCAAGGTCACGGAGACGATGTAATGACCACCCCCATCACCGCACTCGTCAACGGTCGCGTGCTCACTGACCACGGCCCGCGCGACGGGCTGGTGGTGCTGGTGCGCGGCGAGCGCATCGAAGCCATCGTGCACAGCGACGATCCGCGCGTGACCGGCGCACAGCAGCACGACCTCAAGGGTCGCCTGCTGCTGCCGGGCTTCATCGACGTGCAGGTCAACGGCGGCGGCGGCGTGCTGTTCAATGCCGAACCCACCGTGGAAGCGCTGGCCACCATCGGCGCGGCGCACCGCAAGTACGGCACCACCGGCTTCCTGCCCACGCTGATCACCGACACGTCCGACGTGATGCGCAAGGCGCTCGACGCCGTGGACGCGGCCATCGAGCAAGGCGTGCCGGGCGTGCTCGGCATCCATTTGGAAGGCCCATTCCTCGCCACCGCGCGCAAGGGCATCCACGACGCCAGCCTGTTCCGCCTGCCCAGCGCCGAGGACCTCGCCGCCATCACGCGCAATCGCCGTGGCGTGGTGATGCTCACGCTGGCCGTGGAAGAAGTGCCGCTGGACACCATTCGCCAGCTCAGCGAAGCCGGCGTGCTGGTGGTGGCCGGCCACACCGCTGCCACCTACGCCGGCACGCGCGCTGCGCTGGATGCCGGCGTGTGCGGCTTCACCCATCTGTACAACGCCATGACGCCGCTCGGCAGCCGCGAGCCCGGCGTGGTTGGCGCGGCGCTGGACGATCCGCACAGCTGGTGTGGCCTGATCGTGGATGGCCACCATGTGCACCCGGTCGCGCTGCGCGTGGCCATTGCGGCCAAGGCCAAGGGCAAGAGCGTGCTGGTCACCGACGCGATGCCGCCGGTGGGCTCGGACAGCCCGGAGTACGTGCTCAACGGCCAGACCATCATCGCGCGCGACGGTATCTGCCAGAGCGACGCGGGCGTGCTTGCCGGCTCGGCGCTGGACATGGCCACCGGCGTGCGCAACCTGGTGGACATGGTCGGCCTGCCGCTGGCCGAGGCATCGCGCATGGCCAGTGCCTATCCCGCGGCGTGGCTGGGGCTTGATCGCACGCACGGCCGCCTCGTGGCCGGACAGCGCGCGGACTTCGCCGTGCTGGACGATGGTCTGGTGGTGAAGGAAACCTGGATCTCGGGCGTGCGTTACGACGCCTGAGCCACGCCCCGGATGTTCTGGCCTTCTTTGTAGGAGCGCACTTGTGCGCGACAACCGGACGGAGCGGTGAGCCCGTTACACCGCGGTCGCGCACAAGTGCGCTCCAACAAAAGAACCGAAGCGCGGCGTATCCATGGTGGGAACGCACCCTTTGCGCGATCGCAGCGCTCCCATCTCACCGCCCTATCAGGGCGTTGCGCACAAGGTGCGCTCCCCGAGACGCAGTGACGGCAACGCTGCACTTACTCGTACACGTGCAGCCGGTTGAAGATCCAGGCGTGATACGACTTCACCAGGCCGGGCTGCGCGCAATCGGTGTAGAGGCCGTTGCAGCGCGTGCGCAGTGAGATGGCGGCGGAGAAGTACGGGTCGGTCGGCAAGTCCGCGGCCTGCAGCACCATGCTCGGCAGCAGTGCGATGTCGAGCATCGGGTACTTCGGCAGCGCGGCACCCTGGAAGTTGCTCTTGATCATGTAATAGGTGAGGTAGTCCTTATACGAGGACAGCCCCTCCGGCCACGTGCGCGGCATGTCCTTGATCAGGCCACTGAACGACGGCTGGTGGTCGCCGAAGTGCACCAGCACCGTGGGCTGCGGGCGGTCGAGGAAGTCGTGCTCCAGCCCGTGCATGGCCGCGTCGGAGTTGTGCAGGTTCGACAGGTAGGTGTTGAAGTTGATCGACTCGCGCGTCGGCAGGCCCTTGAGCACGCCCTTGTTGAACGGCGGCGGCAGCGCGGACAACGGATCGGTATCGTGCGGGCCGTGCTGCGCCAGCGTCAGGATCATCACGAACACCGGCTGGCCGGGCTTCTTCACCTTGTCGTAGACGCGCTTGGCGGCGTCGAACATCTGCTTGTCGGTCTCCTCCCACTCTTCCAGGCCCAGCTGGCCGGCGTCGTAGAACTGGTCGAAGCCATACGCCTTATAGGCGTTGCGACCATTGAGGAACGAACCGTTGGTCGGATAGATCGCCACGGTGAGGTAACCCAGGCGCTGCAGCTGGCGCGGCAGGCTGTCCTGCACGTGGGGCGCCAGCACGTAAGGCGCATACATGCCGCCCGGGCCGAAGATGTCCTGCGGCATGCCGGTGAGCGTGGCGAACTCGCTCACCCAGGTACCGCCGCCGAAGGTATGCACGCGCATCGGGCCGGTGGCACGCGTGCGCACGTCAGGCTTGAACATCGCCACGCGGCATTCGGGGATGTTGCACTGGGTGAAGTTGGACGGGTTGAAGGTGCTTTCTTCCAGCACCTGCACGATGTCCGGGTACGACTCCGGCGAGCGCGGCTCGGCGGCCGGTTCGCCCGAAGCGGTGCTGCCCCAGTCCTGCTCGGCCTGCGCGTCGTCACCCAGTGCCGGCAGGCGGATGTCCGAGTCGCTGAAGTTGACGAAGAAGTTGGTGATCTGCGCGTCGTCGGAAAGTTTCTCCCACACGTTTTTCGCATGCACCTCGGCGAACGGGCCGTTGGGCAGCAGGCAGATCCAGAATGCGAACGCCCACACCGCCACGCCACCCAGGCGCATCGTCCACGCGCGACGCGGGCTTTGCTGCGCCAGCAGGCGACGATCGAAACGCCATACCGCCCACAACGCCAGCGGTGTCACCACGCACACGCCCAGCGTGAGCAGCCACAGGTGCGGGTAATGGCGCAGGGTTTCGAGCAGGCTGCTGCGCGCGTAATAGATGAAGTCCGCCGGCATCAGCGGCGAATCGAGGTAACGCAGCTTCATCACGGACAGGAAGTTCAGCCCGAGGAACAGGCCGCCGCTCACCACCAGTGCCGTGGCCGGACGGGCAAACGCGGACAGCAGCATGCCGAACGCGCACACCATCAGCGCGATCACAAAACCCTGCTGCAGCAAGGCGGGCTCGCGCAGCGCGGTCATGTTGATGCAAAACAAGAAGAAGGCTGCGGCGATCAGCCAAGGCCCACTTTTTCGCAGGAAGCGAAGCGGTTGTTGCGGCATGTAAGGCAAGGCCCCCTGATTTGGCCCGGTGTCATCTGGGTGCAATTCTACGGTCTTGCCGCCGTCACATGCACAATGGACGGCAACGGCCAAACGGCGCCACCATGCGGTTCAGCAGCCGTTGAGCGGGCGGATCGTCACGCCGATCTGCTAGCTTTGCGCCCCCTTTGCCTCCCTTTGTCCCCACGGACCGGCCCATGACCCCTCGTTTGCTCCCCCTTGCCGCCCTGGCCGCCGCCGTCCTGGCGGGCTGCGCCAGCCAGTCGACCAGCCACTCCGCCACCGCCCTGCCCGATGGCAGCCGCGCCCAGGTGGCCATCCTGGAGACCACGGACGTCCACTCCAACGTGCTCAGCTACGACTATTACAAGCAGCGCGAGGACGATTCGGTGGGCTACGAGCGGGTCGCCACCCTGATCCGCCGCGCCCGCGCCCAGTACCCGAACAGCTTCCTGTTCGACAGCGGCGACACCATCCAGGGCAGCGTGCTGGCCGATTACCAGTCGCTGGTGAAGCCGGTGGGCTGCGGCGAGGAGCTGGGCATCTACCAGGCCATGGACGCCATGGGCTACGACGGCGGCACCGCCGGCAACCACGAGTTCAACTACGGCCTGGGCTTTCTTTCCCAGGTCACCGGCACGCCGATGAACGTGGAAGGCGGCCATGCCGACCGCTGTGCCGGCCCGCACTTCCCGCTGGTGCTCTCCAACGTGTTCAGCACCCGCGACGGCGCGCCGATCTTCAAGCCGTGGACGGTGGTGCAGAAGGACATCACCGTTACCGCGCCGGACGGCAGCACCCGCAAGCTGCCGCTCAAGGTGGGCATCATCGGCTTCACGCCGCCGCCGATCCTGGACTGGGACAAGCAAAACCTGGCCGGCAAGGTCACCGTGACCGGCGTGGTCGAAGCCGCACAGAAGTACCTGCCGGAGCTTGAAGCACAGCACCCGGATGTGGTTGTGGCCGTGCTGCACGGCGGCCTCAACACCGCGCCGTACACGCCTGACATGGAAAACGGCGGCTGGTATCTGGCCGGCATTCCGGGCATCGACGTGCTGCTGCTCGGCCACTCGCACACCGAATTCCCCGGCCCGCACTACAAGGGCATGAAGGACGTGGACGCCGAGCGCGGCTTCGTGCGTGGCAAGCCCGCGGTCATGGGCGGATTCTTCGGCAAGGACCTGGGCGTGATCGACCTGGCCCTGCAGCGCAAGGACGGCCGCTGGGTGATCGATGACAGCCAGACGCACAGCGAAGTGCGCCCCATCTGTCCGAAGAAGAACGACTGTGTCCCCGCCGACCCGGCCATCGCCCCGCTGGTGCAGCAGGCGCATGAAGCCGCCGTGGCCTACGTGAACACGCCCATCGGCCAAACGCGCGTGCACCTGAGCAGCTACTTCGCCGACGAAGGCAACATGACCGCGCTGGCGCCGATCAACGCGGCCATGCGCGACTACGTGCAGAACGAACTGCCCAAGACGCATCCGGAACTGGCCAAGGTGCCGGTACTGTCGGCAGCCGCGGCATTCCGTACCGGCTTCGGCGGCCCGGACGACTACACCGACGTTGCCGCTGGCCCGCTCACCCTGCGCAGTGCCGCCGACCTTTACTTCTACCCGAACACGCTCGCCGCGGTGAAAGTGGACGGCGCCGGCCTCAAGGCATGGCTGGAGAAATCCGCCGAACGCTTCAACCAGATCGATCCGGCCAAGGAAGGCGAGCAGCCGCTGATTGGCGACCGCCTGCCCGGCTACAACTTCGACCAGATCCAGGGCGACCTGAGCTACCAGATCAACGTGACCAAGCCCGTCAGCCAACGCATCGGCAAGCTCACCTACAAAGGCAAGCCGGTGAAGCCGGATCAGGTGTTCGTGGTGGCCACCAACAACTACCGCGCCAGCGGCGGCGGCAGCTTCCCCGGCCTGGACGGCAGCAACGTGGTGCTGGCCGCACCCGATGGCGCCCGCGAGATCCTGGCCAAATGGCTGCAGAAGAAGCAGACCCTGACGGCGAACGACCTGCCCGCCACCTCCTGGCATTTCGCTCCGGTGAAGACCCGCGGCGAGGTGGTGTTCAAGGCCGCCACCGGCAAGCAGGACGTGGCGCGCGAAGCGGAGTTGAAGAACATCCGCCAGGTGAAGGACAACGGCGACGGCACGGCGGTTTACGCCATCGACCTGTCGCATTGAAGGCATAGGTGGAGGTCGCGCCCGGCGCGCGTCCCCCACTCGGTGAGACCACACCCTGTGCGCGACGGCATGGCGCTCCGTTTCCGCCGTCGCGCACAGGGTGCGCTCCCACAGATTCACTCTTTGGGGCGGAGAACGGCCCGCCTGGACGTCCAAAAGTTTCAAACGTACCTGTTGACTGCAGTGCAGCAATCGACCTAAGGTCGGGCTCATGTCGCCGCTCATCGCACCCGCACGCCTGTTCCTGAACCCGGTTTCCACCGGGTGCGTGCTGCTGTCCGGCGCCACGTCCATCGCCACCATGACCACCACTACGACCACTATTACCACCGGGTCGGGGTGGGTCTCCGTGCGCGAATAAGTTCCTGACGCAAACGGCCCCGCCCTCGATGAGGCGGGCCGGCGTACACACCGACTCCCCCTCGACGAGCACGGGCCACCACTTTGGAGGCCACCGTGAACGCTGTCGCATCGCCCTCGCTCGAACAACCGTCGCTACCGCCACATGCCATGGCGCTGCCGACGACTACCGCGCGCCAGCGCGCCCTCGCCGTGGGCCTGGTCGGCCCCGGCCGTGTCGGCAGCGCCTTGCTGGACCAGTTGCGCGCCGCGCAGCCGCGACTGGCGCGGGCGGGTCTGGACCTGCGCCTGTGCGGCGTGGCGGCCAGTCGGCGCATGTGGCTGGATATCGACGATCCCGAGCTCAATGGTCGCCACGACAGCGCGCAGACCTGGCGTCCGAGCAACCTCGATGATTTCACCGCCCACCTGCGTGGCGACGATGGCCGCCACGCCCTGCTGATCGACTGCAGTGCCAGCGATGCCGTGGCATCGCGTTATGCCCAATGGCTGGCCAGCGGCATCCACGTGGTGACGCCCAACAAGCTCGCCAGCAGCGGCCCGCTGGATCGGCTGCAGGCCATCCAGGCCGCCTGTGGCCATGGCGCGCGCTTCCGCTACGAAGCCACGGTATGCGCTGGCCTGCCCGTGGTGCAGACACTGCGCGACCTGCTCGACACCGGCGATGAACTGCTCGCGGTGGAAGGCATGTTCTCCGGCACGCTGGCGTGGCTGTGCAATCGCCACGACGGCAACCGCCCGTTCTCCGCGCTGGTGCGCGAGGCGCATGCACTGGGCTACACCGAGCCCGATCCGCGCGACGATCTTTCCGGCCTGGACGTGGCGCGCAAGCTGGTGATCCTGGCGCGCGAAGCGGGCTGGTCGCTGTCGCTGGACGATGTCGAGGTGCAGAGCCTGGTGCCACCCGAACTGGCCGCGCTGCCCGCCGATGAGGTGATGGAACACCTGCACCTGCTCGATGCTTCGATGGCGCGCCACGTCGCGCAGGCACAGACGCAGGGCTGCGTGTTGCGTCATGTGGCCAGCCTCGACGCGAAAGGCCACGCCAGCGTGCGGCTGGCCGTGTTGCCGGTGTCGCACCCGTTCGCGCACACACGTCTCACCGACAACATCGTACAGTTCACCACGCACCGTTACCGCGAGAACCCCATGCTGGTGCAAGGTCCCGGCGCCGGTCCGGAAGTGACGGCGGCGGGCGTGTTCACCGACTTGTTGCGCATCGCCGAATCGCTGGAGGTGCGCTGATGAATGCCCGACTGATGGATCCTGTTGTGTCCCCCCAACGCGCCCTGAGCGCGCAAGCCATGGCGTATGCCAGCGTCGGCAATGTCGCCGTGGGCTTCGACATCCTTGGCCACAGCGTGGCCGGCGCCGGCGATCGCGCCGTGGTGCGGCGTATCGATGAACCGGTGGTGCGCATCGCCGCCATCCACGGCGTGGTCACCGACCTGCCGCTGGATGCGGCCAGCAACACCGCGGGCGCGGCGCTGATGTCGCTGCGCCGCGCACTGGGCCTGCGCCACGGTTTTGAAGTGGAACTGCACAAGGGCATCGCCCTGGGTTCCGGCATGGGCGGTTCTGCCGCCTCGTGCGTGGCCGCTCTGGTGGCTGCCAATGCATTGCTGGAACGCCCGCTGCCACGCGAAGCGCTCTACGGTTTTGCGCTGGACGGCGAGGCCGTGGCCAGCGGCAGCCGCCATGGCGACAACCTGGGGCCGATGCTGCTGGGCGGCCTGGTGCTGTCCACGCGGGATCGCTTGATTCGCCTTGCCGTGCCGGAAAGCTGGCATTGCGCGCTGGTGCATCCGCATGTGGTACTGGAGACGCGTCAGGCGCGTGCGGTGCTGTCCAAGGGTTTCGATCTTCACGACGTGGTGGCACAACACGCCAACCTCGCGCTGTTCCTGACCGGCTGCCAGCGCGGTGACGCCGAACTGGTGCGCGAAGGCCTGAAGGACGTGCTGGTGGAACCAAGGCGCGCGCCGCTGGTCCCAGCCTTTGCGCGCGTGAAGCAGGCCGCGCTGGATCACGCTGCGCTCGGCGCAAGTATTTCCGGCGCCGGCCCCAGTGTGTTCGGCTGGTACGAACGACGCGAGGACGCGCAACGCGCGGCGGTAGCGATGGCCGCGGCATTCGCGGAAGAAGGCCTCGCCAGCGATGTACTGGTGTCACCCATCAACGGACCCGCCGCGGCGCTGGTCGACGAGGAAGAAGCGGCATGAGCGAGCCGTTGCACTACCGTAGTACGCGAGGCGCGAAGCATGCGGCCCATATCGAGGAAGTGATCGCCGCGGGCCTGGCGCCCGATGGTGGCCTGTACGTGCCCGAAGCGCTGCCGCAGCGGGACGCCGCCGACTTCGACCCGAATGGCTCGCTGGCCGATACCGCCACGACCCTGCTCGAACCGTTCTTCCGCAGCTCGTCGCTGGCGGGCGAGCTCCCTGCCATCTGCCGCGAAGCGCTGGATTTCGACGTGCCGCTGCGCCCCTTGTCGTATCGCGACGACGCGTCGGTGCTGGAGCTGTTCCATGGGCCCAGCGCGGCATTCAAGGATGTCGGCGCGCGCTTTCTCGCGGCCTGTTTCCGACGCCTGCGCCGTGACAGCGACGTGCCGCTGACCATTCTGGTGGCCACCTCGGGCGATACCGGCGCAGCAGTCGCCGCCGCGTTCCACCGGCAGCCCGGCGTGCGCGTGGTGATTCTCTATCCGGATGGCCGCGTGTCGCCGCGCCAGGCGCATCAGCTCGGCTGCTTTGGCGACAACGTGCAGGCGCTTCGCGTAGACGGCAGCTTCGACGACTGCCAGCGCATGGTGAAGGCGGCGTTGAACGATGCCGAACTGCAGCGGCGCGTGCCGCTCTCGTCCGCCAACAGCATCAGCCTCGGCCGCTTGCTGCCGCAGATGAGCTACTACGCCCATGCTTCGCTGGCATGGTGGCGCGAGCAGCGCTCACCGCTCAACTTCATCGTGCCGACCGGCAACCTGGGCAATGCGCTGGCGTGTGTATGGGTGCGCGAAATGGGCCTGCCGGTGGGCGAGATCCACTTGGCCTGCAACGCCAACGCCACGCTGAGCGATTACTTCGATGGCTCGCCCTACTCGCCGCGCCCGGCCATCGCCACGCTGGCCAACGCCATGGACGTGGGTGCACCGAGCAACTTCGAGCGGCTGCGCTGGACCTTCCCGCACGACCACGAGCTGCGCCTGCAACTGCACGCCCATAGCGTCGATGACGAAACCATCTGCGAGACCATCGTGCGCCACGCCCGCGACCATGGCGAGGTGTTCTGCCCGCACACCGCAACGGCAGTGCATCTGCTCGACCAGATGGGCGTAACCGGCCTGCCCTGGGCGGTGGTGGCCACGGCGCATCCCGCGAAGTTCGACAGCGTGGTCGAGCCGTTGATCGGCGAGCATCTGGCGGTGCCACCGGCGCTGGCGGCCATGCTGCAGCGTCCGGCGCATGCGGAGCCGATGGCAGCCCGCGAAGCAGATCTCAAGAATTGGCTGGGTGAACGGATGAAAGTGACGAGTACGGTGGCTGCCGAATAACGGCGAATCGCCGACCAAGGCTTCAGCTAGGACGCTCTCGTCGCGGTCGTTCAACCCTCACCGTCAACCAACCCTCACCGTCATCCCGGCGAAGGCCGGGATCCAGTGACTTTCGTTTTTTCCGAGGTCCAGAGCAAAGTCGCTGGATCCCGGCCTTCGCCGGGATGACGGTGAGGGGACGGGTACGTTGAGGGTGCGTTTAGAGCACGCAAACCTCCACCGCCCTCAATCAATCGTCCAGCACCGCGCCGTTGCTCTCGATCACCTGCGCGTACAGCTTCGCCGTCGCCTTGGGCGTGCGCTTCTGCGTAGCGAAATCCACGTGATACAGGCCAAAGCGCTTGGCGAAGCCCAGCGACCATTCCAGGTTGTCCAGCAGCGACCAGGCGTAATAACCCTTGAGGTTCACGCCCAGCTCGATGGCATGGTGCATGGCCTTGAGGTGCTTGCGCAGATAGCTGGTGCGCAGCGGATCTTCCACCACGTCGCCCTCGGCCACCGGCGGGTCATAGAACGCCGAACCGTTCTCGGTGACATAGAGCGGGATGTCGCCGTAGCGCCCCTTGAACCAGGTGAGCATGTCGGTAAAGGCCTGCTCGAACACTTCCCAGCCCGTCTCCGTGTGGGTGACGTTGGGCTGGCGCACCGGCGAGGCCTTCAGCGGATAGGCGTCCGGATTGTTCTTCACCACAGCGCGCGTGTAGTAATTGAGGCCGACGAAATCCACCGGCTGCTTGGTCAGCTTGAAATCGTCTTCCGGAAAATCCGGCCACGCCGGTCCGAAGATTTCCTTCAGCTCCGGCGGATAGCTGCCCAGCAGCGCCGCATCGGCGAACTGCTCGTTCATGTAGGCATGCGCGCGCTTGGTCGCGGCGATGTCTTCCGGGCTGTTGCTCGCCGGGTACTTCGGCTCGATGTTGAACACCACGCCGATCTGGTGCTTGCCCAGCGCGCGATAGGCCTGGATGCCGGCGCCGCTGGCGCGCATCAGGTTGTGGGTGGCAATGGGCGCTTCGTACTTGCTGCGATGGCCCGGCGCGAGCGTGCCATGCAGGTAACCGCCATCGGTGACCACCCACGGCTCGTTGAGCGTGGACCACAGCTTCACGCGGTCATCCAGCGCCTTGAACATCACACCGGCGTATTCGGCGAACCAGTGCGCACTGTCGCGGTTGAGCCAGCCGCCGCGATCGTCCAGCGCGGCCGGAAGATCCCAGTGGAACAGCGTGGCGTTCGGCGCGATGCCGTTCTCCAGCAACTCGTCGACCAGGCGCGAATAGAAATCCACGCCCTTCTGGTTGATGCGGCCGGTGCCTTCGGGCAACACGCGCGACCAGGCAATGCTGAAGCGATAGCCCTGCAGGCCGAGCGCGCGCATGAGCTGCACATCGTCCTTGTAGCGACGGTAGTGATCGCAGGCAATGTCGCCGTTGTCGTTGTTGGCCATCATGCCCGGCGTATGGGCAAAGCGCTCCCAGATGCTGGGGCCCGCGCCATCGGCCAGGGGAGACCCTTCGATCTGGTAGGCCGAGGTCGCGGCGCCCCAGTGAAAGTCCGGGGGAAAGCGAAGGCTCTGGGTCATTACGGGGTCCCTATGGCTTGACGCAGCTTGATGTAAACGATTACATGCTGAGAATAGCGTAGCGCGACCCGGATGTGCAGCGGGGGCGTCCACATTCCGTTACGGTGGCCCGGTCAGCCATCGGCGCAACACAGCGAGAGGCGTTGATGGCAAGGGTAAGTCTGGATCGCGTCAGCAAGGTCTATCCCAACGGGCACGTCGGCGTGGCGGAGGCCACGTTTGAGATCGCCGATGGCGAACTGCTGGTACTGGTCGGCCCGTCCGGCTGCGGCAAGACCACCCTGCTGCGCATGATCGCCGGCCTGGAAACCATCTCCTCCGGCACGCTGAGCATCGGCGACCGCGTGGTGAACGAGGTGTCGCCGAAAGATCGCGACATCGCCATGGTGTTCCAGAACTACGCGCTCTACCCGCACATGACCGTGGCGGAAAACCTCGCCTTCGGGCTACGCCTGCGCGGCAAGTCGAAGGCCGAGATCGACCAGCGCATTGCCGAAGCGGCAAAGCAGCTGGAGCTGGAGCATCGCCTGGATTCCCTGCCCGCCGCCCTCTCCGGCGGCCAGCGCCAGCGCGTCGCCCTGGGCCGGGCCCTGGTGCGCGAACCCAAGGTGTTCCTGCTCGACGAACCCCTCTCCAACCTTGACGCCAAGCTGCGCCTGTCGATGCGCGTGGAGATCGCACGACTGCACCGCCAGCTCGGCGCCACCATGATCTACGTGACCCACGACCAGGTCGAAGCCATGACGCTGGGCCAGCGCATCGTGGTGCTCAACGGCGGACAGATCCAGCAGATCGACACGCCGATGGCGCTGTACGAAAAGCCGGCCAACCTGTTCGTGGCAGGCTTCCTCGGCTCGCCGGGCATGAACCTGCTGCGTGGCCCGCTGCGCCATGGCGATGGCTGGTACCTGGAGACGGCGCAAGGTGACGTGCGACTTGGCGCGCTGGAAAGCCAGTCACCTGAACTGTTGCCCTGGATCGACCGCGAGATCGTGCTCGGTGTGCGCCCCGAAGACCTGCGCCCCACCGGCGAAGCGAACGCGACACTCAACGCCACGCTCGAAGTGACCGAACCCGTGGGCAACGAAATCTTTCTAAACCTGCGACACGGTGAGCAGACGCTGGTGTCTCGGGTGCCGCCACGTTCGCTACCGAAGGCAGGCGAGCTCATGCATTTCGAGCTCGCGCTTGATCGTCTGCATATGTTCGATCCCGCTACCGGTACGCGACTGGCCTGAACAGGTCATCAACCCTTCACGCTACCCAGCAACAACCCCTCGATGTAGTAGCGCTGCATGGCGAGAAACAGCGCCAGCACGGGAATCACCGTCACCACCGAGCCGGCCATCATCAGCTCGCTGTCTTGCGCGTGCTCGCGTGCGAGCGAAGCCAGGCCGAGCGGCAGCGTGTAATGCTCCTGGCCGGTCAGTGCGATCAGTGGCCACATGAAGTCGTTCCATGCGGTGAGGAAGGTGAAGATGGCGAGCGTCACCATGATGGGCTTGAGCAGCGGCAAAACGATCTGGCCGAAGATGCGCCACTCGCTGGCGCCATCGATGCGCGCCGCTTCCAGCAGTTCATCGGGAATGCCGCGCGCGTACTGGCGCACCAGGAAGATGCCGAACGCCGTGGCCGCTGCCGGCAGCACCACGGCGGCATAGCTGTTCACCAGGCCCATGTACTTGAGCGTGAGGAACAGCGGCAGCATGGCCACCTGTGCGGGGATCACCAGCATGCCGAGCAGCCCGCGGAACAGGCGCTCGCGGCCGGCGAAGCGCAGCTTGGCGAAGGCATAGCCCGCCATCAGGTTGAAGGCCAGCGACAGCACGGTGATGGCGGTGGAAATCGCCAGGCTGTTGAACAGGTAGCGACCCACGCCCGCGCGCACGAACAACGCCTGGTAGTTGTTCCACGTGGGATGCGACGGCAGCAGCGGCGGCGGCAGGCTGCCGGCTTCGCCGGGGTGCATGAAAGACACCGACAGCATCCACAGCAGCGGAAACACGGCCACCAGCACGGCACCGATCAGCAGGCCGTGAACGAGCGCCTTGGCAATGCGGGGGCTCATGCCGTGGCTCCGCGCCGGCCCAGCCGCAGCATGAGCGCAGTGACGGCGAACATGATCACGAACAACAGGAACGCCACGGCCGAAGCCATGCCGAAGTTCCACCATTTGAAGCCTTCGTTGTACATCAGGTAGAGCACGCTGGTGGTGCTCTGCAGCGGGCCGCCTTCGGTCATCACATAGGGCTCGGCAAACAGCTGGAAATAACCCGATACGGTGAGGATGGCCACCATCAGCAGGGTGGGACCCAGCATGGGCAGGGTGATGTGGCGGAACTGCTGCGGCGCCGAGGCGCCATCGATGCGTGCCGCCTCGTAGAGATCGGCCGGAATGGCCTGCAGGCCCGCCAGCAGGATGATCATGTTGTAGCCGAAGTTCTTCCACACGGCGAACAGGATGATCGATGGCATCGCCCAGTGCGGATCGCCCAGCCAGTCCACCGGATGGATGCCTACCAGGCCCAGCACGTAATTGAGCCAGCCGTACTTGGTGTTGAGGATGTAGCGCCACACCACCGCCACGGCCACCACGGTGGTCACCACCGGCGCGAACAGTGCGGTGCGGAAGAAGCTCTTGCAGCGCACCAGCGGCGAGTTGAGCAGCAGCGCCATGCCCAGCGACACCATGATGGACAACGGCACGCCCACCACCACGAAGGTCAGCGTATGCCCGAGTGCCGACCAGAATGCCGGCTGGTGCAGCAGGTCCCAGTAGTTGTGCAGCGCGACGAAGCGCAGGTGGCGGATATCGGCCAGCGCGTAGAGGTCATAGTCGGTGAGGCTGAGCGCCAGCGCCGCCACCACCGGCAAGAGGAAAAACACGCCGAGCACGAGCATGGCGGGTGCGAGGAACCACCACGCGGCGGATGGTCGCTTCATGGTGCTGCCTCCGTGGCGCGCGAGTGATCGAGCACCCAGCGACGCTTCTCCAGAATGCGGTCCGCGCGGCGATCCATCTCCGCTGCGGCCTCATCCACACTCAGTTCGCCGGCCACCGCCTGCGCGGCCACCAGCTGCATCTCGTTGGCGATCTGTTCCCACTCCGGCACGGGCGGCGTCGCCTTGACGTTTTCCAGTTGCTGGCGGAACGCCTGCACCTTCGGATCGGTGCGCAGGCTGCCGCCATCCCATGCACTGCGTCGTGCGGGCATGTCGCCGAGCAGGTCGTAGAAACGCTGCTGCACGTCGGGACGGGACAGGTATTCGATCAGCGCCCAGGCCTGGTCCTTGTGCGTGGAGCGACGGAACACCACCAGGCTCGCGCCACCCGCCGCACCGGCCACGCCGCCGTCAGGACCGGGCAGCGGTGCCGTGGCCCATTCGTTCTCGCGGTTGGCCGGCAGGCGCTGGCGAAACTCGCCGATGTTCCACGGACCGGAGAAATAGAAGGCATACACGCCGCGGCCAAACTCTTCCCACGGATTACCCGCTTCCACGGCGGTGATCGCCGGCGCCTGGCGCAGGCGGAAGGTATCGACATAGAAGCTGAGCGCGCGCTTGAAGCCGGGGCTGCGGAAATTGCCATAGCGCCCGCCATCGCGCAGCATCGGCTCAGATTGCTGCAGCGCCAGCGACATCAGCTGCTCGTACTCGTTGGTGGGCAGCAGGATGCCGTAGGTACCGCGATCGGGATGGCTGAGCGCGGCCAGCATCCGGCGCCACTCTGCCCAGTCACGCGGCGGGGCGTCGAAACCTGCTGCCTTGAGCAGATCGCGCCGGTAGAAAAGCAGGCGCGTATCCACGTACCAGGGCACGCCATACAGCGTGCCGTCGATCAGGTTGGTGGACCAGATGTGCGCGAAGTAGTCATCCGGCTGCACCGCCGTGGATGCCGCCACGCGCTGCTGCAGCGGCTCCAGCGCCTTGATCGCCACGAACTCGGGCAACCAGGTGTTGCCCAGCTGGCACAGGTCCGGCGTGGAGTTGCCGGCGAACGCGGTGAGCAGCTTCTGGTGTGCCGCGGACAGCGGTAGCTGCTGCACGTTCACGTGAATGCCGGGATGTTCGCGCTCGAACGCCGGCAGCAGTTTCACCACGGCTTCGCCTTCGCGGCCGAAGGTCCAGAAAGTGAGCGTCTGCGGGTCCTGCGACGAGGAACAACCCGCCAGCAACAGCGCGGCAGCCGCCAGCAGGCGGCATGCCGTTGCAACGGGTGGGCGTATCAGCCAGCGCATGGGTTACTTCGTGTGCTCCAGCCAGCCGCCGGTAAAGCCGGCGCGTTCCAGGCCCTTGCGGATATACGGATTCCTGCGCATCACGTTCCAGACAAAGCCGCTGCGCCAGTTCTCGATCATCAAGACGATAGGCCCCTGATCGATACCGATCTGCTTGTCGTCGGCCCAGCCCATGCCCGGCACGATGCGTCCTTCCTTGGGTGCCATGCCGGTGCCGTAGCTCGGATTGAAGGCATCCACGAAGCCGTATTTGCCATAGATGGCGTCACCATACTTGTTCTTCATTTCCAGCAGCGCAGGCACCGCGATCTCCGGTGCAAAGGCAATGGAGCCACCTGCCGCCGTAGGAGCGATGGTACCGTCATCGGAGATGTAGTCCAGACCGGCACCACGCGCGGTGTAGCCATAGAAGGCGCGCGTGCTGCCATCGTCGCGCTTCACCACCGCATCGCCGGGGCCATTGCACGCGGTCAGGCCCCAGATGTTCTCGCCATAGCCCTCCCAGTGGTTGGGATTGGCGATGGCATAGGCGCGCTGCGCATAGGTGGCTTCGCGGCTGTTCTGGAAGTAGTCGGTGTTGTGATCACGGCTCCAGGCATCGCGGATGCCGCGGAAATCAACCCAGGTCTGGCTGTACTGGTGGCCGAACAGCGGCGCGAAGTTGAGGAAGGTTCGCCCCTGGAATTCACCCCATTGCTTGGGATAGGTGCTGGCCCAGGCCTGCCACGCATCGTCGCTCACCGGGTGCGTGGGCGAGCCCATCGCCAGCACGTAGACCAGCATGCCTTCGTCGTAGCCCTTCCAGTTGGCGGGGATGAATTTGCCGCCCGGCGTCCAGCCCATGCTGATCAGGGGCGCCTTGGGCTGCATCCAGGTCCAGTCGACGCGGCGATAGATGGCATCGGCCAGCTCGCGGATCTGCTTTTCCTTCGCGTTGTGGCCGTCGTAATAGGTCTGCGAGAACAGCACGCCACCCAGCAGCAGCGTGGTATCCACGCTCGACAGTTCCACCCAGCGCGAGTAGCGCTTGCCGGTCTTCATGTCGAGGAAGTGGTAGAAGAAACCGTGATTGCCGGTGGCGTCGTCTTCGCTGTCGTTCTGCGTGGCCTCGTTGAAGAACTTCAACGTAGCCAGGGTGCGTTCCACCGCCTGATCGCGCGTCACGTAGCCGCGCTCCACGCCCACGCCATAGGCGGTCAGCGCGAAGCCTACCGAGGCGATGCTGGCGAACGATTCCGCCGGCCAGTGATCGGGCACCAGCCCCGTCTTCGGGTCGGCGCTGTCCCAGAACCACTGGAACGTGCGCTGCTCCAGCTCGTCGATGGCGGCGCGCTGCCCGGCCGGCAAGGCGTTGTACTTCAGGGTCGCCGTGTCGCCGGCTGAGGCGGCCGGTGCCGCCGTTGCCATGCCCACCGCGAGGGTCAGTGCGCCGACCAGTGCGGCACGGATGGTTCGCTTGCTCATGTCACGGTTTCCTCAGGGCCTGACCCGTGCTGCCACGCAGCGCCGGATCGTGCTCTCAAAGATGAGGCCCGCAACACGCGGGCCTCGTGAAAAGCCATCGTCCAGATGGCCGGGGTGTACTTAGAAGTTGATGCCTGCGGTGACCTTGAGAGTGCGGGGGTAACCGGTGATGTCACCCACCGAGTTGTAGATCACGGCGCGCTGGCCAGTACTGAGCGCGTTCCAGTTTTCGACATATTCCTTGTAATTGTTCCAGTTGAATGCGTTGAGAAGGTCGATACGCACGTAACCGTTGAGATTGCCCCAGACCTTGAAGTTCTTGGTGGCCTGCATGTCGAAGTCGCGGTAACCGAACACCTTGCCGCCAACAAGGAACTTGCCGGTGCCGGGCGGATGAATCGATACCGACTGGCAACCGCCGCCGTTCATGCTGCCCACTTCCTGGTTGGTCGGCGTCTGATAACAGGCGAGTCCAAGATCCGGAATCGGCGTGGCGAGCGTCAGCTTGGCGCCGAATACAAAGCCCCACGGGCCATCGAGCGAGCCGGTGGATACCAGTCGATGTTTGGCGACGGCCGCACCGGTGAACGGGTACGCGTGAATGGTCGAGAAGTCGAACGCGTACTGGTCGGTCGGATCCTGGTTGTCGTTGTTCTGCACGGCATTCGTGTAGGTGTACGCGAACGATGCACTCCAGTGCGAGTCGGCCGTGTAAGGCTTCTCGGCAGAAATCAGGAATTGGTTGGTCTTGGTCTTCAGGCCGTTGTTGCCGATGATCAGGCTGCCGTAGCCCGGTATGCCGTAGCTCCATGGCTGGCTGCCGCCCTGCCAGAAGGCACCGTTCGGATAGCGGTTGCCCAGGGTGTACACGATGCCGTTGAAGCTCTTGATGTTCACGAAGGCGACGCTCGTGTTCCATTCGCCGACCTGGTTGCGCATGCCAATGCTTAGCTGATCTGAATACGGCGACTTCAGGTTGTTGTTAATCAGGTCCACCTCCTTGCCCGCCGTGCTGTTGGCAACCAGCGCCTGCAGGGCAGGAATGCCCAGATAAGCCGGGTTCCAGGTGAGGCAGGTGGCGCTGGGCACACACGGCGACAGCGGGGTGTTGAACAGTAGCGTGGGCTGCGACAGCACCGACTTGGTCTGCTCGACCTGCAGCGACTCATACAGGTTGCGGTCGTACGAACGACCCCAGCCGCCGAAGATCACATGCGCTTCGTCACCGAACAGATCGTTGGAGAAACCGATGCGCGGCTGGATCTCGTTCTTCTGTGCGTGGCGATTGTTGCCTGTGCTGATGTAGTCGTTGATATTCACGCCGCCCTTGGCCAGCGTCTGCGCATAGGTCTGCCCTGCGGGCGCATTCGGGTCCTGCGAATTGATCGCGGCGACCACGCCGGCTGGCGTCACGTAGTTGAGGTACGAGGGCGTTTCTTCGTAGTCCCAGCGCACGCCGAGGTTGAAGGTCCAGTGGTCGTCCACCTGCCAGTCATCCTGGATGTAGGTACCGAACTGCTTGTCGCGACTGGTCGCGACCGGGTTCTGCCCCGGAATCGGATTACCAAACTGCACCTTGTACGGAATCGACTCGGTGCCGTCCGGACCCACCGCATAGGTGTACAGCGCGTTGGTGTCGCCGGCATCCTGCGCGGTCAGCTTCACGGACTTGAACTTCACGCCCATCTTGATCACGTGGTCGCCGTGCCACTGAACGTCATTCAAGGTGAAGTCGTCGGAGATCGCCGGGCCCTTCTGGCCCTTGTTCTGGAATGACAACGGCGAAGCGCCGTCCACCAGCAGCGTGGAGTTCTGGTTCTTGTAGTCGGTATAGGACGCGCCGTAGCCCAGCACGATGGGGCTGGGGTTATAGACCGCATCCTCATAAGTGGCCTGCAGGCGGTTGAACCAGCTGTCGGTACTGTGATCCCAACGGATATCGAAACGCTTTTCGGTGTTGCGCGTGTTCAGCGCGGCGTTCTCTGTGCTGTTGCTTCCGACACCACTGATCGCGTTTTCGTCGCGATACTTGCCACTGACCTCGATACGGTCACGGTCGGTCGGCTCCCAGTCCACCTTGCCGAACCAGTTGTTCTCCTTGAACGGCAGGTTGGTCGGGCCGAGCTCTTTCTGTGCGCTCGCCGGCAACTCCGGCCACAAGGTCGAGTTGCCCTGCGGTGTCACGGTGATCGGGCTGTTGAACTCCTTGCCTTCGTACGCGATGTAGAAGTGCGCCTGATCCTTGAGGATGGGGCCACCGAAGTCGAAGCCATAATCCTTTTCGTGCGACTGGGCCTTTTCGCCGGACGCATCCTCTGCGGGCGTCCTCGCACGCATCCTGGTGTTCGTGTAGCTGCCGAACACATCACCATGGAAATCGTTGGTGCCCGACTTGGTTTCTGCCGTCACCGCCGCGCTCGACAACTGGTCGTACTCAGCCTTGTAGTTGGACGTGATGACCTTGTATTCGGCAATGGCGAGCTGCGGGAACGGGTTGCCCTGGCTGTTGTTCTGGCCGGTGACGCCGCCGGGCATCACGTAGTTCTTCTGGCCCACGCCGTCGATGTAGACGTTGATGTTCGAACTTGCCTGGGCACCGGAACGCAGGCTGGTGTTGCCGTTGGAGTCACGCGTGAACACCATGCCCGGCACGGTGTCGGCGAACTCGAGGAAGTTGCGCGATGCGGCGGGCGTGGTATCGATCTGGCGCAGCGACACCAGCGTGCCCACTTCGGACGTCTTCACTTCCTGCAGGGTGGTGGCCGATACGGAAATCGGGCCGAGGTCCTTTGCGTTGGCTGCTGCGGCGGGTGCCGCGGCGGCGGCCTGCTGCGCGCTCAGGTTGAGCGTGAAGACCGATGCCACCGTCACGGTGACCGTGCGCTCCGTGCCCGGGCCGGCGCTCACCTGGTAGGTGCCCGGCGGCAGGCCCACCAGGGCGTAGCTGCCGCCCTTGTCGGTATGCGTGCGCCGCGTGGCGCCCGTCGCCGCGTTCTTGGCGACCACATCCGTGTCGACCGGACCCTGGCCGCGAATGGTCGCGTCGGAGGACTGCGCCAGGCTGATGGCGGGCATGGCAGAGGCCATGGCAAAGCCGATGGCGGCAGCAAGTAAACGTTTACGTTTCTGGGTTTGAATGATCATCGGGTTCTCCCCTCCCACAAAGGCCGCCGCTCAGACGAGCGCCGGAGGATGTTTTGATGCGACGTTGTTGGTGCCTTTGGCGCCACACGATTCGCGAGCGACTACGTCGCAAGGGAGCGTGCGGGTATGCGGGCCGCCAATGGGGCCCTTGCCTTCCATGAGCTCGGTGAGCAGGAGCAGAGCACGCCTGCCCAGGTCCGCGATGCTGACGCTCACGGTACTGAGCGAAGGCGTGACGTACCGTGCGATGAGAATGTCGTCGAAGCCGGCCAGGGCGATGTCTTCCGGCACGCGGATGCCGGCTTCCTTGAAGGCGTAGAGGCAACCCACCGCCATCATGTCGTTGGCGGCGAACACGGCACGCGGACGCACCGGCTGCGCAAGCAGTTCGCGGCCGGCGCGATAGCCCGATTCTTCGGTGAATTCGCCAGCCACGATGTTGAGCGGCACCTTGGGTGCGAACTGGCGCATGGCGGCGCGGTAACCCTTTTCGCGTTCCTGCGCGTCGAAGTTACCGGCCGGGCCATTGATGAACGCCACCGATGCATGGCCGATGTCCAGCAGGTGCTTCACCATCGCCTGTGCGCCCGCCACGTTGTCGAGGTTGATCGACGGATAGCGCGGGTCATCGACCGGGCTGTCCAGCAGCACCGCCGGCAAGTCGGCCGGCATGTTCTGCTCGAGGAAGTCGCCATCGACGAACTGCGAAAGGATGATCATGCCGTCCACGCGGCCACGCATGGTGCGCACCGCAGCGGCAGCGTCTTCCACGCCATCGTGGGAGCTGGAAACCAGCAGATGCAGGCCGCGCGCGCGCGCCGCCAGGTCGATGCCGCGGATCAGCTCCGAGAAGAACTCACCGTAGAGATCCGGCAGCACCGCGCCGATGGTGTGGGTGCGGCCGGTGATCAGGCTGCGCGCGGCGCTGTCGGGTACATAGTGCAAGCGGGCCACCGCCTTGCGCACGGCGTCCTGCGTTTCCGCGGTGACACCGCCCAGGCCGTTGAGCACACGCGAGACCGACGCGATCGAGACCTTCGCCTCGCGCGCCACATCTTTGATGGTGGCCTTCTTGGTGCTCACGTCGTCTCCCAAGGCGCGGCACAGAGGCGTTCCTCCGCGCATTGCGGCGGAACGTAAACGTTTTCATCAAAACTTGTAAAGGCAGAATTGACTGCTTTTTTCGCTGCAACGCAAAACTCCCTGCCGGGAGAACTTGCGAGAAGGCTTGGTGCCGGCCCACCGCAGGCCCATGCCGGGGTACGGCAGCGCAACATCGATCACATCAGCCAGTAAGGAACCCGATAGCCAAGTGAAGGAACCGTCGCAGTTCACGGGCCCCGAGAAAGGCGGCGGGCGCTGTGGGGGCGCCCGCCGCGAAAGACCACCGGTCCCCGGGGAGGGACAGAACCGGTGGACTGACCTCAGAACTTCAGGCCGAGCTCGAACTTGATGGTGCGCGGCACGAAGGTGATGTTGCCGGTCTGGTTGTAGCTCACCATGGTGTTGCCCGGCACGAACGTCGCGACGTAGTCGGAGTAGTTGTGCCAGTTGAAGACGTTGAGCACGTCGAAGCGACCGTACAGCGTCATGCCATGCCCGATGTCGAAGTCCTTGGTGGCCTGCAGGTCGATGTCGCGGTAACCCCAGATCTTGCCGCCCACGAGGAACTTCGAGCCTTCCGGCGTGGCCGAGGTCGGCACGCAGCTGGAGCCGTCCGGCAGCGTCACGCCGGCGTAGCAGGCCGCACCGTTGTACGGCAGCGGCGTGGCCAGGGTGAGCTTGGCCGACAGCACCGTGCCCCACGGGCCGTCCATGTTGCCGGTGGCCACGAAGCGATGCTTGGCCGCCGAGTTCGAGGTGATGAACGGGTATTCCTGGATGGTGCCGTAGTCGAACGAGTAGTGCTCGTTGATGTCGCGGTTCTGCTTGGCATGGGTGAACGTGTACGCGAACGTCGCGCCCCAGCCCGACGCCTTGTCATACGGCTTGGAGGCCGACAGCAGCACCTGCGTGCTGCGCGTGGAGATGCCGTTGTCACCCAGGATCAGCGCGCCGAAGCCCGGGATGCCGTTACCCCACGGCTGGCTGTTCTGCTGGTTGTCGTTGGAGTGCTGGAAGAACGCGCCGTTGGGGTAGCGGTTGCCCAGCGTGAAGGCAAAGCCGTCATAGCTCAGCACGCGCACCACGGTGGCGTCGGTCTGCCAGTCACCGATCTGGTTGGACATGCCCAGGCTGAACTGATCGGAGTACGGCGCCTTCAGCTTGTTGTTGAGTAGATCCACCTCGGTGCCCGCGTTGCTGCTCGCACCGAGCAGTGCCTGCAGGGCCGGCAGACCGCTGAGCAGGTTCGGATCCCACTGGTAGCAAGGCGTGCTTTCGCGATGGCAGGTGCCGGTGGCCGGATCCTGGAAGAAGATCGTGTACTGCGGCAGCGCCGACTTGGTGGTTTCCAGCTGCAGGTAGTCGTACAGGTCGCGGTCGTAGGCGCGACCGGCGCCACCGTGGATCACGTGCTGCTCGTCGCCGAACCAGTCGTACGAGAAGCCCAGGCGCGGCTGCCACTCACCCTTGTAGGCGGAGCGGTTGCTGCCGGTGCTGATGTAGTCGTTGATGTTGATGCCGCCCTTGGCCAGCGTTTCGGCATAGGTCTGGCCTGCCGGTGCGCCGGCGTTGGTGTCCTGCGAGTAAAGCGCGGCCACCACGTTGGCCGGCGTCACGAAGTCGGTGTACGACGGCGTGCGCTCGTAGTCCCAACGCAGGCCCAGGTTCAACGTGAGCTTGTCGTTCACCGCCCAGTCGTCCTGGATATAGGTGCCGAACTGGCGGCTCTTGGTGGACACGGACGGGGTCAGGCCCAGGCCGTTCACCGGCTTGGTGAAGTAAGCCTTGTACGGCGTGGCGGCGGTGCCGTCGGTGGTGACGTTGTAGTAGTACTGCGGGTTGATGTCCGACGCGTCGGACGCTTCCAGCGTCACCAGCTTCAGCTTCATGCCCATCTTCACGACGTGGTCGCCGTGCCATTCCAGGTCATTGAAGGTGAAGTCGTCCTGGATGGACGGACCACGCTGGCTCTTGTTCTGCGTGGACTGCGGGCTGGCCGCGCCGGTGGCGATGATGGTCGGGTCGTCGATCGGGCGCTCCCACGTGTACACGTAGCCGTTGCCGATGTTCACTGCGGTGGGTGAGTACTTGGCGTCTTCATAACCGACGATCAGCTCATTGAAGTACGCCTGGCCGCTGTGCTGCCAGCGCGCCACGTAGCGCTCGCTGTTGTTCTTGATGTTGTAGGCGGCCGAGGTGGTGTTCTGCTGGTCGGCGCCGATGCCATCGAGCTGTGTTTCATTGCGGATCTGCGCGCTCACTTCGAAGCGGTCGCGATCGGTGGGTTCCCAGTCGATCTTGCCGAAGTACAGGTCCTCCTGGAACGGCAGGTTGGCCGGGCCCATCTGCGAGGAAACGCTGGTCGGCAGGTACGGCACGCCCGGTGCGCCATCGGCGCTCGGCGCCACGGTCACCGGCGTGTCGAAGCGCTTGGCTTCGTACGCCATGAAGAAGTGCATCTTGTCCTGGATGATCGGACCGCCCACGGCAAAGCCGTATTCCTTCTCTTCCGACGACGACTTGGTGCCCTGCGCGTCTTCCGACGGCGTCTTCGCGCGGAACGAATCGTCGGTGTAGCGGTAGTACGCCTCACCGTGGAATTCATTGGTGCCCGACTTGGTCTGCGCCGTCACCGCCGCGCTGGAGAGCTGGTCGTACTCCGCCTTGTAGTTGGAGGTGATCACCTTGTACTCGCCGATGGCGAGCTGCGGGAACGGGTTGCCCTGGCTGTTGTTCTGACCGGCCACGCCGCCGCCGACCACGTAGCTCTTCTGGCCCACGCCGTCGATGTAAACGTTTACAGAACTATCGTTCATAGCACCGCCACGCAAGGACGTGTGGCCCGACGGATCTACCGTGAAGACCATGCCCGGGACGGTGTCGGCGAACTCGAGGAAGTTGCGCGAAACCTGGGGAATCGTGTCGATCTGGCGCAGCGAAATGGTGGCGCCCACCTCCGGCGTCTTCACTTCCTGCAGGGTGGTTGCCGACACGGAGACACCGCCGAGGTTCTTGGCGTTGGCAGTGGCGGCCGCTTCGGGGGCAGCGGCGGTGAGGTCAAGCGACGCGGTGGATGCCACCGTGAGCGTCACGGTGCGTTCGGTGCCCGCGCCTGCGTCCACCTGATAGGTGCCCGGCGGCAGGCCCACCAGCGCATAGCTGCCCTGGGCGTCGGCGTTGGAGCGGCGCACCGCACCGGTGGCGACGTTTTTCGCGGTGACTTCCGCGTTCGCCGGCGCCTTGCCGCGCAACGTGGCGTTGGCCGTCTGCGACCATGCCACGGTGGGCACGGCAGCGGTGGCGATGACCGTGCCGGTGATCAGGCTGGCCAGCAGCTTCTTCTTCATGTGCAACAGGTTCATTGACTCCCCTCCAAAGTCGATCTGAAATCGAACGGGCTTGCGCCCTGGTTTGGTTTATTGGTCTAGACGACGCTCTTAACTGGCGCCGCAGGTGTGCCGGATCACGACCGCGCAACCAAGCGTGTCCGTGGTGTGCGACCGTTCGTGCCCATCCAGTTGCACGGCCAGTCGTTCGAGCGCGTTACGGCCCAGTTCGGCAATGTGTACGCTTACCGTGCTGAGCGACGGCGTCAGGTAACGCGCGATCGGGATATCGTCGAAGCCGGCAAGTGCGATGTCTTGGGGCACTTGCAGGCCCGCTTCCTTGAAGGCGTAAAGGCAACCCACCGCCATCATGTCGTTGGCGGCAAACACGGCGCGCGGACGTTGCTTGCGCGCCAGCAGTTCGCGACCGGCGTGATAGCCCGACTCCTCGGTGAAGCTGCCGGCCACCACATCCACCGCGGCCTTCGGCGCAAACTCCGCCATGGCCTGGCGATAACCCAGTTCGCGCTGCACGGAGTCGTAGTTGCCGGCGGGACCGGCAATGAACGTCACGGTCGGGTGGCCGGCCTTGCGCAGCAGATGCTCCGTCATGGCATGGGCGCCGCCGCGATTGTCGATATTGATCACGTCGTGCTCGCCGCCTTCGACCGGGCTGTTCATCAGCACCGTGGGCAGGTCGCCGGGCAGGTTGGCCTCGAGAAACGCCTGGTCGACCCAGGGCGAGAGGATCAACATGCCGTCCACGCGACCGAGCATGGCGCGCATGGCGGCGGAGGCATCTTCCAGGCCGTCGTGCGAGCTCGATACCAGCAGCTGCAGTCCACGGGCGCGAGCCGCCAGATCGATGCCGCGGATCAGCTCGGAGAAGAATTCGCCATACAGGTCGGGCAGCAGGGCCCCGACGGTATGCGTGCGGCGGGTGATCAGGCTGCGGGCGGCGTTGTCGGGGATGTAGCGCAGCTGGCGGGCGGCCGCGCGGATGCGTTCGACCGTCTCAGCGGTCACGCCACCTTGCCTGTTGAGGGCACGGGATACCGACGCGACTGACACCTGCGCCACCCGAGCCACGTCCTTGATGGTCGCCTTCTTCATTCCCTCACCGCGCCGTAAGAAAATTCTTATTTCAAACGAGCGTAAACGTTTTCACGAAATGAAGTAAAGCGAGCTTGCGAAGGTTATTTCTGTGCAGTGCGGAAGGTTTTTAGCCGGAGATGTCGGCCAACTCGGCGCAAATGGCTTGGCGGCGCGATGCGATTGCGCTGCAACTAAATACCGCACCGCAACATGACGCGTCTCATGACGGGAAGACCTTGCGGCCTTCGGCGCAACCCAGGCCGGGTCAGCGCAAGACATTCACCCGCTGGCTGAACATCCACGGCCACAGTTCGGGCTCGTCGTAAGCGCGCAGCCAGGAGCCATGGCCCACGCCGGGATATTCGGTGTAACGCACCGGATCGCCTACCTTGAGCAGGGCCTTGTCCATGGCGCGCGACTCTTCGGTGGGCACCTGGTCGTCAGCGGCGCCGTGGAAAATCCACACCGGCATGGGCTGCACGCGTTGCGCCACCCAGTCGAACGCGCCAGCGCCGGCGGGCGCGCCGTAAACCTTCAGCTCCGGCATGTCGTCCAGTGACTGCACGCCGCCACAGATCACCACGGCGGCGGCAAACATGCCCGGGTGATCCACCGCCAGCTGCCAGGCGCCATAACCGCCCATCGACAAGCCGGTGAGGTAAAGGCGCGAGCGGTCGCCGTGCCAGGTCTTGATGCTCTGTTCCAGCGCGGCCATGGCCGCGCGCTCCACCTCGCCGCTCCACACGGTGTCGTCGGGTGCCTGGGGCACGACCACCACGGCGGGGAAATCGGCGCCGTGCGCTTTCAGCCACGGCGGCAGGCCCGCGTTGAGCTGGGCCTCGTTGTCGCTGCCGCGCTCGCCGCTGCCGTGCAGGAACAGCACCACCGGCCACGCGCGATCGGCGGACCAGCCATGGGGCACGAACACCTGGTAGGCGTGGCGATGGCCATTCACCGTCACCTCGCTAGCGGTGAAATGCGCTTCGTCGGCACGCGCCGAACACGCCACGCCCAACAACAACGCCGCCATCCACCCCACGTGTTTCAACATCATGTCTGCTCTCCCGCCTGACGCTCAGGCCTGGGGGAGAGTACAGACGGTCGGGCAAATCAGGCCAGCGCGGCGAGCACCTGCTCGGTGGAACGCACCCGGCCCAGGCGCGGGAAAATGTTCTGCACGGCGAACTGATGCATGTCAGCGTTGGAGGAGCTCATGGCGTCCTCGACCAGCACCTGATGGAAGCCGAGTTCGAACGCCTGGCGCGCGGTGGATTCCACGCCGATGTTGGTGGACACGCCGCCCAGCACGATCTGCGTGATACCGCGGCGACGCAGCTGCAGTTCCAGCTGGGTGCCGTAGAAGGCGCCCCACTGGTGCTTGAGCACGTGGATATCGCCATCGGCCACGTTGAGCTCGTCGGCGTATTCCAGCCAGTTGTCCGGCAGCGTCACTTGGCGCGGGGCCTCATCGGTCAGCGGGCGCAGCATGTCGCCGCCATCGGCGGACCAGCCCACGCGCACCAGCACCACAGGTGCGCCCAGTTCACGGAAACGGGCCGCCAGGCGACCGGCGCGGGCGTTTACTTCCGCACTGGTATGCGGGCCACCGGCGAACGCGGCAATGCCCTTCTGCAGGTCGATCAGGACCAGCGCGGTGGTACGGGGATCAAGCTTTTCCATCGGTAACTCCAGGGGATATGCCGTGATCGGGCAGGCATCAGCGTAGAATCGGCCCGGTTCATGCAGCGTCACGGCGTCTGCGGGGAAGACTAATATGTGAGGGTAGCCTCACATTGGAGTTTATGAGGATGTCCTCACAAAACACAAGCCAGGGAGGGCGCGCGCCCAGCCGCCGCCGCGGCCACGAACGGGTGGCCGCGCTGCTTTCGGCCGCCTCGGACTGCTTCGTCGAAAAAGGTTTCGATGGCACCACGATGACCGAGATCGCTGCCCGCGCCGGTGCCTCCATCGGTTCGCTGTATCAGTTCTTCCCTACCAAGGAGTCGGTAGCCGAGGCCCTGATCACCACCCACGCCAACGGTCTGAACGCGCACATGGAGCAGCTGGTCGCCCAGACCGCCGGCTGGACCACGGAAGAACTTGCGTCTCACCTGCTGCGCGCCTTTGCCGATTACCGCAAGCAACATCCGGCCTTTGTTGCGTTGGTGGAGGTCGCCGGCACCCTGCCCTCCATGTTGGCTCGCACCATTCGCCAGCGCATGCGCGATTACCTCAGCCAGATCCTTGCGATCCATGCCCCCGGCATTCCCGCGGGCGAACTTCGCCCCGCCGCCATGGTGGTGCAGCAGCTGATGAAGGCCGCCGTGGCCCTCGACAACGAACAACCCATCGCCCTGCGGAAATCAGCGCAAAACCAGCTGCAGCAAGCCCTTTCGCTGTATCTGCGCGAGCTGGCCACGCGCCGCTGATTTCACGGCTCCTCGCGCGTGCGACGTGCACGCGCGAGTCGTTCGGCCATCTGGACGTCCGAATGTGCGGCGCGACACGCGGATGTGAAATTTTCAAAAGAAACTGTTGACAACCCCTCGCACCGGCCGTTAGGGTCGGTTGCATGTCGCAGCGCAACAGCCACGAACGCATAGCCGAACCGATTGGTCCACCGACCTTCGACGGCGTGCTGCGCCTTCGCAACAACCTCCTTCTTGCCCTTGTACTCGTACTCCTTATTACCAACGGAGGTGCGGGCTGAGGGCGTGTGTCCAGGTAAAGCAAAACTGACCTAGATACCACCAACAAACCCCGCACCCGGTAACGGATGCGGGGTTTTTTGTTGCCCAACGGCACGTACCAGCGGAGCCAGATGATGACCCCCAATACCAGCAACGAGAGCAGCGACGTGGGCGATGTAGCCGCCGAACGCGTGCGCATTTTCGACACCACCCTGCGCGACGGCGAGCAGGCGCCCGGTTTTTCCATGGACCGGCGCGCCAAACTCCGCATGGCGCACGCGCTTGAAGCTCTTGGCGTGGACATCATCGAGGCGGGCTTTCCCAGCGCATCGCCCGATGACTTCGGCTCCGTCGCAGAAATCGCCCGCGTGCTGCGTGGCCCCACCGTGTGCGGCCTGGCGCGTTGCGTGGACGGCGACATCGACGCCTGCGGCCGCGCGCTGGAAGCCGCCCGCCACTCGCGCATCCATCTGTTCCTGTCGACCAGCCCGCTGCATCGCGAGCACAAGCTCAACATGAGCAAGCAGCAGGTGATCGATACGGCCTGCGCCGCCATCGAGCGCGCCAGGAAGCTCTGCCACGAGGTGGAGTTCTCCGCCGAAGACGCCATGCGCACCGAACCGGAATATCTGGTCGAGGTGTTCAGCGCGGCCATCGCCGCCGGCGCCACCACAGTGAATGCACCCGACACCGTCGGCTACACCACGCCCGCTGAAATCGCCGAGCGCTTCGCCTATCTGCGCAAGCACGTGCGCGGTGCCGACAAGGTGGTGTTCTCCAGCCACTGCCACGACGACCTGGGCATGGCCGTGGCCAACAGCCTGGCCGCCGTGTCGGCGGGCGCGCGCCAGGTGGAGTGCACCATCAACGGCATCGGCGAGCGCGCCGGCAATGCCTCGCTGGAAGAGATCGTGATGGCGCTGCGCGTGCGCCCCGGTTACTACGGCGTGGAAACCGGCATCGACACGCGCAAGCTGGTTCCCACCTCGCGCCTGCTGACCCAGCTGACTGGCCAGGCCGTGCCGCGCAACAAGGCCATCGTCGGCGACAACGCCTTCGCGCACGAGTCGGGCATCCATCAGCACGGCATGCTCAAGCATCGCGGCACCTACGAAATCATGCGTCCGCAGGACGTAGGCATGGGCGAGACCAAGCTGGTGCTGGGCAAGCACTCTGGTCGCCACGCGCTGCGCCAGCGCCTGCAGACCCTGGGCCATGAAGTGGACGAGGCCGCGATGGACAGCATCTTCGCGCGCTTCAAGGCGCTGGCCGACAAGAAGCGCGAAGTGCACGACGAAGACCTGGAAGCCATCGCGCTGGGCATGGACCCGGAAGCAACCGGCCCGTGGCACATCGTGCAGCTCAACACCAACTCGCACCTGGGCGGCAGCGCCTCGGCGTCGGTGAAGCTGACGCACGACAACGGCGACGAAGTGGGTGAAGCCGCCATCGGCGACGGCCCGGTGGACGCCGTGCTGCGCGCCATCGAACGCGCCACCGGCACCACGCTGGACGTCACCCAGTTCCAGGTGCGCGCCGTCAGCGAGGGTGGTGACGCGCAGGGCCAGGCCAAGCTCACCGCACGCCATGGCGAGCGCGACTGGCGCGGCTCCGGCGTGAGCACCGACATCATCGAAGCGACCGCGCACGCCGCGCTCGCCATCGTCAACCGCATCGAACGACAACAACCCGCATCGCAACGGGCTGCAGTCGCCAGCCTGTAATACCGAGGAGTCCCGAGATGACAACGCCCTTTCTCTGGCACAACGGCCAGATCAAACCCTGGACCGAGGCGACGGTCCACGTCAGCACCCACGCCCTGCACTACGGTTCCTCGGTATTCGAAGGCGAACGCGTCTACGCCACGCCCCAGGGCCCTGCCTATTTCCGCCTGGCCGACCACACCCGCCGCCTGTTCGAGTCGGCCAAGGTGTACGAGATCGAGATCGGCTACAGCGAAGAAGAGATCAACGCGGCCTGTCACGAAGTGATCCGCGCGAACCACATGAAGTCGGCCTATGTGCGCCCCATCGTGTTCCGCGGTGCAGGTGGCCTGGGCGTGCTGCCCAAGGCGGATTCGCCGGTGGACGTGGCCATCATGGCGCTGGAATGGGGCGCCTACCTGGGCGACGCCATCGAGCACGGTGCGGATGTGTGCGTCTCTTCGTGGAACCGCCCGGCGCCCAACACCTTCCCGAGCTGGGCCAAGGCCGGCGGCAATTACCTGAGCAGCCAGCTGATCGCGCTGGAAGCGCGTCGCGGCGGCTACGCCGAAGGCATCGCGCTGGGCCACAACGGCCTGCTGAGCGAAGGCGCGGGCGAGAACCTGTTCCTGGTGAAGAACGGCAAGCTGCTCACCCCGCCGACCAGCGCGGGCATCCTGGCCGGCATCACGCGCGAGTCGGTGATGACCCTGGCCGGCGAGCTGGGCATTGCCGTGGAAGAACGCGACCTGCCACGCGAAGCGCTGTACACCGCCGACGAGATCTTCATGACCGGCACCGCCGCCGAAATCACCCCGGTGCGGTCGGTGGATCGCAAGCAGGTCGGCGCGGGCCGTCCCGGCGACATCACGCGCGCGCTGCAGAAGGCGTTCTTCGGCCTGTTTGACGGCACCACCGAAGACAAGTGGGGATGGTTGACCCCCGTGCAGGTCGAAGCCGCGCAGGAGGCTGCGTAATGGCAAAGACCCTGTTCGAAAAGGTTTGGGACGCCCACGTCGTTGCTGCTGAAAGCAATGACACGCCGGCCATCCTCTACATCGACCTGCACCTGGTGCACGAAGTCACCTCGCCGCAGGCCTTCAGCGAACTGCGCGAGCGCGGCCTGAAGCTGCGTCGTCCCGATCGCATGCTGGCCACGCTGGATCACTCCACGCCCACCCTGCCCGCTGGCGCGGATGGCGAGCGTCCGTACGCGAATGCCGAAGCCAAGGCGCAGGTGTCGCAGCTGGAAAAGAACTGCCGCGAGTTCGGCGTGGAACTGCACGGCTGGGACAGCAACGACCGTGGCATCGTCCACGTGTTCGGCCCTGAGCTGGGCGCAACGCAGCCGGGCATGACCATCGTATGTGGCGACAGCCACACCTCCACGCACGGTGCGTTCGGTGCACTGGCGTTCGGCATCGGCACCACCGAAGTGGGCCATGTGATGGCCACGCAGTGCCTGCTGCAGCGCAAGGCCAAGACGCTGGCGATTCACGTCGACGGCGACCTGCCGGCCGGCGTAGGCGCGAAGGATCTGATCCTGCACATCATCGGCGAGATCGGCGTGGACGGCGGCACCGGCTACGTCATCGAATACCGCGGCAAGGCCATCGAGAAGCTGTCGATGGAAGAGCGCATGACGGTGTGCAACATGTCGATCGAAGCGGGCGCACGCGCCGGCCTGATCGCGCCGGATGACACCACCTTCGCCTGGCTGAAGGGTCGTCCGCGCGCACCGCAGGGCGCTGCGTGGGATGCCGCCGTGTCGCGCTGGAAGGCGCTGCGTACCGACGATGGTGCCCAGTACGACCGCGAAGTGCGCATCGATGCGGCGAAGATCCGCCCCACCGTTACCTACGGCACGCACCCGGGCATGGCGATCGCCATGGACAAGCCGGTGCCTGCCGCACGCAATCCGCAAGAAAAGCGCGCCCTCGACTACATGCAGGCCGAAGCTGGCAAGCCGATGCAGGGCACGCCGGTGGACGTGGTGTTCGTGGGCAGCTGTACCAACTCGCGCCTGTCAGACCTGCGCGAGGCCGCCCACGTGCTGCGCGGCCGCCATGTTGCCGACGGCGTGCGCATGCTGGTGGTGCCGGGCTCCGAAGCCGTCCGCCGCGATGCCGAAAGCGAAGGCCTGCATCACGTGTTCACCGCGGCCGGCGCCGAGTGGCGAGAGCCGGGCTGTTCCATGTGCATCGCCATGAACGGTGACTTCGCACAGCCGGGACAGCTGGTGGTGAGCACCTCCAACCGCAACTTCGAAGGTCGCCAGGGCAAGGGTGCGCGCACCGTGCTGGCGAGCCCCGCCACCGCCGCCGCTTCTGCGGTGGCTGGCCGCATCGCCGATCCACGCGAATACATGACGGAGGCTGCCGCATGAAGCCGATCACCCGCCTCCACTCCCGCACGGCCGTGCTGCCGGACGAGAACATCGACACCGACCGCATCATCCCCGCGCGCTTCCTGACGACCACCGAGCGCGCGGGCCTGGGCAAGCTGTGCTTCAACGACTGGCGCTACCAGGCCGACGGCAGCGACAACCCGGCGTTCCCGCTGAACCAGCCGAAGGCCAGGGGCTGCTCCATCCTGGTCGCCGGTCGCAACTTCGGTTGCGGCTCCTCGCGCGAACACGCGCCGTGGGCCCTGCTGGATTACGGCATCCATGCCGTGCTGTGCAGCGAGATCGCCGACATCTTCCGCAACAACGCGCTGAAGAACGGCCTGCTCGCCATCGTGCTGGACGAAGCCGAGCACCGCTGGTTGCTCGCCAACCCCGGCATCGAACTGACCATTGACGTGAAGGAACAGGTCATCGCCCTGCCGGACGGCGGCCACATCCGCTTCCAGCTCGAACCGTTTGCACGTCACTGCCTGCTCAACGGCGTGGACCAGCTGGGCTATCTCCAGCAGCACGCCGACGCCATCACCGCCTACGAACAACGCGTGGAGAAAGCTGCATGAGAGCGAACATCGTCACTTTGCCCGGCGACGGCGTCGGTCCTGAAGTCACTGCAGCGGCCGTGGCCGTGCTCGACGCAGTCGCCGCGCACTACGACCATCACTTCCATTTCGAAGAGCACCTGATCGGCGGCTGCGCCATCGATGCCACGGGCGAACCGTTGCCGGCCGCCTCGCTGGACGCGTGCAAGGCGGCCGATGCCGTGCTGCTGGGCGCGGTGGGTGGCCCGAAGTGGTCCGACCCGAGTGCACCGGTGCGTCCGGAGCAAGGCCTGCTTGCGCTGCGTGCGGCCCTGGGCGTCTACGCCAACCTGCGCCCGCTGCAGGTGCACCCGGCACTGGCCGCGTTGTCACCGCTGAAGAACGAGAAGCTGCACAACGTTGACGTGCTGTTCGTGCGCGAACTGACCGGCGGCGCCTACTTCGGCGCCAAGACGCGCACCATCGACACCGCCACCGACGAATGCAAGTACACCGTCGCTGAAGTGGAACGCGTGACGCGACGTGCGTTCCAGCTGGCCCGCGAGCGCCGCAAGCACGTCACCTCGGTGGACAAGGCCAACGTGCTGGAAACCTCCCGCCTGTGGCGCAGCACGGTGCAGCGCGTTGCCGCTGAATTCCCGGACGTGAAGCTGGAACACCAGCTGGTCGACTCCATGGCCATGCTGCTGCTGACGCAGCCGGGCAAGTACGACGTGGTGGTTACCGAGAACCTGTTCGGCGACATCCTCACCGACGAAGCCGCCGCACTGGCTGGTTCGCTGGGCCTGCTGCCGTCGGCCTCGCTGGGCGAGGCCAAGGCTGGCTTGTACGAGCCGATCCACGGTTCCGCACCGGACATCGCCGGCCAGGGCGTGGCCAACCCCACGGGCGCCATCCTCTCCGCCGCGATGCTGCTGCGTCACTCGCTGGGCCTGGAGCAGGAAGCGGCCACGGTGGAAGCCGCCGTGGCGGACGTGCTGGAGCACGGCCCGCACACGCGCGACATCGGCGGCAGCGCCGGCACGCAGGCCGTGCTGGAAGCCGTGCTGGCCGCCATCGACGAACACGCATGCAATGCCGCGGCCTTCCTCCGCTGGGGGCGCGCATGCGGCTGATCTCTTCTCCGACTTTCCCGAGGAACGTGCATGCGCAGTGACCTGATCAAGACCGGCCCCGACCGTGCCCCGGCGCGCGCCATGCTGCGCGCCACCGGCCTGGACGATGCCGCCATCGCCAAGCCGCTGGTGGCGGTGGTGCACACGTGGTCCAACGTGAGCCCGTGCAACCTCAACCTGCGTGAGCTGGCCGAGCACGTCGCCGAAGGCATCCGTGCCGCCGGCGGCACGCCCATCGAGTTCAACACCATCGCGGTGACCGACGGCATCGCCATGGGTACGCCCGGCATGCGCGCTTCGCTGATCAGCCGCGAGGTGATCACCGACTCCATTGAGCTGGCCGTCGACGGCCATTGCCTGGATGCCATGGTGGTGCTGTGCGGCTGCGACAAGACCATCCCTGCCGCGGCGATGGCGATGGCCCGCCTGAACATCCCCAGCGTTGCGCTGTACGGCGGCACCATCGCCCACGGCACGCACGATAACCACCCCATCACCATCCAGCAGGTGTTCGAAGCGGTCGGCGCGCATGGCGCGGGCAAGATCGACGATGCCGAGCTGACGTCGGTGGAGCGTGACGCCTGCCCGGGCGCCGGCGCCTGCGGTGGCCAGTTCACCGCCAACACCATGGCGATGGTGCTGACCACGCTGGGCCTGTCGCCGATGGGCTTCAACGACATTCCCGCCACGCATCCGGCCAAGACGGCCGCCGCGCGTCGCTGCGGCGAGCTGGTGATGGATTGCCTGCGCGAGAACCGCACGCCGCGCGAATTCCTCACCGAAGACGCGTTCCGCAACGCCACGCGCATGGTCGCCGCCACCGCCGGTTCCACCAATGCCGTGCTGCACCTGCTGGCCATCGCTCGCGAAGCCGGTACGCGCTGGACGCTGGAAGACTTCGAACCCGCCTCCAAGCACACGCCGGTGATCGCCGACCTGCTGCCGGGCGGCCGCTACACCGCCGTGGAGATGTTCGGCGCCGGCGGCGCCGCACGCGTGGCGCAGGAGTTGATCGGCGCCGGCATGCTGGTGGATGCACCCACCGTTACCGGCCGCAGCCTGTTCGAGGAAGCCGCCGCCGCACCGCACGCCGAAACGCAGGACGTGGTGCATCCGGTCACCCAGCCGCTGAAGCCGCGTGGAGGCTATTCCATCCTGTACGGCAACCTCGCACCGGAAGGCTGCATCCTCAAGCTCGCCGGCAAGGGCGCGAATCACTTCGAAGGCCGCGCACGCGTCTTCGAGAGCGAGGAGCAGGCCTTTGCCGCCGTGCAGGGCGGCACCATCGAGAAGGGTGACGTCATCGTCATCCGTAACGAAGGTCCGGCCGGCGGCCCGGGCATGCGCGAAATGCTCGGCGTGACGGCCGCCCTGATCGGCCGCGGGCTGGGCGACGACGTTGCCCTGATCACCGACGGCCGTTTCTCCGGCGCCACCCACGGCTACATGGTGGGCCATATCGCACCGGAAGCCGCGCGTGGCGGCCCTATCGCGCTGCTGCGCGAAGGCGACCGCATCCGCATCGACGCCGACACGCGCGAGATCAGCACCACCGCCGACCTCGCCTCGCGTCGCGCCAGCTGGCAGCCGCCGGCACCCAAGGTCACGCGCGGCGCGCTGGCCAAGTACGTCTCGCTGGTGGGTTCCGCCTCCGATGGCGCCACCACGCAACCCATTGCAGCACGCAGTCCATCCGCTTCTTCCGCTTCCAACACACACGTCAACGAAGACACGACCGCAGGAGTCACCGCATGAGCAGCAGCAATACCAACGACACGCTGGCCAAGGCCCGCATCGCCGTCCTCGGCTACGGCAGCCAGGGCCGCGCCCACGCCCTCAACCTGCGCGACTCCGGTCTCGACGTCGTGGTCGGCCTGCGCAAGAACGGACCCTCGTGGGAAAAGGCCCGTGCCGAAGGCTTCAACGTGGCCGAGCCGGGTGACGCGGTGAAAGACGCCGACCTGGTCGCCGTGCTGACCCCGGACATGGTGCAGCCGGCGCTGTACAAGGAAAGCATCGAGCCGAACATCAAGCCGGGTGCCGCGCTGTTGTTCGCGCACGGCTTCAACGTGCACTTCAAGCAGATCGACCCGCGCAAGGACATCGACGTGATCCTGGTGGCCCCGAAGGGTCCGGGCGCGCTGGTGCGTCGCGAGTACGAAATTGGCCGTGGCGTGCCCAGCATCTGGGCGATCCACCAGGACGTCAGCGGCAACGCCGAAGCCAAGGCCAAGGCCTATGCCGATGGCATTGGCGGCGGTCGCGCCCTGCTGATCAAGACCGACTTCAAGGAAGAGACCGAAACGGATCTGTTCGGCGAACAGGCCGTGCTGTGCGGCGGCGCCAGCTCGCTGGTGCAGGCCGGTTTCGAGACGCTGGTGGAAGCCGGCTACCAGCCGGAAATCGCCTATTACGAAGTGCTGCACGAACTGAAGCTGATCGTGGACCTGTTCTACGAAGGCGGCATCAGCCGCATGCTGGAGTTCGTCTCCGAAACCGCGCAGTACGGCGACTACGTCAGCGGTCCGCGCGTGATCGACGCCGGCACCAAGGCGCGCATGAAGGACGTGCTGAAGGATATCCAGGACGGCACTTTTGCCAAGAACTGGATCGCCGAGCACAAGGCTGGCCTGCCGAACTACCAGAAGTTCAAGCAGGCTGACCTTGAGCATCCGATCGAGAAGGTCGGTGCGCAGTTGCGCGCGCGCATGCCGTGGCTGCAGGCCAATGCGCCCAAGCCGGCGGCCGAGCCGCTCAAGAAGGTGGGCTGATTCGCCTTTTTGCTCGTCATTCCCGCGTAGGCGGGAATCCAGTGACTTATGGGTTGATGCAAGAACACAAGGGCACTGGATCCCCGCCTGCGCGGGGATGACGACACGGAGAGATTTTCGCAATACCAAATGCTTTTTGTTCGACTTATGAGGGGTGCCTATCCCGCACGCATTCCCCCTCCCTGTCCCTCCCCTGACATGCAGGGGAGGGAGTTTTTCCAACCGAATTCGAACCGCCGACCCGTCGGCGAGCTGGGAACCCCGACCACCGTGAACATGCCACTGCAACGCCCCTTCGCAGAGCACGAGATATCCGCGCCGATGGCGAGCCATCCGCTTGCCGGCCAGAACATGAGCGGTGCGGAAGTGGTGGTACAGGTATTGGCCGATGAAGGCGTGGACGTGCTGTTCGGCTATTCGGGCGGCGCGATCCTGCCGGTGTACGACGCCGTGTTCCGATACAACGCCACGCACCTCTCGCCGCTGGGCGGCGAACCCATGCCACTGATCGTGCCCGCGAACGAACAGGGCGCAGGTTTCATGGCGGCCGGCTATGCGCGCGCCTCGGGCAAGGTGGGCGTGGCCATCGTCACCTCTGGCCCGGGTGCCACCAACATGGTGACGCCGGTGCGCGATGCGATGTCCGACTCGGTGCCGATGGTGGTGATCTGCGGCCAGGTGCCCACGGGCGCGCTGGGCAGCGATGCCTTCCAGGAAGCGCCGGTCAGCAACATCATGAGCCCCTGCGCCAAGCATGTGTTCCTGCTGACCGATGCATCGCGGCTGGAGGAAACGCTGCGCACGGCCTTCGAGATCGCCCGCAGCGGCCGTCCCGGCCCGGTGGTGGTGGATATCCCCAAGGATGTGCAGAACACGCCGCTCACTTTCGCCGGCGAAGGTACCCTGCCGATTCCCGGCTATCGCGCACGCCAGCACGCCATCCAGAATGCACGCGTGGACGACGCGCAATGCGAGGCCTTCTTCGCGGCGCTGGCCAAGGCGAAGCGTCCGCTGATCTACGCCGGTGGCGGCATCATTGCCGGCGAGGCATCGGCCACGCTGCGTGCCTTTGTCCGCCAGTTCGGCCTGCCGGTGACCACCACGCTCATGGGCATCGGCGCGATGGACACCACCGATCCGCTGGCGCTGCACATGCTGGGCATGCACGGCACGGCGTATGCCAACTACGCCGTGGAAGACTGCGATTTCCTGCTGGCACTGGGTGCGCGCTTCGACGACCGCGTGGCCAGCGTGCCGGATCGCTTCGCGCCCAATGCGCGCTACATCGCGCAGATCGACATCGACCCAGCCGAAATCGGCAAGGTGAAGTCGGTGGACTGGCATCACCACGGCGACCTCGACGCCACGCTGTCGCGCCTGCACCAGTATGGCGTGCGCCATGGCCTGGAGTTTGCCGCGGAAGGTCGCTACGCGAACTGGCACGCGCATATCGCCCAGCTCAAGCAGATCCATGCGCTGAACTACGATCGCGACAGCGCGCTGATCCAGCCGCAGGCGGTGATTCAGGCGATCAACCAGCATACGCAGGGTCGCGCCATCATCAGCACCGGCGTGGGCCAGCACCAGATGTGGTCCGCGCAGTATTTCGATTTCCGCGAACCGCGCCACTGGCTCACCTCTGGCTCGATGGGCACGATGGGCTTTGGCCTGCCTGCCGCCATCGGCGCGCAGTTCGCGCGGCGCGACGCCGTGGTCATCGATATCGACGGTGACGCCAGCATCCGCATGAACCTGGGCGAGCTGGAAACCGTCACCACCTACGGCCTGCCGGTGAAGGTGGTGGTGCTCAACAACATCGGCGACGGCATGGTGCGCCAGTGGCAGAAGCTGTTCTTCCGCGGCCGCTTTGCCTCGTCGGACAAGAGCCTGCACAAGAAAGACTTCATCAAGGCCGCACAGGCTGACGGGTTCGAGTGGGCAAAGCGGCTCGAGGACAAGGCAGAGCTGGCGGACACCATTGCCGATTTCCTCGCCTTCGATGGCCCCGCCTTCCTGGAAGTGATGATCGACCCGGATGCCGGCGTATACCCGATGGTCGGGCCCGGTGCGACGTATGCGCAGATGATCACGGGCGACTTCATTCCCTCGCGCGTGGCGCCGGCGGTGACTGAGGATTCCAAGAGCGACATGTTCTAGAACCGTGCCCCTGACCGGGAACGACAAAGAGATCGTCATTCCCGCGAAGGCGGGAATCCAGCGTCTTCAGGCCTTTGCGCAGACCCGCAAAGGCACTGGATTCCCGCCTGCGCGGGAATGACGGATAGGAAGGGTTACGGAGCTGCCATGAAACACACGCTTTCCATCCTGCTGCAGAATGAATCGGGCGCACTGATGCGCGTGGCCGGGCTGTTTGCCGCGCGCCACTGCAACATCGACTCGCTCACCGTCGCCACCACGCAAGACCCTGCCGTGTCGCAGCTCACGCTGGTGATGCACGGCGCGGACGACACGGTGGAGCAGATCATCAAGCAGACCCGCAAGCTGGTGGACGTGATCGAGGTCAGCCACCCCGTCGCCACCCCATGAATGCGCTGGCTGCTCCCGTCGACACCATACCCGGGCTGAGCGAGCACGAACTGCTGCGGCAGACCGTGGGCGCACGCGTCTATGACGTAGCACGCGAAACGGCGCTGGAGCCTTCAGCGCTGTTGTCCGCGCGACTGGGCCAGCGCGTTCTGCTGAAGCGCGAAGACCAGCAACCGGTGTTCTCGTTCAAGCTGCGCGGCGCCTACAACCGCATGTCGCAGCTGGATGAAGCACAGCGCGCGCGCGGTGTCATTGCCGCCTCCGCCGGCAACCATGCGCAGGGCGTGGCATTGGCTGCGGCACGACTGGGCATACGCGCCGTGATCGTGATGCCGGTGACCGCCCCGCAAGTGAAGGTGGACGCGGTGCGACGCTTCGGCGGCGCCCTGGTCGAGGTGGTGCTTGCGGGCGACTCCTACAGCGACGCCCAGGCCGCGGCGGCGCGCCTGCAGGCCGAACACGGTTACACCTTCGTGCATCCCTTCGACGACGCCGCCGTGATCGCCGGCCAGGCAACCGTCGGCATGGAAGTGCTGCGACAGCATCCGGGGCCGCTGCACGCCATCTTCGTGCCGGTCGGCGGCGGTGGGTTGCTTGCCGGCGTGGCCGGCTACGTGAAGGCGCTGCGTCCCGACGTGAAAGTGATTGGCGTGCAGACCTGCGATTCCGATGCGATGGTGCAATCGCTGCAGGCCGGTGCGCCGGTCACGCTGCCGGAAGTGGGGCTGTTTGCCGACGGCACCGCAGTGAAGCGTGTGGGCGACCTGACCTTCGAACTGTGCCAGCGCTATGTGGACGACATGGTGCGGGTGGATACCGACGCCATCTGCGCGGCGATCCGCGATGTATTCCAGGACACGCGCAGCGTGCCCGAGCCGGCCGGCGCGCTGGCGCTGGCGGGCCTGAAGCAGTATGTGGCAACGCACGGTGTCTCCGAGCACCCGATGGTGGCCATCGTGTCGGGCGCCAACCTCAACTTTGATCGTCTGCGCTTCGTCGCCGAACGTGCGGAAGTGGGCGAACAACGCGAAGCGGTGTTCGCCGTCACCATTCCTGAAGAACGCGGCAGCTTCCGCCGCTTCTGCGCCGCGCTCGACCAGCGCAGCATCACCGAGTTCAACTACCGCATCGGCAATGCCAGCGAGGCGCACATCTTCGTGGGCGTACAGACCACGCATCGCGAGGAGCGCCAGACGCTGATCGATGCGTTCCGCGCGCACGGCTTCGGCGTGCTCGACCTGACCGACGACGAACTGGCCAAGTTGCACCTGCGCCACATGATCGGCGGTAGTTCACCGCTGGCCCGTGACGAACTGCTCTATCGCTTCGAATTCCCGGAGCGGCCGGGCGCACTCACGCGTTTCCTGAGCCACATGCATCCGGACTGGAACATCAGCCTGTTCCATTACCGCAACCAGGGCGCCGACTACGGGCGCATCCTGGTGGGCATCCAGGTGCCGCAGGACGAGCGTGCGTTGTTCCAGGCCTTCCTGGACTCACTTGGCTATCCGTTCCGCGACGAAAGCGAGAATCCGGCGTACCGCCTGCTCTTGCGATAGCTCTTCGTAGCCCGGATGAAGCGCCGCGAGAATCCGGGGCAATCGTGCGATACCGATCAACCCGATCGACTAGCAACATCAGGCCAGCCCGGATGCCGAGGCAACCTGATCCCGGATTCCGCCTTTGGCTTCATCCGGGCTACGGCACTGCTCGCCACCTGAGCCATCGCAGGACGTAGCCCGGATGAAGCGCAGCGAGAATCCGGGGCAACCGTGCGATACCGATCAACCCGATCGAGAGGCAACATCGGGCCAGCCCTGCCGCCGCCGCAACCTGATCCCGGATTCCGCCTTTGGCTTCATCCGGGCTACGGTACTGCTCGCCGCCTGAGCCATCGCAGGACGTAGCCCGGATGAAGCGCAGCGAGAATCCGGGGCAACCGTGCGATACCGATCAAGCTAATCGAGTAGCAACATCAGGCCGGCCCGAATACCGAGGCAACCTGATCCCGGATTCCGCCTTTGGCTTCATCCGGGATACCAGAACGTTCAGGCCGCTTCGCCCACCACTTCCAGCTCGAACACGTGGTTGTCGTAATCACTGAAGTACAGCGCCGTATCGTCGCGGGCCATCTGGTAATCCAGCGCCAGTTCGTCCATGCGACGCGCGCATTCGAGCTGCTCGTCCTTCGTCACCGCGAACGCGATGTGATCGCCGTTGCGCGAAGCGGGTCCATGACCGCGGATCAGCGCGAACTCGATCCCGGCCAGCGCAAGGATGACCTCCGGATGGGCGTCATCCGGGTTTTCCCCGCTCAGGACACGCGCATCGCTGAACACGTCGGTGAGCAGGCGCGCGGTGCGGGTGGGATGGCTGACGATCAGGGCGAGGTGGCTCAGGGCTTTGGGCATGGGCGTGGTCCGGCGCGGAAGACCGGAGTGTAGGCCGCTTCATGACGCCCTTGCGACAGCGTGGGCCATGCAAACCGGCACCCCGTCACGCCACTGCCACAGGTGGGGCAGGCTAAACTTGGGAAATGGCTCCCACATCACGCAAGCGCCAGAAGCGCAATCTGCCGACCACGAATACACCGCGCCCGCGCCCCGGCGCGTCGCCCGGTACCGGGCGCCAGGCGCAGCCAGCGGACAGCTCCAGCCGCGCCACGCGCGTACTGGACTGGCTGCTGCAGAGGTTGCCGGCGCCGTATCGCACCAAGGCGCGCGACTACCTGGTGCTGACCCGCATGGACCGCCCCATCGGCGCCCTGCTCCTGCTCTGGCCTACGTGGTGGGCGCTGTGGCTGGCCGCCGCGGATTTCCCGCCGGTAAAGCTGCTGGTGATCTTCACCCTGGGCGTGTTCTCCATGCGCGCCGCCGGCTGCGCCATCAACGACTTCGCTGACCGCAAGCTGGACCCACAGGTGGAACGCACGGCCGGCCGGCCCATCGCGGCAGGCCGGGTGACGCCGCGCAAGGCGCTGGTCGTGTTCGCCAGCCTGCTGGTGTTCTCGTTCATCCTGGTGCTGTTCACCAACAAGTTCACCGTGCAGCTGTCGTTTGCCGGCGCTGCGCTGGCCGCGGTGTACCCGTTCACCAAGCGCTACACGCATCTGCCGCAGGTGGTGCTGGGCGCGGCGTTTGGCTGGTCGATCCCGATGGCTTTCGCCGCGGTGATGAACACGGTACCCCCCATCGGCTGGCTGCTGTTCATCGCCAACATCATCTGGTCGGTGGTGTATGACACCGAATACGCCATGGTGGACCGTGAGGACGACATCAAGGCCGGGGCCAAGTCCACGGCGATCCTGTTTGGCGATGCGGACCTGCCGATCCTGGCCATCCTGATGGCCACCTTCCTGCTGGCCATGCTGTTCGTGGGCCAGCGCGCCACGCTGGGCTGGCCATACTGGCTGAGCCTGCTGGCCTCTGCCGGCCTGTTCGGCTGGCAGCTGTGGCGCATCCGCACGCACGATCGCGCGGCCTGCCTGTGGGCCTTCCGCAACAACAACTGGCTGGGCATGGCGCTGTGGATCGGCATCGTGATGGCGCTGGCGTTCCGGTAAGAACCGGCCCGCCCTTGTAGGGGCGCACTTGTGCGCAATCGCAGGTTTCACGCACCAGTAACGTCACAACGCTGCGGTCGCGCACAAGTGCGCTCCTGCACGCGTTAGCGACGCTTTCTGAAAATGTCCTCCGTTACCTTGTCGAATCCCGCCCGGGTCGTTCGTCGACTGCATGAGAGCCGCCCAGGGGCGGTCCCTTCATGCCACCCGAGGGAGTGACGACAATGCGATTCGTAGCCATGGTCCGGGCCACCCGGGCCTCTGAAGCCGGCGAGATGCCGAGCGAAAAACTGCTGACCGACATGGCCCGGTTCAATGAGGAACTGGTGAAGGCAGGCGTGTTGCTGGCCGGCGAGGGCCTGCACCCCAGCACACATGGCGCACGGGTACGCTACGAGGGCGACAAGCGCAGCGTCATCGACGGTCCCTTCGCGGAAACCAAGGAGCTGATCGCCGGCTTCTGGCTGCTGCAGGTCGCCTCGCTGGAGGAAGCCGTCGAATGGATGAAACGCTGCCCCAACCCGTTTGAGGAAGGTGCCTCGGAAGTCGAGATCCGTCGGGTGTTCGAAGCGGAGGATTTCGGCGAGGCATTCACGCCCGAACTGCGCGCACAGGAAGACCGTATGCGCGCGCAGCTGGCCGATGGCCGCTAACCCCACGGAGACACCGCCATGATGGTTCAGCCCTATCTGTTCTTCGATGGCCGTTGTGAAGAAGCACTGGCCTTCTACGGCAAGGCCGTGGGCGCCCAGGTGCAGCACCTGGTGCGCTTCAGGGACAACCCCGAGCAACCGGGTGATCAGGCCGCAGGCCCGCGCCCGCCGCAGGGCGACAAGATCATGCATGCCTCGTTCAAGGTGGGCGAGACACTGGTAAACGCTTCGGACGGCGAGTGCGGCGGTCACGCCGAGTTCCGCGGGTTTTCGCTGGTGCTCTGCGTGAAGGACGACGCCGAAGCCACGCTGCGCTTCAACGCGCTGCTGGAAGATGGCGGGCACGCCAGCATGCCGCTGTCCAAAACGTTCTTCGCCTCCAGCTTCGGCATGCTTGCCGATCGCTACGGGGTGCAATGGATGGTGATGTCACCGCCCTGACCGGGGCGCGTGAACTTGCACCCGCACCGGCATGGTGCTGTGATCGGCGGCCATGACGGCCACCGACATCCACCGCACCATCGACGCCGTCTGGCGCATCGAAGCGCCACGGCTCATCGCCGGGCTTGCCCGCATCGTCCGCGACGTGGGCGTGGCCGAGGAGCTCGCGCAGGACGCGCTGGTGACGGCGCTGGAGCAATGGCCGAGTACCGGCGTGCCGCGCAACCCCGGGGCCTGGCTGATGACCACGGCCAAGCACCGCGCCATCGACCAGATGCGACGCCACGCGCTGCATCGCCGCAAGGAAGGCGAACTGACGCGCGAGATCGAGGATCAGCTCGGACAATCCGTGGGAGATCCGGATGCCATGCTCGACAATCCGGTCGGTGACGATCTGCTCAGCCTGATATTCACGGCGTGCCATCCGCTGCTGTCCACCGAAGCGCGCGTGGCGCTGACCCTGCGCCTGCTCGGCGGACTGACCACCACGGAAATCGCGCGCGCCTTTTTGGTACCCGAACCCACGGTGGCGCAGCGCATCGTGCGTGCCAAGCGCACCCTCAGCGAAGCCAACGTGCCGTTCGAGATGCCACGTGGCGACGAACTCGCCGTACGGCTCGCGTCCGTACTGGAAGTGGTTTACCTGATCTTCAACGAAGGGTACGCCGCCACCTCGGGCAGCGACTGGATGCGACCACAGCTTTGCGAGGAAGCCCTGCGCCTGGGTCGCGTGCTGGCCGGACTCGCGCCGATGGAGGCGGAGGTGCACGGCCTGGTGGCGTTGATGGAGATCCAGGCCTCGCGCATGGCTGCCCGGCAGGGCCCGAACGGCGAACCCATCCTGCTCAACGACCAGAACCGCGCCCGCTGGGATCAGTTGCTGATACGCCGCGGCCTGGCCGCACTGCAACGTGCGCAAGCACTGGGCGGCAGCGAACGACCGTACACGCTTCAGGCATCCATCGCAGCCTGCCATGCGCGCGCCCGCGCACCGGATGAAACCGACTGGGCGCAGATTGCCGCGCTGTACGACACGCTGGCGCGCTGCATGCCATCGCCGGTGGTCGCGCTCAACCGCGCGGTGGCGCACGCACAGGCGTTTGGCCCGGAAGTGGGGCTTTCGCTGGTGGACGCGCTGCGCGACGAACCGCTGCTGCGCCACTACCACCTGTTGCCCAGCGTGCGAGGTGACCTGCTGCGCCGCCTGGGACGACACGGTGAAGCACGTGAGGAGTTCGAGCGGGCCGCGTCGCTCACACGCAACGAGCGCGAGCGCGAACTGCTGTTGCAACGCGCCGCCGCCAGCGGCGCCGCCTGAGCCATCGCCGAACGTAGCCCGGATGAAGCGCAGCGGGAATCCGGGACCACCGTGCGATACCGATCAACCCGATCGAGAGGCAACATCGGGCCAGCCCTGCCGCCGCCGCAACCTGATCCCGGATTTCGCCTTTGGCTTCATCCGGGCTACGCGCGCTGCTCTCTGCCTGGGCCATCGCAGAACGTAGCCCGGATGAAGCACAGCGGGAATCCGGGACAACCGTGCGATACCGATCAACCCGATCGAGAGGCAACATCGGGCCAGCCCTGGCGCCGCCGCAACCTGACCCCGGATTCCGCCTTCGGCTCCATCCGGGCTACGGGCGCTGCTCGCTGCCTGGACCATCGCAGAACGTAGCCCGGATGAAGCACAGCGGGAATCCGGGACAACCGTGCGATACCGATCAAGCCGATCGAGAGGCAACATCGGGCCAGCCCTGGCGCCGCCGCAACCTGACCCCGGATTCCGCCTTCGGCTCCATCCGGGCTACGGGCGCTGCTCGCTGCCTGGACCATCGCAGAACGTAGCCCGGATGAAGCACAGCGGGAATCCGGGACAACCGTGCGATACCGATCAAGCCGATCGAGAGGCAACATCGGGCCAACCCTGCCGCCGCCGCAACCTGATCCCGGATTCCGCCTTCGGCTCCATCCGGGCTACGCGCGCTGCTCGCTGCCTGGGCCATCGCAGAACGTAGCCCGGATGAAGCGCAGCGAGAATCCGGGACAACCGTGCGATACCGATCAGCCCGATCGAGAGGCAACATCGGGCCAGCCCCGCCGCCGCAACCTGATCCCGGATTTCGCCTTCGGCTTCATCCGGGCTACGGGCGCTGCTCGCTGCCTGGGCCATCGCAGAACGTAGCCCGGATGAAGCGCAGCGGGAATCCGGGACAACCGTGCGATAGCGATCAAACCGATCGAGAGGCAACATCGGGCCAGCCCTGGCGCCGCCGCAACCTGACCCCGGATTCCGCCTTTGGCTTCATCCGGGCTACAGCACGTGTCACCTCTTGCGTAACCGATTGTCGCGATAAGCATCCAGGCTGGGCACTGCGCCATACATGTCTTCGACGAAGGCATTGCGCTCATGCCACATCACTTCCATGTCCCACAGGCAGAACGAATAGCGGGACATGTCTTCGACCCAGCCTGAGGCATCTTCCGCCGCCACCGCGATGAACATCTCGTTGTCGTTGCCCCACCAGCCAAGCACCAGATAGCGCGCCCTGGCCGCTTCGTGGCAGATGGCAAAGGCGGGAGTGTCGCCCCATGCCATGCGACGCGCCTGCTTCATGGCCTGCAGGCGCGGCCGGAAGCGCGCGATATCCACGGCTTTGCCATCGGCGGAGATGGTGTAGACCTTGATGCCGTCGGCGTCGGTATCCGCGGGAAGGCTCTCGATGTGGCGGGGTCGGTACATGGGCGGGTCTTCCTTTCCAGCGCAGACGTGGGTCATGCGGTGCGGCGGCGCGTCACGGTTTTGGATTGCACCACAGGCGGTCAGCCGTTTAAATGGCCCGTCCCGACGGCCCGCCGGGCCCAACGCAAGCCACTCGGGCAGCCGCATCGATCATCGCTTTCGCATCGAACCGCTGTTCCCCTATCCGTCCGTCGTGAAGGAGCAAGGCATGGAGCGTTCGTATCACGCATCGAGCAGCGTGCTTGCCGATGACACCGCCGTGGCCCGGCCATCGGCGCCGACCTTTGTATCGCAGCAGTTTCTGGCGATCAGCATGATGACGCTGGGTGTGCTCGGCCTGGTGTATGGCGACGTCGCCATGGTGTGGCAGCACCTGCCCATCGAACACATGCCGGGAGCGAGGGCGATTGCCTATGGGTTCGCCCTGATCGAGCTGATCGCCGGCATCGGCCTGCTGTTGCGCCCATGGGCGAAGGCGGCAGCAGCACTGCTCACCGTGTTCCTGCTGGCGTGGGCTGTGTTGCTCAAGTTGCCGGCGGTGATTGCCGTGCCGTCGATGGAGGCGACGTGGCTGGGCCTGGGCGAGATCACGGTGATCCTGGCGGGCGCCTGGGTGCTGTTCGCCAGCCAGATGGGCGAGCGCGGCGACTGGCTGGGCCACGTGACCGGACAGCGCGGCGTACGCGCAGCACGCGTGCTTTTCGCACTGTCGCTGCCGATGATCGGCCTCTCGCATTTCTTCTATACGAAACAGACGGTGGAACTGGTGCCGTCATGGCTGCCCTTCCCCAGCGCCTGGGCGTATCTCACCGGCGCGGGCAGCATCGCCACGTGCGTGGCGGTGCTGTTCGGCATCGTTCCGCGGCTGGCGTGTCGACTTGAGGCGCTGATGCTGTGGATCATCACGCTACTGGTGTGGGCGCCTGCCATCATCTCGACGAGCGGAGACCGCCTGCCGATCACGGCACTGACGATCTCCGCCGCCATCGCGTGTGGTGCGTGGGTGGTGGCCGATTCGTATCGGGGAACCGATTACTTGCCGCCTGCCTCGTAACCGTGCACCGCATCGAGCACGCGCGCGGAGTAGACCAGGGCCGCGCCCGCGTTCATCGCCACGGCCACGCCGAGTGCTTCGGCAATTTCGTCATGTGACGCACCCTGCTTGAGGGCTTCGGCCGTATGCACGGTGATGCAGCCATCGCAGCGCGTGGTAACGGCTACCGCTAGTGAGATGAGCTCGCGCGTCTTCGCATCCAGATGACCGTTCTTGCTGTTGGCATTGGATAGCGTCTGGTAACCCGCGACGGTATCGGGGCTGAGCTTGGCCATCTCGCCGATGCGGCCAAGCAGTTCTTTGCGGTAGTCGGGCCAGTTCAACATGGGGCGTCTCCTGGGAAGGTGCGGTCACGCCTCCCCTGCCACAGGCGCGATAGCGCGGATGCTGCGCTTCGCGGCCGGCCCCGGGAATACCACGATGGTTTGATGCCCGCCGGCCCGCGTCTTGCAGGGGCCTAACCGACTCAGGCCTTGCTGGCCGGTGCGCGGGCCAGCGCCCAGACATCCACGCGCTGCACGCCTGCACGCTTGAGCACGCGGGCACATTCGGCCAGCGTGGCGCCGGTGGTCATCACGTCATCGAGCAGGGCGACGTGGGCAGGCCAGGCCACGCGTTCATTCGCCACGAAGCAACCCCGTACATTGCGACGCCGCTGCAGTGCGCCCAGCTCGGTCTGAGCCGCGGTGGCGCGCTGGCGAGCCAGCCCGTCGAGTCGCAGACCAGGCCCCAGCTGCCTCGCCAGCGGGCGGGCCAGCTCCAGCGCCTGGTTGTAGCCGCGCTGGCGCAGGCGCCCCACGTGCAGCGGCACCGGCAGGATCCAATCCGGCAACGCCACGGGCGATGGCTCACGCAGCCACAACGCGGTGAGCACGCGACCTGCCGCCAGATTCGCACTGAACTTGAAGCGGGATTCGAGCCGGTCCAGCGGCCAGGCGTAACGGAACGGCACCCAGGCGGCATCCCACGGTGGTGGCCGCCGCTGGCACTGGCCACACAGCGCCGCCGGTTCCGGCAGGGGCAAGGCGCAACGGGCGCAGCAGAGGCGATTGCGCGGCAACTCCCGCGCGCACTCCCCGCACAGGTCCAGGCCGTTGTCGCCCGCCGCCCCGCACAGCAGGCAGCGATAGGGAAGGACGAAGCGTTGCAGCGCGCCCGCAAGGGAGCGCCCTAAGGCGAGCGCTTCCATGCGTGGCGCGGGTCAGGCCTTGGGCTTGAACAACGCCGCGTCCAGGATGGACCACAGGTGGATGATCCAGCCCAGCCAGACGATCCACAGGATGGCCGCCAGCACGAACATCACCAGCGCGATCCAGAACCGGCCCTGCACCAGCTGGCCCAGGCCAGGGATGAAGAAGCTACAGATGGCGGCCAGCACATTGCCCCCGCTGCCTTGTCCTGCACTCATGCCGACCACTCCCTCCCGAAGAATGACCCGATGGTAGCGGCAGCCATACGTCGGCGCATCGTCAACCTCATCAATTCATTCAAAGTTGACAAGAAAGACCGCGCTGCCACACTGTCGACCATTCCCCCTCCCCAGAGCTGACGCCATGGCCCATCCCATCCGCCACGACTGGACGCGCGCCGAAGTCACCGCGCTGTTCGCGCTGCCGTTCAACGAGCTGCTGCACCGTGCCCATTCGGTGCATCGCGAACACCACGATCCGAACGCGGTGCAGGTGTCGACCCTGCTCTCCATCAAGACCGGCGGCTGCCCGGAAGACTGCGCCTACTGCCCGCAAGCGGCGCGCTATGACACCGGCGTGCAGGCGCAGAAGCTGATGAGCGTGGAAGCCGTGCTGGCCCGCGCCAAGGCGGCCAAGGATGCCGGCGCCAGCCGATTCTGCATGGGTGCCGCCTGGCGCAGCCCCAAGGATCGCGACGTGGCCAAGGTCGCCGAGATCGTCAGTGCAGTGAAGGGCCTGGGCCTGGAAACCTGCGCCACGCTGGGCATGCTCAGCGGCGAACAGGCACTGACCCTGAAGAGCGCGGGCCTGGACTACTACAACCACAACCTGGATACCGCGCCGGAGTTCTACGGCGAGATCATCCACACGCGCCAGTACCAGGACCGCCTGGACACGCTGGAACACGTGCGCGAAGCGGGCCTGAAGACCTGCTGCGGCGGCATCGTGGGCATGGGCGAAACGCGCGACCAGCGCGCCGGCCTGCTGCAGACCCTGGCCAACCTGCCGGAACACCCCGAGTCGGTGCCGATCAACCAGCTGGTGCAGGTGGAAGGCACGCCGCTCAACGGTACCGAGGCCATCGACCCGTTCGACTTCGTGCGCACCATTGCCGTGGCGCGCATCCTGATGCCGGCCTCCATGGTGCGCCTCTCCGCCGGCCGCCAGCAGATGGACGACGCCGTGCAGGCGCTGTGCTTCTTCGCCGGCGCCAACTCCATCTTCTACGGCGAAAAGCTGCTGACCACGGGCAACCCGGACGTGGAACACGACCGCCAGCTGTTCAAGCGCCTCAACCTGCATGCGCTGGAAGTGGTGGAAACGTCGGGCACGGTGCATGCGGACATCGTGGAGCATTGCGCGGCCTGAGGGCTGCCAACGCGCCGCCCATACCTTGTGGGAGCGCACCCTGTGCGCGATCGCGCAGTCGCATCGTTCCTCCGTCGGCGATCGTTGCAGACATAGCCGATCGCTCCGTACCCGTCGCACACAGGGTGCGCTCCCGCAGGAAAAGAAGGTGATCGCACACCATGCGCACTGACCTCCTCACCCGCCTCGCCGCGCACGCGCAACAGCGCGAACAGGACGGCCTGCGCCGCCGCCTGCAGACGGTGACGAACGCCAACGGCATGTGGGTGGAGCGCGGCCGTCGCCGCCTGCTTTCTTTCTGCAGCAATGACTACCTCGGCCTTGCGCAGCATCCGGATCTGGTCGATGCACTCAAGCGCGCCGCCGACAGCGACGGGGTCGGCAGCGGTTCCGCCCACCTGATCTGCGGGCATCGTTCCGCGCATGCGGCGCTGGAAGAAGCGCTGGCCGAATGGACCGGTCGCGAGCGTGCCCTGCTGTTTTCCACGGGTTACATGGCCAACCTCGGCACCCTGCAGGCACTGCTGCAACGCGATGACGTGTGCGTGCAGGACAAGCTCAACCACGCCTGCCTGATCGATGGCGCGCAACTGGCCGGCGCCGAACTGAAGCGCTATCCGCACGCGGACGTGGCGGGCGCCGCGCGCCAGCTCACCGCGCGTCCCGACGCCGCCGCGTTGCTGGCCACCGACGGCGTATTCAGCATGGATGGCGATATCGCGCCGCTGCGCGAACTGGCCGCGCTGTGCCTGCGCGAGGCGGCGACTCTGATGGTCGATGATGCGCACGGCCTGGGCGTGCTCGGTCCGCAGGGCGAAGGCAGCGTGATCGATGCCGGCCTTTCGCAGGGCGACGTGCCCGTGCTGATGGCCACGCTGGGTAAGGCGCTGGGCTGCAGCGGTGCCTTCGTGGCCGGCTCGGCCGCCCTGATCGACGGGCTGGTGCAGTCGGCCCGCACCTATATCTATACGACGGCCATGCCGCCGGCCCTCGCTGCCGCCACGCTGGCTGCCGTACGGCTGGCCCGCACCGAAAACTGGCGCCGCGAGAAGCTCCATGCGCTGATCAGCCGGTTCCGCGCCGGTGCTGCCCAGCTCGGCCTGCCCTTGATGCCCTCGCCTACCGCCATCCAGCCCCTGCTGCTGGGCGACGCACGGGCAGCGCTGGCGGCGGCCGAGGCGCTGGAGGGCGAAGGCTTTCTGGTCACCGCCATCCGCCCTCCCACCGTGCCACAGGGCAAGGCACGCCTTCGCATCACCCTGTCCGCCGCCCACGAGGAAGGGGACGTGGACCGCCTGCTGGACGCCCTTTCCCGGGCGCCCCTGGGCCCCCACGTATAATGGCCGCTCTGCCGTACCCCATCCCCCTCATGCCGATCCTCAATCTCTCCGCCTATCGCTTCGTCAGCCTGGACGACCTTCCCGAGCTGCGTGAGCGCATCCTCGAACGCTGCGAGGCGCTGGCGCTCAAGGGCACCATCCTGCTGGCGCCCGAAGGCATCAACCTGTTCCTGGCCGGTCCGCGCGAGCCCATCGATGCGTTCATGGACTGGCTGCGCACGGACCACCGTTTCGCCGGACTGGAGCCGAAGGAGTCGATCTCCGACGCCGTGCCGTTCGGCCGGATGCGCGTGCGCCTGAAGAAAGAGATCATCACCATGCGCATGCCGACCGTGCGGCCCGAAGGCGGCCGCGCGCCGTCGGTGGCACCGGTGACGCTGCAGCGCTGGCTGGCGCAGGGCCACGACGATGACGGTCGCGACGTGGTGCTGCTGGATACGCGCAACGACTACGAAACCGACGTGGGGCTGTTCCACAACGCGGTGGACTACCGCATCGCCAGCTTCACCGAGTTCCCTGCCGCCATCGCCGCCGACCGCGCGCGCTACGAGAACAAGACCGTGGTGTCGTACTGCACCGGCGGTATCCGCTGCGAGAAAGCCGTGCTGCATATGCAAGACATCGGCATGGATCACGTGTACCAGCTGGAAGGCGGCATCCTGAAGTACTTCGAGGAAACCGACGGCACGCATTGGAACGGCGATTGTTTCGTGTTCGATGAACGTGGCGCAGTGGACAAGGGCCTGGCGCCTTCACTTCTCCCTCTCCCCGCTGGGGAGAGGGCCGGGGTGAGGGCACCGTCTTGCGAAGAGCCGACACGTGGTAACGCCATCGCGAGTACCCACCCCTCACCCCAACCCTCTCCCCAAAGGGGAGAGGGAGCAAAAAGCGAATGAATCTCCACATCGAAACGCACGGCCACGGCGAGATACCCGTGGTGATCCTCCACGGCTGGGCCATGCACGGCGGCATGATGGAACCGCTGTGCGAGGTGCTGGCCGACCGCTGCACCCTGCACGTGGTGGATCTGCCTGGCCACGGCTACTCGCGTGACAGCACGCTGCCGCTGGAGCCTTCCGCCTGCGCCGAAGCCATTGCGCGCATGACACCGGCAGCGATCTGGATCGGGTGGTCACTGGGCGGCCTGATCGCCATGACCGGCGCGATGGAACTTCCGCATCACGTGCGTGGCCTGGGCGTCATCGACGGCACGCCGAAATTCTCTCGCGGCGAGGACTGGCCGCATGGCAGCGATCCCAAGCTGGTACGCCAGCTCGCCACCGACCTGGAAACCGACTACCACGGCACGCTGGAGCGCTTCATTGCGCTGGAAGCCATGGGCAGCCGCGACCCGATGGCCGAGGTACGCCATCTGCGCAACCTGATCTTCCAGCGTGGCGAGCCAAACCTGCGCGTGCTGCAGGAAGGCATCCGCATCCTCGAAACCGCCGACCGCCGCGCCGGGCTCGCCAACCTCGCCGTGCCCAGCGCGTGGATCGTGGGCCATCGCGACCGCATCGTGCCGCCGGCCGCCATGGCATGGTCGGCCGAACAGTCGCGCGGCAGCTACGCGGAAATCGCGCACGCCGGCCACGCGCCGTTCTTTGGTTACGCGGGTGATGTCGCTAACGCGCTGGCACCCGTGCTGGACAGCTTCCGATGACCGACTCGCATTTCGACCGCCAGCAGGTGCGCCGCAACTTCGGCCGCGCCGCGCATACCTATGAACAGCACGATGCGCTTCAGCGCGAAGTGCAGACCCTGCTGCTCGATCGCCTTGGCTTCTATCTGGAAACTCCCGAGCGCGTGGTCGACGTGGGCGCGGGTACTGGGCGCGGCACGGCGTTGCTGCGCAAGCGTTATCCCAAGGCACAGGTGATCGCGATGGACATGGCCTTGCCCATGCTGCGCACCGCCAAGAAGAACATCAGCTGGCTGAAGCCGTTCCAGCGCGTGTGCGCCGAAGCCACCTCGCTGCCCCTGCCCGACCATAGCGTGGACGTTCTGCACTCGAACCTCTGCTTCCAGTGGATCGACGACTTGCCGGCCCTGTTCGGTGAATGCGTGCGCGTGCTCAAGCCCGGCGGCCTGCTGGTGTACTCCACCTTCGGCCCCGACACGCTGAAGGAACTGCGCGCCGCCTGGGCCGAAGCCGACCAGCAGCCGCACGTGAGCCGCTTCCTGGACATGCATGATCTGGGCGACGCGATGATCAGCGCCGGCCTGCGCGACCCCGTGCTGGACGTGGATCGCTACACGCTCACCTACAGCGAACCGCGCATGCTGCTCAAGGAACTGCAGGGGCTGGGAGCGACCAATGCGGATCGCGAACGCGAACGGCATCTGCTGGGTAAGCAGCACTATCGCCGCATGCTCGCAGCCTACGACGCGATGCGCGTGGACGGCCGCATTCCCGCGACATGGGAAGTGGTGACGGCGCATGCCTGGGGTCCGCCGCCGGGACAGTCGCGCCGCTTGGCGGGTGGCGGCGAGATGGCGAGCTTTTCCATCGACAGCCTGCGCGGATCGCGCCGGCGCTGACGCCGGTATCTGCCAAAAGGGACATTCGCTTCCGGATGCCCCTTGGCTAAAGTGTCCCGCGCCGCGGATACGTTCCGCGGCCATGCCGTGGCGGACCCTGGGGGGGCCGCATCACGGCATCACACTGAAACAGGGGAAAAACGTGAAGATGAATCGGCTTGCCCTTCTGGGCATGATGCTTGTCGTGTCCGGCTGCTCGACGATGACGCCCGCGCGCTATTCGGTGTCCGTCGACAACGACATGATTCTCAAGAATTACCAGGGCAAGACCCTGCAGGTGGCCTCGCTGGAAGCACCGGCCACGTACGACGCCAACTGCCGCCTGATGGGACCGATCAAGGCCTCCGACGGCGCGACCATTCCGCAGTTCGTACAGAAAGCCTTCAACGATGAGTTCAAGCTCGCCGGCGTCTACGGCGAGAGCAATGCCGTGCTTACCGGTCGCATGGACAAGATCGCCTTTTCGTCCAGCGCCGGCCTCACCAGCGGCTGGTGGGATCTTTCGTTGACGCTGAACTCCAACAACGGCAAGTCGCTTTCCGTGGAGAACAAGTACGACTTCAAGAGCGGCTTCGACGCCATCACCGCATGCAACCAGACGGCCCAGGCACTTGGCCCCGCCGTGCAGGACCTGATCAAGAAGGCTGTGTCCGATCCGCGCTTCAAGGAACTGATGAACTGAGCGGCGCCGCTGGCGCATATCGACGGGGAAGCCTCTGGCCTCCCCGTCGAAACGTCAGACCTGTTTGTAGCGGAAGCAGCTCACCGTGTGGTCATTGACCATGCCGGTTGCCTGCATGAAGGCGTAGCAGATGGTGGTGCCGACGAAGCGGAAGCCGCGCTTCTTGAGGTCCTTGCTCATACGGTCGGACACCGGCGTGCTTGCCGGCACGTCGCCCTGTCCCGTCCACTTATTGCGGATGGGCTTGCCGTCGACGAAGGACCACAGGTAACGATCCAGGCTGCCGAACTCGTCGATGACCTTGAGCGCGGCGATGCCGTTGTCGCGTGTGGAGTAGACCTTGAGGCGATTGCGCACGATGCCCGGATCGAGCAAGGCTTTCTCCAGCTCGCGATCTTTCATGGCGGCGACGCGGGCAATGTCGAAGTCGTGGAACACGCGCCGGTAGTGCTCGCGCTTGAGCAGGATGGTGCGCCATGACAAACCGGCCTGGGCACCTTCCAGACACAGGAACTCGAACAGCATCCGGTCATCGTGCAGCGGCGTGCCCCACTCGGTGTCGTGGTAGTCGTGCATGTCAGCGCTGTTGCCCCAGGGGCAACGCTGCTTGGGGTTCTTCGATGCCATCACGACGTCCTTCTCGGGCATGGGAATCAAGGGCGATCGCGGTGCCAAAGCGATGATCGCGCGCCGGATTGTCTTGCAAGTTTTCTGGAAGGCCACGACGCTATCCCACCCATGGGTGCGGAACAAGGGCAGCGCCGCCGCACGCATCCCATCCACTACGCCCGGGCCCCATGAACACGACCCACTCATCGCGCGACGCCACGGCAGCGCTGCTGATCACCATCCTGATCTGGGCCTACAGCTGGGTGGTGATGAAACAGGTACTCACGCACGCGGGGCCGTTCGACTTCGCGGCGATCCGTTACGTACTCGGTGCGCTCGTGCTGTTCGGCGCGCTGGTGGTGCTTCGCCAGCCGCTGCGCCCACCGCCGCTCCTGCCCACCATCGGCATTGGCCTGTGCCAGACCACCGCGTTCCAGGGGCTGGGCCAGTGGGCACTGGTGAATGGCGGCGCCGGCCGCGTGGCGCTACTGGCCTACACCATGCCCTTCTGGGCCGTGTTGCTGGCCTGGCTGATCCTGGATGAGCGACTGACGCCTCGCCGCTGGCTTGGCCTGGGCCTGGCTGCCATCGGGCTGGTGTGCATCATCGAACCCTGGCACGGGCTGGGCAATGTCGGCAGCACTTTGCTTGCGATTGGTGCCGGCGGCGCATGGGCCATGGGCACCGTGCTGAGCAAGCGGGTATTCCTGCGCCACGCCCCCAAGCCACTCAACCTGACCGCCTGGCAGATGTTGTTCGGCGCCCTCGCGCTGGTGGTGATCGCCCTATGCGTGCCGCAACGCCAGATCGACTGGAGCTGGGGATTCATCGGCGGCCTTGCCTACAGCGTGGTCATGGCCTCCAGCATCGCCTGGGGCTTGTGGCTGATCGTGCTGCATCGCCTGCCCACCGCCGTGGCCAGTGTCGCCAGCCTTGGCGTGCCCGTGGTGAGCGTGCTGCTGGCGTGGGTGATCCTGCATGAGCAGCCCACGGCGATGGAGCTGGTGGGTATCGTGTTTATCCTGGCGGGGTTGGTAGCGGTGAGTGGGATTGGATCGCGGGCTGGGCGGGCGAAGGCCGGTTGAGGTTCGCGCGCCGGTGCTGTGGGTTGTGAATCCGGCGGCTCGGGCTGGTCTGTTGATGTGGTCGGGATGGCCGGCGACTCGACGGTGGACTCGGTAAGGTAGGCGTGTTTCCAAGTGATGTCGGTACGCAAATCTCTTCCCGCCTCTTCCACTCGTCACTCCTGTAAAGCCCTCTCAAAGGGTGCGGGTGCTCGCCTCACCGCTTCATTCTTTGGCCGTCACCCCTGCGTAGGCAGGGGTCCAGTGACTTTGCTTTGGGCCTTCGGGTTCTATTGATATCGCGATCTGGCTCGCCTGCCGCGGGCTTCCGACCTCCTGCCGGAGGCCGGGTTACTTTTCTTTGCTTGCCCAAAGAAAAGTAACCAAAAGAAAGGGGCACCCCATCGCGGCGCTGGCCGATAGAGCCGGCCAGTCCGTGAGGGTCGGCCGGGCTTTTCGACAGGACGTCCCTGTCCTGTCGAAAAGGGATCGGCATCCTTGCCGATCCCCCTGCGGGCCTGTCGTCCGCCCCTCACCGCCGCTCAACGGGTCGGTAGATCAAAAGCATCGAACCGACGGCTCGTGCAGCTGTGCTGCACATCGCATCGCGCTGCAATGGCATATCGCGTGCCGGCTTGGCTTGTCTGTAGGAGCGCACCCTGTGCGCGACCACCTGACGGAGCGGTATCGACATGACGCTGCGGTCGCGCACAAGGTGCGCTCCTACAGGGGGTGTCTCGCACCGTGTGAAGCCCGTTTCTTTCTCGCCTCAGTGCTCACCCCAGTCCTCTCCCGAACGGGAGAGGACGAGCGACAGGGGATGTTCAACGTGAACACCCGAGTGGCAAGGAAGGATGTGCCTCGTGAGGCACGACGCTCCGCGTTAAGTCCTCTGCGCTTCGGCGCGTTGCGAAGCGCATCGAGGTATCCGCTGTGTAGAGGCGGAGGTTGCCAAGCAACAACGTTCCTCAGCCGTTCGGGCTTATCTCACCGGAATGCTGCCAGCTTTTAAGGCCATTTTCTTTGGGTTACTTTTCTTTTGGGCCAGCAAAAGAAAAGTGACTCGGCCTCCGGCAGGAGGTCGAAACGCCTCCGCGGCGTAAGCGGCAACCTGGCGCCTGCGTGAGCACCGAAGGCCGAGAGCAAAGGCACTGGATTCCCGCATTCGCGGGAATGACGGTCAAAAGAATGAAGCGGTGGGGTAGTAACAGACCACCGTGGCTATGGATCCCGGCCTGCGCCGGGATGACGGCTAAAGCATGCAGCGGTGAGGCAAGTCTCCAACCCTCTCCCTATTGGACAGAGAGAGCAAAGCGCGAATCACCAGGGCAACGCCTCGATATCCACATTCCCCCCACTAAGCACCAACCCAACCCTTTTCCCCGCAAACCGCTCCGGCCGCTTCAACACCGCCGCCAGCACCGTGGCACTCGACGTCTCCACCACGATCTTCAACTCATTCCACAGCAACTTCATCGCCACGATGACTTCCTCATCGCTCACCGTGGTCACCTCGACGCGATGCAAGCGCAACGCATTAAAGTTCGTCTCGCCGATCAGGGTGCGCAATCCATCACAGATGGTGTCCGGCACGAACGGCCCCACGCGTGCGCCAGCCGCCAGCGAGCGCGCGGCATCGTCCGCACCGATCGGTTCGGCGCCATGGATAAGCAGCTGCGGTGCCACGCCATGCACGGCGATGCTGGTGCCTGCGATCAACCCGCCACCGCCGATTGGTGTCACCACGATATCGACGCCGCCGGTCTGCTCCAGCAGTTCCAGCGCTGCCGTGCCCTGCCCGGCCATCACGCGGGTATCGGAGAACGGGTGCACCAACTCCGCGCCGGTGGCGCGCTGGACTTCATCGGCCTTGGCCTCGCGTGCCGCCTGCGTTGCCTCGCAGCGATGCAGGATGGCGCCGGCGCGTTCGATGGCGAGCAGCTTGGTGCGCACGGCGCCCTCCGGCACGATCACGTGGGCGGGAATGCCACGCGTCGCCGCGGCCATGGCCAGGGCGTTGCCGTGATTGCCGGAAGAATGCGTGACCACGCCACGTGCGGCCTGCTCATCGTCCATCGACCACACGGCGTTGCAGGCACCGCGGAACTTGAACGCGCCGCCGCGCTGCAGGTTCTCGCACTTGAAATGGAGGTCTGCGCCCGTGAGCGCGTTGAGCACGGCACTGCGAAGTACTGGCGTGACGACGGCATACGGTGAGATGCGTGCGGCAGCTTCCTGCACCTGCGCAAAGGTGGGCAATGCGGCGCGATTGAAGGTGGTGCTCATGGGCTTTCGATCTCCACGCCACAGGTATATCGCCGCTCGGCACCGGGCTCGAGACGGATGGCATCCGCACAATCGGGGCGATTGAAGGCATCAGCCCAGCTTTCCATCGGCTCCAGCGCCACCGAGCGGCGCACGTCGCGCGTCACGGTATCGGCGGTGAAGGCGAGCATCACGCCGGAGGTTTGCCACATGGCCAGGGTCAGGCCGGAGTCGGGATCGCGCAGGCGCGTGCGGGCGCGCCCATCGGTATCCACGCGAAGGTCGGCGTACGCATGATTGAGTTCACGCGGCCCGATCGGCTGCATCTGGCGGAAATCCAGCTCCGGCGCCAGCTCCAGCGGGGCAAGGGCGCCTTCGCCGGCAATGGGAATAAAGCCTTCGTCGGTGCGCACCACGGAGTCGGCGGGAATCTGCAGCTCCCATCCCTCGATCGGTGAGTCCGATAGACGGAAGTACGGGTGCCAGCCAAAGAAGCACGGTGCAGCGTGGTCACCCACGTTGCGCATGACGGCTTCCAGCGTGATGCCGCTGGCATCGAGAACGTAGGTGACGTCCAGGTCGATGGCAAACGGATATCCGGCATGCGCGCCGGGCCGGATTGCCTTCGTGGCGAAGGTGACGCGTGCGCTCTGGTCATCGGCGACAAGTTCCGTCACGTCGAATTCGACACCGCGCACGAAGCCGTGGCGCGCGGCGCGCGAGCTGCCTTCGATGCCCGGCTGCAGGTCGTACGGTTCGTTGTCGAAGGTATAGCGGGCGTCGGCAATGCGGTTGGCGAAGGGCACCATGATGGCGAAGCGCGAGCTGGGGCGGGTATCGAGCTCACCGGCGTCGCGATAGCCGTCGGCGACGTCCCTGACCCCTTGCGGGGTGGGCACTTCCAGGCTGACCAGGGTGGCACCGCGTCGCGCGATGCGTACGCACCGGCCTCGCGCCGTATCGGTCAGCACCACAATGCCGTGCTCGCCAAGCTGTCCGCGTTCCGCAAGAAACTCTGCCATTGCCTTGTCCTGCAGGGAAAGGCCCGCATGTTAGCCTGACTCACCTGTTTCCGTAGTTCCGGCCGGACCATGACCCTTCGCAACGACACCTCTTCCCCCCTGATCCGGCTCAGCGACTACCGTCCGCCGGCCTGGCGCGTGACGACGATCGAGCTGGCTTTCGATCTGGGCATCGACAGCACCGAGGTCACCTCGCGCCTGCAGCTGCAGCGCGACCCGGCACAACGGTTGCCGCTGCGCCTGGATGGCGAGGGGCTGGAGCTGCTCTCGATCACGCTGGACGGCCAGCCGTTGGCCGAGGGTGCCTGGCGCTATGCGGACAACGTGCTGGAAGTGGACGGCGTGCGCGACGACAGCGTGCTGGAGACGCGTGTGCGCGTGCTGCCGGCGGCGAATACCGCGCTGGAAGGCCTGTACCTGTCCGGTTCACGCGAGGCCGGCTTCCTGCTGACGCAGTGCGAGGCCGAAGGCTTCCGCCACATCACCTTTTTCCCGGACCGTCCGGACGTGCTGGCCAGCTATACGGTGACGCTGCGCGCCGATCGCGAGCGCTTCCCGGTGCTGCTGGCCGGTGGCAATCCGGATGGCAGCGGCGAGCTGGAGGGTGGGCGTCACTGGGCGCGTTTTGTCGATCCTCATCCCAAGCCGGGTTATCTGTTCGCGCTGGTGGCAGGACGGCTGCAGAAGATCGAGCACGATTACATCACCGGCAGCGGCCGCAAGGTGGCGCTGGTGATCTGGGCCGAGCCCGACGCGATCGGTCAATGCGGCTACGCCATGGACGCGCTGGAACGCTCCATGCGCTGGGATGAGCAAACCTACGGCCGCGAGTACGACCTGGACGTGTTCCATGTCGTCGCCACCCACGACTTCAACATGGGCGCGATGGAGAACAAGGGCCTCAACATCTTCAACGCGAAGTATCTGCTGGCCGATCCGGATTCGAGCACCGACGACGAGTACCGCGCGGTGGAAGCCGTGGTGGCACACGAGTACTTCCACAACTGGAGCGGCAACCGCGTGACGTGCCGCGACTGGTTCCAGCTGTCCCTGAAGGAAGGCCTTACCGTATTCCGTGAGCAGCAGTTCTCGGCGGACATGAACTCTGCATCGCTCAAGCGCATCGAGGACGTGGCCCTGCTGCGCCGCGCGCAGTTCCCGGAAGATGCCGGCCCGCTGGCGCACCCGGTGCGTCCGGCTCAGTACGCCGAGATCAACAACTTCTACACCGCCACCGTTTACGAGAAGGGCTCGGAGCTCGTGCGCATGGTGGCGGGACGGCTGGGTCGCGAAGGCTTCCGTCGCGGCATGGACTTGTACTTCTCGCGCAACGACGGACACGCGGCCACGCTGGAAGATTTTCTTGGCGCGCTGGGTGAAGCCAACGGCATCAACCTGATGCCGTACCTGGCCTGGTATGCACAGGCAGGCACGCCGCGACTGAGCGCGCGCGGTCAGTACAACGCGGCGCAGCGCAGCTACACGCTCACGTTGTCGCAGTACACGGCGGCCACGCCCAACCAGCCGGGCAAGCAGGCACTGCCGATTCCGGTGAAGCTGGCCCTGTTCGACCGCGACGGCCACATGCTGCCGCTGCACCTGGTGGGCGACGATGCCGAGGCATCCGGCGCGACCGAGCGCGTGGTGGTGCTGGATGCCGCGGAACAGACATTCGTTTTCCAGCAGGTACCGTCCGCACCGGTGCCGTCGCTGCTGCGCGGGTTCTCCGCACCGGTGATCCTGGAATGCGATTATTCGCCCGATGAACTGGCCTTGCTGCTGCGACACGACGTCGACGGCTTCAATCGCTGGGAAGCCGGCCAGCAACTGGCGGCGCGCGCCTTTGACAATCTGCGTGACGGCAATGCCACCCAGGCACTCGATGCGTGGTGCGGCGCGCTGGCCGCCCTGTTCGGCGAAACCGGCATCGACGATGCGCTGCTGGCCGACCTGCTCACGCCGCCTGGCGAGATCGAACTGGCCGAACGCGAACGCATGGTGGACCCTTCGCACGTGCACGCACTGCGCCTGAAGCTGCAGGAGCATCTGGCGCTGCGCATCGGCCGTGAAGCGCTGCAGCAACGCTACGAAGCACTGGCCGCGCATACCAACCGGGAACTGGATGCGGTGAGCCAGGCGCGTCGCCGGCTCAAGCGACGCGTGCTGGACCTGATCGCGGCCATCGATCCGTGGGGCGCGCACGTACTGGCCACGCTGCAGTACGACAACGCGCCCAGCATGACCGACCGGCTTGCCGCGCTGTCCGTGCTGGTGCGCGGAAACGCACCGCAGGCACCTGCCGCGCTGCTGCATTTCCGCGAGCGCTATGCCGACAACCCGCTGGCGATGGACAAATGGTTCTCGGTGCAGACGCAGCTGCCCGGCGATGTCGTGCTTGAGCGCGTGCAGTTGCTGGCGCAGGATGCCGCGTTCACGCTGAAGAACCCTAACCGCGTCAACGCACTGTTCGGCGCATGGGCGCGCGGCAATCCCGATGGTTTCCATCGCGTGGATGGCAGCGGCTACCGCCTGCTTGGCCAATGCCTGCAGCAACTCGATGCGATCAATCCGCAAATCGCTGCGCGACTGGCCACGGCATTCAATGGCTGGCAGCGACTGGAACCCACCCGCCACGCCGCTGCGCTCGCGGTGATCGATTGGCTGGTTGCGCAGCCGAATTTGTCGCGCAACCTCGGCGAGATCGTGCGCAGCATGCGGCACGGCTGAGGCAAACACGCCTAAAGAAACGCCCGAGTGCGGCCCGTCCTTGGACGGGGCACCCGGGCGTAATGTGTTTCAGCGAGAGGATGACGCCTTGATGAGGCCGTACTTTCCAAAACACAGGTGCACGATCTTCCGTACACCCGCTCACGCCCGTCGCCGTGGCGGCGACGCTTAAACCACCAGACGCGCCAGTTCGTCGCGCAGTCGATCCATTCGCGAGAGCAGTCGCGGGCGCAAGGCCTGGCGTTCGTTCTCGCTGCGTTCGTCCAGATAATCGATGGCCATCTCGACCCGGCCCAGCTCGATCAACAGATCGTGGTGCGGAAAAACCGGCTGCAAATCCATGCTCAGTTCCATGACCCTCACCCCAAAAGCTATCGCCTCTTTTCGGCATGGAGGGCAATGCAACGGGCATGCCACCGATGTGATGATCATCACATTCAGAATGGCGCTGGATCACAGAATGACGCTGTACGTCACGAGGTGCCAAGTCACGGCACAAACGGGCGTTTTAGTCACTCCACGTTCACGCTGCAGGCGTGAATATCCACGTCAACGCGCAGCCACAACGCTGCAGCCAGTGATCCATTTTCGGTTTCTGGCGCCCGGCAACACGGTCATCCTGGATTCCCCCTGTTCCTGAGACCGCCGGGCGCCAGATCTTATCCAGAGCGCTTGAAAGCTGTTCAAGGCTCAGAAAAGGCGAAGGCGCCCCGAGGGGCGCCTTCTTGCTTCCTCTCCCCGGCACGCGATCGAACCCCTGTCGTTCGATCTCGGCGCGCAACTAAGCGCAGCTTCTGCCCGTGGAAAGTGCACTCAGGTTAAAGCAGGAAGCGTGCCAACGGCAGGGGCGCCGTAACGGCGGTACCATATGCGTCCAGTTAGGTCCAAACCTGCGCGTCAGGGTCAATTTCTTCCATGTTTCATCCAGTTAACTACGACGTCATCGTGGTCGGCGGCGGCCATGCCGGCACCGAGGCTGCGCTCGCCGCGGCCCGTACGGGTGCGCGCACGCTGCTGCTGAGCCACAACATCGAGACGATTGGCCAGATGAGCTGCAACCCGGCCATCGGCGGCATCGGCAAGGGCCATCTGGTCAAGGAAATCGACGCCCTGGGCGGCGCCATGGCGCATGCGGCGGATCTCGCCGGCATCCAGTGGCGCACCCTGAACGCCTCCAAGGGCCCGGCGGTGCGTGCCACGCGCTGCCAGGCCGACCGCTCGCTCTATAAGGCAGCCATCCGTCGCATGGTGGAAACCCAGCCGAACCTGGAGCTGTTCCAGCAGGCGGTGGACGACCTGATCCTGGAAGGCGGCCGCGTGACCGGCGTGGTGACGCAGATGGGCCTGTCCTTCCGCGCCCGGGCAGTGGTACTGACCGCCGGCACCTTCCTGGCCGGCAAGATCCATATCGGCCCGGCCCAGTACGCCGGCGGCCGCGCGGGCGACCCGCCCGCCAGCACGCTCGCCCAGAAGCTGCGCGAACTGCCGGTGGCGGCCGATCGCCTGAAAACCGGCACGCCTCCGCGCATCGACCTGCGCAGCATTGATTTCACCGGCCTGGAAGAACAGCCTGGCGACGATCCGGCGCCGGTGTTCTCCTACCTGGGCTCGCGCAGCGAGCATCCGCGCCAGGTGAGCTGCTGGATCACCCATACCAGCGAGCACACGCACGAGCTGATCCGCAGCTCGCTGGACCGCTCGCCCTTGTACAGCGGCCAGATCGAAGGCGTGGGCCCGCGCTACTGTCCGTCCATCGAGGACAAGGTGGTGCGCTTCGCCGAGAAGAACTCGCACCAGATCTTCATCGAGCCGGAAGGTCTGGATACGTTCGAGGTTTATCCGAACGGCATTTCCACTTCCCTGCCCTACGACGTGCAGCTGGCGCTGGTGCATTCAATCAAGGGCTTTGAGAAAGCGCACATCACGCGCCCGGGCTACGCCATCGAGTACGACTATTTCGATCCGCGCGGCCTGCATCCGTGGCTGGAAACGAAGACCATCCCGGGCCTGTACTTCGCCGGGCAGATCAACGGCACCACCGGCTACGAAGAAGCCGGCGCACAGGGCCTGGTCGCCGGCCTCAACGCTGCGCTGGCAGTGAAGGGCGAATCGCCGTGGTATCCACGTCGCGACGAAGCCTACATCGGCGTGCTGATCGATGACCTCACCAGCAACGGCACCATCGAGCCCTACCGCATGTTCACTTCGCGCGCGGAATATCGCCTGTATCTGCGCGAAGACAATGCGGACCTGCGCCTGACCGAAACCGGCCATCGCCTGGGCGTGGTGCCGCAGGCGCGCTACGACGCGCTGCGCACCAAGCGCGATGCCGTGGCGCTGGAAACGCAGCGCCTGGGCACCATCTGGGCCGCGCCGGCGAATGCGCTGGGTGCCTCCATCGCGCAGCAGCTCGGCATCACACTGAGTCGCGAGACGAATGCGCTGGACCTGCTTCGTCGCCCCGAACTCGATTACGCCACCCTGACGGCGGTGGAAGGCATCGGACCGGCCGTGGACAACGTCGACGTGGCTGCCCAGGTGGAAGTGCAGACCAAGTACGCCGGCTACCTCGAGCGCCAGCGCGAGGAGATCGAGCGCCAGCGTCGCCACGAGCTGACAGCCATTCCCACCAGCTTCGACTACGACAAGGTGCGCGGCCTTTCGGCCGAAGTGTTGCTCAAGCTCAAGCGCACGTTGCCGGAAACCATCGGCCAGGCGGCCCGCATCAGCGGTGTCACGCCGGCGGCGATTTCGCTGCTGCTGGTGCACCTGAAGCGCCGCGACGCCGCCTGACCCAGGCCTCGCGCAACACCAAGGAAACTCGCCCGCATGGCATCATGCGGGCCTGACGATTGATCTCGGAGTACACCATGGAAGTCTGGATCGGTAGGGACGGCGAACGGCACGGCCCGTACAAGGAAGTGGATGTACGCCAATGGCTGCGCAGCGGCCAGGTCAGTCCTGACGATCTCGGCTGGTACGAAGGCATGGCGGACTGGGCGCCGCTCTCCACCATGTTCCCCGACGAACGTTCCGCCGAGCCGCCTGCATTCTCTGCGGCGCCGCCGGTGCCTCCGAGCGTCGATGTGCCGGACGCAACCAACGGTAGCGCCGTGGCTGCACTGGACGACTACGCCGGCTTCTGGAAGCGCGTGGCGGCCTACATCATCGATGCGTTCGTGCTGTGGATTCCGAACACGATACTGAGCAGCATGCTGGGCGCGACCAAGGCCGCTGAAGCCTACATGCAGGCGAAGCTTGCCGCGGGCGAGGATCCGCAACTCGCGCTGGCGGCCATGGATGCCTACCTCCACGCGCTATGGCCCGCGCTTATCGCGCAGACGCTGGTGTCGTGGCTGTATTTCGCACTGTGCGAGAGTTCTGCATGGCAGGGCACCGTGGGCAAGCTCGCATTGGGCATCCGCGTGACCGACATGGACGGCAAGCGCATCAACTTCATGCGCGCCACCGGTCGCTACTTCGCCAAGATCGTCAGCGCCTTCACGCTGTGCATCGGTTTCCTGATGGTGGCGTGGACGCGGCGCAAGCAAGGTCTTCACGACCTGATGGCGCAGACGCTGGTGCTCAACGGTCGCGCCAAGGACGTTGCATCGCGCACGCCGCGCACGGGCCACGACAACGGTTCGTTCAACGCGTGAGTTTCATCGATGCATCACTCCGATGCATCGACGGTGAGATCCGCCGCCAGCAGGCGGCGACACTGACGTCACCCGCACACCGCGTTCACGCATGCGTTGCATCTCGTCGACATGCACGGTGCGTGCAGCGCTTTTCAGCGCAAAAAACCCTCAAATTATGACCTATGGCGGATGCTCGCAGGCGCGCAAGAAGCGCATGCTTGTCGAACAGGGGGCCGCGAACCAGACAAGGTCATGGCCCAGTCCCATCCCGACTGCGGCTGGATCTACCACTGCGACGACATCCTCGTCGAACCGCGTGCCCATCGCCTCGAGCGTGCAGGCGAGACGGTTTCCGTCGAACCCAAGGCTTACGCGGTACTGGTAGTCCTGCTGCAACAAGCTGGTGAGGTCGTTGGCAAGGATGCGTTGCTTGATGCCGCATGGGGGCACAGGCACGTCACTCCCGGTGTGCTCACTCGTGTGATCTCGCAACTGCGGCACGCGTTGGGAGATAACGTCTCGCAGCCGCGGTACATCGCCACGGTGCACAGCCTGGGCTATCGCTTCATTGGTGATGTACACCGCTCGCCTTCGGCGACGGCACCCGCCAACGAGCCGTTGCCCGACATCGCCAGCAACGACGATCTCGCCCCGGCTCCGCCTCTGCCGATGCTGCCGCCGGCACCATCCAGCGAGCCACCGCGGCGCTGGGTGGCCGCGGCCATCACTCTGGCAGTGATCGTTGCGGTGCTGGCCGCCGTGAGCCTTTGGCACACACCCAACGGGCACACCTCCGAGCAGCATGTGACGCCCCAGCCAGCGCTGGCCGTGATGCCGGTGGCCCACGAGCAGGACTTGCGCCCGATTTATCTGCACCGCCATGCGCGCACGCACCGGCTCGCCACCGGCATGCCGGGCGATCACGACGATGCCCCCGCCGGACCGCGCGCGGCCGGCTACCTGACGCTTCGCCCTGAACAGGCCCCCGTCGCGCGCGCGTAGACGCGCGCACCGACTTGCTATGATCGACGGCCCGATGGGTCCACGGCGATCCGTCGTCTTGTCGAAAGCTCAGGAATCGTTTCAGCCTCATGCTCAGCATCGAACAACGTATTGCCCAGGACATCGCCGCCAAGCCCGAACAGGTCCGCTCCGCGGTGGACCTTCTCGACGGCGGCGCCACCGTGCCGTTCATCGCGCGCTACCGCAAGGAAGTCACCGGCGGTCTCGACGACACGCAGCTGCGCCTGCTGGAAGAACGCCTGCGCTACCTGCGCGAGCTGGAAGAGCGCCGCAGCGCGATCCTCGCCAGCATCGACGAGCAGGGCAAGATGACCGATGCGCTGAAGGGCGACATCCTCTCCGCCGACACCAAGGCGCGCCTGGAAGACTTGTACCTGCCGTACAAGCCCAAGCGTCGCACCAAGGCGCAGATTGCGCGTGAAGCCGGCCTGGAGCCGCTGGCCACCAGCCTGCGCGACGATCCCACACAGTCGCCGGAAGCCCTGGCCGAATCCTTTGTCGATGCCGAGAAGGGCGTGGCCGATGTGCGCGCCGCACTTGACGGCGCCCGCGCAATCCTGATGGAAAGCATCGCCGAAAATGCCGGCCTGCTCGGCGAGCTGCGCGATTGGCTATGGGACAAGGGCCAGATTCGCGCCAAAGTGGTCGAGGGCAAGGAGAACGAAGGCGCGAAGTTCCGCGACTACTTCGACCATGTGGAACCCATCGGCAAGATCCCGTCGCATCGCCTGCTCGCGCTGATGCGCGCACGCAACGAAGGCGTGATCGAGCTGGATCTGGCGCCTGCGCTGGACATGGAACAGGGCCACATCGAAGGCGAGGGCCGCGTGGCCGCGCATGCGGGCATCGTCGATCGCGGCCGCGCCGCCGACGCATGGCTGCGCGAAACCGTGCGCCTGACCTGGCGCGTGAAGCTGCACCTGCATCTCACGCTGGATCTGTTCGGCCGCGTGCGCGAAGGCGCCGAGGACGAGGCGATCCGCGTATTCGGCGACAACCTCAAGGACCTCATGCTCGCCGCGCCTGCCGGTGCCAAGAGCGTGATGGGCCTGGACCCGGGCATCCGCACCGGCGTGAAGGTGGCCGTGGTCGACGCCACCGGCAAGCTGCTCGCCACCGACACGGTTTATCCGCATGAGCCGCGCCGCCAGTGGAACGAATCGCTGGCTGCGCTGGCACGCCTGTGCCAGAAGCACGGCGTGGACCTGATCGCGATCGGCAACGGCACCGCGTCGCGCGAAACCGACAAGCTGGCCGGCGAGCTGATCAAGGGCCTGGCCAAGTCGCATCCGGACCACAAGCTCTCCAAGATCGTGGTGAGCGAAGCGGGCGCGTCGGTGTACTCGGCGTCGGAAACGGCGGCCAAGGAATTTCCGGATCTGGACGTGAGCCTGCGCGGCGCGGTGTCCATCGCGCGCCGCCTGCAGGATCCGCTCGCCGAGCTGGTGAAGATCGAGCCCAAGGCGATCGGCGTGGGCCAGTACCAGCACGACGTGAACCAGGTGAAGCTGGCGCGCGCGCTGGATGCGAAGGTCGAAGACTGCGTGAACGCCGTGGGCGTGGACGTGAACACGGCTTCCGCCGCACTGCTCACGCGCGTGGCAGGTCTTTCCGCCAGCGTGGCCGAAAACGTGGTGAAGCACCGCGATGCCAATGGTCCGTTCGCCAATCGCAAGGCACTGCTGAAGGTGCCGCGCCTGGGTGACAAGGCATTCGAGCAGTGCGCGGGCTTCTTGCGCGTGCCCAACGGCGACAATCCGCTCGACATGAGCGCGGTGCATCCGGAAGCCTATCCGGTGGTCGAGCGCATCATTGCCCAGTGCGGTCGCGAGGTGCGTTCCATCATCGGCGACATCAGCTTTCTGCGCGGCCTCAAGGCCGAGCAGTACACCGACGAGACCTTCGGTGTGCCGACCGTGCGCGACATCCTCAAGGAGCTGGAGAAGCCCGGCCGCGATCCGCGTCCGGAGTTCACCGCACCGAGCTTTGCCGAAGGCGTGGAAGACGTGAAGGACCTGCGCCCCGGCATGGTGCTGGAAGGCCGCGTGACCAACGTGGCGGCCTTCGGTGCGTTCGTGGATATCGGCGTGCACCAGGACGGCCTGGTGCACGTCTCGGCGCTCTCGCACACCTTCGTGAAGGATCCGCGCGACGCGGTGAAGGCGGGCGATATCGTCAAGGTGAAGGTGATGGAGGTCGACCTGCCGCGCCAGCGCATCGGCCTGTCCATGCGCCTGGATGACGAACCGGGCCAGCAGCAGGCCCGCGGTGCGCGACCGGCCGCCGGCGGCAACGATGCCCGTGGCGGCCAGCGGGACAACCGTGGCCCGCGTCCGGGTGGCGGTGCGCCCAAGCAGGCACCGGCACCGTCCAATAGCGCGTTTGCCGACGCCTTCTCCAAGGCGCTGAAGCGCTAAGCCAGCGCCTTACCAGTGGGAGCGCACCCTGTGCGCGACCGCCCTGCCCGGATCACCCGGCAGGCCGGTCGCGCACAGGGTGCGCTCCCACCATTCATTGGGGTGCCCCATAAGCATTTTCCTGTGCAGCGCAGCATGCGCTGACGTATGGGCATGCATTACCGTAACGTTGTGATAACAAAGACCCGCCCGGTTCAAGGAGTGTTACCGACATGTTCCGTACCCGCACCATCGCAGGCGCCATCGCCGCCGCACTGCTGATCAGCTCCCCGGCGTTCGCCGCCAGCTCCAAGTTCGACAGCGTCGTCGTGTTCGGCGACAGCCTCAGCGATGCCGGCAACATCTCCCTGGCCACCAACCCGGCCATCCAGCCGCCGTGGGAATTCACCACCAACCCGGGCGCGGTGACCGTGCAGAACGTGGCCAAGTACTACGGCTACAACCTGTCCGCCTCGCTGGCGGGCGGCACCGACTACGCCTGGGGCGGCGCCGGTGTGCTCACCAATTCGCCGGGTACGCCGTCGGCCGTGCCGACCATCACCACCCAGGTGAATGCCTACCTCGCCGGCGGCAGGTTCGACAGCAAGGCGCTTTACTCCATGTGGGGTGGTGCCAATGACATCTTCTACGCCGCTACTGCGGCGGGCGCGGGCGCCACAGCCCAGCAGCTGATCCAGCAGAACGTGGCCAGCACGGTGGCCCAGCTCTCGGCGTCGGGCCTGTATACCCCGGCCCAGATCGCCGCGATGACCCCGGCCATCACCCAGCAGGTGACGGCGCAGGTGAGCCAGGCTGTGCTGGCGGCGGCCGGCGTGTCCGGCTTCATGACGGCCGACCAGGCGGCTGCATCCATCGTTGCCGCCGCCCAGCAGGAAGTGAAGCTGGTCGGCCAGCTGCAGGCGGCAGGCGTCAAGAACATTCTGGTGTTCAACCTGCCCAACATCGGCCTGACCCCCTCGGCCACCGAGCAGGGCGCCACCGCTGCGGCCGCACTGACCAGCCTGAGCCTGGCATTCAACGGCACGCTCAATGCCGGCCTGGGCACGCTCGGCAAGGGCATCATCCCGGTCGACACCTACAGCCTGCTCAATGAAGCCATCGCCAATCCGGGCGCCTTTGGCTTCACCAACGTCACGAACGAAGCCTGCGGCGTGGGCTCCAGCTCGGTGCAGTGCGGCCCCGCAGGCTCGGGCGCGCCTTACACCTACGCGGCTGGCACCAACCAGACCTACCTGTTCGCCGATGGCGTGCACCCGACCACCGCGGCTGACGTGATGCTGGGCCAGTACGTGGTCTCTATCCTCAACGCACCGGGCTACGCCTCGCTGCTCGCCGAAGCCCCGCTGGCTTCGATCCAGGCCCAGAACCGCGCCGTGCGCAACCAGATGCTGGCCGACGGCCAGGGTAGCGACACGCGCGTGTGGGCAAACGTGGACTACGGCGACCAGCGCTTCGACAGCAGCGCCAGCTCGCCGCGCACCACCAGCGACAACGTCAACCTGACCTTCGGTGCCGACGTGCGCTTCAACGAGAGCTGGTCGGGCGGCGTGGCCATGAACGTGGGCCAGCACAACGCCGACTTCTCCGGCGGCGGCGGCTACAAGCTGCAGGACGTGTCGGGCCTGGGTTACCTGATGTGGCACCAGGGAGGCGGCTACGTTGGCGGCTACGTCGACTTCGGCCAGGACAACTTCTCGGACATCGAGCGCAAGATCCAGCTCGGCAGCTTGCTGCGCACCGAGAACGCCAAGGCGGACGGCAACCACGTGGGCGGCGGCATCACCGGCGGTTACTGGTTCGACATGAGCGCCCTGCGCACCGGCCCGTTCGCCACGGTCGAGTGGCAGAGCATCAAGGTCAACAGCTACAGCGAAAGCAGCAGCGACAGCACCGCCATGTGGTTCGGCAGCCAGCAGCGCGACGCGCAGATCTCCACCCTCGGCTGGCGCCTGGAAGGTCACTGGCAGGCCGGCAACACCATGCTGTCGCCGTACGCCGAACTGGCCTGGAACTACGACAGCAAGGCCGATGCCCGCGAAGTCACCGCCGGCCTCAACGGCATGCAGGGCTCCTTCGCCCTCACCGGCTTCTCGCCTGACAAGAGCTGGGGCACCGGTGACGTGGGCGTGAGCGCCCAGTTCACCCAGGCCCTGAGCGGCTGGTTCGGCTACAGCGGCCGCTTCGGCGACAGCAGCCAGAAGTACAACAGCCTCAACCTGGGCATGAAGTACGCCTTCTAAGGGTTGCGCTGGTTTCGCAGAAAAGCCGTCCGCGCAAGCGGGCGGCTTTTTTGTTGGGTGACATTCCTTGGACCCGCTCGCCAATCACGCCACGCGATGCGCGATACAACGGCCAGTGCCGTCGGCTCCGCACTCCGCACTCCGCACTCCGCACTCCGCACTCCGCGCTTCGGCTTCGGCTTCGGCTTCGGCTTCGGCTTTGGCTTTGGCTTTGGCTTTGGCTTTGGCTTTGGCTTTGGCTTTGGCTTCGGCTTTGGCTTCGGCTTTGGCTTTTGAAGCCCCCTAGAGCGTCGGTGAGGGGCGGACGATCAGGCCCGCAGGGGGATCGGCAAGGAGGCCGATCCCTTTTCGACAGGACATGGATGTCCTGTCGAAAAGCCCGGCCGCCCCTCACGAACCGGCCGGCTTTATCGGCCGGCGATGCGACGGGGGTGCCCTTTCTTTGGGTTACTTTTCTTTGGGCAAGCAAAGAAAAGTGACCCGGCCTCCGGCAGGAGGTCGAAACGCCCGCCGCGCAGGCGGCCAGGTCGCGGGGACGCTTGAGGCCGAAAGCAAAGTCACCGGATGACCCGCCCTTCGGCGGTTGAAGAGCGCCTCCTGCCCTTGCCCCCTTTTCGGGGTTCGCAGGAAGGACGGTGAGGGAGGGCGGAAGTTGAGGCTAGATTGGCCCCTCACCCCAACCCTCTCCCCGACGGGGAGAGGGAGCAGGCCGTCGCCAAGCCTGGCGTTTGGACGTCCATACGCCCAAATCACAGGCAAGAAAAAAGCCGCCCACTTTCATGGACGGCTTTCTCGGAACCTTGAAACCGCGAGGGCTTACTTGCCCTTGCCGCCCGTTGCCAGGTTCAGGATGCTCTGTGCCTGCTTCTGCAGGCTGGCTGCTTCGTCATCGGCCAGCGGCGAGCTCTTGCCGCCCTGCTCGTTGGTCTTCAGCACCAGGTTGCCATCCGCCGTCCAGGCAGCGCGCTCGGTCGAGGACGCCTTGCCTTCACGGCTGGCCTTCTTCTGCTGCACGACCACCCACGGCTTGCCGTCCTTGTAGGCGTAATCGGTGCTGGTGAAGCCCTTGTCGCCGTAGTCGACGTCTTCGCGGATGAACTTCACTTCACCGGCTTCGCGGAACACCTGCCAGCCGCGGGAGACCTTGTCTTCCAGCTTGGTGCCGTTGCTGATCTTCATGCCGCCGATCTGCTTCTGCACGGAGGTGAAGGCAGCCAGCTCCTTCTCGCCCGGGGTCTGTTCCGGGAACAGCTGCACGGTCAGGCCGGTGGAGGGCTTGCCGTTGAGCACGGGGGTCTGCAGGTGCGGCTTATAGGCGCGATCACCATCGGTCAGCGTCGCCTGCAGCACGTACATGCCCTGCGGATTGACGTCGCTGGCGTTGAACGGGAGCTCGAAGGAGACCGGCAGGGTGTTGGCCGGCTCGACGGTCTTGGTCGCCAGCGGCTTGCTGTCCGCCTGGCTCACGTCGATCAGGGTGAGGTCCAGCTTGGCCGTAGCGGACACGCTGCTGCCCTCGGGCAGGGTGACCTGACCGGTGACCTGGTTGGCCGCAGCCGGTGCCTGGGCGGCGTTGCCACCCTCGGGCGACTGGGAAGAATTGCCACAGCCGGCGAGAGCCAGAGCAGCGACTGACATCAGCGACCAAACAAGACGGCGCATGGGAAACCTCTATCGATTGTCAGGGCTAGCGCGAGAACCAACAGGCGCCCAACACGCCTCGACTCTACACGGGGGAAGTTATCAGCATAGCCCAAAGGTAAGGCCTTGTAAAAGTTGGCTCCATGCGCTTGCGTATGCCGCAGCGAATAGCCGCCTAAACGGCCCGTGAACAAAAAGGGCGGCCCAGGAGGGCCGCCCTTCGCGTTTTGCAGCGGTGTTGCTTAGAAGCGCTGCGAGTACTTCAGGTAGTAGAAGCGGCCGATGTCGAAGCCGCCGTAGTACACGAAGGAGCTGTTCGGCTTCGAGTACATGATGGGGCCCTGCTTGTCGAACACGTTGTTGGCGCCCACCGAGATGATGCCCTTCCACGGCAGCGTCCAGCGGAACTGCACGTCGTTGAACGTGGTGGAACCGGTGTGACGCTGCGCCTGCGCGCCGTTGAACGGATCGATGTGGTTCGGATCGTTGCACTCATCGGCCCACGAGCAGCGCTCGGTCATGCCGGAGTAGTAACGCATCGTCCAGGTCATGCCGAACAGGCCGCGCGTGAAGTCCAGCGACAGGTTCGAGCGCGTGCGGAAGTTGCCACCGTAGCCGGTGAGCGGCTGCACGATGGTCGACGGGTTGTCGTCAGCCTTGACGTTCAGGTAGTCGACGTAGGTCGTATTCCAGCGCGCGGCGAACTGGCCGATCGAGGCCACGGTGAAGCGGTAGTTCACGCCGAAGTCGTAACCGGCGGTCTTCTGCCAGCCCTTGTTGGTCAGGCCGTAGTTCATGTTGGTGATCACACCGGTGGCCGGATCACGCGTGAAGTTGGCGCAGCGCGAAGCAATGCCACCCACATAGCAGTCGTCCAGGATGTCCTGCACGGCGTCCGACGCAATCACGTTCTTGATGTCGATCTTGTACCAGTCGAGCGAGACGTCGAAGCCTTCCAGGTAGTGCGGGCTGTAGATCAGGCCCAGCGTACGGGTGGTGGCGGTTTCAGGCGTCAGGTTCGGGTTGGAGCCCGTGATGAACTGGTAGTTGGTCTGGCAGGGATAGGTCTTGCAGGGCACCAGTGCCTGGCCGAGCTGCTGGTAGTTCGCCGCCACAGCCGGCTGGCCACCGAAGCCGCCGGTACAACGGGCAGCCACGGCCGGGTTGCCGTGCGAGGCGCCATGACCGGCATCGCAAGGATCGGTGTACGACTCGAAGCTGCTGCCGATGCCGCCGTAGAGGTCGGAGATGGTCGGCGCGCGGAAGCCCTGCGCCCAGCTGCCGCGGACGAGCAGGTCGTCGATCGGCTTCCACTTCAGGCTGGCCTTGCTGTTGGTGGTGTTGCCGAAGTTGTCGTAATCGGAGTAGCGCGTGGCCACGTCGATCGACAGCTCGCGCGCCATCGTCATGTCCTTCAGCAGCGGCACGTCAAACTCAAGGTAAGCCTCGTTCACCGAGTACTTGCCCTTGGTGGTGGTGGCCGCCAGGCCGGAGCTCAGGCCCGCCTGGTTGAAGGCGTCCGGCACGAAACGGCCGTCTTCCTGGCGATGCTCCACACCGGCGGCAATGCCGATTTCACCGGCCGGCAGGCCCGGCACCGTACCCGCGATGTTGGCGGTGTAGTCGACGGTCGTGGTCTTGCCGGTGTCATGGAATTCGGGGAACAGGAACGACTGCAGGTCCGGATCGGACAGCGAGCCGGCGCCGGCCTGGCCGTACGGCAGCAGCGGGTTCCACGGCACGCAGGTGCCGCTGGTCGGGTTGGCGGCGGTACCGCAGTGCACCTTGCCATCCGAGCCCATGTACGACGGGCCCAACGCCTTGGCAGCGTTGACCAGGTTGAAGTCACCGTGTCCGGTCTTGAGCATATTGTTGCGATTGGTCATCGCGCCAACGTCCCAGTTCCAGGTGTGACCGCCAACCTCGAAGTAGCCCTCAAAACCGGCCGTCCAGCGATAGGTTTCCAGGTCACTGGTGGTGGTGCGCGGAACTTCCCAGCCGCGACGGGCGAACTGCAGGTCCGTGCCCAGCGGGTTGAAATAGCTCTGACCGGAGAGCGGGGTCTTCGGATTCCAGTTGGCCGACTGGTACGGATAACCGGCGATCTGCTGGAACGTCGAGCGCTTGTTGTAGAGGAAGTCCGTCTTGAAGGCGATGTTCTCTTCAAGGTTGTACTTGCCGGCCACGAACAGCGAGGTGCGCTCGGTGCCGGTCTGCAGCGTCATCTCCTGGTTCGCGTTTGCATAGCGATCCGAGGTGAGCGGCTGGTAGTTGGCGATGTTGCGCGGGTCGGTGCCCGGCGTGAGCGTACAGGTGGCCTTGGCGCCGCCCGGGCCGCAGGGGCCGCTGAACGAACCGTTCTGGGTGACGGCGCTCCAGCTGGCGGTCTGGTGATACGGGCCCGAGGGATACGCGCTGAAATCGCGGTCCTTCGCCCAGACCGGATCGTCCTTCTGGTACTGCGCGCTGGCCATGATCGAACCGCGGTCATTGGCGGTACCGATGGTGAAGTCGTAGCTCTGGTTCTTGCCGTCGCCCTGGTCGTACTCGCCCACATAGGCGTTGGCTTCGGCGCCGGTGAAGTTGCTGCGGGTGATCACGTTGACCACGCCGGCGATGGCGTCCGAACCGTAGATGGACGAACCGCCGTCCTTCAGCACTTCGATGCGGTCGATCACGGACACCGGGATCTGGCCAAGGTCCTGCAGGCCGGAGGTGTTGGCGCCCAGGCGCTTGCCGTTGATCAGGATCAGGGTGCGGTTGGCACCGAGGTTGCGCAGGTCGACGTAGTAGCCACCCACGTCTTCACCCGAGGACAGCGCGTTGGCGCGGCTGATCGGCGGGGTGCCCACTTCGGTGAGGTTCTGCAGGATGTCGGCAACCGAGGTGAAACCCTGGTTTTCGATCTGCTTGCGGTCGATGGTGACCACCGGCTGGGCGGTTTCCACATCCACGCGCGGGATACGCGAGCCGGTCACGGTGACGGCCTCGAGCTTCTTGGCGTCGTTCTGGCTGGCCGAGGACGCGTCCTGGGCAAAAGCCGGCGACATCGCCGCGAAGGTACCTACGGCCAACGCCAGACGCACGGCGACCGTAAGTTTGTTGTCAACTTTCTTGCGGTACTGCATGTTTTTCTCCCCAGTAAAAACGCCGGCCCCCGCCGACGCAAAAAAACCGCCTTGCCTTGCAAGTGGCAGGTTCCAAAGGCGTTGCACCCCGGAACTTGCTGTCTGCCAGCTGAACAAGCCGGCGGATTCGTGATTACCAATTCGCAACCGTTGCGTTCTTGGTCTCGGTAGAAGTTGCTGTTCGAGGGCTACGACTACCAAGAACTTACGACCTTATGGGAAGATTCTTACGAGTGTCAACGTTTTCATAACGCTTGCTTCACGCTGACATTCGGTTTTTCGGGCCACGCTCCCACTCACAAGTCGCCATCCGCCAGGGAAATGCGATGAACATGCAGAAAATTTCGACCAACGAGACCGCTTCTACCTTTGCCGATCGCATCAAGGTGCTGATCCAGCGGGTGGGCAGCGTCACCGAGATCGCACGTATGTGCGGGTTCTCCGAAGGCGTCGTGCGCAGCTGGCGCGATGGCAACACCGACCCCTCGCGTGCGCGTTGCGTCACGCTGGCCAAGACCCTGGGCATTTCGCTGGTGTGGCTGGTGGCGGGCGAAGGCCAGATCCAGGTCACCGACGCCATGGCCTCGGGCGAAGATCTGCCGAACGCGGAAGCCTCGGCCAACCGTCATCGCTCCAAGCTGCGCACCGCGGCGGATACCTTGCATGCCAGCGGCATGGCGATGGATCCGAACCGCCTGAACACGGCGCTGCGCATCCTGCAGTCGGAACTCGACCTGGCCGAGAGCCGCCTGACCCTGGCCGACAACGCCGACATGCTGGCGGACCTGTACGAAATCCTGGGTCCGGGCGGCACCGACGTGGACGCCACGGCCATGGTCTCGTTCAACCAGCGCCTGCACGAACGCGTGAAGCGCGGCCGCCAGGTCGTGGCCTGAGTCGCCTGATCGGATAACCGGCATAAAAAAACGGCAGCCAACTGGCTGCCGTTTTTTGTTGGGCGATGGCCTGCCTTAGAGGCGGGCGATATCGGCAATGGCGCCGAACTGAGCCTTCAGCTGTCCCAGCAGGGCCAGGCGGTTGGCGCGCACGGCAGGGTTTTCGGCATTCACCAGCACGCCGTCGAAGAAGGCATCGACCGGTGCCTGCAGCTGTGCGAGGCGCGTCAGCACCGCCGCATAATCGCCGGCCTGCAGCGGCGCCTGCGTATCGGCGCGTGCCGCATCCAGCGCGGCGTGCAGGGCACGTTCCGCATCGGCCTCGAAGTGGGTCGGATCCACCGTGGTACCCAGCGGGGCCGCACCTTCCTCTTCGGCCTGCTTGCGCAGGATGTTGGCCACGCGCTTGTTGGCGGCGGCCAGGCTGAGGGCTTCCGGACGACGGCCGAACTCGCTCACCGCGCGCAGACGACGGTCGAAATCGACCAGGCTGTCCGGCGACACGGCCAGCACGGCTTCGAACTGCTCGGTGCCAAAGCCCTTTTCGGCGTAGTAGCCGCGCAGGCGATCCAGCACGAAATCGACCAGTTCGTCGGCCAGCGCGGCGCGACGCTTACCGGCATCCAGCACCGGCGCCTTGCCGTCCTTGCCCGGCTTGAGGCCGGCAGCAAGCGCGGCTTCCGGCAGCAGTTCCAGCGCTTCGACGAAGCTGCCACGCAGGTCCAGCTCCAGGCCACCTTCGACCAGCGTGCGGGCCAGGCCGAGGGCGGCGCGACGCAGCGCGAACGGATCCTTGTTGCCGCTGGGCTTCATGCCGACGGCAAAGATGCCGGCCAACGTGTCGAAGCGGTCGGCCACGGCAAGCACCTGGCCCACCGGGCCAGCAGCGATCGCATCACCGGCAAAGCGCGGCTGGTAGTAGCTGTCCAGCGCGTCGGCCACGTCCTTCGCTTCGCCATGGTGCGAGGCGTAGTAACGGCCCATCACGCCCTGCAGTTCCGGGAACTCGCCGACCATGCGGGTGAGCAGGTCGCACTTGCTGAGTGCGGCCGCGCGCGTGGCGGCGCCGGCGTCCACACCGACGCGACCGGCGATGATGCGCGCCAGCTCGGCCGCACGCACCGTCTTGTCCCACAGGCTGCCCAGCGCCTGCTGGTAGGTGACGTTCTTCAGCTGGTCCTGGTAACCGGCCAGCGGCGTCTTGAGGTCTTCGTCCCAGAAGAACTTGGCGTCGGCGAAACGCGGACGGATCACGCGCTCGTAGCCCTTGCGGATCTCCGAGGGCTGCTTGCTCTCGATGTTGGCAATGCCGATGAAGTGCTCGGTGAGTTTGCCTTCGGCGTCGAACACCGGCACGAATTTCTGGTTGGTCTCCATGGTGGTGACCAGCGCTTCCGGCGGCACCGCGAGGAACTCGCGTTCGAACGTGCAGGCAATGGCCACCGGCCATTCGGTGAGGTTGGCGATTTCATCCAGCAGCGCGTCATCCAGCTGCGGCACGCCGCCGGTTTCCTTGGCGGCGCGGGCCACTTCGTCACGGATCTTCTGGCGACGTTCGGCCGGGTCGGCCAGCACCTTGGCGGCGCGCATGGAGTCGAGCCAGATATCGGCGTCGGACACGTGCACCGGCTGCGTGTGCATGAAGCGATGACCGCGCGACTTGCGGCCGCTGGTCAGGCCAAGCACGGAGCCGTCGATGATGTCCGAACCATGCAGGATCACCAGCCAGTGGGCCGGGCGCACGAAGGTGTAATCGTGATCACCCCAGCGCATCGGCTTGGGAATCGGCAGGCCCTTGAGCGCTTCGTCGATGATCTCCGGCAGCAGCGCGGCCACCGGCTGACCCGGCTTCACGGCGCGGAACACGAACCACGACCCCTTGTCGGTTTCGAGCTTTTCCAGCTGCTCCACCGTCACGCCACAGGACTGCGCAAAGCCTTGCAGGGCCTTGCCCGGCTGGCCATTCGCGTCCAGCGCGGCATTCACCGCGGGGCCGCGACGCTCCACACTCTGCTCCGGCTGGTTCACTGCCACCGACGGGATATGGACGGCCAAACGACGCGGCGAGGCGTACTGCTTCGCTTCATCCAGGGCGGCATCGACGCCGCGCTTGGCCAGTCCGTCGCAGATGCCACGCAGGAACGCAGCGGCCAGTTCGTCCAGCGCCTTGGGCGGCAGTTCTTCGGTGCCCAGCTCGATCAACAGCGGCTTGGTGGCGGCGCTCATGCGGCCTGCTCCTTCACGTTCTTCTTCAGGCCCGGAAAACCGAGCTTCTCGCGTTGCGCGACATAGGTTTCGGCCACCGCGCGGGCCAGCGTGCGCACGCGCAGGATGTAGCGCTGGCGTTCGGTCACGCTGATGGCGCGGCGCGCGTCGAGCAGGTTGAAGGTGTGGCTGGCCTTCATGACCTGTTCGTAAGCAGGCAGCGGCAGGTTGGCGGCGATCAGCTTGTTGGCTTCGCCTTCGCATACGTCGAACCAGCGCAGCAATTCGGGCACGTTGGCGTGCTCGAAGTTGTAGGTGCTCTGTTCCACTTCGTTCTGGTGGAAGACGTCGCCGTAGGTGACCTTGCCGTGCGGGCCTTCGGTCCACACCAGGTCGTAGACGTTGTCCACGTTCTGCAGGTACATGGCCAGGCGTTCCAGGCCATAGGTGATCTCACCGGTCACGGGACGGCATTCCAGGCCGCCGGCCTGCTGGAAGTAGGTGAACTGCGTCACCTCCATGCCGTTGAGCCAGACTTCCCAGCCCAGGCCCCAGGCGCCCAGCGTGGGCGATTCCCAGTTGTCCTCGACAAAGCGCAGGTCGTGCACCAGCGGGTCCAGGCCCAGTTCCTTCAGCGAACCGATGTACAGGTCCAGGATGTTGTCCGGGTTGGGCTTCATCACCACCTGGTACTGGTAGTAATGCTGCAGGCGGTTGGGGTTTTCGCCGTAGCGGCCGTCGGTGGGACGGCGCGAGGGCTGCACATAGGCCGCAGCCCACGGCTCGGGACCGAGCGAACGCAGGAAAGTGGCGGGGTGGAAGGTGCCGGCGCCAACCTCGGTATCGAGGGGCTGCAGCAAGACACAACCCTGGGCCGCCCAGTAGCGGTTGAGGGTCTGGATCACATCCTGGAAGGTGCGCGCGGACATGGCTTCCCGTGGGCTTGGATAAAGCGCGTTAGTATAGCCCGGACCGCTTTCTTCGCTGGATTCCGGCGAAGAAAGCCTACCGGAGAGATCACCGCATGGCCGCATCACCGCAATCCGTGTCCCTGCTCGGGCGGCACAACCGACTGGTGCTGGATGACATGCTGGCCACGCTGGTGGTCGACGGCTACCTGCTGGCCGAGGACGCCAAGCAGGTCCGCATGGGCTCGCGCAGCGGGCGCAGCACGGTGGAGCTGCACCCATTGGTGCTGGTGGCCAATGCCAAGCTGCCCAACCAGCGTGAACCCGGCCGGCCGCTGAGCCTGGAGGCGCTGACCGAGTGGCTGGCCCGCCATGCCCAGTTGCCGTACCTGAAGATCGACCCGATGAAGATCAACGTGGCCGCGGTGACCCAGGTGGTCAGCCGCGCCTACGCCGAGCGCCATCGCATCCTGCCGGTGGCGGTAGCGCCGGGCGAAGTGACCTTTGCCTCCTGCGAGCCCTTCGACAGCAGCTGGGCCGCGGATCTGTCGCACATGATCCGCCGCGATGTGAAGCGGGTGGTGTCCAACCCGATCGACATCAACCGGTACCTGGCCGAGTTCTATGGCGTGCAGCGTTCGATCCAGCTGGCGCAGGACGCCAAGGGCCAGGGCACGCCTTCGGGCATCCTCAATTTCGAGCAGTTGCTGGAACTGGGCAAGAGCGGCGAAGTCGGTGCGGACGACCGCCACGTCGTGCACATCGTGGACTGGCTGCTGCAGTACGCCTTCGAACAGCGCGCCTCGGACATCCACCTGGAGCCGCGTCGCGACGCGGGCCTGATGCGCTTTCGCATCGACGGCGTGATGCACAAGGTGTTCGAGCTGCCGCCGCCGGTGATGACGGCCGTTACCGCGCGCATCAAGATTCTTTCGCGCATGGACGTGGCCGAGAAGCGTCGCCCGCAGGATGGCCGCATCAAGACGCGTTCTTCTGCCGGGCGAGAGGTGGAACTGCGTATCTCCACCATGCCCACGGCGTTCGGCGAGAAGGTGGTGATGCGTATCTTCGATCCGGACATCGTCGCCAAGGATTTTTCGCAGCTGGGCTTCTCGGCCGACGAAGACACCATCTGGCGCACGATGGTGGAGCGCCCGCACGGCATCGTGCTGGTGACGGGCCCCACCGGTTCGGGCAAGACCACCACGCTTTACTCGACGCTGAAGCACCTGGCGACGCCCGAGCTCAACGTATGCACGGTGGAAGACCCGATCGAAATGGTCAGCCCCGAGTTCAACCAGATGCAGGTGCAGCCCGCCATCGACCTGGATTTCGCCATGGGCGTGCGCACGCTGCTGCGCCAGGATCCGGACATCATCATGGTGGGCGAAATCCGCGACCTGGAAACGGCGCAGATGGCCGTGCAGGCGTCGCTGACCGGCCATCTGGTGCTGTCCACGCTGCATACCAACGATGCACCCAGCGCCATCACCCGACTGCTCGATCTTGGCGTGCCGCATTACCTGATCCAGTCCACGCTGACCGGCGTGGTCGCGCAACGACTGGTACGCACGCTATGCCCGCACTGCAAGGAAGAAACCGATCAGGAGCCGCACGAATGGACGGCGCTGACGCACGGCTGGTCGGTGGCGGTGCCCGCCAAGGTATTCAGGCCGGTAGGCTGCCTTGAATGCCGCAATACCGGCTTCATGGGACGCACTGGCATCTATGAAATGCTGCCTCTTACGTCGCGCCTGCGCAGCCTGATCTCGGCGCAGCTGGACCTTGGCCATTTCGGTCACGCCGCGCTTGCCGAAGGTATGCAGCCGCTGCGCATTTCCGCGGCGGCGCAGGTGGCGCGCGGCGTCACCACGGTGAAGGAAGTGCTCACTGTTATTCCTCCGATTGAACATGGCGCCGTCTGACGGTGTCTGATTGTCCATCCCATCATTCATCGTCACGCATGAAGCCTGTCCTGATCATCCGCACCGGTCGCGCCCCCGATCCCATTCGCGCGCGGCATGGTGATTTTCCTCATTGGTTCCGTCTTGGTGCCCAGCTCTCGCCCGAGCGCATTCGCGTCGTTGACGTAGAAAGAGGCGAAACGCTTCCGTCGCCGAACGACGTGGCCGGCGCGCTGATCACCGGTTCCGCGGCCATGGTCACCGAGCGTGCACCGTGGAGCGAGCGCACTGCGGGATGGATCCGCGATGCGATGGATCTGGAATTGCCCATGTTCGGCGTGTGCTACGGCCATCAGCTGATGGCCCACGCCCTGGGTGGTCGCGTGGACTATCTGCCCGGTGGCCGTGAGATCGGCACGGTGACGCTGAACGTGCTCGATGCGGCCAAGGGCGACGCCGTGGCCGGCGCCTTGCCTGCCACGTTCCGTGCCCACGCCACGCACGAGCAGAGCGTGCTTGAGCTGCCCAAAGGCACCACGGTGCTGGTGAGCTCCGATCGCGACCCGAACCATCTGGTGCGTTACGGCAAGAATGCGATGAGTGCGCAGTTCCATCCTGAATTCAATGCCGACGTGATGCGCGCGTACATCCATCGCAAGCAGAACGACATGAAACGCGAAGGGTTCGATCCCCACCACGCCTTCCGGCAGGTGGCACCGACCCCGCTGGCGCGACGGCTGTTCCGGCAGTTCTCCCGCCATCACGGACTCGCCGCCGGCTGACACGGCTGTCACGGCGGCTGTCTAGAATCACCTCATGGGCATGAGGGCAAAGGCAGACACCATGGCGAGCCAACCGCATGTACACCGGGCATCGGTCATCGCGATGCGGCTGGTCGATATTGCCGATGCCATCGACCTGACCGCCGCGGAATCCCTGTGGGCACGACAGGCACGCACGGCCGCGGCGCGCAGCCGATTGATGACGGCATCACCGAAGGCGATGACGTTTGGCGTGCCGCCGGTGGAACTCACGCTGGGTCCCCTGGACGTGGAAATCGCCGGGCAGACCTTGCAGGCTACGGCGCTAGCCAGGCTGTACGAATTTGGCGTGGCGGCCTTTTCCATCAGCGTGCCGGCCAATGACCTGACGTGGATGGATTTCAGTGCCCGCGTGAATGCCGTGGATGCCGCACTTGGTATTGCCTCAGGCACGGACGTCTGGAACCGGATGGTGGTGCAGATCACCGGCATCATGCGTCCTGCGTTGCTGCGTCCCAGCCAGGCACCGTTGCATGAGGACTACCTGCTGGGGCTGGTGCACTCACTCGATGGCGTCACCAGCACGGCAACGCTGCACGATGATCTCGACCTGGTGCCCATGCTGGCCGGCGAATCGCGTCCACTGTCGGAACAGGCCCGGCAGGAACTCCTTCGGCAACGCTTTTCCTACTACACCGACGATCTTGCCGTGCTTACCTGGGATCGCGCATTCATCGTTGAGCCGCGCGACGACTCGGATGTGGTCGACGTGCTGGAAGTCGCCAATGCCCAGCTGCTTGAGCTGCGCTACTACGACGAACTGCTCGATGCCGAGCTGCCGCGCATGTACGACCTGGTGGAGGCAACACACCATGTCGCCAACCCGCTGGCGGCGCGACGCTACGCGGACCTCGCCCGCCATCTGTATACCTTGGTGGCCGAGGTCACCGAGATCACCGAGAAGGTGGACAACGCACTGCAGGTGACCGAAGACGTGTACCTGGCGCGCGTGTACGCCGCGGCGCTGGAGCTGTTTCGCGTGCCGCACGTCAGCAAGGCGGTGGATCGCAAACTGGCCATCATCCGGGACAGCTACGCGGCGCTCTACGAGGAAGCGTCAGGCAAGCGCGGCGAACTGCTGGAGCTGGCGATCATCGTACTGATCGTGCTGGAGATCGTGATCGCGATATTCCGCCACGTTTAGGCGGCTCAGCGGCCACGCGGCGGCATGGGGAAGGGCGTGATCTTCTGGCCATCGCTTGCATCGCGAATCACCAGGGCGCCCTTGTTCTCCACTTCTTCGATACGCACGACCGACTGCATGGGCAGATGAAGCACCCGCGTGTCCTTGAACTCGTCGCGCAGCTTCTCTTCGGTGGGGTCGACCAGCAAACCCTCACCCACCGGCTCGAAGACCAGTTCACCGACTTCGGTAAAGCCCCAGAGACTGCTGGACGCAACGTGCCGGGCATAGAGCTCGTAGCACTTGCCCAGGTGCAGAAAGGTCACTTTGTAGAGTTTCTTGGTGCGCATGGCGCCATTTTAGCCGCGCAGGCGCCGGGCAATGGCATCCCGGGAAAACAGGGCAAACGCCACGCCAAACAGGAAGCCGGCAATGTGCGTCCACCAGACCACCGCACCGTAACTCGGGCCGACGTAGCTGAAGAGCAGTTGCAGCAGCACCCAGATGCCGATCAGCAGGAACGCCGGCACGCGAACGAATTCCAGATAGAACCCCAGCGGTAGCACCAGGCCCAGTCGGGCGCGAGGAAACAGCGCGATATAAGTGCCAAGTACCGCGGAAACAGCGCCACTGCAGCCGATGATCGGCGACCGGACGCCGGCCAGCGACAACGCGCCGACCAGATTGGCGACCATGCCGCCAATGACGAAAAGCAGCAGGAACCGCAACGAACCCAGCGCCCGTTCCGCGGGTAGCCCGAAAATCACCAGGAAGAGCAGGTTGCCAAGCAAATGCAGCCACGCCAGGTGGATGAACAGCGCGGTGAACAGCCTGAGCAGCGAAGGATCATGCAATTGCGGCAGCAGCGGCGCCTTCGGATCGAAGATATTCGCCGGCACCGTGCCCCATTCGAGCCACATGGACATGCGCTGCGGGCCAGGCATCAACGCCAGGCCGACGAAACTGATCACGCACAACACCACCAGGAGCACGGTGGCCCACTGCACGTGTCGGCGACGGTGAGTTTCGACATGGACAAACACAGCAGCGCTCCGCGACATGCAGGCAGGATGGACTGAGCATGATAGGCGATAAGGCCGGCCGGAACAGCGCGGAGAATTCCCTTTTGCAGCGCAACCGCGTGCGCGGAATCACGCCAACTTTCCTTTCGCGCAAAGACAAACGCCTTCCCGGATGGGAAGGCGTTTGAGGGATAAAGCCCCTGGCGGTGACCTACTCTTGCATGAGGATTCACACTACCATCGGCGCAGCTGCGTTTCACTTCCGAGTTCGGGATGGGATCGGGTGGGACCACAGCGCTATAGCCGCCAGGGAAAGGGTGGGAACAGCGCAGTTGATGCGCCAGTTCCGCAGAGGGTGTAAACGAGTGACAAGCGATTTGGGCGAATTCGTCCGAGATGGTTCGTTGAGCAATGCTCACGAAGCGTCTTGGGGTTATATGGTCAAGCCTCACGGCTCATTAGTACACGTAAGCTCAATGCATTGCTGCACTTCCACACCGTGCCTATCAACCACCTAGTCTTGATGGTGCCTTAAGGAGACTCGAAGTCTCGGGAGATCTCATCTTGAGGCGCGCTTCCCGCTTAGATGCTTTCAGCGGTTATCGCTTCCGTTCGTAGCTACCGGGCAATGCCATGGGCATGACAACCCGAACACCAGCGGAACGTCCACTCCGGTCCTCTCGTACTAGGAGCAGCCCCTCTCAAATCTCCAACGCCCACGACAGATAGGGACCGAACTGTCTCACGACGTTCTGAACCCAGCTCGCGTACCACTTTAAATGGCGAACAGCCATACCCTTGGGACCGGCTACAGCCCCAGGATGTGATGAGCCGACATCGAGGTGCCAAACACCGCCGTCGATATGAACTCTTGGGCGGTATCAGCCTGTTATCCCCGGAGTACCTTTTATCCGTTGAGCGATGGCCCTTCCATACAGAACCACCGGATCACTAAGACCTACTTTCGTACCTGCTTGATCCGTCGATCTCGCAGTCAAGCACGCTTATGCCTTTGCACACAGTGCGCGATGTCCGACCGCGCTGAGCGTACCTTCGTGCTCCTCCGTTACTCTTTGGGAGGAGACCGCCCCAGTCAAACTACCCACCACACACGGTCCCTGATCCGGATAACGGACCTAGGTTAGAACGTCAAGCACTTCAGGGTGGTATTTCAAGGATGGCTCCACCGAAACTAGCGTCTCGGTTTCATAGCCTCCCACCTATCCTACACAGAAGAACTCAACGTTCAGTGTGAAGCTGTAGTAAAGGTTCACGGGTCTTTCCGTCTTGCCGCGGGAACGCTGCATCTTCACAGCGATTTCAATTTCACTGAGTCTCGGGTGGAGACAGCGCCGCTGTCGTTACGCCATTCGTGCAGGTCGGAACTTACCCGACAAGGAATTTCGCTACCTTAGGACCGTTATAGTTACGGCCGCCGTTTACTGGGGCTTCGATCAAGAGCTTCGCCTTGCGGCTGACCCCATCAATTAACCTTCCAGCACCGGGCAGGCGTCACACCCTATACGTCCACTTTCGTGTTTGCAGAGTGCTGTGTTTTTGATAAACAGTCGCAGCGGCCAGGTTACTGCGACCCTCTAGCGCTCAGTCACGCACGTGACCACGCCGGAGGGCGCACCTTCTCCCGAAGTTACGGTGCCATTTTGCCTAGTTCCTTCACCCGAGTTCTCTCAAGCGCCTTGGGATTCTCACCCTGCCTACCAGTGTCGGTTTACGGTACGGTTTCTCTGTAGCTGAAGCTTAGTGGCTTTTCCTGGAAGCGTAGTATCAGTCACTTCGTCCAATAGGACTCGTCTCGGTGCTCGGCATAAAGAGGGCCGGATTTGCCTAACCCTCATGCCTACCGCCTTTCCCCGGGACAACCAACGCCCGGTAGACCTAACTTTCTCCGTCCCCACATCGCACTACAGACAAGTGCTGGAATATTAACCAGCTTCCCATCGACTACGCATTTCTGCCTCGCCTTAGGGGCCGACTCACCCTGCGCCGATGAACGTTGCGCGAGGAAACCTTGGGCTTTCGGCGTGGGGGCTTTTCACCCCCATTATCGTTACTCATGTCAGCATTCGCACTTCCGATACCTCCAGCAAGCTTCTCAACTCACCTTCACAGGCTTACGGAACGCTCCTCTACCGCGCACACAAAGTGTGCACCCCGAGCTTCGGTGTATAGCTTAGCCCCGTTAAATCTTCCGCGCAGACCGACTCGACCAGTGAGCTATTACGCTTTCTTTAAAGGGTGGCTGCTTCTAAGCCAACCTCCTGGCTGTCTATGCCTTTCCACATCGTTTTCCACTTAGCTATAACTTTGGGACCTTAGCTGCGGGTCTGGGTTGTTTCCCTTTTCACGACGGACGTTAGCACCGCCGTGTGTCTCCCGTACATTCTGTCCTGGTATTCGGAGTTTGCCATGGTTTACTAAGCCGCGATGGCCCGCTAGCCATAACAGTGCTCTACCCCCAGGAAGATTCATACGAGGCGCTACCTAAATAGCTTTCGAGGAGAACCAGCTATCTCCGAGTTTGTTTAGCCTTTCACTCCTATCCTCAGCTCATCCCCATCTATTGCAACAGATGTGGGTTCGGTCCTCCAGTGCGTGTTACCGCACCTTCAACCTGGCCAAGGATAGATCACTCGGTTTCGGGTCTACTGCCAGAGACTATGCGCCCTATTCAGACTCGGTTTCCCTTCGCCTCCCCTATACGGTTAAGCTTGCCACTGACAGTAAGTCGCTGACCCATTATACAAAGGTACGCAGTCACCCTTGCGGGCTTCCACTGCTTGTACGTATACGGTTTCAGGGTCTATTTCACCCCTCTCCGGGGTTCTTTTCGCCTTTCCCTCACGGTACTTGTTCGCTATCGGTCAGTCAGGAGTATTTAGCCTTGGAGGATGGTCCCCCCATGTTCAGACAGGGTTTCTCGTGCCCCGCCTTACTCAATTTCATCTCTAATGCCCTTTCGCCTACGGGGCTATCACCCGCTATGGCCGGCCTTTCCAAACCGTTCGGCTAAAACACTAGAGACTTTTGGGCTAGTCCGCGTTCGCTCGTCGCTACTGACGGAATCTCGGTTGATTTCTTTTCCTCCGGGTACTTAGATATTTCAGTTCCCCGGGTTCGCCCTGCAAGACTATGTATTCATCTTGCAGTACTCCTTGCGGAGTGGGTTTCCATTCGGACATTGCCGGATCAAAGCTTGTTGCCAGCTCCCCGACACTTTTCGCAGGCTGCCACGTCCTTCATCGCCTCTGACTGCCAAGGCATCCACCGTATACGCTTGGTCGCTTGACCATATAACCCCAAGTCGCCTCGGGGCCGATACCGCATCACTTACGAGGTGATACGAATCGATGTCCAAACAACGCGTTCGCTTAATTGCCTCAACGACACATCTCGGTTCGGTTTCGAACCAAAACGCTTGTCACTCGTTTACATTTTTTCAAAGAACACAACGTCGGCCACAATGCCGGGTTGTTTCAAAATAATCTATGTGTGCGCTACACATCCGTAAAGTGGTGGAGCCAGTCAGGATCGAACTGACGACCCCCTGCTTGCAAAGCAGGTGCTCTCCCAGCTGAGCTATGGCCCCAGGTGCTTCCATCAAACGTCACCGTTCAATGAGGCGTTGCCTAAGTGGTGGGTCTGGGAGGACTCGAACCACCGGCCTCACCCTTATCAGGGGTGCGCTCTAACCACCTGAGCTACAGACCCATAAAGCTCGGCCTTTTCGGCCAGCATGCCCTGTGGCATGCGTAGGATGTGCAGGTGTCTTGTGTGGACGTCTTGCGGGAATGAAGATGTCGTTCTCGAAAGGAGGTGATCCAGCCGCACCTTCCGATACGGCTACCTTGTTACGACTTCACCCCAGTCATGAACCACTCCGTGGTCGTCGTCCCCCTTGCGGTTAGACTAACGGCTTCTGGAGCAACTCACTCCCATGGTGTGACGGGCGGTGTGTACAAGGCCCGGGAACGTATTCACCGCAGCATAGCTGATCTGCGATTACTAGCGATTCCGACTTCATGGAGTCGAGTTGCAGACTCCAATCCGGACTGGGATCGGCTTTCTGGGATTGGCTCCACCTCGCGGTATTGCAACCCTCTGTACCGACCATTGTAGTACGTGTGTAGCCCTGGCCGTAAGGGCCATGATGACTTGACGTCATCCCCACCTTCCTCCGGTTTGTCACCGGCAGTCTCCTTAGAGTTCCCACCATTACGTGCTGGCAACTAAGGACAAGGGTTGCGCTCGTTGCGGGACTTAACCCAACATCTCACGACACGAGCTGACGACAGCCATGCAGCACCTGTGTTCTGATTCCCGAAGGCACTCCCGCATCTCTGCAGGATTCCAGACATGTCAAGGCCAGGTAAGGTTCTTCGCGTTGCATCGAATTAAACCACATACTCCACCGCTTGTGCGGGCCCCCGTCAATTCCTTTGAGTTTCAGTCTTGCGACCGTACTCCCCAGGCGGCGAACTTAACGCGTTAGCTTCGACACTGATCTCCGAGTTGAGACCAACATCCAGTTCGCATCGTTTAGGGCGTGGACTACCAGGGTATCTAATCCTGTTTGCTCCCCACGCTTTCGTGCCTCAGCGTCAGTGTTGATCCAGATGGCCGCCTTCGCCACTGATGTTCCTCCCGATCTCTACGCATTTCACCGCTACACCGGGAATTCCACCATCCTCTATCACACTCTAGCGACCCAGTATCCATTGCCATTCCCAGGTTGAGCCCGGGGATTTCACAACAGACTTAAGTCACCGCCTACGCACGCTTTACGCCCAGTAATTCCGATTAACGCTTGCACCCTTCGTATTACCGCGGCTGCTGGCACGAAGTTAGCCGGTGCTTATTCCTCAGGTACCGTCAGCCCCACCGGATATTAGCCGGTAGTATTTCGCTCCTGATAAAAGTGCTTTACAACCCGAAGGCCTTCTTCACACACGCGGCATTGCTGGATCAGGCTTGCGCCCATTGTCCAATATTCCCACTGCTGCCTCCCGTAGGAGTCTGGACCGTGTCTCAGTTCCAGTGTGGCTGATCATCCTCTCAGACCAGCTAGCGATCGTCGCCTTGGTAGGCCATTACCCTACCAACTAGCTAATCGCACATCGGTTCGTCCAACCGCGCAAGGCCCGAAGGTCCCCTGCTTTCTCTCGTAAGACGTATGCGGTATTAGCGTAAGTTTCCCTACGTTATCCCCCACGTTTGGGTAGATCCCGATGCATTACTCACCCGTCCGCCACTCGCCACCCATAGAGCAAGCTCTACTGTGCTGCCGTTCGACTTGCATGTGTTAGGCATGCCGCCAGCGTTCAATCTGAGCCAGGATCAAACTCTTCACTTAAGTTTTCGATCAACCGAAGCTGATCTATCTTTCTGAAGCGTTAACCCTAACCGTAAAACGTCAAGCGTTTAAACTTGATTCTCTTGGTTAGGCGCTTGCATATGTTTGACATTCAGTCATCCACCGCAAGGCGCCCACACAAGTCACCTGCGCACACTGTCAAAGATCTCAATCACTTGCTGACCGTTTCCGTTTCAGCGCTGGAACATTTCGTTCCGAGTGAGCCGCTCATCTTACATCGTTTTTCCTGTCCGTCAACACCTTCAGCGAAATCTTTTTGCTGTCGTTGTTGCCGTCCGGAGGGCGATGCCAGCGGCGGGAGGCGAATAATAGGTAGCCCCCCCACCTTTGACAAGCATTTTTTGAAATTATTTTTCATGTTTCGCGTAAAGCGTTGTTCTCACGCGAAACTTAGTTGTTCGATGCATCGCGATGACGTTGCGTCATCGCGATCAACTCATGCGAGCGTCAACAACACGCGTGCGAAGTTGCGCTTGCCGATCTGCAAAACCCCCTCAAAACCCGGGGTAAACACGCGTTGTGCGTCTTCGACGACTTCAGCATCGATGCGCACTGCGCGTTCCTTGAGCTTGCGGTTCGCTTCGCCATTACTAGGTGTGAGTCCTGCTGCAGTAAGAAGTGCAGGCAGACGCAGGCCTTCGGCGGGCACTGCAATTTCAGTAAGCGGCAACAGGCTGGTGTCGCCTTCGCCACGCACGACGGCGTGCCAACCGGCGATCGCCTGCTCTGCCGCTGCCGCATCATGGAAACGCGTGGCCAGTTCGCGGGCCAGCTTGAGCTTGGCGTCGCGCGGGTTGAGCACGCCGCTGGCCACCTCTTCTTTCATATGTGCGATGTCGGCCATCGAGGTTTCGAAGCTGAGCAGCTCAAACCAGCGCCACATGAGGTCGTCGCCGATCTTCAACGTCTTGGTGACGATGTCGATGGCCGGCTCATTGATACCAATGTAGTTGCCCAGTGACTTGGACATCTTGTTGACGCCATCCAGGCCCTCGAGCAGGGGCATGGTCAGCACGATCTGCGGCGGCTGGCCGTGGTGCTCCTGCAGGGCGCGGCCCATCAGCAGGTTGAACTTCTGGTCGGTGCCGCCGAGCTCCACGTCGCACTTGAGCGCGACGGAGTCGTAGCCCTGCACCAGCGGATAGAGGAATTCGTGGATGGCGATGGGCTGCTGCCCGGCGAAGCGCTTGGAGAAGTCGTCGCGCTCCAGCATGCGGGCCACGGTGTGCTGGGCCGCCAGCTTGATCATGTCGGCGGCTGTCATCTGGCCGAACCACTCGGAATTGAAGCGCAGCTCGGTGCGCTCCTTGTCCAGCACCTTATAGACCTGCTCGGCGTAGGTCTCGGCATTGGCCAGCACGTCTTCCCGGGAAAGCGGCTTGCGCGTGACGTTCTTGCCGGTCGGGTCGCCGATCATGCCGGTGAAGTCGCCAATGAGGAAAATCACCTGGTGCCCCAGATCCTGGAACTGGCGCATCTTGTTGAGCAGCACCGTGTGGCCCAGGTGCAGGTCCGGCGCGGTCGGGTCGAAACCGGCCTTGATGCGCAGCGGACGACCGAGCTTGAGGCGTGCCGCCAGCTCTTCCTGCTTGATGATTTCGTCGGCGCCGCGCGCGATGGTGGCCAGCGCCTGCTCAAGCTCGTTCATGGATTCCTCAAATTTTCGTTGTCTGGACTGCGCCGGAAATCACGGTTTCCGGCCCGGTTCCGTTAAGTGTGCGTTAACCAAAAAATTATCGCAACCCATTGATGGAAAAGGCGTTGACGCCCTTTACACAGGGCCGCTATGGTACGCGGCAATTAGAATTTTGGTACCTGGGGTACACCGGGCATGGGTGAGAGAAACGAGGCCGCGCGTTCTGCGCGAAAACTGGCTATGCGTCGCAAGGCGCAGCAACGCCACTCTCACTTTTATGAGCGCTGTGCCCACTGGTCCTTCGGTTGTCATGGAGAGGCCGAGCCTATCCGCTGGCACCGCGAGCGCTGGATCCTCGCCGGCACCGCTCTCCTTATTACGGCCGTTTCCGGCTTCCTGATTCCCGCCTGGGCGAGCGCGATGCGACCGGACTCCGTGTCCACCGCCCACGCCGTGCTGCCGCTGGAATTGCCCAAGGTCGCCCCGGAAGTCGCGCAGGGCCCGACCGTCGAAGACTGGCACATCGTGCAGGTGCAGCCGGGCCAGACCCTGTCGGACCTGTTCCAGAGCCAGGGCCTCAGCCTGACCGACGTACAGCATGTGGTGGATCAGTCCGGCGATGCCAAGGCACTGCACCATATCAGTCCCGGCCAGGAGTTTGATTTCCTGCTGGACAGCGACGGCAGCCTCAAGGGCATCCGCTTCGACAAGGACGAGTCCAACCGCACCACCATGCGCTTCGACGGCGACAAGGCCACGGTCACCGCGGATGCGCGCGAAGTGGAACGCCGCGAACACGTGGCCCACGGCACCATCGACAGCTCGCTGTTCGCCGCCGGCTCCAAGGCGGGCATGAGCACCCAGATGGTGCTCAAGCTGGCCGACCTCTTCAAATACGACATCGACTTCGTGCAGGACCTGCGCGAGGGCGACAGCTTCACCGTGGTCTACGACGACGTGTACCGCGACGGCGCCTATCTGCACGAGGGCGACATCGTGGCGGCGGAGTTCGTCAACGACGGCGAGCGCTATACCGCGTACCGCTTCAAGAAGGACGACGGCAGCTACGGCTGGTTCAGCGAGGACGGCCGCCCGATCCAGAAGTCGTTCCTGCGCATTCCGGTGGACTTCACCCGCATCTCCTCGCAGTTCAGCGCGGCACGCATGCACCCCATCCTCGGCCTGATGCGCGCCCACCAGGGCGTGGACTACGCCGCGCCGACCGGCACGCCGATCCACGCGGCGGGTGATGGCACGATCAAGTTCAAAGGCTGGATGAACGGCTACGGCAACTTCGTGATCATCCAGCACAACGGCAGCATCAGCACGGCCTACGGCCACATGTCGAAGTTCGGCCCGGAAAAGGTCGGCCAGCACGTGAGCCAGGGCAGCGTGATCGGCTACGTCGGCATGACGGGCCTGGCCACCGGCCCGCATCTTCACTACGAATTCCGCGTCAACAACGTGCAGCGCGATCCGCAGAAGGTCACCCTGCCCAAGCCCGAACCCCTGCCCGGCGTCCAGCTGGCCAAGTTCAAGGCCCAGGTGGTGCAGCCGCAGCTGGCCCGGTTGAAGGCGCTGGACGCCAACATCAAGCTGGCCAAGGCCAGCGGCACCAAACGCAACGACGACTGATTCCCCGTGGACGACGCTTCGGCGCTTTACCTTGGCCTGATCTCGGGCACCAGCGCCGACGGCATCGATGCCGCGCTGGTCCGCTTTGAAAACAACACGCCGCAACTGGTCGATGCCCTTACGCATCCCTGGCCGGATGACCTGCGCGCACGCATTCTTGCCGTGGCGCAGGACGAGACGCGACTGGATCTGGATGCCTACGGACGCCTGGACGTGGCCATCGGCCAATGTTTCGCGGACGCCTCGCAACAGCTGCTCGCGCGCAACCCGGCCCTGGCTGCATCGGTGCGCGCCATTGGCTCGCACGGACAAACCCTGCGCCACCGCCCGTCGGGCGAGTTTCCATTCACCCTGCAGGTGGGCGACCCCTCGGTGATCGCCGAGCGTTGCGGCATCGACGTGGTGGCCGACTTCCGCCGCGCCGATGTGGCCGCCGGCGGCCAGGGCGCGCCGCTGCTGCCTGCCGTGCACGCCATGCTGCTGGGTCGCGGGGACGCCGTGCGCGTGGTGCTCAACCTGGGCGGCATCGCCAACATCACGGTGCTGGATCCGGCGGGCAAGGTGTTCGGTTTCGACACTGGCCCGGCCAACGGGCTGATGGATGCGTGGCACCTGCGCCATCGCGGCGCGGCCTACGATGCCAACGGCGCGTTCGCCGCCTCGGGCCGCGTGGACGAGACGCTGCTCGACGCGCTGCTGGCCGACCCGTATTTCGAACTGCCGCCGCCCAAGAGCACCGGCCGCGAGCATTTTCACCTCGCCTGGCTCGAGCACCATCCCGGTGTCGCGGGACTATCGCCCGCCGACGTGCAGGCCACCTTGCTGGAGCTTTCCGCGCGCAGCATTGCCGATGCCATCGACCGCCATGCACCGTCCGCTGTCGACGTGCTGGCCTGTGGCGGTGGCGTGCACAACGCCGTGTTGATGGCACGACTCGGCGAACGGCTGGGCACTCGCGCGCTGGCGAGCACCGCGGCGCATGGCGTGGATCCGGATTATCTGGAGGCCGTGGCGTTTGCGTGGCTGGCACGCCAGCGGCTGTTGGGGCTGCCCGGCAACCTGCCGGCGGTTACCGGCGCGCGCGGGCCGCGCGTGTTGGGTGCGCTCTACCCCGCGCCGCGCTGATCAGGGGCCTTCGTCACCCAGCAGCACGTTGCTGCCCAGGGCCAGCGCCGCGGCCGGTGCCCGGGAAAGCGCCTGCACGGCTTCCTGGAATGCGGCTTTCTCTTTGGCGTCCCACTGGCCACCCAAGGTGGTCAGGTCACCCGGGTCGAGCATGGTTTCGGCAAAGACGTTCGACGAGGCCATGCCAAGGCCGTGGCGCAACGCGTGCAGCACCACGTCATTGATCGACCACTGCCGATCCTTGGCCAACGCCTTGATGCGTTCGGCCATGAGATTGTCGATATGGCGTATGACGAGGTCCGGCACGGACACTCCCTCCCATGGTCATAAGCCCCCTGTGGTACACATCTTGTCACAGGGCCATGGGCGAGTGTATCGACCGCTTGGCTGATTTACGCGGCCCTTCAGTCCGCCGGGACGGCGTTGGCTTCCGGCCGCTCACGGCTGAATCGCGGCCACAGGATCGCGAACAGAAGCATCGAAGGAATCATCGAGAGCACGGTCACGGCGAAGTAACCGCCATAACCGATCACGGCAACCAGGCCACCGGCGAAGAATCCCAGCACCTTGCCCGGCAGGTTCACCATGGAGCTCAGCAGGGCGTACTGCGTGGCCGTGTGCTGGCGATTCACCAGCAGCGAAAGGAAAGCCACGGTCGGCGGTCCCAGCAAGCCTTCGGCGAAGTTCTGGCCCGAAATGGCCAACGTCAGCATGGCCAGATCGCCCGGATGGCCCAGCAAGAGCACATAGAGCAGATTGCTGCAGGCCCCCAGCACGATGGCGCATCCGAGCGTTCGCCATGCCCCCCACCGCGCCACCGCCGCACCACCGACAAACGCGCCGGCAATGCCGATCCAGACGCCGTAGATCTTCGTCACGGCGCCGATCTCGGTCTTGCTGAAACCCATGTCGCGCATGAAGGGGTTGAAGATGGTGCCGATGGACTGCTCAGGCAGCTTGAACAACAGAATGAACAGCAGCGTCAGCCCCGCGATGGTCCAGCCGTAACGGCGGAAGAAATCCGTGAACGGATCGATCACGCCTTCGCGCATGGTCATCAGCCAGCCCGGCGGCGCGGACCGGGCAATCGCCGGCTCGTCCATCAGGAAGGTCGTGATGATCGGCACCACCATCGCCGCCGCCATCGCGACATAAATCCAGGACCAGGGAATGTGGTCGGCCAGAATCAGCGCCACGGCACCGGCGACCAGCAGGCCCAGGCGATAGCCGAGTGCGTAGGTCGCCACCAGGGCGCCCTGGGCGGAAGGTGGCGCGATTTCGATGCGATAAGCGTCGATGGCGATGTCCTGCGTGGCCCCCATGAACGCCACCAGCAACGTGGCCAGCACAAACGGCTGCAGTTGATGCGGGGTGAACGACGCCATCAGCAGCAGGCCGCAAAGCACGCCCAGCTGCGCAAACAATAACCAGCCACGCCGCAGTCCCAGCCGTGTGAACAGCGGCAACCGCCAATGATCAAGCAGCGGCGCCCACAGGAACTTGAGCGCGTAGGTCATGCCCGCGCTGGCGATCATCGTGACGCTTTTCAGCGCGATGCCGTTTTCCTTGAGCCACAGCGACAGCGTGACGGACACCAGCAGGAAGGGCAGTCCGGAGGAAAACCCCAGCAGGCACAACGTCCACGCTGCCGGCTCGGTAAACGAACGCCAGACAGAGGGCTTACGCGTCGCCGCTGCGCCCCGCTCAGTCGGCATAGTCGACCGTAAACGGCGCGTGGTCTGAGAAGCGCTCGTCGCGATAGACGGCGCAACGCTTCAGGCGCTCACCCAGCGCAGGCGTGACGATCTGGTAGTCAATACGCCAACCCACGTCGTTGGCGCGGGCATTGCCGCGGTTGGACCACCAGGTGTAGTCCTGGCCCTTGGGGTGCAGCGTGCGGTAGCTGTCGACCCAGCCATGCTTGTCGACCAGGTCATTGAGCCAGCTGCGTTCTTCGGGCAGGCAGCCGGAGTTCTTCTGGTTGGACTTCCAGTTCTTGATGTCCAGCTCGCTGCGCACGATGTTCCAGTCACCGCACAGCACGTAATCGCGGCCGCTCTTCATCCACTTGGCGAAGATCGGCGCGATCCAGTCCATCACCTCGAACTTGAACTGCTGGCGCTCCTCGCCGGAGGAACCGGAGGGTACGTACAGCGACACCACGCTGAGGTTGCCGAAGCGCGCCTCGATATAGCGCCCCTCATTGTCAAACGCATCCCAGCCCAGTTCAGTCCGCACCTCGTCGGGCTCGCGCTTGGCATAGATGGCCACGCCGCTGTACCCCTTCTTGCTGGTCGCGTCGCGGTAAAAGCAGTGGTGGCCATCGGGGCGGAACATGGCGTCGGTGAGCTGATCTTCCTGTGCCTTGGTTTCCTGCAGGCAGACCACGTCGGCCTTCTGGTGACGCAGCCACTCGAACACACCCTTGGTGCCGGCCGAGCGAATGCCGTTGGCATTGAGACTGATGATGCGCATGTCAGGGAGGCCCTGGCTTTCGAAGAATGGGCCATCATAGCAACCATGAGGACCGGCTCTCCCGCACCCGATGTTCAGGTCGTGCCCGTGAATGCACTGCTTCGCCCTGCCCTGCTCGCGCTGGGCGTGAGCGACGAGCAATACGCCTTCGTGGGCCGTATCGACGCGTCACTGGCTGATGCCGAGGCATGCGAAGGCAGCGAGGCCATGGCCATCCTGCGGGATGGCGAACCGATTGGCTTCTATCGGCTGGAACAACACGCCCGCACCATCGCGGACATGCCCTTCGACCACACCACGGTCGGATTGCGCTCGTTCTTCATCGACTCGCGCTGGCAAGGCCAGGGCCTGGGCACACTGGCCCTGATTGCCCTCATGCGCGACGTCGCGCAGCGGCGGCCGGCCGTGCAGGCCATGGTCCTTACCGTGAACGTCCGCAACACGGCGGCCCAGGCGCTTTATCGTCGCGCCGGCTTCCGGGAGACCGGTGGGCTGTACCATGGCGGCCGGTCCGGGCCGCAGCACGTCATGGTGTGCGCCCTTCCCGCCTGAATCCGATCAAGAGAAGCCTGCCGTGCACGATTACCAGCGCGATTTCATCGAACTCACCCTGCAGCGCGACGTGCTGCGTTTTGGCGACTTCACGCTGAAGTCCGGCCGCCAGAGCCCGTATTTCTTCAACATGGGCCGCATCGACTCCGGCGCGGCACTGGCCCAGCTGGGCCGGTCCTATGCCGCGTCCGTGGTGAACTCGGGCATCGAAGTCGACATGCTGTTCGGCCCGGCCTACAAAGGCATCGCCCTGGCCGCCGCCACGGCCATCTCGCTGGCCGACCAGCACGATCGCGACCTGCCCTGGGCCTACAACCGGAAGGAAGCCAAGGATCACGGCGAAGGCGGCGTGCTGGTAGGCGCCCCACTGAAGGGCCGCGTGCTGATCGTGGACGACGTGATGACCGCCGGCACCGCCGTGCGCGAGTCGCTGGCACTGATCCGCGCCCAGGGCGCCACGCCGGCCGGCGTGCTGATCGCGCTGGACCGGCAAGAGCGCGGCCAGGGTGAGCTTTCCGCCGCGCAGGAAGTCACTGCCGAGTTTGGTATCCCGGTGATTGCCATCACCGGCCTGAACGACGTGCTGGCCTATGCGGGCGAGCGGCCGGAGCTGGCCACCGAACATGCCCGACTGCTGGCCTACCGCGAACGCTACGGCGTCAACGCCTGATTCGTGATGGTGTTGGCGAAGCCGCCCGCCACCCCGACCGTGACACCGTGCCGACGTGGCGGGTGTCACGGTGTCGCCGGCTATACTTTCCGCCCACAAGGGGGAATGTTCATGCGTAGAAGTCTTTTCGTCATCGCAATGCTTGCGTTGACAGCCGGCCTGCACGCCCAGTCGAAGGACGGCGTTTCACACTACCGCTACCGCTGGAAGGATGCCGCGGGCCTGCCGCATTACAGCGACAGCCTGACGTCCGATGCGCTCAAATACGGCTACGACGTGGTGAGCGACCGCGGCATCGTGGTTCAGCACGTGGACCGCCAGCTGACTCCGGAAGAACGGGCTGCCGCGGAGAAGGCCGCGACAGAGAAGGCCACCAACGACCGGCAGGCCGAGCAGCGCGCGCGTGAGGACAGGCAGATGATGAGTGCCTACCCGACCGAAGCCGATTACAAGAAATCGCAGCAGGAGAGCCTGGACAACCAGGATCAGCAGATCGCCACGACGCGCAACAACCTGCGTATCCAGGAAAAGGCCCTGACCGACCTGCTTACACGCGCCGGCGATCTGGAACGCGCCAAGCAACCGATCCCGAAGTTCCTGAATGACAGCATCGCCCAGCAGCGCGACGTGGTGGCTCACCAGCGCGATACCCTGGAACACCAGCAAACCACACGCGACGGCATGGTGCAGAAGAACGCACGGGATCTGGAGCACTACCGCGCACTGAAGGTGGCGCAGGACAAGGAGCGCCAGGGCCAGTAAGCCCAACGGCCACTGCAAGAAAAAAGCCCCGGCTGGACCGGGGCTTTTTTGTGCGAACGCGTGCTGCTTAGAACGGCAGCTTGAGCGACGGATCCACCGCCAGCAGCTGCTCGCGAAACACCTTCTTGATGCGCGCCAGCGCCGCGTCGTTGTCGGCATCGAAACGCAACACCAGCACGGGCGTGGTGTTGGAAGCACGCACGAGGCCCCAGCCGTCCGACCAGTCCGCGCGCACGCCATCGATGGTGGTGAGCGTGGCGTCGCCAAAGCTCGCCTTCTGGCGGAATGCGTCCATGAAGCGGTAGTGCGCGCCCTCGGCCATCTCCACCTTGAGCTCGGGCGTGGAAACACCCTTGGGGCAGGTGGCGAAGATCTCTTCGGGCGTGCGCTCTTCCAGGTCGCCGGCAAGAATTTCCATCAGGCGCGCGCCGGCATAGATGCCGTCGTCGAAGCCGTACCAGCGCTCCTTGAAGAAGAAGTGGCCGCTCATCTCGCCGGCAAGCTCTGCGCCCGTCTCGCGCATCTTCGCCTTCATCAGCGAGTGCCCCGTGCGCCACATCAGCGGGCTGCCGCCGGCATCGAGGATTTCGCCCTTCAGGTGGCCGGTGCATTTCACGTCGAAAAGAATGGTGGCACCTGGCTGGCGCGACAGCACGTCGCGCGCGAACAGCATCAGCGTGCGGTCCGGGAAGATGATCTCGCCTTCTTTGGTCACCACGCCCAGGCGATCGCCGTCACCATCAAAAGCCACGCCCAGATCGGCGCCGGTCTGCCTCACCGCGAAGATCAGGTCTTCCAGGTTATGCGGATCGGACGGATCAGGATGATGGTTCGGGAACGTGCCGTCGACATCGCAATAAAGCGGAATGACTTCGCAACCGATGCCTTCCAGCACCTGCGGCGCGACCACGCCCGGGATGCCGTTGCCGCAGTCGACCACCACCTTGAGGCGGCGTTCGGCCTGCACATCCGAGGTGATGCGCTCGATATAGTCCGGCAGCACATCGATATGGCGAAGGTTGCCCCGGCCGCCCTTCTCCAGGCGATCGGTGACGATGCGCTGGTAGAGATCCTGGATGGCCCCTTCGGCGAGGGTTTCGCCTCCCACCACGATCTTGAAGCCGTTGTAATCGGGCGGATTGTGGCTGCCGGTCACCGCCACGCCGCAACCGGTATTGAAGCGGTAGGCCGCGTAATAGACGACCGGGGTGGGCACGGCGCCGAGATCGATCACGTCCACGCCGGCCTCGCGCAAACCATCGGACAACGCACCCGCCAGCTCCGGGCCGGACAGGCGGCCATCGCGGCCGACCACGATTTCGCGCAACCCCTGTTCGCGCATGACTGAGCCGATGGCCTGCCCCAGTTGCTGCGCCACCTCGCGGGTCAGCGATTTGCCCACCACGCCGCGCACGTCGTAAGCGCGGAAGATCGTGGGATCGATCGTGGCAGGCGCGGGCTTGGGTGGCGCCATGCGCGCGGGCGCCGGCGACGCCACGGGTTCGGGCGGTGCCTCGAGCAGTTCGGAAAAGACAGGTTCGTCGACATCCGGAACGCTGCCCGCGCTACCCAGGCGACGACGCGTCCAGATCAGGTACACGCCGGCCCCCAGCGCCAGCAAACCGATCAGGGCCGTCAGTGGCCATACGCGTGGCAGCACGATGAACGCCGGCGGTAGTGCCGCAAGAATGCTGAATGTGCTGCCGCCAACGGCCAAACCATTGGATTCGCGTTCGGCGGACGTGTTGCCCGATGCAAGCAGGCGCAGATCACCGCGATCATCACCCTGCCGAAGTTCCAGCCTGCCGCCGGACGCCGAGACGGACTCAAAACGCTCCTGCACCGGGGAGAACGGCAGCGTCGTCCATACCCACGCCTGCGGATGCGCGGCAGGCCCCACGGGCACGACGATCGAGAGCACGCGCGCGCCCTTGCCGTCCGGCACGGTCTGGGCAAGTGGCTTGCCATCAGCCGACTGCGCGGCCAGCAGCTGTGCCGCCTTGCCATAACCAAAGACGCGGTAATTGGCATGCAGCACTTCATCCAGGCTGCCGCTGTAAACCTCCACCATCAGCGCGGCGGGAATAAGCGGTCGCAGTTCGTTGGCAGCGGCGGCGGGATCGGCAACGACGCTCTCGGCACTCAGCGAGTGCACCGCCGCCTCCACGTGGCCACGTTCGCTGGCGATCTCCGCCGCAATGGCCTCGGCGGCCTGCCTTTGCGCCAGGTGCACGCGCTCGATGGCATTGCGCTCGTCCGCGATCTGCCAGGTCTGCCAGAGGCAGAACAGGCCGACGAGCACCAGCAGGGTGCCTGCCGCAAACCACAGCAGTGCCTGCCGATCGAACGAGGCCTCGCCCCGGCTGCCCATGTTGAAGATCTTCGCCATGCCCTGTCCCCACGCAGGCTGTCTGGTCGTTATACGTGCGGACAGTCCTGCCCGCTGCTCATGATCACTCAGTTGACGCCGGTCGAACCGAACCCACCCTCGCCCCTCTGCGACGGCGCGAACTCCTGCACGACCTTCAACCGCGCCTGCGCCACCGGCACCAGCAGCAGCTGGGCGATGCGATCACCCACGGCGATGGTGTAAGGCTGCGTACCGCGGTTCCAGCACGAAATCATCAGCGGCCCCTGGTAATCGGCATCGATCACACCCACCAGGTTGCCCATCACCAGGCCATGCTTATGGCCCAGGCCCGAGCGCGGCACGATCAACGCGCACCAGCCCGGATCGCCAATATGGATGGCCATGCCACTGGGCACCAGCACGCTCTCGCCCGGCTGCAGGGTCAGCGGCGCATCAATCGCCGCGCGCAGATCCATGCCGGCACTGCCGACGGTGGCTGCTTGCGGTAGGGGAATCGAATCACCCAGGCGGGGATCGAGAATCTTCAGTTCAACATCAATCATCCGCGCACCGCCCGATAACGCTCCGCCACCCTGGCCACCAGCTGGCGCGCCAGTTCCGTCTTCGACGCGCGCGGCAGATCGATGGCCCCCTCGGGGCCATACAGGGTGAGCGCGTTGTCGGCAGCCTCGAAGCCGAGGCCACCGCCCACCTGGTTGGCGGCAATCATGTCCAGTCCCTTGCGCTTGAGTTTGTCCTGCGCATAGCGCTCCACATCATGCGTTTCCGCGGCGAAGCCGACCAAGAAGGGGCGCACGGTTTGCGCAGCCAGCGTGGCCAGGATGTCCGGATTCTCGGTGAGGCGCAGCTCCAGCGGCGCGCCGTCCTGCTTCTTGAGCTTGTGGCCGGCCACTTCCGCGGGGCGGTAATCGCCCACGGCAGCGGCGGCGATATAGATGTCCGCACCGTTGGACGCAGCCATCACCGCGTCGCGCATCTGCGCGGCGCTGCGCACGTCGACGCGGCGCGCAATGCCCGGCGGCGTGGCCATGCTGACCGGGCCGGCCACCAGCGTCACCTCGGCGCCCACCTGCGCAGCAGCTTCGGCCACGGCAAAGCCCATGCGGCCCGAGCTGCGGTTGCCGATGAAACGCACCGGGTCGATGTCTTCATAGGTCGGTCCCGCACTGACGACGACTTTGAGTCCGCGTAGTACCTGCGCTCCGAACGAGGCCACGATGGCTTCGCGCAGCTCCAGCGGTTCGAGCATGCGGCCCGAGCCGATGTCGCGACAGGCCTGGTCGCCCGACGCCGGGCCCAGCAGGTGCACGCCGCGCTGGCGCAGCAACTCCACATTGGCCTGCACCGCCGGATGCGCCCACATCTGCTGGTTCATGGCCGGCGCCACGTAGAGCGGCGCGGCGCTGGCCAGGCAGACGGTGGTGAGCAGGTCGTTGGCCATGCCGTGGGCAAGGCGGGCGATGAGGTCGGCACTGGCCGGTGCAATGAGGATGCGCTCGGCCCAGCGCGCCAGCTCGATGTGACCCATGGCCGCCTCGGCCTCGGCGTCCCACAGGCTGCTTCGCACGGGCTGGCCGGACAAGGCCTGGAACGTGGTCGCGCTGACGAAATGCGCGGCGTTCTCGGTCATCACCACGCGCACCTCGGCACCGAGGTCGCGCAGGCGACGAACCAGCTCGCAGGATTTGTAGGCAGCGATGCCGCCGGACACGCCCAGCAGGATGCGGCGTTGGGCAAGACTCATGGTGTTTGGGCCTGACTACCGTTTGGCCCGGTAGCTTACCGGAATCATTCGGTCCACTCGGTGAAACGGAAGCGGGCGGCACACGGCCGCCCGCCCCGTGATCAGCCGATCGAGCGGGGGTGCAGGATGTCCCCCAGACCGATGCGCCGCAGCAGTTCCGCGCGCACGCGGTCAGCCACGCCGTTGACGATTTCCGCGCCGTCTTCTGACGGGTCCACGTGCACGCGGAACGGGCGCTGGCCGAACGGCTTGGCCACCACCTCCACAATGGCCCGGGCTACCGACTCGGGATCCGCGTCGGCGGGCTCCAGTGAGGCGAGCCCCTTGAACGCCACCTCACCGAAATCGCCGGTGGGGCCATCCGCATAAGCCTTGCCCACGGCCTCGTCAGCTGGCGCGCCGGCATGGGCGAAATGATTGGTGCCCTGGGTGAATGCGCCCGGCACGACGATGGAGGTTTCGATACCCCAGCGTGCCAGCTCGCCCGCGTAGCTCACCGCCAGCGAATCCATGCCGGCCTTGGCGGCGAAATACGGTGCGAGATAGGGCGGCGTACCGCCGCGCACGCTGCTGGAGGACACCCACACCACCAGGCCTTTGCCCTGCCTGCGCAGGTGCGGCAGCGCCGCCCGGTTCACCCGTTGCGTGCTCAGCACGTTGGTGTCGTAGAGCTGGGCAAACTGCTCCGGCGTGAACGCTTCGGCCGGGCCGTAGGCCATGTGACCGGCGTTGTGGATCACCACGTCGAGGCGCTGGTGTGCCTGGACGATCTGCGCGATGGCGGCATCCACCGAGGACTGCGAGGCCACATCCATCTCGATGGCGCGCAGGTCCACGTCGAACTCCTTCGCGTACTGCTGCAACTCCGCCACGCGCGATGCGTTACGGCCGTGGGTTTCGCGCATGCCGGCATAGACGATGTGGCCGGCATGGGCCAGGGCACGGGCGCTCATCAGGCCGAAGCCACTGGATGCGCCGGTGATGACGATGACGTTCTTCATGATGCGTTCTCCAGGCAATGAGGAAGGAAACTCAGATCACGCCGCCGTTGGCGCGCAGCACCTGGCCGTTCACCCAACCGCCGTCCGGGCCCACCAGGAAGGCCACGACGCTGGCGATATCCGCAGGCGTGCCCAGGCGTTCCAGCGGCGCCAGCTTGCCGAGCTGCTCGACCTGCTCAGGCGTCTTGCCCTTGAGGAACAGGTCGGTGGCGGTCGGGCCCGGTGCCACGGCGTTCACCGTGATGGCGCGGCCGCGCAGTTCCTTGGAGAGGATGTGCGTCATCGATTCCACCGCGGCCTTGGTGGCCACGTAGACGCCGTAGGTCGGGAAGTTCAGCCCCACCACGCTGGTGGAGAAATTGACGATGCGGCCCCCGTTGCGCAGGCGCTTGCCCGCTTCGCGCAAGGTGTTGAAGGTGCCTTTGAGGTTGATCGCGATGGTGCGATCGAACAGGTCGTCATCGGTGTCGCTGATCGGCGCCAGCTGCATGATGCCGGCGTTGTTGACCAGTACGTCGACACCGCCGAACGCGGTTTCCGCCGCGTCGAACATGCGGCGAACGGCGGCCGGGTCGGCCACGTCGGCCTGGGCGGTCAGGGCGCGGCCGCCCTCGCTTTCGATCTTGCGGGCCAGCGCCTCGGCGGAGGCGGCATCACCGGCGTAGTTGATCACCACGGTGAAGCCATCGCGGGCCAGGCGTTCGGCCACGGCGGCGCCGATGCCACGGGAAGCGCCAGTGACGATGGCGACTTGGGAAGCGTGAGCAGACATGGGGAGCATCCTCGGGAAGGGCCGACCGGGTGTCGGCGTGGAGCTAGGATGTTCTTTTCGCCTTGACGGATAATCTGCTCAAATCCGCCATCATCATTCGGATAAAGCGAACAAATGGACAAGGTCGACGCCATGCACCTGTTCGCCCGCATCGTGGAGCGGCGCAGCTTCACGATGGCCGCGCAGGATCTGGACCTGCCCCGCTCTACCGTCACCGAAGTGGTCAAACGCCTCGAAGCCCGGCTCGGCGTGCGGCTGCTCGAACGCACCACCCGGCAGGTGCGGCCCACCCTGGATGGCGAGGCCTATTACCAGCGTTGCCTGAGCATCCTGGCCGAGATCGAGGAAGCCGAAGCCGCCTTCACGGGTGCCCACCCCAGCGGCCTGCTGCGGGTGGATGTGCACAGTGTGCTGGCGCGGCACTTCATGTTGCCGGGGTTGCCGGACTTCCTGGCCCGCCACCCCGGGATCCAGCTGCGCATCGGCGAAGGCGACCGTTACGTTGACCTGGTCCGCGAAGGCGTGGACTGCGTGCTGCGCGTGGGCAAACCCACCGACAGCAGCATGATCGGACGGCAGATTGCCCTGCTGGAGGAAGGCACCTATGCCAGTCCTGCCTATCTGGAGCGACACGGCAACCCTGCGTCACCCGACGACCTGGACGGGCACCGCATGGTGGCCTTCGTCTCATCGGCCACCGGCAGCGCGTTGCCGCTGGAATTCCAGCAGGACGGCGCGCTGCGCGAAGTGTTGCTGCCGCATGCGGTCAGCGTGGCGGGCGCGGAGATGTACATCGCCACCGCGCGCCTCGGTCTCGGGCTGATCCAGGTTCCCAGCTACCGCGTGCAGGAGGACCTTGCCCGCGGCACGCTGGTGCCGGTGCTGGCCCGCTTTCCGCCCACGCCGTCACCGGTCTACGTGCTGTATCCGCAGAACCGGCAGCTGTCACCGCGCGTGCGGGTGTTCATTGATTGGCTCAGCGCCGAGTTCGCCGCCCGGGTGCCGGCGATGGCCTGACGCCTCATCGGCTCAAAGGCCGACGCAGGGGCGGACGCGCACCGCTGGCCGCCCGGCGACGTGGCCGGCACGCTCGCTGGCATGAGCATCCGTGAATGGCCCGAGGGCGAGCGACCCCGTGAAAAACTGCTGGCCCGTGGCTGCGCCGCGCTGTCCGATGCCGAACTCATCGCCGTCCTGCTGGGTAGCGGCGTCGCCGGCAAGGACGCCATCGCGCTGGGCCGAGAGCTGCTCGGCAAAAGCGGCGGCCTGGGCAACCTGCTGGCCGACCCCGGCGGCACCGTGCGGCTGCGTGGTATTGGCCCGGCCAAGCGCGCCCGCCTTGTCGCAGCGCTGGAGCTGGCGAGGCGGACGCTGGGCGAGCAGCTCAAGGAATCACCCACGCTGGGCAATCCCCGCGACAGCGGCCACTACCTGCGGGCGCAGCTCCGACACCTTCCCTATGAAGTTTTTGGCTGCCTGTTCCTGGACAATCGCCACCGGGTGCTGGCTTTTGAGGAACTTTTCCGCGGCACGATCGACAGCGCCAGCGTCCATCCCCGCGAAGTGGTCCGGGCCTGCCTGCGCCACAACGCCTCTGCCGTGATCCTGGCCCATAACCACCCGTCCGGCGTGGCCGAACCCAGCGCCGCCGATCACGCCATCACGCGGGAACTGAAGGATGCGCTGCAACTGATCGGGGTGCGGGTGCTGGACCACCTGGTGATCGGCCGGGGCGACCCGGTCTCGATGGCGGCGCTGGGGCTGGTCTAGACCCCCCAAAAAAAACAACGGCGCGGGGGGAGAGTCCGCGCCGTATGGCCGTCTTGTGGGGAGAGAGGAGAGTTACGGCGTTCTCCTGTCCCCGTCGGCGGGGAGGTGCCTGGGGGACGGAGCTCAGTGTGGCGGTGCCGCATGACAAGGGCATGACGAGCACCGCGTCAAAACCGCCGGACACCCAAGCCGCGTACCGTTCCGCAACTTATGCACATTCGGCCTGAGACGGCCATTTCCGTTCACAATCTCTTGCCGCCCTCATGTGTGCCATGCAATCGATTGATTCAATTTGATATTTTTCATGACACTGTGATTTCCACCGGGAATTTCATACGACTATCGGTGAGGCCGGTGATATTCCCCACAGAGTTATCCACAGACTTCCCCACCGCATCGCAGCACGCGCCCGCACCGTAAGTCGCCCGGCCGGACGGGCCTTCGTCTGATAAGATCAAGGGTTCCATATCCGTCAGACCCTTACCGTGAAAGAACAGCTGCGCGAACTGCTGCTGCAGGCCATTCGTACCCTGCAGAATGACGCCACCCTGCCTGCCGACCTCGAAGTGCCCAACTTCGTCATCGAGCGAACGCGCAGCCGTGAGCACGGTGACTTTGCCGCCAATGCCGCGATGCTGCTGGCCAAGCCGGCCCGCGCCAAACCGCGCGAACTGGCCGAGAAGCTGGTCGCCGCCCTGCCCGCCAACGCACTGGTGGGCAAGGTCGAGATCGCGGGTCCGGGTTTCATCAACTTCTTCCTCGCCCCGGCCGCCTACCACGCGGAAGTGGGCCAGGTGCTGGCCAACGGCAACGCCTACGGCCGCAGCACCAGCGGCAAGGGCGTGGTAGCTGGCGTGGAGTTCGTCTCCGCCAACCCCACCGGCCCGCTGCACGTGGGGCACGGCCGCAATGCCGTGCTGGGCGACTGCATCGCCCGCGTGCTCGACGCTGCCGGCTGGGCCGTGAAGCGCGAGTTCTACTACAACGACGCCGGCGTGCAGATCCACAACCTGGCCATCTCCACCCAGGCCCGTGCGCGCGGCATCACGCCCAACGACGCCGGCTGGCCGGAAGACGGCTACCGCGGCGACTACATCGCCGACGTGGCACAGGCTTACCTCAACGGCGACAGCGTCGACGTGGAAGGCCACGTGGTCACCGGCGCGAAGAACGTCGACGACCTGGACGCCATCCGCCATTTCGCCGTGGCCTACCTGCGCCGCGAGCAGAACCTGGACCTGGCCGCCTTCGGCGTCGGTTTCGACGTGTATTACCTCGAGTCCTCGCTCTACACCCAGGGCAAGGTGGAAGAAACCGTCGGCAAACTGGTTGCCCACGGCCACACCTACGAGGAAGGCGGCGCGCTGTGGCTGCGCAGCACCGACTACGGTGACGACAAGGACCGCGTGATGCGCAAGTCCGACGGCACCTACACCTATTTCGTGCCCGACGTGGCCTACCACATGACCAAGTGGCAGCGCGGCTACGTCAACGCGGTGACCGTGCTCGGCTCCGATCACCACGGCTCGCTGGCCCGCGTGAAGGCCGGCCTGCAGGCGCTGGACGAAGGCATTCCGAAGGGTTACCCGAACTACGTGCTGTACCAGATGGTGACGGTGATGCGTGGCGGCGAAGAGGTGAAGCTCTCCAAGCGCGCCGGCAGCTACCTCACCCTGCGCGACCTGATCGAAGAAGCCGGCCGCGACGCGACCCGCTACTTCCTGATCGCCCGCAAGGCCGATTCCCAGCTGGTGTTCGACATCGACCTGGCGCGCTCGCAGAGCAACGACAACCCGGTCTATTACATCCAGTACGCCCACGCCCGCGTGTGCCGCGTGCTGGACGAACTGGCCGAGCGCGGCCTGCCGGCGGTGGATACGAAGGCCGGCGTCGCCCAGCTCGCACGCCTGGACACCGAGCATGAACAGGCCCTGTTCACCGAGCTGTCGCGCTACCCCGAAGTGCTGGAAGCCGCCGCGGCCAATCTGGAACCTCACCTGATCGCGCAATATCTGCGCGAACTCGCGGGCGCCCTTCACAGCTACTATCACGAGCACAAGTGGATCGTGGACGACGCCGAGCTGCGCAACGCGCGCATCACGCTGGTGCTCGCCACGCGTCAGGTCATCCGCAACGGTCTGGATTTGCTGGGACTCAGTGCCCCGGAGAAGATGTAAATGGCAGCACGCAAGGGCAAAGGTCGACAGGCCGTCCGCAACTCCAGCGGCGGCATGCCGGGCTGGGGCTGGGCCGTCATCGGCATTCTGATCGGCGCGGTGCTGATGTTTGCCATGCGCGGACACTTGCCGATGGCGCCGCAGCCCAACGAAGGCCCGCAGCCCAACGCGCAGGCCACCGCGCAGCGCGGCAGCGACGCAGGCGCCGCCGGCAATGAATCGACCTCCGGCACCGACAACGGCACGCCTGCAGCGAAGAAGCCGCAGTACGACTTCTACTCCGTGCTGTCGGAGAAGGAAGTGCGCATTCCCGACGCCGTGATCAGTGCGCAGGCCAAGGCCGAGCAGCAGCAGAAGCAGCAGGCGTCCCAGCAGGCTGCGCAGGCCGCTGCCCAGCAGCAGGCCCAGGCGGCAGCGCAGAAGCAGGCGCCGGCAGCCGTGTCCGAAGCCATCACGCCCGCGCCCGAATCGGCCGTGCACGCCGCGCCCACGCCGGCTCCCGCCAACGCCACCGCTGCAGCTCCCGCGGGCAACGGTTACCTGCTGCAGGTGGGCGCCTTCCCCAGCCCGTCCGATGCCGAAACGCTGAAGGCAAAGCTCGCCATGCAGGGTTTCGTGGCCAACGTATCGCCCGTGAACGTCAACGGCCAGACCTACAACCGCGTGCGCCTGGGCCCGTTCCACTCGGCCACCGAACTGGAATCGGCCAAGCAGCGCCTGTCGTCTGCCGGCATCAATGCCATTGCGCTGAAGGAAGGCCGCTAAGGCGCCTTTCCAACGTTGCATGAAAAAGGCCGTGTCGAAAGACACGGCCTTTTTCTTTGCTCCCATCACAAAATTCCCTTGGTGGTCTCACCAAATCTGGGCGCCGGCGGACGGAAGGACTTCAGCCTTCGGTTCGTCGTCCAGCGAGCTTGTCAGATGCCGCGCCCGGCCCCAACGCGGACGCGGAAACTGCACACTCAGTAGCGGCAATGATCGCGATGCTAAGCAGCAGACTAGTTAGCCCGAACCGGCTGAGAATCCAGCCGCCAATCACTGGAAACCCGAAGATCCCCACGAAGTACGCCAAAACAAACCAACACAACGCGGCGTGACGATGACGTGGCTCTGACTTATTGACCGCCCAGGTCTGTATCACGGGATAGGCGAGTCCATACCCAAAGCCAGTCAGGATGGCTGCCAGTACATGGAAGGCTGCGGAGTAGGGAACGCCAAAGAGGAAGAGCACTCCGGTAGTCATGATGCCGAGCAACGCCGTGACAATGGGCACCTGAGGTGCCCTCGTCAGCGGCACCACCAGCGTGATGCGCGCAAGTATGGCCGTCGCTGCAAAAATCAGAAAAAACAGACTAGGTCTCGCTTCAGTACCGCTGGTCATAGCGACCTGAAACGCCATGATTCCTGAGAAGACACATCCACCAAGGCCGCACATGACAATCGGCCTGATCGCTTCGCTCGTCCTGAGATAAGCAATTTCTCTGACCCAGCGACTTGTCCTAGGCTGATCCCTGGGAATCGGATTGCGCGCCGAAAACAGGCAAAAGAACACAGACGCAATCAGTACCGCCACGATCACGCCAACGAACGCCACATTCGTATCAACCACCCCGGAATCAACCAGTGCTCCCAAAACTGCAGGGCCACCGCAGATCCCGGCCATCTGAAAGGCGCTGAACTTTGTGAACCACGCGCCACGGTCAACGTCCTGGACGCGCTCGGACAAGGCGATCGGTGCCCCGACATAGAACATCCCCCAACCCAAACCGATAAGGAAGCCTCCGAAGCGAGTACTTGGAAACATATCAATCGGAGTGACCGAAAATATGGCGTAACCGCTCGCCATAATGAAAGCGGCGGCCGCCACCAATCGCGGTGCATCAATTCTTCCAGACCACCATCCCACGACAGGAACGCCAACGAAGGTCCCCAGCAATGCGGCGAGAAGCGCGTGGCTCGTATCCAGGTCGCCGGCGCCATGCAGACGAAAATAGAGCGAGAAAAGGAATGTCGCCCCATATCCCGCCGCTGTGAACGTCGTACCAAGAAACAGATAGAAGGCGGACGCCGCTTCCATTCGCTGAAAGTTCAAAGTCTCTCCTACGTCCTGCATCAGACAGGAGCCATAGCTCGCCATCTACCGACGGCCATGTCGTTCGCTGAATACGGCGTTTCCGAAGATACCGAAGGATCAGCGAGATGTTGATTGGATTGCAGCCGATGTCCCAGTCAGCCTCAGCGAAAATACGTGCCGGTGTTTTCTCACGAGCTATAGGAATCAGCCCAACATGATCAATCAACCTGTTCGGAAACAAAAAAGCCGCGCAATGCGCGGCTCTTCTTTTCCACTTCAATGGCGGCGACAACTCATTTCACCTGCCGGATGACTTTCGGAGGCAAGACATCATCGCCTGCTTGAACACTTCATCGCCGCCTGGTCTGCATCTAGCCCCGGCGGTGACTGAAGGCCAGCGTTACATTCGGCGGACTGGTTCAATGGGTCGCAGATCGACTTTCCCTTCATTGGCCTCCTATCCTTCGTTTGCCGCATCCTTTACCCACATGCATGGCGCAACACGCGTTGCCATGCATGCATCGCAACGCTCCGGTCAGCCCTTCCGCTTCAGCCGGATCAGGCCCGAGATATCGTCGTCGCCGTAGCCCTGGCTCATCAGCTCTGCATAGTCGGCGAGCGAACGCTCGATCACGCTGCGGTTGGTGCCGGCGCTTTCGGCGATGCGGCGCACGATGCCTAGGTCCTTGTGCAGCAGGCCGAGTTTGAAGCCGACGCTGAACTCGTTGCGCAGCATGGTGGCGCCGCGCTTTTCGAGGAACCAGTTGCCGGCCGCACCCGCGCCCAGCGTGGGCAGCAGGCGTTCCGGGTCCAGGCCCAGTGCTTCGGCGAGAGCCAGGCCTTCGCACACGCCCTGCGCAATGCCGGCCACCAGCACCTGGTTCACCGCCTTGGTGGCCTGGCCGGAGCCCACGCCGCCCAGGTGGGTGACGCGCAGCGCATAGGCTTCGAGCAGCGGGCGCGCGCGTTCGAGTACCTCGGCGTCACCACCGACCATCACCGACAACTTGCCGTTCTTCGCACCTTCCACGCCGCCGGACACCGGCGCGTCGAGGAACTGCGCGCCGACCGTCGCCAGCTTCGCTGCCGCCTGCTTGGCGGTATCGGGCGCAACGGTGGAGTGATCGACCACGATGGCACCCTTCTTCAGGTGCGGTGCCAGCGCATCGACCGTGCTGAGCACGTCGGCATCGGCGGTGACGCATAGCGCGATCACGTCGCACTGCGATGCGATGTCCGCCAGCGACGGTGCAGCGACGCCGAGTTCCTTCGCCACGGCATCCGCATTGGACTGCGTGCGGCTGGCAACGGCGTGGAGAAGGCCATGGGTCTTGAGGTGGCCGGCCATGGGCGTGCCCATGGCGCCGAGTCCGATAAATGCTGCCTTGATGGTCATGGAGTTTCCTGGAGGGTCAATCTTCACAATGGACGTCGTGCGTCACGAAGGGGTGTTCCGGCGTCGGCTTGGCAAACCACTGCGGTTCCCGAAGCGTGCACAGCATGTCCTCCATGCCGCTGCTCCAGTGCTGGCGCATGCTGTCGACGCTGAACTCGTAGTCCTTGTAGTGCCCTTCGTACGGCTTGTTGCGGTAAATCAGGTGGAAGAGGTTCACCAGTGCGCTGTTGGCAAACACTTCGGCCTGCCGATACGCGCGCTGCTTGCGCTGGTCTTCCGGCACCAGCGCCATCAGGTCGTGGAGTATGCGCTGCCGGCGCTGGCGTTGCGCCATGTATTCGGTAATCAGGCGCGTGCGGCTGGAGTACTGGATGTCCTTGGCGCGCGACGTCACCTCCGCCAGGTCGCGCGGCACCTCGCCACGGGCGCTCCACAGGTCCACCTGGAAGATCAGCGAATCGCGGCATGACGCATCGGTGAGCACCTGGTACAGCGGCGTGTTGGAAACCATGCCGCCATCCCAGTAGAACTCGCCGTCGATCTCGACCGCCGGGAATCCCGGCGGCAACGCACCCGATGCCATGAAGTGCTCCACCCGCAGCTCGCCCTCGGTGTTGTCGAAGTAGGCGAAATTGCCGGTGCGGATGTTCACCGCACCCACGGACACGCGCATCGCGGTCTTGTGGTTGATGCGGTCAAAATCGACCAGGCGTTCCAGCGTGGTCTTCAGCGGCGAGGTGTCGTACCAGCTGGCGGATGTCGGCGATGCACGCCATGGCCACAGCGGAAACGGCCGCGGCGTGAAGAAGCCGGGCTGGCCTTCGACCAGAGCACGCCACGCGGCCCACCCGCTGAGGCCGTTCTGCCACGGCAGCTCCCACGCCCCCGGATCGAGCGGCGGGGTGGGCCACACGGGAAACAGCGGTTCCCGCGTGATGGTCTGCCAGAATTCGCGCAGGCGTTCCACGCGGTGTTTGGGCGGGTTGCCGGCGATGACGGCGGCGTTGAGCGCACCGATGGAAATGCCGGCGATCCAGTGCGGGTGGATACCGGCGTTGTTCAGCGCCTCGAACACGCCGGCCTGGTACGCACCCAGCGCACCACCGCCCTGGAGGACCAGGGCGACGGTTTTGTAGTCACGCTTTACCGCCCTGGCCAGTTCCTCGGCGGACGGCATCTGTTTGGCAGCATCCATCACAGGCCGCCCTTACTGCATGTACCAGCCGTGGCTGACCACGATCGACTGGCCGGTAAGCGCCGCCGACGGGAAGCCGGCGAGATACAGCGCGGTCTGCGCGATGTCGTCGACCGTGGTGAATACACCATCCACCGTGTCCTTCAGCATCACGTTCTTGATCACCTCGGCCTCGCTGATGCCCAGCTCCTTGGCCTGCTCGGGAATCTGCTTTTCCACCAGCGGCGTGCGCACGAAGCCCGGGCAGATCACGTGCGAGCGCACGTTGTGGGCCGCACCTTCCTTCGCCAGCGTGCGCGCCAGGCCCAGCAGGCCGTGCTTGGCGGCGACATAAGCCGACTTGAGTTTGGACGCCTCGTGCGAATGCACCGAACCCATGTAGATGACGATGCCGCCGCGATCATCCTTGTACATGTGCTTGAGCGCGGCGCGGGTGGTGAGGAAGCCACCGTCGAGATGGATGGCCAGCATCTTCTTCCAGTCCGCATACGAGAACTGGTCGATCGGGTTAATGATCTGGATGCCGGCGTTGGAGATCAGGATGTCCAGGTGGCCAAACTGGGCGACCACCTTGTCAGTGCCCGCGTTGACGGCGTTTTCATCCGTCACGTCCATGGCGATGCCGATGGCCTTGCCGCCTGCCGCATTGATCTCGGCCGCGGCCGCGTCGGCGGCCTGCTGGTTGATGTCGGCGATGGCGACTGCCGCGCCGTTCTTCGCATAAAGCTCGGCGATTGCCTTGCCCAGGCCGCTGGCTGCGCCAGTGATGAGTGCCACCTTGCCGTCGAGACTTGCCATAACCACTCCTGTCGATGGGGAACGGGGAAAGCAGAAACGGAATCAGGTTGTGGGCTGCACCACCTGCCCGCTGGGGAAGGCACAGGCTGGCACAGCTCGTGGGCGCGCATCCATGCGACGAATGGACAACTCGAGCACGGCCTCTCCTACATCGTCATTCCTGCTTTCGCAGGGATGACGGTAGGAAAGGCACCGTTGGCGTGTGGCTCAGTGCGCGCCTTCCGAAAGATAGGTATAGCCCGTCAACCCATCATTCAACGTGACGAACAGCTGCTCCGCCGCTTCGCCTTCCACGCCGGCCGCCGCGATGCGCTCGCGGTAGCTGCGGCGCAGGGCGTCGAGGTCGTAGCCCACATAGTCGAGCATCAGGTCGGTGGTGTCGCCGCGGCGCTTGTGCGCGAAAACATACGAATCGCCCTGCACACGCACATTCACCGCGTCGGTGTCGCCGAACAGGTTGTGGATGTCGCCCAACGTCTCCTGGTATGCGCCCACCATGAAGATGCCGAGGCGGTAGCTCTCGTCTTCTTTCAGGGCATGCAGCGGCAGGCTCACGTCCACGCCTTCAGCATCCACGTAGTCGTCGATGCGGCCGTCGGAATCGCAGGTGAGGTCCACGATAACGCCGCGGCGCGTCGGCTCCTCGTTGAGGCGTGCAATCGGCGCAATCGGGAAGATCTGGTCGATAGCCCAGATATCCGGCACGGATTCAAACACGGAGAAGTTGACGAAGTACTTGTCGACCAGCTTCTCGTCCAGCTCGTCCATGGCCTGGCGATGCGAGCGCTCGGCCGGCAGCAGGCGCATGCGCACCGCGTTGGCGATGGCGTAGTACATGTCGTCCAGCCGCGCGCGGTCTTCCAGGCTCAGCTGGCCCAATGCGTACAGCGCCTGGCCTTCGGCAAGGTGATGCTGCGCTTCGTGGAACAGCTCCAGCGCCGGGCGCGCGTCGAGCTCTGCCCACGTCTCGCGCAGGCGGCGCAGCACGGCGGGCTCGTGCTCGTGCGCGGACGGGATATTGCCCTCGGGCACTTCTTCCACTTCCGTCACGTTCACCACCATCACGGCGTGGTGGGCGGTCATGGCGCGGCCGGCTTCGGTGATGATGTGCGGCGCGGGCAGGTTCGCCTCGGCCACGGCTTCGGCCAGCGACTGCACGATGGTGGCGGCGTACTGCTCGATGGAGTAGTTGATCGAGTTATGGCTGCGCGAACGCGAGCCTTCGTAGTCCACGCCCAGGCCACCGCCGACGTCGACGATGTCCAGCGGCACACCCATGCGCTTGAGTTCCACGAAGTAGCGCGTGGCTTCGCGCATGCCGTTGGCGATGTCGCGCACGTTGGAAATCTGCGAGCCCATGTGGAAGTGCTGCAGCTTGAGCGTGTGCTTGAGGCCAGCCTTTTCCAGGCGTTCCACCAGGGTAAGCACCTGGCTGGGCGAGAGGCCGAACTTGCCCTTGTCGCCGCCGGTGTTCTGCCACTTGCCCGCGCCGATGGATGCCAGGCGCACGCGCACGCCAAGCAGCGGCTCGACGTTGAGCGCCTTGGCTTCGGTGAAGACGTGGTCAAGCTCGGAGAGCTTCTCGATCACGATGTGCACGCGCAGGCCCAGCTTGAGGCCGATCAGCGCGAGGCGGATGTACTCGCGATCCTTGTAGCCGTTGCAGATCACGATGCTGCCGGGGCGGGCCATGGCCAGCACGGCCATCAGTTCGGGCTTGGAGCCGGCTTCCAGGCCGAAGCCGTGCTCGCCGGCGGCCACCAGCTCGCCGGCCACGCCGCGTTGCTGGTTCACCTTGATCGGGTAGACCGCCGTATAGCCGCCTTCGTAGCTCCATTCGCCGATGGCCTTGGCAAAGGCGTCCTGCAGGCGCTTGAGGCGGTCGGCCAGGATGTCCGGGAAACGGACCAGCAGCGGCAGACGCAGGCCGTCGGCGCGGGCGCGGTCCACGATGGCCGGCAGCGACAGGGCCGGGCCTTTGGCGCCGTGGGGGCGCATCACGATATGGCCGGCGTCGTTCACATCGACGTAGCCGTCGCCCCAGTGCGGGACGGCGTAGGTATGACGGGCAGCGTCGACGTTCCAGTGCTTCGACATGGAGGGCTCCTTGGGTACTGCGGGCGTGTTACACCCTGAACATGTCGTCGCAGCGGCGGAGCCTTGACGAGGCAAAGTCAGCCGGCCGGAAGCCTTGCACGCCGCGGGGCCGGACTGACCTGGGAACCGCGGATGGGCCAGAGGCGGCGGTTCGGACGGCTATTGTAACGGCCTCTTGTGACAATGTGCCGATCCGCGGGGCCGCCCCGGGGACCCCGTTCGGCTACAATTCCCGTTCTTTGAACCCATCGATCGTCAGGAACATCCCCATGTCGCAGCATCCCAGCTGGTTCACCGAAGCCCACCAGGCCTCCGGCTCCTCCATTGGTTACCGCGTGGAGAAGCTGCTGCACGCCGAGAAAACCCCGTTCCAGACCATCGAGATCTACCAGACCACCGACTGGGGCAACCTGATGGTGATCGACGGCTGCGTGATGCTGACCAGCCGCGATAACTTCCTCTACCACGAAATGATGACCCACCCGGCCCTGTTCACCCATGCGCGCGCCAAGCGCGTGGTGATCATCGGCGGCGGCGACTGCGGCACCCTGCGTGAAGTGCTCAAGCACGAGGAAGTGGAGCACGCGGTGCAGGTGGAGATCGACGAGCGCGTCACCCGCCTGGCCGAGCAGTACTTCCCGGAATTGTGCGATTCCAACAACGATCCGCGCGCCGAGCTGCTGTTCATCGACGGCATCAAGTACATGGCCGAGGCCGAGCCGGAATCGCTGGACCTGATCATCGTGGACTCGACCGACCCGGTCGGCCCGGCCGAAGGCCTGTTCAACGCCGCCTTCTACGCCAGCTGCTACAAGGCCCTGCGCCACGGCGGCATCCTGGTGCAGCAGTCGGAATCGCCGATTGCCCACATTGAGCTGATCAAGTCCATGCGTTCGGCCATGCGCACCGCCGGCTTCAGCGCGGTGAAGACCCTGCCGTTCCCGCAGCCGTGCTACCCCACCGGCTGGTGGAGCTGCACCATGGTCCGCAAGGGCGGCGACCTGGCCGGCTTCCGCGAGCGCGGCGCGCTGAGCAAGAACTTCCCGACCCGCTACTACAACGCCGATATCCACAAGGCGGCGCTGGCCCAGCCGGAATTCATGCGCGAAGCGCTGGGCGAGTAAGCCCCCCAGTTTCAGCAAAAAGCCCGGCGTGGGAACACGCCGGGCTTTTTTGTGTCTGGCCCCGCACCTGCCTGGCCTGAAAGAGCGCACTTGTGCGCGACAGGCCGATGGAACGAAACCCGGCGAACGGCCGATTTCCAGCTATCCACGGCGGCAAAAGCCCTCGGGCAGCGGTCGCGCACACGTGCGCTCCTGCATAAAGGCCGCCACGCCCTCAGAACAAGGTCTGACGCGCCTTGGGCAGGAACACCAGAATCAGGGTGGCGATGGGGCCCAGCACCAGCGAGAGCAGGAACCACAGCAGGCCGCTGCGATTCTTGCCCTGGGCCAGGCCGGCATTGATCAGCGCCAGCGTGCCCCAGCCCACGAACCAAGGCGCGGCGCGGCCATCGGCCAGTTGGGAAATATCATTCACGTGTTCTTCTCCTGTGTTGCGCAGGATGACCTGTCACCCCGGGGCGTCGCGAAGCGGCCATGCTAGCAAGGCAGGACGCGTTCTCACGTCCCTGGCGTCCAGCGGATCAGGCGAGCTTAATCCTTGGGCGCTATCCTGATTGTTGGCTTTGTGTAAGGACTCATTGATGCTCGGACGGCGCCTCCTCCCTCTTGCCCTGCTGCTGGCCGCAGCGTCGGGTTCCGCACTGGCGGCAAAAACGCCCGCCAAGGCACCCGCCAAAGCCCCGGATGCGCAGCAGGCCGCCTACCATCAGGCGCTGCTGCAATACCAGAAGGACCTCATCAGTGTGTCCGCTCCGCAGGCCGATCCGATCCCGCTGATGGGCGCCGCCCTGCTGGCCCGGCCGCTGCAGGACCAGCCAGACTTCAACAGCTACCACAGCCTGATCGACCGGGCTGCCGCCGCACCGGGCGCCGGGCCGGAGATCAGCTGGGCACGCCTGAGCGATTGCGACAGCAAGGGGTCCGATTGCCCCAATGCCGACGCACTCGCCAAGCTGCTGGAACAGGCCCCCGACAACGCCGCCGTGTGGATGCTCAAGCTGGGCACCGACCTGCGTGACGGCAAAAACGACGACGCCCGGCAGGACCTGGCCAAGGCGGCCTCGGCCAAGATCTACGACGACTACACCGGCGCGACCCTCAAGGCGTTGTCCGGCGCGGTGACCCTGCTGCCGCCGCCGACCAATGTGGTGGGCCCGCTCTCGGCGATGAACGGCGCGGACGTGCAGCTGACCCTGGTGTTTGGTCTTGCCGAAGGCCAACCGCAGCCCGCGCTGCAGGCCACCTCGCGCCTGTGCGAGGACAACGCCGACAAGCCCACCGTGAAGGACGACTGCCTGAAGCTGGGCAAGCTGCTCGAGTGGGGCTCCAGCCCGCTGTCGCGCTCGCTGGGCCTGCACCTGCGCGAGGTGCTCAATGACGACACCTCCCAGCAGGAAGACGCCAAGCGCCTGCGCCGCAACCTGGTGTGGCAGGTACAGGGCTTCTCCCAGCTCTCGCTGCGCGCCAAGAGCGATACCGCCATTGCCCAGCACCTGCTGAAACTGGCCCGCTCCGGCGGCAACCAGATGAGCCTGGTGCTGACCGCCCTGCACGATTTCAACATGCCGGTGGATGCACCGGCCGACTGGGATCCCGGCAAGCCCGGCTGATCAGCGGATGTCACGCAGACACGGGCGCTTTGTCACACGCCCGTGCTTGCGTCGGGTCCCCGGCCATCGTGTAGGCTTGGGACCAGCTTGGACACTGGGGCGGCAACATGCTGACGGTACTGGTAGCAAGCAGCAAAGGCGGTTGTGGCAAGAGCACACTGGTCACGCAGCTGGCCTCGCACTGGGCGCAGGATGGCAAGCACACGGCCATCGTCGATGCCGACCGGCAGCAATCGGGTTTCCGCTGGGCCGCCAGCCGGCCGGACAACGTCCCGGGCGTGCTCGCCCTTGAAGGCAGCCGCCGGGCGCTGGAAAAACTTCCCCCCGATACGCAACGCGTCCTGATCGACACCCCTGCCGGCTCGCAGGAACGTGACCTTGAGCCTTACCTGGAGAAGGCCGACGTGGTGCTGGTGCCGGTGCTGCCGTCCACCTTCGATCTCGATGCCACCTTCGGCTTCCTGGAGGAACTCCAGCGGGTCAATCGCATCAAACGGGGAAAGCTGCCCGTGGGGTTGGTCGGCAATCGCCTCAAGCCTTGGACCAACGCCAGCCAGGACGCCATGACGCAACTGTCGGAACGGTCGCCGTTTCCGGTGGTGGCGCAATTGCGCGACAGCCAGGCCTATGTGTTGCTGACCGCACTGGGCAAGGGCATCTTTGATTACGCTTCGGAAAACGTCCGCAGCCACCAGGAGGACTGGAAACACCTCCTGCGCTGGATCAAACGACAGCACTGATTTCACGCCACGCCGTCAGCCCGACCCGGGGAGCCAGACATGCACGAACTTATCCTGTTGCGACACGCCGAAGCCCAGCCTGCTGCGGGGGGTGCAAGCGACCAGGGGCGGCGCCTGAGCGGACGCGGCGAGCAGGAGGCGAAGGCCGCCGGCAAATGGCTGGTTTCGCACGGCGTGAAACCCGACCGCGTGCTCTGCTCGCCGTCCGAGCGCACCCGCGCCACCGCCGAACTCGCGCTGGCCGCCTATGGCGATGTACCCGTCACCCAGTTTGCCGACGACATCTACGAAGCCACGCCCGGCGAACTGCTGGCCCTGCTGGACCAGCATGGTGATGCCGGTACCGTGGTCCTGGTGGGCCACAACCCCGGTATCGAGCGCCTGGTGGCCCTGCTGGTCGAAGGACGCTCCGACGAGTTCCGCGGCATGCCCCCGGCTGGCCTCGCGGTGCTCCATCTCAACGGCTCGCTTGAACCGGGCAATGCCCGCCTGGATGCCTTCTGGTCGCCATGACGCCCTGATCTCCATGACGATACCGCTCGCCAGTTGTTGCCTGCTGCTGATGCTGCTCTTCATCCAGCCGGCGCAGGCGGCGGATTACCGCATAGATCCCGCGCGATCCCACGCCGATTTCGGCGTGAAGCTGTTCTGGCTCAGCCAGATCAACGGCCGCTTTGAGGAAATCGACGGCGATGTCACGCTGAGTTCGCTGCATGACACCGCCGTGGTCGATGCCCACATCACCGTCGACAGCATCCAGATGGGTTCGGACCGTATCCGCCGCTGGGTGCTTGCGCCGGAATTCTTCGACGCATCGCGTTTTCCTTCGATCCACTTTGTTTCCGATCCCATCTCGCTGGGCATGCTGGAGAAAGGCGGCGACCTCGGCGGCACGCTGACCCTGCGCGGCGTGACCAGGCCGGCACACTTCGAGCTGCTTCCCTCGCCGTGTCCGCTCGAATCGCCCCAGCAGTGCGTGATCTCCGTGCGCGGCACCATCCAGCGCAGTGATTTCGGCATGAGCGGCCACCGCACCGCCATCTCTGACCAGGTACAGCTGGGCTTGATGATCAGCCTGGATTACGCCCAGCGTTAAGCGGTCATGGAAACGTTCTCCCGTATCATCGCGGCATGCGCCAACGCTGGATCGCCGTTTCCACCCTGCTTGTAGCGATCCTGATCCTGTCGGGATGCAGCGTGTCGCCGTCGCGCGTCCGCCGCGCCGATGCCGTGGTGGCCGCCGGCATGCAACACCAGGGCAGCTGCGAGCGCGAAGACCACTGCGCCATCGCGTCGCCGCTGATCAACGCGGCGCAACAGGCCATGGCCGACTCCACGACCGACCAGCCAGTGCACGTGGTCACGCTGCTCAACGACAGCGAAGCGGCCATGGTGGCCCGCCTCAACCTGATCCGCGCCGCGCAGCACAGCATCGACGTGCAGACCTACATCTGGGATCAGGACGACGCCGGCCAGCTGGTGCTCAACGAACTGATCAAGGCCGCGCGACGTGGCGTGAAAGTGCGCATCCTGGCCGACCAGCTGTTTTCCTTCGGCGACCCCGTGTTGCTGGATCGACTGGCCATGGTGGATCCGAACCTCGAGATTCGCCTGTACAACCCGACATTCCACGAGGCACGCACCTCGGTGATGGACTTCAGCGCGAGCATCGTGTGCTGCTTCATGACCTTCAACCAGCGCATGCACAACAAGTTGCTGCTGGTGGATCACCTGGTCGGCATCACCGGCGGCCGCAATTACCAGGATCGTTACTTCGACTGGGACAACGACTTCGACTACGTGGATCGCGACGTGATGGTGGGCGGCCCCGCGGCGCTCAAGATGGCCGCGAGTTTCGAGATGTTCTGGCACCACAAGCGCTCCACGCCCCTTACCCACCTGCGCGACGTCAATCGGCAGCTGCTTCACGATGACCATCCCACGCCCTTGCCCGAGCCGCGCTATGCGCACCCGCTGCGAGTACAACGCGTGCTGGAAGAGGCCCTGGATGACGACTGGATCAACGACGTGCTGGTGTCGGACACCTTGCGCACCGGCCGCGTGGATTTCTACAGCGACTTGCCCGCCAAGACCGACCAGCCCGACAAGCGCAGCACGCGTGAATTCACCGCACACCTGATGCGCATGGTCGGTGCCGCGCAGCACGAGGTGGTGCTGCAGACGCCGTATCTGGTGATGAGCGATCGCGCCAAGGCCATCTTCGAGCGCTTGCACCAGAGCGCCTCACCGCCACGCATCGTGGTGTCCACCAACTCGCTGGCGTCCACCGATGCGTTTGCGGTGTATGCGCTGTCGTACAAGCACCGCAGGCGCTATCTCGAGGATTACGGTTTCGAGATCTACGAGATGAAGCCGCATGCCATGGGGCCAGCCCAGGACAATGCCGATGCGGCCGATGACGAAAGTCCGTCGGCCCCGACCACGGGCACCAGCGCCAAACACCAGCGCGTGGGCACGGAACGCGGCCTGCTCGGCAGCCATGGCAGCGCGCGCCGCAACCGTCCCGCACCGCTGACCACGTCCGGCCGCCGCTTCGCCCTTCACGCCAAGTCCATCGTGGTGGACGACGATTTCGCCATGGTCGGCTCGCACAATTTCGACCCGCGCTCGGATCACTACAACACCGAAGCCGGTGTGATCGTGTACGACCCGCGTTTCGCCACCGCGCTGCGCGACAGCATCCTGCGTGACACGCAGCCGGAGAACGCGTGGGTGATCGCGCCCCGCCAGCAGAGCAGCCTGAGCACGGCGATCGGCGACGTGTCCGCCAGCCTGCCCGTGTTCGACCTGTGGCCGTATCGCTATGCCACCAGCTACGACCTGAAGGCCGGTTGCACACCCATGCGACCCAGCGACCCGGGCTTCTTCAGCTGCTACACGCCGGTGGGCGACTTCCCCGATGTCGACGTGTCGCCCAAGCTGATCTACACGCGGCTGATCACGGCGTTTGGCTCAGGCGCACAGGGTGTGCTGTAAGAGCCAGGGCTGTAAGAGCCAGGAGTGAGTGAAGAGAAGTGAGAAAACAGAGAGGGCCCGCGCTCTTCTCTCACTCCTCACTTCTCTTCACTCACTCCTGGCTCTTCGTGTCGTCGAATCGCATGACGAGCTGGCCGCTCAAGCCCTCCGGGTGATCAGCCGGCACGGCAAAGCGCCAGTGTTCGACGGTACGCAAGGCACGCTCATCCAGGCCCGGGTTGCCGCTGGATTCGGCCACGCGGGCCTGCCCCACGCGGCCTTCGGCGTCGATGCCCAGGCGCAGCACTACCCGCCCGCTGGCAAAGGCCGTGCGCTGCAGCCATGACGCCGGCAGGGCCGGCATATCGACCGGAGTGAGCATGGGGAGCGCTTCCACGGCGGGTTTCGTGGGTTCAGCGACCGATCGCGCCGCCACCGCAGCGACGGCGCGCTCGCTGGCGGCCGGCGCGCGCGCATGGCGACGCAGCACCATGCGCACCTTGTCCGTTCGCGGTGATGACGACCCGGCAGGCCCCTTCCACTGGTCGGTGAGCGTGCTCAGCCAGGCCGTGCCGGCCACACCGATGGCCAGCGCGAGCAGGCTCAGGCTGGCGGTGGTACGAAGACGAAACATCGGAAACGACGGCGGTGCGGGACGCCGCTCAGCGCTCGAGAATGGCGGTGACACCCATGCCGCCGGCCGTGCAGATGGATATCAGGCCGCGGCCCGAGCCCTTCTGTTCGAGCATCTTGGCCAGCGTGGCGACGATGCGCGCACCGGTGGCGGCGAACGGGTGGCCCACCGCCAGGCTGGAGCCATGGACATTGAGCTTCGCCGGATCGATGGAACCCAGCGGCTGGGCCAGGCCCAGGCGGTTCTTGCAGTAATCGGCGCTTTCCCACGCGCGCAACGTGCACAGTACCTGCGCAGCGAAGGCTTCGTGGATCTCGTAGAAATCGAAGTCCTGCAGGCTGAGCCCATGGCGCGCCAGCATGCGCGGCACGGCCACGGTCGGCGCCATCAGCAGGCCTTCGCCGTGGACGAAATCGACGGCGGCGACTTCCGCATCGCGGAACCACGCCTGCACCGTCAGGCCGCGCGCCGCCGCCCATTCCTCGGTGCCCAGCAGCACGGCCGCGGCACCGTCGGAAAGACCCGTGGAATTGCCTGCCGTGAGCGTGCCGTGGCCAGAGCTGCGGTCAAACGCCGGCTTCAGCGATGCGAGCTTCTCCATGGTGCTGTCCGGACGCAGGAAACCGTCGCGTTTCAAACCGCGGAACGGCACCACCAGGTCGTCGAAGAAGCCCGTTTCATACGCGGCGGCCAGCTTGTGGTGGCTGTCCAGCGCCAGCTGGTCCTGGGCCTGGCGGGCGATATGCCACTCCTTGGCCATCTTCTCGCAGTGGTCGCCCATCGACATGCCGGTGCGCGGCTCGGCCACGCCCGGGAACGCCGGCTTGAGCTCCTTCAGCGAGAAGCCCTGGCTGGCGGCACGCAGCTTGTCCTGCCAGCCTTTTGCACGATTGATGGCGAGCAGGCGCTTGCGCATGCGCTCGCTGAGCACGATGGGCACGTCGCTGGTGGTGTCCGAACCGCCCGCGATGCCCGCCTCGATCTGCCCGGTGGCGATCTTGTTGGCGATGATGATCGCGTTGTCCAGCGAGGTGCCGCAGGCGCGGGCCGTGGTGATGGCCGGCGTGGTGGCCTTCAGGCCCGAGGACAGCACGGCCTCGCGGGCCAGGTTCCACTCCGACGAGTGCTTGATCACCGCACCCATGGCCACTTCGCCCAGCTCCTGCCCGTGCAGGCCGTACCGCTCCACCAGCGACCCAAGCACCTTCACCGACATGCCGAAGTTGCCGACATCGGCGTAAGCGGTGTTGTTGCGGCAGAACGGGATACGTACGCCGCCGATCACACCGACGCGCTTGAGCGTGTTTTCCATGGCTGGAGCAATCCAAGGTTCGAAAAAGCCGAGTCGTCAAGGCTAACGCGGCCTGCCACCCCGCGAAAGCCCAAAATCCCCCAAATGCTAGAATCTGGTTTCTTACTGTTCGGGTTCGTGATCCGTGGAAGCACAAACACTCGTCGCCCTGCCGGTGGTCCTTGCGCTGGAACTCTCGGCAGGTGATCCGCCTGGCCGCCGTACGCTGACCCGTGACGAGGCCGCCGAGCTGGCCGCACTGATCGCCGCCGACCTCCATACGCTGGTGCCCCAGGTGGACGAAGCCTGCCTTGCGGTGGCCGGTGCCCTGTTCGACACGGTGGAGCTGCTGCGCCCCGGTTTCCCGGTCTGGGCCACGCTGGACGAACTGGCCCGCCGCGTGCCGCGCGGTCACCTGGAGAACGTGGTGGCCTTCGGCACCCACGAGGGCCACATGCCCGCCCAGCCGCTGGAGCCGGAAGCCGCGTTCGCCGACGGCCCGATGCGCCTGCTGCCGATCTCGCTGCTCGCACCCGAGGGTGTGGCCGAGAGCCTGTCGGACAAGCTGGAGGTGGAACTGGTGGGTCGCGGCGAAGCCGGCGAACGCACCGCCGATTGGCTGATGCGCACGCTGGGGATCCGCCTGGAACACGCGCGCTACCTCAGCCGCAATGACCTGCTCGCGCTGACCTGCGTGCAGTACGAACACGTGAACCTCGCGCCGCTGTGGACGCTGCTGGAAACGGCACTGCTCACGCCTTATCGCGACGAGAACACCATGAGCGCGCGCGGCCTGGCGCTGCGTTACCACGACGGCAAGGTCGAAACCCAGTCACCCGCCGACTGGCTGCAGCACCAGCCCGGCGACCACAGCCAGCGCGCCCATGATGTCGCCGGTGCGGTGTTCGAGCTGCGCCAGTACGCGGCACTGCTCGATGCGCACCACGTGCCGCTGACCTTGATCGGCGGCGAACCGGCCAGCGGTTACTTGCTTGAGACTTTCGGTGAACCCGACGCCGGCTATGACGCCCCGGCGCTCTACGCGCACGAAGCTCCGGGCCTGGGCGTGGTGGCGGTGACGCTGGCACAGCGCGGAAACGGTGGTCGCGCACGCGTGCTTGCCCACGGTTATCCGCTGCATCCGAAGGCGCTGGGGCCGCTGGTTGCAGCCCTGGCCGACCAGCATCAGGTTTCATCGGATCTGCATGCGCTGGGCTGCATCCTGCTCGACGCGGACGGCCGGCTGGGCGCGCCCGCCGAAGCACTGCACTGAACGTTGCCCGACCACCAAAAACTCGCGCGTCGGGACTACTGCACAGCCGCCCCTGGTTGGCGCATGATGCGTCGATAAGGCGCGGCGGGTGCGCCACCGGGCCGAAACCCAGATGCGCCAGACGGATCACGAGTTTGTGCCTGCAGGAGGCGAGGCCCAGTGGCCTGCTCACGTGCTGCAAGGCGCGCCCGCGCTGATCACCTACATCGACCGCCAGCGGCGCTTCCGTTTCGTCAACGCCACCCATCGCCACTGGCTCGATATCGATCCCCAACGGATGATCGGCCGCACCGTCGACGAAGTGCTGGGCGACTGGAACCTGCAACGCGCCGGCAGCTACCTCGAGCAGGCTTTCGAGGGTGAAGCATCGGTCTACGAAGGCGAGCTGTTTGCCGGCTCGGCCCGTTGCTACGTGCACGGCAATTTCCAGCCCGACCTGGATGAAGACGGCCACGTGCGCGGCATCTTCACCGTGTTCATCGACATCACCGCGCGCCATGCGCTGGAACAGCAGCTGCGCGAAAGCGAACAGCGTTTCTTTGGCGCGTTCCAGCACGCACCCATCGGCATGGCCCTGGTCACCATCGAAGGCTACATGCTGCGGGTCAACGCGGCGCTATGCGAAATGCTCGGCTACAGCGAGCAGGAACTGCTGGTCCGCGCCCTGCCCGACCTGACCCATGTCGACGACCTGCCGGCATCGCGCGAACTGACCCGGGCGCTGCGTGAAGGGCGCCGCGAAACCTACCAGCTTGAGAAACGCTATATCCATCGCGATGGCCACGTGGTGTACGTGCTGCTGAGCGTGTCACTGGTGCGTGCGATCCATGGCGAGCCTTACCACGCGGTGGCGCAGATCCTGGACATCAGCCAGCGCAAGGCCTATGAGGAGGCGCTGTTCCGCGAGCGCGAACTGGCCGAGGTGACCCTGCGCTCCATCGGCGACGCCGTCATCACCACCGACCTGGAGCACCGGGTGACCTCGCTCAACCCCATCGCCGAGGCGATGACCGGCTGGAGCCAGACCGAAGCGGTCGGCAGGCCGATGAGCGAGGTATTCCGCCTGATCGACAGCCGCACCCGCGAACCGCTGCACAACCCGCTGATGGACGCGATAGCCCGCGACGCCATCGTCGAACTAAAGGGCAATGCGGTGTTGCTGCACCGTAACGGTTTCGAGACACCCATCGAGGATTCCGCGGCGTCCATCCACGATCACGCCGGCAGCGTCATCGGCGGCGTGCTGGTCTTCCACGACGTGAGCGAGACGCGCGCGCTGGCGCTGAAGATGGCGCACCTGGCGCAGCACGACACGCTTACCGGCCTGCCCAACCGCAGCCTGCTGCAGTCGCGCCTGGAGCAGGTGCTGGCAGCGGCCGTGCGACGCCACGACGAAGCCGCGCTGCTGCACATCGATATCGACCACTTCAAGCAGATCAACGACGCGCTGGGCCACTCGGCCGGCGACGAACTGCTGCGCGCATTCTCCGCGCATCTTCGCCATCACCTGCGCAACGAGGACACCGTCAGCCGCATTGGCGGCGACGAATTCGTGGTGCTGCTGTCGCACGTGGACGGCCGTTCGGGCGCGAGCCAGCTGTGCGAAAAGCTGATGCGCCTGTGGCAGGCCTCGCCCGCCAGCAAGATGGGCGAGTTCAACATCACCTTCAGCGTGGGCATCAGTGTCTATCCCGACGATGCCCGCGACGCGGAAGCCATGCTGCGCAACGCCGACATCGCCATGTACGAAGTGAAGATGAAGGGGCGCAACGACTACCGCTTCTTCACCTCGCAGATGAGCGAACTGCCGGCCGCGCGGCTGCGTATCGAGCAGGACCTGCGTCGCGCCCTCAAGCTTGGCCACCTGCAGCTGCACTACCAGCCCAAGGTCGATGCGCGCACCGGCGTCATCGTGGGCGCCGAAGCGCTGTTGCGCTGGCAGGTGGACGGCCACGACGTGTACATGCCCGACCAGTTCATTCCCGTGGCGGAAGAATGCGGCCTGATCGTGCCCATCGGCGAATGGGTGATCCGCGAGGCTTGCCGGCAGGCCGGGCAGTGGTATCGCGCGGGCAAGCCCATCGTGGTGGCGGTGAACGTGGCTGCGCCGCAGTTCCAGCACCCCGGCTTCCACGCCACCCTGAAGAATGCGCTGGAAGAGGCCCAGCTGCCGCCCTCGCTGATCGAACTGGAGCTCACCGAACGCATGGTGATGTCGGCCGGTGACCAGAGTCGCGCCCTGATGCAGGGCATCAAGGACCTGGGCGTCAGCCTGGCGCTGGATGACTTCGGCACCGGCTATTGCAGCCTGTCCTACCTCAAGTATTTCCCCATCGACGCGCTGAAGATCGACCGCACCTTCGTGCGCGACATCGCCAGCGACGCCGACAACGCAGCCATTACCGACGCCATCATCACCATGGCCCGCGGGCTGGAAATGAACGTGGTGGCCGAGGGCGTGGAAACGGCGGCCCAAGCGGAACACCTGCGCCGCGCGGGGTGTTCGCTGCTGCAGGGTTTCCTGTTCGGTACGGCGATTCCGCCGGAAGAGTTCAGCCAGCAGTTGCTGGTGGCCTGAGGCGAGCCGCGTCGCGCACAGGGTGCGCCCCTACAAGAAAACCGTGGCCATGCAGGCGCGCACCCTGTGCGCGACCTGCCCCTCAGAACTCCGCTTCGTACATGAAGTAATGACAGCGCTCCATGCCCAGCCCGGCATAGGTGCGCTGTGCACGCTCGTTCTCCGTCTCCACATACAGGCGCATCCCCACCGCGCCGGCCTGCTTCGCGCGCTGCTGTGCATCGTCGTACAACCGACGGAAGACGCCTTCGCGACGGGCGGATTCCACCACGTACACGCTCTGGATCCACCAGAAATCACCGGCACGCCAGTCGCTCCACTCGTAGGTCACCAGCAGGCAGCCGACGGCTTCGCCGGCGCGATCGGCCACCAGGTAGAACCCGCGGCGAGGCTCGTCGAACACAGCGGTGACGCCGCGCTCAAGCACGGCCGGATCCAGCGCCTTGTGTTCGGTTTCCCAGGCCATCGCCACGTTCCATTGCGCGATGTGGGTGATATCGGCGCGCCCGGCGGCACGGATCGTGATGCTCATGCGTGATCTCTCATGACTTGGACGGCCGGCGCGCGCGCGACGAGCCGAGCTTGCGGGTAAGGGTGTTGCGGCCGAGGCCCAGTGCGGCGGCGGCATGCTGGCGGTGGCCTTCGTGGGCTTCCAGCGCCACCTGCAGCAGGGTCTGGTCCATCGCCTCGCGGGCACGCGTGTGGATATCCACCTCGCCATCGGCCAGCGCCTGCGAAGCCCATTCGCGCAGCGCTTCGGTCCAGCCACCGCCGGTGCTTGCGGCACCGGGCGTGCCCAGATCGGAAGGAAGGATCTCGTTGCCCGGGGCGATCACCGCAAGGCGGCGGCACAGGTTTTCCAGCTCACGCACATTGCCGGGGAAGTCGCGCTGCGCGATGGCTTTCAGTGCGGCCTTTGAGAAGCGCTTCGGCGGCAGGCGCAGTTCCTGCGCGGCGCTGGCCAGGAAGTGCTGGGCCAGCAACGCGATATCTGTGCGGCGCTGGCGCAGCGCTGGCAGCTCGATGCGCACCACGTCCAGGCGATGCTTGAGGTCGGCACGGAACTGCCCCGCCGCCACGCGTGCATCCAGATCCTGATGCGTGGCGGCAATGATGCGCACGTTGCCGCGGATCAGCTCGCGGCCGCCCACGCGGTAGAACTCGCCACCCGCGAGCACGCGCAGCAGGCGCGTCTGCAGGGCGAGCGGCATGTCGCCGATCTCGTCCAGGAACAACGTGCCGCCCTCGGCCTGCTCGAAGCGGCCGGCATGGCGGCGCGTGGCGCCGGTGAACGCACCTGCCTCGTGTCCGAACAGCTCGCTTTCCAGCAGTTCGCTGGGGATGGCGGCGGTATTGAGCGCCACGAAGGGTTTGTCGCGACGCGCGCTTTCCTCGTGCAGCGCGCGCGCCACCAGCTCCTTGCCGGTGCCGGTTTCGCCGGTAATCAGCACGTTGAGGTCGCTCGCGGCCACGCGGCCGATCAGGCGGAACACTTCACGCATCGCCGGGCTTTCGCCCAACAGGGCATGCGTGGGCGCAGGCGGCGCCACGGGTGCGGCGCTGGCAGCCGGCGCATCGTTCAATGCGCGCTGCACGGCGGCGACGGCCTGGTCCAGGTCGAACGGCTTGGCCAGATAATCCACCGCGCCGGCGCGATACGCCGCGGCCGTGGTGGCCACATCCGTAAAGGCGCTCATCACGATGACCGGACCCAGCCCCTGTGTCTTGAATTCGGTGACCAGGGCCAGGCCGTCTTCGCCCGGCATGCGTACGTCGGTCAGCAGCAGGGCGGGCGAGGCCTTGCGCAGGGCCGTGCGTACTTCCGCGGCATCGCCGAATTCACGCACGTCCAGGCCGGCATCGCGCAGCGCTTCGGCCAGCACGAAGCGGACGCCGCGATCGTCGTCGGCAATCCAGATGTCGGATCGCTGCTCAGTCATGCGCGTGCCCCATCGGCAGGTAAAGGGAGAACGTGGTTTCGCCGGGGCGACCGAGGTGGCGCAGTTCGCCACCGTGTTCGCGGGCAATCTCGCGCGCCAGCGCCAGGCCCAGTCCGGTGCCGTCGGCGCGGCCCGATACCAGCGGTTCGAACAAGGTGGTGCGCAGGTGCTCGGGCACGCCCGGACCGTCGTCGATCACGTCCACGCGCAGCGCCATGCGGGTCATGCGCTCGCCCAGCCGCACGCCCACTTCGGCGCGCGTGCGGAAGGTCAGCGTCCTGGCCCCGGCTTCGATGGCATTGCGCGCCAGGTTGAGCAATAGCTGCAGCAGCCGGTCCGCGTCGCCATAGACATCGGGCAGGCTGGGGTCGTAGTCGTGGCGCAGCGTCAGCGGCGTCGGTTCGGCCTGCAGCAACTCGACCAGGCGCTCGAGCTGCTCATGGATGTTCACCTCGCCCAGTTGCGCGGCCGCACCGTGGTGCAGAAGGCGGTTGGCGAGCGCGGCCAGGCGGTCGGCCTCGGCGATCACCAGCCCGGCAAGGCTGCGCAGCTGTTCGTCTTCCACGCGCCGCTGCAACAGCTGCGCGGCGCCGCGCAGCCCGGCCAGCGGGTTTTTCACTTCATGTGCAAAGCCACGGAGCGTGGCCGAAAGCGGTGCATCCGACGCGGACGGCGGTGCCAGCGCGTGCACTTCCAGCAGCAGTTCACCACTGGCCAGTCGTTGCATGGCCACATCGACCCGCGCCATCGACCCGCGCGAGGACGGCACATCGATGCCACGCAGCTGATGGGGTGATGGTTCCTGCAGGGCGCGCTCCGCCTGCGCCATCCATTCGGGCCGATGCAGCAGCACCGCCAGCGACTGCCCCACGGCACTTCGTGGCCCGATATCCAGCAGCTCCGCCAGCGCGGGGTTCACCCACTTCAGGCGCAGCCGCGTGTCCGCCAGCGCCACCCCGGTCGCCAACGGCTCCGCCCATGTCCGAGCTGCCGTATCGTTCATTGCACCATCATGGACAATGCGCTGGCTTGGTGCAACGAGTTTCGGCCCCGGGCCGGAGTTCAGGGATGTTCTTAGGCCCATGGTTTGTGCGGGTTTTACAAACTATGGCTTTTGGCCCTGGAACAAACTATGCCTTTCGGATTCTTGCCGGAAGGAACTGCAAATCAGTGAGTTGCCCCTCCATGCTCGTGTAGGCATTGAGTCCAAAACGAGCCTCAAGGCCTTAGGAGAGGCCACGAGATCCGTAGTTTCAGAGGGCGATCCGCCTTGGTTTCGATCCACTCTGCGGTTTTTTTCTGCGAATTTGCCCGGCCTAGGGCACGAATACCTGCACTAGGATGCCTACGCGCGTGGTTCAGAAGGCATGGCCAGACTTGTGCTGGTAGCCATGCGTCGCCACCCGGGCCGCTACACCAAGATCGCCGGCTCCGCGTCGGAAGCGGACGTCACGGCACCCCGACCTCGGTGGGCTCATATCGCACTAGCTGAGACCCCTCAAAGTAGTTGCCGTAGTACTCGTTCTCGCGCAGCCCAGCACAGCGGGGTGCACAGCGCTTGCCGGAATCGATGTTCAACGCGACTGGAATCCGCAAACAATTGCCAAATGTTGTCTGTGATCAACCTGTAGTGGCGGCGGCTACCGCTTCGCTGAGTACCGCTCGCGCCTGGTGCGCCGGCCCTTGAGCATCGTTGTAGGCCACCGGCCATCGATCCGGCGGCATAGATACGGCGCCGGCAACTTCGGTAGGCAACAGCCGTAGACCTTGAGGCGCAGCAGCGGTAATGACTCGTGCGCGTTCTTCAAACATTTGCGCCAGCGCGTCGCCTTGATTCGCAGCACGTACTTGCTTTGCTACGTTGTCGAAGATCTCGGCAAGGCCAGTCGCCCACTTCACGTTGTCCTCGGACGACTGCCACGTTGTCTCATCAATCAAATTGAGGTGGAAACCCCTCAGCAATTCGACAACAAATGAAGAGCACGTGAGCCCGGTAGAGCCGACCGGCGGGGTGTAGTCGCCGTTCTCGGCGAAGCTCCCCTTGGCCGCAATGAAGTCGATCCCATAGTCGACGGTTCCGCCCTGCTGGCAGAGCGATTTGACGACGCCCCGGACATATACGGCCAATTGCTTGAGGGCAGTGGGCGGAATTGGAACTGGTTCGGTCAGCCAAGCACCCTGCTTCGCCGCCGCGGGCTCTAGGAGGACTCGATGATGTCCATCCAAATGATAGACGTTCGGAACACCCTGCTCGTCCCAAAAGCCAAGACCGGTGTGGCCGTGATCCGTACGCCCCTGCGACAGGGTGACGACCACTTCATCATGCCCAAATGTAATTGGGTTAAGCGGTGCCAATACCATAATCTCAAAGCATTCCGAAGAGGACGTCCTCAGGATCTTTGCCTTCAGATTCCAGCGCTAGCTTGGCAATCCCGATTGCTCGATCCCAGCCAGGCAAAAGCGTTCTCCAAGACGAAATGCAACGCAGCAACATGACCAGGTGCTCGCCGTTGACTTGACCAGGTTCTAGTGTCGACAGATCGAAACCGGCTGGTCCCTTCTCTCGAATAGTCTTGAACGCCACGTCCGCCGTGACCTGCAACGTGGCCGAATCAGTTGCCGCATCGACGTCAATCAGAAACTTGCGCCAGGCTTCAGTAAGCAGGGCGTGCTGCGTTTGTCGAAACAAGTAGTCCCAAGTCCACGTTTCCGTTCCACCGGTGTGGATGGGGCTCCCGTAGCCGGGGACTGCCAACGTCGCCATGTGACGCAAGCCTGCAGCCGCAAACATCCGTTCGCCGCCGTAAACAGCCTCGACTTCTGCGTAATTCTGGTCAGCTAATAGGTTCGAGAGCGCCATGCAATTCCTCCTTGATCACGCGCCGAAACAGTGTTCCGGCATGTTCGTGCAACACTTTCAAATTGGTTCTTAGTACCTCTGCCGAATTCGCCAATTCCGAAATTTCTTCCGAGTCCTTGGAAAAATCGGAGTCAATCAGAAAAACGGTTTTCTTGTCGTCAGCCACAGACCGCAGCAGCGCGCTCTGTAGCGTGAGCGAGCAGCCTTCTAACCTAACAAGCGCCTGCGTCAGGCATCCGGCTACTTCGGAGTCGGGAATCGCGCCATCATCGACGAAAACATTGAGCGATAGAGCCCCCAGGAGGAACGGTTCAATGAGCGCGTGCCACTCTCGATGAGCCAATCCAAGCTTGTTTCTGTCAATCACGTCCTTGTATCGCAGGCCAAGTCGAACCGCCTTAGTACCTGGATACCACTTTCCGTATAGTTCGATCGCTTTGACAAGCCTCGGCTGAAATTCCGACCAGCTCGAATACTTCTTGCACGAGAGCGAAACAGACTCAGCATTGAACGACACTGTCCAATTGTCGTCTGGGGTTACACAGTTGTAAGACTGCAATCCTCCTGCCATGGCCGGAGAAACTGACTCGCGAACTTCCGTTCCACCAACCTGCTGGCCGACCACATTGATGTGGATATTCACCGGACTGACTTCAGCGACGTTTGTATAACCTTCTGACGCGAGGTCCTCCAATAAACCGGGTGGTCGCTCAAGGATTTCCGACCGCCTGAAGCGAGCCTGGCATATCACTTCGACCAACGGATTGTTGCGATAAGAGACGCGAGGGTCTGCTTTTTGAATTCTCATACATTCCGTGGCAGGTAGAGGCCCAACTTCATTCCCTGAGTCTCGCTACGCTAGTTTCCGACGAGCAATTGCCAGAGAGCGCTCGAGACAGTCTTGGGGGCGATTCGAGCTTCCAATCCGTAGAAATATACTTCAGTCGGGTCCGGCATGCCTGCCCCTGGGCCAGGCTAGGATCAGGGCGTTATCTGGCGACAGCTAGAGCAAGAAGGACCGCTTCAACCAGCCGTCGCGGGGACCGGCGGCAACTCCACCGCACCCTCGCTGTGGGCCATATGGCTCTTGTAGTTCCGGAGCGCCCCCTTGGCAGCGCCGACATTGTCTCGATGTTCAAGTAACTCATCTTCGGTCAACAGCCTGGCTTTCCACTCGTCTCGAGACTTCTCCAGGATGGCCAGGCGGACGGGCGCATTTACCCCTCCGGGATTGACCGCCACAGCATGGTCGAGCATCCAGGTCGTCGCAAAAATAGCGTCTTGAATGCTAGGCGGCCCATCGCTCCAGAACACCTCTCGCATCAGACCCAGGAGCGGGTCGATGATGGTTTGACCGCTCCCCATGGACACATACCAAAGGTTTGCGTTCTTAAACTCCGGTTGGAAGTCGTCGATTGCAAACTCCACAAGATGGCGGTCACCCTTGGATGGAAAAGCTACCAGCGCGCCGTATTGTCCCCTCGGGGCGTTCGTCGAGGTGAAGTCTTGAATCGCGTTCGCGGCCATCATGTTCGCGGAGGGGATTGGGTCCAGGCCAGAGAACTTTTTTGCTTGCCAAAGATCCTTGGTTCTGGCTGAAAAGCGCTGCCCGAGACCAATCTGTCCAGTGCCTGCAATGATCAGCCGCTCGTCCACAATCTCAATCTTCATGACGGGCTGCTCTATGGTCCGCATCCCGCCTGCCGCTGACGATGTGGCTGCGCTGTCAGCCCCAATGACAACACCGTCCCTGCAATAAATCCCTACAAGAGCAGTCACCCATCATCCCCTGAATACGCTGTTGACCTTCATCTCCGGATAGCTCTTATAAATCGACGACACCAGCGCTGTGAAGGAAAGTCTCTGCACAAAATGGGCAACTTCGGCAATGTACTTACTGTACTCAGGATGGATTCTGTTGAGCACATCGACTGCCATTGCTCGACCAGACTCATTTACTCGGTACCGACGTTCCTTCCCTGACCCGAATGATTCGGCCAGCCCCATCATCTCCAAGGCGCCGAATGCGTGGTACACGCCTACATCGAACGGGCCGTAGTCGTAGGGCGCAAACTTGAAAAAGGGTCCACCGATCGCCGGCCCGATGTTGCGATCTATCAAGAACATGAGCTTTTGCAGCTGTACGGGCGAAAAGTCATCATGACTCCCCGACGCCAATGCAGCCAATAACAGTTGCTGTTGATTCATGAGTATCCCCCCTGGCCGTCCAAATCAGTCGTTGGGACCAGATTGCGTCGCACACCAGGCAAGCAAAGCAAAAATAATGCCACCAATACGCGATGCCCGTCGATAACTGCTCGCTGCGACTGCGATTTTCAACCATTCGTCTACCCGGACGACTCCGCGGAGTCAATTTGCCGCGTAGCCTCCTAAGAAAATGTGAACCGACTCAACGAAGCTGTGGACCGCAAATCCGGTGCGCTGGCCAATCGCGCCAGTCCAACAGACACGACCTGCAACGGGTTCTGGCACTGGGCTTTGGCCAGAATTCCGCCAGCACGGGTTTGGCGGGCACGGAAGTCAGTCACAAAAGTGGCCATCCCACACCGAATTCATCCGGTACTCGACAAGGAATCCCAGCCCTGACCACACCGAGCAATGGACGCCACGAACCCATCATATCTTAATATTTTCAAAGGTTTTGGCACCTCAATGGAATACGAACTAGCCTGTACGCGGGCACGGTAGACGGCGCCAGTGTGCACCCGCGCCAGGTCGTGCGTGCCTGCCTGAGGCACAACGCGGCAACGGTCATTTTGGCGGGTTATGTCCCATGAGACTGATGTTGCGCGGCGCGGAGCCGCTTAGTACGTGTCAGTTGTTGGTAGTCAGCACCACTAATACGTTGCATGGCTGGGTGTTGCGACAATCTCACGCGCAGTGCGATTTTGCACCCGAGTTGCGTCGACGGGCGCCTCGCGCACTTTCAAGCAAAACTCGCAAAAACTGGGGCGAACTAGGTCTGCGCCTCTAGCTTTGGGGCCGAGCACACCGGTAGGCCAGCGAGTTGGCCCTTGCGCGGGCCAGTGCAGCGTTCGCGGCGTTCGCCAGGGCCCCGCGCACACCCGATGGGCTGCGTCCATTCTGGTATAGCCGCTTCATTGAGTTCTTCAAACAGCGCCTGGCACAGGCTTAGACAACACCCAGCGCCAGCAAGCCTCAGTTATAGGTCGTAGTCCGCATCGTGAATGTTTCGCGGAAGGGGCTGGCCGTCTGAATACAGGACGACGTTCTTTGGCGCTTCCAACTGGAGCTTCAAGCCGTTGGCTCCGAGGGACCGCGCTGCGCCCGTCAGCTTGTGCGCGGAAGAGGGAAAGTTTCGATGCTCTGTATTGTGCTTTGGCTTAAAGTGGCCAATGAGCCCCGCCTCAAGGATTTCTACGACGGTGTGGAATGCCAAGTTCGCCTCGAGCTCACCGGGCTTGTACACCAAAATCGACACGTCGCAAAACGACTGGCGCTGCACCAGCTCTGAAAGGACAGATTCAAGCTTGTCATGCCCTCCTTGGAAGCGGCTATGTACTTCACTTCCACCCCTTGCGGACATACCGATGTATTCGATGTTCGCAGGAATGGTGACAGGCCTGGTGCTATAGCCGGTTACGAAGGCCATGTCGCAAAAGTATTTCTGGACGCCACAACCAGGAACATGGAAGGCAAAGCCATTCGGCTCGTTGCCATACGCGCAGGCTTCGACGTGTTCAGCGTGGAGCACAGGGCTTTTGAACCAAAGCTGCAGCACGCGCGAATGGCGAGCGGCCTCCCGCCCATGGTTCATGGGCTCACAGTAGACAGTCGCCGAGAACCTGTCCCCCTTCATGGCGCGAACACTTGACGGGTCGACTCGAAACTTGGTGTGGGTGACGATTACGTAGAGGTGGAATCCGGAAAAGTCACCGAACAGGAGAACCCTTTCGTCCTCAGTAACCTTGACAACGCTTAGCCCTTCGCTTGTCCTTGGCGCGGATTTCAAAAGCCTGATCTTGGCTGCCGGAACGATGGTTGCAGGGCCCGATTGAAGGCACAGGTCACGTCGGTAAGTCACTTCAAAAAGGGCTGACAACACTGTTCGAATCTCCGGTGCGTATTCGACTGACTACCTTGTCACCACGCAACCTAGCACGGAGGCGCCACCCAGGCGAGGTGCAACGTTGAGGGCCAGCTCATGGCAGCTCCCGAAGTGAAGGCAAGCCCGAAAGAGGTACGCATACCGGCTGCCAAGATGCCAAGGTCTTCAACGGTGGTGATGCTGGCGGTCCTATCGAGCGAGCCACGTATAGGCGCAGGCGCGCGTGTGCGCCATCGCTGGCAGCGACGCGCATCTTCATGTCTCAACCTGTGACAAACCGATGTGGTCCTTTAGTCACGCGGCAACCACCCACCTAACTCGTTCGCTTCTCCGCGGGCTAGGCCGTACATTGGAGTGCTTCACCCAAGAACCCTCTTTGGTAGATCAACTAAAAAGTCGATTTTTCTCCGCGGCCGTCGACGGAGAGCTACCCGCCAGATCGAGCAAATTCGCCCAGATGCCCGCATGAGTGCCTGACCTGGACTGCACCACTGCGTAACTCGGGTCGGCGATATCGAGAAATTCCAGTTCAACCCGTACCCGTGTGCCGTGAATCTCTGGCAACAGTAGTGGCGCCCTTCGCGCCCGTGAAAGGCCTTCATGCCAGGGATAGACCAAGATCAAGTCGTGGCATTTAAAAGCGGCAGCATAGGCAAGCATCTGGTACACGTCCTTCTCTGAAGGCTGTGGAAAGCCGGATGCATCCAGCCGCAGGTGCTTCCATTTTGCGTCGACAATCGCTCTTATGCTTTCATCCCTGCGCAACACAAAATCTGGCCTCAATCCGATAGCCGTATTGCCTGCGTAGGTGGCCAAGCAAGTGCTCACATCCTGCGCGGCGACTCGGCCACCCAGATGCGCCAGATCTTGACGGATCTTTCGCGAAACGAGTCCTTCAAAAACCTTGTTCATGTCGAAGAGCAGGCTCGGCGCCTGCGTAGCACCGGCGCGCAGCGACGGCGAAAGCAACTGTACGATCCAACGCGCCCATTGGACTGCACTACGATAACGCTCGCTTTGGCGGTCGAACGACAACGACGGCAATGCTTTGCCACTGTGAATGATGTCCGCAATATGGGCAAACGACCATAACTGCGTTAACGACCGTTTTTGTAACTGGCCACTTGCCGACTTCGAAACAAGCTGGAGCGCACATTTCAACAATCGATTGAGAGCGTTATCTGCAGTTAGCTCGTCGAAAGCGCAATGAATCACATCCGGCCGGTGCGCTAACGCAGTGGCCTGCCGTCGAAAAACGATTTTGCCTCGTACAACGTTAAGATCCTCAAGATCGGTCCGATATCGCTTGTACAACCCTTGTTGAAGCAACGTCGCCACCTCATCGAGGTAGGCATCGATGAATGCGTCCAACAGAGTTGCCGACTTCAAGGTTTGCGCGGCTTTGCTTCGAAGGCGATGGGGCGCCAGTCCTGCATCCTGAAGACAGCGCAACAGTACGGTGCGGCATGCATCGGGATGATCCTGTCCACCGACTTTCGGCAGAATCTCGAGTGAGCGGGATTGAAACCCCACGATGCCGCAGAACTGACGAAACCGGACGCCGTCGGCGAGAAAATCGCAAAAGCCGGGACGTGATGCGTTCGCCTCGTGCAAGGCGCTGACTTCTCGCTCGCCAAGGTGGTTGGTTGCGCCGGTTCGCGACCAATACGGAAGGAACTCGTGTTCGAGAACAACCAAAGACGCAGGCGATGTCATGCGCAGGGCCGCATTAGACGTAAAGCGATACAAAATGTTCGACCGTCCAGGTTTCCGGATCGGTCACGCGAAAGCGCGTTTGTTGGGCCGGCAAGTCGTTCACAGTTACTCCGGGAAAGAGTTCCGTCGCCCTTGTTGTCACATCGCCAAGAAAAGGGCAATCGCCGCTCACGCTGGAAAGTATCAGGCGAATCTTGCTCCAGTCGTCAAAAAAGTACTCCTGGAGGAGCGGGATGATTTGTTGGGCAAACGTTCGGGCTAGCCCGTCGGCAGCGTCCACGGAAGTCAGATATCCGTGCCCCAGGCAGTGCTCGCGATCCAGGAGGTATTGGATGCGTGCATTCATGACTTTCAAGAGGCGTGAGAGGTCTATGCCATCACGCGTAATGCCAAGTACGTCGTAGTTTGGCGACATTTCGCGGAAAGTGAAGCGGCGGCGAAGGGCGACATCCATCAGGGCGATTGAGCGATCGGCGGTATTCATCGTGCCGTAGATGTCCACGTTCGAGGGGACCCCGAAGTGCATCTGGGAGCCGGGCAGGTAGACCGTTGAACCCGAGAAACCGCCCTGACCGTCGACGGTGACGCGCTTGTCCAACTCGATGAGTGTGATCAATTCGCCGAATACCTTGGAGAGGTTCGCGCGGTTAATCTCGTCGATAAATACCGCATAGCGGTGCCGCGGGTTCTTTGCCGCCTGTTCGCATAGCTGCTTGAAGACGCCATCGACCAGACGAAACGCGACTTGTCCCGTTTCGTCTTCGACGGGACGAATACCTTCAATAAAATCCTCATAACCATAGCTCGGATGAAAAGTAACCATCCGATAGCGCCGCAACGCCGCGGCGCCAGCCTGGGGACCCTGCTGCCATGCGTCGAACAGCGCCGCCGATTCAGGGCTTAGCTCACGCCAGTTCTCCACGAGAACCCAGCGGCCATCGTCACTGCGATCAAAGATTGCAGGGGCACGCCTTGTCACGCTCGGTGCGCTTTGCAGAGACGCCGACGCATGCTCCTGCAGGTAGATAGCAACCGGCGGTGGCACTTGGCGCGGCCGGCGTTGGCTCGGCGCCGCTTTCGCCACGCACAGCTCGGTTCCAGCAATATCCCTGGCCGTGGAAGGATGCCCAAGGTGAGCAAGCGCTGCGGCGAACACCGGCAGCCAGCCCATATCGGTCACCAGACCGCGCAACCAGTCGGGGCGGTCGACATCGGCCAGCGTATCGCTGTAGAGGGCTTTCAGGCCTTCGATGTGCCGGGTCTTGCCGGTGCCTGGTGGACCGAACAGGATCAGGTTGACTGGTGATCCCATGTGGACGGCACTTGAATCATTGGCCGCGGTGTCTTCGTTGACTTCCGGCTCCGAATCGTTGGGCTGGTGGGTATCCGCTTTCCAGCGTGACACGAGCGGCGGATCATAGAAATCCAGTACCTGCGTGCCCAGCTCTTCGCCGAGGCGACCCCGCAGGTCGAGCAGGGCGTCGTCAAGATCCACATCCGACCAGCCTGATATTGCGCGGCGATCGGCCACGCCGAACGCGACCAACACGTCGATTCGGTTGCGGTTGCTGGACATGCGTTCCACCCGTTCGGGAAACGCAAAGAAGCGCAGCATGTGGCGGAACTGGCGGTCGTCGGTCCGCGTCTCTTCCGCCAATAGGTCTGCCAGAGCCTGGTAGTGCTCAAATATTGAAACACGTTCACCTTGTCCAAGCGACTTCACACGCTGGCACAGGCGGATTACAAAGACCAATTCACGCCAGAAGTGCGTGCTGTACCCGGGCCCCGACGAGCCAACGCCCGCCAAAACGTCCTTCTCGAGCCAACGGCAATCAAGCTCGATTGTTTCATCCGCCCAGGATGCGATCTGTTGAATCTGAGCAACCTTGGTCTCAGGCAACGAGTTGTTCGGAAACAGCTGCATGGCCCAATAGATTTCAGCCATCAACAACTTCGCATCACGCGGCGCATCGTCTAGCTGGGCGTGGAGCTTTGCAAGAAAGGACCCCTCGCCGGTATCCAACCGGAGAACGTAATGGACATGCAAGGCCTGGAAATTCTCGGCCGTCCACAACGTTCGCCCGAAGAACATGGAGCCGTCGCCTACGAGGCACCGCGCAATCCACTCCTTTGCACTGGTCAGTACCGCCGAATAGTCATAGCCCGGAGCCACCAAAGCCATATTGCATCTCCCCTATACCTGCCTGTCCGTAGTGAGCCGCGGTGTGGCTGCGGCGCAGCTCGTCATCCTGAAAGTAGCTACGCCCCGCCTTGGCGCGACAGAACAGCGCCATCTGTCTCAAAGCTGAAAATCCCTCGATCGAAGATTCGGCCGACATGCGACGTAAGCAGGGGCCATTAGCCCCATCATGCCGCTCAATTGAATCCTCGCAGAGCCGCCACAGCTTGATATGGCCCGGAATCAGCGAGCGCAGATTGCTAACCCTGGTTATGGCCGACTCACGCAAGTCGCCTAGCGCCGGCGGCCTGATGAAGCACAACTTCTACTGGTGTCGAATATATCCTTCCTGCACCATCCCCACCTTCGCTTACCCCTCCTCGATTGATTACTAAGCTCCCAGCGCCGCACGGTCGATGTTCTGACCCGCCTTGACTAGCTCGTAGATCAATCCCACTAGCGGCGCCAACGCCTGTTGGTCGTGCTTCAACACGTGCTCGGCGAGGATACTGTGAGAATCCAACGCCCGAACGAGGGCAGCTTGCACGGAGCCCTTGATGTTGCCAGCCATGGCCACTTCTCGGGGGTTGTTCCTGACCTGCGCAACCGTATTGGAATCTTCGCGCACGATGTCAGCAAGGTGGTTCACCAAAGCCACCTTATCGGTCAGGGGTGTGGCTTCACCAAAGATGGAGTTCAGGCGCGCGATCACCTGGCGCAGGTAGACCGGCAGCTGGGCCTGCCCGCCACCACCAGGACCAACCGGCTTCAGGATGACGGCGTCTTCCTTGGGCGGCTCGTCGCTTCCGGGGAGATACTGAGGTTTGATGTCAAAGCCGGTGAGGACCAGGGCCGACACGTCGACTTGCTCGGGTGGCACACCATGGAGGCGCTTGGCGAGCAGGCGAGCGAAGCTGGCGAATCCTTCCAGTTCTGGATCGCCCAGGTCGATGGTTTGGGCAATGTAGGTATACAGCGATCCGAAACGCGTCAGCCCGGACTTGAAGTCCATGAGCCGCTGCAGGACTTCAGCGTGCGTCGACCGGGTGGCATCGGCCTGTTTCATGCCTGCCTCGTTGCCCTGGACCTTGGCTGCCTCATACGCAGCTTCCGCGGCCTGGATGGCCGTGCGCGCAGCGGCGACCAGATCGTTGAAGCGTTGCGTGGGCAAGCTGGTGGCGGCGTACAGGTCCTTGTGCTGCGCCTGCTCGCCTGCCGCATAGGTCGCTGCCGACTTAAAGCGCACGACGGCGTAGTTGGTCACTTCCTGAGGCGTATAGATCCCAGCCCTATCCAAATCGGCCTGAAGGTCATAGATGACATTGGGGTTCTGGACATCGACGATGCGCGCACCGGCGTCGTACTTGGCGAATGCGTCCAAGACGACCTGGGGCTCGTTGACGAAGTCGATGACGTATGTGGTGTCCTTGCCGGGCGCGATGCGATTGAGGCGGGACAGTGTCTGGACGATCTCCACGGGGTTGGTGATCTTCTTGTCCAGGTACATCGCGCACAGCTTGGGCTGGTCGAAGCCGGTCTGAAACTTGTTGGCCACGATCATGACCCGGAACTCGGGCCGGTCAAAGACCTTGCGCAGGTCGGTGCCGTACTGGCGCGGGTTCATTGAGCTTTCGGTGAACTGCTCGTCGTCCTGCGCTGCGAAGGGATCGTCCTTCAACTGCTCGTCGGAGCTGTGAACAACTTCCTTGCCGATGAGCGAGCCGGAGAACGCCACCAAGGCCTGAAAGGCTTTGTGCTGCGGATGTGCCTCGATGTAGGCGTCGAAGGCGCGCTTGTAGCGAACAGCGGAGGCGCGCGACGAGGTCACGATCATGGCCTTTGCGGTGCCGCCCAGAAGAGGGCCGATGTTTGCCGCGAAATGCTCGACGATGAACTCGACCTTCTGAGTGACATTGGTCGCATGCAGGTTGAGCCACTTAGCCAATGCGCGCTTGGCAGTCTTCTGCGAGACTCGCTTGCCGTCCTTCGCCGGCTCGGCCAGGTTAAACGCGGTCTTGTAGGACAAGTAGCCCTGCAGGACATCGAGGATGAAGCCCTCCTCGATAGCCTGGCGCATCGGGTACTTGTGGAAGGACTCCGGCAGGTTGTCCTTGCTGGGTGGCCTGGTCGGATCCGCAGGCCGCCCGAACAAGGTCAGGGTGGCGTGCTTGGGTGTGGCGGTGAAGGCGAAATAGCTGACGTTCTTCGGGCGCACGCGAGAGGATTGGATCTTCTCCAGCAGCTCCTCGACGGTCAGGCCCTCCATTTCCTTGGCATCGCGCAGTGCCAGCGTGGCCTGCAGCTTGGATGCGGCCGAGCCGGTCTGGCTGGTGTGGGCCTCGTCAATGATGACCGCGAAGTTGCGGTCCTTGAGCTTGCCATTGGTTAGCACCTGCTCCATGGCGTAGGGGAAGGTTTGCAGCGTGACCACGATGATGGGCGTGCCCCGCTCCATGGCTTCCGCAAGCTCAGCAGACTTGCTGCGACCCGTGTCCTTGTCACCGATGGCGGCGATCAGGTCCTTCTGGTGGTCGATCTGCTGGACCGCGTCCTGAAGCTGCTTGTCGAGCACCGTACGGTCGGTGACCACGATGACCGAATGGAAGTAGGGCTCGCCCTTCTCGGAAGTACGCAGGCGGATCAGGTCATGCGCCGTCCAGGCGATGGTGCTGGTTTTGCCGGAGCCCGCCGAGTGTTCGCAGAGGTACGTCATGCCAGGGCCATTGGCCTTGGCGTCGGTAATCATCCGGGTGACCGCGTCCCACTGATGGAAGCGTGGGAAGATCTGCGTCTCCTTGCGATGGTGGTTGCCCGCCAGGTCCACCACATCCTTCTTCTCGGTGTACACGAAGCTGTGGAAGATCCGCAACCAATTGTCCCGCTGGCAGACCTGCTCCCAGAAGTAAGCCACGGGGTACTCCCCGTCTTCACGGATGGGATTACCGGCACGGCCATCGCGGCCCAGGTTGAAGGGCAGAAAGTAGGTGTTCTTGCCATCCAGCTTGGTGGCCATCTGGATGTCACTGTCGGACATGGCGAAGTGAACGACAGCGCCGCGCTTGAAGGTCAGCAGCGGCTCGGGACGGCGTGTGGCCGGTTCCATCGGCAAGCGGTCCTTCTTGTATTGCTCAACGGCGGCTTCCGCGGACTGGGTGAAATCGGTCTTGACCTCCACGGTGGCCACGGGCAGGCCGTTGATGAAGAACACCAGATCGATGGCCAGCTTGCTGCCCGGGCGATACATAAGCTGCGGCACTACTCGCAGGATGTTCGCTTTGTAGCGCTCCCAGGCAGAAGGGTCGCGCTCGTCCTCGGGCGAGCCTTCGCTGAGCGCAATCTCGCCCGCACCGGCCACCTTGATGCCCTTGCGAAGCACGTTGACCGTGCCCTCGCGTTCCAAGCCCTGGGTCAGACGGTCCATAAGCGTGGCGGCGGCCTTGTCGCCGTTTCCTGCCACCAGCTTCTCCCAGCGCTTGGGCTGGGTCGTCTTCACCCACTCGACCAGATCTTCGGGGTACAGCGCGTAGTTCTGGTCGTAGCCGGAGGTGTCGCCCACTTTCCAGCCGCGAGCGGCCAGCTGCTTGACTATGTACTCCTCGAAGTACTTCTCGCGGTGGGCGGTATCGGTGAAAACTGGGTGCATGGCGTGTCCTTAGGCCGAGGCGCGCAGATCGATCTTGCCGGTGACAGCGGCGGTAATGAGGGCGGTGCGATGCTCGCGAAGCAGCTCGATCGAACGCTCTGTCTTGGCTATCAGTGCGTCGATGCGGGAAGTGGCGCAGTCGAGATAGGTGGCGATTACGTGTTGCTCATCCTTGGGTGGAGTGGGAACCGGCAAAGTCTCCAGAACTTTCATTCCGATGTTTTGCTGAGTGCCGTAGCTCCAGTTCAGGGCCACTCCTGCCTGAAACTCCGCAGAGCGAAGTGCGTGAAGCAGAAACCTCGGAACAACCGCATTGCTTGGTCGCATAGCAGCTAATGGCGACCAGATATTGAAACTGACATCGCAATCAACGATTGCCACTACGCCGGTAGTGGCCCCAGATTTGACCATATAGATATCATTCAATGCGGGCTTGTACTTCTTAGAAAAACGCGCGTTGTCTTCATTGGAAATGAACCCCCACGCCTTCGAGAAATCAATGCTTCCTCCTGAGACGGCCTCAGCAGAAATAAAGGGCACGCCAGAATCCTGTTTGACTGGCGTCTCGTGAGGTCCGTCCGTTATAGGGGTTGATACCAAGTGCTTCAAAGCCATGGGCTTCCAATGTGCCGGTATTCTTCCTAACCACTCAACTCCACTGTCCTTCATCGGCACCCGTGCACCCAGCCCCTTTGTCACAGCCTGCGTGATCAGCGCTTGCCGCTTTTCACGCAGCAGATCGATGAATTGGCTTTTCTTTGTTACTAGAGAATCGATGCGCGTGGTTTTGCGATCGAGGTAGACGGCAATTGCCATCTGTTCTGACTCGGGAACATGCGGTAAAGGGACTTTCGCGAAATTCTCAAATCGCAAGGCTTGTCCATCACGAACAAGATCGGATGTCGCCTGTAGCGCCTGAATGTAGGTTGCACTCTTGAAGACCCACCGAAAGTAGCCAGGAACCACCCACTTGACTGGCGTGAGCGGAACATAGGCGGAGCTTACGCAGCCTTCGTGCTCGGACAACTCGAGCCCCCCCTGAAAGCTCCTCATGCTAATCACAAAATCACCTGGCAGTGTGCGCTTGAGAATGTCATGACCTTTTTGCACGACTACGATTCTTCTGCCTTCCCGTTCCATGAACTCGGCTTGTGGGAGGAGGCCGTACTTCTGCGACACCGTCAGCTGCAAATCTCCGGGCCGTGCCTTTTGGTTGCGCTCGACAAATAGACGTCGGCTCTGGACAACACTCCAATGGGCAGGAATATCGCCAAGCCAATTAACCCCGCTATGTTTCACTGGAACGTTCACTCCGCCACCTCATCCAGCAGCGCAGCGATCTCCTTTTCCACCGCTTTAAGCTCGGCGTCGATCTCGTGCAGGTCGCGCGGTGGCACGTACTTGTAGAAATAGCGGTTGAAGTTGATCTCGTAGCCGACCTTGCCCGTCTTGCCGTCCTGGTCATCGGTATAGCCTTTGTCTACCCAAGCGTTTGGCACGTGGGGCAGAACCTCGGCTGCCATGTAGTGGTCGATGGCCTGGTCCAGGGGGACGCTCTCGAAATCTTCCAGTTCCTTGTCCGGCACAGGACTGCCGTCCTCATCGCGGACTTCCGGTGCGTCGAGATTCCGCACACCCAATGCGTTCTCGATGGCGATGGCCAAGGGCTTGGCAATCTTGGGTAGACCGGCCTTCTTTGCGAGCGCGGATAAGTTCTCCAACCACTCGTAGCCGTGTGTCTGGCCCAAGTGCTTGCGCAGCAGCGCAACCCATGCGGCTTGCTCGGCTTCGTCGAGCTTGGTGAACGCCTTGCTGGCTTGCAGGGTTTCGATCCCTTCCTCGGTGATCTTGGCGATCAAGCGCAAGGGGCGCTGAACCTTGATCCGGCGGTAGCCGAAGTCACGGTAGTCCACTATCCGAACGCTTTCTCCGGCCTCAAAGTCGGCGTAGAGCCGGGCGATAGCTTGGATCTGCTCGTCGCTGATGAAGCGGCGCTTGTTGCCCTCTGACTTGCGCATGGGCGTGTGCATGCCCGTGGCGTCGATCAACTGGACCTTGCCTGTGCGTGCTGCGGGTTTGTTGTTGGCCAGAAGCCAGATATAGGTGCCGATGCCGGTGCGGAAGAAAATGTCTGTAGGCAGGGCCACAATCGCGTCGACGTAGTCGTTTTCCAGCAACCAACGGCGGATCTCAGTCTCACCCTGACCGGCGTTGCCGGTAAACAGAGGCGACCCCGATAGGATGATGGCCGCACGGCCACCGCCCTTTTTCGGGTGCTCAAGCTTGGAAATCAGGTGTTGGATGAAGAGCATGGAGCCGTCGGACACCCGCGGGGTGCCTGCTCCAAAGCGGCCTTCAAAGCCCTTTTCCTTGGCTTCGCGCTCAACCGCGGCCTGGTCCTTCTCCCACTTCTTGCCGAAGGGCGGATTGGACAGGCAGTAATGGAATCGCTGTCCCGTGAAGGCGTCCTGGGACAGTGTGGACTTAGGCCCGGCGATGTTAGCCGAGAGGTCGCGTGCGGGGTCTGTTTCCAGACGGCGCAGCAGCATATTGGCCAAGGCGACGGCATGGGTTTCCGGTTCCAGCTCCTGGCCGAAGGGAATCAGCACAGGAGGCGCCTTACCCTTGGCGGCAAACCCATCGACGTGGTTCATGGCGTCCGTGAGAAAGCCGCCGGTGCCGCAGGTTGGGTCGTAGAGCGTACGGATCAGGCCGGGGTTGTTACGGAACAGGGCATCGTCGGGATCGAGCAGCAGGGTGGTGGCCAGGTGGACCACGTCGCGCGGCGTCATGAAGTCTTCAGCCGCCTCATTGACCTCTGCACCAAACCGACGGATCAGGTGTTCGTAGATGTTGGACATCACCCGATCAGGCACGACATCCGGGTGCAGGTCGGTATTGGCGAAGTTCTGGCAGATCTTGAACAGGATGTCGGCGCGGGCCAGGCGCCCGATTGTGTCGGTGAAATTGAACTGATCAAAGATGACGCGGGCATTGTCCGAGAAGCCGGCGATATAAGCCTCCAGGTTGGACTTCGTCTTGGTCGCGCCCAAGGTGGCCAGCGAGTACTGCGAGGTGTTGTAGAAGGGCAAGCCCGCGGTTTGGCGCAGAATCAGATCGGTGTCTAGCCCCTTGTCCTTGAACTTGGCGTGAGTCTCGCGAACCTTCTCTCGCGTGGGTTCCAGCACGCACTCCAGGCGACGTAGCAGCGTGAACGGCAGGATGATCTTGCCGAAGTCAGTGTGCTTGAAGTCGCCCCATAGATCCTCGGCATTCTTCCAAATGAAGGCTGCTAGAGTCGTGTCTATGGCTTTGGGAGTTTCCACCGTGACTGAAGCTACTTGTGCGTTTTTGGTCATGATTGTTTCGTTATGAAAATAGCGACTATTGCCGGTTCCGGGCTTTGAATGGCCCAGGGGCTGCAGGGGCCTAGATGGAGCTCTGCGGATCGCGTCATGGGCAATCTCCGGGGCTGAAAACCATAAGGCTATGGAAAATTTGATATGGCGCGGAAACGCAACTCTAGCTCCGGCTTTGGTTCCAGATTTTTCAGTTCAGTAGCTCATTCCAAAGCCGTTCGGACAGACCGGCTTGTTCAGTTCTTAAGGCTTCAATCCCCCGCTGGATCTCTGCCTCACGATTAAGCACCTCTACGGCACGATGTGTGGCTTCTAGCGTTAGGACAGGCACTTGGAGTCTGCGCAGTGTCTGAATCGAGATCATTGGGATGGTGGCGCCCGATGTAATGCCAGCGAGCACGTCTCTGCCCATTTGCGAGCGCATCCAAAGTCCCAGGCCACGTAGATCGCCGTACTGACCTCTGCCGCGTAGAACGATGGCCGATTGCCCGGCTACCCAACCGCCCGGTCCTGCAGGCGGCACATCGGCCGGCACGATACCTACTTTGCCCACGCTGCCCTTGGTAATAAGGAGAACGTCACCTTGGCGAAGAAAAGCCTCTTCTGCGTTGCCGGAACGACGGCTAGACAGCTGCACGCTGACCGTTTTCTCAGGAGTGGCAATGTATCCCGCGCTTGGCAGATCAGCCGCTCCCACCTCATAGACCTCGATCGCTGCAGGAGCACCTGAGTTGCGGTCCTTGTTCGGGATGGGATTGTGGAAGTCGGCGAGATCTTCTAGTGCGACCGTAGGCATTGCCCGCAGCCACGCCTGCAAATTGCGTTGTTCGTGGGCCATTACATAGCGATCAACCTGCAATGACGCCTCATTGCCGAGGATGTCCTCGACAGGAGTGACAACAGCGAGTGTGTCATCCAACGCATCGGCCGCCAGCACGCTCTGTTCGCCCATCAAGGCACTGCAGAAACTGACAATGGCGTTGGTGTTGACGAGCGTCGTCTTACCTTTGTTGAGCGCCTTGGTGAAGTACGGCCGGGTGGCATCAACAAAGCCAACCTTGCGGCAATTGGCTTGCGTATCGAGTAGCAGCAAGGCTGATGGAATGTTGGTGATGTTGAACAGACCAGCAGGCAATGCGATAACCGCCTCCACCATTCCCTTGTGGAGCAGATACTCGCGCACCTCCCTGTCCCTGCCAGGTCCGAACAAGAAGCTGTTAGCGACAATGATGGCTGCCTTGCCACCGGTCTGAGCCACGATGTGTAGCACGTTGAGCCCGTTCCAAGTGGCCTTCTTGATCGGGAAGCGGCCATATAGATCGGTCATCGCTGCTTCGTCGCTGACGACCATGTTCAGCGGCGGGATTGACAGTGCCGCGTCAAACTTTTGCAGGTGTCCGCCTTTTATAGCCGTGGGCGAGCGCAGCGGGTTAGCGAGGACCATTTCTGTAGGTGCCTCACGGAACAAGCTCAGGAGCGCCGGGAGTGGTGTCGAGAATGGAGTTTCGACGTATAGGCTGACATGCTGGTTAAGCAACGCGCCAACGAACTGTCCACTGGACTCCCACGGGCTATAGACCGAGCTCTGGTCCCCTTTCACAACCAAGTTAACCATCAGCCTCGCCACCTCTGCTGGGACGGTGACGGGTTCTGTGCCTATCTGTGGCAAGTGGGCCACGACGTCTGCTGGTGAAAAGCGCTCGAAGATCCCTCCGTCGGCTAGGCGCTTTGCTGCCGTTACCGCCGAAACGATGTAGTCACCGGAGAATTGGGCCCTACGCGCAGCATCGCCAAAGGCTTGACCCATCGGGCCATCCGTCAAAGCCAGTCTGCTAAGCGCATCGACTATGCCGGTGGCGCCGTGCGCCAGGGCCGCATCCACGGTGCTATCTAGATCGAGCTTGCCCTTAGTGGAGAGTTGCGCCCACACGAGAAGCTGGAAGGCCAGTAGACCTGATTCGTTGGAAGCCAGGGGAGAATTGCGCAGTAGGTCTTGAACCTGGAACAGCACCTGCCCGGCATTGTCGGTGGACATATTCAATTGCAACGCCCTTGGTAGTTGTACGTGGTCAGCTGGGCGTCGCCGCTGGTCACAACCACCAAGCCACCCTTATCCAGAATCTTGACTAGAGTCCGAACAGCCTCAAGCAATCGGCCAGAATTCCTACGGTTAAGGACCACCTTGTCCCCCTCTGCCTCTCCGTAGCTCATCACAATGTCCACCATCGCTTTGGTGATACCTCGATGGGACATTCGCTGTTGGAAGTGTTTCGTCGTGTGCATTGCCAGGGTCTCCGTCATGGGTGGCAATGTACTTATGCTTAGACATTAGAGCAATACTTTTTTCCAATCTTAGACAATTACTTTTATTTCTGTTTATGTTTCGTTCATCATTTCAGCGACATCCCATCTCCGCTGGGCGTATCAATGCCCCGGGCGGCCAGACAGTTTTAGCCCAGTGAATGAGGATGTAGCCTTCGACGCGTGGTGAGGCATCGGACCATGGATTTCATTGTGATCTCAGAACTTGGCCAAGGATGTGGAAACTCGCCCGATTCCCCAAAACTCGATGCCCAACGTTCCAAGGAGCAGGTGATCGCAATTCTGGAGGACCGAGGCGTTGAGTTCCCAGTGTTCCATCCGTCGAAGGTCAATTGGCATCTAACTTTGCCTCGTTGGGTCCCGAGGGGGCAAATTGCTAACGACTATTGTTTAGTCGCGGGCGTTGCGGATGTGGACCATGCTGTCATTGGTGTACTGCCCCGCCTTGTGCAAACTAAACGGCAATCCCATCCTCCCAAAGGCTGCTAGCTACGTGGAAAATCGGATTCGGGTCATGCGTGAAGCCCGAGGACTATCTCTCGATACCCTCGCCACCGAAGCAGGCACCACAAATCAGCAGGTCAGCCTTCTCGAGACTGGAAAGCGGCGCCTTACGGTGGACTGGCTCCTGCGACTGGCCGAACCCTTGAAGTGTCATCCCTGGGAGCTAGTGGCATCCGATCTCCCACACCCGCCTGCAGCTGAGGAAATTCGCCTGATTACGCGGTTTCAAGCGCTTTCTGGTGGCCAGCGAAGCGCCTTGTTGCGACTGATGGACGCCATGGTTGAGCCGACTGCGGATGCCTAGATCAGGCCAGGTAGCCGAAATCACAAATGTTGGATTTTCTTGACAAACTCCAATATTTTGCCTAATCATCCCAAGCCTCAGGGCCGTGGGGATGGGAGCGGCAGTGGGCTGGAAGGCGGAAACGCCGTCGGAAGGTGTTCTTGGGTTGCCCCTCAGGGCTGCCCAGTACGTGCGCATGTCCACTGACCACCAGCGCTACTCAACCGAGAATCAACAGGCCGCCATTGCGAAATACGCCACCCAGCACGGGATGGACATCGTTCGTACCTATGCGGACGAGGGCAAGAGCGGCCTGAGCCTTGAAGGCAGAGACGCTCTCAAACGACTTATCCACGATGTCGAGTCCGGTTCTCCGGATTTCGGGGCCGTTCTGGTCTACGACATTAGTCGCTGGGGCCGGTTTCAGGACGCCGACGAAAGTGCGTACTACGAATACTTGTGCCGGCGCTCGGGGATAAAGGTCTTCTACTGCACTGAGCCCTTCGAAAACGATGGCAGCCCCATGGCGACCATCATGAAGAGCGTCAAGCGCGCCATGGCCGGCGAATACAGCCGGGAGCTGTCCAACAAAGTGTTTCAGGGCCAATGCCGCCTTATAGAACTCGGCTTCCGCCAAGGCGGGGCACCTGGCTACGGCCTTCGCAGGATGCTCCTGGACGAACAACGCATGCCCAAGGGCCAACTTGGCCGTGGAGAGCAAAAGAGCCTCCAGACTGATCGGGTCGTGCTTGTGCCTGGCCCCGACGAAGAAATCGCAGTCGTTCGTGAGATCTACCGCTCCTTTCTCCATGCGAAGAAGAACGAGCGAGCCATAGCTGATGAACTGAACTCGTTGGGACTGACGACTGACCAAGGTCGCCCATGGACGCGAGGCACGATCCACCAGATCCTGACGAACGAGAAGTACATCGGCAACAACGTCTATAACCACACTTCCTTCAAGCTGAAGCAGAAGCGGGTGCGGAACGCCGAGGACATGTGGATTCGCCACAATGGCGCGTTCGACTCCATCATCGCACCCGAACTATTTGAGCGAGTCCAGGCCATTGTTGCCGCTCGGTCCGAGCACCTCGATAGCGATGCGATGCTCGCGATGCTTCGAGGCCTCTACGAAAGAACGGGCACCCTGTCAGGCCTACTCATAGACGAGCAGGAAGGGATGCCCTCAAGCCATATCTACGCCAGTCGCTTTGGCGGGCTCGTTCGAGCGTACTCGTTGATCGGCTTTCGCGCCCAGCGAGATTACCGGTACATCGAGATCAACCGATCTTTGCGGCAAATGCTCCCGGATGTCGTCGAAAACGTCGTGGCTGACCTTAAGAAGGTGTGCGGCAACGTCAGTGCTGATCCCAGCCAATCGAACCTCATGTGGATCAATGACGAGTTCACGCTGTCAGTGGTCTTGACCCGCTGCCTTCAACTCATCAGCGGGGCCTTCCGCTGGCGAATCCGGTTCGATACCAGCCTCGCGCCGGACATTACTTTGGTCGCACGCCTGGCGGCCGACCAGCACACTATCCTCGACTACTACTTCTTTCCTCGCATTGACCTACCGATTCATCCGCTCCGTCTAGCTGAGGACAACAACGCTGTCACCTTGGACGCCTATCGCTTCGATTCCCTTGAACCCTTGATCGCTCTGACAGGGAGATCGGCCTTCGCCAGAGCCGCTTGAACGGAGGACTGGTATGCGAACCATTGAGCTCGTACCCGTATCTCAGATCCATGTGCTCAACCCTCGAGCCCGAAACCAGCGCCAGTACCGGGCCATTGTGGAGAACATAGAAAAGATCGGCCTCAAGCGCCCCATCACGGTCACAAGACGGGCCAGCGATGATGGGAAGGAGGAGTTCGACCTGGTCTGTGGACAAGGCCGTCTTGAGGCATATCAGATTCTTGGAATGGACCGCATCCCTTGCATCGTCATTACCGCCGATGAGGAAGATTGCATGGTCATGAGCCTCGTCGAGAACATCGCGCGACGCCAGCACCAGGCCGTGGAGCTCATGCGGGAAATCGAGAGCCTGCATCGGCGCGGCTACAACGACACCGAGGTTGCCGACAAGCTCGGCGTGACCGCCTCCTGGGTAAACATGATCCTCGGTTTGCTCGAGCGGGGCGAAGAGCGCCTCCTCGCCGCCGTCGAAAAGGGCATCGTCCCCGTCAGCCTCGCCGTGACCATTGCTAGAAGCGATGACGCGGGGATACAGGAGGCGCTGGCCGATGCCTACACGCATGGCGTCGTCAAAGGAAAGAAGCTCGCCCTGCTTCGGAAGATCCTGGATCAACGGGCGCTACGCGGGAAGAACGAGCGTCATTCATCGGGGATAAACCGCAAAGGGAGCAGAAAGCTTACCGCAGAGAATCTCCGACGGATCTTTGAGCGGGAAGTTGGCAAACAGCAACTCTTGGCCAAGACAGCGGACTTCACGCAGACGCGGCTTTTCTTTGTCGTCCAGGCTCTCAAACATCTCCGGCTAGAAGCATCATTCGTGGCCATCCTCCGCAAAGAGGGGCTCGACACCATCCCAAGCCCACTCGAACGCAGGATGGCCAAGGGAGGCGCGCCATGAACAACAAGATGCCGCCGCCCGGTTTTGAGAGCGAGACTCGCGTGATCCCGCTCGACGCCATCGTTCCTCTGAAGGCGATGCGCGCGGCCCTCAAACAGAGCCATAAGTACGCCCAGATCGCCGCATCCATCCACGAAATAGGCATGGTCGAGTGCCCTGTCGTCGTACCCAACCCACAGAAAGAAGGTACGTATTACCTCCTCGATGGACTCCTGCGCATTGAAATAGCGAAGGAACTGGGGTGGACCGAGGTGGAGTGCCTCGTCGCCACCGATGACGAAGCTTATACATATAACAAGCGCATCAGCCGGCTTTCCGCGGTCCAAGAACACAAGATGGTCGTCCGTGCCATTGAGCAGGGAGCTCACGAGGACCGGCTTGCGCGCGCGCTACGGTTGGACGTTTCTACGGTTCGGCGGCGCTTTCGGATGCTGGATGGCATATGCGACGAAGTCGTCGAGCTTCTCGCGGATGGCCCATGCCCCAAGAACGTGTTCGAAGTGCTGAAGAAGATGAAGCCCATGCGTCAGATCGAGGCCACGGAGCTCATGATCGGGCAGAAGAACTATTCGTCTGGCTTCGTCAAGACCATTCTGGCTGCCACGCCGGATGACCAACTCGTACTCAAGAGAGCAAAAGATGGGCCACAGGACATCTCGCGCGAGCAGATCGCTCGCCTTGAACGCGAACTATCCGCGGCGCAGAAGCGAACTAAGTACATCGAAGAAAGCTATGGCGAAGATGTCCTAGAACTGACCATCGCCAAAGCCTACTTGTCCAAGTGGCTTAAGAGACCAAGCATTGTCCAATGGCTGGAAGACAACCAACCGGAGTACCTGGCTGAGTTTCAGGAAGTAGCCGAAATGACGTCGCTGGCTTCGTCGGTCACGTCGCCCCCGGGCAGCTAAAGTCTGGCTCGACCAGCCTGAAGCAAAATGAGGGATGCCGCTTACGCGGCACCCCTCATCAGTGCCGCAAACCTCTAAGCCGCAATCCCCGTCTGTGCTGATTCAGTCCAGCGAATGTCCTCTTTTGCCGCAACAGCCCCCTGTGCGTGACTCTTAGCATGCGCGAGCAAGCGCCAGTACACGATCGCGCCATAAGAAGCGTAGTACGCGTCTTCCAAATTGACCGGTGCCACCTTCTCTACATGGTGGGGAAGCCACCACATGCGCGAATGCGTACAGTTCGTCGGATTCTGGTCTTCGATCTCATTCCGCGCCGCGGCAAAGGCCACTCCCCGGGTGTAACGAGTCGCGGGGCGGCACTGCTTCAAATAGGCATCGATGTAAGCCCCATAACTTTCAGGATCGAAGGCTTTCAGGCGCGACGCGGATACACCGATATCCTTAGTGAGTACGCGCATGGAGGGGATATACCAGCGACCGCGCCGTGCGAGCACCTTCTTCGCCAGCCAACGCGCTGCACGCACGGCGTCGTTCTTCTCCGCAAAGGGGTCGCACAACCAGTGGAATCCATCCCAAAGGTCCAGCAGCGGAGCGCTCATTGCCTCTTTGGGTCGCGAGAGCAGATCGATCACAGAGACCCCGAGAAGCGCACTGAAGTTGATGAGTGCGCTGAGGGAGATGGATCGGTTAAAAGCCTCACCACGCTGCATACCCAAACATCGACGAACCTTTTGAAGAATGCCTTTGCTTCGTGCATGGTTTTCGAACTCCTCCGCAAACTGCAGCAGAGTGTCGGCGGGTACGAGCTGCTCGCCAGGCGTTGAGCAGAACGCCACGAGTTTAAGGATTTCCTGGTCCACCCAATCATAAAATTTAGCCCGCTCGGTTTTCGTTCCCTCACCGCCCAATGGAGCGTCGCAAGACTCGCAACGCAGGCGAAGACCAAGCGCCGTATCCCGACTTTGTTCCTTGCCACAGCTAGGGCACGCGTTGACCAGGTCGCACCCGTGCGTTGGGCAGCAACTTACGTAAGGGATGGACCAAACCAGGGGTTCCCAATCGGTATCGTTATCCCATTTTTGGTAGCAAACGGGACACCAGCGCCGTGGCACCCCAGTCTGACGATACAGCCCCTTGGTATTGAGTACTTCCTTGAGTACCCACAGAGTTCCATATCGTAGGTCCGGATTTCCTGAGAGCTGTTCAAATGCGGATATCTGCGCTTCCCTGCGGTGCCCGAAGATGTGACAACTGGGGCGTAGCGGCCCAAAACCCTCCTCGCGATCGTCTTGCATGAGGGTAGCCAGCTGGTTCACGGACCACCCCGTCACCCAGGACATCCGAAGTACGTAGTAATCGATGGGCTCCGCGAGCGGCGTACCCAGACCTCGCAGCTTCAGCGATGGAAGAGCTGTCCAAGCAAACGAGACCTGTTCCATATCACGCGGCCTCCTTATCAGGGCCAACATCGTTCGTGGGCTTCTTGGCCTTCGGTTTGCGCTCTATGCCCCAAGCACTGGCCACATTCTTGGCAATCGATGAGGTGTCTGCGGACTTCATGACGTCTTCGAAGAAGCCGACATCGTCCCACAACTTTTTTAAGTCACGACTGCCGTAGTACGAGGCGGTGATGTCGCCCTTCGTGATGGCTCGACGGCCAGCGAAATCTGCGCGCTCTTTTGCATCGACGAGGATCTTTTTCAGAACGCCAAATATACCGGCCGATGCAGCCATGAGCTCCGGCGCCATGCCAAAGAGCAAGCCAGGCTTAGAGAATGTGTATCCCTTGCCCAATGTCCGCACAAGCGTTAGGAAAGGATCGCGGTCGCCCCGGCGCTCGTAACTGTAGGGCGGCATCCAGATGACCGTGGATCGACGCCTGACTTCAGGACGTGCCGCCCACAAGTCGGCGGCGCCGTGCACGCCACTAAGCAGGAAGTTCATGTCTGTGACATCGAGAATCGATAGCAGGTTCAGGATGTGGTCTGCAGGGTCCTTGTTGCGGTGGTTCGTACAAAGTGCGTGCGCTTGGTCGATGGCCGTCAGCCACACCTTCCTTTGAGGTGCAAGCCGTTGGAAATGCTCCCACATCGCTGGCTCGGAGCCCTTTGGCAGCAAGGCGCCGTGAAGCGATCGGTGCGCCCGCTGGATCTCCGATGTCACGGCTAAGAACGTGGGATTTTCCAGGTCGTCGTCGTCACGCAACCAGTTCACGTTGGGAACAAATAGCTCGCGAACCAAACTTTGCGCCAGCCATAGCGAATTGAAGTACGCCTTGTTCGGGAGGAGAGCAAATTTCTCGATTACGGGAATGTTGCCTGCACCCCATAGAGCAGGGTCACCGCACATGGAACGCAGGATCGACCTGCGCAAGGTCGTCTTGCCCACCCCTGATGGCCCAATGACCCAGATGAATCGGCCGCGCGCCGGATTGGCAAGCGCCCTCTGGAGCTGCTTTCGCGGCTCAACGTAGTTTGCATGTGGAAGAACCCTTGCCATGTCAGTCCTCCTCCGTCAGGGGTTCGCAGTTGTTCCAGGCGTCCAATGCGTCGAAATCCTCGTCAGGCGCTTCAGTGTCCTGCTGCTCCGACCCTTGTTTGGCATCAACCACCGCTTGAGCTGCCGCGGCCTCGGCCCTAGCCTCGGCTTCCTGATGTCGGTGATACCGCTTCCGATCAGAGTCCTGCGCACGTTTACGTCCGTTCCGCCGTGCATAGGGCGCCCAACAGTGATCGAAGAGGCGCTCTTCTACGGATTGCGATGCAAGTGTCAGGATCGCATTCAAAAACGCCTTGACCCATGTCCCACCAATCTTGACGAAGAGCAGCGACCCGTTCTCACAGTCCTGCCGGACTTCCTCGGGCTGAAATCGGCGCAGCAGGATGCTGAGCGGCTTGCTGGTGAAGATCCCGCTAGCGAGCTTGATCCCGCGCTTTTCGGTGGCTTTCCCTGTGAATTTGATATCTACCGAGGTCTTGATCAGGTAATCATCGTCGAGCACTTGAGGACGTCCCATCACTCCGTAGCGACTCATGGCCTCGTCCATGCGGTCGTCTGGCGAGTAATCGTCGTCGGTGGGTGTTTCCGGCATGTCCTTGAATGCGTAGTCCTCCAGCGCCTGATTCAATACGTGAAAAGTCAAACGCGCAGTCTTTTCGCTCTTGTACTTGCCGTCGACCTTGCGGCCCTTCTGATCGGGCTTCGTGGACCCAGGCAGATCATGTGCGACGTTCTCATTAATGCGCTTGATGGCGCTTTCTGCCTGCCCGTTGAAGCGGCTTCCACCCGTCGGGGATTGGATAAGCGTGATGCCCTTTTCCAAGCAGAATGCTTGTAGCCATTTGGAGTCGTTCTCCGATCCGCGGTCCAGAACAATCACGAACGGCAAGAAGCCATGACGTCGAACAAAATCACGCATCAGAAGCGCCACACCGTTCGTGCAGGCCTTTCCGAAATAGATGGCCTTAGCCATCGGCTTCTCAATCGCCTCGTCGATGCCGATATAGAACCAAGGTTTGTTGCCCGAAAAGGCTTCCTCGACCTGCTTTCCGCAACGGCCGTCAAACTGGGACGAATCAATATGCAGTGTGTGCCCGTAGCCGATAGCCTTCCCCGAGCGAAGCGTTGGGTCTGAAATGGGCCTGGCAGCTTGATAGGCGCGCATACCTCCCGCGGCAAGTGCACGCTTCGTGGCATCGTCCTGTCGAAGGTAGTAATTGAGGGTCTCACGAGACGGCGTCACAACGTGATGGCGCTGGCATTCCTTCTCGAGCTCGAACCACAGGTTTTTCCGCGTCCTTACCTTTCCCCGGTTCCAGAGCGCGCGGATAACCCACGTCATGCACTCTTGCTGCATCGGATCGAGCCGGGACTCGCGGTTGCCTGATTTCGCATACTGAGTAAGGCAGGCCGAGAGCGCTGGCTTGCCTTGCGACACCGCTTCACGCACGTTGGCTACAAGTTTCCGCATGCGGACGGAACCTTTTTCGAGTCCCGCCTCTATGCGTTGCACGATCTCGTACCGCTTAAGCGCGAACTTAAGATCGGTTGCGCTTGCGGTGGTAAGAGGATCCAGATCGGCAGGCTGAGCGATCGTCGTTCGTAGCGCGCTGAATGCTTGGGCATCAGCCAGCCTGGCTTGTTCCTGGTCCGAGTACAGATAGAAGTGTTGCGGCAAATCGAAGGGCGTGCTTTGCACGAGTCCGTAGCATTTGTGCTGTGCGAGAAGGCTCAATGCAATACGACCGTTGAATCCTGGAAGCGTCTCACCCATATCCTCGATGGAGTACGGCTTCTTCGCCAACAGGGCAATTGCGCGTTCGGCCACACGCAACTCTTCCCTCGTGAGCGGAAGATCCATCGTTGCGTACATCGCTTCCAACGTACGCAGCTGGTTAGCAAACGGCTCGGTCAGTACAAATACCCGGAAGACGAGACCTCGCGCTTCCGCCCACTGCTTGTACGGATCGCAGGTCCACCCGTCTCCCTCGCGATGCCATCCGTCCTTACCTTCGTGGGCTTCCAGCCACGCTTCGGTTTTGCACTCGACGAGCTCAATGCAGTCGAGGCGAAAGACCAAGAAATCCAGCGTGGCATGGGAAACATGCCGTGCACCGTTCTCGTTGGTCCTCTCAATACCCCGGCAAGGCACTTGGACGTAGTAGCCGACAACGCCAGGATCGAACTCAAGCAGGTAAGCAAATGTTCGTTCACAGGTGTGGCTTTCGATAACCCTCACTGCTTTGTTCTTAATGGACACGAAGCGGGTGCGCATGTTGTTCAGCGCACCCTTGCCGACCAAGCGCAGACCGCTATCGGCCGCCATGGCTTCAATTTGTGCGATCTGGAATCGCGAACATTCCGCTCGCCCGTAGCTTTCTAGGCGCTGCGTTTTGTCGGGGCCACCGAGCCGCTCCTGTTCCACGAACGGCAGGTCAAGTTTTAGAGCAGTTGTTACCATGCGATCTCCTCCAGGCCGCACTCTCCCAAGGGCGGCCAGATGGACCACCACAGAGGCAAAGCGCGGCATGTAGGCCCAGCGAGGGCCTATTGACTTTTGATGGGGAGCGCAGGAAGCTACAAGTGCCGACGACCTAAAGTCTGCACTTAATAGGGCCTACGTGAGCGCCAACCCACGTAGGCCTTTTCATTCCTGGCTTACGTTGTTCCGCTAGGGATTCCCGTTAGCGACCCTCCTGAGACGACGCGTCTCTCTGGCGTTGACATAAAAGAGCCACCGCTCAATCAGCGGTGGCTTTTTGTTTGGTGTTCTTAGCCTTCTTGGGCGAGTTTTTTCGACTGGCGACCGTCGTCTTATCTAGCCATGTAGCAACGTCTTCGGCCGAGGCAAACCAGCCTCGGCGCCCTTCGACAAGAAACATCTGGATCGGGAGCCGACCGGCAGCCCGTGCAAAGCGCAGCGCATCGGTACTCCCGAAGCCCATCACCTTGGCGGTCGCTCCCGCGGACAGGATGAATCCGTGCGACTTCACAAGCATCTGGAAGGTTGCTGATCGGCGCACTGCGTCCTCCGCGATTGGATCGGACTAGATCTGACTGAATCGGATTAGATCGGTACGAGGTCACAGTACTCTTTGCCTATGAATTACGCAAGTCATTGTTTATAAAGAGAAACGTTGCGCGTACTACTAACGCCAATCGAGCCGAAAAGCATTGTTCCGCTTAAGAAAATGCAGCTTGCAAACGGTCCCAGATGCATTGAGATCGGGCATGGACTCGAGTGCACATGCGCAGCCGCGCATATACGCCATCGCTTGCCGCGATGCGTATGGTCCTGTCTCAATCGATGACAACCCGTTGTGGTCTTTTAGGCGTGCGGAACTATCCGCCTAGGCGTTCCCTTCAATGAAAGGAGTGAGCCATGGCCACGATCAAACACCACAGCCCGATCTATCTCTGGGCACGACTGTCTGAAATGGAGAAAGTCATCTGGGCGAGTGCTTATGCCCATGCAGCTGGCTCAGCATCTGCGCGTGCTCGAAAGGCCGATCAAACGGTCCGCACACTTAGTGCTTTGGAGCAACTACGGGAGGGCGACATTGGGCCCGAGTACGACGCAGCGCGCTCCAACGTCATGTTGGATTTGCCGGAGTTTGAGGCTTGGTACCGTGTGCAACTCCCCGTGTCGCGCGGGTCTTCGGCGCATCCACCAAGCAAGGATCAATGTGCCAAAGCGTATGAGCGCTACCGGAGAGGACTGGGCGACTTTTACTGAGTTCCGGCAATTGGCGGCGGAGCCTATTCGCCCCAGCGCACTGTCAGAGTCACTTACGCTCTGGCATCGGCTGCTACAGGGTTTCCGTTCAAGTGAACATGTTCCTGTTTCACTATCAGACGAGGTGGTCGTCATGTCTGATGCAAACCACGATCAACTTTTTCTCGAACGCGGGCTCTTTGTGGCTTACATGGTCTATCACGCCACGGGAGAGGGTTTTCGTTTCTGTATCGCGGTCGCGGGCAGTACTCATCGCGCGGAAGCGATACTCCGCAGGAAGATCGATGAGTACTTTCATCCGGCTATTGAATGCGCTCAGGTGGGAATCAACATGTCAGAGGAAGTCTCCCGCCTGGTGAACTTGGTGCCTCGGACCGTGCAAGCCACGCTTGGCCGGATGCCTGTGGGGGCCGGCGACTACTACGCCGAGTTTTATTACAACCTCGCCTAGGCCTGGCTTTGACCGTCTGAGGATCGATGGCTTCGGCGCTCATACCAAAAGGTGAGCCCTGTATGGCCCTCTTCACCGGCTTTAATACTGCGAAAACGCAAAAATATTAATTTAATATTGCTCTTTCAAGAGAAGGCCGCGGTAGACGAGCGTTGGCTAGGTGCGCCGTATCGGCTAGGTCCCACAGTCCAGCGTTTGTGCCTCCATTGACGGCCTGACGCTTCGCGACCTTCGCATGTCGCTTGTGTTCGCCCCGCGCACATTCCCAATTCGATGAGCGGGATGCCAATTGCACCAACGATGATGTTGACCTTGGGCTAGACAGTACCTTTCCACTCTTCGCCTACACCGAGCCAATGAGGTCATCGACTGACGCGCGCAGGACTTCCCACGACGTGCGACACGTCGCCTCATCGAAGTTCGCTTTCATCGATACCTCAACCCAAGGATGCACAACGTTCCTGGACTCACGCAGAGCATGACTGAACTTGCCGCGGTCGCTCTTGAGCCAGCCCACATCCACTGCCACATCAACGAGTGCATTGAGCGTCCAGTCCTGGATGGCGGGAGATTTTCCCGCCTTGTCCTTAGGGGCTTTCGCCGACTGATAGGCCAAAGACGGATGCAACATCGCGCGCGCAAGAAGCAGCGCTTCGAGCACGCTACCCATCATGATGATGCCTGATGTGTAGCAGCCGATATGCACGCATTTCTGCGCTTCACGCCAGCGACGCTCCACTGACTCCTTGAGCAACGGAACCGTTGTCGTCAGTTTGGTCAGGTCTGGTGGTGCGACTATTTGCCTCTTCACTGGGGCAGCGGGCGCTGCATTCAAAAAGCGCTGGGCACTCTTGATGTGAGTTGCCAGCGCTTCAAGCCGAACGCGCCTGCTCATCGTTTCAAAATTAGCATCGTTGTCGAACTGAGCGAGCATGTTCGGCGGCAGTCCTTCCACGCCTTCAATAACATGCCGGACTTCCCTAACCTTAGCGTCAACCTCGCGCAGGCCGGGGAATGCATCGGTCGCGGCCTTTCCGTCAGAAAGCGTGATGTCTTTTAGAATGGCCGCCAGCAACGAAAGCGCAGTCGTACGGTCCATAACCCACTCCTAGTGGAATGCGGCGGCCCACTCCGGAGCCAACGGCGTCGTCCGCCATACACTACCTATCCGCTACCGCCTTTGCATCGTCCATATTGGGCACTGCAAGCGGCGTCCCGCACGACGCACGCCTAGAAGTATTCCCGGAGGTCCTGAGGAGGCTCCCTTCCCTCTCGCTTGTCCCAATCATTCCAGACCCGCTTCGCCCGCTGGTGGGCATCCCATTCGACTGCTCGCAGGGCCCGAGCGCGAGGGTCGTCGATGTTGCGATGGCCGTACTCGTTGGCGCCCCAGTGGCCACCGTCCTCGAACCCAACCACAAAGCCCGTGGTAAACGAGACCTTTCGCGGATCCGGCATCAGAAAATGGGGTCCACCCAATTTTGGCCAGACGGTCTTACCGACCCGCTGCTCCGGGTAGAGCCATTCCTCCTGGGCCGCTGCGATGTATCGGCGGGCCTGCGTCTTGAGTACGTGGTTAATGCAAATGACCTGCTCTTCGTTGATAGTCCGCCCGCGTTGAACCTTGCGCAGGTCGAACATAGCGTTGGCCATGTACCTGGGGTTTTCCCGAAACCTCTTTGGGGGTGCGCCGGGATTCCGGGCGTACTGTGTGTTGGTAATCACCAGGCAGTGATTGGGCCCAATTGGAAATAAGGTCTGCGTACCGATGCGTTCAATTAACGCATGGCCATAGCGGCGAACCTCCTCGGAGCCCGGGTACACCTCTTTGTTATAGGTCGAAACTGGGCAATCGCTGACGATGAACTTCGTCGGCGAGTCCGGACAGGAAAGCACCTCCCAAACGCTTTCGCTCCAGATGGTTTGATACAGCGGCCAGAGACGACCGAGCACCTCCAATGTGGCTTGATGGCTTTTCGCGTTGACGAGCCCTTGAAGTACGCGGAGGCCACGCGGGGTGCGGAACAGTTGGGCAGACAGGTAGTTGCGCATGTCGCCGAAGGCTTCATGCACACCCTCGCGCATATCGTAGTTTTCGAAGAAGGACGCTGCCGCTTCACCGCTGGCATCGATGCGTCCAAAAAAATGTCGCTCAATGACGTCGGTCGCGTGCTCGCCAAAGAACAACGTGTAGAGATGGTCTTCCTTGAAGCAGTTGACTGGACCAAGCAGACGCAATGCTTTACGCGTGATGGGCGGCTTGCCAGGCCTACGAATCTCCTGGGGCTTGATGTCCAGATAGTAATACTTAGCCTCGCGCGCCGCGGGATTGAGGAAACGCTTCTGGTACCACTGAGGCACGTAGTGGTTGCGTACTGTGAAATCCATATCCAGCCCCCGTGGGGCAGATATAACCGCCCCTCTTAAAACACGTCCGGCCTTTACTGAACCCTATGCCTACCATCACCCCTCAGATGGGGTTCGCGTGTCGCTCGCCTGTAGAAACGCAAAGTCGATGGTCTGCTTCACGATGCGAACCGTGGCTTCGTAGGACATGACGCCAATACCGAAGAACAAGAAAACCAGGAACCCACCGAGCACCCGCGTCATAGCCTCTTGTCGCAGCGCATCGGATACTTCGGTCGTGAACACCCAGTGCGACGCGGCCCAAACGAGGCCAGCCCAACAAATGCCCAGGAGCCAGTTGATGCGGGTAATCCGTGCACTGGCCGCGGAATCGAGCGTCGCCACACCTGATTGGAGCAACTTGATAGTGGCTTCGTCTGGAGCGACGGACTTGATGTGCGCCGCAAGTCTGGCCACTTGTGGCGGTCGAATGCCCAGTCGAGTCGATCGGCTGGGAAGACGGAAAATCACCGAGCCCGTAGCCATCAGCCCGGCGACAATCCAGCCATTCGACGAGTGGAGATTCCCCGCCGAACCTCCGCCGGTGAGCCACATGATGACGGCAAGGATGCCCCACCAAATGGGCACCAGGAACAATCCGAACCCAAAGGTAGCCAGGCGCTCCTGGAAACCCACCATGAGAAACCACGGCACATGCACGACGGCGTCGAGCGTGGATTCCACCGGCTTCCAGCGCGATTTGACGCGCGGACCGATGACCAGATGCTCGGCCTCCCGAACGATGGAGACCGTTTCCTCAAAAATAGACATGTCCTTCCCCCTGACCGTCTTCCTGTATGAGCCACGATGGATTAGCCCACTTCACGTTGCCATAGGGCAGTCTCAGGACTTGCGCTCGCCCTCCTGAACATCCAGACAGACCAAGGCTCACTCAAAGGCTTCGGCGCGTGACCCGGGACGAGATGCCGCCGACAGAGAGTAGCTATTTCCTCGCTCGCGGCGCGACAGGTAGCAAAGGGTCAACCGCCATCCTTCGGAGCACAGACTTTGCTTCCAATTTGGCCCTATCCGCCCCGAGCGGGGCGGGCATAAGCGGTTGAATAAACGACAATAGTCAGACTATGGCTCGGATTGTTAGGGCGAATTTTGTGCATATGGATACCTTGGCGCACAAACTATGGGTCCAATATCGGCACCGACTTTGCCGCTAAGAACAGGGAGGGGCGCTGCGCGCAGGTCGCTTCGCCTGCCGTCTGCGCCGGGTGCGGCAGCTGTCAGGGCTGCGCTTTGGCGTTCGCCGGTAACGGCCTGACGGCCGACAAGGTGGATACGCCATGCTCGTCAAACGCCTCCACCGCGACGACATAGTTCACGCCCTTGTTCAACGAGTGCAGCACCAGGTGCGTCGGCTGGTCGGCGAAGCGCTGGTAGGTGGCATGCAGCCGGTCCGCGGCCAGTCCCCAGCGCACGTTGTAGCCGACTGCGCCAGGCACGGGCGTCCAGGCGATCTCGGCATCGCGCGTGTCGCCAAGGCGCGTGGCCGAGACCAGCGTGGGCGGTGCGGGGCGAGGGCCATCGGCGTTGCCGAACACGCGCAGGTCGGCGATGGCCAACGTATGCGCGCCGACGTGGCCATGGACGTAGCGCACGTATCGCAGGCGTGCCGGCTGCTCCAGTTCGATATAGGCATTGGGCCTATCGCGCGTTTCGTGCGAGAGATCGGCGAGCTGGGCCCATTGGGCGCCATCGCGCGACCCTTCCAGGGTGAACTGGGTGACGATGTCCGGTGCGTCGCCGTAGCGGCCGGACTGGTAGTCGGCAAAGTTCACCTGCACGGCGCGCACGGTACGCTCGCCGCCCAGGTCCAGCGTCAAGGTCTGCCCGGGCGCGTTGCTGGCGGCAACCCAGAACGAGCGCGGGTTTTCGTCCGTGACCGCGGAAGCCGGATGCGCCGGCAAGGACGACGACGCGGTGGCCTTCTTGCGATAGGACAACAGCATCCAGCCGGTGAAGGTGTCTTCGCCATCCTTCAGCGCGTGATCGGGCATGCGATGGGGAAAGTCGCCAAAGCGCGTGTCGACCCACATCTGGCCATCCGCATGGAAGCCGGCCGGATAGAGGCCGATGCGCCGTTCGAAGGTCCAGTTGGCACCGATCCATGACGTGCCGGTGTTCCACACATTGCCGTAGGCATCCTCGAAGGTGGAGCCATGGCCGACGCCGGTGACGAAGCCGCCAGGCTTTTCGCCGATGGGGTTGTAGGGCGCATCGTGGAAGGGGCCCAACGGCGAGTCGCCGATGGCCACGCCTGTGCCGTACGCGTTGTACTCGGTGCCGGGGGCGGCGTACTGCAGGTAGTAGCGGTTGGCGTGGCGATTCATCCACGCGCCTTCGAGGAACGGCGTAGTGCGGTTATCGGTGTGGTCCTGACCGAAACGTTGCCAGCCATGCTCGGCCGGCGTGAGCGCGAGCAAGGGCTGCGGCTGGCTGGCGAAGGCGAGGCGCTTGCCCTCGCCTTCCGCCGCATCACCGAACTTCATGTCCAGCTGCGCGCCATACAACGGATACACGTTGGACGAGCCCCAGTAGAGGTAAACCTTGCCGTCGTCGTCCTGGAACAGCCCCGGGTCCCACGGGCCTGGCGGCAACTGGCCCGGCTTGATGGCCCACTCGGTGGCGCTGGATACCGCGCCGGGCACGGGCGGCAGCAGGCGCGTCCAGAACGACCAGTGCCCGCGCGCGGGGTCGGTGGAAACCAGCAACGGGCGCGGCTCGGTCGCCGACTGCATGAGGAACAGCTTGCCGTCCGCCACCAGCGTGGCCGGCGCCACTTCGCTGTCGAACGGCCACCGGTCGGGCTTGATGAACGCCCAGTGCAGCAAGTCGGTGGAGCGCCAATAGCCATCGGCCAGCGTCATGAACAGGTAGTAGGCATCGCCGTAGCGGACCACGGCAGGATCGGCACCGGTCCGATACGACGTGCCCTCGTTCATCTGCTCGAAGTTGTAGCGGTAATCGACGTCGACCGGGTTGGCCCAGGTATGGGCAGGCGCCTCCCCGCCATGAGCCCCGCCGGTGGCGCCCAGTGCTGCGCAACAAAAAACAGCCATCCGCGATATCAAAAACGATGTACGGATGCGGCCTTGCACGCGGTCTTTCACATGCTGCGTCGCAGCGGCGGCAGTTCTCATGGCGTTCCCTTATTGATCCTGCGGGCCCCGATGTAAGAGACTCCACGCGGTTACACGTAAACGTTTACATCGTAGCTGCCGCCTCACGTACGGCCAACCCACCCGCTTATCGAAGGAATCGCCATGCCCACCCCGTCACCGCTCCGCCGCCTGGCCCTGCGCACCTGCGCCGCGGCCTGTCTTGCCCTGCTCGGCTCGGTACATGCCGCGCCCGCCGGCGGTGACACGGTGCAGCTGCAGGTGGATGCGACAGCCAAGGGCACGCCGCTGCCGCACTTCTGGGAAAACATGTTCGGCTCCGGCCGCGCCGTGCTCGCGCTGCGCGACGACTACCGCAAGGACCTGGAAGACGTGAAGGCCGCCACCGGCTTCACCTACATCCGCTTCCACGGCATCTTCGACCGCGACATGGGCGTGGCTTACCGCGATACCCAGGGCAAGCTGCAGTTCAACTTCAGCTATGTGGACCAGGTGTACGACGGCCTGCTGGCGCGCGGCGTCAAGCCGTTCGTGGAACTGGGCTTCATGCCGCCGGAAATGAGCACCGACCCGGCCAGCCACCACGACTTCTGGTACCACCCCAACGTGATGCCGGCAAAGGACTGGAACGAATGGGACGCCATGGTGACTGCGTTCCTCAAGCACGAGATCGAGCGCTACGGCATCGACGAAGTGCGCAGCTGGTACTTCGAAGTGTGGAACGAGCCCAACCTCGCCTTCTGGGGCGGCAAGCCCGAGAAGGAAACCTATTACGACCTGTATGACCGCACCGCGCGCGTGGTGAAGTCGGTGGACAAGCAGTTCCGCGTTGGCGGCCCCGGCACCGCGCAGGCTGCATGGCTGCCGGAATTCCTCAAGCACGTGAAGCAGACCGGTGCGCCGATCGACTTCGTCAGCACGCATGTGTACGGCGACGACACCGCCGACAACGTGTTCAAGACCACGGAGAACATCCCGCGTCGCGACATGGTGTGCCGCGCGGTGGACAAGTCGCACAAGGAAGTGGCCGCCTCGCCGTTCCCGAAGCTGCCGCTGATCTACAGCGAATACAACGCCTCGTACGCCAACCTGCCCAACGTCACCGACTCCGTCTACATGGGCCCGTGGATGGCCAACACCATCCGCGAGTGCGCGGGCAAGGTGGACATGATGAGCTACTGGTCGTTCTCGGACGTGTTCGACGAGCAGGGCGTGGTGAAGACGCCGTTCTACGGCGGCTTTGGCCTGATCGCCGCCGACCGCATCCAGAAGCCGGCCTTCAACGCCTTCGCTATGCTGCACAAGCTGGGTGACGTGCAGCTGCCGCTGAAGACCGACAGTGCACTGGCCACGCGTCGCAGCGACGGCACCGTGGTGCTGGCGCTGTGGAACTACACCAAGCCGCTGGGTGACACGGCCGAGTACACGCCGGGCGTGCCCACCGGTGCGACCAAGCACTTCGATGTGGATCTGAAGCACCTGGGCCACGCCACGCAGGCCACCGTGTGGCGCCTGGACCAGGAGCACGGCAACGCCGTGGCCGCGTTCGACACGATGGGTCGTCCCGCCACGCCGAGCCGCGAACAGATCAAGCAGCTGCGTGACGCGGGCAAGGCATCCGCGCCGGAACAGGTCGCTGTGCAGAACGGTCGCCTGAGCATCGATATCCCGGCCCAGGGCCTGGTGGTGGTGGAGCTGCACTAAGCGCAGCAAAGCGTGCGGCGTCACCTTCCCCTCAGGGTGACGTCGCACGCTGTTGTTCCCGGCTCCCGCCGCGCAATGACCTCTGGCATTGGCGGGCTGCCGCCCACGGATCGAAGCTCGCGCCGCACTCCACCATGGATGTCACCCATGCGATGCTGGCGCCGACTGCCTGCGCTGTTGCTCACCCTGCTGATGGCCCACGCCGCCATCGCGCAACGCGCGCCCCTGCATCAGTCGTTTGACCTGCGCGTGCCGTGGACGCCGGAACCGGTGGTGGTCGCCGGCAAGGCATCGCTGGTGTACGAGCTGCATCTCACCAGTTATGCACAGGAGCCGCTGACGCTGCGCCGCATCGACGTGCTCGATCAGGACCAGCACGTGCTGCTCGATCTTTCCGGCCCCGCACTCACCGAAGCCATCGGTCGCGCTGACCGCGCCAAGGGCGATGACCGCGTGCATGTGGCACCGGGCATGACGGCGGTGGCCTATCTTTCCGTGCCTCTCGCAAGCAACGGCAGCGCGCACATCAGGCATCGTGTCGTCTACGCGGATGCTGCCGCCCACGAATTCAGTGTCGAAGACCATGGTTTCACTGCACGCCCCACCTCCGGCAAAACGCTGGGGCCGCCCCTGCGCGGCGGCCCATGGGCGGCGATCTATGACGCGCACTGGGAGCGCGGCCATCGTCGCGTGCTGTACGCCACCGATGGACAGGTGAAAGTGCCCGGCCGCTTCGCCATCGACTGGATTCGCGTCGGCCCGCACGGTGGCTTTGCCAGCGACAAGGGCGAACGCCCGTCGCAATGGTACGGCTACGGCGCCGATGTGCTGGCTGTGGCTGATGCCACCGTGGCATCCGTGGGCGGAGGCATCGCCGAGCCGGCATCGCTCCGGGAAGGTGCCGCTCGCAAGGTGCCGCTGGAAGAAGCCGCCGGCAACTATGTATCGCTCGACCTGGGCGATGGACGCTTCGCGTTCTACGAACACCTCAAGCCCGGCAGCATCCGCGTGAAGCCGGGCCAGCATGTGCAGCAAGGTGCCTTGATCGGCCAACTGGGATTCACCGGTGAATCCACCGGCCCGCATCTGCACTTCCACGTGAGCAACGCGAATGCGCCACTCGCTGCGGAAGGTCTTCCCTATGCGCTGGCATCACTCCATGTGATGGGCAGCTACGCGACGATCGAGGATTTCGCCGACGGCCGGCCGTGGACGCCACAAGCGACGCCCATGACCGGTGAAGGATTTCCCGCGCCGCTGTCCGTAGTGGATTTTGGCGACGGGCGCGCGGCGTCACCCTCCCACTGATGACGTCTCACGCTGCGCTTTAATGTTCGGGTGGCAAGGCCCACATGGTCGGCCACGGATAATTACGCTGGTCAGCAACATCCAGCACGTCCATCGTCAGGCTGCGGCCATCTGCCGAGAACCCGACGCGTCGACTCTCGGCGAAATGTATCCACGCGGGCCGCTGCGCGTAGCGTTGGGCAGGCGACGTACCGTCACCAGGCGTATCGCGCATCCAGATCAGCAGCGCGCCCATCCGCAGGCTTGCCGCGGTGTCCTGCTGGCGTGCGAGGTAGACGTCGAACGCCGGCCCGGAAATGCGCGAAAGGATGGTTCCGGCGCTGTTGGAGACGAAATCGAACAGATCCACACGCGGCGGCTGTTTCGCCAGCTCGACGTGCTCGTCCGCCAGCAGTCGCTGGGTAAGCCGCGGTTCGCACATGGCGCTATAGCCCGGCGCCAGCAGGCGCTGGCTGTGCACGCTGGACCAGCTCAGGTTTTCGTACCAATGCTCGGGACGGCCGAACAACTGGGGTGACGCCACCATGGCGAACTCGGCTTGCATGCTGGGACACAGGTCGACGTCTTCCGCCATTACGGGCGCGAAAGCCTCCGCGCAGGATGACGGCAGCGACTGGCTGGCGGGGAAGTCCTTGAGCAGCTCCGCGAACAGGCGAACGCCACCACGCAGCCTGACGGCAAAGATCATGGTGCCTACGAGCGAGTTGGCATGCGCGTGCAGCCGACGCATGGACGCTACCTGCAAACAGGCGGCGTCCATCGCCTGTGCCTGCCTGCCGTCCGCGAAGTCCGCTGCGATCGAGGTCTGCCACAAGCCCATGCCGATCGCAAAGGGCGGCATGGGCGTGAGCGGCCCTTCCGGCATGTCGCTCCAGAGATAATCAAAACCGCCCAGCGCCTTGTCGCGGGCGAGCAGCTTTTCGTGGCGGGCGAGCAGCGCAACGATCTCGTCGCGATGTGTTCGCACCTTGGCCAGGCAATCCGCGTCGCGCGGTTTGCACAACGCCTGGCGCTCCGCCGACGACATCGACGGCAGCTTCGGGAAATCCGCCTGAGTCGCCGGCGGCGTCACCGTCGCATCACCAGGCCTGAAGCTCTGGACCCACGCCACCATGCGTTGGCGTTGCTTCGCGTAGGCGGCATCCACCTGATCGGCCGGTATGTCGAAGCCCATGAACCACAGCCACGCATTCGCGTTGCGGCCGGTGGCGGGTTTCAGGTCCTGGTTCAGCAGGGCCAGTGCCCTCTCCTGTGCCGGCGTGGGCGGGCGCAGCCTTCCCCAGGCGAACGCCGCCATCAAGGCAACCAGCACCGCGCCGGTGGCCCACAGCAATCCCTTGAACACACGCATGGGTGCATCTCCCCTTGGCCCCGGGGGATTCTAGCCACCTGCCGGGCGCAAAGTCCCGGCGTTGAAGCCTGGCGTTCGGCTTACCAATTCCAGCGGAAGCCCACCTTGCCATCCCACGCATGGAAACCACGGCTGCTGAATCCCTTCTGGTAGCCCAGGTTGGCGTAGAACGAGGTGTTCTTGTCCAGCTGCCAGGTCATGCCGCCATTGAGTTGCCACCATGAGCCCTTGATGCTGCCATCAAAGGGAACAAAACCATCTTCGGACGAGAACGAGGTGGTGGGCTGTCCCTTGAACTCCTTCCACACGTTGAAGCGCAACCAACCAGTGAGCAGCCGTGGGATGCCTTCGGCCGTGGGTTCCTGTGTCCAGGTGTTGGCCCAGCGCAGGCCAGCGCGCCCCACCAGCGAGGTGATGTTGCTGAAGCGCACCGTTGCCGCGGCATCGCTCGCATCGCCGTTGTTCACGCGCTGGTAGATCACCTGCGCCTGCGGTTCCCACACCTGCGAGTCATCGTGGAAGGGATAGCCGCCTTCCAGCGAGCCGGCCCAGCCAAAGCCACTGTGACGCAGGGCCAGCCCTTCGTCCGACTTGGCGCTGTACTTGGACCAGGTGCCCTGCCACACCGCATCGAGATACTGGCCTTCACTCCAGAAATGCGTCCAGTACAGGCCCAGTGATTGTCCCTTCACGATATCGTCGCCGGCATCGGTGCCGTCGTAGTTGGTGACGTCGCTGCGAATGCGGCCGGTGCCAAGGTAGAGGCCCGCGTGATCACGCTGCTGGTTGTCATGTTCTTCCGCGAACACATCCATGCCGGCCTGGAAGGCCTGAATGTTGTAGTCGTACTGCGGGCTGCCGTTGTAGATGCTCTGCGACGCCCCGCGCACGTTGCCATCTTCGCCGATCACGCGCACCCACAGCGCGTTGAGGTAGTTGTCTTCGCGCAGGTCGCCACGACCACGCAGTTGTTCCTCTTCGCCGACGCGCTCATGCAGGTTGTCCAGCATGGCCCAGCCATAGCGCATGGCCATGCCGGGCAACGCCGTGTAGAGGGCCACTTCCGGGCGATAGTTCGGAACCACGTCCACCGGTGAACCCTGTTCCGATTCTTCCGGCGCCGGCACCGGCGGTGGCGACGGTGGTGCAGGTGGTGCCGGCTCCGGTGCCGGCGGAGGCGAAGGTGGTGACGGTGCAGGCGGCGACGGCGGCGCCGGTGGGTCAGGCGGCGAGGGAGGAGCTGGCGCCGGTGGTGCCGGTGGTGCCGGTGGTGCCGGTGGTGCCGGCGGCGACGGCGGTGAAGGACAGGCCGGGTGGCTGCTGCCTTCGCAGCTGATGGTCGAACGCAGGAACCAGTCATTCTCGGTGCCTGCCGCTGCACCGCCGCGTTGCAGCGTGTACTCGTACGGACCCGCCAGCACCGGTGCCGCCAGTACGAAGGCCGAAGCCAGGGTCGTTCCACCATTGAGCACTTCGACCACCGGGATGCCATTGCCGCTGGTCAAGGCACCCGGACCGCCCGTGTTGGTCACGGCGATCTTGCCCTGGCTGCTGGCGACACCACCGTTGATCAGCAGGCGGTCAGTCGGCGAACTGTCGTCCTCAAGATACGTGTTGATGCCCAGGGTGCCGGTACCGGCATAGTCATGCACATAGAGACTCTTGTAGACGCCATCCTGCGGCGCCGTGAATTGCACGAGCCCGTTGTTGAGCAGCTGCTGTGACACGACGGACCCGGCCGGAATGATCCAGCTGCTCGTCTCGTCGACGTCGACATTGGTGACGTAGTAGGACTCACCCGTCCAGCTCGAATGATCCGACAACGTGATGTTGGCGGTGCTGGCGCTGTCCGCCTGTGCGAGGCCGGCCAACGTGCTGTTGCCTGAAGCATCGAGCTGCACCAGCGTCGCCTGCCCCGAACTGTTCTTATAGGCGTAAAGCAGCCCATCGCCACCGGAGACGCTCGAACCTTGCTGCACCGTGATCTGCAATGGCCCCGTACCTTCGATGGCCGTGCCCGATTCGCTGGACAACGTGGTTCCCGTCAGCGTCACCACGTTCGTCCCGGTCGCGGCCTTGTTCGATGCATCCAGGCCGATGGTGCCGAAGGGTTGGCTATAGGCGCTGTTGATGCCGGTTGCCTGCACGGTGCTGCCAGTGAGTGTCAGCGATGCCGGCGTCCTCGTGCCGTAATCGGCCAGCGCCAGCGCGGCGATGCCGCCGGCGTTGCTGATCTGTGATCCCGCCGCGGTGATTTGTCCACCGTCCTGTGCCAGCAAACCGTAGGTCTGCTTTCCCGTGGACGTGATCGTGACCTGGTTGAGGTTCAGTACGGCATTGGCATAGGAACCATCGGCAGCCTTGGTGCTCGACCATGCATATCCACCGGTCGAATAGGCCGTGCTGTTGACCGCAACATGGGTGCCCGTAGCCGTGATGGTGCCACCGTCCGACTTGAGCGCAGATCCTGGCGCCGCGCCCGAGCCCGTATAGCTCGGCCCTTGCCAGTTGAGGCTGGGATTGAGCAATTGCCCGCCACTGATCATGTCCGGGCTACCGTTGCTCGCGGCGTTGATATTGATCGTGCCACCGCTGAGCGTCGCACTGGAGCCTTGCCTGACCCACACACCCACGGCGGCGTCGTTGCCATCCACGGTCAGGTTGCTCAATGTCACGTTGCCGCCATTGGCCACCAGCACGCCCGTCGACGAATTGCGCGAAGCCGGCTGAGGTCCGGTGTAGTTGAAAAGCAGGGTCAGCCCGCTGCCGATGGCAGTGGCCGGCACTTGGGTGTTATCGATCACCACCCCTTCGCTGCCGCCACCCGATGCCACATTGAAGGACAAGGTCTGATTTGCCGGAAGCGAGACAATGCCGCCGTTGTACATGTACACGCCAATCGAATTTGGCGAGTTCACCGTGATCGACATCGGGTCGTGCACCGTGACAACCGTACCGGCATCCTGCGCGCCCAGAGCCAGCTGCTTCGTCGTGGTGCCGCTCGTCGTGATGCTCGATGAGCTTCCATACAGGTCGATCTTTCCACCTGCCTGCGCCACGGCACCACGCGCACCGCCTCCGCTGATCGCCAGGACCATGTTCGTCCCGGAAATGCTGCTGGCCTGTCCGTAGGCGCCAAGGGCGGCGCCCACACCCGTCATGTTGACCGTGGCCCCACCATCGATGGTGATGGGAGCCAACGCATTGAGGTTGGTGCTGTAGGAAAGAAACCCGACCCGATTGGTGTTTATCGTGAGACCAGCGGTCGGAACGGAGACACTCCCGTTCGTGTCCTGAATCGCCACGTTACTGTTGTTGATGACGATAGGTCCCGGACTCGGTCCTTGGCTTGCATCGAACACCAATGTTGCCTGCGCGTTGACGCTTGCAGCTATGGTGGAACCGGTGTTGATCGTGGTGCCGCCCACCACCAATACCGACGGATTGGCGGCGCCAGCGGTCACCGCGGTGGTTTGCGTTCCAGGACCCACGAGCGTCTGCGCCTGACCCAGACCTGGCACGAGCATGGCCACCACGGCCAGGCCTCCCCCGGCCATCGCCCATGCCTGCCGTTCCCTCATGCATCGTGCTATCGCGCACGCCAGTGGGTGCCTTTGATGCGCCGGTGTATTTCGCGGGATCGGCGACGACGTGGCGGCTGCCTTCGCGAGAAGCTCTTCCATAGCCCTGCTCCCGTGTCGAACCGCGATGCGCTAGCCAACGCGGGTCGGATGTCGTTTGGACACGAAGCGCCATCATCGACACAGGGCTCGATCACAACAACCGCATAACTACCTAATGACCCATGCGTAGATCAACGAAGCAGACGCCAGCGAGAGTGACGAATGTCGCCGTGGCGTCCACAGTGGGCGAAGAGCACGTCAAGAAAAGGGACTACATAACGGCGTCAAAAAAAACGGGCGCCGAAGCGCCCGTCTTTTTTCACCGGATGGACGACGCGATCAGAGCGCGTAGTACATCTGGAACTCCAGCGGATGCGTGCTGGCGCGGTAGCGGGTGACTTCCTGCATCTTCAGCGCGATGTACGCGTCGATGAAGTCGTCGGTGAACACGCCGCCGGCCTTGAGGAAGTCGCGGTCCTTGTCGAGCGCATTGAGCGCTTCGTCCAGGCTCGCGCACACCTGCGGGATGTTCTTCTCTTCTTCCGGCGGCAGGTCGTACAGGTCCTTGTCGGCCGGTGCACCCGGGTCGATCTTGTTGATGATGCCATCCAGGCCGGCCATCATCAGCGCGGTGAACACCAGGTAGCCGGAGTTCATCGGATCGGGGAAGCGCACTTCGATGCGACGACCCTTCGGGCTCGACACGTACGGAATGCGGCAGCTGGCCGAACGGTTGCGGGCCGAGTAGGCCAGCATCACCGGCGCTTCGAAACCCGGCACCAGGCGCTTGTAGCTGTTGGTGGTGGAGTTGGCGAACGCGTTGATGGCGCGGGCGTGCTTGAAGATGCCGCCGATGTACCACAGCGCAGTCTGCGACAGGCCACCGTACAGGTCACCGGCGAACAGGTTGTTGCCGTCCTTCGAGAGCGACTGGTGCACGTGCATGCCGCTGCCGTTGTCGCCGACGATGGGCTTGGGCATGAAGGTGACGGTCTTGCCGTTCTGGTGGGCGACGTTCTTGATGACGTACTTCATGGTCATCAGTTCGTCGGCCTTCTGCACCAGCGTGTTGAACTTCACGCCGATCTCGCACTGGCCGGCATTGGCCACTTCGTGGTGATGCACTTCCACCACCTGGCCCAGCGATTCCAGCACCTTGCACATGTCGGCGCGCAGGTCGCCCAGCGAGTCGACCGGGCTGACCGGGAAGTAGCCGCCCTTCACGCCCGGACGGTGGCCGGTGTTGTTGTCGTCGTACTTGTAGCGCGAGCTCCACGCGGCTTCTTCGGAGCCGATTTCGTAGAACACGCGGCCCATGTCGTTCTGCCAGCGGACCGAGTCGAAAATGAAGAATTCCGGCTCCGGACCAAAGAAGGCCGTGTCGGCGATGCCGGTGGACTTCAGGAACGCCTCGCCGCGCTTGGCGATGGAGCGCGGGTCACGGCCGTAGGCCTGCATGGTCGACGGCTCCAGCACGTCGCAGTGCAGAACCATCTGCGTGTGCGCGCTGAACGGATCGATGTAGGCGGTATCCGGATCGGGCATCAGCACCATGTCCGATTCGTTGATGCCCTTCCAGCCGGCGATCGACGAACCGTCGAACATCTTGCCGTCCTCGAACGTGCCCTCGTCGATGGCGTGGGCCGGGAACGTGACGTGATGGTGCTTGCCGAGCATGTCGGCGAAACGGAGGTCGACGAATTCGACTTCATGTTCCTGGATCAGATCGAGCACTTTCTGGACGGCGGACGACATGGACAACCTCGACGGGCGAAAAGGTGGGACAACGACAGGCGTCTGAGCAAGGCGCGTGCCAAGCGGTTTGATCTCGATGTTTCAACAGGTTACGGTGTTGCCGGACATGCTGACATAGCCATGTTGCACTAAATTGAACCACTAGGATGCACCATCCAAGTGCAATCAATGTGAACGGTACCGCGCGGGTGAAAGCGCAAAGACGGATCGGCAAAGACAAGATGCTTCCGGCCCTTGCCGCCCCGAAATCGCCATCCCGGTCCCTTAAGCTATGCCGCTTTGCGCCGGTATGGAACCGGTAAGGCCCCATCTGTCGGAGTTTCCGTGAGCGATCTCATCAACGTCATCCTGCTCGGCATCATCGAAGGCATCACCGAATTCCTGCCCATCTCCAGCACGGGCCACCTGCTGATCGCCGAAAAATTCGGCCTTGGCGAGCGTTCGGACCTCTTCAATGTGGGCATCCAGGCGGGCGCGATCCTCGCGGTCACCTTCATCTACTGGGGCCGCATCTGGCAGCTGTTCACCCAGTGGCGCGACCCGGCCAACCGCGATTACCTGGCCAAGCTCACCGTGGCCTTCCTGATCACCGCCGTGCTCGGCTTCATCGCGGTGAAGCTCGGCTTCAAGCTGCCCGAGGCGGTAACGCCGGTGGCCTGGGCGCTGGTGATCGGCGGCATCTGGATGATCGCGGCCGAACGCCTCGCCGCCCGCCAGCCGGACCGCACGCAGGTGACCTGGCGCGTGGCCATCCTGGTCGGCATTGCCCAGATGGTGGCCGGCATCTTCCCCGGCACCTCGCGATCGGCGGCCACCATCTTCACTGCCATGCTCGCCGGCACCAGCAACCGCGCCGCGGCCACGGAATTCGCCTTCCTGGTCGGCATTCCCACCATGTACGCAGCCAGCGGCTACGAGCTGCTGAAGGTGCTGAAGGAAGGCGGCGCGCACCACGAAGACTGGACCGCCTTCGGCGTCGGTTTCGTGGTGTCGGCCATCGTGGCCTTCGTGGCGGTGAAGTGGCTGCTCGGCTACATCCGCAGCCACCGCTTCACGCCGTTTGCGATCTACCGCATCGTGCTGGGCGTGGCGTTGCTGCTGTTGATTCCGGCGGGGATGTAATCGACAACAAGGGGATTGGCCTCAGGCTTTCCCATTACCTCACCGTCACCCCGCGAAAGCGGGGATGACGGTGAGGGATAACGAGCGTTTCGAACCATCGGAGACTGCGTCCCGTTTTGGTTACGCGCTCAACCGCTCCGGCACCGCCGCCATCACCGGCTTCTTGTGCTTGACCGGTTCGCTGGTCTGCTCGAACACCTCGCGCACCCACTCGATGAAGGCCTGCACGCGGGCCGAGAGGTGCTTCTTCTGCGGATAGACGATCCACACCGGCTTGCCGGTGGAGATGGTGTCGGTCATCACCAGCTCGAGCTTGCCGAAGTCCAGCATGCAGGACGCAATGACGTTCGGCGCCTGGGTGATACCAAGGCCTGATACCACGGCCTGGATCACCGACTCGGCGTCGTTGATTAGGATGTGCGCGTCGATATCCACCGCCACCTGCCCGCTCGGCGTATCGAACTGCCACTGGCGCGGCCGGCCGTTGGGCTGCACGTAGTTGATGCAGCGATGGTTCTTCAGGTCGTCGATGCTTTGCGGTGCGCCGTGCTTCGCTAGGTACTCGGGCGAAGCGATGATGACGTTGCGCAGGTAGCCGATCTTGCGGGCGATCAGGCTGGAGTCCTCCAGCGGACCCGCGCGCACGGCCACGTCGATGCCTTCTTCGTTGAGGTCGTAGGGGTAGTCGCACATCGACAGCTCCAGCCGGATATCCGGATAGCGCTGCTCGAATTCCGCCAGTCTGGGAATGATCACCGTGCGCCCCAGAGCAGCGGGCACGCCGATGCGCAGCTTGCCGGTGGGCTTGCGGCTGGCATAGCCCAGGGCCTCGGTGGCCTCCGCCAGATCGGCAAGGATTTCCTTGCAACGTGCGTGGAATGAGGCCCCATCGTCGGTCAAACGCAGCGAACGCGTGGAGCGGAACAACAGCCGGGCACCCAGCTGTTCTTCCAGTCTCGACACGGCGCGGCTGACGCCGGACGGGGTCATGCCCAGCTGGGCGGCCGCGGCGGCGAAGCTCTTGGCCTCGACCACGCGGACAAACGCGGAGATTGCGGCAAAGTCTTCCATAGGCTTGTTAGTTACCCCATTCGTGACTGGCAGTCACTATTGCGTTGCATCATAAGCTATTTATTGAACTCGATGGTATACCTAATCTTCCGCTCCTGATCGTCGGGGTACCCCCACTTCGGCGAGTCCAATCCGGGAGTCGAAGATGAACAAACGATGGATCCTTGCCGTACTCACGGTCGCCGTGGTGGGCGGCAGCTGGGCCTTGCTCGGCCACAGTGGCGACACCCATGCCCAGGCTGGCCCGCCGCCGGCTCCCGCAGTCACGGTGGCCCAGGTGCTGGTGCGCCCGGTGGACGACGCGGATGAATTCACCGGTCGCCTGCAGGCGGTCGACACCATCCAGCTGCGTCCCCGCGTGAGTGGATATGTGGACTCGGTGCACTTCAAGGAAGGGGCGATCGTGCGCAAGGGCGATCTTCTTTTCCGCATCGACCCCCGCCCCTATCAGGCCGAAGTGGACCGGCTGAACGCCAACCTGGCCGAAGCCAAGGCCAACCAGGTGCTGGCCCAGGCCAATGGTGAACGCGCCCAGCGCCTGCTTGAACAGCACGCCATCGCCAAGGAAGAAGCCGACCGCCAGCAGACCGCGGCGCAAAGCGCCAAGGCCCAGGTGGCTTCGACCACCGCCGCACTGGATGCGGCCAAGCTCAACCTCGGCTTCACCGAGATCCGCGCGCCGATCGACGGCCGCGTGAGCAACGCGCTGGTCACCCCGGGCAACCTGGTCACCAGCAATGACGTGCTGACCAGCGTGGTGAGCATCGACCCGATCTATGCCTACTTCGACGTCGACGAGCACAGCTACCTGAAGTTCGACCGCCAGCGTCGCGAACATGGCGGTTCGCCGCAGATCTCGATGGCCCTGGCCGATGAAAAAGGGTTTCCGCACACCGGTCGCGTGGACTTCGTCGACAACCAGCTGCGCGCGGGCAGCGGCACGATCCGCCTGCGCGCCGTGTTCGACAACACGGATTCCAGCTACACGCCGGGCCTGTACGTCCGCATCCAGCTGCGCAGCGACAGCCGCCAGCCGCGTGCCCTGGTCGACGACCGCGCCGTGGCAGCCGACCTTGGCAACAAGTTCGTGTACGTGGTCGACAAGGACCGCAAGGTGGAATACCGCCGCGTGGTCACCGGTCCGCTACTGGACGGCCTGCGCGTGGTTACCGAAGGTCTGGACGCCAAGGACACCGTGATCGTCAACGGCATCCAGCACGTGCGCCCCGGCGTGGAAGTGAACGCGACCAAGGTGGCCATGGAAACGCGCAGCCTGGATCCGAACAAGCAGGTGGCGATGGCGGGTGGTGCTTCGGGCAAGAACGCTTCGCAGCAGAAGTAAATCTTCTTGATCGTCATTCCTGCGGAAGCAGGAATCCAGCGACTTCCGCCGCCGTGGATAAAGGCGCTGGATCCCTGCTTCCGCAGGGATGACGAGTAGGAAAGTCAGCGACAAGAAATGAATGCACGCACTCTCTCGTTTCGAGCAGAGGGCCAGGGCCGCTTTGTCTCCGATCACCGGAAACCAAGCACCCAAAGTCCCCGCTTCGCGCGGGCATTGGTGCCAAGAGCAACCAGGACGAATGCAATGAAACTCGCTCAGTATTTCGTGGACAGGCCGATTCTGGCCGGCGTCCTCTCCGTGCTGATCCTCATCGCGGGCAGCATTGCGCTGTTCAAGCTGCCGATCAGCGAATACCCGGAAGTAGTGCCGCCTACCGTGGTGGTGCGCGCTTCCTATCCCGGCGCCAACCCCAAGGTGATCGCCGAAACCGTCGCCACGCCGCTGGAAGAGCAGATCAACGGCGTGGAAGGCATGCTCTACACCAGCTCGCAGTCCACCAGCGACGGCGCGATGACGCTCACCGTCACCTTCGCGCTGGGCACGGATCTGGACAACGCCCAGGTGCAGGTGCAGAACCGCGTGTCGCAGGCACTGCCGCGCCTGCCCGAGGAAGTGCAGCGACTCGGCGTGACCACGCAGAAGAGCTCGCCCGACCTCACCATGGTGGTGCATCTGATCTCGCCGGATAACCGGTACGACATGCTGTACCTGTCCAACTACGCGCGACTGCACATCAAGGATCAGCTTGCCCGCCTCGATGGCGTCGGCGACGTGCAGATCTTCGGTGCCGGCGAATACAGCATGCGCGTGTGGCTCGACCCGGAGCGTCTGGCCTCGCGCCAGCTCACCACGGGTGACGTGGTGCATGCAATCCAGGAACAGAACATCACCGTGGCGGCCGGTGCGCTCAATGCGCCCCCGGGTCCGACCAACGCGGCCTTCCAGCTCAACATCAACACGCAGGGTCGCCTCATCACCGAGGACGACTTCGCCAACATCATCGTGCGCAAGGATGCCGATGGTTCGTTCGTGCACCTGCGCGACGTGGGTCGCGTCGAACTGGGTTCCAACAGCTACGCGCTGCGCAGCCTGCTGAACAACCAGCCGGCCGTGGCGTTGCCGATCTTCCAGCGCCCGGGTTCCAACGCCATCCAGATTTCGGATGAAGTGCGCGCACTGATGGCGGACCTGAAGAAGGACTTCCCGCAGGGCGTGGATTACCAGATCGTCTACGACCCCACGGTATTCGTGCGCGGTTCGATCGAAGCGGTGGTGCACACCCTGTTCGAAGCCATCGCCCTGGTGGTGCTGGTAGTGATCCTGTTCCTGCAGACCTGGCGTGCATCGATCATCCCGCTGGTGGCTGTGCCGGTGTCGCTGATCGGTACGTTCGCCGTGATGCTGTTGGCCGGCTTCTCGCTCAACGCGCTGTCGCTGTTCGGCCTGGTGCTGGCTATCGGCATCGTGGTGGACGATGCCATCGTGGTGGTGGAAAACGTCGAACGACACATCGAACATGGTTTGTCGCCGAAGGAAGCGACGCGCAAGGCCATGAACGAAGTGACCGGCCCCATCGTGGCAACGGCGCTGGTGCTGTGCGCGGTGTTCGTGCCGGCGGCCTTCATCAGCGGCCTCACCGGCCAGTTCTATCGCCAGTTCGCCCTGACCATTGCCATGTCCACGGTGATCTCGGCGTTCAACTCGCTCACCCTGAGCCCGGCGCTTGCCGCGATCCTGCTCAAGGAACAGGGCGCACCGAAGGACAAGCTGAGCATCCTGATCGACCGTGCGTTCGGCTGGCTGTTCCGCCCGTTCAACCGCCTGTTCGTCAGCAGTGCGAACCGTTACGTGGGTGGCGTGAAGCGCATCCTGCGTTCGGGTTCGATCGCCCTTCTGATCTACGGCGGTCTGGTGGTGCTCGGCCTGTTCGGTTTTGCCCACGTGCCGACCGGCTTCGTGCCGCCGCAGGACAAGCAGTACCTGGTGTCGTTCGCGCAGCTGCCGGATGCCGCCTCGCTGGACCGTTCGGAAGACGTGATCCGCCGCATGAGCGATATCGCGCTGAAGCAGCCGGGCGTGGAGAGCGCGGTGGCGTTCCCCGGCCTGTCGATCAACGGTTTCACCAACAGCACCAACTCCGGCATCGTGTTCGTGACGCTCAAGCCGTTCGAGGAACGTCGTGATCCGTCGCTGTCCGCGGGCGCCATCACCGCGGCCCTGCAGCAGAAGTACATGGGCATCCAGGATGCGTACATCGCCATCTTCCCGCCCCCGCCGGTGAATGGCCTGGGCACCATCGGTGGCTTCCGCCTGCAGGTGGAGGATCGCTCGGACCAGGGCTTTGAAGAGCTGTACAAGCAGACGCAGAACCTGATCCAGGCCAGCACCAAGGTGCCGACGCTTGCCGGCCTGTTCTCCAGCTATCAGGTGAGCGTGCCGCAGATCGATGCGGATGTGGATCGCGAGAAGGCGAAGGCGGAAGGCGTGGACCTGGCCGATGTGTACCAGACCATGCAGGCCTACCTCGGCTCGCTCTACGTCAACGACTTCAACCGTTTTGGCCGCACCTATCAGGTAAACGTGTCCGCCGAGCCCAAGTTCCGTCATGAGGCCAGCGACATCCTTCAGCTGAAGACGCGCAGCAGCACGGGCGAGATGATCCCGTTGGGTTCATTCCTCACCGTGAAGCAGACGGTGGGTCCGGATCGCGTGCAGCACTACAACGGCTACCCGACAGCGGAGATCAACGGCGGTCCGGCACCCGGCTTCAGCAGTGGCCAGGCGCAGGCAGCCATCGAGAAACTCGCCAAGGACAACCTGCCCAACGGCATGACGTTCGAGTGGACCGAGCTGACCTACCAGCAGATCCTTGCCGGCAATACCGCGGTGCTGGTGTTCCCCTTGTGCGTGCTGCTGGTGTTCCTGGTGCTGGCGTCGCTGTACGAAAGCCTGTTGCTGCCGCTGGCGGTGATCCTGATCGTGCCGATGGTGTTGCTGTCCGCGATCTCCGGCGTGTGGATCTCCGGCGGCGACAACAACATCTTCACCCAGATCGGCCTGATCGTTCTGGTTGGCCTGGCGTGCAAGAACGCGATCCTGATCGTGGAGTTCGCCCGCGAAGCGCAGATCATCGAAGGCATGGACCGCACGCAGGCCGTGCTGGAAGCGGCCCGCCTGCGACTGCGCCCGATCCTGATGACCTCGTTCGCTTTCATCATGGGCGTGGTGCCGCTGGTGACCTCGCACGGTGCCGGTGCGGAGATGCGTCATGCGATGGGCGTGGCGGTGTTCTCCGGCATGTTGGGCGTCACCTTCTTCGGCCTGATCTTCACGCCGCTGTTCTACGTGACGGTGCGCGGCTGGGGCGAACGCATGAGCGAACGCCGCCGCGCCCGACAGGCTGCGCGCCTCGCGCAGGCCAATCTGATTGAGGAGCACTGATATGTCCTTCTTCAAGAACCTTAAGCTCGCGCAGCGCCCTCTCCCCGCCGGGGAGAGGGATCAGTCCCGCGGCCAACTCCAGACGGGCGTGGGCATGATGGATGTCGCCGCCGTCGAGTCGTGCGACACCTGTCGCCCCGCATCGCATCGCGTGGCTGCCAAACGCGTCACTGCCATCGCGGCGGCCATCATGTTGGCCGGTTGCGTCAGTGTGGGCCCGGACTATCACGCGCCGCAGGAAAAGCCGGTGGCCATGCAGGGCGTGAATGCGCAGGAGTCCACGCAGACCTTCCAGGCGCAGTGGTGGAAGCAGTTCAACGACCCGACGCTCGATGCACTGATCCAGCGCGCGGCCGCGAACAGCCCTGACCTGAAAATCGCCTATGCACGCCTGCGCGAATCGCGCGCCTTGCTCGGCGTGGCGAAGTCGCAGCAGATTCCGGATGTGGAGACGGTGGCGAACTATTCGCGCAGCCGTGGCCAGCAGCCCGGCTTTACGGACCAGCGCACTACCGTCACCAGCTACCAGGCCGGTTTCGACGCCAGCTGGGAGATCGACCTGTTCGGCGGCGTGCGCCGCTCGGTGGAAGCGGCGCGCGCGGATGCCGGCGCCAGCCAGGCGTCGCTGCAGGATGCCCAGGTGACGCTGTTCGCCGAGGTCGCGCGCTACTACTTCGACCTGCGTGGCGTGCAGCTTCGCATCGACGTGGCCAATCGCGACATCGAGAACCAGCGCGAAACGCTGCGACTGATCCATGCCCGCAACGACATCGGCACGGTGTCCGAGCAGGACGTGGCCAGCGCCACGGCGCGACTGAAGTTCGTGGAAGCGCAGCTGCCCACACTGCAGACGCTGGCGCAGAACGACAGCTCGCGCCTCGCGGTGCTGCTGGGTGAGCGTCCGGGCGAGCTGGATGTGGACCTGTCGCCGAAGCACTTCACGCCCATCGATGTGGCGCTGGACATCGGCAATGCCGGTGACGTGCTTCAGCGTCGTCCCGACGTGCGCGTGGCGGAGCGCGAGCTGGCCGCTGCCAATGCACGCATCGGCGTGGCCAAGGCTGACTACTACCCGCACATCACACTGGGTGGTTTCCTCGGTTTCCTCGCCGGCCGCAGCAATGACTTCGGCGGCGCGCAGTCGCGTGCATGGTCGATCGCGCCGAGCATTTCGTGGTCCGGCCTGAACGTGCAGCGCGTGCGCTCCAACGTGAAGGCCAGCGAGGCACGTTCCGATGCGGCGCTGGCGAACTACCAGCGGGCCGTGCTGCAGGCGGTGGAAGATGTGGATAACGCCATCGTTGGCTACAACCTGCAGCGCGACCGTGTGCTCAAGCTGCAGGACCAGGTGACCAGCAGCCGCCATGCCGCCGACCTGGCCCGCATCCGCTACAACGAAGGCGCTGCCGATTTCCTGCAGTTGCTGGATGCCGAGCGCACGCAGCTGGAAGCGGAGGATTCGCTGGCCGACGCCCAGGCTTCGATCAACCTGCGCGCGGTGTCGGTGTACAAGGCACTGGGTGGCGGCTGGCAGGCCTGCGCCAGCGAGCGTTGCGACCAGCTGGCCACGGCACCATGAACGCGGTGGCGTTTCCGGGGAGGCCATCACGACGCCGCACGCTCGTGCCCGAACCGGAACCGTCACAGCGTGTGGCGCTGGTCAGTGGCGCCAACCGGGGGCTGGGTTTTGAAGTCTCGCGGCAGCTCGCTGTCGCCGGCGTCACCGTGCTGCTGGGTGCACGTCGCCCGCTGGCGGGCGAGAAGGCAGCGCGGCAACTGCGGCGCGAAGGTGGCACCGTATTGTCGGTGCCGCTGGATGTGACCTCCAGCGCCAGCGTGCGGGAACTGGCTGCGCGCATCGAAGGTGAGTACGGCCGGCTGGATATCCTGGTCAACAACGCCGGCGCGTACTTCGATGCGGATAACCAGGCGTCATCGGCCAATCTCGACGTGGTACGCCAGGCGCTGGAAACCAATCTGCTCGGTGCATGGCAGCTCACGGAGGCCATGCTTCCGCTGATGCAGCGCCACGGCTACGGCCGCATCGTCAACGTGTCCAGCGGATGTGGCGCCAACAACAGCGATGGCACCAGCTGTCCGGCCTATCGTGTTTCCAAGGCGGCACTCAACAGTCACACGCGCATGCTTGCCCAGGAACTCGAGGGCAGCGGGATCCTGGTCAACGCGGTGTGTCCCGGCTGGGTCGCCACCGACATGGGCGGTCATGGCGGGCGGCCCGTCGCGGAGGGTGCCGCGGGCATCGTGTGGGCAGCCATGCTGCCGTCGCGTCCGGCCATTCATGGCGGCTTTTTCCGCGACCGGCAACGCATCGACTGGTGACGTCACCGTACCGTCTGCCGATGGTGTGATGCCGCTCGTGGCAGCGGGAGTGCCGCTTGTCACAAACGTGGCGACGCATGGCGCGGGACATCCTAGGTTGATGCGCAGATTCCTTTACCTGCGTATCCAAGGGAGTGCCCGCCATGATGTGGCAACAGATGATCTGTGTCGTCCTGCTCGCGATCTCGCCGCTGATGACGCCCGTGCCCGCCAACCCGCCCAAGCCGATCGCCTTCCTGCCCGGCGATCTCGCCGATGCCGAGTCGCCTGCCTTCACGCCGGACGGCGATACCGTCTATTTCATGCGTGGTTCCGAGAACGGTGCCGCCGTGATGGTCTCGCACCGCGCTCATGGCAAGTGGTCGGCACCGGTGCCTGCATCTTTCTCCGGTCACTGGCGTGATGGCGACCCGACCATGGCGCCGGACGGCTCCTACCTGATATTCACGTCCAACCGACCTGCCATGGCCGGGGGCAAGCCCATTGACGCCGTGCGCCAAGGGAAGGTGCTGGCCGGCCAGGGCCTCAACCTGTGGCGCGTCGACCGCGAGGGCAACGGCTGGAGCGAGCCCAGGCGCCTCCCCGATACCGTCAACACCTGCACCAGCACGTTCGCACCCAGCGTGGCGTCGGATGGCAGCATCTATTACATCGGTTGCGCGCCGGATGGCGTGATACGACCCATGCGGGCCATCCACGAGAACGGCCAGTACCAGGCCGCATATGCGGTGGCGGTAGGCGACAAGGATGCGCAGGTCCGGGATGTGGCTATCGCACCGGATCGTTCGTTCATGGTGTTCAGCATCCGCCACGATCCCAGGCAACCGTATCGGCTCGCCATCGCCTTCCACACGCCCAACAACTGGAGCGAGCCGGAGGACCTGGGTGATGTGGTGAACGGCGGCACCCACAGCATGGGCTCGCAGCTGGGCTGCGACCATCGCACGCTGTACTACTCCAGCGATCGCACCCTGCCCTCGTCAGGCTCCCCGCAGGACAAGGGCGGTGACGACCACATCTGGCGCGTCTCGCTGGCGCCGTGGCTTTCCGCGCATGGCCTGCCATCGGACGCTTCCCCGGCGCCCTGCGTGATCGGTTGATGCACGCCTTCAGGCACTGTCGCCGCGACACCGCGGCGTTCCACACTGTGCCGGTTCGCTGCTGCGGCCCGCGCCGGTGAGGCTCCCGTGTCCGACCTGATGACTGCGCCACGCTGGAAGATCTGGGGACTGGTCTTCGCCTTCTGGACCTTGCTGGCCCTGTCCTACACGGCCAGCTCGGTGATCTCCATGATCAGTGAAGGCGAGGCCTTCAACTGGACACGCCCGCTCACCTGGAACCTGGCTAACGCTTACCTGTGGATGCTGCTGACGCCCGCCGTCAGTTGGCTCGGTACGCAGGGTGGCACCGGTGGCTGGGGACGCTTCTGGGCCGTACACGCGCCCGCCAGCATCGTGCTCGCCGCTGCACAGGTCATGCTGGTACTGTGCATCTACTGGACGCTGTGTGGACCACCAAGCTCGCAACCCCATCTTGCCTTCGGCGCATTCGCGCGCATGCAGTTCGCCTATAACTTCCACCTGAGCGTGCTCACCTACGGCGTGATGCTGGTGGTGCTGCGCGCCATCGATTCGCAACGCCGGCTGCGTGACGAGCGGCTGCGCAATGCCAACCTGGAAACCCAGCTCGTACAGTCGCAATTGCAGACACTGCGCGTGCAGCTGCAACCGCATTTCCTGTTCAATACGCTCAACGCGATTTCCGCGCTGGCGCTGGCGGACCCGGTGCAGGCGCGACAGATGATCGCGCGGCTCAGTGATTTTCTCCGCCTGACGCTGGAGGAACGCCACGCCCAGCAGGTGCCGCTGTCGCGCGAAATGGAGTTCCTCAACTGCTACCTCGGCATCCAGCAGGTGCGCTTCCAGGATCGGCTCACCACGCACCTGGATGTATCCACGGACACCATGCGTGCGCTGGTTCCCAACATGATCCTGCAACCGCTGGTGGAGAACGCGCTGCGCCACGGGCTGCTCGACAAGACTGAGCGCGGCACGCTGCACATCGAGACACGCCGCGAAGGCGATGCATTGCTGCTGCGCGTGGATGACGACGGCATCGGCCTGCCGCCCGGTGGCGCGAGGGAAGGCATTGGCCTGGGCAATACGCGCACGCGGCTGGACATGCTGTTCGGCGACGCCGCCACCGTGGAACTGCAACGCAGGGCGAACGGCGGCACGCGCGTGGAACTGCGTTTTCCGTTCCGGGAGTGCGCGGCATGAATACGCCCGCCATCCGCACGCTTCTGGTCGACGATGAAATGCTGGCACGCCTGGCGATACGGCAGGCGCTGGCTTCGCACGAGGACGTCGCCATTGTCGGTGAATGCGCCAATGCGAACGAAGCACGGCAGGCCATCGAAGCACTCGACCCCGATCTGCTGTTCCTGGACATCCGCATGCCCGGCATGGACGGTTTCCGATTGCTGCAGGGCATGAAGCGCGATCACCTGCCGATGGTGGTGTTCGCCACGGCATTCGGACAGCATGCGCTGCGCGCGTTCGATGCCAATGCGATCGACTACGTGCTCAAGCCCATCGACCAGGAGCGCTTCGACCAGGCCATGGCACGCGTGCGACGCCACTGGCGCGGACTGCACGCGGGCGGCGATGGCGCCACCGTGGCAGCGGCTCCATCGGCATCGCCCTTCCTGCAACGCCTGAGCGTGCAACAGGGCGAGCATATCCGGGTGATCGCGGTGGATGACATCGACTGGATCCGCGCCGATGGCAATTACGTGCATATCCATGCGGGCGTGGCGACCTATCTTCATCGTGAATCGCTACGGCACCTGCTTGGCCTGCTCGATCCCGCCCGGTTCCTGCGCATCCATCGCGGCACCGTGGTGAACGTGGAACGCATCCACGAGGTGCATCCGCTGTTCCAGGGAAGCGCCGAGGTGGTCCTGAAGGACGGTACGCGCCTCAACCTGAGCCGCCGCTTCCGCATGCCGGCGCGGCGCGCGCTCGGCATGGCCTGACCGCCGGCGGCGCGCTGGCAACCGCTCGTCACGCCGCCGCGACCGGCGGTCACAAATCCGCTGCGCATTGATGCCCGTCACTTCAGGATGAAGTCGCTTCACCGTCCCCAACTTCAAAGGAATGTCCTTCATGCCGTCGAAGCCGCTCATTCTGATCACGTCTCTTTTCGCTGCGCTGGCCACCGGCTCGACCTTCGCGGGCGAGCTGGTCGGCCCGGGCACGATCTCCACCGGCTTGCAGGAAACATCGGCGGCGCTTAGCCGGGACAACAACACGCTGTATTTCATGCGCTCGGATTTCGCCGAGAAGGACGACACCATCCTCGTCTCGCAGCGTCAGGGCAGCAGTTGGAGCACGCCGGAAGTCGCGCCGTTCTCCGGCCAGTGGCATGACTCCGAGCCGGCGATGTCACCCGATGGCAAGCGCCTGTACTTCGTGTCCAACCGCCCGCCGCATCCGGGTGATGCGCCGATGATGGCCGAGATGGACGGACGCACGTTTACCGGGAAGCACCTGTGGTACGTCGAACGACAGGGCGATGGTCGTTGGGGAACACCCGTGCATGTGGATGGCGCGCACAACGACGGCGCCATGATCTACAGCCCGTCCGTGGCCGCCAACGGCAACATCTACTTTTCTGCCCATCGTCCCGATGCAGGCAAGGCGTACCAGATCTATGTGGCGCGCCGAACGGCGAACGGCTACGCCCCGCCCGAGCGCGTGGATCTGGGCGAGGTCGATCACAACCGCATGGACCCCAGCGTGGATCCGCAGGAGCGCTTTCTTGTCTACGCGGGCAACGAGGGCGATTCGCTGGGCAGCGCGGATATCTACATCGCCTTTCGCGACGACAAGGGACAATGGGGCAAGCCGATGCATCTACCCGGCGACGTCAACAGTGCCTCGCTGGAAAACGCACCGGCGCTCGGGCGCCATTTCGGCGAACTGTACGTCAGCAGCAACCGGGAGAGTGACGTCCGTTTCCCGAAGACGCTCGATGACGCGGCCTCGCTGCAGCACCGCCTGGAAGAGCCCCTCAACGGCTCGCGCAATCTGTGGCTGTTCAACATCAGCGACGTACTGAAGGCGCACGGCATCGACCAGTGAACCGCAGCTACGGCGGGTGCTCGACGAGCCAGTCGCCGGTAGCCTTGCGCACCACTGCCAACGTAGCGGGATCGCTGGCCCACTGGTGGGACATGCCAGCGGGCCGGGTCAGCTGCAATCGTTGCAGCTGTTCACCATAGAACGGCTTCAGGCGCTCGACCAGCGACGACACCGCCATCGCATCGATCACGGCGTCGTCGGTGCCCTGCAGGAACAGCAGTGCCGGACGATGGGCGGCGATCTGCGATACATGCGCGGCAGCATCGCTTTCCTGCGCCAGCGCGCGCGAAGCGGGCGACCAGGCGTAGGTCTTGCCGGTGGCCTTCTCGTACGCCTGTACTGATTCGCTCAGGCCAGTGGAAGGGTTGATGAGTACCGCCACATCGATGGCTACCTTGGCTTGTATCAGCGCATCGAGCGTCGCCGCGCCACCTGCGGAAAAGCCAACCAGCGTCACCGATGCGCCCTGCTGCATGCAGGCGTTTTTCCGCAATGCGTCCACCACGTTTGGCAATTCGTCGGCCGCGCCGACCACCACGGGCTTGAAGACCAGCAGGCCGACGTCTTCGCCTTGTCGCCGCGCCAACTCCTTCATACCACCTTCGGGCGCACGCGCACCGAACAAGGGCAGGCCAAGGTAGACCTTCACAGCATCCACGTCGTCCAGGGGCAACGCTTCCATCATGGCCTTTTCGCTCGCGGGCGGACCGAAGCCATGCCAGAGGATAATCGGTGGCTTGCGGACATGATCAGGCACGCGAAGTATCGCGGGGACGCCGGCAAGCGTGGTTTCACGTACGGCGGGAGTCTGGCTGCCGGATGGAACACCGCAGAGCGGCCGTGTGTCCGCCGCCGGGGAAGCCGCTAAGGCAACAGAGCTGCAGCATGCGAGCAGCCACGCAAATGCTTTCGCTCCCGTCTTCCCTGCATGCATGGCACCCACCCGCTGCGAACGTGAGATGCCCCGACACTACAACGGCTTGCGGTACACCAGAAAGCCTGACTTCTCGGCTAGCTTGTCGTAGAGCTGCATGGCGGTCGCATTGGTTTCGTGCGTTTGCCAGTACACCCGTCCCGCGCCGGCTTCGCGCGCCTGCGCGTAAACCGCCTCGATCAGCGCGCGACCGACTCCCAGCCCGCGCGAGGCCGGTACGGTGAACAGGTCCTGCAGGTAACAGTTGTCCGCGGGGTTGGTGGTGTTGCGATGGAACAGATAGTGCGCGAGGCCGAGCAGCTGGCCTTCACGCTCGGCCACCAGCGCATGCATCGGTTCGGCCGGATCCAGGAAGCGCGACCACGCGATGCGCGTGAATGCCTCCGGCAACGCCGTTTCTCCACTGCGCCCATAGAACGCGTTGTAGCCATCCCACAGCGGCTGCCAGGCGGCGAAGTCCTGCGCCGTTACAAAGCGGATGGCGAGCGGCGCGGTCATCCGGCGATCAGCGCTGCACCATGCGCACAAACCAGCGCCAGCCACGCACGCGCTCGGCCACGAGCTTGGCGCTGGTGAGCATGGGTACCGCGAGCAAGGCGCCTGGAATGCCCCACAGCCAGCCCCACACCAGCAGCCACAGCAGGATCGCGATGGGGCTGAGCCGCATGCGATGACCCTGGATGAGTGGCGTGACCACATTGCCTTCGAATGCCGTGATGCCGGCAAAGGTGAGCGCCGGCAGCAAGGCCGAACCCGCCTGGTTGAAGTTGAGCAGGCCCACTACGGCGAGCACGGCGGTGGTGCTGATCGCGCCCACGTAGGGAATGAAATTGGCGAGCATCGCCACTGTTCCCCACAACAGCGGATCGGGCATGTGATAGAGCCACAGCATGCCGGCCGTGGCGGCGCCCAGGCCAAGATTGATCAGCGTGGCGGTGAGAATGTAACGCGATACCTCGAACTGGATGCCGCGCACCACATGCACCGCATGGCGCTTGTAGCCGAAGCTCGGCGAGGCCTGCACCAACCGCCTGAGCATCAGGTCGCCGTAGACGAGGAAGAAGAACACCAGCAGCACCACCGTGAGCACGCCCGCCAGCACCTTGGGCGTGGTGGCCACGATGTCCCAGATGGTGATGGAAAGCGGTGACTGCACCGAACCCTGCACGCGCGTCGGCCCGGTCAGGCCTTGGGTGGCGCGATTGGCAGCCTCCAGCGGCTGCATCACGCTGCGCAGCTTGGGAATGAAACTGCGAATGGCAGTCGGCGCCTCGTGCACCCAGCCCAGCGCGGGTTGGGTGAGCATGCCGATGCCAGTGCCGATGCCGGCGATCAGGCCGATCATCAACACACTGGCACCGAGCCAGCGAGGAATACCCATATGCGCGCAGCGCGCCACGATGGGGTTGAGTGCCAGACCGATGAAGGAGGCAAGCACCAGCGGTATCAGCAACTGCTTGGTGATCGTCACCGTGTACAGCAGCGCCAGCGCCAGAAAGATGTTGAGCACCATGCGGATGCCGCGCAGGTGTCGCCGCGCGCTCTGGGCGCGGTTCACGTGCAACAGGTTCAGCCTCGGCTCGCGACTGGGCACCATCGCTTCGACGGGCAGATCCAGAAGCGCCTCGTCACCCGCGGCGACAGGCGGTGGCGGGGACATCGGCGTGTTCATGAAAGGTCGCTGTGTTCCTGCGCGAAATCCGCGACCAGTCGCATGGCCTGTCCGACCACTTCCGCCGCCGTGCCGCTCAACAGGGCGCCAAGGCCGGGCACGCGGAGCGGATGCACGTTGAGCTGGCCAAGCACGAAGCCCGCTCCGGCCGCCATGCCCACGGTGGTCAGCGGGTAACGCTGGCCGCGCGACAACAGGGCCTGGGCGGGCACGGCCAGTTCGCCACGGGCGTTCTGCGCGCGGTCCTGCGCTTCTCGTACCGCATGCAGTTGCTTGATGAGGCTCATGGCTCGTCCTCCGGGCGGGGATCGGCCTGCGGGTCGGGACGGCGCAGGGTCTCGCGCATCATCGCACCCCATTCGCTCCGCGTCGCGGGCAGCGTCATCCAGTGCATGCAGCGACGGAACAGCAGCAGCGCCCCGCCGAGGAAGACCAGTTCCACCACGGCCAGCGACACCAGGGCCCAGGTCCACGAACCGAACCACTGCGCCAGCAGCCAGCCGATCAGGCCCAGCAGGGTCAGCCCGAAGCCGACGGCGGCCACGGTGGCCACCAGACCGGCCACCAGCAACCAGTGGACGGCGCTGCGCGCCAGCCCCAGCTCGGCCGCCAGCAGCTTGAGCTGAGCTCCGAACAGCTTCTGGAAGGCCCGGCCGAGGCGGCCGATGTCGTCCAGCAGGCCCGGCGGCGCAGGAGAAGGCGTCTCGTCGGGCGAGGCGGGCGCGTCATCGCGTCCGGTCTGGTCCATCCGCTGTCCTCGGCTGTGAGCCTATGGGTAGCCTCGTCGCTGCGATGAGGCCATTGAACGGGCTCAGGTGATCAATCAGCGGCGGAGTATGCGGCCAAGCAACCAGCCGGCGCCAATGGCAATAGCCACCGACTGCACAGGCTTCTCGCGCACGTAGTCGCGGGCGCGCTCCAGCCATTCATCGGCGCGGTCGATGGCGTCGTCGTACGCCTCGCGGCCGCGCTGGCGATACTCGTCAGCCTTCTCGGTGGCCCGCGTGGCGGCATCTGCTGCCTTGTCGGTGGCGCGATGCAGGCCGTCCTCGACGTGATCGGCAGCGCGCTCCACGGCTTCCTTGGTGTTCGTCACGGCGGTCGTGGTGGCCTGCTTGATGCGCTCGGCACGTTCCTCGATACGCTCGGCAGCCGTGTTTTCCTCGTGCGCCTGGACTTGCTTGTTCATGACGTTCTCCGATGAGGCGGACATTCACTGTAACCAATGTGTTCGGTCGTGCGTACCGGGGGATGCCGCTCCAGCGTGCCCTCGTTCAACTCGCGCGACGAAAGAACGCAATGATGGCCAGGATCAGGAAGATGACGAAGAGAATCTTCGCCATGCCTGCGGCAGCACCCGCGATACCGGTGAAACCGAACAGCGCGGCAATGACGGCAATGACCAGGAAAACCAGGGCGTAGTGGAGCATGGTGCGATCCTCTCGGCGGGCATGACATCAACCCGCCGACATTCACCCACAGCCTGCGCCTTGCGAGCGTGAAGATAGCCTCAGTCCGGACCGGCCTTTGGTCACCGTTCACGCTCGCGACGAGGGCATTCAGGCTGCCGCGGGATTGATGGTGTAGGTGCCCATGATCTCTGCCTCGGCCAGTACATGGCCGTCCATCGCCTCGCGCAGTTCATTCACGGTGAACCCATCGGCGAGCCGCAGGCTCTCTACGTCCAGCGCATACAGGCGGAAGTGGTAGTGGTGGACAATGGAATCGTTCCACGGCGGGCACGGACCGTCGTAGCCCAGGTATTCACCGCGCATATCGGCATCGCCGGCGAACCAGCCGGTGTAGTCGTTGATGCCCTGCACGCTGCCCGGCGGCCCATACGGCGCGCGCTTGCCGCGTGCCACGATGCCATTGCTGCAAGCGCCTTCGGCCAATTCGCCGCACTCGACGGGAATGTTGGCCATCAGCCAGTGCACGAACTCCACGCGCGGAAGGTCGGCCGGCACCACGCGGCCTTCCTGGTTCACGTCGTCCGGCTTGCTCGGCACATCGAAGTCGAGGCAGGTGAGCACGAACGAGCGCGTCGCGTGCGGCGCGCCATTCCACGCGAGGTGCGGACTGAGGTTGTCCGACAGGGCGAAAGGTTCGCCGCGTTTGCCAAAGGCCAGTCGCGTCGGCATCGGCTGCCCGTGTTCGAAGCTGTCACTACGCAGTTGCAAGGTCGTTCTCCCGGATGAATGGCGATGAATCGAGTGTCGCGTCGCCGTGCAGGCGCCGCATCAGGGTTTTTCGTAGGTAACGCGATAGACCGCGCCGGCCAGGTCGTCGCTGACGAGCACGCTGCCGTCAGGCAGCGGCTGCACGTCGGCGGGACGACCCCAGGCCCGTTCGTCCTGCTGGAAACCGTCCAGCAGTGGCTCATACGCGGTGACCTTGTCGCCGTTGAGATGGACGGCCATCACGCGATAACCGGATTTCTTGCTGCGGTTCCATGAACCATGCTCGGCAATGATGATCGCGCCCTTGTAGCTGGCCGGGAATTGCGCCCCTTCATAGAAGCGCATGCCGAGCGACGCCACGTGCGCGCCCAGCTTGTAAACCGGCGGCGTATAGTCCTTGCAGTTCTTGCCCTGGCCGAACTCGGGGTCGAGCGTGTCGCCCTGGTGGCAGTACGGATAGCCGAAGTGCTCACCGACATGCGACAACCGGTTCAGCTCGTCGCTGGGCATGTCGTCGCCCATCAGATCGCGGCCGTTGTCGGTGAACCACAGTTGCTTCGTCGTCGGCTGCCAGTCGAAGCCCACGGTGTTGCGGACGCCGTAGGCCACGTCTTCCAGCCCGCTGCCGTCCGCGTTCATGCGCGTGATCTTGGCGTAGTCCTTGCCCTTGTCGCAGATGTTGCAGGGTGCACCAACCGGCACATACAGCTTGCCGTCTGGCCCGAAGGCAATGAACTTCCAGCCGTGATGGGTCTCGGTGGGAAACTTGTCGTTGACCACTTCCGGCGTGGGTGGGGTGTCGAGGTGATTCTCGATGTCGCGCAGCACGAGGATCTTGCTCACGGCGGACACATACAGGTTGCCGTCCTTGAAGGCCACGCCCACCGGCAGCTGCAGGCCGCTGGCGATCACGCGCACCTTGTCGGCATGCCCGTCGCCCCTGGTGTCGGTGAGGGCATAGACCTTGCCGGCACTGTTGGAACCGACGAATACCGTGCCCTTGGCGCCCAGTGCGATTTCCCGCGCGTTCGGCACCTGGTCCGAATACACCGCGACGTGGAATCCCTTCGGCATCGTGAGCTTGTCCAGCTGCGGTGCCGCCATCGCCGCCTGGGCCATCAGCAGCCCCAGCAGGCCAAGGATCAACTTGCGCATGGAACACACTCCATGGAGGGAGTCTGACAGCGTACCGCCATGTCGCCGCGAGGGGGTAGCGTCATGGGCTATCGGGCAGGCTGTAGTCGAGATCGTACGAATGCACGCCGTTCGCGATAGTGATGGTCAGGTGCCCTGCGATGCCGGCAAGTCCGTCCGTGCCCGAATCCGGCACGATGGTGACGGAGAGCTGCGGCGTGCCACGCGTCAGCGTGCCGGCGTGCTGCAGTGCGAAACTGCCCTGGCGGCCGTGCACGCTGCCGTTGACCCGTTCCATCGCCACGTAGCCGGCCGAGCCGTCCACGGCCGTACCCACCGCCAGCATCTGACCATGGCCCTCGCCCTGCATGTCGCCGTGGAACTGCTTTTCGATGGCCATGCGGCCGACGCTGGGATCGCCTACGCCTTCGTCTGGTGCCTGCGGCGTGATCTTTACCTCGAAGCTGCCCTTGGCGTGAGCCATCTGCTTGTCTCCCGGTGGAATGACTGGCGATCCTGACGCGGATGATGCAACGCCGTCGTGACGAACCGCGCGTAACCCTTCCTGCAGGAGCGCACCCTGTGCGCGACTGGCGTCCACGGGTTGCCCAGTCGCGCACAGGGTGCGCTCCCACCGGGAAAGAAAGGATCAGGGCACGATCGCGTTGAAGCGCGCGGCGATGTAGTCGTCGGTGAAGCTGGTCATGTTCCAGCCACGGATGAAGCCGCAATGGCCGCCGTAGGGTGAGATGTCCAGCTCCACGTTGGCCGGCAGGTCCAGCTTCTCGAAGGCTGCCACGGGAATGACGGGATCATCGCGCGCGGTAAGGATGGTGCACGGCACGTGCATGTCCGCCAGCGCGCGGCCGGCCACCGAATAGCCATCCAGATAGGCTTCCAGCGACGCGAAATTGGTATGCCGCGCCACCAGCGACGCGGTAAGGCCGCGCAGGTTCTGCTTGAGCTCGGCCAGCTCGAAGTATTGCTGGTGCGGGAACGCTGCCTGCTTGGCCTGCAGGGAGCGGCGCCACTTGTGCATGAAGTACGCCTGGTAGAACCACGGCGCCTGGCCTTCCAGCGAGAACAGCCCTTCGCCCGGATCGATGATCGGGCACACCGCCAGCGCGTAGCTCAACGGCAGACCTGCCGCCGGAGCCTGCATGGCGGCACGCAGCGCGAAGTTGCCGCCCAGCGAAAATCCTGCGAGCGCCATCGGCCGGTTGGGGAAACGCTGCGCGATATCGCCCAGCGCGTGCACCACCTCGTCGATGCGGCACGAATGGAACAGCGCCTCGTTGAGATGATGACTGTCGCCGTGGTCGCGGAAATTCAGGCGGAAAACGTCCCAGCCGTCGCCGAGCAGGCGGCTGCCAGTCTGCAGCACATAGGTGGAATCGACGCTGCCTTCCCAGCCGTGGAACAGCACGGCAAGTCCACGCGACCGGGGATGCGTCTTCTGCGCGGTGTAGGCGCCGGTGAGCCGCACGCCATCGCCGCCGTCGACCATCATCGGCTCCGAACCCTGCAGCACGGTCTGCGCCGCCTTGGGCAGCAGCATGCGACGCACGCCGCTGGAAGACAGCATGGTCTGGATATGGCCACTACGCAGCGGCGCCGGCGGCAGAAAATCCTTTCCCTTGGGCAGCGTCATGCTTGGTTATCGGTGCCGGGCTTGTCTTCCAGCGCAGCGGCGATGCGCTCGCGCGAGGTTTCGGCCATGCGACGGCGCGCATCCGGCGTGGCCGGCACGGGCTCGAGGAAGTGCACCTCGGCATCCAGCGGCGCCTCGCCCAGCAGGCGCAGGAAGTTCTGCATGAAGTTTTCGTGGTCGCGAAAACCGGCATCGACCACGCGGCGACCGGCACGCGCAAAGCGCAAGGCCACCGGCTGCACCGGAACTTCCGCATCCAGCGCGGCCTGGAAGATGCGCGCGTGAAACACGCGCAGCACGCCGTTATGGCCGGTGCCACCTTCGGGAAACACGGCCACGGAACGACCTGCGCGCAGACGATCCACCATCACCTGCATCACCGCCGCCAGCGAATGGTTGCTGCCACGGCGATGGAAGATGGTGCCACCCGCCGAGGCCAGCCAGCCGACCAGCGGCCAGCTGGCGATTTCCGCCTTGGCCACGAAACAGGCCGCGCGCTGGCTGTGCAGCAGCTCGATGTCGATCCAGGAGGTGTGATTGGCGACGAACAGCACCGGGTCGGCCAGCGGCTTGCCCACCCGAACCGAACGCAGGCCGAAGATGCGCAGCAGCGCGGTGGACCACCATCGGATGGTGCGATGCGCAAACGGCTCGCGGCCATTCTTCATCACTACATCGCGGCGCCAGGTAAGCACGAGCGAGCAGAGCAGTATGCCCAGCACGATGTGCAGCAGCAGCAAAGGCACGCGCCAGAGGTAGCGCAAGGGTCGCATCAGGTCTCGGCGGGCTGGGGCGGTAAGGGAATGGCTGTTCATCAGTCCGGTTAGTTTAGCGTTAGTCGCTGGCTGCGTCCCTGCGTCGCACCATCAGTGCTCCCGTTGGCCCAGCGGCAGGGCCGACGAGTGCTTCACGGTGCGCAGCACGAAGCTGGAATTGACATCCGCCACGCCCGAGGCGTTGAGCAGCCGGTCGAGCAGGAAGCGGGAGAAATCCTGCAGATCAGTCACATAGACGTGCAACAGGTAGTCCATGTCGCCGGTCAGGGCATAGCAGGAGACCACCTGCGGCCAGTCGTTGACCAGTTCCACGAAGCGCTCGACCTGGGCGCTTTCGTGCTTGGCCAGCTGCACGCGGACAAAGGCCTGCAGCCCGAGCCCCACCGCCTGAGGGTCCACCTGGGCGCTATAGCCCGTCAGCACGCCATCCGCCTCCAGGCGCTGCAGCCGGCGCAGGCAGGCCGAGGGAGACAGGCTGACCTTGTCGGCCAGCTCCGCGTTGGTGATGCGCCCTTCCGACTGGAGGACGGCAAGAATCCGCAGATCGGTACGATCCAGAGTAGCCATGGCAATAAATCTCCATAGATACGATTGATGGAACACGATTATTGCTCAATCGAGCTGTACAGATGCAACAAAACAATCAACGTGCGTGGCAATCGCCCTATGCTGAAGCGTCAAAGCAACGCCGGCCTGATCGCCAGGAGCACGCCATGAACACCACACCGCGCCGCGTAGAGCACCATCAGACCGACCGTGGCTATGTGCCGGTGTATGCCACGGGCGTCGTGGAGCAGCCGTGGGCGGACTACACCGCCACCGACCATCAGGTGTGGGACACCCTCTACGCGCGCCAGCGCGACCTGCTGCCCGGCCGTGCCTGCCAGGAATTCCTGGACGGCGTGGAGCGCTTCGGCATGGGCGACGGCGGCATCCCCAAGTTTGCCGACCTGAACAAGGTGCTGGGTGCCGCCACCGGCTGGGAGCTGGTGGCGGTGGAAGGCCTGCTGCCGGACGAGGTGTTCTTCGATCATCTGGCCAATCGACGCTTTCCGGTGAGCTGGTGGATCCGCAAGCCCGACCAGCTCGACTACCTGAGCGAGCCGGACCTGTTCCACGACCTGTTCGGCCATGTGCCGCTGCTGCTCAACCCCGTGTTCGCTGATTACATGCAGGCCTATGGCCGTGGCGGCATGAAGGCGTTTGCGATTGGTCCCGAAGCGCTGATGAACCTCACGCGCCTGTACTGGTACACGGTGGAGTTCGGCCTGATCAACACCAGCGAAGGCATGCGCATCTACGGTGCAGGCATCGTCAGCTCCAAGGGCGAGTCGATCTACTCGCTGGATTCCGCCTCCCCGAACCGCATCGGCTTCGGCCTGGAACGCGTGATGAGCACGCGCTACCGCATCGATACCTTCCAGCAGACCTACTTCGTGATCGACAGCTTCGAGCAGCTGTTCGACGCCACGCGCCCGGACTTCACGCCGATCTATGCCAGCCTGCAGGCACAGGCCGCGCATGCCGCGGGCGACGTGCTGGACAGCGACCGCGTGTTCACGCGCGGCAATCGCGAAGGCTGGGCAACCAACGCCGATACCTGAGCCCAGGTGCATGCAACACGCAGAAAGGCCCGCCATCGTGCGGGCCTTTTGCTTTTCCTGACGTCGGTGCCTGCGTCCGTATGCCCCGTTTACGAATGATCTGGATCAAAAGCACGCAACGAGATCCTAACGACCATGGCCTTGTCCCCCACGAAAGACACAACGGAACCACGCCATGAAAGTCCTGCTCCCTCTCGTCCTTGCCGCTACGTTCGGTGCGGTTGCTGCTCCCGCCGCCCACGCCGACGACAACTGGGTCGTGCGCGTCGGTGCCGCCGTCGTGGCGCCCAAGAGCAACAACGGCACGCTTGCCGGTGCCCGCGCCGACGTGAGCAGCAGCGGCCGGCCCACCATCGACCTCGAGTACATGTTCACCCCGAACTGGGGCCTGGATGTACTCGCCGCCACGCCGTTCCTGCATGACATCAGCCTTGCCGGGCTGGGCACGGTGGCCCGCACGAAGGAGCTCCCCCCGACCTTCGGCATCAACTACCACTTCATGCCTGGCGCAGCCTGGTCGCCCTTCCTCGGCGCCGGCGTCAACTACACCAACTTCTTCGGTACCCATGCCACCGGCGCGCTCTACGGCAGCAGCGTCAGCATCGCCAACAGCTGGGGCCCGGCAGTGCGCGCGGGCTTCGACCTGAAGATCTCCGAGAAGTGGCTGGCCACGGTGGACGTGCGCTGGGCCTATATCGAGGGCGATGTGAAAGTCGACAACGCCAAGGTAGGCACCGCCAAGATCGACCCCATCGTGTTCGGCGCCAGCGTGGGCTATCGCTTCTGACAAGGGGAGACCTGTCGGCAAGGACGCCGCGGAGGCCCTTCGCAAGAAGGGCCTTTTTTATGCCCGGCGCGCGGACCGGCTAGCCGCGCTTCCACTCATCGACGGTCAGCACCTGGGCGATGCGCTGGCCGTCCCAGCGATACATCAGGTGCTGTGCCTGCACGCAGGGCGCCACGCGGTCGGGATAGAACACCGCCACGCATTCGCCACCGGCATGGCGCACGCTGTCGTAGACCAGTCCATCGGAACCCGCGTTGCGCAGCTTGCGCGCCAGCGCGACGCCGGCGGCATAGTCATCCGCATCGTGCTCGGCCTTCCACCCGCCACGCAGGTCGTGCAGCTTCGCCTGGATGCTGGTGCTGTAGCAGCGCATTTCGATATCGCAGGCCGGTTCCGCCGTGGCGGCAAGGAAGAGCTCGCGGTGATAGACCGTTTCCTCCACCGCCGTTGCCACGCTGTGCGCGGCGTAGAACACGCCCCAGCTGCCATCGGAGAACCGGCTGCCTTCGGGGTTGAGGTGGGTGAATGCCGCCATCACCGGCGTGGTGCCGGGGCCACTGATGCGACGCTCGGCCGGCACCAGCTGCAGGTCGCCCATCTCGTCGCGCAGGCGCGGATTGGTCATCGCCTCGATGGCGTACAGCGCCTCCAGATCGCCCGGCTCGGCGATGCGGTCGAACACGCCAATGGGCGGAAAACGGCTGGGAACGATGCGGTAGGCATGGCTCCAGCGGATGCGTTTGAGCGGTGGAATGTCGGCCATGACGTGCAACTCTCACGCGATCTGCCAGAGGGAAAGAGTATGGCGGAGAGGCGTATCGCCGGTTGCGACGTAAGGCCAGGAACGAGTGAAGAGAAGTGAGAAGTGAGAGTCGCAAGCTCTGCCCTTCTCTCACTCCTCACTTCTCTTCACTCACTTCTCGCTCTGATCACCCGCGCTGGGCGTCCAGATACTGGCGTACCACGTAGAGATCGGCCACGTTGCCGGAAAGCATGCGATCCAGTGCGGAGTGCCCGCCGAACATGCTGGCGCGGTTGGCGCGATGGACCCAGCCATCGGCCTGGGCGGTGTCGGGGAACAGGATCTGCAGGTCCTTGAAGATGCCCAGCAGATAACTGATGCGCTCCAGCGTGTCGCGGCCCAGGGTGCCGCTCTGCAGCCGCTTCCACTTGTAGAAGGTTGATTCCGGCGGATCGCCCAGCAGGCGGCGCTGGTCGGCGATGCGCAGGTTCCAGCGCTCGGCGATGTTGAAGAAGGCGCGCAGCGCGGGGCCGCCGAGATCAGAGGCGGGATGACTTGCTGGCTGGAGATGAGCCGCCATGGTTCGACTCTCCCTGTGAAGTTGATAGCTACTTTACTTTACTGGTGAATTTTTCGCCAGTGGGCGGGTTATCCACCGTTTGGCCAGTACTGGCCAGTTATCCACAGACGCATACTCCGCCCTGCCCCAGCCGGGAGGAAACGCCATGCGTCACCAAACCCTTGCCGCCGCGGTCCTTTTTTCGTGGGTCAGCCTTGGCGCACACGCCGAGGTCAAGGAAGCCGCGCCCGACCACCTGCTGATCCAGGACAACCGCACCATCCACGCGCCGCCGGACAAGCTCTATGCCGCGCTCACCGACGTGGGCCACTGGTGGAACAGCGAACACACCTATTCCGGCGATGCCTCGCACCTGAGCCTGAAGGCCGAGGCCGGCGGCTGCTTCTGCGAGCGCTGGGCTGGCCAGAGCGTGGAACATGGCCGCGTGATCTGGGCGGCACCCGGCCACGTGCTACGGCTGGATACGGCGCTGGGACCACTGCAGTCCCTCGCGGTGAATGGCGTGATGACCTTCACCCTGAAGCCCGCGCCCGAGGGCACGGCGCTGCAGTTCGACTACCGCGTCAACGGCTCCGGCGCGAGCGGCCTGGACAAGATCGCCACGGCCGCCAACGGCATGCTGATGGATCAGCTGGAACGCCTGCAGCGCTATGCGGAGAAAGGAAAGCCCTGAACCCCAGGGCAGTGGCACTCGCTCGCGGGTGCCACTGCTCCGTCGGGCTTAGACGACGTGCTTACTTCTTTGCGTCCTTGCCCTTGCTGCAGTCACAGCCGAAATCCGGCTCCGGGCCGCCTTCGGCGATGAACTGGTCCACGCGCTTCTCCAGCACCGGCAGCGGCACGGAGCCGATCTGCAGCACGGTGTCGTGGAAGTGGCGGACGTCGAACTTCGGGCCCAGCGCCTGCTCGGCCTTCTGGCGCAGCTCGCGGATCTTCAGGTAGCCCAGCTCATAGGAAAGCGCCTGGCCCGGCCAGCTGATGTAGCGGTCCACTTCGTTGGCGATCTCGCGATCGGACAGCGCGGTGTTCTGCGTCATGAAGTCGATCGCCTGCTGGCGTGTCCAGCCCAGGTGGTGGATGCCGGTGTCCACCACCAGGCGGCACGCACGCCACATCTGGTAGGTGAGGTAACCGAAGCGGTCGTAGGGCGTCTTGTAGATGCCCATCTCGTTGCCGAGGTATTCCGAATACAGGCCCCAGCCTTCGCCGTAGGCGGAGATGTAGCCCTCGCGGCGGAAGTCCGGCTGGCCGTGCTGTTCGCTGGCCAGCGCCAGCTGCAACGAGTGGCCCGGCGCCGATTCATGCAGGGTCAGTGCCGGCATGTTGTAGAGCGGGCGCGACGGCAGGTCATAGGTGTTGACCAGGTACTGGCCCGCGCCGCCGCGACCGGAGGTGTAGTACGGCGCGATATCCGCCGGCACCGGCACGATGGCGAAGCGTCCGCGCGGCAGGCGGCCGAATTCCTTGCCCAGCTGCGCGTCCACCTGCTTGGCCACCCAGGCGGTGCGCATCAGCAGTTCGTCAGGCGTCTTGGCATAGAACTGCGGATCGGTGCGCAGGAAATGCAGGAAGTCGGCAAAGCTTCCCTTGAAGCCCGTCTCCTGCATGGTCTTGACCATCTCGGCATGGATCTTCTCCACCTGCTCCATGCCCACCTTGTGGATGGCATCCGGATCCATGTCCAGCGTGGTGTACTCGATGATCTGCTGGCGATACCACGCCTTGCCGTCCGGCATGGATTCAGCCGCCAGCGTGGTGCGTGCCTTGGGCACGTACTCGTTGCGGAAGAAGGTGAGCAGGGTTGCGTAGGCCGGAATCACCTTGGCGCTGATGGCCTGCTTCGCCTGCTGCTGCAGCTTCGCAGCATCGGCGGCAGGCACCGTGCTGGGCATTTTCTCGAACGGCTTGTAGAAGCTGCTCTGCGTCGGATCCTTCAGTTCTGAAACCGACGAAATGGAAACGTCGCGGCCCTTCAGGACCTCTTTGGGCACGGTGAAGCCGCGCGCCAGGCCGTCGCGCATGTTGGCGATCTGCTGCTGGAAGTACGCCGGCACTTCGTTGAGGCGATCGATGTAGCGCTGGTAATCCTGCGTGGTGCGCAGCTTGTCGCCTTCAAGCACGTAGCTCAGGTCGCTCCAGAACGCCGAGTCGCTGTTGAAGGGCATCTGCCACTGCTTGAATTTCTGCGCGGCCAGCAGGTTCTGGATCTGCGCGCGGTACACCGCGTAATTGACCTGCTCTTCCGGCGACAGCTGCTTCACGTCCACGCCGTCGAGGTCGTTGGACACCTTCTGCCAGTAGTCCAGACGCTTCTGCTGGTTGGCGGCATCCACGTTGTCCAGGCGCGACCCGTTGGGCTGTGCCTCGCCCGACGTGGCGATGCCCGACTGACCGTTGCGCCAGGACCACTCCTGCTCGTAGATCTGCTTGAAGCGCGCGTCGGCGGAGGTATCGGCCCAGGCGGGCGCGGCAAGAGCGAGCGTGGTGGCGGCGGCCAGCCAGGTCGTGCGGAGAGCTTTCTTCACTTCGGGGTTCCCTTGGACAAAGAGGTGGTGAGCGGCGATGCCGACACGGCATCCTCCACGCTCCAGTCTTCCAGCGCCTGTGGCGGAAGCTGGGGTAAGGCCATGCGTGAGAGGGCATCGCGCGCCTCATCCTTCAGGCGGGCCACGCGCAGTTCGATGCCACGGTCGGCCAGCCAGGTGGCGAAATCGCCGATGGCTTCGAGCGAGGTGCCGTCCAGATCAGGACAGACTTCCAGGCTCAGCACCACGCGCCGCAGGCCCTGGCAGGCCTCCACGCGATGGCGGGCCTGCGCCAGCACGGCCTCGGCGTTGGCGAAGAACAAGGGCTCTTCCGGACGGACGATCAGCATGCCGGGTACCTGCAGCGCGCCAGGATGCTGCCCCATGTCGACGAAATCATGGCCGTCCGCCAGCCGGCCCAACACGCTCAGGCGCGGCGTGGCGAGCTGGCGCAACAGCATGATCAGGCTGAAGGCGATGGCGCACAGCAGGCCATTGAGGATGCCCAGCGACAGCACCGCCACCACCGCAGCCGCCAGTACCAGCCGGTCGCGATGCCAGCGCAGGTAAGGCGCGAACACCGACACGCGCAACGACTTGCTCACCGCATGGATCACGATGGCCGCCAGCACGGGCTGCGGAATACGTTCGATCCAGCGCAGCGCCAGCAGCACCAGCACCAGCACGCTGGCCGCGCCGATCAGCCCCGCCAGCCGCGACTGCGCGCCCGCCGCCTCGTTCGCCGAGGTGCCGGAATAACCCGCGCCCACCGGCATGCCGTGCAGCACGCCCGACAGCACGTTGGCGACACCGAGTACAAGCAGGTCGCGGTTCGGGTTCACTGCGTCGCCGTGCTTGAGCGCGAAGCCGCGGACGGAGCTGTACGACTCCGCATACAGGATCAGCAACAATGCCGCCGCCAGTTCAACACTGGGCAACCACTGACCACTCTTTGGCCAGGTGGGCCAGCCCAGATCCGCAGCCAGGCGAATCTCCCCGGTCAGCCCCACGCCATGCGCCGACAACCAGCCCGACGCCGCCACACCGAGGGCGATAGCCACCAGGCTGCCCGGTAGCCGACGGAAACGCTCGCAGGCGAACAGCAGGAGCAGCGCCACCACGCCCGCCCCCAGTGCTGCCAGGTTCACCTGTGGCAATACCTTCGCCAGCTGCACCAGCAAGGCCGGCACGAAATCGCCGTGCACATCCGCCACGCCCATCAGGTGCGGCAGTTGCTTGAGCGCGATGACGCACGCCAGACCAAACGTGTAGCCGCGCAGCACCGGGCGCGCGATCAGATGCGAAAGCCCACCGAGCCGGGCCGCACCGGCAATGAGGAAACAGGCGCCGCCCAACAGCACCAGCGTGGCCGCCATGGCCACGCGCGACACATTGTCCACGCCCGCCAGGGCCAGCGTACCCGCCGCCAGCACGGCCGCCGATGACGACGTCGCCGAGACGATGGCGTAACGGCTGCGCCCCAGCAGGCCATACGTGGCCAGGCCCACGAACAGCGCGATGACGCCGGCCTGCGGAGGCAGGTTGGCGATGCCGGAATAGGCAACGGCTTCGGGAATCAGCAAACCAGCGATGGAAAGGCCGGCGACCAGGTCCAGGTGCCAGGTGACGGGTGCCTTGGCGACGACGGGTAGGGGTGTCGTGGGCATGCGGCGCTCCGGATGGGTGCACGGGGAGCGTAGCGGGTTTTGGGCGGCGTGGCCTCGGGAACACGTTGGCCGGTTGCCGCGCCCCGGTTTGTCTGCCGGATGATGCAGGGGGACGAGGGATGCCGCCGCTTCCGCTCGCCGCTCCGAGCACCTACCGGACGAACCGGCGAGAGAACAGAGAGCTACCCCTCCATTCCCTCGTAATAACCGCGCATCGCTTCCAGATAGGCATCCAGATTCCGCCCATCCACCTCACCAAACCGCTCGCCCGTCACGGTGCACCCTGCGATGCGATCCGGCCGGAAATTGCGGAAGCCCACGCGCAGGCGGCACCACGTTCCCAGTGTCCACTTGCCACCCCAGAACGCCAGGCACAGCGGTTCCACCTCGCGCGTGGAAGTGCGCCCCGCTTCGTCGCTGTAGTCCAGGCGCAGCACCTGGCTGTCCGTGATCGCCGCGTTGAGCCGGTCGATCAGCGCGGCGAAATCCGTCTTGCTCTGATCGCGCCAGATGGGTGCATAGATGCGCGTGCGCGTCGCGCGCTCGCGCAGATCGGCGGGCAACACCGCTTCGATCTTGAGCAGTGCGGCCTGTGCGCTTTCGGCCAGCTTCTGGCCAGCGAACGCACGCACGAAGCGCGTGCCCACCACCAGCGATTCGAGCTCGTCGGCAGTGAACATCAGCGGCGGGATGTCCGAGCCCTTGCGCAGCAGGTAACCGACGCCGGCTTCGCCCTCGATGGGGACGCCGGAGAGCTGGAGGTCAGCCACGTCGCGATAGACGGTGCGTAGCGAGACACCGAGCGTGCCGGCCAGCTGGCGCGCCTGCAGCGCGGTACGACGCCCGCGCAGGGCGTGAATGATGAGGAAGAGCCGGTCGGCACGACGCATTCGCCGATGATGGCGGAGCGAGGCGCGCGCGGCCAGCGCCGGGAGTCATGGGTGTGTCGCAGCGCCCACTTCACGTCACGCCGCCAATGTCGCCGCCAGCGCTTCATCCAGCTCGGCCGCCCGCTGCATGCCCGGCCGTGCCATGACGCGCTCCACATAGGCGCTGACCACCGGCAAGGCCGGCACCAGCTTGAACATCGTCATCCACCGCAGCGCGGTGCCCCACAGCACGTCGGCGGCGGTGAAGCGCTCGCCCAGCATGTACGGACCGCGTTCCAGCTGCGTCACCAGCGTGGTGAACATGGTGTCCCAGTCACCGTAGGGACTGGTGGATGGCGGCACCGGTTCTCGCTTCATCGCGCGATCCACGGCGGCAGGCTCGAAGCACGAGCCGTAGAACACCATCCAGCGCAGATACGGACCACGCAGGGGATCGTCCAACGCAGGCGCCAGCCCCTTGTCTGCGTAAAGATCGGCAAGAAAAAGGAACACTGCCGGCTGCTCGGTCACCAACTCGCCGCGATAGGCGATGGCTGGCACCTTGCCCATCGGGTTGATCGCGGTGTACGGCGCGGCGCGCTGCTCGTTCTTCTTGAAGTCGAGCACGTGCAGGTCGTACTCCACGCCCAGTTCTTCCAGCAGGCCGCGGGTGCCGGCGGAACGGCTGTTGGGTGCGTGATAGAAGGTGACGCGTGGCGCGGTCATGGCATGTTCCTCACAGGTAGCTGGTAACGGCGGGTGCGTTCCACCAGTTGTTGTCGCGACCATCGGAATAGCGAATCGGAGCGGCAGCCCATTCCTCGTCGCTCACGTCGTCCAGGCAGGTGACGTTGACAGAGACGAACTCGCCGCCGATCTGTTCCACATAGCCACGGTGGAACGAGTGCGTGCCGCAGTGACGGCAGAACAGGTTCTGCGTGCTGTCGGTGCCGAAGCGATAGTTCACCAGCGCGTCTTCGCCGCTCACGACGCGGAAGGTTTTCAGGTCCGCCATGGCGCCCCAGAAGCGCAGCTTGCGGCAGATGGAACAATTGCAGCGGCCGGTGCCGGCGGAGAGATCAAGATCTGCTTCATAGCGAACCGTGCCGCAATGGCAGCTGCCGTGATAGGTGCGGGTCATGCGCGAGCTCCTCGTAACGTGTTGGATGCGGCAGGCGCACGCGTCGCCGCGACTTCCTTGCTCTGCTCCACCTTCTTGCCCTTCTCCGGCTCCGGCGCGCTGACCGGCAGTCGGTACTGGCCATCCATCAACAAGCCCCGCAGATAGAGCGGGCGATAAGCCATCAGGATCTTTCCAAGCGGGAATGCCATGACGTCCTCCTCGTCGGGTTGCTTGATCAGGCCGCCACGGCGGCGGCTTCACCGGCGCACCACGGTGGCGGCTGGGCGTGCTTGAACAGGCGGTACCAGTGCTCGCGATCGCTCGGGTTGTAGAGATCCAGCGCGCGGATCACCTCGCGGGCAAATTCCACGCTGCCGAGCTGGCTGGCGGTAATCACCCGGCCATCGCTCACGGCGAGCGCCAGCGGGTCGAAGTGCTCCGCACCGGCATAGCCGGGTACGTGGGCGCCGATGTGGCCGGGCCAGCTGCCGGTATGACGGCAGGCATCCAGCAGCCCGGCCCGGGCCAGCACCAGCACACCACTGTCCACGGCGGCCACCGGCGCGCCCGCCGCATGGACACGGCGCACCGCCTCCACCGCTTCCTCGCCATGCCCGTGTTCCCACAGATATCCGCCGGGCACGATCAGCAGCGCGGCGCGTCGCAGGTCGAGCTGGTCCAGGGTCAGTTCCGGCACTACCCGCAGGCCCGCCATGGACAGCACCGGCTGCAGGGAAAAGCCCACCGTCTTCAACTGCCAATCGCCCGGACGGCGGATTTCGCAGAGCGCATGCGCCGCATGCCAGTCCGCAAAGCCGTCGAACGCCAGGAAATACACCGTGTCGCGCATGAGACTCCCTCCTTCTGACGAGAAGGAAGTGTGCGGACCCCCTGCTGCCAACGTGTTGTCAGCAGGGGTAGCCCGATTCCTCCCGCGCCGCCGCCTTGACCCCGGGTGGTTTCCCGGAAAATGGTTTAAGAACGGGAAGATGAACCCACTGGTCAGCTTTTGAGCTGACAAGCGGAGGCATCTGCCGGGACAATAGGCATCCCTTTGCTTGCGGGTTTGCCATGAAGTCCATCTCGCTCATCCAGTTCCTCATCGAGGAACGCCGCGCCGGCCGCATGAATGCCGAGCTGTCCCTCCTGATCGAAGTCGTGGCGCGCGCCTGCAAGCGCATCGCCGTGGCCACCAACAAGGGCGCCCTGGGCGGCGTGCTGGGCGAGGCCGGCACGGGCAACATCCAGGGCGAGGCACAGAAGAAGCTGGACGTGATCTCCAACGAGATCCTGCTCGAAGCCAACGCATGGGGCGGCCAGCTCGCGGCGTGCGCGTCGGAGGAAATGGAAGATCCGCAGCCCATCCCCGACATGTACCCGAAGGGCCACCACCTGCTGCTGTTCGATCCCCTGGATGGCAGCTCCAACATCGACGTGAACATCTCGGTGGGCACCATCTTCTCGGTGCTGCGCTGCCCCGACGGCATCACCGAACCCAAGGCTGAGCACTTCCTGCAGGAAGGCACCACCCAGCTCGCCGCCGGCTACGTGGTGTACGGCCCGGCCACCGTGCTGGTGCTCACCTTTGGCCACGGCACGCATGAGTTCACGCTGGACCGCGAAGTGGGCAGCTTCATCCTCAGCCGCCGCGACATCCAGATTCCGCAGGAAACGGCCGAGTTCGCCATCAACATGTCCAACCAGCGCCACTGGGAAGCGCCCATGCAGCGCTACATCGGCGAGCTTCTTGCCGGCAAGGACGGCCCGCGCGGCAAGGACTTCAACATGCGCTGGGTCGCTTCGATGGTGGCCGACGTGCATCGCATCATCACGCGCGGCGGCGTGTTCTTCTATCCGCTGGACGCCAAGATCAAGTCCAAGGGCGGCAAGCTGCGCCTGATGTACGAAGCCAACCCGATGGCTTTCATCATCGAGCAGGCCGGCGGCGCGGCCACCACCGGTCGCGAACGCATCATGGACATCAAGCCGTCCGGCCTGCACCAGCGCGTGCCGGTGTTCCTCGGCTCGAAGAAGGAAGTGGAAGTGGCGACGCATTACCACGTCGAGGCGGACGCCGCGGGGTAAGGCGTCGCTGGGGAAGCTGGCGCCGAAGCCGGCTTCCCTTTGATGTTCTGGGCGGTGTGGCGCGGTCTGGCCATGGTGACGCGCCGCCATGCTTCCTCTCCCGAACGGGAGAAGATCAGGCCGTCCAGGCGGCTGGCAAACACCGGTAGGAGCGCACTTGTGCGCGACCGCAGCGCCGGGTTGATACCGCTTCCGTCAGGCTGCCGCGCACAGAGTGCGCTCCTACAGACATGCTTGCCGGTGGCAGTTGTGCAGCATGCCTCTCGGGGTTTTACCCCGGGGGCAGTGAAAGGAGAACGATCAGGCCTGCCGCCAAGCCATTGCCTCTGCACACCACACGGGTCAGGCAAGCTGACCCGCGCCCAACGAAAACCCCATTCCGCCATCACGGCGCCCTCAGCCAGTCGTAAACTCGCCCGCCAGCACGCTCCGCCGCCGAAGGATCGGCCGCCCCATCCACCCATCATCGCCACCGACATGACGTCCACCCGCCGCCTCCGTTCGCTTTTCCCTTTGCTCGCCACGCTGGCGCTCTGCGCCTGCTTCGGCGGCACCAGGCCGACGCCACCGCCCGCGCCCATCGCGCCGCCGCCGGTGGTGAAGCTGCGCATCGGGCTGGCGCTGGGTGGCGGTGCGGCGAAGGGGTTTGCGCATATCGGCGTGATCAAGATGCTGGAAGCCAACGGCATCCATCCGGATGTGGTGTCCGGCACCAGCGCAGGCAGCGTGGTGGGTGCGCTGTATGCCAGCGGCATGGATGCGTTCCAGCTGCAGGAAACCGCCAGCGCGCTGGACCAGGCCAGCATCCGCGACGTGCGCCTGTTCTCTGGCGGCGTGGTGCAGGGACAAAAGCTGCAGGATTACGTGAACCAGCAGGTGAAGAACCGCCCGCTCGACAAGCTCAACGTGCCGTTCGCCGCGGTGGCCACCCAGCTGGAAACCGGGCAGCGGACGGTGTTCGTGCGGGGCAACACGGGTCAGGCGGTGCGCGCATCCAGCAGCGTGCCCGGCGTGTTCGAGCCGGTGGAGATCAACGGCAAGCACTACGTTGATGGTGGCGTGGTCAGCCCCGTGCCGGTGGATGCCGCGCGTCAACTCGGCGCGGACGTGGTGATTGCCGTGGATATCTCCAGCAAGGCCAGCGGCACGAATCCACAGGGCATGCTTGGCATCGTCGGGCAGTCCATCAGCATCATGGGACAGAAGCTAGGCGAGCAGGAGCTGGCACGGGCGGACGTGGTGATTCGCCCGAAGGTGAACCAGATCGGCTCGACGGATTTCGAACAACGCGACCAGGCCATCCTCGAAGGCGAACGGGCTGCGCTGGCGGCCGTGCCGTCCATCAAGGCGAAGATCGCCGCGGTGCAGCAGGCCCGCCTGCAGGCGGCCAGCGCGTCGTCCACACCTTCCGCGCACTAAGGCGAAGCAGTTCCCCGCCTTTCTGTCCAGACGGCCATCCGTTGGATGGGGCCGGTGGTCTCTGCGGGTTAGCTTTGTCGCAGGAACTTCCGGGGAAGGCCATGAGCTCGTGCCAGCAATGCGGCAAGTCGATCCTGTTTGGCGGCCACCGGCTGGGAACGCGCCGCTACTGCAGCGACACCTGCGCACGTGCGCATCCGCTGCACGAAATGGCCGAGCGGGTGCCCGGGGACATCCTGCAACGACAGATGGACGAGTGGCGCCACGCGACCTGCCCGACCTGCCGGCGGAGCGACCAGCCGATCGATGTGCATGAACATCATCGCGTGCATTCGATGGTGTTGATCACGCATTGGAACACGCGGCGCAACGTGTGTTGCCGTCGCTGTGGCCGCCGCGATCAATGGCTGAGCACGCTGTACTGCGCGACGCTGGGCTGGTGGGGTTTTCCGTGGGGGCTGCTGGTCACGCCCATCCAGATCGGCCGCAACCTGGCCGCTCTGTGCCGGCGCGAATCCGACCGTCCGTCGGCACAGTTCGAACAGCTCGTGCGACGCCAGATCGCCCGTCATTGCCTGGAAGCAGAGGGCCCGGCGCCCCTGTCGCGCTGAGGCGTGTTGGCGCAGAACGGCAGGCCTGATAGCTTGGCGTTTCGTCTTCGCTTCCAGGCTTTGCCATGCAACACCACGCCCGTCTGCTGCTGCCGCTGTTGGTTGCCGCTTGTGCTCCCGCTCTCCACGCCGCGCCCAGCGTGGATCCGCGCATCGAGAAACTGCTGGGCGAGCTCGGCAAGGTCCGCGCCATCAGCGCCGTGCAGTGGTCGCCCGATGGCAGCCAGCTAGCATGGGTCGTACGTACGGACGGCAAGGAGGCCATCGAGGTGGCCAAGGCCGATGGCAGCGACGCGCACCGCATCGGCGTGGCCAAGGCCACCGACTGCAGCGAGACCGATCCCGCATGGTCGCCCGATTCGCGGCATCTCGCGTTCCTGTCCAACTGTGCGAGCGGTAGCCGCCAGAAAGACCTGTTGATTGCCGACACGCAGGCCAAGGAATCGCCCAGGCACATGGCATCGCTGCCCGGCGTGGCGCAGGGCCTCAGCTGGTCTCCGGATGGCAAGGCGCTCGGTTTCCTCTACGTGCCCAACGGCACCCGACGCGCAAGCGCGGTGTACGCGGCCAAGCCGTCGGTGGGAGAGATCGGCGTGGACGGCCTGGAAGTGCAGCGCGTCGCCAGCGTCGACGCCGTCGGCGGCGCCGTGCATCTGCTCACGCCGGAAGACATCTACGCGTACGAGTTCGCCTGGTCGCCGGACAGCCAACGCATCACCTACACGGCGGCACGCCCGCCCGGCGACAACAACTGGTGGGTGGCGAAGCTCTACGTGCAGAACGCCGCGTCCGGACAGAAGGCTATCGAGATTCTCGATCCCTCGACGGTGAAGGGCCCGCTGCACGGCCTGCAGATGGCCCTGCCCCGCTGGTCGCCCGATGGCAAGCGCATCGCCTTCATTGGCGGCCTGATGAGCGACCAGGGTGCCACCGGTGGTGACCTCTACGCCGTGCCGGCCACCGGCGGCGAACCGACCAACCTCACGCCAGGTACGCGGGTAACGCCAGCGTGGTTCGCATGGACCGGCGCGCAGCAGATGCTGGTGGCGCAGGTCACCAATGGCCAGAGCCAGGTCGCCCAGTACGACGTGGACGCCGGCAAGGCCACGCAGGCACGCGCCCTGTTCACCCTGCCCGCCAACATCGGTGACGGCAGTGCCGAGATGGGCCTGTCACTGTCGGCCGATCACAGCCGTGTCGCGTTCGTGCAGAGCTCCTACGCCGAGGCACCGGAAGTGCATGCGGGCGCGCTGGGTGAAACCGCGCCGGCAGCTGTCACCCGCATCAACGCCGCGCTCAAGCCCGGCTGGGGCAAGGCCGAATCGGTCGAGTGGGACAACGAAGGCCACCATGTGCAGGGCTGGCTGTTGTATCCGGCCAACTACGATGCGTCGAAGTCGTACCCGATGATCGTCACCGTGCACGGCGGTCCGTCGAGCGCGGTGATTCCGCGCTGGCCAGGCGTGGGCTTCGGCGGCGTGCCGTTCTCGTCGCTGGGCTACTTCGTGTTCATGCCCAACCCGCGCGGCAGCTTCGGCCAGGGCGAGGGTTATGTGCAGGCCAATCGCAAGGACTTTGGCCACGGCGACCTGCGCGACATCCTCGCCGGCATCGACACCATCGAGAAGAAACTGCCGGTGGATGACAAGCGCCTTGGCCTTACCGGCTGGAGCTACGGCGGCTTCATGAGCATGTTCATTCCCACCCAGACGCAGCGTTTCCGCGCGGTGGTGGCCGGCGCCGGCATCGCCAACTGGCAGAGCTATTACGGCCAGAACCTGATCGACCAGTGGATGATCCCTTTCTTCGGCGCGTCGGTGTACGACGACCCGCAGGTCTACGCGAAGAGCTCGGCGATCAACTTCATCAAGCAGACGAAGTCGCCGACGCTGATCGTGGTGGGTGATCGCGATGCGGAATGCCCGGCACCGCAGTCGTTCGAGTACTGGCATGCCCTACGCGCGCTCGGCGTGCCGACGTCGCTGGTGGTGTACCCGAACGAAGGCCACCACTTCGTCGATACCGATCACCAGCGCGACGTGCTGCAGCGCGCGCTGATGTGGTTCGAGAAGTACCTGCCGCCGTCGAAGTAATCTCCTGAAGCCGCCGGTGGCTCCCACCGGCGGCTTGTCAGAACAGCTGTCCCTGCGGCGAGGGTTTACGCGGCGGCACGAACTTGGTGGTATCCAGCCACAACTCACGGGCTCGACCGAAACCGTGCTTGCGGCAGGCCACGTCGAAGCGACGACGGATCAGCTCAGCGAACACGCCCTGCCCGCGCATGCGGGTGGAGAAGTCGCTGTCGTAGTCGCGACCGCCATGCATCTGCTGGATCAGGCTCATCACGTGGGCCGCGCGTTGCGGCACATGCAGCGCCAGCCATTCGCGGAACAATGCCTTCAGTTCATACGGCAGTCGCAGCGTGGTGTAGCCGGCGCAGGTCGCACCTGCATCTGCGGCCTGTTCCAGCACGGCTTCCAGGTCACTGTCGTTGAGCGCCGGAATGATGGGCGCCACCAGCACGCCCACCGGCACGCCGGCCTCGCGCAGCGTGCGGATGGCCTGGATGCGACGATGCGGGGCGCTGGCGCGCGGCTCGAGTTTCGCGGCGAGATGGTTGTCCAGCGAATTGATGGAGACGAACACCTGCACGAGGTTGTCCTTCGCCATCGGTGCGAGGATGTCCAGGTCGCGCTCCACCATGGCGTTCTTGGTGACGATGGTGCACGGGTGCCGGCATTCGGCCAGCACTTCCAGCGCAGCGCGGGTGAGTTTCCAGCGGCGCTCGACGGGCTGGTAGGGATCCGTGTTGCTGCCGATGTTGATCGGGCTGACCGTATAGGATGGCCGCGCCAGTTCATGCCGCAGCACTTCGGCCAGGTTGCTCTTCGCGCGCAGCTTGGTTTCGAAGTCGAGACCTGGCGACAGATTGAGGTAGCTGTGCGAAGGGCGAGCAAAGCAGTAGATGCAGCCGTGCTCACAACCGCGATATGGGTTCAACGCCTGGTTGAAATGGATGTCCGGCGAATCGTTGCGGGTGATGACGCTGCGCGCACGTTCCTCGGTAACTTCCGTGCGCGGGCGCGGTGCCTGCTCGTCGAGCATCAGGCTCTGCCAGCCGTCGTCTTCCGCGTGGTGGCGGATGGACTCGAAGCGCCCTTCCGGATTGGAAGCGGCGCCGCGGCCCTTGAGGGCCTGCAAAGGAAGGAAGGAGTCGACCATGGGTCGAGTGTGCGCCGGGGATGTCTCAGGCGACGAGACACGTGCAACCGTTCCCCCTTTTGTAGGAGCGCGCTTGCGCGCGAGCGCCAGGCACCGTCGCTTCGCCGATGGACCAACAAGCGCCAAGCCGTCAACGACTTATCGGTTTCGACGCCGCGGTCGCGCACAAGTGCGCTCCTACAAGGTGACCTATCTCGTGGGCGCCAGCTGGGCCCGCAAGGTCGCGCCGAAGGCATCCATCGGATAGCGGTTCAACTGGCGGTCCAGTTCGGTGAACACGGGCGTGGAAATGGTCCAGCCCATGGGTATGGGATAGTCGCCGGGGCACAGGCGGAAATGCCACAGGATGTCGCCATTCGCCGGGCTGGCCGTGTTGGGCCTCAGCGCGTCGAGCAGTTGCACGCGCGCGTATTCGCCACGTGCGCTGCGTGTGTCGAGCAAGGCGTTCAACGGGGCGATGGCTTCGCCACTCACGCGGCCGGCTGCCCGGCCGGGCGCAGCAGGACACGCGACGGAATAGAACGGCATGGGGTGGTTGGCATCGTGCTGCTCGACGAAGTCGCCCATCAGCGGGTCGTTGCTGATGTGGATGATGATGAAGTGCAGCGGTATGCCGCGCTGCCGGGCTTTGTCGCGCACCAGGTGCAACAGTTCCAGCAGGGTGGTGGCGCCGGAATTCTCGAAGTAACCGCCGTCGACCAGTTGCAGGCGCGCGGGCACGGGCGGATTGGCCATGTTCGCCTCCAGCGTGCCCGCAGGGCTGAGATAGGTGAACCGCGCGCTGTTGAGCACCACCTCGCTCAGCGGCACGCGCGGATCGAGCCAGCTGGAACCATCGAAGCCGGCGGTCCACGCCTGTCGTTGCGGCGTCGCCACGGGCGCAAAGGGATGCTGGATAAAGCGCTTTCCCTCCGCCACGGTGGTGCTGTTGAGGAACAGGGCCGGCAACGTCGACGCGGCCGTGCCTGGCGCATAGAGCGCGGAGAACGGTTGCGCAAAGGCCGGTATGCCTTCCTCGCGCGCGGCGGATTCCCAGGCGCGCGTCAGGGCGCGTGCGCGGTCGTTCATCCACGCACCCGGCAACCAGCGCTGGGTAAGGTCCACAAAGAATGCGTTGGCGAGCGTCGGCGCGAGGAAATCGTGGCTGAGCATGCGGCGCGCACGCGGCTCGAGCGTGGACACATCCACCGGCTGCGGTTGCGCCAGCGAGGCGGTGTATACCGCCAACCCCAGGCTTCCACCCGATACGCCACTGGCCGCCAGCAGGTAATGCGCAAACAGCGGCTCACTGTGGGCGGGTTGTCCTTGCTGGGTGTCGGCGGTGAGGCGGCTCAGCACTTCGGTGGTCCAGGCGGCGGCACGGATACCGCCGCCTTCCGCCGATACCAGGATCACCGGGCAAGGCTGCCGCCCGACGCAACGCGTGGTGAGCCAGTTATCCACATAGGCATCAAAGCCGGGCCGCGTGTCGGCCGGTTGCACGGCCGGATGCTCGTGCGTGCTCATGGCCGGGTACTGCCGCACATGATGGTTGTCGTTGAGGTGCAACCAGTGCAGTGATGCACTGACCAGCAGCAGCACGCTGAGCAATGGCACGCCGCGCCGGTCCCCGATCATGCACAACAGGCCGCCCGTATAGCAGAGGAAGGCTTCGGCAATGAGCAGGATCGCCAGCGGTCCGATGCCATCGAGCAGCTCCGGCACCATGGCGATCACGATGGTGGCGACAACATTGAGGATGACGGCGACCACGTAGCTCGCCACCGTCCACCGCCCAAGGTCGCTGACGCGCCACACGCGCTTTTCGTCGCGCGGACGGTCGTGGTGCGGGCGCGTGGTTGCCCCGCGATGCCGGAGCATGCGCGTCACGCGTCGCCGCACGACGAAAAAGGCGATCATGGCGGCCGACTCCACCAGCAGTCCCATGGCGCGCCAGCCACGCTGCATGCATTGCTCGGTAAGGTCACACGGGCCGTGCGGCAGGCGCGCCAGCGCAATCACGTAGCCGATGCAGACGAGCAGCGGCACCGACGCACCCAGCAAGCGGGGCAACCAGTCGCGCAGGAAGGCGGCGCGTTCGTCCTGCAATGCCGGCCAGCGCGGATAACGCAGGCGATAGGCATTGCGCGCGGCGTACCACATGGCGAAACCAGCCAGCGCACTGCTGGCCAGCAGGCCGAGATAACGGCTCCGGCTGGGATCCGTCCACAGGGCGATCAGGAACAGCTCCGCGGCCTGGTCCACGGTCACCGTGACAATGGCGACCACCGCCAGCACCAGCAGCGACACACGCACGGGCTTGAGGTGATCGAGCACCAGCGCGGTCCAGCCCAGCACGTGGCGCCAGTGATGGCGAATGCTGGGGCGTCGCTTTCCCTTGGCACGTCGGAGGTCGGGCATGCGGCGCCCTCCCGGTGCCGTGCTTCGCCATGGTCGCGACCATAGTAGAGCGATGGAACCCTGTCACCCGTGACGGCGTGGGCATGCACGTTCCTGCGACATCACCAACCCGCCGCTGAAGGTGAGCCCACGCGTTTCCCTCCCGCTCATTCAGCCCATGGATACTTCATGCACCGCCCACAGAGGAGCATGCGATGACCGTTGAAGGTCTGCTGATTTTCCTTTTGATCGGCGCCATCGCCGGCTGGCTCGCCGGCCTGATCGTGCGCGGCTTTGGCTTCGGGCTGATCGGCAACATCGTGATCGGTATCGTCGGCGCATTTTTCGCCGGCTGGCTGCTGCCCAGGCTGGGCGTGCATTTCGTGGCCTTCGGTCCGTTCGTCAACAGCGTGCTGCATGCGTTGATCGGCGCGGTGATCCTGCTGGCGATCGTCGGGGTGATCCGAAGCCTGTGAATGGCAGGCATGAAAAAGGCGCGACGGTGAGCCGTCGCGCCTTCGTCGTTGCGTTGCCTTCGATCAGAAGTTGATGTCCACGTCCTTGGTTTCGCGCAGGAACAACAGGCCGATGAAGAAGGTGCCGATCGCCACGATGATCGGATACCACAGGCCGTAGTAGATATCGCCCTTCCAGGCCACCAGCATGAAGCCGATGGTCGGCACGAATCCGCCGAACCAGCCATTGCCGATGTGATACGGCAGGCTCATGGAGGTGTAGCGGATGCGTGTGGGGAACATTTCCACCAGCCACGCTGCAATGGGGCCATACACCATGGTCACGTAGATCACCAGGATCGCCAGCAGCACGATCAGCATGACGTAGTTGCTTTGCGCGGGATCGGCCTTCTCCGGGTAGCCCGCTGCCTTGAGCGTGGTGCCCAGCTGCGTGCCGAACGCCTTGCCCTGCGCGGCGAACGCCTTGCTGTCCAGCGCTGCACCTTCGAACGACGTGATGGTCTGGTCGCCGATCTTCACCTCCGCGATGGCACCCGGCTCGGCCGACACGTTGGAGTATGGAATGCCCTTCTTCGCCAGTGCGCTCTTGGCCACGTCGCACGAACTGGTGAACTTGGTCTTGCCTACCGGATCGAACTGGAAGCTGCATGCCTTGGGATCGGCTACTACCTTCACCGGCGACGTTGCCGCCGCGGCTTCGATGGCCGGATTACCGAAGTGCGTAAGGCCTTTGAAGATCGGGAAGTAGGTCAGTGCGGCCAACAGGCAGCCGGCCAGCACGATGGTCTTGCGGCCGATGCGGTCGGACAGCCAGCCGAACAACACGAAGAACGGCGTACCGATGGCGAGCGCGGCGGCGATCAGCAGGTTGGCCGTGGTGCCGTCGATTTTCAGGCTCTGCGTAAGGAAGTACAGCGCATAGAACTGGCCCGTGTACCACACCACCGCCTGCCCGGCCGTCGCGCCAAGCAGCGCGAGGATCACCATCTTGAGGTTCTTCCACTGGCCGAAGGCTTCGGTGAGCGGTGCCTTGGAGTGCTTGCCTTCCGCCTTCATCTGCTTGAACACCGGCGACTCGTGCAACTGCATGCGGATGTACACCGACACCGCCAGCAGCAGCGAGGACACCAGGAACGGAATGCGCCAGCCCCATTCGTCGAAGGTGGCATCGCCCAGGCCCATGCGCGTGCCCAGGATGACCAGCAGCGACAGGAACAGGCCGAACGTCGCGGTGATCTGGATGAAGCTGGTGTACAGGCCGCGTTTGCCGTTGGGGGCATGCTCCGCGACATAGGTGGCGGCGCCTCCGTATTCGCCGCCCAGGGCCAGGCCCTGCAGCAGGCGCAGCGCGATCAGGATGACGGGCGCGGCCACGCCGATCTTCGCGTAGCCCGGCAGTACACCGACGAAGAACGTCGACAGGCCCATGATGATGATGGTGATGAGGAAGGTGTACTTGCGCCCGATCATGTCGCCCAGCCGCCCGAACACGATGGCGCCGAACGGACGCACTGCAAAGCCGGCGGCAAAGGCGAGCAGCGCGAAGATGAACTGGCTGGTCTCGTTGAGGCCGGTGAAGAAGTGCTTGCCTATCAGTGCGGCGAGCGAGCCGTACAGATAGAAGTCATACCACTCGAACACGGTGCCCAGGCTGGAAGCCAGGATGACGCGGCGGTGGCCGGTGTCGAGCGATCCCCGCATGTCGACGGCGGTCGTAGCCATGATAAAAGCCCTCGGTTGTGACGCTTGATCGGTTCCATGGATGGTGTGTTCGGGGCGCAAGCCGCTGGAGCGGTGCGCGCCGCCCTGTGCCTTCCTCTCCTCATTCCGGTTTGGGCTGCTCCCTTCGCCCTGCCCGGTCATACCGGCGGCCATGCCCTCCGCATGGCCGCCGCAAGACGCTTAGAACTTGTACATGGCGCTGAAGCTGACCTGGTTGCCGTCGGTGGTGTGGCTCGACTGCGAGTTCTTCAGCTGGTAGCGGATATCGTCGTACAGCCATTCCACGCCCAGCTCGTAGTTGCCCGAGGCGTACTGCACGCTGAGCGCCGACATGTTGTTGCGCAGGAGTGCCGTGCCGGGTGCGGTGGCCGTGCCGGGAGCCGTCCACGCCAGCACGTCGTCGCGGTTGGGACGCGCGGCCGCGTAGAAGCCGTTGACGCTCCACTTGGGCGTGAAGTTGTAGCCCGCCTGCACGAAACCGCCCGCTTCCTTGATGTTGCCGAACTGCGACATGGCGCCAAAGATTTCACCCAGCGCCCTGCCGGCGTAGATCAGCCCCTTGAACGTCCACGGACCGGGCTTCCACTGGCCGCCCAGGTCGTAGCCGAAGCTGTTGAGGGTGTCGCGCGGCGGCTTGGGCTCGATGTCGCCCACGCCGTGCAGGTCGATCTCCGAATAGTGCACGGTGGCATACGCCAGCCAGTTGCCGCTCTGTGCATGGATGCGTGCTTCCACCTGCGGCCTGTAGTTGGCCGAGCCGGCATTGAGGTAGTTGGTGGTGACATTGCCCGCGCCGTTCTGCGGACCGCTCCAGTTGCCTTCGAGCACGGCCAGGTCGAAGCGCCACTGCACCCCTTGCGTACCGTGGTTGAGATCCTGCATGACGATCACGCCCGGATAGCGCCACCCCACGATGCCGGAGCCGTAACCCAGCGGGAAAGCGACATGCGACAGCGAGGTGGGGACGTTTTCCAGCGGGAACATCAGGTCCCACATCTGGCCGATGCGAACCGTGGTGCCCCAGTTCGGATTGACGATGTCCATGTAGGCCTGACGCAGGCGCGGGACCGGTTGTTGCCCCGCATACGCGCCGGTGCCGTTGTTGCCGCCGAAGAAGTCCATCTCGAGGCGGCCGCTGCCGTTCCAGTTGTCATTCAGGCGGGCGCCGGTGAAGTCCAGCCAGAAGCGCGTGTTGCGGATGTCCGCGCCGCTGAGCGTGCCGTCGTAGCCGTTCTTGATGTTGGCTGCGGTGGGCGGTGCCGGGATCTCCGCGTTCTGGCCGTTGCCGTAATTGATGAAGGTCTTGTCCTGACCGAACACGGTGGCGTCGACAAAACCATGCAGGGCCACCGAGAGGCCCGGCGCCGTGGTGAACTGCGGCTTGGGTGCTGCCTCCACCTTGGTCTGCGTCGCCTGTGCCGTGGTCTGCGCCTGGGTAGCGGCGACCTGGGCCTGTTGCGCGGTCTGCGTGGCCTGCGTGGTGGCGGTCTTCTGTTCCTGGATCATGGCCTTCAGTTCGGCCAGTTCCTGTTCCAGCTGGTTCACCCGGTTCTCGAGCTGTTGTTCGCGGGTGGTGCTCTTGGTGCTTTTGGTCGTGTTCTGCGCATAGGCCCCCAACGGCAGGCTCAGCGCGCAAGCGATGCTGAGTGCCAACAGGGCATGGCGACGTGCGGTTGTAGGCAGTGTCATGGCAGGCCTCCCCAGGTCGATGACCCCCCGAGAATGTCCATGCTGCATTGCGGACGCCTATTAACCTTTGGTCTAACCTCGACCAAAGTCGAAAGCGGTGACATGGCAAGGAAACATACCGATCACCGGCCAACCGCTACACTCGGCCGCTACCGCCGTGGCAAGCGGCGACATTCAACCATGAGGAGGCCGGCAGCGCCGGCCGCAGGAGCCCCGCGATGTCCAAGCTCTACCCCGTCAGGCCCGATTTCGCCGCCAAGGCGCGTATCCGCAAGGACGACTACGAGCGGCTCTACGCCGAGTCGGTCAAGGATCCGGAGGGCTTCTGGGGCAAGGTTGGCCAGCGCCTGCTGTGGAGCAAGGCTCCCACCAAGATCAAGAATGTCTCCTACGACCCGCACAACCTGCACATCCGCTGGTACGAAGACGGCGAGCTGAACGTCTCGGCCAACTGCCTGGACCGCCACCTGGCGGAGCGCGGTGACAAGACGGCCATCATCTTCGAGGGCGACGACCCGAACGAGTCCCGCCACATCACCTACAGGGAACTGCACGCCGAGGTGTGCAAGTTCGCCAACACGCTCAAGCACCTTGGCGTCACCAAGGGCGACCGTGTAGCCATCTATATGCCGATGATCCCTGAAGCGGCCGTGGCCATGCTGGCCTGCGCGCGCATCGGTGCTGTCCACTCGGTGGTGTTTGGCGGTTTCTCGCCTGACTCGCTGGCCGGCCGCATCGCCGACTCCACCTGCAAGGTGGTGGTCACCGCTGACGAGGGCGTGCGCGGCGGCAAGAAAATCCCGCTGAAGGTCAACGTGGACGCCGCCCTGGAGCGCCCGGGCACCAATAGCGTGGAAACCGTGATCGTGGTGCGCCGTACCGGCAGCGCCGTACCGATGCAGTCGCCGCGCGACCGCTACTTCCACACGCTGATGGAAGGCCAGTCCGCCGATTGCCCGCCGACGCCGGTAGATGCGGAACATCCGCTGTTCATCCTTTATACCTCCGGTTCCACCGGCAAGCCCAAGGGCGTGCTGCATACCTCCGGCGGTTACCTGGTGTACGCCAGCTACACGCATGAGCTGGTGTTCGACCTGCGCGAGGACGACGTGTACTGGTGCACCGCCGACGTGGGCTGGGTCACCGGCCACAGCTACGTGGTGTACGGCCCGCTGGCCAACGGCGCGACCACGGTGATGTTCGACGGCGTGCCGAACTACCCGGATACCAGCCGCTTCTGGAACGTGGTGGACAAGCACAAGGTCACGCTGTTCTACACCGCACCCACCGCCATCCGCGCGCTGATGCGCGAAGGCGAGGCGCCGGTGAAGAAAGCCTCGCGCGCCTCACTGCGCGTGCTCGGCTCGGTGGGCGAACCGATCAATCCGGAAGCCTGGGAGTGGTATTACCGCGTGGTAGGCGACGAGCGCTGCCCGATCGTGGATACCTGGTGGCAGACCGAGACCGGCGGCATCCTGATCACGCCGCTGCCGGGCGCCATCGACGCCAAGCCCGGTTCCGCCACCCGGCCGTTCTTTGGCATCGTGCCGGCCGTGGTCGATGCCAGCGGCACCGTGCTGCAGGGCGCGACCGAGGGCAACCTGGTGATCACCGATTCGTGGCCGGGCCAGATGCGCACCGTGTATGGCGACCACCAGCGCTTCATCGACACCTACTTCAGCGCCTATCCGGGCAATTACTTCACCGGTGACGGCGTGCGCCGCGACGAAGACGGTTACTACTGGATCACCGGCCGCGTCGACGACGTGATCAACGTGAGCGGCCACCGCATCGGCACCGCCGAAGTGGAAAGCGCCCTGGTGTCGCATCCCAAGGTGGCCGAAGCCGCCGTGGTCGGCGCACCGCACGACATCAAGGGCCAGGGCATCTATGCCTTCGTCACCCTGATCGCCGGCGAGCAGGGCAGCGAAGAACTGCGCAAGGAACTGGTCGCCTGGGTACGCAAGGAAATCGGACCCATCGCCACGCCGGACTTCCTGCAGTGGGCACCGGGCCTGCCGAAGACGCGCTCGGGCAAGATCATGCGCCGCATCCTGCGCAAGATCGGCGAGAACCAGCCTGACCAGCTGGGCGACATTTCCACGCTGGCCGATCCGGGCGTGGTGAAGAACCTGGTGGACGAACGACTCATCAAGTAACCGACAGCATGTAGGAGCGCACCCTGTGCGCGACCATGGACATCGCAATGCGTCGATGGTCGCGCACAGGGTGCGCTCCTACAGAAAAGGCCAAGCTGAAAGACCATGCCTGACGTATTGATTGCCGACGATCACCCGCTGTTCCGCGACGCCCTGCAACGCGCTGTCGTCGCGGCCATCCCCGATGCCAGCGTGCACGCCGCGGACAGCGTGTACACCCTGCTCAGCCTGATCGAGCAGTACCCCGACGCCGAACTGTTGCTGCTCGACCTGCACATGCCGGGCGCCCGCGGCTATTCCGCGCTGGCGCACATCCGCGGGCAGTTTCCCGGGCTTCCCACCATCGTGGTGTCGGGACACGAGGACGTGCAGGTGGCTCGACGCGCGTTGGCGCATGGTGCATCGGCATACATTCCCAAATCCACGCCGGGCGAAGACATCATCACCGCGATCCGCAAGGTGCTCGATGGCGATGTGTGGCTGCCGCACCAGCTGGTCGGCGGCGGCATGGAGCTGAAGCCCGACGAGGCGGCGGTTGCCGATCGCGTAGCTACGCTGACGCCGCAACAGTTCCGCGTGCTCACCATGATCGCCGAGGGCCTGCTCAACAAGCAGATCGCCTATGACCTGGGCGTATCCGAGGCGACGGTCAAAGCGCACATGACGGCGATCATGCGCAAGCTTGGCGTGAACAATCGCACCCAGGTCGCGCTCGCGGCGAGCCATCTCGCCATCGATCAGGAATCGATGCCGTCGTTACCGGATGACGAAGAAGGTTGAGGTGCGAGGAGTGAGTGGAGAGTAGTGAGAAGTGAGAGATGCAGGCTGTGGCTCTCTCTCACCTCTCACTACTCTCCACGCACTTCTCGTCCTACGCCGTAGTCTGTCGTCTAACGAGTGCACTCAACAGAGCGCGTAGTGCCGCCGGTCGCACCGGTTTGTGCAGGATCGGATAGCCAAGCGCGCGTGCGCGTTGCTTCAGCTCGCTGCTGCCGTCGGCCGTGATCATGGCCACTGGCGGCAGATCGCTGACGACGCTTCGCAATTCATCGAGTGCCTGCAGACCATCGAAATCATCGGTGAGGTGGTAGTCGGCCAGAATGAGGTCGATGCCGCCACGACGCAGTTCTTCCTCGGCCTGGGTCACATCGAGCGCCGTGCGGCAGTCCACTCCCCAACGCTGCAGGAGGGCACGCATGCCATCGAGAATGGCGGGGTCGTTGTCCAGGCACAGCACGGTAAGCGGCAGTTGTTCGCTGGAGACGGGATGCACGGGGCGCCGGCGCGATACGGCGCTCTCCGCGCGCGGCACGCGCACCGCGAAGCAGCTGCCTTTGCCTTCACGTGATTTCAGTTCCAGCTTGTGGTCCAGGATGCCGGCGATGCGTTCGCAGATCGACAAGCCCAAGCCCAGTCCTTTCTCACCCCATGGCGAAGGTCGGTCCAGTCGCTGGAACTCGCCGAAGATGCGTGCACGCTGCTCTTCGGCAATGCCAGGCCCGGTGTCCCATACTTCGATGCGCACTTCATTGCCGACGCGTCGTGCGCCCAGCAGGATGGCGCCTTCGCGCGTGTAGCGCAGCGCGTTGGAAATGAAGTTCTGCAGGATGCGACGCAGCAACATCGGATCGCTGCGCACCGCCAGGCGCGTCGGTACCACGCGCAAGCGCAGACCGCGCTGCTGCGAGAGCACCGCGAACTGTGCCTTGAGCGATTCGAAGAGGTCCGAGAGCGCCACGTTGCTCACGTCCGCCCGGTAGCTGCCGGCATCCAGCCGCGACGTATCCAGCAACGCATCGAGCAGGTCCTCCGCTGCGCGGAACGACGCATCGATGCGTTCGGCCAGCAGGCTCGCTTCGCCATCCAGGCCCGGATGCTGGCGCAACGCGGCGGTGAACAGACGCGCCGCATTCAACGGCTGCAACAGGTCGTGACTGGCTGCCGCGAGGAAGCGCGTCTTCGACGCATTGGCCATCTCCGCTTCGCGTCGCGCATGGGCGGCTGAGTTCAGCGCTTCGCTGAGTTCGGCAGTGCGCTGGTCCACGCGCTGTTCAAGATTCTCGTTGGCTTCGATCAGCGCTTGCTCGGCGTGCTTGTACGCGGTGACGTCGGTATACGTGGTGACATAGCCGCCGCCGGGCAGTGCACGGCCGCGCATCTCGATCACCGAACCATCAGGGCGAATACGCTGGAATACGTGCGGCGAACCGGCGTGCATGTGCGCGATGCGCTTGCCGACATGGGCCTCGACTTCGCCGGGGCCGCACTCGCCGTGATCCGCGTTCCAGCGGATGAGATCGGCTACCGGCACACCGACATAGACCATGCCATCGGGATAGTCGAACAGCTCGAGATAGCGGCGGTTCCACGCGACCAGACGCATGTTGGCGTCGACCACGCTGATGCCCTGCGAGACGTTCTCCAACGTGGTGGAGAGCAGCTCGCGGTTGAAGCGAAGTTCCTGCGAGGCTTCATCCAGCAGCGCCATGGCCTCGGCGATATCCAGGCCCGAGCCGGAGAGTGCGCCCATCAGGATACGTCGCGCGCTTGCCGCGCCCACGGCCGAAGCAAGCAGGCGTTCGGTGTACTGGATCAGCGCGCGATCCGCCGCTTCCCCGGGTTGCAGCGCCTTGCCGCGCCTTTCCGCATAGTCGTCGAACGCACGCTGCGTGCTGCGTTCACCGACGATGCGCTCGGCGATGGTACGCAGGTCGGCCACGGCCACGCGACCACGCCAGTCACCGGCGCCACGGTTGTCGACGGCATAGGGGTCGATGAACATCGCCGCGTGCAGGCGCTCTTCCAGGCTCGGGCGGAAACGTAGTGACACGAAGATGAGGCAGGCCACGTTCACCAGCAACGACCAGAACGTGCCGTGCATCACCGGATCCCAACCGCTCAGGTGAAACAGCGCCTGCGGCCGCAACCAGCTGAGTTTCATCGGGCCATCGTCCAGCCAGTCTGCCGAGCGGTTCATGGCCGGCAGCAGCAGGGTATAAGCCCAAACCAGGAAGCCCGTGGCCAGGCCCACCGCCACGCCCTTGCGACTGGCGCCACGCCAATACAGCGCAGCGACGATGCCCGGCGCGAACTGCGCCACGGCGGCAAACGCCAGCAGGCCGGTGGCCGCAAGGTTGGTGGTGTCCGCCACTACGCGGTAGTAGACGTACGCCATGGCGGCCAGCGCGATGATCGCAATGCGACGCACCAGCAGCACCAGTTGGGAAAGATCCGCGCGCTGTTCGAGCTTGAACGCGCGGACCCGCAGCAGCATCGGCATGACGATGTCGTTGCTGATCATGGTGGACAGTGCCACGCACGCCACAATGACCATGCCGGTGGCCGCGGAGAAACCGCCAAGGAAGGCCAGCAGCGCCATGGACCGGTCGCCGTAGGCCATCGGCAGCGTCAGCACCCACGCATCCTTGTTGCCCCCCTGCAGCTGCGGAAGGTGCAGGCCTGCCGCAACGATGGGCAGCACGGCCAGGCTGACGATCACCATATAGGCCGGAAACAGCCAGCGCGCGCGCGACACGTCGTGCGGGTCTTCGCATTCCACCACGCCGATCTGGAACTGGCGCGGCAGGCAGAACATGGCGCAGAAGGCGAGCAGGGTCTGCGCGAGAAAGCCCGGCGACACGCCTTCGGAAAACTGCTGCACCGGAAGCTGGGCGGTGGCGGCCAGCCCGGGACCGCGCCACAACGCGTAGCCGGCCAGCACGATGAACACCACGAGTTTGATCAGCGACTCGACGGCAATGGCCAGCATCATGCCGTGGTGATGCTCGGTGGCGTCGATGGTGCGCGTACCGAACAGGATCGCAAACGTGGCCAGCAGGATCGCGCACCACAGCGCGCTGTCGCTGAACTGCGAGGTGCCGGGAGGCACGGCGCTGCCGAGCACCGCGTAGGACATCGCCACCGCCTTGAACTGCAGGGCGAGGTAGGGCACCACCGCGATGACGGCGATGACCGCCACCAGTGCAGCGAGCCCGTGCGATTTGCCGAAGCGCGCACCGATGAAGTCGGCGATCGAGGTGATGTTGCGCTGGCGCGCCAGCAACACGAGGCGGCGCAACAGGCCGAAGCCAAACACGAACAGCAGGATCGGGCCGAGGTAGATCGGCAGGTAACCCAGGCCTTCGCGCGCGGCCGTACCCACTGCGCCGTAGAACGTCCACGACGAGCAATAGACCGCCAGGGCCAGGCTGTATACCAACGGACGCAGGCGCGGCTGGCGCGGATAGAGCGGGCGACGGTCGCCGAGGTAGGCAACGACGAACAGCAGTCCGACGTACAGCAGGGAAGCCAGCAGCAATAGCCATCCGGCGATCAAGCGGTGTTCTCCGACATGAGGGCTTCCCTGCGGTGGGTGCGACGGGCGGGGACGCTCCGTTCCTGCGCGTCTGCCGTGCTTGTAAGTATCACCTCTTGGGCGGCAACATGCGCGGATGATCACCACCGACGGCCGCACACCGGCCCAGTTGGCTGCCGGACTGGCCGACGACGAGATCCATGTCTGGCGCCTCGCTTATGACCATCACCAGGGCCGGGCGCCGCTGCTGGCGATGCTGGGCGCCTATCTGGGCGTGCCAGCGGCCGACGTAGCGCTGGAAGCACAGGAGCACGGGCGACCGGTGCTTGCCGGGGGACAGCGAGACACGCTGTCGTTCAACTGGTCCCACAGCCACGACCAGGCCCTGATCGCCGTGGCGCGCGGCGTGCTTCCGGGCGTGGATCTGGAACGCCTGCGCGCCCACCCCAAGGCGGTGCCGATTGCCCGGCGCTATTTCAGCCCGGACGAAAGCGCCGCCCTCGAAGCCCTTCCGGCGGACCAGCGCGACCGCGCCTTTCTGGAACTGTGGACTGCCAAAGAGGCCGTGCTGAAAGCACTGGGCCGCGGGCTGGCGTTCGGCCTGCATCGCCTGAGCATTGCCGGTGCTCCCGATCTTCCCGTGCTGCATCGACTGGAAGGGCACGAGACCAACCTGTGGCAACTGCATCGGCTGATCCTGGACGACGAGCATGTGGGTACCCTGGCCTGGCAGGGCGATCCGCGCCGCATCCGTCAGTGGACACTTGCCGGCCCCGTCTGAACGGCGCACTGTGTCCAACCCGCGACTGTTCCGGCGCCTCCATGCGCCCCGCAAGCGAGTATCGAACAACCCATGACCCTGCTCAGCGTCAACGTCAACAAGATCGCCGTGCTGCGCAATTCGCGCGGCGGTACCGAACCGGACATTCTGCGCGCCGCACACACCTGCATCGATGCGGGTTGCGGCGGCATCACCGTGCACCCGCGTCCCGACCTGCGTCATGTTCGACCTGAAGACGTGCGCGCGCTCGCGTCGCTGACGCGTGGCCGCGTGGAGTACAACATCGAGGGTAATCCGTTTGCGCCTGCACGTGGCAGCTATCCGGGCCTGATCGAGCTTGCGCGCGAAGTGCGCCCCACCCAGGTCACGCTGGTTCCCGATGGCGACGGCCAGATCACGTCCGATCATGGCTTTGACCTCGCGCGTGATATCGACACACTCAGGCCACTGGTCGCGGAGCTACGCGATATCGGTTGCCGCGTGAGCCTGTTCGTGGATTCCAATGCCACCGGTTTCGATGCGGCGCTGGCCATCGGCGTGCAGCGCATCGAGATTTACACGGGCCCTTATGCACAGGCCTTCGAGGAAGGCGATGTGCAGGAAGAGCTCGCGCGCTGTGCGGACACCGCACGACGCGCTCAGCAGGCGGGCCTGGCCGTCAATGCCGGGCACGATCTCAGCCAGGCCAACCTCGGCACGTTCAAGGCAGCCATTCCTGGTCTGGCGGAAGTATCGATCGGACACGCGCTGATTGGCGAGGCGCTCTACGAAGGCCTTGCCTCTACCGTGCGGAAGTATCTGCAGATACTGCGTTGAACCGGTGCTGGCCGTCGCGCACGTGACGGCCGCCGGGTGGCGCCATTCACTGAGGCACGCGCGCGGGTACGGCCGCGCCGTCGCGAATCCTCGACGAGTCATCGTCTGTCTGGACGTCTATACGTCTTATCTTCCCGTCGCCAGGAACAACGTCGCGCACGGGTCCGTCAGTGTTTTCTTCGCCCAAAAAAGAACCCCCGCACTAGGCGGGGGCTCTCAGGGTAGTGTTACTTTCATTCCTTTCGGAATTACTGACCTTCAGTGAAACCGATCTTCGTAAGGCCGTAGCTCTTGGCATCCGCCAGCACGCGAGCCACATGCTCATACGCCACGCCGTCATCGGCGTTGATCTGAACTTCCGGCTGCTTGGCCGGATCGCCCAGACCACCGATCACCGCGAGCTGTGCCTTCAGGCCAAGCTCATCCACCGGGGTATCGTTCCAGTACAGCGCGCCGGACTGGTCGATCTTGAGGCGGACGGGTTCCGGCGGGTTTTCCGGCTGAACCACGTTCGGGTTCGGCTGCGGAAGATCGATCTTCACCTTATGGGTCAGGATCGGAGCCGTAATCATGAAGATGATCAGGAGCACCAGCATCACGTCGACGAGCGGCGTGACGTTGATATCGGCCATGGGGCCCTTGCCACTTCCAGAACTGAATGCCATGGCTTGTTACTCCTTGCCGGTCGTCATGAAGCCGACATGCACCATGCCAGCTTCCTTGGCGTCGGCGAGGACCTTCTTCACGATCTTGTATTCCGTGGTCTTGTCCGCACGGATCTGCAACTCGGGCTGCGGCGACTGCTGCGCCGCAACCGCGAACTTTGCCTTCAGCTCGCCTTCGTTGACTTCGATGTCGTCAAGGTACAGCGAGCCATCCGGCTTCACGGCCAAGTCCATCGGCGTCACCTGCTCCGTATCCGTGGTTTTCGGATTCGCAGTGGGCAGTTCAACCGTGATTCGATGGGACATCAAAGGAGCCGTGATCATGAAGATGATCAGCAGCACCAGCATCACGTCGACGAGCGGCGTAACGTTGATCTCCGACATCGGACCGCCGGCATTGCCTCCGGTACTCATTGCCATGGGTCAGATCCTCACTTGCCTTCGACGCGAGCGCCGGTGGCGAAGAAGTCGTGCAGGTCGTGCGCAAACTCGTCGAACTGAGCGTAGGTCAGACGGTTCGAACGGTTGAAGAAGTTGTAGGCAAGCACGGCCGGGATGGCGGTGAACAGACCGAAGGCGGTCATGATCAGAGCTTCACCCACCGGACCGGCCACAGCTTCCATCGAAGCGTTGCCCGACGCGGAGATCTTGATCAGCGCGTGGTAGATGCCCCACACGGTACCGAGAAGACCGATGAACGGAGCCGACGAACCGACCGTGGCGAGCAGGGTCAGGCCGCCTTCCAGACGCAGGCTCTCGCGAGCAACGGCCTGGCGCAGGGCGCGGTCGATGAACTCGGAGCGGCTGAGCGACTCGGCGAGGCGGCCACCACCGGCCGAAGCCTGCTGATGGTGAGCGACGGCCGAAGCGGCGTCGAGGGCGATCTTCGAGAACGGTTCGCCCTTGGGCTGGGCTTCGAGTTCGCGAATGGCATCCTGCGTGGAGCCATTGGACCAGAAACCGTTGATGACCTTGTCGGCGCGACCGCGAACCATCGAGTTGCGGATTGCGTTGGCGACAATGAAGTACCAGGAGGAGAAGGACATCACCACCAGCACCACGAACACGATCCAGCCAAGGAAATCGAAGTTGTGGATAAGGTGGTCAAAGCCCATCGACTTCATGGCTTCGGCGTTGGTGGTACCGCCCGCGGGGGCCGGAGAAGTTTGCAGGAACATAACGCTACCCTTGGAAAGTCAAGCGTGAACTGATTAACCGTAACCGAAGTTACAGCTGATTGAGATTGAAGTTGATCGGGACGCGGACATAGCCTTCCGTCTTTTGTCCGTTCCTAACGTTCGGATTGAAGCGCCACTTGCGTGCCGTTTCAATCGCGGCCTGGTCCAGCTCGCGGAAACCGCTGGACGATTCCACCTTGATGTCCTTCGGCGAACCGTCTACGCCCACCAGGATCATCAGCGTGACCGTGCCCTCGTGACGCTGGCGGATAGCCTGCGGCGGATACTTGGGCTGGATACGGCTGTTGTAGCTGATGTCCTGACTTGCGGTGATATCCGCAGGCGCAGCCGGAGGAGCAGGCGGTGCCGGCGGCGGTGCCGGGATAGCGTTGGTCGACGCTTCCTCGACGGCCGGCGGCGGAGCCGGCGGCGGCGGAGTCGGCGGCGGCTTAACCTGCTGAATGATCTTCGGCGGCGGCTGCTTCGGCGGCTCCGGCGGCGGCGGCGGCGGTGGCGGCGGCGGCGGCGGAGGCTCGATAAAGTTCACCTGGACCGTGCGTTCTTTTTCCTTCTGGACCTGCTTCGGCGGTGCCATAGGCGCCACCAGCAACAGGAACGCGAACGCATGTAGCGCGATGGCAACTGCCAGCGCCCAGGTACGCCTCCAATTGAACGGCCCTTGGCCGGTTGCTTCGTTACTTGAGGCCATCTGTCACTATCTGGAGCTAATCAATCGGTGAGACGTGGTCACGAATTCCGGTGGCAAATCGATCCATAGGGATGACATTTGCCACTGGACGGGAGCACGGAAAGGTTTCAACGGTACAACAGCACATGGCATTTGTATAGCACTTGTGAGGCAGACAAATGGACGTCCATCTGACTCGCAAATGTTACACGCCAGCCTTACTTGCCCGCGCCCTGTGCCTTCAGCCAAGCCTTTGCTTTTGCTGAGGTTTCGGGATCCTGTGCGGCCTTCTCCATGGCAGCAATCGTACCCGGCTTGTCCTTCAGGCCACGGCACGACTCGGCCAGCAACATATAAGCGGTGCCCTTGTGCTGCACGCCCTTGTCGATGCCCTGCTGGATGAGGCTCTTGGCCTCGCTGAACTTGTTGTCCTGGATCAGGAGCTGGCCGGCGCGAATGTTCGCCTCGCCGTCCTTCGCCAGCGGAATCGCCTTCTGGTAGGCAGCCAGCGCGCCCGACGTGTTGTCGGACATGTAGTTGGCGGCGCCCAGCAGCGAGTAGTTCTCGGCCGTGGAGGTCACGATGCCCTTGCTGAAGCCTTCCTGCAGCACGGCAGCAGCCTTGGTGGCCGGTTCTTTCTGGTCACCGCTGTTCTGGCCGCTCACCAGGTAGAGCTTGGCGAGGTTGACGTAGTCCTTCTCGGTCTTGAGCTGGCCGGAGGCGCGAGCCTTCTCCATCAGCGAGATCGCTTCCGGATACTTCTGGGCCTGCATCAGCACGGCGACGGCGTTGTTCAGCGCGTTCGGATCGTTCGGGTTGGCAGCGAGCTGCTGCTGGGCCACCTGGGCAGCCTGGTCACCCTGGCCGGACTCGGAGTAGCTGGCCATGAGGATCTGGTTCCAGCTGTCGTTCGGCTTGTCGGTCATCGACTGCGCCTTCTTGATGGCGGCAATCGCTTCCGGGAACTTCTCGAGGCGGTAGTACGCGTTGCCCTGCAGCGCGTAGGAGTCGGCGGTTTCCTTCTTGCCCTCGTCGCGCCACTTGTTCACGGTGTCGATGCACAGCTGGTACTGCTCATCGGCAAGGTAGAACTGGGCCAGCATGAACTGGAGCTGGAAGTAGGTGTCGTTCGGCATGGTGCCGTTGTCGAGCGCACGCTTGAGCAGATCGATGGCGCCCTTCACGTCGCCGTCGTTGTAGTGCACGTTGGCCAGACCCTGCAGGGCCAGCGCCTGTGCGTACTTGCTCTTGCTGCCGTCGGCGATCGGCTGAAGGATCTGGATCGCCTTTTCCTTGTCCTGGTTGTTGACCGCGTCGAGGCCTTCGTTGATCGCCTTCTGATCCTTCTCGCTGGTCAGGTCCAGCTTCGGCTCCGGACGGGTCGCGTTGGGGTACAGCGCTTCCTTCTTGTCCTTGGACGAATTGCTGGCTGCAATGACCGGCGTGCTCACCACGGCCAGGGCCAGCGCCGAACCGGCAAGCAACTTGATCAGGGGAACACGCTTCATGGCAGTCCTCAATGTAGGTTTCACGCGCTTACAGCGCGGGGGATCGCTGAGCGTAACCTGACTAGGTAAGAGATAACAAGTCGCAGCGCGACATGAAAGATTGTTAAAAATCAATAAGTTGAGCCATACGCCGGCGACTGGACATAATTTCCGGGGCCAAGCCCCCTGTCGGCCGTGACTTTTTGGCCTGGAAACACGTTCCCGGCGTCAGCTTTCCTGACTTGAATTAGCGTACTAACGCATTAGTACGTGATGCCAAAGAAAAGGCCACCGGGGGCGAACGTCGCCGCTCCCGGTGGCCGGTGCGTCAGATATCCAGGTTGGCGACCTTCAGCGCATTGGCTTCAATGAAGTCACGGCGCGGCTCCACCGCCTCGCCCATCAGCATGGAGAACATCTGATCGGCCGCGAAGGCGTCTTCGATGCCCACCTGCAGCATGCGGCGCGTTTCCGGGTTCACCGTGGTTTCCCACAGCTGTTCGGGGTTCATTTCACCCAGGCCCTTGAAGCGCTGGATCATGCGGCCCTTCTTGCCCTCTTCCAGCAGCCAGTGGCGCGCCTCGGCGAAGTTCTGCACACCGCGCGAACCGTTGCCGCGGCGAACCACGGCATCGGCCTGCACCAGGCCGGCGAGCTGCTGGCTCATCTGCAGGATCGGACGGAACTCGGCGCTGGTGAAGAACGGCTGCGGCAGCAGCCAGGTGTGGCTGAGGCCATGCTGGTCGCGCACCACCTCGATGGCCGCCGAATGCTCGCCTTCGGCCGGACGCAGGGCCAGGCGGTAGCGGGGCTTGCCTAGGCCGCTGGCAGCCAGACGCGATTCCACGCCCTTCAGCCAGCCCTGCATGGCCGCGTCGTCGGCCCACACGGCCGGTTCGAGCGGCGTGTGTTCCAGCAACGCGGTGAGCACGGTGGCGTCGAAACGGTGGCCGAGGCGTTCGATCTGGTCCAGCGCCGTCTGGTAGTCACGCAGCAGCTTCTCGAGCGGCTCACCGCTGATCGGCGGTGCACCGGCCGTGGTTTCCAGGCCGGCACCGTCCACCGCGCTGTTGACGAGGTAGCCGTTGAGGGCCGCGTCGTCCTTCAGGTACATCTCGGTCTTGCCCTGCTTGATCTTGTAGAGCGGCGGCAGGCCGATGTAGACGTGGCCACGCTCGATCAGTTCCGGCATCTGGCGATAGAAGAACGTGAGCAGCAGGGTGCGGATGTGCGAGCCGTCCACGTCCGCGTCGGTCATGATGACGATGCGGTGGTAGCGCAGCTTGTCCGGGTTGTACTCCTCCTTGCCGATGCCCGTGCCGAGCGCGGTGATCAGCGTGCCGACTTCGGCGGAGGACAGCATCTTGTCGAAGCGGGCCTTCTCCACGTTGAGGATCTTGCCCTTCAACGGCAGCACGGCCTGGGTCTTGCGGTTACGGCCCTGCTTGGCCGAGCCACCTGCGGAGTCACCCTCGACCAGGAACAGCTCGCACAGGGCGGGATCCTTTTCCTGGCAGTCGGCGAGCTTGCCCGGCAGGCCGGCGATATCCAGCGCGCCCTTGCGGCGGGTCATCTCGCGGGCCTTGCGGGCGGCTTCGCGGGCGCGCGCGGCATCCACCACCTTGGAGGCGATGGCCTTGGCTTCGTTGGGGTGTTCCAGCAGGAATTCGCCCAGCTTCTCGTTGACGGCCTGCTCCACCGCGGTTTTCACCTCGGAGGAAACCAGCTTGTCCTTGGTCTGCGAGGAGAACTTCGGATCCGGCACCTTCACCGACAGCACGGCGATCAGGCCTTCACGCATGTCGTCGCCCGACAGCGCCACCTTGGCGTTCTTGGCCAGGCCTTCCTTCTCGATATAACCCTGCAGCGAGCGCGTCAGCGCTGCGCGGAAGCCCGTGAGATGCGTGCCACCGTCGCGCTGGGGGATGTTGTTGGTGAAGCAGTACATCGTTTCCTGGTAGGCGTCCGTCCACTGCATGGCCAGCTCGACGGAAATACCTTCCTGCATGGCGCTCAGGCTGATCACGTTGGGGTGCAACGCGGTCTTGAGCTGGGCCAGATGCTGCACGAAGGACTTGATGCCGCCTTCGTAGGCAAAACGGTCGCTACGCCCTTCCCCGCGCTCGTCCTTCAGGTCGATGGTGACGCCCGAATTGAGGAACGCCAGCTCGCGAAGACGCTTGGCCAGGATGTCGTAGTGGAATTCGATGTTGGAGAACGTGGCCGTGCTGGGCAGGAAGCGCACCGTGGTGCCGCGCTTGTCGGCAGCCTGCCCCACTTCCTTCACGGCGTACTGCGGCTCGCCCAGCGCGTATTCCTGCTGGTACTCCTTGCCGTCGCGGTAGATGGTCAGCCACAGGTGCGAGCTGAGCGCATTCACCACCGATACGCCCACGCCGTGCAGGCCGCCGGAGACCTTGTACGAGTTGGCGTCGAACTTGCCGCCGGCGTGCAGCACCGTCATGACGACTTCGGCGGTCGAACGCCCCTCTTCCGGGTGCATATCGACAGGAATACCGCGGCCGTTGTCGCTCACGCTGACCGAGCCGTCCTCGAGGATGGTCACGATGACGTGGTCGCAGTAACCGGCCAAGGCTTCGTCGATCGAGTTGTCGACGACTTCGAACACCATGTGGTGCAGGCCGGTACCGTCATCGGTGTCGCCGATGTACATACCGGGGCGCTTGCGCACCGCTTCCAGGCCTTTAAGAACCTTGATGTTGCTCGAGTCGTAGGTTTTATCGTTCATTCGTTGACCGATTCCTGGCGCCTTTTCCCACCCGGTTCGGCGCCTTTCAGGGCCGGATGGGGACACAATCGAGTGATTATAGCAGGGGGGCGAGATGGCCTTGTTCCACGTGGAACACGCGCGTCGGACCCGCCTGCAGAGCCTCTGGCACCTCGGTTCCGGTAACCAGTACCTGGGCACCAACGGCGCCCAGCTGACCCACCACGGCGGCCTGGTGGGCCTTGTCGAGTTCCGACGCCAGGTCGTCCAGACAGACGATGGGCCACTCCCCTTTCCGCTCGGCGTAGAGGGAGGCTTGGGCCAGCACGCAGCCCAATGCAGTCAGTTTCTCCTGGCCACGCGAGAGGTGTTCCCGCAAAGGCGCGTGTTCGAAGGCAATCGACCAGTCTGCCCGGTGTGATCCGATGGTGGTGTGCCCTCGGGCCAGATCCCTGCCACGCTGTGTAGCCAGTAATTCGCCCAGAGGCGCGTCCTCAGCCCAGCCACGCCGATACCGCAGCTCCATGGGGCCAAGCTCGGGCAACAGGCCCGCCATCGCTTTCTCTATATGGGGGCGAAGTGCCGTCAAATACAGGTCGCGCAACCGGTCGATAACCCCCGCTGCAGCATCGAGTTCGGCCTCCCAAGGCAGGAACAAGGCCTCTGGAGGCACGGTGGACGCCCGGAGAAGGACATTTCGCTGCTTCAGGGCTCTTTGATAGCGTCGCCAGGCCGAAATGAACTCATGTTCCACGTGGAACACGCCCCAATCGAGGTATCTCCGGCGCTCTTCCGCGCCACCAGCGATCAGGTCGTGCGAGCCCGGCTCAAAACACACCACGGCGCACTCGCCGACCAGCTCACTCAGGCTGACGACATCGCCGTCGACCCGGGCCTCCCAACGAACGCCTTGCCTGCCCAAACCAATCCGCTGCCCTCTTCCGTCGTCATGACGAAGCTCGGCAAAAACAGACAAACCGGCCGCACCGCGTTGTAGCAACGCATCTTTCGCGCCGGAGCGAAACGAGCGAGCGTGTGAAAGCAGGAAAGCGGCTTCCAGGATGCTGGTCTTGCCCGCTCCATTGGCCCCGGCAAACACCGTAACCCCAGGACCCAGCGGCACGGCAACGTCTTCCAGGCAACGTAAACCCCGGATCCGCAGGCTTTCCAGGCGCATGTCAGCAAGCTCCTGAAGCAAGAACGCCGGAGCGTCTTTCGACGGCTCCGGCGTTCTCTTCTGGCTTGCCCTCAAAAGGCAAACGATTCATCGCAATCAGAGGCGCAGCGGCATGATCACGTGGCGGGCCTGGTCGCTGTCGTCTTCCTGCACCAGGCAGCTGGACTGCGCGTCGCGCAGGTTCAGGCGGGCCTTCTCGCCACGCAGCGCACCCAGCGCATCCAGCAGATAACCCACGTTGAAGCCCACGGCGAGATCGGAAACCGGCGTTTCGGCTTCGACCTCTTCCACGGCCTCTTCCTGCTCGGGGTTGTGAGCCACGATGCGCAGCTTGCCCGGCGACAGTTCGAGCTTCACGCCGCGGTACTTTTCGTTGGAAAGAATGGCCGCGCGCTGCAGGGCACCACGCAACACTTCGCGATCCAGCGTGGCCTGCTTGTCGGCGCCGAGCGGAATCACCGCTTCGTAGTCCGGAAAACGACCGTCGATCAACTTGGAGGTGAACACCACATCGCCACGACGGACGCGAAGGTGATTACGGCCAAACTCCAGCTCGATCTGGCCATCGCCTGTTTCGAACAAACCGATCAACTCGTTCACGCCCTTGCGGGGAATGATGATCTGGCGACGCGACGAAACCTTGCTGTCCAGCTTGGTTTCTTTCAGCGCCAGACGATGACCGTCAGTAGCCACACAACGAAGCGTGTGCTCCTGCAGATCCAGCAGCATGCCGTTCAAGTAGTAGCGCACGTCCTGGTTGGCCATGGCGAACGCGGTGCGCTCCATGAGATCGCGCAGCACTTCTTCCGGCAGCGTGACCCGCTCAACCAGCTCTATTTCATCGATGGTCGGGAATTCGGTGGCAGGCAGCGTTGCCAGCGTGAACCGGCTACGTCCTGCATTCATCGCCACACGGTCGCCGTTGAGCTTCAACTCGATCTGCGCGCCGTCGGGCAATGCGCGAACGATGTCGAACAACTTGCGGGCGGGAATGGTGATCTCACCATCGAGCAGCTTGTCAGCTGCGGTCGTGGCGATCATTTCCACTTCCAGATCGGTGCCGGTCATCGACACTTTGCCGTCGGCGACCTTCACCAGCAGGTTGGCCAGCACCGGCAAAGTCTGGCGGCGTTCGACCACGCCTACGACCTGCTGCAACGGTTTGAGCAGAGCTTCTCGTTGAATGCTGAATTGCATGTATGCGCTTCCCCAATCCTGCTTTTCTGTTTTTAAAGAAGTTCTGTGGTGGTGGTAGGTGCCGTGGATAACTCAAAAATCTGAAATTACCCATAAGAATCAACGATTTAGATGATTCTCACATTGTGTTCCAAATGGCCTGACGACTGTGCGTTGTTTGTGGATAACTTTGAAGGCCAAATCGTCCACCTATTATCCACAGGTTGCCACCGTACTTTTCAAGCAATCCGTGCACAGCCCCACCGGTTTTTAGCCGGTGAGGATGCGTATGAGCTGTTCCCAATCCTGCCGCATGCGCGTGTCCGTCTCGCAAAGCTTCTTGATGGTGCGGCAGGCGTGCAGGACCGTCGTATGGTCGCGGCCACCGAATGCCTCGCCGATCTCCGGCAGGCTGTGCTCGGTGAGCTCCTTGGACAGCGCCATGGCGATCTGGCGCGGACGAGCCAGCGAACGTACGCGGCGCTTGGACAGCAGATCCTGCAGGCGCACCTGGTAGTAATCGGCCACCGTCTTCTGGATGTTCGGCACCGTCACTGCCTGCGCATGCGTGGCCAGCAGGTCGCGCAGCGTTTCCTCGGCGAAGTCGATGGTGATCGGCTTGCCGTAGAAGTTGGCCCGGGCGGCCAGTGTGTTGAGCGCACCTTCCAGGTCACGCACGTTGGAGCGGATGCGCTTGGCCAACAACATCGCCACGTTCTCCCCTACCGCCACGCCCTTGTCGTGGGCCTTGGAAAGCAGGATGGCGGCTCGGGTTTCGAAGTCCGGCGGCTCGATCGCCACCGACAAACCCCAACCCAGGCGCGACTTCAGGCGCGGCTCCAGCTTGTCCACTTCCTTCGGGTAGCGGTCGCAGGTCAGGATGATCTGCTGCTTGGATTCGAACAGCGCATTGAAGGTGTGGAAGAACTCTTCCTGCGTGGTGTCCTTGCCGGCGAAGAACTGGATGTCGTCGATCAGCAGCGCGTCCACCGAACGGAAGCGGCGCTTGAACTCGTCCATGCTCTTGGTGCGCAGCGCCTCGATCATCGAGCCGACGAACTGCTCCGAGCGCAGGTACAGCACCTTGAAATCCGGATTGCGCTCGCGCATCAGGTTGCCGGTGGCGTGCATCAGGTGGGTTTTGCCCAGGCCCGTGCCGCCGTACAGCAGCAGCGGGTTGTAGGCACGGCCCGGATTCATCGCCACCTGCATGGCGGCGGCCTTGCCCAGCTGGTTCGACTTGCCCTCGACGAAGGTTTCGAAGGTGTAGTGCGGGTCCAGGTTGTGGGTATAGGCCGGCGCCTCGGGCACCGCCGGTTCCACCCGGACGGGGGCCGGTGCGGCCGCCGGCTTGCTGGCCGGGGCAACGCGCGGCGCGCTGGAGCCCACCTCCAGGCGGACGGTCAGGTCATGGCCGGTCAGCTGGCTGATCACCGTTTCGATGCGGGCCAGATAGCGCTCGCGCACGGTGTCCAGCGTGTACGGATTGGGCGCGAACAGCCTCAAGCCATGCGTGTCGTCGCGTGCCTGCAGCGGCATCAGCCACGTATGCAGGTCTTCGGCGTTCAATTCGCCTTCGAGACGCTCGAGACAGCGCCGCCACAGGTCACTCATGGGAAGTCTTCAACCACTGCAAGGAGCGCTTTCGCGCGGGGTGGACCGGAAAGTCTAGCAGCAGGAACCACCGTTTTTGGTACGGATATCCACATGGATATCCACAGGCAATCAACAGCCTTTTGTCAACCCCGAAAACACCCCATTTGACAGGGCCCCAAAACACCCCGCATAATTTCCAACCTTTTTATCAACTTACTTTGGAGGAAGCCATGTCCAAGCGGACCTTCCAGCCCAGCAAGCTCAAGCGTGCCCGCACCCACGGCTTCCGTGCCCGTATGGCCACGGCCGATGGTCGCAAGATCCTCAACGCCCGCCGCGCCAAGGGCCGCAAGCGCCTGATCCCGTAAGCGGCAGGCATTCATGCCTACCGCCGGCTTGCCGCGCGAGGCGCGGCTCCGCCGCGCCAGTGATTTCGCTGCTCTGCGACAAGCCAGCGGCCGCTTCGGCGGCCGCTGTTTTTCTGTGCGCTACAGGGTCAACGACCTGGGCCATCCGCGCCTGGGCCTGGCCATATCCAAGCGTGTCTCCAAGCGCGCGGTCGACCGTAACCGCATCAAGCGCCTCATCCGCGAGTCGTTTCGTCGCGCCCGCCTTGAGCTTCCGTCCGTCGACCTCATGGTGATGGCGCGCGACCAGGCCTGTGGCCTGCCCGGCCCGGAGCTGCTCGCCGAATTGCAGCAGCTGTGGAAGAAATTGCGTTCCGCCAAAGTCGACCTCACGTTGAAGCCGGGCGACCCGACCGGCACAATCGCGCGTTGACCTTTCTCCACCCTCTTCCGCGGCACGGCGTCGCGGCATGCAATGGATCCGCTCCGCGATGAATCAAACGCGCACGTTCCTCATCTTCGCCCTGCTTGCCGTGGCCTACCTGCTGTTCCAGGCCTGGGAGAAGGATTACGGCCCGCAGCCGCCGGCCGTTGCCGCCACCGCAGCGAGCGCCGACAACAGCGTGCCGGGTGCCACCGCGTCGACCGCTCCGGCCGCCGTGCCGGGCACGGTCAGCGAAGCGTCGGCCCAGCTGGTCACCGTGACCACCGACGTGCTGCGCCTGACCATCGACACGCGAGGCGGCAGCGTGGTGCGCTCCGAGCTGCTGCACTACCCGGTGGCGCCGGTCACCAAGAAGAATCCCGACCCGGCGCCGGTGCGCCTGCTGGATGACGATCGCGCCCAGTACTTCGTGGCGCAGAACGGCCTGGTGAGCAACCAGGGCGAAGCGCCCGACCATCGCGCCGTGTTTTCCACCGCGCAGGCCAGCTACGCCTTGGCCGACGGCCAGAACGAGCTGAAGGTTGATCTGACCTGGCAGGGTAGCGCCGGCCTCAAGGTCACCAAGACCTTCGTGCTCAAGCGCGGCGACTACGCCGTCACCGTGGACCAGAAGATCGAGAACGGTGGCAGCACCACCTGGACCGGCAACACCTACGAGCAGCTGCAGCGCGTGGCGCCGGCCCAGCAGAAGGGCTGGTGGCAGAACTTCACCGACCCGACCTCGCACAGCTTCTATGGCGCTGCCTGGTACAGCCCGGAAGACAAGATGTCCACGCTGCCCTTCGCGGACTTCGCGAAGAAGCCGCTCAATCACGCCATCACCGGCGGTTGGGCCGCCATGCTGCAGCACTACTTCTTCGTGTCGTGGATCCCGGCCGCGCAGGACGCCAACACCTACAGCACCAGCGTGATCAATCCGGATACCGCGCAGCCGGTGTACCTGATCCGTGCCGTGGGTCCGTCCATCAATGTGGCCCCGGGCCAGAGCCAGAACACCGCCTCGCGCCTGTATGTCGGCCCGAAGCTGCAGGGCACGCTGGACCAGGTCGCCCCCGGCCTGGACCTGACCACCAACTACGGCATGCTCACCGTGGTGGCGCAGCCGCTGCACTGGCTGCTGTCCAAGCTGCACGCCATCGCCGGCAACTGGGGCGTGGCCATCATCCTGCTGGTGCTGCTGCTGAAGGGCGCGCTGTGGAAGCTGACTGCCACGCAGTTCCGCTCCGGCGCCAAGATGCGCAAGCTGCAGCCGCGCGTGAACGCCCTGAAGGAGCGTTACGGCGACGACAAGATGAAGATGCAGCAGGCCATGATGGAGCTGTACAAGAAGGAGAAGGTCAACCCGATGTCGGGCTGCCTGCCGGTGCTGATCACCATGCCGGTGTTCTTCGGCCTGTACCGCGTGCTGATGGAAAGCGTGGAGCTGCGCCATGCACCGTTCTTCGGCTGGGTGCATGACCTTTCCGCGCCCGATCCGTACTTCGTGCTGCCGGTGCTCTACATCCTGGTGATGCTGGCCACCCAGTGGCTGTCGCCGTCCGCTGCGGGCATGGACCCGACCCAGCAGAAGATGATGAAGGTGATGCCGGTGGTGTTCGGCTTCATGTTCCTGTTCTTCCCCGCGGGCCTGGTGCTGTACTGGGTGATCAACGGCATCACCAGCCTGACGCAGCAGTGGCTGATCACGCGCAGCGTGGAGCGCGCGGACGAGAAGGCCAAGGCGGCCTGATCGCTGGAAAGCTTCCGGAAAAAGGCCGCGCAAGCGGCCTTTTTCTTTGGGCTCGTCATCCCCGCTTCCGCAGGGATGACGCAGAGAAAGTCCAGGCGTTTTCCCAGCCATCTTCCAACCTCCATAATCCATCCCATGACCCATACCGACACCATCGCCGCCATCGCCAGTGCATCCGGTGCCGCCGGTGTCGGCGTGCTGCGCGTTTCGGGCCCGGCGGTACCGGGCATTGCCGCCGAACTGCTGGGGCGCAATCCAGAGCCGCGTCGTGCTCACTTCGCCGCTTTCCGCGAACGCGATGGTGAGCTGATCGATCGCGGCCTGCTGCTCTACTTCCCTGCCCCCGCCTCGTATACCGGCGAGCACGTGCTGGAACTGCAGGGCCATGGCAGCCCTGTGCTGCTCGATGCGCTGCTGCGCCGCGTCTGCGCGATGGGCTCGCGACTGGCGCGTCCCGGCGAATTCACCGAACGCGCGTTTCTCAACGGCAAGCTGGATCTGGCTCAGGCGGAAGCCGTGGCCGACCTGATCGCCGCACGTTCGCAGGCCGGTGCGCGCGCGGCACTGCAGTCGATGGAGGGCGTGTTCTCGCGCAAGGTGCACGAGCTGCTGCAGGATCTGATCGCGCTGCGCGTGCACATCGAAGCGGCCATCGACTTTCCCGAGGAAGAGATCGATTTCCTGGCCGATCCGCTGATCATGCAGCAGCTCGAAGCGCTGCGTGTGCAACTGGACGAGCTGTTGCTCGAAGCGCAGCGTGGCGTGCGGCTCAACGATGGCCTGCGCGTCGCCATCATTGGACGTCCAAACGCCGGCAAGTCCAGCCTGCTGAATGCACTGGCCGGCAGCGATCGTGCCATCGTCACCGACATTGCGGGCACCACGCGCGACGTCCTGCGCGAGCAACTCAACCTCGATGGCATTGCGCTGGAACTGGCCGACACCGCCGGTTTGCGCGAAACGGACGATCCGGTGGAGCGCGAAGGCGTGCGCCGCGCCCATGGCGAACTGGCACGGGCGGACGTGGCACTGCTGGTCACCGATGCCGACCATGCCGAGCATGACCTTGCCCTGCTCGGTGACCTGCCGGCCAGCGTTGAACGCATCGTGCTGGTGAACAAGATTGATCTGGCCAGCCACGTGGCGCAGTACGACGTGCGCCCCGATGCCATCTGGGTTTGGGCTTCGGCAAAAACCGGTGCCGGACTCGATGCGCTGCGCGACCACCTCAAGCAACTCGCCGGGGCGGGCGGCGGGGAAGGTGCGTTCAGCGCGCGCCGACGCCATGTGCTGGCGCTTGAACAGGTGTCCGTGCACCTGGGAGCCGCCGATGACGTGCTGCGCGCCACGCGCGCCGGCGAACTGGCCGCCGAAGAGTTGCGCCAGGCCCAGCACGCGCTGGGAGAAATCACCGGCACTTACACCAGCGACGATCTACTGGGGGCGATCTTCAGCTCGTTCTGCATCGGCAAATAAGCGTGCCGGCGTCGGGCTCCGCGCCAGGCATCGCCTGGACAGCGCGCCAGATGGCCATCAATACATCAAGAATAACAGCCCGTTACCGGCCACTCTGCTGACGGAGCTGATGCATTGGCGCTAACATGCTGAGTTTGCACGCAAGCGATTCGATATCTCAGGCATGCTCCATTTCTTCTTCGGCGCCTTCGGGCTGTCTACCCTCTGGCTTGTTCCCCTGATCTGGCGCGTCGGCAGAACCCTGCTGAAGCGGCGCACGTTGTCGGGCGGCGGCGAAGGCTCCATCCGCTTCTGGTTGGGCGCTTTGCTGGTGCTTTTGGCCAGTGCGACGCTGGAAGGCCTGGTCATCGATCAATACACCGACGATGCGAGTGCGGGTGGAGCGGTTTGCCGCGCCCTCTCGCATGGCATCGGTGGCCTGCTGGGCGGCGGGTTGTCCGCGCTGGTCATGCTTGCGGTGATGGCTGCCGCGCTGCCGTGGTATCTCGGCGTGAGCTGGCCGGCAATGTTCAAGACCATCGCAGCCGGCGTGGACGTCATCGCCGGCCTGCTGCAGCGCGTGCTCGACGCCGTGGCAGCACGTCGGGGCCGCCCTTCCACGTCTCGCGGGCCCCGCGGCGCGGTGCGGCGGGTGGAGCGTGCGTCGAAGCAGGCGCGTCGCACCGGTACGCCGGCCACGCGCCGTACGCAGGTGGCATCGCCGCCGGTGGCGGAAGCCAGGCCCGAACCCGTCGCGCAACCGCCGGCCCCCGTCGCGCCCGCACCCATCTCACGCGTGCGCTATGCCGCGGAACAAGAGAAGGTCATACGCGAACCCTGGCTCACACCCAAGCACGGGCGCCCTGTTGCTCCCCCGCCGCGCGCACCGCTGAGCCGCCCTGCTCCCGCGCTGGCGACCAGCCCGGTTGCACCGAAGATGAGTGCGATGCCGGTTGCCGCATCCGCCGCCGTGTTGGGAGCACCGGCTGTCATGATGCCGGCGGTGCCGGTGCCCATTCCCGTGCCGGAGGAACTGCCGACCGCCATCGGCATGGACGTTTTGCCACCGGATCCGGAGCCCGTGGCACCGGCCATGGTCGACGCACCACAGCCGATTGACGACGAGCCAATCGAAGACGCGCCGTTCGAGGTCGATCTGCCAACGACCAGCGCCGCGTCCACCGTCACCTCCATTGCGCCGGCTCGCCGTTACGCAGCGAACGACGATGAAGCGATCGTTCCGCAGGTCAGCGTCTCCGCGCCGCCGGTCACCGTGCCGTCGCGGCAGCATTCGACGGCGATGCTACCGCCGCTTTCCCTGCTGGCTGCGCCGCGAACGGAGATCGCCTCCATCGACGAAGCGCAGCTCGCCGAGACGGGCGAGTTGATCGAGCAGCGCCTGCGCGAGTTCAAGGTGCCGGTCACCGTGGTCGGCGCGTCGGCCGGCCCGGTGATCACGCGCTTTGAAGTCGAGCCTGCCGTCGGCGTGCGCGGCAACCAGATCGTGGCGCTGATGAAAGATCTGGCGCGCGGCCTCGGACGGACGTCCATTCGCGTGGTCGAAACCATTCCCGGCAAGACCTGCATGGGCCTGGAGCTGCCGAACGAGCAGCGACAGATGATCGCGCTATCCGAAATCCTCGATTCGCCGGTCTACCGTGAGTCCGATTCGCTGCTCACGCTGGCCATGGGCAAGGGCATCACCGGTGAAGCCGTGGTCGCCGATCTGGCCAAGGCACCGCACATGCTGGTCGCCGGCACCACCGGTTCGGGCAAGTCCGTCGCTGTGAACGCGATGATCCTGTCCATGCTCTACAAGGCCACGCCCGACGACGTGCGCATGATCATGATCGATCCGAAGATGCTGGAACTCTCGGTGTATGAGGGCATTCCGCATCTGCTCGCGCCGGTCGTCACCGACATGAAGCTCGCCGCCAATGCGCTCGCCTGGTGCGTCGGTGAAATGGAAAGCCGCTATCGCGTGATGTCGGACCTGCGCGTGCGCAACCTGGCCGGCTTCAACCAGAAGGTGCGTGAAGCGCGGGCGGCTGGACGTCCGTTGATGAATCCATTCCCTGCGCATCCGGAAGTGCCCGAGCTGCTCGATACGCTGCCGATGATCGTGGTGGTGATCGATGAGCTGGCCGACCTGATGATGGTCGCCGGCAAGAAGATCGAAGAGCTGATCGCGCGACTCGCGCAGAAGGCCCGTGCAGCCGGCATCCATCTGATCCTGGCCACGCAGCGCCCGTCGGTGGACGTGATCACGGGTTTGATCAAGGCGAATATCCCCACGCGCGTTGCCTTTCAGGTGTCGTCCAAGATCGACTCGCGCACCATCCTCGACCAGATGGGCGCGGAAAGCCTGCTCGGTCAGGGCGACATGCTCTTCATGCCGCCGGGCACGGGTTATCCACAGCGCATCCACGGCGCCTTCGTCGCCGACGAGGAAGTGCACCGCATCGTGTCGCACCTCAAGCAGTACGGCGAACCCGACTACAAGGACGAAATCCTCGCCGGTCCGCCGAGCGAAGGCTCCGGCGATCTGTTCACCGAAGAAAATGGCGATGCGGAACTCGATCCGCTCTACGACGAAGCCGCCGCCTTCGTGCTGCGTTCGCGCCGTGCGTCCATCTCCTTCGTGCAACGCCAGTTCCGCATCGGCTACAACCGCGCCGCGCGACTGGTCGAAGCGATGGAAGCAGCGGGCCTGGTCTCGCCGATGGGCATCAACGGCCAACGCGAAGTGCTGGCGCCGGGGCCGTCCGAGTAGACGCTGCACATCCTTGCAGGAGCGCTCGTGTGCGCGACAGCCCTATGGGGTGATGCGAGCTGGTGGCTTGTATTGCGATGACCCTGGCGCGGCGTGTGCCTGGTGTCTCGGTCGCGCAGACGTGCGCTCCTACAAAGAAAGATAGGTGTTTCTTAGAGGAAGGCGTCCAGTTCCGCACGCGTCGGCATGCCGCCCTGCGCGCCAAGCCGGGTAACCGAAAGCGCCGCCGCTGCACACGCCTTGCGTACCGCCGTGGGCAGGCCTTCATGCAGGAACACCGCCAGTGCGGCGTTGAAGGTGTCGCCGGCGCCGGTGGTGTCGACGACGTCGACCTTGAAGCCGGGCTGATGCGTCGGCTCGCCGCCGTCGCGGTACCACGCGCCGTCGCCACCGCGCGTGAGTACCACCGGGGCGGGCGCGCGTTCCATCAACGAGCGGAAATCCTCGTTGCCATCGGCGCCGAGCAGGATGGCCAACTCGTGCTGGTTGGGCGTGAGGTAGCGCGCAAGCTTCAGCCATTCCACCGGCAGCGGCTGCGCGGGCGCGGGATTGAGGATGACCGGCTTGCCGAGCTTGTCACCGAGCCGCAAGGTGGCTTCGACCGATTCCAGCGGAATCTCCATCTGCACGAGGATGGCGTCCGCACTGGCCAGCGTGGATTGCGCCCGCTCGATCTGTTGCGGTGTCACGCGTGCATTGGCCGCGGGCACGACGATGATGTGGTTCTCGCCTTCGGCGACGGTGATCGAGGCAGTGCCACTGCCGCAGTCGGCGATGCGGGCTACGTGTTCCAGTGCGACGCCTTCGCGCGTCAGGCCTTCATGCAGTTGCATGCCGAAGGCGTCGTCGCCGACGGCGCCAACCAGTGCTACCTCGGCGCCGAGGCGTGCGGCGGCAACGGCCTGGTTGGCGCCCTTGCCACCGTGCACGGTAAGAAAGCGTTCGCCGAGGATGGTTTCGCCGGGCCCGGCGAAGCGCGACGCCAGCGTCACCAGGTCCATGTTGATGCTGCCGACCACGACGACGCGTGCCATACCTGCTCCATCACTGCTTCATGCGGGGATGGCGCAGGATACGGGATGGCGCGATTCGATGCCCTGTCGTGCGATCAGCCGCCGGTGCTGGCCGACGACGATGGCACCTTCTGGCCACGCTTTTCCTGCATGCGCTCCATCGCCTTCTCGCGCATGGCCTTCCACTTGTCGTTCTGTTGCTGGGTCAGCACGCCGCCGATCTGGCCTTCGCTGTCCTGCATGATGGCCTGTGCCTTGGCACGGCGATCGGCCGGCTTGAGGCTGGCGTCGCCGTGCAGCGCTTCGAGCTGCTGATCGCGTTGCTGCAGCATCGGGCCGATCTTGGCCTGCTGGTCGGTGGTCAGCTGGAGTTGCTTGGTCAGGCGTTCCAGCTGCGTCTGCGCATCGAATTTGTGCATGTGCTGGTTGCCGGCCGCCGGAGGGTTGCCGCCGCCCGTGGTGGGCGCGGGGGCGCTCTGCTGGGCGATGGCGGCGCCCGACAAGGCGGCGACCAGCGCAAAGGCGGCAAAGGCGGGAAGGCGATTCATGGCGGCTCTCCTGGGGATGTCCTGCGGGGAACGCGGGCGCACGGCGGCGGTTGACGGTGACCGCAACCGTGTCGGGTTGAATCCCAGCCTAGTGCCCCGAACATCAACAAATCGTCCGCCGCGCGTTACTTATCCACAGGAACCGTCATGATCGAGCTGCACTACTGGCCCACGCCCAATGGCCACAAAATCACGCTGTTTCTCGAAGAAGCCGGTATTCCATACACGATCAAGCCGGTGAACATCGGCAAGGGCGAGCAATTCCAGCCCGCGTTCCTCGCCATTTCGCCCAACAATCGCATGCCGGCCCTGGTGGATACCGCGCCCGCCGGCGGCGGGGATCCGGTGAGCGTGTTCGAGTCCGGTGCCATCCTGCAGTACCTGGCCGAGAAGACCGGCCGCTTCATGCCCACCGACGTGCGCGGGAAATACACGGTGCTGGAATGGCTGTACTGGCAGGTGGGCGGGCTGGGCCCGATGCTGGGCCAGAATCACCACTTCAACCGCTACGCGCCGGAGAAAATCCCTTACGCCATCGACCGCTACGTCAACGAGACGCGGCGCCTGTACGGCGTGCTGGACAAGCGGCTGGACGGGCGCGCCTTCATCGCCGGCAAGGACTACACCATTGCCGACATGGCCGCTTATCCGTGGATCGTGCCGTACGAGAACCAGGGCATGACGCTGGAGGAATTCCCGCATCTGAAGGCCTGGTTCGAGGCCATCCGCGAGCGACCCGCCACGAAGCGCGCGTATGCGCTGGGCGACGAGATCAAGGGCAAGTTCGACCTGAGCACGGATGAGGACGCGCGCAAGATCCTCTTCGGGCAGGGCGCGAAGCGCTGAGTTTTCCTTTCACCGCTATCCCCGCGAAAGCAGGGGTAGCGTGCTTCCTTGAGGCAAGCGGGAAGAGCGAAAGACGCTGGGTCCCTGCTTTCGCAGGGATGACGGAGAGGGACGATGCGCGCCACGGTGTCCTCATGAAGTTCGCCAGCGGAGCATCACCGCCGCCCACCCTTCACATATTCCCTTCAAAAACCGCTGGTTTCCCCGCGTGCAACGCGTTCTAATCGCCGCTTGTTCTTACGTACGACGCGTTGCCCAAGGAAGTATCCATGCGCGCCCTCTTCTTTGCCGCCCTGACGATGGTGGCCCTGCCGACCATGGCTGAAAAACTTACGATCGAACGCATCTTCGACGGCGGCAATCTGGCCGGCGCCGCTCCGCGCGGCCTGCAGATTTCGCCCGACGGCAGCCGGGTTACCTTCCTGCGCGCCAAGCCGGACGACCAGAACCAGCTGGACCTGTGGGAATACGAGCTCAAGGGTGGCAAGACGCGCCTGCTGGTGGATTCGAAGAAACTCGAGCCCAACGGCGAGCAGCTGTCGGATGCGGAAAAGGCGCGTCGCGAGCGCGAGCGCACCGCCGGCCTGCACGGCATCGTCAGCTACCAGTGGTCGCCCGATGGAAAGCAGCTGCTGATTCCCATCGGCGGCAAGCTCTACGTGTACGCACCGGGCACCTCCGACGCCGCACCGAAGCCGCTGGATGCCGGCGACAACGTGATCGATCCGAAGATCTCGCCCAAGGGCCACTTCGTGTCCTATGTGCGTGACCAGAACCTGTGGGTGATCGACCTGGCCACCGGCGAGGCGAAGCAGCTCACCCACGATGGCGGCGGCACCGTGCACAACGGTGAGGCCGAGTTTGTCGCCCAGGAAGAGATGGACCGCAGCAGCGGCTACTGGTGGGCGCCCGACGATTCCGCCATCGCCTTTGAGCGCTACGACGAATCCAAGGTGCCGGTGACCAAGCGCACCGAGCTCTACGCCGACCACACCGATGTGATCGACCAGCGCTACCCCGCCGCCGGCACGCCCAACGTGGCGGTGAAGCTGGGCCTGGTGTCGCCGGCCGGCGGCCAGCCGCGCTGGATCGACCTGGGCAAGGATCCGGACATCTACCTGGTGCGCGTGAACTGGCTGCCGGACGGCAAGCACCTCAGCTACCAGCGCATGCCGCGCAACCAGCAGAAGCTGGACCTGCGCCTGGTGGATGCGAAAACGCTCGCGCAGCGCACGCTGGTGTCCGAAACCAGTGACACGTGGATCAACCTCAACGACGACCTCACCTTCCTCAAGGACGGCAAGAGTTTCCTGTGGGGCAGCGAGCGCAGCGGCTTCCACCATCTGTACCTGTATGGCATCGATGGCACGCTCAAGCACGCCATCGATGAAGGCGAGTGGCCGATCGATGGCCTGCTGGCGGTGAACGAACACGCCGGCATGGTCTACGTCGCCTCGAACAAGGACGCCGTGCCGGAGAAGCAGATCTACGCGCTGAAGCTCGATGGCAGCACGTCGAAAGCCCCGCTGCGCATCAGCCAGGGCGCTGGCATGCATGGCGCCACCTTTGCGCCGGATGGCAGCTTCTACCTGGACAACTTCTCCAGCGTCGACACGCCGCCCCAGGTCAGCCTGCACAAGGCGGACGGCAGCCTGGTCACCTGGATCGAGCCGAACAAGCTCGACGACAAACACCCGTTCTGGCCCTACCGCGACAGCCTGATCAAGCCGGAATTCGGCACGCTCAAGGCCGCCGACGGGCAGATCTTGTACTACCGCCTGTACAAGCCGGCGGGCTTCGACCCGAACAAGAAATACCCGGTGTTCGACATGTACTACGGCGGCCCGCATGCGCAGATGGTCGCCAACCAGTGGGGCGATTACTTCAACCAGTACATGGCCAACCAGGGCTTCGTGGTGTTCACGCTCGACAACCGCGGCATGGCCCGGCGCGGTCGCCAGTTCGACAGCGTGATCTACCAGCAGCTCGGCGCGGCCGAGGTGGACGACCAGCTCGTCGGCATCCACTGGCTGAAGTCGCAGCCATGGGTGGATGGCCGCCATGTCGGTGTGTTCGGCTGGAGCTACGGTGGCTACATGACCACCATGATGCTGGCCAAGGCATCCGACGAACTGGCGGGTGGCGTGGCCGTGGCGCCGGTCACCAACTGGCGCCTTTACGACACCTTCTATACCGAGCGTTACCTGGGGCGCCCGCAGGACAACGATGCCGGCTACACCCGCAGCTCGCCGCTGGCGTGGCTGGATGGGCTGACCAGCAAGCTGTACCTGGTGCACGGCATGGCGGACGACAACGTGCTGTTCCTCAACTCCACCGAGCTGATGGCGGAGCTGCAGAAGCGCGGCACCCAGTTCCAGTTCATGGCCTACCCGGGCGCCAAGCATGGCCTGAACCTGCCGGGCCAGCGCAGCCACGTGTATCACCTGATCGAGAATTTCTTTCAGCAGCAGGTGAAGGGGGCTGCGGCGCCGGCTGCGACGAAGCCGGTGACCCAGCCAGCGGCGGCGACCACCACGCGGTGATGGTGTCGGCGAGCGCGCTTTGCTCCCTCTCCCCTTCGGGGAGAGGGCTGGGGTGAGGGGCGGGTGCTCGCGGGAACGCATCCTTCTTTAGCCGTCACCCTCTGCGGAGGCAGGGGTCCAGTGCTTTGCGCTGGGTCTTCGCGTGTAGCGTTGTCGCGACCTGGCCGCTTACGCAGCGGGCGTTCCGACCTCCTGCCGGAGGCCGGGTCACTTTCTCTTGCGTGCCCAAGAGAAAGTAACCAAAGAGAAGGGCACCCCATCGCGGCGCTGGCCGGTAGAGCCGGCCAGTGCGTGAGGGCCGGCCGGGCTTTTCGACGGGGCTCCTGCCCCGACGAAAAGTGCCGGGCTCCTGCCCGGCACCCCTGCGGGGCCTTCTCGTCCGCCCCTCACCGCCGCTCAAGGGGAGGGGTAGGTCAAGAGCCGAAGGCTCGTGCAGCTGCGCTGCACATCGCATCGCGGCGCAAAAAAAGGCCGCCTGAGGGGCGGCCTTTTCATTCAATCGAACAGCTATCTCATTGCGCGTGTCCCACGCCCGAGTCGCCCTGCTCCAGCGGCGGCGGGGTGCCGGCTACGGCGAGCAGTGAGGTGGCGTAGCCGTCCTCGATGCTGACCGTGGAGACCTCGTCCCACGAGAAGAACGACGCCTCGCGCAGCCATTCGGCGTCGGGGGAGATCTCCTGCATGTTGAAGCCGTCTTCTTCCACGCTGACCAGGCGGCCGATGTAGCAGACCTCTGCCTCGTCCTCGCTGTCCACGTGCACGCCGATCACCGGCGCCTGCGCGGCAGCGGCCTGGATCACGCTGCGGATGTCGTCCAGCGGGAACCCCCGCGGGGTGCGCGGCATCAGGTGTTTGAGGGCCAGCGCCTTCTCCATGAAGGGCGCGTGCTTGTCCGGTGCTTCCAGTTCGGACACGTCGCGATGGCGCATCACATACATGCCGTCATAGGTGATGCCGTCACCCACGACCCACAGCAGAAAGAATTCACGGCCCACACCGCCCACGTAACCGCAGAAGCTGCCGTGTTCGAGTTCGCCGCGCCACAACCGGATCAGCTGGTGGTTCTGCTGCGCTTCGCGAAGCTGGGCCCGCTGACCGGTGGTCTTCAGTTCAATCACATTTCCCATGGACAAAATTTTAGCAGCCCGGGGCTTTCCCCTTGTTTACAGGATGTAACGGCTCAGATCCTCGTCCTGGACGAGCGTTCCAAGGTTTTTGTCGACATATTCGGCGTCAATCACGTAGTTTTCGCCGGATTTGTCCGCAGCTTCGTAGGAGATCTTCTCCAGCAGGCGCTCCATCACCGTGTGAAGGCGGCGTGCACCGATATTCTCGGTACGTTCATTCACGTGAAACGCCACCTCGGCCAGGCGGTCGACGCCCGATTCGGTGAAAGTCACGCTCACGCCCTCGGTGCCCAGCAGCGCGATGTACTGCTTGGTCAAGGCGTTATGCGGCTCGCGCAGGATGCGCTTGAAGTCTTCCACCGACAGCGCCGACAGCTCCACGCGGATCGGCAGGCGACCCTGCAGCTCCGGAATCAGGTCCGACGGCTTGGCCAGCGAGAACGCGCCGGAGGCGATGAACAGCATGTGGTCGGTCTTGATCGGGCCGTACTTGGTCGACACCGTGGAGCCTTCCACCAGCGGCAGCAGGTCGCGCTGCACGCCTTCGCGGCTGACGCCGGCGCCGCCCCACTCGGAGCGCTGGGCGACCTTGTCGATCTCGTCGATGAAGACGATGCCGTTCTGCTCGGCCACCTGCATGGCCTGGGCGCGGACTTCCTCTTCGTTGAGCAGTTTGGCGGCTTCTTCCTCGATCAGCATCGGGCGGGCGGCCTTGATCGGCACCTTGCGCTGCTGGGTCTTGGCGCCGCCGATGTTCTGGAACATCTGGCGCAGCTGCTGGCCCATTTCCTCCATGCCCGGCGGCGACATGATTTCCACGCCGACGTTCATGGCGAAGTCCAGCTCGATCTCGCGATCGTCCAGCGCGCCCTCGCGCAGCTGCTTGCGCAGCTTCTGGCGGGTATCGCTCTGTTCGGCGCTGGGGGCGGCGTCGTGGGTCCAGTCGGTGGGCGTCTGGCGGCGCGGCAGCAGCGCGTCGAGGATGCGGTCCTCGGCGCGATCTTCCGCCTGCGTGCGCACGCGCTTCATGGCCTGCTCGCGAGTGAGCTTGTAAGCGACGTCGGCCAGGTCGCGCACGATGGACTCGACGTCCTTGCCCACGTAGCCCACCTCGGTGAACTTGGTGGCTTCCACCTTCACGAACGGCGCATTGGCCAGCGTGGCAAGGCGGCGGGCGATTTCGGTCTTGCCCACGCCGGTGGGGCCGATCATCAGGATGTTCTTGGGCGTGACTTCGTCACGCAGCGTCGGCTCGAGCTGCATGCGGCGCCAGCGGTTGCGCAGCGCAATGGCCACGGCGCGCTTGGCGTCGTGCTGGCCAATGATGTAGCGGTCGAGTTCGTTGACGATTTCGCGGGGTGTCAGTTCAGACATGGGATCACCGGAAGTTGGTTTTGAGCGTCATGCCAGCGCTTGCGCCCGTGGGCGGGGCAAGCCGGCATGACGACCACAAGGGCCGTCGCGCCGTGCGCTTACAGCTCCTCGATCGAGGTGTTGTGGTTGGTGTAGATGCAGATGTCGCCGGCAATCTTCAGTGCCCGCTCCACGATCTGGCGCGAATCCATCTCGGTGTTTTCCAGCAGCGCCAGGGCCGCCGACTGCGCGTACGGACCACCGGAGCCAATGGCAATCAAGCCGTGCTCGGGTTCCAGCACGTCGCCGTTGCCGGAGATCAGCAGGGAGGCATCCTTGTCGGCCACGGCGAGCATGGCTTCCAGGCGCCCCAGGCGGCGATCGGTGCGCCATTCCTTGGCCAGTTCTACGGCCGAGCGGGTCAGGTTGCCGCCGTGCTTGTCCAGCTTCTGCTCGAACAGTTCGAACAGGGTGAAGGCGTCCGCGGTGGCGCCGGCGAAGCCCGCCAGCACATTGCCCTTGCCCAGGCGGCGGATCTTACGGGCATTGGCCTTCATCACCGTGTTGCCCAGGGTGACCTGGCCGTCGCCACCGATCACGACCCGCCCGTTGCGGCGCACCGAGACGATGGTCGTGGCGTGAAAGGATTCCATGAGGGACTCCGTAAAGAGTGAATTCGCAAAAGGTGGGGCCGGGCGGGCGGAATCCAAGCGGTGAGGCAGTCGGACCCTTGTAGGAGCGCACTTGTGCGCGACCGCTGCGCCCTGCCGGTAACGCTCCGTCTGAGGTTGGGTCGCGCACAAGCGCGCTCCTACAGAAGGGCCCTGCCTACCGCCGGTTCCATGCCACGACAAGCATTGCCGCAACGGCGCACCACACCACCAGTGCCGACCCCAGCGCCGGCACCAGCCGCATGCGCCCGACCAGCCAGTACAGCGAGCCGAGATAGGCCAGGTAAGGCACCACTGCCCACATACCGAACGCGATGGTGGCGCGCAGATCGGCGGTGCCGCGTTCGCTGCCCACGATGTAGTGCGCCATCAGGGCAAAGGTGGGAAACAGCGGCAGCAGGCCGGCGATGTAGTAGTTGCGGGTGCGTGCGAGCAGGCCGATCAGCAACACCATCAGGGCGCCGATCAGCGACTTGATCAGCAGGTTCATCGCACCGGTCATTTGCGCTTGGCGCGCGGGTGGGCGGCGTCGTAGACGCGCGCCAGGTGCTGGAAATCCAGGTGCGTGTAGATCTGCGTGGTGGCGATGTCCGCGTGACCCAGCAGTTCCTGCACGGCACGCAAGTCGCCGGAGGATTCCAGCATGTGACTGGCGAAGGTATGCCGCAGCAGATGCGGATGGATACGCTTGGCCATGCCCTGCTGCAGCGCCAGCGTCTTCATGCGCAACTGCACGGTGCGCGGGCTGATCGGCGCGCCGCCGCGCCCCTTGAATACCGGCTGTTCCGGCAGCGTGCCTTCTGCCTCGCCCAGGGCGCGCAACGCGGTAACCGCGTGGCGACCCACGGGCACGATGCGCGTCTTGTTGCCCTTGCCGAGCACGCGCACTTCGCCCTGCGGCAGGTCCAGGTCGATCCAGCGCAGGCCGGTGAGCTCGGACAGGCGCAGGCCCGAGGAATAAAACAGTTCCAGCATGGCGCGGTCGCGCAGGTTCAATGCGCCGTCGGTCTGCGCCTCCACCAGCGAGGTGGCTTCGTCCACGTCCAGCACCTGCGGCAGCTTGCGGTGCACCTTGGGTCCGCGCACACCGGCCAGCGGATCGTGGTTGAGCAGGCCTTCGCGCGTGAGTTGGCGGAACAGGCTGCGGCAGGACGACAGCAGCCGCTGAAGGCTTTTGGGCGACAAGCCGGCGCGGTGTTCGGCGGCCACGAAGCCGCGCATGCGGTTGGGTTCGAGTGTGTCGAAGTGGGCGATGCCCTGCCCTTCCATCCAGCGCAGCAGCTTGGCCAGGTCACGGCGATAGCCATCCACCGTATGCGCCGACGCCTGTTTCTCTCCCGCCAGTCGGGCGAGCCAGGCGTCGACCTGATCTTGCGGACGGGACATGGCTGGCGCGCTTACAGCACTTCCTGCGAGCGATGCAGCGCAGCGGTCAGGGTGGCCGCGATCATCTTGAGGAACACCGTGCCCATCCCTGGCTGGAAATGGTCCGCGTCACCGCTGCCGATGGCAAGGATGCCGAACTCGCCCAGCGGCATCATGGCGGCGGAGCGGATCTCCGGCGCATGGTCGCCGAACAGGCGATACAGGCGTTCCGCCGACAGGCGACCGGCGACGGGTTCATGGTGGGCCAGGAAATCGGCGAACTCCGGTGCCTGCGAACGGCCACCCGGTACCTGCACCAGCCAGTCGGCGGGCGGCAGGTTGTTGGCGCCGAACAACATGAGGCGGACCTGATCGGTCTGGAAATCCTCCGACAGTCGCGCCACCACGCTGCGGGCCGCGACGGCCGGCGTGCCGGCGCGCAGCACCGCGATGTTGAGGTCGTGCACGCGCTGCATCAGCCGCTCGTTTTCCGCGGCGATGGTCTTGAGCGTGGCCAGCTGCTTTTCCAGCTCCGCGTTCTTCTCGCGCAGGCTCTGCAACTGATAGACCGCCAGCGAGGCGACCCGTCCCTGCTCGCGTGGCAAGGTGAGCTGCGCGGCGATATCGGGATAGTCGCTGAGAAACTCAGGATGGCGGCGCAAGTACGCCGCGACGTCGCTGGCGGAAAGCGTGTCTGCGGTGGCGGTGTCGGACATGTCTACCTCGGCGGAGTCGATGCGTCGCGGGCCCGAGTGTGCGACGCCCGGCTACTGCCTTTCAACCGGAACAGACAGAAAAGGCCTCAACCCCACCATTCGCCTTCGAAAACGAAGGCCGCCGGACCGGTCATCCACAGGGTGGCGCCCGGGCCAGCCCACTCGATGGAGAGCGTGCCACCGGGCAGGGTCACCTTGACCTGCGCGTCGACCTCGCCACGCAGTCGCAGCACGGCCATGGCGGCACAGGCGCCGGTGCCACAGGCAAGCGTCCAGCCGCTGCCACGCTCATGCACGCGCAGGTGCAGCTGGCCGCGATCGATCTGCTGCACGAAGCCGGCGTTGACGCCGTCCGGGAACCGCTCGTGCGCGGTCAGCAGCGGACCGAGGCGATCCAGCGATGGCGCCTGCAGGTCCGGCACCACCACCACAGCGTGAGGGTTGCCCATCGACAGCGAGCCGATCTGCAGCACGTCGCCGTCGACCTCGATGGCGTACTGAGTCGCCGTGGCGTCAGCGCGGAACGGAATGCTCGCCGGTTCCAGCTTCGGTACGCCCATGTCCACCGTGACTTCATTCGGTCCGGTAAGGCGCACCGTCACCGGACCGGAGGGGCTCTCCAGCCGCACCGTGTCGCCGATGGCCAGCTCGCCCGCACGATGCAGCCAGGCCGCCACGCAGCGCACGCCATTGCCGCACTGCCCTGCCGGCGAGCCATCGGCGTTCCACAGGCCGTAATAGAACGCACACGACGCATCGCGCGGCGGCTCGATGCTGATCAGCTGGTCAAAGCCCACGCCGGTGCGGCGATCCGCGATGGCGCGGATCTGCGCCTGCTCCAGCGGAAACGCACGCTGGCGGCAATCGACCATCACAAAGTCGTTGCCGATGCCGTGCATCTTGGAGAAGGCCAGCGTCATCACATGAACTTGCCGCCGGTGATCCGGCCGTTGGCATCCAGTTCGGCGAAATAGCGACTGTTGTTGCTGCGAAATTCGCGCGTGGCCACCGTGCCCGGCAGCACCAGCAGCACGTCCGGATAGGCGGCGCGGAACTGGTCGGGCGTGGGATGGGTGGCAATGAACGTGTCGAAAGCCGTCGTATCGGTCACGAAGCCATGCACAGGCGCAGGAGCTGCCACCGGGGTGGCCGTAGCGGCAGGTTTCACTGCGGGCGCCGCTGGCTTCACGGTCGCCGCCGGCGTGGCCTTGGGCATGTACAGCGGTCCCTTGTTGCCACAGCCGGCCAGCAGGGCGGAAATGGAGCACAGGGAAAGCAGCAGTAGGGATCGGCGCATGTCGGGGTATCCGGCGGGAACCCGGGCAGTATAGGCAAGCGCCGAAAACGTGGCGAGCGAGCGTTTAGCCCCGTCAACGGCCTGCCAGCCGCTATGATGCCGCCGTCGCCGCCGCACGCGGCCTACACGCACACAAGAAGTACGACGATGGACTGGACCGCGTTACTGCGTCTCCCTTCGACGATCCTGCTGATCCTGGCGGCGGTTGCCCTGCTGTTCACCCTGTTCCAGCTGGTAGCCCTGCGTCACCGGCTCGACCACGGGCAGCGGCTGGCGGCCGCCGGACGCGCCGTGCTGCTTCTTTTGGCCTTCGCCATCACCCTCGTGCTGACCGGCCTGGGTTTCTCGTTGCGGGGGTATCGGCTGCTCACCGAAGAAGCGCCGGTCGTGGATATCGATGCACGCATCCTCTCCCCGCAGCGCTGGCTGCTCGTGCTGCACTGGCCGGACGGCACCCTCCGCCGCGCCGAGGTGGATGGCGATGCATGGCGTGTGGAAGCGGTGGTGCTCAAGTGGAAAACGCCGCTATTGCCGCCGCTGTACCGGCTGGACCGCCTGTCGGGTCGTTATGACGATCCCAATGACGAGATGCATGCACCGCGCACGGTGATCGATTTCCGCGAGGCAGGTGATGTCGACCTGCTCGATCTGCACAAGCAATATCCGCGTTGGGTGCCGGACGTGGATGTGCTCTTCGGCAGTGGCGTGTATCTGCCGCTGGTCGATCAGGGGCATTACTCGGTGAGCCTGATGCGGACCGGGGCGTTGGTGGCGCGGCCGGATGAGGCCACGCAGCAGAAGATTGCGCAGCCGTTCTGACGGGGCGGTTGGAGGTTTAGTGCCTGCTCCCTCTCCCCATCGGGGAGAGGATTGGGGTGAGGGGTGGGTGCTCGCGGGAAGGCTTCCTTCTTTAGCCGTCACCCCAGCGAAGGCAGGGGTCCAGTGACTTTGCTCTTGGCCTTCGGGTTCTAGCGCTACGGTGACCTGGCCGCTTACGCAGCGGGCGTTCCGACCTCCTGCCGGAGGCCGGGTCACTTTTCTTTGCTTGCCCAAAGAAAAGTAACCAAAAGAAAAGGCACCCCCATCGCGGCGCTGGCCGGTAGAGCCGGCCAGTCCGTGAGGGTCGGCCGGGCTTTTCGACAGGACGTCCCTGTCCTGTCGAAAAGGGATCGGCATCCTTGCCGATCCCCCTGCGGGCCTCCTCGTCCGCCCCTCACCGCCGCTCAAGGGGGCGGGGAGGTCAAAAGCCGAAGGCTCGTGCAGCTGCGCTGCACATCGCGTCGCATGGTGCGACGGCGTATGGCTTGCCGGCTTGGCTTGTCTGTAGGAGCGCACCCTGTGCGCGACCACCTGACGGAGCGGTATCGACATGGCGCTGCGGTCGCGCACAAGGTGCGCTCCTACAGGGGTGTCTCGCACCGTGTGAAGCCCGTTTCTTTCTCGCCTCAGTGCTCACCCCAGTCCTCTCCCGAACGGGAGAGGACGAGCGACAGGGGATGTTCAACGTGAACGACCTAGTGGCATGGAAGGAAGGGCCGCGCAGCGGCACGACGCTCCGCGTTAAGTCCTCAGCGCTTCGGCGCGTTGCGAAGCGCTTGGAAGTACCCGCTGTGTAGAGGCGGAGGTTGCAAAGCAACACCGTTCCTCAACCGTTCGGGCTTATCCTATCGGCATGCTGCCAGCCTTTAAGGCCATTTTCTTTGGGTTACTTTTCTTTTGGGCCAGCAAAAGAAAAGTGACTCGGCCTCCGGCAGGAGGTCGAAACGCCTCCGCTGCGTAAGCGGCAACCTGGCGCCTGCGTGACTACCGAAGGCCGAGACCAAAGGCTCTGGATGACCCGCCCTTCGGCGGTTGAAAAGCGCCTCCCGCCTTCGCGGGAATGACGAGCAAAGGGCGAAGCGGCGGGATGACGGCTAAAGAACACAACGCCGAGAAGAACACCCCCTCAATCAATCACCTTCTCATATCGCCACGCATCCGCCCCATCCCCGTAATACCGCGCGTACCGCCCCATCCGGCGATACCCCAGCCGCTCGTACAAACGGATGGCATCCTCGTTGTCCGTGCGCACCTCCAGCCTCAACGCCGTGCAGCGCCGGCGCTCGGCCAGCTTTTCGGACGCCTCGAGCAGTGCCGACCCCACGCCCTTGCCGCGCGCTTCGGACTTGGTGGCGATGGAATACAGCCGCGCCACTTGGGTGCCCTTGCGGAAGAACACCACGGCGGTACCCAGGAAGTGGCGATGATTGGCGCTGGCCACGAGTACCTGGGCGCTTTCGCTGTCGAGGTGGCGGCGGTACTGGGCCCGGCTCAGGCGGTCAGTGGCGAAGCTGCTCTCTTCAAGGGCAACGAGGTCATCGAGATCGGAGAGTTCTGCACGCCGCACGCGTACGGCGGCGGTCGCGGGCATGGGTGTCATCAGGGGCGGTTCCGCTGGCGCGCAATGAAACAAGGCGCGCACTGTAGACCCCTCATCCCCCAGGGGCAACGATGACTTGTGGCGGATTTAAGAGCAGGTTCAATCTCCAGGCCGCGGTGATCGCAGGATGTAACGAAAAGGTGGATGTCCCGGCGCAACGGGGTGACGGAAGGCACCTGGGTCAGCCTGGCGTTCATGGGGTCCATGCCTTCGACAAGCTTAGTTTGAACCGCCTCTGAGTCCGCCTGATCTGCCGGCTTGTGTCGCGCAGCTCATCTGCGCACACTGCGCCACTTGCGCCGTGCCGCCCCGTTCTCCCGCGTGACGACACTCCTCGGTTCCATCTGACAGAGGTGTCATGACCCGTCTCGTCCTGGTTGTCGAGAAGGCCTCCGACTGGAGCGTCTACTACCCGTCTGCCGACGTGATCACGGCCATGGATTACCTGCGCGAACCTGTCGGCGTCGACGACGAGCGCACCCACGTCATCAACCTCTGCCGTAGCTACAAGTACCTGGGCACGGGCTACTACGTGTCGTTGCTGGCCGAAGCGCGCGGGCATCGCGTCATGCCGTCGGTGCGCACGGTGAACGACCTGCGCCGTCGCGCGCTGTATGGCCTGGAGATCGAGGATCTCAGCGCCAAGCTCACGCACTTCCTGCCGGCCGGGGGGCGCGACACCACCGACTTCGGCATCCTCGTGTATTTCGGGCAGACCTCTCAACCGGCGCTGCAGGACCTGGCTCGCCAGGTGTTCGAAATGTTCCCCTGCCCGTTGCTGCGCATCGAGTTCGAGCGTGATCGCGTGTGGCAGATCAGCGCCATCAAACCGGTGGGCCTGCATACGCTGGATGATGCGCAGGAGGATGCCTTCGCCGAGGAACTGGACCGCTTCAGCAAGAAGCTGTGGCGCAAGCCCAAGGCGCGCAAGCAGTTCCGTTACGACATTGCGATGCTGGTCGATCCGCACGAGGCCATGCCGCCGTCGAACAGGAAGGCGCAGAAGCTGTTCATTGCCGCGGGCAAGGAACTGGGCATTGAAGTCGACCCCATCGGCAAGAACGACTATCAGCGGCTGGCGGAATACGACGGCCTGTTCATCCGTGAAACCACCGCCAGCGACAACCACACCTATCGCTTCGCGCATCGCGCCGAACGCGAAGGCATGGTGGTGATGGACGATCCCACCTCCATCCTTCGCTGCACGAACAAGATCTTCCTCAACGACCTGATGGTGTCGCGCAAGCTCGCCGTGCCACGCACGGAGATCCTCTACCGCGACGACACCAAGGGGCTGAAGGAACTCGCAGCCAGGTTCGGCTATCCGCTGGTGCTGAAGATTCCCGATGGTTCGTTCTCGCGCGGCGTGGTGAAGGTGGAGAACGAGGCCGCGCTGACCAAGGCCACCAGCGAACTGTTCCAGCACAGTGCGTTGCTGCTGGCGCAGGAATTCGTGTACACGGAATTCGACTGGCGCATCGGCGTGCTCAACAACGAGCCGCTGTATGCCTGCAAGTACTTCATGTCGCGCGGCCACTGGCAGATCTACAACCATGGCGCGAAGGGCACATCGAAATCCGGCGAATCGGAAACCCTGCCCATCGAAAAGGCACCGGCTGACGTCGTCAAGCTGGCGCTCAAGGCCACGCAGGCGGTCGGCAATGGCCTGTACGGCGTGGACATCAAGCGCGTCGGCGACAAGCCGGTGGTGATCGAAGTGAACGACAACCCGTCCATCGATGCGGGCGTGGAAGACGAATACCTGGGCGAAGAGCTCTACCGGCGCATCATGCAGGAGTTCCTGCGGCGCATGGAGCTCAAGCGCGCGGGTGATGCGGACTGATGGACTGCTGACGGCGTCCTCACCCCCGGGGTAGGAGCGCACCCTGTGCGCGACCGCAGAGCATGTCGCTTGCCCAGTGTCGGGTGGCCGCCGAAGCGTTGTATCGCGATGATCAGGCGTTGAACAATGCCGAAGCGCTTTTGTCGCGCACAGGGTGCGCTCCTACAAGTCGTTGTGACCTGGCTGGCCAGTGGGGTGATTCCGGCAGCCCTTCCCTGGACTGCCGTCACGCGGGCGCGATCCGTTGCGCCGCCCCGGCAAGGTGCCCAGCCATCCCAGGCCATCGCACGGGGCCCCACGCCGCGACGGTCCGGTCGCGGCATCCACTGCCAAGTGAATTCGTCAGTTCCAGATGAGCTGTGAGGTGTTGCGGCGGCGGCCGCGCAGCACCAGGCCGAGCAGCTGGCGCGGCAGCGACGGTTCCAGTGCCAGCAACACCACCAACGGCGCGCCCACGAGCCAGAACGCAGGCGTCCAGCCGAGCGCGTCGTTGTGCACCGGCACCAGGGTGGTCAGCAGAAGGGCCGCGCCGCCCAGCAGCCACAGCAGGGCCGCGCCGAGCAGGCGTTCGTGATGGGCGATTCGGGTGGTCGGGCGCATGAGGGTGTTCCGTCATCGGGTGTGGGGTGGAGCGTGACCGGACGGGATCTCAAAACCTGCGATGCCTCACGCGATGCGGCCTGCGGGGCTAACATAGGCGGCCCGGCCGTGCCGGACCCCGCCCCAGCGCGGCAGCAACAGTCATCAGGAGCGTGCATGAGTGCAGGACAGTTCGCGGTGTTTGGCCACCCCATCAGCCATTCGTTGTCACCGCATATCCACCAGGCGTTTGCCCGCCAGTTCGGCATCGATCTGGAGTACCGCACCATCGACGCCGCCCCGGGCGAGTTCGAGGCGGCCGTGCGTCGTTTCTTTGCCGACGGTGGCCTTGGCGCGAACGTGACGCTGCCGCACAAGACGGCGGCCTTCGCCATGGCTGACGAGCGCAGCGATGCCGCGCAGCGCGCCGGCACCGCCAATGTGCTCACCCCGCTGCCGGGTGGCCGGCTCGCTGCCCACAACACCGATGGCGCCGGCATGGTGCGCGACATCACCGAACGCCACAGCGTGGACCTGCGCGGCCACACGGCCCTGCTGCTGGGTGCGGGTGGCGCGGCGCATGGCGTGGCGTGGTCGTTGCTCGACGCCGGCGTGGATACGCTGACCATCGTCAACCGCACGCCCGAAGCGGCCGACGCCCTGGCCGACGCCATCGGTGAACCCGCGCGGGCGCATACGCGCTACTGGGAAGATCTGGCCGACCTTGGCGCCTTTGACCTGATCGTCAACGCCACCTCTGCCGGCGTGCTGGGCAAGTCGCTGGACCTGCCGTTCGCCATCGTGGGCAATCGAGCACTCTGCTATGACCTCTCCTACGGCGTGGCAGCCACGGGCTTCCTCGCCTGGGCTCGCACCGCCAAGGCGCGCTACGCGTTCGACGGCCTGGGCATGCTGATCGAAACCGCCGCGGACGCCTTCGAGCTGTGGCACGGCAAGCGCCCGGACACCGACCCGGTCTATGCCGAGCTGCGCCAGCGGTACAGCTGACCGCGATTCAAAGATGCAGCGTGGCTGACAGCAGCATCGGCTGGTCGGTGTGTCCGGTGGGCGAATGGAACTCGTAGAGCAGCCGGTACTGGAAATCCACGCCGGTGCCGCGCCAGCGGGTGCTCCAGTTGAGCTGGGGGCCCACTCCCAGCGCATAGCCGCCGTTGCCGGAGGTATTGGCATTGGGCGGCAGATAGCCCGCCGCCGATGACGTCATCGGCGACACGTTCAACGGTTGCAGTGCGGCGGCCACGCCGCCGTACGACCAGCCGTTGGGCGCGCGCTGCATGACCAGGGCTTCAATGCGGCCGACCGCGCCGTTCTGGTAATAGGACACCGCCTGGCGCGAAAACGAACCTACGGCCACGATCACCGACGAATCCGCGTTCGATGCCGACACCACGCGCGTATAGGCCACCTTGGGCTTCATGGCCCACACGTCGCTGGCGCTGATATCGCCGTGGACGCCGCGCTCACGCGTGGCCGGCACGATCAGGCCCATGGACACGGAGACGCGATAGGACGAGCCGATCTGGTAGCTCGTGGTCAACGGCGAAAGAACCACTCCCACGACTCCGGCAGTCTGCGCCGAGCCCGGGGACCCGGTGCCCACCGCCAGAAGAGGCAGCCCTACCGCGTACGATTCGGCAATCAATGACGTGAAGTGCCAATGTCCCTGCGATGACCCCCACTGCTGAATGGGCGTGGCGGCAAACAGGCCGGACCATCCGGCTGCCATGACGGGCGGCGGGCTTGGGTAGTCGGGGGCCGTCGGGTTCGTCGCGAGCGGCAGGGACTGTCCGGGGACCGGTGGAAGGCTGGCGTAGGGATAGCCGACTCCGTCGCCTTCATGGTGACCGGCGTCGTCCTTCTGCGCGCACACCAAGGCCGGCCATGCCAGCACCACCAGCGTCACGGCGATACGCCACCACGTGCACATAACGGTTTCCCCAGCACACGAAGCCCGACCACACCCGCATAGCGGCGCGCCACGAACCATCGGCAACGCAGACGGTAAGGGCACGTCGGCAGAGGTGACTGGTTTACCGATTAACGCACACGCACCGTCAACCGCCCGTGCAAACGATGGCGTGACCGCCTTTACACGTGACGCAAGAACGTCAGCCGCCCGCAAGAAAGTGCTTTGCCTGACGTTTTCTTCACGACGGGTCGACGGCATCACCATGAATGGGCGTATGGACGTCCGTACAACATCCGAACGTGCTAGCGTGCGCCGCGCAGGGGGGCACATTGCGGGGAGAGAACGTCATGGTGCCTGGGGATTTCGTCCGCCATCTGGCGGCAACCGTGCTGGCGGTAACGCTGGCGGCGGGTTTGACGGCGCGTGCCGCCGCCGATCCGGTCGTGGGTTCGACCAACGTGGCAACGGCCGACCCAACCGTGCCGCGTCCGCCGGGCCAGCCATGCGTGGTGACGCTGTTCACCAACGACACCTTCGACGACTTCGCTACCCGCCCCTACAGCTATACGCCGCCAGCCTCGTGCACCGGCGCGTGGTCCAAGGTGGTGCTGGAGGCGGATTTCTCCGTCACGGCCGGCCGCCAGTACGACCGCACCGCCACCTTGTGGCTGGGCGGCGTGAACATCTACTTCGGCACCACACAGGAGCCGTCGGCGGCCGTGTCACCGGCATGGCACGTGGAACGTGACCTTACCGACTACAGCGCACTGTTGCGCAACGCGGGCCAGGGCCAGGCCATCATCGGCAACGTGGTGAACAGCACCTACACCGGGGTGATCCATGGCAGTGCCCGCCTGCTGTTCTACCCGGCGTCGGCGCGCGCCCGCGCTGCGGATGCACCCGATGCGGTATACCCGCTTGGCAGCGATCCGGTGGGCAGCACGGTATCGCTCAATACCTCCACCGACACGCTGTCCAGGACGTTGACCCTGCCCACCAATGTGGAGCGCGCGTATCTGGACGTCTTCACCCAGAGCCAGGGCGGGGACGAGTTCTGGTACACCTGCGTGCCCGATGCCTACGCCGCCGAAACCAATGAGTGCGGCGGCGGCAATTTCCGCGAAGCGGAGATCAGCATCGACGGCCAGCCGGCCGGTGTCGCGCCGGTGTATCCGTGGGTCTACACCGGTGGCATCGATCCCTATCTCTGGCGGCCAACGCCCGGCGTACAGACGCTGAACTTCCTGCCCTACCGCGTCGACCTGACACCGTTCGCCGGACAGCTCAGTGACGGCAACCCGCATGCCGTGGCCGTGCAGGTGGCCGGCGCGCATGGTTACTTCTCCGCCACGGCGGCGCTGCTGGTCTATCGCGACGCGCACGCGAAGCAGGTCACCGGCAAGATCACCCGCAACACGCTGGTCGGCCAGGCCCCCACGCCGACCATTGGCGACACGCTGGTGACGGCGAGTAACGGTGATGTTTCTGGGGCCATCACCACCCGGCTGGACCGGCACTTCGTGATCGAGGGTTATGCCAATACCTCGCACGGCCGCATCACCAGCACGGTGACGCAGAACACCGGCTTTGATGACACGCAGACCTTCACCATCAACAGCAGCACCTATCGCCAGGTCACCGGACAGCGCACCTGGTCGGACAGCAAGAGCGAAAGCCGCCTGGGCAACTTCCCGCTGACCGAGCGGCAGCTGCACGTCAGCTATCCCTTCACGCTGGACTACAACCAGCAGCTGGCCAGCGACGGCAGCACCAGCGCGGCTTCCACCGTGCACCAGGGCTATCGCCAGCGCGACGAGCAGCACCTGTTCGGGCTGCTGGCCTATGGCGCCAATGTCGACAACACGGTGGATTCGCAGGACACCCTGGTGTTCGACGCCAACGGCAACCTCACCAGCCACAGTGGCCAGCAGAGTGCGCAGGCGTTTGCCTTCCACGACACGCTGGGCGGCTGCTATCGCGCATCGCTCACCACGCAGTCCGGCGCGGTGGCGAGCTACGCCTCGGGCAAGGGCTGCCCGGATGGCGCCAACCGCGTGTCCTGGTTCGCCCATCCCGACGGCGCGCCGAGCAGCAGCCTGCTGCCCGGTCGCTGAGGAAGACCCCACCCGTCGCACGCCGGTGCCATCCTGCCCGGCGTGCGAGCGGCGTCCCAGTTCTGGACAGGGGGCAACATCTTCGCAATATGACGCCTCTAAGCTTGCGCGCCCTGCCGGCGCGCCGGCCTTTTCGTCCATGTGTGGCTCATGTCTCCCGCTTCGTCGCGTCGTCGTGCCCAAGGTGTCGTTCGCTACAGCCTGCCCATCCTCATCACGCTGATCGCCGCGGCGGGCGGCCTGATCTACTGGCAGATCCGCCACGGCAACGATGCCGAGCAACCCACGCACGACGTAGTGGCTGCCTCGGGATCGGTGGCGCGCACCACGCTGGGCACGGACGAACTGCTGCAGCATGCGCGCGAGGCCATGACCGCGCAGCGCCTGCTGGCGCCCGCCGGCAACAATGCCTTCGAGTTCTACCTGGCCGTGCTCCAGCGCCAGCCCGGCAATCGCGTGGCGCAGGATGCGCTGCGCGAGGTCTTCCCGTTCGCCGCGAACGCAGCGGAGCAGACCATCGACGGTGGCGATGACGCGGAAGCCCAGCGTCAGATCGACCTGCTGACGCGCGCCGACCCGCAGAACTACACGCTGACCCTGCTGCGTTCCAAATTGCAGGCGCAGCGCACGGCGGTGGCTCAACAGGCGCAGCAGGCATCGCTGCCGAATCATCGCGAGCAGACGCCGCCTGCCGGCAAGACGGCGGCGACGCCGGTGGTGGCGGCGGCCGCCGTACCCGCGGCGCCAGCTGTGCCGGTGCCCACGCAAACGCCGGCGGCAAAGCCGGCCAATGCACTGACGCCGGCCCAGCAAGCGGTGGCCCAACTGCATGTCGAATCGACAACGGTGGAAGCCGCGCCCGCATCCGCCGTTCGTCCGCGCGCTTCCTCGGCCACGCCCGCGACAGTGGCAGGTGCGGGTGGTGGCAGCACGCCTGTCCTTGTCCATCGGGTCGAGCCGGCCTATCCGCCTGAAGCGAAGCGCACGCGTCGCCAAGGCTGGGTGGATGTCGCCTTTACGGTGCAGCCCGACGGCAGTGTCATCGGTGCGACGGTATCGGACGCCGATCCGAAGTACGTGTTCGATCGCGCGGCGCTCAGTGCCGTGTCCCGCTGGCAGTTCTCGCCGGGTATGCAGGATGGCAAGCCGGTGGCCGCGCCGATGCACCAGCGCATCGAATTCCGCCTGTGAGGGCTGGGCTCACGTGCGAACGCGCATAATCGGCCGTGGCCCATCAAGGAGTTCAGCCATGCAGCGCTTCGTTGCCCCTGCCGTGCTTGCCGTTGCCGTGGTCCTGGGGGGATGCCAGGCCAGCACGCCCACCGCGCCCGCGCCCGTGCATGGTTATGTCACCGACATGAAGGCCTTCGATGCCTTCATCGCCACGCATCCCACGCCCGATCAGTTCCGGGCGGCCTATCCCGACGTGCAGCTGGTGTTGCCGGGCACGGTCACCACGCTGGAGTTCCGCATGAACAACAGCCGCTATTACCCCGAGCTCGACAAGGATGGACGCATCACTGGCGGACGTTTCAGCTGACCGGCCGGGCGCGTGGATGCATCTGCGGCCGTGAGGTTCGTGAGTCACATACCTGACATGTAGTGTAACGACAATGTGACGCAGCTCCGCCGGGACGCCTGGGGCAGGCCTTCTTGTGTGCGGTTTTCACCCTACGCAGTGCTGCCATGTCACGTTCCGCATTCTTCGCGTCACGCCAACGCGTGATCGTCGCCGTTTCCCTCATCGCGCTGGTCGTCATCGGTGCCGGCATCTATGCCTGGTCAACCGGTAGCGTGCCCGGCATGACGGGCAGCGGTTTGGCCAGCGCGTCGTCTACGGCAGGCAAGGACGATAACGGCGTGGGCATCCTGTTGGATCTGGCCAAGACGGCCGAGGCCGAAAAGCGCCTGGTGGCGCCGGCCGGCAGCAATGCGTACGAGTTCTACCTCAGCGTGCTGCAGCTCGACCCGCAGAACCAGCTGGCACAGGCCCAGCTGCACGATTCCTTCGAATCGGCTTCCGCGGACGTGGAGCGCGCCATCAACGACAACGAACTCGACGAAGCCCAGCGAGAGCTATCGCTGCTGCGCGAGTTCGACAAGACCAACTACATCCTCTCGCTGCTGGGCGGCAAGCTCGATGCCCAACGCCAGATCCAGACCCGCCAGGACGAAGCCCGCGCTGCCGCCATGCAGGCGCAGCAGCAGTCGGCAGGCAGCGGTTCAATGCCCTGAGGCGGGGCGTGTCAGCGCCGCGCGGTCATCGCGCGGCGAGATACTCGTCTTTCATGCGCACGTAGTGATCGGCCGAGTAGTGCAGCTGCTCGATCTGCTCATCGCTGAGCACGCGCACCTTTTTCGCAGGGTTGCCCAGCCACAGCTCGCCCTCGCCCACCACCTTGCCCGGTGGAATCACGCTGCCTGCGCCCACAAAGCCGTGCTTCTTCACTACAGCTCCGTCGAGCACGGTGGCGTGCATGCCGATCAGGCAGTAGTCCTCGATGGTGCAGGCGTGGATCACCGCGCCATGGCCGATGGTGACGCCTTCGCCGACGATGGTTGGCTGGCCGCCAGGCGTGTACGGGCCATCGTGGGTCACGTGCACCACCGCACCGTCCTGGATGTTGGTGCGTGCGCCGATGCGGATGAAGTTGACGTCACCGCGCAGCACGGCGCCCGGCCAGACCGAGACATCGTCGAACAACTCCACCGCGCCGATGACGGTGGACGCCACGTCCACGTAGACGCGCTGGTGCAGGGTGGGCCAGATGCCCTTGTATTTGCGTAGAGGATCCATCGGCCTATGGTACCCCCGCGCCATGCTCTTCTGTAGGAGCGCACTTGTGCGCGACCGTGGCTCACCGTGTACGGCACTTCCCCCATTTTCGCGAGACCAAAAAAAGCGACCGCTTCCCCGCTCAGGAGTTTGTCGCGCACAAGTGCGCTCCTGCAGGATGCAGGGAGGCGACGGTGTCAGCGCTGCTGCTCCAGCATCTTCTTGGTGTACAGGTATCCCGCCTCCATCGCACGCTCCCAGTCTTTCCAGTCGAGCATGCCGATGTGTTCCAGCGGCGGCGTCAGCAACAGGTCGGCGCGTTCGCGGCGGTGTTCGCTGGGGCCTTCGCTGTTGACCATAGCGGCGCGCACCAGGGTGGAGACCAGCCCGGGGCGCTGGATGTCCTGCCGGCCCAGCAGCAGCTGCCACCACGGTGGCGTGGCGAACTCCTCGGCCGTGGTGGCCAGGGAGATCTCCGCGCGGATGTCGATGGCCGTGATGTGCGCCAGGCCATCGTCGGCCATCACGTCGGTGGGCAGGTTGTCGACCAGTGCACCGTCCACGAACACGCGGCCGTGATGCAGTACCGGCGGCAGCACGCCGGGAATCGCGCTCGACGCGCGCAGCCAGAGCCACAGCGGCCCTTCGCGATGGACCATCATGCCCTCGCCCGACAGGCAGGTGGACACGCAGAAGAACGGCAGGGTCAGGTCTTCGATATCGAGCGCGCCAAAGGAGCGTCGCAGCATCATGGCCGCACGTCTCCCCCGCGTCAGCGCGACGATGGGCAGCGTCCAGTCCGACAGCGGGCGTCCCTGCACGAAGGCGCGGCGGAACGTCTCCACGGTGGCGTCCAGCTCCCAGCCGGCCGCCACGCTGGCGCCGATGATGGCGCCGATGCTGGTACCGCCGATGGCGTCGAAGGCGTGGCCGGCTTCGTACAGCGCACGTAACGCACCCAGATGCGCCACCCCGCGTGCACCGCCACCGGCCAGCACCAGCCCGCGGGCGTTGCCGCTGATCACGCGGGCCAGGCGCGCGATATCCGCCCGGCCGCCGACGTGATGGTGCTGCAGCTCGCCGCTGAATTCGGCCCGCCAGCGCTGCGCCGCGCCCAGCGCCGGCTGCCGGCCCGGGTGCAGCAGGACCAGGTGGCGTGGGCGATGGCCGGCGCGGGAGGGATGCATGGGCAGCGATTCAGGCCACGGCCGGGCCTGTTGGGCTGCCAATGTCGGAAGCAGCAGCACGTCCGCCTGCCGCAGGCAGCGCTGCCGCCACAGCGTGTCGCCCGTGCTGTCCAGATAGATGACGAAGCGCGCCTGCGCCTCGCGCTCGGCAAACCAGTCACTGCCGCGGCCCGTGCCATGCTCGGCATCGATCACCACGCAGCTGCCCCATCGCTCCAGCTCCATCGCCAGCTGCATCGCCAGCGAGCGGGCGGGTACCTCGGCAGTAGCGGGCAACAGGGCGAACGTGCGCGCGATGCCGGGGCTTTCGTCGCCACGCATGCGCTCCTGCAATCGGTTGATGGCGACCCGCGCCACGCCCAGCATGGCCTGCGGATGGCGCTGGGTCAGCGCCTCGTAGGTGGCGAGGTCCAGTCGCAGCAGCTCGCTGTCGCGCAGCGCCCGTGCCGTGTGGTGGCGGGGGTCGCCCGTGATCAGGCCGATTTCCCCGATGCTGTCGCCCGCCGCCACCAGGCGTACCCAGTCGGTGGGTCCGGCAAACACGCCAAGGCTGCCGCTGACCACGAAATACAGCGCATCGGCGGGGTCGCCCTGCTTGAACAGGGTGCGACCGCCGGGCAGGGAAAACCATTGCAGTTCAGGAACCAGTGCGGCCAGCGCCTCGTCCCCGAGGTGCCCGAATACGTCGCTTCGACGCAGAAGGGCGGAAAAATCAGGCTTGGACATGGCGCGGGATAATGAGTCGGGGATATGACAAACAGTCAGCGAGGCGGTGTGACGCCCGCTTGATTTCGACCCATCGGGTCGCCACGCTGGCGGGGCATTCAGGAGACACCATGGAACAGAACAATCCGCTGCTGGCCGACGACACGCTGCCGGCGTTTTCGCAGATCCGCCCCGAACACGTCACGCCCGCCATCGATGCCCTGCTGGCCGATTACCGCGCCGGCATCCAGGCCTTGACCCAGCCCGGCGCGCCGCACGATTTCGCCAGCGTCATGCTCACCCAGGAACGACTGGAGCAGCGCCTGGCGCGCGCCTGGGCGCCGGTGGGCCATCTGCATGCGGTGGCGGACAGCGAAGCCCTGCGCGAGGTCTACGGCCCGGCCGAGGAAAAGCTCACCGAACACGCCATCGAAGTGGGCCAGAACCGTGAGCTCTACCAGGCCGTGCAGGCACTGGCCGACGCGCCGGATTTCGCCAGCCTGCCGCGTCCGGAGCGCGCCCTGGTGGAACACGCGCTGCGCGATTTCCACCTCTCCGGCGTGGCGCTGGAAGAACCGGCACGCACCCGCTATCGCGAGATCGGCGTGGAGCTGAGCCGGCTGTCCACCGAGTTCTCCAATGCCGTGCTGGATGCCACCGATGCCTGGCACGAACACATCACCGACGAGCGTGACCTGGCCGGCATTCCCGAATCCGGCCGCGCCGTGCTGCGCCAGTACGCCAAGGAACAGAACCTCGACGGCTACCTGGTCACGCTCAAGCAACCCAGCGTGCAGGCCGTGCTCACCTATGCCGACAACCGCGGCCTGCGCGAGCGCGTGTACTGGGCCTACCAGACCCGTGCCTCGGACCAGGGCCCGCAGGCCGGCAAGTACGACAACAGCCAACGCATCGAACGCATCATGGCGCTGCGCCACGAGGCAGCCGGCCTGCTCGGTTTCCACAACGCGGCGGAAGAATCCCTCGCCACCAAGATGGCGGGCTCCACGGAAGAGGTCATGGCCTTCCTGCGTGACCTGGCCAACCGCGCCAAGCCGGTGGCGCGCCAGGAACTCAACCACCTGCGCGAGTTCGCCACCACGGAACTGAAGCTCGACAACCTCGAATCCTGGGACGTTGGCTACGCCTCGGAAAAACTTCGCCAGCGCGAATACGACCTGGACGAAGAACAGCTCAAGCCGTACTTCCCGCTGCCGGCGGTGATCGACGGCCTGTTCGGCCTTACCCAGCGTCTCTACGGCATCGCGCTGGGTGTGCGCGAAGATGTCGACACCTGGCATCCGGACGTGCGCTATTACGACGTGCGCGACGCCGATGGCCGCGTGTTCGCCGGTGCGTACGTCGATCTCTACGCACGCAACGGCAAGCGCGGCGGCGCGTGGATGGACGTGTGCCGCGCCCGCTTCCGCGACGGTGAGCAGGAACAGCTGCCGGTGGCCTTCCTCACCTGCAACTTCGCGCCGCCTACCGAGGGCCGCCCCGCGCTGCTCACGCACGACGACGTGCTCACCCTCTTCCACGAATTCGGCCACGGCCTGCATCACCTGCTCACCGAGATCGCGCTGCCCTCGATTGGCGGCATCGACGGGGTGGAATGGGATGCGGTGGAACTGCCCAGCCAGTTCATGGAGAACTTCGGCTGGAACCGCGAAGCGCTCGACCTGTTCGCACGCCACTATGAAACCGGCGAACGCCTGCCAGACGAACTGTTCCAGCGCATGCTGGCCGCGCGTCATTTCCACGCCGGCCTGTTCCTGGTGCGCCAGCTGGAATTTGGCATGTTCGATTTCCGCATGCACCTGGAATACGACCCGTCCAAGGGTGCGCGCACCATGGAAGTGCTCGAAGAAGTGCGCCACGATGTGGCCGTGTTGCATCCGCCGGCCTGGCAGCGTTTTCCGCACGCGTTTTCGCACATCTTCGCGGGCGGCTACGCCGCCGGTTACTACAGCTACTTGTGGGCCGAGCTGCTCAGCGCCGACGCCTTCGGCGAATTCGAGGCGCACGGCGTGATCGACCGCGCCACCGGCGATCGCTTCCGCAAGGAAGTCCTCTCCGTCGGCGCCAGCCGCCCAGCCCTCGAGAGCTTCATCGCTTTCCGTGGCCGTGCGCCGGAACCCGAAGCGTTGCTCAAGAGTCACGGTCTGGCTTGAGCCTTGCCGTCGCCTTCGTGGCGGCGGCACCCCGCCGCTCATCGCTTACAATGTCCTCATGAAAATCGCCTCATGGAACGTGAACTCGCTGAAAGTGCGCATGCCGCACCTCACCGAGTGGTTGGCCGACGCGAAGCCCGACGTGGTCGCCTTGCAGGAAACCAAGCTGGAGGACACCAAGTTCCCGGTGGATGAACTGGCCGCCGCAGGCTATCGCGCGGTGTTCTCTGGTCAGAAAACCTACAACGGCGTCGCCATGCTGGCCCGCGCTGACCTGAAGGGTGAGTTCGAGGACGTCGTCACCGACATTCCGAACCTGGACGATCCGCAGCGGCGCATCCTCGCCGCCACCATCGGTGGCGTTCGCGTGGTGGACCTCTACGTGGTCAACGGCAAGGCCATCGGTGACGAGAAGTACGCGTACAAGCTGGACTGGCTGGCCAAGATGCGCGAGTTCCTGGCCCGCGAAATCGAGCGTCACCCCAACCTGGTGGTGCTGGGCGATTTCAACATCGCGCCGGACGATCGTGACGTGTACGACCCGGTGGCCTGGGGCGAAGACATCCTGTGCTCGCCGCCGGAGCGCGAAGCCCTCAAGCGCATCACCGACCTGGGCCTGCACGACAGCTTCCGCCTGTTCGAACCGGCCGGTGAACACTACAGCTGGTGGGACTATCGTCAGGGTGCGTTCCGGCGCAACATGGGTTTGCGCATCGATCTGATCCTGATCGGCGATGCCCTCAAGGCGTCGGCCAAGGCGGCCGCGATCGACCGCACACCGCGCACCTGGGAGCGCCCCTCCGATCACACGCCGGTAACAGTGGATCTGGATATCTAAAGCAAGTCGGCAACACCCGCACAACAGGCAGCTGATGAATACACCGAAGACCGAATGGCCCAGTTCGCTAGGCGACAACGAACTTGAGGAACTGGACCAATACCTGCGAGGCCACGTCGGCGAAGGCGACCTTCTGCTCGACGGCGTGCACGGGCTGCTCTCCGCGCTGGCGGTAGGCCCCACGCAGGTGCTGCCCGAAGAATGGCTGCCCGAAGTGCTGCACGAACCCTTCAGCGACGAAACCGAGGGCAACCGCGTGCTGGCGCTGCTGGCCAAGCTCAATGACTCGATCAGTGCCGAGCTCGACGTGGACGCGTACGAACCGATCCTGGGCGAAGTGGATACGGAAACCGGCCCGGTACTTTCTGCCGCCGGCTGGTGCGAGGGTTTCAGCCGTGGCATCGACCTGCGCGCCGGCCTGTGGGAAAAGCGCCTCGCCGACGATCCGCAGCTGATGGAAATGCTGGGCCCGGTGATGGCGCTGGCGGTGGACGAAGGCATCCTCAGCGCCGACGCCGAGTTCGAGAAGCTCAGCGACGACGAATACGACGAGTGCCTGACGCAGGTACCCGGTGTGCTCAACGCGGTGAACCAGTACTGGAACGAGCATCCGGTAACGGAAGCCGAGGTCGAGGCCGCCGTGCGCCCTGACGCCGAGGACGAAGACCACACACAGCCGCCGCGCCAGCGCAGCGGGCACTGGGTGCATTGAAGGCAGGAGTGAGTGGAGAGGAGTGAGAAACGAGAAAAAAGCGCCCGCTCTCTCTCACTCCTCTCCACTCACTTCTCGCTTTAAGCGAACAATCCGTTCCCTTGGCGCGTCTTGGGTACGGCGCGCCGTAGCGCGATCATATTGGCAGTCCACTTTATTGGGAGACAGCCATGACTGAGCGCAGCATTGTCCGCCGCATCCGCGGAATCGACACGTCCGATGGTGCGGGCGTGAAGCTCAAGCGCGTCATTGGCCAGCCCGGCCTGGACATGCTCGATCCGTTTCTTCTGCTGGACGAGTTCCGGTCCGACCAGGCAGGCGATTACATCGCGGGTTTCCCCGAGCATCCGCATCGCGGTTTCGAGACCGTGACCTACATGCTCGCGGGTCACATGAAGCACCACGACAACCACGGCAACAGCGGCGACCTGGTGCCGGGCAGCGTGCAGTGGATGACCGCCGGTCGCGGCATCTTGCATTCGGAAATGCCCGAGCAGGAAGACGGCCTGATGTGGGGCTTCCAGCTGTGGGTGAACCTGCCGTCCAAGGAAAAGATGATCGCGCCGCGCTATCAGGACATCGGTCCGGAGCGCATCCCGGTCGCACGTCCTGCCGAGGGCGTTGAAGTGAACGTGATCGCCGGTGAGTTCGACGGCGTGACCGGCCCGGTGGCGGAAATCGTCACCCAGCCGATCTACCTCGACATCGCCGTGCAGCCCGGTGCGTCGGTCACCATTCCGTTGCCCGAAGGCCATGCCGGCTTTGCCTATGTGTTCGACGGCAAGGACGCAGACGTGGCTGGCGAACCCTTGGCCCGCAGCGAGCTTGCGGTACTGACGCGCAGTGGTGAACTGCGCATTGCCGGTCGGGACACCGCGGCGCGCGTGCTGCTGGTGGCCGGTCATCCGCTCAATGAGCCGGTGACCCGCTACGGACCGTTCGTGATGAACACGCCGGACGAGATCCATCAGGCGATTGCCGACTTCCGCGCCGGCAAGTTTTGACCCGCCACCCGGCGGCCTGAACCAGCGCCCCTCGACCCCGCCCCGCTTTGCGTGGCGGGGTTTTTGTTGGGCCGCTACCGCCTCGCCAGGTCGCTCAAGGACTAGCCGCCTTCGCCGTTAAGCCTTGGGCAGTAGGGGGAATCTGGCGGTGGCGGCACGGATGGCAAGATCGATGCATCTCCATCCGTGCCTGCCGCCGGGTTCACAAAATCAGCGACTTAGGCCAGATGACTGGTTGTAAAACGGTCTTAGTTCGTCGTTAAATTTAGATTAATCTAAAGGGGTGCAAGCAGCTGTACTATCAATCTACAGCTCTTTGCGAAGAAACCACACATAACTCGTTGTATTCATTATTATGAATGCCCTGATTACTCTCGTTGTCCTGGCGCTGATCGCGACGTTCGTTACCGCGATCAAGCGTGTGCCGGCCGACCAGGTGCATAGCCTCTATCGCCGAGGCAAGCCGTATCGCCTGCTGCAGCCGGGCACCCACATGGCCCTCCCGCTGATCGACCGCGTGGAGCACCGCATCAACCTCAGCGGCCAGGTGCTGCGCTTCGAGGAGCCGCTGCCCCATGCCCATGACGCCGATGCCCACGACGTGCGCGGCACCGTGTACTGGCAGGTGCTTGAGCCTGAGCGCGCCGACGCCGTGATCGACCAGGCCGATCAGCTGATCCGTGGTGGCGCGCTGGCGGCGCTGCGCGATGAGCCGGAAGCCTTCAGCGCCGACTGCCGCGACCTTGGCTCGCGCCTCAAGCAGAGCATGAATGGCGCACTGCGCGAGCGCGGCATGATGGTGACGCGCGTGGAACTGGAATTTGCCTGATCCGGAGTGCTGCCGGACAGGTACGGGCGAAGGTGGCCTAGAGCACCCGTCCCAGGGGAGACCCTTGAAGCCCGCTCCCGCGGGCTTTTTCTTTTGATCCTCCTTGGTAGGAGCACGCTTGCGCGCGATCGCGGCACACCGGCCTTATCGGAGTTTTGGGGTTGTCGCGCATTAAGTGCGCTCCTACCGTCGGGCTGTTTCGGCTGGCATCCGGCGCGACACACCCGGATACTTGCGGCCCCGTTTCATCCAAGCCATCCACCCAAGGCACGCCCATGAGCTCCCGTCACGACCTGCAAACCCGCCTGGAACGCGGCATCGCCACGCTGGGCGTGGAACTGCCGGCGGGCGCTGTTGAGCGGCTGCTGGACTACCAGGCGCTGCTGGCGCGCTGGAACGCCACCTACAACCTCACCGCGATCCGCGATCCTGCCGAGATGGTGAGCCGCCATCTGGTCGATTCGCTGGCCATCCTTCCCTACGTGAAGGGTGCAACCCTGGCTGACCTGGGCACCGGCCCGGGGCTGCCGGGCATTCCGATCGCCATCGCCACGCCCGAGCGGCAGGTGCTGCTGGTCGATTCCAACGGCAAGAAGGTCCGCTTCCTGCGCGAAGCCATCCGCTCGCTCAAGCTTGAGAACGTGCGCGCCGTGCAGTCGCGCGTGGAAGACGTGGAAGGCCAGTTCGACTGCATCACCGCCCGCGCCTTCGCCAGCCTGGAAGACATGTTGGCCTGGGGTGGTCACCTTTTGACCAAGGACGGCATCTGGCTCGCCATGAAGGGCAGGCATCCGGAAGAAGAACTGCCCGGTGTGCCGGCCGGTTTCGAGATCCGCGCCATCCACACGCTCGACGTGCCTGACGTTGGCGGCGAACGCCATCTCGTGGTGCTGGGCAGGCTTTGACCCGAGCCAGTCGGGCAACGGGCTGATCAGGCTGCTAATCTAGCCCCCTTTTCACTCGTTCACGGTATCGACGACACCATGGCCCGCATCATCGCTGTCGCCAACCAGAAAGGTGGTGTCGGCAAGACCACCACCGCCGTCAATCTCGCCGCCGCGCTGGCTGCCGCCAAGCGCCGTGTTCTGTTGGTCGACCTCGACCCGCAGGGCAACGCCACCATGGCGTCCGGCGTGGACAAGCGCGACGCCAAGCCCAACGGCTGCGAAGTGCTGCTGGAAGAGGCGCCGATCGAGCAGGCCATTGTCAGGACCGAGGCGAACTATGACCTGCTGCCCGGCAACGGTGACCTCACCGCCGCCGAGCTCAAGTTGATGGATGCGATTGCCCGCGAAGGCCGCCTCAAGGAGCAGTTGGCCAAGGTCGCCGATCGCTACGACACCATCCTCATCGATTGTCCGCCCACGCTGCACCTGCTCACGCTCAACGCGTTGACCGCGGCCAATGGCCTGCTGGTGCCGGTGCAGTGCGAGTACTTCGCGCTGGAAGGCCTTTCCAGCCTGCTCGATACGGTGAAGGCGGTGCGTCAGCGCCTCAATCCCGCGCTCGAGATCGAAGGCCTGCTGCGCACCATGTACGACGTGCGCAACAACCTGGGCAATGAAGTGTCGGCGCAGCTCACCGCGCATTTCGGCGACAAGGTGCTGCGCTCGATCATTCCGCGCAACGTGCGCCTGGCCGAGGCACCCAGCCACGGCCAGCCCATCCACCTCTATGACCGCAGCTCGCGCGGCGCCATCGCCTACATCGGCTTGGCCGGCGAAATGATTCGTCGCGAGCGTGGCCTGAACGCGGCGGCGCAGGATCAGGCGAATGACGTGGTCGCGCCGGTGCTGCACGCCGAATCAGACGAGACGCTCGACGACGTCGTCGACGTTCACCAGGAGTAAGCATGTCCGCTGCGAAAAAACGGGGCCTGGGACGAGGGCTGGACGCGTTGTTGGGCGGTGGGGCGGACGAGCCCGGCAAGCCGACCGTACTGGAACAGGAAGGCGAGCTGCGCACGCTGCCGATCCAGCAGATCCAGCCCGGCAAATACCAGCCGCGCCGCCACTGGAACGATGAAGCGCTCGACGAGCTGGCCGCCTCCATCCGCGCGCAGGGCCTTATCCAGCCCGTGGTGGTGCGAGAGATCGGCAAGAACCAGTTCGAGCTGATCGCCGGCGAACGCCGCTGGCGCGCCGCGCAACGCGCGCAGCTGCACGAACTGCCGGTGCTGGTGAAGGACGTGCCCGAAGTGGCCGTGCCGGCCATGGCCTTGATCGAGAATATCCAGCGCCAGGACCTCACCCCGCTGGAAGAAGCCGACGCGCTCAAGCGCCTGATCGACGATTTCGACCTCACCCACCAGCAGGCGGCCGATGCCGTGGGCCGTTCGCGCGCCGCCGTGTCCAACCTGCTGCGCCTCACCGAACTGCCGGTGTCCATCAAGCGCCTGCTCGACGAGGGCAAGCTGGAGATGGGCCACGCGCGTTGCCTGATCACCCTGCCCGAAAGCATGGCCGAGGGCCTGGCACTGGAAGCGTCGCGCCATGGCTGGAGCGTGCGCGAGCTGGAAGAGCACGCGCGTCGTGCGCAGACGGCGCCCAAGGGCAAGGCCAAGCATGCGCCGTCCCGCGATCCCAATGTCGATGCGCTCGAACGCGAACTGGGCGAGCGTTTCGCCACGCGCGTGGAGTTGGCGCAGGGGCGCGGGGGCAAGGGCAAGCTGGTGATCCACTATCACAGCAACGATGAGCTGGATGGGATTCTGGGGAAGATTCGCTGAGGGATAGTGGGTTTGGGCTGCGCCAAGGCGCAGTCCGCAGCGAGCCTTCCTCCCTCTCCCCTGCGGGGAGAGGGTTGGGGTGAGGGGTGGGTGCTCGCGGGAAGGCTTCCTTCTTTAGCCGTCACCCCTGCGGAGGCAGGGGTCCAGTGCCTTTGCGTTGGGTCTTCGCGTGTAGCGTTGTCGCGACCTGGCCGCTTACGCAGCGGGCGTTCCGACCTCCTGCCGGAGGCCGGGTTACTTTTCTTTGCTTGCCCAAAGAAAAGTAACCAAAAGAAAAGGCACCCCCATCGCGGCGCTGGCCGGTAGAGCCGGCCAGTCCGTGAGGGTCGGCCGGGCTTTTCGACAGGACGTCCCTGTCCTGTCGAAAAGGGATCGGCCTCCTTGCCGATCCCCCTGCGGGCCTGTCGTCCGCCCCTCACCGCCGCTCAACGGGGAGGGTAGGTCAAGAGCAAACGGCTCGTGCAGCTGCGCTGCATATCGCGTCGCAAGGCGACGGCCTGTTGAGCGCTGGCTTAGCCTGTCTGTAGGAGCGCACCCTGTGCGCGACCACCTGACGGAGCGGTATCGACAGGGCGCTGCGGTCGCGCACAAGGTGCGCTCCTACAGTGGGTCTCTCGCGCTGGTATCAGGCCCGAACCGCTCTCGCCTCAGTGCTCACCCCAGTCCTCTCCCGAACGGGAGAGGACGAGCGACAGGTGATGTTCAACGTGAACCACCAAGTGGCAAGGAAGGAGGTGCCGCGCAGCGGCACGACGCTCCGCGTTAAGTCCTCTTCGCTTCGGCGCGTTGCGAAGCGCTTGGAAGTACCCGCAGTGTAGAGGCGGAGGTTGCCAAGCAGCAACGTTCCTCAGCTGTTCGGGCTTATCCCATCGGCATGCTGCCAGCTCTTCAGGCCATTTTCTTTGGGTTACTTTTCTTTTGGGCCAACAAAAGAAAAGTGACTCGGCCTCCGGCAGGAGGTCGAAACGCCTCCGCTGCGTAAGCGGCAAGCTGGCGCCGGCATGACTACCGAAGGCACAGAGCAAAGGCACTGGATGACCCGCCCTTCGGCGGTTGAAAACCGCCTCGAGCTTCAGCTGGGATGACCGCTCTGACGAAGCGGAGAGGCCAGGTCGACCCCTCACCCCAACCCTCTCCCCGGAGGGGAGAGGGAGCAAAGGAGCAGGCCCCGGCGCCCCGAGGGGAGACGAAAAAGGACGTCCCTCCCTGGGAGAAAAGGCACCCACCGCCCGAGTGTCCCCGCCCCCAACCCCGTCCAGAACCCCTTGCCCCTGACGCCAAGCCGTCCACCCACTAGAATATCGCCCTGGCCCCCGTGCCCCCCTGTACAAGACAAGGCCCTCCCCATGCCCCAACTGTCCGTCGTCGTGCCTGTATTCAACGAGCGCGACAACATCCCGCCGCTGCTTGCCGAAATCGCCAACGCCCTGCGTGGCAAGGTGGACTTCGAGGTCGTGTACGTGGACGACGATTCCAGTGACGACAGCGTGGCCGTGCTGGCGGCGGAGAAGGCGAAGTACCCGGAGCTGCGTGTTGTCCGCCACCTCACCCGCAGCGGGCAGAGCACGGCAGTGTGGAATGGCGTGCGTGCCGCGCGTTCGCCGTGGATCGCCACGCTGGACGGCGATGGCCAGAACGATCCGGCCGATATTCCCAAACTGCTCGCCGAGCGCGACAAGGCCGCGCAGAACGTGCGGCTCTTCGCCGGCTGGCGCACCACGCGCCGTGACAGCTTCAACAAGCGCATCTCCTCGAAGATCGCCAACGCGGTGCGCTCGCGCATGCTGCAGGACTCCACGCCCGATACCGGTTGCGGCCTGAAGCTGTTCGATCGCGATGTGTTCATGCGCCTGCCCTACTTCGACCACATGCACCGCTACCTGCCGGCGCTGGTGAAGCGCGCGGGCTTCCAGAGCACGAGCGTGCCGGTGGGTCATCGCCCGCGTACGGCGGGCACCTCCAAGTACGGCATGCTCGATCGCCTGTGGGTGGGCATTGCCGACCTGCGCGGCGTGGCGTGGCTCATGCGTCGTGGCAAGGTGACCCAGGTCGAAGAGATCTGAGTAGCACCGCCCCTGTAGGAGCGCACTGGTGCGCGACAAGCCTACGAAAAAAGGACGCAAGCGCGTCTGATGGCAAGGGTCTGGACCGCGGCAACGCTGAGGGCTGCGGTCGCGCACTAGTGCCCACCCACAAAAGCGCAAGGTCACTTCGACGTGCCCTTCATCGGCGTATGCCGATGATTCCTGCTTTGGGAGGCCGCCCGCCCATGAGCATTGCCGTCAAGCGCGTGTATGAACAGCCCACCAAGAGCGATGGTTACCGCATCCTGGTGGATCGCTTGTGGCCCCGTGGCCTGAAGAAGGACGATGCCGCGCTCGATGCATGGAGCAAGGAGCTCGCCCCGTCCACTGCGCTGCGTAAATGGTTCGGCCACGATCCCGCGCGCTGGGAAAGCTTCCGCCATCGTTACGCGTCCGAACTGGATGCCGCCGCCGAGTACTGGCGGCCGCTGCTGACGCAGGCGGCGCGCCATCGTGTGACCCTGTTGTTCGGTGCCCACGACGAGGAGCACAACAACGCCGTGGCGTTGAAGTGCTACCTCGATGCCCTGCTAAAGGAACACGTGCACTGAGGCCCTACGGCCTGTTGTTGAACAACGCACCGCGGTTCGGCTGCCAGTTTGCCAACGCCTGGCGCGCCTGCTGGCGGCCCATCTCGATCAGTTCGGTGGCACGGTAGAACTCGTAGACCGTGGCAACGTTGCGCGGCATGCGGATCAGCAGATCCGGTTCGTACGCGGCCAGTCGCAGGCGCGACAGATTGGCCTGCATCAGATCCATCGACTGCATCAGCATCTCGAGCATGCCCGGTTCGCGTGGCTTGTCGGGGCCGTGCGGCACCAGCTTGCCGATGAAGTCGGTGATGCGCGACCGGTAGCTGTCATCGTTGGCCGTGGGCGTGGCGGGCACCACGTCCGGCGTGCCGGCATCGGGCGGACCATCCATGCTCACGGCGAACAGGTAGTCGGCGGTTTCGCGAATCAGCGGCGTCACCGGCACGGGATTGAGCAAGCCGCCATCAATCAGCCGCCGGTCGGACAGCATGTGCGGGCGAAACAGCGTGGGAATGGCAATCGAGGCGCGGATGGCATCAAACAGCGGGCCGCGCGTCAGCCACACCTCGCGTTCGCGGTCCAGGTCGGTGGCCACGGCGGTATAGGCCAGCGGAAGGTCTTCGATGGCGACATCGCCGATCAGGCCACGCATGGTCTCGATGATGCGCTCGCCTTTGATCAGGCCACCGCCGGACAAGGTCCAGTCCACCAGCTTGAGCACGTCCATCTTGGCCAGCGAGCAGACCCAGTCGCGATACACCGTCAGCTTGCCGGTGGCGTAGATGCCGCCGATCAGTGCACCCATGGAGGTGCCGGCGATGGCGACGATCTCGTAGCCCTGCGCTTCGATCTCCTCGATCGCGCCGATATGCGCCAGGCCTTTGGCGCCGCCGGAACCAAGGGCGAGCGCGATGGTCGGTTTCTTCTGAACGGTGGCTTCGGCGGGAAGCGTCGAAGGATCAGCGATATCAATGGCGCTCATGGGCAGAAAGGCAAGAAGTGAGTGGAGAGAAGTGAGGAGTGAGAGTGGGCCCCGCGGCTCTCTCGCACTGCTCTCTCCTGTTTACTCACTTCTCGCTTTGATATCCACCCAGGGCCAGCTGCAGCTGGATCTTCATTTCCTCGCGCAGCGACAGCGGCGCCACGACTTCCGCGTCCGGACCGTACTTGAGTACGTCCATCAGCAGTTCCTTGGAATTGGAGTAAGGCACCTGCAGTTCGTAGCGGCCGTCCGGCAGCCATTCGCCCTTCTGCTGCGAATGCCAGTGCTCGTCCGCCACCCAGCGCGCGGCGTGCTGCGAGAAGCGCAGCGTGGCCCACGCCTTGGGTTTGCCGGCGAAGATGCCGTAGCTGGAGGCAAGTGCGTCGTTGAGATCCTGCTCGGCCACGTCGCGGGCCGGTTCGTCCAGCGCCTGCGGCTCGGCAATGCGGTCAACGGCGAAGCTGCGCAGTGCTTCGCGGTCGTGGTCCCACACGTCCAGGTACCAGTTGTCGCGATAGTGCGTGAGGCGTTGCGGCGACACGCGGCGATGGCTGTCGGCATTGGTGGTGCGCGCGCGGTAGCGGAAGCGCAGCTGCTTGCGCTCCAGCACGGCGCCGGCCACCACGCGGAACACCTGCTGGTCGAGCTTGCGCTCACCCCAGGCGATCACGCGGATGCGCTCGATGGGCAGCGTTTTCCCGGTGCCCTGGTCGGAGAGCAGGTGCTCGATGCGCGCCTTGAATGGCGCGAGGGCACCCGCAAGTACACCAGGCCCGCTGCGACCGATCAGTTCGTTGAGGGCGAGCAGCGCGGCCAGTTCATCGGAGGTCAGCCACAGTCCCGGCAATTCGAAACGTTCGCCTTCGCCAGCGGCATAGCGGAATGCGGCATGTTCGCCGCCCGCGCTCTCGATGGGCGCGCCCAGCGCATCGCGCAGGAACGCCACGTCGCGGTAAAGCGTCGCTCGCGAGCACTCCAGCTCGTCCATCAGACGAGGCAGAGGCACGGGATAGTGCGCCGACTTCAGCAATCGGTGCAGGGTGAGAATGCGCTCGTAACGATCCATGAAATGATTTTCGACGGCTGCCTCCGCGTAGCATGCGCACGGTTGGCGGCAGCCGCAAGTCCACCAGACGGTGAAATTCAGCAAGACCACGCCGCAGTCACGCCAGCGTGATCCGCCCTTCACGTACAAAAGACGCCATCCTCATGAAGCCGCTCCGTTCCACTTCCAGGCATGCCTCCGCGGGCTACGGACAACCCCCGCTCCGGGCGCGTCCACGTCCGCTGGCGGCCACCCTGTTGCATGTCGGCGGCTACAACGGGTTTGGCTTGTGGATGGTGCTCGGGCTGGCGCTGGCCGTGGGCGTGTATCCCGGAGGACGCGGCGATGTGCTGGTACCCCTCGCCCTCGGTGCGCTGCTGGTGGCTTTTGGACTGGCGGCGGCGGGCTTTCATTCGCGCTGGATGCCGCACTGGCACGGTTGGGTCCTCGGCAAGGGGTCGCGACCCACGCGCGATGCTTTGATCGCCCTCGCCTGCACCTTGCCGGTGCTGGCGGTGGCCGGTCTGGCGCGTGGTGACAACACCTTCTGGGCCACGCGTCTGGCCGGTGCGGCCATGGCCTTGTGCAGCCTGTGCTGCCTCATCGTTACCGCTTACGCCGACGGACGCCGCCAGGCGCCGGAGATGGATCACCATCTGGCCACGCAATTGCCGCTGAGCCGCGTGGTGTCGGCGACGTACGGGGGCGGCCTGTGGCTGTGGCTCTGCGCCGCCGGCCAGGGCGCCGACAACACCGACCTGCATCCCACCGCATGGATCGTCGGCCTGCTGGTGCTGGCCCTGCTGCGTGGCCTGGTGGAAAGCTTGCGTTGGCAGGCCGCGCTGCAGCGGGTGGTGGGGCCGCGTGGTCGGCTGGAATTGCAGCCGGGGCGTTATCTGGCGGCGCTGCTGGTCTACGCGGTGCCGTGCGCCGCTTTGCTGCTGATGAGCTTCGGTTTCGGCTGGCTCGCCCTGGCTATGGTGGCGGCCATCAGCGGCACGGTGGGTATGTCGACCGAGCTTAGTTTGTATGATGAAGCCCTGGCAGCCTTGCCGGACGGCCCCTAGGGCGTCGTCGCGCGCCTACGCTGAACATCCGCATCCCCGGTTCACAGGCAGTTCAATCCGCCCCGTTAAGGTGGCGTGATGCCGACTATTTAACGAAAAAGGAACAAGTGCTCATGAAGAAGACCCTGATGGCGGGCGCATTGCTCGCGGCGCTGGCCAGTTTTGGCGCTCAGGCCGACGACGCGCCGGCCAATCCGGCCAATCCGGCAGATAACGGCGGCTGGACGGGTTCGGGCGAATTCGGTTTCGCGTCCTCCTATGGCAACTCCCGCTCGGAAAACATCAACGCCAAGCTCGGCCTGAACCAGGAAAACGACCTGTGGAAGAACAATTTCTTCCTGAACGGCCTGCGCTCCAAGGGCGAGGTCGAGGTGCAGGACCCGCAGGGCAACACCGTGGATCGCCTGACCACCACGGCCAACCGCTACGACACCGGCGCGTCCGTTGGCTACAAGCTCGATCCGCGCAGCTACATCGTGACCGCGCTGCGCTACGAGCATGACGATTTCGGCGCCAACTTGTGGCAGGGCATCGTCTCGGTGGGCTACGGCTACATCGCGCTGAAAACCGACCGCAACGAGCTGTCGTTCGAAGTCGGCCCCGGTTACAAGCGCTATCGCCCTGCCGACGTCGAGCAGAGCCAGACGGTGACGCAGCCCGACGGCACCACCACTACCAGCACCGTGAAGGTCCGCCAGGACACCGTGGGCGAGGCCGTGGGCCGTGGCCTGATCAACTACAAGTACCGCATCACCGACAACACGGCGCTGGAAGACACGCTGCTGATCGAAGCGGGCTCGGACAACAAGTACTACCAGAACGATATCGGCCTGGCCGTCAGCATGACCAAGAAGATGGCGCTCAAGCTTGGCTACCAGGTGCGCTACAACAGCGACGTGCAGCCGGGCACGCAGAGCACCGATTCGCTGGTCACCACGAATCTGGTCTACAACTTCTAAGCAGCCGTGTTGTTGAAACCGCCCGGGCGGGACCGTCCACGACGGCACCCGCGGGGCGGTTTTCTTTTGCCCGTCAGTGGCCGAGCAGCGGGCCAGCGCCCTTGTCGAACAGCGCCTGCGCCACCTGCCTGCCCAGCGCTTCGGCCTGATCGCCTTCCGCCTCGGCCTCGGCCTGCAGCAGCCGGCCGCTGCTGACATCGCCCACCATGCCGCGCAGGTGCAGGCCGCGTTCGGTCACCGTGCACCACGCACCTACCGGCACGGTGCAGCTGCCGCCCAGTACGTGGTTCATCGCGCGCTCGGCGGTGACGGCAAGGCGGGTCTGCGCATCGTCCAGCGCGTGCAGCAGCGCGAGCACGTCGGGCTGGTCCGCGCGGGCCTCGATGGCAATGGCCGCCTGCCCGGGTGCGGGCAGCCAGTCAGGCGCGGTGAGGCGGCTGCGGATGCGGGAGGCCAGGCCCAGTCGCTCCAGTCCGGCACAGGCGAGCAGGATGGCGTCGTAGTGGCCCGCATCCAGCTTGGAGAGGCGCGTGCCCACGTTGCCGCGCAGGTCGAGCAGGGTCAGGTCAGGGCGCACGGCTCGCAGCTGGGCCTGGCGACGCAGCGACGAGGTGCCCACGCGTGCACCCAGCGGCAGTGCGGCCAGATCGGCGTAGTCGTTGCTCACGAACGCATCGGCCGCATCAGCGCGCGGCAGGATGGCAGGCAGCACGAAGCCGGGCTCCAACTCGGCGGGCACGTCCTTGAGGGAGTGCACGGCCAGCTCGGCGCGGCCTTCCAGCATGGCCACTTCCAGTTCCTTCAGGAACAGGCCCTTGCCGCCGATGGTGGCCAGCGGCTTGTCGAGAATTTCATCACCGCGGGTGGACAGCGGCACCAGTTCCACGAGCAACCCCGGATGGACAGCGCGCAGCTCCGCGGCGACGTGTTCGGCCTGCCAAAGGGCGAGCGCGCTCTTGCGGGTGGCGATACGCAGCGTGGTTGGCGTCATGGTTGTCTCGGGGGCGTGGCGCAGGGCTACTTGGGGGCGCTCATTGTCGCGTAATTATTGTCGCGGCTGCATTAGGTGCGGCATCGCGAATAGGACTATGCTGATGTTGGGATAGGGACAGCAAGGAGTGTTGTCATGAAGATCCATGGGATGGTTTGCACGATTCTCTTCGCCCTCGCCGGCCACGCCGCCATCGCGGCCGATATCGCGCCGGTGGCGACTTCCACCAACGCGAAACTCCCGGTGTTGATGCCCGATGGGCGTCCGTACACCGATCCGGATGTCACCGCGCGCGGCTTGCCCGAGGCCTCGCCGTTCGATCAGGGCAGTACGGCGGGAGCATTTCCGCAGATCGCGCCAGTGCGCAAGCTCACCGATGAAGGCTGGCTGGCAGCGAGCACGCATCGCAGCAGCGCGGCACAGGTCAATTTCGAGCGAGCCCTGCGCATGACACCCAATGATCGCCGCCTGCTGTGGGCTTATGGCTGGGGCATGATCAATCTGGGTGATCCGGCCTGCGCGCTCGAAGCGTTCCAGCGAAACCTCTCGTTGCGCCCCGGACAGCGACCGCAGTGGGTGCCCATGGCCATGGCGCTGACCTACACCGCATCGGGCCAGCGTGACGCGGCGCTGGCGTGGTACCGCGCCGCGGCGCAAAGCGATCCGGTGAGCTTCGGCACCGACAACGCCACCTTGCGCACCACGCTCCGCTGGACGGCCAGCGAGCGCAGCCTGATCAGGCAATTGATCGGCTATGCCGCGCAGGGTGACGGCGTGCCGTCGAGCGAGCTGGCGGCGCGTTGATCCCGCCATGAGGCGGTGGCCGCCCCGGCGCCACCGCTTCAGCCCATACCCTCTCAACCCATGCGCAGCAGCTTGCGCAGTGCCGGCAGGTTGCGCCGGCTGACTTCCGGCATCAGTTCCGTGCTGCCCAGTCGCGCGAGCACGCGACCGTCCGACAGTGTCTTCAGGCCAATCAGGCGCTGTGCCGGCACCAGGCAATTGCGGTGAAGTCGGATCAGGGTGTCCGGGTAGGCTTCTTCCAGCTGTCGCAGCGAATCCTCCAGCAAGAGCTGGCCGCCACGGTGCTGCACCACCACGTATTTCTCTTCGGCCAGCAGGCAGATCACATCATCCAGCGCAACGCGCACCTGTTCGCCGCGAAGACGGCCGTGCAGGTAGCCGCCCGCGTCGCGCGGCGCCTGTTGCAGGCGCTGGCGTGCCCGCTGCAAGGCTTCGTTGAGTCGTTCCAGCCGGACCGGTTTCAGCAGGTAATCGGCGGCGCCCAGATCGAAAGCGTGCAGTGCGTGGCTTTCATAGGCCGTGCAGAACACCACCAGCGGCCGCTTGCGACCGGCCAGTCGCTGCGCAAGCGCGGTGCCGCTGAGGCCGGGCATGTTGATGTCCAGCAGCAACAGATCCGGTTGCAGTTCGCCCAGGGCCTCGAGCGCCGCTTCGCCATCGGCCACGCTGCCCACCACCTCGACATCGCTGCATTCGGCGAGCAACGCGGCGAGCCGCGCGCGTGCCAGGGGTTCGTCATCTACGATCAGTACGCGCATACGCTAGTTTCTACGGTGCCGGCAGTTGCAGGCGCACGATGAAACGCCCGCCATCGGGGCCGGCGTTGACGCGCGCAAGCGGTCCATATCGGTAAGCGACGCGCCGGCGCACATTGTCCAGGCCATGGCCATGGCCGGATGGCGCAGGCTCGCTCGCCAGCGGGTTGTCGATCTCGATCACGATGCCGTCGCGCCCGCGCGCACCGCGCAGGATCACCTCGCCACCTTCACGTAGTGGCTGGATGCCGTGGCGCACGGCGTTTTCCACCAGTGGCTGCAGCAGCAGGCGCGGGAGCGGAAAATCGGCAGGCAGTTCGTCCAGCTCGCGGCGCACGCGCAGGCGTTCGCCCAGGCGCAGCTGTTCAATGTCGAGGTAACGGTCCACCAGGCCCAGCTCCTCGCCCAGCGTGCCGTCCTGCGTGGCGTGTTCACCGAGCGCCGCGCGGAAGAGCTCGGACAGGTCTTCCACCGTGCGTTCCGCCGCCGCCGGGTCCACCCGCACCAGCGCCGCCACGGTGTTCATGCTGTTGAACAGGAAGTGGGGCCGGATGCGCGCCTGCAAGGCGGCCACCTGCGCCTTCGATACGGCCTCCAGCCGCGTCTGCCACTGCGCGAGCAGGTAGAAGTAGCGCAGCATGAGCGCGCCCAGCAGCGCCGCCATCACCGTGTTGTTGCGCACGAACTCGACTGCGGTATCGCGCAGCAGGGCCATCTGCATCAGGCCATCCAGCCAGTGCACCAGGATGCTGCCTGCCGCCACGATCGCCACCATCGCCATCCACACGCCAGCATACGAGGCATGACCGGGCAGTCGTTCGAAGAGCGGTCGCAGCTTGCACAGGGCCACGCCAATCACCACGGCCAGCCATTCGGCGAACAACATGCCCACGCTATAGCCTTCCCAGCCGTGGCTGTTATTCGGGGCCAGCCACATCACGGTGACCGTGATCGCCGCGATGATCAGCAGCGCATAGATCACCGGCCCGCTGCAGAAATCGGGCAGCGGGCGATGCTCAGCACGAGCAGGCGCTGTTGTAGCGGTGGCGGACTCCCTCATGCGCAGGAGTATGACGCATGCGCGTGTTGGCTTCTTTGCGGCCTATCGCGGCACGGTCGACTCGACGCGGCGCTCAGGCTTCCAGGCGCACCGTCATCCACTGGCGCAGGTCGGTCACTTCCTCGGCGCACACGGAGTGCGGCATCGGGTAGGTGTGCCAGCTCACCGGGTAGCCCAGCGACTGCAGCAAGTCACGCGAGTTGACGCCGCGGGTGAGCGGCACGATCGGGTCGGCCGTGCCGTGCCCCCAGAACACCGGCGTGTGGCCGTTGGCCGGGCTGCGTTCGGCAGCAAAGGCCTCCTGCAGGGGCAGGTACGTGGACAGCGCGATCACGCCGGCCAGCTTGTCCGCGTGGCGCAGCCCTGCCGCCAGCGCGATGGCGCCGCCCTGGGAGAAACCCGCCAGCAGGATCCGCCCGGTGGGCACGCCGCGTTCATTCTCCCGCGCGATCAGCGTTTCCACGCTGGCGATGGAGGCGCGCATGCCGGTTTCGTCCTGGCGCGAGATCAGGTCCACGCCCACGATGTCGTACCAGGCGCGCATGGGCATGCCGCCGTTGACCGTCACCGGGCGCACCGGCGCGTGCGGAAACACAAAGCGCAGCGCGGGCCACGTGGGGGAAACCAGTTCAGGCACGATGGGTGCGAAGTCATTGCCGTCGGCACCGAGCCCGTGCAGCCAGATCACGCTATGGCCGGGATGGGGGGCGGTTTCGATCTCAACGGTAGGCAGGGGCATGGTGGCTCGCTGGGCTTGGGGACGCGGGCAAAGCATGCCTCGAAGACATGCGGGGGAACCTCACCGAACGCACGGGGCGCAGCTTGGCCGACATGGCGCCGGTCAAGGTGACAGGGATTCGTGACCGGGCAACCGCCAAGATTAGCTGTCTAGGCGATCAGTTTGAACCGGGACCAACGGCGCTTGTGCGGGCCGACGCCTTGGTTATGCTGCCTCGTTTTGACTGTGGAGCCCTCCATGCGCCGAACGCTGTTCGCCGGCCTTGCCGCCCTCGCCGCGTTGCCTGCCGCGGCCCTGTCGCCGTCGACCGGCAACCAGCTGGACCTGGAAACCATCATGGCCAATCCGGACTGGATCGGTGCCGCGGTGGAACAGCCCTACTGGAGCGTGGACGGCCGCAGCGTGTACTACTCGCTCAAGCGCGACGGCAGCAAGGTGCGTGACCTGTATCGCGTGGACGCCTCCGGTGGCCAGAGCGTGAAGCTCGATCCCGCCGCCATGGCCCAGGCGGAAGGCCCGGCCGTGTACGACCGCGCCCATCGACACGCCGCCTACGTGATGCACGGCGACATCTTCATGGTGGACCTGTCGAGCGGACGCCGCGTGCAGGTGACCCGTTCGTCCGAAGCGGAATCCTCGCCGCGCTTCTCCAGCGACGGTCGTCGCCTGCAGTATCGCCAGGGCAACAACTGGTTCGTCTACGACCTCGCCTCCGGCGTGGGTGGCCCGGCCGCCGTGCTGCGCTTCACCAATGACCCGCAGGACAAGAAGCCCGACCAGCTCAAGGACATGCAGCTTGAGATGTTCCGGTCGCTGCGCGAGAACAAGTCGGACAAGGACGCCGCGCGCGCGAACGACGACGCGATGATGGCCGCCGATCCGGGTCGCGCTCCCAAGCCCATCTATCTGGGCGAAGGCGCCGAACCGGCCGATACCGAACTGTCGCCGGATGGCCGCTGGATGGTGGTGGTGACCAAGCCCAAGGACGCGAAGGAAGGCCGGCGCCCCGAAGTCACCCACTACGTGACCGAGTCCGGTTACGCCGAACAGCAGGAAACGCGTGTTTACGTGGGTCACAACGATCCCGCGCCGCAGTCGCTGCTGCTGGTAGACCTGGCTACCGCGAAGTTCTACTCGCTGAAGACCGACACGCTGCCGGGCATCAAGGACGATCCGCTCAAGGCCATCCGTGCCAAGACCATCGCTGCCCTCGAAAAGGACGGCAAGGCCGACGAAGCCAAGGCCCTTAAGGCCCCGGACGTGCGTGCGGTGCGCATCGTGTCCGGCGCTGACGACGGCGGTGGTGGCGGCATCGCGTGGAGCGATGATGGCCAGAACGTCGCCATCCAGCTGCGCGCCATCGACAACAAGGATCGCTGGATCGCCAGCGTCGATTTCGACAAGCACGCGCTGGTCAACCAGGATCGCCTCACCGACAACGCCTGGATCAACTGGAACTTCAACGATTTCGGCTGGCTCAAGGACGGCCGCACGCTTTGGTTCCTCAGCGAGGAATCGGGCTACTCGCAGCTTTACAGCAAGGCACTGGGCGGCAAGGCCAAGGCGCTGACCAGCGGCAAGTTCGAAGTGAGCCATCCGGCGCTGAGCGAGGATGGCCAGTGGTTCTACGTGCGCGCCAACCAGGTCGCGCCGTACAGCTACGACGTCTATCGCGTACCCAGCGCTGGCGGCGAATTGACCCGCCTCACCCAGTACCAGGGCATGGACGACTTCGCGCTGTCGCCCGATGGTCGCCAGCTCGCCGTGCTGCACTCCTCGCCGTACACGCTGGCGCAGCTGGCGGTGCAGAACGCCGAAGGCGGCACGCCGCGCGAACTCACCAACACCATGAAGCCGGCATTCACCGCGCATGCGTGGATCCAGCCGAAGATCGTCGGCATCCCGTCCTCGCATGGTGCAGGCACCATCTGGGCGAAGTACTACGGCCCGGCCGATGAAGCCGCCGCCGCTTCGCGTCCGGCCGTGATCTTCGTGCACGGCGCGGGCTACCTGCAGAACGTCACGCTGTCGTACTCCAACTACTTCCGCGAGCAGATGTTCCACAACCTGCTGGTGCAGCAGGGTTACGTGGTGCTCGACATGGATTACCGCGCTTCGGAAGGCTACGGCCGCGCGTGGCGCACGGCGATCTATCGCCAGATGGGCCATCCGGAACTGGAAGACCTGCTCGACGGCAAGGCGTGGCTGGTGAAAAACCATGGCGTGGATACCAAGCGCGTGGGCATGTATGGCGGCAGCTACGGCGGCTTCATGACGCTGATGTCCCTGCTGCGCGCACCGGGCGAGTTCGCTGCCGGTTCCGCGCTGCGTCCGGTGACCGACTGGACCAGCTACAACCACGAATACACCGCCAACATCCTCAACGATCCCCAGCTCGATCCGGAGTCGTACCAGATCAGCTCGCCGATCGCCTACGCCGACAAGTTGCAGGATCCGCTGCTGATGCAGCACGGCCTGATCGACGACAACGTGCTGACCAGCGACACCATTCGCCTGTACCAGCGCTTCATCGAGCTGCACAAGAACAACTTCTGGATGTCGCTGTATCCGATGGAGCGCCACGGCTTCGTGCATCCGGACTCGTGGTATGACGAGTACCGTCGTATTGATGAGTTGTTCAATACGTATGTGAAGCCGGCGAAGCAGTAATGCCTTGGCTCCCTCTCCCCATCGGGGAGAGGGCTGGGGTGAGGGGTGGGTGCTCGCGGGAAGGCTTCCTTCTTTAGCCGTCACCCCTGCGTAGGCAGGGTCCAGTGACTTTGCCTTGGGCCTTCGGGTTCTAGCGCTACCGCGACCGGGCCGCCTGCGCAGCGGGCGTTCCGTCCTCCTGCCGGAGGCCGGGTCACTTTTCTTTGCTTGCCCAAAGAAAAGTAACCAAAAGAAAAGGCACCCCCATCGCGGCGCTGGCCGGTGAAGCCGGCCAGTCCGTGAGGGTCGGCCGGGCTTTTCGACAGGACCTCCCTGTCCTGTCGAAAAGGGATCGGCATCCTTGCCGATCCCCCTGCGGGCCTGTCGTCCGCCCCTCACCGCCGCTCAAGGGGAGGGGTAGGTCAAAAGCCTCGAGCCGAAGGCTCGTGCAGCTGCGCTGCACATCGCGTCGCAGGCGCGACGGCGCATGGAGTACCGGTTTAGCTTGTCTGTAGGAGCGCACCCTGTGCGCGACCACCTGACGGAGCGGTATCGACAGGGCGCTGCGGTCGCGCCCAAGTGCGCTCCTACAGGGGGTGTCTCGCACCGTGTGAAGCCCGTTTCTTTCTCGCCTCAGTGCTCACCCCAGTCCTCTCCCGAACGGGAGGAGACGAGCGACAGGTGATGTTCAACGTGAACCACCAAGTGGCAAGGAAGGAGGTGCCGCGCAGCGGCACGACGCTCCGCGTTAAGCCCTCTTCGCATCGGCGCGTTGCGAAGCGCTTGGAAGTACCCGTTGTGTAGAGGCGGAGGTTGCCAAGCAGCAACGTTCCTCAGCCGTTCGGGCTTATCCCCACGGCATGCTGCCAGCCTTTAGGGCCATTTTCTTTGGGTTACTTTTCTTTTGGGCCAGCAAAAGAAAAGTGACTCGGCCTCCGGCAGGAGGTCGAAACGCCTCCGTGGCGTAAGCGGCAACCTGGCGCGGGCATGACTACCGAAGGCAGAGAGCAAAGGCACTGGATCCCAGCTTGACCAGCCCCCCGGCGGGTGAAAAGCGCCTCGCTGGAATGACGGTCAAAAGAATGAAACGCCGGGGGCGATTGCCGACCACTACGGAAACTAGACCCGGCCTGCGCCGGGATGACGATGTAGAAACGTTCCCGCGAGCACCCACGCCCCAACCCCGACCCTCTCCCCGGAGAAGAGAGAGCAACCAAACACCAAAAGCCAAGCGCTAAACCGCGCCCAACGCGTCCCTATTGCCCCATCTGCGCCGCAAAATACCTCGCCGGTGGCTGCCCAAAACTCCTGCGAAACATCGCCACAAACGCACTCACGCTCGCATACCCCAACGCATCCGCCACCGCCGACACCGGCTCGCCATCCGCCAGGCGTTCCAGCCCCCGCGACAACCGCGCCAACTGACGCCACTGCGCGAAACTCAGCGCCGTTTCGCTGCGGAACAGCCGGCTGAGGCTGCGTGGCGATAAACCCGCCCACGTCGCCCAGTCGTCCAGCCCGCGGTTGTCATTGGGGTTTTCCAGCAGTGCTACCGCGATGCGCAGCGCGCGGCGATCCACCGGCATCGGCAGGTGCAGGGGCTCGTGCTGGGCGCGGCGGACTTCCTCCAGCAAGACGGCGGTGATGCGCTCCTGGCTTTCGTCCAGCTCCGTTTCCCATACCCAGGAGCTGGCGCGTCGCACCAGCGCGCGCATCAGCTCGGTGACGCCCATCACGCAGGGGTCAGACGGTAGGCACGTACATTCGGGCGGAGTGATGAATACGCCCCAGCCGCTCATGGCGCCGCTGACGGTCACGGTGTGCTCCACGCCGGGCGGCATCCAGCCGGCGCGATGAGGGGGCAGCAGCCAGGAGCCCTTGGCGGTGCGCACATGTACCAGGCCGCTTTCCACGCAGTAGAGCTGCCCCCGTGCATGGGAATGCCAGCCGTACTCGCGCGTGGTTTCGTTGTACTCACCGGCGACTTCGCCCTCGGTCCAGTAGGCAATCACCGAGGGGCCATCCAGCCGCTCGATCATCCCGTGGAACTGTGCTTCGTCTTTCTCGCGGACGTGGCCCATGGCCGATTCTCGACAAACTTTGACCAAATAACGCTAACAGTAATTTGCCGGCCTGCTCAATCATGCTCGCCCGATCCCCACCGCTGCCGTCGCTCGCGGTGCCGAACGTGGCGTCGGTCGCGGTTTCCCTACCCGTGCCATTCCTCCTGCTTGATCTGGCCCGGTCACGCCCGCACCCCGACTCGCGTCCTGTTGTTGCAAGCAAGCGGCGCCGCCGCCCGGCGTCGAAGGGAGAGCAGACCCATGTCGTTGATTGCCGTACGTACGACCCCCGCCGAGACCGCCCCGCTGGAAGTCTTTGTGGCCTGTGCCCACCAGATGCTGGCCCCCGAAACCCCGGAAGCCACCCGCCGTGCCCTGGAGCCGCGCTTGGTGGCCCTGTTGCCGGCGCTGCGGGCTCTGGGCGTATTCGAGTTGTTCGAACTGCGTGATCCGGCCCTGCGCGCCTGGCTGGAGGACGAAATGCGCGAGGGGCCTCATTGAGGCAATCTCAAATTTTGATAAGGCAAAATCTAACCAAAACATATTTGCCTTGACAAATATATTTCCGGCAATAGAATTGCCGCTCCATGAGCCCCTCCAATCCCCTTTCGCACGCCCAAGACAGCATCGGCGTCCTGATCGGGCTGGTTCGCAGCGAACTGGTCCGCAAGATGGAAGCCGAGCTGCAGTCTTCGGGCATCGGACTGCGCTTCACCCAGTTCCTGATCCTCAAGCGCCTGGCGCTGATCGGTCCGATGTCGGCCAGCGAACTGGCCCGCTCGGTGGAACTGGATGGCGGCGCCATGACCCGCCAGCTGGACCAGCTCGAAGGCAAGGGCCTGTTGCGCCGCCAGCCGCATGAGCAGGACCGGCGCGCCCTGCGCATCGAGTTGACCGATGCCGGTCAGGCGATGTGGGAGCAGATGACTCCGTGCAACGAATACGTGTTGGACGCCGCGCAGAAGGCGCTGGATCCGACCGAGCGTGAACAGTTGCGCGACTACCTGGAGCGCGTGCTGTTGGCGCTCCGCGACATGTAACAACCCGATTTCATTCCTGGAAACCACGCCCATGCGTCTGCAAATCCTTGCGGCAGCTACTGCACTCTCCCTCGCGCTGGCGGGTTGCGTCAGCAGCGGCGGCCTGCATCCCGAGGGCACGCTGACCGATGCTTCGTCACTGAAGGCCGACCGCAGCCTGTCCGGCGCCGCGCTCTCCCCCGCCGCCTGGCCGGCCGATGATTGGTGGACGGGCCTGGGTGATCCCCAGCTGTCCGCGCTGATCACCGAGGCGCTGAAGGACAACCCGACCCTCGCCGTGGCCGATGCCCGCGCCCGCCAGGCGCAGGCCGAAGCTGGTGCGGCCGACGCGGACCGCGGCCCCAGCGTGAGCGCTGGCGCCAACGTCATCGGCCAGCGCCTGCCGCTGACCGCGGCGCCGCCGGAACTTGGCGGCGGCAAGTTCACCTGGTTCAAGGACGCCCGCGCCAGCTTCAGCTGGGGCCTGGACCTGTGGGGCGGCAAGCGTGCCGCGTGGGAAGCCGCCGTTGGCATGCAGCATGCCGCGCAGATCGAACAGCAGGCCGCGCGCATCGAGCTCTCCACCAACGTGGCGCGTGCCTATGTGGAGCTGTCCTACGCCTACGCGCAGCAGGACGTGGCCAAGGCCGAGCACGAGCGCGCCGCCACCGCGCGCCAGCTGACCCAGCAGCGTGTTACCGCCGGCCTCGACAACCAGCTGCAGCTCAAGCAGAGCGAAACCGAAGTGGCCAATGCCGACCAGAAGCTGGCCGCTGCCAACCGCGCCATCGATGCGGCGCGTTCGTCGCTGTCGGTACTGCTGGGCAAGGGTCCGGATCGCGGCATGGACATCGGTCGCCCGCAGCTGCTGGCGCCGGCGTCGCTCAGCGTCCCGGCGGACCTGTCGACCGAACTGCTCGGCCATCGTGCCGACATCGTCGCCGCGCGCTGGCGCGTGGAATCGGCGGGCAAGGAGATCAAGGTCGCCAAGACCGAGTTCCTGCCCAACGTCAGCATCAGCGCCATGGCCGGCGTGGCCGCCTTCGGCAGCATCAATCCGCTGCAGCTGCCGGCACGCTTCTACACCTTCGGCCCGTCGCTGAGCCTGCCGATCTTCGACGGTGGCCGCCTGCGTTCCAACCTGTCGTCCAAGGACGCGCAGTACGACGAAGCCGTTGCCCAGTACAACCAGACCTTGGTGCGCGCGGTGAATGAAGTGGCCGACGGCTACGACGCCGTGCAGTCCGCCAAGGAGCAGGTGGCCGCCCAGCAGCGCGCGGTGGATGCCGCCACGCAGGCGTGGCAGCTCTCCGAACAACGCTACAAGGCCGGCGTGGGCAGTTACCTCGAGGCGCTGATCGTGCGCCAGCAGCTGCTCGGCGCGCAGGAACGTCTTGCCGCGCTGCAGTCGCAGCAGGTCGACCTGTCCGTGCAACTCATCCAGGCGCTGGGCGGCGGTTTCCGTCCGCAAGGCAACGCCGATGTGGCCGTCCAAACCCCTTCTGATCATTCGCTTTAAGAAAAAGGCTGCCCCCCATGTCTAGCCAAACCCCGCTCGCGGCCGAGAATGCGGCCGTCCAACCCCCGAAGAGCCGTCGCGGTTTCATGCTGAAGGCGCTTGCGGCCGTGGTGGTGCTTGCCGCCATCGGCTGGGGCCTGTGGTACTTCCTCGAAGGCCGCTGGTTTGAAGAGACCGACGACGCCTACGTCAACGGCAACGTGGTGCAGATCACCCCGCAGGTGCCGGGCTCGGTCATCACCATCGGCGCCGATGACGGCGACCTCGTGCATGCCGGCGACGTGCTGGTGAAGCTCGACCCGGCCGACGCCGACGTTGCCCTGCAACAGGCGCGCGCCAACCTGGCCAGCACGGTGCGCAAGGTGCGCGGCCTGTACAGCAACGTCAACGGTGCCCAGGCCGAAGTGGCGGCGCGCAAGACCGCCGTGGACAAGGCGCAGGCCGACTACAACCGTCGTCGCGACCTGGCCAAGACCGGCGCCATCTCGGCCGAAGAGCTGTCGCACGCCCTGGACGCGCTGACCACCGCGCAGAGTGCACTCACGACTTCGCAGCAGCAGTTGCAGACCAACAAGGTGCTGGTGGACGACACCGTCGTCGCCTCGCATCCGGACGTCCAGACGGCTGCTTCCCGCCTGCGCGCCGCCTACCTCGACGACCTGCGCACCTCGATTCTTGCGCCGGTGGACGGTTATGTCGCCAAGCGTTCGGTGCAGCTGGGCCAGCGCGTGGCGCCGGGTAACCCCCTGATGGCCGTGGTGCCGCTGCATGAAGTGTGGATCGACGCCAACTTCAAGGAAACGCAGCTGACCAGCATGCGCATCGGCCAGCCGGTGGACATCCGTGCCGACATCTATGGCAGCTCGGTCACCTACAAGGGCAAGGTCGAGAGCCTGGGCGTGGGCACGGGCAGCGCGTTCTCTCTGCTGCCGGCGCAGAACGCCACCGGCAACTGGATCAAGATCGTGCAGCGCGTGCCGGTGCGCGTGTTCTTCACCGATCCCAAGCAGCTGGAAGAACACCCGCTGCGCATCGGCCTGTCGACCAAGGTGGAAGTGGCCCTGCGTGACCAAAGCGGTCCGCTGCTCTCCAAGCAGGCGCCGACCGAGCCGGTGTTCAAGACGGATGTGTACAAGGAACAGCTGGCCAAGGCCGACGGCATGATCGCGGAGATCATCCACGCGAACATGGCCGGTACGGGCGAAGCCCAGAAGCAGTAAGTGCTTTGAGGTTGGCGTGGAGGCGCTGCATCGCCATCCACGCCAGCCGCTTCAATGATTCGAAGCGTCATTCCGGCGTAGGCCGAAATCCAGCGCCCCAGAGCACGGTCGTCGCCAAGCGGGCCACGCTGTTGAGCGCAGGGCGAAAGCCGGATCCTGCCGACACTGGATTCCAGCCTTTGCCCTCTTTTGTGGGGTGCGCCGGAATGACGAGCAAAAACAGAAAGCTGCTCCGTTGAGTTCAGCGGAGCGAGCAAACCCTTCATACCGCAGGTTATCCGTGCGATGAGCCAAGAATTCCGTCCGCCCAACCTGGCGCTGACCACCGTCGGCCTCTCGCTGGCGACCTTCATGCAGGTGCTGGACACGACGATTGCCAACGTGTCGTTGCCGACGATTGCCGGCAACCTCGGCGTGAGCGTCAACCAGAGCACCTGGGTCATCACCTCCTTTGCGGTGAGCACGGCCATTGCGTTGCCATTGACCGGCTTCCTCACCCGCCGCTTTGGCGAAGTGAAGCTGTTCATCTGGTCGACGCTGCTGTTCTCGATCGCCTCCTTCCTGTGCGGCCTCGCGCAGAGCATGCCGATGCTGATCGCGTTCCGCGCGCTGCAGGGCGCCGTGGCCGGCCCGATGTACCCGATCACGCAGAGCCTGCTGATCTCGATCTATCCACCGGCCAAACGAGGGATGGCGCTGGCGCTGCTGGCCATGGTGACGGTGGTGGCGCCTATTGCAGGCCCGATCCTGGGTGGCTGGATCACCGACAACTACTCGTGGCCGTGGATCTTCTTCATCAACGTGCCCATCGGCATTTTTGCCAGCACCGTGGTGGCCAATCAGATGAAGGGACGCGTGGACGTAACCATGCGCCCGAAGATGGACTACGTTGGCCTGATCACGCTGATCGTTGGCGTTGGCGCGTTGCAGATCGTGCTGGACAAGGGCAATGACGAGGACTGGTTCAGTTCGCAGTTCATCGTGATCACCACCATCGTGTCGGTGGTCGCCCTGGCGGTGTTCCTGATCTGGGAGCTCACCGACAAGGAACCCATCGTCAACCTGCGCCTGCTCCGCCATCACAACTTCCGCACGGGCACCATCGCGCTGGTGCTGGCCTACGCGGCGTTCTTCGCCATCGGCCTGCTGGTGCCGCAGTGGCTGCAGCGGAACATCGGCTACACCTCGACGTGGGCCGGCTTCGCCGCGGCGCCGCTGGGCATCCTGCCGGTGATGCTGACCTTCATCGTGGGCAAGTACGCGCCGCGCACGGACATGCGCCTGCTGGCTTCGTGCGCGTTCCTGGTGATGGGCATGACCTGCTTCATGCGCTCGGAGTTCTTCACCCAGATCGACTTCCTGCATGTGGCCGGTGCGCAGTTCATCCAGGGCCTGGGCGTGGCGCTGTTCTTCATGCCGGTGACGACGATCCTGCTGTCGGATCTGTTGCCCAACGAGATCGCCGCGGGCGGTGGTCTGGCGACGTTCCTGCGCACGCTGGGCGCGAGCTTCTCCGCGTCGCTCACCACGTTCCTGTGGGATCACCGCGCGATCGTGCATCACGCGCAGCTGACGGAACACATCACGGCCTACGACAGCTCGCCCCAGGCAACGCTGCAGGCGGCGGGCGTGACGGGCCAGGCAAGCAACGGCTTGCTTGAGCAGCTGATCAACCAGCAGGCGTATCAGATCTCGTTCAACGAGGTGTTCCACATGCTGGGCTGGGTGTTCCTGAGCCTGATCGTGGTGGTGTGGATGGCGAAGCCGCCGTTCAGTGCGAAGGCGGGGCCGGGGGCGGATCACTGATCCTTGTCTTCGATGGATTGGAGAAGGCCGCAGCGATGCGGCCTTTTCTTTTGCTCTCTATGTCGCTTTAGCTCGTCATCCGAGCGGAAGCTGGAGGCGCTTTTCAACAGCCGCATGGCTGGTCGTCCAGTGCCTTTGCTCTGTGCCTTCGGTAGTCATGCAGGCGCAAGGTTGCCGCTTACGCCGCGGAGGCGTCTCGACCTCCTGCCGGAGGCCGAGTCACTTTTCTTTGCTGGCCCAAAGAAAAGTAACCCAAAGAAATGGCCTTAAAGGCTGGCAGCATGCCGATGGGAAAAGCCCGAGCGGCTGAGGAACGGTGTTGTGGGACAACCTCCGCCTCTACACAGCGGGTACATCAAAGCGCTTCGCAACGCGCCAATGCGCTGAGGACTTAAGACAGAGCGTCGTGTGGTTTGGTGGTCTTGCGGGGCCTCTCACTTCTCCCTCTCCCCTTCGGGGAGAGGGCCGGGGTGAGGGGTCAATCTTGCCTCTGTCTGATTTAGCCGTCCAAAACGACAACGGCCCCTCAAGGGGCCGTTGTCGTTCTTGCTGCGCACAACGCCGCTTACGGATTGAACGCAAACCCCACCAGCGCCATCGTTTCGCCGCGGTTGGAGCCCTTGATGCCGGCGTTGGAGGCGTGGCGGATCTGGAAGGTCCAGTGGTCGCCGCTCCAGCCGATCGAGTTGATGAACTCGCCGCCGCTGCTGAGGGCCAGGGTGCGGCCGCCCTGCACGGCAACTTCGGCGTTCCAGAACAGGTGGTGGTACCAGTCGTTGGCGCCGCCGTAGCGGATGCGGAAGCCGCCGCCGCCCAGCCATACGTCGTCGGACACGGCGTTGCCGTATTTGGCGACATTCCGGCCGTTGATGAAGCCCAGGGAGGCCATCGGTGCCCAGGTGATGCGGCTGTTGCTCAGGGCGTGCTCGCCCCAGATGCCTTCGATCCAGGCGGTGTTGGTCCAGTAGCCGTCGGAGTAGCTACGGCCGCCGTTGATTTCGATGCGGGGGTCAGCCAGGGCGGAGGCGGAGACGCCGACGAGTGCGAGCGCTGCGGCACTGCGCAGGAGGAGGGATCGCATGTTCGTTCTTCTTTTTTTGCTTGGGGAGGGGTTACTGCACTGCTAAGTATAATTACTTAACTGGACCGCCCGGTACTGGAAATAGGTCGAATCTGGGCAACACTGCGTTGCCTGGGCGGTACGAGTGCCTGTCTTGCTTTCCCCTGCGCGTGTTCAGTGTCCACCCGAAGGGGTGAAGCACACGCGGAAATCACCGCAAAAATGCGGTGAGCTTGCTCAGAAAAATTGCGGAGTCACCAGCGCGAGGCTGGCCGTATCGCGGCTTACATCAGCACGCCATCCACCGGCTCCAGCGGCGCCGGCAGTTCGCGCTCGCCCAACAGTTCGCCCAGGCCGATCTCGATGGTGCGGCACAGGGCGTCCAGCGGCAGGTCGTTGGGCAGGCGGTCGAAGGGGTTCTCGATCTGGTCACCCAGCGCGTCGAGCCCGAAGAACGTGTAGGACAGTACGCCCACCATCAGCGGCGTCACCCAGCCCACGCTGCCGATCAGGCAGAACGGCAGCAGCAGGCAGTAGACGTAGACGGTGCGGTGCAGAAGCAGGATGTAAGCGAACGGAATGGGCGTGTTCTGGATGCGCTCGCAGCCGCCCAGCACGTAGGACACGCGCGTCACCTGCGCATCGATGCTGGCCAGCAGGATGGGATCGAGCCGGCCATCGCGGCAAAGCCGTGCATAACCCTGTGCGATCAGCCCGAGCAGCACGTTGGGTGGATTGGGGCGCCCGGCGATGGCCGCTGCGTCGTCCGCCGTGAGCCAGCGGGAAACGTCCTCGCCCGGCGGCGTACCACGCAGGTGGTGGCGTAGCGCGTGGGCAAAGGCGATCAGCCGATGGACCATGCGTTCGCGCTCTTCCTGCGACAGATCCGCCGGCAAGCTGAGCGTCTGCCTCGCCAGGTTGCGCAGCACGATCAGTAGCTCGCCCCACAGGGTGCGCGCTTCCCACCAGCGCTGATAGGCGACGGTGTTGCGGAAGCCCAGGAAGATCGCCAGCGTCAGCCCCATCAGGGTCGGTGGAATGGCGCCCAGCTGCACGCCCGTGCTCGGCAGGCGGTGCTCCAGCAACACCACGGCCACCGAGAGCAGCATGATCCCGACCACGCGTTTCCAGATCACCGGCACGATGGAGCCGCGCAGGGTGAACAGCATCAGCCGGAGCGAGCGGTGCGGCGGGTGAATGACCATGGAAACGACTTGGCGGGAGGTCGGGAAATGGTACCCCTCGCGCCCGTGTCGGAGCGGCCGCTTGCGTCCGGCTTATTACCCGGGCACTATCCATTCCCTTTTGTACCCGGGCAAAATCATGTCTATCATTGAACCCGTGTCCTGCATTGCCTTTGATGGACACCGGCGGATCGCCGCCGGCCCGCTGGCCGACGTGGCGCTGGCCGCCAAGCAGGCCCTGGACGGCGGTGCCCAGGGGCGGCTGCTGATCTTCGACGATCTCAGCAGCCGCCCGGTGGAGCTGGATCTGCGTGGCTCGCCTGCGGATGTGCTGGCGCGCCTGCCGCCGCCGGCCGTGGATGAGGAGCCCGTCCAGCGCGGTCCGGGCCGCCCCAAACTGGGCGTGGTCGCACGCGAGGTGACCTTGTTGCCGCGCCACTGGGACTGGCTGGCCAGCCAGCCGGGGGGCGCGTCGGCCACCTTGCGTCGCCTGGTGGAAGAAGCGCGACGCAGCCACCGCGAGCGCGATGCCGCACGCCTCGCCGGCGAGGCCGTGGATCGCTTCATGCACGCCATGACCGGCGATCTGCCGCATCACGAAGAAGCTTCCCGCGCGTTCTGGCGCAAGGAGAGCGAGCGTTTCACGCAACTGACGGATGCATGGCCCGCCGATGTGCGCGAGCATGTGCGTCGTCTGGCAACACGCGCATGGCAGGCTGCGGTCGCCGGCGACTGATCCCCTTCCCCTTGGCGGAATCCACCTGATGTCATCTATCGCTGCAAGGCAGCCGCTGCTCACCGAAGGACCGATTGCCCGCACGCTGTTGATGTTTGCCCTGCCCATCCTGGGCAGCACGGTGCTGCAGTCGCTCAACGGTTCCGTCAACGCGATGTGGATCGGCCATTACCTGGGCGAATCCGCCCTCACGGCGGTGAGCAACGCCAACCTGATCCTGTTCCTGCTGCTGGGCGCGGTGTTTGGCCTCAGCATGGCCTGCACCATCCTGATCGGCCAGAGCCTGGGTGCGCGCAACATGCTGGAAGCCAAGCGCGTGGTCGGCACCGGCGTGACCTTCTTCGTGTCCGTCTCGGTCATCGTGGCCATCGTCGGCTACTTCACCACGCCGCTGATGCTGCACGCGCTCAACACGCCACTGGACGCCCAGGCGTACGCCGTGCCGTACCTGCGCATCATCTTCGTCGCCGTGCCGTCGATGTTCTTCTACAACTTCCTGATGATGACGCTGCGCGGCGCCGGCGATTCGCGCACGCCGTTCTTTTTCATGGGCCTGTCGGTGCTGATGGACATCGTATTCAACCCGCTGCTGATCTTCGGGGTGGGTCCGTTCCCGCGCCTGGGCATCGCCGGGTCGGCCACCTCCACGCTTATCGCGCAGACGGTGGCACTGTTCGCCCTGCTCTTCACGCTTTATCGCCGCAAGCACTTCCTGCGCCTGACCCGCCATGAGCTGGGCTACCTCAAGCCCGACATGGAGATCCTGCGCGCGCTGGTGTTCAAGGGCCTGCCGATGGGCCTGCAGATGATCGTGATATCCAGCTCCGCCATCATCATGATCCACATGGTCAACAACTACGGCTCCAAGACCACTGCTGCCTACGGCGCAGCCACGCAGCTGTGGACCTACGTGCAGATGCCTGCGATGGCCATCGGCGCGGCGGTGTCGTCCATGGCGGCGCAGAACGTGGGTGCCAGGCTGTGGGATCGCGTCAGCCGCATCACTCAGGTGGGCGTGCTCTACAACTTCCTGCTCAGCGGTGCGCTCATCGGCATCATCTACCTGTTCAACCACGCGGCGCTGGGCCTGTTCCTGCCCAACGACGCCGAGGCGCTCACGCTGGCGCAGCACCTCAACAGCATCGCGGTGTGGTCGTTCATGTTCTTCGGCGTCACCTTCGTGCTGTTCGGCGTGGTGCGTTCCACCGGTGCGGTGATTCCGCCGCTGGTGATCCTGTTCATTTCGATGTGGCTGATCCGCCCGCCGTTCGCGCTGGCGCTGGCGCCGCATCTGGGCGCGGATTCGATCTGGTGGAGTTTCCCGCTGGGCTCGCTCGCCTCCCTGCTGATGGCCATGGGCTACTACAAATGGGGCGGCTGGCGTCGCGCCCGCATGCTGGCCACGCCGATCGAGAAAGCCGGCCAGGACCAGGCCGACCTGGCGGGCCAGCAGGCGCCCACCACCGGGCAGGGCGTGCCCGCGTCGATGGATTGAGACCGGCGTCCATGGAGATCGGCTTGACCCTTCGCGTGATCCTGCGCGAAGGGTGAACTGCTCTTCACGCTTTGCCACGCGACTGTCATGCGGGCTGCCTAGGGTGGCTCGATGACTCGCTCCCCACCGTTCTCGCCCGTGCCTGCCGCCGCGATTTCCAGCGCTGTCGCCATCGTTGGAAGTGGCGCATGACGCTTTCGCGCCGCCAGTTCCTGCGTGGCTTTGCCGACATGATCGGTGCGGCGGCTGCCGTGGAGCTAGGCCTGCTGGCGTGGCCCTCGCCCGCCATCGGCGACGAGAAGATGGCCCGCATGGCCATGCCGCAGCTCGCCGCGCCCAAAGTGCCCCTGGTGAATCCGGTGACGCTGGCGCGCTTCGTCGATCCGTTGCCGCTGCCCGCGCTGGCCAAGCCTGTCGGGCAGCGTTCGCACCCTGCGTATCCCGGCAAGCCGTTGCCGTTCTACCGCATGGAGATGCGCGCGTTCAAAACACAGCTGCACCGTGACCTGCCGGCGACGCCCATGTGGGGTTACGGCGGATCGTTCCCCGGCCCCACGCTGATGGCACGGCGCAACGAACCGGTGCTGATCGAATGGGCCAACGCGCTGCCGGACAAACACTTCCTGCCCATCGACCACAGCATCCACGGCGCCGAGCGCGACAAGCCGGAAGTACGCACCGTGGCGCACGTGCATGGCGCGCGCACCACCGCGGATAGCGACGGTTATCCCGAAGCCTGGTTCGCACCGGGGCGCTCGCTGGTTTCGCACTACCCCAATGCGCAGGATGCGGCCACGCTCTGGTATCACGACCACGCGATGGGTATCACACGCCTCAACATCTACGCCGGTTTGCTGGGGGCTTACCTGATCGAGGACGACGCGGAGCACGTGCTCAACCTGCCCGCCGGTGACTGCGACCTGCCGCTGATCCTGTGTGACCGCCTGATCGCCAGGAGCGGTGAACTCTACTATCCCGTATCCGATGATCCGGATGCGCCATGGGTATCGGAATGCAACGGCAACGCCATCCTGTGCAACGGCAAGTTGTTTCCCTTCCTGGAGGTGGAGCCGCGTCGCTACCGCATCCGCCTCATCAATGCCGCCAATACGCGTTTCTATGAGCTGTCGTTGTCGGGCGGCGTGCCGTTCCAGCAGATCGCCAGCGATCAGGGCCTGCTGGCCGCACCGCTGTCGCGCGCGCACGTGACGCTCTATCCTGCCGAGCGTGCCGAGGTGGTCATCGACTTCTCTGGCATGGATGGCAAGCAGGTGCAGCTGCGCCAGCAAGCCGAAGCCATCATGGAGTTCCGCGTGCGCGACCGCGGACGCAAGGACACCAGCGCCGTGCCGTCCACGCTGCGCTCCATCGAACGCCTGGCTGCCGCCAGCGCCGTGCGCGATCGCGTGCTTACCCTGGGCGAGCAGGACGATGCCGGTGGCAGCCCGATGATGATGATGCTGGGTGGCAAGCACTGGTCCGCTCCCGTGACCGAAGATCCGCGCCAGAACACCACCGAGATCTGGAGCATGGTGAACCTCACCGGCGATGCGCATCCTATGCACCTGCATCTGGTGCGCTTCCAGGTGCTCGAACGCCGCCCGTTCGATCTGTTCGCGTGGAATGAGAGCAAGACGCTCAAGTACACCGGCCCGGCCATTCCGCCAGATCCGGAAGAAATGGGCTGGAAAGACACCGTGCGCGCCGATCCCGGCATGGTCACGCGCATCATTGCGCGCTTCGAAGGCGAGCCCGGCCGTTATGTGTGGCATTGCCACCTGCTCGAGCACGAAGACAACGAGATGATGCGGCCGTTCCAGTTGTTGCCGGCCTGATCAAGCATCGTTTCAAAACAAATTGTAGGAGCGCGCTTGCGCGCGACCGCTGCATGTGACCGTGCGGAGTCGCCGGGTCCTGCGGTCGCGCGCAAGCGCGCTCCTACAAAAAGTTGCCGTGGTGATGTGAGGATTGCGTCGTGCTGCACGTTTTCGCCATTCGCTTCGCATCATCTCGGGGTAAGTTCTTGCCGCCGTATTAAGGCAGCATTCGGACTCGAAAAACCTCATGCGCGCAACCGCAGGGCTTCGCGCCATGTCTTGCTGCGCAAGCATTTGCGACGTCTCCCCACTGTCATGTAACGCGCTTTTGCTGTCGCAAAAGCGCCAAGGGTCCGTCATCTGCGCGGACCAGACTCGCCGCCGATCGACGCCGCACCCCACTGCGAGCAGCGGCGATCAATCAGGGGGAACCACTCGAGCAGCCCTTGCAGGTGTCTGCAGGAGATCGAAGTCATGTCCATGACGAACGTCCGCAAGCGGCTCCTTCCGCTTGCCATCGGAATGCTTGCCGTCGGCCTGGCCGGCGTAGTGAGCGCGCAGAGCAACACCACCAACGCTTCCGTGGCTTCGACCACCCAGAGCCCCGCCAACGGCGTTGCCGTGCTGCACCGGCCTGGCGACGACGATGACCGGGGCGATCACAGCGATCACACGCGCACGCCCATCAAGCATGTGATCCTGCTGATCGGCGAAAACCGTACGTTCGACCACGTGTACGCCACCTACACGCCGCCGAAGGGCCAGAGCGTGTTCAATCTGCTGTCCGAAGGCATCGTCAATGCCGACGGCACGCCCGGCCCGAACGTGGCTGCGGCCAAACAGTGGCAGGCCAGCAACACCGGCAAGTACGCGCTGGCGCCAAAGCACACCACGGCTTACAGCACGTTGCCGCAGATGAACACCGGTGGCGCGCCGACGCAGGCGCCGTTCGCTTCCGCCGCGCAGGCGCAGGCGATCGAGCCGGGCCTGCCCACCGCCGACTACAGCAAGCTCGCTGCCGGCGGCACGGGCCTGCCTAACGACAGCCTCGACACGCGTTTCCCGTCGCAGCTGCCGAACGCGCCGGTCGACATGCATGCGTCGATCAGCTACGACGACTACGCCAACAGCCCGGTGCACCGCTTCTTCCAGATGTGGCAGCAGATGGACTGTGACGTGACGGCCGCCACCGCGAAGAACCCCAGCGGCTGTCGCATGGATCTGTTCCCGTGGGTGGAAACCAGCATCGGTGCCGGCACCAACGGCAAGGCGCAGGCCGCCGGTTTCGACGACGAGACCACGGGCGAAGGCTCCACCGCCATGCAGTTCCTCAACATGGCCAAGGGCGATGCACCCTACTTCGCCGAATTGGCCCGCACGTACACGCTGAGCGACAACTTCCACCAGTCGGTGATGGGCGGCACGGGCGCCAACCACATCATGCTGGGCTTCGGTGACCTGATCTATTACGCCGACGCCAACGGCGAGCCGGCCACGCCGCCGTCCAACCAGATCGAAAACCCGGATGCGCAGGCCGGTACCAACAACTGGTACGTGCAGGATGGCTACAGCGGCGGTTCCTACGTGAACTGCGCCGATGACGCGCAGCCGGGCGTGGCCGCGGTGAAGGACTACCTGAAGTCCCTGCCATACCACACGTTCCACGGCACCGACTGCAAGAAGAACGCCTACTACCTGGTGAACAACTACAACCCGGGCTACCTGGGTGACGGCACGCCGGCTCCGCTGGGTGCCACGCAGTTCACCATCCCGCCGTCGCGCCAGGACAACCTCGCGCTGCTGCTGAGCCGCCACCACGTGTCCTGGAAGTACTACGGCGAGGGCTACGCCAAGGGCAAGGAAAACGGTGAGGCCGGCACGTTCTGCAACATCTGCGATCCGTTCCTGTACTCCACGCAGGTCATGACCAATCCGAAGCTGCGTGCGAACAACCAGGATCTCTCCGACCTGTACAACGACATCCAGAACGACACGCTGCCGGCGGTATCCATCGCCAAGCCGGACGGCATCCTGGACGGCCACCCGGCCTCGTCCAAGCTGGACCTGTTCGAAGGCTACGTGAAGAAGATCGTGGACATGGCCAAGGCCAATCCGAAGGTGTGGAACGACACCGTGATCATGGTGACCTTCGACGAAGGCGGCGGTTACTACGATTCGGGCTACGTGCAGCCGGTGGACTTCTTCGGCGACGGCACGCGCATCCCGCTGCTGGTGATCTCGCGCTTCTCCGAAGGCGGCCGCGTGGTGCATACGTACTACGACCATGTGTCCTTCGACAAATTCGTCGAAGCCAACTGGGGCCTGCACGAGACCATTTCGGGCCGCAGCCGCGACAACCTGCCCAACCCGGTGGCGCTGCCGAACAACCCGTATGTCCCGCTCAATGCGCCGGCCATCGGCAACTTGATGAACATGTTCGAGTTCGACCGCGACGGTCACGGTCACAGCTACGCAGCAGCTGAAACACAAGACTGATCCAATAGCCGGAAACCGGACCCTGCCTGCGTGAGCGGGCAGGGTCTTTCCTGCGTATGGAGCCCTGCACCGCCATGGACCCTTTCAGCCAACCCGCCCCCGGCCATCGCGGCCATGCGGTAGCGCGCACCGTCGCGGTGCTGGTGCTGCTGATCGCCGCACTGGTCGGCGAGCCGGGCCACGCGGACCCCGGCGATTTCCAGGCCATGCCCGGCCTGTGGAAGATCGTCACGCGGGTGTTTGAGCACGGCAAGCAAGGACAGCCGCAGGTAACGTGGCATTGCGTGGACGAAAGCCCGGACCCGTGGGTGGAGTTCGCCAACCTCCCTGTGCCCGGCCATGCGCAATGCGAGCGTGTTGACCAGCATCGCAGTAGCACGGCGTTGAGCTGGACGGTGCAGTGCCAAGGGTTGATGGACGCGGCGCGTGGGCAGGTGAAGTTTGATTCGGCGGAGCATTACGTGGCGCGGATCAATATCAAGGGTGAGGATGTGGTGCAGGTGGAGGGGCGCCGTTATGCGGCGTGCACGAGTCCGAAGGACTGACGAGGCGTGGTTTATCCTTTGAGCAGAGGGTTGGGGTGAGGGGTGTTGCTCGCTTCGCAACATCATCCTTTAGCCGTCATCCCGGCGCAGGCGGAGATTTGGAGCGTTGGTGGTCGGTTATCGCCCGAGGGCTTCGTTCTTTTGATCGTCATTCCCGCGAAGGCGGGAATCCAGTGACTTTGCTCTGTGCCTTCGGTAGTCATGCCGGCGCCAGGTTGCCGCTTACGCCGCGGGGGCGTTTCGACCTCCTGCCGGAGGCCGAGTCACTTTTCTTTTGCTGGCCCAAAAGAAAAGTAACCCAAAGAAAATGGCCCTAAGAGCTGGCAGCATTCTGTTGGGATAAGCCCGGTGAGCTTGAGGAAGCCCGGTTGCGGGACAACCTCCGCCTCTACACAGCGGGTACTTCCAAGCGCTTCGCAACGCGCCGAAGCGAAGAGGACTTAACGCGGAGCGTCGTGCCGCTGCGCGGCACCGCCTTCCTTGCCCCTAGGGTGTTCACGTTGAACATCCCCTGTCGCTCGTCCTCTCCCGTTCGGGAGAGGACTGGGGTGAGCACTGAGGCGAGGGAAAAGCGGGCTTCACACGGTGCGAGACACCCCCTGTAGGAGCGCACTGGGGCGCGACCGCAGCGTCATGTCGATACCGCTCCGTCAGGTGGTCGCGAACAAGTGCGCTCCTACAGACAAGCTGAGCCTGCACGCCATGCGTCATCGCACCCTGCGACGCGATGTGCAGCGCAGCTGCACGAGCCTTCGGTTCTGGCTTTTGACCTACCCGACCCCTTGAGCGGCGGTGAGGGGCGGACGACAGGCCCGCAGGGGGATCGGCAAGGATGCCGATCCCTTTTCGACAGGGCAGGACGCCCTGTCGAAAAGCCCGGCCGACCCTCACGGACTGGCCGGCTTCACCGGCCAGCGCCGCGATGGGGGTGCCTTTTCTTTTGGTTACTTTTGACGCGAAGCTAATCCCCGTGGGACTTTGGGCAAGCAAAGAAAAGTGACCCGGCCTCCGGCAGGAGGTCGGAACGCCCGCTGCGTAAGCGGCCCGGTCGCGGAAGCGTCCGAGGCGAAGAGCCAAGGCAAGTCACTGGACCCCAGCGTCCGCTGGGGTGACGGCTAAAGAATGAAACGGAATGGCGAGATTTCCTTCTTCTTCACCACCACCAATCCCTCACCCCACTACCGTCTGCGCCTTCAACGCCCGCTTCGCCGCCCGCCGCGCCTGCCGCTCCTCCTTGCGCACCTTCCTGTCGTAATTCCACAGGTAAATCGCCGGCGTACTCAACAACGTCAGCAACTGCGACACCAGCAGGCCGCCGACGATGGCCACGCCCAGCGGCTGGCGCAGTTCGGAGCCGATGCCGAAACCCACGGCCAGCGGCAACGCGGCACCCATCGCCACCAGCGTGGTCATGGTGATCGGACGGAAGCGCACCAGTGCGGCCTCGCGGATGGCTTCCGGCGGTGAACGGCCGTGTTCGCGCTGGGCAACGAGGGCGAAATCCACCATCAGGATCGCGTTCTTCTTCACAATGCCGATCAGCATCAGGATTGCGATGATGGCCATCAGCGACATCGGTGTCCCCGTGACCAGCATGGCCAGGAACGCACCCGCGCCCGCCGCCGGCAGCGTGGAGAGAATGGTCAGCGGGTGGCCGAGGCTCTCGTAGAGAATGCCCAGCACGATGTACATGGCAAGGATGGAACCCAGCAGGAGCACGTTGGCGTTGGATCGAGTTTCCTCAAGGTTTTTCGCCTCGCCCGAGTAACCCAGCTGCACACCGGCCGGCAGGCGCGCGTCGTCCACGATCTGGTTGATCAGGTCGGTGGCCTTGTTCTGCGGAAAGCCCTGCTCGGTATTGTAGTAGATCTGCGTCGCTTCCAGCTGGTTGGTGTGGATCACGAACGATGGCGTGACATTCGGTGCGATATGCGCCACCGCGGACAGCGGCACCATGCTGCCGATATCGCTGCGCACATAGGTGTTGAGCAGCGTGTCCGGGCTGAGCGATCGCTCTGACGAGGACGTCAGCACCACCCAGTACTGGTTGATGTTCGAATAGATGATCGACACCTGCCGCTGGCCGAAGGCGTTGTACAGCGCCGAGTCGATGTTGCCCATGTTCAAGTGCAGGCGTCCGGCGGCAAGGCGATCGACGGTGAGCATCTGCTGTTTGTCGACGTTGTCGTAGTCGCTGCTGATGTCGCGGAATTCCTTGTGCTTGCGCATCAGCTCGGTGACCTTGTAAGCCCAGGGCTGCAGGTCGATGTTGTTGCTGCTGACCAGCTGGAAGCTCTGGCTGCCGCGGCTGCTGTCGTTGTTGTCGTTGAAGAAGCCGATGGAATTGAGTGAAACGTGCAGCTCGGGGATCTTCTCGTAGGCCTTGTTGAGGCGGGCGATGATGTCTTTCATCGAGTCCGCGCGCATGCCCGGGCCGTGGCCCTTCGGCTTCAGGTCGACGAACATGGTGGCCTGGTTGCCCACGGCGCCGCCGGCGTTGTCGCTGCCCAGGAAGGTCGTGACATCGCGTATGGCCGGGTCAGCCACCATGATGGCTGCAGCCTTTTTCGCGCGCTCGGCCATCAACGTGGGCGAGATGTTGGTATCGGCGCGCACGTCGCCCTGGATCATGCCGATGTCTTCCTTGGGCATGAAATCGAAGCCATAGAGCTTCACCACACTCATGGCCATGCCGATGGTGAGCAGCAGCAGGATCAGCGGCTGCCATCGCATCAGCCGGCGATGGTGCATGGCCCAGTCCAGCGCCCGCTCGTAGACGTCATGCAGGCCGCGGTCGAACCTCGCCAGCGCCTGCTCCATGCGGTTGGGCTGGCGATCGCCGGCGTTTTCCAACGTCAGGAAGCGGCCGCACAATGCGGGCGTCAGCGTGAGCGAGATCACCGCCGAAATCACCACCGCCGCGGTCAGTGTCACCGAGAATTCGCGCAGCAACATGGTGAACTGGTTGTTGCCGAACAGCAGCGGCGCGAACACCGCGATCAGCGACAGGGTGATCGACACCACGGTGAAGCCGATTTCCGTGACGCCATCCAGCGAGGCCTGCAGCGGCGGCGAGCCGTGCTCCATGTGGCGCACGATGTTCTCGATCACCACGATGGCGTCGTCCACCACGAAGCCGATGCACAACACCAGCGCCACCAGCGACAAGGTGTTGAGGGTGAAACCCAGCGTCCACATCACCGTGAATGCACCGGCCAGTGACAACGGTACGCTCAGCATGGCGATCAGGGTGGGACCGACGCGGCGCAGGAATACCAGCATCACCGCGGCCACCAGCAGCACGCTGAGCAGCAGTGCAATCTCCACTTCGTGCAGGGCCGACTTGGTGGTCTGGGTGAGGTCGAAGATCGGCGTGATCTGCAGGTCGGCCGGCAGCCACGCGCGCATCTGCGGGAGCTTGGCGCGCACGGCATCGGCCGTTGCCACGGCATTGGCTTCGGGTCGCTTGCTGATGCGTATGGCCACCGCGCGATGGTCGTTGAACCACGCTGCCTGGTACTCGTCCTGCTGGCCGGTGGTGACCTTGGCCACATCGGACAAACGCACCGGTGCGCCCTTCTGCACGGCGATCAGCAGGTTGCCGAACTGCTGCGGCGTGCTCAGCGCGTCGGTGGCCGACACCGTCATCTGGGTGCGCCCGTCGCTCAGTGCACCTTCGGGCGAGGTGACGTTGGCGGCGCGCAGCGTGTTCGCCACGTCGTTGGCGGTGAGGCCCTTGGCGGCCAGCGCCGCGGTATTGAGCTCCACACGCACGGCCTTGGGTCGCCCGCCGATCACGCGTACCTGCGCCACGCCGGGAATCTGCGAGATCGCAGGATTGATCAGCGTGTCGGCCAGGTCGTACAGCTTGTCCGGCGGCAGCGTGGTGGACGTCAGCGACAGCAGCAGCACCGGGATATTGGCGGTGTTGAACTTGTAGTAGCGCGGCGGTATCGGGATGCCTGCCGGCAGGTCGGCCATGCTGGCGTTGATCGCGGCTTCCACATCGCGCGCGACCTTGTCGGTGTTGTTGCCGAAGTTGAAGATGATGCGCACCGACGTCGAACCGTCGTTGCTCTCCGAGTGCATTTCCTTGATGCCGGGAATGCGCCCCAGGTGCCGCTCCAGCGGCGCGGCCACGGTGGCCGCCATAGTCTGCGCATTGGCGCCCGGCAGTTCGGTGTAGACCACCATGCCGGGAAATTCCAGCGACGGCAGCGCCGCCACGCCCAGCAGCAGGTAGGCCCAGAAGCCTGCCAGCGCGAGTCCGAATGCCAGCACGGACGTACCGATGGGTCGACGTATCAGTGGCGCGAAGAAATTCACGGCATGCAAACCGTCTGGCGGCGCGCTCTCGTCCGCGCCTGGGTGACACGAGATGCTACCGACCAGCCATCTCAGCCGCTTTTATGCACGCAAACCCATGACGGCGAATGTGCCGTAAGTGCGTATGTGCCAGGGGTCATGCCGGCGCCGGCTTCAGCGTCGCGCAAGCTGCGGGCCTTCCGCGTCTTGGTGATCCCGGCGCAGTCTCGCTACCCCTCACCGTGATCCCCGCGAAAGCAGGGATCCAGCGACTTTCCGGATTGCCGTGCGCCCTAAAGGCACGGGATCCCCGCTTTCGCGGGGATGACGGTGAGGCGACCACTCCCGTCTTTCACGACGCCAGACGAAGATCTGGCACCAACGCTCAGTCAGTCTGCAGTTCCGCCACGAAGTCGTAGATGTCGCCGCGATACCACGAGGTGGTGAACTCCACCACGCGGCCGTCATCGAGGAAGCTGCGGCGTTCGATGTTGAGGCCTGCACTGCCGGCCGGCACGTGCAGCAGGCGCGCCTGCTGTGCGCCCAGCGATACGGCGCGCAGGCGCTGCAGTGCGCGGCGCGGGCGGGCGCCCAGTGTTTCGAGGATCTGGTAGAGCGAGTCCTGCACGATGGTCGGGTCAGGCAGGATGCTCGCGGGCACCACGCTGCGCTCGATGGCCAAGGGTTCTTCCTTCGCGTAACGCACGCGGTGCAGGCGCGCCACCAGCACGCCGGGCGACAGGTTCAGCGCCATCGATTCCTCGGGCGTCACTTCGCCGATGATGCGTTCGGAGAATTCGGAGCGCGGGTTCAGGCCGCGGGCGCGAAGATCTTCCGTGAAGCTGGTCAGGCGCGACATCGGCTTGATGATGCGCTCGGCCACGAAGGTGCCTGCACCGTGGCGCTGGTTGAGCAGGCCTTCTTCCACGAGGCCGGAGATGGCCTTGCGCACCGTGACGCGCGAAAGCTGGAGCAGGCGGGAAAGATCGCGCTCGCTGGGCAGGGCCTGGCCCGGCTCGATATCGCGATGCTCCACCACGTTGCGGATGGCCCGGCGTAGGCGCAGATACGCCAGCGGCTGGCTGGTGGCGGGGTCGCGGCTGAGCCGGCGGTATTCGTTGACGAGAGCGGTTTCCATACCTAAACGATACCAATGACCATACCAATTTGGCAATCGTCTGTTCTGGCGGGGCTTTTCGGCGGTACCAATTTTGCTGCCGATTCCTTGCCCAGCGCAGGTTCGCGCGGTGTTGCCGCAGAACTGGTTTTGTCTGGTATGTCACTGGTACGATCAGCGGGCAACGCACGTGGTATGCATGCCACGTGCCCGCCCCACGCATCGCCCCGAGGTGACTGAAGTGACTGCTTCTCCCCAGCCGGTTGAAACCTTCGACCTGGTGATTTTCGGCGGTACCGGCGACCTTGCCCTGCGCAAGCTCCTGCCGGCGCTCTACCACCGCTACGCGGACGGCCAGATTCCGGATGACAGCCGCATCATCGGCATCGCCCGCGAAGGCCTGGACGACGAGGGCTACCGCGACAATCTGCGCAAGGTGCTGGTCAAGGACGGCAACGGCAGCAAGGTGGAGGCATTCCTCAAGCTGGTCGGCTACCGCCCGCTGGACGCCCGCAAGGACGATGGCTGGGACGACTTCGCCACGATGATGGACAAGGACGCGGACCGCATCCGCGTGTTCTACCTGTCCACCTCGCCGAACCTGTTCGTGGACATCTGCAACCGCCTGGGCAAGTACGACCTCAACAAGGGCAAGTCCCGCGTGGTGCTGGAAAAGCCCATCGGCCACGACCTGGCGAGCGCCAACCAGATCAACGACGACGTCGGCCGTTTCTTCGACGAGTCGCAGACCTTCCGCATCGATCACTACCTCGGCAAGGAAACGGTGCAGAACCTGCTGGCGTTGCGTTTCGGCAACGCGCTGTTCGAGCCGTTGTGGAACGCCGAGCACATCGACCACGTGCAGATCACCGTGGCTGAAACCCTGGGCGTGGGCCAGCGCGCGGGTTACTACGACCACGCCGGCGCGCTGCGCGACATGGTGCAGAACCACATCCTGCAGCTGCTGTGCATGCTGGCGATGGAGCCGCCCTCCTCGCTGGCGCCCGATGCGGTGCGCGACGAGAAGCTCAAGGTGCTGCGCTCGCTCAAGCCCATCAACGAGGCCAATGCCGCCCAGCTCACCGTGCGCGGCCAGTACCGCGCGGGTTCGGCCGAGGGCCAGGCAGTGCCGGGTTACCTCGACGAACTGCAGGACCACAAGTCCAACACCGAAACCTTCGTGGCCGTAAAAGCCGAGATCGCCAACTGGCGTTGGGCCGGCGTGCCGTTCTACCTGCGCACGGGCAAGCGCCTGCCGGAACGCGTCTCCGAAATCACGGTGGTGTTCAAGGCCGTGCCGCATTCCATCTTTGATGCCTCCGCCGGTCCGCTGGCGCAGAACCGCCTGGTGCTGCGCCTGCAGCCGGACGAAGACATCAAGCTGTGGCTCACCATCAAGCACCCGGGCCCGGGCGGCCTGCGCCTGCGCCACGTGCCGCTGGACATGAGCTTTGCCGAAGCCTTTGGCGCGGCGCAGCCCGATGCCTACGAACGCCTGCTGCTCGACGTGGTGCGTGGCAACCCCACGCTGTTCATGCGCCGCGACGAAGTCGAGGCGGCATGGCGCTGGGCCGACCCCATCCTGGCCGCGTGGGCGGACAGCGGCGAGGCGCCGCGTCCGTACACCTCCGGCACCTGGGGCCCCAGTGCGGCCGTGGCGCTGATCGAGCGCGACGGTCGTACCTGGAACGAGGACAGTGAGTAAGTCTTCGTTCGGATGGATTGAAAGTCATGCACGGGTACTTCACCCGTGCATGGCACCCGGGGACTTAGCCTTGTCCCTCGACGATATGCCTTCGCTTCGCACCATCCTCCTCCGCCACGCGTGTTCTCCCGCGCAGCCCTAGCCTTCTTCCGCCATGTCTGACTCTGCCAACGTCACCACTCACGACTTCCCCGATGGCCACGCGCTCGCCGCGGCACTGGCCGAACAGATTGCCGACCGCCTGCGCGCAGGCATCGCCGAGCGCGGCCATGCGCTGCTGGCGGTATCCGGTGGCAGCACGCCGAAACGCTTCTTCGAGCAGTTGTCACGCCAGTCGCTGGACTGGGCGAAGGTGCAGGTGACGCTGGTGGACGAGCGCTGGGTGCCGGAGAGCAACGAGCGCTCCAATGCCGCGATGGTGAAGGCAATGCTGCTGCAGCACGACGCCACCGCCGCGCAGTTCGTGCCGCTCTATTCCGACGCGCCGACACCCGAGGCTGGCCTGGTCACGGTGCGTGCGCGCCTGGCGTCGCTGGCGCTGCCGTTTGACGCGGTGATCCTGGGCATGGGCAATGACGGCCACACCGCCTCGTTCTTTCCCGGTGGCGATCGCCTGCCCGAAGCGCTGGACCTGAACAATGCAGCGCGCGTCCTGCCGATGCGTGCGCCTGGCGCCGGCGAACCGCGCATCACCTTTACCTTGTCCGCGCTGCTCGATACACGTGCGCTGTTCCTGCATATCGAAGGCGAGGCCAAGCGCCAGTTGCTGGCCGATGCGCAGCAGGGCGCGGGCGAGGCGGTGAATTTCCCCGTGCGCTCGGTGCTGACCCAGCCACGCGTGCCGGTGTCCGTCTACTGGTGCCCCTGAGCATCGACGGCACCGCCCCGATACACCGGCGCGCGTCGCGCGCCACCTGATGCTTCCGGAGTTCGAACATGAGTGTGCTGCACCCCGTCCTCGTCGAAGTCACCGAACGCCTGCGCGAGCGTAGCCAGCAGTCGCGCGCCGAGTACCTGCGCCGCATCGAGGCCGCACAGGGCAATGGGCCGCATCGCGAGCGCCTGTCGTGCGGCAACCTGGCCCATGGTTTCGCGGCCTGCGGCCCGACCGACAAGGAGCGTCTGCGCGAAGGCCACACGCCCAACCTCGCCATCATCAATTCGTACAACGACATGCTTTCGGCGCACCAGCCGTTCGAGCGCTACCCGGAGCTGATCCGCAACATTGCACGCGAAGCCGGCATCACTGCCCAGATGGCCGGCGGCGTGCCGGCGATGTGCGATGGCGTCACGCAGGGTCGTGCCGGCATGGAGATGTCGCTGTTCTCGCGCGACCTGATCGCCATGGCCACGGCGGTGTCGCTTTCGCACGACATGTTCGACGGCGCCATGTACCTGGGCATCTGCGACAAGATCGTGCCGGGCCTGCTGATCGGCGCGCTGAGCTTTGGCCATCTGCCGGGCATCTTCGTGCCGAGCGGCCCGATGCCCAGCGGCATCAGCAACGAACAGAAATCCAAGGTCCGCCAGGCGTACGCCGAAGGCAAGGCCACGAAGGCCGAGCTGCTGGAAGCAGAAGCCGCCTCGTATCACGCGGCGGGTACCTGCACATTCTATGGCACCGCCAACTCCAACCAGATGCTGATGGAGATCATGGGCCTGCACCTGCCGGGTTCCAGCTTCGTCGCGCCGGATACGCCGCTGCGCGACGCTCTGACGCGTGAAGCCGTGCTGCGCGTGGCCGAGCTGAGCGCGCCGGGTTCGTCGTACCTGCCGCTGGGCCAGATCATCGATGAGCGTGCCATCATCAACGGCGTCATCGGCCTGCACGCCACGGGTGGATCCACCAACCACCTGCTGCACCTGGTGGCCATTGCGCGCGCCGCGGGCATCGAGCTGCGCTGGGATGATTTCGACGCGCTGTCGTCGGTGATTCCGCTGCTGGCCCGCGTGTACCCGAACGGCTATGCGGACGTGAACCAGTTCCACGAAGCGGGCGGCATGGCCTTCCTGATCGACCAGCTGTTGAGCCATGGCCTGCTGCACGCGGACGTGCGCACGGTGTTCGGCACCGGCATGGACGGCTATACGCAGGTGCCGCAGCTGGACGCGCATGGCGCGCTCGCGTGGATGCCGGTGTCAAAGGAAAGCGGCAACCGCGGCGTACTGCGCGGTGCGGCCGAACCGTTCCGCGCCGACGGCGGCCTGCGCATGCTGTCGGGCAACCTCGGCCGCGCGGTAATCAAGGTCTCGTCGGTGCCGGATGATCGCCTGGTCATCGAAGCACCTGCCATCGTGTTCCATGACCAGGATGACGTGCGCAAGGCCTTCGAGCGCGGCGAACTCAATCGCGACTTCATCGCCGTGGTGCGCTTCCAGGGCCCGCAGGCCATCGGCATGCCGGAACTGCACAAGCTCACCCCGACGCTTTCGGTGCTGCAGGATCGTGGCCATCGCATCGCACTGCTTACCGATGGTCGCATGTCCGGCGCATCGGGCCGCGTGCCGGCGGCCATCCACGTGACGCCGGAGGCGCAGGACAACGGCCCCATCGCCAGCATCCGCGATGGCGACATCATCCGCCTGGACGCCGTCAACGGTCGCCTGGACGTGCTGGTGGAGTTGGCCGAGTTCGAGGCGCGCGTGCCGGCCACGGCGGATCTTTCCGCGCACCAGTTTGGCCTGGGCCGCGAACTGTTCGGCCTGTTCCGCCGCAACGCCACCACCGCCGACCTCGGCGCGGGCGTGTTTTGATCAGGCCTGACCTGATCAGCGGTCTTTCCATCATCGACATTCACGGAACGCCATGAGCATCGAAAACAAGCAGAAGCAGGTCGAGTCCACGCTGCGCCTCGCGCCGGTGGTACCCGTGGTGATCATCGAGGACGCGCGCCATGCGGTGCCGATGGCGCGCGCGCTGGTGGCCGGCGGCATTCCCGCCATTGAAGTCACCCTGCGCACGCCGGCCGCACTGGATGCCATCAAGGCCATCGCCGAAGAAGTGGAAGGTGCCGTGGTGGGCGTGGGCACCGTGCTGAGTGCCAAAGACCTGCGCGCGGCCCACAAGGCCGGCGCCAAGTTCGCGGTGTCGCCTGGCGTGTCGCCGGGCCTGCTCGATGCCGCCGACGACAGCGACCTGCCGCTCTTGCCGGGTGCGGCTACCGCCAGCGAAGTGATGACACTGCTGGAGCGCGGCTATCGTTTCCTGAAGTTCTTCCCCGCGGTTCCGGCCGGCGGCCACAAGCTGCTGGGCGCCTGGGCGAGCCCGCTGCCGCAGGTCACCTTCTGCCCCACCGGCGGCATCAGCCTGAGCAGCGCGCCGGAGTTCCTCTCGCTGCCCAACGTGGTGTGCGTCGGCGGCTCCTGGCTCACGCCAGCGGACAAGCTGCGCAACGGCGACTGGAGTGGCATCGAAGCGCTGGCGCGCGAGGCTGCCGCGCTGCGTTGATCCCCGCTGCGGAGGGGACCATGGCGGCCCTCTCCCGTTCATGTCAGAGTCGGCCGCATCGACCACCGGGGGAGTTTCGATGCGCGTCGGCGTTCTGGGATGTGTGTTGCTGTCGGGATGGGCATGGATGGCTGCCGCTGGCGTGCCGGCGCGAGCCGATGAGGCCTCCGCCGGTTGCCCGGTCCGCCCTCTCAGCATGGATATGACGCACCTGAAGGCCGAGCCTGGTGTGCAGACCGTGGTGCTGGATCCATCCGGTACACGGGCCACGTTGATGTATGCCAATGGCGACGTGTTGCGAGTGGCCACCACGGGCTGCGTGACGCCCGCGCTTTCGGCACGCCTGTGGATTGCCGGTGACGATGCCTCGAGCGATGCGCAGTGGCTGGAACGCGCCCGCGCCGTGGCCAGGCTTGTGCTGGCTCCCGCACCGTACGATGCAGTCAGCGCCTCGTTGCAGGGCAATGGCGCGGTAACGCACGTCGACGGGGGTCTGAAGGCCGATCGCGCCCTGCCGAACGGTGCGGGCTATTCGCTCAACGTGGTGCGCGTGCCGCGCGACGGGCTCGGCTCGTCGATGTCGATGGTGTTCCGCAACCTCTGAGCACAGGTGGCCCGCCGGCGCGGGCCACCTCGCGATGCTTACTGCGGCGGCGGTGGCGTCGTATCGACGCAATGGGCGACCTGTTCGAAGTACCAGGTGTCATCCTCGTCGAAGTTCGAGTAATACGTGGCCACGGTGCGGTCGCTCACCGGCTTGATGTCCACCAGCGCCACCGCAGGGCCGTCCGGCGTCTTGTGGATCTCGATGGTCGTACCGGTGTACAGCACATGCGACTCCAGATGCACGGGCTTGGTCCCCCATGCATTGGAAACACAGGACGCGATGTCGCCTGCGCTGCCGGCACCTGCATAGGACGCCGTGGGTTTGGAATTGCGTAGGCTGCCGGCACTGGAGCAGGCGGCAAGCAGCGTCATGGCCAAGGCGGGAACCACATATCGTTTCATCAAGAGTCTTCCATCGGTCGGGTGGAGGCTGCGACACATGCGGTCCGTTCACGGACTGAACGGAACCGGCCTGGCCGTATCATGCTACGCGCGTACCATCTACATGCGCATTCGTCTGAAAAACGTGCAGCCCCGGCCTACGCTGACGCCCCCGTAACGATGCGCGGTGTTCAATGCCCGCACCTGACGGAGGGACACACATGAACAAGCGCATCGGCAGCATCGGTACGGCCGGCATGGCCATCGCCCTCAGCCTGGCCTGCAGCACCAGCGGCGCGCAGGACCTGGGCAAGCTCGGCAGCATGATCCCCGGTGGCAGCAGCTCCATGACATCCGGAAGCATGGGCAATGTGGCGGGCCTGCTGGAGTACTGCGTGAAGAACAATTACCTCGGCGGCAACTCTGGCGCCTCAGGCATCCAGAACCAGTTGATGGGCAAGCTGGGCGGTGGTTCCAACTCGTCCAGCAGCAGTTCGGGCTCCGGTTCGAGCACGAGCGACATGCTCGGCCAGCTCACCGGCAGCAAGAAGAAATCTTCCGACAGCACGGCCTCGACCTCGGGCAGCGCCACCAACGATCCCGGTTACCTCAGCGGTGCCAAGGGCATCCTGCAGGGCCACGACGGGCAGAGCATGGATCTGAATAGTCTGGGTGGCGGCTCCAGCGACCTCAAGTCGCAGATGACCACCAAGGTGTGCGACACCGTGCTGAAGCAGGGCAAGTCGTTCCTGAAGATGTAAGGGCACCCATGCCTGGTGTAGGAGCGCACTCGTGCGCGACAGCGTCTTCCGGCGTTACCGAAAGGATTGACGCAACGGTCGCGCACGAGTGCGCTCATGCAAGGGACAGGGCTATCGCCCCCGGCGCAGCCGCTTCTCGTCCCGCGCCACGTAAATGCCAGCCCCCAGCACCATCAGCGCCAGCAGATACCAGGTAATCAGGTAGCTGAGGTGATTGTTGGGGAACGAGATCACCGTGAGCCCGCCCTGCGGCCATGCATGCTTGCCGACCTCCAGCGTGCCAGGCGCGGCCTCTTCATCGACGAAATAAGGTGCAACGTGGGTGAGCCCGCGCGCGGTGGCGATGGCGGCGACATCGCGCGTATACCAGCTGTTGCGCGCCGGGTCGTTGTGGCGGAGCGGTCGCGCGGTCTCGCTCACCCGCAGCAAACCCGTCACCGTGGTGTCGCCGGTGGGCGCGGCCGCGCAGCTGCCGTTGACGCCGCACCAGTCGGCCGGCACGAAGCCGCGATTGACCAGCACGATAGTGCCATCCGCCTGCTGCAACGGTGTCATCAGCCAATAGCCGCTGCCGAAATCCGTGGCGGCCCAGACCAGGGTCCGGCGGTCATACAGAAAGTGACCTTGCAACTGCACGTGGCGATACTCGGCGGACTCGGCGGTGATGCTGCTCCACTGGTCCGGCCCCGGTGCGGTCACGGCGGGTGCGTGCACGCGCGTTTCCACCCGCGCGATCAGGTCGCGCTTCCACCCCAGCCGGTAAACCTGCCAGGTGCCCAGGGCCACGAAGCCGGAAAACAGGATCACGCCAAGCAGGGCCAGCAGGGCCAGCGCCACGGGGCCGCGCGGCTGGCGGCCCGGTTCTTCAGCAACACTCATCGGAAAACCATGGTTCGGGACGGGGAATGGATCGTCAGGGCAGGTTCGACGGATCCATCATCGACGGCATCATGTTGCTGTTGAGGTGATACATGATCCAGATCGACCCGCTCAGCGTGATGACCACCAGTACGATGGTAAACACCAGCGCGAGCATGTTCCAGCCGCCTTCCGATTTCGCGTTCATATGCAGGAAGTAGATCATGTGCACCACGATCTGCACCGCGGCCAACGCCAGGATGATCACCGCCGCGGTACTGGACTTGGTGATCACATGGCCCATCACCAGCCAGAACGGGATGACGGTGAGCACCACCGACGCCACAAAGCCGGTCATGTAGCCACTGAAAGTGGCGTGGATGCCGAAATCCTCGTCGTGCCCGCGGTCGTCGCCGTGGGCGTGCAGCTCGTCGTGCGCACTCATGGCAGTACTCCCATCAGATAGACGAAGCTGAAGACACCCACCCAGACCACGTCGAGGAAGTGCCAGAACATCGACAGGCACAGCAGGCGACGCTTGTTGGCGCTGATCAGGCCCTTCTTCAGTACCTGGGTGATCAGCACCACCAGCCAGATCAGGCCGCAGGTCACATGCAGGCCGTGCGTGCCCACCAGGGTGAAAAACGAGGACAGGAACGCGCTGCGCTGCGGCCCCGCGCCAATGGATATGAGATGGGCGAACTCGCGCAGTTCCAGCGTGATGAACCCTGCGCCAAGCAGCCCGGTAATCACCAGCCACACCAGCATCGGGTTGCGCTGGTTGCGCTGCATGGCCAGCACGGCGAAACCGTAGGTGATCGAGGAGAGCAGCAGCAGCGAGGTATTCACCGCGACTGCCGGCAGCTCCAGCACCTCCTGCGCGGTGGGCCCGCCGGCGTATTCGCGCCCCAGTACGCCATAGGCGGCGAACAGGCAGGCGAAGATGAGGCAGTCGCTCATCAGGTAGACCCAGAACCCCAGCAGGGTGCCGTTCGCCGGGTGGCTCTCGTGGGTGTCGTGGAACACCAGCGGCTGATGGGGCCCACGACCGGGCAAGGTGTTGGATATCTCAGACATGGCTCGCCAGCAGCTCCGTGCGGGATGCTTCGATGCGGGTCACTTCATCCGCGCTCAGGTAGTAGTCGCGGTGATAGTTGAAGGTGTGGCCAATGCCTACCGCGAGCAGCGCGAAGAACGATACTGCTGCCAACGGCCACATGTACCAGATCATGGCAAAGCCGAACACGAAGCTCAGGCCACCCATGATGATGCCCGCACCGGTGTTGAGTGGCATGTGGATCGGGATGAAGCCGCTGAGGGGGCGCTGATAGTGATGCTTCTTCATCATCCACCACGCGTCGTGATCGTGCACCAGCGGCGTAAAGGCGAAGTTGTACTTCGGCGGCGGCGACGAGGTGGACCACTCCAGCGTACGACCACCCCATGGATCACCGGTGAAGTCGCGCAGCTTCTCGCGGTTACGGAAGCTGACGATGAACTGGATGATGTTGCACGCGATGCCAAGCGCGATGAGGAACGCCCCGAACGCAGCGATCACAAACCAGATCTGCAGCGACGGATCGTCGAAGTGGCTGAGGCGGCGCGTGATGCCCATCAGGCCGAGCACGTACAGCGGCATGAAGGCGAAATAGAAGCCCGTAACCCATAGCCAGAACGAACATTTGCCCCAGAACGGATCGAGCCGGAAGCCGAAGGCCTTGGGGAACCAGTAGGTAATGCCGGCAAACAGCCCGAACAGCACGCCGCCGATGATCACGTTGTGGAAGTGAGCGATCAGGAACAGGCTGTTGTGCAGCGAGAAATCCGCCGGCGGCACAGCCAGCAACACGCCGGTCATGCCACCGATGACGAAGGTGACCATGAAGGCCACGGTCCACATCATCGGCAGCTGGAAATCCACGCGGCCGCGATACATGGTGAACAGCCAGTTGAAAATCTTCGCCCCGGTAGGGATGGAGATGATCATCGTGGTGATGCCGAAGAACGAGTTGACGCTCGCACCCGACCCCATGGTGAAGAAGTGGTGCAGCCACACCAGGTAGGACAGTACCGTGATCACCACCGTGGCGTACACCATCGACGCGTAGCCAAACAATGGCTTGCGACTGAAGGTGGCGGTGACCTCGGAGAAGATGCCGAACGCCGGCAACACCAGGATGTAAACCTCCGGATGACCCCAGATCCAGATCAGGTTCACGTACATCATGGCGTTGCCGCCAAGCTCGGTCGTGAAGAAGTTGGTGCCGACGTAGCGATCCAGCGCCAGCAGCGCAAGGCAGACTGTGAGCACCGGGAAGGCGGCGACGATCAACACGTTGGTGCACAGCGACGTCCAGGTGAACACCGGCATCTTCATCAGCGCCATGCCGGGAGCGCGCATCTTGACGATGGTCACCAGCAGGTTGATGCCTGATAACGTTGTTCCTACGCCTGCTATCTGTAGTGCCCAGATGTAGTAGTCCACGCCGGCATCCGGGCTGGACACGATGTCCGACAAGGGCGGGTAGGCAAGCCAGCCGGTGCGCGCAAACTCGCCGACAAAGAGGGATGTCATCACCAGCAGGGCACCGGCAACCGTCATCCAGAAGCTGAAGTTGTTGAGGAAGGGAAACGCGACGTCGCGAGCGCCAATCTGCAGCGGCATGACGAAGTTCATCAAGCCCGTCACCATCGGCATGGCGACGAAGAAGATCATGATCACGCCGTGGGCAGTGAAGATCTGGTCGTAATGCTCAGGTGGAAGGTAGCCCTGCGAGTCACCGAAGGCTATGGCCTGCTGGGCGCGCATCATGATGGCGTCCGAGAAGCCGCGCAGCAGCATCACGAAGCCCAGGATCATGTACATGATGCCGATCTTCTTGTGGTCGATGCTGGTGAACCACTCGTGCCACAGATATCCCCACAGCTTGTAGTAGGTGATGGCGCCCAACAGCGCGATCCCCAGGATGGCCACGACGACAAACGTCCCCAACACGATGGGTACGTGCAGCGGCAACGAATCCAGTGTGAGTCGACCGAAGATCAGCTTGGCTAGGTCGGGATGGGCAAGCATCGTGGACACCACCGGGAATGGAATCAGTCGGAATGGGAGTGGTCGGCCATCGCGGCCATGCCGTTGGTCTGGCCTGCGCCCGTCATCGTGCCCGAGTCGCCGGATTCATGCGGGCTCAAGTCCATGCGGGTCATGCAAGAGGGATTTTCCGGGTCCACGCAGTGGGTGAGGATGGCGCGATACAGGCCCGGCTCCACCGTCGCGTAGTACTTCACCGCATCGTTTTCGCTCGGCTGCGCCAGCTTCACATAGGCGTCACGGCTGAGGTCGCTGCCACCGGACTTGGTCTTTTGCACCCACTGCGCAAAGTCTTCCTCGGACAAGCCGTGGAAGAGGAAGTGCATGCCGGAGAAACCCTGGCCGCTGTAATTGGCGGAGAAGCCCTGGAATTCACCGGGCTTGTTGATCACTGCCTGCAGCTGGGTCTCCATGCCGGGCATGGCATAGATCTGGCCTGCCAGCGCGGGAATGAAGAACGAGTTCATCACGGTGGAGGAAGTGATCTTGAACTGGATCGGGCGATCTACCGGCGCCGCCAGTTCGTTCACGGTGGCAATGCCTTGCTCGGGGTATATGAACAGCCATTTCCAGTCGAGCGCGACCACGTTGACCTGGAGCGGCCGCACGTCGGATGGCATGGGGCGGTTCGCGGCGACACGATCAAGGGGGCGATAGGGATCGAGCTTGTGCGTGCTGACCCAGGTGATCGCGCCCAGCGCGATGATGATCAGCAGCGGTGCCGACCAGATCAGCAATTCCAGGATGGTGGAGTGATCCCAGTCAGGATCGTAGGTGGCCTTCTTGTTGGACGCGCGGAAATGCCAGGCGAAGATCAACGTCAGCGCAATCACCGGCACGATGATCAGCAGCATCAGGACCGTCGACGTGATGATCAGGTTGCGCTGTTGTATCGCGAGGTCACCGGACGGTGACATCAAAACAGTCTGGCATCCCGCAAGCAGGAAGACGGCGAAAACGAGAAGTCCACGGAAAGCCTTCATAGACATACCGACGACGCGACCAGTGTGATTAACGGTACGCCGTTCGGAGCGAAACGGGAACAGGAACATTCCCAGTGACGCGAGAGGCGCGGTGGTGCCATAGTGTGGCGGCGACATACTCCTTCTTCCCGGGTAATGACTATGTCAAGCACGTTTCCTGAGCACGGCACGGGCCACACGGTAGAGGACATCCAACGCATCCAGGCCCATGCGAAGGTGGCGCCGGGCGAGATCGCCATCGGCGTGATCATCGGGCGGACGTCCGAACACTTCGACTTCTTCGTGTTCGGCATTTCCTGCGTGCTGGTGTTTCCTTCCCTGCTTTTTCCCTTCGCCAGTCCGTTGAACGGCATGCTTTACGCCTTCACGATCTTTTCACTGGCGTTTGTAGCGCGTCCCCTCGGCACTGCGTTGTTCATGAGCTTCCAGCGGCGATGGAGTCGCGGCATCAAGCTGACCATTGCGCTGTTCCTGCTCGGCAGTGCTACAGCGGGCATGGCGTTCCTGCCGGGTTACGCGGTGATCGGCAATTGGGCGATCGGCCTGCTCGTGCTGTTCCGCATCCTGCAAGGCATTGCGCTGGGTGGATCGTGGGATGGCCTGCCGTCGTTGCTGGCGCTCAATGCGCCGCCGGGAAAGCGCGGCTGGTACGCCATGCTCGGGCAACTGAGTGCGCCGATCGGCTTCATGGTGGCTGGTGCGCTATTCCTGTTCCTGCACAGCAGCCTGAGCCCGGAAGACTTCATCGACTGGGGCTGGCGCTATCCGTTCTTCGTCGCGTTTGCCATCAACGTGGTGGCATTGTTCGCACGCCTTCGCCTGGTGGTCACAGAGGAATACACCGTCGCGATGGAAGAACGCGAACTCGAGCCGATCGGCATCATCGAGTTGTTGCGCACCCAGGGCGGCAACATCTTCATCGGTGCGTTCGCCGCGCTGGCGAGCTACGCACTGTTTCATCTGGTCACCATCTTCCCGCTGTCGTGGATCGTGCTGGGTTCCACCCAGTCGGTGAACGCGGTGCTGGTGGCGGAGATCATCGGCGCGGTGGCCTGCATCCTGGGCATGATCGTGTCAGGCCTGCTGGCCGACCGTATCGGCCGACGCACTACGCTTGGCCTGATGGCAGCGTTGATCGCGATCTTCGCGCTGATGGCTCCGTGGCTGCTCGGTGGCGGCAAACTGGGACAGGACGCCTTCATCATCCTTGGCTTCGGTGGCCTGGGTTTGTCGTACGGACAGTCAGCCGGCAGCGTTACGTCCAATTTCGAGATGCGCTTGCGTTATGCCGGCGCTGCGCTCACCACCGACTTCGCGTGGCTGATCGGTGCGGCCTTTGCGCCGCTGGTGGCGCTGGGCCTGTCGACGCGCTTCGGACTGGTGGCGGTGAGTGTCTATCTGCTCTCGGGCGTGGCGTGCACCTTGCTGGCTCTGCGTCTGAACCGCGCACTGGCCGACCGCGAATGAATCGTCACATGCCGTGGGTGGTCATGCGGTAGCGGGCGCGGCCCGCCTCCTTGGCCTGGTAGAGCGCTTCGTCCGCCTGCTGTGCCAGTTCGTCGCCGGAGGAGACATCGCGGGACAGCGCCAGGCCGATGCTGAGCGTGACGCCCAGATCCGCCGGGCCCACGTGTACCGGTGCGCGCATCGCATCGATGATCTTCTCCGCCAGTTGGCGCCCCGTTTCAGCATCCTCGATGTCGTGGCAAAGGATCACGAACTCATCGCCGCCCAGGCGGGCGAGCAGGTCGGTTTTGCGGATGCTGGCCTTTAGCCGGTTCGCCACCTCGCTGAGCGCCATGTCGCCGGCGGCATGGCCCCAGGTGTCGTTGATCTGCTTGAAGTGGTCCACGTCGATCATCATCAGTAGCAGTGGCTGATGCGTGATCCCGGCGCGGTCGACCGCCCGCGTGACGTTCTCGCGGAACGACAGCCGATTGGCGATGCCGGTGAGCGCGTCATGATGAGCTAGGAAATCCAGTTGTTGCTCGGCCTGCTTGATGCGGGTGATTTCCGTGGTCAGGGAGTAAAAGCCGCTGCGCTGGCCATCGGCCGTGATGGCCGGCAGGTAGGTCGCCTGGAAGGTGCGGGCTTCGCCGCCCACCGGTACCTGGTACTCGAAGGTGGCGGGCTTGCCCTGCAGCACCTTCTCGATGTGTGGCTTGAGCAAGGCATACACCGTGGGACCGCGCATCTCCGCCACGGTACGGCCGATGTTGGATGAGGCAATGCCACCGATCACCTCGGCCGCATACGCGTTGATGAAGGTGTAGCGCTGCTCGGCGTCGATCTGCGCGATCACGGCAGGCACGTTGTCGGTGATCGTGCGCAGGCGCTTCTCGCTGTCAGCCAGTGCTTCTTCCGCCAGCACCCGTTGGGTGATGTCACGGGCGCTGTAGACGGTTTCCTGGTGTCCGGGATGATCAGGGCTGGGCGCGAGTCGGCCGATGGCCTCCAGCCATTGGTATTCGCCAGCGCGGTTGCGGACCCGGTAACGCACGATTTCCGGTTTGCCGCTCTGCTGCAGTCGGGCGAGCAGGACCGCCACGAGGTGGCGGTCGTCCGGATGAATCAGCTCCACCCGTTGCGCGGCGAACTCCTCCGGTGTCCAGCCCAGCATCTCCTTCACCGACGGGGAGACATAGCGGCGCGTGCCATCCTGGGAGACGCGCACGATCAGGTCGCTCGCGTAATCGGCCAGCAGTCGATAAAGACCTTCGCTTTCGGCGACCTTCTCCGACAGACGTTGCCGGTCGGCCAGCGCCAGCGCCACCGGCACTGCCACCAGGCAAACCACGCCCAGGTAGATCTGGGCGACCAGGGTGCGCTCGTCGGCGTCGACCCCGGCGATGAGCGCGAAGGAGCCCAGCCCGACGGAGGTGGCGACATTGGTGATCAGGGACACCACGGCCATGCCCAGCACCAGTCCGGTGAAGCGGTAGCGAAACACCAGGTAGAGCAACGGTGCGAACACCACGAACAGCAGCGGGTAGCGCGTCTGCGCAAATACGCCGATGGTGACGGCGACCAGTACCAGCACGTCGCACAGCATGCGGAAGCGTGTTCCCTCCGCGCCAAGCATGCGGCCCCGCTCGCGAAACGCCACCAGGGTGAGCATGCCCACGATCACCATGCCGAGCAGGTCCGCGCGAAACCATTCTTCCGGACGGCCGAACACGGCAGGGTCCTTGGACAGCTTCCCGGCCAGGCTGGCCACCAGCGTGGACACGACACAGGCCGCCAGCGCAGCGCCTATGGCCACGCGACCGAGGCGGAGATAGCCGCCTTCCCTGCCGGTGATCGTCGGAAAGTAGTGATGGATGATCACAATGACGATGAGGATTTCCACCAGGTTCGCCAGCACCAGCAGCCCATGGCTGAGCTGGAGTTCACCAAACGCGGCATACGTGCCAAGCAGCAACGCGAGCCCGGTCACCACGAACAGGAGGCCCCAGTAGCGTCGCTGCACCGACAGCAACACGCCGGCGGCGATGCCGTTGGCGGTCCAGAGCGAAGGCATGGCGCCGGCATGGCGGGCCAGCAGCAGGGAGATCGCATCGGACGCGAAGACGACCAGAAACAGTACCGTTGCGCCGATCAGCAGCAGCCGTCGTTCGCCATCCGGCGCGGTGGGTTCATGCCTGCGCATGCTGCGGAACGCCCCGTGGGCCCGTGATCAGGGGCCCATGTGTAGGGTGGTGCGCGTCAAGATGCCGTCGATGTTCAGCGTTGTTCCGGCGGCAGGCTTTCGAACAGCGCGGCAAACGCCGCGTGGCTCAGCGGATCCACCGGCTTGTATGTGATCACCTGCGTGGCGGGCTGGCGTTCCAGCGAGACGCCGGGTTTCCACGCATGGGCGGGGCGGATCGGGCGGGGCATGAAGCCGCCGCCGCAGTTCGGGCATACGTTCTGCAGCAGAGCAACGCAATCACGACAGTAGGTGCATTCGTAGGAACAGATCATGGCGTCGGTGGCGGCCGGCGGCAGCGCCTTGTTGCACTGCTCGCAGGTGGGTCGAAGTTCCAGCATGCAGCCTCCTCGAGGCCGGGTGGTGCCGGCATGATCGCACCGTCGCCTCACGCCCCGCTGTCATTCACGTCGCCGGGCAGCGGCAGGCAGTAACGCAGCTTGGCCGTTTCGGCTGCGCCCAGCCGGCGATAGAAGCGTGCCGCGTGCACGTTCCACGACGGTGTCTGCCACTGGATGGCGGCGCAGCGACGCACCTGGGCGAATTCGCGTATGGCATGCCACAAGCCAAGGCCGATGGCTTGGCCTCGCCATGCTTCGCGAACGTACAGGCAATCCATGTGCAGATAGTCCGCGCCGTCCAGCGTGGCGTAGTCGAGCGTGGCGCTGGCGTAGCCCACGGCGTTGTCATCCTGCAAGGCGAGCCATGCATGCAGCCGAGGTGGATCGCTGTCGAGCGCACCGGCCAGCGCGGCAGGCCGCTGGCTGGCGCGATGGTGCAGCTGCTCGAAGGCGGCGTGCTCCGCACCGAGCGACAACAGTGCGGGAACATCGATGCCCGTGGCGCGACGGATGGCAGGGCCCGCGCGCATATCAGCGTTCCAGCCCGAAGCCTTCGTCGATCCACCCGGTAAGGCCGCCGATCATCTCCTTCACCGGGCGGCCCAGTTGCGCCAGCTTCACCGCCGCCTTGTTGGCGCCGTTGCAATGCGGCCCGGCGCAATAGACCACGAACAGGGTGTCGGCCGGGTACTCCGCCATCCGCTGCTCGCTGATCATGCGCGTGGGCAGGTTGAGGGCGCCAGGCACGTGGCCGGCGGCGTAAAGCGTGGGCGTACGGACATCGAGCAGGACGAAGTCCTTCGACTCGTGGTGGGTTGCGTAATGCACATCCGCGCAGTCGGTTTCAAAACCCAGGCGTGCCTGGAAATGCGCCAGTGCATGGTGGCTGGGTGCGGCACTGACTCGTTGGACGACGCTGCTCATGCGTGGCTCTCCTGCGTTGGGGTGGACGCAGTATCGGCACTGGCGTCGCTGGCCGACATTGGCAAGAATGACAATCACCATGAAAAATCCGCCAAAGCGTTCCAGGCGCCCTGTCGGGCCGCCAAACCGCCGCGTGGCCGCGCTGGTGTACGACGGCCTTTGCACGTTCGAGTTCGGCATCGCCGTGGAGATGTTCGGCTTGCCGCGGCCGGAGCTGCCCGAGGGGTACATCTTCGGCCTTTGCGCCGTGGACCCGGGCCCCATGCGCGCCGCCGGCGGCATGCAGGTCAGCGCGGATGGCGGGCTGGAACAACTCGCCGCCGCCGGCACCATCATCGTGCCCGGCTGGCGTGGTGTGGACGCGGTGCCGCCCGAGCCGCTGCTGGACGCCCTGCGGGCGGCACACGCGCGTGGCGCGCGGCTGATGTCCTTCTGCTCCGGGGTGTTCGTGCTGGCCGCTACCGGCCTGCTGGACGGGCGCCGCGCCACCACGCACTGGCGCTATGTGGATGCACTGGCCCAGCGCTACCCCCGTGTCCGCGTGGAGCCGGATGTGCTGTATGTGGATGAGGGGCAGCTGCTCACGTCGGCCGGCAGTGCCGCCGCACTGGACTTGTCCCTGCACCTGATCCGCCGCGACTACGGCCCGGAGGCGGCCAACACCGTCGCACGCCGCGCCGTGGTGCCTGCGCATCGTGATGGTGGGCAGGCGCAGTTCATCCAGTCGCCACTGCCAGCGCAGGGCGATGGCCTGGGCAAGCTGCTGGAATGGATGCGCCGCCATCTTGACCAGTCACTGCCGGTGTCCGTGCTCGCGGAGCGTGCGCGCATGAGCGAACGCACCTTGTTGCGGCGTTTCGAGGAGGCCACCGGCTGCTCGCCCAAGCAGTGGCTGACCCGCGAGCGCCTGGGTCGCGCCCGTGAACTGCTGGAAGGCAGCGGCATGGGTGTGGACCGCGTGGCCCAGGTGTGCGGATTCGGCAGTACGGATACCCTACGACACCATTTTCGCCAGCACCTGCAGCTGAGCCCGGCACGTTATCGCGAGCGCTTCACCCACCAGCGATAAGCCCCGTGGCCGGCCGCAGCATGGCTGACATCAAGCCCCGTTATATCGGCGTGGCGCGTCCCAGCGCCGCCCTCAAGGATCTTCATGGTTTACGTATTGCTGAGCGTGGTGTGCAGCGTGCTGGTGTCGGTGCTGCTGAAGCTTGCACGTCGCCTGTCGGTGGACGTGGGCCAGGCCATTGCCTGGAACTACGTCGCCGCCAGCGTGCTTACCGCCACGGTGTTCCACCCGTCGTTGTCGGCGCTCACCAGTCCGCAGGCACCCTGGCTGGGGTTCATCGGGCTGGGCTTGCTGCTGCCGCTGATCTTCCTTGCGCTGGCGGCATCGGTCAGCAGCGCCGGCATCGTGCGCACCGACGCGGCGCAGCGCCTGTCGTTGCTGATTTCACTGCTGGCGGCCTTCGTGCTGTTCGGCGAAAGCCTGAGCGTGGGCAAGGGCGTGGGTATCGCGCTGGGCCTGGCGGCATTGCTCTGCATGATCTGGCGCGCCACGCCGACGAGTAACGCAAACGGCGAACGCAGCTGGCTGTGGCCTTGCGTGGTGTTCGTGGGCTTCGGCCTGATCGATATCCTGTTCAAGCGCGTGGCCGTGGCAGGCACGCCGTTCGAAGCCTCGCTGCAGGCGATGTTCGCGCTCGCCCTGGTGGTGTCGCTGCTCATCCTGCTCTGGCGCCGCTGGCACGACCGCACCTTCTTTACCCTGCGCGACGCTGTCGCCGGTCTGCTGCTGGGCCTGGCCAACTTCGGCAACATCGTGTTCTACCTGCGTGGCCACCGGGCGCTGCCGGATCATCCTTCGCTGGTGTTCGCGAGTATGAACCTGGGCGTGGTGGCGCTGGGCGCGGTAGTGGGTACGGTGGCGTTCCGGGAACGGCTGAGCTGGCTCAATGGCCTGGGAGTGGCGCTGGCGCTGGTGGCGATCGGGGTGATTGCCTGGTCTTGACCGGGTGAGGCGCTGAGACGGGCTTTTCTTCCGGAGGTCATCCACCGCCGCTTTCCGCCCGCCGGGGCGAAATCCGCGCTGGAATGCCCTGTTTCACGCGTCACATCGTGTCAGTCGAGCCCTCGTCGCCCTCCCCCTGCCTTTCGGCACGGACCGACTTCAGGCACATTCGCCATTCCCGTCCCCACAGGCATAAAGAGCGGCATGTATGGGCCTTTCGCCTTGCTTGCGTGAACGTGCGCCCGCGCCGATGGTCTGCCTGGGTGACGGGTGTGCAGCCCTGACCGGTATGGAAACCTGAGTGAATATCTTCGCCCCCCTGATCCGCCGACCCGTGGGAACGTCGCTGCTGGCGCTGGGCCTGCTGCTGGCGGGCATCTTTGCCTATCGCCTGCTGGGCGTCGCAGCGCTGCCGTCGCTGGAATTTCCCGGCGTGTACATCGTGGCCCAGTTGCCGGGTGCGAATGCGCAGACCATGGCGTCCACCGTGCTGGCGCCGCTGGAGCGCCACATCGGGCGCATCCCTGGCATCGACGACATGTATGGCAATGCCGCCGAGGGCACCGCATCGATCCAGGTGCGCTTTACCTTCGACCGCACGGCGGACCAGGCCGCGCGCGACGTGCAGGCGGCCATCAATGCAGCGCAGGCCGACCTGCCGCAGCTGCCCAGCCCGCCGCAGTACTTCAAGTTCGACACCTCGCAGATTCCCATCCTGCTGGTCTCGCTGACGTCGACCGGCCTGCCGCAGGACAAGCTCTACGACCTGACCGACACGCTGCTGAAGCCGGCCGTGGCGCAGATCCCCGGCGTGGCGCAGGTGCAGGTGTTCGGTGGCACGCCGCACGCGGTACGCGTGGAACTGGACATCAACGCGTTGGCCGCGAAGAACCTCACCGCCAACGACGTGCGCAATGCGCTGATCGCGGCCAACGTGACCTCGCCGCAGGGCGTGCTCACCGATGGCCGCACGCAGATGACGGTGACCGCCAATGACGGCCTGAGCCAGGCCGCGGATTTCGCCAACGTGCTGGTCGCCACCCACAACGGCGCCCCGGTGCGGCTGTCGGACGTGGCGAAGGTGTACAGCGGCCAGCAGGACATTTACCAGGGTGCGTGGTTCAACGGCCAGTCCACGGTGGCGATGCAGATCAGCAAGCGCCCGGAAGCGAATGCGGTGGAGACGGTGGACGAAATCCGCCGCCGCCTGCCGGAGTTCAGCCATTGGCTGCCGGCGGATGTGCAGGTCACGCCGATCTTCGACCTCACCACCACCACCAAGTCGGCGCTGCACGAAGTGGAAGTGGCGCTGCTGATCAGTATCGCGATGGTGGTGCTGGTGATGCTGGTGTTCCTGCGTCGCCTGCGTCCCACGCTGATCGCCTCGTTGAGCGTGCCGCTGTCACTGGCAGGTGCGTTTGTGGCGATGCTGGCGCTCAACTACACGCTCAACACGCTGTCGCTGGTGGCGCTGGTGCTGTGCATCGGCTTCGTGGTGGACGACGCCATCGTGGTGATCGAGAACATCGTACGCCATATGGAGCATGGCGAACCGCCGCTGCAGGCCGCGTTGATGGGCGTGCGCGAGATCGGCTTCACGGTGGTGTCGATCACCTTGTCGCTGGTAGCCGTGTTCGCACCGCTGCTGTTTGGCAACAACATGCTGATCATGTTGCTGCGCGAATTCTCGGTGACGCTGACCGTGGCGGTGGTGATCTCGGCCGTTGTCTCGTTGACGCTCACACCCGCCTTGTGCGGCAAGTTCCTCAAGCATGAAGAACCGGGCGAGCGGAAGCAGGGGCGCATGGAGCTCGCGCTGGAACGCTTCGACAAGGGCCTTCATCGCCTATACGAGCGGGCGCTGGACTGGGCCATGCACCATCGCCGCCTGATGCGCTGGCAGCCACTTATCCTGCTGTTCGCCACCTTCGCGCTCGGTGCCGCCGTGGTGGCCACCGCCGGCGGCAACTTCATGCCGGAGGAAGACATCGGCATGATCCAGGGCGACATCCGCGCGGATGCGAACATCTCGCCCACCATGATGGCGACACAGGCGCGGAAGGCTGCGGACATCATGAAGGCCGATCCGGCCGTGCTCGACGTGATGACCACCCTGGGCGGTAACGACGGCACCGGTGCGGTCGGCAATGCGGGCAGCATGTTCGTCGACCTCAAACCCAAGGGCAGCGGCCCCAACGATCGCCACGACAGTGCCAAGGTGGTGATGGAGCGCCTCTCCAAGCAGTACGACCAGTTGCCGGGCATCCGCGTCTCGCTGGATCTGGTGCAATTCCTCGGCGGCGGTGGCAGTGGCGACAAAGGCGCGGCCTACGAATTCCAGCTCATCGGCAGCAACGGCGAGGACCTGCAGCCGTGGACGCTGAAGATGGTGCAGCAGATGCGCAAGATGAAGGAGTTCCGCGACGTCGGCAGCAACTTCGACCTGGTGGGCAAGCAGCAGCAGCTGAAGGTGGACCGCAACTCGGCCAGCCGGCTGGGCGTGACCATGGGTGACGTGGATACCGCGCTGCTCAACTCTTTCGGTCAGCGGCAGGTGTCGATCATCTATTCGGACATCAACCAGTACTGGGTGGTGCTGACCTCCAGTTCGGCAACGTCGCTGAGCCCGCAGGCGCTGCTCAATGTGCGCGTGCGCAATGCTTCGGGCGAGATGATTCCGCTGTCGGCGCTGGCGCGCATCGAGCCGAACATGAGCCCGATGCGCATCCGCCATCACAACCAGCTCGAAGCCTCGACCATCACCTATAACCTGGCCAAGGACGTCACGCAGGACGTGGGTGTGCGCCTGGTGGGCAACGCAGGCATCCTGGCCGGCCTGCCCGAAGGCGTGCGCGTGGAATGGACGGGCCAGAACCAGCGCATGCAGCAGGCCAAGAGCAACGGCATGGTGCTGCTGATCGGCTCCATCGTGGCCATGTACATCGTGCTGGGCATCCTCTACGAGAGCCTGGGCCATCCGCTGACCATTCTCTCCACGCTGCCGGCCGCGGGCATGGGCGCGTTCCTCGCCATGCTGGTGACGCAGACGCAGCTCACGTTGATGGCCATCATCGCGATCCTGATGCTGATCGGCATCGTGAAGAAAAACGCGATCCTGATGGTGGACTTCGCGCTGGTGGCACAACGCGAACGCGGCCTGTCGCCGCCGGATGCCATCCGCGAGGCGGCGCTGGTGCGCTTCCGCCCGATCACCATGACCACCCTGGTGGCCATGGGCGCGGCCCTGCCGCTGGCCATCGGCTTCGGCGTAGGCTCGGAGATGCGCCAGCCGCTGGGCGTGGCCATCGTGGGCGGCCTGCTGGTGTCGCAGCTGCTGACCCTGCTCAGCACGCCGGCCATCTACCTGTGGAACCACGACCGCAAGATCCGCAAGGAAAAGCGCCGCGAGAAGCGGGCGGCCAAGCGGGCGCTCAAGGCGCAGACGGCGGCGGGCTGATCCGCATCCCCACCCTCCCGCCGTGCGTCGGCGGGAGGGTGCTCGTGACTTCTGGCGTATGAAACCGGGCGACCTCGCTGCCTAAGCTGGTGGCTCGCGCCCTGCGTCCTTCACGAGGTTCTTCCTTCATGCGCAAGCTTCCCCTGGTCGTGGCACTGGCCACCTTGCTGCTGGGCGCCACCGTCCAAGCGGCCGACAAGAATCCCAAGAACGACAAACCCGACGACAAGCCCGAGGCCGCGCTGCTCAAGCCGCAATCGTCGGAAACCTCGGGCACGGTGAAGGTGGAAGGCCGCAGCATCGACTACAAGGCGGTGGCGGGAACCCTGGTGCTGCATGGCACGGGCGACAAGGAGAACGAGCCGCAGGTCAGCATGTTCTATGCCGCCTACTTCAAGAAAGGCGTGGAGCCGGGCAAGCGTCCGATCACCTTTGTCTACAACGGCGGCCCGGGTTCGGCCACGGTGTGGCTGCACATGGGCGCGTTCGGGCCCCGGCGCGTGGTGACCAGCGATGACTCGCACACGCCGGCGGCGCCGTATGGCCTGGTGAACAACGATTACAGCCTGCTCGACGCCACCGACCTGGTGTTCATCGATGCGCCGGGTGCGGGTTTCAGCCGCCTGATTGCCGACGATGCCGACAAGGGCCGGCGCGACGAGCAGATGAAGGAGCGCAGGAAGGCCATCTACAGCGTGGATGGCGATGGGCACGCGTTCGCAAAGTTCATCACCCAGTTTCTGTCCACCTACAACCGCTGGAACTCGCCGAAGTATCTGTTCGGCGAGAGCTACGGCACCACCCGTTCGGCGGTGGTGGCCAACATCCTGGAGAACGAGGACAGCGTCGACCTCAATGGCGTGATCCTGCTGTCGCAGATCCTCAGCTTCGACACGTACATCGGCGGTGCGACCGCCAACCCGGGCGTGGACCTGCCGTATGAGCTGGCGCTGCCCACCTATGCCGCCACCGCCTACTACCACCACAAGCTGCCGCAGCAGCCGGCAGCGCTGGAGCCCTTCCTGCGCGAAGTGGAGCAGTACGCCACCACGGAATACGCCACCGCGCTGATGGCCGGTTCGCGACTGGACGACGCGCGCCGTCAGGCAGTGGCGCAGAAGTTGCACCAGTACACCGGCCTGTCCGTCGCCTATCTGCTGAAGGCCAACCTGCGCGTGAATGGCGGCATGTTCGAAGAACAACTGCAGGCCGACGATGGCATGACCACCGGGCGCCTGGACAGCCGCTTCTCCGGCCCCGCGCTGGACCCGCTGAGCAAGTCGGCCGAATACGATCCGCAGTCCTCGGCCATCAGCTCGGCGTATGTCGCGGCATTCAACGACTACGTGCGCCGCCAGCTCAAGTTCGGTGACGGCCAGAGCTATCGGTTGTTCGCCGACATCGACAGCTGGGAGTTCAAGCACGGCGTGCCGGGCTCCGACGAAGCCCTGCAGCAAAGCACCAACGTGCTGCCCGACCTGGCCAAGGCGATGAAGACCAACCCGAACCTGCACGTCTCGCTGCATGGTGGCTACTACGACCTGGCCACGCCGTACTACGCCGCCGATTACGAGATGCACCACATGCCGATCCCGGCAAGCCTGGAGAAGAACATCTCCTACGCGTGGTATCCGTCGGGCCACATGGTCTACGCGCACGAGGATTCGTTGAAGAAGCTGCATGACAACGTGGCGCGCTTCATCGACGACACCGACAACGTCGGCAAGCATTGACGGCAGCAGTGAAGGTGCGCCGGGAACGGTGCACCTTCACGCCCGTATGCCGGATGCGGCGCTACCTTCGCGGGTCTCGCCCGCCGGAGGTTACCCATGAGTACCGAAGCCGTCGCCAAGCGCCTGGTGGCCATGTGCCGCCACGGCCAGTTCGAGGAAGCCCAGCACGAGCTATACGCCAAGGATGCCGTGAGCATCGAACCGGAAAGCATGGCCAACGGCCCGCTGGGCAACGTGAAAGGGCTGGACGCCATCCTAGAGAAGGGCAAGCGGTTCAAGGACAGCGTCAAGGAAATGCATGGCCTGGAAGTCAGCGAACCGCTGGTCGCCGGCAACTGGTTCAGCGTCGTCATGACCATGGACGTGACCATGAAGGACTACGGCCGCGTCACCATGACCGAGATCTGCGTGTATCACGTGAAGGACGACAAGATCACCAGCGAGCAGTTTTTCTACGATGCGGGTGGCTGAGCGGGGCGCCCGGCCACTTTGTAGGAGCGCACTTGTGCGCGACCGCAGACCATCGGGTATCTCAGTGCACGGATATGCAACGAGAATGCGACATCAGGCCATGGGCCGGTCGCGCACCTGTGCGCTCCTGCAGGGACAAGCTCGGCACCAACAAAAAGCCCCGCTTTCGCGGGGCTTCCTGCAACTTGCACCAGCGTAGTGCTTAATCGATATCGAGGAACGAGCGCAGCTGCTCCGAGCGGCTCGGATGACGCAGCTTGCGCAGCGCCTTGGCCTCGATCTGACGGATGCGCTCGCGCGTCACGTCGAACTGCTTGCCCACTTCTTCCAGCGTGTGGTCGGTGTTCATGTCGATGCCGAAGCGCATGCGCAGCACCTTCGCTTCCCTCGGGGTGAGGCCGGCGAGCACGTCGCGCACGGTTTCCATCAGGCCCGTTTCGGTGGCCGACTCGATCGGCGAGGACGCGTTGGTGTCCTCGATGAAGTCGCCAAGATGCGAATCTTCGTCGTCACCGATGGGGGTTTCCATCGAGATCGGTTCCTTCGCGATCTTCAGCACCTTGCGGATCTTGTCCTCGGGCATGTCCATTTCCTTGGCCAACTCTTCCGGCGTCGGCTCACGGCCGAACTGCTGCAGCATCTGGCGGGAAATGCGGTTCAACTTGTTGATCGTCTCGATCATGTGCACCGGGATACGGATGGTGCGTGCCTGGTCGGCGATCGAGCGCGTGATGGCCTGGCGGATCCACCACGTGGCGTACGTGGAGAACTTGTAGCCGCGGCGGTATTCGAACTTGTCCACGGCCTTCATCAGGCCGATGTTGCCTTCCTGGATGAGATCCAGGAACTGCAGGCCACGATTGGTGTACTTCTTGGCGATGGAGATGACCAGGCGCAGGTTGGCCTCGACCATTTCCTTCTTCGCGCGGCGGGCCTTGGCCTCGCCGATCGACATGGTGCGGTTGATTTCCTTGATGTCGGTCAGCGGCAGGAACAGCTTGCGCTCGATGGCACCGAGCTTGTCCTGCTCGGCATCGATCGCTTCCTTGTACGGCTTGATGTTCGGCGACCACTTCTGGCGCTTGCGGCCCAGCTCGTTCGCCCACTCGAGGTTGCCCTCGTTGCTGGGGAACGCCTTGAGGAACTCGGCCTTGGGCATCTTCACGTGCTTGACGAAGATGTCCATCAGCACGCGCTCGTGGTGACGGATGTCGTTCACCACTTCGCGCAGCTTGCGCACGAAGCTGTCGATCAGCGCGGACGGCAGCTTGAGCTTGAGGAACTCCTCAGCCATCTGGTCGCGCAGCTTGGTGACCTTCTTGTCGCTGATGTCGGTGGCCTTGGGGGCCGCCTTCTGGAACTTGCCGTAGTAGTCGCGCAGCAGTTCCATGCGGCGCTTGACCTCTTCCGGGTCCGGACCGGACGGGCCGGACTCTTCTTCCTCGCCGCCTTCTTCGCCTTCTTCTTCGTCGCCTTCGGCGTCGGAGTCTTCGACTTCGGCGTCAGCCAGGGCAGCCTGGGCTGCGTCGGCGGCTTCTTCCAGGTCGGCGAAGCCGGCCAGGATTTCGCTCAGGCGGCGCTTGCCGTCCAGGTGCTGGTCGTATTCCTCCAGCAGCAGCTCGATGGTCAGCGGGAAGGAGGCGAGCGCGGTCTGCACCTGGCCCAGGCCTTCCTCGATGCGCTTGGCGATGGCGATTTCGCCTTCGCGGGTCAGCAGCTCGACCGTGCCCATCTCACGCATGTACATGCGGACGGGGTCGGTGGTGCGGCCCACTTCGGAGTCGACGGCCGACAGCAGCGCCACGGCTTCTTCGGCGGCAGCTTCATCGTCGGTGGACGCGCCCGGGGCGTTGTCCGACAGCGGATCGGAATCCGGCGCGGCGTCATGCACCTCGATGCCGACGCCCTTGAGCACCGCCATGATGTCTTCGATCTGCTCCGGATCGACGATGTCGTCGGGCAGGTGGTCGTTGATCTCGGCGTAAGTCAGGTAGCCCTGCTCCAGACCCTTGGAGATGAGCGCCTTGATTTCAGACTGTTGCTCAGGAGCTTTGCTATTCATACCTACCGCCGCGTATGCAGGAACCGATCAGTATACCCATGTGGTACTTTTTTGACCAGTTTTCAAGGAATAAATTGAGTCACGCCGGTACGCAAAAATCGCGCCAAACCGGCATTTCCCAGTGATTTTTTCGTAGGAGGTCGGGACGCGCCGGGGGAAATGGCGATCATGGGGTCTCCAACCAGAAGGTGACCGGGCCATCGTTGACCAGGTGCACTTCCATATGGGCGCCGAAGCGACCGATTTCCACCCTCGGGTGGGCGGCACGGGCCAGTTCGACCAGCCGGTCGAACCAGCGGCGCCCTTCCTCGGGGGTTGCCGCACGGGTAAAGCTGGGTCGCATGCCCGAGCGGGTGTCGGCGGCCAGGGTGAACTGGCTGACCAGCAGCAGCTCGCCTCCGCTATCGGCCAGGGAGCGGTTCATGCGGCCCTGCTCGTCCGGGAACACGCGGTACCCCAGCAGCCGCTCCAGCATCCGCCGGGTGCGCGGTTCGTCGTCCCCGGGCTGCACGGCCACCAGCGCCAGCAGGCCGGGCCCGATGGCACCCACGGTGGTGTTTTCAACGTCGACACGGGCGGACAGTACGCGCTGGATCAGGGCGATCATGGATGTGGTAACGGCGGAAGGGGGCGAAAGATTAGGGCCTGGCCGGCCGAGCCGACAGTCCTGAGCGCCGTGAACGAGAACAGGCGGCTTGTCGTTGACCCGTGAACTCGCCGGCCAGCCAGTTAAACTCCTTCGCCCATGCGATTCGACATCACCCTCCTCTATCTGCTCCTGCGCCTGCTGGGCTTGCTGCCCCTGCGCGTGCTGCATGCCATCGGCGCAGGCATCGGCCGACTCTCGCTGGCGCTGCGCACCGGCACGGCGCACACCACCTCGGTGAACCTCAAGCTGGTGCGGCCGTCGCTGGACGCGCCCGCGCACGCCACCCTGCTTCGCCACGTGATGGAAGACAGCGGCCGTTCGGCCACCGAGATCGCCAAGATCTGGGGCAACGACCCCGAGCGCGCGCTGGACATGGTGCGCGAGGTGCGCGGCGAAGCGTTGTTCGATGCCGCGCTGGCCTCGGGCAAGGGCGTGATCATCGCCGCGCCGCACCTGGGCTGCTGGGAACTGCTCAACTACTGGCTGTGCCGCAAGACGCCGATGGCCATCCTGTACCGCCCGCCGCGCATCGCCGCCATCGAGGGCCTGCTGCGCAAGGTGCGCGGCGCGCTGGCGCCGGAGCAGGTCCGCGCGGAAGGCGCCGGCGTGCGCACGCTCTACAAGCGGCTGGCGGCCGGCGGCACGGTGGGCATCCTGCCGGATCAGAAACCGCGTGCTGGCGAGGGCGAGGTCGCCCCCTTCTTCGGGCAGAACGCCCTGACCATGGTGCTGCTGCCGCGCCTGGCGGCACGCACCGGGGCAACCGTGCTGTTCGCCTTCGCCGAGCGCCTGCCCCGGGGCGAGGGATACCGCATCCACCTGATGCCCGCGCCGGAAGGACTGGCCGATGCCGATCTGTCCCTTGCCTGCCGTGCCCTCAACCAGGGCGTGGAGAACTGCGTGGAGCTGGCCTTCTCGCAGTACCAGTGGCACTACAAGCGCTACTCGGCGGACACCTGGAAGAGTCCTTACGACTGAGAGCGGGAAGGGCAAGAAGTGAGTGAAGAGGAGTGAGCAGTGAGAGACGGCCGCGTGCTCGCCTCTCTCGCTGCTCACTCCTCTTTACTCACTCCTGCTCTGCCATTCACTCCTGTTTTTCCAGCCGTCGCAGGAACACGGTCATCTCTTTCTCGGCCTGCTTGTCGCCGCGCGCCTGTGCGGCGGCGATGCCTTGTTGCCATGCTTCGGCGGCGCCGGCCTTGTCATCAAGCGCCAGGCAGGCCTTGCCCAGCAGCTTCCATGCGGCGGAGTAGCCGGGGTCGAACGCGACCGCGCGCCGGAACTCGGGGATGGCGCCCGTCGCATCGCCGGCAGCCAGCAGCGCATTGCCCAGCGAGAAGCGCAGCAGCGCGCCATCGCGTGGGCCACCGCACTGCGTACGCAAGTTGGCGATCAGCGCGTCGTTCATTGCAGGGCGCGGAAGCGCCACTCGTCAACCTGATAGACCCGCGTGGGGTGAGCCGGCTCCGGCGGCACGCGACCGGCGCGCAGGTCCGACAGCGACTTCGCCGGCCAGATCACCACCCAGGTCGAGCGGAACGGTTGCACCAGCAGGGCGTAACGCAGCGCGTCGTTGCTCAGCTTTTCCGGGTGCTCCACCACCAGTCCATCCGGATGCGCCTGTGCAAACGTCTGCAGCGACTGGCCTTCGTATAGCCGCTCGATGGACTGGGTCAGGCGGCCGGCAAAATGGAACTGTCCTTCGTAATTGCCCAGGATGCCGATGGGGCGGTGTTCCGCATCGGCCGCGCCCAGCAGCTGGGCTGACGGGCGCAGATCGAAGTTCTGCCACATGGTCAGGGTGAACAGCGTATTGAGCGCCAGCGTGCCGACCAGGCCGGCAAAGGCCAGCCGGCGCAGCTCGCCGCGACCACGCAGCAGCAGCAACGCGCCAAGCAGCACGAAGACCACGCTGAAGAAGCGGCTGTAGCGCTGGGTGGTGTCGAACCACTCGCCATGCAGCTCGTTGTGCGCCACCAGCATCGGCAGCACGAACAGGAAGATGCCGAACAGGATGCCACCCACGCCCAGCGGCCACGTGCCCAGCCAGGGGTTGGAGGCCAGCGCCGGCCGCTGGTCGCGCAGCACGGCAATGGCGCCGGCCACCAGCAGGGCGGCGCCGGCGAATTCAGGCAGCGGGTAATACAGCTGCTTGCCGCTGATGAAGGAGAACACCACCATCACCGGCACCAGCCAGCACAGCGCAAAGCGCAGCCCGGCATCGAGCGGCCGGCGCAGCGTGACCAGCGCCGCCCAGGCGCGCGGCCAGCCGCTGAAGGGGAACAGCAGCGCCGGGATCATCGGCACGTACCACCAGAACGGGCGGGCGTGGTCGAAGGCATTCACCACGCGGCCGGCGGTCTGGGTGAAGAACAGGCGCTGACGATAGGCCTCGCCACCGGCGAAGCCCGCCGGCAGCGCCCAGGCCAACAGCATGGCGCCGCCCAGCAACAGGGCAAGCACGCCGCGACCGTACCAGCGGACGCGGTTGTCACGGGCCCAGTCGTTCCACAGCGGGCCGAGCACGAACGGGAAGGCCACGTGCAGCAGCATGACCGGGCCCTTGGTGAGCAGGCCCAGGCCCACGCATACGCCGAACAGCACCCAGCGCGGCTCGGCGCGCTGCGGCTTGGGCGTCAGGCACAGCAGCGCCGCCAGCACCCATACGGCCAGCAGCACCTCGTACATGATCTGCAGGCCGAACAGGAAGGCATAACCCAGCGCCAGCAGAATCCACGGTGCGCCCTTGGCCACCCACGGGCGGTTCGGGAACAGGCGCTGCGCCAGCACCGACACCAGCACCAGCTGCGCGCCGCCGAAGATCACTTCCAGCACGCGCGGCCAGACGTCGTTCACGCCGAACACGAACCAGCCGGCATGGATCAACCAGAACAGCAGCGGGACTTTCTCGCTGTACGGCGCGCCGTTGATGTGCGGCACCAGCCAGTCGTGATGGTTGAACATCTCCCACGCCACCGCGAGGGTGCGCGTGGAATACAGCGGCATGGGGCCATGCGAGAAGATCGCCAGCAGGGCGACCAGCGCCCACAGTGGCAGCCAGGGCCAGAGGGAACGCAGGTGTTCGGAGCGGCTATAGCTGCTGGGTGCCACGGGCAGTCTTCTTGAAGGGATTGAGACGGATTCTATCCCGACCCGCCCCCGCGCCACGCTGACCTGCAGCCCACCGCCTCAGTAGCCGGCCGGGCCCCAGTAGCCGATGCGGCGGCGGATTTTCAATTTTCGCCAGATATTCCAAGGCTTACGGCGACGGTTGCGGCCGCCGGAGGCGATGAAATCGTCAATGGCCTTCAGGATGCGTTCGCTTGATTGGCCGTCGCGATAGGGGTGAATGGCGTCGCCATACTCGCGGATGGCCTGCATCAGCTCCGGCGGCCGTGCCAGCGCGCGCTCGATGGCCGGCTCGAACTGCGCCGCCTCGTCGATGTCGATCAGCTGCGGGCCTGGCCGGCGGTTCTTGAACGTCACCACCGGCTTGCCGGTGAGCAGGAACTCGTTGAGCGCCGAGGAGGTATCCGAACACATCAGGTCGACCTGCGGGAACAGTTCGAGGATGTTGTCGTTCTCGGCGAACGTCAGGTACTCGTTCTGCAGCGCCTTGTACTTGGCCACCGTCTCCGGATTCATCTTCGGATGAAAGGTGACGATCCAGCGCCAGCGACCGTCGCGCGAGAGGCGCTTCACTTCCTCGTACAGCGTTTCGGCCGCGCTCCAGGAAGGCGAAAACGTGGAGTGGTAAAGGATCACGGGCGGCTGGCGTACGGGCGGGAGCGGCCCGCTGATCTCCTTCATGAAGGGATCGATCTTCGGAAAGCCCGTTTCCACCACCGAGAAATGCCCTGTGCGCTCGGCAATGGCCTTGAACTGCGCCGTGTCGCGCGGACCGGTGGTGCAGTACAGGTCGAAGAAGCCGCGCACATAGATGTGCCGGGGCTTGCCCGCGTCGAAACCGTGGAAAGTTTCCACTTTCACGCCGGGAAAGAAGTGCGGCACGGCGTTGCTGGAGGTGATGACGGCACGTGGCTTCCACGCGCGCACTTCCGCCACGGTGAGCAACCGCTCGCCTTCCACCAGGTCTTCAGCACCCGGGCCATCGAAGAACCAGGCGGCTTCGTCGCCGCGGGCGCGGATGGCGTCCTGCACCGGGCGGAGAATGGCCAGCGCGTAGCGTTCGGAGCCGTAAAGAAGGTAGTGCTGCTTACTCATGGATCAACGTTCAATGCCGTGACGTAGAAGAGCGGCTTCGGCAAGCCGCACAGATTCGGCATTGTGGCGCATCTCGAAGTAACGCATGCGCTTGTACAGTGCGTAGCTCGCCGCGGTATGCGCGACGATGAAGCCGCGCCAGCCGTCCAGCGCGCCCAGACGCACGACGTAGTCCTTCATGAAGGTCAGCCAGTACACGAAGGGTGCCTGCCACATGCGCTCGGACCTGCCCTTGTCCAGCCAGTCCTTGCACTTGAGTTCGGAATAGCGCAACACCTTCAGCTGCTTGTGCACCAGCGTGGGGTTGTTGATGTGGTTGAAGTGCGCGCGCAGGGTGGGCACCGTGCCTTCGAAGCGCAGCGATTCGTGCACGCGGGCATCGGACCAGCGGGCGCGGCCGCGGTGGTAGACGCGCGCCATCTTTTCGCCCACGGAAGGCCGGTACCAGCGCATGGGCTGGCCCATGAAGATGGTCCGCCGACGCAGGATGGCGGCAGGAGCCTTGCCGGCCATCAGCGCGGGCAGGGTCTGTTCCAGTTCCCGGGCCAGCTCGGGGCTCAGGCTCTCGTCCGCGTCCAGTGCCAGGATCCAGTCGTGCGAACACAGGATGGCTGCGGCGTTGCGCTGGGGGCCGAAGCCCAGCCAGTCCTGGTGCACCACGCGGGCGCCATGCGCCTGGGCAATGGCCACCGTATCGTCGGAGCTGCCGCTGTCGACCACGAGCTTCTCGGCCGCAAACGGCACGCTGTCGAGACAGCGCGCGATGTTGTCGGCTTCGTTGTGGGTAATGACTACCAGGGTGATCGGAAGCATGGTCATGCGCGGCATTCTAGGGCAAGGCCGTGGCCGTATCGCCCGAGGCTGCCCCGGGTCGGCGGCCCGGTGCCGTTCCGGCGCTGTTCCGGTTGCTGAATCCTTGATCAGCTAAGATGCCGCCGCCTCGGGGTGGGGTATCGGGCGTGCTGCCCGTGTGGCTGGCTTTCCGGTGACAGGGCCGGCAAAGTCGCCACGGTATCCATGGGTTGGACACGTCGTCCTTTCGGGCTGCACGGGCGTTTACGGCCGTGTGGGTAACGTTGACAGGTATCCGGATGGCAGTGGCCAGGATCGGAACGGGGCAGGAGTGTCATGGGTGAGCGGGCCAATCTGATCCTGGGCGCGGCGGCTGGATATACGCCCGACAAGATCAGGCTTTTCGTGCAGAGTCTTGCTCGCGTGGGTTTCCGCGGCAGGCTGGTGCTGTTCGTGTATCGCGGCCAGATGGAGGCCGTGCAGGCGCTGGTGCGCGAACGCGCGCCGGCGCTGGACGTGGCGCTGGTGCCGATCCGCGGCATCCGTGAGCACATCAAGTTCCTGCGCTCCTGCTACAAGCGCCTGTTCGAACTGGTGCCTGCCGAGCAGCTGCCGGGACTCAAGCGCCGCATGCTGCGCTTCCAGGGCATGCCGCATGTCTCGCGCTACTTCCACTACGAGGATTACCTCCGCGCGCATGGCGAGTACACGCACGTGCTGCTGAGCGACGTGCGCGACGTCGTGTTCCAGGACGATCCCTTCCGGGGCGTGGAACAGGGGCTTTACCTGGGCATGGAAAGCCAGGCGCTCACCATCGCCACCGAGCCGTTCGACCGCGACTGGATGCTCGATGCCTACGGCGAAACCATGCTGCAGCGCATTGGCGATCGCCAGGTGTCCTGCTCCGGGGTGACGCTGGGCGACGCGGCGTCGATGACGGCCTATATCCATCAGGTGCTGCAGGAGGCCATGAGCCTTCCGTTCAGCAAGATGAAGACGCGGATTTACGACCAGGCCTTCCACAACAAGCTGCTGCACTGCGGTGAGCTCGGTGCCACCTCGTTGTGCCAGCCGCTGCAATCGTTGATTGCCACGGTGGGATGTCTGGATGCGTCGCAATTCGTACTGTCCAACGATGGCATGCTGCTCAACGAGGACGGGCAGGCCGTTCCCATCGTGCACCAGTACGACCGCCACCCTGTACTCGTGAGCGCTTTCGAGGCCAGAATGCCTGTCTGAGGCGCAGGATGCGCCCTGGTGCAGGGCGTCGTCCGGAAAGCGGGGCGGGTACCACCATCGCCTGCCCTGCGCTAACCCAACGTAGAACCGATCGTCATGCCCAACCCTTCTCCGACCACCGTTTCGCTGCTGGTCTCCACCTACAACTGGAAAGAGGCCCTTGCGCTGGTCCTGCGCAGCGTGGCCCAGCAGAGCCGCCTGCCCGACGAGGTCATCGTGGTGGACGACGGCTCCCGCGAGGACACGGCGGCCCTGTTGCAGGCCATCGCCCGCACGTTCCCGGTGCCGCTGCGCCACGTGTGGCAGCCGGATGAAGGGTTCCGCAAGGCGCGCATCCTCAATCGAGGCATTGCCGCGGCGCGTGGCGACTATGTCGTCCAGGTGGATGGCGACATGGTGCTGCACCGGCATTTCGTGGCGGACCACCTGAGCCTGGCTCACCCTGGCCTGTTCCTGCAGGGCACGCGCATCCGCACCACCGTGGCGGAGACCGCGCGCCTGATCGGTGGTGGCAAGCCGCGCTTCAGCTGGTTCACCGACGCCTACTTCCGTGACGACAAGGACCGCAGTACCTATCACTTCGGTCGTCGCCACCACACCTTGCGGCTGCCCTGGCTGGCGCGGCTGAAGTCGCGCTCCAGCGGCCATCCGATGGGCTGCAACGTGAGCTTCTGGCGCGAAGACCTGCTCAACGTCAACGGTTATGACGAGCGCATGCACGGCTACGGCAGCGAAGACCTGGAAATCGACATCCGCCTGCAGAACGCCGGCCTGCGTCGCAGCCAGATCAAGTTCGCCGCGCTGGCCCTGCATCTGGAACACCGCAGCGTGTCTCCGCCCGACCCGGCCGATCCGGACCTGCCGAACAACCGACTGTTGTATGCCAGCCGTGACGCGCGACTGATCCGCACCGAGCATGGCCTGGATGCGCATCTCGCCGACTTCACCCAGCCGCCGGCAGACTTGCGTGAGCAGTCGGTGAGGGCGGAATGAGCGACGCACATCAGGACGATCTCCCGGCAGCCGTGACGCTGGCCGGGGATGGCTCCCTCACGCGCTGGCTTCAGCGCGCCGTGGTGGTCGGCGTCATCTGGCTGATCCTCGGCATGGCCATCATGCCGGCGGGCGTGTCGTTCAACCCGGGCAGGCTTTACCAGCGCGTGCTGGGGTTCACCCTGTATCTGCCCGCCTTGCTGCTGTTGCTCACCCGGCCGTCGCGCGCGCTGGATTTCTGGCGTCAGTCGCTGGTGCCCTGGGTGCTCCTGCTGATGGCCTGGGGCCTGTTGAGCCTGCTCTGGGCCCACACGGCGCGACCCGCGGACGAAGCCGGCCACAACGTCAGCATTCTGCTGTTCCTGTTCGGCTGGCAGCAGGTGTTCAGTCGCAACGAGGCGCTGATCCGGCGCGTGCTGGTCGGGTGCAGCCTTGCCATGGCGCTGGTCGCGGTGGTGGCGATCACGATGAACGCGCTGCATGGCCAGCCGGATGGACGGCTGGTGGGCTTCGGCGTCATGGCCAATGCCAACCTGGCCGCTGGCGCCATGGGCGCAGCCCTGCTGTGGCTGTGGCCATGGCGCTTCGACGATCGTCGCCTGCTCATCGCCAAATGGGCGGCTATTTCGATTCTGGGCTTTTTCGTGCTGATGACGTTGACGCGCAGTGCGCTGGCCGCCCTGTTCTTCGCCCTGGTGCTTATGGTGCTGAGCCGTGGTGGCCGCCGGGCCTGGTGGTACGCCGGTATCGTGGTGGCGCTGGGCGTGGTCGCGGCACTGGCGGGGGCGCAGTTCCTGATGGCGCGCGGCCTGTCGTTGCGGCCGGAAATCTTCGCCCAGTCCATGCGCCTGTTCCAGGCGCATCCGTGGCTGGGCCTGGGTGAAGGCACGCCCTTCCGGTTCTCTGCCGGCGGCGAAGTGATGACCCACGCCCACAACATGTACAGTCAGCTGGCGATCGAGCTGGGTCTTCCCGGCCTGGTGCTCTGGACCGGCATCTGGCTCACGCTGGGTTGGCGCGGCTGGTGTTGCCGCCGCGAGCCGCTGGGCGCGATCGTGCTGGGCCTGTGGGCGTTCGGCACGGTGCTGGTGCAGTTCGACCTGCCCCATCTGATCGACAGCCCGCGTCCCGGCTGGCTGATCACCTGGCTGCCGCTGGCGCTGGGCATGTCGCTGGCATACCGGCCTGACAGGGGTAACGCGAACGCCGCATGAAAGTCTCGTTGATCGTCCTCACCTACAACTGGCCGCAGGCCCTGGAGAAGGTGTTGCTCGGTATTGCCGCGCAAACCTGCCCGCCCGACGAAGTGTTGGTCGCGGACGATGGTTCCGGTCCGGAAACAGCGGCCGTCATTGCCCGGCTTGCCGCGGATTTCCCCGTGCCGCTGCGCCACCTGTGGCATGAAGACAAGGGTTTTCGCGCCGCGCGGGCACGCAATCGCGGCATTGCTGCCAGTCGCGGCGACTACGTGATCCTGCTCGACGGCGACATGCTGGTGGAGCCCCATTTTGTGGCCGATCACCTGATGCTGGCCGAGCGCGGCTACTTCCTGCAGGGCGGGCGCATCAAGGCCACGCCGGAGGAGTCGCAACGATTGCTGGCAGGCAAGGCGCCGGTCTTCGCGCCCTGGTCCGCCGCCCGATTCGACGAGTTCGACGGCACCCGCCGGCTGTATGCATTCCGCGCGCCCTTGCTTGCGCGCTGGAAGTCCCGTTCGCGCAACGGCGGGCGCGTGATGAGCTGCAACATGAGCTTCTGGCGCGATGACCTGCTGCGCGTGAATGGCTTCGACGAACGCATGGAAGGCTACGGCGCCGAGGATCGCGAGCTGGCCGCGCGACTGGAGAACACCGGCCTGAAGCGTCGCGCGCTGAAATGGGCGGCGTTGGCCGTGCACCTGTGGCACAACTCGCGTTCACCGCCGGACGTGGATGACATGAGCCTGCCGAACAACCGCCTGTTCCACGCGACCCGCACGCAGGGCATCACCGGGTGCGAGCGCGGCGTGAACCAGCATGTCGACCTGCTCGACGACGAGTCGCGCCCGGCATGAAGCTGCTCTACACCAATTTCCACTACGGTGACGGCGGTGGTCATACCACCTACATCCGCGAACTCGCCGCGGCGCTGGCTTCGCGCCATGAAGTGCACGTGGCCGTGCCGCCGGGCAGTCGCCTCAATCGCGAGGCGCGCGCCCTGCCCGGAGTATTCGTGCTGGACCAGCCGTTTCCCAATGGCCTGAACAAGTGGAAGCAGCGTCGTCGTGCGCGCGCGCAGCTGGCGGCCTACCTGAAAGAGCAGAATTTCGACATCGTCCACGTCAACGGTTCCGCCGATCACCGCCTGGTGTTGTCGGCCATGCCGCCGAAACGGCCAGCGCTGGTGTGGACCAAGCACAACTCCAAGCCCGTGCGCGGCATCGGCGCCGCGCTGCGTGCCCGCCGCACGGATCTGGTCATTGCCGTGTGCGAATACACGCGCCGCGAGCTGCTGCACACCGCCTATCGGCATTGCCGCCTGGAAACCGTCTACAACGGCGTCGACATCGAGCGCTGGTCGCCATGGACGGCTGCCGCCGCCAGGGCCGAACGGGCGCGCTGGGACGGTGGCGACAGCGAGGTGTTGTTGTTGGGCAGCAACGCTGGAACAGCCAGCTACAAGGGCTGGATGGACCTGATGGAAGCGCTGCCCTTGCTTCCCGACGAGATTCGCCGCCGCGTGCGCGTGCTTATCGCCGGCGTGCCGCCCAAGGCCGAGGAGCTCGAGCGCGTCGAGGCGCTCGGCGTGGCCGGCCAGGTGGTGTTTCCTGGCGTGTTGAGTGACCCGCGCGGCATGGTGGCATCGATGGATGCGGGTTTCGTGCTGTCCTACGACGTGGAGACGATCTCCTTCGCCTGCCGGGAGATGATGGCGATGGGCAAGCCCGTGCTGCTTACCCGTTACGCAGGTTTGCCCGAGAACATCCGGGAGGGTGACGACGGGTGGCTGGTGCCGGTGCGCGATCCGCAGGCCATTGCTGCGGCGGTAACGATGCTGGTTGGGCAGAGGGATGCATTGCCGGGGATGGGGTTGGCGGCACGGGCGCATGCGGAGAGGGAGTTTGGGTTGCCGGTGTTTGTGGGGAGGACGGAAGAGGTGTACGAGAGGTTGTTGGCGTCGCGGTAGTGGATTGTTCGTGCGGGTGCTCCCCTCGTCGTCTCATTCCTTAGCCGTCATCCCGACGGAAGCTGGAGGCGCGTTTCAACAGCCGAATGGCTGGTCATCCATGACCCCAGTGGCTGGTTTTCGCCTCACCGTCATTCCTGCGGAGGCAGGAGGTGCTTTTCAACCGCCGAAGGGCGGGTCATCCAGTGTCTTTGCTCTCGGCCTTCGGTAGTCACGCAGGCGCCAGGTTGCCGCTTACGCAGCGGAGGCGTTTCGACCTTCTGCCGAAGGCCGAGTCACTTTTCTTTTGCTGGCCCAAAAGAAAAGTAACCCAAAGAAAATGGCCTTAAAGGCTGGCAGCATGTCGATGGGATAAGCCCTAGCGGCTGAGGAACGTTGTTGTGGGACAACCTTCGCCTCTACACAGCGGGTACTTCCAAGCGCTTCGCAACGCGCCGAAGCGAAGAGGACTTAACGCGGAGCGTCGTGCCGCTTTGCGGCACATCCTTCCATGCCCGTAGGGTGTTCACGTTGAACATCCCCTGTCGCTCGTCCTCTCCCGTTCGGGAGAGGACTGGGGTGAGCACTGAGGCGAGAAAGAAACGGGCTTCACACGGTGCGAGACACCCCTGTAGGAGCGCACCTTGTGCGCGACCGCAGCGTCGTGTCGATACCGCTCCGTCAGGTGGTCGCGCACAGGGTGCGCTCCTACAGACAAGCTGAGCCGGTACGCAATACGCCGTCGCGCTTGCGACGCGACGTGCAGCGCAGCTGCACGAGCCTTCGGCTCTGGCTCCAGCTTTTGACCTACCCGACCCCTTGAGCGGCGGTGAGGGGCGGACGACAGGCCCGCAGGGGGATCGGCAGGGATGCCGATCCCTTTTCGACAGGGCAGGACGCCCTGTCGAAAAGCCCGGCCGACCCTCACGCACTGGCCGGCTCTATCGGCCAGCGCCGCGATGGGGTGCTCTTTCTTTTGGTTACTTTTCTTTGAGCAAGCAAAGAAAAGTGACCCGGCCTCCGGCAGGAGGTCGGAAGCCCGCGGCAGGCGAGCACGGTTGCGAAAATCCTGGGTCAGGCGATTTGCGAAAACCAAAACCGGGTTGATGGATCCCGCTCATCTCCGGGATGACTGCGCGCGACTCCAACGCACCACTACCGCCCGCCAACCACCTCACTCCTCCAGCGAAGCCGCCGGTACCCGATCCACATCCTCACTCGGCTGGCACCCCGCCACCACCGCATCCGCCTTGAACATCCACCACTCTCGTCGATTGGCGTGGCCCAGGCTGATGGCCTTGCTGCGATCCACGCAGTTGGCCATCACGCCGTCGAGGGCAAACAGCCAGCGGTGTGCGGGGTCTTCCGCCTGCCACTTCACGGCGGCGGCGTACTGGTCATGCCAGGGCTGGGTGAAGCCGAAATCCGTCGCGGGATGGTCGAGCATCAGCAGGTTCTGTTCCTTCCACGCCACCATGCCGAGCTGGTCCCCGGCTGGCAGGCGTTCGCGCACGTCCTGCATCAGGCTGGCGGCGGAGCTGGAATCGTTGAGGATGGGATAGGCCCACAGGCTCCACACCAGCCACATGGCAGCCATGCCGCCAGCCACGGCGGCCACGGCGCGGCGCACGCGCAGGGTGGCCACCAGTGCCAGCATGATGGTGCCGATGGTGATGGCCATCCACCACAGCGAGCGGCCGCCATCGTCGAAACCACGTGCAGTGGCGAATTCGGCGGCGAACTTCGGATGCGAAACCAACGCGGTGGCGCCGACGCCGAGCATGGCGGCGCCCATGATGCCGATGAACACCAGCCCGGCGATGCGCAGCCAGCGCTTCTGCAGGAGCTCCCCGAGATAGGGCGCGGTGATCAGCGCCAGCATGGGTAGCGCGGGCATGATGTAGACGTCGCGCTTGCCCTTGGGAATCGAGAAGAACACCAGCAGCAGCACGATCCAGCCCAGCGGCAGCAGGATGCGCGCATCCTTGGCCTTCAGCGCCTGCCACCAGCGCGGCAGCGTGCCCGGGTAGGTCAGCGACAGCGGCAACCAGGTGAACAGCACGATGGGGACGTAATAGAACACCGGATGGTGGTGGTCCCACGACTTGCCGTAGCGGCCGGCCGTCTGGTGGAACAGGATGTCGTTGACGTAGGCGGCGTAGGCCGGGTCGCCAGCATGCGCTTTCGCACCCAGCAGCATGGGCACCAGCCACAGCGCCATGGCGAGCAGCAGGGCAACCAGCCCCAATGCCCAGCGCCACCAGGCGCCCTGGCCCATGCGCGACACGCCGTTCCACTGGCCAAACGCGGCCACCATGTACGGAATGAGCAGAAGCAGCGCGAGCACGCCCACGCCCTTGGTGATCACGCCGAGTCCCGCACAGAAGCAGCCGAACCAGAACGCCCGCCAGTTCGGGCCCTTCAGCATGTGCACCAGCAGGCCCCAGTTTGCCGCGGTGATGTAGAACATCACCAGTGGGTCGATCTGTGCTCGCTTGGTCTGATAGACGAACTGGAACGTGATGAGCAGCGCCGAGGCGGCGTAGATGCCCACCTGGCGATTCCACAGGCGCCGGCCCAGATCGTAGACCAGCAGCAGCGATCCCAGTGCCGCCAGCAGCGAGGGCAGCAGGAAGGCGATGCGCCAGCTGCGCAGCACGGTGTAGCTGGCGGCCTCCAGCCAGAACAGCATGGGTGGCTTGTCGGAGTACAGCTCGCTGCCGCGATGCGGGAACAGCCAGTCGCCGCTTTCCACCATCTGCTTGGCGGCCAGCGCAAAACGCGGTTCGTCGGAGGGCCACGGGTCGCGCAGGCCCATGCCGGCGCCGATCACGATGAAGGCGATCAGCAGCAACAGCCAGAAACGGCGTCGTTCCAGAGGTGTGGCTTCAGAGAAAACGGACATGCAGGATTTCCGGGAGGCGGCCAGGCCGCGTCGCTAGGCAAACGGCCGGGCGGCTTCGGCGGTTTCATCCCGCCGACCCGCGGATTCAGGCCTTTTCGATGACGGCATAGTACATGCCGTCGAGGTCCCCATCGCCGGGCAGTACCTGCCAGCCAACGGTGGAAGCCTGTCCCACCGGCAAGCTGAAGCTGGCGGCGCGGGCATCAGGTTGCGTGGCCAGCCACTCGCCGACGATGGTGTCGTTTTCGGCGCGCAGCATGGAGCAGGTGATGTAGAGCAGGCGCCCGCCCGGTGCCAGCAGCGGCCACAAGGCCCCCAGGATGCGCCGCTGTTGTGCGGTGAGTGCGGCCAGGTCGCTCTCCCGGCGGTGCAGGCGCACATCGGGGCGTCGGCGCAGCACGCCGGTGGCCGAGCAGGGGGCGTCGATCAGGATGCGGTCGAACGGTTTGCCATCCCACCAGGCTTCCGGCTGGCCGGCGTCGCCGATGGCGATCTGCGCGGACAGCCCGAGGCGTTCGAGGTTCTGGGTGATGCGCTGCGCGCGCCTGGCGTCGAATTCCAGCGCCGTGAGCGCCAGGTCGGCGCGCTCGAGCAGGTGGCAGGCCTTGCCGCCGGGCGCGGCACAGGCATCCAGCACGCGCTGGCCGTCGCGAACGTCGGCAAGGTCGGCGGCAATCTGTGCGGCGCCATCCTGCACGGCGAATTCGCCGGCAGCGAAGCCGGGCAGGCGGGTGATGTCGGTGCTGTGCGGCAGCACGATCGCATCGGCCAGCCACGCATGGGCGTCAGCGGTATAGCCGTCCGAACGCAGGCGGTCGATCAACGATTCGCGCGTGGCGCGGCGGCGATTCACGCGTAGCATCAGAGGCGGTTCGACGTTGTCGGCCGCCATCACGGCATCGGCCTGTTCGGGCCAGTCGCGGGCCAGCATCTTGGCCAGCCACACGGGGTGGGCGTGGCGCGTCTGCGGCTTGGCATCCAGGGTGGCCAGCAAGGTCTCGCGCTCGCGCTGCCAGCGGCGCAGCACGGCATTGACCAGCCCGGCCATGCGCGCCCGCTGCATCGCACGCGTGGCCTGCACGGTGGCGGCCACGGCGGCGTAGTCGGGCAGCTGCAGGATTTCCAGCTGAACCAGGCCGAGCACCAACAGGGCGTGCACTTCCGGTTCCTTCTGGCGCAGCGGCTTTTCCAGCAGGCGATCCAGCACCGGGTCGAAACGCAGCCACCAGCGGGCACCATCGCTGAGCAGCGCCATCAACAGGGCGCGGTCGCGGCTGTCGGCGAGCTTGGGCGCGTGGCGCTCCATGGCATCGCGCAGCGAGGCGCCACGCAGGGCAACGTCGGCAAGGGCTTGGGCAGCGAGGGCGCGGGTGTCGGTCATGGAGCGAGGAGTGAGTGCAGTGGAGTGAGTAGCGAGAGAAGCGGCTTGCAGGCCGTGAGCATTCTCTCACTCCTCACTTCTCTTCACTCACTTCTGGCCTTCATCGCGTTGAGGTAATCCGCCGCCGTGATGCGCTTGCCGCCGGCACGCTGCAGCGCGGTGACGCGCAGGGCGCCTTCGCCACAGGCGATGTCGATGCCCTCGCGGCTCATGCCCAGCACCGAACCCGGTGAGCCGTGGCCTTCGACGGCGCGGGCCGCCCAGATGCGCAGGGTTTCACCGTTGACGTCGCCCTCGGCCACCGGCCAGGGGTCGAACGCGCGCACCTGGCGCTCCAGCTCGATCGCCGGCCGGGTGAAGTCGAGCCGCGCTTCGGCCTTGTCCAGCTTGTGCGCGTAGGTGACGCCTTCGTCCGGCTGCGGCCGGGGAAGCAGAGTTTCGCCCGCCATCACGCGGGCCAGGCCGTCGGCGAGCACGTCGGCGCCCAGCGCGGCCAGGCGGTCGTGCAGCGTGCCGCCGGTGTCTTCCGGGCTGATCGGGGTACGGCGTTCCAGCAGTACCGGGCCGGTATCCAGGCCCGCCTCCATCTGCATCAGGTCGACGCCGCTTTCGCCATCACCGGCCAGGATGGCGCGCTGGATCGGTGCCGCGCCGCGCCAGCGCGGCAGCAGGCTGGCATGCACGTTCCAGCAGCCCAGGCGCGGAATGGCCAGCACCTTGCGCGGCAGGATCAGCCCGTAGGCCACCACCACCATCAGGTCCGGGGCATAGGCGGCCAGCGTGGCGCGGGCCTCTTCCGACTTGAGCGATTCGGGCTGCTCCACCGGAATGCCGGCGTCGAGGGCGGCCTGCTTCACCGGGCTGGGTGTCAGCTTGCGGCCACGGCCGGCGGGCCGGTCCGGCTGGGTATAGACAGCCACGACCTCGGCACCGCTGGCGCGGCACGCTTCAAGGCAGGGAACGGAGAATTCGGGGGTGCCCGCGAAAACAACGCGGAGCTTCAAGCGCTGGCCGCCTGCTTGCGCTGCTTGTCCAGGCGCTTGAGCAGCATGGAACGCTTGAGCGGCGACAGGTAGTCCACGAACACCTTGCCGGCCAGGTGATCCATTTCGTGCTGGATGCACACTGCCAGCGGGCCTTCGAACTCGCGCACGACCTCGTTGCCGTCCACGTCGTTGGCCTTCACCTTCACCTTCAGGGCGCGGGTAACGTCGGCATAGATGCCCGGGAACGACAGGCAGCCTTCCTGGTAGACCTGGGCGCCGTCCTTTTCCAGGATCTGCGCGTTGATCAGCACGATGGGCTCGTTGCGCTCGTCGCTCATGTCGGCGACCAGCACCTGCTGGTGCACATTGACCTGGGTTGCCGCCAGACCGACACCATTGGCGTCATACATGGTCTCGAACATGTCGGCCACGAACTGCTTGAGTTCGGCGTCGAACGCGCGGACCGGTTCGGCCCGGGTACGCAGGCGGGGGTCGGGAAATTCGAGAATGGTCAGAACGGACATGGTTTTTACCTCGGCGCCAAAAATGCGGGCGAATCGGTGAAAACCAAGCCCGGGCGCGATCTAGAATGGCCTTTATTGTACGCCTCCAAGCCCCCGTCTGGCATGCTGTTTTGCCAACTGGTCACGGTTGCGTGAACAAGTTGTTCGGTTAAACTCGCCCGAGCGTCGGGGGATGGGGGATTCCCGTTTATGATCAGAAAGTCCATTGGGCTGCTGGCCGGCATGCTGGTCACGGTGGCTGTTTACGCTGCGGGTGCGCAATTGCGTGCCGATCATCCCGATACCTATACGGTACGAAAGGGCGACACGCTCTGGGCGATCTCCGCACGTTTCCTGTCCAAGCCCTGGCTGTGGCCGGAAATCTGGCAGGCCAATCCGCAGGTACAGAACCCGCATCTCATCTATCCAGGTGACGTGCTGAATCTTTCGTTTGCCAATGGTCCGCGCCTGGGCTTGCAGCCGCGCGTGCGTGCCGAGGGCGACGCCATCCCCGCCATTCCGCTGGAACAGCTGCAGACGTTCCTGAAGGAAATGCGCGTGCTGCCGTCCCACGACGTGGAGTCGCTGCCCTATGTGGTCGGCTTCGAAGAGGCGGACTTGCGCGGCACGGTGGGCAGGAACGTCTATGTGCGCAACCTCTCGGCCGAACCGGGCCAGCGGTATGCCATCGTGCGTCCCACCCAGACTTTCCGCGACTTCGACAGCAAGAAGGGCCGTGACAACGGTTCGGACCTGGTGGCGCATCCGCTGGACAGCAACGTGTCGCTGGTCCGCACGCCGTGGAAGGAAGACTTCCGCGCCGACGGCCACTACGGCCATGGCGACGACATCGGTACCGAGGTCATGGTGATCGGCACCGCCGAGGTGCTGCGCACCGGCGATCCGACCACCCTGCTCCTGCTGAACTCCACCATGGAGATCAACAAGGGCGACCGCCTGTTGCCGATCGACGACAAGCCGTACGACGCCTACTACTACCCGCATGCGCCCAAGTCGCTGCCCAACAACGCCCGTGTCATCGCCTTCGCCGATGCCTACGACGCGGTGGGTCCGCACCAGGTGGTGGCGTTGAACATCGGCTCGCAGGACGGCGTGGATAACGGCCAGACCTATTCGATCTACCAGCCGGGCGAAACCATTCCCGATGACGTGGCCAGCAACAGCTGGAACCGCGGCACCGGCAAGGAAGTGACGCTGCCGCAGGAGTTCGTGGGCCACGTGATGGTGTTCCGCACCTTCGACCGCGTCAGCTACGGCCTGATCATGGACGGCCTGCGCCCGGTCCATAGGCACGACAAGCTCGAACTGCCCGAATAAGGCGGCAACGGCACAGGACGACAGAACGGCGCGGTTCACACCGCGCCGTTTCTTTTTGGGCCGCCCTTACGCTGGGCGGCCATGGATGAAACCGCCCACCGCCGCGCCTGGCTCACCCTGCTGCGCACGCCCCGCCTCGGGCCGGGAGCGCTGCGCGAACAGCTGGCCGCCTGCGGAGGCCAGCCCGATGCAGCGCTCGAGGCGTTGAGGCAGCGCCTGCCCACCCTGCCCGACGATACGCGTCGCTGGCTGGCAAGCCCCGACAACCGCCGTCTCGACGCCGACCTGGCCTGGCTCGACCAGCCCGGCCGGCGCCTGATGATCCATACCGACGAGGATTTCCCGCCGCTGCTGGAGGCCATTCCGCAGCCGCCCGTCGCGTTGTTCGTGGTGGGTGATGCCAGCCTGCTCCTGCGTGCCCAGCTGGCCGTGGTCGGCGCGCGCAGGGCCACCCTGGGCGGGCGCATGCTTGCCCGTGCCTTCGCACAGGAGCTCGGCCGTGCCGGTTTCACCATCACCAGCGGCATGGCTGACGGCATCGACGGCGCCGCCCACCTGGCCGCGCTGGAGGCGGCCCTGCCCACGGTAGCGGTGATGGGCACCGGGCCGGACCGGGTCTATCCGGCCAGGCATCACGCTCTGGCGCGCCGGCTGGCCACTGAGGGAGCGCTGGTCAGTGAATTCCCCCCGGGCACGCCGGCCCGCGTCGACCACTTTCCCCGCCGCAACCGTCTGATCTCCGGCCTGTCGCTGGGCACCCTGGTGGTGGAGGCCGGCCTGCAGTCCGGGTCACTCATCACGGCCCGACTGGCGGCCGAACAGGGGCGCGAGGTGTTCGCCCTGCCCGGTTCCATTCATAATCCGCTCGCTCACGGCTGCCATCGGCTTATTCGCGATGGCGCGCGGCTGGTCGAAACGGCTGCTGAAATCGTGGAAGTGCTTGCTCCCGCTGCTGTCGCATTGGGTCGTGAGCTGGCGGTCCGGTTGGACGGGGCCGCTGTCGCGACACCTCAAGAGACGGCATCCGACGTCGATCCATCCCTGCTGGCGCTGCTCGATGCGCTGGGTCACAGGCCGGTCGCGCTGGATGAACTGGCGGCCTTCACCGGCAAAACTGTCGCGGAACTTGCGTCTGCGCTGTTGCAGCTGGAACTGGAGGGCAGGGTCGAATCGTTGCCAGGCAGCCGCTACCAGCGTTTGCCGGCCTGACGAAAGTCGACGTGCGGCGCGCTTTCACATGGTTCAGCTTGACGGCGTCAGGCCGCCATGCCTTTAACTAAATATAGGAAGCCGGCCCAGACGGGGCGGCTGTAGATGGCGGATACCGAGTTACATGGCAAAGAACCTGCTCATCGTCGAGTCGCCGGCCAAGGCCAAGACGATCAACAAATACCTCGGCAAGGACTTCCAGGTCCTGGCCTCCTACGGTCACGTGCGTGACCTGAAGCCAAAGGAAGGAGCGGTCGATCCCGAGAATGGCTTCGCCATGGCCTACGAGATCATCGATCGCAACGAGAAACACGTCGACGCCATCGCCAAGGCAGCCAAGGTCGCCGACGACATCTATCTCGCGACCGACTTGGATCGCGAAGGCGAAGCCATCTCCTGGCACATCAGCGAGATCCTCAAGGAGCGCGGCCTGACCAAGGGCAAGCACCTTCATCGCGTGGTGTTCTCGGAAATCACACCCAAGGCGATCAAGGCGGCCGTGGCTGCCCCGCGCCAGCTGTCGCACGACATGGTCGACGCGCAGCAGGCGCGCCGCGCGCTGGACTACCTGGTGGGCTTCAACCTGTCGCCGGTGCTGTGGCGCAAGGTGCAGCGCGGCCTGTCCGCCGGCCGCGTGCAGTCACCGGCGCTGCGCATGATCGTGGAGCGCGAGGAAGAGATCGAAGCCTTCGTCGCCCGCGAGTACTGGACCATCGAAGCCTCCCTGCGTCACCCGGAAGGCGACTTCAGCGCGCGCCTCACCCAGCTCAACGGCAAGAAGTTCGAGCAGTTCGACCTCACCAACGAACACGACGCACTGGCCGCGCGCCATGCGTTGAAGGAGGCCGCGCGCGGCCACCTCACCGTCAGCGACGTCAGCAGCAAGGAGCGCAAGCGTCGTCCGGCGCCGCCGTTCACCACCTCCACCCTGCAGCAGGAGGCCGCGCGCAAGCTGGGCTTCTCCACCAGCCGCACCATGAAGGTGGCGCAAGGCCTGTACGAAGGCGTGTCGCTGGGCAGCGAAGGCAACGTCGGCCTGATCACCTACATGCGTACCGACTCCGTGGCGTTGTCCGAAGACGCCGTGGTCGAGCTGCGCGAGCTGATCGCGCGCGACTTCGGCCAGAAGGCGCTGCCCGACGGCGCGCAGGTCTACAAGTCCAAGTCCAAGAACGCGCAGGAAGCCCATGAAGCCGTTCGACCGACGTCCGCCATGCGCACGCCGCGCGAAGTGGCGTCGTACCTCAACGACGAACAGCGCAAGCTCTACGAACTGATCTGGAAACGTACCGTCGCGTGCCAGATGATCCACGCCACCATGAACACCGTGTCGGTGGAATTTGCCGTGCCGCACGTGAAGGGCGGTGATGCATCGTTCCGTTCCACCGGCACCACCGTGATCGATCCGGGCTTCCTCGCCGTGTACGAGGAGGGCCGCGACCAGAAGACCGCCGAGGACGATGACGAAGGCCGCCGCCTGCCCAAGCTCGACGTGGGCGAGCGGGTGTCGCTGCAGGACATCGCCGCCGACCAGCACTTCACCGAGCCGCCGCCGCGCTACTCCGAAGCGAGCCTGGTGAAGGCGCTGGAAGAACACGGCATCGGTCGTCCGTCGACCTACGCCAGCATCATCCAGGTGCTGCTCAACCGCGAATACGTGTTCCTCGACAGCCGTCGCTTCAAGCCGACGGACGTGGGCCGCGCGGTGAGCAAGTTCCTCACCGCGCACTTCACCCGCTACGTCGACTACGACTTCACCGCCAAGCTCGAAGACGAGCTCGACGCGGTCAGCCGTGGCGAGGAGCAGTGGGTGCCGTTGATGGAGCGCTTCTGGCAGCCGTTCAAGCAGCAGGTGGACGAGAAGACCGAGACGGTCGATCGCAGCGAAGCCACCGGTGCGCGCGAACTGGGCACCGATCCGAAATCCGGCAAGCCGGTGTCCGTGCGCCTGGGCCGCTACGGGCCGTACGCGCAGATCGGCGACAAGGATACGGACGAGAAGCTGCAGTTTGCCTCGCTGCGTCCGGGCACCAGCATGCACACCATCACGCTGGAAGATGCGCTGGAGCTGTTCAAGCTGCCGCGCAAGCTCGGCCAGGCCGAGAACGGCGACGAAGTGTCAGTGGGCGTGGGCCGCTTCGGTCCGTTCGTGAAGCAGGGCAGCACCTATGCCTCGCTCAAGGCCGAGGACGACCCGTACACCATCGAGCTGCCGCGCGCCCTGCAGATCGTGCAGGAAAAGCTGGAGATGCTGGCCAACCGCATCATCAAGGACTTCGGCAACGGCATCCAGGTGCTCAACGGCCGCTTCGGCCCGTACATCACCGATGGCGAAAAGAACGCGCGCATTCCCAAGGACCAGGAGCCGAAGGACCTCACCGAGGCGCAGTGCGTCGAGCTGTTGGCGGCGGCCCCGGTGAAGAAGGGGCGCGGCGCGTTCAAGAAGACCGCGGCCAAGAAGGCGGCAGCCGAGAAGAAGCCGGCGGCGAAGAAGGCGGCGGCCAAGACCACCACCAAGACCGCCGCCAAGAAGACCACCGCCAAGAAGGCAGCGACCAAGAAGACCGCTGCAAAGAAGACGGTTGCCAAGAAAGCCACCGCCAAGACCGCCACCAAGAAGGCCGCTGCCAAGAAGAAGGCGGACGCGTAAGTGACGGCACGCTTCACCCTGGCCAACGTCGACGCTGCCGCCGCGCTGATCCGCAGCGGCGGCGTGCTGGCCTACCCGACCGAGGCCGTCTACGGGCTCGGTTGCGACCCGCACAACCGCGATGCCTTCGAGCGCCTGTTCGCACTCAAGCAGCGCCCGCCCACCCAGGGCGTGCTGTTGATTGCGGCGGATTTCGCGCAGGTGGAGCGCTACATCGACCTCGCCGCCGTGCCGGCCGACGTGCTGGCCCAGGTGCGCGAGAGCTGGCCCGGCCCCCATACCTGGATTTTTCCGCGCTCCGCGCTGGTACCCGACTGGGTCGCCGGCGCCCACGCCGGCATCGCCCTGCGCGTGACCGCCCACGAACCTGCCGCCGCCTTGTGTCGTGCCTACGGCGCGGCGCTGGTTTCCACCAGCGCCAACCCCCATGGCCAGCCGCCGGCACGCAGCGCCGACATGGCCGCGGGCTATTTCGGGGAGGCGCTCGAAGGGCTGCTGGACGCCCCGGTGGGCGGTCAGCAAAACCCGACAGTCATACGTGACGCCCTTTCGGGCGCTATCATTCGGGCTTGACCGAAGCCCGGACGACTCGCCGTCGTTATCCAGCGAGAATGAACGGCTTCCACACGCCACACGCTCCCGGTAGGGGGTGATTCAGTGGCTACCGCGAGGATGGGGAACCGCGCGGGCTCCTTTATCTGCCCGTCTGGCCGGCACGGACCGGACCTGAAGGCTGATTGCCGTTGTTGGAGAACACCTTGGCCATCGTTTCTGAAAACCTGCAGCTCGAACGGTCCGTACTGGGCCTGCCGTTGCTGAAGGCGGGTGAGCCGGACCGCCCGGTGGTGTGGCGCCATGCGCAGCCGGTGAGCGCCGCGCGCTTCATGGCGCACGTGCAGGCGGTCGCCGAGCAGCTGCCCGTGGCACCTGCCGCGGTGAACCTGTGCGAGGACCGCTACGCGTTCCTGGTGGCCTTCTGTGCCATTGCCCTGCGTGGCCAGGCCAACCTGCTGCCCTCCTCACGTGCCCCCAAGGCCGTGGCCGAAGTGATGGCTGCCCACCCCGGCTGCTATGCGCTGGGTGAGCTGGCGCTGGACACGCCGCCTGCCCATTACCGCCACCTGCCGGGCCTGATGGATCCGCCGTCGGCCACCGGCATGCCGGACATCCCCCTGCTGCCCGCCGACCAGATCGTGGCCATTGGCTACACCTCCGGCTCCACCGGTGTGCCCAAGGCCAACCCCAAGAGCTGGGGCAGCTTCAACGCCAGCAATGCCGGCAACATGCGCATGCTGCGCGACTCGTTGGGCGGTCATTTCCACGTGGTTGCCACCGTGCCGCCGCAGCACATGTACGGCATGGAACTGTCCGTGCTGGTGCCGCTGCTCGACGACGTCGGCGTGCATGCGGGCCGCCCGCTGCTGCCGGCTGATGTAGCCGCTGCGCTGGCCGAGGTCCCCTCGCCGCGCGTGCTGGTGACCACGCCGGTGCACCTGCGTGCGCTCATCGAATCGGGCGTGACCCTGCCGGCCATCGACGCCATGGTGTCGGCCACTGCGCCGATGCCCGTGGAACTGGCCCAGGCCGCCGAGGCCTGCTTTGGCGCACCGCTGCTGGAAGTATTCGGCTCCACCGAAACCTGCGTATTCGCCAGCCGCCGCTCGGCCAACGACGAACCGTGGACGCTGTATGACGACGTACAGCTGCACCCGCAGCCGGACGGCACCCAGGTGCGCGCACCGCAGCTGGCGCAGCCGATGACGCTGGCGGACATTGTCACGCTGCACGATGGTGGACGCCGTTTCCGCCTGTGCGGTCGTCATTCCGACCTGCTCGATATCGCCGGCAAGCGCGCGTCGCTCGGCGACCTGACCCGGCGCCTGCAGGCGATTCCGGGCGTGCAGGATGGCGTGGTGTTCCAGCTGGAAAGTGGCGATGCGCTTGGCGTGCATCGCATCGCGGCGCTGGCCGTGGCGCCGGGGCTGGATGAGCACACCATTCTCGAAGCGTTCCGTCAGTCGGTGGATCCGGTGTTCTTGCCGCGGCCGCTGAAGTTGGTGGATAGCTTGCCGCGCAATGAGACGGGGAAGTTGCCGCGGGCGGCGTTGTTGGCGCTGCTGTGAACTTCTGACTCCTTCGCCCTGATGGGAGAGGGTTGGGGTGGGGGAAGGGTGCTAGCCTCACCGCTTCGTTCTTTAGCCGTCATCCCAGCGAAAGCTGGGATCCAGTGCCTCTGCTCTTGGTCTTTGGCCTCCGGTCTCGCGCGCTACCGCGATCTGGCCGCTTACGCCGCGGGGGCGTTTCGACCTTCTGCCGAAGGCCGAGTCACTTTTCTTTGCTGGCCCAAAGAAAAGTAACCCAAAGAAATGGCCTTAAAGGCTGGCAGCATGCCGGTGGGATAAGCCCGAACGGCTGAGGAACGGTGTTGCTTGGCAACCTCCGCCTCTACACAGCGGGTACTTCCAAGCGCTTCGCAACGCGCCCAAGCGCAGAGGACTTAACGCGGAGCGTGGTGCCGCTGCGCGGCACCGCCTTCCTTGCCCCTAGGGTGTTCACGTTGAACATCACCTGTCGCTCGTCCTCTCCCGTTCGGGAGAGGACTGGGGTGAGCACTGAGGCGAGAAAGAAACGGGCTTCACACGGTGCGAGACACCCCTGTAGGAGCGCACCTTGTGCGCGACCGCAGCGTCGCGTCGATTCCGCTCCGTCAGGTGGTCGCGCACAGGGTGCGCTCCTACAGACAAGCCCGTGCCGGATACGGCGTCACAACGGGAGACTCCATGTGCAGTGCAGTGGCACGAGTCGCGAACAGGGTTCGCTCCCACCGACAAGAAAAGCTGGCAGGCGAAACGTCACCGTGCATGCGACCCGATGTGCAGCGCAGCTGCACGAGCCTTCGGCTCCGGCTCTGGCTCTTGACCTACCCGACCCCTTGAGCGGCGGTGAGGGGCGGACGAGAAGGCCCGCAGGGGGATCGGCAGGGAGGCCGATCCCTTTTCGACAGGACAAGGAAGTCCTGTCGAAAAGCCCGGCCGACCCTCACGGACTGGCCGGCTTCACCGGCCAGCGCCGCGATGGGGTGCTCTTTCTTTTGGTTACTTTTCTTTACTCCGGGCATCCTGCCCTCCGCCCTTCGGGCCGGCTTCGCCGTTCGCACGTGCTCCTGCACGTGCGTGGGCAAGCAAAGAAAAGTGACCCGGCCTCCGGCAGGAGGTCGGAACGCCCGCTGCGTAAGCGACCAGATCGCGAAAACGCACGAGACCGAAGGTAAAGGAACAGAGTCACTGGACCCCTGCCTGCGCAGGAATGACGGCTCTTTTGAAGTACCGAGGCAAGGTTGCCCCCTCACCCCAACCCTCTCCCCAAGAGGGAGAGGGAGCAAAGAGCAGCGGGCCAGCGCCCCCTCAAAACTGCTCTAACTTCTCCGGGCATCAGATCCAGCGCCCCTCCCCAACCCACCCTCACCCTGAAGCCCCCTTCATGCTGCGCTGCGAAATCCCACCCCGGGGCCTTACAATGGTGCGCTGCGCCGAACCCGGCGCCATTCCCTGGCAGTTGGAGTCCCCATGAAAGTCCTGGTCATCGGCAGCGGTGGGCGCGAACACGCGCTGGCGTGGAAGCTCAAGCAGTCGCCGCGCGTGAGCGAAGTGATCGTTGCCCCGGGCAACGCCGGTACCGCGCACGAGAAGGGCCTGCGCAACGCCGATGTCGCGGTGACGGATATCGATGGCCTGCTGAAGCTGGCCAAGGACGAGAAGATCGCGTTGACCGTGGTGGGCCCGGAAGTGCCGCTGGTGGCTGGCGTGGTCGACAAGTTCCGCGCGGCTGGCCTGCGCTGCTTTGGCCCGCGCGCGGTCGCCGCGCAGCTGGAAGGCTCCAAGGCCTTCGCCAAGGACTTCCTGCTCCGCCACAACATTCCCACGGCGAAGTATGCGGTGTTCACCGAGCTCAACCCGGCGCTTGCCTATGTGCGTGAGCACGGCGCGCCCATCGTCATCAAGGCCGACGGTCTGGCGGCGGGCAAGGGCGTGGTGGTGGCGCTGACGCTGGCGGATGCGGAGCAGGCGCTGCACGACATGCTCGGTGCGCACCAGTTTGGCGATGCCTCCGCGCGCGTGGTGATCGAGGAATTCCTCGATGGCGAGGAAGCCAGCTATATCGTGATGAGCGATGGCCAGCACGCGCTGCCGATGGCCAGCAGCCAGGACCACAAGCGTCGCGACGAAGGTGATCTGGGCCCTAACACCGGCGGCATGGGGGCGTATTCGCCCGCGCCGGTGGTCACGCCGGAGGTGGAGAAGCGCATCCTCAAGGAAGTGATCGAGCCCACCCTGCGCGGCATGGCCATGGAGGGGGCGCCGTTCATCGGTTTCCTCTACGCCGGCCTGATGATCGACAAGAGCGGCGCGCCCAAGGTCATCGAATTCAACGTGCGCTTCGGTGACCCGGAAACGCAGCCGATCATGCTGCGCCTGAAGTCCGACCTGGTCGACCTGATCGAAGCCGCGCTGGATGGCGAACTGCATCACACCCATATTCACTGGGATCCCCGTCCGTCGCTGGGCGTGGTGATGGCTGCTGGCGGCTATCCGGGCAAGGTGCGCAGTGGCGATGTGATCACCGGCCTCGATGCCGATTTTGGCCCTGACGTGAAGGTGTTCCATGCCGGTACCCAGCTGGACGCACAGGGCCGTGCGGTGACCGCCGGCGGTCGCGTGCTCACCGTGTGCGCGCTGGGCAAGGACATCGCTGCGGCGCGTGAGAACGCCTACGGTGCGGTATCGAAGCTGCACTACGAAGGCGCGTTCTGCCGCCGCGACATCGCGCATCGCGCGCTGCATCGGGGTTGATGAGAGGGGCGGCGTCAGCCGCCCTTTTCTTTGGCGGGTGCGGTGATGCTGTGACGAAACTCAGCGTCGCTCCACGACGTTCTTCAGTCCGCGCAGCACATCGGGAAAATCACTGGTCACCATCGCGCCAACATCAGCGGCGTCTGCGCCCGTGACTTCCGTTGCGTAAGTCACCCGCACACCGCCAGGTGCCAAGGCATCGATGCGGTGTTGGACGACCACGCGGATATCGCCGATCACCGTCTCGTCGGTGAAACCGCGGTTCTCGTCTACCGCAATCAAAGTACTGACGAAGGCATCCGTGTCCGGTGGTTGCATGGTGAACGTGGTGCCCGCCACGAACGGTCCATGCAGTTCGATGTGCTCGATGCCTGCATTCCAGCGCTTCCAGCCCGGGACATCGGAAAGCACCGCCCACACATCAGCGGGCGTGGCGTCCATATCCATCGATGCTTCATGCTTCCACATCGTTGCTCCCTGATCGTGATGTGATGGGTGACGTCCTTGCTCAGCCCGGAATATCCGGTTCCACCAGTTGCGCCAGGTGCACCAGTGATTCCTGCCAGCCCAGGTAGCACTGTTCGGTGGGAATCATCGCGGGGATGCCCTCCTGCACGACGTGCAGTTCGGTGCCGCAGGAAACCTTCTTCAACGTGACGGTGGTCTGCATTTCCCCGGGAGGAAGGCCGTCGTCGAAGCTCCCGCTGTAGCGGATGCGCTCGCCGGGCACGAGTTCCTTGTACGTGCCGCCGAAGCCGTGCACGGTGCCCGTGCTGAAGTTGGTGAAGGTCATGTGGTAGCTGCCGCCCACCTGGCCGTCCAGATGCTGCACTTTGCCGGTGAAGCCGTGCGGTGGCAGCCAGCGTGCCATGGCATCGGCGTCGGTGAAGGCGCGATAGATCTTCTCGGGTGTGGTGCGGAGGACGCGGTGCAGTGTGACGGTTCCGGTGGTCATGCGGATGCTCCAGTAAGGGAATGCGCGGGCCTTGCTGGCCCCTCATGCAGTCGACGAAGATCGGGCCCCGATTTCGACAGGTTGCGTCATGCGCGCCGCAGGATGACGTGGGTCGCGCGTTCACCCGCGACGGTTTCGGCGCATTCGTAACCGAGCGCGGGAAAGTCCAGCCCGTCGTACAGGTTTTCGCCGCGTCCCAGCAGCACCGGCCCCACGGCCAGATGCAGTTCGTCGATCAGCCGCGCCTGCAGGTATTGCCGCACCGTGGCGACACCGCCGCCCAGGCGCACATCCCTTCCACCCGCTGCCGCACGTGCCTGCTCGAGTGCGGCGTGAATGCCGTCGGTGACGAAGTGGAACGTGGTGCCGCCCTGCATGGTGATGGATGGCCGCGCATGGTGAGTCAGCACGAACACCGGTACGTGGTACGGCGGTTCGTCACCCCACCAGCCTTTCCAGCTTTCATCGGGCCAGGGCCCCCGCACGGGGCCGAACATGTTGCGTCCGAGGATCCATGCGCCGATGCCTTCAAAGCCGCGTTCGGCCATGGTGTTGTCCACACCGGTTTCCCCGTCGCCGGTGCCGTACATGCGTTGCCACACGCGGGTGGCGAAGAACCACCCCATCAGGCCGACACCGCCGACACCGAGCGGATTGTCCAGATCCTGGTCGGGTCCGGCGCCATACCCGTCCAGCGACAGGGAAAAGCTCTGCACGCGAAGTTTGCTCATATCGGCTGCCTTGAGTGGGTCTTATCCCTGCGACGAACCGGCCGCGCCGATGTCGACACGGCCAGCCAAGCAAGATCGTTGTCGGAGCATGCCAGAGCGGGTGTTATGCCGGGGCATGGCGTCATCCCGTACGGCCCGACTACGCGGGCCCCTCATTCCGGTGTGGCAAGCAGCTCCCGGGCCGATTGCAGCAGGCTGTGTTGTGGTCCATCCATGAACGCCAGGAAGGCCAGGCCGATGGGGCGCCATTCCCTGCCATCGAGCAGGCGCACGAACGGGAACAGGTCGTCCCACGCGCCATGGTCGCCTTCCGGCGGCTCGATCCAGCGTGCCGGTTCCTGTTCGCGCACTACCTCGCCCGCGTAGCTGCCGAAGGCATAGAGCGCGCGGGTGACGGCATCGGTGCTGGCGCCGCCGTCGCGCGACAGGGCCAACACGTCATCCACGTGGGCTAGCGATTCGAGTGAATGATCAAGGCTCAGCCCGTGCACGTCGCGCAAGGTGCGGATGGCATCGTCGGCGTAGCCGCGGACGGTCTGTACCACGGGTGCGATATCGACAACAAAATGCATGAGTCACTCCCTGTGAACACGCTGCAATGTGGTGAACCTGCCGTCTGCAAGGAGCTTCACTGCTCCTTCGATAACCGGCCGGCCGTGTCATTGGATACGCCGTGCGGCCTACCCTTCAAGTCCGCCAAAGGCACTATTTCGCGTTAGGCTTGGCGCCAGCCTACGCCAGGGATCCGCATGAGCCAGTTCAGCCTGCTTGGAAGCCGACGCTTCGCGCCCTTCTTCTGGACACAGGCGCTGGGTGCGTTCAACGACAACGCCTTCCGCAACGCCATGGTCATGCTGGTGGCGTTCCAGATGGGGCTCGATGACAAGACGGTGTCGCTGTACACCAACCTGGCGCCTGCCTTGTTCATCCTTCCCTACTTCCTGTTCTCGGCCACCGCGGGCCAGCTTGCCGAGAAGTGTGAGAAATCGCGCATCATTCGCTACGTGAAGCTGTTCGAAATCGCCGCCATGGTGATAGCGGCCATCGGCTTCTACACGCACCACACCACGCTGCTGCTGGTGGTGCTGTTCCTGATGGGCCTGCACTCCACCACGTTCGGCCCGATCAAGTACGCCATCCTGCCGCAGGCGCTGAAGCCCTCCGAACTGGTGGGCGGCAACGGCATGGTGGAGATGGGCACGCAGCTGGCCATGCTGGTCGGCATGATTGCCGGCAACTCGCTGATGCTGATCCACGGCTATGGCCCCATCGCGGCTTCCGCCACCACCATCGCCATCGCGGTGCTCGGTTATCTCGCCAGCCGGCGCATTCCGCCGGCGCCAGCCACGGCGCCCGACCTTGTCTTCAACTGGAACCCGGCGACCGAAACGGCGCGCGTGCTGGGCATCACCAAGCAGGATCGCCGCGTGTTCAACGCGGTGCTCGGCATTTCCTGGTTCTGGTTCTTCGGTACCGTGCTGGTGGCGCAGCTGCCGAACTACACGCGGCTCAACCTGGGCGGCGACGGTTCGGTCAACACGCTGGTGCTTACGCTGTTCTCGTTGGGCACCGGCGTGGGCGCGCTGCTGTGCGAACGCATGTCGGGGCATCGCGTGGAAGTGGGCCTGGTGCCACTGGGTGCGTTTGGCCTCACCGCATTCGGCGTGGATCTGTATTTTGCGCACCCGCATCTGGCCGCTGTGCATGGCATCGACTGGATGGCGTTCCTGCATGGCGCGGGCAGCTGGCGCGTGGTGATGGATCTCACGCTGATCGGGGTGTTCAGCGGCTTCTACGTGGTGCCGTTGTTTGCCTACGTGCAGGCGCGCACGCCGCGCGATCGCCTCTCGCGCGTCATTGCCGGCAACAACATCATCAATGCGTTGTTCATCTGCCTGGCCTCGGGTTTCGGCCTGGGACTGGGGGCGCTGGGCCTCACCGCCGTGCAGATCTTCCTCGCTGCCGCGCTACTCAATGTGGTGGTGGCGGTGTACATCTTCACCATCGTTCCCGAATTCTTGATGCGCTTCATCACCTGGATACTGGTGAACACGCTCTATCGCGTGCGCGTCGATGGCCTGGAAAACATCCCGGAGGAAGGGCCTGCCTTGCTCGTGTGCAACCACGTGAGCTTCATGGACCCGTTGCTGCTGATGGCGAACCTGCGTCGGCCCGCGCGCTTCGTCATGTACTACAAGATTTTCAACATCCCGGTACTGAAGTTCGTGTTCCGCACGGCCAAGGCCATTCCCATCGCGGGTCAGAAAGAAGACCCGGCGATATTGCAGCGCGCCTATGACGAAGTGGACGCCGCGCTCGCCGATGGCGATCTGGTGTGCATCTTCCCCGAAGGTGGCCTGAGCAAGGATGGCCAGATCGCGCCGTTCCGCCCCGGCGTGGCGCGCATTCTCGATCGTCGTCCGGTGCCGGTCGTGCCGCTGGCCCTGCGGGGCCTGTGGGGCAGCGTGTGGAGCCGGCGCGATTCCATGCTGCATCGTGCGCGCCTGCCGCGCCGTTTCCGCGCACGGGTGGAGTTGGTGGCCGGCGCACCGTATGCACCGGCCGACGCGCGGATGGAGACGCTCGAAGCGCGGGTGCGCGAGTTGCGCGGCGACTTCGCCTGAGCACGTGGTTCGTGGCGGATGCGCGTCGCGCATCCGCGCGGTAGCCCTCAGGCCGCCCAGCCGCCCAGCACGATCAATGCCACCACGCTGAGCCACGCGAGCAGGGCGCGCAGCAGCGCGCCACGCAGACGGATCAGTTCGGCCAGCGTGTCGATGCGTTCTTCTGCGTAACCGTCGCCGGCTTCGATATCCACCTGAACGTCCGCGCGCGCGGCAGCGCCGAGAAAGCCGGGGCCTTCCACATACCAGCTGTTGGGCGATTGCTGCTGGTGCCATTGTTTCCATGCACCGATCACGGCATCCCAGTGGCCGACCAGCGCCAGCGTGAACACCATCAGCTGGGCAGGCAGCCAGTCAGCCAGGTTGGCGAAGGAGCGTGCCGTGCGGCGCGCGGCCGCATCGAGTCGCAGGGTCTGGTCGCGACCCAGCGTCTGGGCAAGGCGATAGAGCAAGGCAGCGGCCGGCCCCAGCAGGAAGAACCACAGAACCACGCCGAAGCGGCGATGCAGGGCGGCGTAAGCGGTGGCCTCGCCCAGCGCCACGGCGTTCCAGGCCACCGGGTCGCCATCGTCGGAGAGTGCCTGCGCGGCAGCCTCGCGCGTCGGCTGGTCAGGCGCCTTGATGATGGCTTCCAGATCCGCCTCGTAAGCGTGCGGACCAAAGCAGTACAGCAGCACCACGGTCGAGAAGACCAGGCGGAACAGCTCGCTGCCGGGCAGCAGGTGGATCAGCCAGAGCGCAATCAGGCACAGCGCCGTCGGCACGCTCAGCGTCACGGCCACGCGGGCGGGACCTGCGGTGTCGCCCAGCTGCGCCACCCAGCGGCGGAAGCCGCCGTCGCCGCGCCAGTGCGCGAGTTGTGGCATGAGATGCACCAGGCCCAGTGCGATGAGTGCGGATAGCAAGCTGACAGCCATGGATGCGGATCTCCGGTCGACGGCCGCATTGTAGGGCAAGGTCGTGACGGGTCAGCAGCTCAGCGCTTGTGCTGCGCCACCAGTGCGTCCAGCTCCAGTCCTGCCCGTTCGCGCAACCAGTGTTCGAGCAGGCGGTACGACACCGACAGCGGCAGCGAGGGCAGGAAGCTGCCGTCGGCCATGCCGTCGACGATGTCCTGCGGCGTGAACCAGCGTGCTTCTTCCAGCTCGTGGTCGCGCAGGCGGATGGTGCGGTCGACGGCCGTGGCGGTGAAGCCGACCATCAGCGATTGCGGCAGCGGCCACGGCTGCGAGGAGTGGTAATGCACGTCGCCCACGATCACGCCGGATTCTTCCGCCACCTCGCGGCGCACGGCATCTTCCAGCGATTCGCCCGGTTCGACGAAACCGGCCAGTGTGGAATAGCGGCCCTTGGGCCAGCCGGCCTGGCGCCCGAGCAGGCAGGCGCCCTCGTGTTCCACGATCACGATGACGGCGGCGTCCGTGCGTGGAAACTGCATGCGGCCGCATGCGGTGTTGGTGCATTGCGCGCGATGCCCGGATGCCACCAGCACCAGCGGCGAACCGCAGTACGGGCAATGGCGCGTTTCGCGCTGCCAGTGGGCCAGGCCTTTGCCGTAGGCAAACAGGCCCGCTTCGTCCACGGGCAGCAGCAGGCCAATGTCACGCAGGCCGGCACGGCGTGCGCCCAGCGCGTGTTCCAGCTCACCGGCGCGCTTGTCGTCGTCCAGCGCCAGCAGGAAGTTCGGGCGTTCGTCGGTCAGGCCGAGGAAGCTCGCCTTCACGTCGCCCAGCAGTCGTTCGCGCTCGGCAGCGTCCAGCCAGCGCAAGGTCTGGCCGTCCGTGGGAAGGTAGGTCTGGCCAAGCGGGTCGATCAGCAGGTAGCGCGCCGAATCCGACGCTGCCAGTTCGCTGATCCACAGGGATTCATCGCGGCGCTCGGCGACGCGATCGAGGATCAGGCTGAGTCCCGCGAAGGTGTTGCGTCGCGGCAAGGTGGGGCTATCCATGCCGTGACGAATCTCAGGCGGAGAAGGAGGAGCCGCAGCCGCAGGTGGTCTTGGCGTTGGGGTTGCGGATGACGAACTGCGAGCCGCTCAGGCTTTCCGAGTAATCGATCTCGGCGCCGGTGAGGTACTGCAGGGACAGCGGGTCCACCAGCAGGGTCACGCCCTCGCGCGCCAGCGCGAAGTCGTCCTCGGCCTGGGCTTCGTCGAAGGTGAAGCCGTACTGGAAGCCGGAACAGCCGCCGCCTGTGATGTACACGCGCAGCTTGAGCTCCGGATTGCCCTCTTCCTGGATCAGCTCATGCACCTTGCGGGCCGCAGCCTCGGTAAACACCAGCGGGGCGCCGGCGCTGCGGTAGTCGGGAACGATGGGGAGGGGAACGACGGTATCCATGGGACTCAAGTGGGGATGCGGCAACTCGTACGCAAGGATACCGCGATCAGGCCGGTACGGCTTCTGCCCCGGCCAGCGTAGGTGCAGGCAGCTCCCTGGGCACTTCCAGCGAGTGGTGGCTCATGCGCCCGTTCACCTGGGCTCCGGCGGCCATCTCCAGCGTGCGGTAGTGAACGTCGCCCACCACGCGGGCTTCCGCAGCCAGTTCCAGGCGGTCGGTGGCGTGAATATCGCCGCGCACCTGGCCGTTGATGATGGCGTGCGGCACGCGGATTTCGCCCTGCACGTGCCCGCTCTCGCTCAGCGTGAAAACGGCGCCTTCCTCCTCGGCCAGCACCGAGCCGACGATCTGGCCGTCGAGATGCAGCGCGCCGCTGAAGCGCACGTCGCCCTGGATAAGGGTGCCGCGGGCGATCAGGCTGGTATCCGGGTGGGCGGGCGCGCGCTCGTTGCGCTTACGGTTGAGCATCTTGTTCCCCTTGGGTCGGTGTGAGGTGGCCAGACAGCGCCTCGCCCCAGGCGACCGCGCGGGTCACCGGATCGTCCCCGGCGGGCTGGACCTTGATGATGAGTCGGGTGGGCCGGAAGTCGGCCGGCAGCACGATGGTGCTCTGCAGCTGCTGGAAATACTTGAAGCGGAAGGGGATGCCGTCGCGTTGCGCGGCATCGCCCAGCGCGGGCCAGTCCAGCTGGACCACCTTGTCACCGCGCAGGCCTTCCACGCTCACCGTGGCGTTGCCGGTCACGTCGTCGCCGCGCTTGGCGTTCTGGGTCACGCTGAGCGTGAGGTTCCAGGCGTGCGAATGCTCCACCGGCTGCAGGCGCACTTCCTGCACCTTCAGCCCTTCGCGCTGGGCATCGCCGCCGGTCAGGCGGGCATAGAAACCGAGGTCGGCGCGCAGGCCGCTGATTTCCTCTTCGCGCTCGGACAGCGTCTTGCGCAGCGAGCGGGTGGCGATATCCGCCACCTGGCCCGCGCGCTGCAGGTTGGCCACCTGCTGCTGGAGGTCGTTGTTCTGCCGGGTAAGCGCCTTGATCTGGCGTTCTTCATTGGCAACCGGGGTGCCGTGGTGGGCAATGCTGCCCACCACCAACCCGACGATGAGCAGGCTGGCTACCCAGGCGGCTGCCAGCCACAGGCGCCGCCGCCCGACCGTTGCGTCGTGCGGACGTACCACGAAGCGCGGTGGCGGACGTGAAGCCATGCGGGGCGTTCCCGGGGAAAACCAAGGTATAGCCCCGGTGTGCAGAGAGCGTCAAGGAACGGTGGCACGCTTTGCGACCGTTCCCATCGGCACGCGGGATCAGCTGTCGATCTTGGACTGCAGGTAGCGCTCGGCGCTCAGGTCCTTGATCAGGCTGAACTGGGTTTCCAGCCAGTCGATGTGCTCTTCCTCGTCGTGCAGGATGCTCTTGAACAGGTCGCGGCTGACGAAGTCGGCTACGCCTTCGCTGTGGGCGATGGCTTCGCGAAGATCCTTCACGGCCGCGATCTCCAGGTCCAGGTCACCCTGCAGGCATTCCACCGGATTCTCGCCGATGCGCAGCTTGCCCAGGTGCTGCAGGTTGGGCAGGCCGTCGAGGAACAGGATGCGCTCGACCAGATTGTCGGCGTGCTTCATCTCCTCGATGGATTCCTTGCGCTCGTGCTCGGCCAGTTCGTCATAGCCCCAGTCCTTGTACATGCGGTAATGCAGCCAGTACTGGTTGATGGCCGTGAGCTCGTTGTAGAGCACCTTGTTGAGGAACTCGATGACCTTGGCGTCGCCCTTCATGGGAAGTCTCCTATCAATGCAGCGCCCGACTATACGGCGTCCTCTGTGCAGGTGTCGGAACGAGAATGACTAGGACTTGCGCATACGAAAACGCGCAGCCTGGGCTGCGCGTCACGGGGTTCTGCATGGGGGTGCCGGCTCAGGCGATGGCGACCACCGGCAAGCTCGAGAGCACCTGCTCCACGGCCTTGTCCAGCGTGGCACGGGCCTCGGACTCGCAGCAGCCGCAGCAATCGGAACAGCCGGTGCGCGCCTGCAGTTCGGCGAACTGATGGACGCCCTCGGCGGCGGCTCGGCGGATGTCGCCGTCGGTCACGGCGTTGCACATGCAGATATACATGGGTGCATATGGGAACGCAAATGCGAATGATTGTCAACTGAGCTCAGGGGTGGGGTCCCGGGGGTGCGTTCAGGCAGCGGCCGGGTACGTGAAGATGGGGCGCGCCGGCGCCGTGGGACGCACGCCGGACCGGCCGCTTGCCGGGATCAGGCCGCGGCCTTGCCCTTGCGTCGCCCGTCACCGGCCTGCGGGCCCTCGCGGTGCGGCAGCTCGCCCAGTTCCAGGCTCAGCAGCGATTCCACCAGCGGCGCGAAGTGGCGCAGGGCGCGCTCGTAGACCTGCCGCTTGAAGTTGACCACATGGGCCGCCGGGTACCAGAAATCCACCCAGCGCCAGTGATCGAACTCCGGTTTCTCGCAGGCGTCCAGGCGCAGGTCGTCCTCAGCCCCCACCAGGCGCAGCAGGAACCACACCTGCTTCTGGCCAATGCATGTGGGGTGCTGGTGGTGGCGGACATAGCGGCTGGGCAGGCGGTAGCGCAGCCAGCCACGGGTGGCGCCGATCACCTCGACATGGTGCGGAGCCAGCCCGGTTTCTTCTTCCAGCTCGCGGTACATGGCTTCCAGCGGCGTCTCGTCGCTGCGCATGCCGCCCTGGGGGAACTGCCAGCCATCACGATTGACGCGCCGCGCCCAGAACAGGCGGCCGTCTGCATTGAGCAGAACGATGCCTACATTGGGGCGATAGCCATCGACGTCGATCATGTTGCCTCCTGAAGCCGGGCGGGTACGACGGACGACTCACCTCCGCCATGGCTCTGGAGCCCATTCAAGCACGCTCAGGAAGGCGGGACAACCGGACCTCTTGAACCGAACGCCCGGGCCCACTACACTGCCGGGCCCTGCCAGACCGACGCCACGTCGGCATCCGCGGCGGGCGGCACCCAAGGCTATGTAGCTCAGCCGGTTAGAGCACAGCACTCATAATGCTGGGGTCGGTGGTTCGAGTCCACCCATAGCCACCATTGCGTGTATCCAGAAGGCTCTGCAGAAATGCGGGGCTTTTTTGTTTTCGGGGTACACGAAGGCGGCTCCCCGACGTCAACAGGCCGGATCCGGCGACCAGGCCGCGTCCGGATGTCAGCTGCATTCATCAAGGCGCCTGCGCGATCCGCGGCCCGTCCGCTCTTCCGGGCCCGCAGGGCCGCGAGTCGCGACGGATCAGTTCAGCCGACCCGGCCGAGGCCAGCGTCGTCACTGGTCGAGTTGTGACGCGTTTGCCGGCAACCGTGCATCGCCACGTGCAGCAGGTGATCCCCGCTGCGTTCGCCCTATAGATTTCGGCGTGGGTCAGGACTTGTGCAGGTAGTCATCCACGGCGCTACCCACCGTGGGGTGGAAACTTGCGTCGCCGATGACGTCGGTCAACTCGAAGCGCCGGAGCTTGTCGCGCACCGGATCCTTCATTTCAGCGAAATGAAGCGCGATGTTCCGATCGAGCAGGGTGCAGCTCAGCTCGCGCAACATGTCGGCGGACGTGACATCAACACTGGTCACCGGTTCGGCCGCCACGATCACCCTGCGCACGGGTGTCGGTGATGAATCGACAGCCTCCAGCAGGCGTTGCTGGAACAGTTCGGCGTTTGCGAAGAACAGCGGCGCGTCCCAGCGGAACAGCACCAGGCCCGGAATCCGCGCAGCCTGCGGATAGCGCTTTGTATCGTGGTAGCCGCGCAGGCCTTCCACGCGGCCGAGTACGGCGAAATGCGGCCGCCATCCATCCCACAGGAACTCGATGACCGCAATGACCACGGCAATGCAGATGCCCGGGATGGTGCCGAACACCGCAACGCCGACGAAGCAGGCAATGGAAAGCCAGAACTCCCATTGCTGGATCCGGAAGATGCGCTTGAGGTCGGCGAACTCGAACAGGCTGAGCGCCGCCGCAATCACGACGGCTGCCAGTGCGCTGTTGGGCAGGTTGCGCATGAGGTTCGGCGCCACCATCAGCAACAGCGCCACCACGACGGCGCCCACCACGCCCGTCAGCTGTGTTTTCGCGCCCGCCGCCTCGGCCACTGGGGTGCGCGATGAGCTGCTGCTGATGGGAAAGCCCTGGAAAAAGCCGGCCGCCAGGTTGGCGACGCCCAATCCGACCATCTCCTGGTTGGGGTCGACGCGCGTATGCAGGCGCGCGGCAAACGTGCGCGACAACACGCTGGTGTCCGCGAGCGAGATCAAGCCCACGGCGAAGCCGCCAAGAAGGATCTTCACCAGGTCGGCCCCGTCTGCCCAGGGGATCTCGAACCGTGGCAAGCCCTGCGGAATCTGGCCAAGCACCTTGACCCCGTAGCCCTGCAGCTTGAAGGCGACGACACACAGCATGGCGACGACGACCGCGATGAGGATGCCCGGCAGCCGCTTGAAGGGTTTGAGAAGCAGGATCAGCACGAGCGTCCCTGCACCCACGGCAAAGGTGTACCAGTTGGCCTTGCCCGCAACGATGGCCTTGCCGAGGCTCACCATCTCGCGCAGCGGCCCCTGATCTTCGATGGAAATAGCGAAGAACTTGGGTAGCTGGCTTACCAGCACTGTCAGCGCAATGCCATTCATGTAGCCGTATCGAATCGGTTTGGACAGCAGCTCGGTGATGAAGCCCAGCCGGAACAATCCCAGCAGGACGCAGAGCAGGCCGGATACGACCGCCATCATGCCGGCGACGGCAATGGCGCGTGAGGGGTCGCCGGCGGAGACGGACACCACGACGGCGAGAATGGGCGCTGCCAGTGCGGAGTCCGGGCCAAGCACCAGGATGCGGCTGGGGCCGAAGATGGCATAGGCCAGCAGCGGAACGATGGTGGCGTACAAGCCATACACACCAGGAACACCCGAGGCCTCGGCATAGGCAATGCCCACGGGCACCAGCATGGTCGTCACGACCAGGCCGGCGACGATGTCTTTGGGTAACCAACTGGCCTGATAGCTCCGCAGCGTCTCTACGCCCGGCAGCCAACGCAACCACGCCCGCGTGTTGTTCGTCGCAGGCTCCATGGGAAGCAGGGGTTCGTCGGAAAGCATGATGCGATCACATCCTGTCCAACCGAGGCAGGCCGATCATAGTTCTGCAGCGCGCCTACATCCAGTACGCCAGGGGCCCTGCTTCGCGGCTGGCAAGCGCCTGATTTGACGAAGGCTTGATGAACCTGCTGTCACGCTGGATGCGGATGGATGGGGATGAACTAACCGGCTGTCGTGGCCGGCGTGGCGATGCCGTGGACAGGGCGTCGCCATTGTGCGTGTTCTTTCGCCGGGTGGTTGACCGGAGTCGTTGCAAGTGAGCTCTCTAACCGTGGGAGGCGCGATGCCATGGCAAAGGAAAAGACAAAGGAAAAAAAGCAGCCGGAGCCGGCCGCTCCCGCCGAAGACACCCGGCTGAAGGGCAAGGAGTACGACAAGGCATTGGAGAAGCTGCACGTCGAGCTGGTGAAGCTGCAGATGTGGGTGCAGAAGACCGGGGCGAAAGTGTGCATCGTCTTTGAGGGCCGTGACGGCGCGGGCAAGGGCGGGGCCATCAAGGCCATCACCGAGCGTGTCAGTCCACGCGTGTTCCGCGTGATAGCGCTCCCCGCGCCCACTGACCGCGAAAAGAGTCAGATGTACATCCAGCGCTACCTGCCCTATCTGCCGGCAGCTGGTGAAATCGTGATCTTCGATCGCAGCTGGTACAACCGCGCCGGCGTTGAGCGCGTGATGGAGTTCTGCACCGAAGACCAGGTGGAAACCTTCCTGCGCGTGGCGCCGCTGGTGGAGCGAAGCATCGTGAGCTCGGGCATCATCCTGCTGAAGTACTGGCTGGAGGTCAGCGAGGAGGAGCAGACCCGCCGGCTCAAGGGGCGCATCAACGACGGACGAAAGCTGTGGAAGCTGTCGCCGATGGATCTCAAGTCATACAGCCGCTGGTACGACTACTCGCGTGCCCGCGACGACATGTTCAAGGCGACCGACACGCAGTTCGCGCCATGGCTGGTGGTGGATTCCAACGACAAGCGGCGCGCGCGCCTCAACATCATCGCCGACCTGCTCGGCCGCATTCCCTATGAAGAGGTGGATCGGCCCAAGATCGAGCTGCCCAAGCGCCAGAAGGCAGGCGGCTACCGCGAACCGGATTACCCCTTCCGTTTCATTCCGCAGAAATACTGACGACTGAAGCGCCTGCCATCGAAAGCGATGCTGCCCGGTGGCACGGCAGGAGAAAGGATCATGTTGCGTCTATTGCTGGGCAACATCGCACCGGGAACCTCGGATGAGGAACTCGGAGAATTTCTGGCCAAATACGGCTTTCCGGCCTGGAAGGACATCGAGCATGTCCCGGGAGACGGGTCGCGACCTGCCGTGATGCTCAGCTTTGGTGACATCAGTTCCAGTTCGCTGGAGAAGCTCAATGAGCGGATCCATCACATGTTCTGGAAAGGGCGCGAGCTCAACGCCATGATCATCGGGCAGTACATGCCCTGAGCCCGTCACCGCGCCGGCGCCCGGTGAACGACCGGTTCTGCACGCGTGGCCGCTTCATCGGAACGCATGACCTGATCCACCTGCCTGCAGAGACGTCGGCGTCTCTCAGTAGTACAGCGTCACCACGACCGTGTCGCTGTACTGACCCGCCGGTGTATCCGGCTGCGCCGAGACCTTTCCGTAGACGGTGAGGTTGACCGCGCTGCCGGTGTTGTCCGTCGTGCCGGTGTTCATGGATCCATCGGTATTGCCCCATTCCTGCGTGCGTGTGGCATCCCGGTAGAGTTCGTAGGTGATGGTGCTGCCACTGCCGGACATGCGCCGCAGGCCGGCGTTGTAGTTCAGGCCGTTGTCCAGGCCCACTTTCCATGCGGTATTGGCAGGACACTGCACGCGAACCGTGGATACCGCGTTGATCGCCTGCGTGGGCAGCACCTGGCCGAAGTCGAGATCCGTGGCGCTGACGCTGCAGGCGTTCTCGAACGAAGCCTCGACAACGGAGGTGTTGAACGAGGTGGCACCCGTGCCGCTGGCGCCCACGTCGCTCATGCAATCGGGCGACGGTGTGGGGCTGGGCGAGTCGTAGCGGAAGCTGAAATGGACGGTGCCTGGAATGCTCGTCTCCTGATAATTCGGTGGTGACGCCGCGACGGGCTGGTTCGGATAGACCAGTCCGTAGATGAAGGCATTCAGCGTCATGGGCGAGCCGGGTGGCACGGCGCCGTGCAACTGGTACACGGGTGAGGAGCCGATATCGCCGATGCGCTGCGTGTGCGCGGGGTCGGCAAACAGGTCGTAGTCGAGGTACCAGCCGTTGTAGTTGGTCATGCGGCGCGTCGTCTGTCCGCCGCTCTGCGAGCCTGGCCCCATATACAGGCAGAGGTGGTAGTACAGCGTGCGGCTGGTGGCGTAGTCGGGCTGGCAGACCACCTGCACGGACGAACTGGATGAACCGCCGTGGGTGCCTACCGCACCGAAATTCATGCCGAACGCGCCGCTCACGTAGCAGCCCTGCGCATGGCCCTGCCGGGGCACCAGCGCCAGCAGGAGCAGCGCCAGCAGGCCCAGCCAGACCAGCCGGCGCGGTGCGGTTGAGGCGGTCAGCGGCACGGCAGTTCTCCCAGATCGAGCCATCCGCTGCCGGGTAGCGGATCGGGCAGCACGATGGAGCATTGCCCCGATGCCAGCGGAACCATCAGTCGTGCGCCGGCGGGTGGATCCTGCAGGTAGACCTTGCCCTCGTAACCCACGACCACCTCCACGGCGGGCGCACCGTTCGATTCAAGGCGCGCTTCGGTACCGGGCGCCACCCACTGCCCGTCGGGCGCGCGCAGCGCCAGCATCACCGGTGTTGTCCTGCGCATGGGGAATCGCGCCAGCACACCGCTGTCCGTCGGCGGCACCACCGAGAGCTGCACGCGCCCCACTTCGATCTCCGCAGGCAACACCAGCGGATCGATTTTCACGTCGTTGTTCTGCCACGCGTTCAGCTCGGTCACCAGCAACTGTCCCTTGTCATTGGTATTGCCGACGAAGCGGTTCTCGAGCATCACCGGTACGCCGGCAATGCCGTCGGTGGTGACCAGCGCGAAGGAATCGTCCACCCGGCGCATCGGGAAGACGCTGCCCAACATAAGCAGCACGCCGCCGTTGACGTCGACATAGGCGGTCGTGTCGGAGCGCCCGTCACCGCGCCATGCCTGCACGCCGGCGCGCCACTCGCCAAAGCGGGTGAGCTGGCCCACCTCGGCCTGGTCGGTGGCCTGGTCCCCCGCCGCCCCCTGCACGCGCCAGCCCCAGCCATCCGAATCGCCCGGGATCGACTGCGTCGCGCCGGCCGTGAGGGTGTTGCCGGCCGTCTGGTGCTGCGCACCGCTCCACACCTGTCGCCGGTCACCCAGCGGAAGCGACCAGTACACATAGGCCGTGGAACCCGTGCCGCCGCCCAGGTCGTGGCTGAAGCTGAGGCTGAAGTTGCCGTAGCGGCTGGTGGTCTGCGACCAGCTCAGGCTGGCGTAGCGTGCGCGTATGCCGCCGGCCTGGTCCTGGCGCAGATAACTGGTGCCCAGCTGGCCGCGGCCCAGGTTGAGGCCGAAGAACGCCTGGTCGACCCGTCGCGGCAGGCCGGTACCCGCAAGGCTGGCCACATCGGCAAAGGCCGCATCGTTGCGCAACGTGGACAGGCGCACATTGAGCAGCACACCTTCCCACTCATAGCCCAGCCCGTGCTGGTATCCGTTGTCACCCGCGTGCTGGCTCATGGCGTAAGACGCACTCAGCACGCCGCCGGCCGGTCCCATGCGCAGCATGAAGCTGCCGCCACCCATGGAGAGGTCGCGCGTGACTTCCGCATGTGCTTCGAGGGTCAGGAAATTGCTGAGGCCATAGCGGTACGTGCCCGTGCCCATGGCGTCGGCGGCATACGAGAAGGATTTGAGGCCGTAGTCCAGCCGCACCTTGCCCGCCTCGAACGACCAGTCGCTCAATCCTGCCTGCAGCATCGACGGGTTGTTGTAGAGCGAGAAGTTGACGACACGGCTCTGCCCGGTGATGTCGGTGACCACCACCTGCGCCTGGCCGGCACCGTTGAGCACGGGTGCGCTGTCGATCTGGAAGCGTCCCGGCAGCACGTTTTGTTCGGACTGCCGGATGCCGTTGATGAACATGTCCACGGTGGAAGGCAAGGTGGCCTCACCGGCGAACGAGGCCAGCGGAACGGTGACGCGGTACGGCTGCAGGTTGAAGTCGCGCGATACGCGTATGCCGCCGAATCGCGTGGCGCGCGTCCAATCCAGCGCGCCATTGGTGGAGTCGCCCACCACCACGCTCACCATGGACGAGGGGAAATCGAGTTCCCAGGAGGTATCCAGGCGAATGAACTGGCGATCGTCGCCGGCGATGTTGCTGTGCGTGGCATTGACCACGCTGCTGGTGCGCCACACGCCGGGACCCAGCCCGAACAGGCGCAGCTCGTTCCAGCCGCTGATCGCCCGGTAGCCGTCGCCACCCTGCGCGTAGAGGTCGTAATTGAACAGAAGGCCCGGAGCGCGGGCGGCCGGATCGAGCCGCGGCGGTGGCGGCGGGATATAGCCGATGAGGGCGGAGGGCCCTCCCAGCAGTTCAATGGGCGCGGTCAGGGACAGGCGTTGGTTCGCCGCGTCGTAATGGATTTCCAGCCCCGGTAGCGAAACCAGTGCAACCAGGCCGTGCGCCTGATGGTCGCCCGGCCAGGACAGGCCCAATGCGTGCAGGGTGGCGGCATCTGTATAGAGCGCGTCATGTGCGCGGTAAAAGTGCCCCAGCTTGTGCGTGTCGACGCGATTGAGCGTGACGCCCAGGTACAGCTCTTCCATGCCCGGTTCCTTCGGGCTGGCGTTCGTCACGTCGGTCGCAAGCGTCAGCTGCTGGGGCGCTGCCGCATCGGGCGGCACGGGGCGGGCGTGGCACTCCAGGCTGCATGCCGCAATTGCACTAGCGGCCAGCGAGGTCCAATGGGACCGGGTGGGTTTCCCTGTCGTCATTGAAGCGCGCCTTGAGGGTTTCGCCTGCGGGTAGCGGATACGCCACATCCACCGGCCAGCTCATCTGCTGCCCGGGCAGGACATAGCCCACCAGTCCGTCTTCCAGGATGCGGTCCTTGCCGCTGGCCGAGGTCAGGCCCAGATGGCTGACGCGGATATGCACGGTGCCGTCGTTGCGCATGAGCAGGTTGGACTTGCCCGCCGCGGCGGCGACCAGTTGCGCATGCACCACGCTCAGATTCGTTTCGGTCTGGGCGTCTTCGCTGGAGGGCTGAGTGGCACTGCCGGCTGGCGCGATGAACACTGGGATGGAATAGCGAAGCAGCACGTTCAGTCCGCTGTGCTCGGCCTTCGTTTTCTGCGGCAGCTCGTCCACCAGCAGGCGGTAGCTCAGCTCCTGTGCGGGCGCCGTGGGCTTCTTGCGCACCACGCGCACCACCTGACGTTCACCGGGGGCCACGCGGATGATCGCGGGGCTTGCTACCACGTCGTCCACTTCATCCAGCTTGTCCTGGCCCTGCACCTGCGTCCAGCGCCGGACGCGCACCTGGGCTTCCAGCGGTTCCTTGCCGTTGTTCACCAGGTAAATCGCCTGGGCCTGTTCGGTGGGTTTGAAATCCACCATCACCGGCGACACCTGCAGCGCTGCCGCCTGCGTGACCGTGCTGCCCAGGGCAAGGCCCAGTCCGACCATGGCGGTCAGCAGCGAGGTCCGGAAAGCGCGTCCGGGAATCCGATTCATCATGCGCATGTGCTCGCTCCCGCTCAGTAGGTGAGTGTGGCGGTGACGGTGTCCGTATACGTGCCGGGTGGTTCATTGCCCGCGATGGTGGCGCGCGCGTAAACGGTCAGTGCGATGTTGTAGGCGGAGCCCAGCCCAAGTCCGGTACCGGAGTACCAGTTGCTGGCATCGTTGCCCCAGAGCTGCGTCTTGGCAGCGTCGTGTGCAAGCGTGTAGGCGATCTTGACGGTGCCGTTGGTCATCGCGCGTGCGTTGACGTTGCCGTTGGTCGTTCCACCATCCAGCCCCAGCGTGAATGGCGTGTCCTTGGTGCATTGCACGTCGATGGTGCCGGTCTGGTCGTGCGTGCCGACACTTGGAACATGCGTGCCGAAATCGATATCGGTCGGCGTCAGCACGTTGCAGGTTCCCAGGATGCCTATGCGTACCTGGAAGGTGTTCGTGGTGGTGGTCTGCTGGGCCAGGGCATCGCCACCGGACAGGGCGCCCGCAGTCATTCCCAGACAAAGCAGTGCGACAGCGCAGGCTTTCATGGTGTGCATCCCCTGATCACGCGAATCGCCACAGGACAACCCGGTGGTTGGCTGGCTCCACAACGCTTGGATTTCAGCAGAGGATGCCGTGCACACCTCGTGAACGGCGCGCCACGCACAGCGCCATCCACCGGGCGCGCTCTTTAGCCACGGTGGTGAGGCGTTTCATGTCATGGAGGCGTTTCGGCGGCTGCGCTACGGACCGCCGCCGTCGCGCCGGGGTGCGAGGATCTTCTGCAGCGAGTCGGTTTTGCCGGTGGCGTGCACCAGGTGCGGATACTTCAGTCCACCGCTGTAGTCGATGGCATGAAGTTCATTCACGCCGTCGTTCTGCACGCGCACCTGCAAAGGTTTCTTGTCCATCTTCGCCTGCGTGATGCCGTCCCGAAACACGGCGGGACTGAACGCATGCTCGTTGATCGAAACAAGCTTCATGCCCGGAGCAAGGCCGGCCTTGAACGAAGGCCCGTTCCACAGCACGTCCATCACTTCGCCATCGTCCTTGAGGAACAGGCCCAGGGAAGCCATGGCGTTGATGCCCTTCACTTCCAGCTCGCCCTGCCCCACCGTTTCGAGCGCATGCTGATACGAGGAGGGCTGGTCGGTGTACACCAACTTCCAGCCGCTGGCATCGATGCCTGAAAGCAGCGGCACCTGATCGTCCACGCCATCGGTCCAGCGCTTCAGGAAGGGTGCCCAGTCGTCGTGCTGCACCTTGTCGAGCGTGGCGACGACATCGTCGAAGGTATAGGTGTGCGTGACGAAGCTGCCGTCATCCGCGCCGAAGAAAAGTCGCGCGAAGTCGTCGATCGAACGCTGGCCATGGCTCTTCTCGCGAATCCGCATGTCCACCGCCAGCCACAGCAGTTCGCCTTCGCGGTAGAAGTCATTCTGTCGCCGCCAGTTGCCCCAGGCCGTGGGTGCGGAGTAATCCACGGCAATCGCCGTATCGACCAGCGGCCGCCAGCTGCGGCCCGGCCGGTTCGCCATGTCGGCGGCACGATAGGCCACCACATCGCGCCAGGTGTCGGCCGACCACAGGCCACTGCGCGCCGTCAGCACATCGCCCAGGTAAACCGTGAGGCCTTCGTAGATCCACAGCATGCCGGGCCGTTCCGGCTGTTCGAAATCGGGTTGCCACAGGCCGTCCGGGCGCATGAATTTCCCGCTCCACGAATGGGTGTACTCGTGCGGCAGCAGCGAGGCATCCAACAGGAAGTGATCGGCATCGGCAAACATCTTCGAACCACCGCGCGCACGGTCGTCGCTTGACTGGTGATGTTCGAGGCCGCCCACCGGCACGTAGTCGCTCAGCGTCAGCAACAAGTGGTAGCTGTCGTAGTGATGGGAGTGGAACAGTGCCTGCGCCTGTTCAATCAGCTGGCGGAAGCCAGCGATCTGGGCATCCGACGCTTCCAGCGACCCGGCGCTGTCGCCCACTACGTCCAGATAGCGGCGTACCGGCGAGCCCGCCGGAGTCAGGTCCACCTGGCGGAAGTGCTTGCCGGCGATCACGGGCGAATCGGCCAGCGTGTTGAACGACACAGGTTTGAAGCTGATGCGCCCGCCATCGTGCGTCGCCGTTTCCAGGGCGGTCGCATAGCTCCAGTCGGCCGGAATGACCAGGGTGGGCTGATAGATCAGCGCCTTGGTCGGGTAACCGGACGGATACAACGCGAGCTGGTCCCAGCTGATGCCCATCAGGTTCGGCGTGACGCGCTCCGTGGCAGGAAACTGGAAATCGACGTCCAGCTGCTGCGCGCCGGCTGGCACCACGAGGTGAAAGGTGAACCGGTCCAGCTCATCGCGCTGCCATGCCACGCGTTGGCCACCTGCCGTGAACTTAAGGCCCATGAGCAGTTCGATGGGGCCGTCGGGCGAGTGGTCGCCGGGAATCCATTTCGGGTAGTAGAGCGTCAGCGGACCGGGCCCGACCGGCAGGCTTTCGTGGATGTACAGGAGCTTCTGGCCGGGATTGGGCAGGCGCACGGTCAGTGCGATGGTGCCGGGTGGTACATCGTCGCTCGCCTGGACCATGCAGGGCACGGACGTCGCCAGTAGTGCTGCCCCCAACCAACGTGCCAGTCTTTTCATCCCTTCCTCCGCAGAACGTGACGGGGCGCCGGCGATCCGTGCCGCCACCGGCGAACGCCGATGCGATGCACGTTCCGGGCCGGCACTGTGTCCGCATCGTACATGGCGAGGCAGTCGCGGGGAGACGGTGGGCGTGCCGCGCCGTGCGCACCGTGGACACCCTGATTTCGGACGGCTATTTCAGGCGCACAGTGCCGTTGCGCGATGCCCGCAACCATAACTTGCGGCTATGCCGGGTGGCGGTCTTTTCATTGGTGGAGAGCGATGGGCGATGGGTATGCTCGGGCTCCGTACCGCCTCGCGGCTGGGGAGCCGCGGCGGTCATGATCGGAAGGGGTTGGGTGTCTGCCGACGCGACGAAGCTGCACGCCAAGGTTTCATCCAGGCAGCGCCACTTTGGGTTCCAACGTCTGGGGAGAGCGGATCATGAAGGGCAGGTCCTTGTGTTCGTTGCATGGCAGAGAGAACTTCCGGCGCAGGGCGCTGGCATTGGCCATCAGTTCGGCCACCCTGGGTTTCACCGGCACGGCATGGGCGCAGGCGACCAACGGCACCATTTACGGCACGGTACCGGCGGCGGCGGGAGAGACGATTCAGATCTCCGGCAGCGCGGGTTTCAACCGCTCCATCGACGTGGGGACAGCGGGCAAGTATTCGGTGACCCTGCCGGTGGGCACGTACACCGTGTCGCTGCTGCAGGACGGCAAGGTGGTGGATTCGCGTAGCGGGGTCAGCCCGGTGGCCGCGGGTGCGGTAGCGGTGGATTTCGCCGCACCGACGGCCAACGCCAATGCCAAGACCCTCGGCACGATCAATGTCAGCGGTAATTCGCTGCCGCCGATTGACGTGAGCACCACCAACCAGGTCACCACCATCACCGCCAAGCAGCTGCAGCAGTTGCCGCTGCAGCGCACCGCCGAGAACATCGCCCTGCTGGCGCCGGGCGTGAACCTGGGTTCGCCGGAAGTGGGCAATGGCCCGCTCGGCACGCCGAACCTGGTATTCGGTGGCGCATCAACCGCGGAGAACGCGTACTACCTCGATGGCATGAACACCACCGAGCTGCTCAACAACCAGGGCGGCATCTCGCTGCCGTATGGCGCCATCGAGCAGCAGCAGACTTTCACCAGCGGCTACGACGCTCGCTACGGTCGCTCCATCGGCGGCGTGATCAACCAGATCGGCAAGAGCGGCGACAACGAATGGCATTTCGGTGTGCGCGCGCTGTGGCAGCCGGGCAGCCTGCGCTCCGACCCGGACAACTATTACTACGCCAATCCGCTGGTGACCAATACGGGCAATCGTCCCGGTGACCTGGCGATCTATCGCAACCACAACACCACCAGCGAAAACATCTACGACGCGTACATCAGCGGTCCGCTGATCAAGGACAAGCTGTACATGTTCGTGGGCGCCGAGCAGGACAACACGCATTACCGCACCACGTCGGAGTTCAGCAGCACCGCCACCACCGAAACGTGGAAAGTGCAGGATCCGAAGTTCTATACCAAGCTGAACTGGAACATCAACGACAGCAACGTGCTCAGTGCGTCCTACGTGCAGAACGCGCACAAGACCAACGGCACCATCTACGACTTCGACTACGACACCCTCAAGCAGGGCGACTTCAACAGCCTGGACCAGATCAACCGCACCACGTTCAAGGTGTGGGTGGCCAATTACACGTCCTACATCACCGATGCGCTGACCCTGAATGCGATGGTCGGCAAGATGCACGGCACCTATTACACCGGACAGCCCGGCTATGCCGGTTACGACCCGATGCTGCCGCACGTCGCCAGCAGCTCCACGCAGGACCCGGCATTCGCGCCGCCGGGTGGCATTTCCAACTCGCAGGTCAATTCCTCGATTGCCGATCCGGACCACAAGGAATCGGTGACGAACTATCGTCTGAACCTCGACTACAAGTTGGGCGACCACGACCTGCAGGTGGGCATCGACAACATCAATTCCCGCGACATCAACGACGGTTCAGTGGACCCGGGTCCGGGTTACCAGTGGATCTACGGGCAGAGCGACCCGGGCTCGCCGGTGTTCGGCGTGAGCCCCGATGTCCCGCCCTATGTGGCACCGTCTACTCAGTGCCACCCCGACTCCACCGGCGTAACGCGCTGCTACTACGTGCAGCAGCACACCGACATCAGCGTGGCCTCGGTGCGCGTGGCGCAGCGTGCCCAGTACGTGATGGACAACTGGCAGGTCACGCCCAACCTGCTGTTGAACCTGGGCCTGCGCAACGACCAGTTCACCAACTACGACGCCTCGGGCGTGCCCTATATCCGCCTGACCACGCCGCAATGGGCGCCCCGCCTGGGCTTCAGCTGGGACGTGCATGGCGATTCGTCGCTGAAGGTGTTCGGCAACGCCGGTCGTTACTACCTGGCGCTGCCTGAGCAGGTGGCCCTTTCGATCGCGGCTCCGGTGACCAATGCCGGCGTCTACGGCACCTATACCGGCATCGACCCGAACACCGGCGTGCCGATTGGCTTCACGCCGCTGCCGCAGAACCCGTCCACGGGTGTATCGATCGACAGCGAGTACGGCCAGGCCAAGGATCCGCGTGTCTCTGCGTCGCAGAACATCAAGGCGGAGTACTCGGACAACTACGTGCTGGGCATGCTGCAGCAGTTCGACATGCTCGGCACGAGCTGGGTGTTCGGCGCCACCGGCACCTACCAGCGGATGGACCGCATCATCGATGACTTCGATGATATCCAGATCGAGTGCTCGGCCGGCCGTGCGCAAGGCTATGCCTTCATGACGCCGGATACCTGCAGCCAGTGGGCGCAGAGCCTGGTGCTGATCAATCCGGGCGAAACCAGCAAGCTGCTGATGCAGTCGCCCAGCGGCGCGCTGGTACCGGTCACGCTGACCTCCAAGGACCAGGGTTTCCCCAAGGGGCCGACGCGTCGCTACTACTCGCTGGACCTGTCGCTGGAGCATCAGTGGGACGGCAAGTGGTTTGCCAAGTTCGACTACGTGTTCTCGCGCACCTGGGGTAACGACGAAGGTCCGGTCAGCACCTATTCCCAGCAGGGCGGATCGTACGAATCGCTTACCACGGGCTGGGACTTCCCGGAACGCATGGAATATTCCTCCGGCGTGCTTCCCAACGATCGCAGGCACCAGATCAAGTTCTACGGTGCGTACCAGGTGGCCAAGGATTGGGCCGTGGGCGCGAACGTCTACCTTGCCTCCGGCACGCCGCGCCTGTGCCGTGGCGGCTACGGACCGGACCAGCTCGCGCTGCATGGCTCGCACACCTACTACTGGTGCGGTGGCGTGCCGGTACCGCCAGGTTCGCTGGGGCGCCTGCCATGGACGCACCAGGTCAACCTCAACGTGGATTACAAGCCCAGCTGGGCGGATCACAAGCTCGACTTCAATCTTGCAGTGATCAACCTGTTCGACCAGCAGACGCCGGTGTTCTACAACGACTTCTATGGCACCACTTCCAGTCCCAACACGGACTACGGCCGCGTGCAGGACACCCTGTCGCCTCGCTATGTACGGTTCTCGGTGGCCTACGATTTCTGATGCCGCACCATCGTCTCTCCCCCTTGCGCCGGGTCCCCACCCGGCGCTTTTTTACTGGCTGCGTGCCTTGTGTATAGTCGGTTGACCCGAACGCAGCCGGTGATGACATGACGGAACCTCGGCCCCTGCAGGGCACGTCCCAGCCTTCGCTTTCGCCGGCGGCCGAACGCATGTTGGCAAAGGCGCGCGAGGAGTGGTCGCGCCATGCGTTCGATGCGGCCGAGCGCAGCCTGATCGGCGTGCTTGCGCTGGCGCCCAATGAACCGGCGGCCATTCGCATGCTCGGCATGGTGGCGCAGCGTCGCGGCGATGCGGTGCGCGCGATCGAATGCTTCCGGCGCGTACTTTCGATATGGCCGGATGACTCCGACCTGCACGTCTGTCTCGGCATCGCGCTGTTCGAGCGTGGCGCCGTCGACGAAGCCCTGGCGCATATGCGCCATGCCTGCGAGCTGCAACCGCAATCGGTGCCGGCCTGGTACAACCTTGGCGAAGCCCTGGTGCGTGAAGCGCGTACCGACGAGGCCATCAACGTGCTGCGTCGCGCGCTGGAGCTGGAGCCCGCACACCTGTCGGCCCGGCTGTCGCTATCCAAGGCGCAGGCAAGCCTGGGCGAGATCGAAACGGCCATCGCCGGTTTCCGTGAGGTGGTACGTCAGGACCCGATCAACGCCGAAGGTTGGTTCGGGCTGGCGAACCTCAACACCGTGCGCTTCGATGCCAGGGACGCCGCGCACCTGCAGCGGGCGCTGACGCGCAACGACCTGCCGCCGCGTCATCGCGAGCTGCTCGGCTTTACGCTCGCCAAGGCCCTCGAAGACCAGGGCGATTACGCGAAGGCGTTCGACGCATTCCGGATGGCCAATACCTCAAGGCGCCGGCGTACACCGTGGGACGCCGCCGGCGAACACAAGCGCGTCGACGACATCCTCGCTGCGGCCGGGACCGACGCTCCGCCACCGCTGGACGACCAGCTCGGCCGCGAAGTCATCCTGATCACCAGCATTCCGCGTTCGGGTTCCACCTTGGTCGAGCAGATTCTCGCCTCGCACCCGCAGGTGGCAGGCGCCAACGAGATCAGCGACCTGTCGCAGGTGATCGACGCGGAAACCCGGCGACGTGGGTCTTCGTTTCCACGGTGGACCGCCGATGCCACCGCCGAAGACTGGCATCGACTCGGCAAGGAATACCTCGCGCGCACGGCGCGCTGGCGTGAGGCGAAGCCGCGCTTTACCGACAAGAACCTGCTGAACTGGTATCTCGTCGGCTCCACGTTGGCCATGCTGCCGGCTGCGCGCGTGGTGGTGGTGCGACGCGATCCGGTGGAAACCTGCCTGGCGTGTTATCGCCAGTGCTTCAGCGAGAAGAACGGTTTTGGCAGCGACCTCGACGAACTGGCCGATTACTGCGCCGACTTCCTGCGCCTGACGCGACGGTGGCTGGACAAGTACCCGACGCGTGTCTTCGATCTGCAGTACGAGGCCTTGCAGGCCGACCCCGAGGGCGTGACGCGTCGCCTACTGGATTTCTGCGACCTGCCCTTCGATGCTGCCTGCCTCGACTTCCACAAGACCTCGCGCGCGGTACTGAGTGCACCGAGCGCGGCGCAGGTGCGCCAGCCCATGCTGCGCGATACCGCACGCAGCGCGCGTTACGGCGACAAGCTCGATCCCCTGCGTCGGCGACTGCGCGAGGCCGGCGTGCTGGAAAGCTGAGCCGGACCGGCCTCAATAGGCCTTGCCTCGCGCCGACACGGGCCACACCACTTCGACCTTGCCTTGGCGTACGCCGACATACCAGTCATGCAGGTTGCAGGTGGGGTCGCAGTGCCCGGGTACCAGCTTCAGCTTCTCGTTGATGCGCAGCACGCCGTGCTTGTCTTCGATGACGCCATGTTCGTCCGATGCGCTGGCATAGCGCACGTCGTCGCGACCGTAGATCTGCGGCAGGCCACTCTCCAGCGACTGTACCTTCAGCCCTGCATCGCAGACGGCCTGGTCCGGCTTCGCGTGGCTCATCACCGAGGTCAGGATGAACAGCGCGTTCTCCCACTCGCCGCGGTCGATGCGCTGCCCGTGCTCGTCCCTGATGCGTCCGTAATCGGCGTCCATGAAGGCGTAGCTTCCGCACTGCAACTCGTTGTAAACGCCTGAGCCGGATTCGAAATAGTAGGAGCCCGTGCCGCCGCCGGTGACGATGGCGGGCGCCAGTCCGACCTTGCGCAGGGCCTCGACCACCGCCTTGGTGAACGCGATGGCGACATCGAGTTTTGCCTTGCGGTCGTCGTAGTGCTCCAGGTGCTGCATGTTGCCCTGGTAGGCCTGCACGCCGGCAAAGTTCAGGCCGGTGGCCGCATCGATGGCGCGGGCGATCTGCACGGCGCCTTCGGTGGTGTCGACGCCGCAGCGACCGGCGCCGCAGTCGATCTCGACCAGGCAGTCCAGCATCGTGCCGTTCTTTTGCGCTGCCGCCGACAGTTCGGCCACGTTGCTCACGTCATCCACGCAGACGGCGACACGCGCGCCATGCCGTGGCAGGCGCGCCAGGCGGTCGATCTTTGCCGGGTCGCGTACCTGGTTGGACACCAGGATGTCCCGGATGCCGCCACGCGCGAACGCCTCCGCCTCGGAGACCTTCTGGCAACAGACGCCGACGGCGCCACCGAGCTCTTCCTGCAGCTTCTGCACGTCCACCGACTTGTGCATCTTGCCGTGGCTGCGATGGCGCATGCCGTGGGCTTTCGCGTACTCGCCCATCTTGCGGATGTTGCGCTCAAGCGCATCGAGGTCGAGCATCAGGCAGGGTGTCTGGATATCCGCCTCGGCCATGCCGGGCAGGGCGGGTATGTCGTAGCCGACGTCGGCGGCATCAGGCATCGTTTTCATCAGTGGCTTGGTCGTGGCGGTTCGTGTGCGTCAGTGGCAGGCATGCTCGCGGTTGAAGGCGAGGTCTTCATAGTCTGAGCTGAAGTCGGCATCCGGGTCGACCTTGGCCATGTGCATGGCGCCGCCGGGTTGCGCAGGCAGGCGCAGCCAGGCCTCGACTTCGTCATTGTCCCATTGCACCAGGTAGCGGTCGCCCACGCGCATGACCTGGCCGCTCAGCCGCGGCGATTTCACCGAGGCAAAGCGCACCGTGTCGCCCTGCGCGCACAGGCGCGCCTCGCCAAACCACGGGTCGCGCCACACGCCGAGTTGCGCGGCGAGCTCGGCGGGCGTGGCCGCCTTGCGCGAGGAGGTATCCGGTACGTGGGAAGTACGCTTCTGCTGGTTCTCGTGATCCAGCTCGTCGGCATAGCTGGCCACGCTGCGGGCCTTGCCCGGCGCCGTGAAATGCTTGGCCAGCACCTCGATCAGCACGCTGCGTGCCTCTTCGGCATCGGCGTTGATCAGCACCACGAAGCCGCTCTTGCGGAACGGCAGCAGCACCATCGCGGAATACATGCCCGACAGCGTGCCGGTGTGCGACACGGTGATCTGGCCATCCACGTCGGCGATGCGCCAGCCGTAGCCATAGCCATAAAACAGCGTGCCATCCCAGGCGCGACGACGCGCGGAGATCGGCATGGGCGTGTACGGCGTCCATTCCTTGCGGCGTTGTTCCGGCGTCAGCCAGGCCAGTTGCGCGGGCGTGGGCACCAGCCAGTTCGTGGCCCAGGTCAGCATGTCGTTGAGGCTGCAGCGCACGCCGCCGGCGGAGTCCATGGTGGCGGGATGCACGATGGAGCCGTCAGCCGGCTCGGCCACGAATCGGCCATCATGCAGGACATGGGGATCGGCCACGTTGCCGACGTCATCGCGGTTCCACGTGCCGATCTGGCAGCGGCTCATGCCCAGCGGCTGGAACACTTCGCGACGCAGCAGTGCGGGATAGGTCGTGCCACCCGCTGCCGCTGCGACCTCACCGGCTACGATGTACAGCGTGTTGTCGTAGGCGTAGCCGGCACGGAAGCTGTAGGACGGCTTCAGGTACTGCAGGCCGGCGACCACGTCGGCCGGGGTGAACTGGTTGGGCGTGGGCCAGAGCATCAGGTCGCCGGCGCCTTCGGGCAGGCCGCTGTGATGGACCAGCAGGTCGCCCACCTGCATGTTGGCCGTGACCCACGCGTCGGCCATGCGAAACGACGGCATATATTTCCGGACAGGATCGTCCCAGCGCAGTTTGCCTTGCTGCACCAGTCGAGCGAGCAGGGTGGAGGTCATGGCCTTGGAGTTGGACGCGATGCCGAACAAGGTGTCCGCATCCATCGGCTGGCCGGAGGCGAGCTTGCCCTCGGTGCGCGTATAGACCACCTTGCCATCGTCGATGACGCCTACGGCGATGCCGGGCAGGTGATAGCGCGCCACCACGGCGTCGATCAGCGGATCGATGTCGGCGCGCGCGGCGGGTTCCGGTGCGGAGGCATGCGCCACGGGCAGCGCCAGGGCGAATGCGCAAAGGACGAATCGGGCGACATGGCCCATGTGTGCTCCCCGGTGTTCGGTTTCGGCGCCCATGATAGGCAAGGTGGCGGCACGCGACGCCGGCGGTTCCATGGTCATCGCGGGCGCCGTTGCACCCGGTCAGCCCGCGCAGCTCGCCAGCAGATGATCCACGATGGTCTCGACGCCCATCGTCACCGGATCCTGGCAAGGCAGGCCAAGTCGATCGCTGATGGCCTGGCAGGCAGTGAGCGCTTCGCCCGGCGAGATGCCCGATGTGTTGAGCGCGATGCCCACCGCCTTCACGGATGGATTGGTCAAGCGTGCTGCGGCCAGATTGGCTTCGAGGCAGCGCGCGAGATCCGGCAGTGGGCACTCGGGCAGGCCGCGCATATGGCGCCGAGTGGGTTCATGGCACAGCACCAGTGCATCGGGTTGGGAGCCATGCAACAGGCCCAGCGAGACGCCCGCGTACAACGGATGGAACAGCGATCCCTGGCCCTCGATCAGGTCCCAGCCTTCATCGTTGCGGGCCGGTGAGATCAGCTCGGCCGCGCCGGCCACGAAGTCGGCAATCACGGCGTCTACCGGAATGCCATCGCCCGCGACGAAGATGCCGGTCTGGCCGGTGGCGCGAAAATCCGCGGGCAGGCCACGCTGGCGCATACTGCGCTCCAGCGCCAGCGCGGTGTACATCTTGCCGATGGAGCAATCGGTGCCCACGGTGAGCAGCCGGCGGCCGGGGCGCTTGCGGCCGTTGCCGATGGGAATGGGGCGATTGGCTTCGCGCGCATCGAACAAGGTGCGGCCATTGCGTCGCGCGGCGGCCACGATGTCCGGGTTGTCGCGCAGCTTCTGATGGAGGCCGGCAATGACGTTCAGGCCCGCATCCAGCGCCACGATGATGTCGGCAACGGTTTCCTCGCTCATCATGCCGCCGACGTTGGCGATGCCGATGACCATGGTGTTCGCGCCGGCCGCCCTGGCCTGGGCCGGCGCCATGTCGGGCAGGCCGAGTGTCAGCGGGTTGTCGCTGCGCCGGAGCTGGCCAACGCACCACTCCGGCCGCCAGAACGCGAGCCCCCTGGCCGTCTTGATGGCCAGATCGTCGGCTTCGGCACCCAGGTACAGCAGGTAGGGCGGACCCCAGCCGCGCGTGCCGGTGGCTTCATCGTGGTCAGACATGAATTCCGGACTCCCACTTTGCCTGGTCAACATGAGACGGACGGCTGAACGAGCATAACCACGGCCGCACGCCGCTCACCAATGAAAAGACCGCTACAAGTCATAACTCTGGGTTGTGGACGTCGTGATACACCCATGAGTAATGGCACCTATGCCTCGCGCGCCAAGCTTGAGAGGATGGCCGCGGGGACGTCGAAAGATCCTGAACGATGAGTGCGCGAGACGGTTGACGCGAGGCAACAGCCACGGGCATTGCCCACAAGCGCTGCCTCGCATCGCGCGCCGGATTCTGGCGATGGCGTCGCGGGACACGAAGAGGTGCGGAACCGGTATGCGTTTGCGCTACATCGAACTCTTTCATGCCGTGCTGACCACCGGCAGCATCACCGGCGCGGCCAAGCTGCTGGATATCTCGCAGCCGGCCGCCAGCAAGGCACTGCAGAATGCCGAAGACCGGCTGGGCTTTGCCCTGTTCAGCCGGGTGCGCGGCAGGCTGCAACCCACCCAGCAGGCCATGCTGCTGCGTGACCGCATCGAGAAGATCGTGCAGGACGTGCACGACCTCGAGAACCTCACCAAGAACATGAGCCAGCCGGGCCATTGCCCCCTGCGGGTCACCTGCACGCCGACGCTGGCGCTGACCTTGCTCGCTTCGGCCGTCATGCAGTTGCGCAAGGCGTTCCCCGACGTGCTGGCCGAGTTGTCCACGCAACACTCGGCCGAGATGTGCGAGTCGCTCACGTTGCTGGAAACCGATATCGGGCTCACCCTGCAGGACACGGGTCACCACAACCTGCATCAGCGGGCGCTGTGCCGCGGACAGGTCATGGTGATCGCTCCGCCCGGATGGTGGCCGGAAGAAGAGTTGTCGCAACCCTTGCCAATCGCCGCGCTGGCCAATCAGCCCATCATCGGCATCAACGTGCGCGACGCGCTGGGCAGCATGCTGCAGAGCCACCTGGACAAGGTCGAGCCGGCACCGAAGATCAAGGTGGCGGTGCAGACCTACCAGCTGGCGCACTCGCTGGTGGCGAAGGGCGAAGGCCTGGCGCTGGTCGATCCGTTCACCGCACGCTGCGGCGGCCCGAAGAGCGTGCAGATGCGGCCATTGAAGCCGCAGCTCGAAGTGGTCCTGTATGCCATGCACCGCCCGGACAGCCCGCTGAACCAGGTGCAGAAGCGATTCCTGGAGATCGTGCGGCAGCTGGCCCAGCTCATGCTCGCGCAGCATTGAGGAAAGCGCCCCTGGCTGGATGACCACAGGGCGCTGCTATGCCATGGTGCGGTAGCTCCGTGGGTGGCTTATGCCATCCGTGTTTTTCGCCCGGTCGGTTCCACGGGCTTTGATCAGCATGGCGGGCGGGACACGCCTGCCCCATCAGCGCACGTCGAAGGGAGGGTTCGATGAAGTCGTTCCGATGCTTGATTCCTTGCATGGCCATGGTTTTTGCCGCTGGCGCCGCGGCGGAAGGCGCGCCGGTGAAGGGCTTCCCGCCCCGGCTCGAGCCCGCCGACATGGTGTTGCTCGATGCCACCATCGCCACACTCGACCCATTGCAGCCGCGGGCACAGGCACTGGCCATCCGTGCGGGACGCATCCAGGCGCTCGGCAGTGACGAGGCGATCCGGCACTACGTCGGCACGCAGACCAAGGTGCTCGATCTGCACGGCGCCTTCGTCACGCCGGGCCTCATTGAAGGCCACGGCCATCTGATGGATACCGGCGAGTCCCTGCTGCAGGTGGATGTGGGCAAGGCGGCCAACTGGGACGAGATCGTGGCCATCGTGAAGGCGGCCGTGGCCAAGGCCAAGCCCGGTGAATGGATCATCGGCCAGGGCTGGCAGCAGGCGAAGTGGAACAAGGTGCCGCAGCCGAACGTGGATGGCCTTCCGCTGCCGGCCAGCCTGGATGCCATCTCGCCGAACAATCCCGTGTTGCTCAATCACGCCAGCGGCCATGGCATCTACGCCAATGCCCAGGCGCTGAAGCTCGCCGGCATCGCCGACACCACCGCTGATCCGCCGGGTGGCACCATCGTGCGCGATGCGCAGGGTCATGCCATGGGCATGCTGCGTGACAGCGCTTCCGATCCGGTGTTCGCGGCTTACAGCCGGGCCATGGCAGCGCTGCCGGCCAAGGATCAGGAGGCCCGTCGCGAACACGCCCTGCAGTTGGCGGTGCAGAACGAAGTCAGCAAGGGCATCACCAGCTTCGTGGACCAGGGCGAGCATTTCGAAACCGTCGTCTGGATGAAGCAGCAGTTCGCCAAAGGACAGCCGCTGCGCCTGTTCGTCTACATCGACGAACCTTCCGTGGAGAAGCTCGACAAGCAACTGGCGGACTACCGCATCGTCGGCTTTGCCGACAATCATTTCACCGTGCGTGGCCTGGGCGAGGATGTATCGGACGGTGCGCTGGGCACGCACAGCGCCTGGTTCCTTGCGCCCTACAACGACGCCCCCGGCATCAGCGGCAAGAACGTCACCTCGATGGACGATCTGGCGCAGATGGCCCGCATCGCGGCACGTGACGGTTTCCAGATGGCCATCCATGCCATCGGCGATCGGGCCAACCGCGAGCTGCTGGATCTGTATCAGGACGTTTTCACGCAGGCGCCCGGCGCCCGCGCGCTGCGTTGGCGCATCGAGCATGCGCAGCATCTGGACCCGGCCGACATTCCGCGCTTTGCCGACCTCGGGGTGATCGCCTCCATGCAGTCCATTCACGCCTGTTCGGATGCGCCGATGGTGGTGGGGCATCTCGGCGAGAAGCGGGCGAAGGAAGGCGCCTACCTGTGGAAGACGCTGATCGACAGCGGCGCCATCGTGCTGGACGGTACCGACACGCCGGTCGAAGACACCAACCCCATCGCCAATTTCTACTGCGGCGTGACGCGCGCCTATGCGCACGGCAAGAAAACCTTCTACCCGGCACAGGCCAAGACGCGATTGCAGGAACTGCAGTCGTACACCTGGAACAACGCCTACGCCATCCTGGAAGAGCACGAACTCGGCTCGCTCTCGCCGGGCAAACTGGCCGATCTCGACGTGTTCTCCGGCGACCTGCTGACCTTGCCGGCCGAAGACATCCTGCGCACGCGGGTGCTCTACACCATCATCGGCGGCAAGATCGCGTACCAGCGTCCGGGTGCGGAGCAGTGGCGCAAGGGGCAGCTGTCCGAGCCCATGCCGGAGTTCGATCACGCGGAGTAAGCCGGCAGGCCGGCCTTGTCCACGCGGCGTCCGGCCATGTCCGGGCGCTGCGTTGGACAACAGGCTTCACCGGGGGTGATGCAGGCGACGCGCTAGAATGGTCGTATGCATATCTTCAAAGAATTCCACATCGAGGCGGCCCACCGCCTGCCGAACGTGCCGCCCGGCCACAAATGCGCGCGGCTGCACGGCCATTCCTTCCGCATCCAGATCCACGTCGAGGGCGAGCCGGACCCCAAGCTGGGCTGGGTCATGGACTTCGCCGACGTGAAGGCCGCGTTTGCTCCGCTGTTCGAGCAGCTCGATCACCACTACCTCAACGACATCGAGGGGCTGGAGAACCCGACCAGCGAGATGCTGTGCCGCTGGATCTTCAAGCGCCTGCAGCCCGCCCTGCCGGGTCTGGACAAGGTGGTGGTGCATGAAACCTGCACCTCGGGCGCCAGTTGCAGTCGTGACAGCTTTTGACGCGTTGCAATAAACAGGCGTTTGACTGTAATCCATTGGTCATCTTGAATTTTTCGTGACAAGGCACGTCGTTCAGGAAAAATATATTGCATTGCACAAAATGGCTTGCTAGGGTATGTGCCACTACCCCCAATCCCGTCGAGGGAACACGTCATGACGCAGCAACTGAACGCCCAGGTTTTCGCCTACGCCAAGCAGCTGGCCGACGCCGCCTTCAAGGCCCAGTCCGTCGCGCTGAAGGGTCTGGAGCAGGTCGCTGAACTGCAGATCCGCGCGCTGGAAAAGCAGTCTGAAGCCGCTGCCGAGTTCATCAGTGGCGCCCTCGAAACCCGCGACGCCGATGGCCTGCGCGTGCTCTGGGAAAAGGCTGCAGCCGCTGGCCGCGAGAACGCCGAGCGCGCCGTCGCCGTGACCCAGGAAATCATCGCCGTGACGCAGAAAACCGCCGAGTCGCTTGGTGCGCTCGTGCAGGAACAGCAACAGGCAGCCAACGACGCCGTGGCCGCCCCGGTGGCCGCCGTCAAGAAGGCCGCTGCGGCCGCCAAGTAACACCGCTTTGTAGACGCAGCGCTTCTTCCCCCCAGTTGCGTCAAAGGGCCGGACGGATGTCCGGCCCTTTTTCTATCCGCGATTTCTCACGATCCAATCAAATTGTGAACAAAATAGGGCGCTGGACAACATGTCGCGGTGAGTGCGGCTTGTCGCTGTAAATGCCTCGCTGATATACTTTTTGAGATTGGACCGTGGCCCGTAGCTGGTTCGGTGCCGCCTAGAGCGAAGCCGCACGGGAACATCGCGTGATCAACAGTCTTGCCTCCGGTCGTCGTCTGGCGCTGCGCATTTTCTTGCTGCAGCTTGCCGTGGCAGCGGCTCTGGCTGTCACCTTCCTTATGCAGGGGCCGCGCCAAGCTTTGGCGGCTGCTGCAGGAGCCACTCTCGTGGCGCTGGGTACCGCGCTGCTGGCGTGGCGCACCTTCGGAGGGTTGGGCAGCGGCGGCATGGCGATGTGGCGCGTGATGTCAGGGTTGGTCCTTAAATGGATCGTGATCGGCGGAGGGCTCGTCGCGATCCTGGGTCAATGGAAATTACCGCCACTAGCTGCCATCACGGGGCTGGTGGCTGCTTACGCAATAAATCTGCTGGCGTTCAGATTCAAGGGCTAACACATGGCAAGCGAGCCGCAGGGCGGACTAACCGAATACATCCAGCATCACCTTCACCACAACACGGTGAGCTTGGGTGACAGCGCTTTCATGAAGATCCACGTGGACTCGATCCTCGTGGCCTTCCTGCTGGGCGCCATTTTCTGCCTGTGGTTCTGGCTGGCGGCCCGCAAGGCCACCTCGGGCGTGCCGTCCAAGGGCCAGGCCTTCGTCGAGATCATCGTCGAGTTCGTCGACACCCAGGTGAAGGACACCTTCCACGGTGATCGCCGCACGGTGACCCCGCTGGCACTGTCCATCTTCATGTGGGTGACCTTCCTCAACACGATGGACCTGCTGCCGCTGGACGCCCCGAGCTGGACGGTGAAGACCGTCGCCGGCGCGCACGTGGCCCACGAGACCTTCTTCCGCTGGGTGCCCACTGCCGATATCAACACCACCGTGGGCCTGGCCCTGGCCGTGTTCTTCATCGTGCTGGGCCACGGCATCAAGGCCAAGGGTGGCCTGGGCTTCGGCAAGGAACTCATGACCGCGCCGTTCCATGCGCACAACCCGGTGGTTGTCGCCATCCTGGTGCCGTTCAATTTCCTGCTCAACGTCGTGGAATACCTGTCTAAGCCGGTGTCGCTCGCCATGCGACTGTTCGGCAACATGTACGGTGGCGAGCTGGTGTTCATGCTTATCGCCGGCCTGTTCGCAGGCTGGATCAGCTTCCTGCCGGGTGTGATCTTCAACACCGCATGGGCGATCTTCCACATCCTGATCATCCTGCTGCAGGCGTTCATCTTCATGATGCTGACCATCGTGTACATCGCCACGGCGCGTGAGCATCACTGAGTTCCTGTTCCATCCGGTTTCGCTTTAACCCGTTTCGCCTTAATCACTCTTTAGAAAGATTCATCAGGAGATATCCATGAACCTCGTCGAACTCGTTGCTCACGTCCAGGGCCTCACCGCCATCGCCATCGGCATCATCATTGGCCTCGGCGCTCTGGGCGCTTGCTTGGGCATCGCCATCATGGGTTCCAAGTTCCTTGAGTCCGCTGCCCGTCAGCCGGAGCTGGTGCCGCTGCTGCAGGGCCGCATGTTCCTGCTCGCCGGCCTGATCGACGCCGCGTTCATCATCGGCCTGGCCGTCGCCCTGCTGTTCGCGTTCTCGAACCCGCTGATCTCGGCCCTGAAGGCTGCTGTCGGCGGCTAATCGGCGCGACATGAGTCGCCGCAGCGGATTTCCGTTGCGGCGATTGGCGGTTTAACGCGTTACCGGAGTTAATTGGAAAGCTCATGGATATCAATCTGACTTTCCTGGGCCAGATGGTCTCTTTCGCCATCCTGGTCTGGTTCACCACCAAGTTCATCTGGCCGCAGCTCAATCACGCGATTGAAGAGCGTCAGAAGAAGGTTGCCGATGGTCTGGCCGCTGCAGAAAAGGCACGCGCCGAGCTGAAGGATGCCGACGCCAAGGTTGCCAACGAGATCAAGCAGGCCCGTCAGCAGGCCAACGAGATCATCGAGCGTGCGCAGCAGCAGGCCAACCAGATCGTGGACAAGGCTCGCGCCGAAGCCACGACCGAGGCGAACCGCCTGAAGGCTGCCGCCGGCGAAGAAATCGTCAGCATGCAGCAGCGTGCGCGCGAAGAGCTGCGCAGCTGGGTGGGCCGTCTGGCCGTCCAGGGTGCGGAGAAGATCGTGCAGCGCGAAGTCGACGCCAACGCCCACAAGGCGATGCTCGATCAGCTCGTGGCCGAGATCTAAGTCATGGCGCAGGCAATCACTCTCGCCCGCCCCTACGCACGTGCAGCTTTCGAGCTGGCCCATGAGGCCGGCTCGCTTGCCGCATGGTCGCAGGCGCTGGCCTTCGCCGCCGAGGTGGCGAAAGACCCGCGCGTGGTTGGCTTTGGCAACGATCCGCGCGTGCAGCCGGAGCAGCTGGTGGCACTGCACATGCCGCAGGGCATGGCCGCTGATGCGCCGTTCGCGAAGTTCCTTGGCGAACTGGCCGAGCATCGTCGCCTGGCACTGCTGCCGGAGATCGCCGCACTGTACGAACAGTACAAGCGCGAGTCCGAGTCGCAGCTGCTGGTGAAGGTGACCAGCGCATTCGCGCTGGATGCCGCGCAGGCCGAACAGCTCAAGGCGTCGCTGAAGCGCCGCTTCAAGCGCGAGATCGAACTGGAAACCCAGGTCGATGCGTCGCTGCTTGGCGGTGTGGTGATCGACACCGGTAACGAAGTGATCGACGGCTCCGCCCGTGGACGTCTGGCGCGCATGACCCGCGCGCTGACGGTGTAAGCATTTAAGCGAAGTCCGTTTCGCGAAGAGCAAAAAACCAGCCATCCATGGCTGGACTCTTCAAAAAAAGACTCAAATCTCAGGATATCGACCCATGTCCAGCTCCACCTTGAACCCGTCCGAGATCAGCGAACTGATCAAGACTCGCATCGAGCAGTTCAAGCTCGGTGCGGAAGCACGCAACGAAGGCACGATCATCAGCGTGTCCGACGGCATCGTGCGCATCCACGGCCTGGCCGACGTGATGCAGGGCGAAATGATCGAACTGCCGGGCAACTCCTATGCGCTGGCGCTGAACCTCGAGCGTGACTCGGTCGGCGCCGTGGTGCTGGGCGAATACCAGCACCTGCGCGAAGGCGACACCGCCAAGACCACCGGCCGCATCCTTGAAGTGCCGGTCGGCCCGCAGCTGCTGGGTCGCGTGGTCGACTCGCTCGGCAACCCGATCGACGACAAGGGCCCGATCAACGCTGCGCTCACCTCGCCGATCGAAAAGGTCGCGCCGGGCGTGATCTGGCGCCAGTCGGTCGACCAGCCGGTGCAGACCGGCTACAAGTCCGTCGACTCGATGATCCCGATCGGCCGTGGCCAGCGCGAGCTGATCATCGGCGACCGCCAGACCGGCAAGACCGCGCTGGCCATCGACGCGATCATCAACCAGAAAGACTCCGGCATTAAGTGCATCTACGTCGCCATCGGCCAGAAGCGCTCGTCGATCGCCAACGTGGTGCGCAAGCTTGAAGAGCACGGCGCGCTGGCCAACACCATCATCGTGGTGGCTTCGGCTTCCGAGTCGGCCGCGCTGCAGTACATCGCGCCGTACTCCGGCTGCACCATGGGCGAGTACTTCCTCGACCGTGGCGAAGACGCACTGATCATCTACGACGATCTGTCCAAGCACGCCGTGGCCTACCGCCAGATCTCGCTGCTGCTGAAGCGCCCGCCGGGCCGCGAAGCCTACCCGGGCGACGTGTTCTATCTCCACTCGCGTCTGCTCGAGCGCGCTGCACGCGTTTCGGCCGACTACGTCGAGAAGTTCACCAACGGCGAAGTGAAGGGCAAGACCGGTTCGCTGACTGCGCTGCCGATCATCGAAACCCAGGCGGGTGACGTGTCCGCGTTCGTGCCGACCAACGTGATCTCGATCACCGACGGTCAGATCTTCCTGGAAACCGACCTGTTCAACGCCGGCATCCGCCCGGCCGTGAACGCCGGTATCTCGGTGTCGCGCGTGGGCGGTGCCGCCCAGACCAAGATCGTCAAGAAGCTGTCGGGCGGCGTGAAGCTGGCCCTGGCGCAGTACCGTGAGCTGGCTGCGTTCGCGCAGTTCGCCTCGGATCTGGACCCGGCTACCCGCGCCCAGCTGGACCGCGGCGTGCGCGTGACCGAGCTGATGAAGCAGTCCCAGTACGCCCCGCTGTCGATCGCCGAGCTCGCGCTGTCGGTGTACGCCGCTGAAAAGGGCTACCTCGACGACCTGCCGACCAACAAGGTGCTGTCGTTCGAGAAGGGCCTGCATGCGTTCATGCACCAGAACCATGGCGATCTGATGAAGAAGATCGTCGCCACCGGTGACTGGAACAACGACATCGAAGCCGTCTTCAAGACCTCGCTCGACGAGTACAAGAAGACCGGTAGCTGGTAAGCAGTAACAGGGTGTACGGCCGTCCATACGGCCGTACAGCACTCCGGCCCTGGAAGCCGGGATCGCAATAACCCATCAGGTTGAGGCAAACGTGGCAAGCGGACGCGAAATCAAAACCAAGATCAAGAGCACGCAGAACATGCGCAAGGTGACGCGCGCGCTCGAAATGGTCTCGGCCTCGAAGATCCGCAAGGCGCAGGATCTGATGAAGGCGTCGCGTCCCTATGCGCGCTCCATGCGCAAGGTGATCGCACACATCGCCCAGGCCAATACCGACGTCAACCATCCGTTCCTGCAGGAGCGCGAATCGGTCAAGCGCGTTGGCTACGTGATCATCTCCACGGATCGCGGCCTGTGCGGTGGCCTCAATGCCAACCTGTTCCGCCGCCTGCTGCCGGCCATCCGGGAATGGCACGAACAGGGCGTGGAAGTCGACGTGGTGGCCATCGGCCAGAAGGCCACCCAGTTCTTCCGTCGCATCAAGGGCATCAACCTGGTCGGTACGGTCAGCCAGCTGGGCGAGCGTCCGAAGCTGGAAGACCTGATCGGCGTGCTCAAGGTTGCGCTGGACTCCTACATGGGCGGCCGCCTCGATCGCGTGTTCCTGGCCCACAACGACTTCGTCAACACCATGACGCAGACGCCGGCAGTGCACGCGCTGCTGCCGTTGCCGCTGGTGGCGAAGGAGCTGGCCGAGGCAGCGGGTTCGGGCAAGACGCCGGTGGCCGGTGTGACGCTGGAACAGAAGCACGATTGGGATTACATCTACGAACCGGATGCGGCGAGCGTGCTCGAGCATGTGCTGTCGCGCTACATCGAGTCGGTGGTTTACCAGGGCGTGCTGGAAAACCTCGCCAGTGAACATGCCGCGCGCATGGTGGCGATGAAGAGTGCGTCGGACAACGCGACCAAGGTGATCGGCGAACTCACGCTGATCTACAACAAGGCGCGTCAGGCGGCGATCACCCAGGAAATTTCGGAAATCGTCGGCGGTGCCGCGGCGGTATAAGTGCGATCGCCGCTGATCGCATGAGTCAAAAAGCGGCCATTGATGGCCGAACAATTCACTAAAGCCACGCGACCGTTACAGGGCGCGAGTAGTCCAAACACTAAAGATCCATCCGGAGCATATCCATGAGCCAGGGCAAAGTTGTACAGATCATCGGCGCGGTCATCGACGTGGAGTTCGCACGCGATCAGGTGCCGCAGGTTTACGACGCGCTGAAGATCGACGGCACCAACATCACGCTGGAAGTCCAGCAGGTGCTGGGTGACGGCGTGGTCCGCACCATTGCCCTCGGTTCCACCGACGGCCTGAAGCGTGGCCTGCTTGCCCGCAACACCGGCGAAGCGATCAAGGTGCCGGTCGGCAAGGCCACCCTCGGCCGCATCATGGACGTGCTCGGCAACCCCATCGACGAAGCCGGCCCGATCGGCGAGGAAGCGCAGTGGGAAATCCACCGCGAAGCCCCGAGCTACGCCGACCAGGCGGCCGCCAGCGACCTGCTGGAAACCGGCATCAAGGTGATCGACCTGATCTGCCCGTTTGCCAAGGGCGGCAAGGTCGGCCTGTTCGGCGGCGCCGGCGTGGGCAAGACCGTGAACATGATGGAGCTCATCAACAACATCGCCAAGGCGCACGCGGGTCTGTCCGTGTTCGCCGGCGTGGGCGAGCGTACCCGCGAGGGCAACGACTTCTACCACGAGATGAAGGACTCCAACGTGCTCGACAAGGTGGCCATGGTGTACGGCCAGATGAACGAGCCGCCGGGCAACCGTCTGCGCGTGGCGCTGACCGGCCTGACCATGGCCGAGTACTTCCGCGACGAGAAGGACGAGCACGGCAAGGGTAAGGACGTGCTGCTGTTCGTGGACAACATCTACCGCTACACGCTGGCCGGTACCGAAGTGTCCGCACTGCTCGGCCGTATGCCGTCGGCCGTGGGTTACCAGCCGACGCTGGCCGAGGAAATGGGCGTCCTGCAGGAGCGCATCACCTCCACCAAGACCGGCTCGATCACCTCGATCCAGGCCGTGTACGTGCCCGCGGACGACCTGACCGACCCGTCGCCGGCCACCACCTTCGCGCACTTGGACGCGACCGTGGTGCTGTCGCGTAACATCGCCGCGCTCGGCATCTACCCGGCCATCGATCCGCTCGACTCCACCAGCCGCCAGCTCGATCCGGGCGTGGTGGGCGTGGAACACTACGAAGTGGCGCGCCGCGTGCAGGGCATGCTGCAGCAGTACAAGGAGCTCAAGGACATCATCGCGATCCTGGGCATGGACGAGCTGTCGGAAGAAGACAAGCTGACCGTGGCCCGCGCCCGCAAGATCGAGCGCTTCTTCTCGCAGCCGTTCCACGTGGCCGAAGTGTTCACCGGTTCGCCGGGCAAGTACGTCACGCTGAAGGACACCATCCGCGGCTTCAAGATGATCGTGGAAGGCGAAGTGGATCACCTGCCGGAGCAGGCGTTCTACATGGTCGGCGGCATCGAAGAGGCCATCAAGAAGGCCGAAGAGATGGGCGCCAAGAAGGCGGCCTGATCGGTGGAAGCTTCAAGGCGAAGCGCGTAGCCCGCGCTTCGTCTGCTCCACACAGCATCGTCTGCTTTTCACCGAACGCACCGGAATACCGTCATGAGTCATACCCTCCGTGTCGACATCGTCAGCGCCGAAGCCGAGATCTTCTCCGGCGAAGCACAGCTGGTCGTCGCCACCGGCGAGATGGGCGAACTGGGCATTGCGCCCCGCCATGCCCCGCTGATCACCCGCCTGAAGGCGGGCCACGTCGACGTGGTGCTGGCCAATGGCGAGCGTCAGCAGTTCTGGGTCTCCGGTGGCATCCTCGAAGTGCAGCCGCAGGTCGTCACTGTGCTGGCCGATACCGCCGCACGCGCATCCGAGCTGGATGAAGCGGCCGCGCTGCGGGCCAAGCAGGAAGCCGAAGACGCCCTGGCCAACCGCACCGATGCGGTCGAGATCGCCGAGGCGCAGGCCAAGCTGGCCGAAGCCATCACCCAGCTGCAGGCGCTGGAGCGCCTGCGCAAGACGCTCAAGCACTGAGCGAACGTGTCCGGGTAACACCCTGCAGAACGCCGGCCCCTGGGTCGGCGTTTTTGTTTATGCTGCCTCCGGGCGACAAGGGGGCGTGGACATGGACGTGACGTACCGTGGTGGTTGGCCGATGGCCCGTTGGGCGTGTACCGGCACTTTATGCCTTGCCATGGCGGGCTGCGCCACGACGCCGGCCGGGCCGGCGAAGCCGTCGACCGAAGGCGACACCAGCTATCACACGGTGGCCAGGGACGATATCAAGCACTACCAGCTGGCCCTGGGGCAGGTAGCGATCGGGGCCGTCCCGCGCGAGAATCCCGCGCCGGGTTACCCTGCGCCACTGCTCGACCGGCGACTCCCTCCCAGAGAGGTCGAAGCGCGCCTGATCGTCGACGAAACCGGCAAGGTCACCGAGGTTCGCATCGCCGACGAGACACAGGCCGATGCCGACACGCGCCTGTTTGACGATGCCGTCCGCGAGGCGGCCCTGCGATGGGTCTTCGCACCCCTGCATGTCAGTCAGTGGGCCTCGGATGCGGACGGGAACGAGCACGAAGTCAGTGCGGAAGAGCGTCCGTTCAGCGTGGACTATGTATTTCGTTTTGCCTGGAAGGACGGCAAGCCGGTCTCCGATGCCTCGGCGTCGGCGCATGTCACGAGATAGCCACCCCACCACCCTCTGCCGGTCTCAGGGCGTTTCGGTTCCGGCTGTTATCCTCCGCCGCTAACTAAAACAGGCCTGCCCCATGCTCAAGAACGCCCCGTTGCACGTCATCGTCCTCGCCGCCGGCGAAGGCAAGCGCATGAAGTCGAAGAAGGCCAAGGTGCTCATGCCGCTGGCCGGGCGTCCGTTGCTGGCCCATGTGCTGGACGCTGCGCGCGCGCTGCAGCCGCAGGCGATCCACGTGGTATATGGCCATTGCGGCGACCAGGTGCGAGCCGCCTTCGACGGACAGGATGACCTGCGCTGGGTGCTGCAGTCGCAGCGACTGGGCACGGGCCATGCTGTGCGCGAGGCGCTGATCGACGTGCCGGACGACGCATCCGTGCTGGTGCTTTATGGCGACGTGCCGCTGACGCGGCCCGAGACACTGCAGAAACTGGTGCGCGCTGAAGGCACCGTCAGCCTGCTCGCCACGCGGGTGGCCCATCCGTTCGGCTACGGCCGCGTCATGCGCGACGGCAACGGCCTGGTGCGTGCCGTGGTGGAGGAAAAGGACGCGGATGACAGCCAGCGCGCCATCAACCTGATCAACACCGGAATCGTCGCTGCCGAAGCGGATGCGCTGAAGCGATGGACGTCCAAACTCGGCCGCAACAATGTGCAGGGTGAGTACTACCTCACCGACATCTTCGCCATGGCGGCGGATGAAAACCGCTCAGCTGCCTGCGTGGAGTGCGCCGACGAATACGAAGCGGCCGGTGCCAACAACCCGTGGCAGCTGGCCGAACTCGAAGCGCAGTACCGCGCGCGCGCCGCGAAGGCGCTGGCGCTGGAAGGCGTGCGCATCGCCGATCCGCTGCGCATTGATGTGCGCGGCAAGGTCAGCGCAGGCATGGACGTGGAGATCGATATCGATGTGATCATCGAGGGTGCGGTGACGCTGGGCGACGACGTGCAGGTGGGGCCCTTCGTGCGCCTGAAAGACGTGGTGCTGGCCGCGGGCACCGTCGTGCAGGCGCATTGCGACCTGGAAGGCGTGGTGACGCACGGCCCCTGCACCATCGGCCCGTTTGCACGCCTCCGTCCGGGCACGGAGCTGGCGGCCGGCGTGCATATCGGCAACTTCGTCGAAACCAAGAAGGCCGTGATCGGCGAGGGCAGCAAGGCCAACCACCTGACCTATCTCGGCGACAGCGTGGTCGGCAGCGGCGTGAACATCGGCGCAGGCACCATCACCTGCAACTACGATGGCGCGAACAAGCACCTCACCACCATCGGCGACCGTGCCTTCATTGGCTCCAACAGCTCGCTGGTGGCGCCGGTGACCATCGGTGCGGACGCCACCATCGGCGCCGGTTCGGTGATCGGCAAGGACGCGCCGGCCGGCGAGCTCACGCTGGCGCGTGCCCGCCAGGTCACCCTCAATGGCTGGCGCCGGCCCACCAAGAAGAAGTGAATTCCCGCGGCGCATCCGCTAGGGTGCCCGTGCAGCAACCCAACGGACAGGGAGCAAGGCATGCGTTGTCGGGCAATGGTCTTTGGCATCTTGAGTGTGCTGGCACTGCAGGGAATGAGTGCACCCGTACATGCCGGATGCGGCGTACAACTGTTTGCCGACAACGGCAGCCCGCGTTTTTCCTTCTACCTCGCCTGCGTCAGCAAGACGGTGAACTGCGAGATCATCGAGCGGAAGCTCGGCGACTGGGCTGATGAGCGGCAACTCACCGTGCATGACCTGACGCCGGATGAAGCAGCGCGCTTCCCGGCAGAGCCAGCGACCGACCAGCCCTATCGCGTTACCGTGCGCTACGCTCCGGAGATGGGCTCGGTAAGCAACTCGCTGGAAAGCGCGTCCACCGGTGCTCCGGTGGTGAGCTACGCGGCAACCGTCCGCGTGTTCGACGTCGCCAGCGGCAAGCTGCTCAAGACCATGAACTGGCACAAGGAAACCATGGTGGATCGTGACCAGGGTGCCGCCAATCCGTATCTCGATGCGCAGGTACGCGACTTTCTCAAGCATCTGGATCCGACCTACACGAAGCCGCCGGCTTCCTGATTCGACGGCCGCAAATCCTCAACGATCGAGCGGCATTCCGGTGACATCCGCGCGAGGGCATGACATCCGCGCGCCATGTCGATTCATGCCTTTGCAGGTGTGCGCTTCCGGGTCAGGCTGCCGCTGGCTTGATGGTGGGTTGCCTGGCCGTCCCATGAAAGGAATGGATGATTCTGCCGCTGCAGGGCACTTAGTGGCGCGGTGTCGTATGGACGTCCGTCCGACGGCGGCCACTTTCTATCCGCGGGAAACGATCCAGGCGTTGCCCTAGGCGTGCATCGCGGCGCGGTGAGTCCGTGTTCGTCCCTTGAAGGGGGCCCTCCGCCATGAGCACGCTCCCTGACCAAGCTGCCGGCGATCCGCCATGACCCGCGCATCGCGACAGGCCATGGCACCGGTGGGTCGCGTGTCCATGGGCCGACCTTTTCCTTGCTCCGCACCCCTCGTCGCCGGGCACCCGTCGTCTGGATGTACCCAGCACACGTCCAGGGAGAAGAGCCCTTCAGCTTCTTGCGATTCGGCCGATATTTTCAGGTTCGCGCAAGCGCCGTTCACCTATGGCGCGCAAGTTGCTGCGACCACGGCCACGCTCTAACTACCATCGCTATGCCCAGGGGGGCTGCTTGAACCGTATCTATCGTCTTGTCTGGAACCGCTCGACCAATCACATGCAGGTTGCCTCGGAGCACGCGAAGGCCGCTCATGGCGGGGCGGGTTCCGCTTCGTCCGGCGCAGCCACCTCCTCGTCTGTTGTCGCGCGCGCACCGCTGGCCGTGGCCGTCGCCATGTGCATTGGCGTCGCGCTCGCACCCTCGGCTTACGCCCTACCGGTTCCCACCGCTGCTGGTGGTGCTGGTGGCGCTGGCGCAGTCTATGACGCCCTGGTCGGCGGCGCCGGTGGCGTCGGTGCCAACGGGAACGAACCGGGCACCAATGGTGATGCCGGCTCGACGGGTTCCGCGGGTGGTAGCGCGGGCGCTGATGGTTCCTACGGGAACGATAACGGCGCTACCGGCAGCGCCGGTGCCAGCGTGATTGATCCCAACCTGGCCGCGGGCGGTGGTGGCGGTGGTGGTACGGGTAACACTTGGATCCTTCCCGGTTTGGGTTCAGGCATCTTCGCCGTGACGGCCGGTACCGTCGGTGGTCAGGGTGGCAACGGCGGCGATGGTGGCGCAGGCGGTACTGTCGGTGCTGGCGTTGCGTCGGTGGGCGGTGGCGGCGGCGGTGGCGGTGGTGGCGGTAATGGCGCGTACTTCACGTACGAGGCAGCCCAAACGGGCATCCAACTCAACGCGAGCTGGTTCTTTGGCGGCAACGGCGGCAACGGCGGCCAGGGCGGCAACAGCAATGTGAGCATCGGCGCTCAGGGTGGCCAGGGTGGTACCGGCGGCTACGCCGTCTACGTCGACCAGACCGACACGCTCATCCTCGACGGCGCGCAGCTGGACGGTGGCTCAGGCGGAATCGGTGGTGCGGGCGGCGACTCGACCATTCACGGGCAGAATGGGGCAACCGGTGGCGACGGTGGCGTGGCCTTCGTGCTAGCGGGCGTGGCGCCGACCAGCGGCGTCTCGACTGTGACGATCACCAACAACGGGCTCATTTTTGGCGGCGCCGGCGGCGCGGGTGGCGCCGGCGGCGGCTACACGACGGACGAGGTGTCGGACTTGGGCGGCGCGGGCGGTCAAGGTGGCGCCGGTGGTACTGGCGTCATTGCGCTGAACGCTAACGTGGTCAACACCGGCACCATCGCCGGCAGCAGGGGCGGCGCCGGCGGCGCTGGCACGCAGGGTGGTAATGGCGGCACGGGTGGTCTCGGCGGCATTGGCCTCCTCAGCGTCGGCAATAACAACATCATCAACTCGTCCACCATCGAGGGCGGCACGGGCGGCACCGGTGGGGATGGCCACGGCGGTGCACTGAATTCCCTCTCTGCTGCGCTGGGCGGTACGGGTGGCGACGGTGGCGCGGGTATCGCGATCGGTGGTGGCACGATCACCAACCACGGCACGATCGCCGGTGGATTGGGTGGCGCGGCCGGCATGAGCGCGCAGGGTGTAGAGGCTGCGGGCGGCACCGGTGGTGCGGCCATCGTGTCCAGCGGCAACACGACCATCTATAACGATGGTTGGATCTCGGGTGGCATCGGTGATCTCTGGCTGGGTGCGCAGGCAGCGGCCATCCTTCTGCACGGCGGTGGCAACGAACTGCAGATCTGGAACGGATCGAACATCGAGGGCAACGTCGTCAGCGACGGCGGTGACACGCTCTCGCTCAGCCAGGGCCTGAACGGTTCGGGTCAGCTCACCGGTAACGGCACCTTCGACGCGTCGTTGATCGGCACCCAGTACCTGGGTTTCGATCACTTCGCAGTCAAGAGCGCGAACTGGGAATTGACCGGCAGCACGACGGCGGTCACGCCGTGGACCGTGCAGAACGGCATCCTGACGATCGACGAAAGCGGCGCCCTCGGTGACGACGCGGGCACGCTGACGCTCGATGGCGGCACGCTCGCGACGACCTCCGATGTAACGACCGGCCGCGCCGTGGTCATCACCAGCAACAACGGCACATTCGACACGCAGGCAGGCACACAGACCACGCTGAACGGCGTCGTCTCGGGCGGTCAGCTGGTGAAGAACGGTCTCGGTACGCTGGCGCTCAATGGTGCCAACACCTTCCATGGCCTGGTGATCTCGCAAGGCGTGGTGGCTGTGTCCTCCGCGGCCAGCTTGGGTGACGACAGTTTCATGCTGTCGAACCTCGCCGCATTGCGCACCACCGGCAACATCACGCTGTCGCGAGACGTGCTGGTCGGTGGATCCGGTGCCACGTTCCTGCAGGATGCCAATACCAGCCTGACCCTCAACGGTGCCGTCTTTGGCGGCACGTTGTACAAGACGGGCGCCGGCACCCTGGTGCTGGGCGGCACGAACACGTTCTCCGGCCTTTACATCACCAATGGCGTGGTGGAAGCGTCGGCCAACCAGAACCTCGGTGACGTCAATTCGACGACGACCATCAGCGGCGGCACGCTGCGCTGGACGACCGACGGTGGCATGTGGCGCAGCGTGACGCTGGGCAGTGGTGGCGGCACCTTCGACACCAACGGCCACAGCCTGAGCCTCTCGGGCATCATCAGCGGCGCCGGTTCCCTGACCAAGGTCGGTGATGGCACGCTCTCCCTTGGCAACGTGAACGCCTACACGGGCGCCACCAACATCAACGCCGGCACCCTGTTCCTGTGGACGGGCACCGCGATCCAGTCCTCCAGCGGCGTGACTGTCGCGGCCGGCGCCACGTTCGACGTGTCCTCCGGTGGCCTGATCATTGCCGCGGCCCGACCCATCGGCAACGCCATCATCCAGAGCCTGGGTGGCGCGGGTACCGTGGTGCTTGGTTCGTCGAACCTGACGCTCACCAACGCGCATGACACGTTCTCCGGTTCGATCACCGGCACCGGTGGCCTGATCCTCAATGCAGGTACCGAGACGCTGACCGGCCACAACACTTACACCGGTGCGACCATCGTCAATGGTGGTTCGCTGATCATCACCTCGTCGGCCAGCATGGCGTCGAGCAGCATCACCAACAATGGTGCGGTTCACTTCGACCAGGCCGACACCATCACCAGCGGCAACGTGATCAGTGGTAACGGTGGCTTCCAGCAGACCGGAGCCGGCATGACCATCCTCAACGCGGCCAACACCGCGACGGGCCTGGCGCGTGTTTCCAACGGTACGGTGGAGATCGGCGACATCGATCACGGTGATGCCGTGTGGAGCGGCGACGCCCAGGTGGAAGGCACCGGTACGCTGCGTGGCCACGGCACGATCACGGGCAACCTGATCAACTCCGCGACCGTGCGTCCGGGCGGCTCGGTGGGCGTTCTCACCATCAACGGCAACTATGCCCAGTCGGCGAACGGCACGCTCGCTATCGACGTGACGCCCAATGGCGCTTCCGAGCTCATGGTGAACGGAAATGCGGCGCTGGCCGGCACGCTGTCGCTGATCTACGCACCGGGCACGTACATCGCAACCAGCTTCAAGGTGCTGGAAGCCAACACCATCGCGGGCACCTTCGGTAGCACGACCTCTTCGGGCAGCGTGCCGACCGACCTGACCTCGACGGTCGCCTACAACGCGAAGGATGTGACGGTGTCGCTGGCCAGCAACCAGACGCCGACGAACCCCACCAACCCGACGCCGACGAACCCCACCAACCCGACGGATCCTGTGACGCCGACCGATCCGGTCACGCCAACGGACCCGGCTACCCCGACCGATCCGGTGACGCCGACCAGCCCGACGGACCCCGTGACCCCGACGACGCCGGTCACGCCGGTGGTGATCGCGCCGCACGATGGCGCGCTGTTTGCCAATGCGCAGCGCCTCGCCGTGCGTGACGGTCAGGGCAACATGACCGACGTGCTGACGGCGGCCGGCCGTGGAGGCCACGGCCTCTGGGCCACGGTGACGGGCGGCAACACCTCGTTGCCGGGCAGCGACCGCATGGACTCGACGGGCTTCGGCATCAACGCGGGCTATGACGTGGCCGCCGGCGATGTCGCCAGCGTGGGTATCGAAGCAGGCGTGCAGCGCACGAACGCGACCGATGAGTTGGGCGGCAAGGCCAACGTGCAGGGTGCACATGCAGGCGTGTACGGCTTCGCCAACGCCGGTCCGCTGGTGCTGTCGGGCGTGGCCGATGCGTGGACGGGCCACTACGACTTCACCCGCCAGACCGGCATGGGTGGTGCGGTCGCGCGTCCGGATGCGCAGGCCTACAACGCGGCCGTGCAGGTGGCGTGGCCGTTGAAGACTGCCGGCGCCACGATCACGCCGAAGCTGGGCGTGATGTATCAGAACCAGCGCATGGACGGCTTCAACGAGAACGTGGTGAGCAGCAGCAACGTTGCCTCGGAATACGGCGTGTCGAGCAAGGACAGCAGCGAGAACCACCTGAACGTGTATGCGGGCGTGTCCTTCGTGCGCGCGTTCCAGGCAGGCGGTATCGATTATCTGCCCTCGCTGGATCTGGGCTACCAGTACAGCACCCGCAACACGGCATCGACCATCGTCGTTGCTGCAGCGGACGGCACGGTGTTCCCGCTGGCGGCGAATGTGCTGGGTCATGGCCTGACCACGGTGGGCGCAAGCATCACCGCCAAGCAGGGTCTGTCGTGGGATGTGTCGCTGGGCTACCAGGGCGCATTCGGCACCGGCATGCACGACAACGCCTTCTCGGTGGGCTTTACCAAGCACTTCTGATGAAGTGCTGCTCGGGATGCGGGCGCCGGGAAGCATCGGCGCTCCATCCTGCGGCAGGCATGGCGGCGCCGTACTGCGCCGCCATGATCGTCGACGAACCTTCCTAGGCTGTTCGTCGGACTCCCCCACGCCGCGCGCCGCGTATAAGCTCTCTGCTCCGCAAGGACGACAGGGGGATCTATGCGCGCTCTGATTCGCGGCGTTCTCGCGGCGACCATGATCGTATGGGCGTGGATCTTCTGCGCGCAGGCCTCACTGGCGACGGAAGTGCGTGAACTGCCCGGCGCTCCCGAATCGCGGTCCGCCGCCGGCGCCGATTACGTGCTGCGTAGCGTTCCGTTCGCCGGACAGACGGTGACCCTGCTCGACCTGCATGCCGGTGGCCATGACTGGACCCGGCCCGATGCGGCGAAGCTGCCCGCGCTTCCTGCAGCATCACCCGCCTCGATGAAAGAGCCCGTTCAATGGTTCTACGGTGCCGAGGCAGGCTGGATGGCGGTGCCTGCCGGATGGCAGGTGCAGCGCGCGGCTATCGGTGCTGATGGCGGCACGCAGTACGTGTTCACCGCGCCCGATGGTGCCTCCGGCGGCTGGGTGAGCTACGACGTGCTGCCCGTATGCGTGGGCTGCATCCTGGCCGATGCCAATGGCCTGCTGCCCAACGCGGGTGAACAGCTGGCCGAGCTGGGGTCGCCGGCATTCGACCTGGGCCAGACCAATCCCGTCATCAGCTGGCAGTCCCGCCCAGATGACTGCACGTTGCTGTTCCGCTACCGCTCCGGCGGATTCACCGTGCGTGCCGCCGTGCAGAGCAGCGTGGCCATTGCAGCCACCGGCAGCGCACAGCGCGGTGCGCTGGCCTTGGCGGAGGTCTATGCGGCGTTGCCGGCGTCCAAATCCTCGACTGCCGACTTCATGGTGGCTAGCTTCCGGCAGGCCTTCCCGGCCTGTCGTTCACCCAATGGCTGGCCGGGCTGAAGCCACGCTCAGGCGTAGCGCCAGCCATCGATCTCCACCAGCAGTTCGCTGCGGCAGATATCGCCGTGCAATGCCAGCACGGGTACGCCGGGCAGGCGACGCTGGAGGAAATCGTGGACCAGCGGTGCATCGGTGGGATGACGCACGTACACCTTGAGCGGCGATTGCGTGTCGAAGCCGGCCGGCATGCCCGCGCTGACCAGCAGCGACTCCAGATTCACCAGGGTTTCGTCCAGCTGTGCCAGCAGGTCGTCCTGGTGCGCCGAGGCATGGCCCACCACGGCGGCCGTGCCTGAGATGGCCAGCACATCCTGCCCGGGCAGCGTCATGGCACGGGCAAAGGTGGGTGCGATCCGCCCGTACTGCCTGGGGTACTGCCAGGCGCTGACCTGGCGGGGGTTTTCCACGCGCTCGCCGGGTTCGTCGCAGGCGAGCAGGTAAACCTGCAGGCGCATGGCCGGGGCGTGATGGCCAATGGCCGTGGCCGCCGGGAAGCCATCGGCAAAGAAGCGGCCCATGCCATCAGCGCGGCCTTCGCAGAACTGCTTGTAGCGCTCCACGTCGCCGTCGCCCTGGTTGATGTCGCCCAAGTAGTTCCAGATGCGCTGCACGTGGCACTCGCGACGCGAGGCGACGAAATCGCACAGCTGGGCATAGGCGGTCACGGCCGTGTCGCGTGGGCCGCCATGGGTGGCTTCATCCAGGGTGATGGCGGCAAACAGCCAGCCATCGCCACGGGACCACTGCACGTCGCCCGCCCGGCCGTGGGTTACGGAGCCGTCGACCTGCCAGATCTCCAGCGGCGTGGGTGCATCGAAGCTTTCCAGGTCCACGCCGAGCCAGCGCGGATCCTCGCTGCGCACGGCCCCGGTGCCGAAGCCGAACACGCCCAGCGTGCCTGCCTCCTGCAATACCGTCTCGGGATCGACCCACCGATAGGACACCCTCGGCGCCCGGCGCAGTGCGGGCCTGACGTTTTCACAACCCTGAACCATGGGCATCCAACCGGAGAAACTGGGCCGCCATGTTACACTGGCTGGCCTGTGCCTCTGGGGGAGAGGCACGAGAATTTCAGGTACATAACGGCATGGCCGAGCTGAGCACCGCACAAAACGAACTGGCCACGCTGATCGTGGAAAGCCTCAATCTGGACACCGTCACGGCTGACCAGATGGACCCTGATGCCCCGCTTTTCGGCGGCGATCTGGGCCTGGATTCCATCGACGCGCTGGAAATCGCACTGGCCGTATCGAAGCGATACGGATTCCAGCTGCGCTCGGATAATCCCGAGAATCGCAAGATTTTCACCAGTCTGCGCACCTTGTCCGAACATATCGAACGGCATCGCGTCGTTTAACCAGCATCCGGCATGATGGCTGGCGTACGCGGCACACTTGCAGCATGCCGCTTCATTGCCTGACAGGTTCGAGTCACTCATGTCGTCACCCATGGCAGCAACACCGACATCGACATCGCGGCGCTGGTTGCCGTTGATGTTCGGCTATCCGGTGCTGGCGATGGCCGGCGCGCTCACGCATCGCCAGGGTTTTTCGCTGGCGGCCTGCGCCCTGCTGCTCACCGTGCTGATGGCACCCCTCCTCGCCACACGCCGTGCCCTGCCCTGGTTGGCATGGCTGGCCGCGCTGGCCGTGATGGGCTGGCTGAGTCTGCGCGGCATGGTGGGGCTGTTGCTGGAAGGCGTGCCCATCGCCGTCAACATCCTGCTGGCCTGCTTCTTTGGGCGCACGCTGCGCGCCGGCCAGGTGCCGTTGATCGCGCGCATCATCGAGGCGCTGGAAGGGCCAGAGCGCCTGGCTGTGCCCGGCGTGGCGACCTATGCGCGCCACCTCACCTGGTTCTGGGCGCTGCTCACGGCGACACAGGCGATGGTGCTCGCGGTGCTGCTGCTTTGTGCCGAACCCGGTGGCCTGCTCGGCATGCTCCATATCGCAACGCCCTGGACTGTACCGGCGGCGATTGCCCAGTCGTACGCGCATGTCGGTGGTTATTTCCTGATCGCCGGTGCATTCCTGCTCGAGCACCTGTTCCGTCGTTGGCATCTGCGCCATATCCGGCATCCTCGCCTGCATGAGCTGGTGATGGGTGTGGCTGCGCGCTGGCCGAGGCTGGTGCGTGGCGAAGATCTGGCGGCGCCATGAGCCAGGCGTCCTTTCAGCACGCATTTCGCGTGACTGCCGATCATCCTTGCCTGCCGGGCCACTTTCCTGGCTCGCCGCTGGTACCTGGCGTGGTGTTGCTGGAACAGGTGGCGCTGGCGCTGCGAGCGTGGCGCGGCGAGCGCCTGGCCCGCGTGATAGAGGCCAAGTTCGTGGCGCCGTTGTTGCCGGGACAGGATGCGCGCGTGGCCCTGGCCGAAGCGAACGGTCGCGTGCGTTTCGAGATCCGGCGCGATGGCGAACTGCTCGCGCGCGGCGCCATCGAGGGGGCTGCATGACCGAGCACTGGCAGAGCCGGCCCGAAGGCGGTGGACGCTTCGCCATATGGCTGATCCGCACCGTGGCCCTGCACGGCGGTCGCCGGCTGGGGCGCGTGATCCTGTGGCCGATCACGCTGTACTTCTACCTGCGCCGCGGTCCTGAGCGCAGGGCGTCGCGTGACTTCCTGCAGCGCGTGCTGGACAAGCCGGTGATGCCCTGGCACGTGATGAAGCACATCCATAGCTTCGCCGCCACGATCCTCGATCGCATCTTCCTGCTCGCCCATGGCGAGAAGGATTTCGAGGTGACGGTGGAAGGCCTGGAGGAGCTCGAAGCCCGGCTGGATCAGGGGCGTGGCCTGCTGCTGCTAGGCACGCATCAGGGCAGTTTCGAAGCCTTGCGCGCGATCAGCTCGCGTCGTCCGGACATTCCGCTGCGTGTGGTGCTGGACAAGCAGAAGACGCCGGCCCTCACCGAGCTGCTCGAGGCGCTGGCGCCCGATGTCGGCGCCCATGTCATCGACGCCTCCCGCGGCGGTGCCGCTATCACCCTGGCGATGTCCGAAGCCTGCGAACAAGGCGCCATGGTGGCCCTGTTGGCCGACCGTGGGCGCGAGCACGAGGTGCTGCGCCGCGTGCCATTGCTGGGCGAGCCCGCACCGTTTCCGGTGGGCCCGTGGTTGCTCGCGCACACGCTGCGCGTGCCGGTGATGCTGTGTTTCGGTTTGTATGAAGGCGGCAACCGCTATCGCCTGATCTTCGAGTCGTTCGCCGAGCGCGTCGACATTCCGCGACAGGACCGCGCGCAGGCGCTGGATGCCGTCATGGCCCGCTTCGCGGCGCGCGTGGAGCACTATATCCACGTGTCGCCCTATAACTGGTTCAACTTCTATGACTTCTGGCAGCAAGACATTGGCACTGCTGTGCAGCCTGATGCTGCCGCTGTGCGCGAACGCGTCGGGGCCTGAAGACGCAGCCACCGCGCGTGCGCTGGTGTCGTCGCTGGGGCGGCCTGCACCCGCGCGCACGCCATTCGCCGAAGCGCGCTTCATGAAGATGCTCGACAAGCCGCTGGTGGTGTCGGGCGAGCTTGCATGGCTGGGCGACGATCGCCTGGAGCGCACCGTCGAACATCCCACCCGCGAGGTGTCGACCATTGCCAACGGCGAAGTGAGCCAGCAGCGTGAAGGTCGTTCGCCGCGCACCTTTTCGCTCAAGCGCGCACCGCAGCTGCAGTTGCTGCTCGACAGTTTCGTCGCCTTGCTCGGTGGTGATGCCTCGCGGCTGGAGCAGGCTTTCACGGTGCAGCACAGCGCCGACGGCGCCGACCACTGGACGCTGACGCTCACGCCGCGTGACGCCAAACTTGCCCAGACGGTGAGCCGCATCGACATCGATGGAAGCGGCAACGAGCCGCATTGCATGCGCATGCAGGAGGCCGACGGTGACGTGGCCATCGACCTGCTCGGCAGCTACGCCACGCGCATGCCGGCCACGCCCACCCGCGACGCGCTCGCAACGATCTGCCGGGGCGGCTGACGGTGCGTCGCGGCGGGCGCATGACATTGCTGGTGATCTGGCTGGCGGTACTCGCCGCGCTTGGCCTGTTCGTCGTCAGGCAACTGGTGGTCAGCACCGACCTGCGCAGCTTCATGCCCGCGCCGACCACGCCGGACCAGCGCCTGCTGATGGAGCAGGTGGGGGAAGGTCCCGGCTCGCGCCTGTTGTTGCTCGCCATCACCGGTAAATCCGACGAGCAGCTGGCCGACCTCAGCCAGCAGCTGTCCGGCGCCCTGCGCAAGGACGCCCGCTACACGCAGGTGCTCAACGGCAGCTTCGACATCGCTGCGCTCGACGATGCATGGCTGCCGTATCGTTACCTGCTGTCGCCCACACTCGATCACGAGCGCCTGGATGCCGCGTACCTGCGTGATCAGCTTGAGCAGCGGCTGGATGATCTGTCGTCACCGGCGGCGAGCCTGCTGAAAGGGGTGCTGCCGCGTGATCCCACGCTGGAAGTGCTCAAGCTTGCCGAGCGATGGTCGCCGCCCAAATCGCCGGACGTGGTGCAGGGCGTGTGGTTCTCGCCGCAGCACGAAGCCCTGCTGCTGGTGCTGACGAAGGCGCCGGGGTTTGATCCGGACGCACAGGCATCCGCCATCGACGGCATCCAGCGCGCGTTCGAGGCGTTGCCGGACCATGCCGGTGCGTCCGTGGCGGTGAGCGGGCCCGGCTATTTCAGCGTGGTGGCCAATGAGCAGACACGCGGGCAGGCGGAGTGGATCGGGCGCATCTCGACGATAGGTTTCATCGTGCTGTTGCTGCTGGCGTACCGCAGCATCGGCTCGTTGTTGTTCTCGGCGTTGCCCATCGCCAGTGCGGCACTTGCCGGCATCGCCGCGCTGATCGTGCTCTTTCCGCAGGTGCATGGCATCACGCTGGCGTTCGGCTTCACCCTGCTGGGCGTCGCGCAGGAGTACCCGATCCGCGTACTCAGTCATCGCCGGGCAGACGAGAGCGCCTTGCAGAGCGTCCGCGACCTGTGGCCGCTGTTGCTCACGGCCATAGCGTCGGCGTGCATCGCTTATCTCGCTTTCTTCGCCTCGGGCGTGAATGGCCTCAAGCAGCTGGCCGTGTTCACTGTGACCGGCTTGCTGGTGGCGGGCTTCAGCACGCGCTATCTACTGCCACACCTGTTGCCGGCCAGAGTGCATGATGTCGCCGGTATGGGTTGGCTGATCAGCGCACGCCGCATGGTGGATCGCTTGCCGCGCCCGCGTTGGGTGCCCTTGCTGGTCGCCGCGGCCACCGTGCTGATGCTGGTGACCGCACAGGGTCCGTTCTGGCAGAACGACCTGTCGGCACTCACCCCACTGCCGCGCGACCTGCTGTTGCGCGATGCCCGCCTGCGCGAAGCGCTGGGCGCGCCGGACGTCCGCTACCTGCTGGTATTGCAGGCGGCCGATGAGCAGGCCGTGCTGGCACTGTCCGAACGACTGGAGCCCGCGGTGGATGCGCTTGTCGCGCGTCATGCCGTGGACGCGGTCGAACTGCCATCCCGCTATCTCCCCAGTGAAGCCGTGCAGCGTGCGCGACAACAGGTGTTGCCGACGCGCGAGGCACTGGAAACGGCACTCGGCGAGGCCGAACAGGGCATGCCTTTCCAGCCCGGGCTGTTCACGCCGTTTCTGGATGATGTGGAGAAGGCGCGCCGCTTGCCGTTGCTGACGCCGGAACGTTTCGCTGCATCGCCGCTGGGCCAGCGCCTGTCCGGCATGCTGATGACACGCGACGGTCATGGGCTGGGGCTGGGCACGCTCAGTGGCGTGCACGATATCTCCGCATTGCAGGCGCTGGCGCGCGACAGCGGCGGTTCGGTGCGGTTGCTGGATCTGAAGGCGGCTGCCGAATCGCTGGTAGTCGACTACCGCACCCGCATCCTGCACGCCCTGCTGGGCGCTACGGTGCTGCTGGTGCTGGCCATCGTCATCGCGCTGCGCAGCGTGCGCCGTGCGTGGCACGTGCTGGCGCCCATGACGCTGGCCACCTTCCTGGTGCTGGCGGTGGAGCGCGCCTGCGGCGTGGAAGTGTCACTGTTCCATCTGGTGGCGTTGATCCTGGCAGCCGGCCTGGGCCTTCATTACGCCTTGTTCTTCGAGCGCGACACCGGCGATGCGGCCGAACAGCGGCGCACCCTGCATGCCACGCTGGTCTGCGTGCTGTCGGCGCTGCTGGTGTTCGGTTCACTGGCGTGGAGCAGCATTCCCGTGCTCCGTGCCATTGGCCTTACGGTAAGCCTCGGCGTCGCCTTTCATTTCTGTCTTTCGATCCTGATGGCTCCGCATGCTCGCCAAGACTGACTGGGCTCACCTTATTCCACACCAGGGCGCGATGAGCCTGCTCGATGTGGTGGTGGCATGGGACGATGCCAGCATCCACGCCGCGACCGAAAGCCATGCGCTGGCAGACCACCCCCTGCGCGGTCCGGAAGGCCTGCACGCGGTGCATCTGGCCGAATACGGCGCCCAGGCGATGGCCGTGCATGGCGCGCTGGTTGCCCGCGCGCTAGGCGAAAGCGATGTTCGTCCCGGGCGCCTGGTGAGCCTGCGTGATGTGGCCTTGGCGGTCGAATATGTGGATCCATCGCATGGACGTCTGGACGTCCATGCGGAAAGTCTTTTTGCCGACACTTCCGGCGCGCAGTACGCTTTTCGCGTGGAGCAGGATGGCCGCGTACTGGTGAGTGGGCGTGCCGCCGTCATCCACCCGACCCCCTGATAGCGAGACCGTCATGACACAGGCTCATACATCCCGACGTGCGCTGGTGACCGGTGGCAGCGGCGATCTCGGCGGTGCCATTGCACGCGCGCTGGCGGCAGGCGGTTATCACGTGATCGTGCATGCCAACGCCGGGCTGGCTCGCGCGGACGACGTGGCTTCGGCCATCCGTGATGCCGGTGGCAGCGCACAGTCGGTGGCATTCGACGTGACCGACGGAACGGCCGCGCGACACGCGCTGGAAGGCCTGCTCGCCGACGGCCCCGTGCATGCGGTGATCAACAACGCGGGCGTGCACGAGGACAGCCCCATGGCAGGCATGTCCGAAGACGCATGGCGTCGGGTGATCGATGTTTCGCTGCACGGCTTTTTCCACGTGACACAGCCCCTGCTGCTGCCGATGGCGCGCGCGCGTTTCGGGCGCATCGTGTCGGTCAGTTCCGTGGCGGCGCAGCTCGGCAATCGCGGGCAGGCCAACTACGCCGCGGCAAAATCCGCCCTGCATGGCGCCACGCGATCGCTGGCGCGGGAAATGGCTTCGCGCGGCATCACTGCCAACGTGGTGGCGCCGGGCGTGATCGAAGGACGCATGATCGGCGAGGATTTCCCGCCCGAACGCATCCGCGACATGGTGCCCGCGCAGCGCGCCGGCAAGCCCGAGGAAGTGGCCGCGCTGGTGGCTTTCCTGTGTTCGGACGCTGCCGGCTACATCAACGGCCAGGTGATCGGCGTCAACGGCGGCATGGCTTGAAAGCAGGAGTGAGTGGAGAGGAGTGAGAAGTTGGAGAGAGGCACGAGCTCGCCACTCTCACTACTCACTCCTCTTCACTCACTTCTCGCTCTCAAGTGACGGCGGTGTCGAACACGATGGGCAACGAGGCGCGGGAGCGGCGATAGCTCGCCATGATGTCGCCATGGCGGAACACTTCACCCACCGTATAGGTAGTGATGCGGGTGACGTCGCGGATCGGGCTGAAGTGGCTGATGCGGAATTCGCCCTGGTAACGCGAGGCGATCGGTACCGACACCACGCCCATGCCTTTTTCGCGCGAAGCGGCGATGAGGATGGCCGCTTCGAACACGAAGTTCTCCGCCGGCAGGTCCACCAGATCGAGGGCAGCGCGCGGATACCAGCGCTGGCCGCTCTGCGTGTCGGCCACGGGTTGGGCGCACGCCCAGGAGATACCCCAGTCCGCAATCGCGTTGGCGCGGCGACGCGCCTTGGGCTGCTGTTCGCGTTCGAGCAGGCGCGCGCCGATGACGATGTGGTTCGGATAGCGCTGCGCGGCGGCGGCGATACGCGGGATGTCGCTGGCCAGGTGCTGGCCGTCGCCATCCATGGTCAGCACGGCGTCATAGCCCTGGCGTACAGCTTCGCGAAAGCCGGTGCGCAGACCTTCGCCCTTGCCGCGGCGCTGCGGATGGCGCAGCAGGGTGACGGGCAAGGCGCCCACGATATCCGGCGTACGATCGTCCGAGCCGTCATCCACCACGATGACGGGCACGCCGAGCGCCAGCACGGACTGGACCACGCTTCCAATCGCCGCCTCTTCGTTGAGGCAGGGGATCAGTACGCACCAGCGGATATCAGAGGTATTCAAGCAGCGGTCTCCAGCACAACACTCATGGCCAGGGTTTCGGCGGCGGCCAGGGTACATTCCCCCTGGCCTGTGGCGAGATTTTGCACCAGCGGCCAGGCGGATGCTGCAACCGGATTGCCTTCGTACCACGCGCCCGTGGAAGGCGATGGATGCAAGGCGTGGCCGGCGTGAGGCAGCAACGCCAGGTCGAGGTGGGCCAGCGTGCGCGACGTGATGGCGGGAGCCAGCACCAGGGCGATGCCGAACGCAGTGCGTGTGCCGCTCATGTCGCCGAGCGGGCCGTGGCCAGCAATGTCGCTGCACACCAGCAGCACGGGTACTTGCTCGGTCATGCACAGAGCGGCCGCCTCCAGCAGGCCTGCGCCCAGGCTGGCGTGGCCGGCCGTGATTGCGCTGGAAGCCGCATGGCACCCGGTGGCGATGGTCCAGTAGCCCGCCGGTGCGTTATGCACGGAATTGTGGAACTTGGTCGGCGACAGTTCGGTCGGCACGTTCGCCAGCGTGGCGCACATGTAGTCGGAGATGGACTGGTCGCCATACGCGGAGCTGAAGACGCACGGCAGGTCACTGGCAGCGCGGCCGCTCATGGCCACGGCCTGGTCGGCCACTTCCAGGGCGAGCAGCACGCTTTCCGGTGCGCGTCGACGTTCGTTGGCCGGCAGTACGATGGCGGCCGGACGGGTGGGTGGCGCGTCCACGGTCTCGCCACGAAGCTGCGCCTTCAGTGCGGCGAAATCGCCGAGCGTGGGTGCCCATAGGCCAATGCCTTCCACATGGACTTGCAGCGTGCTCATGCGGGCGCCCTCCCGAAGGCAAGGCAGGCGTTGTTGCCACCAAATCCAAACGAATTGCTCAGGGCCACGTTGACCTCGCGCGGTTCGCTGACCAGCGCCAGCTGCGGACCGCAGGCTTGGTCCGGATGCGTGCAGCCAAGATTGCCGGGCACCAGGCCGTGGCGAATCGCCAGCAGCGCAAAGGCGGATTCGAGAATGCCAGCCGCCCCCAGCGTGTGACCGGTAAAGCCCTTGGTGGAGCTGGCACGCGTGCTGGCGGGGAACACGCGGGCCACCAGCGCGGCTTCCACTTCGTCGTTCTTCAGGCTCGCCGTGCCATGCAGGTTGATGTAGTCGACCTGGTCAGCGCGAAGGCCGGCACGGGCCAGGGCGTCGCGCAGGGCGAGTTCGGCGCCGAGCCCTTCCGGGTGCGGCGTGGACATGTGGTGTGCATCGCTGGATTCGCCGTAGCCGAGCAGGCGCAGGGCCTCCGGGGCGGCGGCGATGCGTTCCAGCAGCGCGAAACCGGCCGCTTCGCCGATGGAAATGCCGTGGCGCGCCTGGTCGAAGGGTTGGCAGGGCTCGGGCGACACCAGTTCCAGCGCGTTGAAGCCAAACAGCACGCTGTCGCACAGGGTGTCGACACCACCAACGACGGCGGCATCGGCCAGGCCCAGGCGGATCAGCCGTTCGGCGCTGGCGAACACTTTGGCGCTGGACGAGCAGGCGGTGGATACCGTCAGGCAGGGGCCTTCCAGCCCCAACGCCTCGGCCACGAAACCGGCCAGCGAGTGCGGAGCGTGGATCGGTGGGCGGCGCAGCTCCGGCGGCATCTGGCCGTGCTCATCGAGGTGGCGGTAGCCCTCCTCGGTGGCGCCGATGCTCGCCGTGGAGGTGCCCAGCACCAGCGCCACACGGGCCGCGCCATAGCGCTGGCGGGCGTCCAGGGCGCAGTCGAGGAACTGGTCCTGGCGCAGGCCCAGCCAGGCCAGGCGGTTGTTGCGGCACTCCCACATGGCGTGGGCGGCAGGCAGGGGAGCGTCTTCGACGCCATCGACACGGCCTATCCAGCAGGCCAGCGGGGCGCTGCTGAAGTCGTTTTCGCGCAGGCCTCCGCGCCCGGTGGACAGGGCGGCGAGGTGGCTTTCGAGACCTTGGCCGAGCGCCGAGGTGACCGTGAAGGCACTCACGGCAAGGGGGTGGATCGGTACTGACATGGCGCGAGCCTAGCGACCACCTGTGCTATTTCCTAGTCTGGAACGCAGGCGCGGGCCACCTTGTTCATCTTGCCCGGGCAGCCAGGGCTCCGATTGCATCCCGGCGGAGGGGCTGCGCACACTCCATCATTGGCCTCTGCGTCCCTACCCTGCCCGTTCCGTGCCGTCGATCACCACACCGTTCAAACGCGGCCCCTGGCGCTATCTCAGCGATCGTGACGTGCTGCATGCCGCCGTGGCCGCCGGCGTGGTGTTCGTGCTGAGTCTCGGATTGGTCTGGATTGGCTACCTCGTTCATGTATGGCGCACGGCGGCGCGCAGCCCGGTAGCGCCGCCGGAGCCCATGACCGTGCTGGTTTTCGGGCGCCGGCTGGTCCGGGATGCCCCGGAGAAGGACTACCTGCAGCGCCTATCCCGCACGCTGGCGCTGATGCGCTCGCAGGCGACGGAGCGGGTGCTGCTGCTGGGCGGGCGCAGCGAAGGCAGCCTGATCAGTGAAGCCGAGGCGGGACGGGCATGGCTGGCCGGGCACGAATGGCCGCCGGGCATCCTCGTGCAGATGGAGCAGGCCTCGGTCGATTCGCTGGAAAACCTGCGCCATGCGCGCAGCCTGCTGCAGGAAGATGGCCCTGTCACCACCGCGTTGCCGCCGGTGGCGCTGGTCACCAGCCGCTACCACCTGGCGCGCTGCCAGCTGCTGGCGCGCCGGCTCGGTTTTCGCAGCGTGCCTGTGGCGGCCGAGCCGACACTGAAGCTCGATCGTCGCTACGTCGTGCGCCTGCTGGCCGAATCGGGTTACCTGATGTGGATCGACATCGGCCTGCGCTGGGCCGCACTCATCGGCCAGCGACGCATCACCGCGCGCGTCAGCTGATGCACCGAACGCGACGTGCCGCCGCAGCGGTTCGATGCGGCACGCTTGCTAAGCTTGCGACATTCGAATCACGACGGACCGCCCCATGAGCCAGCAAGCCGACCAAGCCGAACTGTTCCTGCGCGAGTTGCAGGACCGCATCTGCGCGGCGATCGAACAGATCGACGGCAAGGCCCGTTTCGAGGAAGACGCCTGGACGCGTCCCGCCGGTGGCGGCGGCCGCACGCGCGTGCTGCGCGATGGCGCCATTTTCGAGCAGGCCGGCGTGAACTTCTCGCGCGTGCACGGCACGCAGCTGCCGCCCAGCGCCACGGCGCATCGCCCCGATCTTGCCGGCGGCGGTTTCGTGGCCACCGGCGTGTCGCTGGTGCTGCATCCGCGCAACCCGCACGTGCCCACCACGCACGCCAACGTGCGTTATTTCGAAGCGAGCAAGGAAGGCGTGGACCCGGTGTGGTGGTTCGGTGGCGGTTTCGACCTCACGCCGTTCTATCCGCGCGACGAGGACGTATTGCATTGGCACACCGTGGCTCGCGATCTGTGCGCGCCTTATGGCGACGATGTGTATGCACGCTACAAGAAATGGTGCGACGACTACTTCTACCTCAAGCACCGCAGCGAAACGCGTGGCGTCGGCGGCCTGTTCTACGACGACCTCAACGAGGGCGGCTTCGAGCGCTGCTTCGCTTTCACGCGCGACGTGGGACAGGGTTTCCTCGATGCCTACCTGCCCATCGTGGAGCGTCGCAGGAACGAGGCCTACGGCGAGCGCGAGCGCGAGTTCCAGCTCTATCGCCGCGGCCGCTACGTGGAATTCAATCTCGTGTACGACCGCGGCACGCTGTTTGGCTTGCAGTCGGGCGGACGCACGGAATCGATCCTGATGAGCCTGCCGCCGCGCGTGCGCTTCGAATACAACTTCCAGCCGGAAGCGGAATCGCCCGAAGCGCAACTGACGGATTACCTCAAGCCGCGCGACTGGGTGTGAGAGCGAGAAGTGAGTGAAGAGGAGTGAGAAGTGAGAGAGAAGCCGTGCGCGCCTTCTCTCGTTTCTCACTTCTCGATACTCACTCCTGCCCTATCAGCCCGCCGGCTGGTCGCCGCTGAACTTCACCGGCGTGGCGCCCTTCACCGCACCGATCTGCGCACTGTCGCTTACCTGCAGCACCACGTCGCGACGGAACTCCAGCGTGCCCTGCACCACGGCGTGCGGACCGATCACCACGTGAGGAATGCGGTTGCTGTTGCCGCTGATGCTGAACCAGCCGCCGGGCTTGTCCATCAGGATGCCGCCTTCCACGTGGGAGTTGGCGCCCACGATGATGTCGCCGCTGGTGGTCTTCACGCCGCCACCCACATGGGCTGCGTCCAGGTTGATGCTGCCGTTGGTGGTGCTGACCTTGCCGGCCACGTCGGTGCCCTTGCCCAGGTGAACACCGCCGTTGGTGGTGCTGACCGTGCCGGCCACGCGGGCGCTGGAGCCGATGGTGACGCCGCCGTTGACGGTGTCGACGGCCGCGGCCTGCACGTGATCGCCCAGCTCCACCGCGCCGTTGACGGTGCTGGCCTTCTGCACCACTGCGTTATCGCCGACGCGCACGGCGCCGTTGACGGTGCTGACATTGCCGACGTGCTGGCCGGCATCCACATGGACGGTACCGTTGACCTTGTCGATATCGTTGTCGGCGGCCTGGGCCATGACCGGCAGGGTCAGCGCGAGGGCAAGGGCGAGCAAATGGCGGCGCATGGTGAACTCCGTGTAGTGGATAGTGACGGTGACTAGGATGCGCCTCCCCGGCCCGGGGTTTAGCGTGACCTTCGACAGGGGGTCCCGATGATTTGACGGGGCCGGGGCGGAGCCTCACCATCAGGCGTTTCCAGTCGCGAATGCCCGCCATGTTCAAGCTCGTACTCATCCGTCACGGCCAGTCCCAGTGGAACCTCGACAACCGCTTCAGCGGCTGGGCCGACGTGGACCTCACCGAACAGGGCAAGGCCGAAGCCGCCGAAGCCGGTCGCCTGCTCAAGGCCGAGGGCTATGCGTTCGACGTGGCGCACACCTCGGTGCTCAAGCGCGCCGTGCGCACCCTTTGGGGCGTGCTCGATGGCGTGGACCAGATGTGGCTGCCGGTGATCACCGACTGGCGCCTCAACGAACGTCATTACGGCGGTCTCACCGGCCTCAACAAGGCCGAGACGGCGGCCAAGTACGGTGAGGACCAGGTGAAGGTGTGGCGTCGCAGCTACGACATCCCGCCGCCGCCGCTCGACCGTGCCGCCAATGAATCGGTGAGCGACCCGCGCTACGCCAACCTCGATGCGTCGATGATCCCGGACACCGAGTGCCTGAAGGACACGGTGGATCGCGTGCTGCCGTACTGGCACGACGTGCTGGCCCCGGCCATCCGTTCCGGTCAGCGCGTGGTGGTGGCTGCGCACGGCAATTCGTTGCGAGCACTGGTGAAGTACCTGGACAACATCTCCGACGAGGAGATCACCGAGCTCAACATCCCCAACGGCGTGCCGCTGGTGTACGAGTTCGACGAGAACCTCAAGCCGATCCGCCATTACTACCTGGGCGACGCCGACGCGATCGCCGCGAAGATGGCCGCCGTGGCCAACCAGGGCAAGGCCAAGTAAAGCCCTGGCCGGCGCGGGTGACGCCTGTCACCCGCGATGGTGGCGGCCCGTCAATCGTGCGGGCCGCACCTGATCGCTAAGCTGCATTCCATTCCATGACGAGGCAGTAGCGATGACCCCGAACATGATCTACGCGTTGATGCTTCCGCTGATGGCGTTCATGGTGTGGCGCCGTGTGCGACGCAGCTTTGGGCGACAGCCGATCCAGCGCAGGCGCATGATGGCCCGCATGGTCATCCTCAGCGTGATCGGTGGCCTGACGGCTTTGGGTGGGCTGCACAACCCGCGCCTGCTGGAAGGCCTGCTGGGTGGTGCGCTCGCCGGTGCCGCGCTGGGCATCGTCGGCCTGCGCCTGACGCGCTTCGAGCGTGATGCGGCGGGCAACGATCGCTACATTCCCAACGCCTGGATCGGCGGCCTGCTCACCGTGCTGCTGGTCGGTCGCCTGGCCTGGCGTCTGCTGGTCGCGATGCCGCAGCTGCAGGACCCCGCCATCGTCTCGTCCGCGCCAGCCATGGGCAACAGCCCGCTGACCTTTGCGATCCTGGGCCTCACCCTCGGCTACTACGTGTGCTACTTCGCCGGCCTGCTGGTGCATCACCGCCGCTTCGAGCGGGCCCAGCCGGCCATCTGACGGCTCAGAGGGCGTCGCTGTCCATCTCGCCGGTGCGGATGCGGATGACCTGTTCCAGCGAGCTGACGAAGATCTTGCCGTCGCCGATCTTGCCGGTCTTGGCCGAGACCTGGATGGCTTCGACCACGCGGTCCACCTGCTCGTCGGCCACGGCCACTTCCAGCTTGATCTTGGGCAGGAAGTCGACCACGTACTCGGCGCCACGATAGAGCTCGGTATGGCCCTTCTGTCGGCCAAAGCCCTTCACTTCGGTCACTGTGATGCCCTGCACCCCTACTTCGGCCAGGGCTTCGCGCACATCGTCCAGCTTGAACGGCTTGATGATCGCAACCACCAGCTTCATGGGTCTTCCTCTCTTTCGTGGGGGCGCCAGCCTCAGTCGGCGGGCCGGGAAGCGACATTTTGCCTGCCGGGGTGGCCAACTGTCGCCCCGGCATGTTCTGTAGGAAAATTCCTACTCATAGAAGCGGAGCATGCCGATAGTGGCATTTCAACATATGAACCTACACTTTCATCCGACGAGCTCGAGGTGCTATCCATGATGGATAGGCAGGATATCGATCAACTTGCCCAGCGTCTTGTTTCGTTGGTTCCGCCAGGACTGGCTCAAGCGCAACAGGATTTGCGCACCAACTTCGGCGATGTCCTGGCGCAGGGATTGCGCCGCCTTGATCTAGTCACCCGCGAGGAGTTCGAGGTCCAGAGCCAGCTGTTGGCGCGTACGCGAGCCAAGGTTGACGCTCTGGAGAAGCGACTCGCAGATCTCGAGGCTGGTGCTGCCACCTGACAGACGCAGGGCGGCACGGGCCCATGTCCCGGGAGCCGCCCCCGATCCGTCACCCTCACCCCGAGAACGATCGGGGGCGGCTATTTTCTCTGCAAGCCGTGTGAGGGAGTTGCTCCGTGTTTCAGCCTGGCAGCCACTCCCGCGCCCGTGATCGGCGAGCGTCATGAGTCTTGCCGTCACTCTCAGCCGGGCCCAGGAGGGCGTGGCGGCGCCTCAGGTCATGGTGGAAGTCCACCTGTCCGGCGGCCTGCCGGGCACCAATATCGTGGGACTCCCTGAGGCTGCGGTGCGCGAAGCGCGCGACCGCGTCCGCGTGGCGATCCAGAACACGGCGTTCGAATACCCCAATCGCAGGGTCACGGTGAATCTTGCCCCGGCCGAGCTGCCCAAGGATGGCGGCCGCTTCGACCTGGCCATTGCACTGGGCATCCTCGCCGCCGGCGGCCAGGTGCCCCGCGAGAAACTCGACGATTGCGAATTCCTGGGCGAACTCGCGCTCTCCGGCGCGTTGCGCGGGGTCTCCGGCGTGTTGCCGGCATTGATCCGTGCACGCGCGCGGGGTCGACGTGTCGTCGTTCCGCGGGCCAATGCGGCCGAGGCGGCACTCGTGTCCGACGCCGAAGTGCTGGTGGCCGACACCTTGGCCGATGTCTGCGGCTGGCTGCGTGGTGCGCAGGAGCTCGCACCGCCCGGCGAACCGGCTGCCGTCGTGGATGAAACCATCGGGCCGGATCTGGCCGACGTGCGTGGCCAGTTGCAGGCGCGCCGCGCCCTGGAAATCGCCGCTGCGGGTGGCCATCACCTGTTCATGTCATGTCCAAATAAACCGAGGATGGCGTCATGATCTATCGGACCTTGGGCGGGGCACGAGACGATGCGCCTATGGACGATCAGCGGCGCCGGGGGTCGGTCGAATTTGCTGAGTTCCTGGCTGACATCTCACATCCCGGCACCGGAGAGATCTTGGTGAGCCAGCTTTCAAGTTGGTTCAATCAGACAGAGCATGACTTCTTTGAGAAGTGGCATGCACGGCAGGACAAGCTTCCTTGGACGATATTTGTCGATCAGGTTCTAGCTGTGCTTGACGTAGTGCAGGACGAAACCTGTGACATGGGTGTCACGATTGATTGGTTCTTGAATAAGCACCTTCCCACCTTCGGAATGCAGACGCCGTATGAGGTGGTTTTGGAAGGGAGAGGACGCAGCTTGGCACTAGCAGTAATCGCGCGTGCTGTTCCAGTTCCTTGAGCATGGAAACCACGCCTGACAATGGCAGGATTTTGTCAGGGTGAGTCGACGCAACAAAAAAGGTCCCAGAACGGAATTCTGGAACCTTTAATGGGATTGCTAGCTTTGGCTTACTTCACGGTGGGAGTAGGCGTAGGCGTAGGCGTTGGAACTGGAATTGTTCCAGGCATTTCTTCAGAAAAAATATTCATTCCTGAATTCCTTATATAAAACGGGTACGGCGGGCGCGCCTGACTCCGAACCAACCAATTCTGGTGCGGGGCAACATTCGTCGATCCGTTTGGGGAATATTCATTTTCCCTAACAAAAATTATACACTACATTCAGCTTGAATTGCAATCCCCTGCCAGAGTTACGTTCACCCTGCAAGTGGGCAAGCCGACTTTTTCGCATGGCACTCTGAGATCAGCGCGCTTTGCGCATTTCATCGATGACCAAAGAGATCAGGCGATCCGGCGAAATTGCGAGAGCCGAGGACAGCCTGAAGATAGATTTCAACGTCGGTGAACTTGAGCCGCGCTCAAGCAGAGAGATGTAATGACGTTGTAGGTCCGCATCGAATGCAAGTTCCTCTTGCGTCTTTTTGCTTTCAAGGCGCAGCGATCTCAGAATTTTTCCGAACGCTACCTCTGGATCCACCTTGAATCTGCCTGTTTCCAGCCATCAGCGATGGCACAAACATTGGGCAGATTTGCCGGATATGTCTGTTCAATATACTGAACATTGTTCACTATAATGTACATGCCGCTTGCGACCCAAACTTCCAATTCAATGGCGCCGCAAGCGCGACCGACAGCCTTTTCTAGGCAATAGATCAAGGGGAAAATATGAAATCGGCAATAGGCGTTGGCGCGTTGATAGTCGTGCTGAGTACCCTGTGTACATCTTCGTACGCACAATGGTCAGCGGGAGCGGGTGTAAGCGTGGGTCAGACCGCCTTCTCGCAGAATCAGTTTCCCGAACTCAAAGGTTTGACCAATTCGCAAGATGACAAAGCGAAGGCGTATAGCCTATGTGCAAAGTACGGTGGCAGCACCCAAGAGCGTATTTGCAGGTCAGCTGCCGCGTACTACATGAACGAAGGTCAGCAGCAGGCTGATATGCAGAAGCAGCAAGTGGCTTCTGCCAGTCAAGCTACCGGGCGAGCAAGGCAAAGCCAACAAGGCGGCGTGGCTCTAGGTTCGGCAGTTGCAACCCCAGGGTCTGCATCAATTTCACCGACGAATGCGTCAGCACAGTCAGCTGTTGAACCAATATCTGACGATGATATGGCGGACATGCTGACTAAAGCACTTGTAGCGTACGCGACTCAGCATAAAGACGCCTATGTTTGTGCGGCAAATACAGAGGCGCTAATGCAGGTGTGCCAAACGCGACTAAAGGCGTTTGATAGCCAACACTTCCAGAGCCAGTGTCATCTGAACGTTCAGCACGATTTGGAGATTTTTCGGGAGTGGGGCGATGTCTTGAAGGGAGATGAGGCAAGGATGGATGCAGGTATCGCCGTTGTGAGGTCCAAAGCGGATACCAAGGGTTGTAAGCCAGAAGAGATTGCTTACTTCGATCAAATCACATCAGCTGCATTGGAACGTGCGCAGAACGTGATTCCGAAAGTTAGGTCCCAGGCTGCTGCGCAAGGTGATGCCTTAACAGCGTGCAGGGCTTCCGCGGCATACAAGCGATTTGATGCCGCAGCATCCATTCCCAATCTGAGGGCAAACCTGTCGACACAGGAGTCTTACCTCCACGAATACCAGAAAGCGAGTCCGGCAACGGTTAAGGATGCAAACAAGTTGCAGCGGTCCATTGCCAATGAGAATGCTGCGATCACCCTAATTCAGGAAACGCTTGCGCAGAAGACGTCGGATTACAAGAGCTTCGGAGGCAATGTGAACGACCAAGCTCAAATGTCGAAGGACGCTGCATCAAATCCATGTGCTGCCTTGGGCGACAACTGGTTAGATATAACGCAGTGATGGTGCCAAACGCGACCTATGAATTGATGTCACTTGGGTTGGTGATATTTCAGCTCAAAGGTTCCGAGAGCGCATGATGATGTTCCGTACGCCGGATGCAGTCCAGCGTCCTCCGCGTTGAGTACTCACTCCGGATGCTTCCAGAGATTTGGCAAGGCGCGAATAGGACGTCGCGCCCTGCGCATACAGCACTTGAATCAAGGGTAGGATGCCCTTCGTGTAGTCATCAGCAAGTCGGCGAGCTTCATCAGAAGCCCTCTTTGACTGACTGGAAGCATTAGGGTTGCCAAGTCGGATACCCCGAGCTTTGGCGGCGGCGAGAGATGCCTTTGTCCGTTGTGCGATGACTTCTCTTTCGTACTCAGCGACAGCGGCGATGATATGGATGGTGAGTTTGTTTGCATGCGGCATGTCGGCAGCGACAAACTCGACACCCGATTGAAGAAGTTCCGAAATGAAGTGAACGCTTCGAGCCAGGCGGTCAAGCTTGGCTATAACAAGCATTGCTTTGCGGGTGCGGCATTGCTTGAGCGCAGCCTTCAATTCCATTCGGTCGTCGATGGCGCCTGACTCGACTTCTTTGTACTCGCCGACAAGCACCCCGCCAACAGATTGCACGTACGCTTTGACCGCAGCGCGCTGTGCGTCGAGTCCAAGACCGCTTTGCCCTTGGGTGGTTGTGGAAACCCTGTAGTAGGCGATGAAGGCTGGTGTTGACATGATTTTATAAAAGCCAAATGTTCATATGGCTTTTATAAGCCCTTTCTTCACAAAAATAAACCCTGGATAAATGCTGCTCAGACTGATTACAAGCAATTGATTTTATGATTCTTTTTTGATCGAAAAGTCTGTGGATAACTCGGTCGAGCGAGGGGTTTGGGGTAAATACAGCGGGACCGTGGAAGCTGCCACGGCGTCGCCTTTGTTGGGCGTATAAGCCCCGAGTAGGGTCCTCAGACTGCCGTAGCTGGTGGCTTATAGCTGAGTATTGCCCAGAGGTAAGAAATGAATCTTCGTGAAGATTTGATGCGCAAGTATCGTGGCTACTACGACCAAGGTCATGCGGTCTTTACCGTGACGCTAGCGAGACAGGCGGATGATCCATTTTTTTGGGCACAGCCTTCCCTCTTGAAAGTCGCCATGACTTTATTTGGATATTATAGGTTGATGCTGGGCCCGCCGGGCACCGGCAAGACCATGCTGGCCGAGCGCTTGCCGGGGATCCTGCCGCCGCTGACCGAATCGGAGGCGCTGGAGACCTGCGCCGTGCTGTCGGTGGCCGGCCAGCAGGTGGATCCCCGGTTCTGGCGCCGTCGTCCCTTCCGCGCGCCACACCATACGAGTTCGGCCGTGGCCCTGGTGGGTGGCGGTGCGGTGCCGCGGCCGGGCGAGATCTCGTTGGCCCACAACGGCGTGCTGTTCCTGGATGAGCTGCCGGAGTTTGGCAGGCACGTGCTGGATGTGCTGCGCGAGCCGATGGAATCGGGCCATATCGTGATTTCGCGGGCCGCGCGCCAGTCCACGTTCCCTGCGCAGTTCCAGCTGGTGGCCGCGATGAATCCATGCCCCTGCGGCTATGCAGGCGACCCACGCAACCGTTGCCAGTGCACGCCGGATCAGATGCAGCGCTACAAGGCCCGCATTTCCGGGCCGCTGATGGACCGCCTCGATCTGTGCATCGAAGTGCCGCGGGTTCCGCTGGGTGATATCGGTACGCCGCGAGGGGCCAACGACGAAGATTCGACCACCGTCCGCGCCCGCGTGGTCAGGGCGCGCCAGCATGGCCTGATGCGTGCCGGCCGGCCAAATGCCGAAATCAGCACCCGCGAGCTGGAGCGGGACTGCGCGTTGGGCCCGGCGGAGCGCCGCTGGTTTGAAGGTGCGCTGGAGCGGCTGGGGTATTCGGCCCGCGCCTATCACCGCACCCTGCGCGTAGCCCGAACCATTGCCGACCTCAATGGTGGCGCCGCCCTGCTGGATCGCTCACATCTGGCCGAAGCCCTGATGTATCGCCGCTTCTGAGACGGCGGATGGGCTCCGGAGTTTGAGCATTCCGCGAGCTCACGGCTTGTGGGCAGCCAAGTCTGCTGACCCGATGTGAGGCGTGTCGACACTTTATGCTTGCGCCAACGTGGTACTCGTTGCGGGGGGCGTTGCTATGGCCGGGGGAGCCTCGAAGCAGTCTGTCGCCTCAAGACACGGGCAAGAAAAAAGCCCGCAGGGGGATGCGGGCTTTTTTTGTTTCGTCCATCTCGTACGCCGCTCAAGGAGAGAGGGGAAGCCCGCCTAAGCGATGGGACTGATGTCTCACGACATGGAATAAATGTACCAATCGGTATATTAATAAAGCCTGACTTTGCGAAGCTCCCCAGCCCTGTTGTTGATACGACATCGTTGGCGCCGGACATGGGGCGGTTGTCGCACGACCAGGACGCGACCATAGAGGAGCGGGGATGCGGTCCGGCGCCCGGAGCCGGCGCTCGAATGGGTGGCCTGATCAGCCGGCTCATTCATTATGAGTAAGTCATTGCTTGTGCCGGTTTTATGGCGCCTTTCGCGCTGGAGCGATGCCCGGGTTTGCGGCTGAGGACATGCGACGGCATCCCGCCCGAAGGGCGCCCATGCCTCTTGGCCCTTGCGGGTAATTTTTGAACTGACGGGTATTGACTTGGGTTTCCCGGGGCGTATTATCTGTACCCGCTAGTTCTGCATTGAACTATGCCTGCCACCCCGGTATCGGTACTCCCTCCCCCTCCCCCGTCCGATACCGGGGCTTGGCCCTCCCTCTACTCCCTCTGTTTCACGGACATCGCCTTCGTCGAGAGACGACAAAAGGCGATGGACGATGTCTTCGCGCGCAAGCCGGGATAGTGGCCTCGTGACCACACGAAGGACCGTGCATGACGCTCGATCTCGGACTGCTGCTGGTGTGCATCCTGGGCGTGGGCTTTCTCGCCCAGTGGCTGGCGTGGCGCGTGAGGTTGCCGGCCATCCTGTTCCTGCTGCTGGCCGGCATCCTGATGGGACCCGTCGCAGGCATGCTGAAGCCGGACAAGCTGCTCGGCCCGCTGTTGTTCCCGGTGGTGTCGCTGGCCGTTTCGGTGATCCTGTTCGAGGGCAGCCTGACGCTGCGCTTCAGCGAACTGCGCGATATCGGTCGTGCGGTACGCGGACTGGTGACGTATGGCGCCGTCATCGCGGTGTTCCTGCTTGGCGTGGCTGCGCACTATCTGGCTGGCCTGAGCTGGGAAGTTGCCCTGCTGTTCGGCGCGCTGACCTGCGTGACCGGGCCTACCGTGATCGCCCCCATGCTGCGCACCGTGCGACCGAACGCGCGCATCGCCAACACCTTGCGCTGGGAAGGCATCGTGATCGATCCGCTGGGCGCCCTGTTCGGCGTGCTGGTGTACGAAGCCATCGTTTCCCATCACCAGGGCCACACCATCGGCGTCTTTCTTGCGGTGGTGGCCAGCGGCGTCATGGTCGGTCTGCTGGCGGCGTGGATACTCGCCTTTCTGTTGCGTCGCCAGATGATCCCGGAATACCTGCAGAACTACGGCGCGTTGGTGGCCGTGCTGCTGGCGTTCTCGTTGTCCAACAACATGACGCACGAGTCGGGGCTGTTGACCGTCACCATCATGGGCATCGCGCTGGGCAACATGCGCGATGTGCACATCGACGACATCCTCGATTTCAAGGAAGACCTCACCATGCTGCTGGTGTCCACGCTGTTCATCCTGCTGGCGGCGCGATTGAGCTGGCCGCTGCCGGATGGCGTGTTGTGGTCGGGACTCGCCATCTTCGCGGTGGCGCAGTTGATCGTGCGCCCGGTGACGGCGTTGATCGCCAGCGTGGGCAGCGCACTCAACTGGCGCGAGCGCGCGCTGATCGCCTGGATCGCACCACGCGGCATCGTGGCGGCCGCGGTATCCGCCCTGTTCGCCCTGAAGCTCGAGGCGCTTGGCATGCCGGGCGCGAAGCAATTGGTGCCGCTGGTCTTCATCCTGATCATCGGCACGGTGGTGTTGCAGAGCGCGACGGCACGCCCGCTGGCGCGCTGGCTGAAAGTGGCGGAACCCGACCCTACCGGCGTACTCATCTATGGCTCGGACCAGGCAGCGCGTGTGGTGGCGCGCGCATTGGCGGATGCGGGCTTCCACGTGGTGGTGGCCGACGAGCACTGGGATGGCATCCGGCAGGCGCGCATGGATGGCCTGCCGACCTTCTTCGGGTTTCCCGCGTCGTCGTACGCCGAACGCCATCTCGACCTCACCGGCATCGGTCGCCTGCTGGCCATGTCGAACCACCGCGAGCGCAACGCGCTCAGCTGTGTGTACTACCGGCAGGAGTTCGGTCGCGGCAAGGTCTATCGACTGAACAACGACGACGCGCAGACCACGGGTGGTCGCGTGCAGCTGGGCGGGCATCTGTCAGCGCCGATCCTGTTCGAGGCAGGCATGACGCACGAGCGCTTCCTGGAGCGTCTGGCCGAAGGCTGGCGCATCAAGTCGACACGATTGACGACCACCTTCGACTGGCCGAACTTCATCGAGCAGTACGGCTCGCCAACGGTGCTGTTGTTCGGCGTGGAGGAAAAAGGCGCGCTGCGCGTGGCATCGGTGAAGCGCGAACTGGAGCCGCGCCCAGGCTGGACGGTGATTGCGCTGGTGCCGCCGGAGGCAGCGTTGTAACCGCGATGCGCGACGCATTCCCTGCGTGCATGCGTGGGGGCGCTGGACAGGGCCGCGCTCCCCACGCACGCGCCAACATCCCTGTCGGCTTACGCGAGGTGGGCACGATCAGGCTGCACTGGCCTGACGCGAGGCGTGAAACTGCGCCTCTTCAGTGGAACCCTTGAGCGCGGTGGTGGACGACTGACCCTGCTGGATGGCCTGCGTCACGGCGTCGAAGTAGCCCGTGCCCACTTCGCGCTGGTGCTTCACGGCGGTGAAGCCACGCTCGGCGGCGGCGAACTCCTTCTCCTGCAACTCCACGAACGCGCTCATCTGACGACGGGCATAACCATAAGCCAGATCAAACATGCCGTAGTTAAGGCTATGGAAACCGGCAAGCGTGATGAACTGGAACTTGTAGCCCATGGCGCCGAGTTCTTTCTGGAACGTCGCGATGGTGGCGTCGTCCAGATTCTTCTTCCAGTTGAAACTGGGCGAGCAGTTGTAGGCCAGCAATTTGCCGGGGTATTTCGCGTGAATGGCCTCGGCAAACCGGCGGGCCTCGTCCAGGTTCGGCTTGCTGGTCTCGCACCACACGAGATCCGCATACGGCGCATACGCCAGGCCGCGGCTGATGGCCTGATCCAGGCCCGGGCGCACGCGGTAGAAGCCTTCCACGGTGCGCTCGCCCGACACGAACGGCTTGTCGTTGTCGTCGATGTCCGAGGTGAGCAGATCGGCGGCGTCCGCATCGGTGCGCGCGACGATCAAGGTGGGCACGCCGAGCACATCAGCAGCCAGACGCGCGGCATTGAGCTTGTCCACCGCTTCGCGCGTGGGCACCAGCACCTTGCCACCCATGTGACCGCACTTCTTCACCGAAGCGAGCTGGTCTTCGAAGTGCACGCCGGCGGCGCCTGCCTCGATCATCGCCTTCATCAGCTCGAACGCATTGAGCACACCGCCAAAGCCCGCTTCGGCGTCGGCCACGATGGGCACCATCCAGTCAGTGTCGTTCTGCCCTTCCGCGTGATGCAGCTGATCGGCGCGCAGCAGCGTGTTGTTGATGCGCTTGACCACCTGGGGAACCGAGTTGGCCGGGTACAGCGACTGGTCGGGATACATTTCACCGGCCAGGTTGGCATCGGCCGCCACCTGCCAGCCGCTGAGATAGATGGCCTGCAGGCCGGCCTTCACCTGCTGCATGGCCTGGTTGCCGGTCAGCGCGCCCAGCGCATTGACGAAGTCTTCCTTGTGCAGCGATTTCCACAGGCGCTCTGCACCGCGGCGGGCCAGCGAGTGCTCCACCGGCACCGTGCCACGCAGGCGCGCCACGTCGTCCGCGCTGTAGTTGCGCTGGATACCGCTCCAGCGAGGGTTGTTCTTCCAGTCGAGCGCGGTCTGTTCGGCGGTGGGTAGCGTGTTCTTCATGACATCACTCCGTTGCATGTGCGTGTGGCGTATCGAATGTAGGAGCGCACCCTGTGCGCGACCGCGGGGAGGCCGTGCATCGCTTCGCAGGTTTGTCGCGCACAGGGTGCGCTCCTACAGAGATCGTGCGTTTGCGGTCAGTCGATCTGCTGGTAGGCGGTCAACGTCAGGAAATCGCCGAGTTCATCGGCGTGCGTGAGGTCACGCAGCAGCGCGGCCGCCTGTTCGGCGCGGTGTGCTACCGGGCTGTTGCTTTCGACCAGGCGGTGGGTGTGCTTGACCAGTGCGTGATCGAACAAGGCGAAATCGATCGGTGCGTGATCGGTGAACTCCAGCGGACCGCGATGCAGCCACTGCCACAGCTGTGAACGCGCGATCTCGGCAGTGGCGGCGTCTTCCATCAGGTGGTGGATGGGCACGCAGCCCTGCCCGTCCAGCCAGGACGCCGTGTAGCGCAGCGCCACTTCCACATTGTTGTCGAAACCGGCGCGCGTGATGGTGCCGCTGCACGGCGCGATCAGCTGGTCGCGGCACACCGTGACATCGGCGCGCGTCACGTTGAGCTGGTTGGGCGAAGGCATGTACTTGTCGAAAATTTCCTGTGCCACCGGCACCAGCGCCGGATGCGCCACCCAGGTGCCGTCATGGCCGGCCTGCACTTCGCGCAGCTTGTCGGCGCGCACTTTGGCGAGCGCGATTTCGTTCGCGGCGTCATCGCCCTTGATCGGAATCTGCGCGGCCATGCCGCCCATGGCGAAGGCGCCACGGCGATGGCAGGTCTGGATCAGCAGCTCCGAATACGCCTTGAGGAAAGGCACGGTCATCAGCACCTGGCTGCGATCCGGCAACAGGCGATCGCGATGGCCGCGGAACGTCTTGAGATAGGAAAAGATGTAATCCCAGCGGCCGCAGTTGAGGCCGACCACGCGACCGCGCAACGCATGCAGGATCTCGTGCATCTGGAACACGGCGGGCAGGGTCTCGATCAGCACCGTGGCCTTCATGCAGTCCGGCGGCAGGCCCAGCGAAGCTTCTGCCGCGGTCATGGCGTCTTCCCACAACGCGGCTTCCTCCATGGCCTGCAGCTTCGGCAGGTAGAAGTAAGGACCGCGATCACGCGACTGCAGCGTGCGCGCGTTGTGGAAGGCGTACAGGCCGAAATCCACCAGCGCACCGGCCATCGGTTCGCCGTCGACGATGATGTGCCGCTCGGGCAGGTGCCAGCCACGCGGACGCACCACCAGCACGGCCGGGTTGCCGTTGACGCGGTAATGCTTGCCCTCGGGTGAAGTGAACTCGATCGAGCCGTTCACCGCGTCGCGCAGGTTGATCTGCCCGTCGATCTGGTTGGCGAACGTGGGCGCCGAGGAATCCTCGAAGTCGGCCATGAACACCTTCGCGCCGGAGTTGAGCGCGTTGATGATCATCTTGCGCTCGACCGGGCCGGTGATCTCCACGCGGCGATCGCGCAGGGCAGCCGGGATCGGCGCCACGGTCCACTGGCCTTCACGGATGGCGGCGGTGTCGGTGCGGAAATCCGGCAGCTCGCCGGCGTCGTAACGGGCCTGGCGAGTTTCCCGCGCGGCCAGCAGGGCCAGGCGGCGGGCATCGAACTGGCGGTGCAGGTCCGCCAGGAAGGCCAGGGCCTCCGGCGTGAGGATGGCGGCATGCTCCGGGCGGGTGGCGCCGAGGACCTCTGCCGGCGAGGGCGAAACGCGTTCCTTGGGGACGGCCATGGACAGATCTCCGTGATGACGATGGGATGACACTAGGTCACGGAAAATGGCTTTGACAAAGCAAATGTTTCAATTTTTGCTATTGTCTATCTCAATGTAATCGACAACTTATTGAGTTGTAAGGCATGAAAACCACCAAGCCCTCGCTGAAAAAGGCAAAAAAGACGCGCGTCGGGCCCGGTCGCCGCCGTACGGAAGCGCATGGTCAGGTCGAGGAGTCCGGCCGGTTCTACTACAAGGGCAACCGCCAGAAGCAGATGCGGGCCTTCGTCTACACGGTGAAACTGGGCACGCTGACCCGCGCGGCCGAGGCACTTTTCCTGTCTCAGCCAACGGTGAGCCTGCAGCTTCAGGCGCTGGAGCGGGAGCTGGGCGTCAGCCTGCTGGAACGACGCCGTCGCCGCATCAACCTCACCGATGCCGGCGAGGCGTTGTACGAACTGGCGCGCCCCCTGGTGGAGGGCTGGGAAAATCTCGACCGCGATTTCCAGGCCAAGGTGAAGGGCATGCAGGGCGGCAGGCTGACCATCGCCGCCGGCAGTTCGACCATCCAGTACCTGCTGCCGGACCTGGTGCGTCGCTACCGCGAGAGCTTTCCCGACGTGCAGCTGCAACTGGCCAACGTCACCGGCAAGGACGGCCTGGCATTACTGCGCGCAGACGAAGCGGACTTCGCCGTGGGCTCGATGCTCGACGTGCCCAACGACATCGCCTGGGCGCCGGTGCATCACTACGACCCCATGCTGATCATGCCGCCGGATCATCCATTGGCATCGAAAGCCACGGTGACACTGCAGGACCTGTCGCCGTATGGGCTCATCCTGCCGCCGCAACGCCTGTCTACCTACCGTCTGGTGGATCTGGTGTTCCAGCAGCAGCAGGTGCCTTATCGCGTCGCCATCGAAGTAGGTGGCTGGGACGTGATCAAGGAATATGTCGCGATGGGCCTTGGCATTTCCATCGTCACCGGCATCTGCATCACCGAAGCGGATCGCGGACGTCTGGCCGTCCGAAACATGAAACAGTACTTCCCCCAGCGCAGCTACGGCGTGGTGATGCGCAAGGGAAAATTCCTCAGTCCGGAGGCGAGGGCGTTCGTGGATCTGGTGAGGCCGGGCTTACTGACGCATCGCGATTACGATGAGTCGGGGCATTCGGAGCGGTGACCATGGGCCGGGTTGCCGGCATGGTCACCGCGCGGTTACCAAGGGGCTCAGGGCGCCGTTGGTCGCAACTGTAGCGGGCTATCCAGAGCCACCGCCTCGGTACCGATATCGGTCTGCATCGGTGCCGCCGGCGAGTCGGACGCGCGCGTCAGGCCCGCTGGGGGTTGCTGGCTGTTGGGGTTGTTATCCAGGCTGTAATGGAAGGGCAGGCGAAGCCGGGTCTCGATCGGATGTCCTTGCACCGTCTCGGGTTGCGCGTGCCAGGACGCCATCGCGTTCTTTGCCGAGCGGAAGAACTCAGCGGCAGGGTAACCGTGCGTGGTCTGCGCCGACTCGAGTGTGATGTCAGTCAGCTTGCCACTGGGTTGCACGATCACGAGTAGGGTCAGATTGGCCTGCACCCGCGCGTGGATCATGTCCAGCGGATACTGCGGCGCGTCCGCCTTGATCAGCTTCGGTCCATTGCCGGTGGACACGACGCGGGCGTCGAGATCATTGCCGTGTGCCTTGAACTCGAACACCGCATTGACGAACGTATGCGCTGGTACCGGATGGCCGTTGAGAGTGGCGGGGACAAACTCCCATTTCGCCATGGTGGATTCGGCCAGCGAGCGCAGCGAGGGCGCAAGGTCCCTGCCACGGTTATCCCTGAAAGGCAGCAGTTCCATGTGCTGGATCTTGCCTGTGGCATCGACGTCGACGGTTGCGGTCACGTACATCCCCGAGCGCGTCCACGTGTCGGCGTTGCCCTGATCTGCATGGGTCGCCAACGCGGCCAGAAGTGCCACGATTCCTGCGATAGCAAACTTCATATCATTCCCCCCGGATGATCTGGTGTCTGGGTGTCAGTCGTTCGCGTTACGGTGCTTGCCACGATACGGCGTGAACAGTGCACGGATACGCACCATGTCGGCGTCGGGATCTTCGGTGGCGCGCACCACCGGGCCAAAGGTGAACGTCTTGCTCGGATAGTCCAGGAACAGCGTCTGGATGGGTACATTGGCGTCGTGCGCAATGCGCAGGAAGCCGGACTTCCAGTTCTTGACCTTCTTGCGCGTACCTTCGGGCGTGATGCCCAGCCACAGGCGATCGTTCTCGTGGAAACGCTGGACCATCTGGTCCACCACATTGAGCGCGGCACTGCGATTGATCGGGATCATGCCGATGGGGCGCAGGATGATGCCCAGCGGGCCGTCAAGCACTTCGCGCTTGATCATGATCTTGATGTCGACGCCAATGCCGATCTTCATCAACAAGCCGAAATAGCCGTCCCAATAGGACGAATGCGGCGCGCCGATGATGATCAGCTTGGGCTCGTTCGGCAGCTGGCCCAGGAGTTTCCAGCCCGACAGGCGCAGCAGGCGGCGTGCCAGCCATGGCCAGAACTTGCTCTTGAGCTTGGGTGCTTCGGGTGGGGCAGGGGGGAGCATCGGCGTGCTCATTCACGACTCCAGTCACGCGACCGTGTTTGCTTGATCTTGCCGCGCTGGGACTTGCCGGCAAGACGCCGTTCCTTTGAGCCGCGGGTGGGTTTGGTGGCGATGCGCGCCTTGGGTACGACGAGCGCCGCGCGGATGATCTCGACCAGTCGATCCCGCGCATCCTCGCGGTTGCGTCCCTGGTCGCGGAAGCGGCGTGCCTGGATCACCAGCACGCCATCGTCGGTCAGGCGGCGGTCGCGTCGGGCCAGCAGCCGCGCACGCAGGGGTTCGGGAAGGGAAGGCGAGCGCGCGACATCGAAGCGCAGTTCCACGGCGCTTTCGGTGCGGTTGACGTGTTGTCCACCCGGGCCGTCTGCGCGAAGGAAACGCTCAGTCAGCTCGTTCTCGGGCAGGACGATGGATCGGCTGATCGTGAGCATGGCGCAAAGTTTAGCGGGCCGACGTGACATGCCGCCACGACGCAGCGCATCACAGGTCCGGCAGGGTCCAGCCGAAGCGTTCGAGCAAGGCCTGATAGGCCGCGTCCAGCGGGGCCTCCAGCCGCATCGGCTCGCCGGTCACCGGGTGCGCGAAGCTCAGCCGCCAGGCGTGCAGCAGCATGCGGTGGCAGCTGAAGTACTGCTTGTACAGGCGGTTATGGTCGCCGCGCCCATGCTGGCAGTCGCCGATGATCGGGTGGTGGACGTGGGCCATGTGCTTGCGGATCTGGCGGAAACGCCCGGTGTGCGGCTCGGCCAGCACCAGGGCGTAGCGCTGCTGGAGATAGCGGCCCAGTGCGATAGGCACCTCCACCGTGGCCAGACGACGATAGGTAGTGCTGGCCTCGCGCCGCGGCCCCGTTTCGCGGGAGCCGGGCAGGGCATAGTCGATCAACGCCTCTTCCGGGTCGGGCCAACCACGCACGACGGCCAGATATTGCTTGTGCACGTCGCGGCCCATGAACTGCTCGCCAAGGGCAGCGGCGATTTCCGAGGATCGCGCGACCAGCAGCACGCCACTGGTCGCGCGGTCGAGCCGGTGCGCCAGATAAGTGATGCCACCCACTTGCTCACGCAGCAGGTCGATCAGGAACTCCTCTGCGTTGCCGACCATCTTGGAGCGGTGCACGGCGAGGCCCGCGGGCTTGTTCACCGCGATGAGGGCGTCGTCTTGGTAGAGGATCTCAAGCATGTGAGGTGTCGAAAGGGGCAGGGTTGCCCGTTCAGTTCATCGAAGTCGTCATCCCCGCGAAGGCGGGGATCCAGCGACTCTTCTACGGCACGCGGTGCGCCTCAAAGACACTGGATCCCCGCCTTCGCGGGGATGACGGTGAAGTTCGGTCAGCGGCGCGGCCAGCCCACAGCAAAAGCTGCGAGGCCGGCAATGCCCACCGCCGTGGCATGCCAAGCGCCATGGGCCGGCGCCAGCGTCCACAGCACCGCGCTGCCCACCAGCAGGCTGCTGCCGAGCAGGCCGAACGCCAGCGCGCGACGCGTGCGCTGCGCTTCCTCGCGCTGCTGTTCCAGTTCGCGCGGATCACTGATCGCCTGGCGTTCGCCCTTGGCCACCTGCTGCAGCGCGTTGCGCACCAGCTCGGGGAACTGCGGTGCAGCATGGAACCATTCGGGCAGGTGCTTGCGCACCTCACGCAGCGTCCGGCGCGGGCTGTAGCGCTCGCGCAGGATGCGCTTGAGCACCGGGTGGGCCACGGCCCAGATGTCGATCTGCGGGTCCAGCATGCGACCCACGCCTTCGATATTGAGCAGCGTTTTCTGCAGGAGGATCAGCTGCGGCTGCAGGGTGAGCTCGTAGCGACGCGCCGTCTGGAAAAGTTTCACCACCAGTTCGGCCAGCGAGATCTGCGAGAGCGGGCGGGTGAAATACGGCTCGCACACCGTGCGCACGGCGGCGGTGAGTTCGTCGATGCGCACGGTAGACGGCATCCAGCCGGCGTCCACGTGCAATTGCGCAATGCGCGCGTAGTCGCGTTCGAACAGCGCGATGAAATTCTGCGCCAGCCAGTACTGGTCCTGTTCCGGCAGTGAACCCATGATGCCGAAATCCAGCGCGATGAAGCGCGCATCGGCCGGGCGCGTGGTATCCACCCAGATGTTGCCGGGGTGCGCATCGGCATGGAAGAAGTTGTCGCGGAACACCTGTTCGTAGAACAGGCGCACGCCCTTCACCGCCAGCGCCTTGCGGTCGATGCCGGCGGCGTCGATCGAGGCGATGTCGTCGCAGCTCACGCCGTACACGCGCTCCAGCGTCAGCACGCGTGCACTGGTGAGGTCCCAATGCACCGCCGGTACGTAAAGATCTTCGCCGCTTTCGAAGTTGCGGCGAAGCAGGCTGGCGCTGGCGCCTTCGCGCTGCAGGTCCAGCTCGTTCTCCAGCATCTTCTCGACTTCGGCGACGACGTCGAGCGGGCGGATCTTGTCCGCGTTCGGGTGCCAACGCTGCGCAAGCTCGCCCAGCGAGTGCAGCAGCTTCACGTCACGCTCGATACGCTTGTCGATGCCGGGACGCAGCACCTTCACCACCACTGCGCTGCCGTCCTGCAACGTGGCGGCATGCACCTGCGCGATGGAGGCGGATGCCAGCGGCGTCTCGTCGAAGCTGGTGTACAGCGAGGTGATCGGCGCCTTCAGTTCCTGCTCGATGATGGCGCGCGCTTCCGCGCCGGGGAACGGCGGCACCTGGTCCTGCAGCTGGGCCAGTTCATCGGCGATATCCGCCGGCACCAGGTCGCGCCGCGTGGACAGCACCTGGCCCGCCTTGACGAAGATGGGGCCAAGCTCGGTAAGCGCCAGGCGCAGGCGCGCGCCCCGCGAGAGCTGGCTCACGTCTGTGCGCGGGCGTGCCACGAAGGGACGCACCAGCTTCAGCGGACGAAACAGGTGGGCGGCGTCGACCAGTTCATCGAGGCGATACGCCAACAGCACCGATGCCACGCGCATCACGCGCGGTACGACCGTCAGGGGAGTCCTCACGCGGCGGGTCCCTTCTTCAGTCGCAGCTCCAGTCGTGCGAGGCGTGCCTCGAGGCGGTCGGCGCGTTCGCGCAGATCGTCAACGCCATCAAGGAAGCCTTCCACCTCACCCGGCGCTGCTGCCACGCGCGCTTCGTCGCGCAGCCAGTCGGCGGTGTCGGTGGCCAGATGGCTGCCGGTCTCCTTCGCGTGCGCCAGGCCCTTGCGCACGGCCTTGGCCAGCGGGACACCGAGGACCTCGCCGAAGGTGCGCGCGAACGCCTCTTCGAAATCCGGTGCGAACTTGCTGGCGAGTTTCTCCAGGCGACGCGCGAGATCCGCGTCGCCTGCGATCTCGACCTTGCCCGGCGCCACACCTTCGTCGTCTCGCTTCACCAGCATGGCGAGCAGGCTGCCCGGCGTGGCGGCGATGCGCAGATGGTTGTCTTCCTGCGCAGGGCCCACCTTCAGGCAGTCGCCCTCCACCGTCACCGACAGCGCCAGCTCCGGGCCGCGCAGGTGCAGCTGCACGCTACGACCGTCGAGCGCGGCCAGCCGGGTCTTGGTTTCCGGGTCGAGCGAGAGGGTGTGGTTGAGCGCGGTTTCCAGTGCGCGGCCGGCGAGGGCGCGGAGGGGGCGCGGGAGCAGGGAGAAGGGGGCGGTCATGAATGGGATTGTAGCGGGTCGGGTGGAGGGGGCGTTGTTGCTGGTGGGGCGGGGCGGTGTTGCCTCATCGCTTCTGGCTCGGCTTGCCTGTCGTTCCGGCGAATGCCGGAGGCGCTTTTAACTGCCGTAGGGCGGGTCATCCAATGCCTTTGCTCTCGGCCTTCGGTAGTCACGCAGGCGCCAGGTTGCCGCTTACGCCGCGGAGGCGTTTCGACCTCCTGCCGGAGGCCGAGTCACTTTTCTTTTGCTGGCCCAAAAGAAAAGTAACCCAAAGAAAATGGCCTTAAAGGCTGGCAGCATGCCGATGGGATAAGCCCGAACGGTTGAGGAACGGTGTTGCTTTGCAACCTCCGCCTCTACACAGCGGGTACATCCAAGCGCTTCGCAACGCGCCGAAGCGCAGAGGACTTAACGCGGAGCGTCGTGCCGCTGCGCGGCACCTCCTTCTTTGCCACTAGGTTTCTCACGTTGAACATCACCTGTCGCTCGTCCTCTCCCATTCGGGAGAGGACTGGGGTGAGCACTGAGGCGAAAGAAAAGCGGGCTTCACACGGTGCGAGACCCCCCTGTAGGAGCGCACCTTGTGCGCGACCGCAGCGTCGTGTCGATACCGCTCCGTCAGGTGGTCGCGCACAGGGTGCGCTCCTACAGACAAGCTAAGCCGGCACGCGATATGTCACCGCGCCATGTGACGCGATGTGCAGCGCAGCTGCACGAGCCTTCTGTTCCAGGCTCTTGACCTACCCGACCCCTTGAGCGGCGGTGAGGGGCGGACGACAGGCCCGCAGGGGGATCGGCAGGGATGCCGATCCCTTTTCGACAGGACAGGGACGTCCTGTCGAAAAGCCCGGCCGACCCTCACGGACTGGCCGGCTTTGCCGGCCAGCGCCGCGATGGGGGTGCCTTTTCTTTGGGTTACTTTTCTTTGGGCAAGCAAAGAAAAGTAACCCGGCCTCCGGCAGGAGGTCGGAACGCCCGCCGCGTAGGCGGCCAGGTCGCGACATCGCTAAACCCGAGAGGTCGAGAGCCAAATCAATGGACCCCAGCTTGCCCAGCCATTCGGCCGTTGAAATGCGCCTTGCCAGGGTGAGGGCTTAAGCCCGCCGTGGTGGCGTCTAAAGAATGAAGCGTCAGGCAATCCGGCAGCGCCCATGACAAACCGAGCCCACCAAACGACGCACCCACTCCAAAGGCGCCGGGAAACTCCCCAACAAAACTTAGCTCGCCGCCCCCACAAACCCCATCTGCCGCCACGCCTCATACACCGCAATCGCCACAGTATTGGACAAATTGAGGCTGCGACTATCCGGCCGCATCGGCAGCCGCAGGCGTTGCGCTTCGGGAATGGCATCGAGCACCTCGCCGGGCAAGCCGGCGGTCTCACAGCCGAACAGCAAGGCGTCGCCCTGGACGAAGCGCGCATCCACGTGAGCCACGCGACCGCGCGTGGAGAAGGCGAACACGCGTGGCTGGCCGATGCTCTCGAGGCAGCTGGCGAGGTCGTCATGCACCGCCAGCTGCGCGTATTCGTGATAGTCCAGGCCTGCACGGCGCAGGCGGGCATCGTCCAGCTCAAATCCCAACGGCCGGATCAGGTGCAACGAGGCGCCGGTGTTGGCGCACAGCCTGATCGCATTGCCCGTGTTCGGGGGTATTTCCGGTCGGTAGAGAATGACATGCAGCATCCGGCCATTATCGGGCCTCTCCCTCGGCCCGCAACACGGTGAGCGTCCCTGGCTCAGCCGTTGGAGGCGCGGGGGCACACCACGCCATCGGGCGGCAGTGCGCAGGCGGTGGGGGAAATCAGCTGGCCGGCGCTACCGGCGGCGGCGAGGCGAATGGCTTCGGGCGAAGCGTTCACCATGGCACCCAGCACGAGTCCGCAAACCAGCAGGCAAGCAACGAAAAGGCCGCGCAGCATCAGGGTTTCGAATTTCATGATCATATCTCCGATGAAAGATGGGTAAGTCCTGCACCAGGGATATGGCAAGCCCCGTGCCAAGCCTTATTTCACCTGCAAGTGACTGTGTTTGCTTGATATTTGAAATTCGCACGGCGTGCTGTTGGCTGTCCGCGGACAGCGACCGGGCGCGGCCGGACAGGCATCGGACACTGTCCGGACGGCCCCGACCCCGTCCGGCGGCGGCGCTCGGCGAACGATGCGCCATGGCTGCGGTCCACTGTGCCATTGGTCATTTGCCAAGGTTCCGGGGCGTGGCTAGCCTCGGTGCGTTCAACTATTGAAAACAGGAGTGTCGTGATGGCAAGAAAGCCCCTCGCCCTGCTCGTTGCAGGCGTACTCAGCATGACGGCCGGATTGCCCGCCATTGCGGTGCCCCAGGCCGCTGCCGCCGAGACGACCCAGGCCGTTCCCGATATCGCCTTCACGCGCTTCACGCTGCCCAATGGCCTGACCGTGGTGGTCCACGAGGACCACAAGGCGCCCGTTGTCGCGGTGAGCATCTGGTATCACGTGGGTTCGGCCGACGAACCCAAGGGCAAGACCGGCTTTGCCCACCTGTTCGAGCACCTGATGTTCTCGGGCTCGGAAAACCACAAGGGCACCTACTTCCAGCCGTTCGAGCTGGCCGGTGCCACCGACATGAACGGCACCACCTGGTTCGACCGCACCAACTACTTCGAAACCGTGCCCACCACCGCGCTGGACATGGCGCTGTGGATGGAATCGGACCGCATGGGTCACTTGCTCGGCGCCATCGGCCAGAAGGAACTCGACACCCAGCGTGGCGTGGTGCAGAACGAAAAGCGCCAGGGCGAAAACCGTCCTTACGGCCGCGTGGACCAGAACATCCTGTCCAACACGTACCCGGGCAACCATCCGTACCAGCACGACACCATCGGTTCGATGGAAGACCTCAACGCGGCCTCGCTGGGCGACGTGAAGCAGTGGTTCCATGATTACTACGGCGCTGCCAACACCACCCTGGTGCTGGCCGGCGACATCACCGTTGCGGAAGCCAAGGCCAAGGCCGAGAAGTACTTCGGCGACATCCCGGCCGGCCCGCCGGTGCCGCGCCAGCAGGCGTGGATCACGCCGCTCACCAAGTCCACGCGTGGCATCCAGCATGACCACGTGGCGCAGCCGCGCATCTATCGCACCTGGGTGGTGCCGCAGCTGGGTACGGATGACGCCATCCAGCTGGATCTTGCTTCCACCGTGCTCGGCGGCGGCAAGACATCCCGCCTGTACCAGCGCCTGGTCTACCAGGACAAGCTGGTCGACGACGTCTCCGCCAGCATTTCGCCGTTTGCGCTGGCCAGCCAGTTCCAGATCCAGGCCGACATCAAGGATGGCGTGGACCAGACCAAGGTCGAGGCGGTCATTGCCGAAGAGGTGAAGAAGTTCCTCGCCGAAGGCCCCACCGCCGACGAACTCGAGCGCGCCAAGATCGGCAACCGCGCCGGCTTCGTGCGCGGCCTGGAAAAGGTCGGTGGCTTCGGTGGCAAGGCGGTGATCCTGGCGGAAGGTCAGGTCTATCGCGGTGATCCGGCCGCCTACAAGAAGGACCTTGAGCGCGCCGATGCCGCCACCTCGGCCAGCGTCAAGGCGGCCGCGGACAAGTGGCTCAGCCACGGCGATTACCTGTTGACCGTGCTGCCGGCCGGCAACGACTTCAACCCCGATACCGAGGACGCCAAGGTCGTTGCCCTGGGGCCGGATCAGGGTCGTCCGGCTGCCACGATGCCGGCCAAGCACGACTACGCCGTGGGCAAGAGCCAGGTGGATCGCAGCAAGGGCGTGCCGCAGGTGGCGCAGTTCCCGGACCTGAAATTCCCGACGCTGGAGCACGGCAAGCTCAAGAACGGCATCGAGGTGATCCTGGCCCAGCGCCACACCGTGCCGGTCACGCACGTGCAGCTGATGTTCAACGCAGGCTATGCGGCAGACCAAGGCCACAAGCTCGGCACCGCCAGCTTCACCACCACGCTGATGAACGAGAGCACCAAGCAACTCGACTCGGTGGAAGTGGCCAAGCGCAAGCAGCGCCTGGGCGCGATCACGCGCATCGGTTGCGGTCTGGATGCCTGTTCGGCCTCGCTCAATGCGTTGAATGACCAGCTGCAGCCGTCGCTGGCATTGTTCGCCGACATCGTGCGCAACCCGGCCTTCAAGTCCGACGACATCGAGCGCATCCGTGGCCAGTGGCTTGCCGGTATCGCGCAGGAGAAGACCCAGCCCACCGCGCTGGCGCTGCGCACCCTGCCGCCGCTGCTGTACGGCGCCAACCACGCCTACGGCATTCCGTTCACCGGTTCGGGTACGGAAGAAGCCATCAAGGCGATGCAGGCGTCGGATCTCTCCGCGTTCCAGCGTGACTGGCTGCGCCCGGACAACGTGAAGATCCTCGTGGCCGGCGACACCACGCTGCAGCAGATCATCCCGCAGCTCGACGCGGCCTTCGGTGACTGGACGCCGCCGTCCAGCGCGGTGCCGAAGAAGAACATCGCCACCGTGGCCATCCAGCCCAAGCCTCGCGTGTTCCTGATCGACAAGCCGGATGCGCCGCAGTCGCTGATCCTGGCCGGCCTGCTCGCGCCGTCCAGCAAGGCGCCGAACGAGCTGGCCATCGACGTGGCCAACGGTGCGTTCGGCGGCAGCTTCACCTCGCGTCTCAACATGAACCTGCGCGAGGACAAGCGTTGGGCCTATGGCGCCTTCAGCTTCATGCGCGATGCGATCGGCCAGCGTCCGTTCCTGATGTATGCGCCGGTGCAGACCGACAAGACGGCCGAGTCCGCCCACGAGGTGGCCAAGGAAGCCAACGAAGTCATCGGTACCCGTCCGCTCACCGAGAAGGAAGTGGACAAGATCAAGGACTCCAATGTCCGCGGTCTGCCGGGCAGCTTCGAGACGGCCTCCGAAGTGCTGGGCGCGATGAGCGAGATCGTCCAGTACAACCGCCCCGAAGACTATGTGCAGACCCTCAAGGCCCGCACGGAAGCCATCACCCAGCCGCAGGCGGAGGATGCGATCAAGGAGATCATCAAGCCGGCCGCGCTGACCTGGGTAATCGTGGGCGACCTCAAGAAGATCGAGGCCCCCGTGCGCGCGCTGAAGCTGGGCGACGTGCAGGTGATCGACGGCGACGGCAAGCCGGTGGTGGCCAAGCCGTCGAAGTAAGCGTGAGATCTTGATGGTTTGTGGGGACCTGTTCACGTCCCCGGGTTAGGATGGAGGCCGGGCGGACAACCGCCCGGCCTTTCATGTTTCATGTCACCGCGGAGTTATCCATGCGCAAGACCCTGCTGTTGCTCGTTCCCATCGCGCTGCTTAGCGCGTGCACCTATGGCATCACGCTGGACGATGCCGGGAAGAACGTCCGCACGGCCTGGAGTGGCGACGTGTCCCAGTGTCGCGACCTGGGCAAGGTCACGGTATCCGTGATGGATCACGTGGGCCCGGTCAATCGCAACGACATCAAGGTGCGTGACGAGCTGGAAGTGATGGCGCGCAACGAAGCGGCCAAGATGCACGCCGACACCATCAAGCCGCTGGGCGATCCCGCCGACGGTTCGCAGCCCTGGGGCGCCTACCAGTGCGGCAATGCCCAGCTGGCACCGTCGGCACGCCCGGCCAACCCGGTCAGCCCGAACCCGGCCCAGCCGGGTACCACGGCGCCGGGCGGTTTCGAGACGTATCCGGTCAAGGGCAACTGACCGGTCGCGTCGCGGCGCCCATCCCGTCGCCCCGGGTTTGCCGGGGCGACCGGCGGCCCGCTCGCCTGTATCACCCGAAAGGCGCCCTCGTGGCGCCTTTTTCACGTGTGCAGGTTGACGCTCTTGCATGCGTCCGGGGGGTGGGCATAAAATACACATGTATATATTACATATATGTACTATCTGAGCGACGCGCCGTGAGCAGCTTCCTTCCAACCGAACAGCGACTGGCGGTGACGCGCCAGCGATATCCCGCGTTCCCGCGGGATCCGGCCGTGCTCATTCGCCTGATCAAGCACATCTACAAGCGCGTGCATGACGACGCCAACGCCATGCTGCGCCCGTACGGCATCAATCATCCGGAATACAACCTGCTGATGATGCTTTACGGCACCGAGGGCTACACGTTGCATCCCACCGAACTGGCGGATGCGGCGGGCGAGAAGTCGGCCAACATCACGCGCCTCACCAATGAGCTGGCCGACAAAGGTCTGATTGCGCGAAACGCCAGCGAGGAGGATCGTCGCAAGGTCACGCTTACCCTTACCGACGATGGCGTCGCGCTCATCGAGAGCTTCCTGCCCGATGTCTGCGCCCTGTTGGAAAAGCAGGTGGGTGGCCTTCCCGAGCGCGATGTCGCGCAGCTTGAGCGCCTGCTCAAGAAATTCCTCGATCATCTGGAGAGTGCCTGACCATGTCGGCGGTGCCTACCGACCTCTCGTCCTGGCGACACCCGCCATGGCTGCGCGAGTTCGCCACGGAAGAGCGCCTGGCGTGGGTCTTCGTGGTGAAGTGCATGCTGGCGTTCTACATCGCCGCGTGGTTCTCCATGCTGTTCCAGCTGGAACAGCCGGCTACCACCATGATCACCGTGTCGATCGTGATGCACCCGCACAGCGGCATGGTGCTGGCGAAAAGCTTCTACCGCGCCATCGGCACCTGCGCCGGCAGCCTGGTGGGCCTGCTGCTGATGTCGGCCTTCCCGCAGCAGCGCGAACTGTTCCTCACCGCGCTGGCGCTGTGGGTGGGCATTTGCTCGGGCGGCGCGGTGCTGTATCGCAATTTCATGTCCTACGGCTTCGTGCTGGCCGGTTACACGGCGGCGATCGTGGCGTTGCCGGCCATCAGCAACCCGTACCGCGTGTTCGACTCGGCCATGATGCGCGTGAGCGAAGTGCTGCTCGGCATCGTGGTGGCCGGCCTGGTCAGTGATGTGGTGTTGCCCGAACGCCTGCGCCAGCTGCTGCGTCGCATTGCGCGCGAGCACTACCAGCACTTCATCGATTTTGCGCGCGGCAGCCTGGGCGGCGCCATTCCGCGCGCGGAGATGGAAAAAGTGCACCTGCGCTTCGTGCGCGCCGCGGTGCAGATCGAAGACCTGCGTTCCTCCGTGATCTTCGAGGATCCCGAGGCGCGTGCCCGCAGCAGTCGCATGCAGCTGCTCAATCTGCGCTACATGGCGGCCGCCACCAGCTTCCAGTCGCTGCACCATCTGATCAACCGCCTGCAGCGCAACAACCATCCGCGCACCGCCGGCGCGCTGATCAAGCTCTACGCGCCCGTGGGCGAGGCGCTTTCGCCCGAACCCGGCGACCAGGCCAAACCGCGCCTGCTCGCCACGCGGCTGGAAGCCTGCGAAGCCAGGCTGCCGGCACTGGCCGCCGAGCTGCGCGAAGAACTGCGGCAGGATCCCGAGCTGCTGATGGAGTTCGACAGCGGCAGCATGATGCTGCGTCGCTTCGCGAGCGAGCTGCGCGATTTCACGTCGCTGGAAGCTGCCCTGCGCGAGACGCAGGGCGTGCTGGGCGGCACCGTGGAGCGCGTGGATTTCAAGCGTGCCAACGACTTTGCCGCTCCGGCGATTGCCGTGGTGCGCACCTTCCTCACCATGATCACGCTCAGCGTGTTCTGGATCGCCACCGGCTGGCCGTTCGGGCCCAGCGCCATGTTGCTGGCCACCATTTTCAGTGGCCTGCTGGCGACCTCGCCGTCGCCGCTGGCCGCCACGGCGAACACCTGGATCGGCTACGCCCTGGGCATGATCGCCGCGTACTTCGTGGTGTTCTGGTTCATGCCGGGCAGCGATGGCTTCCTGATGTTCATGCTGGTCACCGGACCACTGCTCGCCATCGGGCCTTACCTCACCACGCGCAATGCCACGCTGCCGGGCGTCGGCGCGGGTTACACGCTGGGCTTCGTCTACATCCTCGCGGTGAAGAACCCGATGGTGTACGCGCCGGAGAGCTTCTTCAACGACGCCATCGCCTCGCTGTTCGGCCTGATGATGAGCGGTGCGGCCTTCATGATCATCCCCACCGTGATCGGCTCGGCCTGGCTGCGCCGCCGCCAGCTGGCGCAGTTGCGCCGGCAGGTGGTGTTCGCCGCGACGGCGCCGCTGGAGGGCATTCTCTATACTTTCGAGAGCGTCAATCGCGACCTGTACCACCAGATCGTGCAGTTCACCCAGCAGGGCAGCCAGGAGTCGCGCGACCTGTTCACCTGGGCGCTGGCGGTGCACGACTGCGGTCGCGCCATCATCGAACTGCGCCAGGACATGGCCCATGCCGACCTGCCGCCGCCGCTGATTGATTCCATGCAACGCGCGGTGGACAGCCTGGCCGCGCTCTACGACAGCCCCGACAAGACGCGCTGGCAGCGGGCCGACGAGGCTGTTGACCATGCCATCACGCTGACTTCCCAGACACTGCCGCAGGCGCGTGCGAGCTGCCAGCCGGCACTCGGCCACCTGCTGCAGCTGCGCATTGCGCTGCGCGACGATGAGTCCGCGCTGGCGCCCTATATCGTCAAGGCACCGGAGAACCCCCATGCCGCGTGAAATCGCCCTCGCCGACGCGCTCGTGCCGGGCATCCTGCTGGTCTATGCAGGATGCCTGCTGGTGCTCTGGGTGATCGATACCATCGTTGGCCGTTACGGCCTGTACCGCTACGTCTGGCATCCCTCCCTTTTCCGTGTCGCCGTGTTCTTCGTGCTGTTCGGCGCGGCCGGCTTGATCCTGTACCCATGACCATGAAAATCCAGCCCCAAGCCCTGCTTCGCTTTGCCATCACCGCGGTTGTCGTGATCGTGGCACTCGTGCTCTGCCACCTGCTGTGGCGGCACTACATGTACTCGCCCTGGACCCGTGACGGTCGCGTCCGCGCCGAAGTGGTGCGCATCGCGCCCGACGTCTCCGGCCTGGTCACCCGCGTACCGGTGATCGACAACCAGGAAGTGAAGAAGGGCGAGGTGCTCTTCGAGATCGACCCGCAGCGCTTCCAGATCGCCGAGCAGCAGGCCGAGGCCAACCTCAACGCCGCCAAGGCCGCCGCGCGTGCCGCCGGCGCCAACATCGACGCCGTGCTGGCCAGCGCCGCCGCGCGCAAGGCCGAGTACGACATGCGCCAGGAACAGGCGCAACGCCGCCAGGATCTGGCGGACGTGGTGCCGAAGGAAGAACGCACCGACGCCAAGTCCGCTGCTGCCACGGCCCGCGCCGTGTGGGAACAGGCCCAGGCCAGCGGCAACCAGGCGCACGCCACGCGCGAGCAGGCCGAGGCCGCCGTAGTGCAGGCCCAGGTCGCGCTTGACCGCGCCAAGCTGGACCTGGAGCGCACCGAAGTGCGCGCACCGGTGGACGGCTACGTGACCAACCTGGATGTGCGCGTGGGCGACTACGCCGCCACCGGCAGCCCGCGCCTGGCGCTGATCGACCGCCACAGCTACTACATCTACGGCTACTTCGAGGAAACCAAGCTGCCGCACCTGCGCATCGGCGATCCGGTGCAGATCCGCCTGATGAGCGGCGGCACGCAGCTGAAGGGCCACATCATCGGCGTGGCGCGCGGCATCACCGATCGCGACAACCCGACCGGCCGCGACCTGCTGGCGGACGTGAACCCCACCTTCAACTGGGTGCGCCTTGCGCAGCGCGTGCCGGTGCGTATCCAGATCGACGAGGACAGCATTCCCAAGGATGTGATCCTCGCCGCCGGCATGACCGCCAGCATCGACGTGCAGCCGCGCCGCGTGCTGGACAAGGACCAGCAGGCACAGAAGTAACGCAAAACCCCCGTAGGAGCGCACTTGTGCGCAGCTGCCTTACGAAATCGTGACGGCGACGTCGCGGTCGCGTGCAAGCACGCTCCTACACCCCGGCGCGAGGTTGATACCATGGCGCCCCATGAATCGACCGCTACCCTCGCCACGCAGCCTTGCCCGCCGACTGCTCGCCCTGCGCCGGCGGCGTGGGCCCGACCTGTCCGCGCGCGTGAGTTTCGCCGTGCCGGCGGAGGCGATCACCACCCTCGACGGTCCTTCCGCGTTCCGTGAAACGCTGCTGTCGCTGATCGCCCAGGCGCAACGGCGCATCGTGCTGGTGGCCCTCTACCTGCAGGACGACGACGCCGGTCGCGAGGTGCTCGAAGCTTTGCACGCCGCCCGCGCCGCGCGGCCCGACCTTTCCGTGGAGGTCTACGTCGACTGGCATCGCGCGCGTCGCGGCCTGATCGGCAAGGGCAGCAGCGAAGGCAATGCCGCCATGTATCGCCAGTACGCCGAACGCTTCGGCGATGGCGTAGTGATCCGCGGCGTGCCGGTGCAGACGCGCGAACTCTTCGGCGTGCTGCATCTGAAAGGCTTCGTGATCGACGACACGGTGCTCTACAGCGGCGCCAGCCTCAACGACGTCTATCTGGCGAAGCACGGCCGCTACCGCCTCGATCGCTACCATCTCATCCGCCACCCGGCGCTGGCGGACAGCATGGTGGACTTCGTGCACCGGCAGTTCGGCGATGCCGAGGCCGTGCCGCGACTGGATCGCCTGCCGCAACCGCGCTCCCGCGAGCTGCAGGAACCCATCCGCCGCCTGCGCCAGTCACTGCAACAGGCGCAGTACACCGGCACGACCGAAGTGCCGCGCCATGGCGACGTCACCGTCATTCCGCTCGCGGGTCTGGGGCGCGACGACAACGCGCTCAATGAAACTTTGCTGGACCTGCTGCGTGGCGCGCAGCGCCGGGTGATCCTGCTCACGCCGTACTTCAACCTGCCGCGCCCGGTGCGTGCCGTGATCGGCCAGCTGCTGCGCCGGGGTTGCCAGCTGGACATCATGGTGGGTGACAAGACCGCCAACGATTTCTACATCCCGCCCGAGCAGCCATTCAGCCGCATCGGCCTGCTGCCCTATCTGTACGAGGCCAACCTGCGCCGCTTCGCCCGCTCGCACCAGCGTGCCATCGACAGCGGGCAGCTCAATCTGTGGCTGTGGCGCGACGGCGACAACACCTATCACCTCAAGGGCCTGTTCGTGGATGAGGAGATTGCCGTGCTCACCGGCAACAACCTCAATCCCCGCGCCTGGGCGCTCGATCTGGAGAACGGCCTGCTGCTGCGTGACCAGTCGCGCCAGCTCATGGCGCAGCACGAAGCGGAATGGCTTGCGCTGCGCAGCCACGCCACGCGGGTGGCGCACTACCGTGATTTGCCGGGTGCCCGCAGTTATCCGCCGGAAGTGCGCAAGTTGCTGAAGCGATTGACGCGCGTGCGGCTGGATCGGTTGATCGGGCGTTTGCTCTGACCGAAAACAGACGACAGATCTTCCTGTAGGAGCCCGCTTGCGTGGGGACACCCCGACCGAGCGGAAACACAGCGGCGGTGTGGTCGCGCACAAGTGCGCTCCTACAAAAGACGGATGCAGCGCGCTGAAGGCGTGCGGTTTCTTTGTAGGAGCCCACCCTGTGGGCGACCATCCTGCGGAGCGGCGTTGCCGGTACGCCGCGATCGCGCACAGGGTGCGCTCCTACAAAAAAGGGCGTCGTGCGTTGAAGGGTGCATGGCCTTTCTGTAGGAGCCCGCTTGCGGGCGACATCCTGGCCGAGCGGAAACATCACGGCGGTGCGATCGCGCACAAGTGCGCTCCTACAAAAAACGGATGCAGCGCGCTGAACGAGTGCGGTTTCTTTGTAGGAGCCCACCCTGTGGGCGACCATCCTGCGGAGCGGCGTTGCCGGTGCGCTGCGATCGCGCACAAGTGCGCTCCTACAAAAAAAGGGCTTCGCGCGTTGAAGGGTGCATGGCCTTTCTGTAGGAGCCCGCTTGCGGGCGACAGACCGACGGAGCGGAGATATCGTGGCGCCGCCGTCGCGCACAGGGGTGCGCTTCCACCAGCTTCAAAGCCTCGGGTGGCGCGTTGATCAGCCCGCCAGGCGCGCCAGCCGCATCGCCAGCCAGCGCGCGACATCCGGCCACTCGTTGTCGATCACGCTGAAGCACACGGTGTGGCGCAGCGTGCCGTCGGGGCGGCGCTTGTGGTTGCGCAGCACGCCTTCGCGGACGGCACCGAGGCGTTCGATGGCGCGCTGCGAATCCAGGTTGCGGTGGTCGGTGTGAAACTCCACGGCGACGCAGCCCAGTTGTTCGAAAGCATGCTGCAGCAACAGGCGCTTGCAGGCGGTGTTGAGGTGGCTTTTCTGCCAGCGCCTGGCGTACCAGGTGTAGCCGATGGCCACGCGACGCGGATCGTTCACGAAGTCGTAGAAGCGCGTCGTGCCGACGATGTCGCCGCTGCTTTTTTCACGCACGACAAATGGCAACATCAGCCCGGCGTTCTGGCCTTCCAGCGCCTTGGCGATATAGCCCGCGGCGTCTCCCGGTGCGGGCGCGCTGGTAAACCACAGCTTCCACAGCTCGCCATCGGCCGCGGCGGCCTCGAGGGCCGGGGCGTGGTCGGGCGTCATGGGTTCGAGGGCAACGTGGGCGTCTTCCAGCAGGACAGGCGTCAGCGCGGGCATCGGTGCTCCGGGGAGGAAACGTTCAGGCGTCCAGATCGGGAATCAGCTTGCTTTCCAGCCGCGCAATGTGGTCCTTCAGCAGCAGCTTGCGCTTCTTCATACGGGTCAGCTGCAGCTCGTCGCGGCTGAACGACGCGGCGAGATGCTCGATGGCCACGTCGAGGTCGCGATGTTCAACGCGCAACTCGGCCAGCAGATGGGCGATATCGGCTTGGTCCTGGACCTGCATGACGGCGGTTTGGCTGGGGAAACCTCGACAGTGTAACTCCGCGGGGCCCCCGGGGGCCTTCCGGCCATCACCCGGACGGCCGGTCTGTTTGCCCGCGGCTCAGCGTCGCGCCATCGCCACGGGCCGCCGGCCTGCCGTCGCTGTCGCAGCCACCCTCTGCCGGCAAACCGATGCGGTGGCTCCGTTGCCGAATGGGGCAGAGCATCCCGGGTCAGGCGGCTACAATAGGGAGCCCCCCCGTCCTGATCGACCATGTCCGCCCAGCCTGACGCCCCCCGCAAGCAGCAACACGAGGCCGCCAGGCTGGTCAAGCGCTTGCGTCACCAGGTGGGCCAGGCCATTGCCGACTTCAACATGATCGAAGAGGGCGACAAGGTCATGGTGTGCCTGTCTGGCGGCAAGGACTCCTACACCCTGCTGGACCTGTTGCTTTCCCTGCAGGCGAAGGCGCCGGTGCATTTCGAGCTGGTCGCGGTGAACCTGGACCAGAAGCAGCCGGGTTTCCCGGCGCACGTGCTCCCGGAGTACCTGACCGCCCGCGGCGTGCCGTTCCATATCATCGAGCAGGACACCTACAGCACGGTCACCCGCGTCATTCCGGAAGGAAAGACCATGTGCAGCCTGTGCTCGCGCCTGCGGCGCGGCGCGCTATACCAATGGGCGGCGGCCAACGGCGTCACCAGGATCGCGCTGGGCCACCATCGCGACGACATCCTGGGCACCTTCTTCCTGAACCTGTTCTACCAGGCGCAGCTCAAGGCCATGCCGCCCAAGCTGCGCTCGGACGATGGCCGCCATGTGGTGATCCGCCCGCTGGCCTACTGCAGGGAAAGCGATATCGCCGCCTATGCCGAGGCGCGCGAGTTCCCGATCATTCCCTGTAATCTCTGCGGTTCGCAGGAAAACCTGCAACGCAAGGCAGTAAGGCGCATGATGGAGGACTGGGAAACGACCCAGCCCGGCCGCGCCGAGAATATTTTCCGTGCGCTGGGCAGCGTGTCACCCTCCCAGCTCGCCGATCGCAATCTGTTCGACTTCGCGTCGCTGGGCGCACGCGAAGGTGTCGACCGCGCCGATGCGCATCAGTGGCTTGCCGGTACGCCGGACGAGTCGTCACTCCAACAAAAACCAGTCGAGTAACGCCGTGTCCCTTTTTGCATCCGTTGAAATGACCCCGGGCGATCCGATCCTGGGACTCACCGAGGCCTATCTGGCCGACAACCGCTCCCACAAGGTCAACCTGGGCGTGGGCATTTATTACGACGAGCAGGGCCGCATTCCGCTGCTGCGCGCCGTGAGCGAGGTGGAGAAAGCGCTGGCGCTGGAAGCCAAGCCGCGCGGTTACCTGCCCATCGACGGCATGCCGGCATACAACACCGCCACCCAGAAACTGGTGTTCGGCGACGATTCCCCGCTGCTGGCCGCCGGCCGCGTGGCCACCTCGCAGACCATCGGTGGCAGCGGTGCGCTGCGCATTGGCGCTGACCTGCTGAAGAAGGTGTTGCCCACCGCCAAGGTCGCCATCAGCAACCCGAGCTGGGAAAACCACCGCGTGGTGTTCAATGCCGCCGGTTTCGAGGTGGTGGACTACGCCTATTACGACGCTGCCACGCACGGCCTGGATTTCACCGGCATGCTGGCCGACCTGGGCAAGCTGGAGCCGGGCACCATCGTGCTGCTGCACGCGTGCTGCCATAACCCGACCGGCGTGGATCTCACCGCCGAACAGTGGCAGCAGGTGGTGGACCTGGTGAAGGACCGCGGCCTGATGCCGTTCATCGACATGGCCTACCAGGGCTTTGACGAAGGCATCGACGCCGACGCCACCGCGGTGCGCCTGTTCGCGGCTTCCGGCATCGACGCGTTCGTGGTCGCCAACTCGTACTCCAAGTCGTTCTCGCTGTATGGCGAGCGCGTGGGTGCGCTCTCCGTGGTGGGCAAGGACCGTGACGAAGCGCTGCGCGTGCAGTCGCTGGTCAAGCGCACCATCCGCTCCAACTACTCCAGCCCGGCCACGCACGGCGGCGCGCTGGTCTCCGGCGTGCTCAACAGCAAGGAGCTGAAGGCCATGTGGGAGCAGGAGCTGGGCGAGATGCGCGAGCGCATCCACGCCATGCGCGCCGGCATGGTGGAGAAGCTGGCCGCCGCGGGTGCCCCGCAGTTCGGCTTCATCCAGCAGCAGGCGGGCATGTTCTCGTACTCGGGCCTCAGCAAGGCCCAGGTCGACCGACTGCGCGAGGAATACGCCATCTACGCCATCGGCACCGGCCGTATCTGCGTTGCCGCGCTCAACTGCAACAACCTCGACACGGTGGTGAACGCGGTGGCTGCCGTCAGCCGCTAAGCTCCAACCTCCCTCACCGTCGTCCCCGCGAAGGCGGGGACCCAGTGACTTTGGGTGCCCCTTAAGGACGCTGGATCCCCGCCTTCGCGGGGATGACGGCAAAGAAACAAGCACGGATACCGAATGTTCTTCCGCAATCTCACGCTGTTCCGCTTTTCCCCCGCCGTTGCCGACGACCTCAAGCGCCTGGACGATGTCCTGGGCGAATACCGCCTGCGCCCCTGCGGTCCCATGGAAATGGGCACCAAGGGCTTCGTGCCGCCGGTGGGCAAGGGCGAGGAAGCCGCGCTCACCCACGTCGTGAACGCCTGCACCATGGTCACCGTGGGCAGCGAGGACAAGCTGCTCCCGGGCGCCGTGGTAAACGACGAACTTCACCGCCGAGTGCAGAAGATCGCCGAAGAAGAAGGCCGCAAGGTCGGTGGCCGCGAGCGCAAGCGCCTCAAGGAAGACGTGCTCAACGAGCTGGTGCCGCGCGCCTTCATCCGCAGCTCCCGCCAGCGCGCCTACGTGGACAAGAAAAACGGCTGGCTGGTGCTGGATACCTCCAGTCGCAAGTCCGCTGAGAACACGCTCACCCAGATGCGCGAGGCGCTGGGCAGCTTCCCGGCCGTCCCGCTCGCGCCGGAAGAAGGCCCGCGCGTGCTGATGACCGACTGGCTCGCCAACGGCAACCTGCCGGCCGGTCTGGCCTTCGGTGACGAAGTGGAGCTGCGCGACCCGGCTTCGGCCACCGGCGCCATCGCCAAGTGCCGCCGCCAGGATCTGGACGGCGAAGAAGTGAAAGAGCACCTGCGCAACGGCAAGCAGGTGTTCCAGCTGGGTCTCACCTTCGATGAGCGCATGAGCTTCGTGCTGGGCGAGGACCTGATCGTCCGCAAGCTGAAGTTCCTGGACGTGGTGGTGGACGAGTTGGGCGACAGCCACCCCGATGCCGCCGCCGAGGCGGATGCCACCTTCGCCCTGCTCACGCTGGAGCTGGAGCGCCTGCTGGGCAAGCTGGAAGAGTGGTTCGGCCTGCCGCGCCCGGCCGAGGCCTGAGCCCTAGGGACCCGTCCCGGCCGTATGGTCGGGGCGGTCACCGGGCCGTCTTGCGAACCCTGCATGCTCCCCCCACATTTCCTTTGGGAAACTAATGGGCCTGGACGCCAAGAAGTACTAGGGCGGGGAACATGACGCAGCATCTTGAAGGCGATTGGCTCGAACTGGCCACCGCAAGTGGCAGCACCATCCGTGTGCTCAAGGCGGCGCATCCGCGCGCGCGCCGCTTGCGCCTCACCGTAACGCCCAAGGGCGCGCGCGTGTCGTATCCACACGGCACGCATCCCGCGCAGGTGAGTGCGTTCCTCCGGCATCACGCCGACTGGCTCGAACGCAAGCTCGACGAGCTGCACCTCATCGTCAAACCCCTGCCGCCGCTGCACGTGGGCACGCCGACGGAATTCCCGCTGCGCGGCGAAACCGTCATGCTGGACTGGGCCGACGGTGCGTATCCGAAAGTGGAAGCCGGCGACGGCACGCTCACCCTGGTGATTCCACGCCCGCATACGCGCGCGCTGCCCGTGGCGCGCGGACTGCTCGCCTCGTATCTCGAAACACAGATGCGTCGCGACGTGTCGCGCTGGCTCGCGACCTACGTGCCGCAGCTTGGCCTGGCACCCACCGCGTTGCGCGTGCGCCCCATGAAAAGCCTGTGGGGCAGCCTGGATACGCGTGATCGCATCAACCTTGATCTCGCCCTGGCGCTCGCGCCGCCCAACGCACTGAAATACGTGCTGGCGCACGAACTCTGCCACCTCAAGGTACGCAGCCATGCGCCGCGCTTCTGGGCGCAGGTGGAAGCGCTGTTTCCCGAATGGAAAGAGCAGCGCGACTGGCTGCGCCTCAATGGCGCGTGGCTGAAGACGGAACTGGATCGGTTGATTGCCGACGTAGCGGACTGACAGGCACTGCCCGCTGGTATCGACATGCCCTGGCCGTCGATTTCCCGACGTCGCGGGTAAAGGATCACTCCCGGATAAACAGGCCGTCCGGACCGGTTGCTCCTTCAACGCCCACGATCGGGATTTCTCGCAGGTAAGGGCCATCGAAATACTTCAGAAGCAAGTGCTCAATATCGCGGTACTGTCCCTGCTGATGGCAGCCCATGAAGTCCTCGACCATGAGGTTGTAGCGAAAATAGACCAGGCGCGTCTTGCTCGCCGGCCATGACCAGCAACGGCTCATGACCTGCTCGGAAAGTCCGCCGGTGCTCTGGGTGGTGAAGTGACTTGGCCAGCGATGACCTAAGACATAAGCGTCGTCGACCGACGGACCCAGGTGCGCAGCCAAACTGAAGTTTTCATTTAGAACGTAACGGCCGCTCATCTTGAATACGCGCCCGATGCCGTCAAGCAACGGCGCGTGATCATTCAACAGCAGCTGGAGCGCGCTGCAGAAAACAACCAGCTCAGTGGCGTTCTTGACGATATCCCAGTTGTCCCCGGAAGCCGCATAGATGTCGCGGACCCTGGGGTCGGGGTGGAAGTTGAAGATATCGTTGGCATGGGCCTGAAGGATTTCAGTCTCATCATCGCTGATGGAGCGTTCGCCGCTGCACTCGAGCAGCACCATCCTTGCGCCGGGCGCGTGGGTGCGAATGCTTTCAAGCGTTCGAATTGTCTGCGCCAGACGTTCGTCAGCGGTGTGGATGCCATGCTTCGTATGGATGGCCGAAGTGACTAGAAACAGAATGGACATATCAACACCCGTCGAAGAACGGAACTGGCTTGCACCGGAAGTGGGTCTTCTCGCGGGTAGGTCTTCCCGGTTGAAAGCCTCCGTCGCGGATCCTCAGTGATGCTGCGTGCCGCACCACTCCGTCCACATCTGGCGATAAGCCGCCTCCATGCCACGCGCGAAGCGCACGCCATCCATCAGTGGTGAGGCTTCCATGCGTGCACGCAGTCCGGCGCGCAGCTCGGCCAACGCTGGAAGATTCGATGCCAGTCGCGTTGCGCAGGTAACAAATCCGGCATCGGTGGCGGCGGCCAGTTCCGACAAGCCGATGTTGGAAAGCAACGAGTAGCCGGCACGGCTGGCCGGCATCGTGCCGATGATCGTCGCCACCGGCACGCCCATCCAGAGTGCGTCGAGGCTGGTGGTGTGGCCGTTGTAGGGAAAGACATCCAGTGCGATGTCGATGCTCTGGTAGGTGCGCAGATAGTCCTCGCGCTTCTGGAAGCGCACCAGAGTAAGGCGTGAGCCATCGATACCGAGCTGCTCGAATTTCTTCTGCACGATGTCGCGGGCGCTGCCATCGGGCAGCAACAGCAGAAGGCGTGACCGTGGAACGTTGTGCAGCACCTGCGCCCACAGCGCAAACGTACGGTCGGTCAGCTTGTGTGGATTGTTCAGGCAACCAAACGTGACGTAGCCATTCTGTGTCGCCGGCAGCGGGCCGGGTTCGGATTCCGTCGTCAGCGGGTCGTAACACCAGAACGTGTCGGGCAATCGAATGGAACGTTCGCTATAGCGGCCATCGGCACCCGCGTCGTCGGGCGGGTCCAGCCAGGGGTCGGTGAGCCGGTATCCGATGGCTTTGCTGCCCGTGGTCCCGGGATACGCCAGCCAGGCCACCTGCACCGGCGCGGGACGGCGCGCGAACAGCAGCGGGCGCCCGTTGGACATGTGCATGGTCAGGTCGACCAGGATGTCGATCTGGTCATCCAGGATCTGCAGCGCAAGCCGGTCGTCGTCCAGTGATGACACGTCACGCCAGACATCGACAAGGGCCGCGAGCTGCTGGGTGACTGCATCCGGGTTCTTGACACTGGCGTAGCCAAACACTTCCACCTCGGCATGATCGTGGTGTTTCAGCAGCGGCGTCATGAACAGGCTCTGGCAGTGCTCGCGGAAATCCGGCGACACATAACCAATGCGGAGCCGCCGTGATGGAGTGGGATCGTTCGGGTACGCGATGGTGGTGCGTAGAAAAGGTTCTTCAAAGTGGGCCGTCAGCGCACGGCATTCGTTCAATACGGCGTGGCCATCCTCGCTTGCGAAGATCTGCAGATAGGCCAGATTGACGCGGCAGGAGAGGTTGTCCGGGTCGAGCTGGACGGCGTGCTGCACATGGCCCACCGCCAGGCCCGGATTGCCGATGCCCTTGGACATGGCTACATTGCCGAGCGCGAAGTGGGCGATCGCCCAGTGTGGATGGCGTTCCACGACAGCGCTTGCATAGCTCTCTGCTTCGTCTACCCGATTGGACATGCGCAGCAAATCCGCCAGCTTGAGGGCGGCCAGGGCGTGATGCGCATCGAGCTCGAGTGTCCGGCGTAATTGCTGCTCCGCCTCTGCATGTTCACCGAGGGTGATGAGAACGCTGCCAAGAAGGTGGTAGACATGGGCCGACACGGCGCCGTGCGCGATCGCCTGCCGAAGTGCATCCACGGCCTCGTTGCACCGCCCTGCCTCCGCAAGCAACTGACCCAGATTGCACCACGATGCGGCGAGCGTCGGCTGGATGGTCAGCGCCGTGCGGAAAGCAAGCTCGGCATCGCGGGATCTTCCAAGCACCGCCAGTTCAGCACCAACGCTGTTCTGTGCATCGGCCCAATCCGGGGCAAGCGCGGCCGCCTGTTGAAAAGCGGCCAGGGCCTCTTCATGCCGCGCCTGCTGCGAAAGCACCAGGCCGCGATGGAAGTGAGCGTCGGAGGAATGCGGGTCTTGTGCTCCCGCGCGTTCGTCGCCGGTCGGGATGGACGGTGCATCCGTCCGCGGTTCCGCAGGGGTCATGAGGTGAAATCCTTGGCATGCCAATCGCTAGGCGACGGACACTACAAGAACAGGATTTCACCGTGGTTCGGATGCCGCTCGGTATCGAGGAAACAAGACGTTTCTTATAACCGTCGGTGCGACGGGTCGATGGCCTGCTGTCAGTGCGCGCCCAGGCAAACCCTGCATGTCTTCATCGAACTCACCGAATGTCGCGGGCCTCGCTGCCCGGTTGGGTGAAGCACTGCCGTTCGTGGGAGGCTAGGTCGGTGGGTTCCGGGTCGTCAAGGCAGCGATGCCGTGAGCCGCCGGTGCCTGTACACCGACGACCCGCGAATCATCACCAGCTCTGACGCGACCTCAATGCGACAACGCAAACATCGTGATGATGCGTGCCGTCTCTTCCGGCTTCTCCAGGATCGGCATGTGGTTGCAGCCGGTGAGCGTGCTGGCGCTGATGGCGGCGGCGTTCTTCAGGCCGTTGCGCAGGCTGTCCAGTGCGGAGATGTCGATGATCTTGTCGTCATGGCACCACAGGCCGAGCACCGGCATCTGCAGTTTGTCCAGGCGGTTCTGCAGGGCGAGGTACTGCGACGGGTCGCGCAGTTCGTTGAAGGTGTGATCGATGAACGCGCGGTTTTCCTGGTTGCGCTGGATCAGCACGTCCTGGAAGCGGCCGGGAATATCCAGCGGCTTGGCGAAAGCCCATGCCGTGGCCTTGGCAAACTGCTCGCGGTTGTCGAATACGAACGGGTTGGTGCCTGCCATGGCGAGGCGCGAGAAGTCGTTTTCGTTGCTCTTGAGGCCGAAGGAGTCGAGCAGGGCGAGTTCGGCCACATGCTCGGGGTGCTCCGCTGCGTACACGCCGGCAATGGCGCCGCCCATCGAATGGCCGATCAGCACGACCTTCGGCAGGTGCAGCGCTTCAATGAAGGCCTGCAGGCGCGAGGCCTGTGCATCGATGTTGTAGCTCGCACCGTCGACGCGGCTGGAGTCGCCCCAGCCCGGCAGGTCCGGCGCTATCACGTGGAAGTGGGGCGTCAGCTGTTCCATCTGCTTGAGCCACACCTCCTTGCTGGCGGCAAAGCCGTGGAGCATCAGCAGGGTGGGGCCTTCGCCACCTTCGAAGTACACCCACTTGGTGTCACCCACCTGCACCGAGTGCTTGTCCACGTGCGCGGCCATGGCTTCGCGCTTCACTTCGGCGCTCATCAGCCATTGCGGGGCAAACAGGTAAGAGCCGCCCAGCAGCACGGCAATCACGAGGGCAACGTAGCCGAGGAATTTGAGCCGCCGCAGCGCGAGCCGCTGCCACAGCGGGCGCGTCGGGGCGGACGTGGCGGGCGTCGTTTTCTTGTTAGCCATGGGGAAACCGTCAGTAGGAAACGCAGCTATCGATGGCGACGCGCGCCCCCTTTTGCAAGGAGGCGCGCGCAAGGCTTACTTGGTGGTGCCCTTCTTCGCCTTGGCGATGACCGATTCCACCGCTTCCTGCGTCAACGGGTGGTAACCGCCCTTGGCCTTGGCATACACCTGCTCGGCAAAGGCCAGGCCTTCGGGCGTCTTCACGAAAACCTTGTACAGCGGCATGGTCAGGTACAGGCGGCCGATGCGCGTCATGTGTTCGGCGGCGGCCGGCCACACATCCTTGTCGCCCGCGGCGATGGCGTGCTTGTACCAGCGCATGCCGATCTCGGCGTTTGGCGTGCCGGTGAGATGCCACGCAGCATCGATCTGCTTGATCTTCTCCAGCGGCGTCACGTCCGGCAGGCCGTCGAGGAAGTACATCCATTCCTGCGTGTTCCAGCTCTTCGCATCGAGCTTGTCGGCTGCGAGCGAGCCGGCGAGGAACGAGGCTCGCTCCTTGTCGATGGCGTTGAAGCGCGGGGAATCGGGCAGCGGCGCATCCTTGGGCACGCCCGGTTCGTACACCCATTGCTGCACTTCGTCCCAGCTCATCTTGCCCGGGTTCTTGTCGAACAGATTGGCCTTCAGGTACGCAAGCATCTGTTCGGTGTCGATGCTCTGGAAGGCGAAGTGTGCGAAATAGCCCTTCAGGTACGCATCGAACGTTTCACGGCCGAAGCGCTGCTCCAGCGTGCGCAGGAACCAGCTGCCCTTGTCGTACGGCACTTCGGAGATGGAATCGTCCGCGCCGATGCCCGGCTTGGGCGCGAGGCGCTGCGCGTTCTCGGCAATGGCCTTGTCCTTGATGGACTTTTCCAGGCCGCGTGCGGAAATCAGCGCCTCCTCGTCAGCCAGCGTCTTGCCGTACACCGCTTCGGTGATGCGGCCCTGCACGTAGGTGGTGAAACCTTCGTTGAGCCAGATGTCGCGCCACGCGGCGCTGGTCACCAGGTTGCCGGACCACGAGTGGGCCAGTTCATGCGAAATCACCGAGACCAGGCTCTTGTCGCCCACCAGCAGGGTCGGCGTGGCGAAGGTCATGTTGGGGTTTTCCATGCCGCCGAACGGGAACGAGGGCGGCAGCACCAGCAAGTCGTAGCGGCCCCAGGCGTACGGGCCATACAGCGACTCGGCGGTCTTGATCAGCTTCTCCGTGTCCTCGAATTCCTTGGCGGCCTTGCCGACGATGCTCGGCTCGGCATACACGGCCGAGCGCGGGCCGGTTTCCTTCGCGGCGATGTCGCCTGCCGCAATGGCCAGCAGGTACGAGGGAATCGGGTGCGGCTGGCTGAACTTGAAGTCGCCATCCAGCGGATGGTTGGCATCGTTCAGCGCGCTCATCACCACGCGCACGTTCTTCGGTGCGGTGACGTGGGCGTCATAGGTGAAGCGGATGGCCGGCGAATCCTGCAGCGGCACCCAGGAGCGCGCGTGGATGGATTCGGACTGCGAGAACATGAAGGGCAGCTTCTTGTCCGCGGTCTGCTCGGGGGGCAGCCACTGCAGGCCCGATGCGGTGGGCGCAGTGGTATAGACAATGCGCACCTGCGAGGGATGCTGCGGCGTGGCGATGGTGAGCTTGCTGCCCAGTTCCTTGTCGCTTGGCGCCAGCGCGTACTTCAGCGCGCTGGCCTTGCCGGCGGCATCGATGCCCTCGACGCTGGCGATCTTCAGGTCACGCGTATCGAGCACCAGCGACTGCGCCTTGGGGTTCGTCCAGTCCAGCTTCAGCGTGGCCTGGCCATTGAGCTGCTTGTGCGGAAAGTCCACCTTCAGGTCCAGGTCCAGGTGGGTCACGCGGACCTGGTCAGGCTGGGCGTAGGAGTGCGGATCGGCGGCGAAGGCGCTCAGCGGCAGCGCAAGCGCGCCAAAGGCAAGGAGGTGGAACGGGCGCATCGGGGTCACTCCATCTACGGAAGCGCCGAGTATGCCACTGGCGGCCGGCTGGCCGCGGGTGCGGATGGTCACCCCGGCGCCGGGCAGCCCGGTGGGAGCGCACCCCGTGCGCGACGGGCACTCCCGAAGGTATGGCCTGTCGCGCACAGGGTGCGCTCCCACCAGGGAGGAAAGCGGGTTAGTGGGTGGATGCTGCCGGTGCCGGCGCCGGTGCGCCCTGCGGACGCTGCAGCGACCCGATGTAGTCAGCCACGTCCTGCTTGGACACCACGCCGCGGTGGTTCTTGTCGATGGCGTCGAAATGGGCGCGAATGAACGGTACCGGACCTTTTTCGGCCTCTTCCTTCGTCAACAGGCCGTCCTTGTTCTTGTCGGCGATGTCGAAGTTCTTCGCGGCGTTCTGCACCTGGTTGGCAATGGGGCCCAGGCCGGTCTGCGCATGGCTGGCAGTGGCAGCAAGAGCGGCGAGCGCGGCGATGACGAGTAGGGTGTGGCGCATGGTGGAACTCTCTCCCTGAAAGGCGGGCGGAGTATGTCACCGGGAACGTGAGCACTTCGTTCTCCCCACGCTGGCGCTTGCGCCGGGATTCAGCCTTCTCGCTGCCCCTGCAGGAGCGCACCCTGTGCGCGACGTGCGTTCCCTTGGGGGGAGCACGTCGCGCACAGGGTGCTCCCACGGGAGTCGCCGGTGTTACGCCTTCAGATCCAGCGCGTTGGTGAGATCTCCCGGCGGCGGGCCGCCGGCGGCCACCATGGCGTCCTCGCGCATGGTCAGGCCAGGCAGCTTCTCCAGCCCGAAGCGGCGGGTAAGGAAGCGCGCGATGGAGCCGGTGTCGTAGATGGTGTGGTCCACGTGACCCTTCTTGGCCAGCGGCGACACGATCAGCGCGGGAATGCGCGAACCCGGACCCCAGCGGTCGCCCTTGGGCGGCGCCACGTGATCCCACCAGCCGCCGTTCTCGTCGACGGTGATGATGACCAGGGTGTGCTTCCACGCCGACGACTTCTGCAACGCGTTCACGATGGTCATGACGTGCCGGTCACCCGTGTCCACGTCCGAGTAACCCGCGTGCATGTTCAGGTCGCCCTGCGGCTTGTAGAAGCTCACCGCAGGCAGGCGATTGGCCTTGATGTCGGCAAGGAAGTGGTTGGTCTTCGACGTTTCGCCGACGCCGGCATCGCGCAGATGCTGCTTTCGTGCCTCGCTGCCCGGCGCGAAGCTCTTGAAGTAGTTCAGCGGTTGATGGTGGATCTGGAAGTTGGGGCGCTGCGGGAACTGGTGTTCGTCGCCATCGCCCTTGCCGTCCAGTGCCAGCTGCCACGCACCGGCGTACCACGCCCAGTCCACGCCCTTGGCCGACAGCGCGTCGCCGATGGTCTTGTGCAGCTGCGGCGGCAAGGTGTTGGGGCTGTCTTCCGAAGCCAGTTCCGGGTGCGTGCCTGACGCCGTGCTGGTCGGCTGGTAGGGCGGCATCATGGTGTTCACGGCCCAGAAATCGGGCGTGAGCTGGCTGCGCGAGGCGTACTTCGCCTTGCCCTGCATGGCGCTGCCCGGGGAGTCGCTGGCCAGCTTCAGGCGCGTATCGTCGGCCTTGCCGCTTTCGGTCACGGCGATGTTGAACTGCGCGGGGCTCTTGTCCGCATCCGGATAGAACGGCGGTTGCGCGGCCACCAGGTACTGGTGGTTGAGGAACGAGCCGCCGAACGCGCCCATGAACCAGTTGTCGCACAGCGTGTACTGCTGCGCGAGCTGCCAAAGGCGAAGGTTCGAAGCGCTGTCTTCGTAATGGCCCATCACCATGGCGCCGGTATCGCCCCAGGCAACGAAGCCGTCGTTCTTGCCACCGTTGATCTGGCGCTGGTTCTCGTAGAACGCATGCACCAGGTCGCGCGTCACCACGCCGTGCGGCAGCGGGTCACCGTTGCCGGTGCGCAGTGCCCACGGCACGTTCGGCAAACCGGTGAGGTCGTCTTCCATCACCTGGTAGGTGCGATGGTTCACCGTCTGCTTGTGCGGCGCCAACCCATGCCAGACCGGCGGCAGGGTCTTCAGCACCGTGCCGTCGCGATCGCGCTGCAGGTAATCGTCGGGCTTGAGTGCGCTGAGCGGCTTCTCCACGCCCGGGAATTCGGCGAACAGATTGTTGAAGCTGCGGTTCTCCAAGTAGATCACCACCACCTTCTGCACCTGCTTGCGCAGTGCTTCGTCGATCGCGGCCGGCGCCACGGGGGCGGCCGATTCGGCCGCCGCCAGCGTGTCGGTGCCGCCCAGTGCCAGCGCGGCGCCGCCCAGCGCAAGGCCGCCAAGCAGGCGGCGTCGCGAGGGGTCTACGGGTTGTTCTTCAGGTGCATCGGGGGAATGCGGGGGAAGCTTGGTCACGGTGCTGCGTCATCGTAGAAACGGGAAAGGTCCGCCTTGCTCGCCTGCAGCGACGTCTGGTCCAGGTAGATCATGTGGCCAGAGGGGTAGAAGCCGTAGGAGATGTTCTTGCGCTCGGTCGGTTCCAGCCCGAGATGGGTCAGGTCGAATTCGGTCGCATAGAACGGCGTGGCAAGGTCATAGTACCCGTTTGCGGAGAACACCTTCAGGTGAGGGTTGCGGCGCATGGCGTCGCCCAGGTCGTCGCCCACGTAGGTGGCCTGCAGCCAGCCGCCGTTCTTCTTGCGCTTCCAGTCCCAGTTGCGGCCGATGGCGGCGTAGTTGTTGGGCAGGTACGCACGGTCGTCCGTGAACTTCAGCTCCGTGGCGGCGTACTGGTTGAACGCGGCCACGTAGGCGCCGGTGATGGCGTCGCTGGCGGTGTCGCCGTCGGGGGTTTCGCCGGCGGCGTCCGGGTCGATGCCCTGGAAACGGCCATCCAGACGGCCAACCGTAAGGCGCTCGTTGCGCAGCAGCTCCTTGCGGAAACGGCTTGGGCTGACGCGCAGGTTGGCTTCCTTGATGTACTGCGGCGACAAACCGAGGTAACGGCTCATCTGGCTGGCCACGCGGTCGGCTTCCGTCGGATCGATGGCATCGCCCTTGGCCAGCGCCAGGGTGTAGTCGCCCGAAGCGAAGCGGCGAACCTCAGCGAGGAACGTATTGATGTCGGCCGGCTTGTTCGGCACCTTGTTGTGATACCAGGCAATCGCCGCTTCGGTGGGCAGGTTCACCACGTAGCCGTGGTCGATGCCCGGTGCGGCTACCGAGAAGTCCAGGATCGATGACATCAGGACCACGCCGTTGAACTCCATGCCGCTTTCCTGCAGCGACTTCACCAGCACGGCCGAGCGCGTGGTGCCGTAGCTTTCGCCGAACAGGAACTTCGGCGAGTTCCAGCGGTTGTTCACGCTGACATAGCGGGTGATGAACTTGTTGAACGCTTCGGCGTCCTGGTCCACGCCCCACACGTCCTTGCCTTCGGTCTTGCCGACCAGGCGCGAATAGCCCGTGCCGGGCGCATCGATGAACACCAGGTCGCTCTTGTCCAGCAGGCTCTGCTCGTTCGGCACCCAGCGATACGGCGCCGGCGGAATCGGCTTGTCGCCATCGTTGGCCACGCGTACCGGGCCATAGGAGCCCATGTGCAGCCACATCGACGACGAACCCGGGCCGCCGTTGTAGAAGAACGTCACCGGGCGCTTGTTGTTCTTGCCGCCGTCGGCCGTGTAAGCGACGTAGAAGAAGCTCACCGTGGGCTTGCCCTTGTCATCGCGGATGGTCATGCGGCCCGCGGTAGCGGTGTAGCTGATGGTGCGGTTGCCCACGCGCACGCTGTGCTTGGTGACGGACGCATGCTCGGGCGGTGCCGGCTGGTCGTTGTCGTCGGTCTTCTTGTCCTTGTCGCCCTGCTCGGACTTGGGCGCGTCCTTGGGCGTGTCGGCGGCGTGCAGCGGCAGGGCGCCCAGGGCGAGCAACGTGGCGAGTGCGAGAGAAGCGAGGGGAAGCTGGCGCATGTTGTTTGATTCCTCGAAGCCGAATCGCGGCTTTCGGTGCGTATGTTTTTCCTCACCGTCATCCCCGCGCAGGCGGGGATCCAGTGCCTTTGAGACGGCGCGGAAAAGTCACTGGATGACCCGCCCTTCGGCGGTTGAAAAGCCCCTCCCGCCTTCGCGGGAATGACGTTTAGGTAAGCCTGTGGTCAGGCGAGGCAATCACGAATGCGTCGTCGCGTCGTAATAACGCGCCAGATCACCCTTCAGATCCTTCAGCGCCTCGGTGTTGAGGTAGATCATGTGCCCCGACGGGTAGTACAGGAAATGCACGTTGTTGCGCAGCGACGGCTCCAGGTTCATGTGCGAGATGTCGTACTCGGTGTTGAAGAACGGCGTGGCGAAATCGTAGTAGCCGTTGACCGAGAGCAACTGCAGGTTCGGGTTGGTGCGCATCGCATGCGCCAGGTCGCCGGCCACGTAGGCCGTCTGCAGCGGGCGCTTGATGCCTGCCGCCTGGTGCTTCCAGTCCCAGGCCTTGCCGATGTCACCAAAGGTGGGGCGGTAGTCCAGGTTGCTCTGGTACTTCAGTTCGTTGCTCACGTAATCGTGGAAGGCGGTGACGAAGGCGCCGCTGATGCCGGTATCGGAGGCATCGTAGTCAGGCGTTTCGCCGGCGGCATCCTCATCGGTGCCTTCAAAGCGTGCGTCGTAGCGGCCGATGGTGCGGCGTTCGTTGCGCAGCAGCTCCTTGCGGAAGCGCGACGGATCCACGCGCAGGTTCGCTTCCTTGATGTAGTCCACCGACATCCCGGTGTACGCCGCCAGCTGGCGCGCCACGGCGTCCGCTTCGGCAGGCGGCACGTCCTGGCCCTTGGCCAGCGCGGTGGCGTAGGCGCCGCGGGCAAACGCACGCACCTGGTCGAGATAGGTCTTCAGGTCCGCCGGTTTGTTGGCGAGCTTGTTGTGGTACCACGCGGCAGCGGCATAGCTGGGCACGTAGCCGATGAACATCTCGTCGTAGCCCGGCATGCGCATGCCGTAATTGAGGATGGAGGACATGATGATCACGCCGTTGAAGGCCATGCCCTTGTCTTGCAGCACGTCCACCAGCGCGCCGGAACGCGTGGTGCCGTAGCTTTCGCCGTAGAGGAACTTCGGCGAGTTCCAGCGGTTGTTGATGGTCACGTAGCGCTGGATGGCGCGTGCGAAGGCGGACACGTCCTGATCCACGCCCCAGAAGTCCTTGCCCTCGGCCTTGCCGAGCGGGCGCGAATAGCCCGTGCCCACCGCATCAATGAACACCAGGTCGGTCTTGTCGAGCAGGCTGTCGCTGTTGGGCACCAGCTTGTACGGCGCCGGTGCGGTGGCGGCGGGGCTGGCAGTGGCGATGCGTACCGGGCCGAACGAACCCATGTGCAGCCACATCGACGACGAACCGGGGCCGCCGTTGTAGAGGAAGGTCACCGGACGCTTCTCCGCCTTGCCGGTGTCCACCGTGTAGGCCACGTAGAACACGCTGGCCTGCGGCTCGCCCTTGTCGTCGCGGATGATGACCGTGCCGGCCGTGGCGGTGTAAGACACCGAACGACCGTTGATGCTCACGCTGTGCTTGCTGCGCACCGCGGTCTCGGTGCTGGGCGGCTGGCCGTCGTCGTCCTTGCTGGCGGCTTTTTTGTCAGTCGGCGCATCCTTCGCCAGAGTCGTGGAAAACGGCGACAGCACAAGGCTGCCGGCCATCAGCAGGGTCAGAAGGCGACGCATGAAACTCCCCAGGCTTGGATCGATGTAAGCCCCGAGTATGCGTATGACGGCCGCGTGATGACCGTGACAAAAGTACTAGAAGGCTTGCATTCGCCTGACGAATTTCGGGATCCGGGGCCCGGGAATGCCGCGCCAGGCAACAGGCCGGGAGGTCGTCGCTGCGAAAAAAAAGACCCCGGCGCGTCGGCACCGGGGTTGCGGAAAAGCGGCGACCAGGGAGAGCATCGCCGCCGCGTGCTGCTTACAGGTCGATGCCGAAACCGGCACCCACCGAGGTCTGCGATCCGCTGGTGGTGGCACCCACGCTGATGTGCGCGGCGCTGCCTACCGGTGCTGCGTAGCCCACCGACAGGGCCGAGCGCGCACCCTGGTAACCCACGCCGGCGGCAATGCGACCGATGCCGGTGGCGCCCGCCGCGTTGATCGCCATCTGCGTCGACGCCGCGCCCATCGCGCCCTGGTCATTGATCTTCTTGTTGACCTGGGTGAACTGGTCGTTCATTTCCTGGCGCAGCGCGCCCACGCCGGAGTTCGCGTCGTAGTTGGTGATGGCCTGGTTGGTGTACGCGTTGGCGGAGTTCAGCGTCTGCTGCGCACTGGCGTCCGTATACGTCTTTGCAGTGGCGATGGCGGCCTGCACCTGGGTGCTCACCTGGCCCACGTTGGCCGCATCGGTGGCATTCACGCCGGCGGCAACGTTGACGATCTGACGCTGATGGGTGGCCGTGCCCACCGACACCGTGTTGGCCTGGTCGGCAACCGAGCCCTGGCCGAGCGCAACAGCATTCGCTGCCGTGGCTGATGCGCCCTGGCCAACGGCCGTGCTGCCGCTGGCGTTGGCAGCCACGGACGCACCCTGGCCAAGCGCCGTGCCGGAGGCGGCGTTCACTGCCGCACTCTCACCGACCGCCAGCGCATTGGTCGCGGCAGCTGCGATGGTCGTATTGGCGCCCACCGCCGTGCTGCCGTCTGCCTTCACCTGCGCATTGCCACCCAGCGCCGTGTCGTTCGGACCGGCAGCGAAACTGCCGCCACCCATGGCGGTGCCGTTACTGCTGCCGTTGGCCTGCGCGCCGGAACCCACGGCCACGCTATTGGAGTTCGCCGCCACCGACGCCGTGGTGGAACCGCCGATGGCCATGGTCGAAGGCATGCTGCCGCCGCTGCCCAACTGCTGGCTCAGCGTGGTGTACTCGGTGTCGAGCGTCGACAGCTGGCCAGTGATGGCATTGGTTGCAGTGGTGAACTGCGCCATGTTCACCGCATCGTTCGCTTGCGTACCCGCCGCGACGTTGTGGATCTGCGTGCCACTGGCACCGCCAAGCGTGATGCCGGTCCTGGTGTTGTCGTCATAGGCCACGGCCAGGGGATTCGCACCACCACCGGCGATGCCGGCAATCGCCTGGTTGAGCTGGCTCAGGTTGACGGCATCCGTGTTCTGCGTGCCGGCAGCCACGTTGGTGATCTGGCGTTCGCCGCCGGCGACACCGACGGACACGGTGTTGTCGCGGCTGGCTACGGAGCCCGCGCCGATGGCTACGGCGTTGTTGCTGGTGACCGAGGTGCCGATGCCGAGAGCGGTACCCTGCGCACCGCTGATGGCAGCGGCGTAACCCAAGGCAGTGCCCTGCGTGCCGGTGATCGCGGTGTTCGCACCCACCGCCACGGATTGATCAGTCGACACACTGGACCCCGCACCGACGGCAACGCTCACCGCGCCAGTCGATACCGCGGCAAAACCGTTGACCACGGCATAGTCGGCGGCGGCGACTGCACCGAGGCCAACGACAGCATCGCCCGTGCCAAGGGCTTGAGCCTGCAGGCCAACCACGGTGGCGTAAGCGCCTGCGGCATTGGACTGGGCACCGATGGCCACGGCGGCATCGCCCGTGGCCTGCGCCGCCGTACCCAGCGCCACCGTGTAATCACTGCCGCTAGATACTGCGCTGTTACCGATGGCCACGTTGTTCTGCGCCGAGGCGTTCGCACCCACGCCGATGGCAGTGGCGCCATGCGCCGTCGCCTGTGCACCGGGGCCGACGGCCACGGCGTAGTCGCCCGACGCTACGGCGGCGATGGGGTTGCCCGACAGGTCGGTCGATTTCGGATTGCCGCTGGCATCCACCACGTAGCCGCCGATCGCCACGCTGCTCAAGCCAGTGGCCTGTGCGTTGGCGCAGGCGGCGACGGTGTTGAGGTTGCCGGCGTTGGCCGCGTAGCCGATGGCGGTGGCGTAGTTCGCACCCGTGGACGACAGGTAACCGAATGCGGCGGCACCCTGGCCGATGGCGAGCGTCTGGCCGCCGACCGCCGTGCTGTAGTCATCATTGGCAAAGCTGAGATAACCGAGTGCCACGCTGCTGTTGCCCATGGCCGTGCTCAGCGCGCCGACGGCGGTGCTGTAGTCGGCATTCGCCAGGCTGCCATAGCCGAGGGCGGCACTGCTGTTGCCAACGGCCGAACTCAATGCGCCCGCAGCGACGCCCAGGGGGCCGGTTACCGAAGCATCGTCGCTGCCATCGCCCGCGCCATCGGCGGCGAAGTAGCTGCCACCCGTCACGACGATCTGCGGCGTGACCTGAACCGATGGCGTGGGTGATGACGTCACCGCGCTGTCTGCGGCCATGGCGCCGCCCGACAGCGCCGTGCCAAGCGTAAGCGAGGCAACGGCAAGCGCAGCGCGCATGCGCCGGCTATGGCTGGCCTTGCCTCGCGCCTTTGCCAGTTCGCTCGCTACGATTAGCGTGCCGCGCGCTGCATTCCATACCTTGCTGTGAATGGTGTTCATGCTGTTCTCCCACTGGGATTGCGGCGATGCCAGCCGTTGAAGGGTCTGCTCGCACGCGAGGAATACGGGGCCGGTGAACGTAGGCACGTCCACGGATTCGAAATCAGAGGTGTGGTGAACCACCGGCCCGGCGGGGCGCCGGACCGGTGATGGCCACTTAGTTGTAGGTGCCCTGCACCGTCACACCGGTAAAAATGGCCGGGCTCGTCACCGTGATGTAGTAAGTACCCGCAGCAGGGGCGCGAACCACCACCGACTCGTTGTTCGAGTTGGCATGCACCGACGAGTAGTCATACGAGGTGGCGCTGGCTGCGCTGCCGCGCTTCACGTACAGCGACACGTCGCCACTGCCGCCCGTCGTGCGGATCAGCAGGGTAGTCGGCGTGCCCGTGACATTGAGGACGAATTGCTGGCTGCTGCCCGCCTGGCCCTGCGTGGTCACCGCCACGCCGTTGGTAAGCGTGGTGGGTACGACCGGCGGGTTGGTGGTCGCCGGGCTGCCATTGCCCCAGGTGTAGGCCAGCGCGTTGAACTGGCTGATGTCCAGCGATCCGAAGCCGGTGGTGAAGTCCCAGCCGGTGCCAGCGTTGTAGCCATAGGTGGTGCCGTTCGCGGTCAGGCCGTTGTTGCCCGAGGTCACGTCATGCAGCACCGACGCGTGAGTGGGGAAATCGCGATACATCATGCTGGCCGGAAAACCGATGGAGTTGTTCGCATAGGTCTGCACGCGCGCGAACACGCCCACGAAGATCGGCGATGCAAGGCTGGTGCCGCCCACCGAGTAACGCTGGCCACCGATGATGATCTGCGCGCCCGTCACCGAGGATGCGTCATAGGCGATATCCGGTACCTGGCGCACGCTGGCGCCCAGGCCCGAGGCCTGCCACGCCGGCGCGTTCTCGAACAGGCTCTTGCCGCCGGTGCTGGCCCAGATGCGCAGGTTGCCGTCATCGGCTTGTGCAACGCCATCGTTCCACGTGGTCTCGCCGGCCCAGGCGGTGCCGTTGGTCATCAGTTCGGTGCCGCCCACGGCAATCACGTTGGGCGACGTGGCCGGTTCGCTCACCGAATAGCTGGAAAGGCTGAACGGGGAGGGGAACACGACGCCGGTGGGGCTGGCGAATTCGCCGCCCGAGCTCACATAGACACCCTGGTCACCCGAGGCCACCGAGAAGGTCTGACCCTGCGCCACGGCCTGCACGAAGATGGCATCGTCCGCGGTCTGCGTGCCGCTCTGGTTGGCCACGGTTTCGTCTTCGCCCAGCGACACGTTGATCACCTTGGCGGGTGTCTTGTCGGTCACGGCAGCGTTGTAGGCAGCGGTGATGCCCGCGTCGGTGAGCTCTTCATCCGCTGCACCATCCTTGCCGTTCGCGGCGGTGTAGAACACCAGCTGCTTGACGCCGCCGGAGGCGCCGACGATGGATTGCGAATCGAGGTTCCATTCGGTGTCCGAAGCCGGATCGTCCGAGAAGTCGACCGCGCTGCCCAGCGGTACCGGCACCACGCGCACATTGGTGGTGGGCATGGCCTGCGATGCGGTCATCAGGTTCAGGTCGTCCTGCGTCTGCGAGACGTCACCCCAGGTCACGATACCCACGGTGGTGTTGAATGCCGTGGGCGTGTTGCCGGCGTCGTAGATCGTCGGGAACTGCGTGGTCGGATGCGTCACCGCCGTGCCCGTGGCCTGGGTGGTGGTGCTCGCCGTTTCCGTCACGGGCTTGCCGAGGAAGTTCATCGGGTGCTTGTGCTCGATGTTCTGCAGGCCGATCACCGCGCCGACGATGCCACCGAGTGCCTGCGGCACCATCACTTCGCTGTCATTGGCGAAGCGCTGTTTGCCGTTCTCCGAGTAGGTCTTCATGGTGGCGTTGAATGCCGTGGCCACGGTGGCCGCGTTGCCGTCCGCAAAGACCAGCGTGTTATTCGGCGACACGGAGACATGCGTGAAGCCGGACTTCTGCAAATGCGCGATCACGGCCTGAACCTGCGCGTCAGTCGGCGAGTAGCTCGCCTTGAACTGATCGGGCGTGAGGAACTTGCCGAACACGGCGGTGCCCGGCGTGTTGACGTCCTTGATGAAGGCCTGCAGCTGATCGGTGTTGCGCAGATTCAGGCTCACGGCGATGTGCAGCGGCTTGCTGTTGTCCAGCGCGGTCACCATCGACTGCACTTGCGGCAGGCCGCGACGATTGACCTTGTAACTGGTGTGCGTAACCGCAGCCTTGTTGGCGCCGGCCGACGTGCTGGTCACGGTCTTCAACAGGGCAGCGTGGCTGTGCGTGGGCGCCCAGTCCGCGGCGTGCGCCGCCAGCGGGCTGAAGGCGAGGGCGAGGGCCACGGGCAGCGCGGCTTTGAAGGCGGGCAGGCTTGCGCGGGTCTTGCGAATGCGACTGGACATCTTGGATCCCCGGAATGTGCGGGGCCGGTACGGCCCCGATGCGAATGAACGTCCGTCACGCGCTTCCCCAAGCGCGGGCGACTAGCGACGATCCCGGGAATCACGCCCCGCGCCGCGAGGCTTCTCCTGGTCTGCAACGCAACGTGCTAGCCGGGTGACGGCTTCAATCCAGCTTTCACCAGACGCGGCGCACAACACACGCACCTACCCACACCCTTCCTCACCGATGCTCACGCAGCCCACACAAACGCACGCAAGTCCTTGTGCGCAATGCATCGGAATCGAGAAAAGGCCTGAATTCACTGTTGACGGGACGGTTGCCGCGCACGCAGAGTGTCAACACTTTCCACGCCACTTTCGCCAGCACGCCGCATGAACGACGGAACCCAGAAAATGACCACACGGACGCTCGACCGCGCGTGGCACGTCGGTGTGCTGGAGGATGATGCGCAGCTGCGCGAAGGCATCATCATTCCTGGCCTGCGCTACTTCGGCTTCCAGGTGACGGGTGCGAGCTCGGCGGCGGATCTTTATCGCCACATGCTGACGCGTCGCTTCGACATGGTGGTGCTCGATATCGGCCTGCCTGATGAAAGCGGGCTCAATGTGGTGCGCCACCTGCGCGAGATCTCCACGCTTGGCATCGTCATGCTCACCGGCAATACCGGCATGGACGATCACGTCACGGCGCTGACGCGCGGTGCCGATGCGTTTCTCAACAAGCCGGTGAACATCGAAGTTCTTGCAGCGACGCTGCACAGCGTGGCGCGACGCCTTGCCGGTGCGCCAGGCGTGGGCGGCTCATCGCCGCCGTCGGCGGGCCTCGGCCGCTGGCGCCTGGATACGGATGACTGGTGCCTGGTGACGCCTGCAGGCCATGCCTTGCCGTTGACGGCGCCGGAGCGATGCATCCTGCGTGTGTTGATGGCAGTGCGTGGCGAGCCGGTGTCGCGCGAAAAGCTGATCAGCGCGCTTACCTCGGACATCTACGAGTTCGATCCGCACCGTCTCGAAATGATGGTGCACCGCCTGCGCCGCAAGGCACAGGATGCCGCAGGCCAGCCGCTGCCGCTGCTCACGTCGCGCGGTCAGGGTTATCTTTTCGCCAGCGAGTCCTGAGCGTCGCATTCCGTTTGGACGTCCAACAGTGAAGATGTCATCGGCGCGCCGTAAATCGGCAGGCGGATGATGAAGGTTGTGCCATGCATGGGCGCACTGACGACGTCGATGGATCCGTGTGCCGCACCAACCATGCTGGCTACCACGGAAAGCCCCAGTCCCGTGCCACGGCCGAATGGCTTGGTGGTGTAGAACGGCTCGAAAACCTTGGCGCGCACATCGTCGCTCATGCCGGTGCCGGAATCGGCCAGGGTCAGCTTTACCGAGCGAGAGCCGCTGTCGGCCTCCAGATGCAGCGTGAACTGGCCGCCTTCGGGCATGGCGTCGCGTGCGTTCGCCGCGATGTTGAGGATCATCAGTTCGAACTGCCCACGATCAAGCTGCAGCGGCAGTTCGATGGCCGGCATCCGGCACTCGAGCTGGATGTAGGTGCCGAGCAGCTGATGCAGCATGGGCTCCAGTTCCGCCACAGCCGTGGCCGCGTCGAACACCTGGCTTACGCCCACTTCCTGCCGGCTGAAGTTGAGCAGCTTGCGGCTGATGGTGAGCGCGCGCAGCGCCGCCAGTTCGATGCCCTGCATGGCATTGAGCAGGGCAGGCGTGCCGAGGTCCGCCAGTTGTTCGCGTTGCGCGGCGTAACCCAGCACCACGTTCAGCACGTTGTCGAAATCGTGGGCGACGCCACTGGCCGCGCGGCCGATGGCATCGAGTTTCTGCGAATGAATGAGCTGGTTCTGCGTGCGTTCGCGCTCTTCCATTTCGGTCTTGAGCAATTCGTTGGTGCGTGCCAGCGCCTCGCCGCGCTGCACGGCATCGGACAGCATCTGTCGCAGTGCACGCGTCGTGCAGTCGATGGCGAAGCCCACCATCAGGTACGCCACGATCAGCATCGGCAAGGCGTGAAACGACCACCAGAAGGGGTGCCTCGGTCCTGGCAGCCACCACGCGTCACCGAGTTGTCCCAGCGCGAAGCAGCCGATGATGGCGAAGTACACCGTCCACAGCGTGCGTCGCCCAAGCACCACGCCGCCGATGGCGAGAAGAAGGGTGGGCGTGGGGTCGGGTGGCGCGTGGCGGTACCCGGTCGTGGCGAAGTTCGCGGCCAGTGTGAGCAGGTAAACGCACAGGAAAAACTGGATGCCGCGATTGAAGCGGCCGCGCCGGATCATCATCACGCCGACCCATGCGCCGATCACGATGCCGAGGTCCGCGCCGAGATCAGTGATGTCGGCGATGGACCACACCGCAGGCAATGCCAAAGCCGGTTCGACGACGATGTAGTAGACGCGCACCAGCAGCGCCTGCAACCCGGTCGCGATCATGAGTATCTGGATGAACCGAGCGTTGAGACGGTCGACAGGGTCGCGTGTAGGCGCCCTGTCCAGCCATTCCCTGACGGCTCGTAGTCCTGGAATGGTCACGCATTCCCCCTGAAAACTGCCTACTTCCACCGTGCCTGACCGATCCCCATCGGATGACACGACCTCTTTTATTCATTCTTCCCCGCCTGCTTCGCGTGAGCAAGAGAAAATTTTGGTGAGCTTGGAGAGTTGCGTGCTGCTGGTGTGGGAGCGTGCGTGACTTGCCTTCGCGCCTCGTCGAATCTCCGGACCGCATCACACAAACGGGACGTAGTTGCGTCTCACGTCAAGGCTTGTCGCGGGTCAGCGTTGGCGTCATCGGCCGTGGGGAGGCCGCATGACGCCTGCCGTGGGAGCGGCTACGCAGCCGGCGGCCATTCGGGGAGGAAACTGGTGAACACGATCTACAGCAAGATCTGGAGCCCGTCGCTGGGCGCCATGGTGGTGGCTTCCGAACTCGCACGTATGGAAGGCAAAGGTCGCGCGCGAAGCTCGCGCAAACTTGCGGCCGTCGTGGCGCTGACGCTGGGCTGCGCGGTGGCAAACAGTGCCTTCGCCGCCGTTACGCCACCGACCGTGACACCACCTACGCCCACCGCTGCCACCGGCAGCACGGTGGTGGTGGCTGATCCTTCGGGTGCATGGGCCATGTCGGGTCCTGCGGCAGGTGGCACCACCAACGCAACGGTGGCTGGCAGCAGCGACACGGCGATGGGTTCGGGCGCGGTGGCCACGGGCAGCAACGGTACGGCGCTGGGCGCCGGTGCGCAGGAGCAGGGCGACAACGGCACGGCCGTCGGCAGCGCCGCTAACGCCGTCGGTAACGGTGCGGTGGCCATGGGTGCCAATGCAACGGCGTCTGGTGCCAACAGCATGGCGTTGGGCACGGGTGCGCAGGCGCAGGGCGACAACGGTGCAGCGATGGGTGTGGGAGCGAACGCCGTCGGCAACAGCGCGACAGCCGTGGGCACGGCAGCAGTGGCCACCGGCGCCAACAGCGTGGCGCTGGGTGCGGGCGCCAGCGCTGCCACGGACACCGGCATCGCGGTGGGCCAGGCAGCGCTGGCGACAGGTGCGGCGGCAATGGCGGTCGGTACGGCGGCCAGCGCACAGGGCACCAACAGTATGGCCGTGGGTCAGGGCGCCCAGAGCACGAACAACTACGCCCTGGCCATCGGCAGTCCGAGTGCGAATGGTGCGGTGACCACGGCTGCCGGCGTCAACAGCATGGCCATTGGTGGCAGTGCGCAGGCGACGGCACTCGGTTCCATCGCCATCGGCAATGCAAGCAGCCCATCGGCAACAGCCATCTCGACCACGGCGGGCGGCAGCTACTCCATCGCACTCGGCAACGGTGCGCAAGCGACTTACAGCGACACCATGGCGCTGGGATATTCCACGCTGGCAGGTGGTTCTTCGTCGATGGCGATGGGCTACAAGTCGACCGTGGGTGCGACGGGCTACGCCATCTCCAACAGCGTGGCCATTGGCCCCAACACGCAGATCATCGCAGGGCCGGGCAACTATCTGGGTCTTGGCAACAACACAGCGATGGGTGCGGGCAGCGAGATCATGGGCGCCACGCAGTCCACCGCGGTGGGCGCTGGCTCGTTCGTGGGTGATTACAACAACAACACCCGCGTGGTCGGCGCCACGGCCGTGGGCTATCAGGCGTATGCCTTGCTCGACTACTCGCTGGCCGTGGGCGATGGTGCGCAGGCGCAGGCAGCGAGTTCGATGGCCATGGGTCAGGGTGCCACGACTTACGGCGCCTATTCGATGGCCATCGGCAACGGCGCTGAAACGACCGCCGATGGTTCGACCGCCATGGGCTCCAACAGCAAGGCATTGGCCGTCAACAGCATCGCGATCTCCGCGGGCGGCGGTACGGTGTCGGGGAACTCGGCGCTGTCCGGCGTGGGCGGTGCCGTTGCCGACGTGGGTGCCGATGGCGCCGTGGTGATCGGTTATGGCGCAGAAGCTGTGCAGACGACAGCGTCGGGTGGTTTCGTGCAGAACGCCACCGGCAGCGTGGTGATCGGCGCCAATGCCATCGCCTACGGTGGCCAGTACGGCGTAGCCATTGGCTACGGCGCGGGCCTGGCACAGGGCAGCATCAATGCCATCGGCATCGGTACGCAGGCGATTGGTTACGGTGAAGGCGCGGTGGCGATCGGTGCAGGCAGCTATGCGATCGGTCCGGGTTCCACGGCAGTGGGTGGCTGGCTCGATGTCAACGGTGTGGGTGTCGTCAGTCCGGGTGGCGCAGGCGGCCAGGGCATGGCGCGTTCCAGCGGCGTGGGTTCCAGCGCTTACGGTGCCGGTGCGCAATCGATCGGCGATTTCAGCGTGGCCATGGGTGCTGGCGCAACCGCGGCGGGTTCGGCTACGGGTTATTCCAACTCTGCCGTCACGCCCGGCTCGGTTGGCTACAGCAATGCCGACCAGACCGCGGGTGCGGTCGCGATCGGTTACCAGAGCTACACCAACGGCGACAGCAGCGTTGCCATCGGCCGCAATGCCGTTGCCAACGGCTCGGCGGGCGGCGACCTGATCCAGGGCACGGCGATCGGCGCGCAGAGCGTGGCCTGGGGCACCGGTGCCGTGGCGGTCGGCTACAACGCGGTTGCCGCGTGGACCAATGACCAGGCCATCGGCACCAACGCCTGGGCAGGCGGTGGCACCGGCAGCAACAACATGGCCATCGGCAATGGCGCCACCGCAGGCGATCCGTTGCGCGGTACGGAGAACCAGTCCACCCCACCACTTCCCACGCCGGACATCAGCGATACGGTGGCTATCGGTGCATCGTCCAGTGCCACTGCGAATCAGGCGATGGCGGTAGGCGTGGGGGCGGCGGCGTCCGGCGTGCAATCGCAGGCCTTTGGCAACAACGCGATGGCCAATGGCATGCAGAGCCTGTCCAGCGGTTACAACGCCGATGCCGAGGGTGATTACTCCCTTGCTACCGGCTCGGGTGCATACGCCGCGGGTACGGGAGATACCGCCATCGGCAGCGGCGCCGCGACCATGACCACCAATGGCTACGCCACGGCGATCGGTTACGGTGCCACGGCCACCGCCGACAACAGCGTGGCACTCGGCGCCGGTTCCGTGGCTGATCGGGCCAACTCAGTGTCGGTGGGTGCGGTGGGTGCGGAACGCCAGATCACCAACGTGGCCGCTGGTACGGAAGCGACCGACGCGGTGAACCTGGGGCAATTGCAATCGGCCGGCGTGTTCGACAGCAACGGCAATTCGCTTGCCGTGTCGTATGCCGATGCAACCAAGGCGGGCATCACGCTGGGTGGCACCAACGGCACGCAGATCCACAACGTTGCAGCGGGCGTACAGGCGACGGACGCGGTGAACATGGGTCAGTTCACCAATGCGACGAATGCCATCAATGGTGCGCTGTCCACGCTCACCAACGACTACACCACGCTGAGCCAGCAGATCGGCACGGGTGGCGGTGGCATGCCTGGCACCTTCGCCGTGAACGGCCAAGGTGGCACGCCGGCCAATGCCAGCGCCAACGGCAACAACGCTGTGGCGATCGGTAATGGCGCAGCGGTGGGCACGGGCGTGAGCGGCGACAACGGTACCGCGGTGGGTGGTGGTGCGCTGGCGCACGGTCCGAACGACACCGCGTTCGGTGGCAATGCGAAGGTCAATGCGGACGGCAGCACGGCGGTCGGTGCCAACACCAGCATCGCCGCCGCGGCAACGAACGCCGTGGCCGTGGGCGAGAGCGCATCGGTATCGGCAGCGTCGGGCACGGCCGTCGGCCAGGGCGCTTCCGCCACGGCGGCCAACGCGGTGGCACTGGGCCAGGGCTCGGTGGCCAGCCAGGCCAACACCGTGTCGGTGGGCACGGCTACCAACCAGCGTCAGATCGTCAACGTGGCAGCGGGTGTGAACGCCACGGATGCCGCCAACGTCGGGCAGGTCGGTGCGCAGGTCACGCAGGCACTGGCGACGGCCAAGACTTATACCGATGCGTCCGCACAGCAGACGCTGCAGTCGGCCAATACCTATACCAACCAGGCCATCGCCAACTACGACGCGAACTCCGGCGTGGGTGCGTTGCGGCAGCAGATGAACGATCAGTTCAACAACGTCAACCAGCGTCTGGATCGCGTGGGCGCGATGGGGTCGGCCATGGCGTAGATGACGGCCAATACGTCGAACCTGGCCGGCGACAACCGCGTCGGCTTCGGTGCCGGCAACTACAACGGCCAGGGTGCGTTCGCGGTGGGCTATCAGCGCGCATTCGCCAGCAACCACGCGAGCGTGTCGGTGGGTGCGTCGGTGTCGGGGTCCGAATCGTCCGTCGGCGTTGGCGGCGGCTTCAGCTGGTAACGGGTCGGGGCGCCTTCGCGGGCGCCCCTGCCTGCTCACTCATCCTGTCCGGGAGTCATGCATGAAACACCTTACTGTCTGCCGCGTGGCCGTACTGGCCGCGGCACTGGGCTTTTCGGCGGCACACGCCGCATCCATCGTCACCGCCACCGGCGCAACCATCAATGCGTCGACCATGGGCACCCATGACACGGTCGATGGCTTCATCGTTACCTATCGTGACGGCAGCGTGGAACGCGGCAACGGCAACGCCGTCGAGCAGAATGTCCGCGTGGCGGTGGCCCGCGCGAAGCTGGACGCCAACTCGCAGAAGGCCACGCCTTCCAACGCGGTAAGCGTGCAGTGGAAGCGCAAGCTCGGTATCGGTGCCGACGTGGTGCATACCAGCCGCAAACTGAGCCGCAACGAGGCCGTCGCGCTGATGCAGCAGATCGCGGCGGATCCTGCGGTGGCCCATGTCGAACCCGACGTGCGCATGCACATCGTCAAGGACATCCTCGCCGGCACGGTCAAGACCGCTGCCGTGGGCACCAGCACGCCGAACGATCCGTACTTCGCGTATCAGTGGCATATGCGTCCTGGCACGGGCACGATGGAAACCATCGGCACCGACACCACCGGCTACGCGAACTACGGCGGCAGCAATGCATCCTCTGCCTGGCCGAGCCGCGATGGCACGGGCGTGGTGGTGGCGGAGATCGATACGGGCGTGACGCAGCATCCCGATCTCAACCTGGCGCTGGCCAATGCGGGTTACGACTTCATCACTGACGCCGCAACGTCCGGTCGCGCCACCAATGGTCGCGTATCCGGTGGCTGGGATACCGGCGACTGGACCAGCTCGGCCATGGGTTGCGGCGTGGAAAACAGCAGCTGGCACGGCACGCACGTGGCCGGCACCATTGCGGCCGTCACCAACAATGGCGTGGGCGTCACGGGCGTGGCGCCGGGTTCGCAGGTGTTGCCGTTGCGCGCGTTGGGTCATTGTGGCGGTGCGACGTCGGATATCGCCGATGCGATTACCTGGGCTTCGGGCGGCACGGTGCCTGGCATGCCGGCCAACCCCAATCCTGCGCAGGTGATCAGCATGAGCCTGGGCGGTCCTGGCAGCTGCGAGGCAAGCGATGCGTTCGGTACCGCGATCGCCGGTGCGCTTCAGCGTGGCGTGACCGTGGTGGTCGCCGCCGGCAACAACACGGACAACACGGAGAACTACTCGCCGGCCAGCTGTCCCGGCGTGATCACGGTGTCCTCCGTCGGCATTACCGGCAAGGCGGCGTTCTATTCCAACTTCGGTAACCGCGTATCCATCGCGGCACCCGGCGGCGGCATCTACGTCAATGACGATCCGGTCAACTATCCCAATCAGATGGATGCGGGTTTCGTCTGGTCCACGCTCAACGACGGCACTACCGTGCCGGGCAATCCCATCTACGGTGAAATGGCCGGCACGTCGCAGGCCACACCGCACGTGGCGGGCGTGGTCGCACTGATGATCGAAGCGGTGAAGGCCGCCGGCCTGCCGGCATTGGCCCCGGTGCAGATCGAGGAGGCGCTGGTCAATTCGGTCCGGCCGTTCCCGCTGGCCATGGCCCATCCGTTGGGTGCAGGTGTGGTGGATGCCAACGCAGCCGTGCAGGCCGCAGTGAGCGCCGCGATGACGGCAGCGCCGGTGCCCCTGGCCAATGGCAAGGCAGTGGCGATATCGGGCAACGCGGGGACGTCTTTGCTCTACGCCGTCACCGTGCCGGCCAATGCCACCAACCTGGCCATTCGCACCGTGGGTGGCACGGGTGATGTGTCGTTGTACGTGAAGCAGGGCGTACCCGTGATGCTGAGTGGCGGCAATGCCGACTTCACTTCGGCCAAGCCCAACACCAACAACGAAGCCGTGACGCAGACGGCACCTGTCGCCGATACGTGGTACGTCCGGGTCAACGGCGTGAAAGCCTTCGCCAACGTGCAGCTGGTCGCCAGCTACGTGGCGCACTGAGAGGGGGCATGTCGCCCGGTTTCCCGGCGGGTCCAGAACCGCCGGGGAGCCGGGCGCGTGTTTTCCTTCAGGAGGCCGGGCCGTTGAGGTAGTCGAGCGTGGCCTGCAGCATGGAGGTCATGCCAACCTTCATCGCACCTTCGTCCATGAAGAACTTCGGTGAATGGTTGGCAGGCGCTTTCAGCGCATCCTGCCCGGTGGGCGTGGCGCCGACGAAGAAATACACGCTGGGTACTTCCTTGGCGAAATAGGCGAAGTCTTCCGATGCCATCCACGGCTTGGCCTCGATCACATGATCGCCACCGATGGCCGTGGCAATGCTGTTGCGCACACGCGCTTCCAGCGCCGGATTGTTGACCAGCACCGGGTTGCTGTCGCCCACGGGGATCTCGGTTTCCACGGTGGCGCCGTTCGCCTGGGCGATGTGTTCGGCGATGTTCTTCAGGTTGTCCATCGCCTGCTGTCGCATGCCGGCATCGAAGGTGCGCAGCGTGCCCTGCAGTTCCACCTTGTCGGGCACGATGTTGTAGCGCGCGCCACCTTCGACGATGCCGAAGCTGAGCACCGCGGGCAGGTCGCCGATATTGAGCTTGCGGCTGACGATGGTCTGCGCGGCGCTGATGATCTCGGCCGAGGTGACGATGGGGTCGACACCGTTCCACGGCATCGCGCCATGTGTCTGCTTGCCGTGCACCACCATCTTGAACCAGTCCGAGCCGGCCATGGTGGGGCCGGGCCGCACGGCCACCGTGCCGACGTTGAGCGAGCTGACCACGTGCATGCCGAACATGGCATCGGGCTTGAAGTCGCGGAACACGCCTTCCTTCAGCATCAGGGAGGCACCGCCTTCCTCGCCTGCCGGTGCGCCTTCCTCGGCGGGCTGGAATACGAACATCACTTCGCCCGGCAGGTCTTTCTTCATGCCGGCGAGCACGGTGGCCAGGCCCAGCAGCATCGCGGTGTGCGCATCGTGGCCGCAGGCGTGCATGACGCCCACCTGCTTGCCGCGGTATTCGCCCTTGGCTTTCGATGCAAACGAAACATCCACTTCCTCCGTCACCGGCAGCGCATCCATGTCCGCGCGAATGGCAAGCTTCGGCCCCGGTTTGCCACCCTTGAGGATGCCGACCACGCCGGTGTGCGCAATGCCCGTGTGCACCTCCAGCCCCAGCCTTTTCAGTTGCGCGGCGACCAGCGCCGACGTGCGCGTTTCGCGATTGCTGAGCTCGGGATGCTGGTGGATGTCGCGTCGCCAGGCGGTAACCTGCGGCAGCTCACCCTGCACGAGTTGCGTGGTGTCGGCGGCGTGGGCCGTGCCGGCAATGACGGTGGCTACGGCCAGGGCGAGCGAGGTCAGGCGCATGGGAGGTCTCCGCAGGTGGTGCCCCGATCCTACCAAGTCGTTCCGCGGTCGGGAGAGCCGGTTTGCGACCAAGGTCGATAGCTTCGCGGCCCTTGCAAACCCGGTGCTATGCTCGATCCCCGGCCCCAGAGAATCCCGCCATGCCTGCTGCGAGCTACGTCCACGGTGTCAGTTCGCAGCCGCTGCTGGGCGACACCGTGGGTAGCCTGCTGGACCGCATCGCGGCCGCGCATCCTGAGCAACCGGCGCTGGTGGTGAGGTCGCAGGGCATCCGCCTTGATTACCGGCAATTCCATGCGGAAGTGGAGCGCGTCGCCGCCGGCCTGTTGTCGCTGGGCCTGCAGCGCGGGGACCGCATCGGCATCTGGGCGCCCAACCGCTACGAGTGGGTGGTGCTGCAGTTCGCTGCGCCCAAGGCCGGGCTGATTCTGGTGAACATCAACCCGGCGTATCGCCTGCATGAGCTGGAGTACGCGCTCAACAAGGTGCGTTGCCGTGCGCTCGTGCTGCCGCGACGATTCAAGAGTTCGCACTACCTGGACATGCTGATCGAGCTGGCGCCCGAACTGGCGACGGCTACCGCTGGCGAACTGCAGTCCGAGCGCTTGCCGTCATTGCGCGACGTCATCCTGCTGGACGACGAAACCGTCGCCGGTACGCGGCCGTGGTTTGAGCTGGGCACGCGTGCCGACGACGACGCCATGGCGCAGTTGCGTGCCGTGGAAAGCGAACTGAGTTTCGACGACCCGGTGAATATCCAGTTCACGTCCGGCACCACCGGTGCACCCAAGGGCGCGACGCTCACGCACCACAACATCATCAACAACGGCTTCTTCATCGGCGAGGCCATGCGGCTCACCGAGCAGGACCGGCTGTGCATACCGGTGCCGTTCTATCACTGCTTCGGCATGGTGCTGGGCAACCTGGCCTGCGTCACGCACGGCGCCTGCATGGTGATTCCGGGCGAGGGCTTCGACGTGCTGGCTACGCTGGAAGCGGTGCAGGACGAACGCTGCACCGGCCTGCACGGGGTGCCGACCATGTTCATTGCCGAGCTGGAGCATCCCGAGTTCCGTCGCTTCGACCTGAGCTCGCTGCGCACCGGCATCATGGCGGGCTCGCCGTGTCCCATCGAGGTGATGCGCCGCGTGGTGAGCGAGATGCACATGAGCGAGGTGACCATCGCCTATGGCATGACGGAAACCAGCCCGGTGAGCTTCCAGTCCATCACCACCGATCCGCTGGAACGGCGCGTGGACAGCGTGGGTCGTATCCATCCGCACGTGGAAGTGAAGCTGGTGGACGAGCAGGGCCGGATCGTGCCGCGTGGTTCGCCGGGCGAACTGTGTACGCGCGGCTACTCGGTGATGCTCGGTTACTGGGAAGACGAAGCGCGCACCCGCGAAGCCATCGATGAAGCGCGCTGGATGCACACCGGCGACCTGGCCGTGATCGACGAGCAGGGTTACTGCACCATCGTCGGTCGCCTCAAGGACATGATCATCCGCGGCGGCGAGAACATCTATCCGCGCGAGATCGAAGAGTTTCTCTATACCCATCCCAAGGTGCTGGACGTACAGGTCTTCGGCGTGCCGGACGAAAAGTTCGGCGAGCAGGTCTGCGCGTGGGTACGCCTGCGCGAGGGCTGCGAATCCAGCGAGGCGGAGATCCAGAGCTACTGCCGCCATCACCTTGCCTACTTCAAGGTGCCGCACTACGTGCGCTTCGTCGATGCGTTCCCGATGACGGTGACGGGCAAGGTGCAGAAGTACCTGATGCGCGAGGCGATGGCAGAATCGCTGAAGTTGCCGGTGGCGTAACCGGCCAAATGTTGCGGTCAGGGTGAGCGATTCCCCGGCCGCCGGCCATGTAGGAGCGCACTCCTGCGCGACCGAAGCGCCTGGTCGTTACCGCCACGATGTTTGTCGCGCGCAAGCACGCTCCTACAGAGAAGCGCGTCTTACGGAGCCCAGCGCACCGCCCGTCGCGACGGCATGCCAACGTGCGCCTTCAGCCAGTTCGGCACATCGCACGACGGCAGCGGGTGGGCGATATGGAAGCCCTGCGCTTCGTCGCAGGCCATGCCCAGCACGCTTTCGTAGATGTTCGACGTTTCCACGCCTTCCACCACCACGCGGAAACCCATGTTGCGCGCCAGCTCCGCCACGGAACGCACGATGGCCTCGTCGTGAGGGCTGGTGCCCATGCCGCGCACGAACGACTGGTCGATCTTCAGGCTCGTCGCCGGCATCTGGCGCAGCGCGGCGAGGTTGCTGTAGCCGGTTCCGAAGTCATCGATGGCAATGCCGGTGCCCAGTTGGCGGATCGCCGTAAGGTGTCGCCGGGTGAGCGCGCTGTGTTCCATCAGCGTGCTTTCGGTGAATTCCAGCTCCAGCGTGTCCAGGCCGATCTTGTGGCGCTCGGCCACCGCGCGCAGGCGGTTGACCAGGTCAGCGCCCAGATCCGTGCTGGACACATTGAGCGAAAGCTTGATGTCGTGACCGCCGCGACGCCAGACGGCGAGCTGCGCGACGCTGCGCTCCATCACCCATTGCGTGAGCGAGTGCATCAGCCCGGCGCGTTCGGCCAGCGCCACGAAATGCGCAGGCGGAATGGCGCCCAGCGTGGGGTGGTGCCAGCGGGCCAGGGCTTCCAGCGCCACGCAGCGTCCCGTGTCCAGGTCGATGCGCGGCTGGTAGTGAAGATCCAGTTCCTCGCCTTCGTTGAGTGCGGCGGCCAGTTCGGTGACCAGCAGGAACTCCTGCCGCTGCTGCTCGTCCTGCAGGCGGTTGTAAACCGTCCATCCGCGCGGATGTTGCTGCGCCTCGTAGGAGGCGTTCATCACCAGCCGCAGCGGATCGCCGCCGCGCAACTCGGCCGCGTTCATCTTGAGCAGGCCGACGCCCGGCTGGATGGTGAGCGGAATGCCGAGGCAGTCGAACGGCTGGCGCAGGCGTTCGACCAGGTCATCCAGGCGCGCGGTGTCGTCCAGCAGATGGTTGTCCGGCAATACGGCGGCAAAGCGCGTCGCGCCCACCTGGTACAGGTGGACGTCGGACGGAATCCAGGTCAGTGCGCGCGCTGCGACGGCACGCATGAGTTCGTCGGCGTAGGCGTGGCCCATGGCGCGCACGAACGCGTTGAAGCGTTGTACCGGCGCCACGTCGATGGCCATCACCCATGCGTGCGCCTCGCCATCCTGCAGGTGCTTGCGCAGGTCGTCGAAGAACGCATAGCGGTGCGGCAGTTGCGTGATGGGGTCGGTGCGCCCCAGGTAACTGCGCAGCACCACGCCGGTGCCGATCAGCGTGGCGGCATCGCGCAGCGCGGTCTGCTCGCTTTCGCTGAGCGCGGCGCGCGGCTGTGGATCCATCACGCACAGCGCGCCGATGTGCTGGCCGGTCAGCGTGCCCACCGGCTCGCTGGCGAAGAAACGGATGGGGCCAGGGCCGGCCGTCAGCGGTGGCGTCGCGTCGCGCAGGCCAACATCGTCCAGCGCATCGAGCACCACGTGCGGCGCCAGGCTGCGTGCCGCCTGCAGGAACAAGGGGTGCAAGGCGCGCGGGCCACTGGCGGGCATTTCATTGCCATCGGCGAACCAGTACGCCGCGCCGCTGTTCAGCACCAGCGCCACCAGCGGCACGTCGAGCGAACGCGTGACCAGGCGCACCACGGCATCGAAGCCGGGTACGGCAAAGCTATCGGTTGAAGCAGCTGGCTCCACAGGCAGCTCGGCGTCGGGCGCTGCATCCTGGTGCCCGGCCGCATGCTGCCCCGGACTCCAGCCCGTGGTCGTGCGCATCGCTTCAATGCCCCCTACAGGACAAGTGTCCTGTCATGGGGCTGAGGCTACTCCAGCGACTTCATGGACCGCAATGAGACCATTTTGCCTATGGCACGCCCGCGCGGAGCCAAGCACCGCTGTTGTGCCATTCGCTGTTCATGATTTGATGCTGAAATCGATCTCGATGGGATAGGGCGCGGGCTGGGCAGGCGGTGCCGGCAGGGTGAGGCCGGTGAAGTGGCTGGCCATGCATTTGGCCACGGCGATCTCGGGCTGCACGGCGATGCCGGTGAGGCGACCGTCTGCGCCCACGTTGGCTACCAGGGTGAAGGGTGTCTTGTCCGATGCTTGCACGCCTGCCAGGCAGGCCTTGTAAGCATCGGTGGTCAGGTTGCCGATGCGATCCCACATCTGCTTCTGGTATGCCGGCCCCGTGGCTGCACCTTCGGCCATCTTGGCCTGGGTGACGCGCGCATGGAAATCCGCACTGGTAGCAGGGCTCAGTTGCAAGGCAAGCGCGAGCAGGATCGACATGGCGGCTCCGGCCATTGGGGTGCGGACACGTTAGCAGCAGCCACGAGGCGTTTCACGGTGATGGCATTCACCGATGTGCGGCGCCCGTCGCGCACAGGGGCGCTCCTACAGAGGGGAGCGAGGCGGGTCAGGGCAGATGCTCACTCGCGAGGTATTCCTCGCTCTGCATTTCAATCAGGCGCGATTCCGTGCGACCGAACTCCGCGCGCAGGCGCTCGCCGTCGTACAGCTCGGTGATCGGTGCGGCGGCGGAAAGGATCAGCTTCACGTGGCGGTCGTAGAACTCGTCCACCAGCAGTACGAAGCGGCGCGCCGCATCGTCGGTGTAGACGGTGAACTGCGGCACGTTGGAAATGATCACCGCGGGACCGGCCTTGGCCAGTTCGATGTAGTCGGACACGGCGCGCGGGCCTTCGCACAGCGCGGCGAAATCAAACCACAGGATATTGCGCGCGCGCTTGCGCACCGGAATCGGACGATCATTGATGATCATCTCGCCGCCATCCTGCACCGAACCTTCCGCCTGCGTGGTGAAGATGCGCGACAGCGCGCGCTCCGCTTCCGGTCCGGGCGGGGTCTGGTACACCGCGGCCTGGGTCAGCGCGCGCAGGCGCCAGTCGTGCGAGGAAATCATCTGCACCACGCGGCAGTGCTTCTCGATCAGCGCGATGGCCGGCAGGAAGCGTGCGCGCTGCAGGCCATCCTTGTACAGGTTCGCCGGCGCGGTGTTGGAGGTGGTCACCAGCGTCACGCCGCGTTCGAACAGTGACTGCAGCAGGGTAGCCAGGATCATGGCATCGCCGATGTCGTTGACCAGGAACTCGTCCAGGCACAGCACGCGGCAACGCGAGGCGATCTGGGCGGCTACTTCCAGCAGGGGATCCTGCCGTTCACCCAGCTCGCGCAACTGTTCGTGCACCTCGCCCATGAAACGGTGGTAGTGCCGGCGCAGCGCCATGCCCTGCGGCAGGCTCGCCACGAACATGTCCATCAGGAAGGTCTTGCCGCGTCCCACGCTGCCCCACAGGTACAGCCCCTGCACGCCGTCGCGCGCATCACTGCCCAGCAGGGACTTGAGGCGGCCGAACAGGCCACCGCCATTGCCGATGGCCGTGGAGGCGATGAGCTCGGCATGCATGCGGTCGAACTCGGGCAGCAGCGCCTGCTGGGCCGGATCGGCCTCCCAGCGGTGCGCGCTGACGCCTTCGTGATATCGCGCACTGGGCGCGAGCAGGGCGGAGTTACTCATGGGTACGGCGGACTCTGCGGGCGCCCCGCGGGGAAACGGGGCATCGAACATGGGGGAGGGCTGGCGGCGTCAATCCTGACGCAGCGGCGGCAGCCAGGGCTGCACGGCATGCTTGATGGCGCCGCGCAGGTCCATGAGGCGGCGATGGAAGAAGTGGCTGGTTTCCGGCATGCGCACCAGCTCGGGCTTGCGCGCCATGCCGTCGATCCAGCTGAACACGGCCTGCGGGTCGACGATCTCGTCTTCCTCGCCCTGCACCACCAGCCAGGGGCAGGTCGGCAGCTGGATGTCCTCGAACGGCCAGCGACCGGCCGGCGGTGCGATGCTGATCAGCGCGTCCGCGCGCAGGCGCACGGCGTTGCGCAGGGACACATAGCTGCCGAACGAGAAGCCGGCCAGCCACAAGTCATCGTCCGGGCGCACCTCGCGCACCCAGGCGGCCACCGCGGCCAGGTCGTCGCCCTCGCCGTTGCCATGGTCATAGGTGCCCTCCGACTCGCCGGTGCCACGGAAGTTGAACCGGACGGTGTCCAGGCCCGACTCGCGCAGCGAGCGTTCCACCATGGTCACCACCTTGTTGTGCATGGTGCCGCCCTGCAGCGGGTGGGGGTGGCAGATGATGGCGGTGCCGCGGCGTGCCTCTTCGGGTACGGCCACGTCGCTGACGGCCTCGAGCTTGCCGGCCGGCCCTTCCAGCGCGAAGCTGGCCGCCTGTTCGGGAAAATGGTCGGGCTGGATGGGGATGATCACGGGGTTCATATCCAGAATGATAACCGCCACATGCCCCCGGCGTTCGGGCAGGTGCCCATGAACCACCTCGCGCATGCCTTGCTGGCGGGTGACGACGAGCTGCTGCGGCTGGGCGGGATCATGGGCGATTTCGTCCACGGGCAGCCCGATCCGGCCCTGCCGGAACGGCTGATCGCCGGTATCCGCCTGCATCGCGCGATCGATGTCTACACCGACAGCCATCCCGTGGTGGTGGAGGCACGAACCCTGCTGCCAGCGCCGTTCAGGCGCTACGGTGGCATCCTGCTCGACATGTGGTTCGACCATCTTCTGGCGCGTGATTTCCCCCGCTGGAGCAAGCACCCGCTGGATGCCTACTCGGCGAGCGTGCGGGCCCTGCTGTATCGCTATGAACCGTTGTTGCCGCCGGCGCTGCTGCGCTTCCGGCATTACATGGATGCCCATGCGCTGCCCGGTGGCTATGCGCGGCCGGAAGAGCTGGGGGCCGCGCTGGATGGCATTTCCCATCGCCTGAGCCGCGCCAACCCGGTGGGCGCGGCCATGCCCGTGCTGCAGGGGCTGGAGCGACCGCTGCAGGCGCGGTTCGAGGTGTTTTTTCCGGAGTTGCAGGGGTTTGCGAGGGAATGGGTGGGGGCTAATGGGGAAGGGGGTAGGTAAGGGGGCTTTGGCTGATGGAGGCCGGGTGATGGGGGGCGTGCCCGCGCTTGCCTTACCCAGCTCCCTCTCCCCGGCGGGGAGAGGGTTGGGATGAGGGGTGACCTTGCCTCACCGTTTCTATCTGGTCATCCCGGCACAGGCCGGACGAGCGCGAAGCGCGCCCCACGGGACCAGCTTCGCGTCGCAGAACGCCCGTAGGGCGGCCCCGAAGGGGCGAGCGCAGCGAGTCATCCAGAGCCTGGGTGGCTGGTCTATCGCCCCACAGCTTCATTCTTTTGACCGTCATCCCAGCGAGGCGCTTTTCAACTGCCGGAGGGCTGGTCGAGCTGGGATCCAGTGCCTTTGCTCTCGGCCTTCGGTAGTCACGCAGGCGCCAGGTTGCCGCTTACGCAGCGGGGGCGTTTCGACCTCCTGCCGGAGGCCGAGTCACTTTTCTTTGCTGGCCCAAAGAAAAGTAACCCAAAGAAATGGCCTTAAAAGCTGGCAGCATTCCGGTGAGATAAGCCCGAACGGCTGAGGAACGTTGTTGCTTGGCAACCTCCGCCTCTACACAGCGGATACCTCGATGCGCTTCGCAACGCGCCGAAGCGCAGAGGACTTAACGCGGAGCGTCGTGCCTCACGAGGCACATCCTTCCTTGCCACTCGGGTGTTCACGTTGAACATCCCCTGTCGCTCGTCCTCTCCCGTTCGGGAGAGGACTGGGGTGAGCACTGAGGCGAGAGAGAAACGGACTTCACACGGTGCGAGACACCCCTGTAGGAGCGCACCTTGTGCGCGACCGCAGCGCCCTGTCGATACCACTCCGTCAGGCTGTCGCGCACAGGGTGCGCTCCCACAAACAATCGACGTGGAATGGCTGTGCTACTCAATCGCCGGCCGCGTGCGCAGCAGCGAATCCACGGCCTGTTGCCACTGCGGCGAACCCGGTTGGGTCTGTGGTGCTTCCTGGCCCAGCTTACGTTGCACCGCTTCGTTCCATTCGGCGGAGCCGCGATCGGGGCCGTGGCCGTCGTCGGTGATGTGCAGGCGGTCGTCTACCCATTCGTACCACTGCGGCGAGCCGAGTTCGGCGTTGTCGGGTGTGCTCTGCGCGGTGGCCTTGGGCTGAGGCGGTTTCTGGTCGGGCGGCGGCGTGGACGGCGAGCACGCGACGAGCAGCGCGAGAGGAAGCACGGCGAGGAAACGGCGCATGGCGGCCTCCAGTATTTCTGAACGACTTTCGAGACTAACCGCTTGCGTCGCCGTCGCGATGAATCGCGCCTAACGGGGAGTATGAGAAGTCAGTTAAGAGGAGTGAGAAGTGAGAGTCGCGTCCCCCGGCTCTCTCTCACTACTCACTCCTCTCCACTCACTCCTCGCTCTTAGCTCCGCGCCACGACTTCGTCGATGTGCTTGAGCAGGTCAGCGGGGTCTTCGTAGACGCGGAACGCGCCGGCGTCTTCGAGTTCTTCCTGGCCATAGCCGCCGGAGAGCAGGCCGACGCCGAGTGCGCGTGCGCGCTGCGCGGCAAGCATGTCCCAGATGCTGTCGCCGATGACCAGGCTGTAGTGGATGTCCACGCCCAGTCGCTGCGCGGCGGTGATGAAAAGATCGGGATCGGGCTTGGCGTGGCGCACCTGGTCACGCGTCACCACCGGCACCTTCGACGGGTCCACGCCGAGCGCTTCGAGATTGTGCGCAGCCGTCTGCATGCGGCCGCTGGTGGCGATGGCCCACGGGATGTCGGCATCGGTGAGGAAGGCGAGCAGCTCGCGTGCACCGGGCAGCGGGCGCACCGAACCTTGCGTGGCCTGGCGGTTGTACGCCTCGGCATGCCAGGTGCGCAGGCGGGCGAGGCGTTCTTCGGTGATCTCGATGCCGGTTTCGCGCAGCAGGATGTTGGTGAACAGGCCGCCGCTCATGCCGATCTTGCGGTGGATGCGCCATACGGAAAGCTCCACGCCTTCGCGGTCGAGCGCCTCCTTCCAGGCCAGCACGTGCTGGTAGACGCTATCGACGAGGGTGCCGTCGAGATCGAACAGGAAGGCGGTGTCGGCGCGGGGCATGGCGGTATCGCTTGATGGGGAAGGGCACTAAAGCCTAGCACCGGGGCGTGTGTTTCCCGCGAAGCGTGATGCAGCGCACGTGGCGTTGTAGGGGCTTGTAGGGGCTGACAGAAAACGCGCCGCATCGCGCCTAGCGTCTGCCGCGTCGAACGGACGCATCCTGCCGGGGGGCAAGGCATGCCGGTCGCGACGGGGCGGTTGCGGTCAACGCATCCGCCTCCCTGCGAGTGTCTTGAAGGCAGCCCTCCGGCGGTGCGTGCGGGCGACGCACCGACCATCCATTCTGAGGGGAATGCCATGAAACACTTCGGTCAGCTCGTGGTCCTTGGCGTCGCGGCCTGCGCGGCCGCAGGCAGCAGCCATGCCGGCGAGGCCTACGGTCGCATCGTCTTTGTCGGCAGCGTGGTCAACCCGGCGTGCAGCTCGGGATTGCCGCCGCTGGGCGTGCAGGGCGGCATCGGTGCTTGCGGCGCGCCGGCTTCGTCGCACGCCGTGTATGTGGAGCAGATGGGCATGGCGAGCGGCCACAGTGGCATCGCCATGCTGGACTATTTCGTGGACCGCGCGGGCGGTCGTCGCACGATGGTGGTGACGCGACAGTACCGTTGAGCGGGAAGCCGGCGGCTGGCGGTAACGTCAGCCGTTGGCCACCAGCGGCTTGCCGGCATCGAGCACGGCCAGTGCGGCCGCGCCGAGCAGGCCCGGATCCGGATGCATCATCGCCACGGTCGGCACCTGCTCCAGCGTTTCGCGGAAACGGCCCTTGGCTTCGAAGCGTTCGCGGAAACCGCCGTGCTTCAGCCACGGCAACAGGATCGGCAGCATGCCGCCGGTGAGGAACACGCCGTCCCAGCCGCCCAGGCTCAGCACCAGGTCGCCGGCCACGCTGCCGAAAATGCCGGCCAGCGTTTCCACCGTGCGCACGCACAGGGCGTCGGTGCCTGCTTCGGCGCGTGCGGTGATGTCTTCGGGGGTGTATTCCTCCGGCGGCTGGCCGGCGATGTCAGCCAGTGCGAGGTAGAGGTTCACCAGGCCGTTGCCGCAGATCATGCGCTCGCTGGACACGCGGCCGAAGCGCGCGTTGAGGCGATGCAGGATTTCCACGTCTTCCGCCGTGTGCGCGGCGAAGCCGGCGTGGCCACCTTCGGTTTCCAGCACGATCCAGCGGCCTTCGCGACGCATCAGGCCAGCCACGCCCAGGCCGGTGCCCGGGCCAACTACCACGAAGGTCTGCGTGTCATGCGTGCCCGGCGTCGGCATGGCCTGCGGGCCCACCGAGGCGAGTTGTTGCTGCAGGTGCAGCGGCACGGCCATGGCCTGCGCTGCGAAGTCGTTCACCAGGTGCACCGATTCCATGCCGAGCTCGGCCTGCAGGCCATGGGCTGCAACCTGCCACGGATTATTGGTGACCTTGACCGTCTCGCCCTCGCTCACGCGACCTGCCGCAGCGATGACGGCGCGCGAAGCGGTAAGGCCGGTATCGGTGAAGTACTGGCGGATGGCGTCGGCCAGCGAGCTGTAATCCTTGACCCGGTAGCGGCGCACGCTGTCGTCCATCAAGGGGCTGGCACGGCCCGTATCAGCCAGCGCGAATCGCACGTTGGTGCCACCGAGGTCAGCAAGCAGAGTCGGGGCGGCGCGGGCTGGTGTTCTCATGGACGATCCTGCACATGGGGAGACAGTAAGGGTGACGCCCCTGAGCTTTTTCGTCCAGTAGTGCAGTGCAGCGAATGCGGGTTTTTTGGCCATTCGGCGGCGAATGGCTGGACGTCCGGCCGTCCATCGCGGCCGGGCGCCCGTTGTGCGGTGGTCAGGCCGCGCCGAGATAGGCCGCGCGCGGCGCGCTGAAACCTGCCTTTACCTGTCGGGAAGTTTCATCGGCAAGTATTTCCGAATCGCCGCGTTCCAGTGCTTCCAGCGTGCGCTGGGCAATATCGGCGGGGCTGGTCTTGGGCGCGGTGACGTGGCTGACCATGTCGGTGTCGATATAGCCGGCGTGGATGCCCAGCACCTGCGTGCCCTGCGCGCGCAGTTCGTTGCGCAGGCTGTTGGTGAGCGCCCATGCCGCGGCCTTGGAAACGGAGTACGCACTGGTGCTGTCCAGGCTGAGCCAGCTCAACGCCGAAAGCATGTTCACCAGCGCGCCACCGCCGTTCTTCTTCAGCACCGGCGCAAAGGCCACGCTCACGCCATGGATGCCGTAGAGGTTGGTTTCCATGAGGCGGCGAAGATGGGCATCGCCATGGGCTGCATCGAGCAGCGGCGTGTCGCCCGTGATGCCGGCGTTGTTGATGACGATGTCCACGTCCGTGGCCAGCGCTGCAGCGGCCGCGACATCGGCCGGGTTGGTCACGTCCAGTTTCACCGGCACCACGCCGGGCAGGGTGACGGTGGACGGATCACGCGCGCCGGCATAGACCTTGCGCGCACCAGCGGCGAGCAGCGCCTGGGCGAAGGCAAGGCCGAGGCCGCGGTTGGCGCCGGTGACGAGAACGGTAGAGCCTTGGATTTTCATGGGTAAGTGTCCGCTGGAGGATGGGGGCGACGAGTCACTGTCAATTGATATGACGCAAATCATATAACGGGCAGGCAACAGCCTTTCAAGGGCCGATGGCGACTTTTTTTGCATGCCGTGAATTCACGCTGTCATCACGAAAAGTCACTTGCATTCCGCAAGTTGCGATTTATATGATGCGCATCATCTAAAAGGATCGAGGCCGCCTCGATGCGCCACCACAGTACCCAGACCATGGCCTGCCCCATTGCCCGAGCCGTCGACCAGGCGGGCGACGCCTGGAGCGTGCTGATCCTGCGGGATGCCTTCTACGGGCTGAGCCGCTTCGACGATTTCCAGGCCAGTATGGGCATTGCGCCGAACATCCTCAGCCGGCGCCTGGCGCTGCTGGTGGACACGGGCATGCTCGAGCGCCGCCGTTACAGCAGCCGGCCGCCTCGCCACGAATACCTGCTCACCGAACGCGGCCGTGACTTCCGCCCGGTGCTGCTGGCCATGATGGCGTGGGGCAACCGGCACTTCTCCCCCGATGGCCATGCCGTCGAACTCATCGACCGGATGACCGGCCACCTGGTGGAACCGGTGATGGTCGATGGCCGCACGGGCGAACCCATTACCCGCGAACGCCACCAGATGCGTGCCGGCCCTGCCGCCGACGAACGCATGCGCTCGCGCATCGCTTTCAGGAACTCACGCCTTGCGCAGCCGCGCCCATCCCTTTGCGATCCCCACCTTCCGGAGTCACCCCCATGACCGTCGCCACTGCCGCCGAACGCGCGGATACCCCCGCTCTTGTCGAATCCCCGCCGCGCAGCAGGAAGAAACGCCTGCTCAGCATCGCCATCGGTGTCGGCGTCATTGCCGGCATCGCCTACGGTGGCCACTGGTGGAGCGTGGGTCGCTTCATTGAAGACACCGACGATGCCTATGTCGGCGGTGACGTCACCGTGATCGGGCCCAAGGTGCCCGGCTACATCGCCCAGGTCGCCGTTACCGACAACCAGGTCGTGCATGCCGGCGACCTGCTGGTGAAGATCGACGATCGCGATTACCGCGCCGCGCTCGCCAAGGCCGATGGCGCGGTCGCCGCGCAGGAAGCCCTGCTGGCCAATCTCGATGCCACCGGGAAACTGCAGGAGGCGGTGATCCGCCAGGCGCAGGCCAGTGTCGCCGCGGCGGATGCGGAAACGCAGCGCTCGCGCGACGATGAAGCACGCTATCGCGATCTTTCCAGCCGGTCGGCGGTTTCCATCGAAAGCGCGCAACGTGCCGATGCCACCTACAAAAGCGCCCGCGCGGATTCGGACAAGGCACAGGCGGCGCTGCTTGCCGCGCAACGCCAGGTCGACGTGATCGAGTCGCAGAAGCAGCAGGCACGCGCCGCCCTGCAGCAGGCGAAGGCCGAGCAGGACATCGCGCGCCTCAACCAGGGTTACACCGAACTTCGCGCGCCGGTGGATGGCGTGGTCGGCAACCGTCGTGCCCGCGCCGGTGCGTACGCCGCCGCCGGTTCGCAACTGCTTTCCGTGGTGCCCGCGCATGGCCTGTGGGTGGATGCGAACTTCAAGGAAGACCAGCTCGCCCGCATGAGTGCCGGCCAGGCGGTGACGATACGCGCCGATGTCGTGCCGGGTCGCGTGTTCCATGGCCATCTGGCCAGCCTGGCGCCAGCCACCGGCGCGCAGTTCAGCGTGTTGCCGCCGGAAAACGCCACCGGCAACTTCACCAAGGTGGTGCAGCGCGTGCCTGTGCGCGTGGTGCTGGACACGGCGGATGACCAGCTCGGCGTGCTGCGTCCGGGGCTTTCCGTGGTGGCTGACGTGGATACGCGCGCCCGGACGGCCACGCCATGAACGCGGTTGCCTCGCGCGCGCCATTCGCTGCGCCGATGGATCCGGCGACGATGGACATGACCAAGAAAGTCTTCGCCTTCGCGACCATGTGCGTGGGCATGTTCATCGCGCTGCTGGACATCCAGATCGTGTCCGCCTCGCTGCGCGACATCGGCGGTGGCCTTTCGGCCGGCTCCGACGAGACGGCCTGGGTGCAGACCAGCTACCTCATCGCGGAGATCGTGGTGATTCCGCTGTCAGGCTGGCTTTCGCGGGTGATGTCCACGCGCTGGCTGTTCGCGGCATCGGCGGCGGGTTTCACCATCACCAGCATGCTGTGCGGCGCGGCGTGGGATATCCAGAGCATGATCGTGTTCCGCGCGCTGCAGGGTTTTCTCGGCGGCTCGATGATCCCGACGGTATTCACCACCGCCTTCGTGTTCTTCGAGAACAAGCAGCGCGTGGTCGCCGCCGCCACCATTGGCGCCATCGCCTCGCTGGCACCCACGCTCGGCCCCACGCTGGGTGGCTGGATCACCGACCATTCGTCGTGGCACTGGCTGTTCTTCATCAACCTGGTGCCGGGCATCTTCGTCACGGTGGCGGTGCCGCTGCTGGTCAACATCGACCGCCCCGACTTCTCCTTGCTGAAGAACGCGGACTATGTGGGCATGGTGTTGCTCGCCGTGTTCCTGGGCTGCCTGGAATACACGCTGGAAGAAGGCCCGCGCTGGAACTGGTTCAGCGACCGCGTGATTCTTGCCAATGCGTGGCTATCCGGCCTGGCTGGCGTCGCATTCATCACGCGCAGCCTGACCTATGCGCACCCGGTGGTGGACCTGCGCGCGCTGAAAGATCGCAACTTCGCACTGGGCAGTTTCTTTTCCTTCGTGACCGGCATCGGCCTGTTCGCGACGATCTACCTCACGCCGCTCTTCCTCGGGCGAGTGCGCGGGTACAGCGCCCTGCAGATCGGCGAAGCGGTGTTCTCCACCGGCGTGTTCCAGATCCTTTCGATCCCGCTGTACACCTACCTGGCCAAGCGCTACGACCTGCGCTGGATCATGATGGCGGGCCTGGCGATCTTCGCCGTCTCCATGTGGGATTTCGCGCCCATCACGCACGACTGGGGCGCGCATGAACTGCTGTTGCCGCAGGCGCTGCGTGGCATGGCGCAGCAGCTCGCCGTGCCACCGGCGGTCACATTGACCCTGGGCGGCCTGGCACCGGCGCGCCTGCGACTGGCCTCGGGCCTGTTCAACCTGATGCGCAACCTGGGCGGCGCCATCGGCATTGCCGTGTGCGCCACCATTCTCAACGACCGCACCAACGCACATTTCTATCACCTGGCCGAACGCCTCAACAGCAGCAACGAAGCCATGAACGGCTGCCTGGCGACCACCACCGGTCATCTGGCCGAGCTGGGGCAGAACGCCGGCGACGCCGCCGACGGTTCGCTGCATCAACTATGGCAGCTGGCTTACCGCGAAGCACTCACGCTGTCGTTCTCCGACGCTTTCCTCGTCATCGGCGTGTGTTTCGTCGTCGCCACCGCGATGGTGCCGCTGATGCGCAAGGTGGCGCCGCCAGCGGGTCCGTCGGCCGATGCGCACTGATTCCCTGCTTCCCTTCGAGACATCACGATGAACACTTCGATTTCGTCCACCCACGGTGCGTCAACGTCGTCGCGTCGTTCCCCGCTGCACCTTGGCGCCTTCGCGGCTGCCCTGATCGGCCTGGCCGGCTGCACCGTCGGCCCCGACTATGTGCGGCCCGAGATCAAGGCCAACGCGGACTACACCAGCCAGCCGCTGCTGCAGGCACGCGACGCCACCCGCACGCCACCTGCGCTGGATGCCTGGTGGCAGGGCTTCGACGATCCGGAACTCACGCGCATCATCAGTCGCGTGATGGCGCAGAACCTGGATCTTGCCGCCGCCATGGCGCGCGTCGACCAGGCCCGCGCCGCCGCCCGCGAAGCCGGTGCCCAGCTGGCGCCGCAAGGCAGCCTCGACGGGCAGGTCGTGCAGATGCATCAGTCCACCAAGGGGCCGCTGGGCGAGCTCGCCAGCCATCAGCCAGGTTACCAGCGCACGCAGACACTGGAGACGCTCGGCGTTGGCGCCAGTTGGGAACTGGATATCGCCGGTGGACTGCATCGCGGCGCCGAGGCGGCGACCGACGAAGCGAAGGCTGCGGAAGCGGGCCAGGACGGTGTGCGCGTTTCCGTGGCGGCAGAGGCAGCGGATAGCTACTTCCAGGTACGTGGCGCACAGGAGCGGCTCCGTCTGGCGCAACAGCAGATCGATACCGAGAAGCAGCTGCTGGCGCTGGTGAAGCTGCGCCTGGCCGGCGGTCTCGCCACCTCGCGCGAAGTGGCACAGGCGCAGGCGCTGGTGCTGCAGGCGCAGGCCACCCTGCCGCCGTTGCGTATCACGCTGCAGCAACAGCTCAACCGCCTCGACGTGCTGATGGGCGCAGCGCCCGGCACCTATGCCGCCGAACTCAAGGACAGCGCGCAGAACTTCACCGTACCCGCCATCGGCACCGACGGCGGTCCCGACATGCTGCTGCGCCGCCGCCCCGATGTCATCGCTGCCGAGCGCCGGCTGGCGGCATCGAATGCACGCATCGGCGTGGCCGTGGCCGAGTACTACCCGAAAGTTTCGCTGGGCGGCCTGCTCGGTTTCGAAAGCCTGCAGAGCGGCTCGCTGTTCTCTTCGCAGGCGTTCCAGCCGCAGGCCATGCTGGGCCTGCACTGGCGCCTGTTCGACTTCGGTCGGGTGGATGCGGAAGTGGCGCAGGCCAGGGGCGCCCATGCCGAGGCGTTGGCCGTCTATCGCCAGTCCATGTTGCGCGCCACCGAAGACGTGGAGAACGCCATCGTTGCGCTGGCGGAACTGGAAACCCAGCACCGGGATCTGGAGCAGGAAGTGCAGGCCCACCAGATGGCGCGCGATGCCGCGCAGGATGCCTACAAGGGTGGTGCGATCAGCCTGATCGAAGTGCTCGACGAAGACCGCGAACTGCTCGACTCGCGCGACCAGCTCGCGCGCGTGCACGCGGACGATGCACGCGCAGCGGTCGCCACGTTCCGCGCACTGGGTGGCGGCTGGCCCGGCAGCAACGTGGAGACCACGTCGGTGGCGGCACGTTGAGTGCCGCCACGCTGGTGCGCTACTTGGTGGTTACCGGTGTCCCGGCCTGGTCCTCGGCAAGGGGGCCGGGATCATCGGAGCCGCGCTGGCGCGGGTCATAACCCGTCATCAACGGCTGACCGCCCGGGGGCAGCTTGCGCAGACGCGACACCTGCTGCGCCGTCACCGCACCGCCCCGGTTGCCCCAGCTGGAGCGCACAAAGGTGAGGATGTCGGCGATCTGCTGGTCGGTCAGCCGCTCGCGGAACGCCGGCATGCTGAACTGCGTGGGCGCATCACGACCGGACGGCATGGTGCCGCCGTGCAGCACCAGTCGAACCGCCGAGCCCGCATTGTCGCTATTGAGCACCGGATTGCCGGCCAAGGCAGGGAACACCTGCGCATAGCCGTGGCCATCCGTGCGATGACAGGTGGCGCAGTTGTCCACGTAGAGCTGTGCGCCCGGCGCGCCGGCATTGCCGCTGGCCAGGGTGGCGCGGGTGGCCCCGTTGTAGGTCAGCGCCTGCTCCTGTCGCGCCGCCGGCAAGGACTTGAGGAAATGGGCGATGGCCGCGAGGTCGGCATCGTTCATGTATTGCGTGCTGTGTTCCACCACGTCGCTCATGCCGCCGAACACGGCGCTGCGATCCGAGCGGCCGTTCTTCAGCAGGGTGGCGAGCTCGTTTTCGGGCACGCTGCCCAGGCCGCTGGCCAGTTCGCCGCGCAGGCTGGGCGCGACCCAGTTGTCGCTTTCGCCGCCGCTGAGGTAGGTCGTGCCCTGGTCCGGTCCCAGCGCTTTTTCCTGCAGCGTGAAGGAGCGCGGCGTGTGGCAGGCGCCGCAATGGCCCAGGCCTTCCACCAGATACTGCCCGCGGGCCAACGTGGCATTGCCTGCCCCAGCGGTTTCCACCGGCTTCACCGATGGCGCGAACAACCATCGCCAGTAGGTGAGCGGCCAACGCATGGAGAGCGGCCACGCAATGCCCTCGGCCTTGTTGGCCTGCTTCACCGGCTGCACGCTGTGCAGGAAGTAGGCGTACAGCGCCTGGATATCCTGATCGCTGACCTTGGCATACGAGGGATACGGCATGGCCGGGTACAGCGTGTGGCCTTGCGCATCGATGCCGCGTCGCACGGCGCGCTCGAACTGCCCGTAGGTGTACTTGCCGATGCCGGTGTCAGGATCGGGCGTGATGTTGGTGCTGTAGATCGTGCCGATGGGCGAGGCAATGGCCAGGCCACCCGCGAATGGCTGGCCGCCCGGCGCCGTGTGGCAGGCTGCGCAATCGCCGACGCGTGCAAGGTATTCGCCCTGCCTGAGCTGGTCGGGCGTGGACTCCGCCGCCTTGGCAGCCGGGTCGCCGCCACCGCCGGGAAACAGCATCGCGGCCACCCACGCGATGACCACCAGCACGATCAGCACGACGATGAGGCGGAACAGGCCTCCACCGCCACGGCGACGACGTTTGCCGAAGGTGTTCATGCCTGCACCAGGGGACCAGGTTGCTTGAGGTAGGTCTCGCGGATGGCCTTGACGGACATGTAGGTAAGGCCGCCGATGAGTCCGGTCGGGTTGTAGCCCAGGTTCTGCGGGAACGCCGACGCGCCGGTAACGAACACGTTGTGCACGTCCCAGCTTTGCTGGAAGCGGTTGAGCGCACTGAGGTCCGGCGACGTTCCCTGGATCACCCCGCCGGTGGTGTGGGTGGTCTGGTACTGGCGGATGTCGTAGTGGTCACCCGGTTTGCGCAGCGTCAGCGAGGTGGCCTTGGGGTTCATCTGCCTGACGATGTCCTGCGCACGCTCCGTCACGAACTGCGACATCTTGTATTCGTTGTCGTGCCAGTCGAAGGTGATGCGCAGCAGTGGCTGGCCGAAGGCATCCTTGTAGGTCGGGTCCAGGTCGAGGTAGCGGTCGCGATACGACATCACCGAACCATGCGTGGCCACGGTGGTGGCGTGCAGATAGCTGTCCTTGGCTGCCTTCTTCCAGCCCGCGCCCCACGACGGCGTGCCTGGCGGCACGATCAGCTGCTGGATCGGGCGACCGCCAGTCTGTCCCCCATAGATATAGGCACCGCCAACGAACCCGTGCGGGCCGTGGTCGAAATGATCGGAGTTGAAATCGTCGACGATCTGCACGCCACCGGAACCCGCGCCGACGAAGGGATTGATCGCCACGTCCTTGTCGAAGAACACGCCGATGCTGCTCATCATCTGGTACGCGTAGTTCTTGCCGATCACACCCTTGCCCGTGCCCGGGTCGTACGGTGTGCCGATACCCGACAGCAGCATCAGGCGCACGTTGTGCATCTGGAACGCCGAGACGATCACAAGCTCGGCCGGCTGCTCCACCTGTTGGCCCTGCGCGTCGATATAGGTCACGCCGGTGGCGCGCTTGCCGGTGGAATCCAGGTTGATCTTCGTGACATGGCTATGCGTGCGCAGTTCGAAGTTGGGCTTGCGCATCAGCACCGGGAGGATGGTGGTCTGCGGCGATGCCTTGGAATACATGAAGCAGCCGAAGCGCTCGCAATAGCCGCACAGGTTGCACGGGCCAAGGCGCACGCCGTGCGGGTTGGTATACGGCTGCGAGGCATTGTCCGAAGGCTGCGGGAACGGGTGATAGCCGACCTTGCGCGCCGCCTCGGCAAAGAGCTTTGCACCATAGGTATCGCCCACGGCGGGGTTGGGGTAGGGCTTCCTGCGCGCACCTTCGAACGGATTGCCGCCCGGCCTGATCTCGCCATTGAGGTTGCCGGCCGTGCCCGAGGTACCGCACAGGTACTCGAACTGCTCCAGGTATGGCTCCAGCTCGTCGTAGCTCACGCCGTAATCCTGGATCTGCATGTCCTCGGGCATGAACTTCTGCCCGTAGCGCTTGCTGATATGGCTATGGAACTCCAGGTCTTCCGGCGAAGGCCGGTAATGCTGGCCATTCCAGTGGATGCCCGCGCCGCCCACGTTGTTGCCGAACAAGAATGAGCCGTACTGCCGATAGGGCACGGCGGTATCGCCCACGTTGTGACGAACCGTCACCGTTTCGCGCGCCAGCGGCTGGAACAGCTCGCCGCGGATGCCATAGGCCAGTTCGTCGGCGTTGTGCGGATAGGTAAAGTCGGGCGAGGTATCGCGATAGGCGCCGCGTTCCAGCGCAAGAATCTTCAGCCCCGTGTCGGCCAGTTCGATGCCCATGATGGCGCCGGTCCAGCCGAAGCCGACGATCACCACGTCGACCGGTTTCATGCGGATCATGACTTGGCCCCTTCGATCGACACCGGCCCGTAGGGATAAACCTTGCCGGGCTGCTCGATCCAGTCGGCGAAATCCGCGCGTGCCCCGGGAAAACCGATCATCTTCCACGCGGCCATCTGTTTGTTGCCGCCGTACATGGGGTCGGCGAAATAGCCTTCCTTGGTGTTGGTCAGCAGCTGGGTGAAGAACGCCGCGGTGGGCACGTCGTCCAGGTGGATCTCGCCCTTCTCGAGCTGGTGCAGGATCGCGTCGCGCTGGTCCGCCGGCAGTTCTGCAAAGGTTTTCTGGTGTTGTTTCCTGCACCAGTCGTCGATGGCAGCGATGCCCTTGCGATAGAACTCGCGTGGCGTGTAGCGCAGCTGATAGCCCAGTGTCGGTGGCGATTCGGGTACGAACGGTCCCTGCATGTACCACAGGCCGCCATGCCCGTAAGCCGCTTCCATCTGCCGGTCGAGGAACTCCGGCACGCCCGCTTCCACGGCGCCGGGGCCATCGTCGTTGGAAGGAATCAGGCGGTCGACGGCCGCCTGCAGGAATGCCCACTCCGGTGCGGTGAAATACCGCGGCGCGTAGTTGCCTGCCGACATGGCTGCCGGTGCAGCAGCGCTTCCGCTCTGTGTCTGCGCGATGGCCGATGTGCCCAACAGACTGACCGCGGGAACCGCCACCAGCGACTGCCGCAGAAAGTCGCGGCGCGACGGCGAACTGGGCTTGCTCGACATGACATTCCCCCATCGGGTGTGCGCTGCACTCTCACATGCTGCCGCGACAGGTGGATGTAAAACGTGAAAGTTCGTTGACAGAAAACGTACGCGCAGAGGCGCGTTTTTGAGGGAATTCCAAGCGTTTGAGGAATCATCCTTCACGGTCTATCGACCGCTTGCATGACGACAATCCGACCTCAGGGTGTCGCCGGGCAGATGCAGGGGCCGATGGATATCGATCTCAGTGCGTTTCGATGGCGGGGAACGGGGTTGCCTACCTGCGTTCCGGCGATGCCGAGGTCGGTCGCGACATGGAGTGTGTCACCCGATGATCCAGCGAAACGCACGATGCATGGCCAGCATCACGCGCAGGGAGCGATGCGCGTTCCGCCAGCCGCACGCTGTTTCAAACATACCTAAGTATTTTTCGACGCGTTCGCCTTGCGCCGTGCGCGCAACGGTGTGCGGGCGCGTTCGGCCCTTCGACATCTTACCGTTCGAACCAAGGGAGCCACGTCATGGCAGATGAGAAGCGCAAGATCGGCGTCGTAGCGGCCACGTTCCTGGTGGCAGGCAACATGATGGGCTCGGGTGTGTTCCTGCTGCCGGGCAGCCTCGCCAAGATCGGCAGCGTGTCGATGTGGGGCTGGGTGGTCACCACCATCGGTTCGCTGCTGCTCGCTTTCGTGTTCGCCAAGCTGGGCCGCCTCGCGCCCAAGGCGGGCGGCCCCTATGCCTATGCACGCGATGCGTTCGGCCCGTACATGGGCTTCCAGACCAACACCATCTACTGGTTTGCCAACTGGATCGGCAACGTGGCATTGCCTGTCGCGGCGGTGGGCTACTTCAGCTACTTCATTCCCGCGCTGTCGCAACCCATGGTTCGCACGGTGGTGGTGCTGGTGCTGATCTGGCTGTTCACCTTCGCCAACATCCTGGGTGCGCAGGTGGTTACGCGCATCCAGTCGATCACCACCTCGTTCGCGCTGATCCCGCTGTTTGGCATAGCCATCTTCGGTTGGTTCTTCTTCAAGAGCGACCTGTTCTCGGCTGCGTACAACGTCACCGGCAAGGGTGATTTCCAGGCCATCTCCGGTGCGGCTTCGCTGACCTTGTGGGCTTTCATCGGCGTTGAATCGGCGTCGGTGTCCGCAGCGGTGGTGAAGAACCCGGAGAAGAACGTGGCCATCGCCACCATCGCCGGCGTGGCACTGGCCGCCGTGGTGTACATCTCCAGCTCCGCCGTGATCATGGGCATGATCCCCAACGACCAGCTGCAGGTGGCCGATGCACCGTTTGCGCTGGCCGCGCAGGTGGCCATCGGCAATATCGGCGGTGGCGTGGTGAGCCTGTGCGCGGCGCTGGGTGCCGGCGGTTCACTGGGCGGCTGGATCATGCTGACCGCGCTGAGCGCCAAGGCCGCCGGTGATGACGGACTGTTCCCGAAGATCTTCAGCAAGGCCAACAAGGACGATACCCCGGTACAGGGACTGCTGATCGTGGGCGTACTGATGTCGCTGATCGTGCTGGTCACGGCGGCCTCGCCGTCGGCCTCCGAACAGTTCGAGGTGATCACGCAGGCGGCCGTGGTGCTGACGCTGCTGCCGTACATCTATTCCTGCGTGGCCTGCTACTTCGCGGTGGAGCTGAGCCACACCACGGCGCATACCGGCTTCTACTGGGTGCTCACCAGCATCACCGTCGTGTACTGCCTGTGGGCCATCTTCGGCACCGCCGGCCAGATGGTGACCTATGCCTTCCTCTTTATGTTGTTCATCAGCGTGTTCTATCCGTTCTTCAGCGAACAGCGCCGGCAGGACAAGGCCAACCGGGTTCCGCTCCCCGGCACGCCACGCACCTGATCCACGGATTCATTGATCTACGTTTCCCCTCGCCCCCCGCGATTGATGGAGCTCAACCATGTACTTCAACGCCCTCGATTACCCCGTCGTCATCATCGACGCCGACTACGATTCGCCGCGCATCAACGGCATCCTGATCCGTGCCCTGGCGGACGAGATCCGCGGCTACAACCATCGCGTGCTCAGTGGCCTCACCATGGAAGATGCGGAGGCAGGCGCGCGCACCTATAACGCGGCGTCGGCGGTGCTTATCTCCATCGATGGTGCGGAAGAGGGCCCGCACCAGTTCGACCGCCTGTTCGACTTCCTCAACACGCAGCTGGCCTACCGCGAAAACCTGCCCATCTTCCTGTACGGCGAGCGCCGCACGGTGGAGCAGATTCCCACCAAGCTGCTGGGCATCACGCATGGCTTCATCTTCCTTTACGAAGACACCAAGGCCTTCATCGCCAAGCAGGTGATGCGTGCCGCCGACGAGTACATGAACAAGCTGATGCCGCCGTTCTTCAAGGCACTCGTGCGTCATGCGGCGGAGTCGAATTATTCCTGGCATACGCCGGGCCATGGCGGCGGCGTGGCGTTCACCAAGTCGGCAGAGGGGCGTGCGTTCCACCAGTTCTTCGGCGAGAACACGTTGCGCAGCGATCTATCCGTCTCGGTGCCGGAACTCGGCTCGCTGCTCGACCACACCGGGCCCATCAAGGACGCCGAGACGGAGGCGGCACGCAACTTCGGCTCGGACCACACCTTCTTCGTCACCAACGGCACCTCCACCGCCAACAAGATCGTGTGGCACGGCACGGTGGCGCGCGGCGACGTGGTGTTCGTCGACCGCAACTGCCACAAGTCGCTGCTGCATGCGCTGGTGATGACCGGTGCAGTGCCGGTGTACTTCACGCCCAGCCGCAATGCCCACGGCATCATCGGCCCGATCAGCCTGGACCAGTTCCAACCCAAGGCGATGGCCAAGGCCATTGCCGACCATCCGCTGGCCAGCAAGGTGGCCAAGGCCAAGGGCAAGGATTTCAAGCCGAAGATCGCGGTGGTGACCAACTCCACCTACGACGGCCTCTGCTACAACGTGGAGAAGATCGCCAAGGACATCGGCGGCAGCGTGGATTTCCTGCATTTCGACGAAGCCTGGTACGCCTACGCGGCCTTCCACGAGATGTACGACAACCATTACGCCATGGCCAAGGGGAAACCGCGCGACCAGGACCCGATCATCTTTGCCACGCATTCCACCCACAAGCTGCTGGCGGCGTTCTCGCAGGCCTCGATGATCCATGCGCGCAACAGCCGCACGCGCAAGCTGGACGCCGATCGCTTCAACGAGTCGTACATGATGCACACCTCCACCTCGCCGCACTACGGCATCATCGCCTCGTGCGACGTGGCCTCGCGCATGATGGAGGGCCGCGCCGGCCGCAGCCTGATCGAGCAGATGCACAAGGAAGCCATTGCCTTCCGCCGCGCCGTGCTGCACGTGGGCGACAGCATCAAGAAGGGCGACTGGTGGTTCAGCGTGTGGCAGCCCGATGGACTCAAGGAACGCCTGGACGAAGGCGAGCGCGCCGGCCAGCCGATAAGCACCAAGCAGTCCGACTGGAAGCTCGTGCCCAAGGCCGCCTGGCACGGTTTCGGTGATCTTGCGCGCGACTTCGTGATGATCGACCCGATCAAGGTCACGCTGGTGATGCCGGGCCTGAACATGGACGGCAAGGTGGAGAAGCAGGGCATTCCCGCCGCGGTGGTGAGTCGCTTCCTGTGGGGACGCGGCATTACGGTGGAGAAGACCAACCTCTATTCCTTCCTCATCCTGTTCTCCATGGGCATCACCAAGGGCAAGTGGAGCACGCTCACCACCGAACTGCTGGCATTCAAGGAGCTGTACGACGCCAACGCCCCGCTCAGCAAGGCGTTGCCGTCGCTGGTGGAGGATCACCCCACCACCTACGCCAATACCGGTCTGCGCGACCTGTGTGACGCACTGCATGCGTTCAACACCAAGAACAAGGTGGCGCAGGTGATGCGCGAGATGTACGTGGAGCTGCCGCAGCCTGTGATCGCGCCGTGGGAAGCCTACGACCGCCTGGTGCGTGGCGAAGTGGAGCGCGTGGAGATCGACAAGCTCTCCGGCCGCCTCGCCGCCACCATGCTGGTGCCGTACCCGCCGGGCATCCCGGTGATCATGCCCGGCGAGAAGTTCGGTGCGAAGGATTCACCCATCATCGAAAGCCTGCGCACGGCGAAGGAACAGAACGAACGCTTCCCGGGCTTCGAGTCCGACATCCACGGCCTGATCATCGAACAGCATCCGGAAGGGCCGAAGTACGTGGTGGAAGTGTTGAAGAAGTAAGGCTGCGCGGCGCGCCGGTCTACAAGCCGGCGCTCCCTTCCGCCCGTCATTCCGGCCTGCGCCGGAATGACGAGCAAAAACGGGGCCCTCGCAGAGGCGAGCCCAGCGCCCAGATCACTTCCCCAGCCGAAGCCTTCCCGCTACGTTGGCGCCATGCCCATGGATACCTCCAACGAGCAGCGCCAGCTACGCCTGTCCATCGGCATCACCTTTCTGGTCGGCGTGGCCTGCGTCACCGTGGGCCTGGTGATGCGTTCGCAGGCCATTGCCTTCGACGGCTTCTACTCACTGGTGGACGTGGTGCTTACCGCCGGTGCACTGGCGGTGTCCCATCTGGTGAGCAGCGAAGGCAGCCGCCGCTTCCAGTTCGGCTACTGGCACCTGGAGCCCCTGGTGCTGCTGTTCAACGCAACGGTACTCACCATCATCTGCAGCTACGGTGGCTACTCGGCCCTGCATGGCCTGATGACGGGTGGCCACGAGCTGGCTTTCGGCTTTGGCGCGGCGTGGGCGGCGATCATGGGCGTGGCCAGCCTGGGCATGGCGCTATACATGCGACGCCAGTCCGCGGCACTGGGTTCGGTGCTGCTGCAGCTGGATGCCAAGGGCTGGTTCATCGGTGGCGCCATCAGCCTGGCAGTGCTCGCAGGCTTCGTGCTCGGCTCGATCATCGAGGGTGGCCCGCTGGATCACTGGACGCGCTACATCGACTCCACCGTACTGCTGGTGCTCACCGTGGCCCTGTTGCCGCTGCCGTTGGGCAGCCTGTGGCAGGCCCTGCGCGAAGTGCTGCAACTGGCGCCCGACGCACTCGACCAGCGCGTGCGCGACGTGATGACCGCGATGGTTCAGGAGCGAGGCTATCTGAGCTACGCCAGCTACGTGGCCAAGATGGGCCGCATGCGCTTCATCGATATCCACATCCTGGTGGATTCCACCCGCCCGCTCGGCGACATGGCTGACATCGACGACGTGCGCAGCGAGATCGCCCGGCGCATAGGCGGCGATATCCGTGCCGAATGGCTTACCATCATGTTCACCGGCAAGCGGGAGTGGATGTAGAGCCCAGTGGCGCAGAGGGAAGGAACGGACCCCGTCCGCGATCGCAGCCCATCACCGCTCCATCCGAAGCACGCCCTCTGTAGGAGCGCACCTTGTGCGCGACCGCAGCGTTATGTCGATACCGCTCCGTCCGATGGTCGCGCACAGGGCAGGGCTTGGCGCATCACCCGCGCTTCTGCAGCCAGTCTCCCAGCTGCTTCAGCACCTGGCTGCGGGCCGGCTCGGCCTCGTTGAACAGCTCGTGGTACAGCGAGTCCGCGATCGCAGCCCATCACCGCTCCATCCGAAGCACGCCCTCTGTAGGAGCGCACCTTGTGCGCGACCGCAGCGTTATATCGATACCGCTCCGTCCGATGGTCGCGCACAGGGTGCGCTCCTACAGGGCAGGGCTTGGCGCGTCATCCGCGCTTATGCAGCCAGTCCCCCAGTTGCTTCAGCACCTGGCTGCGCGCCGGCTCGGCCTCGTTGAACAGCTCGTGGTACAGCGAGTCCGCGATCGCAGCCCATCACCGCTCCATCGGCAGCACGCCCTCTGTAGGAGCGCACCTTGTGCGCGACCGCAGCGTTATGTCGATACCGCTCCGACCGATGGTCGCGCACAGGGTGCGCTCCTACAGGGCAGGGCTTGGCGCGTCATCCGCGCTTATGCAGCCAGTCCCCCAGCTGCTTCAGCACCTGGCTGCGGGCCGGCTCGGCCTCGTTGAACAGCTCGTGGTACAGCGAGTCAGCGATCGCAGCCCATCACCGCTCCATCCACAGCACGCCCTCTGTAGGAGCGCACCTTGTGGGCGACCGCAGCGCCATGTCGATACCGCTCCGTCCGGTGGTCGCGCACAGGGTGCGTTCCTACAGGGCAGGGCTTGGCGCGTCATCCGCGCTTATGCAGCCAGTCCCCCAGCTGCTTCAGCACCTGGCTGCGCGCCGGCTCGGCCTCGTTGAACAGCTCGTGGTACAGCGAGTCGAAATAGCGCGTGGTGAGCTGGCTGCCGGCCCAGCCGCTGGAGGAAAAGTCGCGGCTGCCGGACGGGTTCACCAGCTTGTCCGCACCCGCTACCAGCAGCAGGGTGGGAAGGGTCAGGCGGGAGGCATCCGCCACCGTGGCGTCGCCCGCGCGGAAGATGAAATCCGCCAGCCGTGGCGTGATCCAGCCGTGGCGCAGCGGGTCGGCGCGGTACGCCGGCTCCACCTGCGGATCGTGCGAGAGCTTGTCGAACGGCAGGCCGTTCGGCAGAGGCAGATTGGGCGCCACTTTGGTGAGTGTGGCTGCCAGCTTGCGGCGCCATGCCGGCTCCCACGTACGAAGCGCCGGGGAGGACAGCACCATCGCAGGCGGTTGCACACGACGGTCCAGCACGGCGCGCGCGGCAACCAGCCCGCCCATGCTGTGGCCCAGCAGCACCGGGCGCCGGGGCAGGGCGGCCGCGTAGTCGTTGTAGACCGCTACCAGGTCTTCCAGCAGGTCGTCGGGATGGGACAGCGCGCCGCGCTGTCCGGGCGTCTTGCCGTGGCCGCGCTGGTCATAACAGCGCACCGCGTAACCGCGCGCGTGGAACCAGGTGGCCAGGCGCTGGTAGCGGCCGCTGTGCTCGCCCAGCCCGTGCACGATCAGCACGGCATCGTGGGCCCGGCTGCTGGGCCAGTCGCGCACGAACACGGGCAGGCCGTCGGCCATGGTGAGGACGTGGGTCTGTTCGCTGCCGTGGCCGTCCGGGTGGTTCACATCGCGCTCTCGACGGGAAAGCTCCGCATTCTGCTACAAGCGGCGCGGGTTTGGCTCTCTGGCAGAGGGACGAGGCAGGCGGGGCCGGGCAGTCCGTTCCTATGAACCTGATCAAACGCAGCAGGCTGCTACTGGCGACCATCCGTCCGCCCTCTCCAGAGAATGCGAGCTTGCCGCGACACGTCCGGGCCCCTCACCGTCATCCTCGGCGCGACGGCTCCGGGCAGCTCATCATCATCCTTGCCGCGGCGCCTCCTGCCCCCTCACCGTCATCCCCGCGGAAGCGGGGATCCAGTGCCTGTTGGCTCTCTCTCACACGGTCAAAGTCGCTGGATCCCCGCCTCCGCGGGGATGACGGTGAGGACTTCATGGGGCATGACGAACCGGGCGTTGACAGCGCTGTTGGCGCTACCAAGAGGAATTGGTGTCACCAAAAAAAGGGAGCGGCAAGCCGCTCCCTTCGAAGGCACCACTCAGCCGGCGTTGCCGCCGACCTTGTCATCAGAAGTCCGCACGGAACTCCACGCCCAGAATGCGCGGGTCGTTGACGAACGCGGTGCGGTTGTTGAAGTCGATCGCACCGGTGATGTACTGCTTGTTGGTGATGTTGCGGCCGTACAGGGCGATCTCGCGCTTGCCGAAATCCCAGTTGTAGCCCAAGCGTACGCCGCCCTCGAGGGTCGGCTTGCCGCGGAACTCTTCGGAGTCGTACAGGAAGAAGTTCACTTCGCTGCGGTAAGCCCAGTCGGTGTAGATGAAGAACTCGCCGCTCTCGCCGTACGGAATGCCGTAACGCGCGGTGAGGTTGCCGATCCACTTGGGTGCGTTCGGCAGCGGGTTGCCATCCACCAGCGCGTTGCCTTGCGCATTGAGCGGATCAAGCACGGTGCAGCCCGACCCACACACGGCCACGGCCAGGTCCGGATCCTTCAGCTTGGTGAAGTTGTAGCTGCCGCCGGCGGTGAGCACGAAGTTCGGCGTCACGTAGGCTTCCATGTCGAACTCGGCACCGCGGCCTTCGGTCTTCTTCGCGTTGATCAGGCGCGTGACGTTGATGTCGCCACCCACAGCGGTCAGCTGCTGGTTGTGCATCGTGTAGTCGTAGATGTCCGCGTTGAAGCGCAGGCGGTTGTCCATGCCCGTGGTCTTCACGCCCAGCTCGTACGAGGTGATCGTTTCCGGCTTGGCCTGCGAGATGAAGTCCGCGAACAGCACGCGGCCCTGCACGCTGGGCGCGCGGAAGCCGTTGGCAATGCGGCCGTACACGTTCACGTTGGGGTTGATCTCCCAGGTGCCGGTCAGGTCGCCGCTCCAGCGGGAATCGTGCGGGTTGGCGGTGAGGTACAGCGGGCCGCCGCCGATGGGCGACAGGATGCGGTTCACGCTGAAGTCGCGCGAATCATGCGACCAGCGCGCACCGGCGCGCACGTCGAACGAATCGGTCAGGTGATAGTCGGCCGAACCGAACACCGCATACGCATTGGTGGTCTGCGCCTGCTGCGCGTAGCCGTCCAGGGCGTGGTTGTTGAGCGTCGCGTAGTCGTAATTGACGATCGCGATGTCTTCGTAGAAGTAGTACGCACCCACCTGCCAGTTCAGCGTGTCCTGCGGGTTGCTGGCCAGGCGCACTTCCTGCGTGATCTGGCGATCGTGCGGCAGTGCATCGGCGGTTTCCGACGGGAACGGCGTGACGTAGGCGTCCTGGCTCGGGTTGTGCGGGATGGCAATGCCGCCGTCCACGTCGCCCAGGCTATAGGTGTCTGCCTTTTCGAAACCGGTGATGGAGGTGAGCGTGTAATCGCCCAGGTTCCAGGTCAGGTGCAGGTTGCTGCCCCAGCTGAAGAGGTGCTGGCGGTTGTTGCCATCCTGGTACACCACGTTGCGGTCAAAGCCCTGGACCAGGCTGTCGCTGCCCAGCGGAATGGCGTTGGCGCGGTTCACCATGGCGCTGCCGTCCAGCCAGCGTGCATGCACGTTGATCAGTGCATTGAAATCCTGCACGTCGTACATGGCCTGCAGGCGGATGGCGCGGTCGTTATAGCCGCCCAGCGCGTCCTTCTTGTCGGTGTAGTCGTTGTCGATCCAGCCGCCGCGATGCTGCGCCAGCGCCGACACGCGGCCGGACCAGTTGCCGCCCAGCGAACCGCCCAGGGCTGCTTCGGCATTGGCCGTGCCCTTGGTGCCGTACGAGGCCTTGGCGTAGCCGGTGGTTTCCTGGCTCGGCTTCTCCGAGTCGAACTTGATCACGCCGGCCGGCGAGTTGCGGCCGAACATGGTGCCCTGCGGGCCGCGCAGCACTTCCACCTGCGCCAGGTCGAACAGCGGGAAACCCTTGAGGATCGGGTTCTCCTGCACGATGTCGTCGTACACCATCGACACCGGCTGCGACGCGTTCAGATCGAAATCGCTGTTGCCCAGGCCGCGGATGTAGAAGCGCGGGAATTCGCGACCGTAGGACGTCTCGGCGTACACGCTCGGCGCGCGGCCGGCCAGCTGCAGCACGGTGTCACCGGCCTGGCCGTAGTTGCTGAGCTGCTGCGGGGTGACCACGGTCATGGAGACCGGCACCTTCTGCAGGTTTTCGACGCGCTTTTCAGCGGTCACGTTGACGGTTTCGAGCTGGACTGGCTTGCCGTTCTGGCCCTTCGCCGGAGCGGCGGCGGGCGTATTCGCGTCCTGTGCGAAAGCAGTGGTTCCTACAGCAAGGGCGCTGGCAATGGAAAGGGCGAGCAACGCGAAACGCGTCGGGCTGGCGGCGGTCATTGAGTTTCCCCGGAGAATGGAAGAGCAAGAAAGGGTGGGGTGGAGCAAGAAAAAGCCGCAAAGAAACGTAAGTGCAAGAGCGGCTTAACGATATTGTCACGTAATTTCAGTGGGGACTGAAGCGCAAATTTATGCGAAATATTGTTTAAAACCCTTGACGACCCTATATCTCAGGCACTGAGAACGCCTTGGGGGACACTTAAGTCCATGCCCCTGCACGATTTTCATCCGGCAGTCGCCGCCTGGTTTCAGGCCACCTTTCCTGAACCAACGGCGCCGCAAAAAGCCGCATGGCCGTCCATTCGGTCAGGCCGGCACACGCTTGTCGCCGCGCCGACAGGCTCGGGCAAGACACTCACAGCGTTTCTCTCCGCCATCGATGCGCTGGTGCGTGAAGGCGTGGCCCACGACGGTGCGCTGCCCGACGCCACCACCGTGGTCTACGTCTCGCCGCTGAAAGCGCTGTCCAACGACATCCGCATCAATCTGGAAGCCCCGCTGGAAGGTATCCGCGCCGAGCTGAAAAAGATGGGCCTGCCGGACGTGGACATCCGCACGGCCGTGCGCACCGGCGACACGCCGCAGGCCGAACGCAACCTGATGCGCAAGCAGGCGCCGCACATCCTCGTTACCACACCGGAATCGCTGTACATCCTGCTGGGGTCCGAATCCGGTCGCGCCATGTTGAAGACCACGCGCGAAGTGATCGTGGATGAAATCCACGCGTTGGCATCGAGCAAGCGCGGCGCGCATCTGGCGCTGTCGCTGGAGCGGCTGGAATCGTTGTGCCAGCGGCGCCTGTTGCGCATTGGTCTGTCGGCAACGCAAAAACCGATTGAAGACGTCGCGAAGTTTTTGGTCGGAGCGCACGCCATTCGCCCTCTCCCCTTCGGGGAGAGGGCTGGGGTGAGGGGCCAACCTTGCGACACGCCCTCAAAGACAAAACAACGCGCTTCGAAAAGAACCGAGGCAAGCCCCGCCCCCTCACCTCGATCCTCTCCCCAAAGGGGAGAGGAAGATAACGTCAACATCATCAACGTCGGCCACACCCGCCACCGCGACCTGGCCATCGAAGTGCCCCCCGTTCCCCTCGAAGCCGTCATGTCCAACGACTGCTGGGAACTGGTCTACAACCGCCTCGCGCAACTGGTCGAAGGCCATCGCACCACGCTGGTGTTCGTCAACACACGCCGCATGGCCGAGCGCGTGGCGCGGCATCTGTCCGAGCGCATGGGCAAGGAAGCCGTGGCCGCCCATCACGGCAGCCTGGCCAAGGAACAGCGCCTTGACGCCGAGCAACGCCTGAAACGCGGTGACCTGCGCGTGCTCGTTGCTACCGCATCGCTGGAGCTGGGTATCGACATCGGCGACGTGGATCTGGTGTGCCAGCTCTCCTCGCCGCGCTCCATTGCCGCCTTCCTGCAGCGCGCCGGCCGCTCCGGTCATGCAGTGAATGGCACGCCCAAGGCACGCCTGTTTCCCACCTCGCGCGATGACCTGGTCGAATGCACCGCGCTGCTCGACTGCGTGCGCAGGGGCGAACTCGACACGCTGATCCAGCCCCCGCAGCCGATCGACGTGCTGGCGCAACAGATCGTGGCGGAAGTGAGCTGCCAGGAGTGGAGCGAAGACGCGCTGTACGACACGCTGCGCCGCGCCTATCCCTATCGCGACCTGACGCGCGAACAGTTCGATGCCACCGTACGCATGCTGGCGGACGGTTTCACCACACGAAATGGCCCGCGCGGCGCGTACATCCATCGCGATGCCGTGCATAAGGAGCTGCGCGCGCGTCGCAACGCACGCCTCACCGCCGTCACCTCCGGTGGCGCCATCCCCGACACCGCGGATTACCTCGTGGTGCTGGAACCGCAGGCCACCATCGTCGGCTCGGTCAACGAAGATTTCGCTGTGGAAAGCCTGGCTGGCGATATCTTCCAGCTTGGCAACACCAGCTATCGCATCCTGCGCGTGGAGCGCGACCGTCTTCGCGTGGAAGACGCGCAAGGCGTGCCACCGAATATCCCGTTCTGGCTGGGCGAAGCACCGGGCCGCACCGCCGAGTTGTCGTTCGGCGTATCGCGCCTGCGCGAAGAAATAGCCGCGCATATCGACCAGGGCGGTGTGCCCGCCGTGCTGCACTGGCTGATGCACACGCTGGGCATGAGCGAATCCTCCGCGCAGCAACTGGCCGACTACATGGCCGCCGCGCGTGCCGCGCTGGGCGTGCTGCCCACGCAGAACACGCTGGTATTCGAACGCTTCTTCGACGAATCCGGCGGCACCCAGCTGATCATCCACACGCCGTGGGGAAGCCGCATCAATCGCGCATGGGGTCTGGCGCTGCGCAAACGCTTCTGTCGCCAGTTCAACTTCGAACTGCAGGCGGCGGCGACCGAAGACGCCATCGTGCTGTCGCTCTCCACCAGCCACAGCTTCCCGCTGGAAGAAGTGGCGCGCTACCTGCACTCCAACACCGCCGAACATGTGCTGGTGCAGGCCCTGCTCGACGCACCGCTGTTTCCCGTGCGCTGGCGCTGGAACGCCACGACCTCGCTGGCGCTGCCGCGCTTTCAGGGTGGCAAGAAAGTGCCGCCGCAACTGCAGCGCATGAAGAGCGAAGACCTGCTCGCCACCGTGTTTCCCGATCAGGTCGCCTGCCTGGAAAACATCGTCGGCGAACGCGAAGTGCCCGACCACCCGCTGGTCAACCAGACCATGCACGACTGCCTGCGCGAAGCGATGGACGTCGACGGCCTCCTGCACATCCTGCGCGGGCTGGAATCAGGCAGCATCACCGTGGTTGCCCGCGACCTGGCCGCACCCAGCCCGCTCGCCGGCGAAGTGCTCAGCGCCGCGCCCTACGCCTACCTCGACGACGCCCCGCTGGAAGAACGCCGCACGCAAGCCGTGCAATCCCGCCGCTGGAGCGACCCTGAAAGCGCCGACGACCTCGGCCGCCTCGACCCGGATGCCATCGCCTCCGTGCGCGAAGAAGCCTGGCCGCAAGTGCGCAGCGCCGATGAAATGCATGAAGCCCTCGGCATCCTCGGCGGCATCACGCAAAGCGAAGCCGATGCAAACGAAGGCTGGAACCACTGGCTCCAATCACTCGCGAAAGATCATCGAGCGACAAGCCTGTCTCCCTCTCCCCTCCGGGGAGAGGGCCGGGGTGAGGGGCCAACCTCGCCCCAGTCAAGCTCTTCGCAGGCAGGCGAGTCCATCTGGACCACCGCCGAATCCCTCCCCAAATGGCAGTCTGTCCACCCGGACAGCTCACTGCTTCCCCCCATCGCCGCCCCCGCCGAATACGCGTCGCAAGCATGGCCCCGCGAAGACGCCCTGCTCGAACTCGTGCGCGGCCGCCTCACCGGTTCCGGTCCCACCACCGTCGCCCAACTGGCCGCGGCACTCCACGTCGACAACAGCGACATCGACCTGACCCTGCTGCGCCTGCAATCGGAAGGCTACGTGATGCAGGGCCACTTCACGCCCGGCACGCACGAGGTGGAATGGTGCGAACGCCACCTGCTGGCACGCATCCACCGCTACACCATCGGCCGCCTGCGTCGCGAGATCGAACCCGTCAGCCGCCGCGACCTGATGCGCTTCCTGTTCGACTGGCAACACGTGGCGCCCGGCGCGCGCCTCACCGGCCCCGACGCGCTGCCTGCCTTACTCACCCAGCTGGAAGGCTACGAAGCCGCGGCCGGCGCGTGGGAAAGCGAACTGCTGCCCTCGCGCATCGACGATTACTCCATCACCTGGCTGGACGAACAGATCCGTGCCGGCCGCGTCAGCTGGAGTCGCTTGCGCAGCGGCACCGGCAGCGGTGGTGGCCCCGTGCGCGCCACGCCCATCGTGCTGCTGCCGCGCCGCAGCCTGCCCATCTGGAACAGCGCCGCCGCCATGGACGCCAGCGCGCAGGACACCGTGGTCTCTTCCCGCGCGCAAGCCGTACTCGACGCCCTGCGCGATCACGGAGCCCTGTTCTTCGACGAACTGATCAACGACGCCCACCTGCTGCGTACCGAACTGGAAGACGCCCTGGGCGAACTCGTCGCCGCCGGCCGCGTCACCGCCGACAGCTTCGCCGGCCTGCGCGCACTGCTCGTCCCCGCCGCCAAACGCGACAACCACCGCCACCGCCGCCTGCGCCGCCACATGCTCACCGGCATCGAAGATGCGGGTAGGTGGTCCCTAGTTAGGTCCAACCGTGCATCGCTTCTCCCCTCCGGGGAGAAGCTGTCCGGCAGGACTGATGAGGGGCGGGTGCTCGCGAAAGCCTCTCCTAGCCCCAACACAAAACTCGACCCAGAACATCTGGAACACATCGCCCGCAGCCTCCTCCGCCGCTACGGCGTGGTCTTCTGGAAACTGCTCGAACGCGAAGCCCCCTGGCTCCCCAGCTGGCGCGAACTGCTACGCGTCTACCACCGCCTGGAAGCCCGCGGTGAAATCCGCGGCGGCCGCTTCGTGGAAGGCCTGGTCGGCGAACAATTCGCCTTGCCCGAAGCCATCACCAAACTCCGCGCCATCCGCCAGCAGGAACCCGGCGGCGAACTCGTCCTGGTCAGCGGCCCCGACCCCCTCAACCTCGTCGGCACCGTGCTCGCCGGCAGCAAGCTCCCCGCCATCACCGGCACCCGCGTGCTCTTCGAAGACGGCGTACCCGTCGCCGCCTGGGTAGCCAACAAACCCCAGTGGCTGACCGAATCCACGGCCACCCAGCAACAACACTGGCGCAACGCCCTGCTGCGCAGGACCGATCCGGGCATGCTAAAGGCCGACGCGCAAGCGGCCGGCTTTAGTGATTAGAAACCTTCGAAGGGCCTCCGAGCGCCTATTCTTCCTCAACGTCATTCCCGCGAAAGCGGGAATCCAGCGCCTTTGGCCCGGTTATCGCGAGGAACTCATGCGTCCATCAGGGCAGGCGAGGCAACCCCTCACTCACTATAATCCCCGATATAAACCAACAACCCATCCCGCTGCCTGAACTCACTACGCCCATTCAACGTAATCGACTGCCCCGCCCGCACCCCATTGGGCAGATCCACCGCAAACGTGCCGTCAAACAGAATGTGCGCCGTCGCTGTCCCGTCCCGCTCCTCATAAGCAAGAATCACCTGCCGCCGGGCCGAAAACAGAAAGCTCGAACTCTCCGCCAGGTGCGTCAGCTCATCCACCCCCAGCGTCCGCACGCTCAGCACCCCCGCGGTGTAATTCTCAAACACCACCTCGCGATGCATCGTCGCCGCCATGCCATTGACGTCCATGCGGTTATAGGCAGCCAGGTAACGTTCGATCAGCTCGCGCATGGCGCATCCTTCGGAAAATCAGGCGCCAGACCCGGCGCGACGGCACAAAGTCTACGTTACCCGCGCCATCCCGCCGAATTTCCGGGAAAATCCCATCCCACCCCCGTCGACGCCCCCGCCCACCCCGGCTACCATGTCCGCCCCACACCGGCGCAACGCCGGTACGCATGGGCCTATAGCTCAACGGTTAGAGCAGGGGACTCATAATCCCTTGGTTCCAGGTTCGAATCCTGGTGGGCCCACCATAAATTCCGGTGTTTTTTTAAAGTACTTGAAAGTCCCTTGGTCGAAGGTACAGTTTCGGTACACCGACGAAACGCGACCTGTCCATGGCGACTCTTGTAAAGACTCCTTCTGGTACCTGGAAAGCAGTGATCCGAAAGCAGGGCTGGCCCACGTCTGCCAAGACGTTTCGGACAAAGCGTGATGCCGAAGACTGGGCGCGCCGCACCGAAGACGAGATGGTTCGGGGCGTATTCATTCAGCGCGCGCCTTCCGAGCGAACGACCTTCGGCATGGCCTTGGATCGCTATCTAGCTGAAGTTACCCCGACGAAGAAGGAGTCGACGCAACGCGCAGAACGCCTCAAGGCCGTATCGCTCCGCCTATTTTTTGGAAGGTATTCGCTGGCTGCGGTAAACACCGACCTGGTCGCCCGCTATCGCGATCATCGGTTGGGGGAGGGCAAAAAGCCCAATACCGTTCGACTGGAGTTGGCGTTGGCCAGTCACTTATCGAACTACGAGATGTGGCATCACGTCGACAACGTGCGGAGTGCCAATTACGCCGTATCGTCCATTCAATCAGCACTGATTCGGGCGCATTCATTTATTTTCATTGGTCGTCTGGTTAGGGAACGTTTCTCGCTCCCGTTGTACTACTGCCAGTATCAGACTGACACGGGGAGATTCGTTGAGTAGTGGCTCCTGCAGACCATAGCGAACGGCTCCTTACTCTCGTGACCACGTAGTTCTGGAGCCTAGGGCAGCCTTCTTCGGGCGCCAACAAGCATACTTCCGCTGAGTGTGTATGGCATATCAATGCTTTGTGGCACACGGCCATTTTATGATCTGCCGATGAATCGGGGCTATGCGTTAGGGAATAAACGACTCTGGCCCCTTTTTCCAAGTGACTTTTGCTCAGTCAGGGTTCTATCGCGAACCACAATACGCAGGCAGCTCCTAAGGGATCGATCCAAGGAAGAAGTCGGGCCATCTAGTGCGACGCGTTCATTTGGATACCGGCAATCGCCGGGTCGATCGTCGCCTTTTGGCTTCGCCTGGTTGATCCTCTGCGAGGCCCAACAGCTCTTTGTGATACTTCTGAAGCCTGTCGAAATGAGCGTCCATCGCCTGCGCGATGTGGCTGGAATTTTTGACAGCGAGAAAATGACCGACGATCTGCGCATAGTGCCCAGCTTGGCGTGGCAGCCTCTGGGTTGCATCCTTTCGCTCTCGGATCTCCATGTCCGACATAACTGGGATGACCTGCTTGGGTCGAGGGGCTGCACCGTACTCGTGAGCAGGTGGGACGGCTCCGTTCATCAACTGGGACTGAGGATTAAAAGCCTGAAACAGTTGAGCTTCGAGCCAGTCGATCATATCCACTGAATCCACCGGATACGCCCATACATAAGCGATTTCCCAAACGTCAATTTGCCGATTGGCGATGATGTCTGAGCGTGCAGACGTAAGATGCCTTGCCACCCGCTTTCGAATTCCGTCCTTTGATTGCCCCACGTAAATTGGGACATTATCCAGGTCGCAAAGGACATAGACGCCGATTTCGGGCGTCAATCTCTTGACCGCTTGCTTCCTAAATGCAAGATCCTTCATCGACATCCCGTCATTCCATGTACTGGCGTTCGGCTAGGCTGCCGACTAAGGCGCCCTGCTGGTTGGCTGTCCACAATCATACGACATATATGACAGCTATAAATTTCCCACCGTTCGGACATAAATGGTGGCCACACAACCACCCCCGGACAGATCTGCTCTGTCTGAAGAATGGCGGGTATCGCGCACCACCTAAGTACTAGTTGGAATTGAGAAGTACATGGCATCTACCAGACAAATTTTTCATTGGGGCCTCCGGAAGGACTCCAAAGCATTGCTTTCATCTCAGAAGCTGGGACTTATCTCTTGACATGAGACAGCCCTCGGTTACTGTGGGGCCAAAATTTGGCGCCAAAAGTAGCCCGCATGAAAAAAAACGCCGACTTCCGCACCAGTCTTCGCCTTAACTGTAGTCAACATGACGCTATTGAGCACCTTTGCCGGAGGGATGGTGGCAAGGTCCCGATGAGCAGTTGGATTGCCCAGGCGATCGATGAAAAGATTGCGCGAGATAACGCCCAGCAGTCTGCCCTGGGCGCACATGACGACGTGAACCGCCATCGTTTCTACGAGTTCTTCGCAGGTGGCGGCATGGCGAGGGCTGGCCTTGGCGCAGGCTGGGACTGCGTGTTTGCCAACGATTTCGATCCCATGAAGGCGCGGGTGTATCGCGACAATTGGGATGGCGGCCAAGACCTGTTGGTGGAGGACATCAACAAGTTGGCTGTGAACCAACTAACCGGACAGGCCGACTTGGTCTGGGCATCGTTTCCGTGCCAGGACCTGTCGCTGGCCGGAAATTACAACGGCATCGGTCATTGGCAAGACCGGGAGCAGACGCGCTCAGGCACGTTCTGGCCCTTTTGGCAGCTCATGCGCGATCTAATGAATGACGGCCGAGGGCCAAAGTTGATTGTGCTGGAGAATGTCTATGGCGTTCTCACGTCCAACGAGGGGAGGGACTTCGCCGCAATCGGTTCTGCATTCTCTGGTGCGGGTTACCGTTTCGGTGCCATGGTGATCGATGCACGGCTTTTTGTTCCTCACTCTCGCCCGCGTGTATTCGTTGTGGGCGTACGCCGTGACGTCTCGATTCCAGCATCCTTGTGCTCAACCAAGCCTGTTCAACCGTGGCACCCTGACGGCATGCAGGAGGCATATCAGCGCCTTTCAAAGGAAGCCCGCAAGGGGTGGCTGTGGTGGAACCCGCCTGAGCCCATGGCGCGCCCTAGTAATTTCGTTGACCTCATCGAAGAGAACCCGACTAGTGTTGCTTGGGATTCGGCAGAACGAACCAAAAGTCTGTTGGGGATGATGAGTGACATCAATAAGAAAAAGGTGGCTCAAGCTCAAAATTCGGGTCGTCGCGTCGTGGGCGGCGTATACAGACGTACTCGCATTGAGAACGGCGAAAAGATTCAACGTGCAGAAGTCCGTTTTGACGACGTGGCTGGTTGCTTGCGCACGCCTGCCGGCGGCTCTAGCCGCCAGCACATTCTTCTGGTGGAAGGGAAGAAGATCCGTTCTCGTTTGTTGTCTCCTCGAGAAGCTGCTCGCTTGATGGGTCTTCCAGATACTTACAAGCTACCCACCAACTACAACGATGCTTATCACGTTGCAGGTGATGGCGTGGCTGTACCTGTAGTTCGTCATCTCGCCGCGTCAATTTTCGAACCGATCCTGGTTAACAGCGTGACGAGCGACACTAAGGTTGTCTACCTCAATCAAGGAGTTGCCTAGTGTCCAACATTAATCTCGCTGCGGACCTTGAAGCGTTCGCGCGCGACCACCGTGTACGGGGCAAAGGTGCACTATCCGTCATGTTGGTGGTAAATGAGCATGCTAAGCAGAGGCAGGCAAACGGTATTCCTCTAAAAGCGGATGATTTGTTGACGAATCAAGGCGGCCAAGTGCTCGGCCTTGGGGTGGCTGCTGTCCAGACCATTTTGAAGCGGCATGGCATTGATCGGGTACTTGCTGCGGAAGGGGGGCGAACTTCACGTGGCAGTATCAAGTTCATGCGCGCCTACGTAGATTTCTTGAATCAACATGAGGCCAACGAAGGACCAACTGATTTGGCGTCTGCAGAGAAATTCTGGATCACTAAGGTAGAGGCCTTTTTTGCGGGCAAGCCGTTTACCCTGAAGTTGGATGCAGCGTGGGGTATTCGCATGGCAGTCCGATTTCTCACAGCGCAAGCGGTGGAGCGCCAAAAGCAAGTCCCGGGAACGATGTTTCTCGGCACGCTGATCCAGCATCTGGTTGGGGCGAAGTTAGATGTGGTGCTGACCGGGGGGGCAACCGCCATTACCCATCACGGGTCCAACGAAAGCGATCAGAGCCCCGATCGGCATGGTGACTTCGATCTCGAAGATGTGGCCATTCATGTTAGTACCGCTCCCGGAGAAGCCCTAATCCGAAAATGTCAGGAAAACCTCGGAAAGGGTAAGCGGCCCATCATTATTACAATTTCTAACCGCATGGCTGCTGCAGAAGGGTTGTTAGACAACCTTGGTATTGGCGATCGGGTAGACCTTATTGAATTCGAGCAGTTCATCGCCACGAACGTCTTTGAGTTTGGACGATTCACTAGCGAAGGCCGGAAGGCAATGTTTGCCAAGATCGTCGACCGATACAACGAGGTTGTGGACGAATATGAAACGGATCCAAGTCTTCGTATCGAACTGACCGGCGGAAAGTAGTCCAGGTGGTACGCAATGGAGAGACGCAGAAGAAGTCAGCACTCTCGATTGGGAAAGCCGAGTGAATCGCCCGAAGAACTGCGAAATCGAACTATGCGCGCGGTGCATTCCTCGGGTACGTCAACTGAACTTGTAGTCCGCAAGAAGCTTCGCGAACTCGGATTTACAGGGTACCGGCTCAATCGAGAGGATCTCCCGGGGAAGCCTGATGTCGTGTTCATAGGACGGCGAAAAGCAATCTTCGTCAACGGATGTTTCTGGCACGGCCATGACTGTAAGCGAGGGAGTCGCCTGCCAACAACGAACGCCGCTTACTGGGCCAGCAAGATCCGTCGAAATAGAGAGCGCGATGTCGAACACCTTTGCACGCTGGCCGATGCCAATTGGAAGGTGTTAACGATATGGGAATGCGAGCTGCGCGACATGGCGAAGACCGCTGCAAAGATCGCTGCCTTTATGTCCTAACGAAGAACCGCATTTCTCCGCTCAGGTAATCTTTATATTGCGAGCTGCGCGAAGCGGTAGCTTGCGTGGCGATAAGGGAACTGTGCGAAGGAAAGGGGCCAGAGTGTTTTTCTTCGTGTGAGATCGCCCCGAAAGACACTTTGGCCCCGTTTGTGCGCAGGGAGTTCATAGAGAAGCACATCAAGGATGAGCGGACCTTCGTCGGTACTTGAATAGCTCGGCATTCGATTCGACGCCGCGCCTTTAATGCGCGCGCATCTTCTGCGCACTGATGGTCTGCTTCCGGTTAGGAAGTGACACTTTTTGGTGGCGACAGCATCTCCGTGAGAGCTGGTCCATTCCTAATCGTACGTTCGGGATGGACGTAAGCGTCGTAAGACCCAGCTTTTGTCCCATTGCCCACTCGCCCCACAGTCCGGCGAGTCCTGCAGTAAGTAGTGCCTTGATTGATCGTCGCCGCCACGTCCCATTGGCATTGGCGCATGCGGGCGCCCGGCTCAACTGCCGGCCTGAGAGGGAAGCGCCAACGACGCGACGATGCCGACTCGAGATGCGCGAGGAGACAATGCTCGACGTTGTACTAATCGCTCTCACGCCCCTTGATACCGCAATTATGAACATGGGGGCTGATGCGATTGCGTTGGCCGATTGCGTGGCCCGCATCTTGCTTCACTGCGAAGCTCTCATGGTCTTGAACCAGAGAGCCACAGAACGAATGCAGTCGAAGTAGGTACATATGAAGAACGCAAATGCTGTTAATTGGTCGGACCCGCGCATCCAGAAGCTCCTGGAAAGATCCGAAGGCTGGCAACTCGACAATCGCGGTACGCACACGCCGGCGCCAGTAAAGATTCATCTGGGCATGGGTGCCTCAGGATTCAAATCGGTCCAGCTCATGTATATGCGCGACAAAGTCGCCATCATCGTCGCCGACTTCAGCATCCCGCCGGGTGAACACGTGCGGATTGACACGGCGGTTGGCGACACCCTGCGAAGCTACTACGGGACAGTCAGGCACGCCCGGCAAGGCCAGCGGGCGGATGACCAAGGTAAGCACGTCCACTGGGTCCACATCCGCTGATCCAAATCACAGATGCTCCGGAGGTAGTTACAGTTGACGGCCTCCATTCCTGGCAGGTGTCGGCGTCGACATTTCAGTGGATTGCCTCGTCTCAACTTGCGGCGGCCAAGCTATGTGAGATCGCGCAGCTGGTATTCCGCCTCCTTCATGGCCTGATCGGCTACCAATCGCACCGATTCCGGTGCCATTGGAGGGCCTCCGGATTGGGTCTCTCGTGCGAATGACTGCAGGTCTTCAACTGCGTTCCGCGCAGCCGTTCGTATTCGGTGCCCTGGAGTTTCGGGCTGACCAGTACTTCTAGAGTCGTCGGTTCGATAGCGATCAGGCCAAGATCAAAGAGCGTATGCAGGTCTGCTCGCAAGAGAAGACCATTTTGGATGACGTTCGTTTGGTCGCCCTTGTACGGATGGATGTGCGCTGCTTCGAGTATCTCCTCGATCGAGCATCTCGTGATTGAGCATTCGCCGCCATAAGCGCGTAGAAGCTTGTCTCGAAATTTCCTTTGGCCTCGGCGACGAACAATGCTTGCCGCCGTCCGGTGCCTGGCGTCGATAACGCTTTCAATGTCGAAGAATCCACTGTTGTCTGCATTGGACTCTTCTTGCTTGAGCACATCGTCGATGTTGGCTGTTCCGACTCGTTTCAATTCGAAGGTGGTAGGCGTTGAGCCGCTTCTATCCTTGTAATTGAACGGTCCCTCATATACGAAGCCAAACTTCGGGTGCTGATGTCTGCTCTCTCGATAGAAGAGTAGAAGCTCTTGGTTATTCGTCTTGTGATCAATGATCAAGCGATCAGTTCGACCCTTGGTCTGGCCTTGCATCACAAGGTCGTCGCCGTGAAGCGAGTCGTGATACTGAGTTCGGTCTGGCGTCTTGTTCTTGGTGACAAAGAGCCACACGGATTCGTGGCCTTTCGGGCGAAAGATTCCGTTATTGATGCTCTTGTCGGTTATGCCAAACATCTCTTGGAGTTGCGCGCGGGTGGTCTCCAGCCTTCTGGAATGCATCCAGCGACATGCCGCGCATCGCCGCTCGTTGCTTACTGTGCGTACACCGGCAACGCGGAGGTTTCCTTCAGATCGTCGACGACGATGATGGATTTCAGGGTGCCGACCAGCTCTATCGAAACGAGTTTGCCGAGCAATTCGCGGAAATGGGGAATGTCGCGCGTATAGGTCTTCAGCAGGTAGTCGCCGTCGCCGGTGACCATGCTGCACTCCATGATCTCCGGCAGGTCCCTGACGAGCTGATGGAATGCGGAGGCTTCCTCGGAGTGCTGCTTCAGCACCACGGTGACGTAGGCCTTCAGCTTCAGCCCGAGCTTTTCAGGATCCAGCACGGCCGCGTACCGGCGGATCACGCCCATCTCCTGGAGTTGCTTCACTCGACGGGAACACTGCGAGTTGGAGCGGTAGACCCGTTCGGCGAGCTCCGCCATGGTCAGGTCGCCCTGCTCCTGGAGCTCCTGGAGGATCCGGACATCGAAGGAATCAAGTTTGCTCTCGTTCGTATCCATGGCTGTCGCACTGCACCAAGGTGGGGTGAAAAAACTTTACTGTTCTTGGGTACATTTCGTGAAAAAAAGACACGTTTGACCCGCAGGTGTGCCTGAAATGCACACCCATTACGGGTCTGCACGAATAAATTTGCAAGTGTCGGAATAGCCTCTGGCCGTTTTCATTCTGTCTCCATGCCTCGTGAGATTGCTGCTCGAGGCGTGTGCGAGGGGTGGCGTGGTCCGAGCACACTTCCATGCAACCGGGTGGGCGATTGTCGGTGGAGCAGATCTTGAAAGCGGGCGGTGATGTGGCGGCGGCAATAACCAAGGGGCCGCACAATGCGAGCGCCGTGCACGCCCCCGTGCGCGCGAGCCTGCCGCTGCGCATCAAGGGCGGCTGGGCGCTGGGCGAGATCGGCCTAGCCAGCTACGTGGCGATTCTCGCCATGTATCTCCTGTACTTCATGACGGATGTGCTGCACATCTCGGCCGCCTATGCCGGCGTGCTTCTGCTCATCCCGCGCATCTGGAACATCGTCATCGATCCGATCGTGGGTCAGATCTCGGATCGAACGTCGACCCGCTACGGTCGCCGACGCCCCTTCCTGATTGGTGGTGCAGCGCTGTGGGGCATCGGGTTCGCGCTCATCTTCAGCATGCCGCGTCTGGATGGTGGCTGGCTGTTCGGCTTGGCGTTCCTGGCGGTTTTCCTGATCACCAACACCGGGTTGAGCATCTACCAGGTGCCGTACTGCGCCATGGCTACGGAAATGACGGAGGACTACGCGGAGCGCATTTCGCTGATCAGCTGGAAGAACGTCGTTGCGCGGTTGTCGGTGCTGGCGGGCGTCGCGCTGGCTCCGCGCGTGGTGCAGTTGATGCCGGTGCCCGCGGATGGCTATCGCCTCATGGGCATGGTCTTTGGCAGCGTCATCCTCATCAGTGGCGTGGTCGCGTTCTGGGCCACGTCGGGCGCGCGCAGCACGGTGTCGCATCGCAAGGAGCCCGCAACGCTCCGTGAGCAGCTGGCGGCCACGCGGGCGAACCGGCCTTTCATCGTGCTGATTTTCTCTTACGCCATCTATTTCCTGGGGCAGCTGCCGTTCGTCGGGCTCCTCGTCTATTACGTCACGGTGGTACTGGGTCAGTCCGCTGCACTGGTGGGCGTGCTTTTTCCCATTGCGTCACTGACGTCGGCCATCGTCACGCCCTTGTGGGCCAGGGCCGCAGAGCGCTTCGGCAAGCGGCGCATGTGCATGCTCAGCTGGGGTGGCGCGGGGCTTGCGTGGACCGCGCCACTGTTGATCCCCGACAGCATGCATTGGCTGATCTATCCCGCGATGGTGGTGGTCGGCATTTTTCAGGCGGGCGGCGATCTGTTGCCGAATGCCATGGTCCCCGATGTGGTGGACGTGGACGAACTCGTCAGCGGAGAGCGCCGCGAAGGCGCCATCTACGGCTTGTGGGTTTCCCAGCAACAGACCGTGCTGGCCCTGGGTGGACTGGTCACCGGCCTGGCACTGGCCATCATCGGGTACGACGGCCATGTCGAACATGCGGGTCCCGGCATCGGCATGGGCATCCGCATCGCCATGACGCTGCCTTCGTGTGCGCTGGCCTTTTTGGCCGTGGCGTGCCTCACCCGCTACCACTTGCCTGAGGCCGAGCTACAGGCCATGCGACAGAAGCAAGTCGCGGTCAGTGGGCGTGAAAACGCGTGATGGCACCGACGTCCCTTCAGGCCGGCTCGATCGAGTCGAGGCAACCGCGCTCCGCTCGTTGGCCGTCGCCCTGGTACCTGCTCGCCCTATCCATCAGTCCATGCCGAACCCCGTCGCTCGCCGAGACCCCAGTATCTCTATGTTGAAACCTCGCTCGAACGACCCCTCCAAGCCGACGGTTACCTACACCGAGTGGTGTCGCGCCGTCGTGCAGGCTGCCGGGACAGACTCCAGGGTCAACCTGCTGTTCGACAGCACCATCGAAGAGCCGTCCGAGCTGCTTCGAGACAAGGTGCGAAATGCCTTCACCGGCGACGCGAATCCTCACTATCGCAGCGTGTTCGCGCGGGGAAATCCCGATGTGATCTCGGCCATTGCCGAGCGCTATGGCGTGGAATCGCCGTGGATCACGTGTACCACCGGCTGCAGCAGTGCGCTGTCGATCATCTACCGCGCGTTTCTTGGCACGGGAACCCACGTGATCGTGGAGCGTCCGTATTTTGATCTGTTCCCGGATCTCGGCAAGAACTGCGGAGCGCAGATCAGCTACGTGGATCGCACGGGCCCCACGTTCGAACTGGACGTGAGCCGCATCGTCAGCCAGATCCGCACCGATACGCGCCTGATCGTCGTCACCAACCTGCATAACCCGACGGGCGCTGCGCTGAGCGATGCGGCACTGACCGAGCTTGCCATCGTGGCAGAACGTGCCGGTGTCACCGTGGTGGTGGACGAGGTCTACGCCGACTTCATTACCGACGGCTCGCGTTCCGGCGCGGCTGCACGCCTGTCGCCGGCGCTGGTGAGCACGGGCAGCCTCTCGAAGGTGTATGGCCTGTTTGCCTTGCGCTGCGGATGGATCATCGCGCAGAAGGCAGCCCGTGAACGCATCCAGGCCGTCTACGACCGCTACGAGCTGGGCGTGTCGAAGGTAACCCATGCCGTGGCGGCATCCGTTTTCGATGACATGGCGCCGTTTGAAAAACACTGGCGCGACATCCTTGCTGCCAATCGTCCGCTCATGCAGCAGCAGGCCAGCATCCTGGAGGCCGAAGAACTCCTGGCCGGTCCCGTGCCCACGTTCGGCTGCATGTACTTCCCGCGTTTGCTGGTGAGTCATGACGACATGGCCGTCGCCGATTTTCTGTGGGAGACGGAACGCCTCGCGGTGGCACCGGGCAGCTACTTCGGGCGCCCCGGGCATTTGCGGCTGGGTTTTGGCAAGAACACCGCGCACATCAAGGATGGCCTGGATCGCCTTCGGGCGGGCCTGCTCCGTTATCGCGTTCAACAGTCCGTGTGACCGGGAGATATTCCTATGAGTCAGATTGAATCGCGCCTGGCCTCGCTCGGCCTGCAACTTCCCCCGGCCATCGTGGCTCCCGGCGGGGTCGCACTCCCGTTCAAGTTCGTCCATGTGCTTGGGAATCGCGTGCTGATCTCAGGGCACGGTCCGCAGGGTGCCGATGGGCGCATGGCAGGGCCGATGGGCAAGGTGGGTGCGGATCTTTCCGTGCAGGAGGGTTACCACGCTGCGCGGCTTGTGGCGCTGTCGATGCTGGGCAGCCTGAAGCGCGCCATCGGCGATCTGGATCGGGTGGAAGCCTGGGGCCGCGTGCTGGGCATGGTCAATTCGGCGCCCGGTTTCATTCGCCAGCCCGAGGTGATCAATGGATTCTCCGACCTGATTCTTGCGCTGTATGGAAGTGAACGAGGTGCACATGCGCGCAGCGCCGTCGGCATGGCGGAATTGCCTTTCAACATTCCCGTAGAGATCGAAGGTGAGCTGACGCTCAAGCCCTGACACCTCTGCGGTCGCCGCGTTCCTTCAATCAGGAGAGCCCTCCCATGTTCCGTCCCAACGTTCGAATGCTGGTTGTCGCCGCCCTCGCTTATGCGTCGATGGGCGCGCTCCATGTACACGCTGCACCGCTGCAGGAAGGTGTCACGCACTACGTCACGGGTGAGAGCAAGTTTCCCTTCTCGCCTGCGGTGCGTGCCGGCAACACGGTTTACCTGTCCGGACAGATCGGCGGGGATGCCTCCGGCCTCGGCAAGGACTTCGAAACGCAGGCACGGCTGGCCATGGACAACATCATGTCGACCGCCAAGCTCGCGGGCATGGGGCCACAGGACCTCACCAAGTGCACGGTGATGCTCGCCGACATGAAGAACTGGGACGCCTTCAACAAGATCTATCGCACCTACTTCCAGCCCGGGAAATTCCCGGCCCGCAGCGCTTTCGGTGTCACGGGCCTCGCGCTGGGCGCGCAGCTTGAAGTGGAGTGCCTGGGTTACGTGACCACGCCGGCGGCCTCGCACTGATGCATTACCCACCGATGATGTCCTGTAGCCGGATCCACGGCATGAAAGCCTTGATGCTGGGGGCGTTCGTCGCTTGCCTCGGCGCATCCGTTTTGTCCGTGCACGCCGCGGACGCGCCGGATAGCGGCACGCAGCCCCATGTCACGACCCATCATCGCGGCACGTTCAACGGCAAGGCCATGCGTTACGCCGTCGAAGTGGCGCCAACGCATGTGAGCAGCGGTGACAGCGGCCCGTCCGCCGACCTGGTGTCGGTGTCGTACGTGGCCGAGGGCATCAAGCGCGAGCAGGATCGCCCGGTGATGTTCGTGTTCAATGGCGGACCAATCACGGCGTCGGTCTACCTGCACATGCTGGGACTCGGCCCGCGCCGGCTGGTCACGCCGGGCGACGTCAACGCGGATATTCCGCCCGCGCCGCTGGCCGACAATCCGTCGTCTCCGCTGGATGCCACCGACCTGGTGTTCTTCGATCCGGCGGGAACCGGCTACAGCCGGGTGGCCACCGGAACCTCGCCGAGCGCCTACTTTTCGGTGGACGCGGACGCGGAACAGTTCACCCAGTTCGTGCAGGCGTGGCTCAAGGCGCACGGTCGCGAAGCGTCACCCGTCTACCTCTACGGCGAGAGCTACGGCACGCTGCGCGCGGCTGCGGCGGCACAGAAGCTCAGCCACCTGAAGACGCCGGTGCAGTTGAGTGGCGTATTCCTGCAGGGGCAGGCGCTCAACATCATCGAGATCTCGCAGCGCCACGACAACATCATCAGCTACACCGTGTCCTTGCCCACGCTGGCCGCGCTGGGCTGGTTCCACGGGAAGGTGGATCACGCGGGCAAGACCTTCCAGCAGCATCTGGACGCGTCGCGCGACTTCGCGCAGAACGTGTACATGCCCGCGCTGTTCAAGGGCAGCAACCTCGACCCGAAGGAGCGCGATGCTGTCGCCGCGAAGCTGGAAGCCCTGACCGGCCTGCCGGCGTCGGTGTTCCTGGCGAACGACCTGAAGGTATCCAAGGTCCAGTACCGCGCGCTGCTGTTCAAGGATCAGAACGAGCTGCTGTCCGCCAACGATGGCCGCTACAAGGCGCTCATCACCAAGGACGATCCGCATCCGGACGGCTCGGAAAAAGTCATGAAGGCCGCCGAGGCCGCCTACGCCAAGTACGCCAAGGACGAACTGGGTGTACAGACCGGCTACGCCTATCGCAGCCGCGCGGGCGTCGAGAACATGGACCTGTGGGGTTGGGGCGCCAAGAGTCCGTTCGGCGACTGGCCTTACATGGCGATGATCAAGGACGCCATGACGCTCAAGCCGCAGCTCCGCGTGGTGATCGGGCAGGGCTACTTCGACACGCTCACCACCACCGGTGCGACGGACTACGCCGTTGCGCAGTCCGGCTGGCCGAAGGATCGGGTGCGCGTTGCGTACTACGAGTCGGGCCACATGGCTTACACGGTGCAGAGCAGCCTCGAGCAGATGAGCCGTGACCTGCACGAACTGATTTCGCCGGCGTCGTCGGCCACGGGCACCACCCCGCGCGCTGCGACCGCTCCCTGAACCCGCCTTGGGGAGCGGTCGCATGCGACGCACGCCATCCATTCCACCCTTCAGAAGAAGCCACACGATGAAGCGATCGACCAGCACGGGCTTTTCCATCCCACGTCTTGGTGCCCTGGGCCTTGCCACGCTGCTTGCGTTCGGCACCTCGGCCATCGCGCTCGCGGCGGACACGGTGGAGCCCTTGATCGCGCCGGTGACCACGACGCACAAGGTCACCATCGGTGGCGTCAGCGTGCCGTACAAGGCGACGTTTGCCGAACTGCCGCTGGGAGATGACAAATCCCATCCCCAGGCCACGATGTCGGCGACCACGTACCTGCGCAGCGATGTGCGTGATGCATCGAAGCGGCCGGTGATCTTCGCGTTCAACGGCGGCCCCGGTGCCTCGTCGACGCCGTTACATCTGCATGCCCTCGGCCCGCGGATGGTGATGGACCCGGACAAGACCCACAAAGAGCCGTCCATCGTCGACAACGCGTACAGCGTGCTCGATGCTGCCGACCTGGTCTTCATCGATCCGGTGGGCACGGGCCTGAGTCGCGTGATGCCGGGTGGCGATGGCAAGCCCTACTGGGGGCCGGACAGCGACGCGCAGCTCATCCTTGGCTTCATGCGCGACTGGCTGAAGGAGCATCACCGCGAGCAGTCCCCGGTCTTTGTCGCCGGCGAGAGCTATGGCGGCTATCGCCTGGGCACGATGATGAAGCTGCTGGGCGACCAGCAGGTGGCCGGCGTCATCCTGATCTCGCCCATGCTCGATCGCATCAGCATGGTGGACGCCAAGGGCAACGACCAGCCTTACATCAATGGCTTCCCGACGATGGCGGCCGCGGCATGGTTCCACCAGAAGGTGGATCGTCGCGGCCTTACGCTGGAAGCCTTCGTGGCGGATGCGCAGGCCTTTGCCTCGAGTGATTACGCGGTGGCCCTGCAGCAGGGCGACAAGCTGCCTGCCGCGCAGCGGCACGCGCTTGCCCAGAAGATGGCCGGCTATATCGGGTTGCCGGCGGAGCGCATCGAGCGCGCTGATCTTCGCGTCAACAGCGAGGACTACCTCAACGAACTGCTGGCCGATCAGGGGCTGCGCCTCGGTCGCCTGGATACGCGTGAAACCGGACCGTTGCACGCGGAGGCGCCCAAGGGCGTGCCCACCAACGATCCCTCGTTGCACGTGAGCCAGAAGGTCGGCATCAACGACCGCTACTTCCGCGACGAACTGCACGTGCCCACCGATCGCCGCTACGTCGGCGTCAACTTCCAGGTCAATGCCATCTGGAACTGGGCGGACGACAAAGGCGACCAGCCGGGGCCGCGCTTCTACTTCAACTCCGCGCCGTTCATCGGTGACGCGGCGGCGAAGCGGCCCGGCATGAAGATCCTGCTTGCGGGCGGCCTGTTCGACATGGCCACGCCCTGGAGCGCGGCCCGTTATGTGATGGACCATGCGGGCATTCCTGCCGGACGCCTGACGGAAGCCGGCTTTGCATCCGGTCATTCGCCCTACGGCGACCCGGGAACGCTCAAGGCCTTCTCTTCGCAGCTGCACAGCTTCATCAAGAGCACGGCCGCGCCATGACAACCGCGACGTCCCTGGCCGCCACGACACGCGCGAGTCGCCGCGGGCCTCGCGAGAAAGCGAGGCTGCCCGGCCGGCCCGTTGATGCAGAACGGCTGAGGGACGAGGCGGCCGTGGCGCTCGCATTGCGCACCATCACCCTTTCCTTCGGCCTGCAAAGGAAGAAGTCATGCAAATGAATCGACGGAACTTCCTGGCCGCCGCCGGGCTTGCTGCCACCGCGCCGCTTTACGCGCGCGCCGGAACCCCCGCACCAGCGGGCGCGGACATGAAGAGTCTGCCCACCATCAAAGGACTCGGCGGCATCGAGTTCTACAAGAACGATGGCGTTTATCTCGACTCGGGTTCGATGCATCCCGTCAGCGTGGGATCACGTGCGACGCTTGATGCCTACCTGGCGGACCGCATGGGCGATCCGCGCAGCACGTCCTATCACCAGGATCCCATTCGCGACCGCGTGCTCGGCAACTTCGCCCAGATGATCAACGCCGACCGTTCGGAAGTGACCCTGGTGCAGAGTACGACCGCCGGCGAACAGCTGGTGCTTCGCGCGCTTGGCTTGCCTGCCGCCGGTGCGCATGTCGTCACCGACACCATGCACTTCTTCGGTTCGTTCTACCTGTATGAAGCCATGGCCAAACTTGGCGTGGATGTCACCTGGGTCCGGCCGAAGAACAATCGCATCGACCTCGATGACATCGAAGCGGCGGTGAAGAAGGGCACGAAGCTGGTAGCGATTTCTGCCGTCTCCACCTTCAACGGTTTCCAGCACGACCTGAAGCGGGTGTGCGAAATCGCGCATGCGAAGGGTGCGCGGGTCTACGCCGACATCATTCATGCGGCCGGTTGCGTGCCGCTGGACGTCAAGGCCACGGGCGTCGATTTCGCGGCCTGTGCCAGCTACAAGTGGCTGATGGGCGATTTCGGGCTGGGCTTCCTGTACGTGCGCAAGGATCGCCTCCCCGAGTTGCAGCATCCCGTGTGGGGCTACTACCAGCTCAACGCGTTCCAGAGCCATGTCTATCCGTTCGATCCGCCCGGCGACGACGTGGCTGACTACGGTGTGCCGGAAGACGCTTCCGGCTACTTCATGTGGGGAACCTTTTCGCACATGGGCATCGGCTTGCTCGACTACTCGCTGGACTACATCCAGAAGGTGGGCGTGCCTGCGATCCAGGCGCATGCGAAACCACTCACGGATCACCTCAAGACCGAGTTGCCGAAACGCGGCTTCGAGCTGGTGACGCCGATGGAAAGCACGGCGCCTCTGGTGACCTTCGCCTACAAGGACGCGGCAAATCGTCTGCGCCCGAAGATGAAGGAAGCCCAGGTGGACATCACGATCAGCCGCAATCGTTTCCGGTTCTCGCCATCGGTGTTCAACACGATGGAGGACATCGATCGCGCGATGCATGCGCTGGGTACCGCGTGATGCACAGCTGACCACACGTTGCGGTTTGCGTCGGGGCGCGACCGCATGTTGATCAATCACGGCTCGCCCCTCCATGGGCAGGGGCAAGCCCGATTCATTCAAGCGGACCATGTTCCGCAGGCACCGAAATGGGGAGAGATCGATGAAGCGGTTATCGGTAATGATCGGAGCGGCACTGGCGTGCGCGTGTTCGGGCCTTGCAGCGCCGGCGATGGCCGCGGAGGCGCCGCCGGCGCTGAATGTGGTGTTGAAGCCGCATGTGCCGGCCGGCACCGCGGGCTATATCGACGTGACGATGTCCTTCCAGACGCCATCGCTCCAGGCTGGCGCGCCGCTGGTGCGTTTGCCGCTGCAGCTCGTGGGCATTCCCACCGCCCGTTACGACGGCGATGCGCTGACCGCGCGCGATGACCAGGGTCCGCTGGCGCTCGAGATTTCCGAAGAGAAGCCGCAGCCGGAAGGCGTCTATCGTCGCTGGAGCGTCAAGCGCCCGACCAAGGGCGACGTGGTGGTGAGCTTCCGTGCACCGCCGCGCGTGGTGACGGCCAGTACGAACAATGGACCGCTGTTCGACCTGCGCGCGGAAAACGGCGGCTTTGAAGGCGCCGGCGTGGGCTTTCTTGCGACGCCCGCGGCCGAAGGTCCGTACAGCGTCGACCTCAAGTGGGACATGAGCGACATGCCGGCGGGTTCGCGCGGCGTGTGGTCGTTGGGCGAGGGTGAAGTGAAGGCGGTGGTGCCGTCGCAGGTACTGTCCTTCAGCTACTACGCCGCGGGCCCGCTCAAGAGCCAGTCCAGCGCCACCGATTCGCGCCTCAACGTGTACTGGCTCAGTGAGCCGCCGTTCGACGCGAAGGCCTTCAGCACCTGGGTGTCGAAGTTCTACAACTACACGTCTACCTTTTTCGGCGACACGAAGTCTTCGTATCGCGTCTTCATGCGGCAGAACCCGTATGCGGGTACGGGCGGCACCGCCCTGGCGCACTCCTTCATGTTCGGCTACTACCCGCCGGCCAAGCCGACGGTGGAAGACCTGAGGGATCTGGTGGCGCATGAAATGGCCCACACCTGGCCGATGCTCGAAGGCAGCCATGGCGAAACCGCGTGGTACTCGGAAGGCACGGCGGAGTACTACTCCTTGCTGATGGCGTACCGCGCCGGCCTGCTCACGCTCGACGAGTACCTGGCCAGCATCAATCAGCGCGCCGACGGTTACTACGCAAGCCCGAGCCGCAACATGACCACCGCCGACGCGGCCAAGCTGTTCTGGAAGGATCCCGTGATGCAGAAGGATCCGTACGGTCGCGGGTTCCTCTATCTGGTGCAGACCAATGCCGCCATCCTGGCCAAGAGCGGCGGCAAGCGCAGCCTTGATGACGTCGTGCTGGAGATCTATCGCCGCACCGAGAAACAGGAACCGCACGGCGTTGCCGAGTGGCTGCAACTTGTCGGCAAGGAGATTGGCCCGGCTGAAGCGCAGGCCGCGTTCGACACCATGAAGTCCGGCAAGACCCTGGTGATTCCGGATAACGCCTTCGCACCGTGCTTCAAGGTGGTCAGCGAGCAGCGCCATGCGTTCGAGCTGGGTTACGTGCGAAGCAATTCAGGATCCGACGCGGTGGTTACCGATCTCAAGCCGGATTCGGCAGCCGCCCGGGCTGGCGTGAAGAACGGCGACAAGATCCTCAAGGCCCCTGACGCGTCGAAGGCGTGGAAGAGCGAGAAGACCGAAGTCACGGGTGTGTTCGAGCGTGACGGCAAGTCCTATACCGTGACCTATCTGCCGCGTGGCGGCGCCGTTGAGGCGTACCACTGGGAGCGCGCGAAGGGCGCAGCGCCTACCTGCAAATTCTGAGCATCGCGCGGCACGGAAGCCGCACTCGACCGAGTGCGGCTTTTCTTTTGTGCGCTCATGGCGCGACGGGTTTTCCTCCCGTGCATGAGCCAGATCAAGACGTTCTGCGCCGCACCACGGCGCAGCGACCAAAATTTTCGCCAAATGGCCGAATGATCGATTTTTTTATCGCAAGTGATGGATGTCCGCATGAAAGTCGCACGGATATTGCCCACTCGATGAAATAAATTGAATTTGAACAGGGAGGCATCTCCGCACCCGGAATCGTGGTGTGCGGGTTGCAAGCCAGCCTTCCACAACAGCCATCACGGCGAGCAAGAAGCCCTGGGGAGGGGTGATGAACAAGCTGAAGTTGAAGCATCTTGCGGTGGAACTCGGGCGCGCCTGTCGCCCCGGCCGCGAACGCGTGCTGTTGGCCGTGGGGGCCAGCTTCCTTGCCGCGTCGCTGATGTCCTCGGCGGTCCATGCGCAGGCAGCCCAACCGGCCGGCAACGGGGCGGCACAGGACAGCGGGCAGTCGGGTGGCGACAGCAAGAAGACCAAGACCCTGAGCACGGTGACGGTCACGGCGCAGAAGCGCTCCGAGGCCCTGCTCGACGTGCCGGTTCCGGTCGCCGTGGTGCAGCCCGCCAACCTGGTGATCAATAACACCCTGCAGTTGAGCGACTACTACACCCAGGTGCCCGGCCTGAGCTACAGCCGCGGCAACGTGGCGATCCGCGGCATCACCACCGGCACCTTCGGCAACCCCACGGTGGGCGTCACCATCGATGACGTTCCGTTCGGCTCGACCGTCGCCAACGGCAACGGCGGCCGCGTGGTGCCTGATTTCGATCCGTTCGCGCTGCAGCAGATCGAAGTGCTGCGCGGCCCGCAGGGAACGCTTTACGGCGCCGCCAGCATGGGTGGCCTGATCAAGTACGAAACCGTCTCGCCGCAGACCAGCAGCTTCGGTGGCCGCGTGGAAGTCGATGGGCAGAGCATCGATCACGGCGGTACCGGCTGGGGCGTACGCGGCTCGGTCAATGTGCCATTGACCAGCAACCTGGCCGTGCTGGTCAGCGCGTTCGAACGGGATGAACCCGGTTTCATCAAGAACACCCAGAACGACAACGACAAGGGAAGCCATGGTGCCAACGGTGGCCGCATCAGCGCCCTGTGGCTTCCCGCCGACAACGTCACGGTGCGAGTGTCCGCGCTGCAGCAGCACACCTATACCGACAACGTCAGCAACTTCGCCGGTGACATCAATCGGGTCCCGACCTATGGCGATGAGTACAGCGGCAAGCAACTGCCGAACATCTACGACCATCGCGACACGAAGTTCTACGACGCCCATGTCGACGTGGATTTCGGATGGGGCAGCCTCACCTCGCTGACCGGCTACAGTCAGGACAGCTTTACCCACATGGATGACGTTTCACCGATCTTCGGCACCATTGCCGGCATGGTGTTCGGCGTCCCCGGCCTCGGCGCAAACATCTACGAGCCCGGCAAGACCGACAAGTTCTCCCAGGAATTCCGCCTTTCTTCCAACGAAGGCAACAACAGCAAGTGGGACTGGCAGGTCGGTGCGTTCTTCACCCGCGAGAACTCATTCAGTGCGCAGAGCGTCAATCCGCTGGTGCCGTCGACGATGGAAGTGGTGGGGCCCCCGGGTGAGTTCTTCAACAGCTCGGGCCCCTCGACCTACAAGGAATACGCCTTGTACGGAGACGCGTCCTATCACTTCACCGATCGGTTCGATGTACAGGTCGGCGGCCGCGTGAGCCGGATCGAGCAGACGTACTCCAGCCTTTCGGGCGGCATACTCAACGGCGGTGACAGCTCGGTCTCCGGTTCGTCGAGCGATCACAACACCACCTATCTGATCACGCCTCGCTACAAGATCACCGATGACGTCATGGTCTACGGTCGCGTGGCCACGGGCTATCGCCCGGGTGGTTCCAACGCCGGCGTGATCCAGACGTCCGATGTGCCGCTGACCTACGCGCCGGACAAGACCACCAACTACGAGCTGGGCATCAAGGGTGCGTACTTCGACCACCAGCTGGTGTGGGATGCCTCGCTCTATTACATCGCCTGGAACCACGTGCAGATCCTGGAGACCAGCCTGGTGTCGGGCATGTCGTTCACCGGCAATGCGGGCAAGGCCAAGAGCCAGGGTGTGGAGAACACGCTGACCTTCCAGCCGACGGACAGCTTCAGCATCACGGGCAACCTGGTTTACAACGATGCCGTGCTCACGCAGGATTTCCCGCTGGAGAGCGCCTATGCGCTCAGTGGCGATCGTCTGCCTTACTCCGCGAAGTGGACCGGTTCGCTGTCGTTCGACAAGAACTTCCCGGTCGCCGCCGGCTGGACGGGTTTCACTGGCGCCACGTTCTCCTACGTGGGCGACCGCTACGAGGATTTCCCCTCGCATGAAACCTTCCCGCGCGTGCACGTGCCCTCGTACTCGCAGACCGACATCCATGGTGGTGTCATGAACGGTCCGTGGACGTTCGCGCTCAACGTACGCAATCTGTTCGATCGCCGCGGCTTCCTCGGCGGCGGCCCGAAGAACACGCTGAGCCCGAAAGATCCGCGCTATTCGTGGAACATGATCCAGCCGCGCACCATCGGGCTCACCGCTGCGTACAAGTTCTGAGAGAAGTAGACCCGGGGCGGTCGGCTGCCTGCTGCACCGCCCCTGTTCCTTGGCCGTTGCCGGCACCCATGCGCCGTCGGCTGCGCGCCTCCTTTTCCCCGCTGGCATGGATGCCACGCTTTTCTATCGCACACGGGATCCTCGGGTCATCGCCAGGCATCGGTGAGTGACAAGCCCGAAGCGACCCTAAAAAGTGGATCGCCTCATGAAATCGACCCTTGCCGTCCTCGCCCTCGCCCTCGCCTCGTCGATCCACGCGCAGCCTGTCACTACGCAGAAGCTGATCATCGTGGGCAACGGTGAAGCCGTTGGCTCCGTGGTGGCGACCACCAGCGGCGACCACGTCACCGTGGACTATGCCGTCAGCAACAACGGACGCGGACCCAGGCATCACGAAGCGCTGGTGCTCAATGACCGTGCGCTGCCCGTGGCATGGTCGGTCAAGGGCACGTCGCTGATGGGTGGTGCGGTTGACGAAGACTTCCACTGGGCCGACGGACACGCGCAGTGGAAGAGCCAGGCGGAACAGGGCGAGTCCACGGCGGCGGCACCGGCGCTCTACGTGTTGAACGACACCAGCCCATGGGCGTACGGCGTGTATGCGCGGGCCCTGCTCAAGGCACCCAAGCAGTCCCTGGGCACCTGGCCCTCGGGCAACATGAAGCTGGAAAAGCTCCAATCGACGGATCTCACCGCCAACGGCCACACGCTGCACGCGGACGTGTATGCCATCACCGGGATCGACACCAAACCGCTCTACGTCTTCCTCGACAGCAAGCAGCGACTGGTGGGCACGGTGGATGGGCAGGGTACGGCCGTCCTCGACGGCTATGAAGGCGCCGCGAAACAGGTGGCCGATGTGGTCGCCAGCCTGGAGGACCAGCGCCTGCGAAGCCTGGGCGCGAAGCTGGCCCACAACTATGACCGGCCGGTCCGGATAAAGAACGTCCATGTATTCGACCCGGCGACGGGTAAGGTGGGACCGTTGCAGACGGTCATCACCTTCGACCACCACATCACCTACGTAGGCAACGATCCCGACAAGCTACCGCCCACCGAGGACCAGGTGGTTTTCGACGGCCAGGGCGGCGTGCTGGTACCTGGCCTGCACGACATGCATTCGCATGCCACCTCCGATTCGGGCCTCAATTACATCGCCGCTGGCGTAACGAGCGCCCGCGACATGGGCAACGTCAATAGTTTCCTGCAGACGCTGAGGGCCCGCATCGATGCCGGTGAGCTGATCGGGCCACGCATCGTGCCCAATGGTTTTCTCGAAGGTCGCAGTCCGTACTCCGCCCACACTGGCTTCATCACCGACTCGGTCGAGGATGCGGTGCGCGACGTCGACTGGTATGCGGATCGCGGCTACTTCCAGATCAAGATCTACAACTCGATGAATCCGGACTGGGTCCCGGCCATCGCGGCGGAGGCCCATCGACGCGGCATGCGTGTGACGGGCCACGTGCCCGCCTTCGATACGCCCGACCGGGTCATCCACGACGGTTATGACGAGATCGCGCACATCAACCAGCTGGCGCTGGGCTGGGTGCTCAAGCCCGGTGAAGATACCCGTACGCCGCTGCGGCTCACGGCGCTGGCGCGGCTGGCGAGCCTGGATCTCAACGCGCCCAACGTGCGGGCGACCATCGACCTGATGGTGGCACGACATATCGTGCTGGATCCTACGATGTCGATCGTGGAGCGGTTGCTGGTCAGTCGCGCCGGCGAAACGCCCGAGCCCGAGGCGGCGGTGATCGATCACATGCCCATCAGCTATAGCCGGTATCGCAAGCGCACCTTCGTGCCGGCACCGACACCAGAGCTGACCGCGCAATACAACGGTGCGGTGCAAAAGTCCCTGGACATCCTCAAGCTGCTGCACGACAAGGGCATTCGCCTCATGCCGGGTACGGACGATACGAACGGTTTCTCGGTTCATCGCGAGCTGGAGCTTTACGTCAAGGCCGGCATTCCGCCCGCCGAGGTGCTGCGCATGGCGACGCTGGGGCCAGAGGAGTACTTCGGCCGCGCCGACCGGCTGGGCACGATCGAGCGCGGAAAGCTCGCCGATTTCTTCCTCGTCGCGCAAGACCCGACGGCCAATATTTCCGCCATCCGTGCACCCCGGCTCGTGATGAAGGACGGCACGGTGTTCTTCCCGTCGGAAATCTACGGCGCGATCGGGGTGAAGCCTTTTGCCGAGCCGCCGCCGCAAGAACAGCTTGTGGCGAAGCCATCTGTTCACTGACCAGCCCTTGGCATCCATGAGACGTGTTGCACCAAGGCCCCAGGTGGCTCAGGGTTTCAAGTCGTCTCCCAAAGAAGAGCAATACACCCAGTGCAGCGGGTGCGGCGGTCAACTCAAGAACCAGAATCTCTTTGTTCCAGCCAAACGGCTTGCACCGCTCAAAAAGAGATCACGAATTCACTGCGCTTCGCAGTGACCGAGGTGTACGGTGTCAATCCAGGGCGGATGCTCCCCATCCGGAAGAGGTGGTTAGCGCCTTGTCGGATGAGTAGGTATTCAAGATGTACTCGGGGCGTTTCAAAAGGTGGGCGACCACTACGAATCAGTGCTTGACTGCTAGCGACTGACCCGGAGGGGCGAAGTGGAGGCGCTCTCGTGCTCGTCAATCGCCATCGTGGATGGACGGCGGCGCCTCACCTTCTCGGCCCACACAGACGCGCCATTTACCCCATGCGCCGCATCGGCACCGCCTGACATCCACCGCCCTCAGCCTTTGCTACCGTCCCCACGTCATTCGCGGCGTTCTTCTTCTTCGCTCCGCGGTTGACCACGTCAGCAATGTCGTGAAGCGCGGGTCGCTTGAGTAACAGCTCAAAGCGACCCGCTGACCATCACCAACTTCTGGTAGTTGATCATGGCTATCCGCGATCATACGGCACCCGCTCGCCTGCATTTTCCTTCGGGTGATGCATCCGCTTCTCCGCTCACGTCCGTTCGATTGACTGCCAGCAGGCAGGCATCGTCGCTACACCTTTCCACGCTCGATGACATCACGGTGGCGCTGTTCGCGCTGTCGTGTCTGCTCGAATACAGCGAGTGTTCGCGCAGGGCGGCGGCGCGCTTCAGTCCGGAAGGGCTGGTGGTGTGGCCGCTTTCGCCGTTGTTTGTGGAAGGGCTGACGTCGGCGGTGCAGTGTCTCCGGCAGTACGCGGGGTCGCTCGGGCTTGAACTGAAAGCGAGCGTTTAGGTGGGTGTGGTGATCGGTCCTGGTGGCGTATCGGCTGGTCGGGCGATACGCCACGTCTGATCGTGCTTCCTCATTTCCTACACGGAGCCGGCCGGATGGCTGCTCTGCCGCTTCCTTGTGCCTTACAGAAGGCGGGTCGCATGGCCAATCTCGTTTCGCTGACGCCAGACATGATGCTGGAGATGACCGCGCCGGCCCGAAAGCCGGGCACGGTGTTGAAAAAGGATTATCTGGACCGGCGTCACCTGTCGATTGCCCAACTGGCCAAACTGTCGGGTGTGCCGGGAAAGCACCTCGCGGCCACCATTTTCGGCACGCGCCCCATCACGCCGGATATCGCGGTGCGTCTGGCGGCCGTGCTCGGCACCTCGGCGTTCTACTGGCTGGCGTTGCAGGCGCGCTGGTCGCTTCGGAAGGGGGCGGGCATCGAGGGGTGCCGAACCGCAGGTGATGGCATGAAGCGTGAGATCACGTGTGTGGCTCCACCCACTGCACCCGCCACGCCGGTGCTTCAAACGGATCAGCAAAGTACTGGGTTTCGTGCGCCACTTTGCCGTCGCGAAATTCCATGATGCTCACCGTGTATGCCAGCTTGCCCTGATAGGTGATGGTGTACTCGGTGATCCACAGGTTGCCTTCGCCCACGATGCGACGGATGGTGAATCCGGAGGGCTTGCCGGGGTGATGGCTGCGCAGCGCCTGAAGGTTCTGGCGGCCGTGGATCACTTCGCCCGATTGCGGGTACTCGCACACGGCATCGTCGTGATAGATGCTGTGCTCCGTGTCCTGGTCGCCGGCAGCCGATGCCGCCCAGTGCCGCACCAGGGCATCCCGGATATCGCGCGCAGTCATGGCCGTGTCCTCCACAGGCACGCCTTCCGGCGCGGCGCGAAAGTGGACCATACTCGTGGTGAGTTCGCCGTCGACAAGCCCGCAGGGGACGTCAGCCATGCGCACAAGGGTGGGGCAACATGCCGCGTGGCCGGGCGCCGTCGTGCCGCGGTCGTTTTTCGCACGCCCGGCCACCACGGTGGCACCCCAGCTGCTCAACAAGATCCTGGCCTGCGCGGATGGACGATCCGGGCGCATCGTGGAAGTGGAAGCCTATCGCGGGTCCATCGACCCGGCCGCGCACACCTTCCGCGGCAAGACCCCGCGCAATGCCGTGATGTTCGGGCCCGCCGGCCATATGTATGTGTACTTCACCTATGGCATGCACTGGTGCGCCAACTGCGTGTGCGCGCCGCCGGGCGAGGGTGTGCTGATACGGGCGCTGGAACCGCTGCACGGGCTGGCGCAGATGCGTGGCGCACGCCCGGAGGGAATCCGGGACCGCGACCTGTGTCGAGGCCCGGCGCGTCTCACCCAGGCGCTTGGCATCACCGGGGCGCAGAACGGCATCGATCTGGTGGAAGACCCGGACGGTTTTGCCATCGTGGACGACGGCATGCGCCCGCCCAAGGGATTGACCGGCACGCGCCGGGTGGGTATCCGCGTGGGCGTCGAACTGCCCTGGCGTTGGAGCGTGCCGGATAGCCGTTACGTATCGGGGCCTGCCACGGTGCGCGCACTGGTCGCGGGTGCGCCCGGCAGGCGGTAGTTGCCTGAGCCGCGTGCAGATGGCGTTTGCATGACAGGTGAGGAGTCGGGTCGGCACGTACGGACCTTTCGAATCAGATACATGTAAGCAAGGATGGCGAATCCCCCAAAGGGGATTGATTGTTCGCGCGCTTGGGTGCCTCATTGCACGACGTACGGGCATCAGCAAGACCCGTCATAAGGAGCAGATCGTGTCTTCCATCGTTTCGCAGCCGGTTGCAGAGAAATTGACGCAGTCGGCCATTTTCCTGGTGGTGACGCTGGCACCGGAACCCAGGGTAGATCAGGCGGTGCGCGGGCTGTGCGGCGACCTGTCGTCACTGCTGCGCGGCATCGGCTTTCGCCACCCGTCGCGCAAGCTCTCGTGCACCATGGGCTTTGGTTCGGATGCGTGGGATCGCCTGTTCGGCGAGCCGCGTCCGGCGGAGCTGCACCCGTTCAAGGAAATCCGCGGCGAACACCACGCGGTCTCCACGCCGGGTGACCTACTCTTCCATATCCGTGCCACGCATATGGACCTGTGCTTCGAGATGGCCTCGCAGATCATGCTACGACTGGGTGATGGCGTGACCTCGGCCGACGAAGTGCATGGCTTCAAGTACTTCGACGAGCGCGATCTGCTCGGCTTTGTCGACGGCACCGAGAATCCCTCGGGACAGGCGGCGCTGGATGCCACCCTGATCGGCGACGAGGATGCGGCCTTTGCCGGCGGCAGCTACGTCATCGTGCAGAAGTACCTGCACGATCTCACCGCCTGGAACAAGCTGCCAGTGGAGCAGCAGGAGCGCATCATCGGCAGGCAGAAGCTCTCGGATATCGAGCAGGACGATTCGGCCAAGGCCAGCTACGCGCACAACGTGCTCACCAATATCGAAGAGAACGGCCAGCAGCTGCAGATTCTTCGCGACAACATGCCCTTCGGCGATGTGTCCAAGGGTGAGTTCGGCACCTACTTCATCGGTTATGCGTGCTCGCCCACGCGCATCGAGAAGATGCTCAACAACATGTTCGTGGGCAACCCGCCCGGCAACTACGATCGCCTGCTGGATTTCAGCAAGGCCGTAACGGGTTCGTTGTTCTTCATTCCCACGGCCAGTTTCCTCGACGACGTGTCGGAGGACGAAGCGCCCGCTGCGCAGGCGGCAACGGATGAACAGGCATCCGGCGCGGCGCGTCCGTCCGACGGTTCGCTCGGTATCGGTTCGCTCAAAGGAGAGTCAGCCCATGAATAATCTTCACCGCAAGCTCGCGCCCATTTCCGAAAAGGCGTGGGAGCAGATCGAGCAGGAAGCAGCGCGCACGCTGAAGCGCCACCTGGCCGCGCGGCGCGTGGTGGATGTACTGGGGCCCAAGGGCACCGAGTTCTCCGCGGTCGGCACGGGTCACCTGGCGAAGATCGACGCGCCGGACAGCGACATCGAGGCCTGCCTGCGCGAGGTCAAGCCGCTGGTGGAATTCCGCGTGCCGTTCAAGCTGTCCCGCCGCTCGCTGGATTCAGTGGAGCGCGGCGCGAACGATCCGGATCTGCAACCGCTGAAGGATGCGGCGCGCAAGATCGCCTTTGCCGAAGATCGTGCCGTGTTCGAAGGCTACAAGTCCGCCCATATCGAAGGCATCCACCAGGGCACCAGCAACAAGGCCATTGCCCTGCCCAAGGATGCGTCGGGCTATCCCGCCGCCGTGGCGCGTGCGGTCAGCCAGCTGCGCGAGATGGGCGTCAACGGCCCGTACACCTTGCTGCTCGGCGAGCAGGCGTACACGGCCGTGAGCGCGGCCACGCAGCACGGCTACCCGGTGGCGCGCGACATGCAGAACCTGGTGGATGGCGAGATCATCTGGGCACCGGCCATCCATGGCGGCGTGGTGCTGAGCACACGCGGCGGCGACTTCGAGCTGCATCTGGGCCAGGACATCTCCATCGGCTACCTCAGTCACGACGAAAAAACCGTCACGCTGTACCTGCAGGAGTCGTTCACCTTCCTGCAGCTCACGTCCGAGGCGGCGGTGGTGTTGTCTGCGGAGAAGTAAGGCCAACAAGTTCGGCGAGGGAAGGCAGTCCCTTTTCTTTCACGAACGTTGGTTCGAAGCCGTGGACCCGATCAGCGCGAGGTGGTCGGGTCTACCTCTCCTTCATTCCGGCACTTGCCGGCATCGCGCCACCGGTTTTCAGGCTCACAGCGACGGCGACCGTGGCGCCCGGTGGCGCTATCTCGCCCGCATGTTCGCGCTACGTCGACGAACCGGAAAACAACCCGGGCACCTGAAGCACAGCGCCGTCCCCGTTATCCGCCACCGCAGGCTTCTGCGTTAAAGCCTGGTGTTGCAACGGTTGTGTATAAAGGCCGGGTACACGACACAGATCAGGCACCCAGGGCGTTGCTTCATGGCTGACAAAGAAATTCCCGGCATCCGCACCTACGATGCACCGGCAGGTGGTTGGGGTGCATTGCGCGCTACGGCGCGGGCCATCCGCGAACAGATGGATGCGGGCGATGCCACCGTCACCCTGCTGCGCACCAACAAGCCCGAGGGCTTCGACTGCCCGGGCTGCGCCTGGCCGGACAAGAAGCACACCTCCACCTTCCAGTTCTGCGAGAACGGCGCGAAGGCCGTTACCTGGGAAGCCACCAACAAGCGCGTGCCGCCCACGTTCTTTGCGCTCAACACCGTGAGCTCGTTGTGGGAGTGGAGCGACTACGAGCTGGAGGACGAGGGGCGCCTGACGCACCCCATGGTCTACAACGCCGACAAGGACATCTACGAAGCGATCAGCTGGGACGACGCCTTTGCACGCATCGGCGGCATCCTGCGTGGGCTGGACGATCCGGACAGCGTGGAGTTCTACACCTCCGGCCGTGCATCCAACGAGGCAGCGTTCCTGTACCAGCTGTTCGCGCGCGAATACGGCACCAACAACTTTCCCGACTGCTCGAATATGTGCCACGAGGCCACCAGTGTGGGCTTGCCGCCGGCCATCGGCATCGGCAAGGGCACCGTGTCGCTGGAAGATTTCGACCATTGCGAGCTGATCATCGCGATGGGCCACAACCCCGGCACCAACCATCCGCGCATGATGGGCACGCTGCATGAAGTGGCGCGTCGCGGCGCACCCATCATCGTGTTCAACCCGCTGAAGGAACGCGCGCTGGAGCGCTTTGCCGATCCGCAGAGCCCGGTGGAGATGGCTACGCTGGGCTCCACGCCCATCGCCACCACGTACCTGCAGGTGAAGATCGGCGGCGACGCGGCGGCGCTCAAGGGCATCATGAAGGCGCTGCTGGAGATGGACGCGGCAGCGGGCGCGGCATCCACCGTGCTCGATCACGCGTTCATCCGCGAACACACCAACGGTTTCGATGCGCTGGCGGCGGATCTGCGCGGCACGACATGGGACGACATCGTCGCGACCTCGGGCTTGTCCGAGGATGAATTGCGCGCCGTCGCCGCGGCTTACGCCAAGTCCAACGCCACCATCATCACCTACGGCATGGGCATGACCCAGCACCGTACCGGTACGCAGAACGTGCAGCAGGTGGCTAACCTGCTGTTGCTGCGCGGCAACTTCGGCAAGCCGGGCGCAGGCATCTGCCCGCTGCGCGGCCATTCGAACGTGCAGGGCGATCGCACGGTGGGCATCACCGAGAAGCCGAATGCCATGCTGCTGGATCGCATCGAGCAGACCTTCGGCTTCCGCCCGCCGGCAAAGCATGGGCATGACGCAGTGGCGGCGCTGCAGGCCATCGGCGAAGGGCGTTCGAAGGCACTGATCTGCCTGGGCGGCAACCTCGCCGTGGCGATGCCTGACCCGGAAGCGTGCTTCTCTGCGGTGCGCGGACTGGAGCTGCAGGTGCATGTCGCCACCAAGCTCAACCGTTCGCACCTGCTCACCAGCAAGCACACCTTCCTGTTGCCGTGCCTGGGGCGCACCGAGCGCGACATGCAGGCAGCCGGTGCGCAGTCGGTGACGGTGGAAGATTCCATGTCCATGGTGCATGCCTCGCGCGGCAAGCTGACGCCGGCGTCCGAGGCGCTGCGCTCGGAGCCCGCCATCGTGGCTGGGCTGGCGCGTGCCACCTTGCCGGACACCAGGGTGCCGTGGATGGAGCTGGTGGCCGACTACGACCGTATCCGCGACGCGATTGAATCGGTGTTCCCGGATTTCCAGAGCTACAACGAGCGCATTCGCGTGCCCGGCGGCTTCCGCCTGCCGCTGCCGCCGACGCAGCGCGTGTGGAGAACGCCTTCGGGCAAGGCGGAGTTCCTGTTGTTCCGCGGGCTGGAGGAAGATCCGGTATCGGCAGATCCTCGCGTGCTCAAGCTCACCACGGTGCGCAGCCACGACCAGTACAACACCACCATCTACGGCTACGACGATCGCTATCGCGGTGTGTTCGGCCGGCGTGATGTGTTGTTCATGAACAAGGATGATCTTGCCGAGCTGGGCATCGGCGAGGGCGATGCGGTGTGCGTGGAAACCGCGTTCGGCAAGGGCAGGGAACGTCGCCTGGAACACGTGATCGCGGTGGCCTATCCCATCGCCCGTGGCGCAGTGGCCACGTACTATCCCGAAGGCAATTGCCTGGTGCCGTTGGACTACAACGACAAGATCAGCGGCACACCGTCGTACAAATCAGTACCGGTGCGCGTGACGCGCGCAGCGTAAGCAGGGCTGGCCGGGCCCATGAGGCCCGGCTTTCGTTGAACGCAGGCGGGAGTCGCAGCATGGCCACGACATTCAAGGTAGGTGACCACGTCACGTGGAACTCCGAGGCCGGCTGGGTCAGTGGCACCATCATCAAGGTGCACACCCGCAACTTCGACTACAAGGGTTACACCCACCACGCCACCGCCGACGATCCGCAGTACGAGATCAAGAGCGACAAGACCGATCACATCGCTGCGCACAAGGGGCGTGCGTTGCGGTTGACGCAAAGCTGATCCGGGCGACGGCTGGATCCATCGTCGGACCTGCATGGCATGTCAGCGCGATGCACACGCTTCATACGCCCGATCCAGCGCCGAGCGTGAATCGCGCGGCAGGTAGTCGGTACCGCCGGCGAGCGAGGCCGTTGCGCCATCCGCAAGAAAGCCAAGCGCCTTCTCTACCACGGCCGGGTCGCGCAGCACGCGGCGATGGCCGAGCCCGCGGGTCACCATCAGCTGCGCCTTTGGCCAGCTGGCGGCCAGCGCGCGCGCGTGGGCCAGCGGAACTTCCTTGTCTTCCTCGTCGTGGATCACCAGCAGGCGGTGGCGCTTGTGCGCAGCCTCCAGCGTGCTGATGTCCAGATAAGACCATGGCTTGCCCAGCCAGCGTTCGACGCCGGCGCTGAACGCCGCGACGACCCGTCCGTTTGCCCCGATGGCACGCGCGAAAGCGTCGACCGATGCCGCGGGATGCACGAACGGCGCGATGAACACCAACTGGGCCGGTGGCGTCCATCCGTCGCGCAGGGCCAGCGATACGGCGGTGCATCCACCGGAGTGCGCAATGATGCCCGCCAACGTGTTCTCGCCTGCCGCGATCAAGCGCAATGCATCGGCGAACTGGAAGAACGTGACGCGCTGCCCACCATGACGGCTCGCTGCGGAATCGCCATGCGAGGGAGCATCGAAAGCCATCACGCGAAAGCCGGCTTCGCGCAGTGGCAGCACGAAGGTCTGCAGTTGGGCGGCGTGCCCGCCCCAGCCGTGCAGCAGGATGACGGTGGGCCCCTCATCACCCCATGCCCATGCCGTCACCTGGCGTCCATCGACGCTGAAGTGCAGGCGCTCGCCGCAGTCGAGCACGGCCTGGTCCGCCGTGCGTGGCCGGGTGCGGGGCGCGCTGAACCACAGCCGATCCATCACGCGTGCCGCATGGACGGGACTGAGTGCGCCAAGCAGCCGCATGCCGTTACGAATCAGCCGTTGTCCCGGGACGATCCATGCGGGTGTCTCGGCGCGTTGGCCGGATGAAGGTGAGGGATGTTGCGACGTCATGTTGATCACGCTTCCCGTAGGGCGGTGCAGGGGAGTTGCTTGCGTGATGGACGTTAGCAATGGCCTTTCGCGCGCACAGCGGGCGGCGCAGACAGATTGAAGGGCAGCGTCGCCATCTGGCGACGCGGCGTCAGAACACCGCGATGTCGGTGGTATGGAAGCGTTTGCGGAATGCCGCGGGCGTGAGATGCGTGCGTCGCGTGAACAGGCGCGAGAACGTGGCCACGTCCAGATAGCCCACTTCCGAAGCCACCTGCGCCACGCTGAGGGTGGTGGTTTCAAGCAGCAGCTTCGCGCGCTCCACGCGCAGGTCGTGCAACATGTCCAGCGGCGAACGCCCGGTTTCGGCGCGGAACCGGCGCAGCAGTGTGCGGCTGGAAAGATTGAACGCTTCAGCGAGCACGTCGAGCCGGTAACGCTCGGCGATGCGCTTTTCGAACCACGTGCTGACGGCACGCGCGAACGATTCCCTCCGCTTGTGGCTCAGGCGGTGGTCCAGGTACGCCGCCTGGGTGCGCGGGCTGTGATCGATCAGGCTGAAACGCCCCACGGCGCGGGCAAGGCTGGTGCCCACCGCATCGCGGATCAGCTGCAGGGCAAGATCGCCATAGGCAGTGAAGGCACCGCAGGTGACGATCTCGCCGTCGCGCACCAGCACGGCATCGGGCACCACTTCCACGCTGGGATAGCGACGTGCCATCTCGCCGGCCAGTGCCCAGGCCGTGGTGGCCTGTCGGCCGTCGAGGATGCCGGCTTCGGCCAGCAACAGGCTGCCACCGCAGATGGAGGCCACCTTGCGCTGTTCCGCGGCACGACGGATCAGCGCTTTCTCTTCGTCCAGGCCGGCGAGGGCGGTCGAGATTTCCTCGGCATTGTTGAAATCGAACGCGGGTACCACGAGCAGGTCGAACGGCGTGGGCGTGGCGACGGAAAGATGGGCACCGCCGGCCAGGCGCACCTGCCCGGCCTGCGTGCCGATGATGGTGACCGAGAACGGCACCGGTGCATCGGGCGTGCGCAGCGCGCTGATGCGATTGGCCACGAGCAGCACGTCCGACAGTCCAAGGACCTCGGCACCCATGCACCCGTCGTAGGCAAGTATGGCGACCCGCACGGCAATGTCCTCGATCACTCCAGAGCCCAAGCGTGGCGATTTCGCCATGCACGTCAAGCATGGGCCCTGGCGGCGGCGCCGGCCATGGGGTTGCCGAATGGGCCAGAACTTCCCATGGAATCAATGGACTGGGCGGTCACTGACGCGTTGCAAGGAGCGCGCCCATGGCGACCGAAGCGAAAAGATTGGCGGGATTGCCCATGCCTTTCCCACATGCGCGGCGGGATCGCCCGTGCATCTGTCGCCGGAGCCCGCTGACGAGGCTGCACGGCCAACCTAGGCTGGCGCACATTCCAGGCCCGGCCGGTCAGGGCACGGGTAGCGCATTCCATCCATTGTTCCGGGAGCAGCCATGCCTGAGCGTCATGTGGTCAGTACGTTCGTTTCGTTGGTGGAGCGCGGCCAGTTCATCGAGGCCTTGCTGCGCTACTACCATCCTACCGCCGTGGTGTGGGAAAACCGCCAGCGCTCGCGCATCGGCCTGGATGCGCTGATCGAAAACGAGCAGCTGGTGCTGAAGAACTTCCACGCCGTCGAAGGGCGCGCCGTGCACGTGCTGGTTGATGGCGACGACGTCACCATCAACTGGCGCTTCGAGTTTGCCAACGACACCGCACGCGTCACGCTGGACGAGGTTGCCGTGCAGCAATGGGCGGATGGCAAGATCGTGCACGAGCGCTTCTACTACGACCCCGCGCAGCTGCAACCAGCTACCGCCCGCAGCGCGGTCAATGACGAGATCCACGCGGCGGCCGTGCCATGAGCATGGCCTTTCTCATTACGGCCTTGCTGGTGGTGGCATCACCGGGAACGGGCGCACTCTTCACCGTGTCCAGCAGTCTTTCCCACGGCGTGCGCTCGGGTCTGTTGGCTGCGCTGGGCTGCACGCTGGGCATCGTGCCGCACATGTTGGCGGCGGTGCTGGGGCTGGCGACGGTGTTCCGCACCAGCACGCTGGCCTTCGAGGCGCTGAAGATCGTCGGTGCGGCCTACCTGCTCTACATGGCATGGCAGGCGCTGCGCGATGCGCGCATGCTGGAGGTGAAGGATGAAGCGGCGAAGCAGGGCGCGGGCAAGATCATCGCATCCGCCGTGCTGGTCAACCTGCTCAACCCCAAGCTGCCGGTGTTCTTCCTGGCCTTTCTGCCGCAGTTCGTGCCGGCCCACGATCCATCCCCCATCGCCACCATGCTGATGCTCAGTGGCGTGTTCATGGCCATGACCTGGGTCGTGTTCTCCATCTACGGCTGTTTCGCGGCGCTGATGCGTACCCATGTGCTCCGCCAACCGGCGGTGCTGACCTGGATGCGTCGCAGCTTTGCTGCCTGCTTCGCCTTGCTCGGCCTGCGTCTGCTGGTCAGTCAGCGCTAGCCCGACGATGTGCCACGGCCCGGCTCGTGATCCACGCCAGCGGTATGCCGACCAGTACGGTATGGCTGAATACCTGCTCGGCCAGCGACACCGCGGTGAAGTGTGGAAACAGCGCGGGCCAGCGCAACGGCAGCACGATCAGGTTCATCACCGCCCAGAGCAACAGGCCGTAGAGCAGGCCCGATGCCACGGGTTGGGCGGTAAGCCATGGCAGTTTCCGCGCAGCAGCTACGAACACGGTCGCCATCACCAGCATGATGGCGAAATGCAGCAGCAGGCCGACCAGCAGCGCGGGTGCACCGGCCTTCACCGCGCCAGGCCAGATCGCCGAAGCAATGCCTACAGGCACGGCGAGCGGATTCTTGCCGGCCATCAGCGCATAGGTGAGTGCCGAGAGGATGTCGAGCGTGCCTGCCACCAGCGTTGCGCGGATCAGCAAGCCCGTGGGTTTTTCCAGTGCATGTTCCATGATGTCTGCCTCGTGATGAGCCCGGTAGTCACCGAATCGGTGGTCCGATGCGTGACAAGGAGGCTAGGTCGTCGCCCCCCTGCCGCAAACCGGTTTTCGACCAGCGGACCGCTTTTGCCTGCCGGGTGGCACGCGGGGCGACGCCCATGATGTCTGGCGACCGGACATCCGCACGCGTGCAAACGATGCTGGTCCACGCTGGCGGTTGGGTGGCGTATGGGTTGATCAGCGCGTTGGGCGCGCTGCCTTACCGCCACGCCATGCCGCTCGTGCTTTATTTCACCGGCACCACCTTGGCGGCCTTCCTCGCAAGCTTTGCCATGCGCGCGCTTTGCCGGCGACTCGTGCACCGGCCGATGAGTTGGCCCGGCATCGTTGCGCGGATACTGGCCTGCGCCTATGCGTTGGGCGTGCTTTGTTCACTCGCCGGCGCATGCGTGGAGGTGCTGGCCGGGTCGATGCCGGTGGGTTGGCCTGCGGTACTCATGGCAGGTGTCGCCAACGCGTTCAGCCCCGCCGTCGTGCTGGTGGCGTGGAGCGCGCTGTATCTGGGTGTCCAGCGCGGGCGGGAGGTGAAGCTGCGGGAACAGCAGTTGCTGCTCGCCGAATCGCTGGCGCGCGAAGCGGAACTGAAGGCGTTGCGTTACCAGATCACGCCGCATTTCCTGTTCAACACCCTCAACGGCATATCCACGCTGGTCGGCGAAGGGGACGCACGTTCGGCGCGGCGCATGATCGCCCTGCTGGCCGGTTTCCTCCGCTCCACGCTGGAGCCGACGCGACAGGGCGATGTCACCATCGCGCAGGAGCTTGCCCAGGTGCAGCAATACATCGAGATCGAACAGATCCGCCTGGGCCGGCGGCTGGTGGCCACCATGGATTGCGATCACGCGGCGGCGGAAGCGCTCGTTCCCCACCTGTTGCTGCAACCGTTGGTGGAGAACGCCATTCGCCATGGCATCGCGCCCAACCCACGCGGCGGCACGCTGGCGCTGGTGGTGACCAGCCGTGACAACGCTGTGGTGATTTCTGTGCACAACAGTGTCGATGGCGACAGGGCAGACGCGCCGCATTCCGTCGGTGTCGGCCTTGCCAACACGGCGGCTCGCCTCGTCGCACGCTATCGCGATGCAGGGCGATTCACCGTCGGTGGTGATGCCTCGCGTGGTTGGCTGGCCGAAATCGAGATTCCCTGGCAACCAGCCGGGGAGGGCAGGCCATGATGCGTATCCTGATCGTCGACGATGAACCGCTGGCGCGGCGAGGCGTTCGCGTGTGCCTGCGTCGCGCGGCTGACGCGACCGTGGTGGGCGAAGCCGCGTCAGGTGAGCAGGCGCTGGCCATGATCGAAGCCCGGCGACCCGACGTGGTGTTTCTCGACGTGCAGATGCCCGGCATGGACGGCTTCGACATGGTGTCCCGCATGCAGGGCGATACACGTCCCCTGGTCGTCTTCCTTACGGCGCACGACCACCATGCACTGAAGGCGTTCGACGTACACGCGGTCGACTATGTGGTGAAGCCCATCGACGACGGACGCTTCGACGACGCCTTGCAGGCGGTTCGCCAGCGCGTGGCGGAGCGAACCCTCGCCCAATCGATGGCCGTGCCCATGGCCGAGCGCACCCGGTTAGCGGCAGCGCGGGACAGCCGCCTGGCGGTCCGGAGCGGTGGCCGGACCCATTGGGTCGATGTGGACGACATCGACTGGATCGAGGCGAGCGGCGACTACATCACCCTGCATGTAGGGCCGCGACGGCACATGATCCACGAGAGCATGGACGGCATCGAGCAGCGCCTGGACCCGCTGCGCTTCGCGCGCATTCATCGATCCACCATCATTCCCTTGAGCCGCGTGCAGGGACTGAGCCTGCTGCCCACGCGCGATGCGCTGGTCACCCTGCGGGACGGCACGTCGCTGCGCGTGAGCCGGCGCTTTCGTCATCGCATCAGCATGGATCGCATTCGCCAGCTGTAGCGCCATCGGCGTGTTGCCGGGCGCGCGTGCATCCGTGAGACGACAACAACCCGCGCCGCGACGAGAAGGTGATGACAGGCGATGCCTGACAGGCGGGGTGGTTGGCTTTTGCTACCGTCCCCATGTCATCTGCGACGCGCCTTTGTTCCCCGCAGGTGGCCACGACAGCCATGTCGTGAAGCGCGGGTCGCATGAGGTGACGCTCATGCGACCCGCTGACCATCACCAGCTAAGCAAGAGTTGATCATGGCTGTTCGCAATCATAGGTCACCCGCTCGCCAGCGCTTCCTCCATGCCGGCGCAGTGTCTGGCCGCCGGATATCTGGTGGCCGTGTCCGGGGACGCCTGTTACTTGCCGCGATGTACCGCGCCCGATTCCGCCGCACCGCCTCGCCCGTCAGCCTGGAACAGCGTCCCCGTACCCGCCACCAGACGATGGAGCCATGGATGGATGTCGAAGATAGGGCGCTGTTTCGGGCCTCCGGGGCGCGTGGCGCGGTGCGATCAGGTCAGCCGCTGGCGCAGCGGACAGGAGCTGATCGGACCCGCCGGAGCATGGCTTGCGCCGGTCTCATGACAACCATCCGGTTCTGGTTCTGCTCGCCCGCTGACATCGAGCTTCGCAATCCCCTACACGCAAGTATGTAGGTGCTTATCCGCCATTCCGTCATCTCTCACAGCGAACACGCCATGAAAGTTTTACCTCGGACCGTCCCGATGGCATTCGCCGGCGTCCCCTCGCCGGGCCAGGTGCTCAGGTATGAATATCTCCAGCCCCTCGGCATGCCAGCTGCCCAGCTGGCCAGGAAGACAGGCGTGCCGGCGCGCTATATCTCCGACATCATCGCCGGCAAGCGGCCCATCGAAGAGGACATGGCGCAGCGATTCGCCATCGTGTTCCGCACCAGCCCGTTCTACTGGATGACCCTGCAGGCCAACTACGCGCGGGCCTGCCGCGTGGGACGCCGTGCGGTGCCCAAGCGTCGCCGTCCAACCCGCATGGACGAGCCCGATGGGTACGCCACCGATGAGGCGACGTGCCCCGGCGATGATGCAGCGGGCCAGGCCAGGTCCTGACGTGCGAGCGCCGGTGCATCGTTGCGGGGGCGATCAACGCCTCACGGTTCGCGTTGGCGCATGCGCCGCAGCTCGTCGTTCAGCCACGCCGCAGAGGTTTGCTGCCTGCCGTCGCAGATCACCTGATAAGGCTCGCCGCTGAGGCTGCTCCTGGTGGCCGCGCGGTCAATGAAATCTTCGGCGGTGTTCACCTGGTCGCGGCGCAGCAGGTAGTGGAACTTGTCCTCAAGATGGCCTTGCGCCTGTTCGCCGCCGTAGGACTTTCCATTGCGGACGAAACTGCAGTGGCTTTGCCCGACGAAGGTCAGCAGTGCGGTGATCTCGCGCTGTGCCTTTGCATCCGGCGCGGCGCGTGCCGGTAGCGCCGCGCCGGCCTGGAGGGCCAGCATCAGGAGTGTCGCCACATGGCGTTGAAGTGGCGGCATGGCGTCACCTGCGCAGAAGGGGCGGAAAGGGGCTGGGCGATTATGCGCGCCACAAACGTGGCGAAGACGTCGACACCCGGCTACCTGGAGTCACTGGCGTCACCGGGAATACGCCATGCCAAGCGGGCGGCACCTGTCTGGAAGATGACTGGCGGCAGTCAGCCGGCGTCCGGGCAGGGCGTGCTAAATCAGTGAACATCATGGCGACCTGGGGTGCCATGCGCTGCAATGTGCGGCACGTCTCGGGGTGTGTCATGCGGACAGATCGTTGGGTCGTTTCCTGGGTCTTCGCCCTACTGTGCCTGTGGCTGCAGGCGTGTTCCCCGTTGCCCCCCAGCGACGGCAAGGCCCAGACGCATCACCTGCCACCGGCCAGGGACACGCCCACCGCACAGTACGCGCACGCAGAGGTGGCCCGGCACCAGGGCCAGTCCGGCTTTCGCCTGCTCACGCTGAGCGCCAACGCCCTGCTCAGTCGCGTGGTACTCGCAGATCACGCCAAACATTCGATCGACCTGCAGTACTACATCTTCGCCAACGACATGACCGGGCATCTGCTGATGCAGCACCTGCTTGCCGCGGCAGATCGCGGCGTGCGCGTACGCATGCTGATCGATGACAACAATTTCGACGACAAGGATCACCTGTTCGAGGCGCTCAACTCGCATCCCAATATCGACATCCGCCTGTTCAATCCGCTGCAGACGCGCAACCCGTCTGCGTTGTCGCGTGCCACGCAGTTCATGCTGGAGTGGCGACGGCTGAACCGGCGCATGCACAGCAAGTCATTCATCGTGGACAACACGGTAGCTGTCATCGGCGGGCGCAACATCGGCGATCCGTACTTCGACGCCGGCAGCGACACCCACTTCCGAGATCTGGACGTGGTGGCCATCGGGCCGGTGGTGCCGCAGGCATCGGAGGCGTTCGATACGTACTGGAACTGCGCGGCGGCGTATCCGCTCAACCAGCTCGCCAAGGACAGCGCATCCGGGCAGCGCCTGGCCGCGGCGCGGCAGTTGCTGCAGCATGACGTGCGCACGTTCGCCCAGTCGGACTATGCGCAGACCGCACTGGACCAGTTGCCGGACGGACCCACCGCCGACCGCGAGGGCGCGTGGTTCTGGGGCGATGCCGAACTGGTGGCCGATCAGCCGGAGAAGATCGCGGTGGATGGCGACGTGCCCGCGCTGCGCATTGGCCCGCGCCTGAAGACGATGCTGGATGGCGCGCAGCATTCGGTGATCGCCACCACGCCGTACTTCATCCCGGGCGAAGAGGGCACGCAACATCTGGTGGCGCGGGTGCAGCGCGGCATCTCGATCCAGATACTGACCAACTCGCTCGCTTCCACGGATGAACCGGCGGCGCACGCGGGTTACGTGCATTACCGCAAGGCGCTGGTGGAGGGCGGGGTGCAGATGTACGAGCTGAAGCCATCGGCTGGGCAGGGGCAGCCCTCGACCGCGCTGGGCAAATCCTCGGGCATCAGCCTGCACGCCAAGAGCATCGTGGTGGACGAGCGACAGGTGTTCATTGGCTCGCTCAACATGGACCAGCGCTCCAAACTGCTCAACACCGAGATGGGTGTGATCGTGGATTCACCGGGGCTGGCCAAGGCCATCACCGATTTCTTCCACACGGCAACGCAACCATCCAACGCCTATCAGGTCACGCTGGACCCGTCGTCGCATCACCTGGTGTGGCGCGCGGAGGACAAGAACGGGCCGGTCACCTATCAGAGCGAGCCGGAGGCAACCACCAAGCGACGCGCGGAAGTGGACTTCCTGCGCCTGCTTCCCATTGACAGCCTGCTCTAGGCAAAGCGGCCGGGAGGCCGCTTTGCCTGGGTGATCGTCGATTACGCGCCGGCTTTGGCTTGCGCCTCGCGCAGCTTCTGGGCGCATTCCTCGCAGCACACTTCCACTTCGCGATGGCCGACAGTGACCTTGATGGCGTTGTCGTCCAGCGGGTAATCGCACGCGGCGCAGGTTTTCTCGTTCATGGCGGTCTCCTTATGTCGCCCTTGATTGGGCCCGTTCAGAAGACCACTTGCGCGCGGGCCATGCTGTCGAATTCTTTAGGCGATGGCCGGGCGCTTCGCTTCGGGCCAGACAGATTCAGAGGCGTCTTATGTTGGTGGCCGGGACCGGTTTCTAAGCTGCGCGGCAGTTACCACCGCCTGTGCAGGTGTCCCATGAACCGCGTGCATTCTCATTCGTTTCCCTCGACCACGACCGATGCCGCCGAGGCGCGAGTGTCGAAGGCATGGGCACGGGCAGGCGGCGCGTTGTTCGCGCTGGTCACGCTGATTTCGATGGCGTGGTCGGCCGAATGGAAGTTCAGCATGATGCTGTTCGATCCGCTGGTGTGGATGGTGTTGCTGGTGGCGTTGGCGGCAGGCCTGGTGTGCGGCTATGCGGTGGGCGTGCGCGTGCATGCGCGGGCGGGACACTGAATGGCCGGCGTGGTCAGGCCGAACGACGCGAAGACTGCCGGAAAGCCGTGGGCGAGCGTCCGTAGGCCTGGCGGAACGCGCTGGCAAAGTGGCTGTGGCTGGAGAAGCCGAGTTCCGCGGCCAGCGCCGAGAGATCATCCATCTGACCGAGCAGATCCAGCGCGCGGGCCAGGCGCAGCTGCAGCTGATAACGGTACAGCGGCATGCCTTCCACCTGCTTGAACACCTGTGTGAGATAGACCGGCGAGCTGCCGATTTCCGCGCCGATCTCGGCAAGCGTCCAGCGCCGCGACAAGTCGCTGGCCAGCAGCATCTTCACGCGATCGGCAAGACGCCGCCGCGCGTGCGTGGACGTCGGCGCGCGCGACGTACGCGGGCCCAGGCTGCGACACACCAGTGTGAGCGCGAGTGCTTCCGCTTCCAGCGGTTCGATGCTGTCGTTGTCCAGGCTGTGGCGCAGCAGGGCCACCAGTGCCTGTGCGCGCGCATCGATGCGCAATGATTGCGAGCGGAAGATGTGTCCTTCGCCGGCGTGGATCAGTTCGCGCGGGGTGAGTTCGGCGAGCAGTGCCGGTGACAGGTTCATCGACAGGCAGGCATCGCCGCCATCCAGCGGATGACTGACCTGGTAACCCTGTTGCCCATTGAAGAACAGCACGTGGTTCGCGTCGGCCACGGTCTGGTCGGAGGACACGTGGCGCAGGTACAGGCCGCGATAGGGAAACACCAGCTGGGTCGACGCGGCGCATTCTTCCGCGCTGCGGTGGCGGCACGTGCCGCTGCAGTGCACATCGCGCAGTGACAGCGTTTCCGTCGACAGCAGGAGGCGGCTGGTGATGGACGACATGGGCGGCGCCGCTGTGGCTTCCCGGGGCAAGTGCCCGGAGCATAACAAGCGCGGGAGTGACGGACCTGTGTCGTCCTTCCGATAGCTAAATATTCTGACAGCCGCCCCGGGGGCGGGGGTGGTCTCCTAGTCAGGCCCGGAACGCGGGCTCACCTCAAGGTCATCGTCATGAACCACGCCCCGTCCGCCCGTGCGCAAGCTTTCCGCCAGCTCCATGACGCGGGTGAGCCGCTGGTCCTGCCCAACGCCTGGGATGCCGCCAGCGCGCGCATCATCGAGAAGGGCGGTGCCAGGGCCGTCGCCACCAGCAGCGCCGCCATGGCCTGGGCGCTGGGCCACCCGGATGGCGAGCAGCTTCCGCTGGATGACCTGCTGACGGCCACGCGCCGGATCATCGAGGCGGTCGACGTACCGGTAAGCATCGACATTGAACGCGGTTACGGCGAGGACGCGGAAGATACCGGCGGACTGGTCGGTGCGCTGATCCAGCTCGGCGCGGTTGGCATCAATATCGAGGACGGCAAGGATCCCTCGACGGGGCAGCTCGCCGATGCACGAATTCTGGTCGAACGCATCGCCTGCATTCGGGCGGTGGCAGAACACCGTGGCGTGCCGCTGTTCATCAATGCGCGCACCGACAGCTACATCACGCCGGGCCTGACGGGCGAAGCGCGCTTCAAGGAAACGCTGGAGCGCGCGCTGGCCTATGTCGACGCCGGCGCCGATGGCATCTTCGTCCCCGGCCTTGCCGACGCCGGTGAGATCGAGCGCCTGGCCGCCGCGTTGCCGGTGCCGCTCAATGTCTACGTGGGTTATCCCGGTGCGCCGGGTGTGGCTACCTTGCGCGGGCTGGGCGTACGCCGCATCAGCCTGGGCTGCGGCACCATGCAGGCCGTGCTGGCGCATCTGGCGCGCATTACCGAGGAGGCGCTGGTGCACGGCCGTTTCGAGCTGATGGGCAGCCACATGCTCGGCGTGGGAGAGGTCAACGGTCTCTTTGCGTCGTCGCAGCCCCGCGTATCGACGGTGCGTCGCAGCGCGTGATTCAGGGCTGGCCCGACGCGTTGCGTGCCTTGATGAAGTCCACGAAGGTGCGCAGAGGCGTCGGCAGGTTCTGCCGGCCCGGGTAATAGAGGAAGGGGCCGCTGAATGGCTGCCACCAGGATTCCAGCAAGGGCTCGAGCGCACCGCTGTCCAGGTGGGGACGCAACAGGCCCTCGTACATGTGCGCCACGCCCAGCCCCGCGAGCGCGCCGTTGATGAGCAGGTCGAGCGCTGCGCCGGGACGTGCCCGCAGCGGGCCGCTGGGTTCGATGCGCACGATGTCGCCCTCGCGTTCGAATTCCCACACCGGCATGGCGCCGCTGGCGAACTGCCCGCGCAGGCAGGCGTGCGAAAGCAGGTCGCGCGGATGGGTGGGGCGGCCGCGCGCATCGAGATAGGCCGGTGACGCCGCGGTGGCAAAGCGTTGCAGGCGTGGGCCGATGGGAATGGCCACCATGTCCTGCTCCAGCCGTTCGTCGTAGCGGATGCCGGCATCGCAGCCGGCGGAAAGCACGTCGACGAAACTGTCTTCCACCGTGACATCCACCACGATGTCCGGATACGCCTTGAGGAAGTCCGCCAGGATGGGCGGCAGTACCACGCGCGCCACGCCGGCGGGCACATTCAGCCGCAGTGTGCCGGTGGGCGTGTCGCGGAACATGTTGAGCACGTCCAGCGCCGCTTCCATCTCCGACAGCACCGGCGTCAGCCGTTCGATCAGGCGCTGGCCGGCCTCGGTGGGCGCCACGCTGCGGGTGGTGCGGTTGAGCAGGCGCACGCCCAGCGCGGCCTCCAGCCGGCGCACCGCCACGCTGAGGCCGGAGGCCGATACACCGCTGGCGCGCGCCGCATCGCGGAAGCCACCCGCCCTGGCAACGGCGAGGAAGGCGGCGAGATCATTGAATTCCATGGCCATTGTGCAAAGTTTTGCACAACCCGTTCGAATTGGCGTGGATTCTCTAACAGGGCGTCCGGTCGCATAGTGTTGTCACCCCATCGAGGACATCGCCATGACCCACCCCCACAGCACTTTCCCCTTCGCCGGAACCACCGTGAACCGCATGGGCTACGGCGCCATGCAGCTGGCGGGCCCCGGCGTGTTCGGTCCGCCGAAGGACCACAAGGCGGCCCTGGCCGTGCTGCGCGAGGCCGTGGCCGCCGGGGTCAACCACATCGACACCAGCGACTTCTACGGTCCGCATGTCACCAACCGGCTGATCCGCGAAGCGCTGCACCCGTACCGCGATGGCCTGGTCATCGTCACCAAGGTGGGTGCCGTGCGTGGCGACGATGGCTCGTGGCTGGCGGCGCAGGAGCCCGCCGATCTCGAGCGTGGCGTGCACGACAACCTGAAGAACCTCGGCCTGGACGTGCTCGATGTGGTGAACATCCGCATCATGGGCGACGTGCACGCGCCGAAGGAAGGCTCCATCGCCAAACAGGTGGAAGCGCTGGCGAGGCTGCAACAGCAGGGTCTTGTGCGCCATGTGGGCCTGAGCAACGTCACCGCGGCGCAAGTGGCCGAGGCACAGCGCATCACCGACATCGCATGCGTGCAAAACCACTACAACCTCGTGCATCGCCATGATGATGCACTGGTGGACGAACTGGCCGCCAAGGGCATGGCCTACGTGCCGTTCTTCCCGCTGGGTGGCTTCACGCCGATCCAGTCGTCCGGGCTGTCGGAGATCGCGGCATCGTTGGGCGCAACGCCGATGCAGGTGGCGCTGGCGTGGCTGCTGCATCGCTCGCCCAACATCCTGCTGATTCCCGGCACGTCGTCGGTGGCGCATCTGCACGAGAACATGAAAGCCGCGGAATTCGTGTTGCCGTCGCTGGTGCTTGCGAAGCTGGACGCGATCGCCGGCAGCGCAGTGGCGTAAGGAGGGCGGTTCACGCGGCGCGTCCGTTCACGCGAACGGGCGCGCCGCGCGTGCTTGCTGTTATGGTTCCCCGGCATAGCCATCCGAAGGACGGGCGCTTCATGCGGGAGCGCGAACGACGGACAAGGCCGCGGCCAGCCCCGATGCCGCAGGGAACGTGACCATGCTGGATACCGAGCGGCCGATGACGAGTGCTGGACAAAGCAATGCACCCATCACGCGGGCCTCGATGGTCATCGCCGCGCTGTCCACGGTGGTGGAGTGGTACGACTTCACGCTCTACCTGTATATCGCCACGGTGTTGTCCCGGGTGTTCTTCGGCGGTGGCGAGCATTCGCTGCTGGCCACGCTGGCGGGTTTTGCCATTTCCTACGCCATGCGTCCGCTCGGTGCGCTGGTCTTCGGCGTGATCGGCGACCGACTGGGACGTCGCCGCACGCTGCTGTTGTCGATGGCGATGATGACGGTGGCCATGTTGATCACCGCGCTGCTGCCCGACTATCGCCACATGGGCATGACGGCCGGCTACCTGTTGCTGCTGTTGCGTTGCCTGATGGCCTTTTCCGTGGGCGGCGAATACACCGGCGTGGTCGCCTATCTGCTCGAAGGCGCGCAGAAACGCCATCGCGGACTGGTCACCTCGCTGGCATCGGCGGCCAGCGAGATCGGTGCACTGCTGGCGGTGGGCGTGGCGGCGCTCACGGTGGCCCTGCTGAGTCGCGCGGATCTCGATGCCTGGGGCTGGCGCATTCCTTTCTTCGTCGGCGCGGCGCTGGCCGGCAGCATCTGGATCGCACGCTCGGCCATGCAGGAATCGCCGGACTTCGAGCGCCAGCAGCAGCGCGGCACCGTGCCGGAAACGCCAGTGCGCGACACGCTGACCCATCACCGGCTGGCCATTGCTCGCACGTTCGCCATCTCGGCGCTGGGCTCCATTACCTATTACGTGGGCATCACCTATGTACCAGCCTTCCTCAGCACCACCGGTACGTTGGGAGAAGGGGAGTCGCTGGGCTTGTCCACCGTGGCGGCGTTGGCGGTGATCCTGGTGACGCCGTGGGTGGGTTCCCTGTCCGACCGCGTGGGCCGCAAGCCGGTGCTGTTTTGGCTGGCACTGCTGAGCGCGGCGTTGCCACTGGCCATGTTCGCGCTGATGGCGCACGGCTCGCGCCTGCAGATCGTGCTGGCGACGGTGGTGCTGGCCTGCGTGGCAGGCGGTGTCAGCGCGGTGGGCGCGCCGGCCACGGCGGAGCAATTTCCCGGCGAAGGCCGCCTGAGCGGGCTGGCGCTTGGCGTCACCGTCGCCACGGCGATCTTTGGAGGTGTGACGCCGTTTCTTGCCGAGTTGCTGATCAGGCACACGGGCTGGGCTGCGGTGCCGGGGGCGATGATCGCGGTGATCGCGCTGGCGGTGTTGCCGGTGCTGCTGACCATGCCCGAGACCCGTCCCGAGGACTGAGTCGTCGTTGTCGGTCCTGTGTACGCCGCGCGCTTAGGCCGCGCGGCTGGCGAGGTCGTCATCGCGCAGCCGGCGCAGCGCGATGCCCAGCCCGATGCGGTAACTGCTGCCCAGGTCGCCGTTGATGATCACGGTGGCTACCGGTGCGTGATGCTGGCCCGGCGGAACGCCGAGCTCCGTGCTGGCGTCTTCATGCACTTCCACGTACGGCGTGGCGATGTCGTCCAGCGCATCGCTCAGCCCGGCTTCCGGATGGGCCGTGGCTTCCGGTCCCAGCTCGCCCGGGTCCAGCAGCATGAACTCCGAGGACCGGCGCTTCATCGAACGCACGCAGGCCACGAAATCGCACAGGCCGTTGCAACGGAACAGCTCCAGCGTGCGCCCCGCCGCAGCGGCGAGCTGTTGCAGGTTAGGGTGGAGTTCGCCGCCGGCAAGGCTGGCGGCGTGGGGTTGTTGGGCATGGGGTCCCTGGATGATCACGATGCTCACGGAGGCTACCGTCGTCGCCACGTGGGGCGGATGTCGCCATGCTGCGGCCGTGGGGAGTAAAGGCGATACGCTGGAAAAGGCGGTCAGCGTAAATTTTCCGCAACGACGGAGGCCGTCGAGGGCGGTGAACTTCCGCCCGGGCCGGGCATGCCGCCGTGTTAGCGCATAAAATGCGTGGCCTTGTCCCTGGAGATCCCTCGCCGTGTCGCATTATTCCGGCCCCCTGCTCACGCGCCCGATCGGCGAAGCCCTGCTCGCCGCGCGCGATGGCGGTCGCGAGGAATGGTCCGGCTCGATGGATCTTGGCCGCTCCACCGGCCGTGCGTCGCTGCAGGCGGATACATGGCAATGGCTGGGCCAGTCCTACCCGTATCCTGGCAAGCTGAAAGACCGCACGATCTATTACTGGGATGGCGAGGATTTTTCCTCGGTGTCGTGTTTCTCCAACTCGCTGATCAAGCTGGTGCCGACCGAATGGGACGCGCCCACGTTCGAGATCGACGGCATCAAGATGCTGCCGACCTCGAAGGAGTCACCGTTCGAGGATGCGCGCCGCAAGGTGGCGCTGGTCGAGCCCCGCGGCAAGGTGGTGCTCGATACCTGTGGTGGCCTGGGCTATTTCGCGGCGTGTTGCCTGGAGGCTGGCGTGGCGCGCATCCGGTCGTTCGAAAAGAACGCCGATGTGCTTTGGCTGCGCACCATCAACCCGTGGTCGCCCGATCCGGATTCGCCGGCGAGTGGTGGGCGGCTGGAGCTGACGCACGGTGACGTATCGCAGGCCATCACGCAGATCGCCGATGCGTCGGTGGATGCCCTGCTGCACGACCCGCCGCGTTTCGGTATTGCCGGCGAGCTGTATTCGCAGGCGTTCTACGATCATCTTGCGCGGGTGCTGCGTCGTAACGGCCGACTTTTCCATTACACCGGCAGCCCGAACAAGCTCACCAGTGATCGCGACGTGCCGCGCGAAGTGGCGAAGCGACTGGAGAAGGCGGGCTTCAAGGCGGACCTGGCGCTGGATGGCGTGCTGGCGATCAGGCGCTGAGCGTTTCGTTCAACGCGTCGGGAGCAGAACCCGGCTTCGGCCGGCGCCAGACACACGCATGGTAGAGTCGATGAGTGCATCGACCGATCCGGGTGATCCGGGCAAGGCGCAACGGCCGCGAGCCGCGACGTGATACCGGTATGGCCACTGACAGATTCAGCATGACTGGCAACGACGACAACCCGCTGGGGATCTTCCTCAGGGATCGTCGCGCGCGGCTGGATCCGGTGACGTACGGCTTTTCAGGTTCGCGCCGGCGCACGCCGGGCCTGCGCCGCGAGGAAGTGGCGCAGCGCGCCAACGTCAGCGCCACCTGGTACACCTGGCTGGAGCAGGGGCGCGGCGGTTCGCCGTCCGCCGATGTGCTTGAGCGGCTGGCGCGCGCACTGGCACTGGACCCGGTGGAGCGCGAACATCTTTTCCTGCTGGCGCAGCATCGCCTGCCGCAGGTGAAGTACGAGGCGCCGCAAGGCGTCACTCCGCGCCTGCAAAGCGTGCTCGATGCCATGACCTATAGCCCGGCGTTCGTGCGCACGGTGCGCTGGGACATCGTGGCGTGGAACCACGCCGCCACGAAGGTGCTGGGCGACTACGCCGCGTTCCCGCCGGAACAGCGCAACTCGCTGCGCCTGGTGTTTGGCCATCCGCAGGTGCGCGAGCGCATGACCGAGTGGGAGCGCGATGCGCGCGCCATCGTGGCGACCTTCCGCGCGGAAGTGGCGCGCGTGGGCGCCACGAAGGAAGTGGAAGCCTTCGTGGCGGAGCTGTGCGAGCAGAGCGCGGATTTCGCCGCCATGTGGCGCGACCACGACGTGCGCCGGTACGGCGAAGGCACCAAGCACATGCGTCACCCACTCGTTGGGCCCATCGCGCTCGACTACTCGGTGTTCGCGGTCACTGAGCCGCCGGGGCTGAGCATGGTGGTGTACAGCCCGGCTACACCGGAGGACGCGCTGCGCGTTCGCCAGCTGGTCGACGGCGAGGGCGCGGCCGGCAAGCCCTGACATTCACGATCTCCCCGGAGGTTTCCATGTCCAGCAGAACGGCATCCTGTTATTGCGGCCAGTTGCAGATCGAAGTGCACGGCGACCCCCTGGGTATCGGCGTCTGCCATTGCCTGGCCTGCCAGCAGCGCACGGGCAGCGTGTTCGCTGCGCTGGCAGCGTTTGCCGCGCCGTATGAGGTTACCGGGCAGTCCACGGAATTCGTGCGCACCGGCGACCATGGCTCGCAATTCCGCTTCCGATTCTGTCCCATCTGCGGCAGCAACGTGTTCCACACCGAAGAAGGCGTGCAAGGGCGCGTATCCGTAGCGGTGGGCGCCTTTGCCGATCCCTCGTTTCCGCCACCGGAGGACTCGGTGTACGACAAACGCCGGCATCCATGGGTGCGCCTGCCCGAGTGCATCACGCGCCACGGGACGGACCCGGACTGACGCGTCGCCCGGCGATCACTCCTTGATCGCGCCGAGCTGTTTGAGCAGGGTGAGATTGTCTTCCAGGTGCCAGTTCTCGACGATGCGGCCGTCCTGCACGCGGTAGATATCCGTGGCGATGAAGTCGATGGCCTGCCCCTTGCCCTGTACGCCGTGGAAGGTGCCGGTGAAATGGCCGGCGAAATGCAGGTGCGATACCACCCGGTCGCCGACCACCAGCATTTGGTCCACTGCGCAACTGAGGTCGGGTACCGCCTGGCGGAAGGCCTTCGATGCCTGCAGCGGACCCTCCGGGCCCTGGGCGCGTCCCGGGGGCGGCGTGCGGTCGACGAACTGCGGTGACAGCGCCGCCCTGGCCAGCGCCTCGTCGCCGGTGTTCCAGAAGGTGTCGTAGCGACGGGCGGCCAGTTCATTGGCGCTCGCCACGGCGGCAGGCAGGCTGGCGTCCACGACGAGTGTGCCGGGCTTCACCAGCGCGGCATCGGCGGCCTTGGCCGGGGCCAGCGGAGTGGCGGCAAGGGAGGCGGCGAGCAGGGGAGCAACGAGGTGACGGCGTGCCATGGCGGTTCTCCGAAAGGAGGCCTCACCTTAGCGATCGCGCCGTGACGGCGGAATCAGGCTGGGCGGTGAAGCATCCTTTCCGGAAACGAAAAGACCGGGTCCGCCAAGGGGGGGCTTGAGATGCGAACCGGGGCGTCCCATGGGGCCCGGCCGGAGCACTTCAAGCGCGCCACCGGATTTTTTTGGATGGCTAAACGGCGCCTGACGACGGCGACTTGAATCAATCCGGCGCATCCACATTTCCCCGTCACCGGTCGCTTCGGGGCCGGTGCGCCGCTGCATGTCGCGCGGCGTCTACCTTCTTGCTCAATGGAGATAAGGGTTATGCGTACTGTCCTGGATTTTTCGCCGCTGCACCGTTCCAGCATCGGCTATGACCGCGTGTTCGACCTGCTCGAGGCGGCCGCCCGCACGCAGACGAACGACAACTGGCCGCCGTTCGATTCCGTCAAGCTGAGCGAAGACAAGTACCGCATCACCATGGCGGTGGCGGGGTTCGGTCGCGAAGACATCAACATCACCGTGCAGGGCAACATGCTCACCGTCAGCGGCGAGCGCAAGGGCGAGCAGGAAGGCGAAGTGCTGCATCGTGGCATCGCCAACCGCCCCTTCAACCGCCGTTTCGAACTGGCCGACCACATGCTGGTCACCGGTGCGAGCATGGAAAACGGCTTGCTGGTGCTTGAACTCAAGCGCGAGATTCCCGAGGCGTACAAGCTGCGTCGCGTCGAGATCGGTGCGCAGGCCACACCGTCGGCGACGACCATTCAGAGTCAGGCCGCCTGAACGAAAGGCGCTACGACGCTCACGCAAGTGAAAGGGGGTGACGCTTTCGTCACCCCCTTTTTGCGTGCGCGTGACACCCCCCGATCACACTGGTCGTCAGGTGCATTCATGGGAGCAGAGCATGGCGCATCGTCGAAAGGCGTGGTGGTTGTTGGGCGCAATGCTGGGCGTTTCCGCCGCGCATGCCCAGTCGCTGGCCAACGAACCGGTGAAGCAGCTTGACCTGAAGCGCTATCTGGGCGTGTGGCACGAGATCGCGCATCTGCCGATGTTCTTCCAGCGCCAGTGCGTGGATCACATCACCGCGACCTACAGCGAACTACCCGATGGTCAGGTGCGTGTGCACAACGCCTGCCGCACCAAAGGCGGTGGCATGGATGCATCCGACGGCGTGGCCCGCACCACGCGTGGGCCCGCCGGTGCGCTGGAAGTACGCTTCGCGCCGGCGTGGCTGGCGTGGTTGCCCTGGGTCTGGGCGGACTACTGGGTGGTGGAGCTGGATCCCGGCTATCGCTGGGCGGTGGTTGGCAGCCCGAGCAGGCGCTATCTATGGGTGTTGTCGCGCGAGCCGGACATGTCGCGCACGCAGTTCGAGGCCTTGCGCCGGCATGCGGCTGAACGCGGCTATGACGTGGACAAGCTGGTGATCACCGCGCCGCTGAACTAGCGTCAGGCGCCGTCGCGTTCGCGCACGCGGTCCATCAGTTCACGCAGCTGCTTCTGCTCCTGGGCGTTGAGCACGCCGAACAACTGCTCGACGGCGTGGCGCTTGGGGCCCTGCACTTCGTCCAGCTTTGCCTGGCCCGCGGCGGTGATCGTCACCAGTTGGGCGCGCCGGTCGGTGGGATGCGGCGTGCGTTCGATCCAGCCGTTTTCTTCCAGCGCGTCCAGCGCCGTGGTGACCGTGCGCGGTGCGTAGCCCATCTGCGTGGCGATGTCGCTCGGACGGCAGGGGGCCAGCCGGGCCACCAGGGCCAGCAGCTTGGATTGCGACAGTGACAGCCCGGCCGCCGTCATGGCGGCATCGACGTGCTTGCGCACCAGGTGGTGCAGGGCGAGGAAGGCGTCGGCCAGCTCGACGGTGGTTGACTTGCGGACGGTGGTCATGGAAAAGTATTGAGCAAGCTCACTATGAGTTGCATCCATTATAGCGGCGCAACCACGCCGCGACCAGCGAGGCCCCCAATGTCCCCGACTTCCCCCGAGATCCGGCGCGTGCGCCATCCCCTGAAAATGCGCGAGCTGACCGTGAAGCGGCTGGCGCTCACGTCCCCGCGCCTGCTGCGCGTCACCCTGACCGGCGACCTGTCCGATTTCGTCTCCGCGTCGTTCGATGACCACGTGAAGCTGTTTTTCCCCGCGCCCGGCGAATCCCGCCCCCGCCTGCCCAAGGTGACGGAGCAGGGCATCGCGTTCGACCCATCGTTGCCGCGCCCGCCCAGCCGTGACTACACGCCCCGCCGGTATGACCGCGATGCCAACGAGCTGGACATCGAGTTCGTGCTGCACGGCGAAGGTCCGGCCGTGTCCTGGGCGCGTGGCGCCGCGGTAGGCGACGTGCTGGGCCTGGGCGGCCCGCGCGGTTCGGCCATCCTTCCGGAAGGTCAGGACTGGTATCTGCTGCTGGGCGACGAAACGGCCCTGCCGGCCATCGCGCGCCGCCTGGAAGAAGCCGCGCCCGGCGAGCGCATCGTCGCCATCATCGAAGTGGATAGCGCCGACGCCAGGTTCGCGATCTCCACCCGGGCCGAGGCCCGCCTGACCTGGCTGCAGCGCGACGCCGGTGACGGCGGCCTGCCCGAAGCCGTGGAACGCCTCACCCTGCCCGAGGGTGACGGTTTCGCCTGGGCCGCCGGCGAGTACGCCAGCATCCGCAAGGTGCGCCAGCGGCTGATCGACGTGCACGGCATGGACCGGCAGCGCATTAAGGCGTCCAGCTACTGGAAGCAGGGCGAAGTCGCCAGCCATGAAACGCTGAGCGACTAACCCTCGGCACGCCATGCGCCGCTTGCGGACGTAGGTAGTTTTTCTGTTCCCCTTTGGCGGGCGCAGGCGTCAAATGAATCGCTGATGTGACCCCACGGGCACTCCGGTGCCCCTACGCAAGGTGGAACCATGGCGAAGACAACCGACGAGCAGGCGCCCCGCGTAACCCGCAGGCCATCCAAGGGCAGCGAAAAGGCATCGCCGCACGCGCGGTCCCCACAGGGGCCGGGTCCTCTTTCTCAGGCGACGCTGCTCAGGAGCCCCGCGGAACGGCAGGAAGTGGCGCGTGTGCTGCGCGAGAAGGTATCGCGCAAGTCGCTGGGGGGCTGGAAGGCGCCGAAGAACCGCTTCGATCCCGTGGACGTGCTTATCGAAACATCGAAAGGGCGCGTGCCGGCACTGGTGCCCATCCGCAATGCGCGCATGATGGCCTCGCCATTTGCCTTCTATCGCGGTGCGGCGGCGATCATGGCGGGCGACCTTGCCACCACGGTGAGCACCGGTATCCACCTGCAGATCTGCGGCGACTGCCATCTGGTCAACTTCGGCGGCTTCGCCACGCCCGAGCGCAAGCTCGTGTTCGACATCAACGATTTCGACGAGACCACCATTGGTCCGTGGGAGTGGGACGTCAAGCGCCTGTGCGCCAGCCTGGTGGTGGCGGCGCAGTCCAACGGCTTCGATGCCGATGACGCGAAGGAGATCGCCTGGGCGGCGGCCGACGCCTATCGGGAAAACCTTGCCGGCTATGCCGAGATGCCGCTGCTCGATGCGTGGTATGACCACATCGACCTGCAGGACATCATCGATCGCATGCAGGACGAAGATCTGAAAAAGCTGAGCAACAAAAGCGTGCGCAAGGCCGTGGAGTACACCGCGCATACCAAGGAATTCATCAAGCTCACGGTGGCGGGTGGCTCACCGCCGCGCATCCATGACGAGCCGCCGCTGATCTATCACGACGAAGACCTGCGCAACCATGTATCGCTGGAGGAGCGCCAGCTGGCGTTCGATCACTACCGCGACACCCTGCAGCCGGAGCGTCGCGTGCTGCTCGATCGCTTCGATCCGGTGGACATGGCGGTGAAGGTGGTGGGCGTGGGCAGCGTCGGCACGTATTGCGGCATCATCCTGCTCGTATCGGGCAATGGCGATCCGCTGTTCCTGCAGTTCAAGGAGGCGCGCCAGTCGGTGATCGAGCCGTTCGTGGGCACCAGCCTGTACAAGCACCAGGGCCAGCGCGTGGTGGCTGGCCAGCGCTTGATGCAGTCGGCCAGCGACATGTTTCTCGGCTGGACGCAGGGCCCGCAGCGCCAGTTCTATGTGCGCCAGCTGCGCGACGCCAAGGTGTCGCCACAGGTGGAGGTCATGCGCGTGCCCAACCTGCGCCGTTATGGCCGCTTGTGCGCGCACGCGCTGGCCCGCGCGCACGCGCGCTCGGGCGATGCCGTGCTGTTGTCGGCCTACCTCGGCAAGAGTGACGCCTTTGCCGATGCGATCACCTCGTTCTCGGTGGCCTACGCCCAGCAGAACGAGCGCGATCACGCCGCGCTGGTGAAGGCCGTACGTGCGGGTCGTCTTGAGGCGGCCACGCTGGGCTAAGGCCGGGGCGACGCGGCCTGCTGCAGCCGCGTCGCCATTTCCACGCTGCGGGGCGCGGCCAGTCCGCCATAACGCAGGTCGAGTTCGTCGAGCTGTTTTCCAGCGTCTTCGATGTGGCCCGCGTCGACCAGGGCGCCCACCTTTGCCAGTCTTGTGGCGATGTCGCCGGTCATTCGCGCGCGGCAGGCATCGAGCCAGCCGCTATCGGGCGCGTGCTGCGTTTCCAGCGACGTCAGCGCGCGATCCAGTGCGGCGGCATCGGCAAGGTCATGGCCAGTGCCCGGCATGGTGCGCATGTCGACATCGGCGATGCAGGCATCGCGCAACGACTGGCGGCTCTGCCGGTCCTTGTCCGCGTGGGCAGTGTCCTGCTGCCCAGTGAGGTAAACCACGCGCGAGCCTGTCTGGAACTGTTCGAGCAGGGCGGGTGGCGGCAACGGGATTGTGCGCCCCACGTCGTCGCTGCCGGCATCGAGCAGCACGCCATGAAACAGATCGGCATAGCCCAGTGCCAGGCGCAGGGCGACGCGCGAACCGCCGGAAAAACCGCCGACATACACGCGCTGCGGATTCAGGTGGTAGCGCGCCAAGACATTGGTGGCGGCAAGCAAGGCCACCGGCTCGCGGCGATCGAGCACGCTGGCGTCGTTGCCAATGCCGGCCGCCGTGACCAGGATCATGCCGTGGCGCTCCAGTGCAGCCGTCCAGGTGGCCGGCACCCTGGCCTCGTTCCATGGCGGCACGAAGACCAGCAGCGCGTAGCCGTCCGGCGGCGCAGCAGCGGGTACGTACAGCGCAAAGCGTTCGTGGGCGAGATCCACGGGTTGCTCGGCGATGCGGCTGCCGGTGGCCGCAACGCGCTGGTGCAGGCGCCATGCATTGAGCGGCGTGACGAGGCGACGCGCCAGCTCCGCGCTGCTCGCGACGATGGCGTACTGCGAGAACACCGCGTCGTTGATCAGGCCGGTGGGCGCGTCCTGTGCGGGTGCGGCCATGGCCAGCCACGCCACCCATGCCAGTGAAAGGCCGCGCCGGTTCATCGCCGCAGGCTAGCACCCGGTGCTGGCATGGATTGTCACAGCAAGTTCTTGCGGCGCCAGTACGATCGACGGTTCATCCGTGCAAGGTCATTCTTCCAAGGGGTTGCCGATGTTTCCTGTGTCGCCGCTGGCGCGCCGCGCTGCGTTGCTTGCTTCGTTCTTCCTGCTCACCGCTTGTGCCGACGAGGCAGTGGCGCCGCCTGCGGCTGCCGCCATCGACGTGCCGGCGGTGCAGCGTCCCGAGGGCGAGACGCCGCAGTGGTGGTTCCGCCAAGGGGCGGCATCGGCAGCGCTGCTGTCGGCGCAGTCGAACAGCGTTGGCCAGCGCGCGAAGAATGTCATCGTGTTCCTTGGCGATGGCATGAGCCTGCCGACCATCGCGGCGGCGCACGTGCGTGCGGGCCAGCTGAAAGGCGTGGATGGTGAGAGCTACCGGCTGAGCTTCGAGCGCTTTCCCTTCAGCGCGCTGAGCCGCACCTATGAAACCGACCAGCAGACGCCGGACTCGGCCGGCACCATGACGGCGATCATTAGTGGCGTGAAAACCCGCGCCGGCTTCATTGGCGTATCGCAGGCGCCGCGTCGGCAAGACTGCGCCGCCTCGCGCGGACAGGAACTGGTGAGCACGCTGGAGCTGGCCTCGGCGGCAGGCATGAGCACCGGCGCCGTTACCACCACGCGCATCACGCACGCCACGCCGGCGGCTACCTATGGCCATCTGCCGGAACGCAACTGGGAAGTCGACGCCGACCTCACCGCCGACGCGAAGGCACACGGCTGCAAGGACTTCGCCGCCCAGCTCATCGACTTCCCGGGTAATGGCCTCACCGTGGCGATGGGCGGCGGCCGCACCGAGTTCATGGTGGCCGGCGAAGACGATCCGGTGGAGCAGGGCAAGGTGGGTCAGCGCCTGGATGGGCGCGACCTGGTGGCCGAATGGAAGCGCAGGCATCCCGACGGTGCCTACGTATGGAGCGGCCAGCAGCTGAAGTCGCTGGATGCGACACGCACGAAGCAGGTGCTTGGCCTGTTCAATGCCTCGCACCTCAACTACGAGCACGAACGCATCAAGGACAAGCTGGACGAACCCAGCCTCGCCGACATGACGACCAGCGCCATCGACGTGCTGAAGCAGAACCCCAACGGTTTCTTCCTGATGGTGGAAGGCGGCCGCATCGACCATGCACTGCACGCTGGCAACGCCTACCGCGCGCTCGATGAAACCATTGCCATGGCCGATGCCGTGCAGGCAGCGCTGCAGCACACCGATCCGCGAGACACGCTGATCGTGGTGACGGCGGATCACAGTCATACCATGACCTTCGCGGGCTATCCGAAGCGCGGCAACGACATCCTCGGCCTGGTGCAGGGCCACAATGACAGCTACGACGACGAAGGCGGCGCCGGCCTCGCACGGGATGCCGTGGGCAAGCCGTACACTACGCTCGGCTTCGCCAACGGGCCGGGCTACACCGGCGCCAGCGATACGCAGCCGGAAGGCAGCAAGGCCTTTCCGCACAGCGTGCATGACTACGCGTATGCCACCCAGGGGCGCCCCGACCTTGGCAAGGTGAAAACCAACGATGCGGATTACATGCAGGAAGCCATTGTGCCCATGAAGGCGGAAACGCACGGCGGCGAAGACGTGGCCATTTTCGCCCATGGTCCCGGCGCGGCAGCCTTCCATGGCGAGCTGGAGCAGAACGCCATCTTCCACGTGATCGTGCAGCACACGCCGCGCCTGCGCGAAGCGCTGTGCAAGCTGGGCAGCTGTAACAAGGACGGCGTGCCGGTGGATCGGCCGACGTATGAGGCGTGGTTGAAGCAGGTGGGCGGGCCGGCGGTGAGGTGATGTGGCGGGAAGGCGGCCAGCCGGCTCGTTCCTGATTCAGCGCCTGTGTCGATCCATCGCCTTCACCGGCCCTCACGCGTCCTCACCGCAATCACCCTCACCGTCATTCCTGCGAAAGCGCCTCCTGCCTTCGCGGGAATGACAATGAGGCGTTGTCTGAGTCCACCGCGCCGAGTAGTTACATTGGCGCTCGAGCGCCATCCATCAGCAGCCGGTACACGCCTGTTGCGCTTACGGCGTCGCCGCCTTCTCCGGCAACACCACCTTGCTCGCCCCATACGGCGGATGCCAGATGCCCTTGGCGAAGTCGATGCTCATCGGCATGTATCCCGCCGCATAGCGCGTACTGACGCGCTCGTCGCCCTTCATCTCATACTCGGTCATGCCGTGCTCGGCATGCGGGAAGAGGGCGGTGGTGACCGGCAGTCCCTTTGCCTGCAATGAGGTCAGGCGGCGCAGGGTTTCGCCGCTGGGCGCGTCGATATCGTCCTCGCCCAGTTCCCACAGCTGGGGCGTATGGAGTTTCTCCAGCACGGCCATGGAGTCGTAATGCCACTGCACGTTCCAGGTGGTGAACGGCTTGCCCTTCTCGCGGATCTGGTCGCTGCTCATCGGCAACACCATGTAGGTGAAGTCGCCGCGCACGTCCTTGTACCAGGGTTCCTTGCTGTATTTGGCCTTGGCCGCCTCGAGCTGGTCGAAGCCCTGCGTGAGGTTGCTGGAAAGGATCAGGCCGATGGCATCGGAGAGCTGCCAGGCCTTGTCGATCACCGACTGGTCGTAGCCCTTGAGCTTGAGATAGAAGGCCACTGCTTCGCGATCCTCTTCCAGTGGCGAGATGGCGAGGCCGTAACCGATGATGATGAAGTCCACCTTGGTGCGCGTGGCGGCCAGCGGCGCGACCCAGCCGCCCTGGCTGCCGCCGCGGTAGCCCACACGGCCGGCACGCGTCCCGGCCAGCTTGCGCGCTTCGGCGACGGCCGCCACGGCGTCGTTGGCGAGCAGGCTGTAGTCCTGCGTGTAGCTTCCGCCAGAGTCGCCGGTGCCGCGCTTGTCGTAGACGAACGCACCCACGCCCTCCTCGGGAAACTGGCGCTGCATGAAATCGAACAGGCGTGCGGAATCATGCTCCGCGCCATGCACCAGCACCACGATGGGCACCTTGGCCTTGCCGGGCGGAAGGATGAGCCGGCCGACCAGCTTGGTGCCGCCGTCGCCGGTGAAGGTCACGTCCTGTACCTGCAGCGGCATGCGTTGGCCCTTGATGCCGTCAAAGGTGATCCCGCCCTTGGCGCAGTCGTCGAAGCGCACATCCTTGCCGTCGGGGCGGTCGGTCCAGCCGAACGTGCTGGTCCAGGTGTCGTTGGCGCCGTGCACGAGCTTGCCGGTGCTGCCATCGATGCGCCGCCAGCGCAGCGCGTCGCTGTCGGTGGGGGCGATATCCAGCGTACTTCCGTCGGACAGCTGGTAGCCGCCCACGTGGCAATTCATGGCGGGCGTGGCGCTGGCAAGCAGGGCGGCAAGCAAGGTGGTGAGCATGGGTGTACCCGCGCAGTACGTAATGGTGCGACGCTAGCAGCGGCAGTGCCGGCCGCCACCGGTCGCAAGTCATGGAGGTGCCACCAGTCACGGCTGCCTGACGTGCAGCTTGCGTTCAAACGGATGGCTGTCGCGCTGTCAATGAAACGACATGCGAAGTCGTCACGATGGCCGGATCACCGCGCCGGATGGGCGCACAGGGACATGCAAGGGAGTCGCCGTGAGTCGTTTATGCTGGGCCATCATGATGGCGGGTGCACTGGTGATGGCTGCCAATGGTCAGGCGAACGAAGCACCGCTGGCGAAGAAGGTGCTGGTGATCGGACATCGCGGTGCAAGCGCGCTGCGGCCGGAACACACGCTGGCGTCTTACGGCAAGGCCATTGCCGATGGCGCGGATTTCATCGAGCCGGACCTGGTGATGACCCGGGACGGTGTGCCGGTGGCCCGCCACGAGAACGAGATCAGCGGCACCACCGACGTGGCGCAGCACGCGGAGTTCGCCGCGCGCAAGACCACCAGGACCATCGATGGCGAAAAGGTCACCGGCTGGTTCACCGAAGACTTCACGCTCGACGAACTGAAGACGCTGCGCGCACGCGAGCGTCTGCCCCAGTTCCGCAGCACCGCCTACGATGGCCAGTTCCAGATCCCCACCCTGGACGAAATCATCGATTTCGTCGCCACCGAATCGGCCACGCAGGGACGGGTGATCGGCATCATTCCCGAGATCAAGCACGGTACCTATTTCCAGAAGGCAGGCCTGCCGATGGAAGACCGTGTGCTGGCCATACTTGCCGCGCATGCCTACACGCGCACCGCACCGGTGGAAATCCAGTCGTTCGAGATCGCCAACCTGCGCTACCTGCGCGGCAAGCTGGGCAAGGATCACCCGAATATCCGCCTGCTGCAGCTGCTGGGCGATGCGAAGGAGATGCCGTACGACGTCGTGGCGGCAGGCAAGCAGCTGACCTTCGCGCAGATGATGACGCCCGCGGGCCTGCACGACATCGCCGGCTATGCCGATGCCATCGGTCCGAACATCCGATCGATCATTCCGCTGGCGCCCGACGGCACGCTGGGCAAGCCCACCGCGCTGGCGCATGACGCGCACGCGGCGAAGCTGGAACTGCATCCTTACACCTTCCGACCGGAGAACTACTTCCAGGCGAAGAACTTCTGGAAGGGCAGCGACCCGAAGACGTTCAACGAAGAAGGTTCCATGGCCGAGATCCGCGCCTATCTCGACGCCGGCGTGGACGCCTTCTTTACGGACGATCCCGCACTCGGGCGCAAGGCCGTCGACGGCCGCTGAGCCCTGGCGGGCATTTCCGTCGCGCCGGCTTTGGATCGTCATCCCGGCGAAGGCTGGGATCCGGTGTGTTCCGCCGTTTGATGAGTCACTGGATTCCAGCGTCCGCTGGAATGACGGTGAAGCGTATCAACGGTTCTCTGATTCTCGATGATGCGGTGACTCCACGATGCGCTTTCAAACCTCCCTGCTTGCTGCGGGCTTCCTTTCCCTGGCCATCAGCCTGCCCGCCGCTGCGGCCCCGGTGCTGATGATCTCCATCGACGGCCTGCGCCCTGCCGACGTACTGCAAGCCCGGCAGCGCGGACTGAACCTGCCCAACCTGCAGGCGTTCCTCAAGCAGGGCACCTACGCCGAATCCGTACGCGGTGTGTTGCCCACGCTGACCTATCCCAGCCACACCACGCTGATCACCGGTGTGTCGCCCGAGCTGCATGGCATTGGCGGCAACCTGACCTTCGATCCGTACAACAAGAACCAGTTTGGCTGGGACTGGTACGCCAGCGACATCAAGGTGCCCACCTTGTGGGATGCCGCGCATGCGGCTGGCTTGCACACGGCGAACGTACACTGGCCGGTGAGCGTCGGCGCGCAGGTGGACTGGAACCTGCCGCAGATCTGGCGCACAGGTACGGCCGACGACCGCAAGCTGCTGGCGGCACTCGCCACGCCCGGCCTGCTGCCCTCACTGGAGAAGGATCTCGGCCCTTACGCCGACGGCATCGACGAGAGCATGGCAGGGGATCGCACACGCGCGCACTTCGCGGTGAAGTTGCTGGAAACGCGCAAGCCTGATTTCATGACCGCCTACCTGACCGCGCTCGATCACGAGCAGCATGCGAGCGGGCCGGATACGCCCGAAGCCAAGGCCGTGCTGACGCAGATTGACCAGCTGGTCGGTGAGCTGGTGCAGGCCGCGCAGCGGGTGCATCCCGATGGCGTGGTCGTGGTGGTATCCGATCACGGCTTCGTGCCGGTGCAGCACGATGTGAACCTGTACGCGCCCTTCATCGCGGCCGGACTCGTCACGATCAAGGATGGCGCGGTGACCGACTGGCAGGCGATGCCGTGGAACGACGGCGGCAGTGGCGCCATCGTATTGCGCGATCCGAAGGATGCCGCCGTGCAGGCGAAAGTTCAGGCATTGCTGGCGAAGCTGCAACAGGACCCGGCCTATGGCATCGACCGCGTGCTGGACCGGGCGCAGGTGGAGACGGATGGCGGTACGCCGATGGCGCAGTGGTTCGTGATGTTCAAGCCGGGCTACGAGATGGGCATCAAGCCGGATGCGCCGATGCCGTCGCCCGGTCATTACCGTGGCATGCATGGTTACGATCCAGCGCTTGCACAGATGCGCTCGACTTTCCTGATGGAAGGCAAGGGCGTTCCGTCGAACAGGAATCTTGGCGAGATCGACATGCGCGACATTGCGCCGACCGTCGCACGCATGCTTGGTGTCAGCCTTTCGCAAGCGCAGGGCAAGGCGTTGCTTCCGTAAGCGCTGGCGACAACGCGTATTGTCACGCGTTGTCGTATTTCGGGCTGGTTTTGGCTGGTGTTTTAAATACCGGTGTAACCGCCGTTACACATGACGCCTTCACGATTTCCTAATGCCGACCGAATGGTTCGGACGGCTATTTCCCCCTCTTTGACTTCCAACTAAAGCACGTGCGGATTCACGGAGAATCCGCGCGCGAGGATTCGTCATGCCCAAGCTTTCCCTTCGCAGGACCGCGATCGCGCTGGCAACACTGGCTACTCTTCATGGCGGCATCGTATTCGCCGACGACCTGAGCCCGGCGGTGGCCGCGCCTGCGGCCGATGCATCCGCCAACGGCAACCGTGACAAGGCCAAGACCATGGAGGCCGTGTCGGTGGTTGCGTCCGGCGAAACGCGCCAGGTGCAGAAGGTCACCAGCGAAGACCTCCAGCAGCTCACGCCGGGCACCAGCCCGCTCAAGGCTATCGACAAGTTGCCGGGCGTGAACTTCCAGTCGGCCGATCCGTGGGGCGATTACGAGTGGTCCACCCAGATCACCCTGCACGGCTTTGACCAGAGCCGCCTCGGCTTCACGCTGGATGGCATCCCGCTGGGCAACATGAGCTACGGCACCACCACCGGCCTGCAGGTATCGCGCGCAATCAGCAGCGACAACCTGAGCACGGTGGAGCTGGCGCAGGGCGCCGGTGCACTGGGCACCGCATCGAACACCAACCTTGGCGGCACCATCCAGTTCTACACCGCCGACCCGGATGCAGTGGCGGGCGCGCGCATCAACCAGGTGATCGGTTCGGATTCCACCACGCGTACCTTCGTGCGCCTGGATACCGGCAACTATCACGGCTTCTCGATGTTCGTGTCGTACGACCACGCCTCCACCGACAAGTGGAAGGGTTACGGCGACCAGCGTTCCGACCAGGTGAACCTGAAGTCGGTGTACCAGTGGGATAGCGGCAGCGTCAGCCTGTTCGTCGACAACTCGCGTCGCAAGGAGTACGACTACATGGACCTGTCCCTGGCCAGCCAGAAGGCGCTGGGTTGGAACTGGGACTATCTGCAGCCGGACTGGAACACGGCGGTGCAGATCGCCAACGCATACAACGGCAAGGGCGCTTATCCGTCGGTGCTGTCGCCGCTGCCGGCCGGCTACGACCTGGTGGACTCCACCTATTACGCCGGTGGTGGCATCCGTCGCGACAACCTTGCCGGCCTGAGCGGCACGTTCAACCTCAGCGAACACACCACGCTGAACCTTGGCACGTACTACCACGACAACCGCGGCGAAGGTCAGTGGGCCACGCCGTACGTGGCGTCGTCGCCCACCGTGCCGCTGGCCATGCGTACCACGGATTACGGCCTGGACCGCTACGGCGGCACCGGCTCGCTGCTGTTCTCGCTGGGCAACAACGATATCGAGGTGGGCTTCTGGGCGGAGAACGCCAAGACCAACCAGGAACGCAACTACTTCTACCTCACCGGCGCGTACAACTACCTGAGCAACTTCTACGAGAATGAAGAGCCGTTCGCGCGTGGCTTCTTCCAGCACTACAACACGCAGACGCGCACGGCGTACGCCTCCGACACCATCCACCTGATGGACGACCGCCTCACGGTGAACTTCGGTGCGAAGGCGCTGGGCGTGACCAACACGGCCGATTCGCTGGTGGCGAGCAGCGCGCTGGCCGCCGGTCGCATCCGCGCCAGCGATGGCTTCCTGCCGCAGGCGGGCGTGAACTACAAGATCGACGGCGCGCAGGAGGTCTACGCCTCCTACAGCAAGAACATCGCCGCTTATGGCTTCCTGCCCTTCAGCCAGTCGCAGGCGGCGTTCAACGCCAGCAAGAGCTCGCTGAGCCCCGAACAGTCGCAGACTTTCGAGATGGGCTATCGCGTGCACGGCGACACCATCGAAGCCTCGGCCGATGCGTACTACACCCGCTTCACCAACCGCCTGCTGGCGGTGTCCCCGTGCAGCGCCGTGCAGACGTGCTCGGCCATCATCAACAACGTGGGTTCGGTGAAGAGCACCGGCGTGGATCTGGCGGTGATCTGGCGCCCGGTGGAACACCTGCGCTGGCTCAACTCGCTGTCCTACGACAACTCCAAGTACCAGGATGACTACCTGAACAACGGTGTGGTGGCGACCGATGGCAAGTATGTGGTCGGCATCCCCACCTGGATGTTCTCCAGCAACGTGAGCTACAGCTTCGGCGGCTTCACCGCCACGCTGGACGGCAAGTACACCGGCCGCCGCTACATCACGTATATCAACGACTCGCAGGTGCCGTCGTACTGGCTGTTCGACGCGGGCGTGAACTATGACGTGGGCGCGCTGTCCTTCGTGAAGGACCTGAGCCTGGGGCTCAACGTGACCAACCTGCTCAACAAGCGCTACTTCGCGACCACGGGCACCAACGGCTACGTGGCCTCGGACCCGCAGGGCTGGAACCAGACGCTGATGGCCGGCGCACCGCGCCAGGTGTTCTTCAACATCAACGCCAAGTTCTAAACCCTCCGAACGCATGTGGAGGACCTTCCCCGCTTGGGGAAGGTGGAGAGGGAAACGCCGTCCCGCCGGCGTACCCGCTTCTTGCAAGCCCTCTCCGGGGCTCCCCGGAGAGGGTTTTTTTTGACCGGGCCTTCCGGGGTGCGCCAGCCGACGGAGCAATTTTTTGCGGTGCGACAGGGCCTCGGAAGCCATTGGTTCTACCATCCCGGGATTCTGGGGGATCGGGGAATCCACGCATGGCCGTTTCAAACGCAACGATGAGGCCCGCCTCGTCGCGCGGATCCGACGTCGCGATCGCGCTGCTGGCCATCGGGGCCATCGTGGGCATCACGTTCGCATCCAAGGGTGAGATCGATGGCTGGCGCTGGCTGCACTGGATCTGCAAGCCACTCGCGACCCTGCTGATCCTTTGGACAGTGCTGCGCACCGAGCCGGCCGTGTCGCTTCGGTACCGTCGCTGGATGGCGGCGGGCATGATGGCGTCACTGGTCGGCGATGTCTTCCTGATGTTGCCGCAGGATGCCTTCGTGCCGGGGCTGGTCTCGTTCCTGCTCGCGCACCTGTGTTTCATCGTGGCCCTGCTGGGCGACAGCCGGTTTGCCGAGCGTCCGTTGGGCATGCTGGCCTGCGTCGCCTATGGCGCGCTCAACCTGTGGGCGTTGTGGCCGTCGCTGCCGGAAGCCCTGCACGTGCCGGTGGTGGTCTACGTGCTGGTGCTGGCAGCCATGGGCGGGCAGGCCGTGGTGCGCGCGCGGCGACACGCGATGGACGAACTGGCCGGTTCGGCGCAGTGGTCCATGGCCGGCGCCCTGATCTTCATGCTCAGCGATACACTGCTGGCGTGGGACCGCTTCCGCTTCGTCATTCCGATGTCGGGGTTGTGGGTGCTGGCCACCTACTACACCGCGTTGTGGTGCCTGGCGCGTTCGGTTCGCGGGAGTCGATGAGCAGCGATGAATACGCAGGAAGTCATCATTACCTGGGCCACGCCGGTGTTCTTCGCGCTGATTGCGCTGGAACTGCTGGTGGCGAAGTTGCGCGGCCGCCGCGTGTATCACTCCAGCGATGCGATCAACAGCCTGGGGCTGGGCGTGATCTCGCAGATCGTCGCCGTCTTCAGCAAGCTGCTCACGCTGGGCATCTATGCATGGTGCGTGCAGCGCCTGGCCATCTTCGCGCTGCCGGCGAGCAGCGTGTGGGTGTGGGTCTCGGCCTTGTTGGTCTATGACTTCTGCTACTACTGGCTGCATCGCGCAGGGCATGAGGTGAACATCCTCTGGGCCGCGCACGTGGTGCACCACCAGAGCGAGGATTACAACCTTTCCACCGCGCTGCGCCAGACCGGCAGCGGCGTGCTGCTGGGCTGGCTGTTCTATCTGCCGATGGCCATCGTGGGCTATCCGCTGGAAGTGTTCGTGGTGGTGGCGTTGATCGACCTGCTGTACCAGTTCTGGGTGCATACCGAACTGGTGGGGCGGCTGGGCTGGTTCGACCGCGTGTTCTGTTCGCCGTCCAACCATCGCGCGCACCACGCGGTGAACGACAAGTACCTGGACCGTAACTACGGCGGCATCCTGATCGTGTGGGACCGGCTGTTCGGTACCTTCATCGAGGAAGACGACACCGATCCACCGGTGTACGGCACCCGCTCGCCGCTGCGCAGCTGGAATCCGCTGTGGGCCAACGCCGAGGTGTACTGGGCCACGGCAAAGGATGCGTGGCACGCGCGCCGCTGGGGCGACAAGCTGCGGGTATGGCTGAAGCCGCCGGGCTGGCGCCCCGCGGATGTGGCGCAACGGTTTCCCAAGCCGGACTTCGACATTGGGCGCACGCGCTACCTGCCGCCGCTCTCGCGCGGCCTCACCCTCTACAGCCTCGTGCAGTTCGCGCTGCTGCTGGGCATGGCGGTGCAGTTCCTGGATCTGGCCAAGCATCTGGCCGCCGTGGAGCTGGTGGGCTATGCCGTTTTCCTCGTGCTGAGCCTCACGGCACTGGGCGCGCTGACCGAAGGGCGCCGCATCGGCCTGGGCCTGGAGTTTGCGCGCCTGCTGGCGACGGCGGCGATTCCTCTGCTCAGCGGCGGCTGGTTCGGCGTGCCGCATCTGGACGGCCCCGTGGTGGTGGCACTGGTGGCCGTTGCGCTGGCCAGTGCCTTGGCGCTGGGCTGGCTGGCCGTTTCCTCGGCGGGCCGCGAAGGCTCCGAAAAGGCCATCCCCGGCTAGGACCAATGGCACTACCGCGCAGCTGCAGCATGGCAGGGGCGGGGCCATTCGCTATGATCTGGGCCTCATGCCTGTTCGACACCTTTCCGTAGCCCGCGCCGCGGGAAGGTATCGAGCAGACTCTTTTTCCCGGGGATGAGCTGATGGGTTTCTTCGACAAGTTGTTGCGCCACAAGTCCGTGGAGGCGTTGCAGGCCGAGGCCGGCAAGCGTGGCGATTTCCGCCGCGTGCTGGGTCTTTGGCAGCTCACCGCCATCGGTATCGGCGGCATCATCGGCGTGGGCGTGTTCGTGCTGGCCGGCCAGCAGGCCGCCATCAACGCCGGCCCGGCCGTGGCCATCTCCTTCCTGATCGCAGGCATTGCCAGCGCGGCGGCGGCCCTGTGCTACGCCGAGTTCGCCGGCATGATCCCCGTGACCGGCAGCGCCTATACCTACGGTTACGCCGTGCTCGGTGAGCTCGCGGCCTGGCTGATCGGCTGGGACCTGCTGCTCGAATACGCGCTGATCGTCGCCGTGGTGGCCATCGGCTGGTCGGGCTACGTGCAGTCGGCGCTGACCAGCATGGGCATCCACATACCGGTGTGGGCGCAGGGCGCCATCGGTACCGGCGAAGGCCATGTCTTCAATGTGGTCGCCGCGCTGGTGACGCTGGGCGTGTCGGCGCTGCTGATCTTCCGCACCGAGTGGGGCGCGCGCTTCAACACGCTGGTGGTGGCGATCAAGGTGGCCGCGGTGGCGCTGGTCATCGGCATCGGCGCGTTCTACGTGAAGCCGTCCAACTGGGTGCCCTTCATTCCCGAGCACGTGATCGGCCCCGACGGTGTCGGCCACTTCGGCTTCCAGGGCGTGGCTGCCGCGGCGGCGGTGGTGTTCTTCGCGGTGTTCGGCTACGACACGCTGACCACGGCGGCGGAAGAATCGAAGAACCCGCAACGCGACCTGCCGCGCGCAGTGCTGCTGTCGCTGGGCATTTCGATGACCATGTACCTCGCCGTGTCGATGGTACTCACCGGCATTGCCCACTACAGCACGCTCAATACCGGCGCCCCGGTGGCTGACGCCTTCAAGGGTCTTGGCCTGGAGTGGGTGGCGCTCACCGTGTCGGTGTCAGCGGTGTTCGGCCTGATCAGCGTGCTGTTCGCCTTCATGCTCGGCGCCACGCGCATCTGGTACGCGCTGTCGCGTGACGGCCTGCTGCCGGGCTGGTTCGCCCATGTGCATCCGCGTTACGGCACGCCGCATCGCCCCACGCTGGTGCTGGGCGTGTTCACCGCGCTGGTGGCCGGCCTGCTGCCGATCGAGGAAGTGGCCAAGCTGGTGAACATCGGCGTGCTCTCGGCCTTCATCGTGATCTGCACCTCGGTGATCATCCTGCGTAAGCGCAAGCCGGAACTGCAGCGCTCCTTCCGCACGCCGCTGGTGCCGCTGGTGCCGCTGATCGGCATCGCCTTCTCCATCTGGCTGCTGGCCGAACTGCCGCTGATCACCTGGAAGGTGTTCCTGATCTGGGTGAGCATTGGCCTGGTGATCTATTTCCTCTACGGCATGCATCACAGCAAGCTGGAGAAGCAGGGGTAAGCGATCGCCCGCTGCGAACAAAAAGGCCGCGAAAGCGGCCTTTTTGTTGGGCGAATTGCCCATGCAGGCACTGTAGGAGCGCACTTGTGCGCGACCGCGGAGCCATGTCGATGCCGCTACGTTGGATGGTCGCGCACAAGTGCGCTCCTACAGAAGAGCCGACATGGGCGAGCTCTTGCGCACACAAAGAAGAACGGCCGCTTGCGCGGCCGTTCTTCATCTCACACCAACCGCTGCTTAGAAGCGGTATTCCACCGACGCGGAGTACGCGGCGATGTTGGTGTTGGCCTGCGACTCGCTGGCGCCAGCGCGGCCGTACTTCACGTGGTAGTTGTCGTAGTTCAGCGCCAGGCTGACGTTCTGCGTGACGTCGTAGCCCACGCCTGCACCGGCGTACCAGCCGTTGTTCCAGCTCTTCTCGGAGGCGGACACGTTGCCGACGGTGACACCGGCAGTGGTGCGCGAACGCAGGTAGCCGCCGTGACCGGTGACGTACCAGTTGTTGTAGAAGTTGTACTTGGCCGTCACGCCCAGCTGCGCCACGCGCGGCTTGGCCCAGGTGCTGGCGAAGTTGTAGTCGTTCTTGGCCTTGCCAAGGTCGGCGTAGCCGAGTTCGGCACCGACGATGCCGTTCCAGCGCCAGCCGAAGCGCAGGTTGTAGAAAGCGTCGCTCTTGTCGGAGATGCCACCGATGCGGTAGTTGCTCTGGCCCAGGTTGCCGGCCACGAAGAAGTTGTTGAGCTGGTTGTTTTCGTCAGCCTTGGCAGCGAAAGGCGCAGCAGCAACGACGGCCAAAGCGGCCGCAAGCAGAGTCTTGTTCATGGAGTGCTCCATCTATTTTTGTGATCCGCAGCGACAACAAGGGGGAATGTCGCCGGGGGCCGCGCGGGGATCGCGGTAAGAAAAGGATACGGGTTTTTAACGCCTGTAAAACCCTTGACACGTTTTGCGGATAGGGGAAGTTCAGGCACTTCCATGACCAATGGCAGGGGGTGCGGCATGTCAACGCACACTAGCATCAGAGGTTCATGTTTCGTGCAGCAAGCGGCTATGCACGAATCCGATTCCTTGGGAGAACCTCTTGAAAGTAACGCGCCTCGCTTCCGCCATGTTCGCCACGGCCATCGGCCTTGGCAGCTTCGCGGCACTCGCCGATGTTCCTGCACCGCAGGACATTCCGTTCAATGGCACGCTGAAGATCAACGTGGACGCGACCGATCTCGCGCACCGCGTGTTCCGCGTGCACGAAACGGTGCCGGCGCAGGCGGGACCGCTGACGCTGCTGTATCCGCAGTGGCTGCCGGGCAACCATTCGCCGACCGGCTCGATCGACAAGCTGGCTGGCCTGGTGGTGAAGGCGAACGGCAAGGTGATTCCGTGGAAGCGCGATCCGCTCAACGTGTTCGCCTTCCACGTGGACGTGCCGCAGGGCGCGAGCGAAGTGGAAGTGGACTTCCAGTTCCTCTCCGCGCAGGACACCCGCCAGGGCCGCGTGGTGATGACGCCGGAAATGCTCAACCTGCAGTGGAACTCGGTGTCGCTGTATCCGGCCGGTTACTTCGCGCGCCAGATCAAGGCGGAAACCAGCGTGACCTTCCCGACGGGCTGGCAGTACGGCAGCGCGCTGGAGCTGGCCTCGCGCAGCGGCGACACGGTGACCTTCAAGCCGATCGACTACGAAAACCTGGTCGACTCGCCGATCTACGCCGGCAAGTACTTCAAGCGCGTTGACCTGGACCCGGGCGCGAAGACGCCGGTGTTCCTCAACATCGTGGCGGACGATCCGAAGTACCTGGAGATCAAGCCCGAGCAGCTGAAGGTGCACCAGAACCTCGTGCAGCAGATGTACAAGCTCTACGGCGCGCACCACTACAACCACTACGACTTCCTGTTCTCGTTGAGCGAGAAGATGTCCGGCAATGGCCTGGAACATCACCGCTCCAGCGAAAACGGCGTGAGCCCCGGCTATTTCACCGAGTGGGACAAGAGCGTGGTCATGCGCGACCTGCTCTCGCACGAGTTCAACCATTCGTGGGACGGCAAGTACCGTCGCGGCGCGGATCTCTCCACGCCGAACTTCAACGTGCCCATGCAGGACAGCCTGCTGTGGGTGTACGAAGGCCAGACCCAGTTCTGGGGCTACGTGATGGCCGCCCGCTCGGGCCTGTGGAAGCAGGACCAGGCGCTGGACATGCTGGCCAATGTGGCCGCCACCTATGACCGCGGCCGCCCGGGCCTGCAGCAGTGGCGCAATATCCAGGACACCACCAACGACCCGATCATCGCGATGCGTCGCCCGCTGCCGTATCGCAACTACCAGATGAGCGAGGATTACTATTCCGGCGGCCAGATGATCTGGCTCGACGTGGACGGCAAGCTGCGTGACCTCACCAGTGACAAGCGCTCAATCGACGATTTCGCCAAGGCCTTCTTCGGCGTGAAGAACGGCGAGTGGGACGTCAACACCTACACCTTCGACGACGTGGTGAAGACGCTCAACGACATCACCCCGTACGACTGGGCCAGCTACCTGCGCGAGCGCCTGGACGGCCACGGTCCGCTGATCGGCGGCTTCGAGGCAAACGGCTGGAAGCTGGTCTACACCGATAAGCCGTCGGACGTGGCCAAGGCCGTGGAAGCCCGCATGGGCGGTGCCAACCTGACCTATTCGCTGGGCCTGGCCATGGGCAAGGGTGGCGACATCGCCGATGTGCTGTGGGACGGCCCCGCCTTCAAGGCTGGCCTGTCGCCGGGCATGAAGGTGATTGCGGTGAACGGCAAGGAGTATTCGGGCGACGCCATCAAGGACGCGGTGACGGCGGCGGCGAAGGACAAGAACCAGCCGGTGGAGCTGCTGGTGAAGAACTTCGACGAGTACAAGACGCTGCGCATCGACTACCACGACGGCCTGAAGTACCCGCACCTGGAGCGCATCGCCGGCAAGCCCGATCGCCTGGCCGAGCTGCTCAAGGCCCGTTGATCCTGTGTTTGCGGCCCTATTCCCACCGGGGGCAGGGCCGCGAGCCGGGGCGGCGCGGGCCTGCCAACTCCGTTATACTGCGCGTCCGCCGTGTGCCGGACCCCGGTCCCGCCCACGCGCATCGCTCATGCGCCCGTAGCTCAGCCGGATAGAGTAGTGGCTTCCGAAGCCATTGGTCGGGGGTTCGAATCCCTCCGGGCGCGCCATGTTCTGGATGAAACCCTGTCGGTTGCCCGGCAGGGTTTTTTCTTTGGCGCAGTGCTCGCGCCATGGCGCGTGAGTACGCAACGCGTACAGCCGGCGCATCCTCACGCTCCTGAAGTGCTCCGGGCTCCCGCATCGTGAAGGCCAAGCACATCGCTGCCGGGATGTCTCTGAATCCCGTCGGGTAGCGCCAACACTCAGCAATTTCTCATCGACCCATGCCGTGCCGATCCACGAAGGTGCGCGCACATTCTTGCGGTCGTGCCCGGTTGCGCTTGTCGTCAGCGGCGCATGCAACCCATCACCACCGTTTCGTTCTGCCGGCCTGCGGAAGTTCTCCACGGGTCGGCATGGGTGCTGGGCGTCGCATCGCGAGCGCCCGGTTGAAGCAGTCGAAGCAGGAGCAATTGCAGATGAACAACAAGGGATCCGCGGCACTTCGTGCCATGAAGCCGGCCGTGCTGGCATGGGCCATGGGCTGCGCCGGCAGTGCATGGGCGCTCGATTCGGGCCAGATCGCCGCGGGCAACGGCTCGATCAATACCAGCGGCGCCAGGACGACCATCTCGCAGAACAGCGACAAGATGATCGTCAACTGGAAGAACTTCGATATCGCCAGCGGCCAGTCGGTGGATATCCAGCAGCCTAACGCGCAGTCGGCCATCCTCAACCGCGTCACCGGTTCCGCTACCGCCACGCAGATCAACGGTGCCCTCAACGCCAATGGCCGCGTGTTCGTGGTGAACCCGAACGGCGTGATGTTCGGTTCCGGCGCGCAGGTGAACGTGGACAGCCTGGTGGCCTCCACCCTCAACATCAGCGACGGGGATTTCATGAATGCCCGTCCGGGCCAGCGCGTGCAGCTGTCGGGTGATGGCAAGCAGGGCGCGGTGAACAATGCCGGCACCATCAACGCCCGCAACGGCGTGGCCCTGGTGGGCGCGCAGGCCGTGAACAAGGGCCAGATCAACGCCACCGGCGTGGCGCTGGCCGCTGCGGACAACGTGTCGCTGTCCATGGACAACTCCGACGTCAACGTCACGCTGAACAAGGCTGCGGTGAACGCGCTGGCCGACAACGGCGGCGTGATCGTGTCCAAGGGCGGCACCGTGTCGCTCACTGCCGCCGCCACCGGCAATGCGCTGAACACCGTGGTGCGCAACACCGGCACCATCGAAGCCAACCAGGCCAACTGGGGCCCGCAGGCCACCATCGTGCTCGGCGCCACGCAAGACGGCAGCGTCAGCGCGGGCGGCAAGCTGACCTCCAATGGCGATATCAACCTGTCCACCGCACGCGTCATGCCGGGCAGCGCCGCCAAGGGCGGCAACGTCACCGTGGAGAACGGCGCGCAGCTGAAGGCGAGTACCGGCCAGGTGATGGTGGATGCCGATGCCGGCGACGTTGCCCTGAAGGGCGGCATCACCGCGGAGCGCGCGGCCTCCGTTCGCGGCAACCATGTCAGCGTGAACGCCCCCGTGGTGGCCAGCGGCGATCTCTTCGTCAACGCCGGGCAGCTGAACCAGACGGCCGACGTCACCAGCAAGTACGGCAATGCCACGCTGGTGGCCGGTGCGATCAACCAGGCCAAGGGCGTGACTACCAGCGCCGACCAGCAGGTGACCATCCGCGCCGAGCGCGAGTCGAAGTACGTCAACGAAGGCGCCGTCTACAACACGGCCAGCCCGGTGAGCACGATTGCCAACGTCAAGGGTCGTTCCGTCGACGTGGCCGCCGAGAACCTCCAGCTCAACGGCAAGCTCGAGGCCGAGGGTGACGTGCGGGTCAGCGGCATCCAGCACACCGACTACGTCTGCTCGAACAACGGCTACGGTTGCAGCGGGAAATCGCAGGACTCCATCGTTACCCAGAACGGCGACATCACCAGCACCCGGGGCAACGCCTTCGTTTCCGGTTCGCGGGTGACGCAGGCCGCGTCGTCCAACACCACCGCAGCCGGCATGGCCGCCATCAGCGCCAATGACGCCGTGACAGTGGGCAACGTGAAGGCCGGTCAGCGCATCGACATCGCCGGTCGCTCTGTCACGGTGGGCGGCACGCTGAGCGCGCCGCAGGTGGAGAAGCACATCATCGGCGGCACCACCGACAGCCAGTCCGACGCCGACGCTCGCGCGCAGGCCGAAGCGCAGGCACGTGCCCAGGCGGAAGCGCAGGCCCGCGCGCAGGCAGAGGCCGATGCCCGTGCCCAGGCCGACGCCCAGGCTCGCGCCCAGGCGGATGCCCAGGCCCGTGCCGACGCCGAGGCTCGCGCCAAGGCCGATGCGCAGGCCAGCACGCAGGGCAAGCCGACCTACACCACGCCGGACGGCTATGTGTTCACCATCGACGACCACGGCATGATGCTGTACCTGCAGCGTGACGGTCGTTGGACCGGTGACTACCCGCCGTACTACCGCGGTTGATCGAGCGGGCCCCACCGGCCGGCAACGTTGCGCGCAAGCGCATCGGGTTGACCGGCAAGTGGCGGCCTTGCCTTGTGGCGTTGCGGGGGACCAGTGCCTCCGCAACGCTTTTTCATGACAGGCGCTTCGTTCACGCGCGTGGACGATGCATCACGGAAGCGCTGGCTGTGTGATCGCCCGCTCCACGTCGTCGCGCTGCACGTTTGCAGACGCGCGCCCAGGGCGCGCCCGATGGTTCACCTCCATGTTCATCTGCCGTATTCCCACCGGACGTCATCGCTCCGGTTATCTCTATGCTTCGGTGTTGCTGGCCTTGTCCGGCCATGCACGCGCCGACGAATTCACCACCTCGGGCAGCCTGCTGCGCCAGAACCCGGAACTCACCCAGCCCGTGGCACCGCAGAACCGTGCCGCGAGTGCGGATGATCCGTTCCAGGCACCCGCGCCGGCGGTGGCGGCAACCCAAGAGCTGGCGTTCCCCATCAAGGACATCCAGATCGAGGGCGAGTTGTCTCCCGCGGAGCGCGCGCAGACCGAAGCCCTGGTGGCGCCCCTGCGCGGAACCGAGGTCACGCTGTCGCAGCTCAAGGCCTTGCGCGGCGTCATCAGCCTTGCGCTGTACCGGCTCAGCGGCAATCCGGTGAGTGTGTCGCTGCCGCCACAGGAAGTCGCCGATGGCGTGGTGCGCTTCACGCTGCTGCGTGGCCGCATCGAGCGCGTGCGCATCGACAACGCGTCGCCGATCAGCGACAGCCTGCTGGACCGCATCTTCGCCCGTCACAGCCGCTCCCTGCCGGATATCGAGCAGGGCATGGCGCTGGTGCGCAAGCTGCCCGGGGTGGGCGCGGTGCATGCCTCGCTTTCCGAAGGCGAGGAGGAGGGCGGAAGCCTGGTCACGGTGCATGTGGTGCGCGGCGCGGGCATGGACGCCTTGGTCATGGCGGATAACGCGGGCTCGCAGAATTCCGGTGTGCAGCGCATCGGTGTGCAGGCCGGCATCAACAACGTGTTCGGCCATGGCGACCGGCTGGAACTGCTTGCCATCGGCACGCCAACCTTCCTGCAGCCCCGCGATCAACAGGGCGGTGAGACGCGCGTGGGTCGCCTGTCGTACGACAGCGCCGTGGGTGGCAACGGCCTGCGCGTGGGTGCCGCGTACTCGGAAGTGGGTTACCGGCTCGGCGGCATTTTCGATGGCCTGGGCAAGGGCCATGCCCGCGTTACCAGCGTCTACGCGTCGCGGCCGCTGCTGCGCAAGCCGGGCGCCGACATGGATCTGTCGCTGTCGGTCGAGCACAAGCAGCTGGATGACCTGCGCTTCGGCGATCTGCTGGAAAGCCGGCGCGAGGGCGATGTGGTCTCGGCGCGCGTGAGCGGCGATGCCTCGCGCGCACTCTCGAAGCTCAACATGGCGCTGAACTACAACCTGGGCGTAGGCGCCGGACGCATGGACGCCGACGACATCGACCGTTCCATGGGCTACACCGCGAAGGAAACCCACGCACAGGACTTCGCCAAGCTCGAGGCATCGGGCGGCGCGTCGAAATGGCTGGGTGCACGGCTCGTGGCCACCGCACAGCTGCAAGGCCAGTGGGCCAGCCGGGCGCTGGACGGCTCGGAGCGCATGTCGCTCGGCGGCCCCGGCGCGGTGCGGGCCTATAACCAGAATGCGCCTTCGGTGGACAGCGGCGGCGTGGCGTCACTGGGCATGTCGTACTTGCCGCGCGGCCTGCCGGGTTTCTCCATGGAGGCGTTCTATGACGTCGGCAAGGGCCAGCTGCGCGCCAAGGGCGAGGCCACCGCAACCCGCATGGAGCTGCAGGGTGCGGGCGTCGGCCTGGGCTGGCAGCGCAGAGGTTTCAGCGCGCGGCTGAGTTATGCCGTGCCCACCGGCCGCCGTGAGCCGGGCAGTTCGCCGCAGACCTGGTTCACCCTGAGGCAATCGTTCTAGCCGTTCTTGACGGCGCGTCGTCCTGGGCCCGGGTAGAGTGGAATGGCCATTCCTGCGACGGTCCCTGCCTTGCGTGAGGCCACGGCGGGCAATATATTAGCAATATCGAATATATGAATATATAGGTGCTTTATGCATCCCTGGCTGCTTTCGCTGCTCGGCGGAATCCTGATCGGCCTGGCCGCGGTGTGGCTGATGGCGATGCTCGGCCGCATCGCCGGCATCAGCGGCATTGCCAGCAGCCTGCTGCGAGGCGCGGGTGACTGGCCATGGCGTGCTGCGTTCGTCGCCGGGTTGGTGATGTCGCCGCTGTGCCTGTGGCTTGTGCGCGGTGACAACGGTCTGGGCGCGCCGCAGGTGGCGTGGCCGTGGATGGCACTGGCCGGTCTGCTGGTGGGTTTCGGTACGCGGCTGGGCAGCGGTTGCACCAGCGGTCATGGCGTGTGCGGCATCGCGCGCCTGTCGTCGCGCTCCATCGCTGCGACCGCCGTTTTCATGGTGCTGGGCATGCTGACGGTAGCCGTGGTTCGCCACTGGCTGGGAGGGTTGCCGGCATGAAAGCGCTGATGGCCTTGATCGCTGGGCTGTTGTTTGGTGTCGGACTGGGCATCGCCGGGATGACGCATCCGGCCGTGGTGCTTGGCTTCCTCGACGTGGGCGGCGCGTGGGATCCGCGCCTGCTGTTCGTCATGGCGGGCGCGGTGCCCGTTACCGCCATCGGTTACCGCCTGGTGTGGCGCGCGCGCAAGCCACGCTACGAGGCATCGTTCGATGTGCCAACGCTGCAACACATCGACGCGCGCCTGTTGATAGGCGCAGCGCTGTTCGGCATCGGCTGGGGCATTGCCGGCTACTGCCCGGGGCCTGCACTGGCCTCGCTCGCCGGTGGCGTGGCTTCCGTCTGGCTGCTGGTCGCCATGATGGTGCTGGGCTGGTGGCTGGCATCGCGCTGGCCGATGCGTTCCAATCAGGGTTCTTCGACGCGAGGCAGCCACCGTGCAACGACCTGACGTAAAGGCCTTCTTCGACGAGGCCACCAATACCTTCAGTTACGTCGCATGGGATCCGGCCACGCGCAAGGCGGCGGTGATCGACAGCGTGCTCGACTTCGATCCGGTGTCGGGCCGCACGCGGCGCGATTCGGCCAACGCGCTGATCGACTTCGTGAAGGCACAGGGACTGGACGTGGAATGGGTGATCGACACGCATGTGCACGCCGATCACCTGTCTGCCGCTCCCTACGTGCAGTCGGTGCTGGGCGGCAAGCTCGCCATCGGTGAGCACATCCGCGAAGTGCAGGAGACCTTCGGCGAGGTCTTCAACGCGGGCAGCGAGTTCCGGCGCGACGGCAGCCAGTTCGATCACCTGTTCCAGGATGGCGAGCGCTATCGACTGGGCAGCATCGACGCCGTGGCCATGCATACCCCTGGGCATACGCCGGCCTGCATGACGCATTTCATCGGCGATGCGGCCTTTGTCGGCGATACCTTGTTCATGCCCGACTACGGCACGGCGCGCTGCGATTTCCCCGGTGGCGATGCGCGCACGCTGTATCGCTCCATCCAGCGCATCTTTGCCTTGCCGGACGAGACGCGCGTGTTCCTGTGCCACGATTACAAGGCGCCGGGCCGTGACCAGTTCACCCACGAAACCACGGTGGGCGACGAGCGGCGTTCCAACATCCATGTGGGTGAAGGCAAGGGCGAGGAGGATTTCGTGCAGATGCGCAACACCCGCGACGCCACGCTGTCCATGCCGCGCCTGCTGCTGCCGTCCGTGCAGGTGAACATGCGCGGAGGCAGGTTCCCTCCGGCGGAAGACAACGGCACGGCGTACCTCAAGATCCCGCTCGACACCATGTAATGGCGACGCGACGCAGAACATCCGGCAAAACCGCGGTCAGCCTGGAAGCCATGCAACGCCATGCCGACGAAGCCGTGAGCGTGCTCAAGGCGCTGGGCAGCAGCAACCGGTTGATGCTGGTGTGCCAATTGCTCGATGGCGAACGTTCGGTCGGCGGCCTGGCCGAGGCGCTGGGGCTGGCGCAGAGCGTGGTGTCGCAGCACCTGTCACTGCTTCGTCGCGACGGGCTGGTGTCCGGGCGCCGCGAGGGACAGTCGATCTACTACGCGATCAGCGACGATCGCGTGCATGCCCTGATGCAGCGACTGTTCGAACTCTATTGCGCGCAAGAGTGATGGGCCCGGCGCAGGTATCGAAAGCGCGCCCGTCCGGTGGAACGGGCGCGCCATGGTCATGGGTCGATCAGTGGTGGCGGATCTCTTTCTCGAAGGCCTTGACCTGCTTCATGGCCTCGTCGCGCGCAATGCCATAACGCTCCTGCAGCTTGCCTGACAGGTACTCGGCGTTGCCCTCGGCGACCTTGAGGTCGTCATCGGTGAGCTTGCCCCAGTGCTGTTTGATCTGGCCGCTGAGTTGCTTCCAATTCCCCTGGATGGTGTCTTGATTCATGACTGATCCTCATTGGGTGTCGGGTGGATGCAATGCGCATTGCAGGGAGCGATTCGATCAGCCTGTAGGTTAAGCACGCGTGCCCTGGGTGTTGCGGCAGGTCGGGTGGGTTCATGCCTGTATGTCCTTGACTGAGACCACTTTCGCGCCGCGTCGACATGGAAGATGCGTCGATGGCGTCTCGGCGCCGCGCGCGACGAAGGGGAGCCAGCCCAGTGGCCGGTTCGAGCCAATGGTGTCTACTCGCGAGGCTGCGAGCCGCACCGGTTCGTCTATCAACATCCAAGGAGTATCGCGACCATGAGTTCCCTCCTGCAGCGTGGCGTCAGCCGCACCGGCTGGCTGCTGGTGATCTACGGCGTCATCTCCATCCTGTTCGGCATCAGCGCGATCCTGTGGCCGGGAAGCACGGTAGTGGCACTGACCTGGGCGTTCGGCATCATGGCGCTGGCCGAGGGCGTCATCAGCCTGTTCGCCCTGTTCAACCGTCACGTGGCGGTGTCGCGCGGCTGGCTGGTGCTGTATGCGCTCGCCTCCATCGTGTTCGGCCTGCTGGCCCTCTGGCATCCGCTGGCGGTGGTCAACGTGTTGCTGATCTTCCTCGCCGCATGGCTGATCGTGGCCGGCGTTTACCGCATCGTGTTCGCCTTCCGGGTGCGCAAGGAAATCCAGGGCGAATGGATGATCGCCTTGAGCGGCGTGCTCGCCATTGTGCTCGGCGGGCTGCTGGTGGCCTACCCGGTGGCGGGCCTGCTGACCGTGGCGATCTGGATCGGCGTAGCCGCGCTGGTCTACGGCATCCTGCAGGTCATTGCCGGCGTGCGCATGCATCGCTTCAAGCGGGCGCTGTAACAGGCGCACCCGGGCGGTGCATCGCCCTGAAATGAAAAAGGCGCCTGCGGGCGCCTTTTTCATTCGCTGTCGCGGGAACGATCAGCCGCGTACCTCGAAGCCTTCCGAGGCCACCTGCTTGCCGTTGAGCGAAATGATCACCTTGTACTTGCCCTTGGGCCACGCGTTGGGATTCTGCACCTTGAATGTGGTCACGGCGGGGCCATCGGTGGCAATGGACTCGGTGGTGCTGCTGAAGGTCTCGTCCTGCCCTTCGATGTAGCTCCACTTCGCATTGAGCGTGGCGTTGTCGCTGGTGCCGGTGGTGGCGACGCTGGCGTAGATGGATTTGTCTTCCGGTGCAAACTGGCGCTGTTCCCTGCTGATCGCATGGCCGGCATCGACCTGGCTGCCGATGGTGACGGCGGCCACCTTGATCTCGCCGCCGCTCTTCACGCTGGCAGCCTTGCCCGTGGTCTGCTCCGGTGCGGGTGCCGTGCTGGTGGGCGCCGGTGTCGGCGGAGCGGTGGTGGTGGGCGCGGGAGCAGCGGGTGCGGGAGCGCTGCTCCCCGGTGCTGCCGATGGTGTGCCGGGTGATTCCTGGTTCTTGCCGCACGCGCTGAGTACAAGCAGTCCGGCAAGGGTCGCGCAGTACAAAGCCGTTTTACGAGCCTGGATATTCATGACTGACCCCGTGGCTGGTGGCGGATGCACACCCGACCGACGCTTTCGCAGTGCCGGGCACCTCGTTCGAAGGAGGCTAGCCCGGTCGATATGAAGCTGCGGTTACTGCGCGCCGTTGCGTGGACGTCCTCTTAACGACGCGCGCACGTTACTGGCGTGCGCCGCGTGGATTGCCCGGGTGTTCCGTGCCCGTGCTGCGATACGGATTGATATCCAGCCCGCCGCGCCGCGTGTAGCGCGCATACACGCTGAGCTGCTGCGGACGGCATCGCGCCATCACGTCCACGAAGATGCGCTCCACGCACTGCTCGTGGAATTCATTGTGGTTGCGGAAGGAGACGAGATAGCGCAGCAGGCCGGCCGGGTCGATCGGTGCGCCGCGATAGCGGATCTGCACGCTGCCCCAGTCCGGCTGGCCGGTCACCGGGCAGTTCGAGCGCAGCAGGTTCGACACCAGCGTCTGCTCGACCTCGGGCTGGGCCTTGTCGGCGGTCAGATAGTCCGCGCGCGGCGGGCCGTAATCGTCGATGTCCACCGGCAGGTCGTCGACCAGCATGCCGTCCAGGTCGGTCACCGCATGGCCCTGCGCCTGCGCATCGGTCAGGGCGACCTCCACCGGCGCTCCGGCGGCAGCGGAGAGATCGCGCACCAGGGTGGCGATCAGGTTGCCCCGGTCGGCCACGCGCTCCTGCGAAAAGCCGTTGAGATACAGCTTGAACGACTTCGATTCGATAATGTTCGGCGACGTGGCCGGCACGCGGAATTCCGCCAGCGCCACCACCGGCTTGCCGCGCGTATCCAGCCAGGACAGCTCATAGGCGTTCCAGATGTCCTCGCCATGGAACGGCAGCGGCGCGGACACGCCGATCTCGTCGCGCTTGGCCTGGCGCGGGATGGGAAACAGCAGGGAGGGGTCGTAGCGGTCGGCGTAGACCGTGGTCTTGCCGAGCGGGGAGTGTTCGGGGGTGCTCATGCGGCCATTGTACCGCCTCGGCGGCACGACCCCGGCCGGGAATCGCACGAAGCTGCGGGGCCGCCCATGACCACTGGCCCGGTTCCTTCGGGGGGCGCCTGCCTATAGTGTCGGGTTCTGTACCGGGGAGCCTTGAGGAATACGCCTGATGAAGAAACTCGTCCTGGCCTGCGCCGTTGCGGCGGGCCTGCTTGCGGCTGGCGCGGTCTGCGCTCCGGCCTTCGCCGACGGCACGGACGCCGCTTTCGACCCCCAGGCGCTGTTTGCGCCGCTCTCGCTGCCGGATGCGCCCAATGCCTTCCGCGATGGCGCCGGCAAGCAGGGGCCGCAGTTCTGGCAGAACCGCGTGGACTACGCCATCCAGGCGAGCATCGACCCCGCGAAGCACGAACTGCGCGGCGATGAAACCATCAGCTACACCAACCACAGCCCCGACGCGCTGGACGTGCTGTGGGTGCAGCTGGACCAGAACATCTACCGCCGCGATTCGCGCGGTTCGCTCAGCTCGCCACGTCCGCGCAACGACTTCACCGACGGCTACCAGATCGACGTGGTGGAAGTGGACGGCAAGCCCGTGCATTTCCTCGTGGACGACACGCGCATGCGCGTGGACCTGGCCACCGCACTGGGCGCCAACGGCAAGCAGGCGAAGCTGCGCATCCGCTACCACTACACGGTGCCCGGCACCTGGGGCGGACGCACGGCGGTGACGCCGACCAAGAACGGCGACATCTACGAGATTGCCCAATGGTTCCCGCGCATGGCCGTCTACGATGACCTGCGCGGATGGGATACGCAGCCTTATCTCGGCTCGGAGTTCTACCTGGAATACGGTGACATCGACTATGCCGTCACCGTGCCGTGGAACTACATCGTGGCTGGTTCCGGCGCGCTTACCAACAGCAGTGAGGTACTTACCTCCACGCAGCAGAAGCGCCTGGCGCAGGCGGCGCAGAGCGACAGCACGGTGATGATCCGCTCGCCGCAGGAAGTGAACGACGCCTCCAGCCATCCGAAGCAGAGCGGCACGCAGACCTGGCGTTTCCATATGGAGCACACCCGCGACGTGGCCTTTGCCGCCTCGCCCGCGTTCGTGTGGGACGCTGCCCGCATCAACCTGCCCGATGGCAAGCATTCGCTGGCCATGTCGGTATACCCGGTGGAAGGCGTGGGCAAGGACGCGTGGAATCGCTCCACCGAATACGTGAAGGGCGCCATCGAGCACTTCTCGGCCAAGTGGTTTGCCTATCCGTGGCCGGCGGCCGTGAACCTCGGCGGGCACGGCGCGGGCATGGAATACCCGGGCATCGTGTTCGACGGCTACGAAGACAAGGGTCCGATGCTGTTCTGGATCACCGCGCACGAACTGGGCCACGGCTGGTTCCCGATGATCGTGGGTTCGAACGAGCGCCGCCATGCGTTCATGGACGAGGGCTTCAACACCTTCATCGACGTGTACGCTTCGGATGCTTTCAACAAGGGCGAGTTCGCCCCCAAGCGCGACAGCGAGTACGCGCCCAAGGGCGGCAACCCCGTAGACGAGATCCTGCCGGTGCTGGCCGATGCCAATGCGCCCACGCTGATGGCGCCGGCCGATTCCGTGTCGGAGAAGTACCGCCACTCGGTGAGCTACTTCAAGGGTGCGCTGGGCCTGGTGCTGTTGCGTGAGCAGATCCTGGGGCCAGAGCGTTTCGATCCGGCCTTCCGCAAATACATCGCCACCTGGGCGTACCACCATCCCACCCCGTCCGATTTCTTCCGTTTCATGAGCAGCGAAGCGGGCGAGGATCTGTCGTGGTGGTGGCGCGGCTGGTATCTCAACAACTGGCAGCTCGACATGGGGCTCACCGGCGCCAGCTATGTGGACAACGACCCCGCCAAGGGCGTCACCGTGTCGCTGGTGAGCCGGCAGAAGCTGGTGATGCCGGCCACCCTGCGCGTCGACTATGCCGATGGCAGCCACGAGGACGTGCGCGTGCCGGTGGAAACCTGGCGCCAGAGCGCGACGCCGAAGCTGGCGTTGCACACGGGCAAGCGCATCAAGACGCTGACGCTGGATCCGGAGCATAAGTTGCCGGATGCGGATCGGGCGAATAATAGTTTCGCGATGCCCTGAGGGCGCGACCCAGGCGCGGTATGCATATTCCTCACCGTCATCCCGGCGAAAGCCGGGATCCAGCGCCTTTGGGGGCGGCGAAAGCCAAGGCGCTGGATGACCAGCCCTTCGGCTGTTGAAAGGCGCTTCCTGCCTTCGCAGGAATGACGATGTAGGGAGTCGTGAGTCAGCCCATGGGCACGAATGACGTGCCACGAGAGAGTCAAAATGACCAGATACTTCACCAGGCAGATCCTTTCTCTCGCCGTGATGGGCGGCCTATCTGTCGCCTCTGCGGCCCACGCCGCCAGCACCGACGACGCCCGCTGGAAAGCCGAGTCCGCCGCCGTCACCGTTACCCGTGACGACTGGGGCATCGCCCACGTGCACGGCAAGACGGACGCCAACGCCGTGTTCGGCATGGCGTACACGCAGGCCGAGGACGACTTCAACCGCGTCGAAACCAACTACCTCAACTCGCTGGGCTGGCTGGCCAAGGCCGAGGGCGAGAAGGCGATATGGTCCGATCTTCGCCAGCAGTTGTGGATCGATCCCGCCGAGCTCAAGCGTCTCTACGCCAAAAGCCCTTCGTGGCTGCGCGAGTTGATGGATGCCTGGGCCGATGGCCTGAACTTCTACCTCGCCACGCATCCCGACGTACACCCGCGCGTCATCACGCACTTCGAGCCGTGGATGGCGCTGAGCTTCAGCGAAGGCAGCATCGGTGGCGACATCGAACGTGTCTCCCTGAAAGAGCTGCAGGCGTTCTACGGCAAGCCCACCGAGACGGTGGCCTTCGTCGATACGCCGTCCAGCTGGGTGGAGCCCACCGGTTCCAACGGCATCGCCATCGCGCCGAAACTCACCGCGGATGGCCACGCGCTGTTGCTGATCAATCCGCACACCTCGTTCTTCTTCCGCTCCGAGCTGCAGATGTCCAGCGATGCGGGCCTGAACGTGTACGGCGCGGTGACCTGGGGCCAGTTCTTCATCTACCAGGGTTTCAACCCGCACATCGGCTTCATGCATACCTCGACCACGGCGGACGTGGTGGACGAGTTTGCCGAAACCATCGTGCATGACGGCGACAAGCTTGGTTATCGCTACGGCAAGGACGTGCGCCCGGTGAGCACGCGGGCCATCACCATCAGTTACCGCAAGGCGGATGGGGCGATGGGCGAACGCACGTTCAACACCTACGCCACGCATCACGGACCGGTGGTGCGCGAGGAGGGCGGCAAGTGGATCGCCACTGCGCTGATGAACAAGCCACTGGAAGCGCTGGAGCAGAGCTGGCTGCGCACCAAGGCCACCGACTTCAAGAGCTTCATGAAGATCGCCGAGCTCAAGGCCAACTCGTCGAACAACACCATCTTCGCGGATGACAAGGGCGAGATCGCCTATCTGCATCCGCAGTTCATCCCAAAACGCGACAACCGCTTCGACTATACGAAGCCCGTCGACGGCAGCGATCCGGCCACCGACTGGCAGGGCCTGCTGCCGCTGGATGCCGCGCCGCACCTGCTCAATCCCGCCAACGGCTGGATCATGAACACCAATGACTGGCCGTATTCCGCAGCCGGTCCGGACAGCCCGAAGCGCGAAGACTATCCGCGCTACATGGACAGCGTCGGCGAGAACCCGCGCGGCATTCACGCCACCATGGTGTTGAGCGGCAGGCACGATTTCACCCTGCCGTCCCTCATCACGGCCGCGTTCGACTCGTACCTGCCGGCCTTCGCGCGACAGGTTCCTATCCTGGTGAAGGATTACGACGCGCTGCCGTCGAACGATCCACTGAAGGCGAAACTGGCCGGGCCGATCGCGCTGCTGCGCGGCTGGGACTATCGCTGGGGCATCGCCTCCATGCCGACCTCGCTGGCGGTGTTCTGGGGCGACACGCTGTGGGACAAGGTGGACAAGTCCGACGTGTCCGAAGGGCTCTCCGTGTACGACATCATGGCCGAGCGCGCGGGCCCGAAGGCGCGCCTTGGCGCGCTGGCGGAAGCCGCCGACCGTCTGGAAAAGGATTTCGGCAGCTGGGGCGTGCCGTGGGGCGAGGTGAACCGCTACCAGCGCCTCAACGGCGACCTGCAGCAGCCCTTCGATGACGGCAAGCCGAGCATCCCGGTGCCGTTCACGTCGTCACGCTGGGGTTCGCTCGCCTCCTTCGGCGCGCATCGGTGGCCGGGAACACGCCGTTACTACGGCACCAGCGGCAACAGTTTCGTGGCGGCAGTGGAGTTCGGTGACAAGGTGCGCGCGCGCGCCATCACCGCCGGCGGTGAAAGCGGCCATCCCGATTCACCGCACTTCAACGACGAGGCCGAGCGCTACACCACCGGCAACCTGCGCGCCGTGTACTTCTGGCCGGAAGATCTGCGCGGTCACGTGGAGCGCACCTACCACCCCGGGATGTAACAGCGTTCGGTTCGCCATGTACCGAAGCGCGTCATTTGGGTGAGCTGGCTTGCACAAGTGACGCATGCGGGCTTGTCTGTAGGAGCGCACCTTGTGCGCGACCACCTGACGGAGTGGAATCGACATGACGCTGCGGTCGCGCACAAGTGCGCTCCTACAGGGGGTGTTTCGCACCGTGCGAGGCTCAAACAGCTCTCGCCTCAGTGCTCACCCCAGTCCTCTCCCGAACGGGAGAGGACGAGCGACAGGGGATGTTCAACGTGAACCACCTAAGGGCAATGAAGGATGTGCCGCGCAGCGGCACGACGCTCCGCGTTAAGTCCTCTTCGCTTCGGCGCGTTGCGAAGCGCTTTGTTGTACCCGCTGTGTAGAGGCGGAGGTTGCCAAGCAACACCGTTCCTCAGCCGTTCGGGCTTATCCCATCGGCATGCTGCCAGCCTTTAAGGCCATTTTCTTTGGGTTACTTTTCTTTTGGGCCAGCAAAAGAAAAGTGACTCGGCCTCCGGCAGGAGGTCGAAACGCCCCCGCTGCGTAAGCGGCAACCTGGCGCCTGCGTGACTACCGAAGGCAGAGAGCAAAGGCATTGGACCCCAGCCTTCGCTGGGATGACGGTTTCGACGAGACGGCGAGCCCAGATGACCCACCCCTCACCTGTTGAAAAGGATCTCCCACTTTCGTTGCGAAGACGGCCCCAATAGAACAGTGAAGGCGCCCCCAAGCCATCGCATGCCTGCTCGCAGATGGCGAAGAGTCGCCCCTCCCCTATGCGTCATCCGTCACGCATGCCCCGCCACCGTTTTACGGTAAGGTGCACGCGGGGAGGATGTCGCATGACCGTGGCGCAAAGAGCGCGGCGTCGGGCTGTCCGCCCGTTGCCCATTGCCATTGCCCACGGAGTGCTTCCATGCGTTTGCTGCCCCTGTTCACCGCCATCGCCGTCGGCCTTGGTTCGACCGCTGTTGTCGTCGCCGACGACGCACCAGCCCCCGCACCAACGCGCGTGGCCGTGCGTGCCGCCCACCTGGTCGACACCAAGGCCGGTACGGTGCGCGACAACCCGGTGGTGATCATCGAAGGGGACCACATCACCGAGGTGCGCTACGACGGACAGGTGCCGGCGGGCGTGAAGGTGATCGATCTGGGCAGCGCGACGCTGTTGCCGGGGCTGATCGACTGCCACGTGCACCTCACCGGCGACCCGAACGAGGTGAAGGGCGATTACTACGAGGCCGTGCTCAAGCGCAGCTCCATCGACTCGGCGATTCTTTCGCCCACGTATGCCAAGCGCACGCTGGATGCGGGTTTCACCACGGTGCGTAACCTCGGTGCCGGCGACTACGTGGACGTCGCCCTGCGCGATGCGATCAATCGCGGCGACATACCGGGCCCGCGCATGCTCGTATCCGGTCCGCCGCTGGGCGCGACGGGTGGCCACGCCGATGGCACAACGGGCTTCTCGCCGTGGATCGAATTCCACGGCATCGATGGTGTGGCCGATGGCGTCGACGCCATCCGCCATCGCGTGCGCGAGAACGTCAAGCACGGTGCGGACGTGATCAAGTACATGGCCAGCGCGGGCGTACTGAGCGCGGAGGCATCGGTCGGTGCGCCGCAGTACTCCCAGGAAGAGATGAACGCGATCGTCGACGAGGCGCATCGCTGGGGCAAGAAGGTGGCTGCCCATGCGCACGGCGCCGAGGCCATCAAGATGGCCATCCGCGCGGGTACCGATTCGATCGAGCACAGCAGCCTGATCGACGACGAAGGCCTGAAGCTCGCCAAGCAGCACGGCACGTACCTGGATTTCGACGTCTACAACGATGACTACATCCTCAGCGAGTATGCCAAGAAGGGTTTCCCGGCCAGCACCATCGACAAGGAAAAGCTGGTCGGCCGCCTGCAGCGCGAGAACTTCCAGCGCGCGGTAAAGGCCGGCGAAAAGATGGCGTTCGGCACCGACGCCGGCGTTTATCCGCATGGCTGGAACGCCAAGCAGTTCGCGATCATGAGCAAGTGGGGCATGACGCCGATGCAGGCCATCCAGGCCGCCACCGTGAATGCGGCCGACCTGCTCGGCATGACGGGCAAGGTGGGGCAGGTGGCGCCGGGTTATTACGCCGATCTGGTGGCGGTGAACGGCGACCCGCTCAAGGACGTGTCGCAGCTTGAGCACGTGGCCTTCGTGATGAAGGGCGGCGACGTCGACAGGAACGACATCAAGCGCTGAGTTGCCTCGTGACTTTGTAGCCCGGATGAAGCGCAGCGGGAATCCGGGAACACGCCGCATCAGTCCACCGGTGATGCGACATGCGAACGGGTTTTCGCGACAACCTTGGCTCTGTCGCACGACCATCCCGGATTCCCGCTGCGCTTCATCCGGGCTACGGTCTTCGGGCAACGGTCAGCTGGCTGCGTCAGGTGCTGGCGAGCCGCGCGGCGGCGGCGATCAGCAAGCCGCCGGACACGCCCTCCACGCAGCGTCGCCGGCCGTCGCTCCATCCGCCGGCCTTGCCCGTGGTTGCCAGCGCGACGCTGAGCCCGCTGTACACCAGCGCGCACAATGTGATGAAGATGGCCGACAACAGCATCGCCTGCAGTGCGATCGCATGTCCCGGGTGCATGAACTGCGGCAGGATCGCGAAGTAGATCATCATGCCCTTGGGATTGAGTGCCGCCGTGAGAAAGCCGCGACGCAGCGGCGATGGGACTTTCACTGTCGGGACTTCCATCCGACCGGGACGCAACGCGGAGCGCAGCAGTTTCGCCGCCAGCCAGACCAGGTAGAGCACACCGGCCCAGCGCAAGGCGTTGAACAACACCGGTGAGGCGGCGATCACCGCCGCCAGCCCGAACGCCACCAGTAGGGAATGCAGCACGTAGCCGGTGCACACGCCGGCGGTGGCGAGCAGGCCGGCGCGTGCGTTGCTGGCGACGGCCTGCGAGGCGATGTAGAGCATGTCCGGTCCCGGCACGGCGATCAGCGGGAGCACGGTGGCGGCGAATAGCAGCAGGGTGTGGGTATCCATGGCCACAGGCTACGGCGCATGGCGTGGCACAGGGTGCCGGATATCGCACGGATTCCACCGATATTGGCATATCATGCCAATGAACGATCCATGGGTGACATGTCATGCCAATGAGGCTGGACGAGACCGACAAACGCATCCTGCGCACCCTGCAGGAGAACGCGCGGCTGCCGAACACGGAGCTCGCCCATGAGGTGGGCCTGTCACCGTCGCCCTGCCTGCGGCGAGTGAAGCTGTTGGAAGACGCCGGCGTGATCGACCGCTACGTCGCCGTGCTCGATCCGGCCAAGGTCGGCGCGGGTCTCACGCTGTTCACCCGCGTGTGGCTTACCGCGCAGGACGCCGACACCATCGACCAGTTCATCCGCGCCATGCAGCGGCTGCCGCAGGTAATGGAGTGCTACATCATGCTCGGTGACAGCGACGCGCTGCTGCGCGTGGCGGTGGCGGACCTGGACGAGTATCGCCACTTCCAGTCCACCCATCTCACCCGCGCCAACGGCATCCAGAACGTCAAGACGGACATGCCCAGCCAGGTAGTCAAGCGGACGTATGCGTTGCCGTTGTAATACCGACAGGCAGCGCGCCGTGTCGGTATACGTAGACTGATGGTCTCCCTCATCGTCATGCCGGCCCAGGCCGGAATCCAGTGACTTCGGTACCCGGTTTTCGCGAAACGTCACCCGCTTGAATAGCACGATGCATCGCGGCAAAAGCCAAACCTGACTGCCACCGGATGACCAGCTATGGGGCTGTTGAAAAGCTCCTCCGGCCCTTGCCCCTTTTCGGGGTGCGCCGGAATGACGATCTGGAAACACTGCGGTGAGCCAACCGCGCTAACCTCAACGTTCTTCAATTCACTCCATGAGGCAAGCCATGGAAACCCGTCCCCCGCTTCCCCCGTTCACCCCCGAAACGGCCGCACAGAAAGTGCGCCTGGCCGAGGACGGCTGGAACAGCCGCGACCCTGCCCGTGTGGCGCTGGCCTATTCGCCCGATACCTATTGGCGCAACCGCGCCGAGTTCATCCACGGTCGCGCGGAAGCGCAGGCGTTTCTTGAGCGCAAATGGATCCGCGAACTCGATTACCGGCTGATCAAGGAGCTGTGGACCTTTGCCGGCAACCGCATCGCCGTGCGCTTCGCCTATGAATGGCATGACGACTCGGGCCAGTGGTACCGCAGCTACGGCAACGAGAACTGGCAGTTCGACGAGAACGGCCTGATGACGCATCGACATGCCTCGATCAACGACCTGCATATCGCCGAATCCGAGCGCAAGTACCACTGGCCGTTGGGGCGTCGCCCGGACGATCACCCGGGCCTGAGCGAGCTGGGCTTCTGACGGCATCGCTGCTGACGGAATCTGCACGAGCCAGCCGCCACGATGCGCGCATCGTTCACGAGGAATTGAGGGATATGAGCAGAGACGACTCGGGCATCAATCTCGATGCCGAACCCAGCGGCACCGGCTGTGTCGAATGCCTGCGCGATGGCGGCTGGTGGTTTCACCTGCGCCGGTGCACCGAGTGCGGTCACATCGGTTGCTGCGACAGCTCGCCGAACCAGCACGCGACGAAGCATTTCCATGAAACCGGCCATCCCGTGGTGGCCAACTTCGAACCCGACGACCGCTGGATCTACGACTACCGCACCGGACGCGATTACGACGCCCCGGCGCTGCGTCCGCCGCTGTTCCATCCGCTGGACCAGCCCGCACCGGGCCCGAAGGGCAAGGTGCCGAAGAACTGGGAAGACCTGCTGAACTGAGCGCTCAGCAGGATTCGCAGGCGGTCACTTCATCGCCGCGGCGATCCATCGCCATCGACACGAACCACAGCAGCAGGCCGCCCAGCGCGAGCCCGCTGCCTACCCAGCCGGGGGAGGTCCAGCCGTAGCCGTGCGCAATGGCCAGGCCGCCAAGGAAGGGGCCAAGCGCATTGGCGGCATTGAAGGCGGAATGGTTGAGCGAGGCGGCGAGGCCCTGTGCATCGCCCGCCACATCCATCAGGCGCGTCTGCAGCACCGTGCCCAGCGCGCCGCCTATGCCGATCAGGAACACCGTGGCGCCCAGCGTCCACACATTGCCCGCGGTGAACGGGAAGATGGCCAGGATCACCATGCTCCAGGACAGCAGCACACCGGCCGTGCGCATCAGCGCGCGATCGGCGAAGTGCGGCACGATCAGGTTGCCCAGCGTCATGCCGATGCCGAACACGCCCATCACCCACGGCACCGCGTCCAGCGACATATGCGTCACCTTGAGCAGGATGTCGGCCAGATAGGTGTAGACGGCGAACAGCCCACCGAAGCCGATCGCGCCGATACCCAGCGTCATCCACACCTGCGGGCGCTTCAGCGCACCCAGTTCGCGCAGCGGGCTGGCGTTGCGGTCGGCCGGCGTATTGGGGGCGAAGGCGTACACCGCACTCATCGTCGCCACGCCCAGCAGGGCGACCAGCGCGAAGCTCCAGCGCCAGCCCACCGACTGACCCAGCCAGCTGGCCAGCGGCACACCGACAATGGTGGCGCAGGTGAGGCCCAGGAACATCTGTCCCACCGCGCGCGTGCGCCGGTTGGCCGGCACCAGCGAACTGGCCACCAGTGCGCCAACGCCGAAATACGCGCCATGCGGCAGGCCGCTCAGGAAACGGAACACCAGCATCCAGTGATAACTGGGCGAGAGGCCGGTGAGTCCGTTGAACACCGTGAACATGGCCATCAGCATCAGCAGCAGGGCGCGACGCGGCAGGCGCGCACCCAGCACGGTGATCACCGGTGCGCCCACCACCACGCCCAGCGCGTATGCGCTGATCGCGTGGCCGGCCGTCGGCGCATCGATGCCCAGGCCCTGCGCGAACAGCGGCAGCATGCTCATGGTCGCGAATTCGGTGGTGCCGATGGCGAAGCCACCCACGGCAAGCGCGAGGATGACGAGCCCGACATGGGGAGCGCGAACGGGCGGCGTGCCCGGATCGAGAGCGGGTGCGGAAGCGGACATGGGGGATGCTCAGGCCTGGGGGAAAGGCGCATTGGTGCGATGCAGCAACGCGAAGCATAGCGCCTGGGGCGCGGCGTAGCCAGCCGCACTTATCGCCAAATCGCCAGAACTGCGCGAGAAAGAGGCCTTACCCCGTGCGCACGATGCGCCTTCGGGGCGCGCAAAGCGCATGTATTCCTTCCACGACACACGGACCGAAAGGTGGGGGCACGATGTTCAAGCACGCATGGAAAGGCCTGATGGCCACGCTGTGGCTGGTCGCGGGCACCGCGTTGGCCACCACGGGCTTACCTGATCTGGTGAACCTGAAGACGCAACCCTGGCAACCGGCACCGCCTGCCGTGCAGGAGCCGCTTTGGCCCGCGGGCCTGAAGATCGCCCCGCCGTCCATGCCGGGCGACGAGGCTTTCGGCAACAGCACGCAGAATCTGGCCGGCCTGCCGGTCACGGTGGTCGAGCATGTCTCGCGCCCGACCATGACCATCTATCCGCCCAAGGGCAAGAACACCGGCACAGCGGTCGTGGTGTTTCCCGGTGGTGGCTATCGCGTGCTGGCGATCGACCTGGAAGGCACCGACATCTGCGACTGGCTCACCTCGCGCGGCATCACCTGCGTGGTGCTGAAATACCGCGTGCCCGGGTCCGGGCCGTACTGGAACGATGAGTGCAACTGCCGGAAAGACCCCGCCGTGCCCATGGCCCTGCAGGATGCGCAGCGCGCCATCGCACTGCTGCGCCAGCGTGCCGCCAGCCTGGGCGTGGATCCGCACAGGATCGGCGTGGTCGGTTTCTCCGCGGGCGGACGCATGGTGGCCGACGTGAGCAATCACGCGAAGCTGAGCTACAAACCGGTGGACGACGCAGACAAGCAGAGCGTGCGGCCGGATTTCGCGATGGCGCTTTATCCGGGCCATCTGTGGAAAGGGCCGGGCATCACGCTGGAGCGCAACCTGACCATCGATCCGCATGCGCCGCCTACCTTCATTGCGCAGGCCGGCGACGATCCGGTGGATGACGTGCGCGAATCGGTGACTTACTACGTGGCGCTACAGCAGGCCGGTGTGCCGGTGGAAATGCACCTGTACGCCAAGGGTGGCCATGCCTTCGGTGTCAGGCCCACGGACAAGCCGATCACCCGCTGGACCAGCCTGGCCGAGGCGTGGATGAGCAACCTCGGCATGCTGCCTGAGGCAATCCACTGAAGGCGTCGCGCTACCAGACGAAGGGAACGAAGCGCTTCACCTTCGACGCGTAGTGCAGGTAATCGGGGAACGCGCCGGCCAGCGCGTTCTCTTCCACGCGGATGCGATAGAGAAAGGCCGGCAGCGTCAACAGCGTCAGCAGCACGATGGCGATGCCGTTGCCCAACGCCAGCCCCAGGCCCACAAATCCCAGCCAGCCGCCGAAGTAGCCCGGGTGGCGCACGAAGCGGTACGGGCCGGCGATCACCAGCCGGTGATCGCTCTGCACCGCCACGTTCGCGGAGAAGAACTTCCGCAGCGTCCACATCCCCGACCAGCGGATGCAGAAGCCCGCCACCATGATCACCACGCCGGCCAGCTTGAGCCATGGTGAGAAAGGCAGCCTGCCGACGCCCAGGAAATACAGCGCGATGGAAAGCCACGGCAGCACCAGGTTGCTGGTGGCCAGCAGCATCAGCGAACGGGCATCCACGTCCGAGCCGCCACGATCACGCGCAGTGCGCAGCAGCAGCGGTTCGGAAATGAACCAAAGGGCAAACAGCACGATCGCCACGGACTCGATCTTCATGGGGTCGCTCCCGCAGGGGCCGGATGATCCTCGCGGGCGGCAACATCGGCATCCGCCCGCACGTCGCGCGAGCCGGGGGAGGAGGTGCAGGCACTTAGACGGCCATCCTCCGACGGTCCGCTGGCGACCATACACCAAGGCCGAGGTGCGGATGTGCAGGCCGGTACGGGCAGGGTGTGGCTGCGCGGTGGTTGCGGCCTAGCGCGGGCGTCGTACGGCCCGTACTTTTCCGCTCTGGCCGCCGCCGCAGAAGAAGGTGTCGACGCCATCGGATTCGAGGCCGGAGACCACCATGTCCGGCGGCATCTCCAGCTTCTCCAGCACGTCGCCGGTGCTGGCATCGATGTGCCGCAGTTCGCTCTCATTGCCTTCCCAGGTGGCGTGCCACAACTCACCATCGACCCAGGTGACGCCAGTGACGAAACGGTTGGATTCAATGGTGCGCAGGACCGCGCCCGTCGCCGGATCGACCTGGTGGATCTTGCGCTCGCGATACTCGCCCACCCACAGCGCGCCCTCGGCCCAGGCCAGGCCGGAATCGCCGCCGTTGCCGGGCGCCGGAATGCTGCCGATGACGCGTCCGGACTGCGGGTCGATCTTCTGGATGCGCTTCTCGGCGATCTGGTAGAGATGCTCGCCGTCGAACGCCGTGCCTGCGTGCGCAGCAATATCCATCGTGCGTCCGGGTGTGCCGTCGGATGGATCGAACGCATGCAGATGGTCGCCGGAAGCAAACCAGACCTGCTGCCCGTCATAGGTGACGCCGTGCACCTGCCCGACGCCGGTGAAGGGACCGTACTCGCGGATGATGTGGGCGGCTGATCGTTTCATGCCTGCATCCTAGTTCCCGGGCAGTGGCGAGGGGAGTAACAAAGCCGTCGTGAAACCCGGCACCGGCGGCGTCATCCAGCGGCGCGATCGCCCACGCCCCAGCGCCTGCACCTTGCCAGCCTCCGCCAGTGCATCCAGCGTGCGCTGCACCGTGCGCTGGCTGCTGCCCAGCGCCAGCGCCAGGCCGGAACTCGACCAGGATTCGCCATCGGCGAGCAGGGCAAGCAAGGCAGCATATTTTTCGTCCACTGGCTGCGCCAGCAGTGCAACGTCCGATGCGTGAAGTGGCTCCAGCACGAAGCCGCGCGTGGTCGCGCGCACGCCGGCAAGCTCCTTGAGCTCCGAGCGAAGCCGGCCGATTTCCACGCGCAGTCGCGCGCGATGCGTCTCGTCAATATGCCGGGTACGGAATGCGCGCGTGGCCAGCTCGTTGCGCGATACGTCGGCCGGCCACGCTTCGGCCAGCGCGCTGGCCAGCGCAAACAGCACGGGACGTCGCGCCAGCGGAACGGTGAGGTTGCCGTCATGCACGGTGTGGCGACAGGCATCGACCATCAGCTTGCCCGAAGCAGACAGCGCTTCCACTTCCTCCAGCCGCAGCAGGCGCGAAACGCCGCGCGAGATCAGGCGCGCCGCCGGTGCATCGAGCGCGTGCGACGCGTTCTCCACTTCGGCGATCAAGGCCGGTATGCCGGCCTGCTGCGCGTCACGCGCGGCCTGGGCGAGTGCTGCGCGCGCCGCGCCGGCGCGAAGGCGACGCATCGCGATACCGGCCAGCGCCAGTGCGTGGATGGTTCGCAGCGCGGCAGGCAATGGCGCGGGATCGAACGTGGCCAGCCCGCGCTCGGCTTCATCCAGACGTCCGATCAACAGCAGGCGACGTATGGCGAGGTAGCGTGCATGTGCAGCGTTCAGGCGGTCGCCATGCGATTGCAACGTGGCCTGGGCGATTTCCAGTGCCTTGGTGGGCCAGCGAAGGTCGCGCGACACTAGCGCCACCTCGGCTTCGGCGACCACGCAGCGTGCGCGGGCCACGGCCTCGCGCGGGCCGAACGCGCGTGCCGCGCTGCGCAGCAGCGAGCGTGAGCGCTCCAGGTCGCCCAGTTGCGCCATGGCGATGCCGCGCAGGGCAAGCGCGGGCGCGTCGTCGCGCAAGGCGACGCGGTTCAGTGCGCCCAGCGGATCACCGGCGGCGAGTGCGCGGGCGGCGGCCGTGATCAACGAGTCCATCGGAATCCCGCCACACTTGTCACTCCCCTCGTCAGGTCGAACCGCCGCAGTCTAGCTCACGGTTCATCACCGGCGCGTCGCATCGCCTGCAGCGCGCATGACACTGACGAAGGAGAACGACCATGACTGCACATACCACGGGTACCCGCGAGGACTGGCTGAAGGCGCGCATGGCGCTGCTGAAGGCCGAGAAGGAACACACCCGGCGTGGCGATGCGCTGGCGCTGCAACGGCAGGCCCTGCCATGGGTACGGGTGGACAAGAGCTATCGCTTCGACACCGAGCAAGGCACGGCCACGCTGGAAGACCTGTTCCGGGGTCGTTCGCAGCTGCTCGTGTACCACTTCATGTTCGGTCCCGACTACAAGGCCGGTTGCCCGTCGTGCTCGGCGGTGGCCGACGGGTTCAATGGCAACGTCGCGCACCTGGAGCATCACGACGTGGCGTTCTGGGCCGTGTCGCGCGCACCGCTCGCCAAGCTGCAGGCCTATCGTCGCCGCATGGGCTGGAGTTTCCCGTGGGCGTCGTCGGTGGAGGGCGAGTTCAACTTCGACTTCAACGTGTCCTTTACCGAAGAGCAGCAGCGCAACGGCGAGATCCAGTACAACTTCGAACGCGGCGGGCACGCCATGGATGCCACGCCCACGCCCGAACCCGTAGCGTACTTCGCCGCCTCGTGCGGCACCGACGCGCCAACCTATGCACGCGATCGCCCGGGCCTGAGTGCCTTCGTGCTCAACGATGGCGTGGTCTATCACACCTATTCCAGCTACGCGCGTGGGGTGGATGGCGTGTGGGGCATGTACCAGTGGCTGGATCGCGCGCCGCTGGGGCGCAACGAAAGCGGCATCTGGTGGCGTCGTCATGACGAATATGACCGCGGTTGAGAAGCACTGCGGCAGCGACGGCCTGACCGAATGAGGTGCACCATGCACACACGAACATCTCGAATCATCGGAATCGAACGGACCCTGCCGAAGGGCTTCATCGTTGTCATCGCATTGCTGTTCGCGGCGAGTGCCATAGTGACGTTGGCGTGGTGCTCCTCCATGGCAGACATGGAGGGGCTGCCGATGCGCGGTGGATGGACGCTGGCGATGGCATGGATGCGCATGCCCGGGCAGACCTGGGCTGGCGTGACCGCGCCGCTGCTCGGCATGTGGAGCGTCATGACGGCCGCGATGATGCTGCCGTCATTGACACCCACGCTGTGGCGCCACTACCGGACCGAGATTGACCGGGCACACAGCCATCCCTGGCGAAGCACCGCACTGGTGGGCGCCGCGTACTTCGCGGTCTGGATAACCCTTGGCCTGTTGGTGGTGCCGGTGGGTCTGGCGCTGGCCTGGCTCGCGATGGCCATGCCGCCACTGTCGCGCGCCGTCCCACTCGCCATCGGCATCGTTGCGCTTCTGGCCGGTCTGCTTCAGTTCACCGCATGGAAGCAGCGCAGCCTCGCCTGCTGCCGGACATGCATGATGGATGCGCCTGGTGGACTTCGGCATGCGTGGCGTCACGGGCTTCGTCACGGCCTGCACTGCGTACGCTGTTGCGCTGGACTCACGCTGATCCTGCTGGCGTGGGGAATGATGGATGTGCGCGCAATGGTGCTGGTCACCATCGCCATCACCGCCGAGCGATGGGCGTCGTCACCCCTGCCGATGGTGCGGGCCATTGGCGCGACCGCCATGGTGGCCGGCCTGCTGATGATCGCGCGCGCCACGGGCTTCGCATGAATTTGCGTATCGACGCGTGATCGACAGGATGACGTAGGGTTGTGTGTACACTCGCGCGGTTCGTCACGCTTGAGTGTTCCATTCATCCGCTGGTCGATCCGTCGCGCGAAGGAGTTCCGATGAAAAGGATGTGGCTTGCTTTGGGCCTGTCGTTTGCCACCGCATGCGCGGCTGCCGATGCATCGCTGCTGCCGCAGCGCGTTGATGAAGCCGCACGGCAATACATCCAGGCCGGCGAATACCCCGTGCTCGTCATCGGTGTGGTCGATGGCGATCGCAGCGCGGTCTATGCGTACGGCAAGCTGGACAATGGCCAGAAGCCTGCGGGGGACACGGCCTTCGAGATCGGCTCGATCACCAAGACCTTCACGGCGACCTTGCTGGCGCAGCAAGTGACGGAAGGGAAGCTGCAGCTGGATACGCCGGTCGCTTCGCTGCTGCCTGGGTTCACCATTCCATCGCGTGATGGCAAGCAGATCACGCTGGGCAACCTGGCGTCCCAGAACTCCGGGCTGCCGCGCTTGCCCGGCAACCTTCGTGTCGCTGGCGGCAAGGATCCGTATGCGGACTACGATGCCGACAAGCTGAAGGCCTTCCTGGCTTCCTACACGCTGCCGCGCGATCCCGGTGCCAGCTACGAGTACTCCAACCTTGGGGTGGGCCTGCTCGGTTATGCGCTCGGCGTGCATGCGGGCACCGATTACGCCAAGCTGCTGCAGGAGCAACTGCTCAAGCCGCTGGGCATGACGCACAGCACGGCCGACCTCGATGCCGCCATCCGCGCCGGTCTTGCGCGCGGCCACGACAGTGCAGGCCAGACCACGCCGAACTGGCATATCGGCGTGCTGGGCGGCGCAGGCGCCATCGTCAGCACCGCCGACGACATGCTGCGTTACCTCAAGGCCAACATGGGCGTGGTGAAGACTCCCTTGTATCCCGCCATGGAACTGGCGCAGAAGCCGGCAGCCGCCGGACCTAAAGCTAGCGCACGTCTGGGTCTGGTCTGGATGATTCATCACATCAATGGCGGTGACCTGATCGAGCACGGCGGCATGACCGGCGGTTTCGCCAGCTATGTGGGTTTTACTGCCGATCGCAGACATGGGGTGGTAGTGCTCACGAACCGCGCCCTGGAGGTCGGCGAGCTGGGCCAAGCCGTGCTGCAGCCTGAAGCGCCACTCACGCCGCCGCACAAACAGGTGGCGATGTCTACTAAGCAGCTGGACGAGTACGCGGGCGGCTACGTGCTTCATCCCGGCTTTGTTCTTACTGTGTTCCGCAAGGACGACCAGTTGATGGCGCAGGCAACTGGGCAGAGCGCATTTCCCGTGTTTCCCGAGGCGAAGGATGAGTTCTTCGCTAACTCGTCCGACATCAGCCTGAGCTTCACGCGCGATGACCATGGCAAGGTTAGTGGCATGGTGCTGCATCAGCATGGCGACTATCCGGCACCTCGACTCGCCAGCGGATCGCTTCCCACGTCCGAGGGAAAAACCGTGGAGCTCGATGCCACCACTCTGTCTAGCTACGCCGGCCACTACCAGCTGTCGCCCAAGGCGGTGGTGACAATCGCAGCGAGAGATGGGCAGGCCTTCATCCAGCTCACTGGCCAGCCGGAGTTTCCCATCTATGCCAGTGCGCGCGACAAGTTCTTCCTGCGCGTGGTGGATGCGAAGGTCGACTTCGAGCGCGATGCACAAGGCAAGGTCAATGCGTTGGTGATCCACCAGAACAACACCGACCATCGCGCGCCGCGCGTGGCGGAGTAGGCGCGGCTGACACAACTACCGTTCGCTTCCCATTCGTCATCCCCGCCTTCGCGGGGATGACGGTCAAGCGCACGTTTAGCCGCCCCAGGTACCGCATGACGTCACCCGCCCGGAATCCAGGGCTTCACGTCAATCAGGCGAACGACTCAACGCTGCTCCTGCGGAGCGAGTTGCGACGGATAGTCGATGTCCCAGTCGGGCCGGCCGGTGGGCCGGTGGTCGGTGATGCGCGGCAGCACCGAGGTCTGCCATGGCCGCGCACGTCGCGCACCCTCCATGGGCAGCACCTCACTGGCCAATGTCGGCAGGGAGCCATCGTGTTCGGTGGTTCGCGCTTGCGGCTCGGGCGAACGAAGGTCGGCGGCGTTACCGGCGTTGGCCGCGGCGACAAGGCCCAGGGCGAAGGCGGCAACGAAGATGGTGCGGGTGCGTTTCATGGACAGTACCTCGATGCGGTGTCGCGCTCGCCGGTCAGGCGAGCGTGATGGTGACGTTGATGTTCCCGCGCGTCGCCTTGGAGTAAGGGCAGGTCTGGTGGGCAGCGTCGATCAGCTGCTGGGCGGTGGCGCGATCCAGGCCAGGCAGCGACACCAGCAGGCGGGCCTGCAGGAAGTAACCGTCGGCATCCAGGCCCAGGTCGATCTCCGCGCTCACGGCCGTGGCGAGGGGAAAGTCGATCCTGGCGGCGCGGGCGGCATGGCGCATGGCGCCGGTGAAACAGGCGGACCAGCCGGCGCCGAACAGCTGCTCCGGGTTCGTGCCCGGCAGGTTGGAACCGGGGGTGGAGAGCTTGACGTCGAGCTGGCCGTCGTCGCTGACGGCACGGCCTTCGCGGCCGCCGGCGGTGGTGGTGTAGCCGGTGTAGAGGATGTTCGAAGCGGACACGGTGTTGTTGGTAGCGGACATGGTGCAGTCTCCTGAAGTGGGGTGGTCATGGCCGTGGATCAGCCGGTGTGCCTAGGAGACGCCCGCCGCGTATCGGTGATGTGTCGAGTCCGCTGCCCGATGGCATCGAAACGTGTCACCCGGACGGGTGGATACATTCGGATACATTCCGGGCTACCGTCGTCCCTTCCGGGCCCGGCGCACGGATACAAAGCGATACAAAAAGCCGGGGGCGAGGACACGCCCGGTACAAGACACCTTGCTCCAATGCATCTGTCGGTGGCGCCCGTGCCGCCCATGCCTGGAGAATCCGCCATGAAATTCCTGAAACTCGTTGCCGCCACCGCGACCTTCACGGCCGCCCTGTTTGCCGCCTGGCCCGGCGGCTGGCTCGACGCCCATGCCCAGACCCCGCGGTCCGACACGCCGGCGCCCGATTTCGAGGGCGCCACGCGCTGGCTCAACTCCTCGCCGCTGTCCACGCAGCAGCTGCGTGGCAAGGTGGTGCTGGTGGAGTTCTGGACGCGCGAATGCATCAACTGCCTGCACGTGCTGCCCCACACCAAGGCGCTGTACGACCGCTATGCCAACGACGGGCTGGTGGTGGTGGGCGTGCACACGCCCGAGTACGACGAAGAACGCGACGTGACCAGCCTGAAGCAGGCCATCAGCACGCTGGGCATCCGTTATCCGGTAGCCATGGATAACGACAACCGGATCTGGAACGCCTGGGGCAACCGCTTCTGGCCTGCCATCTACCTGATCGATCGCGAGGGTCACGTGGTCTATCGCCATGTCGGCGAGGGAGACTACGATCAGACGGAAGCAAAGGTCCGCGAGCTGCTAGGCAAGGCATGACAGCGTTGACCACGGCCGGTACCACCACTGGAGAAAGCATGGAACACGTCGACCATATCCTGGTCGTGGATGACGACCACGGCATCCGCACCGGCATCGTGGATTACCTGCGCAAGAATGGCCTGCGCGCCAGCGGCGCCGCCGAGGGTCGCGAGATGTTCGCGCAGCTCGACACCTCGGCGTTCGACCTGGTGGTGCTGGACATCATGATGCCGGGCGACGACGGGCTGGTACTGTGCCGCACGCTGCGCGCCGGCAAGCACAAGCACGTGCCGGTAGTGCTGCTCACCGCGCGCGATGACGAGACCGACCGCATCATCGGCCTGGAGATGGGCGCGGACGACTACGTCACCAAGCCGTTCTCGCCGCGCGAGCTGCTGGCGCGCATCAAGGCGGTGATCCGCCGCACGCGCATGTTGCCGCCGAACCTGCGCGTCACCGAAACCAGTGATGTCATTGCGTTTGGCCGCTGGCGGCTGGATACCACAGCGCGCCACCTGCTCGACGACGATGGCACGGTGGTGTCGCTCAGCGGCGCGGAGTTCCGCCTGCTGCGCGTGTTCCTCGATCATCCCCAGCGCGTACTGTCGCGCGACCAGCTGCTCAACCTCACGCAGGGACGCGACGCCGAACTGTTCGATCGCTCCATCGACCTGATGGTCAGTCGCCTGCGCCAGCGCCTGCAGGACGGTGCACGCGAGCAGACCTACATCAAGACGGTGCGCAGCGAAGGCTACGTGTTCTCCATGCCGGTGATCCTCAACGGCGACCAGCCATGAGTGCCATCGCCCCGGTCACCGCCAGTCGCTGGCTGCCGCGCAGCATGGCGTCGCGGCTGTACCTGATCATCTTTGCCGGGCTGATGCTGGCGCAGGGCCTGTCGTTCGCGCTGCTCTACATGGAGCGCACGCAGTCCGCCACGGCGGTGATGTTCAACACGCTGGAACACGACGTGGGCACGTCGGTGTCGGTGATCGACCGCCTGCCTGCCGCGGAGCGTTCGCGCTGGCTGAACCGGCTGGAGCGCGACAACTACTTCTACATCCTTGGCCCCGGCGAGCCCGGCAACCAGCTGGCCACGCAGCGCTCGCGCGACGTGCTGGCCCTGATCGCCAAGGAAGTGGGGCCGGACTATCGCGTCTACGGCAACACCATTTCCACGTCGCCCGAGCGTTATCAGGTGCACTTCACCCTGCACGATGGCTCCCCGCTGACGCTGCAGATCACGCCGCACATGAAGCCGCTGGCCGCCTGGCTGCCCTTCGTGTTCACCCTGCAGGTGATCCTGCTGCTGGTGTGCACCTGGCTGGCGGTGAGGCTGGCCACGCGGCCGCTCACCACGCTTGCCGAAGCCGCGGACGCGATGACGCCCACCGCGAACGGCCCGCGCGTGGCGCAGGATGGCCCCACCGAAGTAGCGCGTGCGGCGAAGGCCTTCAACACCATGCAGGACCGCATCGCCCGCCATCTGAAGGAGCGCCTGCATATTCTGGCCGCCATCTCTCACGACCTGCAGACGCCGATCACCCGCATGCGCCTGCGCGTCGAAGCGCTGGATGAATCGCCCGAACAGCAACGCATCCTGGACGACCTGAAGGAACTGCAACACCTGGTGAAGGAAGGCGTGGCCTATGCGCGCAGCGCCCACGGCGATGCCGAGAAGCCGGTGAAGATGGACGTGGGAGCGTTCCTGGAAAGCCTGGTATTCGATTACCAGGACGTTGGCCAGCCGGTGAGCATGACCGGCAAGGCCGATATCACCGCCACCTTGCGCCCGCAGGCCCTGCGGCGTGTACTCGTGAACCTTATCGATAACGCCATCAAGTACGGCGGTTCGGCGGAAGTGGCGCTTCAGCGCGGCGATGCGAATGCACTGCGCATCATCGTCGCCGACCGTGGCCCCGGCATTCCCGAGGGCGAGCTTGAGCAGGTGCTGCAACCGTTCTATCGGCTTGAATCCTCGCGCAACCGCGACACCGGCGGTGCTGGCTTGGGGCTGGCCATTGGCGCGCAGCTGATCGCGTCGATTGGTGGGCAGCTGAAGCTGGAGAATCGCGAGGGTGGTGGTTTGCAGGCGGTGATTACGTTGGCGTGAGTGGGTGGTCCTGGCCTGGGTCAGTAGAGCCCAAGCTTGCGCGGGGCGAGGTCGTGATTACGGCGAAGACCGGGATCTAGTGACTTTGCTCTGGGCCTTTGGTCTCGGGCGTTTCCGCGAGCGGGCCGCTTACGCCGCGGAGGCGTTTCGACCTTCTGCCGAAGGCCGAGTCACTTTTCTTTGCTGGCCCAAAGAAAAGTAACCCAAAGAAATGGCCTTAAAGGCTGGCAGCATGCCGGTGGGATAAGCCCGAACGGCTGAGGAACGTTGTTGCTTTGCAACCTTCGCCTCTACACAGCGGGTACTTCCAAGCGCTTCGCAACGCGCCGATGCGAAGAGGACTTAACGCGGAGCGTCGTGCCGCTGCGCGGCACATCCTTCCTTGCCACTCGGGTGTTCACGTTGAACATCCCCTGTCGCTCGTCCTCTCCCGTTCGGGAGAGGACTGGGGTGAGCACTGAGGCGAGAAAGAAACGGGCTTCACACGGTGCGATCCCCCCCTGTAGGAGCGCACCTTGTGCGCGACCGCAGCGTCGTGTCGATACCGCTCTGTCAGGCTGTCGCGCACAGGGTGCGCTCCTACAGACAAGCCACGCCGGCAAGCGATATGCCATTGCGGCGTGACGCGATGTGCAGCGCAGCTGCACGAGCCTTCAGCTCGACGCCGAAAAGTGACCCGGACCGCGGCAGCGGTTCGGAAGCCCGCCGCAGGCGGCTAGATTGAGGTATCGCCAGATCTGAGAATCGACAGTCTGGATGACCGTGCCTTCGGCCGTTGAAGAGGACCTCCAGCCCTCGCTCCCTTTAGTGGGGCGCGCCGGAATGACGTGTCGTACTTCTCACCCCCTTGCCATCGAGACGGATCGCGACGCAGCTAAGGACACAACAAGGGAATCGACACCCGCACCCTAAGCCCCCGCCCCAGCGGCGAATCAAGCAGCTCGATGGAAGCGCGGTGCAAGGTGGCAGCACGCGCGACGATGGAAAGGCCCAGGCCATAGCCTTCGCCGCGGCTGCCGGCTTCCCGATGGAAACGGGCGAACACGGCATGTCGGCGTTCGGTCGGAATGCCCGGGCCGTCGTCGATCACTTCCAGCGTGGCGTCCTGTCGGCCCTGTGCGATGGCGAGCTGGATGCGGCCGCCGGCGGGTACGTAGCGCAGCGAGTTTTCCAGCAGGTTGCGCAGCAGTGCGATGAGCGCCGGTGCATAGCCCTGCACCAGTACCTGGCCGTCCTGCTGCGCGAAGCCGAGTTCGACGCCGCGACGCTGGATGACGGGAGTCAGTTCCTTCACCACGCCGCCTGCCACGTCCATGAGGTCGACAGCTTCGAAGCGGGTGGACGCCGCGCCGGCTTCCATCCTGGCCAGGGTGAGCAACTGCTCCACGCGCCGGCTCAGCGTGGCGACGCTGTGGTGTGCACCGGCCAGGCTGTCCTGGATCTCGTCGGGGTCGACGGTTTCCATGGCGCTTTCGAGGTTGAGCAGGATGGAGGCCAGCGGCGTGCGGAGTTCGTGCGCGACATCGGCACTGAAGCGTCGCTCGCGTTCCAGTGCGTCTTCCTGGCGCACCAGCTGTTCGTTGAGCGCGCCGAGCACGGGGCGAAGTTCGCGCGGCGCGTGGGGCAGCTCGATACGCTCACGGCTGCCGGGTTCGCGTGCGGACAAGGCCGTGGTCAGGCTGGCCAGCGGGCGCAATCCGCGACCCACCGCCCAGCCCACCAGCAGCGCGAGCACGGGCAGGCCGAGCAGGAAGGGCACGCCGTGGTCCACCCACAGCGTGTACACGATGTTCTCGCGGCTGTCGTAGCGGTCGGCCGTGCGGATGACGTACTGGCTCTGCGGGTCCACGTAGTTGAAGACGCGCCACACGTGGTGCTGCTTCTTCAGGTCGTGGTAGGCGGAGCGGTCGTCTGGCGTCGCCGGCAGGGTCATCAGGTTCACGGTGCCGAGCACCAGCTTGCCGTCCCGGTCGAACACCTGGAAACCCACCTCCGACTCGTGCGTGGCGACTTCGCCCATGGCGGCCAGCACGCTTTTCTTCTGTACCGGCACGATCACGCCATCGTGGTTGGCAAAGGCCTGCAGGCCGGACTGGCGGATCAGCGCGGCCACGGTGTGCGCTGCTTCGGCGAGGCGCGCATCGGAGAGCACCGCCATCTCGTCGCTGGTGCGGTAGAAGCTGTAGAACGCGAGTGGCAGCAGGAACAGCAGCAGTAGCGCGATGATCATCCAGCGCAGGCGCCCGCGCAGGCTGGTGGGTTTCACCGGGCGTCCCGCGGAATCATGTAGCCGAACGCGCGTACGTTCTGGATGGTGTCGAAACTCAGCTTGCGGCGCAGTGAGTGCACCAGCACGTCGATGGCGCCGCCGGTCACCACCTTCTCGCCACCGTACAGCGAACTTTCCAGCGTATCGCGGCGTACGACGCGGCCGGCGCGTTCCATCAGCGCCTGCAGCAAGGAGAGCTCGCGCCGGGTGAGGTCCACCCTGTTGCCACGGAAGGTGACTTCGAGCGAACCCAGGTCCAGGCACAGTGCGCCGGCCTCGATGCGGTTGGCGGCCAGCCCCTGCATGCGACGGGTGAGCGAGCGGATGCGCGCGCCCAGTTCGTCGAGGTGGAACGGCTTGGTGAGGTAATCGTCGGCGCCGGCGTCCAGTCCGTGCACGCGCGCCTGTACCGCATCGCGCGCGGTGAGGATGAGCACCGGCGTGCGGATGTTTTCGCTGCGCGCTTCGGTGAGGATGTCCAGCCCGTCCTTGCCCGGAAGGCCAAGGTCGAGCAGCACCAGATCTGCCGCCGTGGCCTGCATGGTGGCGATGGCCTGGCTGCCGTCGGTGAGCCACGTCACCGTGTACGACAGCCGCTGCAGCACACGCTGGATGGCCGCGCCCAGCTCCAGATCGTCTTCCACCAGGATGATGTGCACCTTGCTCCCCTCAGTACGCGAACGGCATGCCGCGGAAGGCCCGGGCCCACCGTCCATTGTCTTTCCGTTTTGTTACCGTCCGGGGAAAAAGAGGCCCATCCGTGGGCGTGCTCCAGGCAAGACGCAAGAGGGATCGGGGGCCGGGTGACCCCCGGGGGCTTACGGCGTCTTCGGAGCCAAACCGGCAGCGCGCAGTTCATCGCGGGCCGCCGCCAGGTCGTGTTGCATGGCGGGCGAGGCGAGCATGTCGGTGGCCAGGGCCTGTCCGAATTGGCGTCCCGCATAGATGTCCTGCAGGGTATGCACGCCCTTCACCACACGGCGCCAACCGATATCGCGGGCGTGCTGCATCAGCGCGTCGGCGTCCTGCGGGAACAGCTGGGTCAGCAGCACGGCGTCCACCGTGGCGCGGCTGGAGTGGCCGCTCGGGTAGCCGAAGCTTTTCTTCGCTGCCTTTTCCGGGTTGCTGGCGCAATCGGAGGCCGGCGGGCAGGGTCGGGGACGCTTCCAGTGGTTCTTGGAGCGGTCCACCGCGTCCTTGGTTTCCTGCTCGGCTTCCTTGAACAGGGCGGCCACGTGCGGAAGCTTGTCCGCCTGGAAGCCCTTGCCGATCACCGGGGCAAAGTCGAACGCGTTGAATTTTTCTTCCCGCCTGGCCTGGTCGAAGTCAGCCGCCGAACGGTCCGCAAAGGCGCGGTCCGTGGCGGCGTAGTCGGCCTTGTCTTCCGCGCTGCCCGGCGCACTGGGCGCGGGCAGGGCGGCCATGACGGCGCTGACCTGTGCATCGCTCAGGTAGGTGCCGGCGGCGTGCTTGTCGCTGGCCACAGCCAGCGACGGGACGATCAACAGCAGGGTGAGGAACGCATGCCTGAACATCAACGTAGGTTCCCTCGCCTCAGAGTGCCAGCGACAGCGAGGCGAACCAGCTGCGGCCCGGCAGCACGTAGTACGAACCCACGTTGCCGCTTACCGAGTTGATCACCAGGTTGTGCGCGTCGAACAGGTTGTCCACCTGCAGGCGCACCTTGTAGCTCTTGATCACCGAGCCGGTGAGGTTCTGGCCGTAGCCCACGCTCATGGCCGCCTGCCAGTAACCGCCGGTGCTGATGGTGGAGGTCACCGAGGAGGCCACATCCGGGTTGAAGCTGGAGTTGTAGGCCTTCTGGCTGCCCGAGTACTTGTCGTAAAGCGACGCGAAGAAACCTTCGTTCTCGTACATCACGCCGAGCGCGGCAGTGCGGTCGGGCACGTTCGGCATGTCGAGGCTGGAGCCCTTGAAATAGGCATCCTGGAACGATGCGTTGGCGAACACGCTGGTGCCGGCGGCCACGTAGTAGGTCGCCTCGCCTTCGATGCCCTTGATGTACGCGCCCTTGGCCAGGTAGTACACCGGATCGGTGGTGCCCGGCACGTTGGTGGAGAACTGGTAGTTCTTGTAGTTGATGAAATACACGTCGGCATCCGCATTGAAGCGTTCGGTCTTGTAGACCGTGCCGAACTGGTAGTTCATCGTCTGCGTGGGATGCGTGTTGTTCGCCGTGGGATCGGGCACGTAGAACTGGTTGAGGTTCGGCGTGAGGAAGCCCTGCGCGGCCTGGGCATAGATGCTCCAGTCGTCGCGCAGCATGTAGTTGGCAGTGAGGTAACCCAGCGTCTTGTCCCAGCTCTGCTTGTAGTAAAGCGGGGTCTTGGTGGTCTGGTTGATCGGCGCCTGGATGTCGCGGCTGACGTCGAAGTACTTCACGCCCGGGGTGATGCTCAGGCCGTCATAGGCGTACCACTGGTACTCGGCGTACAGCTGGCCGGTGTGCAGCTGGTCCGTCATCGTGTACTTGTACGGGCCGCTGTACACGCCCTTGCTGTTGAACGTACCGAAGGTGGATGCACCCGGCTTCACGTCGACGGCGCCGCCGCGACCGTAGTCGATGGCGATGCTGCTGCGGTTGTTATCGGTGTATTCGTACCAGCCGCCAGTGCGGAACTCGCCGTGGTCATCCGCGTGCACCAGCTGGAACGTGTCGCCCCAGGCGCGGTAGTTGTTGATCTTCACGTAGCCGCCCATGTTGGTAGGCGACGCCTTGGTACCCACGTACGGGCTCTCGTGGCTGGTGTTGTCGTAGGCGTACGTGTAGACCTTGTTGTCCAGCGACCAGGTCTCCGACAGCAGGCTGTGCACGCCCAGGTATTCCAGGTCGGTCTGCTTGGTCTGGTAGTTGTAGCAGGCGCAGTTGGTGCTGGTGCGGTCGTCGTTCAGGCCGAAATTGCGGCCCAGCTGGTCGATCTGCTGCAGCGTCAGCGAACTCAGGTTCGGGTTGTTGAAGCGGATGGTGTTGTAGTTGCTGAGGAAGGTGATCTCGGTGCTGCTGCCGATCGGCTGCACGTACTTGATGTAGCCGGTCTTGCGCGACATGTCGCCGTCGGTCTTGGCGGTGTCGGTGCTGATGTACTGCCCGCTGGCGATGAACTTGCCGCCACCGAGGTCATCGAGCTTGCCCGAGTTCACTTCCAGGTGGGTCAGCGAGGTGTCGTAGCTGCCAAAGCTCTGCGTGGGGATGAACGAGAAGCTGTCGGTCGGGTCCTTCGAGCTCAGCGCCACGGTGCCGCCAAAGGTCGCCTCGCCGATGGTGCTGGCGTTGCCCGGGCCGCGATCGATCAGCACCTGGCCGAGCATCTTGGCCGGGAAATAGCTGCTGGTGTGGTGGCTGAAGTCGTTGGTGTCACCGAACGGGATGCCGTCATAGGTGACGTTGTACTGGTTGTCGTTGAAGCCGCGCAGCGTCATCTGCTTGGATTCGCCCAGGCCCGGGCCAGCCGTGCTCACGTTCGTCACGCCCGGCGCAATCGCGGCGATGGTGGCGTAGTCGGCGGTGGGCGCCACGTGGTTGCTGATCCAGTCCAGGCCGATCACCGACTGCGGCTGGGTGATGTTGAGGTCGGCCTGCGTCGGCGCCTGGGTGATGGCGGACTGGGCGGCGGTGCCCTGCACTTCGACTTCTTCCAGCTGCTTGGGCGCCTTCAGCGCGTTGGCGTTGGCCCGGGACGCCGAGGCGTCTGCCGGTGAGCTGGTGGCAGTGGCATCGTTGTCGCCGGCGTAGGCCGGCATGGCGAGCGCCAGGCCGGCGACCAGCGCGAAGGCAATGGCGCCGGAAAGAGGACGCAAAACGGGGTGCGACGCCTGGATGCGCCGGCTGGAGGCAATGGACATGGTTGGATAGGCAGTGGCTGGAGTCAGCGCACTAGCCTGGGTTCGCCATTTGACAGTTCTGTTTCATGGCGGTGATGCGCGCTTGCGGATTGCTTAGCGGGGTCTTAGACAGCCCTGCGCCTTCTAAGACGATGCTAAGGCGAGCCGTGGAAAAGGGGGCTTGGGTCTGCCGCCGGCCTTCTTGCCCCACGCCAATCCCTGGTCGCGAGAGGGAGTGGCGTATCCATCGCGACCCAACGGGGGAGGTGGCGTTATTTCACCGGCTCGGCCAGCGGCTTGCCCTTGTCGACGATCCAGGTGGACAGCGCCAGGCCGCCATCGCTGTCGGGGGCGGCGACCAGGTTGTGCACGGCGCCGCGCGGATTGAAGAAGTGGTCGCCCGCTTTCAGCACCAGATCGGGCTTGTCGCGCGTCTTCAGCACCAGGTTGCCCTTGAGCACATAGCCCGATTCATCGCCGTCATGCTTGTGCCAGCCGGAAGCGCCACCGGCAGGGATCTCCGCCGTGCCCAGCACGATCGACGTGCCCGGTACGCCACTCTGCTCGTGCTGGTCGATGATGGTCCGCTTGACCTGCGCAGGCGCCGCGGCCGGCGTGTTCTGTGCATGCGCCAGGGGTGTGCCTGCAAGCAAGGCGAGAAACACCAGCAGACGAATCGACATGGCAGCACTCCTGACACAGGCGAGGCCTGCGATGGTGCGCGCGATGGCGTCATGGGCGCGCGAAGCCGCTGCGGACGGCGTGCCGGCGGGCATGGCCTATCATGACGGTTCCCCGCCTGAATCCGGATGTTGTCATGAACGATTCCACCGCACCCTTGCGCGTTGCGCTGGTCGGCTATGGTTTTGCCGGCAAGACTTTCCACGCGCCGTTGATCCGCAGCGTGCCGGGGTTGGCGCTGACCACGGTGGTGTCGCGCGATGCCGGCAAGGTGCATGCGGACCTGCCCGATGTCGAGGTGGTGGCCGATGTGCAGGCCGCGCTGGCCGACCCCGCGCTGGATATCGTGGTGATCGCCTCACCCAACGACACCCACGCGCCGCTGGCGCGTGCAGCGATGGAGGCGGGCAAGCATGTGGTGGTGGACAAGCCCTTCGCCCTCGACCTGATGCAGGCGCGAGAGCTGGCTGCCATCGCGGACCGGCAGCAGCGCGTGTTGTCGGTGTTCCAGAACCGGCGCTGGGATACCGACTTCCTCGGCGTGCGCCAGGCCATGGCGCAAGGTGTGCTGGGCGAGGTTACGCATTTTGAATCGCATATCGACCGCTACCGTCCCCAGGTGCGTGCCCGCTGGCGCGAGCAGGCCGGTGCCGGCAGCGGCCTGTGGTACGACCTTGGCCCGCACCTGGTGGATCAGGCGCTGTGCCTGTTCGGCCTGCCGGACCGTGTGTGGGCAAGCCTGGCGATCCAGCGCGAAGGCGGTGAATCCACCGACTGGGCTCACGTGGTGCTGGAGTACGGCGCCCGGCGCGTGATCCTGCATGCGTCCATGCTGGTGGCCGGGGGCAGCCCGCGCTTCATCGTGCACGGCACGCAGGGCAGCCTCGTCAAGGCGAGGATCGACCCGCAGGAGACCCAGCTGATTGGCGGCCTGCGGCCGGGGCAGGAAGGCTGGGGTGTCGATCCCGATCCGCTGGTGCTGCACGACGGCCACGGCAAGGTCACGCAGGTCCCCGCGCCCCAGGGTGACCAGCGTCGCTACTACGCGATGTTCCGCGACGCGGTGCTGGGGCGCTCCGCCAATCCGGTGACGCCCGCGCAGGCGATCACCGTGATGGCCGTGATCGAGGCGGCCATGGCGTCGGCAAGCAGCGGGCAGGCACAGGAGTTGCTGCTCGATGCGGCCGAACGCCAGGCATGGCAGGCCGCATCGACCTGATAGACGTCCGCGTTGATGGATTCGTGATGTGGACGCTGGCCGCGCGGTCCGTGGCGGGATCAAGGGCACAAAAAAAAGGCCCCCTTTCGGGGGCCTCATGGATCGGCTCTAGGGGGGCGACCGATCCCTGGGGTGCCGGGGTTCGTGGAAACCGCCGGCCTGAGTAGATTGCCTCGCCGTCAAAAAAAACGATGTAAGCGAAAACCTACTCGAGCAGTAAGAAAGCAGAGTGGCGCTTGTCAGGCGCATTCGGTGAGGTGCATTTACTTGTTCACCATCTGCATCATCGGTCCGGCGTAACGCGCGCCGGCGGCGGCATCCGGCGGGAAGATCGCGTCGATGGCTTCGAGCTCGCCGGTGGTCAAGGTCACATCCATGGCGCCCAGGTTTTCATCCAGGCGTGCGCGGCGGCGCGTGCCCGGTATGGCGAACACGTCCTTGCCCTGTGCCAGCACCCAGGCCAGTGCCAGTTGCGCGGGCGTGCAGCCCTTGTCGGCGGCGATGGCCTTCACCTTGTCCACCAACGCCAGGTTGCGGAAGAAGTTGTCACCCTGGAAGCGCGGGCTCGAGCGGCGGTAGTCGTCGGCCTCGAAGTCGTCCGGCGTGCGGAACGCGCCGGTGAGGAAGCCGCGGCCCAGCGGCGAGTACGCCACGATGCTGGTGCCGGTCTGTGCGCAGGATTCCACCATGCCGTTTTCCTGCGGGTCACGCGTCCACAGCGAGAACTCCACCTGCAGTGCCGCGATGGGATGCACCTTGGCCGCGCGTTCCAGCGTGGCGCCGGAGGCTTCGGACAGGCCCAGGTAGCGCACCTTGCCGGCCTTCACCAGGTCGGCCATGGCGCCCACGGTCTCCTCGATGGGCACGCTGGTGTCCACGCGGTGCTGGTAGTACAGGTCGATATGGTCGGTACCCAGGCGCTTGAGGCTGGCGTCCACCGAGGCGCGCACATATTCGGGGCGACCGTTCACGCCGCGCTTCGACGGGTCGTTCGGGTCGCGCACGATGCCGAATTTGGTGGCGATGAAGGCCTGCTCACGGCGGCCCTGGATGGCCTTGCCCACCAGCACTTCGTTGGTATGCGGGCCGTACACATCGGCGGTGTCGAGGAAGTTGAAGCCGCGCTCCAGCGCGTGGTGGATGGTGGCGATGGATTCGGCTTCGTCGCGGTCGCTTCCGTAGAAGTCGCTCATGCCCATGCAGCCGAGGCCGAGGGCGGAGACGGAGGGACCATTCTTGCCGAGCTGTCGCATGTGCATGGGAATTCCTTGGACGGGGTGGGAGAAGTCAGGCCGAGAATTCTTCGTCATGACAGGCTTGCGATAAATGCTCAATAATCGCCATCTCTGTTGATGGAATCGCCAACAATCGGGGTGCCTGTTCCATGGATCGTCTGCAAGCCATGCGGGTGTTCACGCGCATCGTCGAGCTGGGCAGCTTCACCCGGGCCGCCGATGACCTCAGCCTGCCGCGCGCCACGCTGACCCACACCATCAAGCGGCTGGAGGAGCGGCTGGGTGCCCATCTGCTCCAGCGCACCACCCGGCGCGTGCGACCCACCCGGGATGGCGAGGTGTACTACAACCACTGTGTTCGCCTGCTGACGGACCTGGACGCGGTGGAAGCCGACTTCCGCGAGGCGGCCATGGTGCCCAAGGGGCGGCTGCGCATCGACCTGGCGTCGTCGCTGGCGCGCACCGTGCTGATCCCCGCGCTGCCGGCCTTCGTGGCGCGCTACCCGCAGATCGAGCTGGATATCGGCACCAGCGATCGCTTCATCGACCTTGTCCAGGAAGGCGTGGATTGCGTGCTGCGTGCCGGTGACCTGCCCGATTCCACCATGGTGGGTCGTCGCGTGGCGAACCTGTCGCAGGCCACGGTGGCCAGCCCCGCTTACGTGAAACGGCATGGCCTGCCGCAGACGCTGGCCGACCTGCAGGACGGACACGTGGCGGTGAACTGGGCCTCGCCCACCACGCGGCGCACCACGCCGCTGGAGTTCATGGTGGGCAGGCGCATGCGCGAAGTGAACCTGCCGGCGCCGATCACCATCAGCGGCACGGAGGCCTATCTCGCCTGTTGCGAGGCGGGCCTGGGCATTGCGCAGTTTCCGCGTTACCGCGTGGAGAGCGAACTGAAGTGCGGCGCGCTGATCGAACTGCTGCCCTCCATGCCGCCGCCTTCCTTCCCGATCAGCGTGCTGTACCCGTCGCAGCGGCAACTGCCGCTGCGACTGCGTGTGTTCATCGACTGGATGGTCGAAGTGATGGGCGCCCTGCACTGAACCTCGCCGGCAAGGCGCGCCTTCATCACTCTTCCCACGCCGGCCGCTTGCTGATGCCGCCCTCGCTGCGCAGCGCGGTGGCATCCATCAGCTTTCCGTCCATCATCACCACCTCGGTGTGGCGCAGGTCGCCGATGTTCACCGCAGGGTTGCCCTCCACCAGCACCAGGTCCGCCGCCTTTCCGGTCTGGATGCTGCCGGTACGCGCATCGACACCGACCAGGTGCGCGGTGCCGATGGTGGCGCTGGCGAGCGCCTCGGCGTTGGTAAAGCCGGCCTGCACGTAAAGCTCCAGTTCGCGCACCAGCTCCATGCCGGTGCCGTCGGTACCGGCCACGATGGGCACGCCGGCCTTGTGCATCGCGCCGACCAGCGCCTGCAGCTTGGCGAAGCTGGCGCGGTAATCGGCGCGCGTCAGATCCTTGGGTACGGTGAAGCCGCCCTGGCGGAAGCCGCGTTCCACGGCGGGCGGCAGCGTGCCGACGAACGGCGCGTAGGACGGCGAGAGATCGCCGTTCTCCGGCACATACAGGCTTTCGGCGATCACCAGCGTGGGATCCGAAGTGATCTGATGCTGCGCCATGGTGGCGATCAGCGATTTCATCGGCTCCTTGTCGAGGTCGACGTTGCGCGCGTAACGCCCCGGCCCCTCGAAGCGCGCCATGCCGTTGGATACCTTCACCACGTCATCGGGCATGGCCTGCATCATCACGAAGTAGATATGCGTGATCTCGTCGTAGCCATCGTCGATGGCTTCCTTCGGGCGCATGCCTGCCGGCAGGTGGCCGTGCACGTGCAGGCCCTGCTTGTGCGCTTCGGCCGCGGTGGCCTTCACCCAGTCCGGATTGAACGTGCCGTAGAGCTTGATGGCGCCGAAGCCGTCGGCCTTCGCCTTGTCGGTCAGCTTGATGGCTTCGTCCTGCGAGGTGGCCACCGTGGCGACCTGCGCCGTGTTCGGGCCCTTGCCGTCGATCAGCATGGACGGATACACGTGCGGGCCCAGCAACTCACCCCTGGCGCGACGTTGCGCACGGGAAAGGGTCTGCGCGTTGTCATTGCCCGGATCACGCACCGAGGTAATGCCGAGCGACAACAGCATCGGGCCGCTGGCATCGTCGGGCACGTGCTGGTGTGCGTCCCACAGGCCGGGCACCAGCGTCTTGCCGTTGCCGTCGATCACCTGCGCGTTCTTCGGTACCTGCACCGTGGCGGCGTCGCCGACGGCGGTGATCACGCCCTTGTCGACCACGATGGTCTGGTTGTCGGCAAAGCGGTTGCCGTCGAGGAAGGCGCGCACGTGGGTGAATGCCACCGGCCCGGCCGGTGTCTTCTCCAGCTTGGGCACGATGGCCCTGGCGTGTTGCGCCAGTGCCTCGGTCTGGATCTTCTCCAGCATGGGCAGCGCGGACTCGTAACCTTCCGGCAACCACGACAGGCCGTAGATGAAGCCGAAGAAATGGCCCTTCGCGTCCACCCAGACCGGCACCGGCGTGTTGCTGAGCCCGCTGACCGCGTAGGCAGTGACCACTTGTTTCTTCGCGCCATCGCCAACAGTGGCCGTGGTGAGTTTCTCGGCGTGGGCCTTGCCGCCCGGCAGCAGGGTGAGTGTCTTGTCCGGCGTGGCGAGCAGCTTCTCCACCATGTCGGCGTTGAGGTCGAACGGGCCGCCGAAGGCGACGTACTCGGCAGGGGCTGCATAAGGCGCCGAGCCCGAATCGACCGGGCTTTTCCAGCTGGCGGTGCCATCCTTCACATGGAAGGTTTCGCCGGCGTCACCGTTGGGCGTGTGGCCGCGCACCACCACGTGCTGCAGCATGCCGTCGCTGCCCAGCGTGGCGCTGCTGTCCACTTCGGTGACCATGCCGCGCAGCAACAGGCTGTCGCGGCCCATGTGCGTGCCATCGGCGGTCACCCATCGTGCCGAGGTGCCGTGCTTGCCGGCGGGGGAGAGAATGCTGAAGCGCTGGGCGTTGGCCGGCGGTGTCGCCAGCGCATCGGTGGAAGCGGGAGTGTCTGCGAAACAGGGCAGGGCCAGGCAGAGGGCGAACGCGACGAGCGGGGCACGCATGGGAAAGCCTCCGGGTGGGTTCGCGGCGGAGTATGGCCGCGGTTCGGCGCCCGCCATAGTGCCGACGGTGGGGTGTCGGACGGACTAGACCCGCTTGCCGGGCAAGTTCCTCAAGTTGGCGTAAGCCATGCCGATAACCGAGCCATACGGCGCCGACGTGGCGGCGTATACCCCTGCCGTGGCGGCTTGCGCCGCGGTGCTGTCGTACTGCCGGATGAGATCAGTTTCCACATGACCGCACACAAGCCACTCGTGAAGGGCAATCGCGTGGATTGGAACGACCCGCGCCTGCAGGCGCTGCTGCGTCGGTCGGAGAACTGGAAGCTCGACAACCGCGGCAGTTACGCCCCCAAGGAAGTGCAGATCCACCTCGGCTGGGGCGCCACCTCGGCACGCCAGGCCGTGCTGGTGTGGGAACGGGACCAGGTGATGATGCTGGAAACCCGCTTCGCCATTCCGCTCGGAGAGCACGTGCGCGTGGATGAGCCGCAGGGCGAAACCCTGCGCACGGTGTGGGGCATCGTGGCCGAAGGCCGCGAGGGCTTCCGCGCGGAAGACCGCGAGAACGGCGTGCACCTGCACTGGCTGCACCTGCGCTGAGGCGACACCCTCCGCGAGCGCCTACTCCATGCGCGCGAGGCCTTTGCGCGGCGTGTGTGAACCCATGGTCCATGAGGTCAGCGGTGCCCCGGCGGCCTGCAGCGCGGCGCGCTGCTCGGTAACCGGCAGGCGCAGCGCCGTTTCTTCCCAATGGCCCAGTTGCTGGAACACCGGCAGCGATTGCGTGCGGTCCACCAGCTGCGCCGTACGCGGCCAGCGTTCGGCATCGATGGTGTAGCGCACGAAGGATGCCGTGCGGAAGTACGAGGCGATGCTGATGTCCGCGATGGAAAGCTCGCCGAACGCGAAACCCTCAGCGGGCAACTGGCTTTCCAGGTAATCGATGGCGGCGGGAATTTCCACGTTGCGCGCGCGCTCCACCACGGCCTCGTCGGTCTCCTCGTGGAACACGCGGCGCAGGATGGCCTTCTGGTAGAACAGCTTCCACACCAGCACGTTTGCCAGGTGGGTATCGCAGTATTCCTCCAGCCAGCGTGCCTTCGCGCGTTGCGCGACGTCGGCGGGATAGAGCGACGGCGCGGGAAAGCGATCTTCCAGGTACTGGCAGATCACCGATGAGTCGTTGAGCACCAGCTCGCCTTCGATCAGCACCGGAATACGTCGCAGCGGGCTCAGCTCGCTGAAGCGGTCGTCGCCGACGAAGGGCGTGATCGGGTCGATGTCGTACGCCAGCCCTTTCAGTTCCATGCACGCCAGCACCTTGCGTACATAGGGCGAGATGTAATTGCCGACGATGGTGAAACGAGGCGACATGGCGTAACCCTCTGGCCGGAGAATCGCTGCGACGCCTGGGTGCGCCGCAGCGGATGACCACCTTAGCCGATGACGGTGGGCAGCGCCGGCACCGTGGCGGGCGTGCCGTTGGAATCGAGCGCGACCATCACGAAACGGCCGGTGGTGCACACGCGGCGATCGCCGGTCAGCGGATCTTCGGCGGTCAGTTCCACTTCCACCGTCATCGAGCTGTGGCCCACGTGCACGATGCGCGCGACCAGTTCGGCCAGCTGGCCCTTGCGCACGGGCACGCGGAAATTCACTTCCTCCGAGCGCGCGGTGACCACCGTGCGACGGGCATGGCGCGAGGCCACGATGAAGGCCGCCTTGTCCATCCAGGCCAGCGCCTGGCCACCGAACAGCGTACCGAGGTGATTGGTGTGGTCGGGAAACACCATCTCGAGCAGGCGTGCTTCCGGCAACGAGGTGGCGACAGGGGCGGGATTGGGTGGATTCATGGCGGTACCGGGGAGGGCGAGGGTAGGATGGCGTCGCAATCGCGGGGCAAGGAGACCCACATGCGCTACTGGTTATTCATGGCGGTCGCTATTGTCACCGAAGTGGCCGGCACATTGGCGATGAAGTACGGCACGCACCACGGCTCGCACGCGCAGGGCCTGGCGGTGATGTACGTGATGCTGGTGCTGTCGTACACCAGCCTTGCGCTGGCGGTGAAGCGCATTCCGCTGGCGGTGGCCTATGGTGCATGGGAGAGCCTGGGCCTGGTGCTGATCACCGTATGCAGCGCGTGGTTGTTCGCCGAAGTGCTGTCGCCGGTGAAGCTGGTGGCCATCGCGCTGATCATCGCGGGCATCGTGTTGCTGGAGCGCGGCACTGACGAGGCACCGAAGGAGGACGGCCGTGCTTCCTGATTTCGAGCCGATCCACCTGCTCTATCTCTCCATCGCCATCGTGCTGGAGATCGGCGCGAACGTGCTGATGAAGCAGTCCCACGGGTTCGCCTACAAGCGTCCGGCGGTGGCGGCGATTGTGTGCGCGCTGGCGGCATTCACGGCGCTGAGTTACGCCATTCGCGGCATACAGCTTTCCGTGGCCTACGGTATCTGGGGCGGGGTGGGGCTGGTGGCGACGACGGTGTTGGGGATGACGTTGTTCGGGGAGCGGTTGCGGGTTTCGGGCTGGGTGGGGTTGGGGTTGATCATGCTGGGGGTGGGGTTGTTGAAGTTTGCTTAGGTCGAGCTTCGCCTGGGTTGGATGCGTGTGTTCGCCTTGCCGCTTCGATCTCGTCATCCCTGCGCACTTCGTAAAAGAGGCAAGGGCCGGGATCCAGTCTCGACAGTGATCGGCTATTGCCCCGACGCTTCATTCTTTTGACCGTCATCCCAGCGGAAGCTGGGATCCAGTGCCTTGGCTCTGGCCTTCGGTATGCGGTGATTCCGCCAGCTTGCCGCTTACGCAGCGGGGGCGTTTCGACCTCCTGCCGGAGGCCGAGTCACTTTTCTTTGCTGGCCCAAAGAAAAGTAACCCAAAGAAATGGCCTTAAAGGCTGGCAGCATTCCCTCGGGAGAAGCCCGAACGGCTGAGGAACGTTGCTGCGTGGCGACCTCCGCCTCTACCAAGCGGGTACCTCGAAGCGCTTCGCAACGCGCCGATGCGCTGAGGACTTAAAGCGGAACGTCGCTGCGCTCCTTCATTGCGATCAGATGGATGTGCGATGCACACCACTTCTCCCTCTCCCCTCCGGGGAGAGGGCCGGGGTGAGGGGTCAATCTTGCCTCACCACCCGCTATTGCTCATTCACCACCCCAGACTTGCCTGAGAACCCCCCGGACCGACGCACCACGCCTTCCCCTCAGTACCAATGGCAGGGGTCCCCCATCCCGTATGACACTAGGATGAAAGATTCGGCGCCGGAACTCGTGCGCGCCGCAACACCGCGATTGACTGGGGAGTAGGCATGACCTTGAACACACGCAGCGCGCGCCTGGCTGGCGCGTTGGCGCTTGGCGCGCTTTCGATGGGTGCGGCGGCGCAGGGGCGTACCCTGACCAACGATGATTACGCGCGGGCAGAGCGCTACGTGGGTTACAACGTGACGCCGCTGGTGGATCACGCGGTGCAGACCGTGACCTGGCAGGACGACACGCACTTCTGGTATCGCGACCACGACGCCACCGGTGATCACTACCTGCGTTTCGATACCGCGACGGGCAAGGCCGAGCCGGCGTTTGACCACGCGAAGCTCGCTGCCGCGCTCAGCAAGGCGCTGGACAAGCCGGTCAGCGCGACCAAGCTGGGTATCACTACCTTCACGACCGCGGCCGATGGCCGCCTCGATGTCAGCCTGAAGGGCAAGCATTACCTGTGCGACACCAAGGGCAAGGCTGCCTGCACCGCCGGCCGCGACGAGAATGCGGATGGCGTCGGCAAGGAGCCGGTGGTGCTTTCGCCGGACAAGCGCAGCGAGGCCTTCGTGCGCGACTGGAACCTGTGGGTGCGCGATGTCGCCACCGGCAAGGAGACTCAGCTCACTCTTGATGGCGTGGAGAATTACGGCTACGCCACCGACAACGCAGGCTGGAAGCACACCAACAAGGCCATCCTGGTGTGGTCGCCGGATTCGAAGCGCATCGCCACGTTCCAGCAGGACCAGCGCAAGACCGGTGACATGGTGCTGGTCGGCACCAACGTCGGGCATCCGAAGGTGGAGAAGTGGAAGTATCCGCTGGTCGGCGACAAGGACGTGACGATGATTGAACGCGTCATCGTCGACGTGGACGCCCGCAAGGTGTTGCGCCTGAAGATGGAGCCGGACCAGCACCGCTCCACCCTGTGCGACGACGTGAGCTGCGGCCGCGACGGTGGCTGGGATGACGTGCAGTGGGCGCCGGATGCGAGCTCGCTGGCCTTCGTGTCGTCGTCGCGCGATCACAAGCAGGCATGGTTCCGCGTGGCGGACATCCATACCGGCGAGGTGCGCACGGTATTCGACGAAAGCGTGCCGACCTATTACGAAAGCGGCAACGGCAAGGTGAACTGGCAGTACCTGCCGGCCAGCCATGAAGTGGTGTGGTTCAGCGAGCGCAACAACTGGGGCAACCTGTACCTGTACGACCTGGACAGCGGCAAGCTCAAGCACGCCATCACCACCGGCGAAGGCAATGTCACCGAAGTGCTCAAGGTGGATGCAACCTCGCGCACGCTGTGGTTCCGCGGCGTGGGTCGCGAGCACGGCGTGGATCCGTACTACCAGCAGTTCTACAAGGTGAGCCTGGATGGCGGCGCACCGACGTTGCTGGCGCCGGAGCCGGCCGACCATACGGTGACCCTATCGCCGGATGGACGTCTGTTTGCCGATGCCTGGTCCACGCCGACCACGCCGTCGGTCACCGTGCTGCGCAGCATGCAGGACGGTCACGTGGTGAGCACCATCGCGAAGGCCGATATCTCGCGCCTGCTTGCCACCGGCTGGAAAGCCCCCGAGCCGTTCACGGTGAAGGGACGCGACGGCAAGACCGACCTGTACGGCCTGATGTTCAAGCCGACGCATTTCGACCCGTCGAAGAAGTACCCGGTTATCGACTACATCTACCCCGGCCCGCAGACCGGCTCGGTGGGATCGCGCAGTTTTGCCCCGGCACGCGTGGACCATCAGGCGCTGGCCGAACTGGGCTTCATCGTGGTGGCCATCGACGGCATGGGCACGCCATGGCGCTCCAAGGCCTTCCATGACGCGTACTTCGCCAACATCGGCGACAACACGTTGCCGGACCAGGTCATCGGCCTGAAGGAACTGGGCAAGCGTTATTCGTGGATCGACATGGATCGCGTCGGCATCTGGGGTCATTCCGGCGGCGGCAACGCCACCGTGACCGCGATGTTCCGTGACGCCGATCTGTTCAAGGTGGGCATTGCCGAAAGCGGCAACCACGACAACCGCAACTACGAAGACGACTGGGCGGAGAAGTGGCAGGGCCTGCTGGTGGCCGGCAAGGACGGCAAGAGCAACTACGACGACCAGGCCAACCAGAACCATGCCGCCGGCCTCAAGGGCCACCTGCTGCTGGCGCACGGCACCATGGACGACAACGTGCCGCCCTACGAAACCTTGCTGGTGGTGGATGCATTGATCAAGGCGAACAAGGATTTCGACCTGCTGCTGATTCCCAACGCACGCCACGGCTACGGTGCGGCCAGCAATTACATGATGCGCAAGCGGTGGGATTACTTCGTGCGCAATCTCGCGGGCGATGTCCCGCCGCGGGAGTATGAGATGAAGCCACCGAAGGATTGATGGGGTAGGGCACCGCTGTTTCGGCGCCATCCCGGCACTTTGCACCCTCTCCCCGTCGGGGAGAGGGTGCGTGGGAAAGCCGCAAGGCGTGCTGACCGCCTCTCGCTTCCGCAACCTTTCTTCTCACCCCCTCGTCGCCACCACCGGTGGCACCCCGCTTGCCCTCAGCGCCGGCCCCAACACGGCTCCCTGCCCCAGCATCCACAAGGCCACCGCCCCCACGGGCACGTAAAACCAGGGCAGCCGTTGCAGCGCGTAGTGCTCCATCAAGAACACATTGAGCCCATACGCCAGCACCACACCCAGCATCACGCCAGCGCCGACGATCACGAAGTTCTCCGTCTGGAAATAGCGCAGGATGTCTCGCCGCGTCGCGCCCACGGCGCGACGAATGCCGATGGAGCGTCGCCTCTGCTGCACCCAGAAACTCGCGAGGCCGGTAATGCCGGCTGCGGTGACCAGCAACAGCCCCAGCGCCGCGGCCAGCAGCAAGGAGATCATGGTGCGATCACGGCGGAAGTAGTCATCGCGTAGCTGAGTGAACGTCTGTGGCTTGCGCAGCACGCGGTTGCCGTCGAGTTGAGCGAGCACACGCTGCGCGTCGGCGAGCACGCGTTCGCGCTCACGCGGCGCCGTGCGCATCACGTAGGTGATGTTGGCGGTGTCGGGCAGCATGGGAAACAGCGTGGCGTAGCCGCTGGCTTCCGATTCATCCAGCGTGGGACGCAGCAGGTGATCCACCACGCCGACGATGCGGATGGGGCCATCACCAGGATAGATCACGTTGCCCAGCGCGTTGCCGCCGGGAAACAGCTTCGCTGCCAGAGACTGCGTGATGATGGTCGAAGGCACGTGATTGATGCCGGCCCAGTCGTGCTTTGCATCCAGCGGAATGTATTCCTCCGGCAGGAACGGGCGGCCGGCGACCAGGTGCATGCCCAGTGTGCGCATCTCATCCTGTGTGCCGCTGTAGGCCGTGGCCGTGGTCAGCGCCGGACCGTTGGGCAGCAGCGATACGCCGTTGCTCCAGTTGTTGCCGCTGAACGGAACCGAATCCACGGCCGCCGCCGACACCACACCAGGGATGTTTCGAAGTGCGGCCAGGTCGACATCGTGCCTGGCGAGCGCGTTGGTGGATTCGTCCACGCTGATGCTCTCGATCAACACCAGTTCGTTCTCCGCCACGCCACTGGGCAGCTGCATCTGTGCGAGGCGATGGCCAATGATGGAGGCGACGTTGCAGACGATGGCGCAGGTCAGTGCCACCTGCGTCACCAACAGGCCGACGGTGAGCTTGTGGCGCATCAGGCTGGCGATCAACGGGGAGTGCGACATGGCGGTCCTTATTGCGTCTTCAGTTGCAGGGCGGGTGGAATGCGGCAGGCGCGCCATGCGGGCAGCAGGCCGGCGACGACGCTGGCCACGAGCGCCAGGGCGATCGTGCCAAGCAGCATGCGGGCGTCCATCTGCGCGAGCTGGGCGTAGCCATCCGGTCGCTGGCGCACGCTCCACAAGCCGACGAAGGCGATGCCCAGGCCGAGCAACCCGCCGGCCAGTCCGATGACGGACGCCTCCACGCCCAGCTGCAGGAAGATGTCCCAGCGTCGCGCGCCAAGCGCACGGCGCACGCTGATCTCGCCGCCGCGACGCAGGAAGGTGGCGAGCAGCAGGCCCACCACGTTGAGCATGCATACGGCGAGGAAGCCTAGCGACAGCGACAACTGCAGGCGCAGGTCATCGGGAATGGCGTGCTGGCGCGCGAGCCAGTCGACCAGGCCATAGAGCTCCGCCCGCACTGGCCGCTGCATGCGGCCGTGCGCCTGCTGGTCGTGCCAGTAGCTGGCCAGATAGCTGCGGTACGTGTTGGCTTTCGCCGCCGTATCCAGCTGCACCCAGAACTGCAGCCACACGCAATGGTCGCTGGTGCGGGCATCGCCGCCGCCGTCCCAGCAGGAGAAGCGGCCGTTGAAGTCCAGGGCCAGATCCTGCGCGGTCTGCAGCGGCAGGAAGAACTGATCGGGCTTGCCGTACACGCGACCATTGATCTGCGCATAGAACTGCGGCTGCGGGTTCCAGTGATCGACCACGCCGATAACGCGGAAATCGATGTTCTTCAGGCGCACCGTGCGGCCCATCGCAGGCTCGCTGCCGAACAGCTTGCGACTGAGGTCGCTGTTGAGCACCACGACGCGCGCATGCGCTTGGTCATCTTCTTTGCGCCAGCCACTCCCCGCGGCGAAGGGCACGCTGAACATGGCGAAGAAATCGGCTGTCACGTAATGACCGGTTTCATAGAACGGCAGTCCACCGCCCTGCGCCGGGCGTACCGGCACGGCGCCACCGGCCATCGCGGCCTGACGGTCGGCGCGCGCGGCGTGCAGCAGGTTCATGGCATCGGGCCAGGTGAAGTTGCCGTCGGGTTCACCGGGCTCGCTGCGATCGCGCGCGAGCGGGCGCGGATCGATCACCGGTGCGAAGAGCTGGTCGCTGCGCCCGGGCAGCGGATCCTCTGACAGCACGTGGAAGATGGTGATCATGGTCATGCTCGCGCCAATGCCGAGCCCGATCACCAGGATCATCAGGGCCGCCAGCGTCTTGCTGCGACGCAGGCTGCTGATGGCGGTGGCAGCGTAGTAGCCGATCATGTCGTCTCCTGTGGCGCGTCCTGCCGGGTGTGCACAGGCAAGCCGCTCCCGTCATCCCGGCTCGGGCCGGGACGGTTCGTCATTGCATGCGGGTGATTCGATGGCGGTGACGCGGGCGATCCGCGTCACCGCGCCTGCTCAGCGGTTGCTAATGGCCTTGGCGGCACCTTCGGCGAGCGCCTTGGTGAGCAGTGCGTTCATCTGCTCGTTGGCGCGCGCGGAAGCCTGCTGGAGCTTCTCGCTCAACGCCTGCTGCTGCTTGCTCAGTGCCTGCTGCTGCTGTGCCAGGTCGCGCTGCTCGCGTTCCAGTCCGGCCTGCTCGCGCTGGATTTCCGCGCGCTCCTCCGCGAAGCCGGCACGTTCGTCATCGCCGTTGTTGGTCGCTGGATAACGCGCCTGCCTAAGGGCCAGATCGGATTCACGCTGGGCCACGCGGGACAGGCGTTGACCCAAGGAACCCATGCGGGCGCCGATGCCGGCCTGTTCGCCGCCAATCCGACCCTGCTGGCCACCCAGCTGGCCCTGCTCCTTGGAAAGCTCGGTGACCGGTGCATAGGCGGCCTTGGCGCGCGCGACATAGGTGTCGTCGCGAATCAGGTAGGTATCCGTACCGCGTCGAAACAGCACCAGCGGCGTGCGGTCGTGCTGCAGGCTGCGGGCCATGGAAAGGTCGACATTGCTGCCGTTGACGATCATGGAATCGTGGTCCAGCACGGCAAAGCCGTAGGGGGCGTCGTCGCGCGTGTCGATATCCACGTGATGCGCGGTAAAGCCCGTGGCAGCCGGCGGAGGCGCGGGCGGTGCAGGTGGTGCAGGTGGCGCCTTCGGTACGCGCGGCAGCGCAGGAATCGGCGGCGTCACCGGCGTGGGCGGAGTTGCCGGAGTGGCGGGCGTCGGTGGCGTTGCCGGTGTCGCCGGTGTCGCTGGCGTGACGGGTGTCGGCGTTACAGCCGACGCGGCCGATGCCACAACCGTTGCTGCCGCGGTGGCCGCCTCAGTCCGAGCCGGAGCCGGATTCGGATGCGGATTCGGCGACGGCGACGGCGACGGCGACGGCGACGGCGACGGCGACGGCAAAGCATCTGCCACGGGTGATGCAGCCGGCGCGGCGGCAACGTCCGCCTTGGCCTGCGTCACGCGATAGGGCATCACGCCAATCGCCGCCACCAGCGCGATGATCAGTGCGCTGCGCCAGCGCGGCGTGTTCGCCTGGTCGCTCAGCTGTAACAGTGCGAGTCGACGCTTCAGATTGAGGAAGGTCGGCGACGCGCCGGCAAGGCCGGCGTGCAGCGGATGGGCCACGCCAAGGCGCAACAGCAGTCGACCGTAGTCCTGCGGTGCAGCGTCGTGCTGCTGCACCACCTGCGCGTCGCAGGCGGCCTCACGGTTGAGGGCGTATTCGCGCATCGCCCACGCCACCATCGGATGGAAGAAGAACAGGCGCTGCGCGATGCCGGGGACCCAACCCATCCACAGGTCACCGCGACGCAGGTGCGTCAGTTCATGCGCCAGCGCGAGCGCCGATTCGCCGGCGGACAAGCCTTGGCCTGCCGGCAGCAACACCACCGGGCGCCACAGGCCGCTGACCTGGGGTGAACGGATGTCATCGGAGACGCGCAACGAAGGCAGACGGCGCAAACCCATGGCGCGCGCCTGCTCTGCACATAGCGCCTGAAGGCCGGCATCGTCCAGCGGGCGCGAGGCACGCACCACGGCGCGCGCTTCGCGCCAATGCCGCAGCGTCACCAGCAGCTGCACGAGCACGCCGGCCAGCCACAAGGCAAAGGCCACGGGCAGCAGGCGGGCCACCAATGGGCGCGCTGATGCAGTGGGCGCTCCGGCGTCGCGGTCGGCGGCGTCGGCCAGTGCTTCCGTCGTGGAGCGGCCGCTCTGGCCCATGCTGGCGATGCGGTGCTCCGCGGGTGCCGTGGTCGACACCATGAAGACATGGGTGTTGTCGTCGATTCGCGTCGTGCTCGTCGTGGTAACCGCGACAGGCGACGGTGACAACAACGGCAGCGACACGGGCGTGGGCAGCAACAGGCCCAGCAGCAGCTGCACGCCGAGCAGCCACCACAACACCGAGCGCGTCGCCGCGGACAGGCGCGGAAGCTGGCGATTGATCAGCCACACGGCGCCCACCAGCAGCGCGGCCTGCAACGACGTCCAGGCAAGCCGCATCATCACGGTTTCCACCACGGGGATGAGGGTGGTCATGTCAGCTCTCCTTGCGTCGCGACTGCAGCTGTTGCACCAGCGCTTCGAGTTCGGCGAGTTCGCGGTCGCTCACCTCGCTGCGTTCGGACATCCACGCCACGAAGGGTGACACCGAACCGCTGAGTGTCTTTTCCACGAACTGGCCGACCGCGCTGCGCATCACCTCGGCCGGCCCGGTGGCGGGGCTGTAGCGATACACGCCGTCCACCTGCTTGCGGCGCAGGTACGACTTGCCGCGCAGCCGCTCCATCATGGTCAGCACGGTGGAGCGGGCAAGCCCGCGCGGCTCGCCGAAACCGGCCGCCACTTCGCCCACCGATGCGTTGCCGTGTTCGGCGAGGTACTGCAGGAGCGCCAGCTCCTGGTCGCCAATGCTTGGCTTGCCCATATCCCGATCCTGGTGACTACAACTGTAGTCAACGTACGCCGTGACTACAGCTGTAGTCAATAGGCCGATCGGGCCAGATTTGCGTCAGCGCTGACTTGTTGCAACGCACAAAATTCGGAGTAGAGTGCGCCCCGTCCTCATCCAACGGCGCGCCTGGAGTGCGCTTATATGAAGGCCTATACGCACTGTCCCGCTGACCCGTCACGCCTCGCACGGCGACGCCTCCCGCCCACGGGTTAGCCACCCCTTTCGTTCCTTTCGCATCGCAGTCACGGCACGCGGGTCGTGCCGCGGGCGGTCGATGCCGAATGGACGTCCATACGGCACTTGCCGAACGCTTGACCACTCACGGGGAAAAACCATGAAGACGCTGGTCGACTGGCTGGCACGACGGCGGTGGCCGTACGTGTCCTGCCTGGTGTTGTACGTCGCTGTCATCGGGCCGGAGCTGATCTCGGCCGCCAGCACGCTCGCCGTGCTGGTGGGCCTGGCCCTGCTGGCACTGCTTCTGGCGTGGGGCTGGCTGCTGCTACGCCACGGTTTCACTCACAAGGAATGATCGCCATGAAACGCATGTTGACGATGTCGTTGTCGCTCGCCGCGCTGATGCTTGCTGGCTGCTCCAAGGTGCCGGCGGGCAACGTCGGCGTGAAATTCCAGATGTACGGCGACGACAAGGGAGCCCTGCAGGAACTGCCGCCGGGCCGCTATTGGGTGGGCTGGGGCTACGAGATGTACACGTTCCCTACGTTCACGCAGACCTACACGTTCACGCGCTCGTCCACCGAAGGGCGCCCGGTGGACGAGTCGATCAGCTTCCAGACGGCGCAGGGTCTTACCGTGAACGCGGACGTGGGCATCACGTACCACATCGATCCTTCCAAGGTGACGCTGATCTTCCAGAAGTACCGCAAGGGCATCGACGAGATCACCGACGTCTACCTGCGCAACATGATCCGCGATGCGCTGGTGAAGGAAGCCTCCAGCCTGGATATCGAATCGGTGTACGGCAAGGGCAAGGCCAACCTGATCGAGGCAGTGCAGAAGGATGTGAGCGACGAGGTGTCCGCCGTGGGCATCGACGTCGAAAAGATCTACTGGATCGGCGAGCTGCGGCTGCCGGAGAACGTGGTGCAGTCGATCAACGCCAAGATCCAGGCAACGCAGATGGCCGAACAGCGCCAGAACGAAGTGGCGCAGGCGAAGGCCGAAGCGGAAAAGGTGGAAGCCGAAGCACAGGGACGTGCCCAGGCCCAGATCACCATCGCACAGGCGGAAGCCAAGGCGATCGAACTGAAGGGCGAAGCGTTGCGATCCAACCCGAACATCGTGCAGATGTCGGCGATCGAAAAGTGGGATGGGCACCTGCCCACCTATACCGGGAGCAGCGCGCTGCCGTTTGTAAGCCTGGGCACGGTGCAGGGCAAGTAAGACGCGACTCTGTCTCCCGGGACAAGAATCCAGATGCCGAAAGGAACAAGGCCAGCCCCATGCAGCGGGCTGGCCTTGTCGTTACGGCATGAAACGGCGAATCAGAACGACATGTCGAACGCGACTTCGCCCTGCACGCCCACCTGATAGGCCGACACGCGACGCTCGAAGAAGTTGGTCACTTCCTGCACGTCCTGCAGGTCCATGAAGTCGAACGGATTCTTCGCGCCGTACTTCTTCGGCAGGTCAAGCTGGGCCAGGCGCTGGTCGGCGCAGTACTCGAGGTACTGGCGCATGTCCTTCACCGACAGCCCCGCCACGCCACCGGAGAGCACGTCCTCGGCGAACTGGGTTTCGCAGGCAATGGCGTCTTCCAGCATTTCTTCGATCTGGGTGCGCATCTCGTCGTCAAACAGATCCGGCTCCTCCGAACGCACCGTGCGCACCACGTCAAAGGCGAAAGCCATGTGGCAGCTCTCGTCGCGGAACACCCAGTTGGTGCCCGAGGCCAGGCCGTGCAGCAGGCCGCGCGAGCGCAGGAAGTACACATAGGCGAAGGCGGCGAAGAAGAACAAGCCTTCGATGCACGCAGCGAAGCAGATCAGGTTGAGCAGGAACTGGCGACGCTGCTCGCGCGTTTCCAGCCTCTGCAGGTTCTGGATGGAGTCGATCCACTTGAAGCAGAACTCGCCCTTCTGGCGGATGGACGGGATGTTCTGGATCGCTGCGAAGGCCTTGTTGCGCTCGGCAGGGTCGGGGATATAGGTGTCGAGCAGGGTCAGGTAGAACTGCACGTGCAGCGCTTCTTCGTAGAGCTGGCGCGACAGGTACATGCGCGCTTCCGGCGCATTGATGTGCTGATAGAGATTCAGCACCAGGTTGTTCGCCACGATGGTGTCGCCGGTGGCGAAAAACGCGACCAGGCGATGGATCAGGTGGCGGTCCGCTTCGCTCATCTTCGAACGCAGGTCGGTGACGTCCAGCGAGAAATCCACCTCGTCCACCGTCCAGGTGTTCTTGATCGCGTTGCGGTACATCTCGTAGAACTCGGGGTAGCGCATGGGGCGCAGGGTGAGTTCGAAGCCGGGATCGAGAATGTTTTGGGTGGACATGGGGTTCCTCGTGTATGTCGCGCTAGCCGCGTAGCGCGCCTTTGCTCTTTGCTCGTCATTCCCGCGCAGGCCGGAATCCAGTGTCTTCCATTACTTCGCCGAGACGTGTCGGAGAAAGGCGCTGGATCCCCGCCTGCGCGGGGATGACGGTCGAATTGGGTTGTGGATGGCGGCAAGCTCATACCGTGAAGAAACGGAGTTGATCACATGTCTGAGCGCCAGCCTTGCGTCTACATCCTCGCCAGTGATCGCAACGGCACCTTGTACACCGGTGTCACCTCCAACCTTCCCGCGCGCATCTGGCAGCATCGCAACGATGTTGTTGAAGGTTTCAGCCATCGGTATCAGGTCCATCAGCTGGTCTGGTACGAAATGCATGAATCGATGGAATCGGCGATACAGCGGGAAAAGGCCATTAAAAAGTGGAATCGCGCCTGGAAGGTTCGGTTGATCGAGAAGACCAATCCCTACTGGCGCGACCTCTACGTTGACCTTAATCCTTGATCGTCATTCCCGCCTTCGCGGGGATGACGGTGAGGATTACTGACACGCCTCGCAATACTCCGGATTTTCCAGCGAGCAGAACACGGCCGCGTTCGCCTGATCCTGATCCACGACAGGTGTCGTCGGTTTGGCAGCCGGTGCGGCAGCCGAGACGGTGGTCTTGGCGATCTTCGTGGCCGGGCGCGAACGCAGGTAGTACGTGGTCTTGATGCCGGACTTCCAGGCGTACATGTACATGGAGCTGAGCTGGCCGATGTTCGGGTTTTCCATGAACAGGTTCAGCGACTGGCTCTGGTCGATGTACGCGCCGCGCGCGGCACCCAGGTCGATCAGGGCCTTCTGCGGCAGTTCCCACACGGTGCGGTAAATCGTGCGCAGGCGTTCCGGAATGGCGCTGATGCCCTGGATCGAACCTTCCGCCAGCTTGATCGCGTCACGCACGTCGGCGGTCCACAGGCCCAGCGTCTTGAGTTCTTCCACCAGATAGCGGTTCACCACCAGGAAGTCGCCCGACAGCGTTTCGCGCTTGAACAGGTTGCTCACCTGCGGCTCGATGCACTCGTAGCAACCGGCGATGGAGGCAATGGTGGCGGTCGGCGCAATGGCGATCAGCAGCGAGTTGCGCAGGCCCTTGGCCTTGATCGATTCGCGCAGTTCGTCCCAGCGCGCGGTGTCGTGCGGCGTGGCCTGGGTCCAGTAGTCGAACTGCAGTTCACCGTTGGCGGCGCGGGTTTCCGCGAAGCCCGGGTGCGCGCCTTGTTCCATCGCCAGCTCGTTGGACTGCGACAGCGCGTTGTAATAGATCTCTTCGGCGATGCGCGTGGACAGCTCCAGTGCTTCGGCCGAGTCGAACGGCAGGCGCAGCTTGAAGAACACGTCCTGCAGGCCCATCACGCCCAGGCCCACCGGACGCCACTTGTTGTTGGCGACCTTGGCGGTGTCGATGGGGTAGAAGTTCAGGTCGATCACACGGTCCAGCTGGCGCACGGCAGTGCGCACGGTGGCGGCGAGCTTGTCGAAATCGAAGCGGCCGTCCACCACGTGGCGCGACAGGTTCACCGAGCCCAGGTTGCACACCGCCGTTTCGTCGGCATTGGTGACTTCGAGGATTTCGGTGCACAGGTTCGACAGGTGGATGACGTTTTCCGCCTTCGCCGTCTGGTTGCTGGTGGCGTTGCTGCGATCCTTGAAGGTCATCCAGCCGTTGCCGGTCTGGGCCAGCGTGCGCAGCATGCGGGCATACAGCTCGCGTGCCTTCACCTTCTTCACGGCCAGGCCAGCGGCCTCGGCTTCGCGATAGGACTTCTCGAAGGTCTCGCCCCAGCTGTCGACGAAGTGCGGCACCACCTTGGAATCGAACAGCGACCACTCACCGTCGGTTTCCACGCGACGCATGAATTCGTCGGGGATCCAGTTGGCCAGGTTGAGGTTGTGCGTGCGGCGGGCGTCGTCACCGGTGTTGTCGCGCAGCTCGAGGAACTCCTCGATGTCGCCGTGCCACGGCTCCAGGTACACGCAGGCCGCGCCCTTGCGCTTGCCGCCCTGGTTCACGGCCGCCACGGAGGCGTCCAGCGTCTTCAGCCACGGCACCAGGCCGTTGGAATGGCCGTTGGTGCCCTTGATCAGCGAGCCACGCGAACGCACGCGCGAGTAGGCCAGGCCAATGCCGCCGGCGAACTTGCTGAGCTTGGCCACGTCGCCGTACTTCTCGTAGATGGATTCGAGCGAATCCAGCGGCGAGTCGAGCAGGAAGCAGGAGCTCAGCTGCTCGTGCGCGGTGCCGGCGTTGAACAGCGTCGGTGAGCTGGCGATGTATTCCAGCGAGGAGAGCAGGCGGTACAGCTCCAGCGTCTCGCCGATCTCGTTGCCGCCGAGCGCGCAGGCAATGCGCATGAAGAAGTGCTGCGGCGTCTCGATCACCTTGCGCAGCTGCGGGTGGCGCAGCAGGTAGCGGTCGTAGACCGTGCGCAGGCCGAAGTACTCGAAGCGGCGCGTGGCGAGCGGATCGATGGCGTCGTTGAGCTTGCGCGAGTTGGTGGCGACAAAGTCGCGCAGGCGGTCATTGAGGATGCCCAGCTCCGCGCCACGTGCGATGGACTGCGAGAAGCTCTGGATTTCCTGGCCGCTCACTTCCTTGTCCACGAACGCGCCCAGCAGGCGCGCGGCGAGCTGGCCGTATTCGGGCTCCTCGGCGGTGAGCGCGGCGGCGGTGCGGATGGAGAGCTGGTCCAGCTCCTGCGTGGTGGCGCCGTCGTACAGGCCGCCAATGGTCTTGAGCGCCACGCGCATCGGGTCCACCGCATGCAGGCCTTCGCTGCTGCGGGTCACGGCGCGGACAATCTTGTTCACGTCCACCACTTCCTGGCGGCCGCTACGCTTGGTCACGCGCATCTGGCCCGGGTTGTGGGGCGGGGTCAGGGCAAACGGAGCATCCGCGCGCGGCGTTTCGGCCACGACGGCGTCGGCAGGGAAAACAGTGCTGTCGCCGCGCTCGTCGTTACGCTCGCGGCCGGTGGTATCAATAGGTTGCATGGCGACTTCGCTCCAAGCTTGGTCACAAACGCCTGCTCCCGCGCGCAGGGCTGGATGGATGAGGTGAGGTTTTCGCGGTCGGTCGAGCAGCAGGGCTGGTCGCCCCGCGCATCGACGCACTTCCCCGCGGAAGCCGTCACCTCGCACCGCAGCGCGTTGGCTGCAGTTGTCGGCAGGTCTTCGGACTTGCGGACGTGGGCCTTTCGACCCGACCTACTCGCTCCCGCTTCCCAGCCGCTGAGGGCCAGTGCGTTGTTGGCTTTCGTTTCCGCTTACCGCTGCGGGGCAGTCCCGGATTTCCACCGGATTCCCGTTTTAAGCCATTCCGACCATTGGTCTGAGAGTGGCACCGACGGGGCACAACATATCGGGGTACCGGGGGGTGGGTCAACCCAATAGATTGTGGATTTCACGTGGATAAGCCCGAAAACTCCAGGACCGGGGCGGAGTTAGGGAATAGCAGGAAATTTTCGCAGGCCGAGCCGCCTGGACGGGGCGGGGCCGCCCCGTGGCATTCCCCTACGCGGCGGGGGCATGGTCCCCAACGAAGAATGTTGCGGAGCGCCCCGCCGGCCGGGCAATCTCGCCTCTTGCCTCCGGGCCACCCACACCCACCGAGAGCCTTGCATGGGCCATCCGCTGCTGCTCGTCCAACTGCTGGTGATCATCGTGGCCTCGCGTCTTATCGCCGCCATCGCACGGCGCTTCGGGCAGCCTGCGGTGGTCGGCGAGATGCTGGCCGGCCTGGCCCTGGGGCCCATCGTGTTTGGCGCCATCGCACCAGGCTGGCAGCAGGCGTTGTTTCCTGCGCAGAGCCTCGGCCAGTTGCAGAGCCTGAGCACGCTGGGCCTGGTGCTTTTCATGGTGGTGGTGGGCGCGGAACTGCGCGTACCGGCCCATGCCAGGGGTGGGCTTATGCGTCCGGCCGCTTGGATCGGCGGCCTGGCCGTGATCCTTCCCGTGGCGGTGGCACTGGGCGTGGCGCCCATGCTGTATGCCGATTACGCACCGCCTGGCATCAGCGAGCTGGCCTTCACCCTGTTCTTCGCCACGGCTTGCGCGATCACGGCGTTGCCGGTGATGGCGCGCATCGTGAAAGAACGGCACATGACGGACAGCCTTCCCGGTCGGCTCGGCATCGCCGCTGCGGCCGTGGCGGATGTGCTCGCCTGGATCATGCTCGCCTTCGTGGTGGCCTTGATCAGTGCGCACGGCACCTGGGCGCCGTTCTGGCGCACCATGATCGGCCTGGCGCTGCTGCTGGCGCTGACCTGGTTCGTGTTGCGCCCTTTGTGCGCGAAGCTGCTCGCGCGCCACGCGCCGGATGGCAACACCAGTACCGCCGTGCTTGCCTTCCTGCTCGCCGGTGGTTTTGGCTGCGCGGCGATCACCGAATGGCTGAACCTGCACGCGGTGTTCGGTGCGTTCCTGTTCGGCGTCAGCCTGCCGCGCGACGATCGCCTTCTGCACAAGCTGATCGAACGCGTCGAGCACCTCACCGTGGCGACGCTATTGCCAGTGTTCTTTGTGCTCGCCGGACTCAGCACCAGTCCCAACCTGCTGACCGGTGGTGCGGGCATCGCCTTGCTGCTGGTGCTTGCGGTATCGGTGATCGGCAAGCTGCTCGGTGGCACTGCGGGTGCGCGCATCGCCGGTCAAAGCTGGCGAGACAGCCTGACCATCGGCTCGCTGATGAACGCGCGCGGCATGATGGAACTCATCGTGATCAAGGTGGGCCTGGATGCCGGCGTGATCAACAGCGGCATGTTCACCATCCTGCTGGTGATGGCCATTGTCACCACGATGATGACCACGCCGATGGTGGCGCTGTTCCATCGGGGAATCGGCGCCCCGCTCAGGCAGGGCGACCTGTCCGGCTGAGATTCCGCGGCGTATCAGTTCGGGGCCGGCGCTGCCTGCAACGACGGGCCCGCTCCCAGCTGGTGGATTCCGCCGTCCGGCGTGGCATCCGGTGCTTCGGCGAGGAGTGACGGATCCTGTACCCAGGGAATGGTTTCACGTGGCCCACGCAGGTAGATTTCCCAGGAGCCATACGTGTCGCCGGTGTGGCTGTCGAAGGATGGGTCGCGCGAGTCGTGCAGGTGGAATCTGCAGGGAATGCGGACATACCAGAAGTCCCGTCCGGCGGTGGGGCCAGCCACGGGCACATCGAAGGTCCATTGCTTGATCGCTCTTGCTGCCGCCGCGCCGAGCGCTTTGCGGTAGAGGCCCTGCGTGTATTGCTCCGTGTACTGATGCAGGTTTACCTGCTCGGCCGCGGCATCCAGCACGTGGCCATCGCGGCCTACGCGTGCCAGTACGTATACCGTTCCCGAAACGTGGGCGTCGAGCACGGATTTCGGATACGTCGGTGGCATCCGGTCCCTGGAGCGCACGCTTTCGTTGGCGGGGCGATTCGTTTCCTCGAAAGAGGCGCTCGCGAGGCGCAGCGTGGTGTGCTTGTCATCCGCTTCGGTCGCAATGATGCGCATGGTCATCTGCTCTTCCACCGGTGCTGCCGGGGCATAGGTGAACACCAGCGTCCACGCGGTGACGTTCTGCCTGATTAGGTCGATGACGGGAGCGGGAAGCTTGTCGGGTTCCCGCAGGCTGTAGCTCGCGATCTTGCCGTCGGGATTCACCACGGCCTTTCCCTGGACCAGCAAGCTGGCCTCGGCCTGATGACGAAGGTCATCAGCCATCACTCCACGGGTGCTCAGTATCGCCGCAACGCAAAGCGCGGCCACGGACAAGACACGCATGACGATTCCCCCCTCAAGGAACGCTTGCCAGTCTAATCACCCATGCAGCAGGGCGGCAATCCAAGGATGTCCGCCCGGTTGGGCTGGCCGGCTACCAGATCCGCACCCGCTCCTTCGGGTCCAGATAAAGCTTCTCCCCCGCCTTCACGTCAAACGCCTGATACCACGCATCGATATTGCGTACCGGCCCGTTCACCCGGAAGGTGCGCGGCGAATGCGGGTCGCTGGTGACCTGGCGGCGGATGGCGTCGTCGGTGAGCTTGCCGCGCCAGGCCTGGGCCCAGCCGAGGAACACGCGCTGGTCGCCGGTCAGGCCGTCGATCACCGGCGCGGGCTGGCCGTGGAGGGAGGCATGGTAGGCGTCGAGTGCCAGCGTGAGGCCGCCGAGATCGGCGATGTTCTCGCCCATGGTCAGGTTGCCGTTGATGTGCACGCCGGGTAGTGGTTCGAAGGCGTCGTACTGTGCACCGAGTTTCTTCGCGCGTGCTTCGAAGGCCTTCGCATCGGCGGGCGTCCACCAGTCGCGCAACGCGCCGGAGGCGTCGATCTTGCGGCCCTGGTCGTCGAAGCCGTGGGTCAGTTCGTGGCCGATCACGCCGCCGATGGCGCCGTAGTTGATGGCTGGGTCGGCGTTGGGGTCGAAGATGGGTGGCTGCAGGATGGCGGCGGGGAACACGATGTCGCGCAGCGAGCCGTTGTAGGCATCGTTGGTCTGCGGCGTCATGCTCCAGTCGCTGCGGTCCACGGACTTATCGAGCCGGTTCACGTAGAACGACCAGTCGGCCTGCGCGGCGCGCAGCACGTTGCCGGTCAGGTCATCGCTGCGCATGCTGACGTTCGCGTAATCGCGCGGATGATCGGGGTAGCCCACCTTGATGGTGTAGGTGTCGAGCTTCTTCAGGGCTTCCTTGCGGGTTTCCGGCCCCATCCAGTCGAGCTTCTCGATGCGCACGCGGTAGGCCGCCTTGAGGTTGGCCACGAGCTCTTCGATCTTGGTCTTGGACGACGCCGGGAAGTACCTGTCGGTGTAGAGCTCGCCCACGGCCCAGCCGAGGTTGCCGAAGCAGGCCAGCCGCTCGCCAAAGCCGCAGTCACCGCCCGACACGGCATGCACGCCACGCTTCCAGCGCACTTCCATCTGCTGTTGGCCGGCCAGCGTCTTGTCGTGCATGTCGAAGTAGGCCCGCTGGAACGGCTCCGACAGGTAATACGCAGCGTTGTCCGCGATGCGCGCGGCCTGCCATGCCTGGATGGTCGCCACCGGCGTCTTCGCGTACAGCGCGGCGAGTTTCGGAAATGCGGTTTTCTCCATCACCACCACGCGCTTGAGCTGGCCAAGCTGGGCAGACTGGAAGAAATCCTCCCAGGCAAAACCGGGTGCGAGTTTCTTCAGTGCGTCCAGGCTCATCGGGTTGTACATGGCCACGGGATCGCGCTGGGCCACCTTGCTGATGCTGGCCTCGGCAATGGCCGTCTCGAAGGCCACCACATCCTTGGCGGCCGTCTCCGGCTGCGGCCAGCCGGCCAGCGTGAGCAGCTGCGTGACGTAGGCCTGGTAGGCGGCCTTCTGCTTGGCGAATTCTGCTTTCAGGTAGTAGTCGCGATCGGGCATGCCCAGGCCGGCCTGGCTCACGTAGATCGAGTAACGGTTGATGTCCTTCAGGTCGACGTCGAAGCCGATATTGAACAGCGATCCTTCGAAATCGGTGTTGGTGCGCCCCATCAAGCCGGCCTGCGCGTCGCGCGAGCCTGCCTGCTTCACGGCATCCAGCTGCGGCCCGATCGGCTTGGCGCCCAGCGCGTCGATGCGCGCCTGGTCCATGAAGGACTGATAGAACGCACCCACCTTGCCATCGAGCGTGGCTTCACCCGCCTTGCCCTTGGCCGCGGCCTCCATCAGGTCATGGAGCCGCTGTTCGGTGAGGTCGGTCATCGCCAGTCGAAGACTCACGGCAGGCTTGTCGGCGGGGATCGGCGTGCGATCCAGCCAGGTGCCGTTGGCGTAGCGGAAGAAGTCGTTGCCGGGTTTGACCTTGGTGTCGGCGCCGGCCTGATCGAAGCCCCAGGCGCCGTATTGGGGCTTTCCTGCCGTGGAATCGGCCGCGTAGGCCACGCCGATCGTGAGCGCACACAGGCACGCTGCCGCCAGAATCCGGTTGACCATACGACCCTCCCGCCGCATTGATGGTCCCGGGATACTCGCACGACGACCGTCGCGGACCAGTGCTGGAAGTTGGTTGGCCGCAAACGCGAACGGCCCGGTGCACCGGGCCGTCCCGAACCAACCCGCAATGACGATCAGTTCGTGCGCTGCTTGTGGATGCGCTTGCTGTCGTGGTTGAGCGACTTGTTGAGGTTCTTGTCTTCCTGCTTGGTGAGGTGGCCACCATGCTCGGCTTCGTCGCGGCTTTCGCGGGCGGCGATGTTCGAATCCTGCTTCTCGTCGCGTGCGGCCTGTTTGGCGTTGAGCTGCCCGTCGGCAACACCGGCCTGGATGCGGTTCTGCTGGTTGTCCAGGCGCTGGTTCACTTCGCTGACGCGGGGGTGGCCCGGGATGTCGGTGGTGGTAGCGGCCTGGGCCATGGCACCGGCGCTGGCGAAGGCGGCGATCATGCCAAAGGCGATCAGGCTGAAACGCGACGTCATAAGGTTCTTCATGGTTTGGGTCCTCGTGGTTCCGACAGGTTTTGGACAGGTGTCACAACCCCTGGGCTTGCGCCCACTGCATGGCGGTGTTGGAGACCCCTGTGTGCCATCCGTTGATGGATGACTCAGGCCGGAAAACGAGAGGCGACGAAGGCGGTTGACGTTGAATACAGCGCGCTCCCGATTTTGTTCAGCCACAAGCCGGCTTGCTTAGGCGTGGCGTAAGCCTGCTGTTATTTATTTGAAAAACGCGCGCCTCCGCGTGCGGTGCGGCACTCCGAAATCAGGGGTTCTGTTCGGTCAGCATGCGCAGGTTGACCAGGCCGTCCTCGAAGTCCTTGCCGACCATCTTGTCGATGTTGAACGCCAGGCCCATCAGCTTGCTCATGTAGTTGGAGCGCCCCTGCATGGACCAGGTGATGCGCGTGGCATCGCCCGTGGGTTCGAGCACGAATTCCGCCGTGTTGCTCGCCTTGAACGGCGTGAAGAAATCCAGCTTGATGCGCACGCGCGAGGACGGCGTGGATTCACTGATCTCCATGCGTCCGCTGCCGATGTTCTTGTTGCCACTCCAGCCATAGGCCGCACCCGGGCCGCTCGCCGGACCTTCGAAGCTGCGCTGCATGGCCGGATCCTTCTTTTCGTAGGGCGACCACGCCTGCCAGCGATGCAGGTCGTTGATGTAGGGAAAGATGCGTTCGGGAGTGGCCTTGATGGTGGCGGATCGCTCGATGCGGAACTGGTCCGGGCGCGATGCCGCCGTTGCCAGCAGGACGGCAACCACGAGCACGATGATGATGAGTGCGATGAGCATGGATTCTCTCCTTGAAATGAAGGTGTTGATGCAGGCTCAGGCTTCGACGGGTTCGGCCGGCACCAGATGCAGGTAGGGTTCTGCTTCGCGCAGTACGCGGGCGTACGAGGGGCGTTGCATCAGCCGCAGCAGGTAGGCCGCCGTGAGCGGATGGTCGTCTTCCAGCGGGATCACGAAGTTGGCGTAGAACAGCGCAGGCGACGCCGCGCAGTCGGCCATGCTGTAGTGCTCACCGGCGGCCCACAAGCGCTTGCCGTCGTCGCGCTCGAACTCACGCTCGAGCAAATCCAGCGCCGTGCGCAGCTTGTCGCGCGCGATGGCGACGCCGTAGCGGTCGCGGTCGCCCTTCGGGCGCAGGCGATCGGTGATCACCTTCTGCATGGGCTCGGCGACGTACTGGTCGAAGAAGCGGTCACGGAAGCGCACCTCGCGTGCCTCATCCGCGTCCTTCGGCACCAGCGTGACCTTGCCCGGGTAATGCCGGGCGAGGTATTCGATGATGATGCTCGATTCGGGCACCAGGCAGCCGCGCGTATGGTCGTTCAGTACGGGGAACTTGCCGATGGGCCAGAGTGCGTAGAACGCCGCGCGCTGGACATCGTCGGCCAGGTCGACGATCTGGGCCTGGAACGGCGTGTCGTTTTCATACAGCGCGATGAGTGGCTTGTGGCAGTACGCGGCCAGCGGATGCATGTAGAGCGTGAGTGACATGGTGGTTTCCCTCGCTTCAATGGGCCGGCGCGAGCTGCGCGACCTTGCCGGCGCTGCCATCGTCCACCAGCGCTTCCACCTGGATGCGCAGCACCACGTCCATGTTGAAGCCGTAGTCCTTGCCGGCAGCCATGCCGAACTCGTCGCGCTTGAAGGTGGCGTAGGCATCAGCGCCGCACAGTTCGCGCTTGTACAGCGGATGCGGCACGCACTTGAAGCTCTTGATGGCCAGTGCCAGTGGACGTGTCACGCCGTGCAGGGTGAGTGAGCCTTCCACCCGGGTCGGCGCGCCGTTGGTGAAGCCGGTCAGCGTGCCGCGATAGACGGCGGTGGGGTACTTCGCCACGTCGAACAGCTCATTGCTGCGCGCTTTCTCGTTCATGGCATCCAGGCCGAAATCCACGCTGGTGGCATCCACCGTGATGTCCACGCTACCCGTGCCGGTGGCCTTGTCCAGGGTGACCTTGCCGGCGGTGCGGTCGAACTTGCCGCGCCAGGTGGACAGGCCGCCGAAGTGGTCCGCCTCGAAGCTGGGGTAGGTGTGGGCAGGGTCGATCACATACGTGGCCGGGGCAGCGTGGGCCGTGGCGGCCGTCAGCGGGAACAGCAAGGCACTGGCGAGGGTGCGGGTGGTGCGGCTGGACAGGAACATCGGCGACTCCTTGGCATGAGGTGAAGGGCGCCTTTTCCGGCGCGCCTATCCTCATGACGAACGGGCCCTTCCCGTTTCGACATGGCCTTTCACGCGGCTGCGCGGGGTGGCTGCTGTAATCTCCGGCCATCTCCCGCCGGAAGCCTTCGCCATGCGAGCGCCAACAGGTTCAGTTGTCGGGTTGTGTTCCGCGTCCGCCACCCTGTGTGCCATGGGCATGGCCTTCCTCGGCTACTGGGGCGTGCACGAGCCCTCGCCATGGCGGGTGGTGGACCGGCTGGTGACCATATTGGCCTTCACCGGCTTTGCCCTGCTGGCCTCGGTGCCCTGGATCGTCACCACGCCGGTGACTGATGACGGCGCCGAACGCATCCGCCCGGCGCGCCAGGCCTTTGCGTTCGGCGTGCTGGCCATCTGGCTGGCGGCGGCGTTGGCGATTGCGGTTTAGCGCGATCGTCCTGGTAGCGCGGGCAAATTGCCCGGGGAGATCACTTTCCCCTCACCGTCATCCCCGCCTTCACGACTCAACCGGATAGGGGCCGTCACCAAACGTCTCACCGTGATACCCCTTGGAGCCGATCAGCCGTGCCAGCGGGCTGCGGATGTCCTCGCCCGCCTGCAGGCGTTCCAGCAGGGCGGCGAAGTCGTGGCGTGGCGCCCAGCCCAGCTCGTCGCGGGCACGCTGGTTCACGTACACGCGGTCGATGCCCTGTGCCATGCGCCAGCCACGCTGCGCGTAGATCTCTTCATAGCCGGGCACGCGGCGGCGCAGCGCCAGTGGCGCATGCACGCGCAGTTCGGCGACATCGTCGTGCTGGAACGGCGTGGTGGCGCTGATGATGTAGCGGCGAAAGCCCAGCACGGGTGCACGGCGGGCGGCCAGCAGGTGTGCGCTCACCACGTCTTCGATATCGACGCGGCGATACAGGTATTCGTTGGTCTTGAGATTGTCGTCGGTATAGCGTGCACGCACGGTGCGGTCGTCGTCTTCCTCGGGGAAGAACCGCGAGGTACGCAACACCATGGTGGACAGGCCCTGGTTGCGCTGGAACAGCTGGCACAGGTCTTCGGCGGCCGCCTTGGTGACGCCGTAGATATTCTTCGGCACGGCGGCCATGTCTTCGGTGACCCACGCCGCCGGCTCGCTGGTTTTCGGCGTCAGTGCGTCGCCAAACACGCTGGTGGTGCTGGTATAGACGAACGATTCCACGCCCGTCGCCACGGCCTCTTCCAGCAGGTTCAGCGTGCCGGTGAGGTTGACGTCCAGGAACGCCTGCCGGCTGTGCGTGGCCACGTGCGGTTTGTGTAGCGTGGCAGGATGGAACACCGTGGTGACGCCGGCAATGCAGCGACGCACGAAGGCGCGGTCGACGATGGAACCCACGCGGTGGGTGCAAGGCCCTTCGACGGTATCCAGCCCGATCACTTCGTGGCCTGCGTCCCGCAGTGTGCGCGCCAGTGCTTCGCCCAGATGACCCGAACTGCCCGTAACCAGGATGCGCATGCTCGACCGTGCAGCCAACAAACCGTGTGGAGGTCGATCCTAGCTCCGGGCCACGGCGCGACAACATCACCTCGCGCGACTCAAACTTCCGCTTTAAACGTGCGACCCAGCGGCTTGCCCGGGCCCACGTAATGACGGAACAGATAGAACAGCGGGCGGTAGCGTTGCGGATCGACGTGTTGCGTGTCGGGCACCGTCACGTCGTCATGCGCATGCACATGCAGCACTTCCAGTTCGATGATGGTGTAACCACCGGCGCCGTCGCGCCACGCATCGAGCGGGCGTTCGATGTCCAGCATCACGCGCGCTTCCATCTGCAACGGACACTCCCTGATGCGCGGCGGCTGCACCGACAACGATGGCAGGGCGTGCCACCCACCCAGCGCGAACTTGTCCGGTTCGTGCCGGTAGCCGTTGGCCTGCTTCCAGCCCGGCACCGGTTGGCATCCCGTGGTGGGCGCGATGCGTTCCACGCCGTGATGCATGGCCTCGCTGGCAAAGTTGAGCACGCATTCGCGCTCGCGATGCAGGTTGGCCAGTCCCTGGCCACCGCCGGCAAGGCCGATGACGACACGGTCGGCCAGGGCCCAGGCGGAAGACATCGGCGTGATGTTGATGGTGCCGTCCGGGTTGCGCGTGGTGATCAGCACCACCGGCGTGCCGAAGTAGAGGATGGAGGGGCGGATGACCCGTGTATCGGGATAGCGATGCATGTCCATGGCCACAGTGTCCCGTCGCCGGTCGCTGAATGTTTCGCCACGCATCGAAGGGTCCGTCGCGATGGCGGCGTTAGACTGCGCGCATGAACGATGCGATCTCCCCCAGCCGGTATCAATTGGCCGAGATTGGCGCACTGCTCGCCGAACCGGCGCGTGCCGCCATGTTGCTGGCGCTGATCGACGGCACCATGCGGCCCGCGGGCGAGCTGGCCCGCGTGGCTGGCGTGAGCGCGGCCACCGGCAGTGCGCATCTCAGGCGGCTGCTCGAAGGAGGTCTGCTGGCCGTGCATGAGCAAGGGCGCCATCGCTACTACCACCTGGCCAATGATGATGTCGCCGCGTTGATCGAAGCCCTGGCCTTGCCGCGCACGCCGATGGCGCTTCCGGACCCCAGCGGCGGCGATCGCCCGCTGCGCATGGCACGCACTTGCTATCGCCACCTGGCGGGGCGGCTGGGCGTGGGCCTGTGCGATGTGTTGCTGCAGCGAGGTTTCGTGCTGGCGGCCAGCGAGGGCATGCGGCTGCATGAAGAAGGCGCGCAGGCGCTGGTCGATGCCGGACTCGATGCGGCGCGCGTACAGGCACTGCTGCCGCTGGCGGGACGCGGTTGTCTCGACTGGACCGAACGGCGCCTGCATCTGGGTGGCCCGCTCGGTGTCTCGTTGACTGACACCTTGCTCGACGCGGGCTGGTTGCGCCGTTCCCCGCGTGGCCGTGCGTTGTCGCCCAGCGTCGACGGCCTGCGTCGGCTCGCCGCGCTGGGCGTGCGCTGGCCGGAAGCGTGATCTTCCTCAGGGGTTGAGCAGGAAGGCCATGCGTCCGGTGTCGTCCTTGCCTACCGCCATGGCGCGAAGGGCCATGGCGTGCTCTGTGCTCGGCGTGGACGTGAGCGCATCGAGCAGGCGGATTTCGCGCGGGCAGGCGGTGTCATAAGGACTTTGCCCGACGCCACGCGACACGCTGGCGAACGCGGGCAGGCGAGCCTGGTCCAGCGCATCGCGATCGAGGATGGGGTCGTAGTGGCCGGCGCCCGCCAGTGGTGCACCGTCGGCGATCAGATCCTTGGAACGGTTGATGTCCTCCAGGAAATAGTCCATGTCGTGCACGCCCAGTTCCACCGAATAGCCGGCCAGGTACTCGCCGCACTGCCGGCGCGAACTGGCGGCAAGGATTCGCACCAGTTCGTCGCGACGTTGCAGGGCAAGCCGCTCCAGGGTGGCGTCCGGCACGGTCCGGCTGGCTTCGCGGGCGGCGCTCTCGATGGCCTTCATGGTTTCGTGGCCGTAGATGGCCGAACGCTGGTTGGCGGTGGCCTTGTAGCGGGCGGCCAGCACGTCCTGCAGCCAGGTGTGGAAGATCTGCGGATAGTGCGTGCGGATCAGGTCCATGCTCTGCGCGAGCGGTTCCATGGAGGTGCCGCGCAGCGGATGCAGGAACTGCTCGTAGCGCCATTGCGCGCCATTGAACAAGGCGTCCTGCGTGACCACCCCGGTGATGCTGCCGTTGTCGAACAGCACCGTGGCATCGGGCACGTAACCGCTGTGGTTGGCATGGCCCAGGGTGTCGTCGAGGAAGTAGGGCGATGCACCGAGCTGCGTCAGCCGCTGGCGGAAATCATCCTGCACGCGGCGAGTGTCGTGCTGCAGGAGCCCCAGCGTGTCATCGTGGCGGGCGAGCGGTTCGAAGATCAGCGTCGCGTGAGGTGCCACGTTGCGCTGGTTCGCCGCCATGAACGGAATGAGGCAGATGCCGCCGCAGCGCGTGGGCACGTCCACGACGATGTCCGGTCGCCGCCTGAGGAAGTCGCGCAACGCCACGGCGGATGCAAGGTAGCCTTGCGAGGCGGTCAGTGCCAGCCGGTGCCGCGGATGCGCGGGGTCGGACAGCATGTCTTCCACCCGCTGCACAAACCGCGGCTCGAAGGTGCCCGCGGCCTGCACGGTGCCTTCGTCGTCGAGCGCGGTCACCTGTTGCACGTACAGCTTGGTTGGCCAGGGCACCTCATCGGACAACGAGGGAGCCTCCATGCCGTAGGACGCCATCTGGCCCAGCAGTGCCAGCGCGATGACGGCCAGCCCCAGGTTCGCCGGTAACGACCAGCGGTTGTCCTGCAGCATGGCCGAGCGCACGGTGCCCACCAGCTGCCACAGCGCGATGAGCAACCGCAGCGGGATATAGACGGCCAAGAGCGTCATCACCAGCGCCCATGCCGGTGGCTTCCACCAGAACCAGGCCAGTGCGCCGGCTTCGATCAGCAGCAGGAAAACACCGAGTGCGATCGTGTTGAGCCAGAACGCGCGTGCCAATGGCTGGTTGCCCTGCCAATGGGAGGCCAGGTAACGACGGAAGGGGCCGTGGCGCACGAGGCGGCCGGTCTGCGGGTTGATCCGCCCTTCAGGCTCGCCGCGCAGGGGAACGTTGCTCCGGGTGCCCATGGATCACCTCACCCGGTGGCGAAGGAGCCGCGACCGTTCGGGCGCGGCAAGGGCAACGGCAGCCAGCGGCAGCGCCGGCACAAGCATCTGGCAGAACATGGATTCCCCCCCGGGTATCGTCCGTTGTGCGCACCCCTCCCGATGCGGCCGCGGCACCCGCAGGTGCAGCGGCACGGAGATAGTAGAGGTTTTCCTGCTCTCAGGCTCGCCGCGCTGGCGGGGAGGCGATACGCCTTTCCGTCATGCCCGTGACCTGCGCAAACGAACGCAGGTGCGGGGATGACGGTAAAGGCGCGCCGGACGCGTCAGGGGGATTTGGGCGCGGGCGAACGCTCGAAGCTGCCGGCGTCGCCGGGGAATACCACCGGGCTTTCGTAGCCATCGGCGGAGACAGCCGATACGCCGAAGAACCAGTCGTCGATCACCACGTCCTTGATCACGGCCTGGTCGGTGTCGCCCACGTTGCGGCTGTACTGCCACTGCGGCGCAGTGGTGTCGCGCCAGTGCACCACGTAGCCGGCGGCGCCCGGCACTTTCTTCCAGTGCATGGTGGTGTCGGTGGCGAGCGCGCCTTCGGTGCTCACGCCGGTCGGCGGCGCGGGCGCACGGCTAAGCGCCGCCATGGTGACGGTGTTGAGCGCGGTCACACGGGCCAGATAACGGAAGTCGACGCCATCGATGGTGTCGCCGTACTTGATGCCCTTCTCCGTGCGCAGATCCTGGTGCTGGCGGGTGTAATCCTCGTGGCCCTCGGTGACGCGCACGCCGGGGTAGCCTGCTTCGAGGAACGGCACCTGGTCGCCGCCACGACTGTAGCGGTCGGTGCGATACACCATGTGCACTCGCAGGTCGGGCAGGTAAGTGCTGGCGATCTGTTCCATGTAGCGCGCCACGTTGCGCGAGGGCGAATCCACTTCGCCGCCGTGGTAAGCGCGGTACTTGGCCTGCTCCGGCGTTTCGTTGCTCTTGGTGCCTTCGGAGAAGATGCGCACCGTGGTGTTGTCCAGCACACCGTTCTGGCCGTGGCTGTTGCCGACGATGTCGTTGTTGAGGTCGGCCTGCACCTGCCAGCCCTGCTGCACGGCGTAATCGGCCAGCACCTTGCCGCCGTACAGGCCCTGTTCTTCACCGGACAAGGCGGCGAACACCAGCGTGGCGTCGTTGTCTTCCTTCGACAGCAGGCGCGCCGCTTCCATCAGCGCGGCAACGCCGGAGGCGTCATCGTTCGCACCCGGGGCATCGGACTTCGTATTCATCACGTCGGTGACGCGCGAATCGAGGTGGCCGGTCATCACGATCACGCGCTTGGGATCGGTCTTGCCGCGCTTGATCGCCACCACGTCCATCACTTCGGTGGGCTGCGGCACCCGCTTGCCGGTGAACACCTGCGACGGCGTCACCACTTCAATGCAGCCGCCACATTCCTTCGAGATGGCTTCGAACTGCGACTTCACCCAGCGCCGGGCGGCACCGATGCCGCGCTTGTCCGACTTGGTATCGGACAGCGTGTGGCGCGTGCCAAAGCCCACCAGCTTTTCGATGGTGGCGTGCAACTGCGTTTCGCTGGGTGCGGTGGAAAGGGCCAGCAGCGAGGGCTGGGCGCGCGGCTGTACGGGCGCCTCCGCAGCGTAGGCGCTGGAGACGGCAAGACTGAGGGCCAAAGGCAGCAGAACGGGAAGAGGACGCATCGAAAGCTCCGGGCAAGGCAACGCCCCACTTTAACGCCGCCCGAGGGTCACAACCCCTGCCGGATGGCAGGGGCGTGGGTGTCTTCAGCGGGCCGGCGGCACCAGGGTGATCTCGAACAGCTTCGGCCAGCGCTTGCCGGTGACGAACAGGCGATCGTGCTGGGCGTCGTAGGCAATGCCGTTGAGCACGTCGTTGCCCGGATCGGGCAGGCTGTTGATATCGAACAGGCCGGTGAGGTCGATCCAGCCGGTGACGTGCCCGGTGGCCGGGTCGATGCGCGCGATGCGGTCGGTGAGCCACACGTTGGCATAGATCTCGCCCTTCACCCACTCCAGCTCGTTGAGGTTGGTCACGGCCTGGCCGTTGTCGGTGACCAGGATGCTGCTCACCGTGGCCAGTGTCTGCGGGTCCAGCACGCGCAGCACCGCCGAACCGTCACTCATGTAGATGTGCTTGTCATCGCGCGTCAACGCCCAGCCTTCGCCGGGGTAGTTGAACGTGCCCTGTTGCTTGAAGCTGGCCAGGTCGTAGACGAAACCCCGCTGGTCCTTCCAGGTGAGCTGGATGAGGCGCTGGCCCCAGTCGACGATGCCCTCGCCGAAAACCTTCGGGTCCAGGTCATGACGCTGCACCACCTTGCCGCTTTCCAGCGCCACCTTGCGCACGGTGGAGTCACCCTCTTCGCCGGTGCTTTCGTAAAGATAGCCGTCCTTGTAGAACAGGCCCTCGGTATAGGCCGACGTGTCGTGCGGGTAGGCATGCACCACGTGGTAGCCATACACCGGCGTGGCGGCCTGGGCGGTGGTGGCGACGGCGCCAAGCGCAGCGAAGGCGAGCCAGCGGATCATCAAACGTTTCCCGTACGGTGGAAGGTGGGCATCACTGCAAGGTACGAACGCGGAAGTTGCGGCCCTTGATCTTGCCCGCGCGCAGCCGTTCCAGTGCCTTGTTGGCCAGGTCCCGGCGAATGGCGACATAGGCGCGCGTGGCGAACACGTCGATCTTGCCGATGTCCTTGGCGTCGAGTCCGGCATCGCCGGTGAGTGCGCCCAGGATATCGCCGGGTCGCAGCTTGTCCTGTCGGCCCGCATCGATCACCAGCGTTTTCATCGGCGCAAGATTGAGCTGCTTGCCGCGCGCCGGCGCCACGCGCAACGGATGCCACGGCAACGGCTGGCCCAGCTGTTCCTCGATGTTCTGCGCTTTCGGGCGCTCGCGCGGCGTGACCAGGGTGATGGCCAGGCCGTTCTCGCCCGCGCGGCCGGTGCGGCCCACGCGATGCGTGTGGGTATCGGGGTCGTGTGCAATGTCGTAGCTCACCACCAGCGGCAGCGAGGCGATGTCCAGTCCGCGCGCGGCGACATCCGTGGCTACCAGCACGCAGCAGCTGCGGTTGGCGAACTGCACTAGCACCTCGTCACGATCGCGCTGTTCCATGTCGCCATGCAGGGCCAGCGCGAAGAAGCCGCGGCGATCCAGTTCCTGCGCCACCGCATCCACGTCCTTGCGCATGTTGCAGAACACCAGCGCGTGCTGCGCCTGTTCCGCGCTCAGCGTGCCCTTGGCCAGCAGCTGGGCGAGCGCGTCGATCTTCTGCGCCGGTTCCACTTCGTGGAAGCGCTGCTCGATGGTCGATTCCTCGTGCGGCGCTTCCACCGTCACTTCCACCGGCTCACGCTGCAGGCGCTTGCTCACCTGGCGGATCTCTTCGGCATACGTGGCCGAGAACAGCAGCGTCTGGTGATGCTTGGCGATGCGCCCGACGATGTCGTCGATGGCTTCGGAGAAGCCCATGTCGAGCATGCGGTCCGCTTCGTCCAGTACCAGCGTCTTGATGCCGCCACCATGCAGGCTGCCGCGCTTGAGGTGCTCCTGCACGCGGCCGGGCGTGCCCACCACGATGTGCGGATCGTGCGTGAGCGAGGCCAGCTGCGGTCCCAGCGGCATGCCGCCGCACAGCGTCAGCAGCTTCACGTTGGGAATATTGGCCGCCAGCTTGCGGATGGACTTGCTCACCTGGTCGGCCAGCTCGCGCGTCGGGCAGAGCACCAGCGCCTGCAGCCGGATGGTCTCGACATCCAGGTGTTGCAGCAGCCCCAGGCCGAAGGCGGCGGTCTTGCCGCTGCCGGTGCGGGCCTGCGCAATCACGTCGCGGCCCTCGAGGATCGGCGGCAGGCTCAGGGCCTGCACCGGGGTCATCTCGGCATAGCCAAGGGTTTCCACGCTGGCGAGCAACGCGGGCTTGAGGGGGAGGGTGCGGAAATCAGTCATGCGACATGATCGCATGGCGGGGTGAAAACCGGGTCTGGACGGCCGTGCGCAGTCGCGCGGACGCGTCAGACCCGGCGTGCGGGCTCAGCCCTGCATGTCTTCCAGCTCCAGGCCCTTGGTTTCGCGGACCCACTTCGCCACGAACAGCAGCGACAACAGGGCAAAGGCGGCGTACAGGCCGTAGGCGAAGGGCAGGCCCAGCTTGGCCAGCGGCGGGAAACTGGTGGTGATGGCGAAGTTGGCCAGCCACTGGGCGGCGGCAGCCACGGCCAGCGCGATGGCGCGGATGCGGTTGGGGAACATTTCGCCCAGCAGCACCCACACCATCGGTCCCCAACTCATGCCGAAGAACACCACATACGCATTGGCCGAGATCAGCGCCACGATATTCCACGGGGCCGGCAGGCTGAGCGCTTCGCCGCTGCCGATGGCCTGCGAGAAGCACAGCGCCATGGCGCCGAGCGTGACCGTCATGCCTGCCGAGCCGATCAGCAGCAGCGGCTTGCGGCCGATGCGGTCCACCAGCGCAATGGCAATCAGCGTCACCAGCACATTGACCACCGACGTGGCGACCGAAATGGAGAACGCATCCGTTTCGCTGAAGCCCACCGAATGCCACAAGGTGTTGGAGTAATAGAAGATGACGTTGATGCCCACAAACTGCTGGAACACTGACAGCAGGATGCCGACCCACACCACCGGCAGCAGCCCATGGCCCGGGCTGTACAGATCTTTCAGTGTGGGGCGGTACTCCGAATGCAGGCTGTCCTGGATGTCCTTCACCTTGGCATCCAGCGCGGTGTCGCTGGTGATGGCGAGCACCTTGCGCAGCACCTCCTTCGCTTCGGCGGCACGGCCCTTGGCCACCAGGTAGCGCGGCGATTCGGGAACGCCCAGTACCAGCGAGCCGTAGATCAGCGCGGGAACCACCGCCACCAGGAACATCCAGCGCCATGCGCCCAGGCCCAGCCAGAGCGGGCTCGCCGCGCCGCCGGCCGTGCCGGCCAGCCAGGCATCGCTGAGCAGGGCCGCAAAGATGCCAAGCACGATGGCCAGTTGCTGCAACGAGCCAAGGCGGCCGCGGACAGCGGCCGGGGAGACTTCGGCGATGTAAGTGGGGGCAATCACCGAGGCCACGCCAATGCCGATGCCGCCAACCAGGCGCCAGAAGATCAGCGTACCCACGCTGGCCGCCACGCCCGCGCCCACGGCGCTGAGCGCGAGGAACAGCGCGGCCACCTGCATGGTGCGCACGCGGCCGAAACGATCGGCCAGCGATCCGGCGAACCAGGCACCGACCGCCGAACCCAGCAGTGCACAGGCCACGGCAAAACCAACCTGAGTCTTTTCCAGGCCAAAGCTGCCCTGGATGGCATCCACCGCGCCGTTGATCACGGCGGTGTCGAAGCCAAACAGGAATCCGCCCAGTGCGGCGGCGGCGGCAATCAACACCACGCGCGCGGTGGCGTGCTGTCCCAGGTCATCGACGGCGTTCTTCGGCGCCGGTGCGGAATTCAGATTCATGGCCTCTCCCCAAACTTCAGTCCGGCGATTCTGCGATGACGTCGCCGAATGATCGAAGTGAATACGTATGCACCTGAGGGGGCGCATGGCCGAGTGCAAGGGGTGATTCGAAGGGTGCTGCACCTGCACCCTTCGGTGGTGCGCGCGAGGCCCAGGTCTGGCGGTCATGGCGATACGAATTCGCGAACTGAGTGCTGCTTTGCAGCAGTGATGCGCGGTTAAGGGTGACCGAGCAAGCTCGCGCACAGCAGGACAGACCAGACCGTCCCGAGCGCGCCGCCTGCCACCCATTCCTTGAACCGGCTGGTCATGAGTCCGAAGGGCAGGGTAACCACCCACGTGGCGACCGACGCCAGTGGAATGAAGAAGAAGTAGATCACCCCCATGTTGTCGTGGATGAGCTGGTAGATCAGGAAGGCGGGGATGAAATTGAGGGCGGACCAGCCGAGTAGGGCGGTGCCGGAGAAGGGGCGGGTGGCGGACATGTTCATGCCGGATCGTTGAGGGGGAATCCCTGCATGGTCGGCATAGGGCGGGAGGTGATCCATGGGAGGAGTCTGAAAGGAACGCGATGGTGGTGTGGTGAGGTTTGGCGCGGTTGGTTTTGTGCTGACCTTGCCGCTCCATGCTTTTGCCATCACCCCTGCGAACCCCACAAAAGGGGGCATGGGCAGGGGGCAAGTGACTTTGTTCTTGGCCGTGGGCCTCGTGCGCTACCGCGACCGGGCCGCCTACGCGGCGGGCGTTCCGACCTCCTGCCGGAGGCCGGGTCACTTTTCTTTGCTTGCCCAAAGAAAAGTAACCAAAAGAAAGGGGCACCCCATCGCGGCGCTGGCCGATAGAGCCGGCCAGTCCGTGAGGGTCGGCCGGGCTTTTCGACAGGACGTCCCTGTCCTGTCGAAAAGGGATCGGCATCCTTGCCGATCCCCCTGCGGGCCTGTCGTCCGCCCCTCACCGCCGCTCAAGGGGGCGGGTAGGTCAAAAGCGTCGAGCCGAAGGCTCGTGCAGCTGCGCTGCACATCGCGTCGCGGGACGCTACGGCGTATCGCACGCCGGCTCAGCTTGTCTGTAGGAGCGCACCCTGTGCGCGACCACCTGACGGAGCGGTATCGACATGGCGCTGCGGTCGCGCACAAGGTGCGCTCCTACAGGGGTTTCTCGCACCGTGTGAAGCCCGTTTCTTTCTCGCCTCAGTGTTCACCCCAGTCCTCTCCCGAACGGGAGAGGACGAGCGACAGGTGATGTTCAACGTGAAAGTCCTAGTGGCAAGGAAGGATGTGCCGCTTCGCGGCACGACGCTCCGCGTTAAGTCCTCTGCGCTTCGGCGCGTTGCGAAGCGCTTGGAAGTACCCGCTGTGTAGAGGCGAAGGTTGCCAAGCAACACCGTTCCTCAGCCGTTCGGGCTTATCCCATCGGCATGCTGCCAGCCTTTAAGGCCATTTCTTTGGGTTACTTTTCTTTGGGCCAGCAAAGAAAAGTGACTCGGCCTCCGGCAGGAGGTCGAAACGCCCCCGCTGCGTAAGCGGCCAGATCGCGGAAGAGTGCGAGACCGGAGGCCCAGAGCAAGGGCCCACAGCAAAGTCACTAGATTCCCGACTTCGCGGGAATGACGGTCAAAAGAAAGAAGCTGCAGGGCGATAACCAAACAACACCAAGGGCTCTGGATGACTCGCTGCGCTCGCCCTACTGGGCCGCTCTTCGCGCTTGTCCGACCCCCGCCGGAATGACGACTCCGACGGAGAGATAAGGCAAGCCTGCCCCCTCACCCCAACCCTCTCCCGGAGGAGAGAGGGAGAAAGCAGGCGCGATAGCCGCAGAGGAAGAAGTCCAGCCCGCCGCGCTACAGCGCCATAGCCCATCACCACTGCGTACGTTGAGGCAACAACCCCTTCAACTCCGCTTCCGTCAGATTGCGCCACTGCCCGGGCTTCAGATGCCCCAGCTTCACATTGATGATGCGCACTCGCCGCAACTGCGTCACGCGATAACCAAACGCCGCTGCCATCAGGCGTATCTGCCTATTCAGCCCCTGCGTAAGGATGATGGCGAAGCCGAACTTGGCGATCTTGCGCACCTTGCATGGCTTGGTCATCTGGCCATGGATGCGCACACCGCGCGCCATGCCCTGCAGGAACTCGTCAGTGACCGCCTTGTTCACCGCCACGAGGTATTCCTTCTCGTGGTTGTTCTCTGAACGCAGGATCTCGTTGACGATATCGCCGTTGCTGGTGAGCAGGATCAGGCCCTCGGAATCCTTGTCCAGGCGGCCGATCGGGAAGATGCGTTCCTGGTGGTCGACGAAGTCAACGATGTTGCCCTTGACCGCATTGTCGGTGGTGCAGGTGACGCCGACTGGCTTGTTCAGCGCGATGTACACCGCGCGCTTGGTCGACGGTGCATGCGACAGGATGCGCGCCTTGACGACTTCGCCATCCACGCGCACTTCGTCGCCCTCCAGCGCCTTGGCGCCGGTGGTGACGACTTCACCGTTGATGGTGACGCGGCCGGCCAGCAGCATTTCGTCCGCCTCGCGGCGGGAGCAGATGCCGGCTTCGCTGATGTATTTGTTGACGCGCATGGATGGATCTTTGGTTCTTCTGTAGGAGCGCACCTTGTGCGCGACAACCCGGCGAAGCGGTGCACTGAAACTCTTCGGTCGCGCACAAGGTGCGCTCCTACCTTTTCCTCGTCTGTTACGAACGCATGCCCACGCCGCGCTTGAGCAGGTTCAGCGCCACGGCGGCCAGGCCGAACACGAACACCAGCATCACCGCGAAGGCCACCCAGATGTTCACGTCGCTCACGCCGAGCACGCCGAAGCGGAATGCGTTCACCATGTACAGGATGGGGTTGACCATGGAGATGGCGCGCCAGGGCTCGCCCAGCAGGTCCACCGAATAGAACACGCCGCCCAGGTAGGTAAGCGGGGTGAGCACGAAGGTGGGTACCAGGGCGATGTCGTCGAACTTCTTGGCGAACACGGCGTTGACGAAGCCGGCCAGCGAGAACACCGTGGCGCCCAGCAGCACCGAGAAGAAGGTGATGAGCGGGTGAGACACGTGCAGGTCGGTGAAGAACAGCGCGATCAGCAGCACCAGCGCACCGACCACGAGGCCGCGGGTCACCGCGCCGGTGACGTAGCCCAGCAGGATCACCCAGTTGGGCATGGGCGACACCAGCATTTCTTCCACGGCGCGGCTGAACTTGGCGCCGAAGAACGAGCTGGAGATGTTGCCGTAGCTGTTGGTGATGATGCTCATCATGACCAGGCCGGGCACGATGTACTGCATGTAGGTAAAGCCATGCATCTGGCCGATGCGGCTGCCGATCAGCTTGCCGAAGATGACGAAGTACAGCGTCATCGTGATGGCGGGCGGGATCAGCGTCTGCGTCCAGATGCGCATGATGCGCACGATCTCGCGCCGGACAATGGTGTTGAGTGCAACGAGGTTGCCGGCGGCGTTCATGCGGCCTTCTCCGTGGTTTCCTTGCGGCCGTTTTCGACGAGGCGCACGAACAGTTCTTCCAATCGGTTGGTCTTGTTGCGCATCGACGTCACCGTGACACCGTGCTCGGAGAGCGCGGCGAACAGCGAGTTGAGGTCGTGCGAGCGGGCCATCTCCGCTTCCACCGTGTGGTCGTCGATGCGACGCAGGGTGATGCCGTGGATGGCGGGCAGGTCGGCAGGCACGTGGTTCACGTCGAGCACGAAGGTTTCCACGTCCAGCGAGGCCAGCAGGCGCTTCATCGAGGTGTTCTCCACGATGGTGCCGTGGTCGATGATGGCGATGTTGCGGCAGAGGTTTTCGGCCTCTTCCAGGTAGTGCGTGGTGAGGATCACGGTGGTGCCGGCGGCGTTGATGCCGCTGACGAACTGCCACATGGAGCGGCGGATTTCGATGTCCACGCCGGCGGTTGGCTCGTCGAGGATGAGCAGCTTGGGCTCGTTCATCATCGCGCGGGCGATCATCAGGCGGCGCTTCATGCCTCCGGAGAGCATGCGCGCCTGATGGTGGGCCTTGTCCCACAGGCGCAGTTCCTTCAGGTACTTCTCGGCGCGTTCGGCGGCGATCTTGCGGGGAATGCCGTAGAAACCGGCCTCATTGACGCAGATGTCGAACGGCTTCTCGAACTGGTTGAAGTTGATCTCCTGGGGTACCAGGCCGATCAGCTGCATGGCCTTGCCGCGCTGCTGGTTCACCGACACGCCGAACACCTTGGCGTCGCCGCCGGAGGCGTTGACCAGAGAGGAAAGGATGCCGATGAGGGTGGATTTGCCGGCGCCGTTGGGGCCGAGCAGGGCGAAGAAATCGCCAGGCTGGACCGTGAGACTGATGCCTTTGAGGGCTTCGACGCCGTTGCTGTAGGTCTTGCGCAGGTTTTCGACGACCAGCGCGGGTGTTGAATCAGGGGACATGGGCTGCACCGAAGGGGCCAGCCTTCTATTATACGTGGCTTGCCACACCGCTCCGTTCAGGAACGGGACCCTCACTGTTTCCCCCGGAAGACCCATGGCCGACCATTTCCCGCTCCGTCTCGTCGACTCCACCATGCTGGCGCCCACCGTGCGGCACATGGCGTTCGAGCGCGCCGATGGCCAGCCGCTGAGCTTTACGCCGGGGCAGTTCCTGCAGATCCACTTCCATTACGACGACGGCACCGCCACCAAGCGCAGCTATTCGGTGGGTACCGTGGGCGACGGCTCCTCGCCGGTGCAGCGCATCGAGATCGCGGTGAGCTACGTGGAGGGTGGCGCGGCCACCAAGCTGCTGGGCGAGCTGCCGATCGGTGGCGAAATCAGCGCCAGCGGCCCGTATGGCCGCTTCTGCCTGCAGGCCGGCGACACCAATGCCCGCTACCTGCTGCTGGCCACCGGTACCGGCGTCACGCCGTACCGCGCCATGCTTCCGCAGATTGCCGAGCTGGTGAAGCAGGGGCGCGAAGTGGTGCTGCTGTACGGTGCCCGCAACGAGACCGAGCTGCTCTACGGCGACGAGTTCGAAGCCTTTGCCCAGGCCAACCCGGGCTTCAGCTTCCACGGCTGCCTGAGCCGCCAGCCCCGCGACGTGCCCCGCCCCAACGACCGCGCGGGCCACGTGCAGACCGTGCTGGCCGAGCTGGCGCCCAGCGCCGACCGGGACATCGCCTACCTGTGCGGCAACCCCAACATGGTCGACGCGGCCTTTGCCGCCCTGAAGGACTTCGGCCTGCCGGTGATGCATATCCGTCGCGAGAAGTACGTTTCCTCACGCTGACACGCGGGAATCGTTTCTAAACCGTTGCCCAACAAGGCCCTCAAGTTCCGCTGAGACTGGCCGCTAAGGGGAGCAGCCCGGCGACGCCCCTCGTCCGTCCCCATCCGTAGTTCTACGAGTCGGCTTCCCGACACCCGCCAAAAACGTGACGCAGTTCACGTTGCCAACACCTGCCCGGGTTTTGCATATCAAGGCTCAGGGGCCCACGCCGATAGACCCGTCATGCACCTCCTCTTTCCGCAGGAGGCGCGGGAAGGGGCATTTATGAAGGGCTGGATTCGCAGGACCTGGATGGGTTGCGTGGTCGCCTTGGCGCTGGGCGCGTCGTGGGCGCATGCAAGTGCGAGTGGCACGATCACCTTCGTGGGCGGTGTGGTCGCACCCACCTGCAGCACGGAAGGCACGCCGGCGTCGTTTGGCCGGTCGATGGGCGGCTGCGGGCTCGAACCGAATGGTCAACCTGCCCATGCCTCCATGTATCGACAAGAGGTGGTTTCCCTTGAGTCCGTGCTGGGCTCGCAGGACCGCCTGCTCAATTACTACGCAAGCTATGCGGGGGCGGGTGACGCACAGCTGACCATTCGCACCTACGAATAAGTGCGGATCGCTACTGGTAAGCCACGGTGATAGTGGCCTGCGCGGAGACCTTGCCGATAGTCACATTGTTGCCGGTCTGGTAGTACTGCGCGTAATAGGGCAGAGAGACCGTGGTGCTCGACACGGTGCCGAGCGCGGTTGCAGTGTTCCACTGGATCGGCTGCTGGTTCTGGTCGAGCAGGCGCACGCCCACGCCGTTCGCACTGCCGGTGGAGTTCATGACGCCAGCGGTTGAGGTGGACTGGGAGCTGGTCAGGGTCACCGAGAGATTGGCGCCGCTCTGGCAGGTGAGTCCGATGGAAAACGCCGTCAGACCGCTGGTGTTGCCCTTGCCATTCATCGTGGTGGTCGTGATGGCAGGCAGTGTCACTGCCTTGTTCTGCGATCCGGCATCGATGGTGCAAGTGGGCAGCGCCACCACCGCTCCACCATTGAGCGAAAGCGTCGAATTGAGACTTGCACTGACCTGGGCTCCGTTGCAGCCACCGCTGAGGGACTGGCAGCCGCGCACATACCAGTAGTAGTTGAGCAGGGTTGTTCCCTGGATGGTGCCGTAGCCGATCTGCCCGCCGTTGTTGTTGATCACGACCAACTGAGCCGTGTAGGTCACGGTCAGGCTACCGCTCGGTGCAGGTACATTGCCCACCATATAAGCGTTGGCTTGTTGGTCACCCGGTGTGGAGTCGTAACCGCTCATGCCCGGAGTGATGGTGAGCTGCAGGCCGATGCCTGCCACGCTGGTCGCGTAGGTCAGCACCGTGATGTTGGTATTGGACGGCGACGGCACCTGTTGGGGATACAACTGGCTTGCCTTCAGGTTGAACACCTGGATGCCCGCGGCATTGGTGCCGCCGTTAGCGGCCGGCACGCTGGGCACGCCGTTGCAATTGAAGGTGGCGGTTATCGTCACCGGGTTGCCCAGCAGAGTGCCCACGGGGGTATTGGACGGTACGGTGACGCTTGGCATCGAAAGACTGCCCGACGGCCCGCCGCTGCACGAGGGGGTGGCGCCAGCCGCCATCGCCGCGGGCGCAACGCCGATGAAGCCGCACAGCGCAAGGAGCAAGGCGGCCAGGCCCAGCGGGCGGCGGAACAGGGAGGCGATCTGCATCATGGGGCTGCCTTTGCGACCTGTGCGACCGGAGCGATGTCGGCCTTGCAGGTGACGTTGAACTGCTCGTACTTCTGTTCGGTCGACTTGGCTTTGGTCTTCGCCGGCAGGTCGTAGGAGAACGAGCAAGCTCGGTCGTCACCGTTGTCGTCCTGCCAGCGCGCCATCAGCACGCCGGCCTGTTCCACGCCACGCGCAAGGATCAGGCCACCCTGGCCGACCACACCCAGCGACACGCCCTTCTGGTTCACCACCTCCGCGCCAAACGGCGGGGCGGAGCCATCAGCCATGCGTGCACGGAAGATCACGCTGCGGCCGGTCTGGGTCTTGAATTTCACCATCACCACCGCGCCGGCATAGGGCGCCACCTGGTTGCTGGTGGCATCGAGCTGCACGTCCAGTGGCAGGCCCTTGGGGTCGATCTCGACCGAGTTGATGGTGTAAGGCGCGAGGAACGGAAGCACGGCGTAACCGAAGCGGTCGATGCGCACACCGGCGCCACCGTTCACCGTGGCGCCTGCCGCGCCAGGCACGTACACGATGCCCACGGTGTCGCCGATTGGCTGGCCGAACGTGACGCCGCCCGGGTGCGCCACCACCGAGCCGGATGCGCTCACCGAAGCCTGCGAATAATTGCTGCCGTTGCCGTAGCTGGCGTTGACTACCGCGTACGGACTGCGATAACCGCCGTAGACGCTGCCCGAATTGCCTTCGCTGCTACTGCCGTTGTTGCTGCCCGACGTATGCGTGGCGCTGGCGCCGTAGTTGAACTGGTTATCGCTGCCCAGCGTGCCATTGAGCATGGCTTGCTCTTGCGAGGTGCCGGCTTCGTCGTGCGTCAGGTTCAGCGCCAGGTTCGGCGCGTGCGCGCCCGAGCCCAGCGGAATGCTGAAAGACAGGAAATACTGGTTGTCGTAGCGCCCCGTCGGCGTCGCTGAGCGGGTGGCCGACAGGTTGTAGCTGAGCTGGCGGAAGTGATTGTTGTAACCAAGCTGGAACTGGGTCTGGTTGCGGCTCTGGTTCCAGTAATCGCTGGCGCTCACATTGGCATAAACCGAGCCACCGCTCTTGCCCAGCACCTGGTTGAGCGACAGCGTGAAATTGCTGCGCTGGCGCAGCACGCCAGTGGCCGAGACGATGGGGTTGGTGGTGAACGCGGAGCCCGACAGCGCAGCCTGTTGCGCGGGCGTCAACACGCTCTGCACCGGCACGCCATCGATGGTGGGTACGTTCTGCGCGGCGAGCGCGCCCGCAGCATCCAGGCCATCGCGTGCGTACTGACGAGCCAGCGCAGTCTGCGTCAAGGTCAGGAAGCCACCGGTGGAATAGCGATACGCCGCCACGGAGAACGTTGTCTGCGTCGACGGGATGATCTTGCTGTAGGTCACCCGGTAGCTCTGGCCTGACTGCGTCGAGTAGCCCGGGATATGCGCGTTGGCCTGTGTGATATCCAGCGCCAGGGCGCCGTAGCGCGTGTCGACTGCGCCACCGACCAATACGGCGCCGTAGCCCTGCGAGGCAGCGATGCCCGCATAACCGGTCAAGAGGTTGCTGAAGCCGTGCTGGATCGCGGCCTGAGCCACCGCCGGGTGGCTGTTGATACTGTTGGCGCGCAGTTCGCCGGCGGCGATATCGAAGCGTGTGATGCCCGGACGCAGCAACTGGGCCACCGACGCATAGGGCACCACGAAGGTGTTTACGCGGCCGTCCGCTTCCGTCACCGTCACGTCGAGATTACCGCCGTAACCAGTGGGGTAGAGATCGTTGATGGAGAACGGACCGGGTGCGACGGTGGTCTGGTAAATCTCTACGCCGTTCTGGCGCACGCTGATGCGCGCGTTGGTCTGCGCCACACCGCGCACCAGCGGGGCGTAACCCTGCATCGACTGCGGCAGCATGCGGTCGTCGGTGCCCAGCTGCACGCCGCGGATGCCGTAGCTGTCGAACACGGCGCCATCGGTGTAGCTATCGCCGATGGTGAGCAGCGCGCGCATCGAGGCGATGTCACGCTGCAGATAGGTCTGGATGTTCTGCCACTGCGTATGCGCGGGTGTGCCGGCAATGCCGGAAGCCCACAGCATGGTGCCCTGTTCGCGCAGGTGCCAGGCACCCACGTTGAGGCCGGCGTTCACGCCCAGATAGGCGGTGGACTGGCTCACGCCGCTGCTGCTGCTATGGTACGCATTGAAGTTGTAGTTCAGCAGCGCTGCGGGGACACCGGCATCCCAGTACTCCGGGCTGACGTAACCGCGCGCATAGCGGCTCATGTAGATCTGCGGCACGCTGGCGTCCAGGCGCAGCTGGCTCATGTCGAAAGTCAGTGTCGCACCAGGAATGAGGCTGTCGAAACGGACGCAGGCGTTGGGATCCGCCAGCTGGGCTTTCTGCTCCTCGGACAGGTCGGCCGGGTGCAGGCCCAACTGCTCCAGCAGCTTGCGGTCTACGCAGGCTGCGGCGTTGCTCTTTGCATCCGTCGCTACGAAACGAATGTCGCTGCGACCCACCCAGGCGTTGTTGATATAGACGTCGGCGTTGTAGTTGCCCGGCAGCACGGGATTGCCGTGCTCGAAGCGCGAAAGGTCGGAGGTGTTCTGGCCGGCGCCGGAAAGCAGCGAACGGTCGAAGTCCGCGTACCCACCCGCACTGGCGTCAGCACCTGTTGCCGGCGCCGCATCGGCACCGGTGGCCGCCGCTGCCATGGCGAGGCTGCCCCAACCCAGCAATACCGAGGTGATCGCTGAACACAGTAGCGCGCGCGTGCACGCCACGGGCCAGCGTGCACTGCGCTGGTGGGTGGCGTGGCGATGGGTCATGGCGAGACGGTGCCCTTGAGGGTCGTGTCCGCGCCGAAATCGTTGATGTTGCCGTATTCAATGGCGCTGCCTGCGGCGGGCGCCTGAGTCAGGCCGGGAATGGCCAGGTGCAGGTCGGCCATCGGCGCAACCATGCCGCTGTCGCCCTTGTGTGCCGCACCGCCGGTGGTGACCGACACGTGGCTGATGGTCACGTAGTACGGCGTGGGGTTGTGCACGACCAGCTCGGCGTTGCCATTCTTCATGGCTGCCTTGAAGGTCACCTGCGATGGCGCCTTGGCCGGGTCGCCCTGCAGGCCATCGGGACGGTAAAACAGCTTCAGGCGCGAACGGATCGCGAACTGCATGTAATTGGCCGGGGCCTGCGCCTGCAGCATGTTCGGCTTCGGCGGCACTTCCAGCACATTGAGGTAAAACACGCTTTCGCGATCGGCCGGCAACGGCTGGTCGCTGTGCGTGAACATGATGCGCAGGCTCTGGTCACGATTCGGTTCCATGCGGAACAGCGGCGGCGTGATCAGGAACGGGGTGTTCACCTTGTCCGGGGTGGACTGGGCGTCGCCATCGTCGATCCAGGATTCGACCAGCGCCGGCGACGAATTCTGGTTCGTCAGGCGTACGGTGACCTCACCCGCCTTGGCGGGGAAAACAACGCGCGTGCCGGTAATGATGACCGAGGCGTGGCTGGTGCCGGCAAATACGCACACAGCGGCCAGCAACGCCCCGGAAAGGGCGCGGATCGTGCTGTTCATGGGGAATCCCGGAAGAGAGAGAGGAGAAGGCGCTGCGGCCGACAGGCCAGCCGCAGCGACGCAGTCCCGGATTACTGGTAGTTCAGTGCGTACTGAACCGTGGCGTTGACGCCACCGGCGCTGGTTGCCGTGGAGACGGTCGGGTTCACGAAGCCAGCGTAGTAGGTGATCGTGGCCGAGTTGCCGCCCTGGTTGCTGAGGGCGATCGAGCTGGCGCCCTGGCTGCCCGATGCGTTCTGCAGGGTCAGCACGCCACCGGCGGACTGGCTGGTGGACAGTGCAACTTCCGCGTTGCTGGCGCCGGTACCGAAGGTGTTCTTCAGATAGCCATTGGTGGTGTCGATGCCGCTGCCGCTGAAGTACGGGATGACATTGTTGTAGCCAGACACAGCGGTGCAGTTGCCGATGACCATGTTGACCGGCTGCCAGCCAGCGGTGCCGCCGGCGGGCAGCATGCTGGCGATGATGTTGCCGAGCGGCACGGTCGGGTTCTGCGAACCGTTGACGGCGACGGTGCAGGTCGAGGCGACCACGGTGCCGGTGACGGTGATGGTGCCGGTGCTGGTGCCGGCGGCGTTGGCCACGGCCACGGCACCCAGCGAGGCGACGAGAACAGCGGAAAGGAGAAGCTTCTTCATACCCAAGTCCTTTAAACGTTTAGTGGATACATCGTTTTTTGATGCGCTTCCGGACCGTGGGCGTGGGCCCCCGATTGCGCGGTTTTGGCTATCGGGCCGCCGGCTGCAAGGCTGGCTCCCGATTGCTTGACGACCCATTAAGCAATCCACGTGCCAATGCGTATGGGTTTGGGCAAACCCGCGTCGCAGGCCGAAATGAGAGGTCAACGTTAAATTTATGTGATGACCAGGTGAGCCCCGCTTGGTCACTTCGCGCTGCCCAAGGACGGGGCAATGTGCAAATTGCGTCACATTTTGGGGAGGGTTTCGTTCCAAGGCCCCTCAAGTTCCGGCCGGGATGGTCGATAACCGGTGCGCGTGTAAAGCGTGCTTGACACGTTTCGGCCCTGAGCGTAGCTTGGTGTCAAGGCAACTTGACATGTGGCGGGAGGCGGCATGGAACGCGTTGTTAAGACAAGAGGTGCGCCGTGAGCGCGCCACGTGGATGGGCCTGGGGCGCGATGGATGCCTGGCCGGCCTGGGGGCGCTGGACGGCGGCGCTGCTTGCCGGTATCGCCATGGCGGCCGATTTCTGGCTGCTGACCCAGCAGGCCGTGCTGCCTCGGTTGATCGGGCTGGCGGTGTTCGCGGCCACGCTCATGTTCATGATGCGCATCGGCCAGGCCATCCGACGCGAGCGCTGTCGCCCGGCCGATCGCCGCTACATGCGCGAATTCCTGCCGGCCATGCTCACCTATATGGTGGTCATGCTTTATCTGTGGCCGCTGCAGAAAGGCATGCCGCCCGGGGCGCTGAAGCTGTTGCTGGTGCTTTCGCCCATGTTGCCCATCGGCTGGGCCATCGTGGCCTGCGTGCGCTACGTGCTGGCCGGCGACGAAATGGAACGCCAGCAGCATCTGGACGCCATCGCCATCAGCGCATCGATCATCAGCATGGTCAGCATGGCGCTGGGGTTTCTGTGCGCGGCCAGGCTGCTGGTGCTGGATGGCGGCCTGGTGCTGCTTTTCGTGTATCCATCGCTGTGTGTTGTCTACGGCGTGGTTCGTGCCTTCCTGGTCATGCGTGCGCGCCGCGAATGATCAACCGCATCCGTGAACTGCGCGGCGATCGCGGCTGGTCGCAGGCCGACCTGGCCGAACGACTGGACGTGTCGCGCCAGACCGTGAATGCCATCGAGACCGGCAAGTACGACCCGAGCCTGCCGCTGGCCTTCAAGATCGCGCGGCTGTTCGGTCTGTCCATCGAATCGATTTTCGAGCCCGAGGCGCAGGCGGTGGTTCCGCCCGCGGTTTCGCGCCATCCAATGGAGTGAGGGAGAACACCCATGGCAATCAAGGGCCGAACGGCCTTGCGCATCGGCGCAGTAGTCATCGGACTGGCCGCGCTGGGATGGAAGAATTTCCATCCGGCATCCAGCGTGCCGGCGAGCGATGTTGCCGACACCGCTACGACAAGTGCACCGGTCGATCATCCGTCAACGCCGGTGGTTCCGCCGACATGGAAACTCGGCTCGCTCACGCTGACCCCCTGCGAACTGGGGCAGCCCAACAGTGGCCTCTCGACGGCGGCCTGGTGCGCGCCGTTCGAGGTGCCGGAGAACCGCGATGACCCGCACAGCCGCAAGATCGCGCTGAAACTCGCGGTCATCCGCAGCAGCGCCCAGGTCGCCAGCAAGGACATGCTGGTGATGCTGGCGGGCGGTCCCGGCCAGGCGGCCACCGAATCGTGGCCGGGCGTATCGGCGGCGCTGCAACCGCTCACCGCGCATCGTCACGTCGTACTGCTCGATCAGCGAGGCACCGGTGGATCCCATCCGCTGACCTGCAAGGACGAAGGCGAGGGCACCGAAGGCGGTTCGGAAGACATCGACGCCAGCGCGGACCGGCAGAAGCAGGAAACCCTGCGCTGCCTGAAGCAACTCGAAGACCACGCCGATCCGCGCTACTACACCACCACCATTGCGGCGCAGGACCTGGAAGACGTGCGCAAGGCGCTGGGCTCGCCCACCTTCGACCTGGTCGGCGTGTCCTACGGCACGCGCATGGCGCAGCAGTACGCCATGCGTTATCCGCAGGCCGTGCGTAGCCTGGTGCTGGACGGCGTGGTGCCGAATGAGCTGGTGCTGGGCGAGGACTTCGCGCGCAACCTCGATGACGCACTGAAGTTGCAGTTTGCCCAGTGCACCGCCAACGAGGCCTGCCGCAAGCGCTTCAGCGACCCGTACCAGACGCTTTACCAGCTGCGCGACGCGCTGCGTGCCAACCCGCACAAGGTGAGTTTCCGCGACCCGCAGAACTACCAGACCGTGCAGCGCACGCTGAGCGAGTACTCGTTGGCCAGCGTGGTGCGCATGTTTGCCTATTCGCCGCTCACCGCAGCCCTGCTGCCGTTGTCCATCGACGCCGCCGCCCATGGCGACGTGGGGCCTTTGCTCGGCCAGGCCAAGCTGCTCTCGGGTGATCTGTCGGACACCATGAACGGCGGCATGCAGCTGTCGGTGATCTGCAGTGAAGATGCGGACCTGCTGACCTCTCGCGAAGAAGACGCACACACCATTCTTGGCACGCGCATGGTGGATACGCTGCGCACTACCTGCGCCGTGTGGCCCAAGGGTTCGCGCCCGGCGGATTTCCACGAGCCGCTGAAAACCGATACCCCGGCATTGTTGTTCTCAGGCCAGCTCGATCCGGTAACACCGCCGCGCTATGGCGAGCAGGTGGCGAAGAACCTGCCCAACTCGCGCCATTTCGTGCTCACCGGCCAGGGCCACAACGTGATCAATGCCGGATGCGCACCGCAGCTGGTGAAGCACTTCATCGAAGACCTCAACCCCAAGGCGCTGGACGCCACCTGCCTGAAGCGCCTGCAGGTCACGCCCACGTTCATCGATTTCAACGGAGCGACGCCATGATCGAGGTAAAGGAACTGCACAAGGCGTTTGGCGTCGTGAAGGCCGTGGATGGGGTGAGCTTCAAGGCGCGCGACGGCGAGATCACCGGACTGCTCGGCCCCAACGGCGCGGGCAAGACCACCACGCTGCGCATGCTCTACACCTTGATGGTGCCCGACCGCGGACAGGTGCTGGTGGACGGCATCGACGCCGCCAAGGACGCACTCGCCGTGCGTCGCCAGCTCGGCGTGCTGCCGGACGCGCGCGGCCTGTACAAGCGCCTGACTGCCCGCGAGAACATCGACTACTTCGCGCGCCTGCACGGCTTGCCCGAGGAGGTCATCGCCAGTCGGCGGGAGGCGCTGGTGAAGGCGCTGGAGATGGAAGACATCGGCGACCGCCGCACCGAGGGCTTTTCGCAGGGCCAGCGCGTGAAGACCGCGATTGCGCGCGCGCTCATCCATGACCCGCGCAACGTGATCCTCGACGAACCCACCAACGGGCTGGACGTGATGGCCACGCGTGCGTTACGCCAGTTCATGCAGCGCCTGAAAAACGAAGGCCGCTGCGTGCTGTTCTCCAGCCACATCATGCAGGAGGTCGCCGCGCTGTGCGATCGCATCGTGGTGATCGCCAACGGCCGCGTGGTGGCTGACGAATCGCCGCAGGCGCTGCGCGAGCAGACCGGCGAGGCGAATCTGGAGGACGCCTTCGTGAAGATCATCGGCAGCGAAGAAGGACTCGCCGCATGAACAAGCCCGTGACGAACACCATGACGCGCACGCGGGCCTTCCTCACCGTGTTCCTCAAGGAGGTGAAGGAAAACCTGCGCGATCGCCGCACCATCATCAGCGCCTTCTTGACCGGACCACTGCTGGGGCCGCTGATCCTGGTGATGATGCTCAACGTGACGCTCAACCGTCAGTTCGACAAGGCCGAGAAGCCCTTGCCGGTGCCGGTGATTGGCGCCGCGCACGCGCCCAACCTGATCAACGCGCTGAAGGCCTCGGGCATCGTGCCCAAGGCGCCCATCGGCGACCCGGAACTTGCCGTGCGCAAGCAGGATGCCGACGTGGTGCTGCGCATTTCGCCCGACTATGCCGACGCGTGGCGCAAGGGCGAGGCCGTGCAGGTGGAGTTGATCTATGACTCCTCGCAGCGCGACGCCAATGCGGCCGTGGAACGCGTGACACAAGTAGTGGAAACCTACGCGCGCCAGCAGGGTGCGATGCGCCTGGTGGCGCGTGGCCTTTCGCCGAGCACGGCGTGGCCGGTGGTTGCCGCCAGGCGTGACCAGGCCACGGCGCAGGCGCGCGCGGCGTTGATGTTCTCCATCCTGCCGTACTTTTTCGTGCTCACCATCTTTGTCGGCGGCATGTACCTGGCCATTGATCTCACCGCGGGCGAACGTGAGCGACAGTCGCTGGAACCGCTGTTTGCCAATCCAGTGCCGCGCTGGAAGATCCTGGCGGGCAAGCTGGCGGCCATCTGCACTTTCTCCGCGGCCAGCCTGCTGATCAGCCTGCTGGCCTTCAGTGTGGTCGGGCGGTTCATTCCCACGGAAAAGCTGGGCATGGAACTGGATCTGGGCCCCCGCTTCGGCGGCCAGGTGCTGCTGCTGATGGTGCCGCTGATCGCGCTGCTGGCAGCCTTGCAGTCCATGGTGGCCGCCTTCGCCAAGAGCTATCGCGAGGCGCAGACCTACCTGTCGCTGCTCATGTTCGTGCCGGTGCTTCCGAGCATCCTGCTCTCTACCATGCCGGTGAAGGCGCAAGGCTGGATGTATGCGGTGCCGCTGTTGGGCCAGCACCTGGGCATCATGCAGCTGCTGCGCGGCGATGGTCTCACTCCGCAGCAGGCCGGACTATGCCTGGCAGGCAGCGTCGCCGCTGCGCTGGTGGCGGTGCTGGCGACGGCGCGTCTTTACCAATCGGAGCGGTTGGCGATTTCGGGCTGATGCATCGCGGGTGGCTTCTTCTCATGGAGAGGAGGAGCCGCCCTTGCGAGATCTCCACCGGCCGTCGTTCCGGCGTAGGCCGGAACGACGGAAGGCCGAGTCCAGGCGAGCCTGTGACGCCTCGCGGTACCATGTCGTTTTCCGTCATCGAGAAAGCCCCATGCGCCGCCATCTCCTTGCCCTGAGTCTTTTCGCCGTCCTGGCCGGCTGCAGCTCGCACGACAACAACGCACCTGCCGAACAGGGCGCTTCCCAGGCGCCGGCCAGCACCGCACCCGCCGTGCCGCCGCCGTCGACGGATGCCGACATCGCCACACAGCGCATGGCGAACTACGCGTCGGTCAAGCTCAGCGCCGACCTGTCCAGCTTCGACGACAAGCAGAAGCAGATGATTGCGCTGCTGATCGAGGCGGCCGACGTCACCAACGACATCTACTGGCAGCAGTCCTGGGGCGACAAGGCCGCACTGATGGCGCGCATCCCCGATGACGTCACCCGTCGTTTCGCCGAGATCAACTACGGCCCGTGGGATCGCCTGGACAACGACCAGCCGTTTGTCGCCGGCGTGGGTCCGCGCCCGGCGGGCGCCCAGTTCTATCCGGCCGACATGACCAAGGACGAGTTCGACAAGGCCGACCTCAAGGACAAGACCGGTCTCTACACCCTGCTGCGCCGCGATGCGCAGAACAAGCTGGTGACCGTCCCCTACCACGAAGCCTACAAGTCCGATCTGGAACGAGCCGCCGGACTGCTGCGTCAGGCGGCCGATCTCTCGGCCGACAAGGAATTCGCGGGTTACCTGAAGAAGCGCGCCGATGCGCTGCTCAGTGACGACTATCGCCCCAGCGATTTCGCCTGGATGTCGATGAAGAACAATCCCGTCGACATTGTCATCGGCCCGATCGAAACCTATGAAGACCAGCTCTACGGCTACAAGGCCAGCTACGAGAGCTACGTGCTGGTGAAGGATCAGGCGTGGAGCGCGAAGCTCGCGCGCTTTGCCAAGTACCTGCCCGAGCTGCAGCGCGAACTGCCGGTGGACGACAAGTACAAGGCCGAAAAGCCCGGTAGCGACGCCGACCTCAACGCCTACTTCGCCGTGTACTACGCGGGTGATGCCAACGTCGGCGCCAAGACCATCGCCATCAACCTGCCCAACGACGAGGAAGTGCAGCTGAAGAAGGGCACGCGCCGCCTGCAGCTGGAAAACGTGATGCAGGCGAAGTTCGACAAGATCATGCTGCCCATCGCGAAGGAGCTGATTGCCGACGACCAGCAATCGCACCTGACTTTCGACGCTTTCTTCGAGAACACCATGTTCCACGAAGTGGCGCATGGCCTGGGCATCAAGAACACGCTGGACGGCAAGGGCATGGTGCGCACGGCGCTGAAGGACCAGGCCTCCAGTTTCGAGGAAGGCAAGGCCGACATCCTTGGCCTGTACATGGTCTCCAAGCTGGCCGACAAGGGCGAGCTCGACAAGTCGAAGCTGATGGACAACTACGTCACCTTCCTTGCCGGCATCCTGCGCTCGGTGCGCTTCGGTGCAAGCGACGCGCATGCCAAGGCCAACATGGTGCGCTTCAACTTCTTCCAGCAGCAGGGCGCCTTCACCCGTGATTCAACCACCGGCCGCTATCGCGTGGACTTCGACAAGATGACAGCGGCCATGAACGCACTGTCCGCCAAACTGCTCACCATCCAGGGCGACGGCGACTACGACGCCGCGAAGAAACTCACCGACAGCATGGGCAACGTGGATGCCACCCTGGCCGGCGACCTGAAGCGGCTGGATCAGGCGAAGATCCCGGTGGACATCACCTTCGAGCAGGGGCTGGATGTGTTGGGGTTGCGCAAGCCCTGAGGGCACGGCGCGCACGCCAGCTGTGCGCGGTGCGCTCCTACAGGTGCTTGCGCGATGCGCCGGTGTTTTGCATGTCCGAACGGTGCGAAGTTCAGGCTATGCGACAGATATCGGGGCATCATGCATTACGGAAAGGCAGGGTCTCCCTGCCGAACCATACCTATCTATTGACGGCCGTTGCGGCATTTCGCAGACCGGTGTTCAAGAACTTGGACATCGCGCGCGCAACGAGTCGATGCATCCACGATCCACTAAGTTGGGGTGATGCCGAACTTCTCTGCTGGGTGCTGATGCCGGATCATTGGCATGGACTGATACGTTTGGGTGAAAGTGACTCGCTGGCCCTTGTCATGAACCGCTTCAAGGCAAGGACTGCCAAGCAGTTGCACTGTGGTCAGACAGGCTTGGTCTGGGCACGTGGGTTCCATGATCGGGCGCTTCGTTGCGATGAGGATGAGCGCCGCGCAGCGCGTTACATCGTCGCGAACCCCTTGCGCTCCGGTCTCGTGGACAACGTGCTCGACTATCCCTATTGGAACAGCGCCTGGTTGTAGGAGCGCACCCTGTGCGCGACAACCGGCTAACTGGGCGGTGATCAGGGCGCGGTCGCGCACAGGGTGCGCTCCTACAGTTGATGGGCCTTGCCTCACTTCGGCGCCATATCCCTCATCGCCATCGTTACTTCCCGCCCATCGGCCAGTTTCAGCACCAGTGGCGTACCTTCGGGCAGATGGCTGCTCAGGTCGCGCAGCTGGCCGAATCCCAGCGTGCGGGCAGGCTTGCCGTTCACCGCGACAATGGCGTCGCCCTGCTTGAGTCCCGCATCCTGCGCGGGGCTGCCGGGCATGACGTTGATGACGTTGAAGCGATCCGGGTGCTCCTGGTGCTTCTCGGCCCGAAAGCCTGCCATGCCGTAGTGCCACACGGGCGGCTGGGCCCGTGGCATCAGCACCATCTGCTGGCGGCGATAGTCGAAGTGGACGTTGTAGCGCGCCAGGATGTCCTGGCCGATGTTGCCGGCTTCGCTGGGGTTGCCGGTGGCGCCGGCATCGGTACGCGTGAGCATGGCGGCCACGTTGTCCAGGGTCTGCGAGCCCAGGGTGAACGCTCTGGCGTGCGCGACGTGTGCGGTGAACAGGCCGCCGACGCCGCCGGTGGGAATGGGCAGGCCCGCTTCGTAGCGCCTGGCGATGCCGTTGCGCGCGGCCCATTGCGGGAAAGTGAGCAGGTAGCCGGCATTGCCGGTGTCGATGCCGAACATGCCGGCGTGACCATCCTGGCTGGCCTGCGCCAGGGGCATGTCATCGGTGAAGCGCAATGTCACGGCATCGCCCTTCATGGCGGGCGGTGCCTCGCCTTGATCGTATGGCTGCAGCCGCAACTGGTGATGGTCGTAGTCGAAGGTGATGGCGAAGCGCTCGAACATCTCCAGCCCCAGGATGCCGGCGATCGGTGCGCCGTCGCCGCGGTCGTAGAAGCTGAAGGGATAGGGCAGCACGGTGTAGGTGAGGTCGCGGATGTGCGCATCGCCCAGCGCGGTGTCGTGCACCCTGGTGTACGAGGTGCTCATGGTGCCCGAGCCCGATCCTCCGCTGACGCCTTGCCCCTGCGTCTGGAAACCCATCTTTTTCGCCGCATCGACGGTGAGGATGGCGTGGCCGCCGGTATCGAGGATGAAGGGCATCGGCGGCCGGCCATCGATGCTCACGTCGACCATCACGATGCCGCCTTCCACGCGCAGCGTGGTCGTTGCGTCGTGGGCCTGGTTGGCCATGCTCACGTCGAGCACCTTGCCCTCCGGGCGTTGCAGCGCAGCGCTGGGCGCACGGGTGAGCAGGCGGTATTGCTCCACCGTGTCCACGCTTTCGCCGTCGCTGTTGCCGGCCAGGTTGGCGCGCGCGCTGGTGATGCGGAAGGGCAGCGTGAGGCCGTCGACCTTGCGATAGTCGGCGTAGCGTTCGGTGGCGACGAGAAACGAGGTGGCATAGATCGCGCGATCCACCAGGTGAGTGGTTCCGTCGATCCACAGCGTCACGGTGCGCCCGCCCGGCGGCGTGGTCTCGATGCGCTGGTAGATGTGGCCGCCGTCCTGTGCATCGGGCAGCCGGTGGTAGGTAACGGCTGCCTGCGAATCGAGGTAACCGAAGCGGCGCAGCCAGCCTTCGGTCACGCCCACCGCGCGGGCTTCGTCCGAATCGAGCGGATGCACCATGCCGGTGATGTCTTCGCGCCACTGCCCCTGCGCATCGATGCCCTGGGCCGCGCCGAACACGTCGTTGCGCATGCGGGCGATGTATTGGCCGTTGCGCAGGTCCACGGCGGTCTGCCACGGCCCCGACAGCCCGTCGCCGTCTTCCTTGCCGGTGGCCTGCAGGCCCGCCACGTCGTTCCAGCGCGCGGCGCCGTGGGCCTGGCGCATGGTGTCCAGCACCGCGTTGCCATCGCCCGCAGGCGTGGCCAGTGCCTGGCCCAGGCAGGCGGCGAGCAGCAGGGCAAGCAGGGGGCTGGCGGGATACGACATGGCGACACTCCTTGATCGGGTGTGGCTATGGTCGATGGGTGCACGTGCCGGGTCTAGGACGCGCGTGGCGTATCAGCACGCCGTTTGCGCTCTGTGCCGGTAGTCACGCGGGGTCTCGCCGGTCATGCGTCGGAACACGCGGGCGAAATGGCTCTGGTCGGTGAAGCCAGCGAGCGCGGCCACGTCGGCGATGGAGTCATGCGTTTCGGTCAGCGCCTTGCGCGCCAGCGCGATGCGCAGGCCGCGCTGGTATTCACCCACCGATGTGCCCTTGGCGCGCTGGAAACTGCGCGCCAGGTGCGAAGGATGCACGCCGGCGAGCGCTGCCAGTTCATGTAGCGAGGGCGTAGCCAGTGGATCGTCATGCAGGCGATCGAGCACGCGCTGCAGCCATGCCGGGCGCCGCTCATCGTCAGCGCGACAGGCCAGCGCCACCAGTTCCAGCACGGCGGCATGCAGCGCCAGCGGTGCGGCATCGTCCGTGGCGCGAAGCTCGCGCTCGATACGGGCGAGCAGGCGGTCGCCCTCAGGCAGGCGCAGTTGCCGGTGCTCACTCAGCAAGCGCGTGACACCCGCGCCCGCGGTGTCGCCCAGATGCATGCTGATGCAGCGCGCGCCCGATGGACTGAAGCGATTGGCGTGACGATGTCCCTGTGGATGCGACAGCAGCAGGCCCGGCCGGCAGTCGATGTCGCCGTTGCCCGAATGCTGGGTGTAGCCGCCCGCAGCGACCAGGCACAGGTACGCCTCGTCGTGCTCATGCCAGGGCAGCGCGCTGTCGCCTGCATAAGGCGTCGCGGAAATCAGCAGGCCACCCAGTTGCCTGAGCTGCTCGGGCTGGCCGTAGTTGCTGCGCTGGAGGTGCTGCATGGGGTCAGTCTAGGCCGCCTGCGCGCGGGGGCATGTGCCGTCGGTCAGGCCTTCCGGCCATCCAGATGCGCGTGGGCCCAGTCGGCCACGGCCTGGGGGTGTTCCAGTTGCAGGTGATGGCCGCCTTCCATGGGCGTCACCGCAATGTCGCTCACGCAGGCCGCCCGCTCGCGCATGCGCGTGCCAGGCAGGTACGGCGTGTCCGGCTGCGCCAGCAGCAAGGCGGTGGGCGCTTCGATGCCGCGCAGCAGCGCGCGCACCTGCGTTTCCGCCAGCCGGATGGAGGAGGGGCGGTTGACCCGCGCATCGCTGCGCCAGTGCCAGCCATGTTCGGTCTGGCGCAGCCCGCGTTCCACGATGGGTCGCGCCTGATCGGCGGGCAGGCCGCTGGCCATGGTGCGCGCACTGATCGCCATGTCCACGGACGGGAAGGCGCGCAGCGAGCGCCCGGTGGCGGTGCTCGCCATGGCGTCGCGGAACTGGCGCAGGGTGTGGTGGCCGTCATCCGCGATAGGGCCCAGGCCTTCGATCAGCAGCAGCCGGTCGATGCGTTCGGGCTTCGCTGCGGCAACCAGCGACGCGATGCCCGCGCCCAGCGAGTGGCCCATCAGATGAAAGCGCTCCAGCGCCAGCGCGTCGATGGCTTCCAGCACCGAGCGCACGTATTCCACGAAGTGGTAATGCGCGCCTGGCGGCAGGTGGTCGGAATGGCCGTGGCCCGGCAGTTCCAGCGCAATCACCTGCCAGCGTTCGGCCAGCAGGGGCGCCAGGCGTGCATAGCTGCCGGCATTATCCAGCCAGCCGTGCAGCGTCAGCAGTGGCGGTGCGGCCTGGTCACCCCACACCTGGGCACGCAGGCGCAGGTGCGGCAGGCGCACCTCGCGTTCGACGGGGGCGTTCATGGTGTAACGCCGGCGTGCGGACGAAACTCGGCCCAGCCGCCGGCCTGGCGCATCACCAGCGCGGCAAGGCTGTCGACCTGTTCCGGCGTGTCGTTGAGCGCGGGGATATAGCGCAACGTTTCGCCACCGGCCTCGCGGAAGAAGTCGTGGTTCTGCATGGCGATTTCTTCCAGCGTTTCCAGGCAGTCCACGGCGAAGCCGGGGCAGGCCACGTCCAGCCTTCGCACGCCCTGCGTGGCGAGTTCGCGCACGGTGGCATCGGTGTACGGCTGCAGCCACTGCTCGCGACCCACGCGGGACTGGAAGCTCATCAGCAGCTGGGTTTCATCCAGGCCCAGCCGCTGGCGCAAGGCCTCGGTGGTGGCCTGGCACTGCTCCAGGTACGGATCGCCTTCGCGCACATAGCGCGAGGGGATGCCATGGAATGACAGCAGCAGCTTTTCGCCGCGGCCATTCGTGGCCCACCATTGCTCGATGCTGCGCGCCAGCGCGTCGATATGCCCGGCATCGTCGTGATAGTCGTTGATCAGGCGCAGTTCCGGCGGCCAGCGCAGCGACTGCATCGCCTGGGCCACGGCATCGATCACCGAGCCGGTCGAGGTGGCCGAATACTGCGGATACAGCGGCAGCACCAGCAGTCGCCTTACGCCTTCGCGCTGCAACTGCGCGATCTGCGCGGGCACCGAGGGCTGGCCATAGCGCATCGCCAGTGCCACACGTACCGGTTCGGCGCACGCTTCCGACAGTTTCTGCTGCAGTCGCGCCGCGAGCGCCTCGCTGCCCACGCGCAGGGGCGAGCCCTGGGGCGTCCAGATGCGCTGGTAAGCATGCGCGGAGCGCGCCGGACGCACGCGCAGGATCACGCCATGCAGGATCAGCCACCACAGCCAGCGCGGGTAATCGATCACGCGGTGATCGCCCAGGAACTCGGCGAGATACGGCCGCACGGCCTGTGCCGTGGGTGCTTCCGGTGTGCCGAGGTTCACCAACAGCACTGCAGCCTGAACAGGCTGGTCTCTGGATGAACCGGCAACGCCGGTATAGTCATGGCTGCGTGGCATCGTGGCGCTGACGTAAGTTACCGCCCCAAAGTCTGCCACAAGGCGTCACCGGCGCCGTGGCGAGGATCGCCGCAGGCTGCCACACCGAATCATCTGCACAGGAGTCGTCATGATCAAAACGTCGCTGCATCGTCTGCTGCTCGCAGCCCTGGTCCTGCTGGTACCGGCCATGGCCGCCCACGCGGAGGATCCGCCGCTGGTGCGCGCCCAGAACTCCGTGCGCGTGCTCAACGACATCATGCAGGCGCCGGACAAGTCGATCCCGACCGACCTGCTGAAGGAAGCCAAAGCCATCGCCGTGATCCCTGACCTGCTCAAGGTGGGCTTCGTCTTCGGCGGCCGCCGTGGCGAGGGCGTGATTTCGGTCAAGGGCCCGGACGGCACCTGGTCCAACCCCAGCTTCGTCACCATGACCGGCGGCAGCGTGGGTTTCCAGGCCGGCGCCTCGTCCACCGACGTGATCCTGGTATTCCGTACCCAGCGCGGCGTGGATGAGATCGTCAATGGCAAGTTCACCATCGGCGCCGATGCCGCGGCCGCGGCCGGTCCGGTGGGACGTACCGCCCAGGCCTCCACCGACAGCAACTTCAAGGCCGAGATCTACTCCTACTCCCGCTCCCGCGGCCTGTTCGCCGGCGTGGCGCTGGACGGCTCCGCCCTGCGCATCGATTACGACGCCAACGAGGCCATTTACGGCAAGGGCATCACCCCGCGCCGGATCTTCGAGGGTGGGGTAAGCAATGTTCCTGCCCAGGTGGTCGATTTCAGGGATCGCCTTGAGGAGTACACTCAGCGATGATGTGGAGCGGCGGCGCGGCAGCGTTACGTTTTCGTTCCGCCACTTTCATCCCTGAGGCCTGATTTCATGAGCATCACCCATCTACTCATCCTGCTGGTCGTTGTCGTGCTGATCTTCGGCACCAAGAAGCTGCGCAACATCGGTTCCGACCTTGGCGGCGCCGTGCGCGACTTCAAAAAGGGTCTGGACGGCGACGAAGCCAACAAATCCAGCGATCCGAACGAGCGCCTGCGCGCCGATCCGCCGGCTGGCAACGCCCAGAACCAGAGCCAGCACGAAACCGAGCAGAAGTAACTCGGGTTCATTGGCATGATCGAGATCAGCTTCGGCAAGCTGGTATTGCTCGCGCTTATCGCGCTGATTGTGCTCGGCCCGGAAAAGCTGCCGCACGCCGCGCGTACCGCGGGCGTCTTCATGCGCCGCATCCGCACCGGCTGGGACAGCGTGCGGGCGGAAGTGGAGCGGGAGCTGCAGGTCGAGGAGATCCGCAAGCAGGCCAAGGAGGCTGCCGCGCGAGCGGAGGCCGCCCAGGCCGAGCTGGACGAGACGCTGCGCAAGATGCGCCCCAGCGGGGTGCCCTCCAGCCCGTCGCCCGCCGTGGAGCCGGTAGCGGAGGCCCCGGCCACCGCCGAAACTGCCACCGCCGAAACCGCTACGGCCGACGCCACTTCGACCAAGGAAGCTCCGCATGGCGGCGCCTGAGCTCGACGGCCCCGAGTCCGACCTGGAACAGGGTCTGTTTTCGCACCTGATCGAGCTGCGGTCGCGGCTGATGCGCGCCATCGTCACCGTGCTGCTGGTGCTGGGCGCGCTGATGCCGTTCGCCAACCGCCTGTATGCGGAACTGGCGGCGCCGCTGGTGGCGCGCCTTCCGCAGGGCGCGCACCTCATTGCCACCGAAGTGGCGAGCCCGTTCGTGACACCGCTCAAGCTGGCGTTCTACGTGGCCTTGCTCATCAGCATGCCGATGATCGTGTACCAGCTGTGGGCCTTCGTGAGCCCCGGCCTGTACCGCAACGAGAAACGCCTGGCCCGCCCCTTGCTGGTGGCGGCGCTGTTCCTGTTCTATGTCGGCTGCGCCTTCGCCTATTTCCTGGTGCTGCCTGCGGCGTTCCGCTTCCTCACGGCGGTGACGCCGGAGGGCGTGGAAATGATGACCGACATCACGCATTACCTCGACTTCGTGATGCTGATGTTCTTCGCCTTCGGCCTGTGCTTCGAAGTGCCGGTGGCGGTGGTGATCCTGGCGGCCATTGGCGTGGTGAACCTGCAGCAGCTGCGCGACGGCCGCCGTTACGCCGTCGTCGGTGCCTTCGCCATCGCAGCCTTCATCACACCGCCCGACATCACCTCGATGATCATGCTCGCCATACCCATGTGCCTGCTCTATGAGCTGGGCGTGCTGGCGGTGCGCTGGCTGCTGCATCCGGCCAAGACCGAGACCACGGCATGAACGACACGGCGGCCCGCATCGAGGAACTGAAAACCTCGCTGCGGCTGCAGCCGCATGTCGAAGGTGGTCACTATCACCGTTTCCATCCGTCCAAAGGCGCGGAGCATGTGGGCGCGCGTCACGCCATGACCGCCATCCATTACCTGCTGGAAGCGGACGAATGCAGCAGCTGGCATCGCGTGGACGCCGAGGAAGCCTGGCATTTCGTCGAAGGCGAACCGCTGGAGCTGCTGATCTACAACCCGGTGACGAACCGGCTGGATCGTTGCACCCTGGGGCCGTTGACCGATGGCATGCAGGCGGTATCGGTGGTGCCGGCCGGTGCATGGCAGGCGGCACGGCCGCTGGGCGCGTATGCGCTGGCGACGTGCCTGGTGGCGCCGGGGTTCCAGTACGAGGGGTTCGAGTTGCTGGCGCAGGATGATCCGCTGGCGGCGCATCTGGCGGGGTTGGTGCCGGAGATCAGTTTTTGAGTTTTATTTGTGCGCTGAGGGGTTGAGAGACACGCTTAGCGCCTGATTCCCAGTGCCTGCTGGGGATAGGGCTGGGGTGAGGGGGCAACCTAGCCGCGCCACCTCAAACGAGCCGTCACCTCTGCGAACGCCATAAAAGGGGAGCAAGGGCCGGGGGCCAGTGACTTTGTTCTTGGCCTTCGGGGTTGGCGCTAACGCGACCTGGCCGCTTGCGCAGCGGGCGTTCCGACCTCCTGCCGGAGGCCGGGTCACTTTTCTTTGCTTGCCCAAAGTCCCACGGGGATTAGCTTCGCGTCAAAAGTAACCAAAAGAAAAGGCACCCCCATCGCGGCGCTGGCCGGTGAAGCCGGCCAGTGCGTGAGGGACGGCCGGGCTTTTCGACAGGACGTCCCTGTCCTGTCGAAAAGGGATCGGCATCCTTGCCGATCCCCCTGCGGGCCTGTCGTCCGCCCCTCACCGCCGCTCAAGGGGAGGGGTAGGTCAAAAGCGGACGGCTCGTGCAGCTGCGCTGCACATCGCGTCGCATGGTGCGACGGCGTATGGCTTGCCGGCTTGGCTTGTCTGTAGGAGCGCACTTGTGCGCGACCACCTGACGGAGCGGTATCGACATGGCGCTGCGGTCGCGCACAAGGTGCGCTCCTACAGGGGTGTCTCGCACCGTGTGAAGCCCGTTTCTTTCTCGCCTCAGTGCTCACCCCAGTCCTCTCCCGAACGGGAGAGGACGAGCCATAGGTGATGTTCAACGTGAACCACCTAGGGGCAAGGAAGGATGTGCCGCTTCGCGGCACGACGCTCCGCGTTAAGTCCTCTTCGCTTTGGCGCGTTGCGAAGCGCTTGGAAGTACCCGCTGTGTAGAGGCGGAGGTTGCCAAGCAACAGCGTTCCTCAGCCGCTCGGGCTTATCCCACCGGCATGCTGCCAGCCTTTAAGGCCATTTTCTTTGGGTTACTTTTCTTTTGGGCCAGCAAAAGAAAAGTGACTCGGCCTCCGGCAGGAGGTCGAAACGCCTCCGCTGCGTAAGCGGCAACCTGGCGCCGGCATGACTACCGAAGGCGCAGAGCAAAGGCACTGGATGACCCGCCCTACGGCGGTTGAAAAGCGCCTCCAGCTTTCGCTGGGATGACGGTCAAAAGAATGAAACGCTGGGGCGATTGCCGACCACTACGGAACCTAGATCCCGGCCTGCGCCGGGATGACGCTGTCGAAACGTTCCCGCGAGCACCCACCCCTCACCCCAACCCTCTCCCCGAAAAGGAGAGGGAGCAAATGCGGCAAGCCTTCGCCGGCCGATCAGTGCTTGGTCGGAGCCGGTGCCGCCGCCGGGCCATACGGCGCGCGATTCAGCGCCAGCCCCTTCAACACATTCAGCGCCTGCGACAACGCATAGTCCTGCGTGGCGAGCTTGGCGTTCTCTGCGCTGCCATCGTTGTCGATGTCCTTGCCCTTCGACGTGCCGTCTTCATTGGCAAGGTGATTGGGCAGGTCGGCTTCGGAGCTGACCAGGCTGGGGGCGCTGTCGGCCTTGTTCACCGCGAGGTCGGCCAGGGCGATGTCCGGCTTGATGCCTTCGGCCTGGATGGAGGTGCCGTTGGGCGTGTAGTAGCGCGCGGTGGTGATCTTCACCGCGTGGTCGCTGTCCAGCGGCAGCACGGTCTGCACCACGCCCTTGCCGAAGGTGCGGCGGCCGACGATCAGCGCGCGGCGGTTGTCCTTCAGCGCACCGGAGACGATCTCCGCCGCCGATGCGGTGCCGTTGTCCACCAGTACCACCATCGGGGCGCCGTTGAGCAGGTCGCCGGGATGGGCTTCGAAGCTGAGGTTGGAATCCTGCAGGCGGCCGCGTGTGGTGACGATGGTGCCGGCGTTGAGGAAGTCATCGCTCACCCCCACGGCGGCGGTAAGCAGGCCGCCCGGGTTGGAGCGCAGGTCCAGCACGGCACCCTTCTGCGCGCCGTTCTTGCGGATCAGCTCGCCGAGCTTCTTCTCCAGATCCGGCGCGGTATCGTCCTGGAACTGGCTGATGCGGATATAGGCATAGCCCGGTTCGAGCTCGCGCGTCTTCACGCTGGTCACGGAGATCTTCTCGCGCACCAGCGGCATGTCGATGGGCTTGTCACTCTTCTCGTGCAGGATGGTCAGCGTGACCTTGCTGCCCGGGTCGCCGCGCAGCGCCTTGAACATGTCGTCGATGTCCTCCGGCTCCACCGTCTTGCCGTCGATCTTCACGATGGTGTCGCCCGGCTTGATGCCGGCGCGCGAGGCGGGGGTGTCGTCGATGGGGGCGATGATGCGCAGCGTGCCGTCCACCTGCAGCACTTCGATACCGAGGCCGCCGTACTGGCCGGTGGTGTCCTCGTTCAGTTCAGCCAGGCCGTCCTTGTCCAGGTACTCGCTGTGCGGGTCCAGGCCGGTGAGCATGCCGCTGATGGCGGCTTTCATCAGGGTCTTGTTGTCCACCGGCTCCACGTAGGCCTGGCGGACGATCTCGTACACGCGGCTGAAGTTGCGCACGTCGTCCAGGTCCACCTGGTCGGGCACGGACGAGGCCGCAGCGGGCGCGCTACCGGCCGATGGCTTGGCGCCGTGGGTGCTGGCTGGCGCGGTCTGCGCCTGCGCCATGGGCGCCGCCAGCAGCAGGACGGCCAGGCTCAAGGTGGAAAGCCGCATGGATGGGAGACTCCGGTAAAGCGTGTTAGGGGGTGGCCGGCGGCCGCGTCGCATGGCCGCTTTGACCGCCGGATATTGCGAAAATTCAATGCGCTACAAGAAGGTTAGCGTGCGACGCCGCGCAGGCGGCGTCAATGTCCGCTTAGCCCTTCCTGGACAACCACGTGCGCGGGTCCACCGGCTGATTGTTCTGGCGCAGCTCGAAATACACGCCGGTGTTGGTGCCGGTGGGGGCACTGGCGGTGCCGACGGCTTCGCCGGCGCTGACCTGGTCGCCCACGCCGTGCAGGATGGTCTCGTTGTTCCCGTACATGCTCATCCAGCCACCGCCGTGGCTGACGATGACCAGCATGCCGTAGCCACGCAGGAAGGCGGCGTAGACCACCCGTCCTGACGACACGGCCTTGACCTCGCTTCCGCCCGGGGCCTTGATCAGCACGCCGTTGCCGTAGGTATTGACCACGCCGGGGGCGGGCCAGGGCAGGCTGCCGCGGATGTTGGCCAGGCCCTTGCCGGCCGGCGGCGCAGCCTTGCCCTCGCTGGCCTTGGCGGCGCGTTCGGCTTCGCGGGCGGCCTCGTCGATGGCCTTCTGCAACGTGGCGACCAGCGAGTTCAGCGAGGCCTCGTTCTGCTTGAGGGCGGCCAGGCGGCTGCCCTGGTCCTTGTACTGGGCATCGGCGTCGGCCACCAGCCTGGCCTGGGCGGCGCGCTGCTGCTCCAGCGCCTTGGACTGGGTCTCGCGCTGGGCGCGAACCGTCTGCAGGGCCTGCTGCTCGGCGGTGATCTGGGTTTCCAGGTCCTGCAGGCGGGCCAGGTCACCCATCAGCTTCTGCACGCGGGCCACGCGGTCTTCCTGGAAATACTTGGAATAGGCCAGCGCCTGGGCGATGCGGGCAATGTCGTCGTCGCCCATCAGCAGGCGCAGGTCCGAGCCCTGGCCCAGGGCATACGTGGCCCTCAGCAGCTCGGCGATGGCGGCACGCTGGCCTTCCAGGTTCTTCTGCAGCTCGGTGCGCTCGTCCTGAAGGTCGGCCAGCTGCTTCTGCTTGGCGGCGAGCTGGGTATCCGTCTCGCGCACCGCCCTGGCGGCGCTGGCCACGGCGTTGGCCTGCTTGGCCAGCTCGGTGGTGGCGCTGTCACGCTTGGCGGCGGTGTCGGCCTGCTCCTTGGCCAGAGCCTCCATCTTGCTGCGCACGTCCGACAGCTTCTTCTGGGCCTCGGCCTGCTCGGCCTTGGTCTTGCTGTCCTGCAGCGCCCACGCGGGCTGGGCCGCGACGACAAGGGCGAGTGCGCTGATGGCGGCGCAGGCGAGGGGGCGGGCACGACGGAGTGGTATTGGCATCGGCCGATTATCACAGAGGCTGATGACGGCGCGCGAGCCGGCCGCCGCCGCGCGCTGTGTCCGGTCAGGCGCCGATCATCGCAACACCAGTGCGATGACTGGTATGCATCGCGCGGCCCTGCCTGCATGGCGGAACCGGTTCGCGCCTCGGGTTTATCGCGTGGCGGGAATGAGTTGCAGATCACGCACGAGATGCTGCCAAGCCAAAAAAACTTCCAAATGAAACTTTCATTTGGACGTAAAGATGTCTTTGACGCGGCGCACCAAACTGTGCTTTATTCGAATCCACACTATGGACGCGTGACAGCGGCGCCTTCGGAGCCGTTGGGACAACGCGTCTCTAACCATCGGCCTGGGGAGGCGAGATGGCGCAGGCAGTTCCAGCGACGCTTTACGACGCTGCGTTCGAGCACGACAGCTGTGGTTTTGGTCTGGTCGCACAGATCGACGGTCGGGCAAGCGCATGGGTAGTGGACACCGCATTCGATGCGCTGGCCAAACTTTCCCATCGCGGTGGCGTAAATGCCGACGGCGTCAGTGGCGACGGCTGCGGTGTGCTCTTCCATCGTCCGCTGGGCTGGCTGAAAGCGCTTGCCGATGAAGCCGGCATTGCACTGGGCGGGCGTTTCGCCGCCGGCGTGGTGTTCCTCGATCCCTTCGGCAGCGATGCACCGGCCGTACTGGAAGATCACCTGCGCGAAGAAGGCCTGCGCGTGGCCGGCTGGCGCGACGTGGTGGTGAACGAAGCCGCCTGTGGCCCGCTCGCTGCCGCAGCCAAGCCGCACGTGCGCCAGGTATTCGTGGAACCGGCACCGTCGATGGACGATGCCACGTTCGAGCGCGCGCTGTTCCGTGCGCGCCGTCGCGCGGAAACCGCGCTGGCCGCCGATGAACACTTTTATGTGGTCACGCTGTCGTCGCAGGTGGTTGGCTACAAGGCCATGGCTGCACCGGGCAGGTTGCGCGATGTTTTCGCCGATCTCACCCATCCGGCACTGAGCACCGATGCAGTGGTGTTCCACCAGCGCTTCTCCACCAACACCACGCCGCAGTGGCGACTGGCCCAGCCGTTCCGCCTGCTGGCGCACAACGGCGAAATCAACACCATCCGCGCCAATCGCCGCTGGATGCAGTCGCGCGAATCCATCCTGCAGTCGCCGCTGGTCGATCTGTCCGATATCGGTCCGCTGGTGCGCCAGTCCGGCTCGGATTCGGAAAGCCTCGACAACGCGCTGGAAGTATTGATCGCCGGTGGCCTGGACCTGCTCGCCGCCATGCGCGTGCTGGTGCCGCCGGCTTTTGCCGCGCGCGAAGGCATCGACGAAGACCTCGCCGCCTTCTACGAGTACTACGCGCTGCACAGCGAGCCGTGGGACGGCCCGGCGGGCCTGGTGATGTGCGATGGCCACTACGCCGCGTGCACGCTGGACCGCAATGGCCTGCGCCCCGCGCGCTGGGCGCTGTCGGCGGACAACCATCTCATCGTCGCGTCCGAAGCCGGGCTGTGGAACGTGCCGTCGTCGCAGGTGGTGGCCAAGGGCCGCCTGGCGCCGGGCGAGATGATCGCCGTGGACCTGCAGCAGCACCGTCTGCTGCGCGATGCGGACATCGACGACATCAATCGCAAGCGTGCGCCGTTCCGCGACTGGCTGCGCGCGGGCGTGAGCTATCTGGAGTCGGACCTGATCGATCCCTCGCTGGCCGCCGAGCCGCTGCCCACCGAGGAGCTGCGCCGCTACCAGAAGCTGTACGGCCTCTCGCGCGAAGAACGCGAGACCGTGCTCAAGGCCATGGTGGAGCTGGAGCAGGAAGCCACCGGTTCGATGGGGGACGACACGCCCATCGCCGCGATGTCGCGACAGGTGCGTCCGCTATTCGACCGTTTCCGCCAGGGCTTCGCCCAGGTGACCAACCCGCCGATTGATCCATTGCGCGAAAAGCTGGTGATGTCGCTGGTGACGCAGATCGGGCCGGAAGCGAACGTGTTCGATCTGACGGCAGAGAACGCCAAACAGATCCTGATCAACTCGCCGGTGCTTTCGCAGCGCAAGCTGCGCCAATTGCTGGCGCTGCCGCAGTTCACCGGCACGCCGCGCTTTGACCTGATGTACGCGCCGGAAGAGGGACTGGAAGCTGCCTTGCGCCGTCTCTGCCGCGAGGTGGAGAAGGCCGTGCGCGAAGGCTGCCAGCTGGTCTTCCTCAGCGACCGCTATCCGCAGCAGGGCCTGTTGCCCATCCATTCGCTGCTGGCGGTGGGTGCCGTGCATGCGCACCTGATCGACCAGGCGCTGCGATGTCAATGCAACATCCTGGTGGAAACCGCGACGCCGCGTGATCCGCACCAGTTCGCCTGCCTGCTCGGTTTCGGCGCGACGGCCATCTACCCGTGGCTGGCCTATCAGAGCCTGTTTGAGCTGGGTCGCGAAGGCCATATCGCCAGCGACCGCTTTGAGATCGGCCGCAGCTATCGCCGCGGCATCCGCAAGGGCCTGTTGAAGATCCTTTCCAAGATGGGTATCTCCACCGTGGCCGGCTATCGCGGTGCGCAGCTGTTCGAAATCGTGGGCCTGTCGCGCGAGGTCGTGGAGCTGTGCTTCCCCGGCACGCCGTCGCGCGTTTCGGGCGCGGGTTTTGCCGAACTGGAACATGACCAGCAGGTGCTGGCAGCGGAAGCGTGGAGCGAGGCTTCGTCGCTGCGCGCCGGCGGCATCTACAAGTACGTGGTCGGTGGCGAATACCACATGTACAACCCGGACGTGATCGGCACGCTGCAGAAGGCCGTGCGTACCGGCAATCCCGGTGACTATCGCGCTTACGCGAACTTCGTCGACCATCGACCGCCGTCGGCATTGCGCGACCTGCTGTCACCGCGTGCGCTGGGCGAGGCCATTCCGCTCGAAGAAGTCGAGTCGAGCCAGGACATCCTGCGTCGTTTCGATTCGGCCGGCATGTCGCTGGGTGCGTTGTCGCCCGAAGCGCATGAGGCGCTGGCCATTGCCATGAACCGGCTCGGCGCGCGCAGCAATTCCGGCGAAGGCGGCGAAGACCCGGCGCGCTACGGCACCGAGAAGATGTCCAAGATCAAGCAGGTCGCTTCCGGCCGCTTTGGCGTCACGCCGCAGTACCTGGTCAATGCCGAAGTACTGCAGATCAAGGTGGCGCAAGGTGCCAAGCCCGGCGAGGGCGGCCAGCTGCCGGGTCACAAGGTGGACAGCACCATCGCGCGGCTGCGTTATGCCAAGCCCGGCATCGGCCTGATCTCGCCGCCGCCGCACCACGACATCTACTCCATCGAAGATCTCGCCGAGCTGATCCACGACCTCAAGGAAGTGAATCCCGAGGCGCTGATCTCGGTGAAGCTGGTCAGCCATGCGGGCGTGGGCACGGTGGCGGCGGGCGTGGTGAAGGCTGGCGCGGATCTCATCACCGTCAGCGGTCACGACGGTGGTACCGGCGCAAGCCCCCTCACCTCGATCAAGTACGCCGGTACGCCGTGGGAGCTCGGCCTGGCCGAGACGCAGCAGACGCTGCGCCGCAACGACCTGCGCGGCCGCGTGCGCCTGCAGACCGACGGTGGCCTGAAGACCGGCCTGGACGTGATCAAGGCCGCCATGCTCGGTGCGGAAAGCTTCGGCTTCGGCACCGGCCCGATGGTGGCGCTGGGCTGCAAGTACCTGCGCATCTGCCATCTGAACAACTGCGCCACGGGCGTGGCCACGCAGCATGCCGTGCTGCGCAAGGAACACTTCACCGGCCTGCCGGAAATGGTGATGAACTACTTCGGTTTCATCGCCGAAGACGTGCGCGCACACCTTGCCCGGCTCGGCGTGCGGAGCCTGGAGGAGATCATTGGCCGCGCCGACCTGCTGGAGCAGGTGGACGGCACCACGCCGGTGCAGCACAAGCTCGATCTCGCACCGCTGCTCGGCCATGGCACGCTCGGTTCCAAGGTGGACTTCGCCTGCACGCTGCCGCGCAACCCGATGCGTGACGAGGCCGCACTGGCCACGCGCATCGATGAAGCCACGCGCGACGCAGTCGTGAACCGTACCGGTGGCGAGTTCGCCTTCGAGATCGTCAATACCGATCGCGCGGTCGGCGCACGTCTCTCCGGCGAAGTGGCCCGTCGTTACGGCGACCACGGCATGGACCTGAAGCCCATCCTGCTGAAGCTCAACGGCGCGGCCGGGCAGAGCCTGGGCGCGTGGAATGCAGGCGGCGTGCACATCGACCTCGTCGGTGAAGCGAATGACGGCGTGGGCAAGGGCATGGCGGGCGGGCGCATCGTGGTGCGGCCGCCGGCGGATTCGCCGTTCGCCACCAACGAGGCGTCCATCATCGGCAACACCTGCCTGTATGGCGCCACCGATGGTGAGCTGTTTGCGGCAGGCCGCGCGGGCGAGCGTTTCGCGGTGCGCAATTCGGGCGCGCTCGCCGTGGTGGAAGGCGCGGGCGACCATTGCTGCGAATACATGACCGGCGGCGTCGTCGCGGTGCTGGGCAAGGTGGGTCTCAACTTCGGTGCCGGCATGACGGGCGGCTTCGCCTATGTGCTCGATATCGAGCGCACCTTTGTCGACTGCTACAACCACGAGCTGGTGGACATCCTGCGCATCTCGCCGGAAGGCATGGAGCATTACATGCAGCACCTGCGCGGCCTGGTTGCGCGCCATGTGGAGCTCACCGGCAGCGACTGGGGCCGTCGCATCCTCGCGGACTTCCGTGGCCTGCAATACAAGTTCTGGTTGGTGAAACCGAAGGCGGCAAGCCTTGCTGCGCTGGCGGACGAGCTGAGGAGCGCGGCATGAGTGACAAGACCTTCCAGTTTCTCAACGTCCAGCGACAAACGCCGCGCACCGTGCCGGTATCCATCCGCGTGCTGGGCTACGGCGAGATCGCTGGCGACTTCGCCTCGCAACAGGCTGGCACCCAGGCGGAGCGCTGCATCGACTGCGGCAATCCGTATTGCGAGCACGCGTGCCCGGTGCACAACTACATCCCGAACTGGCTGAAGCTGGTGCAGGAAGGCCGCCTGATGGAAGCGGCCACGCTGATGCACGAAACCAATCCGCTGCCGGAGATCTGCGGCCGCGTGTGCCCGCAGGATCGGCTGTGCGAAGGCGCGTGCACACTGGAACAGACCGCGTTCGGCGCGGTGACCATTGGCAGCATCGAGCGCTGGGTGACCGACGAAGCGCTGCGCCAGGGCTGGCAGCCTGACCTGTCCGCCGTGCAGGAAACCGGCAAGCGCGTGGCCATCATCGGCGCGGGTCCGGCCGGCCTGGCCTGTGCGGACCGCCTGCGTCGCGCGGGTATTGCCGCGGATGTCTACGATCGCCAGAGCGAGATCGGTGGCCTGCTGACCTTCGGCATCCCGCCGTTCAAGCTCGACAAGAGCGTGGTGCGCACCCGTCGCCAGCTGCTGGAAGGCATGGGTGTGCGTTTCCTGCTCAACCGCGAGGTGGGTCGCGATATCGAATTCGGCCAGCTGCTGGACGAGTACGATGCCGTGTTCGTGGGCACCGGTGCCTACACCTACGTGGATGCGCAACTGCCGGGTCGCGAGCTGCATGGCGTGCACGACGCGCTGCCGTTCCTCATCGCCAACACCGAGCGCCTGCTGCGCGACGAAGCGCCGCCGCCGGCCTTCGATTTCCGTGGCAAGCACGTGGTGGTGCTGGGCGGTGGTGACACCGGCATGGACTGCAACCGCACGGCGATCCGCCTGGGCGCGGCCAGCGTGACCTGCGTGTATCGCCGTGACGAAGCCAACATGCCGGGCTCCGCGCGCGAGGTGAATTACAGCCGCGAAGAAGGCGTCAACTTCCTGTTCCAGCGCCAGCCGCTGGAAATCCTGGGCGGTGCGCGCGGCAACGTGCGTGGCGTGCGCGTGGTGGAAACGGCACTGGTCGACGATGGCTCCGGCCGCATGCGTCCGCAGAATGTGCCGGGCTCGGAGTATGTGATCGACGCGGACGTGGTCATCCAGTCGTTCGGCTTCCTGCCGAGCCCGCCGGACTGGCTGCGCTCGCATGGCGTGGCGCTGGACAAGACCGGCCGCGTCGTCACGGGCGCCGGCGGCTCGCTGCCGCACCAGACCAGCCACCCTCAGATCTTCGCGGGCGGCGACAACGTGCGCGGCGCCGACCTGGTGGTGCGCGCGGTGTATGACGGCCGCGAGGCGGCAGCGTCCATCGTGCAGCTGTTGCAGACGTCAGACGTGGCGGTCGAGGCGCACGCCTGATTCACGCCAAAACCCCGTGGGAGCGCACCCGGTGCGCGACGTGCCTTTGCGAAAGCGTCGCGCACAGGGTGCGCTCCCACAGTGGGCGCTTCAGCCGGTATCAGTTCGCCGTGAAGGTGACGGTGTCCAGCACGAAACTTCCGTCCGCCTCGATGGCGAAGTGTTCTCGCACTTCATCGGGCGCCGTGGCTTGCAGGGCGCGGATGGCCTCCACGTTCAGTGCCGGCGTGCGGGTACGTGCCACCCAGTCGGCAAAGCGCAGCGGCAGGTGTCGCCGGGTGATGCCATCCACGTCGAAGCGCGCTGCCGCGAGTGCAGCCATCCATTCGGTAAGCCGATAGTTGCGTACGTGGGAGACATCCCGCAGCAGCTCCAGCGTCTGCAGCCAGCTGTCGAGCAGCGCGTGTTCGGGTGAGGTCACGTCGATGAAGATGGCACGCCCGCCGCGCTTCAGTACGCGTCGCGCCTCGCGCAGGCCGGCGTCGCGGTCGTGCCAGTGATGCGTGGTGTAACGGGCCACCACGACGTCGAACGCGGCATCGTCAAACGGCAGTCGTTCGGCGGGTGCTTCCTGCACGGTGACGTTGCGCAGGCCGCGCTCGGTCGCGGTGCGGCGTACCGCCTCGAGCATGCCGGTGGTGACGTCACAGGCCACCACCTCGCGCGCCAGCGGGGCAACGCGGTAGGTGACATGGCCGCCGCCGCAGCCGAGATCCAGTACGCTGCCGGGCGGCAAACGGCTCAGTTCGGCCTCGATCTGATCGAGGTCGGGGCCCTGGCGATGGACTTCGCTGCTCACGTAATCCTGTGCGCGCGGTTCGTACTGTCCGGCAACGAAGTGCTGCTGCGACGTATTCATGCGTTTCTCTCGGGTGGGATGACGTACGCATTGTCAGCAGGGTCATGGTCCGGTGTAAGTTGTGCACTTATCCCGGTATGACAGGTACCACCCTGGACTCCTCCAACGACCCGCATCGCCTGCTCGCCCGCTTTCTTCGCGCCCGTCGCGAAGCGGCGACGGCGGATGCGTCGCTGGGCGAGGGGCGGGGACGGCGGCGCACACCGGGCCTGCGCCGCGAGGAAATTGCACAGCGCGCGGGCATCAGCACTACCTGGTACACGTGGCTGGAACAGGGGCGCGACGTGGCCCTGTCGGCAGAAGCGCTGTCGCGACTGGCCGATGGCCTGGGTTTGTCACCGGCGGAACGCGGATACCTGTTCGAGCTGGCACGTCGTCGGGATCCCCTGCCGCAAGGCGCCGGTACGGATGCTCCCGTGCCGGCAGAACTGCAGCGCACCGTGGCCAGCGTGCCCATGCCGGCCTATCTGCTGGACCGCGGCTGGCGGCGACGCAGCTGGAACGCGCCCGCTGCCGAACTGTTCGCCGCATGGGCGGACAGCGGTGACGACAACCTGCTGCGCTACGTGTTCCTTGATGCATCGGCGCCCACGCTGATCACCGACTGGGCGCATCGCGCGCAGCGCATCGTGGCGGAATTTCGCGCTGACACGGCGCTGTATCCGGACGATGTCACACTGCTGGACCTGGTGGACGCATTGCGCCATGGCAGTCCGGCGTTCGAGGAATACTGGAATGCGCAGGGCGTGCTCGCGCGCGAGGGCGGCCTGCGCACCTTCAATCATCCCCGGCTCGGCCATGTCGCCTATACGCAGGTGACCCTGGTGCCGGCCGGATACAACGACTGGAAACTCGTCCTGCTGCTGCCTGACGGTGGCGGGACACCCCTCTGACGGAGTCATAGAACATGCGCCTTGGCCTTGCCGCCAACCAATTGCACCACGCCCACGCCGATGCCGCGCTGTTTCGCTGGCTGGGTGCCTGCGAAGTCGGTATTCGCCAACTGGAGCTGGGCCTGCACGCGGTGGGACGTACCTACGATGCGATCCACCGCGCGGGTTATCTGGATCGCTACCTGCCGCTGCGACGCTACCCGTATGGTCGCGAAGGCGGCCTGATGAAGCTGGTGGCCGAGGTGGTGGGGCTGGGCGACGACCGCGTGCTCGACGGCGCGATCTACCTGATGGATCCGGTCGATCCGTCGTCGATCTTCCCCGAGGCCATTGCACTGAAGCGCCAGTGCGTGATCCACGGCAAGCCTTTCATTTCCACGGTAGCCACGGCGCGCGACTGGATCGAGATGGAGCGCATACACGCCGGCCTCGAGGCTGATCCGGGCGCCAACGTCTTTCATGATCTGGAGTCGCAGACGCTGGCACTGATCGCCCACGACGCGATGAAGCCGCAGATGCTGGCCTATGCCGCCGAGCATTTCGACGTGCTGTCGCGCTTCTCGCATCGCGTGGGCACCGGCACCACCGGTCAGCGCCTGAATGAGCTGGCGTGGAGTCGCGGCTGGCCGACCGACAAGGCGTGGGTGGAGCGTTATCAGAGCGGCCCGATGGGCGGCGATGCGCAGATCGCCGATCTGGTGCTCGAGCGCCGTTGCCAGCGCGCGATCTTCTTCGAAGATCCGCATGTGGCCCGCCAGCACGAGGCCGATATCCAACTGCTCGAACGTGCCGTGACCACGCGCACTGACGATGCGGTATGCATGACCTCGCCCAAGGTGGCGGCTCGCTGGGCGGCTGCCGCGACGTTGCGTGCCCGCGGCTGATCGCGGGCGGCGGGCGCATACTGTGCGCTCGCCTGGCTTCATGGTGAACACCGTTACCGTGCGGAGATGGCCCCCATGTGTGTGATTGCATTCGCCTGGCATGCGCATCCGCGCTGGCGCCTGGTACTGATCGGCAACCGCGACGAATTCCACGCGCGTCCCAGTCTTCCGCTGGCGCGCTGGGATACACCTGCCATCGTCGCCGGCAAGGATCTGGAAGCCGGCGGCACCTGGCTGGGCGTAACCGACGACGGTCGCTGCAGCGTGGTGACCAACGTACGCGATCCGCGCGACCCGCAACTGGGGCGTTCGCGCGGATTGCTGTCGCTGGACTACCTGGCCGGCGAGGGCGGTGCCGTGGCGCATGCAAAGACGTTGCTTGCGTCGGCAGCAGACTATCGCCCTTTCAATCTGCTGACTTTCGATGAGAGTCACGCGTTCTATATCGGCAATCGCCCGGACTCGCGTGCGCAATCGGTGGAACCCGGCGTGCACGGCCTGTCCAACGCCGATTTCAATACGCCCTGGCCGAAAACCCGTGCGCTGATGCAGCAGCTGCGTGCGTGGATCGACGCAGGCCATGACGACGAATTCGCGCCCTTGTTCGCTGCGCTGGCTGATCCGCGTGGTTATCCGGACGATCAACTGCCCGACACCGGGGTGGGGCTGGAGCGCGAGCGCTGGTTGTCATCGGCCTTCATCCGTGGCGACCGTTACGGTACGCGCGCAAGCACCGTCGTGGCGATCGGCCACGATGGACGTGGCGTGGTGGTGGAGCGACGCTTCGGGCCCAACGGTGTGGAAGAAGGCGAAACGGCGATTCCGTTTTCGCCGTAAGTGGAGCCCGCCCTTGTAGGAGCGCGCTTGCGCGCGACAGATGCCAAGGGTTAGCGGCGCATGGCCTGGTCGGTCGCGCACAAGTGCGCGCCTACAGGAAAAGCGCGAGGCGGCTCAGTCGCCCGACTTCTCCGGAAACTCGCCGTCCACATAAAACCAGCGGCCGTCTTCACGCACGAAGCGGCTGATTTCGTGCATGCGTTGCGCCTTGCCGCCGCCGTAACGCAGGCGCGCCACGAATTCGACGATGGCGCGGTCGCCTTCGCTCTCATGGCGCTTCACGGTCAATCCCAGCCAGGTCGGCGCAGGTTGTTGCGTCGCCAGTTTCAGGTGCGCAGGGCGCGTGCTGTGGTGCCAGGTATCCAGCAGGTAGGTCTCGCGCTTGAGTACGTAAGCGCTGTAACGCGAGCGCATCAGTTGCTCTGCCGTTGCCGCCACGGCGCCTTCGTGGAGTAGTCCGCAGCAGCGGCCGTAGCCGTCACTGTTGCCGCAGGGGCAGGGCGTAAGCGTGTCGATGGCTTGCACGTAGGGTCGCATGGCGTGGGTTGGGCGCGGCCGGGAGCGCCCTCTGGCTCGCATCCTGACGCCAACGGGGCAAAAATGCCAACGATCGACGGGTCAGCGCTGGCGTTGCCAGAAGCGCAGGCGATTGTTGGCCGGCATGGCGACGTCATCGGTCAGCGCAAAACCCGCCGCTTGGGCCAGCGCATCCACGGCCTCCGCGTCGCGGATGCGCATGTGCGCGCCGCGTGCCTGTAACCATTCGTCGAACGCGGCGTTGCTTTCGCTGGTGTAACGACCGCCAACATTAAAAGGGCCGTAGATGGCGAGCTTCGCGTCCGCCGTGGTGACCGCCTGGAGTTGGGCGAACAGCTGCTCCACTTCGTTCCAGCCCATGATGTGCAGCGTATTGGCACTGAAGACGGCGTCGTAGCGCTCGGCGGGCCACGGCCCGTTCACATCCAATGCCAAAGGCGCAGGCGTGTTGGGCAGTGCGGCCTCATCCAGCCATTGGCGGATGCCCGGCAGATGTTCCTCGCGCTCGCTGCATTGCCACTGCAGCCAGGGCATGGCTGCAGCGAAATACACGGCATGCTGGCCGGTGCCGCTGCCGATCTCCAGTACATGCCGCCTGTCGGCGAACGGTGCACGCACCGCGTCGAGGATCGGGGCGCGATTGCGCTCGCACGACGGGGCGTTGGGCTTTTCCACTCAGGCCGGTCGGCCGCGCAGCACGCGCGCCGGCAGCATCAGCATGGCGCCGAGCAGCGAGAACACCGCGGTCATGGTGATGCCGATCAGGCGGAACGGCAGCATCAGCAGCCACACGATGGGGTAGAGCACGATCGCCAGCAGCGCGATCGGCCAGCAGAACACCAGGAGCAACAACCAGAGCAGGAAAGCGACCATGGCTCGATCCTCATGCCGGCCTCATGCCGGAAACGGCGCCACTCTAACGCAGCGCCGCCGGGCGGCACAGATGACTGATTTCACCCCATGGGGTTCACGCCGATCAGCCATCCATGCAGCCAGAAAGCGAACGCCGCCCAAAGCACGATGCCGCCGAACAGGGCGATGGCGTCACCCTTCACGGTGCCCACGGGATAGGTGACCCCGGCCGCGCGATCGCGGCGGCGGGCACTGACGAAATCCACCACCGCCCACAGCAGGAACGCACCGAACAGCAGCACATCATGCAGCATGCCGGTGGCCAGCAGATGGCCGAACGCCCACACCTTCACGCCAGCCAGCATGGGATGGCCCAGCCGGGACTTCAGGTGGTTGTCGGGCACGTAGGCCGCGGCGACCAGGATGAACGCCAGCAGGGTGAACAGCGCGTTGAGGTGGCGTAGTGCAAGCGGTGGCACGTAAAGCACCACCGGTTGCTGGCGAGCCAGGCCAAAGCCATACACGATCAACACGAAGCCCGCGATGGACACCAGGGAGTAGAGCCCCCGCCATCGCATTTCGCCCAGCCGTGCGCGCTGTCGGGTGCGCCAGTCGTTGGCAAAGATGCGGATGGAGTGGACGCCGAGGAACAGCACCAGACCGAGGATCAGCAACGCCATGGGCTCACCTTGGGAAGGGCGGAACGAGGCGATGATAAGCGGTATGGCTATCGTAGAAGTGAAGGCACGTCTGCCTACTGCAGGAGCGCACTTGTTCGCGACCACGAGCCCACAAGGCTATGCACTCAGTAGGCTTGCCCGTGGGTGTGCTGGTGTGTCGCGCACAAGTGCGCTCCTACAGCGAGCAAGCGGCCGTTAACGTGGCTGCACCAGCGCCATCAGCACCACGCTGCCGTCGGCCAGTTCGAACGGGCTGCGGTCCGGCAGCCAGGCATCACCGGCCTTGAGTTCGCCGTCGATGGTCATGGCACGACCGCGTGCCACATAAACCAGCACGCAGTCGGGCTCGGGCACGTGGCTGCCGCTTTCGCGGCATACGCGCACGTGGCCGCTGGCACGGGCTCGCCGCACCATGAGATTGAAATCACGGGTCGCGCCACCGGCCATGGCCACGTCCACCTGCGCTTCACCGGGAAACGCGAAGGGTTCCAGCGGCGTAGTCAGCGCATGCGGTTGGCTGCCATCCAGCGTCATGGTGAAACCGTCCCCATCGAGCAGCACGATCTGGCGGTCAATGCCGGGGAAGGTGGAGAACGGCGAAGCGCTGTTGACCTCGGCCACGCTGATGCGCCACACGAAATCGTCGCCGCCGGCATCCGTCGGAAAGCGCGCCACTTCACGCGTGACGCCCATGCCGTTCTTCCACGGCTGGGGCTGCATGTCGGCGCCTCGGACGATATGGAAACTCATGCGACCTTCTCGATCACGCGGGTGAATGGCGGCAGTGACTTGAGCATGCGCTCGCCGTAGCGCTTGAGCACCACGCGGCGATCCAGCAGCACGATGCGGCCGCGATCGGTTTCCGTGCGGATCAGTCGGCCGCAATACTGCGTGAGCAGGCGCGTCGCTTCCGGCACGGTCACTTCGATGAAAGGATTGCGGCCGCGCGACTCCAGCCATTCCGCATACGTGGCGCCGACGGGGTCGGTCGGCACGGCGAACGGCAACTGGGTGATCACCACGGTTTCGCAGAGTTTGCCAGGCAAATCCAGGCCCTCGCCGAACGAGGCCAGGCCGAACAGCGTGCTGCCCTTGCCCGCTTCCACATCGGCAATATGCTCGGCAACCAGCTGCGCCTTGCCCAGCGAACCTTGCGCGCGCACCTTGCGCACGTACTCGATGGGTAGCTTCTGCAGCACGCGGTCGAGCTTGGCGCGCGAGGTGAACAACACGAGGTTGCCGGCGTTCCAGTCGAGGTGGTCGGCCAGCCAGTCGCAGATTTCCTGCACGTGCTCTTCGCGCGCATCGGGCAGCGAGCGCATGGCCGGTACTTCGAGCCGTGCCTGCGCGGCGAGATCGAATGGCGAGGGCAGGCTCAGCGTGACCGACTCGTCGGGCAGACCCACGGCGTCGGCGAAGCCGCGGAAGTTGCCGCCGGCGCTCAGCGTGGCCGAGGTCATCACCACGGCGCTCGCGTTGCCCCAAAGAATGCTGCGCAACAGTCCGCCGGCAGATACCGATGACGCGTGACAGACCAGCTGCTGGTCGTTGCTCAGCGTGACCCAGCGAGCAAGCGGCGGCGTGTTGTCACCATCGGTGGCCGACCATGCGCGCCATGTGCGCACCTGGCGGTCGATGCGTTCCAGCGCCATGCCCAATTCGCGCGATAGCGCCTCGTGGGTGGGGCCGGTTTCAGTCATTTCCAGCACGGCGCGACGCACCGCGCCTATCCAGCGTTCCACTTCGCCGGTGAACACGTAGAGTGCACGCGCGTGTTCCACCCAGGCTTCCGGCAGCTGGCCCAGCGAACCGCGGTACATCGGTTCGCGGTCGTCGGGCGAAGGCAGCCAGCCCAGGCGGATTTCCTTCTCCAGTTCTTCCAGGCCGTTGCTGAGATCCTGCAGCTTCTGGTCGCCCGCATCGAGCGACAGCTTGCCGATCACTTCCTTGTCGGTCAGCGAATAGGCGGCATGGATCTGGCGGCCGAGGCGGCTCAGCTGGCGCACCGCCGCGTTCATGTACACCTCGGCGGCGCCGCGGTCGATGGCCTTCGACGGCACGTGGTGCCCTTCGTCGAAGATGTACAGCGTTTCGTCCGGCTTGGGCAGGATCACGCCGCCGAAACCCTCTTCCTCGCGCGGCATGGTCAGGTCGGCGAGCACCAGGTCCTGGTTCGCCACGATGATCTCGGCATCGCCCACCGCACGGCGCGCCGCGAAGAACGGGCACTGCATGAAGTGCGCACACTTGCGGCTGGTGCAGCCACCGGCGCTGGTGGTGATCATGGGGCGCAGCACGTCGCTGACCGGCTCGGGCGCGGCATCGATATCGCCGTCCCACTCGTGACGGTCGAACAGGTCCATCAGCTTGGCGAGCGCTTTCTTGTCGCGTTCCTGCGGCGGCTTGGTCCACAGCGCCAGATCCGCGTCGAAACCCAGCCCCATCTGTGAGGTTTCGTTGAGGCTGTTGCTGGCCATGGCGAGGTTGCGCGGGCACAGGTAGCGGCCACGGCCCTTGGCCAAGGCCACTTTTGCTTCGGTACCGTTGAGCTTGAGATAGAGCGGGATGTCGCGCTGGACCAGCTGCTCCTGCAGCGCCACCGTGGCGGTGGCGATCAGCAGCTTCTTTTTCTGCGCGCGTGCCACTTCGACACCGGCGATCAGGTAAGCCATCGACTTACCAGTGCCGGTAGGCGCCTCGATCACGGCAGCGCCACCTTCCTGCGCCAGCGCCTTTGCCACCTCGGCGATCATCTTTCCCTGCGATGCGCGCGCACGAAAGCCGGGCAGGCCGTCCTTGAGGCGCGTATAGGCAGCGCGGATCGCGTCTTTGGTGGTATCGGTCAGCATGGAGCGGATAAGGCGCGAGGCGTCGCGTCGGTCGGCCATTCTCGCATGCCCGCCCTCCGTCTGCCGGGACGGCCGGAGTCCGCTTGCCCTGAAAGCGGCAACCCACTGAACAGCGGACAAAAAAAGGCGGATGACAGGGTCATCCGCGAATTCCCTACACCAAGCTTGCTGAAAGCCCCTACGTATCCAGGCTGCTGAGCACTCAGCGGCCTAATCCCCGGATTCGTCGCGCGCGTCACCGCGGGCCCATACAACATTCCTTGCGCATGTGGGGTAAGCGGTATTGTTCCGATGCGTGCACTTTCGGGCTATCGGACCGCTCTCAATTGCAGAAACGGCGCCGATTTCCCCGCGGGCTATCGGGTGACACCAGCATCGGAAGAGGACGACAGAGTGCTGTTGCGGCACCGGGTAACCTGTTCCTGCCTCCGGTCTTCATCCCCATATGTCGCGGAGGCAAAGGGCCGGGTCCCTCCCCTTAGCCCCGGCCCTTCCCCAACAAAGACCCCCGCAAGGGGGTCTTTTCTTTTGGGGTCACCAGCGGTCGGCGGGATGGCACTGGCGTCCACACTCACGCGCCAATGGGACCGCACCAGCCGGGCAGGTATTTGGCCTCCGGTCCGCGTGCGAGTTTGTAGGCTTTCTTCATGGCGGCGGTGAAGTCCTTCTCCACCTGCGAGAGCTTCAGTTGTCGGCGCAGGAAGTCGGCCCAGAGGAATTCGCTGAAAGGCGTCGTGTCCTTGGCGTAGCCCCCGATTCGTCGCAGTTCGCCAGCGGCGCTGCGGTAAGGATCATCCTTCAGCTCGGCAACGGTGCGCGGAATCTCGTTGTAGCCACGACGCTTGCCCTTGGCGTCATAGGGAAAGACCCAGGCATGGTGATCGAGGAAGGTCCAGAACGCCTCCTGATCCAGGCTGCTCAGGTCGGCCACGGTGACCACGAACACATGCTCGGCGCCTTCGTCGAGCAGCGCCCGGGTCAGGTGGTGATGGTCGATGATGTAGTCGCGCTGTTTGGGCCCATGGATCACCGGAATCATGTGGTGGCCGAGGAAATCCACCTTCTCCTTGTCGGGCAGGCGACGCCAGTGTTCGCGCTTTTCCTTCACTTCGCGCATGCCGACGGTGATCTGTGTCGGCCGCAGCTTCTTGATGGCAACCGGTTTGAGCACGGGCTCTCGAATGGACCACATGGGAACGCTCCTCCGCGATGACACGTCGATGCACGCGCAAACGAAGTCGCATGCACTATCGAATGTGATCCCGAGGCTACACCATGGTCGCGTGGTGAACGCTGACCGCGGCGGTCGCGGTCAGCAGGCAGCAAGAAAGCATGGGAACGCACCGATCGCAGCGAGTTGCGATTTGCGTGCTTGCGGATGCGCAAAAAAAAGGGCCGGCAGATGCCGGCCCTTTTCAACCCCAATTTCCGGGCTGCCACCCAGGCTTAGAAGTTGAAGTTGAAGCCCGCGTAGTAAGCGCGGCCGATCGCGTCGTACAGACCGCCACCGAAGGTGTTGCCGAAGATGTTGACCGGCGGATCGCGGTCGAACACGTTGGTGACACCGGCATACGCCTGCCAACCGCTCTTGCCGAAGGTGTAGCTGGCCTTCACGTCGTTGAAGAAGCCGGCGCCCGCCTTGATCGGCGTGGCCTGCGTCGGGTTCGACTCGTAGCTCTCGTTGCTCACGCGCAGCATCGAGGAGAAGTAGCGCGTGTTCCAGTTGAACAACCAGTTGTTCATCGTATACGTGGCGCGCAGGATGCCCTTCCACTTCGGGTAACCGATCACGCCGTTGTCCTGCACGGTGTTGCTCGGGTCGTCCTGGAACGGGTGCTCGGTGTAGGCGATGACGCGAGTCGCATCAAGGTTCAGGCCGAGCTTGCCCGGGCCGACCTCGTGCGAGTAGTAAGCGCCGAAGTCGATACCCGACGTGCTCAGTGCGGAGATGTTCTGGTTGATCGAGTTGATGAAGTTCAACTCGTGGTCGTCACCGCGCTGGGCATTGCTGCAGTAGATGTTGTTGATGCCGGTGGTGGAATCCACGCAGTGGTTGGCGATGTCGGTGCCGCTGGGCGCGCTGATGGCATCGGTCAGTTTGATGTTCCAGTAATCCATGGTCAGGCCGAAGCCGGGCATGAATTCCGGGGTCAGCACGATGCCGCCGGTCCAGGTGCGGCCATGCTCCGGCTTCAGGTCGGGGTTGCTGCCCGAGACGCCGGCGATGGTGGCCGAGTTGCTGGAGGTCCAGCCGGCCGGGATGCCCAGCGCCGCGCAGTTGGCTGCACGCACCGACGGATCCGGACCGTTCTTGATCTGCTTCGCCGAGCACGGGTCCGTGATGGTGAAGTAGTTCTGCGACTGGCCGCCGAACAGTTCGCCGATGTTCGGCGCGCGCACGGCAGCGGACACGGTACCGCGCAGGCGGACGTTGCCGTCGATGGCCCAGTCCAGGCCCCAGCGCCAGGCCTTGGTGTGGCCCACGGTGCTGTAGTCGGAGAAGCGTGCCGCGGCGTCGAAGGTCAGGTTCTCGGCGAACGGACGGCCCGACAACAGCGGCATGGCCGTTTCGACGAAGCCTTCCTTCACGTCATACGCGCCGCTGGACGGCGGAATGGCGTTGAGGAAGGTCAGGCCGGCGACGTCCAGCGGGTCGGTGACCTGACGGCTGCTTTCGCGACGGAATTCCACGCCGCCGACGAGGCTGGCAGCGCCCGCCTCAAACGGCATCTGGAACAGGTTGTTGTTGGTGACGGTACCGCCGCCCACGAACTGCGTGAGGCGCGAGGTGGTGGTGGTGGTGGTGTTGAACCACTGCGCCGCCGCCGGGTTGATCGCGCCCGCGCCGAAGATGCTGGTGGGCACGCAACCGCCGCCCAGGGCGATCGGATCGAGCACGCCGCCGGCGTTCGGGTTGGTCGAGTTGGGGTTCAGCGTGGAACGGCAGACGATGTTGCCGTTGCCGTCGCGCACCGCGTCGATCGAGGCGTAGAAGCGATCGTTGATGCGGTTGTTGAAGTTGTGACGGGTTTCATCGGTCCAGCCGTAGACCAGCGAGGCGTCGTACTGCCAGTCGCCCGTGATCACGCCGTTGGCGCCGATGACGCCGCGCGTGGTGTTGCGCTTGGTGTCTTCGCCACGCAGGCCGGCGTCCACGTCAAAGCGCGCCACCTTGATCGACTTCAGGTTGTTCGCGTCCATCACCGCGGCAAGCGTCGGGTCGATGTAGGCGTTGTCGCGGGTGATGATGTATGCGCTGCCGCCGCTGCCGAAGGCCGGCTGACCGGTCTTGGTCACGTCGACGTGGCTGTAGTTGCCTTCCGCGTACAGGTGCTGCTCGGGCGTGATGTCGAACGAAGCAACGCCGCTGAGCGTGGTGCGCTTGTACTTCGGCTGCAGCTGGATCACCTGGTTCACGTCCGTGCGATCGCAGGCGTTGCAGCGGCCGGTGTTGTCATACGCGCCGTAGAAATTCTGGTGGCGCACCGAACCATCCGGGTTGAACACGTAACGCTTGTTGATCGCCGTGGCGCTGCCGGTGGAGAAGGTGCCGCCGGCGTAGTTCGTATAGCCGCCGCCGTTGTTGTACAGCGCGGCATCGTACGGGCCGTCCGGCGTCAGGATGGAGGCGTAGGCCTTGTCGCCAAAGCGGTCGTGGAACATGAGCTCGTCCTGCTCGGAATGTTCCACCGAGCCGGCGATGTTGCCGCGGTTGTCGGCGAAGTTCATGCCGCCGGTCAGCGACACCAGGCCCTTGTTGAAGTTGCCGTGCTCGGAGCTGCCAAGCTGGGCGTGCAGGTTGGCGCCCTGGTAGTCCTTCTTCAGGATGAAGTTGACCACGCCGGTCACGGCGTCGGCACCGTACACGGCCGAGGCGCCACCGGTGATGATTTCCACGCGCTCGACCCAGTCGGCGGGGATCATGTTCACGTCCACCGCGGTGTCGCCCGCGCTGGCACCGACGAAGCGGCGGCCGTTCACCAGCACCAGCGTGCGGCTGGTGCCGAGGTTGCGCAGATCCTGGAACGACTCACCGGATGTGCCGATGAAGCGGTTGGAGTTGCCCATGGTGAACGAGGTTGCCAGCTGCGGCAGCGTCGTCATCAGGTCGCCGATGTTGATGGCGCCCGTGGCCTTGATCTCGGCCGCCGACAGCACGCTGATGGGCGTGGGCGAGATCACATTGGGGTTGGAAATGCGCGAGCCGGTAACGGTCACGGCTTCGAGATTGGACGCCTTCTTGGCATCGGCATCGGTGTTGCCGTCGGTCTGGGCCATGGCCGGACCGGCGATGGCTGCCATGCAGGCCAGAGCGAGAAGATTACGGGCGTAAGACGAAGTGAATTTCATTGACCGCCTCCCTACGGTGTGGGTCTTTTCGGCGCCGACATCGCGCTACGTCACCCGCTCCCCGGGTGAACTGATGCCAGCTTGGGGTTCGCAACTTGCTACGGGGATGTGAGCAAGTTGTTGCGATATGATCACAATGAACTTACGCCAAACTGACGAAATCGGTAGTTTCTTACGAAGGTAGGTAGGAAGTCATGTGGTGCTGGACTACAGCTGACGGGCTTGCGATGACACTCCGGCAGGGCGCGGAACCCGCCAAATGCTTGTTGCCATAGGGGATTCGGGGCCTTCCATTCAACCGGAAAGGGTACGGGTGTCAGGCTGACGCACTTGGCCACCGCCACGCGGATGCCATCCACGGGGGTGGATAGGTTGCTGCCGGCATGGCCGGCGCGTTCGCCCTAGGGCTAGATGCCGAGGGTGGTAAGGCTCTGCTATTCCTCGCTGCGCCTGCTAAGCACAGGTGAAAGCGCGGGCTTCCACGTCGGTGAGCACGGCGTCGTTGAGGCTGTTGGCGGCGATCGCCGGATTGCGCGGACTCAGGTAGCGCCCGCGCTCCTTGGCTGGCGCCTGCCAGAACGGCCACCTAATGCGATGCTCAAAGTTGCCATGGGCGTTCTTGGGAAACCCGCAGATAGGGATCCGGTTGCTCGGCTTCAAGTCGAGTGCAGAACGCCTCCTTGCGTCAGGGGGGCGGGCGGAGTACGCAACATCACCGTGCGCTGGTCAATGGCCTGTTTCGGCCCTCGGGGCATCTCTGGTCGTGTCGGCAGTTACAGGGCCGCGCCGCACTTTCTGGACCCCTGTGCTTTGCCTGTCCGCAAATCTCGCGGCGTTGGCTTTAAAGCAAACAGCCCCGCGAGGTGCGGGGCTGTTTGTTCGGGCTCAGCAGGACTAGTGGGTTTTTCCGAACTTATAAGTGGCTTGGACGTAAAACGATCGGCCATATACGTTGTAGTTCGTTCCGTTATACGGTGATCCTGACGTGCCGGGATAGCTGTCATCTTCAGGTGGCATCGTGTTGAACAAATTGTTCACCACGAACGAGAGCGCGAGGCTATCCATGGCGTTGTAAGTCACGCTTGCGTTGTACTGGAACCAAGGGGCGAGCTTGCCTGTTCCCTCAGAAGTGTAGTTATTCAGTGTGGATGCCAGGTAGTTGGGTGTGCTTCCGTAGCGGTTCGCGTAAAGCGTCGTGCTCCACTTGTTGATGGACCAGGTTGCCGATGCGTTGACCTTGGTCTTGAAGTCCGTGCTGTAGTAAGGGTTGCGAAGCAAATCGATCATAGGGTCGCCGGGATACGGCTGGCGATCATGTCGAAGGATGTCGCTATAAGACGCATTGAGCGCGAGGGCGCCATAGCTGCCCAATTTCCACAGATACTGAAAACTGGAAGTGAGGGCATTCAGCCGCTCCCGGGCAACGTTGACCTTGGGCGTATAGATCGTACTGATATCGCCCAGGAATTCGGGCGTCGTTTGCGGAAGGCGGACGATTTGCGACAACGCTTGCTGGCAGCTCGCCGAGTTGATGTCGATAGCCCCCGATCGGCACAGATATTCCTGCTGAGACAGAACATCGGCGTCCTGCTGATCCACTTCGTTGCGGATGTCAAAGTGGTAGTAGTCAACGCTCCACGACATGTTGGTGATCGGTGACCATACAAAGCCATAGTTCCATACCGTGGCGGTAATGGGCTTAAGTGCGGTGTTTCCGGATTTCTGGCCGAAGAATTGCGAGTTGTAGTACTTGTTGGGGCAGTTGCCGATGTTGGCGCCAGCGTAGCCAGCTTGCGCGCAGTTGTAATAGTCCGTCACGGTGTTGTAGTAGCCGCTCATGCCCTGATATTCATCAGGAAGCGTGGGCATTTTGAAGGCTGAGCCGTACTTGCCTCGCAGCAGCAGTGATTCTATCGGGCGATATTCCAGGCCGACGTTGTAGGTCGTGTGGTCGACGTGCTTGCCGCTGACGCTGTAATTGTCGTAGCGAAGCGATGTGTCCATCACAAGTTCCTTGAGCAACGGCATGCTCAGTTCGGCAGTACCCGCGAAACGGGAACGATGCCCGGCGCCCTGCACTGCCGTGGTTCCCCATACACCGCCGTCCATCAGGCGTGCGTCAGGCGAATAATCCCAGCCCTGGTTGCCACCCTCCAATGCCAGTGCGACACCAGCGTCACCGCCGCCCACCTTGAAGGCTGACGTGTTGGTGACTTGCCCGCGGATGATGTTGTCCCATGTCTTGGAGTTGGTGGTGGTATACCCGGTAAAACCTCGGAAATCAGATACCGGTACCGGTTGGTAGAAAGCCGAGTAGTTTGGTGCGTAGATCGGATACCCCTTGAACGTCCCGAGTTGCGGGCCGAGTACGCGGTCTTCGAAATATCCGTCGATAGAATCAGTCCAGCGGGCGAATTTGCGCTCGTTCAGATGATCATCCGAATGCGTGAAGTTAATGTCGTAGTCCCAGTTGGACTCACCAATCACGCCCTTGCCGCCCAGCGTCAACATGTAGGAATTCTCGATCGTCTTGTTCATGATCGAGTTGTATCCGCCGACCTCTTCCGGTGCAAAGCCGCGCTGGAGGTTGACCAAATCCTTCAGGTTAGGGTCGTAGAACGCGCCAAAATCGGCAGACGTTCCCCACCAGGTATAGCTGCTACCAGTTGCGTACTTTTCCTGGTCATAGTTGTAGAGCAAGTCCCCGTAGAGCTGCAGGTTGTCAGTCGCGTCAAACGTAGCGTGCGTATAGAGATTTGCTATTTCTTTGTCGTTCTTAAGTGTGCGGTAGCCGGGCGAATCGAACGAGCCGCAGTAATTGCCACTGTTCTTTCGGTATTGGTACCCCTCAGTTCCTCCGAACAGGCCGGTCGTGCTGCCGCACGCGCCGGGTACGAGCTTGTTGGGGTCGACGTAGCTGTTGCGCACCTTGGTGGAACTGTTGACCAGGAAGTCACGAGACGCGACGGCAGGGCTGGTGCCATTGGTATAGAACTGTTTGGTGAGGTCGCGGTCGGTGCCCCAAATCGGGCTCACGTTCTCGTATTGGAGGCCAGTCGTGATGTTGAACTTGCCCGCAGTGAAGCTATCGGCAAGATAGATCCGTCGGTCCGAGCCCCCGCCATCGCCGTACCAGCCATAACGTACATCGACGACGGGAGCATCGACTTTTTTCTTCAGCACGATATTGACCACGCCGGCGATGGCATCTGAGCCATACAATGAGGACTGGCCACCAGGCAGGATGTCGATGTGGTCGACCATGGCCGCGGGAATGCTGGTGAGATTGTTGAAGGCGCCTGATCCGTTGTAGAGCGCAGGGAAATTTCCCATGGGACGGCCATCGATCAGGTACTTAACGTAACCGGGATCAAGACCAAAGATGCTCATGGTCTCAGCGCCTTGGGTGAAGCTTGCCGAAGTGGAGTTTCCCTGCACGCTGCCCGTGGCAAACGAAGAGGCCTGGAGCGCCTGCGCGACGGAGGTAAAGCCCTGAGCCTTCATCTGATCGCCGGTGATGGTGAAGACCGGCGTTGCCGTTTCCACCTGTGATTGCGGGATCAGAGAACCCGTGACCGTTACCGTGTCGAGACTCTTGGCTTTCTTGCTTTGATTCGACAGGCCATCTTGAGTGGCGGGCGTCTCCTGCATGCCACCTGACATTGAGGCCGCTAGCGCCTGTGCACTGTTGAGCATCAATACGGCCAGCACCGCCGCCGATATCATCTTCTTCTGCATGTTCTCTCCCCACGCAATGACAGCTGTCGATGGCTTACCTGGGATGCCATCTGCTTCGCGCGCCGGCAGCGCGCCTCTACGGCCGCAAGATCTTGAGCCGCGACGCCGTTTTTAGCTGTGGGTTCGCCTCAGGCAAATGTGCAGCGGCACTTGCAAGAATGCGTGCGTGTGCGAGTTGCGTAAGGGAGGACTGATCTTGCTTTAAGGGGATAGCGTGGGGCGGTGGGGTTGTCGACCGGCATTGCAAATATGCAAGTGCATTTCGATGGATGATTCTATGAATTCATCCCATCGCCGCCTGCATTTCAGCGTCTATAGACAGCAGATTCAAGGAAAGGATGACAGGCGCGAGAGCCTCTTCTTCACAACATATTAGACATGCGCTGTCGGAGTTCTTGGTATGAGCATTGGGCGCAACGCCCATCTTCATTGGCGACGCTCATCGCACCATGGGCTGGCTAGGCTCAACGCGACGCATTGATGTCCTTGGCCACCGCTTCCGCCACGCGGATGCCATCCACGGCGGCGGAGAGGATGCCGCCCGCGTAACCCGCGCCTTCGCCGGCGGGGTAGAGGCCGCGGGTGTTGAGGCTCTGGTAGTCCTCGCCGCGGCGGATGCGCACGGGGGAGGAGGTGCGGGTTTCCACGCCGGTGAGGATGGCGTCGTGCATGCCGAAGCCCTTGATCTGGCGATCGAAGGCGGGCAGTGCTTCGCGGATGGCCTCGATGGCGTAGTCGGGCAGGGCAGGCGCCAGGTCGGTCAGGTGCACGCCGGGCTTGTACGAGGGCTGCACCTGGCCAAATTCCGCCGAGGGCTTGCCCTTGATGAAGTCGCCCACCAGCTGGCCGGGCGCGCTGTAGTCTCGGCCACCGAGTTCATACGCGCGTGATTCCAGTGCGCGCTGCAGGGCGATGCCGGCCAGTGGGCTGCCGCTGTCGTCGAAGGCGGCGTAGTCCTTGGGCTCGATGCCCACCACGATGGCGGCGTTGGCGTTGCGCTCGTTGCGCGAGTACTGGCTCATGCCATTGGTGACCACGCGCTCCGGCTCGGAGGCCGCGGCCACCACGGTGCCGCCGGGACACATGCAGAAGCTGTAGACCGAGCGGCCATTCTTGCAGTGGTGCACCAGCTTGTAGTCGGCGGCGCCCAGGATGGGGTGCCCGGCCTGCGAGCCGAAGCGCGCCTGGTCGATGATGGATTGCGGGTGTTCCACGCGGAAGCCGATGGAAAACGGCTTGGCTTCCAGGTAAACGCCCCGGTCGTGCAGCATGAAGAAGGTGTCGCGCGCGCTGTGTCCCACGGCGAGCACCACGTGGTCGCTCAGCAGCTGCTCGCCATCGTTCAGCACCACGCCGCGCAGCTGGCGCTTGCCGTCCGCATCGGTGTCGACCAGCAGGTCGTCCACGCGCTGTGAAAAGCGGATCTCGCCGCCCAGCGACTGGATCGTCTCGCGCATGTTCTCCACCATCGTCACCAGGCGGAAGGTGCCGATATGCGGTTTGCTGACGTAGAGGATCTCTTCCGGCGCACCGGCTTTCACGAACTCCGTGAGTACCTTGCGGCCATGGTGGTGCGGGTCGGAAATCTGGCTGTGCAGCTTGCCATCGGAGAACGTGCCCGCGCCGCCCTCACCGAACTGCACGTTGGATTCGGGCTCCAGCTTGCGCTTGCGCCACAGGCCCCAGGTGTCCACGGTGCGTTCGCGCACGGCCTTGCCGCGATCCAGGATGATCGGCCGGTAGCCCATCTGCGCAAGCAGCAGGCCGGCGAACAGGCCGCAGGGTCCAAAGCCGATCACGATGGGCCGTTGTCCCAGGTCTTCCGGCGCCTGCGCCACGAAGTGATAGCTGGTGTCCGGCGTGGGCTGGACGTGCTTGTCGTCGGCGTGCCGACCGAGCATGGCGGCTTCGTCGGCCACCTCCACGTCCAGCGTGTAGATCAGCGCGATGGCGCCGCGCTTGCGGGCGTCGTAGCCGCGGCGGAACACCGTGAAGCTGCGCAGGCCGTCCTTGCCCAGCCCCAGCTTGGCGCGAATGGCGGCCTCAAGGGCGCCTTCGGCGTGGTCCAGCGGGAGCTTGATGTCGGTCAGTCGGATCATGCGGGCGTAGAACGGGTGGGTCGTCCCCCATTTTCGCATGCCTGACGAGGAGTAAGTGAAGAGGAGTCAGAAGTGAGAGCGAGCGCGGCTTGAGGCAGCCCCACTCTCACTTCTGACTCCTCTCCACTCACTTCTGGCTCATCAGCCCTCGGCCGCGATCTGACGAAGCGTCTGCTCGAACACTTCCGCCGGCTGGCCGCCCTGGATCAGGTAGCGGTCGTTGACGATCACCGACGGTACGGCGCGGATACCTTGCGTCTGGTAGAACTGCTCCTGCGCGCGCACGTCCTGTGCGTAGCGGTCTTCGTCCAGTACGCGGCGGGCTTCGGTGGCATCCAGGCCGATGGCCGACGCCACGTCCACCAACACGTCGCGCGAACTCACGTCGCGACCCTCGGTGAAATAGGCGGCCAGCAGCGCCTGCTTGAGCTCGGCCTGGCTACCCTCCAGCGCCGCCCAGTGCAGCAGGCGGTGGGCATCGAAGGTGTTCACGATGCGGCTGCGCTTGTCCATGTTGAAGGTAAAGCCCACGGCGGCCCCGCGCTCACGGATGGCTTCCTGGTTCTGGCGCATCTGCTCCGGCGTGCTGCCGTACTTGCGCGCCAGGTGCTCACCGATGTCTTCACCCTCGGGCGCCATCTGTGGATTCAGCTCGAACGGCTGGAAATGCAGCTCCACCGCCACATCGTCGCCCAGCTTCCGCAGCGCCTGTTCCAGCGACTTGAGGCCGATGGCACACCACGGGCAGACCACGTCGGAGACGAAGTCGATCTTGATGGGGGCGGGAGCAGTCATGTCCAGATCCTGAGTGTGATCCCTCTATCTATGGGTGCGCCCGCGCCCGATCAAGTCCCGGCTCAGGCCAGCAGGTCATGCAGCCGGGCGTACTGCAGCAGCATGATGGTCTTGGCGTCCATGATCTGGCCGCGGTCGACCATGGCCAGCGCCTCGTCGAGCGTCATCTCCAGCACGTCGATGTCCTCGCCATCGTGTTCCAGCCCGCCGCCGTGGCTCACCTTGTCCCTGGCCTGGTACTCGCCGACGAAGAAATGCAGCTTCTCGGTGACCGAGCCCGGGCTCATGAACGCTTCGAAAATCTTGCGCACATTGGCGATGCGGTAGCCGGTTTCCTCTTCGGTCTCCTTGCGGATGCAGGTTTCCGGGTCGTCCTTGTCGAGCAGGCCGGCGCAGGCTTCCACCAGCATGCCGTCGTGTCCGTTGACGAAGGCGGGCAGGCGGAACTGCCGCGTGAGGATCACCGTGCCGTTCGCCCTGTTGTAGAGCAGGATGGCCGCGCCGTTGCCGCGGTCGTACGCCTCGCGCTCCAGCGTCTGCCATTGGCCGTTCTTGCGGCGGAAGTCGAAGGTGAACTTGCGCAGCACGTACCAGTTGTCGGAAAGGATGGCGACGTTGTTGATGCGCACGCGCTCGGCAGTGTTGGCGGTCATGGATGTTCCTTGGACGTCGTCATAAAAAAAGGCGGTGCGGGGCGCCTGGCGCCCCGCACCGCCCCGTGTGTCGCGCGTACCGCTTACGGCTTGCCGATGAAGTCGGTCTTGCCCAGGTCCGCGCCGGCCTCGCGCAGAATCGCGTAGGCCGTGGTGCAGTGGAAGAACAGATTGGGAATCACGAAGTGCAGCAGGTAGCCCTCGCCCTCGAAATGCTGCTCGCCGCTGCGGGTCTTGATGGTCACCGCGCGCGTCTCGCTGCCGTCGATCTGGTCGGCCTTGAAGCTCTTGATGTAGTCGACGGCGCGATCGATGCGCGCATGCAACTCGGCGAAAGTGCTTTCGTTGTCCTCGAACTTCAGCGGATCCACGCCGGCCAGGCGGGCGCAGCCGTTCTTGGCCATGTCGGTGGCGATCTGTACCTGGCGGGTCAGCGGCAGCATGTCCACCGTCAGGCGCGCCTGCAGCAGGAAGTTCGGGTCGTACTTGCGTGCTTCCGCATGCGCCTCGCCCTTGCGCAGCACGTGCTGGAGATTGCTCAGCGCGCGCAGGAAGACGGGAACGGAGGCCTGGTACATCGACAGGGTCATGGGGATTGCTCCGGTGGTTCGTTGGGGGTGATGGCAGCTTGCAGCGGGACGACCGACGACGGTTCGCCCGGAAGGGTGTTGGCCACGGGGCTGTCGGCCTTGGCCAGGTCCTGGATGTGCCGCGTTGCCCGCAGCGCGATGTAGGCACCGATGGCCAGCAACACCGCGGACAGCACGAAGGCCAGGCCGGGCAGGTGGAAGGGCGATGCCGGCGAAATCGAATACGAAAACACCTGCGCGAACAGGAATGGCCCGAAGATGCCGGCGAAACTCTGCAGGCTGGCGATGGCGCCCTGCAGGCGGCCCTGTTCGTGAGGATCCACCTCGTGCGTCATCAGCGACTGGATAGGCGGCTGAGACAAGCCCCACAGCGCCATCAGCGGGATGCCGAGCAGGAAGACCCAGCCGGTGTCGGCCAGGCCCATCACCAGGAACGAGCCGATGCCGCACAGCATGCCGGCCAGCATCAGCCGGCGCTCGCCGAAGATGGGTGCCAGCTTGCGCGTGAGCACGGCCTGCACCAGGCCATCGCAGGCACCCACCAGCATCAGCACGTAACCCACGGCACGCGGGCCCCATTGGTAGCGGTAGTCCGCGTAAAGCACGAAGGTGGTCTGCAGCACGTAGTGCGACAGGAACACCAGGAACATCACCACGGCCAGCCGCAGCACCAGCGGATAGCGCATGAGCAGCTTCAGCGAGCCGAGCGGGTGCGCGCTGTGCAGCTCGAACTTCGGCGTGCGGCGTTCCTTTGGCAGTGACTCGGGCAGTACGAACAGGCCATACAGGAAATTGCAGGCGGCCAGGGAACCCGCCACCCAGAACGGCAGGCGCAGGTGGATATCACCAAGGAAACCGCCCAGGCCCGGGCCGATGATGAAGCCCAGGCCGAATGCGCTGCCAAGAATGCCGTAGGCCGCCGCGCGCTTTTCCTTCGGCGTGATGTCGGCAATGTAGGCATTGGCCGTGGTGAAGCTGGCCGCCGTCATGCCCAGCACCACGCGCGCCACGAACAGCAGCCACAACGTGGGCGCCATCGCCAGCACGAAGAAGTCGATGGCCAGTCCCGCGTTGGAAATCAGAATGACCGGGCGCCGTCCGAAGCGGTCCGACAGCGCACCCTGCACCGGCGAAAAGGCGAACTGCACGATGGCGAACACCGTGCTGAACACGCCCACCCACCATGCCGCATTGGAGATGCCGCCACCGGCGAGCTGCTCGATCAGATGCGGCAGCACCGGGATGACGATGCCGAAGGCCAGCATGTCCAGCACCACGGTGACGAAGATGAACGCCAGTGCGGCGCGGCGACGCGGGTGCAGCTCGGGATGAAGTGTCTGATCCATGGACGTGACCGACGGCAAGAGGCGCACGATAGCCGATTACAGGTGACGGTGTGTGTGCAGTGCGGTAGAGCTTCAAGGGCTCCCCGAGTCCATGTAGGAGCGCACTTGTGCGCGACAGCCCGCTGGCGAGGCGGCTGGGTGACGCCGCGGTCGCGCACAAGTGCGCTCCTACAAGGTGGCTGAGGGACGATCAACCCTGCGGCGGCTGCGTCAGCTCGCGGGCATCCAGGTAACCGTCGTGGTTGCGGTCCAGCTTGTGGAACTGCCGGCGCAGGTTGTCCTGGTACTGCTTGAGGGTGATGGGCTTGCCGTGCCCGCCGGGCAGTTCGTCAGCTTCGAGTATGCCGTCGCCATTGAGGTCGAGACGGTGGAAGCCTTCACTGAGATGCGCGACGTATTCCGCTTCGCTCACCCGGCCGTCGCCATCGGTGTCGAACTCGTGCAGGTACTCCGCTGGCGTGGCCTGCGCCCACGCCAGCATCGGCATGCACCACAGGCCGGCCAGCATCACGGAACGGATGGGCCGGCGCATGATCATGCGGCCTCGGTACGCCGACGCAACACGGCCAGCGGCTGCGCCCACGTGGCGCCGGGGCGTCGCTTGCTGGTGACCAGGGTGAGGTCGCTGGGCTGGAACACGTTGATGTTGTGCGTGGCCGGAGTGGTCAGAATGTACTGGGCGCGGGTGGACTTGAGGAAGGCGCCCACCTTGTCGATGTTGAAGATGTCCAGGTGCGCGAACGGCTCGTCGATGAACACGAAGCCGCCGGGTCTATCCTCGTCGCGCATCAGCGCCACCAGCAACAGCAGCGACTTCATCACCTGCTGGCCGCCGGAGGCTTCGCCGTCGTCCATGCCGATCCAGCCCTTCTTGTCGAACTCGAAGCGCACGTTGAGGCCGGCCTGCGCCAGTGCCAGATCCTCGTTGGAAAGCTCCGGCAGATCCGTTTCCACACCGATGCCGGCCAGGTCCGCCAGCACCTTCAGGTTGCGCGCGTAGCGCTTCACCGTATTGCGCAGCACGTTGAGATACGCACCGCGTGCCTCCGTGGTGATGCGCGCGGCACGCTCCAGGTGCACGCGGCGGCGCTGCAGGTCGTCCTTCAGGCCGTCGTGGTCGTTGGCGTACTTGTCGCGCAGCGGCAGCACGGCGTCGTCGGTTTCCCAGTGGCCTTCGTTGATGCGGCGTTCGATGCGGTCGATCTCGCGGCGCACGGCGGCGGGCGATTCGTAGCGCTCGCGCAGCTCCAGCATGGCGCTGCGCGTACGATGCAGCGGTCGCACGTGGCTGCGCTTGTGGCGGAAAGCCTTCAGGCGGTCGACCTGTTCGTTGCGGAACTGGGCGAACTGGCGCGCGCTGTCAGCCAGTTGTTGCTGTGCCTGGCGATGTTCGCGGGCTTCGTTGTCGCGCTGGCGCGAGTTCTGCTGGCGCTTTTCGCGGACGGCTTCGTAGTGGGCTTCGGCCGCGGCATAGCTGTCGGCGCAGCGCTGCACGTCATCCTGCAAGGCGGACTGGGCTTCGTGCGCGGCGGCAAATTCGTCGGCGCGGTCGGCCAGCTGGCCGCTGGCGTTGGCGCCGCGCAGCAGGCTCTCGGCATCGCTGGCCTGTTCCTGCCAGCTCTTGCGCTTGTCGCCGATGGCGCGCAGCTGCTTCTCGATCTGCTGCAGCTTGTCCTCGCCCTCGCGCAGCTGGCGCTCGCGCGCGGCGCTGCCAAAGTAGACATCGTCCACGCCCAGGTGGCGGCCGCCGCGACGTTCGCGGAAGTAGCCCTGCGGCGTGATCCAGTCCTGTTCCTTGCCCAGCTTCGCGCCATCGGCCACGTCTTCCACGCGGCGGATGCGGTCGAGCTGGCGAAGCAGCCATTCCGGTGCGGGCGCGGTGAAATCCACCACTTCCAGCAGCGAGCCGCGCGTGGGTGCCGTCGTTGGTGCGCGTTCGGCGACCACGAAGTGCTTGTAGCGGTGTTCCTCGCCCAGGCGCCACGCTGCCTCGCGGTCGCGTGGATGATCCAGCAACACCACGTGGCGATAGCCGGCGAGCACCGCTTCCACCGCCGCCTGCCAGCGCGGTTCGCTGATCTCGACGATTTCGCTGAGCATGCTGTGGCCGATGTTGGCGTCGTCCAGCGCACGGCGGAACGACTGCTCGAATTCCGGCGTGTAGCGCTGGCCACGACGCCAGGCGGCGAGCTGAGCGGTCAGCGTGGACAGCTGCTCGCGCAGGCGGGCTTCATCGTTCTGCAGCCGGCCAAGCTGGCTGCGTGCCTCTACCAGCTGCTTGCCCTGCTTCTCGTGGTCTGCGCCATCCTGCTCGGCGACCAGCTTGCGCAGATGCGCTTCCTGCTTGAGCAAGGTAGCGTTTTCGGTTTCCGCGCGGCGGGCATCATCAAGCTGCTGCTTCGCCTGCTGGCGACCCTGGTCGGCCACGTGCTGGTCGCCGCGCAGCGATTCTTCGTTGGCATCCAGCGATTGCAGGCCCAGCTGCAGTTCGACGTCGCGCGCGGAAAGGTCGCGACACTTGCGCTTGAGACCCAACAGCTGAGGGCGCGCGCCACGGATGGCGTTGTGCAGGTCGGCCAGTTCGGTGCGCGGCAGCGTCTCGGCTACCAGGTCGGCATGCTCGTGCTTCAGTGCATCCCATTCCTGCCACGAGCGAACGCGGCCTTCGGCTTCCTGCAGGCTCACGCCGATCAGCGAGAGCTGGTGCTCCAGGCCGTGGAGTTCGCGGTCGGCCTCGGCCTGTTCGTTGCGCGCGCGCTGGTAATCCTCCAGCACGGTCTTGTCGCCGAACACGTCGAAAACCAGGTCAAGCAACGCTTTGGGCGGCAACTGGCAGAGCTTGTCGGTGGCACCTTGTTCCAGCGTCAGCACGCGACGGATCGCCTGCGACAGGCCGGCGCCTTCCAGCCGCACGCGGTATTCGCGCAGGCCAAGGAAGTCGTTGCGCGCCTCGATCTCGTCCACGCTGACGTCGCCGCCCATCACGGCGTACTGGCGCTGCCATTCGCCACCCTTCTTCTGGATGCGCACGGCCAGCGTCACTTCGCTGTCCATGATGGGGAAGAACGGACGTTCGCCGCGCGGCCCCGGGATGTTGCCTACGCGAGCGCGCAGCCACGCGAACGGCTTGCCGTTGTGGCGCAGATAGCTCTTGTAGTCGCGGTTGCCTGCGCAGTCGATGGTGAGCAGCGTGCGCAGTGCATCGAGCAGGGTGGTCTTGCCCGAACCGTTGGGGCCGACCACGGTGACGATGTTGGTATCCAGCGGCAGGCTGAAGCGCTGCCAGTAGTCCCAGTGGATGACTTCGAGGCTGCGGAAATCAAACATCGTGGGTCACTTCGCTGTCGTCACTGATTTCATTCACGTCGCCATCGGCGTCGTCGTACATGCCGTCTTCGTCGGACATGTCATCGTCGCTACCCAGATCGTCGCGCGGCGTCAGGCCGGCAAGCAGGTCGCTCAGGGCGCCGTCGAGGATGCGTCGCGCGGTGCGTTCGTAGTCGAACACCAGGTCCAGCAGTGGACCTTCCGCCAGCTCGCCCTTGCGGCGCACGATGAAGCCGTGGCGCGAGAGCAGGCCAAGGTTGAAGTTCACGCGCGTCTTGCCGCCCAGCTTGTCGCCGAAGTCGGCGAGCAGGGTGCGTTCGGCCACGATGGGCGACAGCGAAGCATCGCGCGAAATCGGTTTGGCCTCCGCGAACATCAGCGTCTGCGAGGCATCCGCCTCGGCCTGCTGGCGTTCGAGCTGGCGCTGGCGCTTGGGCAGCACGATCAACGCCCACAGCACCACCAGCAAGGCGATCGCATCGCGATCGAGCTGCAGCGTGTTGGAGATCCAGCTGTCGCTGCCGCCGAACACGTGCTTCTCGTTGGCGCGCGCCACGGCCACGCCGATATAGGCGGAGTAGGGGTGTTCGCGCAGTTCCAGGCCCACCGCGGCGAGGCGGCGGTCCAGTTCTTCGCGGAAGGCTTCGTCGAGCAGCGCCTTGCGTGCCTGCGTGTCGTGGCGAGGCAGCCAGCGCTGGGACAACAGGCGCGCTACCAGCGCGGCGGTTTCGTCATGCATGATCTTTTTTATCCTTGCGAGGATGCAGGCGTCCCGCGCTGACCAGCGCGATGGATGCCAGGCCCGGGTCGACCAGGCGCGGTTCGATCTCCAGCGTCAGCGGCAGGCGGGCGAGATCCGCCGTGGGCCCTTGCAGCGCAGACGATTCCGGATCGCCGACCAGGCCCAGCAGCGAGAGGCGATACGCGCTCAGCGCGTAGTCGTCGCCGCGCAGGGCGTCGCTGAGTTCCATCGGGTCCGCCAGCGTGGCCAGTTCGCCATGCCATGCCAGCAGCGGCGAGAGGTCTTCGTCGTCGATGGGCAGGTCGTGCGTGGTGGGGTTGTTTTCGGCATCCGGGAGTTCGGTGCTTTCCGCGGCGGCGCGTTCGCGCTCCAGCAGTTCGTACTCGGCCACGTCCAGCGCGATCTGGTCCTGAAGGAACGGTGGCTGCACCGGCAGCTGCGCGGCTTCGTCCGCATGCTGGGCGAGTGCGTCGGGTGTGAGCGAACGCAGCCAGGCCACCAGGTCGGACGAGGACAGGCCGGTACGACCCAAGTGCACGCGATGCTGGTCGATCTTGTTGAGCTCGCGCTGGAACACGCCGGCCTGTCGCAGCAGCGCGCTCTGCGCGCGGCCCACGGCCTGCGCGAGGCGATGCGTGGCCACGTCCAGGTCCTCGCTGTCAGCGATGGCGCTGACCACTTCCGTGCCTTTCTCCACCCACGTCCACACCGCGTCGAGCCGCTGCGCCGCGCGGCGGATGCGGTGTTCGGAGCCGGACAGCACGGCGCGGTCGAAGTCTTCCTTCAGCTCGGACAGGCGCGACAGCAGATGGCCGAGCTCATCGGCGGAGATGCGCCCCACCGCCTGGCCCGCGGCAAGCTGTGCGGTGATGTAGCCGAGGCCGTCTTCGTCGTCGCGCTCGAACTCCAGCAGCGTGGACACGGCAGCCAGCGCCTTGCGGCCCAGCGGGCTCACGCGATAGCGCAGCGTTTCGTTGTCCCAGATGAGCAGCTCGTGTTCCTTCAGGCGCTGCACCACCGTTTCCAGCTTCACCGGCTCGACAAAGGCAAGCTGGTCGCGGATCTCGGCGGGCGTCCACTCCGGCGCATGGGCGCGTGCGCCCAGCGTGCGCAACACCAGCAGGCGCAGCAGCACCTGGGTTTCGCCGCCGTGGAACAGGGCGCTGAAAGCGCGCAGCAGCGAACGGCCGCGCAGCAACGGAAACGCCGCCGGGAGATCCTCGGCGGTGATGCCTTCGCGAAGTACGTCTTGCAGGCGCTCGTCGGCGTCCTGCGTTTCGATTCCCTGCATCAAGCGATCAACGGCCAGCGCCGTGGATGCCGATGAACTGCAGGAACTCCGAACGCGTGCGTGCGTCGTCGCGGAACGCGCCCAGCATCTGGCTGGTCACCATCGACACGCCGCGCTTGTGCACGCCGCGGGTGGTCATGCACTCGTGGCTGGCATCGATCACCACGGCCACGCCGGCCGGGTGCAGGTTTTCCTGGATGCACTGAGCGATCTGCGCGGTGAGCTTCTCCTGCACCTGGAAGCGGCGGGCATAGGCATCCACCACGCGCGCCAGCTTGCTGATGCCCACCACGCGGTTGGTCGGCAGATAGCCCACGTGGGCGCGGCCGATGATGGGCGCCATGTGGTGCTCGCAGTGGCTTTCGAACTCGATGTCGCGCAGCACGACCATCTCGTCGTAGCCGGCCACTTCCTCGAAGGTGCGACGCAGGTACTCGCCCGGGTCGATGTCGTAGCCGGAGAACCAGTCCTTGTACGCCTTCACCACGCGCTTGGGCGTATCGAGCAGGCCTTCGCGACCGGGATCCTCGCCCGACCAGCGCAACAGGATGCGCACGGCTTCCTCGGCCTGTTCGCGGGTGACTTCGGTGGGATCTTGACGCTCGCTCATGCGGGTTCCTTCGGGTACGGCTTGCTGACGCGTCAGTGTAACGCCCCCGTCAAGCTTTGGCCCCGCATAGGCCCTTGAGGCCAACCGGATCAGGGGTTTGTGATCGGGGCGCCGTTCCGACCGGGACTTCAAGCGGACCCCAGGGCCCGGCTAGACTCCGTTCACGCTGCGACAAGGAGGGGTTATGAAGCGTATCTCGATGGTCTGGATGTCCGGTTGGTTGTTGGCCTGCATGGCAGGCATCGCGCAGGCAGGCACGGCCCAGGACGTCCGCAAGACAGCCGAGGCCGGCATGGTGGTGACCGGCACGGTGGAGGTGAATCCCGACGGTTCGCTGCACGGCTATGCGCTGGACACGCCCGAGAAACTGCCGCCGAGCGTGGTCGACGTGGTCGGCAAGACGGTGAACGCGTGGGTGTTCCACCTCTCCGGGCCGTCCCAGGATGTGGTGAAGACCAAGATGAACCTGCGCGTGGTGGCCAAGCCCGTCGGCGACGGCCAGTTCGCGGTGGCGGTGCAGGGCGCCTCGTTCGGCACGCCGGGAGAGCTTGGTTACCAGGTATCCGGCAAGGATCGCTCGCCGCCGGCCTATCCCAGGGAAGCCATCAATGCGCGCGTGAGCGGCACGGTGTACCTGGTGCTGCGCATCGGCCGCGACGGCACCGTGCAGGAGGCCATCGCCGAGCAGGTGAACCTGGACCAGTACGACCGCGAAGCGGGCATGGTCCGTTACCGCAAGCTGCTGGCCGATGCGTCGCTGGCGGCAGCGCGGCAGTGGACCTTCAACCTGCCCACCAAGGGTCCTGAAGTGGACAACCCGTACTGGGTGGCGCGGGTGCCGGTGAACTTCAACCTGCGGGCATGGGGTGCGCCGCCGGCGAGGCACGACTACGGCCAGTGGGACGCTTATATCCCGGGGCCGCGGCAGACCCCGCCGTGGATCGGCAAGGCGCTTGCGAATGAGTCGCCCGATGCGGTGGTCGGCGATGGTCTGCGCACGGGTGAGCAGCGCTTGCAGCTCGTCACGCCGGTCGGCGGCGCCTGAGGCGTTTTCGCTCAGCTCACGGAACGGAACAAGGTGACGCGGTCGGCGCTGGGTTCGCCGGCCGCGCGCAGCCACGGTTCGCTGGCCACGGCCGGGGTGCAGGGGCCCAGCGTGGCAATGCGGAAGCTGCGTCGGCGGGCTTCGTCGTGCAGGCGGTCAAGCACCTGGCGCAGCATGTCGCCGGTGAACGGCGTATAGAGATAAAACACCGTGCCGCGGGAGATGTCCGCCTCGCGGACGTCCTGCGCGAGAAACGTGGCGCGTTCGACATGCAATGCCTCCGCCGCGCGCCGCGCGCTGTCCACGTAGGCGGACTCGCGCTCGATGCCGCAGGCTTGCGCATCGGTGCAGATGGATACCAGCAGCGGCACATGACCCATGCCGGAGCCGAGGTCGACCACGATATCGTCGCGACGCAGCCGCGCGCGATGGATCAGGTCCAGCACGTGGCGCACCGGCGTCGGCTGGTAGAACACCATGTCCCGCTCGAGTGCCGCGATGGCCTCGGCGGGTTCGTCCAGCGACAGCACGTCGCCGATCAGCGCATCGAGATGGTCGTAGCCCCAGGGCTCGCTCAGGTCATCGTGGTGCAGCCAGCCACGCAAGGCATGTGCACCCGCGCCCTGCACGATGGCACAGCGGACAGCGCCGCACAGGCGCTGCTGTACCTCGGCGAGTGCGGCGTGGCGCGACTGTGCGCGGCGACGGAGCTTGTCCAGCGCCGCGCGATAGGTGGCAGACGTTTCGGTGGCTTCGTGCCACACCACATCTTCCAGCCGGTCCATCGCGCGCACGCGTTCGCGGAGCTGTTCGGGCCGCTCCAGCGAACGGTCCTGCTCGATCTCGCGGACAAGAATGTGGAAGGTTTCCAGCATGGGATATCGAACCTGCAATGACGCACGAACGGTTCGATGGTGTCACGCACTGGCTGGCCGCGAGTTGAACGCACGTTGCTGCGATGTCAACGCGGATCGGGAACAAAATGTCCCGGGAACGGGTCGGGCCGCACGCCCGGCAGCCGGTCGTCGCCGGGAATCACGCCCTGCGCCACCAACCGGTCGCGCGTGTCGTAGTACAGCGTGATCACCTCGTTGGGCGAGGACGAGGCGCGCTCGAAGTCGGTAGTGGTCACCACCGAGGTCTCGCGCTGACCATGGCCCGTGCCCAGCGGGCCGTTGTCGCGTGCCTTGGCGGTGGGTGAGGGCGCGATTGTCGAGGGTGCAGTCGTCGAGGGTACGATCGTCGAGGGTGCGGTCGTCGAGGCGACCTGCGCTGGTGGCGCTGCCACGATGGGTGCGGCCGGCGCGGGTTGCACCGGCACCGGCACGGTCGATTCCATGCGGCGTTCGGCCATGGACGCCTCGGGGACGGGCCCCTGCATCGGCTGCGGACGGATCATGCGCCGCGGCAGGAACACGGCGATGCCGATCACGCCCACATTGTCGGGGCGTCCGGTACGCGCGGCATAACTGCGCGATGCATCGGCGAACACGAAGTCCGCCACTTCGGACAGGCTCTTGCGCCAGCCCAGGATATCGGCGGAGGCGTAGGGTTGCAGCACGTAGCCCGCCTGCGACCAGTCGGCGGTATCGCCCGACAGCGCATTGACGCCATCGACCGAAAGCACGCCCAGCATGCGGATACCCTCTTGGCTGCGCAGCTGGATCTGGTAGCGGTGGCCGGGTTGGCCGGCGACGTAGTAGCGGCCGTCGTGGCGATATACCGGCAGTTCCTGCTGCGTGGTGCGGTCGATCACGCTCAGGTCCACCAGCCGACCCACGGCGCCGGCCTGCAGGCTGCCCGTGATGGCGAGCAGGCCGAGTATCACTTTGCCCAGGGTGTTCATGCGGTGGCTCCGGCAGGCATCGACGACCGATGCATACGGTGGAACGGCGGGGCGGCGCAAAAGGGGTTAGGGCGTCCTCTGGGCGGCCTAAAGTTTTTCAGGTGCCGGCCGATGACACCGGCGACCCATCAAAGGCTATTCGCGTGAGCATCGGCATCCATCTGGACACGTCCTCCATCCCGGTGACCATCGGCGGTTCCTCGACCACGACGGCGTCCTCGTCCTCGTCCTCGTCCTCGTCCGATGCGTCCTCGACGCAGGGCAAGGCCTCGGTGACCAAGTCCGGTGGCGCAGGTGCGGCAGGCGGCGCAGGCGGTGCATCGTCGGGCGCCAGCAGCAGTAGCGGCACCAGCGCGACGGTGCAGGCCCTGCAGCGCGAAATCGCCCAGCTGCAGAAGCAGCTGGCGCAGGAACAACAGCAGTTGCGCGCCGCCAGCCAGCGCAGCAAGGGTGCCTCGGATCCGGCGAGCCTGGCTGAAATCTCCAGCCTGCAGTCCGCCGTGAGCACCACCAATGGTCAGCTGGAATCCGCGGTGACCGCGCTTTCCACGGCCCTGTTGGCCGAAGGCAGCAGCAGCGGCGGCTCGCTGGTCAGCACCACCGCCTGACCTGCGTCTTGATTACACCTCGACGTCGTCGTCCGAGGTGTCCTCAATGGCCGGTGCGTCGCCCAGCAGCTGCTGGGCTTCCTCGCCGGGAAGCGTTTCCACGCCGCGCAGCTTGCGCTCGATGGCGCGCGTTCGGACGCTGGCCTGGTCGATCACGTTGCTCGCTTCGGTGAGCTTCTTGCGCGTCTTCTCAAGCACGGTGCCGAACTTGCCGAACTCGGTCTTCACCGCGCCGAGCAGGGTCCACACTTCGCTGCTGCGCTTGGCGATGGCCAGCGTGCGGAAGCCCATCTGAAGGCTGTTGAGCAGGGCGGTGAGCGTGGTCGGGCCGGCCACGGTCACGTGGAAGTCGCGCTGCAGCGTTTCGAACAGGCCCGGTCGGCGGATCACTTCCGCGTAGAGACCCTCGGTAGGCAGGAACAGCACGGCGAAATCGGTGGTGTGGGGCGGCGCCACGTACTTGCTGCGGATGCGCTTGGCTTCCTCGCGCACGCGCACTTCCAGCGCGCGTCCGGCGAGTGCTGCAGCATCGGCGTCGGCCGCTTCCTGCGCATCGAGCAGGCGCTGGTAATCCTCCACCGGGAACTTGGCATCGATCGGCAGATAGAGCTGAGCGCTCTCGCCGGCGCCGGGCATGCGCACGGCAAACTCCACGCGATCGTTGCTGCCGGGAATGGTCACCACGTTCGAGTCGTACTGGTCGATGGTGAGCAGCTGTTCCAGCAGCGCACCCAGCTGCACTTCGCCCAGGATGCCGCGCGTCTTCACGTTGGTGAGCACGCGCTTGAGATCGCCCACGCCGGTGGCCAGGTTCTGCATTTCGCCCAGGCCGCGCTGTACCTGCTCCAGGCGTTCGGACACCAGCGCGAAGGACTGGCCCAGGCGCGTTTCCAGCGTGTTCTGCAGCTTTTCGTCAACGGTGGCGCGCATCTGCTCGAGCTTGGCGGCGTTGTCGACCTGGATGTCCTTGAGCTTGGTTTCCAGCGTGGCGCGCACCTCGTTGAGGCGCTTCTCGTTGTCGGCAGTGAGCGCCGCCAGGCGCTGCTGTTGCTGTTCGCCAAAGCGGTTGAGCGTAAGGGTGAGTTCTTCGCGGCTGCGGCGCCCGTCTTCGGTCAGGCGCTGCGCCAGCGACTGCAGGCCGGTATCCGTGCGCTCGGTCAGTACATCCAGTCGCTGGCCGAAATGGCCGATGCGTTCGTGCTGCTGCGCGCTCATGCCACCCAGCTGTTCCTGCACCAGCGTGCGGAACTGGCCAAGCGACTGACCAATGGACTGGCTGGTTTCCGCGCGGCCGGCGCGTTGCTCCTGCGCCAGCGCCTCGCGCAGGTGGCGGTTGTCGTCCTTCAGTGCGTCCAGGCGCGCATTCACGCCGGCATCTTCGCGCCCGCGCTGCAGGTTCATCACCTGTAGCACGATGACCGCGAGCACGGCGATGACAAGGACGATCAACAGGATTTCGATCAAGGACATGGCGGTTCCCGACGGCGCAACCGCGCCAGTGTACGCGCTGGCGTTCTCAAAACATGGGACGGCGAAAGACCGCTGGAATGGTGAAGCGCTTGTCTGCCTTCACCGTCATTCCCGCGAAAGCAGGAATGACGGTGAGGGTGCATGGCGGAGAGGGAGCGTGGAGCTCACATCACCCGGCAGAACACCGCCTTCAGGTAACGCCCTTCCGGCACATCGCTGCGGAACGGGTGGTCCGCACCGGCGCCCGCCGTATGCAGCACCTGGATCTCGCGCCCGGCGTTGAGCGCCACGCGGCGCAGCATCTCCAGGAAGTCCGCCTCGCTGACCAGGCCGGTGCACGAGCAGGTGAGCAGCAGGCCGCCGGGCGGGATCACGTCCAGCGCCAGGCGGTTCATGGCGAAGTATTTCTTCAGCGCATCGACCACCTTGTTGCGGTCGCGGGTGAGCTTGGCCGGGTCCACGATCACCGCGTCGTACTGCTCGCCGCGGGCGATGGCGCCGCGCAACCAGTCGAACATGTCGGCCGCTTCGAACACCACCGGCACGTCATTGGCGGCGGCGTTGGCGCGGGCGATCTCCAGGATGCCCGGGTCCATGTCCACGCCGGTGGCCGACGCGGCGCCGGCGGCCAGCGCATGCACGGCGAACCCGCCGGCATTGCAGCAAAGGTCGAGCACACGGCGCCCCTTGGCCAGGCGCGCGAAGTGATGGCGGTTCTCGCGCTGGTCAGCGAAGAAGCCGGTCTTGTGGCCGTAACCGGGGGCGGCGTGGAAGCGCAGGCCGTGTTCGTGCACTTCCACCGGTGCCGGGGCTTCAGGCGAGCGGCAGTCGAAGGATTCCTGCTTCTGCACGTGGTTCTCGGCGAACCAGTACAAGCGTGCGCCCGGGAAGTGGCGCAGCAGCGCGGCGTGGATGGCCTCGCGGAAGCGCCACATGCCGGCGGCGAAATACTCGATCACCAGGATGTCGGCGTAGCGGTCCACCACCAGGCCGGAGAGCCCGTCGCCTTCGCTGTGCACCACGCGCCAGGCGTCACTGACGCGGTCGAGCTCCAGCAGGTCCTTGCGCAGGTTGATGGCGCGGTCGATGCGGGCGGCGATCCAGTCGGCGTCGATGGCCTCGGTGGGGTCATTGGTCAGCAGGCGCAGCGCGATGCGTGCGTGGCCATTCCAGAAGCCGCGGCCGACGAAACGGCCCTTGGCGTCCTCCACGTCGACCACGCTGCCGGGCGGCACGCGGGTCTCCGGTTTATGCACCTGCGCGGACCACACCCAGGGGTGGCCAGGCGTGCGATCGGTCTTGAGGCGGATGACGGGGAGGGGAGAGGCGGGGGTATTCATTCGCCCATGATACCCGCTAGGCCCCCGCAAGCCGTGGTTTTGTAGGAGCGCACCCTGTGCGCGACGGGAGCGGAGCGGTATCGACAGGGCTCTGTGGTCGCGCACAGGGCGCGCTTCCGCACCGATGAGGCGGGCAGGCGTCGCTCAGCGGAAGCGCAGCGCCAGCCAGGACAGCAGGGCCAGCAGGTTGATACCCAGCCTCGACACGGATGGCCCACCCACGGCGAGCAGGAAGCCCTCGCTACCCACGTGCCAGTCCAGTCCCAACGCCACCGGCAGGTGCAGGCTGGCGTACACGTTCACGAACGCGCCGCAATGGAAGCCGTAGCTGAGGAGGGGCGTGGCGATCAGTGGCAGCTGCAGCAGCTGGGCCCACTCGGAGAAGACCACGCCGCGCTCGCTGTTTTCCATCAGCAGTGCGCCGGCCACCATCACGAAGGCGTAGAACGCAAATCCGATCAACGCCACGATGGAGTCGTGCGAACCCAGCGGCAGCAGCCGGCGCAGCATGGCCACCATGCCGAAGAAGCCACCGGCCACTTCGAGGATGCCGATCACTCGGAAAAGGAAATTGCGCACGAATGAAGCCCCGGGTCGAAAGCCGCGAGCTTAGCGGATCGGCACGCGGGTGTTGGCGGTGCGGCTTGGCAGTTTGTTGGTCGGGGTACAGCTCGGGTGGCGACTCCCTCGTAGGAGCGCACCCTGTGCGCGACCGCAGCGCCATGTCGATTCCTCACCGCGGGTTGGTCGCGCACAGGGTGCGCTCCTACATGAGTTCGTCCGCCAGTTCGTGCAGGTCGGCGATGTGCTGCTCCCACCAACGCGGTTCGGCCGCGAAAGGAAACGCCGCGGGAAAGGCCGGATCGTGCCAGCGCGCGGCGATCCAGCCGGCGTAGTGCAGCTGGCGCATGGCGCGCAGGGCGGGTACCAGGGCGAGTTCACCGAAGTCGAATTCGCGCATCTGCTGGTAGCCGTCAAGCAGGGCGTTCATGGCCTTCTCGTCGCTGGCCAGCATCCACAGGTCCTGCACCGCCGGGCCCATGCGTGCGTCGTCGAGGTCGACGAAGTGTGGGCCGGCATCGGTCCAAAGCACGTTGCCGGGGTGGCAGTCGCCATGCAGGCGCAGCTGGCGCACCGGGCCGACGGCTTCGAAACGGTCAGTCACCGCGCGGTTTACGCGCTCAGCCGCCGAGCGATACGCGGCATGCTGCGAAGGAGGCAACAGGGTCGAGGCCAGTACCGCCTGCATCGGCTGTTCGATCAGCGTGGCGCGATCGATACGGCCGCGGTGTTCGAACGACTGCCGCGCTCCGGTGCTGTGGATGCGCGCGATCAATCGCCCCAGCCATTCGAGCTGCTCGGGCGATTCCAGCGACGGCGCGCGTCCGCCACGGCGCGGCGTGAGCGCATAGCGGAAGCCGTCGTGATGCAGCAGGGTGCGGCCGCCGAACACCAGCGGTGCCACCATGGGAATATCGGCCTCGGCCAGTTCCTGGGCGAAGGCATGCTCTTCGAGGATGGCCGCGTCGCTCCAGCGATGCGGGCGATAGAACTTTGCAACGACGGGCGTGGCGTCTTCAATGCCCACTTGCCACACGCGGTTTTCGTAACTGTTGAGCGCGAGCAGGCGGCCGTCCGGCCACAGGCCGCAGGCGGTCACGGCATCGAGGACATGATCCGGATCCAGCGTGGCGTAGGGCGCTTCGATGCTCAACGCGGCGCCACCACGCGTGCCGGGATCACCGCCATGGTGATGCGCGAAATGCACACGAGTTCGCCGGCTTCCGTTTCGATGCGGATTTCCCACACCTGCGTGGTTCGGCCGATATGCACCATGCGGGCGGTGCCGGTGACGATGCCGCTGCGCACGCCACGCACGTGGTTGGCGTTGATATCCAGGCCCACCGCCACTTCCTGCGCCGGATCCAGCGTGAGCATGGCGGCCGTGCTGCCCAGCGTTTCAGCCAGCACCACCGAAGCGCCGCCGTGCAGCAGGCCATACGGCTGGTGGGTGCGGTGGTCCACCGGCATGGTACCGCGCAACCAGTCGTCACCAACCTCGGTGAGGCGGATGCCCAGCGTTTCCATCATGGTGTTGGCGCTCCAGCCGTTGATGCGCTCGAGCGAGGTGTCCTGTTTCCAGATGGCCATGGGGTTCTCTCCGCGGAAAGCTTGTGATCGGGGGTGGGGGCCCTCATTGTCGATGGACGCTTACGCCGCGACAATGCGCCCTGTGTTTACTGTCACTATCCAATCCACTGGCCGGCATTTCCCGGTTGCACCCGGCGAAACCGTGCTGGAGGCCGCCCAGCGGGCCGGCATTGCCCTGCCGTACTCCTGCCGCGCGGGTGTTTGCGGTAGCTGCAAGGCCACGCTGGTCAACGGCTATTGCGACTACCCGCGCAATCCGCCGGTGGCGCTCAGTGGCACGTCGCCTGCGCAACACGCCATCCTGCTTTGCCAGGCGGTGCCGCGCAGCGACCTCACCATAGAGGCGCGCGAAGTCACCTCGGTGGAGGACATTGCCAGGCGCCAGGTGGACGTGGTGGTCTCGCGCAAGTGGATGCTGGCCCCGGACGTGATCGGCCTGCACCTGACGCCGGCCTCGCCGGATGCGCGGTTGACCTGGTTGCCGGGCCAGTATCTGGACGTGTTGCTGGACGAGGGACGTCGTCGCCCGTTTTCCATCGCCAACCATCCGCAGGCTGACGGCACCATCGAGCTGCACGTGCGTCACGTCGCCGGCGGTGGTTTCACCTCGTGGGTGAATGATGCACTGAAGGTCGGTGACGCGCTGCGCATCGAAGGCCCCTTGGGCACCTTCGTGCCGCGCGAGGATGCCGAACGGCCGATGATCTTCATGGCGGGTGGCACGGGCTTTGCGCCGGTGAAGGCCATTGTCGAGCACTTCATCGCCCTGGGTACGCGCCGACCGATGCATGTGTACTGGGGCGCGCGGCACGCGGCGGACCTGTACATGCGCGGGCAGGCCGAGCGCTGGGCCGACGTGGGGCATGACCTGCATTTCCACGCGGTGATCTCGGATGCGGAGCAGGCGCTGGCCAGTGGCATCCGCGCGGGGCTGGTGCACGAAGCCGTGCTGCAGGATCACCCGGATCTTGCCGGTTACGACGTCTACATGAGTGGTCCACCGGCCATGATCGACGTGGGGCGCAAGCTCTTTACCGGGGCAGGACTGCCGGAAGAGCGGCTTTACTACGATTCGTTCGATTACGCGCCCGACGTGCTGGCGCAGATTCTCGGCAACCGCGCAGGCATCGTCGGCCTGTAAGTCGCGATGCTGCGGGCGAGGGCGTGGCGCCCCCGCCCGGCGGAACCATCAACCCGGGTTCTTGCCCTTGGCCACCGGCAGCTGGGCCGCCTGCCAGCCGATCACGCCGCCGCCCAGGGTGTAGACCTTGGCAAAGCCGGCCTTGACCAGGCGCTGTGCGGCCTTGTCGCTGGCGCCACGGCCGTCCTTGTCGATCAGTACCACCGGCACGTCCTTCGCCTTGGCGATGTCCTTGTGCTCCGGGTCGAACTGGCTCATCGCGACATGGCGCGAGCCCGGCACGTGGGCCTTCTCGTAGTCCGCATAGGCGGACAGGTCGATCATCAGCGGACCCTCGCGATTGATCAGCAGGGTCAGGCTGGCCGGGGTCAGCTCCTTGTACTTGCGCAGCATGACCATCAGCTGCACGACGATCAGGCCGAGCAGCAGGATCAGGAACAGCGCGGCAAGCGCCAGGTTGTGGCCGATGAACTCGGGCAGCTTGTGCAGGACATCGCTCATTCGTTGGTTTCCGCAGGCACGGTCTGGGCCGCGCAGGTTGGAGAGAACGGGCGATTATAGGGCGGGGGCGGTCCGGGGGCGAGGCACGCCCCGGACTGCCCCGCCGGCTCAGGGCTGGCTGATGTCCGGCAGGCCCGATACCAGGTACCAGTGCTTGCTGGCCTGGTCGAAATGCCAGGTCTGGTGGTCGGTCACGGTGCGCTCGTGCTGGGTGTTCACGTTGACCAGGTTGATCTGCACGGTCTGGTGCACTTCGAACTCGCCGTTGGGCACCGGGCCGTTGCCCTCGTCGTAGCCGCTGACCTTGTACTGCTGGTAGCGCGCCATCTCCACGGAGGGGATGGGGTGTTCCTCGAGCACCTTGGGGTCCACGAAATGCAGCGCCGCGTTGAAATCGCCCCAGCGCACGGTGCTGGCGTAGGCGTTGAGCGTGGTAGTGAGCTGGTCCTTGCGCTGGTCGGTGGCGCAACCACCGAGCGCGAGCAGGGACAGCGTGAGAAGCGGAACCAGGATGCGACGCATGAGCCTTCCCCTTGGGCAATGGCCGCATTGTGCCCAAAGCGCAGGCACGCTGTCGTCACGCAGGCCGCGTTTTCACACCGCGTCGGGCGACCGCAGCTTGGCCACGTAACGGCCTTCCAGCGTGGCCGCCGGCTTCTCGCCGGTGCCGGGCACCCGGCACGACACCTCGATGCGGGCGCGCCCACGGGCGGCCAGCGTGTCGAAGAAGGTGGACCAGCTGGCCCCGTCGGAAAGCCGGGCTTCGCTGACGAAGTCGTCCCACACCGGCTCCAGATAACGCACGGTGGATTCACCCACGAACACATCGCAGGCCAGCCCGCGCATGCGCAGCTCCAGTTCGACCAGGCTCCAGCCGTTGAGCGTCATCACGCTCACCAGGCTGCCGCCGAACGCGCAGCCTTTGTCGTTGATGTTGGGGCCCAGTGGCGCGGCCAGGGCGAGGTGGTTTTCGTCGCAATCGAGCAGGTTCAGTTCCATGTTCTGCGCGAGCGGGATTTCATCGCGCATGAACGTGACCAGCTTGCGCGCAAGGGTGTGCCTTTCGGTGGTGCTCATCGTATGGGGTAACAAAGAGTGGGGAAACGAGGGGGAAGGGGTAGTTTACGAAGGAAGGCAGACCATCCGCAGGCGCATGGCCGTTACACTCGCTGCCATTCCCCGGAGCGGCCCATGAACTTGCGACGCAGCGCACTCGACGAGCACCTGCTGAATGGCCGCGTGGTGGTGGTCACGCGCCCGGCCGGCACCGGCTCGCCGCTGGCGCGCAAGGTGCGTCGGCTGGGTGGCCAGGCCCTGCTGCTGCCGGGCCTGTCGCTGCAGGCCATGACCGGCACGGAGGTGGCCGCGACGCTGCAGCAGGCCCTGGCTGACGAGCTGCTGGTGTTCACCAGCCCGGCTGCCGTGCGTTTTGCCGCGCGACTGGCTCCCCTGGCGACCCGGGCACAGGTTGTGGCCGTGGGGCGGGGGACCGCTCGCGCGCTGGGTCGGCATGGGTTGCAGGCGCTGGTGCCGGCGGGCAGTCAGGACAGCGAGGGGCTGCTGGCGCATCCCGCACTGGCCGATCTGGGCGGTCGACGCGTTGCCCTGATCGGCGCGCCCGGTGGACGCGGTGTGTTGTGCGCCGAGTTCCTGGCGCGCGGCGCGCGCTTGCGCGAAGTGCATGTGTATCGACGCGGCGCGCCGCGCTGGCAACGTCGCCAGCTCGAAGCCGTGATGCAGCTGCCGGCCGAGGCACGCGTGCTGCTGTCCAGCGCCGAAGCGCTCGATAACCTGAGGCAAGGCTTGCCCGCCGACGTGTTCACTCATCTCTGCCGCGCGGTGGCAGTGGCCAGCAGTGATCGCCTCGCGGTGGCTGCGCGCGAGGCCGGGTTCCGTCGCATCGAGGTCGCCGATTCGGCATTGTCTGAAAACCTGCTGGCTGCGGCAGCGCGCTCCTAGCGGTTTTGGTGGCGGCATCGCCGACTTTCACGCCCGTTTGATGCGAGCACCCCGCGGTGGGCTGTTAGCATGTCTCGCATGAGCCAAGACGACTCCATCCCCGAAAGCGGCGCACCCGAGGGTACGCGTTCCGATACCTCTTCCCGCCCGGCCCGTTCGGCGCCACCGGCACGTCGCGGCAGCGGCACGTTGGCGGTTGCCCTGCTGATCTCGCTGGTGGCCGCGGGCGGCGCCGGCTATGTGGGCTGGCGCCAGTGGCAGCAGGAACAGGGCAGCGTGGCCAACCATGCCGCCACCGATGCACTCAAGCAGCGCGTGGACACGCTGGAAAGCGCGTTCAGCGCAAGCGACAGCGAACGCAACCTGCTACGCCAGCGCCTGGGCGATGCCGATCAGGTAAACCGCTCGCTGCGCGAGGAAGTGCTGGGCCAGGCCGAGCGCATGCGCAATCTTGAAGATGCCGTGGCCAAGCTGTCGGAAAAGACGCTGTCCGGCCACGACGCCATGCTGCTCGATGAAACCGAGTCGCTGCTGCGCATGGCCAAGGAACGCTACGACCTGTTCCACGACGCGCAGGGCGCCCTGGATGCCTATGCACTGGCGGACCAGGCCCTGGCTGCCGTCAACGACGACGCGTTCTCCGGCCTGCGCCAGAGCATCGGTGCGGAGCGCGAAGCGCTGACCAAGAGCAAGGCGGGCAATCTCGATACGTCACTTAGCACGTTGAGCCATCTGCGTGCGTCGATGACCGAGCTGCCGCTGAAGCCGCTGGATTCGACGGCCAACGATACATCGGGCAGCGGCTGGTCGCGCATCATGGGTGCGCTGAACAACGTGGTGAAGGTGCAGCGCACGAATGGCGCGCCGTTGTCGGTGGCCGATGCGCGTTTTGCACGCGAGCTCACCGCCATTGACCTTGCACAGGCGCAGGCCGCGCTGCTGGCTTCCGATCGCGATGCCTATATCGCTGCGCTCAAGCGCGCCGACGCCGGCCTGGCCGGGCAGTTCGACGAGGCAGCCGCACCGGTGCAGCAGGCCCGCGAGCAGCTGGCATCGCTGATCGCCCAGGCGCCGGGTGCACCGGTGCAGCTGGGCGCCGCACTCGGCGAGTTGCGCAACCTGCGGGCGGTGCATGCGCTCAAGCCCGCGAGCAGCAGCTCGGTCGGAGCCAGGCCATGAAGTTGTGGCGCTGGATTCTGTTGCTGGTGATCGTCGCGGCACTGGCCGCGTTCGGCTGGCATTGGGTGGCTGAAGATCCCGGTTATGTGCTGGTGCAGCTGCGTGGCTGGCAGGCGGAAACGACGGTGGTGGCCGCCGTGGTCATCCTGCTGCTGGCCTGGGCGCTGCTCAGCGCGCTGTGGTTTGCCGTGCGCTGGCCGTTCGGCGCGTTCACGCGTCGTCATCGCCGGCTGAGCCGCAAGAAGATGAGCGAAGGCCTGCAGGCCTTGATGGAAGGCCGACATGGCGACGCCGAGCGCGACCTGCACCGTGCATCGCGCCTCGATGCCATACGCGGCCCTGCGTTGCTGGCCGCCGCCGAAGCGGCGTCGCGTCGCGGTGAGAACAGCCGCGCACTGACCACGCTGGACGAAGCCGCCCAGGTCGCGCCGCGTGCCGCGCGTGTGCTGCGCTCACGCGTATTGCGTCGTGAAGGCCGCGCCACCGAGGCCGTGAACCTGCTTGCCGCGGACGCGGATGCGGGCAACCTCACCCCGGGTGGCTGGCGCGAACTGGCGCTGGCCGGTCTGGCCAGTGGCGATACGCGCCGCGCGCGCCAGGCGCTGGAGCCACTGCAGAAGAGCGGTGCGCTCGGCGCGAAGAGTTTTGCCGCACTGGAAGCACAGGTGCTTGCCGCGTCGCTGCGCAGCGCACCGGATGCCGCCGCGCTCAATACGTTGTGGTCGCAGCTGCCCAAGGCGCAACGCCGCGTGCCGGCCGCCATCGACGCCTATGCACGCCAGGCCGCCTCGTTCGGCATGGTGCTGCCGGCCATGGATGAAGTGGAATCCGCACTGCGTCGCGAATGGTCACCGCTGCTGATCGAAACCTATGGTTCGCTCGGCGGTGACGATATCGAGGCACGCCTGCGCCGTGCCGAGTCGTGGCTGGATGGCCACCCGAACGATGCCGCGCTGCTGCTCACGCTGGGTCGCATGTGCGTGCGGCTGAGCCTGTGGGGCAAGGCCTCGCAGTATCTGGAACGCTCCCTCGCGCTCACGCCCAGCAGCGGTGCATGGGAAGCGCTGGGCGATGTACACGCCGGCCAGGGCGATGCTGCGCTGGCCCAGCGTTGCTACCGCAACGCACTGGCGCTGGCCCGCGGTGAAGCGGTTGAGCCCTTGCCGCAGAATGCACGTTCCCCGCGGCTGGATACGCGCCCCATCGCCATGGAAGAACGCAGCGAACACGGCGTGCCAAGGCTGCCGGAGTAAGACAAAAAGCCGCTTCGATCCGAAGCGGCTTTTTTTCAGCTGGCCGAAATCGCCCAGGTGATGAATCCTGCGTTGACCGCGGTGAATACCAGCGACACGAGGAAGATCGCGTCGGCAATGTGTTCCAGCCGATGGTTGCGACCGCGGTTGCGCGTGCGCAGCGCCCAGTACGACAGCAGGCAGGAGGCCAGGTAGAGCATCGCGTTCACTGCGAGCAGGTCGTCGCCGAGCATGTCTTCCTTGCGCAGCGAGATCACCACGCGAAGGATGCCGATGACGGTCAGGCACACGCCGACCATCGCCGCCGATGCCGTGAAGATGTGCACGCAGATGTCGTGGTCCAGTCGCGCTCGGCTGGTGTCGGCGATGTCGCCGGAGGTTTCGCTCGTCATGGCGTGGCCCGTATCGAATGCCTGGACATTGGGAGCTTGCGCAAAGGGCGCCGGTTCCGGTCGAAGTTTCGTGCGTTTAGCGGCCAGATGATATCCGGCTCATTCCACCGGCCGCACCCACCAGCGTTGCACGCGCTCGGCCACGGCCACCACCGCCAGCGCACAAGCGATGCCCAGCGCCACCTCGCCCACGCGGGTCAGTGCGATCAGCCAGAACGAGCCGGAGTGCGGAACCAGCAGGATGATGGTGGTGGTGGTGGCGCTGAGTCGCGCCGCGCTGCCCACGCCCAGCGTCCAGCACGCGCCGATGGCCGCGACCAGGCCCACCACGTAGGCGCTGTATTGCTCGCCCAGCAGCAGGACGGCGCCGAAGCCGGCCAGACCGCCCACCAGCGCACCAATGATCTGGTCGCGCGAGGAGGCGCGCGTATCCATGTAGTTCTGCTGGGTGACGGCGATGGCGGTGAGTGCTGCCCAGAACGCCTGCTGGGTATGCAGCAGCAGGCCCAGTCCGTAGGAAGCGCTGGCGGCCAGCAGGGCCAGCAAGGCGAACCATGCACCCTGCATGAGGCGGTGCGTCCATGGCAGGTGGCGATAGACAAAGGCCATGCCCTGCTGCACGTCAAACAGCTGGCGCAGGTTGTCGCGCAGTGAAGGCTGGTCGCTCATGGTCGTCTGCCTTGTCGTGCCCCAGGGGTGCTTACAGTGGCGTCAGGTTGGCATAGGCATAGACCAGCCACTTGCTGCCGCTGCTGGCGAAATTGACCTGGATGCGCATGTGCGCGCCGCTGCCTTCCGCGCTCACCACGATACCCTCGCCGAAGCTGGGGTGGCTCACGCGCTGGCCCAGCGTCAGCGGCATGGCTTCCTCCAGCGACTTTGAGCCGCCGGTAGGGCGTGCGCCATACAACGGGCGACTTACCTGCACGCGCGGACGCACCTCGTCGATCAGCTCCGGCGGAATTTCGGCGAGGAAGCGCGACGGGCGTGCCAGCATTTCCACGCCGTGCATGCGGCGCGATTCGGCATAGGTGATGAACAGGCGTTCGCGGGCGCGGGTGATGCCCACGTAGGCGAGGCGGCGCTCTTCTTCGAGTCGGCCTTCGTCCTCGACCGAACGCTGGCTGGGAAACAGGCCTTCCTCCATGCCGACCAGGAAAACCACGGGGAATTCCAGGCCCTTGGCCGAGTGCAGCGTCATCAGCTGCACGCAGTCGTCCCAGGCCTCGCCCTGGCCTTCGCCGGCTTCCAGCGCGGCGTGCGACAGGAAGGCGGCCAGTTCGCTCAGGCCGGCTTCCTCATCGTCCGGCGTGAGTTCGAAGCGACTGGCGACGTTGACCAGTTCGTCCAGGTTCTCCACGCGCGATTCGGCGTTGCCGCGGCTGTCCTTCTCGTAGAAGTCGCGCAGGCCGGTGTGGGTGATGGCGTGGTCGATCTGTTCGGCCAGCGCCAGCGCGTCGCCCGTGCCGGCGCCGGCAAAGGCGCGGGCCATGTCCTCGATCATGGTGAGGAAGGCTTTCACAGCGTTCTTCGCGCGGCCGGCCAGTTCCTTGCCGCCGCTGAGCTCGCTCAGCGAGGCCTCCCACATCGAGCTGTTCTCGACGCGTGCGCGACGGCGCAGCACGTCCAGCGTGCGATCGCCGATGCCGCGCGGCGGGGTGTTCACCGCGCGCTCGAAGGCAGCGTCGTCCTGGCGGTTGGAGGACAGGCGCAGGTAGGCCAGTGCGTCCTTGATTTCCGCGCGGTCGAAGAATCGCTGGCCGCCGTACACGCGGAAGCGGATATCCCGCTGCATCAGCTGTTCTTCGAAATTGCGCGACTGGGCGTTGGAGCGGTAGAGGATGGCGCAATCGCGCGCCTCGCCGTGCTCGGCAACGTACTCGCGGATGCGTTCGATCACGAAGCGCGCTTCGTCCTGCTCGTTGTACGCGGCGTACAGCGCGATGCGCTCGCCCTCGCCGCCATCCGTCCACAGCTGCTTGCCGAGGCGCCCGCCGTTGCGTGCGATCACGCTGTTGGCGGCCTTGAGGATGGTGGAGGTGGAGCGGTAGTTCTGCTCCAGCTTGATGGTCTTGGCGCCGGGGAAATCGCGCAGGAACTGCTGCACGTTCTCCACTTTGGCGCCGCGCCAGCCGTAGATGGCCTGGTCATCATCGCCCACCACGAACACCTGGCCCGTGTTGCCGGCCAGCACGCGGATCCACGCGTACTGCAGCGTGTTGGTGTCCTGGAACTCGTCGATCAGCAGGTAACGCCAGCGGTCGCGGTAGTGCTCGAGGATGGCCGGGTTGTGCAGCCACAGTTCGTGCGCGCGCAGCAGCAGTTCGGCGAAATCCACCAGGCCCGCGCGGCGGCAGGCTTCTTCATACGCCTGATAGATCTGCACCAGCGTGCGCGTCATCGGGTGATCGCGATGCTCGATGCTGTCGGCACGCCGGCCTTCGTCCTTCCACTGGTTGATCTGCCAGGTGGCCTGGCGCGGCGGGAAGCGGGCTTCGTCCAGGCCCAGACCGGCGATCACGCGCTTGATGATGCGCTGCTGGTCGTCCGCGTCGAGGATCTGGAAGCCTTCCGGCAGGCCGGCCTCGCGCCAGTGGCGGCGCAGCAACCGGTGCGCGATGCCGTGGAACGTACCCACGGTCAGGCCCTGCGTACCGCCCGGGATCAGCTGGTCCAGGCGCGCGCGCATTTCGCCCGAGGCCTTGTTGGTGAAGGTCACCGCAAGGATCGCCCACGGCGAAATGCCCTCTACCTGGGTAAGCCAGCCGATGCGGTGGGTGAGTACGCGCGTCTTGCCGGAGCCGGCGCCCGCGAGCACGAGGTAGTTGCCGGGAGGCGCGCAGACCGCTTCGCGCTGCGCGTCGTTGAGCTTGTCGATCAGGTGGGAGACATCCATCCTGCCTATTGTAGCGGGCGGGGCTGGATCGGTCCCGAACGGCCCAAAATCCCCTGTAGGAGCGCACTAGTGCGCGACCGCGGCACGGCAGCGCGCCACATCATCTGGCATCCCGAATGGCCGCAGTCACCTGTCGCGCACTAGTGCGCTCCTACAAGGAGGCGGTGCTGCAGGCCGGGCTCATCAGTAACCGGGATCAAGGCTCAACAAATGCCACTGCACGATAAACGCGATGGCGCCAAGGCAGGCCAGCAGCAGGAGGCTGCTGCTGATACGTCGCCACCAGGCGCCGCCACGCCATGCGCGCCATGTCTCCCATGCTGCCGGCAGCGTGCCGAGCACGGCCAGCAAACCGACCAGGAACAGCAGCGCCAGTCGAAACTCCAGATGCAGCGTCCCCAGTCGCGGCAACATCAGGCACCAGCCGCCGGCGAACAGCAGGTAGAGCAAGGCGGTGAGCCGGCTGAGGCGATACCCGCGCATGTCATCGTCCGGCAACGCCAGCGCGGCGCGGCGCCGACCCAGCCAGGCCATCAGCGGCCATGACAGCGCGACCAGCGCGAAGACCGCGAGCAACAGCGACAGCACGCGGCGGACGCCGCCCGGCGTGGGGCCGGTGGCGGGCAGGTAGGCCTCCGTGGGCGACAGCACGTCGGTGGAAAGCATGCGCACACTGCCATCGCGCACCAGTGCGCCCAGCCAGCGGCCGGTGGTGTCGTCCTTCCACAGGTACGGCTTCACCTCGCGCCAGTGCGCGGCACCGAACATGGGCGTCACCGGCGAGCCATCGGCGGCCAGCGTGATCTCGCTCTGCAGGAACAGGTCGCGCAGGGCGAGCACGTTGCTCTGCGACGTGATGCTGGAGGTATAGCGACCGACCAGCTGCGCCGAGTGCTGCTTGTGGGTGCCCAGCGTGGCGGGCTTGAGTTGCGGCAGCGGCGGGAAATAGCGGGACGAGAAGCGCTCGGCGAGGGGGCGCAGCAACGGTCCGGCATCACCGCCGGCCGTGGCGATGAACAGGCCGGTGTGGTGTTCCGGAAACAGCGTGAGAAGGCTGTGGTATTCGTTGAAATCACCGTCCTGGTCGAGCACGACCTGGCCGTCGCGATCCCGGTGCGCGAAGCCCAGCGCCATGCCGGGCAGGCCGAGAATCGTCGCGCGCTGCCCGTCCTGCATCTGCTTCACTGTGGCCTGTTCCAGCAGCTGCGTGTTGCCGGCGCGGCCGAACTGCAGGTAGGCGATCATGAAGCGCGCCATGTCTTCGCCGCTGGTGGCCAGGCCGTTTGCGGGTGTGGGTACCACCAGCTTCCTGATGAGCGCAGGTGTTCCTGCCGGGCCAGCGTTTGAAGCGACGTTCGGCCACAACGGCGTCGATTGCGCAAAGGTGGTGTGCTGCATGCCCATCGGCTCGAAGATGTGCCGCCCGGTGAATTCGACAAAGCGCTGGCCCGACGCGCGTTGCACGATATAGCCGGCGAGCGCCAGGCCGTACGTGGAATATGCGGGAACGGTACCCACGGGATAGATTCGCGTCGGCAGCAGCGAGCCGTGATGCATTCCCAGCTCGTCCTCGTCGACGCGCTTGGGATCGGTGACGTACAGCCCTTTGCGCACATCCTCGAAGCCCGCGGTATTGGTCAGCAGGTCGCGCAGCGTCACCGGCTTGCCGTCATAAGGCGGAATGGTGAAGTCGAGATAGCGGTTCACATCCGCGTCGAGGTCCAGCTTGTGCTGCTCCACCAGCTGCATCACCGCCGTGGCGGTGACCGCGCCGGACATGGCGCCCACACGGAACATCGTGTCCGCCGGGTCGACGGCCTTCTGCCCGGCCGCGTCCGCATGGCCATAGCCCCGGGAGAAAAGGATCTCGCCATCCTTCACCACCACGACCACGGCACCCGTGACGCTGCCTTTCTGCATCACGCCATTCATTTCGCCGTCCATCCAGGGCTGCACGTCGGCGGCGCTGAGGTCGGCTGCACCCAGCTGGGTGACGGCGGCGTGTTTCGCCTCCGGCAGCGGCACGATCTGGATCTGCGCCTGCGCCCACAGCATGGACGGAAGCAGCATGAACGCGAGCGCCGCCGCGCGTTGGCGCCACGGGACCCGATTCACCACAGTGGTCGCGACGGCGTGCATGCATGACTCCTTGAAACGGCGCGGCAGGCGAACAGTATGCCGCGCCGTACTTTGCCCGGCGTCTGTGTCGCGTCAATGCGCGTCAGCGAGTCTTCAGCCGGGAACGTGCGCCGGGTCGCGTTTCATCTTCGCCACGATGTCGGCCAGCTCGCGCACGGCGGCCTCCGATACCTCGCGATGTGGCGTGATGTCGGGGTTGTTGAAGTTCCCTGTGTCGCCGATCACCTGCACCAGGATGCCGTCGCTGCGCGGCACCACGCTGAGGTTGTCCGTACGCAGGCCGTAGGTGACTTCGGGCTGCGGAATCAGTCGCGCGGTCTGTCCGCGCACGGGCACCACCGATTCGTCGCCGAACAGGGCGCGCGCGCCGTATCCGGTGGCATTGACCAGCGTGTGTTCGGGTAGCGACTGTAGCTGTTCGGGATGCTCGAACTCGCGGATCTCGATCTTGCCGCCCGCCGCCATGTACTCGTTCATCAGGTAGCTGGCGTAGCTCGAGATATTGAACATCAGCGTGGTGTAGCGACGCACGTTCGGTTCCGGGAACGGATGGCTGCCCGGCGGCAGCTCCACGGAGCGCGGCGTGAGATCGCGCACGCGGTCGGCGAATTCGCCGTACTCCGGTTCATCCGCCACATCGCCGTGGAACTTGCCGAAAGGCGCATCGGAAAGCGAGTAGCCGTCGATCCACTCGATGGGCTTGCCCGGCAGGCCGAGCATGCTCTGGTAACGCGCGTACGAAAGGCGCGCCATCATTTCCCAGCGATCGGCCAGTGCGGGCGCATGGGTGGCATCGCAGATGCGCGAGTCGGGCGTCCACAGGCCGGAGGCGCGCATGGAGAACACGTCCGGCGGAAACGCCTTGGCGTAGATGCGCACGGAGAGTCCGGCCTGCTGGGCGAGCAGGGCCGTGGTGAGGCCGATGGCGCCACAGCCGATCACGCCCAGTTCCTTCGCGCCGGTGGCCTGCACCAGCTGCAGGGCCAGCGTGCCCGAGCCCCACGACAGTGACCAGCCGCTCCCGCCATGCCCGTAGTTGTGCACCACGGTCTTCTTGCCCAGCTTCTGCGTTTCGATGCGCGGACCTTCCGCGCGGAACGGACGTGTGCACACGTACACGCCGGTGATGCGGTCGGTGTTGGCGCGGATCAGGGGCAGGGTGGGCGAGGTGGTGCCCGAAGCCTGGGTCGGTTCCACCCGCTGCCCCGCGCACGCGGCAAGGCCTGCCGTGGAGGCTGCGGCCAGCGTGGCGCCGGCCTGGCGCAGGAAGGTGCGTCGTTCCATGGTCCGTTCCCGGTGGGGAGGGGGAAACCCGTAGCCTACATGCTCGTCATGCCGGCCTGCCCCACAAAAGGGGGCGAGCGCCGGAATGACGGCGCTCGAACGTCAACCCTTCTTGAGGAATCCGCCCAGGGCGAGCAGCGCGCCCACGGCGATGCCGGCGATGCCAGCCCACTGCGGCAGGGCCTTGTCGTGGGTGGCTGTGACCTTGGCCGAACCAATCTGCACCAGCGTGTCGGTGGTCTGGTAACTGCCGTGGCCGGCCATTACCCAGATGCCGCCGGCCAGAAGGATCAGGCCAACAAGGATCAGCACTGCGCGCATGGAAAACTCCTATGGATCGGGACGCCGATCATAGGAGCAGAGGGAGAAAGAAAAGTCGACGGCGGCATGAAGTCAGGTGTCCGCCGTCGAGGGAGGTAAGCGGTGGTTCAGTCGATCCTGGCGAACAAGGCGCCATGGCCGGGCAGGCTGATGCCCGCATCGGTGGCGATGCCCTGGCTCAGCCCGTGGCCGTCGACGGCGGTGAGCTTGCCCACTTGCAGCGGCAGTTCCGCCGGCTGCTTCGACAGGTTGAACGCCACCAGCAGCGTGTCGTCACCGTGCTTGCGGGTGAAGGCGAGCACCGGTTCGGGCGTGTCGATGAACTGGATGTCGCCCCAGCGCAGCGTCGGCTGCGTCTTGCGCCAGGCCATGAAGCGGCGGAAGCCGTTGAGCGCCGACTCGGGCGTGGCGTCCTGCAGCGTGACCGCCAGTTCGCGATGTTCCGCGGGCACCGGCAGCCAGGGTTCGCCGACGCTGAAACCGGCGTTGACGCCACCGTCCCACGGCATCGGCGTGCGGCATCCGTCACGACCCTTGAAGGTCGGCCAGAAGGTGATGCCGTACGGATCCTGCAGGGCTTCGAACGGCACCTCGGCCTCGGTCAGGCCCAGCTCTTCGCCCTGGTACACGCACACCGAGCCGCGCAGCGAGCACACCATGGCGCTGAGCAGGCTGGCGAGCTGCGGCGAGGCGTCGCCGTTGCCCCAGCGGGTGAGCACGCGCGCCACATCGTGGTTGGAAATGGCCCAGCACGGCCAGCCCTCGAGCATCTGCGCTTCAAGATTGCGCACCGTGCCGCGGATGTAATCGGCGCTGAAGTCATCGGTGAGCAGCTCGAAGCTGTAGCCCATGTGCAGGCGACCGTGCTTCGTGTACTCGGCAGTCGTTGCGAGGGAGTCTTCCGAGGAGATCTCGCCGATGGCGGCAACGTCTTCGTACTGGTCCATCAAGGCACGCAGGTCTTCGAGGAACGCGAGGTTCTCCGGCTGCGTGTTGTTGTAGTAGTGGTACTGGAACGCGTACGGGTTGTCCGGGCTGAAGCCGCGGCCCACGCGCTTTTCCTCGGGCTTGGGCGGGTTGTCGCGCAGCTCGCGGTCGTGGAAGCAGAAGTTGATCGCGTCCAGTCGCAGGCCGTTGACGCCCTTGTCCAGCCAGTACTTCACCTCGTCGAGCACCGCGCGGCGCACGTCGGGGTGGTGGTAATTGAGATCGGGCTGCGAGGTCAGGAAGTTGTGCAGGTAATACTGGCCGCGGCGCGGCTCCCACTGCCAGGCGCAGCCGCCGAACAGCGACAGCCAGTTGTTGGGCGGCGTGCCGTCGTCCTTGGCATCAGCCCATACGTACCAGTCCGCCTTGGGATTGTCGCGGCTCTCGCGGCTTTCCTTGAACCAGGCGTGTTCCACCGAGGTGTGGCTGAGCACCTGGTCGATCATCACCTTCAGGCCCAGCGCATGCGCCTTGGCCAGCAGGCGGTCGAAATCGTCATTGGTGCCGAACAGCGGGTCGACTTCGCGGTAGTCGGCGATGTCGTAGCCGAAGTCCGCCATGGGCGAGCGGAAGAACGGCGAAATCCAGATCGCGTCCACGCCAAGGCTCGCGACATAGTCGAGCTTGTCGACGATGCCGGGCAGGTCACCGACGCCATCGCCGTTGGTGTCCATGAAGCTGCGTGGATAGATCTGATAGGTGACGGCGCCGCGCCACCAAGGTGCCTGACTCATTCGCTAGTCCCATTCCCGCCCGATGCGAGCGCTGCACACAGGACTTGATGTCCGAGCGAAGCGCGGGGGGCAGCTTAAAGGCAGAGTGCGAAGCGGGCGCTTCGTTTGCATACGTATTCAAAAAATGCCGTTATTGCGATGCAGCAGGACGCAAAGCGATGCGTTTGCACCCCGGGAAATTGCACCCGGCGGTTGCGGTCGGCGCGAGGAAAACCGCGATGCCAGCCGCTTTTCTCAGAAATACCGCCATGGCAGGCATGTGCATCGGTGCGCACGCGAGCTGGCAGGCGACTGTTGGATTTTTGTCAAAGGTGCACAAAAAAACCGGGGTATGAATACGTATGCAAGGGCCTGTTCGCTCTTTCTTGCAGCCCTACCATGGCCGCCACGCGACGGGGCCCTCCGATCATTCGGCATGTGCTGGCGCGTAGCCCGGCGCAGTCTGTGGGGACTGCAGTCGGCAACTACAAAACCAAGTGAAGTGCAAACCCGTGGGAGGGGAAGACGGTGGAACTGAAACGTAATGTGCTGGCCCTGGCGCTGGCGTCCGGTCTGTGTTTCACGGCCGGCATTAACGCGATGCCGACGGATACGGGCGCGAACGTGGCCGGCGCTGCCGCCACCAATGGCGCGACCAGCGATCAGGCTGCACCTGCTCAGCAGGGCGACCAGACCGCCAAGAAGGACGACAAGTCCAAGGAAACGCAGGATCAGCAGCTGGCCAAGAGCCTCGGTGCCATCACGGTAACGGGCTACAACCAGGGCATGGAAAAGGCGATCGACTACCAGCGTTACGCCGATACCATCCAGAACGTCATCACCGCGGCCGACATCGGCGGCCTGCCTGACCAGTCCATTGCCGATGCGCTGACGCGCCTGCCGGGCGTCTCGGCCGAGCGCATTGCCGGCCAGGCCTCGCAGATCAACATCCGCGGCCTCTCGGGCAACTTCATCCAGACCACGCTGAACGGTCGTGAGCAGCCGTCCACCAGCGGCAGCAACTACATCCAGTTCGACCAGTACCCGTCCGAGCTGATCAACATGGCCACGGTGTACAAGTCCTCGCAGGCATCGCTGGTCACCGGCGGCGTGGGCGGCACCATCGCCATGGAAACGGCCAACCCGCTCAATGCGCCGAAGGAACAGAACCTCAACATCGACGCGCGTGGCAGCTACAACAGCCAGGCGAGCGATGTGGCGGGTGCGCCTTCCACCGGCTACCGACTGAGCGCCGCATGGCAGGGCAAGTTCCTCAACGACACCCTGGGCGTGGGCCTGGGCGTGGCGCAGATGTACCAGCCGCATGTGGCCGAGCAGTTCGTCGGCGAAGCCTCCGACGGCAACCTCACGAAGCTGCCCAGTGGCCAGTACGCCTACCTGACCCAGGGCCTGCAGGTGCAGCAGAACGGCGGCAGCGAGCGCCGCACCGGCGAGATGGCCACCGTGGTGTGGAAGGCCACCGACGAACTGCAGTTCGGCGCCGACGCGTTCTACTCCAAGTTCAAGGACAGCTCGTTCGGCTACGGCTTCCGTACGCAGAACATCTACGGCGGCAACGCGACGATTTCCAACGCGGTGCTTGGCCCGTACGGCACGATGACCGGCGGCACGGTGTCCGGTGACGGCACCACCCAGTTCTCCAACGAGACCACGGCCGACAACTACACCACCAACACCAGCGTGTTCTCTGGTGGCCTCAACATGAAGTGGAACCACGGCCCGTGGCACGTCAACTCCGACGTGTCGCTGTCCCGTGCGAGCAGCGACGAGATCAACGTGGACACCACGGCTGATCCGTACAACAACCTCGGCACGGCCACCCCGTCGCTGATGGCGCAGTCCACCACCTATCAGTTGGCCGGTCGCAGCCTCGGCACCGTGTCGTTCGCCAATCCGGGCACGTACACCAACCTGAGTGACATGGGCCTGTCGCGTTACGGCGTCTACCCCTACATCTATCACGACAAGATGAAGGCGTTCCGCACCGACGTGAAGTACGACCTGCCCAACAGCTCGTGGTTCTCGGCGCTGGAAGCAGGCGTCTACATCAACAACCACACCTACAATGCCGACCGCGAAGTGTACGTCTACGGTTCGGAGTGGGGCACCGACAAGACGGCCGGCCTGCCGCTGACCATTCCGTCCAGCGCCGCGAGCGTGCGCTGCTGGAAGGGTGATTTCGCCAGCTATCCGTGCTTCCTGCAGCTCAATGGCGCTGCCATCCTCGCCGCGCACGGCATCACTGCCAACCCGGTGAAGGACATCAACAAGAACAGCTGGTCTGAAATCCAGAGCGGCTCGGTGGATGAGCAGACCCGCGACCTGTACTTCCAGGCCGATATCGATGCGCAGGAAGTGTTCGGTCACGAGCTGACCGGCAACGTCGGCATGCGCTACTCGCACCAGAAGCAGTACAGCGATGGCCTGCAGCAGGTGGGCAACGGTGCCGGCGTGCCGATCACCGACGGCAACGGCTACACCAGCTACGACTACGCGCCGCTGCATGTCGGCAAGACCTATTCCGACTGGCTGCCGTCGCTGAACCTGGCATACCACCTCACCGACGACGACCAGATGCGCTTCTCGGCCGCCAAGGTGCTGGCGCGTCCGCCGATCAACAAGATGCTGGCCGGTTCGGGTTCGTGGGTGTCTAACGGCCAGTACAACGTGTGGGGTGGCACCAGCCCGCTGCTGGATCCGCTGCGCGCGTTCCAGTGGGACCTGGGCTACGAGCACTACTTTGACGACCAGTCCGGCATGTTCAGCACCGGCGTGTTCTACAAGCACATCGACTCGTTCATCCAGGACGTGACCTACAACAACTACGACTTCGCCGCGGCCGGCATCACCGTGCCGACCGATCCGACCACGGGCCAGCCGTACCTCAACGGCGAGTACCAGACGTCGTACAACGCCAGCGGTGGCAGCGTGAAGGGTCTGGAAATGGCCTTCGCCAAGAACCACATTTTCCCGGGCATCTGGTCGGGCCTGGGCGTGCAGGCGAACTTCGCCCTCACCACCAGCAACGTGCGCAACCCGAACAACCTGGGCGGCGCGGAAGCGAACCTCAGCCTGCCGGGCCTGTCCAAGCGCGTGGCCAGTGCGGCGGTGTTCTACGACTACGGTCCGTTCTCGGCCCGCGTCTCGGGCAACTACCGTTCGAAGTTCGCCTCCGATACGCAGATGGCGGTGAACAACCAGATGGTCACGTTCGCGGCGGAAACGGTGTACGACTTCCAGGCCTCGTATGCCTTCACCGACCAGTGGCGCGCCGTGGTGCAGGTGCTGAACATCAGCAACCAGCCCACCCGCACCTACTTCGGCTCCGATCCGTCGCAGACCGGTACCATCCAGTACTTCGGCCGCACGACCTACCTCGGCGTCGAGTTCAAGCTGTAAGCCACGATCGCGCCGGCCTCCGCAAGGGGCCGGCGCGATGCTTTTGGGGTCGTGCCGGTTCCTTGCCGGTACGGCGTACACACCGCGAGGCCCGGCGTGGCGGTTTCCGGTCCGATGCGATGTCTGCGTTCCGGTGTACCGTTCCGTCGAAGGCCCGCGGCCTACGAATGGAGCAACGCATGTCCCGGAATCGCCTGTTCAGTTCTCTCGCGCTCGCCCTCTCCCTGGCCCTTGGTGCCGGGACGACGCCAGCCAGCGCCGCCGACGCCCCGTCGGCACACGCCGCGAACGTCCAGCCTTCGGGCGTCTACTACGAAATCTTCGTGCGCGCCTGGTATGACACCAACGGCGACGGTATCGGCGATCTCAATGGCGTCACGGCCAAGCTCGATTACCTGAAGAACCTGGGCATCAGCGGTATCTGGCTGATGCCGATCAACAGCTCGCCGAGCTATCACGGCTACGACATCACCGATTACTACGGCATCAACCCGCAGTACGGCACGACAGCCGACCTGGAGAAGCTGGTGGCCGAAGCGCACAAGCGCGGCATCGCGGTGACCATGGACATGGTGATCAACCACACCGGCAACACGCATCCGTGGTTCGTGGCAGCGCAGAACCCCAACGACACGCATCGCGACTGGTACAGCTGGACCTCGACCAAGCCGGATCTCAAGGCCCTCAGCGCTACCGATACGCCGATCTGGCACGCCGGCAGCGATGGTTGGTACATCGGCGTGTTCGGCGGCCACATGCCGGACCTCAACTACGACAACCCGGCCGTACGTGCCGAGATGATCAAGGTGGGCCAGTACTGGCTGGGCAAGGGCGTGGACGGTTTCCGCCTGGATGCCGCCAAGCACATCTATGTCGACTTCAAGTCGGACGTGCACAGCGAGAAGGCGCTGGAGAAGAACGTCCAGTGGTGGACCGAGTACCGCGAGGCGCTGCAGAAGACGAACCCGAAAGTGACCCTGGTGGGTGAAGTCAGCGCGACCTCGCCCAAGGAGCTGGCCCCGTATCTCAAGCCGCTGGGTTCGATCTTCGATTTCCCGCTGGCGGAGCAGCTGATCGTCAGCGCCAAGGGCGAGAAGGCCGGCAAGCTCGGCCAGCTGCTCAAGGACACCTACGATGCCTATAAGGTGGCCGGGGACGCCCCGCACATCGATTCCACCTTCCTGTCCAACCACGACCAGGAACGCGTGATGAGCCGCCTCAACGGCAACGTCGACCACATGCGCATGGCGGCGGCGATGCTGCTGACCCTGCCGGGCCGGCCGTACCTCTACTACGGCGAAGAGCTGGGCATGGAAGGCAAGAAGCCGGACGAGAACCTGCGCGAGCCGATGCGCTGGCAGCGCGAGGCAGGTCCGGGCGAGTCGCGCTGGAAGCCGTCCAGCGTCAACCAGGGCCAGGCCGTTTCCGTGCAGGCGGAGCAGGACGATCCGAACTCGCTGTACAACACCTATCGCACCCTGATCAGCTGGCGTGCGCAGAACAGCGCGCTGCGCGACGGCGACCTCACCGTGCTGGCCACCGGCAAACCGAACCTGGTGGCGTACTGGCGCAACGACGGCAAGCAGAAGCTGCTGGTGGTGCACAACCTTTCCGGCAAGGACGCGGTGTGGAAACCTAAGGCGGATCTTCTGCCCAGGGACGCCACCGTGCTGATGACCACCAAGACGCAGGCCACGCTGGACAACGGCAGCCTCACGCTTCCCGCCTACAGCACCGTGGTGTTGCACTGATGCGCGCACGTCTGCTCGCGCTCGCCCTGCTTTCCGCCATGACCGCCGCGCCGGTGGTCATGGCGGTGCGCAACGACGCCAGCGCGGATCGCATGGAACTGGCCTTGCCCAAGGGCAAGCTGGAGCTGCGTCTGCTGGCTCCAGGCATCGTCCAGCTGCGGGTGGATGGCACCCGCGAGCCGGCGACACCGGTGATCGACGAGCAGGCCAGCTTCGATCCGGTGGAGGTGAGCCGCGAATCGCAGGGCGACGAACAGATCCTGCGTTCTGCGGCACTTGCCGTGCACTGGAATCCACGCCGTGCCGAGCTGCGCGTGGAAGATCCCGCGGGCCGCTTGCTGCTCAGTGCCGACCTGTCGCGGGCTATGGACGGACACTGGTCACTGCGTCACGCGAAGGGTGATCCGCAGTACGGCATCGGTGGCCTAAATGCCTTCGATCCGGCCACGGGCAACCTGCTGCGCGAAGGCAGGCAGATCGCCACGGCCGGGGAACAAGGCCACACCGGCGCGCCGTTCGTATGGAGCACCGCCGGTTACGGCGTGCTCGCCGATGCCGAGCCGGCGCGCTTCGACCTGTCCGCCACGGATATCCGCATCCAGGCCGCACCGGTGACGAAGCACAAAGATGCAGCGCTGGCGCCGCCGCCCGCGCCGCCGGTGCGCACGATCTACCTGCTGGTGGGTGCGCCCGATGCGCTGTTCGCACAGATGCGCCAGCTTAGCGGCGCGTCGCCCATGTTCCCCAAATGGGCCATGGGCTTCACCAACAGCCAGTGGGGCATCGACCAGAAGGAAGCGCTGGCGCTGGTGGATACCTATCGCGCCAAGCACATTCCCATCGACAACTTCACCTTCGACTTCGACTGGAAGGCGTGGGGTGAGGACATGGGCGAGTTTCGCTGGAACACCGACAAGTTTCCCGACGGTCCGGACGGCAAGCTCAAGGCGCAAATGGACCAGCGCGGCATGCACATGACCGGCATCATGAAGCCGCGCCTGCACGTGAACACCGTGGAAGGCCGCGAAGCGACCGAGAAGGGCTTCTGGCTGGCGCAGTCGAAGGAAGCGCCGGACTACTTCTCGCACAAGCCCGTGCGCGATGTGGATTTCGACAAGCCGGAAGTGCGCGCCTGGTTCTTCAACGATGCGCTGAAGAAGTCGTTCGACACCGGCATCGTGGGGTGGTGGAACGACGAGGCGGACGACAGCGGCGTCGATACCCAGTTCCTCAACATGCAGCGCACCATGTACGACGGCCAGCGCGCGCACAGCGACCAACGCGTGTGGTCGGTGAACCGCAACTTCTACCTGGGCTCGCAGCGCTACGCGTACGGCGTGTGGTCGGGCGACATCCAGAGCGGCTTCGCCAGCATGGCGGCACAACGCCAGCGCATGCTCGCTGCCTTCGACGTGGGTGCGATGCACTGGGGCATGGACGGTGGCGGCTTCAAGGCACCACGCCCGACCGACGAGAACTACGCCCGCTGGATCCAGTTCGGCGCGTTCACCCCGGTGTTCCGCGTGCACGGTGATTTCGGCCAGAAGCGCCAGCCCTGGGTGTACGGTCCCGTGGCGGAGAAGGCCGCGACCGACGCCATCCGCCTGCGCTACTCGCTGATCCCGTACATCTACAGCTACGAGTACCACGCGCACGCCGATGGTGTGGGGCTGGTGCGCCCGTTGCAGTTTGCCTATCCGCAGGATCCGGCCCAGCGCGATCGCATCGATGCGTGGATGTTCGGCGACTACCTGCTGGTGTCGCCCGTCGTGGAGCAGGGCCAGACGATCAAACACCTGCGCCTGCCGAAGGGCAAGTGGATCGGCTGGTTCGACGGCAAGGCGTACGACGGCGACAGCGATGTCACGCTCGGCGTCGATGCAAAGCACTGGAGCGACATTCCGCTGTTCGTGCGCGAGGGCGCCATCATCCCGCAGCAACCGGTAATGGATTACGTGGGCCAGCAGGCGGTAACGTCGCTGGACGTGCAGGTATTTCCGTCCGCTGCGCTGACCAGCTTCGATGTCTACGACGACGATGGCGAGACCTACGCTTACGAGAAGGGCGCGTATGCCCTGCAGGGTCTTTCCGTTCGTCGCGATGCCGGCAAGGTGAGCTTCCGCGCCGCCGCGCCGACAGGCAGCTTCAAGCCCGCACTGCGCAACTACGTGCTGGCCATTCATGGCGATCCGGCCACGTCGGTGAGCCGTGACGGCAAGGCGATGGCACAGGCGCCGAGCCCGGAAGCCCTGCGTGCATCGGATGGCGAAGGCTGGGTGCAGGGTCGTGATCGGTTTGGTGAGGTGACGTACGTGAAGATCGACGCAGGCAAGGTGCAGAACATCGAACTGGCGACCCAGGCGGTGCAGCCGTGAGTGGCGGATTCTCCCCGCGCCGCCGGCTCGCCCTGGCCTGTGTCGCGGTGCTGTTCGCCGGAGCCGTGCAGGCCGACGCCATCACGGCGCAGGGCACGGTGAACTGGCAGGGCAAGAGCGCCAGCATGAGCACGCAGGCCGACGGTGGCTTCGTGCTTCACGCGCCGGCAGGTGATCGTGCCATTCCCGCGCAGAAGCTGCGCGTGCACACGGCCAGCCCGTTGTTTGACGGCCTGTTCGCCATGGCGCAGGACGATCTTTCACACGACTCGGTGTCAGCCATCAAGGACGGTGCTTACGACCACGGCAAGGAGATTCCCTGCGACTGCTTCGCCACCGGCGAAAAGTGGCCGTATGTGTGGACGCGTGACCTGTCGTACTCGATCGATCTGGCGCTGTGGCGCATCGACGCCAATCGCGCGCGACAATCGTTGCGCTTCAAGTTGTCCGATGTGCGCGAGCCGTCGGCGCCGCAGGGCCTGTATGTGATGCAGGACACCGGGTCGGGTGGCAGCTGGCCGATCAGCACCGACCGCGTGGTGTGGTTCCTGGGCGCGGCCCGTCTGCTCGACGACCAGGCCTTTGCCGACGACACCTGGCACGCGCTGAAGGACACGCTGGCGCAGGACCGTTTGTATGTCTTCGACGGCACGCTGGGCCTGTATCGCGGCGAGACTTCGTTCCTCGACTGGCGCGAGCAGACCTATCCGGCGTGGACCGAGAAGGACGTGCGCTTCATCGGCGAGTCGTTCGCACTATCCACCAACGTGCTGCATTACCAAGCGCTGCAGCTGGCGGCGAAGCTGGCCGAGCAGCGGCACGATGCTTCCGCGAAGGACTTTCACGCGCAGGCCGAGGCCCTGAAGCAGGCGATCAACGCGCATTTCTGGCGCGCCGACCGCGGCATGTACATGAGCTACATCGGCCCTGGCGCGATGCCGGTGGACAGCTATGACCTGCTCGGCATCGCACTGGCCGTCACCAGCGGTGTGGCCGATCCGGCGCGGGCGAAGCAGACGCTGGCCCACTATCCCGCGTGGCCGGCGGGCAGCCCGGTGATCTGGCCGGAACGCCGCGACCAGCCCGTGTACCACAACCGCGCCATCTGGCCGTTCGTGAGTGCGTACTCGCTGCGTGCCGCGCGCGTGGTGAATGATGCGCCGCGCATCGCGCATGAGATGGATTCGATCCTGCGCGGTGCCGCGTTGGCGTCGTCCAACATGGAGAACTACGAGCTGGTCTCGCAGGCGGTGCATGTCGAGGAGGGCAAGCTCAGCGGTCCCGTGGTGAATTCGCCGCGCCAGCTGTGGTCGGTGGCCGGTTACCTGGACATGGTGATCGGCGGTGTCTTCGGCGTGGGCGACGATGGCCGCGTGGATCCGAAACTGCCGGTGTCGTGGCTGGCGCCGTTGTTCGGTGACACGCAGAAGATCTCGCTGGACCTTGCCGGACAGCGCATCTCGCTGGTGCGTCCGGCGAAGGTGGATGGTGATTTGCTGGTGGCGCAGTCGCAACATCGCGAAGGCGATGAAACCGTGGTCCAGCTCAAGGCCATCCGTTCCGGTGCCGCTCCGCTGCGCCTCGATGCACCGCTGTTCGGCCCCGACATGCCGGGAGCGCCGGCCGTGGCCGATACGCCGGACGGCTGGAAAGTCAGCTTCGACGGCAAGGGTGTGCTCTATGTGGATGGCCGACGCATCGGCGCCATCGATGGCAGCCTCACTGTGCCCAAGGGCGACACGCGCCAGTGCTTCCAGCTCACCCGGTTGGGTGCGGACGGAGTGGAGTCGTTGCCCGGCATGGCGACCTGCAAGGGTGACGAGTCGCGTCTCGCCGGCCAGGGGCCATGGGAATGGAAGGCCGCCAAGGCAGGCCGTTTCGCCGTCTCGTTCGACTACGCGAACGACCACGGCCCCATCAACACGGGCGTGACGGCCGCCGTGAAACTGCTGGACGTTTCATGCGATGGTGCAGCGCCGCAGCGCGTTCCGGTCGTGATGCCGCATAGTGTGGGGCTACAGCGCTCCAGCACGGCCACGATCACGGCCCCGGCGGGAGCGCTCTGCCGTTTCCGTCTGGACCAGGGGTTCAACATGAGCGATCTGCGCCACAACGCGCATTACACCGGCGAACAAGGCGGCGCGTCCGGCCCGGTCAACGACGCCGCGGTGCAGGCCATGCTGGTGTCGCCGGCCCCGCAGGGATCGTCCGCGCCATGACGCGCAAGCCCGAACTCTCGTTCTGGCAGATCTGGAACATGTGCTTTGGATTCCTGGGCATCCAGTTCGGGTTTGCGCTGCAGAACGCCAACGTCAGCCGCATCTTCCAGACGCTGGGCGCCGATGTGGGCGACATCCCCGCGTTGTGGATCGCCGCGCCGTTCTCGGGCCTGCTGGTGCAGCCGGTGATCGGTTACCTCTCCGACCGCACGTGGACGCGGCTGGGCCGGCGCCGGCCGTATTTCCTGATCGGTGCGGTGCTCACCACACTGGCCCTGCTGTGCATGCCCAACTCGCCGGTGCTGTGGGTGGCGGCGGGGCTGCTGTGGATCATGGATGCCTCCATCAATATTTCGATGGAGCCGTTCCGTGCCTTCGTCGGCGACCAGTTGCCGCCGCGCCAGCGCCCGCAGGGCTATGCCATGCAGAGCTTCTTCATCGGCGTGGGCTCGGTGGTGGCGTCGCTGCTGCCGTGGCTGCTGGCCAAGCTGGGCGTGAGCAACGTGGCGGGGGAGGGTGCCATTCCCGACACGGTGAAGTATGCGTTCTATCTCGGCGGCGTGGTGTTGCTGGGTTCCGTGCTATGGACAGTGCTGCGCACGCGCGAGTATCCGCCGGGCGAGCTGGAAGCCTTCAGCGACAGCCCGGTGGAAACCGAACAGGTGGATGCCTCGCGTGCATGGCGCCTTGGCGTCGTGTTGATCGTGGCGGGCCTGGCCATGCTGGCGGTGATCCACTACTACGCGGCGGAGAAGGAGCTGTACCTGCTGGCCGGTGGCCTTGCCCTGTTCGGCGTGATGTTCTCGTGGCTGTCGGCCACGCGTTCGCGCGGCATGTTGCGGCAGGTGATGGGCGACCTCTACGGCATGCCCGAAACCATGCGCCGGCTGGCCGTGGTGCAGTTCTTCTCGTGGTTCGCGCTGTTCGCCTTGTGGATCTACACCACGGCCGGCGTGACCTCGGTGCATTACGGCACCACCGACACGCATTCAGCGGCCTACAACGAAGGCGCCAACTGGGTGGGCGTACTGTTTGCTGCGTACAACGGCTTTGCCGCAGTCGCCGCGGCGGCCATCCCGTGGATGGTGCGACGCTGGGGCCTGCGTACCAGTCACATGGTCAATTGCTGGCTGGGTGGCGCGGGCCTGCTGTCGTTCCTGGTGATACGCGACCCGCAGTGGCTGCTGTTGTCGATGGTGGGCGTGGGCTTTGCGTGGGCATCGATCCTGTCGCTGCCGTACGCGCTGCTGTCAGACAACCTGCCGGCGACGAAGATGGGCGTCTATATGGGCATCTTCAATTTCTTCATCGTCATCCCGCAGCTGATGGCGGCCAGTGTGCTGGGCCTGCTGTTGCGCCTGTTCTTCCACGGGCAGCCCATCTGGGCGCTGGCCATGGGCGGCGCCAGCCTGGTGATTGCCGGACTGTGCACGTTGCGCGTGGCGGAACCGTCGGCGCAGTTGTCGGCGATCGAGGCGCGCTAGCCATTTCGCTTTTGTAGGAGCGCACTTGTGCGCGACAGCCGAGACCGGTTGCGCGGGCTAATAAAAGTCCGCGGTCGCGCACAAGTGCGCTCCTACAACAAGGGTTCAGGCGGATCAGCGAGGCTTGAGGCTGGACTTCCGCACGATCAGCTTCGCCGGCAGCATGGCGCTTTCGGCGGGCTCGCCGCGGATCAGCGCAAGCAGGTTGTCCACCAGGATCTCGCCCGCCAGCTTGGTGTCCTGCAGCACCGTGGTCAGCGGCGGACTGACGAAACTGGCCATCGGGATGTCATCGAACCCGGCCAGCGCCACGTCTTCGGGCACGCGCAGGCCATGATCGGCCAGTGCGCGCATGGCGCCGATGGCGATCAGGTCGCTGGCGGCGAACACCGCATCGAAGGCCACGCCACGTTCCAGCAGCGTTTCCATGGCGTTGTAGCCCGATTGCTCGGTGCTCTCGGCGTTCACCTGTAGCAACGGCTCGGCCTCGAGGCCGGTGTCGTTCAGTGCGCGCGAGTAGCCGCGGTAGCGGTCGAAGAATTCGGGATAGTGGCTGGAGGCATCGCCGAGGAAGGCGATGCGCTGGCAACCCTGGCCGAGCAGGTGCAGGGTGACCTCACGACCGCCACTGACGTTGTCGCAGCCCACGGAGACATCCGGCTGGTCCGGCAGCACGGCACCCCAGCGCACGCAGCAGGTGCCCTGGTCCACCAGCTTCTGCAGCTTGTCGCGCGTGGCGAGGTAATCGCCGTAGCCGAGCAGGATGATGCCGTCGGCCTTCTTGCTGTCCGCGTAGTCGGCGTGCCAGTCGCGCGAGAACTGCTGGAACGAGATCAGCAGGTCGTAGCCGCGCTGCGCACTGGCGCGCGTGATCGAGCCGAGCATGGAGAGGAAGAACGGGTTGATGTGCGACTCGTCCGCCGTCGGGTCCTCGAACAGCAGCAGGGCCAGCGTGCCGGTATGCCGGGCGCGCAGGCCCGAGGCGTTCTTGTCCACCTTGTAGTTCAGTTCATCCACTGCCGCCTGGATGCGCCGACGCGTCTCCTCGTTGACGAGCGGGCTCCCGCGCAGCGCGCGCGACACCGTTGACTGGGACACGCCAGCCAGGTGGGCAATATCGAATGAAGTGACTTTTCCCTTGATCTGCACGCGGCAATAACCCTCGGAGCCGGCCGTGCTCCCTGTGGCCAGATGGTTGGTTGGCGCAAATCCTAGCGGCTTGCGTGCTCGCTGTCCTTTCCTGGACGAGCGGGCCTGGACGAGCGGGCATAAAAAAGCCCCGAGGATTAGGGGGGAATCCTCGGGGCCGGGGTGGCAGCGAAACCCAGGGGAGAGGTTCGCTGACCGGTTGGGTCCGTCCAGGGAGGTGGCGGACCCGCGGACGCCGTTGCGTGCATCCGATAACTAAGAACGCGGGAAACGGCAAAAGTTGCACGCGCTGCATCAATTTTGGTCAGGGTCGGTTCATTTGACGGAAATCGAACATTTCGCCGGCTTCCCCTGTAGGAGCGCACCCTGTGCGCGACCGCGGACGATCGGCTTATCTCTGTTGCCGGTTGCCCCGCGGGGTTGGTCGCGCACAGGGTGGCCATCTCAGCCTCAGTGCGCCTCATCCCAGTTCTTGCCCACGCCGGCCTCCACCAGCAGCGGTACGGAAAGCTCGGCCGCCCCTGACATCCGCTCGATCACGCCGGCGCGGACCTCGTCGATCACATCCTTGCGCACTTCGAACACCAGTTCGTCGTGCACCTGCATGAGCATGTGGGCGTCGTCGTTGCGGGTCAGCAGCCAGCCGTGCACGGCGATCATGGCGCGCTTGATGATGTCCGCCGCGGTGCCCTGCATGGGCGCGTTCACCGCGGCGCGCTCGGCGCCGGCACGCAGCGCCTGGTTGCGGGCGGTGAGGTTCTCCAGGTACAGGCGGCGGCCGAACAGGGTTTCCACGTAACCATCGCGATGGGCCTGCTGGCGGGTGGCCTCCATGAACGCATGCACGCCGGGGTAGCGCGCGAAATACCGCGCCATGTAATCGCTGGCTTCGCCGCGGTCCACGCCGAGCTGGCGGGCCAGGCCGAAGGCGCTCATGCCGTACATCAGGCCGAAGTTGATGGCCTTGGCGGCGCGCCGCTGGTTGGTGGTGACCTCGGCCGGCGCAATGCCGAACACCTCGGCGGCGGTAGCGCGGTGCACGTCGCCGCCTTCGTGGAAGGCCTTGAGCAGGCCTTCGTCGCCGGACAGGTGCGCCATGATGCGCAGCTCGATCTGCGAGTAGTCGGCCGCCAGCACCACCCAGCCCTCCGGCGCCACGAACGCCTGGCGGATGCGCCGGCCTTCCTCGGTGCGGATGGGGATGTTCTGCAGGTTCGGATCGGACGAGGACACCCGCCCCGTCGCCACCGAACCCTGGTGGTAACTGGTGTGTACGCGCCCGGTGCGCGGGTTGACCATCTCCGCCAGCTTGTCGGTATAGGTGGAGCGCAGCTTGGCCAGGCCGCGGTAGTCGAGGATCAGGCGCGGCAGCGCGTGGTCGTCGGCAATCGCGTCCAGCGCTTCTTCGTTGGTGGACGGCTGGCCAGTCGGTGTCTTTACCTTGATCGGCAGGCCCAGTTCGTCAAACAGCACGGCCTGCAGTTGCTTGGGCGAGTCGAGGTTGAACTCGTGGCCCGCGGCCTTCCAGGCTTCCTGCTGCAGTTCCAGCATGCGCTTGCCAAGCTGCTGGCTCTGCAGGCGCAGGTTGCCGACATCGATCAGCACGCCGCGCTGTTCCATCGACGCCAGTACGGGAATCAGCGGGATCTCGATGTTCTCGTACACCGAGCGCAGCGTGGGTTCGCTTTCCAGCTTCGGCCACAGGGCGTGATGCAGGCGCAGGGTGATGTCCGCGTCTTCGGCGGCGTAACGGCATGCCGTGTCCAGGTCCACGTGCGAGAACGGAATCTGCTTGGCGCCCTTGCCGGCCACCTGTTCGTACTTGATGGTGTCGACGTCGAGGTATTTCTTCGCCAGCGAATCCATGTCGTGGCGCGTCGCCGTGGCGTTCCACACGTAGGACTCCAGCATGGAATCGTGCGCGAGGCCGGCCAGGCGGATGCCGTAGTTGGACAGGATGTTGATGTCGTACTTGGCGTGCTGGCCCATCTTCGGGCGGCTGGCGTCCTCGAAGAACGGCTTGAGCGTCGCGAGTACGTGCTCGCGCGAAAGCTGCGCGGGTGCGCCGGGGTAATCGTGGGCCAGCGGCACGTAGCAGGCGAATCCCGGCTCCACCGACAGGCTCAGGCCCACGATGTCCGCCTGCATCGAATCGATGGAGGTGGTCTCCGTGTCGAACGACACCAGCGGTGCGGTGGCGATCTTCGCCAGCCAGCCATCGAACTGCGCCTGCGTGGTGACCAGTTCGTACTGGCCGGCCATGGAGAGATCGGGCGCGCTGCCTTCCTGTAGGAGCGCACCCTGTGCGCGACCGGGTTCGGAGGAAGCGCCCGTCGAGTCCGTGTCGCGCACAGGCTGCGCTCCCACCGACGCGTTGCCCTTTTCGGCCTCCAGATCCTTCAGCGCCGCCTTGAACTCATAGCGCGCGTACAACTCGCGCAGCTGATCCACATGGCGCTCGCGGAACGTCAGTTCGGTGACCGACTGGTCGAGCGGCACGTCGAGCTTGATGGTCACCAACTCCCGCGACAGCGGCAGTTCCGGCAGCGCCGCGCGCAGGCTCTCGCCGATCTTGCCGCCCACCTTGCCGGCGTTGGCCATCAGGTTGTCGAGCGTGCCGTATTCGGCCAGCCACTTGGCAGCGGTCTTCGGGCCGCACTTGGGCACGCCGGGCACGTTGTCGACGGTGTCGCCGGTGAGCGAGAGGAAGTCCACGATCTGCCCCGGCTCGACGCCGAACTTCTCGACCACGCCTGCGCTGTCCATGGTCGTGTTGGTCATGGTGTTGACCAGATGCACGCCGGGGCGCACCAGCTGCGCGAGATCCTTGTCGCCGGTGGAGATCTCCACCTCGATGCCCTGCGCGTGGGCCTGTTCGGCCAGCGTGCCGATGACGTCGTCCGCTTCCACGCCACCCACGCGCAGGATGGGGAAACCCAGTGCACCGACGATGGCCAGCATGGGGTCCACCTGTGCGCGCAGGTCATCGGGCATCGGCGGGCGGTTCGCCTTGTACTGGTCGTAGAGCTGGTTGCGGAACGTGGGACCCGGCGCATCGCTGACAAAGGCCACGTAGTCGGGCTTTGCCTTGAGCGTCGCCCGCAACATGTTCACCACGCCGAACAGTGCGCCGGTAGGCTCGCCCTGCGAATTGGTGAGTGGGGGCAGCGCGTGGAAGGCGCGATAGAGATACGACGAACCGTCGATAAGGATGAGCTTGGCCATGGGGCATTCTCGCATGCGTGCACCACGCGGTGAGTCCTGCGTTCAGGCGCTGGCGCGTACCCGCCATGTCGTCCAGCCGTGACGGGGACAGGCGCGTGCGGCCGCTTCACAAGCCATGCGGTTTTGCGCTGTTATGCTCCATTCCCCACAGGAGGCCGTCATCATGAAACCCGTCGTATTACTTGCAGTTCTTGGTGTGGCCGTTGCATCGAACGCATTTGCCCAGTCGTCCGCCAGCCAGTTCCCGCCGGCCCCGCCGCCGCCGGGCATGAACGACCCGGGCGTGAAGGCCGTGGCGCCGCCGGCACCGGCTCCCGTCGCACCCGCGCCGTCGTCGGCGAAGCCCTCGGCAAAGTCCGGCGCGGCCAAGGTTTCGGCCGATACCTCGGCCACCCTGAGCCAGCCGGCCACCTCCACGCCCGCCACCTCCGATGCCCAGCCGCGCGATCCCAACGGGAATACGCCGCCGCAGGTGAAGGTGCGTACCGAGGGTGACCAGACCATCCAGGAATACAGCCGCAGCGGTCAGGTCTACATGGTCATCGTGACGCCCAAGGGCGGCATCCCGCAGACCTATATGGTCGACCAGAAGGGTGCGTGGACGAACCAGGCCGGCGAGCCGGTGAAGCCGGTCATGTACAAGGTCATCGAGTGGGGCAAGAGCCGCCCCGCGAATGACCAGGACAACGGCGGCTGATTCGTCGCCCATGCGTCCTTTGCCGACGGGGCACGCATGAACCTGCGCGACAGCTGGCTGCTGTTCGCGCTGGGGTCGGCGTTCTTCGCCGCGCTCACGGCGCTGTTCGGCAAGCTGGGCGTGGCGGGGATCAATTCCAACCTCGCCACGTTCATCCGCACCATCGTGATCCTGCTGGTGACGGCCGGCATCCTCAGCCTGAGGAATGAGTGGGCGCGTCCCACCGGCCTGCCGGCGAGCAGCTGGGTGTTCCTCGTGTTGTCCGGCATCGCCACGGGGCTTTCCTGGCTTTGTTACTACCGCGCCCTGCAACTGGGCCCGGTGAGCAAGGTGGCCCCGATCGACAAGCTCAGCGTGGCCATCGCCATTCTGCTCGGCGTGCTTCTGCTGGGCGAACAACTCAGCTGGTCGCTGGCCATCGGCGGCGGGCTGATCGTGGCGGGCGCCATCATCATCGCGGTGTTCTGACGGCTAGATGGCATGCACGTTGGCGGCGGGATGCAGCGGCGAACCTGCGCCCATCAACGCATACAGTTCGTTGGTCCGCTGCTGGGTGGGGGTTGGCCGCTGCGAGTTCCAGCTGTAATCGTAGAAGTCGATCCAGCCTTCCGTTATTACCAGCAGCGGGGCGAGAAAGCAGGCCACGAGTGGGAGATCAGCCGTTCCGTGCTGCCATAGCGACAAGCCAAAAAATACGCTCACGACCAGCAGCATGTACGTGCGCAGAGTGGTTTTCGCATCTTTGAACCTGGCGTAGCTCATGGACGTAATGCGGCCATTTCCGCGAAAAAGTCCCATGTTGCCGTGGCAAACGAAAACCGCGTCGTCATCAAGCGTTCGCAAGGCGAACAAAGCGTTTGAGCCGACTCTGTCGATCAGCTCGCCGTCGCTGACCGCGATTTCTACCCGCTGGCCCTCTCGTAGCGCAGGGCCTTTGTCCAGCGCCTCGACCCACAGCATGCAAGGGTGGCCATCGAGCAGAAAGCGAAAGCCGCTGTAGCTCTTCGCTGGTCGGCTGCTGCCGATTCTCCATTCCAGTTGCAGATGTTCAATGGCGCCGATCAGGTGCTTCATGAGGTGAGCCGATCCAACAGGATCCATGGCGGCCAATTATCTCGGCCACTTGCGCCACCATCCATGAGAGCCTTCTGGAACGCAGGGCCAAGGGGCAGCCCCTGTCTGCGTATCAGCTTTCGTCCAGCTCCGGGTAGTGCCGGAAGATGCCATCCTGGTTGAATGGAATGCGTCGCGGTGAGGCGAGATACGCCGCGATGTTCGGCCTCGCGGCGACACGGTCGCGCAGCGCACGCAGGTGCGTGGTACGGCGGCGCAGTGATTTCATGGTGTTGGGGAAGGCGTACTCCAGCCCGGACATCAGCTGGAACAACGACGAGTCCACGTACGAATGGCGGCGTCCGATGGCATGCAGCCCGTCACCGCGTTCCAGCACGTTCTCGAAGTAGCCGAGATATTTCGGGATGCGCTCGGCGCAGAACGCAGCGGAGCGCTTGCGGGCCTCCGCGCGCTGCTCCTCGTAGTACTGCTCGACCGAAATGGGGTGATGCGTGTCGTGCGCTTCGGCGACGACATCGGTAATCGTCTGCTGCAGCTGGGCCGCAAAGGTCCGGCCCGCGGCGGAAGCTGGCACCAGTCCGTGGCGTGGCGCGAGAAAGGCGAGGATGTTCGCCGTCTGCGCAATCACCAGTCGTCCGGCGCGCAGGAACGGTGGCGCGAACGGCAGCGCACCGGCGTGCTCGCTGCGCAGGAACGGCATGATGGCCTGGTCGCCTCGCTCGCGCGCGACGTCGGTATAGGTCGCGCCGGCATCTTCCAGCGCAAGGCGAACGAATTCGCCGCGGCCCTGGATGCCGCTCCAGTAATAAAGCTCGTAACGCATGACGGAAGCCTTCGGAGAAAGCCGCAGGCTAGGGGAGCTGCATTCAAGGTTGCGTGAGCAGGGCCGCGTGCGACCTGACTACAGCGGGCGCGGCGGTGCGCTGGTGAGCGAGCGCAGGCGCTCCCACACCAGCGTCGCCAGTGGCGACAGCGAGCGCTGGCGACGCTTGAGCAGAACCACCTCGCGACTTTCCTGCGGCGACAACGGGCGCGTCACCAGCGTAGGTGGTGGCGGCGACAGCGCCGGGCTCACGCTGATGCCCAGCCCTGCCTCGACCATGCGGAAGGCGGTGAGCGTATGCCCGGTCTGCTGCACCACGTTCGCGCGGATGTTGCGACTCGCCAGGGCCTCGTCGATCAGGCGGCGACTACCGGAGGAATAGTCGAGCAGGATCAGCGGCTGGCCCTGCAGCTTGCGCCAGGGCACGCGATCCAGTGCCGCCAGTGGATGATCGGGGCGACACACCAGCACGAACGGATCGCGCATCAGCAGTTCGCTGTCGAATTCACCGGTGAGCGGTGGATCGATGGCCACGCCGAAATCCACTTCGCCGCCGCGCACGCTGTCGAGCACCAGGGTCTGCGCCTGGTCGTGCAGCTGGATGGTCAGCTCGGGATAACGCACCGCGCAGTCGGCGATGCATTGGGGCATCAGGCCGGCCGAGAGCGTCGGTACCGAAGCCACGTGGACCTTGCCGCGCTTGCGCTCGTTCTCGGAGTGGATGTGCGAAAGCACGCCTTCCAGTTCATCCAGCACGCGCCCGATGGCGCTCTCCAGATAGCGACCCGCGTCTGTGGGTATGACTTCGCGGGTGGTGCGGTCGAACAGCCGGAGGCCCAGCTCGGCCTCAAGGTCGGCGATGTAGCGGCTCACTGCCGGCTGGCTCAGGTGCAGGCTCTCCGCCGCCCGGCGGAAATGCTGCTGCCGGGCCACAGCGAGAAAGGCTCGAAGCTGGCGCAGGCTGATATTCATGCCGTTATTGTATCAGTAGATCAGATAAAACGATTTGATTAATCAATGGCCTGGCGGTCCAATAGCGCCAATCCCCTGATCTGTCCCCTACGGCCATGTTCCTGCGTCGCTTCCTGCCCGATCGCTTCACCTGCGCGCTGATCATCACGGTGCTGCTGGCCAGCCTGCTGCCTTGCCGCGGCACGGCCGCCAGCGTGTTCAACGTGCTGACCGACCTGGCCATCGCGCTGCTGTTCTTCCTGCACGGTGCGAAGCTCTCCCGCGAGGCCGTGGTGGCGGGCATGACCCACTGGCGCCTGCACCTCACCGTGCTGGGCAGCACCTTCGTGCTGTTTCCGCTGCTGGGCCTGCTGCTGCGCCCGGTGCTGTCGCCGTTGGTCACGCCGGCGCTGTACCTGGGCGTGCTGTTCCTGTGCACGCTGCCTTCCACCGTGCAGTCATCCATCGCGTTTACCTCGATGGCACGCGGCAACGTACCGGCCGCGATCTGTTCTGCTTCCGCTTCGAGCCTGCTGGGTATCTTCATCACGCCGCTGCTGGTGGGTGTGATGCTGGAGTCGCATGGGCAGGGCGGCATGAACTGGGATTCCATCGGCGCCATCGTGCTGCAGTTGCTGGTGCCGTTCGTCGCCGGGCAGATCGCACAGCGCTGGATCGGGCGCTGGGTGGAACGCAACCGCGCGTTGCTGTCATATGTGGACCAGGGCTCGATCCTGCTGGTGGTGTACACCGCCTTCAGTGCGGCGGTGCTGCAGGGCCTGTGGAAGCAGATTCCGCTGCCGGTGCTGGGTGGTTTGCTGGTGGTCAATGCGGTGTTGCTGGCGATTGCCTTGCTGATCACGCGGTATGGCGCGCGTGCGCTGGGTTTCAATCGCGAGGATGAGATCACGATTGTGTTCTGTGGTTCGAAGAAGAGCCTGGCCAGTGGTGTGCCGATGGCGAAGGTGTTGTTCGCGGGGCACCCGCTGGGCACGATCGTGTTGCCGATCATGTTGTTTCATCAGATTCAGTTGATGACGTGTGCGGTGTTGGCAAGGAAGTATGCGGCGAGGCCGGTGGAGTTGAAGGGTGGGGTGGAGGTTGAGGGTGTGTCGGCGGCACGGTAAATGGGTGGTCGCCTCGCGGCTTCATTCTTATGACCGTCATTCCCGCGAAGGCGGGAGGCGCTGTTCAACCGCCGAGGGGCGGGTCATCCAGTGGCTTTGCTCTCTACCTTCGGTAGTCACGCAGGCGCCAGGTTGCCGCTTACGCAGCGGAGGCGTTTCGACCTCCTGCCGGAGGCCGAGTCACTTTTCTTTTGCTGGCCCAAAAGAAAAGTAACCCAAAGAAAATGGCCCTAAAGGCTGGCAGCATGCCGTAGGGAAAAGCCCGGGCGGCTGAGGAACGGTGTTGCTTGGCAACCTCCGCCTCTACACAGCGGGTACACCGAAGCGCTTCGCAACGCGCCGAAGCGGAGAGGACTTAACGCGGAGCGTCGTGCCTCTACGAGGCACATCCTTCCTTGCCCCTAGGGTGTTCACGTTGAACATCACCTATCGCTCGTCCTCTCCCGTTCGGGAGAGGACTGGGGTGAGCACTGAGGTGATAGAGAAACAGACTTCACACGGTGCGAGACACCCCCTGTAGGAGCGCACCTTGTGCGCGACCGCAGCGCCATGTCGATACCGCTCCGTCAGGCTGTCGCGCACAGAGTGCGCTCCTACAGACAAGCTAAGCCGGCACTCGATGTGTCATCGCGTCGCGATGTGCAGCGCAGCTGCACGAGCCTTCGGCTCCAGGCTTTTGACCTACCCGACCCCTTGAGCGGCGGTGAGGGGCGGACGACAGGCCCGCAGGGGGATCGGCAAGGATGCCGATCCCTTTTCGACAGGACATGGAGGTCCTGTCGAAAAGCCCGGCCGACCCTCACGCACTGGCCGGCTTCACCGGCCAGCGCCGCGATGGGGTGCTCTTTCTTTTGGTTACTTTTCTTTGAGCAAGCAAAGAAAAGTGACCCGGCCTCCGGCAGGAGGTCGGAACGCCCGCCGCGTAGGCGGCCAGATCGCGACAACGCTACACGCAACGACCCACGGCAAAGGCACTGGACCCCTGCCTCCGCAGGGGTGACGGCTAAAGAAGGAAGCTATGAGGCGAGCACCCGCCCCTCACCCCAACCCTCTCCCCGGCGGGGAGAGGGAGCAAAGCCTGCTGCCAGGAGAGGGCCAGTCCGTTGACAGAACAACCAAGCAAGACGCAAAGAAAAAGCCGCCCCAACGGAGCGGCCTTTCCATCATCCCCCTCGCCTGAAAAAGCGGGGGAGCAACAAAACCATCAATGACGGAAGTGACGAATCCCCGTAAACACCATCGCCATGCCGTGCTCGTCCGCCGCAGCGATCACTTCCGCATCGCGCATCGAACCACCCGGCTGGATCACGGCGCTGATGCCTGCGGCAGCGGCGGCATCGATGCCATCGCGGAACGGGAAGAACGCATCGGAAGCCATCACCGAACCGCGCACTTCAAGCTTCTCGTCGGCCGCCTTGATGCCCGCGATCTTGGCGCTGTACACGCGGCTCATCTGGCCCGCGCCCACGCCGATGGTCTGGCGGTTCTTCGCGTAGACGATGGCGTTGCTCTTGACGTACTTGGCGACCTTCCAGGCGAAGATCAGGTCGTCGATCTCGGCGGGCGTGGGTGCGCGCTGGGTGACGATCTTCAGGTCTTCGGCCTTGACCATGGCGCGGTCGGCAGTCTGGATCAGCAGGCCCGAGCCGACGCGGCGCGAGTCATTGCCCGGATGGGCCTTGGCCAGGTCGCCGTCGGCCGGCGGCGGGATTTCCAGCACGCGCACGTTGGTCTTCTTGAGGAACACCTTGAGCGCATCGTCTTCATAGCCGGGAGCAAGCACTACTTCGACGAACTGGCGGTCCACGATGGCCTTGGCCGTGGCCGCGTCCACCACGCGGTTGAAGGCGATGATGCCGCCGAACGCCGAGGTCGGGTCGGTCTGGTAGGCCAGGTCGTAGGCGCGGCCGATACCGTCCAGGCTCACCGCCACACCGCAGGGGTTGGCGTGTTTCACGATCACGCAGGCCGGCTTGGTAAAACTACGCACGCATTCCCACGCGGCGTCGGAGTCGGCGATGTTGTTGAACGACAGTTCCTTGCCCTGCAGCTGGCGGAACGTCGCCAGCGTGCCCGGCGCCGGATACAGGTCGCGGTAGAACGCAGCCTGCTGGTGCGGATTCTCGCCGTAGCGAAGATCCATCATCTTCACGAAGCGGCCATTGGCCTGCGCAGGGAACGCGTCGTGGCCCGCGATGGCGTCGTAGTTGTCGTTGAGCTTCAGCGCGGACAGATAGTCGCTGATGGCACCGTCGTAGTTGGATACACGGTTGAACGCGGCCACGGCGAGCTTGAAGCGCGTGGCACGGGCCAGGCCGCCATGGGATTCGATCTCGGCCAGCGCTTCGTCGTACTGGTCGGGCGAGGTCAGCACGCCGACGTCGTTCCAGTTCTTCGCTGCCGAACGCAGCATCGCGGGGCCGCCGATGTCGATGTTCTCGATGGCGTCTTCCAGCGTGCAGTCGGCGCGGGCCACGGTCTGCTCGAACGGATACAGGTTCAGCACCAGCAGGTCGATCGGCGCGATGTCCAGTTCCGTCATCACGGCGTCGTCGGTGCCGCGGCGACCCAGCAGGCCACCGTGGACCTTGGGATGCAGCGTCTTGACGCGACCGTCCATGATTTCCGGGAAGCTGGTGAGTTCGCTCACGTCCTTCACCGGGATGCCCGCGTCGCGCAACGCCTTGGCGCTGCCGCCGGTGGAGAGCAGCTCCACGCCGGCCTTGTGCAGGCGCTGGCCCAGCGTGATCAGCCCGGTCTTGTCAGAGACACTGAGCAGCGCGCGGCGAATGGGGGTTACGGCAGAGGCGGGCATGGCGGCTTCCAAGGCGGGGAAGCCGTGCATTATAGCCGTCTGGCGGCTGCGCCGCCCGGTGGCGACAGTGGCCACGCTTGGACGGCTAAATGCGGAGGCTGGCGCACCGGCTCACGCGGTGCGCTGAACAGGCAGGGGTGTTACAGCAGGCCGTGGGCGGCGAGCTTCTTGCGCAACGTGGCGCGGTTGATGCCGAGCACGGCAGCCGCGCGGCTCTGGTTGCCGTCGTGCCAGGCAAGCACTTCGCGCAGGAGCGGGCCTTCGACTTCGCGAATGACGAGCGCGTGCAGGCCCTCGTCGCATTCCGTATCGCCGATGTCGGCGAGGTAACGGCGCACGGTGCGGCTGACGCATTCGCTCAAGGCGCTCTGCGACGACGTCTCTTTCGGAGACTCGCTGGCAGGCAGTCTTACGGCGTTCACGGGCATTTCCCCTCACGTTCTAAGCAGTAGCTACGTAGGCCACTGCAATTGTTTATGGCAATACCGCGGGCGGCGGCTCGCATGGAACGCCGGGTGCAGCAGAGACGAAGGGGGGAGTTTACCCTCGCGTGGCGAGAATTTTAAGTACCCGGTTTGCAAGAAAGTCATGAGTCGACGCAAGCAAAATGTCCTATGGACATTTACTTGCGCCGATGGCACGACCTGTGCCTAGGGTCGCCGGCAAGCGGTGATGCATGAAAACGAACGCCAGGCCATCGGCCGAATGGATGGCTATTCGAAACCGAACTCGAACGCCACGGCCTTGCCGCCTGGATCTTCCACTTCAAGCATCAGCGCCGCACTGCCGCCAGCAGGGATGCCCTTCTGCAATACCGCAGCGTCGCCCAGGTATTCCGACGAGCGCAGCCGGCGCATGGCGAGCTTGTTGCCGTTGGCGTCGGACAGCGTGATCGATACGGTGGGATACGGCTGCGCGAAAGGCGCATCGTTGCGCAGGTTCGCGGTGATCAGCAGTGCGCCCGGCACCGACGGGTGTGCCTGTACGTCGCGGGCCACCAGGCTGAGGCGCGAGGTGTCCTGCACCAGCGGCAGTTCGCAGCCCAGTGAAGTGCAGGCCTGACGCAGCAGTGGGCCGGTGGTGTTGTCGGTGATCAACAGGTCGCGCTCGGCCCAGCCCAGCTGTGCGCCCAGGGCAAGCAGCAGCAGCGTGCAGGCGGTGATCCAGGGCCAGCGGCGCTTTTTCTCGGTCTGGCGGGCGAAGCGTGGCGCCACCACCAGGTCGGCGAACTCGTCGAGCACATCGCGCGGCGCCGGTGCCTCGGCCACGGCGGGCATCTCGGCAGGCGGCCGATACACCGCGAGGTCCAGCCGGGGCGGCAGGTCAGTTCGCGGGGGCGGCAGGTGCTGGAAGGGTTCCGGTGGCAGTTGGTCGCTGAGGCTGGCCAGCGCATCGAACACCGCGTCGCAATGCCCGCACACGACTTCGCCGCGCGCCTGCGCGAGCGTTTCCGTGTTCAGCGAGAACACCGTGAGGCATTCGGGGCATTGGGCGTACATGCGGACCGTGGTGATCGGACTCGTGGGCAAGCCTAGTGCACCGGGCGCGACAAATCACTCGCGCGCGGTTACGGATGTGAACCGTCGCTCAGCTACGGCGCTTGCCGCTGATGCGCACCCAGTCTTCCTGCGTGTCCACGCGCAGTTCGTCGAACCACTCGGCGTAACGCAACAGCAGTTCGTCTTCCTGGCCCTGCAGGATGCCGGAGATCGCGAACGGTGCGCCCGGCTTCGCGTTGGCGGCGAAGATGGGCGCAAGCTCGCCCAGCGGGCCGGCCAGGATGTTGGCGACGAATACGTCGGCAGGCGACGCAACGTGGTCTTCGGGCAGGGCCACGGACAGGCGATCGGCCACTTCGTTGCGCTCGGCGTTGTCCGCGGAGGCCGTGAGTGCCTGCGGATCGTTGTCCACGCCCACGGCGCTGGCGGCGCCCAGCTTGAGCGCGGCGATGGCGAGGATGCCCGAGCCGCAGCCGAAATCGACGACGGTCTTGCCCTTCAGGTCCAGGCTGTCCAGCCACTGCAGGCACATCGCGGTGGTGGGGTGCGTGCCGCTTCCGAAGGCGAGGCCGGGATCCAGTCGCACCACCACGATGTCCTCATCGGCGGGCGGCTCGATGTTCCACGGATAGATCCACAAGCGCTTGCCGAACGGCATGGGCTTGAACTGATCCATCCAGGCACGCTCCCAGTCCTCATCGGCCACGTCGCGGAACTGCAGGTGGTCGGGCTCGAGCCACGGCAGCAGGTCGACCAGTGCTTCGCTCAGGCCGCGGCGATCCGTGCCGTCCTCGAACAGCGCGTTGAGCGTGATGGTCGGCCACAGCGGCAACTCGCCCACGCCCGGCTCGAAGATGGCCTGTTCGTCCGGCGTTTCCGCGTCGGCGTCCTGCAGCGTGACGGACAGGGCGCCCAGATCGTCCAGCGCTTCCTCGACGCGAGGCTGCTGTTCGGCGCGGATGGTCAGGGAGAGTTCGAGCCAGGGCATGGGGTGTTCCTGCGGTTCAGGCGGGCATTGTCGCCGATGTGGGTGGCGGGGTGTGTTGCTGGCCGTCGTAACACCTGTAGGAGCGCACCCTGTGCGCGACCGCGGCCCCATGGCGTGCCTCACCGACGGGATATCGCGAAAGGGGCATCAGCGTGTGGCGGCAGGGCTTGCGACTGAGGTAAACCTCCCGTCTGCGGTCGCTCACAGGGTGAGCTCCTACAGGCAGCCGTTCGGTCGTTTGCTTACAACGCTTCCGGCCGCACGCCCAAAAAGCTGTCGTGCTTGCGATAGTGGTCCAGCGCGCGGGCCAGCTCGTCCAGCGTGGAGGCAGGATGGTGCCGGCGCTGCACGAACAGCACCTCGGCAAAATCGGCTGCTTCCAGGAAATGGCGCAGGTGATGTTGCGCGGCAAAGGGCGGCAGGGCTTCGCCGTGGTCGGCGATCAGCGCGTCGTCCTCATCGGAGACATGCGAGAGATACAGCCGGCACGAGGGCTCGGCAATGTGGCCGCGGATATAGACCCATGAATAGCGGTCCCAGCCGTCGCCTTCGTCGAACGCCTCGGTGATGGCGTCGATCGCTTCGCGGAGTGTGAGCAGTTCGGACATCGTCAGAAAGCAGACCGGCGAGCCGCGTGGGCGGCTCGCCGGCGAGACATCAGCCGCCGGTGGCGGCCTTTTCCTTCTGCTCGGCCATGCGCTTTTCCAGGTAGTGGATGTTCTGTCCACCGTGCTGGAAGCCGACGTCGGCCATGATGCGCTGCTGCAGCGGGATGTTGCACTTCACGCCTTCGATCACCGTCTCGGCGAGCGCCAGGCGCATGCGCGCGATGGCGGTTTCGCGATCCGGGCCGTGCACGATCAGTTTGCCGATCATCGAATCGTAGTTCGGCGGGATGCGGTAGCCGTCGTACAGGTGGGTGTCCACGCGCACGCCCGGGCCACCCGGTGCCTCGAAGCGCTTCACCGTACCCGGCGAAGGCAGGAAGTTGTCCGGATCTTCCGCGTTGATGCGGCACTCGATCGCGTGGCCGTGGATCTTGATGTCCGACTGTTTGATCGAGAGCTTTTCGCCACCGGCGATCAGCAGCTGCTCGCGCACCAGGTCGATGCCGGTGATCAGTTCCGTCACCGGATGCTCCACCTGGATACGGGTGTTCATCTCGATGAAGTAGAAGCGGCCGTCTTCGAACAGGAATTCGAAGGTGCCTGCGCCGCGATAGCCAATGCGGATGCAGGCGTCCACGCACACCTTGCCGATCTGCTCGCGCAGTTCCGGCGTGATGCCCGGCGCGGGCGCTTCTTCCACCACCTTCTGGTGGCGACGCTGCATGGAGCAGTCGCGCTCGCCCAGATGAATCGCGTGGCCCTGACCGTCGGCGAGCACCTGGATTTCCACGTGGCGCGGATTCTCCAGGAACTTCTCCATGTACACCTGATCGTTGCCGAAAGCGGCCTTCGCTTCCTGCTTGGTCATGGTGATGGCGTTGCCAAGGTGCGCTTCGGTGCGCACCACGCGCATGCCGCGACCACCACCGCCACCGGCGGCCTTGATGATCACCGGGTAGCCGATGTCACGCGCGATGCGCATGTTTTCGTCGACGTTGTCACCCAGCGGGCCGCCCGAGCCAGGCACGCACGGCACGCCGGCGGCCTTCATGGCGCGGATGGCTTCCACCTTGTCGCCCATCAGGCGGATCACATCGGCCGTGGGGCCGATGAAGATGAAGCCCGACTGCTCCACCTGTTCGGCGAAGTCGGCGCGCTCGGAGAGGAAGCCGTAACCTGGGTGGATGGCCTGGGCATCGGTGATTTCCGCCGCCGCGATGATGCGCGGGATGTTCAGGTAGCTGTCCGCAGACGGCGCGGGGCCGATGCAGATGGCTTCGTCGGCCAGGCCGACGTGCTTGAGGTTGCGGTCGGCGGTGGAGTGCACCGCCACGGTTTTGATGCCAAGGCTGTGGCAGGCGCGCAGCACGCGCAGCGCGATCTCACCACGGTTGGCAATGACGACTTTTTCGAGCATCGGCATAGGGGAGGGCCCGGCTTAGCCGATCACGAACATCGGCTGGTCGAATTCCACCGGCTGGCCGTTCTCGAGCAGGATGGCCTTCACGGTGCCGGCCACGTCGGCCTCGATCTGGTTGAACATCTTCATCGCCTCGATGATGCCCAGCGTCTCGCCGGCCTTGACCTGCTGGCCGACCTTCACGAAGGCGGCGGCGCCCGGGCTGGACGAGGCGTAGAAGGTGCCGACCATCGGTGCCTTCACCACATGGCCCGGCGGCAGGGCGGATTCGGCCGGGGCGGCTTCGGCGGCCACGGCGGCGACCGGTGCCCCGGCGACCGGGGCGGCCTGCACGGCGACCGGTGCGGCAACCGTCATGGCGCCCTTGGGCACGCGCGACAGGCGGACCACTTCTTCGCCTTCCTTGATCTCAAGTTCCGCGAGGTTGGATTCCTCGAGCAGGTCAATGAGCTTCTTGATCTTGCGCAGGTCCATGTTTCAAACCTTTTCGTTGAGGCCGTCGCAACGGCCGGATATGGAAAGTGGGGGCAAAGGGCCCGTGATTCAGGAGGCGGACGCGCCAGCGCGGTCCAGCCGGGTCAGGGCGGCATCCAGTGCCAGCCGGTAGCTGTCTGCGCCAAAGCCGCAGATCACGCCCACGGCGATGTCCGAGAGATAGGAGTGCCGGCGGAACGCCTCACGCGCATGCACGTTGGACAGGTGCAGCTCGATGAAGGGAATCGCCACGCCTGCCAGCGCGTCGCGCAGGGCAATGCTGGTGTGGGTGAAGGCACCCGGGTTGATCAGGATGATCGCCGTGCCATCCAGGCGGGCCTGGTGGATGCGGTCGATCAGCACGTGCTCGGCGTTCGACTGCAGCGACTCCAGCTCATGTCCGGCGGCCTGGGCACGCTGGACCAGCAGGGCGTCGATATCGGCCAGCGTGTCGCGGCCGTATACCTCCGGCTCGCGGCTTCCCAGCAGATTGAGATTGGGTCCGTGCAGGACCAGGATCTTCGCCACGCCGCTACCTTGGAATGAGCCGGCGGTGCCGGCGTCCGGCGCGGAGTGTGCGCGCCCCGGCGGATGTTGTCCAGTTCGGCGCAGTTCGGCGATGTTTGAAGGAGAAGTTAACGTTTAACCATCCGCCGACGTATGGGTGGCCAAAACCGCGTCACGGCGCGGTTGGCGTGGCCCATGCCTTGAGGTCGTCGGCGTCCAGCGGCCCGCGCCGGCTGAACAGCACGCGGCCGTTTTCATCCAGAAGCACGCTGTATGGCAGCACTTCGCCGACGTTCCCCAGCCGAAGCGAGGTGCTGGGCGCGTCGATGCTGCCCATAAGCACCGGGTAGTTGAGCGGATGGAGGGCGAGGAAGGCGCGCACCTTGGGCGCGTCGTCCATGGCGATGCCGACGATGAGAGGGCCGTTCTTGCCGGCCTTTTCGGCGACGTTTGCCTGTGCCTGCATCAGGGCGGGCATTTCCCTCAGGCACGGGCCGCACCAGGTGGCCCAGAAATTGAGCAGCACCCGGCGGCCCCGATACTCGGACAGGCGATGCTCCTTGCCGTCCAGCCCGGCGAGCGCCAGATCGGGGACGATGTCGTCCTTTTCGGCGACATGCACGCCTTCCGGCGCGCGGGCGCGCTGGCTGGCGTGCTGCAGCCAGCCGCCGAGGCCGGCCGCCAGCACGGCGGCGCCAAGGATGAACCAGTTGCTGCGGCTCATCATGGGTTGGTCGCGACCGGGGTGCCTGCCGCCTTGGTCAGGGCGTCTTCCACCAGCGAGGAGGTGAGCACGGTCGGCAGGCGGTTGCCGGTGCCACCGTCCTTGGGAAACACCACGTAGAGCGGTACGCCGGGCGAGTGGTATTCCTGCAGGAAAGCGGTGATGGCGGGGTCCTCATTGGTCCAGTCGCCCTTCATATAGACAGCGCCGGTCTTCTTCAGCAGGTCACGGAAGGCGTCCGTGTCGAGCACGGCGTGCTCGTTGGCCTTGCAGGTGACGCACCAGTCGGCGGTCATATCCACGAACACCGGCGTGCCGGCCTTGCGCAGTTCCGCCAGCCTGGCCGGGGTAAAGGCCACCGTGCCGTTGGCGGTGACAGCGCCCGCGCTGGCCGGCGCGGCGGTCGGCAGGCGCACAAGGGCATAGAGCGGAATCACGGTAAGCAAAGCCAGCACGACCACCAGCGAACGCTTGGCGCCACTGCTCCAGCGGCTCTTCTCGAACCACCACAGGGTCATCGCCAGCAGCACGGCAGCCACCAGCAGCAGACCCACGGCGTCCGGACCGCGCTGGTTGGCGAGCACCCAGGCCAGCCAGACGGCCGCCAGGTACATGGGGAAGGCCAGCACCTGCTTGAGCGTTTCCATCCACGCGCCCGGCCGAGGCAGCAGGCGGGCCAGCGCGGGGACGAAGCCGATCAGGAGGAATGGCAGGCACAGGCCCAGTCCCAGCGTGAAGAACACGAGCATGGCCTGTGCAGCCGGCGCGGCGAACGCAAAACCCAGCGCCGGGCCCATGAACGGGCCGGTGCACGGACTGGCGACCACCACGGCGAGCACGCCGACGAAGAAATCGCCGCGCCAGCCTTTCTGGCTCGCCAGCGAGCTGCCGACGTTGCCCAGCGAACCGCCGAACTGCACCACGCCGGACATCCACAGGCCGGCCGTCAGCATCACCAGCGCCAGTGCGGCGACCAGCAGCGGGTATTGCAGCTGCGCGCCCCAAGCCTTGGCGAGCGCCACCACGGCGGCACCGAGCACCACGAAGCTGGTCAGCACGCCGGCGCTATAGGTCAGCGCGTGGCTGCGGCGGCGCGCGGGACTCTCGCCGCTCTCGATCACCGATACCACCTTGATCGACAGCACCGGCAGCACGCAGGGCATCAGGTTGAGGATCAGGCCACCAAACAGCGCATACAACAGGGCGATGCCCAGGCCCACTTCGGTGGAGCGTGCAGGCGGCATTTCCGGCGCGGGCTCGGCTGCAGTGCCACTGGTCGGCGCGGCGCCGGCCAGATCGATGGACAGCGCGCGGGTCATCAGCGGGTAGCAGATGCCGCCGTCCAGGCAGCCCTGGAAGCTGGCTTCCAGATTCACCGTTTTCAGGCTGGCGGTATCGCCCTGGATGGCGACGGGCAGTTCCACCTGATCGAAGAACACCGTGGTCTTGCCGAAGTGCGCATCGTCGTGTTCGACGCCAGCCGGCCATTCGGGCTTGGCCAGCGAGAGGCCCTTGGCGTCCTTGAGCTTCAGCGCGGTCTGGTCGCGATACAGGTAATAGCCCTTGGGCATGGTCCAGCGCAGCAGCAGGTGCTGGCGATCCTTGGCGATGGCTTCCAGATGGAACGCCTGTTCCGCCGGCAAAGCCGCGCCGTCACTGGCGCCGCGGGTGGAGCCGAGCTTGCCCAGCGCCGCGCCCAGTGCGTCGCCTCCGCCAGCGGCCGGGCCGGCACCGGCGGGCACCGGCAGGGTCAGCTGTTCGGTATGCGGCGGGTAGCAGATCTTGGGCGTCACCTCGTGGCAGCCCTGGTATTGCACGCTGAGCTTCAGCTCGGTGCTGCCGGCCGCAACGGTATAGGGGACGGTGGCATCGACGCTGTGGTGATAGGTCTCCACGTCGCCGAGGTATTCGTCGTGGTGCTTCTCGCCGTCCGGCAGCTGCGCCTCGCCCAGGGTCACGCCATCGGCCGCCTTGAACTTCATGCGGCCGCGGTAGAGGTAATAGTCGGGCGCGATGGTCCAGTGCAGCTTCACCACGCCGGGCGTGGAGGCATCGGCGGTCAGCTTGTACGCCTCGGTGACCGGCAGCAGGCCGTCGAGATCGTCCTGCGCCAGCGCGGGCAGCGTGCCCATCAGCAGGCAGAGCAGGGTCAGGAAACGAGCGGCCAACCGGCCGGGATGGATCAGACGCATTGCGGCTCCAGCAGGGAGAGGTCCGCGCCGTGGCACAGGCGAACCGGGATTATGACGCAGCCCGGTGATTCAGGCTGGCCGGAAAGAGACCACCGTGAATCAGGCGCGTTCCGTCACTACTTCGTTCAACGCGGCCTCTCGGTTACGCGGGGGCAGCAGGCCGGTGGTCAGCGCCACGCCCAGCAGGATCACCACGCAGCCACCCGCCATGGCCAGCGTCACCGGCTCGTGCAGGAACAGCAGGCCCCACGCCACGCCGAACACCGGGATCAGGAACATCACCACCATGCTGCGCGAGGCGCCGACGCGGGCCATCAGGCTGTAGAACAGCACGTAGGCGAGCGAGGTGCAGAGGGCCGCCAGGCCCAGCACGGCCAGCCACGACGTCCAGCCCGGCGTGTGGGTGGGCCACATCCATACCGTAAGGGGCAGCAGCAACAACGCAGCGGCCAGCTGGCTGCCGGTGGCCACGCTGAGCGGCGTGACGCCGCTGCGCAGGCGGCGGTGGCTGTAGTGGGCGCCGAAGGCGTAGCAGACATTGGCGCCCAGGCACGCGGCCATGGCCCAGCCGGTGGCGTGCGCGCCACCGCTGAAACCCACGGTGCCGGCCACCAGCCACACCACGCCGGTGAAACCGACCACCAGGCCGCTGGCCTGCGTGGGGCTCAGCTTCTCGCCCAGCAGCATCCAGCCCGAGAGCGCCACCAGCAGCGGGGCGATGGCATCGGAAATGGCCGAGACACCCGCCGGCAGGCTGGTCGCCGCATAGGAGAACAGCACGAACGGCAGGGCGGAGTTGGCGATGCCGACGATGGCGATGTCACGCCAGTGCGTGCGCATCTCCACCAGTCGCGTGCGCGTCAGCAGGGGAATGGAGCAGATCGCCGCGCCAATGGCGCGCATGCCTGCCAGCGCCATGCCGCCGAATTCATCCGCGCCCATGCGCATGAACAGGAACGAGGCGCCCCAGATGGCTCCCAGCAACAGCAGTGCGGTGATGTCGGAGGTTTTCATGGTGGTTTTCGCTTATTGCTCGTCATCCCTGCGAAGGCAGGAGGCACTTTTCAACAGCCGAAGGGCTGGTCATCCAGTGCCTTGGTTCTCCACGTCTTGCGGGCACATGGAAAAGTCGCTGGATCCCTGCTTTCGCAGGGATGACGAAGGTGTGAGGTAGCTGTCTCTATGGAAGGCTAGCCGCCCATGGTGTCAGAACCTGTCAGCAGACTGCACCTTTGCGCAGGTCATGCCCTGGGTTTCGCTCCCTGGCCGAACAGCACGCGACGTTCTTCTTCGGACAGCGCCTGCTTGGGCTGGTACGCGTTCTCCACGCCCTCATAGGTGCGCAAGGTGGCCGGGCGCTGCGACATGGCGATGAACCAGCGCTCCAGATTCGGGAAGTCGGCCAGATCCTGGCCATGCGCCGCATGGGGCACGATCCACGGATAGCAGGCGATATCGGCAATGGAAAACTCACCCGCGATGAACTCGCGGCCGGCCAGCCGACGGTTGAGCACCCCGTACAGGCGGGCCACTTCGCGGGTATAGCGGTCGATGGCGTAGGGCACCTTCTCCGGCGCATACACATTGAAGTGTCCGATCTGGCCTGCCATGGGGCCCAGCCCGGAGACCTGCCAGAACAGCCACTCCAGTACTTCCACGCGGCCGGAAGTGTCCCTGGGAATGAACTGGCCAATCTTTTCGGCGAGGTACAGCAGGATCGCGCCCGACTCGAACACCGCCTGCGGCGCGCCGCCACCGGCGGGAGCGTGGTCGACGATGGCGGGAATCTTGTTGTTCGGCGAAATGGCCAGGAATTCGGGCTTGAACTGCTCGCCCTTGCCCAGGCTGACCGGGGTGATGAAGTAGGGCAGGCCGGCTTCTTCAAGAAACAGCTTGAGCTTCAGTCCGTTGGGCGTGGCGGCGAAATACAGCTCGATCATGGCGGGGCTCCGCTGAAGTGATGGACGCAGTCTCGGGGTTTCACTGGTCTTGAAAAAGATCCAGATCAGGGGAATTCTTTCGGACCAGTCAAACCACTCGGGCGCCCGCATGGACCAACCCCTGGCCTTTCCGCTGGATATACCCGTGCGCGGCCGGCTGCAGGCGCTGCACGCCCAGCTGCGGGCAGCCATTCTGGATGGACGGCTGCGTGCCGGCCAGACTCTGCCTTCGACTCGCGCCCTGGCCACCTCGCTGGGCGTATCGCGCAACACCGTGGTGGCGGCCTATGACCTGCTGCTCAGCGAGGGCTATGTGGTGTCGCGGCAAGGCGCAGGCTATGTGGTGGCACACGTCGGCTCTGGCCAGGCCAGCACGCCCCGCGTCACGGGGGCCGCCGAGATGCGCCTTCAGCCGCGGTGGCGCGATGCACGCATGTCGACCCCCATGAATGCCTTGCCGCCCACGCGTTACGACCTGCGCGTGGGGCTGCCGGACATCTCCCGTTTTCCGTTCGAGGCGTGGCGCAAGCTGTCGGCTCGTGCGCTGCGCGCGCTCAGCCGGGACATGTCGGCCTATGACGCTGCCGAAGGTCGCCTGGCGCTGCGTGAAGCCATTGCCGGGCATGTCTCGTTCACCCGCGCGGTGAGCTGCAGCGCGGCCGACATCATGGTGACGGGCGGTGCGCAGCAGGCCTTCGATCTGTTGGCGCGCATCCTGGTGACGCCGGGGCAGACCATCGTGGCAGTGGAAGACCCCGGCTATCCGCCCCTGCGCGCCGCCTTTGAAGCGGCCGGCGCCCGCGTGGTGCCAGTACCCATTGACGAGGAGGGCCTGATCGTCGAGCGGATTCCGCCGGAGGCCCGCGTGGTCTACGTGACTCCGTCGCACCAGTTTCCTGCTGGCATGGCGATGACCCCGGCGCGCCGCGCGGCCCTGCTCGACTTCGCGCGGCGACAGGGTGCGGTGATCGTGGAGGACGACTACGACGGCGAATTCCGTTACGGCGAGCGGCCACTGGATGCGCTGCAGACGCTGGATCGCGAAGGCACGGTGTTCTACGTCGGCACGTTCTCCAAGAGTCTGTTCCCGTCGCTGCGCCTGGGCTACGTGGTGGCGCCAGCGTGGGCCATGGCCGCGCTGGGCAGCGTGCGCCAGCTGGCGGACCGGCATAGCGATCTGCTGGCACAGGACACGCTGGCCCTGTTCATTGCCGAAGGTCACCTCGCGCGACACGTGCGGAAGATGCGGCGTATTTATGCGGAGCGTCGCGATGCCTTGCTCGAAGGCTTGGCCCGTCATGCAGTCGAGGCGTTGCGGCCGCTGGCCTCGGATGCGGGGCTGCACATCGCCGCGGAACTGGTGTGGCCAGTGGACGCGAGCCAGCTCGTGCGCGATGCCGTTGCGAAGGATGTGCGCATCGAAGCGCTGAGTGAGTATGCCGTCGGCCAAACCACGCCCAACGGCCTGGTGTTCGGCCTGGGGAGCGTGCCGGCCACGCGCATGGATGAAGTGGCGCGCCTGCTGGCCGACCTGCTCGAGGCGTATCGTCCGCGCTGACGCTGGTTCCCTCGTTTCCGCCCGAACTGGATCTGTCCGGCCACGGCATCGGCGAGGAGTATGCGAGGCCTCCCAGCCAAGGATGCTCGCCGTGCGTTACCTCGTCCTGTTCTGCCTGCTGTTGTCCTGCGCGTTCGTGCATGCGTCCGAGTCCGGCCAGTCACGCGCCGAATCGGCAGGACGCAGCCTGATCGGCCAACCCGCGCCACGCCTGGTGCTCAAGACCATCGACGGCCAGGCCATCGACCTCGCTGCGCTGGTCGGCAAGAAAGCCGTCTATCTGAAGTTCTGGGCCACCTGGTGCGTGCCCTGCCGGCAGCAGATGCCGCACTTCGAGCATGCCTTTGAAGAAGCGGGCCCCGATCTGGTCGTGATCGGCATCGACGTGGGCTTTGACGACAGCGTCGAGGAAGTGCGAAAAGTGCAGAAGGAACTGGGGCTCGGCATGCCCATGGTGTTCGACGATGGCTCGCTGGGCGAAGCCTTCCATCTGCGCGTGACGCCGCAGCATGTGGTGATCGGTCGCGACGGCCGCATCCTCTACGTGGGCCACGAGGCCAATGCCAGGCTGGATGCCGCGTTGGCGCAGGCTCGCAGCAGCTCGCCGGCCCCGGTTGCCGCCGTGGCTGCCGTACCGAAGGACGAACCGCATTACGACGTCGGCGACCGCGTGCCCGCGTTCGACGTGCATACGCTGGACGGCAAGTCGCTGCCCGCTTTCGGCGCCACGCCGGGACAGCCGACCGTGCTGATGTTTCTGTCGCCGTGGTGCGAGTCGTACCTGGCGAAAAGTCGCCCGGCGATGGCGCAGGGCTGCCGCACGGCACGCGAACGCGCCGAGGTACTGGCGCGTGACAACCATGCACGCTGGCTTGGTATCGCCTCGGGCCTGTGGGCGACTCGCGATGAACTGGCCGACTACCAGCGCGAGCACCATGTCGCCGTGCCGCTGGCGCTGGACGCGTCGGGCGCCCTGTTCCGGCGCTTCCGCGTGATGCACGTGCCCACCGTGATCGTGCTGGATGCACAGGGCAAGGTGCTGCGCCGTAGCGAGGATGTCGATGCCGCGCTGCCGGCATCGGCCGCGGTGACGGTGCGATGATCATGCGCTCCGCCCGTGTGCTTGCCTGGCTGATGATGATGGGCGTGATCGTGCCGGCGATGGCGACGCAGGACGAGTCACTGCTCACGGCAGCGCTGACCCGTGCACCCGGGCAGTCGCTGCAAGCCCTGCGCGTGACCTATGCGCCGGGCGAGGCGTCGAAGCCGCATTCGCATGACCGCGATGCCTACGTCTACGTGCTGCAAGGCCATGTGCGCAGCCAGGTGGAAGGCCAGCCCTTGCGCGTCTACGCGCCCGGCGAAAGCTGGTTCGAGCCGGCGGGCGCGCATCATCAGGTCAGTGCCAACGCCAGCCGCAGCGAACCGGCGACCTTCCTGGTCGTGTTCGTGGGCGCGCCGCCTGCTCAGCCCGGATCGCGCACCCAGTCCAGATAGGGCCGATGTCCCTCGGCCACCGGCACGGCGATCAGCTCCGGCAACTCGTACGGATGCAGGGCCACCAGTCGCTCTTTCAGCGCGGGGAAGCGCGCGGCGGTGGTCTTGATCAGCAGCAGCTCCTCGCTGTCGGTCACGACCTCGCCTTTCCAGCGATAGGTGGAGGCGACAGTAGGAATGCGGTTCACGCAGGCGGCCAGGCGTTCGCCCACCAGCGCTTCGGCCAGTTTCTGCGCGCTGGCGACATCGGGGCAGGTGCAATAGCAGAGCAGCACGGTATCGGACATCACGACCTCGAGGACATCAGTCCGTAATTCGCGAATTTCGCGAGCACGTCGGTGACTTCGGCGTCGGTGAGCATCACCGGCGCGCCTATCTGCAGCGCCAGGGCGTACTGGCGGGCCAGGTTCTCCACTTCTACGGCTCGCCACATGGCCTGCGCCAGCGAGCTGCCCAGCGCGATCATGCCGTGGTTGGCCATCAGGCAGGCCAGCCGGCCTTCCAGCGCGGCGATCACCGCATCGGACAGGGCCTGGGTGCCATAGGTGTGGTAGCTGGCGCAGCTGATGGAGTCCCCACCGCCCACCGCGATCATGTAATGAGCGGGCGGAATGCCCCGGCGGCACATCGCCAGCGCGGTGGCGTAGGGCGGATGAACGTGGACCACGGCCCCGGCATCGGGACGGGCCAGGTAGATGTCCCGGTGGAAGCGCCACTCGCTGGAAGGGCGCTGGCCGGCTGGCCACTGCCCGTCGCCGTCGACCAGCACGATGCCCTCGGGGACGATCGCATCGTAGGGCGTGCCGCTGGGTGTGATCAGGAAACCCTCGCCACAACGGGTACTTAGGTTGCCCGATGTGCCCTGGCTGAGGCCGGAGGCGGCCAGCCGGGCGCCTTGCTCCACAAGGTCCTGGCGCAGCGTCAGTTCATCGCTCACGGGCGGGTAGCCTGATGGGAACAGGCCGGCATGGTCGTCCGTCCCATGGCTCCTGTCGATAGAAAAGCCGCGAATTTCTGTACCCGGCGCCTTGAAAGCCTCCCGCGGCTCCCCCATTGGAAAGTTCAGCCACCGGACCGGCGCCTCTTGCAGGGGGCTTTTGCGTCGCTATGATTGGCACTCACCCTTGGAGAGTGCTAGCAGCGCCAGCAACGGCGTCGCTCCGGGGTCCCGAATCCTGTTCAACCATTCAACCGAAGCTGGAGCCCATCCCATGAGCAAACTGCGTCCGCTGCACGATCGCGTCATCGTCAAGCGCCTCGAAGAAGAGCGCGTCTCCGCTGGCGGCATCGTCATCCCCGACAGCGCCGCCGAAAAGCCGACCCGCGGCAAGGTCATCGCTGCCGGCACCGGCCGCATCCTGGAAGACGGCAAGGTCCGCCCGATGTCCGTGAAGGAAGGCGACACCGTGCTGTTCGGCAAGTACGCCGGCCAGGAAATCAAGATCGACGGCGAAGAGCTGGTCTTCCTGAAGGAAGACGACATCGTGGCCGTGATTGAAGGCTGATCTTTGACCTTAGGCCCTGGTTTAGCGCGATAACCGCGCTTCCGGGGCCGCAAGATCAAGATCAAGAACCCATTCCTAATTTCAAAATTTTTGAGGCAAAAATTTTATGGCAGCTAAAGAAGTCCGCTTCGGCGAAGACGTCCGCGCCCGCATGCTCAAGGGTGTGAACACCCTGGCCAATGCCGTGAAGGTCACCCTGGGTCCGAAGGGCCGCAACGTGGTGCTCGAGAAGAGCTTCGGCGCCCCGACCGTCACCAAGGACGGCGTGTCCGTGGCGAAGGAAATCGAACTGGCCGACAAGTACGAGAACATCGGCGCGCAGATCGTCAAGGAAGCCGCTTCCAAGACCTCCGACGTGGCCGGCGACGGCACCACCACTGCCACCGTGCTGGCTCAGGCGTTCATCCAGGAAGGCCTCAAGGCCGTTGCCGCCGGCATGAACCCGATGGACCTGAAGCGCGGTATCGACCAGGCCGTCGTGGCCGCCGTGGGCGAGCTCAAGAAGCTCTCCAACCCCACCGCTGACGACAAGGCCATCGCCCAGGTCGGCACCATCTCCGCCAACTCCGATTCCGCCATCGGCGAGATCATCGCCACCGCGATGAAGAAGGTCGGCAAGGAAGGCGTGATCACGGTTGAAGAAGGTTCGGGTCTCGAGAACGAACTGGACGTCGTCGAAGGCATGCAGTTCGACCGCGGCTACCTGTCGCCGTACTTCATCAACAACCAGCAGTCGCAGCAGGTTGAACTGGACGACCCGTTCATCCTCATCCACGACAAGAAGATCTCCAACGTGCGCGAGCTGCTGCCGGTCCTCGAGGCCGTCGCCAAGGCTGGCAAGCCGCTGCTGATCGTCGCCGAAGAAGTGGAAGGCGAAGCGCTGGCCACCCTGGTGGTCAACACCATCCGCGGCATCGTGAAGGTTGCCGCCGTGAAGGCGCCGGGCTTCGGTGACCGTCGCAAGGCCATCCTGGAAGACATCGCCATCCTGACCAACGGCGTGGTGATCTCCGAGGAAGTGGGCCTGGCCCTGGACAAGGCCACCATCACGGACCTGGGCCGCGCCAAGCGCGTGGTGATCACCAAGGAAAACACCACCATCATCGACGGCGCCGGCGAAGCCGAGCGCATCCAGTCGCGCATCGGCCAGATCAAGGCGCAGATCGAAGAGACCTCTTCGGACTACGACCGCGAGAAGCTGCAGGAGCGCGTGGCCAAGCTGGCTGGCGGCGTGGCCGTCATCAAGGTTGGCGCTGCCACCGAAGTGGAAATGAAGGAAAAGAAGGCCCGCGTCGAAGACGCCCTGCACGCCACGCGCGCAGCCGTTGAAGAAGGCGTGGTCCCGGGCGGCGGCGTCGCCCTGATCCGTTCGCTCAAGGCTGTCGAAGGCCTGAAGGGTGCCAACGCTGACCAGGACCTGGGCATCGCCATCACCCGTCGCGCCCTGGAAGCCCCGCTGCGCGCCATCGTCGCCAACGCCGGTGACGAGCCGTCGGTGGTGCTGAACGCCGTGAAGGAAGGCAAGGGCAACTTCGGCTACAACGCGGCCACCGGTGAATTCGGCGACATGATTGCCTTCGGCATCTTGGACCCGACCAAGGTGACCCGTTCGGCCCTGCAGTTCGCCGCCTCGGTGGCTGGCTCGATCATCACGACCGAAGCGGCCGTGACCGAAGTGCCGAAGAAGGAAGAAGGCCATTCGCACGGTGCGCCGGGCGGCATGGGCGGCATGGGTGGCATGGACTTCTAAGTCCTCGCCTTCCAGGCATCGCAATAAAAGAAAACCCCGCCTTGTGCGGGGTTTTCTTTTGGACGTCCAAACGATCCGGACCGGCTCAGCCGGTGGCGAGCACGGCCCGGCTGCGCAGGCTCAGTGACACCACGCAGGTAGCGGCGATCAGGGTGACGGCGCTGGCCAGGAACACGCCCCGGGCGCCGCTGTTGTCGAAGATCGCGCCACCCACGGCGGCACCGAGGGTGATGGCCAGCTGCACGGCCGCCACGAACAGGCCGCCACCGCTTTCCGCCTCATCGGGCACGGTGCGGGTGATCCAGGTGGACCAGGCCACCGGTACCGCACCGAACGCCATGCCCCACAGCGACACGAGCACGGCGTGGGCAATGGGCAGGCGTCCCAGTACGACCAGGGCGAAGCCGATGATGCCCATCAGCAGTGGCATCGCGAGAAGGGTGAAGTGCAGGCTGCGTTCCAGTAGCAGGCCGGCCAGCGAGGTGCCCAGGAAGTTGGCCACGCCAAAGCCCAGCAGGATCACCGACAGCCCCTGGATGCCGACGCCGGTTTCGTTCTCCAGGAACGGCCGCAGGTAGGTGAAGAAGGCAAAGTGGCCGGTGAACACAAGCAGGCAGGCCAGGATGCCGCGGCCCATGCCCGGTCGCTGAAGCACCTCGACCATCGTGCGCAGGCGGGTTTCTCCGTTGGGCGCCATGCGGGGCAGGGTGGCCAGCTGCCACAGCAACGCGAGCGCGCCCAGCACCACGGCCAGCAGGAACACATTGCGCCAGCCGATCAGGTGGCCGAAGTAGCTGCCCATGGGCGCGGCCGCGATGGTGGCCAGCGACACGCCGCTGAACATGATGGACAGCGCGCGCGGCACCATCGCCTCGGGCACCAGCCGCATCGCGGTGGCGGCGGACATGGTCCAGAACCCGCCGATGGCGATGCCCAGCAGCACACGACCGGCCAGCACCAGGGCCAGCGTGGGTGCGTAGGCGACCAGCAGGTTCGATGCGATGAGCAGCACCGAGAAGGCCAGCAACACATGGCGGCGGTCGATCCGGCGAGTGGCACTGGAGATCAGCAGGCTGGTGACCATGGCGACTGCTGCCGTAACGGTGACGGCTTGTCCCGCCAGGCCCTCGGTGACGCCCAGGCTCGCCGCCATGGGGGTGAGCAGGCTGGCCGGCAGGAATTCCGCCGTGACGAGCCCGAACACGCCCAGGGACAGCGAGAAGACCGCTCCCCAGGCCGGGGTTTCGTTGGCCGGGCGGGTGCCGGCGACCTCCAGACAAACATTCATGGCGACGGTCCTTTTTGATGCGCTGCAAAACGAGGAGCGCAGGCTACGTCGCCCTGTCCGGATGGTCTATGATGGCAAGACCGCAATTTTTGATTAATCGTCCGGACTATTGCCGTGCCCAGACCAACCCTGACGGATGCCCCCGTGGCGGATGTGCCGGACCTGGCCAGCGAGCTGCTGCTGGGCATGCGCCTGGTGGGCGTGCAGTACAAGCGGATCGAAGTGACCGCCCCGTTCGGGCTGGGCTTCGGCCACCTGCCGGGGCGGGCGCAGTTCCACTTCGTCGGGCGTGGCCCGGTGTACCTGCGCAGTGCCAGCGGCGCGCTTCACCGCCTGGAGACGGGCGATGCCGCGCTGCTGCCGCAGGGCGGGCCGCATTCGCTGCGCTCTTCGCCGGACATCCCCTGCACTGACATTTCCACCTTCGAGTCGGTCGACCTGTGCGCGACGGTATGCAGCGTGCGACCCGCCGACTGCCGTGGTGATGCGCTGGTATTCACCGGTTGCATGGAATTCGACCTCGGCGGCATGCAGATGCTGGTGGCCTCGATGCCCGAAGTGATGCTGGTCGGCACCCTGCTGAGTCGCTCGCCCGAACTGCGCACGATGCTCGACGCCATGGAGCAGGAGGCGCAGGCGCGGCGGGCCGGTTCTGCCGGCATCCTGGCCCGCCTGGCTGATGTGGTATCCGCCTTCATCGTGCGCGGCTGGGTGGAATGCGGTTGTGGCGACGCCACCGGCTGGGTGCAGGCCCTGCGCGATCCGCGCCTGGGCAAGGTCATCCTGGCCTTGCACCGGGAACCGGGGCGGCCGTGGACGGTGGCCGATCTGGCCGCGGAAATGGGCACCTCCCGCTCGGTGTTCGCCGAGCGCTTCCTGGCCGTGACCGGCATGACGCCGCTGCGCTATCTGACCGAGCTGCGCATGCGGCTGGCGGCCGAGTGGATCGGCCGTGACCGGGAGCCCATCGAAAGCGTGGCCTACCGGCTGGGCTATGGCTCGCTGGCGGCATTCAGCCGGGCGTTCAAGCGGACGATGGGGCGCCCTCCCGGCGCGATGCGGGCTTAGCCGGTCCTCGCCGCCGGTGCTCGCGGCCGACGCGGGTCACCGAAAAAAACTTTCCCGGGTCATTTCCGTTTTGGTCGGCTCGCACGTCATAGCTTCTGTCACAGTCATCAGCGGGTCGGCGAGCCTTGAACGAAAGGAATCATCAGCCAGGGGAGGATCCCCTGGACGCCGATCTGGTGTTCGCGGCTAGCGGCTGCGCCTATGCGGCGCAACGCTCCCTGGAGCGCGAATTGCGGTGGGCGGGGTTACCTGACCCGCTGGCGACTGGACCCAAGGAACCCCCGGCCATGGATGGCCAACCTGGCTTTGCCGTGTGGTGGCGTTCACTGCGCAACCGCACCGACTGGGAAGGACATGCGGGGCGACGCGCCCTGATGGCTGCCAAGTACGTGGTGCGCTCGCTGGGCATGCCGCTGCGCCATCACGCTTACCTGTCGTTCCTCGCCTCGCATCCGCTGCTGAACGCCTGTGTGGCCTGCGATCCGCGCCTGCTGGAGCGCCACCAGCACCGCTTCGTGAACCGGCAATGGCACCGTGAGGATCGCCTGCAGGCGTTGCGCGCGCACTACCGCCTGTTGCTCGAGCGCTGGTCGCCGGAGCTGTTCGAATCGGTGTACGTGCGTGGCCGTGCCACGCTGGGCTCACTGATCCTGAAGGACGGCTCCGAAGTGCGCCTGCACCTGCGCCCGCCACCGCACATGACCTGCGAGGGTGAGCTGACCGTCGAACTCGCCGACGCGAGCGACCGCACGCTGTATCGCCTGGTGATGACACTCATCGACGATGACACGCTGGCCATCGGCTGCATCCAGGGACCGGCGGGCCTCGATGGACGCGACACGGTGCGCGAGCTCACGCGCAACATGCACGGCATGCGTCCCAAGCAGCTGATGCTGGTGCTGGCGTATGCGTTTGCAGGCCAGAGTGGGCTGCGGCGTATCCTTGCCGTGGGCAACGTGGCGCACCCGCTGCAGGGCCGTGCGCGGATGTTTTCCGATTACGATGCCTACTGGCTGGAGCAGGGTGCCACGGCTGTCGAAGACGGCTGGTTCCTGTTGCCGGCCGCCTTGCACCACCGCACCGAAGCAGAAACGGAAAGCAAGCGCCGCGCCGTGTTCCGGCGTCGCGCGGAACTGCGCTGGGAAGCGGTAAGGATGTTGAATGACGTGTTGCGCCCGGTGTCGTGGTGGCGCGATGCGATGGAAGCCTCCGCGGCCATGGAAGCCCTGCCGCCGCTTCCGGACGTAACCAGGGCCGCCTAGTGGACATACCCCTCAACACGCCCAGCGATCCGGGCGTGAACCTTGATCCAGCGTTCGCGCTGCGCATCGCCGACCTGTTCCGCGACCACAACCGCGCGTTGGTGGCGTTCCTGCAGTGTCGCCTGCATTCCCTGTCCGACGCCCAGGAAGTGGCGCAGGAAGCTTACGTGCGCCTGGTGACCATGGAACGGCCCGAGCAGGTGGATTCGCTGCGCGCCTACCTGTTCCGCGTGGCCTCGAACCTGGCCGTGGATCGCCTGCGCTCGCGGCAGGTGCGCGCGGACCATCCGTTGAATGCGCCCGACGAGGATCTGCACCTCGCACCGATTCCCGAACGCCACGTGCACGCCACCGGGCAGTTGCACGCGCTGCACAAGGCGTTGCGGGAACTGCCCGCCAAGACCGGGCGAGCCTTCGTCATGCATGTCATCGACGGATGCGAGATCAGCGTTATCGCGCGTGCCATGAAGATCAGCGAGCGCATGGTGCGCTATCACGTCGCCAATGCCCTGGCTCATTGCCGGGCACGGGTGGACGAACCGGAGATGCCATGATGGCCAACACCTTGAACGATCAGAACCTGCGCGTCGCCGCCGACTGGTGGATGCGATTGCGCGACCCCGCCGCGTCGGAACGGACGACCGCGCAGTGGCTGGCCTGGACCGATGAAGATCCGGCCCACCTCAGCGCATTCGAACGCGTGACCGAACTGGCAGTGCGCCTGCAGGCGCTGGGCGAGGTGTCGCGCGAACGGCTGCTGGCGGAGTTCGTGCCGACACAGGCGCCGTCCCGCCATCGCTGGCTGCCCGCCGCTGCGGCGGCGGCCGTGGTGATCGTGGCGGGCGGTTATGCCGGTTGGCGTGCACTGGGCTCCACGGACACATCGCAGGAGTACGCCAGCGCCATCGCTTCGCAGCAGAACGTGACGCTGGAGGACGGTACGCGCGTGACCCTGGGTGGTGCCACCCGCCTGACCACGCACTTCACGCGTGGCCGCCGCGAAGTGGATCTCACCGAGGGCGAAGCCTATTTCGAGGTGGTGCACAACGCGTCACGTCCGTTTGAGGTGCGCGCCGGCGACGTGACCATCGAAGATATCGGCACCGCTTTCAATGTGCGACGCACCGGCAATTTCGTCACCGTGGCCATGGCTGAAGGACGCGTGCGCGTGGCTGATGCCACCGGCGGCGGTCACAACAGCCTGGAAGCCGTGGCCGGCCAGTCCGTGACCTACGACCCTGCGCGCGCCGCGATGAACGTCACCGCCAGTGATCCGGCCAACGCAGCTGCGTGGCGTAGTGCACGACTGGAATTCGACAACGAGCCGCTGTCGGTGGTGGTGGCCAACATCAATCGCTATCGCCAGGAACCCCTGCGCATCGCCGATGCCGACCTCAATACGCTGACCTTCACCGGCACCGTCAAGGCCGATGCCATCGACGACTGGCTGCATGCCCTGCCGCAGGTGCTGCCGTTGCAGGTGAGCGAGGCGGGCGCGCAGACCGTGCTGTCCGATACGCGGCGCAAGCCGACGCAACACTGATCGGCACACACTGAGCTGACAGCCCGTCGACAGATAGCATTCATGCTGCAACGTTGACGCCACAACACGCACGACGCATGTCACACTCGCGACTTTCGCTTGCGAAGAAGCGGGGGCTATGAGGAACGGTGTGACGCTGCTGCTGTCAGGCGGCCTGCTGGTGTCGGCTTGCCTGGCGGTGCCGGGCAGCGCCGTGGCCGGCGCACGCGTCACTCAAGAGTCCTCACTCCCGGCAGCGCGCCTCGATTTCGCCATTCCGGCGCAACCGCTGGCCACCGCGCTCATCGCCTTCGGCAAGCAGGCCAACGTGCAGGTGCTCACCGCCGGCAGTACCGTCGCGCGCTTCCGTTCGCTGGGCATCACGGGCAGCTACACCGCGCAGGCTGCGCTGGAGAAGCTGCTGGAAGGCACCGGCCTCATCCACGAGTTCACCGACCAGGGCACGGTGGTGGTGACCTTGCCCGAGGCACCCGGCAAGAAGTCGTCCACGCCTCGTCGTGAAGAGGTCAGGGAACTCACCGCCGTTGAAGCCAATGCGCTGATCGGACGGGACGTGGGCTTCAAGGCCACCCTGACCAGCCTCGGCTCGCGCAATGACGCCGGCCTGATCGACGTGCCGCAATCGGTGAGTGTGGTAACCCGCGACGTGATGGCCTCGCAACAGGCGCTGTCGGTCGAGGACGTGGTGCGCAACATGGCGGGCGTGTCCTACGTCGAGGGTTCCGACGGCCTGCCGCTGTTCCAGATCCGCGGCTTCTACAGCGGCAACGGCCTGATCGACGGCATGCCGAACAGCAACGTGGGCTCGGGTGATTTTCCGCCGTTGATCGGGCTGGACCGGGTGGAAGTGATCAAGGGTCCGCAGACGATCCTTGGCGACACCAACGGCAACAGCTTCGGCGGCCTGGTCAACGTCACCACCAAGCAACCGCAGAGCCAGCCGCTTCGCCAGATCAGCTACGCGCTGGGCGAGCGCGGCCAAGTGCAGGCGGGCGTCGACCTGGCCGGTCCGCTCAGCCACGCATCGGGCCTCTCCTATCGCCTGGTGGTGTCGGGCGAGTACGCCAACAGCTCGCCGCAGGGGCGGCGCGACCGCCGCAGCGGCTACCTGGCGCCGTCGATCGGCTGGACCACGTCCTCCACCCAGCTTGTCGTGGGTGCGCAGCGCATTCTCAACCGGTTGCCCGTGCCCGATCACGCCGTGTTGCTTGGCGATACCGTGGGCAGCGCCACGCCGTTTGGATTGTTGACCGGCAACGAATACGACCACGCCAGCTACCAGACCGACCGCCTGTATTACCTGCTCGACCAGCAGTTGGGGCACGCCTGGACATGGCGCAGCCGCGGGCAGTACGTGCAGCAGCACAACGATCTGCAAAGCTGGACGATGGTCAATCCCATGTCCTCCGGCGACGTGACGCCCTATGCGCAGGTCTATCGATACAGCGACGCGTACTACTCCCTGCAGAACGATTTGATCCGCGTGTTCGGCACCGGCCCGGTGACGCATACGGTGACCCTGGGCCTGGACTATTCGCGCTCGCGCGTCGGTCATACCGACGACCTGGTGCACGAGTACGGCAGCGCCTATAACGTGTTCACCGGTCCGGCACTGCCGCGGGTCTCCGCCGTGATGCAGCCGGAGGACAACGTACCGCTGTCCGGCACGCCCTGGTCGATCGACAACGGTCTGTTCCTACAGGACCAGCTCGCCTGGGGCGAGCGCTGGACCATGCTGCTGGCGCTGCGCCGCTCGGCCTATGAGGTGTCCACCACCGACGCGCAGGGCAATCCGTGGACGCCTCGACGCACCAAGTGGGTGCCCAACGCCGGCCTGGTCTACAAGCTCACGCCCGACGTGGCCTTCTATGCAGGCACCAGCAACGGCTTCGAGCCGCTGTCCTACCTGGGCGAGAACGGGCGGCCACTGGTGCCCGCGCTGTCGCGGCAGGTGGAAACCGGCGCCAAGCTCAACCTGTTCCACGATCAGGCATGGCTGACGGTGTCGCTCTACCGTATCGAGCTGGACCACAGTTACCTGTTCCTTGAGCAGGCGCCCAACTTCGCCAGCTTCGGGCCAGGGCAGACCAACCGCGGGCTGGAAGTCGAGTTTGCCGGTCGCGTCACGCCCGGTCTCGATATCACCGGCAGCTACACCAATGCGCTGATCAGCAATCACGACGGCACCGCTCCGGTGGGTGCGCCGCGCCAGCGCTTCAACCTGTGGGCCAGCTACTGGTTCCAGGGCGGTGCGCTCCATGGCTGGGGTGTCGCTGCCGGCGTGCAGGCGCGCGGCCGCTCGCTGGGGCAGAGCAGTGACTACACCGTCTATTACCCGTCACCGGGGCAGGCGGAAATCGACGCCAACGTGTCCTATCGCACGGATCACTGGCGGATGACGCTGGGCGCAAAGAACCTGTTCGCGCGCACGCTCTACTCGGCTGACTTCAACGAGACCTACCTGCCGCTGCGCACGCATCGCAGCGTGATGCTGTCGGGCACGTTCGACTTCTGAGTGGCGCCCACGAAAAACCCCGGGAGTTTCCTCCCGGGGTTCTGGGTTCACAGCGTGCGTGTTACTGCTTGGGCGTGGCCGGCGCGCCACCTTCTGCCTTGGTGGCATCGGTCTTGGTCGCGTCGGTGGCGGCAGCTTTGGCCTTGTGGCTGGTGTGCTTTGCCTTGTGGCCGGTTTCGCTGGCCTTGGTGGACGCGGTTTCAGTGCCGGACTTCGCCGTTTCCGTGGCCGACTTGGCGGTGTCCTTCGCCGTCGCTGCCGCGGTGGTTGCGCTTGCTTCGGTCTTCGCGGCCGGCGCGGTGTCCTGCGCAAACGCCGGAACGGTCAGAACGGAAGCGGCGGTGACGAAGAGGGCGGCAAGCATGGTCTTACGCATGGGGTGAACCTCCGATGTGGGAATGCCAGCGAAGGCGTTGCTTCGTGGCTGGGGCAGAAGCTAGACGCGGATCGCTCTACCGAACCTGAACGAAACCGGCTCCCTTTAGCGGCCAGACAGATCGATGAATCCACGTTATGAGCCGCGCACGAAAACGCTTTCGACCCGCTTGAAAAACCCCGCAAACGGCCGCCGTGCTCATTTCGTTTGGACGTCCATTTGCAAGCGTCCGTTAGAAAGGCGTTATTGATGGGCGCCGGCTGATTCGACGTTGCCAGTCGGCACGAGCGGAACGTCCTCCACCATGCCCGCCGTCTGCATGGTGGCCTTGGGCAGCAGGGGGTCGAGTTTGCCCTTCATGCGCAGCAGGGCGACGTTGGCCATGTCGTCATCTTCCTGCTGCTCGGAGTGGTCCTCGGCTTCCGGCGGCGCGCCCGGGGCGCAGGTCAGTGCGGCCAGCTGCGGCGCGATCACCTGGGTGAGTGCGAAATAGGCGTCGTCGTGCACCCCTGCCTGATCCAGCAGGCGGCCGGGGAGCATCCACGAGGCCAAGGGCTCCCGGTGAGGCGACATGGGGTTGCGCGGGTTCACCAGCAACCAGGTGCCGGCCTGGCTGAGCATGTCCTTGCCGTCCACGAAGCCGGTGGTGCGGTAGACGTCGGTCAGCGCCGGAAGGTGGTCGCCATAGAACAGCAGCAGCGTAGGCCGTTCGCGATGCGACAGCAGCTCCGCCAGGCGGCCCAGTTCCTGGTCGGCATGGCGCATGTGATACAGGTAGTTTTGCAGCTCCCGCTTGTTCTCGCCTGTTACGCCCTCCGGCACGGGAATGGCGTCACGCTCCGCCGCGTTGGCCGGCGGCACGTCGTAGGGGCCATGCGCCTCGATGCTGATGGCGAACAGGAACTGCGGCGGGCCGGCGTTCTTCAGCTGCGCCATGATCTCGTCGGTCATCGCGCTGTCGGTCATGTACTGACCGTCCATGGCCGCGTTCGCCGGGAACGACGCGCGCGAGACGAAGCGGTCGAAGCCGATCGCGCGGAAGGCCGTGTTGCGGTTCCAGAAGCCCGGATCGTTGCCGTGCAGCGCAATGGTTTCGTAGCCATGCGAGCGCAGCACGCGCACCATGCTGGGCACCACTTTGTGGTTCATCTGCAGGTACGGGAACTGCAGATCGTCGAAATAGCGCAGTGACAGGCCGGTAAGCACCTCGAACTCGGTGCGGATGGTGCCGCCGCCGTAGGTGGGCACGTGCAGCGGGCCGCTTTCACCCTGTGCCGCGAGCCGGCGCAGGTTCGGCGTGAGGTCGGCTTGCTCGTAGCCCTTCATGATCGACGGATCGAAGAAGGACTCACTCTGCACCACCACGATATCGGGTTCTTCGCCCGCCTGGCGCGACGGACCCTGCAGGCGTTCGCGCAGCGCGGTGCCGGAACGGTCGATCAACTGGGCCGCGGCGGCGGTATCGGGCTTCTTGCGCGCATGCCCCTGGTGCAGGTGGAACATCATCAGCGAGCTGACCAGGCCGGAGTGCTCGGCCGTTGCCGTGGCGGACCACGGTTCCAGCCACAGGTGGTGGCCGCCGTAGATCTTCATCCACCCGGGCATGCCGGCGAACAGCGTGCCGATCAGGGCCAGCAGGGTCAGGCCGGAGGCAAGCCGCTTGCCGCGCGTGCGCCGCGCGAACATCGGCTGCTCCATGCGCCAGGTCACCACGATGATGGCGAGGGCAGTTGCCAGCGCCAGATACGGCCATGGACTGGCGGGCAGATAGCTGCCCAGCAGCTTCAGGCCGCCGCGCCGCAGCTGGCCCAGCATGCGGAAATCCGCCGGCATCAGCGGCGAGTTGAGATGGCTCATCTTCAGCGCATTGATGGCGTACACCAGCGTCTGCAGCAAGAAGGCGAGGCCGAACGAAAGAAACGGCCGTCGGCTGAGCACCAGCAGCAGCGCGGCGAGCAGCAGGCCGGGAAGCGCATTGGCGATCAGGAACACCGGCTGGCTCAGCGCCTGCGTCGGGCTCACGCCAACGCCGCCGTCGACCAGGCCGGTCAGCAGCGTGAATACGAGCCCCAGCGCGACGATCAGCGCGAGGCGGGCGAACCGGGAACGCGCCGGCGGCGCGGGTGGAGTCGCTGACATGGTCATGGCACCCTGTGGATGGCTGTCATGGCTCGGACACGGGACTGTAACGATCCGGATCTGAACCATTTGTTGGGCGTCGTGCTTGCGCACGGCGGGATGGCATGGTCTGGGCAACGCGTCACGTCGCGCCGTCGTGCACGCCGCCCGGCCTCTGGGGCCGCCGCCGGTCATGTGCCGGTCACACTCGCGGCAGGGACGAAAACATGTGCGGGTGCAGCAAGGTGCCCCCCACTGCGGCAGAATGGTTGGATGACTGTCATCAACAAGCCGACGGAATCCCAGGCGCTGCGTGCGCTGATCGACGATCGCTACCGCGAGCTGATCGCGCGCTGCCGCCAGATGGGCGTGCCGCTGCACGACGACGCCGGTGTGGCCGAGCGCATCCGGCGCACCCTGCTCGCCAGCGATTTCGCGTTCGATACCTGGTTCCGCCAGCCGCAACTGCTGGCGCCGCAGGGGCTGGAACGCCTGCGTTCGGGCAGCGATGCCAGCATGCGTGCCGAAACGCTGAAGCTGTCGAATGACGAAGCGGAGTGCATGACGCAGTTGCGCCGTTTCCGCCACGCGGAAGCGTTGCGGCTGGTGTTCCGTGATGTAAACGGCCTGGACGAGCTGCCCGAGACGCTGTCAGCCACCAGCGTGCTTTACGAAGTGCTGCTTGAACAGTCGCTGCGCTGGTCCGAGCATGCGCTGGCGGCCCGCTACGGCCACAGCCGCGGCCACGAAGGTGAATTGCAGCGCATGGTGGTGGTGGGCTTCGGCAAGCTGGGCGGCAGCGAGCTCAACTTCTCCTCCGATATCGACCTGGTGCTGGCCTACCCGCATGGTGGGCAAAGCGATGGCGCGCGTTCGCTCGACAACAGCGAATATTTCGTGCGCCTGACCCGACAGCTGGTGCGCCTGCTGCATGAGCCCACGGTGGACGGCATCTGTGCACGCGTGGACCTGCGCCTGCGACCGTTCGGCAACGCCGGGCGCCTGGCCTTGCCGTTCTCCGCCATGGAGCAGTACTACCAGAGCGAAGGGCGCGACTGGGAGCGCTACGCGTGGATCAAGGCGCGTCCGGTGGCGGGCGACCGCAACGCCGGCAAGCAACTGCAGGATCTGCTGCGCCCCTTCGTCTATCGCAAGTATCTCGACTACACGGCCTTCGCCGGGTTGCGCGAGATGAAGGCGCTGATCGATGCCGAAGTGGCGCGCAAGGACCTGGCCGACAACCTGAAGCTCGGTCCCGGCGGCATCCGCGAGATCGAGTTCGTGGTGCAGCTGATGCAGCTGATCCGCGGTGGCCGCGAGCCCAGCCTGCGCGTGCGCGGCCTGTTGCCGGCGCTGACCGCCTGCGAGGCGCGCGGGCACATCAGTGCGGCGCGAGCGCGCGAACTGCGCGAAGCCTATGTGTTCCTGCGTCGCGTGGAGAACCGCGTGCAGATGTTGCGCGATGCGCAGACGCACGACATTCCGGACGATGCACTCAGCCGTGAACGCATAGCCCTGGGGCTCGGCCATGGCTCGTGGGAAGAACTGGAAGAACAACTGGCCGGTCACCGTGCCAAGGTCAGCGAAGAATTCGCCGAAGTACTGATGCCGCAGGGTGGCCGTGCCGCCGCGGCTCCGGTGGCGGACGTTGCCTTGTGGCAACAGGCCTGCACCGAGACGCTCAATGCAGGCGTGATGGAAGCGTCGGGCTTCACGCCGGGCGCGGAAGTGGCCGAAGCGCTGGTGAAGCTGTCGCAGGCGGCCTCCGTGCGCGCCATGTCGCAGCGTTCGCGCGAGCAGCTCGATCGCCTGATGCCGCAGCTGCTTGCCGTGGCGCGCCAGAGCATCGCGCCGGTGTCCTGCCTGCTACGCCTGTGCCGGCTGGTGCAGGCGGTGGCGCGGCGTTCGTCCTATCTGGCACTGCTGGAAGAGCAACCGGCCGCACGCCATCGCCTGGCCAAGCTGTTCGCGGAGAGTGCCTTCCTTGCCGAGCGCGTCATCGCGCAACCGCTGTTGCTCGACGACGTGCTCGACCCGCGGATTGATCAGCTGCCGCTCAAACGCGCGGACATCAGCGCGGAAATCACCCGCGTACTGGCGACCCTGGACGAGCGCGAGGCCGAAGCGGAGCTGGAGCGCCTCAATGAGTTCAAGGCGAGCGTGGCGTTCCGCCTTGGCCTTGCCTTCAATGACGGCCGCGCCGATGCCGTGGCGACGGCGCGTCGCCTTGCGGTGCTGGCCGAATCCATCGTCCTGGCGGTCACCGCGCTTGCCGAGCGCGAACTTGCAGCGCAACACGGGCGCCTGCCTGGCGACGGCACCGGCTTCGCCGTGCTGGGATATGGCAGCCTGGGCGGAGAAGAGCTGGGTTTCGCGTCCGACCTCGACCTGGTGTTCGTCTACGACGGCAAGCGTGCGCAGGCCATGAGCGATGGCGCGCGCCCCATGGAAGGCTCGCGCTGGTACCAGCGACTGGCGCAGCGCGTGATGAACTGGCTGACCGTGTTGACGCGCGCCGGTCGCCTCTACGAAGTGGATACCCGCCTGCGCCCGGACGGTTCGAAAGGCCTGCTGGTGGGCAGCCTGGATGCATTCGAGGCGTACCAGAAGAGCCGCGCATGGACGTGGGAACACCAGGCCTTGCTGCGCGCCCGCCCCATCGCCGGCGACGCGGCGCTGAACGCGGCGCTGTCCGCGGTGCGTCGCGACGTGCTGGCGGTGCCGCGCGAACGCACGGCGGTACTGCACGAGGTGAGCAGCATGCGTCAACGCTGGCGCGCCGAGCGCGATCGCTCGGACGCGCAGTTGTTCGACCTGAAGCAGGGCCATGGTGGGCTGCTGGATATCGAATTCGCACTGCAAGGACTGGTGCTGGCGCATGCGGCGGAACGTCCGGCGCTGCTCAACATCACCGCCAATGCCGGCCTGATCGAGGCCTGCCGCAATGCCGGCCTGCTCGACGGGCGACAGGCCGGCGTGTTCGCCGAAGCCCATGCCGAACTGCTGCATCGTGCGCTGGCCTGCACGCTCGACCTGCGCTCGCGCATCGCCCCGCGTGACGAAGCGCTGGAACGGCTCAGCGGCAACGTGAAGGAAGTGACGGCGGAGCTGGGCTTCCTGTTCTGAGCCGGTCTATTTCCTGGAGCCTTGCCGCAAGGTGATCAGGTCGCGCAGCACGGCGGCGATGGTTCCGGTCTCGCGCAACGGCGGAACGGGCGGCGTGTCCCGCGCGTCGAGCGAATACAGCATGCCGGCGGCGCGCAGGGCCTTGTGGAACCGTTCGAGTTTGTCGGGCAGCGTGCCGACCACGAAGGTATGCACCGGACAGCCCACGGCGCAGGCTTCGGACAGCATGTTGACCGAATCCGGCGTGACCACCAGGCGATCGGCCCAGCCCAGCACGCCGGGGTAGGGATTGCCGCCGTCGTCGTGACCGGCCCAGACCAGCCCCGGCACGTCGCCCAGGCCTTGCCGCATGCGTTCCACCAGGGCTGGTGGCGTGCGGCGCGAAGCCATCACGAGCAGGCTGCCGCCATCCAGTCGGCGCCGCGCGTGCAGGCCGTGGATCAGCTGGTCGATATAACTTTCATCGAAGGTCACGCCCTTGCGTGGCCCGCCGAGCAAGACGCCGACCCGGGGACGGGGCAGGGTCTCGAAGGCGGGGTCCGCGTCGCGACCGTCCTGCAACCAGTCGTCGTCGACCGGATTGAGCGAACCGAGCGGGCGGATCACGTTGCGTCCGGACAGCTGGTCGTGTTGCGGCGAGATCACCGTGTCCCAGTGCTCGGGGTTCACGCGCGGGTCGAGGATCTGAACCGTATAGCAGCGACCGCGGCTCAGTGCGCGCAGCATCCGCGTATACAGCGCGGCGGAGCGGCCGCAACCGATGGCCACCGCAGGCCAGGGCGCGGCGAACTGACGGCGCTGGGTGGCGTCCAGCGCCAGTCGCGCGCCCAGGGTCAGACGCGGGGCCAGCCAGGACCACGGCGCCGCCGGCGCAAGCTGCAGGTGCCGCACCGGCATCGACAGCAGGTGGGCCAGCGCGAGCGCCTGTCGCTGGTTGCCGGCCGCATCGTCGGTGATGACCCAGCAGTCGCCGTGGGGCTTCATCGGGTGTTGTCCGGCTGCATTGTTTCCCTGGGCGCCACAGTTCGTTTCATTGGCCTGGGTCCTGTTTGCCTGCGCGCCCGCTTACACTGCACGCCATCGCGCCGGTAGCGGCGCCCCATGAGCAAAGGATACCCATGAGCGAGAAGCTTTCCGAGGCCGCCTTCGACCAGCTGTTCCGTACGGCGCGTACGTACAACGCCTGGCTGCCGAAAGAAGTGACCGACGAGCAGCTGCATCAGGTCTATGAGCTGGCCAAGTTCGGTCCGACCAGTGCCAATTCCTCGCCCATGCGTGTGGTCTTCGTGAAGTCGAAGGAGGCCAAGGAAAAGCTTGCGCCGTTCCTCTCCGAAGGCAATCGTGCCAAGACCCTGGCCGCGCCGGTCACCGCCATCGTCGGTACCGACCACGAATTCTTCGAAAAGCTGCCCCAGCTGTTCCCGCACGCCGATGCGCGCAGCTGGTTCGTTGGCAACCAGTCGCTGATCGACATCACCGCCTTCCGCAACAGCTCGTTGCAGGGCGCTTATCTGATGATGGCCGCGCGTGCGGTGGGCCTCGATTGCGGTCCGATGTCCGGCTTCGACAACGCCGGTGTCGATGCCGCCTTCTTCGCCGGTACCGCGGTGAAGGCCAATTTCCTGATCAATCTCGGCTATGGCGATGCCAGCCGAGACCTGTTCCCGCGCAGCCCGCGCCTGTCGTTCGACGAAGCTTGCCGGATCGCCTGAGCCGTTTCCCGGCATTGGTCCGTTACCCCCTGAACCCTGTGGAGATTCAACCCATGCGTGCACTTCGTTACGTCCTTCTTGCCGGCCTCGTCAGCGCCGCCGTGTCCGTCCAGGCCGCCCCGGTGACCTACAAGATGGATCCGGGCCACACGATGGTCCTGTTCAGCTGGAACCACTTCGGCTTCTCCAACCCGACCGCCAACATCGGCATCGGCGACGGCACCATCGTGTTCGACGACAAGGATCCGTCCAAGTCGTCGGTCGAGGTGACGCTGCCGCTGACCGACCTGGACACGCACGTGTCCAAGCTCGACGAGCACCTGAAGAAGCCGGACTTCTTCGATGCCGACAAGTTCCCGACCATGACCTTCAAGAGCACCAAGGTGCAGGCCGCTGGCGGCAACAAGTACAAGGTCACGGGTGATCTGACCGTGCACGGCGTGACCAAGCCGGTGACGCTGGACGCCACGCTCAACAAGAGCGGTGAGCATCCGATGATGAAGGTGCCGACGGTGGGCTTTGACGCCACCGCCACGCTGAAGCGTTCCGATTTCGGCGTGGGCGCGTACGTGCCGAACGTCAGCGACGAGATCAAGGTGCACATCACCACGGAGGCCTCGGTGCCGAAGGCTGACGCCGCCAAGTAAGCTCCGGCTTCCGGTGTGAAAAAGCCCGCGCTTCTGGCGCGGGCTTTTTTTTTGCGTGTGGTGTGGCGCCTGTTGGCGTTGTTCCCTCACCGCATCATTTTCCCTCACCACATCAACTTCCCTCACCGTCATCCCTGCGAAAGCAGGGATCCAGCGTCTTTCACCCTCGCGTGCGCCTCAAAAGGCACTGGATCCCTGCTTTCGCAGGGATGACGGTGAGGGGTATGCGGGGCGCAGGACGAGGTGCGAAAGCACGAAAGCACGAAGGAGGGCATCCCCCGCATCACCGGCCGCTGATGCCCTGATCCTTGAGCGACGCCAGTTTGTCCAGATCCAGGTCGTTCACCACCTGCCTGAGCTGATCGATGTCTTGCGCGTTGCCGCTGGCCTTCACGGTGAAGCGGTTGGCGACGACCACGCTGAATTCACCACTCATGGTCTGTGTGTCCCACGTTTCCTGCACCAACCGGTCGTGGTCGGTGTAAGTCTTCTGGTAACCGTGGTCGGTCTGCTGTTCCGTGTTGGGCGTGACGGCGCTGGCCACGGCCATCATGCCGCGCATGTTGCCGGTGTCGGCCACCTCCACCTGCATGGTGCGGGTGCGGCCGTCGCTGTAGGTAGCGTCCGCGCTGGAGATCTGCATGCCCATGGCGCCGGAGCGGTCGGCATGGAAGTCGCTGCGTTTCATGCCGTCGAGTTCATCGGGCAGGAAGCCGCGCAGCGTTTCGGGCGACAACGATACCGCCACCGTCTTGCCGTCACCGCTCATCAGCTTGCCCATGGCTGCCTGTTGCGCGGCGACATCGCCGGTCTTCTGGGCGTTCTCGAGATCTTTCGCGGCACGTGCCGTGTTGGAGCTCATGGCGGACAGCTTGCCGAGGGCGCTGTCGGGATCGATGGTTACCGTGCTGCCATCCTTGTCGGTCACGTGCATGCCGCTCATGGATGCGCCGGTGAGCGCGGCCGTGCCGATGATGCCGCCCACGACGAGCGCCACGATCCAGGTCAGTACCACCCCGGCGATCACCGTGACGGCCGTATAGCCGCCTGCCTTCTCCGGCGGGCAGTGCATGGTGTGCGGCAAGCCGAGGTAGAGCAGGTAGATGCCGTAGATGAGGCTGGCGATGGCAACCAGCCAGCCGATCCACGGAATGATCACGGCGATGCCGCCCACCCATCCTGCCGTCCATGCGTAGGCCACGGTCTTGAGCGCCTGCACCAGGTTCTTGGTGCCGCCGAAAGTGGGCGCGAGCGCGTCGATGATGAGGGCCACCACGTAGGTCACCACCAGGGCGAGCACGTAGTGCAGCACCAGGCCGACCACGCCCATGCCTATCGGCGTGTGCACGTGCACGCCCATGCCGCCGTAGCCGAGCAGGCTGCCTTTGATGAACTGGGCGATGACTGGTAGTGCGGCGACGATGCAGATGTAGCCGCGGAACAGGCCGCCGATGCTCGCCGGCTCTGCGGCGATGGTTGGCCATTCGGTCTGTGGTGAGCCGAGGATGGCCTTGATGCGGCTGAAAATCTTGCTGAAGTCCATGACGATCCCTGCACGAGATGGGCCATGCCCGCCATCCACGTACCGTCGGATCGCAGGCCCGTCGATTCCCCAGATTCCCGGTCAGGCCGAGGCATTCTCGGCCGTTGGGGAAGCCCCCGACATTGGTCGCCCGCACTATGCCCTATGTCCGCCGAGCCCGCTCCGGATCGGCTCTCCGGGCGGGTGTGAAGGGCCGCCGGCCTGCTAACATGGGCGGTCTGGTGTCCTGATGGAGTTTGACCCCATGTCGCGTTCCCCTGCGGCTGCCCCGTTGATCCCTGCTAATGCCGAAAATCGTTACGAAGTGACGCGCTCGGACCTCCCGCTGTCCTGCCCGATGCCCGGCATGGCGCTGTGGAACTCCCATCCCAAGGTCTATTTGCCGGTCGTCGAGGACGGTGGGGAATCCACATGTCCTTATTGCGGCGCGCATTACGTGCTTCGCGACTGATTTAAACAAAAAACGTTACAACTGAAACGATTTTCGTCGACCGTTTCGGCACGATTGCTGCTTGCCTCTAGGAATGAAGGCACCTTTTGAACAAATCATGTCAGCAATCGCCACGCCAGCGAGGTCTTTGACCGTCGTGCAGCTGATCCCCTCCCTGCAATCGGGCGGGGCGGAGCGGTCTGCGCTGGAGATTGCCCGTGCACTTGTTCAGGCGGGGCATCAGTCCATCGTCATTTCTGCCGGTGGACGTCTGGTGTCTCAGCTGGAAGCCGAAGGTAGCCGCCACATCACCCTGGATATCGGCCGCAAGTCGCTGGGCACCCTCATGAAGGTGGGGGCCCTGCGCAAGCTGCTGCGCGAGCTCAAGCCCGATATCGTGCATGCCCGTTCGCGCCTGCCGGCCTGGCTGGGCTGGTGGGCCATCAAGGGCATGAAGCCGGCGCCGCATTTCGTGACGACGGTGCACGGCCTCAATTCGCCGGGCCGGTACAGCGCCATCCTGCTCCGTGGCGAGCGGGTCATCGCCGTGTCCCAGACCCTGCGCGACTTCATGCTCAGCCATTACGCCTGGCTGGAGCCGGGCCGGGTGCGCGTGATCCCGCGCGGCATCGACCCGGACGCCTTCCCGTACGGCCATCGCCCGGACGATAACTGGACCAAGGCGTTCTTCGCCGAATTCCCGGCCCTGGCCGGTGCGCCGCTGCTGACCCTGCCGGGTCGCGGTACGCGCCTGAAGGGCCACCATGACGCCATCGAGCTGGTGGCCGAACTGAAGCGTCGCGGCATCGACGTGCGCCTGCTCCTGCTGGGCGTGATCGAGCCGGGCCGCGAAGCCTACGTCGAGGAGCTGCGCGGCCTCGTCCGTGCCCGTGGCCTGGAATCGCAGGTGGTGATGACGCCGGCGCGTGCCGACGTGCGCGACATCTACGCCATTTCCTCGCTGGTGCTGCAGCTGTCGAACAAGCCCGAATCGTTCGGGCGTACCGTGATCGAGGCGCTGTCGCTGTGCCGCCCCGTGCTGGGTTACGCCCATGGCGGCGTGGGTGAGCTGCTGGCCGAGCTGTACCCGGCCGGCCGCGTGCCGCCCGCGGACCGCGAGCGTCTGGTGGAGCGCGCTGCCGAGCTGCTGCGCGTGGCGCCGCCCATTCCGATGCTGCAGAGCTACCGCCTGAGCGACATGCAGCAGGCCACGCTGGCCCTGTACGACGAGCTCACCGCCGCCTGACGCGGCGCCCGGCTGCGGCGCTCCCCTACAATGCGCGCATCACCCTTGCTGATCGACGCATGAGTCCACTTGCTGCATCACTGAAGGCCGCGCTGCGATCGCCGCTGCTGCCGTTCTGGCTGGTCATCGCGCTGCTGCCGTTCGGACGCAGCTCCGAGCTGGGCACGCTGCTGTGCTTCATCGGCACCGTCCTGTTGTTCGCGCGCCACCCGGGCGCATTGCGTGAGCATGCGGGCGCGCGCCTGCTGCTGTGGCTGCTGGCCGGTTATGTGGGCGCGGCGCTGATCTCCGCGGTGGATTCGCTGGCACCGGGCAAGAGCTGGAGCACGGTGGCCTCGCTGCTGCGCTATGCGCCGCTGGGGTTGTATGCCTGTTTCGCCATCCGCCGCGAAGACAAGCTCGATGCCTTGTATCTGGCGGTGGCCGCCGTGCTGGCGTTGTGGGCGGTGGATGCCTGGGTGCAGATCCTGACGGGCTGGAGTCTTGGTGGCCATGCGGAACCTGAGCGCATCTCCGGCATCTTTGGCGCCGGCAACCTGAAGCTGGGCCCATCGCTGTCGGTGCTTTCCCCGTTCGTGCTGTGGGCGGCGCAGCGGCGCTGGGGCACCAGGGGCGTGCTGGTGGCGTTCGCGTTCCTGCTTGGGCCGGTGCTGATGGCGGGCTCGCGCGCCGCCTGGGTGTGCTACGCCCTGGTGGGGGTGGCCTTTGCGTGGCGCATCGCACGTTCACCGCTTCGCTTCGCCGTCATCGGCGGTGGCCTGGCGGTCGCGGTGTTGCTGGCCGGGGGCGTGGCGTGGAAAACGTCGGAGCGCTTCCAGCTGCGCATGGAGCGCACGCTGCAGGCGCAGGGCGGTTCGGCGCAGTCGCTGGACACGGCGTTGAGCGGGCGCCTGGATATCTGGCGCACCAGCGTGGCCATGGCCGAAGCCCACCCGATCAACGGTGTCGGCGTGCGCGCTTATCGCTATGCCTATCCGCATTACGCACCGCCGGACGACCATTTCGTGGTGTCCGCCGAAGCCTGCGGGCCGGGCGAGGGCGCCTGTCATGCGCACCAGTGGGTGCTGGAAGTGCTCACCGAAACCGGCGTGCTGGGGATGCTGTGCTGGCTGGCGGCGATCGGCGCCGCCTTGCTTGCCTGGCGTCGCGCGGGGCATGACGCCCGCGCGCGGGCCTTCCCCGTGACGTTGGCGCTGGCGGTGATGCTGTTTCCGCTCAATACGCACCTGGCCTTCTATTCGGCCTGGTGGGGTTTGCTGTTTGCGTGGCTGCTGGGCCTGTGGTGCGCGGCGCTCTACGCGATACCTTCGCCCCGGGGAGCAACCGCATGAGGCGCGAACCGCTGTCGGTGGTGGTGATCACCTTCAACAATGCCGACACGCTGGATGCCTGCCTCAGCCGGGTGGCATGGGCCGAGGAAATCGTGGTGCTCGACTCCGGCTCCACTGACGACACGGTCGCCATTGCGCAGCGCCATGGCGCGCGCGTGGCGGTGCATCCGTTCGACGACTACGGTCCCCAGAAGCAGCGCGCCTACGACATGGCCAGCCACGACTGGATCCTCAACCTCGATGCGGACGAGATCCTCTCGCCCGGCACGCGCGAGGAGATCGAGCGCGCACTGACCAGCCCGCGCTACGCGGGTTATCGCCTGCCCCGGCGCGAGCGCATGTTCTGGACCACGCAGCATCGCTGGAGCTGGCGCAACGGGCACCTGCGGTTGTTCGACCGTCGGCGCGGCGGCATGAACGATGTCGAGGTGCATTCGGCGGTGGAAGTGAATGGCCGCGTGAAGACGCTGTGGCACGCTGATTTCGTCAACGACGGGGATGGTGACATCGCCACTCGCGTGGAGAAGATCAATCGCTATACCACCGGCATGGTGGCGTACAAACTGCGCAAGCAGCAGCGTTTCACCGGCCTGCGCATGGTGTTCTATCCGCCGGTGTTCTTCCTGCGCCAGTACATCGGCAAGCGCTATTTCCTCAACGGCTGGGCCGGCTTCATCGCCAGCGTCACCGGTGCGTTCTACGCCTTCCTCAAGTACGCCAAGCTGCACGAGGCGCGCGAGCAGGCGGCGCGTCGGCAGCGTGAGCAACAGCGCTAGCGCAAGCACGGCGTCAGCGCGGGAAAACAGCTGGATTCAGCACCGATTTATGTCGCCTTCCGGCGAGACGCAAGGTCTTGCCTTACCGGAATTACTTGTCACTGGACGGCATCGGCCCCACGGGGCCGTCGCGGGATGCCGCGCACGTTCCTTTGTCGCTGTGGGCGGATGAATTTGCGGCATCGTGGTCATGGTTCCCATGCTGCCGATACAACGCGCGAGTACGCCACAACTCCGTGATTTCCATGGCTTCGCTGAGTCGTTCACGACGAGTAGGCATTTTGGGGCGTCATTCGAGGCGCGGTGGCGCAGCGGCGTTCTACACTCCCGCCGCTTGGTGGGGTGTCACTGCGGGCAGGCATCGGTAGCCGCCTCCCGCATCGTGTGGATGGGTTTGTCGTTACTGCCATGAAACGTGTCGCCGTCAAGGCGGCGCGGCGGGTGTGTCTGTCTCTTGCACGGCGCGAGCCGAAAAGGAGGTCATGCGGCAAACAGTGCGGGCGCAGGTCAAACCAGGGGGGAGCTTGCTTGTTCTCAATGGATCACATCTGGGAGACATTGCATGAAACACGAGCACCTGAATCTGCTGGCGGCCATGACTCTGGCCCTGGCAGGCATGCCGGTCGCGGCATTCGCGCAAACCGGGGTCGCGCAGGACGCGGCGTTGGCGGGAATCCCGACGTCCGAGGCGCCAAGGGTCACGCAGACCGTCGATAACCGCGTGACGTCGACGTTGCAGCAAAGCCATCTGGCCGTGGTCGACAGGTCTGCCGCCACCAAGGCCGTGGACGATGCGAAGCGGATGAACCACATGAACCTCATCCTGCAACGAAGCGCAGGGCGCCAGGCGGCCCTCGAGACATTGATCGCCGCCCAGCACGACCCGTCGTCGTCGAAGTTCCGGCAATGGGTGACGCCCGAGCAGTTCGGCCAGGCGTTTGGCGTGGCCGACGCGGATGTTGCGGCGGTCAGCGCGTGGCTGAAGTCGCAGGGGTTCACCGTCAACGGCGTGTACGCGAACAAGATGCAGATCGACTTCAGCGGTAACGCGGGCCAGGTCAGGCGCGCGTTCCACACGCAGATGAACCACTACACCATCAATGAAACCGCGCACGTTGCCAATGCCAGCGACATCAGCGTTCCGGCGGCGTTGAAGAGCGTGGTAGCCGGCGTGGCCGGCCTCAATGACGTGCATCCGCAGGCGCAACACACCACGCCGACGTACGGCAAGTTCAACGCCAGTACGCAGCGTTTCGATGTGCCCAAGCCGAAGGTGGCGGCGACGGGTGCGCTCCCGCAGGCGGTGAACTTCACCAATGGTTCGCGGGGCCTTGTGCCTTACGACACGGCCAAGATGTACGGCACCGACAAGCTCTATGCGAGCGGGCTCACCGGTACGGGCATCACCATTGCGCTGGTGGAGGACAGCTCGATGGTGCCAAGCGACTGGAGCAACTTCGTGAGCCAGTTCGGGCTGACCAGCTACGGTGGTACGTTCAAGCAGTTCCAGCCGCAGGCCACCGGCTTCACCAATTGCATCGACCCGACCATCGCCTATCCTGGCGAAGATGATTTCGAGGCCTTGCTTGATGCCGAATGGTCCACGGCGATGGCGCCGGGCGCCAACATCTGGCTCGCCAGTTGCGATGACTCCAACGCCACCAACTTCTTCGGTGGCGTGTTCACTGCAGCGACCAACCTGATCAATGGCACGTCCCGTCCCAACATCATCAGCGCAAGCTATGGGTACGGCGAAGGATTCACGGATGCGCCGAGCAAGACTGCGATCGACCTGATGTGGGCGCAGGCGGATGCGGAAGGCATCTCCGTGTTCGTTTCCAGCGGCGATTCGGGTTCCAACCCGAGCTTCAACGGCTTCATCATCAATGACGCGGGCGTCGATGCCAACGCGTTCGGCACGTCGCCCAACGACACCGTGGTGGGTGGCACGGACACGGCCGACATCCTCGACGGCACCACCAAGAAGTACTTCAGCTCGACGTTCAACGCGGTTTACGGCTCCGCGCTGTCCTATGTGCCGGAAATTCCGTGGAACCAGTCGTGCGGCAATGAGGTGGCGGCCAAGTCGCTGGGTTACGCGACCTCGCTGGCGTTCTGCAAGGCGTATCTGAGCTTTGACCCGAACGGGTACTACCTCACTTCGGAGGCGGGGAGTGGCGGGCCGTCCTCGGTGGATGCCAAGCCGGCGTGGCAGCGCCAGGTGTACAACGCGGCCAAGGACCAGTCGCGCGACGTGCCTGATGTGGCGCTGTTCGGTGGCTCGTATGGCGGTTCGACCTGGGTCATCGTCTGCTCGTACTACTATCCGTGCACACCGGGCTTCACTGGCAGCACGGCGCTCATTGGCGGTACGTCGCTGTCTTCACCGATGTTCGCGGGCATCCAGGCGCTGATTGACCAGGGGCTGGCGGCGAAGGGCCTGTCACCCAACCAGGGCAATGCGGCGCCGACGCTGTATGCGCTCGCCGAGGACGAATACGGCGGCTCGAAGGGGAACCCGCCGTCCACGCTGGCCGCGTGCAATGCGGACAATGGCGCCAAGGGCACGGGCAAGTGCGTGTTCCACAACGTCACGCGCGGCAGCATTGCCACCCAGTGCGTGCAACAGTTGCCCGACGTGGTGACGCCGGACTGCTACTACTACGGGGCGCTGCCCAACTCGTGGCTGGGGTCAATCCAGACGGGGCTCACCAGCACCAACGCCAGCAAGTACAACGCGACCACTGAAGCCTATGCGGCGCGGCCGGGCTGGAGCTTCGCCTCCGGTCTGGGGTCGGTCGACGCGAACAACCTGCTTTCGGCCTGGAAGGCCTTCGTCAACGTGAAGTAAGCACCCTGACGACATCCCCGGCGAACGCGCCGGGGATGTCCTTGGCCGCGTCAGGCGGCCTGGGACAGCGGCAGGGGCTCGTCGCGCAGCGAGGCCAGCAGCCGTGCACAGGCTTCGCGGCGGAGCATCTCGCGGCGACGGAAGGCGGAGCGATGTTTGCTCTCCACCAAGGCCTCGTCACGCGTCGGCTCGGCGATGGGCAAGGCGAAGAAGCCGTCCGGTTGCAGCACGCCCTGGCATTCTTCCCAGAAGCTGTCGTAATCGGCCTTGATCTTGTCTGCCTCGCCCGCGAACGGATGGGTGAGGTTGCTGACACCGAGGATGCGCGTGGCACCGGTGAACGCGCCGAACGCCAGCAGCAACGAGAACAGCAGGTTCTTCGGGCGCAGGCCGTAGCATTGCTTGGTGAGCTCGCGTACCGCTTCGCGCCCCAGTTCGGCAGCGGCGCCCTGCAGGCAGCCGACCAGCAGGGTCTGACCGTCATCGGCGACGCTGAAGATCGCCGAAGAAAGCACCTGTCCATGTGCGTTGGCCAGGCACAGCGCCAGTTCGCCTTCGCGGCTGCGGCCGGTGGGCCGGCGCAATTCCAGCAGCAGTTCGCTGCCGTCCTTGAGCAGCAACGTGCCCAGTGCGTAGCGGCCGTGCACGTAGATGGCGTCGACCATGGCCGACGGCAGCTGCGCGAAGGCGAAGCGATAGTGCTGGCTGATCACCGCCATGCGCTCGGCGCGGCCCATGCGCCGGTTGATGTAATGGTGATGCCAGCGCTCGTGCAGGCGCGGGTCATGCGCGAGGATGGACGTCAGTCGCGGCGAACCGTACAGCTCGGCCAGCCAGCTGGACTGGCGGCGCGCCATGCGCAGGCTTCGGGCGATGTATTTGAGGCCGGCGACGAGGCGCTTTGGGGGCGAGCCACGCCAATCGCGGCGCTGGCGCAGCGAGCGCAGAAACAACCGGAGAGTCATGTGGGGGGATCGTGGGGAAAATGCGTGCGCATTTTTATACGATCAGCCTGACATTTGTCTGTCGGCCGACCGCTGCGGTGTATGTAAGCCGCTTCAGTAAACCGGCGGACTGCCTTCCGGACGCGTCTTGAAGCGCTTGTGCACCCACAGGTATTGCTCGGGTGCGGCGCGCACCATGTCTTCGATGCAGGCGTTGACGCGTGCGGTGTCATCCAGCGTGTCCTTGCTCGGAAACTGCTCCAGCGGCGCGCCCAGCTTCAATGCATAACCGGCGTTGTCCGGCAGGCGGCGATGGTAGAACGGGATCACCAGCGCACCGGAAAGACGGGCCAGGTGATGGGTGGCGGTAATGGTGGCCGCCGGTATGCCGAAGAACGGCACGAAGACGTTGTCCTTGCTGCGCATGTCCTGGTCCGGCGCGTACCAGAGCGTGCCGCCGTTGCGCAGGTGCTTCACCGTGCCGCGGATGTCGTCTTTCTCGAACATCGCCTCCGCGTAGTCCAGACGGGCACGCAGAACGGCCCACTCGAACACGGCCGAATCCATGCGGCGGTACATGCCGGAAATGCGGATGCGCTGCGAGACCAGTCGCGCGCACAACTCCAGGTGCGAGAAATGCCCGCCGACCAGCAGCACGCCCTTGCCCTGCGAGCGGGCGGCCTCGAGATGCTCCAGGCCCTCGACGGTCACCGGTACGTTGGCGATGGCGCGTTCGCTGCCCATCCAGCCCAGGGCGAACTCCGCCATCATCAGGCCGATGTCACGCAGGTGGGCATCGACCAGCCGGGCCTGTTCGTCTTTCGGCAACTCCGGAAAGCACAGCGCGATGTTCACCTCAGCGATGTGCCGACGCGGGGAGGGCACGCGCTGCACGAGCCAGCCCAGTCCGCGCCCCAGGGCCATCAGCCAGGTGCGTGGCAGGTGGGCGATCAGCCAGATCACGCCTACGCCCAGCCACGCAGGCCAGTGAGTCGGGGTGAGCAGGGAGCGGGTGAACGAAGGGCGAGGCATGCCGGGCATCGCTCGCATTGTAGGGAACTAGGCAAAACGAGGCGAGCCGCATGGCCCGGCCAGCGTCGGGCAGGCGCCCGGCGCTAAGCCGATATACTGGCGCACCGCACCCGATGGTCCCACCGTTGCGCTATCTCTACACCCTCGCGATGTACCTGGTGACGCCGCTGATCGTGCTGCGGCTGTTGGCGCGTGGCGTGCGCTACCGCGATTACCACAAGCGCTGGCGCGAACGTTTCGGCTTCTTCGAGGCGCCGAAGGGCCTGACCGGCAGCCTGTGGGTGCACGCGGTATCGGTGGGTGAGGTCAACGCGGCCGAGCCGCTGATCAAGGCCCTGCAATCGGACTACCCGAACGCCCCGCTGGTGGTGACCACCGTGACGCCCACCGGCTCGGAGCGCGTGCGGCAGCTGTTCGGTGACAGCGTGTTCCACGTCTACCTGCCCTACGACCTGCCGTTCTCGGTATCGCGCTTCTTCAGGCGCGTGCGGCCGCGGCTGGCCATCATCGTGGAAACCGAGATCTGGCCGAATCTGTATTTCGCCTGCCGCAGTCGGAATATCCCCCTGATGATCGTCAATGCGCGGCTATCCGAGCGCTCGCTGCGTGGCTACAAGCCCATGGGCAGCCTGGTGGCGCAGGCGCTGCGCTGCGTGTACCAGATCGCCGCGCAATCGCAGACCGATGCCGCGCGCTACCGCGAACTGGGCGCCGATACGGACAAGGTCGTGGTCACCGGCAACATGAAATTCGACATGCCGGTGCCCTACGACGCCGAGCGCAAGGGTGACGAGCTGCGCCAGCAGTGGGGACACCTGCGCCCCGTCTGGATTGCCGGCAGCACGCACGAAGGTGAGGAGCTGCCCGTGCTCGAGGCGCACCTGGAAGTGCTCACGCGCTGGCCCGACGCCCTGCTGCTGATCGCTCCGCGTCACCCCGAGCGCTTCAAGCTGGTGGAAAACGCGGCACGCAGCCTGGGTTTCACGGTCGGCACGCGCAGCGCGGACCGCGTACCCACCGGCATGCACCAGGTGTTCGTGATCGATGCCATGGGCGAGCTGATGCCGTTCTATGCCGGCTCGGATCTGGCCTTCGTCGGCGGCAGCCTGGTGCCCATCGGCGGCCACAACGTGCTGGAACCGGCGGCCTTGTCCACGCCGGTGCTGGTGGGGCCGCACACCTTCAACTTCGAAGAGATCACGCTCACCCTGATCCGCGAGGGCGGTGCATCGCGCGTGAGCACGCCCAGCGAGCTGGGCGCTGCCGTGCAGCAGCTGCTGCGCGATCCGCCCCAGCGGGAGCGCATGGGCGATGCCGCGCGCGTGGTGTTCGACAGCGAACGCGGTGCGGTCAAGCGCGTGATGGGCATGATCGACGCGCTGCTGCAGGAATAGCCGTCCGGACGCCCGGCTTGCCGGGGGGCCAGATGCAACAAGGCCGGGACTAGCCCGGCCTTGTCGTTGATGCGGTAGCCGACGCCTGCTTACTGCAGCATGGTGTTGACCAGTTCCATGTCCTTGACGTCGATGGAGCCGGCCGACTGCTTCAGCTCCAGCTGGTCCAGCACCAGCTGGTGGCGGGACTGCGAGTAGCTGCTTTCCGCCTGGGTCAGCGTCTGAATCGCGTTGAGCACGTTCAGCATGGTCTGCGTACCCACGTCGAAGCCGGCGCGGGTGGCTTCCAGTGCCTTCTGGCCGGAATCCACCGAGGCCTTGTTGGCTTCGACCTGGCTGATGCCAGCGAGCACGGAACGGTAGAAGTTCAGGGTGTCGCGAACCACCTGGCGGCGGGTTGATTCGAGCGAATCCTGTGCCTCGTCACGCTGGTAGATCGACTGGCGCACCTTGGACTGCGTGCCGCCGCCCGAGAAGATCGGGATGCTCAGCGTCAGGCCGACCGTGGTGCCGTACTGGGCGTTGCCGTAGTTGCTGGCCTGGCTGCCGTTTTCCAGCCACGTGGTGTCCTTGCCGCGCGACGCGGTGGCGTTGAGCGTCGGCAGGTGGCCGGCGCGTGCCGCATCGATGCTGTGCTCGGCTGCCTGTACGGTGTACTGGCCGGACTGGATCGTGGCGTTCGACTGCAGCGCCGCCTGCACCCAGGCATTCGGGTCGGCCGGGTTCGGCGGCGTCAGCGGCAGGTCCTCGCGCAGCTTCTTCAGGTCGCCCACGGGCTTGCCGGTGACCTGCGTGAGCGCTTCCTTGGCATCGTTCAGCGTGTTCTGCGCGGAGATCGTCTGGGCCTTGGCCAGTTCGTAGTACGACTTGGCCTGGTAAACGTCGGTCACGGCAGACAGACCCACCTTGAAGCGCTGGTCGGCCTGATCGTAGGCCTCTTTGTAGGCGTCTTCGTTGGCCTTGGCGAACACCAGTGCATCCTGGCTGGTCAGCACGCCGAAGTAGGCCGTGGTGACGCGCACGTACAGGTTCTGCAGCGCGGCATCGTATGCCGAGTCCTGCGAATGCGCCTGCGACTTCGCGGCCGACAGGTTGGCCCACTGGCTCAGGTCGATGATCGACTGGTTCAGCTGCACATCCAGCGAACGCGTGCGCGTATGGCCATTGCCCTGGATCGTCGAGTTGGTGATCTGGCTGCCGGCCTGCTGCTGCGTAAGGCCGAAGCTGCCATTGAGCTGCGGCAGCATCAGCGCACGCGCCTGATTCACACCTTCGCCGGTGGCGAGGCGGGTCGCTTCCGCCTGCGACAGCACCGGGTCATTGGCGCGGGCTTCTCGGTATGCATCCAGCAAGTCCTCGCTGTGGCCGGCCAGCGGGAGCGCCGACAGGGCCAGGGCAAGGGTCAGAAGCTTCAAGCGCATGGGTTGCCTCATCTATGGGGTAATAGGTCAGAAAACGAAGCGACGCGGCGGCTCAGCGTGCTTCAGGTACGGCAGGTCGGTTTCGAACAACGACTCTTCGCGATAACGGCCGTTACCTTCGTGGGTCAGCAGCAACACGCTCTGCACCGGCGATTCGCCGCGCACCACCAGCACGCGACCACCCGGCTTCAGCCAGCCCAGGAAGCGCTGCGGAATCTGGTAGACCGCGCCAGTGACGACGAGTGCGTCGAACTGGCCGGCCGGCTGCCATGCATTCACGGCTTCACCGACTTCGAGCGTCACATTGCCGATACCCGCCGTCGCCAGGCGCTGGCCGGCAGTGGCGATGAAGTCGGCGTGGATGTCCAGGCTGGTGACGTGACCGGCGAGCTTGGCCATGCAGGCAGTGAGGAAACCCGAACCCGTGCCGATCTCCAGCACCTGGTCATTCGGGGTCAGCTCCAGCGCCTGCAGCACGCGGCCTTCAAGCACGGGCTTCATCATCACCTCGCCATGTCCCAGCGGCAGGCAGAGGTCGGCGAAAGCCAGCTTGCGGTGCTCCGGGGCAACGAAGTCCTCGCGGCGCACGCTGCCCAGCACGTCGAGCACGCGGGCATCCAGCACCTCCCAGGGGCGCACCTGGTTTTCCACCATGTTCAATCGCGCCTGATCGAAGTTCATCGCCATGTTGCTACGTCCTAATTCGGATCGGAAAAAAGGCTAAAAATCATAAGCGCTTAGCCATCTTCCGACAATGTGCAAAGCCTGCGACCTTGGCCGTACTGCTCGAAGTGCCGGAAGTCATCGCGCTCGGTTGACGGAAGTCATGCGTGGCGCGGTGTCCGCGGACACTTCCGCGGAAAAACTCAGGCACTCCGCCTATGGTTCCCCTTGCGTGCGACAACCGTCTGACCGGGGAGGCGCGCAAAGGCATCTTGCATGGCCTGATGCAAGGATGCGTCAAGGCGTTGGATCCGGACCCCCGGGGAGGTCTGGCCGCGGCTCGTGGCCGCCACCTCAAGCCAGGCCAGCCAGCGGGCCATGCGGCTGCGCTCGGTGGCATCCAGCGCCGACAGCGCGGCCCGCGCCGCAAAGGCCGCGTGGCGAGCGCCGGGCTGCCCACGCTCGAGCCAGGAGGCGAGCGCTCGCTGGGCGAGACGGTAAGCTGGGCTGAGGGAAAGTTCGACGGTAGTGGTGGACATAAGGGAAGCCGTGTATCTTGGCCATGGAAAATAACTAAACCGCCGCGTATACTAAACGGGCGTTATCCATTTGTGAAGCCATTTGTGAAGGTATAGACATGAGCACGATCCCGCAGACCAAGCCTCAGGGGCCCGGCCGTCCCAAGGACATGGAAAAGCGAGCGGCGATCCTTGAGGCCGCCAAGGCCCTGTTCATTCGCAATGCCTTTGCCGGAACCAGCATGGACGCGGTAGCGGCAGAGGCCGGTGTGTCCAAGCTCACCGTCTACAGCCACTTCGGCGACAAGGACAACCTGTTCCGCGAGGTCATCCGTGCCCGCATCCAGGACCTGATTCCCGAGGACACGTACCACTACGAGGCCGCCGAGGACATCGGCGTCACGCTGGAGCGCATCGCCCTCCACCACGTCCGTCTGGACTGCGACGTGCAGAACGTGGGCACCTTCCGCGCCATCCTCAGCGACTGCCGCCAAGGCAACCCCCGCTACGGCAAGCTGCTCTGGGAAGAAGGCCCCGATCGCACCCAGGGCCTCATGAAACGTCTTCTGCAACAGGCGGTTGACGACGGCAAGCTCGAGATCGGCAACGTGGCCCGCGCCGCCGGCCAGTTCATTTCCCTGATCAAGGGCGAGATGCTCATGCGCCGCATGTTCGGCTGCGAAGAGTGCGCCCAGTCCTATGCCGCCGAGCTGGAGCAGACCGCCCGCGACGGCGTGACCATGTTCCTGCGGGCCTATCTGCCCCGCTGACCCCTCCGGCCCTCCCTGCAGGGCCGTCGCACTCGCGACCGACCCCGCTTCGTGCTCAAATAGGGCCCTTGAAGCGGGGGTGCCGGCAACAGCCGGCTGAGAGAGTCCCTTCGAACCTGATGCGGCTAGTACCGCTGTAGGGAGCTTCGCCGCACGGAGTCGAACCCGTGCGTCCGGCGCCGTCGCTTCTGTTGCTCGTCTGCGAATCCATTCGCAACGCCCCCGTGTTCCATGGCGGGGACTCCCAACGAAAGCCAGTCCCTACGGGGATATCGCTTCAAGCCGACGGACCATAAGCCGATGAATGCCCTGCCCAATGACCTCGCGCGCGCCGCGCAGGAACTCTCCGAAGCCGTGACGCGCCCGATCCCGGGTTCGCGCAAGATCTACGTGCAGGGCAGCCGCCCCGACCTGAAGGTGCCGTTGCGTGAAATCTGCCAGGCGCAGACGCCGACCCTGTTCGGCGGCGAGGAGAACCCGCCGATCACCGTCTACGACACCTCCGGCCCGTACACCGACCCGGACTACAAGGTGGACCTGGTCACCGGCCTGCCGGCCCTGCGCGCCGCCTGGATCGCCGAGCGCGGCGACACCGAGCAGCTCGACGGCCTGAGCTCGGCCTTCGGCCGCCAGCGCGCCACCGACCCCAAGCTGGACGCCTTCCGCTTCACCGCCACGCGCGCGCCGCACCGCGCCAAGGCGGGCGCCAACGTCACGCAGATGCACTACGCGCGCCAGGGCATCATCACGCCGGAAATGGAATACATCGCCATCCGCGAGAACCAGCGCATCGAAGCGCTGCGTGACAGCGCGCTGCGCAACCAGCATCCGGGCGAGTCCTTCGGTGCCGCGCTGCCCAAGCTGATCACGCCTGAATTCGTGCGTGACGAAGTGGCGCGCGGCCGCGCCATCATCCCGGCGAACATCAACCATCCGGAAGCGGAGCCGATGATCATCGGCCGCAACTTCCTCACCAAGATCAACGCGAATATTGGCAATAGCGCGGTGAGCTCCGGCATCGCCGAGGAAGTGGAGAAGCTGGTGTGGTCGATCCGCTGGGGCGGCGACACGGTGATGGATCTGTCCACCGGCAAGCACATCCACGAAACGCGCGAGTGGATCATCCGCAACTCGCCGGTGCCGATCGGCACGGTGCCGATCTACCAGGCACTGGAGAAGGTCGATGGCGTGGCCGAAAACCTCACCTGGGAAATCTTCCGCGACACGCTGATCGAGCAGGCAGAGCAGGGCGTCGACTACTTCACCATCCACGCCGGCGTGCTGCTGCGCTTCGTGCCGCTGACCGCCAAGCGCGTCACCGGCATCGTGTCGCGCGGCGGCTCGATCATGGCCAAGTGGTGCCTGGCGCATCACAAGGAAAACTTCCTCTACACGCACTTCGAAGACATCTGCGAAATCATGAAGGCGTACGACGTGTCCTTCAGTCTCGGTGACGGCCTGCGTCCGGGCTGCGTGGCCGACGCGAACGACGCCGCGCAGTTCGGCGAACTGGACACGCTGGGCGAACTCACCCAGATCGCGTGGAAGCACGACGTGCAGGTGATGATCGAAGGCCCCGGCCACGTGCCCATGCAGCTCATCAAGGAGAACATGGAGCGCCAGCTGGAGAAGTGCCACGAGGCGCCGTTCTACACGCTGGGGCCACTGACCACCGACATCGCGCCGGGCTACGACCACATCACCTCCGCCATCGGTGCGGCGATGATCGGCTGGTTCGGTACCGCCATGCTCTGCTACGTGACGCCGAAGGAACACCTTGGCCTGCCGAACAAGCAGGACGTGCGCGACGGCATCATCGCGTACAAGATTGCTGCGCATGCGGCTGACCTTGCCAAGGGTCACCCGGGCGCGCAGGTGCGTGACAACGCGTTGTCGAAGGCGCGCTTCGAATTCCGTTGGGAAGACCAGTTCAACCTGGGCCTGGATCCGGAAAAGGCGCGCGAATTCCACGATGAGACCATGCCGAAGGATGCACACAAGAGCGCGCACTTCTGCTCCATGTGCGGCCCGAAGTTCTGCTCGATGAAGATCACGCAGGACGTGCGCGACTACGCGGCCGAACACGGCACGGGCGAGGAGAGCGCGCTGGAAGACGGCATGGCGGAGAAGTCCGCGGAGTTCCGCCAGCAGGGCTCCGAGGTCTATCACAAGGCCTGATGGCCCGAATGGTTCCGGCCACCGCGGTGACCGGAACCATCTGATGAATTCCCCTGGTAGGAGCGCACTTGTGCGCGACCGCGGTGCATCGATGTGCCGCGGTCGCGCACAAGTGCGCTCCTACAGGGCGCTTTTCGTTCAAGGATTCCCGGAACATCTTGCGGTCGATGTCGGGTCGATGGTTCCGGTCAGCCGAAAGGCCATCACGCGCGTTGGAAAGTGCACGTAGCTTCCAGGAGACGCGTCATGCCGGCACCGGACAACGCACGCCAGGGACATGTGATCCTCAGAGTTGTGTTGATGACCCTCGCGCTGGCCGTGCTGGTTGCCAGCGCGGCGATGTGGTGGTGGATGCAGGAAACCGATGACGGCGGATTCGCGACGGGACAGGCCACGGCGTCAGCCGAAGTGGACGTTTCGCGCGGCTGATGGGGGGATGACAATCGAGCCCATAAAATGCGCCCACAAAAAAAGCGCCACTCGAAGGTGGCGCTTTTCCTGGATCAGCGATCAGGCCTTCTGGTCGGCCTTGTAGCGCTCGATGCCGCTGAGGATCTCAGCCTTGGCTTCGTCAGCGCCCACCCAGCCTTCCACCTTCACCCACTTGCCCTTCTCCAGATCCTTGTAGTGCTCGAAGAAGTGGCCGATGCGCTCCAGCCAGTGGCCGGACACGGACTTGATGTCCTTGATGTGCGCGTAACCGGCGAAGATCTTCTCCACCGGCACCACCACCAGCTTTTCGTCGCTGCCGGCTTCATCGGTCATCTTCAGCATGCCCACCGGCACGCAACGGATCACCGAACCCGGCACCAGCGGCAGCGGCAGGATCACCAGCGCGTCCAGCGGATCGCCGTCGCCGCCCAGCGTGCCCGGCACGTAGCCGTAGTTGCACGGGTAGCGCATCGGGGTGGACAGGATGCGGTCGACGAAGATCGCGCCGCTTTCCTTCTCCACCTCGTACTTGACGGGCTCGGCATCCTTGGGGATTTCGATGATGACGTTGATTTCGTCCGGAACCTTGCGGCCGGCGGGTACGAGATGCAGACCCATGTGCGTGTCCTTAGGCTTCAGTCAGTACAAAGACCTGAAAGCATACGGCAAAAGGTGGTGCATCGCAGCAGCCACGGGGCTTTGCGGGCAGTTGCAGTTCAGCGTGAGACAGCTCCCCGCCAGGCGCTCAGGCCTGGTACGGGCGCTCGCGTAACCATTTGGTGGCAATCCATTTTTCGCCCTTGATCACGGGCAGGCCGGCATGCAGCGAGGCCGCGTCGCCGGTGTCGTAGGCGAAATAGACGGCCGAACCGCGCATGGCCGTCACGGTCAGGCCGATGCGGGGAAACGCCGTGCCGCCGCCTTCCTCGGGCGTGTTGAGGTACATCACCACGCTGGCGATGCGCTGGCCGCCGCGCGCGGTCACCATGGAAAAGCCCGGCTGGTCGGGATTGAACCAGTCGAAATGCGGCTCGTACTCCTGACCGGGCTGGTAGTGCAGGATCTGCAGGCCCTCGCCGTGGCTCACCGGAATGGCCAGCAGATCGGCGATGCGCTGCTCGATGCGCTGCACCAGCGGCGTCTCCCCGATGGCGAAGAACATGCCCTGGCTGGTGCGCCGCTGGTCAGTCTGCTGGCGGCCGTCGACATCCACGGTGAGCGAGCGGCCCAGACGGGGCGAGGCTTCGGCGATCAGTTCGTCGCATTCCTGCGGGGTCAGCAGGCCCTCCAGCACGCGCACCACCGGTGCATCGGTGCTGACGGTGACCTTCACCGGATGGCCGTTGACGGTCTGTGCAGGCGCCTGCGGATGACGCGTGCGCGCGCCAACCGGCTTGTTCTTCGAGGCCGCCATCACCGTGGCCAGCGGCAGGTTCAGCACGCGGGCGACGATCTGTCGGCTCTGCTCGCCGCCATAACCGGCATCCTTCAGCATCTTCAAAAGATCGCTGAGGCTGCAGCCGGAGCGGCTGGTGGAGAGAATCCATTCACGCAGTTCGGGGCGGATCGTTTGGTTGCTCATGCGATCGGTAATGGTGCGCCGGCTCATGCCAGCGCACCATGTTACGCACCCGGGGCATGACGATCCAATCAAGCCCCGGAAGTGGCCCGCTGGCTTACTTCACGTGTTCCCACAGGTAGGTATAGCCCAGTGCGCTCATGAACGCGGCCTGCTTGTTGTCAGCCGCGGCGCCATGACCACCTTCGATGTTCTCGTAGAAGCTGGTGTCATAACCCAGCGAGGAGAGCTTCGCGTACATCTTGCGTGCGTGCACCGGACCCACGCGGTCGTCGCGCGTGGAGGTGGTGAACAGCACCGGCGGGTAGGTCTGGCCGGCCCTGGCATTGGCGTAGGGCGAGAACGTCTTGAGCCACGCCCACTCCTGCGGCTTGTCCGGGTCGCCGTATTCGGCGATCCATGACGCGCCAGCGGACAGGTGCGTGTAGCGCTGCATGTCGAGCAGGGCCACCTGGCTCACGATGGCGCCGTAGAGCTGCGGATAGAGCGTGAGCATGTTGCCCATCAGCAGGCCGCCATTGCTGCCGCCCATGGCGCCCAGGTGCGCGGGCGAGGTGATCTTGCGCGCGAACAGGTCCTGCGACACCGCCGCGAAATCCTCGTAGGCCCGCAGGCGGTTCGCCTTCAGCGCGGCCTTGTGCCAGCGCGGGCCATATTCGCCGCCGCCGCGGATGTTGGCGATGACGTACACGCCACCTTTCTCCAGCCAGGCGCGACCCACGTTGCCGCTATAAGCCGGCTGCAAAGAAATCTCGAAGCCGCCGTAGCCGTACTGCAGCGTGGGATTCTGGCCGTCGGCCTTCAGGTTCTTCGGCGCGATCTCGAAGTAGGGCACGCGCGTACCGTCCTTCGAGGTGGCGAAGTGCTGGCTCACGTCGTACTTGGAGGCATCGAAGAAGCGCGGGCTGTGCTTGATCGCCTGGGCGTCGCCCTGGCCCAGCGTGCCGTAGTAGAGCGTGGTGGGCTGCAGGAATCCGGTGACGGTGAGGAAGTAGTCGTCGCTGGCGTCGTCGTCCACGCCGGCGGCCGCGATGGTGGACAGCGCCGGCGCGCCACCCAGCGGTTCACGCTTCCATTCGCCGGCGGCGGGCGTGAGCACTTCCAGGCGGTTGACCACGTTGTCCATCACGTTGAGGATCAGCTGGTGGCGTGTCCAGGAATACGCATCCAGTGCCGTGGTGTCGGTGGGTTCGAACAGCACGGTGATGTCGCGCTTGCCTGCCATGAAATCGTCGAAGCGGGCGGCGAGCAGCGAGCCGGACTTGTAGGTCTTGCCGCCAATGCTCCAGTCGCTGCGCGGTTCGATCAGCAGCCACTCGCGATGAGCGTCGACATTGGCATCGCTGGGCACCTCGATGCGGGTGAGCTTGCCATCCTTGCCGCGCACGAAAGTCTCGCTGTCGTAGAACGCGATCTGGCGCGTCACGAAGTCGCGCTGGAAGCCCGGGGTGTTGTCGCGCATGGCGGAGACCGACATGTCGTCGTCCTTCGCTTCGTACACCGTGGTGGCGCTGGCCAGCGGCGTGCCGCGCTTCCATTCCTTGACGATGCGCGGGTAGCTCGACTTGGTCATCGAGCCGGGGCCGAAATCCGTGGCGACATACAGGTGGTCGGCATCCATCCAGCGCACGTTGGACTTGGCCTCGGGAAGCTCGAAGCCGCCTTTGACGAACTGCTTGTCGTTGAGGTCGAACTCGCGCACCACGTCGGCATCGGCGCCGCCGCGCGACAGCGCGACAATGCAGCGCCGGTAGTCCGGTTTCAGGCAGTCGGCGCCGTGCCACACCCAGTTCTCCTTCTCCGCGGCGGAGAGGGCGTCGAGGTCGATGACCGTTTCCCAGGCGGGCTTGTCCTTGCGGTACTCGTCAAGTGTCGTGCGACGCCACAAGCCCTTGGGATGTTCCTTGTCGCGCCAGAAGTTGTAGAAGTGGTCGCCGATCTTGCTGACCATCGGAATGCGCTCGTTGGAATCGAGCACTTCGAGCAGGCGCGCGTCGAGCTGTTTGAACGCGTCGCTGTCGGCGTACTTCTTCACGGTTTCCGCATTCTGCTGCTTGACCCAGTCAAGCTGCTTCGTGCCGTCGATGTTTTCCAGCCAGAGGTTGGGATCCTTGGCGGCGGGGCTGATGTTGTCGGCTGCGTGTGTCATGCCGCCTAGTGTGATGCCCAGCGCGAGTGCCAGCCAGAGTGGGGTCTTGGAGGTCATGCCGTGATCTTCCATGTGAATAGCGGGGCCTCACTTCTCCCTCTCCCCTCCGGGGAGAGGGCTGGGGTGAGGGGTGGGTGCTCGCGATCAGTTTTCGTTTGGCGAGCTTCTTTTAGGGCTAAGAACAGACCGAGGCCAGCGTGACCCCTCACCCCAACCCTCTCCCCGGAGGGGAGAGGGGGCAAACGCGTTGGACGGGTTCGCCCGATCACCGTCGCGGCAATCGGGCGGTGCACCGCATGGTTACAGCAGGGGAATAAGTAAAAGAGCCACGATGTTGATGATCTTGATCAGCGGATTCACCGCCGGGCCCGCCGTGTCCTTGTACGGGTCGCCCACGGTGTCGCCGGTGACCGCAGCCTTGTGTGCATCGGAGCCTTTGCCGCCGAAGTGATCATCTTCGATGTACTTCTTGGCGTTGTCCCACGCACCGCCGCCGGTCGTCATCGAGATGGCCACGAACAGGCCGGTGACGATGGTGCCGATCAGCACGCCACCGAGCGCCTGCGCGCCGGCCTCCGGGCCACCCAGCCACTTGAAGCCGAACACCACCACCACCGGCACCAGCACGGGCAGCAGCGAGGGAATCAGCATTTCCCTGATGGCCGATTTGGTGAGCATGTCCACCGCGCGCGAGTAATCGGGCTTGGTGGTGCCTTCCATGATGCCCTTGATCTCGCGGAACTGGCGGCGCACTTCTTCCACCACCGATGCCGCCGAGCGACCCACCGCTTCCATCGCCATCGCACCGAACAGATACGGGATCAGGCCGCCGATCAGCAGGCCGATGATCACGTACGGGTTGGACAGGTCGAAACGGAAGTCCGTCAGGTTGAGGTGCTGGTTGAGGTTGTGGGTGTAGTCGGCAAACAGCACCAGTGCGGCCAGGCCGGCCGAGCCGATGGCATAACCCTTGGTCACCGCCTTGGTGGTGTTGCCCACGGCGTCGAGCGGGTCGGTCACCGCGCGCACTTCCGGCGGCAGCTCGGCCATCTCGGCGATGCCGCCGGCGTTGTCGGTGATCGGGCCATAGGCATCCAGCGCCACGATCATGCCGGTCATGCTCAGCATGGCGGTAGCGGCGATGGCGATGCCGTAGAGCTCGGCCAGCTGGTAAGCCCCCCAGATGGAAGCACACACGGCCAGCACGGGCAGCGCGGTGGACTTCATCGACACACCGATGCCCGCGATGATGTTGGTCGCATGGCCGGTGGTGGATGCCTGCGCCACGTGCTGTACCGGCTTGTACTCGGTGGCGGTGTAGTACTCCGTGATCACCACCATCGCGCCCGTGAGCACCAGGCCGATGATGGCGCAGCCGTACAGGCGGGTAACACCGTAGGCGGACTCGGCCATCAGCTGGCTGGTGATCGGCCAGAACGCGATGGCAGCCAGCACGGCCGATACCGCCACGCCGGCATACAGGGCGTTCATGATCTTGCCCTTGCCGGCCTTCACGAAGAACGTGCCGATCACCGACGCCACGATGGACACGCCACCGAGCACCAGCGGATACAGCACGCCGTTGCTGCCGGTCTGCTCGGCCATCACGCCGCCGAGCAGCATGGTGGCGATCAGGGTTACCGCGTAAGTCTCGAACAGGTCGGCGGCCATGCCGGCGCAGTCGCCCACGTTGTCGCCCACGTTGTCCGCGATCACGGCAGGATTGCGCGGATCGTCTTCCGGGATGCCGGCTTCCACCTTGCCCACCAGGTCGGCGCCCACGTCCGCGCCCTTGGTGAAGATGCCGCCGCCCAGGCGCGCGAAGATGGAAATCAGCGAGGAGCCGAAGGCCAGGCCCACCAGTGCATGCAGCGCATGCATGGTCTCGTAGCCCATGCGGCCGAGGATCACGTAGTAAGCCGTGACGCCCAGCAGGGCCAGGCCCACCACCAGCATGCCGGTGATGGCGCCGCCACGAAATGCCACCTTAAGCGCCGAGGCCAGGCCGTAGCGCGCTGCTTCCGCCGTACGCGCGTTGGCGCGCACCGAGACGTTCATGCCGATGTAACCGGTGGCGCCGGAGAGCACGGCACCGATCGCAAAGCCGATGGCGGTGCCCCAGTCCAGCGCGAAACCAATGATGAGGAACAAAACAATGCCGACGCCAGCGATGGTGGTGTACTGGCGGTTGAGATACGCCTTCGCACCTTCCTGGATCGCGGCGGCGATCTCTTGCATGCGTGCGTTGCCCGGCGACTGTGCCAAGACCCAGCGCACGGACAGTGCGCCGTAAAGAACCGCCAGAACCGCACATGCCAGCACGATCCACAAGCCATACTGCTGCAGCATCGGAGCCTCCCCATGAGTGGTAACCACAATGGTCGGAACCGCCACCGGCATCCCGACACGGCGGCCGCCCTTGCGGGCGGTCCAGGGGAGTATAGGCAAAAGCGGCGGAATTCCCTGTTGTGCGCCGCAGCGCCGGCCCTGTTGCTGGTCATGTCGTGCTCCTACATCCCTATCAGGAAATACGCGCAACGCGGCAGATGAAAGCCTTCACGGCTGTTCGCCTGACCTCGCTAAGGTGGCGCGTCGTGACGCGGATGTGTCATGCGCTCCGGGGCGCAATGACACCTTGGTGACGCTCGGTCGGGGCGAGCCCGTCTTCGTAGCGCACCGCCTCATGTCGCGCCACGGCGTGCCGGAGCCGTCCGCAGCCGGTCAGGGTCTGGGCTTTATCGGAGCAGTCCTCCGGTGTGGCCCAGGCATGGAGCATCGACAGGAACGAAAGCCATGGAATTTGCGCAGCAATGGATGGGCGTGGCGGCCGGTGTCCTGGTGCTGGTGACCCTCGGGATCATGCAGTGGTGGTTTACCACCCGCTGTCGGTGGGGCGCGACGCCACTTCGTGCGCTTCCTCCTCCCGATCGCGAAGCCAAGGTCGTATTGGCCTTGACCTGGGACGGTGCCCGGCACCTCAAAGGCGCACAGGTTCCTGCCGCAGACAGGAACCTGTGCGCCGCTTCTGCGCGCCTTCCCGCCCGACACATGGCACGCGCGGGGGCGCTGCGTTGCGTGGCTGACAACCACGCACTCGCAGCGAAGGTGTTCAACAATGTTCCCGCGCCGGCCACGTCGGCGGGGAAGTATCTGGGCGAGGCATTGCGGTTCCGCACGGCCGACGTACAGCGGACACCGCGTGCCATGCACGGCTTGGCTGCGGTCAACGCCGAGAGGCACCCTGATAACGGCGGGGTACATGAACGATCCACGCCCAACGCTTCGCCGCTCGAAACATTCATTGGGCAGACCCTGGCGCAGTGGCAGCAGGCGATACACTCCGGCCGCGCAGCGGATTACGCCGATGTCGTGAGCAGGCTGGATGCCATGGCCCGTCGTCATCCCGGTGACATGGGGCTTCAGCAATCGCTGGGCCTCTGCCTGCTGGAGTCGGCGATGGCCCATGCCGACGAGTTCGATCGCGCGGGCCTGCTGGATCGAAGCATCGCGGCACTGCGTGAGGTGTGCCTGGCACGCGACGTTGCGGCTGAGGCACGCATCCGCCTGGGTGAGGCGTGTTATCTGCGGGCACTGATCGGAGCGGAGGCCGACGACGCGCTGTTGCGCGAAGCCGAGGATTCCCTGCGGCGCGTTTCATCGCAGGAAGACGATGCGGCGTGGCAGCTTCAGCGCGTGCTTCGCGCGATGCCTTCTGGCTGCACACGCGAGCACATCACGCAGCGGCTTGGGCAGGCAGTGGAACTGCTGGCGAGCCGCGCCAACTTGGCACCCGCCGCAGAGCGCTGGCGCGCAGCGTTGTTGCAGGCGGAGGGAGAGCGCGTGGAGGCGGCTTGCCAGAATCTGGCCGCGCGGCGCCTGGGTTGGCGCGCGCTGCACGCCCAGTATGCGGATGCGATGGTGCAGGAATCTTCGCCAATGGTGCTTGGCGCGTGGGCGGGTCTGCTGTGTGCCATGGCGGAACACTTGAGGGGCAACGCAGCCATTGAACGTTTTCGGGAAGTGGATGCCACGCTCGAACGGCTGCGTGCGATGGCGGGCGAAAGCGAAGCGTATGTGCGGGCCTGGGTGCGTTTGGCGATCGGTCGTGCGCGCCTGCAGGACGGGACGCAGTCCGCGGAGATGCTCGCACGGGCGGACGCCATGCTGCAGCCGTTCCTCACCGAAGGGGACGAGTGGCGCTTGCTGGCCTGCCGATTGGGCTTGTCCCGCGCGGTGAACATGGGCGCCGCGCGGGCACGCGCGCTCTATCAGCGCGTAGTGGAACTCGGGCGGCCCCTGACCGCGGTACCCAGCCTGACCATCGACGCGTTGCGTTGCGTACTCGCCGCTCTGTTGGCGCTCGACGAGGAGAAGGATCGCCTTGTCTTCGCGCGCTGCCTGGCGGTGGTGGCCGAGCCCGGTGACGCGGAATCGCTGAGGCTGCTCGCCGAGAACGACCTTCGCGTAGGCGACTTCCGTCAGGGCTGTCTGCGTGCAGAACAGGCCTGGCGCGGGGGGAGCCCCCTGCCGCAAAGCTTGCTGGACCGGTGGCAGGACGCGCTCGCGACCTGGGCCAGCCGGGAGGCAGGTTCGCTGGATCTGGCCGGAAACCGGTCGTGTCTGCGCATGGCCAGAATAGCCATGGGAGGCAGTGCTCCCATGGCGCGTTCAGTCGTTTGAGTCATGGGGTGTGACGACTGCCCGAGGGTCAGCGGATGACCATGTCCAGAATCATGTTGTCGCCGATGGATACCAGCAGGTAGTTGCTGTCGTTGCGCACCCAGCGGTAGCCGTACGGAGGCGGGGCGAGGCGATAGCCGCGGTAGTCGTCCACGATGTACATCGGTCCGTCATAGCGATAGCCGCGTTCCCAGCGATGCGGGCGACCGTAGTAGCCGCGATCGCTGTAGTAGCGGCGTTCCCAGTGGTCGTGACGGTCGCGGTCGTGCCCATGTCCGCGATCATGGTCGTCATGATGGCCGCGTCCCCGGTCGTGGTCGTGGCCCGGGTCGGCCAGGGCCGCGCCGCTGCCGGCGAGCAGGGCCAGAGCGACAAACACGCTGGAAAGGGTCTTCATGCATTCTCCTGGCTGTCCTCCGGCCTCGTTGGCCGGATTCGTCGGACAGGGTCATCGTAAAAATCTGCGTCTGAACGATGAGCGTGCTTTTTCGACAGCGACGTGCAAGCTTTCAGGCATCGCTTATCCATCTGAACCGGCGTACAGGAATCCCTGGGAGGCATCGATGTTCGTGCGGACCTTGCTGGTGCTGGCGGCACTGGCGGTGCTGTTCTACGGAGGCGTCTGCCTGTTCCTGTATCTGGGACAGCGGCAGCAGATCTATCACCCGGAGATGACCTGGCGCGTGCAGCAGCGACCGGACTTCGAGCTGGTCAACGGCGGCGTGCATCTGCGCGGCTGGGTCATGAATCCGGGCCACGCGAAGGCGTTGCTCTATTTCGGCGGAAACGGCGAGCGCATCGAGGATTCACGCGACGACCTGGCGCGCTGGTTTCCCGACCGCACGATCTACCTACTGCCGTACCGGGGTTACGCGGCCAGCGATGGAAGGCCCGGCGAGACCGCGCTGGTAGGTGACGCCACGGCGTTGTTCGACCACGTGGCGAAGGCGCACGGGCAGGTGGCGGTGATCGGGCGCAGCCTGGGCACGGGCGTGGCCGTGCAGCTGGCCGCGAAACGGCCGGTGGAGCGCCTGGCGCTGGTCACGCCGTTCGACAGCCTGGTGCGGGTGGCGGCCGGCTATTTCCCCTGGCTGCCGGTGAACGCGTTGATGCGCGATCGCTACGAGTCGTGGCGCTACGTCAACGCCATCCACTGTCCCGTGCTGGTGATCCGCGCCGAAGACGACGAAGTGATTCCCACAGCGCGCACGCAGGCGTTGATCCGTGCCTTCGCGCCACCACCGGCCGAGCAGGTGATCGCCGATGCCGGGCACAACACCGTCCAGGATCACGCGGACTATCGCGTGAGCCTGGAGCGGTTCCTGCAGTGACGCTTACTTGCTGAAGGGAGCGAGCTTGCGCGCGACCAGGGTGTTCTTCAGCGTTGCGTATTGCGGCAAACCGTTCTTGCCGTATGGCGGCGGTGCTTCGCCCTGGATCAGCGGCGAGAGATAGCGACGTGCGGCGGCCGTGATGCCGAAGCCATCCCTGGTCAGGAAGCTGGCGGGCATCTTCTTTTCGCGATTGGCGATCTTGGACAGTGGCGCCGGTTCGATCTTCCAGCGATACGGCGCGTCGCTGCTGCGCACGATCACCGGCATAACGGCATTCATGCCGGCAAGCGCGTAGTCGACTGCCGCCTTGCCCACGGCATAGGCCTGGTCCGCATCGGTTTTCGAGGCCAGGTGGCGCGCGGAGCGCTGCAGGTAGTCGGGCAACGCCCAGTGGTACTTGTAGCCAAGTTTTTCCTTCACCAGCGCGGCCAGTACCGGCGCCACGCCGCCCAGCTGGCTGTGACCGAACGCATCGCGCGTGCCGGCTTCGGCAAGAAACTGGCCTTCGGCGTTGAGCAGGCCTTCCGATGCCACCACGGTGCACCAACCCACGCGTTCCACCGTGGCTTTCACCTTGGCGAGGAAGGCGGCTTCGTCGAACGTCCGCTCGGGGAACAGGATGATGTGCGGCGGCGCATCTGCGCCTTCACCGGCAAGGCCGGCAGCGGCGGCGATCCAGCCGGCGTGGCGGCCCATCACCTCGAGGATGAACACCTTGGTCGAGGTATCCGCCATCGATGCCACGTCCAGGCTCGCTTCCAGTGTGGATACCGCCGTGTACTTCGCCACCGAGCCAAAGCCCGGGCAGCAGTCGGTGACGGCCAGGTCGTTGTCCACCGTCTTGGGCACGCCGATGCAGCGGATGTCGTAGTTCATCGCCTTGCCGAGCTGCGAGATCTTCAGCGCGGTATCGGCCGAGTCGTTGCCGCCGTTGTAGAGGAACCAGCGGATGTCGTGCGCGCGGAACACGTCGATGAGCCGCTCGTACTCGGCGCGGTTCGCATCCAGCGATTTGAGCTTGTAGCGGCACGAACCGAACGCGCCGCCGGGCGTGTGGCGCAGCGCGGCGATCGCGGCCTTCGATTCCTTGGAGGTATCGATCAGTTCTTCGCGCAGCGCACCCAGGATGCCGTTGTGCGCGGCATAGACCGGTACGCCTTTGGCGCGCGCGGCTTCGATGACGCCGGCCGCGGTGGCATTGATCACGGCGGTGACGCCGCCGGACTGGGCATACAGCAAACGGCCTTCGGGCCGGGCTTTCTTCATTGCCATGAGTATCTCAATCCGGCAGGGCGAGGTTGCCGTGCTCATCAAACACGAAGTAGGGATTGAATGCGAACTCCCAGAGGTGCCCGTCGGGGTCGGCGAGGTAACCGGAGTAGCCACCCCAGAACGCCTCTTCCGGGGTCTTGAGTTCGCGCGCGCCGCCGGTCAGGGCGGTGGCGAACCATTGGTCGACCTCTTCCTTGGAGGTGGCATTGCGGGCCAGCGTGATGGCGGAAAACCCGCAGGGCAGGTCTTCGACCAGTGCGTCCTCGGCCAGGGCCTCGCGGCCGTACAGGGCCAGCACGCCGGCCTCGCCTTTCAGAAACACGATGTTTTCGTTGCTGGCCGAGGAGGCTTTCCAGCCCCACGCCTCATAGAATTCGCGGGAGCGCGGGAGGTCGCTGACTCCCAGCGTGACGATGTGGATCCGGGGTGCGGGCACGGCGTTTTCCTCCTGGGGGACCCGCAGAGCTTAATCCGGCCTGCCATCGGCGTCGCTGTGACATTCCCGTGTCACGGCTAACCCGTTAGACAACAACTACTTGCCGATTATTGGCCGCTTTCTCAGTTTGACGCCATCGCCCGCAGAAGCTAATTTGAGAGCCCATTTTCTTGCATCTCCCGGGCCCCGCCGCGCGCGTGGCTCGTGGATACCTTGGAGCACTATGCGACTCGTCCTACTCGGTCCGCCCGGTTCGGGCAAAGGCACCCAGGCTGCGCGTCTGAAGGTGGAACTCGGCGTTCCGCACATCTCGACCGGCGACATGCTTCGCGCGGCCGTGGCGGCCGGCACGCCGACGGGCCTGAAGGCAAAAGCGGTGATGGATGCAGGCAAGCTGGTGTCCGACGACATCCTGCTGGCCATGCTGGAAGAGCGCCTCTCGCAGGATGACGTCAAGAACGGCTTCATCCTGGACGGTTACCCGCGCAACCTGGCCCAGGCCGATGCGCTGGACCACCTGCTGGCCAAGATTGGCCAGCCGCTGGACGCCGTGGTAAAGCTCGACGTGCCCAATGAAGTGATCATCGGCCGCTGCGAAATCCGCTTCGCCGCCGAACACCGCAAGGACGACGATCCGGTCGTGGTGCGTGACCGCCTGAAGGTCTACGCCGAGCAGACGGCTCCGGTGGCCGACTTCTTCCAGCGCCGCGGCAAGCTGCAGGTGGTGGATGGCGTGGGTGAACTCGACGAGGTCACCGCCCGCGTCAAGCGTGCGCTCGACGCCGGGTCGGCAGCCGCCAACGGTTGATGCTCCGGGCCGCCGCAAGGCGGCCCGATGCTTTTGGGGCGGAATAATGCCGCTCTCGCTTCATCGAACGGATTACACATGCGTCTGCACATCCTCGGCATCTGCGGCACCTTCATGGGCGGCGTCGCCGCACTGGCGCGCGAGCTTGGCCTGACCGTCGAAGGGTCGGATGCCAACGTCTATCCGCCCATGAGCACCCAGCTGGAATCGCTGGGCATCGGCCTGATGAACGGCTATTCGGCCGATCACCTCAAGCCGGCGCCGGATCTGGTGGTGGTGGGCAACGCGATGACGCGCGGCAATCCCGCGGTGGAATACATGCTCAATGAGCAGCTGCGTTACATCTCCGGCCCGCAGTGGCTGGGCGAAACGCTGCTGCCGGGGCGCGAGGTGCTGGCCGTGGCCGGCACGCATGGCAAGACCACCACCACCAGCCTGCTGGCGCACCTGCTGGAAAGCGCAGGACTGTCGCCCGGGTTTCTCATCGGCGGCGCGCCGGGCAATTTCGACGTGTCGGCGCGCGTGGGTGGCGGCAAGCCGTTCGTGATCGAGGCGGACGAGTACGACAGCGCCTTCTTCGACAAGCGCTCCAAGTTCGTGCACTACCGTCCGCGCATCGCCATCCTCAACAACCTTGAGTACGACCACGCGGACATCTTCCCCGACGTGGCGGCCATCCAGCGCCAGTTCCACCATCTCGTGCGCACCGTGCCGGGCAATGGACGTCTGATCGTCAACGCGCATGACCACCACCTCGCCGAGGTGCTGGCCATGGGCTGCTGGACGCCGGTGGAAACCTTCGGCATCGGGCAGGGTGACTGGCAGGCCGAGCTGATCGAGGCCGATGGGTCCGCCTTCACCGTACGTCGCGATGGCGACGTCATCGGCGAGATCCATTGGTCGCTGCTGGGCAACCACAGCGTGATGAATGCGCTGGCCGCGCTGGCCGCCGCGACGGCGGCGGGCGCCGATCCGCGAGCCCTGCTGCCGGCGTTCGCCAGCTTCGAGAGCGTGAAGCGCCGCATGGAGGTGGTGGGCGAGGCCAACGGCGTGCGCGTGTACGACGACTTTGCACATCACCCGACCGCCATCGCCACGACGCTCGCCGGTTTGCGCGCCAAGGTCGGCAAGGCGCGCATCCTGGTGGCGCTGGAACCGCGCTCCAATTCCATGCGCCTGGGCGCGCACGCCGACGCACTCGCGCCGTCGCTGGCCGATGCCGATGCCGTGGTGTTCCTGCATCGTCCGGAGCTTTCCTGGGATGCCGGAAAGGTGACGGGCGCCCTGAACGGCCGCGGCAGCACCGTGCCGACGGTGGATGCGCTCATCGCGGCGTTGCGCGATGAAGTGCGCGCTGGCGATCACGTCGTCTTCATGTCCAACGGCGGTTTCGAGGGCGCACCGCGCCGGTTTGCAGAAGCCATCCGGAACTGATCGAAGGCTCCTTTCCCTTGCAGGAGCGCACTTGTGCGCGACCGCGGCATCCGGAATCGAAGCGATCCCTTGGGTGGACCCAGTCGCGCACACGTGCGCTCCTACAGGCGTGCCTTGGGGCGGGTAGACTTCCCGCATGGCCGCCAAGACCCCTCACACCGACTTGCCGCTGTTTCCCCTCGGCACCGTGCTGTATCCCGGCGGCCAGCTGTCGCTGCGCATCTTCGAGCGACGCTACCTCGACATGATCAGTGAGTGCGCGCGCACGGGCAGTTCATTCGGCGTGTGCAAGATTCTCGAAGGCCATGAAGCTGGCGCACCGGCGCTGCCCGCGGCCGTGGGCACGCTGGCGCGCATCATCGATTTCCATAACCGCGAGGACGGCCTGCTCGGCATCCTCGCCGAGGGTGGCGAACGTTTCCACGTGATGCGCACGCGCGTGCGCTCCGATGGGCTGGTGCGTGGCGATGTGGAGCTATGGCCCGCGGAGCCTACGCACGACGTGCCGGTGGAGCTGGCCTTGCTGCCGTCCATTCTTGAACGGCTGATCGAGAACCTGGCCCCGCAGTGGCGGCATGCCGACCGGCGTCTTTATGACGATGCCGGCTGGGTAGGTTTCAGGCTGGCCGAACTGCTGCCCTTGCAGGCGGACGAGCAGCAGCGCCTGCTCGAGATGATGGATCCAGTGCAACGCCTGGCCGAGCTGCGTGACATCCTTCCACGCTTCCAGCGCGCCTGATCCACGGGATGGTGGTTGCGCGGCGCGGACCACGCTTTGCGGCGGCCCGGTGCGCTTCTACACTGGCCCATTCACGACTGAGGTGACACTTCCATGAGCAGCCTGGCGGGCAAGACCCTCTTCATCACTGGTGCGTCGCGTGGCATTGGCCTGGCCATAGCGCTGCGTGCGGCGCAGGACGGTGCCAACGTGGTGATCGCGGCCAAGAGCAGCGTGCTCAACCCCCGGCTGCCGGGCACCATCTTCACCGCCGCGGAGCAGGTCGAGGCGGCGGGCGGCAAGGCCCTGCCGATCAAATGCGATATCCGCGAGGAAGAGGATGTGCAGGCCGCCGTGGCTGCCACGGTGGAACGCTTCGGCGGCATCGACATCCTGGTGAACAACGCCAGTGCGATCTGGCTGGCCGGCGTGGCAGACACGCCGATGAAGCGCTTCGACCTCATGCAGCAGGTCAACGCGCGCGGCAGTTTCCTGTGTGCGCAGGCGTGCCTGCCGCATCTGCTCAAATCGGCCAACCCGCACATCCTCACGCTGGCGCCGCCGCCGTCGCTCAATCCCAAGTGGTGGGCGCCGCACACGGGCTATACGCTGGCCAAGATGGGCATGAGTTTCGTCACGCTGGGGCTGGCCGGTGAACTCGGCAGCAAGGGCATTGCCGTCAATGCACTGTGGCCGCGCACCATCATCGCCACCGATGCGCTCAACATGATTCCGGGCGTGGACATCGCGCGCTGCCGCAAGCCGACCATCGTGGCCGACGCGGCGCACGCCGTGCTGACGCGCGAGGCCAAGGGCTTTGCCGGCCATTTCCTTATCGATGAGGAGGTGCTGCACGAAGCCGGTGTCACCGACCTTACCTGGTACGCCATGGATGCATCGCAGGAACCGTTGCCCGATCTGTTTCTCGACTGACCGCCATGGCGTGCCCGTTCTGCGAGATCGTCGCCGGCCGTCTTGAAGCCAGCGTGGTGGCGCAGACGGCGCATGCGCTCGCCTTCCTGGACCTCCGCCAGGCGGTTCCGGGGCACGTGCTTGTGGTGCCAAAGGCGCACGTCGAAGACATCTATGCCATCGACCCGACGGTGGCCGGCGACGTGATGCAACTGGGCGTGCGCGTGGCACATGCGCTGCGCGACGCGTTTCATGCGCCGGGGCTCAACCTGTGGCAGTCCAACGGTGCAGCGGCCGGGCAGGAAGTGCCGCACTTCCATCTGCACGTGCAGCCGCGCCGCGTGGGCGACGGCTTGTTGCGGATCTATGCCCATGGCGTGCCGTCGCCATCGTCACGCGCGGCGCTGGACGACATGGCGCAGCGCATCCGGCAAGGTCTTCCCCCTGATGACGGCGTCCCCACGCCACGGAGCGTTCCATGAAATATCTGCATACCATGATCCGCGTGCGCGACATCGACGCGAGCCTGCGTTTCTTCTGCGAGGGGCTGGGCCTGAAGGAAACGCGACGCACGGAAAACGACGCGGGCAAGTTCACCCTGGTGTTCCTCGCCGCGCCCGGCTCGCCGGACGCCGAAATCGAGCTGACCTACAACTGGGGCTCCACCGAGGATTACGGCAGCGCCCGCAATTTCGGCCACCTCGCGTTTCGCGTCGACGACATCTACCAGACCTGTGCCCACTTGCAGTCCATGGGCTACACCATCAACCGGCCGCCACGCGACGGACACATGGCTTTCGTACGCTCGCCCGACCTGATTTCGGTCGAACTGCTGCAGGACGGTCACCTCCCGCCGCAGGAGCCATGGGCGTCGATGCCCAACACGGGCGTCTGGTAAGCGGGTCCAGGGCGAAGGCCGGGCGAAAGGCAGGGCCGGGAAACCTCTAGGCCATAGGTGCTAGCCAGCCTGCTGGCCTCCGGCTTCTGTCCGACGGTACTTGCCCCGTTTGTGGGGTGACTGCAGCAGGCAGAGTTGTATATTGTGTGACCCATATCACATTTCTGTAGCGGTCGCAGGCTAGCTTGGCGCGACGGGCGTGGTAACCGGGGGGTAGCCACATGGCGTGGCAACGACCGGCCGACACCTGCGACCCTTCAAGGGGTTGGGGGAGGGACCATGGCTGTAATGAGGGAGGAAGCCAGGCGATGCGTCGTCTGGTTTGGTCAGCCAGCCGGTGAGGAACGGGCAGAGCTGGCCAGGGCAGGATGGATTGTGCGCGTGGCCGATGCCAGCACCCAGGGTGGCGTGGGCGTGCGCAACAACGACACGGTGGTGGCGCTGGCCGACCTGCGGCATGGGGATCCTGCCTCGGCGCAGGCCATGGCCCAGCTGATGGCCGATTATCCATGGTTGCCGTGGGTGGCCCTTATTCCGCCGGACATGTCGGCGCACGAGCCACTGATCGATCGCATCCTCGAAGCCAGCATCGAATACTTCAGCACGCCGGTGGATGTCGATCGCCTGATCGAGGCGTTGTCGCGCATCGGTGGCGATGAACCCCGCGCGGTGGAGCCCGGAGAGAACGGCATTACCGGCCGCAGCCCGGCCATGGGTGCGGTGGTGGCCAGCGTGCGCAAGTACGCACCGGTGGAACTGCCGGTGCTGATCACCGGCGAAACCGGTACCGGCAAGGAAGTGGCCGCGCGTGCGCTGCATAGTCTTTCCGCGCGAGCCGACCGTCCGTTCGCGGCGATCAATTGCGGCGCCCTGCCGCCGAACCTGGTGCAGTCCGAACTGTTCGGTCATGAGCGTGGCGCGTTCACGGGCGCCAATGCGCGACGTATCGGCCATTTCGAAACCGCTGCCGGCGGCACTGTATTCCTCGACGAAGTGGGTGACCTGCCGCTGGACGCGCAGACCAGCCTGCTGCGTTTCCTGCAGGAAGGCACGCTGGAGCGCGTCGGCAGCAGCCAGCTGATCAAGCTGGATGTGCGCGTGCTGGCCGCGACCCACGTGGACCTGGAAAAGGCAGTGGAGCAGGGGCGGTTCCGCGAAGATCTTTATTACCGGCTCAACGTGTTGCGCCTGCGCATGCCGCCGCTGCGCGAGCGCGAGGATGACGTGGTGCTGCTGGCACAACGCTTCCTCGATGCCTTCCGCGAGCAACATGCCAGCCGCGCACGCGCCTTCAGTGCCAGTGCGCGCCGGGCGATGCAGGAATTCACCTGGCCGGGCAACGTGCGCGAGTTGCTCAATCGCGTGCAGCGCGCGGCCGTGGTGGCCGAGGACACGCTGATCAGCACGAATGATCTTGACCTGGCCGATGTGCTGACCAAGCAGGCTGCGCGTTCCAGCCTCGGAAGCACGCGCGTGGCTGCCGAGCGCGACGCCGTCATTGCCTGCCTGCGCGAAAGCCGCTTCAACGTGAGTGAATGTGCGCGGCGACTGAAGGTGTCGCGCGTGACCATCTACCGCCTGTGCAAAAAGCACCAGCTCGCACTCGACGAACTGCGCTGAGCCGACCTCAGGCGATCCTCAACAGCACACCATGCGAGTGACGACTGCTGGCCGCCCCGACCGGGGTGGGTGGCGGATGCTCGCTCCTGCATGACTGGTTGGGCGCCGACCCAATCACCTGGCTGCAAGCACCCGCCACCCACTCCGGCCGAGGCTGGCCGACCGTGGGGAAGGTTTGCGTGGTGAACGTGTAAGAAAGGAAGGCCCCCGACCCGCAGGGGTCGGGTCGGGGGCTTCCATTGGTGCCCCGGCCACAGGGGTTGCCGGGTTACCGCCCTCATGACCGCCTTGCGGCGGAATGCTTTTCTGCGACTTCCCACCTGATGCGTGGGCGAGCAAGAGATCCGGTGGCCAGCTGCGAACTCCGTGCCGACGTAGCCCTGGGCCACCCATGGGCATCGCCATCCTGTCGCCGAAACGTCCGTATCCCGGCGTTCGGCGCGTTGTCGCAGCTGGCTCTTTCCCCCTACCCGCCTGTACAGGATGTAGAGAGCAATCGCCGTGCCAATATCCGGCAATGGCCGGAAAGCGCGGTTTTACGCGCCCTGGCCGGGTGCGATGGCGTTTTGAAACGTGTTAACAGCGTTACAGCTGGCGCGTGAAACACACCGGCAAAAGCCGCTTAACACCTGTGGTTAAGCCAATCCGGGGAAGGTGTATCACCCGGTTAACAGGGGACAGGGGAAATGTCACACCTGCCCACGATGGCGCCGCTCCCCGAGGCGGGCGTGCGCCTTTCGTGCGAGAGCGGTGCCCGGAATCGCCCATTCGCCCGATCCGTGCGCGACGGCAGGCCGCGTCCCCTTCGGCCTCAAGCCGTGCAAAGCCCGCCCCCAGGGCTTACGATGCATGGCTGCCGCCCAAGGCGGCGCATCCCCATTCCCGCTTTTCCCCTTTGAGCATGGTGTCGTCCTCGACGATGCCCGGAGTACGACATGCACGCGCAAGACCCGTCCGCCCAGTCCCTGATCGATCTCGGCAAGCGCTACTGGCTGCCGGTGTATCGACCGCGCGATGTGGTGCTGGATCACGGCAAAGGCGCGCGCGTGTGGGATACCCAGGGCCGCGATTACGTGGATTTCGGCGCCGGCATCGCCGTGAATGCGCTGGGCCACCAGGACCCCGACCTGCTCGAGGCCCTGACCACCCAGGCGCAGAAGCTGTGGCACACCAGCAACGTGTTCTACAGCGAGCCGCCGCTGCACCTGGCCGAGGAGCTGGTGGCGGCCTCGGGCTTCGCCGAGCGCGTGTTCTTCTGCAACTCGGGCACCGAGGCGAACGAGGCGGCCATCAAGCTCGTGCGCAAGTGGGCCACGGCGCAGGGGCGTGAGGCGGACAAGCGTGTCATCGTCACGTTCCGCGGCTCCTTCCACGGCCGCACGCTGGCGGCCGTCACGGCTACCGCGCAGCCGAAGTACCAGGAAGGCTACGAACCGCTGCCGGGCGGTTTCCGCTATCTCGATTTCAACGACGTACCGGCGCTGGAAGCGGCGTTCGCGCACGGTGACGTGGCTGCCGTGATGCTGGAGCCCGTGCAGGGCGAAGGCGGCGTGCTGCCGGCGGCGCCGGGCTTCATCCAGCGCGTGCGCGAACTGTGCGACCAGTACAACGCGCTGCTGGTACTGGACGAGATCCAGTGCGGCATGGGCCGCACCGGTACCCTGTTCGCCTACGTGCAGGACGGCGTGAAGCCGGACATCGTGACGCTGGCGAAGGCCCTGGGCTGCGGATTCCCGATCGGCGCCATGCTGGCCGGCCCCAAGGTGGCCGAGGTCATGCAGTTCGGTGCGCACGGCACCACCTTCGGCGGCAACCCGCTGGCGGCCGCGGTGGCACGCGTGGCGCTGCGCAAGCTGTCCTCGCCGGAAGTGCTGGCGAACGTGGCCCGTCAGTCGCAGGCCATCCGCGATGGCCTGATGCGCATCAATGCTTCGCTGTCGCTGTTCGATGAAGTGCGCGGTCGCGGCCTGATGCTGGGCGCGGTGCTCAACGAGGCCAACAAGGGCAAGGCCGGCGCCATCCTGGACCACGCGGCGGCCCATGGCCTGCTCGTGCTGCAGGCGGGCCCGGACGTGCTGCGCTTCGTGCCGGCGCTCAATATCAGCGACGAGGACGTGGCCGACGGCCTGCAGCGTCTCGATGCCGCCCTGCGCAGTTTCGTCGCCGGCTAATCCGCTCCGAAGTGTGCTCTCCCTGCCTGGTGGGAGCGCACCCTGTGCGCGGCCTGCCCGTCGGTTATCGCGTAGCAGGCGGTGAATCGGACGCTTCCACCACGCCAGATGCCGCCAGCGGCGCCCCGCACCCCCGGCAAAACTGCGCATCGGCCTGATGACCCTGCATGCCGCAGGCCGTACACACTGCCTGCCGGTGCGTCTCGCGGATGCTCGCGGCGAGCTCCGCCGCGAAAATGCCCGTGGGTACGGCAATGATGCTGTAGCCCACCAGCATGATCAGCGAGGTGAGTATCTGTCCCAGCGGTGTGTGCGGGGTGATATCGCCGAAGCCCACGGTGGTCATGGTCACCACCGCCCAGTACATCGCGCGCGGAATGCTGGTGAAGCCGTTCTCCGGGCCTTCGACCAGATACATCAGCGCGCCGAAGATCAGCACCAGCGTCAGGATGGTGCTGATGAAGATGAAGATCTTCCGTCGCGCCTTCACCAGCGTGCTCCAGAGCAGATCGGCCTCGCCCACGTACCGGGTCATCTTGAGCACGCGGAAAATGCGCAGGATGCGTACGGCGCGGATCACCAGCAGATACTGGCTGCCGGTGACCAGCAGGCTGAGATAGGTCGGCAATACAGCCAGCAGGTCAACGATGCCGAAGAAGCTCAGCGCATAGCGTTTCGGCTTGGCCACCACGCTCAGGCGCATCAGGTATTCCACGGTGAATGCCACCGTGAAGCCCCACTCCAGCACATAGAACACACGGGCAAAGCGCTGGTGCAGATCCATCACCGTGTCCAGCATGGTGACGATGATGCTGGAGAGGATCGCGATGATCAGGATCAGGTCGAACAGGCGACCGGGTGCGTCGTCATGACCGAAGATGATGTGGAACCAGCGTGCGCGCCATCCCGTGGCGGTGGCGGGTGCGACCGAGGTATCGAATGGGAAGGGCGGCTGCTTGCTCATGCGACTGACTCCCTGGCGCAAGCGGCCAGCATAACGCCGCGCGCGAGCCCCGGAATCAGATCAGGCCGAAGCCGGCGAGTGTCGCTTTCCATGCCGCCAGGTCACGGTAGTGGTGCGCATGCAGGCCAGCCCTGCGGGCGCCTTCGACATTGTCTTGGTTGTCGTCGACAAACAGCGTGGCCTCCGCCGGCACGCCTAGCCAGTCCAGGCAATGGGCGTAGACCTCAACCTGTGGCTTGCGCGCGCCAAACTGCGCCGAGGCGAAAGCGCGCCCCTCGAACAGGGGGAACAGCTCGGGAGCAATCTGCGGCAGCCGCTCCGCCATCAGCACACTGTTGTTGGTAAGGATGGCGACGGTCACCCGGCGGGACAGCGTCGCGGCCAGCGCGAGCATGTCCGGGCGGATATGCGTGGAAGCCTGGCGGGCGGCCGTCCAGGCCTCCAGCGTGACCGCGCGGCCGAGATAGGTGCTCAGCGCGTCCAGATAGGTTTCTGCCGTCAGCATGCCGCTGTCGGCGGCGTCCTCGATGCCGGAGCCGTAGATGGCCGCCTGCACGTCCTCTGCCGGGCAACCGATGGCGTGGGCCAGATGACCCACGCGCACCGAACGGTCGTAGTCGGCGAGTACTTCGTCCAGGTCGAACAGGACGCAGCGCAGGGTCACGTCAGCCGGCGCGAGCGGCACGCAGCGCGCCACGCGCGGCTTCCAGCGTATCGGCGATGTCCTGCTCGCTGTGCGCGCTGGACACGAACCCGGCTTCGAACGCGGACGGCGCCAGATACACGCCGCGCTCCAGCATGCCGTGGAAGAAACGGTTGAACAGGGCGCTGTCGGCCGCGGTGGCCTGGGCGTAGCTATCCACCTTCTCCCGGGTGAAGAACAGCCCGAACATGCCGCCCACACGGTTGGTGCTGAAGGCCACGCCTTCACCATCCGCCACGGCTTGCAGGCCGTCGGTAAGCAGGCGCGTGCGCGCGGCGAGCTGGTCGTAGAAGCCCGGCGCCTGGATCAGCTCCAGCATGGCCAGGCCCGCAGCCATCGCCACCGGATTGCCGGAGAGCGTGCCCGCCTGATAGATCGGGCCCGACGGTGCAACCTGCTGCATCAGGTCGCGACGACCGCCATAGGCGCCCACCGGCATGCCGCCACCGATGATCTTGCCGAAGGTGGTCAGGTCCGGCGTCACGCCGTAGTACGCCTGTGCACCGCCCAGGGCGACGCGGAAGCCGGTCATCACCTCGTCGAAGATCAACAGCGCGCCGTGCTTCGTGCACAGTTCGCGCAGGCCCTGCAGATAGCCATCCTTCGGCGGGATGCAATTCATGTTGCCCGCCACCGGCTCGATGATCAGGCCGGCGATATCGTGGCCGTGCTCGTCGAACAACCGCGTTGCCGCTTCAAGGTCGTTGTAGGCCAGGGTGAGCGTGAGGTCGGCATTGGCCTTGGGCACGCCGGGGGAAGTGGGCACGCCGAAGGTGAGCGCGCCGGAGCCCGCCTTCACCAGGAAGCTGTCGCCGTGGCCGTGGTAGCAGCCTTCGAACTTCACGATCAGGTTGCGACCGGTGGCGCCGCGGGCGACGCGGATGGCCGACATGGTGGCCTCCGTGCCCGAATTCACCATACGCACCATGTCGATGGACGGGATCAGGCGCGTGATGGTTTCGGCCATGGTGACTTCAGCGGGGCAGGGCGTGCCGTACGAAAGGCCGTTCTTCACCGCCCGCTCCACCGCTTCGCGCACGTGAGGGTGGTTGTGGCCCACGATCATCGGGCCCCAGGAGCCCACATAGTCGATGTAACGCTTGCCTTCGACATCCCACAGGTAAGGGCCATCCGCACGCGCCGTGAAGAACGGCTCGCCACCCACCGACTTGAAGGCGCGCACCGGCGAGTTCACGCCGCCGGGCATCAGTTGCTGCGCGCGTTGGAAGAGTTCGTGGTTGGTGGTCATCGTGGATGTCTCAATGCGAAGTGAAGAGTTGGGCGAACCGCTCGGCCGCGCCGCGGACGTCGGGATCGCCAAAAACGGCCGAGATCACGGCGAGATAATCGGCGCCGGCGTCGATCAGCGAACCGCCATTGTCTGGCGTGATGCCGCCGATCGCCACTCGTGGCACGCCCAGCGCGGCGGACTGCCGCAGTAGATCGAAGGAGGCACGGCGTGCATGCGGCTTCGTGGGCGAGGGGAAAAAGGCGCCAAACGCGATGTAATCGGCACCGGCAGCAGCCAGTTCGCGCGCCCGCTCCATGGAGTCGTAACACGACACGCCAATGATGGCGTCTCCGCCCAGCGCAGCGCGGGCGGCCGCCACATCGCCGTCGTCCTCGCCCAGGTGAACGCCGGCGGCGTCCGCGGCCCGGGCCAGCGCCACGTCATCGTTGATGATCAGTGGCACCTGGCGCACCGCGCACAGGGCCCGCAGGGCGCGGGCTTCGTCGAAGCGGCGCGGGTGGTCGGCGGTCTTGTCCCGGTATTGCAGTACCCGGGCGCCGCCGGCGAGGGCCTGGGCCACCACCTCGAGCAGGTCAGGGCGGGGGCCGTCGGTGATCACGTAAAGGCCTTGGCCGGAGAGTTTTGCGCGCATGCGTATCAATCCTGGAAAAGCGGCGCCATACGCTTTCGCATCGGCGGGGGAGTTGCGAGAATGAACCTCTTATTTTCCATATCAAGCAGTCCACGATGAATCAGAGCACCAACGAAACCGGCACCCTGCGCAAATGGATGTGTGTCGTCTGCGGCTTCATCTATGACGAAGCGCTGGGCGTGCCCGACGAAGGCATCGAGCCCGGTACGCGTTGGGCCGACGTTCCCGACACCTGGACCTGCCCGGACTGCGGCGCGACCAAGGACGATTTCGAGATGATCGAAATCGACTGATTTCGCTCTCCGCGTTGCCCTCAAACGGCCCGATTCCGTCATCGTACGGACCGGGCCGTTTGCTTATATAGCCCCTGCGCGCCGGAAAAAGGCGGGCAACCGAAGCAGGAGCCGCATCATGCAGCAGTTCATTCCGTTCGAAGACGAGTGGGACATCCTCGACAGGCTCAGTCCCGAAGCCCTCATCCCCTATCACGTGGGCGTGCCCTGCCGGCATGACATGGCAGCCAACGACCACTGCGCCGGATCGTCAGCGCCATCCGCGGAAAAGACCGCTCCGAAGCCGGCCGCCGCGCCGCCCGGACCCGTCAGGGCTTGAAGCGCCCCGTGACCCACCGGGTCGCCGTACCCCTCAAAGGAGAGTCCCGTCTGCAGGGACTCTCCTGTGCGTACTTATAGAGAGGGGATGCACTCGAGGTCGCCCGCGGCGCGTCTATTGCAGGGTCTCTTGGGCAGGAAAGCGCCAAAAGCCGCGGAGGCAGTAGTGCGGCAGGGTGCGGGAACGCTCGGATGCATCCGAAAGTAGCGCTGATGAGGCGCCTCTATAAGAGAGCGATCACCGTCGCGAAACGCTTACCCGGCACGTCGACGTGGCCCTGTCCGGGTCGATGGGCGGCGGTGAAAGTTGCCGCGATGTGAAAAATGCGAGTCAGGGGAAGCGCTTAGGGGTAGCGGGCGCGGGCTTTCGTCATCAATGTGAAAAAAAGTCGTTGAGACCCCTTCCCAACCCTGGGGGTCCACGCTATTATTTCGCTCCTCCCCGGACGAGATGCTCTTCCTCACGGGGTTCCACTGAAAACCTGGTTTGAAAATAAATTTTCAAAACGGTGTTGACGGACAGGAAAAACGATGTAAGATGAGCGGCTCACTCGGAACGAAATGTTCCAACGCTGAAACGGAAACGGTCAGCAAGTGATTGAGATCTTTGACAGTGTGCGCAGGTGACTTGTGTGGGCGCCTTGCGGTGGATGACTGAATGTCAAACATATGCAAGCGCCTAACCAAGAGAATCAAGTTTAAACGCTTGACGTTTTACGGTTAGGGTTAACGCTTCAGAAAGATAGATCAGCTTCGGTTGATCGAAAACTTAAGTGAAGAGTTTGATCCTGGCTCAGATTGAACGCTGGCGGCATGCCTAACACATGCAAGTCGAACGGCAGCACAGTAGAGCTTGCTCTATGGGTGGCGAGTGGCGGACGGGTGAGTAATGCATCGGGATCTACCCAAACGTGGGGGATAACGTAGGGAAACTTACGCTAATACCGCATACGTCTTACGAGAGAAAGCAGGGGACCTTCGGGCCTTGCGCGGTTGGACGAACCGATGTGCGATTAGCTAGTTGGTAGGGTAATGGCCTACCAAGGCGACGATCGCTAGCTGGTCTGAGAGGATGATCAGCCACACTGGAACTGAGACACGGTCCAGACTCCTACGGGAGGCAGCAGTGGGGAATATTGGACAATGGGCGCAAGCCTGATCCAGCAATGCCGCGTGTGTGAAGAAGGCCTTCGGGTTGTAAAGCACTTTTATCAGGAGCGAAATACTACCGGCTAATATCCGGTGGGGCTGACGGTACCTGAGGAATAAGCACCGGCTAACTTCGTGCCAGCAGCCGCGGTAATACGAAGGGTGCAAGCGTTAATCGGAATTACTGGGCGTAAAGCGTGCGTAGGCGGTGACTTAAGTCTGTTGTGAAATCCCCGGGCTCAACCTGGGAATGGCAATGGATACTGGGTCGCTAGAGTGTGATAGAGGATGGTGGAATTCCCGGTGTAGCGGTGAAATGCGTAGAGATCGGGAGGAACATCAGTGGCGAAGGCGGCCATCTGGATCAACACTGACGCTGAGGCACGAAAGCGTGGGGAGCAAACAGGATTAGATACCCTGGTAGTCCACGCCCTAAACGATGCGAACTGGATGTTGGTCTCAACTCGGAGATCAGTGTCGAAGCTAACGCGTTAAGTTCGCCGCCTGGGGAGTACGGTCGCAAGACTGAAACTCAAAGGAATTGACGGGGGCCCGCACAAGCGGTGGAGTATGTGGTTTAATTCGATGCAACGCGAAGAACCTTACCTGGCCTTGACATGTCTGGAATCCTGCAGAGATGCGGGAGTGCCTTCGGGAATCAGAACACAGGTGCTGCATGGCTGTCGTCAGCTCGTGTCGTGAGATGTTGGGTTAAGTCCCGCAACGAGCGCAACCCTTGTCCTTAGTTGCCAGCACGTAATGGTGGGAACTCTAAGGAGACTGCCGGTGACAAACCGGAGGAAGGTGGGGATGACGTCAAGTCATCATGGCCCTTACGGCCAGGGCTACACACGTACTACAATGGTCGGTACAGAGGGTTGCAATACCGCGAGGTGGAGCCAATCCCAGAAAGCCGATCCCAGTCCGGATTGAGTCTGCAACTCGACTCCATGAAGTCGGAATCGCTAGTAATCGCAGATCAGCTATGCTGCGGTGAATACGTTCCCGGGCCTTGTACACACCGCCCGTCACACCATGGGAGTGAGTTGCTCCAGAAGCCGTTAGTCTAACCGCAAGGGGGACGACGACCACGGAGTGGTTCATGACTGGGGTGAAGTCGTAACAAGGTAGCCGTATCGGAAGGTGCGGCTGGATCACCTCCTTTCGAGAACGACATCTTCATTCCCGCAAGACGTCCACACAAGACACCTGCACATCCTACGCATGCCACAGGGCATGCTGGCCGAAAAGGCCGAGCTTTATGGGTCTGTAGCTCAGGTGGTTAGAGCGCACCCTGATAAGGGTGAGGCCGGTGGTTCGAGTCCTCCCAGACCCACCACTTAGGCAACGCCTCATTGAACGGTGACGTTTGATGGAAGCACCTGGGGCCATAGCTCAGCTGGGAGAGCACCTGCTTTGCAAGCAGGGGGTCGTCAGTTCGATCCTGACTGGCTCCACCACTTTACGGATGTGTAGCGCACACATAGATTATTTTGAAACAACCCGGCATTGTGGCCGACGTTGTGTTCTTTGAAAAAATGTAAACGAGTGACAAGCGTTTTGGTTCGAAACCGAACCGAGATGTGTCGTTGAGGCAATTAAGCGAACGCGTTGTTTGGACATCGATTCGTATCACCTCGTAAGTGATGCGGTATCGGCCCCGAGGCGACTTGGGGTTATATGGTCAAGCGACCAAGCGTATACGGTGGATGCCTTGGCAGTCAGAGGCGATGAAGGACGTGGCAGCCTGCGAAAAGTGTCGGGGAGCTGGCAACAAGCTTTGATCCGGCAATGTCCGAATGGGGAAACCCACTCCGCAAGGAGTACTGCAAGATGAATACATAGTCTTGCAGGGCGAACCCGGGGAACTGAAATATCTAAGTACCCGGAGGAAAAGAAATCAACCGAGATTCCGTCAGTAGCGACGAGCGAACGCGGACTAGCCCAAAAGTCTCTAGTGTTTTAGCCGAACGGTTTGGAAAGGCCGGCCATAGCGGGTGATAGCCCCGTAGGCGAAAGGGCATTAGAGATGAAATTGAGTAAGGCGGGGCACGAGAAACCCTGTCTGAACATGGGGGGACCATCCTCCAAGGCTAAATACTCCTGACTGACCGATAGCGAACAAGTACCGTGAGGGAAAGGCGAAAAGAACCCCGGAGAGGGGAGTGAAATAGACCCTGAAACCGTATACGTACAAGCAGTGGAAGCCCGCAAGGGTGACTGCGTACCTTTTGTATAATGGGTCAGCGACTTACTGTCAGTGGCAAGCTTAACCGTATAGGGGAGGCGAAGGGAAACCGAGTCTGAATAGGGCGCATAGTCTCTGGCAGTAGACCCGAAACCGAGTGATCTATCCTTGGCCAGGTTGAAGGTGCGGTAACACGCACTGGAGGACCGAACCCACATCTGTTGCAATAGATGGGGATGAGCTGAGGATAGGAGTGAAAGGCTAAACAAACTCGGAGATAGCTGGTTCTCCTCGAAAGCTATTTAGGTAGCGCCTCGTATGAATCTTCCTGGGGGTAGAGCACTGTTATGGCTAGCGGGCCATCGCGGCTTAGTAAACCATGGCAAACTCCGAATACCAGGACAGAATGTACGGGAGACACACGGCGGGTGCTAACGTCCGTCGTGAAAAGGGAAACAACCCAGACCCGCAGCTAAGGTCCCAAAGTTATAGCTAAGTGGAAAACGATGTGAAAAGGCATAGACAGCCAGGAGGTTGGCTTAGAAGCAGCCACCCTTTAAAGAAAGCGTAATAGCTCACTGGTCGAGTCGGTCTGCGCGGAAGATTTAACGGGGCTAAGCTATACACCGAAGCTCGGGGTGCACACTTTGTGTGCGCGGTAGAGGAGCGTTCCGTAAGCCTGTGAAGGTGAGTTGAGAAGCTTGCTGGAGGTATCGGAAGTGCGAATGCTGACATGAGTAACGATAATGGGGGTGAAAAGCCCCCACGCCGAAAGCCCAAGGTTTCCTCGCGCAACGTTCATCGGCGCAGGGTGAGTCGGCCCTAAGGCGAGGCAGAAATGCGTAGTCGATGGGAAGCTGGTTAATATTCCAGCACTTGTCTGTAGTGCGATGTGGGGACGGAGAAAGTTAGGTCTACCGGGCGTTGGTTGTCCCGGGGAAAGGCGGTAGGCATGAGGGTTAGGCAAATCCGGCCCTCTTTATGCCGAGCACCGAGACGAGTCCTATTGGACGAAGTGACTGATACTACGCTTCCAGGAAAAGCCACTAAGCTTCAGCTACAGAGAAACCGTACCGTAAACCGACACTGGTAGGCAGGGTGAGAATCCCAAGGCGCTTGAGAGAACTCGGGTGAAGGAACTAGGCAAAATGGCACCGTAACTTCGGGAGAAGGTGCGCCCTCCGGCGTGGTCACGTGCGTGACTGAGCGCTAGAGGGTCGCAGTAACCTGGCCGCTGCGACTGTTTATCAAAAACACAGCACTCTGCAAACACGAAAGTGGACGTATAGGGTGTGACGCCTGCCCGGTGCTGGAAGGTTAATTGATGGGGTCAGCCGCAAGGCGAAGCTCTTGATCGAAGCCCCAGTAAACGGCGGCCGTAACTATAACGGTCCTAAGGTAGCGAAATTCCTTGTCGGGTAAGTTCCGACCTGCACGAATGGCGTAACGACAGCGGCGCTGTCTCCACCCGAGACTCAGTGAAATTGAAATCGCTGTGAAGATGCAGCGTTCCCGCGGCAAGACGGAAAGACCCCGTGAACCTTTACTACAGCTTCACACTGAACGTTGAGTTCTTCTGTGTAGGATAGGTGGGAGGCTATGAAACCGAGACGCTAGTTTCGGTGGAGCCATCCTTGAAATACCACCCTGAAGTGCTTGACGTTCTAACCTAGGTCCGTTATCCGGATCAGGGACCGTGTGTGGTGGGTAGTTTGACTGGGGCGGTCTCCTCCCAAAGAGTAACGGAGGAGCACGAAGGTACGCTCAGCGCGGTCGGACATCGCGCACTGTGTGCAAAGGCATAAGCGTGCTTGACTGCGAGATCGACGGATCAAGCAGGTACGAAAGTAGGTCTTAGTGATCCGGTGGTTCTGTATGGAAGGGCCATCGCTCAACGGATAAAAGGTACTCCGGGGATAACAGGCTGATACCGCCCAAGAGTTCATATCGACGGCGGTGTTTGGCACCTCGATGTCGGCTCATCACATCCTGGGGCTGTAGCCGGTCCCAAGGGTATGGCTGTTCGCCATTTAAAGTGGTACGCGAGCTGGGTTCAGAACGTCGTGAGACAGTTCGGTCCCTATCTGTCGTGGGCGTTGGAGATTTGAGAGGGGCTGCTCCTAGTACGAGAGGACCGGAGTGGACGTTCCGCTGGTGTTCGGGTTGTCATGCCCATGGCATTGCCCGGTAGCTACGAACGGAAGCGATAACCGCTGAAAGCATCTAAGCGGGAAGCGCGCCTCAAGATGAGATCTCCCGAGACTTCGAGTCTCCTTAAGGCACCATCAAGACTAGGTGGTTGATAGGCACGGTGTGGAAGTGCAGCAATGCATTGAGCTTACGTGTACTAATGAGCCGTGAGGCTTGACCATATAACCCCAAGACGCTTCGTGAGCATTGCTCAACGAACCATCTCGGACGAATTCGCCCAAATCGCTTGTCACTCGTTTACACCCTCTGCGGAACTGGCGCATCAACTGCGCTGTTCCCACCCTTTCCCTGGCGGCTATAGCGCTGTGGTCCCACCCGATCCCATCCCGAACTCGGAAGTGAAACGCAGCTGCGCCGATGGTAGTGTGAATCCTCATGCAAGAGTAGGTCACCGCCAGGGGCTTTATCCCTCAAACGCCTTCCCATCCGGGAAGGCGTTTGTCTTTGCGCGAAAGGAAAGTTTCGCCCGGTGCGGCACCAGGTTTGGGTTTCAAGAGACTCCGTTTGGCCGTCCAAACGCCAGCGCACGATGGAGTTTTGCTGTCAGCCCCAAGACTGCGCGCCCCTGAACCACCACAGGCGGTCCCATACCCTTGATCGCAATAATTTGCGATGATCGTTAGCCGTAATCTGACGATGTGATGTGTATGACGACTCCCCCAAAGAGCCGCCTTGGTCCGCTTCCCTACCTGATCTTTTCTTCCCGTTGGCTGCAGTTGCCGCTTTATCTGGGCCTGATCGTCGCCCAGGCGATCTACGTCGTGCAGTTCGTGCGCGAGCTCTGGCATCTCGTTGACGCCACCTTGTTCGGGCATGTGGCGCCGGGCACCACCGAAAGTGCCGAAACCACCATCATGTTGACCGTGCTGGGTCTTATCGACGTGGTGATGATCTCCAACCTGCTGGTGATGGTGATTGTCGGCGGCTACGAAACCTTCGTTTCACGCCTGAGGCTGGATGGGCACCCCGACCAGCCGGAATGGCTGTCGCACGTGAACGCGACGGTGCTGAAGGTGAAGCTGGCCATGGCGATTATCGGTATCTCCTCGATCCACCTGCTGGCCACCTTCATCAAGGCCGCCTCGCTGGATCCGGAAACGATCAAGTGGCAGGTTCTGCTGCACCTGGCGTTCGTGGTGTCGGCGCTGGCCCTGGCGTATATCGATCGCATCATGCAGCCCGGCGACAAACCGGCGCACTGATGACAGGAAAAGGCCCCGTGCAAACGGGGCCTTTGTTGTTACGCTTGACGCGCTATTGGGCCGATGCAGGAGCAGGCGAGCGTGAAGCAGCGTTACATCCTTGCCCTGGATCAGGGAACGACCAGCTCGCGGGCGGTCCTGTTTGACCATTCCGGTTCTGTGGTTGGCCTGGCACAGCGTGAATTCGCACAGATCTTCCCGCAGCCGGGCTGGGTGGAGCACAACCCGCGCGACATACTCACGAGCGTGCTGGTCACCGTTACCGAGTTGCTGGCCAATACGCAGGTAGAGCTCAGCGACATCGCAGCCATCGGTATCACCAACCAGCGCGAAACCACCGTCGTGTGGGATCGCGCCACGGGCCAGCCCATCCACAACGCCATCGTCTGGCAATCGCGCCAGAGCATGGATATCTGCGAGCAGCTGCGGCGGCAGGGGCATGAATCCCTGGTGCGCGAGCGCACGGGCCTGCTCATCGACGCCTACTTCTCGGCGACCAAGCTGCGCTGGATCCTGGATCATGTCGAAGGTGCCCAGGCGCGCGCCGAACGCGGCGAGCTGCTGTTCGGCACCGTCGACAGCTGGCTGATCTGGAACCTGAGCGGCGGCGCGGTGCATGTCACCGATGTAAGCAATGCGGCGCGCACCTTGCTCTTTGATATCCATCGGCGCTGCTGGGACGACGACTTGCTCGCCATGCTGGATATTCCGCGCGCCATGCTGCCGGAAGTACGTTCCAACAGCGAGATCTACGCACATACGGCGCCTGCGCAGTTCTTCGGCGCGAGTGTGCCCATCGCCGGCGTGGCCGGTGACCAGCAGGCGGCCTTGTTCGGGCAGGCGTGCTTCAGCCAGGGCATGGCCAAGAACACCTATGGCACCGGTTGCTTCATGTTGATGCACACCGGTGAGCAGGTCGTGCCGTCCAAGCATGGTCTTCTCACCACCATTGCGTGGCAACTTGGCGATCGCGTGGACTACGCCCTCGAAGGCAGCATCTTCGTCGCCGGTTCGGTCATCCAGTGGCTGCGCGATGGCCTGCGCATGCTGGGTAAAGCGGCGGATTCGCAGGCCTATGCCGAGCGGGTCGCCTCCAGCGAAGGCGTCTACGTGGTGCCGGCATTCGTGGGATTGGGCGCGCCCTACTGGCGTAGCGACGTACGTGGCGCGGTATTTGGCCTGAGCCGCGGAACGAGCAAAGAGCACTTCGTGCGCGCCGCGCTCGAGTCGATGGCCTATCAGTCGCGCGATGTGCTCACCGCGATGGAAGCGGATGCGGGCATTGCCCTGAAGGAGCTTCGCGCCGATGGTGGTGCCATCGCCAACGATTTCATGGCGCAGTTCCAGAGCGACATGCTGGGCGTTCCCGTACTACGTCCACGCGTGCAGGAAACCACGGCGTTGGGTGCCGCGTATCTGGCGGGCCTGGCCGTCGGTTTCTGGGAAAACTGCGAGGAAATCGCCGGGCTTTGGCAGGTGGATCGCCGCTTTGCGCCGGTGATGCAGGAGGCCGAACGGGATCGGCTCTACCGCGGCTGGCAGGATGCCGTGAACGCCACCATGGGCTTTCGCGTGGGCTGAAACGAACAAGGCCTCCGCAGGGGAGGCCTTGCTGAATAGGCCAATGAATGGCCGTTTGGACGGCTATCTTCAGTCGATGCCGTAGCCGAACTGATCCTTGAATTCCGCGGAAAACTGCGCGTAATCGAAGTGTTGGTTCTGCGTGCCCGGGTGCTCCACCTTGAGTGCGCCCATCAGCGAGGCCATGCGGCCCACGGTCGGCCAGTCCTTGCCCTTCATGATGCCGAAGATGAGGCCGGCACGGTACGCGTCGCCGCAACCGGTCGGATCCACCACCTGGCGTTCGCGTGCCGGCGGAATCTCGTGGACGGTGCCGTCGGTGTAGATCTGCGAACCGCGCGGGCCGAGCGTCACGATGTACGCTTTCACGCGCGAAGCGATTTCCTGCGCGTTCCAGCCGGTGCGCTGCTGCAGCAGCTGCGACTCGTAGTCGTTGACGATGACGTAGGTGGCCTTCTCGATCATCGAGCGGAACTCGGCGCCGTCGAACAGCGGCATGGCCTGGCCCGGGTCGAAGATGAAGGGCACGCCGCGCGCGGCGAACTCATCGACGTGCTGCAACATGGCGTCGCGGCTGTCCGGCGCCACGATGGCGAAGCTGATCTCCGGGATGTCGCGCACGTGGTTGGTGTGCGCGCTGAGCATGGCGCCCGGATGGAAGGCGGTGATCTGGTTGTTGTCCAGGTCAGTGGTGATGAAGCACTGCGGTGTGAACTGGTCGTCGAACACGCGCACGTAGTCCATGCGGATGCCGCACTTTTCCAGGTGCAGCTTGTACGGACCGAAATCCTGGCCCACCGTGGCCACCGGCAGCGGGTCGGCGCCGAGCAGCTTCAGGTTGTACGCGATATTGCCGGCGCAGCCGCCGAATTCGCGGCGCATGGCCGGCACAAGGAAGGACACGTTCAGGATATGAACCTGATCCGGAAGGATGTGGTTCTTGAACTGATCCTGGAACACCATGATGGTGTCGTAGGCGAGCGATCCGCAGATGACGGCAGACATGATGCGAGGAGTTTCCCTGGCAGATGGGTGGCGGTCCAGGCGGCGCTTGCACCAGTCTGGCTCAAAGTTCCAGATCATACCGGGAACCGGCCCCGGCTGCGACTTTTGCACTTGTGGCGGGACAAGGGCGAAATGCTGAAAACGCGCCTATGGCCGCATAAATAAAGGCTTTCTTAACGAGAATGGCCTTGCGGTTGCGGGGCATGCTGACTAGACTGGCGCGCTTACTTTTTAGCCACAGCCGGCGCGCGGCGGACCCATGTTCAAGAAGTTTCGCGGATTTTTCTCCAACGACATTTCGATCGACCTCGGCACGGCCAACACGCTCATTTATGTGCGTGGTCAGGGCATCGTCCTGAACGAACCGTCGGTGGTTGCCATCCGCCAGGACCGTGGCCCGGGTGGTCCGCGTGCCGTGGCCGCCGTGGGTAGCGACGCCAAGAAGATGCTGGGGCGTACGCCCGGCAATATCGCTACGGTTCGTCCGATGAAGGATGGCGTGATCGCCAACTTCTCGATGACCGAGGCGATGCTGCAGCACTTCATCAAGCAGGTGCACAAGTCGCGCATGCTGCGCCCGAGCCCGCGCGTGCTTGTGTGCGTGCCCTGCGGCTCCACCCAGGTGGAGCGCCGCGCCATCAAGGAATCGGCCGAAGGCGCCGGTGCCCGTGACGTGTTCCTGATCGAAGAGCCCATGGCCGCTGCGATCGGCGCCGGTATCCCGGTGCACGAGGCGCGTGGCTCCATGGTGCTGGATATTGGCGGCGGCACGTCTGAAGTGGCGGTTATCTCGCTCAACGGCATCGTTTATTCGCAGTCCGTGCGCGTGGGTGGCGACCGTTTCGACGAGGCCATCATCAACTACGTGCGCCGTAACCACGGCACCCTGATCGGTGAGTCCACGGCCGAGCGCATCAAGCTGGAAATCGGCTGTGCGTTCCCGCAGACGGACGTGAAGGAGATCGAGATCTCCGGCCGCAACCTCGCCGAGGGCGTGCCGCGCATGTTCACCATCAACTCCAACGAGGTGCTGGAAGCGCTGCACGAGCCGCTGTCGGGCATCGTGGCCGCGGTGAAGTCGGCCCTCGAGCAGACCCCGCCGGAACTGTGCTCCGACGTCGCCGAGCGCGGCATCGTGCTCACCGGTGGCGGCGCCCTGCTGCGTGACCTGGATCGCCTGATTTCCGAGGAAACCGGCCTGCACGTGCAGGTGGCCGACGAGCCGCTGACCTGCGTGGCCCGTGGTGGCGGCAAGGCGCTGGAGCTGATCGATCAGCACGGCAGCGACTTCTTCGCTCCCGAGTAAGCTGCGACCAGGGGGCGCGTAACTCATGGCGCTTGCGCGCGAGGAATCCTCGCCCCTGTTTGCCGGCACCGCTGCCGGCACGCTCAGGCTCATCATCTATCTCGCGCTGGCCATGGTGCTGATGGTGCTTGACCATCGCAACGGCTGGATCTGGCGCCTGCGTTACACCACCTCGGTGCTGGTGGAGCCCGTGTACCGGCTCGCCAGCCTTCCGGCCGCCGGCATGCGCACCCTCAGCGTGGCCTTCTCCGACCGCAAGGCGCTCACCGAGCAGAACCAGCGGCTGCGCGAAGACCTGCTGCTCGCCAACGCCAAGCTCAACCGCATGGCCGCCGTGGCCGAGCAGAACGAGCGCCTGAAGCAGCTGCTGGACACCCAGCACAGCCTTGACCTCAATGTGCAGCTGGCCCGCGTGATCGACGTGGACCTGGGCTCGTCCAGCCATCGCCTGCTGGTCAACCTGGGCTCCCATGACGGCGTGAAGCCGGGCCAGGTGGTGATCGATGCCCATGGCGTGATGGGGCAGGTGGTGCAGGTGATGCCGCGTACCTCGCTGGTGATGCTGGTGACCGATCCCGACCACGCCATTCCGGTGGTGATCGAGCGCACCGGTTTTCGCACCGTGGCCTACGGCACGCGTCAGGGCGACCTGCTGAGCTTGCCGAACATCTCCATGGCCGCCGATGTACACCCCGGCGACAAACTGCTGACCTCCGGCCTGGGTGGGCGTTTCCCGCCCGGTTTCCCGGTGGGCGAGATCCAGAGCGTGGAGCCGGCCGGCTCGGGCATGTTCCTGGAGGCGCGCGCGCGTCCCGCGGCCGATCTGGATCGCAGCGACAACGTGCTCCTGCTGCATGACCTTGCCGAGCCGGTGGGTCCGCCGGAGCCTGCCGTACCGGCGGGTCCGCCCGCCGACCTGGCGCCGGCGCCGGCACCGGCTGGCAGCGTGGCGTCGCCGGCCCGCGCGGCGGTGGCGCCTGCCGCTTCCACGTCGGCAGCTACCAGCAACCCGGCGGTGCAGCCATGAGTCGTCCCCGCGTCAGTCTGTTGTGGTTCGTGGGCACGCTGGTGTTTGCCGTGCTGTCCATGCTGATTCCGCTGCCGGCGCCGCTGCAGCCGTTCAAGCCGTATTGGCCGGCGCTGTTCCTGCTGTACTGGGCGCTGGAGTCGGGTGATCGCGTCACGCTGGGCCTGGCCTTTGTCATTGGCCTGTGCGCGGACCTGCTCGACGGTGTGCTGCTGGGCGAGCAGGCCATGCGCCTGTGCGCCATGGTGTTCATCGTGCTGCGCTTCCGCTCGCGCCTGCGTTTCTTCCCCATGTGGCAGCAGACCCTGGCCGTGCTGGCCCTGCTGCTCAACGACCGCGTGCTGCTGCTGATCGTGCGCACCTTCGCGGGTGACGCGTTGCCGCCGGCCACTTGGTGGATCTCGCCGTTTGTCGGCGCTGCGTTGTGGCCGTTCCTGTTCCTGCTCATGGACGACCTGCGCATGCGCCTGCGCCTCCAGTAACGCCATGGCACTGCGCCGACGCGCCATCAAGGATGCCCGCGGTGAAGCCGCGCTGTTCCGTGTGCGCGCCTTCGTGGGCTTTGCGCTCATCCTGATCGGGCTGGGCGTGCTGGTGGCGCGCTATCAATACCTGCAGGTGCAGCGCCACGGCGAGTTCGCCCTGCGCTCCGAGAACAATCGCGTGAAGCCGCGCGCCATCCCGCCTGCGCGCGGCCTGATCTACGATCGCAGCGGCGTGCTGCTGGCCGACAATGTGCCGGCCTTCCGCCTGGAAGTGGTGCCCGAGCAGGTGAAGGACATGCCTGCCATGCTCTCGGCCATCCGCGAAGTGGTGCCGCTGGACGACGGCGACATCGAAGCCTTCAAGAAGCAGCTCCGGCAGAACCGCCGCTTCGACAGCGTGCCGCTGAAGCTGCACCTCACCGAAGATGAGATCGACCGCTTCGCCATCAGTCGCTGGCGTTTCCCCGGCGTGGACGTGGTGCCGTACCTCACCCGCCGCTACCCGTACGGCCCGTTGTTCGCGCACGTGGTGGGGTACGTCAGCCGCATCGATGCGGACGACATGACCCGGCTGGACGCCGACCGCTACAAGGGCACCAGTCATGTGGGACGCAGCGGCCTGGAGCGCTCGTACGAAGACATGCTGCACGGCGAACCCGGCTACGAACTGGTCGAGGTGAACGCGGACGGCCGCGTGCAGCGCGTGCTGGAAACCCATGCCCCCACACCCGGCAAGAATCTCTATCTGAGTATCGACGTGCGCGTGCAGCGGGCGGCCAGCGACGCCTTCGAGGGGCGCCCGGGTTCATCCGTGGCCATCGATCCGCGCAACGGGCAGGTGCTGGCCATGGTCAGCGTGCCGAGCTTCGACCCGAACCTGTTCGTCAACGGCATCAGCAAGGCCGACTACAGCGGCTACATGACGGCCGAAGACAAGCCGCTGCTCAACCGCGCCCTGAAGAGCGCCTACCCGCCGGGTTCCACGGTGAAACCGTTCCTGGCACTGGGTGGCCTGGAGCTGGGTGTGCGTCGCCCGGAAGACACGGTGCTGTCCACCGGCGAGTTCTGCATCGCCGGCCAGCAGCGCTGCTATCGCGACGACGTGCGCGGCGGCAACGGCACGGTGAACATGGTTCGCGCCATCCAGCTGTCCACCAACACCTATTTCTACAAGCTCGCGCTGGACATGGGTATCGATCGCCTGTCCAGCTGGATGGGCAGCCTGGGTTTCGGCAAGAAAACCGGCATCGACCTGCTGGGCGAAGGCGAGGGCATCCTGCCGTCGCGCGAGTGGAAGGCGTCGCGCAGCAAGATGCCGTGGTTCCAGGGTGAAACCATCATTGCCGGTATCGGCCAGGGCTACTGGACTGTCACGGCGCTGCAGCTGGCCCACGCCACCGCCACGTTCGCCGGTCACGGCACGCCGTACGCCCCGCGACTGGTCATGGCCACGGCCGCCGTGAAAGAACGGCCGGTGCTGCTGCCCAATCCACCCTCGGGACCGTCCGTGATCCGCAAGCCCAATGACTGGAATGTCGTCAACGAGGGCATGGAAGCGGTGGTGTACGGGCAGGGCGGTACGGCCCAGCAGGCCGGCGTGTTCAAGGGATTCCCGCTGCGCGTGGCCGGCAAGAGCGGTACGGCGGAGCGTTTCTCCCGCCGCAGCAACGACTACGACTCCAACAAGAACCTGGCCTACCTGGCCGCGCGTCACCGCGCCTGGTTCATTGCCTATACGCCCACCGAAGCCCCGCGCATCGCCGTGGCCGCCATGCTGGAATCGGGCGCCTGGGGTGCGGCGGATGCCGGCCCCATCGCACGCAAGGTAATGGAAGCGTGGCTGGCGACCACCGGTGGTCCGGTGCCGTCGAAGAACCCGGAAAGTGCGCCGGCAGGCTCGTCCAGCGCGCCTGACTCGCCTGAGGTGCCCGAGGATGCACCGGTGCTCTCACCGGCCGACATGTCCGTGATGCCGCCCGCGCCCGCCGACAACTCCAGCGCCACACCGCCTGACGATGGAGGCAACCCGTGATCGACGAGCTTCAGGATCGTCTGGTGCACCTGCTGCGCCGCATGGCGAAGCGGCCGCGCATCGACATTCCGCTGGCCCTGGGCCTGATGACCCTCGCCGGCGTGGGCCTGATGACGCTTTACAGCGCCAGCGGCGGCAACATGGCCATGATCGGCGGCCAAGCCGCGCGCTTCGCCATGGGCGGTGTGCTGGTGCTGCTCATCTCGCGCATTCCGCCGCAGACCCTGCGCACCTGGACGCCGTGGCTGTTCGCGGCCAGCGTTTTCCTGCTGCTGGTGGTGGCGGGCATCGGTGAGGTACGCAGCGGCTCCAAGCGCTGGTTGAACCTGGGCGTGATGTCGTTCCAGCCCTCCGAACTGCTCAAGCTCACCATGCCGATGATGGTGGCCTGGTACCTGCATCCGCGGCAGCTGCCGCCGAGCTGGAAGGACATTCTCGTCGTCGGCATCCTGATCGGCATTCCGGCGGGCCTGATCGCGGAGCAGCCGGACCTGGGCACCGCCTTGCTGGTTTCCGCCGCCGGCGCGTTCGCGCTGTTCCTGTCCGGCATGCGCTGGTGGAAGATCGGCAGCTTGCTGGCCGTCGTGGCTGGCATGGTGCCGGTGGCCTGGCACTTCCTGCACGAGTACCAGCGCAACCGCGTGCGCACCTTGCTGGATCCGGAATCCGATCCGCTGGGCAACGGCTGGCACATCATCCAGTCGCAGATCGCCGTGGGTTCGGGCGGCCTGTTCGGCAAGGGCTGGCAGCACGGCACGCAGTCGCGCCTGGACTTCCTGCCCGAGCACACCACGGACTTCATTTTTGCCGTGTTCTCCGAAGAGTTCGGCCTGGTCGGCGTGATCGGCGTGATGCTGCTCTACGCCTTCATCATCGGCCGCTGCCTGTGGATCGCCATGGAGGCGCGCGATACGTATTCGCGCCTGCTGGCCGGTGCCATCGGCATGAGCTTCTTCGTCTACGTGTTCGTCAACGGCGGCATGGTCGCCGGCATGTTGCCGGTGGTGGGCGTGCCGATGCCGCTGATCAGTTACGGCGGTACCTCGGCGGTCTCGCTGCTGACGGGCTTCGGCGTGCTGATGTCGATCTACGCGAACCGGAAGATCCACAAGTAAGCGCATCGCCGGCCGGCCATGCAGGCCGTGCCTGATAAGGGGGCCCGCACGCCCACTGCGTGGCATGCACGGCGAGAAATCGCCGGCTTTTCCCTGCTCGCATGCTAGGCTAGCCCCGTAGCATTTCCGACAGCGAAGTCATTCATGCCCTCGATTCCCGCGTCGCTCCCGACTCGTCGCCTGGTTGCCACGCTGGGCCTTCTTTTCGCCACGGCGTGCATGCCGGTTCTCGCGGAAACCCATCCCGGACAGGACAAGCTGGTCACCGAAGTGGCCCGCGACACCGGCAAGAGCACCACCTCGCTCAATGCCTTGCTGGATGGTGCGCAGAAGCAGCAGAGCATCCTCGATGCGATCAGCCGCCCGGCCGAAGCGAAGCCGTGGAAGGATTACCGGCCGATCTTCATCACGCCCAAGCGCATCAACGATGGCATTGCGTTCTATCGCGAGCATCGCGCGCTGCTGGAAAGCATCGGCAAGCAGTACGGCGTGGCGCCCGAGTACATCGTGGCCATCGTCGGCGTGGAAACCTCGTACGGCAAGGTCACCGGCAAGTACAAGGTGCTCGACGCGCTGGTCACGCTGGGCCTGTACTACCCGCCGCGCGCCACGTTCTTCCGCGACCAGCTCAAGACCCTGCTGGAACTGCCCGACAACCACCTCGCCGGCCCGGTCGACACGCTCACCGGTTCGTATGCCGGTGCGCAAGGCTGGGGACAGTTCATGCCTTCCAGCATCCGCGACTTTGGCGTGGACGCCGATGGCGATGGCCGCATTGATCTGAAGAACTCGCTGCCGGACATCTTCGCCAGCGTCGCCAACTACTTCGCCAAGCACGGCTGGCAGACCGGTGGCCCGGTGGCCGCGCCGGCGCGCGCCGATGGCGCGGCCAGGCCCATTTCCGTCAAGGACTCCAAGACCCAATGGCCGGTGGAGCAGCTCGAAGCGTGGGGCTATGCGCCCGTGCAGTCGCTCAATCCGGCCCAGCCCAGCAGCCTGCAGTCGCTGCAGGGGCCCGATGGCACGGAGTACTGGATCACCTTCCAGAATTTCTACGTGATCACCACCTACAACCGCAGTCCGCTGTACGCGCTGGCCGTGCACCAGCTGGCGCAAGCGATCGCGCAAGGGGCCAACGGGATGGATGCCACGCAATGAAGTGGCGGCTTGCGCTGCCACTCGTGCTGATGGCGCTGCTGGCCGGTTGCAGCGGCGGCAAGACCCGTCCCTCCACGTCCGGGTCCAGTACGGGTTCGTCGTCGTCCTCGTCGCGCGGCAAGTGGTCCGGCACGAACGGCGGGTCCTCGTCGCGCGGCGGTATCAATGACGACTTGAGCCGCCCGCAGAGTAGCCGCTACAAGGACGACAGCGACAGCGTGCCCCAGGGGCCGCCGCCGGAAGTCATCGCCAAGCTGCCCGAGCCGGTGCCGAAGGTGGAGCCGCGCGCGCTGTACGGCAACAAGTCGCCCTATACCGTGCTGGGCCAGACCTACAACGTGCTGGCCTCGCCCAATGGCTACGTGGAGCGCGGCATCGCCTCGTTCTACGGCAACAAGTTCCACGGGTACAAGACCTCGAGCCTCGAGGACTACGACATGTACCAGTTCAGTGCCGCGCACAAGACGCTACCCATTCCCAGCTATGCGCGCGTGACCAACCTGGAAAACGGCAAGAGCGTGATCGTGCGCATCAACGATCGCGGCCCGTTCCACGAAAACCGCGTGATCGACCTGTCGTATGCCGCCGCCGTGCGCATCGGGGTGTGGCCCAAGGGCACGGGGCTGGTGGAAGTGCGCGCCATCGATCCCTCGCAGCCATTGACTGCGCAAACCCTGCCGCCGCCACCGCCGCCGCCCAAACCCGCCAGCCCGGGGCCCGGAATTTACCTCCAGGTGGGTGCATTCTCGGACGCCACCAATGCCGAGCGGGTGGCGCAGCAGTTGCGCTCCGCCAATTTTGCGCCGGTACAGGTGGTGAATGCCCAAATCAACGGCCGCAACATCCAGCGCGTGCGCGTGGGGCCGCTCGCAGGCGTCGACCAGGCCGACGATGTCACATCGCGCATCGAGAATATGGGGCTGCCCCGACCGCAGGTCGCGGTAGACTGATGTATTGAAATTCTTGCGGCGCCCCGGCGTCGCGATAGCCATTGGACCGAACCGAACGATGAACCTGATCCGCCGTACCCTCTCTTCGCTTGCCGTCGCCGCCCTGGTCGTCGGCACGGCCGTTGCCCAGCAGACCCCGCCCAAGCCGGCTCCCGTGCCGCGGCCGGTCACGCCCGAGGCGCCGGTGCCGCCGCCGCCGGATGTGGATGGCAAGGCGTGGGTGCTGATGGATTACGCCACCGGCCAGGTACTGGCATCGAAGGAGCCGGACCTGCGCGTGGAGCCGGCGTCGATCACCAAGATCATGACCGACTACGTGGTCTCGGCCGAGGTGGCCAACGGCAAGGTCCACATGACCGACCCGGTCACCATCAGCGAGAACGCATGGCGTGGCGGCGGTGCGGGCACCGATGGCTCCACCAGCTTCCTCAAGCTCAACAGCCAGGTGCCGCTGAAGGACCTGCTGTACGGCCTGATCATCCAGTCCGGCAACGATGCCGCCATTGCACTGGCCGAACACACCGCCGGTTCGGAACAGGCCTTCGCCGGCCTGATGAACGCCTATGCCAAGCAGCTTGGCATGACCAACACCAACTTCCAGAACGCCTCGGGCTACCCGATCGCCAACCACTACAGCACGGCGCGTGACATCGCCATTCTCTCGCGTGCGCTGATCCATGACTTCCCCGAGGACTATGCGATCTCGGCGATCAAGGACTTCGAGTGGAACGGCATCAAGCAGCACAACCGCAACCTGCTGCTGTGGCGCGACCCCACCGTTGACGGCATCAAGACCGGCCACACCGCCGCCGCCGGTTTCTGCCTGGCCGCCTCGGCCAAGCAGGGCGACGCACGCATGATCGCCATCGTCATGGGTTCGACCAACGAGAAGACCCGTGCCGACGCCGCGCTGGCGCTGTTGAACTACGGTTTCCGTTTCTATGAGACGCACAAGCTGTATGACGGCGACAAGCCGCTGGCCACGCCGAAGCTGTGGAAGGGCCAGTCCAACCAGCTGCCGCTGGGCGTGGCCGACAACGTGCTGGTCACCGTGAAGCGCGGCGACTACGACAAGCTGCAGGCCACCATGGATATCCCGGCCACGCTGATCGCCCCGTTCACCAAGGGCCAGCAGGTGGGCACGCTGCGTCTGACGCTGGGCGGCCAGCCGGTGCAGAATGTACCGCTGATCGCGCTTGCCGATGCGCCGCAGGCTGGCTTCTTCGGTCGCCTGTGGGACAGCATCATGCTGTGGTTCCACAGCGACAAGAAGACCGACGAGAAGAAGTGACGGAGGTGCACTGATGCGCGATATCGATTCCATCGAAGCCCAGCAGGAAGGCCAGGGTTTCCAGTTTCCCGGCGAGTTCGAAATCACCGCCATGGGCAACGCCAACGCGGACCTGAAGGCCCGCGTGCCCCAGATCCTGGAAGGCATCGGCGTGCACGTGCTGCATGAGACGGTGAAGCACCGTCATTCGCGCGAAGGCAACTTCATCTCGGTAACGGTGAGCTTCCGCGCCGAGACCCGCGAGCAGTACGACCAGGCGCACGCCTTGCTGCGCGCCGATCCGGATATTCGCTACACGCTGTGAGACGGCCAGGGGCGCCCAGGCGCCCCGTTATCCCGGCGGGCCGCCCGTGCCCGCCGCTGCCCGGTGACTTCCAGCCCTTGCAAGGGCGGTCTCACGGCCGCAGATAATCAGCACCATCCCCAGGCCATTCCCCCATGTCCTTGCCGCTCAAAGTCCGTCGTCTCGGTCGCCAGCCTTACGAGGCGACTTGGGAGGCGATGAGCCAGTTCACCAACAACCGGGGCCCCGATACGCCCGACGAGCTCTGGTTGCTGGAACACGATCCCGTCTTCACCCTTGGCCAGGCCGGCAAGAGCGAGCACGTGCTGGCGCCGGGTGACATCCCGGTGATCCACGTCGACCGCGGTGGCCAGGTGACCTACCACGGCCCCGGTCAGATCGTGGCCTACCCCATGGTCGACCTTCGTCGAGCCGGCGTGGGCGTGCGTGAGCTGGTCCACAAGATCGAGCAGGCCATCATCGACACCCTGGGGCACTGGAACATCGGCGCGGACCGCCTGGAGGGCGCCCCGGGCGTCTACGTGGCGGGCGCCAAGGTGGCGGCGCTGGGCCTGCGCGTGCGTCGCGGCTGCAGCTTCCATGGACTGGCCTTCAACGTGAACATGGACCTGGAGCCCTATCACCGCATCAATCCTTGTGGCTACAAGGGTTTGGAAGTCACGCAGGTGTTAGACTTGGGCGGTCCGTCGAGCCTGTCGGACGTCGAGGACGCCCTGGTGGAGGAGTTCTGCCGCCAGTTCGATTTCGTCGCCGAGGCCGCGCCCCCCATCCTCCCTGAACTACCCGCTCGCGTAGCGGTCTGAGCTTGCCTACATGAGCGAAATTTCTTCTTCCAAGGCCATCCCGATCAGTGTTGTCGGCGCTCCCGTCGAGAAGCAGCTGGGCAACGACAAGATCGGGCTGAATCGTGCCGGTTTCGAAACCAACGTACCCACGCTGCGCAAGCCGAGCTGGATCCGCGTGCGGCTGCCGCAGGGCAACGCCGTGCAGCAGCTGAAGTCGCGCCTGCGCGAAAACTCGCTGGTCACCGTGTGCGAGGAAGCCTCCTGCCCGAACATCCACGAGTGCTTCAGCAAGGGCACCGCCACGTTCATGATCCTGGGCGAAGTGTGCACCCGCCGCTGCTCGTTCTGCGACGTGGCGCATGGCCGCCCGGCCGCGCCCGATCCGCTGGAACCGGCGCGCCTGGCCGAGACCATCCGCGACATGCGCCTGAAGTACGTGGTGATCACCTCGGTCGATCGCGACGACCTGCGTGACGGCGGTGCCGAGCATTTCGCCGCCTGCATCCGCGCGACGCGTCATGCGGCGCCGGACATCAAGATCGAGATCCTCACGCCCGACTTCCGCGGCAAGGGCCGCATGGAGCGCGCGCTGGAAGTGCTGAAGGAATTCCCGCCGGACGTGTTCAACCACAACCTGGAAACCGTGCCGCACCTGTATCGCGAAGTGCGTCCGGGCGCCGACTACCAGTGGTCGCTGGACCTGCTCAAGCGCTTCAAGGCGCAGCATCCGGAAGTCCCCACCAAGTCCGGCATCATGCTCGGCCTGGGCGAGACCATGGAGCAGGTGCTGGAAACCATGCGCGACCTGCGCGCGCACGACGTGGACATGATCACCATCGGCCAGTACCTGCAGCCCACGCCGCACCACCATCCGGTGATCCGCTACTGGACGCCGGAAGAATTCGAATACCTGCGTGAAGCCGGTGAGGCGATGGGCTTCCATCACGTCGCCTCCGGTCCGCTGGTGCGTTCGTCCTACCACGCCGACCTGCAGGCGCATGCCGCAGGTGTCACCGAGCACGCATAAGAGAGCTCACAGAGATCCTATGAAACTGCGCCCTTCGCTAGCTTTGTTGCTTGCTCTTGCCGTCACCGGCGTCGGTGTCCATGCGCAGTCCGCGGCTGACCTTGCGGACGCTGCCTCGCCGCGCAAGTTCTCCACGCTGCCGCTCAAGCCCACCGTCACGCAGGCGCAGGCGGCGCAGCTCTCCGCCCGCTTCCTCACGCGCTTCCACTACGACGCGAAGCCGCTTGACGACGCCATGTCGCAGAAGATCTACAAGGCGTACATGGACAGCCTGGACGGCGAGAAGGTGTTCTTCACGCAGGCCGACCTGGCCAAGTTCGCGCCGCTGAAGACGCAGATGGACGACGCCATCTGGAACCAGGACCTGTCCGGTCCGTTCTCGATGTTCAACCTGTACATCACGCGGGCCATCGAGCGCATGACCTATGCGCGCGGCCTGCTGAAGCAGGGCTTCGACTTCAACACCAACGAAAGCTACAACTACGACCGCAAGAAGGCCGAGTGGCCGAAGGATCAGGCCGAGCTCGACACCTTGTGGCGCGAGCGCACCATGAACGACTGGCTGCGCCTGAAACTCGCCGGCAAGCCGGACGACGAGATCCGCAAGACGCTGGACAAGCGCTACGCCGGTTACATCGACCGCGTGAAGCAGCTCGACGGCGAGGACGCGTTCCAGTCCTTCATGAACGCCTATGCCGAATCCACCGACCCGCACACCGATTACCTCGGCCCCCGCGCGGCGGAGAACTTCGACATCTCCATGAAGCTCTCGCTGGAAGGCATCGGCGCGGTGCTGCAGGCGCGTGACGAATACACCCAGATCCGCGAAGTCGTGGTGGCCGGTCCGGCCGCCAAGTCCGGCAAGGTCCACGTGGGTGACCGTATCGTCGCCATTGGCGAAGGCACCAGCGGCCCGATGGTCGACGTCATCGGCTGGCGCCTGGACGACGTGGTCAAGCACATCCGCGGCAAGAAGGACACCACGGTCCGCCTGGAAATCCTCCCGGCTGACGCTGGTGTGGACGGCAAGCACGAGCTGATCAGCCTGGTCCGCCAGAAGGTGAGCATCGAAGAGCAGGCCGCCAAGAAGAAGGTCATCGAGATCAAGGACGCCGGTGTCACGCGCAAGATCGGCGTGATCGACCTGCCGAGCTTCTACTCCGACTTCGGCGCCCGTCGCGAAGGCGACAAGGACTTCAAGAGCGCTACCCGCGACGTGGCCAAGCTGCTGGGCGAGCTGAAGGCCGAGAACGTGGAAGGCGTGGTGATCGACCTGCGCAACAACGGCGGCGGCTCGCTGGCCGAAGCCAACGAACTCACTGGCCTGTTCATCGACCAGGGTCCGGTGGTGCAGGTGCGCGATGCGCGCGGTGAAGTGCAGGTGCAGGGCGACGACGATCCGGGCATGTCCTGGAGTGGCCCGATGGCCGTGATGGTCAATCGCGGCTCGGCGTCGGCTTCGGAAATCTTCGCTGCCGCCATCCAGGATTACGGCCGCGGCCTGATCATCGGCCAGCCCACCTTCGGCAAGGGCACCGTGCAGAACCTGGTGGACCTGGACCGCTTCACGCGCAACAACAGCGAGAAGCCGCAGTTCGGCGAGCTGAAGATGACCATCCAGGAATTCTTCCGCATCAACGGCGGCTCCACCCAGCTGAAGGGCGTGACGCCGGACATCCAGTTCCCGAAGAACGGCGACGAGAAAGACTTCGGCGAGTCCACCTACGACAACGCGCTGCCGTGGACGCAGATCGCGCCGGCCGACTACAAGCCGGTGGCCGACCTGAAGGCCTACCTGCCGCAGCTGACCACCAAGCACGACGCCCGCACGGCCACCTCGCCGGGTTGGAAGCTCATGCTGGACGAGCTGGCGCAGTACAAGAAGATGCGCGACAAGACCACGATCTCGCTCAACTTTGCCCAGCGCGAAACCGAGCGCAAGGAACTGGACGCCATGCAGGCTGACTTCCGCGCGCGTCACAAGGCTATCGATGGTGGTGCCGACAACGAAGGCGCCGATACGCTGGACGATGGCCTCAACGCCAACGAGCGCAGCCTCAAGAGCGAACTGCAGCAGGAGAAGGACGCCAAGAAGGCGGCTGATCCGCAGTTGAGCGAAACCGCGCACATCCTGTTCGACGCGGTGGGCCTGATCAAGGGTGACGCCAAGCTGGCGTCGGAAGTGCTGCCCTACGGCGGCAAGTTCTCCAACGCCACCTCGGCCACCGCCGCGGCCACGCCGGAGAAGCCCGCCCAGCCGACCCCGGCGGCCCACTGACCTGTCGATGGGCAATCCATGAAAAAGGCGGCCCTCGGGCCGCCTTTTTTTATGCGCCGAACAGGCGCCCCGTGATTCAACCCTGTAGGAGCGCACCCTGTGCGCGACCGCGGAGTAGCAGGCTCACCGCTCCGTCAGGTTGTCGCGCACAGGGTGCGCTCCTACAGATACGCAGCGATGACGAGCGCTGCGGTCCTCTGAAGCGCCCATCGTGAGGGCGGCGTACACCGGGGCGCTACGGTCGCGCGCAAGCGCGCTCCTACAAGGGCTGCAGAACCTGGTAGGAGCGCACCCTGTGCGCGACCGCGGAGCAGCAGGCTCACCGCTCCGTCAGGTTGTCGCGCACAGGGTGCGCTCCTACAGATACCCAGCGATGACGAGCGCCGCGGTCCGCTGATGCGCCCATCGTGAGAGCGGCGCACACCGGGGTGCCGCGGTCGCGCGCAAGCACGCTCCTACCAGATTCGGCAGCCCTTGTAGGAGCGTGCTTGCGCGCGACCGCGGAGTAGCAGGCTCACCGCTCCGTCAGGCTGTCGCGCACAGGGTGCGCTCCTACAGGTAGAGCTCCCACAGGTACAGATAGAGGAGGAGCGGCTTTTACTTCGCCGCCTTCGCCTTCTTCTCTGCCTGTTCCTTCTTCCACTGCTGGTATTCGGCGAAATGCGGCAGGTCACGCAGCAACTTGCTGCGCGGGTCCACGATTACCAGTGAGCCGGCGGGCACGGGAATGGCGGCATCGCCGCCGTTCATCGGCACGGTGACGAGCTGGTCGCCCACCTGCACCTCCACCGGCATCGGGAACGGCTTGTCGTGCGGCACGCGCCAGTGCAGGCGCAGGGTGTTGCCGTCCTGGTGGGTTTCCAGTGCGGGCAGGGCGGCTTCGTGCAGGTACATGTCGAAGAACCAGCCCAGGTCGCGACCGCTCACCTGGTTCACGATGTTGATGTAGTCCTGCGTAGTGGCGTAGTGCGGCGCGAAGTTGCCAGGCTTCGGATCGGGGCGGCCGTACACCAGACGGCGCACGCTCTCGAAGAAGGCGCGGTCGCCGATCATCTGCCGCAGCGAGTGCAGCATCAGCGAGCCCTTGTAGTAGATGTCGTTGCCGGGGCCGTGCGCGGCGTCGTACACCTCTTCCTCGGTCTGGCTCTGGCCCTTCACGATGGGGTAGGCGTTCTTCACCATGCTGCGTTCGTTCTGCAGCATCGAGAAGTACGGCATGTCGCCGTACAGGTACTGGCCGAACAGCGGCTGCATGTAGGTGCCGAAGCCCTCATGGATCCACATGTCGTCCCAGTCGGCATTGGTCACCTGGTTGCCGAACCACTCGTGCGAGAACTCATGCTGCAGCAGCCAGTCGAAGCCGTACTCGCTGCGTGGGTAGCCGTTGCCGTAGGCGTTGATGGTCTGGTGCTCCATGCCCAGATGCGGCGTTTCCACCACGCCCATCTTTTCGTCGCCGAACGGGTAGGGGCCAATCTGCTGCTCGAAGAAATCCAGCATGCGCGGGAATTCGCCAAACAGCTGCTTCGCCTGCGCCTCGTGGCCGCGCAGGTACCACATCTGCATCGGAATCGTGTTGCCGTAATGGCTGTGGTAATCGCCCTTCAGCACATCAAACGGGCCGATGTTGATCGAAATGGCGTAGGTGGTCGGGTGCTTGGCGCGCCAGTGATAGGTGTGCGTGTCGCCATGGTCCTTGATGTCGACCAGCACGCCATTGCCCGGCGCGGCGAGGGACTTGGGCACGGTGATATACGTGTCGACCAGGTCGGGCTTGCCCTGCGGATGGTCGATGCACGGCCAGAAGAGATCGCAGCCTTCGCCTTCCACCGCGGTGGCGATCCATGGCTGGCCGTCATCGGTGTGGCTCCACACGAAGCCGCCGTCCCACGGTGCCTTCTTGGCCACATGCGGCTTGCCACCGTAGGCGATCTCCACCGTCACCTTGCCGTCCTTGGCCAGCGCCTTCGGGAGCTGGATGCGCAGGCGGCCGTCCGGATTGCTCCAGCGGTCGGCGCCAAGCGCCTTGCCGTCCACCGACAGGCGCTTGATGGTGAGGTTGTTGTCCAGGTCCAGCAGCAGCACGTCGGTCGCCTCGCGTGCGCTGAAGGTGAGCTTCGCCGTGGCGTCCAGCGTCTGCTGGGCCGGATCCACGCTGAAGTGCAGCTCTGCATGGTCGAAGTGCACGCGCGCCTGTTCCGCCGGCAGCACGCCGCCCGAGCGCACCGTCTGCGCACTGAGTGGCGGCTGCTGCGCGGGCTTGGCGTCCTCGGCATGGGCGAAGGTGGCAAGTGCGGCGCATAAGGCGAGCGACAGGAGGCGAGGCGTCGGCATGGAGGGTCCCTGATTGGATCAAACCCGCAGAATGGCACCCCGCGAGCCATGGCGTCATCGCCGAAAGTCATGGTTGGGCATGCCTTGTGACGCGGGCCGCCCTGCGCGCATGCTTCAAGCCTGCCGCTCGTGCGTCGTACCCGGAGACCGCTCATGGATACGTTGCAGAACCTCGCGCTGGCCGGTGGCCTGTCCTGGGCCAGCGGCTTTCGCCTCTACGCCACGGTGTTGCTGGCCGGCCTGCTGGGGCGCTTCGGCGTGGTGCACCTGCCGGATGGCTTGCAGTTGCTCACCGACAACTGGGTGCTGATCACCGCGGGCGTACTGACGCTGGGCGAGTTCCTCGCCGACAAGGTGCCCGCCTTCGACAGCGTGTGGGATGCCGTACATACCTTTATCCGCGTGCCTGCCGGCGCCTTGCTGGCGTGGGGCGTGTTCCGCGATGCCGGTGCCGGCACGCAGCTGGCGGCGGCCCTGCTGGGCGGCACGCTGACCTCCGGCACGCACCTGGCCAAGACCGGTGGCCGCGCCCTGATCAACACCTCGCCCGAACCCTTCAGCAACTGGGGCGCGAGCCTGGGCGAAGACATCTCGTGGCTGGGTGGCATGTACCTCATGTGGCAGCACCCGGCGGTGTTCCTCGTGCTGCTGGGCATCTTCGTGCTGTTTCTGCTGTGGCTGGTGCCGAAGATCCTCCGTGGCCTGAGAGCGCTGGCGCGGCGGTTGCGCGGGGCAGGGGTGGAGTCGTCGACCTAGGGGCGGGGCGACACCACTCCCCGGTGGGAGCGCACTCTGTGCGCGACCGCGGCCCGAATGCCTCCTCTGGGGGTGGTTTTTCGCGAGGCGTCTTCATCGATGCATCGAGGTACATCGCCGCTCACCCGTCGCGCACAGGGTGCGCTCCCACCGGATAGGGATGGGGCGTGACGCCAGGAACAAGCGCGTAACCACCATGGCATGCCATACCCCTGTAGGAGCGCACTCGTGCGCGACCGCAGGCAGTGCCCGGCTTTCGCGACCACGGCGACGACAACACCGTGTTCTCACCGCTGAAGTGTCGTGCTACAACGACGCGTTGCGGTCGCGCGCAAGCGCGCTCCTACAAGTGAATTAGCGGGCACTCCCACAAGGGGGAGCGAACTTGTCTCGCCAAAAATCAAAAGGGCGACCCGAGGGCCGCCCTTCTTGTCTCGAACCGGTAATGGCCTCAGCCCTTGTAGCGCTGCTGCAGGAATGCGAAGAACGCACGCAGGCCCAGTGCCTCGCCGCCACGCGGGCGGCCCGGGCGGTCCGCGTCGTTCCACGCATACGTGTCCAGGTGCAGCCACGGCGTGGTCTCGGGCACGAAGCGCTCCAGATAAAGCGCGGCGGTGATCGCACCCGCGTGACGCGACGCGCCGGAGTTGGCCATGTCGGCCAGGTACGACTCCAGCATCTTGCGGTATGGGCGCCACAGCGGCAGGCGCCACAGGGGATCGTTTACCGCGCGGCCGGCGGCGAGCACGCGGTCGGCGGCGTCGTCGTTGTTGGCGAACAGCGCCGGAAGGTCCGGGCCCAGCGCAATGCGTGCCGCGCCCGTGAGCGTGGCGAAATCGATGATGAGTTCGGGCTTCTGCTCGGTGGCGAAGGTCAGCGCGTCGCACAGCACCAGGCGACCTTCGGCATCGGTGTTGTCCACCTCCACCGTGATGCCCGCACGCGTGGTGATGACTTCACCCGGACGCATCGCTGCGCCCGACACCGCGTTCTCCACGGCAGGGATCAGCAGCTGCAGGCGCACGGGCAGCTTCGCCTGCATGATCAGGCCGGCCAGCGCAATGGCGTGCGCCGCGCCGCCCATGTCCTTTTTCATCCAGCGCATACCGTCGGCCGGCTTCAGGTCCAGGCCACCGGTATCGAAGCACACGCCCTTGCCGACCACCGCGATCTTCGGATCGCTGCTCTTGCCCCAGGTCAGTTCGATCAGGCGCGGCGAGCGATGGCTGGCGCGACCCACGGCGTGAATGGTGGGGAAGTTGGCGTCGAGCAGTTCGTCGCCCACCCACTCGCGCACCTTGCCCTTGTGCGTCTTGCCCAGTTGCTTCACCGCATCGGCGAGATGCTTGGGGCCCATGTCCTCGGTCGGCGTGTTGACCAGGTCGCGCACCAGCGTGGTGGCGTCGGCCAGCGGCTTGAGTGTGTCGAGGTTGGCGGCGGCAATGGCCAGCTTGGCCGGCGCGCGGCGCGCCTTGCGGTAGCGGGTGAACTCGTAGGCGCCGAGCGCCCAGCCCAGCGCGGCCTGCAGCTTGTCCTTCAGCACGCCCTCGTCGGCGAGGTGATAAGTGCCTTCCGGCAGCGTGCGCGGCAGCCCGCCAAGGGCGCCCAGCGCATCGCCCGCATCCACGCCCACCAGCACGCGAGCCAGCTTGCCGCCTTGATCCGGCAGCAGCGCGAGCGTGCCCGGCGCGGCTTCAAAGCCGGATGCCGACAGCCACTGGCGCTGGGCGGGCGTAAGGCGGCGTTTGGTGGCGGCGAAGTGCGGGGTGTCGGTGGTTTCGATGGCGATGCTGTTGCGATCGCTGGACTTGCGTTCAATCAGGACAGACATGGAATTCCTTGCGCGGCACGGGCGGGGGCCGCGTTGGCAGCGTGGTGATGCTTAATGATGCGCGCTTTTGGGGTGGGGGGCGAGGGCGCGGTTCGGATTGATTCGGGAAATTCGTCGTCTTGACGTTTTCGTGATTCCACGTTCACCGCGCAACCTTGCGCCCTCTCCCCGCCGGGGAGAGGGCTGGGGTGAGGGGGCACTCTTGCCTCGGTCCTTCAAAAGAGCCGTCATTCCCGCGAAGGCGGGAATCCAGTGACTTTGCTCTTGGCCTCTGGTCTCGCGCGCCGTCGCGATCTGGCCGCTTACGCAGCGGGGGCGTTTCGACCTCCTGCCGGAGGCCGAGTCACTTTTCTTTGCTGGCCCAAAGAAAAGTAACCCAAAGAAATGGCCTTAAAGGCTGGCAGCATGCCGATGGGAAAAGCCCGAGCGGCTGAGGAACGGTGTTGCTTGGCAACCTCCGCCTCTACACAGCGGGTACTTCCAAGCGCTTCGCAACGCGCCGAAGCTGTGAGGACTTAACGCGGAGCGTCGTGCCTCTACGAGGCACATCCTTCCTTGCCACTCGGTGGTTCACGTTGAACATCACCTGTCGCTCGTCCTCTCCCGTTCGGGAGAGGACTGGGGTGAGCACTGAGGCGAGAAAGGAACGGGCTTCACACGATGCGAGACCCCCTGTAGGAGCGCACCTTGTGCGCGACCGCAGCGCCCCGCCGATACCACGCCGCCAGCTAGCCGCGTCAGCCCTGCGCGTCCAGCCAATCCGCCAGCGCCACCATGTCGCGCAGATCCAGATCCGGCGCCGCACCCAGCGCCCCCGGCCACGGATGCCCCGCGCGGTTGATCCACGCCGTGCGCAAACCCGCATCGCGTGCGCCAACCACATCCAGTTCCGGGTCGTCGCCCACGTGCAGGATTTCCCCGGGCGCGATGCCCAGCCGCTCGGCGGCGGCGAGGAAGATGCGGGCGTCGGGCTTGGGAATGCCGGTGTCACGCGCGCTCACGTGATGGGCGAAGTGTTCGCGGATGCCGATGCGGTCCAGGTCGGCGTTGCCGTTGGTCAGGCTGGCCACGGGCCAGCGGCTGGCGATGCGTTGCAGGGCGGGCAGGCTGTCGGGGAAAAGGTCGACGCTGTTGCGCGCCGAGAAATAGATTTCCCAGAGGATTTCCAGCGGTACCTCGTCGATGCCGCAGGTGGTGAACGCCCGACGCATGGTCAGGTGGCGTTGCGCCGTGAAATCGTGGGCGAGGTCGGTGCGCTCGGCGGCCACTTCGGCGCGCAGGGCGCGCATGGCCGGGATGGGCCATGCGCGCGCTACGTCGGGATAGTGCTGGCGCAGGTACGCGTCAACGTCGTGGTCTGCCCGCTCCAGGGCCGGGAGTACCGGCCACAGGGTGTCGTCCAGGTCCAGCGTCAGGGCGCGGATGCGCACGCGGGCAATCAGTTGCCGCTGACCTTGAGCACCTGATCGAGCTTCACGTTGTCGCTGCTCAGGTGGTTCCATTCCTTCAGCTGGGCCACCGTCACCGAGTACTTCTTGGCGATGCCGCCGAGCGTGTCGCCCTTGGACACCGTGTAGGTCTCGCCTGCGGCGGCGGAGCCGCTCTTCTCGGCGGCGGCTGCGGTAGCCGGTGCGGCTTCGGCGGCGGCCGTCGGCGCGACAGGCAGCTGCGGCTGCGTCAGCGCCGGGTCGTCGACCACGTCGGCCTTGGAACCGGCTTCGGCCAGCAGCTTCTCGCGGCGGGCCTTGTCGTTCTGGGCCAGCTGATGCGCTTCGACGTACGGCACCAGGTGGTGCGCGCGGGCCAGGCTCTTCACTTCGTCGGTAAGCAGGAACTGCATGAAGCCGGCAATCTGCGCGGCCTTCGGGCTTTCCTTGTTGGTCACCAGGAACAGCGGGGTGTACAGCTGGTAGCTGCCGTCGGAAACGGTCGCCAGGCTCGGGGCCACGCCCTCGATGCTGATCATGCGCACCTTGGCGTTGTTGGCCACGCCGGACAGGGTGGTCACGCCCAGTGCATTCGGATCAAGCGTCACGGCTTCTTCCAGCTTGGCCGTATTGACGTACAGACGCGGCGCGGCCACCGGCTGGTTGCCGCGGCCGAACAGCAGTCGACGCAGGCTGTATTCCACGCCGTCGCCCGGGCTGGCCACCGCATACAGGTCGATCGGTGCGTCCTTGCCGCCCACGTCGCGCCAGTTGGTGATCTTGCCCAGGTAAATGTCGTGCAGCTGCTTGGCGGTCAGGTTGGGCACGCTGTTGGAGGGGTGCGTCACCATCACCAGTGCGTCGAACGCCACTGGTGTGAACAGCAGGGTGCTTTCCGTATCGTTGGAGCTGCTGCGTGCGCTGCCGGCGATATCGGCCAGGCCATGCTCCACGGCATCCAGGCCCGAGGCCGTGTTGAACGGCTGCACGTCGATGCGGCCCTTTCCGCTCTTCTCGTATGCCTTGGCCACGTCTTCCACCACACCGCGAGCGGTGGCGTAGTCACCACGCCACACCAGCGCCGGCGGCGGCGGGGTAGCAGGCTTCTTGGTCGACTTGGTGGTGGTTTTGCCGGCGGCGAAGGCGCCGGTGGCTGCGCAGGAGGAAATCAGCGCAACGATGAGCAAGCGGGAAAGACGTCGTGACATGGCGGTGGAGCACCCCGGAATGATGATTGGCGTTCGCGAGCCGCCTGGAACGGACGCGTGCAGATGTAACCCGGCTATTTCATCCAGCTCCCGGCCAATCCGCAAGCGTATTCCTACCGCTGGGCCGCATAAAAACGCGACGCGGGCCACGCAACGCCCGCCGCATTCATCCACCGTTAGCGCAACTCGCGCCGGGAGGTGAGCGTCGCACGATGGGGTGCGACTAGAGGCGGGAGGTTGAGGGTGATGTTTTGGGGCTTTTCTGTGTGATGTGGGCAGAGCAAAGGCGCCTCACCCTTCACCACACAGAGTCGGCTTTACCCCTCAACGAATCTCCACATACCTCACCCCCTCATCATTCGAAACCACCAGCACCAGCTGCCGCGGATTCACCCCGGTCAGCTGCTGCAGGGTGCGCAGGTCCGGAATGCGAAGGTTGTTGATGCCGATCACGATGTCGTTGGCCTGCAGCCCGGCGCGCGCCGCGCGGCTGCCTGACTGCACCGCACCCACGCTCACCCCGCCCAGGCCCTGGCTGCGCAGGTTCTGCGTGAGTTCGCTGAAGGTGACGCCGGCCAGGCGTGCATCGAGCTTGGCGCCGTCCACCGTGGCCAGCTTCTCCGGCACCAGCTTGGCGGTCACCTCGCGCGTGGCGCCACTGCGCTGCACGGTGAGCTTCACCGTGCTGCCAATGGGCAGCAGGCCCTCGGCGTTGCGCAGGTCCTGCGCGTTGCGCACCGGCTTGCCGTCGACGGCGGTGATCACGTCACCGGTCTGGATATCCGCACTGTCGGCGGCCGAGCCGGTGGTTACGCGCGTCACCACCGCGCCGTTGTTGTCCTTCAGTCCCAGCACCTTGGCAATGCGCGGGGTGATGTCCTGCGTCTCCAGCCCCAGGTTGCCGCGGTTGACCTTGCCGTGCGCGACCAACTGCTGCATCACCTCGCCGGCCAGGTTGGTGGGGATGGCAAAGCCGATGCCCACGTTGCCGCCCGAGGGCGAGATGATCATGGTGTTGATGCCCACCAGCTCGCCGCGCAGGTTCACCAGCGCGCCGCCGGAGTTGCCCGGGTTGATCGAGGCATCGGTCTGGATGAAGTTCTGGAAGCCCGTGCCGCCCAGGCCCGAGCGGCTCAGCGCGGAGACAATGCCCGAGGTCACCGTCTGCCCCAGGCCGAACGGATCGCCCACCGCCACCACGAAATCACCCACGCGCAGCTTCGACGAATCCGCCGTAGGCAGCGCCTGCAGGTTGCTGGCCTGGATCTGCACCACCGCCACGTCGGTGTCCGGGTCGGTGCCCACCAGCTTGCCCTTGAAGTCGCGGCCATCCTGCAGCGTCACCGTGATGTCGTCGGCGCCGCCCACCACGTGGTTGTTGGTGAGGATGTAGCCCTTGGCCGCGTCCGCGATCACGCCCGAACCCAGGCTCTGCTCCACGCGCGAACGCGGCGCGCCCTGCATGCCGAAGAACTGGCGGAACACCGGGTCGTCGAAGAACGGGTTGCGCACCTGCACGCGCGTCTTGGTGGAGATGTTCACCACCGCCGGCGTCACTTTCTCCAGCATCGGCGCCAGTGACGGCAGCGGCTGTCCGTCCACGGTGGGTGGCAACGTTGCGTAGCTGGCCGACGGTGTCGCGACAGCCAGCACGAAGGCGGCGGCAGCCAGGCGGCAAGCGAAACGGGCAGGCATGGAAGCTCCTTTTTCACGGGTGGAATCGACGGTGGTTCGACTCATTGCCGCAGCGACGGTTCCCCGGGTCGCGCACTGACGAAAATTACTTTACATCGGCCAAGGGCAGGGGTAACTTTCTCTCCCGTTCGCGACCACAACATCTTGTGTGACATGGCAGGTTGGTCACCCAAGAGCTGGTGTCACGGGGCACTCTCGGGGGGAGAGGGTCAGCGGGTCGGGCAGGGAACGCGAGCATCGGGCAACAGGCGCGGGGTTCGCACCCTGCGTTTACTCGATGCGAGCGGCTTAGCCGAACAGAACAAACCAACACGGGGCCGAAAGGTCATACCGGGAGGTCAGGAAGCCGATGAGCACCATGCGTGCACCAGCCGTAAACCGCGATGCCGCCATTCCGCTGCAGCCCGCGTCCTTCGATATCTGGGACAAGAAGTACCGCCTGAAGGCCAAGTCGGGCGCGCCGGTCGACGGCAGCGTTGACGAAACCTACCAGCGCGTTGCCCGCGCCCTGTCCGACGTGGAAGCCACGCCGGAACTGCGCGACCACTGGTTCGAGCGTTTCCTGTGGGCGCTGCGCCGCGGTGCCATTCCCGCCGGTCGCATCACCTCCAACGCGGGCGCGCTGGAACACAAGCCGGCCACGTCCACCATCAACTGCACCGTGTCCGGCACCATCCGTGACTCCATGGACGACATCCTGGAGAAGGTGCACGAGGCGGGCCTCACGCTGAAGGCCGGCTGCGGCATCGGCTACGAGTTCAGCACGCTGCGTCCGCGCGGCGCGTACGTGTCGGGCGCCGGTGCCTACACCAGCGGCCCGCTGTCCTTCATGGATATCTACGACAAGATGTGCTTCACCGTCTCCTCCGCTGGCGGTCGCCGCGGTGCGCAGATGGGCACGTTCGACGTCAGCCATCCGGACGTGAAGGAATTCATCCGCGCCAAGCGCGAAGACGGCCGCCTGCGCCAGTTCAACCTGTCCCTGCTGATCACCGACGGCTTCATGCAGGCGGTGGAGCACGACCAGGACTGGCCGCTGGTGTTCCCGGTGCACGTGAAGGAACAGGACGAGGTCGACCTCACCGACAGCACCAAGATCGTGTGGCGCGAATGGGCCACCCACGAGAACTACGTGGAGCGCGAAGACGGCCTGGTGGCCTGCAAGATCTACGGCCACATCCGCGCGCGCCACCTGTGGGACATGATCATGGTGTCCACCTATGACTTTGCCGAGCCGGGTTTCATCCTGATCGACAAGGTCAACGAGATGAACAACAACTGGTGGTGCGAGCACATCCGCGCCACCAACCCCTGCGGCGAGCAGCCCCTGCCGCCGTACGGCTCGTGCCTGCTCGGCTCGATCAACCTGACCACCTTCGTGCGCGACCCCTTCGGCCCCAAGGCCCGCTTCGACTGGGACGAGTACCGCGAAGTGGTCAAGGTGTTCACCCGCATGCTGGACAACGTGGTGGAGATCAACGGCCTGCCGCTGGAGCAGCAGCGCAACGAGATCATCTCCAAGCGTCGCCACGGCATGGGCTTCCTGGGCCTGGGTTCCACCATCACCATGCTCAAGATGCGCTACGGCACCGCCGAATCGGTCAGCTTCACCGAGGACGTCTCGCGTGAAATGGCCGTGGCCGGCTGGGAAGTGGCGCTGGACCTGGCCAAGGAAAAGGGCCCCGCCCCGGTGCTCGCCCGCGACTACACCGTTACCGGCGACATGCTGCGCAAGCGCCCGGAAATGGCCGCCGACGGCTACAAGGTGGGGGATTCCATCCCCGGCCGCGTGCTCCATGCCAAGTACAGCCGCTACATGCAGCGCGTGGCCAGCGTGGCGCCCAACCTGGTGGAACAGCTCGCCGAAACCGGCGCCCGCTTCACCCACCACAGCTCCATCGCGCCCACCGGCACCATCTCCCTGTCCCTGGCCAACAACGCCAGCAACGGCATCGAGCCCAGCTTTGCCCACCATTACTCGCGCAACGTGATCCGCGAAGGCCGCAAGACCAAGGAAAAGGTCGAGGTCTACAGCTACGAGCTGCTGGCCTACCGCGCCCTGATCAACGCCGACGCCATGCCCTTCTCGGACGACCCCAAGTCCAAGCTGCCCGAATACTTCGTGGCCGCCGACGACATCACCCCCAAGGAGCACGTGGATATCCAGGCTGCCTCGCAGCTGTGGATCGACTCCTCCATCTCCAAGACGGCCAACGTCCCCACCGACTACCCGTACGAAGACTTCAAGGACATCTACTTTTACGCCTATAAACAGGGCTTGAAGGGATGCACCACCTTCCGCTTCAACCCGGCGGCGTTCCAGGGCGTGCTCGTCAAAGAGGCCGATCTGGAGAGCACCCTCTACCGCTTCGAATTGGAGGACGGTAGTGTTGTGGAACTGAAAGGCAACGAAGAAGTGGAATACGACGGCGAAATGCACACCGCCGCCAATTTGTTCGATGCCTTGAAGGAAGGGTATTACGGAAAGTTCTAAACTACGTACCGGTTGCCTGGGAACAGGCACCGACCCACTGCCAAGAGCAATACCGAATACCCGGTGGCAAGGCACTCAACACTAGTTCCAGAATCCACGTCGGAGGGGAATACCCGCATGTCCATCGATACTGAGTTTGATGTGAAAGAAGAAATCGTAGCGGTCGTTGACGCGCCGGTCGAAGTGCCCGTGGTCGAAGTGGCCCCGGTCGCCAAGCCCAAGAAGGCACGCGCCAAGAAGAAGGTGGCTGCGGCCAAGAAGGCAGCTCCGGCCAAGAAGGCCGCCAAGAAGGCGGTGAAGAAGGCCGCTGCCAAGAAGACCGTGAAGAAGGCGGTCAAGAAGGCTGCCGCCAAGAAGACCGTGAAGAAGGCCGTCAAGAAGGCAGCCGCCAAGAAGGCCGTGAAGAAGACGGTCAAGAAGGCAGCCGCCAAGAAGGCCGTGAAGAAGGCGGTCAAGAAGGCCGTTGCCAAGAAGTTGGTGAAGAAGGCGGTGAAGAAGGCCGCCGCCAAGAAGGTTGCCAAGAAGGCAGTCCGTAAGGTCAGCAGCAAGAAGGCGGCCACCAAGGCCGTGAAGAAGACGGTCAAGAAGGCCGCCGGTAAGAAGACCGCCGCCAAGGCGGTCAAGAGGTCCACTGCCAGCAAGAAGGCGAGCGTGAAGAAGGCCGTCCGCAAGGTCGCCAAGAAGTCCGCACGCCGTAAGTAAGTAGCACCCGATCCGGCCCGGCGTGCCAACGCCGGGCCGGGTTGTTTCCGCGACGCGAGCCGCCTGCACCACCCGAACCACAAGAACCTCAACCTCCCAACCCGTCATTCCTGCGAAAGCAGGAATCCAGCGCCTTCCCTGCCAGTCAGGCGAGCGGCCAGGAAACGACGGGGAGCCGCATGGGGTTCCACCAAGAGAACCACACCATGGCGATCAAGATCGAAAAGAAGATCAAGGGCTACAACGTCGTCAAGCCCGAGGACAAGGCCGCGTCCGCCGCCGCACCCGCCGCCCAGCCGGCCGCCCCCAAAGAGGCGCCCAAGGCGGAAGTCATCCAGATGCACGAGAGCCTGGAGCGCCCCGAAACGCTCGTCGGCTCCACCTACAAGATCAAGTCGCCGCTGTTCGAACACGCGTTGTACGTCACCGTCAACGACATCGTGCTCAACGCCGGCACCCCGCACGAACAGCGCCGCCCCTTCGAGATCTTCATCAACTCGAAGAACATGGACCACTTCCAGTGGATCGTGGCGCTTACCCGCATCATCTCCGCCGTGTTCCGCAAGGGCGGCGACGTCACCTTCCTGGTGGAAGAGATGAAGGCCGTGTTCGACCCCCGCGGCGGCTACTTCAAGGCCGGCGGCATCTACATGCCCAGCATCGTCGCCGAGATCGGCGCGGTGATTGAGCAGCACATGAAGACCATCGGCCTGATCCACGACCCGGAGATGGACGAATCCACCCGCAAGCTCATCGCCGAAAAGCGCGCCGCCTATGAAGCCGCCGCCACCGGCAAGAGCGCCGCGCCGGCTGCTGCCTCCGAGGCCCAGCCCGAATCCAATGCCAGCGGCTTCCCGCCCGGCGCCACCCTCTGCGCCAAGTGCAACACCCAGGCGCTGGTGCTGATGGATGGGTGCCAGACTTGTTTGAATTGTGGGTATAGCAAGTGCGGTTAAAGCCAATCTGATTGGAGTCGAATTGAAAAAGGTGACTGCTTGCAGTCACCTTTTTTTCGTGCCCAAGTGAGCGTTCGGGCCCAGGAAATATTGGATTTACTTAGCGATCAATTCAAGGGAGAGAGCAGATGGCACACGAAGTAACGATGGATATTTCGACGAAGTTTGTGCTTCATAAGGACGTCAAAGTCGAAGTCAAAAAGGACGGCAGCAAGCTTGGTACGGTATTAATCAGTAAGGGAAATATTGAGTGGCTGCCGGCCGGTAACTCGGTAAATAAGAAGCGCCTTTCATGGGCCAAGTTCGCCGAGTTGATGAATCAGCATGGTGGGTCGGTCCGCACCGGCAAGTAGTCGATACGGAATTGCCTAGATTTTCTGGCTTTTCGTCCTTGCCGCGTTGGAGTGTGAGAGTCGGTAGCGATGATGTACTGGTGACTTTGACGAGCTCATGCCATGCGTGAGCGAGGGGGAGTTCTGGGAAGAAAGAAAGTACCTTCGAATATGCCTTTGGAGCCTGAGGATCGAGTGGCTGAGATGCTTTCAGCGATTACTCGCGACACACGGCTGGAGTTTGCCTTAGTGGCTTTGGATCTCGCACAAGAGGCATTGCAAGAGGCATTGGATCTGACTACCGAGCTACAGAGCGGCTATGTTCCCGATGTTATTGGCTTGGATGACAAGATAAGTTCCGCTTTGGATGCGATAGACGAGGTTGCGAGTGACAACTTCTCTGTCGTGACTAGCAACAAAATGATGAGTTATGTCATTCGGCAGGTAGAGGCAGCCAAGCGCCCCACGCGGAAGAAATAACAAATCAGGGGTCCAAGTCAGGGGTCCAAATCAGAGGTCCAAATCAGGGGCCAGAGTGCACTTTTTTCAGTAAACGGCTTCTGACGCCTGTTTTGGATTTGCCGTCAGAAGCCCAATGGGGATACCCGAGGTGTCGATACAGATCGGCATGCCTCTCCTTGCACATCGGATTTACCCAAACATAAACGGGGTAACTGGATGGATGATCAAGTGTCCTCTGTGCTGAACGGCCCAGGGCCTTCCATCACTCTATTAGTCGGTGAGAACGGTGCCGGAAAGAGCTTCCGCCTTGCCGAACTTGCGGAGAAACTCAGCGCCCACGAGCGTGTGATTGCCATCGGCAATACGCCGTTTAGCCGTGCTACCGATGCACAGAGAGCGGTTTTCGCCGATGAGCGTCCTGGCCAAGGCTGACTTAGGTGGGGCAACCCCGGTCGTCATGGTTCCAGCTGCCGCGTGGGCGGGAATACGCTTTGAAGTCTGGCATGCGTTCATCGACAGTCCTTTGTGAGCAGGGGGGGACGATTGAGCGATTTCTGTCAGGTGCCCTGTCCAAAAGTCACCGGCTGGGCAAACTGATTTCAATCGGAAGCCTCCGAAAGCAAGCGGCTTTCAGTCGAGAGTGGGCGGAACAAATGGGCGGACCACTTCCGTTCTCGGGTGTCGGAAATCGGCAAGAAAGTGGTCAAGCAAGAAAAGGATGCGGAGTGCTATTTTTCAGAAACGCGTCCGGACCGCTTTTTCTTCGAATGAAAAGAACGCTCTCCTTGCTGCTCACCGCCATCGCCTTCATCGCCGTGCCCTTATGGGGCCACCTGCAGGGCGATGCCATTGCCCGCGCTCAGAAGCAGGCTCACGGGGTCGCTTGCGGCATGCCGGTGCTCGGCATCCTGTTGGATACCTTGTTTCTGTCAGGGATGATTTCGCTGGTGGCGCTGGTGTTGGCCGTGCTCGCCTATTGGAAGCTGGCGCGGCCACGTCCTGTCTTGCGTGCGGTGGAGCTGGTGGTGGTGGCTCTGCCGGCGCTGCTGGCGGTGGTTGTCGTCGTTGGGTTGGGGGTAACGGGCGGCTGACCGGGTTTCGGTGCGTGCGCCGTTGGCGCGCCATGCCGGGCGTCGGGCCCGGGCTGCCCATCGGGCTCGACGGGCCCCCTCGGAGAGGGGGCGGGTCTTCTATCCGGGAAGTGGGTTCGCCCTTGGTTCCTTTCTGATCGCATCTACGCTGACGCGTACCGGATTCCCCAAAAGGAAATGGGCGGCCCTTGGGTGGCCGCCCATCTGTCCATCAAGCCGTGCTGACTAGGCTGGTGGTGCTCCGCCAGTAGGGCGGTCGCTCGCTCCGTGGAGACCTGCTTTTCTCTCGGGAGCAGGGTCAGATTAGGCGAGTGATCGTTTGTTACTCATTGAGGGAACCTTTAGAAGTCGTAAAAAACCGCTGTTTCCGCAAAAAAGTTCTGAGGCGAAAAGGGTGGGCCCGTGGAACGGGCTGCGTTCCTTTCCTGGTGCTTTCTGCTCGCCGCTAAAGGTTCACCACGTACAGGGCGAGACATGCCACCAGCATGAGGCAGGCCGCACCATGGATGATCAGCAGGAACGCGGCGCTACCCTCGCTGCGCCTACGCCATGAGCGCCACCCGAGAACGCCGGACACGATGGCAAGCGCCACCACGAAGGTCAGCGTGGGGAGGTCGGTGGGGCCAAATCGGGCCGGCGCGGTTTGCGGCGCGGCGATCATCGAGAACAGCACCATCGATGCCATTACCAGCGCGGCCATGGCCAGGACAACGTTGGCGATGCTGCGTAAGGAATGAGTCGCCGTGATCACGGGGTTTCTCCTGGGTCTCGCGCGACCGGGGTGCCGTAAGGGCAGCCGGTCGGCAGCCTTTGGCATCGTGCAAAGGCTCAGGAAAACGACGCAATCAGAAGGGGCTGAGAAACGGGGGTGCTGGCGGGCGCCGGTCCACTTCCGGCTTTGGAAAGTGAACCCGGCACCTAGCCGGTTTTGTTACTTCGGCGCCCCGGCCGGCGCTGGCACCAGCACATCGTCATCCTTGCTCCACGCCGGCGTGGTGATGGCGTAGAACTTCAGCACTTCGCCCTTGCTGGCGCGGATGGAGCGGACCACGGCCGGCGGAATCAGGATGTAGTCGCCGGGGCCGACGGCGTGGGCGGTGTTGCCGGTCCAGACGTCGCCGTGACCTTGCAGGATAAAGAAGGATTCTTCGCCGGCTTTGTTGTGGCTCCATGCGCTGGCGTGGCCCGGGTCGAGCTCGAACAGGGCCACGCTGCCCAGCGTGGAGCGGGCACCGGCCGGCGCCGCGCGCCCGGTCAGTTCTTTCAGCCTCACACCTTCGGATACCTGCACGGCAGGCAAGGTATCGGGCGAGATGACCTTGGGCGCGTCCGCTGCCCGGGCTGCATTTGACGCCACCGCGCCGGTGGCTGCCATGGCGGCGAGCAGGGGGTAGAGCAAGAGTCGATTCGTCATGGGAAACCTGCGCCTGAGTATTGCGTGGGGGGCTGGAGAATAGCGAAACCGGTGAGGTGAAAAAGTACCGGCGGGTTTTGACTGTCGGCCTTGCGGGTGCGTTCTTTCTGGTCATGTGGCGGGCGGTATATGGCCCCGTACCGTTTCCCGGCGCATTCACGCGGTCACTCCATACACGGGGGCATGGTTGGGTTTCCCGGTGCAGAAGGGGCATCCCATGACACGGCCAAAGGCACACGCTCAGGTGACCGTTTCCAAGAACGGCCCCTATCTGGTGGTGGGCGATATCGCGCTGGCGAAACAGACCACCGTCGCCGATGCCGAGGGCGGTTCGCAGGCATGGGAGGAAGGCCCGCCGCTGGAACACGCCGCCACTTATGCGCTGTGTCGCTGCGGTCACTCGAAGTCCAAGCCGTTCTGCGATGGCTCGCACCAGAAGGTGGGCTTTGACGGCACGGAAACGGCACCACGCGAGCCGTACCTGGATCAGGCGAAGGTGATGAACGGGCCTGTGCATGCACTGACGGACGTGGAAAACCTCTGCGCGTTCGCCCGCTACTGCGATCCCAACGGGCAGGTGTGGAGCCAGGTTGCCGACACGGAAAACCCGCAGGTGCGCGAGAACTTCCTTCGCCAGGTCAACCGGTGTCCCTCCGGCCGCCTGGTGGCGTGGGACAGGAGCACCGGCGAGCCCGTGGAAAATCCACTGCCGGTGTCCATTGGGCTGATCGAAGATCCGGTGGAAAAGTGCAGCGGGCCACTATGGCTGCGCGGTGGTATCCCCGTGATCGCCGCCGACGGTTTCGCCTATGAAGTGCGCAACCGCGTCACGCTGTGTCGTTGCGGGCAATCGAAGAACAAGCCCTTCTGCGATGGCACGCATGCGGCGATTCATTTCAGGGATTGAGCCACGCGGGCGGGAACGCCTTGGTGCTGCCTTGCCGCTTTTCCCGCGTCGCCTGGCCGTACGCCAGTGGCGGCCGCCGTGCTACCGCACCTTTTCTACGCGGGAGTAGCCTGCGCTTCTTCCTGTCGAGTTCGGCATCGCCACCCGGAGCGTCCCATGCGGCTGCTGTTTGGCTTTCTCGTTCTTCTGGGCACGTGGCTGGCGGTCGCGCCCGCGCGGGCCAGTGCGGATATCCAGCGCCTCTACGTGTTTGGTGACAGCTACTCCGACATGGGGGCGGGGTTCCTGGCGGGTAACGGGCCTACGTCGGTGGCCTACCTGGCGAAGCGCCTGAATCTGCCGTTGCGGCATTCGCGGGAAAAGGACGCCGATGAGGGAAGTATCGATTTCGCCGTGGCGGGTGCGGCCACCGGCCTCAATCCCGGCGTGAATACAAATGGCCTGCTGCTGGAAGTGGGCATGATCAATCAGGTGCAGGACTTTGCAGCGCGGGTGCGCGGCAAGGCGATTACCTTTGATCCGGACACCACGCTGTTCTTCATCGCGGGCGGCCTCAATGATGACAAGACGCCACTTGATGTCTCCGTGGCGAATATCACTCGGCAGATCACGTTGCTGAAGTCGGTGGGGGCGCGTCATGTCGTACTGGCGTTGCTGCCCGTGAAAGTGCCGGACTTTGCCGAGGCGGCGAAGCGGCTCAATCCTGCTTACGAAAAGCTGGTGCCGGCATTGCGTGGGCAGCTGGGCATCGACATCCGGCTCAGCCAGTGGGGGCGTTATATCGACGAGATCATCAGTCACCCGCAGGCTTATGGCATCACCAACACCAGCGACCCGTGCGCCTTCAGCGTGGAGCTGGGCGAGAAGAAGGCGCCACCCTGCGCCGATCCCAGGACGTATTTCTATTACTACACCGGTCACCCGTCGAGCTGGGTGAATCAGCGGGTGGGCGACAAGCTGTACGACGAGATCGTCAAAGGATGAATGGCCGCGTGGAGACGGCGCGCGTCTCGACCTGATGATTGCGACGGGTTATCACGTTGACCTTTCGGCGATCTGCGGGACAACTCCACGACCGCTTCCAGCGATGTGGTGAAGTTCCATGCGCTGACCAGCCAGTAAAAGGGCATGTTGGTCGCCCGGAAAGTCATCTGGCGTACGCCTCGCCTGGCATCCTGGAAGCCTCTGCGCCTATGCTGGACGGCCCCGCATCAGGCCGTTCCCATGACTCAGACCATGTTGTTTCCCTACGCGGGCACCCTCGCTGCACTGGAGCAATCCGGTGATGCGGCATCGTTGGGCCTGGGAACGGCCGCACTGCTCATTCCTGTGCTCAAGGCCTATAAGGCCACGCTGCAGGCCGCCTTCGATACCACGCTGGCGGCGGATGAGCTTCGTAAATTCCAGAAGTACGCGAAGCCGGGCAGGCCCTCCGCGCACATCGTGCAGCTGCGGCAGAGGCAGGCGGCAGCGCGGCAGGCAACCAGCATTGCGCGTCAGGGGTTGATCAAGGCGGCCGCTGCCTTTGTGCGGGATGCCGGCATCCATGTGCCGGAGAAGCTTCCGCTTGATGAGTTCATGGTTGGCTGGATAGCCGGCAACGTGCCGACGGATCCGGACGCGTCCGCGTGAGGTGCCAGGCGGTGCGGTGAGCGCCGCTTAGCTGGCTTGCGCCTACGGCGAGGCCGCTGCCGGACATTCACGCCCCTTCATGCGTGAATCGCAGACGGTCACCTTGTCCAGATAGCTCGACCACTGCGCGACCTTTGCCTGGTCCGGCACATAGCGGAAGTTCACCTGGATGACATACACGCTGTCGCGCCCCGTGATCATCTTGATCAGGGCGATGTTCGGCTTGCTGCTGGTGCTGCGAAAGCGGCAGGACTGCACCCACACGTTGATGGGGTAGCCGTTCTGCTCGCCATCCATGGCGTAGTCGACGCCCGTCTTGTCGCACGAACCTTGCCACTCGCGTTCCAGCTCGCCGCGATAGGCCATGAACGAGGTGGCCTTCGGGTTGTAGAAAATTTGCGTGGTGAGCATCTCGGTCCAGTGGGCGCCCGTCTGGTCGTCAGGCACCAGTTGCACCAGCCCGGCCGCCTTTGTGTTGTCGCGACCAACGATGCGGAAGTGCGGCGGGACCGCCTGAATAAGGCGTTCCCCCTCCGCATCGGCCAGCGCGGACGACGTCCACACGGCACCACACAGGGCAGCAACGCCTATCAGCGTTTTGGCAGCACAACGGGAGAAAGTCTGGGTCGTCATGTTCATGGGAATCGGCGCATGTGTTTTCGCCAGCGCAGCATGGCGCCCGTCGCCGTCCATCCACTACAAGACCTTTCTTAAAAACACCCACCCGTCTCCGGGTGCCCGTAGCCCGGATGAAGCGAAGCGAGAATCCGGGAGAACCTTGCGAGCACCGTTGGTCTTCGCGATGTCTATTCCCAGTCGAGCGTGTCGCCGGCGTGTTCCCGGATTCCGCCGTTGGCTCCATCCGGGCTACGACACACGTCGCCCGGATGAAGCCCCGCCCGTAGCCCGGATGAAGCGAAGCGAGAATCCGGGAGAACCTCGCGAGCACCGTTGGTCTTCGCGATGCCAATTCCCAGGCGAGCGACTCGCCAGCGTGTTCCCGGATTGCGCCGTTGGCTTCATCCGGGCTACAAGAACCCTAGTCCAGACGGAGCGCCGCGCAAATCGGCAAGTCACCCGTAGCCCGGATGAAGCGAAGCGAGAATCCGGGAGAACCTTGCGAGCACCGTTGGTCTTCGCGATGCCAATTCCCAGTCGAGCGTGTCGCCAGCGTGTTCCCGGATTGCGCCGTTGGCTCCATCCGGGCTACCACACACGTCGCCCGGATGAAGCCCAGCCCGTAGCCCGGATGAAGCGCAGCGAGAATCCGGGAGAACCTTGCGAGCACCATGGGTCTTCGCGATGCCTGTTCCCAGGCGAGCGACTCGCCAGCGTGTTCCCGGATTGCGCCGTTGGCTCCATCCGGGCTACGACACTCGTCGTCCGGATGGAGAATCCGCCAGCTCAGGTACGCGAAATGGATGCGCCACCATCCACCAACGATGCGGTGCCGGTGACAAAGGCCGAATCATCGGAGGCGAAGTACAGCACCGAACGGGCCAGTTCTTCCGGCGTGGCCACGCGCTTGAGGGCGTGCAGGTTGGTGACGAAGGCCTGCGATTCGGCGGTGTTGTTCATGTCGCGATACATGTCGGTATCGACAGCGCCGGGCAGCACGGCATTCACACGAACGCCCTGCGGGCCGAACTCCGCCGCCAGTGCCTGGGTCAGGCCGATGAGGCCGGATTTGCTGGCCGCATAGGCGGCAACGCCGGGGAACGCAAAGGAATGGCCGACGAAGGTGGAGGTGAAGATCACCGATCCCCCGCCGTTCTTCGTCATCTGCGCAATCTGGTGCTTGGCGCCGAGGAACGAGCCGGTGAGGTTGATGGCCAGCGTGTCGGTCCAGCCGGCTTCGCTGACGCCGGTGCTGGCGCCGGCTTCACCCAAGGTGCCGGCGTTGTTGAAGGCGATATCCAGCTTGCCGAAGCGGGAGACGGCGGTGTCGACCAGCGCCTTCGCGTAATCCTCCGAACGGACGTCGCCGGCCACGGCCACGGCCGTGCCGCCGGCCGCTTCGATTTCCTTCACCAGCGATTGCAGCTCGGCATCGCGGCGCGCGCCCAGCACCACGCGGGCGCCTTCGGCGGCGAAAAGTTTTGCGGTGGCCCGGCCAATGCCGGAGCTGGCGCCCGTGATCAGTGCAACCTTGCCATTGAGGCGTGACATATGATTTTCTCCAAGGGGTTGATGGTGGACGCCGGTTGGCACCGTTGGAGAAAAGCTTGCGCCGGCAGCCGTGGAATGACGTGCGGTGGCGGCGACGCGAACGTTCGGTTTCATCGAACGAGTGGGGCGGGCGCGGGCTTCACGCGGTTTGGACGGTGTCGGGCGGATATCGGTGGTTGGACTTCCTTCCAGGGGATGATCGCAATGAGTGAGAAGTGGAACGCCAATGACCCGTCCCGTCGCCACTTCTTGCGAACGGCAGGGTGGCTGGGCTCGCTCGGTGCCCTGGGTGGCGCCAAGGCCTTCGCGGCCGAGCCGGCGACCACGCAATTGCCTTTCGCCAACGGCGAGCGCGAACTGACGCGTGAGTTTCCGCAGAAGGGCGAGATGCTGTTGCTGCGTACGCGTCCGCCGATGCTGGAAACGCCGTTCGACGTGTTTGACCAGGGTGTGTTCACGCCGAACAATCGCTTCTTCGTGCGCTGGCATCTGGCGTATGTGCCCACGCAGATCGATGCGGACAGCTTCCGCCTGAATCTGCACGGCCAGGTGGGCAAGTCGCTCAGCTTCAGCCTCAAGGAATTGATGAGCGATTTTGAAACGGTGGAACTGGCCGCCGTCAATCAATGCTCGGGCAATTCCCGCGGCCTGTTCCATCCTCGCGTTGCCGGCGGGCAGTGGGCGAATGGCGCCATGGGCTGCGCGCGCTGGACCGGCGTGCGCCTGAAGGATCTGCTGGACAAGGCCGGCGTGAATCCTGCCGCGGTGCAGGTGCGCTTCAAGGGCATGGACAGCGGCGCGCTGCCGGCCACACCCGATTTCCTGAAGTCGCTGGATATCGACCATGCGCGCGATGGTGAGGTGATGGTGGCGTGGGGCATGAATGGCGAACAGTTGCCGCTGCTCAACGGGTTTCCGCTGCGCCTGGTCGTGCCCGGCTGGTATTCCACCTACTGGGTGAAGATGCTCAACGACATCGAAGTGCTCGACAAGGCAGACGCGAACTTCTGGATGGCCAAGGCCTACATGATTCCGGATACGCCGCATGCCAGCATCGTGCCGGGGCAGACGGGCGTCAAAAACGTACCGATCAACCGCCTGGTGCCGCGCTCCTTCATTACCAATCTTCGTGATGGCGACAAGGTGCTCGCCGGCCATGCCACGCCGGTGCGCGGTATTGCCTTCGGTGGTGACGCCGGCGTGGCGAAAGTGCTGTGGTCGAACGATGGCGGCGCGCACTGGCAGGAATCCACGCTGGAGCAGGATTACGGCAAGTACAGCTTCCGTCGCTGGCATGCGCAGTACACGCCCAAGGCCAGGGGCGACAACACGCTGATGGTGAAGGCCATCAACACCAATGGCGTGGAGCAGCCCATGGAGGCCAACTGGAACCCCGGTGGCTTCATGCGCAACGTGGTTGAATCCATCAAAGTGCAGGTGGCCTGACATGAAAACCATGCATGCCATCGCCTTGTTGACCTTGCTGGGTGGGGTGCTGCCGGTGTCGGCAGCCACGCCGTCGAAGACACCGGCGCCGATCGCCATTCACTCGGTGTCGGTGGATCTGCCAGCTAGCACAGCCTCGTTTCCGCCGGGACCGGGTTCGGATATCGCCGGCAAATGCCTGATCTGCCATTCGGCCGGCATGGTGCTCAAGCAGCCCCTGCTGACACAGGCCGAGTGGACGGCGGAGATCAACAAGATGAGGACCGCGTACGGCGCGCCGATTGAAGACAGTGAGGTAGCTACGCTGAGTACCTACCTCACCAAGGTCAACGCCGACCAGCAGACGAAGTAACCGGCCCGTTGCGGCGCCGGTTGCCGCGTCGCGTCTAACGGGTGTTGCTCTTGTCCACGCTGCGGTCGCGCGCCCATGTCATGCGCACCAGCGTGTTGTCCCGCTGCACGACATGGTGGTAAAGCGCGGCAGCGGCGTGGGCGATGGCAAGCCACATCAGCACGTTGCCGACGGTTTCGTGGATGTCCTCGATGCGGTGTGCAAGCGCGGTATCAGGATCGCTCAGGGTGGGCAGCGGCAGGCCGGCGAAGCTCCACTCCTTGCCGGCGTAGAACATCATCGCCACGCCCAGCAGCGGTACCAGCAGGGTGAGTACGTAGAGCGCGCCGTGCATCAGGCGGGCCGCCACCATCTGCCAGCGCGGCGGTGGCGGCGAAATGGGCGGTACCTTGCCTTGTCGATGCAGCGCCAGACGCACCAAGGACAGCAGCAGCACGCTGAGCCCGAACTGGGTGTGGGACCACTTCACCAGCGCGCGCTCCGACGATCCCTTGGGCAGCCAGCCCTTGAGCTCGATGGAGAGCAGGGCCAGTGCCACCAGCGCGGCAATAAGCCAATGGAGAAAGCGTTGCGACGAGGCGTAGCGTGTCGTGGTCATGAAGTGCGGCCATGCGGTGGGGAAAGGACGCCGTTCATCGGCGACGGGTATTGCATCTCCACCATGCCTGCCCGTTGATCATCGGCAAGTGTAGGGTTGTCGCGGAGGCCTGCGCTGGATCAATCGCAAAGGGGCCGCACCGGCACGGCTCAGCGCTCCAGGTGATAGTAGACGTCGGTGCTCCTTAGCCAGCGCACGAGCTCGTGGTCCCTGGTGAGGTAGTCCACCTGCAGCCAGTCGCCCTGAAGGTTCTGGATGGCCACGGGGTCGTGATTCACCAGATAGGCGGTGGTGGCCGAGCTGTCCGACGCATCGGTATGGAGCACGGCGCGGGGTTTGCTCACATAACCCACCATGCGCCACGGGCGTGTGGAACCCAGCTTCACGACATCGCCGCTGAGCAGGGACGGCACCGGGCAGTTGGGCAGGTAGGAGCGGTTGCCGGTGACGCCGTTCACCGTCACCGTCCACGCGCCATCGGGCCGTTGCTTGAGCGACACACCGGCGACGAATTCATCGTCCGGGTGTTGGGCGGAGAGTTCCATGGTGTCGGGCGCGGTCAGCTTGCCGGAAAGGAAAAAGCGGCAGGTCTGGTCGACCTCGGTTTCTGCGGGGCGCGGGTAGGGGTTGTCGTAGTAGCCCGTGACCTTGTTGTCATCGAAGGCCAGGTACAGCGTGCGGTGCACCAGCACCACGCCATCGGCCGCGCGCTGCTGGATCTGGTAGATGCCGGAGGGAGGGTTCGGCGGCTGTGACGCGGTCTCCGCGTGCGATGGCTGCGGTGTCGCGGTGACGGCCAACGTGATGGCAATGACGAGGTGGCGTGCCATGACGTCCTGCAGTGTCCGACGCTGGCGCGTGGAACGCAAATCGGCAAAAGCGGCCTTCTGCGCGGCATACGGCGATCGGAGCCAGGCGGCCTTCCTTTGGCGGCGAGCCAACGCCGCTCTTTTTCCTGCGCGCCTGACGGACGACAATAGCCCGGTGACACTTGCTGCGCCCCTTCTCTTCCGACTTCCGGACATGCACCCATGACGCCTTCCGACCACGACTTCGACCACGGCCACGAGTTCGATGAAGACGACGATTCACTGGATGCCTATGTCTGGCAGTTGTTCCTGCTGATCAATCCCGGCGACGACGATTCAGCGTTCCAGCAGTTCGCTGCCTATCGCGAAGCGGTCGGCGATACGCCTGACGATGATGTTGATGTGGCGCAGGTGGTGGGGCAGGTCGCCGACTGGCGCGCGACCTTCCACGTGGATGAGGGCGACACGCGTAGCCTGGTGCAGGCTATCGAAGAACTCGCCTCGCGCTGGAACCTGGACATCGACTGGGATGGTGACGCGGACGAGGATGAATTCCACGCCAGCGTGGATACCTCCGACCTGATCACCCTCGCCTACGACAACCTCGCGCCGCATGGCTACACGCTGTGGCTGCTCGACACGGATGACGACAGCATTGCCGGCTGGATCACGCTGTCGCGCGATGTGGAGCCGATGCGGGAGCTGGCGACTGAGCTGCGCGTCCATGTGCATCGCGGCAACGAGATGGGCTGACGCGAGCCGCTACGCGCGCGTGGGAAGGCAGGGCGCTGCGGCATGGCTGCGCGGCGCAGAATATGTTCTTTAACATAAATAGCCCGTGCCTATCCTTGGGTCGGGGCAGCGGAACACGCCGCTGCCTTCACCTTCCCACCACGACATGTCGGAGCGAGCCATGAAGAACTTCCTTGCGGTGTTCATTGGAACCGATGAGGCGATGAAGGCATCAGGCTGGGCACAGCTCAGCGACGCGCAGCGCCACGAGCGCGAGCAGGCCGGCATGCAGGCCTGGGGCCAATGGGTGGAGCGCCATCAGGATGTCATCGTGGAGATCGGCACGCCGCTGGGAAAGACGCTGCGTGTGTCCCATGACGGCGTCGAGAAAATCAGGAATGCGTTGACTGCCTTCACCATCGTGCGTGCCGATTCACACGAGGCAGCGGCGAAGCTGTTCGAAGGCCACCCGCACTTCGCCATCTTCCCCGGCGATTCCGTTGAAGTCATGGAGTGCCTGCCGTTACCGCGTTAGCGCGCAAGGTGTCGGTTCGACGTGTGCAACGCGACATTTAGTTGAGATCGATCCGATATCGATGCCACGCAGCCGACCGTACTCTGGCCGCCCATTCGGCTGCTTTGGCAGGTATTTCACATGCATCTGGTCTGGACGATCTGCATCGGCTTCCTCGCCGGTGTGGTTGCCCGTTGGATCTCACCGGGACGTCATGCCTTCGGTTTCTTTCTGACGGCGGCCCTGGGTATCGCTGGCGCCGTACTGGCGACCTATATCGGCCAGGCCCTGCATTGGTACGCCCCTGGTGAATCGTCCGGTTTCATCGGCGCGATAGTCGGCGCCATCGTGCTGCTGGCGCTCGGCCGTCTGCTGACGCGCAAGTCCTGAGGAGCCGCGCATGAACATGATGGATGCCTTGCTGAAGCAGGCGACGTCCCTGCTGGGCTCCGCTGAAGACAGCCATTTCGATGCGGCGGCCCAGGCGGTGCCTCGTGAGGCGCTCGGCCAGAGCCTGGCATCGATGTTTCGCTCGGATCACACCGAGTCCTTCGGCAGCATGGTGGGCAAGCTGTTCGCGCAATCGAACGCGAACCAGCAGGCGGGCATGCTGAACCAGCTGCTGGCGGCCACCGGTGCAAACCAGGTGACGCCGGAGCAGGCGAGTCATCTCAGCGTCACCGAGGTGGAGCAGATTGCAGCTGATGCGGAGCGAATTCATCCGGGCGTGATCGACCAGGTCGGACACTTCTATGCCGAACACGCCACGCTCATCAAAACGCTCGGCGGTGCGGCGTTGGCCATCGCACTCGCCAAGTTGCGCGAGCATCAGCAGGGTTGAGGCCGCCATGGCGGCAGCCTGCACATAACCGCTACATCTTCGATGGAGAGTGAACCCATGAGCATCTTTGGAACCATCATCAACAAGCTGTTCGGCAAGGCCAAGGCGGACGCCCCGGCCGACGTGTCGACCAGCGCCGCAGCGGATGCATCGTCACCGGCGGCTGCACCTGTCGCCGCTCCGGCTGTGCAGGCGACGCCGCCGGCCGTGGCGCCGCTGTCCGGCGTGGACGTGGCCGTGATCATGGATCGCTTCGTCAGCGAGAGCGGCCAGAAACTGGACTGGCGCGTGTCCATCGTGGACATGATGAAAGCGCTGGGCATGGACAGCAGCCTGGACCATCGCAAGCAGCTGGCAGCCGAACTGGGTTACACCGGCGACACCAACGATTCGGCCAGCATGAATATCTGGCTGCACAAGGAAGTGATGAAGGCGCTGGCGGCCAATGGCGGCACCCTGCCAGCCAATCTCGCCGGCTGACCGCTAGCGTGTGACGGCGTGGATGAAGGCCGGCGCGTTGCCGGCCTTCGCTTTTTGCGCCAACCGCCTGCGCGAACGGCGCCGGCGCAACACCATCCATGTGTAAGTACTGACGAAAAATAAGCACTTGCACGCCGTGTCACGCATGGCTACTCTGCGCGTCCCGTCAACCCCGCCAAGAGGAGGAATAGAACCATGATTGTTGTTGCAGCCTCCGCCGGGTCGACGCGCTTCTGAGGGTTACGCCAGCCTGCGGCTGGTGCGCTTTCCATTCCCCGCTTCGCACCCCGGTGATTCGTTCGGCCCCGATCCGCGTGGCCGTCGTCTTCCTCGTTTCCTGGGTGTTTCCATGTCTTTTCAGACGTTTTCGCTGCACCAGCTCGGCTGGCAGGCTGAGTACGCACGACTTTTGACGCTGGCCGATTTCGACGCCGGTTACCCTGCACGTGTCATGGCCGTGCATCGCAGCGGGCTGGCGGTGCTGTCCTCGCGCGGCGCGATGGCGGTGGCGTTGCCGCATGCACTGGCCGAGAGCGGCGGCGTGGCCGTTGGCGACTGGGTGTTGGTAGAACACGAGGCAGACCGCGCGCTGCGTGTGCTCGATCGCCGCTCCCTGTTGTCGCGCGTGGCGGCCGGTGGTGACCATCGACGCCAGCCGATTGCCGCCAATCTTGATGCGCTGTTCGTGGTGTCGTCATGCAATGACGACTTCAATCCCTCGCGACTCGAGCGCTATCTGGCGTTGGCGCTCGATGCGGGCGTGCTGCCCGTGGTGGTGCTGACCAAGGCGGATCTCGGCGAAGACGCGGCGGACTATGTCGCGGCCGCTGAACAGTTGATGCCGGGTTTGTCCGTACTCGCGGTCAATGCGCTGGACGAGGCGTCGGTGTCGCAGCTCGGGCCCTGGCTGACGCCGGGCAAGACGGTGGCCTTCGTCGGTTCGTCCGGTGTGGGCAAGTCGACGCTGGCCAACCACCTTACGGGAGCGGCCATGCAACGTACGGCCGGTATCCGCGAAGACGATGCGCGCGGCCGTCACACCACCACGGCGAGAGAGATGTTCCCCACGCCCGGCGGCGCATGGGTGATCGACACGCCGGGCATGCGCGAACTGCGCGTGGCGGTCGGGGAAGCGGAACTCGGTGCGGTGTTCGACGATATCGACGCGCTGGCAACGCAGTGCCGCTTCGGCGACTGCCGGCATGAAGGCGATGCGGGTTGTGCAGTGGAGGCCGCCGTTGCCGACGGCGCCCTGGATGCGCGACGCCTGTCCAACTACCGCAAGTTGCAGCGTGAATCCGCACATGCGCAGCGCAGCCTGCGCGAGCAGCACGAGCACAGTCGTCAGTTCAACGCCGTGGTGACGCAGGCGATGAGGGTGAAGAAGGAAAAGCTGGGGCGATGAGTGATCGCCCCGGTTCTGCCACCTTTCCCAATGAGCTCTGTTGTGTAGGAGCGCGCTTGCGCGCGACCGCCGTCGGAACTGGAGTCCGTCACGTAGTGGTTGCGCACAAGCGCGCTCCTACCATGGTCTGCGCGAGGTTTACTTCCAGTCGAGCTCGCTGATCACCGGGAAGTGATCGGACGGGTAACGTCCATCCTGCTGCGTGGTCACCGTGGTGAAGCTCTTGGGCGTAAAGCCACGCTCGAAGATGTAGTCGAGGCGCACGGTCGGCACGCCGGTGAAATCATGGAAGGTCTTCTCGGGGCCTTCGACCTTGGGCGCGACGGCGCGGGTGTCGGTCAGCGCCTTGGCATACACCGCATAGGTCGGGTTGCTTGCCTCGGAGTTCATGTCGCCGGTGAGGATCACGGGGACGTTCGCCGGCAATTTCGCCAGGCGACCGACGATCTCCGTCGCGCCCTTCACGCGCGCCGGCTCGTCCTCATCCCGATAGGGCAGGTGGGTGTTGTAGTAGTAGAAGGTGTGGCCGGTGGCCTTGTCCTCAAACAATGCCCAGGTGACCATGCGCGGGAGGGGGTGGCCCCAGGTGATGCTGCCAGGCACATCGGGCGTGTCAGACAGCCAGAAGTTGCCCGAGTCTTTCAGCACCAGTCGATCTTTGCGATAGAACACGCCCATGTGTTCATCGCTGTGGCCACCGCGCCGGTCGATGCCGAACCAGGTGTACTGCGGCAGCTTGGACACGATGTAGTCGCCCTGTTCCTTGTGCAGCTCCTGCGTACCCATCACATCGGGGTGCTGCTCGCGGATAGTGCGCACCATCAGGTCGCGGCGCGCTTCCCAGCGGTTGGGGCCGTCGGCGGCCACCGGCACGCGGACGTTGAAGCTCATCACGCGGAGGCTTTGCGCAGCGAGAGGCAGGCTGATGAAGGCGAGCAGGACGCTCAGGGCGAAGGTGTATCGGCGACGGGATGAGGTCAAGGTCAGGCTCCGTTCGAAGGAGGTCACGACCGTAGCACGCTCTTGCGCGGCAAGTACCCTGTCAATCGACACTTCACGCGGAAGGGACAGCGTATAGTGCCCGCGTCCGGCTGCCGGAATGTCACCACTCCACCAAGAACACCTCATGCCCCAGCGCGTCGCCACCTGCAGTTGCCGGCAACTCATGCTTCGCGCCACCAGGGACCCGCTGCGCGTTTCCATCTGCCACTGCAATGCCTGCCAGCGTCGTACCGGCAGCGTGTTCGGGGTGCAGGCGCGCTTTCGCGAAGAAGACGTGGTGATTCGTGGAAACGCCACCGCTTACGTGCGCAAGGGCGATACGGGCGGCACCGGCACGTTCTATTTCTGCCCCGTATGCGGCGCCACGGTGTACTACCGGCTGGATTCGGTGCAAGGCCAGGTTGGCGTACCGGTGGGCGGGTTTTCGCGGGCGGATTTTCCTGCGCCGAGCATCTCCGTGTTCGAGGAATGCATGCATCCCTGGGTGAGGCTGCCCGACGATATCGAGCACATGGACTGATTGCGCCAATAGTGGCCCCAAGATGCTTCGGCCAGCGCCCGGCCTGACCAGACACCGACCGCGTCAGGCCCCCGCAAGAAAATACCTGTCAAGGAAGCTGATCCCACGCCGATACCCCCCTTTGTGGGGGGTAGCGCCCATTTTCGTCGGGAATTCAGCATCATGCGTTTCACCATTCGTCTCAGAATCATTGCGAGCATGGGCCTGGCCCTGCTGGCCGCCGTCATCATCGGTCTGGTTGGCCTGCACGGCGTGCGCAGCACGTACGCGCTGGTCGATGACATGTATCAGAACAACGTGCTGGCGATGGCCGCGATCAGCGAAGCGCGCGCCGCGATCATCGAGGATCGCCTTGCACTCAATCGCTCCCTCATCGATCCGTCCAACCGCGATGCGGTGAAGCGCATCAACGAAGGCCACGAGCACCTGTTGACCGCATGGAAGCGCTACTACCCGGTCATGGTGTCGGCCGACGACGAGCGCGCCGTGGCCACGCAGTTCGACGAACTCATCAAGGCGTCCGGTCCGGATGTCAGCCAGGAGGCCCAGCTGCTGGACGCGGGCAAGGGCGAGGACGCGCGCAAGCTGCATACCGCCAAGGTGGCTGACGAGATGGGCAAGGCCACGGATGCCATCGACAAGCTGATGGTGATCAACCAGAAGCAGGCGGCGGACTCGGCCGCCGTGGCGGCAGCGAGCTTCCATCGCACCTGGCAGCTGTCGCTGGCGGTGCTGGTGCTGGCCATTGCAACACTGGTGGGCGTGGCCGTGGTGCTGATCCGCGCCGTGACGCGTCCGCTCAATCAGGCACGCGAGCTGGCCGGTGCCATCCAGCAGGGCAAGCTCAACAACGCCACGGTAGTCACCGGCAATGACGAATTGAGCGACACGCTGCGTTCGCTGGACGAAATGGATCGCCAGCTGGCCGGCATCGTGACGCAGGTGCGCGACGTGGCCGAGCAGGTCACGTCGGCGGCACGCGATCTGTCGCAGGGCAACGATGACCTCTCGCAGCGTACGCAGGAACAGGCGAGCTCGCTGGAGGAAACCGCGGCATCGATGGAAGAGCTGTCCAGCACCGTGAAGCAGAACGCCGAAGGCGCCGCCCAGGCGCGCGAAATGGCGATGCGCATGCGCCAGCGTGCGGAAGAAGGCCGCGACATTGCCGGTTCCGCCGTGGGCGCGATGGATGCCATCACGCAGGCGAGCAAGGAAGTGGGCGAGATCGTGGTGCTGATCGACGAGATCGCCTTCCAGACCAACCTGCTTGCACTCAATGCGGCGGTGGAAGCGGCACGTGCCGGCGAGCAGGGGCGTGGCTTCGCCGTGGTGGCCACCGAAGTGCGCAATCTGGCCCAGCGCAGCGGCGCGGCAGCCAAGAACATCAAGTCGCTGATCCAGGACACCACGGAGAAGGTGAGTGAGGGCGCGACCCTGGTGCAGCGCACCGGTGCGGCACTTCAGGACATTGCCGGTGACGTACGCGAAGTGAGCACCATCATCGAAGTCATTGCAGCGGCCTCCGAGGAACAGTCGGCGGGCATCGGGCAGGTGAACAATGCGGTGGTGACGCTGGACGAAGTGACCCAGCAGAACGCCGCGCTGGTGGAAGAGGCGAGTGCCGCCAGTCGCCACACGCTGGACCTGTCGCAGGTGCTGGTGGGCCAGGTGGCCTACTTCTCCCTGCAGGGCCAGGACGCCCGGGAGCCGGCCCCGGTCCCGGCCAGCCCGGCAGCCATGGCCGCTGCCGCCCCTGTGAAGCCGGTGGCAGCGCCGGCACCGGCACCTCGCCAGCGCCCCGAGCCGGCCCTGGCCGACGCCCGGGACGTGTGGACGGAGTTCTGATCCCGCGAAGTTTTTTGCCGAAGGATTCAACGCATGGAGCGCTCGCGCGTTCCATGCGTGTTTCCGTCTTCAGGAACCGGGCTCAGGGGCACGCATGCAAAGCAGGGAATTCGATCGCTGGGCGAAGATCCGCGGGCAGGGAATGCTCAGGTATGTGCTGTTCTACGGGCTGCTCTGCTACGGCCTGCCGATGTTCCTGGTCATGACGTTTGTGATCCCCCACCCACGCCTGACCATCGGTGAGTCGGCCTTCCTGTGGTGGGGGCTGGCCGGAGCCGGCTATGGCATCGGCATGTGGCTGGTGCAGGAGCGGCGCTTCCGCAAGGTATCGGGCGGCGCCTGAGCCGGCAGGTTCAGTCTCAACCACCGTATTCACGCGGTGTTTCGGTTAATTGGCGCATGTTGGATGAGTCGCGGCAGGCAATGAACCATCCGCGGTTTTCGTGCGCCCGCTTTCCGTGATTGGACGTCCAAACAGATGCCCAATCAGATTGGCATCGACTGGAAGCCTGCCGTGCATACTCCTTCGTGCCAATGTGCGGACCGCTGGCGGCGGCCCGCGCTTGCGCACCGCTAACGAGAGGAGACACCACATGGCAAGTACCAGCTCTCGCATCGGTCGATGCGTTGCCGGCTTCTTCGTGGTCGCACTTTGCGGCTGCACCGACTACGTCAAGAAAACCGACTTTGATGCCGCCATAACGGAACTGCGTAACAACGATCAGAAGCAGCAGCAGGAGATCGATGCGATTACGCAGGAGATGCACACGAAGTTCGCGCAGTACGACACGCAGATCACGGCCATGCAAGGTCGCATCAGCGTCGACACCATCGCCCACTTCGATACCAACCAAAGCACGTTGCGTGACGAGGACAAGCAACGGCTCGATGAGTTCGCCAAGGTGATGCGCGATCACCATTCCGGCGCGGTGATCACCGCCGAAGGTTTTGCCGATCCGTCCGGTAGCGCCAGCCAGAACCAGAAGCTGGCGCTCAAGCGTGCAGAAGCGGTGCGTGATTACCTGATCCAGACCGGTGGCCTGAACGCGGAGCAGGTGCGCGCGGTCGGCTATGGGGAGGCCAAGAACCGGCAGGTGGTGAAAGGCGCGACCGGCGACAAGGGGCTGCCCAACCGCCGTGTGGCGCTGGTAACCGACTTTGCGGGTAGTACCTGAGGCGACGTCGTCATCGTGAAAGTCCCACAGCAAAGGCCGCCGACAGGCGGCCTTTGTTTGTCCGGGCGTGCTGACGTTTCCGCTCTCGCTACTTGCCCGGCGCCTTGTAGGTCAGGTCGGCGCTGAAGGCGTCGACGTGGGAGCTCTGCTCAGCGACAACTTCGTTGAGCGACTTGCGCATCGATTGTGCTTCTTCCTTGCCGTAGACGTTTTCAACCATGGTCCAGAGCGGCGTGTCGGGTTCCTTGCCTACTTCCTCCCATGACTTGGACGGAATCAGCACCAGGAAGTTGGGCGTATCAGGACCGCCCTCCCGCACTTCGGTGGTGGCGAAGTAGTTGGGCCATTTGGCCTTGTCTGCCGCTGCGCTGATCTTTTTCACCACATCGACGAAGGTTTCGTGCGCCTCGTGTCCCGGCTTGAGCTTGAAATAGATCACGTCGATGTACGGCTGGTTGAGGCTTTGTCCCTTGGCCATGTGACTCAATTCCGGATGTACCTCCATGAAGGCGCTCGTCTCGCTTTTCAGATGCGGGTTGATGCCGGAGCGAATGGCCCCTTCGCAGGGTTTTCCAGCGGTGCGCATGGCGTCGAAGGCCGCCCAGGGCAGCGGGTCCGACACATAGGAGTAGGCGTAGGTGTCACCCGTTTCATGCGTCCAGGCACTCCAGGTGTATTTGAAGCCGTGCTGGCTCAGGCATTGGTTGAAGGCCTTGGTGCCGGCTTCATAGGCTTCCTGGTCTGCCGGCGCCACGGAATCGTTGTAGACGCGGATCACCATGGGCTTGGCATTGTCGGCGGCCATCGACGTGCCGATGCATGAGAACAGCAGAGCCGATGCCAGTCCGAACGTAACGTGCTTCATCGCATGCTCCTCTGGGGACAGTCCCCGGTTGATGGTGGAAGGCGGATCGACACACCGCACGGCCACGCGCTGGCGCGGCGGTCCTGCAGTGGAGAACACCAGGGGATGGGAGAGGCGCGCGCCGGAGCGGTCCATGGCGGACCGTCTTCCTTGCGGCTGACTGAAGGCATCGCGGGGTGGAAAGACATCGCGCCGGCTCCGCAAAGTAGCCAGGCAGATTCAGGCATCGGAGGCCACGGCGTAGACCGGCGCGGCATCGGGATGCATCTGCTTGGGTAACGCCGGGCGGCAGGCCTATGGTGGCCCGTCTGTGCGGTAGGCAAATACGTCAAACAGCCTAGGCCGTGCCTTTCTGGACGGATGAAACGACAAAGGCCGCCCTGGGGCGGCCTTTGCGTTGATGCAGCAGCTGAAGATCAGCGCTTCATCGAGTTGAAGAACTCGTCGTTGGACTTGGTGTTCTTCATCTTGTCGAGCATGAACTCCATGGCGGCCAGCTCATCCATCGGATGCAGCAGCTTGCGCAGGATCCAGATCTTGGAAAGCATGTCCGGCTCGATCAGCAGATCCTCGCGGCGGGTGCCGGAGCGGTTGATGTCGATGGCCGGGTACACGCGCTTCTCGGCGATGCGGCGGCTCAGGTGCACTTCCATGTTGCCGGTGCCCTTGAACTCTTCGTAGATCACCTCGTCCATCTTGCTGCCCGTGTCGGTCAGCGCGGTGGCGATGATGGTCAGGCTGCCGCCTTCTTCCACGTTGCGCGCGGCGCCGAAGAAGCGCTTCGGGCGCTGCAGGGCGTTCGCATCCACACCACCGGTAAGCACCTTGCCGGAGCTGGGCACCACGGTGTTGTAGGCACGGGCCAGGCGCGTGATGGAGTCGAGCAGGATCACCACGTCCTTCTTGTGCTCGACCAGGCGCTTGGCGCGCTCGATCACCATTTCGGCGACCTGCACGTGGCGCACGGCCGGCTCGTCGAAGGTCGAGGAGATCACTTCCGCACGGACGGTGCGGGCAATTTCCGTCACTTCTTCCGGGCGCTCATCGATCAACAGCATGATCAGATGGACGTCGGGATGGTTGTACTGGATGGCCTGCGCGACGTTCTGCAGCATCATCGTCTTACCGGATTTCGGCTGGGAGACGATAAGGCCACGCTGGCCGCGACCGATCGGCGCCACCAGGTCCAGGATGCGGCCGGTGATGTCTTCGGTGGAGCCGTTGCCACGCTCGAGCTTGAACGCCTTGCGCGGGAACAGCGGCGTCAGGTTCTCGAACAGCATCTTGTTCTTCGACGCCTCCGGCGGATCGCCGTTGATGTCGTCGACCTTGAGCATCGCGAAGTAACGCTCGCCTTCCTTCGGATGGCGCACGCGTCCGGTGATGTAGTCGCCGGTACGCAGGTTGAAGCGGCGGATCTGGCTGGGCGAGACGTAGATGTCGTCCGGGCCGGCCAGGTAGGACTCGTCCGCCGAGCGGAGGAAGCCGAAGCCGTCCTGCAGGATTTCCAGCACACCCTCGGCCCAGATGCCGCCGCCGGAGCGGGCGTGGGCCTTGAGGATGGAGAAGATCACGTCCTGCTTGCGCGCACGCGCCACGCCTTCCTGGATGCCGAGCGACTCGGCGAACTCCACCAGCTGGATCGCGTTCTTGCGCTTGAGCTCGGTGAGGTTGATCAGGCGGTCGCTGCTGCCGGCATCGGCGTAGTCGTCGTCCACCGGCAGGCCGTTGTTGTTGCGTGCATGCTGCGGGTTGTTGTTCCCGCCACCGCCGCCCTGGCCACGCTGCTGCTGCTGATTGCGCTCGTGACGACGGCGACGGCCGCGACCGTCACGGTCATTGCGGTCATTGCGATCGTTGCGGTTGTTGAAGTTCTGCTGGCCGCCCTGCTGCTGGCCGCCCTCGCGGGCTTCCTGCGGCTGGCGCTGGCCGCCGTCGTTCTGCGGCGCCGATTCGGCGGCAGGAGCAGGGGCAGGGGCTTCAGCCGGCGGAGCGGCGCGCTCGATCGGCGGCAGCGGCGGCATGTCGAGCTGCGGCTGCTTGTCGGCTTTCTCGGCGGCGGCAGCAGCAGCTGCCGCAGACTTGCGCGGAGCACGCGTGCGGGTTTCAGCCACAGGTTTGGCGTCGGCGCTCTTGGCGTCGTTGTTTTCTTTGCTTTCGATATCAGACACGGGCAAACCTCTGCGGGGCGCCGTTGATGACAGGAGGGAAGGTTGCGCTGCGCGGATGGCGCGGGGGACAGAACTGTCCCAGCGGACGCATGGAATCTAGCACCCGGTCCGCGGCGGCGTAAAGCGCCGCGGCCGGTAAAGTTCAGAAAAATTTCTCTGGAGCAGAGATTTCTGAGACGACCTTAGATGGCCTTGTCGATCATCTGGGTCAGTGCGCCCTTGCTGACGGCACCGATCTGGGTGGCTTCGACCTTGCCGTTCTTGAACACCATCAGGGTCGGAATGCCACGGACGCCGTAGTTGCGGGGCGTCTTCTGGTTGTGGTCGATGTTGATCTTGGCGATGCGCAGCTTGCCCTCGTACTGCTGGGCCAGCTCGTCGAGGATCGGCGCGATGGCCTTGCACGGGCCGCACCACTCCGCCCAGAAGTCCAGCAGCACGGGGGTATCGGAATTGAGCACTTCCTGCTCGAAGGCGTCATCGCTCACATGGGTAATCAGGTCGCTCACCGGGGTCTCCGAAGGTAAGGCGGGTAAGGGTTTCACGACCGCGCGCCCAGCATCGGCTACACTGGGGCGCCCATGAAGCGCGGGGTCGTACCGGAAGGAAGTCGTTTGGCCGTTGCGGCAAGCCTCCATTCCATCGTAACTCGGGGCACGATTCAAGCGATTCAAGGGGAGGCTTTCAGCCCGTTCGGCACGTTGAATGGGTTGGTCTCCAACGGGCGGCCAGGGACGGTTCCGTTGACATAGGTGAAGGGTTTTTCTTTGACTGTCAGTGACTTGATTCACTCAGTCCCTTGACCTATGCCAGCGGAGCTGTCGTACGCCACCGCTCCCGCCGGCCCTGCCAGGACACGTGCCGCGGGCACGCGCGATCCGCTCCGGATTCCGCCTGCCGCCACGTCCTGGTCGCGCCGACCCTTCACCTGTTCCTTGTTTGCGTCTCACCGGCAAGGAGCCAGGCGGCTGCCATTGGGCGCTGCCTGCATCCAACTCCCTAAAAGCAATGTCTCAAACAGTTCTCACTGATACCTTTTTCACCAATTTCGACCTCCATCCGCTGCTCCAGCAAGGCCTCGACGAGGCGGGTTTCACCCGCTGCACGCCGATCCAGGCGCTGACCCTGCCGGTGGCACTGACCGGTCGCGATGTCGCCGGTCAGGCGCAGACGGGCACGGGCAAGACCTGCGCCTTCCTGGTGGCCATGATGAACCGCCTCCTGACCACGCCGGCCGTAGCCGAGCGCAAGGACAGCGATCCGCGCGCCCTGGTCATTGCCCCTACGCGTGAGCTGGCCATCCAGATCGAAAAGGATGCCAAGGCGATTGGCCGTTACACCGGCCTGCGCACCGCGCTGATCTACGGTGGCGTGGATTACGACAAGCAGCGCCAGCAGCTCAAGGATGGCTGCGACATCATCATCGCCACGCCGGGCCGCCTGCTGGATTACTTCAAGCAGCACGTGTTCAGCCTGGACGCCGTCGAAGTGATGGTGATCGACGAGGCGGACCGCATGTTCGACCTCGGCTTCATCAAGGACGTGCGCTTCATCTTCCGCCGCCTGCCGGCGCGCGAGCAGCGCCAGGTGCTGCTGTTCTCCGCCACGCTCAGCCACCGCGTGCTGGAGCTGGCCTACGAGCACATGCACAACGCCGAGAAGCTGGAAGTGGAGACGGAAAACGTCACCGCCGACCGCGTGCGCCAGGTCGTCTACTTCCCGGCCAAGGAAGAGAAGATGCCGCTGCTGCTCAACCTGCTTGAGCGCACCACGCCCACGCGCAGCATCATCTTCGTCAACACCAAGGCCGCCGCCGAAAAGATCACCGACCGCCTGAAGCGTCAGGGCTATCGCGTCGGCGCGTTGTCGGGTGACGTGCCGCAGCTGAAGCGCCAGAAGCTGCTGCAGCGCTTCCAGGAAGGCCAGCTCGATATCCTGGTGTGCACCGACGTCGCCGCGCGCGGCCTGCACATCCCGGCCGTGAGCCACGTGTTCAATTACGACCTGCCGCAGGACGCCGAAGACTACGTGCACCGCATCGGTCGTACCGCCCGCCTGGGCGCCGAGGGCGATGCGATCAGCTTCGCCTGCGACCTGTACGCGATGAGCCTGCCGGACATCGAGACCTATATCGGTCAGCGCATCCCGGTGGCCAACATCGAAGCGGACATGCTGGTGATGCCCAAGCCGCGCGAGCAGGATGCGCAGTTCGTGGCCGACTCCGCCGCCGACAGCGCCGCGTTTGGCGACAAGGTGGAAAGCCGCGAGAAGGAGTCTTCGTCGCGCAAGGGCCCGCGCAGCCGCGATGGCCGCAGTGGCGACCGTCCGCGCAGCGACAAGCCGCGTGAACCGCGCAAGCCGCGCCACGAAGCCGCCGCCGAGGGCGGGGAAGCGACCACGGTGAAGACCGACGCCGCCGCTGCACCCGCAACGGAGCAGGGCGAAGCCGCCGACGGCGTGGCACGCAAGCGTCGCCGTCGTCGCGGTGGCCGCAACCGTCGTCGCGACGGCGAGGCACCGGCTGCCGAGGCCGCCAGCAACCAGGCCGGCGAAGGCAACCGCGCACCGCGCGGTGAGCGTCGCCCGCCGCGCGAGCGTGGCAACGGCGATAGCAATCACGCTCGCCCGTCGCGCCACGTGGCCATCACCTCGGGCAAGTCCGGCAAGCCGGCCGAGAAGGAGGCGCCGCAGAAGGTGGGCTTCTTCCGTCGCCTCAGCCGTTTCTTCACCGGTCGCTGAGCACGTTGGCAGGTTATCGACCGTCGCCCCGGCCCAGGTCGGGACGACGGTCGAGCGAAAAGGCGGTGAGATCCATCGCCTGACTGAAGACTGACGCTGCTGGATTCGGGCCTGCGCCGGAATGACGCTTGGGATGAAGCGTGCTGCTGCCGGAATGAATCGGCGGCAGCCCGGCAAGACGAAACCGACTGACCTTCACGCGTGCATCCCTTATCCTTGGTCGCATCCAGGATCGGGGACACGCGGTGATCCGCTTCGACCAAGTCAGCAAGCGCTATGAAGGTGGCCACGAGGCCTTGTCGCAACTCTCCTTCGAGGTGGCGGCGGGCGAGATGGCCTTCGTGACCGGCCACTCCGGCGCCGGCAAGAGCACGCTCCTTAAATTGCTGGGCCTGATCGAACGGCCTTCGCACGGCGTCGTGACGCTGGACGGGCAGAACCTCGCCAAGGTGGGGCGTGCCGGCATTCCCAAGTTGCGCCGCCGCGTGGGCATGGTGTTCCAGGACCATCGCCTGCTGATGGATCGCACCGTGTTCGCCAACGTCGAACTGCCGCTGATGATTGGTGGCATGGCGCCCGCGGATCGCAGCAAGCGTGTGCGCGCCGCACTGGAAAAGGTGGGCCTGCTTTCCTACGAGCGCCAGCTTCCCGCCACGCTGTCCGCGGGTGAACAGCAGCGCGTGGGCATTGCCCGCGCCATCGTTGCCAAGCCGACCTTGCTGATCGCCGACGAACCCACCGGCAATCTCGACCCCACGCTGGCGGTGGAGATCATGGGCCTGTTCGCCGAATTCCAGGGCGTGGGCACCACCGTGCTGATCGCCAGCCATGACCTGCCGCTGATCAAGAAGATGAAGAAGCGCGTGATCGTGCTCGACCACGGCCGCCTGGTCGCCGATGTGGCCGCACAGGAGGTGCTATGAGCACGCAGCCCGAATTCCCGATGGAAAGCCCGCTGCTTTCCGACCAGTCGCGCGGCATCCGCAGCAAGCCGCGACCGGTGGCGAGCTGGCGCGAGCACCACGGCTGGAGCGCCATGGCCAGCCTGCGTCGCCTGATGTCGCGACCGGTAGGCACGCTGCTGACCGTCGCGGTGATGGCCATTGCGCTGGCCCTGCCGCTTACCTTCTATCTGCTGCTGGGCAACCTGCAGAAGATGGGCGATGCGCTGGGCCAGAACCAGACCATCAGCGTGTTCCTGCAGCCGGGCCAGGGTGGTTCGTCGGCGGACATGATGGCCAAGAAGCTGCGCGAGCGCAGCGAGGTCGAGAGCGTCAAGGTGAAGTCGCCCGACCAGGGCATGGAGGAGCTGGCGAAGATGCAGGGCTTCTCCGGCGCACTGCATACGCTGGACGCGAACCCCTTGCCGTTCGTCCTGGAAGTACAAGCCAAGGCCGATGTGAGCGCGGACAGCGTGGACCGACTTGTCTCGGACATGCGGGGCATGCAGGGTGTGGACCAGGTGCAGGACGGCGGCACCTGGCGTCAGCGCCTGGAGGCCATGCTCGGCGTGGGCCAGCGCATCGTGATCATTCTGGCCGGGCTGCTGGCCGTGGCCGTGCTGCTGGTGGTGGGCAATACGGTGCGCGTGGACATTGCCAGCCGTACCGAGGAAATCGGTGTGCTGATGCTGGTGGGCGCAAGCCGCGCCTTCGTGCGTCGCCCCTACCTCTATGCCGGCATCTGGTACGGGCTGCTCAGCGGCGTGCTGGCAGTGGGTTTCGCCGTGCTGGTGGAGCTGGCGCTGGCCGAACCCGTGCAGCGACTCGGGCAGGTCTATGCGGGCAAGCTGCAGGTGGATGCGCTGCCGCTATGGCTGCTGGCAGCCGTGCCGGTGGGGGCTGCGGTGCTCGGTTGGCTGGGCGCCCGGCTGGTCAGCGCCTGGCAGTTGCGCAAGGCAGCCTGAGTCGATGTCTCCTTGCGCCCCGCGGGTCGGGTGAAACCATGGAACCGGCTCCGAAGCGTGCGCGGGCTCACGTCCGCAGCAGCGCTGTAATGCAAGGTTTGCGGGCATGGTGCAGCATGCCGGCGCGAGGTTACCCGGTGCCCGGAGGAGGTGCCGGCAAGGTACCGGCAGGGAACGCCGGCCAACACGTGGGTGATAGGGGATGAGTGGAAGTTTCAGCAGTCGAGCCGTGGGAACAGCGCCTAGGGTGCTCGTGGTGGACGGCTCCAAGGTGGTGCGCCAGCTGATCGCCCGGGTGCTGAAGGCCGAGCTGCCGGACAGCGACGTGGTGGGCGCCGCCAATGGCGCCGAAGCCAAGGAGCTGCTCGACGGCGGCGCGTTCGACTTCATCACCATCGCGTTGCGCCTGCCCGACATGGACGGGCTGGAGCTGGCCCGTCACGTGCGCGAATCCGCCGCCCAGGCCTACGTGCCCATCGTGGCGGTATCGGGCGATGTGGACGACCGCCTGCACAACCGCACGCTGGGCGAACACGTCACCGACTACTTCGACAAGTCGCTGGGTTTCCAGGCGCTGGCGGAGTTCATCCGCGGCTACGTGAAGCCGTCCGATTCCGCCGAAGGTGAAGTGCTCTACGTGGAAGACAGCCGCGTGGTGGCGCTGGCGACCCGCCGCATCCTGGAAAAGCACGGCCTGACCGTGCACCACGTGGTGAGCGTGGAAGATGCGCTGGTGATCCTGGAAAAGGCGAGGGACGAGGGCAGGGTGGGGGCCGACATCGTGCTCACCGACGTCAGCCTGAAGGGCGAGCTCACCGGCGGCGACCTGCTCGAGCGGATTCGCCGCGACTTTGTCTACGGCAAGGGCCGCTTGCCCGTGCTGGTGATGACGGGCGACGAGAACCCGGCCAACCAGGCTGCGCTGCTGCGCGCCGGTGCCAATGACCTGGTCGAGAAACCCATCGAGGAAAAACTGCTGATGACCAAGCTGCTGTTCCAGCTGCGCGTTTCCCAGCACCTGCGCGAGCGGGGCGAGGCGGCGTGACCGACGATCGAGTGAAGCTCGAGTCCTCCTGGAAGGAGCGCATCGGCGATTACCTAGCGCGGCCCGACATGCAATCTCTGTCGGACTTCCTGCGCCACGAAAAGCAGGCCGGCAAGGTGATCTACCCGCCTGGCCCCGAGATCTTTGCTGCCTTCGACCACACCCCGTTCGACGCCGTGCGGGTGGTGATCCTGGGTCAGGACCCGTACCACGGCCCGAACCAGGCCCATGGGCTTTGCTTCTCCGTCCGGCCGGGCGTGCAGACGCCGCCGTCGCTGCAGAACATCTTCAAGGAGATCCACCGGGACCTGGGCTTCAAGGCGCCGGATCACGGCTGCCTGACCCCTTGGGCGGACCGGGGCGTGCTGCTGCTCAATGCCACGCTGACCGTCCAGCAGGCCGCCGCCGGATCCCATCAGGGCAAGGGCTGGGAAGGCTTTACCGACGCGGCCATCGATGCCCTCAACCGGGAGCGGGAGGGGTTGGTGTTCATGCTCTGGGGCTCCTACGCCCAGAAGAAGGGCCAACTGATCGACAGCAGCCGCCATTGCGTTTTGCGGTCGGTGCACCCATCTCCTTTATCAGCGCATCGCGGCTTTATCGGCTGCGGTCACTTCTCGGCGGCCAACCAGTACCTGGAAAGCCGCGGGGTGGCCCCGGTGGACTGGTCCTTGCCAATGCGCTCGGAACTCCCCTGAAACCGGCCTTTCACGGCCGCTGAACCGTCAGGGCGGCATAGTGGCACCTCCCCTGGGATGCCTCGCTGGACAGGCGTCCCAAATTCCTGTACTATTCAGTTCATCAAAGGTCCCGGAACCTTTCGGGGCCTTTAGCACTCTCACTACCCGAGTGCTAAGCTGATCCCCTATTCAGGAGGTTCCATCCATGTCTCAAGCTTTGGTGACCGCCAACCTGCCGGTGCCGAGTGTCGTCGGCAGTCTGGATGCCTACATCTCGGCGGTCCACCGGATTCCGGTGCTCAGCCAGGACGAGGAGCAGACGCTGTCGCGTCGCTATAACGAAGAAAACGATCTGGAGTCCGCCCGCAAGCTGGTGATGTCGCACCTGCGCTTCGTGGTGCACGTGGCTCGCGGCTACAGCGGCTACGGCCTGCAGATCGGCGACCTCATCCAGGAAGGCAACATCGGCCTGATGAAGGCCGTCAAGCGATTCAACCCCGACCAGGGCGTGCGCCTGGTGAGCTTCGCCGTGCACTGGATCCGTGCCGAAATGCACGAGTTCATCCTGCGCAACTGGCGCATCGTCAAGGTCGCCACGACCAAGGCGCAGCGCAAGCTGTTCTTCAACCTGCGCAAGAGCAAGAAGCGCCTGGGCTGGATGAACGCGGAAGAAGTGCGCATGGTGGCCAAGGACCTTGGCGTGCCGGAAGCGACCGTCCGCGAGATGGAATCGCGCCTGTCGGGCCGTGACATCGGCTTCGAAGCCCCGGCCGATGCCGAGGACGATGCCAAGCCGGCTCCGGAAGCGTTCCTGATCGACGAGGGCGCAGACCCGTACGACAACGTGGCCGACGCCGACCAGGCGGACAACCAGCTCGACACGCTGTCCGCGGCGCTGCAGAACCTGGATGAACGCTCGCGCGACATCATCCAGCGCCGCTGGCTCAATGAAGAAAAGGCCACGCTGCAGGATCTTGCGGACGAGTACGGCGTTTCCGCCGAACGCATCCGCCAGGTCGAGGCCAACGCCATGAAGAAGATGCGCGGCCTGTTCGCTGCCTGATCTTCGGCGTAAGCGTAAGATGACAAACGGCCCCACTGGGGCCGTTTGGCTTTGCGGAGACATGGCTGGCTCCGCGTTCCCACCCACGGATCACCCAGTTGCCGCCATGTCCCAAGTGCTGGTCATCGAAGACGACGAAACCACGGCGCGCGAAATTGTCGCGGAACTGAGCGCGCACGGCATGCACGCGGAGTGGGTGGCCAATGGCCGCGACGGACTGGCGCATGCCACGCAGCGCGACTACGACCTGATCACGCTGGACCGCATGCTGCCTGGCATGGACGGCATCGACGTGGTGGCCGAATTGCGCCGCGCCGGTCGCGACACGCCCGTGCTGATGATCAGCGCGCTGAGTGATGTCGACGAACGCGTGCGCGGCCTGCGCGCCGGCGGCGACGATTACCTCACGAAGCCGTTCGCGCCCGATGAAATGGCGGCGCGCGCCGAGGTGCTGCTGCGCCGGCGCCAGCCTCAGGCTGCCGTGGTGCAGCGCCTGCGCGTGGCCGATCTGGAGCTGGACCTGGTCAGTCACGTGGCCTATCGCGGCGGCCAGCCGCTGACCCTGCTGCCCACGGAATACCGCCTGTTGGAGTTCCTGATGCGCAACTCTGGCCAGGTACTCACCCGCACGATGATTTTCGAAACCGTGTGGGGTTTTCATTTTGACCCCGGCACCAACGTGATCGACGTGCACATCGCACGCCTGCGCCGGAAGATCGACGGCGCCGGGCAACCCGCGCTGATCCATACCGTGCGCGGCACCGGCTACATGATCGCGGCCGCCAACGAAACAGCCCCGGTGGTGTCATGAACGCTCGTCCCAACAGCTGGCACTCGACCACCTCACGCCTGATCCTCATCTATGGCTCGCTGTTCGTGGTGTGGGGCGCGGTGCTGGTTGGGGTGATCCAGTGGGAAACCACCAGCTACCTCAACAAAGTCATCGACCAGATGTTGCAGCAGCGCATGCATTACATCGCGTCTACCGAGCCTTCGCGCCTGGCGACGACGGTGGATAACGCGGCGGCGATCGACCCCCACGGCATCATGTCCGTGGGCCTGTTCGACAAGGATCACCAGCCGGTGGCCGGCAATATCGATCACCTGCCTACCTCGTTGCTGCGCGATGGCCAGGTGCATCTGCTGCGGCATGGCCTGCCGCGCCCCGACCGTGATGCGGAGCGTGTGCGCGCGCGCGGCCTGGCGACCACGCTGCCCAACGGCGACATCCTGGTGATCGCCAAGGACATCAGCACCATCGATGGCATCGGCGCGATCATCCGCCGTGCACTGTTGTGGGGCATCTCGCTCACCATCATTCCCGGCCTGCTGGGTGGTTTCCTGTTGCGCCGTGGTCCGGAAAGGCGCATCCGCGAACTGCAGGAGGCGACCGATCCCATCCGTCAGGGCGACCTTTCCAAGCGCCTGCCGGTGAGTCGTCGCGGTGATGAGCTCGACCAGCTGGCCGGCATCGTGAACACCATGCTCGGCGAGATCGAGCGACTGATGAATGAAGTGAAGGGCGTGAGCGACAATATCGCCCACGACCTGCGCACGCCGCTGACGCGCCTGCGTGCGCGGCTCTACCGCACGCAGCAGCAGCTGGAAGGCGAGCCAGAAGCCGCGCTGGTGGATTCGTGCATCGTCGATATCGATGAAGTGCTGACGCGTTTCCGCGCCCTGCTGCGCGTGTCGGAGCTGGAGGATCGCCATCGCGCGGCCTGCTTCGACAACGTGGACGTGGGGCAGGTGCTGCGCCAGGTGCACGAGTTCTACGCACCGGTGGCGGAGGATCGCGGGCAAGCGTTCGATCTCGACATCCAGCCGCTCCAGCCCGTGCGCGCCGATGCGCACCTGTTGTTCGAGGCGCTGGCCAACCTGGTCGGCAACGCGATCAAGTTCACGCCAGCCGGCGGCAAGGTGAGCTTGCGTGCCAGCATGGACAAGCGCGGGCCACGCGTGGACGTGATCGACAGCGGGCCGGGCATTCCCTCGGGCGAGCGCGATGCGGTGACGCGGCGCTTCTATCGCGGTGACAACAGCCGCACCACGGGCGGCACCGGACTGGGGCTGAGCATCGTCAGCGCCATCGTGCGCCTGCATGGTTACGCGCTCGACATCGGCGAGACCGGCAGCAACGGTGCGCGCCTCACCGTGTACTGCTATGCGTTGGGTCCGGACGACAAGGTGGGCACCTGCCTGACGCGCTCCGTGCCAGAAGTCACGCCCGCCATCGTCTGAGCGCCTGATGCCGCATGAAGATATTTTCATGTGGCGCTGAAACGCCCTGATCCGGGCAACATGAAATTATCTTCATCCGGGGTGTCGTCCAGTCGACATCCGGTGCATGCGAAAATTTGCCGCGACGCATCATTTCGCGCACGGAAATCCCCCGCATGCTTGGCATCGTCCGGATCGCGCTTACGCGGCCCTACACTTTTGTTGTTCTCGCGCTGACCATTCTCATCTTTGGTGTGATGTCAGCCGTACGTACGCCCACCGACATCTTCCCGGACATCGACATTCCGGTGATTGCCGTTTCCTGGCAGTTCACCGGCATGACGCCCGACCAGATGTCCGGCCGCATGAACACGCCTTTCGAGCGCGTGCTCACCACGACCGTCAACGACATCGAACACATCGAGTCGGAGTCGATCAATGGCATGGGCATCACCAAGATCTACTTCCAGCCGGGCGTAAACATCGCCACGGCGAATGCGCAGGTCACCGCGATTGCGCAGACCATCCTCAAGCAGATGCCGGCCGGCGCCACACCGCCGCTGATCGTCAACTACAACGCGTCCACGGTGCCGATCCTGCAGCTGGCGCTGTCGGGCAAGGGCCTGTCCGAGCAGCAGCTGGGCGATCTGGGCCTCAACCAGTTGCGACCGCAGCTGGTGACGGTGCCGGGCGCGGCCATTCCCTATCCGTTCGGCGGCAAGACGCGCCAGATCCAGCTGGACGTGGATCCTGGCGCGTTGCAGGCGCGTGGCCTGTCGACGCAGGACGTGGCCAATGCGCTGGCCAACCAGCAGCAGATCAGCCCGATCGGCACGCAGAAAATCGGCAAGTACGAATACGTGATGGAGCTGAACAATGCGGCCATCCACGTGCAGGAGCTCGAAGACCTGCCGGTGAAGGAAGTGAACGGCACCACGATCTACGTGCGTGACGTGGCCCACGTGCGCGACGGCAATCCGCCGCAGACCAACATCGTGCATGTGGACGGTGTGCGCTCCACGTTGCTGTCGATCCTGAAGAACGGTTCCACCTCCACGCTGGCCATCGTGGCGGGTGCACGCGAAAAGCTCACGGAAATGAAGGGCGCACTGCCGGACAACCTCACCGTGACGCCCATCGGCGACCAGTCGCTGTTCGTGCGTGCGTCGATCGACGGCGTGGTCCGCGAAGGCATCATCGCCGCCGCGCTTACCAGCCTGATGATCCTGCTGTTTCTGGGCAGCTGGCGCTCCACGCTGATCATCACCACCTCGATTCCGCTGGCCGTGCTGGGCTCGGTGTTCACGCTCTCGGCCATCGGCCAGACGCTCAACATCATGACGCTGGGCGGCCTGGCGCTGGCGGTGGGCATCCTGGTGGACGAAGCCACGGTGACCATCGAGAACATCAACTGGCACCTTGAACAGGGCAAGGACGTCATCACCGCGATCGTGGACGGTTCGGCGCAGATCATCGTGCCGGCCTTCGTCTCGCTGTGCTGCATCTGCATCGTGTTCGTGCCGATGTTCTTCCTGCCGGGCGTGGCGCGTTACCTGTTCGTGCCGATGGCGGAAGCGGTGATCTTCGCCATGATCTTCTCCTTCATCCTGTCGCGCACGCTCGTGCTGACGATGGCGAAGTACCTGCTGCACGAACACCCGCCGACCGTGGACGAGCACGGCCAGCACCTGCCGCTGCCGCCGCCGAAGACCGCTCTTGGCCGCTTCCAGCGTGGTTTCGTCGATCGCTTCGAGGTGTTCCGTGCCGGCTACAGCGGCCTGCTGAACCTGGCGCTGAAGCACCGCAAGGTGTTCGTGTTCGGCTTCCTCGGTTTCGTGGTGCTGTCCTTCGCGCTGCTGCCGGGCCTGGGCCGCAACTTCTTCCCCGACGTGGATGGCGGCCAGATCCTGGTGCATGTCCGCGTGCCGGTGGGAACGCGCGTGGAAACCACGGCAGCGGAGTTCGCCGATATCCAGAAGGCCATTCGCCAGGTCATCCCGCCGAAGGAAGTGGACGTGCTGGTGGACAACATCGGCCAGTACCAGAGCTCGATCAACACGATCTACAACAACACGGGCGAAGTGGGCGAATCGGACGGCGACATCCAGATCTCGCTGAAGGAAGGCCACCGCCCGAGCGCGGAGTACGTGAAGATCCTGCGCGAGAAGCTGCCGCGCCTGTTCCCTGGGTCCACGTTCTCGTTCCCGCCGGCGGACATCGTCAGCCAGATCCTGAACTTCGGTTCGCCGGCGCCGATCGACCTGCAGGTCCGTGGTCGCAACCTCGAGCAGAACTTTGCCTACGCCAACGAAGTGCTCAACAAGCTCCGCCAGATTCCGGGCGTGGTCGATGCACGACTGCAGCAGTCGCAGGCCCAGCCGGCCTTCCGCATCGATGTGGATCGCACCCGTGCGCAGCTGCTTGGCCTCACCGAGGCGGATGTCACCAGCAGCCTTCTCGCGGACCTGTCCGGTACGGCGCAGGTGGCTCCGACGTTCTGGCTGAATCCGGACAACAACGTCACCTATCCGATCTCGGCGCAGGTGCCGCAGTACCAGCTCGAGTCGCTGGCGCAGCTCAACAACCTGCCCATCACGGCAAAGAGCGGCGGCAATGCGCAGGTGCTGGGTGCGTTGGCCAACGTCACGCGCACGCATCGCAACTCCATCGTGAGCCAGTACAACATCCTGCCGATGGTGGAAATCTACGCCGCCACGCAAGGTCGGGACCTGGGCGCGGTGGCCAACGACATCCGCCAGGTGCTGGACGACACCAGGAAAGACCTGCCCAAGGGTGCGAGCGTTGCGCTGCTGGGCCAGGTGCAGACCATGCACGATGCCTATTACGGCCTGCTGCTCGGCCTGCTGGGTTCGGCGGTGCTGGTGTATCTGCTGATCGTGGTGAACTTCCAGTCGTGGACTGACCCGTTCGTGATCATCACCGCGCTGCCCGCTGCACTGGCCGGCATCGTGTGGATGCTGTTCATTACGCGCACCACGTTGTCGGTGCCGGCGTTGACGGGCGCCATCATGTGCATGGGCGTGGCCACGGCCAACTCGGTGCTGGTGGTGAGCTTCTGCCGCGAGCGCCTGGCGGTGCACGGCGACGCGGTGCTGGCGGCACGCGAAGCAGGCTTCGTGCGCTTCCGCCCCGTGCTGATGACCGCACTGGCCATGATCATCGGCATGGTGCCGATGGCCCTGGGCCTGGGCGACGGCGGCGAGCAGAACGCGCCGCTGGGCCGTGCCGTCATCGGCGGCCTGCTGTTCGCCACCACGGCCACGCTGATCTTCGTTCCTGTCGTCTTCTCCATTGTCCATGCGCACTACAAGCGCACGGTTGATTCCGATTCGGCTGACTATGCCGGAGTACCTGCCCATGTCTGAGCATCTGCATTCGCTTCCCGAACACACGCCGTCGCCGCGTCGACTGCGCCTGGCCGCCGTGATCGGCGCCGTCCTCTGCGTCTCGGTCGTGGTCATCGGCGTTGCCAGCCGCCTGTCCGACGCCCGCAGCCTGCACCAGTGGACGGACGAGCAGGCCATTCCCACCGTGGTGATCTCCGAGCCGGAATCGGCCAACGGCTCCTCGCCGCTGGAACTGCCGGCGCAGATGGATGCGTTCACCAACGCGCCGATCTACGCACGCACCAGTGGTTACCTGAAGTCGTGGGAGAAAGACATCGGCGCGACGGTGAAGACGGGCGACGTGCTCGGCATCATCGATACCCCCGATCTCGACCAGCAGTTGCTGCAGGCCCAGGCAGACCTCGCCACGGCCAAGGCCAACGCCGCGCTCGCCGCCACCACGGCCAAGCGCTGGCAGGTGCTGCGCCAGACCGATCCCGATTCGGTCTCGCAGCAGTCGGTGGATCAGTACAACGGCGATCTCGCGGCCAAGCAGGCGCAGACCAATGCCGCGCAGGCGAACGTTGACCGCCTGAAGGCGCTCAAGTCCTATGCCAGGCTCGTTGCTCCGTTCGATGGCCGCGTGACCGCGCGCAACACCGACGTCGGTGCGTTGATCACCGCCGATGCCAGCGGTACCGGCACGCCGTTGTTCACCGTGTCCGATACGAGCAAGCTGCGCGTGTACGTGCAGGTGCCGCAGGTGTATGCGCCGGCCATCCATCGCAACGACGAGGCCACGCTGACCGTTCCCGAGTATCCGGGCAAGTCGTTCACCGCGAAGGTCGAGGCTGATGCGCGCGCGATCTCGCCGACCTCCGGCACCACCCTGGTGCAGCTGATGGTCGACAACCCCGATGGCAAGCTGCTGCCGAGCAGCTACGCCAGCGTGAAGTTCAAGATCGGCTCGGGTGCGCTGGGCTTGCGCGTGCCGGCGGAAGCACTGATCTTCGACGACAAGGGCCTGCGCGTGGCGACGCTGGATGCGAACGACCACGTTCACTTCAAGCCCGTGACCATCCGCCGCGACTACGGCAAGTCCATCGAAGTGGGCTCGGGCCTGGCGCCCACCGACCGCGTGGTGATCAACCCGCCTGATGGCCTTGCCGACGGTGACGAGGTGCGCATTGCCAAGAACCCGCAGGCGGGCAAGCCCCATGAAAAAGCCTAATCGCATCGCCGCGACCATCGCCGCTACCCTGGCGCTGGGCGCGTGCTCGATGGCGCCGACCTACAAGGCGCCCGACGCGCCGGTGGCCGAGCAGTACCAGAACGCCGGCCCATGGACCACGGCGCAGCCGTCCGACCAGTTGCCGCGCGAAGGCTGGTGGAAGCTCTACGGCGACGAGCGCCTCGACGGGCTCGAGCAGCAGCTGATCGAGCACAACGCCGATCTTGCCGCCGCGCTCGCCAGCTACCGGCAATCGCGCGACGTGCTGGCGCAGGTGCGCGCCGACCTGTTCCCGCAGGTGTCGGCCGGTGCCGGTGCCACGCGCAATCGCGCGTCGCTCAACTCGCCGCTGCATGGCGCGACCTCGCCTGAGTACTACGATCTGTACTCGGCCTCCGCGCAGGCATCGTACGAAGTCGACCTGTGGGGCCGCGTGCGTGACAACGTCGCCGCCGGGCGTGCGGAAATGCAGGCGTCCGCGGCGGATCTGGCTTCGACGCGACTGAGCCTGGAAGCGACGCTGGCCGATACCTACTTGCAGCTGATGGGTGCGGATCGCCAGATCGACCTGCTGCAGAAAACCGTTGACGCCTACCAGCGCGCGTTGCAGCTCACCACCACGCTGCATGCCGGTGGCGCGGTGTCGGGACTGGATGTGGATCGCGCGCAGTCGCAGCTTTCCTCTGCCAAGTCACAGCTTTCGCAGACCAGGGCGCAGCGAGAAGTGCTGCAGCACGCCGTGGCCGTGCTGGTGGGGCAGTCCGCATCGACCTTCAGGATCGACGCGAAGACGGACCTGCCGAACCTGCCGGTGATTCCGGTGGGCATGCCCTCGACCCTGCTGGAACGTCGGCCGGATATCGCCGCCGCCGAGCGGCGCGCGGCCGAAGCGAATGCGCAGATCGGCGTGGCGCGCGCGGCGTTCTTCCCCTCGCTGACGCTGAGCGCCGGCGGTGGCTACCAGAGCGGCGCGTGGGGCAACCTGCTCACGGCGCCGAGCGCCATGTGGGCACTGGGCCCCAGCCTGTTGCTGGACGTGTTCGATGGCGGTCGCCGCCGCGGCAAGGTGGCTCAGGCGCACGCCGCGTTCGATCAGGCTAGCGCCCAGTATCGCGGCACGGTGCTCACCGCTTTCCAGCAGGTGGAAGACAACCAGTCACTGATCAACAACTACGGAAACGCGCTCGTGGACCAGAAGGATGCGACCACGGCCGCGGATCGTTCGCTGAAGCTGGCGACTGCGTTGTACAAGCAGGGCGCGAACAGCTATCTCGACGTGGTGACGGCGCAGGTGGATTCGCTCAACGCGAACCTGAGCCTGCTGTCGCTGCAGACGAACCAGTTGCGCGCGAGTGTGCAGTTGGTGCGGGCGTTGGGTGGTGGATGGCAGGTGGATGATGTGTCGGTGCCGCATCTGGCGGAGGATGCCAAGGCGCGCGGGTTGAAGTGACGCTTACGCGGATTCCCCTCGCTCTTGTGGGGAGAGGGTTGGGGTAAGGGGGCAACCTTGCCTCATCGTTTCATTCTTTAGCCGTCAGCCCTGCGAACCCCGCAAAAGGGGGCAGGGGGCCAGTGACTTTGTTCTTGGCCTTCGGTTGTTGTGGTATCGCGACCTGGCCGCCTACGCGGCGGGCGTTCCGACCTCCTGCCGGAGGCCGGGTCACTTTTCTTTGCTTGCCCAAAGAAAAGTAACCAAAAGAAAAGGCACCCCCATCGCGGCGCTGGCCGGTAGAGCCGGCCAGTGCGTGAGGGTCGGCCGGGCTTTTCGACAGGACCTCCCTGTCCTGTCGAAAAGGGATCGGCATCCTTGCCGATCCCCCTGCGGGCCTGTCGTCCGCCCCTCACCGCCGCTCAAGGGGTCGGGTAGGTCAAAAGCCAGAGCCAGAGCCGAAGACTCGTGCAGCTGCGCTGCACATCGCGATGCGATGACACATCGAGTGCCGGCTTAGCTTCACTGTAGGAGCGCACCCTGTGCGCGACCACCTGACGGAGCGGAATCGACATGGCGCTGCGGTCGCGCACAAGGTGCGCTCCTACAGGGGTGTCTCGCACCGTGTGAAGTCTGTTTCTCTCTCGCCTCAGTGCTCACCCCAGTCCTCTCCCGAACGGGAGAGGACGAGCGACAGGTGATGTTCAACGTGAACACCCAAGTGGCAAGGAAGGATGTGCCGCTTCGCGGCACGACGCTCGGCGTTAAGTCCTCTCCGCTTCGGCGCGTTGCGAAGCGCATTGCAGTACCCGCTGTGTAGAGGCGGAGGTTGCCAAGCAACACCGTTCCTCAGCCGTTCGGGCTTATCCCACCGGCATGCTGCCAGCCTTTAAGGCCATTTCTTTGGGTTACTTTTCTTTGGGCCAGCAAAGAAAAGTGACTCGGCCTCCGGCAGGAGGTCGAAACGCCTCCGCTGCGTAAGCGGCCGTCCAGCGGGAACGCGCGAGACCAGAGGCCGAGAGCAAAGACCGAGAGCAAAGACCGAGAGCAAAGACACTAGATGACCCGCCCTTCGGCGGTTGAAAAGCGCCTCCCGCCTTCGCGGGAATGACGGTCAAAAGAATGAAGCAGTGAGGCCAGGCTGCCCCCTCACCCCAACCTTCTCCCCGCAGGGAAGAGGGAGTAGAGCAGGCCATCGCGCAGATCGCATCAGCGCCACAACCAACCAAAAAAGAGGCCGGCGATTCGCCGGCCCCCTTCATCCCTCTTACAACTTTTCCGTCAACAACTTCTCAAGCTTCCGCTGATCCACCGCAAACTTGCGGATACCGTCGGCGAGCTTGTCCGTCGCCATGGCATCTTCGTTGTGACCCCAGCGGAATTCCGCTTCGGTGATCGGCTTGGGCTTGGTCTTGCTGGCGCCACCATCGTTGAGTGCACGCGGCAGGGCCGAGCTGTCCTGGTCCAGCTTTTCCAGCAGGTCCGGGCTGATGGTCAGGCGGTCGCAGCCGGCGAGGGCCTGGATCTGGCCGATGTTGCGGAAGCTGGCGCCCATCACCACCGTCTGGAAGCCGTGTTCCTTGTACCAGGCGTAGATCTTGCGCACGGACTTCACGCCCGGGTCTTCGTCCGGCGTGTAGGTCTTGGTACCGGTGTTGGCGACGTACCAGTCCATGATGCGGCCGACGAACGGCGAGATCAGGAACACGCCGGCTTCAGCGCAGGCCACGGCCTGTTCGAACGAGAACAGCAGGGTGAGGTTGCAGTTGATGCCGCGCTTTTCCAGCTGCTCCGCCGCGCGGATGCCTTCCCAGGTGGAGGCCAGCTTGATCAGGATGCGATCACGGCCCACGCCGGCATCGGCGTAAAGCTGCACCAGGCGCTCGGCCTTTGCGATGGAGGCGTCGACGTCGAAGGAGAGGCGCGCATCCACTTCGGTGGACACGCGACCCGGCACCAGTTCGACAATCTTGCGACCCACGGCCACGGCGAGATGGTCGCTGGCGTCCACCAACTGCTGTTCGCGCGAGTTGCTCTTGCCCTTGGCCCACGCCACGGACTCCTCGATCACCGGCGCGAACGCGGGGTTCTCGATGGCCTTCAGCAGCAGGGACGGATTGGTGGTGGCGTCCACCGGGCGCCAACGGGCAATGGCTTCGATATCACCGGTGTCGGCGACGACGGTGGTGTACTGGCGCAGCTGTTCAAGTTGGGAAGACACGGCGTTGTCCGGCAAGGAAAGCGCTCATTTTCCACCCTGAGCGTCTTTGGGCAAAGCCGTTTGTGCGTCTGTCCGTTCATCGATGCCGGTGACGATGCGGGCGTGGCGCTGGTAGGTCCAGTAGGCCCAGGCCCAGTCCAGCATCACCACCAGCCGATTGCGGAAGCCGATCAGAAAGGCGATATGGGCGATCAGCCAGACCCACCAGGCCAGGATGCCGGAGAGTTTCACCCGCCCGAACTGGGCCACGGCGGCCATGCGGCCGATGGTGGCCAGTGCGCCATCGTCGCGGTAGGCGAAGGGTTGGCCGGCAGGTTGGCCACGCCAGCGCGCCTTGAGCAGCTCGGCCACATAGCGTCCCATCTGTTTGGCGGCCGGCGCCACGCCTGGCACGGGCTTGCCGTTGGCCTGGGTGACGGCGGCCAGGTCGCCGATGACGAAGACGTCGGGGTGTCCCGGCAGGCTGAGATCGGGCTCGACCCGCACGCGGCCGGCGCGATCCAGCGGGGTGCCCAGCATGGCGCCCAGCGGCGAGGCGGCAACGCCCGCGGCCCACAGCACGGTGCGCGCGGGGTAGGGTGTGCCATCGAGCATGACGCCCGCCGGATCGATGTCGGTGACCGAGGTGCCAAGGCGTACTTGCACGCCCAGTTTCTCCAGTTGGCGCCGCGCCTTGTCCGAGAGATCCTGATCAAAGGCCGGCAGCAAGCGCGGGCCGGCCTCCACCAGCAGCACGTTGGCGCGACGCGGATCGGCGCGGCGAAATTCGCGTGGCAGGGTGTGTCGCGCGATTTCCGCCACGGTGCCGGCCAGTTCCACGCCGGTGGCGCCGCCGCCGACGATGACGAAGTTGAGCCATGCCTGCCGCTGTTCCGGGTCTTCCTCGCGCTCGGCGCGTTCGAAGGCCACCAGCACGCGACGACGGATGGCAAAGGCGTCTTCCAGAGTTTTCAGGCCGGGCGCGTGGCGCTCCCATTCGTCGTGGCCGAAGTAGGCATGCGTGGCGCCGGTGGCGACGACCAGTGCGTCGTAGGTGATATCACCGCGCGCGAGCTTCACGGTGTGGTGTTGGAGATCGACGTCGCGCGCCTCGTCCATCAACACGGTGACGTTGGCCTGCTTGCGCAGGATCTGCCGCAGCGGTGCGGCGATGGAGGGCGCGGAAAGTCCCGCGGTGGCCACCTGGTACAGCAGTGGCTGGAAAAGATGGTGATTGCGGCGGTCGATCAGCGTGACGCGCGCGTCGGTGTTGGCCAGTTCACGCGCCACCGCAAGGCCGCCAAAGCCGCCGCCGAGGATGACGACATGAGGATGGGTGTCTGACGATCCATTGCCTTCCATGTGATGCCTCTCGCTTTCAAAGTGAAGAGAATCATTGAAGGTCTCGCGTCGTCCCGTTGCTCAATAGAGGTCGATGGGATCGACGTCGAGTGACCACCGCACGCGACGCGCCGAGGGCAGCGTCGACAGCGTTGGGTACCAGGGTCTCAAGGCGCCATGCAGCGCGCCGCGGGTTTCCGCCTCGATCAGCAGCTGGCCGCGATGGCGTCCCGCGCGCAGTGGCATGGGCGCCGGCATGGGGCCGGCCAGTTGCAAAGGTGCGCCGGCCAGCGCATTCGCGGCGTCAGCGAGAAAGGCGTCCACGTGTTCGCGCTGATGCGAGTCGGCGCGCAGCAGCACTTGATGGCCGAATGGCGGCAGCTGCACGCTGCGGCGTTCTTCCAGCAGGGTCTGGGCGGAAGCGGCATAGCCCTGCGCCAGCAACTGGCGCAGCAGTGGATGATCGGGATGGTGGGTCTGCAGCACCACGCGGCCGGGTTTCTTCGCGCGACCGGCGCGGCCGGCCACCTGCACCACCAGCTGCGCGAGTCGCTCGCTCGCGCGGAAATCGACGCTGTGCAGGCCTTCGTCGACACCTACGATGGCCACCAGGGTGAGGTTGGGCAGGTCGTGGCCCTTGGCCAGCATCTGGGTGCCGACCAGGATGGCCGGGCGATCTTCGTGCAGGCCTTCCAGCAGCTGCTCGAAGGCATCGCGACGGCGGGTGGTTTCGCGGTCGATGCGCATCACCGGCACGTCGGGGAAGTGCGCGGCCAGTGCTTCTTCCAGCCGTTCGGTGCCTTGTCCCTGCGGCTTCAGTTCCGGCGAAAAGCACGAGGGGCATTGCCCCGGCATGCGCGTGGTGTAGTCGCAGTGGTGGCAGATCAACGCGCGACGTCCCACGTGCAGCGTCATCGGGTGTTCGCAGCGCGGGCATTCCGCATGCCAGCCGCAGCTGTAGCACAGCAGTACGGGGGCATAGCCCCGGCGATTGCGGAACACCAGTGCCTGTTCGCCGCGCGCCACCGTGTCGCTGACGGCAGCGAGCAGGGCAGGCGAAAGACCGTGCTCAAGGCGTTGCGCGCGCATGTCGACGATCTGCACCTGTGGCGGGCGGATTGCCCCCGGGCGCGCCCGCAGATGCAGCGCGCGATAACGGCCAGCCTGCACGTTGGCCAGCGATTCCAGCGATGGCGTGGCCGAGCCGAGGACGACCGGTACATCCAGCGCGCGCCCGCGCAGGATGGCGAGGTCACGCGCGTGATAGCGGAAGCCTTCCTGCTGCTTGTAGGCGCTGTCGTGTTCTTCGTCCACCACGATCAGGCCGGCATGCGGCAGCGGGGTGAAGATGGCCGAACGGGTGCCGAGGATGACCTTGGCTTCGCCGGTGCGCGCGCGCAGCCAGGCGCGTGCGCGATCCCCTTCGGCAAGGTTGGAGTGCAGAACCTGCACGGCGACGCCGAGGCGGTCGCGCAGGCGTCGCACGGTCTGCGGCGCCAGGCCGATTTCCGGCACCAGCAACAGGGCCTGCTTGCCCTGGGCGATGACCTGCTCGATCAGCGCCAGGTACACCTCGGTCTTGCCGCTGCCGGTGACACCATCGAGCAGGAATGGCTGGAAGCGTCCCAGCGATTGGCCGATGACCTCCACGGCCTGGCGTTGTTCGTCGCTCAGCACCGGGGCGGCGGTGACCGGGGCCGGCGCGGCGGCGTTGGCGCGGGTGCGCTCGATCAGGCCGGCCTCGTCCAGGCGCCGTGCCGCATCGCGCCAGCCGGGTAGCATCTCGTGCAGCAGTTCGGCGGTCTGCGGGCCACGCGAGAGCGCTTCCAGCAGGGCGCGGCTGCCACCGCGGCGGCTGCCGGCGTCGAGCGCGCTGCGGCCGGCTTCGGTCAGCGTCCAGGCTTCTTCGTGCAGGTCGGGCAGGGGCCGGTCTTCGCGCAGGGCCAGCGGCAGGGCGTTGGCGTAGGCCTCGCCCGGGGCGCCCAGCCAGTAGTCAGCGGCGCGGGCCAGGGTGGCCATCAGTTCGGCGTCGAGCAGAGGGGCGTCGTCCAGCACGCGGAGCACCCGCTTGAGCCGGGCGTTGCCCACGGCGGTTTCCACGCCGGCCTCCACCACCACGCCCACCGCCTTGCCCTTGCCGAACGGCACCAGCACCCGGCTGCCCGCGAACGCCTCGCCGGTGGCGGGCGGCAGGTAGTCGAACAGGGTGGGCAGGGGTACCGGCAGGGCAACGCGAAGGACAGCGGGCATGAATACCTCTCGGCCCCGAAGTGTAACCGGCCTGTTGCACGCGGCGGGATGGCGGTCGGGCAAATCAGGCGGGAGGTCGATCAACGGGCGGGCGATGGCTTGCGGCGGGTTGCTCGCCTGTCATCTAGAAAGGACAGCTAAGTGACTATCGGCAGGGGGCTTTTCATCTTATCCACAGGCTCTGTGGATAACTCTGTGGATGGGCCGTTGAAGGAGCCCCCTGAGGCGCATGAAAACGCCTTTCCGTACGCCCTGTTCAAGTTTTAGCCACCCAATAAATATCTTTAAATACAGTCATTTAAATTTGTCGGACGACTGGCGTTCATCTAACTGCCATAGGCACGGGACTTGCCTTGACAGGCTTGTGACGCTGTGCAAAACCCCGCATGGAGGCGCCGTCGAAGACTGCCGAAGGCGCGCGGCTACGCGATTTCTGTGTGATTTGCGTCACAAAAGAGTGTAGGCCGGCGATCAGTTCGTCATGCCCAGGATGCCCGCGCAGGTGAGCGCCACGGACGCCAGGATCGTGTAGCACCAGCCGACAAACAGGTACTTCACGATCGTCATGAACCAGCCCTGCCGATACACCCGCTTCTGCATCAGCAGCAGGTAGACCAGCGACCAGGCCCACAGCGCCCAGAGCAGCACGCGCACGGGTGTGCCCACCCACGCGGCGTGGGGTTGCAGCCAGCCCCCGAGGGAGTACAGCAACAGGCCCAGCAACAGGCACAGGAACAGGAAGGCGTGGCTGTGCACCGCCACGATCAGGTGCTCCATATAGAGCCGGCGCTTGAAGAGGTAGGTGAACTTCAGCAGCAGGGCAAACAGCGGCATCAGCACGAACATGGTCTGGGGCAGTACGTGGAACACCGAGGAGATGACGCGCTCTTCGGCTTCCGTCGCCTGTTCGCCGCCGTTCTGGATCTCGCGGAAGTTGGTCGTGGCGCGGATCCTGGCCCGGTCGAGGCTGTGGTTGATGGCGGCCGGCAGCCAGGGAATGTCGATGGCATCAGAGGTGAAGTCCATGTCCTCGACGCTCACGTTGGGCATCGGCGTGGCGTGGAGTTCGATCAGCCGGTGGTTGGCGTGGTCGCGTTCCTCATTGACCAGCCGGTTGAAGTGCTTCGCCTTCTTGTCGCTGTGTTCCTTGGACTTCTCGATGTCCTGGCGCATCTGCTCAAAATGCGCCCGCACCGCGTCGGGCGTGGTGTCCTTGGCGAACTGGCCGGTGCCGGCACTGGCCTGGGGGCCGACATGGAACAGGTCGGCGCTGCCCACCACCAGGTGGCACACGAAGAACGCCAGCAGCGCCAGCACGAACATCAGGCGGAACGGCGCCACGTAGCGCTGGCGGCGACCGGAAAAGTATTCAAGCGTGAGGAAGCCGGGCTTGAGGAACAGCGGGGGAAGGGTGTGGATCACGCGGCCGTCCACGTGCAGCACCATGTCCAGCGTGTCTTCCACCATGTGGTGCATCGGGCGCAGCACGGTGTGGATGGATTGCCCGCACTCGTGGCAGAACTCCCCCTGCATCGGTGTACTGCAGTTGGCGCAGTGCACGCCCTCGAACGACACGATTTCCTTGCTCATGCCTCTCCCCCGGGATCATCAGCCCGCGATGTTGGCACAAGCGGCTTTCGCAGACAGCTGCCGTGGTCCCTTGGCGGCCGTTAGCGTGGGCAAGGTTCGCGACAGGAGTGGGTTAGACTGTCGCTTCAGGAGTCCTTCTATGCTGTCTTTCCGCCCCGACCGCGCCAGGGTGGCGCACGAGGTTGGCGCTACCGTGCGCCTTGCCCTTCCCTTGATCGCCGCGCAACTTGCCGCGGTCGGTCCCAATTTCGTCGATGCCGTGCTTGCGGGGCATCTGAGCGCGCACGTGCAGGCGGCGGTTACCACGGCCGTCAGCATCTGGGCGCTGGCCCTGGTCAGTGGCCTGGGCATGATGATGGCGGTGCCCCCATCGGTGGCGCAGCTCGATGGCGCCGGCCGTCGCCACGAAGTGGGCGCGGTGTTCGTGCAGGCCATGTGGCTGGCCTGGGGCATGGGCATCGTGCTGTGGTTCCTGGTGCGCCATGCCACGCCCTTGCTCGGCTGGATCGGCGTGGTGCCGACGCTGCGCACCGACGTGACGCACTTCCTGCATGCCATCAGCTGGGCGGCGCCGGCCATGACGAGTTACTTCGCCATCCGCGGCCTCTCTGAAGGCCTGTCGATGACGCGGCCGTCGATGTACTTCGGTTTTGGCGGCCTGCTGGTGCTGGCGCCGCTGGGTTACGTGCTGATGTACGGCAAGTTCGGCCTGCCGGCGTTGGGTTCGCTGGGCAGCGGCATCGCCACCGCCACGGTGCTGTGGCTGGAGATGCTGGCGTTCCTGCTCTTCGTGATCAAACACCCGGCCTATCGCGACGTGAACCTGCGCGAAGGGCTGGCCTGGCCGCGGCCGCACATGCTGCTGGAGCTGGTGAAGATCGGCGGCCCCATGGCCGTCACCCTGCTGGCCGAAGGCGGCCTGTTCGTGGCGGTGGCGCTGGTCATCGCGACGCTGGGCGAGACGGTGGTGGCCAGTCACCAGGTGGCGCTGAGTGTGGCGACCATCGCTTTCATGGTGCCGCTGGGACTGTCGATGGCGATCACCGTGCGCGTGGGCAATGCGGTGGGTCGTGGTGATGCGCAGGGCGTGCGTTACGCGGGCCTGTGCGGCGTGGGCCTGGCGTTGTGCGTGCAGACCGTCTCTTCGACGGTGATGCTGACCCTGCCGCACGTGCTGGCGCGTGCCTACACGCACGACGCCGGGGTGATCGCGCTGGCTGCACAGTTGATGGTGCTGGCCGGGTTGTTCCAGTTTTCCGACGGCATCCAGGTCACCTCCAATGGCGCCCTGCGTGGTCTCAAGGACACGCGCGTGCCCATGGTGATCACCCTGTTCGCCTATTGGGGCGTGGGCATGCCGGTGGGCTGGTGGCTGGCTTTCCCGCACGGCATGGGCGCGCGGGGCATGTGGATCGGCCTGATTGCCGGCCTCACCATGGCGGCCATCCTGCTGTTCACCCGCTTCTGCCGCAGCGCGTTGCGCGGGCGCTGGCAACAACCTGCCTGATCCGGCCGACGCGCCATGCCCGCGCCCTGCACAGGGGCGGGTGCAGGGCGGCGCCATGTGCCGCTTGCACTACATGACCTTCATGCCGCGAACAGCTACGCTGTCGCGGACCTCGTGAGGAACCATGCAATGGCGGAGCCCCGTTCCAACGGCTTTTGGGCATTTCTCTGCGTCATCGGACGCGGCATCAACATCGTCAGGCTGACCATCCTCAACCTGATTTTCTTCGCCATCCTGTTCGTCATCCTGCTGGTGCTGCTGGTCGGGCTGGCGGCGACGCGCGGCGAGCACGTCGTCCTGAGCGACAGCGTGCTGGTCATCAAGCCCAAGGGCGAACTGGTCGAGCAGTACAGCATCGATCCACTGCAGCGCACGCTGGCCAGCCTGTCGGGCAACCCGCCCAAGCAGGTGCAGCTGCGCGACCTGGTTGGCGCCATCGACGCGGCCGCCAAGGACGCACGCATCACCCGCATCCTGCTCGAGCCCAGCGAACTGCAGGGCGGCGGTTTCGCCGCGCTGCGCGAAGTGGGGGCGGCGCTGGATCGCTTCCGCGCTGCCGGCAAGCCGGTCGTGGTGTGGGCGCCGAGCCTTGATCAGGGTCAGTACTACCTCGCCGCGCATGCCGACCGCGTGCTGGTCGACCCGCAGGGCGGCGTGATGATCACCGGCCTGGCCAACTACCGGCTGTTCTACAAGGACCTGCTCGACAAGCTGGGCGTGGATGTGCACCTGTTCCGCGTCGGCCAGTTCAAGAGCGCGGCCGAGCCGTACATCCTCGATCACGCCTCGCCCGAAGCGAAGGAGGCCGACAGCTTCTGGATGGGCGGGCTGTGGGATACCTACATCGACGAAGTGGCCAAGCTGCGCAAGCTGGAGCCGGCCACGCTGCGTTCGGATATCGACACGCTGCCGGAGAAGATCGCCGGCGCCAAGGGCGATCTTGGCCAGCTGTCGCTGGAGCAGCATCTGGTCGACGGCGTTGCCACGCCGGCGGAAGTCATCGCCATGATGCGCAAGGAAGGCGTACCCGCCGGCAAGAAGGGCGAAGGCTTCCGCCAGGTATCGCTGCAGCGCTATGCGGCAACGCTGACCGACGACGACGCCACGACGCCTGGCGTATCCGTGGTGGTGGCCGAAGGCGAGATCACCGGCGGCAAGCAGCCGCAGGGTGAAGTGGGTGGCGATTCCACCGCCGCGCTGATCCGCGCCGCGCGCGAAGACAAGCGCACCAAGGCGCTGGTGTTGCGCGTGAACTCGCCGGGTGGCGAGGTCTATGCCGCCGAGCAGATCCGTCGCGAAGTGGCGCTGACGCGCGAAGCCGGCATTCCGGTGGTGGTGTCGATGGGTAACGTGGCGGCCAGCGGCGGCTACTGGATCTCGATGAATGCCGATCGCATCTTCGCCGAGCCCAACACCATCACGGGCTCCATCGGCATCTTCGGCATGGTGATGACCGTGCCGGGCACGCTGGACAAGCTGGGCGTGAAGAGCGACGGCGTGGGCACGAGCCCGCTGGCTGGTGCGTTCGACATCACGCGTCCGCTCGATCCCAAGGTAGGCACGGTGATCCAGGCCACCATCGAGAAGGGTTACCGCGATTTCGTCGGCCAGGTGGCCAAGGCGCGTGGCAAGCCCTATGACGCCATCGACACCATCGCGCAGGGTCGCGTGTGGACCGGTCAGCAGGCGAAAGATCGCGGTCTGGTCGACCAGCTCGGTGGCCTCGGTGAAGCCGTGGCCGACGCCGGGCAGCGCGCCAAGCTGGCCAAGGATGCGCCGGTGCGTTATGTCGAAGAGCCCATGGGCGGCTTCGAGCAGTTCCTGATCGGCCTCAACGAAAGCGCGATGGTGCAGGTGGCCGAGTCGTATGGCGTGCACCTGCCGGCGTGGGTCGCCCATATCGACACCATGGCGCCGGAGCTGAAGCTGCTGCGCACGGCGCAGGCAGGGCGTCCGAACGTCTACGCCTACTGCTTCTGTTCGCCACGTTGAGCGCGTGACGTGGCCGCGCGATAACGCGGCCACGTGGATGAAGACAGAGCCGCCACCGATTGCCGGTGGCGGCTTTTTTCATGCCTCGACCGTGACCACCTCACGCATGCGTCGGGCTGCAGACACCATGGCCGCCAACGCATCCCGTACTTCGGCCCAGCCGCGGGTCTTCAGCCCGCAATCCGGGTTGACCCAGAGCTGCCCGGGAAGAAGCACATCGGCAGCCTTCTGCAGCAATGCCGTCATCTCCTCGACGTTCGGCACACGCGGCGAATGGATGTCATACACGCCGGGGCCCATGTCGTTCGGATAGCGGAACTGCACGAAGGCTTCCAGCAGTTCCATGCGCGAGCGCGAGGTTTCCATGGAGATCACGTCCGCATCCATCGCCGCCACCGCCTCGATGATGTCGTTGAACTCCGAGTAACACATGTGCGTGTGGATCTGCGTTTCGTCCCGCACGCCCGCGGCCGTGAGACGAAAGCTTTCCACCGCCCATGCGAGATACCCACGCCAGTCTTTGCGGCGCAGCGGCAGGCCTTCGCGCAACGCCGGCTCATCGATCTGGATCACGCCGATGCCGGCGGCTTCGAGGTCGAGCACTTCGTCGCGCAGCGCAAGGGCGATCTGCCGGCACGTTGTGGCGCGCGGCTGGTCGTCGCGCACGAACGACCATTGCAGCACCGTCACCGGGCCGGTCAGCATGCCTTTCATGGGGCGAGGGGTGAGCGACTGCGCGTAGCATGACCAGCGCACGGTCATGGGCGCGGGGCGCTGCACGTCGCCGTAGATGATGGGCGGCTTCACACAACGCGAGCCATAGCTCTGCACCCAGCCAAGCCTGGTGAAGGCAAAGCCGTCCAGCTGTTCGCCGAAGTACTCCACCATGTCGTTGCGCTCGAACTCGCCATGCACCAGCACGTCCAGGCCGATCTCCTCCTGAAAACGCACGCAGCGCCTCGTCTCGCTTTCGAGGAACGCCTCATAGGCAACGGCGGACAGCTTGCGTGACTTGAACTGGGCGCGTGCCTCGCGAACCTCATGGGTTTGTGGAAACGAACCGATGGTCGTGGTGGGGAACAGCGGCAGGCCAAGTCGTTCCTGCTGGGCGTGCTTGCGACGCGCATGCGCGGAGCGGCGTGCAAGCTGCGATGCGGTGACCGAACCCACGCGCTGGGCGACCTCGGCACGATGCACACGCGGCGATTGCTGGCGCGATACCCATTGCGCGCGCGCGGTATCCAGGGCCGCGTAGGCGCTGACGCGGCCTTTGACAGCATTTGCCAGAATGCGCAGTTCGCCGATCTTCTGCGTCGCGAAGGCGAGCCAGGAGCGCAGGTCGTCCGGCAGGGACGTTTCCACGGCGACATCCACCGGTACGTGCAACAGCGAGCAGGAGGGGGCGATCTGCACGCGCAGGCCACCGAAGCGATCGTGCGCGCGGCGCAGCGTTCGCAGTGCGCGGTCCAGGTCGGCACGCCAGACGTTGCGGCCATCAACGAGGCCCAGCGAGAGGATCTTCTCCTCGCCCAGCGCATCAAGCACGGCGTCGAGCTGTTCGGGCGCGCGCACCAGATCCACGTGCAGGCCATCGACCGGCAGCTCTGCAACGAGCGGGAGATTGTCGGCGGGCGCTCCGAAATAGGTAGCGAGCAACAGCTTCGGGCGGTTGCCATCCGCGAGCGCGCGATATGCCTTGCGATAGGCTGCATGGTCATCGCCGTCCTGGTCCAGCACCAGGCAGGGTTCGTCGATCTGTACCCATTCCGCGCCCGCCTGGCTCAGCCGGGCCAGCAATTGCGCATAGACAGGCAGCAAACGGTCCAGCAGGTCGAGGCAATCGCTGCCATCCACGGCCTTGGACAGCAGCAGGAAGCTCACCGGCCCCAAGAGCACGGGACGAGCTTCGAAACCCTGCTCGCGCGCCTCGATGAACTCGTCGACGGGTTTGTTCCCGCGCAGACGGAAGGTCTGCCCCGCATGGAGCTCAGGCACCAGGTAGTGATAGTTGGTGTCGAACCACTTGGTCATCTCCAGCGCGTGGAGATCAAGGCCATCTTGTTGCCATCCGCGCGCCAGCGCGAAGTAGCCGGCATGTGCATCGCGCTCGACCAGCGGGCGATAGCGTTCGGGTATGGCATCGAACAGGAAGGCCATGTCCAGCACATGGTCGTACAGCGAGAAATCGTTGCAGGGAACGATGTCGGCACCGGCCTCGCGTTGCAGCTCCCAGTGCCTGCGCCGGAGTGAGCGCGCGGCTTCCTCCAGCTGCTGCGCCGTGCTTTCGCCGTGCCAGTACGCCTCCAGCGCATGCTTGAGTTCGCGTCGTGGGCCCATGCGGGGAAAGCCCAGGTTGGTAACGGTAGTCATGATTACGTGTCCTCGATTCGTGATGAATGAGGAACGAAGGAACTGCGGCGAGCGGCTTCCACCTGCACGCCAGCGACCTTCGCCCCCTCGGGCGAACCGGGTCTTGCGCGAGCAGGCACGGAGGCGCGCGCCGTGGGCGTGGCCACGACGCAGCATCCGGCTGCCTCCCCGCGGAAGCTCCAGGTCTGTCAGGAGGACAAGCCTCCCGGCCGGGGCAGGTCTTCGGGCTCGTGGACATGAGGCATGTCGATGCCTCGCCTACTGTCCGCCGCTTCCCGGTCCGTCAGGACCAGTGCTCATGGCGAAGGTTGTTTCCACACACCGCTGCGGGGCAGCGCCGGAATTGGCCCGGTTGGGCCGCACAGGCTTCCCTTTTAATTTCATCCCTTCATCGCGATGAAGGGATGAAAGCCACCAGCGACGCAAAAGTACGCTTCCGCCGTCCGGCCCGTCAAGCGTTTCGACGGTTGGACGGATGGACGTCCGGATGTCCCTCAGGCGATGGCGGCGCTGAAGTAGTCGCCGTGACGCTCCACGCAAACCGGCATGCCGAACGTTTCGGACAGCAGGGGGCCGGTGAGTACGTCGTTCTTGCTGCCCTGCCTGAGCAGCTGCCCGTCGCGCAGCAGCACCACCTGCTGGATCTCGGGGAGGATCTCCTCCACGTGATGGGTCACCAGCAATAGCGTGGTCCCATGGCGCGCGAGGCCGCGCAAGTTTTCCAGGAAGCGGCGCCGGCTGGCCATGTCCAGTCCGGCGCAGGGTTCATCGAGCAGCAGGGCGCGCGGCCGGTGCACCAGTGCGCGGGCAATCAGCACGCGCCTCGCCTCGCCCGTGGACAGGCTGGCCATGGTGCGGCCAAGCAGGTGCGTGGCGCCGGCCTGCTCCAGGGCTTCATCGGCGCGTTCGCGCATGGCGGCCGTCACGTGGTGATTCAGGCCCAGCCGCTGCGCGGCAAAGAAGCTGGACAGCACCGCCTCGGCCACTTCCAGCGTGGCATCCGTGGTGCAGTCGTGCTGCAGTGATGGCGAGACGATGCCGAGCAGCCCGCGAAGATCGGAGACATGCCAGCGCTCGCGACCGAACACGTGCATGGATGCACGGCCATCCCTGCGCGCAAGCGGGTAGAGCTCGCGCGTGATCAGGCGCACCAGGGTGGATTTGCCGGCACCATTCGCGCCGAGGATGGCGGTGTGCTGGCCGGCGTCGATGCGCAGGCTGAAGCTGTCGAGGATCAGCCGATCACCGCGCATCACGCTGGCATCGTCGATATCCAGCAGCGGCGCGGTGGCGAGTTCGTCGTGATGGGCATTCATGCCGGACACCATGCCCGTCCGGACGTCCATTTGCCAAGTACCCTCGCCTGACGAGCCTTATTGCTGCGCGGCTTCGATCTGCTGTTGCTGCTTTTTGGCCTGCTCGTCCACTGTTTTCTGCACGTCGGCGGCACGCTGCTTGTCCTTCTCCATGGCGTCCCAGGGTGTGGCGACGCGCGCCGTGCTGGCCGTGGCCGGTGCCGATTCCGGCGCGGGCGGCTTGCCGGAGCAGGCGGCAAGCGTGAGCAGGCATAGCAGGGGAATGAGCCGTTTCATGGAAGACCTCGCCGAAAGATGGTTCCAACGCTGTTGGCTGCATGGTAGCCGACAAAACTTGGCTGGAAACGCGTACAGGCTCTAAGCTCGGCGCATGAACGCACGCATCGACGCATGGCAGCTGCAGGGACATACCGCCTTGATCACGGGTGCCAGCAAGGGCATCGGCTACGCCACCGCCCGTGAACTCGCCGGGCTGGGCGCCAATCTTCTGCTGGTTGCCCGCGACGGTGATTACCTGGAACAAGTGCGCATCGAGTTGCTGGATGACTTCCCGGGCATCGAGGTGCTGGCTTTCGATGCCGACCTGAGCGAGCAGGAAGACCGGCTTGCCGTGTTTGACTGGGTAGCAGATCTCGGCGCACCCCTCTCGCTGCTGGTGAACAACGCGGGCGGCAATCGTCCGGCGCCGACGCTCGCCTATCGCGAAGACGAGTACCGCCTGATCTTCGAGCAGAACCTGTTTTCCGCCTTCGAAATGTGCCGCCTTGCGCATCCGCAGCTGGTGCAGCACGCCAACGCGGCCATCGTGAACGTGGGATCGGTGTCCGGTGTGACACATGTGCGCACGGGATCACCCTATGGCATGACCAAGGCGGCCCTGCATCAACTCACCCGCAACCTTGCGGTGGAATGGGCAGCGGATGGCATCCGCGTGAATGCGGTGGCGCCCTGGTATATCCGCACGCAGCGGTCGGAACCGGCGCTGGCAAACGACGAGTACCTCGACGAGGTGCTGGATCGCACGCCGTTGCGGCGCATTGGTGAGCCGGAAGAAGTGGCGGCGGCGATCGCGTTTCTGTGCCTGCCGGCGGCGAGTTATGTGACGGGGCAGGTGTTGGCGGTGGATGGGGGGTTTTTGAATTACGGGTTTTGAGGGTGGGGTGGATTGCACTCGTTGCTCTTGCTCCCTCTCCCCTTTGGGGAGAGGGTTGGGGTGAGGGGCCACGCTTGCCCGATCGATTGATCAGAGGCGTCATTCCAGCGAAGGCGGGAATCGAGCTTCTCTGTTCTTGGCCTTCGGTCTCGTGCGTGGCGGCGACCTGGCCGCTTACGCAGCGGAGGCGTTTCGACCTCCTGCCGGAGGCCGAGTCACTTTTCTTTGCTGGCCCAAAGAAAAGTAACCCAAAGAAATGGCCTTAAAGGCTGGCAGCATGCCGATGGGATAAGCCCGAACGGCTGAGGAACGGTGTTGCTTGGCAACCTTCGCCTCTACACAGCGGGTACTGCAAAGCGCTTCGCAACGCGCCAAAGCCCTGAGGACTTAACGCGGAGCGTCGTGCCTCTACGAGGCACCTCCTTCCTTGCCACTTGGGTGTTCACGTTGAACATCACTTGTCGCTCGTCCTCTCCCGTTCGGGAGAGGACTGGAATGAGCACTGAGGCGAGAAAGAAACGGGCTTCACACGGTGCGAGACACCCCCTGTAGGAGCGCACCTTGTGCGCGACCGCAGCGCCATGTCGATACCGCTCCGTCCGGCTGTCGCGCACAGGGTGCGCTCCTACAGTGAAGCTAGGCCGGCACTCGATGTGTCATCGCGTCGCGATGTGCAGCGCAGCTGCACGAGCCTTCGGCTCTGGCTCTGGCTTTTGACCTACCCGCCCCCTTGAGCGGCGGTGAGGGGCGGACGACAGGCCCGCAGGGGGATCGGCAAGGATGCCGATCCCTTTTCGACAGGGCAGGACGCCCTGTCGAAAAGCCCGGCCGACCCTCACGCACTGGCCGGCTCTATCGGCCAGCGCCGCGATGGGGTGCCCTTCTCTTTGGTTACTTTCTCTTGGGCACGCAAGAGAAAGTAACCCGGCCTCCGGCAGGAGGTCGGAAGCCCGCGGCAGGCGAGCCAGGTCGCGACAACATAGCGGTCTAACAAACGAACCCAACGCACTTTTCCACACCCAATGTGGATTCCCGCTGTGCAACCCTGTGGACAGATCACGCAAGTCCTCGCCAGCGATACCGTTTCATCATCCTGCCTACATTCGCAGCAGCCCCGCGCATCTTTTCCACAGCGCATGTGGAGTGCCATGGGGCAAGCCTGTGGACAGATCACGCAAGTACGCGCCTGCGCGAGAGTTTCACCATCGTGGGCAAATTTTCGACACCACGCTGACACCGCGTCACACGCGTTTTCCACAGCAGATGTGGAACGGAATGGGGTAAGCCTGTGGACAGATCACGCAAGTGCGTGCCAGCGCGAGAGTTTCACCACCATGCGTAGATTTTCGACACCATGCCGACGCCACCTCACCACGCGTTTTCCACAGCACATGTGGAATGCCATGGGGCAAGCCTGTGGACAGATTGCGCAAGTGCGCGCCGGTGCGAGAGTTTCACCATCATGCGTAGATTTTCGACAGCGTGCCGACGCTGCATCACGATGCGTTTTCCACAGCACATGTGGAATGCACAGGGGCAAGCCTGTGGACAGATCACGCAAGTGCGCGCCGGTGCGAGTGTTTCACCATCCTGCGCAGACTTTCGACACCACCCTGACACCGCAACACGCCGCGTTTTCCACAGCACATGTGGAATGCACAGGGGTAAGCCTGTGGACAGATCACGCAAGTACGCGCCAGCGTGAGAGTTTCACCATCATGCGCAGATTTTCGACAGCACCCCGATGCGGCATCTCCGCGTGTTTTCCACAGCGATTGGGGAAACCCTGGTAGCAAGCCTGTGCACAACTGCCAATGGCCGTTCCGTGGCAGGCACTTGCATGACATTGGTCAATCTTTGCTCAGGCCGGGCTCAGCAGTTGTGCAGCTGGGCGCGCAGCTCCTGGTCACGCTGCTCCAGTGGTGGCTGGTCGCTCTTGAAGGCGCGGCGCAGTTTGGTGGCGTTGTCGTCGTAGGCATCGCGCAGGGCATGGCAGGTTTCTGGCCGGGTGAGTTCGCGGCACTGGTCCTGCACCCATACGTAGTGATTGGCGATCAAGCCGGTGGTGATGCGTCCGCGGTTGAGTTCGGGGGCGGAGGCGCCGGCGGCGCCGGGTCCGCCGTAAACCTGGGACAGTGGCAGTGCCGAAGCACCGAGGATGCCGTAGGGAACCTGGTAGGGCTGGGGATCGCCGTTGCTGCTGGTGTAGGGCTTGCCATCGGTGGCGCGCACGCACGCGTACAACACCGGCAGGGGAGTGTACGGCTGGGCTGGTGGCGCCGGTGGCGGCACGGTTTCGAATACCGGTGCATCGGAGGGCCGGGGCGCCGGCGTGGCGACGGGCTGCGAATCGTCCAGATGCAGCACCTGCTGGCGCTGTGCGCCGGCGCAGGGCTTGTCCTGGAACGACACCTTGCCGCCGGCGTCCGTGCATTGGTACGCCGTGCCCGCCGCGGCGGGCACGCTAAGCAGCAGGAGCGGCGCGAGCAGGTACAGGCGGATCATGCAAACCCTCCTGAAAGTCGAAGCGCTCAGAACTCGGCGACGTGCTCTTCAGCGGCGAAGCCGAGCGTGACGGCGCCTTCGCCAACGTTGACCATGCCGGTGATGCTCATCGGGGCTTCCATCAGCGCGACACCGGTTTCATCGCAGGCCGCGCGCAGGCCGTCATAGCCGGGCAGCTTGGCAAGTTCGCTAAGTTCGCCGCCGTAGCTGACGCAGACCGCGGGCACCAGCAGGCCGGTACGCACACGCTGCGCCGTGTAGTTGAACAGCGTCTCCGCGCCGTGTTCGAAGCCGCGCACCTTGCCCACCGGGCCGGTTTCGCCACGGTAGCCACGCAGCAGCGGCTTGATGTCCAGCGCCGAGCCGAGCATGGCGCTGACCAGGCCCACGCTGCGGTCGCCTTTCTTCTTGGCACGCGCGCGCAGGTAGTACAGGTCGCGCGGCAGCATGTAGCCGTAGGAGTTGTTGGCGATATGGGTGAGTCGTTCGCGGATGGCTGCCGGCTGCTCGCCCGCGGCGATCAGGCGTGCGGCCTCGACAATGCACGGGCCGGAACCAGCGAACAGCGTGCGGGTGTCGACCACGCGCATCAGGAACGGCCCGCTCATGTTGTTCTTCTCGCGCACGTCGCGGTAATGCTTGAGCACCGCGAAGCTGGCCTTGTTCACGTGCTCGTTGATGGCACTGCGCGTGGCGGTGATGGTGAGGCAGAAAACGCAATCGTTCTCCAGCACCAGCTTCTCGAGGAACAGCTTCTGCACGTCCTCGACGGAGCAGGGGATGGTCTCGGCCGAATGACTGCGACTGCCGAGCTTTCGGTCCAGGAACCGGTGAAGCTCCACCTGGTTGCGGTTGTCCATGAAGACTTCATCGTCGACCTGGATGGTGATGGGCATCACCGCGACGTTGTGTTCTTGCAGGAAAGCCTGCGGCAGATCGCAGGCCGCATCGATGGCTAAACCCATCCGCATGTTTGTGACTCCCCGGTGACAAGCGAGGGCAACATAGCACGCAGCCCGGTACGTGCCGACCCTGACCGTTGGCTCATGATGCCACGGGTTTTGTCACGGCAAGGGGATGGCCCGTCGCCGGCCTAGCGCAGTTGGCGGTAGACCTCCAGGTCGAAGGCATCCACCTGTACCACCGCGTTGCGCGCTTCGTCCGCTTCGCTGAGTGCGTCGTACTCGGCCTGGGTAATGATGCCCGCCGCCAGGGCATGCTGGCCCAGTTCGTCGCCCGACGCCCGGTCGAGCTGGCCGGCGCGGATAGCATCGCGCAACTTGGTTTCCACCGGCAGGGCACGCACGGCCTTGTCCAGCGCCGCTTCCAGCTCGCCGAGCCCGGGTTCCTGCGGGCCGGGCACGTGGATGTCCCCGGTGAGATGGATGCGCGCTTCGCGGTCTTCCAGGATGGCGCGCGCCGCGCGCTGGCCCAGCCGGTCCGACGGCGGCCGGAAGCGTGCGCCCAGCGGGAATACCAACAGGCGGACCACACCGGCCGCGAACCCGGCCGGCAGGTTATCCAGCACGCCGCGTAGCGCCTCCTGCGTGCGATAGAGCGCCAGCGCCACACCCCAGCGCGCGAGGTCGTAGTTGGAGGCGAGCTTGGCTTCGTCGTGGTAGCGCTTGAGCGTGGCCGCGGCGAGGTACTGCCAGGCCAGCGCATCGGCCAGGCGACCGGAGATCTTCTCCCGGCGCTTCAGCGAGCCGCCCAGGGTCGCCATGCAGGTATCGGAAATCAGCGCGAAGGCCGATGCAAAGCGCGTGAGGTGCTGGTAGTAACGCGTCAGCTCGTTGGCGGGCGCTTTGGCCAGCCGGGCGCTGGTCAGCCCCAGCAACAGTGCCCGCACGGCGCGGGTGAATACGAAGTTGATGTAGCCGAAGGTGCAGGCGTCGACGGCTTTGAGGTCCTTCGCGGCAATCGCTTCGATCAGTTTCTGCACCCACGGATGGCAGCGGATGGCGCCCTGGCCATAGATGATCATCGAGCGGGTCAGGATGTTGGCGCCCTCGACGGTGATGCCGATGGGCACGGACATCCACATCGGCGACAGCTGATTGCGCGGACCGCGCTGGATCGCCGCGCCCGCGCGGATGTCCATGGCGTCGCTCACCACTTCGCGCATGGCGTCGGTGAGATAGGCCTTGGCAATGGAGCCGAGCACCGCCGGCTTTTCGCCTGCATCCAGTGCGCCGCAAGTGAGCGTGCGCGTGGCCGTCATCAGATAGGTCAGGCCGGCAATGCGGGCCAGCGGTTCTTCGATGCCTTCGAAGCGGCCGATGGGCGTATCGAACTGTTCGCGCACCGTGGCGTAGGCACCGCAAATGCGCGTGGCCATCTGTGCCGCGCCCACCGCGAGCGCGGGCAGCGAGATGGATCGCCCCGCCGCGAGGCTTTCCATCAGCATGCGCCAGCCGCGTCCCACCTGCTCAACGCCGCCGACGATGGCGTCGATGGGAACGAACACGTCGTGGCCTTCGATGGGGCCATTGGCAAACGGCACGCCCATGGGATCGTGGTGCGCGCCGATCACCACGCCAGGCAGGTCGCGGGCGATCAGCGCACAGGTGATGCCGCGATCCACTGGGCCGCCGAGCAAACCGTTCGGGTCCTTAAGGCGGAAGGCCAGGCCAATCAGCGTGGCCACCGGCGCCAGCGTGATGTATCGCTTGTTCCAGTTCAGGCGCAGGCCGATCACCTCTTCGCCACGCCACTGGCCCCATTCCACGATGCCTTCGGACTGCGTGGCCGCGGCATCGGACCCGGCTTCCGGTCCGGTGAGCGCGAAACAGGGAACCTCCCGGCCATCGGCAAGGCGGGGCAGGTAGTGCTGCTTCTGCGCCTCGGTGCCGTAGTGGAGCAGCAACTCGCCGGGGCCCAGCGAATTGGGCACCATCACGGTAACGGCGGCGGCCACCGAGCGCGTGGCGATGCGCGTGACCACGCGCGAATGGCCGATCTCGGACATGCCCAGCCCGCCATAGGTTTCCGGCAGCACCATGCCGAAGAAGCGCTCGCGCTTGATGAACTCCCACACCTCCGGCGGCAGGTCGCGCTGCTGCTGCACCTTCCAGTCGTCGAGCATGGCGCACAACTGCGTCACCGGGCCGTCCATGAAAGCCTGTTCGCGCGCGCTAAGCGGCTTGCATTCAAAACGCAGCAACGCATCCCAGTCGGGCGCGCCGGAGAAGATCTGCGCGTCCCACCACACCGTGCCTGCCTCGAGCGCAATGCGTTCGGTCTCGCCCAGCCGCGGCATGACACGGGCCAGCACCGGCAGCAGGGCGCGTGCGAAAAGCGCGCGGCGCAGTGGCGCAAAACCGGTTACCAGTGCAACCAATGCCGCGGCGAGAAGCAGTACATATAGAAGGAGTGGCGAATCCACCCCGCGCACCATCCAGGTGATGAGCAGCACGGCCACGCCCAGCACCCAGGCCAGCCAGCCACGGCCCGCGAAGGCCAGGCCCAGGAATACGAGCAGGGCGGCGATCCAACCGATCAGCAGCATGGTGTTCTCCTTTCCGGAAAACCCATCGTGGGCAGGCAGGGTTCAAGAAAATGACAACGGACCATCCAGCTGGCGCCCGTCACCGGCTAAGATGCACGCACTGATCTGGCATCGTGCCGGCGTGGCGTCGCCGGTAACGCGCAACGGAACCCCCGTTCGCGCTGACCTCAAGGGGTCTTAATGAAAGACAAGCAGGAGATCGTCTCCAACTGGCTGCCGCGCTATACCGGCACGCCTGTGGAGGAGTTTGGGCAGCACATTCTGCTGACCAATTTCGGGCATTACGTGGACCTCTTTGCCGAATGGCATGGCGTGGAAGTGCGGGGCCGCGACCGGCCCATGCCCAATGCCACCGCCGACGGCATCACCCTGATCAACTTCGGCATGGGCAGCCCCAATGCGGCGACCGTGATGGATCTGCTCAGCGCCATCCATCCCAAGGCGGCGTTGTTCCTGGGCAAGTGCGGTGGCCTCAAGAAGAAGAACGCCATCGGCGACCTGGTGCTGCCGATTGCCGCCATCCGCGGCGAGGGCACCTCCAACGACTATCTGTTGCCCGAGGTGCCGGCCTTGCCGGCCTTCCAGCTGCAGCGTGGCGTCTCCACCATGATCCGCGACCTGGGCTACGACTACTGGACCGGCACGGTGTACACCACCAACCGCCGGGTCTGGGAGCACGACGAGGCGTTCAAGGATTACCTGCGGCGGACCCGCTGCATGGCCATCGACATGGAGACCGCCACCATCTTCGCGGCGGGCTTCGCCAACAAGATCCCCTGCGGCGCCCTGTTGCTGGTGTCCGACCAGCCGATGATTCCGGAGGGCGTTAAGACGGAATTAAGCGACCGCAGCGTGACCGCGCAATTTGTTGAACGCCACATACGCATTGGTATTGAGGCGTTGAAATTGGTGCGGCGCAAGGGACGCAGCGTAAAACACCTGCGTTTCGAGGAAGAGGGCAGCCTCGACTAAGCCCTTGCAGAATCAGCGGTCTGGTGCGGAAGGGAGAATCCGGCCAGGCCGCTTTCACCATGGCTTCACCCCGTTCCAACGATGGTCGGTGCGCCGCAGCGGACGCGGATGCGCCAAGGGGTTGTCTTTCCGAACAGATTATTTCGCAAGTATCTGCGATAACTGTCGCGACATGGTAATTTCTTGCCGTATAGATTTTATTGACTATCTGTAAGTAAAGCGTGATAAATGCCCAGCGCTGTGGACTACCCTCGATAGGGGTCTGCACCTAAATAGTTTGGGTGACTAGGGCGCGGGTTTGAGGCGGGGAAATCTTTCAAACCCAGTCAATATAAATAACGGGAGGGTGTTCTCATGAAGTTCGGGGAAAATAAACTGTGCACGTCGGTGCGCCTGGCGCTTTCGCTGGGTATGCTCACCGCTAGCGCCTACGGCACTGCAGCTTTCGCTCAGGACGCACAGTCCAGCACGCCGGCACCGGCTGCCGACCAGGCCAAGAGCAAGACGCTTGAAACGGTGACCGTCACCGGTTCGCTGATTCGCCGTGTAGACGTCGAAACGGCCAGCCCGGTTGTCACCATCGACCGCGCCCAGATCCAGGCGACGGGCAAGCAGACCCTGGGCGACCTCGTCCAGCAGCTGCCGGCCATGACGGGTGGCAACGTCAACCCGCAGGTCAACAACGGCGGTGGTACGGGCCAGTCGTCCATCAACCTTCGCGGCCTTGGCTCCAAGCGCACGCTGATCCTGATCGACGGCCAGCGCCTGCTGAGCAAGGACCCCAACGCCATTCCGGCCGATGCCATCGAGCGCATCGAAGTGCTGCCGACCGGTGCGTCGGCCACGTACGGTTCGGATGCCATCGGCGGCGTGGTGAACTTCATCACCCGCAAGAACTACCAGGGTGCCACCTTCACCGCCAACGTCGGCCAGTCCGATCGTAACGACGGTGAGCAGAGCGGCTACACCTTCACGTTCGGCCAGACGTCCGATAAGGGCTGCATCATGGCCGGCATCAGCTACAACAAGCAGGATGGCGTGGAGTCGGCCAACCGCTCGTTCTCCAAGAACGCGCTGACGCTTTCCGGCTCGCAGGTCTACATCGGCGGTTCGACGGCCACCCCGGTGGGCCGCATCCAGGTTGACCCCGCCACGGCAGCAGCCGGCGGCCTCAGCTGCGGTTCCAACGGCAATCGCGTGTCGCTGAATGCTGGCGGCAACCCGACGGTCTTCAACTCGTCGAATTACCACTGCTACAACCCGGCTACCGACAAGTACAACTACGCGTCGGTCAACCTGATCATGACCCCGCAGGAGCGCACCGGCGGCTTCCTGCATGGTGACTACCACCTGGGCGATCACGTCACCGCCTACGTGGACGCGGTCTACCAGAAGACCTCGGCCAACTTCCAGTTGGCTCCGGCCGTGTATGGCACGACCAACACCGGCGCGTCGGTTGCCCCGGGCAACGCGTTCAACGTGTTCAACCCGGGCGGCGGCTACGGCACGTCCAACGGCCTGAACTTCACCCAGCGTCTGACCTCCAACGGTGTGCGCGAAGCGTTCACGGGTCGTACCGATGCCCAGATCAACACGGGCTTCAAGGGCGACTTCACCGTTTGGGACAAGAACTGGAACTGGGACGTCGGCTTCAACTACGGCCACGAGAGCGTCGTGACCACCACGGCTGGCCTGGTTGACCAGACCAAGCTGTACACCGGTGCCTCCACGCTCAACGCTGACGGCACCGCGAGCTGCCCGGCCGGCGTCGATCCGGTGGCCTGCCAGTTCAACCCGTTCGAGCCCAACTCGTCCGCCGGCAGCATCGCCGCAGTGAAGGCAGCCAGCGTCACGGCTCCGTCCAACAGCTACGTCATCGAGCGCACCTGGCACGCTGGCATCAGCGGCGAGCTGTTCAGCCTGCCGGCCGGTGCCGTGCAGCTGGCCCTGGGTGCTGAAGACCGCAAGGACTACCAGCACACCGTGCCGGCTCCGCAGCTGACCATCGACCCGACCACGGGTAGCTGTACGCTGGGCAGCCAGTGCTTGAGCGCCGTGCAGGGTGGTTACACCACCAAGGACATCTACGCCGAAGCGTTCATCCCGATTCTGGCCGGCCTGCCGGGCGTGCAGTCGCTGAACCTGACCATCGGTGATCGTTACTCGGATATCGGCAGCTTCGGCACCACGAACAACTTCAAGTTCGCGCTGGAGTGGAAGCCGTTCGACGACCTGCTGCTCCGCGGCACCATGGAAGACGTGTTCCGCGCGCCGACCCTGGGCGAGCTGTATGCCTCGGGTTCGGATGCTCCGCTGATCCACACCGATCCGTGTAACGGCTACACCGGTGCCCCGGCGGGTTCGCCGCTGGCCCTGGCTTGTAAGAACGTCCCGACCGACGGTTCCTTCGTGAACCAGTACACCCTCCCGGGTGCTTCGCAGGCCGGTACCGTTGTGCAGGGTTCGCGCGTTGCCGGTTTCGACGTCAAGCCGGAACACGGCAAGTCGTATGACTTCGGCTTCGTCTACAGCCCGTCCTACGTGCCGGGCCTGTCGACCACGGTCGACTTCTGGCGCGTGAACCTCAACAACACCATCACCACGGTGGGTCTGCAGAGCCTGCTGAACCTCTGCGCCGCGGGTTCCACGCAGTACTGCCAGTACATCCAGCGTCAGGGTGGTACGGGTCCGAATGCTGGTCAGCTGCTGCAGTCCACGGTTGAGCCGGTGGGCAACATCGGTAGCCTGAACACCTCGGGTATCGACTGGTCCGCCAACTACAAGCTGCCGCAGTTCTCCTTCGGCCAGTTCAACGTTGGCGTCAACGCGACCTACCTGAAGTACTACGACCAGAGCACCGGTACGGCTGCTGAAGGTGGCATCACCTACAAGAACGCCGGTCACATGCTTGCCTATGGTTCGGCAGCTTCGTCGGCTTGTCCGGATGCGGTCGGCGTCTGCTTCTTCCCGCGCTGGCGTGCACAGGGCTTCGTGGATTGGCAGGCTGGCGGCTGGAGTGCCCAGTGGCGCATGCGCTACATCGGTCGCTTCGAGATGGGTGGCCCCGAAGGTTCGCCGCAGGACAGCGCGCCGAACGGCAACCCGGGCTCGATCCTCAAGTACGGTGCAACCGTCTACAACGACGTGTCGATCGGCTACAACCTGGCCATCATCAACACCCGTCTGGACTTCGGCGTGAATAACCTGTTCGACAAGCAGCCGCCCATGCTGTACGCGAACAACTCGCTCAACGCCAACACCGACCCGAGCGACTTCGACCTGATGGGCCGTTACTACTGGGCTCGCGTCACGGTCAAGTTCTAAGCCGTTGATATAAGCGTTAACCTTGAGGGCCGCGTGGAATTCCACGCGGCCCTTCTTTATGTGTGAAGCCATGGTTTCCGACGACATCTCCCAGATTGGGGCCGCCATCAACGGCGGTCATCCCGAGCGCGCCGAACAGCTGAGCCGAGCCGCACTTGCGGTTCACCCCGGCCGCCCTGACCTCACGCTGATGCTGGCCATCAGCCTGCACATGCAGCGCCGCGTAAGCGACGCGCTGCCGTTCTATGCCGAACTCGCGCAGGGCTCGGAAAGCAGCATCAACTGGAACAACTACGGCACGGCCCTGCTGGAAACGGGCCATCAGGGCGAGGCGGTCAAGGCCTTTGCGCGCGCTGTGGAGCTTGACCCCTCGAACATCACGCCCAAGCGCCAGCTTGGCCTGCTGCTGATCGAGTTGCGCGATTACCTGACGGCGCGTCACCTTCTGCTGGATGTGGTGGCGGCCGATCCCGACTCCCTGGAGGCCCGTGTCGATGCGGCGCGGGCCTGCTGCTACTGCCAGGACCAGGAAGGCGCAGAGGATTTGCTGCGCCGCTGGCGCCAGTGGGTGCCGTTCAACGATGACGACCTGCAGCTGTCGCTGGCCCAGGTGCTGACGCTGAAGAACGATATTCCCGATGCGGTCGAAGTGCTGGAGGATCTGCTGGCGCGCTGGCCCGGGCAGTTCGACGTGCGCCTGCTGCTGGCCAACCACTACGAGCGCCTCAATCGCCTTGACGATGCCGACGCGGTGCTGGTGCCCGTGCTGCGTGCCGGGTCCGGCGCGTCGAACGTACAGACGCGTGAGGCCCGTCATGTTGTGGCGACGCTGGCCATGCGCCGTGGCGATGCGACGGCGGCACGCGATCTGCTGGAGGTCACCGGGCCGGAGTCCGAAGGCAGCTTCAATCATTACTACCTGCTCGCTTCTGCCTACGACAAGCTCGGAGAAACGAGTAAAGCCATGGAGGCGCTGCAGGTGGCGCATCGCATGGAAGCCGCGGAACGCAGTTTCGATTCACCCGAATTCTTTGTGCCGGGTGCCCCCGCCATGCCGGTTGACGCTCCTCGCGTGACTGCCGAGCAGGTCGCGCGCTGGCCGCAGCTGATTGCACCGGAGATGCACGATTCGCCGGTGTTCGTGGTGGGCTTCCCACGCTCGGGCACGACCTTGCTGGAACAGGTGCTCGACGCGCACCCGGGCCTGCAGTCCATGGACGAGAATCCGTTCTTCAACCGGCTCGCCGGCATTCTCGGCAATCATGATCGCCGCATCCTCGATGACCTCAGCGTGCTGCGCCAGTTCGACGTGGACGAGCTGCGCAAGCGTTACCACGCGATGGTGGACGAGCGCATCCAGCGCAACTGGGATGCGCGACTCGTCGACAAGAACCCGCTGAACATGCAGTGGTTGCCGATGATGGTGCGGTTGTTCCCGCAGGCCAAGTTTGTCCTCGCCGTGCGCCATCCCTGCGATGTGCTGCTGAGCTGCTACATGCAGAGTTTCCGTTCCAGTGCATTGGCCGCGGCCTGCGGCAGCCTCGAGCGTCTTGCCCATGCCTACGTGGAAACCATGCAGTGCTGGCTGGATGAGGTGGCCATCCTGCAGCCGTCGGTGATGGTGTCGCGCTACGAGGACCTGGTCGACGATTTCCCGCAGCAGGTTTCGCGCATCGCGGCTTTCCTCGAGCTGGAAGACAGCGCGCCCATGCTGGCCTTTGACCAGCATGCGCGTGGCAAGGCCTACATCGCGACGCCCAGCTACTCGCAGGTGATCGAGCCGGTGAATCGCCGGGCGGTGGGCCGCTGGCACAAGTATCGCGAGCAGTTCGAGCCGCTGTTGCCGATACTCGAACCGATGTTGCGCCACTGGGGTTACGACAGTTCGCCAGCCTGATGGGGCGGCGTCGGATGGGTGGCGATCAGCCCGGCTTGATCGCCGCCAGTTCCGGCAGATAGGGAAGGTATTGCTGCCAGCGTCCGGCTGAGTTCCGGTACACCGCCTGCCGCGCCTGCCAGGTGCTGGCGGTGGCGATGCTGGTCTGCGGAGCCTGTGCGTTGGGCGCGGGTTCGCCTGGCAGGCCAAGCCACTGCGCGATGGTGGCCAGGGTTTCTTCCGGCGCATCGACGAACTGCTCATAGCGCACGCTCAGGAACGACGCGGGATAGCGCGCCTGCCAGTGGGCTGCCAGGCGTTGGCAGTCGCGGATCACCGTGGCGATGTCGCTGAAGTCGTACGCGTAGTCGTGCGCCTGATCGTGGAACAGCTGCGACCACAGCGACAGGGCGATATCGCGCGCGTCACGTTCGCAATGGATAAAGCGCGCGTTTGGCCACAGCGCCATGGCCAGGTCGACACGCAGCAGATTCAGCGGCTGCTTGTCGATGTACCAGCGTGCATCGCCGTCGTCCTGGCGTAGCTGTTGCTCAACCTGGCGTGCGGCTTCTTCCAGTTGCCGGCGCGTTGGCGTTATCGGTGACAGGCGCTGTTCCCAGAATTCCAGCCAGCCCAGCTCGCCGCGATTCTTCACGCCCGGATAGCGCGCCAGCTGCTGCGCGAGCAGGGTGGTACCCGAGCGCGGCACGCCCACCACGAATACCGGCGTCCAGTCTTCCGGAGCGGAGAGCACCACCGACGGCGGCGCTGCCGCCAGCCGCGCCTCGATGCTGCGCTTCCAGTGCTTGCGCGACCAGTTGCCAGCCGCGTGGACGCTTGCGTTCGCCTGCCGCAGATAGGTGGTGGCCGCGGCAAAATCCCCAACATCGTCATGCGCCTTGCCCAGCGCGAACAGCAATGCACGTCGCGTAGGCTCGGTCAGTCCGGGGCGTTGCAGGGCTTCCTGGAAGAACGCGAAATCCTCATGCGCCGACGTGTCGTAGCGCTGCAGACCCGCAAGTCCGAGCGGGATGTTCCAGTCGAGCGCGTCCGGCGTTTGTGCAAGCGCGCGGGTGTAGTGGGCCCGCGTGCGCTCGAACAGGCCAAGCTGGATGCCGAGCATGCCCGCATAGGCGTGCAGGCGAGGGTCGTCCGCACCCGCGTCGATCGCGATTTCGCAAATCGCGAAGGCGTCGTCTGGACGGCCATAGTCGTCGAGCATCTCCACCGCGCGGATAGCGGTATCGACGTCATGCGGACCCTGCGCGAACAAGGTGCGCAAGGTCTGTCCGACGGCCGTCAGCCGGCCCTGTTCGCGCAGCAGCGAGGCAAGCAGGAAGGCGGCGCCGGCATCTGTCGGATGCGCTTGCAGCCGCTCAGCCAGCACCTGTTCGGCGCGCGAGGTGTTGCCGACCTGCCACAGCAAGCCGGCGAAACCGAGTACGGCCTCGGACGATGCCGGAAAGTGCTGCGTGGCCGCGTCGAATACGGTGAGCGCCGCGGGGAGCTCACCGTGAAGCATCAGTGTGCGCCCCTGCTCGAGCCATTCGCCCTCGGGCGCCGTGGCCAGCGCGGCAAGCAGGGCCTGCACGTTTCCGGGGGGCGTCGTGCCGAGCGTCATCCCGGGCTGTCCGGCAGGCCCAGGGCTGCGCGCAGCGGGTTCAGCAGCGCGCCATAGCGTTGTGATCGTGCGGTATCGCTGCGCATCGGCTGGCGCACCTGGGTGGCGCTGGGCGAGCGCACCACGCGCTGGTTCTGGTGGAAGTTCACGCAGGCTTCTTCGAACGGCAACCCGCAGAAGGCCAGCAGCTCGCGGATCTGCGTTTCGGGATCGGCCACCATGGCCTCGTAGCTGTGCTCGCGCACATGGCCCGGATGAAGCGCCGCGCTGCGTGCCACGCTGCGGTCGAAGTCACGCCAGAAGCTGGCCAGGTCACCGAAGCTGCGGCTGTAGCCGTTGCTGGCGTCCAAGGGTTGCCGATAGCAGGAGAAGCAGGTTTCCAGCGGATCGCGCCGCACGACCACCACACGCGCGCCCGGCAGCATCGCGCGGATCGCGCCGATATAGATCCAGTTGTTGGGAAGCTTGTCGGTAAAGACGGGACGCTCGCTGCGCCAGCGCGCGGTGCGATCCAGATAGCGCTGGCCCAGTCGCTGCCAGTCGTCGGGCGTGGCTTCGCGCGCCCACTGCGGAATGGGCTTGCCACCCAGTCGCTGGGTTTCCTCGGCAAGCACGCGCGGCAGGTCCGGCAGTTCGCCGGCGCCTTCCACCGACGAATGCGAGGCCAGGATCTGTTCGACCAGCGTCGAGCCGGAGCGGGGCAGGCTGACGATGAAGATCACCTCGCTGCCCTGCGGTTTCGCGCTGCCTGTCGGCGGTGGTTCGAACGCGTCGGAGATCGAGCCGATGCCGGTGGAAAACCGCGGTGCGTCCCACGCCTGGTAACGACGCGCGATGGCGTTGGCCTGGGCCAGTGCGTCCAGGGCGCGGGCATAGTCACCCTCGTCGTCCAATGCCTTGGCGAGCGCAAAGCCCATCGTGATGCGGTCCTGCTCGGTCGCATCGGCTCGCTTCAGTGCGGACTGCATGCTGGCGATGTCGGCGGCATCGAAGCGTCGGGTGCGCAGGTCGGCCAGGCCCCACCAGGCCAGCCCGAAGGTCGGGCGAGCGGCCAGCAAGCGACGGTATTCCGTGGCGGCCGCATCGACGTCGCCGCGCGTGCGCAGCAGGTCGGCCAGCAGGGCGCGTGCGCCGATGTGGTCGGGCGCCAGCGCCACCGCGCGTTGCAGCGCCTCGGCCGCCTCGTCGTTGCGCACCGATTTGGTGAGCATGACGCCGAGGTTGTACCAGGCCATCGCCAGTCGCGGATCGAGCTCGCAAGTGCGGCGCAGGGCGACGATCGCGCCCTCGTAGTCACCGGCGTTGCCGAACAGCGAGCCCAGCGTGTTGTGATAGAGCGCGTCGTTCGGCCGGTGCACCAGGGCGCGCTGCATCAGCCGCACGGCGTCGTGGTGCTGCCCTCGCAGGCTCAGGATGCCCGCCTTCATGCGTAGCACTTCAGGATGGTCGGGATAGGCCGTGAGGACGCGCTCGAGCTGGCGGTCCGCCTCGTCGGCGCGCCCGGCGTCCAGCGCCTGGGCGGCCATCATCACGTGTTGGGTGGCCGATGGCCCCAAGCCTTGCAGTCGCGAATTCATCAGTGACCCGATTCAGGGATGACCTCCGCCGCACGTCCTCCGGCTGACGAAAAAAAGCGCGTGCGGCCCGTCAAAACACGTCTATTATGCCCATATGCGCCGCGGTGGGGACCGTGGCGCCCGGTTGGCTACAGGCTTGTCGCAAGCGGTGGGAGCAATGATGAATAGCGGGGTGGGAGTGGCAGTGTCCGCGTTGCGCGAAATGGCGCTGAACGGATTGCGGCAAGGGGACGCGGCGCTGGCCGAGCAGTACTTTGCGCGCTTGCTGGAGCAGGTGCCCGACGATGCCGAGGCACTGCAGTTCGTCGCCAGCCGGCACATGGCCCGGGGTGATGCCGGTCGCGCACTGGCCATGCTCAATGACGCGGTCGGACTGCATCCCGGCCGCCCCGACTTGCTGCACCAGCGTGGCGTGGTGCAGAGCGCGATGGGCGACCTGCATGGGGCGGTCCAGAGCCTGCGTGCGTGCGTGGATGCCGCACCGGACATGTTCGTGGCGCGACTGCGCCTTGGCCTGGCGCTGGAACAGCTGGGCGACACGCATCGCGCACTGCTCGCCTATTTCGGCGCGGTCAATTCGGCACAGGCGCACGGGCGCTGGATGAGTGACAACACCACTGCGCCGGGGCTTCGTCAGTCGGTACAGCACGCGATACGCTTCATCGATGCCGGCCGGCGTGGCCTGTTCGATGCCGTACTGGAGCCGCTGCGCCAGCGCCACGGACGCGCGGAGCTGTCGCGTGTGGAGGAGTGCCTGGCGATCTATCTGGGTGAACGCCCCGCCAATCTGCCGGACCCCCGGCAGAAGCCGAAATTCCTGTATTTCCCGGGCGTGCCCAGCCAGCCTTACTACGGCACGGAGCGTTTTCCGTGGCAGGCGGAGCTGGAGACGGCTACCGATGTGATCCGCGAGGAGTTGCAGGCCGTGCTGGCTGAAAACCAGCCGTTGCTGCCCTTCCTTGGCAATCAGACGGCCGAGGAGCTGAAGGGGCACCTGAGTTCTTCGGGTGCACAGCCGGCCGCCTGGGATGGCTATTTCTTCTATCGCCATGGCGATCGCTTCGACGAGCACCATGCGCGCTGCCCGCGTACCTCGGCCATTCTCGAACGCATTCCGCTGGTGCGCATCCGCGATCATGCGCCGGAGACGCTGTTCTCCGTGTTGCGTCCTGGCACCCACATCCTGCCGCACCGTGGCGTGACCAACACGCGCCTGGTGACGCACCTGCCGCTGATCGTGCCACCGGACTGCGCCATCAATGTCGGCGGCGAGCTGCATGAGTGGAAGGAAGGTCGCTGCGTCACCTTCGACGACACCTACGAGCACGAGGCGTGGAATCGTAGCGACCGCACCCGCGTGGTGGTGATCCTGGACAGCTGGAATCCCGATTTGACGGAAGTGGAGCGTGTCGCCGTGACCGAACTGGTCGAGGCCATCGGCGACTTCAACCGCGCCACCGAGGTGCCCGTCCGCGGCGCCTGAGCCGCGGCCATGCCGGGGCGGGTTCAGCCCCCTCCGGCCACCTGCAGGTCGCGGGTTTTCACCACGCGTAGTGAAGGACGAATGCGGCTGGCCATGCATTGCTCGCGCAGGTCGTCGTAGGAGGCGAGGCGGTCGTGCAGCCAGCGCTGCAGCTTGGGGCCGAACAGGCCGTCCACCTTGCGGTCGGCCTCGCGCACCTGGCCTTCGATGGCCGATACCTTCCAGGGTTCGTCTTTCAGGTTGGCAATGGACTGCTGGCAGGCGCTTTCCAGCGGCGCATCCGGCGGCAGGCCCAGGAACGCACACAGGCGGGCCCACTCATGGTCGGGCTGGCGCACCAGGTCTTCCAGGAAGATGAAATGGTGGTTGGCGCGGCCCACGTGCTGGCCATGGATGTCCATGGCGCGATTCCAGCGCCGTGCCCAGTGCACGGTGCCGCCGCCGAAGGCGTCATCGTTCTCGAAGCGGAGATAGACGTCGGCCAGCGACGCCAGTACGTCCATCCCCCGGCGCACCACGTGGACGAAACGGGCGTCCGGTGCCAGTGATTCGATCTCGGGGATGTAGAGCAGGTGGTTGGGGGTCTTCTCCAGCCACATCGAACGTTGTGATGTGGCTGCAGAACGGTCCAGCAGTTCCAGGAACTGACGGGACAGTGCGCGCCAGTGATACGCAGCGGGGCGGGATGCCTGGGTGCCGGTCAGCTGCAGGTGCAGCGCGGCGAAGGTCTCGCGCACGTGGCGGCGGGTCATTCCCAGGGACTGGCGCCAGCGCCGGCGGCTCGGCTGCGTGCCCGTGTCGCCCCAGCGCCATGCCAGGTCGCCGTGCAGTTGCTCGAAGAACGCGGTTTCCGGCAGCGTGTAGATCGAAGGGTGGCGCGCCAGCAAGGCCTGGACGATGGTGGTCCCGGATCGTGGACATCCCACGACGAACGTACGCTGCATGGTTTTGACTCCCTGAACAGTGGCCGAGACGGCCGGTCAACGGAGGTGAATAACGCGTGATTTTGCACCACGTTGACCAAAAGTACAGCTTCACGTAAGGAAAAACTGACAGGACCGTCACGCACGCACCTCGCCAGGCGAGCGATCCCACTGATAAATCTGCCATTCTTTGCCGAACCCTCGGGACAGACCCATGCACGCACTGACTTTCGACCGCTTTGGCCCTGCCGACGTATTGCACTGGAAAGAGCACCCGGATCCGCAGCCCGGGCCCCGTCAGGTGGTGGTGCGAATGAAGAGCGTTGGCCTCAATTTCGCCGACGTTTACCGCCGTAACGGCAACTATCACCTGAGCGGTGCGGCTCCCTGGGTGCTGGGCTATGAGGGGGCGGGGGTCGTGGAGGTGGCGGCCGCGGGGGACACGCGGTTTCCCGTGGGTACACGCGTGGGCTTCGCCGATATGGCCCTCGCCAATGCCGAGCGGGTGGCAGTCGATCTCGATCGCCTGATTCCCCTGCCTGACGACATCGATTTCGACACGGCGGCCGCGGTACTGCTGCAGGGACTGACGGCGCAATACCTGGTAACGGACAGCTTTGTGGCGCGCCGGGGCGACGTCGCCGTGGTGCATGCGGCGGCGGGTGGCGTGGGCTTGCTGCTGGTGCAGATGCTCAAGGCGCTGGGTGTCGTGGTGCTCGGCATCGCCTCCAGCGAGGCCAAGCGGGACGCCGTGATTGCCGCCGGGGCCGATGCGGCAGTGGGCTATGGGGAATGGGTGGATGCTGCACGCACGCTGACCGGCGGCCATGGCGCGAATGTCGTGTACGACTCGGTCGGGCGCACCTTGCCGGACAGCCTCGCGGCCGCGCGCATCGGCGGCACGGTGGTGTTCTACGGCATGGCAGCGGGTGACCCCGATCCCGTCGATCCCCGCCTGTTGATGGATCGCTCGCTCACCCTCACCGGCGGCGACCTGTGGAACGTGCTGACGGGCGCCGAGGTACGCCGGGAACGTGCGGCGGCCTTGTTCGAGCAGATCCGCCAGGGCGTGGTCACGCCGCGTATCGCCGCGCGCTATCCGCTGCGCGATGGCGCACAGGCGCATGCCTATCTGGAAAGCCGCGCCGCCGTCGGCAAGGTGCTGCTGACCCTGTAAGGGTGGCTCAGAAGCGGTCGGTGTCCTCGTTGTCTTCCACCGGCAGCACATGGTGGAAGACGCCGTAATCGATATGGCTCACGCCTTGTTCGTCGTCGCTTACCAGATCGATGTACCGATGGTTCCAGCGCCACTCGCGCCAACTCCACTGGTGGCGGGCGAGCATGGATTGCGAGGTGGTTTCGTCGATTCCCTCGATGCTCAGCATGAGCGTGGCCTCGGTGGCCGCCAGGTCTTCCTCGCTCATGCCATGCATCGGGCTTTGCTCATCGATGATGTGCATCAGGCTCCAGCTCAGCATGAACACCGGGTGGCGGTCGCGCAGCAGGGGAACGTCATGGATGCGGCGCAGGCGAAAGCCTTCCGGCGAACTCTCGCGCACCAGCAGGTGCAGCTTGGCCGAGGCTTCCACGATGGCGTTCTGGCGGGCGTTCGCCACGCGGATCATCAGCGTGCGCTTGCCATGCACCAGCCGGATCACTGGGTGGTCAGCGAACATGATCTTGGCGCGCGGCCGTGAGAAGCGGGCAAACACCAGGCCCGTGACCAGGGCGATGCTCAGCATGCCGACGAAGATTTCCGCGGTAGCCACGACATGCCCGTACAGCGTCTGCGGATGCATGTCGCCGTAACCCACCGTCGCCAGTGTTTCCACGCTGAAGAAGAACGCGCCGGGAAAACCGGCGGGAAACTGGTTGGCAATGGCGTGGTCGCCCAGCTGGTAAAGCACGCCGAACAGGGCATTGACGGTCAGGAACACCGCTGCTGCCAGGCCGAAAAAGGTCGGCCAGCGGATGGTGAGTGCGAAGTGGTAGATGTCGTCCCAGACGCGTTGGGTCAATCCCTCGCTGATGAACGGCCGGCCGCCGATGCTGATGGTGCGGGGGCGATTGAGCCACTGGCGAAACCACACGGGCATGGGCGCTACCGGTCGGGGAAGGGGCGCGTCGATTCTACTGCGGCGACCTTGCGGCAAGGTCGCGCCAGGTCAGGAACAGACGAAGGTCGAACTCCTGCTGGTGGTAGTCCGGCTGCATGTACTGGCACAGCTGGTAGAACGCCTTGTTGTGCTCGGCTTCCTTCAGGTGGGCCAGTTCGTGCACCACGATCATCCGCAGGAACTCCGGCGGCGTGTCGCGGAACAGCGAGGCAATGCGGATTTCCTTGCGCGCCTTGAGCCGGCTGCCGTGCACGTGCGAAATGGCCGTGTGCATGCCCAGCGCCTTGCTGATCACGTCGAGCTTGCTGTCGTACCACACGCGGTCGATGCCGGGCGCGTTGCGCAGGTGCTCCTGGCGCAGCGCGTTGGTATAGGCGTAAAGCGCCTTGTCGCTCTGGACGTCGTGGCGACCCGGGTGACGCTTTTGCAGGTAATCGCCAAGTTCATCACGGTCGATGAGTTGGCGCACCTTGTCCAGCACGGCGGGCGGGTAGCCGCCGAGGTACTTCAGCGGAATCATGCTGCGGGTGGTTCGTCGTCAAAGCCGGTGTAGCCCTCGGGAAATACCGGCGTGCCGTCCTCTTCCAGCGATTCGATGGCGCCCAGGGTTTTCTCGGCGGCGGCTTCGGCCAGCGCCTGCTCACGGAAGCTGCGGTTTTCGCACACGGCGAAATACACGGGGAAACCGTGGCGCGCACGCGGCGTGACCACCAGGCAGGCGCTGTAGCGCGATCCTTCGGCAATCGCCGTGGCGCGGACGGAGTAATCGTCGAAGAGGCGTTCGGTCATGTCGGCAATCCACGTGTCGGAAAGCGCATTTTAGCCGACCGGCTATGCCACCATGCGTGCCATGCCTGTTCCCGTTCCCCGGCTTGTCCTCGATACCAACGTCGCGCTCGACCTGTTCGTATTCCGAGATCCCGCCTGTGCCCGCCTTATGGATGCGTTGGTGCGGGGCGCGGTCGTCGCGGTGGTGGACGAGCCCTGCCGGGCGGAATGGCTGACCGTACTGACTTATCCCGCATTCGGGCTGGATCAAGCCGCCCAAGAGGGCGCGGCCGCCGAATTCGACCGCTGGGTAACCCTGCTGCCGACGGAGGCGCTGGCGCTGCACCCGGACATCCGGCTGCCCCGCTGTGCCGACCCGGACGACCAGAAGTTCCTGGAGCTGGCGCTGGCGGCCGGGGCGCAGGAGCTGCTCAGCAAGGACAAGGCGGTGCTGCAATTGGCCCGCCGCACGGCGCGCGAGGGCTGGTTTCGCATCCTGTGCCCTTCGGCATGGGAACCACCCCTGTCCTGAGCGTACGATTCACAACTGATTGATCGCGTGTTCGCGATGCTCAAAAAGCTAACTATCCAAGGTGGAGTCCGGTGATGAAGATCATGCAGAACGCAGCGGCGGCGGCAGTGCTGGTGGCCATGGTGGCCCTGACCGGCTGCGGCGTGACCAACGACCATGACAAGGTCATCAAGGACGTCGTGTCCAATCGCCAGTTCCTCTACCAGGCACCGGGCGATGGCAATGCCACGCTCCAGATCGTGCGCGCCAACGGCTATTTCGGCGGCGGCTGCTCCAGCCAGGTGATGGTCGACGACAAGTTCGCCGCGCAGCTGGAAACCGGCGAGCAGGCCACGCTCTACGTGCCCAGCGGTGCGCACACCGTGTCGCTGCGCAACTCCGGTGCGTGCCACACGGTGAGCAGCGATGCACACGTGGACACCAACCTGGCCGCGGGTGAAAGCACCGTGGTGCAGGTCAACAAGTGGGGTTCGTCGCTGTCGCTGGCCAAGCGCTGAGCGACCGGCCGATGTGAGTCGGCGAGGGCATCATGCTCGAACCCATCCTCATCCATTGCCCCTACTGCGGCGAAGCCATCGAGATACTCGTCGATGGCTCCGTCGACAGCCAGCGTTACTACGAAGACTGCCAGGTCTGCTGCCGGCCCATCGATATCAGCGTAAGCGTCGATGAGGACGGTGACCCGCAGGTGAGCGTCGCCACCGAGAACGATGGCTGACGCTGGCTCAGGCCAGCGCGGACGACTCGATCACCCGCACGCCCAGGTTTTCGAAACGCAGGCGCGTGGGGATGTCCGTCTCCGGCGAGACCGGGCGCGTCAGGTCCCACAGCACGTGCGTGCGGTAACCCAGGTCCACAGCGTCCTGTGCCGTCCACAGCACGCACACGTCACGCGCCAGTCCGCACACGTAAACCTCGTCCACGCCCTGTTCGCGCAGCCACTCATGGAGCGGCGTGGAGGGTCGTTTGCCGTGCGGGCCATGGTTCTCGCGAAAGCCGCTGTACGAATCCACGCGGGGGTCGTCGCCCTTGCGGATCACCGTGTCCAGATGCGACCAGTCGATGGCCGGATGCAGTTCCGCGCCGGGCGTATCCTGCACGCAATGCGGCGGCCACAGTGTCTGGGCGTGGCCGTACAGCGGAATGCGTTCGAACGGCTCGCGACCGGGATGCGAAGTGGTGAATGAAACGTGGTCGGCCGGATGCCAGTCCTGCGTGGCCACGACATAAGGGAAGATGTCGCGTTTCAGCAGCTGGTCGATGCCGGGCACGATGGCGTCGCCTTCATGGCAGGCCAGTGCGCCGCCGGGCATGAAGTCCGGTTGCACATCGACCAGGATGAGGGCAGCGCGGCTGCTGACGGAAGTGCTCATGGGTGAGTCGGGTCTCGCAAAAGGTTGCGCCGGCAAGTCTAGTCGGGCGGGCGGTATCGTGATGTGACGCGTTCGACGGCCGATTCGTGCACGCCCCTTTGTGTTCAGGCAGAAAACCTATGGCGTAGACCAAGGTCGGCGCCCGCTCAGGCGGCTGTCGCGGGCATAATGGGACCTGGCAACCGAAGGGCGACAGGGGCATGTTTTTCGATCAATCCTGGATGGGCTACGGCATCGTTGGTGCGCTGGAAGCCGGCGCCATCGGGCTGGTGCTCGGCCTGGTGATCTTCGGCGCGCTGCACCTGTATGGCCGCACCCAGGGCTGGAGCGCCGCCCTGGAAATCAGCTGGGCCACCCTGATCGGCATGGTGCTGGCGAGCGGCAGCGACCTCTGGAACCTGTTCTATTTCAACTACGGACGCGTGCAGTCGCTGCAGTTGCTGCGCGTGCGCCTGGCCGAAGTGCACGACCCGGACAACCTCGGCGCCCGCGTGGTGGCCGAATTCCTCGGCGTGTGCATCGGCGTGTACCTGGGCTGGCTGCTGTCCAGCCGCTGGCGCCAGCCCGAATGATGGCCGGGTGCCGGCGCCCTGTGCGCCGGCCTGGCTGGCACGACTTTCTTCTTCCCAAGTTGTACCGATGACTACTCATGTTGAACCGGGCGCCAGCGAATCGCCGCTGACCCTGCGCATCGTCCAGATCGTCCTATTCACCTTCCTGGCCTATCTGGTGATCGGCATGCAACTGGCGGTGCTGCCGCCGTTCGTGCATGACGATCTTGGCTTTGGTGCGGTGCTGGCCGGCCTGGTCATCAGCACCCAGTACGTGGCCACCCTGCTCAGTCGTGGTTTTGCCGGACGCACCTCTGACACGGCGGGGCCCCGCCGCACCGCCCTTGTCGGCCTGGTGGCCTGCGCCGCCAGCGGCCTGCTGATGATCGGCGCCGCGTTGCTGCGCCAGTTGCCGGTGGCTTCGGTGGGCGTGATGCTGGTGGCTCGACTCGCGCTGGGCATGGGCGAGAGCTGCGTGGCGACAGGCTGCATCATGTGGGGCATCGGCCGCGTGGGGGCCGAGCACACGGCCAAGGTGATCTCGTGGAATGGCATTGCCACCTACGGCGCGTTGGCCGTGGGTGCGCCGCTGGGCGTGTTGCTCACCGGCGCGCTGGGCTTCGTCAGCATCGGCGTGGCCAGCCTGGTGTTGATGCTGGGCGGGCTGCTGCTGGCGTGGCGCCGCCCGGCCGTGCACGTGGAGGCTGGCGAGCGCATGCCGATGCACCACGTGTTCGGGCGCGTGGCGCCCTACGGCATGGGCCTGGCGCTGGGCTCGGTGGGCTTTGGCGTCATCGCCACCTTCATCACGCTGTATTTCGCCAGCCAGGGATGGAAGGGCGCCGCACCGACACTGAGCGTGTTCGGCGTGTGTTTCGTGGGCGTGCGACTGGTGCTGGGCTGGACCATCGCGACCTTCGGCGGCTATCGCACGGCGCTGGTATCCCTGCTGATCGAGTGCGTGGGCCTGGTCGTGCTGGCCACGGCGGGGCAAGCCGGCATGGCGATGCTGGGCGCAGCACTGAGCGGTATCGGCTTCTCGCTGATTTTTCCGGCGCTGGGCGTGGTGGCGGTGGAGCGCGTGAGCGCGAGCAATCGCGGTGCGGCGCTGGCGGCGTACTCGGTGTTCATCGATGTGGCGCTGGGCGTCACCGGCCCGCTGGGCGGCTGGATTGCCTCCGGCGGACGTTACGGCCCCATGTTCGTGGTGGCCGCGGCGATGTCGCTAGCCGCGGCGTTGCTCACGATCGGCCTTTACGTGTTCTACGGCAACAAGACCAACGGCTGAGCAGCGCTTGGCTGTAGGAGCGCACCCTGTGCGCGACCGCCACCCCCATGCCGCTGCGGCGGTGGGCTGTCGCGCACAGGGTGCGCTCCTACAAAAACTGGGATGGCGTTACAGCACCGGATCGAACAGCCGCGCCACGTGCATGGCCAGCCGGCGCAGATAAGGCGCCTTGTCGTACTCCGCCTCGGTCACTTCGTGGGCATGGGCGAAATCGTTCTCGAGCATGGTTTCCACCTGTGCCGCAAAGGTCGTGTCCACGTTCAGTGCGCTGATCTCGAAGTTCAGCCGGAACGAGCGGTTGTCCAGGTTCATGCTGCCCACGGAGGCGGTGTCGTCGTCCACCAGCAGCACTTTCTCGTGGATGAAACCGGGCTGGTAGCGGAATACGCGGATGCCGGCGCGTACGGCGTCATGCGCATACAGGCCCGAAGCCAGGAACACCGTGCGGTGATCGGGTCGTGCCGGAATGAGCACGCGCACATCGACGCCGCGGAAAACGGCCAGTCGCAGCGCCGCCATCACCGCCAGGTCGGGCACGAAATACGGGGTGGTGATCCACAGGCGGCGACGCGCGGCGTGGATCAGTGCAACGAAGAACAGCGAACAGGTTTCCTGGCGGTCCGCGGGCCCCGTGGCGGCGATCAGCGTATGCGCCGTGCCCTGTCCCGGTGATGGGCGGTACAGCGGCGGCAGGGCGCCGGTGACCCAGTGCCAGTCTTCGGCAAAGCTGCGCTGCAGGTCGGCCACCGCCGGGCCTTCGAGCTGCAGGTGCGTGTCGCGCCATGGCGCCAGTGGCGGTTTCAGGCCGAGATATTCGTCGCCCACGTTCAGGCCGCCGACAAAACCGCGCTCGCCATCCACCACCACGATTTTCCGGTGGTTGCGGAAGTTGAGCTGGAAGCGGTTGCTGCGGCGCTGCGTGGCAAACGGATGAATGCCCACGCCCGCGTCCTGCAGGGTTTTCACGTAGTCGCCCGGCAACGCATGGCTGCCGATGCCGTCGTACAGCACGCAGACATCCACGCCGGCGCGTGCGCGATCCATCAGCACCTGCTGCATGCGCTTGCCCAGCATGTCGTCATGGAAGATGAAAAACTGCACCAGCACGCAGTGCTTCGCTTCGCCAATGGCGGCGAGGATGGCGTCGAAGGTGGCGTCACCGTTCACCAGCAGGCGCAGGCGCTGGCCCGGGTGGAAACGCGCACCGAGCATGCGTGCGATTTCGCCATAGCGTTCGCTCACTTCCGGCGGGCTGGCTTCGTCGGTGAGTTGCTCGTCCGCCTGCGCCTGAATCTGACCACGCCGCGCGCGGTGCAGGTCCACGTAGCCATGGAAGCGGCTGCGCCCCAGGTAGAGATACGGCACCAGCGTGACATAAGGCAGGAACACCAGCCCCAACGCCCACGCGAACGCACCCTGCGGCGTACGCGTGTTCATCACCGCGTGCATGGCGGCCAGCACGCCGGCGCCGTGCAGGGCGAGCAGCAGGCCACCGATGATGGTGGTCAGCATGCGCTGTCGCCTCGGATGAAAGCGTGGCTGGGCTGGAACCGGTCGGTCATCGCGTACTCCCTGTGGTCAGCGCATGGCAGCGCGCACGGTGTCGAGCACGTCCTGCTCGCGCGCCTGCAGCGCCTGGTGCAGATGATCCACGAACAGGCGGATGCGTGCAGGCAGGTAGACCCGGCTGGGGTAAATGGCATAGATGTGCGCGTCGCGCATGAACACGTCGCTCTTGAGCGGAACCAGCCGGCCGGCGCGCACGTCCTCGGCGATATCCCAGGCCGATTTGAACGCGATGCCATGGCCGGCCAGCGTCAGCGTGCGCATCAGGTCGCCGTTGTCGCAGGTCATCGCCGCCTCCACGCGCAGTGGGCGCGGGCCGTCCGGCGTCTGGGTGATCCACGGCAGCACGCCGTGCCCCGGGCGATGCAGCATCAGGCAGCGGTGACGTTGCAGGTCGTCGGTGCCCTGCGGGTGACCGTGGCGCTCCAGGTAGGCCGGCGAGGCGCACAGCACGCGGAAGTTGTTCGCCAGCAGGCGCGATACCAGCCGCGAATCGACCATCGTGCCGCCACGCACGGCGACATCCACGCCGTGTTCGAACAGGTCGAGCACGGCATCGGTATTGGTCACACGAAGGTGCAACTGGGGGTGCTGTTCCGCGAAGTCGGCCGCGATGGGGCCAACGTACTGGCGACCCATGTCCACCGAGGCGGAGATGTGCAGCTGACCGCGCACCTCCAGCTGGCGTAGACCCACCGCCGAATTGGCATCGTCCACGTCGGCGATGATGGCCTGGCAGCGCTCGTAGTAGATGGTGCCTTCCTCGGTGAGCACGAGGCGGCGGGAGCTCCGCTGGAGCAGGCGAACGCCCAGGGCGGTTTCCAGCCGGGTCAGCCGCTTGCTGGCGGCAGCGGGGGACAGGCCCAGCTCCCGCCCGGCGGCAGACAGGCTGCCCTCGGTCACGGCCCGCACGAACAGGCGCATGTCTTCGAAATCGACCATGGTGCAGACGCTCCGACCTGTGCCGCGTGATGAGCCCCGGACCGGGGGCATCTTTAACTTTCAGGAAAAGATGCCTCTCTAGTTTGCTCAATTCCCGCAAGGGACGACAAGGCTCACAGTGCGGTGAGTTTCCTTCCGGAATCACCTGCATGAACGCCCACGTTGCTATTGAGCCTGCTGCCGAGGCCTCCCGGTCATCCCGGCTGGCGCTGTTGGCCCTGTCGGTGGCGGCCTTCGCCATCGGTACCACCGAGTTCGTGATCATGGGCCTGTTGCCCGAGGTCGCGACCGACCTGCATGTCAGCATTCCCTCCGCCGGCCTGCTGGTTTCCGGCTATGCGTTGGGCGTGGCTGCGGGTGCGCCGCTGCTGGCGGCGCTGACGGCCCGCATGGAGCGCCGCAATGCGTTGCTGTTGCTGATGGGCCTGTTCGTGCTCGGCAACGCACTCTGTGCCGTGGCGCCCAACTATGGCGTGCTGATGGTGGCGCGCGTGGTGGCGGCGTTCTGTCATGGCTCGTTCTTCGGCATCGGCGCGGTGGTGGCATCGCACCTGGTGCCGCGCGGGCAGGCTGCCCGCGCCATCGCCCTGATGTTTACCGGCCTGACCCTGGCGAACGTGCTGGGCGTGCCCTTCGGTACCTTCCTCGGCCAGTGGGCCGGCTGGCGGTCGACCTTTGCCGCGGTCACGGGCCTGGGCATCGTGGCAGCCATTGCCGTGTGGCGTCTGGTGCCGTCGCTGCCGGATCTGCCCTCACCGCACATGAAGCGCGAGCTCATCGTGCTGCGCCAACCGCAGGTGTTGCTGGCGCTGCTGATGACGGTGCTGGGTTTTGGCGGCGTGTTCACCGTGTTCACCTACATCGCGCCGATCCTGCAGCAGGCCTCGCAGGTGAGCGTGGGGGCCACGGGCTGGGTGCTGATCCTGTTCGGTGTCGGCACGACGGTAGGCAACATGCTCGGTGGCCGCCTCGCGGACTGGCGACTGATGCCGTCGCTGATGGGTGTGCTGGCCGTGCTGTCGCTGGTCATGCTGGTGTTCGCGTGGACCATGCACAGCACGGTTGCCGCCATTGTCACCGTGTTCGTGTGGGGCGTGGCGGCGTTTGCCACGGTGCCGCCGCTGCAGATGCGCGTGGTGCAGCAGGCCAGCGATGGTCCACATCTCGCCTCGACGCTCAACATCGCCGCGTTCAACCTGGGCAATGCGATGGGCGCCTTCATTGGCGGCACGATGATCGGCATGAACCTCGGCCTGCCCTCCGTGAGCATTGCCGGTGCGGTGGTGGCACTGCTTGGCCTGTTGGTGACGGCGATCAGTGCCGCACTTGAGCACCGCCACCGTGGTGTGGCGCGCGTCACCTGTGTTGCCGGTGCCTGATCGGCGGTACCTCCCTCCAATCGAAGGAACGTCATGACAACGAAAGGCAAAGTTGCGCTGGTAGTGGGCGCGCAGGGCGTGATCGGTCGAAATCTGATCGATCACCTGTCCACGCTCGAGGACTGGCAGGTGATCGGGCTCTCACGTCGCGGTGGTCAGGATCGGGAGCGCGTGCGTCATATCGCAGTCGACCTGCTCGATGTCGACGACACGCGATCCAGACTCGCGGGCCTCGGTGACGTGACGCACGTGTTCTACACCGCCTACCAGGACCGCCCGACCTGGGCGGAGCTGGTGCCGCCGAATCTTGCCATGCTGGTGAATGTGGTCGATGCGATCGAGCCGGTGGCCAAGGGCCTTGAGCACATCAGTCTGATGCAGGGTTACAAGGTCTACGGCGGGCACCTCGGGCCCTTCAAGACGCCCGCGCGTGAAACCGACGCGGCGTTCATGCCACCGGAATTCATGCACGACCAGCAACGTTTTCTGGAAACACGCCAGCACGGCAAGGGCTGGAACTGGACGGCCATCCGTCCCGCGGTGGTCGGTGGTTTTGCGCTGGGCAATCCGATGAACCTGGCGCTGGCCATCGCCGTGTATGCGTCGATCAGCAAGGAGCTCGGCCTGCCGCTGCGTTTTCCCGCCAAGCCCGGCGCCTACGATCACCTGTTGGAAATGACCGATGCCGGGCTGCTGGCGCGCGCCACCGTCTGGGCGGCCACCGAGCCGCGCTGTGCCAACCAGGCCTTCAACATCACCAACGGCGACCTGTTCCGCTGGAACGAAATGTGGCCCTTCATCGCCGACTATTTCGATCTTGAGGTGGCGCCGCCGCTGCCGCTGTCGCTGGACACCGTGATGGCGGACAAGGAGCCGCTATGGCAGGCCATCGGAGAACGCCACGGGCTGGCGCCGCATGCATGGCGCGACGTGTCGTCCTGGCGCTTCGCCGACTTTGTGTTCTCCTGGGACTATGACATGTTCGGCGACGGCTCCAAGGCGCGGCGTTTCGGCTTTCACGAGCACGTCGAGACGAAGGCGATGTTCACGCGACTGTTTGACGACTTTCGTCGGCGCAGAATCATCCCCTGATACTGCATGTTCCCAACCCACGTCTTCCCCAGGAGAGTTGCATGAAAGCCGTAGCCTACCGGCAGATCCTGCCCATCACCGATGCGCAGAGCCTCATCGATGTCGAGTTGCCGGAGCCGGTGGCGGAGGGACGCGACCTGCTGGTGAAGGTCGAGGCCATCTCGGTCAACCCGGTGGACACCAAGGTGCGCCAGCGCGCCAACCCCGAGGGCAGTGACAAGGTGCTGGGCTGGGATGCGGCAGGCACCGTGGTGGCGGTGGGTGCTGACGTCACCCTGTTCAAGCCGGGCGATGCGGTTTATTACGCCGGGGCCATCGACCGCTCGGGCAGCAATGCCCAGTTTCAGCTGGTCGATGAGCGCATCGTGGGTCGCAAGCCGTCCACGCTGGATTTCGCGCAGGCGGCGGCCATGCCGTTGACCACCATCACGGCCTGGGAAATGCTGTTCGATCGCCTCGGCGTGCCACGTGGCAGCACGCCGCGAACGGGTGTGATCCTCATTGTCGGTGGTGCCGGTGGCGTGGGCTCTATGGCGACGCAGCTGATCCGGCGACTGACCAACTTCACCGTGGTTGCCACGGCATCGCGCGGGGACACGCAGGCCTGGGTGAAGGAACTGGGTGCGCACCATGCGGTGGATCATCGCGGCGATCTGGTGGCGGCCGTAAAGGCGGTAGCGCCGCAGGGCGTGGACTATGTGCTCAGCCTCACGCATACCGAGCAGCATTTTGCCTCGCTGGTCGAGCTGCTGAAGCCGCAGGGCAAGCTGGCGTTGATCGACGATCCCGCAACGCCGCTGGATATCCGCCTGCTCAAGCAGAAGAGCCTGTCGCTGCACTGGGAGTTCATGTACACGCGCTCGTTGTTCCACACCGAAGACATGCAGGCCCAGCACCGGTTGCTCAACGAAGTGGCGGACCTGGTCGATGCCGGTGTGTTGCGCACGACGTTGCGCGAGAACGTGGGCAGCATCGATGCCGCGAACCTGCGCCGCGCCCATGCACAGGTGGAGAGTGCAAGCACGATCGGCAAGATCGTGCTGAGCGGCTGGCGTGAAGACAGGAGTGAGTGAAGAGGAGTGAGTAGTGAGAGAGCAGGGAGAGGGCGGGTTGTGCCTTCTCTCACTTCTCGTTTCTCACTTTTCGCTCTTCACCAGTCGGTCGGCGAGGTTGCGGGCCTGCTGGCGAATTTCCGGAATGGCGGTGGACTCCCACAGCACGCCGCGCAGCAGCGTGCCGATGGCGTAGAAGTGCGGCCATGCATCGTTGCCGTGCTTCACGCGGCCTTCCGTGGTGGCGCTGACGCCCAGGCCCAGCGGGTCGGCGGTGACATGGCCATTGGTGGACAGCTGGCGGATCAGCGGGTGGAGCGTGCGACGCACGTCGGTATTCAGCCCCACCGTCTGGATCACCAGGTCCGCATCCATGGTTTCCACGCCTTTGCCGTGCGGCAGGCGGATATCCAGGTGCAGCTTGTCGCCGGCAACGTCCACGGCCTGCAGGCGGCCACGGCGGCGGTGCAGGCGGCCGGCATCCTCGAGTGCCTTCATCGTTGCCATCACCTGGGGCGGCATGCGATGGCGCACACGCTCCCAGGCCCAGCGCGCATGACGCAGGAAGCGCGCGCGTTCTGTGTCGGGCAGCAGTGCCCACAACGACGGCGTATGCGGACGCATGCTATCCACCACCGTGCGCCAGTCCGGAGTCTGGGCCACGGCTTCGCGTAGCAGGCGGATCCACTGGCGGATGTACGGCGCCTCGCGCATCGACTCGACCAGTTCGCTGCCATCGTCGGTGGGCGCGGAGGCCTGATGCAGATGCGGTTCCGGCATCAGGCCGTGGCGTGAAATGGCTTCGAAGGTGGCGTTCGGCCACAGCGCCGACAGCTCCAGCAGCACGTCGACCGCGGTCAGGCCGAGCCCGATCAGTACCACCTTGAGGGGACGGGTATCGGGCTTGGCGTGGGCCAGGAAGTTCCACGGCTCGGTGACGTAGTGGCCGCTGTCCAGTGCAGCGTCAGTGACGCCACTGAGCGGCTGCGGCGGCAGCGAGCCAATGGCCAGCACGGCCGCATCGACGCGCGAGTTGTCCTCGCCGTGAATCACGGTGACGCCATGGCCTTCCGGCACCACGGCGTCCACCGCGAACGGCAGTACGCGCACATCGTGACCGGCCTTCTGCGCGTGCTCGAGCGCACGCTGCACCTCGGTATCGAGATAGTCGCCGTAAAGACGGCGCGGCAGGAAGTCGGTGCCGGCGATGGTGCCGTCGCCACGCTGGGCGAAATCGAGAAAACCGTGCGGCCTGGCGGCAAACATGCTCATCGACGCCGCGCGCACGTTCAGCAGATGCTTGTCCGAGCGCGTGCCATACGCGACACCGCGTGGCGAATTGCCGCCACCGGTGTACCAGTCCAGATGCAACGGCTGAGGCAGCTGGCGTTCCAGCAGCTCACTGAGCAGCGCTGCCGCAGCAGCGCCGCCGCCGATGATGGCGACCCGTCGATACATGCCATTCCCTTAAAAAAGCGTTTCTACGACCGTGGATCAGGCGTACAGGCGGCCGGCGAGGGCACTGCGCTGCGGGCTCTTGGTCCACTGACCGGCTGTGCCGGCTTCTTGATATGTGAAGTACTGTGCCAGATCGCCCCCGTAAACGTGAAGCGTCAGGGCGGTCTCGTGCCGGGAGAGGTTGCGGCAGCGATGCGCGTGGCGGTCGTCGGCATCGAACCAGGTGACGTCGCCTGGGCCCAGCCAGTCGCGGCCGGTCTGGCGCAGGATCTTCCCGCTGTCGTCGTGGTCCCACGATTCCACTTCGAGCGCGCCGTGCAACGCCATCTCCAGGCCCCACAGGCCGTTGTGGTCGTGGATGGGGGTGTTGTAGTTGGCCGGCCAGGCCATCACCAGGACGCTGATGTCCGGCTTGTTGCGCTGGGCGACCAACCAGCGTTCGAACCCCTTGTCGCGCAGGCGCAGGTCGGCGAGATCGTCGGCCAGCGCGTGCATGTCCTGGAAGACCACGCGGCTCAGCTCCCTTGCCATGGTGGCAAGGTCGGGGTGCTCGCCCACGCCATAGTCAAACGCGATATCACGCAGCGCCCTGAGGTGTTGCATGTGTTTGGCCATGCGATGTTACTCGACGGAAACCGGCGCGCAGTGGAGCATGCCCATCGTTAAAGTCCCGTAACCCGCGGGGGATGGAAGCCTGCCTCGCGGCATGACTTTCGCGACATGCGCGGCGTTCCGCAAAAGCGCACGATGGCATCCAAGGAAGGCCTTGAAAACCGCAGCGGGCGCCTCAACACGTTCCTGCGCATGGTCGCCGGCGATGATGCCGGCAGGAGAAACGTCATGATTGCGATGAGCGTGCTCTTGATGGTGGTGCTGGGAATCTGGCTGGGCGCGGTTGCCATCGGCCTGGTGTTCAAGCTCGTCTTCACCTTGATTGGTGGTCTCTTCAGCCTTGTCGGCGCATTGCTCGGCATGGTCTTCGGCGGCGTCGCGCTGCTCATTGCCGTACCCATCGTGGTGCTGGCTCTTTTGCCTGTCTGGTTGCCGGTGGTCGTGCTGGCGGCCATCGTGTGGGCGATCGTCCGCGCCGCGCACGGACCGGCGCAACCGGCGGTTGCCAACGCGCGCTGACGCATGTTTTGCCGTGGAACGGCCCGACCTGCCGCTGGATGCAGGCCGGGCCTTCCCTCTTGCAAGCGGTGTTGCCTCAGCCTGGCTTACAGCTCGTTCAAGTTGAACGTCACCGGCACGCGCGCCCACGCCCGCACCGCGTGGCCATTGACCATGGCCGGTTCGAATTTCCAGCCCTTCAGCACCTGATCGCGTGCGCTGCGGTCAAGCAGGCTGGAGCCGCTGCTCTGCTCGATGGTCACCTCCTGAGGCACGCCGGATTCATCCACCAACACCTTGAGGATCACCTGTCCCTGCAGGCGCGAATGCAATGCCTGAGGCGGATATTTGAGTGGCGTGGCGCGATAGGCCAGCGTTGCTTCGACCGGTGCTGACGTGTCGACGTTGGGTGGTGCCAGCGTCGGTGTGGCCGGTGGCGCCGGCACGGTGCCATCGTCCGATGTGGTGAGCACCGGCGCAGGTACCGGTTCCGGGCGGGGAACGGCCTGGGTGTGGGGCGGGGTCTTCGGTTGCGGTGGCTTTTTCAGGTCGATGATCGGCGGTGGCGGTACCTCCTTTTTGGGCGTGATCCAGCTGATGGGGATGGCGCTGACGCGTTGCACCTGTTCCACCAGCGCCGGAGCCATTGGCCGCATCAGCACCGCGAGCGCGGCCAGGTTAAGGGCGATGGCGGCACTCAGCGCGGCAATGCGGACGCTGTCCGGGTGGGCGTGACGGGGTACAGCCAGGCTTGCGGACGACATAGGCGACCTCCTGACGTATCGATGTTGGGTTGTGGCACCCGACACGCTGCGGGGAGGCAGTGGGGATCGTGCGGGTGCGAGACCACGCTAGGCCCACTGATGGGACTTGCACAAGTAGCCGTATGGAAGGCTATTCTAGGCGGAGTGCCCTGGGTTCCCTGGAACGGGAATTTTCAGTGGGCCACCAGCATGGGCACATCGCCATGCATGAACAGGTGGCGGGTGGTTCCACCCAGCACCATCTGCGCCAGGCGCGAACGACTCCAGGCCCCCATCACGATCAGGTCGGCGCCTTGCGCGTGTGCGGCATCCAGCAAGGCGGGGCCCGCGGCGTGGCTGGGGCCGCTGTCCAGCACATCGATGCGGGCGTTGATGCCACGGCGCTGCAGCCAGTCGGCCAACCCGGGCGGGGGCAGCACAGGCAGCATGTCCGCATTCATTTCACTGCCGTCGAGCACACGTACTTCTTCCGCCTTCTGCAGCAGCGGCACGGCGGCGGCGAGCGCAAGCGCGGATTCGCGGCTGCCGTTCCAGGCCACCAGCACGCTGGCACCCAGCGCGGGCACGGGTGCGGTGTCGGGCACCACCAGTACCGGTCGCCCGCTGGCGAAGACGCAGCGCGAGACCGTGCCGAAGCCTACGGGCGCATCGCTACGCCGCTGGCTGCGTTCCATCACCAGCATGTCGTAGCCGGAAACGGCCTGGCTGACGGTCTGCACGGTATCGCCCTGCGTGACGCGCCAACGCCCGGCGAGCGAGCGGGCAGCCAGTGCCTGCTGCCACTGGCTGTCGTGAGTCTGTGCCTCGGCCACCCGGCGCTGTGTTTCTTCCAGTTGCACGGGCACGGCTTCGGGCAGGCTGAAGGCGGTGGCGGGTAGGTCGGCCACGTACAGGGCATCTAGTCGTGCACCCAGTCGCTGTGCCAGCAGCAGGGCGGCGCGTGGCGCGGCAACGCCAAGGTCCAGGTGATCCAGATGCAAGAGCAGGTCTGTCGCTGACATGGCGGTTCTCCCGATGCCTGGTCCGTATCCAGCATAGAGCCTGCCACCGGTAACCGTGTAGCCAGCGTTGTTGCAGGCAAAAAAAAGCCCCGCACAGGATGGCGGGGCGGCAAGGCCGGACGTCGGGGGAGAGAGAGGGGACATCCGGTTATGTCATTTTTTTCCAATGCGGCTTGTTTTGGCGTACATCGCGGGTGAAAGCTCTATTCACGTGGCAGACGGCGGGCGCTTGCCAACATGGCCGGCTCGCTGTGCGATGGCGGCAAGGCTTTCATGGGAGACCTGTGATGGGCGTGGCAAAGTTCGCGGCGGCTTCGGTGCTGGCGTTCGCCGGCTGGGTGGCCTCCGTTCTGGCGCATGCCGGCGAGGTCGAGTGCAAGATGAATTTCCGTCTCGCGGGCTGGTCGGTGTTCTATCAGACGGCCACGGGCAGCGGCACCGTCCATTGCAGCAACGGGCAGAGCATGTCGGTGCACATCCGCGTCAAGGGCGGCGGCCTGACCTTTGGCAAGAATCAGATCGACGATGGCGTGGGCAAGTTCTCCGGCATCAGCGGCATCGGCGACATCAAGGGTCATTACGCCGATGCCGGCGTGGACGCCGGCGCCTCCAAGTCGGCCGGTGCACGGGTGATGACCAAGGGCAACGTGTCCCTGGCGCTCAGCGGCACGGGCAAGGGCTGGGACCTGGGCGTGGCCTTCGGCGCGTTCATCATCGAGTGATTCCTGCGGCTGACCCTGCCGGCGCGGCCGGGGCCGCGGGCAGGGCGGGTCCGCCGGGTGCGTTGCGGGGCGTTCCATACGCCGGGCGGCTTTGCAATCGGCCGTGGGGTCGCTAAGGTGGGGCTGCCGTACTCTACGGTACGTTCCGTTCGAGGATTTTCCCCATGTCTGCCCTTTCCGGCACGGCGCTCCCGCGCTATGCCTTCGGCGACGAGCTCGCCAGCAGCGTCATCCACGGCATCGGCATCCTGCTGAGCATTGCCGGCCTTGCCATCCTGGTGGCGTTTGCCGCCATGCACGGCGATGTGCGGGCGGTGGTGGCCAGCGCGGTGTTCGGCAGCACGCTGATCCTGTGCTACACGGCTTCCACGCTGTATCACTCCATCCCGGGCGCGACGGCCAAGCGGGTGCTGCGCACGCTGGACCACATCGCCATCTTCCTGCTGATTGCCGGCACCTATACCCCGTTCACCCTGCTTGCACTGCCGGGCGTCTGGGGCTGGAGCCTGTTCGCTACGGTGTGGGGCCTGGCCCTGATGGGCAGTGCGCTGGAACTGGGCCTGCTGAAGAAGTACCGCAAGCTGGCGGTGCTGATGTACGTGGGTATGGGCTGGGTCGGCGTGATCGCCTTCAAGCCATTGATGGCTCACCTGCAGACGGGCGGCATGGTGCTGCTGCTGGCCGGCGGCGTGGCCTACACGCTGGGCGTGCCGTTCTACCTGTGGCGCAAGCTGCCGTACCACCATTCGGTGTGGCACTTCTTCGTGCTGGCCGGCAGCGTGCTGCACTACCTGGCCGTGCTGCTCTACGTACTGCCCGACGCGCAGGCGTGAACCCGGCCATCCAGGTCCTGCGACAGGAGCTGGAGGACGCCGCCACGCATCTGGGGCGTCCGCACGATCTTCGATTCAAGGCCATGTTCGGCGGCCTGATGGCGTGGTTCGACGGCAAGCCCTGCGCGTGGCTTTCCACGCAGGGGTTGGCCCTGCGGCTGGCCGAAGCGGACCAGCCCGGCCTGCTGGACGAAGAAGGCGCTGCCCGATTCCGTCATGGCCCGGATGAGCCGCCTAGCCGCGACTACATCCTGGTGCCACCCGCACTCCGACGCGATACGGTGCGATTCGCCGAATGGCTGGAGCGCAGCGGCCATGCGCCCGCCCCGCAAAAAAAGAGGCCGCACCCAAAGGCGCGGCCTCGTGCCGGTTAGCTTGGCTTAGCTCGTCATTCCAGCGAAAGCTGGAATCCAGCGTCTTTAACACGCCGCAGCAGGCGCTGGATCCCAGCTTTCGCTGGGATGACGAGCAATCAAAGCAACCTTACTTCTTCTTCTGCGACGGAATGAACTGCGTGCGCACGGCTTCGGCCAGCTGTTCCGGCGGCAGTAGGCCCTGGCCGATCACGAAATCGTTGAAGGCCTGGCGGTTGAAGTCCTTGCCCAGCGCGAGTTCGGCGTTCAGGCGCGTCTGCTGCAGGCGCATGTAGCCGTAGAAATACGCAGTGGCCTGGCCCGGGCTGTTGAAGGTGTAGCGGTCCAGTTCCTGCTGGGTCATGGCTTCGGACAGGCCCACGTCGTAACGCAGCACGTCGTGCGCGCGCTCCTTGCTGATCAGGCCCAGGTTGAGCATCGGATCAAGATAGGCGCGGGCAGCACGCTGCAGGCGCGCCTGCAGGGCCACGAACTGGCCGGACGGCGGTTCGTACGGCAGCATTTCGGACTCGGCATACAGCGCCCAGCCTTCCACGTTCACGCTGTTGAAGGCGAACAGGCTGCGCGCCAGCGACACGCCGCGCTCCACCATGGCGGCGAACTGCAGTTCATGACCCGGGCGGCCTTCATGCGAGGTCAGCGTCCACGCGGCAGCCTTATAGGTGAAGTCGTCATACGAATCGGACTTGCCACCACTGGGGTTGCCCATGGTGAGCACGAAGGTGCCCTGTTCGCCGTGGTTGTTGATGAACGGCGGCGGGTCCATGTGCGGGGCCGGCACCGCGGCCGTTTCAGCCTCGGAGGCCAGGCGCATCTGCATCTTGCGCTGGGGCAGGGTGATGATGTGCTCGCGGCGGATGATGTCTTCGATCTTGCCGATGATCTCGTGGTAGAACGGCACCACGTCATCCTTGCCCAACTGCTGCTTCTTCAGCGCCTTCAGCACGTCGCGGTAGTCGGTGGCCTGGATGCCTTCTTCCTTCGCCACCACCGGCGCCATCATCTGCATCATCGAACGCAGTTCGGTGAACTCGAACTGGGCTTCCTTGATCAGCTGTTCCGGCGGAATGTCGATGCCGACCTGCTTGAGGTTGTACGCGTACAACGGTTCCGGCAGGCGGAAGTCGGCGCGGGCGCGCGGCACGATGGTGGAACGCACCCAGCCGTCGTAATCCTTCAGCTGGCTGTCCATGGCATCGAGCGCGGCCTTGCCTTCGGCATCGTCCAGCTTGTACTTGGCGAACAGCTGGCGGATGCCCTGCGTGTAACGCTGCGTGTTGCCGAGCTTCTGCTCCACTTCGTTCTTGTACGGGCCGATCAGGTCCTTCTCGCCGATGCGCTCGTTGGTCTGTGCCTTGGCCAGGTCAACCAGCGGCGTGCAGCCTGGCGCCTTGCCGACGTAGCACTGCAGGCGCTTGAGCGCGGCCGGCCGACGCTTGGCATCCACGTCGTCCTTCAGCAGCGCGAACTCACCCTGGAAGATCAGCTGGCCCACGTCCTGGTACGGCAGCATGTACTTGTGGGTGAGATCGATGCCTTCGATCTGCTGGTCGGCCGCCTTGATCATGATCTGCAGATCCTGGCGGACGTTGGTGTCCTTCTCGGTGGCCAGCATCTTCTCGAGCTTCGACTTGGCATCGACCAGCGCTGCGCGCGAGCGGGCATCGACGTCCGGCTTCAGGTCGATGACCTTGTCGTCGAAGCCGGGCACGCCCACCTGCGAGGCAAACTCGGGGTTGAACTTCGCCATCACGTCGAGCAGCACCTTCGCATCGTCGTTGCTGCGATCGATCCAGGTGGGTGATTTGGTTTCCGCGTGGGCGGATCCGACGGCAACCAGCGATACCGCCAGTGCCAGGGCAAGACGTTTGGACATGAGGGCTCCCCACAGATGAAGTGCCCCGAGCCTATAGGGGCGGCTGCGGGCCCGCTATGTGCCGAAGGTCGCCCGCCCTCTAGCCGAACAGCATGGCGAAGCCGAACAGGCCCACCATCAGGAAGGAAATCACCAGCTTGACCAGGGTGCCGAACAGCAGGCCCAGCCACGTGGCCACGCCCACATGCGCCGAGCGCAACACGCTGGTGCCCGAGGCCAGTTCGCCCAGCAGGGCACCGGCGAAGGGCCCGATGATGAGTCCGGCCAGGCCGAAGAACATGCCCACCAACGTCCCGATACCCGCCCCGGTGATGGCAAGCCGGCTGGCACCCACCCGCTTGGCGCCCAGCGAGGCGGATACGAAGTCCATCAGCACGCCGACGGCGCCCAACGTGCCGATGATCACCAGCCACCACACGCCCAGGCGCCGGTACGCGTCTACGGCCGCTACCAGCCAGATCCCGCCGAAGATCATCGGAATGCCCGGCAGTGCGGGCAGGACATTGCCGGCGATGCCGCCGACGATGAGCAGTGCGGCCAGTACGTAAAGCGCAATCTCCAGCATGAAAGCCTGCCTTCATGGTCCGGCGGCCAGCATATCGGGGATGGCCGGGCAGCGTGCAGCACCTGCTTGCGCGACAATGGCGACGCAAGTCCTCTGGCCGACGACCCTGTGGATACCTCGCGCTACATGCTTCTGAAGGCCGACGAGCTCGGCCGCATCGAATTGACCGAGCGCGATGGCGTGCGGGTGATTCGTCGCGACATCGTCGCGGCACGCTGGTGGGCGCATGCATTCGCGCGGCGCGCGGCCGCGCGCGAAGCCCGGGCGCTGCTCCGGCTCGACGGCATTGACGGCGTGCCCGTGCTGCTGCACTGGGATGGGCGCGAACTGCTGCGTGGTTACATTGCCGGAGCGCCCATGCAACAGGCGCAGCCGCGCGACCGTGCGTATTACCGCGACGCCCTGCGCCTGCTGGCGCGACTGCATCGTCGCGGCATCGTGCACAACGACCTGGCCAAGGAGCCAAACTGGCTGGTGCGTGCCGATGGCCGGCCCGCGCTGGTGGACTTCCAGATCGCCTGGACGCGCGGCAGGCGCGGCGCGCTATTCCGCGTGCTGGCGCGCGAAGACCTGCGTCACCTGCTCAAGCACAAGCGCACGTATTGCCCGGAAGCACTGACGCTGCGCCAGCGCATCATCCTCGACACGCCCGCACCGCACTCGCGCCTGTGGCGTGCCACCGGCAAGCGGATGTACAAGCTCATCGCGCGTCGTGTTTTCGGCTACTGGGACAATGAAGGACAAGGCCGTATCCGCGACTGATCGAAAGGCTTCCCCGTTCCCTGTGGGCGCGTATTCCTGTAGGAGCGCACCCTGTGCGCGACAGACCCTCGAAGCGGACTCATGCACGGTGAGGCAGTCGCGCACAGGGTGCGCTCCCACAAAAAAGAGTAGTGGTCGCGTGCCTACAACGGCGTTTCTGCGCCGAACCGCTCGATCAGGAATTCGATCATGCTGCGCAGCTTTGCCGTCGGCCGGCGATCCTGCGCGTAGAGCAGGTGCATGGGTGTCGATGGCGGCGCCCATTGCGGCAGCACGGCCATCAACCTGCCTTCGGCCAGATCCTCCGCCAGCAGGACTTCCGGCTGCAGCACGATGCCCGCGCCATGCAATGCCGCCACGCGCAGCGCGTCCCCATGATCGACGGAAAGACGACCTTGCACCGGCACGTCGCACTCTTCGCCGTCAGGCCCCAGCAGCCGCCATTGGTCGCGGCGCCGCCAGTTGGTCAGGCCCATGCAGACGTGCGCCGAGAGTTCCTCGGGCCGCGTGGGCGTGCCATGCCGGGCCAGGTACTGTGGCGACGCGGCAAGCAGCATGCGATACGGCTGCAGTGGTCGCGCGACCAGTTGCGGATCGTCCACCGCGCCGATGCGGATGCCCAGTTCGTAGCCTTCGCTGACGAGGTCGTAGACGCGGTTGTCCAACGACAGCTCGACGCTCACGTCGGGATAGCGTTGCAGGTAGTCGGTGAGCGCGGGCGTCAGTCGCCGGCTGCCGAAGCTCATCGGTGCGGTCAGGCGCAGGCGTCCGCGTGGCGTGGCCTGCAATTCGTGTGCGCTGCGCTCGGCCAGTTCCACATCGGCCAGCACCAGCTTGCAGCGCTCGTAATAGAGCTTGCCGACCTCGGTGAGCTGCTGCCGTCGCGTGGTGCGATGGAGCAGGCGCGCGCCCAGTCGCTCTTCGATGGCGCGGATGTGTTTTCCCGCCATGGTGGGAGAGACGCCGCTGGCTTCGGCAGCGGCCGCAAAACTGCCGGTGTCCACCACCCGCACGAACATCGCCATGCTCGCCAGCGTATCCATGATTGAAAACCCATGGTTTGGAATGGGCGGAATGATGGCACGTTTATTCCGGGATGGGCGAACCGGAGACTTGCCGGGCAAGGCGACCCATACCGGGGGCCACCATCGGGATGCTTTTCATGCGAATTCTGCTCATCGGCGCCAGCGGTACGGTCGGCCAGGCCATTGCCGGGGTGCTGGCGCCCCACCACGAGCTGATCCGCGCCAGTCGCCATGCCGGCGACGTGCAGGTGGACCTGACTGATATGGCCAGCGTCGAGCGGATGTACCGCGATGTGGGCGAGCTCGACGCCGTGGTCACTGCGGCGGGCCACGTGCACTTCGGCGACCTCGCCACCACCACGCCGGCGCAGTTCCTGTCCGGCCTGCAGGACAAGCTGATGGGGCAGGTGAACGTGGTGATCGCCGGTATCCCGCATCTGCGCGATGGCGGCTCGTTCACCCTCACCAGTGGCATCACGGCGATGGAGCCGATCCGCCAGGGCACCAATGCCACCACGGTGAATGCGGCCATCGAGGGGTTCGTGCGCTCGGCTGCCACGGAACTGCCGCGGGGCCTGCGCATCAATGCGGTAAGCGCGACCGTGCTCACCGAAGCGCTGGAAGCCTATGGGCCGTATTTCCCCGGCTTCGAAGCCGTGCCCGGCGAGCGCGTGGGGCAGGTGTACCGGCGCAGCGTGGAAGGCGTGTGCACCGGCCGGACCTACACCATCTGGCAATAAGCCTGCCTTTCACCCTGTAGGAGCGCACTTGTGCGCGACCGCCCCCGCTACGCTTTGCGGTCAGGCTGGATGGTCGCGCACAAGTGCGCTCCTACAAACGAGGCAGGAACGACTTACTTCTCGACGAACGCCCGCTCGATCACGTAGTCGCCCGGTTCGCGCGTGCGCGGCGACACATGGAAGCCGCGGGCATCGAGCAGGGCGCAGGTGTCGTCCAGCATCGACGGGCTGCCGCACAGCATCACGCGGTCCGTGGCCGGATCCAGCGGTGGCAGGCCGATGGCTTCGCTCATCGAGCCGTTGTTGATGTTGTCGGTGATGCGACCCTGGTGGCGGAACGACTCGCGCGTCACCGTGGGGTAGTAGACCAGCTTCTCGCGCACCAGCTCGCCGAGGTATTCGTGCTGCGGCAGCTCGGTTTCGAGGTAGTCCTTGTAGGCCAGGTCGTTGACGTTGCGCACGCCGTGCGCGATCACGATCTTCTCGTAGCGCTCGTAGGTCTCCGGGTCGCGCACCAGGCTCATGAAGGGCGCCAGGCCCGTGCCCGTGCCCAGGAGGTAAAGGTGCTTGCCCGGCTTGAGGTCGTTGAGCACCAGCGTGCCGGTCGGCTTGCGGCTGACGATGAGCGGATCGCCGGGCTGCAGGTGCTGCAGGCGCGAGGTGAGTGGGCCGTCGGGCACCTTGATGCTGAAGAACTCCAGATGTTCTTCGTAATTGGCGCTGGCAATCGAATACGCGCGCATCAGCGGGCGGCCGCCCACTTCCAGGCCGATCATCACGAACTGCCCGCTGTCGAAACGGAAGCCCGGATCACGCGTGGTGCGGAAGCTGAAGAGACTGTCGTTCCAGTGGTGCACGTCGATCACGTGCTCCGTCGCCAATGCCACCATTGCCGTGTAGATCCTGAAGAGGGGGAGAAGCCGCAGGCAGGGCACCCGTGTTGCCGGTGCCGGACTCGTGTGGGGAGGGCGGATTCCGCTGTGCCTGACGAGTGCTGCCCTGGGGGTGCAGCGGGGCGTTCATTATGCCATCGGGCGCCGTTGTCTTCATGCGCGAGCTGGCCAAAAGCAACGTGATGCAGCAGAGCGCGGCAACAAACCGCTCCCTTCGGCGCACGAATCGAGTGGCCGAAAGTGCGGGTCCGACGCTTTCACGGGCGCTTGACTCGGCCCGGAGTGCGGGCTGATAGAGTTTCTGGCGAGCCTTTGGCGTCCCGCGCCGGGCGGAATGGATGCGGCCCCCGCGCTGTTGCACACGTTCAGCCCGTTGCCACGGGTGCCGTGCCGGATGGATCTCGAAAGCTGCTCAGGAGGAGAACCTCGCCATGAAACGACTTCCCTTGGTCTTGACCGCCAGCCTGCTCGCCGCGGTGGCATGTCCCGCATTCTCGGGCGACAGCCAGCCGGCCCAGGACGGAAACCTGTCCTACAGCGGCAACTTCCTCACCCTCAAGGAAGGCCGGAACTACGTGCAGCTGACTACCGACGGTCGCCAGCGCGTGTTCGTCGCCGCGGTATGGCCCGATGGCTGGATGGGGTTGCACGGCAGCGACCAGATCGAACGGGTCGACGGCCAGCCCATCCGGTGGGTCGGCCAGTTCGTGAGCCAGCTGAAGGACCAGGCCGGCCCGGTCACGCTGACCGTCTACCACCATGACATCGCCATGCGTGTCTACGAAAAGCGTGAGGTGCAGCTGGCGCGAGCCGACTACGCCAAGTTCATTCCCGCCAGTGGCGCGAACTGACCGGCCGGCGCCCAGCCGCCCCCTGCAAGCAGAGGCCTCCGTACCGGGGGCCTTCGCACATCTGGCCCTGCCCGAAGGCGGGTGCGGACCCAACCGGCTAAAATGGCGGTCATGCAAAGCCTCGATCGAAACGATATCCAGGTATCCGTCGCCCCGATGATGGACTGGACGGACCGCCACTGCCGGTATTTCCACCGGCTGCTGTCGCCCCATGCGCGCCTGTACACCGAGATGGTGACCAGTGCAGCGCTGGTCCGCGGCAAGCAGCTGCGCCTGCTCGAACACAGCCAGCAGGAGCACCCGGTGGCCCTGCAGCTGGGCGGCAGCGAGCCGGAGGAGCTGGCCATCGCCGCCCGCTATGGCGCGGACGCGGGCTACGACGAGATCAACCTCAACGTGGGTTGCCCCTCCGACCGCGTGCAGTCCGGCCGTTTCGGCGCCTGCCTGATGCGCGAGCCCGCGCTGGTGGGCGACTGCGTGAAGGCCATGCGCGACGCGGTGGACGTGCCGGTGACGGTGAAGTGCCGCATCGGCGTGGACGACCAGGACGACTATGCCGACCTGCAGCACTTCACCGAAACCATGATCGCCGCGGGCGTCGAGGTGCTGGTGGTGCACGCCCGCAAGGCCTGGCTGCAGGGCCTGAGCCCCAAGGAAAACCGCGAGATCCCGCCGCTGGACTACGAGCGCGTGTATCGCCTCAAGCGCGAGTTCCCGCAACTGATGGTGGTGATCAACGGCGGCATCACCACGGTGGAGCAGGTGCAGGCCCACCTGAAGCAGGTGGATGGCGTCATGCTGGGCCGGGCGGCCTATCACGACCCCTACGTGCTGGCCCAGGTCGAGGCGGCGCTCCATGGCGAGCCCCTGCCGGCCCGGGAAGACGTGCTGCTGCGCATGCGGCCCTATATCGAGGCCGAGCTGGCCCGGGGCACTGCCCTCAAGCACATCAGCCGCCACCTGCTGGGCCTTTACCAGGGCGAACCGGGGGCCCGCGGGTTCCGCCGGCGGCTCAGCGAGGGCGCGCACCTGCCCGGTGCGGGTTGGGGCCTGATCGAGCAGGCCATGGCCCCGGCCCGGGTAGCCGCGTGACCGTTCAGGTTTGTCCGGTCAATATTCAGTTCCGAGTCCATAGTCTGAACGGCGATGGCCACCGCCCCCCGCAGGTACCCAGGGTTTGCCCAACGACATGAAAACCATCCTGCGCCCCCTGGTCTGGTTGCTGGCCTGCGTGGCCGGCACGAGCGCCTGGGCGGCACAGTCGGGCGAGCCCGCCATGACGCTGGAGCAGGCGGTGACCCAGGTGCAGCACGAAACCGGTGGCAAGGTGTTGTCCGCCAGTACGGTGCGCCGGGGACGCAGTTCATTCGAACACCGCGTGAAAGTGCTTACCCCGACGGGGCACGTGCGCGTGGTGACCGTAACCACGGAGGCCAGCAAGGGGCCGGCCTCCGGCGATTCGACCAAGAACCCGTCCACTGACGGTGCAAGCAACAAGGAGAAACACTGATGCGCATTCTTTTGGTTGAGGACGAGGCTCCGCTGCGCGAGACCCTCGCCGCACGCCTGAAGCGCGATGGTTTTGCCGTCGATGCAGCCCAGGATGGTGAAGAAGGCTTGTACATGGGGCGCGAAGTGCCCTTTGACCTGGCCATCATCGACCTTGGCCTACCCAAGATGTCGGGCATGGACCTGATCAAGTCGCTGCGCGAGGCCGGCCAGCGCTATCCCATCCTGATCCTCACCGCCCGTGGCGGCTGGCAGGACAAGGTGGAAGGCCTCAAGCACGGCGCTGACGACTATCTGGTCAAGCCGTTCCACGTCGAAGAGCTGCTGGCGCGCATCAACGCGCTGGTGCGTCGCGCCAGCGGCTGGTCCAAGCCGGTGCTGGCCTGCGGCCCGATCAAGCTGGACACCACCGCGCAGACGGTGACCGTGGAAGGCAAGCCGGTCGACCTGACCAGCTACGAGTACAAGGTGCTCGAATACCTGATGCTGCACGCGGGCGAGCTGGTCTCCAAGGCCGACCTCACCGAGCACATCTACCAGCAGGACTTCGATCGCGATTCCAACGTGCTGGAGGTGTTCATCGGACGCCTGCGCAGGAAGCTGGATCCGGAAGGCAACCTCAAGCCCATCGAGACGGTACGTGGACGCGGATACCGCTTTGCCATCCCTCGCAGCGAAGCCGACGACGAATAACCCGCCCCCGCCGCGCCGCCCGTTTTCACTGGCGGCGCGCGCGGCGCTGGCGACAGGTTTCGTGCTGGCTGCGTTCCTTGGCGTGGTCGGCCTTACGCTCATGCGTACAGCGGCCGACAGCTCACGCAAGGGACTGCAGGATCGCCTGCAGAATTTCGTCGTAGCCTATCTTGCTGGCACCGAAGTCGGTCGCTCCGGCAAGGTGCTGCTGCCTGACACGCCCCCCGATCCGAGCTTCTCGCGACCGGGCTCGGGCCTGTACGCCGTCGCCATCGGTGACGGCGGCTTCAAATGGGAATCGCCTTCCGCCATCGGGCGCGACTTTGCCTTCCTGCGTCCGCTGGCGCCGGGCGAGGGCGAGTTCGTCGGCCCCGTCGATACGCGCATGGGGCGCCTGTACTACTACATCTACGGTGTCGCGCTGGACACCTCCGAGAAGAAATCGGTGCACCTCACCTTCATGGTGGCGCAGACCGAGGACCAGCTTGAAGGACGCAACGCGGTATTCCGACGAAGCCTGGTGTTCTGGCTGGCCTCGCTGGGCGTCATGCTGATCCTGCTGCAGCTACTGCTGCTGCGCTGGAGCCTGACGCCGTTGCGCAAGGTGGCCAACGAAATGTCGCGTGTGGAAGGCGGCGAGCGCGAGCATCTGGGCGACCAGTACCCGCAGGAGCTCACCGGCCTTACCGAGCGCATCAATGCCTTCATCGACAGCGAGCGCGAACAGCGCGTGCGCACGCGCAACACGCTGGCCGACCTGGCGCACAGCCTGAAGACGCCGCTGGCGGTGATCCGCTCCAGCCTGGAAAGCACCAGCGGTGAATCTGGCCTGCGTGATCCGGTGCTGGAACAGGTGCGCAAGATGGACGAACTGGTGGCCTACCAGCTCGCCCGCGCCGCCACCTCCGGCCGCCAGACCTTCGCCACCACCGCCATTCCCATCGCCGGCCACGCGGAAGACCTGGTGCAGAGCCTGGAAAAGGTCTACGCCGCGAAGAACGTGCTGTGCGAGTTCGACATCGACGACAACGCCGCCTTCTACGGCGAACAGGGCGACCTGCTCGAACTGATGGGCAACCTGCTGGAAAACGCCTTCAAGTGGGCGCGCCACCGCGTGCTGCTGGTGGTGAAGATGCGTCCGGTGGCGGGTCGCCAGCGCCCCGGCATGTGGATCAGCGTGGAAGACGATGGCCCGGGCATCGATGACGACAAGATCGAGAGCGTGCTGCAGCGTGGCGTTCGTGGTGACGAGCGCGTGCAGGGGCACGGTATCGGCCTGTCGATCGTGCAGGACATCATTCGCGCCTATGGCGGCGAGTTGTTGGTGGACCGGTCGCCGGAGTTCAACGGTGCGCGGTTCAGTGTGACGTTTCCGCCGGGCTGATGGTGGGGCGTTGGTCCGATGGGTTGTTCGGATCACTCGGATAGGTGCTTCACGCAACCTTTGGGTAGGCGAGAGCGCCCGAGTCTCTCGCAGTTCTTCTCCCTCTCCCTTCGGGCTCGCAGTTCTTCTCCCTCTCCCCTCCGGGGAGAGGGTTGGGGTGAGGGGTCAACCTTGCCTCACCACCTCATAAGAGCCGTCATTCCTGCGAAGGCAGGAATCTAGTGACTTTGCTCTGGGCCTCTGGTCTCGCGCGTTTCCGCGATCTGGCCGCTTACGCAGCGGAGGCGTTTCGACCTCCTGCCGGAGGCCGAGTCACTTTTCTTTTGCTGGCCCAAAAGAAAAGTAACCCAAAGAAAATGGCCTTAAGAGCTGGCAGCATGCCGTGGGGATAAGCCCGAACGGCTGAGGATCGTTGTTGCGTGGCAACCTCCGCCTCTACACAGCGGGTATACCGAAACGCTTCGCAACGCGCCATTGCGCTGAGGACTTAACGCGGAGCGTCGCGCCGCGATACGTCACATCCACCCGTGCCACTAGGTCGCTCACGTTGAACTTCACTTCTCCCTCTCCCCTTGCGGGAGAGGGCCGGGGAGAGGGGGCAATCTTGCCTCAGTCTCATTTGGACGGCTAAACGTCCCACAAGGCAATCAACCTGCCGGCGACACCCCATAGTACGCCTGCAACAGGTCCGCCACTGCCGCGTCCGCGCGTCGCAGCACGCCTGGCTGCGACCAGTGCAGCTCACTCACCACCGCAAAGAACTCATCCGCGCTTTCCGACGCATACGGATCAATCAACGTATCGCGTCCACGCGCCACATCGTTCGAAAGCAGGTCAAACGCGCGCTGGAAGGCGACGATCCATTGCCGGCGTGGAATATGCGGCGGCAGCACCGGTACGCCGTCGGGCGGGCCGTCGAGCATGTCGAGTTTGTGGGCAATTTCGTGGATGACCACGTTGAAGCCATCCCACGGCTGGGCCAGGTCGAGCTGTACGTCGGCGAGTGACAGCACCAGCGGACCATGTTCCCAGGCTTCGCCGATCAGTACGCCGTCGCTTTCGGTGACCACGCCGGTGCGGTCGTCGTGGTGGCTGCGCTTGACCTTGAACTCGCCGGGATACACCAGGATGTCGCGCCAGCCCTTCAGCGCACCGGGGCCCTGCTTCAGCACCGGCAGGCAGGCCTGCATGGCGATCAGGGTGCGGATCTCGTCGCTGAGTTCGGCGCCGGCCAGGGCGTGGAAGCGTTTGCGGGCAAGGAACACGGAAACCAGCCGGCGCAGTTCCCGCTGGCGGTGGCTGTCGAGGCGTTGTGCGAGCAGGCAGGCATCCAGCGCGTGGCGCCAAGGTTCATCGGCAAGCGGGGGAGGTGTCAGGTAGGCGCGAAGGCGCCGCCACCAGGCAGCGGGCACGGGCGGTGAACGTTACTGGATGGAACCCGGCAGCAGCGATTGCCAGCCGATACGGTTCTGACGGCTGCTGCGCGGAGCGCGGGCCGGCGTCGTGGTGGGGCAGTTGTCGCTGGAAGACGACGAAGACGAGCTGGGATTGGTGTTGGCCTCGCGGGACAGGCCCAAGGCGTCGCCGCCGCTGCCGCCGCCTGCACCGTCGTGGCTGGAGCTGCCGTCCACCGTGCGCTGCATCGAGCTCAGATCCTGGCTGTCCGCGTCCATGGCCGATGCAGCAACGCTGCCGACGCACAGTACACAGCCAATCAAGATCTTCCCGACGCCCATGGCGGCTCAACCCCTTGATCCGCAATCCAAGATCTCGATGCTGGCAGAAAAAAGGAGGCGATACCAGTGCCCTGTTCCAGCCGTATGACGACGGGGCGAGTCCCAGAAGTCATGCGACTTCGCCGAGCCGCCACGCTGTGGGGCGCGCCGTTGGCAGGCTAGAATCGCCGGATGCCACGCCTTTCCCCACTCTGCCCGTGCTCCCGCGGGCGTTGCCATCGCGGCCCATCGGCCCGGAGCGCCGCGTAATGCAGGCGCAGGAGCTGCTGGTAGCGCTGGCCGATGGCGGCATGGTGTCTGGCGCCCAGCTGGCCGAACGGGCAGGGGTGACCCGCGCCGCCATCTGGAAGCAGATCGAAGCCCTGCGGGCCCGTGGCGTGCCGGTGGAATCGCGGGGCACGGCGGGTTATTGCCTGCCCTGGCCGGTCCAGCTGCTGGATGACGCCACCCTGCGCGCCTCGTTGCCCGCTTCAGTGCAGGAGCGCATGGGCACGCTGGAACTGCACTGGGAGGTCGACTCAACCTCCAGTGAGATCCAGCGCCGGCAGGCCAGCCTGGCCGACCTCAGCATGGTGCTGGCGGAAACCCAGACCGCCGGGCGCGGCCGTCGCGGCCGGCGCTGGCTGTCGCCGCCGGGCCTGAATGTCTATCTGTCCTGCCTCAAGCGGTTCGATGCCGGCTTCGCCGCGCTGTCCGGCCTGTCGCTGGCGGTGGGCGTGATCGTGATGCGCACGCTGACCGCGCTGGGCATCGAGGGTGCCGGCTTGAAGTGGCCCAACGACGTGCTGAGCCGCGACGGCAAGCTTGCCGGCATCCTCGTCGAGCTGGGCGGGGAGTATCAGGGGCCGTGCGCCGCCATCATCGGCGTGGGTCTCAACGTGCGCCTCACCGACGCGTTGCACGAGCAGGCCGGCCAGCCGGTGAACGACCTGGCCACGCTGGCCGGCAACGCACCGGACCGCAACTGCGTGGCAGCCGCGCTGATCACGGCGCTGGCGGAAGGCCTGGACCAGTTTGAACGCGAAGGCTTCGCTGCCTTCGTCAACGAGTACGCCCGTTACGACCTGCTCAGCGGCGAGCCGCTGAGCGTGCACGGCGCCAACACGGTGTTGGAAGGCGTGGGTGCTGGCGTCGACGCGCGCGGCGCGCTGTTGCTGAAAACGGGCGAAGGCGTGCAGCGCATCGACAGCGCTGATGTCTCGGTGCGCCGCGCATGAAGCTGCTGCTGGATCTTGGCAATACGCGACTGAAATGGGCCCTGCGTGATGGCGCGCAGTGGCGCGAGCAGGGCGCCGTGGCGTGGAACGAAGATGTCGTGCTGGCCCTGCACGAAGCATGGCGCCACCTGCCCACGCCCGAAAGCGTGTATGGCGCCTCGGTGGTGGACGGTGCCCGCGAAACACAGATTGCCGCCGTGGTGTGCACCCGTTTCAACCACGCCACCACGTGGATGCGCACACCCGCCGAGGCGTGCGGTGTGCGCAATGCCTATCCCGAACCGGGCCGGCTGGGCGTGGATCGCTTTCTCGGCATGGTCGCCGCCCATGCGGAAGGGCTGACGCCCTGCGTGCTGGTTGGCGTCGGCACGGCACTGACGCTGGACGCACTGGACGCGAAAGGCCAACACCTCGGCGGCCTGATCGCCCCGGGCCCGCAGCTGATGCAGCAGTCCCTGCTCGGCGCCACGGCGCGCGTGCTGGTGGATCGCCCGGGCAACGTACTCGAAGTGGCCGACAACACGCCCGATGCCGTCGCTTCCGGCTGCTGGCAGGCCTGCGCCGCCGTGGTCGAGCGTTTCGTGGCGCACATGTCCGCGCCGCTGGGCGGGTCGCCGCAACTCATCCTTGGCGGCGGTGATGCCCAATCGCTGGCGCCACTGATCGCCATGCCGGCACGTCTCAGCCTGGACAGCGTGCTGCGCGGCTTGTCCGTGTGGTCCGACGCACATTCCCCCATCGAGCAGGCTCTCTAGAATGCCTGCTCCCCCGCTGTTCGCCTGACGGATCGCCGATGTTCCTGCGCCTGCTCCTGGTCCTGCTGATCGCACTCAATATCGCGGTAGGCGCGTGGCTGTTGCTGGGCCAGGACGACGTGCACGGCCGTAGCGCCACCGACGCCGGCGTGCCCGAACTGCACCTCCTCAGCGAGCGCCCGCCGGCACCGTCTTCGGTCGCCGCGCCGGCATCGACAGTATCCACGGCCGCAACGGCATCCACCGCTGCGCCATCAGCGTCCGCCGCAAGCGCCGCGCCCGTGGCCCAGGCACCCGCACCGACGCCGGCTCCTGCTCCGCCCCCGCAGCCGTCGCGACCGAACACCTATACCTGCATGGCGCTGGGCCCCTTCGCCACGCAGGCGGATATGCGCACGGCCCGCGTCGCCCTCACCAACCAGGCCGCGCGCATGCGTTCGCGCCAGGAGCAGACCACGCAGACCAGTGGCTGGTGGGTCTACCTGCCCGGTGGCGGCAGTCGCGACAAGGCGCTGGAACTCGGCCGCCGCCTGGCTGCGGCCAACGTAGGCGACTACTTCGTGGTCAGCTCCGGCGACCAGCCCAACACCGTCTCGCTGGGCCTGTTCAAAGACCCCGCCAACGCCCGCCGCCGCCGTGAACAGGTGATCGCCGCCGGCTTCCCCGCCCAGATGACCGAGCGCACCGAAACCGTGCCCGAGTACTGGCTGGATGTGGTCATCGCCGACAACGGCCACGCCGACTGGCGCAGCCGCGTGAAAGGCGTGGGCTCCCACAGCACCGGCTGCTTCTGATCCGGGCTTTGGCGCGGGGACGTGCCAGCCTGTTAGACTTGCCACCCTTCGCCGGTATAGCTCAGTTGGTAGAGCAACTGATTTGTAATCAGTAGGTCGCGGGTTCGACTCCTGCTGCCGGCACCAGACAAACAAAAAGGCTTGCGTGGAAATCATCCGCGCAAGCCTTTTTTGTTGGGGTGAGCAACGAACTGCCCGATGATTCGGTTGCGAATTCGAGCGTGTGGCAAATGAACCTGAGCACTTCTCCAGTTCATGGAGGGAGCGCCAGGTCGGCGGTGCCGCATCCCTCGCGAACCGGTCTGGCGTCATGGCCCCGTTGCCGAGGCAACGTTCATATAGGCATGCTGGGGATGTCCGCTTCCGACCCATAGCGGACCTGTAGTGATGGCCCGAACTGGGTGTGCCGTCGAGGTGATCACTACCGTCACCTGGCCAATGCTTTGCCGAGATGCATTTGGGCTGATATGGCAGATTGCCATTGATCAGGAGTCGTTCTTGACCCTGTCGCAGGCGGAACGCGACACTCGTCAACACTACAGAGTATGTGGAGTAAAGATGCTTGGCTTCTTGAAGAAGTGGTTTGCCTCGGCTGGCAAAGAGCTGACGCTATCGTCGTCAGACGTCGCGCTTGAGCTGGACGAAACAATCGATGCGTTGCTCGATCTCTTCAAGCTCCTTGCAAAGCCTATGGGAGTTGGCGTGGCAGAAGCTGTCGCAGCCAAAGTGCGTCGCGAGGCCGCTCGGGGTGAGGGAGGCACGATAGCTTTTATCGATGTGGCGGCACCCGGCGATGAGGAAGAAACGTTCGGCTTGGCCATCCACGTGGACTGGAAGGCATGGGGCGAGATCGAGTGGCAGGCCAACCGAGCGCTCCGAGCGCTCGGCTCGCCGGAGCCGTGGTCACGGATGGGAGGCCATTGCGATGTCACCGCCGCCGGAGTGTTTGTGGAGCTGGCGGAGTGGCTCGAGCCGAGGGGGCTGCAACTCGTATTTCTTGATACTGGCGGGGACGAGTATCTTGCTTTCCTCGTTTCTCAGGCCGATGCGGACGCAGCCTTTGCACTGGCGGCCGACGCGGAGCTCTCCCCAATGACACTCGAGCAATTCCGAATTCGCGAGATCAGTTGAGCGTGTCATTAAAAAAAGCCGGGAAAATGGGGCGGAGGTAATTGGAACGACTCAACTACCTCGATCCCCTTTGATCCGCGATCGCTCGCGCCGGCACACTGAGTTGATTCTTCGCACAGACGAGCGGCAGGCAGAAGGTCCGCTTTCGACCCGAAGCGGACAAGGGGCGTCAGATCAGTACCTCCGGTACCAACCTCGCAGGTATCGCCACCTGTTCAGTGGCTTGTAAAGATCAGCCGTCAGTTGCCCGTCTCCACACCTTTCTCCACGCGCGAGGTCATTCCCATGGTTCGCCTCCATTTTTCCTCCGTGCTATCTGCCTTGCTATTCGGCGCGATGGTTATCGGGTATGCGGGGCCAGCGCCGGCCACCGCCGCCGCCGGGCCGCAGGCGGTGTCGCTGGCAAGTCATGGCGACATATTCCGCTTTAAGATCGGCAATCTCGATGCGGTGGCACTCAAAGACGGCGACATCGATGCTGCCAACGACGGCAAGACTTTCGCCGTCGGCCAGCCTACCGAGGCTGTCAGCACGTTACTAACCGCGGCGGGACAACCGACGGATGTACTGCACTTGAGCATCCAGCCATTGCTGGTGCATAGCGGGAAGCGCGTGCTGCTGTTTGACACCGGCGCCGCGGACGCATCTTTCGCGCGTGCGGGGCGCCTGCCGGCTTCGTTGCACGAGGCGGGTGTGGCACCGTCGCAAGTCACCGACATCTTCATTTCACACCGTCATCCTGACCACACGGGTGGCCTGCTTACGCACGACGGCGTTCGCGCATTCCCCAACGCCACCATCCACATCTCGGCACCCGAGTGGGAGGCTCTCAAGAAGGATGGTGACAGCGCCGCCCTCGTCGCAGCGATCGCGTCGAAGGTCGAGACCTTCAAGCCAGGGGCAGCAATCTTGCCTGGTGTGGTAACGGCGGTAGACGTCCGAGGCCATACCCCGGGTCACAGCGCCTACGAGATCACATCGGGCAGCGATCGACTGCTCTACATCGGCGACGTCGTGCATCACTACGTTATCTCGGTGCAGCGACCGGAATGGACCGTGGAGTACGACGAGAATGCACCTCTGGCGCAATCAACCCGGCGTGCAGAGCTGGAGCGCGTGGCTGAAGACAACGAGCGCATCTACGCTGTGCATTTTCCGTTCCCTGGATTGGGACACGTAAAGAAGCAGGGCGGCAGCTTCGTGTGGGTGCCCGAGGTGCCTTAGCGGCAGGGCACTGGTTATCGAGAAGCCCGGGATGGGTCGTCGTCGAGCCGCTCCTGGCAAGTCTCCGCTATCGACCCGGAGCGGACATGCTGCATTCGTTCCAAATGACAAGGAGGCTGTGAGTGCGGAAGGCGCTTTTGCTCGCTATGGCCACTTTGCTGATCACGTCCTGTTCGGACCGTCCCCTCAGGGGGGCTGTTGATCCCTCGCCGGACGGGAAGACCTATCTGGCTGTCGTTGATGACAACGGAGGAGCCTGTGGTCCACTTAAGGTGGACGGTCAGCTCTGGGGTCACAGGATCGGGGAGACGGCCCTCATTGAACCGGGAAGGCATACGATCGAATGTGGCAGTGCAATCACATTCGAGATTCCTCGCGGGACTGTTTTCAGGTTCGATTACTGGGGGCCATGACCCCTGCTAATGTCCGCCTTCGACTCAAGGCGGAACTCACGCGGCATCGAAAGCGAACCTGACAGGAGCGGACATCTTCGCATCCGTTCAGATAATTGAGCGCACCACGCCTCCGTCCACGCGAACGGCCGCACCGGTGGTGGCCGAGGCCTGCTCCGAGGCTAGATAAACACTCAGATTGGCGACTTCATCCACTGTGGCAAGGCGCTGAATCAAGGAAGTGGGACGGTGGGAGGCGATGAAGTCGCGTTCGACCTCCTCCTGCGAAATGCCCTTGTCCGCAGCAATCTTTGCAAAGAAGTCACCCACTCCCTCTGACCGGTGGGGCCCGGCAAGATGGCGTTGACGGTGACGCCTGTTCCGGCCAGGGGAAGGGCGCTCGGACCAAAGCCTTTGATGCCTCTGCCGGGCCATGCGCATTTGCCCCGCGGGCTATTTGCCCTTGCCGATACGCCAGCAGGCTTCCAGGAAGATCCGGCGCTCCTGTTCGCCGTCGATTTCTGATGCGAGGCAGCGCGCAAGCGCATCCAGGTCGCCACTACCCTGCGCAGCACGGCGCACCAGGTGTCCGGCGACGGGCCCGATGCGCCTGGCCAGCTCTGTCTCCAGCAGGCGCAGGTGCGCCGCGTCGATACCACCGCCCGGGCGCGCGGTGTCGACGGGGCCGAGGCCCCGCATGGGCTGGTGTTCGGGCGAGACATCGTGGGGTGCATGCACGCCGAGGGCGGTGTCGAGGTAATCGCAGAGGCGATCGATGTGCGGTTCGACCGGTGACGGGAACGCGTCCATCCAGTGTTGTGTGCTGAGGAAGTACTCCAGGCTTTTTGACGGCAGTACATCCTCGATCCGAAATGGAAGGATCGGTACCTGCTTGTGCACGGCGCGCTCCACCTCGCGCCGTACCTGACCCGAGTCGTTGCTGCTGCCGGAGAACACCAACACCATCAGCCGCGCACAGGCAATCGCATCGATGATTTCAGCGGCCCAATCCGCGGCCGGCGATACGTCGCGCGGCGCGATCCACACGCGGATGCTGCGCGCCTCCAGGCGCTGTACCAGCGCACACGCAGCCTCCCTGTCCGGTTGCGAATAGCTGACGAACACGTCGTGGCCCATGGCTATCCGCCCAGCATCTGCAGCGCCTTGTCCAGGCTCTTGCGCATGCGGTTGAACGCGACTGACAACGCGGCCACCTCGGCGCCTCCTCCACTCGGGAAATCCGCAGCGGCGGTATCGCCAAGGCTCACCTGATCGGCGATCCGCGCGATCCGCCGCACCGGGCGGATCACCAACACGTACAGCGAGACATTGACGATCAACAGCACGCACACGAGCATCGCGGCGATGGCCGCCAGCACATCGCGACGGACGCGCTCCGCATTCGACTCGGCGCTGGCGAACGGCACCGAGACGATTTGCGCGCCGACCACTTCGTTTGGCTGCCAGCCGAACCCGTTGTCGCTCCCGTAGCGTGCGAGCATGGTTGCGGGTGCCGCCGACGGCAGGCTGTGGCAGCCCATGCAGCCGGCATCGACACGGATAGGGCGCGCCAGGTAAAGGATCCTTCCCACCGGCGTGTCGCGTGTTCCGCTCACTTCGCTGGCCGTGCTGTCGTTGCGAAAGCGCTGCACGATGTCCGCCTCCCAGTCCGTAGCGCGATCGCGCGGATTGGTTGGGTTGAGCGTGGCCTCCTTGTAGGAGTAGTCGGGGTGTTCCTTGTGCAGCGTGAGGAAGTTTTGCGTCGCGGCATAGAACGGAACGCTCTGCGGGCGAAACGCGCTCGCCATCTTGTCGTCGAGCAACGGCCCGATCTCGGTTTCGGTATAGGAGCGGATCGCCGCGGCGCTGTCGATCATCAGGCCAGCCTGGGCCAGCACTTCGCGCGCTGCGTTCTCCCGCAGGGTCGACGTCACGACCAGAGAGATCACGCCCATGCCGAGCGCGAATGCCACCAGCAATATGAGGTTGATCCGCAGCAGCACGGTCGATACCCCTTGGCCGGAACTCGGGCCCCCGCCCCGTCCCCCGACGGTGTCTTGGCTGTTGGAACTTCGGAAGCGTCCCTGTAACACGCCACTCAGACCACGGCGCGAATCATGACACAAAAGGCCCGGCGAGGTTCCCGCACGGGTTCCGCATGATCGCCCGGGCAAAGCCCGGGCCACGCGTCACCGCCAGAGCCCCTTTTCTCTGGCTTCTTTGAGCTTGGACTGGAAGGCTATTTGACGAGCCTGATAGTGTCCGGCTTCGATCCGGGGCGGACATGGGCAATGGATGGGAGGGGCTTATGAAGGAATCCAGTGCTGGATTTGCGGCGATTTACCGGTGGCGACTTCGCCCGGGCATGGAGGATCAGTTCATCAAGGCCTGGACGCGTATCTCCGAGCTCTATCTGCATCAGGGCGGGTCGCTTGGCTCACGGCTTCACCGCGGTCATGACGGTCTCTGGTACAGCTATGCGCAATGGCCGGATGAAGCCACCCGAAAGAATGCCTTCTCGGCGGGCGCGCTGGACAAAGAGGCAGGCGAACTCATGCGCGACTCCATTGCCGAATCGCTGCCGGAGATAACGCTTGAGCCTATGGTCGATTTGCTGGTGCTACCCCATCGTACGAAGGCCGAAAGCTAGCCGTTTGGTTCAGCAGCCAACTATCGGCTTCCGAGGCGGAGCGAGCAGAACAGGGGCCATCGATGTTGGATCGCGCGGTGCCTCCGAGAGAGAGAGGCGAAGTGGATGTCCACAGAGGGCACCATTTGGAACATCACCGAAGGTAGTGGTTGAAGAGAAGCCCGGCGGCGGGGACATCGCCGTCGCCTAACTCCAGTATCAGGCAGCGCTGAAGCTTGCCTAAGGGGTCTCGTCATGAACGCAGATCGCGCGTCACGCTACGCTCCACTGTTGCTGAGGGTTTTACTCGGGTCGCTGTTCATCGCGCACTTGTACTGGAAGTTCGCCATTCTGCCGGGAGGCTTGTCCCGATGGTGGGCGGGTTTCGCCACAAACGGCTATTCCCCGTTCGTTCCCTGGTATGTCTTTTCCGCCGAGCTGGCCGGTGCCTTGCTGCTCATTCCTGGCGTCTATACGCGCTGGGTCAGTCTGTATGTGCTGCCCATGATGCTTGGAGCAACGCAGTTCTGGGCGGTACGCAAGGGTTTCTACTTCACTAGCGCAGGGGCGGAGCTGCCCCTCGTGTGGTCGTTGCTGCTCGTCCTTCAGATGATGCTTGGCGATGGCCCGTATCGGTTGCGCGCCAGCTAAGCTGCGCTTTCGACCCAAATCAGACAGAAGTCCCGCCGTGACCAACGGCCGATTTGTCGGGCCCTCCGGTGCCTAAGGTGCCTCGGCGGTGTCGTCGCATGGTTTCCAGCTACAGGTGCAGCGCCCCCTGGCGTGGGCAGGAGCGGCTGGGCGGCGGAATACGCCAGCATTCGTCGTCTGATATAGAAATATCATTGACACCATCTTGGTAATGCGATATCAGTCGTAGCGTGGGCTGTCCACATGATTCTCCGGGGGGAGAAATTCATGCAATTTCAGCAACTGCGGCACAGGCGCCGCTGCATCAGTGTGGCCGTTGCGTTCGCCTTGTTCGGTTCTTTCACTGCCACAGCACAGCCATCGACATCCGGTGGCGGAGACCTCGCAGCCGCGGCGGCCACGAATGCCGGTCCGGCGCCGGGCGCCGAGACATCGACGGATCCTGTCGATCAGCAAGGGGCGAGTCCGCAGTCCGCGTCCAACAACTCCGCGCCGATCAATCTTGGCACCGTGATGGTCACGGCCAACAAACGCGAGGAGCGTTTGCAGGCCGTGCCCATGGCAGTCTCCGCGGTTTCCGGCGACGACCTGCGGCGGCAAGGCGCGAACAGCTTCGCGGATTACGCCAGTCAGGTGCCAGGTCTCAACCTGATCTCCAGCTCGGCAGGGCAGACGCAGTTGGTATTGCGCGGCGTCACGTCGGGTAGCTCGCAGGCGAACTCGAGCGTCAGCACCTATATTGATGACGCACCGTACGGTTCCAGCACCGTATATGCCGCCGGTAGTTTGCTGACACCGGATATCGATCCGGCCGATATTGAACGCATCGAAGTATTGCGCGGCCCGCAGGGCACGCTCTATGGCTCCAATTCGCTGGGCGGCCTGGTGAAATTCGTCACGACGCCGCCGGACTCCACGCGCATGTATGGGCGTGCATCGGTTGACTACACCAGCGTTGACGGCGGTGGCAGCGGCTTCGCCGAGCGCGCCATGTTCAACCTGCCGCTGGTAGAGGGCAAGCTCGCGCTGCGCGTCAACGCATACAACCGCGACGATCCCGGTTACATCGACAACGTGTTTACCGGCAAGAAGGAAGTCAACGAAGACACCGTCAGCGGCGGTCGCGCGCAAATGCTATGGACGCCCACCGATAAGGTATCGGTACGTCTGTCGGCGCTTGCACAGAACCTCAGGGGCGACGGGCTTGCCAACACCGGCGTGGAAGTGGACCCGGCCACGCTTCAGCCCATTTACGGTTACCAGAAGCAGAGCCGCGCCGCCGGCACCGGTCTGCTCGCCGTGCAATATCGCCTCTACGACCTTTCCGTTGATGCCGATTTCGGTTGGGCCAAGCTGGTCTCGTCGAGCAGTTACGGTTCGCAGAAAGTCGATCAGAATGGCGATGTCACCACGGCATACGGCCCACTGCTCAATCCCATTTTCGGACTGGACAACGGCGGGTACTCGGTCACGCAGCCGATCACGCTGGGGAAATTCACTCAGGAGCTGAGGCTGGAGTCGCCGGCCGAGCAGATGTTTGCGTGGCGTGCGGGCGTGTTCTACACCCGCGAAAACACCACCAATCATCAGATGGTCAACGTCTTCGATGCATCGACCGGTGTGCCGATCGACCTGCCCAACCTGGGTGACATTCATATCGGCCCGGGCATCTTCAAGGAATGGGCCGGCTACGCCGATGTAACCTGGCATGCCACCTCGCAATTGAGCGTGCTGCTCGGCGCGCGTCAGACGCACGACACCACGTCGTACACGCAGGTGAGCAGTGGCCTGCTGACGGGCCCGGCTGATTTCACCACGCGCAGCTCGGATACGCCGACGACGTTTCTGTTCAATCCCAGCTTCAAGTTCAACGACAACATGATGGCCTACCTGCGTGTGGCATCGGGCTTCCGTCCCGGTGGTGCCAATGTGGGCGTGCCGCCGGGCCTGGATGCTCCGCTGACGTTCCAGCCGGACAAGCTGACCAGCTACGAACTCGGCTTCAAATCGACCTTGCTCGATCAGCGTATGACCTTTGAGGCCGACGCGTTCTACATCGACTGGAACCAGATCCAGCTCACCACCACCAACGCCAGTTTCGTTTACCTGAGCAACGGTGGCAAAGCCAGGAGCCAGGGCCTGGAAGCCAGCTGGAAATACGCACCGGTGCAGGGGCTGGTGCTGTCCGCGAACGCCACCTGGACGGATGCAGCACTCACGGCGGATACCCCGCCGGGACTGTATGGCAAGGACGGCGATAGCCTGCCGTGGGTGCCGAAATGGAATGCCAACCTGGGTGCGGATTACAGCTTCCCGCTCGGCGGCGGCTGGTCCGGATTCGTGGGCGGCAATTACAGCTACGTGGGCCGACGCGAGTCCGATTTCCTCTCCGTTCCCGGACCGCGCATTTCCGTGCCCGGCTACCACGGTGTCGATCTGCACGCAGGTGCTTATTTCGGCAACTGGACGATCAAGGGCTACGTCAAGAACCTCACCAACCAACGCGGCATCACGTCACTTGCTTCGGAAACGACCGATCCGCTGGGCAGTCCGTATTCGGCGACCTATGTGCCACCGCGCACGGTGGGAGTCACCCTCGCCCTCGACTTCTGAGCATCGCACGCTGGCACTATCGGAGCATCCGCGTCATGAAGCATTGCAGGAAATTTTTGGCGTCATTGGCCTTGACCTTCGCCGCCGGAGCGGCGCTGGCCCAGGTGCCCACACCCGTGAACCCGGCTCCGGCCACGTCCGCCGCGCTGCCGGCGCCCAGCGTCGCAACTACCGTGGCGTCCGACGGCCAGGCCCAACCGAATGGCCAGACCCACGCGCTCACCAGCGAAGACCTGTCGAGCTTCTTCGACGGTCTGGTGCCGTTCGCGCTGGAGCGCGGCGACGTCGCCGGAGGCGTGATCTCGGTGGTCAAGGACGGCAAGGTGATCTTCGCCCGGGGCTACGGCTATGCGGATCTGAAGACGCGCCAGGCGCCGTCGCCCGAGACCACGCTGTTCCGCCCCGGTTCCACCTCCAAGTTGTTCACCTGGACCGCGGTGATGCAACTGGTGGAGCAGGGCAAGCTCAATCTCGACGCCGACATCAACCAGTACCTGGACTTCACCATACCGCCGCGTGACGGCAAGCCGATCACGCTGCGCAACATCATGACCCACACGCCGGGCTTCGAGGACACCGCACGCGATCTGCTGCCGGCGTCCACCGATAGCGTGAACCTGGAGAAATACCTGAAGTCACATCTCCCTGCGCGTATCTTTGCGCCGGGCACGATCGTGGCGTATTCCAACTATGGCTGCGGCCTGGCTGGCTATATCGTGCAGCGCATCTCCGGCGAGCGCTTCGAAGACTACGTGCAGAAGCACATCTTCGATCCGCTGCAGATGACGCACTCGAGCTTTGAGCAGCCGCTGCCTGCGCGTCTGGCGGCGCTGTTGTCCAAGGGCTACAAGAGTGCCTCCGACGGCAAGCCGCATCCGTTCGAGCCGGTCGATCCTTCGCCGGCCGGCGCGCTCAGCAGCTCGGCCACGGACATGGCGAACTTCATGATTGCCCAGCTGCAGCAGGGCCGCTTCGGCGATACGCGCATCATGCAGCAGGCTACCGCCGAACTGATGCACAGCCCGCAGCACACCGCGGCGCCAGGATTGGCAGGCTTCGACCTGGGCTTCTACCAGGAAGACAGTCATGGTCAGCGCATCATCGGCCATGCGGGCGACACCGAGGTGTTCCATAGCGACCTGCACCTGATGCTGGACGCGAATGTCGGTGTGTTCATGTCCTTCAACAGCGCTGGCAATGAGGGTGGCGCCCATGTGATCCGCAAGGCGGTGTTCCAGTCCTTCCTGGATCGCTACTTCCCGTACAAGGCGCCCGAGGAAGCGACCCTGGCAACCGCCAAGGCCGATGCCGCGCGCGTGTCCGGTTGGTACGAGTCAAGCCGGCGCAACGAAAGTGCGCTCAAGCCGCTGTACCTGTTTGGCCATGCCAGTGTTGCCGCTCAGCCGGACGGCACCATCGTGGTCTCCGTGTGGAACAACTACGCGGGCAAGCCGCTGTACTGGCGCGAGGTGGGGCCGTCGACGTGGCGTCAGGTCAACGGCGATGCACACATCAAGTTCGTCGACGATGCCAATGGCAACATCGCCTACTGGGCGACCGACGTCGAAGTGCCGGTGTTTGTGTTCCAGCGCGTCTCCGGTGCGCGCTCGATGGGCACGGTGGGTCTGTGGGTCGGGCTGTCGTTCGCGGGCCTGATCGTGGCGCTGTTGAGCTGGGGCGTGGGCGGCTGGGTGCGTCGCCACTATCGCCGTCCGCTCGCACTGGATGCCTCGCAGCGCCGTTCGCGCCTGTGGTCGCGGCTCGGCGTACTTGCCCTGTTCGTGATGTTGGCAGGCTGGATGGGCCTGCTGGTGGTCTCGTCGGTCAGTGACGACATGTTGCTGCAGGGCACGATGACGCCGTGGCTTTACGTCCTCTATGTGCTCGGCGTGATCGGTCTGATTGGCGCGCTGGCCGTGGTGGCGCATAGCGTGCGTTGCTGGATGGCGCCGCGTCGCGGGCGCTGGGTGCTGGCTGGCGAAACCCTGCTGGCGCTGGCGGCGATCTATCTGGTGTGGCTGATCCTGACCTTCGGACTGGTCAGCTTCAACGTCCACTACTGAGTTCTCTGCGCGGCGACGCCAGATCGTCGCCGCGCACTCCATCCGAGGAAGTAGACATGAATATCCATGTTGACGGGCGCTTGCGCCTGCAGGCAACGCGCAAGAGCTGGGCGATCCATACGCCGTTCCATATCACCGGCTACACCTTCACCGCATTCGATGCACTGATCGTCGAGCTGACTGACGCGCAGGGTTTCATCGGGCGCGGCGAGGCGCAAGGCGTCTACTATCACCACGACACGCCCGATTCAATGTTGGTGCAGATCGAAGCATTGCGTGCGCACATCGAGGCCGGCATCACCCGTGAAGCGCTGCAGCAATTGCTGCCGGCAGGCGGAGCACGCAATGTGCTCGACTGCGCCCTGTGGGATCTGGAAGCCAAGCGCGCCGGCAAACCCGTGTGGCAGCTGGCGGGCCTGCCGACATGCAAGCCGTTGCTGACCACGTACACGGTGGGCGCGGACGAACCGGAAGTGATGGCCGGGCGCGCAAGCAGCTATACGACGGCGCGCGCGATCAAGCTCAAGCTCACCGACGACGAGCGCAATGCCGAGCGCGTGCTCGCCGTGCGACGTGCGCGTCCGGACGTATGGCTGATGGTCGACGCCAACCAGGGCTTCACCCGTGAGTCGTTCGCGCGGCTGTTGCCGACCCTGGTCGACGCGCGAGTGGACGTGGTGGAGCAGCCGTTTCCCGTCGGCAGCGAAGCCTGGCTGGATGGGTTGGAGCGACCGATCCGCATCGCGGCTGACGAGAGCGTGCAGGATCGCAGCGACCTGGCGAAAATGGTTGGCCGGGTCGACGTCATCAATATCAAGCTGGACAAATGCGGCGGGCTTACCGAAGCGTTGGCCATTGCGCAGGAGGCGCGCAAACGTGGCTTCGACTTGATGGTCGGCAATATGGGCGGCTCCTCGCTGGCGATGGCGCCGTCCTTCGTGGTGGGCCAGTTGTGCGATGTGGTGGACCTGGACGGTCCGATCAGCCTGGTCGAGGATTACCAGCCATCGGTGGTGTACGAGCATGGCACTATCTGGTGTCCCGATGCACTCTGGGGTGGCCCGGCGTCGGCCGCAAGCAAGTAACTAGGCGCCATCAGCGAGGATGTCCATCCGCATGACTTCCGCAACGAGCCCGGTAACAGAGAAAAGCTGGTTCGGCCATCCACGTGGCCTGACCATCCTGTTCTTGACCGAAATGTGGGAGATGTTCTCCTTCTTCGGCATGCGGGCGCTCTTGGTCTACTACATGACCAAGCACCTGAAGTTGGACCAGGAGTACGCCTCGCTGGTGTATGGCGTGTACGCCGCCTTCGTCTATTTCACGCCGGTGTTTGGCGGCATGCTGGCCGATCGCTGGCTGGGCAAGGGACGCTCCGTCGTCATTGGCGGTTCGATGATGGCGCTCGGGCATTTCATGATGTCCTCCGAAGCGCTGTTCTATCCGGCGTTGTGCATGATCGCGCTGGGCAACGGCCTGTTCCTTCCCAGCCTCGCCAGCCAGATCGAGGGCCTCTATCGCGCTGGGGACGAGCGCAGCAAGAGTGCATACAACATCTACTACGTCGGCATTAACCTTGGTGGCTTTCTGTCGCCTTTGGTCTGCGGCACGCTGGGCGAGGCGTACGGCTGGCACTGGGGGTTCGCCGCGGCAGGCATCGGCATGCTGCTGTCGCTGGTGATTTATCTGGCCGGACGCCGTTACCTGCCCACCGAGCCGGCACTTGGGGCGGCGACACGCGAAGTACGCCCGCCCATGGACCGCACCGCACGCGAACGCTTTGGCCTGCTGATCGGCATTGCCGCCATCGTGGTGATCTTCCGCGGCGCCTATGAGCAGAACGGCAATACGATTGCGCTGTGGGCTGACACTGGTATCGACCGGACGCTGGCGCGCGGCTGGACCATACCGATGACCTGGTTCCAGTCAATCAATTCGCTGGCGGTGTTCGCCCTCACGCCATTGTTGGTGGCTCGCTGGGCGCGACTGGCACGCAAAGGCGTCGTGACGCCGCTGCTTGGCAGGATGTCTTTCGGCGCGGCCATCGTGGCGGTGTCCTATGTGGCACTCGGGCTGGTTGCGGCGTGGAGTGAGGCGCATGGAACACGTGCCAGCTGGATCTGGCTGTTCGTGTGGTTTGTCGTCTTCACCATCGGTGAGTTGTACATCCTGCCCACGGGACTGGCCTTGTTCGGACGTATGGCGCCGGAAGGCTTCCGCGCCACCAGCATTGCCACGTGGTTCTTTGCCGGATTCTTTGGCAACCTGCTGGCCGGTGCGCTTGGTACCTTGTGGAGCAGCATGGGCCATGGCGCGTTCTTTGTGTTGATTGGCGGTGTCTCGGCACTATCCGCCGTGCTTTTGTATATGCTCAATCGCCGCCATAGCGGCGCGGGGCAACATGGACAAACCGGCAGCACCACCGTGCTGGCCCGATGAGCGAGTGCTGATGATCAAGGATCTGCAGAAAAAGCTAAAAGACGGCTGGAGTAGCTTCACCACGTCCGAGCAGAAGATCGCTACCTACCTGCTGCACAATCTCAATGGCATCCCGTTCGAAACGGCTGCATCACTGGGGCAGCGCGTTGGCGTAAGCCCCATGACGGTCGGTCGCTTCCTGCACAACCTTGGCTATGCAGGCCTGAACGAGCTCAAGGAAGAGCTGCGTAGCGATGCGCCCTGGTTGCAGCTGTACAAGAACACCGATCAAACCGGTGACTCCGCCGCGATGTCCGAGAGCCTCAAGGCAGAGATCCAGGGCATCACGATTGCGCACGGTCTGACCCGCACGGCGGAATGGAAGGCTATTGTCAAACTGCTGGTGGACGCCGATCGAGTCTCGGTCGCCAGCTTCCACCAGGGGCGTTTCCTTGGCCTGGGTTTCGCCAGCCTGATGCAGCACGTCAAGCCGCGCACGATCTTCCATGAAGGTCTGGATGGCGCGTATACCGATCTGCTGCTGGATTCGACCAAGAAGAGTTGCGTGCTGCTGATCGACTTCCGGCGTTATTCGCGGCATTTTCGCATTCTTGCCGAGGAATCCGCCGCGCGTGGCATTCCGCTGGTCATCATTACCGACAGCCAGTGCTATTGGGCCCGTCAGCTCACCAATCATGTGCTGATGCTGCCGGCCGATCTGACGCGGCCGTGGCACAACTTCACGGCGGCGACGAGTTTGTTGAGCTTGCTGATCGGCGCGGTGACACGCGAACAGGGCGACATGTTCGACCGCATCGGTGACATCACCCAACTGCGGCAACGACTGGTGGGCTATGTCGAGGCGCCAGCGGTGGAGAAGCGCGATTCCAGCACGTCCGTGAAGCCGCGCAAGGCGGCGGCCAGCAAGCCGCGCGGCAAGCCGAAGACTTGAAGCCGTGCCGCATCGCAGCGCGGCTCGCGATCCAATGGGCAGCACAACTCAAAGGAAGCGTTCTCGATGAATCGCCGTTCCCGTGATAATGCCGCCGGGCAAACCATACGCAGGCACTGGCGTCGGAGCGCTTGCGTGGCCCTGCTGGTATCGTGGTGTGCCGTTGTCGCCGCATCGCAGCCAGCCGACTCAACGCCGGATCTCGACGCGTTTGCGCGCAAGGCCATGCAAACCTTCGACACGCCAGGTATGGCAGTGACCGTGGTCGAAGGCGACACCATCGCCACGCACACCTATGGCGTACGCAAGCTCGACAATGCCGCGCTGGTGGATCCGCATACGATTTTCCCGATCGGCTCCAACACCAAAGCCTTCACCACGGCCGCGCTGGCGATCCTGGTCGACCAGGGCAAGCTGCGTTGGGACGACCGTGTGGGCGACAAGCTGCCAGGTTTTCGCATGTACGACGCCTACGCGTCCAGCGAAATGACCGTGACCGATCTCCTGGTTCACCGCAGCGGCCTGGGGTTGGGGGAGGGCGATCTGATGATGTTCCCCACCTCCGATCGCTCGCGTGCGCAGCTGGTTCACGACATTCGTTATCTGAAGCCGGCCCACTCGTTTCGCGGCGGCTATGACTACGACAACGTGCTCTACATCGTGGCCGGTGAGCTCGTCGAAGCGGTCTCAGGGCAGAGCTGGGAGGATTTCGTGCAGCAGCACATCCTCGACCCGCTGCAGATGCATGACACGAAGACCAGCATCGACGCGACTCCCCCTGACAAGGTGTCGTTGCACGCAAAGAACACCACGGCGGTGCGCGGCGTTGGCCCGCAAGCCGTGCTCAAAACGGTGATGACCGGCAAGGTGTTCGCCCCGGCCGGTGCGCTTCAGGTGAGTGCGGCCGACATGGGTCCCTGGCTGCGTTTGCAACTGGACAGCGGCAAGCTGGACAAGAACACGCGGATCTTCAGCGAGAAAGCAGCACAGATGCTGTGGACGCCGCAGACCCTCATTCCGATTTCGGCTGCGCCCAAACCCTTGGCGCTGGCCCAACCGCAATTCGAGGCCTATGCCCTGGGCTTCGAGGTGCAGGACTATCGTGGCCACAAGATCATCACTCATCTCGGCGGCGTTCTGGGTGGCGTATCGGCCGTGGTGGTCATTCCGGAAAAGCATGCGGCGTTTGCCATCATGCTCAACTCCGAGGACGTCGGCACGCTGTTTGCCATGCGCGAGCACCTGCTGGATACCCTGCTCGGATTGCCCTCACCCGACTGGATCGCCAGCTACAAACAGGTATTCGACGAAGTAAACGCAGGCGCCGTGGCCGCGCTCAAGACACCGGCAAAGTCCGTGCATCCCGAACGCGGTCCTTCACTGCCATTGGCCAGCTATCTCGGGACCTACCGCGATCCGTGGTACGGCACTGCAACGCTGGGCCGGAACGAGAAGGGCGCGCTGACCATCAGTTTCGACCGTTCGCCCGGCATGCACGGAACCCTGGAGCATGTGCAGTACGACACGTTCCGCACGCACTGGTCCATGCCAGACGTGGAAGATGCCTACGTCACCTTTGCCCTGGCTCCGGACGGCAGCATCGATCAAATGACCATGAAGCCCGTCTCCCCCATCGCCGATTTCAGCTGGGATTACCAGGACCTGCGCTTCACCCCGGTCCGCGCGTCCAAGTAGGAGGCCCCGTTCCGCATGCACGTGCGTCAGAGTTGATGCGAGTTCGGCCCTTTCCACGTTCCTGATCGATCTGCGTGGTGTTGAGAAATAGCAGAGAGCGTAGACGATCTCCGGCATGCTGTTTGATGCAGGCGATGCGCCGATTTGGAAAAGGCCTTGGCGTCAGGGAACTGTCCGCTTTCGACCCGAGGCAAGCATCATGGGTATGCCTCAAGAGAGACTGGGAAGGGGAAATTGCGAGCAACGCACACGAAGCGTTGTCGAACTTACATGACGCAACGTAGCCAGCAAGTCAGGCACAAAAGGTGGTTCCGCCGCCCTAAGCGCGCCTTGGAACTGCGTAACCTCAGGTACGTTCATCTGTTTTCCCGTACACGCAGCGTCAATCCCTTGAGGAAGTTTCGAAGCAGCTGGTCTCCGCAGAGACGGAAGTTCTTATGATCGGGCTGGCGGAACAGGGCGGTGAGTTCCGGTTTGGAGATTGGGAACCCGGCATCCTGGAAAACCTGGTGCATGTCGACATCCTTGAGTTGGAATGCGACACGAAGCTTTTTCATCACCACGTTGTTGGTAACGCGCTTTTCAATCGGTCGTGGCGGGAGGCTTTCATCTTTCCCGCGAAAGTAGAAAACCAAGCCATCAAGAAAGTGTGCGAGTACCTGATTGCTGCACTCAGCATAACCCTCCTCTTCTTCCTTTTTCAGGAACGCTTGCACATCCGATTTATCGATCGCGATATCGGCATCAGACAGCTTGGTTATCTCGACAACTTTGTTGTCGCTGAGATCAAGCATGTAGCGCACGCTGCGCAGAACGTCGTTGTTGATCATTGCTTTTCCTGTGGCGCATCGCCCCATGAGTCTTGGGCGCTGCACTTGTCAATTCGTCATACTGGCTGTGACGTGGCCAAGGTCCATATTGTCGCTGTGCTGGACACGTGGCTGAAGTATTTGCCTGCTTACCACTCTCGCCAGTCATCCTGACATCGGAATCAGCTGGCAGTTGCCTGATTTTAGCTCAGCAACGTTCACATGGGCGGTGTTCTAGGCCGGACGGGTCGAGACCCGTGAGGCGGCTGCGCTACTTCCAAAGGGCAGTCATATGGTGCGCTCCAACAATGCCGATGGTGGCGAGGCAGCCGGGTACGTCATTCGGCAGGGTGCCAAGGAAAGCACTTGCCAACCCTTTCATATGCCAAGCTTCGGTGCTGCGAACGCTAAGTGAAGGGTGAAAGGCCCCGGACGAGCTGCACCTGAGCAACAGTAGCCGCGATCCTTTATTTGGTGATTGCAGCCTTGAACAACCTGAGTCGCTAGGTATTCTTGTTAGGTCCGCTTTCGACCCAGAGCGGACATCTCAGTAAGGGCAATCGGGGCGGGCTCGCGCTGCTGATAAAAGCAATCAAGGTAGACAAGACCAATGACAACGCATTGCTGTAGCGACATGACCAGGCATGTTGAAATGAAATGTCCGGATCATCCTGTCCCGCAAAACTGCCCGGATCGGGTGCTGAAATATTCCAGCCGCTTTAATGAGTATGGTCTGGTTATCCATGACGGTGGGTCCGCGTCCTATTCCATCCGTTTTTGCCCTTTCTGCGGAGTGAAGCTACCGGCAAGCCGGCGTGACAACTGAATCGTAAAGAGGAAGAGCACTGCTTAGGTCTGCTTTCGACCCAGAGCGGACATGATCGATGGCGCGCATGCGCCGTCACCCGTCGCCACGCTGCTGCCTATCTGCTCTTGGCTGACGCCTCCTACGGATAGGCGCAGGCTGCACGTGTTTTGCCTGAGAGCCGCGCGGTAGCCACACCTACACGTTGCAAGGGGATATGCCCGACGACGCGGAATGGTCGGCTCCAGTAGCGTGGGCGATGCTGCTCGCGGGCGTCTTCGGACGGGGATGCGAGCGGTCACGGCAGTGATGCCGTGAGTCGCGGGCCGCAGGTGCTTGAACACCTACGACCCGCTAACCATCACCAACTTACAGAGAGTTGATCATGGCTACACGCGATCATAAGGCACGTGCACGCCTGTCCGTTTCTGTGGGCGACGCCCACAGCGACTCGACCTCCGCCGGGCCACCGGCGTCCTGCTTCATGCCACCCTCGCTACGGCTTTCCACGTTGGATGACGTGGCGCTCGCGCTTTACGCGTTGGCGCAGCTGAGCCTGGAAGACGAACGGCAACGCAGCCCGACACGACATTCTGGAGTCGTGCTGCAGCCGTTGCCGCCGTTGTTCCGGCAAGGCATCGTCGTGGCAAGGCATTGCCTGCTGCAGTACGTCCGGCAGCTCGATCAGCAGCGGGCGTTGAGCGCGTAGCACGTCTCCTGTGATCGGCCCTGTGGCCTGTCGCGTCCGACCGGCAGGCCACACCCGGCTTATCCACGTACGCACACCTTCGGCTTTTCCCTACGCGGATCCCTGCACCGGGTTCCGCCGGCTTCGTGCACCTGAAAGGAAGCCCCTCATGATACTCACCCGCCTTCCTCCGCAACTGCGTATTGACGATGCGGTGCCACTGCGTTCCCCCGGCCGCGTACTGCAAGATGACTACCTGTTGCCCCATGCGATGAGCGCGGCCCAACGGGCGCGACGCAGCGGCATTCCGTCGTGGCAACGACATCGCATCCTGGCCGGCACGCGCATCAATGCTGACGAAGGCTTTCGCGTTGCCGTTGCGCTACGCACCAGCCCGCTTTACTGGCTTCTGCTGCAGGCCCGCTATGACCTTGAGCGGATCAGGCGCGAAGCCGTGGCGGGTGGGCTGGTTGTGCGCGGAATCGAGAAAGGGGCCGAGTGCATTTCCTGACTCTTCGCTCCGGTCCTGAGTGTGTGTAACAGCACGACGATCTCCTCCGAACAGGAAAGGATCCGGGTGGCCTGCGCATTGGCGTCGTCCTTCTGTCCCCGTTCGCACTCAAAGGAAATCATCATGAAGTCGTTGCTCAACGCCGAATGGGGAAGGGACGGCATCGTTCTCCTTTCCCGGGTTTTGCTGATGCTGCTGTTCCTCATCTTCGGATGGGAAAAACTGACGGAGTTCGACCAGACCACCGCGTTGTTTACGCACATGGGGGTTCCGCTTCCAGCGGTCGCCACCGTCATCGCCATTGCGGCGGAGGTGGGCGGTGGCCTGGCGCTGGCGCTTGGGGTGTTTACCCGGCCGATGGCGGTGCTGATGGCCGTCTATACGCTGGCCACGTCGGTGCTGGGGCATCACTATTGGAACTTGGCTGGCTCGGAGCGGTTTCTGGCTGAGATCGCGTTCTACAAGAACGTCTGCATCGTGGGTGGCCTGATGTTGCTTTATCTCATCGGGCCCGGGCGTTATTCGGTAGATCGGAAGCTGGGCATCGCGTAAGCGGCCCACGTAGCCCGGATGGAGCGCAGCGGGAATCCGGGTACCCGGCGCGCGCAGCGATGGGTCTTTGCGAAACACCGGGCGTTGATGGCCTGGTCCGTGTTGAAGGGTGGTCGTGCGGCCGTCCCGGATTCCCGCTGCGCTCCATCCGGGCTACGAGAGCGACGGGGCCCGGGCGTTATTCGGTGGATCGGAAGCTGCGCATCGCGTGAGCGGGATGAAATGGTGTTGTTTGGCATCACGGCCCACGGCATAGCGCGGAACCCGTAGCCCGGATGGAGCGCAGCGGGAATCCGGGTACCCGGCGCGCACAGCGATGGGTCTTTGCGAAACACCGGGCGTTGATGGCCTGGTCCGTGTTGAAGGGCGGTCGTGTGGCCATCCCGGATTCCCGCTGCGCTCCATCCGGGCTACGAGGGCTTCGGGGTGATGGGGCAAACCCGGGTTCTTGGGGGTTTTTGACGGTACTATGGGCAGTGGCCGGCGTGCCGGCTTGTCCATTTACTCATGATATTCAAGGTGTTGGCGGTGCTTCAGCGCTTTTCGCCTACCCGGGTGACAACGTCCCGCAAGTTTCGGATTGCCCTGCTCGTGGGGGCGCTGCTGGCGGGCATGGGTTCGGCCCTGGCGGCGGATGCGCCGCTGGACCCCGCGCAGCTGCTGGAACGCCAGCAGGCGGGGCAGGCGCCCTTGCTGCTCGACGTGCGCCGTTCGGACGAATACGCCGATGGCCATATCGCGGGTGCGCTCAATATCCCGGTGGAGCAGCTGGCCAGCCGCGCGGGTGTGCTGGGCGCGCCGCATGACAGCGAGATCGTGGTGTATTGCGTCTCCGGCAAGCGCGCGGCGAAGGCCCAGCAGACGCTTACTTCCCTCGGCTATACCCACGTGCGGGTGCTGGACGGCAGCCTGAACGCGTGGCGGCAACGTCAGCTGCCTCTGGCACACTAAGACAGTTCGCCCCCCGAATTCATACGCAGGTTTTCATGGTCAACAAGGCAATTTCCCTGGTCGGCGTTCCCACGGACATCGGTGCGGGACATCGTGGTGCTTCGATGGGTCCGGAAGCTTTGCGCGTGGCCAACCTGGCGGCGCGGCTGACCCGGCGCGGGCTGGACGTGGTCGATCGCGGCAACCTGCAGGGCCCGCTCAACCCGTGGCAGCCGCCGGTGGATGGTTACCGCCATCTGCCCGAAGTGGTGGCCTGGAACCAGGCCGTGCACGAGGCGATCTACGCCGAACTGGGCGAGGGCCGCCTGCCGATCATGCTGGGTGGCGATCACTGCCTGGCCATTGGCTCGATCAGCGCGGTGGCGCGTCATTGCCGCGACACCGGCAAGACGCTGCGCGTGCTGTGGCTGGATGCGCATGCCGACTTCAACACCGCCGAAGCCACGCCCTCGGGCAACATCCACGGCATGCCGGTGGCTTGCCTGTGCGGCAACGGTCCGCAGGAGCTGATCAGCATGGGTGGCCAGGTGCCGGCCACGTCGGCGCCGGTGTTCCGCCAGATCGGCATCCGCTCGGTGGACGAGGGCGAGAAGCGCCTGGTGCGCGAATCGCAGGTGAGCATTTTCGACATGCGCCACATCGACGAAGTGGGCATGAAGCGCACGATGGAAGAGGCGCTTGCCGATATCGACGAAAACACCCATCTGCACGTGAGCTTTGACGTGGATTTCCTCGACCCGACCATTGCGCCGGGCGTGGGCACCACGGTGCGCGGCGGCCCGAACTATCGCGAGGCGCAGCTGTGCATGGAGATGATCGCGGATACCGGCCGTGTCGGTTCGCTGGACATCGTGGAGCTCAACCCCGCGTTCGACAAGAAGAACCAGACGGCGCGCCTGGCGGTGGATCTGGTGGAGTCGCTGTTCGGCAAGTCCACGCTGATCCGCTGACGCCTGGTCGATTGATACAACCAACAATAACGATACGAAGAAACGAGACCATGAAGACCCGCGTACTTACCGGCATCACCACCACCGGCACGCCGCACCTTGGCAACTATGTCGGCGCCATCCGCCCGGCCGTGGCCGCGAGCCGGCGCGACGACGTCGATGCGTTCTACTTCATGGCCGACTACCACGCGCTGATCAAGAGCGACGATCCGGCGCGCATCGAGCGTTCGCGACTGGAAATTGCCGCCACCTGGCTGGCCGCCGGCCTCGATCCGCAGAAGGTCACCTTCTATCGCCAGTCCGATATCCCGGAAATCCCGGAGCTGACCTGGTTTCTCACCTGCGTCACCGCCAAGGGCCTGCTCAACCGTGCGCATGCCTACAAGGCCTCGGTGGACAAGAACACCGAAGCGGGCGAAGACCCGGATGCGGGCGTCACCGCGGGCCTGTACATGTACCCCGTGCTGATGGCGGCGGACATCCTCGCCTTTAACGCGAACAAGGTGCCGGTGGGCCGCGACCAGATCCAGCACATCGAAATGGCGCGCGACATCGCGCAGCGCTTCAACCATATCTACGGCCGCGAGTTCTTCGCGCTGCCGGAAGTGGTGATCGAAGAGCAGGTGGCCACGCTGCCGGGCCTGGATGGCCGCAAGATGTCCAAGAGCTACGACAACACCATCCCGCTGTTCGCGGGCGGGCAGAAGCACCTGCGCGACGCCATCATGCGCATCGTCACCGACTCGCGCCTGCCGGGCGAGGCGAAGGATCCGGACAGCTCCTCGCTGTTCACCATCTTCCGCGCGTTTGCCAGCGAGGCCGAATCCACCGCGTTCCGCCAGGCGTTGGTGGATGGCATCGGCTGGGGCGAAGCCAAGCAGGTGCTGTTCGAGCGCCTGGAAGTGGAAGTGGCGCCGATGCGTGAGAGCTACGACGCGCTGATCGCGCGCCCGGCGGTGATCGAGGAGATCCTGCAGGAAGGAGCCAAGAAGGCACGCGCCATTGCCGGGCCCAAGGTGGCCGAGCTGCGCGATGCCATTGGCCTGCGCTCGGGAACGTCCGTGGCGCCGCAGGCGAACGCGCCGAAGGCAGCGGCAGCCAAGGGTGGCAAGGGTGCGCGTTTTGCCAGCTTCCGCGATGGGGACGGCAGCTTCCGCTTCCGCCTGTTCTCCTCGGAGGGCGAGGAGCTGCTGCTGTCGCGTTCGTTCGCCGATCCGAAGGCCGCGGGTGCCATGCAGAAGCGCATCAAGGATCTGGGCAGCGTCGCCGCCGTGCTGCAGGTGCAGCCGCAGGCGCTGGTGCTGGAGATCGACGGTGAGGAAGTCGGCGCCACGCCCGCCTACGACGGCGAGCAGGCGCGCGATGAAGCATTGATCCGCCTGCGCGGCGCGCTCGACCAGCTCGCGGCGCAGGACTAAGGGCCGCGTGGCCTTTCAGGGAGTGAATTGACGCATGCGTTATCTGGCCATCCTGTTGCTTGCGCCCTGGCTGCTCATCCTGGGGTGGGCCTTCTGGGCCTATCCCAAGAGCCTGCCGCGCACGCGCATGCGCCGTTGTTTCGATGTGGCCGCGCTGCTGCTTGCCGCCTTTGCGGCGGTGGAATGCGCCGGCCGTGCGTTCGATACTGCCGCCGTGCCCGTAGTCGGCCAGTATGGCCCGGCCAGTGGTGCGATCTGGCAGCAGGTATTGCCGGCCTTGTATGGCTACGGCGCCTGCGTCGTAGTGTTGGTGCTGGCGCTGATCGTGCGCCAGCTGGTGTGGCGACCGCAGGCGCGTCAAGGGTAATCATCATGCAAGACACAGAACTCCAGCGTTACCTCCTGCGGCTGTTCGAACGCCATGACGTCGAACTGGAGCCGGATGAAGAATGGCTGATGACCGACGGCGATTTCCCCGCCGTGCGCGCCAGCTGGTTTGAAGGCGCTGCGGGCGAACCCGGACGCCTGGACGTGGATGTGGTGCTCAGCGAAGACCGCCATATCGAAGAAAGTTTTGCGGGCGTGGGTGGCGGCGAAGCCGGCTGCCTCGATGCGCTCAAGGCATTCGAGCACGGTGCGTTTCATGTGCTGCTGGCCGCGTGCTGGTATGTCACCGACGACCGCCGCATGGATCTGCATGGCTGGGATTTCGGCATCCGCACGTGGGACGTGTTCGTGGGGCCGTGGCTGTCCAGCAAGGAAGGCATCGCGCCGCCCGCCGAGTTGATGCCGGCGCTGCGCGCGGCGCTGCAGAACGAGGCACTGAACCCCGAGCTGCACTGGGTGCGCCTGTTCTATCGTCGTGGCGACGATGGCGCGGTGAGCGCCGAAGCCCTGCTCGACAACGCGCCGTGGCCGGCGGGCGATCGCTTGTTGGCTGCACTGCCGTGGCCGGCGGGCGAGGGCTACAGCGTGCGCGGATTCATTGCGCTGGATATCCGGGATTACTGAGTCCCCTGCTCTCCGAAAGTCGGGGATTTTCGGCGTCCCTGTAGGAGCGCACTTGTGCGCGACAAACCTACAGGGCGGAACTGACGAGACTCCCCGGTCGCGCACAAGTGCGCTCCTACAAGGGTAGGTGGTCCTCCGGCGGCGCATCGCCATAACGCTGCCGATACGCAGCCAGCGTGGCCTGCCGTGACGGGAAATACAGGATGCCGGTGCGTTCCGGCGGCAATCCTGCGCGCGTCATGCGCTTGATCAACTGGGCGGTGCGTCCAGCAATCACCAGCTGGATGCCTTGCTTGTCCAGCGAGCGGCGCAGCTCATCGATGGCGAGGAAGCCAGTGATGTCGTTCTTGGTCATCGAAATGGCATCGATCACCACCCAGTGCGGATGCTGCTCGCGTGCCAGCGCTTCGATGCGGCCGCGGAAGTAGTCGGCGTTGAAGAAGGTAAGCGGCGATTCGAAGCGGTAGATCAGCACGCCGGGAATGGCCCGCGCTTCTGGGTAATGCGCCAGCTCGTAGAAGCCCGCCTGCCCGCTGATCTGCCCGAACTGCTGCTCCGCAGGCCGTGCCACCTGCGACAGGAAATGCAGCAAGGCCATCGCCACGGCCAGCAGGATGCCGGACATCACGCCAAACAACACCACGCCGGCCACCGTGCCCCAGGCGATCACGTGCTCGCTGCGGCTGAAACGGCGCAGCTCGCGCAGGCCGCCCAGATCGATAAGGCTGAGTGCCGCCGCCATCAGGATGGCGCTCAGCGCCGCCAGCGGCAGCATCGCCAGCAGGCCCGTAAAGAAGGCCATCACCAGCAGGATGGCCAGCGCGCCGATGATCGACACCAGCCCGGTCTTGCCGCCCGAGGCATCGTTTACCGCCGTGCGCGAGCTGGAGCCGCTGACGGCGAAGCCCTGGCAGGCAGCGCTAGCCAGGTGCGACAGGCCCAGTGCAAGAAACTCCTGGTTGCCGTTGACCTGATAGCCGTTCTTCGAAGCAAAGCTGCGCGCGGTCAGCATGCCGCTGCTGAAGGTGACCAGCACCAGAGCGCCTGCCGCCGGGAACAGCGTGCCGAACAACTCGTGCGGCAACGCGGGCGCGACCCACACCGGCAGGCCGGAGGGCAGGGCGCCGACCACGGCGACGCCTTTCGCGCCCAGCCGCAGTACCCAGGTGGCGATGACCGCGCCCGCCAGTGCGATCAGCGCAGCGGGGCCGCGCGGCCACACCGCCTTCATCACGAAGTACAACACGAACGTGCCGGCAGACAGCAGGGCCGTGGGCCAGTGCGTGCGGGGCAGCAGCGCCATGAGTGACAGCGCCTGACTGATCGTGTCCTTGCCCTGCAAGGCGAGGCCCAGCGCTTTGCCGGACTGGCCCACCAGGATGGTGACGGCGACGCCATTGAGCAGGCCGACAAGGATGGGGCGGGAGAGGAAATCCGCGAGAAAACCCAGCCGGAACCGGCCGGCCACGACGCACAGCACGCCGGTGATCAGCGTGAGCGACATGGCATAGGCCTGGTACTGCTCGCTGCCCGGCGCGGCCAGTGGCATCAACGTGGCGCCCAGCATGGCGCAGGTGGCGGCATCCGGACCCACGATCAGCTGTCGCGACGAGCCGAACAGCGCATACGCGATCATCGGCAGCACGGTGCTGTACAGGCCAATGACGGGGCTGAAGCCGGCCAGTTGTGCATAGGCAATGCTGATCGGCAGCGCCACCGCCGCCACCGACAGGCCGGCCGTCAGGTCCGCTCGCAGCCATTCGCGCCGATAGTGCAGCAGTTGTTCCAGGCCCGGCATGTGGCGACGCAGGAAGGTGCTCATCGGTTGGCTCTGCATCACTCCCAGCGATTGAGGTGGGGCCCGAAACGCTCGCGCTGCGGGCGCACCACGCAGAAGCGATGGCCACTCGGCGCTTCCAGTACCCACCAGCGCTCGTGGGCGAAGGCCACGCGTTTGGCGCCGAGCTTTTCCAGTCGCGCCACTTCGGCCTCGAGGTTGTCCGTCTCGATATCCAGGTGCACGCGGCTTTCGTGCTCCACGCGCTGCAGCAGGATGATCGGCTCGTCGTCCTCGGTGGCGAGTTCGGCGTACTTGCCGTCGCCATCCTGGTCCAGCGTGACGATGGATTTGCCCAGCGCGTGGCTCCAGAAGGTGGCGGCTTGCGACAGGTCGTCTGTCCTGCAATCGAGCACGAGGGTGCACAGCCGGCTGTGGTGCATGGCGAGCTCCTGCGAAGGGCGTGAGCCGATCCTATAGCGCTGGCGAGTGCATGCGTCGTCAACGCAGCGTGCCTTTGGCAGGTCATCTGCCTGCGGCCCCATGCCTGGGCGGGCGGGGGCTTGCTGCGTGATAGCTTGCCCGCGCTTGAGACACTTCGCGCCCAGGATGGAGCACGCATGAGCGACACCTTCGACGATCTGCAGACCAGCTACGGTCGTTGCCTGCAGCACGGAAAATTCATTGCCCGGTTCTACGAGATCTTCATGGGCAGCCATCCGGACGTGCCGGCGCTGTTCCATGACACCGACTTCAGCAAGCAGCACATCGCCCTGCGCCGTGGCATCACCGCTGCGATTGCGCATGCGGGCGGCAGCCGGTTGAGCGAGCGCACGATGGAGACTGTGGCGTGCGCGCATAGTCGCGGCGGTCACGCACCTGTTCCACCCGCGCTGTATCCGTACTGGACACAGAGCCTGCTGGTGGCGATACGCGAGTATGACCCGGCATGTGATCCGGCGTTGGAGCAGCGCTGGAGGAAGGCGCTGGATCACACGATGAGGCATTTTGTGGAGCGGTATTGAGTGGCGGTTCGATATCCATCGTGAACGTCCACGTTCACGCACCCTCAATCTCCCTCACCGTCATTCCCGCCTTCGCGGGAATGACGGTGAGGGATACGGATGTTGTCGGGCCGGGGAAATGACTCCGAGTCGCTTACATAAAAAAAGCCCCGGCATGCCGGGGCTTTTTCGTGGAACGTGTCGCCTTAGTTCGGCAGCGACAAATCGTCCAGCAGCGCCTTGAGGAAGCGCGCGGCTTCACCGCCGGTGGCGGCGCGGTGGTCAAAGGTCAGCGAGATCGGCATGCGGCGATGCACTTCGATGCCGCCCATCACCGCCACTACGTCATGGCTCAGCTTGCCGGCGCCGATGATGGCGACGCACGGCGGCACGACGACCGGCGTGGCGTAGCGACCGGCGAACATGCCGAAGTTGGACAGGCTGATGGTGTAGCCGGAGAGCTCCGACGCCGGGATGGTGCGATCTTCCACCGACGTGCGCAGGCGCTTGATGGCGGCGCGGATACCGGCGCCGTCGAGCACGTCGGCGTTGCGCAGGGCCGGCACGAACAGGCCTTCCTCGGTGTCCACGGCAATACCGATGTCCACGTGCGGGTGCAGCGTGCGGGTGAGGTTCTTGCCGTCGAACCAGGCGTTGAGCGCCGGCACGGTCTTGCACGCCACCACGATGGAGCGGATCAGGCGGGCGGTGATGTCCTGCTTGCCGATCCAGGCGTGCAGGTCGGCGTCGTCCACCAGGGTGGTCGGCACCACGTTGGCGTGGGCTTCGGCCATCACGCGCGCCATGTTGCGGCGGACGCCCTTGAGCTGTTCCGGCTGGCCGCTGGCCTGCACGCTCGGCGGAGCCGTGCGCACCGGCTTGCCGGCAAGCGAGGTGGCCGTGCGGGCCGGCTCGGGCTCGGGCAGCTGCGGGGCGAGGTGGCGACCGGCCGAGGCCGGCACGCTGCGGGCCGGGGCGGCGCCCAGCGCGGCACTGCCGTTGGCGGCGGCGTTCTTCACGTCGGCCAGGGTGACCACGCCGTCGGCGCCGGTCGGCTTGACGCGGGTCAGGTCGATCTTGAGCTTCTTGGCGAGCGCACGCACCGCCGGCACGGCCTTCACGCCGCCGACGCTGGAGGCCTGCTCCACGTGCACGTGGCTGCCGGAGACCATGGCGCCGACCACGGTGCCTTCGTCTTCACGATCGGACGTGCCGTTGTCGATCTCGCCGCCTTCATCGGAAGCGACGACCTTCTTCGGCTCGGCAGCGGCGCTGCCGGCGCCCTTCTTGGGGCCGTGGTGATGGCCGGTGGATTCGGCCTCGGCACGCTGCTTGGCGTTCGGGTCGGGCTCGAACTCGGCCAGCGCGGCGCCGGTCTCGATGATGTCGCCGGCGGCGCCGTGCAGCTTGGTCACCTTGCCGGTGTACGGGGAGGGCACGTCAACGACGGCCTTGGCCGTTTCCATCGAGCACAGCGGTGCGTCGAGCTTGATGTTGTCGCCTTCCTTAACGTGCCACTCGACGATGGTGGCGTCGGGAAGGCCTTCGCCGAGGTCGGGGAGGTAGAAAGTCTTGATGTCGGCCATGTTCGGAATTCCGTGGTCAGGCGGAGAATTTCATTTCCGTCATCCCTGCGAAAGCAGGGATCCAGTGTCGTTCAAAGGCGCTGGGTCCCTGCTTTCGCAGGGACGACGATCAAAAGACAGTTTAGCTGGCGGCCATCGTGCGCTTGGCGGCTTCCACCACGCGCTCGGTGCTCGGCAGGTACTTCATTTCCAGGCGGAACAGCGGAATGTGCGTGTCGAAGCCGGTGACGCGCTCGACCGGCGCCAGCAGGTCGTACAGGCATTCCTCGGCGATGCGCGCGGCGATTTCCGCGCCAAAGCCGGCGGTCTTGGGGGCTTCGTGCACGATCACGCAGCGGCCGGTCTTCTGCACCGATTCGGCGATGGTGTCGAAGTCCAGCGGGGTCAGCGTGGCCACGTCGATCACTTCGGCGCTGATGCCTTCGGCGGCGAGTTCGTCGGCGGCTTCCAGCGCTTCCTTCACCTGGGCACCCCAGGTGACGATGGTGACGTCGGTGCCGTCGCGCAGCACGAAGCACACGTCCAGCGGCAGTGCCTCGCCGTCATCGGGCACTTCTTCCTTGTACTGGCGGTAGATGCGCTTGGGCTCGAAGAACATCACCGGATCCGGATCGCGGATGGCGGCGAGCAGCAGGCCGTAGGCACGCGCCGGCGACGACGGCATGACCACGCGCAGGCCCGGGATGTTGGTGAACAGGTGCTCGTTCGCCTCGGAGTGATGTTCCGGTGCGCGGATGCCACCGCCCCACGGTGCACGCCACACGGCCGGCACGGTGATGCGGCCGCGCGTGCGGTTGCGCAGGCGGGCGGCGTGGCAGGCGATCTGCTCCATCATCGGGTAGATGAAGCCTTCGAACTGCGCTTCGGCCACCGGCTTCATGCCCTGGGCGGCCATGCCCACGGTGACACCGGCAATGGTGGTTTCGTCCAGCGGCGTGTCGAGTACGCGCAGTTCGCCGAACTTTTCCTGCAGGCCCTGGGTGGCGCGGAACACGCCGCCGTTGACGCCCACGTCTTCGCCCAGCACCACGACGCTTTCGTCGTGCGCCATTTCATAGGCGAGCGCCTGGGTGACGGCTTCGATAAGGGTGATCTGTGCCATGGCTTAGTGGCCCTTCTTCTCAAGCGAAAGAACGTAATCGCGCTGCTTGGCGAGATCGGCGGGAACTTCGGCGAAGGTGTAGTCGAACATCGCCGTGACGGGCTGGGTCTTGGTTTCGAGGTAAGCGTTGACCTCGTTGTCCATCCACTCGTCGCACTCGTTCTTCCAGGCTTCTTCCTTGGCGTCGTCCCACACGCCCTTGGCCACCAGCCAGTTGCGCAGGCGCTTCATCGGCTCCTTCGCCCAGGCGTCCTTCACTTCCTGCTCGCCACGGTAGCGGCGGGCATCGTCGGCGGTGGTGTGGTCGGAGAGGCGATAGGTCACCAGCTCCAGCACCGCGCCGCCTTCGCCGTTGCGCGCGCGGTCCAGGGCATCGCCCATGGCCTTGCGCACGGCGATGATGTCGTTGCCGTCCACCTGGATGCAGTGCAGGCCGGCCGCAATGCCCTTCTGCGCCAGCGTGGGTGCGCCCGACTGGATCTTGCGCGGCACCGAGATGGCCCACTGGTTGTTCACGATCACCGCGACCAGCGGCAGGTTCTGCGCGCCGGCGATGTTGATGGCGCCGTAGAAGTCGCCCTTGGACGAACCACCGTCACCGATGGTGCACACGGCCACGCGCTTCTCGTTGCGGATCTTGAACGCCAGCGCGGAGCCGGCGGCGTGCAGGCACTGCGTGGCAATCGGCACCGACCAGGCGAAGTCGTGGCGTGCCGGTTCCTTCTGGTAGTCGTTGCCGCGCTCGTCGCCGCCCCAGTACATGTACACCTCGCGCGGCTGCACGCCGCGGTACAGCTGTGCACCGTATTCGCGGTAGCTGGGTGCGAACACGTCTTCGGGCTTCATGGCGCTGCCGATGCCCACGTGAGCGGCCTCGTGGCCGAGGCAGCTGGCATAGGTGCCGAGCTTGCCGGTGCGCTGCAGGGCCACCGACTTCGCGTCGAACACGCGGGTGGACATCATCAGCTTGTAGAGCTCGACCATGTGGTCGAGGTCCTTGGCAAACTCGGGCAGGTCGTCACGGACCTGCTTGCCTTCAGCATCGAGATACTGGAGGTATTCGATTTCAAACTTGGCGGCGATGGACACGACTCGCTCCCGGAGTGAGTAATGGTGGGGATTTGGGGTGCCGGGCGTCGGCGGCCCATCCAGTGGGGCCTGCAGCGAACGTAAAGCCCTGAGCAAGACAGAAATTGTTACAGGGGGGCATGTTGCGCCGCAAGGCACAGCGCAGCATGCGCGCTCGTACGGGGTCGGCCCCGGCACGGGTTACCATGCGGCTTTTCCGCACCCCGGACCGACATGACCGAGAACCAGCGCGACCTTGAGGCCGGCATCGAACTCGACCTGAACGGGCGGCTGACCTACGGGGGCTACCTGCGGCTGGACCAGCTGCTGACGGCCCAGCAGCCCCTGAGCGATCCGCCGCATCACGATGAGATGCTTTTCATCGTGCAGCACCAGGTGTCGGAGCTGTGGATGAAGCTGATCATCCACGAGCTGAAATCCGCGGTGGCGCACCTGTGCCGGGATGAGATCGATCCATGCCTGAAGATCCTGGCGCGGGTGAAGCAGGTGCAGCGCCAGTTGTTCGAGCAGTGGGCGGTGCTGGAAACGCTGACGCCCTCGGAATATCTGGAGTTTCGCGGGGTGCTGGGTTCTTCGTCGGGCTTCCAGTCGCTGCAGTACCGGCAGATCGAATTCCTGCTGGGCAACAAGAATGCCCAGATGCTTCAGGTGTTTGCGTACGACCCGGCAGCGCAGGCCACGCTGCGCGAGGTGCTCGAAGCGCCCAGCCTGTACGACGAGTTCCTGCGCCACCTGGCGCGCCGCGGCCACGCCGTGCCGGCCGAGCTGACCCAGCGCGACTGGTCGCAGCCTTACCGGCGGCATGAGGGTTTGCTGCCCGTGCTCAAGCGCATTTACGAAAACCGGTCGACGTTCTGGCCCGAGTACCACATGTGCGAGCAACTGGTGGATGTGGAAGGGAGTTTCCAGATGTGGCGTTTCCGCCATATGAAAACCGTGGAACGGATCATCGGACGCCGGCGCGGCACGGGTGGTTCCTCGGGCGTGGCGTTCCTGAAGAAGGCGCTGGACCTGGAGTTTTTTCCGGAGCTGCTGGATGTGCGGACGGAGTTGGGGGCGTGATGAGGGTTGTCTGCCGTTGGCACTGCTGAGTCGTTGCAGGATCTGCGGAATGACGGTACCCCTCACCGTCATTCCCGCGAAAGCGGGAATCCAGCGCCTTTGTTCTTCACACGTTAAAAGTCACTGGATTCCCGCCTTCGCGGGAATGACGGTGGGGTAAGACTGGAGTCTGTGTCGATGTATGGGCAGCTGGCCTGCACGCGGACGGGCTGTTCGGAAATTTTTTGCGGCGCACCTTGCGCCGCTTCGCTTCCAAGGGGACATGCATGAGCAACACCGCCGAGACCGCACCCGCGTCCGCGCCCGATTTCCCGCAGATGCTTGGGCATCCGCGCCCGTTGTGGATGTTGTTCATGACGGAGTTCTGGGAGCGCTTCGCGTTCTACAGCGTGAGCTGGGCTCTGGCGCTTTATATCGTGGCGCACTTCTTCAACGGCGACCCAGCCGGTGAGGCGTGGGCCAGCAAGATCTATGGTGCGTATACCGCACTGATCTACGCCACCAGCATTTTCGGTGGGTACGTGGCCGACAAGGTCATCGGCTACCAGCGTTCCATCCTGATCGGTGCGGCCGTAATGGCGGCTGGCCTGTTCGTGGTGATGCTGCCGAGCAAGCCGCTGTTCCTGCTGGGCCTGGCCATGGTCGTGGTGGGCAATGGCCTGTTCAAGCCGAATATTTCGTCGATGGTTGGCCAGCTTTACGGGCCGAAGGACGAACGCCGCGATCGCGGATTCACGTTGTTCTACATGGGCATCAACGGTGGCGCGTTGCTGGCGCCGCTGCTCACCGGCTGGCTGGCCGGCTACTTCACCGACACGCCGACGCAGGAGAACTACCGGATCGTGTTCGGCGCTGCCGGCGTTGGCATGGTGTTGAGCCTGTTGTGGTTCTGGTTTGGCCGTCGCGGCCTGAAGAACGTGGGCCGACCGGCGCCGGATGCCGCCAGCCGCATGCGCGTGGTGTGGGTGCTGGTGGCCGTGGCCGTGGCGGTGCCGCTGGTCTACCTGCTGTTCGCCTTCATCGGCGCCAATGGCCTGCAGTGGCTGCTCAGCCTGCTGTTCGTGGGCGTGGCGGCCATGCTGATCGTGGAGGCGATCCGCCATGACCGGGTGCAGCTGGAGCGGGTGATCGCCATGCTGATCATCTTCGCCTTCAACATCCTGTTCTGGATGATGTATTTCCAGCTGGGCACGTCGTTCAATTTCCTGGCGGCGAACATGGTCGATCGCCAGATGTTCGGCGGCTGGGAGTTCCCGGTGGGCTGGTTCCAGTCGGTGAGCCCGATCGCCATCATCGTGCTGGCCCCGCTGGTGACGCAGGTGTGGTCGCTGCTGGCCAAGCGCCACAAGGAGCCTTCGATTCCGCGCAAGTTCGGCCTGGGCCTGGTGTTCAACGGCCTGGGTTTCACCACCCTGATGTATGCGCTGACCTATTCGATCGACAGCCACGGGCTGATCCCGTTCTGGCCGCTGACCGCCTGCTACGTGCTGCAGACCATCGGTGAGCTGTGCCTGTCGCCGATTGGCCTGTCGATGGTGACCAAGCTGGCGCCGCCGCGCCTGGTGGGCGTGGCGATGGGTGGCTGGTTTCTGTCGATGGCGGTGGGCGGCAATCTGTCTGGCTTGTTGGCAGGGCAGATCAGCGGTGAGAGCGGCATGACGGCGGCCTCGGCGCTTTCCGGGTTTACCTTCAGTTTCTGGTTGTTGGCGGGGGCGGGCGTGTTGTTGCTGCTGATCTCGCCGTTGATCAACCGGTTGATGCACGGGGTGCGGTGAGTCGGGTTTTGTTTGCTGATGAGGGAGGGCGTGGTGGGTACGCCATGCTCTTTGCTCCCTCTCCCCTCCGGGGAGAGGGTTGGGGTGAGGGGGGCAACCTAGCCTCACGCTATATCCGCCTCACCGTCATATTTCCCTCATCGTCATATTCCCCTCACCGTCACCCCTGCGAAAGCAGGGATCCAGTGACTTCTTAGCCTTTGGCCTCGCACGTTCCAGCGACCTGGCCGCTTACGACGCGAAGCTAGTCCCCGTGGGACGCAGCGGGCGTTCCGACCTCCTGCCGGAGGCCGGGTCACTTTCTCTTGCTTGCCCAAGTCCCACGGGGATTAGCTTCGCGTCAGAAAGTAACCAAAGAGAAGGGCACCCCCATCAGGCGCTGGCCGATAAAGCCGGCCAGTCCGTGAGGGCCGGCCGGGCTTTTCGATGGGGCTCCTGCCCCAGCGAAAAGTGCCGGGCTCCTGCCCGACACCCCTGCGGGGCCTGATCGTCCGCCCCTCACCGCCCTCAAGGGGGCTCGAAGGTCAAAAGCCAGAGCCGGAGCCGGAGCCAGAGCCAGAGCCAGAGCCAGAGCATGTGTCGGGCAGCCGCAGTTATGTGGCGCGCCGGGGACTTGGTATGGTGCGGTGCATTTGACGGGCCCGGCGGTCGCCGGTTACATCTTCGGGTTCGCAAAAACTTTCGACCGGCACGCGAGTGCCACTTCTGCCTTCATGGGGTTTGCATGAGCGACACGAACGCCGTCACCGCACCTTCGGTGCCCGATTACCCGCAGACCATGGGGCATCCGCGCCCGTTGTGGATGCTTTTCATGACGGAGTTCTGGGAGCGCTTCGCGTTCTACGGCATGCGCTGGGCGCTGACGCTGTACATCGTGGCGGAGTTCTTCAACGGCGATGCGTCAGGACAGGGTTTCGCCAGCCGCACCTACGGCGCCTACCTGGCGCTGGTGTACGCGGCGGCAGTGTTCGGTGGCTACGTGGCGGATCGCATCATCGGTTACCAGCGGTCGATCCTGGTCGGCGCGGTAGTGATGTCGGCGGGCCTGTTCATGATCATGCTGCCGGACGAGCGGATCTTTCTGCTCGGCCTGTCCACGGTGATCGTGGGCAATGGCCTGTTCAAGCCGAATATCTCCTCGATGGTGGGGCAGCTTTACGGGGTGAGTGATGCGCGGCGAGACCGCGGTTTCACGCTGTTCTACATGGGCATCAACGCGGGCGCGCTGGTGTCGCCGCTGGTGACCGGCTGGATGGCCAGCTACTTCACCGATACGCCGATGCAGCAGAACTACAAGCTGGTGTTCCTGGCGTCCGGCATCGGCATGCTGATCAGCCTGGTGTGGTTCTGGATCGGTCGCCGCCAGCTCAAGGGCGTGGGTCGTCCTTCGCCGGAACAGGCCAACCGCATGCGCGTGGTCTATGTGCTGCTCGGCTGCGTGCTGGCCATTCCGCTGGTGTACCTGGTGATGGCCAAGGCGGGCGCCATCGTGTTGCAGTGGATGCTCACCGTGCTGTTCGTGGGCCTGTCGCTGCTGTTGCTGGTGGAGGGTTTCCGCGAGGGCAAGGTGCAGCGCAACCGCGTGTTCGCGATGCTGATCATCTTTGTCTTCAACGTGCTGTTCTGGATGTTCTACGAACAGGCCGGCAGCTCGTTCAATTTCCTGGCGCAGAACATCGTGGACCGCCAGATGTTCGGCGGCTGGGAATTCCCGGTGGGCTGGTTCCAGTCCGTCGCGCCGCTGGCGCTGGTGCTGCTGGCGCCGTTCGTGTCGCTGGCCTGGGGCTGGCTGGACAAGCGCAACCTGGAGCCGTCCATCCCGCGCAAGTTCGGCCTGGGCCTGCTGGGCAACGCGGTGGCCTTCATCGTGCTGATGTATGCGCTCTCCAGCCTGGTGGACAGCCGCAACCTGATCCCGTTCTGGCCGCTGGTGCTGGTCTATGTGCTGCAGACGCTGGGCGAGCTGTGCCTGTCGCCGATCGGCCTGTCGATGGTGACCAAGCTGGCACCGGTGCGCCTGGTGGGCTTCGCCATGGGCGGCTGGTTCCTCTCCACCGGCATCGGCAACAACCTGTCAGGCATCTTCGCGGGCCACGTGAGTGGCAAAACCGGCATGACGGTAGCCTCGGCGCTCAGCGGTTTTACCTTCAGCTTCTGGTTGCTGGCGGGTGCGGGCGCGCTGCTGTTCCTGATCGCGCCGCTGATCAACCGGTTGATGCATGGGGTGAAGTAAGCAGGAGTGAGAAACGAGTAGTGAGAAGTGAGAGAAATGCATCGGGCTAGCCGGCTTCCTCTAACTCCTCACTTCTCTCCACTCACTTCTCGCCTTACTTCGGTTCCATCGCCTGCAGCTTGTCCAGGATGCGCAGCAGCCAGCTGCGCTCCTCTTCGTCCAGATGGGACAGCAGATGGCGCTCGTGCTCGCGGGCCATGGGTGCCACGACCTCGTGGATGGCCCAGCCGGCCTCGCTCAGGCCAAGCACGGAGCGGCGCTTGTCGCCGTCGTGGGTGGCGCGCGTGACCCAGCCCGTTTCCACCAGCTTCGACAGGGCGCGGCTCACGGCGACCTTGTCCATCAGGGTGCGCTCGGCGACCTCGCGGGCTGACAGGCCCTCGAAACGGCCCAGCACGGCCATCACGCGCCATTCCGTCATGCTCAGGTCAAAACGGCGCTGATAGTCGTCGGCAATGGCCTGGCTGACCGCGTTGGACAGGATGGAAAGCCGGTACGGCAGGAAATTTTCCAGCTCCAGCGGTGCATGGTCGGGATGGTGTTCTTCGGCCACTGCTGCGTCGCCCCTTGCAAATGGTTTCATATGTAACTATAACGCGAGGATTATCACGATAGTCGCACGCTAGGGCAGTCCTGGCGTAGGCCATCGAGCACCGAGTCCATCAGGAGAGCCCCATGAGCGCGCAGCCCAATCTTGGCATGCAGGTCACCACCTTCGAAAATCCCATGGGCATCAATGGGTTCGAGTTCGTCGAGTTTGCCGCCCCGGCAGGCCGAGGCCACGAGCTGCATGACCTGTTCAAGAGCATGGGCTTCAGCGCGGTGCTCAAGCACAAGTCGCGTGCGATCACGGTATATCGCCAGGGCGGTGTGAACCTGCTGGTCAACGAAGACCCCAATTCCTTTGCCGCCGAGTTCGCCCAGGCCCATGGCCCGTGTGCGGCGGGTTTCGCCATCCGCTTCCAGAAGCCGGCGAAGGAGGTCTATGACGTGGTGCTGGGCAACGGTGGCGAAACCGTGAGCGAAAAGGCGCATGCGTCGCGCGCGGTGAACGCGCCGGCCGTGAAGGGCATCGGCGATTGCATGCTGTACCTGATCGACCGTTACGGCGACAACGGCAGCATCTACGAAGGCGACTACGAGCCGATCGCCGGCGCCGACCAGAACCCGAAGGGTTTCGGCCTGACCTTCATCGACCACCTCACGCACAATCTCTACTTCGGCAACATGCAGAAGTGGTCCGATTACTACGAGCGCCTGTTCAACTTCCGCGAGATCCGCTACTTCGACATCAAGGGCGCGAAGACGGGCCTGGTGTCCAAGGCCATGACCGCGCCGGACGGCATCGTGCGCATTCCGCTCAACGAGTCGAGCGACCCCAAGTCGCAGATCAACGAATACCTCGACGCGTACCACGGTGAAGGCATCCAGCACATCGCCCTGTTCACCGACAATATCTACGACACGGTCGAAGCGATGCGCGCCAAGGGCGTGGAGTTCCTCGACACGCCGGAGACGTATTTCGATGTGATCGACCTGCGCATTCCCGACAATGGCGAAGACGTGCCGCGCCTGAAGAAGAACAAGATCCTGATCGACGCCGACCCGGAGACCAAGCAGCGCAAGCTGCTGCAGATCTTCACGCAGAACAACATCGGCCCGATCTTCTTCGAGATCATCCAGCGCAAGGGCAACGAGGGTTTCGGCGAAGGCAACTTCCAGGCGCTGTTCGAGTCCATCGAACGCGACCAGATGAAGCGCGGCGTGCTGTAAAGCGTGGCGCACATGGCCGCCCGGAAGGGACGGCCATGTGCGGTGGACTCAGCGTCCCCAGCCGCCGCCGTGCGGAAGGATGGCGCCGAGCATCGCACCGGCCACGGCGATGTACACCACGATGGCGGCGATGCTGACGATGAACATCACGGCCTGGATCACGAAGTAAGTACGCAGCCTGGCCAGTGCTTCCTTCAGTGCGGCGGCGTCACCGCTCACCTGGGCGCGTTCGATGGCATTGGCGGATTGCATCAGCAGCACGCCGATCCAGATCAGCAGCCAGGCGATGATGATGCCAACGATGGAAAGGGCGGTAAGGGCACCCTGGATGATGAACAGGACGCCCACGAACTTCATCCACCCCTTGCCCGATGCAAGCGGCTGGCTGAGGTCCTGGATGGCCGGGCTGGCCGGGCTGGCCGTGCTGGCCTGACCCAGCGAGGAGAACGAGTCGGACATGCGGTTTCCTTGTGATGTTGTTGCAGCGAAGAACAACGCCTCTTCCAGTGAGTGAGGCGACCAACGGTGGTAAGGCAAGCATTTCAGGCTAGACCCACAGGCAACAGTAATAGGATCGCGTAGGTTGCGCAGTGACCCACGCACTCGGGCAGATCGCGGAGCTTCCATGTCAGCCAGCAAGCAGCAGTACCAGTCCGGTTTCGCCAACGAATTCGCCACCGAGGCCTTGCCCGGCGTGCTGCCTGACGGGCAGAACTCGCCGCAGGCCGCGCCGCTTGGCCTGTACGCCGAGCAGATCTCCGGCACGGCGTTCACCGCGCCGCGCCACAGCAACCGGCGCAGCTGGCTGTACCGCATCCGTCCGGCGGCCATGCACCATCCGTTCGAGGCGATGCCGGAGGGCCGCTTCCACAATCGCTTCAACGAAGTGCCGGCCAACCCGAACCAGTTGCGCTGGAGCCCGTTCCCGCTGCCCACCGAGCCCACCGACTTCATCGACGGCCTGTTCACCGTGGCCGGCAACGGCAGCCCGGCCGATCAGACGGGCGTGGGCATCCACATGTACGCGGCCAATCGCTCGATGCAGGGCCGCTACTTCTACAACGCCGACGGCGAACTGCTGATCGTGCCGCAGGAAGGGCGCCTGAAACTGGCGACCGAAATGGGCGTGATCGAGCTGGAGCCGCTGGAGATCGCCGTGATTCCGCGCGGCGTGCGTTTCCGCGTGGAGCTGCTGGACGGCACCGCGCGTGGCTATATCGCCGAAAACTTCGGCGCGCTGCTGCGCCTGCCGGACCTTGGCCCCATCGGCAGCAACGGCCTGGCCAACGCGCGTGATTTCCTGACGCCGGTGGCCGCGTACGAGGACGTGGAAGGCCAGTTCGAGCTGATCGCCAAGTTCCAGGGCCAGCTGTGGCGTGCCGGCATCAACCATTCGCCGCTGGACGTGGTGGGCTGGCATGGCAACTACGCGCCTTACAAGTACGACCTGCGTCGCTTCAATACCATTGGCTCGATCAGTTACGACCACCCCGACCCGAGCATCTTCCTGGTGCTGCACTCGGCCAGCGATACCGAGGGCGTGAGCAACATGGATTTCGTGATCTTCCCGCCGCGCTGGCTGGTGGCGCAGCACACGTTCCGTCCGCCGTGGTTCCACCGCAACATCGCCAGCGAGTTCATGGGCCTGATCACTGGTGCCTACGACGCCAAGGCCGAGGGTTTTTCGCCGGGCGGCGCCTCGCTGCACAACTGCATGAGCGGCCACGGCCCGGATGCCGCCACCTATGAAAAGGCCTCGACGCGCGACCTGTCGCAGCCGGACGTGATCACTGGCACGATGGCCTTCATGTTCGAGACGCGCCGCGTGATCCATCCGACGAAGCAGGCACTGGCTTCGCCGGAGCTGCAGGGCAATTACTACGAGTGCTGGCAGGGCATCCAGAAGCACTTCACCGGCAAGTAAGCGCCGAACCACCGCATCAACCAAGAACGATTCGGTCGCGCCACGGCGCGGCCACCGGAGCAAAGCATGAAACTGGGTTCACTGAAGGAAGGCGGTCGCGACGGCACCCTGATCGTCGTCAATCGCGCGCTGACGCAGGCAGTCAAGGCCACCGGCATTGCGCCGACGCTGCAGGCGGCGCTGGACGACTGGTCGAGCACGGCGCCGCGCCTCAACGCGCTGTACGAAGAACTCAACGCCGGTACGGCGCCGGGCGCGTTCGCCCTCGACATGCACGCACTGGCTTCGCCGCTGCCGCGTGCCTACGAGTTCGTCGACGGCAGCGCCTACCTGCCGCACGTGGAGCGCGTGCGTCGCGCGCGTGGCGCCGAGGTGCCCGAGTCCTTCTATGTCGACCCGCTGATGTACCAGGCGGTGAGCGCGGGTTTCCTTGGTCCCCGCGACCCGGTGGTGGTGCCCAGCGAGGACTACGGCATCGACCTTGAAGCCGAAGTGGTGGTGGTAACCGACGACGTGCCGATGGCCGCCACGCCGGCCCAGGCGGCTGGGCATATCCAGCTGGTTGGCCTGGTCAACGACGTGTCGCTGCGCGGCCTGATTCCCAATGAGCTGGCCAAGGGTTTCGGCTTCCTGCAGTCCAAGCCGCGCTCCGCGTTGTCGCCCGTGCTGGTGACGCCGGACGAACTGGGTAATGCGTGGAAGGACGACAAGCTGCACCTGCCCATGCGCACCTGGCTCAACGGCCAGTGGTTTGGCGAGGCCGAATGCGGCGTGGACATGCAGTTCAACTTCGCCCAGCTGGTGGCGCACGCGGCGAAGACGCGTCCACTCACCGCCGGCACCATCGTCGGCTCCGGCACCATTGCCAACGAAGACACCGGCAAGGGCGCGTCGTGCCTGGCTGAGCAGCGCACGGTGGAAACCCTGCGCGATGGCAAGCCGACCACGCCGTTCCTGAAGTTCGGCGACAGCCTGCGCATCGACGTGACCGATGCCGCCGGCGCCTCCATCTTCGGCTCCATCGAGCAGACCATCGCGCCGCTCAAGCGCTGAGCGGGGTAGTGGAATCGCGGGCATCGGCTACCGATGCCCGCGGGTTCGAGCGAATTGTCGCAGCCTGCTGACCGGCCTCAAGCGCAGTGTTTGATCGCGCGGTGATACTGCCGCGCATGCGCACGCCAACCATTGTTCCGGAATTCGATCCAGTCCTCGTTGCCCGTTACGATGTGCCGGGGCCTCGCTACACCAGCTATCCGACGGCGCCTCACTTTCATGTGGGCTTTGACGAAGCGGCCTACCGCGCGGAGGCCATGGCGTCCAACGCGTCATCGTCGCCCAGGCCGCTGTCGCTCTATGTGCATGTACCGTTCTGCTTCAGCCCGTGCTTCTACTGTGGTTGCACACGTGTCATCACACGCGATGCCGCCCGGGCCGACCATTATCTCGACGTGCTCCTGCGCGAAATCGCGCTGACGGGCTCCCTGTTCGATCGCGAACGGCCGGTGCTCCAGCTTCACCTGGGCGGAGGCACGCCGAATTTCCTCGATGCGCCACGCATGGCCCGGCTGGTCGCCGCGCTCGAAGGCAGCTTTGCCTATCGGCGTGATGGTGTGCGCGAGTACGGCATCGAGGTTGATCCCCGTTATGCGGACGCCCGCTATGTGCGCGATCTGGCGGCGCTGGGGTTCAATCGCCTGTCGGTAGGCATCCAGGACTTTGACGCCGACGTGCAGGTGGCGGTCAACCGCATCCAGAGCGTCGAGCAGACCCGTGAAGTGATCGATGGTGCACGGGAGGCGGGGTATGGCTCGGTGAGCGTGGACCTGATCTATGGCCTGCCATGCCAGACGCTGGATGGTTTCCGACGCACGCTGGATCAGGTCATCGCCCTGGCGCCGGATCGGGTGGCGGTTTACGGCTATGCCCACCTGCCGCACCTGTTCAAGGCGCAGCAACAGATTGAGGATGCCGACTTGCCGGATGCTTCCACCCGTCTGGCGCTGTTCGGCGAGGCCTTCCGCATGTTGTGCGAAGCCGGCTACGTGTACGTGGGCATGGATCATTTCGCGCGCGCCGACGATGAGCTGGTGCGTGCGCAACGCGCGGGCACGCTGCAACGCAATTTCCAGGGCTATTCCACGCATGGCGATTGCGACATCGTCGGTCTCGGGGTGAGTTCGATCAGTCGCGTTGGTGACAGTTACAGCCAGAACGCCCGTGAACTGGTCGGTTACGAGGCTGCGCTGGCCGCGGGGCAGCTGCCGGTGAGTCGCGGCATCCGCCTGAGTGACGATGACCGGGTTCGTCGTGCGCTGATCGGTGAACTGATGTGTCACGGCCAGCTCGACATGCCGCGCTTCGGCCAGCGGCATGGGCTGCGCTTTGATGAAGCCTTTGCCCCGGAGCTGGAGGGCCTCGCCGCCTGTGTCGATGACGGCCTGGTGGCGCTGGATGCCAACCTTATCCGGGTGACGCCCCGCGGCCGGCTGCTGTTGCGCAACGTGGCGATGTGTTTCGACGCCTATCTCGGAAAGGCGGCGGATACGCCGCGGTATTCGCGCACCATCTGACGCCGTGCAAGGCGAAGCCTGCCGCTCCGGGCGGAAGGGCAAGTCTTGCCATCGTGCTGAGGGGCCTTGTCGTGGTCTACTTAAGGGCCCCATCCAACGAGGTGTCCCATGTCCCAAGTCACGCTGAAAGGCAATCCGGTGCAGGTCGACGGCCATTTCCCCGCCAAGGGCGAGGCGGCGCCTGCGTTCTCTCTGGTCGGCAAGGATCTGTCCGACGTGACGCTCGCCAGCTTCGACGGCAAGCGCAAGGTGCTGAACATTTTCCCCAGCATCGACACGCCGACCTGCGCCACCTCCGTGCGCCGCTTCAACGAGAAGGCCAGCCAGCTCAATGACGCCGTGGTGCTGTGCATCTCCGCCGACCTGCCGTTCGCCCAGGCCCGCTTCTGCGGCGCCGAAGGCCTGGACAACGTGGTCACGCTGTCCACGCTGCGCGGTCACGACTTCCTGAAGAACTACGGCGTGGCGATTGCCTCGGGCCCGCTGTCGGGTCTGGCAGCGCGCGCCGTGGTGGTTCTGGATGGCCACAACAAGGTCGTGCACAGCGAAATGGTGGGTGAGATCGCCAACGAGCCCAATTACGACGCGGCGCTGGCTGCGCTGGGCTGATCTCCACATCGCGTACGAAAAAAAAGGCCGGGATAATCCCGGCCTTTTTTATGGCGCCGATCTTGCCATTACGGGGCGAGTGTCAGCGTGCCCTTCATCAGTGCCGCATGGCCCGGGAAGGTGCAGAAGTAGGCGTAAGAGTCGCCGGCCTTCAGCTTGGACACCGGGAAGGTGACGCTGTCCGATTCGCCGCCGCCGATCAGCTTGGTGTGGGCGATGACGCGGGTGTCGCCGGGCTTGATGTAGTTCTGGTCCACGCCGGCCTTCATGCCATCGGCGAGGATGCCCTGTTCATCGGCCGTCGAACCCAGCACCCAGTTGTGGCCCATGGAGGCCTTTGGCAGTTTTCCCGTGTGTTTAAGCGTCACGGTGAACTGCTTGCAGGTCTTGGGGACCGTGATGCTCTTCTGGTCGTACTGCATGGCGTCGTTGCCGTCGATGGTGGCAGCGCAGTCGGCGGCCCACAGGGGCGTGGCAGACAGGCCGAGCAGGGCAAGAGCCAAAACTTGGCGAATCATCGAGTGTCTCCGGAGTGCAGGTGGGAAAACCCGAACGATTGCGCCAGCGCATGCGCTACGCGCTGATCTGGATCATCGCCACGAAGCGAACCCCGTCCATGCGACGGCCTGCCGCGCGCGGGCCCCGGAAAAACAAAAGCCGGGCGGTGCCCGGCTTTTGTCCTTGCAGCGGTAGCGGGTGGCTTACTTGGCCGCCATCAGCGCGACGGTCATGTCGAGCATGCGGTTGGAGAAGCCCCACTCGTTGTCGTACCACGACAGCACCTTCACCAGCGTGCCGTCGATGACGCGCGTCTGCGTGGCGTCATAGGTGGACGAGGCTGGGTTGTGGTTGAAGTCGATCGACACGAGCGGCTTGGTGTTGATGTCCAGGATGCCCTTCAGCTTGCCCTTGGCCGCTTCGGCAATGATCTGGTCGATCTCTTCCTTGGTGGTCGCACGGCCGGCGTCGAAGGTCAGGTCAACCACCGACACGTTGATGGTCGGCACGCGCATGGCGAAACCATCCAGCTTGCCGTTGAGCTCCGGCAGCACCAGGCCCACCGCAGCGGCAGCGCCGGTCTTGGTCGGAATCTGCGAGTGCGTGGCCGAACGGGCGCGGCGCAGGTCGGAGTGATAGACGTCCGTCAGCACCTGGTCGTTGGTGTAGGCGTGGATGGTCGTCATCAGGCCGCGCTGGATGCCGATCGTCTCGTGCAGCACCTTGGCCAGCGGAGCCAGGCAGTTGGTGGTGCACGAGGCGTTGGAAATCACTTCCAGCTTGGAGGTCAGCTTGTCGTCGTTCACGCCGATGACGAAGGTGCCGTCCACGTCCTTGTCGCCCGGGGCGGAGATGATCACCTTCTTGGCGCCGGCGGCGATGTGCGCGCTGGCCTTGGCCTTGGAGGTGAACAGGCCCGTGCACTCGAGCACCACGTCGACGCCCAGGGCGCCCCACGGCAGCTTGGACGGGTCACGCTCGGCGCACACCTTGATGCGGTCGCCGTTGACGATCAGATCGCCGCCGTCCACGGACACGGTGCCCGGGAACTTGCCGTGTGCGGTGTCGTACTGGGTCAGGTGCGCATTGGTCTCGGCATTGCCGAGGTCATTGATCGCAACGATCTGGATCTCGTTGGTGCGACCGGCTTCGTACAGCGCGCGCAGAATGTTGCGGCCGATGCGACCGTAACCGTTGATGGCGACCTTGATGGACATGGGACAGCGTCCTCCTTTGAGTGACGGACAATGGCGGCTGTGGGACCGCCGTAAAACCGGCATTTTAGCCTGAACCGGGCGGCGGGCTCACGCGGGCGGCGTCTTACCCGGAAGGGGCTGTTCAGCGGCGCCCTAAAGCGCTTGAATCGTCGCTCTTTTAAGTACATCCGAGTCGAGGAGAGTGGCATGAGCGAGGCGGAACAGTCCTTTGGCATCACCCTGGAGCAGGTCACGGACTACGAGTTCCGGGTCCGTTTCGACGAGACGCCCATTCCCGACCTGATCACCGACGAGACCTCCCCGCTGGGGGGCAATGCCGGCCCCAACCCCTCGCGCATGCTGGCCACGGCGGTGGCCAACTGCCTCGCCGCCAGCCTGCTGTTCGCCCTGCGCAAGTACAAGAACGAGCCCGGCACCCTGGGCGCCAAGGCCAGGCTCACCTTGACGCGCAACGAGCACGGCCGCCTGCGCATCACCCACATCGGCGTGGACCTGCAGCTGGCCGACCCGGCCGAGACGCTGGAGCATCTGGACCGCGTGCTCGCCCAGTTCGAGGACTTCTGCATCGTCACGCAGAGCGTGCGCCAGGGCATCAAGGTGGACGTGAACGTGCACGACGGGGCTGGCAACGCGCTGGCGATACCGGGCGAAGGCTGATCCCTCGCTGGCGCGAACCTGTCACGGGGCTGTGGCAAACTCGTCGGTTTCCCCTGACAAGAACCGCCGCCCCATGCCATTCCCGCGCCGAACCGCCGTTGCCGCCGCCCTTCTCAGCATTGCCCTGGCGCCGGCCGCCCATGCCTGGGGGCAGCTGGGCCACGCCATCGTCGGCGACCTGGCCCAGCGTCACCTGAGCCCCGCGGCGGAAGCAGCGGTGGAGCGCCTGCTGGCGCCGGAGCACACCAAGTCGTTGGCCGACATCGCCAGTTGGCCGGACGAGATCCGCAACGACCCGACCAAGGACGCGCTGTGGAAGCAGACCCGCTCCTTGCACTATGTCGACTTCACGTCCGGCGATTGCAACTACGTGCCGCCGCGCGACTGCAAGGACGGGCAGTGCGTGGTTGCCGGCATCGACCACTACGTGAAGATTCTGGGCGACAAGAGCCAGTCGGACGCGGCACGACTGGAGGCGCTGAAGTTCGTGGTGCATTTCATTGGTGACGAGCACCAGCCGCTGCACGGCGGCTCGCGTGATGACAAGGGCGGCAACGCCTACCAGGTGCAGTTCAACGACAAGGGCACCAACCTGCACAGCGTGTGGGATTCGGGCCTGCTCAAGACCCGTGGCCTGGACTACAAGGCTTATGCCAACGAACTGGAAGCGCGCGGTACGGTGACCCTGCCCAAGCCCATCCCGCCGTTCGACAACGCCTATGCCCAGTGGGCCGAGGAGTCGTGCACCATCTCGCGCGACATCTATCCGGAGGGCCACAAGCTCGATCAGGCCTATGTGGCCAAGGAGCTGCCCGTAGCCGAACTGCGCCTGCGCGAAGCCGGCCGTCGCCTTGCGGAAGTGCTGAACCTCACGTTGGCCAACGGTTGACGACAGCCAACGGGTTTCATGACCTCGAAGGGCCGCGCTTGCGCGGCCCTTTTTCGTTGGGCGCCCCGGTCCCGCACGTGTCGTTGGGGCCCGGACGCGCGAGTGGGTCGTGATGGATCCAGCGACAACACCGTAAGCGCCATGCGGGTCCAGTGGCGGGACACCGTGGTGGGCCTTCTACGTCAATTTGGTGCATCGCATCATTCGATGCTGTGCGCTCCGCGCGCCTCTTGACCGGTCATCGCAGATCATTTTTTCGCCAACGCAGCCAGGCATGCGAGTGGATTTGTTTCTGACGTGATACCACACCAGTCGCGCCGGTCCTGCCCGGGACAAAACAGACCACTTAGGCATCGCGAACGTTGATATCGCGTTCGAGCTGGCATACCAGTGTTGCAGGTGGTCCGCATGCCAGAAGCAGTCCACTTGCAGGCCGCCACGGCGTCGTGAAAAGACGTCCAAAACCCTCTGGCGCGAGTCACCAGTTCTGCTAGTTTGAAATGATGACTACCGACACTCCGCTGCGCCGCACAAAAATCGTTGCCACCCTCGGTCCCGCGACCGACGCGCCTGGCATGCTCGAAAAAATCATCGCCGAAGGCGTGGACGTGGTTCGCCTGAACCTCTCCCACGGCCAGCCGGACGACCATCGCGCGCGTGCCGTCGCGGTGCGCGATGCGGCCGCCAAGCTCGGTCGCGAAGTGGGCGTGCTCGCCGACCTACAGGGTCCCAAGATTCGCGTCGAGCGTTTCGCCAACGGCCCGATCGAACTCAAAGTGGGCGACCACTTCGTGCTGGACTGCTCCCCGGGCGCGCCGCTGGGCGACAACACCCGCGTGGGCGTGAGCTACTACGACCTTCCCAAGGACGTGTCGGCCGGTGACGTGCTGCTGCTCGACGACGGTCTCGTCGCGCTGACCGTCGACGAGGTGGTGGGCCAGGAAATCCGCTGCACCGTGCTGGTTGCCGGCAAGCTGTCCGACCGCAAGGGCCTCAACCGCCAGGGCGGCGGCCTGTCCGTTTCCGCGCTGTCGGAGAAGGACAAGGCGGATATCAAGCTCGCCGCCGAAATCGGCTGCGACTTCCTGGCCGTGTCGTTCGTGCGTTCCGCCGCCGACATGCATGAAGCGCGTCGCCTGCTGGAAGCCGCTGGCGGCAAGGCCTCGCTGGTCTCCAAGATCGAGCGTGCCGACGCCATTCCCGTGCTGGGCGAAATCATCGACGCCTCCGACGTGGTGATGGTGGCGCGCGGTGACCTGGGCGTGGAAATCGGTGACGCCGAGCTGCCGGGCCTGCAGAAAAAGATCATCCGCGAGTCGGTGCAGCGCAATCGCGCGGTCATTACCGCCACGCAAATGCTGCAGTCGATGGTGCGCTCGCCCATTCCGACCCGCGCCGAAGTGATGGACGTGGCCAACGCCGTCATCGACGGCACCGATGCGGTGATGCTGTCGGAGGAGTCCGCCGCCGGTGCGCATCCGGACAAGGCCGTGGCCGCACTGCGCCGCATCTGCCTGGGCGCCGAGCGCCAGTTCGAGCCGAAGGAAGATCCGGCCACGCAGGGCCACTTGCTGGACCGTACCGACCAGGCGATCGCCCTGGCCGCGATGGTGCTGGCCAGCCAGCTTGGCGTGCGCGCCATCGTGGCCCTGACCGAGTCGGGCGCCACGGCGCAGTGGCTGTCGCGTTACCGCAGTGCCGTGCCGATCTATGCACTATCGCCGTTCGACGATGCGCGCCGCCGCATGTCCATCTTCCGCGACGTGACCGCAGTGAAGTTCACCCACGTGTCCCAGACCACGGCCGGTTCGGCCCGTGATGCCGTGCGCCAGCTGTTCATCGAAGGCCGCCTGGCTGAAGGCGACCGCGTGGTGCTCACACATGGCGACCACATCGGCCAGGGCGGCGGCACCAACACCCTCAAGCTGCTCTCGGTAGGGGCGCAGGGTGTGGTGGAGTGCCTGCGGGACCTCTGAGCAAGTTGCGTTGAGACGCCGCGCCCGTCGACCTGGTGTGGGCCAGGTCGGCGGGCGTTGGCGCTCCGTCGCGCCGTGTCATTCGGTCATGGTCTGGCGGTTCACGCCCTCATCGCCACGGGCGCGGTATCGCTAGAATCGGTGCATCGTCCCGATCACGAACAGGAGGTTTTCCATGAACACGACGTCACGTCGCACCACCCAGGCACTGATGCTGGCTTTGGCCCTGACGGGCGCGGCGCCCCTGCTCGCGCAGGCCCAGGCGCGCATGGTCGGCCCCGAGCAGATCCAGTCGTACTGGATCATGTTGAACACCAAGGTCGACGCCGATGTTCCCAACAGCGGCCGCAACATGGATAAGCCCGGCTGCGTGGCGGTGAGCTATCTGATCGGTTCGGATGGCGTCCCCCAGAACGTCACGGTGCGTAAGGTTGTGCCGCAGAGTGACCTGGATGCCGTGGCCAAGAGCGTGGCAAGCAATTTCCGCTACGGCCCGGCCCTGAAGAACAGCACCCATGAGCCGGTGAACACCTATTTCATCGTGCCGTTCAACCTGCCGGCAGACCCGGCCCAGCGCCAATCCATCACCAACGCCTGCAAGCTCCCCGGTTACGACCAGGCCTGAGCCAGCCGGGGCCCTCTCCAGAGCCGTTCAGGGTCCTCCCGGGCCCTGGCGGGTCGGCTTGGCCTATAATCCCGGCCTTTCAGCCTCCGCCCCTTCCGGGGTGGCATCACCTTGTGCGGCCCACACCGCCTAAGTATCCGGAGTTGTCATGAGCATCGAAGATCTCGAAAGCGTTGCCCTCGCCATGGTTGCGCCCGGCAAGGGCATCATCGCCATTGACGAGTCGACCAACACCATCAAGAAGCGTTTCGAGGCCGTCGGCATCGACAACACCGAAGAGAACCGTCGCGCCTACCGTGAGCTGCTGCTCACCGCGCCGGGCCTGGGCGAGCACATCTCCGGTGCGATCCTGTACGACGAAACCATCCGCCAGTCGACCAAGGACGGCGTTCCCTTCACCACGCTGATGAAGAAGAACGGCATCATCCCGGGCATCAAGGTCGACAAGGGTCCCGTGCCGCTGGCCGGCTTCCCGGGCGACGTGATCACCGAAGGCCTCGACGGCCTGCGCGAGCGTCTCGCCGAGTACGTGAAGCTGGGCGCGCAGTTCGCCAAGTGGCGCGCGGTCATCAATATCTCCGAAGACAACCCGTCTTCCACGGCCATTGAAGCCAACTGCCATGCGCTGGCCCGTTACGCCGCGCTGTGCCAGGAAGCCGGCCTGGTGCCGATGGTGGAGCCGGAAGTGATCATGGACGGCGACCACAGCATCGAAGTCAGCTACGAAGTGCACGAAGCCGTGCTGCGTAGCCTGTTCAACGCGCTGTACGAGCAGAACGTGATGCTGGAAGGCACCATCCTGAAGGTCAGCATGGTCATCCCGGGCAAGGACGCGGATGAGCAGGTGGAAGTGGAGGAAGTCGCCGAAGCCACCGTGCGCGTGCTGAAGACCACCGTGCCGGCCACGCTGCCGGGCATCGTGTTCCTCTCGGGCGGCCAGACCGACGAGCAGTCCACGGCTCACCTCAACGCCATGAACCGCATGGGCCCGCACCCGTGGCCGCTGTCGTTCTCCTACGGCCGCGCCATGCAGCAGGCCGCGCTGAAGCTGTGGTCCAAGGACATGAAGGCCAACTACGCCGATGCGCAGAAGACGGTTTACGCCCGCGCGAAGGACAACGGCCTCGCCGCGCTGGGTCAGTGGAACGCCAAGTAAGCGATACGCAGCAAACCATCGCTGCAAAAAACGGGCGCCTCGCGGCGCCCGTTTTTTTTTCACTGAGACACGTGAGCTTTCAGAAGCGGTATTCCGCCGTGAGCGACAGGCCGTCGCTGGAGCGAACGCCGAACGCTCCCTTGCCCATGTTGGCCTTGTAGTAATCGTAGGCCAGGCCAAAGCTGAAGGCCTCATTGAAGTCGTAGCCCACACCGGTGCCGACATACCAATTGACGCCGGTGTAGTTGTGACGATTGAGGTCGGCGTCGTAACTGTGGCCGCCCCAGCCATAGGCGCCGGCGCGACCACTCCAGTACAGGCCCTGCCAAAGATTGATCTTCCCGTTGACGCCGAGCGTCCAGCCTTCCAGGTTCTGGTTGCCGGTGAAGGTACCCAGCGGCGTATTGACGACCGGGTAGTGGATCTTGCCCATGTTGTTGTAGCCCACTTCGAGACCGAAGCCGAGATCCGGGCCGACCTTCCAGCGGTAGCCGCCGTTGATGCCGTAGATGGTGGGATGTTTGGTATAGGGGCCGTCGGCCATATGGCCTTCACCCACGTTGGCGTTGACGAACCAGTTGCCGCTGCCAACGGACTGGCTCGGCTGGTAGTTGCCATCGGCAGTCTGTGCTGACAGGGGAAGGGCGATCAGGCCGACCGTGGCCAACGCAAATGCAGCAACCGCTTTTTTCATGTGGAAGACACTCCATGTGGTTTGGGGAATCGACGCCTGACGGCTGCAGGCTTTGGGGGCTGAGCGCGCGTGAGTTCGCTCTGTCGACTCGCGAGATTAGTTGAGCAGTGCGTGGCAGTTCCTTCGGAATGCTCTTGAATGACGGGCCTGCGGCGTTGCGACGGATCGCGGTGCCATGTCATCGCCGCATGTGGCCTGCCATGGCGGCAAAAGAAAACGGGCGCCTTGCGGCGCCCGTTTCAGGTCTTGCATTACCTGTTGGATCAGAAGCGGTATTCCGCGCTCACGCTGTACAGGTTGGTCGGCAGGTGGATGTTCTTGTCGCTCTGGCTACCGTCGTAGTAGTCCCAGTTCAGGCCGACGCTGATGTTCTTGTTGATGTTGTAGCCCGCACCCAGGCCCGCGTAGTAACGGGTGCTGTTGAAGTTGACGTTCTGCGGGTTGGTCTTGTCGTCGGTCAGGCCCGAGCCCTTGGCGAAGAAGGCACCGCCACGGACTTCGCCGTACCAGTTCGGGCTGAAGCTGTAGCGCAGGTTCAGACCCGCGGTCGCGCCCTGCAGCTTGGACTGGCCGTTGTTGCCGGTGTAGTTGGCGTAGTTCTGGGTGTACTGGCCACGCGCATCGGCACGGCCCAGGTAGACGTAACCCACTTCGGCACCCAGCGAGGTATCCGGGTTGATCGCGAAGCGGTAACCACCCTTCAGGCCGCCAGCAAAGCTGCCGTTGTCATAGGGACCCTTCTGGACCTGACCGTAGCCAGCGTTGGCGCCGACGTACCAGCCCTGCTGGGCATTACCGGCGTCCTGGGCGAACGCGGCGGGGACCACGGCAAGACCGGCGGTAGCAAGGGCGAGAGCAAGAATGGTGTTCTTCATGGGGGTACTCCTCTTTGTCTTATTGGGCCAGTCCGCGGTGCCGGGGGTTCGGCGTGGCGCGGCTGGGCACCTCGTGCCGACGATGCTGATCCTTAGATGGGTCGGAGGCTCCAGAGTTTCAATACCGGTTAGTCCATTATTAAGGTGTTGTTAACCTTTCGGTCTATTCAGGGGCGGTCTCGAAAGGCGACAGGGGGGCGGGGGATCGGCGACAATAAGCGTTTTTACGGCCGCCCCTCCCGGAGACCCCTCTAAATGACCACCCGTCGCGAACTTGCCAACGCCGTGCGCGCACTTGCCATGGACGCTGTGCAGCAGGCCAACTCCGGCCACCCGGGCATGCCCATGGGCATGGCGGACATCGCCGAAGTGCTGTGGAACGACTTCCTCCAGCACAACCCGACCAACCCGAAGTGGTTCAATCGCGACCGGTTCGTACTCTCCAATGGCCACGGTTCGATGCTGCAGTACGCGCTGCTGCACCTGACCGGCTATGACCTGCCGATGGATCAGCTGAAGCGTTTCCGCCAGCTCCACTCCAAGACGGCCGGTCACCCGGAAGCCAGCGAAACCCCCGGCGTGGAAACCACCACCGGTCCGCTGGGCCAGGGCCTGGCCAATGCCGTCGGCTTCGCGCTGGCGGAGAAGGTGCTGGCCGACCACTTCAACCGCCCGGGTCACGAGATCGTCAACCACCACACCTATGTGTTCCTGGGTGACGGTTGCCTGATGGAAGGCATCTCGCACGAGGTGGCTTCGCTCGCCGGCACCTGGAAGCTCGGCAAGCTGGTCGCCATCTACGACGACAACGGCATCTCCATCGACGGCGAAGTGCACGGCTGGTTCACCGACAACACGCCGGAGCGTTTCGAAGCCTATGGCTGGAACGTGGTGCGCGGCGTGGACGGTCACGACGCCGAGGCCATCAAGAAGGCCATCACGGCGGCCACCAGCCAGTCCGACAAGCCCACGCTGATCTGCGCACGCACCATCATCGGCTTCGGTTCCCCGCACAAGCAGGGCAAGGAAGAAAGCCACGGTTCCGCGCTGGGCAAGGATGAAGTGGCCCTCACGCGTGACGCGCTGGACTGGCGCTATCCCGCATTCGAAATCCCGGCCGAGATCTACGCCGGCTGGGACCACAAGAAGGCCGGTGCCGAGCGCGAGCAGAAGTGGCACGACGCGGTGGCCAAGTACACGGCGGCTTTCCCGGAGCTGGCCGGCGAGTTCAACCGCCGCATTGCCGGCGAGCTGCCGTCCGACTGGGCCGAGAAGTCGCAGGCCTTTGTCGAAAAGATGCAGGCAGACGCACCGGATGTCGCTTCGCGCAAGGCGTCGCAGATGACCATCGACGCGTTCGCACCGTTGCTGCCGGAACTGATCGGCGGCTCGGCCGACCTGGCTGGCTCCAATCTCACCAAGTGGAAGGGCAGCGTCGACGCCGGCAATGGTCGCGACCCGAAGGGCAACTACGTTTATTACGGCGTGCGCGAGTTCGGCATGAGCGCCATTGCCAACGGCCTGGCGCTGCATGGCGGCTTCATTCCGTACGACGCCACGTTCCTGGTGTTCTCCGACTATGCGCGCAACGCCGTGCGCATGAGCGCGCTGATCCCGGCGCACGCGATCCACGTGTACACGCACGACTCGATCGGCCTGGGTGAAGACGGCCCGACCCATCAGCCGGTGGAACACCTCGCCTCGCTGCGCTACATCCCGAACAACCAGGTGTGGCGTCCGTGCGACGCGGCCGAATCGGCCATGTCGTGGAAGCTCGCCATCGAGCGCAAGGGCAACCCGGCTTGCCTGGTGTTCTCGCGCCAGAACCTCAAGCCGCAGCAGCGCTCCGCGCAGCAGTTGGCAGACATCGCACGCGGTGCCTACGTGCTGTCCGACCCGCAGGACACCAAGTTCAAGGCCATCCTGATCGCCACCGGTTCGGAAGTGGAGCTGGCGATGGAAGCGGCCCGCACGCTGGCACAGCAGAACGTGCCCGTTCGCGTGGTGTCCATGCCGTGCACGGAAGTGTTCGATGCGCAGCCGCTGGAATACCGCGAAGCGGTGCTGCCGGGCTGGTGCCGTGCACGCGTGGCGGTGGAAGCGGCGTCGGCCGACTTCTGGCGCAAGTATGTGGGCCTGGACGGCGACGTGGTGGGCATGACCACGTTCGGTGCGTCGGCGCCGGCGCCGCAGCTGTTCGAGCACTTCGGCTTCACCGTCACCCACGTGGCCGACACCGTGAAGCGCGTGATCGGCTAAGTCCGCCACGCATGGTGAATTGAAAAAGCCGCGGCATGCCGCGGCTTTTTCTTTGCCTGGTGTTTCTTGTGGCAGGCGACGCCGAAAGTCGTCAGCGTTAGGCTTGGTGTTTTCCACGAGCAGGCCCGCCCCATGACGACCCATGCCCCGCTGCGCCGCGATCATGTGCGCCAGATGGCCGCCTACAACCGCTGGATGAACGAGAAGGTCTACGCGGCAGCAGCGAGCCTTCCGTCAACGGAGGTCATGGCCGATCGCGGCGCGTTCTTCGGTTCCATCCACGCCACGCTCAGCCACATCGCCGTGGCGGACATGATCTGGTTGCAGCGTTTCGCAGAACATCCGGCGGACTATGCGGCGCTTGGCCCGTTGCGCGGCCAGCCGATCCAGCGCGATCTTGCCGCACAGCCGTATGGCGACCTGTCCTCCCTCGCTGAGCATCGCCGTTTCCTCGATGGCGTGATCGACGCCTGGGCGGACGCGATGAGCGAAGACGATCTGGATCAGGTACTGGCCTATACGAACACGCGCGGGGACGCTTTCCGCAAGCCGTACTTTTACCTCGTCATGCACTTCTTCAATCACCAAACCCACCATCGCGGTCAGGTGACGACCTTGCTGATGCAGGCGGGCGTGGATGTCGGGGCAACTGACCTGTCGGCGTTGATCGCCGACATTTAATGCGGTGCCTTTGTAGGAGCGCACTGGTGCGCGACCGCAGCGTTGCAACCTTAGGGTTGCGTGGGGTGGTCGCGCACGAGTGCGCTCCTACATAAGGGAGGGGCTCAGGCGACCAGCAGCTCGGCCAGGTGCTGCGGATCGCGCGCCAGTGCATGCGCACCGGCCTTTTCCAGTTCGGTGCGGCTGCCAAAGCCCCACAGCACGCCAATGCCTTGCACGCGATTAGCCACGGCGCCGTCGATGTCGAAATGACGGTCGCCGATCATCACGGTGTGTTCCGGCGATGCGCCGAAGTCACTCAGCGCCGCGGCAATCATGGATGCCTTTTCGCTGTGCGGGCTCGACGGATCGGGGCCGTACAGACGGCTGAATGCCGGGCCGAAGGGCAGGTGCTCGACGATGGGGCGGGCGTGCTGTTCCGGCTTGCTGGTGACCACGGCCAACGTATGGCCGGCCGCCTGCAGGCGGCCGATCATGGCTTCGATACCCGGGTACACCGAATGCTCCTGCCAGCCGATGGCATGGAAGCGCTCGTGGTAGTACTCCACGGCCTGCTCGATGCGGTCGTGGTCGTGGTCCAGCAGCGGCGCGAAGCTATGGCGCAGCGGCGGGCCGATCCAGTGGCGAAGTTCCGCCGGATGCTCCACCCCCAGCTGCGTCAGCGCATGGCGGACGCAGCCCAGAATGCCGATCTCCGAATCGATCAGCGTGCCATCAAGATCAAACAGACAGAGCATTACTTACCTGCGCGTGCCTTGAGGGCGGCCACGGCGGGCAGTTCCTTGCCCTCCAGGAACTCGAGGAAGGCACCACCGCCGGTGGAGATGTACGAGACGTCCTGCTCGATGCCGTACTTCTCGACCGCTGCGAGGGTGTCGCCACCGCCCGCGATGGAGAACGCCTTCGAGGCGGCTACGGCGCGCGCCAGCGTCTCGGTGCCATGGCCGAAGGCGTCGAATTCGAACACGCCCACCGGGCCGTTCCACACCACGGTGCCGGCGTTGGCGATCATCTCGGCGTAGCGGCGGGCGGTCTCGGGACCGATATCCAGGATCAGCTCGCCATCCTTCACTTCGTCCACCGCCTTGACGGTGGCGGGGGCGTGCGCGGAGAACTCCGGCGCCACGACCACGTCCACCGGCACCGGCACGTCCGCATTGCGGCGCTTGGCCTCGGCGATGACCTTCTTGGCGGCCGGGATGAGATCCGGTTCGTACAGCGAGTTGCCCACCGAGTAGCCCATGGCGGCGATGAAGGTGTTGGCAATGCCGCCACCCACGATCAGCTGGTCCACCTTGCCGATCAGGTTCTCGAGCAGGGTGAGCTTGGTGGACACCTTGGAGCCGGCGACGATGGCCAGCAGCGGGCGGGCAGGGTGCTCCAGCGCCTTGCCCAGCGCGTCCAGCTCGGCCGACAGCAGCGGCCCGGCAGCGGCGATGGGAGCGAACTTGATCACGCCATGGGTGGAGGCCTGGGCGCGATGCGCGGTGCCGAAGGCATCCATCACGAAGATGTCGCACAGCGCGGCGTACTTCTTCGAGAGCGCTTCGTCGTCCTTGCCTTCGCCCACGTTCATGCGGCAGTTCTCGAGCACCACCACTTCGCCCTCGGCGACATCGACGCCGTCGAGGTAGTCGGCCACCAGACGCACCGGCTGGCCCAGCTTGTCGCTCAGCCACTTGGCGACCGGCGCCAGCGAGGATTCGGCGTCGAACTGGCCTTCCTTCGGGCGACCCAGGTGCGACAGCACCATCACGCGGGCGCCGGCGTCGCGGGCGGCCTTGATGGTGGGCAGTGAGGCGTCGAGGCGCTGGGTGGAGCTGATGTGGCCGTTCTCGATCGGCACGTTCAGGTCTTCGCGGATCAGCACGCGCTTGCCGCGCAGATCAAGATCGCTCATGCGGGTAACGGACACGGCGGAACTCCTAGCTGGGATTCAGGGATGCGGACGCCCCGGCCTGAGCGATGGGGCGCGAACCGCCTATTGTCCTGCCGGCTTCGCGGTGATGCAAACCGCAGGGCAGGTATCCTAGGCATCCGTTGTGTCGCCAAGAGGACAGGGGTATGGGGCAGGATCTGGTGTTGTACGGCTACTGGCGCTCCAGTGCGGCCTATCGGGTGCGCATCGCATTGAACCTGAAGGGCCTGCCGTACGAGTCCCGGGCGGTGCACCTGGTCAACCAGGGCGGCGAGCAGCATCTGCCGGATTTCCAGGCCCTGAACCCGCAGGAGCTGGTGCCCGCCCTGGTGGACGATGGCCGGGTGTTCACCCAGTCCATGGCCATCATGGAATACCTGGACGAAACGCATCCCACGCCGCCCCTGTTGCCGGCCGATCCGGCCGGGCGGGCGAGGGTGCGCGCTTTGTCGCAGGCCATTGCCTGCGACGTGCATCCGCTGGGCAACCTGCGCGTGCTGCAGCACCTGGTCAGCCAGTTCGGGGCCGATGACGCCGCCAAGGGCGTGTGGTCGCGCCACTGGATCGGCCTGGGCCTGCAGTCGATGGAGGCCATGCTGGCGGGCAACGTTGCCACCGGCCGATTCTGTCATGGCGACACGCCGGGCCTCGCTGATGCCTGCCTGGTGCCCCAGGTCTACAACGCGGTGCGCTGGAAGTTGCCGATGGAGGACTTCCCGACCATTCGCCGCATCGTCGACGCCTGCCAGTCACTGGAAGCCTTCCAGCAGGCCGCGCCGGAGGCCCAGCCGGATGCGCCCGCCGCACAGGGCTGACCGATGACCTCGTTCTGGCGGCAGCTGTGGCGCTGGCAGCGGGGCCGGCAGGGCAGTGGCTACGACAAGCTGCTGCTCGGCGGCGCGCTATGGCCGATTCCCTTTGACTGTTACCTGCTGAAGTTTCCGCAGGGTTCGTCCGTGCCGCCGCATACCGACCGCGTGGCGCAGGGCCGGCATTACCGGCTGAACCTCATCGTGTGGCCCGCGCGGCGCGGCGGTGAGTTCATCTGCGCTCGGCCGATCCATGCCAGCTCGCGCATCAAGCTGTTTCGACCGGATATGGAAGAGCACAGCGTGACCCGCGTCGACGAGGGGTCACGTTGGGTACTGAGCTTTGGTTGGGTGCGTGGCGCGCGGGGCGGCGAGACGCGCCCCGCGGCCTGACGGCCGGGTCAGAAGCCCAGGCCGTAGGGGTCGTTGCCGACCAGTTCGGTATTTTCCGAATTACCGCTGTCGGACAGGCGGATCTTGAGCGCCAGGCCATCGCGGGAATCGGCCTTGTTGAGCGCCTCGTCCAGCTCGATGCGACCTTCCTTGTACAGCCGGTACAGCGACTGGTCGAAGGTCTGCATGCCTTCCTGAAGGCTGCGATCCATGGCTTCCTTGACGTCGTGCACCTGGCCGCGGCGGATCATGTCGCGGATCAGCGGCGTGTTGAGCAGCACTTCCGTCGCCGGCAGGCGGCGGCCGTCCTTGCCGATCACCAGACGCTGGCTGATCACCGCGCGCAGGTTCAGGGCCAGGTTCATCAGCACGTTCTTGTGCGCCGATTCCGGGAAGAAGTTGAGGATGCGCTCCAGCGTCTGGTCGGCGTTGTTCGAGTGCAGCGTCGCCAGGCAGAGGTGGCCGGTTTCGGAGAACGAGATGGCCGCTTCCATGGTGTCGGTGTCGCGGATCTCGCCGATCATGATCACGTCCGGCGCTTCGCGCATCGCGTTGCGCAGGGCCTCGTGATAGCTGTGCGTGTCCAGGCCGACCTCGCGCTGGTTCACGATCGACTTCTTGTGGCGGTGCAGGTATTCGATCGGGTCCTCGATGGTGAGGATGTGGCCCGAGGAATTCTGGTTGCGGTGGTCGATCATCGCCGCCAGCGTGGTCGACTTGCCCGAACCGGTGGCGCCAACCACCAGGATCAGCCCGCGCGGCTCCATGATCAGCTCACGGAAGATGCTCGGCAGCTGCAGCTGGTCGATGCTGGGAATCTCGCTCTTGATGGCACGGATGACCATGCCCACTTCGCCGCGCTGCTTGAACACGTTGATGCGGAAGCGGCCGGCTTCCTTCACGGCCAGCGCCATGTTCAACTCAAGGTCGCGCTCGAACTGGGGTACCTGGCCCTCGTCCATCAGCGAATAGGCGATTTTTTTGACCATGCCGCTGGGCAGGCCGGTATTGCCCAGCGGGTAGAGCTTGCCCTCGACCTTGATGTTCACAGGGGCGCCCGTCGTCAGGAACATGTCCGACGCGCCCTTGTCTACCATCAGTTTGAGGAAGTAACCGATGTCCACTCGAGATCCCCTGTTCGTGCGCATTGCTAAAAGCGATTATGCCCGCCCACAATACGCTGCGACACTCCGAGAGGACTGAGTGATGGTGCACATCTTTTTCCCGCCGAGGGGGCAACTCAAGGTTGCCAGGCTGGCGGTATCGACCCTGACGCTGGCCATGACGCTGGCTTTGGCCGGCTGCGCGTCCACGCCGCCGCCGGATGGGGCCCTGAATCAGGCGCAGATGCAGCTGCAGGCGGCACGGGATGCCGACGCTGCGTCGTACGACCCGATTGACCTGGGTAACGCGCAGAACAAGTTCCAGCAGGCCCAGAACGCCGTGGCCAAGCGCGACTACGACGAGGCCGCCCAGCTGGCCGACGAAGCCCGTGCCGATGCGGAACTGGCCCGTGCCAAGGCCCGCCTGGCCGCTGCCCGCGCGCAGATCCAGAGCAAGACCACGGCCAACCAGCAGTTGCGCGAGCAGATCGACCAGTCGCTGGCCGACCAGCAACAGCAGGACCAGAGCCAGGCCGCTGGCCTGCCGGCGCAGCAGCAGACCCAGGACATGCCGGCGCCTTCGAGCTCCCAGCTGGGCGAGCCCATCCAGCAGGGACAGGGTTTCCAGACCTACCCGCAGAACCCGAACCCCGACCAGCCGGCTCCTCCGTCGAGCACTGACCAAGGAGGCCACCCATGAACAAGTCACTGACCTTCAGGCTGTCGACGCTGCTGGTGGCCCTGGCTGCCGCCGGTGCCGCCCATGCCGCCAAGGAAGACATGGACGTGGCCCGCCTCAACAGCAGCCTCAGCCAGCTTTCCAGCGATCCGGCCCTTGGCATGTACGCCCAGGCGGAGCAGGCGCGTGCCCATGACGCCGTGAGCCAGCTCGCCCAGGCCCGTTCGCGTGATCGCGCCCATGCCCTGTACGTGGCCGAGCGCCGCGTGGACCTGGCCCGCGCCACGGCCCAGCTGCAGGACGCCCAGCAGCAGATCGCCAAGCTCGATCGCGAGCACGACCAGATCCAGCTCGACGGCAGCCGCCGCGAGACGGAAATGGCCCGTCGCGAGCTGGAGCGCCAGCGCATGCAGTACCAGGCAGCGCAGGAAGAATCGGCCCGTCAGATGGCGGCAGGCGCCGAAGCCACCGCGCAGGCCCAGGCCCAGGCCGACCAGGCCAAGAAGCTGGCCGCCGCGCAGGCCAAGGTGGCCAACGCCGCCAAGAAGCAGGCTGACCTGGCCGCCCAGGCGGCTCGCGCCATGCGCCAGCAGATGCAGGGCGACAGCGCGAACAAGGACCAGGGCAAGTAATCGACGCCCGGTCGATGGTCGCAGAGGCCGACGGTGACCCCGTCGGCCTTTTCATTTGTCTTGCCTCGACGTGAGATGGCGCGACACGACGCCGCGTTCGTGGAGATTTCGCGACGCCGATGTTGGCATCATGCAAAATACTGTTTTGGCAGCCTTTTTTGCGAAAGTTCCGAGAGCGCGAACGCCGCGTATGACGCTTGCATGACTCCGGAACGGAGAGTAGGGTCAAGTTCCCAGGGGGCATCTTCGCGCCCTGGGTCACCGACCTGAATCATGCGCCCATCCTTCTCCTCCATCCGCACTCCATGGCCCGGTCAAACGGCATGGATCGGGGGTGGCTGCGCCTGATCCAACGTCAGCAGACGCCCCCCAGCGGCTGCCGTTCTCTCCAGAGGAGGTTCGATCATGTTTGAAAACCAGCAGCGTGATGATGTCGAAGCTTTGATGAAGGCCGACGCCGAATTTCGTCGGCTGCACCAGCATCATCAGGAACTCGACAGCAAGGTGCACGACGCCGAAATCGGCGTGCTTCCCATCGACGACATGACGTTGTCGGGCATGAAGAAGGAAAAACTCCACGCGAAGGAGCGACTCCAGCGCATGTGGGACACCCGATCGCACCGCATCAACTGAATCTGCGACGTTTTCGCATGAACGCGGCCCCGGCGCCTCACGGCTTCCGGGGCCGCGTTGTTCATGGGGCTGGCGCAAGGGTGCCGCGTTGCTCGGGTATCATCGGCGTCCCCATCGGCCACCACGAAGCGGCCGGAGCCTAGAGCAAGGAGTTCCCATGTCGGTCCACCAGAGTGTCCTCGAACTGATTGGACATACCCCGATGGTACGTGCGCAGCGCCTGGACGTCGGACCGTGCGAACTCTTCCTGAAGCTGGAAAGTGCCAACCCCGGCGGCTCCGTCAAGGACCGCATCGGCCTGTCGATGATCGAAGGCGCGGAGAAGGCCGGCAAGATCCGTCCTGGCGACACCCTGGTGGAAGGCACCGCCGGCAACACCGGCCTGGGCCTGGCCTTGGTGGCGCAGCAGAAGGGCTACCGCATGATCCTGGTGGTGCCGGACAAGATGAGCCGCGAGAAGATCTTCAACCTCAAGGCCATGGGCGCCGAGGTGGTGCTCACCCGTTCGGACGTGGCCAAGGGCCACCCGGAGTACTACCAGGACATGGCTGAGCGCATCGCGCGCGAAACGCCGGGCGCGTACTTCATCAACCAGTTCGGCAACCCGGATAACCCGGCTGCCCACATCGCCAGCACCGGGCCGGAAATCCTGGCGCAACTGGACGGCAAGGTCGACGCCATCGTGGTCGGCTGTGGCTCGTCGGGCACGCTCAGCGGCCTGTCCAAGTTCTTTGCCGAGCATTCGCCCAACACCGATTTCGTGCTGGCCGATCCGGTCGGTTCGATTCTGGCGCAGTACATCAACGAGGGCACACTCTCGACCAAATCCGGCAGCTGGATGGTCGAGGGTATCGGCGAGGATTTCCTGCCCAGCATCAGCGACTTCACGCGGGTAAAAAAGGCCTACGCCATTCCCGACAAGGAGAGCTTCCTGGCCGCGCGCGAGCTGCTGGCAAAGGAGGGCATCCTGGGTGGTTCCTCCACCGGTACGCTGCTGGCGGCCGCGCTGCGCTATTGCCGCGAACAGACGAGCCCCAAGCGCGTGGTGACGCTGGTGTGCGACACGGGCAACAAGTACCTGTCGAAGATGTACAACGATTACTGGATGCTCGACAACGGCTTCATCGAACGCGAGCAGCACGGCGACCTGCGCGACCTGTTGCTGCGCCCGTTCGCCCAGCGCGACACCGTGGTCATCGGCCCGAACGAATTGCTGATGACCGCCTACACGCGCATGAAGCTGTACGACGTCTCGCAGCTGCCCGTGATGGACGGTAGTCGCCTCGTGGGCATCCTCGACGAATCGGACGTGCTGATGCACGTGCATTCGGACGAGAGCCGGTTCCGCGACGCGGTATCCACCGCCATGATCACCAACCTGCAGATGCTGGACGTGCGTTCGCCCATCGAGTCGCTGCTGCCGGTGTTCGACCGTGGTCACGTGGCCATCGTGGTGGACGGCGAGCAGTTCCTGGGCCTGATCACGCGGATCGATTTGCTGAATTATCTACGCCGCAAGGTGCATTGAAGTCCGGGTAACCGGACGTTCAGCATAAGCCATCAGACTTCGCTCTGATGGCTTTGAAAGTTTATTGAAATCGGCTGTCGACAAAGTTGCGGATCTGCGATTGCCGATGGGGCACGCTGGTCCTAAAGGAGTAACAACTCATGTGTGGAATCGTTGCCGCCGCCGCCCAGCGTGACGTGGCTCCCTTGCTCATCGCTGGCCTGAAGGCCCTGGAATACCGCGGTTACGACTCGGCGGGCCTGGCCGTGATGAGCGGGGGCGAGATCCATCGCGTCCGCGCCAAGGGTAAGGTGCGCGAGATGGAAGGCGCTTATCTCGCCAACCCCTTCCCTGGCGGCACCGGCATTGCGCACACGCGCTGGGCAACGCATGGCGTGCCCAATGAAGTGAACGCGCATCCGCACATGGCCGGCAGCGTTGCGCTCGTGCACAACGGCATCATCGAAAACTACGCGGCCCTGCGTGCTGATCTGCAGGCTCGCGGCCACGTTTTCACTTCGGAAACCGATACCGAAGTGATGGCGGCGTTGATCAACGAGCACGTTGAAACGGGCCTGAGCCTGCGCGAGGCCGTGCTGGCCACCCTTCGCGAACTCGAAGGTGCCTATGCCATCGCCGTGGTGAGCAGCAAGGAACCGGGTCGCGTCATTGGTGCGCGTCATGGCGCGCCGCTGCTGGTCGGCGTGGGCATTGGCGAGCACTTCCTGGGTTCGGATGCGCAGGCGCTGATCCAGGTGACCAACAAGATCATCTATCTCGATGAGGACGATGTCGCCGAGATCACCCGCGACCAAGTCCAGATCTTCAATATCGATGGCCAGCGCGTCGAGCGCGCCATGCATGAAAGCGAGCTCTCCGCGGACGCGGTGGAACGCGGCGAATATCGCCACTACATGCAGAAGGAAATTTTCGAGCAGCCCCACGCGGTGGCCGCCACGCTCGAAGCCCGCATCGGTCCGCACGGCGTGCTGCCGAATATCTTTGGCGTGGACGGCGATGAGTTGCTCGGCAAGGTGCGTGGCCTGCACATCATTGCCTGTGGCACCAGCTATCACGCTGGCCTGGTGTCCAAGTACTGGATCGAGGAATACGCCCGCCTGCCGGTGAGCGTGGAAGTGGCCAGCGAATACCGCTACCGCGAAGCGGTGGTGCCGGATGGCACGTTGTTCGTCGCCATTTCGCAATCCGGAGAAACCGCCGACACGCTGGCGGCCATGCGTGAATCGCGCCGTCGCGGCTATCTGGGCACGTTGGCCATCTGCAACGTGCCTGAGTCGTCGGTGGTTCGCGAGGCCGACCTCAAGCTGATGACGCGCGCAGGCCCGGAAATCGGCGTGGCCTCAACCAAGGCGTTCACCACGCAGCTCGCCGCGCTCGGACTGCTGACGCTGCATCTGGCTCAGCACCGTGGCCTGGACAAGGCTCGTTACATCGATTTATGCAGCCAGTTGCAGCACCTGCCGCGCGCGATCGAGGACGCCCTCAAGCTCGAGCCGAAAGTGATTGATCTGGCCGAACACCTGATCCATCGCCAGCACGCGCTTTTCCTGGGGCGCGGCGCGCAATACCCGGTGGCACTGGAAGGGTCGCTCAAGCTCAAGGAAATCTCGTACATCCACGCCGAGGCCTACCCGGCGGGTGAACTCAAGCATGGCCCGCTCGCCCTTGTGGACGAAAACATGCCAGTGATCGCGGTGGCGCCGAACGGCCCGCTGTTGGACAAGCTCAAGTCCAATCTGCAGGAAGTACGTGCGCGCGGTGGTGAGCTTCTGGTGTTCGCCGACGGCGAGGCCAGCCTCGAGGGTAACGGGCACCGCGGTGTCACCTTGCGCATCAACGGCGGCGGTGACTTCATTGCCCCGGCCGTGTTCACCGTGCCGCTGCAGTTGCTCGCCTATCACGTGGCCGTGCTGCGCGGCACCGACGTCGATCAGCCGCGCAACCTGGCGAAGTCGGTGACGGTGGAATGATTTGGTTATTAAGTGCCGGGAGCTCTCTCGGCACTTTCCAGCCTCGGTTTCCGTCCTAGTCCCCAAGGACACCTCGGGCTACTACTCTCATTATCAGCGCTTCCTGCTCGGCGAGATCGCGACGCTGATGCAGAGCGGCTGGAATCACGTCCAGATTGCGCGCCTCTTTCAGCAAAGGGGCTACCTGACCCGGCAGGGCCGGCTGTACGTGGCCTTCGTCATCGACGTGTTCGCGCGCCGGATCGTGGGCTGGCGGGTCAGCAACTCAATGCGCACCGACTTCGTGCTCGATGCACTGGAGCAGGCACTGTACGCATGCCAGCCCGAGTGGGACCACACCCTGATCCACCATTCGGACCGCGGCTCGCAATACGTCAGCATTCGATACAGCGAGCGCCTGGCCGAGGTCGGCATCGAACCGTCCTTGGGCAGCCGAGGCGACAGTTATGACAATGCCTTGGCCGAGACGATCAAGGGTCTCTACAAGGCCGAACTGATCCATCGCCGTGCGCCCTGGAGGATCAAGGAGGCCGTGGAGCTGGCCACGCTGGAATGGGTGTCCTGGTTCAACCACCACCGTTTGCTCGAACCCATCGGCTATATCCCGCCTGCAGAGGCTGAGGCAAACTACTAGCGGCAACTCGACCATCAAGCCGCCGACATGGCGGCCTGACTTAACCCAACGGGCCTCCACGAAACCCGGAGCGATTCAGCGCCACCTCGTTCAGTAACAAGCCGGGAAACTCCAGGTTGGGGCGCCCGGAGCCCAGCTGCTACAATCCCGTCACTAAAGCGGAAGCAACCATGTCGGACCTTAAAAACAGCAGCCAGGAGGGCGGCCGCCCGATGGCTTTGGCCACCCTGGCGGTCCACGGCGGGCAGTCGCCCGACCCGAGCACCGGCGCAGTGATGCCGCCGATCTACGCGACCTCGACCTACGCCCAGTCCAGTCCAGGCGAGCACCAGGGCTTCGAGTATTCGCGCACTCACAACCCGACCCGGTTCGCCTACGAGCGCTGCATCGCCGCGCTGGAGGGCGGCAGCCGCGGCTTCGCCTTCGCCTCCGGCATGGCGGCCACCTCCACCGTGATCGAGCTACTGGACAGCGGCGACCACGTGGTGGCGATGGACGACCTGTACGGCGGCAGCTACCGCCTGTTCGAGCGCGTGCGCCGGCGCAGCGCGGGGCTGGATTTCAGTTTCGTCGACCTGACCGACCTGGCCGCCTTCGAGGCAGCGATGACGGCGAAGACGAAGATGGTCTGGATCGAGACCCCGACCAACCCGATGCTCAAGCTGGTCGACATCGCCGCGGTCGCGGCGATCGCGCGCCGCCGCGGCCTGCTGGTGGTGGTCGACAACACCTTCGCCTCGCCGATCCTGCAGCGCCCGCTGGCGCTGGGCGCCGACATCGTCGTGCACTCGGCGACCAAGTACCTCAATGGCCATTCCGACATGGTCGGCGGCATTGCCGTTGTCGGCGACAACGCCGAGCTGGGCGAGAAGCTGGCGTTCCTGCAGAACTCGGTCGGCGGCGTGCAGGGGCCGTTCGACAGCTTCCTGGCGCTGCGTGGCCTGAAGACGCTGCCGCTGCGCATGCGTGCGCACTGCGACAACGCGCTGGCGCTGGCGCAGTGGCTGGAAGGGCATCCGGCGGTGGAGAAGGTGATTTACCCGGGGCTGGAGAGCCATCCGCAGCACGCGCTGGCGAAGCGGCAGATGGCTGGATTTGGCGGGATCGTGTCGATCGTGCTGAAGGGCGGGTTCGAGGCGGCGAAGCGGCTTTGCGAGCGGACGGAGCTGTTTACGTTGGCCGAGTCGTTGGGTGGGGTGGAGAGTCTGGTGAATCACCCTGCGGTTATGACGCATGCTTCGATTCCGGTGGAGCGGCGGAATGTGCTGGGGATTAGTGATGCGTTGGTTAGGTTGAGTGTGGGGGTTGAGGAGGTTGGGGATCTGCGAGGGGATTTGGAGCGGGCGTTGACGCGTGTGTAGTAAATAGCCCTTGCAGGGCTGGCATATGTCTGCCTGCAACTGACTGGAATTTGGGAACAGGCTTGATGTCACAAAAACAGAGCGGGTCCTTGCTGAAACTTGGTCGGACCCTCATTGATAATTGGGATCTCGTTGCGGGCCTGGCACGGCGCGAGATCGAAATTCGCTATCGTGGCGCAACGATGGGGGTTCTTTGGGCGTTGTTGAACCCCCTGATAATGTTGTCCGTTTACACGTTCTTCTTTACCGAGGTGCTGCATTCGAAGTGGCAGGGCATGCAGCAGCAATCCAGCCTCGATTTCTCCCTGGTGTTGTTTCCCGGCCTGCTGGTATTTACGTTCTTTTCCGAATGCGTGGCAAAGGCGCCAACGCTGATACTCGGAAATCAGAGCTATGTTAAGAAAATCGTATTCCCCCTGCAGGTTCTGCCGGTAATAAGCCTGATGAGTGCCCTTTTCCACGCGCTTATCGGCTTCCTCATATGGATCGTGTTTTACTTGGTCATCAAGGGAGGGTTGCATGCGACTGTGCCGTTGGTGATCTTCCCGCTGCTGCCCCTTGGGTTCCTGACGCTTGGGATCTGCTGGATTCTTGCCGCGCTTGGAACATATGTTCGTGACATCACGCATATCGTTACCGGCCTGCTCGCGGCGCTGATGTTCCTTGCTCCGATTTTCTATCCGATATCTGCATTGCCGGAGAAGTATCGGGGGATGGTTCTGCTTAATCCAATCAGTGTGGCGGTCGAGCAGGTTCGGGCCTTGCTGTATCAGGGCGTGATGATTGATTGGCAGCAGTGGTTCACGTATCTCGGTGTATCCATCGTGATTGCCTGGATTGGGCTATGGATTTTTCAGCGTGCACGAGCCGGATTTGCCGATGTCCTCTGACAGCAACGTTTCCATTCGAGTAGAGAATCTGGGTAAGTGCTACCAGATCTATCCCCGGCCGGCTTCGCGGTTGAAGCAGGCTGTTGCCAATCGCATTCATGGCGTGCTGGGTAGGTCCGCACCCCGATACTTTTCAGAGTTCTGGGCGTTGCGGGACATTGGTTTCGAGGTTCCGAAGGGCGAGCCGTTCGGAGTCATTGGTCGTAACGGTAGCGGCAAGAGTACGCTCCTGCAACTCATTACAGGCGTCCTCATTCCCACGCAGGGAACGGTAGAGACGCGTGGGCGGATAGCTGCCCTGCTTGAGTTGGGCTCAGGGTTCAATCCGGAATTCTCAGGGCGTGAAAACGTGTACCTGAACGGCATGCTGTTGGGGTTGTCGCGTGCCGAGATCGATGCCAAGTTCGATGGAATTGCTGCGTTTGCCGATATTGGAGAGCACCTCGAGAGGCCGATCAAGACGTATTCGAGCGGCATGCTGGTACGCCTCGCTTTTGCCGTGCAGGTGCAAATCGACCCGGATATCCTCATCATCGATGAAGCACTGGCCGTGGGTGATGCGCTATTCCAGAAGCGCTGTTTTGCCCGAATCAACCGCCTAGCGGATGACGGTGTGACCATCCTGTTCGTCTCGCACGATCAGGAGACGGTGAGAACGGTTACCCGGCGCTCGTTGCTGCTCCATGAGGGGCGAGCGATAGCGATGGGCACATCTTCCGAAACGCTTCGGGCCTATAGGCGCCTGATCAACCAGGAGGAATCGAAGTACTTCGCATCGCTGGCGGAGCGGGAAATCGTCGTCGAGGGTATCGACCCGTCGACGGAAGGGAACAACATCAAGCTGCCGGAGAGCGTGATGCCCTCCGACGAGCCGCAGCTCGTCCCGGAAACTCTGGGCCTCGATGTTTCGGCGGCCGCGATGATGGATGCGCCGGGCGCTGGGACAACCAGAGACGGGGCCGGGATCGACGATACTTCGTTCGGCTCTGGTCATGCGCTGGTGCAGCGGGTATCCACGACAGACGAGTCGGGCGAGCCCTGCGCGGTGTTCTATCCCGGAGAGCGGATAAGAGTCAGGATTGATTTCAAGGCTCTGGTTGACCTGAAGAACCTGAATGTCTCCCTGCGTATCCGGAGCCGGGAGGGGTTGAAGATCTATTCTTGGGGGACACTCAACCAGGATATGCAGGTTGCTGCAGGGCTGCAGGACGCTCCTGTATTTTGGGAGCGCGCGTTTGCGAAAGGTGAAGAATCCTGCGCGTTGTTCGACTTCGTTTGTCCGCTTGGTCCTGGCTTCTACGAGATACAGGCTGCGGTTTCGCATGAGGGGCAGCCCGACTATTCCGAGCAGACCATTTTGCACTGGAAGGACGAGGCGGCATTTTTCCAGGTATTCATGGATCAGAAAACCTACCATTTCGGCGGTAGTTTTGACCTGAGGATGAGTGCTTCATGGTGAATGAGCGTTACTTCGACGTTGACACGTTTTCCATTAGCCTGAGAGACGCGTTTGGTTTCGGGCGTTATTTGTGCTTGGGCAGCAGTGCGGCCGACATTGCCGCTGCCTTGCGTGGAAAACTGATCGACGCACGAACGCGCTCCTCCGATGATGGCATCGCGCCACATGCCGTTGTGCTCGATCTGCGTGGGGGTGTCGATGACGGGCTTGCGCAGCTGCCGGAAATTTTCAAAAGCCGCGTCCGTTATGTCGTCGCTATCCATGACATCAAGGAAAGCGCGGAATTCGCGCTGAGAGAGCGCGAAGCGCTGGAACGCCGGATTATCACGATCGGCTACCGCAAGGCTGCTGCGTACTACGACATTAACCCGTATGCGTCGCTTAATGAGGCGCACGGGTGCTTCATCGCACCCTTCGAGCGAGTGCCGGATGCGGCGCTTGGGCGCTATAACCTCGAAATTCTTGAAGAAGAACGCCTTCTGCATACTGATATGCTGCGCGAAACCGGTCGTCGCAGCGATGCTCACTGCGTGCGTTATCGGTACGCAGCAGAATACATCAGGCCAGGCGACAGGGTGCTTGATGTTGCGTGTGGTCTGGGCTATGGCTCCCGCATGCTTTTTGAGGCGACACTGGCTGCTTCCGTGCACGGCGTCGATCTGAGCGACTTTGGAATCAATTACGCGAATGCCCATTATGGGCTTGCGGACAAAGTGAGATTTTCGGTGGGCGATGCCGAAGTCTTGGGTGGCATCGCAGATGCAAGTATCGATTTCATCGCGGCGTTCGAGACCATCGAGCATGTTCCGCACCCCGAGAGGTATCTAGCGGAACTGAAGCGAGTGCTTGCTCCGGGCGGTCGGGTCATGCTCTGCGCGCCCAATGACTGGACGGACGAGACGGGGCGTGATCCGAATCCGTTCCACCTGCATGTCTATACCTGGGAGAAGTTGAAGTCCGAGGTTTCTTCAAAATTCCTGCTGGAGAAGGCTTTCATCCAGGTTGCGGGTGGCGCGATGAAGTGCCATTTCTCGCCGCGGTCCTGGCAGGAGGTCGACCCGTCGAATCCGGAATATGAGGAGGCGGAATGGGTGGTCTTCCTTGGAATGAAGGATCCCACCGAACCTGCGGGCGCCACCTTCAAGGAAACCGCATGGGAGATCCCGAGTTCATCGCGGTTCAACGTTTCCGCGTTCGCTCGAGATTACTTGAATCCCTGGTTGGTCAAGTCGATGGTGGCCATTGGCCTGAGATCAAGAAGTCCGGCGTTGCTTGATCGCTTCCGCAGGAAGGTATTTGCTGCAGCACCAGCGCTGTCGGTGGATGCTGGCGCTGCCCTGTGCGGCTTGATCTATGAACAGATCGAGCGCGGAGATTTTTCCGAGCGTGATGAGCTCAAGCCCGCCGTGGACCACTATCTCGCGGTCAAGCGCCCAAGTCCGCATCAACGCCGGTGGCAGGTTTCCATTGCCTATGCCTGGGGTTTTGCCGAGTTCCTGCGGGAAAATATCGCGGAGGCCGAGCGCTATTTCAGGAAGTGTTCCGCAATCGACCCTGTGCCATACAGCCCGATTCTTGGCAACAAGACTCTGGATGCCTTGTTCCTGCGTGCGGTGCTTTGTGCGGGTCGCAAGGACTTCGGCGGGGCGAGAGTGCTGCTGCAAAAATCGATTGGTTTGGTGCGTCGTTGGTCCGAGGGCGGGGCGCGGAACACATGGCTTGCTGCTTGGCTGAATGTTGCCGGGTCGAATCGATCGCCCCTTCCCTTCGGTCTCGCCGAAATGGCGATTCTATTTGACAAGAGTGCACGCGCGGCCTACATGTTGGCGGTCATTGATTCGTGTGATGAGCGTCCCGGCGCGTTTGCCAGGGAGGCGCGAGGGTTTCTTGAGCGACAGATTGACTATCTAAAGTCCGAGTTGAGGACGTTGAATTGGGATAATAGGCAAAAGACACTTGAGGCCCTGGATCTGAATGCGGGCTTGCAGCGGTTGAAGCAGCATGCCGATACGCTGGCTGACCAACTGCTTGAGCGCGATCATCGAGTTGAAGAACTTGCAGGCGAAGTCGTGAAGCAAAGCGATCGCGCGCAAGAGTTGGCCGCTGAAGTCATCAAGCAAGACAAACTGGCGCAGGATCTGGCGAGACAGGTCATGGATATCGACGCGCACGCGCAAAGCATGGGGAAGAATCTGCAGGCGGAAATAGAGTCGCGTGATCGGATCATTGCAGAGCTCTTGGCGAAGCTGCAGGGGTAGTCACGCAGCTCGCGTGACTGCATTTTCTTGCCTGAACCAATTCATTGGACTGGACTTCGGGCCGCGATTTGACAATAGACTATTCTGAGATTGAACTAGGGGCTGGAAAGTGATAGGGATCGTGATGGTGACGTATAACGCTGCTGATGCGGCGATTATTACGTTGCGCAGCGTCTTCAAGGCAAGGAACGACTCGGCCTACAAGCTGGTCATTGTCGACAACGCATCTTCGGACGAGGCGCGCGGGAAGATTCGCGCGTTTGTCGAGTCGTCTCCGGCGTTTGCCAGCGGACAATGGACGTACATACAGAACGAGCGGAACCTGGGATTCAGTGGCGGCAATAATGTCGGCATCATGGCTCTGCTGGAAGATCCGGCTATCAGCAAGTTTTGCCTTCTCAATAGTGATGTCATCGTGACGGACGGCTGGATTGATCGCCAGCTTTCGCATGGATATCCGGTCGTCAGTGCCGTTACAAATCGCGCTGACAGCGAACAGTGCGTACCAGAACTCAATGATCTACGGCTGGACGAGGTCGCGGCTTCCCAGAAGGCCTTTGAGGTTGCTTATCAGCAGGTGCAGAAGCAGGCCAACCAGCGATATGCGGAGTTCCGTGGATGTCTGCAGGAGTGCGACGTCACGTTCTTCTGCGTGTTCATCGAGCGTGGTGCGCTTGAGGACGTCGGTCTTCTCGACGAAACGTTCTTTCCTGGAGGGTTTGAGGATGACGACTACTGTCTGCGCCTGCGTTCGAAGGGCTACCGCATAGGGCTTGCTCGTGATGTGTATATCCATCACTTCGGATCCGCCTCCTTCGGGAAGCTCGACTACAGCTATTTCGCCGGTAGCGCAAAGAAAAATCTGCGCTACCTGGAGACCAAGCATGGCGTCAGCTGGAGGCGTCGTCCGGAAAAGCCCCTGGTTTCATTCCTTGCTGATTTCCAGCACGTAGTCGGCGAGCGAGGCAATAGCAGGGTCAGTGTGGCACAGGCTGAACTGCTGGAATTGCATTTGACAGCGGTGGATCGGCTGGTGCGCCACCATTCGGTGGAGTTCGTAAATTTGAAGGGGGAGTTCCTGCACTCAGGGAAGCGATCAGCGCGTGTGCGGAATGCGATCGAGCGTGCCGATGCCTTCCCATCCCTTGGATCGGAGTGGGACGCCTTCTCCTCCGGCGCCCGCAATTGGTTGGCTGTTGGCGACCGTGATGGGGTCGTTGCGGCGCAGATTCTGGAAAAGGGTGCTCAACTTGTCGTGCAGATCTGGAGCGTGGTTGACGCCAATTTCAGCGTCAACTCACTGCTGCGGGGTGATTCCGCGAAGAACGGGCACGGCAGCACCGATTGGGTGAAGCAGCAATGGAGCAAGCGCTCCGGTATGCGCAAGGCATTATGGGGGCTCAGGAAGGGCGTTCAGTCGCTGACTCGCTTTCGTGGAACCGTGTTCTTTGGGGGTTATTTCTATCCGGAGCGCGAGAAGGATGGGTATTTCCAAAGAATCCAGATGGTCGATCGCCTGGTCTCTGATGGGTGGCGCCTCTATGTCGAGACCGCGGACCTGGCCGGCCGTACCACGGTACTTGATCGCCCGCAGCCCAAGGTGATTGTCATTCGCCTTCTGGGTAGCCGGCTCAAGAAGGCTCTGCTTTGGACGATAGTCCTCGCGTTCGTCCTCCGGTCCAGGAAGATATATTTCCACAGTGTGCTTCGGATGACCGATCTTGGGTTCGGGAAGCTGCTGCGCCTGCCTTTCGTTCGTTCCGTCGTGGACATTCACGGGGTGGTTCCGGAAGAGTTCCGGATGCATCATGACTACTTTAATGCAGTCAAGTACGAGCGCCAGGAAGAGTATGCGTTTGCCCACGCCGGCCGGATTGTTGTTGTTTCGGGCGTCATGCAGAGGTATCTCGAACAGAAATATCGGAATCATCGATCGCCTGTATTTGTCCATTTTCCGATGTTCCCGAATTTCGTACCGTTCCTCGGGGAAAAGGGAAATTCGCGGCCGATTGCTGTTTATGCTGGCGGCCTGCACAAGTGGCAACAGCCGGAGAAGACACTGGGCAGCATGATTGCGGCCCAGGCAAATTGCACCAGCTATTTCCTGTCTCCCGATCCGGAGACGGCGGCGGAGATTGCGGCGGAGATCGATCCTGAGAATTCGATTGTCTTCGACTCCATGAGTCATGACGCGTTGATGCGTTTCTACCGCAAATGCGACTTCGGCTACATCCTCCGCGAAGATTCCGTGGTGAACAATGTGGCCTGTCCAACGAAGATCGTGGAATACCTCGCGAACGGGATCATTCCGATCATTGATTCCGACCAGATTGGCGATTTCTCCGCGCTGGGGATGCGGTCTGTTCCGCTGGACGAGTTCAATGCTGGGCGACTGCCCGAGAGCGCCGCGATGGCAGAGATGGCTCAGTTCAACTTCGGGGTGTACCAGAGAATCAAGTCTGCACGCGATCGTGGTGCGCTCGAGCTTTCCGACTACCTGCTGGATGGAGTTGGCCCGTCGCACGTCCATGAACACTCTGCGGATGCGGAGGTCGATGTGCTTGTCCAGGTCGGCAACTTCGAGTCCGGTGGGCTTGAGAATGTCGTGTTGGAATTGAATGAATTTCTGCGGGGTTGTGGCGTTCGACTGGCGCTGCTTGTTCTGGGGACGCAGGGGCCCGCGGCGGAGCGCGCACGTCGGCTCGGACAGCGCCTGATTGCAATCGAATACACTGCTGCGGGCTACAAGGACGTCTTGCAAAGACTCAGGCCGAAGGCCGTGCTTTCACATTATTCGATCGACGGCATAGAGGTGTGTAGCGAACTGGGCATTCCTGTCACGCAGGTGATCCACAATATGTACATGTGGTTGGCCGATGATGAGTTGAGAAAGTTCAAGGATGCTGCCGCACTCACCAGCAGGTTCGTTGCGGTTTCGAGCACGGTGAAGGAGTACTCCGTACGGAGGCTGGGTGTCGATGCCGAGCGTTGTGACGTAATCAGCAACGGCATTGACGTCGACAGGTTCTCGACGATTGATCGCATGTCGGTGCGTAGCCGGCTGCGGAAGCAACACGGCATCGGGGTCAATGATTTTGTGTTCCTCGATATGGCCGCGATCAATCACCAGAAGAACCATGGTGATGTGGTGCGGGCGTTCAGCCGCGCGGTGCATGGATGCGACAACGCGAAGCTGGTCGTGGTCGGCCCGGTGTACGAGAAGGGTCTTTACGCTGAGGTCCGCGCTTTAGTGAAGGACGCCGGTTTGGAGTCTCGAGTGCTGTTCATCGAGCCAACCAGCAGCCCCTGGGAGCTGCATGCCATGGCTGACGCTTTCGTCAGCGGCAGTTTCTTTGAGGGTGGCCCGCTGACGCTGATCGAGGCTCTTGCCAGTGACCTTCCAGTGATTTTCCCGAGGGTCGGCGTGGTAGCCGAATATGAAGGGCTCCCCGGGGTCCATGTTGTTAATCCTGCAGTGGATCTCATGGAATATCACGGTTCAATTGATGCATTGGCGTCGCGTCCTGCTTTCGTGTCGGACTTGGCCGATATGATGATCAAGGTGTGGTGTGATCCCAAGCGGCCCGGTTTCAGTCGTGAACAACTGGCGACGTTGCAGAAAGATTTCGCCTACATGAAGTACGCACGGTTGCTGTCGGATGTGCGACAGCGTTCCCAATTGGCCTAAATAATCAACAATCGGTAATTTGATGATGAAGAAAGTCTCTATTTCCGTTGCATCGATCTTGCTGGTGTCCCTCGTTGCTGGTTGTTCAAACCCGGCAACGGACGGTGCGGGCGCCAATTCCGGGCAAACGGGTGCTGCGCCGGCTGCCAGTGCTTCGGCCCCGGCTGTCAGCGAGGCAGAGAAGAATTATCAGGACGCACTCCGTCTCATCGCTTCGAACGGTCAGGGGCAGGTGATGACGGATGCGGCTAGCCTGCTCTTGAAGGCATCGGCGGATGGTCACGCCGGTGCGAAGTTCGAGTTGGCGAAGCTGTACCAGGCCGGAAAGGGCGTGGAGCAGAACACTGGCGAGGCCACCAATCTGCTGCGGGCGTCGGCCGATGCAGGTAATGCCGATGCGGCTTACAAGTTGGCGACGATGTACGCCGTCGGCGACGGCATCGAGAAGAACGAGGGCGAAGCCCTGAATCTCTATCTGAAGGCGGGGCAGGCCGGTAGCGCCGATGCTGCGCTCAAGGTGGGCGAGATATACCAGAACGGTAGCGGGATTCCGGCGGACCTGGGCGAGGCCAAAGCCTGGTATCAGAAGGCGGCTGACAAGGGCAATGCCGAAGCCGCGGAAAAGCTGAAAGCTTTGGGCGCCAAGTAAAACCTGGGTCAGCCCTGCCGACCAGTCGGCAGGAAGAATGCAGAAAGGCCAGCTTGGCAAGGGCTGGCCTTTCCCATGTGTAGAGGGGCCGTCACAAATCGTCAGATGGCGGCAATGATGCTGGCGATGCGCTCGGCGGCCTTGCCATCGCCGTAGGGGTTGTGCGCCTTGCTCATCAACTCGTAGGCGTTGTTGTCGTCCAGCAAGCGGGAGACCTCTTGTGTTATCCGGCTGCTGTCGGCGCCAACCAGTCGCACCGTTCCGGAGGATACGGCTTCGGGCCTTTCGGTTGTGTCGCGCATCACCAGTACTGGCTTGCCCAGCGAAGGGGCCTCCTCCTGGATACCACCGGAGTCGGTCACGATGATGTGCGAGCGACTCATCAAATAGACGAATGGGAGATATTCCTGCGGCTCGATCAGGTATACGGATGGCTGATCGCCGAGGATGCGCTTCACCGGCTCCTGAACATTCGGGTTGAGATGTACGGGGTACACCACCTGCGTGTCGCCGCGAGCCGCGATGGCCTTCAGGGCGTGGCAGATCTGTTCGAAACCATCACCAAAGTTCTCGCGGCGATGGCCAGTGACCAAGACGAGGCGCTTTGATGGATCAAGGAACGGAAACTGAGCGGCCAGCTCAGCCGCAATGTCGGGATTGTTGCCGATCTTTTCCACCACTGCCAGGAGTGCATCGATTACGGTGTTGCCGGTAACGTGGATGGTTTCTGGTGCGACGTTTTCCGCGCGCAGGTTATCAGCGGAAGACTGCGTTGGCGAAAAGTGCAGGCCAGCCAAAGTTCCAGTCAACTTTCTGTTCGCTTCCTCAGGCCAGGGTGAATAGAGATTGCCCGTACGCAAGCCGGCTTCCACGTGGCCAATCTGCGTGCGCTGATAGAAAGCAGCGAGGGATGTTGCGAACGTGGTTGTGGTATCACCGTGGACCAGGACGATATCGGGTGCGTGTTTGGCAATGACCTGGCCCATCTCCTGGAGGATTCGGGAAGTCAGATCAGGAAGAGTTTGGCCGGGGCGCATGACATTGAGATCCTCGTCTGGCGTGATCTCAAACAGATCAAGCACCTGGTCCAACATCTGTCGGTGTTGGGCGGTGACTGTGACAATGGTCTCCAGATCACGGCGTTCTTTCAGCGCTGTGACCAATGGCGCCATTTTGATGGCTTCTGGACGGGTGCCGAAAACCAGCATTACCTTCTTGCGACGTGTCATTTTAAGGTGAGTTCCTTGTGTGCCTAGCGGATCGCTTGGCGGCGCCCACATGCGGCAGGCAGTTGAGCATATGGAGCCATACCATTTTACTCTACCTCATTTCCCTGGGGCTTCCTGGTGTAATGACCCAGCGGTTCCTGCACATAAAGCAAAGGCTTGAGCGGGTGTCTTCATGCCCAGCGCCTGGTGCGGTCGGCGCATTGTTCCTTCAAGGTGCGGATAACGCGCTCCACCATGCCGTTCTGTTGCGGGCAGTGCAGGCTGATGAACTCCTGTTGCAGTCCGTAGCTGCGTATCAACCGGGTGTAGTCGCGGCTGGTGAACACCAGGCCGTTGTCCGAGCGCAGCAGGAACGACTTGGCCACGCGTCCCAAGCTGCCGTAACGAGCGATCAGGGCTTGCTCCAACGCGGCGGCCACGGTGCTAGCCTTGCCGCTGCGCCAGAGCTGCCAGCCCAGCAATTACCGGGTGTGGCAGTCGATCACCAGGGCCAGCGCCAGCCAGCCATCGCGACCGCCCCAAAGGCGGCACAGGTCCGTTGCCAAGCGCTCGTCGGGCGCGGCGGCCACCGACGGCAAGGCCTGGATCCGTGGTCGGAATCCCACCGCTCGCTTGCGCTCCTGCCAGCCTTTGAGCTGGAAGATGCGCTGCACGGTGTTCTTGTTCATGCCCAGCAACCCGGCCACGGTGCGATAACCGAACGCGGATTCTTCTTCGATCAGGCGCCGCCAGCTCTTCGCGTACCTTCGGCGCCGCCTTGATGGGCTGGTAGTACACCGTGCGACGCGCCACGCCGAGCCAGCGGCATAGCTTGACCATCGACACGTGAAGGCCCCCCTCGCGCAGTCCCTACTGGATCGTGACCATCAGGTCTCGTCCTTGCCCAACAGGGACGCCAATTTTTTTCGGGCGCGCAGTTCCAGCTACGCTTCGCCGTAGGCCTCCTGCAGATCCTTCAGTTGCCGCTCGTACTGCTCACGCACATCTTCCGGTTTGGCGCGCAGTGCGTTCTCCATCCCTCGCTTGCCCTCCTCAACCCAGCTCTCGATTTCCGAGGCGGTAGATCGAACTGCCGGCTGGCGTCCGTCACGCTCGTCTTGCCCTGGATGATCTCCAGCACCAGCACCGTCTTCCGCCGCGCCGTCGAACGTTTGATCTCTTCGTCCATCACGATGCTCATGGTGTCTCCTCGTCAAGGTAACACCTGTGCCGGAAATCACTGGGTCATTACAGAAGCCCCCGCGCGAACAGAACAAGCCGAAGCGCCGGTGGAAGCCGAAGCGCAAGACTGCAGAGCGCCTTGCCGATGCCCTGGTGAAGGGCAGCGCAATTCGCCCTATCGGTTTTTGGAAGCTGTAAAGCACATGGCGTTTTGTCTCTCAAAGCGCGGTGCCCCTACGGCATCCCCGGCACTTCCATAGGGTCGCGGATGTCCTCGACCTCGCACCACCAAATCTGGCCGATTACCTTTCTCCGTGAGCCAACCTCTACGCGCTGCTTGCCGACTTGTTTCGCTAGGTTGAAACCAAGAATAGGCAGCTATCGCTCGCATATCCAAGTTCCGGCAAGGGCGCGGCAGATTTTTCATTTTGTACTAGCCCGCGGCTCGCCAGTCGAATCCCTTGGTCGGATGATCTTGGAAACCCGAATAATTGGTTGCGTCACATACCTGTCCATTACCAGCGAAATGAATACGCCAACGACGATATACACGGGCCAAGTATGTACCGTATTCCACTGATAGTAGGGGCCAGTAACGTCCGCAATACGAATTACCCCTGCCGCGCAAAGCATGGCATTGACAACGAAAAAACCGAAGATGTGGTGTAGCAAGATCGGAAGCGCATTCCTGCCTAAATAACTTAGGACAACTCGGCAAGAAGCATTGTCCTTCACGAGACCAGAGAGCGCGTAAACGAATATTGATCCGATGATGCTGCTGAGCACGGGAAGGACGGGAGCCTGATACTTAGATATCTGCATCCAGAAATCGAGATTACCTGCAGAGGCCCACATCTGTTGCTGGACCACGTACATAACAATGATGGCCCCGACACTGACCACAAACCTATCGAGCTTGTATTTTGAAAAGACAGCGCCAAAGTAGTAGAAGAACAATGCGAACGCAAAGCGCAGAGGAACAATCTTGCTCCAGCTCACAGTCTGCGTCTCATACATTGATACGCTCGCGCTGACCGCAAACAAGGCCAGTGCGAGATAGATAGCCAGTAGTATGAACCGCCACTCAGCTTCCCGGCGCGGTGCCAACCTCAAGCAACCCCCCAAAATCCTAGCGTGGACGATTGCAAAGTACAGGCGAACCGAAAACAAGGCAGGGATGAACCAATAAGCTGCCGTGAACTTGAACGCCCCCGAGCCTAGGAACTGATTGAACAGCAAGTTCCTGATTGAGAGCTCGTCATAGAATGCACCGAACCCCAAAGACACCACCACCTTGGAGACTAAGGCGTAGAACAGATAGAAACCAGTCGAATACAACAGAAGCGATTTCGCACACTTCCAGACGAACTGAAGTCCTTCAGGACGACTGTCAGAAAAAAACAGCCCTGAAAGAAAAAAGAAAAGGGGCATGTGGAACGAGTAGGGCGCGAAGGCGTAGAGCGCTGAACCGCTACTCGCGTGGCCTGCGACCACAGTAAGAATGCCAATACCGCGAGCTATGTCAACAGTGAAGTTTCGATCAGTCATCGTTGCATATTAACAAACGGGTATCGACTTTGTGACATACGCCTGGGCGAGATCGCAAGCCTGACCCGGGATGGCTGGAGCAACATTCCAGCCTGATTTGGCAGTGAGTCGCTCGGGACGAGTCACCTGAGTCACGATTCTGTTCCTTGGAGAAGAACCCCTTCTTCCCTCCGGATTCCCTGGATGGCGGAGCCGGACAGAGAGTTGCCCTGCCATTCGCCGCTTGGGCGCGGGCGCTGCCGCGTCTGGTGGCCCGGGACTGGACGGCCTGCCCCGATACATTAGGTGGTGCCTAAGCTTTCCGGACCAAAATGGGTCGCAATTCCTGGATCGAAATTTGGCGAAGAAGCCTTAAAAACCGCGGTTTAAGGTCTTCTTCGCGGTGATTAAAACTGTAGCAGACTTCGGCCAAGTAGCGATGGAAGTAAGTCTGGGGTGCGCTGGACCGCCCAGATTCTTGTAGACACTCACGAGCCGCTTTGCGCGTAGCGCCGTTCAAACTCTACTGGTGACAGGTCGCCGACGAAACTGCGCCGGCGAATCGGGTTGTAGAACATCTCGATGTAATCGGACACGTCCGAGGCTGCCGCCATCCGCGCGGGGTAGATGCGCCGCTTGATCCGCTCCTTCTTCAATGCGCTGAAGAAGCTCTCCGCCACGGCATTGTCGTGGCAATTCCCGCGACGACTCATGCTCGGCTGCATGTGGTGGGCCTTGAGGAACGACTGCCAGTCATCGCTAGTGAACTGACTGCCCTGGTCCGAGTGCACCAGCACGCCGGCGCCTGGCTTGCGCTTCCACACGGCCGCCAACAACGCCTGCAGCACCAAGTCTGTTGTCATGTGCGGGCGTTTCGCCCAGCCAATGATTTGACGCGAATAAAGATCCATCACGGCTGCCAGAAACAACCAGCCTTCGTAGGTGCGGATGTAGGTGATGTCCGTGACCCAGACCTTGTTCGGGGCTTCGGGCGAGAACTCCCGATCCAGCACGTTAGCCACCGCGCCAACGGGGCCACCCCGGTGGCGGGGCTTGCTGCCATAACCGATCTGGGCCCGAAGACCTTCGCGCTTCATCAGCTGACGCACCCGGTGGCGGCTGCACCGCTCGCCGGCTTCGCGCAAATCGCAGGTCATCTTGCGATGCCTGTACACGCCGCCGCTGACCCGTCAGAAGTGCTTGATCCGTCCCGGCAGGCGCGCGTCCTCGTGCACTGGACTGTCCGTAGTACCCGCTGCGATGCACACCGAGCACCCGGCACATCGCGCACAGACGAAACTTGCGGGCATGGGTCTGCATTAACACGTACTTCGCTTTTACCCCTTGGCGAAGTACGCCGCGGCTTTCTTTAGGATGTCGCACTCCTCGGTCACACGCTTAAGCTCGGCCTTCAGGCGCCGCACCTCGGCGCTTTGGTCCAGCTCCGCACGACGCACGACGCACGACGTCCGGCTGGCCAAACTTGGCCTTCCACGCATACAGGCTGTGCGTCGTGATGCCCAGCCGATCGGCCACTTCGACCACCGAATGGCCTCGCTCGGTCACTTGCTTGACCGCTTCGATCTTGAACTCATCCGTGTACCACTTCCCACTTATACCGACCTCCTCGATTGCCAGAAATTATGGCTCGAAGATGTCTACGAAAGCCTGGTCGGTCCAATCGCGTATTCGTTTTATCCCGTCCCATACTTTTTTCTCGGTATGCTGTTTTTCGCGTTTCGAGATCGCGTGAAGCTCCACTGGGCTCCGGCCGTGTTCGGCTTGCTGGCCTATATTTCGCTTCGAAACAATGAGTATGGACAGCTGCTTCTGTATCCGGCTCTTGCTTACGGGGTGCTTTGGGTGGCATCGCTGCGTTGCCTGTCCGTGCTGCAGCCGAGGCACGACTATTCGTACGGCATCTACTTGTATGGGTTTGTCATACAGCAGGCTCTGACGGCCATCTTCCCGTCCTGGAGCAACCATTTGAACATGGTGCTTGCCATACCGATCACGGTGTTGTTGGCGGCCATGTCGTGGCATCTGGTGGAGCGCCCGTGCCTCGAGGTCTTGCGGAGGAACCGGGTTGGCTTGCCATTGCGGGTACCGGGGACTGAGCTTTCGTGAAGTTCAGCCGGGTGACGACGGCGGGGCGGCGACAGACGCTTTCGTTGGTCGGGAGACCCGTCCGGCAGCCATTGGGGTGATGAGGGATGTTTTCACATCCGACCCAAAAGTCCTCGGGCCTCAGCCCGCTCGTGGGCCCGCGAAAAACGAAAATCACTTCGGATGGAACGCGCCAGCGAGGCGTGGATCTTCAGGTGTACCGACAACGGAACAATGTTCTTCAGGCTACGCCACAGTCGAGTATCGATGAACCGGAGCACCCCTTGCCTGCCGAACTGTCGAAATCTCATTCTTCTCGAGAGTGGCATGCGTGGTGGTCTCGGCGGGCGCCTGGCTGCGCTGGATGGCGACTCGGTCGGGTACGTCGCTAATCCCGCCTGCTAAGTGCTGCGAATTCGCTAGTGGCGAGCATCAATTGTCGCACTCTCGTGATGCGTGCCAGAACGTTCCCCGACGTTCTATTGCGGGGCAGCATCGTCCGCCATGGCCCCGGTCCTGGCCGAGGGCGAATGGTTTGTTGCGAGATCCGCTCCTCATCTCCCTCTGAAGGGACGATGAGGTGGGAAAGCGGGGAGAGCGGAAACATCAGGCGGGACATTGAGCCCGGATCAGAACGATATTTGGTCAGGACGCAACGTGTAGTACTGGCCGCACTCAGGTGCGGCCGTACACATCCTGAAAGCGAACGATATCGTCTTCGCCGAGGTAGCTACCCGATTGTACCTCGATGATCTCCAGCGGCATCTTGCCCGGGTTGCGCAGCCGGTGAACGCTGCCCAGCGGAATATAGGTGCTCTGGTTTTCACCCAGCAGAAACACCTTGTCGTCGCAGGTCACCTCGGCCGTGCCGGACACCACGATCCAGTGCTCGGCGCGGTGGTGATGTTTCTGCAGGCTCAGAGCCGCCCCCGGCTTGACCACGATGCGCTTGACCTGGAAGCGGTCCGCCGACTCGAGCGAGTCATAGCTGCCCCAGGGACGGCGAACCACGCGATGGAGGGAGTGCTCAGTGCGCCCGGCGGCCTTCAGCTCGTCCACCACTCGCTTGACGTCCTGGGCGGCATTGCGGTGGGCCACGAGGGTGGCATCCGGAGTGCTGACCACGATCAGGTCATCGACGCCGACCGTTGCCAGCAGGTGGCGGTCATGCGAGCGCAGTAGCGAGTTGCGGGTATCGATGGCGATGGTATCGCCTTCGCGGACGTTGCCTTGCGGATCACGCGCGCCCGCGAGCCACAGTGCGGACCACGAGCCAATGTCGCTCCAGTCGCATTTCACCGGGATAACCACAGCGCGCTGGGTCTTCTCCATCACGGCGTAGTCGATGGAATCATCAGGCACCTTTGCAAACTTGTCGCGATCGATGCGGACAAAGTCCAGATCGATCTTCGCGGAGGCGTGCGCGTCTCGCACCGTCTGGAGCATTTCAGGCGCGTGCTGTTCGAGCTCTTCCAGATAACGGGAAGCCTTGAACAGGAACATCCCGGAGTTCCAGTCGTAATGGCCATCCGCTACATACGACTCGGCAGTGGCCAGCGCAGGCTTCTCGACGAATTGCGCCACGCGGAACGCGCCCTCGCCGATGGCGTCACCACGACGGATGTAACCGAACCCGGTTTCCGGGCGATCCGGGCGAATGCCGAAGGTCACCAGCGATCCGTCGCGCGCTGCAGGCAGCGCAAGGTTGACGCCCTGGATAAAGCTGTCGGTTTCGCCGATCAGATGGTCGGCGGGAAGGACCAGTAGCAATGCATCGGGGTCGCGCTCGATCGCCTGCAAGGCACCCAGGGCAATCGCGGGAGCAGTGTTGCGGCCCATGGGTTCGAGCACGATGGTCGCGCCTTCGATGCCTGACTCGAGCAACTGCTCGGCGGCAAGGAAGCGATGATCTTCGCTGGCGACCACGATCGGCGAGCCAACGTTGGGGAGTAGCCGCGTGCGGTTAATCGTTTGCTGAAACAACGTCCCCCGGCCCGCCAGTGATAGGAATTGCTTGGGCAGGTTGCGCCGGGACACGGGCCATAGCCGTGTGCCTGAACCACCACTGAGGATGAGCGGAATGAGCATAAGTGTTCAGTGCGTAGGGATGGAAAGTTCGCCCATGACATCGAGCAGGCCTTGCTGCCAGTCCGGCAAGACAAAACCAAACCGCTTCTGAAAATCGGCGTTTTCCAGCACCGAATAGGCAGGTCGCTTCGCAGGGGTGGGGAAGTCAGCCGTGTCAATCGGGGTGACGACGGGTTTCTTTGCTATGAGGCCCCGGCGAAATGCTTCATCGAAGATGGCCACGGCAAAGCCATGCCACGTGGTGGTTCCGCTGGCCACGAGATGGTGGGTGCCTTCAAGCTTGCTGCGTTCGTTGCCAGAGGCTTTGCTCCACACATCCAGTGCAGCCAGCGTGCCGCGCACGATCAGGCCCGTTGAGGTTGGCGCGCCGTGCTGGTCGGCCACGATACGCAACTCGTCACGTTCGGCACCCAGTCGAAGCATGGTGCGTAGGAAGTTGTGGCCATGTGCGGCGTAGACCCATGCCGTACGAAAAATCATGTGGCGCGCACCGCTCCCGGCAAGGGCCCGTTCACCGGCCAGCTTGCTGCGGCCATAGGCTCCGAGGGGGGCAGTCGCCGCATCGACGGCATAAGGCTCCGCACTGCTTCCATCGAAAACATAATCGGTGGAATAGTGCAGGACCAGAGCGTCGTTTGATGCCGCCCAGGCTCCGATGGCGCCAACGGATTCACCGTTGACCCGCGTTGCAAGCTTTTCTTCCTGCTCTGCGCGATCCACAGCCGTAAAAGCCGCGGCATTGATGATCACATCCGGTTGGACGCGATCAAGCACAGCAGTCATGCCTTCAGGTGAAGAAAGGTCACCCGCTACTCCCGTCATCCCGCCTGAAAGCTGGCCGTCTCGGGTCACCGGCACTACCTCACCAAATGTCGTGAGGGCGCTCTCCTTCAGAAAGGTCTGTCCGAGCTGCCCGTTGGCACCTAGCAGCAGGATCTTCAAGCCTGGTACTCCGGCAGTCGGTCCGGCGATACATCGGCGAGCAAGGGAGCCTTGCCGTCCTTGTCCGAAAGAAGCGGGGAGCTGATCGGCCAGTCGATGCCGATCGCCGGATCGTTCCAGCGAACGCCGCCATCCGCCTTGGCATCGTAGAGGTCCGTGCACTGGTACGAGAACGTGGCGAATTCGGACAGCACGCAAAAACCGTGCGCGAAACCTTCAGGGATCCAGAAGTGCCGATGGTTCTCCGCAGTGAGCATTACGCCCGCCCACTGGCCGAATGTCGGGGAGCCGCGACGGATATCCACCGCGACATCAAAGACTTCACCCTCCAGGACGCTGACGAGCTTTCCCTGCGGATGTGGCCACTGGTAGTGCAGGCCACGCAACACCCCGCGTGCCGAGCGGGAGACGTTCGACTGCACGAATCGCCTGTCGATGCCCGCCTCGCGATACTTGGCCTCGTTGTAGCTCTCGTAGAAAAACCCGCGCGAGTCGCCGAACACTTGCGGTTCGATCACAACGCAGCCGGGTAGCGATGTTTCGATGAACTTCATCCAACGTAGCCTTGTTTGGTCAGGTTCTGGAGGTACTGCCCATAACCCGTCTTGGAGAGCGGGGCTGCAAGTCGCAGCAATTGCTCTGCATCGATCCACTTTTTGATGTAAGCGATCTCTTCAGGGCAGCAGACCTTCAGGCCTTGCCGGTTCTCGATGGTCTGGATGTAATCGCCAGCTTCCATCAGGGACTCGTGGGTGCCCGTATCCAGCCAGGCGTAGCCTCGACCCAATTGCTCCAAATGCAACGACTCGTCGTCGAGATAGCAGCGGTTGAGATCCGTGATTTCCAGCTCGCCGCGCACTGAGGGCTTCAGGTTCGCGGCGAAGTCGGGGGCGCGATTGTCGTAGAAGTACAGTCCAGTCACCGCGTAGTGGGACTTCGGCTCGGCCGGCTTTTCCTCCAGACCGATCACCTTGCCCGCAGCGTCGAATTCAGCCACGCCATAGCGCTCAGGATCCTTGACCCAATAGCCGAATACTGTTGCGCCGTGCTCGCGTGCCGCAGCGCGCTTCATACGTTCGGTAAGACCTACGCCGTAGAAGATGTTGTCGCCAAGCACCAGACAGCTGGGATTGTTTCCGACAAAGTCGCGGCCAATGATGAAGGCCTCCGCCAGACCGTTCGGGGACGGCTGGACGGCGTAGGAGATGTTGATGCCCCATTGGCTACCGTCACCTAACAGGCGCTGAAAGAGTGCCTGCTCGTGCGGAGTGTTGATTACCAGCACGTCGCGAATACCCGCCAGCATGAGCGTGGCGAGTGGGTAATAGATCATGGGCTTGTCATACACGGGCAGCAGCTGTTTGCTCACTGCCTGAGTAATGGGATAAAGCCGCGTGCCGGAACCACCGGCGAGGATGATGCCCTTCTGGCTGCTCATACGCCGAGTCGCTCCATGCGATAGCTTCCGTCAAGCACACGAGAAGTCCACGCTTTGTTTTCCAGATACCAATCGACGGTATGGGCGATGCCCGATTCAAACGTCTGCGAGGGGCGCCAGCCGAGCTCGTTCTGCAGCTTCGACGAATCGATAGCGTAACGACGATCGTGTCCTGGGCGATCCTTGACGAAGGTGATGAGGGATTCGCGACGACGGCCGTCTGCCAGCGGATGGCGTTCGTCCAGCAGTGCGCAGATGGCCTTCACGACGGTCAGGTTCTCGCGCTCGGCGTTGCCACCCACGTTGTAGGTCTCGCCAACCAAGCCCGCTTCGAGCACCCGCTGGATGGCGGTGCAGTGATCCCCAACATACAGCCAGTCGCGGATGTTCAGCCCGTCGCCATAGACCGGCAGTGCCTCGCCGGCCAGCGCCTTCTGGATGATTAGCGGAATCAGTTTTTCAGGGAATTGGTAAGGCCCGTAATTGTTGGAGCAATTGGTTGTCAGCGTTGGCAGGCCATAGGTGTGATGGAATGCGCGGACGAGATGGTCCGAGGCAGCCTTCGACGCCGAATAGGGTGAATTGGGAGCATAGGGCGTGGTTTCTTTGAAGCTGCCCTCGGGGCCGAGCGAGCCGTAGACCTCGTCGGTTGATACATGCAGGAAGCGGAACGAACAGGCAGCAGCGCTGTCCAGACTGCGCCAATAGTCGCGCGTGCTTTCAAGCAGTCCCAGTGTGCCAACCACATTGGTTTCGATGAAAGCTGCAGGGCCGTCTATCGAGCGATCAACATGGGACTCGGCCGCAAAGTTGATTACGGCGTCTGGCCTGTGCTGGGTAAGAAGTTGGGTGATCAACGCGCGATTGCCAATGTCGCCGTGTGCGAAGATATGGCGGGCATTGCCTTCGAGAGAGGCGAGCGTATCTAGATTCCCGGCGTACGTAAGCTTGTCCAGATTGATGACGCGATGCCCTACGGCAACGGACTGGAGGACGAAATTTGCACCGATAAAACCGGCACCGCCGGTAACGAGCAGCGTCTTCATAGATCCTTATGACCAATCAGCTAGTTCCGCGTATTGTGTCATGTCCGCTGGCGCTAAAACACAGGCCGTTCTGGGTGGCTTTGCCATTGCAACACCAACATTAGAGTCGGCAAGCCAGGGTCTTCAGAATGGCAGCACTGGCCCCGCTCATTGTCGACGAATTTCATGAGTTTCAGGGGTCTAGCAGGCTGCTGAAATACCCAGCTTCATGGGCATCCATCCGTGGGCTGGAACTTGCTGGTCGCGCCCGAAGCCCGCTGGAAGCATAAGTTGTGCCGATTTCCAATGTAATTTCAGTGACTGTGTGACCTCCGGCGACTCTTTCATGCCGGATTGCAGGGCTGTGGACGCAACTGTCCCAAGGTTCGCATCCGCACCAGGCCAAATCGGCCATGTCGAAGATCGACGCCTCAGCACCCTTGGTGATCATGTCCGTGCTCTGAGTGTCGACGAGGCTGCGGTTGACGCATGAAATGGCGGTCGCAATTTGTGCTGCTCGGGACCATGTCATGTCGGGCCGGATCCAGACATGGAGCGTTCGGCAGATCGCCGGACTTCGAACGGATATCTTTCACATGGTGCACGAGATCTGGGACAAAGCCATGTTACTGGCTCTGGCATCACATCGGGCTAGCTGGCGCGCTCAGGCTGCGCCAAGCAGGGCCGTGATTTGCGCGACCTGACGCTCCAACTGGCCCGCGTCTGCACGCGCTTCAACGTTGAGGCGCAACAGTGGCTCGGTATTGGAGCTACGTAGGTTAAAGCGCCACGAGCCGAAGTCGGCGCTGATGCCGTCGGTCCGGTCCATGACAGGTGCAAGCGAGGCGTAATGCGCCAGCACGCGCTCGATCGCGGTCTCGGCGTCGCCCACCTTGAAGTTGATCTCGCCACTGCAGGGGAAAGCCTGCATGCGGTCCTCAACCATGGATGCCAGCGGCTGGCCGGTACGGGAGATCAGGCCTGCGATGAGCAGCCAGGGAATCATGCCGGAGTCGCAATAGGCGAAATCACGGAAGTAGTGATGCGCGCTCATTTCGCCGCCATAGACGGCGTTCTCCGCGCGCATGCGCTCCTTGATGAAGGCGTGGCCGGTCTTGCTCTGGACCGGGATGCCACCTGCCGTGGTCACCATCTCGATCGTATTCCACGTCAATCGCGGGTCGTGGATGATCTTTTCGCCAGGGTGCTTGGCCAGCAGCGCCGTTGCCAGCAGTCCGACCAGGTAGTAGCCCTCGATGAACCGACCCGAGGCATCGAAGAAGAAGCAGCGATCGAAATCGCCGTCCCAGGCGATGCCGAAGTCCGCGCCATGAGCACGGACGGCGTCGGCTGTGGCCTGCCGATTCTCCGGCAACAGCGGATTGGGAATGCCGTGGGGGAAGTGGCCGTTCGGCTCATGCTGGATGCGCAAGAACTCGAAGGGCAGATGCGACGCCAGTTCATCGATCACGAGACCAGCACCACCATTACCTGGGTTGGTGACGATCCTCAGCGGTTTGAGCGACGCTGCGTCGACGTAGGTCAACAGGTGGGCGATGTAGGCACTTTTGTCAGTGACAACTCGCACGGTCCCATGCGTGATGGTTTCGACACACCGGCCAGCGGCGACGTTGTTGCGAATGGTGAAGAGGCCCGAGTCACCGCTGATGGGGCGGGAGCCCTCGCGCACGAGCTTGAGTCCGTTGTAGTCAATCGGGTTGTGGCTGGCGGTCACCATGATGCCGCCAGCCGCGCGTAGGTGGGCCGTCTGGAAATAAACCTCTTCGGTGCCGCAAAGCCCGATATCGATGACATCGCGTCCACTGGCCGTGATGCCCTCGGCCAGCGCGTCCTGCAGCGCGGGACTGCTCAGCCGCACGTCGCGGCCGAGCACGATGGGGCCCGGGCCCAGCAATTGGGCCGTGGCATTACCGATGCGCCGGGCGAGGTCTTCGTTCAGCTCGTCCGGTACGCGACCGCGGATATCGTAGGCTTTGAAGCTCTTGAGGCTGATTTCACTCATCGGGCATCAAAGCGCTTGTTCGAGTTCCGGGATGATCTTGAACAGATCGCCCACCAGCCCGATGTCGGCAATCTCGAAGATCGGCGCCTCGCCGTCCTTGTTGATGGCGACGATGGTGCCGGCGTCCTTGATGCCTGTGAGATGCTGGATCGCGCCGGAAATACCGATCGCCATGTACAGCTCGGGGGCGATGATCTTGCCGGTCTGACCCACCTGCAGGTCGCTCGGCACGTAGCCAGCGTCGACGGCTGCGCGCGAGGCACCTACGGCTGCGCCGATCTTGTCGGCGAACTTGAAGATGATCTCGAAGTTCTCCTTCGAGCCCACGCCACGGCCACCCGACACGACCTTGCTTGCGCTCTGCAGGTCTGGGCGATCGCTCTTGCCCGACTGCAGTTCGACGAAGCGGGAATGCGAGGGCAGTGCGACATCGATGTTCAGGGCTTCCACTGGCGCGCTGTTCGCACCGCTCGCGGCAGCAGCCCAGGACGCCGTGCGGATGGTGGCTACCACGGTGCTGTTCGCATCGGCTTCGACGGTGATGATTGCGTTGCCCGCGTAGATCGGGCGCTTGAAGGTGTGGGCGCCTTCAACGCTCATCACGTCGCTGACCTGGGCGACGCCAAGCAGAGCGGCGACGCGCGGCAGCACGTCCTTGCCGAATGTGGTCGACGGGGCGAAGACGTGGCTGTAACCGGCGGCGGCCTTGGCGATCTGCGGTGCCAGCACGGCGGCCAGTGGGTGCGCGTTCTCGGCGCGGGCGATGGTGAGCACGCGGCTCACGCTTTCGATCATTGCCGCATCGGCGGCAATGGCACTGACGTTGTCGGCCAGCACCAGCACGTCGATGGCTTCAGGCTTGATCGCCGCGGCGGCGCTTACGGCGCGTGCGGTAGAAGAATTGAGCTTGCCGTCCAGGTGTTCGGCGATGACGAGGATCTTGGACATGTCGTTATCTCCTTGAGGCTGCTTAAAGCAGACCCTTCTGCTTCAGCGCCGCGACCAGTTCGGCCGCATCCTTCACCATCACGCCCTTGCTGCGCTTGGCCGGCGCGGCGTAGTGCGTGGTCTTGAGATGGTCGTTGGCTTCCACCCCGAGCGAGCCGAACTCGATGGTGTCGATCGGCTTGGACTTGGCCTTCATGATGTCCGGCAGCTTGATGAAGCGCGGCTCGTTGAGGCGCAGGTCGGTGGTGATCACGGCCGGCAGTTCCGCCTCGATAACTTCCAGGCCGGCGTCGACTTCACGGGTGACCGTGGCCTTGCCATCGGTGATCTCGACCTTGCTGGCGAAGGTGGCCTGCGGACGGTCCCAGAGAGCGGCCAGCATTTGGCCGGTCTGGTTGGCGTCATCGTCGATAGCCTGCTTGCCGAGGATGACCAGGCCCGGTTGCTCCTTTTCGATCAGCTTCTGGAAGATGCGGGCGGCGGTAAGCGGCTGCACGGCGTCAGTAGTCACTACATGGATGGCGCGGTTGGCACCCATGGCGAGTCCGTTGCGCAAGTGTGCAGTGAGGTCCGCTGGGCCGATGCCGACCACTACGACTTCTTCGGCCACACCCTTTTCGCGCAGGCGCAGGGCTTCTTCCAGTGCGATGTCGTCGAACGGGTTGGCGGAAAGCTTCACACCATCGGTCACGACGCCGGTGCCATCGGGTTTCACCTGGATGCGGACGTTGTAGTCCACGACGCGCTTGTAGCCAACAATAATCTTCATCGGTGGGTCCTTAACTAATAAGCCGCCGCGCGGGCAGAAAAAAAGACATTCTACTCGGCTTCAAACATTTGTATGAATACGCCAATAAAGTCAAAGAAAACAGGCGCTTAACGCGTCCTTCGGGCATACGGATAAGGCCTATGGGGCGCGCCCGGAGCCAGGCCGCACAGGCGGGCGGCATCCGATGTGGCGAAGCCAGCGGACAATGTTGCCAGAGAGAAGAGGCGTTCCACAGCGTGAGCCGTCGTCCCATCGATCTGGCCTGCTTCGTGCTCGAACTCCCAAGGCGCCATATGAGCGTCGAGCAGCGGGCGAAGCGCAGCAAGGCGGACCCAGAACATGCTTCCGGCGACGAACTCGCTGCCGGGCGCGGGCTGGGAAAGGCCAAGCCTGACGCAGAGTGCACGGACGTTCGTCTCGTTGGCGCCCCAGAAATGCTCCAACGGCTGCGAATGGCCCTCTGGCGTAACCAGCCCCAGCTGTGGATTCCTGGCGAAGGCTTCCACGATGCGCGAGGCGCGGTTAGCGGCGGTCAGACTGTGTAGCAATTCGTCACGCCACTGCGAGCCGTCCTCTCGATGCACCGACTGCTTCGTGTGCAGCTTGAGGACGACGTCGACGCCTTCGTTGAGCAATCGGTCGGCGACGTGGAGGAAGGGCAATATATCGCGTCCACGGTTCTCGAAGACATGGATTTCCGCATCGACCCCGAGGGCCTTCAGCCGAGTCCGGATGTCGCGCTCGCGTTCAGGTGCCGTTGTGATGACGAGCCGCCAGTTGAGCGCACTGGCATTCAAGCTCGGGATCACGTCATCGAGCACTTCGGCGTACCACGCGTGCACGACGGCGCAGGGGCGCTTGTCCGTGCCTTCACGCGACGGCAGCAGTGCGGCACGGGTGGCATCCAGCCAGGCGTACCCGAGACGTACATCGGGCTCCAGCACGGCGCCTTCGGCCCACTCGTTCCACGCGTTGATGAAGACCATCGGCGTGCGCGGCGAGCGTGCCTGGGCCACGGACACCGCATGACGCAGCCAGTCCCGATAGGCGCGTGGCGATGCATGGGCCAGCACGCGGCCGCGGCCGCTCCGACGCGGTTCGTTGTCCCAGCCCGGATTGACGCTCGGATATAGCACATAGCTGGGCTTGGCGGCGCCCGTGGCGTTACGCACGAGTTCGCGCCAGTCGAGCACGTCGCCAGCGAAGTCCGGATTGATCAGCTGTTGTTCGCTGGTGATTGGATTCAACGAGGTGTTGTTCGGCGGGAATTCCACCGCTGCGTCGAAGCCGATGCTGGCCGGGTCGACGCGATCGAAACTCTGCACATAGGCAAGGTGGATCTCACCTATGCCGTTGTCCCGGCACCACGCGCGCCAGCGCACGGCTGTTTCCTCGGGCGACGGCAGCAGGCCGGGGCGATACACCAGCAGCATCGGCTTGCCTTCGACCCGAAGGTAGCGCGGATCCTTCAGGTAGGCGGCGACATGTGCAATGAAGGCTAGGTCGTCCTCCGCACTGTGTTGCTGGCCAATCAAGACGTCTTCCGCGCGTCCATCCCAGCGTCGCGACCAGTTTTCGTTCGCCCAGCACAGGCAGATGGGCAGGTCGAGATCAGCACTGGCAAGCCATTGGCGCAGAGGCGCCTCCAGCAGTGTCGTGCCGGCAAACCAGTAGAAGTAGGTGCAGAAAGCTCCGATGCCATACTCGCGTGCGAGTTGCATCTGCTTGCGCATTACGTCCTGCTGGCGCAGGTCGTAAAAACCCAACTCACTGGGTAGCCGAGGTTGTGCATGGCCCTCGTACTGCGGGAGCGCACGGGTCACATTGCGCCACTCAGTAAAGCCCGCGCCCCACCATGTATCGTTCTCTGGAATCGCGTGGAACTGCGGCAGATAGAAGGCAACCAACGTCGCCGGAAGCGGTGATGGCAGTGGCTCCTTGCGACGCGGCACATGACCGATGGCGTGCTCCACTGCACGCTGCAGCGGGCGGCGTGAGCTTCCGACAGGCGCACGTCCGCGTGGTCCCGTGGGCACCATGCCCGCGTAGCGATCCAGGAAACGCTGCCTCCAGCGATCACGTGTCGCCACCGGCATGGGCATCAGGCGGAAGCCCGCGCGCAGCAGCTGGAAGACTTGGCGTTTGGCGAGATCGAAGAGCGGCATACACGTTATCCCGGTGGCCCAGGCATGGTCCCCGTTGCGGCGGAGCGGGTCAATCCAGTACGCGGTGAAGGGTGGCCGCAGCAACACGGGGCGAGAAGTGCTCATCCACGTTGCGAAGGCCGTTGCGTGACAAAACCGTCCACAAACCCTCGTCAGACGCTAGGCGCGAGGCTTCGACGGCAAAATCGGCCGGATCTTCCGCCACGAGCACGTCGACACCGGGTTCCAACTGCATGCCTTCAATTGCAATTCTCGTTGCAATCACCGGCAGGCCATGGCCCATTGCCATGTTGATCTTGCCCTTCACCCCGGCGCCAAAACGAAGAGGGGCGAGCGAGGCGAGTGCGCCGTCAAGCCATGGCGTCAGGTCGGGGACACGGCCGTGCAACTCCAGACCCGGAACGGCCAGTTCGCGCTTCGCTTCCTCGGTTATGTCGCCCAGGACGTGGATGCGTATGTCGGGTATGCGGCTACGCAGCACGGGCAGGATTTCGCTGGCAATCCAGCGCACGGCGTCGGCGTTGGGCGGGTGGCCAACGCCGCCGATGAAAACCAGGTCGCGCCGCTCGGTGTACGGGCGGCGGCAGCCGTATACGTCGTGGATGTTGGACAGCAGTTCCACGCGGGCCGCTGGCAGTTCCAGCGCCAGCAGGGCCTGCTCGTGCGGGCTCACCACAAAGGTTATGTCAGCCTCTCTGATGAGGGCCAGTTCACTCTTGCGTGATGCCTGCGCCTGTCGCGCCAGCGAGGAGTTGCCACTCAGTTCTGCCGCGCGTTGTTCGCGCAGGAAGTGCAGGTCCACAGTGTCGAACACCAGGCGGGCCTGCGGGGCGTATTTGCGTACGAGAGCAGCATATTGCCCTGCGACGGTATGCCGGCACAGGATCACCGCGTTCAGTTCGGGGCCATGTTCGCGCAGCCACGTCGGCAGGTTGGAGACCCAGGGGCGGCACAGCACTTCCGTGCCAAGTGTTCCCAGCATGCGGATTTCGCTTTCGCTGGCGCTGCCGTCATCGGGCAGGAAGCTGGTGCTCCAGCCTTGGGCGGCCAACAACTTGAGTATGGCGCAGAGCCGCAGCGAGCCTGAATCGCGGGTGGGGTCCGGCGTCATGCTGTCCGCAACCAGTACGCGTCCACGGCGACGCCAGCGGAGGGCCTGTGCCAATGCGGTTCCTGGGGGCGGTTGGCTGGCAAGGGCCGTTTCCCACTTGGCCAAGAACTTGGCCTGGTTCGGCGCCTGATGGCGTTTCATGCCCGATGCCAGGTCGGTGCCAGCACTGATGCCCTCGTAGTGCGCAATCACGCTTGCCGGCTCGTAGTAAACCTTCAGGCCAAGCTGGCGCACCGCGAAGGCAAGGTCGGTGTCTTCGTAGTAGGCGGGGGCGTAGCGAGTGTCAAAACCACCAACCCGAAGGAACACTTCCTTGCGGATTAGCAGGGATGCACCGCTGACATAGTCGACCTCGCGACGGCATTGCCAGGCCGGTGCGTCACGTTGCTCGAACCGGCCTGCATTCCAGCAGCCGCCGTCGGCAAACACGAGCCCGCCCGCTTCCTGCAATCTCCCGTCCGGATAGACCAGCTTGCTGCCGGCAATGCCGCAGTCTGCCTGCTCGGCAAAGCAGGCCAGCAGGCCATCGAGCCACTGGGGCAGAACTTGCGTGTCGTTGTTGAGGAAAAGCAGGAACTCGCCGCGTGCCACCTGGGCACCTGCGTTGCAACTGCCGATGAAGCCCAGATTGGTTTCATTGGACAGCAACCTCAGCCCTTCGATCCGAGCCAGCGACGCGGCGCTGTCGTCAGGTGAAGCATCATCGACCACGATGAGTTCGAAAGCAGCGTCAGGCGCGTGTCGCTGAAGTGAGCGAAGACAGGCCACCGTGTAAGGCAGTTTGCCGTAGACCGGAATGACTACAGAAACCTGAGGACATTCGCTGGTTGGCAGCGAGAATGGCTCGAACGGCACGTCTAGTGGAGCCACCTGCAACGAATCATCGAGCGCGGGACGACGCTCGAATTCCTGCCTCATCCGGGCCAGCGTTCCCCGCCAGCCACGCAACGCCACGCTGCTACGAATCCGTTGCAGCGTGTAATGCAGGCGCTTGAATCGCCATGTCAGTCGAGCGGACAGCGCACTATCCTCGTATCAGAGGTTCTGGTAATTCGGCCCCGAACCGCCTTCCGGCGTCACCCAGTTGATGATCTGGTAGGGGTCCTTGATGTCGCAGGTCTTGCAGTGCACGCAGTTGGCGGCGTTGATCTGCAGGCGCTTGCCGTTGCTGCCATCGGGCTTGGCTTCGTCGACGATCTCGTAGACGCCGGCGGGGCAGAAGCGGGTGCAGGGATTGCCGTATTCCACGGTGCACCGGGTCACGCACACGTTGGTGTCGGCCACGTGCAGGTGGATGGGCTGGTCTTCGTCGTGCTCGGTGGCGGCGAAGTAGACGCCGGCCAGGCGATCGCGCGGGGGCAGTTCGCGTGGCAGCACGTAGTCGCGCTTGGGTTCCTCCTGCGCGCCGAGCTTGTGCAGGCTCGACCAGTCGGCCTTGTTCTTCAGGGTCCACGGCGACGCGCCGCCGAGGGCGGTTTCCCATGCGGCGTTCAACATGCCGAACCACAGGCCCTTCTTGAAGCCGGGTTTGACGTTGCGGACCTTCTTCAGTTCCGCCATCACGTCGGAGGCGCGCAGCTTGGCGTCGAAGCCGGCCGGGTTGAGATCGTTCGCCACCAGGTGTTCGGCGGCGAGCATGCCGCTCTTGATCGCCTGGTGGGTGCCCTTGATCTTGGGCACGTTGAGCAGGCCGGCGGTGTCACCGATGAGCAGGGCGCCGGGCATCTCCACCTTGGGCAGGGACTGGTAGCCGCCCGTGACGATGGCGCGCGCGCCGGCGGAAAGAATGGTGCCGCCTTCGAGCAGCGACTTCACCGAGGGGTGGTTCTTCCACTGCTGGAAGGCTTCCCACGGCTGGTAGTTCGGGTCGCTGTAATCCAGGCCGCTGACGTAGCCCAGCGCGATGCGGTCCTTGTCCAGGTGATACAGGAAGCTGCCGCCGTAGGTGTGGCTGTCGGCGGGCCAGCCGAAGCTGTGCACGATCTTGCCCGGCTGCACGCGCCCGGCAGGCACCTGCCAGAGCTCCTTGATGCCGATGGAGTAGCCCTGGGGGTCGCTGTCCTTGTCCAGCGCGAAGCGCTTGATCAGCTGCTTGGTGAGGCTGCCGCGGGCACCTTCGGCCAGCACGGTGACCTTGGCCTTGATGTCGATGCCCTGCGTGTAGCCGGCCTTGTGCGAGCCGTCCTTCGCCACGCCCATGTCGCCGATGCGCACACCGGCCACGGAGCCGTCGTCGTTGTAGACGTTGTCGGCGGCGGCAAAGCCCGGGAACACGTCCACGCCCAGCGCTTCGGCCTGCGGTGCCAGCCAGGCGCACATGGCGCCCAGCGACACAATGAAGTTGCCGTGGTTGTTCATGCCCGGGGGCACCGGCAGCTTGCGCCCGCCGGTCTTGCTCAGCAGCCAGAACTCGTCCTCGGTGGCCGGCACGCAGATCGGCGGCGGATTGTCGCGCCAGCCCGGCAGCAGCGCGTCCAGCGGCTGCGGCTCAATCACCGCGCCCGACAGAATCTGCGCACCGATGGTGGAGGCCTTTTCAATGACGCAGACGCTCGTTTCCGGCTTCAGCTGCTTCAGGCGGATGGCGAACGCCAGCCCGGCAGGGCCTGCGCCAACGACGACGACGTCGTATTCCATGATTTCGCGGTCGCTCATGGCGGACTCCAACGGGCTAGGGCGGCTCGAATACCGTTCCCAGACGTATGGAACGGGCAAAGCGGCATTGTCCGGGTTCGGGCCACCGGGGGCAACGGTGGCCGGATCCTTGCAATCCCTTCATCTGCATTAGCCATAATCCCATCTGACGGAGCCAGGGAAGAGAGCATGAGTGTGCAGCCACCGATCAGCGAACGTGACCTGCGTCGGGCCACCATGTGCCAGCTGTTGCATTGGCTGGCGGTGGAGCGCGTCCAGCCGCAGGCACTGGCCGAGACCTATCTGGAGGCCATCGAGCGCGTCAATCCACAGCTCAACGCCTACGTGAACGTCAGCTCGGCCATGCTGCAGGAGCAGGCGCTGGCAGCACAGCACCGGCGGCGTGACGGCGTGATCGGCCGGCTGGATGGCCTTCCCATCGCACTGAAGGACAATTTCGACGTCGCCGGCTGGTCCACCAGTGCCGGCCTTGCCGGGCGCGGTGCGCCGGTGGCCGACGATGCCCATGTGGTGGCACGCCTTCGCGCCTCGGGCGCGGTGCTGGTCGGCAAGACCAACATGGATGAAGGTGCGCTGGGTGCGGTCACCAACAATCCGCATTTCGGTGCAACGCACAATCCGCATCGCCACGGCTATACCGCGGGCGGTTCGTCGGGTGGCGCGGCAGCGGCCGTGGCGGCCGGCCTGGCAGTGGCGGCGATCGGGTCGGACAGCCTGGGTTCCGTGCGCATTCCCGCGAGCTATTGCGGCGTCTATGCGCTCAAACCGACGCACGGCGAGATTTCGGCGCGCGGCATGGTGCCGGCGGCGCGCCGCCTGGATACCGTGGGCCTGTTGGCGCGCAGCGCGGACGACCTCACCGTGTTGCTGCAGGTGCTGGCCGGCTATGACGCCGATGACGCCCGTTCGCGTCGCCGCCGCGTGGCGCTGTCGCCGCCGGACTGGGAGCCTGGCCGTCTGCGCGCCGGGTTCCTGCCCAACCTGGCGGCCGTTGGCGTGCATCGTGATGTCGTGGACGTGTTCGAGGCTGCACTGGACAAATGGCCGCGCGAGCTGGGCGAGCGCCGCACCGTGGATTTCGACGACTGGGATTTCGCCCGCACGCGTCGCGCCGGCCTGCTGTTGATGGAGGCGGAGATGCTCGGCACCTTTGCTGCCGACCTGGCCGATACCGACCATCGGGCTTCGGAACATTTCCGCCGCCTGTTGAGTTACGCCGCCGGCAAGAGTGCGGCCGATTACGCCGCCGCCGACCGCGTGCTGGATGCTGCCACGCTCAAGATGCGCCGCCTGTTTGCGCAGATCGACGTGCTGGTGATGCCGACCACGCCGCAGGGTGCGTTCCCGCTCGATGGCCCGGTACCCGACTCGCAGGCCGATCTCACCAGCTTCGCCAGCCTGGCCGGCTGCCCGGCGGTGAACATTCCCATGGGCTATCTGCCTGATGGCATGCCCATTGGGTTGCAGCTGGTCGGTGCGCGCGGCTCGGATCTTCGCCTGCTGGAACTGGCCTCGGTGTGTGCGGCAACGCTCGACGTGGAGCCGACGTTCCCGGCCATCCAGTAATACGTCGCCGGTAAGCGCACATGGATTTGTTTGGCCCAACCTCCGCCAGTGGCTGGCAACCCTTGCCGCTGCCAGGTGGCGAGCTTTCGTTGTGGTCGCCGTGGTTGAGCGGCGACGAGGCAGACGCTTTGCTGGCCGAGCTGCAGGCGGACATTGCGTGGGAAGTACACCGCATCCGCATGTTCGGGCGGGAAGTGGATTCCCCGCGCCTGAGTTGCTGGATAGGGGACAAGGACGCCACCTATGTCTATTCACGCACGCGCTTTGAGCCGCATCCCTGGACGCCGGCGCTGGCGTCGCTGCGAGATCGCGTGGCGCAAGCCTGCGGAGCTCGCTTCAACAGCGTACTGGCCAATCTTTACCGCAGTGGCCGGGACTCCATGGGCTGGCATAGCGACAACGAACCGGAGCTCGGGCCGCAGCCGGTGATTGCTTCCCTGAGTCTGGGTACCGAGCGCCGTTTTCGCCTCAAGCCGCGTGCGGAAAATGCGCACGCTGGCGTGCTCGGCATCGTGCTGGGGCATGGCAGCCTGCTGCGCATGGCGGGCGATACGCAGCGGCTCTACCTGCATGACCTGCCCAGAACCCGCGAGGCCGCCGGGCCTCGCCTCAATTTGACCTTCCGCTGGGTGGACGCCTCGTTGCGTTGATGCCTCAGTCTGTATGCACGTCGTGGGCATCCAGCGGCTGTTGCAGCGTCCAGTTCACCAGCTGCGAGGCGAGTGCGTCGGTCGCCTGGCCAAACGCGGCAACGACCTGCGGCACGCTGGTGCCCCCGACTGGTTGGGTGATGTCGAAGCGATGGCTGGCCACGATGCGCAGCCCGTTGTTTTTCACCAGTCGTGCGTCGAAGCGGATTACCACCACAGGCTGGCCGTTTTCGTACACGGACTGGAAGGCGCGCAGGTCACCCGACAGGGAGTAATCCGCTTGCAGGCTGGTCTCGTCACTGCTTAGCTCGGCGATGCGTCCGTTGTCGCGAAAGGCGTCGACGAAACGGTTGCGCAACAGCTTGGGGGCCGTGTCGCTCCAGCGTGCGCCCTTGTAGACGCTCATCTCGTCGCCCTGCGGAAGCACCGTGATGCGCGAGCTGTCGATCATGCGTTCGGCGTTGGGCATATCGACGCGCAGGGACCAGTTCACCGGCGCGGCATGGTCGTGCGGCAGCGCGGTAGCGGGCAGGCGATAGATCTCCTGCGGCTCTGACTTGGGCAGCACGGAGCATGCGCTCAACAGGGTGATCGCCGTCCCGGCGAAAAGATGGGCGAGCAACCTCATGGCTCAAACTCCTTGTTGCGTTCGCGGCCGAGCAGGAAGCCGGCCGGGTTGTCGTCGAAGCGCCGCGAAATGCCGCGCAGCGAACCCGCCGCATCGCGCAGCTCGCGCACGGCCGGCCCCAGTTCGCTGAAGCCTTGCAGGCCGCCATCGATGGCAGCGCGGTTGTCGCTGAGCATGTGGTCGATGGTGGTGGCCGAGTGCTGCAGCGAGCCCATGGCATCGCGTGCGCTGTCGAGCGCGGCGCGGGCCTGGTTATCGACCAGCCCGTTGGCGTTGCGCACCAGTTGATCCGTCTGCGCCAGCGTTTCGTTGGCCTGCTTGCTTGCCTGCGCCAGTTGCTGCAGCAACTGGCGGATGTCGTCACGCTGGTCGGCGACGGCGCCGGTGACCTTGTCCAGGTGTTCCAGCGTGCGGCTGATGCGCTCGGTGTTCTCCGGTGACAGCAGCATGTTGGCGCGCGCCACCACCTCATTGATGTTGGTCACCAGGTCCTCGCCGTTGGCAAGGATGCGGCTGAGCGGCGACGGGTCGGCCACGATCACGGGCGGCTGGCCGTTGCGCGATTCCAGCGGCTTGCTGGCAAGCGAACCGCCACTGAGCTGGATGATCGAGAGGCCGGTGACGCCGGTCATGGTGAGCTTGGCGTGGGTGTCCTGCTTCACCGGCGTGTCGCCGCCCACGCGGATACGCGCCAGCACCTTGCTGGGGTTCTGGGGGTCGAGCTTGAGCTGGGTGACATCGCCGACCTTGATGCCGTTGTACTGCACGGCGCTGCCCTGCGAGAGGCCGACGACCGCCTCGTTGAACACCACCTGGTACTCGGCAAACTGGCGGTCCGAGCTGGATTTGGCGAGCCATAGCGCGAAGAGCAGCGCGGCGGCGACCACGATCACCGTGAACAGGCCTATCAATACGTGGTGGGCACGGGTTTCCATATCACTTTACCTCGGGGGATGGGGCGCGCTCATGCGCTTCTTCGGCGGCGCGGCCGCGCGGACCATGGAAATACGACTGCACCCACGGGTCCGGGCACTGGGCGACCTCGTCCAGCGGGCCCACGACCAGCACCTTCTTCTGCGACAGCACGGCGACGCGGTCACAGATGGTGTAGAGCGTGTCCAGATCGTGGGTCACCAGGAAAACGGTAAGGCCCAGCGCATCGCGCAGGGTCAGGATCAGCTGGTCGAACGCGGCAGCGCTGATCGGATCCAGGCCGGCCGTGGGTTCGTCCAGAAAGAGGATCTCCGGATCCAGCGCCAGCGCCCGGGCGAGCGCCGCGCGCTTCACCATGCCGCCGGACAGTTCCGAGGGGTATTTCGATTCCGCGCCCGCGGGCAGGCCAGCAAGCGCCAGCTTCACGCCGCCCAGCTGCTGCGCATCGGGTCGTGCAAGGTGTGCGTGCTCGATCAGCGGCATGGCCACGTTCTCGACGATGTTGAGCGAGGAGAACAATGCGCCGTTCTGGAACAACACGCCGAAACGGCGCTCCACGAGGGAGCGTTGCTTGGGCGAAAGACTCAGCAGGTCCTGGCCGAACACGTGCACCTGCCCCGACGTGGGACGGCGCAATCCCACGATGCTGCGCAGAAGCACCGACTTGCCCGTGCCGGAGCCGCCAACCACGCCAAGGATCTCGCCCCGGCGGACATCCAGGTCCAGGTGCTCGTGAACGGTTTGCGTGCCGAAGCGGTTCACCAGGTCGCGCACCTGGATCACGTTCTCCTGCGGCTTGGATTTCGCGACGGCGTTCACCAGCCCATCTCCATGTAAAAGAGTGCCGCCAGCGCATCGAGCAGGATCACCACGAAAATCGACTGCACCACGCTCGAGGTGGTGTGCTCGCCGACGGACTCGGCACTGCCAGTCACCTTGAAGCCTTCCAGGCAGCCGATGACGGCAATGAGGAAGGCGAAGACCGGTGCCTTGGCAATGCCCACCAGGAAGTGCCGCACGCCAATGTCCGACTTGACCAGGTTGATGAACATGACCGGCGGGATGTCGAGCACCAGTGCACACACCAGGCCGCCCCCGACCAGTCCGGCGATCATGGCGAGGAAGGTGAGCATGGGCAGCGAGGCCAGCATGGCCAGCACACGTGGCAGCACCAGCAGTTCCATCGGGTCCAGACCCAGGGCACGGATGGCGTCGATTTCCTCGTTGGCCTTCATCGACCCGATCTGCGCAGTGAAGGCGCTGGCGGTGCGGCCCGCCATCAGGATGGCGGTGAGCAGCACGGCGAACTCGCGCAGGAACGAGAAGGCCACCAGGTCCACCGTATAGATGGTGGCACCGAAGTCCGCCAGCACGGTGGAGCCCAGGAAGGCCACCACGGCGCCCACCATGAAGGTGAGCAGGGCCACGATGGGCACCGCGTCCAGCCCGGTTTGCTCGATGTGCGACACCAGGGAGGTGACTCGCCAGCGGCGCGGATGCAGGATGGTTCGCGTCAGGCTCTCCAGGGTCAGGCCGACGAAACCGAGCAGGCGCACCTGCTGGTGCCAGACCGTCTCCATGGTGGCGCCGATGCGCGCGAGCACCTCCGTCACGGCGTCCTGGCGGCGTGTCGTGCGTGGCTCGACATAGCCAGCCATCGCCTTGCCGACCGTCTGCAGCAACGCCCTCTGGGCTGCAGGCAGGGTCGGGTCGGCGGTGGCCAGGTCGCCCAACTGGGCAGCACCAAGCAGGCCGGCGAGCAGGGCCGCGCCGGCGGTGTCGAGCGCACCCAGGGCGCTCAGGTCGATCGGTGTGTTCTTGTCCAGCTTGCGCTTGAGTGCATCGACCGTGCGTTCCAGCGTGGCGTAGTGGGCCAGCGTCCAGTCACCGGTCACTTGCAGGCGTGGCGGCGTGGTCGTGGCATCGAGTTGTGCGCTTCCTGTCGCCATCGATGTACTCATGGGGCGCGATCTTAGTGGAGTGTCGCGTAGGACGGGTGACGAAATGATGGTGAGGTCATCGTGGGCGCACTTGAAGCGTTTCCTTACGCCGTGTGGGTGCCTGCACTGTCCGTCCCGCCATTTTCAGCTAAATTGCCCCATTGATCGTGCGCCTGGCAGCCGCCGGGCCCCCAGGAACCTGTGACGTCAAGCATGTCTTCCATGTCCCATCTGGACGCCCTTGAAGCCGAGAGCATCCACATCTTTCGCGAAACGGCGGCCGCCTTCGAGCGTCCCGTGATGCTGTATTCCATCGGCAAGGATTCCTCTGTCCTGCTGCATCTGCTGCGCAAGGCCTTCTATCCGGCCCGTCCGCCCATGCCTTTGCTGCATGTGGACACCACCTGGAAGTTCCGCGAGATGATCGCGTTCCGCGATGAGGTGGCCGCGGCGGGCGACGTGGACGTGCTGGTGCACATCAACCAGGACGGCGTGAACCAGGGCATCTCTCCGCTCACGCACGGCTCGGCCGTGCATACGGATGTGATGAAAACCGTGGCGCTCAAGCAGGCGCTGGACAAGTACGGCTTCGATGCCGCCATCGGTGGTGCGCGCCGTGACGAGGAAAAGTCCCGCGCCAAGGAGCGGGTGTTTTCCTTCCGCAATGCCCAGCATCGCTGGGACCCCAAGCACCAGCGTCCGGAGCTCTGGCACAACTTCAACACCCGCATCCACAAGGGCGAGAGTGTGCGTGTTTTCCCCTTGTCGAACTGGACCGAGATGGATGTGTGGCATTACATCCGTCGTGAGCGCATTCCGGTGGTGCCGTTGTATTTCGCCAAACCTCGCCCGGTGGTTGCCCGTGATGGGGCACTCATCATGGTGGACGACGAGCGCTTCACCCTGCGCGAGGGCGAGACGGTCGAGATGCGCAACGTGCGCTTCCGCACGCTGGGGTGCTACCCGCTCACGGGCGCAGTGGAATCCACCGCTGACACGCTGGACCAGATCATTGATGAGATGGCTGCTTCCCGCAGCTCCGAACGCCAGGGCCGGGTGATCGACAACGACGGTACGGCTTCCATGGAGCGCAAGAAGCAGGAGGGCTACTTCTGATGGCCATGACCGATGCCACCAAGAACGCCGCCCCGGACACCGGCCTGCTGCGCTTCATCACTTGCGGCAGCGTGGACGACGGCAAGAGCACACTGCTCGGCCGCCTGCTGTACGACGCCGGCATGGTGCCGGATGACCAGCTGGTCGCGCTGGCCCGCGACAGCCGCAAGCTGCATGCGGAGTCGCCGGACGCGCTGGACTTCTCCCTGCTGACCGACGGCCTGGATGCCGAGCGACAGCAGGGCATCACCATCGACGTGGCCTACCGCTATTTCCACACGCCGCGGCGCAGCTTCATCGTGGCGGACTGCCCGGGCCACGAGCAGTACACCCGTAACATGGCCACCGGCGCGTCCACTGCCCAGCTGGCCGTGGTGCTGGTGGATGCCCGCAAGGGCCTGCTGCCGCAGACGCGCCGGCACAGCTATATCTGTGCCCTGATGGGCATACGCCAGGTGATCCTGGCGGTGAACAAGATGGATCTGGTCGATGCCCGCGAAGACATCTATGCGGCAATTACCCACGAATACCGCGAGCTGGCCGACCAGCTCGGCCTGACCAGCGTGCATTGCCTGCCGGTGATCGCGCCCGGTGGTGACAACGTGGGCAAGGCCTCGTCGCGCCTGCCTTGGTACCAGGGGCCGACCCTGCTTGAGCTGCTGGAGTCGGCCGACACCACGGTGGCCCAGGCGGAAGACTTCCGCATGCCGGTGCAATGGGTGAACCGCCCCGATGCCTCGTTCCGCGGCTATGCCGGCACCGTGTGCGGCGGCCGCCTCGCGGTGGGCTCGGAGATCGTGGTGCAGCCGGCCATGCGCCGGGCTCGGGTGGAACGCATCGTTACGGCCGACGGCGACCTGTCGGAGGCCGTGGCCGGCCAGGCGGTGACGCTCACGCTCGACCGCGAGATCGACGCCAGCCGCGGCGACGTCATCGCCGATGCCGCCCGCCCCGCACCCGTGGCGGACCAGTTCGCCGCCCATGTGCTGTGGATGGGCGACGAGTCGCTGCTGCCCAACCGCGCCTACTGGCTGAAGATCGGCTCGCGCACGGTGAATGCGCGCATCACCTCGATCAAGCACAAGGTCGACGTGAACACGCAGGCCGAACTGGCGGCGCGACGCCTCGACCTCAACGAGGTCGGCTACTGCAACATCGACCTGGACCACGCCATCCCGTTCGAGTCGTATGCGGACAGCCGCACCCTGGGTGGCTTCATCCTGATCGACCGCACCACCCATGCCACGGTGGGCTGCGGCATGCTGGATTTCGCGCTGCGCCGCGCCTCCAACGTGCACTGGCAGCACACCGACCTGGACAAGGAAGCGCGCAGCGTGAGCAAAGGCCAGTCGCCGCGCTGCCTGTGGTTCACCGGCCTGTCCGGTGCGGGCAAGTCCACCATCGCCAACCTGGTGGAGCGTCGCCTGCATTCGCTTGGCTACCACACCTATATGCTGGACGGTGACAACCTGCGCCATGGGTTGAACAAGGATCTGGGCTTCACGCCCGAGGCGCGCGTGGAGAACGTCCGCCGTGTCGCGGAGGTGGCGCACCTGATGGTCGACGCCGGGCTGATCGTGCTGGTGTGTGTCATCTCGCCGTTCCAGAGCGAGCGCCAGTTCGCGCGCGGGCTGTTCGAGGAGGGTGAGTTCCTCGAGGTCTTCGTCGATACCACGCTGGATGAATGCGAGCGCCGCGACCCGAAGGGTCTCTATCGCAAGGCCCGCGCAGGCGAGATCGTCAACTTCACCGGCATCGACTCGCCTTACGAGGCGCCTGAGAATGCCGAGCTGCACCTGCTGACCGCAGGCTTGCGTCCGGAGCAGCTGGCCGAGCAGGTGGTCGATCAGTTGCTCGCGGGGCTGGGGCACGCGCCGCGCTCAGCCTGAGCGCGCGCCGTCGTATCGCCTGATGGTGTCCGCTGTCATCCCTGATCCTGCGGGGATGACAGCGGTGGCGCTATGAATCTGCTCGGGCGCATGCTGCGCTGCACGAAGCGCGACGAATACGCCAACGCACGGTAAGTGCCTGGCGCGCTTGGCTTGGAATGTGTCCGTGGCCCCGGCGATAATGTTTCTTTCCCCAGGGCACCACGGCGATGACCGACAAGACCATACTCAACGACACCCACCGCGCCCTCGGCGCGCGCATGGTCGATTTCGGCGGTTGGGACATGCCGATCAACTACGGCTCGCAGATCGAGGAACACCACGCCGTCCGTCGCGATGCCGGCATGTTCGACGTCTCGCACATGACCGTGGTCGACCTGCACGGCACGCGTACGCGCGAGTTCCTGCGCCACCTGCTGGCCAACAGCGTGGACAAGCTGAAGGTGCAGGGCAAGGCGCTGTACTCGTGCATGCTCAACGAGCAGGGTGGGGTGATCGACGACCTGATCGTCTATTTCCTCGGCGAGGAGTTCTTCCGCCTGGTGGTGAACGCCGCTACCCGCGCCAAGGACCTGGCGTGGATCGAAGCGCAGGCCAAGGCCTTCGGTGTCGAGGTCAAGGAGCGCCCGGACTTCGCCATGATCGCCGTGCAGGGTCCGAACGCCCGCGCCAAGGCGATCAGCGTGCTGGCCGAGGTCGACCATGAGCGCATCAACAAGCTCGGCAAGTTCGCCGCCGCCGCCGCGCAAGGCCCGCATGGCATGCCGTTGTTCGTCGCCCGTACCGGCTATACCGGTGAAGACGGCTTCGAGATCGTCGTGCCGCAGGAGCACGCCGTGGCCCTGTGGCAGGCACTCGCTGCCGCCGGCGTTGCGCCGGCCGGCCTGGGTGCGCGTGACACGCTGCGCCTCGAGGCGGGCATGAACCTCTACGGCCAGGACATGGACGAAACGGTGTCGCCGTGGGAAGCCAACCTCGGCTGGACCATCGCCCTGGACGAGGGCCGCGACTTCATCGGCCGCAAGGCGCTCGAGTCGCAGAAGGCAGCCGGTGTACAGCGCGTGATGGTCGGCCTGGTGCTCGACGACAAGGGCGTGCTGCGCCACGGCCAGCCGGTGCTTACCGCCAACGGCACGGGCGAGATCCTCTCGGGCAGCTTCGCCCCCACGCTCAACAAGGCGGTGGCGTTTGCGCGCATTCCGGTGGGCGAGCCGGGCGACGTGCGCGTCGATATCCGTGGCAAGGAAGTGCCGGTGCGCGTGGTGAAGTACCCGTTCGTCCGCGACGGCAAGCCCTGCGAGGGCATCTGATTTTCCACCTTCGGTAGCGCGGGCGAGGCCCGTGTTGCCAACCGGGTGGAGCGGCTAGAATTGGCACTCCACCCCGATCCCACATCAACGATTGGACCCGATCATGAGCGAGATTCCCGGCGATCTGAAGTTCCTCAAGTCCCACGAATGGGCCCGCGTCGAAGACGACGGCCTGGTGCGCGTGGGTATCTCCGACCATGCCCAGGGCCAGCTCGGCGACCTGGTGTACGTCGAACTGCCGGAGATCGGCGCGAGCGTCCAGGCCGGTCACGGCGTGGCCGTGGTCGAGTCGGTCAAGGCGGCCTCTGACATCTACAGCCCGGTCTCCGGCGAAATCGTCGCGGTCAACGAGAACCTCAACGACAAGCCGGAAACCATCAACGAAGATGCTTTCGGCGACGGCTGGATCTTCCTGGTCCGCGCGAGCGATCGCGGCGAACTCAACGAGCTGCTCGACGCCGATGCTTACGCAGAGCTGGTCGAGAACGAAGACCACTAAGCCCGGCTTTCGACGCTTCGCCCGACGCCGGCCGCCTCAAGCGGCCGGCGTCTTTTTTGAGGTGACGTCGGGAAGTTTTTCGACGTTCGCCGGGTGGTCCGGGCAACAACGGAAGCAGTGTTTTTTCGTACTGCAGTTGTCGCCGTCCATGCCGATAGAAGTCCGGAACGGTGTGCGGCCGACATCGGGTGCGAATCGACGGTCGCCCCGCTTCGGTGCCTTCGACACCCTTCAAGGCGGTCCGGAGAGGCTGTTCGGGCCGGTCGCCCAAAAAAAATTTTCAGTCGACTTTTGTTCATCCAGGAAGGCTCCGCCGGGGCTTGCCCGGCATGTGCCTGATGTGTCTCGGTTTGTGAGACAGGCGTGCTGCAGTGCACATGGCAGTGGAAAGACAAAATGCCTTGTTTTAAGCGGTTTTAATCAAATACAAGTAATCGGTAATGCATTTAAATCTGGGTGTATGGACGTCCAAATGAAAATGCCCTTGAACCCCCGTAAGGCCTTGTCTGGCGGGGGTTTGGACCCTCCTGGGGGTGGGTGAAACGGATTGATTTCGTGGTTAAAATCAATTGACAGTTGAAATCTTCAGGAATAGCTTTCGCATCGGAACACGGAGAACGGGTGCCATGGCAACATCGAAATTCATCAAGCCTTATATCGAGCATGGAGAAAAGGCCGGCGCAGTACGCAAGATCACGGTCTCGATTCCGTTGCACGTTCTGAGGCCCCTGTCTGACGAACGCACCCGTCGTCAGGTGAACAATCTTCGGCACGCCACCAACAGCGATTTGCTGGTGGAGGCGTTCCTGCATGCTTTTACTGGGCAACCACTGCCAACTGATGAGGAGCTGAGACGAATTATGGCCACTGCCAAGAAAGCCGTTGCAAAGAAGCTGGTCGCCAAGAAGGCGGTCAAGAAGGCCGCCGTGAAGCGCGCCGTGAAGAAGGCCGCTGTGAAGCGCGCCGTGAAGAAGGCCGTTGTGAAGCGCGCCGTGAAGAAGGCCGCTGTCAAGCGCGCCGTCAAGAAGGCCGCCGTGAAGCGTGCGGTCAAGAAGGCCGTCGCCAAGAAGGTTGTGAAGAAGGCTGCTGCCAAGCGCGTCGTGAAGAAGGCTGCTGCCAAGCGCGTCGTGAAGAAGGCTGCCGCTGCCAAGGTTGTGAAGGCCACCAAGGCTGCGAAGGCCCCGAAGGTTGCCAAGGCCCCCAAGGCCAAGAAGTAAGCTTTACTCTTAATAAGAAGCAGCAAGAACGACTTTTCTCCCCGCGGTGCCCAGCGCGGGGAGAGTCATTCGAAAGAGCGACTCGTCCCGGCCCTTGCCGGGACGCTTCGTTTCTGGGGTAAGAAAATTTCCTAGCGGCCGCGGCCTCCCTCCTGTATCCGGCGAAGCTGGCCAGCTGTGCGCTCCGTCGCCGACGCGACGTGCGATTTGCCGTAGTGCTTCGTTACGGTTACCTTTCACACATCCGCGCCGCGGCTAGCCTGGGGGGCTTGCCGCTCCTGGATTCACAGGGGGAAAAAGCGCGGGTATCTGATGCCACTCGGTGAGAGCTCATGGATACCCGATACAAACATCACGTGCGTCGTCACGCGCGTGGGGCCATTCGGCCCGCTGCCATTGCCATTGTCGCTGTGATCGCCGTTCTCGGCGCAGCGTCCTGGTTCCTCATCATCAAGCCGCACATGGACATGGTCGCGGCCGACCTCGGCGCGCACCCGTCGACACCGGTGAAGGTCGGTGCCGAAGCGCCGCCACCGCCGGTCAACGTGGCGGCCATGAGCATGAACCAGCTGCTCGCCGAAGCCCGCAAGGCGGTGAACGAGCAGCGCCTGCTTGCGCCCGCAGGCAACAACGCCTTCGAGTTCTACCTGAAGGTGCTGGAGAAGCAGCCGGGCAACCAGGTGGCCGCCGACGCCCTGCGCGAAACCTTCCCGGTGGGCGCCAGCGTGGCTGAGCAGGCGATCAACCAGCGCGACTTCAACGAAGCCCAGCGCCAGATCGACCTGTTGGCGAGGGCCGACCCTGCCAACTACACGCTGACCATCCTGCGTTCCAAGCTCGATGCCCAGCGCAAGCTGCTGGATCGTGAGCAGCAGCTGGCTTCGGACAAGGAAAAGCAGCAGCAACTGGCGGCGCAGAAGGCGGTGTCCGACAAGGCTGAATCCGATCGCCTCGCGGCCGAAGCGCAGCAGAAGGCGCTGGCTGACCAGCGTGCGGCGCAGGCACGTGCCAGCCAGCAGCAACAGGCCAGCGAAGCATCCCGCCAGCAGCAGGCGGCGTCCACGGCAGCCACAGCCAGCAATACGGCGGCGGCTAGCGCCGGTGGTACGCATCCGGCGGTGCTGTTGCGCAATGTGGCTCCGCGCTATCCCACTACCGCCGTCCGTGCGAACCAGGAAGGCTGGGTGGAGGTGACCTTCACCATCACGCCGGAAGGCACGGTGGACGACGTGAAGGTGGTGGATGCCGAGCCGCGCCATGTGTTCGACCGCGCTGCCACGGAGGCGGTGAGCCGCTGGAAGTTCCAGCCGGCGACGCAGGACGGCAATCCGGTTCCGTCGCAGGACAAGCGCCGCATCGTCTTCAAGCTCAATTGACGGACGTCCTGCCGCTGCGGCGGCAGGACCATGCAACGCACAAGCGCCGCAGGGTTTCCTGCGGCGCTTTCGTTTGAGCGGTACTCAGTTGGTGCCGTTGCTGGTGGTGGCGGCGGTCTTGCCCTTGTGGCGCGCCTTGCCCTTGGCAGTGGTGTGCGTGGTGGGCGCGTCGCTTTCGATGCCGGCCCAGTCCACGTGCGGCAGGCCGAGCAGGCTGTCGAACACCATGGGTAGCAGGCCGGCGGGCAGGGGATCGGCGGAATTCCACATCATCACCATGCCGACGTGGTATTTCGGCAGGAAGCCGATCATGGTGCGATAACCCTCGACGGCTCCCGCGTGGAAGATCAAGGTTTCACCCTCGTAGTCGAACACGCGCCAGCCCAGGGCATACGAGGCGTCCTCAAGGCGCGCGCGTCGCCAGGGTGCGGAATGCATCTCCACGGGCGTGGCCACCTCGGGCGCGTGCAGCGTGGCCAGCAGCGCTGGCGGCAGCACGTCGGGTCGCCCGCCCATCTGTGCGATCAGCCACTGCTCCATGTCCTTGAGGCTGGCGTTGACGCCGGCGGCAGGAGCCACGCGGTAATACGCTTCCTTGGGTTCGAACGGAATCCAGCCGTTGCCGCTGGGTCGATGCGGGTGCGCCCAGCTCTTGCTGGCCTCGAGCCCCTCGCGACCGTAGCTGGCCGTTTTCATGCCCAGCGGAAAAAAGATGTTCTTGTCGACCTGGCGTGTGAAGAAGTCGCCGGTCTGCGCGTAGACCACGTCGCCGATCAGGCTGAAGGCGATGTTCTGGTAGCCGTAACACTGACCGACATCGCAGGTCAGCGTGACCTCATCCAGGCGGCGCGCCAGTTCTTCGTACGACACGTTCTCTTCGAGCATGTTGTCGTAGGTGTTCTTGGGCAGGCCCAGACGCTGGCCGAGGATGTCGCGCACCGTGGCGTGTTCTGCGGCGCTGTCGCTCTTGAGCCGGAAGAAGGGCAGCACCGAGACCAGCTTGGTATCCCAGGAGAGCTTGCCGTCGTTCACCAGCACGCCGGTAAGCGCGGTGGCGAAGGCCTTGGACAGGGAGGCCAGGCGAAACACCGTCTCGGGCGTGACCGGCTCGCGCGTGGCGGCGTCGGCATAACCGATGGTGCCCTCGAACACCACCTTGTTGTCGGCCACCACGGCGGTGGCCAGGCCCGCGACGGCGTTGCGCTGGTCAAGCCGATCCAGCCATTGCTGATAGGCGGCGAGGGTGTCCTTCATGCGATCGGCGGGCACGCCTTGCGATGATGTGGGGACACTGGCTTCGTTCGTCGGGGTGGCCGCGCGCACGAGCGATGTCGTACCGGCGAAGGCCAGCGTGGCGGCGATGAGCAGTGGAAGCGTGCGAAACGTCATGCTGTTCGATAGTGATGGGCGTCGATGGGACACCTGGTCGAAAAACAGCTCGGAAAGAGCCGGGCCTTGGGTCGTGCGAGCCGGGTTCATCCATGACGACCGGCCGAGAGTAACGCAGGGGCGGTTGAAAATCCGCTGTCCGGACGGTGGATGGACGCTAATCCGAAGATCGGCGGGCCGCGGGCTTGTTTCCGTTCAGGATCAGCTCGCTGGCGCGCTCGGCAATCATGATGACGGGCGCATTGGTGTTGCCGCTGGGCAGGCTGGGCATCACTGATGCGTCCACCACACGCAGGTTCTCAAGGCCGCGGACACACATCTCGCTGTTCAGCGGCGAGTTCGCATCCTTACCCATGCGACAGGTGCCGACCGGGTGATAGATCGTTTCGGCTTTCCGCCGGATGAACGCGGCGTACTTCGCGTCGCTGGTGATCGCCTGCTCCGGGAACACCGGCTTGCCGCGGAAGGGAGCGAAGCCCGGCTGCGAGAGGATGTCGCGCGACAGCCGCGCGCCTTCGATCATGCGCTGCAGGTCGTGCCCTTCCGCATCGCTCAGGTAGTTGGCATGGATGGCGATAGGTTGGGCGGGGTTGGCCGAGCGCAGCCGCAGCTGGCCCCGGCTGCGCGGATGCAGGTAGCACGCGTGCACGGTGTATCCGTAGCCGGGCAGGCGGTGCCGGCCATGGTCGTCGAGCAGCGCCGGCACGAAATGGAACTGCAGGTCGCAGCGTTCGTCGGTGGCGAGCCGGCTGCGCACGAAACCGCCGGCTTCGGCGACGTTGGAGGTGCCCGGCCCTTCGCGATGACGCAGGAAGCGCCAGCCAGCAGCCAGCTCGTTGAGATGGTCGTACGTGATCTTCTGCGTGCTGCCGTCCAGCGTGCAGATGTCCAGGTGATCCTGCAGGTTCGCACCGATCTCCGGTTGGTCGACTTGCACGCCGATGCCGTGTTCGCGCAGGTGATCGGCCGGCCCCACGCCAGACAGCATCAGCACCTGCGGCGTATTCACCGCGCCACCGGCCAGGATGACATCGCCCGCTTCGATGACGGTCTTGCTGCCCTGCAGCTGCACGCCGAGGGCGCGGCCGCGTTCGATGACCACGCGCGCCACCAGTGCGCCCGTGCGAATCTCGAGATTGCTGCGCTCGCGTACCGGCCGCAGATAGGCCACGGCGGTTGAGCAGCGCGCACCGTTGCGCTGGGTTACCTGATAGAAGCCAAAGCCGGCCTGGCTTGGACCGTTGAAATCGTCGTTACGCGGCAAGCCCGCGGTGATCGCGCTGTCGATGAACACCTCGGACAAGCGGTTGTGATAGCGCAGATCACTGACGCCCAGCGGCCCGCCGCTGCCGTGAAGTTCACTGGTGCCACGCGCCTGGTCCTCGCTGCGCCGGAACCATGGCAGTACGTTTTCCCACGACCAGCGCGCGTCGCCGGTGGCTTCCGCCCAGCGGTCATAGTCGCCGGCCACACCGCGGATGTAGCACATGGCGTTGATCGAGCTGGAGCCACCCAGGGTCTTGCCGCGCGGCCACCACAAGGTGCGCCCGTTCAACTGGGCCTCCGGCTCGGTGCGGTAACTCCAGTTGAGGCGGCGGTTGTTGGCCAGGCGTGCGATGCCGGCGGGCATGTGGATCAACGGATGCCAGTCCGATGGACCGGCCTCCAGCAACAACACGCGCTTCGTACCGTCGGCACTGAGGCGGTTGGCCAGCACGCAACCTGCCGAACCCGCGCCCACGATGATGTAGTCGTAGATCACCTCGCCCCCTGATCCTTGCCCGTCATACCGGCATGCTAGTCTGTACCGGACCCACGCTGGAAACGCCGGTGAATACCCCCCGACCTGCCGCAGCGAACGAAGGCCTCGCATCGATTCTTTCTGCGGTGGCCTTTTTCTTCGTGATGACGGCTTACTACATCATCCGGCCTGTGCGCGACCAGCTCAGCGGCGCCGTCGGTTCCCAATCGCTTCCTTTGTTCTACGCCAGCACGTTCGGCGTGATGCTGCTGCTGACGCCGGTGTTCGGTGCGCTGGTGTCGCACTTTCCGCGCAGGCGCCTGCTGGGCTGGAGCTACAGCTTTTTCGTGGCCTGCCTGCTGGCCTTCGTGCCGGCTTTCATGGCGCAGGACCGCATCGGCGCGCGTGCGCTCGGCGTGGGGTTCTTCATCTGGGTCAGCGTGTTCAACCTGTTCGTGGTGTCGCTGTTCTGGAGTTTCATGGCCGACATCTTCCAGAGCGTGCAGGCGCGGCGCATCTTCCCGTTGATTGCGTTGGGCGGCATGGCCGGTGCCATCTTCGGTCCGCTGGTGACCAAGGCACTGGTGCAGGTGATTGGCGTGGCGGCCTTGCTGGTGGTCTCGGCGGCGGCGCTGGTGTTCGCACTGGTCCTGTTGCTGAACCTGTCGTCGCGACACGATTGCCGCGCCGAGGCGCGTGACGGCGAGGTTATCGGTGGTTCGCTCTGGGCCGGCATCAAGGAGCTGTGGACGCGCCCGTTCCTGCGTTACATGGCCATCCTGATGGTGCTGGGCGATGGCATCGGTACGCTGGCCTACGCCCTGATGGCCGACTACACCAAGGCGCACATTCCCGATCGCATCGCGCGTACCTCGTTCTACAACGACCTGGACCTTGCGGCGAACCTGCTGGGCGTCGTGCTGCAGCTCACGCTCACGCGCTGGTTGCTGATCCGCAAGGGCGCGGGAGCGGCGCTGGTGGTCCCTTCGCTGGTCAATTTCGTACTGCTGTTGCTCGTGGTCGTGCTTGGCATCGGCAACGTGAACCTGCTCGGCCTGGTGGTGCCGATGCTTTCGATCATGATGGTGGGCTCGCGCGGCTTCGCCTACGGCATGACCAAGCCCGCGGTGGATGCGTTGTACACCCGGGTGCCGCGCGAAACGCGCTACAAGGGCAAGAACTTCGTGGAGACGGCCATCTGGCGCTTTGGCGACGTGCTGGTCACCAGTGGCGTGAGCCTGCTGGGCACGCTGGGCGTGGCCGCCACCGGCATGGCAGGCATCGGCGCGGGCGTGTCCGCGCTGGCTACCTGGGTGGCGGCGCGCGCAGCCCGCTCACCCGACCTGCTGCCAGAGCAGCAGGTCGCCAAAGCGTCGGCACACCCGTCAAACCCGGCCGAGGCCTGACGCTCAGCTGGTGATGTAACGCTGCAGCTGTTCGATCTGTTCGGCCTGGGCGTCGATCACTTCCTTCACCAGGTCGCCGATCGAAATCACGCCGACCACGCGATCGCCGCTGACCACGGGCAGGTGGCGGATACGGCTGTCGGTGCACAGGCGCATGCAGTCGAACACGTCGGTATCCGGCCCCACGGTGAGCGCCGGGCTGCTCATGATTTCGGAGACCGCGGTTTGCGCGGAGGAGCGACCCTGCAGGATCACTTTCCGCGCGTAGTCACGCTCGGAAACGATGCCGACCAGCCGTTCGCCGCGCATCACCAGCAGCGCGCCGACACGTCGCTCCGCCATGTGCTTGATCGCTTCGAGTACGGGCGCGTCCGGTGCGATGCTGAAGATGTCGGTGCCCTTGCCTTCCAGCAAATGCTTGACCTGTCGCATGCTTGCACCTCTCGGGAGGCCGCCATCCGGCCGCATGGAAAGAGTCTAGCGCCGCCGTGGGGACGTGGTGTTGGCCCGGCGTGAAGCGCGGGCAGGGCAGCCCTCAGGAGCGCGCGCGGGGCGTGCGTTTTTCCTCGATGAAGTACAGCGGCCGCTGCTTGCTCTCGGCGTAGTTGCGTCCCAGGTACTCGCCGATCACGCCCAGGGCCAGCATCTGCACGCCGCCCATGAACAGGATCACCACCATCAGCGACGGGTAGCCGTGCACCACGTCGCCGAACAGCAAGGCTTTGCCGAACACCCAGATCCCGAACAGAAAGGCCAGCAGCGATGCCGCCATGCCCACCCAGGTGGCGAGTCGCAGCGGCGCCGTGGAGAAGGAGGTGAAACCCTCGATGGCCAGCTGCAGCAGCCGCCAGTAATTCCACTTGGTCACGCCCGCCTGGCGCGGTTCGCGCAGGTAATGGACGGCCGTCTGGCGGTAACCGATCCAGGTGAACAGGCCTTTCATGAAGCGCTGGCGCTCGCGCAGCTGGTGCAAGGCGTCCAGTGCGCGGCGGGACAGTAGCCGGAAGTCACCGGTGTCGCGGGGCAGGCGCGTGTCCGAGACGCGCTCCATGCTCCGGTAGAACAGGGCGGAAGTGAACTTCTTGAAGCCGGTTTCGCCCTCGCGTGCAGAGCGGGTGGCGTAGACCACGTCGAAGCCCTCGCGCCAGCGTTCGACCAGGGCGGGAATCAGTTCCGGCGGGTCCTGCAGATCGGCATCGATGACCACGGCCGCATCGGCATCGACATGGTCCAGGCCTGCGGTGAGCGCAGCCTCCTTGCCGAAGTTGCGCGACAGTTTGAGCGCGCCAATGCGGCTGTCTCTTGCGGCTAATGCGCCAATCAGCTCCCAGGTGGTGTCGCTGCTGCCGTCATCGATGTAGAGCACGTCGCAGTCCAGCGGGAGCTCGGCCAGCACGCTTCCCAGCCGCGCGTGGAAAATCTCCAGTACGGCGGCTTCGTTATAGGCGGGCACGACGACGGTGAGGCGTGGCATGGGCGCGAGCGGCTTCTTGATGGAACGGCGAATGCTAGTGCATGCGTCGGTGTCGGGCGAGCCTCAACGGCGGCGCGTGTCACGCGGCTGCTGCCTGCCCTGCAGGTATCCCGGGCCGCCGAGCTGTGCCATCTGTTGCTGGATCCAGTCCGCACGGCTCTGCACGTAGGCGGTGGGGCGGTCGGCATGGAAGCGGCGGGGGCTGGGCAGCACCGCGGCCAGGCGGGCCGCCTGGGCCGCGCTGAGCCGCGCGGGCGGCACGTGGAAGAACGCATCGCTGGCGGCGCCCACGCCATAAATGCCGTCGCCCAGCTCCGCCATGTTCATGTACACCTCAAGGATGCGCTGCTTGGGCCAGGTCAGTTCGATCAGCACGGTGAAATACGCCTCCAGCCCCTTGCGCACGAAGCTGCGCCCGTTCCACAGGAACAGGTTCTTGGCGGTCTGCTGGCTGATGGTGCTGGCGCCGCGCAAGCGACGTCCCTCGTCGGCGGCGTCCACGGCGTCCTGGATGGAGTCGAAGTCAAAACCGTGGTGAAACGGGAATTTCTGATCCTCACCGGCCACCATGGCCAGCGGCACATACGGCGACACCTGGCTCCACGGCACCCAGTGGTGCTGCAGATGGAAGTCTTTCTCGCCATGGATGAGCGCGCCAACCTGGCGCTCCATCATCACCGCCGACGTCCAGGGTGGCACGAACCGCAGGATCAGTACGATGAGCCAGCTGAGCGCCAGCCAGGCAACCGCGACCAGGATGATGGAGCGCAAAAGGCGGGCGGCGAACGGGCGTCGTGATGTCATGGCGGCGCTTGGGCGGAATTGGCGGCAGTATAGGGGCCCCAGCCCCCTCTCGCCGCCGGCCGTTGTGCCCGCATGCAGGCGCCCCCATCTAGTTGAATTGTTCTTGAGAGGTCCATCCCGTGGAAACCGTGCTTGTCGAAGATGTGCTGCATCGCTTCATGCTTGAGCGCGCCGGCGTGCGCGGCGTGCTCGTGCGTCTGGGGCCGGCCTGGCGCGAAGTCGCCGGTCGTTCCGCCTATCCGGCCACGTTGCGCTCCGTGCTTGGCCAGACCCTGGCCGCCAGCGCCTTGCTGACGGGCAACATCAAGCTCGAAGGCGCGCTTTCGGTGGAGCTGAAGAGCAGCGGCCCGCTGCGCCTGCTGTTTGCCGAATGCACCGATCAGGGTCGCCTGCGTGGCCTGGCGCGCTGGAGCGATCCGTTGCCGGCCACGCTGGATCTGGCCGAGCTGCCGGATGCCATCATGGCCATCACCATCGGCAATGCCGAGCGTGGCCAGCGTTACCAGGGCCTGGTCGACCTGCAGCATCCGGAGCTGGCCTCGGCGCTGGAGAACTACTTCAGCCAGTCCGAACAGCTGCCGGCACGCATCGTGCTGGCCGCCGACGGCGAGCATGCCGTGGGCCTGATGCTGCAGAAGCTGCCGGACGAAGGTGGCCACGACGTGGTGGAGGATGCGGATGCCTGGACGCGCATCCAGCACCTTACGGCCACCCTGGGCGCAGAAGAGCTGCTCGCCACCGCACCGGAACAGCTGCTGTACCGCCTGTATCACGAGGAGTCGGTGCGCCTGTTCGAGCCCCGTCCGCTGGCCTTTGGTTGCAGCTGCACGCGCGAGCGTGTCGAGGCGGTGCTTCGCTCGCTGGGCCGCGACGAAGTGGAAGCGGCGCTGGAAGCCCGTGAAGGCGAGATCGAGGTGATCTGCGAATTCTGTGCACAGCGCTACACCTTCGATCGCGTCGATGCCGAGCACCTGCTCAGCGTCAGCCCGACCACGAGTGCGCCCCAGACGACGCAGTAAGCCTTGCTTCGCGAGCAAGAAAAACGGCGCCCTTGAGGCGCCGTTTTTTTGCTCGTCACTCCGGCCCTTGTCCCCTTTTGCGGGGTGCGCCGGAATGGCGAACGAATGGGCGTGCCCTCAGGGCAGAGCGAAGTGGTGTTCCCGCTGCAGCCACACCTCGGCCATCTTGGGCGTGGCGAACAGGAAGCCCTGGCCGTAGCGGCAACCGATGCGCAGCAGCGCCTCGCGCTGTTCCTCATCCTCGATGCCTTCGGCGATCACCTGCATCTGCAGCGAATTGGCCAGCGCCTGGATGGCGCGCACCACGGCCGCACCATGCCCGCCTTCACGCGGCAATTCCACGATGAAGGAGCGATCGATCTTCAGCGTTTCGATGGGGTACTGGTGCAGGTAGCTGAGTGACGAGTAGCCGGTACCGAAATCGTCCAGGGCAATGCTCACGCCCTGGCTGCGCAGGTTATCGAGCATGCGCTTCACCTGCGCGGCGTTCTCCAGCAGGGCGCGCTCGGTGACCTCGATGCGCAGGCAGCGTGGCGGCACGCGATGCGACTCGATCAGGTCGAGCATGCGCTTGTCCAGGTCCAGCGAGCGGAAGTGCCGGCCGGACACATTGATGCTCACGAAGCCGTCGCTGCCGGCCAGCGCTTCGGCCTGTGCACAGACTTGTTCGAAGATCTGCCAGTCGATGCTTTCCGAGCAGCCGCTTTCCTCGGCCACGGCCAGGAAGTCGCCCGGCGTGAGCAGGCCACGATCGGGATGGCGCCAGCGCAGCAAGGCCTCGTAGCCCACCGTGCGGCCGGTCTGCAGGGCCACGATGGGCTGGTAGAACGGCACGAATTCGTTGCGGCTCAGCGCGCGGCGCAGGTCGCCTTCCATTTCCAGCAGGGACAAGGCTTCGCGGCGGAGGCGATCGTCGAACACCGCCGCGCGATGGCGGCCTTCATCCTTGGCGCGATACATCGCGGCGTCGGCGTCGCGCAGCAGCTCTTCCGGGCGCTGATAGTGCGGGCTGGGCAGGGCGATGCCGATCGAGGCCGAGGTGAAGATCTCCTTCGCGCCGAGGCGGAAGGGCGTCTGCAGCTCGTCGATGATGCGTTCGGCGATGAGCATCGCCATCTTGGGGTCGGTGATGCCTTCGGCCAGCACGGCGAATTCGTCGCCGCCCAGGCGAGCAACGACGTCGCGCGTCTTCAGGCAGGCACGGATGCGACCACCCACCTGGAACAGCAGGTCGTCGCCCACCAGGTGGCCGACGGAGTCGTTGATGACCTTGAAGCGGTCCAGGTCGATGAACAGCACCGCGAACAGTTCCTGCGTATCGCTGTGATAGCGCTGCAATGCCTGTTCAAGGCGCTGCAGCAACAGCGTGCGATTGGGCAGGCCAGTCAGCGAGTCGTGCAGGGTTTCGTACTTCAGGCGGCGCTCCACGCGCTCGCGCTCGGCAATCTGCTCACGCAGGTCGCGGTTGGCCAGGGCAAGGGCGCGCGTGCGTTCGGTGACGCGGCGCTCCAGGCTTGCGTAGGCCTGCTTCAGCGACTCGGTGGTGTGCTTGCGTTGCAGTGCGTTGGCTACGTGGTAGCCCACGAAGGTGAGCAACTCCTGGTCGCGGACGTCGTAAGTGTGTTCCTGCGAATAGCTCTGCACCGCCAGCACGCCCATGGCGCGGTCGCCCCAGATCAGCGGCACGCCCAGCCAACAGAGCGAGCGCGAGCCACGATGGGTGACCTCGCCCATGTGCTGCAGGCGGTCGAATTCGGCCGGATCAGCCAGCAGCGGCTTGGCATGGCGCAGCACGTACTCGGTGACGCCCCGGCCATGGGCACGCGGCAGGCGCACCGTGTCGAACTCGTCCACGGAGTAGGGGAAGCTCAGCGTCTTCTGTTCTTCGTCCAGCAGCGCGATGTAGAAGTTGCGCGCATAGAGCAGGCCGCCGATGACGCGATGCACCGCGGCGTAAAAGTTGTCGATGCTCTCGGAGGCGTTGGCCAGCTCGGCGATGCGGAAGAGGGCGGCCTGCAAACGCTCGCCACGCTGGCGCTGCAGCACCTGCTGGCGCAGCACGCGGTTGGCCTCGCGCAGGGCCGCGGTACGGCTGGAGACGCGGCGCTCGAGCTCTTCGTGCGCCTCGCGCCGCTCGAGCGCCGTCTGCACGTGTTTGGCGACGTAGCTGAGCAGTTCGCGGTCGTGCTCGCTGTAGTGGGTGTCTTCGCGATAGCTCTGCATCACGATGCCGCCCACGATGCGTCCATCGCGCAGCAAGGGCACGCCCAGCCAGTGTTCGCACACGGGTCCGAGCAACACGAAGCGACCCTTGAACTGCTCGGTGAGCTCGGTCACCGAACCCATGATGGCCTGGCCGGTCTGCAACAGGTTCCAGGTCAGGCTGTAGCGCATGTCCTGCAGCGGTACCGACTCGTCGGGCGAGGGCGGCTCCTTGTCCATCGTGTCCACGTAGTACGGGAAGCGCACCGTATCGGTGGGCGCGTCGTAGAGCGCGATGTAGAAGTTCTCCGCGTACATCAGGCTGCCGAGGATGGCGTGCAGCGAATGCATCATCTCGGTCATGTTGTGCTCGGCGCCCGCCTGGTCGGCGATGGCGTAGAGCGCGCGCTGCAGTCGTTCGGCCAGGGCCAGGCGCGAGATGGCTTCGTAAAGACGCGAGGTTTCGGCCAGCTGGCGCAGGCGACAGGCCACCAGTCGCCCGATCCACGAGAGATTTTCTCTCATGGGGTCTGAGATCGTGCCGGTGGGCAGGGCCAGAACCAGCGAGCGCAGGCCCTGCGGGTCCTCGGCCAGATCAAGCTGGGTCAGCTGCTCGTTCGGCGGCTCCGTGTCGCCCAGCAGCCGCCAGTGGAGGCGGCCCTCGATGCCCAGATCCCTAAGCATGGCCTCACAGATCTCCGCCACGCTGGCCGCATCGGCCGCGCGGAAGAGGCGCTCCACCGCTGCATGAAGGGCAGCGAGAGCGCTGTCCGCCGGGGTGGCGGGCATGTGGCTTGGGAGAACCGGGGTCATCAGTCGCAGGACGGATCCGTACGTTGTCGACAGGGGAGGACTATATATCTCCTCCATTCAGCTTTGTCGCTGACCGGATGAACCGGGAACCTATTCTGTTTCCGGATGTCAAAAATTTGTGATGCGGGTCTTCAGGATCCGGTGCACAAACCTGGTTTTTGGGTGTTAGCAAAAAGTAAAACGTGGTATCGTTACGGCGAATTCGTCTCTGGGAGGGGGCGAAATCCGTCCCGACCACATGGTACCGCGGGGGTTTTCGCGTAGATGCGTCGTCTGTTCTTGTCATTGCCACTTTTGTTCATGCCGTTTGTCGCGGCAGGGCAGAGTTCGGCCAATGATTCGTACAGCGCCGCCAGCCGACTGCTCTCGCAGTCGCCTGACCAGGCCACCCAGAATGCGATGGGCAACGGCGTGCCGCTCTGGCGTGGTGCCGACGGCCGTTGGCTCGCGCTGCAGACCAACAGCGATTCGCTGACCTCCGCCCAGCTTACCGATGCGCCGCTGCAATTCCGCGCGGTCGATTCGGCGACGGTGCAGTCCTCTGATATCCGTTATGGCATCGCTCCCAACGTGCAGGCTCACGTGGGCGTGAGCGAGCACAACTGGGCCAACAACCAGGCGCCGCGCATCATCGGCAGCGAAGTGGGGGCCACCTACAATGATGGCCGTTACTCCGTGGGCCTGAGCGTGGGCACGGACAATGTGCAGGGTGCCGCCACCTTGCCGCGACTGCTGCCGGGCGCACTGCCGGGCGTGAATGGTCTTTCCGGTTTTGACAGCAGCACGCAGATCAACGCGCGCGGGCGCATGTCGCTGGATGCCAAGAGCGGCATCGATCTGGGTGCCAGCGTCGGACGCGTGCGCCTGCTTCCGGGCAACCTGCTGGGCGTCAACACGCTTGACCAGAAGGCGGTGAGCTTCGGCGTGGACAGCGGTCCGCTGAGCGGCAGCATCGTGGGTCGTACCATGGCGCCGGAGGCCGGTGTTCCGGGTAATGGTTACAACCCCGATCGTCGCTGGAACAGCATCGACCTGGGCGTGACCTGGCGTCTGCCGTGGCAGGGCCAGCTGAGTATCGGCGCGCAGAACCTGTGGTCGTCGGGCAGTGGCGTCAACACGCCGGCGGGTCCGGAACCGGATCAGTCGCGCACGCCGTACGTGCAGTACCACCAGGATCTCTGATCGTTACTGCCGGTTGCTGCCGGCACGCATGAAAAACGCCGGGCATTGCCCGGCGTTTTTGTTTGCGCGAGAGGTGGCGGTCAGTCCTGGCGCCGGATGCGCAGGTCGCCGCTGAAGGTCTCGATATTCATCTTGCCGCTGCCGTTACCCGCGGTGGCCCGCAGTTCGCTGCCCGGGCCGTGGTCGCCCTTCTGCACGTTGCCAAAGTCGCTGCGCAGATCGCCGCTGAAGGTGCTGGCCTTGATCGTGGCCGACAGGTTGGAGGGCACTTGCACCTGCACGTCGCCACTCATGCTGTCGACATCGAAGGTGCCGTTGGGAGCAAGACCGCCGCCCAGCTGCACGTCGCCGGAAACCGTGCTCAGGTTGAGCTTGCGCCACGGCCCGCCGTTGACGCGGATGCGCCCGGACACGGTCTGCAGATCCGCCTCGGTGCCGACATTGGGCGCCAGGATGTCGCCGCTGACCGTTTGCAGCGAGACCTTGTCCGCGCCGCCGGCAAGTTCGATGCTGCCGCTGACCGCATTGGCATCCACGTTGGGCGAGCGCGCGTTGATGCGTGCCTTGCCGCTCACCGTGTTGACCTTGATGGTGCCGCCGTCGATGCCGTCGATGTTCATGGGCGCACTGACGACCTCGACGTCGAGCGATGCCCCTCGCGGCACGCGAACGTCCAGCTTGCTGCTGCCCATCGAGGTATCGCTGCCAAAGTTGAGCCAACCGGACTTGCCCTGCGACTCGACCTTGATGTTCATGCTGCTGTTGCTGCCCTCGATGGCGAGCGGCTTGGCGCCTTCGCCGAGGCGGCCGGTAACCTGCACTTCGTTGCGATCCCAGGCGCTTACGGTGACTTCACCCTTGATGTTGCTGATGCTCACGCGTGCGTTGGGCAGCGCATCGTGGCTGAGGTTGATGGGCGTATCGGCCAGGGCCTGGCCGATCGACAGGCTGAGCAGGAGTGGGATGAAGCGTGCGGTTTTCATGGTGAAGGCTCCGCTGGACTCAACCAGCCTGGTGTTCCATCTGTCGCAATTGCGCCTGTTGCTTCTGCGTACGGTTGAGCAGTCGTTGCAATGCCGGTGAATGGGGTGATTGTTCGATCGCCTGCTTGAGTTCCATGTTGGCGGCGTCGAGTTCAACAGCCGCGCCGGCCAGGCGCGGATCATTCGGGCGCCAGCGGCCCATGTCCGGCGCGGTGGTCGCGGTGGCGTTGGCCAGCGTGCGGTCGCGCAGGTGCACGGCAAGGCTGCCGGCGAACAGTGACAGGCCGACGAAACTTGCCGCGATCAGCCAGTTCTGCGGCTGGCGCAGGGCGCGTCGTGGTACGGGCGCGGTCGTCTTGGTGGTGTCGACGCCATCCAGCGCGGCATCGATGCCGGACCACAGGTCGCGGCGCGGCGTGACCGGTTCGCGCAGGGCGCGCGTCTGGCGAAGCCATTCAAATTCGTTCATGAGCGTTCTCCCAATACTTTCCGCAGCAGGCCACGGGCACGATGCAGCTGCGCCTTGGACGAACCCACTGCCATGCCAAGTTCGGCACCGATTTCCTCGTGTCGCCAGCCTTCCACGTCATGCAGTACCAGCACCGCACGCGCCCGCGGCGGCAGCTTGCCGATCGCGCGTTCCAGCTCGTCGCGCTCGGCGGCGCAGAAGGGCGTTTCGCCGTGATCGGGGATGCTGTCCTCGTCCATCATGGCGACCGGGTCCGCGCTGCGCGAGCGGATGTCCATCAACGCGACGTTCACGGCAAGGCGATAAAGCCACGTACCAAACGCACTCTCGCCGCGAAAGCCGGACAGCTTCTGCCAGGCGCGTACGAAGGCGTCCTGCGTGAGGTCTTCCGCGCGGGCGTGGTCGTAGCCGGCCAGTCGCAGGACCGCACCGTAGATGCGATCCACATGCGCGCGATACAGGCGCTGGAATGCCAGGCGATCACCGGCCGCCGCCGCGTGGACGTCATCCATGTCGCTGGGATCCGCAGCGGGTGCTGGCGGCATCGTGGTTCCGGTGGCGGGGCAGGCTGCGATCATCTTGCCAGCTTGGATGCGCCACCGCGCGGCAAGGTTTAGATGGGAGTCGCAGAAAACCCCGCCGGCGCTGTCGGCCGGCGGGGTGGGGCGGTCGTCAGGAGGCGACGGCCGCGCGCGGCGTCACCGCTGCATCGTCCAGCGCCTTGGCAACGCGCTGCTGCTCGGCATGCAGCTCGGTGGGCATGCGGTTGCCGAAGCTTTCGAGGTACTCGCCAATGGCGGCCAGCTCGGCGGTCCAGCCGGCGTGGTCGACATGGAGCAGGGCATCGACCGTGGAGCGATCCAGCGCCAAGTCGTCGAGCTGGAGCTCGTTGGCCTTGGGCAGGGTGCCGATCGGGGTCTGGTCACCGGCGACGCGGCCTTCCACGCGGTCGATCATCCACTGCAGCACGCGCAGGTTGTCGCCGAAGCCCGGCCACATGAAGCGGCCGTCATCGCCCTTGCGGAACCAGTTGACGTGGAAGATTTTCGGCAGCTTCGCACCCGGCTGGTCGAACGACAGCCAGTGGCGGAAGTAGTCGCCGTAGTGGTAGCCGGCAAACGGCTTCATGGCCATCGAGTCACGGCGCAGCACGCCGACCGCACCGGTGGCGGCGGCCGTGGTTTCAGAACCCATGGCGGCGCCGACGAGTACGCCGTGCTTCCAGTCCTTCGCCTCGAACACCAGCGGGATCAGCGACGGACGGCGACCGCCGAACACGATGGCGCTGACCGGCACGCCCTGCGCATCTTCCGCGCGCGGCGACCAGGTGGGGCACTGCTTCGCGCTCACGGTGAAGCGGGAGTTGGGATGCGCGGCCGGACCATTGGCCGGATCGTACGGACGGCCTTGCCAGTCGGTGACCGGCGTGCCTGGCAGGCCTTCCCACCACGGCTGGTTGTCGGCCGTGACGGCCACGTTGGTGAAGATGGTGTCGCGCGCGATGGTCGACAACGCATTCGGGTTGGTGGCGTCGCTGGTGCCCGGCGCCACGCCGAAATAGCCGGCTTCCGGATTGATGGCATACAGACGTCCATCCGCGCCGGGGCGCATCCAGCAAATGTCGTCGCCGACGGTCCACACCTTCCAGCCGTCCTTGCGGTAGCCCTCCGGCGGAATGAGCATGGCGAGGTTGGTCTTGCCGCAGGCCGACGGGAATGCGGCGGCGATGTAGTGCGTTTCGCCCTGCGGATTCTCGATGCCGACGATGAGCATGTGCTCGGCCAGCCAGCCCTCGGACTTCGCCTGGTAGCTGGCGATGCGCAGCGCGTGGCACTTCTTGCCCAGCAGCGCATTGCCGCCGTAGCCGGAGCCGTAGGACTTGATGGTCAGCTCTTCGGGGAAATGCATGATGAAGCGGCGCTCGGGATCGAGCTCGCCGGTCGAGTGCAAGCCCTTCACGAAGGAACCTTCGCGCTCGATGCGCGCCTGCGCGGCAGCGCCCATGCGGGTCATGGTGCGCATGTTGGCCACCACGTACGGGCTGTCGGTGATCTCCACGCCGCAACGGGCCAGCGGGGAATCGATCGGGCCCATGCAGTACGGGATGACGTACATGGTGCGGCCTTCCATGCAGCCGTCGAACAGGCCGTCGATCTTGGCGTGCGCGTCGGCCGGGGCCATCCAGTGGTTGTTCGGGCCGGCGTCGTCCTGCTCTTGGGTGCAGACGAAGGTCAGGTGCTCGACACGGGCCACGTCGGAGGGGCTCGAGCGGTGCAGATAGCAGCCCGGATGGGTCTGCTGGTTGAGCTCGATCAGGTCGCCGGTCTGCAGCATCTGCTGCACCAGCTGCTTGTACTCGGCGTCAGACCCGTCGCACCAATGGATCTTCGCGGGGCGGGTCAGCGCCGCCACGTCATCCACCCAGCGCTGCAGCGCTTCCAGCTTGCTCGACATCGTTTCCTCGCTCTGGTCTTAAGCCAAAAAAGAGTAGAAACGGTAACTTACGCGTACTGGCATGACAAGTCGGGGTGCAGCAAAAGGCAACTGGGCGCACCCCTAATTCGTTGCTGCACTGGACAGTTACAGATGTAACAGCAGACCACTTTGGCAGGTGGACTGCCAGTGGCTTGCGGATCGGGAGAATCGCTGCCGGCGTGCCTCATGGGGCCGTTGCCCGGGCTGTCGGCAGGCATAAAAAAACGCCGCCCGAAGGCGGCGTTCCCCTGGACTTCCCCGTACCCGGGATCAGCGCGGCGTGAGCGTGCGGATCATGTGCTCCACGTAGGCGTCGAACTCCTCGTGACTGATCCGTGGCAGGCCAAGCGTGAAATTGAGCTGCAGGAAACCCACGTAGGCGGCATAGGTCAGGCGGGCGCGGTTGAGCGCCTCTTCCGGAACCAGGCCGGCCTCGCGGTAGATGTTGGTGAGGAATTCCATGCGTCGTTGCGACACGCGGGCCATCACCGGCACCACCTGCGGATGATCCAGCGCCTTGAGCAGCGCGGCATACACGCGGTGGGGAGCGATTTCGTGAGCCACCCGGCGGAACAGCTCCGGCAAGCGCCCCAGCGCATCGGGCATGGCCTCGATCTGGCTGATCACTTCCTTCTCGCCGTACTGCTCCCAGCGCTCGAGTGCCGCCTGCAGCAGGGCCTCGCGGGTTCGGAAGTGCCAGTAGAAGCTGCCCTTGGTGACCCCCAGCTGGCGGGCCAGCGCTTCCACGGCGAGAGCGCCAACACCCTGATCGGCGATCAGCCGAAGGGCGGCGTCTTCCCAATCCTCGGCGGAAAGGCGGGTGCGTTCAGGTTTGGCGCTTGCATTCATACCCGTATGGTATCCCCTGACAGCAGCATTGCAATTGGCTGGACGGCAAGTCGTTGAATCGCCGGATGCTCGGCCTGTCGCGGCGCGTATTGACGCAGCGGTTTGTTGCGACCCATACTCATGCGTATGGTACATGAGCCCGCCACCGAGAAGATCGTCACCCGCGTCACGGCCGTTGATGGCCTGACGCTGTCCGTTGAGACGCGCCGGCCTGCGGGCCATCCATCGCTGCTGTTCGCGCATGGCTTCGGGCAGACCCGGGGCGCCTGGGGCGGAGCCGCCAGGGCGTTGGCCGCCGAGGGATTCCGCTGCGTGACATTCGATGCGCGGGGCCACGGCGAGAGCCAGCATGCGGTGGATGGCGAGTACCACATGGAGCAGTTCATCGGCGACTTGCGCCTGTTGGCACATGCGGAGCTGCACAAGCCGATCCTGGTGGGCGCGTCGATGGGCGGGCTGCTGGGCCTGGTCATGGCGGGTGAGATTGACCCCGCCGCCTTCCGTGCGCTGGTGCTGGTGGATATCACGCCGCGTTGGGAAACCAAGGGCGTGGAACGCATTTTGGCCTTCATGCAGGCCCATCCGGACGGCTTTGCCAGCTATGCGCAGGCCGCCGAGGAAATTGCCCGATACCTGCCGCATCGCGCCGAGCGCAAATCAGAAGACCAATTGCGACCACTGCTGCGCGAAGGCGACGACGGCCGCCTGCGCTGGCACTGGGATCCGGCCCTGCTCAACGGGCTGGTGCGCGAAAGCGAGCGTTACCAGCCGCGCCTGATGGCGGCCGCGGCGAAGGTGCGCGTTCCCGTGCTGTTGTTGTCCGGCGGTCGCAGCGACGTGGTGTCGCGCGACACGGTCGACGAATTCCTGCAGCTGGTGCCGCACGCCGAACACGTGGAGCTGCCGCGTGCCACGCACATGGTGGCGGGCGATGCCAACGACGCGTTCATCCGCGAAATCGCCCGCTTCGTGACCAAGCTTGCTTCCGCCGATCGCAGCGATGCGGTATCGGCCTGATCCGATGAAACGCCGCCCGATGATTTCCCTGTTCCACCCAGACGCCATTCGTAACGAGGTGTTGTGATGTCCGTGATACTGACCCTGCTGGCGGCGATCATCGCTACCGGCGCCTGTGCCTACCACCGCAGCAGCCTGCGTACCTGGGCGATTGCCACCGTGGCCGCCACCCTCGTCGTCGGCCTTATCGCCGGCGCGCCGTGGACTACCTTCATCCTGCTGGTGATCGAGCTGGCGATTGCCGTGCCGCTGCTGATGCCCGCCTTCCGCCGCCGGCAGATCAGTGCGCCGTTGCTGAAGATGTTCGCCAAGGTCACGCCGAAGCTTTCGGAAACCGAGCAGACCGCGCTGGAAGCGGGCACGGTCGGCTTTGAAGGCGAGCTGTTCTCCGGCAAGCCCGACTGGCACGAGCTGCTCAAGCAGCCCAAGCCCGAGCTGAACGTGGAAGAGCAGGCCTTCATGGATGGCCCGGTCGAAGAACTGTGCGGCATGATCGACGACTGGCAGATCACGCACGAGCTTGCCGACCTGCCGCCGGACGTCTGGGCTTTCATCAAGAAGCACAAGTTCTTCGGCATGATCATTCCCAAGCAGTACGGCGGCCTGGGCTTCTCGGCGCTGGCGCACTCGGCCGTGCTGCAGAAGCTGGCGACCATGTCGGCCACGGTGGCATCCACGGTGGCCGTGCCCAACTCGCTGGGCCCGGCGGAACTGCTGCTGCACTACGGCAGCGACGAGCAGAAGAACCACTACCTGCCGCGCCTTGCCGTTGGCGAGGAAATCCCTTGCTTCGCGCTCACCGGCCCGTACGCCGGCTCCGACGCCACGTCCATCACCGACTTCGGCATCGTGTGCAAGCAGATGGTCGACGGCGTGGAAACGCTGGGCATGAAGCTCACCTTCGACAAGCGCTACATCACGCTGGCGCCGATCGCCACGGTGGTGGGCCTGGCGTTCCGCCTGTATGACCCGGACAAGCTGCTGGGCGACAAGGCCGACCTGGGCATCACGCTGGCGCTGCTGCCGCGCTCCACGCCCGGCCTGGAAATCGGCCGCCGCCACTTCCCGCTGAATATCCCGTTCCAGAACGGCCCGCTGCACGGCAAGGATGTGTTCGTGCCGATGTCGGTGCTGATCGGTGGCCCGCACATGGCCGGTCACGGCTGGCGCATGCTGGTGGAATGCCTGTCGGTGGGCCGCGCCATCTCGTTGCCGTCGAACGCGACGGGCGGCGTGCGCGCCGCCGTAGCCGCCACCGGTGCGTATGCGCGCATGCGCAAGCAGTTCGGTCTCTCCATTGCCCGCTTCGAGGGCGTGGAAGAAGCGCTGGCCCGCATCGGCGGCCTCACCTATGCGACGGCTGCCCTGTCACGTGCCACCGCCGCGGCGGTGGATCGCGGCGAGAAGCCCGCCGTGCCGTCGGCCATCGCGAAGTACCACGCCACCGAGTGGGGTCGCACCATTGCCGGTGACGCGCTCGACGTGCACGGCGGAAAGGGCGTGCAGCTGGGTCCGAAGAACTATGCGGGCCGTGCGTGGCAAGGCGTGCCCATCGCGATCACCGTGGAAGGCGCGAACATCATGACGCGCAGCCTGATGATCTTCGGCCAGGGCGCCATCCGCTGCCATCCTTACGTGCTGAAGGAAATGCAGGCGCTGTCGATCGCCGATTACGGCGATCGCCTGAAGACCTTCGACCGCGCGCTGTTCGGCCACATCGGTTTCGGCATCTCCAACGCCGTGCGCGCGTTCACGCTGGGTGTGACTGGTTCACGCATCGGTGATACGGCGGGCGATGCCTACGTGCGTCGCTACTACCGCAAGCTCAACCGCTACTCGGCCGCGCTTGCGCTGTGTGCCGACACCTTCATGGGCGTGCTGGGCGGCAAGTTGAAGTTCAAGGAAAAGCTCTCGGCCCGTCTCGGCGACGTGCTGAGCTACCTGTACATCGCCAGCGCCATGCTCAAGCGCTATGAAGACACCGGTCGTCCGGAAGCGGATCGCCCGCTGCTGGCCTGGGCTTTCCATGAGTGCATGTGGCGCATCCAGACCGCACTCGACGGCGCCATCCGCAACTTCCCGGTGAAGCCGGTGTCGTGGCTGCTGCGTGCGCTGGTGTTCCCGTTCGGTCGTCGCGAAGTGCCGCCGTCGGATCGCCTGGGTCGTCGCGTGGCCGCCATCATCACGGCACCGGGCGAAGCCCGCGATCGCCTCACCGAATGGACCTACCTCACGCCCACCGCGAACAACACCATCGGCCGCATGAACGCACTGCTGCCGGACGTGATCGCGGCCGAGCCGGTGGAGCGCAAGTTCGGCAAGGCGCAGAAGTCGGGCCAGTTCACCTCGCACGACTACGTGGGTCAGCTCACTGAAGCCATGCAGGCCGGCGTGATCAACGCCGCCGAATTCGAACTGCTCAAGCGCGTGCGCGAAGGGGTGTTCGAGTTCATTTCGGTGGACGACTTCGACCCGTCCGAACTCGGTGCCGCGGTGACGCGCGCCGACCGCAAGAAGAAGCTGGCCGACGCGGCCTGACTTCCGTGGCCGTCGCCCTCGCTTCGTGCGCGGGTGACGGCCATCCATCGACGTACGAAAGGGCGGCGCCGTGGCGCCGTCCGCGCCGGAGATTCGCCATGAGTCAGGCCTTGTCGCTGTACCGTCGTCTGGTTTCGCTGCCGGGTGGTCGTTGGCTGTACGGCCGCCTGATCTGTTTCAAGGCCCCTTACTTCGCCACCATCGCGCCGCATTTCCTGACATTGGAGCCGGGCGCGTGCGAAGTGGCGATCCGCGATCGCCGTCGCGTGCACAACCACATCGGCACGGTGCATGCGATTGCGCTGTGCAACGCGGCCGAACTCACCGCCGGCATGATGACCGACGTGACCATTCCCCCAGGCATGCGCTGGATTCCCAAGGGCATGACGGTGGAATACCTGGCCAAGGCCAAGGGCACGCTGGTCGCCCGGGCCGTGCCGGAGTCGCCGGCTGCGGAGGCGTCCAACGGTTATGCGTGGCCGGTACGGGTGAGTGTGCGCAACCAGGCAGGCGAAGAGGTGTTCCGCGCGCGCATCGACATGTGGGTGTCGCCGCGCAAGGCCGCCTGAGTTCAGGCCGACATCACGCAGCGATTCTTGCCGCTTTCCTTGGCCTGGTAGAGCGCGCGGTCGGCCGACTGGATCAACGCCTCGTCATCCTGCTGCTGGCCCTGCCACACGGCCAGCCCGATGCTGGCGCTCACGCGGGCCTCGAACGGACCTTGGCTGCCTTCCAGTGGATAAGGCTCGGCCAGCATGGCGCACACCTCTTCGCAGCGATGCAGCAGCGAGGGTTCATCGCTGACGTCTTCGAAGATGAGCGCGAACTCGTCGCCGCCCAGGCGGGCCACGGTGTCGTTGGCGCGCACGTCATGGGCCAGCCGGTGCGCGATGGCCTTCAGCAGCGCATCGCCGGCGGGGTGGCCATGGTTGTCGTTGACGGCCTTGAAGCCGTCGATGTCGAGCAGTGCCAATGCCAGCTCGGGGCCGTGGCGCGGCACGCGCTGCATGGCGGTCTGCAGCCGGTCGTGGAACAGCACGCGGTTGGGCAGGCCGGTGAGCATGTCGTGGGTGGCCTGGTGACGGATGCGCTCCTCGATGCGCAGGCGCTCGCCGATCTCCACGTTGAGCTGCATGTTGCGCTCTTCCAGCTCCTCCAGCGTCGCCTTCAGCTGCGCACGGGCGCGGTACAGCTCAAGGAACACGCGCACCTTGGACTGCAGGATCATGTCGTTGACCGGCTTCTCGATGTAATCCACCGCGCCGAAGTGGTAGCCGCGCACGCGGTTGATATCGTCCGCGTAGGCCGCCGTGACGAAGATGATGGGCGTGTCGCGCAGGCGTTCGTCCTCGCCGATCAGGAACGCCACCTCGAAGCCATCCATGTCGGGCATGTTGACGTCGAGCAGGATCAGCGCGAACTCATGGTCAAGGCATAGCGCCAGGGCCGCGTTGCCGCTGCTGGCTTCGTACACCGCCGCCCCGCTGTCGGCCAGCAGGTGGCGCATGGCGACGAGATTGGCGGCGGTGTCGTCGACGACGAGGATCTTGGGAGTAGGCAAGGTCATGGCAGGCAGAGGCGATTGAGCAGCGGCGCGATGTCCGCGAGGGGAAGACAATGGTCCGCGCCGGCTAGTTCCAGCGCGACCGTTGGCATGGTGGGGGATTCGGCATCCGCGGGGTCCTGCACGATGGCCACGCCGCCACCCTGGCGGACCTTCAGCAGGCCGCGGGCGCCATCACTGTTCGCTCCGGTGAGCACCACGCCCACCAGCGCCTCGCGCCATGCTTCGGCGGCGGACTCGAACAGGACGTCGATGGAAGGGCGCGCGAAACTCACGCGCTGATCCACGGACAGTGCGAAACGCCGGCTTGTTTCCACCAGCAGGTGATAGCCGCTGGGCGCCACATGGATGACGCCGCCGCGCATGGGGGCACGTTCGCGGGCTTCCTCCACGGGCAGCGTGGCGTACTTGGCCAGCAACTCGCACATCAGGTCGACATTGGCCGAACCGGTGTGGCAGCACACGGCGATGGCCTGCGGCAGCGCCGGGTCAAGCCCGGCAAGCAGCTGCTCCAGCGCGGTGAGTCCACCGGCCGAGCACCCGATCACGATGGCCTGCGGGGCAGCCATCTCAGTCCCTGCCTGCGCTGCGCGACCCGAGGCGATAGATGCGGCGGGCTGCATCTACCGGTGCGAAGTCGCTGGCCGAAGGGGCGAAATCCAGGCTCTCGCGCGTGCCCAGGCAGAGGAAGCCGCCGCGCACCAGGCTGTCGCGGAACAAGGCCAGGGTGCGGTCCTGCAGTGGGTCGGAAAAATAGATCAGCACGTTGCGGCACAGCACCAGGTGCGCCTCGCAGAACACTTCGTCCGTGACCAGGTTGTGGTTGGCGAAGATCACGTGGCGATTCAGGCGCTGGTCCAGCTTGATGAACTCGTAGCGTGCGCTGTAGTAATCGGCCAGCGTGTGCCTGCCGCCGGCAGCGAGGTAGTTGCGTGACCACAGCTGCGCCTCGCGTGCCGGGTAGATGCCTTCGCGGGCCTGCTGCAGGGCGGCTTCGTTGAAGTCGGTGGCGTAGATCTGCGTGCGCTCATACAGGCCGGCTTCTTCCAGCAGGATGGCCAGCGAGTAGACCTCCTGCCCGTGCGCGCAGCCGGCCTGCCAGATGTTGATCTGGGGGTAGGAGGCGAGCACCGGAAACACCTGCTCGCGCAGGGCGAGGAAGACGTCCGGGTCGCGGAACATTTCCGAGACCGGCACCGACAAGCCTTCCAGGGCGACGGAAAGAAAACCCGGTTCATGCAGCAGGCGGGTGGTGAGCTCGCTCACGTTGCCGGTGTCCTGCGCATGCGCCAGCTGCAGCACCCGCCGCTTGAGGGACGCGGGCGCGTACTGGCTGAAATCGTAGCCATGCCGGAGCTTCAGCGCGCGAACGAACAGCTCGACCTCGATGTCCTCGAGCGAGGTGTCCGGCGCCTTCGCCTTGCCGGCGGGCGAGTTCATCGATGCAGCCAAACGTGCATCATCGACGACAGCTTGTCGATGTCGATGGGCTTGGACAGGTAGTCGTTGGCGCCGGCCGCCAGGCACTTCTCGCGGTCGCCGCGCATGGCCTTGGCCGTGAGGGCGATGATCGGCAGGGCGGTCAGCTGCGGTTGGGCGCGAATGGCGCGGATGGTGTCGTAGCCATCCATCACCGGCATCATCACGTCCATCAGCACCAGTTCGATGTCATGGCCGTCTGCGAGCACCTTGAGTGCCTTCTGGCCGTCCTGCGCCATGGTCACGTGCATGCCCCATCCGCGCAGTACCTTGGACAGCGCGAACAGGTTGCGCATGTCGTCATCCACCAGCAGCACGTTGCGCTCCTGCAGTGCGCTGGCATCGTGTGCGGTGCGGATCGCGGGCGAGGTCGTCGCTGCGCCGGCGGCACCGTTGCCGGCGCGACGCGTGCGACCATCCTGGATGCTGTGCAGGAACAGGCTGACCTCATCGAGCAGGCGCTCTGGCGAGCGCACGCCCTTGATCACGATGCTGTCGGTGTACTGGCGCAGCTTCAGGCTTTCCTCGCGGCTCAGCTCGCGGCCCGAGTAGACCACCACCGGCGGAATGCGCCCGGTGGCGGAGAGCTGCTCGAGGAACTCGATACCCGACATGCCGGGCAGGCCCAGGTCGAGCACGATGCAGTCGTAGCTGGCATTGGCCATGCGCTCGATGGCTTCTTCGGCGCTGCCGGCCTCGTCGATGGTCACGTCGTCGTTTCGCAGCAGCGTGCGCATGGCGGCGCGCGAGTCGGCGTCGTCATCGATGATCAGCAGGTGGCGCATATGGCCTTCGGCAAAGTGCATCAGGCGTTCGAAGGCATCGCCGATGGCCTCGCGACTCACCGGCTTGGTGAGGAAGCCCACCGCGCCCAGTTCGCGTCCGCGATTGGCTTCGTCCACCGCCGAGATGAAATGCACGGGCACATGGCGCGTGGCGGCGTTTTCTTTCAGGCGTTCGATCACCGTCCAGCCGTCCATGCCCGGCAGCATCACGTCGAGCAGGATGCCGGTGGGGGTGTAACGCATGGCCAGCTGCAGGCCCGATTCGCCATCGGCCGCGGCCAGCACGCGATAACCTTTGCGGCGGACCATGTCGGCCAGGATCCGCGCGAACACCGGGTCGTCCTCGACGATGAGGATGACGGTATCGTCCCCGGTGATGCTGTCGCGATCATCCTCGATGGTCTCTGGCAGCAGCGCCGACGTGCCGGCCGGGCGCAGTGGTGCGGGAGCGGGAGAGGGCGTCGCCGAAGCAACATGCCCGGAAGGACCCTCCAGCGGCAGCAGGATGGTGAAGGTGCTGCCGCGGCCGGCGTCGCTGTCCAGCACGATGTCGCCACCGAGCAGTTCCGCGATGCGGCGCGAAATGGTCAGCCCCAGGCCCGTACCGCCGTACTGGCGGCTGGTGCTGGCATCGACCTGTTCGAACGCCTGGAAGATCTTCTGCGCCTTCTCCTGCGGAATGCCGATGCCGGTGTCGCTCACGGCGATGGCGACGGCGTCCTTGCCATGAAGCACCGGCGGCAGGGCGATGGCGGCAGACGGGCGCTCGATGCGCACCGTGACGGTGCCCTGGTGGGTGAACTTGAAGGCGTTGCCGATGAGATTGTTGGCGATCTGCTCGAGCTTGGCGCCATCGGTGCGGATGATCGCGGGCAGGCTCGGGTCGATCTGCACCACGAAGCCGAGTTTCTTTTCCTGTGCCACGTGCTGGAATGTGCGCATCAGCACGCGCTCGAGGTCGGCGAACGGCAGTTCGTCGAGCACGATGTCCATCTTGCCGGCTTCGACCTTGGAGAGGTCCAGAATGTCGTTGATCAGGCGCAGCAGGTTGGTGCCGGAGTCATGGATGATGCGTGCCGACTCCACCTGTTCCTCATCCAGGTTGCCTTCCCGGTTGTCGGCCAGGCTGCGCGAGAGGATCAGCAGGCTGTTGAGCGGCGTGCGCAGCTCGTGCGACATGTTGGCGAGGAATTCGGACTTGTACTGGCTGGCCCGCGCGAGTTCCTCGGCCTTTTCCTGCGTCTCCTGCTGCAGGGTTTCCAGCACGTGCTTCTGCTGGTTCAGCGTGTCGGTCTTCTGGCGCAGCTCCTCGTTGGAAGCCTGAAGTTCTTCGGTCTGTACGCGCAGTTCCTCTTCCGAGGCGAGCAGGCGTTGCGACTGCTCCTGCAACTCGTGGGTCTTGGCGTTGAGTTCTTCGTTGGTGACCTGGAGGTCCTGCTGCTGCCGGCGCAGGATTTCCTCGGACGCCCGCAACTCGTCGGCCTGCTCGCTGGTGCGCTTGAGCAGGTCCTGCGTGCGGATGGCGCGGCCGAGGTTTTCCAGCGACAGCGAGGCAATCGGCAGCAACTCTTCGAGCAGGCGCTGCTGGGGTTCGCTGAAATGGTGGAAGCTACCCAGTTCCAGCACGCCCAGCAGCTTGTCGCGCAGCACCAGTGGCAGCACGGTGATGCTGCGCGGCGGTGCTTCGCCGCTGCCGGAATGGATGCGCACGTAGTCGTCGGGCACGTCCTGCAGGGTGATCGGCTTGCGTTCCAGCGCACACTGGCCCACCAGGCCTTCGCCCAGCGCGTACTCGGTGCTCAGGTGGCGCCGCTGCTGGTAGCCATAGCTGCCTTGCAGGCGCAGCCGCTGATGCTCTTCGTTGTAGCGGTAGAACACGCCGACGCCGCAGTCCAGCAGCGGCACCAGTGTGCTGTTCAGCTGTTCGGCGAACTCCTGCTCGGTTTCCACTTTCTGCAGTTCGCTGGCGATCTGCGAGACCTGCGTCTTCACCCAGGCCTGCGCGGCGGTTTCGATCGCCATGTGCTTGAACACCTGCAGCGAGCGGGCGATCTCGCCGATTTCGTCGCGACGCTCCAGCTGCCGGATCTCGACCGTGTGGTCGTGATTGGCCAGCCGCGTCATCAGGTCGGTCATGCGGCGGATGGGCCGGGTGATCAGGCGGAAGGTCATGTAGACCACCGATATGCCCAGCAGCAGGCTGAGCAGCAGGGTGGTCCAGATGGCCGTGCGCACTTCGGTGATGTCGCGGCGCTGGGTGGCCTCGCGCTGGTCGAGCAGGTTGCGCTCGGTATCGTCCATGTCATCGAGCACGACGAGGATGTCGCCGAGCCCGGCCGTGACGCGCTTGAGGTATTCGCTCTGCACGCGGACCTGTTCGGCGGCGGCTTCGCCGGTGCCGCTGGCACGGATGGCCTGGATAGGCTCGATGCCGGTGTGCAGGGCTTCCTTCTGCCACTGCCCCACCATCGTCGCGAGGCGATCGATGCGGATCTGCTGGACCGGGTTGTCGCTGGTCAGGCCGCGCAGGTCGGCAATGTCCTTGGCCAGATCCTCGTTGGCCTTCTTGTGCTTGTCGAGCTCGCTGCTGCGCGGGTCAAGCAGGTAGCCGCGCACGGCGATCTGGCTTGCCTGCAGGTGTTCGAAGACGTCGTCGATCTTGGCGCGCACGTCGTAGGTATGACGTGACCAGTGCGCACTGACATCCTGCCGGGCCAGCGATCGCAAGGTGAAGGCGCTGCAGATCACGAACAGCAGCACCAGCGTGCCGATCGCGGTGAGTATCTTCAGCTGCATCGGCTGGTGGGCCAGCCAGGAATACCGGTTCTTCTGAGCGGCCATGCGTCTTCACAGTTTTTGGGCCGGGTCGTGTGACCCGGCCGGGGCGGTTCCCCTCAGGGTATCCGCTGTTTTGTGAAGGCGGTAGCTGGCGTCACGCCACGCTGGCGTGCTCGCGCTTCCAGGACGGCGGGATGATGGTGCCGCGCCGGATCGCCACGATAAGCAGCAGGGCCGAGCAAGCCGAGCAGAGGGTCAGGGCCACCACCGAGGCTTCCGCGCCGAACACGCCGCCGCTGAGCCAGTCCGGGCCGCTGCGGCTGGACACGAGCCAGCCGTGGGCTTCGGTGCCCGACACGGGGATGCCGTAGACCGTGCCCTGCATCACGTTCCATGCCGCATGCAGGCCAATGCACGGCCATAGCGAGCGGGTCACGTGGTACATCAGGGCCAGCAACACGCCGGCCTCGATGGCGATGGCGAGCGAGCTCCACAGCGTGGCGCCGGGATTGAAGATGTGGGCCGCGCCGAAGAACAGCGCCGAAATGGCCAGTGCGGCCCAGGTGCCCAGGCCTTCTTCCACGGCGCGGAACAGCACGCCGCGCGTGATGATTTCCTCGGAGATGCCCGCGCCCAGGCCGGTGGTCAGCACGGCCGGCAACCAGTTCACGGAGGGGTTGGTGCCGGTCACGTGATAGCTGCCCGCCAACCACAGCACCAGCACGGTCGCGCTCATCAGGAAGGCGCCCAGCAGCAGGCCCGGCACGCCCAGTCGGCCAATGTCCGTCGCGGCGAGTTCGCGGATCGGCCGGCGTTCGATGGCCTTGACCAGCACGGCATAGGCCACGCCGGCGGAAACCAGTTGCACGATCAGCACGCCGACGGCGCGCGACAGCGGCGGCACGCCGGGGCCCATCAGGCCCATGACGCCCACGGCCGCCGAAGTCAGCTTGATCAGTACGAAGAACAGCGCCGCGAAAAACACGATGCGGCCGAAAGGCGAGAACACCGTCCAGCGTTGCCAGGTGGTGGCAGTGGCGGGAGGGGTGAAGGCGATCGGGCTGGCTGGCATGTGGCTGGATGTCCCTTGAAGAGCGGACAAGGCTAGCAGCGCAGGTATCGGTGCGGACATCTGCCAGCCGTCACCCTGCAGCTTGCGCCAGGGTGACGGTGGCCGGGAACGTTACAGGTCGACCGAGGTGGCGTGTTCGCGCGTGGCCGAGAAGCGCACGGCGGGCGAACGCTCCTGCGCCAGCTGCAGGTTCACGCGCGACGGTGCCAGATACACCAACTCCCCCGCCGCATCGATGGCGAGGTTGTTGGCGTTCTTCTCGCGGAATTCCTCGAGCTTCTTCGCGTCGTCGCAGTGGATCCAGCGCGCGGTGGACACGGTGACGGGCTCGAAGGTGGCATCCACGCCGTATTCGTCCTTGAGGCGATAGGCCACCACGTCGAACTGCAGCACGCCCACCGCACCCAGGATAAGGTCGTTGCTCATCAACGGGCGGAAGAACTGCGTGGCGCCTTCTTCGGACAGCTGGGCCAGGCCCTTCTGCAGCGCCTTCATCTTCAGCGGATCGCGCAGGCGCGCGCGGCGGAACAGTTCCGGCGCGAAGTTGGGGATGCCGGTGAAGCTGACCATCTCGCCTTCGGTGAAGGTGTCGCCGATGCCGATGGTGCCGTGGTTATGCAGGCCGATCACGTCGCCGGGATAGGCGTTCTCGACGATCTCACGATCGCTCGCCATGAAGGTGAGCGCGTTGGCGATGCGCACGTCCTTGCCGGTACGCGTCTGCATCATCTTCATGCCGGCGCTGTAGGTGCCCGAGCAGACGCGCATGAAGGCGATGCGGTCGCGGTGCGCCGGGTCCATGTTCGCCTGGATCTTGAACACGAAGCCGGTGAGGGCGCCTTCGTCCGGCGTCACTTCGCGCGACAGCGTGGCGCGCGAGCGCGGCGACGGTGCGTGCTCGACGAAGAAATCCAGCAGCAGCTGCACGCCGAAGTTGTTCACCGCCGAGCCGAAGAACACCGGCGTGAGCTTGCCGGCCAGGTACTGCTCCACGTCGAACGGATGCGAAGCGCCCTGCACCAGTTCCAGTTCGTCGCGCAGCTCGGCCAGCGCCTCGGTACCGAGGGCGGCTTCCAGGCCCGGTGCGTCCAGGCCCTTGAAGATGGTGGAATCCTGGCGCGTGAAATTCTTGCCCTGCTCGAACACGTGCACCTCGTCGAGCAACAGGTGGTACACACCCTTGAGGCGCTTGCCCATGCCGATGGGCCAGGTCAGCGGCGCACAGGCAATGCCCAGCACCGATTCCACTTCGTCCAGCAGTTCGATCGGCGAGCGGCCTTCACGGTCGAGCTTGTTGATGAAGGTCATGATGGGCGTGTCGCGCAGGCGGCACACCTCCATCAGCTTGATGGTGCGTTCTTCCACGCCCTTGGCGCAGTCGATCACCATCAGGGCCGAGTCCACCGCCGTGAGCACGCGGTAGGTGTCTTCCGAGAAGTCCGCATGGCCCGGGGTGTCGAGCAGGTTGACGATGCGGCCCTCATACGGAAACTGCATCACCGACGAGGTCACCGAAATGCCGCGCTCCTTTTCCAGCGCCATCCAGTCGGAGGTGGCGTGACGGGCGGCCTTGCGGCCCTTCACCGAACCGGCCATCTGGATGGCACCGCCGAACAGCAGCAGCTTTTCGGTCAGCGTGGTCTTGCCCGCGTCAGGGTGGCTGACGATGGCGAAGGTGCGGCGGCGACGGGTTTCGGTGAGATGGGTAGACATGGCGGGGTATCAGGTTCGCGAACCCGCCATTGTACCAAGGGTAGGGGAGGGGTGCCGGTGGGCGTTCCGCAGGCCCTTATTTGTGTGGGAGCGCACCCTGTGCGCGACTCATGCTGCCGAATCTTTACCGGGGCCATCGCGCTCAGGGCGCGCTCCCACAAAGGTGGATCCGGTAGCGACGACCCAGCCCGGCCTGCCCTTCCCGCCGCCGCCGCCTTCCATCCGGGTGTCGCCGCTCACGGACAACCCCTGCGCAGGGAGTTCCCGTGCTCAGTCCCGGGTCAGCAGGTCCTCGTAGAACGCGCCATAGGGCTCCGTGGGGTGGCTGATCTGGATCTCCAGGATCCACAGTCCGCTGGACGGGCGTTCGCCGTATTCGCCCAGGTCACCGGCCTTGTGCACCGAATGGGGGAAGTCGCTGACGCGATGGCCCTTGATCTCGTGGTTGAGCCGCCAGCCCATGGCTTCGGCCTGTTGCTCGGCAAATGCGTACAGCGCTTCGCCGGTAAGGCCACGGCTGCGCCAGGCCTCCGCGGTGGCACGGAACAGATCGCGCGCGGCATCGGCGCAGGCTTGCATCTCTGGTGCATGGCCGACCACGAAGGTGTCGCCCACGTCGCCTTCGTGGCCGTTGAACACCAGCCCCAGGTCGATGAAGTAGATGTCGTTGTCGCCCAGGCGAACCGGCTCGGAGCGCTCGCGATAGGTCTTGGTGGTGTTGGGCCCGATGCGGATGATCACCGGATGCCACAACCGCTCCATGCCGAGCTGGCGGAACACATCAGCAGCTTCGATCCTGGCTTCTTGTTCGGTGATGCCGGGACGCATGCGTTCGCGGATGCCGTGCAGCGCGGCCCAGCTCATCTCGCGGGCGTGTTGCATCGAGGCAGCGTCGAAGGGTTCGCCAACGGCTTCGTGGGCGGAGAAGGGTGTGTCGGTCGTCATTTCAGGTCAGGCCCATAGCAGGATCAGGCCGAGCGCCGCGGGCGCAGCCTGGATCCACAGTATCTTGCGACTGGCGGTAAGCCCACCGTAAATGCCGGCAACCAGCACGCAAGCGAGGAAAAAGCTTTTGATGGCGAGGCCAGCCGGCCCCAGCAGCAAGCCCCAGATCAGGCCCGCGGCAAGAAATCCGTTGTAGAGCCCCTGATTGGCAGCCAGCACTTTCGACTGCGTGGCAAATTCCGCGGTGGTGCCAAACGCCTTGCGGCCCGACGGCTTGTCCCACAGGAACATCTCCAGCACCAGGAACCAGACGTGCAGCAGGGCAATCACGGCGATCACGACGTTGGCAGCAAGGGACACGCGGTTTCCTCAGATGACATGCCTGGGGCGGCAGAAGGCAAGCATAACGAGATGCCGCTGGACGTACTGTCAAATTCTTTATGGCCCCAGGGCCATTCGTTGATGGCCGGGTGGTTGGCGCGGGCGTGGGTTGCCGTGGCCGCGGATCGCTGCAGCATGCCGGTCGATAGCCAGGACAAGCTGCACGGCAGCCCGCTGTCTTTCCCGGCCGCAAAACAGCCGCGGTGCCCCGGCCCGGCTAACACTTCCGGCCAATGGCTGTGGTCATGGCTGCGGCGTAGGTTGGCGTGGCTGGGCCAGAGGAGGGCGCCCACCGGACAGTGACGTTCCCAGGGGACATGGGCATCGCCCGGTCATTCCAACTGCTGGGGAGTCATGCCATGAACAAGTCACTGTCCGCAGGGCTGTGCCTGCTGTTGCTGTTTCCGCTTGGTGCCATGGCCGACGGGCCGTTCGACGGCACCTGGAAAATCGACATGAGCAAGCTGCAGATGCCCAAGAAGCCCGACGTGCTCGTGCTCAAGGACGGTACGTATGCCTGCAAGACCTGCGTGCCGCCGGTAAGCATCAAGGCCGATGGTGAGGATCACGCCGTCACCGGGCATCCCTACCTGGACACCATGGCCGTGGCGGTCGTGGATGCGCATACCGTGAGAGAGACCGACAAGAAGGGCGGCAAGGTGGTCGCCACGACCACCACCACGGTGGCGGCGGACGGCAAGAGTGCGCACTTCGAATTCAGCGACAGCAGCAACAGCCAGGGCGCGCCCGTCACCGGCAGCGGCGAGCTGAAGCAGGTCGCGGCGGGGCCGGCCGGTTCCCATGCGATCTCCGGCTCCTGGGTCACGGCCAATATCGCCAGCCTGTCCGACAACGGCACCGAGATCACCTTCAAGCAGGAGGGAGGCGCCCTCACCATGACCACGCCGACCGGGCAGTCGTATACCGCGAAGCTCGACGGCACCGAGGCACCCTACAAGGGTGACCCGGGCATCAGCAGCGTCACGGTGAAACAGACCGGCAAGGCCTCCATGGTGGAAACCGACAAGCGCGACGGCAAGGTGGTTGGCGTGGTCACGTCCGTCATATCGGCCGACGGCAAGTCCATGAACGTGGTCTTCGACGACAAGCTGCGCAACCGCACGATGTCGTTCGTCGCAATCAAGCAGTGATGGATGGATGGACGTCCGTCCGTTGGCCGGGCGGACGTCGACCCGGGGTGGTTTCAGGCGAAACCGATGTGCCGCCCTTGGATGGTTTAGCCGCGATTCGGCCCGTTCAGGCCCGGGGCTTCCAGAGTGGCGGCGGATTGGCGGCAAAGTGATCATCGTCACGCTTTGAAACCGCCGTGAACGCCTGGTTTGTCGCGGTTTTTGCAGAAATAGGGCGATGGCTAGGTGCATAGACGTTTAGACGTCTATTGACATGACTTTCCGCGGCCGTTAGATTCCTACCCACTCATCGAGACCGGCGGAGGGACAGGCCCTTTGAAGCCGGGGCAACCTGCGGAACTTTCCGCGACGGTGCCAATTCCTGCGGCAGCGCCTAGGGCGCAAGCCGCGAGATGAGGGCAAATCCGCACCGCCGAGCCTCGTGCCGGTTGTGGCTTGCTCTCCTCTCCGGTCCGCAGATCGATGCCGACCCGGAGAAGAGCCAGATGTCCAGCCAACCGCAGATCGCCCCGCCCGTCGCGTCCGCTTCCCTTGCGGCCATCGGTGGCATGCGGCTGGATCCCGCCACCCCGGGCCTTACCACCCATCGCAGCACCCGTCGCCTCGTCATCACGCCCAAGTACGGCAGTGCGCCGTGTGAAGTGGAGGTGAGCTACCTGTGGTGCGGTGCCCCGGATGCACCCACGGTGATCGTGCAGGGCGGCATCTCCGCCACCCGTGACGTGGTGGCGCTGGACAGCGAGGCCGCCCCGGGCTGGTGGCAGGATCAGGTGGGCAGCGGGCAGCCGCTGGACCTGGAACGTTACCGCGTGCTCTCCATCGACTGGGTGACCCCGGCTGACCTCACCGGCGTGCAGGCCGTATCCAGCGAAGACCAGGCCGACGCGCTCGCCGCGCTGGTGGAGGCGCTGGGCATCAACCGCGTGCATGCCTTCATCGGCTCGTCCTACGGCGCCATGGTCGCGCTGGCCTTCGCTGCCCGTCATCCCTATGCGCTGGGCCGCCTCGTGCTGCTGGCTGGCGCACATCGTCCGCACCCGCTGGCGACAGCGCAGCGTTCCATCCAGCGCAACATCGTGCGGCTGGGGCTGGCGAGCGGTCAGGCCGACCAGGCGCTGTCGCTGGCCCGCCAGCTGGCCATGACCACCTACCGCGGCAGCGAGGAATTCGCCAAGCGCTTCAGCGCCGCGCCGGAGTTCCGTGATGGCCGCTTCCACTTTCCGGTCGAGGATTACCTCGAGCACGCCGGCCGTCGTTTCGTCGAGCGCTTCGACGTGGAGCGCTTCCTGGCGCTGTCCGAATCCATCGACCTGCACGACGTGACACCCGAACAGGTGGCCGCGCCCGCCACGCTGATCGGCTTTCCGTCCGATCGACTGGTGCCGCTGGCCGACCTGTGCGAGCTGCAGCGCCGGCTGCATGGCCCGGCCACGTTGGAAGTGGTCGAGTCGCCGTACGGCCACGACGCCTTCCTCAAGGAAACCGACCGCCTTGCGCCGCTGCTGCGCGATGCGCTGGCCGGTTGTTGACCCCGAATTCAAAGAACGCGATACGCACGGAGATCCACCATGAGCGACACCACCGTCCCCTGTACCCCGCCTGGCCTGAATACCCGCGCCGTGCGCGCCGGCATCGAGTCCGACACCCAGCACGGTGCCGTGGTGCCGCCGCTGCACCTGTCCACCAACTACGCCTTCAACGGACTGGGTGGCAAGCGCGCCTATGACTATTCGCGCAGCGGCAACCCCACGCGTGACCTGCTGGGCGAAGCGCTGGCCGAGCTGGAGCAGGGCGTAGGCGCGGTGGTGACGGCCAGTGGCATGGCGGCCGTGGCGCTGGCGCTGGAGCTGGTGCCTGCCGGTTCGCTGGTGCTGGCTGCGCATGATTGCTACGGCGGCACGTGGCGCCTGCTGGATGCCTGGGCGAAGAAGGGCCGCTTCCAGGTCAAGTTCGTGGATCTCACCAACGCCCACTCGCTGGCGGACGGTCTCGCGCTGAAGCCGTCGCTGGTGTGGGTGGAAACGCCGTCCAACCCGCTGCTGCGCATCACCGACATCCGCCATGTGGCGCAGGCCGCGCACGCGGTGGGCGCACTGGTGGTGGTGGACAACACCTTCCTCTCGCCGGCCCTTCAGCAGCCGCTGACGCTGGGCGCGGACGTGGTGGTGCACTCCACCACCAAGTACATCAACGGTCACAGTGACGTGGTGGGCGGCGCCGTGGTGGCGCGCGATCAGGCCGTGGCCGATCAGCTCAAGTGGTGGGGCAACTGCAATGGCCTCACCGGTGCACCGTTCGACAGCTTTCTCACCCTGCGTGGCCTGCGCACGCTCAACGTGCGACTGCGCCAGCACCAGGAAAACGCCGTGCGCATCGCCGAGCGTCTGGACGGCCATGCGGCCGTGCGCAAGGTGTATTACCCGGGCCTGGAAAGCCATGTGGGTCATGCGCTGGCGGCCCGCCAGCAGCTGGGCTTCGGCGCCATGCTGAGCTTCGAGCTGGAAGGCGGCGAAGCGCAGGTGGCGGCCTTTGTCGATGGCGTGCGCTACTTCTCGCTGGCCGAATCGCTGGGTGGCGTGGAAAGCCTGGTGGCCCATCCGGCTTCCATGACGCATGCCTCCATGGCGCCGGAAGCACGTCGCGCCGCTGGCATTGCCGACACGCTGCTGCGCCTGTCGGTGGGCATTGAGGATGGTGAGGATCTGCTGGCGGATATCGACGCCGCCCTGGCTCGCGCCGAGGCCGTGGCTCACGGGAAACGCCGGGTGAGTGCATGAGCGCCGTGCTGACGACGGAGGCCGCGGTTGCATCCAATCCGCTGGCGTCGCCGGCCATTGCCGCCGTGCTGCTCGGCACCGGCGTGGTGGGTGGCGCCTTCCTCAAGCTGCTCAATACGCCGGCGGCGGCATCGATCCGGCTGGTGGGCGCGGCCAATTCGCGTCGTCAGCAGACGCAGGCGGAGCATCTCGCGGACCGCGCCCTGCGCGAGAAACTCAAGTCGCACGGCGACGTTCGCAACGATGCGGCGCTGCTTGCCGCGCTCGATGCACACGACGCCGCGGTGAAGGTGGTGATCGATGCGACCGCGTGCGGCACCTTGGCGTCACGCCATTCCGAGTGGCTGGCGCGCGGTTATCACGTGGTCACGGCCAACAAGTCGTTGGCCGGTGGTGATCTCCCGGGTTGGCGCACGCTGCAGGCGGCGCTGGCCAGCGGCGGTCGTTACGGTGATTCGGCCACGGTGGGCGCCGGACTTCCGGTGATCTCCACGCTGCGTCGCCTGCGTCATTGCGGCGATGCCCTGCTCACGCTGGAAGGCGTGTTCTCCGGTTCACTGTCGTATCTATTCAACCAGTACGACGGCAGCCAGCCGTTCTCGGCCCTGCTGCGTCGTGCGCGTGAACTGGGTTACACCGAGCCCGATCCGCGCTGTGATCTTTCCGGCGAAGACGTGGCGCGCAAGCTGCTCATCCTCGCCCGCTGCGCCGGCTTCGCGCTGCGACCGGACGAAGTGGAAGTGGAAAGCCTGGTACCGGAAAGCCTGCGTGGCGTGGACGTGGAAACCTTCCTCGCCCGACTGGAAGAACTCGACGAGCCGCTCGCCGCGCGGTTTGCCGAGGCAAAGGCACGTGGCGGTTCGCTGCGTTTCCTCGCGCGTCTCAATCAGCGCGGCCGTGCACGCGTCGGCTTGGTGGAAGTGCCGGCCAACCATCCGGCGACGCGTCTCTACGGCACCGACAACCAGTTCGCCCTCAGCACCACGCGTTACAACACCCAGCCGCTGGTGATCCAGGGGCCGGGCGCCGGGCCGGAAGTGACGGCGCAGGCTTTGCTGGGGGATGTGCTGGCGCTGGCGTAAATCGCAACACCGCTGGCTTCTCGCTCGTCATTCCCGCGAAGGCGGGAATCCAGCGACTTTCAGCACATCGCATGACCCAGAAAGGCACTGGATTCCCGCCTTCGCGGGAATGACGGTAGGGAAGGTCCGGTTCCATCGCGACGCGCGGTGCTCACGCATGCTGGCAACTCGGATACAAAAAAACGCGCTGCTCATCGCCGCGCGTTTTTCATGTCATCCGTTGCTGCGTACGGTTCAGTCGTGCACGTGCGGATTGGCCTCGGCCTCTTCCACCGACGGCGTGCGCCAGCCGGACTTCACGCCCCACACGTAGAACACCAGGCCCACCGCGGCAACCACCGCGAGGTCGATGCCATACGGGATGAAGCCGTTGCCACCGAAATCCACGCTGCCCACCCACGAAACGATCGCCAGCGTGGGCAGGTAGAAAATCAGCCACCATGCGCCCTTGAGCTGTCGGCCAAAGTCATGCCAGTTGGCCTTGAACTGGTAGAACAGGTACACCGGCAGGGCCACGATCATCAGCATGATGATCTCGCCGGTGAGCGGCCAGCGCGCCCAGTAGAGCAGCTCCGTTGCCATGATGAAGGCGACGCCCGCAAGAATCGGCAGGCCGGCGATGCGCAGCGGGCGATGGAGGTTCGGTGCGGTGCGGCGCAAGGTCATCGCGCTCACCGGGCCGGTCAGGTAGGAAATGATCGTCGCCACCGAGATCACCGCCGCCAGCGTGCCCCAGCCGCGGAACTTGAACAGGAACAGGTACGAGACGGCGAGGTTGAACCACATTGCCGGACGCGGCACGCCCCACTTCGGATGGATGCGACCGAGCACCTTCGGCAACGTGCCATTGCGCTCCATGCCGTAAATCATGCGCGCCGTGGTGGCGGTATAGGTCATGCCGGTGCCGCTGGGGCTGATGAACGCGTCGACGTACAGCAGCATCGCCAGCCAGTGCAGGTTGACGATGATGGCGAGCTCGGCGAACGGCGAGCGGAAATCGATGCCGTGCCAGCCGGCCTTGGCGAGCATGTCCGGCGGCACCGCGCCGAGATAGGCCACCTGCAGGATCAGGTACACCACGGTCGCCAGCAGGATCGAACCGATCACCGCAAAAGGAATGCTCTTGCCCGGATTGCGCGCTTCGCCAGCCAGATTCACCGGACTCTGGAAGCCGTTGAAGCTGAAGACGATGCCTGCGGTCGCCACGGCGGTGAGCACCGCCGCGAAGTCGATGGCGTGTGCATCACCATGCACGCCCACGGAGAAGTTCTCGGAGTGGAAACCGCTGGCGATCAGCGCGAGGCCGGTCGCTGCCGGTACCACCAGCTTGAACACCGTGATGAGCGTGTTGGAGCGCGCAAAAAGCTTCACGCTCCAGAAGTTGACCAGGAAGTAGATCAGCACCAGCACGGCGGCGATGTACAGGCCTGGCAGGCTCAGTTCGCCATGCCCGTCAGGCATGTGCATGTACAGGTCCTGCGCCCACTTCCACGGCCACGAGGCCATGTACTGCACCGAGGCTTCGGCCTCCACCGGGATCACCGAGACGATGGCGATCCAGTTCGCCCACGCGCCGATGAAGCCGACCAGTGAACCGTGCGAGTAGTGGCTGTAGCGCACCATGCCACCGGATTCGGGGAACATCGCACCCAGTTCGGCGTAGGTCAGGGCGATGGTCATGATGATGGCCGCGCCCAGCACCCAGGCCCATACCGCGCCGGGGCCGGCCAGGCCTGCCGCGCGCCATGCGCCGAACAGCCAGCCGGAGCCGATGATCGAGCCCAGGCCGGTAAGCATGAGGGCGAATGGGCCGACGTCGCGGCGGATCGGAGATTGAGACATGCAGGTCCCCAGGTCAGTGGATCGACGGGCCGCCCCCGGGGCGACACAAGTGAAAGCCGCCTTCCCGGGCGACACAAGGGGGCGATGATGACAGACCGGTCCTGCGGCTGTCAGCCCGTCAGGAGTCACGGGCCGTGGCGCAGCGCAGCACCCAGGTCATTGAATCGGCGCATGAATCGGTACGTGCGCGAACGGAGCAACGACTCGGGCGACTGGCAAATTGGCGGCGCCGTGGCGGCGGGCTAGTATCGGGCCCTCCCCACAGAGGTAGGGCGCACCATGATCCGTGCGGCATGGCTGGTGGTGATGGTGGCCGTGGCGGCATGCCCGGCGTGGACCATGGCGGCGCCCGGGGATGCAACGCGCGAGGCGCTGCAGCAGCGCGCCGAGGCGGGGGACGCGCAGGCGCAGGTCGAGCTGGGTCGTGCGCTGGAGACGGATGGCGTACCCGCCGACAAAGTGGCCAGCACCGGGTGGTATCGCAAGGCGGCCATGGCCGGCAACGCCAAAGGTGCCTGGCAACTTGGCTTCGCCACCATGGCGGGCGTGGGGACGCCTCGCGACGTGCCCGCCGGCCTCGAGTGGCTGCGCAAGAGCGTCACCATCAGTCAGAACGCCGACGACATGGCCACCCTGTCGGTGGTGCTCGAGATTGACGGCAATGCGCAGCAGGAGGCCATGCAGTGGGCACAGAAGGCCGCGGACAAGGGGGCGCCCAAGGGCATGGAAGTGATGGGCATGGCACGCCTGTCGGGCCATTGGGGCTTGCCCAAGGATCCCGCGCTGGCCGAAAAGCTGTTGACCGAGGCAGCCCGGAAGGGCGACGCCAATACGCAGCTGGTATTGGGCCAGCTCTACTTGAATGGTGCATTCGGGCGGAAAGATCCCGTTGCGGGCATGCGTTGGTTACAGGTAGCCGCCGATAGCGGCAACGCCAAGGCGGCGGGCCTGCTGGGCTACTTCCTCATCACCGGCAAGGAGGGTGTGCCGGTGGATGCGGCGCGTGGCGTCACGCTGGCGCGCAAGTCCATGGCGGGCAACGGGATGGAGGGCCACTACGCGATGGGCGTGGCCTACGTGACGGGCACCGGCGTGGCGGAAAACCCGGCCGAGGGCTGGTACCAGATTTCACTGGCGCAACGCATGGACAGCCAGAAGGAGCTCGGCAGCGCCGGTGATTACTTGGCCCGTGCGGCAGCGAAGCTCACGCCCTCGCAGCTCACCGAGCTGAAGGGACGGGTGGATGCCGACGCGGCGAAGCTGCCGGCAGCGCCGGCGGGGTCGTGAGCATCATGACAGCCGGTAGCGGCACAGGTAGGAGCGCACCTTGTGCGCGACAGCCTACGGAGTGTCAAAGCGGTGACGTCCTTCGCGAATGCCATTAACTGCGTCGAGCTGCAGTTCCCGGGTCGCGCACAAGGTGCGCTCCTACAGTGCCGCGAATGATCGGCAGTTGGGGCGCCGCAGCGGCTCACATCACGCTGTGGATGACCCCGGCCTTCGTCCGGGATCACCCAACCCGCACTGTCCTCAGCACTCGATGACGTTCACCGCCAGGCCGCCGCGCGAGGTTTCCTTGTACTTGTCCTTCATGTCGCGCCCGGTGTCGCGCATGGTGGCGATGACCTTGTCCAGCGACACGCGGTGCTTGCCGTCGCTCTTGAGCGACATGCGGCTGGCGTTGATTGCCTTCACCGAAGCCATGGCGTTGCGTTCGATGCAGGGGATCTGCACGAGGCCGCCGATGGGGTCGCAGGTCAGGCCCAGGTTGTGTTCCATGCCGATTTCGGCAGCGTTTTCCACCTGCAGCACGTTGCCACCCAGCGCTGCGGTAAGGCCGCCGGCGGCCATGGAACAGGCCACGCCCACTTCACCCTGGCAGCCCACTTCCGCGCCGGAGATCGATGCGTTTTCCTTGTAGAGGATGCCGATGGCGCCCGCGGTAAGCAGGAAATCGACGATGCCGTTCTCGTCGGCCTTCGGAATGAAGCGGTGGTAGTAGTGCAGCACAGCGGGAACGATGCCGGCCGCGCCATTGGTCGGCGCGGTCACCACGCGACCGCCCGCGGCGTTCTCTTCGTTCACGGCGAGGGCGTAAAGGTTGACCCAGTCGAGGATGGTCAGCGGATCCTTCAGCGAGGCTTCCGGCTGCGAACGCAGGTCTTCGGCCATCTGCGGCGCGCGACGCGTTACCTTCAGGCCGCCCGGCAACACGCCCGGCGAACGCAGGCCGCGGTTCACGCAATCCTGCATGGCCTTCCAGATGGTGAGCAGGCCGGCGCGCGTTTCCGCTTCGGGGCGCCATACCTTTTCGTTCTCCATCATCAGCTGCGCGATGGTGAGCTGGTTCTTCTCGCACAGCTCCAGTAGCTGGTCGCCGGTGGAAAACGGGTAGGGCTGCTCGGTGGTGTCGGCCACGATGCGGTCTTCGGCCGCCTCGTCGTGGTTCACCACGAAGCCGCCGCCCACCGAGTAGTAATCGCGCGTGGCCAGTTCGTGGCCTTCGGCGTCGTAGGCGGAGAAGCGCATGCCGTTGGTGTGGAACGGCAGCTTCTGGCGCTTGTTGAATACCAGGTCGCGCTTCTCGTCGAACTCGATTTCATGCTTGCCCAGCACGCGCAGGCGGTGCGTGGTGCGGATGCGATGCAGCGCGTCGGGAATGTGATCGGGATCGACCGTGTCCGGATGCTCGCCCTCGAAGCCCAGCAGCACCGCCTTGTCGGTGCCATGGCCACGGCCGGTCATGGCCAGCGAGCCGTACAGCTCGGCGCGCACGCGCACCACGCGGTCGAGCACGCCTTTCTCTTCCAGCCAGCGTTCGGCGAAACGGGCCGCGGCACGCATGGGGCCGACGGTATGCGAGGAGGACGGACCAATGCCGATCTTGAACAGGTCGAAAACGCTGACAGCCATGGAAGCACGCGGAGTGGGCGGGGAGAACCGCTCATTCTACGCGTGCCGGTTGGTCTTCGTTGACGCGGCGCAGCGCGGCCGGCCAATGCGCTTGCGTATGGAGCGAGAAAACAGTGTAGAGAAGTGAGAAGTGAGAGAAGGCCTGAGCCCCGCCCTTTGCTCACTTCTCACTCCTCTTCACTCACTCCTAGAAGCTATACCGCACGTTTGCCATGACGCTGCGCGGTGCCGAGTAGAAACCCTGCGACCAGTACAGGCTGGTGATGACCTTGCGGTTGGTCACGTTGTCGAGGTTGAGCGTGGTGCTCCAGTGCTGGCCGAAGTCGTAGCCGGCCATCAGGCCCAGCACCGCATAGGAACCCTGCGTGGTGAAGATCTCGCTGCCGTCGAGCGCCACGTCCTGTTGGTCGCGGTAGATGCGGTCCTGCCAGCGCAGCGTGCCGCCGACCTTGAAGCCGGGCAGGGCGTCGAAGCGGTAGCTGGTGGCCAGGCGGAACATGCGGCGCGGCACGTAGGTTCGTACGTTGCGGCCTTCCGGATCGACCAGGCCCAGCTGCGTGTAGCCGCCACTCACCTGCCAGTTGTCGGTGATCTGGCCGCTCACGTCGAATTCGTAGCCTTTGGAAATGGCGTTGATGCCGCTGTAGTAATCCTGGTTGGTCGCCATGTTGTGGCCCGCGTATTCGGCAAGGCCGTCCTGGCGCGAACGGAACAGCGCGAACGTGGCATTCAGGCGGCCGTCGACCCACTCGCCCTTCACGCCGACCTCGAGGTTGGCGCCGGTCACCGGATCGAGCACCTTGTTGTTCACGTCGGTCTGCGTCTGCGGATTGAACAGCTTGGCGTAGCTGATGTACGCCGAGTAGTTCTTGGCGAAGTCATAGACCAGGCCGACGAACGGCGTGGTCTGGGTCTTGTCGTAGTTGCTCGGCACGCCGTAGTTGTCGCCGTACTGCTCGATGTGCACCAGGCTGGCGCCGGTGATCAGCGTGACCGGGTCGGCCAGGCTCCAGCGCGCGGTGGCGTAGAGCGTCTTTCGCTTGATATGGAAATCGCCGCTACCGTAGGAAGCGTCAAACGGCGGTTCCGGGTAATTGCCCGTCCACTGGTCGAGCGGCGGCAGCGGCGTGCCGATGCCCTGGCCATAGCTGGAGAACTGGTGGACGTCGTCCTTGGCCCAGTTCGCGCCCAGCACCAGCTGGTGCGTGCGGCCACCGAGCTGGAACGGGCCACTGGCGTACACGTCGGCAACGTACTGCTTCTCCGCGCTGGTGTACGCCGAAGGATAGGAGTACAGGCCCAGGCCGGTCTGCGCATCCGGCGTGCCGTAGACGTAGAACAGGTTGCTGTCCTCGGCGATGCGGCGGTAGGTGAGTGATGCCTTGAGGCTCCAGTCATTGCCCAGCTGCTGGGTGAGTTCCAGGAAGCTGCGTGTATCGGCGACGTTCCAGCGCGACCAGTCGGCGGAGGTGCTGGTATCGCGGCTGTAATCGGTGGGCGTGCCATCGGTGTTGTAGAGCGGCAGCGCGCCCCACATGCCGCCGTGGGTCTTGTTCTTCTGATAGCTGATGCCGGCCGTGAGCAAGGTGCTGCTGGTGAGGTCGGCATCCACGATGCCCGAGAGCACCTGCTTGCGCAGGTTGTAGCGGTCCAGATAGCTGTCGGTGTCCTGGTCGGCCGCGATCAGGCGGCCACGGACACTATGCGTATCGTTGAGCGGGCCGGAGAGGTCGACATCAAGCCGGCGATTGTCAAAACTGCCTACGGTCAGGCCGACGTCGCCCTGGAAATCGGCCGTGGGCCGCTTGCGCACGAAGTTGATGGTGGCTGACGGGTTGCCGGTGAAGGACAGCAGGCCGTTCGCACCACGCAGCACTTCGATGCGCTGGTACAGGGCCGTATCGATATCGCCTTCCTGTTCGCCATTGGGGAACGGCAGGCCGACGCCGTCGATCAGGAAGTTGGTGACGTCGAAGCCGCGCGCGCTGTAGTAGGTGCGGTCGGTTTCCACGCGCTCCACGTTCACGCCCGTGGTGTTGTCCAGTACGGCGTTGATGTTGGTGAGGTTGAAGTCTTTCATCTGCTGGTCGGTGACCACGCTCACCGACTGCGGTGTCTCGCGCAGCGTCAGCGGCAGGCGCGTGGCGCCGGCGGGCGTCTTGGTGGTGTACGAATCGCCATCGCCCGTCACCGTGGCCGTGGTCTGCACGCCTTCAAGGTTCTTCACCTTGGTGGTGTCGGCAGCATCCGGCGCATCCTCGGCATGCAGCAGTGGAGCGGACAGGGCCAGGGAAAGCGCCAGGGCAAGGGTGCGGTACGGGAACGGTCGCGCAAGCGAGGGCATCAGGAAGGCCTTGGATGTCGTGTAGGTATCGGGGGGAGAAGGCCGGGGCGGTCTGGCGTCCGGCGGGGCCTCGCTGGGCCCTGAATACGCAAATGATAGTAATTATCATTTGAATTTACCAGTCTCCAGCTGGGCGAGATCGCGCTGGGAACGGGTGGGGCTACACGGGGCGGCGCGGCAGGGTGTGGTGTCGCCGGTTGGATCGGCACGGTATCTTCCGGCCCCTATGCCGATGCGATACGTGCTCTATCAGCGGGACTACTGCCACCTGTGCGACCAGGCGCTGGCCGTGATGGCCGAGGCGCGTGCGCCCGATTTCGACAGCCTGTGGGTGGACGACGATGAGGCGCTGGAAGCGCGTTACGGCACACGGGTGCCGGTGCTGCGTGACAGCGGGAGCGGGCGGGAGCTGGACTGGCCGTTCGATGCGGCAGCGGTACGGGCCTTTGTGGCCGATACCCCCTTGTAGGAGCGCGCTTGTGCGCGACCGCGACGGTCGGCTCCCCGGTCACTCGGGAGCCGCTGTCGCGCACAAGTGCGCTCCTACAGTGGGAAAAGCGAAGCTTATTTGGCGCTAAGCACCAGGTGCGCGTTGACCTTCACGTCGTTGGCGATCACCGACGTGTCGGCGTAATCACCACCGCCCACGCCGAAATCAAGACGCTTCACCGCGCCGGTGACATCCAGCGTTGCGCCCGTGCCCGCCGGCTTGAACACCACGGTGAGGCTTACCGGCTTGGTCACGCCACGCAGGGTCAGGTTGCCGTCGGCGATGACCTGCGCACCGTTCTGGCGGAAACCGGTGGTTACGAAGTGCGCCTTGGGAAACTTGGCCACGTTGAAGAAATCCGAGCCGGGCAGGGCGCCGTCGCGGTCCTTGTCGCGGGTCTTCACGCTGGACAGGTCCACTTCCACGTCGAACTTGGAGCTGGCGACCTTGGCCGGGTCGTAGCTGATGGCGGCGGTCCACTGGCCGAAACTGCCGTCGAACGACTGCCCCTGGAAGCTGCCGCTGAAGCCGAGCTTGCTGCCGGCCGGCTGCACGGCGTAGTCGGCCGCGCTGGCAAAGCCGGGCAACGCCAGGGCGAAAAGCATGGGGACGGCGAATTTAAGCGCAGAGCGGTTCATCAACGTTCTCCTTGGGAGGTCTGGCGCAGGCGTGCGAAGGGGAGCATGCGCCGCAGGGTGTTGTCGCGGTCGATCAGGTGATGCTTCAGCGCGCCACCGATATGCAGCACCAGCAGCAGCACCAGGAACCAGAACAGGTATTCGTGCACTTCGTGCCACAGATGGCGCGACTCGGGATTGGCGGCGGTCAGCGCAGGCAGGTTGAACTGCTTGAAAAACTGCAGCGGCTTGCCGGCGATGGAGTTGAACCACCAGCCGCTCAACGGCAGCAGCACCACCAGCGCGTAAAGCGTGATGTGCACGGCGTGCGCAGCCAGGTGCTGCCAGCGCGGCGCGGGCTCATCCTTCGGCGTGCGGTTGAAGAAGCGCCACAGCACGCGCAGCAGGAACAGCGCCAGCACGGTCAGGCCGATCGACTTGTGCAGCGCCAGCCAGTTGATCTTCTGCATCGGGTTCTGGGCCAGGTCCATCAGCAACCCGAAGATGCCGTTGCCGATGATCAGCAGGGCAATGGTCCAGTGGAAAAACTTGGCGACCGATCCCCATTGGCGGTCGGTATTGCGAAAACTCATGGCTGTTCCTTGTTGCTCTGGTGAGTGTCTTCCTGGATGGCCTCCAGCTCCAGCCACACGCTGACGCTGTGGCCGACGGAGTTGGGTGTGGCGGTCATGCCGTAATCGTCTCGCTGCAGCATGGCCGTGCCGGAAAACCCGATCACGGTATGCATGCCGTAAATGGTGGTGCCCAGCCGGTTGAAGGTGAACGGTATATCCACCGTGTGTGACACGCCGCGTAGCGTAAGGTTGCCGTGCAGCACCCCGTGCGTCTCGTCCTTGCGTTCCACCGAGGTGCTGGCGAAATGCGCCAGGCGTGCCTTGTCGGCATCCAGATAGGCCGGTTTGAGCACCGCGGCATTCCAGGCGGGGGCACCCATGTCCAGGCTGGCCAGGTCGATATCCAGTTCGGTGGCGGACCGGCTCCAGTCATCCGCGTCGAAACGCAACCAGCCTTGCGCTATATGCAGCCGCCCGAACGGGCGCGAGAACCCGTTGTGGTCGATGCTGAAAAGTATCTGGCTATGGGTGGTGTCGTAGCGGTAGGTGACCGGCGCGGCCGTCACGGCAAGCGGTGCCAGGGCGCACGCGAGCGCGAATAGAAGCCGGCGGGGAAGGCGGGGCGTTGGCATGGCGGGAGTCTGGACGATCCGTCTGGGTGTTGCCAGCCGCGGCCCCCGAACGGATTGTTTCCCTCCGGGCAACGTCGGCTCCATGCCAGAGCCGGCCGTGTCGGCCAAAAGCCAGGCTCGTTCCCGCCCGGCGGGTCTGGCATGATCGAAAAATCCTGGGGGAAATGCATGTTGCCGTCCTTGCTGTTCAGCGCGGTCCTGTTCATGGGGGCGTCCACGTCGGTGGTCGTGCCCGGGCCGGCGGCCGTGCAGGCGCCGACGGCTGCATCCCCCGCATCGGTGGCCACCTCCGGCAACGACGCTCTCGCAACGCCGCAGTTCCGCCGCTTCGGCACGGGCGATGGCTTGCCGAGCAGCAGTGTCTATACCGTGGTGCAGGCACCTGACGGCACCATGTGGTTCGGCACCAAGAGCGGCATTGCACGCTACGACGGCGTCGGCTTCCAGGTGTTCCGTCATGTGGCGGGCGATCCGCGGTCGTTGTTCAACAACGGCATCTCGGCGTTGATGTTCGACCACGCCGGATTTCTCTGGGCGGCTGGCCTGGAAGCGGGCCTCAACCGCTACGACCACGACACGGGCACGTTCCGGCACTGGGGGCATGACGCCGGCGATCCGGCGAGCATGGCCAGCGACAAGGCGTGGTCGATCGCCCAGACCGGCGACGGCACGATCTGGGTCGGCACGGCGCAGGGGCTGGACCGCATGCATCCCGATGGCGGCGGCTTCGATCACATCACGGTGACCGGCGACATACCCAGCGCGATCGGCACTGTGGGCGCGCTGTTCGTGGACAGGCGCGGCCAGCTCTGGGTGGGGGCTGACAACGGCGTTTTCCGTCGCGATGCCGCCGGCACGTTTCATCCCATCCTCACGGGTGCCGCGGACAAGGCACTGGATGCGTGGCGTATCGAAGGCGAGGATGACGAGATCCGCGTGTCGTCCACGCATGGCCTGTATGTCGTGGGCGCCGACGACGTGGCCCACCCGATCGGCGTGGGCGAGTTGCCCGACACCAATATCCTGAGCAGCGCGCGCGATCGCGCCGGCCGCATGTGGATAGGCACGCAGCGAGGGCTGTTCCTGCAGGATGGCCATGACGCCAGGATCCAGGCCATCACCAACCAGCCCGTGCTCAACGGCAACCTGCCGGGCACCTGGGTGTGGCAGATCCGCCAGGACAGCGAAGGTGGCCTGTGGATCGCGTTGTTCGACGGTGGCGTGGGGTACCTTGCACCGGGTTGGGACAGCGTCAGTCGCTTCACCCATATTCCCGACGACGACAACAGCCTGCGCGATTCGGTGGCCTATGCCGTGGCGCGCGGCAGCAATGGCGCCATCTGGGTGGGCGAACGCGATGGCCGCGTCGACCGGCTCTGGCCAGATACCGGCAAGGTGGATCACGTGATTTCCGGGCTGCGCGGCGATGTGCTCGCGCTGACCGAAGACGCTCCGGCGCGCCTGTGGGTTACCGTGCGCGGCGAACTGTATCGCTACACCCACGGCAAGCTGGATGCAGTCAACGGCGCTCAGCAGGGCATGAAGCACCCGCTGGAAGTCGAGCTGGGGCCGGACGGCAAGCTCTACGCACGCACCTTTGGCGAAGGCCTGTTCCGGATCGACCAGGACACGCTGGCCATCACGCCGGTGAAGTTCGAGCCTGCGCAAGAGAAAGCGCGCTGGGGTTCCCAGCTCACGCTCAGGAACGGAACGTTCTGGTACGCGAGCGACGGCGGTCTGTTGCGGCTGGATCGCACGAATGATCATTTCGAACCCGTGCCCGGCGTGGACAACCGCCAGGCGGTGGACGCGTTCGACTTCACCGACGACGGCATGTGGGTGGCCCGCCCTGACGGGCTGGAGCACTACCACGCCGTGGGCGATGCGCTGGCGCTGGATCGCAAGATCGATGCCGGGCATGGCTGGCCATCCATCAACGTGGTCGACCTGGCCGTGGACCAGCATCGGCGCGTGTGGATCTTCGGTCGCGACGGCCTGTGGCGTTTCGACAGCGCCACGGGGCAATTCCGCGAGATGGGCCTGCAGGATGGCGTCAGCAACGGCGAGTTCCTGCGCGGCTTTGCCCGCATGCGTGACGGCATGATCTATTCGCCCACGCTGGGCGGCGTACTGGGCTTCAACCCGAACCGGACATCGACACGAACCGAGCCGCCGCGCATGGCGGTCACCCGCATCCAGGTGCGTCGCAATGGTGCGTTGCGCGACTTGCCGGTGCCCGCCGACGGTGAACTGTCCATCGGCTGGAACGATTCCGGGCTCACCGTGGATTCGCGCGTGTTCTCGTACGTCGATCCCACGACCAATCGTTACCGCTTCCGGCTGGCCGGGATCGACAGTGCATGGGTCGACACGGGCAATCGCGGCGAACGCGACCTGACCGGATTGCCGCACGGCGACTACACGTTGGACGTGATGGCCTCCGGTGCCGATGGCGTATGGGCGCAGCTGGCCAGGCCGTTGCACATCCATGTGGAAGCGCCGCCGTGGACGCGCTGGTGGGCCTGGTGCGCGTATGTGGTGATGGTGGTGTTGCTGGCATGGCTGGCCCTGCACGCGTGGCGTCGTCGCCTTGCCGAGCGCCAGCAGGTGTTGCTGGCCGAACAGCGCAGCGACCTGGCCGAGCAGGCCAGTGCGGCGAAAACGCAGTTCCTCGCCACGCTCAGTCACGAAATCCGCACGCCCATGACCGGCGTGATGGGCATGGCCGAGTTGCTGCTGAGCACGCCACTCAGCCGTACCCAGCGCGACTATGCCGAAGCCATGCAGCGTTCCGGCGGCATGCTGCTCAAGCTCGTCAACGACGCCCTGGATCTGGCGCGCATCGAAGCAGGCAAGCTGGACCTGGAGTACGCGCCGTTCGATCCGCGCGCCTTGATCGAGGACATCGCGCACATGGAGCTGGGGCAGGCGCGCGCCAAGGGCCTGCGCTTTGAGCTGGACCTGCCGCGCGAGTTGCCGGCGCGCATGATCGGCGACGCGATGCGCATCAAGCAGGTGCTGCTCAACCTGGCCAACAATGCGCTGAAGTTCACCGAGCGCGGCGGCGTGACGCTGCGCGTGCGCCGCACCGACGATGGGCTGCGCTTCAGCATCATCGATACCGGCCCCGGCATCCCCGAAGCCAGCCAGTCGCGCCTGTTCCAGCGCTTCGAACAGGTCACCGGGCCGCAGCGTCGCTCCGGCACCGGACTGGGCCTGGCCATCTGTCGCGAGCTGGTCGCCATGATGGGCGGCAGCATCAAGCTGGAATCGAAGGTGGCGTTCGGCAGCACTTTCCACGTGCAATTGCCGTTGCCGGCCACGCAGGAACCAGCCAGCGCTCCGACGCCGCGGAACGATCGCATGGACGCGTTGCCGCTGCGCGTGTTGCTGGTGGAGGACGACGCCATCGTTGCAGCCGTCATTCGCGGCCTGCTGGAGCGCGCCGGTCACGACGTGCGTTACGTCGGCAATGGCCTGGCGGCACTGGCGGAGCTGGCGCAGTCCACCTGCGATGTGATCCTGCTGGATCTGGACCTGCCGGGCATCGACGGTTTTCAGATTGCGCGGCTGATCCGCCAGCGCGAAGAGCCCGGCCGCCATATTCCCATCGTGGCCATCACCGCGCGCTCGGGCGGTGACGAAGAGGCGCGCGCGAAAGAGGCGGGCATGGATGGCTTCCTGCGCAAGCCCCTGACCGGCGAACAGCTGGAGGATGCGATTCAGGCACAGCCGGTGGCGACGCGGGAGCCGGTGGGCGGCTAAGCCGCACCGATCGTCTTCTGTGGGAGCGCGCTTGCGCGCGATGCTCGCCGTCTGCGGTGATAAGGAGCTCTGCGGTCGCGCGCAAGCGCGCTCCTACAGAGAGCCAGGGGCGTTACATATCGTGCTTGGTCACGTCGAACCCGAGGCGCTTGTACTCGGTCCAGCGCGTGCGCGAACCCTCGCGTTCGGCGGGGTCGGCGGCAACCACTTCCAGTACGCGCTGGTAGTTGCCGGGCGCGCACTCCTCCCGCAGGTTGATCAGCATCGGGCGGTCGGGCGTTTCGATGCCGGGCGGCACGATCAGCACGGCGGTGACGTGGTCGTCATCGTCACCGGCGATCTGGTGCGTGATGAAGCCGTCTTCGTCGAATTCCCACAGCAGTTCTTCGATGGCTTCGGCCTGGGCGAAATCGCGTGCGAGGATCAAGGTCGGCTGCTGCGCGGCGTTGGCGCGTTTGGCCAGCTCGCACACCAGCAACAGCGGCTGTTCGCGGAAGCGCGGCTTGTCGATCAGGTAGAAATCGGCGCGAGGCATAGGGGCGAGAAGTGAGTGGAGAGGAAAGAGGAGTGAGAGAAGGCAGGGCCCTGCCTTCTCTCGTTGCTCACTTCTATAGCTTATTTACTGGCTTGATCGATCAGCCACTGCACCAGCAGCGACACCGGGCGGCCGGTGGCCAGACCCTTGCGGCCCTCGTCCCATGCCGTGCCGGCGATGTCCAGGTGGGCCCAGCGCTGGCCTTCGGTGAAGCGGGCGAGGAAGCAGCCGGCGGTGATGGCACCGGCATTCTTGCCGCCGATGTTGGCCACGTCGGCGAAGCCCGATTCCAGCTGCACCTGGTAGTCGTCCCACAGCGGCAGGCGCCATGCGCGATCCAGCGTGTGCTCACCGGCGGCGATCAGCTCGGCGGCGAGGTCGTCGTGCTTGCTCATCAGGCCGCTGGCGTGCTTGCCCAGCGCGATCACGCACGCGCCGGTCAGCGTGGCGGCATCGATCAGCACCTTCGGCTGGAAGGTCTGCGCGGTGTAGGTGAGCGCATCGCACAGGATCAGGCGGCCTTCGGCGTCGGTGTTGAGCACCTCGATGGTCAGGCCCGACAGGCTGGTGAGCACGTCGCTGGGGCGGTAGCTGTCGCCGTCGGGCATGTTTTCCACGGCCGGCACCACGCACACCAGGTTCACCGGCAGGCCCAGCTTCACGGTGGCCACGAAGCTGCCGAGCACGCCGGCGGCGCCGCCCATGTCGAACTTCATTTCTTCCATGCCCGGGCCCGGCTTCAGGCTGATGCCGCCGGTGTCGAAGGTGATGCCCTTGCCGACGAAGGCATACGGCTTGTCGCCTTCGGCGCCGCCCTTGTATTCAAGGATGACCAGCTTGGGCTTGTTGGCCGAGCCGCGGCCCACGGCCAGCAGTGAGCCGAAGCCGAGCTCGCCCATCTTCTCGTGGTCAAGCACGGTGCAGCTGACCTTGTCATGCTGCGCGGCGAACTGTTCGGCCTGCGCGGCGATGTAGGCAGGGTTGCAGATGTTCGGCGGCAGGTTGGCCAGCTCGCGCGCGAAGCGCACGCCCTGGGCAAGGGCGGCGGCCTGGTCCAGGCCGACCTTGGCGTCGTCGCCGCCGGCAAAGGTCAGGGTGCCAAGCTCCGGTTGCGCGGCCTTTTCGCGCGGCTTGAAGGTGGCGGTGTAGCGGTAGGCGGCGTAATCGGCGGCCAGGGCGGCGACGCGCACGCGCCAGGCGGCGTCGTGGCCGGGCACGTCCACTTCGGCCAGGTAGGACACGGCGCTGGCGATGGGCAGGCGGCCCAGGGCGCGCGCGGCCTCGATATTCACCTTCTGGTAGCGTGCACCGTCGAACGTCTTCTGCGTTCCCAGACCCACCACCAGCACGCGTTTGGCTGCCACGCCCTCGGGCGCGAACAGCACCGCCGTGGTGCCGGCCTTGCCATTGATGTCACCGCTCTCCACCTGGCGCTTGATGGCGCCGTTCGCGGCGGTGTCCACACGGGCGGCGGCACTGGTGAGCAGGCCGTTCTCGTAGACGCCGACCACCACGCAAGGGGTGTCGACGGATTCGGGGGCGGCGGAGCCAAGGCTGAACTGGAGAGTCATGGAGATGTCCTGCAGAAAGGTCCGGAAAGGGTCGGACAGGCTAGACTTGGGGTTTGCCACGCCCGGGGTTGGGGCGGCGCCAAGCCCTTCATCTTATCGCATGTCGAGAAACAGTCCCCAAGAACAGGCCGCCAGCCCGTACACTTCACTGCTGTTTCCCCGCCCGCGCGCCTGCGCGGGGTGTTCCATGCCTGAGGACCGGTTCTGAGCATCCTCGATCGTTATTTCCTGCGTGAGCTGGCGCAAACCGTCGCCGCCACCGCCATCGTGCTGCTGGCCATCATGGCGGGCACCTCGTTCGCGCGCGTGCTGCAGCAGGTTGCCAATGGCAGTTTTCCGGCCAGCGTGATGTTCCAGGTGCTGGGCCTGAACATGCTGGACGGCCTGTCCACGCTGCTGCCCCTGTCGGCCTTCCTGGGCGTGCTCAACGGCTTGGGCCGCATGTACCGCGAAAGCGAGATGCACGTGCTGGCCTCCTCGGGCATGGGCGCTTCGGGCCTGCTGCGCCCGGTGAGCATCCTGGCCGTGACCGTGGCGGTGCTGGTGGGTACGGTGGCGTTGTGGCTGGGCCCCTGGGCGGCCCGCACCTCGGACCAGCTGGTGGCTGCGGCCAACCGCTCGGTGATCGCGGCGGGCCTCGACGCGGGCCGTTTCACGCCGCTGCCGGGCAAGGGCGGCATCATTTTCGTGGATGAGCTGAGCCGCGACGGCAGCACGCTGGGCAATACCTTCATTGCCACCGAGCGCACCGGGCGCGACAACGTTCCCCATATCAAGCTGGTGACCGGCAAGCACGGCCAGCTCTATCAGGAAACCGATGGCAGCGGCCGCTTCCTGGCACTGTGGGACGGCTACCAGTACGACATCCCGCTGGGCGCGGACAACTGGCGCAAGATGAAGTACGAGCGCAACGACGCCTCGCTGGACAACGTCCAGTCCGACAGCGACGACGAAGATCCCGCGCACTCCATGACGCTGGCCCAGCTGCTGCGCACGGACAACCCCGATTCGCGCGCGGAATTCGCCTGGCGCACCATTGCGCCGTTCATGACGCTGGTGCTGCTGACGCTTGCGCTGCCGCTGTCGCGACAGAGTCCGCGTGAACCGCGCTTTGGCCGACTGTTCCTGGCCATCCTCACGTTCTATTTCTATTACCTGCTGCTGGCGATCTGCCGCGGCCAGATCATCAAGGGCCACTGGCACCATTCGTTCCCGATGTGGGTGATCACCGCCATCGTGTTCGCCGTGGCCGTCCGCATGTTCCAGAACCAGTACTCGCCGCGCAAACCGCGCAAGGCGGGTGCCTGATGGCTTCGCTGCGCATTCGCCGTGTCGACTGGCTGGTCGGCACCACGGTGCTGGGCTCGCTGCTGACGGTCTGGCTGGTGATCACCGGCCTGGACGCGGTATTCCAGTTCCTGCGCCAGCTGGGCAACGTGGGCAAGAACGGCTACACCGTGACCAACGCCGTGGTCTACGTGCTGGTCACGTTCCCGCGTCGCCTGTACGAAATGTTCGGCAACGCGGCGCTAATCGGCGGCCTGCTGGGCCTGGGTGGCCTGGCGGCTACCAACGAGCTCACCGCGCTGCGTGCCTGCGGCCTGTCCAAGCTGCGCATCGCGGCCTCGGCCGTGGGCGTGGTGGCCATCCTGGTGGTGGCCGTGGTGATCCTGGGCGAAACCGCGGCACCGTGGGGCGACCAGCAGGCGCAGGCCATGCAGCTGCGCCTGAAGTCGAACAACGTGGGCCTGGGTGGCGCCTCCGGCTTGTGGGCGCGTGATGGTGATCGCGTCATCAACGCCAAGGGCTGGGTAGCCAAGCGCACCGCCACGCACAACACCGTGCAGCTGCTCGACGTGCGCGTGTTCACGCTCACGCCGGACGGCCAGGTGAAGCGCTTCGACTGGGCGCAGACCGCCGAGCACGACGGCCGCCAGTGGGTGATGAGCAAGGTGCGCAGCACCACGCTGGACGATGCCGGTACGCACTCCACGACGGCGGCGAGCCAGACCTGGGATTCGCGGCTCAATCCGCAGGTGCTTGAGCAGTCGGTGATCCAGCCGCAATACCTGCCCATGCGCGACCTTCGCCGCAACATCAGCTATCTGGAACAGAACGGGCAGAACCCGGGCGTCTATGCCTCCGCGTTCTGGACCCGCGCGCTGTATCCGGTGAACGTGCTGGTGCTGGTGCTTCTGGCCATGCCGTTCTCGTTCGGCACGCTGCGTTCCGGCGGCCTGGGCAAGCGCATGTTCATCGGCATGCTGCTGGCCATCGGCTGGTACTTCCTGCAGAAGGCCATGGTGAACTTCGGCACCGTGTACGGCGTGCCGCCGCTGGTGGCCAATCTGCTGCCTGCGGTGATCCTGGCGGTGATCGCCTGGGTGTACTTCCGCAAGCACGGGTAGCGTCAGCGCGTTGTACTCCATGTAGGAGCGCACGTGTGCGCGACCGTCCGACGGAGCGGGATCGACCTGGCTCATCGGTCGCGCACGAGTGCGCTCCTGCATGGCTCCCGGGTTTCGTTCGTCACTCCTCCCCGCTCGCGGGCGCATCCTCCGCGTCCGCCACGAACTGCCCATCTTCCGCCAGGCGAACGAACAGGCCGCCCTTGCGGATCAGTTCATCGAAACGTCCCTGTTCGACCAGACGCCCCTGATCCAGCACCAGGATCAGGTCGGCGTGTCGCACCGTGGACAGGCGGTGCGCGATTACGAAAGTGGTGCGCCCCACCGTCAGCCGGTCGAGTGCGCGCTGGATGCGTGCCTCGGTGGCGTTGTCCAGTGCGCTGGTGGCTTCGTCGAGGATCAGGATGGGCGCGTCCTTCAGCATGGCGCGTGCAATGGCCAGGCGTTGGCGCTCGCCACCGGACAGCGAGCGGCCGCGCTCGGCCACCAGCGTTTCCAGCCCTTCGGGTTTGCGCGCGATGAAGGCCGCGGCTTCGGCCGACGCCACCGCCGCCTCGATCTGGCCGGGGTCGGCATCCGGGTTGCCCACGCGCAGGTTGTCCAGGATGGAGCGGTAGAACATGCCCGCGTCCTGGAACACCACGCCGATGTTCTGGCGCAGCGATTCCAGCGTCACGTCGCGCACGTCGTGGCCATCCACCGTCACGCGTCCCGCGCTGGGATCGTACGCGCGGTACAGCAGGCTCAGCGCCGTGCTCTTGCCGGCGCCGGTGGGGCCTACCAATGCAATCGTGCTGCCCGGCGGTGCGCGGAAGTTCAGGTCGTGCAGCGCCGGCTGCACCGGGTCGTAGCCAAAGCTGACCTGCTCGAACACCACCTCGCCCCGGACGCGGGGCAGGGCGATGGCGCCGGGGCGATCCTCGATCTCCGACCTGCGATCCAGCACCGTGAAGAAATCGCGCAGCGACTGCGACTGGAAAAACAGGTTCGAGAGGAAGGTGGCGAACTGCTCCAGTCGCCCGATCAGCAGCATCGAAAAACCCACGAAACTCACGATGCCGCCCACGCTGATCTCGCCGCGCGCATGCAACGCGGCGCCAACCGCGAAAATGGCCACGATGGTCAGTGTGCTCGCCGCCCGGTTGAGTACTGAGAGGATCGCCCAGCCGCGCAGCACGGGATACTGCGCGTTGAGCGTGCGCGTCATCAGATCGTGCAGCGCGCGCGATTCCGCCGCCAGGCGCGTGAAACTCTGCACCACCGTCACGTTGCCGAACACGTCACCGGCGCGCGTGGCGATCTCGTGGTGCAGCTCTTCCACTTCGCCCTGCGCCTTGTGCGTGCGCTGCACCGCCACGGCATTGAAGATGGAAAAGCAAAGCAGCAGCGCGATCATCAGCAGCGCCAGCTTCCAGTTCAGCCACAGCGCCACCGGCACCATCACCACGATCGACAGCAGCGTGGCGAGATGCTCGCGGAAAAAACTCAGCCACAGGTTGAACAGATTGCTCACGCCGACATTCATGATGCGCGAGAGACGACCCGTGTGGTACTCGCCGTGGAACGACATCGGCATCGATGCGGCGTGTTCGAAGAACAGCGCGATGGCGGCAAGCCGCCGCCGGTGCGCAAGCCGGTCGGCATGCAGCGACACCCACACGTTCGCCAGTACGCCGGCAAAACCGACGCCGGCCCAGAGGCCGATCAGGCGCGGCGCATCGCCACCGTGCGTGCTGCCCAGCGCGTCCACCACGCGACCGAACAACACCGGCTCCAGGAAGAACACACCCGCCAGCGCCAGGTTGGCCAGCGCAAGCGTGATCGCCAGCTTCCGTTCCGGCGCCAGCAGGGCGATGACACGCAGATAGAGACCCAGGAACGACATGCCGTGGCTCCGATCGACCCGTGTCCCCACGTCATGCGGAGACCATGCAACAAGGCTAGCCCAAGCCCTGGTGGCGCGTCAGCGGGCCTTGCCCCCACTGTGGCGAGCGATCAAGCTTCAGGTCTGTTTCTCCCAGCGGAAGACCACCGTGGACCTGATCGACCTGCGCAGCGACACCGTTACCCGTCCCACGCCGGCCATGCGCGCCGCCATGCTTGATGCCGCGGTAGGCGACGACGTCTACGGGGAAGACCCCACCGTCAATGCGCTGCAGCAGCGCCTTGCCGCCGATCTTGGCTTCGAGGCCGGCCTGTTCGTGCCCACTGGCACGCAGTCGAACCTGGTGGCGCTGATGTCCCATTGCGAACGCGGCGACGAATACCTGGTGGGTGCGGATGCGCATACCTACAAGTTCGAAGGTGGCGGTGCGGCCGTGCTGGGTTCTATCCAGCCACAGCCGATTCCGCAGGACACCGATGGCAGCCTGCCCCTGGACAAGGTGGCCGCGGCGATCAAGCCGGTCGATCCGCACTTTGCCCGCACGCGCCTGCTCGCGCTGGAGAACACCTGGCACGGTCGCGTGCTGCCGCTGGACTACCTGAAAGCCGCGCATGACTTCGCGTGCGAACGCAGCCTGGCCATCCATCTGGATGGCGCCCGCCTGTTCAACGCCGCCGTGGCCTGTGGCGTGCCGGCGCGGGAGATCGCGAAGCACTTCGACAGCGTCTCGGTTTGCCTGTCCAAGGGGCTGGGCGCGCCGGTCGGCTCGGTGCTAGTCGGGTCCGCGGCTCTGATCGAAAAAGCGCGGCGCTGGAAGAAGGTGGCCGGTGGCGGCTGGCGCCAGGCGGGCATGCTGGCCGCGGCGGCGCAGTATGCGCTGGATCATCACGTGGACCGCCTGGCTGACGATCACGCGCGTGCGGCGGCGCTGGCGGCCGGGTTGGGTGATATCCCCGGCGTGAAGCTGCTTGGGCAGCACACGAACATGGTGTTCATTGACGTGCCGGCAGATCGGTTGCGGGAGTTGGACGTCCATTTGCGGGAGGCGGGTATCCGCATCAGCATCGGTTACTTGCCGACGTTGCGGTTGGTGACGCATCTGGATGTGGATGATGAGGGTGTGGCGCGGACGGTGGTGGCGTTTCGGACGTTTTTTGCGGGGTGAGGTGGGTTTGGTTTTTGGAGGTGTGCCTCATCGTCTCCATCTCGTCATCCCAGCGAAAGCTGGAGGCGCTTTTCAACCGCCGTAGGGCGGGTCATCCAGTGACTTGGCTCTTGGCCTTTGGCCTCGCGCGTTACCGCGACCGGGTTCGCCTGCCGCGGGCTTCCGACCTCCTGCCGGAGGCCGGGTCACTTTTCTTTGCTTGCCCAAAGAAAAGTAACCAAAAGAAAAGGCACCCCCATCGCGTCGCTGGCCGGTGGAGCCGGCCAGTCCGTGAGGGGCGGCCGGGCTTTTCGACAGGACATCCCTGTCCTGTCGAAAAGGGATCGGCATCCTTGCCGATCCCCCTGCGGGCCTGTCGTCCGCCCCTCACCGCCGCTCAAGGGGGCGGGTAGGTCAAGAGCCTGGAGCCGAAGGCTCGTGCAGCTGCGCTGCACATCGCGTCGCAGGGTGTCACGGCGAATGGCGTGCCGACTCAGCTTGTCTGTAGGAGCGCACCTTGTGCGCGACCACCTGACGGAGCGGTATCGACAGGACGCTGCGGTCGCGCACAAGGTGCGCTCCTACAGGGGTGTCTCGCACTGTGTGAAGCCCGTTTCTTTCTCGCCTCAGTGCTCACCCCAGTCCTCTGCCGAACGGGAGAGGACGAGCGACAGGTGATGTTCAACGTGAACACCCGAGTGGCAAGGAAGGAGGTGCCGCGCAGCGGCACGACGCTCCGCGTTAAGTCCTCAGCGCATTGGCGCGTTGCGAAGCGCTACGCGATACCCGCTGTGTAGAGGCGGAGGTTGCCAAGCAACAACGTTCCTCGACCGGTCGGGCTTATCCCCACGGAATGCTGCCAGCTCTTCAGGCCATTTTCTTTGGGTTACTTTTCTTTGGGCCAGCAAAGAAAAGTGACTCGGCCTCCGGCAGGAGGTCGAAACGCCCCCGCTGCGTAAGCGGCAACCTGACGCCTGCGTGACTACCGAAGGCAGAGAGCCAAGGCACTGGATCCCAGCTTTCGCTGGGATGACGGCGTTGATGAGAGGGTGAGGCAATACGTGGCACCACTGCTCTGGATCCCGGCCTGCGCCGGGATGACGAGTAGGAGAGTTGGTGGCAGGAACGGCGAGTAGAAAAGAATTCGCCGAAATGGCGAATAGGAAAGCGGACGCAATCCTGACAGCCAACAGCGAGCCGGGTCGCCACAACGCGACACCATCACGCCGAAAAACCGGCTGACCCATACAAGGTCAGCCACCGGGCGACATCAGCCGATCACGCGCCCCGCGTATCAAACTTCCGGATGAACTCCCGCACCTGCGGATACACCGTCTGCCGCCACCGGCGACCACTGAAGATGCCGTAGTGACCCGCCCCCTCCACCACGCGATGCTCGCGACGGTTGGCGGGAATGCCGCTGCACAGGTCGTGCGCCGCCTCGGTCTGGCCCAGCCCCGCGATATCGTCCAGCTCGCCTTCCACGGTAAACAGCGCCGTGGTGCTGATGGCCGATGGCGTCACGCGCTCACCGGACACATCCCAGAGCCCGCGCGGCAGCAGGAACTGCTGGAACACGGTGGAGATGGTGTCGAGGTAGTACTCGGCTGGCATGTCGAGCACGGCGTTGTACTCGTCGTAGAACTTGCGGTGCGCGTCTGCGTCGTCCTGGTCGCCCCGCAGCAGGTTTTCGTAGAAATCCCAGTGCGAATTCATGTGGCGGCCCGGGTTCATGGCGATGAACCCGGCGTGCTGCAGGAAGCCCGGATACACCTCGCGCCCGCTGCCCGGATAGTTCGGCGGCACGGTGTGGATCACGTTGCCGCGGAACCAGCTGAGTGGGCGATTGGTGGCGAGGTTGTTGACCCCGGTGGGGTTGCTGCGCGGCTCGATCGGGCCGCCCATCATGGTCATGCTGAGCGGCGTCTTCTCGCCGCGGGCCGCCATCAGCGCCACGGCGGCAAGCACTGGCACGGTGGGCTGGCACACCGAGATGATGTGCAGCCGTTCGGCGCCGATGTGGCGGATGAAGTCTTCGATATAGGCCACGTAGTCATCGAGATGGAACGCGCCTTCGCTGGCGGGCACCATGCGTGCATCGACCCAGTCGGTGATGAACACCTTGTGGTCCTGCAGCAGGGTGCGCACCGTGTCGCGCAGCAACGTGGCGTGATGACCCGAGAGCGGAGCGACGACCAGCACGGTCGGCTCGTTCTTCATCTTCTCGATGGTTTCCTGATCATCACTGAAGCGCTTGAAGCGCTTGAGCTGGCAGAACGGCTTGTCCAGCACCACCCGCTCGATCACGGCGATTTCCTGACCGTGCGCCGCGACCTGCGTCAGGTTGAACGCGGGCTTCTCGTATTCCTTGCCCAGCCGGTGCAGCAGCTCGTAGCCCGCCGCCATGCGCTGGGCGCCGGGGATATGCGAGAACGGGCTGGTGACGTCGCTCAGCATCTTGGCGTTGGCTTCGGCGTAATGGCTCAGGGGGCCAAGAAAAGCGCGCTGCCACTCGTGGATCTGATAGAGCATGAGTTGAAACCGGGCGGGGTCAGAGGGTGGCATCTTACCCGGTTTGGCAGGCTTGTGCTGCGCTGCCGCATTGTCTCAATCCAGATGAATCAGGCGCTTACGTGCGCCGGCAAAGCAGCAGCACTTCGTCCACGCCTTCGCTGGCGGGCAGGCCAGGCTGCCAGCGCAGCGGTTTCTGCAGGTACAGGCCCAGCGGCATGATCACCCGGTTGTACCACCACATGGCGCGCTCGCGCCGGTGCGACAGGGACCACTGGCCCAGCTTGAGCAGCAGGCCGGAGCTGGGTTGCATGCCGTAGACGGCGCTGCGTTCGATCGTCCAGCCATGCGACGCCAGCCGCTCGGTGATCTGGGCCGGTTCGTAGCGGCGGTAGTGGCCCACGAACTCGTCGAAACTCGTCCATGCCGACTCGTGCAAGGGCACGGACAACAGCAGACGGGACTGCGGCGCGGTGACCCGGGACAATTCACGCAGCGCGCCTTCGTCATCCTGCACGTGCTCGAGGATGTCCAGCGCGCAGACCAGGTCGAAACTGGCATCGGGGCAGGGCAGGTCGCTGATGCTGCCGCGTATCGCGCTGGCGCCCTCGGCGCGTAGCGCCTGCAGGGCGGCCAGGCTGATGTCGACAAAGCAGGTGCCGTCCAGCGGCAGGCGGGGCCGCAGGCCCGGCGCGATCTCCAGCCGGCGCGGCAGGGCCATGGCCAGGTCGCGCACCATGGGCCAGGTATTGAAGCGGCTTGGGTCCACCAGGCGTGCGCCCGACCACAGCGCGTCGTAGAACCGTTGATTGGTGCGCTTCAGTTCGGCATCGGTGGGGCGTGGGATTGCAACCGTCGGCATGCGCCAAGTGTTGTCAGAAAACACCTGACCTGAGAATGAAAATCAGGCAATTCTGCGTAGTTCCGTGCCTGCCGCCACGTCATGCAGCGCACGTTTCCGCGAATCCGCCGCGGCGAAGCCGAACCAGGCGATCCATGCCACCAGCACGGCCCAGGTGGCGCCGCGTGCCCCGATCACGGGTGCCAGGCCCAGCAACAGCATCGGCGCGGCAGCGACCACGAGGCGCACGATGGCCTGCACGGCCGAGATGCGCTGGCCGTCGGCATTCGTCACGCGGATGCGCCACGGGCGCATGCCCAGCGTCTGCCCACCGCGCAGCCACGAGGCGAGGAAGTAAGCCGATACGACCAGCGCCTGCAGTGGCTGGTACCACCATGCGATGTGTGCATGGCCATCGGTGGTGACCAGCGTGCCGCCGGTAACGCGCTGGCAGACATAGCCCACCACCATCACGATGGCCACCACGGCGAGCAGGTCGTAGAGCAGCGCCATCAGGCGGCGCCACAGCGGGCAATACACGTCGGAAGCGGTGGTGGAACTCATCGACTGGGCAGCCTCGGCAACAGGGCGCTTGCACGAGGCGAGGCGGACGGCGAGCATCGCATCCATGCAGCAGGAAGAACCCAGTATCGCCGAAGCCGACCGTCGCAGCATCGATGCCTTCATCGAGCGCGTGTGGTCCGAAGATGGCCTGTCCGACCGCACGCTCGACGCGTACCGTCGCGACCTCGAAGGTCTCGCCCGTTGGCTGGGCACCCAGGGCCAGAGCCTGCGCAGCGCGCAGCGCCATCACCTGTCCGCGTATCACGGCAGCCAGCCGGTGGCGGTGCGCTCGCTGGCGCGGCGGCAGTCGTCGTTCCGTCGCTTCTATGCGCATGTCGCGCGGATGGAGCCAGGCTTTGAAGATCCCACCCTGCTGATAGAACGCCCCAAGACGCCGCGGAGCCTGCCCAAGGCGCTGGCCGAACGGGAAATCGAAGGCCTGCTGGAGGCGCCGGATGTCGGCACCACGCTGGGGCTGCGCGACCGCGCCATGCTGGAATTGATGTACGCCTCGGGCCTGCGCGTGTCTGAATTGGTGGAGTTGCCGCTGGCGTCGCTGAATCTGCGGCAGGGTGTGGTGCGCGTCACCGGCAAGGGCGGCAAGGACCGGCTGGTGCCGATCGGTGAAATGGCGGCCGAGCGCATCGAGGCTTACATGGCCGCCGCGCGGCCGGTGCTGGCGCGCGGACGCCAGCCCGCGGCACTGTTCCTGAGCAAGCGCGGCGAGGGCATGACGCGGCAGATGTTCTGGACCCTGGTGAAGCGCTACGCGATCACGGTGGGCATCGTATCCAAGCGCATTTCGCCCCACGTGCTGCGCCATTCCTTCGCCACCCACCTGCTCAACCACGGCGCGGACCTGCGTGCCCTGCAGATGCTGCTGGGCCACAGCGCGCTGAGCACCACGCAGATCTATACGCTGGTGGCGAAGGAGGGGCTCAAGCGCCTGCACGCCCAGCACCATCCGCGCGGCTGACCGGGTAGAGGCCTGGCATCGGTTCCGCGGTGTGCCAAACGGCCCGCATACGCGTTCATGTGCCTGTGCGAGAATATGTTTTTACCCGCGCCCCCCCAGCGCGGTGGCATGTCAACGAGGTTTGCGATGTTCAAGAAATGGTTGCTGGCGCTGTGCGTCGGCGGATTGACCCTCAATGCCTGCGCGGCGCCCGATGGCGCGGCCGCAGCACCGGATGCCGCCGCGCGCAAGGCCCTGCTGGCGCTGGTGCCGCATGCCACGATCGATTCGATCCGTCCGGCGCCGATGCCGGGTTTCTTTCAGATCATTGCGTCGGGCCATCTGGTCTACGTCTCCACCGACGGCAAGTACATGCTCAATGGTGACGTGATCGACCTGTCGAAAAAGAAGAACATCAGCGAAGACAGCTGGGCGGATTTCCGCAAGGCCGAGCTGGCCAAGGTGCCGGAGGCCGACCGCATCGTGTTCGCGCCGGCCAACCCGAAGTATCGCGTTACCGTCTTCACCGACGTCAACTGCGCCTATTGCCGCCAGCTGCACTCCCACATTGCCGACTTCAACAAGGCCGGCATCGCCGTGGAATACGTGGCCTGGCCGCGCGAAGGCGTGACCAACGAAGCCGGCAAGACCACCCAGACCTATAACGAGATGGTCGGCGTGTGGTGCGCCAGCGACCGCAAGGCCGCCTTTACCGCCGCCAAGCAGGGCAAGGCCCCCAAGGCCACCAATTGCCCGAACCCGGTGAAGGACGAGTTCGACCTGGGCGTGAAGCTGGGCGTGAGCGGCACCCCCACCATCATTGCCGAAGATGGCAGCGTGCTCGGTGGTTACATGAGCCCCGATCAGCTGCTGCAGGCACTGAAGACCGGCGGCTGAACCAGCCTGGCCAGGGCGCCGCCGGCGTCCCTGGCGGTCTATTTGCAGCAAAAACAAGGTATTGAGTCGTCATGCTGGCGAGACTTTCCATCTCGCCCGCCTGAAGCACCGTGATGCTGCGTCGCGGCAGTCTTGACCCGCCTTGGGGTACAATAGGCGTTTTCGCCTACCTCCCGTTCCCCGCATGATCGCACTCGACGGGCAGAGCGCCCTCTCGCCTTTTCGTCTCGAACGTCTGAACGCACGCCTGGAGGCCATTCATCGTGGCACGCGTGTGCAGGCTTCGTGGTTCGTTTACTTCATCGACGCCGACCGCGCGCCGGAGGGCGAGCAGCATCGTCGCCTGCTGGAAGTGCTGGAAGCCAAGGAGGGTGCGCCGGAGGCCGCCTCCCTGTGGGTCGTCCCGCGTCTGGGCACCATTTCGCCCTGGTCCAGCAAGGCCACCGACATCCTGCATGGCGCCGGCTTTGATGTGCGCCGCGTGGAGCGCGGCGTAGCCTGGCAGGTCGCCGGCTTGCCCGCCGCCGGCTCGGATCAGTACGACGCCGTGCTGGCCGTGCTGCACGATGCGATGACGCAGTCGGTGCTGACCGGCCTGGATCAGGCCAAGGGCCTGTTCCTCGGCGGCCAGCCCGGTCCGTTGGTGTACATCCCGCTGGGTTCCGATGCCCAGGGCGCGCTGGACAAGGCCAACAAGGAACTGGGCCTGGCGCTGGCCGACGACGAGATCGAATACCTCGTTGACCGCTACGCCGAACTGGGGCGCGACCCGACTGATGCCGAACTTTTCATGTTCGCGCAGGCCAACTCCGAGCATTGCCGCCACAAGGTGTTCAACGCCAGCTGGACGCTGGACGGCGAGGCTCAGGACAAGAGCCTGTTCGGCATGATCAAGAACACCCACCAGCTTTCGCCGGCTTACACGCTGTCCGCCTACAAGGACAACGCGGCCGTGATCGAGGGCTACGAGGGCAAGCGCTTCTTCCCGGACCACGATGGCGTGTGGCGCGCCCATCCGGAGCGCATCGAGTACGCGATCAAGGTGGAAACGCATAACCACCCGACCGCCATCGCCCCGTGGCCGGGTGCCGCGACCGGCGCCGGCGGCGAGATCCGCGACGAAGGCGCCACCGGCCGCGGTGCCAAGCCGAAGGCTGGCCTCACCGGTTTCTCGGTGTCCGACTTGCGCATCCCGGGCCTGCCGCGTCCGTGGGAAGTGGATCGCCCGCTGCCGCCGCACATGGCTACCGCGTTCGAGATCATGCGCGACGGCCCGCTGGGCGCTGCTGCGTTCAACAACGAATTCGGCCGCCCCGCGCTGGGTGGCTATTTCCGTACCTACGAGCACGAAACCGGCGAAGCCGGCGTGCGCCGTGGTTATGACAAGCCGATCATGATTGCCGGCGGCCTGGCCAACATCCGCGCCGACCACGTGCAGAAGCGCGACGTGCAGCCGGGCAATCAGGTGATCGTGCTGGGCGGTCCGTCCATGCTGATCGGCCTGGGCGGCGGTGCCGCCTCGTCGGTGGCCGCGGGCACCTCCAGCAAGGAGTTGGATTTCGCCTCCGTGCAGCGCGACAACGCCGAGATGGAGCGTCGCGCGCAGCAGGTGATCGACAGCTGCTGGGCGCGCGGTGACAAGAACCCTATCGTCAGCGTGCATGACGTGGGCGCGGGTGGCCTTTCCAACGCCATTCCCGAACTGCTCAACGACGCCGGCGTCGGCGGCCGCATCGATCTTTCGCGCGTGCCGTGCGATGACCCGTCGCTGTCGCCCATGCAGATCTGGAGCAACGAGTCGCAGGAGCGCTACGTGCTCGCCATCGGCGTGGAAGATCTCGCCGAGTTCGAGGAGTACTGCAAACGCGAGCGCTGCCCGTACGCCGTGGTTGGCGAAGCCACCGCCGAGCGCCGCCTGGTGGTGCGCGATCCGCGCACCGACACGCTGGTGATCGACCTGCCGATGGATGTGCTGTTCGGCAAGCCGCCGCGCATGCATCGCGACGCCACGCGCCTGAAGCCGCGCATCGACCTGGTGCCCGACCTCACCGGCATCAGCATGGACGAAGCGCTGATGCGCGTGCTGCGCCTGCCCACCGTGGGCAGCAAGAGCTTCCTCATCACCATCGGCGACCGCACCGTCGGCGGCCTCAACGCACGCGACCCCATGGTCGGCCCGTGGCAGGTGCCGGTGGCGGATTGCGCCGTCACCATCACCGACTTCGACAGCTACACCGGCGAAGCGATGGCGATGGCCGAGCGCGCACCGGTGGCGCTGCTCAGCAGCCCGGATGCCGCACGTCTTGCCGTGGGTGAGGCCATTACCAACCTGGCCGCCGCACCGATTGCCTCGCTGGGCGAAATCCGCCTGTCGGCGAACTGGCAGGCCGCGGTGAATTTCCCCGGCGAAGATGCCGCGCTGTTCGATGCGGTGAAGGCCGTGGGCATGGAACTGTGCCCGGAACTGGGCATCTCCATCCCGGTGGGCAAGGACTCGCTGTCCATGCAGACCGTGTGGAAAGACGGTGACACCACGCAGCGCACCGTCTCGCCGGTGTCGCTGGTGATCACCGGCTTTGCCCGCGTCACCGACGTGCGCCGCACGCTGACGCCGCAGCTGCGCCTGGATCGCGGCGACTCCGAACTGTGGCTGCTCGACCTCGGTGCCTGCCGCGACCGCCTTGGCGGTTCCGCGCTGACGCAGGTGTTCAACCGCGGCGGCGGCGTGCCGCCGGATCTGGACGACGCCAAGCGCCTGAAGGCCCTGTTCGAGCTGGTGCAGGAAGCCAATGCCGGCGGCCTGCTGCTGGCCTATCACGACCGTTCCGACGGTGGTGCCATCGTGACCCTGCTGGAGATGGCGTTTGCCGGCCACTGCGGTCTGGAGATCCATCTGGACGGCTGGGCGGAAGCCACGCTGCGTGCGCTGTTCAACGAAGAACTGGGCGCCGTCGTGCAGGTGGCCACGGCCAACCGCGAGGCCTTCGAGGCGCTGCTGGTCAAGCATGGCCTGACCAGCATGGCGTACCGCATTGGTCGTCCGAAGGAAAAGCTGGGCATCAAGCTGTTCCAGAACGGCGACACGCTGTTCAAGTGGAACTGGCGCACGCTGTTCCAGGCGTGGAACGAGACCAGCCACGCCATGCAGCGCCTGCGCGACAACCCGACGTCCGCCGATGCCGAGAACGAGTGGCGCCTGGACGATGCCGATCCGGGCATCACCCCCAAGCTCACCTTCGATCCGCATGAAGACATTGCTGCACCGTATATCAGCCGCGGCGCCAAGCCGCGCGTGGCGGTGCTGCGCGAGCAGGGCGTGAACGGCCAGGTGGAAATGGCCGCCGCGTTCACGCGTGCGGGCTTCGATGCCATGGACGTCCATATGTCCGACCTCGCCAACGGCCGCATCAAGCTGGGCGACTTCAACGGCTTCGCCGCGTGCGGTGGTTTCTCCTACGGCGACGTGCTCGGCGCGGGTCGTGGCTGGGCCACGTCCATCCTGTACAACGAATTCCTGCGCGCGGAATTCACCGAGTTCTTCGCCAATAACCTGCGTTTTGCGCTGGGCGTGTGCAACGGCTGCCAGATGATGAGCCAGCTGAAGGACATCATCCCCGGTGCACAGCACTGGCCGAAGTTCCTGCGCAACGCCTCGGAGCAGTACGAAGCGCGCGTGGCCACGCTGGAAGTGCTCGATTCGCCGAGCATCTTCTTCAAGGGTATGGCCGGTTCGCGCATCCCGGTGGCCGTGGCGCACGGCGAAGGCCGCGTGAGCTTCCCGTACAGCTGCAGCCCGTCGAAGGCCGGCAGTGCGTTGCGTTACGTCGACAATCGCGGCAAGCCCACCGAAGACTACCCGCTGAACCCCAACGGTTCGCCGGGCGGCCTCACGGGCTTCACCGCTGCCGACGGCCGCGTGACCATCATGATGCCGCATCCGGAACGCGTGTTCCGCAGCGTGCAGATGAGCTGGCATCCGGAGAAGTGGGGCGAGGATTCACCGTGGATGCGCATGTTCCGCAACGCACGGTTGTGGTGCGGCTGATGCGGTCCAGCCACGCCGGGCTTACCGTCTAGCGTGGCTGCCTTCGCGCACTGGTTCGCGCGGATCTTGCCTGCTGCAGCGTGGACCTGCGTGGTTGCGCTGCTGCCCTGGTGGTTGGGTTTGCCGTTGGTGTTGTTGGCGGTGGCAGGCGCGGTGCTGTTCGACCGGCGCATCGCCCACTACGCGGAGTTGTGCCGCCGGGCCTTGCGCTGGGGCCTGCCGGGCCTGCTGTTCGCCGTGCAGCGCGCGCTGGGTGGTGACCTGATCGCCTGGGGTGCTGCCTTGCTCGGGGCGTTGGTCGGTTTCTCGCTGGTCGTGTTGATGGAATCGCTGCTCGACCATCGCGTGCGACGTGTCCCTTCCGGGCCGCCGTCACCCGAATGGAGCGAGCTGGCGATGGCCCCGGTCGGGCCGCCGGCGCAGATCATCGAGCTGGCCCGCGCACACTGGCGTGAAGCGGGCGAAGCCTTCGACAGTGCGGCAGGCCAGGCGCGGTTCGAGTCCACCGGCAACGGGCGGGGGCGTTTCGTCTTCGAACAGGGCATGGTCATCGACAAGGCCAGCCCGCACTACTGCTTCAGCCCGGGTGGCCGGTGGTTCGCCGCCAACCTGCCGGGCGGCCGCGGCGAAGTGCTGTGGGATCGCCAGAGCGGCCGCATGCATCGCATGCCGGGCTGGCAACTCAGCGGTTGGGAAGGCGAGCGGCCCTGGCTGGCGCGCGGCGTGGACGGCGTGCCGATGCCTCTTCACGAAGCACTGGGGCTGGGCCCGCGATGATGGTCGGCACGATCATCCCCTGGGACGTACTGGACAACGCAAACTGGTGACCGTGAATACCGACGCATCTCCCTCCCTGGCTTCCGTATTGCCGCTCAGCGTGATCGTGGTGGCGGCTGACAGCGGTCCCAGCCTGCGCGACTGCGTGCGGCGGGTGCTGGCGTGCGACGTGCCGCTGGAAATGATCCTGGTGGACAACGCCTCAGCGGACGGCATTCCGCAGGCGATCGCGCGTGCACATCAGGGTGACGATCGGCTGCACGTGATCTACAACCATGCCAACCTCGGCTTTGGCCCGGCGATGAATCGCGGCGCCGCGAAGGCAAGCGGCAAATCGCTGCTCATCCTCAACCCCGATTGCCTGATCGACAGCGCCAAGCTGCAGCGCCTGCTGGAGCTGCTGGCAGCGCATCCGCGTGCCGGCGTGATCGGCGCGGTGGTGTGCGACGAGGACGGCACGCCCGATCCGGCCTCCTACCGGCGCGACCCGTTGATGCGGCGCGCGTTGAATACGCTGTTCAAGCGTGCGGGCGAGGGCATCAACATCGAGGGCCCCATGCCGGAGGAGCTGGTCGAGGCCGAGGCCGTGTCCGGTGCGTTGATGCTGATGCCACGCCGCGTGTTCGACTATCTCGCCGGCTTCGACGAAGCCTATTTCCTGCATTGCGAAGACCTGGACCTGTGCCGCCGCGTGCGCGACGCGGGTTATCGCGTGATGCTGGCCGGCGACGTGCGCGTGCTTCACGGCAAGGGTTCGTCCAGTCGGCATCGGCCGGTGTTCGTGAGCCGCCACAAGCATCGCGGCATGTGGCGCTGGTTCCGCAAGTTCGATCCGGATGCGGGCAAGCCCTGGGTCTCGGCGGTGGTGTGGCTGGGTATCTGGTCGCATTTCCTGCTGCAGATTCCCGGCCAGCTGTGGCGCCTGGCCACGCGCAAGCGCGTGAAGGACACGGCGTGAGCGGAGCGGCGTCGCGTACCTCGGCGCTGGCCACCCTGGGTCTGGTTTCCGTCACCGCCATCTGGGGCTCCACCTTTTTCCTGATCAAGGACCTGGTGGGGCGCATGGCCGTGGCCGATTTCCTGGCCGTGCGTTTCCTGATCGCCGCGCTGGCGATGGCCGTGCTGTTCCATCGGCCGCTGCTGCGCCTGAGCCGGCGCGAGTGGTGGCAGGGTCTGGCGCTGGGAGCCATCTATGGCATCGCGCAGCTGCTGCAGACCTCGGGGCTGGAACACACGTCGGCGAGCATCAGCGGCTTCGTCACCGGCATGTATGTGGTGTTCACGCCCTTGCTCGGCACGGTGCTGTTGCGACAGCGCCTGCCGTCGGTGACCTGGATCGCCGTGCTGCTCTCGGTGGGCGGCCTGGGCCTGCTGGCGCTGCATGGCTTCAGCATTGGCTACGGCGTGTGGCTCACGCTGGCATCGGCCGCCCTGTACGGCCTGCATATCGTGGGGCTGGGCACATGGTCGCGTCCCGGCAGCGCGTTCGCCCTGTCCACGGTGCAGATGCTGATGATCGCCATCATCTGCCTGCTGGCGACCTTGCCCTCCGGCCCGTCGCTGCCGCCTGATCGGGGCGCGTGGGCCGCCGTGGTCTACATGGCGCTGGCGGCGGGTGCCGGCGCGATGCTGGTGCAGACCTGGGCACAGGCGCACCTGTCGTCCACGCGTGCCGCCATCGTGATGACGCTGGAACCCGTGTTCGCGGCCGGTTTTGCGGTGACCTTTGGCAACGACGCGCTGACCTGGCGCATGCTGGTCGGTGGCGCCCTGGTGCTGGCGGCGATGTACCTGGTGGAGCTGGCGCCGCGCAGCGCGGCGGTGAAGGCAGAAGGGCTGCACCACGAGGTGTGAGTTCTGTAGGAGCGCACTTGTGCGCGACCAACCCGCGATACCGTATCGAGTAGGCGCTGCGGTCGCGCACAAGTGCGCTCCTACAAGGGCGTTACGGGTCGCTCTTCTTCGGCTTGTGCGGATGCGGCTGCATCGCGATGCGCACCAGATAAACCACGATGGCGATGTTGGCGAGCAGTGCGCCCAGCTTCAGCCAGGAAAACTTGTGCACCGTTTCGTACAGCTCCAGCGGGATCAGCGAGCCGGTGGCGATCACCGTGAACCATTCCGCCCAGTGCTTGCGTAGCCACAGGCCGGTGCCTTCGGTGGCGAAGATGGCGGCGTAGCCCAGCGCCACCAGGCCGATGGCGACGAACTTGCTGGGCCCCAGTGACTGCAGCAGCTCCACCAGTTTCCAGCGCAGGCCGTTGCTGTCGGTCAGCGACAGGTGCTCCAGCCAGTGCACCAGTTTCTCGAAGTTCTGCTCGCGGTCCAGGTGGAAGGCGAAGGCGGCCACCAGGATCAGGCACACCGTTTTCACCGCCTTGTAGATGGCGATGATGCGAAGGCCGAGGCTGTGCTGCGCTTCGATCTCCGAGGTGGGCTGCAGATGGGGATGGTGGTGGTGTTCGCTCATGGGGAGTCGTGGATCACAAGAGGCCATCATGGCCGCGGCATGATGAAGCCCTGGGGAACCGAAGCCTAAGGCATGTGGGCCGGTTCACAAACAACAAGGCCATGCCCGGGGCATGGCCTTGCGTGGTGCGCGGTATTCGCCTTGTTACCTTCATGACCCCTCACCGTCATCCCCGCGAAGGCGGGGATGACGGTGAGGGAAGATGGACGACGCAGGTTTGCCGAGGGCTTCCGGTTTCGCAGCCACCTCAGCAACACCGCCCCCCAGTCCCCTTGTACCGGGCAATCTGCCGTTCCCTGAAGAACTCCTTGTAGCTGGGCACCGGGCGATCCGGATGGTGGTCGCGCAGGTGCTTCACGTACACGTCGTAATCAGGGACGCCGCAGCAGAGCCGGGCGGTCTGTACCGCCCAATGCCTGATTGCCGCAAGCTTCGCTTTCATGGTCTGACCCTCAGCGGGTGGTCACGGTACCCAGCGCCACGTACGGCTCTTCGTGGGCGGTGGGATGGTTGATACCCCAGGCCTTGACGATGGCGCGGATGGCAAAGCCCAGCATGGCAAGAATCAGCAACATGAAGATGCCCGTCAGCGCGGCATCCACGTAGTTGTTGGTGACGATGCGCTGCATTTCCTCCACGGTCTTGGCCGGCGCCAGCATCTTGCCGTCCGCGGCTGCCTGCGCGTATTTCTGCGCGGCGGCGGTGAAGCTGATCGGCCCGACCAGCTTTTCCCAGCCGGCGGTGAGCGTGCAGATCACCAGCCAGATCGCCGGGATGCCGGGCACGAGCACGTAGCGTTCGCGCTTGAGCTTCACCGTCACCACGGTGGCCAGCATCAGCGCCACGGCTGCCAGCATCTGGTTGGCGATGCCGAACAAGGGCCACAGGGTGTTGATGCCGCCCAGCGGATCCACCGCGCCCTGATACAGGAAGTAACCCCACAGGCCCACGCAGATGGCCGTGGCCAGCAGGTTGCCTGTCCACGATTCGGTGTGCTGCAGCGGTTTGTGGATGAGGCCGGCGATCTCCTGGATCATGAAGCGGCCCACGCGCGTGCCGGCATCCACCGTGGTGAGGATGAACAGCGCTTCGAACAGGATGGCGTAGTGATACCAGAACGCCATCATGCCTTCGCCGGGAATGATGCGATGAAGCAGCTGGGCCATGCCCACGGCCAGCGTCGGCGCACCGCCGGCGCGGCTGAGGATGCTCTTCTCGCCGATGTCCCGGGCGGTGTTGAGCAGTTCGTCCGGCGACACCACGAAGCCCCACTGGCTGATGGCCGTGGCGGCGTCCTGCGCGGTGGTGCCGATCAGCGCGGCCGGCGAATTCATCGCGAAGTACACGCCCGGATGCAGCGATGCGGCGGCCACCAGCGCCATGATGGCGACGAAGGCCTCCATCAGCATGCCGCCGTAGCCGATCATCCGTGCCTCGCCTTCATTGGCGATCAGCTTGGGCGTGGTGCCCGAGGCGATGATCGAGTGCCAGCCCGACACCGCGCCGCAGGCGATGGTGATGAACAGGAACGGGAACAGGTTGCCCTGGAACACCGGGCCGGTGCCGTCGATGAACTTGGTGACGGCCGCCATCTGCAGGGTCGGCGCGGCCAGGAAGATGGCCAGTGCCAGCAACAGGATGGTGCCGATCTTCAGGAAGGTGCTGAGGTAGTCGCGTGGTGCGAGAAGCAGCCACACCGGCAGCACCGAGGCGCAGAAGCCGTAGCCGATCAGCAGCCAGGCCAGCGACTTGGCGTCGAAGTCGAACACGACGGACCAGGTCGGCGACGCGGCCACGTGCGAGCCGAACCAGATCGAGGCGAGCAGCAGCACCAGGCCGATGATCGACACTTCCAGGATCTTGCCCGGGCGCAGCCAGCGCAGGTAGATGCCCATCAGCAGCGCAATCGGGATGGTCGCCGCCACGGTGAACGTGCCCCAGGGGCTGTGCGTCAGCGCCTTGACCACCACCAGTGCCAGCACGGCCAGCACGATCATCATCAGCACCAGCACGCCGAACATGGCGACCACGCCGGCGACCGGGCCGAGTTCGTCGCGCAACATGTTGCCCAGCGAGCGGCCGTCGCGGCGGACCGAAAGGCCGAGGATCATGAAGTCCTGCACGGCGCCGGCAAACACCACGCCGAACAGGATCCACAGCGTGCCGGGCAGGTAACCCATCTGCGCCGCAAGCACGGGGCCCACCAGCGGACCGGCACCGGCGATGGCGGCGAAGTGGTGGCCGAACACCACCCACTTGTCGGTGGGCACGTAATCCAGGCCGTCATTGCGCAACACGGCTGGCGTGGCCCGGCTCGGGTCCATGCACAGCACCTTGTCGTTGATGAACTTGCTGTAGAAGCGATAGCCGATGACGAACACCGCGATGGCGGCAGCCACCAGCCAGATCGCGTTGATGGGTTCGCCACGGCGTAGCGCGACCACGCCCAGGCACCAGGCGCCGACAATGGCGATGGCGGCCCAGAGGATCTTTCCTGCGGGACTTGGTTTGACGACGACCGTAGACATTCGCGTTGGCTCCTGGAGGGTCACCCGCAAGGGTCGTCCCGGGCAGGCCGGGGGTCAACGCCATTATGAGCCCACATGCATTAGCCATTGGTCGAATGGGCATGAGCCCGCCGTCGTGCCGCAGTGCAGCGTCAGCGGTCAGTCGAACACCGGGGCATGGCGGCGCGAACCGGGCACGCCGACTGATGGAATCCTCACACCGCTTAACCGGTGATCTGCCGGTATTGCTGGTATAAGTCGCCCATCTGCCGACTTGCCCGCGGGGTTCCCCGCCCCGGTACGGCTCCGTTCCGACGAGGTTTCCAATGATCCGCGACATCCTGAAGATGGGCGACCCGCGCCTGCTGCGCGTGGCGCCGCCGGTACCCGACGCGATGATCGGCAGCGCCGAACTGGAGGCACTGATTGCCGACATGTTCGACACCATGCACGATGCCGGTGGCGTCGGCCTGGCCGCGCCGCAGATCGGCGTGGACCTGCAGCTGGTGATCTTCGGCTTCGACAGCTCCGAGCGCTATCCGGATGCCCCGGCCGTGCCGCGCACCATCCTGCTCAACCCGGTGATCACGCCGCTGTCGCAGGACATGGAGGAGGGCTGGGAAGGCTGTCTGTCGGTGCCGGGCCTGCGCGGCGCGGTGAACCGCTACACGTTGATCCGCTATCAGGGCGTGGACCCGAAGGGAACGCCCATCGACCGCACCGCGGAAGGATTCCATGCCCGCGTGGTGCAGCACGAGTGCGATCACCTGATCGGCCGGCTGTACCCGTCGCGGATCACCGACTTCAGCAAGTTCGGTTACACCGAAGTGCTGTTCCCGGGGATGGACCCGGGCGCGGACGAGTAAGCGCTTCGCCGGGTGCACGAGCAAACGGCGGTGCCGCCGGGCGCGACGTCCCCTATAGTTTCATCCTCCGCACACTCATTCCGAAGGCACACGCATGACGGCAAAGCAGGCCCCCTCGCCGGTGGATCGCGCGGCGGGTTTGTCGCCAGCGGCGCGCCGCTTCCTGCAGGAGGCGGGCGGTGCGCTGGCGCATGGCCAGCCGGAGTCTGCCGAGCGTGCCTTGACCAGCCTTCTGGCCATGGCGCCGGACAGCGCCGAGGGCCACATGCTGCTGGGCGTGGCAGCGCAGATGCGCGGGAAGCATGACGCCGCGATCAGGGCGTTCAACGAATCGCTGCGCCTTCGCCCGGATGACGCCGCCACTCTGATGTATCAGGGCATCGCGCAATTCGAGCGCGGCGATGCGGCATCGGCGCTGGCTTCGTTCCAGCGTGCATGCGAGCTGGCGCCCGGCATGCCGCCGGCATGGTTCAACCTGGGCAAGGCGTTCAAGGTGCAGATGCGCCGCGAGGAAGCCTGCCGTGCGTTCGAGCGCGTGCTGCAGATCGACCCTGCGCATGTGCTCGCGCGCAACAGCCTGGCCGATACGCAGGTGAGCCTGGGCCAGATTCCGGCGGCCGTGGCCAACTATCGCGAGGTGCTGCGCCGGCAGCCGGAGAACCACGTGGCCTGGCACGCCCTGGCCAACCTCAAGACCGAACCCTTCAGCGAACAGGACACCGCGCAGCTGCAGCGCCTGTTCCGCAAGCCGGAGGTGGCGGGCGATGCGCGCGTCGCCATCGGCTTCGCGCTGGCCAAGGCACTGGAAGATCGCGCGGACTACGCAGCGTCCTTTGACGTGCTGCGCGAAGCCAATACGCTCAAGCGCCGCTCGTTGCACTGGGATGCCGCGGCGGAGCGGCGTCATGTCGATGCCATCATGGCAGCGTTCGCCCAGCCCTCACCCGCGCCGGTCGATGCCACGCTGGGGCAGGAGGTCATCTTCATCGTCAGCCTGCCGCGCTCGGGTTCCACGCTGACCGAGCAGATCCTTGCGTCGCACCCGCAGGTCGAAGGCGCTGACGAAATCACCGATCTGCCGCAGATCATCGACGCGGAATCGCAGCGACGTGGCATGCCGTTTACGCAATGGGCATCCACCGCCACGGCGGATGACTGGGCGCGCCTGGGGCGCCAATACCTGGAGCGCACGGCGCGCTGGCGCCAGGTGCGGCCGCGCTTCACCGACAAGAACATGCTCAACTGGCAATACCTTGGCGCGGCGCTGGCCATGCTGCCCGGTGCGAGCGTGATCAACTGCCAGCGTGATGCAGTGGAAACCTGCTTTGCGTGCTATCGCCAGTTGTTCAGCACGGGCTCGTACTTCAGTTACGACCTCGACGAGATGGCGAGCTACTACACCGACTACGTGCGCCTGTGTGATTTCTGGCAGCGGCGTTTTCCGGGACAGGTGCTGGAGCATTCGTACGAAGCGCTGGTGGCCGAGCCGGAAGCACGCATCCGTCGCTTGCTGGACTTCTGTGGACTGGCCTTTGACCCTGCGTGCCTCGACTTCCACAGCACGTCGCGTACCGTGCTCAGTACGGCGAGTGCGGCGCAGGTGCGTCAGCCTTTGCAGAAGAACAATTCGCGGTTGGCGCATTACGAAGCACAGCTCGCGCCGTTGCGTGCAAGGTTGCACGTGGCCGGCGTGCTCTAGGCCATCCAGCCAGATTCCCCAAGCAACATCGCTTCCCTCATCGTTGCAGCCTCCCTCACCGTTGCAGCCTCCCTCACCGTCATCCCCGCGAAGGCGGGGATCCAGTGCCTTTGCCTTTTGAAACGGTTGGCGAGAACGAAAGTCGCTGGATGACCAGCCCTTCGGCTGTTGAAGAGCGCCTCCCGCCTTCGCGGGGATGACGGTGAGGTTTGTCGTTGCGGTGCGAAGAAGTGGAGGTGGCCGGCCGCCACTAGATCACAAGCGCCGTGCCAGATCAGCGACATCAACAAAAAAAGCCGCCGGATAACCGGCGGCTTCTGTTCACTCGGAGTGGCCAAACGCGGCCACTCCGACCATCACCCTCACTTACCAGTCGTACGTCACGCCGAGCTGCACCACGCGCGGGGATTCCACCGTGGTGTAACCGGCCACGTACGGCGCACCGTAGGACACGTTGGGAGCGCCCGTGGCGCCGTAGGACGGATACGCCGCGGTTTCCTTCTGCTCGTTGAGCAGGTTGCGCACCTGCAGCTGGAACGCCAGCTTCTTCTGCGCCCACTCCGGACGATATTCCAGGGCCAGATCGATCGTGTGCAGCCACGGCGTATAGCCCGTGGTGCCGATCGGCGTCGGCTGGCCACCACACCAGTGGTAGGAGTTGCCATAAGCAACGGGATCCGTCTCGTCCGTGCCATACAGGCCAAGGCAGGTCTTGGGCGCGCCCGAAGCCAGCGTCACCACGCCGCTCAGCGACCACTCCGGCAGGAACTGATAGGTGCCGTAGGCCTTGAACACATGCTTGCGCGAATTGGGCTGCACGCTGTTGGCGTACTGCATCAGCTGGCCGAAGTCCCACTGTTCGGTGGCCGACTGCGAGGTGGATGCCTGACCAATGTTCGACTGCACCGGGCCCTCGGTGGTGCCGTAGCTCTTGGACCACACGTAGTCGAACTTGGCGCGCCACTTGCCGTCCCACACGTGCTCCAGATACATCTCGAGCGAGTAGTAGTGGCGGTAAGCCTGCGGGAAGCCCATATCAGCCGGCGAGACCGACGCATACGCATAGCCGCCGTTGACGTTGGTGATCTTGTAGGTGTTGGTCTTGCCCGGATTGATCAGGATGCTGCCGTTGACGTTGAGCAGGTTGCCGCAGTTGGCCATGGAGGCCGCCTGCGCATTCACCGGCTGCTGGTTGGCCAGGCCCGGGTTCTGCGCGAGCGCGGCCGCGCAGATGGCGTAGGGACCTTCGGCCGTGTCGTCGATGATGTTGTTCATCTTCGACCAGGTACCGGTCACGCCATAGGCCCAGAACTCGCTGAACTGATGCTGGAAGCCCAGCACGTAGGAGTCCTGATAGGACGCCTTCAGGTTCGTTGACGAGACCGTCTTCGGATCGAGCGGCTGACCGTACTCGTAGTTGCCCGACACGGGCACGCCGAGACCCTGGGTGAGGCCATACGACTGCAGCGGGGTCAGGCCGGTCGGGATGCCGTTCGCATCGATGCCGGTATAGGTGTAGTACTGGCCGGTGTACGTGGAGGCGGAGGCCTCACGCAGAGCCACGCCGGTCGGCAGCGCCAGATAGTAGCGGCCGGCATTGCCGAATAGCTTCATGCTGGAGTCGCCCATGATGTCCCAGCTGAAGCCCAGGCGCGGCGCCCACTGCGGCTTGGTCAGGCGCACATAGGGTTCGCTGTCGGGGTTGTAGTTGGTGAACTGGTCGTTGCGCAGGCCGAGCTTCAGCAGCAGGTTCGGCGTGACCTGCCAGTCGTCGCTGATGTACTGCGCACGCTGCGACACGCGTACCGTGGCCGTGGTGATGTAGATGCCCTTCTGCACGTAGTAGCCATTGGGTGAGGGCGCCACGTAGGGGCTCACGTTGGGGTCGGTGCCAAGGACCGGGTTGCCCGGATCCATATAGCCATAGTCCCAGTAATAGCCCGGACCGTTGGGAATGCTGCCGTCCTCGATGTCCTTCGAGGTCTGGTTGTCGATACCCGCCTTCAGCGTGTGGTCGCCCAGCTTGTAGGTCAGGCTGAGGCGCGTGTTGGTTTCCATCGACTGATGGTTCGGGTTGTTCGAATAGTTGGTGATCTGATCGTTGGTGCAGTTGGCCGTCGGGCAGTACGCCGGGTTCTGATCCCCCGAATCAAGGATCTCCGGGTTGGACGATGCGCCCGGCTGCGACGAGGCATACGTGCCCTTCATCTTGCCGTACATCGCGTTCAACGTGAGGTCGTCGGTGATGTACGAGGTGAAGTTGGCGACACCCAGGTTGAAGGTGTCCTTGGTCGACTGCTGGTAAGCGTTGAAGGCGCCGGCCTTCTTGGTGCTGTAGTCGTAGGCGTAGGTGTCGCCGTAAAACTCGTGGGTGTTCTTCGCGCCGGTGATCGACAGGATGTTGCTGTCGGTGATGTTCCAGTCGATCTTGGCGTAGTACTTCGGATCCTTGAAGTTGTTGTGGTACTCGTGCGGCGCGCCGACATTGCGGCTCACGGTTTCCGTGGCGCTGCGCGCGGCTTCGGCAGCCACGAAGAAGAACAGCTTGTCCTTGATCAGCGGGCCACCGAGGTAGACGTCATACACCGTGTTCCATGCGGTGTTGTCATTGCGGTAGTCGTACAGGTTGCCCGGCGTGCGGTTGGCATAGGCCGAGTTGGAAGCGGCCAGTGCAGGCGTGACGTTCGGGTTGCTGAAGTACGTGTTGCCCGGCGTGCCCTGCAGGTCCTCCGGCTGCCAGAACACGGCACCGCCGAATTTCCACTGGTTGGTGCCGCTGGCACCCAGCTGGCTGATCACGCCGCCGGTGGAGCGGCCGTATTCCGGACCGTAACCGTTGGTGAGCGTTTCCTGCTGGGCGATGGCGCCGTACGGCAGGCTGATGCCGCCCGAGTTGGAGATCGGGTCGGAGGTGTTGAAACCGTTGATGTAGTACGCGTTCTCCACCACGGTGGAGCCACCGAAGGACACCAGCGGTTCGCCGGTGGGGCCGGTGCCGTCAGCGGTGGCGCCAGGCACCACGCCCGGGGCGAGCAGGGCGATGGCGGCGCTGTTGCGCGCCAGCGGCAGCTGCTTGAGCTGTTCCTGCGTGATGACGGTGCTTTGCGTGGTCGAGCTGACGTCGATCGCCGGGATGGCGTTGGCCACCACGGTCACGCCGGAGAGATTCTTGGCGTTGCTGGAGCCTTCGCCCGAAGCGAAGTCCACAGCCACGGCGCTGGCGGCCAGCGCGGTGACGCCCTGCTTGGTCTGGATGGTCTGGCCATCGCGGACCAGCGATACATCGTATTTGCCGATCGGCAAGGTGATGCTGTAACGGCCGGACTTGTCGACCGGCACGGTGCGGTCAAAACCCGAACCACCCACGATATGAACCGACTCCCCAGCGGCTACGGGCACCTGGCCCGAAATCGTGCCGGTGGTGGACTGTGCGTGCACGTAGCCCGAAACACCGAAACCCATGGCGATAGCGACGGCCAAAGCCGTCCGTCGCGCCGGCATGCGAGATGCCGGAGACATTTTTTTAACACTCACGATGTACCTCTCCCCGTTAGAAGATCAATGCGATCGACGGTCTTGCTCCCCAGTTCCGATGGCCAGGACCGGCGGTGCAATGCCGCGGGACATGCAGGCCATCAGATCGTTCGACCATAAGTGTCTTGCGCCTGACATGTAAACCACAATTATTTACGAATAATCAGCAAGTTATTGCTGACGTCGCGCTGACGTTTGGATCAGGTCTGAAGTAGTTTTTAACGTATTGTTTTCATTTAAAAGTAGGGCTAATACCCTTGCTCGCATTCTTGCGAAGCGTGTCTCCGGGCCTGAGACGAGTTCTGGATTTATTTCCCCGGGTGCCTGGGCAGGAAGCACTCATGCGCGCCCGGCGATGCCTTCAAGGGGATCCTTGCCCCGACGTGCGGGCGTGTATCCGGCACATGCCGCGAGTTGTCGTCAGGATTGGGATCGGCATCGGTTTCCGGTTTGCCCGGATGACGCCAGCGCGGTAGCGCCAGAGTGTGCAGTAGCGCTGCGCGTGCGCCGCTGGGTGCCCGCCGGATGGTGCTCTGACGCAGTGCTGGCGCCATTCGTCAACCCGTTGCCAATCCCCGAGAATCCGGCAACCCTACGCGCTGGCCCGCCGTCCGGCGGGTTTGACGTATCCGTGCCGCCCGGGCGGCCACAGGGGAGCAGACACATGACGGGACGACTTTCGTGAGCGGCCATCTTTCCCAAACCGAATCGCGCAAAGAGCTGACCGTCCGCGGTCTGATCCTGGGCGTCATCATCACGGTGGTGTTCACGGCCGCCAACGTCTTCTTCGGCCTCAAGGCCGGCCTGACCTTCGCCACCTCGATTCCGGCGGCGGTGATTTCCATGGCCCTGCTGCGCGGGTTCAAGGATTCCACCATCCAGGAAAACAACATCGTGCAGACCATCGCTTCGGCGGCGGGCACGTTGTCCTCGATCATCTTCGTGCTGCCAGGCATGATCATGATCGGCTGGTGGGCCGACTTTCCGTTCTGGACCTCCTTCGCGGTGTGCGCGCTGGGCGGCATCCTGGGCGTGATGTATTCCATCCCGCTGCGCCGCGCGCTGGTCACTGATACCGACCTGCCGTATCCGGAAGGCCTGGCCTGCGCCGAAGTACTGAAGGTGGGTGCCGGCGACGACGCGGATGCCAACAGCGTGGAAGAGGGCCGTGCCGGCCTGCTCGCGGTGCTCTGGGGCTCCATCGTGTCGGCGCTGTTCGCCGTAGTGGTCGCCACCCAGGTGTTCGCCTCGGACTTCGTGCGCAACTTCCGCGTGAACGACAAGGGCGCGGTCAGCGGCTTCGACTTCAACCTTTCCTTCGCGCTGTTCGCCATCGGCCACCTCGTGGGCATTTCCGTCGGTATCGCCATGCTCATCGGTGCGGTGATCGGCTGGGGCTGGGGCGTGCCGCATTACTCGGTGCTGGGCGACCTGTCCTCGTCGGTGGATGTGCTGGCCAACGCGACCTGGAGCCACAAGGTGCGCTTCGTGGGTGCCGGCGCCATCGGCGTATCGGCCATCTGGACGCTGGCCAAGCTGGTGAAGCCGGTGATCAGCGGCCTTACCTCCGCCATGGCCGCCTCGCGCGTGCGCAAGGCCGGCAAGGCCGACTCGCTGCCGCGCACCGAGCGCGACATCCCGATCGGCATCGTGGGCGTGATCACGCTGGCCTGCTTCGTGCCGATCGGCTGGCTGCTCGGCTATTTCGGCACCACCAGCGGTCTGGGTGACCACGTGGGCGTGCTCGCCATCGGCGGCGTGGCCTTCGTGGTGCTGATGGGCTTCTTCGTGTCCACCGTGTGCGGCTACATGGCCGGCCTGATCGGTTCGTCCAACAGCCCGCTGTCGGGCGTGGGCATCCTGGTGGTGATCGCTGCCGCGCTGCTGCTGGTGGCGTTCGTGAAGCCGCACGTGGGTCCGGAAGAGGGCAAGGCGCTGGTGGCGTTCGCGCTGTTCATCACCTCGGTGGTGTTCACCGTGGCGGCCATCGCCAACAACAACCTGCAGGATCTGAAGACCGGCCAGCTGGTCGACGCCACGCCGTGGCGCCAGCAGGTGGCACTGGTGATCGGCGTGATTGCCGGCGCCGCGGTGATTCCGCCGGTGCTGGACCTGCTCAACAAGGCCTACGGTTTCGTCGGCGTGGCCGGTGCAGGCGCGCATGCGCTGCCGGCGCCGCAGGCCGGCCTGATCTCCGCGCTGGCGCAGGGCGTGATCACCAACAACATCGACTGGAGCCTGATCATCACGGGCATCTGGATCGGTGTGGCCATCATCGTCATCGACGAGATCCTCGCGCGCACCACCAAGAGCGTGCGCATCCCGCCGCTGGCCGTGGGCCTGGGCATCTACCTGCCCACCGTCAGCACGCTGATGGTGGTGGTGGGTTCGGTGGTTGGCTGGTACTTCGACCGTCGCGCCGACCGTTCGGCCCGGCCGGAGAGCACCAAGCAGCTGGGCGTGCTGCTCGCCTCGGGCCTGATCGTGGGCGAGAGCGTGATCGGCGTGGTCATCGCCTTCATCGTCGGCTTCTCGGGCAAGGCCGCGCCGCTGGCGCTGGTTGGGGAGAGCTTCGCTGATTACGCCCAGTGGACCGGTGGCATCGCCTTCGCCGCCATCGTGTTCTTCATGTACCGCTGGATCAGCCGGATGGCCAATCGCCTGGGCAACAAGTCCTGAGGCATCCCGGTTCGCGCCCCCACCTGAAGGGGGCGCGACCAAATGTCATGCCTGCATGCGACGATCGAACAGGACAGCACGTTGACCGGCTATCCTAGACGGTCGCAGCGACAGCGTTGCGCGACGGTCATGTGGAGGCGGTAAACGCGTGGTGGAGCAGACAGGGGCGGAGGCCCCGATTTCCGGTGACATGCACGCCCGGCCTGGCCTGATGGCCCGGTTGCGCAGGCTTGCCGGTCCGCTGCTTTCGGTGGCCATGCTGTGCCTGGCGCTGTGGGCGTTGCACCACCTTGCCAGCGAAGTCAGCTACCGCGAGGTGGCCCGCTACGTCCACGGTCTGGAGAACTACCGCCTCGCGCTGGCCGTGCTGCTCACGGCGGGCAGCTACGGGGTGATGATCCTGTACGACTGGTTCGGCCTTAAATACATCGGCAAGCATCTGCCGGGGGCGCAGGTCAGCCTGATTTCCTTCATCAGCTATGCCTTCAGCAATGCGCTGGGCATGGCGCTGCTGATCTCCGGTTCCATCCGTTACCGCTTCTATATCCAGGCCGGCCTTTCCACCGCGGAAGTGGCCAAGGTGGTGGTCTACACCACGCTCAGTTTCTGGCTGGGCCTGAGCGCGCTGACCGGATTCACCCTGCTGCTGGTGCCGGTACCGGCATCGTTGCCGCTGTCTGGCTTGCGCATTCCTGTCGGCGCTGTGCTCGCGCTGATTCCCCTGCTGTGGATCGCCGGCAGTCGCCTGCTTGGACGTCCATTGCGGATCTGGCGCTGGCGCGTCAGCCTGCCGGGCACGCTGGTGGCTCTGCGCCAGGTGCTGGTGGGCGCGGTGGACTGGGGTCTTGCCGCCTACGTGCTTTACCTGCTGATGCCCAACCAGGTGGACACGGGCTTTGGTCATTTCCTCGCCATCTTCGTGCTGGCGCAGATCGCCGGCCTGATCAGCCATGTGCCCGGTGGCCTGGGCGTGTTCGAGGCGGTGATGCTGGCGGGCTTCGGCGCCGAAGGTAACCAGGGGCTGGAAGCGCCCATCCTCGGTGCGCTGGCGGCCTATCGACTCATCTACTACTTCCTGCCGCTGTTCGCCGCCACGGTGGTGGTGCTGTGGCGCGAAGCGCGTGGCCTGCGCCAGAAGACCCAGCTGGCGCCCTGGTTCACCGCGCTGCTGCCGCCGTTCTTCGCCGGCCTGACCATGGTGTCGGGCGCGGTGCTGCTGTTCTCCGGCGCCACCTCGGCGCTGCCGGCGCGCATGGCGATTCTGCGTGACGTGCTGCCGCTGGCCGTGCTGGAGGTGTCGCACTTCCTGTCCAGCGTGGTCGGCATGATGCTGCTGATCCTGGCGCGCGGCCTGCAGCGACGCCTTGATGCGGCTTATGTGCTCACCCTGGTGCTGCTGGTGCTGGGCGCGGTGCTGTCGCTGCTCAAGGGCATCGACTACGAAGAAGCGACCCTGCTTTCGCTGCTGGCGCTGGCCCTCGCACCGGCGCACAAGTTGTTCTACCGCCGCGCCTCCATGTTCAGCGCGAGCTTTTCCTGGGGCTGGATCATCGCCATCGTCGCGGTGCTGGTGTGCGCCGGCTGGCTGGTCGGCTTCAGCTACAAGCACGTCGAATACAGCAACAACCTGTGGTGGGAATTCAGCTTCTATCACGGCGGTGCCCCGCGTGCGTTGCGCGCGCTGGTAGGCGCCGCGGCGGCGGGCCTGCTGTTTGCACTGGCCAGCCTGGTGCGTCCGGCGCGTCCGAATCTGAGCCTGCCCGGCGAGGACGACCTGCAGCGCGCGTTGCCGCTGATCAAGAACTACAACTCCGCGCAGGCGCACCTGGCGCTGATGGGCGACAAGACGCTGCTGTTCGATGCCGACAACCGCGCCTTCATCATGTACGACGTGGAAGGCCGCAGCTGGGTGGCCATGGGCGATCCGGTGGGCGAAGACGAAGATGCGCGCCGCGAACTGGTGTGGACCTTCCGCGACCAGTGCGAACGCGCCGGTGGCTGGCCGCTGTTCTACCAGGTACGCCAGGACGACCTGGACCTGTACCTGGAAGTGGGCATGAACTTCCTCAAGATCGGCGAGGAAGCGCGCGTGGACCTGTCCGGCTTCAACCTCGACGGCAAGTCCAAGAAGGTACTGCGCAACACCATCAACAAGCTCACCCGCGACGGCATGCGCATGGAGATCGTGCCCGCCGATGCCGTGGCCGGCCTTATGCCGCAGCTGAAGAAGATTTCGGACGCCTGGATGCGCGACAAGGGCGTGCGCGAGAAGGGCTTCTCGCTGGGCACGTTCGAGCCGCGCTACCTGGAGCGCACGCCGATGGCGCTGGTGTACCAGGGCGAGCAGCTGGTGGCGTTCGCCAACCTGTTCCTGACCGACAACAAGGAAGAGGCCTCGCTGGACCTGATGCGCCATCTTCCCGATGGCACGGCCGGCGTCATGGACTTCCTCTTCATCAGCCTCATGCAGTGGTCCAAGCAGGAAGGTTACCGCTGGTTCAATCTGGGCATGGCACCGTTCTCCGGCCTGCAGAACCGGCGCAGTGCGCCGTTGTGGAGCCGCCTGGGGGCCATGCTGTTCGGTCGTGGCGAGCGGTTCTACAACTTCCGCGGGCTGCACAAGTACAAGGACAAATTCGATCCCGTGTGGGAACCTCGTTATCTGGCGGTGCCCAACGGCATCGCGCTTCCGCTGGTATTCGCCAATGTGGCGAGCCTTATCTCGGGTGGGCTGTCAGGCATGGTGCGCCGTTGAAACGACTCTGGAAGTGGACCGGTTGGGTTCTGGTGTTTGCCGCCTGCGCGGGCCTGCTGGCCTGGCATCCGTGGCATCACGCCAGCATGGACGAATCGCTGGTGCAGGTGCCGGCGCAGCAGGGCGTCACGCCGCTGGCCGGGCGCCAGGACGTGGTGGCGATCTTTTATTCGGGTGACGGCGGCTGGCGCGACCTGGACCAGTCGCTGGGCAAGATCATCGCCTCGCACGGCATCCCGGTGGAGGGCGTGAGCCTGCTGCAGTACTACTGGCGCGAAAAGAGCGCGGAGGATTCGGCAGCAGACCTCGATGCGCTGATCACGCGCACGCTGGCGCAGAACGGCAAGAAGCGCATCTGGCTCATCGGGTTCTCCTTCGGTGCCGACGTGCTGCCCACCGTGGTCGGCAAGCTCAGCCCGGAAGGTCGCGCGCGCATCGCGCAGATCGTGCTGCTTTCACCCAGCCAGGACGTGAACTTCGAGATCGAGATGGAAGGCTATATCTCGGCGCGCGAGGGCAAGTGGAAAACCTGGACGCAGGATTTCTTCCAGTGGCTGAATCCGGTGAAGCATTACGACGCCATGCCACCGCTCCAGGCACTCAACGGCCAGCCGCCGCTGGTGTGCTACTACGGTATCCAGGACAAGGCGGACACGATCTGCGCCGACCCCAAGTTGCCGTCGTGGGTGAAGGTCTATGAAAAGACCGGCGACCACCACTTCGACTACAACTACGAAGGCCTGGCGCAGCAGATGATCCACGACTTGCCGGCGAGCACGTCGCCGTAACGGCGAATCGCGGGAAAAGCACGGCGGATCGCCACGAAAGGCGATCCGGCCGGAGGCTACAACAGCACCTCGTCAGGCAACAGGTTCTCCATCCACCGCTTGTCGCCCCTCCTGGCGGGGCGACGGTGTGCGCTCGAAGCCACTGATCCGCCGCCGGCCGGCGGCATGTATTCAGAGCTTGATGATCATCGCTTCGCCATGGCGTTCAATGCCCAGGGTCAGCGAGCCCGATGGCGCATCCGCGAGCTGATGGCGGATGGCTTCGATATCGATCGCCTTGACGGCGTTGCCGTTGACGGTGAGCAGCACGTCATCCACCTGCAGCCCGCTGGCCAGGCCTTCGGGAGAACGGTTGGCGGTGCCGATGACGAGATGCCCCTGCTCTGCGCTCAGCTCGAGCTGGCGGACTGGACGCTGGTCATCGCGGCCGAGCTGACGGGTGGTGTAGCAGAACAACATCTCGCTGGGTATGAAGACGTACTTGTCGAAGCGGGAAAGGAAACTCATGCCCAGGTTGTTGGCACCGCTGCTTTCGTACACCTTCAGCTTGCCGATGGGCGTGTCGCCGAACTGCAGGCCGCCGACCAGGTAGACGTTGGCGTCGTAAGGTCCGCTCGCGGCCAGCCGCGTAGCCTGGCCGATCTTCTCGACGTTCGCTCCCTGCTCGCCGAGCACGCGTAGCGTATCGGCCGAGATGCTGTCGTAACTGGCACCGGTGTCGATCCGCATCGGACCGCCGTTGCCATTGGCCAGCTGGATGGTCAGGTCGGGGCCTGCCCCGAAGGCATCCTCGTAGGGAGCGCAGCGCTCGTAGCCCGCCGTGGAAGGCGGCAAGGCATCGATGGTCAGCGTCCCGGTCAGGTTGTCGGTGCTCCAGTTGAGCTGCCGGAAGGCGGTGGCCCCGAGGAGGCCATCGACGTGCGTCCCGTAGGACTGGTCGAACGCCGAGAGATCCATGCCGACCCAGGGCACGCTGTTTGCGACAGGCTGGCGGCCAATGAGCAACGGCCTGGGCTGCCAGTACGTCATCTGGTGGATGTCCAGGTCGTTGCCCAGCGTGCCGAGCCCGCCAATGTAGTGGCGGAAGTACTCGGGAACCTCCGCGTCCGGCATGGCTTTGGTCAGGGCGGCGGCTGTACGCGTATCGATGAACGTGTACGGCGCCCCGGTATCCAGTATGAAGTGATAGGTCTTGCCGTCGATGGTCACGGGCACCAGTGGTTGCGCATACGGGCGCAGTGCCGTGGTCAGCAGTGGCTCGTCGGTTGCCTTGGGTGGCGTGGCCTGCTGGTCCTGCTGCGCCGGTGTGCAGGCCGTCAATAGCGCGGTGATCACCGACAGCGTGAAGGGCAGGTTCTTCTTTTTCATATCGTGCGTTCCTTGCGTAAGGCGTGTTCGGCTTGAAGAGAGGGCGGCTCATCACCCTGTTTGGATTGCCACGGACGATCTGCACCGGGCGTGCAAGTCGGAAGACAGGGGCTCGACTACTCAGCGGCGCACTCCCAGGCAGCGCATGCCCGCTTTACATCGCATCACGATGGTGGCTAGGCGAGTCTGCCGGCGTGGGTCATGGCAATCCTTGGCGATCACCAACGGAGTTCGCTGTTACCCTGTGCGCTGTTTTGTACGGGGATTCCGTGCTTATCCGTGGCGTTGGGGAGGTCCCTGCAGGAGCGTGCGTTGGGTGTGGGGGCATCTGAACAGACGGGCGCGGTGGCGTGGAGGTCGCGGCCGTCGTTTGCAACTGATGCGGAGCTTGCGGCGGCGGCGTTGAAGGCTCCGCCGATGGCCTTGCCAATCCGGCTTGTCGGCGTAGGCGCAGCGTAGGGCGCTGCAGCGGACGGGTTGGCGGTGGCCTTTGTGTCCCGCATCGTCGTCTGCGACCACGCGGCACTGCATGCCGTGCATGCCAGTAGCACGGCCGTATATGTCATCCGTTTTCGTTCCATGTCTGCGCCGTTCCTGCCGGTTTGGAAGTTCCGGTATTAGCTGGCAGGCCATGGCCGTCTTCAATCAGAGACTTCTTGGTTTCCCAGATGACTAAGCCTTCAAGCATGCCGTCCAGATTCGGGTTGTCCGGCTGGAGCAGTTCGGGTGATGGCTCCGTTGGCGATGGCCGGAGAAATGCCGGCATCGACCTGCTGCGCGGGTTGTCGATCCTGCTGGTGGTGCTTCACCACATTGGCCTGCGCATCCGTCTGCGCCAGACGGAGCTGATCGATTTCCTGCCGTTGAAGCTGCTCAACGCGCTCAACTTCAACGGCTACGAAGCCGTGTTCATCTTCTTCGTCATCTCCGGCTTCCTGATCACCAGCAACGCATTGCGTCGCAGCGGTTCGCTGGCGAACATCGACCTGCGCGCGTTCTACGCACGAAGGTTCTCCCGCATCGCGCCCTGCCTGTTGCTGCTGGTCGCCGTGCTCAGCGCGCTGCATCTGCTGGGCGTGCAGGACTACGTTATCGAACGGCAAGGGCAGTCGCTGCCGCGCGCCATCGTCGCCGCGCTGGGTTTTCACCTGAACTGGTACGAAGGCATGACGGGCTACCTGCCCGGCGGCTGGGACGTGCTGTGGTCGCTGTCGATCGAGGAGGTGTTCTACCTTGGCTTCCCCATCGTCTGCCTGCTCACGCGCCGCACCTGGGTGCTGGCGCCCATGCTGATCACGCTGGCGATATCGTTGCCGTGGACACGCGCGGCGCTGGCGGACAATGACATCTGGCAGGAGAAGGCCTATCTGCCGGGCATGGCCGCCATCGCCACGGGCGTGCTGGGCGCCTTGCTCGCGCAGCGCTGGAAAACCGTGCCGCGCGGCGTGGCGTCCGCACTGGGCGTGGCCGGTGCCACCGGACTCTATCTGGTGATGTTCGAGGGCAAGCTGCTGTGGCAGACGATGCACAACGGCTACATGCTGCTGCTCACGGCTTCTGCGTTGTGCCTGGTGCTGGCAAGTTACTGGGCGCCCGCCGGTCGCGCGCCATGGCGCGGGCTGGGCTGGCTGCGTTCCTGGGGCCGCCTGAGTTACGAGATTTACCTCACCCACATGTTCGTGGTGACGGCGATCGTTCGCCTGTACAAGGCGATGGGCAGCGATTTGGCGCACGGTTACCTGTGGTACCTGCCGGCACTGCCGCTGTGCTGGTTGCTGGGCAAGGCCGTGGAGCGCTATATCTCGGTGCCGGCGGAGCAGCGCCTGCGCGCGCGCATGCTGCCCATGCCGGTAGCCTCCGCCGTGCCGGCGTGATGGACGTCTAGATCTCCATCAGGTCCCGGCCCACGATGATGCGCCCCTTGAAGTGGGGCGCGACGGCGTCGCGCCACGTCTCCTCCGGTACCGGAGGGTTGCCGCCCGGTACGAAGTGGTTGAGCACCAGGGTCTTTACGCCGGCTTCGGTGGCAATACGGCCGACCTGTTCGGTCGTGGTATGGCTGGCCAGCAGATGTTCGCGCAGACGCGTGGCGTTGGGTTCGGTCGCGATCAATGTGTCGAGCGCGGGCAGGTACATCACTTCGTGCACCAGCACATCGGCGCCACGCGCGAGCGCAACGAGATTCTCCGACGGACGGGTATCGCCGGAAAACACGATGCTGCGATCCGGACAGTCGAAGCGATAGGCGAAAGCCGGTTCCACCGGCGGATGCTGCACCAGCGCGGCCGTGACCTTGACACGCGCATCCTGCATGACCAGCCCCGGGCCGTTGAGTTCGTGCGGGCGGATCAAGGGTGCCAGTGGCGGGCGGCCTTCATCGGCCATGCGGGTGCGGATATCGTTGTCGTTCATGGCCAGGAACAGCCGCGTCATCTCGGCCAGCGGCGGCGGTCCCCAGGTATCCACCGGCGTATGCAGCGGCCCGGACCACGCCAGCCACAGCAGGTTGCCGTAGTCCGCCGTGTGGTCGGAGTGCTGGTGGGTGATGAAGACATCGCGGATGGAGCCGAGGTCCAGCCCGGCCTTCACCATCTGGCGCGCCACGCCATTGCCGCAATCGATTACGTAGGTCACGCCATCCACCACGATGGCGCTGGCCGGCGCGGCACGGTCCGCCTTGGGCGTCGGTCCGCCGGCGGTGCCGAGCAGGATCAGGCGGGAGCGGGGCGACGCATTCGCGCGAACGCGCCACGGCGACAGTGCACCCGCCGCGAGGGCGAGTCCTGTGGCCTGCAGGAGGCGGCGACGCGAGAAACGGGGAGGCATGACCATGAGGCTCTCCAGGCGGAGATATCAGTAGCCCAAGCCTAATGCACGGAAAGGCCACGTCACCCCGGGTTGGCCGGGATGCCGTGCATGACGATCAACGACAGGCGTTGATCGCGTCGCGCAGTTCGATGGCGGCCTTGCGTGCGGCCTGGGCGAAGTCCTCGCCGTTGCCGGCGTAAAGGATGGCGCGCGAGGAGCTGATCATCAGGCCGGTGCCGTTGGCGGTGCGGCCATGCTTGAGCACGGCTTCCACGTCGCCACCCTGCGCGCCGATGCCCGGCACCAGCAGCGGCACGTCACCCACCACGGAACGCACCTTGCCCAGTTCTTCCGGCCAGGTGGCGCCGGTGACCAGCGCGCAGTTGCCATGGGTGTTCCAGTTGCGCGCAATGGTTTCGGCTACGCGTACGTAGAGCGGTTCGCCGCCGCAGTCGAGCGCCTGGAAATCGGCGCCACCCGGGTTGGACGTCCGGCACAGCAGGATCACGCCCTTGTCGGCACGGTCGAGGAAAGGTTGTGCCGAGTCACGGCCCATGTACGGGTTCAGCGTGACCGCATCCGCCTTGAAGCGGTCGAAGGCTTCGCTGACGTAATGCTGCGCCGTGCTGCCGATGTCGCCGCGCTTGGCGTCCAGGATCACCGGCACGCCGGGATGCTTTTCGTGGATATGCGCGATCAAACGCTCCAGCGCATCTTCCGCGCGCAGCGCGGCGAAATGGGCAATCTGCGGCTTGTACGTGCAGACGAGGTCGGCGGTGGCATCGACGATGTCGCGGCAGAATTCGAACACGGCATCCGCGCGGCCCTTGAAGTGCGCGGGGAACTTTGCAGGTTCCGGATCGAGGCCGACGCAGACGAGGGAGTCGTGGTCAGCCCATGCCTGTTGCAGGGATTGCATGAAGTGCATGGTCTGTTTCCTTGCCTCGGTCTTCTGTTCCCTCTCCCCTCCGGGGAGAGGGTAGGGTGAGGGGACAATCTTGCGATGTCCTTCCATTGTGCAGTGGTTCTTTTGGGGGACAGGGGCCAGCGTGACCCCTCACCCCAGCCCTCTCCCCGGAGGGGAGAGGGAGTAGAGCGCGCTCTTACGCCAGCTTCTTGTACTTCACGCGATGCGGCTTGGCAGCCTCGTCGCCGAGACGACGCTTCTTGTCCGCTTCGTACTCGTTGTAGTTGCCCGGGAAGAATTCCACGTGCGAGTCGCCTTCGAACGCGATGATGTGCGTGGCGATACGGTCGAGGAACCAGCGGTCATGCGAGATCACCACGGCGCAGCCCGGGAACTCGAGCAACGCGTCTTCGAGGGCGCGCAGGGTTTCCACGTCCAGGTCGTTGGACGGTTCGTCGAGCAGCAGCACGTTGCCACCCTGCAGCAGGGTCTTGGCCATGTGCAGGCGGCCACGCTCACCACCGGACAGCTGGCCGACGATCTTCTGCTGGTCGGTGCCCTTGAAGTTGAAGCGGCCGATGTAGGCGCGCGACTGGATCTCGAAGTTGCCGATGGTGAGGATGTCCGAACCGCCGGACACTTCCTGCCACACGTTGTTCTTCGGATCGAGCGCGTCGCGCGACTGGTCGACGTAGGCCAGCTTGACCGTGTGGCCCAGCTTCACTTCGCCCGAGTCCGGCTGTTCCTTGCCCATGATCATCTTCATGAACGTGGATTTACCCGCACCGTTCGGGCCGATCACGCCGACGATGGCGCCCGGCGGAATCTTGAACGACAGGTCTTCGATCAGTACGCGGTCGCCGAACGCCTTGTTGACGTTCTTGAACTCGATCACTTCCTGGCCCAGGCGCTCGCCCGGCGGAATGAAGATTTCATTGGTTTCGTTGCGGCGCTGGTACTCGACCGAGTTCAGTTCCTCGAAGCGGTTGAGACGTGCCTTGCCCTTGGACTGACGGCCCTTGGCAGCGGAGCGCACCCACTCCAGTTCCTTCTCGATGGCCTTCTGGCGGGACTTCTCCTGCGAGGCTTCCTGCTTGAGGCGGGCGTCCTTCTGCTCCAGCCATTCGGTGTAGTTGCCCTTCCACGGAATGCCGCGGCCGCGGTCGAGTTCGAGGATCCACTCGGCGGCGTTGTCGAGGAAGTAGCGGTCATGGGTGACGGCCACCACGGTGCCCTGGTAGTTCTGCAGGAACTGCTCCAGCCAATCCACGGATTCCGCGTCCAGATGGTTGGTCGGTTCGTCCAGCAGCAGCATGTCCGGCTTGGACAGCAGCAGGCGGCACAGCGCCACGCGGCGCTTCTCACCACCGGACAGCGGACCGATCTTGGCATCCCACGGCGGCAGGCGCAGTGCGTCGGCCGCCACTTCCAGCTGGCGCTCCAGTGCGTGCGCATCGTTCACGGCCAGGATGTTTTCCAGCTCCTGCTGTTCGGCAGCGAGCTTGTCGAAGTCGGCGCCTTCTTCGCCGTAGGCGGCATAGACCTCTTCCAGGCGCTTCTGCGCATCCAGGATGACGGAGACGCCTTCCTCGACGGATTCACGAACGGTCTTTTCCGGATCGAGCTGCGGCTCCTGCGCCAGGTAGCCGACCTTGATGCCCGGCTGCGGACGGGCTTCGCCCTGGAAGTCCTTGTCGACGCCGGCCATGATGCGCAGCACCGTGGACTTGCCCGCGCCGTTCACGCCCAGCAGGCCGATCTTGGCGCCGGGGAAGAAGCTCAGCGAGATGTCCTTGATGATGTGGCGCTTCGGGGGAACGATCTTGCTGACCCCGTTCATGGTGTAGATGTACTGCATGGAGCCTCCGGCGGCGTACGCGGCGCCGGCCAAGGGGCAGGCGGTGCGATCAGAGTGGGTGTAAACCACTCATTATAGCGGTTGTTGGGGGCCATCCGGTGACGTTGCCCGGGCCCTGCAACGGTCTTGCCCGGGCCTCGCCATGTGCTGTCACCGGGCTGGCGGTTGCCGCGGCCAACCTGCCCATTTCCCGGGGGAGTGACACCAGGTGGGCACGGCAGGCGCGGTTTGGGCGACGAGGCGGCATGCCCTGGTCGCCATGGATGAGATGGTGGCGGGGTGGGCCCGGGAAAAGGGCGACTGGGCCGTGGCCTTGCATGAACTGGCCTGCTTTGGCGTGAAACAGGCGCGGGCCTGCCTGTTCGGCACCGGCATGCTGGCGTTGCTGCTGGCCACCTGGTGTTGGTATCCGCCCCATGGGGCGCTGGCGCGCTACGACTTCCTGGTGCTGGCCGCGGTGGCGTTGCAGGTGTTGCTGGTCGCACTGGGCCTGGAGACGCGCGATGAAGTCACGGTGATCTTGTGCTTCCACCTGGTCGGCACGGCCATGGAGGTATTCAAGACCGCCATGGGCTCGTGGGTCTATCCGGAGCCATCCCTGCTGCGCCTAGGCGGGGTGCCGCTGTTCACCGGCTTCATGTACGGCGCCATCGGCAGCTATATCGCCCGGGCGTGGCGGCTGTTCCGCTTCCGCTTCATCCGGCATCCGCCGTTCCGTGCCACCGCATGGCTGGCGCTGGCGATCTACGTGAACTTCTTCACGCACCACTTTCTGCCGGATCTGCGCTGGCTGCTGTTTGTCGCGCTGGCGGCGTTGTTCGGGCGGACGTGGGTGTTGTTCCGCATCCGCCGCACGTACCGTCGCATGCCGCTGTTGCTCGGCTTCGTGCTGGTGGCGTCCTTCATCTGGATCGCCGAGAACCTGGGCACGTTCGCGGCGGCCTGGCGCTATCCCACGCAACGGAACGGATGGGCGATGGTGCCGCTGGGCAAACTCGGCGCCTGGTTGCTGCTGATGGTGATCAGCTATGTGCTGGTGTCCGCCGTGGCGCGCCGCCGACGCTCTTCCCTGTAGGAGCGCACTTGTGCGCGACCGCGTGGTTGCGTCACCACTGCCGCCCGGGCTCGTCGCGCACAAGTGCGCTCCTGCAAAAGAGCGGGTCAGACCGTCGGTCGCGCGGTGTCGAACAACGCACTGACGGTGCGCGTGTGCAGCGACGCGGCATCGAAGCCCTCGGGCAGCATGCCGGCGATTTCCAGCATCACGGCGCCGTGCAAGGCAGCCCAGATCTGGTGGCCGAGGATGGGCGCGTCGGCCTCCACCGTGCCTTCGGCGATCATCACTTCCACATGCGCGGCGATGGTGCGCCACATGCGTTCGTGGGCCTGCCGGTAAGCGGGGTCATCACGCCGGGTTTCGGGGTATTCGAACATCAGCCGGTAGGTGGCGGTGTTGCCGCGGGCAAAGGCGATATAGGCATCGCGCACGGCACGGCTGCGGGTGCGGCCATCGCCCGGCGTATCGAGTGCGCGCTCCAGTGCCTCGGAAAACCGGTTCAGGCCGCGCGTGCGCACGGCCGTGATGATGTCTTCCTTGTTGTCGAAGTAGCGGTAGGGCGTCATGGTGCCCACGCCCAGTTCGCCGGCCAGTCGCCGCAGCGTGACGGCGCCCGGGCCTTCGTCCACGTATAGCCGTGCGGCGGCGTCGCATAGCCGTTCGCGGAAGGCTTCGGTTTCCTGCTCGCTCAGGGCACGGGGCATGTCAGTGGTCCTTTACGTCCAGCGCCTTGCGGAAAAACGCCAGCGCGTCGGCGTCGATCTGCGCATGCACTTTCGCGCGGTCCACGCCGGCGGGGTCGACGCACATCGGCGGAATTTCCTTCTGCAACTGGGCCGAGCAGGGCGGCAGGAACACCCAGTGATCGGCGTGTGGCACTTCCTTCACGCCGGCCAGCGTCTTGATCAGCGGCTGGATGTGTTTGGCGTTGGCTTCGGGCGGCAGCACCCGGTCGTTCTGGCCGTAGTACAGGTACACCGGAATGCGCACGTGGTCGAAGCCGTGCTCGCCGAAGACCAGGCTGAGCGGCGCCATGACGAAGATGGCCTTGACGCGCGGATCGGCCGTATCGCCGTAGCGGCCAAGTTGCCCCTGCATGTCGTTGAGCATCTGCTCCAGCGTCTTGCCTTGCTTGGCGGCGTTGGCCTCGAAATCGGCACGGTGCCCGCACACGTCCTTGTTCTGCGGGTAACGGTTGCAGAATGCGATGAAGCGGTCGAATTGCGGATGGGCGCCCGCCAGCATCAGCGCGGTGTAGCCACCGGCGGAGAAACCTGCAACGCCGATGCGATCCGGGTCGATCAGCGCCTTCCATCGAGGGTCGGCCAGCACGGTGGTGATGGTGGACTGCACCTGGATGGGACGCCCCGCCAGCACTTCGATCTGACCGACCTTGCTGGTGTCGCGGAAGTAGTCGCCCAGGTGGTTGAGTGTGGCCACCACGAAACCGTGGCTGGCCAGATAGGCGGCCAGGTCATGGTGGCCCAGGTCGCTGCCGCCATTGCCATGGGAAATGACCACCAGCGGCCAGGCGCCGGGCAGGGCGGGTGCGTCTGGCGTCGCCGCCACGTTGTACGGCCCCAGCGCCGTGGTGCCGTGAACCGGCTGGGACGAGGGATAGAACACGTCGCCTTCCGTGTCCCGGCCGCTGACCGGGTCGGGAATGCGGATGCCTGCGATGCCGACCCCGGTCACCTCGGTGGCCAGCAGGGGCAGGGGCATCAACAGCACGAGGAACAGGGCGAACCGGTACAGCGAAGGCACGATCGGCATGGCGAGGGTCCGTGGTCTTGGTTGCGTGCGATGTACGGTACGTTGTACGCAATAGCCCCGCAAGTGTCCCGAGGTGGCCGCTTTAGCACATCACAGCTACAATTTCGCGTTCCAGCCCCTTCTTGCCACCCCATCGAGGTCAGGATGTTCCCGAAGCACGAGACGATCGCCGGTTACGATAATGAACTGGCACAGGCCATGGCCGACGAAGCCCGCCGTCAGGAAGACCACGTCGAGCTGATCGCTTCGGAGAACTACGCCAGCCCCCGCGTGATGGAGGCGCAGGGCAGCGTGCTCACCAACAAGTACGCCGAGGGTTACCCGGGCAAGCGCTACTACGGTGGCTGCGAATACGTGGACGTTGCCGAGCAGCTGGCCATCGACCGCCTGAAGCAGCTGTTCGGCGCCACCTACGCCAACGTGCAGCCGCACTCCGGTTCGCAGGCCAACCAGGCCGTGTACCTCGCCCTGCTCAACCCCGGCGACACCATCCTGGGCATGAGCCTGGCCCACGGTGGCCACCTCACCCACGGCGCCAAGGTCAACGTCTCCGGCAAGCTGTTCAACGCGGTGCAGTACGGCGTGAACGAGCAGGGCCTGGTCGACTATGACGAAGTCGAGCGCCTCGCCGTCGAACACAAGCCGAAGATGATCGTGGCCGGTTTCAGCGCCTATTCGCAGGTGATGGACTGGGCGCGCTTCCGCGCCATCGCCGACAAGGTCGGCGCGCTGCTGTTCGTGGACATGGCACACGTCGCCGGCCTGGTGGCCGCTGGCGTGTATCCGAGCCCGCTGCCGCATGCACACGTGGTGACCTCCACCACGCACAAGACCCTGCGCGGCCCGCGCGGCGGCATCATCGTGGCGAAGGATGCCGGCGAAGAGATCGAAAAGAAGCTGCAGTCCATCGTGTTCCCGGGCATCCAGGGCGGCCCCCTGATGCACGTCATCGCCGCCAAGGCGGTGGCCTTCAAGGAAGCGCTGGAACCGGCCTTCAAGGACTACCAGGCCCAGGTCGTGAAGAACGCCAAGGCCATGGCCAAGACCTTCCTTGATCGCGGCTACAAGATCGTTTCCGGCGGCACCGAAAACCACCTGATGCTGGTGGACATGATCGGTCGCGACGTGACCGGCAAGGACGCGGAAGAGGCGCTGGGCAAGGCACATATCACCGTCAACAAGAACGCCGTGCCGAACGACCCCCGCAAGCCCTTCGTCACCTCCGGCCTGCGCGTGGGCACGCCCGCCGTCACCACCCGCGGCTACAAGGAAGCGGACGTGGTCGAGCTGACCAACTGGATCTGCGACGTGCTCGATGCGCCGAAGGATGACGCCGTCATCGCCGCGGTGCGCGAGAAGGTCACGGCGCAGTGCCACAAGTTCCCAGTGTACGGCTGAGAGCGAGAAGCGAGTGAAGAGGAGTGAGAAGTGAGAGAGAGCCAACCCTCTGTTTTCTCACTTCTCAATTCTCACTCCTGACCTTATGCATTGCCCCTTCTGCCAGCACGAAGACACCCGCGTGATCGATTCACGCCTTACCGAAGACGGCGCCACCGTGCGTCGTCGTCGCGAGTGTCCGAAATGCAGCGAGCGCTTCAACACGTTCGAAACGGCCGAACTCAAACTGCCTTCCATCGTGAAGAGCGGCGAACGCCGCGAGCCGTTCGACGAGCACAAGCTGCGCGTGAGCTTTGAGCGCGCCCTGCAGAAGCGCCCGGTGCCCACCCACTCGGTGGACACCGCCGTGCGCGAGATCGTCAACGACCTGCGACGCTGCGGCGAACGCGAAGTGCCGTCGCGCCAGGTGGGCGAGCTGGTGATGCGCGAGCTGAAGAAGCTCGACCAGGTGGCGTATGTGCGTTTTGCTTCCGTCTATCGGAAGTTCGAAGACGTGCAGGCGTTCCGCGAGGAGATCGAGAAGCTGGAGCGCGATCTGCCGGAGCTGGAGGCGTTGCAGCTGTCGCTGCTGGGTGAAAGCGTCGCGAGACGCAAGAAGTCCTGACGCGGCCTAACTCCCTCTCCCCGTCGGGGAGAGGGTTGGGGTGAGGGGTGGGTGCTCGCCCCGACTTATGTATTCCTCACCGTCATTCCTGCGAAGGCAGGAGGCGCTCTTCAACCGCCGAAGGGCGGGTCATCCAGTGACTTTGCTCCTGGCCTCCGGGGTTAGTGTTATCGCGACCTGGCCGCCTACGCGGCGGGCGTTCCGACCTCCTGCCGGAGGCCGGGTTACTTTTCTTTGCTTGCCCAAAGAAAAGTAACCAAAAGAAAAGGCACCCCCATCGCGGCGCTGGCCGGTGAAGCCGGACAGTCCGTGAGGGTCGGCCGGGCTTTTCGACAGGACTTCCATGTCCTGTCGAAAAGGGATCGGCATCCTTGCCGATCCCCCTGCGGGCCTGTCGTCCGCCCCTCACCGCCGCTCAAGGGGAGGGTAGGTCAAGAGCCGACGGCTCGTGCAGCTGCGCTGCACATCGCGTCGCAGGGCGACGGCCTGTTGAGCGCCGGCTTAGCTTGTCTGTAGGAGCGCACCCTGTGCGCGACAACCTGACGGAGCGGAACCGCCATGGCGCTGCGGTCGCGCACAAGGTGCGCTCCTACAGGGGTGTCTCGCACCGTGTGAGGCCCGTTTCTTTCTCGTCTCAGTGTTCACCCCAGTCCTCTCCCGAACGGGAGAGGACGAGCGACAGGTGATGTTCAATGTGAACACCCTAGTGGCACAGAAGGATGTGCCGCGCAGCGGCACGACGCTCCGCGTTAAGTCCTCTCCGCTTCGGCGCGTTGCGAAGCGCTTTGCAGTACCCGCTATGTAGAGGCGAAGGTTGCCACGCAACAACGTTCCTCAGCCGTTCGGGCTTATCCCATCGGCATGCTGCCAGCCTTTAAGGCCATTTTCTTTGGGTTACTTTTCTTTTGGGCCAGCAAAAGAAAAGTGACTCGGCCTCCGGCAGGAGGTCGAAACGCCTCCGCGGCGTAAGCGGCAACCTGGCGGTATCGCACGAGGCCGAAGGCCGAGAGCAAAGGCCCTGGACCCCACCTTTCGCCCGGAAAACGGCAAAGGGTGAAGCGTCGAGTCAAGGTGGTCAGCTCACCCAACCCCTTTCCCCCAATCCCACGACCCTCATCCCCACCATCCCTTTCACCCACATCCCCTAAACTTCCACCACCCATCCCAAACCACCGCCCCTCCATGTCCCCCCCATTCACCGCCATCGACCACACCCACATGGCCCACGCCCTGCGACTGGCGGAGCGCGGCCTGTACACCACTCACCCCAATCCGCGCGTCGGTTGCGTCATCGCCCATGGCGAGCAGGTGGTCGGCACGGGTTACCACCAGCGCGCCGGTGAACCACATGCCGAGGTCTATGCGCTGAGGGAGGCGGGTGAGAAGGCGAAGGACGCGACGGCGTATGTGACGCTGGAGCCCTGCGCCCACCATGGCCGCACGCCGCCCTGCGCGGACGCGCTGGTCGCCGCAGGCGTGGCGCGCGTCGTCATTGCATCGGAAGACCCGTTCCCCCAGGTGGCCGGTCGCGGCATCGGCAAGCTGCGCGATGCCGGCATCACCGTGGAAACCGGTCTGATGCGGGATGCCGCGCGCGAACTCAACATCGGCTTCTTCAGCCGCATCGAGCGTGGTCGTCCGTGGGTGCGTGTGAAGCTGGCGATGAGTCTGGACGGCCGTACCGCGCTCGCCAACGGCGAGTCGAAATGGATTACCGGCGAAGCCGCGCGTGCGGACGTGCAGCGTTGGCGTGCGCGCAGTTCGGCAATCTTTACCGCGTCGGGCACGGTGCTTGCGGACAACCCTTTCCTGACGGTGCGCCTGCCTGAAGGCGAGGCGTTTACGCCGCCTTGGCGCGTAATCCTCGACAACCGCCTGCGCACGCCTTCGAACAGCCACGTGCTGGACGGCACGGTGCCCACCCTGGTGCTGCACAACGAACAGTACGCGCCGGTGGATCCGCGATTCCAGGCCGTTGAACTGGCGGTGGTGGCGGAGAGGGGCGGCGCGATGGATCTCCATGAGGTGATGAACGAGTTGGGGCGTCGCCAGATCGGCGAGCTGCACGTGGAAGCCGGTCCCAGTCTGTGCGGCTCGCTGTTCGCTGCCGGCCTGGTCGACGAACTGCTGATCTACGTGGCCCCGGTGCTGCTGGGCGACAATGCGCAACCCTTGCTCGGATTGCCGGCGCTATCGGACATGGCCTCGCGATGGCAGTTGCGCACCATCGACCGGCGTGTGCTGGGCGACGACCTGCGGCTGCAGTTGCGCCCCGTTGCGTGACGGCCATTTTGAGCGAGTCTGATAGTCCGGATGCAAGCAGCCATGACGCAACCCACCACCCTGAGCGACGCCGAGCGCGCCTTCTTCCGCGAACAGGGTTACCTGATCCGCAGGATCCTCGACGACGCGAGCATCGCGCGCTATGTCAGTGCGGTGGACCAGGCGCGCCGCGAGCGCGGCGAGACGCAGCAGCGCATGAGCAACCTGCAGTTCCTGCAGCCGGGGAAAGCCATTCGCGGCATCCAGGACATCATCTGCAACGAAGACATCCTGGCGGTGTGCCGCGACTTGCTGGGCGAGGGCATCATCGTGGACGGTGCCTCGCTGTTCTATGGTGAGGCTGGCGTCGACTATCGGCAGGGCTGGCATCGCGACGTGCTGCAGGTGCCGGACGAACAGATCGACACCACCTGGTTCAGCGACCGCTACCACTACAACTACGTGCAGATGAACATGCCGCTCACCACGGATGGCTGCCTGTGGATCGTGCCCGGCAGCCATCGTCGCCAGCTCGATGCCCAGGAGCGTGCCATCTTCGGAACCAGCGAGAAGATCGCGCCGGTGGATGCGGCCGAGCTGTCGGCCGGCAAGCAGATCGTGGTGCAGGCGGGCGAGGCGGTGTTCTACAACAACTACGCCGTGCATCGCGGCTGGGGTGGCGTGCTGCAGGATCGCCGCATCACCATCCACCTGGGGTTCCATTCGACGCAGCACGCACCGACGCTGCATTTCGGCGTGCTCGACCATACCGAATACTCACTCGACTATCTTTCGTCGCTAGAGCCATGCGTGCGCGAGGCGTTACGTGCGCATCTGGTCGAGCGCGCACGTCACCCGGAAGTGAACGTGTTCCACGCCTACCACCAGCAGTTCCTCAAGCAGGAGTTCAAGACCACATGACGACGGCAGCAGTACGCTGGGGCATCATCGGTTGCGGCAACGTCACCGAGGTGAAGAGCGGCCCGGGTTTCAGCAAGACACCGAACTCCGCGCTGGTGGCGGTGATGCGTCGCGATGGCGACAAGGCGCGCGATTATGCGGAGCGTCATGGCGTGCCGCGCTGGTACGACGATGCCGCGAAGCTGATCGCGGACCCGGACGTCAACGCCGTCTACGTCGCCACGCCGCCGTCCACCCACAAGCACTACGCCTTGATGAGCATTGCCGCCGGCAAGTCCGTCTATGTGGAAAAGCCGATGGCGATGGACCATGCCGAGTGCGAGGCGATCATCCAGGCCGGCAAGCAGGCTGGCGTGCCGGTGTTCATCGCCTATTACCGGCGCGCGCTGCCGCGCTTCCGCAAGGTGCGCGAACTGATCTTCGGCCAGCTCGCCATCGGCAAGCCGCGCATCGTCAATACGGTGTTGTACGAACCGCATCACCCGCGTTACCACGATCCGGCGAACCTGCCGTGGCATGTGCGGCCGGAGATTTCCGGCGGTGGCGTGTTTCTGGACATCGGTTGCCACACGCTGGACATCATCGACTGGCTGTTCGGCCCCATCGTGTCGGTGAGCGGCCAGGCCAGCAACCAGCTGGGTGCCTACGGCGTGGAAGACGGTGTGGCCATGTCGTTCGCCTTCGGCAACGGCATGCTGGGCACGGGCATCTGGAACTTCGACAGCTTCAAACACCACGATCAGATCGAAGTGATCGGCGATCAGGGCCGCATCACCTTCGCCACCTTCGGCGACGGTCCGATCCACGTGGAAAACGCCAACGGCACACATGAGTACCGCGTGGCCAATCCGCCGCATATCCAGCAGCCACTGATCGAAACCATCGTGGCCGAGCTGACCGGGCAGAAGGGCGCGTGCCCGTCCACGGCGGAAAGCGGCGCACGGACCAGCTGGGTGATGGACCAGGTGCTGCGCGAGTACCGTCGCGACAGCGGCCAGGCGATCGGCGCCTGAAACAGGCGCACCCGGCCCGGTGGGCCCTGGACAGGCCCCGGGTTGCAACGCGGTGTTCGCCCGCGTGGACAACCGGATGGGCGGCACCTGCCGGGGTTGGTGGTAGAATTCCCCCGGCCGGTTCGCCGGCAAAACCACAAACGACGTCTTCAGGGCGGGGTGAAACTCCCCACCGGCGGTAGGCACCTTAGGGTGCGAGCCCGCGAGCGCTTCCAGGTCACCGGAAGGTCAGCAGATCCGGTCCAATGCCGGAGCCGACGGTTGGCAGCCAGCGATGGCTTCCAGAAAGTCCGGATGAGAGAAGACGGTACGGCGCACGCCTTCGCGGGCGCGCGCCTGCCATACGCCTTGGGGCGTTTTTCGCATGTTTTTCAACGCGGGAAACGTTTCATGTCCAAGCATCGTTGCAATCTGTTCGCCGCCTCCGTCCGGGAGGTGCGCTGATGTTCACCGGCATCATCCAGAGCGTGGGCCGCATCGCGCGGCTTGAACCGCGCGGCGGCGACGTGCGCCTTTACGTCGATACGGCCGACCTCGACCTTTCCGACGTGCAGCTGGGCGACAGTATCGCCGTGTCCGGCGTGTGCCTGACCGCCGTGACGCTGGAGCCGCGCGGTTTCAGCGCGGATGTCTCCAACGAAACCCTGTCGCTGACTACGCTGGGCAAGCACAAGGCCGGTGATCCGGTGAACCTGGAAAAGGCGCTGCGGCTTGCCGACCGCCTGGGCGGCCACCTGGTGTCCGGCCATGTGGACGGCGTGGGCAAGGTCGTCTCGATCACGCCGGACGGCCGCTCGCTGCGCTGGGTGTTCGAAGTGCCCGCCACGCTGTCGCGCTACATCGCCGCCAAGGGCTCCATCTGCATCGATGGCACCAGCCTCACCGTGAACGAGGTGAACGGCCACCGCTTCGGGGTGAACCTTATTCCCCATACGGTGGAACACACAGCGTTCCATGCGCGTCGTGCAGGTGATGCGGTGAACATCGAGGTGGACGTGGTGGCCCGCTACATCGAACGGCTGATCGCCGGCGGCGACGCGCCGAAGCTCGATGCGGCGTTCCTCAAGCAGCACGGCTTTGCGTGAGTCTCGTCGTCCCCGCGAAGGCGGGGACCCAGTGACTTTCGCACCTACTCAAGGCGCTGGATGACCAGCCATTCGGCTGTTGAAAATCGCTTCCCGCCTTCGCGGGGATGACGAAAACAGGCAGCGCTGTCGCACAACATTTTTGGATATCCCCATGAGCTTCAACACCATCCCCGAAATCCTCGAAGACATCCGCGCCGGCCGCATGGTCGTGATCCTCGACGACGAGGATCGCGAGAACGAAGGCGACCTGATCATGGCGGCGCAGATGGTGCGCCCGGAAGACATCAACTTCATGGTGCGCGAAGCACGCGGCCTGGTGTGCCTCACGCTCACCGAGCAGCGCACCCGCCAGCTGGGCCTCAGGCCCATGGTGGTGGACAACACCTCGCCGTATCAGACCAACTTCACCGTTTCCATCGAAGCGGCCGAAGGCGTCACCACCGGCATTTCAGCCCACGACCGCGCACGCACCATCCAGGTGGCGGTGAAGTCCGATGCCAAGCCGCAGGATCTCTCGCAGCCGGGCCATATCTTCCCGCTCACGGCGCAGCCGGGTGGTGTGCTTACGCGTGCCGGCCATACCGAAGCCGGTTGTGACCTCGCCGCGCTGGCTGGCCTGGAACCGTCGGCCGTGCTGATCGAAATCCTGCACGAAGACGGTTCGATGGCGCGTCGCCCCGAGCTTGAAGTGTTCGCCAAGAAGCATGGCCTGAAGATCGGCACCATCGCCGACCTGATCCGCTATCGCCTGGAAACCGAGAAGACCGTGCAGCGCGTCTACGAAGGCGACGTCGATACCGAATTCGGCGCGTTCCGCCTGGTGGCCTATCGCGATGCCATTCGCCACGGCCTGCATTTCGCACTCACCCGCGGCAGCGTGGACGACGGCCAGCCGGTGCTCACCCGCGTGCACGTGCGCAACACCTTGTCGGATGTGCTGCACCTGCATCGCGATGACCTTGGCCTTACCGTGACCTCCGCGCTGCGTCGCATTGCCGACGAAGGGCGCGGGGCGCTGCTGGTGCTGTCGGGCGAAGACACCGCCGATGCGCTGCTGCGTCGCCTCCATCGCCAGCCGGCGGAGCAGGCGCCGGAAGAAGCGCAGCAGCAGGAGTGGCGCCAGCTCGGCCTGGGTGCACAGATCCTGGCGGATCTGGGCATTCACCAGCTGCGCGTGCTCGGCACGCCGCGCAAGATGGTCGGCCTGGGTGGTTTTGGGCTGGAAGTGACCGAGTACGTGTCATAGCGAAAAGCTCTTGTAGGAGCGCACTTGGGCGCGATCGCCGCGCCGCGCCGCTGCGGTTTCGTCCGGTTGTCGCGCACAAGTGCGCTCCTACAGAAGGTTGGCCCAGCCTTGCCACTTCCTCGCCATGCCGCCATCGGCATACTCGGGCTTTCAACTTCCAGCGAACCCCATGACCCATCCGACCATCCGCCTTATCGCCCCGTCGGGCTATCCGCATGATCGCGACGCCATGGCGCGTGGCGTCGAACGCCTGCGTGCCGCCGGCTGCAACGTGGATGGCACCGAGGTGCTGGATCGCGTCGAACATCGCTTCGCCGGCAGCGACGAGGCTCGCGCGGCCGACTTCAATGCCCTGGCGACGATGCCGGTGCTGCCGGACATCGCCTTGTCGGTGCGCGGGGGCTACGGCGCCACGCGCCTGCTGGAGCACCTCCACTACGACGCCCTGCGCGAGCGCCTTGCCGGCACGAACACCCTGCTGGTCGGCCACAGCGATTTCACCGCCCTGCAGATGGCGCTGTACGCGAAAGGTGGGCTGGTTACCTTCGGCGGCCCCATGCTGGGTGCGGACTTCGGCGCGCCGGCGCTGAATGGCCTGATGTGGGAGCACTTCTGGCACACCGTGGGTGAGCCACAGGCCAGTGCCCGCTGGGCGACTCCCACGCAGGCCCAGGTGGACGTGGAAGGCCCACTGTGGGGCGGCAACCTGGCCATGTTGTGCAGCCTGCTGGGCACGCCGTATTTCCCGGCCATCGACGGCGGCATCCTGTTCGTGGAGGACGTGGGCGAGCCGCCGTTCCGTATCGAGCGCCTGCTGTACCAGCTGCACCTGTCCGGTGTGCTGGGCCGACAGAGGGCGCTGGTGCTGGGCCATTTCACCCATTGCCGCCCGCACACCTACGACAACGGCTACGACACAGGGGCGGTCTTCGAGCAGATGGCCCGGGTGGCGGGCCTGCCCATCGTCCACGGGCTGCCGTTCGGCCACGAGGCGGACAAGTTCACCCTGCCGTTCGGTGTGCCGGCCCGCCTGCAGGTGGCGGACGGGCAGGCCAGCCTGAGTTTCCGGGGGCATCCGACCCTCGATCCGGCGATTTCACGGCCCGTTCCGGGCACATTCCCTCAAATTCCGTAAAATAGACGGCCCTCCGGGCCCCGATCCCAGGAAACCACGATTCATGAAGACCATCGAAGGCGATTTCGCCACGCCCAAAGGCCGTTTTGCCATCGTCGCCGGCCGCTTCAACGGCTTTGTCGTCGAGCCCCTGGTGGCCGGCGCGCGTGACACCCTGGTGCGCCACGGCGTGAAGGACGACGCGATCGAGCTGATCCGCGTGCCGGGCGCGTGGGAAATCGCGCTGGCCGCTCACAAGGTGGCCAACTCGGGCAAGTACGCCGCGGTGATCGCGCTGGGTGCGGTGATCCGCGGTTCCACCCCGCATTTCGACTACGTGGCCGGCGAATGCGCCAAGGGCCTGGCCCAGGCTGCCTATGCCTCCGGCGTGCCGGTGGCGTTCGGCGTGCTGACCACCGACAACATTGAACAGGCTATCGAGCGTTCCGGCACCAAGGCCGGCAACAAGGGCGCGGATGCCGCGCTTGCCGCGCTCGAAATGGTCAATCTTTACGGAAAGCTGTGATGACACGTCCCGAAGGCATCGACCTGGCCGCCCGCTCGCGTGCGCGTCGCCGCGCGCTGCAGGCCATCTACGCCTGGCAGATCGGCGGCAGCCGCATGAACGCCGTGATCGACCAGTTCCGCCATGAGCAGGACATGGAAGTGGCCGACCTCGAGTACTTTGAGGATCTGCTGCACGGCGTGGAGCGCCATGTCGAAGCCATCGACGATGCCTTGAAGCCCTACGTGGACCGCGAAGTCGGCCAGATCGACCCGATCGAGCGTGCCGCCCTGCGCCTGGCCGCGTACGAGCTGAAGTACCGCCCGGACGTGCCGTACCGCGTGATCATCAACGAGGCCATTGAAGTGACCAAGCGCTTCGGCGCGGACCACGGCCACAGCTACGTCAACGGCGTGCTGGACAAGCTGGCTGCTTCGCTGCGTTCCACGGAAAAGCGCGGCTGATGGACGGCGCCACGGCAGGGTTGTCCGTGGTTCCCGTGATCGAGACGGAGCGGCTGCGCCTGCGTGCGCATCGCGCCGAGGATCATGCCGAGCGGCTCGCCATCTGGTCCGATGCTGAGGTGACCCGCTTCATTGGCGGGCGAGCGCTGACCGGCGAAGAAGTCTGGCGGCGCTTCCTGCAGTACATGGGCCTGTGGAACGTGCTGGGCTACGGCTACTGGGCGGTGGAAGAAAAATCCACCGGCCGGTACATCGGCGACATCGGTTTCGCCGATTTCATGCGCGACATGGAACCCTCGCTGCTAGGCATGCTGGAATTCGGCTGGGTACTCGCCCCGCACGTGCACGGCAAGGGTTATGCGAGCGAAGCGGTGGCGGCCGCCGTTGCCTGGGGCGAGGCGAACTTCGCCGGCCGGCGCGCCGTATGCATCATCTCGCCCGACAACCTGCCATCCATCCGGGTGGCCGAAAAGGCCGGCTTCACGCGCTGGCAGGACACCACTTACCACGGCAGTCCGACCATCGTCTTCAGTCGATAGGTCCCGCCGATTCGATGAGGTCGCCATGGAATTCCGACTGATCGACCGCATCCGCGAACGCACCGCGCAAGGACGTGAAGACGTAAAGCTGGGCATCGGCGACGATGCCGCCGTGGTCGCGCCGCCCGCCGGGCAGGAGCTGGCCATCGCCGTCGACACCATGGTCGAAGGCGTGCATTTCCCCATCGGCACGGCCGCGGCGGATATCGGCTGGAAGTCGCTGGCGGTGAATCTTTCGGACCTCGCGGCCATGGGCGCCAGCCCCGCATGGGCGCTGCTGGCGCTGACGCTGCCTGCACAGCCCGCCGAACAGCTGCGGCAATTCATCGATGGCTATGCCGACGGTTTCGCGCAGCTGGCCCAACCGCATCGCCTCGCGCTGATTGGTGGCGACACCACGCGCGGCGCACTGACCATCAGCGTCGTCGTGCATGGCTTTGTTCCGCCGGGCAAGGCGCTGGTGCGCGCGGGCGCGCGGGCAGGTGACGTGGTGCTGGTCACCGGCACGCTGGGTGATGCTGCCGGCGGCCTGCAGCTGGTACAGCGTGGTGCACGGGTGGACGAAGGTGATGGCCGCGCCGCGTACCTGATCGAGCGCCTGCACCGGCCCACGCCACGGCTGTCGGCCGGGCTTGCGCTGCGCGGGCGTGCCAGCGCCTGCATCGACATTTCCGACGGCCTGCTCGCCGATCTCGGGCATATCTGCGGGGAAAGCGGCCTGGCTGCGGAGATCGACGCCGAGCTATTGCCGCGTTCGTCGATGCTGATGGCGAGCTTCGATGAACGCGCCGTGCGCGACTTCGCGCTGGCGGGTGGCGACGACTACGAGTTGTGTTTTACCGTGCCACCGGCGCTGGTGGCCGAGGTACAGACCGACCTTGCGCGCCTGGGCTGCGGTGCCACGCGCATCGGTCGCATGGTTGAAGGTGCCGGCGTGCGCGTACGTGACGAGCACGGCCAATGGTTGGAAACCACGCATCGGGGATGGGACCATTTCGCATGAACGACATCGACAACGACATCGAGATCGAGAAAGAGAAGGCCCGCAAGGCTGAGCGTGACAAGAAGACGCTCACCCCGGAGCAGCGCCGCCTGTTGCTGTCGACACCGGTGGGCTTGATCGCCAGCGGCTTCGGCTCGGGCGTGGCGCCCTTTGCCCAGGGCACCTTCGGTTCGCTGGCCGCCATCGTGCCCTGGCTGGCGCTGCGCATGCTGCCGATGCAGCTCTATATGTTCGCCGTGGTGGTGGCGTTTGCGGCCGGCGTGTGGGTGTGCGGCATCGCCGGGCGCGCCCTGGGCGTGGAAGACCACCGCAGCATCGTCTGGGACGAGTTCGTGGGCATGTGGATCACCCTGATACCGGCGGTCGCGGAGGGTTGGTGGTCGGTGGTGATCGGCTTCGTGCTGTTCCGGATCTTCGACGTGTGGAAGCCGTGGCCGATTCGCCTGCTGGATCGTCGCCTGAAGGGCGGGGTGGGGGTGATGGTGGATGACGTGGTGGCGGGGGTGTTTGCGGCGGTGGTGTTGGCGGTGGTGTTGAACGCGTTGAGTTGATGGGTGGAGGGTGGTCTCGCTTACAGGGGCGCGGGGGCATGCATTTGGGTGCTCCTTTCCAGAACCTGGACGGGAGCGACTCCCGTCCGGACCCTCCGCTGCCTAGCTCCCTCTCCCCCTTGGGGAGAGGGTTGGGGTGAGGGGGCAACCTCGCCTCACCGCTTCACTCTTTAGCCGTCATCCCAGCGGAAGCTGGAGGCGCTTTTCAACAGCCGGATGGCTGGTCATCCAGCGCCTTTGCTCTCGGCCTGCCGAAGGGCTGGCCATCTGGCCCCAATGTCTCATCAATATCGTCATCCCGGCGCAGGCCGGGATCCAGCGCCTCAGTGTTTGGTCTTCGCCCCATCGCCCCATCTCAATCGCCATCCCAGCGAGGCGCTTTTCAACGGCCGAAGGGCTGATCACCTAGCCTCACCCTCTCATCAGAGCCGTCATTCCCGCGAAAGCGGGAGGCGCCTTTCAACAGCCGAATGGCTGGTCATCCAGTGCCTTTGCTCTGGCCTTCGGTATGTGGCGACTCCGCCAGGTTGCCGCTTACGCAGCGGGGCGTTTCGACCTCCTGCCGGAGGCCGAGTCACTTTTCTTTTGCTGGCCCAAAAGAAAAGTAACCCAAAGAAAATGGCCTTAAAGGCTGGCAGCATTCTGTCGGGATAAGCCCGATGGGCAGAGAAATGTTGTTGCTTGGCAACCTCCGCCTCTACACAGCGGGTACCTCGTAGCGCTTCGCAACGCGCCAAAGCGCTGAGGACTTAAAGCGGAGCGTCGCTGCGCGTCCTTCAGGGCAATCGGCGACTCGTCATGAATCGTCGTCACGACTTTCGTCCCTTTCGGCCTGCCCACAACTCCTCTCCCTCTCCCCTCCGGGGAGAGGGTTGGGTGCTCGCGGGAACGTTTGGACGTCCTCGTCCGGGCGCAGCCCACAAAAGAGGGCAAGGGCCGGGATCCAGAGCCAAGGTGCCTGATCTTCGCCTCGTGCGTACCAGAGACCAGACTGCTTACGACATTGGACATGGCTTCTACGTCGAGGCGATTCGCAACGCGCCACAAAGGAGAGAGCGTGGCGCGGGGTCGCATCCGTCCAGCCGTTCGCCGCTGACTGGCCTGCTGGCTCACCCTGCATGGGGGGCGGAATGAGTTGCAGTGGTATGCCTCGCGGCGGTACTGCGCACAGCCTCTTTCCCCCGCAAATTCCGCCTTCCTCGCGCGCCATTGACCAAAATTCCTATGGAAAATCGCTCTTTGAGCGCATTAACTATTACGTGTGGTCCCGTCTGTACGGCTTTTTGAAGGGTGTGGTATTGGTTTCGGCTGATACTTTTCACCCGTCATCAGGTCCCGACAGGGACGGCATGCCAACGGCTTTCTGCTCGCAGGGGTAGCGGTAGTCGGCGGTTCGATCGGGGGTGTGTGGTCGGGCCGGCTTGAGTCCCACCGTGTTGGGACATCCGTTACGTCTCTTCGACCAGTGGCTGCTGGTGCCTGCCGTTGTCGGCGGAATCCGGGGTTGGGGCGTTGCTTTGCCCGGGGCAGGGCAATCGTTGCCGACACAGTGAGCAGTTTGTTGGCGTCAGGCGCCGGCAGCGACGTATGCCATCGGCTTGATCGCCGGGGCCGGCAGGGATGCAGCCTGATGCGGATTTAGAGGGAAAGTCACTCTAAGGGGGAAAATGTCATGTGCAAATTCGCGCGTTTTGCGTGTTTCGTCCTGCTGTTGCTCCTTGTGCCGTGTGCCTCGTTCGCCGCGTCGGCGGCTGCGCATGGCCCGTGCCGCCTGATCGATCCGTCCACGTGCAGCGATGCCAACCAATTGTCGCGTGCGAACGGTTTCGCCACGGCGCTGGGGCATTTTGCCGGCGATGGCAAGGTCAACTATTTCCGCGGCAATCGCTCGGTGAGCGAGCAGGCGCTGTCGGGCCTGGGTGGTTCGTCGCCGACGGTGCAGGTGCTGTCCGACAACCGCTTTCTGTTCACGGCCTGCCCGGCCCGCGAGTGCGGTGGCAGCGCCACGGCGGTCATCGTCAATGAATACGGCCAGATCGAGGCGCTGGGCTTTTCCAGCTATCACTGCGATACGGCCTGCGATGATTTCCGTCATCTCGATTTCTATGTCCGCAAGGACGGCGACAACGCCACGCTGATCGCGGCACTGCAGGCCTGGGGTACCGGTGACGCGCTCAAGGCCACCATGTGGCGTCCGGAGGCGGACCAGGGCATCGACAAGCGCACGGACGTCCATACGCTTCCGTAAGCCGATGCAGTGAAGGGCTCTGCCGTGACGGCCGCCAGGCAAGGCGGCCGTCACGCCCAGTGCGCCCTAGCTGGCGATGCGCAGGGCCAGGTACGGCAGGATGAAGAAGATCCAGGTCGCGATCTTGGCCCACGCCATGCCCGCATAGTGGATGGCGTCGAAAGTTTCCACGCTCAACCGGAACCAGCGCCGGTGCCACGCGTACATGCGATCGTGCATGCCCAGGAACAGCGAGAACCACACCGTCACCAGCAACAGGTTGAACAGGCCGGCCCAGCCGAGCACGTTGCGCAACAGTTCGATGGTGATCATGGTGGACTCGCTGACTCTTACGCCTTGAGCACGATGCGGTATCGCGCCTTGCCATCGGCCAGGTGCTTGAGTGCGGCATTGATCTCCGACATGGGGAACATTTCCACCTGCGGGCGCACGTCGTGCCGCGTGGCGAATGCCAGCAGCGTGGCGATGTCTTCGGGCGCGCCGGTGGGCGAGCTGGAAATCTCGCGTTCGGCGCCCATCAGCTGGAATATCGATACCGGAATGGGTTCGACCACCGCGCCCACCACGTGCATGCGTCCGCGCGGCGCCAGCGTGTTGATCATGGCGCTCCAGTCCAGCGGCACGTTGACCGTCACCAGCAACAGGTCCAGCGAGCGTGCCAGTGAGGCGATAGCCGCGGAGTCGCGACTGGACACCACGTTGTGTGCGCCGAAGCTGCGCGCCTCGTCCGCCTTGGCGGCAGTGGAAGTGAAGGCGGTGACCTCGCAGCCCCAGGCGCGCGCGAGCTTCACCGCCATGTGGCCGAGTCCGCCGATGCCCACCACGCCCACGCGGGCGGTCGGGCTGATCTCGTAGGAGAGGAAGGGCTTGAGCACGGTGATGCCGCCGCACAGCAGCGGGCCTGCGCTGGCCAGGTCGATGCCCTCGGGCAGGGGAATCGCCCAGGCCCAGTGCGCGCGCACCTTGTCGGCAAAGCCGCCGTGGCGACCGCCAATGGTGGCCTCCAGCTCGGAACACAGGTTCTGGTGCCCGGACAGGCATTGCTTGCAGTGCATGCAGCTGGCCGAACTCCAGCCGATGCCGACGCGCTGGCCTATGCGCAGGCCCTTGGCCTCGGTGCCCAGCGCGGTGATGCGGCCGATCACCTCGTGACCCGGCACGAACGGATAGCGCGACATGCCCCATTCGTTGTTGATCATCGACAGGTCGGAATGGCAGATGCCGCAGTAGTCCACCGCCACTTCCACCTGCTCGGCGCCCAGCGGCCCCAGGTCGAACTCCGAGAGCACCAGCGGTGCGCCGGCCTGCTGTGCTGCCCAGCCTTTCATCGTCGACATGGGGTCGCTCCGGTCCGAGGGGGAGGTTTGCGCTAAAGACCGCGAGTCTAGGTTGGGCAGTGTTGCCGTTGCGTGTAATCGGCGGCGATGGACGAAGCACGCATGCTCTTGGCATGCTCGCAGGTCTTCCACCCCTCGGAGCGCCCCCATGCAATATCGACGTCTTGGCAAATCCGGCCTGCAACTGTCCGCGCTGTCCTTCGGCGCTTGGGTCACGTTCGGCACGCAGGTGGGGCGTTCGCTGGCGCGCGACTTGCTGGCCATGGCGCACGATCACGGCATCAACTTCTTCGACAACGCCGAGACGTACAACAACGGCCTGGCCGAGACCCTGATGGGCGACGTGCTGGCGGACCTGCGTTTTCCGCGTGACAGCTACTGCGTGTCGAGCAAGGTGTATTTCGGCGCGGTAGACAACCCGCTGCCCACGCAGCGCGGCCTGTCACGCAAGCACGTGATCGAAGCCTGCCATCAGGCCCTGCAGCGGCTGCGCGTGGAGCACCTGGATCTGTACTTCTGCCATCGTCCCGATCCGGATACGCCCATTGTCGAAACCGTGGCCGCGATGGATACGCTGGTGCGGCAGGGCAAGGTGCTCTACTGGGGCACCAGCGAATGGTCGGCGGACGAGATCGTCGAAGCGCATCGCGCAGCGAAGGAAAACCACTTCTACGCGCCCACCATGGAACAGCCGCAGTACAACCTGCTGCATCGCGAACGCGTGGAGCAGGAATACGCGCCGCTGTACGACACCTACGGCATGGGCACCACCATCTGGTCACCGCTGGCTTCGGGCCTGTTGAGCGGCAAGTACAATCAGGGCGTGCCGACCGAATCGCGCCTGGCGCAGCCCGGTTACGAGTGGCTGCGCGAAGCAGTGCTGGAGCACGACAGCTCCCGTCTGGACAAGGTGCGCCGGCTTGCACCCATCGCGGCGGAGCTTGGCGTGTCGATGGCGCAGCTGGCCATTGCGTGGTGCCTGGCCAATCCGCACGTGTCCACGGTGATGCTTGGCGCGAGCAAGCTGGAACAGCTTGAGCAGAACCTGGGTGCGTTGGCGTTGTTGCCGAAGCTGGATGCGGATGTGCTCAAGCACATCGCGCAGGCGGTGGCGTAACGCGGCATCGCCACCGTCGAACGTCTGGTCATGTGGCGCTGCCCCAGCTTCGCCACACTTCGTCCCGCGATCGCCCGACTTCTGCTCGTGGTGTTCAAGATGCGCTGGCATCCTTCGTGGACTCTCAAAAGGATCGCCACCGCATGAAGCCTTTACGCACCGCATGGCTGGCTTGTCTCGCGCTGCTCGCCGCCGCCACGGCGCACGCCGACGATCATCCCGACTGGACGCAGGCGCAGAAGCCGTTCCGCATCTACGGCGATACCTACTACGTGGGCACGCAGGGGCTCAGCGCCATCCTCATCGGATCGTCCAAAGGCCTGGTGCTGGTCGATGGCACGCTGCCGCAGAACGCGGCGCAGGTCGAGGCGAACATCAAGGCGCTGGGTTTCCAGCTGCATGACATCAAGCTGATCCTCAACTCGCATGCGCATTTCGATCACGCCGGCGCCATCGCTGCCATCGCGCGCGACAGCGGCGCCCGCGTTGCCGCCAGCGAGGCGGGCGCGAAGGAGCTGATGCTGGGCGGTCACGACCCGGATGACCCGCAGTTCGGCGAAGCATCGGCGTACCCGCCCATTCCCCATGTCGACATCGTGGCCGACACTGGCGTGGTGCGCGTTGGCGATGTGGCGGTGACGGCGCACTACACGCCCGGCCACACGCCGGGCAGCACGACATGGACGTGGCAATCGTGCGAGGGCAATCGTTGCCTGCACATGGTGTATGCCGACAGCCTGGGTGCCTTCACCGCCGGCAGTTATCGCTACAGCGATCCGGCGCATCCGGAGCGGGTCGCCAACTACCGTCATGGCATTGCCGTGATCGCGGCGTTGCCCTGCGACATCCTGATGTCGCCGCATCCCGGGCAGAGCGATTTTCTCGAACGGGTCGCGCGCCGCGATGCCGCAGGCAAGCCTGATCCGCTGATCGATAGCGGGGCATGCCGCGCGTATGCCGACGATGGGAGCCGGCGGCTGGACGCCAAGCTGGCCAAGGAGCAGGCCGGGCAGGGCGCCAGGCCCTGACGCCAGTCGCCGCCATGGGCGGAGGGCATCCGGAAGGATGCCCCTGAATCAGAGGGTTGACACTCAAATGAGAATGATTATCATCAAGGTGTCACCACTCTCCTGCGGAGCTCCCCCATGTCCTCGACGGTCCTGTCCCTCCCCCCGGGTGCCGATGTGCTGGCTCGCCCGTTCCGCCTGCTCAGCCTGAAGCCCAAGACCCGCGTGGCGCCGGACACGGCGGTGCGCCGCGTGTCCAGCCAGGTGCTGCTGCAGGGTGAGCGTGAGCTGGTGATCCAGCACGAGGGCAGCGAGTACCACCTGCGCCTGACCCGCAACGACAAGCTGATCCTCACCAAATGAAGGTTGTGGTGTCCCACGCCGCGGCGGGGGACACCGACGGTTGCACCGTCCCTCGAGGAAGTTTCACGGGCATGGATGCCCCTCTCGGCCGGCCACGCGCCGGCGTCATTCCCAAGGCCTATCGCCACGCGCTTCTCGCTGAACGCCAGCCGGGTCGTTTCCTGCCAAGGAGTTCGATGATGTTTGGCTGGCTAGCGCACGCCTTTGCCTCGGTCCGGCCGTCGGCCGACACCACCGCCTGGACCATCAGCCGCGCGTCGGTGCGCATGTCCGGCGCGGAACTTGCCGCGCGCCTCCCGCTGCTGGGTGGCGTGCTGTACCTGCCAGCCTGCCGCCTGCGCGGCGCGACCGGGGAGGTTGCACCGGGCTGGCTGGTAGCGCGGCGCGATCTTGCCCCGCTGCTGCAGACCGAAGAACTGCGCGCCTCCAGCACGATCGGTGCCGACGGTCCGCGCGAATGGATCGACTGCCTCGACGCCACGGGCGCGTTCTGCGCGCGCCTGCACCTGCTGCCCGATACCGACTATCTGGCGTGGGACGCCTTGCTCACCGGTGGCACCTCGCTGCCTGCGGCGCCGGTGTGTCCGGGCGAAGTGGCCTGCCAGGCGGCGATTGCCGAACTGCTGTGCTTCCGCACCACGCGGCTCGCCTCGCTGGACCTGCTCGATACCCTGCCGTTGGGGCAGCTTTCCCCGCTGGGCCGGGGCATCGCCCGCGATGTGGCCCGCGCCGCCGCGGTGGAGCTGGCGCCCGCGCTGGATTAGCGCCGGCATCGTCCGCGGACGCTTGTCCGTCTGTCCGTGGTGGTGTCCGCGGACAGCTGTACGCTCGCGTGCAGCATTTCCAAGTGACTGAAAAGCCGTAAGTAAATCGGCTTTCCAGAGTTGGCACGCGGATTGCTGAAAAGGGTCAGGGGCCGCATTGTCCGCGGCCAGGGACCCATCGATGATTCGCGATACCTCTGCACAAGACCGACTGGTCGAGGTCAAACCCAACCGCAAGCGCCGGATGATGCTGATCGGCACCGGCGTGGCCGTGCTGGCCCTGCTGGCATTGTTCGGCCCGCGCATTGGCCGGCTGTTTTCAGCCGATGCCTCGGTGAGCAGCTCGCGCCTCGCCTTCTCCACCGTTGAACGTGGCCCCTTCGTCCGCGACATTGCCGCCGAAGGCAAGGTAGTGGCGGCAGTAAGCCCCACGCTCTATGCCACCTACGGCGGCGCCGTGACGCTGAAGGTGCACGCCGGCGACGCGGTGAAGAAGGGCCAGGTGCTTGCCGTGGTCGACAGCCCCGAGCTGACCAACAAGCTCGCCCAGGAAGAAAGCGCTGCCGACGCCATGCAGGTGGATTACCTGCGCGCCCAGATCGACGCGCGCAAGACCCGCGGCGAACTGCAGAAGGCCTACGACAACGCGCAGATCGATGAGCAGGGCGCCCAGCGCGACCTGGCGCGCTACCAGAAGGCCTTTGCACAGGGCGCCGTGCCCAGCATGAATGTCGACAAGGCCAAGGACGAACTGCAGAAGGCGAACATCACCCTCGATCACGCCAAGACCGATCTTTCCACCAACACCGACAGCCTCAACTTCGACATCGAGTCCAAGAAGCTCGCGCATGATCGCCAGCTGCTGCTGGTGAAGGATCTGCAGCGCCAGGTGGACGACCTCAACGTGAAGTCGCCGGTGGATGGCCAGGTGGGCCAGCTGTTCATCGCCGAACGCGCCACCGTGGCCAAGGACGCGCAGCTGGTCAGCGTGATCGACCTCTCCGCACTCGAAGTGGAGATGAAGGTGCCGGAAAGCTTCGCGCGTGATCTGGGCATCGGCATGGTCGGCGAGATCAGCGGCAACGGCAGCACCTGGAAGGGCCTGGTCAGCGCCATTTCGCCCGAAGTGGTGAATGGCGAAGTGGCTGCCCGCCTGCGCTTCGACGGCGCCACGCCCAAGCAGCTGCGCCAGAACCAGCGCCTGTCCGTGCGCATCCTGCTCGACAAGCGCGACAACGTGCTCACCGTGCAGCGCGGCTCGTTCGTCGACGAATCCGGCGGCAGCTATGCCTACATCGTTCGCGACGGCGTCGCGGAGAAACACCCCATCCGCGTCGGCGCCAGCAGCATCGACAAGGTGGAGATCCTCGATGGCCTGAAGGAAGGCGACAGCATCGTGATCTCCGGTACCGACAGCTTCAAGGGCGCCCAGCGCGTCGTGATCTCCAATTAATCACCACCACCGAAGGACGACAAAACCATGCTCAAGATGACCCATCTGTCCAAGGTCTACCGCACCGAAGTGGTGGAGACCTATGCGCTGCGCGACTTCAACATCAACGTGAACGAAGGCGAGTTCGTGGCCGTGACCGGTCCGTCCGGTTCGGGCAAGACCACCTTCCTCACCATCGCCGGTCTGCTGGAAACCTTCACCGGTGGCCAGTACCACCTCGATGGCGTGGAGGTGAGCAACCTCAACGACAACGAGCGTTCGAAGATCCGCAACGAGAAGATCGGCTTCATCTTCCAGGCGTTCAACCTGATCCCCGACCTCAACGTGTTCGACAATGTGGAAGTGCCGCTTCGCTATCGCGGCATGAAGGCACCCGAACGCAAGCAGCGCATCATGGACGCGCTGGAACGCGTGGGCCTGGCCTCGCGCGCCAAGCACTATCCGGCGGAACTCTCCGGCGGCCAGCAGCAGCGCGTGGCCATTGCCCGCGCACTGGCCGGCTCGCCGCGCCTGCTTCTCGCGGACGAACCCACCGGCAACCTGGACACGCAGATGGCCCGTGGCGTGATGGAACTGCTCGAAGAGATCCATCGCGAGGGCGCCACCATCGTCATGGTGACGCATGATCCGGAGCTGGCCGCGCGCGCCCAGCGCAATGTGCACATCATCGATGGCCAGGTGGTGGATCTGGCGGAAGACCCGCGCTTCCACCAGGCCGTGCACAACGCACGCGCCAACTCCCGGGCCTGACGCCTGCCCCTGACACCTCCCGCTGCGGCGGGAGGCGGCTTTCGCCACGAAGGACGACCATGTTCGCTTACTACCTCCAGCTTGGCTTGCGCAGTCTCAGGAAGAACCCGCTATTGACCCTGCTGATGGTGCTGGCGATCGGTTGCGGCGTGGCCGCGTCGATGACCACGTACTCGGTCTTCCGTGCGACGTCCAACAACCCCATCCCGAACAAGTCCTCGCAGCTGTTCGTGCCGCAGATCGACAACTGGGGCCCGGATTCGGCCAAGGACAACAAGGGCGAGCCGCCCAACGCGATGACCTACACCGACGCCATCAACCTGATGCGCGACAAGCGGGCAACGCGGCAGACCGCGCTGTACCCGGCGGCGATGTCGGTGGTGCCGGAGGACGCGGGCATGCTGCCGTTCCGCGAGACCAGCTACGGCTGGTATGCGGATGCCTTCGGCATGTTCGACGTGCCCTTCCAGTTCGGACACGGCTGGACGGCCAGCGAGGACGACTCGCACGCCGCGGTCGCCGTGATCGGCAGGTCGCTCAACGAGAAACTGTTCAACGGCGCCAACAGTGTGGGCCGCAACATCAACCTCAATGGTCGTGACTACCGCATCGTTGGCGTGGCGGACAAGTGGAACCCCGAGCCGGTGTTCTACGACGTGATCAACACCAACGGTTTCGATGATCCCATCCAGGTGTTCATTCCGTTCACGCGTGCCGTGGAACTGAAAACGCCGACCAACGGCAACAACAACTGCAACCATGACGCGGGCAATGGCTGGGACGCCTGGATCCGCTCCGAATGCGTGTGGCTGGGTTTCTGGGCCGAGCTGCCGACCAAGTCCGAAGCCGATGCATATCGCCAGTACCTCAACGGCTACGCCGCCGAACAGCAGCGCGCCGGGCGTTTCCGCTGGGCACCGAACACGCGCCTGCGCAACGTCACCGAGTGGCTGGAGTACCAGAAGGTGGTGCCGCAGGAAGCCAAGGTGTCGCTGATGGTGTCGCTGGGCTTCCTGCTGATCTGCCTGGTGAACACGGTGGGCCTGCTGCTGGCCAAGTTCATGCGTCGCTCCTCGGAAATCGGCGTGCGCCGTGCCCTGGGCGCCACGCGCAAGGAGATCTACCTGCAGTTCCTGATCGAAGCGGCGGCCATTGGCCTTGCCGGTGGCGTGGTGGGCCTGGTGCTCACCGGGCTGGGCGTGCTCGGCGTGTCGCTGGTGTTCGAGCCGGATATCGCCAAGCTGGCCACGCTGGATGTGTCGCTGATCCTGCTCACCATGCTGGTCGCCCTGCTGGCGACGGTGCTGGCGGCCTTCTATCCCACGTGGCGTGCTGCGCAGGTGCAGCCGGCGTGGCAGCTGAAATCGAACTGAGGCGACGACCATGATGCAGATCAAGCCCATTCTCGCCGCGCTCAAGCGTCACAAGGCAGGCACCATCCTGATCGCCATGCAGATCGCGCTGACCCTGGCGATCGTGTGCAATGCGCTCTTCATCATCCATCAGCGCCTCGAACGCGTGCAGCGCCCGACCGGCCTGGTGGAAACCGACCTCATGGCCATCCAGACCCGTTTTGTCGGTACAGAGGAAAGCAAGGCCGGCCCGCTGGTGAAGATGGATCTGCAGGCCTTGCGCCAGTTGCCGGGCGTGCAGGATGCCGTGTCGCTCAATTCCTATCCGCTGCGCGGTGGCGGCTGGTCGACCGGCGTGCGTACCGACGTGGACGCGAAGGATTCCAAGGCGCACACCACGCAGTACTTCGGTGACGAGCACACCTTGCCCACCATGGGCACCAAGCTGATCGAAGGCCGCAACTTCCGCTCCGATGAAATCATCGAGGCCGATCCGCAGGCGGTGCCGGACCCCGCATCCATCATCGTGAGCAAGGCCCTGGCCGACAAGCTCTATCCCGATGGCCACGCGCTGGGCAAGACGGTGTACATCGGCGACTCCAAGAAGCCGAGCACCATCATCGGCATCGTGGATCGCCTGGAAGTGCCGTGGAATGGCACGTGGTCCGACTCGTTCTACGAGAACTCACTGATCCAACCGGTACAGCTGACCAGTTCGTTTACCAACTACCTGATCCGCACCAAGCCCGGCCAGCTGGCCGATGTGCTGAAGGCGGCGCCGGCCGCGCTGGTGAAGGTGAACCGTATGCGTGTGATTCCCAACGACCGCGGCGTGCGCACCTTCGCCGAAGTGCGTGAGCACGCGTACAAGGGCGATCGCGGCATGGCGATCCTGATGGGCGTGGTGTGCCTGGTGCTGCTTGGCATCACGGCAGCCGGCATCGTGGGCCTTACCAGCTTCTGGGTGGGCCAGCGTCGCAAGCAGATTGGCGTGCGCCGTGCCCTGGGTGCGACCAAGGGCGACATCCTGAGCTATTTCCTCACCGAGAACCTGCTGATTGGCGTGGCCGGCGTGTTGATCGGTGCGCTGCTCGCCATGGGCATGAATCTTTGGCTGGTCACGCAGTTCGAGATGGCACGCCTCTCCATCGCCTATGTGTTGGTGGGCGTGGTGGTGCTGCTGCTGTTGGGGCAGGGCGCGGTGCTGGCGCCGGCGATGCGTGCATCGCGGGTATCGCCGGTGGAAGCCACGCGCTCGGTGTGATGCGCGTGGCAACCGGCGGAACGCATGGTGAAGAGCTTCGGAGGAAATCAAAGGGTCATGAGCGGCATGTTTGTCCATAACCTGCGACTGGGCGCGACCAGTCTTCGACGCAACGTCCTGCTGACGGCATTGATGATCATGTCGATCGGCTTTGGCGTGGCGGCGTCGATGGTGACGTTCGCCGTCTTCCGTGCCGTGTCGGGTGATCCGATTCCGCAGAAGTCCTCCCGGCTGTTCGTGCCGCTGGTCGACAACCGTGGGCCGCAGTACAACCGTCGCGGCGAGCCGCCGTCGGCCCTCACGTACACCGACGCCATGGCGCTGATGCACGCCCACAAGGCTACGCACCAGACCATGCTGTTTCCGGTGGGTCTTTCGGTGATGCCCGAGGATGCGCATCGCATGCCGTTCAAGGCCGCCGGCTACGCCACGTATGCCGACTTCTTCAGCATGTTCGATGTGCCGTTCCAATACGGCAGCGGCTGGAGCAACGAGCAGGACGAAGGCCGCGAGCCGGTCATCGTGATCAGCCGCGAGCTGAACCAGAAGTTGTTTGGTGGTGAGAACAGCGTGGGGCGCCGGATGACGCTGGACGACCGGCAGTACCGCATCGTGGGTGTCACCGATCACTGGGATCCGAAGCCGCGCTTCTACGACATCTTCGATGGCCGGATCTTTGCCGACCCGGCGCAGGTGTATATCCCCTTCACCTACGCCATTGCGCAGCGCATCGACACCTACGGCAACAACAACTGCGGCAGCGACGGCAAGCGCGGCGACAGCTGGGACAGCTGGCTGCAGGGGGAATGCGTGTGGATCAGCCCGTGGGTGGAACTGGACGATGCCGCGCAGGTGCAGGCGTACCGGCAGTTCCTGGACGGTTATGCGCGCGAGCAGCGCGCAGCCGGGCGTTTCAACTGGGCGCCGAACAACCGCCTGCGCGACGTGCGCGAATGGCTGGACTTTCAGCATGCCGTGCCGCCGGAAAGCCGCATCTCGCTGTCGCTGGCACTGGGCTTCCTGGTGATCTGCCTGGTCAACACCATTGGCCTGCTGCTGGCGAAATTCATGCGCCGTGCGCCGGAGATCGGTGTGCGCCGCGCGCTGGGTGCATCACGCGCGGATATCTATCGGCAGTTCCTGGCGGAGGCGGCCATGGTCGGCCTGGCCGGGGGAGCGCTGGGCCTGGTGCTGACGGCAGTGGGCATGCTGGGGTTGGGCATGGTGTTCGAGCCGCAGATTGCGCGGCTGGCGCACCTGGATGCCTCGCTGGTGTTGCTCACCTTGTTGCTGGCCATTTCCGCGACGGTACTCGCGGCGTTCTATCCCACCTGGCGGGCGGCGCAAGTACAGCCGGCCTGGCAGCTGAAATCCAACTGAGGGAGGGACGGACATGCAGATCAAGCCGATTCTTTCCGCGCTGCGCCGCCACAAGGCCGGTACCTTCCTGATCGCGCTGCAGATCGCGCTGACGCTCGCCATTGTCTGCAACGCGCTGTTCATCATCCATCAGCGCGTGGCGCATCTGTCCGAACCGACCGGCATCGACGAACCCAACCTCTTCGTCATCCAGAACGAGTGGGTCGGCACGCCGGGTACCGACCGTGTCGACGCCATGATCCGCGAGGACCTGCAGGTACTGCGCCAGCTGCCGGGCGTGCAGGACGTGACGACGAGCAACTCCTATCCACTGCGTGGCGGTGGCTGGGACGACGGCATCAAGCTCAAGCCCGACCAGTTGCAGGACACCTCCGGGGCAACGATTTATTTTGCCGACGAGCACTTCATCGACACGCTGGGCCTGAAGCTGATCGCAGGACGTAATTTCCGTGCGGACGAAATCGGCCACATGGACATGCGCTACAAGCTCGCCCCGCCGACCGTCGTCGTGACCAAGGCGCTGGCGGACAAGCTGTTCCCGGCCGGCGATGCGGTGGGCAAGACGATCTACCTGATCGGCGGCCCGACCACCATCGTGGGTGAGGTCGAGCTGCTGCAGGCGCAGAGTGTCGAGCGCTGGGCCTCGGACTTCGCCTATCGCTCCGTGATCATCCCCGAGCGTCTGAGCATGACGCTGGGCTCGTTCTACATCGTGCGCACCAGGCCGGGCCAGCAGGAGGCGGTGATGCGCGCCGCGGGCAAGGCGTTGTTCGCGCACAACCCGCGTCGCGTGATCAACGACGAGGATGGCGTGCTCAGCTTCCACGACGTGCGTTCGCGTGCGTATGAAAGCGATCGTGGCATAGCCATCCTGATGGGCGTGATCAGCGTGGTACTGCTGGCGGTCACCGCAGCGGGCATCGTGGGCCTGACCAGTTTCTGGGTGGGGCAGCGCCGCCGGCAGATCGGCGTGCGGCGCGCACTGGGCGCCACGCGCCGGGACATCCTGAAGTACTTCATGACCGAGAACCTGTTGATCAGTTGTGCCGGCGTGCTGGCGGGCACGGTGCTCGCCATCGCCATGAACCTGTGGATGGTGACCCGCTTCGAGATGCATCGCCTGTCGCTGGCGTATTTGATCGGCGGTGTGGTGATCCTGTTGTTGCTGGGGCAGGGCGCGGTGTTTGCGCCGGCGCTGCGCGCATCGCGCGTGCCGCCGGTGGAAGCCACGCGGTCGGTTTGAACGCACGAAACCGTTGAGAAAGGGGACGACCATGTTCACTTATTACCTGGACCTGGCCATGCGCAGCCTGCGGCGCAACACCATGCTCACGGCGCTGATGGTGCTTGCCATCGCGCTGGGCATCGGCGCCAGCATGACCACGCTGACCGTGCTGCACGTGCTGTCCGGCGATCCCTTGCCGGGTGCCAGCGGCACCTTGTTCTATCCGCGCATCGATCCGCGCGACATGGATGCCTACGAAGAGGGCAAGGATCCGCCTTACCAGGTGACCTGGATCGACGGCATGAACATGCTGCATGCCAAGCGCGCGGACCGGCAGGCCCTGATGACGGGCGGCTCGGTGCCTGTCCAGCCGGCGCAATCGAGCGTCGATCCGTTCTATAGCGATGCGCGCTATACCTCCAGCGACTTCTTCCCGATGTTCCGCGTGCCCTTCCTCTACGGACGACCCTGGAGCGTGGAAGAGGACGATGCCAAGGCGCGTGTGGTGGTGATCTCGCGCAAGCTCAACGAGAAGCTGTTCGGCGGCAAGGACAGCACCGGCCAGACGTTGCGCATGAAGGACACCGCCTTCCGCGTGATTGGCGTGCTGGACGAATGGCGGCCCAACCCGCACTTCTACGATATCGATACGGGCAGGTATGCCGCGTCGGAAGACGTGTTCGTGCCGCTGACCACCTCGCGCGATATCCGCCTTGAACACGACGGTTCCACAGACTGCTGGGGCACCGGTGGCGGCGATGAAGACCATGCGGAAACCCAGCCCTGCGTGTGGCTGCAGTTCTGGGTGCAGCTGGACAGCGCGGCCAAGGTCGCCGCCTACAAGGAATACCTGGTCCACTACTCGCAGGAACAGCATGATCTGGGGCGCTTCATGCGTGCCCCCAATGTGCAGCTGCCGGGCTTGATGGAATGGCTGGACATCAACAAGGTGGTGCCGGGTGACGTGCGCCTGCAGACCTGGCTGGCGTTCGGTTTCCTGCTCGTATGTCTCGTCAATACCATTGGCCTGATGCTCGCCAAGTTCCTGCGCCGCGCCGGTGAACTGGGCGTGCGGCGCGCGCTGGGTGCATCCAAGCGCGAGGTGTTCATGCAGCTGCTGATCGAATCCGGCGTGATCGGCCTGGCCGGTGGCCTCGGCGGCCTGCTGCTGGCCTTCGCCGGTTTGTGGCTGGTGCGGCGCCAGCCTTCCGACTATGCCTCGCTGGCACATCTGGATCTGGCGATGCTGTTGACCACCTTCGTGCTGGCCATCGGCTCCACCTTGCTGGCCGGCCTGCTGCCCGCATGGCGCGCGTGCCAGATCACCCCGGCCCTGCAGCTCAAGAGCCAGTAAGGAGCGAAACCATGGAAATTCTTCCGATTCTTTCGACCCTGCGCCGGCACAAGATCACGGCGTTTCTGGTAGTCATCGAGATCGCGCTGACCTGCGCCATCGTGTGCAATGCCGTGTTCATCATCAACCAGCGCCTGCAGCGCATGGACATGGACAGCGGGGTGGACGAGCACCGCCTGCTGCATATCCAGGTGGCCGACATCGGTGCCGTGAGCGACCAGAAGTCGCGCACATTGACCGATCTGGCGGCACTGCGGCAGATTCCCGGCGTGTCCGAAGTCGCCTCGGTGGCCCAGGTGCCGTTCGGCAACTCCTCGTCGAACACGGGCATCAAGCTGGACCCGAAGCAGAAGCTCTCCACGCTCAACGCCACCATGTACTCCGGCGAGAACATGGTGCCCACCTTCGGGATGCAGCTGGTTGCCGGGCGCGACCTGCAATCAGACGACTACAAGGACTTCGACGATGTGGTGCGCGGCGCGGCGGCGAAAGATGCCAAGGCGCTCCCCCACGTGGTGCTGATCACGCAGGGCATGGCGAACCGCCTGTGGCCCGGCCAGCAGGCACTGGGCAAACAGTTCTACCTGCTGGATTACCCGATGACCGTGGTCGGCGTGGTCAAGGAACTGGTGCGGCCGTCCATCTGGGACGACTCCACCAAGAGCTACAGCATGATCTTTCCCATGCGCATGGCGCGCGGCGAATACGTCATCCGCACCAAGACGCCGGAAGACCGCGACCGCGTGCTGGCCGCCGCCGTGGCCAAGCTCAAGGAGATCAACCAGCATCGCGTGGTGTTGAAGAAGCATACCTTCGACGACATGCGTCACGACTTCTTCCAGAACGACCGCGCCATGGCCGGCTTGCTGATCGGCGTGTGCGTGGCGCTGCTTATCGTGACCGCGCTGGGCATTGTTGGCCTGGGCAGTTTCTGGGTGGCGCAACGCCGCCGCCAGATCGGCGTGCGTCGGGCGTTGGGTGCCACGCGTTCGAACATCCTGCACTACTTCCAGACGGAGAACTTCCTGCTGGCGACGATCGGCATTGCCGTAGGCATGGTGTTGGCCTACGGCATCAACCTGTTGCTGATGGTGCACTACGAGTTGCCGCGCCTGCCCGGCATCTATTTCCCGGTAGGCGCGGTGTCGCTGTGGATCATCGGGCAACTGGCGGTACTGGGGCCGGCCATGCGCGCGGCGGCGGTGCCGCCGGTGGTGGCCACGCGTTCGGTCTGACGGGCAAAGGACAAGGGAATGTTTGGTTACTACCTCGACCTGGCGTTTCACAGTTTGCGACTCAACAAGGTGCTTACGGCGCTGATGGTGCTGGCCATCGCCGTGGGCATCGGCGCCAGCATGACCACGCTGACCGTGGTGCACCTGCTTTCCGGCGATCCGCTGCCGGGACGCAGCCAGTTCATCTACTACCCGCAGGTGGATGCGGATACCAAGGGCAAGGACAGCAAGGAACCGCTGGACATGCTCGACTACCAGTCCGCCGTGGATATGTGGAATGCGAAGCGCGCCGACCGGCAGGCGTTGACGGTGCAGAGCATGGTGCGACTGAATCCGGGTGATGCCGTCAAGTCACCGGTGCTGACCATGATGCTGTCGACCACCACGGACTTCTTCACCATGTTCGATGTGCCGTTTCGTTACGGCGGGCCGTGGAGCGGGCAGGACGATGTGGCGCGTTCGCGCGTGGCCGTGATCACCGATGATCTCAACCAGAAGTTGTTCCACGGCGAGAACAGCGTGGGTCGCACGCTGCGGCTGCGCGACAGCGACGTGCGCATCGTCGGCGTGCTCAAGCCCTGGCGGCCGTCGCCACAGTTCTACGCAGTACGCGGCGGTCGTTTTGCCGATGGGGACACCAGCGACTTCTACAGCAAGCCGGAGAACATCATCACGCCGTTCTTCAGTGGCCTGGAGATCAACGACGGCAACTTCCAGCAGTTCACATGCTGGCACCTGCCGGAACGCGCCGGGCACCTGGTGAATTCGCCCTGCGCGTGGGTGGCGCTGTGGGTGCAGCTCAATGACGCGTCGAAGGTGGCCGACTACCGTCGCTTCGTTGCCGACTACGCGGCGCAGCAGATGGCGCTGGGGCGCTTCACCCACGCCGGCAACACACGCATGCGCAGCCTGATGGAGTGGCTGGATTTCAACGGCGTGCTGCCGGGCGACGTGCGCCTGCAGGCCTGGCTGGCGGTGGCGTTCCTGGCGATCTGCCTGCTCAACACGGTGGGCTTGCTGCTCGCCAAATTCCTGCGGCGCAGTGGCGAGATCGGGTTGCGGCGTGCGCTCGGCGCCAGCCGCGTGTCGGTGTTTGCGCAGTACATGGTCGAGGCCGGCATGATCGGCCTGATCGGCGGTGCGTTCGGCTGGCTGCTCACCTTGCTGGGCTTGTGGCTGATACGGCAGCAGCCGGTGGCCTACGCCGACCTCGCGCGGCTGGATATTCCCATGTTCACGTTGACCTTCCTGGCCGCCATCGGCGCCAGCCTGATGGCCGGCCTGCTGCCGGCCGCGCGGGCTTGCCGTGTGGTGCCGGCGTGGCAACTCAAGACCCTCTGAGGCCGACGATGATGCACTTCGCTCCCATACTTGCCGCGCTTCGTCGGCATCGCCTCGCCACGGCGTTGATCGCGCTGGAGATCGCGCTGGCCTGCGCCGTGCTGTGCAATGCCTGCTTCCTGATCATCGGGCAGATCCAGATGCTGCACCTGCAGAGCGGCGTCGACGAATCGTCGCTGGCACTGGTGCATCTGGACTGCGATGGCTGCAACGGCAGCAGCCTGAATGCGCGGGTGATGTCGGCGCTGAAGGCAGTGCCGGGCGTGCAGGCCGTGGCCGCGGTCAACGCGGCGCCATTTTCGGAGCGGGCCGGCGACAACGGCATCACGCTGGATCGGGAGCACTACGTTGCCGTGCCGCATTTCTATCTCGGCGGGCCTGGCGCAGCGGAGGCGATGGGCCTGAAGCTGGTGGCCGGGCGTACGTTCCAGGCCGACGACTTCCGGCCCGCCGATATCTGGCTTCCGCCAGATACGCCGGTGTGGATCACCCGCAGCTTCGCCGAACGCCTGTGGCCCGGGCAGGATCCGCTGGGCAAGGAGTTCTGGTCGGACAAGTTCCATCTGCGGGTGGTCGGCGTGCTCGCCCACCTTGCGCGCCCCGACCCGGGTGGTCGCCGCGGTGCCGATGCCGCGGAATGGTCGGTGTTTGCGCCGCTGGCTCCGGGGACAGTGCTCAACGGCGTCTACATCGTGCGCGCTGCGCCGTCCGACCTGCCGCGGGTGTTGAGGGAAGCACGCGATGCGGCGCAGAAGGCGGCACCGGAGGCAGTACTCAATCTGGCGCAGAGCCGGACGCTTCCCGACCTGCGTGAAGACTTTTTCCGCCAGACCCGCGTCATGGTGGGCATGCTGGCCGGCGTCATCGTGGCGCTGTTGCTGGTGACCTCCCTGGGCATCGTGGGGCTGGCCAGCTTCTGGGTGCAGCAACGCCAGAAGCAGATCGGCATCCGCCGGGCCATCGGTGCGACGCGCGGCGACATCCTGCGTTACTTCCAGGCCGAAAACTTCCTGATCGTCAGCGTTGGCATCGTGATCGGCACGGTGATGACGTTCGCGCTCAACCTGATCCTGATGAAGTTCTACGAAGTGCCGCGACTACCGCTTTACTACCTGCCGGTGGGGGCGCTGGCGCTGTGGGGGCTGGGGCAGCTGGCGGTGCTTGCGCCGGCCTTGCGTGCGGCCCGGGTGCCCCCGGTGGTGGCCACGCGGTCGGTCTAGGGACCTGAACAGCCCTCCGTGCGGTTCGGCACGGGCAAGCGGGCGGCGTGTGTGCAGAATAGGCGGTATCTCAACCCGAGGGTGTACCCATGAAGATTGGACCGCGAATGCTGTTGGCGGGGGTAGTGATGTCGGCGGCCTGCGCCGCGGCACAGGCCGCCACGGCGGACGTACCGACCCGCGTGAAGGCGCTGAATGACCTGCTGGCCGAACAGTGGCAGCACGGCCTGGAAACGCAGCCGGAATTCGCCACGATCCTGGGCGACCTGCGCTACAACGACCGTTGGTCGGACGTGTCGCCGGCTGCCGCCGAGCGTGAGTACAACGCGGACAAGGCCTTCCTGAAGCGCTTCCAGGCCATCGACACCACGGGTTTCTCCGAAGAGGACAAGCTCAACCAGCAGCTGATGGTGCGCAAGCTCTCCGACGCGCTGAAGGCGCATGAGCTGAAGGTGGACGAGATGCCGCTGGAGCAGATGAGCGGCGTGCACCTGCAGCTGGCCGGCTTCATCAGTTCCATCCCGTTCGACAACACCAAGGAATACGACGACTACCTCAAGCGCCTGAAGGCGGTGCCCGCACTGTTCGACCAGACCACCGACAATGCGCGCCTTGGCCTGAAGAACGGCATGATGCCGCCGAAGTACCTGCTTGAAAAAGTCGTCACGCAGATCGACAGCATCGGCAAGCCAGCCGGCATGGACAGCGTCTTCGCCGAGCCGCTGAAGCACTTCCCCAAGACGGTGTCCGCCGCTGACCAGAAGCGCCTGCACGACGCCATCCTTGCCGCCATCGACCAGCAGGTTCGTCCCGCTTACGCCAAGCTTGGCGCGTTCGTGAAGAACGACTACGCGCCGCATGGCCGCAGCGAGCCGGGCGTGTGGCAGCTGCCGAACGGTGATGCCATTTATGCCTTCCAGGTGGAGCAGATGACCACCACCAAGGAAAGCCCGGAGCGCATCCACGAGATCGGCCTGTCCGAAGTGAAGCGCATCGAAGGCGAGATGACGGAAGTGGCCAAGCAGCAGGGCTTCAAGGACCTTGCAAGCTTCCGCGAATCGCTCAAGACCAACCCGAAGGTGCACGCCACCTCGCGCGAGGACATCCTCAACCGTTATCGCGGTTACCTGGCCGGCATGCAGCCGGAACTGCCCAAGCTGTTCGGCCTGCTGCCGAAGACCAAGGTGGAGGTGGTGCCGGTGGAAGCCTTCCGCGAGAAGGAAGCTGCTGCCGCCGAATACCACCAGGGCACGCCGGACGGCTCGCGTCCGGGCCAGATCTTCGTCAACACCGGCGACTACCAGAACCGCAGCGTGCTGAGCATCGAGTCCACGGCCTATCACGAAGGCATCCCGGGCCATCACATGCAGATCTCCATCGCGCAGACGCTGAAGGACCTGCCGCCGTTCCGCCAGCAGGCCGGTTACAACGCCTACATCGAAGGCTGGGCGCTGTACGCCGAGCAGCTCGGTCATGAGCTGGGCTTCTACAAGGACCCGCTCTCGTACTACGGCCACCTGTCCGATGAACTGCTGCGCGCCGATCGCCTCGTGCTGGACACGGGCGTGCACTACAAGCACTGGTCGCGCCAGCAGATGGTGGATTTCTTCCACGCGCACTCCAGCGAGGACGAGCCGGATGTGCAGGCCGAAACCGACCGCTACATCACGTGGCCGGGCCAGGCGCTGGCGTACAAGATGGGCCAGCTGAAGATCCTCGAGCTGCGTGCACGCGCCAAGAAGGAGCTGGGTGACAAGTTCGACATCCGCGCCTTCCACGACGAAATCCTCGACGGCGGTGCGCTGCCGCTGGACGTGCTGGAAGCACGCACCGATGCCTGGGTGGCTGCCGTGAAGGCAGGCAAGGCACCGGCGCACCCGGCAGGGGGCTGATCCAGGGCGCGCGCCGCCGTAGGGCGGCGCGCGCTTGCGCAGTACCCGGTTCGACCCGCCCGGAAGGGCGGCCGACCCATCGGCCGCGACGAATCGACGGAATGATGGCAACCTTTTGGCGTGGAGCTGCATCCACGTCTACATGTGCAAGCGACGAATGCGAACCGTACTGATCATCGACGACAACCCTGCCGTGGGTGAGGCGCTGTCACTGGCGCTCTCCCTGCATGAGATCCGCCCGTTGACCGCACTGACGCCCGAGCAAGGCCTGGCCATGCTCGAGACGGAGCGGGTGGACGTGGTGATCCAGGACATGAACTTCACCGCCGATACCACCTCGGGCGAGGAGGGTATCGCGCTGTTCCGCGAGCTCCGCCAGCGCCATACCGACATGCCGGTGATCCTGCTCACCGCATGGACGCACCTGGAAACGGCGGTGGAACTGGTCAAGGCCGGCGCGGCCGACTATCTCGCCAAGCCGTGGGACGATGCCAAGCTGCTCGCCACGGTGGAAAACCTGCTGGAGCTGTCCGAATCCACGCGTGAAGTCACCCGCGCCCGCAACGAGCGCCGCAAGCGTCGTGAAGACCTGCAGCGTCGTTATGACCTCAATGGCATCGTGTTCGCCTCCGAAGCGATGGCGCGCACGCTGGACCTGGCCTGCCAGGTGGCGCGTTCCGACGTGCCCGTGCTCATCACCGGCCCCAACGGCGCCGGCAAGGAGCGCATCGCCGCCATCGTGCATGCCAACTCGGGCGTGAAGCGCGGCCCGTTCGTGGCCGTGAACTGCGGCGCGCTGCCCGGTGAACTGATCGAAGCGGAGCTGTTCGGTGCCGAAGCGGGCGCCTATACCGGCGCCAACAAGGCGCGCGAAGGCCGTTTCGAAATGGCCGACGGCGGCACGCTGTTCCTCGACGAAATCGGCAACCTGCCGTTGTCCGGCCAGGTGAAGCTGCTGCGCGTGCTGGAAACCGGCCAGTTCGAACGGCTGGGCTCCGGCCGCACGCGCGGCGTGAAGGTACGCGTGTTGAGCGCGACCAACGCCGACCTCAAGGCGATGATCCGCGCGGGCACCTTCCGCGAGGATCTGTATTACCGCCTCAACGTGATCGAAGTGAATCTGCCGCCACTGTCCGAGCGCGTGGACGACATCCTGCCGTTGGCCGACTTCTTCCTGGACAGTCGCGCGGAACTCACCGAAGCGGCGCGCGAATCGCTGCTGGCCTATCCGTGGCCGGGCAACGTGCGCGAACTGAAGAACGCCATCGAGCGCGCTGCCTTGCTGGCGGGCGATGGCCGCATCACGCCCGAACAGCTCAACTTGCCGCAGGTGGCTGTGGCGGGTGCGCGCAACCTGGACGAGCCCAGTCGTGAATCCGTCGAGGCGGCCCTGGACAAGGCCGGCGGCGTGGTCAGCCGCGCCGCCCAGTCGCTGGGGCTGTCACGGCAGGCCTTGTATCGGCGCATGGAGCGTTACGGCCTGGCGCAGGCCTGAGGCAGGCCGTTTCACTGCGGTAGCTTTGTTGTGGGAGCGCACCCTGTGCGCGATGGCCTCTGGCGAACCTCGTCGCGCATAGGCTGCGCTCCCGCAGAAGAAGGCAACGGTGGGGACAATTGCCCTCGCCATGAAGGCCGAGGATGATGTGCAGAGGGTCGATGGAGTCCGTCATGCGCTGTCGCTACCTGCTTCTGGTCATCGGGTGCCTGTGCACCAGCGTGGCGGCACAGGGCGTGGCGCCGCCGTCCAGTGGCTACCTGCGCATACCCACACCGGCGCCGGCGAGCACGGCCGTGGCCGGATATCGCGACACGCTGAGCACGGCGGCCAAGGACGCACAGCGCTTCAACTTCAGCGAGGGACCCATGAAGGACAATGCACCGCCAGACCAGACGCCGATTCGCGTGATCATCAACAACGGCCGCGGCGCACACGTCAATTGCGTGCCCATGGGCCCGGGTGGCGCGTGTCACTGATGCGTGCGCGGCACAGGGGAGAAGTTTGATGCGGCTGGGCCTGCGTTCGCTCGAGTCGCGCATGGTGATGCTGCTGGGCTTTGCCGGCGTGTCGGGGGCGCTGATCTATGCCGGCGTCACCCAGTGGCCGCTGCCGCAGGTGCTGGTGTGGATGCGCCAGCAAGGCATCGACCTGGGCACGCCGGCGCACTTCGGTTTCTACGGCGGCCTGTTGGTATCGATGGCGTTCCTGTTGCCACTGTCCCTGTGGCTGGGCCATCGCGTGATGTCGCCGATCACCAAGCTGCTGCGTGCGCTGGAAGGCGCCGTGGCCAGTTATCGTGATGGCGACTTCAGCTTCTCCATCGCCGCCACGCGTCGTGACGAGCTGGGCGAGCTGATCCGCATGCACAACGCGCTGGGCCAGACGTTGCGCGAGCAACGCCAGAATCTGACCCAGCGCGAATTGCTGCTGGACACCGTGGTGCAGAACACGCCGGTGGCGCTGGTGCTGACCGACGCCAGCGGTCGCGTGACCTACGCCAACATCGCGGCGCGCCATCTGTTCAACAAAGGGCGCACGCTGCACGGTCTGAACTTCGCCGAATTGATCAGCGACAGCCCCGAAGCCCTGCGTCGCGCCGTGGAAGGCGGCGAGGATGCCCTGCTCACGGTGGAGATGGACGGCGGCGAGGAAACCTTCCACCTGTCGCAACGCAACTTCCGCCTGCAGGGGCGGCCACACCGCCTGCAGTTGTTCCGCCGCATGACGCGCGAACTGTCGCGGCAGGAAGTGGCGACGTGGAAGCGCGTGATTCGCGTGATCAGCCACGAGCTCAACAACTCGCTGGCGCCCATTTCCTCGATGGCCCATTCGGGCGCCGAGCTGGCGCGTCGCGGCGATACCGCACGCCTGCCCGGCGTGTTCGCCACCATCGGTGAGCGCGCGCGCCACCTGCACGGTTTCATCGCCGGCTACGCCAGTTTTGCGAAGCTGCCGGCGCCGCAGCCGACATCGATCGACTGGAAGCCGTTCCTCGACAACCTGTCTCTGCACTGCAAGTTCCAGCTGCGCGGTTCTCTGCCGGAGCATCCGGGTTGGTTCGACGCCGCGCAGATCGAGCAGGTGCTGATCAACCTGGTGAAGAACGCCCATGAATCGGGCAGCACGGACGACGAAGTGACGATTTCGCTGGCGGTGGTCGGCCGCGACGTGCGCATCGAAGTGGCCGACCGTGGCCCGGGCATGAGCGAGACCGTGCTGGCGCAGGCCCTGCTGCCGTTCTATTCCACCAAGCGCTCCGGTACCGGCCTGGGCCTGGCGCTGGCGCGCGAGATCGCCGAAGCCCACGGTGGCCGCATCGCGCTGGCCAACCGGGAAGAGCGTGGCCTGCGGGTCAGCCTGCTGTTGCCGCTGGGGTCGCGCTGAGCGCTTCATCCGGCGCCTTTCCGCTCGCCTATACTCGACCCCTCTCTTCATGGAACGGGGATCTGGCAATGGGACAGCTGTTTGCTCTGGTCGTGGTGGTGGTGGCGTTCATCGTGCTCGCCAAGCTGGTGCGCATCGTGCCGCAGGGTTACGAGTGGACGGTGGAGCGCTTTGGCCGTTACACCCGCACGCTCACCCCCGGCCTGCATTTCCTGGTGCCCTTCATCTACAGCATCGGCCGCAAGATGAACATGATGGAGCAGGTGCTGGATGTTCCGTCGCAGGACGTGATCACCAAGGACAACGCCGTGGTGCGTGTGGATGGCGTGGTGTTCTACCAGGTGCTGGACGCGGCCAAGGCCGCCTATGAAGTGGCCAACCTGGAACAGGCCGCACTGGCGCTGGTGATGACCAACATCCGCACGGTGCTGGGCTCCATGGATCTGGACGAATCACTCAGCCAGCGCGACGCCATCAACGCCAAGCTGCTGAAGGTGGTGGACGAAGCCACGCACCCGTGGGGCGTCAAGGTCAACCGCATCGAGATCAAGGACATTGCGCCGCCGCGCGACCTGGTCGATTCCATGGCCCGCCAGATGAAGGCCGAGCGCGAGAAGCGCGCCAACATCCTGGAGGCCGAAGGCTTCCGCCAGGCCGCCGTGCTCAAGGCCGACGGCGAAAAGCAGTCCACCATCCTGGCCGCCGAAGGCCGCAAGGAAGCCGCCTTCCGCGAAGCGGAGGCCCGCATCCGCCTGGCCGAGGCCGAAGCCGAGGCGACCAAGATGGTGTCCGAGGCGATTGCCAACGGCAACGTCAACGCGCTGAACTACTTCGTTGCCAACAAGTACGTCGAGGCGCTGAAAGAGATGGCGCATTCGCCGAACCAGAAGACCCTGCTGCTGCCGGTGGAAGCCACCGGCATTCTCGGCTCGCTGGCCGGCATCGCCGAGCTCACCAAAGACTCACTCAGCCAGCAACAGGCCAGCAACACCGGCCGCCGCACGCCGCCGGCCATGAGCTGAGCCACCGCCATGGAGCAGATCGCGCTGCATTACCTGTGGTGGATCGTTGCACTGGTGCTGATCGCCATCGAAGTGGTCATGCCCGGCTACTTCATGCTGTGGATCGGCATTGCCGCCGGCCTTACCGGCGTCGTGGTGCTGGTGCTGCCCGGCATGTCGATGCTGGCGCAGGCGCTGGTATTCGCCGTGCTCGCCTTCCTGTCGTGCGCGGTGTACTGGTACGCACTGCGTCCGCGACTGATGCGCGACGAACCGGGCGATGCGCTGCTCAACCGTCGTGGTGAGCAGAAGGTCGGACAGCGGTATGTACTGGCCGAAGCCATTGTCCATGGACGGGGGAAGGCACAGGTGGGTGACGGGCTCTGGCTGGTGTCGGGGCCGGATCTGCCGGTGGGGAGCATGGTGGAGGTGGTGGGGGTGAATGGGACGACGTTGTTGGTGAGGGCGGTGGAGTAGGGGGGCTTTGCTCCCTCTCCCCTCCGGGGAGAGGGTTGGGGTGAGGGGTGGGTGCTCGCCTCAAGCTGTATTCCCCTCAACGTCATTCCTGCGAAGGCAGGAATCCAGTGACTGTGCTCTTGGCCTTCGGGTTCTAGCGCTAACGCGACCTGGCCGCCTACGCAGCGGGCGTTCCGACCTCCTGCCGGAGGCCGGGTCACTTTTCTTTGCTTGCCCAAAGAAAAGTAACCAAAAGAAAGGGCACCCCCATCGCGGCGCTGGCCGGTGAAGCCGGCCAGTCCGTGAGGGTCGGCCGGGCTTTTCGACGGGGCTCCTGCCCCGACGAAAAGTGCCGGGCGTCCTGCCCGGCACCCCTGCGGGGCCTGATCGTCCGCCCCTCACCGTCGCTCAAGGGGGCCTGACGATCAAAAGCCAGAGCCGGAGCCCGAGCCGAAGGCTCGTGCAGCTGCGCTGCACATCGCGTCGAGGGGCGACGGTCTGTTGAGCGCCGGCTTAGCTTGTCTGTAGGAGCGCACCCTGTGCGCGACCACCTGACGGAGCGGTATCGACAGGACGCTGCGGTCGCGCACAAGGTGCGCTCCTACAGTGGGTCTCGCACTGATATCGGGCCTGAGCCGCTCTCACCTCAGTGCTCACCCCAGTCCTCTCCCGAACGGGAGAGGACGAGCGACAGGGGATGTTCAACGTGAACACCCTAGTGGCAAGGAAGGATGTGCCGCTTCGCGGCACGACGCTCCGCGTTAAGTCCTCTCCGCTTCGGCGCGTTGCGAAGCGCATTGCAGTACCCGCTGTGTAGAGGCGAAGGGTGCCAAGCAACAACGCTCCTCAGCCGCCCGGGCTTATCCCATCGGCATGCTGCCAGCCTTTAAGGCCATTTTCTTTGGGTTACTTTTCTTTTGGGCCAGCAAAAGAAAAGTGACTCGGCCTCCGGCAGGAGGTCGAAACGCCCCCGCGGCGTAAGCGGCAACCTGGCGGCATCGCACGAGACCGAAGGCCACGAGCAAAGGCCACGAGCAAAGGCACAAGATGATCCGCCCTTCGGCGGTTGAAAAGCGCCTCCCGTCTTGCCCCCTTTTCGGGGTTCGCGGGAATGACGGCTCTGATCCGAGGGTGATCCAAACCTGCGGCTGTCGAAACACCTCTCCACCCTCCGCTGCAATGACCACCAAAGGAAGAGATGTTGAATCAAAGCCTGATGCGGCCGGATAAATGCCCAGAAGATCGAGCATCTGACACCGCCACAACCACGCCACCCCTCAAGCGCTCCCCTACAAACACCAAATCACTCATGTCACCTCCCCCTGACATAGCCGTCCAAATCCGTTCTACTACCCCCATGCTCCTGACCATCGCCAACCGCCACGCGACTCCATCCACGGCCCGCTCCGCCCGGATCACGACGCGATGAATCCTCCCGTCGTCCTGACGCCGCTGGCCCTGGCGCCACTTAACACGCGCATCGCCTTCCTGCTGGAACTCGCGCGGCGCCTGCACCAGTACGGCACGGCAGCGCCGCGATTGGAGGATGCCATCGGCGGGGCGGCGCAGCGGCTTGGGCTCCTGGCGGATGTGTGGTCCAGTCCCACGGCCATCATCATTTCGTTCACCGATCTGGCGCAGGGCGAGGACGAGGTGGCGCAGGTCACGCAGGTGATGCGCCTGGCGCCGGGCGACGTGAACCTGGCGCGGCTGAGTGATGCGGATGCCATTGCCGACCAGGTGATTGGCGGCGCCATCGATCTGCGCGAGGGTTTTCGGCAGTTGCGCGAGCTGGGGCGGCCGGATACACGCCGCGCGCAGGCGGGCGTGATCGCCAGCTACGGGCTTGCTGCGGCGAGCGTGGTGGCGCTGCTGCTGCACAGCTCCTGGGCGGACCTGATCACGGCGGCGCTGATCGGCCTGATCATCGGCACGATTACCGTGCTTTCCGCCACGCGGCCGCGACTGGCGGTGGCCAGCGAGGCGATCAGCGCGCTGGTGGCCACCACCATTGCCATCGTGGTGAGCCAGTTCGTGGTGCCGCTGGCGATCAAGTCGGTGATCCTGGCTGGCCTGATCGTGCTGATGCCCGGCATGGCGCTCACCACGGCGGTGCGCGAGATATCCAGCCAGCACCTGGTGGCTGGCGTGGCGCGCATGGGTGGCGCTATCGCCACGCTCATCAAGCTCACCTTCGGCACGGTGGCCGCCACCACGTTGTGCACGGCCTTTGGCATTGAGGGGCGCGATTACGCGCTGCCGCCGTTGCCGTCGTGGACGGATTACCCTGCGTTGATCGTCGGCGCCTTCGCCTTTGCCATTTCGTTCCGCGCTGCGCGGCGGGACTGGCTGGTGGTGATGGCGGCGGTGGTGGTGGGCTATCTGGCCACGCGCTGGGGCGGTGCGCTGGCGGGCAAGTTGCCGGCAGCGCCGTTCGGCGTGTTCCTTGGGGGCTTGCTGCTCAGCAGCCTGGCCAACCTGTACGCGCGTTTCGTGCATCGACCGGGCGCGATCATCCGCGAACCGGGGATCATCCTGCTGGTGCCGGGAAGCACGGGATTCCGCAGTGTGTCCTATCTGCTGGAGCGCGATACGACGCTGGGCATGGATACGTTTCTGTTGCTGGTGACCCTGTTAATCGCGCTGGTAGCGGGTTTGCTGTTTGGCGATCTGCTTATCGCACCACGGCGATCACTCTGATAATCACGCGGGAAACGCAAAAAAATGCCGGCCATGGGCCGGCATTTTCTTTTTTTTTGGATCAGGCGATCAGATCGCCAGATCCTTTTCCTTCTTGCCGGCCTTCAGCGCATCGTTGAACCAGCGCGGGCGCTTGCCGCGACCGGACCACACCTGCTCGGGGTCGGCCGGGTTGCGATACTTCGGGGCCACGGTGCCGCCGCTGCGACGCGTCTTGCCGCCGCGGGCGTTGCCGAAAATATCTTCGAATGAATAACCCTCGGCCTTGATCAGCGCGTGGATTTTCTCACGCAGCTTGGCGACCTTTTCCTTGCGCAGTTCGCCCTGGCGAGCCTGGGCTTTGGTGATGAGGTCGTTGAGCTGATTATGGTTGAGGTTCTTGATATCCACTGCCATGCGTAACTCCCGGGGGGTGAGTGTGGCTGCTTGAATGGGTGCTGCGCCGTATGGCAGTACCACTTATGAATTATCAATTTTTACCTATTCAAGGTTTTGTTGCAAAGCTTATCTGGCAAATACTTCTGAAAATCGATTTGTTTCGCCTGAATCCGATAATGCACAGCGGCGGATGCCGACGCTCCTGTCCGGAAAGGCCAGGCAGTGATTACCGCTGGCACATGACAATTAATCGATGGCCCTTGGGTTTGCTTGCGCCTGCCATAAGCAGGATGGGATGCCGCGGCGTCATGCCGGGAAAATCCATTGGAAATGGCAGCGCGGGACATAAAGAAAAACGGCCGCATCAGCGGCCGTTTTCCATGGTGCGGGGCGGGTTTCAGCCCAACAGTGCGAACAGCTCGTCCTGCGTGACCGGACGGGCTTCGGCTTCGTTGCGGGCACGGTATTCGAGCGTGCCGGCGGCCAGGCCGCGTTCGCTGACCACCACGCGATGCGGGATGCCGATCAGCTCCATGTCCGCGAACATGGCGCCGGGGCGCAGGCCACGGTCGTCCAGTACCACATCGACGCCACGGGCCTGCAGCGACGTGTACAGCGCATCGGCGGCCTGGCTGATCTCAGGCGCGTTCTTCGGGTTGATCACGCACACCGCCAGGCGCCAGGGAGCCATCGGCTCCGGCCAGATGATGCCGGCCTCGTCGTGGCACTGCTCGATGGCCGCGGCCACGATGCGGCTGACGCCGATGCCGTAGCAGCCCATCAGCATCACCTGCGCCTTGCCGTTCTCGTCGAGCACGGTGGCCTTGAGCGCCTCGGCGTACTTGTTGCCGAGCTGGAACACATGGCCCACTTCGATGCCGCGGGCGATCTGCAGGGTGCCCTTGCCGTCCGGCGAGGCATCGCCGGCAACGACCTTGCGGATGTCCTCCACGCGGGTCACGTGGGCGTCGCGATCCCAGTTGGCGCCGGTGTAGTGGGTGCCGTCCTGGTTGCCGCCGCAGACGAAGTCCGCCAGCACGGCCGCGTCGCGGTCGACGATCACGGGAATCCCGGCAGGCAGGCCGGCCGGGCCGATGAAGCCGGGGCGGGTGCCGGTGGCGGCGAGGATTTCCTCCTCGGTGGCCAGCTCCGACTCGCCCGGCATCTCGGCCAGCTTGCCGGCCTTCACTTCGTTGACCTCGTGGTCGCCGCGCACGCACAGGGCCACCAGGCCCTTGCTGCCGCGGACCAGGATGGTCTTCACGCACTGCTGCGGGGTGACCTTGAGGAAGGCGGCCACGTCCTCGATGGTCTTCTGCGTGGGCGTGTCCACGCGCTGGAGTGCGGCGGCGGGGGCCGGGCGCGTGGTGGTGGGCGCCAGAGCCTCGGCCTTCTCGATATTGGCTGCGTAATCGGAGCCGTCCGAGAAGATCAGCGCATCCTCGCCCGAATCGGCCAGCACCTGGAATTCGTGGCTGGCGTTGCCGCCGATGGCGCCGGTATCGGCCTGCACGGCGCGGAACTTCAGGCCCAGGCGGGTGAAGATGCGCGCGTACGCCTGGTACATGACGTCATAGGTTTCCTGCAGCGATTCGGCGCTGAGATGGAAGGAGTAGGCGTCCTTCATCAGGAACTCGCGCGCGCGCATCACGCCGAAGCGCGGGCGGATCTCGTCGCGGAACTTGGTCTGGATCTGGTAGAAGTTCAGCGGCAGCTGCTTGTAGCTCTTCAGCTCGTTGCGCGCGAAATCGGTGATGACTTCCTCGGCCGTGGGCGCGTAGCAGAACTCCTGCTCCTTGCGATCCTTGATCTTCAGCAGCTGCGGGCCGAACTTGGCCCAGCGGCCGCTTTCCTCCCACAGCTCCTTGGGCTGGATGGTGGGCATCAGCATTTCGATCGCGCCGGCGGCGTTCATTTCCTCGCGCACGGCGGCCTCCACCTTGCGCAGCACGCGCAGGCCCAACGGCGACCAGGTGTACAGGCCGGAGGCGAGCTTGCGGATCATGCCGGTACGCAGCATCAGGCGATGGCTGGCGATTTCGGCGTCGGCAGGGACTTCCTTGACGGTGGCCAGGTGGAATTGGCTGAGGCGCATGCGAGCGGATCCGGCGGAGAAAGAGGCCGAGTATAGCGGCCTGCGGCACCGGACTCCGCAGCTTGCGTCGAGTTTCCCGGGGTTTGCCGGGGTCAGCCGCCCGAGCAGTACTGCTGGTACTGGGTCTGGTTGGTGGTCAGCTGCTGAGAGCGCTGGTCGGCGGTCATGACCTTTTGCTGGCCGCCGTCCTGCATCACCACCGGGGCGGCGCTCTTGAGCGCTTCCATGTTGCTCTTGATATTGGCGCAGAGCTTCGCACGGTTCTCCGGGGTGTCCATCACCGGCAACTGGGCCTGCGCAGGCTTGTCAGCCTTGGCGTCGGATTCGCCGGCCTGGGCGCTGCTTTCCGGCGCAGGGGCGGTGGGGGCCTCAACCGACCCACTGGTCTTCACCTTGCTGAAATTGGTGCCCTGCGGCGGCGGTGCATCGGAATAGTGCACGGTGCCGTTGGCGTCCTTCCACTTGTACGCCTGGGCGGCAACCAGAGGCGCGACGAGCAGCAACGTGGTGGCAATCAACAGGCGACGCATGATGGACTCCGGAGCGTAGGGCAGGGACGTATGAGTTGAGCAACGCGGGCTCGTGCGGAGGGTTTACCGGACCTGAGTCCGTTGGCCGGACAGGCTGGCGACCTCCCCCCGCGAGGCCGGTAGCATCCTTGCATCCCCACCGGCCGGACTCAAGCGGAGGATGGTTTACACTGCGCGCATTCCGTCACGGATTGGTTCATGACCGACAGTAAGCCCCTCAGCCCCCCGCGTCACCGGGGCATTTACCTGCTGCCGAACCTGATCACGACCGGCGCGATGTTTGCCGGCTTTTACGCGATCGTGGCGAGCATCGGGGGGGAATACAGTTCGGCCGCCGTTGCCGTGTTCGTGGCGGCACTGCTGGACGGCATGGACGGCCGCGTGGCCCGCCTGACCAATACCCAGAGCGAATTCGGCGTGCAGTACGACTCGCTGTCGGACCTGATCAGCTTCGGCCTGGCGCCGGCGCTGGTGATGTACACCTGGTCGCTTTCGGCTCTGAAGGATTTCGGGCCCACCTGGGGCAAGATCGGCTGGGCTGCCGCCTTCATCTACGCCGCCTGCGCCGCCCTGCGCCTGGCACGGTTCAACACCCAGGTAGGCGTGGTCGACAAGCGCTATTTCCAGGGGCTGGCCAGTCCGGCCGCCGCCGCGGTGTGCATGTCCTTCGTGTGGAGCATGGACAAGTTCAACGTGCTTGGCGCCGACGTGTGCTTCATCACGCCGGTCATCGCCGTGGTGGTGGGACTGCTGATGGTCAGCCGTTTCCGCTACTACAGCTTCAAGTCGCTGTCGATGGGCGACCGGGTGCCGTTCCTGTGGGTGCTGATCGGCGTGCTGGTGCTGGTGCCCTTCTTCATCGACCCGCCCCGCGTGCTGTTTGCCGTGTTCAGCCTGTACCTGCTGTCCGGCCCGGTGATGACCCTGTGGGGTCGCGCCACCCACCGTCGCCGCCGGGGTGCCGCCTGATGGCCGGGCTCGCGCAGGGTTCGCTGCCGCATCGCGAGCGCGTGCTGCGCGCACTCGGGGTGACCCCTTGGGTGCGCCGTAGCGTGGCGCAGTTTTCCTCGGAACCCGAGACGGCGCTGGTCGACGTTTCGGCGGCCATCGCGGCGGGCGACTGCGTGGTGGTGTTGCCGGCGGGGTGTTCGCCACGGGAGCTCGACCTGATCGGACGGGCCCTGATGACCTGCGGGCCGGCGGTGGCCCGCGCACCGCGCATCGAAGTGAGCAACGGCCAGTTGCAAGCCGTGCCGGAAGCCCGGGCCTATCTGGTTTTCGGCGAAGCCCAGGCCCATGCGCTGGGGCGCGAATTGCCCGCCGCCACGCTGAGCAAGGCCCATATCGTGCTGGCAGACGAACCGTCCAGCGTGCTGACCTCGGGTGCCGGCAAGCGTAGGCTATGGAATGCGCTGCGCGCCCTGCGCCGCGCCCTGGTTTCTACCGCGGAGTAACGCCTGCATGGTCGCCGTGGCCCGTCCACACGCCGAAATCCGCGCCATGCGTCGCGACGACGTGCCCATTGTGGCGGCGCTGGAAGCTGCCTCGTATGACTTCCCGTGGACGGCCGGCATCTTCAGTGACTGCCTGAAAGCCGGCCATCCCTGCTGGGTCATGTGGGTGGACGGAATCATCGCCGGCTATGGCGTGCTTTCGGTGGCCGCCGGCGAGGCACATGTGCTCAACGTCTGCGTGGGTCCGCATCACCGCGGCCTGGGCCTGGGCCGGTTCCTGTTCCGTCGCTTGCTGGATATCGCGCGCTGGAACGGCGCGGCCCGGGTGTTCCTGGAAGTGCGCCCGTCCAACCCCGTGGCGCAGAGCCTGTATCGCTCGATCGGCTTCGAGGAGATCGGTCGCCGCCCGAAGTACTACCCGGCGAAAGACGGTCGCGAAGACGCCATCGTGATGGCGCTGGACCTTCAAGACAGGAGTGAGTGAAGAGAGGTGAGGAGTGAGAGAGAGCGCAGAGCGCCAGCCTCCAACTCCTCACTGCTTTTCACGGGAGGACAGGAGAAAGGAGAGGTGAGTGCGCGTACGAGCGCCGCCCTCTCACTTCTCACTCCTCTCTACTGTTTCCTCGCTTTCACCCCAGCTTCTGCGCCTGCTCGCGCAGTGCGTTGGCCTGCGTGGTCCAGTCGGTGATGCGCTGACGTTCCTGCGCCACCACTTCGGCCGGTGCATTGGCGACGAAATTGGCGTTGCCCAGCTTGCCTTCGCACTTCTTGATCTCGCCTTCGATGCGGGCGATTTCCTTGGAAAGGCGAGCCTTCTCGGCGCTCAGGTCGATCAGGCCGGCGAGCGGGATCAGCACGCGCATCGAACCCACCACCGCGGCGGCGGCGGCCGGTTCATCCGCACCCGATTCGATCCACTGCGGTGCATCCACGCGGGCCAGGAAGCTGATCTGCGCGGCGAATTTCGCTGCGCGCGCACGATCGGTGGCATCGCCGTCGGCGAGCAGCAGCGGGATGGTCTTGCCCGGCGCGATGTTCATTTCCGCGCGGATGCGGCGGATGCCGCTGAGCACGTTCTTGAACCATTCGATTTCGGCGGTGGCGGTTTCGTCGGCGACGATCTCGTCGGCCTTCGGCCACGGGCGCTCGAGCAGGAACTTGGCGTCCAGGCCGAGCTTCGGCGCCACCGAGTGCCAGATCTCTTCGCTGATGAACGGCACGATGGGGTGCAGCGCGCGAAGGATGGTTTCCAGCACCACCACCAGCGTGTGGCGCGTGGAGGCGGCGGCTGCGGCGTCGTCGCCGTTGAGCGCGGGCTTGGAGAGCTCCAGGAACCAGTCGCAGAACTCGTTCCAGGTGAACTCGTAGAGCTCCTGTGCCAGCAGGTCGAAACGGTAGCTGGCGAAGTGCTGCTCCACGTCGTTGAGCGTCTGCTTGAGGCGCGTGAGGATCCAGCGTTCGGCTTCCGTCACCGGGCCATTGGCCGGCGCGGCGAGTTCGCCTTCGGGCAGGTTCATCAGCACGAAGCGCGCGGCGTTCCACAGCTTGTTGCAGAACGCCTTGTAGCCTTCGGCACGCTTGATGTCGAAGTTGATGGTGCGGCTGTAGCTGGCCAGCGCGGCGAAGGTGAAGCGCAGCGCGTCGGTGCCGATGGCGGGGATGCCGGCCGGGTAATCCTTGCGGATGCGCTTCTCGACTTTCTCGCGCACCTGCGGAATCAGCAGCGACCTGGTGGACTTCGCCACCAGCGGCTCCAGCTCGATGCCGTCGATAAGGTCCAGCGGATCGAGCGTATTGCCCTTGGACTTGGACATCTTCTGGCCTTCCGCATCACGCACGATGGCGTTGATGTAGACGTGCTTGAACGGCACGCGACCGGTGAAGTACTTGGTCGCCATCACCATGCGCGCGACCCAGAAGAAGATGATGTCGAAGCCGGTGACCAGCACGGCGCTGGGCAGGAACACGTTGTCCGTTTCCCAGTTGGCGACCACGTTGCCGTGCTCGTCCTTCACCGGGCCGTCCATCGGCCAGCCCAGCGTGGAGAACGGCCACAGCGCGGAGGAGAACCACGTGTCGAGCACGTCCTCGTCCTGGCGCAGCGCGCCCACCGGCGGCGTGGTGGCGTGCGCACGTGCGTCCGCTTCGTCCTCGCCCACGAAGATGTTGCCGGCCTCGTCGTAGAACGCCGGGATGCGATGGCCCCACCACAGCTGTCGGCTGATGCACCAGTCCTGGATGTTGTCCAGCCACTGCGTGTACGTGGTGCTCCAGTTTTCCGGCACGAACTTGATCTCGCCGCCGCGCACGGCCTCGAGCGCCGGCTCGGTGATTTCCTTGCGACCCTTTTCGCTGGTCAGGTCAAGGAACCACTGGTCCGTCAGCATCGGCTCGATCACTGCATCGGAACGCTGGCTCACCGGCACCTGCAGTTTGTGCGGCTTGGTTTCCACCAGCAGGCCTTCGGCCTCCAGGTCCGCGAGCACGGCCTTGCGTGCTTCGTAGCGGTCCATGCCGCGATACTTCTCCGGCGCGTTCTCGTTGACCTTCGCGTCGAGCGTGAAGATGTTGATCGGCGTGAGGCCATGGCGTGCGCCGATGGCGTAGTCGTTGAAGTCGTGCGCCGGGGTGATCTTGACGAAGCCGGTACCGAATTCGCGGTCGACGTAGTCGTCGGCGATGACGGGAATCTCGCGGCCCGACAGCGGCAGGCGCAGCATCTGGCCGATCAGGCGCGCGTGGCGCTCGTCTTCCGGATGCACGGCCACGGCCACGTCGCCCAGCATGGTTTCCGGACGCGTGGTGGCCACCACGACGCTGTCCGTGCCATCGGCCGTGAAGTAGCGGATCGACCACATATGGCCGTCGCGCTCCACGTTGTTCACTTCAAGATCGGACACCGCCGTACCCAGTGCCGGATCCCAGTTCACCAGGCGGTTGCCGCGGTAGATCAGGCCCGCGCGATACCACTCCACGAACACCTTGCGCACGGCCTCGGACAGGCCCGGATCCATGGTGAAGCGCTCGCGCGACCAGTCGGCGGCGACGCCCAGGCGGCGCATCTGGTTGGTGATGGTGGAGCCGGATTCTTCCTTCCACTGCCACACGCGCTCGATGAAGGCGTCGCGGCCCAGGTCGTGGCGCGTCTTGTTCTCCACCGCGAGCTGGTTCTCCACGATCTTCTGCGTGGCGATACCGGCGTGGTCCGTACCGACCTGCCACAGCGTGTTCATGCCGCGCATGCGCTGGTAGCGGATCAGCATGTCCATCACGGTCTGCTGGAACGCGTGGCCCATGTGCAGGGTGCCGGTGACGTTCGGCGGCGGCAGCAGGATGCAGTACGGGTCGCCATGGCCAGACGGCTTGAAGTCGCCGCTGGCTTCCCAGGCGGTGTACCACTTCGATTCGATCTGGCCGGGCTCGAAACTCTTGTCCATCAGGGGCTCGCGATTGCGCGCCGGGGCGGGCGCGTGGGGATGGGTGTCAAAGGGTCGATTGTACGGGTGGGGGCGGCGGGGTGCCATTTTTGGGAGGCAACCGCGCCAGCCCCGGAAAAAAAGGACGCTGGCAACTTTCCACGGGCAGCAAGGAGCGATGTGCAGCGAAGCTGCACGAGCCTTCGGCTCCGGGCTTTTGACCTTCGGGCCCCCTTGAGCGGTGGTGAGGGGCGGACGAGGAGGCCCCGCAGGGGTGCCGGGCAGGACGCCCGGCACTTTTCGTCGGGGCAGGAGCCCCGTCGAAAAGCCCGGCCGACCCTCACGGACCGGCCGGCTTTATCGGCCGGCGCCGCGATGGGGGTGCCCTTTCTTTGGGTTACTTTTCTTTGGGCAAGCAAAGAAAAGTGACCCGGCCTCCGGCAGGAGGTCGGAACGCCCGCCGCGTAGGCGGCCAGGTCGCGCTAACGCTTGAGGCGAAGACCCAACGCAAAGTCACGGGATGACCAGCCCTTTGGCCGTTGAAAAGCGCCTCCTGGCTTCGAAGGAATGACGGCGCAAATGAAACGGTAAGGCTAGATTGACCCCTCACCCCAGCCCTCTCCCCGGAGGGGAGAGGGAGAAAAAGCTCGGCTCAACCGCGCAGTTGCCGCCCATAGGCATGAACCTCATCCACCAGCACCTTCACGTGCTCCGGATTCACCTCCGGCGTAATCCCATGCCCCAGGTTGAACACGTGGCCCGGGTGGTTGCCGTAGCTGTCCATCACACGGCGCACTTCGCGCCGGATCACGTCGGGGCTGGCCAGCAGCACGGCCGGGTCCAGGTTGCCCTGCAGGGCAACGCGGCCGGCGACGGCCTGGCGGGCGTCGGCCAGGTCGATGGTCCAGTCCACGCCCAGGCCGGCGCAGCCGGTATCGGCCAGGGCGCCCAGGTGCTGGCCGGCGCCCTTGGAGAACAGGATCAACGGCAGGTCGCGGCTGGCCGGGTGGGCCTTCAGCGCCTCGACGACCTGCGCCATATAGCGCAGCGAGAATTCACGGAAGGCAGCGGGGCCGAGCAGGCCGCCCCAGGTGTCGAACACCATCAGCGCCTGGGCGCCGGCGGCGGCCTGGGCAATCAGGTAAGCGGCCACGGAATGGGCCAGCGTATCGAGCAGGCGGTGGGCGAGGGTGGGCTCGTTCCAGCACATGGCCTTCAGGCGGGCAAAGTCGCGCGAACCCTGGCCTTCCACCATGTAGCAGGCCAGCGTCCACGGGCTGCCGGAGAAGCCGATCAGGGGTACGCGGCCGTGCAGTTCGCGGCGGATCACGCGCACCGCATCCATCACGTAGCGCAGCTCGCCTTCCATGTCGGGCACACCGAGCTTTTCGACGTCGGCCCGCGTGCGTACCGGGTGGGCGAACTGCGGGCCCTCGCCATGCGCAAAGCTCAGGCCCAGGCCCATGGCATCGGGGATGGTGAGGATGTCGGAAAACAGGATGGCCGCATCCAGCTCGAAACGCTCCAGCGGCTGCAGCGTCACCTCGCAGGCCAGCTCGGGGCTCTGGGCCAGCGCCATGAAGCTGCCGGCGCGGGCGCGGGTGGCGCGGTATTCCGGCAGGTAGCGACCGGCCTGGCGCATGACCCACACGGGCGTGGTGTCGGTGGCTTCGCGACGCAGGGCGCGCAGGAAACGGTCGTTCTGGAGCGCTTCGGTCATGGGAATCCTGATAGAGCGAGGAGTGAGGGGCGAGGAGCGAGTAGTCAGAGAAGGGCGGGAAAGTGGCGGCGAGGCATGCCTTCTCTCACTGCTCACTCCTCTTCACTCACTTCTCAACCCCCGTAGGGGCCGTCCTGCCCCTGGCTGAACATCACGCGGAAGCCGCGCTTGATCTGCGCATCGCGTGCCTTTTCGAACGCGGCGAGTGCGTCGTCGCGCTCCAGGAACTGTTCGCGCTTGAGCGTGGCCTTGCCGCCCTGTACGCCCGATTCGCGATACAGCGTCCAGCCGCCCAGCAAATCCTGCTCCAGCACGATCTGGACGTAGCGCGGCGCTTCGGTGGTCGCGGTCACGGCTTGCAGATAAAGGCGCATGGAGTCGGGTTCGAAGGAATGCGGCGTGTGGAACCCGCATTCTAGAAGGCTTGGGGCCTGGGGGGCGAGTGCGGCGATGCGTCGCGTGCCGGGGGTGTGCCGGGGCCAGGCGATGTGAGGCGGTGCGGTCGCGCACAAGTGCGCTCCTACAGAAAACCCTCATTCCCTGTAGGAGCGCACTTGTGCGCGACCCGGTGCGAAGCAGAGCTTGTCAGCGAACCGCCGCCTCCAGTACCGCCATCACCTGCGCCTCATCCACGCCACCGACGATCTCCGCGCGGCCAATGCCCCGCCACAGGATCAGCCGCAACGTGCCGGCCAGGTTCTTCTTGTCCAGCCGCATCAGTGCCAGCAGCTGCGCCGGGTCCATCCCGGCGGGGATCGCGGTGGGCAGGCCTACGGCATCGAGCAGGCGATGCAGGCGCGCCGTGTCGGCCACTTCGCTCATGCCAAGGCGCTCGGACAACTGCGCGGCCAGCAGCATGCCCACGGCCACGCCTTCACCGTGCAGCAGCACTTTGTATTTGCCGGCGGTTTCCAGCGCGTGGCCAAAGGTGTGGCCCAGGTTGAGCAGGGCGCGTTCGCCCTGTTCGGTTTCATCGCGCGCCACCACGCCGGCCTTGTACTGCACCTTGCGCGCGATGGCCTCGATCAGCGGGCCGGTCTCGCGTGCATTCAGCGCGGCAGCGTTGGCTTCCAGCCAGGCGAAGAAGGCCGGGTCGCCAATGGCCGCGCCCTTGATCACCTCGGCCAGGCCCGCGCGGTATTCGCGGTCGGGCAGGGTGGTCAGGGCATCGGTGTCGGCAATGACGGCACGCGGCTGATGAAACGCCCCGACCAGGTTCTTGCCGGCGGGCAGGTTCACGCCGGTCTTGCCGCCCACGGAGGAGTCGACCATCGACAGCAGGGTGGTGGGCATCTGGATGAAGTCGATGCCGCGCATCCAGCAGGCCGCGCTGAAGCCGGCGAGGTCGCCGACCACGCCGCCGCCCAGTGCGATGACGCAGGCATCACGCGTGGCGCCCAGCCTGGCCAGCGCATCCAGCGCCAGTCCGACGTTGGCGAAGGTCTTGTGCGCCTCGCCGTCGTCGATCAGGAACGATGACCAGCTCAGGCCTTCGAACCCTGCGGCGATGCGCTCCAGATAGAGCGGGGCCACGGTGGTGTTGCTGATCACCAGCGCATGCCGGCCGCGCAACGCGGCGCGCCAGCGGGCGTGGTCGTTGAGCAGGCCGGGGCCGATCCAGACGGGGTAGCTGCGGTCGCCAAGGACGACGTCGATGGTGCGGGGCGTAGTGGTCATGCTGCGTGTTGTCGCTGCCAGTATTGGTCGATCAGGAGGATGCTGCGTGCACTGGCCGCGTGGACGGTTTCGTGCTCGCCGGGGATGGCGAGGTCCGCCACTTCCTCGTAGAGGGACGTGCGCTTCTGCGCCATGGTGGTCAGTCGTTCGGCGCGGTCCACGCCGGCCAGCAGGGGGCGTGCGCGATCCTGTGCCAGGCGTTCCAGCTGTTGTTCCAGCGTGGCCTGCAGCCACAGCACGTAGCCGCGCTCGGCCAGCAGCCGGCGATTGGCCGCATCCAGCACCGCACCGGCGCCGGTGGCCATCACCACGCCGCCGCGCGCGCTGCACTCGGCCAGCAGCATGCTTTCGCGCTGGCGGAAGCCCGCCTCGCCCTCGATCTCGAACACGGTGCTGACCGGCACACCGCAGACCCGCTCGATCTCCTGGTCGAGATCGACGAAGCTCAGCCCATAATGGTCCGCCAGCCGACGCCCGATGGTCGTCTTGCCGGCGCCGGTGGGGCCGACGATGAACAGGTTGCACGATGGATTCATGGGTGAATGCTAACAGGCGCGAAAGCGCGCGGTTGTGCCGTCTGCCGGGAAACAGGCCATGAGCGCACGGGTGCTGGTCGCCGGCGCAGGCGATGTGGGGCTGCGTGTGGCGCGGCTGCTGCGCGCGCGCGGCGATGCGGTGTGGGCGCTGCGGCGCGGCGCGGTGCCGCCCGGGGAGGATGGCATCCGCTGGATCCGAGGCGACCTGACCCGGCCCGACACGCTGGGCGAGGTGCCACGTGATCTCAGTCACATCGTTTACCTGCCCACGCCGGATGCGCGCGACGAGGCGCTCTATCGCGCGGTGTTCGTCGATGGCCTGCGGCATCTGCTTGATCGCGTGGATCACGCAACGTTGCAGCGGCTGCTGTTCGTATCCTCCAGCGCCGTCTATGGCGAGCACGGTGACGCCTGGGTCGATGAAGAGACGCCGCCCGATCCGCCCGGTTTCAATGGTCGCGTGTTGCTGGAGGCGGAGCATCAGGCCCGTCAGCGTGCACCCTCGGTGGTGCTGCGGCTGGCCGGGCTGTATGGGCCCGGTCGCCTGCAGCTGATCGAGCGGCTGCGGGCCGGCACGGCGCGGGTGCCGCATGATCCGCCGCACTGGGCCAACCGCATCCACGTCGATGACGCCGCGGCCGGCATCGTGCATCTGCTGTTCCTGCCGCATGCGCAGCCGCTTTACCTGGGCGTGGACGACACCCCGCTGCCTCTGGATGTGCTCTATGGCGATCTTGCGCGGCGCGTGCATGCACCGGAGCCCGGGGAGGGCGCGCCGCCGCCGGGTATCGGCAGCAAGCGATTGAGCAATGCGCGCCTGCGCGCCAGCGGCTTCGCGCCGCAATGGCCGGATGCGCGCGATGGTTATGCGGCGTTGCTGAAGGCCGCAGACACTTCTTTTCCACTCACGTGAGAGACCGTTCCATGCCCAACAACATCTCGCTTCACATGGTTACCACCGGCAACGAGTTGCCGGGTCATCGCATCGTGCGTCCCATGGGTATCGTGCGCGGGATTACCGTGCGTTCGCGCAGCGTCGTGGGCAACCTCGGCGCGGCCTTGCAGACCCTGGTGGGCGGCAACATCACCATCTACACGGAGCTGTGCGAGAAGGCGCGCGAGGAAGCCTTCGAGCTGATGCTGCGCCATGCCGCAGAGCGTGGCGCGAATGCCGTGGTCGGCATGCGCTACGACGCCAACGATGTCGCCGAGGGTGTTACCGAAGTGCTGGCCTACGGCACCGCCGTGCAGGTGGAGCCGGCCGTGTAGCCATCAACCGCGTAGTGATCAACCGTGGTGGAGGGCGATGACGTGGCGGTTGTCGTCGTACTCCACCGTGGTATCGGCCAGCGCCGGCAGCGTGGCGAGCGCGTGCCGGCTCAGGCGTTCGTAATGGGCGAGGAAGCGCACCATGGTTTCGGCGTCCATCGCCAAGGGGGCGTGGCGGGCCAGCAGTTCTTCTTCCTGCTCGCTGCGCCACTTGCGCACGATGTCCCAGCTGGGTGCCTGCAGCACGATCAGCGCGTCCAGCTTGCGCCATAGCGGCTGGTAGCTGCGCAGCTGCTTGTTGACCCAGTGGCGCCAGGTGCCTTCGGGGTCTTCCTCGCGCTCCAGCGCGTTCACCGGAGCGTCCAGCGCGGCCACCAGCTGAGGGCGCAGGCCCAGCGCCCAGCCTTCCAGGATCACCAGCTTGGGCGGGCGGGTTACCTTGGTCCACTTCGACGGTGTCATGCGCGTATCGCGCCCCTTGTCGAAGCGCGGATGTTCGACCGGCAGTTTGTCGGATGCCTGCGGCAACGCGGCCAGCACCGACATCAGCAGCTCGATCTCGTGTGTGCCGGGCACCCCGCGGGTCTTCAGCAGGGGGTGGATCTGGTGAGCAAGGACTTCACGTTCGCTTCGCGAATAATAGAAGTCGTCCAGCGACAGCACCTCGGTGGGCCAGCCCCGGGCCTCGGCCTGGGCCTTCATCTCCCGCGCCAGGGTGCTCTTGCCGCTGCCTTGCAGGCCGGAAAGGCCCAGCAGGTACGGGCGCCGGGAGCGGGCAATCCGCCCGGCATACTGGTCGAGCAGGTGCCCGGCCAGGGTCGAATTCTGCGTGCTAGCATCTGGAGACATGCCAGCCATGATGGCGCGCGCGAGCCACGATTCAAGACCCCCATGCTGAAACGAGAAATCCTTGACACTTTTGTGCAACTGCTTGACGAGGCCGGCAAGTCGGGAGAACCCGAACCGACCGCGATGAGCCTGGCCTCCGTTGACGCAGCGGGGCGCGTGAGCTCGCGCATCGTGCTGCTCAAGGGCGCCGACGAGCGGGGCTTCCGTTTCTACACCAACTACGAAAGCGACAAGGGCAGCCAGGTCGAGGCCCACCCGCAGGTGGCGCTGTGCTTCCACTGGAAGCAACTTCGCAACGCCGTGCAGGTGCGCGTGGAAGGCGTGGCGCGCAAGGTGCAGCCGGAAGAGTCGGATGCCTATTTCGCAACGCGCCCGCGCGAGAGCCAGCTCGGCGCATGGGCCTCGCTGCAGTCGCAGACCCTGCCCGATCGCGAAACGTTCGAGCAGCGCTACGCGCGCTACGAGCATGAATTCGAAGGCCGCGACGTGCCGCGTCCCCCGCACTGGGGCGGTTACGTGGTGGAGCCGGACATGGTGGAGTTCTGGTACGGCGCCGAATACAGGCTGCACGAACGGGTGCGCTGGAGTCGCCACGGCCAGACCTGGACGAGCCGCCTGCTTTACCCCTGAGTCACGCCCAAGCCATAGGGAGACATCCGCATGCGTGCCACGCCCGCCGATCACGTCGCCCAGCATGGTTTCGTCGTTCACACGCGCGGCCGCGGCTTCACCGAAATCACCGACAAGGTGGGTGAAGTCGTTTCCGCCAGCGGCGTGCACACCGGCATGGCCAACATCTTCAGCCTGCACACCAGTTGTTCGCTGCTGATCAGCGAAAACGCCGACCCCACCGTGCGCGATGACCTCGAACGCTGGTTCGCGCGCGCCGTACCTGACGGCGACGGCATCTTCCGCCATGACGAGGAAGGCCCGGACGACATGCCCGCGCATGTGCGCGCCATCCTCACCGGCGTCAGCCTGGTGGTGCCGGTGCACGCGGGCAAGGTGCAACTGGGCACGTGGCAGGGCATCTATCTATGGGAACACCGTCTCGATCCGCATCAGCGCAAGATCACGGTGACCGTGCTGGGACATTGAACGCGTGACTGATTTCCGCAACAACGCCGACCACTACCCGCAGCGCATCGTCTGCCTTACCGAAGAACCCACCGAGGTGCTGTACGCGCTCGGCGAGGAACACCGCATCGTCGGCATCTCCGGCTTCACCGTGCGTCCGCCGCGTGCGCGCAAGGAGAAACCCAAGGTGTCCGCGTTCACCAGCGCGAAGATCGACGAGATCCTCAAGCTGCAGCCGGATTTCGTGATCGGGTTTTCCGATATCCAGGCCGACATTGCGCGTGATCTGATCAAGGCGGGCGTGGAAGTGTGGATCAGCAACCATCGCAGCGTGGACGGGATTCTTGCCTATATCCGGCGCCTGGGTGCCATGGTGGGTGCGGCAGAGAAAGCCGACGCTTATGCGCGCAAGGCCGAGCAGCAGATTGCGCGCATCGAGGCGGCGGCTGCGCAGTTCACCCGGCGGCCGAAAGTGTATTTCGAGGAGTGGGATGAGCCGTTGATCACGGGCATCCAATGGGTGGCCGAGCTGGTACGTGTTGCCGGTGGCGATGACGTGTTTCCGCGCATGTCGGGCGAATCGCTGGCGAAGCATCGCATTCTTGCCGACGCAGGCGAGGTGGTGCGCGCGGCGCCGGACATCATTCTTGGTTCATGGTGCGGGAAGCGGTTTCGTCCCGAACGCGTTGCGGCGCGTGAGGGTTGGGAGGCGATTCCTGCGGTGCGCGATGGTGAGCTGCATGAGATCAAGTCGCCGATTATTTTGCAGCCGGGGCCGGCGGCGTTGTTTGACGGGTTGGAGGCGATGCACGGGATTTTTGCCGAGTGGGAGCGGAAGCAGCGCGGCTGAGTGAGGTCTGCTGCTGCGCTGACGCATTTGTGCTCGTGGCTCCCTCTCCCCGCTGGGGAGAGGGTTGGGGTGAGGGGTGACTCTTGCCCCATTACTTCAAAAGAGCCGTCATTCCTGCGCGGGCAGGGGTCCAGTGACTTCGCTCTTGGCTTTCGGGTTCTAACGCTACCGCGACCTGGCCGCCTGCGCAGCGGGCGTTCCGACCTCCTGCCGGAGGCCGGGTCACTTTTCTTTGCTTGCCCAAAGAAAAGTAACCAAAAGAAAAGGCACCCCCATCGCGGCGCTGGCCGGTGAAGCCGGCCAGTCCGTGAGGGTCGGCCGGGCTTTTCGACAGGACATCCGTGTCCTGTCGAAAAGGGATCGGCATCCCTGCCGATCCCCCTGCGGGCCTGTCGTCCGCCCCTCACCGCCGCTCAAGGGGGCGGGTAGGTCAAAAGCCAGAGCCAGAGCCGAAGGCTCGTGCAGCTGCGCTGCACATCGCGCCGCAAGGCGCGGTGGCGTACTGCCTCCCGGCTTGTCTTGTCGGTGGGAGCGAACCCTGTTCGCGACTCGTGCCACTGCACATGGAGTCTCTCGCTGTGACGCCGTATCCGGCGCGGGCTTTTCTGTAGGAGCGCACTTGTGCGCGACCACCTGACGGAGCGGTATCGACATGGCGCTGCGGTCGCGCACAAGTGCGCTCCTACAGCAGGTCTCTCGCACAGTTAAGCCCGGTGCTTTCTCACCTCAGTGCTCACCCCAGTCCTCTCCCGAACGGGAGAGGACGAGCGACAGGGGATGTTCAACGTGAACACCCTAGTGGCAAGGAAGGATGTGCCTCGTAGAGGCACGAGGCTCCGCGTTAAGTCCTCAGCGCTATGGCGCGTTGCGAAGCGCATTGCAGTACCCGCTGTGTAGAGGCGGAGGTTGCCAAGCAACACCGTTCCTCAGCCGTTCGGGCTTATCCCACCGGCATGCTGCCAGCCTTTAAGGCCATTTCTTTGGGTTACTTTTCTTTGGGCCAGCAAAGAAAAGTGACTCGGCCTCCGGCAGGAGGTCGAAACGCCTCCGCTGCGTAAGCGGCAACCTGGCGGTATCGCACGAGACCGGAGGCCACGAGCAAAGGCACTGAATGACCCGCCCTACGGCGGTTGAAAAGCGCCTCCAGCTTCCGCAGGAATGACGGCTCTTATGAAGCGACGTGGCGAGAACGAATACCCCGCCAAGGAAAAACGCAAACCTCAGTTCGGCCGCTGATCCGCAAACGCGTAAACGTGATCCGCCCACTGCGTCGCTTCCAGGTAAATCGCCGCCATGCGACGAATCACCTGCGGCTGCGCCTCGCCTCCGCGAAGGTTGCCCGCTTCCCACGCGCGGATCTGGTCCAGCAACTGCGCGAACGGGCCCTTGTTTTCCAGCAGCGCGGTGCTGATCTCGCGCGCCAGCGGCAGATGCCACAGCACGAAATCCATCGGCGCTTCCATCATCGCGTCGAGCAGCGAGAACAGGCCGGCGGTGAAGGCCATTTCGCGCTGTTCGGCGGGCATGCCCTGTGCCAGTTTCTCGGCCATGTGTGCGCGAATCAGGGCGGCGCGCAGCAGTTCCGGCGGACGATCACCGGTGCCGCTCAGCGCCATGGTGTAGATCCAGTTACGCAGGCGGGCCGCGCCGAAGAAGATGGCGGCCTGCTGCACTGACTTGAGCTGACGCGGCAGGGCGAAGTACGCGGAGTTCACGCAACCGAGCAGTTTGTAGCTGAGGATGGCGTCGTCGCGCACGATCTGGCCAAGCTCCACCGGGCCCGGATTGCCTTCCTGCAGGGCCTTCATCAGGCGCAGCAGGCTCAGGCGGCTGGCGGCCAGCACGGGCACGGCAACCGGTTCGGGCTTGAGCAGGAACTGGCCCTGGATCGCCTGGAGCGGCAGCGACTCACAGCGATGGTAGGTGTCGTGGTCGTCCACGTGGCCGGCCACTACGTGGGTGCCGCGCGCATGCAGGTATTCGCTGCGCGAGCGCAGCGTCGCGGGATCGAGCTTGCTGGCATCGAGGCGCACGAACTGCACGATCTTCAGCAGGGGCTCGACGGCCGGGTTGAATTCCAGCGTGGTGTCGCCGGCGTCCAGCATCAGCGGGCAGCCGCGCTGCGCCATGCGCGCCAGGCGTTCCACCAGGGCAGGATCGGCCGCGGCTTCGGGCATCAGCAGTACGCCGAAGCGCGGCTGGTGCTGCAGCACGTCGGTTTCTTCCATCAGCAGCTCGTGGGTGAGCTTGAGGAAGGTGCGGTTGCCGCGCACGAGGCGGGCGAGGGCGCCGTCGGTAATCGTGGCGAGCGCGCGCCGCATCAGCGCGTCTTCGCTTTCGGCGGCGTCCTGGAACACGATTTCGTACGCGAAGAGTTCGCGCTTGTTGTCCAGCATCGGCAGACGAATGACCGGCAACGGCAGTTCGCTGCCGGCGGTGGCGTCTTGGGCGGAGGAGATGACCGCAGCTTCGCTCATGATCGATCGACGTCTTGACGATGGTGGGGGGACGGCGGTTGCCGCTTTCAAATACACACGCATGAGGCAAGGCCGCACGCGCGTTTTGCTACATCAGGCTTCGGCGAGGGTCTGCGAGCGCAGGCTCGTGCGCAGGTCTCCCGCGCGGCCGTACACGCTAGCTTCCGTCTCGTTGCCGGTCAGCACCGCCAGCGCCTTGCGCACCTGCTGCAGACGGATACCCACCAGGGTGCCGTTGCGCTGGTTGAGCTGCTGGCAGGCGCGCAGCGACTGCAGGACTTCTTGCCATTTCGGCGCCAGCGCGCGGCTGGCCTCCGGTGCGCCCTGGCTGAGCTGCACGCGTTCGCTGTCCAGCTGTTCCAGCCGCAGCATCAGTTCGTGCTTGCTGGCGCCAGCCTGATTGAGCGTGTCGACGTCAGCCGTTTCCAGGGCGGTGCGCTCGGCATGGAGCGCGTCCATCAATTGGCCCACTGCCAGCCGCATCTCCTCGACCGCGGCCGTCAGGGCATGGTCCAGTTCGGCTTGCAGCGAGGGGTTCATGATTTGCCGTTCATCTGTGTTTCGAGGGACATCATGCGATCGGCGATGCGTCCGGCGTCGACCTTGTACGTGCCGTTCGCCAGCGCCTGGCGGATCTGCTCGACTTTCTTGGTGTCCATGGTGGCTCCGCTGGTGGTGCGGGCTGCTTCCTGCAGTGCGCGGGCGGAGTCGGTCAGCTGCACGCGGTCGTTCGTGCCCGTGCTGCCGGTCGCGGCGTCGGTGGACGTCGTGCTGGCGGGGCTCTGCGTGGAACTGCTGCCCTGACCCGTGGCGGGCTGGGGAAGCTTCGGCAAGCCGTTGTTTGAGATGGTGGTATTCATGGGTCCGTTCTCTTGGATATCTGGCCCTGTTGTTCACAGGATCGGCCGGCTGGCCACAAACTTTAATCGGTCGGTCGGTCGCTCAGTACGGGGTCATGGCAGGGCCAGCACCTCGCCTGGCGCCATCACCATGGCGTCGATCACCTTGCCGGAGCTGCCGTTGCGTACCCGCAGGCGCGATCCGCTGTCCCCGCTGCCCAGTGCGACGCCGCTGGCGCGGACCTCGATGCCGTTGAGGCGGGATACCAGCTGAACCTGATCTCCCGCTTTCACGGCGCTGCGCCCGCCCAGGGCGGACGGGGTGACGATGCTGCCCACGCCCAGGGCGCGCGACAGGGTACGTCCTTCCAGCTCCGCCGGGTCGCTGACGAAGCCGTAGCCCAGTCGCGTGATGTCGCGTTCTTCCATGCGCACGTCGTCCGCGCGGACGCCGTCGCCGCGCTGAAGCGGGTGCACCAGCACCAGCACCTGGCGGAACACCTGAAGCTGTACCGGTACGTGCAGGGTCCAGCCATCGGCGCCGGGGCAACGCACCAGCACGGTCATGCGGGGCATCAGGCGGGCGCCGTTCTGCAGGCTGGCGTTGAGTGCGGCGGGGCACGGCGCCAGTTCCAGCGTGCGCGTGTCCAGTTCTGCTGCCTGGGCCACCACCCGGCTGCCGGGCGTGGCGTACTGGCCGCGCAACCACTGCTCGGCCATCGCGCGCGCCGCCTGTGCCGGCTCCGCGGCATGGGCGGGCACCACGAGGGCACCGAGCAGCAGGGAGGCCAGTACGCGGCGGATCACAGGTCGGCCAGCAGCACGTTGAGCTGGGCGAGCAGGGTTTCGCGTTCGCCTTCCAGCTGCGTCATCACCTGGCCGGCTTGGTCGAGCTGGCCGTCACACAGCAGGGTGGCGAAGCTGCTGCCCTGTTCGCGCAGGCGGGAGCCGGCGGCGCTCAGCGCGTGGGCGGCAGGGCTGCCGGCACGGCTGGCGGTAAGGCGTTCAAGCGTGCGGGCCAGCGCCTGGGTATCGAACCAGCGGCGGTCGAGGGCGGCCGGTTCCTGCAGGGCCAGCTCCATGGCCTGGCGCAGCCCCTGCGCGGCTTCGCGCACGGTCAGGCTGAGGCTGGCCGGATCTTCGCCGCTTTCCGATTCCAGCCAGTCCAGCGCCAGACGATGGCCGAGCAGGGCGCCGCGGCTCAGGGCCTCGGACTGACGCGTGGCTTCGGCCGAACGGCGGTGCCACGCGCCCAGGGCGGCCTGAGCAGCCACGGCGCGGGCGTGCTGGGCATCCTGGTTCTTGTGCATGCCGCCGATGCGCTCGCCGATCTGGCGCAGCGCTTCGCCGCTGTCGCGCAGCGAGGTTTCCGTCTGGGTAAGGCCGCCCTGTGCGCGGTCCAGGCGCTGCAGGCCCTGCTGCACGTCGCCATCCAACTGTTGGGAGAAGTCACCGATGGAGCTGGTGACGCCTTCGATTTCGCCGGTGGCCTGGCTGGTCTTTTCGGCCAGCTGCTTCACCTCGTCCGCCACCACGGCAAAGCCGCGCCCGGCTTCACCGGCACGGGCGGCTTCGATGGCGGCATTGAGCGCCACCAGGTTGGTCTGGTGCGCGATCTCCTGCACCACGCCGGTGAGCTTGCGGATCTGGGCGACCTGTTCGGCCAGCTTGCTCTGGTTGCGATTCATGGCCGACAGCGCGGTGCGCAGCAGGCGCAGCTGGCCATCCAGCTCGCTCACGCTGCGCTCGCTGCTTTCACCGGTCTGACGTGCGTAATCCAGGCCGGTGGCGATTTGCTGCAGTGACGTCGAGATTCCGGCGCTGCCGTCCGTCAAACGGCCGACGTCGTCGCGGCTTTCCTGTGCCGACTGGTGCATGGAGGCCTGCTCGCGCGCCAGCTGCTGGGCCGAGCCGAGCACCAGGCCCAGCTGTTCCATGGTCTGCAGGGCGACGGCCGCCGGCGGTCGCTGCGTGGACACGGCCGCCAGCAACGGGGCCAACGCCTGCGCGGCGCGCGGGTGGCGGGCGGACAGTTGGGCGACCTGCGCCTTGTCCCCTGCCGCGGCGGCGCGGGCGAGGTCGGCGAGATGCTGGCTCCAGATGAGGCTCATGGGTGGATCGTTCCTTCCTAAAAGGGTCGCCCCCGGCATCGGCGGCAAATGTCGGAACTTGAGAAGCAAGCGACGTGCCACCGCCGTTGGCACCCCCTCAAGCCGGCGCCGTCGCGGCCGATACGCGGGGAGTAAAGGCGGCAGGGCCGCGGCGAGGAAAACGCATGACTGCGTGGATGGACAAGGTAGAGCAGCAGACCAAGCTGGCAGGCCACAACCGGGTGGCGATGCTGCTGTTCCGGATGGGCGACGAGCAGCTGTTCGGCATCAACGTATTCAAGGTGAGGGAGGTCATGCGCCGCCCGCCGATGGAGCGCATGCCCGACGCCAATCCCCTGATTGCCGGCAGTTGCGACTACCGCGGCACCACCATCCCGGTGATCGACCTGGCCGTGGCGCTGGGTTACCCCTCGTTGCGCGACGTGTCCTCGGCCCACCTGATGGTTACCGAGTTCAGCCGCAGCGTGCAGGGTTTCCTGGTGGCTGAGCCGCAGCGCCTGGTTCACTGCGCCGGCGAATCCCTGGCGGCTCCCGCCGCCGCGCTGGGCTTCGGCAGCCGGGTCAATGCGGTGACCCGCGTGGATGGCGCCCTGATCGCGGTGGTGGACGTAGAGCACGTACTGGCCACGTTCAATGCCACCCGCACCGAACTCTCCGAACCGATGCAGCGCATTGCCCGTGTGCATGACCTGCAGCCGCGCCGCGTGATGGTGGTGGACGACTCACTGGTGGCCCGCAACCAGCTGGTGAACCTGTTCCGCCAGATGGATGTGGAATGCGTGGTCGCCCAGGACGGACGCGAAGCCCTGGAGCGTCTGGAGGCGATTGCCCAGGCGCAGGGCGAGGAAAGCGTGACCCTGGTGGTATCGGATATCGAAATGCCGCGCATGGACGGCTACGCGCTGACGCGCGCCATCCGCGAGACACCGGCGCTGCGCTCGCTGAAGGTGGTGCTGCATAGCTCGATCAGCGGCATCTTCAATGAAGCCATGGTGCGCGAGGTGAACGCGGATCGCTTCGTGGCGAAGTTCCAGCCGGATGTGTTGGCGCAGGCGGTGCTGGATTTGATGCCGGGGACGTTAGAGCGGTTTTGAGGGGGCGCTGGCCCGCTGCTCTTTGCTCCCTCTCCCCTCCGGAGAGAGGGTTGGGGTGAGGGGCAAGTCTTGCCTCACTCCTTCTTTAGCCGTCACCCCTGCGTAGGCAGGGGTCCAATGACTTTGTTCCTGGCCTTCGGGCTTAGCGCTACCGCGACCTGGCCGCTTACGCAGCGGGCGTTCCGACCTCCTGCCGGAGGCCGGGTCACTTTCTCTTGCTTGCCCAAGAGAAAGTAACCAAAGAGAAAGGCACCCCCATCGCGGCGCTGGCCGGTGAAGCCGGCCAGTCCGCGAGGGTCGGCCGGGCTTTTCGACAGGACGTCCCTGTCCTGTCGAAAAGGGATCGGCATCCTTGCCGATCCCCCTGCGGGCCTGTCGTCCGCCCCTCACCGCCGCTCAAGGGGGCGGGTAGGTCAAAAGCCAGAGCCAGAGCCTGAGCCGAAGGCTCGTGCAGCTGCGCTGCACATCGCGCCGCAAGGCGCGGTGGCGTATTGCCTCCCGGCTTGTCTTGTCGGTGGGAGCAAACCCTGTTCGCGACTCGTGCCACTGCACTGCACATGGAGTCTCTCGCTGTGACGCCGTATCCGGCACGGGCTTTTCTGTAGGAGCGCACTTGTGCGCGACCACCTGACGGAGCGGTATCGACATGGCGCTGCGGTCGCGCACAAGTTCGCTCCTACAGCAGGTCTCTCGCACGGCTAAGCCCGGTGCTTTCTCACCTCAGTGCTTACCCCAGTCCTCTCCCGAACGGGAGAGGACGAGCGACAGGGGATGTTCAACGTGAACACCCTACGGGCATGGAAGGAGGTGCCGCGCAGCGGCACGACGCTCCGCGTTAAGCCCTCTGCGCTTGGGCGCGTTGCGAAGCGCTTTGTTGTACCCGCTGTGTAGAGGCGGAGGTTGCCAAGCAACAACGTTCCTCAGCCGTTCGGGCTTATCCCATCGGCATGCTGCCAGCCTTTAAGGCCATTTTCTTTGGGTTACTTTTCTTTTGGGCCAGCAAAAGAAAAGTGACTCGGCCTCCGGCAGGAGGTCGAAACGCCCCCGCTGCGTAAGCGGCAACCTGGCCGAATCACCGCATACCGAAGGCCAGAGCCAAGTCACTGGATCCCAGCTAGACCAGCCCTTCGGATGTTGCAAAGCGCCTCGCTAGGATCACGGTTCCTGTCTAACGGTGAGGCGAGCACCCACGCCTCACCCCAGCCCTCTCCCCGAAGGGGAGAGGGAGCCAAGAAAGCAGGCCGCCCAGGCCCCATCCCCCGCGCGCCAGAAAGCCGCTACCACCCGCGTCGACTTTCCGACATACCCACCCGAACCCCCGCGGCATAAACCCCGCAAACCCAACAGCCACGCGGCCTCCCGGGTCATGTGAAGACAGTGGCACGCAAATTGCTCAAACCCTCCCGCGGCCCCCGCCGCAGGAGTGAGCGATGAGTTCGATCAACGACAACCTGTTCGGTCTGCACACGCAGGCACTCGACATGTGGCAGAAGCGCAGCGAGGTGCTGGCGAGCAATCTGGCCAATGCGGACACGCCGGGTTACTTGGCGCGCGACGTCGATTTCAAGAAGGCGCTGGCCAGCGCCAGCGGCACCGGCAGCAACCTGCCGATGACGATCACGCAGCAGGGCCAGATCGATCCGCAGGCGCAAGCCGCCAAGAAGCTGGCGTACCGCACGCCCACGCAGCCGTCGATGGATGGCAACACCGTGGATACGCAGGTGGAGCAGGCGAACTTCGCCGCCAACGGCGTGCATTACCAGGCCAGCCTCTCCTTCATCACGGCGCAGATCCACATGCTGCGTACGGCCATTACCGGAGGCCAGGGCTGATGTCCCTCTTCAAGATTTTCGATGTCGCGGGCTCGGGCATGGCAGCGCAGTCGCTGCGGCTCAACACCGTGGCCAGCAACCTCGCCAATGCCGACAGCGTGTCGGGCACGCCCGAGGGCGCCTATCGCGCGAAGGAACCCTTGTTCGCCGCCGTGCAGAAGGCCATCGGCAGCGCCAAGAGCGCCGATGCGGACAGCGCGGTCGGCGTGCAGGTGAAGGGCGTTACCGAAAGCCAGGCCGACGTGCAGGCGCATTACGAGCCGGGCAATCCGATGGCCGATGCCACCGGCTACGTGTACGGCAGCAACGTCAATCCCATCGACGAGCTGGTGAACATGATCACCGCATCGCGTTCGTACCAGAACAACGTCGAGGCGATGAACACCACCAAGCAGTTGATGCTCAAGACCCTCGACCTCGGCAAGTAAGCCGGGAGGAAACCCACGTGACCACGATTCCCAGCACCAACACTACCAATACCGGAAGCTCCAGCAGCTCGAGTAGCTCGACCAGCGTCAACTCGGCGTTGTCGAGCACCATGACGCAGGCCGACTTTCTCAAGCTGATGACGGCCCAGCTGCAGGCGCAGGACCCGACCAATCCGGTCGACAACTCGCAGTTCGTTTCGCAGATGGCGCAGTTCAGCCAGCTTTCTTCGACGCAGCAGCTGGATACCGACCTGCAGACGCTTAGCTCCAACGTGAGCTCGGCCATGCAGACCTCGCAGGTGCTGAGCTCCTCGAACCTGGTCGGTCGCGAGGTCATGGTGCCCAGCAGCTCCGCGACGTACGACGGCAGCGATGCGGTGAAGGGTGCGGTGAACGTCACCGCCACCGGCAGCGTCACCGTGCAGGTGCTCGATAGCAGCGGCAATGTGGTTCGCAACATCGACATGGGCACGCAGAGCGCGGGTCTCCAGCAGTTCAGCTGGGATGGCACGGATGACAACGGCAATGCGGTGGCCTCGGGCACGTACACGCTCAAGGCCGCCACGGGCAGTGCGTCGCTGGACACCTATGTGGCGGGTTCAGTGACAGGCGTGGGTTACGGCGGCAGCACGCTGGGCACCTACCTGCAGGTCGCGGGCGTGGGCGGTGTGTCGCTCAGCCAGGTCGCACAGATTCTCTGACGCGTCGCGCGTCATTTCCTCACGAGGTAAACGAACATGGCACTCAATACGGCGCTCAGCGGCATCAACGCTGCCCAGTCCGATCTCAACGTCATCGCCAACAACATCGCCAACGCGAACACCACCGGCTTCAAGGGTTCGCGCGCGGAGTTTGCGGACATTTTTGCGGTCACCGGCCTCAACCTCAATTCCACCGCCGTCGGCAGTGGCGTTACGCTTGAGAAGGTGGCCCAGCAGTTCAACCAGGGTGACCTGCAGACCACCGGCAACAGCCTTGACCTTGCCATCAACGGCAACGGCTTCTTCGCCGTCAACAACGGCAGCGGCGTGCAGTACACCCGCGCTGGCGACTTCGAGAAGAACTCCAACGGCTACGTGACCACGCCCGATGGCGCGAAGCTGCAGATCTACCCGCCCAACGGCAACGGCGGCTTCGACATGAGCACGCTGAAGGACTTCAGCTGGCAGGCGGCACAGAGCAACGCCACGGCCACGTCGTCCATCACGCTGACCTCCAACCTGCCGGCCAGCGCCACCGCGCCGACCACCGCGTTCAGCACCAGCGACTCCACCAGCTACAACAATGCCGCCCCGGTGACCGTGTACGACTCGCAGGGTGGCTCGCATCAGGCGACGGTCTATTACGTGAAGACCGGCACCAACACCTGGGACGCCAACCTGTATGTGGACGGCCAGAGCGCCGGCACGCAGTCGATGACCTTCGACAGCACCGGCAAGCTCACCACGCCGACCAACGGCACGCTGGCCTTCAATTCGGTCACTCTCGGCAATGGTTCCGCACCGCTGGCACTGTCGCTGAATGTGACCAACACCACGCAGTACGGTACCGACTACTCGGCGGGCCCCATCGTGCAGAACGGTTTCGAGGCCGGCACGCTGTCGGGCATCGACATCGACCAGCAGGGCGTGGTCACCGCGACCTACTCCAACAACCAGAGCACGCAGATCGGCCAGGTGGCGATTGCCAATTTCGCCAACGTGCAGGGCCTGCGCCAGCTGGGCAACACCACCTGGGCGTCGAGCACGGATTCGGGCCCGGCGACCTGGGGCACGGCCAACGCGGGCGAGTACGGCACCATCCAGTCGGGTGAGCTGGAAAGCTCCAACACGGCCGACACCACGGCGCAGCTGGTGAACATGATCCAGGCGCAGCGCAACTACCAGGCCAACGCGCAGGTGCTGTCCACCGACAACACGCTGGCGTCCTCGCTGTTCAACGCTGTCTCGCGCTGATAGACCGCCATGGACCGTTCCGTCTACGTCGCAATGACCGGGGCCACGCAGATCATGCGTGCCCAGGACGCGGTGAGCCACAACCTGGCCAACGCGTCCACGGTCGGCTTCAAGAGCCAGCTCACGGCCTTCCAGAGCGTGCCGGTGCTGGGCGATGGCACGCCGTCGCGTATCAACGCGGTGGCGCAGGGCATCGGCCAGAACAGTGGGCAGGGTTCGCCGGTGAATACCGGCAACCCGCTCGATATTTCGGTGCGCGGCCAGGGCTTCATCGCCGTGCAGGCACCGGATGGATCGGAAGCCTATACGCGTGCCGGCGACCTGCGGCTTACCGCCGACGGCGGCTTGACGGATTCGAAGGGCAATCCGGTGATGGGTGGTTCCGGCCCCATCACCATCCCCCCGGCCACGGACATCAGCGTGGGCTCCGACGGCACCATCTCCACGGTGCCGCAGGGGCAGTCGCCCAACGCGGTGTCGCAGATCGATCGCATCAAGCTGGTCAATCCGGACACGGCGCAGATGACGCAGGGCTCCGACGGCCTGATGCACATGAGCGACGGCAGCACGGCGGCCATCGACGACACGGTGACCATTGCCTCGGGTGAACTCGAAGGCAGCAACGTCAACCCGTCGGCCGAGCTGGTCAAGATGATCTCGCTTTCGCGCCAGTACGACATGCAGGTGAAGTCCATCAAGACCTCCGAGGACAACGCCGATTCCAGCCTCAAGCTGCTGCAGGCCAACTGAGCCTCGCTGATATTTACGGAGTAATCGATGTTCTCTTCACTGTGGATCGCCAAGACCGGCCTTGACGCGCAACAGACGCGCATGGACGTGATCTCCAACAACCTGGCCAACGCGAATACCACCGCGTTCAAGAGCTCGCGCGCCTCGTTCCAGGACCTGATGTACCAGAACAAGGGCCAGCCCGGCGGCCAGACCACCGAGCAGACGGTGTCGCCGTCCGGCCTGATGCTGGGTACCGGTGTGCGCGTGGTCGCCAACGAAAAGCTGTTCACCGAAGGCAGCATCACGCAGACCGGCAACTCGCTGGACGTGGCCATCCAGGGCCGCGGCTTCCTGCAGGTGAGCATGCCCGACGGCACCGTGGCCTACACGCGTGACGGTTCGCTGCATACCGATCCGAACGGCCAGCTGGTGACTGCCGACGGCTATCCGCTGGAACCGGCCATCACGGTGCCGGCCAACGTGCAGAGCCTGACCATCGGTACCGATGGCACGGTGTCGGCCACCACCAATGCGTCCGCCACGCCGCAGACGCTGGGCACGCTTCAGCTTGCCGATTTCATCAACCCCGCCGGCCTGCAGCCGGTGGGCCAGAACCTTTACCAGGAAACCGTGTCCAGCGGCGCGCCGCAGACCGGCCAGCCCGCACTGAATGGCATGGGTTCGCTGATGCAGGGCTCGGTGGAATCGTCCAACGTCAACGTGGTGGCCGAGATGGTCAACATGATCGAGACGCAGCGCACCTACGAAATGAATTCCAAGGCGATCAGCAGCACCGACCAGATGCTGCAAGACCTGACCGACAAGATGTGAGAACCGCCATGTCGTCCTTCCGTTCCCTTTCCCGAATCGGTGTGGTGCTGGCGCTGGCTGCGTCGGCTGGCTGCGGCATGCAGCCCACGCACGACGATCACCAGTGGGCGGCCACCATGCCCGCCGAGCAGACGGCCGCGCCGCCGACGGATGGTTCGATCTACCACGCCGAGCAGGGCATGGAACTGTTCAACGATGCGCGTGCCCATCGCGTGGGCGACATTCTCACCATCACGCTGGTGGAGAGCACGCAGGCCTCGAAGAAGGCCAGCACCAGCACCAGCAAGAAAGACCAGAGCACCATTTCCTCGCCGACCATTCTTGGCCATGCGCTCAAGGTGGGCGGCAAGACGGCGGACAGCAGCCTGAACGCCGATCGCGCCTTCGATGGCGCCGGCGACAGCAGCCAGAGCAACCAGCTCACCGGTTCAATCACCGTGACCGTGGCGCAGCGTTTGTCCAACGGCAACCTGCTGGTGCGCGGCGAGAAGATGGTCACCATCAACCAGGGCCAGGAACAGATCCGCATTGCCGGCATCGTGCGTCCGCAGGACATCCTGCAGGACAACAGCGTGCCGTCCACGCGCGTGGCCGATGCGCAGATTGGCTACACCGGCAAGGGTGCGCTGGCCGATGCGAACACGCAGGGCTGGCTGTCGCGCTTCTTCAGCTCGAAGTGGATGCCCTACTGATGAACATCCGTCATCTCTTCACCTATGGAAACCTGATCCGTGTGCGCGAGCGCGTGGCCGCGGCGCTGCGCGCCACTGGCATCGTGGTATGCGCCTGCTTCTCGGTGAACCAGCCGCTGCACGCGGACAAGATCCGCGACCTGGCGCAGGTGGGCGGCGTGCGAAGTAACCAGCTGATCGGCTATGGACTGGTCGTGGGCCTGGACGGTAGCGGTGACCAGACCACGCAGGCACCCTTCACCACCCAGAGCCTGGAAAACATGCTGGTGCAGTTCGGCATCACCGTGCCCGCCAACGTGCGCCCGCAGCTGAAGAATGCGGCCGCGGTGACGGTAACGGCGCAGTTGCCGCCATTCGCCAAGCCGGGCCAGACCATCGACGTCACCGTGGCCTCCATCGGCAATGCCAAGAGCATCCGCGGTGGCGAGCTGCTGATGACGCCGCTGCGCGGTGCAGACGGTAACGTCTACGCCATGGCGCAGGGCAGTGTGGTGGTCGGCGGCATTACCGCGTCGGGCAAGAGCGGTTCCAGCGTGCAGGTGAATATTTCGGCCAGCGGTCGCGTGCCCAACGGCGCCTCGGTCGAGCGCGCGGTAGTGTCGTCGTTCTCCAACGGCGGCGACCTGGTGCTCAACCTCAACACGGCCGACTTCACCACGGCCACGCGCATCGCCGAAGCAGTGAACCGCACCTATGGCGCAGGCACCGCCAGCGCGATGGACGGCGGCTCGGTGAGCGTGCGTGGGCCGCAGGATCCCAGCCAGCGCGTGGCATGGATGGGTGCCATCCAGAATATCGATGTGACGCCGGGCGATGCACCGGCGCGCGTGGTGGTCAACTCGCGTACCGGCACCGTGGTGATCGGCGCGGACGTGCGCGTGACGCCGGCGGCGGTGGCGCATGGTTCCATCCAGGTGACCATTTCGGAGAACCCGCAGGTATCGCAGCCGTCGCCCTTCACCAAGGGCGGCCAGACGGTGGTGGTGCCGCAGAGCGACGTGCAGGTCAGCGAAGACGGCGCGCACATGTTCAAGTTCGGCCCCGGCACCAACCTCGACACCATCGTGCGAGCGGTGAATCAGGTGGGTGCGTCGCCGACCGATCTCATTTCCATCCTGCAGGCCCTCAAGCAGGCCGGCGCGCTCCACGCGGAGCTGGTGGTGATCTGATGGCTGCGATAGCGGATGCCACCAAGAGCCTGAATACCTGGACCGACCTGTCCGGGTTTTCGGCCCTGCGCCAGACCGCGCAGAGCGACGCCAAGGCAGCGTTGCCGGCGGTGGCAAAACAGTTCGAGTCGATCTTCACGCAGATGATGCTGAAGTCCATGCGCGACGCCAGCAGTGGCGATGGCCTGATGGACAGCGACGCCGGCAATCAATGGCGCGACATGTTCGACCAGCAGCTCTCCGTGCAGCTCTCGCAGGGCGGCAACGGCATCGGCATCGCGCAGATGCTGGTGAAGCAGCTGGGTGGTGCGCTGGGCGGCTCGTCGGACGGCAGCGCCACCGGCGCCGCAGCAACCGCCACTGGCGGCAGCGACAGCTGGCAGCAGCGCCTGAGCTCGGTCGCCAGCGCGATGAAGAACACTGGCGAAAAGGTGCTCAAGCTGCTGCCCAAGGATGCCGAGGATTTCGTCAAGCAGCTGGCTCCGTATGCGCAGGAGGCCGCCCAGAAGCTGGGTGTGTCGGTGCGTGCGGTGCTGGCGCAGGCCGCGCTGGAAACGCAGTGGGGCAAGCACTTGCCCTCGCATTCCAACGGCAACACCAGCAACAACCTGTTCGGCATGAAGGCCGGCAGCAGCTGGGATGGCGACAAGGTGAGCGTGAAAACGCTGGAGTTCGAGGGCGGTGTGCCGGTGCAGAAGCACGCGCAGTTCCGCTCCTACGACAACCCCGGCCAGTCGTTCGACGACTACGCCCAGCTCATCTCCGACAACCCGCGTTACGCCAAGGCACTCAACCACGGCGAAGACGTGGTCGGCTTCGCCAAGGGCCTTGTCAGTGGCGGCTATGCCACCGATCCGTCCTACGCACAGAAAATTATTGCGATCGCCAACAGCCCCCAGATGAAGGAGGCGTTGGCGGCCATCGGTGAGGGCGCGCTCAAGAATGCTGCCGTCCCGCCGACTTCTTCCGAGTGACCTGTCCTGGAATGACACATGTCCAATCTCCTTAATATCGGTGCCTCAGGGCTCAACGCTGCGCAGGTCGCGTTGACCACGGTCGGCAACAACATCAGCAACGTCAACACGACGGGGTATAGCCGCCAGACCGTGCTGCAGACTGCGGCCATCTCGCAGTCTGCCGGCAACTACACCATCGGCAGCGGCGTCGATATCCAGTCGGTGCAGCGCGCTTACAGCGATTTCCTGACCTCGGCGCTGTGGTCGGCCAACTCCAGCATGCAGGGCGCCACCACCACCAACAACCTGGCGACCACGCTCAACAGCGCCCTGAGCGCCAGCGGCAACCTGCAGAGTGCGCTCGATAGTTTCTACGCTGGCTTCAGCACGGTGGCCAACACGCCGGGCGTGGCATCCAGCCGGCAGTCGCTGCTGGGCAATGCCAGCCAGGCCGCCACCGTGTACAACACGCTGGGCCAGCAGCTGACGGCGCAGCAGAGCCAGGTGAACGCGCAGATCAAGACCACGGTGGACAGCATCAACACCGTGGCGAGCAACCTGGCGGCCATCAACAACAAGATCCACGAGGCCGGCACCAACGTGCCCAACGATCTGCTCGACCAGCGCGACAGCCTGGTGCAGTCGCTGTCGGGTTATATCGGCGTGTCCGCCTATACGCAGACCGACGGCACGATCAGCGTGTATGCCTCTACCGGCCAGGCGCTGGTGAGCGGCAGCAAGTCGTTCGCCCTGCAGACGGGCAACAACCAGTACGACGCCTCGCGCACCGAAGTGCTCGATGACACCGGCACCGTGGTGAGCGGCAAGATCAGCGGCGGCACCCTGGGCGCCTTGCTCAACTACCGCACCAACGTGCTGGACAGCGTGCAGAACCAGCTGGGCCAGTCGGCGGTGGCGCTGGCCACCAGCGTCAACACGCAGCAGTCCAAGGGTCTGGACCTCAACGGCAACCAGGGCGGGGCGATGTTCAGCGTGCCCAGTCCCACGGTGCTGGCGAGCAATCTCAACAAGGGCACGGGCACGGTCTCGGCGAGCATCACCGATGTGTCCGGCCTGACCGGTTCGGACTACGTGCTGAGCTACGACGGCAGTAACTGGAACCTGGCCACCACCTCGGGCCAGAGCGTGGCGATGACGGCCAATTCGGATGGCACGTATTCCGCGGGCGGCCTGACGCTGTCCCTGTCCGGCTCCGCGCAGGCGGGCGACAGCTTCCAGATCCAGCCGACGCGCCAGGCCGCCACTGGCCTGCAGATGGTAATGACCGACCCCAACGGCATCGCGGCCGCTGCCGCGCTGAACGCCACGGCGGCCAAGGCGAACACCGGCACCGGCAGTATCAGCGCCGTCACGGTGACTGACCCCACCAATACCTCGCTGCTCAGCGGCGCCACCGTCAGTTTCCCGTCGGCCAACACCTATCAGGTGACGGACAGCACGGGCAACGTGCTGTCCAGCGGCAGTTATGCGTCGGGCCAGACCATCAGCGCGAACGGCTGGAGCGTGACGCCTTCCGGCACGCCGGCCGCGGGTGATTCGTTTGCCATCGCGCAGAACAGCAATGGCCTGAACGACACCAGCAACGCGCTGGCGCTCGCCAACCTGGCCGATGCCAAGGTGTTGAACGGCGGCACGCAGTCGGTGGTGGATGCCTACGGCACGCTCACCACCACCATCGGCACGGTGGGCAGCCAGGCCACCACCAATCTCACCACGCAGACCAGCCTGTACAACAACGCGATGTCAGCGCAGCAGAGCGTGTCCGGCGTGAACCTCGATGAAGAGGCCGCCAACATGGTCAAGTACCAGCAGGCTTACCAGGCTTCGGCGCAGGTGATCTCCACCGCGCAGACCATCTTCAGCAGCCTGATCTCCGCGATCCAGGCCTAAAGGAAATACGTGATGCGCCTTTCCACCAGCTGGATGTACCAGCAGTCGCTCAACACCATGATCAGCCAGCAGAGTTCGCTGGCCGCGACGCAGAACGAGGTTTCCTCGGGCAACCGTATCAATGTCGCCTCCGACGACCCGGCGGGCGCGGGTCAGGTGGTGAGCCTCAACCACGTCATTGCGGCGAATACGCAGTATTCGAACACCATCAACACGGCGACCACGCGCCTGAACACCGAGGCGAGCACGCTCTCCTCGGCGACCAGCATTCTCGACACCGCGCGCACGCTGGCCCTGCAGGCGGTGAACGGCACGCTGTCGGACAGCGACCGCCAGAGCATTGCCAGCCAGCTCAGCCAGATCAAGGATCAGCTGGTGCAGCTGGCCAACACCACGGACAGCAATGGCAACGCGTTGTTCGCCGGCACCAGCACCACCACCACGCCGTTCCAGGTGGGCGCCAACGGTGCGGTGACCTATGGCGGCAATGACGCGCAGCAGCGCTCGGCCGTGGGTTCGGGTCTGCAGATTCCGACCAGTGATCCGGGCTCGGGCTTGTTCATGAACATTCCCACGGGCAACGGCTCGTTCGAAGCCAGCGCCGGCAGCGCCAACACCGGCACCTTGCTGGTGGGCAGCAACAGCGTCACCGACCTGTCGGCATGGAACAGCAGCAAGGCCAGCAGCGGCGGTGGCTACACCATCACCTTTGGAGCCGGCGGTACGTGGACGGCCACGGATGCCAACGGCAATGCCGTGCAGGACAGCAGCGGCAACCCGGTCGGCGGCACGTACACGGATGGCGGCTCGATCAGCTTCAACGGCATGACCATCGCGATGAGCGGCACGCCGGCCTCCGGTGACACGGTGTCGGTGAGCACGGGTGGCCAGCAGGATGTGTTCAGCACACTGGACAACATGATCAGCGCGTTGCAGAGCGGCTCCAGCGACACGCAGCTCACCAACGTGATGAGCCGCCAGATCGAATCCATCGACCAGACCCAATCGGCGATCAGTTCGGTGCAGGTTTCCGTGGGCGGGCGCCTGGATACGTTGACCCAGCAGCAGGGCGCGTATTCGGATCTCAACGTCACCTACCAGTCCGCGCTGTCGGACGTGCAGGGCGCCGATGCCTATACGGCGATCAGCAAGCTGTCGCTGCAGTCCACCGCGTTGCAGGCCTCGCAGCAGATCTTTGCGCAGGTGAAGTCGATGAGCCTGTTCAATTACCTGAAGTAATCGCAGGAACTAACGCACGGCGGGCGACGGCGTCGCCGCAACGAGAGGAGGTCTTACGCAAGGTTGACGGTAGTGATGGAGCGGGTCGGAAGGGAGGTAAACCCTTGTCCAGTGAGCTCCATCACGAATTGGCGCGAAAAGTGACTCAAGTAATCCCCGGGGGGGTCGAAAAAGTCACTGAGGCGGATGGCATCCCACGAACGGGGCCTGGACGCCGGCACGAACAACGCCAATCCAACCGGTCACCGGTTACGTAGGAGCAAATCATGTCTCTCGTTATCAACACCAATATCTCGTCGCTGAACGCACAGAACAACCTGTCGAAGTCGCAGAGCGCGCTGTCGACCGCCACCCAGCGTCTGTCGTCGGGCCTGAAGATCAACAGCGCCGCCGACAACGCCGCCGGCTTCGCGATCTCCCAGCGCTACACCACGCAGATCGGTGGCCTGAACCAGGCGAGCTCGAACGCCTCGGACGCCATCAACCTGGCACAGACCGCCGGCTCCGCGCTGGACCAGGTCACTGCCAACCTGCAGGCCATCCGCGACCTGGCGGTGCAGTCGGCCAACGGTACCTACACCGACGCTGACCGTTCCTCGATCGACCAGGAAGTGCAGCAGCGCCTGGCGGAAATCACCCGTATCGCCAACCAGACCACGTTCAACGGTTCGAACGTGCTGGACGGCTCCATGAAGACCAAGAGCTTCCAGATCGGCGCCAACGTCGGTCAGACCATCTCGGTCAGCCTGGGCACCAGCGTGAAGTCCAGCGCCATGGGTCAGGTGGCGGAAGCGACCTCGCAGGCTTTGGCTCCCAGCGTCGGCTTGGCCTCCGGCGACGTCACCATCAAGGTGGGCGCCGGTACCGCGGTCAGCGTTGCTGCGGGCAACTACAGCAGCGCCAGCTCCCTGGCCACTGCGATCAACACGGCATACACGACTGCTGGCGGCACCGGTACGTTTGCGTCCGTGAATGCCTCTGGCGAGCTCGCTTTTGACAACGCCAGCACCACGAACGACGTGACCATTGGCGGTACGAACACCTCGCTGGGCCTGCCGGCGACCGTGGTGAAGAACAACGGTACGGTGGACGGCACCGGCACGTCGTCGGGCGTGGCTGCTGCGATTGCCGGTGCCTCGTTCCCGGATCTTTCGTCCGAAGGCCTCAACATCAATGGCAAGGCTGTTGACCTGAGCAGCGCGAAGAGCCTGCAGGACGTGTCCGACGCCATCAATGCTGCTGGCATCTCGGGCGTCAGCGCCGCGGTGAGTGGCGATGGCACCGCCATCAACTTCTACTCGAGCAGCGCACTGTCGATCACGGACACCGGCAAGAACCTGTTCTCGACGGGCACCTCGACGGCGGCTACCAGTGGCTCGCTGGCTAGCGGCAGCGTGTCCACGGTCGACAAGGCCAACGACCTGATCTCCCGCGTCGACGTCGCCCTGAAGACGGTCAGCGATTTCGCTGCCCAGCTGGGTGCGGTGCAGAACCGCTTCCAGTCGACCATCTCCACGGTGGCCGCTCAGACCACCAACCTGCAGGCCTCGCAGTCGACCATCCGTGACGCTGACTTCGCGTCCGAGACGGCCAACCTCAGCAAGGCTCAGGTGCTTCAGCAGGCGGGTATCTCGGTGCTGGCCCAGGCCAACTCCAACCCGCAGCAGGTTCTCAAGCTGTTGCAGTAACAGACCCAAGGCCTGGACGCGACCCCTCCCGGATCGCGTCCTCCTGGGCTGGATTTACCACCTGGCGGGTTGCTACTCGCAGCCCGCCGGGTGTTCCGGGAGCTTCCGGCAAAGCCTTTGCGTGCGAAGGTTTTGCCGGGGGCTCGAACCTTCCGCCTCGGCGGGATCATTTCGGGAAACTGACAAGGTAGTGCGATGACGACCAGCAGCACCAGCAGCACCAGCAGCCTGAGCACGCTGCTCAACCAGCTCACCTCGGCAACGAGTGGCACGAGCAGTTCGAGCGGTTCGACCTCCAGCTCCTCGTCCAGCTCCTCCAGTTCGTCGACCACCAGCTCCAGCGGCGGCTCCCTCAGCGCAGCGGGCATCGGTTCGGGCCTGGATGTCAGCTCCATCGTCACGGCGCTGGTGAATGCGCGCAAAGCCGCGTCGCAGGACCAGATCACCAGCCGCACCACGCAGACGAACAATCTGCTGACCGGCCTGTCCTCGCTCAATTCCGCGCTCGGCGGCATCCAGACCGCGCTGGCCACGCTGAGCTCGGTCAACACGTTCAACAGCTACACCTCGACCCTGACCGCTCAGGGCAGCAGTAGCAGCATCGGCACGGCCACCACCATGTCGAGCGCCCAGCCGGGTTCGTACACCATTGCCGTGAGCCAGCTGGCCACGGCGCAGAAGCGCGCCAGCAGCGCGGTGGCTTCCGGCACGGCCGTGGGGCAGGGCACGCTGGCCATCACGGTGGGCGCCAACACCATGAACGTGGCGGTTTCCGCCACCAACACCCTGGCCGACATCGCCACCGCGATCAACAGCTCCTCGTCCAACCCGGGCGTGACAGCGACCATCGTCAACGGCACCAACGGCCAGCAGCTGATGCTGAGCTCGAGCAAGACGGGTGTGGCCAACGCGTTCACCATCAGCGCCGACGCCACCAGCAGCAGCGGCCTGTCCAGCCTGGCGACCACGCTGAACACGGCGGGCAGCAACGAGGCGCAGGACGCCAAGCTCACCGTGGACGGCATTGCCGTCACCAGCGCCACCAATACCGTGACCGGCATGATGGACGGCGTCACGCTGAACCTCACCGGCACCGGTACCAATTCGCTGACCGTGGCGCAGGACAACACGGCCGCCACCAACGCCATCCAGGCCCTGGTTACCGCTTACAACAGCTACGCCAGCACGGTGTCCTCGCTGTCCAGCTACGACACCAGCACCGGTGCGGCCGGTGTGCTGCTGGGCGATACCACGCTTTCCTCGGTGCAGCGCTCGATCGCCTCGGTGCTGAGCAGCTCGGTGAAGGGCAACAGCATCGGTACGCTGGCGAATGTGGGCATTACCCGCAATGCGGATGGCACGCTGGCGCTCGACACCAGCAAGCTCGCGTCCGCTTTCCAGAGCAATCCGTCGGCGGTGAAAGACCTGTTCGTCGGCACCAACGGCTACGGCACCAAGCTCAACACCGCGATCAACTCGTACACGTCCAGCGGCGGCATCATCAGCACGCGCATGGACAGCCTGAACAGCACGCTGACGCAGCTGAGCACACAGCAGACCGCCCTGAACAACCGCATGGCGACCTACCAGTCGCAGTTGCAGTCGCAGTACACGGCGTTGGACACGCTGATGTCTTCGCTGAACAACACCAGCTCGTACCTGACCACGGCGCTGGCGCAGCTGACCAATTCGAACTCGAAGAACTGATCGCGGGGAAGCGACCATGACTTACGGTTACATGCGCAACGCCAGCGCGCTCTATCAGGACACCAGTGCGCGCGGCAGCGTGGAAGGCGCCGACCGCCATCAGCTGACTGGCATGCTCTACGACGGCGCGATCGACCGGATCAACCAGGCCCGCGGCGCCATGCGCCGGGGCGATGTGCCGGCCAAAGGGACACATTTTGCACGGGCGCACGCCATCATTGGCGAGCTGCGCGGCAGCCTGGACCACGCGCAGGGCGGTCCGCTGGCCGCTCGTCTCGACGCGCTTTACGACTACGCGAGCCGTCGCCTGCTGCATGCCCAGCTGAACAATGACGAGCGTGCCATCGACGAAGTGGTGGATCTGCTCACGCCGGTGCGAGACGCCTGGCAGCAGATCCGCGACCAGTTCCTGGCCGCACAGAAGCGCGCGCCCGGCGCGGTGGCCTGACGATGTCGGTTTTCTACGAACAGTTGCTGGACCTGAGTGAGCGCATGCTCGCCGCCGCCCGCTCCGGCGATTGGGAGGCGGTGGTTTCGCTGGAAGAGGCGCGCGGCAAGGGCATCGTCGCCCTGCCGAACGATGACGCGGCTGTACTGCCGCTGCTTCGCCAGCTGCTGGCCCACACCGAAGAGGTGCGTGCGCTGGCCGGTCGCCAGCGGGATCGCCTGGGCACCGATCTGGAAGAGCATCCGCACCGCCACCGCGCACTGAGCGCCTACCTGGTTGCCGGCGCCGAGTGATCGGGCCGGCCATGACCACCAGGCGCGCATAATCCCGCCAGGCCGCCATCCGGGCGGCCCCGCGACGAGGGCATCATGCAAGACGCTTCCTGGCAGGCATTTTCCGAACGGGTCACCTACGACGACGGCCTTCACGTTGGCTGCGTCGCCCTGACCGAGGCGCTGGGCGACCTGCAGCGCACCGCCATGCGTGACCGCAATCTCAGCGTGCTGGGCACGCTGGCGATGTTCAACGAGCGACGCAGCGAAACCGTGGACGAAGAGAGCCCGGTGGCCCTCGACATGCAGCGACTCGACAGCAAGATGAACGTGCTGATGGCCATGCTGGACCAGCTGCTCCAGCGCAATGCCGATCTTCCGCCGCGCTCCCGTGTCAGCTTCAACGCGATCGGCGCGTTATTGCCACGGTCGCTGTGGCCGGTGGACCAGGCCCAGGCGCTGGTGCGACTCCACTTCGACGGTTGCCTGGCCCTGCCGCTCGAACTGGTCGCCCGTTACGTGCAAGAGCGTGATGCGGATCACATTTTTGTTGCCTTCGAAACCATGGACGAGGCCACATGTGACGCGATTGAGCGACTCGTGTTCCGTCACCACCGACGTAAAGTGGCAGAGCGTCGCCAGACAGCTTCCTGAATGCCGGAACACGATCACAGGCGAAATGTGATCGATATCACGCTACGGAATCCCGAGAAGAAAGTTCTTTGACGCAGATCTCGATCAGGTGTCGCACAGGGTCACCTTCCCGAGCATTGCCGCCCTCTGCATTTTTTCAGTGGATTCAGCCATCTGTGGCATACCTCTGAGGACATTCGCGGCGGTATTCAGCCAAGGTGACGCTCACCGGCAGGCACCCCTTTAAAGGGCATGTCGGAAATCCGTGACTGGCTGGCCCCCTTCTTGCTCATTACCTCGCGCGGACGGCGACGGATTGTCGTCACGCACGAAGGTGCAATCCAGGGGGTCACCAATGAAGCACGCACGAGAGCATCACATGGGCAAGTTCGACGTACTGGTGATCGAATCCGATCATCGCAGGGCGGAGTCGGTTGTTTCGGCGCTGGAGTTCCTTGGGTTCAAGCCGCTGCGCGGCGAAGACTGCAAGGTGGTGGACGAAACGACGCACGCATGGCGTGCCGTCTATGTGGGCAATGTGCGGGATGAAGCCGAAGCCGAACGCCAGTTCGCCCAGCTCGGCTCCGCCGCAAATGATGCAAGGGTGTTGCTGGCTTCCGATTCGGAATGGCTGGCGCGCCTTGGCGCCGATCGCACGAGCAACGCCGGTCACGTCGGCATCATCGAATTTCCGCTGCGCTATGAGCAGCTCGCCGAGATGCTGCGCGGTCCGCAGGCACAGGGGCCGCGTCGGCCGGAGCTGCGCCTGGTGGGCAGTTCGGGTCCGATGGCCCGCGTGAGCGCGTTGATTCGCCAGGTGGCGCCGTTCGATTCCAGCGTGCTGGTGCTGGGCGAATCGGGCACCGGCAAGGAGATGGTGGCGCGCAGCATCCACGAAACCTCATCGCGCCGCGACAAGCCGTTCGTGGCGATCAACTGCGGCGCCATTCCGGCCGAGTTGCTGGAAAGCGAGCTGTTCGGCCACGAGAAGGGCGCCTTCACCGGCGCCATCAGCACCCGCAAGGGCCGCTTCGAGCTGGCCGAGGGCGGCACGCTGTTCCTGGATGAGATCGGTGACATGAGCCTGCCGATGCAGGTGAAGTTGCTGCGCGTGCTGCAGGAGCGCGTGTTCGAGCGCGTGGGCAGCAATCGCACGCAGCGTTGCGACGTTCGCATCATCGCTGCGACGCACCGCAATCTGGAAGATGCCATCGCCAATGGCCAGTTCCGCGAAGACCTCTATTACCGCCTCAGCGTGTTCCCGCTGGAAATGCCGGCGCTGCGCGAGCACCTGGACGACCTGTCCGAGCTGGTGGACGAGTTCAACCATCGCCTGTCGCGCCGCGGCCTGGGCAGCGTGCGTTTCAGCGCCGGTGCGATGAATGCGCTGCACACCTATGCGTGGCCGGGCAACGTGCGTGAGCTCTACAACCTGGTCGAGCGTCTTTCCATCCTCTATCCGCACAGCGAAGTGCGTGTGAATGACCTGCCGGAAAAGTATCGCGGTCAGCAGATGGTGGAAGAAGTGCGCGGCGCGGCGCTGTTGTCGCTGATGACCGGGCAGGCGCCGGTGTTGCCGGAGTCGCTGTCCGTGGTGTCCAGCGAGTCGCTGATGATGCTGCCGGAAGGCGGCCTGGACCTGAAGGACCATCTGGCCGACATCGAGGTGGGTCTGATCCGTCAAGCGCTTGACGTTACCGGTGGTGTCGTCGCGCATGCCGCCAAGCTCCTTCGCATGCAGCGCACCACGCTGGTGGAAAAGCTGCGCAAGTACGGCCTGCAGCCCAGCCTTCAGGCGTAAGTGCAGGAGTGAGTTGAAAGAAGTGAGAAGTGAGAGAAGGCCAAGTGCTCTCGCTTTCTCTCACTTCTCACTCCTCTTCACTCACTCCTCGCTCACTGGCACGCGTCGTGCAGTAACACCCTCAGGCACTCTTTACGCGTTGGAATTCCGTCATGGGTCAGATCGACGTCAACAACCTGCTGTCGCAGATGCGCCAGCTCTCCCTGCAGACGAAACCGGTGGAACAGTCGTTCACCGCGGCAGCGTCGGGGCAAACCGATTTCTCCACGTTGCTGAAGAAATCGATCTCGTCGGTGGCCGATGCGCAGATGGATGCCGGCCAGCAGGCAGCCAGTTTCGAGCGTGGCGACGAGGGCGCCGACCTCTCACGCACCATGGTCGCCATCAACAAGGCCGACCTGTCGTTGAACACGTTGACCCAGGTGAGGAACAAGCTGGTCGACGCGTACAACAACATCATGAACATGCCGGTCTGACCGGTTAACTGACGACTTCGCGTCCCCCAAGGAAGAGCAGTTTCCATGGCCGATAACGCCCTCGCGACCACCGATGAAAAGCCCGGTTCTCGCCTGGATCTCAAACAGCTTGCGAGCACGCCGGCATCGCGGCAGCTGCTGCTGTTGATTGGTGTGGCCGCCGCCGTGGCGCTTGGCGTGGCCGTGGTGCTGTGGTCCCGTGGCCCCAATTACGGCCTGCTGTACGCAGGCCTGGAACAGAAAGACGCCGCCGCCGTTACGCAGGCGCTGCAGGCGTCCAACACGCCGTACACGCTGGGTGCGGATGGCAACTCCATCATGGTGCCGGCCTCCGACCTGGCGGCCATCCGCCTGAAGTTGGCCTCGCAGGGACTGCCGCAGGGCAGTGCGGCCACGGCCGTGGCACCGGGCGGAGACTCGCCGTTCGGCATGAGCGATCTGGCCGAGCGCACGCGTTACCAGCAAATGCTGGAAACGGACCTGGGCAGCACCATTGCCGGCCTGCAGTCGGTGCGCGCCGCGCGCGTGCATCTGGCGCTGCCCAAGCCGTCGGCATTCATCCGAGACAACAAGGAAGCCAGCGCGTCCGTGCTGGTGACGCTGTATCCCGGCCGCCAGCTCGACGCCAGCCAAGTGGCGGCGATCGTGCACCTGGTCGCTTCCAGCGTGCCCAACCTCGATCCCAAGCAGGTGTCGGTGGTCGATCAGCAGGGCCAGTTGCTCACTACCACCGATGCGGCCAGCGCCACCGCCGTGGGCGATTCGCGCCTGCGTCTGGCTACGCGCATCGAGAACACCTACGCGCAGCGCATCGAGGAACTGCTGACGCCGCTGGTCGGTGCGGGCAAGGTGCGCGCACAGGTCTACGCGGATCTCGACTTCAGCGAAACCGAAAAGGCAACGGAGACGTTCGATCACGAACACCCCGCGCTGCGCAGTGAGCAGACCAACAGCGAGCAGCACACCGGCGAGGCCAGCGATGGCCAGGTGCCTGGCGCGCTGAGCAACCAGCCGCCGACCGCCGTGTCGCAGCCCACCGCGGCCAAGCCCAATGCGGGCAAGGGCAAGACCACGGCCACGGCGCAGAGCAGCGGGCCGAGCGATACCACCAGCAGCGCCACGCGCAATTATGAGCTTGACCGCACCATCAGCCACGTCAGCGATCCGGCGGGCCGCCTCGCGCGCCTTACCGTCGCGGTGGTGGTGGACAACAAGACCGTGGTTGGCGACAAGGGTGCGCCCAAGAGCGTGCCGTTCACGCCGCAGGAACTGGAACACCTCACCACGTTGACGCGCAATGCAGTCGGTTACAGCGACAAGCGCGGCGACAGCGTGAGCGTGATCAACCAGCCGTTCCACCAGGACCCCAGCGCCAACGTCGACGCACCCGCACAGCCGTTCTGGGAGCGCCCAGGCATGCTCGACCTGATCAAGCAGGGCGCTGGCATCCTGGTGGCGTTGCTGGTGGCCTTTGGCCTGCTGCGTCCGTTGTTGCGCGGTCTGTCGCGCAGCCCGGTGCCCGGTACCGAGCTGGCTCTGGCCGGCGCAGGCGGTGGCCCGGGCATGCCGACGATTTCGGTACGCGTGGACGACGACGAAGCACTGGACGAGCCCGTGCGCCTGGGCGGCATACCGCCGCAGCTCGCTTACGAGCAGCGCATCGGCACTGCGCGCCGCATGGTGGGCGAGAACCCCAAGCAGGTGGCGCAGGTGGTGAAGAGTTGGGTGGGCGAGGATGGCGGCTGATCGCGACATCGCGCGCTTGAGCGCGATCCATCAGACCACCATGGCCAGGCAGGTTAGCGGGTGAATCGAATCATGAAAGCAGAACTGCAAATCAACGGCGCCCAGCGCGCGGCCATCCTGCTGCTCACCTTGGGCGAGCAGGACGCAGCCGAAGTGCTCAAGCACCTCAGCGCGCGCGACGTGCAGGCGGTGGGCTCGGCCATGGCCAGCCTTTCCAACGTCACGCGCGAGCAGGTGGAGATGGTGCTCGATCGCCTTGACGAGGACATGGGTCGCCATACCTCGCTGGGAGTGGGTACCGAGGAATACATCCGCAAGATCCTGGTCAATGCGCTGGGCGAGAACAAGGCCGGTGGCCTGATCGACCGCATCCTGCTCGGCCGCACCAGCAAGGGGCTGGAGTCGCTGAAATGGATGGAGAGTCGCGCCATTGCCGAGATGATCGGGCAGGAGCATCCGCAGATCATCGCGCTGGTGCTGGCGCATCTGGAGCCGGACCAGGCGGCCGAAGTCATCGGCTACCTGCCGCCGCGCACGCGCAGCGACGCGGTGATGCGCATCGCCACGCTCGATGGCGTGCAGCCTCATGCGCTGAACGAGCTCGACGAAATCATGGAGCGCCAGTTCTCTGGCGGTAACACCAAGAAACTGAAGTCCGCCAGCGTGGGCGGCCTGAAGGCCGCGGCCAACATCCTCAATGCGATGGAAACCAGCCGCGAGACCGAGCTGATGTCGGCCATCCGCAGTCACGACTCGGGCCTGAGTGGCCGCATCGAAGAGCTGATGTTCGTGTTCGAGGACCTTGGCGACCTGGACGACCGCAGCATGCAGACACTGCTGCGCGAAGTGCCCACCGCGCGCCTGGTCACGGCGCTGAAGGGTGCCGAGCCCGGCGTGCGCGAAAAGATCTTCGCCAACATGTCCAAGCGCGCCGCCGACATGCTGCGCGACGACCTGGAAGTGTCCGGCCCCGTGCGCCTCAGCGAAGTCGATGCCGCGCAGAAGGAAGTGCTCGGCATTGCACGCAAGCTGGCCGATTCGGGCGCGATCAACCTTTCCGGCACGGGTGACGAACTCGTCTCATGAGTGCCTTGATGAATCGCGACCACTTCCAGGCCTTCGAGCGCTGGCTGCCACCCGAGGTGGGCGAGCCGGTGGTGGCGCCGGAGCCTGCACCCGTGGAACCGGTGCAGCAGCAGCCGACCGTGCGCGAACTCGAGGCACTGGAACAGCAGGCCCGTGACGAAGGTTACGCGGCGGGCCACGAGCAGGGCATGGCGGAAGCGCGCGCGGTACTGCAGGAACGCATGCAGCGCCTGGACGAACTGCTGGAGTCGGCCGCCCGCCCCTTGCGCAGCATGGACGACATGGTGGAACTCGAACTGACGCGCCTGGCCATGACCGTGGCGCGCCAGGTGGTGGCGCACGAATTGCGCGTGACGCCCGACCTGGTGGTCGAAGCCGTACGGCAGGCCGCGCTGGCCTTGCCATCGGCGTCGGGCAACCTGCGCGTGCGCCTGCACCCGGACGATCTCGCCCTGCTGCGCACGCTGGACATGGTCGAGTCGCACTGGCAGCTGATGCCCGACCCCAGCCTGCAGCGCGGTGATTGCCTGCTGGAAAGCGAACGCTCGCGCCTGGATGCGCGCATCGAAACGCGGCTCGCCGCGGTGGTGGATGCGGTGCTGGGTGCGGAAGCCGAAGAAACCGACGAAGATGCCGACGAGGTGCGTGGATGAACGCGCAGCCCACCCGCAGCGCACTGTGGCAGGAGCGGCTGGCCCGTCGCCGCCAGCGTGCCGTGGGTGCGCGCACGCTGACCGTGGAAGGCCGGCTGCGCCGCGTCGTGGGGCTCACCCTGGAGGCCGAAGGTTGCGAGGCGCCGCTGGGCGCACGCTGCCTGGTCAGCACAGCCGACGGCAATGAACTGGATACCGAAGTGGTCGGCTTTGCCGACGAGCGCCTGCTGCTGATGCCGGTGACCGAGATGCACGGCGTGCTGCCGAATGCCCGCGTGCGCCCGTGCTCGCACACCAGCGGGTTGCCGGTGGGGCAGGCCTTGCTGGGTCGCGTGATCGGCGCCGATGGCGTGCCGCTCGACGGACTGGGCCCGCTCGACGTGGACGAGCACGCCCTGCTCAAGAACGAACCGATCAACCCGATGGCGCGCAAGCCCATCGATACGCCGCTCGACACCGGCGTGCGTGCGATCAACTCCCTGCTCACCGTGGGGCGCGGCCAGCGCCTGGGCCTGTTTGCAGGTTCCGGCGTGGGCAAGTCGACCCTGCTCGGCATGATGACGCGCTACACCGACGCCGACGTGGTGGTGGTGGGCCTGATCGGCGAGCGTGGTCGCGAAGTGAAGGAATTCGTCGAACACACGCTGGGTGCGGAAGGTCGCGCCCGTGCCGTGATCGTCGCCGCGCCGGCCGATGCGCCGCCGCTCAAGCGCCTGCGCGGTGCGCAGTACGCCACGGCCATTGCCGAATGGTTCCGCGACCGCGGCCAGCGCGTGCTTTTGCTGATGGATTCGATCACGCGCTATGCCCAGGCGCAGCGCGAGATCGCACTGGCCATCGGCGAGCCGCCGGCCACCAAGGGTTATCCGCCGTCGGTATTCGCCATGCTGCCTGCACTGGTGGAGCGCGCCGGTAACGATGCCGAAGGGCGTGGCTCCATCACGGCGTTCTACACCGTGCTGACCGAAGGCGACGACTATCGCCATGATCCCATCGCCGATGCATCGCGCGCCATCCTGGATGGCCATATCGTGCTCTCGCGCGATCTTGCCGAGGCGGGCCATTATCCCGCCATCGATATCGAAGCTTCCATCAGCCGCGTGATGCCCGCGGTGGTGCAGCGCGAGCACCTGCGCTCTGCGCAGCGCTTCCGCCAGGTCTACTCGGCGTATCGCCAGCAGCGCGACCTGATTGCCGTGGGCGCCTACCAGAAAGGGTCCGATCCGCAGGTGGATCACGCCATTGCCATGTGGCCGCGGCTGCGCGACTTCCTGCAGCAGGAAGTGGACGCGCCAACCACACTGGTCGACGCCATCAGCTCCCTTGAAACGCTGACCGCCGGCGGTACGCCGTGAAATCCCGCGCGAACCGCCTGCAACCTGCCGTTGACCTGGCCCACGACCGCCAGGAGGCGGCCATGCAGCGCCTGGCCGAGCAGCAGCAGAAGCTCGCCAAGGCCGAGCAGCAGCTGGACGAATTGCAGAAATACCGCGCCGAGTATGCGGAAACGCAGGGCGGCGTCAGCGTGGCTGCGATGCTCAACCGACGCCAATTCGTCGAACGCATCAACCAGGTCATTGCCCAGCAGATCAATGAAGTAGCCCGCCAGCGCCGGTACCTCGACGGCGTGCGCGACCAGTGGCGCGAAGCCCACGCACGCGAGCAGGCGCTCGGCAGCGTGATCGACCGCTACCGCGAGCAGGAACGCAAAAGCGAGGATCGTCGCGAACAGGCCGAGATCGACGAGCGCATGCAGCACCGTCGACCGAGGAGAGGGCTGTCGTGACCTTGTCCAAGAAAGCATTCCCGGAGAACAACCCATGACCCCGTCCGTTGCCCTGGCGGCAAATCTGGCGCCCGCGCCGAGTGCCACCAACAGTTCCTCAAGCAGCGATACGAGCAGCGCATCGTCCGGCGCCAACGACCACAGGTTCAGCGCACCGCTGCAGCAGGCGCGCCAGCAGTTTGCACGGCAGCGCGACGATGCCCGGCCGGCGCCGGCGAAATCGTCCGCGCCCTCGTCATCGGGCAGCACGACGTCGTCCGCTTCTTCCTCGCAGGCCAAGGCCAGTGGAAAGTCGGATCACAAGGACGATGACACGGCGGAAACGGCCGCGCCCGGCGCTGCCGCCGCGATGCTCGCGCTGCTGGGACAGAGCGTGCCTGCCTCCGCCGCTGCATCCACGGTTTCCGACGCAGATGGCGACGATGCCACGGCTGCCGTGACTGGCGCCGCCACCTCGACCTTGCCGGCGTCGGCAACCATTTCGCTGCTGGGCGCCATACAGGGTGCCAGTACGGCGCAGGGCAAGGCCGGCGACGGCGACGAATTCAGCAAGGCCATGGACGGGATCAAGGACAAGAGCTTGTCCCTGGCCGGCCAGGACGCGGATGACGCCGGCGATGCCGTCGACACCACCGCGACGGATGGCGCGCAGGCGGCCAAGGGCGATGCCTTGAGCAACGCCTTGCAGGCATTGACCGCGTCCTCGTCGTCCGACCAGAAAGACAGCAGCGACCCGCTCGAAGCCCTGAAGAACCTCTCTGCAGCGGCCATGTCGCAGCAGTCACTGGCCCAACCGAACGGGGTCACCGCGACCGCTACGCCGCATGTGCTGACCATGCAATCCAGTGTCGGCACGCCGGCCTTTGGCCAGGAACTGAGCCAGCAGGTCACCTGGCTCGGGGGCCAGGACGTGAAGGAAGCCCGCATCCGCCTCCATCCCGAAGATCTCGGCGAGCTCGACGTGAAGGTGAGCGTGAAGCAGGACCACGTCGACGTGGCCTTCATCGCCCAACACCCGCAGGCCGTTCATGCCGTGCAGCAGACGCTGACCCAGCTCGACTCCATGCTCGCCCATCACGGCCTGTCGTTGGGAGAGGCGATGGTGGGGCAGGGGAATACGGGGCAGGGTTCGTCGTCGCAGACGGCGAATGCGTCGGGCTCGTCGTCGGGTAGTGGGAGTTCGTTGGCTGACGAGGTGGGTGATGTGGTTTCGGCGGTGTCGCCGATTGGGAAGGTGGCGGTGGGGTTGGTGGATATGTTTGCCTGACCGGTCCGCGCTTCTTCTCCCTCTCCCGTTTGGGGTGAGGGTTGAGGTGAGTGGTCAACCTTGCCTCGCCACTTCAAAAGAGCCGTCACCCCTGCGGAGGCAGGGGTCCAGTGACTTTGCTCCTGGCCTTCGGGTTCCAACGCTGCCGCGACCTGGCCGCTTACGCAGCGGGCGTTCCGACCTCCTGCCGGAGGCCGGGTCACTTTTCTTTGCTTGCCCAAAGAAAAGTAACCAAAAGAAAAGGCACCCCCATCGCGGCGCCGGCCGGTGGAGCCGGCCGGTCCGTGAGGGTCGGCCGGGCTTTTCGACAGGACCTCCCTGTCCTGTCGAAAAGGGATCGGCCTCCCTGCCGATCCCCCTGCGGGCCTGTCGTCCGCCCCTCACCGCCGCTCAAGGGGTCGGGTAGGTCAAAAGCAGACGGCTCGTGCAGCTGCGCTGCACATCGCGTCGCATGGTGCGACGGCGTATGGCGTACCGGTTTAGCTTGTCTGTAGGAGCGCACCCTGTGCGCGACCACCTGACGGAGCGGTATCGACAGGACGCTGCGGTCGCGCACAAGGTGCGCTCCTACAGGTGGGGCTCGCAGCGTGTGGAGTCCGTTTCTCTCTCGCCTCAGTGCTCACCCCAGTCCTCTCCCGAATGGGAGAGGACGAGCGACAGGGGATGTTCAATGTGAACCACCAAGTGGCAAGGAAGAAGGTGCCGCTTCGCGGCACGACGCTCCGCGTTAAGTCCTCAGCGCATCGGCGCGTTGCGAAGCGCTTGGAAGTACCCGCTGTGTAGAGGCGGAGGTTGCCAAGCAGCAACGTTCCTCAGCCGTTCGGGCTTATCCCAGCGGAATGCTGCCAGCTCTTGAGGCCATTTTCTTTGGGTTACTTTTCTTTTGGGCCAGCAAAAGAAAAGTGACTCGGCCTCCGGCAGGAGGTCGAAACGCCTCCGCTGCGTAAGCGGCCCGATCGCGGAAACGCGCGAGACCGGAGGCCGAGAGCAAAGGCCGAGAGCAAAGGCCGAGAGCAAAGGCCGAGAGCAAAGGCCCTGGATCCCAGCTTTCGCTGGGATGACGGTCAAAAGAATGAAGCGGTGGGGCGAAAGCCGACCACCGAGGCCCTGGATCCCGGCCTGCGCCGGGATGACGAGATCGAATCGGTGAGGCAGGGTCACCCCTCACCCCAACCCTATCCTCGCCCCCAAAGCCGCATCCATCCATGGCTGCTCCCCGCATGCTCCCAAGGGAACAGGGAAAAGGCACGCTCCCGCGACAACCTTCCGTCAACCGCCATCCCCCCGTCACGCCCAATCTCCGACAGGCGTCAAGAAAGCGCCGCCGCCCCGTCGCATCCCCCGCAAACCCAGTGGCAGCAACGCATCCCGTCGATGGCACGCGGTTTGCTACCAAAGGGCATGCGCCACCCATGACGGGTGGCAGACATATGGCAACTGATAGGGATCGACATTCGCATGGCTCAGAACGAGCAAACGGAAAACGCGGCCGCGGGGCCCAAGAAGGGCTCCAGCAAGGTCGTGATGATCATGGGCGTGGCGATGGTCGCCATGGCCGGCGCGTCCGGCTACCTGGTGATGAACGCACGCAAGGCGCATGGCGCCGAGGCGGATGAGCCGAAGGTGGTGATGTCCAAGCAGGAGCAGTACCTGACGCTGGATCCGCCGTTCGTCGTCAACTTCAAGGACGACCAGTCCATGCGCTTCCTGCAGGTCGGCGTGAGCCTGATGTCGCACGACGCCGCCGCGCTGGCCGCCGCGAAGGAAGCCGACCCGGTGATCCGCAATGCGCTGGTCATGCTGTTCAGCAGCCAGGACTACACCATCCTCAGCGACGCCGCCGGCAAGCAGAAGCTGCAGGCGCAGGCGCTGGCAGATGTGCGCAAGATCCTCGAGAAGCGCCTGGGTCGTCCGGGCGTGGAAGCGCTGTACTTCACCAGCTTCGTGATGCAGTGACGGAACCGCGGCGATGAGCGACCTGCTTTCACAGGAAGAAATCGATGCCCTGATCAATGGCGTGGAAGTGGGCGCCGTGGAGACGGGCAACGACGAACCGTTGCCGTCCGATGCGGTGATCTCGTACGACTTCACCCAGCAGGACCGCATCGTTCGTGGCCGCCTGCCCACGCTGGAGATGGTCAACGATCGCTTCGCCCGCTTCTTCCGCTCCGCGCTGTTCGGCGTGTTGCGCAAGACCTGCGAGGTGTCCGTGCTTGGCGTGAAGATGATCAAGTTCGCCGAGTACGTGCATGGCCTGGCCGTGCCGAGCAACCTAAACCTGGTGCGCGTCAAGCCGCTGCGCGGCACGTCGCTGGTGGTGATGGAACCGCGCCTGGTGTTCACCGTGATCGACAACTTCTTCGGTGGCGATGGCCGTTTTCATGCACGCATCGAGGGCAGGGATTTCTCGCCGACCGAGAACCGCGTGATTCAGATCATCCTCGGCGAGCTGTTCACGTCGATGGTGGAAGCCTGGGCGCCGGTGATGCCGCTGAACTTCGAATACCTCAATTCGGAAATCAACCCGCAGTTCGCCAACATCGTCAGCCCCACCGAAACGGTGGTGGTATCGAAGTTCCATGTCGAGCTCGATGGCGGCGGCGGTGAGATCCACCTGACCCTGCCGTACTCGATGATCGAGCCGATCCGCACCCTGCTTGATGCGGGCGTGCAGAGCGACCGCGTGGATCGCGACCATCGCTGGGCCGAAACGCTGCAGGACGAAGTGCTGGACGCGGAAGTGGAGCTGAGTTCGATGCTGCTCGAAACGCGCATCAGCATCGGCGATTTCCTGCAGCTTCGCCCCGGCGACGTACTGCCCATTCAATTGCCGGAATTCAGCACGGTCTTCGCCGAAGACGTGCCGGTATTCCGTGGCCGCTACGGCCAGAACAACGGCCGCACGGCCGTCCGCTTCCATGCCCCGACAGGCCGCCGCGAGATGCGCCTGGCGACTGAACCTGCCCTGGAGATTGACCCCGCATGACCACGACCAATGACGCTGCCAGCGCTACCCAGCGCGTCGAATTCGACCAGCTCACCGCCCCCGTGGGCGAGGGTGCCGATGTCAACCTCGACATGATCCTCGACGTGCCGGTCACGCTTGCCATGGAAGTGGGCCGCACGCGCATCAGCATCCGCAACCTGCTGCAGCTCAACCAGGGTTCGGTGGTGGAACTCGACCGCTCTGCTGGCGAGCCGCTGGACGTGTTCGTCAACGGCACGCTGGTGGCGCATGGCGAAGTGGTGGTGATCAATGAACGCTTCGGCATCCGCCTGACCGACGTGATCAGCCCCGCCGAACGCGTGCGCAAGCTGCGGTGAGTTCGATGATCCTGGCCCTTGCCCTGCCGGTCGCCGCCACACCCGACATCAACGTCGGTGGCGAACTGGTGCGCGTGCTGCTGAGCCTGCTCGGCATCATTGCGCTGATCTTTGCCGCCGGCTGGTTCAGCCGCCGGCTGCAGGCGCGCGCCACGCCGGGTGGCCGACGCATGCGTTGCGTCGAAACCATGTCGGTAGGCGCACGCGACCGCCTGATGCTGGTCGACGCGGACGGCAAGCGTCTGCTGATCGGCGTGGGGCAGGGCGGCATGCGCACCCTGCATGTCTATGAAGGCGTGGCGCCCGCACCGGAAGCCGCACCGCAACCGCCCATTGCGCCCTTCGGCGACGTGCTGGCCCGCTGGAAGCGCAAGTAATGAAGTCGTTCCGCTGGATTCTCCTGGGGCTGTTGCTGCTGTGCCCCATGCTGCTCTGGGCTGCACCCGCCATGCCGGCGATGCCTTCGATGCCGCAGATGCCCGGTTCAGGGGCGGGCATCCCCGTACTGACGGTGCAGAACGCTGCGGGCGGCGCGCAGAACTGGACGCTGTCGCTGCAGGTGTTGGCACTGATGACCGTGCTCACGCTGCTGCCGGCGGTGCTGCTGATGATGACGTCGTTCACGCGCATCATGATCGTGCTGAGCTTCCTGCGGCAGGCGCTGGGCACGCAGTCCACGCCGTCCAACCAGATTCTGCTCGGGCTGTCGCTGTTCCTTACCCTGTTCGTGATGTCACCGGTGCTCAACCGTGCCTACACGGATGGCGTGAAGCCGTATATGGACGGCCAGCTGTCCGCCGAACAGGCCGTGCCTGCCGCCGCGGCGCCGTTCAAGCATTTCATGCTGGACCAGACGCGCGACGCGGACCTGCAGCTGTTCACCCATCTGGCCAACGAAAAGCCGTATGCCAGCAAGGACGACGTGCCGTTTCGCGTCGCCATGCCGGCGTTCGTCACCAGTGAGCTGAAGACCGCTTTCCAGATGGGCTTCCTGCTGTTCATTCCGTTCCTGATCATCGACCTGGTGGTGGCCAGCGTGCTGATGTCCATGGGCATGATGATGGTGTCGCCCACCATCATCTCCCTGCCGTTCAAGATCATGTTGTTCGTGCTGGTGGATGGGTGGACGCTGCTGCTGGGCACGCTGGCGGGGAGTTTCTATACATGAGTGGCGCGCGGCTTTTTTGCTCCTCGTCCGTCGGTGGACTCGAGTGGTGCGAAGTGTGGTTGCATGCTGCGGCCTCTCACGCCCGTCATCCCTGCGAAGGCTGGGATCCAGCGACTTTGTACGAGGCGTCGGTGCAGTGCGTAACGACACTGGATCCCTGCTTTCGCAGGGATGACGGTGAGGTGAGCCCGAGTGCTGTTGAACGCCTCACCGGAGCCACGCCATGACGCCTGAATCCGTCATCGAATTCGGCCAGCACGCGCTCTACGTCGCCATGATGGTGGCCGCGCCGCTGCTGCTCACCGCGCTTGCGGTGGGCCTGATCATCGGCGTGGTGCAGGCCGCCACGCAGATCAACGAAATGACGCTGAGCTTCATTCCCAAGATCATCGCGATGGCAGCGGTGGCGCTCATCGCCGGTCCGTGGATGCTGCGCACGCTGGTGCAGTTCACCCATCAGTTGATCGAAAGCCTGCCCGGGGCCGTGAAGTGACCACGGTGCAGCTTGCCGAACTGCAGGGGCTGGTGGGCTCGCTGCTGTGGGCCATGGCCCGCGTCGGCGGGCTGTGCCTGACCGCTCCCGTGTTCGGCGATGCCGTGGTGCCCAAGCGCATTCGCCTTGGCGTGATGATGATGCTTGCCCTGGTGCTGGCGCCGCTGGCGCCGACCACCATCGACCTGATGACGGCCGATGGCGTGTCCAGCATGGTCAGCCAGGTGCTGATGGGCGCGGCGATTGGTTTCGTGCTGAAGCTCGCTTTTGAAGCGGTTTCGCTGGGTGGCCAGCTGGTGGGTCAGAGCATGAGCCTGGGCTTTGCCGAAACGGTGGATCCGCGCGGTGGCGGCAGTTCGCCGGTGCTCAGCCAGTTCTACCTGCTGATGGTGACGCTGTTGTTCCTGGCCATGAACGGCCACCTGCAGCTGATCTCGCTGCTGGCCGACAGTTTCCGCACGCTGCCGCCGGGCCAGCCGGTGATCGACACCAATGGCTTGCACGCGGTGGTGGCATTCGCCTCGCACCTGTTCGGCGGAGCGGTGCGCGTGGCCTTGCCGGCAATGACCTCGCTGCTGATGGTGAACATCGGCTTCGCGGCCATCAGCCGCGCAGCGCCATCCATGAATCTGTTCGCGGTGGGTTTTCCCATCACGGTGACCCTGGGTTTCGTCGCGCTGTGGCTGTCGCTGCGCAGCGTGCCGGGTGCGTTCGAATCGTTGCAGAACAGCGCCTGGACGCTGATGCACGAACTGGCCGGCGGTTGAGAAAGACGCCATGGCCGAGAACGACGATCAGGAACGCACAGAACAACCCTCAGAAAAACGCCTGCGCGAAGCGCGGGAGAAGGGTGATCTGCCTCGCTCGCGTGATCTTTCCGGTGCCGTGGTGGTGCTGGCCGGCGTCTCCGCCTTGATGAGCGGCGGCGAAGGCTCGATGGAGCACGTGCGTCGCATCTACGGGCTGGGGCTGAGTTACGGGCGGGATGCCTTGTTCAGCGACCAGCTGCCGGGCCGCATCCTGTCGCTGGCCATGCACGAGGCCTTTGCGATGTTTGCGCCGGTGGCCACGGCCACGGTGCTCGCCGCACTGGCGGCGCCGCTGCTGCTGGGCGGCCTCAATTTCAGCGCCGAAGCGCTGCAGCCGAAGTTCGAACGGCTCGATCCCATCGCCGGACTGGGTCGCATCTTCGCCATGCGCGGCCTGGTGGAACTGGCCAAGTCGCTGGTGAAGCTGCTGCTGATCGGCGCAGTGCTGGTGATGGTCCTGAAAGGTTGGCAGAACGACCTGATGGCCACCGGCCGTGGCGAAGTGGGCGCGGGCACGATGAAGGCGATGAGCCTGCTGGGGCATGGCGCGCTGCTGTTCGGTTCCATCCTTGCGCTGATCGGTGGCGCCGACGCGCTGTACCAGAAGTTTGACCACACCAAGCGCCTGCGCATGACGCGCCAGGAGCTGAAGGACGAGTCGAAGGAAAGCGACGGCAATCCCGAGCTCAAGGCGCGCGTGCGCCAGATGCAGTTCCAGATGGCGCGCAAGCGCATGATGCAGGAGCTGCCCAAGGCCGACGTGCTGATCACCAACCCGTCGCACTTCGCCGTGGCGCTGCGCTACGACGAAGGCCGCATGGGCGCGCCGCGCGTGATCGCCAAGGGCATGGACGAACTGGCCCTGCAGATCCGCCTGGTGGCATCCAGCCATCGCATTCCCACGGTGGAAGCGCCGCCGTTGGCACGCGCCTTGTATGCCACCACCCAGCTCGATCGCGAGATCCCTTCGGGGCTCTATGTCGCCGTGGCGCAGGTGCTCGCGTACGTGTTCCAGCTCAAGCAGGCCGTCGCCCGCGGTGAACAACCGCCGAAGGCGCCGCAACCCGATGTCGATCCGGACCTGATGGGTCCCTACAAGTTCTGACGGAAACGCAATGGCTACCGCTACTGCCCTTGGCAATCTGAAAACGCTCGGCCGCCGTGGACTGGGCGCGCCGGTGATCATGCTCGCCGCGCTGGCGATGATGATGTTGCCGCTGCCGCCGTTCATCCTGGACATGCTCTTCAGTTTCAACATCGCGTTGTCGCTGGTGATCCTGCTGGCGGTGATCTACGTGATGCGTCCGCTGGAGTTCGCCGCGTTCCCCACCGTGGTGCTGATGGCCACGTTGCTGCGACTGGCGTTGAATATTGCCTCCACCCGCGTGGTGCTGCTGCACGGCCACGATGGCCCCGGCGCGGCGGGCAAGGTGATCGAGGCCTTCGGCGAGTTCGTCATCGGCGGCAACTTCGCCGTGGGTCTTGTCGTCTTCGCCATCCTCACCATCATCAACTTCGTGGTGGTGACCAAGGGCGCCACGCGCGTGTCCGAAGTGACCGCGCGCTTCACCCTGGATGCCATGCCCGGCAAGCAGATGGCGATTGACGCCGATCTCAACGCCGGCCTGCTCAATCAGGAACAGGCACGCGAGCGCCGCCAGGAAGTGCGCGAGGAAGCGGATTTCTACGGTTCGATGGACGGTGCCTCGAAGTTCGTGCGCGGCGATGCCACGGCCGGCATCCTGATCCTGATCATCAATATTGTCGGCGGCTTCTTCGTCGGCATCCTGCAGCACGGCCTGTCGGCCGGCGAGGCCGCCAAGACTTACACGCTGCTGACCATCGGTGACGGTCTGGTGGCGCAGGTGCCGTCGCTGATGCTGTCCATCGCCACCGCCGTGATCGTGACGCGCGTGTCCAAGTCCACCGACATGGGCAAGCAGCTGGTGGGCCAGCTGTTTGGCCAGCCACGTGCGCTCGCGGTGGCGGGCGTGGTGCTGGGCGTGATGGGCCTGATCCCGGGCATGCCGAACATTGCCTTCCTGCTGCTGGGTGGTACGTGCGGTGGCGCGGCATGGCTGATGGTGAAGCGCGATCGCGAAGCGCAGGAGCGCGTGGCCAAGGCCGCGGCCGAGGTGCCGCCGCCGGCTGCTGCGCCCACCGAGCGTCTCGAACTGGGTTGGGAAGACGTCGCCAGCGTCGATCCGCTGGGGCTGGAAGTGGGTTACCGGCTCATTCCGCTGGTGGACACGCACCAGGGCGGCGAGCTGATGGGCCGCATCAAATCGGTGCGCCGCAAGCTGTCGCAGGAGATGGGCTTCCTGGTGCCGGCGGTGCATATCCGCGACAACCTGGATCTGGGCCCGAATACCTACCGCATCACCCTGATGGGCGTGCCGATGGGCGAGGCCGAAGTACACAACGACCGCCTGCTGGCGATCAATCCCGGTCGCGTGCAGGACGGCCTGCAGGGTATTGCCACGCGCGATCCGGCGTTTGGCCTGGAGGCCGTCTGGATCGAGCCGGGCCAGCGCGAAAACGCGCAGAGCCTGGGCTACACAGTGGTGGACCCGGCCACGGTGATGGCCACCCACCTGTCGCACATCCTGCAGAGCCACGCGCACGAACTGCTCAGCCACCAGGACGTGCAGCAGCTGCTGGACCGCCTGGCCCAGAACGCGCCCAAGCTGGTGGAAGACCTGGTGCCCAAGCGCCTGTCGCTGGGCGTGGTGGTCAAGGTCATGCAGAACCTGCTGGCCGAGCGCGTGCCGATCCGCAACATGCGCAGCATCGTCGAAACCTTGGCGGAGCACGCGAGCCAGAGTCAGGATCCCGGCGCACTTACCGCCGCCGTTCGCGTCGCGCTGGGTCGCCAGATCGTGCAGGAGATCTCGGGACTGGGCACGGAGATCCCGGTCATCACGCTGGCGCCAGAACTGGAGCAGATCCTGCTGGGATCGCTCGCAAACGGCGGTGTAGCGGGCGCTGCGGTGGAACCGGGCCTTGCCGACCGCCTGCAGCAGGGCGTCGCCGACGCCGCGCGCAAGCAGGAAATGAGCGGCGAACCCGCTGTTTTGCTGGTCGCGCCGCAGCTTCGTCCGTGGCTCGCGCGCTTTACGCGCCATGTGGCACAGAACCTGCACGTACTGGCCTACAACGAAGTGCCGGACAACCGCCGAGTGCGTTTGGTGCAGGCGCTGGGTCGTTAATCGAACAGACGAGCGAAGGAAGAAGGGATGAGTAGCGCGGGCGCAAAACACAGGCTTTCGATGGCTGCGGCGAACGGCATGGCCGCGTGTCCGAGCCACCTGCTCATCGTCGACGTTTCGCGGAGCAAGGCATGAAGATCAAGCGTTTCGTGGCCCCGGACATGCGCCAGGCCATGCGTGCAGTACGCGAGGACCAGGGGCCGGATGCGGTGATCCTTTCCACGCGCCGGATGGATGACGGCATCGAGATCATCGCCGCGGTGGATTTCGACGAAGCCCTGGTGCGCGAAGCCGCCCGCCACGGCGCACCGCTGGAAGTGGAGCGCGCCAGTGCACCGGCACCTTCGGCCGTGGTGGAGATGAAGCCCGCCGCGCGACGTTCCGACGTCTTGCCGCCGCCGCTGCCGACGGCGAACCGTCGCGACGACGAAGGCGTCACCGTGTCGCTGTCATCGCGTGCCGCAACGCCGGCGCGTTCGGAGCCCGCAGCGGAAGTGCCGGCAACGAAGGTGGTGGAGATGCTGCCCGCCGCACCGAACGCGAAGATTGCCGAGGCGAAACCCGCCGCCGCCGAACCGGTCCCGCCGGTGGCCGACGCCGATGCACCGGCCGCGCTCCATCCCATGCTCGAGCGCGCCATGCAGGACACCGCACGCGTCCGCGCCGAACTGGGCAGCCTGCGCGACCTGCTGGAAACCCAGCTGTCCAGCCTGATCTGGAACGACATGGAGCGCCGCCAGCCGATGCGCGCGCGCATCCTGCGTGAAATGACCCGCCTGGGCATCGAGCCGGACGTCGCCCGCCAGCTGGTGGGTGAGCTGCCGGTGGAGATCAATGCCGAGCAGGCGCGCTATCTGCCGCTAGGCGTACTGAGCCGCAGCCTGTCGATCAGCCCGCGCGATCACGCGGAGCGCCGCACGGTGACCGCCCTGGTCGGTTCCACCGGCGTGGGCAAGACCACCACCATCGCCAAGCTCGCCGCGCGGGCCGTGATGCGCCATGGCGCATCGCAGGTGGCGCTGGTCAGCACCGACCACTACCGCATCGGCGCCGCGGCGCAGCTGGAACATTACGGCCGCCTGCTCGGCGTGCGTGTGTACCCGGCCTACGACGCCGACAGCCTGCGCCAGGTGCTGGAACTGCTGCGCGGTTGCCACACCGTGCTGGTGGACACCGCCGGCCTTGCCGGTGGCGATCCGCGACTGGCGGAACAACTGGAAGTGCTGCGCAACGGCGGCGACTTGCGCGCCTGCCTGGTGCTGGCGGCGAACGCGCACGCATCCTCGCTCGACGAGGCCGTGCGCGCCTACCTGCCGGTGCAGCCGCACGCCTGCATTCTTACCAAGCTCGACGAGGCACCCAGCCTCGGCGGTGCGCTGTCGGTGCTGATTCGTCACCGGCTGGCGCTTGATTACGTCACCGACGGCCAGCGTGTGCCCGAGGACATCGCCACCGCCGACGCGCGTGTGCTGGTGTGCCGTGCCGCGCAGGTGCTCAAGGGCAACGGCCCGGCGGATGACATGGTGATGGCGGATCGATTCGGACTAGCGGTGGCGAACGCATGAACGGTGTTTTCGCAATGAATCAGGCGATGGGGTTGGAAAGCATGCTGCGTGCGCTGACCGAACGACACACCCGGCAAGCGCCGGAACGTGACCAGGCCTACGGACTGAGTGGTGGCGCGCCGCAGAAGCGCTGCCGCGCCATCGCGGTGGCGGGCGGCAAGGGCGGCGTGGGCAAGACCACCGTGTCGGTGAACCTCGGCATGGCGCTGGCCATGCAGGGGCACAAGGTGATCCTGCTGGACGCCGACATGAGTCTGGCCAACATCGACGTGCTGCTGGGCCTTTCGCCCACGCGCCACATCGGGCACCTGCTCGACGGCAGCTGCACCATCGAAGACCTGCTGATGCCGGCCCCGCACGGGCTGAAAGTGGTGCCGGCCGGATCGGGTACGCGCCGCCTCGCCCAGCTGGGCTCGGGTGAGCATGCGGCCGTGATCCGCGCCTTCGACGACCTGGTGTCGCCGCCGGATTATCTGGTGGTGGATACCGCCGCCGGCCTCTCCGACAACGTGGCGATGTTCGCCGCGGCGGCGGACGACGTGGTGGTGGTGGTGTGCGACGAGCCTGCTTCGCTCACCGATGCCTACGCCTTGCTCAAGGTGCTCAGCCGCGATTTCGGCGTGCGCCGGTTCCGCATGGTGGCGAACATGGTGCGCAACATGGGCGAGGCAAAGCAGCTGCACCAGAAGCTCGCAAGGGTTTGCGACCGCTTCCTGGACGTGGCGCTGGATTTCATGGGCCATGTGCCGCACGACGAACGATTGAAGCAGGCCATCCGCCGCCAGAGCGCGGTGGTGGATCTGTGGCCGTCGAGCCGGTCGGGGCTGGCATTCAAGCAATTGGCAGGTGCGGTCGATACATGGGGTGAACCCGAGCGACTGGGCCTGGACCGTATCGCCTTTTTCAGCAGGCAGGCCGCAGTAGCGACGGGGTGGTGACATGAGTGTGGCTTCCGAATATCTGCAGCTGCAGCGGCAGAGTGCCGACGAACTGGTTCGCCAGCATGCGCCCCTGGTACGCAGGATCGCCTATCACCTGATGGGCCGACTGCCGCCCAGCGTGGACGTCAGCGACCTGATTCAGGCCGGCATGATCGGTTTGCTGGAGGCCGCGCGCAATTTCACCACCGGCAAAAACGCGAGTTTCGAGACGTTTGCGGGTATCCGCATCCGTGGTGCGATGCTCGATGAGTTGCGGCGCACCGACTGGACCCCACGGTCGGTGCATCGAAAAGTGCGCGAAATGGCGGAGGTTGTTCGTCAGATTGAAATCGAAACCGGCGCGGATGCCGAGGATGCCGAAGTCATGCGGCGTCTGGGCATGGGTGCCGAGGAATATCACCAGGTGCTGGCCGACGCCGCGAGCGCTCGCCTGCTCAGCCTCTCCGCGCCGGACGACGCGGACGGTGGCGCGGCGTTCGACGTGGCCGACGGCGACAGCCTGAGCCCCGCCGACAGCGTCGAGCATGCCGACATGCGCGGGGCGTTGGTGGAAGCCATTGGCAGCCTGCCCGAGCGCGAACAGCTGGTGATGTCCCTGTATTACGAGGAAGAGCTGAACCTCAAGGAGATCGGTGCGGTGCTCGGCGTGACCGAATCACGCGTGTGCCAGATCCACGGCCAGGCCATCGTGCGCTTGCGTGCGCGCATGAGCGGCTGGAGCGAGGGTCAGCAGGAAGCCTCGAAGAAACAAAGGAAGGGAACGAAAGGCATGTGACACGGGCGCGATCGCCGGAGCAGCAGGCGGGCTTCCGGTTCACGCAGCGCGACGGCCACGGGTTGGCGCCCAGCGACATGCCATCGTTTCAGCAAACCCATCTAGCCAAGTAACGCGCAGCGGAGAAAGCGTTTGGACAAGAATATGAAGATCCTCGTGGTGGACGACTTTTCCACCATGCGGCGCATCGTTCGCAACCTGCTGGTCGAACTGGGTTTCAGCAACGGGCTGATCCAGGAGGCCGACGACGGTGAGAACGCACTGACCATGTTGCGCAACAACAGCTTCGACATGGTCGTGACCGACTGGAACATGCCCAACATGACGGGCATCGATCTGCTGCGCGCCATCCGTGCCGAGCCCACGCTGAAGGGCATGCCGGTGCTCATGGTCACCGCGGAAAACAATCGCGACCAGATCATCGCCGCCGCACAGGCCGGCGTGAATGGCTACATCGTCAAGCCGTTCACCGCCGTCACCCTGCAGGAAAAACTCGGCAAGATTTTTGAACGCCTGGCCGCCAGCGGAGCGAGCGCATGAACGCACAAGTGTCCCTGATGGCGGGAGAAGCCATGCCGCAGGAACTGCATGACCTGCTGAACAGCTCCGACGGCGTCGCCTTCGAGCAGGCGCTCGACGTGCTGGTGCGCCAGCGTGAACAGCGCATGTTCCGCGCGCTGGGCCTGCTGGCCCGTGACCTGCACGATGCCGTGCGTCGCCTCGGTGGCGACCTGGCCCAGGAAGGCGTGCCGGGCAGCGTGGCTGATGCGCGCCAGCATCTGGAAGAAGTGCTCGAAATGAGCTCGCAGGCCGCACACGGCACGCTGGATTTCGCCGAGCGCATGCGTCCGCAGGCCGACGCGCTGGCCGACAGCGCCGCCCGCGTGATCGACGGCAGTGCCGATGGCGACACGGTGCTGACACTGGCGAAGCAGGCGCAGACGTTTGCCAACGAGCATCGCGAAGGCATGGCCGAATTCGTGGTGGCGCAGTCGTGGCAGGACCTGTCTGGCCAGCGCATCAAGAAGGTCGTGAACTTCATCGGCAGCGTGGAGAACTCGCTGCTGGAACTGGTGAGCCTGACCGGCGCGCTGGCTTCGGGCGAAGCCGCCGCGGGCCCGGTGAAGGTCACCAGCCAGGACGAGGCAGATCGCCTGTTGAGCGAATTCGGTTTCTAAGCGCCCAATCATGGCCTCGGTATGGTGCTTGGTTCCTCACCGTCATCCCCGCGGAAGCGGGGATTCAGCGCCTTCGCGCTGGTGTGAACGTCACTGGATTCCCGCCTCCGCGGGAATGACGGTGGGGCAGAACCGGGCGCATGGAAAGGTTTCAAAGGCAGATTAATGATGGATCCCACGCTGGACAGCGAGTTGCGCAACGATTTCCTGGTGGAAGCCGGGGAGCTTGTGCAGCGCCTGGGTGAGCAGTTGGTCGGGCTGGAAAGCGCGCCGCGTGACGCCGATCTGTTGAACGCCGTGTTCCGCGCGTTCCACACGGTGAAGGGCGGCGCGGGCTTTCTCGCCATCGAACCGATGGTGCAGTTGTGCCATCACGCCGAAGACCTGCTCAACGTGGCGCGCAACGGGCAATTGCTGCTCGATGCCAACCGCATGGACGCGCTGCTGGAAGCGTTGGACCTGCTCAACGACATGATGGCGGCCCTGGCCGCCGGCGAGTCGATGGCCATGCCGCCGCCGGCGCTGCTGCAGCGGCTGACGCCGGGTGCCGCGGCGCCCAAGCCGGCTGCGGCACCCAAGCCGGTCGCCCCGCCGGTGGCGCCGCCACCGAGCGACGGCACCATTGACGATTCGGAATTCGAGGCCCTGCTGGACAGCCTGTACGGCACCGGCGGGTCACCGGGCGTGCCGGCGGCTGCACCCGAGTCGGGCAGCATCAGCGACGACGAATTCGAAGCGCTGCTGGACAACCTGCACGGCAAGGGCGGCATGCCCGGTGCGGTGGATGCATCGGTGGCGGCCACGCCGGCCGGTTCGATTTCGGACGACGAGTTCGAATCGCTGCTCGACAATCTTCATGGCAAGGGCGGCGTGCCCGGCACGCAGGCGCCCGCGCCAGCTCCTGCGCCGGTTGCCGCGCCCGCGCCGGCTCCTGCCGCTGCCGCCAAGGCCGCGGCGCCCGCGCCGGAAAATACCGTACGCGTGGATACCGCGCGCCTCGATGCGCTGGTGCATCGTGCCGGTGAACTCGTGTTGGTGCGCAATCGCCTGCTGAGCCTGGCGGCCAAGCAGGGCGACGAAACACTGGAACTCGCCGCCACCGAACTCGATCGCGTGGCCGATGCGCTGCAGAACGCGGTGCTCGGCATGCGCATGCAGCCGGTCGGCCGCCTGTTCCAGCGCTTTCCGCGCATCGTGCGCGACCTGTCGCGCCAGCTTGGCAAGGACGTGGAACTGGTGCAGGAAGGCGAAGGCACCGATCTGGACCGCAGCCTGGTCGAGGCGCTGGCCGACCCGATGGTGCACCTGATCCGCAACGCGCTCGACCACGGCCTGGAAATGCCGGAAGAGCGCGAGCGCGCCGGCAAGCCGCGCAAGGGCAAGGTCACGCTGGGCGCAAGCCAGCGTGGCGAGCGCATCGTCATCACCGTGTCCGATGACGGGCGCGGCATGAATCCCGAGGTCCTGCGCCGCAAGGCGGTGGAGAAGGGCTTGATGGACGAGGCTCAGGCCTCGCGCCTCACCGAGAACGAGTGCTACGAAATCATCTTCCGCCCCGGCTTCAGCACCGCGGCCACCGTCTCCGACATCTCCGGTCGCGGCGTGGGCATGGACGTGGTGAAGACGCGCGTGGTGGAACTGGGCGGCACCCTGAGCGTGCGCTCGCAGTTGGGCAAGGGCAGCACGCTGGAACTGGCGGTGCCGCTTACCCTGGCGATTCAGCGCGTGCTGATGGTGCGCGTGGGCGGACGCCTGCTGGCGCTGCCGCTCAGCAACGTGGAAGAGGTCTTCGAGCTGGCCGCGGGCCAGCAGCAACAGCTGGATGGCCGCTCAGTGGCCGCGCATCGCGGTCGCGCGCTGGCGCTGGCAGATCTCGGCGGCTGGATCGGCGTGGAAGGCCCGGCGGGTCGCCACGTGGTGGTGCTGCACATCGGCCACATGCGCGTGGGTTGCCTGGTGCATGAAGTGATCGGCCGCGAGGACGTGATGGTGAAACCGCTCGGTCCCCTGTTCGAAGGCGTGCCCGCCGTGGCGGGCGCAACCGTCACTGGCGATGGCCGCCTGGCGCTGGTGATGGATCTTGCCGGTTTGTCCGGCAGTGACGGCCAACTCCTCCCCTCCCTCCGAGTGAACACCTGACCATGGATCTGGTAAGTCTCATCGGCACGATCCTGGCGTTCATCGTCATCATCGTCGGCACCATCCTCAAGGGCTCCAGCGTGGAAGCGCTGTGGAACCCTGCGGCCTTCGTCATCGTGTTCCTCGGCACCATCGCCGCGTTGCTGGTGCAGAACTCCGGCAAGGTGCTCAAGCACGCCATGAAGATTTTCCCCATGGTGTACAAGCCGCCGCAGCACCAGCCATCGGACTTGATCAGCCGCATCGTGGGCTGGAGTGAAATCTCGCGTCGCCAGGGCCTGCTCGGCCTGGAGCCGCAGATCGATTCGGAAAGCGACACCTTCGTGCGCAAGGGCCTGCAGCTGCTGGTGGACGGCAGCGAGCCTGAGGCCATCCGCGGCGTGCTGGAAGTGGAAGTGGACGCGCGTGAACACCACGACCTCGCCGGTGCCAAGGTGTTCGAGAACGCCGGCATCTTCTCGCCGACCATGGGCATCATCGGTGCGGTGATGGGGCTGATGGCGGTGATGCAGAACCTGGCCGACCCGAGCAAGCTGGGTCACGGCATCGCCGCGGCGTTCGTCGCGACCATCTACGGCGTGGCGCTGGCGAACCTGCTGATGATCCCGATGTCGGCACGCCTGAAGGCGCTGATCCACAAGCAGACGCAGATGCGCGAGATCCTGATCGAAGGCCTGGTGGCCATCGCTGAAGGCGCGAACCCGCGCCAGATCGAAGCGAAGCTGCAAGGCTACCTGGCGTAACGGGAACGACGATCGTGGCCAGGAAGAAAAAACATCACGAAGACCACGTCAACCACGAGGCCTGGGCGATTCCCTATGCCGACCTGATGACGCTGCTGCTTGCCTTCTTCGTGGTGATGTATGCGGTGTCCGTGGTGAACGAAGGCAAGTACCGCGTGATGTCCAATTCCATCATCGAGGCGTTCAACGGCTCCAGCCGCGTGATTGCACCGATGCCACAGACGCGCGCGCAGCCGCGCAACGTCGACCCCGCCATCGCCTCGCCGCAGACCCGGCCGGGTGCGGCCTCCACGCCCGTGAGCGTGCCGATTCCGGCGTCCCCGCAGCTGGTGCGCGCGGTGGATTCGCGTTCGGCATCGATGTCGCAGGAGAAGCGCAATCTGGAGTCCATCCGGGACCAGGTGCAGCACGCGTTGCAGCCGCTGATCGACAAGCAGATGGTGATCGTGCGCAAGACCACCTCGTGGCTGGAGATCGAGCTGCGTACGGATATCCTGTTTGCCAGCGGCGCGGCCAAGCTGTCGCCCGAGGCGAACGAGGTGCTGGACAGCATGGCGTCCATCCTCCGGCCCTTCCCCAATGCGGTGCGCGTGGAGGGTTACACGGACGACCGACCCATCAATACCGCGCTGTATCCGTCGAACTGGGAACTCTCCGCCGCACGCGCGGCGAGCGTGGCCCGATTGTTTTCGGAGCAAGGTGTTGACCCGTCGCGACTGGGCATCATGGGCTGGGGCGAGTATCGGCCCAGCGCGGACAACACCACCCCGGACGGCCGCAACCACAACCGCCGCGTGCTGATCGTGGTGCTGAGCGGGGAAGACGCACCCAAGCGCCTCCTCAATGATCTGCAGAGCGGCCAACTGACCGCGGACGACAACGGCGCCCCGGCCCCGGCCTCCAGCGCAGCTCCCGTTGCCGTGGCCTCCGCGAACGCCGATGCCCCTGGTGCCACGCCCACCATCGAGGTGGTAGCGCCCAAACCGGTCGACGACGTACCGGTGAACAAGGTCATTCTGTCCAGGCCGGTGCGCACCGCGCAGCAGGATGGCGATGCCCGGCCGGATCTCGCGCCGCACGCGACGCTACCCGATGTCGCCACTGGTGCGATCACGGTGGGCGGTGCGCGGGTGACCTCGCCCGAGCATGGCCCATGACTTGCATAACTGTCTTACCAGCCGCCAAGGCATCAGCAGGGGAGTCAACGCCATGACCCACGCAAACAACAACCAAGATTGGCTCTCCTTCCGCATTGGCGGTCAGCTTTACGCCGCGCCGCTGACGCAGGTGAGCGAGGTGCTGCGTGATGGCGAGCTGACGCCGGTGCCGGGTTCCGCCGGCGACCTGCTTGGCATTCGCCACCTGCGTGGACGCATCGTGCCGGTTCTGGACGGACGGCGTCGCCTGGGCCTGTCGGAAGAAGGGCGCGCCGACCCGTTCCAGGTGCGCCTGGTGATGCTCTCGCACGGTCCGCACCTGGTGGGCATCCGCGTGGATGCCGTGGGCGAGCTGTTGTCGGCCCGTTCGTCGGATATCGCACCGCCCCCGCCGGGCGGCGCGGCGCGCGACGATGAACCCGTGCACGGCGTGCTGCCGTCGCAGGGCGGCTTCGTGGCACTTCTTGACGTACGTCGTCTGTGCCGTCTGCCGCTGGAGCACGAAGCGGCCTGATCCATCCGTCATCGGGCGAGGCTATTCTTGCGGCACCGTGGGGCAACCGGGTTGCCCCGGTCATGCCGCGATGAAAAGGAGACTCGCCCATGTCGTCGCAAGCCCCCGCTTCGCCCGTCGCATCCGCCAGCCAGCGCGCCGTCGTCATCATTGCGGCGGCCTGCGTGCTGGCGTTGCTGTACTTCGGGCGCGAAGTGCTGGTGCCGATCATCCTGGCGATTTTCCTCAGCCTGCTGGTGGCGCCATGGACGCGCCTGTTCCGGCGTGTCGGTTTGGGTCACACCTCGTCAGTTCTCGTCGCGGTCGGCGTGCTGGCGGTGGTGGTCGCCGGCATGGCCACCATGGTCGGCACGCAGGTGGTCCACGTGGCGCGCAGCCTGCCGCAGTACGAAGTGACCATCCGCACCAAGGTGAAGTCCCTGCGCGAGGAAACGCTCGGCCGGCTGGATTTCCTGCAGGGCGAGCTGGGCAAGGTGATCGACGGCAACGGGCAGGGGGCGGCGCCGGCGACGGCCAGTTCGGCCCAGTTGCCCTTTGTGGCGCCGCCCTACCTGACCAACGCGCCGGGCGAAGCCCATCCTGCATCTGCGTCGACCAAGGCGACGTCCGCGCCGCTCACCCTGGTGACCCGCGTGCTGTCCACCGCCTGGGTACCGCTGGAAACGGCGGGCATCGTGCTGGTGGTACTGATCTTCGTGTTGCTGGAACACGAATCCCTGCGTGACCGCTTCATCCGGCTGGCAGGTGGTACCGACCTGCGCGCCACCACGGCGGCGATCAACGATGCGGGCGAGCGCCTGTCGCGCTTCTTCGTTTCCACGTTCTCGGTGAACTTCAGTGTGGGCGTGGCGATCTGGCTGGGCCTGACGGTGATCGGCGTGCCCAGTGCGCCGTTGTGGGGCGTGCTGACCGCGGCGCTGCGTTTCGTGCCTTATGTGGGCGTGTGGCTGGTGGCGGCGCTGGTCAGTGTGTTTGCGGCGGCCGTGGCGCCCGGCTGGTCGCTGCTGGCCATGACCATCGTGCTCTACCTGTTCGTCGAGGTGGTGGTTTCGCAGTTGATCGAACCGTTCCTGTACGGGCATACCACCGGCCTCTCGCCGCTGGCCGTGGTGGTGGCGGCGATTTTCTGGAGCTGGCTGTGGGGGCCGGTGGGGTTGTTGATGTCCACGCCGCTGACCCTGTGCCTGGTGGTTGCCGGCCGTCACGTGAAAGCACTGGACCTGCTCAATGTGTTGCTTGGCGATGCACCGGCGCTCACCCTGCCGCAACGGGTGTATCAGCGCGCACTGTCGGGCGATGCCAACGAAATCATCAGCGAGGCGCGGGACTTCCTGAAGCGCAAGAGTTTCGCGGCCTATTGCGATGCCGTGCTGCTGCCAGCGCTGCAACTGGCGCGGGCCGACCTTTCCGCCGGCGCGATCAACACGGTGCAACAGACGGCCGTGCGGCGTGCCATTGTCACCGTGGTCGAGACCCTCGACAGCCACGAAAGCAAATGGAGTCGCTGGCGGCGGCGCCCGTCCGTGCTTGACGACGCGAACATCGGCCGCAGCCTGCGGCAGCATCGCGAGGATGCCTTTGGTCGCTGGCAAGGCCCGCTCACGGTGGCACCGGGATCGGTGGTGCTTTGCGTGGGACTGGGCTCCATGGCGGATGACCTCTCCACCGAGCTGCTCACGCGCATCCTGCGCGACCTTCATATCGACGCGCGTCACCTTTTCATCGACGACTTCACGGCGTTCGACGCCGAACCGCACCCGGATGCGACAAAGGACGCGGTCTCGATGGTCTACGTCGTCAGCACGCACCCCGAGGCAGAGCGCGATGCCTACGACAACGTGGTGAGCGTGGTGCGTAACCGCCTGCCCAAGGCATGCATCGTGGGGGTGCTGTTTCCGGAGCCGCTGGTGACCGCCGAGGCTACGCTGCCTGCAAATGCCGAGGTCAACGAAGTGGTCAGCTCGCTGGAGCAGGCCGCGCAGCAGGCCATTGTCCGCATTCCTGAAGGCGGTGCGGCGACGGCGTAATGGCCTTGCCGCAAGGACGGAACTAGCCACAGCCGACTCATAGGCGGTCGCACGACAGGCCTGCGCCTGTCGGCGTGGGCGTCCATTGCATCGCTACCAGAGGCGGCTGCGATGGCCTCTGCAGGCTGGCGGGCAACACCGTCCGGTGCAACGCGAGGTCGCTGGATCCGGCGAGGAGATCGTCCGGGAGATCCGTCCTGGACGGCACCGGCAGCGATCTGCCGGGCGCGAAAAAATCAGCCGTAAGGCAGCTGTCTGGCGGTGGCTGGCAGGGTTTGCGGCTCGGACGGGTGCTGCATTTCCTTCGCGTGGCCGAGGGGCCCCTTGGGTCGTGGATCGCCTTGGTAGTCCGTACTTTTACCTAACTGGCATACGTGGATTTTCGCTTGTCCGGTGCCCGTGATCCGTAGACGCTGAAGGCCGAAATAAGAAGTTTCTTACATAAGAGGCCGCACGTCCCGTGCGTCCCGGTGCGCCCCCACTTATCGCCCAGAGCTTCTATGAAACGACTTGTGCCTGCGCTTCTTTTGCTTGCCGTTACCGCGGCTGCACCGGCCCTTGCGACCGAGGGCGGTGTCGGCAGATCGATTACCGGCCTGCAGGCGGCATCCTATTCGGGCCTGGTGCCACCGACTCCGGGATGGAACTGGCAGCTGGCCTACGCCTATTACAACGGCGACATCGGCGGCTCCAGGGAAGTCCCGCTGACGGGTGGCGGGTCCTCACTGGGTATCAAAGCGGAGTTTCAGTTGTTCGAAGCCGTAGGCATGTACATCTGGAACACCAAGCCATCGTCATGGAACTTCGCCTCGATGGTCGAACTGCCGTTTGCCTACGTGGGTGCAACGGCCGATGTCGATTTCGGGCGCCTGCATGCGAGCACGCATGACAGCGCCACAGGCCTGTACGACATGACCTTCGTACCGGTGATCGCCAGCCATCACTTCAGCCAGACACAACACCTTTCGCTGGCCCTGTACATCGAAGCGCCGACTGGCGATTACACCAAGGGAAATCTGGCCAACACGAGCTTGAATACCTGGGTGTTCACGCCGACGGTGGGTTATACGCAGCTGTTCTCGCAGGGTTCGCTGGAATGGAGCACCACGGCAGGTGTGGATTTCTATACCAAGGATGACGCCACCAACTACCAGAACGGTTCGGTTTTCCACGTCGATTCGCTGCTGGTGAAGCGTTTCCCCTCGGGTTGGGGTATTGGCGGCGTGGGCGGCTGGATCTACCAGATCGACAAGGACACGGGCCCGCTGGCCGATCGGCTCAATGGCTTCAAGGGTCGGGCCGTGTCATTGGGCCCGATGGTGAACTACCTGAAGAAGTGGCAGGGTGGCCAGGTTGAATTTTCGCTGCGCTGGCTGCACGAGTTCGACGTGAAGAACCGCACGCAGGGTAATCCTGCCATGTTGTCAGCGTCGATCTCGCTCTGACCGACGATGCCCCGCGGAGAGTGCGGACCCGCGCGCACGCCGCGTGCAGCGACGTGCGCGTCCGCTCATGCGTTCCTCAGAGAAGGAACTTGGGAACGGCGGGCAGGATCACGAAGCGATAGTTCCATCGCGCACCCGGGATGGACGACTGCTGGATCACCGAGTACTGCACCTCGAAGCCGTACTTGATGGGTATGCCCGCCAGCTTGGTGGTGTAGTTGACGCCCAGACCCACCGGAAAATTGACCTTGTTGCCGCCGCCTTGGGCATTCCAGTTGATGGAAATGTTCGGCGTCATGCCGATATGCCATTTGCCGGCCTCGTCCAGCTTGCGCTGGATGAAGTACTGGATGTTGGTCATGTTCACGTTCGGCCGGTTCTTCTTGCTGGAGGCGAACGACCACCATTGCTGCGGGAAGATGCCGCCGATCCACTTCGAGCCCATGTAGGCAAGCACGGCCGAGGGGCCGGCGGAATATTTGCCCGTGCCCAGGACCGCCTGACTGGCGGTGGGAAGCATGACGGTGCCACCCACGCCCCACACAAGGACGCCACCGTTGCTCAGTTTCGTACCTGCCGAGGGCGAGACCAGGCCCACGTAAGTGATATCGCCAAGACCCGTCGTGCGGCTGTACGGGTCGTTGATGATGGATGCCGTTCTCGGGTCCTGGGCGATCTGCAGCGGCGTATCGCCGAAAAGACCGCCGATGTGCTTGTTGACCGGGTCGCTGACGATGGGGAACGAGATGCGGTTGATCAGGTTCCAGTCGTCATTGAGCGCCACCGGAAAGGTCGGAATGAACTGCGTGCGGTTCATGTCCTTGTAGTTGTCGACCACGCCACCTTTGACACGCGTGTAGTCGTTCTGGAGCGGGAACATGACCAGGTTGCCCACGGGGTTGTTCATCAACTGCGCGATCTGCGCGTCGCTGGGCTTGCAGCCTGCCTTCATCTGGGCTTTCAGGTCGGCGTTGAGGTTCGCCTGCATGCTTGCGCAATCAGCCGACGGGGCGCTGTCCGTGGACGGCGTGGCGGCCAGGGTGTCCGCTGTGCCGGTGTCGGCGTGCGCCACGCCGAAGAGGGAGGCAAGCACGAGCACGGTACGCGCGCCGCGACGGATGGCTGGAATCTTGGACAAGTACATAAGCTCTTCTCCGCAGTTGAGGCACGTACAGGCGCACGACCGCCGCCGCAAGACGATCGTCGGGCCGAAACGTCGTGGTGTTGGCGGTCGGATCACCCTTGGGGTGGCCGGATGACGCCAGGCTTGGATGGCCCGCTTTCGAACGTAAAGCGGGACCGCCATCTCGACCTCGAAAGTCTGCGTGGCAGGGAGGTCGTCGGCCTAGAGCAGCAGGGCTATCTGTTGACTGCGGATATTCGCTTTGCTCTGTCAGATAGCGCTGAGGGCGAGCCTGCTGCAGACAAAGACCGCCATTGCTGCGCGATGCAGCAACCAGCTATCCGCTATCAGGAGCCTGCTTCGGACGCGTCGTAGATGCTGGCCATCACGGCCGCCGCTGCCGCGTACAAGGTGGCGGGTACTTCCCGGCGCAGGCGCAAGGATGCCAGTAGCGCGGCCATCTGGGGATCGTGGTGCAGCGGGATGCCCAGTGCGCGGGCGCGCGCCAGCAGGGTTTCCAGCGATTCCGGAGGAAGGCTGACCGACGGTGTCGGCGCATCGTTTGCGCCACCGGAAAGTCGCAACGTCACGCGCCGGCGCGGGGAGGGCAGTGCGTTGGTCATGCCATGGTCCTCAGCAGGATGGCACTATGCGGATTGCTTGAATGCGGCAGGCCTTGCTGGCACGACAGCTGATCCAGGATCAGTCCGCTGGACAGCAGCGCGTGACGTAGCGCGCCGAACTGTTGTTCAAGGCGATGCACCGTATCGGCTCGCTCTGCCCACAGTCGCACGGCCAGGCGCAGGTCGCGCAGTTGCAGTTCGCCCTGGATGGGCCCCAGCGATGGCAGGTCGATGGCGAAGCCGAACGTCCACGACGATCCGGCATCGGTATCAGCGTGGTTCTGCAGCTGGATCTGCAGGATGTCGCGGCCATCCTCGCCCTGCAGGGGGATCTCCACCATCCATGCCGAGGCCGTCGTGGCCTCTAGCTGGGCGACTTCCACGCGCGCCAGCGCCGCATGCACTTCACCGTGCAGGCGGCTGAGCAGGGCATCGACATCGTCTTCCAGCAGGGACACCGGCAGGGCAGCGCGAGGCTGTGCCTGCAGGCCACGTTGCTGCAGCGGCGGTGGCGTTTCCGTGGCGGTTGAAGATGGCCCGCGCCGGGTGGGCGTGGGCAGGTAGTCGTCGAGCAGACTGGCCAGGCGCAACAGCGCTCCCTTCCAGTCTTCCTGGCTCAGGCCAGCCATATCCAGGTGAGGCTGGGCCAGTTGCGATTCGAGGAACAGGCCGCTGCGCTTGATCGCTTCGCTCAGGCCTTCACCACGGGTGATCTCGGCGGGCGTGCGTACGCCGTGTTCCAGCAAGGCCAGCGCCGGGCGGATGTACGCGGGCAACTGGCGCAGCGCGGGGCGCTGGGCCAGCGCGTCCAGCGTGGCCAGCAGGGGCGCGTAGCCATTCTGTTGCGGCAGCCGCTCGCGCATCGCCAGCTGACTGGCGGGCTCGGGCATCTGCGGCGCCACCAGTTCCAGCATGGGCTGCGCGCCCAGGCTGAGCACGCGCAACTGGAACTGTGCCGGCAGCTGCTGGCCGCTGGGTGCCTCCGTTTCCACGGTGAGGGCGCCGATCTGCAGCACCATCATCCCGTCGGGATTGATCCCCAGCGGGCGCGCGGACAGCACGGTACCGATGCGCCAGCTCTCGGCGGCACTGCCAGACGCGGCGCCGGCCCAGGCAAGGGCTGCGAGGCTGGTGGGTTGAATGATCAATCGAGGCTCCTTGCGGACCCAGCGATGTGCGCGCGCCCGTCCGTGCCCTGATCATCGGCGGCTGTCGCAAAAACTTTAGTGCCCCCGGCATCCGCCCGCTTGCGCCTTTTGAGGGCTGGAATCGCTAAAGCAGGCAGGGATATGGCCGATAAGCCACCCGTAGACGCCCTCAGGGTGGGCGAAGGACCAACGCGATGGGCAGCAAGACGACCAAGCAAGGCAACGGTGGGGCGCGCGTGATCGCGCTGCCGGCCGACTTCCGGCTCGGCAGCGTGGCCGACGTCAAGGCCGAACTGATTGAAGCATTCGACGCGCCCGCCGCCCAGCTGGACGGCGCCGGCGTGGAGCGGGTGGACACCGCGGCCCTGCAGCTGCTGGTGGCGTTCCGTCGCGAGGCGACGGCGCGTGGCCAGTCGCCGGCGTGGCTGGGGGTTAGCGAAGTCATGCGTGACGCGGCCGGCGTGCTCGGCCTCGCACAGGCTCTGGAATTGCCGGCACCGATGCCGGCCTGAAACTGAGGTGGAAGATGGCAAAGATTCTTGCGGTTGACGATTCGGCTTCGATGCGCGGCATGGTGGCCTTCACCCTGCGCAACGCCGGCCACGATGTGAGCGAGGCGGAGAACGGCCAGCTGGCGCTGGACGCGGCCAAGGGCGGCAGCTTCGACCTGGTGCTGGCGGACGTGAACATGCCGGTGATGGACGGCATCAGCATGGTGCGCGAACTGCGCACGCTGCCGGCCTACAAGGGCGTGCCGATCCTGATGCTGACCACCGAGTCGCACACGGACAAGAAGATGGAAGGCAAGGCCGCCGGCGCAACCGGCTGGCTGGTGAAGCCGTTCGATCCCGAGCAGCTGTTGGCCACCGTCAAGCGCGTGCTCGGCTGATCCGGCTCGTCATTCCAGCGGAAGCTGGAATCCAGCGTCTTTCGTCGCGTGCAAAGGCGCTGGATCCCTGCTCGTGCCCCTTTCCGGGGTTAGCAGGGATGACGGAAAGGTAGGTCACAGCGAAGCAATCCAAGAGTAGAGATCCCCCATGAGCAAGGCCGGTCTGGCGCAGTTCCAACAGGTATTCATCGAGGAGAGTCTGGAAGGACTCGACACGATGGAGTCGTCGCTGCTTGCGCTGGACGAAGGCGGCGACGGGGAGCTGGTGCACACCATCTTCCGCGCCGCGCACTCCATCAAGGGCGGTGCGGCTACCTTCGGGTTTCCGGAGATGTCTTCGTTCACCCACGAGGCGGAGTCGCTGCTGGACGAAGTCCGTGGCGGCAAGCGAGCCATCGACGGCGCCATCATCGAACTGCTGCTGCGCACGGTGGATTGCCTGCGCGGCATGTTCGCGCGTGCACAGGCCGGTGAGCCGCTCAACGATGCCGTGGCCGAAGGGCTGCGCAACGAGCTCGCCGCCGCCATGGGGCGCGGCGCGCCCGCGGCGGCGGTGCAGGCGCGGCGCAACGTGGACCAGGCCGATGCCTGGACCATCCGCTTTCGTCCGCACGCCGGCATGCTTGCCGGCGGCAACGAGCCGCTGCGCCTGATCCGCGAACTGGCCGGCCTCGGCGAGCTGCAGGTCACGCCATCGCTGGATCAGCTGCCGGCCTTCGCCGCGCTGGAACCCACCGAATGCCATGTCGGCTGGACCATCGAGCTGAAAGGCCCGGTCAAGCGTGCCGACATCGCCGCTGTGTTCGACTGGGTGGAAGGCGAGTGCGATCTGGAGATCGAGGCCAGGCACGTCGTGGCGGAAGCCGCGCCCACGCCGGCCGCCGCGCCGGTGGCCACCACGACACCGGCCGCACCCGTGGCCGATGCCGGTGCGGCACGCGCGCAGCGTGAAGCCAGCGCCGAATCAAGTTCGGTGCGCGTGTCGATCGACAAGATCGACGGACTGATCAACCTGGTGGGCGAGCTGGTGATTACCCAGTCCATGCTCGACACCTTCCGCGAAGGCGATATCGACGCTTCGCGGCTGGCCGTGCTCGAACAGGGCCTGGCCCAGCTGGCGCGCCACACGCGCGAGCTGCAGGAAAGCGTCATGGGCATCCGCATGTTGCCCATCGCTTCGGTATTCAACCGCTTCCCGCGCATGGTGCGCGACATCAGCCAGAAGCTGGGCAAGCAGGTCAAGCTGGAGCTGGTCGGCGAACAGACCGAGCTGGACAAGACGGTGCTGGAAAAAATCGGCGACCCGATGGTGCACCTGGTGCGCAACGCCATCGACCACGGCCTGGAAACGCCGGACAAGCGCCGCGCCGCGGGCAAGGGCGATACCGGCACGCTCACCTTGCATGCCTCGCATCGCGGCGGCAACGTGGTGGTTGAAGTATCCGATGATGGTGCGGGCCTCAACCGCGATGCCATCGTCAACAAGGCTATCCAGCGCGGCATCATCAGCAGTGCCGAAGGCATGAGCGACGATGCCGTGGCGGAACTGATCTTCCAGCCGGGCTTCTCCACCGCCGCGGTCACGACGGACCTGTCCGGTCGCGGCGTGGGCATGGACGTGGTCCGCCGCAACGTTGCCGATCTCGGCGGCACCGTCACCATCCGCAGCACGCAGGGCAAGGGGAGTGTGTTCACCATCACCCTGCCGCTGACGCTGGCGATCATCGATGGCCTGACCGCTGCGGTGGGTGAGGAACGCTACATCGTGCCGCTGGTGTCCATCGTCGAATCAGTGCAGCTGAAGGCCGATGCGGTGCGCAGCGTGGCCGGTGGCGGCGAGCTGTTCCGCTTCCGTGGGGAATACCTGCCGGTGATCCGCCTGCACGACGCGTTTGCCTGCGACAACGCCATCCATGCCATCGACGAAGGCTTGATGGTGGTGGTGGAAGGCGACGGTGCGCGCGTGGGCCTGTTCGTGGACGGCCTGATCGGCCAGCAGCAGGCCGTGGTGAAATCGCTCGAAGCCAATTACCGCCGCGTGCAGGGCGTTTCCGGCGCGACCATCCTGGCGGATGGTTCCGTGGCGCTGATCGTCGACATCGCCGGCCTGGTTCGCATGCAGGGTCGTCGCAAGGCGGCCTGATTCAGCGGGCGGCGACGCAGGAGCGACGCCGCCCGTCGGAAGAATGGTTCGTTGGCGCGCGTCATGCGCAGCGCCGGCTGACCCGTGACACCGCCGGAGACATCCCGTGATACCGGTGCCGGCGTATCCATCCACCACCCATTCATCAGTCGCGACAGGAAGCCGCGGCGCGTCGGCCTGCGGCCGGCGTCAGGGTAATCCAAGGCGAACCAGATCCATTCCATAGCGGGCCCCTGCCGGTGGCCCAAGTCATCTTTCAGGTGTCCCCCCATGACGTCTCCGCTCCAATACATCGATCGAATGAGCCTGGCCGCCAAGGTGTGGCTGGTGATCGCCTTTGTCGTGGCGGGGCTGGCAACGCTCACCTTCGTGTCCGCGCTCGATAGCCGGCGGCTGCAGATGGATGCGCGCGTCAGTGCGCTGAACGACGAAGTGAACACGGCCATCTCGCTGCTGGACAGCTACCGCGCGCGCGTCGACGCTGGCCAGCTCAGCGATGGGGAAGCCAGGAAACAGGCGCTGGCGGCGGTATCCGCGCTGCGCTGGAACAAGGGCGCGGGCTATGTCTACGCATTCGATTCCAACTTCGTGATGCGCATGCATCCGATCATGCCCAAGCGCGTGGGCCTCAGTGTCCGCGACGAGGCGGATAGCCAGGGCACCTTCATGTATCGCCACATGATGGAAGCCGACCAGCGCGACGGCGCCGGCGTTACCGAATACATGTGGCCCATGCCGGGCGGCAAGCAGGACGAACACAAGATCACCTACACCACCTGGTACAAGCCCTGGGACCTGCATGTGGCCTCGGGCGCGTACTTCGTGGACATCAATGCGCAGTTCCACCATGCATTGATGGTGAGCCTGCTCGAAGCGGGCTTGGTCGGTCTGCTGGTGATCGGTGTGGTGTGGCGCTCCATGCGCAGCATCCGCCTGAGCATTGGCGGCGAGCCGGCGTTTGCACTGGCCATGGCGGCACGCATTGCCGATGGCGACCTCGTGGCGCACGGCGATACCAGCTTTTCGCCCGACAGCATGCTCGAAGCACTCGAGCGCATGCGCACCAAGCTGGTGGGCATCGTGCGCGAGTTGCAGCAGGGCTCCCAGATCGTGTCGACCGCCGCGGAGCAGATCTCGCGCGGCAACGACGACCTCTCGCATCGCACGCAGGAACAGGCCTCGAGCCTGGAAGAAACTGCAGCGTCGATGGAAGAGATGACCTCCATCGTGCGCCAGAGCGCCGACAACGCCGGCCACGCCGACCAGCTGGCCCGCAGCGCCCGCGAGCAGGCCGAGCGCGGCGGTGAGGTGGCCACCCGCACCAGTCACGCCATGCGCGAGATTGAAGGCGCCAGCCGCCAGATCACCGACATCGTGCAGCTGATCGACGAGATTGCCTTCCAGACCAACCTGCTGGCGCTCAACGCCGCCGTGGAAGCGGCGCGTGCCGGCGAGCAGGGCCGCGGTTTTGCGGTGGTGGCCGGCGAGGTGCGCAGCCTGGCCCAGCGCAGCGCCACGGCAGCGAAGGAAATCAAGGCGCTGATCGGCGACACCGTCGGCAAGGTGCAGGCCGGTTCGGCGCTGGTGGACGAATCGGGCCAGGTGCTTGCCGGCATCGTGGACAGCGTCAAGCGCGTCACCGACATCGTGGCCGAGATTGCAGCCGCGGCGCAGGAGCAATCCTCGGGCATCGACCAGGTGAACCGCGCCGTGATGCAGATGGACGAAGTCACCCAGCAGAACGCCGCACTCGTAGAAGAGGCGGCAGCGGCGGCCCGCGCCATGCAGGAACAGGCGGACCAGCTGGAGCGCCAGATCCGCTACTTCCGCGTGCAGGCTGGGACGGTGCCCGCCAAGCCACGCGTCGCCCCGCAGCCCGTCGTGTCGCCGCTGCCCAAGGTGGCGGCGGCGGGTGGATGGAACGAGTTCTGACGCGCATCGCGCCCTGACGGCAGGAGCGCACTTGTGCGCGATCGACCAGAGAAGGGCCGTGGCGTTTCCCGTTGCCCGACCCTGAAGCGAGGAAAAGGCAGCGCTCGCGCACCAGCGCGTTGCTGCACCCGTTGTAGATGAAGAAGTCACGACAGGAAGCCGTGGCCGCTGGCAGGGGTGCCAGTGACGTGCAGTGCAGGGAATGAATCCGGGCAATCGCAGCACCGCCCTCTTTCGTTCTGAAGGTTTACCCAATGAAGTCTCCCTTGAAGTTCATCGATCGCCTGAGCCTTGCGGCCAAGGTGTGGCTGGTCATCGCGTTCGTCATCGCGGGGCTGGTCACGCTGACCGTGGTATCCGCGTTCGACAGTCGCCGCCTGCAGATGGAGGCCCGCGTGCATGCGTTGAGCGACCACGTCGCTACGGCCATGGCCGTGGCGCAGAGTTTTCACGATCGCGCGAAGGCCGGTGAATTCACCGATGAGGATGCAAAGCGCCGTGCCTTTGCCGTGATCCGCGCGATGCGCTGGGGCAACGGCGGCTCCGGTTATGTGTTCGTGTTCGACTCCAACTTCATCATGCACGTGCACGCTTTCCTTCCGGAAAAGGAAGGAAAGAACGTCGCCGACGACAAGGACCCGAACGGCAAGCCGCTCTGGCAGATGATCCGCCAGGTCGACCGTGAAAAGGGCGCGGGCGTCACCGAGTATGTGTGGCCGATGCCGCCGGACAAGAAGATCGAGTCCAAGATCACCTACAGCGCGTGGTTCAAGCCGTGGGACATGCACATGGGCACGGGCGCCTATTTCGTGGACATCAACACGCAGTTCCAGCATGCCTTGCTGGTCAGCCTGCTGGAGGCCGCCCTGGTGGGCCTGCTGGTGATCGGCGTGGTGTGGCAATCCATGCGCAGCATCCGCCAGAGCATCGGCGGCGAGCCGGCGTTCGCGCTGGCCATGGCGGCACGCATTGCCGATGGCGACCTGGCGACCGGCGATGACGGCAAGACCTTTGCTGCCGGCAGCATGCTCGATGCACTGCAGCGCATGCGCGCCAAGCTGGTGGAGATCGTGGGCGAGGTGCAGCAGGGTTCCCAGGTGGTGTCGACCGCGGCGGAACAGATCTCGCGCGGCAATGATGATCTGTCGCACCGCACGCAGGAACAGGCGTCGAGCCTGGAAGAAACCGCCGCATCGATGGAAGAGATGACCTCCATCGTGCGTCAGAGCGCCGACAACGCCGGCCACGCCGACCAATTGGCCCGCAGCGCCCGCGAGCAGGCCGAGCGCGGCGGCGAGGTGGCCACCCGCACCAGTCACGCCATGCGCGAGATCGAAGGCGCCAGCCGCCAGATCACCGACATCGTGCAGCTGATCGACGAGATTGCCTTCCAGACCAACCTGCTGGCGCTCAACGCCGCCGTGGAAGCGGCGCGTGCCGGCGAGCAGGGCCGCGGTTTTGCGGTGGTGGCCGGCGAGGTGCGCAGCCTGGCCCAGCGCAGCGCCACGGCAGCGAAGGAGATCAAGGCGCTGATTGGCGACACGGTGGACAAGGTGCAGGCCGGTTCGGCGCTGGTGGACGAATCGGGCCAGGTGCTTGCCGGCATCGTGGACAGCGTCAAGCGCGTCACCGACATCGTGGCCGAAATGGCAGCCGCGGCGCAGGAGCAGTCCTCGGGCATCGATCAGGTGAACCGCGCCGTGATGCAGATGGACGAAGTCACCCAGCAGAACGCCGCACTCGTAGAAGAGGCGGCAGCGGCGGCCCGCGCCATGCAGGAACAGGCGGACCAGCTGCAGCTGCAGGTGGGCTTCTTCCGGCTGGCAGGAAAGGCAAGCGCGAAACCGGCACAGCGGCCCGCGCCGGCGGCGGCTTCCCGGGCGCCGGTGGCAGCCCGCCCGGTGGCCGTTGCTGCCGGGGGATGGAGCGAGTTCTGACGGGCCGGCCCGTTATCTGTAGGAGCGCACTCGTGCGCGACCGGGACCCTTCGCACGGCGGGGATCGTTTGTTCATGCGATACCCCGGACGGTGTGCCTTGCGCTGACACGGGCAGGGCGGTCGCGCGCAAGCGCGCTCCTGCAAGGTTTTATCAGGCACCTGCCGAAAACGTGCTTTCCACTCAAGTTTCCCTGCTTACCGCCGATTCAGATCCCGATAGGGGGCCTCGCATGCGGCCCCGACCACGAGGCGAACATGTCCGATAACACCCGGAGCGAGGCGCTCCAGTCGCAGTACCTCACCGTCAACCTCGCCCACGAGGAATACGGCATCGACATCCTGGCGGTCCGCGAAATTCGTGGCTGGACCCCGGTGACGCGCATTCCGCAGGCACCGCATTACGTGCTGGGCGTGCTCAACCTGCGCGGCGCGATCGTGCCCGTGATCGATATGCGCCTGCGCTTCGGCCTGGAGCGCGAGGCCTATGGCGTGACCACGGTGACCGTGATCATCACGGTGGCCGGCCGCAATTTCGGCGTGGTGGTCGATGCCGTCTCGGACGTGCTCGACGTGACACCGGATGCCATCCGCCCGGTGCCGGACATGGGCACCACCGTGGATACCGAATACCTCAAGGGGCTGACCTCCACCGGCGAGCGCATGGTGCTGCTGCTGGACGTGGACAAGCTGTTGCAGCCCCAGGATGCACAGATGCTTGAGGCGGCGCTGCCAGCCGCCTCCGATGTCAAAGCCGTGGCCTGAACGATAAAGCAGGAAGTGGAATCATCATGAAGAAGTTTGCACTGAAAGCCCCGGAACTCTCGGTCCGAAACCGCATGCGTGCGGTCCTTGGCCTGCTTGGCCTGATGCTGATCGCCGGAGCGGTGATCGGCATTGGTGGCATGCAGGAGCAGAACACCGGCATGGGCAAGATCTACGAGGAAGAGATCGTGCCGACCCAGCTGGTCTCGCAGGTCACCGGCCGCCAGCTGATGTCCTTCATCCTTCTGGGCGAATCCGCCACGCTGGTGGGCAAGCCGGACCAGGTGAAGTCCAAGCTGGCCGAATACGCCAAGCTGCAGGCCGAGATGGAAGATCTCAAGAAGCAGCTCGCCTCCATTCCGATGAGCCCGGCCGTCAAGAAGCATTACGACGACTGGCATTCGACCGACGCCGACTACTCCGATGCCAAGGCCTCGATGGTTGACGCGCTGAACCAGGGCGACACCGGCGCCAGCGAACTGCTGGAAATGCAGGTGCGCCCGCTGCTGATGCAGCGCCAGGCCTCCCTGAGCAAGATGGTCGACGCGCAGCGCGCCGATGCCAAGCAGATCTATGACGCGCAGGTGGCCCGTTACCACGTGGTCCGCACGATCAGCATCGTCGCGCTGTTGGTCGGCCTGGCGATTGCCTCGGTCATGGCCATGCTGCTGATGCGCTCCATCCTGAGCACGCTGGGCGTGGCGGTGAAGGTGGCCCATGCCATCGCGGGCGGCAAGCTCGGCCACGCGATCGACAATCAGCGCAAGGACGAGCTGGGCGAACTGCTGGATGCCCTGCGCACCATGGACCAGCGCCTCAGCAACATCGTCGGCGAAGTGCGCCACGGTGCAGGCTCGGTGAGCTCGGCCGCGCAGCAGATTGCCCGCGGCAACGATGACCTGAGCCAGCGCACGCAGGAGCAGGCATCGAGCCTGGAAGAAACCGCCTCGTCGATGGAGGAAATGACCTCTACCGTGAAGCAGAACGCCGAGAACGCCAGCCACGCCAACCAGCTTGCCAGCGCCACGCGCCGCCAGGCCGAGCACGGTGGCGAAGTGGCCTCGCAGGCCAGTGCGGCGATGCGCGAGATCAACGACTCCAGCCGCAAGATTTCCGAAATTGTCAGCCTGATCGACGAAATCGCCTTCCAGACCAACCTGCTGGCGCTCAACGCCGCCGTGGAAGCGGCACGTGCTGGCGAACAGGGCCGCGGCTTCGCCGTGGTGGCCACCGAAGTGCGCAACCTCGCGCAGCGCAGTGCCGGTGCCGCCAAGGAGATCAAGGGCCTCATCAACGACAGCGCGGAGAAGGTGCGCGTGGGTTCGTCGCTGGTGGACCAGTCGGGCAAGGCACTGGCCGAAATCGTGGACAGCGTGAAGAAGGTCACCGACATCGTGGCCGAGATTGCCGCCGCATCGCAGGAACAGTCCGCCGGCATCGACCAGGTGAACCACGCGGTGCTGCAGATGGACGAAATGACCCAGCAGAACGCCGCGCTGGTGGAAGAGGCCGCTGCCGCCGCCCGTGCGATGCAGGAGCAGGCCGGCGAACTGGCCCGCCAGGTCAGTTTCTTCCAGGTCGGCGAAGCCTCTGCCGAAGTGGCGACCGAGAAGGCCCGATCGCAGTCGGTGATGGCCGAAGCCGAAGCCGTGTTCGCCGCCGTGCGCAGCTCCAACGCGCCGGCACAGCGCGCACCCAAGGCTGAAGCCGCCGACGCTGGCTCCTGGAAGGAGTTCTGAGCATGAGCATGGCTGCCACGATGGACAATCAAGCTGGCGTGGCGGCCATGGGCGGCCCGTCACTGGGTAATGCGGAGTTCGAGTTCCTGCGCACGTTCGTGTACGAGCAGTGCGGCATCTCGCTGGGCGAGCACAAGCGCCAGCTGGTGCAAGGGCGCCTGCTGCGCCGCCTGCGTGCGCTGAAGCTGCGCGATTTCCAGGCCTACTGCGAGCTGCTGCGGCGTGATCCGCAGCAGGAGCTGGGCGAGCTGGCCAGCGCCATCAGCACCAACGTCACCGCTTTTTTCCGCGAATCGCATCATTTCGACCTGCTGAGGGACGAACTGCTGCCGCGCTGGATCAGCGAAAAGAAGAACGGCGGCCGCCTGCGCATCTGGTCCGCCGGCTGCGCCACCGGCGAAGAGCCGTACACGCTCGCCATGGTGCTGGCCGAGGCGCTGGAAAAGCACAACGCCAACGGCCTGGACGCCAAGATTCTTGCTACCGATCTGTCGCCGCAGGCGCTGGAGACGGCGCGCAAGGGCGTCTACGCGCTTGATCGTCTCGAAGGCGTGAGTGAGGAACGCCGGCGGCGCTGGTTCCTGCGCGGTGAAGGCGAGTACGCCGACTACGCCTGCGTGAACCCGCGCCTGCGCGAGCTGATCAGCATCCTGCCGCTGAACCTGTTGCACGACTGGCCCATGCAGGGTCCGTTCGATGCCATTTTCTGCCGCAACGTCGTCATCTATTTCGACAAACCCACCAAGCAGCGGCTGTTCCAGCGCTACGCCGGACTGCTGCCCGACGGCGGCTACCTGTTCCTTGGCCATTCGGAGTCCATGTACGGACTCAACGACAGTTTTGACCTGATCGGAAGGACGGTCTACCGGAAACGCAGTGCATGAACGTCGCCGTTGCCAACGTCCCCGTCGGGACAGGGTATGACCCCTCGCGGGTGATTCCCGGTTTTGAACATCTGCGCAGGTTCTGGGACCCCGCGCATGCCTGCATGACCGTGAAGGTCCTGCCGGGTGAGTACTACGTGAGCTCGCAGCCGGAGATGGTGTCCACGGTGCTCGGTTCCTGCGTGTCCGCGTGCATCTTCGACCGCGTGCGCGGCATCGGTGGCATGAACCACTTCATGTTGCCCGAGCCCATCGGCGGCGAGCGCGGTGGCTGGGTCGATACCGTGGGTCGCGCCGCGCGCTACGGCAACGATGCGATGGAACAGCTGATCAATGCCATCCTCAAGGCAGGCGGGCAGCGCGCGAACCTGGTGGTGAAAGTGTTCGGTGGCGGCCGCGTGCTGGCCACCATGACCGACATCGGTCAGCGCAACATTGCCTTCGTGCGGCGCTACCTGGATGCCGAGCGTCTGGACGTGGCCGCCGAAGACCTTGGCGACGTGCATCCGCGTCACGTGCAGTTTTTCCCCACCACCGGCAAGGCGCGCGTGCGCCAGCTAAGAGGTCGCACCGACACGGTGCTGGTGGATGGCGAGCGCCAGTATCTCAAGCGTTTGGCAAACGATCCGATAAAGGGAGAGGTGGAACTGTTCTGACGCCGCGGGCGTTGCGACGGTTTCCTCAGGCTATCTGGCGCCGACACGGGCCGGCGGACGTGGCAGGCGCCACGCCGTACGACGAAGGCGAGAAGAATACGCGATGGAAAGAGTACGTGTCCTGGTGGTCGATGACTCCGCACTGGTGCGGAAGCTGCTGTCGACCATGCTCTCGTGCGATCCGGGTATCGAGGTGGTGGGTACCGCCGCCGATCCGCTGATTGCGCGCGAAAAGATCAAGCAGCTCAATCCGGACGTGCTCACGCTCGACGTGGAAATGCCGCGCATGGACGGCATCACCTTCCTCGAGAACCTGATGCGCCTGCGGCCGACACCGGTAGTAATGGTGTCGTCGCTGACCCAGGAAGGCGCCGAAGTTACCCTGCGCGCGCTGGAACTGGGCGCGGTGGATTTCTTCACCAAGCCAAGCGCGGACCTGGCCAGCACCTTTGCCGAAGGTGCGCAGGAGATCTGTGCGAAGGTGAAGCTGGCCGCACTGGCCAAGCCGCGCCAGCGCACCGCCGTGCGCAAGCTCGACGTGCCGCCGCGCCTTACCGCCGATGCCGTGCTTCCGCGCGCGCAGACGGCAGGTACCCGTGGCGGCATGCCCATCATTGCCATCGGTGCATCCACGGGTGGCACCGAGGCAATCCGCGTGGTGCTGGAGGCGATGCCACCCGATGCGCCGCCGATTGTCATTACGCAGCATATTCCCGCGGCTTTCAGCGGTCCGTTCGCGGCACGCATGGATACCTGCTCGGCCATGCGCGTGTGCGAAGCACGCGACGGCCAGCCTATCCAGCAAGGCCATGCGTACATTGCCCCGGGTGGCGAACACCTGCTGGTGATGTGGGATGGCGCCAAGTACGTGTGCCGCCTGCACAACGGGCCGCCGGTGAACCGCCACAAGCCCAGCGTGGACGTGTTGTTCCGGTCCATGGCGGCCAGCGTGGGCAAGTCTGCCATCGCTGCGCTGCTCACCGGCATGGGCGATGACGGCGCACGCGGCCTGCTCGAATTGCAGCAGGGCGGTGCGCGCACGCTGGTGCAGGACGAAGAATCTTCCGTGGTGTGGGGCATGCCCGGTGCCGCGTGGAAGCTCGGCGCCGCCACCGAAAAGCTCCCGCTCGACCATATTGCCGCGCGCCTGCTCGCGCTGGCGCACCAACCTGTTTCCCGCGCCGCTGTGCCGGCCACCTGATCTGCGGATATCTCTATGGACGCCCTTCTTTCCTTCATGCACAAGCGCCCGGTGATCGGCCTGGCCGCCAGCGCCGTTGCGCTGGTGCTGACCATGGCCTGGCCATCGGCCTGGCTGGGTCCGGTCCTGGTTGTATTGCTGACCGCTGCGTGGATCGTCGAAACGCGCCGGGCTGTGCCGGTCGCCGCGCCGCCGGTCATCCAGGCATCGCTGGAACATCACGAGCCGGTGCGCGAAGCACTGGAAGAAGTACGCAGCTCGCTGGTGGACGAACTGGGTCACGCCACGCGTGAACTGCATCAGGCCATGGACCTGCTGCGCGACGCGGTGACCGAGCTCGGCGGCGGCTTTGACGGCCTGTCGCGCAAGACCGGCCAGCAGCAGTCGCTGCTGCGCCAGATCATCGACGTGCAGGGCGAGGGCGTGTCCGTGCAGGACTTCGCCGCCCGTACCGGCGACCTGCTGGAGCACTTCGTCGACATGGTGGTGCAGATGTCGCGCGAAAGCCTGCGCATCGTCTACCGCATCGACGGCATGGCCAAGGAAATGGACGCGGTGTTCGGCCTCCTGAAGAACGTCAACACCATCGCCGAAGAAACCAACCTGCTGGCGCTGAACGCGGCCATCGAGGCAGCGCGTGCGGGTGAGTCGGGTCGTGGCTTTGCGGTGGTGGCCGGTGAGATCCGCAACCTGGCCAGCCACTCCAACCAGTTCAACGAACAGATCGGCAGCCACGTGGAGCGCGCACGCGCCGCCATGGGCGAACTGCGCGGCCTGGTCGGTACGATGGCCTCGCAGGATCTGAACGTGGCGCTGTCCGCCAAGGGCGGCATCGACGCCATGATGGCGCACGTTACCGAGAGCGACGCCCGTACCAGCAAGGTGGCCGACCAGGTGGTCGAGATCAACCGCGGCCTGGGCACCGACGTAGCCACCACCGTGCGCTCGCTGCAGTTCGAGGACATCCTCAGCCAGCTGATCAACCAGACGCGCCAGCGACTGGTGGAACTGCAGGACATCACCACCGAATGCACCCGCGACATCCAGGAGCTGGCGTGCAACCCGATCGATGCCGACCTGCTGGCGCAGCGCGCCGAGCGTGTACGCAGCCGTCTGGCCATCCAGCGCGAGAAGGCGCGCCTCCGCTCGCGCGGCCCGGCGCTGCAGAACTCGATGGACGCCGGCGAGATTGAGTTGTTCTAAGGTCAGGAAGGTGCATCCGCACCGTCCTGACTCACCAAGTCCGGTACGTGCCCGGACTTGGTTCCGCCAGATCAAACACGGTGTGTCTGATCTGCGAGCGATCCCTCGATGGATCGCATTGACCTAGGAAATTCCGTCATGAGCCTGACCGTCCATCACGATCCCGACCTCGATTGCGTCACCCTGCAGCTGGGTGAGCGCTTCGACTTCAGCGTCCACCGCGCCTTCCACGATGCCTGCCTCGACGGCCGTGCCGCACGCAGCTACGTCATCGATCTGGGCGAAGTGTCCAGCATGGACAGCTCCGCGCTGGGCATGCTGCTCCTGCTGCGCGAACACGCCGGCGCCGACCGCTCGGAAATCCGCATCGTCAACGCCGATACGAGCCTGCGCGGCACGCTGCGCGTGGCGGGCTTCGACAAGCTGTTCGTGCTGCACTGATTCGCTGGCCCTGCGCTCATGCGCGCAGGGCCATGTTCGATCAGGCAGGCTTTGCTTAAGCCTGCCTTGCGTGTAAGCCGCGTCTGCCGCGGCCTGTAGCGACTCTCGGCCTTCCGGGCAATTGACGCCATCCGGGCGCCGGCGTAGGTTCCGGCGCATATCCGGGCACGGGTTCCCGGGTGTTTGCTGTTTCACGTTCGTCCACGCACACGTCGTTGCACCGCCCCCACGACCTGCACACGCACATCGGCCGATGTGTGGCGCAGTCGCTCGTCGATACGCCACATGGGCAACAGCATGGAGCCATGCGGGGGCATGGGCGGATGCCATCCGCAGGGAAACGGACTTCCGGACCGTGGGCTTCCGGGATGCATGGCGTGCACTCCGGAGGCATCAACGACGCCGTTGAACCGAGGGAGGACGTGTCATGACCGTTTCTGTTTCGTGCAGTGCAAAGGCTGCCTTGCTGGCGCTCGCCTGTGTTGTCGCAGGCCCCTTGCTGGCGCAGGACATGGCGAAGGTGGCGCCGAACAACACGAAGGTACTGGTGGACAACGACCAGGTGAAGGTGACGGAAGTCTGGTTGAAGCCCGGCGAAACCTTGCCGATGCATTCGCATCCGGCCAACGTGGTCTACTTCGTGACGGGTGGCAAGACGAAAACGACCACGGCTGACGGCAAAGTCACCGAAACGGAGCACAAGGCGGGCGATGCGATGTACAGCGCCCCGGTCACCCACAGCAACCAGAACGTGGGCAGTACGGCGACCAAGGCGGTGGTGGTCGAGCTCAAGGGCGCCAAGTAAGCGCGCGAGTGTGGATGCAAAAGGGACGGCGACTCAGCGAGCCGCCGTCGTCTTTCCTGTCGCATGCGCGCGAAACGCCTGCGATGCCTTGTTGGCTTGGGCGATGCGTTCGACCGTCATCGGATGGCTGGACACGTACCGCAAGTCCTTCTCCACCTCGTTCAGTCCAGGGTGCGCCTTCTGGAGCGCCTGCATGGCATGCACGAAGGCCACCGGATCGATGCCATCGCGTGCCAGGGCATCGAAGGCGAAGCGGTCCGCGTCCGATTCGAAGCCACGCGTGTAATGCGCGTTGATGAGAAAGGTGGGGACGCCGGCGGTGATGCCGCCCAGCGAGGTGACATCGCCCATGAGCATGCCCGCCACGATGAAGACGCCGGAGCCGCGCAGCACCTGCCGCATCATGTGGTGGTGGGCCTGATGGCCAAGCTCGTGCGCGATGACGGCGATGAACGCCTCGTCATCCGGCAGTGCCTTCGCCAGTTCGTCGGTGAATACCACGGTGCCGCCCGGCATGGCGAACGCATTGGCGCCGATGGCCGGCGCCTTGTAGAAGTGCAGGCGCACCTCCGGCAGGTCGTGCATGTTCTGCACGAAACGCTGGAACACGGCCTGGTAGTGCGCCTGCTGCCGAGTCGTCAGCGTGGTGGGCAACAGCAGGTGGCCTTCCAGCGCGGCCAGCGAACGCGTGCCCATGGCGTTCTCCAGCGAGGAAGGTATATGCGAGGCGATGCGGTCGGCCGCCCATGGCACGCCGAACTCAAACAGGCCGGCCAGCGCCACCACGATCACGGCGATGCCCGCCAGGGCGGCCGGCCACCGCCGCTCCAGCCAGTCGACCAGGCGTTCCAGCCGGTGGTGGCGGGGAAACCAGTCGTCGGGCAACTGGTCGTGCTCGATCTGCAGATGCGCGCCGTCGACCAGGCGCAGGGTGTAGGGCAGGCCGATGACGCCGGCGCTGGGCTCGATGGCCTGTAGTGGCGCCTGCCATTCGAGCAGGCGGTCGGCGGTGCGCCAGCGCAGCATCGCCTCTTCGCGCCACACCGATACCGGCGTGGCGCGAGTGGATCGTCCGTCGAAATAGGTCGCCGGAACCATCACGTCACAGGCCGATGTCGATGCCCAGCAGGCTGTCCAACTCGGTGGCGGTGGCGCCGATGTCCCCATGGGAGAACGCATCACGCACGAAGTCGCTCAGGTCGCCGCCGCCGATCACTTCCAGATGCGCCGCGCGATAACGCGCCATGCGGATGCGCGCCCACGGCATGGCCAGCCCGATGGTGCACAGCACGGCCAGCCCATTGGTGAGGTAGATGCCCAGCATCGGCCAGTACGCCAGCGTCGAACGGAAGCGATAAGTGCCCAGTTGCGACTGGTTGTAGAGCATGTTGGTCATGCGCGTGTGCACGAACGTCCAGACGCCGAGGTAGAGCGGCACCATGCACGCGTAGACGGCGAGCACGAAGCTGATCGGCGGCAGCTTGGTGTGCGCGTTGATCTGGCCCTTGAGCAGGGGACTCAATGCGCCGAACAGGCCCGTAGTGGGCATGAACCAGGCCAGCGCCACGAGCGCTGCCAGGCCATAGATGGAGTAATAGCTGCCCATGTCGCCATTGAACTTGAACGACTTGCCGCCGAAGTGATGGTTCTCCACCATCCACTGCTGCTGGTTGCCCTTGATCCACGGATACAGGGCGATCATGCCGATCACGCACAGCAGTGCGCCGAAGATGGGGTGCCCCGTCAACGAGGATGCCCCCATGGCCACCAGCGGAATGCCCATCAGGAAATAGACGCCCAGATACCACTTGTAAGCGCCCGCGTAGTCGTCGGTGAAGTAGAAGCGCAGGCCGCGCCACGAGGAGTAGCGCGCGCGGAACATCAGGCTCTTGACGATCATCCACGGCATGAAGGCCGCGATGAGCAGCGCGGCGGCGAACTGTGCCGGCTTGAAGAACTGCCCGCCCAGCGCATAGATGCCGAAGATGAGCGCGGTCAGCAGGCGCCCCTTGAGGATGGGCAGCGGACGGGCCAGGTAGTCGAACGGTGAGCCGCCAAGACAGGTGTTGGCGTACATGTAGCGGCGCGTGCGCACGGTGGCCCACGCCGAGTAGATGCCCAGCGTCACCAGGCTCAGCGCGACGTTGACGATCCAGATGCGGAAATAGTCCTCGGCATTGCCGTGGAATTGCAGGGTACGGCTGTTTACAACGGGTCGCTCGGCGGCAGCACCGATTTCGGGCAGGTATACGCCCGAGGCCATCGTCTCGTCATGCATAACCTTGGATTCCCCTTGAACGCTTCCCCCCGGAAGCGCAGGCAGCATAGCCGAGAATCCCGACAGGCGAGGGACAGGGGATTTCAGAAGCCTGTAGGGCTTTTCTGAAACGTATCAGCCAGATGGTCAGTCCCGGCGTCGCCGGGGGACGCGCCCGTCAGCAGCGGGAGTCGCCGGCCTGCGCCAGCCGGCCGCCGAGGTCATCGGCAGCGCTTACACCGTTGCGACCGTCGGACTTGCTGCGGTACATGGCGTGGTCGGCTTGCCGCACCAGGTGTTCGAAGCGTGTGCCCGATCGGGCCACGGCCACGCCGATGCTGGCGGTGACCGGGATGCTCTGGTTGCTGAAGCGTGCGTGCGAATGGGCCAGCGCATGACGCAGCCGTTCGGCTGCGGCCAACCCCTGGTCCAGCGTGGCGCCGGGCAGGGCGACAACGAATTCCTCGCCGCCGTAGCGGCTGGACAGGTAGTGCGGCCACTGGATCGCCTCACGCAGCTGCTGCGATACGTGGCGCAACACCGCGTCGCCCGCGTCGTGGCCCCAGCGGTCGTTGATCTGCTTGAAGTAGTCGAGGTCGAAGATCATCAGCGCGAACGATTGCCCCCGCTCCTGGCAGCGCTCCAGCGCTTCACGGCCTTCCGCCACGATGGCGCTGCGGTTGAGCAGGCCGGTGAGCCCGTCCGTGCGCGCCGCGCGGCGCAGATCCACCATCAGCCGTTCGGTGATCAGCTGCAGCAGGGCGAAGTAGGAGGCCAGCGTGGTGAGGATCCCGATGACATAGGTGGCGGCCACCGGTACGCCCGCCAGCATCAGGTTCTGGCTGGCCTCGGGATTCATCGGCACGAAGGACCGCACGAGATAGAACAGGCCGTTGACCAGCAGCACCACGCCGGCGATGCGGCAGCTCTTGCGGATGTCTGGTTCGGCGTAGCGCAGCAGCAGGTAAGCGTAGGCAAGGTTGAACGCCATGGCCTGCAGGCTGCCGGCGAGCAGCCGCGCGCCGAGGTTGGGCGTGCCAAAGGCGAACCACGCGATGGCGCCGGTGTAGACCAGCGCAAGCAGGATTGGCCAGCGCCAGCGCATGGGCCGGCCCAGGTGCTGCTTGATGCCACGAAGGGTGAGGATGTTGCCCGTGACCAGCAGGCCGTTGCCGAGCACGATCGAGAGGACGTCCGGAATATGGTTGCGCAGCCCGATCAGGGTGATGCCCAACGTGTTGATCCAGATGCTGGCTACCCAGATGCGCAGGACCTTCTGCGTGTTCATGACCGCCATCAACGACGTAAAGCCCACTGACGCGGCAATGCCCATCAGCAGACTGACAATCGTCAAGGTTGGAATGTCTAGGTGCATGGCGCTCGCTGATACCAGGGCACCCGTCTGGCCATGGGGGTGCCCTGAGCCTCCTGTAAGGCTGTCACTGAGTCCCCCAGCATATCGGACAAGAGTCCGAAAACTTGAACTGCGTCACACTTGTCGCCCGGTTTGGCCGGGTCGCAGCCAAAAAAAGGCCCCGAAACGGGGCCTGAAAAGAAACAAATCAGAACGCAGGGCATGCCACCGGCAACGGTGGTTACCAGGTGCGCACGTCGGCCACGCCGACGGTGTACTGCTGCATTTCGGGATCGAAGCGGAACAGGCGGCCCAGGTCGAAATCCACCGACTGGCCCGGGGCGATGTTGGTGGTGCCGGCCGGCCAGCCCTTCTTGGTGGCCAGGACCTTGCCGGAACCGTCCTTGGCATCGATGGTGATCTGGGCGGCGGCGGCTTCGGCGCAGTGGTTCACCAGCTGGCCGGTCAGGCTCAGGCGGGCGGCGGCGCCAGCGCCGACGAGCTTCATCTTGAAGTCCTGCACCTGGAAATCGGTCGGTGCGCAGGCAGCGTGGGCAGCCAGCGGAGCAGACAGGAACAGGGCAGCGGCAATCAGGGTCTTCTTCATGAAAGGGGGTCCGTGATGTGGTCAGTCGCAAAGGTTCGACATGACTCAGATCGGCGGCTCCCCAGGTTTCTTTAGCCCCGGCGCGACGATGCGTTCAGCTTCGCGCTTTCTCGCCGGTGTGCTCGATGAACCACAGGCCGGCGAACAGCTTGGGATCGATCGAGTAACCCTCGGCCGCGCGGGCGAACAGCCACTCGCCGGCCTGCGTGCGCGGCACCTCGTGCACGATGATGTTCTCGGACTCGTCACCGCCGCCCGGACCCACCTTGACCAGATCCCAGGCGCGCACGAAGGCGATCATCTCGGTGCTCATGCCCGAGGACGACGGGCCTTCATGCACGAATTCCAGCCGGCCGCAGCGATAGCCGGTTTCCTCTTCCAGCTCGCGACCGGCGGCCAGCATGGCGTCTTCATCGCCGTGCTCGTGAAGGTCACCCACCAGGCCGGCAGGCATCTCGATGGTGTGTTTGAGGATGGAGACGCGGTACTGCTCGACGAACAGCACCTTGTCCTCCGGCGTGACCGCCAGAATGATCACCGCGCCACCGGGGTTGTTGCGCTCGGCATATTCCCAGCGCCCGCGCTTGCGCAGGCTCAGCCACTTGCCGACATGGAGGGTTTCCACCGGCGCGCTGGCGTCGCTGGGAATACGGGAGTCAGGATGATTCATCGGCAGGATCACGGCGGGTTCGGAAGACTGCATGTTGCCCGTGCCGATGTGTCAGGAACAACCTTTGGGAACCCTCATTCCACAGACAATTCGACCGGTCGCGGCTTGATGCGCACCGCCAGCGCCACGCCGGCCACCAGCAGGGCCACGCCAGCCAGTGTGAGCGGGCCGGGCGGCTGGCCGCGCAGCACGTAGGCATAGGAAAGCGCGGCCAGGGTCTCGAACACGATCAGCTGCCCCACCAGCGCCGTCGGCAGGCGCTGGCTCGCGGCGTTCCAGCACAGCGTGCCCAGCCATGAGGCGAACAGGCCGATGGCGGCCATCAGCCCCACGAATCGCCATGGATGCGGACCCAACGGCATCGCGAACGGGTTGCCGCTGATCTTCATCAACGACCACACCACCGCATAGCCGCCCAACGCGAGCGGCAGCGTGGCCAGCCCTTGTGCCGTTGCCCAGGTGCGCGGGCTGCGTTCGGGGTGGCGGCGCAACCAGTCGGCATTGCGCAGCGGATACCACGTCCAGCACACCACCGCGCCGATGGCGAGCAGGGCGCCTCGCGCATAGCGCCAGAGCTCGGCGCTCGACGGATGATCGAGTGCGGCCAGCTCCGCCCGGTTCACGCAGGTGATGCCCAGCGCGATCAGCACCAGCGACGGCGCCAGCGACAGCCATGGCAGCCGGCCATCGCGATGCGCATCGCGCAGGTTCGCGGTAATGGCGATCACCACCGGCAGCGTGCCGATGATCATCGTCGGCAGTGGCGCGCCGGCCAGCTGTATCGCGCTGGCCAGGCAGAGGTAATAGAGCAAGTTGCCCACGGCGGCGAGCTTGAGTGCCTCCAGCCAGTCCGCGCGGCCAAGCATGCGCAGGGCGCGCCGGTCCATCCAGCCCAGCGGCAGCGCGATGACGCCGAAGGCGAGGTAACGGCCCACCGATTGCAGCGCCGCCGGATACTCCGGCAGCAACAGCGGGCTGACGAACACCAGGCCCCACATGAGGCCGGCGGCGAGTGCGTAGAGAATGCCTGTCCACATGGGCCGCAGCGTGGCCTAATCGCGTGGCGCGGTCTTGTACCAGATTGCGGGTGGCGCAATTCTTTGTAGGAGCGCGCTTGCGCGCGACCGCGGAGCCACGACTCTCCGCTCCCCTACGATCAACCGGCAGTCCAGTCGCGCGCAAGCGAGCTCCTACAGAGTCGAGGATACGGACGCCTAACCGCGCAACGCGCGCTGATACTTCGCCGGCGTCACCCCGTAACGTCGCGCAAATGCCCGGGTGAGATGTGCCTGGTCGGCCAGGCCCACCGCGGCTGCGACGTCCGCCGGCGGTTGCCCACGCGACAGCTGCCGCTTGGCCTCGGCCAGGCGGAACGCCATCAGCATCTGCTGGGGCGTGGCGTGATGCTGTGACTGGAACTGCCGCAGGAAATGAAAGGGGCTCAGGCCGGCTACTGCCGCGAGTTCATCCAGCGTCAGCCGCTGTGCGAGATTCGCATGCAGGTATTCCACCACGGGCGCGAATCGCGCCGGCGCACCATCCGTGGCCTTGCGTGGCACCTGCGCATGGCGGCGGAACAGCCCCAGCAGTTCGTACAGCATGCTGTCGAAGGCCAGCGGTTCGCGCACCTGCCACAGCGCGTTGAGCAACTGGGTGACGCGCAGTGCGCTGGGCAGGTCTTCGCGCACCACGTCGTCGAACCACCATCCTGCCTCGCCGGTGACTTCGGCCACCACGGACGGCTCGATGTACGCCATGCGGTAATGCCAGCCGCCTTCGGTTTCGGCGCGCCCCGTGTGCAGCTCGTCGGGATTCATCATCACCACCGAGTCGGCGGGCGCGAGATGGTCCGCGCCGCGGTAGCGAAAGCGTTCCACGCCCGATTCGATGGCGCCCAGGCCAAAACCGTCATGGGTATGTGGATCGAAGGCATGGCGCACGATGTGCGCCCGATACAGCTCCACGCCCGGCCGATGGGCCGCCAGACGGAATTCGGCCTCGTCGCGTTGCGACGGGAACGTGGAGGGGACGCCTTGCATGCGTGACATGCTACCGCGAGCTGCACGCCCGGTGCTGGCGCGCCCCCGTACGACTTTTGTAGGAGCGCACTTGTGCGCGACCACCGCATGGCATGGTGCCCATTCCTATGCCGGTCGCGCACAGGGTGCGCTCCTACACATCAAAGTGTTTCTTGAATGACAGGGGTGCGCCGCGCCTCTGCGGTCGCGCACAAGTGCGCTCCTACAGGCATGGGGTGACGCCGTGTGGCTGGTCAGGCCAGCAACGCCCGCAACCGCGTCCGCGTGAGCGGCCCGAAGCGCAGCCGCTCGCACAGCGCATCCATCACCCCCGTCTCGCCGCGCTGGCGACGCAGGGCATCGGCTTCCAGCGGCACCGGCGCATCCAGGGCGATACGGGTCAGGCGGCGATAAAGGCGTGCGGCTTCCGCATGCTCGCGCAGCTTGACGGCACAGCTGGCCGCGCCGCGCAGGCGCAGGAAGGGCACCTCGTCCACGCGATCGAGCAGTGCATCGAGGTTGCCGAAGTGGGCCAGCAGCGCCGCCGCGGTTTTTGCGCCGACGCCCGGCACGCCGGGAATGTTGTCGACGGCATCGCCGCAGAGCGCCAGGTAGTCGGCCACCTGGTGCGGATGCACGCCAAGCTTTTCATGTACGCCCGCCGGGCCCCAGCGCAGGTTGCGTGCGTAGTCCCACTGCTCATCGTCGTCGCCCAGCAGCTGGCCGAAGTCCTTGTCCGCGGAAACGATGACGCTGCGGAAACCGTGCCCACGGAAGGTCCACAGCGCGCTGCCGATCAGGTCGTCGGCTTCGTAGGTGTGATCGATCAGTACCGGCACGCCCAACGCCAGCGCGACTTCGCGGCACAGCACGAACTGGCGTTCCAGGTCGGGCGGCGGCAGTTCGCGGTTGGCCTTGTAAGCGGGGTAGATGGCATTGCGGAACGAGGTGGTGAGCGACGCATCGAACGCCACCGCCAGGTGCTCGGGCTTCACCCGTTCCAGCAGTTCGCAGAGGAAACGCGTGAAGCCGTGCACGGCGTTGACCGGGTGGCCGTCCGCATCATGGAATTCGTCCGGCATCGAATGCCAGGCGCGAAACACATACAGGCTGCCGTCGATCAGATGGACGGCTGGACGGCTCATGGTGTCCACGTGCTGACCACCTCGCCGAGTACCGGTCGCTCACGGTCGGGCACGTCGATCTGTGGCGTGCCGATATGCACGAAACCGATCACCTGCTCGTTGTCCTTCAGGCCGAGGATGGCCGCCGCCTCGCGGTTGTACGCCGCCCAGCCGGTCAGCCACTGCGCGCCGAAGCCGAGCGCCCCGGCACCCAGCAGCAGGTTGTAGGCCACGCAGCCCGCGCTGAGTTGCTGCTCGATCACCGGCACCGTGCTCGACGCATCGATGCGCGCGACCACGGTTACCACCAGCGGGGCGAAGTCGTAGCGGGTGCGGTCCTTCTCGCGCTTGGCATCAGCCATGTTCGGGTTGACGCGCAACGACAGCTCGGCCAGGCGCTGGCCGAAATCGAGCTTGGCCTGGCCCTGCAACAGAATCAGGCGAAACGGTTGGAGCTTGCCGTGGTCCGGCACGCGGATCGCGGCCTCCAGCAGCGCCTTCAGCGTGGCCTCGTCCGGGCCGGGTTCACCGAGTTGGCGCGAGGGGGCGGAGTGGCGTTGTTGCAGCAGGGAAAGGGGAGAGGACATGGGGCGGTCCGCAAAGCCAAACCGTGGATGCTAAAGCGCGGGGGCTGGCGAGTGAAGCGACCCGTGCCCGCAACTTGCCAGCCGGAACGACCCCGGCAGCAACGCCTCCACCGTGGTTTCCTGCACGGCGCCGTCGAGATTGCCCAGCCACACCGGCATGGTCTCGTCGCACAGCTCGGACATCACCTGGCGACAGGCGCCGCAGGGGCTGATCGGGCCGGCAGTACTGCCGATCACCGCGATGGCAGCGAAATCGCCAGGACGGCAGCCGGCAGCCACCGCAGCAAACAAGGCGGTGCGCTCGGCGCAGTTGCACAGGCCGTAAGAGGCGTTCTCCACGTTGCAGCCGGTGAAGTGGCGGCCATCGTGGGTGAGCAGCGCGGCGCCGACCAGGAAGCGGGAGTAGGGCGCATAGGCGTTTTCGCGCGCCTGGCGCGCCAGGTTCAGCAGGACATCGGGAACAACGACAGCAGTCATCGGGATCTCCATGGCGGGATCCCCATCAATACGCTGTCCCCGGGGCGGTGTTCGCTTACGGTCGCCCAGGGCGGTTTTCGTACCGGTGGCGGGCCAGTTAACTCCCTTGGAGCAGGGACTGCAAGGGCCAGGTGGTCGACGCCGCAGGCGCTCAGGTAGGATGCGGGAACCTTTCCGCAGGGGATGCACGATGCCGATCACCGTGGCTGCATTGCGCGAAACCGCCGCCGGCGAACGGCGCGTGGCGATCACACCGGAAGTGGCGAAGAAACTGCGCGGCAAGGACGTGCGCGTGCTGCTGGAGCGCGGTGCCGGTGCAGCGGCCGGTTTTCCCGACGATACCTATGCGGACGTGGAGTTTGCCGATGCGGACAGCGTGCTGGCCCAGGCCGACGTGTTCGCCTGCGTGCTTCCCCCCGATGACAGCGTGTGGCCGCGCCTGCGCGAAGGTGCCGTGGTGGTTGGCCAGCTGCGTCCCTATGGCGCCGCCGCGCGCATCGAGGCGATGGGCAAGCGCCGCCTGACCGCGTTCTCGCTGGAGCTGCTGCCGCGCACCACGCGTGCACAGGCGATGGACGTGCTGAGTTCACAGGCCGCAGTGGCGGGCTATCGCGCCATGCTGATTGCCGCCGAGGCCTCGCCGAAATTCTTTCCCATGCTCACCACCGCGGCGGGCACCATCCGGCCGTCGCGCGTGCTGGTGATCGGCGCGGGCGTGGCGGGCCTGCAGGCCATTGCCACCGCGCGCCGCCTGGGTGCGCAGACCGAGGGCTACGACGTGCGTCCGGAAACGCGCGAGCAGGTGGAGTCGCTGGGTGCGAAATTCATCGAGCTCGGCGTGAGCGCCGCCGGCAGCGGCGGTTATGCGCGCGAGCTCACCGCCGAGGAGCGCCAGGCACAGCAGCAGGCGCTGGCCGAGCACCTCAAGAGTGTCGATGTGATCGTGACCACCGCCGCCGTGCCGGGGCGTCCGTCACCGAAGATCGTGACGCGCACCATGGTCGATGGCATGAAGCCGGGCGCATTGATCGTGGATCTGGCGGCCGAGGGCGGCGGCAACTGCGAGCTGACCCAGCCGGGCCAGCGCGTGGAGCATCAGGGCGTGGTGATCCTTGGGCCGCTGAACCTGCCCGCCGGCGCGCCGCTGCATGCGTCGGAAATGATCGCGCGCAACGTGTACAACTTCGTCGAGCTGCTGATCCAGGGCGGCACGCTGGCCCCCGATTTCAACGACGAGCTGGTGGCCAAGAGCTGCGTCACCCGCGACGGCCAGGCCCAGTTCCAGGGTTGATCCGCTCCGCTCCACGCCACCTGAGCCCATAAAAAAAGCCCTGCGCAAGCAGGGCTTTTTTCAGTGCCGCGGCCCCTTGGGCGGCGGGCCCATCGGTTGGTCGCGCATGTCGTGGTGCCACTGGCGCAGCAGCTGCTCACGCTGGTCCGGCGGCAACTGCTGGAAACGCTGGAAGGCCGCGTGCAGCTGCTCGCGCTCCTGCGGCGGAAGTTCCTGGAAGCGCTTGCTGTTCTCGCGGGCCTGCTCGCGCTGCTGCGGCGTCATCTTCTGCCACTGGTCGATGCGCTGGCGAATCTCCGCGCGCTGGTCGGGCGGCAGCGATTTCCACTGCTGGGCACGCTGCAGCATCCGCGCCTGGCGGTCCGGCGGGTAGGAGTTCCACTTGTCGGCCAGCGGGGCAAGAATGTCGCGCTCATCCGGCGACAGGCTCTGCCACGGGCGCGCCTGCGGCGGCGGTCCGGGCGGCATGCCCGGAGGGCCAGGGGGAAAGGCTCCCGGCGGTGGGGGCGGAAAAGCCCCCGGCGATCCCGGCGGGGGGAGCTGCTGGGCCAAGGCGCTGGTGGCGATGCCGCTGAGTCCGAGGACGAAAAGCAGCGAGGCGAAAACACGGCATCGACGCATGGTTACCTGCTCGCCTCGCTGTCGCCATTCTTGGCCAGCCATCCATAGAACTCCATGTTCTGATACAGCGTCGGGTCGGCAGCAGCCGCGTCCGGCGGCAGCTCGCCTTCAGTATCGGCGGCCTGCATGACGGTGGGGGCGGCCGAGGTCGGTCGCTGCACCGGCGAAGACAGGAACAGGGCGACAAAGGCAATGGCCGCGAAGGCCCCTGCCGGTAGCAGCAGCTGCAGCAAGCGGTGCGCCCACGAGTCCCGCGGGCTGGCCAACGCGTCCCGACGGGCAGCGCGCAGACGCGCGGCCATGGCCGGGTCAAGCTGGACCGCGGCCTCGCGATACAGCTCGCGGGCGCGGCGTTCGAGGTGGTTGTCAGGCGCGTTCATCGCCAGTCCTCCAGTTGGTCACGCAAGCGTTGCAGCGCGCGCGACAGATGTGTTTTGACACTCCCTTCCGAACAACCCATGGCCTGCGCGGTCTCCGCCACGTCCAGGCCTTCCAGCACGCGCAGCATGAAAGCCTCGCGCTGGCGCTGGGGCAGCAGTTTCACGGCCGCTGCCATGTCCGCGTACGACTGGGAGTCGGTCAGCCGCTCCAGCGGGCCCGGGCCGTTGTCTGCCGGCTCCCACATGGGGAGATCCTCGCCGTCTTCGTCCCGTCCGCCCAGCCAGCCCACCATGATCGAGCGCACCTTGCGGCGGCGCTGCAGGTCCACGATGCGCCGGCGCAGGATGCCCCAGAACAGGGGCGTCCATTCCTGGGCTGGTTTGTCGCTGTAATGCTTGACGAGCCTGAGCATGGCGTCTTGGACGGCGTCCAGCGCATCCTCGCGGTGACCGAGGTTCAGCTCGGCCATGCGGAAGGCGCGGCGCTCCACTTGGGCCAGGAAAGCGTCCATGGAAGCGGGTACCGCCCGGACGTCTTCGAGCAGCAGGTCGGCATCAAGGGTGGACACGGCGCTGTTCATGCCGCCATCGTCCGTTTCATCGGATCGGCCATCCTGAGACTCCATCGGTACGTCCTTGGATATCAACGTCCGAGGCTCGCGCGCGTTGACCCGCAACCGTATAGTGCGGTTACACCGATGTTCTGGCGGGGAGGGGTCATGATCGATGGTTTCCTGGCGCTCTACATCTTTATGCTGGCTGCTTTCACGGGGTACGAGATCATCGCCCGGGTACCGGTGATTCTCCACACGCCGTTGATGTCCGGTTCAAATTTCATCCACGGCATTGTGCTGGTGGGCGCCATGATAGCGCTAGGCCATGCCCAGACCCCTTTCGAGGTGGTCATCGGATTCGTTGGCGTACTACTGGGTGCCGGCAACGCGGCCGGCGGTTACGTGGTGACTGAACGGATGCTGGAGATGTTCAAGGCCAGCAAGCCCGCCCCCGGCAAGGAGGCGAAGTAATGGCCTGGCTGCCTGACGTGATCAAGGCCTGTTACTTCCTCGCTGCCCTGCTGTTCATCCTCGGTCTCAAACGCATGAGTTCCCCGCGCTCCGCTCGGGGCGGCATCGTGTGGGCGGGCGTGGGCATGCTGGTGGCCGTGCTGGCCACCTTCGCCCTGCCGGACATGCATAACCGGGGGCTGATCCTGGCGGCGGTGCTGATCGGCGTGTCGGCCGCCTGGTGGTCGGGCCGGCGGGTCGCCATGACGGCGATGCCCCAGATGGTGGCGCTCTACAACGGCATGGGCGGCGGTGCGGCGGCGGCCATCGGCGCGGCCGAGCTGTTCAGCTATGCGGGCCGGTCCGTCACGATGCTCGACGGCGGGCAGTTCACCGCCAGCGGCGACGCCCCGAACACCGCACAGCTGGCGCTGGCCGTACTGGGCGCGCTGATCGGCTCGGTCAGCTTCTCCGGTTCGCTGATTGCCTTTGCCAAGCTGCAGGGCTGGCTGGACAAACGCTTCGTGTTCCCCGGCCAGCGCGTGGTGAACATGCTGGTGCTGGCGGCCGCGGTGGTGCTGGGGGGCATGATCGCCAGCGGTCAGCTGACCGAACCGCTGATCGTGGCCTTCTTCGTGCTGGCCCTGCTGTTCGGCCTGATGATGACCCTGCCCATCGGCGGGGCCGACATGCCGGTGGTGATCTCCCTCTATAACGCCTTCACCGGCCTGGCCGTGGCGTTCGAGGGCTTCGTGCTGCAGAACGAGGCGATGATCATCGCGGGCACCGTGGTGGGTGCGGCGGGCACGCTGCTTACCCAGCTGATGGCAAAGGCGATGAACCGCTCCATCGGCAACGTGCTGTTCGGCAGCTTCGGCGCCAGCGGTGCCGCCGGCCAGGCCATCGATGGCGCCCAGAAGCCGATCGAGGCCAGCGACGCGGCCGTGATGATGGCTTACGCCGAGCGCGTGGTGATCGTTCCGGGCTACGGCATGGCCGTGGCGCAGGCGCAGCACAAGGTGTGGGAATTCGCCAAGCTGTTGATCGAGCGCGGGGTGAAGGTGAAGTTCGCCATCCACCCGGTGGCGGGGCGCATGCCCGGCCACATGAACGTGCTGCTGGCGGAAGCGGGCGTGCCCTACGACCTGATCGCCGACATGGATGACATCAACCCCGAGTTCCCGCAGACCGACGTGGCCCTGGTGATCGGCGCCAACGACGTGGTGAACCCGCTGGCCAAGACCGACCCGTCATCGCCCATCTATGGCATGCCCATCCTGGATGTGGCCAACGCCAGGCAAGTGATCGTGGTGAAGCGCGGCAAGGGCACCGGTTTTGCCGGCATTGAAAACGCGCTGTTCTATGCCGACAACGCCCGCATGCTCTATGGCGATGGCCAGGCAGCGGCGAGCCAGCTGGTGGCCGAGCTCAAGTCGCTGGACGGCTGAGGTGTTCCCTCAGTCGCCAGCCTTCGGCTGGTGCGCGGGACGCAGGGCAATGAAAGCGGCCAGGCCCATGCTGGCGATGAACCAGACATCGTCGGTGGGCGAGCAGCTCAGTTCGGCCAGCTGAAGCAGCATGCGCGGACCGGCGGTGCGCAGCGAGTCGACCAGCCCCAGGCCCATCAGGCCGGCAATGCGAGCCGCGGCCATCAGCACATTGACGTACAACACCGCAGCGAACGTGGCGAAGGCGGCGAGGATGGCAGCGTTGCCGCCGGCGGGGCGCACCCAATGGCGCACCGCCTTGCCCAGCAGCCAACCCAACGGCAGGGCGAGCCACGGCAGGGCACGCTGGGAATACAGCGTGGGAACCATCCACATGGCGCCAGCGGCCAGCCCCAGCATCAGGGCGCTCACCAGCGCAAACAGCATCGAGAAGACGGACCGCATCTTCATGCGTGGCGAGTGACGGAGTGGACTGCGGACACGGTTTTTCCCGGGCGTAAAACCCCCATGATACCGCGCCGGGCGGCCTGGCTGTCCCGGGGCTGAAACGCCGGAAAGCGGCGTCGCCCTTGAGATTGGCCAGCCCCGACCTGATGTGAACGGGCATGGCCGGGCGTCAACCGGCATAATAGACAGCTTGGCGTGGCGCTTTGCCTCGCCCATCGACGAGATTCGGCAGGATCGGCATGAGCGGTTTCAGTCTTAGCAGCGAGCCCTTCACCCTGGAGCGTGACTGTCAGGCAGTCATGGTGCCGCAGGGCGAAACGGTGAGCCTGCCCGCCGGCCAGATCGGCTACATCACCCAGGCCCTGGGCGGCAGCTTCACGGTGTACGTGGAAGGCAACCTGTTCCGCATCGCCGGCAACGATGCCGATGCGCTGGGCAAAGAGCCGCCGCCGCCGATCGAACTGGCCAGCGACGCCAGCGATGCCGACGTGGAAGCACTGGTGTGGCAGCAGCTGCGCACCGTGTTCGATCCGGAGATCCCCATCAACGTGGTGGAGCTGGGCCTGGTCTACGACGTAAGCATGGAACACCCCTCGCCCGACCAGCGCAAGGTCTACGTGAAGATGACGCTGACCGCGCCCGGCTGCGGCATGGGCGACATCCTGGTGGACGATGTGCGCACCAAGCTCGAGCTGATCCCCACCGTCAATGAAGCGGACGTGGACCTGGTGTTCGATCCGCCGTGGAACCACTCCATGATGTCGGACGCGGCCAAGCTCGAAACCGGCATGCTCTGATTTTTCCGGTGTGGGCAGATGCCCGCACCCACGATGCCGCCGCAAGGGTGTCATCGCACGCTGACATCGTTGATCAAGGTCAGTACCTGCCGACCGGCTGAGCGCCAGGCTGCACAAGCAGCCTGTTTTCCCAGCCGGAGCACGACCATGTTTCCCGAATACCGCGACCTGATCACGACGCTCAAGAGCCGTGACCCTCACTTCTCCCGCCTGTTCCATCGCCACAACGCGCTGGACCAGGAAATCGCCAACATGGAAACCGGCCAGACGCCCGCAGGCGGCCTGGCCATCGAGCAGCTCAAGAAAGAGAAGCTGCTGCTGAAGGATCAGATGTACGTGATCCTGCGCAAGGCATCGGTGTCCTGATCTTTCCCGGCCGCGCCGTCGGCGCGGCTCTCCATCGACCCTGCCGCAGGGACTCCCGCATGTCGCGCCAACCCGCCGGACGATCGTCCGCAACAGCACCCGTTGCCCAAAGTGCTGACACCACCCACCCAACGCCGCCTCCATCCGTGCAGCGGGAGGCCACGCACGCCGGGGAAGTGCGCACGGTTGCCCATGCGGTGGCGTCGGCGCGATCCGCGTTGGCCGAAGGCGCGCACGACATCTTCGTCGGGCAGTCTGCACAAGGTGCCGATGCGTTGTATGCCAGCATGCGGACTGTCATGGAGGGTTTGTCTCCCGACGATGCGGAACGCGTGCGGCAGCTGCTGCTGGAAGGTGATCCTGGCCTGCGTGGCGTCCATCATCGCCACCCGGACGATGAGCTCTCGGCAGGCTGGCGCAACGGGGACTATCCCTACCGACACAAGATGTCCCGCCGCCATTACGAGAAGCAGAAATACCGGCTCCAGGTAGAGCTGCTGAAACTGCAGGCGTGGGTCCGTGAAACCGGGCAACGCGTCATTGTCGTGTTCGAGGGGCGCGATGCGGCGGGCAAGGGCGGCACCATCAAGCGTTTCATGGAACACCTCAACCCGCGTGGCGCACGCGTGGTGGCGCTGGAAAAGCCCAGTGAAGCGGAGCGCGGGCAGTGGTATTTCCAGCGCTATATCCAGCATCTGCCGACGCGGGGCGAGATCGTGCTGTTCGATCGCAGCTGGTACAACCGCTCTGGCGTGGAGCGCGTGATGGGGTTCTGCACGCCGGCCGAGTACGACGAGTTCATGCGCCAGGTGCCGGAGTTCGAGCGGCACCTGGTGAACAGCGGCATCCATCTCTTCAAGTTCTGGTTTTCGGTGAGCCGCGCCGAACAGCGGCGACGGTTCGACGAGCGCAAGCTGCATCCGCTCAAGCAATGGAAGCTGAGCCCGGTGGATCTGGCCTCGCTCGACAAGTGGGATGCGTATACCCAGGCCAAGGAGGCCATGTTTGCGCACACGGACACGGCCGATTCGCCGTGGATGGTCATCCGCTCCGATTGCAAGAAGCGAGCGCGCCTCAATGCCATGCGCCACGTGCTCAATCGCCTTGCCTATGCCAATCGCGACCCGTCGTCGATCGGGCTGGCCGATCCCCTGATCGTGGGGCGCGCACTCTACGGTTGAAGCGGCACAGCACGAGAGATGCATCGTGCTGTGCCGCGCATTCGCCTCGCGTTTGCGTTGCCGATATTCAGTGCACATTTACCTTTGTGAGGCCTCCGGCGAACGGAGGCCTCCTGGCCTTCGCAATAACTTTCGCGCCGTGTGCAGTGATTTTCGGATCGCCGCCGCGAGGCACGCCTGGTAGTCGAATCGATATAACTCGCGCCGCAGCGGGATCGGCCTGTCACTTCTTCATATTGCGATGGGCGTCACCACTTTTCTTATCGTATTGAAACAGCTTGAGTAATTGGCCACTCCAGCTTCGCGAAAGCCTTGCGGAAGTTAATGGGGAAATCGTCGGATTTCGCATTAACTTGCTGTCGGAAAAACGTTTTATACGCAGCGCCGATCTGATTGACGCTTCGAATTTTCTTGATTAGCGTCAATTAATCCGTGAGCGGGAGGGTTGACGGATGGTCCTTTGGCGACGCTGCCGCCGGTATTCGCTGGTGGGCGTCGTTTAGCGAGTCTGCGTCGGGACATGCCGTTCCATGGAATGGCAGGGGGAAGGTGAGTCCTGGCGCCTATCGGATCGCAACACAGTCACGAGACCTGAGGCCGTGCGAATGCGGCGCAAACCTTTCATGTGGTGCAGCGCACCGCATCGGGTCGGTTCGTCCTCAAAAAACGTCAAGGAGACAAGAATGACTGTTCGTATCGATTTGCGGGGAAAGGCAATTCGCAAGGCCATGCTGCCGTTGGCGATGTCGGTCGCCATGGCAGGTTCGCTGCACGCCACCACCAACGATGGCTGGGTGGGCGTGCGTACGCAGGCAGCCATGACCCATGCCGTGGCGCCCACCCCCGCGGCGACCACCGCCGCCGCTGGCGGCAGCTGGACGCTGAGCATGCACGGCTCGCCAAAGGTGGATGCCGCCACCGTGTCGCCGCTGGAGGCCAGCAAGCCCATGCATGTGGCGCTGAGCCTGAACCTGCGCAACGTGAATGAGCTGGAGACGTTCCTGCACGCCGTGAACGACCCGGCGAGCGCGCAGTTCCACCGCTTCCTGACACCGGCGCAGTTCAAGGCCCGTTATGCGCCGACCGACGCCCAGGTGCAGCAGGTCATGGCGCACCTGAGCCAGTCCGGCTTCAGCAACGTCCGCGTGTCACCCAACAACATGCTGGTGGAAGCCGACGGCAATGCGAACACCGTGAACGCGGCGTTCCGCACCACCATGCGCACCTTCAAGTACGGCGGCAAGCAGCGCATCGCCAACGACTCGGCCGTGCAGGTGCCGGGGGCGCTGGGTGGCATCGTGGATTCGGTGCTGGGCCTGCAGAACCTCAACGTGCCGCACACCATGCACCACATCAAGGGGCCGGTGAGTGCGAACCATGTGGGTATCCAGGCCACAGGCACGCAGACCTCGCACAGTCCGAAGGATTTCCCTGCGATCTACGACGTGGGCAGCACGCCCACCGCGTCCAACACCAAGGTCGGCATCATCACCTGGGGTGATCTCACCCAGACCATCACCGACCTCAAGACCTTCACCACGAACGCCGGTATGAGCACGGTAAATACCCAGGTGGTGAAGACCGGCACCAGCGCGTACGCAGACGATCCGAACGGCGACGGCGAATGGAACCTGGACAGCCAGACCATCACCGGCACATCGGGCGGCGTGAACACGCTGATTTTCTACACCGCGCCCAACTGCGACGCGAACGACAGCTGCCTCACCGACGCCGCCATCACCGCCGCGTACAACCGCGCCGTGACCGACAACGTCGCCAAGGTGATCAACGTCTCGCTGGGTGAAGACGAATCGGCCGCCAATAGCTCCGGTACGCAGGCTGCCGACGACAAGATCTTCGCGCAGGCGGTGGCGCAGGGTCAGACCTTCTCCATCGCCTCGGGCGATGCGGGCGTGTACCAGTGGTCGAGCGATCCGACCGAAGGCGCGCCAGGCTATGTCACCAACTCGGCCGGCACCGTGGAAATCTCGCTGAGCCACTACTCCGTGAGCGAGCCGGCCAGCTCGCCCAACGTGGTGGCCGTGGGCGGCACCACGCTGAGCACCAGTGGCACCACCTGGGCGGGTGAAACGGTGTGGAACGAAGGTCTCGCAGCCGTCGACTCCACCAATGGCGACAACAACAAGCGCCTGTGGGCGACGGGTGGCGGCGTGAGCCTGTTCGAGTCGGCTCCTGCCTGGCAGACAACGGCGCTGGGTTCGTCGGTGACGATGCGCCAGGTGCCCGACCTCGCGTTCGATGCCGCCCAGTCGACCGGCGCGAACATCTACATCCAGGGCACCGCGTACCAGATCGGCGGCACCAGCCTGGCCTCGCCGATCTTCGTGGGCATCTGGGCGCGCATCCTCTCGGCGAACAACAACACGCTGGGCCTGCCGACACAGAACATGTACGCCCACTTCCCGACCGACGCCTCGCCGCTGCATGACGTCACGTCGGGCAACAACGGCTACAACGGTTATGGCTACGCCGCGAAGGCCGGTTACGACAACTCCACCGGCTGGGGTTCGCTCGACATCGCCAAGTTCAACAGTTACGTGACGCAGTACTGGGGCGGTGGCGGTGGCGGCACCACGGGCGGCACGCCCACGGCGAACTTCAGCTTCGTCACCAGTGGCCTCACCGCCACCTTCACCGACAGCTCCACGGATTCGGGTGGCAGCATCTCCTCGTACGCGTGGACCTTCGGCGACGGTGGCACCTCGACCTCAGCCAGCCCGAGCCACACCTATGCCGCTGCCGGCACGTACAACGTGACGGAAACGGTCACGGATGGCACGAGCGCCAAGACCTCGAGCAAGACCTCGTCGGTGACGGTATCGGGCGGCAGCACGCCGTCGCAGATCATCGTGAACCCTGGCTTCGAAACCGGCGCGGCCACGCCGTGGTCGATGAGCTCCGGCACGCTCTGCAGCAACAGCACCTGCAGTGGCGAGACGGCGCACGGCGGCACCTGGTTCGCGTGGCTGGATGGCTACGGCAGCACGCATACCGACACGGTGTCGCAGAAGGTGGCTATCCCCAGCGGCAAGACCTCGGCCAAGCTGACGTTCTACCTGCATGTCGACACCGCCGAGACCAGCACCACCACGGCGTACGACAAGCTGAGCGTGCAGGTGCTCAACAGCAGCGGCACGGTGCTGAAGACGCTGGCGACGTATTCGAACCTCAATGCGGCTTCGGGCTATTCGCAGGCCAGCTTCGATCTCAGCGCGTACATCGGCCAGACGGTGACGCTGAAGTTCACCGGCTCCGAAGACTCGTCGCTGCAGACCTCGTTCGTGCTCGACGACGTGAACCTGACCGTGCAGTAAGCACCGTTACATCGTGTTGAAAGCAAAGGCCCGGTCCGTGTGGATCGGGCCTTTCTTCTTGGTGATTGCGCCGCCGGTAGCGAGTTTTGACGGCGCCGTGGCGTGGGTGTCACCGATGGAGAGTCAGCCGGCGGTGACTTGCGCCCCGTAACTACGACTCATAAAATCGTAGTTACGGGGCGCAAGGCGGCATGCGACAGCGAGCGCGTGCCGTGCATTCATTGACCGGAGATCCAGATGACCAAACGTATTCTTGTTGTGGGTGCCGGCTTCGCCGGCATGTGGAGCGCCTTGAGCGCGGCGCGGCTGCTGGACGAACAGGGCCGCGATGACGTGGAAATCACCCTGATTGCTCCCGACCCGCACCTGCATGTGCGCCCGCGCCTGTACGAAGAAGGGCCGGCCAACTTCAGGGCGCCCCTCACGGAGATCTTCGACGCGGTGGGCGTGAACTTCGTGCAGGGCATGGTCGAGCACGTCAATGTGGGCAGCCGCACCGTGGACGTGATCGGCGCGGACCAGCAGGCACTGACGCTGAGCTACGACCGTCTGGTGCTCGCGAGCGGCAGCCGCCTGTTCCGGCCGGCTATCCCCGGCCTTGCCGAGCACGCCTTCAGCGTGGACCAGACCGACGAAGCGGTGGAACTGGAAACGCACATCCACCAGCTCGCGTCCCGGCCCGCATCGCTTGCACGCAACACCGTGGTCGTGGCGGGCGGTGGCTTCACCGGCATCGAAACCGCCGCGGAAATGCCGGCGCGCCTGCGTGCCGTATTGGGCGAAAACGCCGACGTGCGGGTGATCATCGTCGAGCGCGCCGAGGCCATGGGTCCCGATCTTGGTGCGGGCCCGCGTCCGGTCATCGAAAAGGCACTGGGCGAGCTAGGCGTTGCGTGGCGCCTGGGTGCGGGCGTTGCCTCGGTGGATGAAGGCGGCATCGTGACGGACGATGGCGAGCGCATCGAATCGAGCACGGTGATCTGGACGGCCGGCTTGCGCGCCAGTTCACTGACCGAACAGATTCCTTCCAGTCGTGACGTGGCTGGCCGACTGCACGTGGATCGACATCTTGCCGTGCCAGGCGTGCCCGGCGTCTATGCAACAGGCGACGTGGCGTGTGCGGCCACCGACGACGAAGGCAATCGCACCATGATGTCGTGCCAGCATGCGATGAACCTGGGCCGCTCGGCGGGTCACAACGCGGCCGCCGACCTGCTTGGGTTGCCGGCCATTCCCTATAGCCAGCCCAAGTACGTGACGTGCCTTGACCTGGGACCGTGGGGCGCGGTGTACACGGAGGGTTGGGAGCGCGAAGTAAAGATGCAGGGCATGGATGCCAAGCATTTGAAGCACCAGATCAATTCCGAATGGATCTATCCGCCACGGGCCGACCGCGCAGAAGTCTTTGCGGCGGCCGATCCGCTGCGCATCGTGGTGGCTTGATCGGTGATGACACACGGAGCGCGCAGGGCGTGCTCCGTGTTGCCTTCAGGCCTGTCGATCGCTGCGGCGATTGGCGGCGCGGTCGTTGAACCAGTGGATGACCTGCTCGCCGTAACTGGTGGGCGCCTTCGCATGGGTGCGCGTGGCAAGGTCGGCCAGCGAGTGCTTTTCCAGTTCCGCGCGCATGGCGCGCTCGGCGGCCTGCATCACGGCATGGATCGAGCAGGTGCCACGCGTGGCCCAGGCCGGCGGCTGCTCACCGAACAGCGCGCACTGGCCGCGCACTTCGCGACAGTCGAAAAGCCCCTTGTCGCCGTCGATGGCCTCAACCACGTCCTGCACCGTGATCTTTTCTGGCGGACGTGCGAGCTTGAATCCGCCACGCACGCCCTCGGTGGATTCCACGATGCCGGCCTTGGCCAGGCGGGTGAAGAGCTTGGCGGCGTAATCGACGGAAACACCCTGCATCTCAGCCAGGTCGCGCACGCTCGCTTCGCGAACGCCGGCAGACGATCCGGACAGGTAGAGCAGGCAATGCAGGCCGTATTCGACGCCTGTGCTGATGAAGGACATGATCTTACGGCGACTCAGTGGATCGTAGTTGATACGGTAGATCAGGTCGGCCGCAAAGTCACGGGCACCAAAGAGACGAGGCCCGGTCGCTGGCGGCCGGGCCTTGGGATAGCGGGTGGTTTACCGCAGGAAGAGCGTGGCCTCAGCCGTTGCTCTCTTCGAAGCGGTTGGCGTCGCGGTTCTTGCGCACCTTGGCGGGATCCCACACACGGCCGTTCATGGTGATGTAGACACCGTCCGGCAGGGTCTGCACGGCGGCCACGGCGCAGCCGATGTTGAACACGGCGTCCGAACCCTGGAAGCGAGCCGGGTTCAGCGCGCCGGTCAGCACGATCACCTTGCCCTTGATGTGGGCCAGTTCGCGGGCGGTTTCCACCATGGTGTCGGTGCCGTGGGTCACCAGCACGTGGCGATGCGGCTGCGCCTCGATGGTGGAGCGCACCAGTGCGCGGTCCTCATCGCCCATGTGCAGGCTGTCCTTGCGCAGGATCGGGATCACGTCGAACTGGAAGGCCACGCCAAGCTGGCTGAGGATGTCGCCGATCTGCGGCGAGCCGATCTTGTAATCCGACTTGTCGTCGAAGTAGATCTTGTCGATGGTGCCGCCGGTGGTGACGATGGTCAGATGCTGCATGGTCGTGGGTCGCCAGGGAGGGGAAGGAGGGCATTTTAGCCGGTCGCCTGCTTTGGGGCACCCCGAGGCGGAATCCTGCTACCCCTCACCGTCATTCCCGCGAAAGCGGGAATGACGGTGAGGAAGGGGCTGTGCTGAGGGCTCAGTGGGGGCCTAGCAACAGGGCCGTATCCGTGGCATCGGCCGCAGACAGCCGCGACAGCCCGTGCGCCACGAAGCGCCGTAGTGCGGCGCCGGTACGCGCGTGGCCATGGGGCGCCGACCAGGTGTCGTGGCGGGCGAGCAGGGCGGCGGCGGTGCAGCGGGCCAGGGTGATGGCGATGCCGCGGGCGGCGGCCTCCAGTGCGTCGCGCTGGATGGCCTTGGCCTGCAGGCTGGCGGTGGCGGCATCCAGGGCCTGGTGGATCGCCTGCCGCGCCTGCGCGTCGATGCTGTCGGCCAGCCAGCCTTCGATGGCGGTGCGCAATGCGCCGATGTTCTCGCCGGCCAGGGCGCGCAGGCTGTCCAGCGACAGCACGTTGGTGGTGCCCTCCCAGATCGAATACACCTGCGCGTCGCGCAAAAGCTGGGGCAGGCCGGTATCTTCGATGTAGCCCGCGCCGCCGAAGCACTCCAGCGCCTCCGAGCACAACTTCACCGCCATCTTGCCGGTCCACAGCTTGGCCAGCGGCGTGAGCAGCCGCAGCAGGGCGGCTTCGTGTGGCCGAGCCGTGCCGTGTTCCACCCGCCCGAGCAGATGCGCCACTTCGAAGGTGAGCGCGAACGCGCCCTCGAAACCGGCCTGCATGTCGGCCAGCGTCTGCGCGTGCAGCGGCTGGTCGATCAGCCGCTTGCCGAAGGCTTCGCGGCGCGTCGCGTAGTCGCGCGCAAGGTGCAACGCGCGCGCCATGCTGGCGGTGGCGCATACGGCGTTCCACGTGCGCGTGATGTTGAGCATCGGCGCCACCTGGCGCACGCCGTTGGACAGCTCCCCGAGCGGCCAGGCGGGCAGGCCGTCCAGATGGATTTCCGCGGTGGGCAATTCGTGCGTGCCGAGCTTGTCCTTGAGGCGATCGATGATCAGCTCCGGCTTGCGTCGCTCGCCATCCATCGTCTCGACATAGAACAGTGCCAGTGCGCCCGGGCCGGTGCCGGCACCCTCGGGGCGCGCCAGGCCGAGCGCCATCTCGCCGACCACGGCGGAACTGAACCACTTGCGGCCGTACAGGCGCCACTGGCCGGAGGCATCCTGCCGCGCGATGGTTTCCGTGTTGCCGACATCGGAACCGCCGGGAGTTTCGGTCATCCACTGCCCGCTCAGCCAGAACGTCGACGCATCGCGGCTCAGCAAGTGCGGCAGCGCGCGTTCGATAAGTGCCGTGTTGCCGGATGCCTTCAGTGCGGTCGCGGCGCCGTCGGTCATGGCGAGCGGGCAAGTGTAGAACTCGCTGGCCACGTGATAGAGGTACACGCGTGCGAATGCTTCCAGTCGCGCATGCTCATGCGCTTCATGGCCTGCCGCCAGCACGGCGTGTTTCGTGGTGACGTGCGGGCCTTCCTGCCACGCCTGGGTAAGTTCGATGCGGTCGACGCGATGGCCCCACGCATCCCACTGCGTGAGCACGGGTTTGCGGCGCGTGCTGCAACAGGCGCGTGCCCACGCCATCCGTGCATAGTCGCCCAATGCTTCCAGGTCGGGTTCGATAACGGAAAGCCGTGCCGGCGGCAGTGCGCGACGAAGCATGGCGCGCAGCAGCGGGTCTTCACGATACGGATGAGCGAGCTGCGGCGGATCTTGCAGGAATCCCATGATCGGCTCTCGTCGGATCGGTGCCGTCGAGTATAGGCCTGCCCCGTCCCGATCATGGGGTGGCCGCATCGACGGTGATCGATGCGGCCACCTTGGCGATCAATGCGCGCGTTCGCTGTCCAGGTGCGCCATCTGCGCGGCGGCGTAGCGCTCACCGGCGGCAGCGTTTTTCGGCACGGCGGCTTCGATGGTGGCGAGGTCGCCTGCCGTCAACACCACGTCGAGCGAGCCCAGCGCTTCCTGCAGGCGATCGCGACGGCGGGCGCCAATCAGCGGCACGATGTCCTTGCCCTGCGCGGCGACCCAGGCGATGGCCAGTTGCGCCACGGAAACCTGCTTCTGCGCCGCAATCGTGCGGAGCGCGTCGACCAGTGCAAGGTTGTGATCGATGTTGCCGGCCTGGAAGCGCGGACTGTGCGCGCGGAAATCGCCAGCGCCTGCGTTGTTCTTGTCCCAGTGGCCGCTGATCAGGCCACGCGACAGCACGCCATACGCGGTGATGCCGATGCCCAGTTCGCGGCAGGTCGGCAGGATGCTGTCCTCGATGCTGCGCGAGATCAGCGAGTACTCGATCTGCAGGTCCACGATGGGATGTACGGCGGCCGCGCGGCGAATGGTTTCCGAACCCACTTCGGACAGCCCGATATGGCGAACGTAACCGGCCTTCACCAGGTCGGCGATGGCGCCGATGGTGTCTTCGATGGGCACGTTGGGGTCCAGGCGCGCCGGGCGATACACATCGATGTAATCCACGCCAAGACGCTGCAACGTGTAGGAGACGAAGTTCTTCACCGCGGCGGGGCGGGCGTCGTAGCCGACCCAGTCACCCGCCGGGCCGCGCAGGGCGCCGAACTTCACGCTGATCAGCGCCTTGTCGCGCGGCACGTTTTTCAGTGCTTCGCCGATGAGCATTTCGTTGTGGCCCATGCCGTAGAAATCGCCGGTGTCGAGCAGGTCGATGCCGGCATCCAGCGCCGCGTGGATGGTGGCGATGCTTTCCGCGCGATCGGAGGGGCCGTACATACCCGACATGCCCATGCAGCCCAGGCCAAGGGCGGAAACGCGGGGACCGGTGGCGCCAAGTGGAAGGTGCTGCATGGTGACTCTCTCCAGACGTGGGTGGGGACGCGATGAACGGAAGTATGGCGTGGCGCGGGGTGTACGATAATCCGATCCTATCCGTACAGCCCGTGCAGGAATCAGCACAATGGAAGAGCTCGGTCTTTCCGATGTCGAGGCATTCCTGGCGGTAGCGCGCGCCCGTGGCTTCCGGGGGGCCGCTGTGCAGGGCGGCGTTTCTGCCTCGGCGCTCAGCGCGGCTCTGCGTCGCCTGGAAGCACGCCTCGGTGTGCGCCTGCTCAACCGCACCACGCGCAGCGTCACGCCGACTGAGGCTGGGCAGCGGCTGCTCGAGCGGCTGGGGCCGCTGGTCGGCGAGATCGGGAGTGCGCTCGACAGCATCAACGCCTATCGCGAAAGTCCCACCGGTACGCTGCGGCTCAACGTGCCATCCATCGTCGCGCGGCACATTCTTCCGTCCATCGCCACGCGTTTTCTGCGCGCACATCCGGGTATCACGCTGGACGTGATCACCGACGATGCCTTCGTGGACGTGCTGGCAGCCGGCTGCGATGCCGGCATCCGCTACGAAGAGCGGGTGGAGCGCGACATGATCGCCATGCCCATCGGGCCACGCCTGCAGCGTTTCGTGGCGGCGGCAGCACCGGCGTATCTCGCGGCGCATGGCAGGCCATCGCGGCCGCAGGAACTGGTGGATCACGCGTGCATCCGGCATCGCTTTCCCAGCGGCGTGGTTGCCGTGTGGGAGTTCGAGCGTCGCGGCAAGATCGTGCGCATCCGGCCCGATGGTCCTTTGCTGGCCTCCACGACCGAGATGGAAGTGGAAGCGGCCGTGGCGGGGCTGGGCATCATCCACACCTTCGAGGAGCTGCTGCAGCCGCAGCTCGCCAACGGGGCTTTGGAGCCCGTGCTGGAGGAGTGGTGCCAGCGCTTCAGCGGCCCCTTGCTGTATTACCCCAGCCGCGCCCACATGCCGGCGCCGCTGCGCGCCTTCGTCGACTTCATCAAGGCCGAAGGCGCGCAGCGAGGGGACGGCGAGGTGCGCCGGACAACGTGATCAGGGTTTGTGGAACTTGTAGATGAAGCGGTCCGTGTGGCCCTTGATGGATGCGTCGTAGATGCCCTTGGTGTGATCGTCGGCGGGATTGCGCATCGCATCGCTCTCGCTGTCGAACTGGAAGCCCGCCGCGGTCAGCTCGCTTTTGACGGCGGCAGGATCGATGCGATGCAGGTCGTCGGTCTTTGAAATACCCGTACCGGCAGCGGCCGCGTGGTCCAGCACGATCAATGTGCCGCCCGGCTTGAGTGCGTCGAACAGTTGCTTGTCGAGCTTGGCCATGTCCGGCGAGCCCATGAAGGGATCATGCAGGTCGTGGTAGTTCTGCGATGTCCAGATCACGTCCACCGGCTCGGGCAGCTTCAGATCGGTGACGGGCTCGACGATGACGGAAACATTGGCATAGGGCTCCTTGCCGGCGAAACCCCGCACGCTGATCAAACCCTTGGGCGCCTTCGTGTCCATTTCCGTCGGCTGCAGCGCGATGACCTTGCCGGTGGGGCCGACCATGTGGCTGAACAGGCGGGTGTAGTAGCCCTTGCCGGGCATCAAGTCGACCACGATGTCGCCGCGCTTGATGCCGGTAAAGCCGAGCACGGCGGCGGGGTGGCGTTCGTCGTCGAGCGCGCGATCTTCGGCGGGGCGATTCTTGTCGGCAATGGCCAGCCCCACCGTGCTTGGCAGCGGATGCGTCGGCGCGGCGAACGACACGGCGGTGACGGTGAGCAAGGCAGAGATCGCAATCACGGAGAAGCGTTTCATGGCGTCACTTCCTCAGTGCACGTAGTTGAGTGCGATGGCGGGCGTGATGGACGACGACGTGCGATTGCCCGACGGGATGATGCGCACGCCGACCAGCAGGCCGATGTTCGGCGACCAGTTGTATTCCACGGCGGGCGCGAAGCCAATGTAACGGTTTGATTTGGCGCCGAGCGTCGCGTCAGGCGGGAACGGATCGCCATTCGCATATTCCTGCCCACTGACGTGCGTGCTGCTGTTGTGGTTGTAGAGCAGATCCAGCGCCAGTACCCAGCGGCGCGTCAGGCTGTACTCCAGCGACGCATTGGCAAACACGTTGTCACCGGGGCGGGCATGACCGCGAAAGTTTGCGTCCGTGCCGTAGACGCTTACGCCTTCCACCTCGGTTCGCGACGAGAATGATGCGGACACGTTGAAGCGCACACGCAGGATGCGGCCGTTCGGCATCCACAGGTAAGTCTGCGTGTTGATGCCGATGGTGGTGGTGTACGCGCCGGTGCCCAGTCCGTCGGCGGGGCGGTTGCCGAGCTGGTCGTACTTGCCGCTGGGGAAGCTTTGCTGCAGCTGGATAGCCACGCTGGGCAGCCAGCTGCCTTCGTGGAATTGCCGCAGGCGGTATTGCGCCTGCACGGTGATGTCGCCCACCTGCACGCCGCTGCTGTTCGGGCCACCGCTGACGCGGTTGTAGCCGAACACCGGGATGATGCCCATGGTGAAGTTGTTGGCCACGCCGTAGTTCATGTAGGTACGCGAACCGAAACTGTCCGAGCCCTTGCTCGTGACGTCGTAGAGGTAGGGCTCGAGCAGGATGTGGCCTGGCGGCAGGGTCTCCGCGGAATTGGCCATCATCGGGCCGGTCCACCAGGCGTCCTCTCGCGACTGCGGCGCCGCCGTGGCGGCGACGTCCTGCGCATAGGTGCGCTGGCAGGCGCCCGGCAGACACAGCAGGAACGCCAGCCAGAGCACGAACAGGCGCGGGGCAAGCGGCGATGAGGGCGGTGTGCACTTCATGGTTGCGGGCTCGTTCGGACGAGCGCAAGCTAAGCCCGCAAGTGGTTGGCTGGAATAGCCACTTTGAAGTGTCTTGGTATATCCACTTTGAGATCGTGCCATGCAGCGCATCGCCGCCGGATTCCTGCCGCCCGTCGCCATGGACACGGGCAGCGACACGCCCATGTACCAGCAGCTGTCGGACTGGTTCCGACGCGCCATCAGCAGCGGCCAGTTGCGGCCGGGGCAGCGTGTGCCGTCCACCCGCAGCCTGGCCACCGAGCTGGGCATCTCGCGCATTCCCGTGCTGGGTGCATATGAGCAGCTGCAGTCGGAAGGCTTCCTGGAGACCTTCACCGGCGCAGGCACCTGCGTGGCGCGGGCCATCCCCGCCGACATGATCGTGGAGCGGAAGAAGCAGGTACCGCTGGCGCCGGTGCCTGCGCCCGGCGGCTCGCGTCGCACCTCGCGTCGTGCGGCCCTGCTGCGTTCGCCCGAGCCTACGTGGCTGGCCAACATGGGCGCGTTCCGCGTGGGCGTGCCGGCGCTGGAGGCGTTTCCGTCCGTGCTGTGGTCCAAGCTGGTGAGCCGTCATGCGCGCCACCTGTCGCCGGAGGCCATGGGCTATGGCGATCCCATGGGGCATCTGCCGCTGCGTGAGGCCATTGCCGAATACCTGGGCGTGGCCCGCGCGGTGCGCTGTGACGCCTCACAGATCCTGATCACCACCGGGTCCCAGCAGGGATTGCAGATCTGCGCGCACGTGCTGCTCGATCAGGGCGAGCGTGTGTGGATGGAAGATCCCGGCTATCCCGGCGCCCACCAGGCGCTGCGCACCGCCGGCGCGGAACTGGTGCCCGTGCCGGTGGACGGGGAAGGCATCGACGTGGCGCATGGCGCACGCGTGGCTGCAGACGCGCGCGCGGTGTACATCTCACCCTCGCACCAGTTCCCGCTGGGCATGGCGATGAGCGCGCCGCGGCGCATGCAGTTGCTGCGCTGGGCCGCAGGCAACGATGCCTGGATCATCGAAGACGACTACGACAGCGAATACCGCTTCGGCAGCCGGCCGCTGTCGTCGCTGCAGGGCACCGACACGCACGAGCGCGTGATCTACCTGGGCACCTTCAGCAAGGTGATGTTTCCCGCGCTGCGCCTGGGCTATCTGGTGGTACCGAAGGACCTGGTGGCGGATTTCCACGCAGGGCGCGACGCCATCGATACGTTTTCGTCGATGCTTTACCAGTCGGTGATGACCGAATTCATCCGCGAAGGCCATTTCGCCCGGCATATCCGCAGCATGCGCACGCTGTACATGGAGCGGCGCGTTGCCGTGCTCGAGGCGATCAGTCGTTACATGGGTGGTCGGCTGGAAGTGATCGGCACCGAGGCCGGCATGCAGCTGGCCGGGTTTCTGCCGCAAGGTGTCGATGACGTGGACGTATCGCGCCGGGCCGCTGCCGTGGGTGTATCCGTGCGGCCGTTGACGCCGTGCTACATCGGTCCGCCAGGACGGGGCGGCCTGATCCTGGGTTATGGCGGTGCGAGCCTGGCAGAGATTGATGAAGGCGTGCGCAGGCTGGCCGGCTGCTTCTGATCACGGTGGGAGCGTGCCCTGCGCGCGACGGTGGCGTTCCGTCGTGACCGCTCCGTTGGTTTGTCATGCACCGGCTGCTTGTGATCTTTTGTAGGAGCGCACTTGTGCGCGACCGCAGCCATCCAGTGTTACCTCGACGTGCCGTTGTCGCGCACAAGTGCGCTCCTACAGGGGAGGCGGGGGCTACACCGCGCGGCGACGTTTCACGCCCGCGCCAAGCACGGTAATCAGGCTCAGCGTGAACAGGATTTCCAGCCACGCCAGCCAGCGCTCGCCCTGCGCGCTCCATGCCTCGCTGACGCCGTGGCAGAAATAGAACAGGCTGAGGATGCCCACCCACAGCAGCGCGCGTCGCACGTCGCGGATGGCAAACAGCGGCAACAACAACGGCAGCACGGTGATCAGCAAAGCCACCCAGGTCGGCATGACCTGCGTGGGAAACAGCCAGCCATGCCATGCAAGCTGCAGCAGCGTGAGCGCGGCCCATGCGGCCAGTCCCACGCGGTAGTTGGCGGTAACGGGCGTGCTCATGCGTGGCTGGCCAGTCGGCGTGCCACGTCGGCGAGGCGGCGGCCCAGGGCGCGGGCCAGTTCGCGCTCGTGTTCGCTGATGGCGTTGTCGCCCTTGGGGCCGGCCACGTGGCTGGCGCCGTAGGGCGTGCCGCCGCTCAGCGTGGCCGTGAGCGCGGGTTCGGTATAGGGCAGGCCCACCAGAAGCATGCCGTGATGAAGCAGGGGCAGCGCCATGGTGAGCAGGGTCGATTCCTGGCCGCCGTGCATGGTGCTGGTGGCAGTGAACACGGCGGCCGGCTTGCCGGCCAATACGCCGCTGGCCCACTCGGCGCCGGTGGAGTCGAGGAAATACTTCAGCGGTGCCGCCATGTTGCCGAAGCGGGTCGGGCTGCCGAGCGCCAGGCCGGCGCATTCGGCCAGGTCCTCTCGCGTTACATAGGGCGCGCCGGCATCGGGCTCCGGTGGCTGGGCCACTTCGGTGACGGGTGCCACAGGCGGTACCTGGCGCAGGCGTGCACGCATGCCGGGAACCTCCTCCACGCCGCGCGCAATCAGTCGGGCGAGCTGGGCGGTGTGGCCGGAGCGGCTGTAGTAGAGGACCAGGATGTCGTGGCTCATGGTTGGGGCAGTGGCGTGTGATCAGTTAGTGTAGCGGGCGACCGAGCCCCTGTTGCCGCCATGTTCACGCATCCCGCATGGGGTGTGACGGCACGCTGGGCGTACGACGTGGAAAGGAGTCACCATGGCCATGGCCCTGCGTTTCGACCGCGACCGCCTGCAGAGCTTCCGCCGCTTCGTGTGGCAGCGGTTCATCGACGACAAGTGCTTCGAGACGGCCGGTGCGTTGTCCTACACCACACTGGTATCGCTGGTGCCGCTGATCGTGGCATCGCTGGCGATCTTCGCGGCGTTTCCGGCGTTTGCCGACGCACGCGGCATGCTGATCGATTTCATGTTCAAGAATTTCGTGCCCGCCGCTGGCGAGCGCGTGCAGGACTACCTGGACGGCTTCGCCACCAACGCCAGCAAGCTCACCGGCATCAGCGTGCTGGTGATGTTCTTCAGCGCGCTGTCGATGATGGTGAGCATCGAGGACCGGATGAACCGCATCTGGCGCGTACAGCGCCAGCGTGGCTGGATTTCGCGCCTGTTGCTGTACTGGGCCGCGCTCACGCTGGGGCCGGTGCTGGTGGTTGGCGGCATCGCGGTGGCTTCGTTCGCGACGGCCCTGCCGTTTCTCAACGATGCAGCGAGCACGCTCAACCTGAAGGAGCGCGTGGTTGGCACGCTGCCGTTCGTCGTCACCTTTGTCACCCTCATGCTGATCTACATGGTGGTGCCCAATCGCCGGGTGAACTGGAAGCATGCGGCCATCGGCGCGCTGATGGGGGCGGTGCTGTTCGAGGTCGCCCGCTGGGGCTTCGCGCGTTTCATCCATCACGCGCATACCTACCAGGCGATCTACGGGGCGGCGATTGCCGCGCTGCCGATCTTCCTGCTGTGGGTCTACCTTTCGTGGGTCATCGTGATTTTGTGCGCGTCGGTGGCGGCTTCCGTCTCGGCGTTCGACTACCTGCCGCCCTCCGATTACCTGCCGGAAGATGCCGCGCTACTGGGGTTGCTGGTGGTGTTGGGCCACTTCATCGACGCTCAGCGGCAAGGGAGCTGCATCACGCCCGACAGCGTGCGCGCGCTGGAGCCGCGTCTGCACCGCGCCTCCATCGTGGATTATTTCGGTGATCTCCTGCGCGCAGGGCTGATCCAGGGCGAAGTGGGCAGCGGCTGGATGCTGAACCGCAGTCTCGACAGCACCGACCTGATGCGCGTATATGCTCACTGCAGTTACCGGGTGCCGTTGCACCCGGCGGCAGAAGCCAGCGCGCACGCGCTGCGCCTGCCGGCCCCGCTGATCGCGCTGCTGGAAGGTGCCGCGCAGTCGCTCGGCAATACGCTGCACAAGACACTGGACGTTGCCTGGCCGCCGGGTGTGTCGGCATCGATCCCCACCAAGGAAACATCACCATGACGTTGTGGAAACCGCTCGCTGCCGTGGGTCTCGCACTGGCGATGGCCGGCGCGGCGCAGGCCGCCATGCCCGAGCAGCCGTCGATCAAGCTGACCACGCTGGACGGCAAGTCGTATGACCTGGCCTCGCAGCGCGGCAAGTGGGTGATCGTCAATTACTGGGCCACCTGGTGCGTGCCGTGCATCAAGGAGATGCCGGACATCTCCAAATTCGTCACCGCGCACAAGGACAAGGTAAGCGCCATCGGCCTGGCCTATGACGACAGCGACGCCGAGGACATCAAGGCTTTCCTGCTCAAGCACCCGGTGAGCTATCCGGTGGCGCAGGTGACCATGGACAAGCCGTTGAAGGATTTCGACGAGCCGCGCGGCCTTCCCACCACGTGGCTGATCGGCCCGGATGGCAAGGTTGCCAAGCGCTTCGTCGGCACCGTCAATGAAACTTCGCTGGGGCAGGCCATCGGCCTGGGCAAGTGAGCATGGCCGCCGCGCGCTTCTTCGTCAGTGGTCGGGTGCAGGGCGTGTTCTATCGCGCCAGCACCCGCGAGCAGGCCATGGCGCTCGGCTTGTCCGGCTATGCGAAGAACCTGCCGGATGGTCGCGTCGAAGTGGTGGCCGAGGGCTCGCCGGCCTCCATCGACGCACTGGAACGCTGGTTGAGGCGCGGGCCGTCGGGCGCCCACGTCGAACAGGTGTTGCGCGAGGACTGCGACGCTCCCGACCTCGACGGTTTCCGCACCCACTGACCGCTCAGGCGGCCGAGTGCTCCGCCACAGGAGCAGCCCGCATCGGTTCGTGCGCCTGCAGGAAGGGGTGCGGGACGGACAATACGAAACCCTGCGCGTAATCGATGCCCAGCCGGTGCACGGCGGCCAGCAGCTCCGGTGAGCTCACGCATTCGGCAATGGTCTGCTTGCCGGTGACATGGCCGATGTTGTTGATCGCCTCGACCATGGCCAAGTCGATCGGGTCCTCGATCATGTCCTTCACGAAGCTGCCTTCGATCTTCACGAAATCGACGGGCAGGTGCTTGAGATAAGTGAAGGAAGACATGCCGGCGCCAAAGTCGTCCAGCGAGAACCGACAGCCGATCGCGCGCATTTCGTGGATGAAGGTGGTGGCGCGGGACAGGCTCGAGATGGCGGCTGTTTCGGTGATCTCGAAGCAGATTGACGAAGGCGCGATATGGAAGGCGTCGAACTGCTGGCGCAGGAACACGGAAAGGCCGTCCTCGCTGAGCGAGGTGCCTGACAGGTTGATTGTGCACAGCGACGGCACGTCGGCCACCCCGCGGTCCAGCGCATCGCGCAGCGCGGCGAAAGCGGTCTGCACCACCCAGCGGTCGATCGACGGCATCAGGCCGTAACGTTCGGCAGCAGGGATGAAGGCGCGGGGCGGCAGCATCTCACCATCCTCGCCCACCATGCGCACCAGCAGTTCGACGTGGGGATGCTCCATGGGATTGCGCAGGTCCACGATGTCCTGCGAGTACAGGCGCAGCCGGTTATCGGCGAGTGCGGCCTGGATGCGGCTGACCCAGCACATCTCGGTCTGTCGCACGGCCACTTCTTCGTCGTCGAGGTGATAGGGCTGCACGCGGTTGCGGCCCTTCTCTTTCGCCAGATGGCAGGCCGCATCCGCTGCACCAAGGATGTCCTGGCGAGCCAGTCGCTGCTCGCCGCTCAGGCTGATGAGTCCGATGCTGACGCTGATGCTGAAGCTGCGTTCGCCAAACGCGAAGTGCAGGTCGCCGATGGCGGTGCGCAGGCCTTCAGCAATCGACAGCGCGGCGTCGGGTGTGCAGTTTTCCAGCAGCACCACGAACTCGTCGCCGCCGAGGCGGGCCACCGCGTCGATGGGGCGCACGTGGCTGAGGAACAGGCTGCCGATCTGGCGCAGCAGTTCGTCGCCGGCCGCATGGCTGCACGTGTCGTTGACCACCTTGAATTGATCAAGATCCAGGTAGAGCACGGTGAACGGATGGCCGCTGCTTTCCGCGGAGCTGACCGCGCGGGCAAGCCTTCGTTCGAATTCGCGCCGATTGATCAGCCCGGTCAGCACGTCGTGGCTGGCCTGGTAGCTCAGTTGCGCGGCGTGTTCGCGATCGCTGCTGACGTCGCGCATCACCAGCACCACGCCATCCATGTTGCCGGCGCGGTCGCGGATGGGGGTGGCGGTCAGGTCGATGGCGGTGGCCCGGCCCTCGGCATGGGCCAGCACCAGCTTGTCTTCCTGGCTCCATGCCGCCTGTCCGCCGAGCACCTGCATCACCGGGTCGTCGATGCTGGCGCCGCTGCTCTCCGCCCTGAACTGGCAGATCGCGCTGACGGGCTTGCCGCGTGCCCGTTCGGTGGTCCACTGCGTGAGGCGTTCAGCGCTGGGATTGAGGTAGTCGATACAGCCGCGCGCGTCCGTGGTAATCACGGCATCGCCGATGGATTGCAGGGTGACCTCGGCGCGCTCCTTCGCCGCGAACAGCATGGCGTCGGCGCGGCGTCGCTCAGTGATCTCGGTGACCGACCCGGCCATGCGCCGCGAGGTACCCGCATCATCGCGCGACGATGCGCCGCGCGCATGGAACCAGCGTGGTCCGCCCACGGGCTGGGGCACCCGAAATTCCACGTCCAGCGGCGTGTTGCTCCACGCGTGAGCGGTCACGGCACGCATCACCGGGCGACGGTCGTCTGGATGCAGGCACAGGAATACCGATCTGTTCGGCTCGCCCTTCATGCGGTCGAACCCGAGCATCTCGCGCAGACGGGGCGACAGGTAGATATGGCCGGTCGTGCGGTCCCAGTCCCAAAGACCGTCATTGCTGCCCGCCACGGCCAGCTGGAAGCGGTCTTCGCTGGCGCGCAGGTCGCGGGCCACGCGTGCGCGATCGTCCAGCAGGCGCCGTGCGCGTCGTGCGGCGATCAGCACCATGGAGGCCGCTACCAAACATAGCCAGACGCGCAGCAGGTTGGCGGTTTCGCGCGCTGCGCCGCCGAGTGCATCCGAGAAGTCGTACTCCAGTGGCGTCAGGCGTTCGTCGATGTCGCGCAGGCGCGAACTGGTCGATTCGGTCCAGTCGGCGGGGTGGTCGCCATGGCTGATGCGTTCGTGCGCGTCGCCTGCCAGCGCCACCAGTTCATCGATGGATTGGTCCGCCTTGACCCACACGTTCACGGCGCGGCGGATGCTGCCCACGCCGTGGAAATAGCGGTAGAGGCGTGCCATGCCCGGGATGTCGGCGCGGTCGATGCCGCCGCGGAGAAACCCGGCGGTGACCACCGCCATGTCGGGCCTGGGGCGATCGAGCTCCAGGCGTGCGCGGTGGTCCCCCAGGGGTACGGCAATGGCGTCGAGGAAACGCTGGTAGTCCGGCTCGGCGTCCGTGGCCAGGTAGTGCTGCAGGCTGGAAACCGCGATCTTCTGCGCCTTCGACCAGCGGCTTTCGCCACCCACGAAGGCGCGTGCCGCCGAAAGAATGTCCAGGCTGGCAGCGCACAGCCCGATCATCACGACGACAACCAGTACGAACGGTACCACGATCTCCGCCGCTCGCTCTCGTTTGATCAAATCGGCAACCCGGTCCCTGACCGGCATAACGCCCTCCCGCGCCTCTGGAATTCACGCTCTCCCCTTATCGGCCCCGCCCGCGCCAAGCTTGAGCGGGGGCGGCCTTCACCTCGCATCGACCGGGGCGGCACGGGCAGGGGCGTACACCGCCGTGTCGATACAGGCCGGCCATGTTCGTCGGCAGGGTGAGGGGGCAAGGGCCCCATTCGCTCATACGCAGGGAGACACGACGCATGACCACGCGATTCCAGCGCATCACCCCGTTTCTGTGGTTCGATCACCAGGCCGAAGAGGCCGCCCGGTTCTATGTGTCGGTCTTTCCCCGGTCGCGCATGCTCGCCACCACGCGTTACGCCTCCGCGAGTGCCGCCGCGTCGGGGCGCGCCGAAGGGTCGGTGATGACGGTGGATTTCGAACTCGATGGCGAGCGGATCACCGCCTTGAACGGCGGCCCCGTGTTCACCTTCACCGAGGCCGTGTCACTGGTGGTGCGCTGCCGTTCGCAGGAAGAGATCGACGACTACTGGGAGCGTCTGCTTGAAGGTGCCGCCGTGCAGAGTGGTCAGTGCGGCTGGCTCAAGGATCGCTTCGGGCTCTCCTGGCAGGTGGTGCCGGAGGAGATGATCGCGATGCTCACCAGCGACGATGCGGCCAGTGTTGCCCGCGTGCACGCCGCCATCATGGGCATGACCAAGCTGGATCTGCAGGCCCTGCGGCAGGCGGCGGCGGGGTAAGGGTGGCTTCGGATGACGCGATGGCAACCGCGCGGGACGCGCGGCTGCAGGGCAATGCGTCGGGCGCGGTCAGTCGTCCCAGCTGTTGGGCACCCATTCCGCCTTGCGCGTGACATGCTCGGACTTGGGCTTGCCCTTGAGCTTGGGCAGCTTGGGTTCGGGAATGGTTTCGTCGTGGCGCGGCACCTGTTCGAGCAGGTGGCGGATCAGGTTGATGCGACCTTGCTTCTGGTCGTTGTAATCCACCACGAACCACGGTGCGCACGGCCGGTGCGTGCGCTCGATCATCAGGTCGCGCAGGTGGCCGATTTCCTCGTACTTCTCGCGTGAGGCCAGGTCGTTGGGCGAAAGCTTCCAGCGCTTGAGCGGATCCTTGGCGCGGTCGGCGAAACGCTCTTCCTGTACGTCCTGGTCGACGGCCAGCCAGTATTTGAGCAGGATGATGCCGTCGTCGGTGATCAGCTTCTCGAAGGCCGGTACGGCCGCCATGAAGGCCTTGTACTGCACCTTGCTGCAGAAGCCCATCGCCGGCTCGATCACCGCGCGGTTGTACCAGCTGCGGTCGAACAGCACGATTTCACCGGCGCTGGGGAGATGCTCCACGTAGCGCTGGAAATACCACTGCGAGGATTCGGTTTCGCTGGGCTTGCCCAGGGCGGCGATACGGTAGCCGCGCGTGTCCATCGACTCGGTGATGGCCTTGATGGTGCCGCCCTTGCCGGCGGCATCGCGCCCCTCGAACACCACTACCAGCCGGTGCCCGCTGCGTTGCAGCCAGCGGTGCAGGCCGGCCAGTTGAAGCTGCAGTTCCGCCATCTCGTGTCGGTAGCTGCGATTCTTCTTTTTCTTGGCCATGGCGAGCCTCTCCTTCGCAGGTTGTAGAAGTAAGCGACGAACCGTGGGAAGCGGGTGAAGAACAGGCGTCACCCTGGCCGGGCAGGCCGGTGTTCACGGCGCGCTTCCCACGCCTCGTTGGCGACTTTACATATCCAGGTCGACGGGCTTTCGGCCGATACGGTAACGCGCGCTCATCGCCTGCACGGTGCGGCGGAAATCGCCGGCAAAGCCCTGCATGTCGAACAGCGAGCCCTGCGTGCGCTGCTGCGACAGGTGCTGGCGCAGCAGGCGAAGCGCGTCGCGATCATTGCCCAGCTGCGTGGCCATGGCGATGAAGGCTTCTTCGTCTTCGCATGCCAGCTCGGGCAGGCCCAGCTGCTGCAGCAGGCTGGTGGCGACGCGTCCGGCGAAGGTGCGGCCGGTGCAGGTGAGCACGGGGCAACCGGCCCACAAGGCGTCCGACGCGGTGGTGTGCGCGTTGTACGGCAGCGTGTCCAGGAACAGGTCGGCGTTGACGTAGCGCGACAGGTAGTCGGCGTGCGGCAGGCGCGGCAGGAACACCAGGCGCTCCGGCGCGATGCCGGCCGCCTTGGCCGCGGCACGCAGGCGATCGTCCGCGCCGTCCTTGCCGCTGAGCAGCCACAGCACGCTGTCCGGCACCTGTTGCAGCACCAGCATCAGCCGCGCGAAGGCGGCCGGGTTGATCTTGTAGCTGTTGTTGAAGCAGGCGAACACCGTGCCCTGCTCGGGCAGGCCGCATTCGGCCCGCGACGGCGGCTGCGCCACCTCGCGCGTGTTGTCGTTGGGCTGGTAACAGCGCGGCAGGCGCACCAGCTTTTCGCTGACGGTCTCGCGAAGGTCGTCGGGCACGATGACCTTGTCGGCCACCAGGTAATCCATCCACGGCGCGCCCATGCTGCCGGCGTAGGCCAGCCAGTTCACCTGCACGGGGGCGGGCCGCAGCGCGAACAGGTCGGCATTGTCGCGACCGGAATAGCCGTTGAGATCCACCAGGATCTCGACGCCCGTGTCGTGGATGCGCTGGGCCACCTGCCCGTGGTTGAGCGCAGAGACGTCGTGCATGGTGGTGGCCGCCGCGAGGCGACGGCGGATGGGGCCGCCATCGTCCCGGGTGGTGGCGAACAGGTGCAGGTCCAGGTCGTCGTAGCCGGCCAGCGCCTCGAACATCGCCACGACCAGCAGGCCGGTGGCGTGGTCGTTGAAGCCGTCGGCGACAAAGCCGATGCGGATGGGGTTGTCCGGCGCAGGTTTGGCATGGGCGAATGCCAGCTGCTTGCGCAGTGGCGCCATCTGCTTTTCGACCGCCGCGGCGTAGTCCTGGGCGCAGCGCAGCTGCAGCGCCGGGTCGATATCTTCGGCGAGCATGGTGAACGGGCTGATCGTGCCCGCGCCTGAGGCCACGGCGGCCTGCGCGCGCTGGCTCAGTTCGTCCAGGTCATGCCAGTCGACCAGGCGGCGGCGCAGGAACAGCAGCTGGCTGAGTGCGCGACCGTCGTCGGGATTGAGTCGTAGCGAGCGCTCATAGGCCTCGGCGGCAGCGGCGAGCTGGCCGTCGTCCTCCAGCGCCTGGCCGACCGCGAACGGATACTGCGGATTGCGCGGCTCCAGGCTTTCGGCCAGCTGCCAGGACTTGCTGGCTTCGGCCGCGTTGCCCTGCGTCTGCTGGATACGCCCGCGCAAGGCGTACGCGGCATCGAAGCGCGGATGCAGGTTGAGGGCTTCGTCGGTATGTACGGTCGCCTGGTCGACATTGCCCAGTTCGAATTCGGCCGCGGCCAGGTTGAGGCGCAGGCCAGGATGGGCCGGGGCGCCATGGGTGGCCATGGCATAGGACTCGCGGGCGTGCTGGAAGCGGGCGGCCGCCATCAGCGCATTGCCCAGCGTCAGCAGGACGGCCGGGTGGCCGGGCGACTGGCGCAGCGCGGCGCGCAGATGCTCGATGGCGTCGTCGGCCTTGCCACAGGCAAGCCAGGCGCTGCCGAGGTTGCACTGCACCTCGACGCTTTGCGGGGCCAGCCGGAAGGCTTCCTCGAGCGCCGTGGCCGCATCGTCGGGACGTTGCAGTTGCAGCAGAGCAATGCCGTGCAGGCGGGCCAGCTCGGCATGGTCGGGATAGTGGCCGCGTGCTTCGGCAGCCGCCTGTTCGGCGTCCTGATAGGCACCGCGCTCGAGCTTCTCGACGATCTGCTGCGCGAGTACCTGGGAAGAGGGGGTAAAGAGGTCAGTCATCCCGCCAAATTAACGCAGGGCGGCCGCAGCTGCCAATCCGCCGCGGGCATCGCGGGTGGCCGGCGGGCTTCAGCCGGCGGTGAGCGCCTTCAGCTCATCGGCCTGGTTTTCGCGGGTGAGGGTATCCACCAGCTCATCCAGGTCGCCCTGCAGCACTTCCGGGAGGCGGTACAGCGTGAGGTTCACGCGGTGGTCGGTGATGCGACCCTGCGGGAAATTGTAGGTGCGGATGCGCTGGCTGCGGTCGCCCGAACCCACCTGCAGCCGGCGCGATTCCGCCTGCGCGGCAGCCTGCTTGCTGCGTTCGTCGTCCAGCAGCCTCGCCTTCAGCAGGCTCATCGCGCGGGCGCGATTCTTGTGCTGGCTGCGCTCGTCCTGGCACTCCACCACGATGCCGGTGGGCAGGTGAGTGATGCGGATGGCCGAGTCGGTCTTGTTGACGTGCTGACCACCCGCGCCCGAAGCGCGGAACGTATCGGTCCGGATGTCGGCGGGACTGATCTCGATGTCGTCGATCTCATCCATTTCGGGAAGGATCGCCACGGTGGCGGCCGAGGTGTGGATGCGCCCCTGCGATTCGGTTTCCGGCACGCGCTGCACGCGGTGCGTGCCCGATTCGAACTTCAGCCGCGAATACGCGCCCTTGCCCTCGATGCGCGCGACCACTTCCTTGTAGCCGCCGTGTTCGCCGGGATTCTCGCTCAGAAGTTCGACGTGCCAGCGACGGCGCTCGGCGTAGCGCGTGTACATGCGGAACAGGTCGCCTGCGAAGATCGCTGCCTCGTCGCCGCCGGTGCCGGCGCGCACTTCGAGGAACAGGTTGGCCTCGTCGCGCGGGTCCTTCGGCAGCAGCAGGATCTGCAGCTCGCCATCGAGTTCCACCAGGCGCTGTTCAAGGCGGCCGATGTCGTCCTGGGCCATGTCGCGCAGGTCGGGATCGTCCAGCATGGCGCGCGTATCGGTCAGCTCGCGCTCGGCCTGGTCGTGTTCGCGCAAGGCGTTCGTCACGGGCTCGAGCTGCGCGTACTCGCGCGACAGTTCACGGAAGCGGTTGGTATCGGAAAGCACATCCGGCTGGGCCAGCAGCAGACCGATTTCTTCGTGGCGTTCGGCGAGGGATTCGAGCTTGCGGCGTATGGAAGGCGTCATGTCGAGAAGTGAGTGAAGAAGAGTGAGTAGTGAGATAGAGCGGCGAGCCTGGCGAGGCTTTCTCTAACTCCTCACTACTCTTCACTCACTTCTGGCTTTTCCTCCAGGCCGTACAGGCGGCCTGCGGCGTGCAGCAGATCCATGTCGCCGCTCATCGCCGCTTCGCGCAGGCGCGCGCTGGGGTGATGCAGCAGTTTGTTGGTGAGGGTGTTGGCCAGGAAGGCCAGCGCCTCGTCCGGCGACTTGCCGCGCGCGAGCATGGCGCGGGCTTTTTCCAGCACTTCGTCGCGGTAGATTTCCGCATGCTGGCGCAGGTCGACGGCCGGGTTGCGCACCGACAGCGCGCGGCGCCAGGCCATGTAACGCTCGACCTGCAGGTCGATGATGGCGTCCGCTTCGCGTGCGGCCGCTTCGCGGGAGCGGCGGTTGTCGTCGATGACCTGGCGCAGGTCGTCGATGCCATAGAGGAACACGTCGTCAAGTTCACCCACCGACGGCTCGATGTCGCGCGGCACGGCAATGTCCACCATGAACATCGGCTTGCGGCGGCGTGTCGCGATGGCCTTCTCGACCATCGACCGCGTAACGATGGGCTGGCGTGCCGCGGTGGAGCTGATGACGATATCCGCCTCGGCCAGGTGCTGCGGCAGGTCGTTGAGCGAGATGGCATAGCCGCCACAACGGCTGGCCAGGTCCTGCGCATTCTCCAGCGTGCGGTTGGCCACGATCAGCCGGCGCACCTGCTTGTCGACCAGGTGGCGCGCGGCCAGTTCGATGGTGTCGCCGGCACCGATCAGCAGCACACAGGCCTGGCGCAGGTCGGCGAACACCTGTTCGGCCAGGCGCACGGCGGTAAAGGCCACCGACACGGTGTGCGCGCCGATGCGGGTATCGGTACGCACGCGCTTGGCCACGGCGAAGGTGTGTTGCAACAGGCGTTCCATGGGCGCGCGCAGCGCCTGGGCGTCGCGTGCCTGCTGGTAGGCGTCCTTCACCTGGCCAAGGATCTGCGGTTCGCCCAGCACCATCGAATCCAGGCCCGTGGCGACGCGGAACATGTGACGCACGGCCGCATCTTCGTCATGCCGGTAAAGGAACTCGTCCAGCCGGGTCGCAGTCAGATGATGGTGTCGGCTCAGCCATGCCTGCGGAACGCCTTCGGCTCCTGCCGAGACGCTCACGTAAAGTTCGGTACGGTTGCAGGTGGAGAGGATCATGGCCTCTTCCACGCCAGGCTCGCGGGCAAGAGCCTGCAGCGCCGGCCCCATGGACTCCGCATCGAATGCCACTTGTTCGCGCAGGTTGACCGGCGCGGTGAGGTGGTTGAGCCCTAAGGCAATCAGCTTCATGGTTCAGGGCAAGGCGGGGCCAAGGGCATCCGGCAGCGTAAACTAGAGGGTAGCAACGACCGTTCTACAGTGTGGATACGGCCGTGTCACGGACGGATGAGCGGAGAATAGTGTGCTGAGCAGGTGGTCCAAGTTCAAGCAACTGCGGCATTTTGCGACCGGCAGCCTGGTGGCGTTGGCACTGGCGGCATGCGCCACCGCGCCGGGGCAGTCGGGACGCTCGTCGGCCACCGACAAGCAGCCGCTGGGCCGGTTGGTGGTGGCGGTTCCCGATCAGGAACACGACCTGATCGCCCAGCTGCTTGCAGGCGAGATGGCGCTCACCCGCACCGATCTCAAGGCGGCGTCCCAGGCCTACAGCCGGGCGGCCCAGCTGTCGCCCGACCCCAAGGTGGCCGAGCAGGCAGCGGCGCTGGCCATTGCGGTGCGCGATACCGCCGCTGCCCAGGCGGCCATCGCCCGCTGGCAGGCGCTGGGCGCCAAGCCGGCACCGCTGGCCCAGGCCCGCGCCCAGCTGGCCCTGAGCCAGGGCAATACCGAAGAGGCCCGCCGCCAGCTCGAGATACTGGTGGGTACGGGTGATCCGGATGCCTGGCGCCAGTTCGGCCGGGTGCTGGTTGGCAGCCGCGACGCCGCCCAGGCGTCGGCGTTGCTGGAAGCCATTGCCACCCCGCAGCGCCTGCCTGCCGACCCCCAGGCCTGGCTGGCCATGAGCGAACTGGGCGACAAGCTGGGGCGTCATGCCTACGCGCTGCAGATCGCCGAGGCGGCGGTGAAGCGCTTCGGCACGGCGGAAACCTACGCCTGGCTGGGCCAGATGAAGTACCGCGATGGCGACCGGACCGGCGCCAAGGCCTTGTTCGACAAGGCGATGGCCAAGGACCCCAAGGACACGCACCTGCGTCTTGCCTACGCCACCTTGCTGGGGCAGGGCGGTGACTACACGGCAGCCGCGAAGCTGCTCGACAACGGCCCGCAGGATGCGGACACCTACGCCATGCGCGCCGCGCTGGCCGCCCGCGCCAAGGACACCAAGACGATCAATCGTCTTTACACCCAGCTCCAGCGCGCCCCGGAAGACGTGCGCCAGGGCAGCGCCTATCTGCTGGGACAGCTGGCGGAGATGCTGGACAAGAAGGAAGACGCGCTGAAGTGGTACGACCAGGTTGCCGACGATGACGACCATGCCTTCGACGCCGACCTGCGCAGCGCGATCCTGCTGGAGGACCTTGGCCGCAGCGCCGAGGCACACGAACAGCTGGCGCAGATGCAGACCGATTACCTCGACCAGCCGGCCATGCTCCGTCGTGCCTATGAGGTGGACGCCGAGCTGTACATGGATGAGCAGCAGTACCTGCAGGCTGAGCGCGCCTTCAGCCGCGCCCTGCAGGTGAACCCGGACGATCCGGCCCTGCTGTACGGCCGTGGCCTGGCCTACGCCGAAGCCGGCCAGACCGACCAGGCCGTGACCGACCTGCGTCGCCTGCTGCAGCTCAAGCCGGACGATACCGACGCCTCCAATGCGCTGGGCTACACGCTGGCCGATGCCAATCGCGACCTGCCCGAGGCCCAGCGCCTGATCGAACAGGCACGCGCGGCGCGCCCGGATGACCCGGCCATCCTCGACTCCTGGGGCTGGCTGCAGTACCGGCTGGGTCACCTGGATCAGGCGGAAACGACCCTGCGCGGTGCCTGGACGGCGCACAAGGACGCCGATGTCGGCGTGCATCTGGGCGAGGTGCTGTGGAAGCAGGGGCGCCAGGAAGATGCGCGCCGTGTCTTCGACGAAGTCCGTAAGATGGATCCGCAAAGCATCAACCTTCACAACACCCTCAAGCGCCTCAATCCATGAAGCTTTCCATTCGCCTCCTCGCGGCAGCCCTGCCGCTGCTGCTAGCCGCCTGCGCCCCTAAGGAAGCGGTTCGTCCCCAGCCCAAGGCCGACTACGCAGTGCTGCTCAACGAGCAACGTGCGCGCGAGCACCTGCTGGCCAAGGCCGACCACTGGGTCCTGCAGGGCAAGATCGGTGTGTCGGGCGAGGTCAACGGCAAGAAGGACGGCGGCAGCGGCACGCTCACCTGGACCCAGAACGGGGAGAGCTACGACTTCGTCGTACGTGGCCCGGTGGGCAGCAAGAGCTTCAAGCTCAGCGTGACCCCGGACGGCGCCGTGCTCGAAGGCCTGGATGGCGGGCCGCAGCGCAGCCCGGATGCCGAGTCGCTGGTGCAGAACGCACTGGGCTGGCGCGTGCCCTTGCGCAACTTGCGCGCCTGGGTGCTGGGCACCCGAGCCGACAGCGGACCGGCCGAGCTGCAGTTCGGCAACGATGGCCTGCCGTCCACCCTTACGCAGGACAGCTGGACCGTGTCATACCCCGCCTGGAACAACACCCGCGAGCCGGCCGTGCCGTCCAAGGTGTTCGCCGCCAATCCACCGTATTCGGTGCGGTTGTCGATCGAGTCCTGGAACATCCAGCAGTAACCCTCAGCATCCGCCTTTGTAGGAGCGCACCCTGTGCGCGACCGTAGAGGTCGGGGCTCTTCGCCCTGTCTGGCGGTCGCGCACAGGGTGCGCTCCTACAGAGAGAGTCATCCGGAATTCCACCTGCCATGACCTTCCACATCGAACGCGCCCGCCCCGACCAGGTCGACGCCCTGTGCGCCATCGAGCGCGCAGCGGTCGAGCTGTTCCGGGGGCATCGTGCCTGGCGGTGCTATCGCCAGGTGTCGGTGCCGCCTGAGGTGCTGCGCGAGGCCATCGCGCGCGGGCTGGTGTGGGTGGCGGTGATCGGCTCGGGCGAAGCCGTCGGTTTCATCTGGCTGGATGCGGAAGAGGGCGGTGACGCCATCGGCGTGGCCGAAATGGACGTGCTGCCCTCGCACGGGCAGCGCGGCATCGGTGCCGCCCTGCTGGAGCATGCCTGTGGCTGGGCGCGCAGGGCCGGCTACCACCGCGTGGACCTGGGCACCCTGGCCGATGTGCCGTGGAATGCACCGTTCTATGCGAAACATGGCTTTCAGGTGGTCGACAAGACCCGCCCCGAGTTCGCCTTCGCACTGGAGCGAGACCGCGAGAACGGCTTTCCGGAAGACCTGCGCGTATTCATGAGCCGGCCGCTGCCGCCGCCGGACCTGGCCGACTGGACCGTCTGGCCGGCGCCGGCCAAGGTCAACCTGTTCCTGCGCATCGTCGGCCGTCGGCCGGATGGCTATCACGAGCTGCAGACGGTATTCCGCCTGCTCGACTGGGGTGATGAGATCCGCCTGCGCGTGCGCACGGACGGCGGTATCCACCGCCTGACCGACGTGCCCGGGGTGCCCGAGGAGGCCGATCTGGTCGTCCGGGCGGCCCGCCTGCTGCAGGCCCATGCGCCGGCCGGGTCGGGTGCGGATATCGAGGTGGACAAGCGCGTGCCCATGGGCGGCGGCCTGGGCGGCGGCAGTTCCGATGCCGCCACCGTGCTGGTGGCTCTCAACGCGCTGTGGGACGCCGGGCTGGACGAAGACACCCTGGCCGAACTCGGGCGCCAACTGGGGGCGGACGTGCCGGTGTTCGTGCGCGGACGTTCAGCCTGGGCTGAGGGGATTGGCGAAAAACTCACCCCGCTGAGCCTGCCGGGCCGCTGGTACGTGGTGCTGGACCCACACGAACACGTGCCGACCGGGGCACTTTTTCAAGCGTCTGAATTGACACGAAATGCTCCGCCAGCGACAATTTCATCCTTTGCTTCGGGCGAAACGGTCGAGAACGCGTTCGCGCCCGTAGTCCGCGCGCGACATCCGCGCGTGGCTGCGGCGCTGGACTGGCTCGACGGCTTCGGCCGGGCAAGGCTTTCGGGCAGTGGTGCGTGTGTTTTCCTGGAAACGGATTCCGTGGAGCGCGCCGAAGCCATCGCGGAGCGGTGTCCCGCCGGTTTCACGGCCCACGTGGCCAAGGGCGAGGATGTTTCTCCGTTGCAGGTCGCCCTGGCGCGCTTTCGCGGCGTCGACGGGAACGGCAAGTAGCAAGAAACCAGTATTACTGGGGCGTCGCCAAGCTGGTTAAGGCACAGGATTTTGATTCCTGCATGCGAAGGTTCGAATCCTTCCGCCCCAGCCATTTCCACATGGCTCAAACAGGTTCAATGAGATGACCCTCGACATTTCCGGCCCGATGCTTTTCACCGGCAATGCGCACCGTGCGCTGGCCGAGGACGTTGCAACGCGCCTGGGCGTGCCCCTGGGCAAGGCGCTCGTCAGCACGTTCAGTGACGGCGAAGTGCAGGTGGAGATCGAAGAGAACGTCCGCCGCCAGGAAGTGTTCGTGCTGCAGCCCACGGGCGCGCCGAGTGCCGAGAACCTGTTCGAACTGCTGACCCTGGTGGATGCGCTCAAGCGCGCCTCGGCCGCCAGCGTCACCGCAGTGATCCCGTACTTCGGCTATGCCCGCCAGGATCGCCGCCCGCGTTCGGCGCGTGTGCCGATCACGGCCAAGATGGTCGCCAAGATGATCGGCACCGCCGGTGTGGATCGCGTGCTCACGGTGGACCTGCACGCGGACCAGATCCAGGGCTTCTTCGACATCCCGGTGGACAACGTCTATGCCTCGCCGGTGCTGCTGGCGGACATCTGGCGCAACTACAGCATGGACGACCTGATCGTGGTCAGTCCGGACGTGGGCGGCGTGGTGCGTGCGCGTGCCATGGCCAAGCGCCTGGACGACGCGGACCTGGCCATCATCGACAAGCGTCGCCCGAAGGCGAACGTGGCCACCGTGATGAACATCATCGGTGAAGTCGATGGCAAGACCTGCGTGCTGGTCGACGACATCGTCGACACCGCCGGCACCCTGTGCGCGGCTGCTGCGGCGCTCAAGGAGCGCGGCGCCCGCAAGGTGGTGGCGTACTGCGTGCACCCGGTGCTGTCGGGCGCGGCGCTGAAGAACATCGAAGGCTCCCAGCTCGACCAGCTGGTGGTCACCAACACCTTGCCGCTGCGGCCCGATATCGCCGCATGCAGCAAGATCCGTCAGCTCTCGGTGGCCGAGCTTCTGGCGGAGACGATCCGCCGCATCGCTTTCGGCGAGTCGGTGAGCTCGCTCTACATCGATTGATTTTCCAGCGGCGGGCGCGAGCCTGCCGCTGTTTTACGACTCCTCTGGTCGCGGGGGAGTCGCCCAGACTGCCGCGAGGCAGTTCACTACTGATAGGCAATACCAACATGGCTACGACTCACGAAATCAAGGCTACGGCCCGTAATGACGAGGGGAAAGGTGCGAGCCGCCGCCTGCGTCATGCCGGCTTCGTGCCTGCCGTTGTCTACGGTGCCGGCCAGGCCCCGCAGAGCATCCAGATCGAGCACAACACCATCCTTCTCTCCGCCAAGCACGAGTGGTTCTTCTCCTCGGTGCTCGACCTGAACGTCGACGGCAAGGTGGAAAAGGTGCTGGTGCGTGACTGGCAGAAGCATCCGTACAAGCTGCAGATGCTGCACATGGACTTCCAGCGCGTCGACGCGAACAAGGCCCTGCACGTCAAGGTGCCGGTGCACTTCCTGAACCAGGAAAAGTCCGCCGCCGCCAAGACCTCGGGCGTGGTGATCTCGCACAACCTGACCGAAGTGGAAGTGTCCTGCCTGCCGAAGGATCTGCCGGAGTTCATCGAACTCGACCTGACCGATCTGAAGCCGGGCGACATCGTTCACCTGTCGCAGCTCAAGCTGCCCAAGGGCGTGGAAATCGTCGCCCTGCACCTGGGTGCGGACCACGACATCGCCGTCGTCACCGCCAACTCGGTGAAGGAAGAAGTGGAAGCCCCGGCTGCCGAGGGCGACGCCGCTCCGGCCGCGGAAGCTCCCAAGAAGTAAGTCGCTGCGGTCCGCGCTCGTCACGAGTGCGGACCGCTCGATCCTATGGCGGGTCTGCGACTCATTGTCGGGCTGGGTAATCCCGGTGCCGAATATCTCCGAACCCGGCACAACGCCGGGTTCTGGTTTGTTGACGCCTTGGCGTCAGGACAGGGCGAGCGCTTCGGTTTCGACGGCAAGCTGCATGGCGAAACCTGCAAGGTTCGCATCGGCGGCCAGTCGGTGTGGCTGCTCAAGCCCTCCACCTTCATGAACAAGAGCGGCATCGCCGTGGCATCGGCGCTGCGCTACTACAAGATCGAGCCGGACGAGTGCCTGGTGGCGCACGACGAGCTGGATATGGATGCCGGCACCGTGCGCATGAAGTTCGACGGTGGCCACGGCGGCCAGAACGGCTTGCGCGACATCATTGCGCACCTTGGCCACGCCAAGTTCCATCGCATGCGTATCGGCATTGGCCACCCCGGCCACAAGGACAAGGTCACCCCGTGGGTGTTGGGTCGTCCGTCCGAAAAGGACGAGGACGCCATCATTGACGGCATCGCGCGCGCACTCGACGTGCTGCCGCTGGCGGTGGATGGCCAGTTCGACAAGGCCATGCAACAACTACATACCCCCGGAACGGGCAAGTAAGGCAACGGCTGATACGCAGTCGTTGCTTCCTGTCCGTCTCACGAACACAGCTTTGCGGAGTTCCCCATGGGCATCAAATGCGGCATCGTCGGCCTGCCTAACGTCGGCAAGTCCACCCTGTTCAACGCGCTCACCAAGGCAGGCATTGCGGCCGCCAACTTCCCGTTCTGCACCATCGAGCCGAACGTGGGCGTGGTGCCGGTGCCGGATCCGCGCCTGAACGCGCTGTCGGACATCGTCAATCCGCAGAAGGTGATCCCGACCGCCGTCGAGTTCGTCGACATCGCCGGCCTGGTGGCGGGCGCGTCGAAGGGCGAAGGCCTGGGCAACAAGTTCCTTGCGCACATCCGCGAAGTGGATGCGATCACGCACGTGGTGCGCTGCTTCGAGCACACCGACATCATCCACGTGGCGGGCAAGGTTGACCCCATCGCCGATATCGAAACCATCGATACCGAGCTGGCGCTGGCCGACCTCGACTCCGTCGAGAAAGCGCTGAACCGCGCCGAGCGTTCGGCCAAGGCGAATGACAAGGAAGCCATCGCCAAGAAGCCGGTGCTGCAGAAGCTTGCCGCTGGCCTCAACGAAGGCAAGTCGGCGCGCAGCCTGGGTCTGGATGACGAGGAAAAGGCGCTGGTGCGCGACCTGTTCCTGCTCACCCTGAAGCCGCTGATGTACATCGCCAACGTGCGCGAAGACGGCTTCGAGAACAATCCGCACCTGGATGCCGTGCGCGCACGCGCCGTGGTGGAAGGCGCCGAAGTGGTGCCGGTGTGCGCCGCCATCGAAGAAGAGCTCTCGCAGCTCGACGATGCCGACCGCGATGAATTCCTCAAGGACCTGGGCCTGGAAGAGCCGGGCCTGAACCGCGTGATCCGCGCGGGCTACAAGCTGCTCAACCTGCAGACCTACTTCACCGCTGGTGTGAAGGAAGTGCGCGCCTGGACGATCAAGCGCGGCTTTACCGCGCCGCAGGCGGCAGGCGTGATTCATACCGACTTCGAGCGCGGCTTCATCCGTGCCGAAACGGTGAGCTACGACGACTTCATCCAGTACAAGGGCGAGTCCGGTGCCGCTGCCGCCGGTCGCCTGCGCAAGGAAGGCAAGGACTATGTCGTGAAGGATGGCGACGTGCTGCACTTCCTGTTCAACGTCTGAGCGGACGTTTCAGGGCAAGAAGAGAGCCGCGCTTTGCGCGGCTTTTTTGTGGCTGCAATCCTTGCTCCCAGCTTCTTGTAGGAGCGCACATGTGCGCGATCGCGGCGCCGGGCCGTTTCAGATGGGGTGGGGCTTGGTCGCGCACCAGTGCGCTCCTACAAAAAAGCATGTGGCGCTGGTCGTCAGCGGTGACTCTCCACGTAACCCCGCGCCCGCTCCTCCACAGCCTTCAGCACGCGCGCGGCCACCGCCAGGTCCTCCTGCGGGATGTCGCCCAGTAGCTACGCGCTGAGCTGCCTCAGCTCCTGTTCCAACTCCGCGGCGAGGTGGCGGACGGCTCGGAGCCTGGCCACCTTCCTGCGCACGCCTGGCGGTAGCGTTTCCGCGTCGCTGACGACCTTCCTGTGGGATCGACGCGCCGACCAGCATCATGCACGCCCGGCCGAGCACATCACGATGTACAACCCGTATGCCATGCGCGCCGTGCATCAGCTGGGCGGTGGCGACGACCAAGTCGGCGCCGGCATCCTCAACGGCATGATCACCCAGCAGGGCTACCCGATCGCCTTCAACGAGCTGTTTCACGCGCTGGGTTGGATTTTCCTGGGGCTTGTCGTGTTCGTCTGGCTTGCCAGGCCGCCGTTTGGTGCCAAGTCGGATGCCGGAGCGGGCGCGCACTGAGCTCGCTTGTCCGGCCGCTGGACGCGTGCTGTGATGCGGTCATGAGTGAACTGCGCATGCGGCTGGCCCGTGCCGACGATGCGCCGGCCATATCGCGGCTGGTGCGTCGCGTGGCGCGTCGCTGGGTGATGCCGGGCCAGCCGCCCAGGGCGATGGCAGCGCTGGACGAGTGGCTGGGCACGCGGGCGACGCGTCAGCGGATGGCGGCAGGGCAACGCTTCCATCTCGCCTTTGTCGATGGAGCCCTTGCCGGCGTTGCGGCGGTACGCGACGACCGCCATGTATGCCAGCTGTTCGTCGGCACGCGCCATCAGGGGCAGGGCATTGCCAGAAAGTTGTGGGATCGCCTGCGTCGTGACTGCATGCGTCGCGCCGGCACGCGGGTATTCACGCTCAATGCTGCGGCAGGCGCCGTGTCGGTGTACCGCCATTTTGGCTTCGAGTTTGATCGGAATGCTCGTCGGCCACGTGGCAATCTGCTCGCCGTGCCGATGATCTACCGGGTCGATGACACGTCGGCGGGGCAGGTGCGATCACCGCGCGCCCACGCCTCGCGCGCCGGCATCAGGGCGGCCGGCGAATCCACCAGCACCGCATCCAGGCCCAGGCATGCCGCAGCACGATAGTCCGCTGCGCTGTTCACTCCGATGGCCAGCAGCCACTGCGTGGGGTGTCGGTGGAAGCAGTGGGCCGTGGCGGGTGTCCAGAAGTTGGCAGCGACCTTCGAGCGGGCCTCGCCCAGCGTGAAGGTCTCCACCACGCTCACGTCGCGACGCCACTCGAAGGCGGCGGGGGCTCGCGGATCTGGTGCGTTATCGCACCGGTCGGCCAGTAGCACATCGAGCAGGCGTTGGCGGGTGACATCACGGCTTTCGAACAGGCGGGCCTGCGGGTAGCGGGAGAATGCAGTCTGGTAAGCCGCATCGGTGGAATACAGCGTGACGCGGGCCCAGGCCTGCTCCTCCGTGAGTACCCGTGCAACTGCCTCGGCCTGGGGTTCGGCCGGCAAGGCCTTCATGTCGAGAATCACCGTGATGTCGGCCGGGATGGCACGCAACGCTTCACGCAGGGTGGGGATGCCGACGGGGTGCTGCCGATAGGGCAGGTTGCCCAGAGCGTCCCGGAACTGCCAGCCCGCATTGAGTTCTGCCAGCTGCGCGGCATTGAGCTGCGCTACCGGGCCGGCGCCGTTGGTCAGGGCGCTGAGGTCCGCCGGGCGATACAGCAACGGCACCCCATCCGCGCTCAGCTGCACGCTCAGCCACAGCGCGTCGGCCCGGTGGCTCAGCGCCAGGCGAATCGCTTCAAGGGTGTTCTCGGGCGCGTCCGCCGTGCCGCCGCGATGCGCAACGATGAGGGGCGGGCGGGCCGATGGTGTGTCCGGGCGTGTGTCATGGCAGGCCACCAGAAGCAGGAGGGGCAGCAGGCCGGCAAGGCGTGGGATGGCGAGGGGTTTCATGGCGGCGCCAGGGCAAGTCGTGATTGCATGGTGCAGCCGTTCTGCTTGCATGTCAGTGACGACGGGGGCCGCCGAGTGGCCCGAAAACTTCGTCCGTGATGGAGGGGCGGCGGTGTCCCCGATGTCGGTGACGGCGCATAATCCTCCACCTGTCTTTCCACGAGTCCCTCATCCATGCCCGGCAAGCAACACGAAGTGAATTTCCGTTTCCTGGCCCAGCCGACCGACGTGAATTTCGGCGGCAAGGTGCACGGCGGCATGGTGATGAAGTGGATTGACCAGGCGGGTTACGCCTGTGCTGTCGCATGGAGCGGGGCTTATTGCGTCACCGCGTCGGTCAGTGGCATCCAGTTCGTGAAGCCCATCCTGATCGGTGACCTGGTCACCGTGCGCGCGCGTCTGATCCACACGGGCCGTTCCAGCATGCACATGGCGGTGGATGTACTTGCGCGCGACCTGCGCAGCGACGAACATCGCCTGGCGACCAGTTGCGTGATGGTCTTCGTGGCGCTCGATGCGCCGGAAGGCAAGCCCACGCCGGTGCCGGCCTGGCAGCCGCGCGATGACCGCGAGCGCCAGTTGCAGGAGCAGGCCATGAAGCTCATGAATCTTTCCAAGGAGATGGAGCAGCTTGTTGACGCGCACGTGGCGGAAGATCTCTGAGGGATACTTCTGACCCGTGAAAAAAATCGCGGGAAAACGTCAATTTTTCCTCGATAGGTGTTGACGACCCCCGGCTCGATCCACATAATAGCCGTTCTTTGTTGGAGGGATACCCAAGCGGCCAACGGGGGCAGACTGTAAATCTGCTGGCTTACGCCTTCGGTGGTTCGAATCCACCTCCCTCCACCAGACGAGTTCCGCGCAGGGCGGGAGTAGTTCAATGGTAGAACATCAGTTTTCCAAACTGATTACGCGGGTTCGATTCCCGCCTTCCGCTCCATTGGCTCTCGTTTGTCTTGTTGTTGTGCTCATGTAGCTCAGTCGGTAGAGCACTTCCTTGGTAAGGAAGAGGTCGCTGGTTCGATTCCAGTCATGAGCACCATCTCACCGCGGTCCGCGGGTTTTATCTCCACTTTTCATCAATTCGACTCCATCGGGGTTTTAGGCGTATGGCAAAGGGTAAATTCGAACGCACCAAGCCGCACGTCAACGTCGGCACGATTGGTCACGTGGACCACGGCAAGACGACGCTGACGGCTGCACTGACCAAGGTCGGCGCTGAGCGCTTCGGTGGCGAATTCAAGGCGTATGACGCGATTGACGCGGCGCCGGAAGAAAAGGCCCGTGGTATCACGATTTCGACCGCACACGTCGAATACGAATCGCCGAGCCGCCACTACGCACACGTGGACTGCCCGGGCCACGCCGACTACGTGAAGAACATGATCACGGGCGCGGCGCAGATGGACGGCGCGATCCTGGTGTGCTCGGCCGCTGACGGCCCGATGCCGCAGACGCGCGAACACATCCTGCTGTCGCGTCAGGTGGGCGTGCCCTACATCGTCGTGTTCCTGAACAAGGCCGACATGGTGGACGACGCCGAGCTGCTCGAGCTGGTCGAAATGGAAGTGCGCGAGCTGCTCTCCAAGTACGACTTCCCGGGCGACGACACCCCGATCATCAAGGGTTCGGCCAAGCTGGCGCTGGAAGGCGACCAGTCGGAAATCGGCGTGCCGGCGATCATCGCCCTCGTTGACGCCCTGGACACCTACATCCCGGAACCGCAGCGTGCGATCGACCAGCCGTTCCTGATGCCGGTGGAAGACGTGTTCTCGATCTCGGGCCGCGGCACCGTGGTGACCGGTCGTATCGAACGCGGCATCATCAAGGTCGGTGACGAAGTCGAAGTGGTCGGCATCCGCCCGACCCAGAAGACCACCGTCACGGGCGTGGAAATGTTCCGCAAGCTGCTGGATCAGGGTCAGGCAGGCGACAACGCCGGTCTGCTGCTCCGCGGCCTGAAGCGTGACGACGTCGAGCGTGGCCAGGTGCTGGCCAAGCCGGGCACGATCACCCCGCACACCGACTTCGAAGCCGAAGTGTACGTGCTGTCGAAGGACGAAGGTGGCCGTCACACCCCGTTCTTCAAGGGCTACCGCCCGCAGTTCTACTTCCGCACGACCGACGTGACCGGCGCGATTGAGCTGCCGGAAGGCGTGGAAATGGTCATGCCGGGCGACAACATCAAGATGGTTGTCACCCTGATCCACCCGATCGCCATGGACCAGGGCCTGCGCTTCGCCATTCGCGAAGGCGGCCGTACCGTCGGCGCCGGCGTGGTGGCCAAGGTCATCAAGTAAGCTGTAGACTGGGAAGTCGCCCGCACTGCGGGCTGCAAGGATCCGGAGCGGGGCTGAGGCCCTGCTCTTGGAAAGGCGCCGAAAGGCGCCACCTTGTGGCGGCAAGGCGAGCGACTTCACCCTTTTTTATACGCCAGTAGCTCAATTGGCAGAGCAGCGGTCTCCAAAACCGCAGGTTGGGGGTTCGAGTCCCTCCTGGCGTGCCATCTTCCCGAGGATCCACGACGGATGGTGGATGGCATGCAGGCCGTAAAACGGTCGATGCCTCTCTCATCCGATCATGTCGCATGAATACGAAGGCAGAACCGACCAAGGGCGCCAATGGCGCCGACATCGCCAAGCTGGTGCTGGCCTTCATCGTGCTGGCAGCCGGCATTTTTGCGTATTCGTGGTTTGGCACGGACGGCTCGGTTCCGCAGTCGGTCCGACTGCTGGGCGTGCTGGCTGCGCTGATCATCTCGCTGGCCATTGGTGCGTTCACTGCACCGGGCCGCCGGGTGCGCGCTTTCCTCGGCGAATCGCAGTTCGAACTGCGCAAGGTGGTCTGGCCCACCCGCGACGAGACGCTCAAGACCACCGGCATCATCATGGTTGTGGTGGTTGTGCTCTCGCTGCTGCTGGGCCTGATCGATCTGATTCTGAAGTCGGTCGTGCTCGACTGGCTGCTCAAGCTCGGTACGTGAGGTGATGGCATGAGCAAGCGTTGGTATGTGGTGCACGCCTATTCGGGCTTCGAAAACCAGGTGAAGCGTTCGCTCGATGAGCGTATCCGCCGCGCCGGTATGGAAGAGAGGTTCGGCGAAGTCTTGGTGCCGACCGAAGAAGTCATTGAAATGCGCAGTGGCCAGAAGCGTCGCAGCGAGCGCAAGTTCTTCCCGGGTTACGTTCTCGTCCAGATTGAGACGGACACCGAGGGCAAGGCGCCGCGCATCGACGACGAGTGCTGGCATCTGGTCAAGGAAACCCCGAAGGTCATGGGTTTCATCGGCGGTACCGCCGATCGTCCGCTCCCGATCCGTGATTCCGAGGCCGATGCGATCCTCAGTCGCGTCCGTGAAGGCGTCGAGAAGCCCAAGCCCAAGGTGCTGTTCGAGCCGGGCGAGATGGTTCGCGTCACCGACGGTCCGTTCAACGACTTCAACGGCGTGGTCGAGGAAGTCAATTACGAGAAGAGCCGCCTGCGCGTCGCGGTGCTCATTTTCGGTCGCTCGACCCCGGTCGAGCTGGAGTTTGGCCAGGTCGAGAAGGCCTGACCTGGCTCCAGGGCAGGCGCCGGCACAGGGCTTGCTTAAAACTTGATCAGTCTCTATAGTATGCGGTTCACGCTGGGATTTTAGCCCCGGCGTGTCCGTGTTTTTGGGTCCGCGGGATAGCGGGCCTTCCTCTCTCAGGGACGACAACACTGCGAGGAGCCGCAAGGCGCTTGAACTCGCGAGGAAAATCCAATGGCAAAGAAAGTAGTTGGCTACATCAAGCTGCAGGTCAAGGCCGGTCAGGCCAACCCGTCGCCGCCGGTCGGTCCGGCGCTCGGTCAGCGCGGCCTGAACATCATGGAATTCTGCAAGGCGTTCAATGCCGCCACGCAGAAGCTGGAGCCGGGTCTCCCGATCCCCGTGATCATCACGGCCTATTCGGACCGTAGCTTCACCTTTATCACCAAGACCCCGCCGGCGTCGATCCTGATCAAGAAGGTCACGGGCATCGCCAAGGGTTCGTCCAAGCCGAACACTGACAAGGTCGGCAAGATCACCCGCAAGCAGCTGGAAGACGTTGCGAAGCAGAAGGAGCCGGATCTCACGGCTGCTGATCTGGACGCCGCGGTGCGCACCATTGCCGGTAGCGCCCGCAGCATGGGCTTTGTGGTGGAGGGCTAAGACATGGCAAAGATCACGAAGCGTATGAAGGCGGCCCAGGCCGCAGTGCAGCCGGGCAAGCTCTATGGCCTGGAAGAAGCCCTGACCATCGTCAAGAACAACGCCAAGGCGAAGTTCGCTGAGTCCGTGGACGTTTCCGTCCGTCTCGGCATCGACGCCAAGAAGTCCGACCAGGGCGTGCGTGGTTCCTCGCTGCTGCCGCACGGTACCGGCAAGACCGTCAAGGTCGCCGTGTTCGTGCCGGCTGGTGAGAAGGCCGAAGCCGCCAAGGCCGCCGGTGCCGACGCCGTCGGTATGGACGACCTGGCCGAGCGCATGCAGGCTGGCGATCTCGACTTCGGTCGCGTCATCGCCACGCCGGACGCGATGCGCGTGGTCGGTAAGCTCGGTCAGCTGCTGGGCCCCCGTGGCCTGATGCCGAACCCGAAGGATGGCTCGGTCACCGCCGACGTCGCCACGGCCGTCAAGAACGCCAAGGCCGGCCAGGTGAAGTTCCGTAACGACAAGGCGGGCATCATCCACGCCACCATCGGCAAGGCCAGCTTCGACGCTGCCCAGCTCGCGGACAACCTGAACGCGCTGGTCAACGACCTGCTGAAGGCCAAGCCGTCGACCGCCAAGGGTCAGTACCTGCAGAAGGTCGCGCTGTCGTCCACCATGGGCGTGGGCGTGCCGGTCGAAGTGTCGACCCTGACGGTGTCGACCAAGTAAGAAGTTCAAGTCCCGCACCGGCGTAAGTCGGTGCGGGCACGTTTTTGAAGGCAGGCCCTGGTGTGAACCACCGGAGTCGCCGTCAAAGACCGCAGGCGCGATCAGCGCGCCACGACGACGAGCAGGGAGCTCGTGTTGGCAAGGAAACGCCGTCGTGGCTAGCGGGTTCGCTTAATCGGATTCCCAGGGAATCTGGCCTGCGTAGATGGTGCTGCCCCTTCTGGAATTGCTCTTTCTGGAAAGGCCACCACCCGGGATCTCACCGATCCCCGACGTCACGGAAGGCGTCGCTCAGGACCGCAAGCGGCAGGAGCCGCAAGCGGATTTCATAGTGGAGGAGTGATATGGCTCTGAATCTCTCTCAGAAGCAAGAAGTAGTCGCCGAACTGGCAGAAGTTGCCGCGAAGGCTCACTCCTTGGTCGCTGTCGAGTACGCGGGCACCACGGTCGAACAGATGACCGCGATGCGCAAGAAGGCCCGTGAAAGCGGTGTGTTCCTGAAGGTTGTCAAGAACACGCTGGCTTCGCGCGCCGTCGGTGGTACCGAGTTCGAGGTCGTCAAGGACGCCCTGACCGGTCCGCTGCTGTACGCGTTCTCGATGGAGGAGCCCGGTGCTGCCGGTCGCCTGATCAAGGAATTCGCGAAGACCAATGACAAGCTGAAGGCTCGTGTCGTCTCCGTGGAAGGCAAGCTGCTGCCGGCCGCCCATGTGGACGTGCTCGCCTCGCTGCCGACCCGCGAAGAAGCGCTGGCCATGCTGGCCCGCGTGCTCGCCGAGCCCGCTGCGATGTTTGCCCGCGCCGTCAAGGCCGTGGCCGACAAGCAGGGTGGTGGCGAAGTCGCCGCGGAAGCCACGGCTGAAGCTTAAGTTCGACGCGTATCTAAAACGAATCAATTTCCAGAGGTAAATCAAAATGTCCCTGACTAACGATCAGATCGTTGAAGCCGTTGCCGCCAAGTCGCTCATGGAAGTGATGGAGCTGGTGAAGGCCATCGAAGAAAAGTTTGGCGTGTCCGCCGCTGCCCCGGTCATGATGGCCGCTGGCCCGGCCGCTGCCGGCCCGGCTGCTGAAGAGCAGACCGAGTTCGACGTGATCCTGAAGAGCGCCGGCGACAAGAAGGTCGACGTGATCAAGGCCGTCCGTGCCATCACGGGCCTGGGCCTGAAGGAAGCGAAGGACCTGACCGAAGCCGGTGGCGTCGTGAAGGAAGCCGCTTCGAAGGATGACGCTGCGAAGTTCAAGAAGGACCTCGAAGCTGCAGGCGCCACGGTCGAACTGAAGTAATTGGCGTTCTTGCGCGCCGTCAGTTTGATCTAGCGTCAAGCCAAGCCTGGGAGCGTAAGCTCCCGGGCTTTGCCTGTTGCAATAGGGTTGCATCGCGCGATGCGGCCTGTAATGACAAAGCTTCATCTTTATTGGTTCGTGTTTTACGCGTCCGGAAGACAGCACTGAAAGGCCTGCAGCACACCGCCGACCTTTGACTCATGTCTTTTTGACGCATCGACGGGCAGGGCAGCACACCTGGTCCGTCGAACGCAGACACAGCTTTCACAATTCAGCCGGTGTGTGCACCACCGGCGTCACTGCGAACCGAGGCGGTACCCACCATGACCTACTCGTTTACCGAGAAGAAGCGCATCCGCAAGGATTTCGGCAAGCGTCCCCCTGTACTGGGCGTGCCGAACCTGCTGACCATCCAGACCGATTCCTATCGCGAGTTCCTGCAGGAGCACATCGCTCCCAAGGCCCGCGACGACAAGGGTCTCCACGCCGCGCTGAAGTCCGTGTTCCCGATCGTGAGCTATTCGGGCAACGCGGCACTTGAGTATGTCGACTATCGCCTGGGCGAGCCGCCCTTTGACGAACGCGAGTGCCGCAACCGCGGCATGACCTTCGGCGCGCCGCTGCGCGTGACCGTGCGCCTGGTCATCTATGACAAGGACAGCCCGGCATCCAAGAAGGCCGTGAAGTACGTGAAGGAGCAGGAAGTCTACATGGGCGAAATTCCGCTCATGACCGACACCGGCACCTTCATCATCAACGGCACCGAGCGCGTCATCGTCTCGCAGCTGCATCGTTCGCCGGGCGTGTTCTTCGACCACGACCGCGGCAAGACGCACAGCTCGGGCAAGCTGCTGTTCTCGGCCCGCGTGATCCCTTACCGCGGTTCGTGGCTGGACTTCGAGTTCGACCCGAAGGACGCGCTGTTCACTCGTATCGACCGTCGCCGCAAGCTGCCGGTGACCGTGCTGCTGCGCGCGCTGGGCTACAGCAACGTCGAGATGCTCGATACGTTCTTCGAGCACAACGTGTTCCACCTGGGCAAGAAGGGTGGCACCACGCTGGAACTCGTCGCCGAGCGCCTGCGCGGTGAAACGCTGACCTTTGACCTGGCCATTGGTGACAAGGTGCTGGTGGAAGCCGGCAAGCGCATCACTGCGCGTCACGTGCGCCAGCTGGCCGCCGAGAACATCACCGCGCTGGAAGTGCCGGACGACTACCCGGTCGGCCGCATCCTGGCGATCGACGTGATCGATCCCAAGACCGGCGAGCTGCTGGCCCAGGCCAATGACGAAATCACCGGCGAGCAGCTGGAGAATTTCCGCAAGGCCGGTATCGAAGTCGTGCCGACGCTGTACGTCAACGACCTGGATCGCGGTGCGTACATTTCGCACACCCTGCGCATCGACAACACCAAGACGCCGCTCGAGGCGCTGGTGGAAATCTACCGCATGATGCGCCCGGGCGAGCCGCCGACCAAGGACGCCGCGCAGAACCTGTTCTACAACCTGTTCTTCACCTTCGACCGCTACGACCTGTCGGCCGTGGGTCGCATGAAGTTCAACCGTCGCGTGGGCCGTCAGGAGATCGTCGGGCCGGGCGTGCTGTTCGACAAGAAGTACTTCCAGGATCGCAAGGAAGAGGAAGCCCAGGAACTGGTCAAGTCGCAGGGCGACCGTTCCGACATCCTCGACGTGCTGAAGGTGCTCATCGACATCAAGAACGGTCATGGCACCGTTGACGATATCGATCACCTCGGCAACCGTCGCGTGCGTTCGGTCGGCGAAATGGCCGAGAACACCTTCCGCATCGGCCTGGTGCGCGTCGAGCGTGCGGTGCGCGAGCGCCTGTCGCTGGCCGAATCCGAAGGCCTGACCCCGCAGGAACTGATCAACGCCAAGCCGGTTGCGGCGGCAGTGAAGGAGTTCTTCGGTTCGTCGCAGCTGTCGCAGTTCATGGACCAGAACAACCCGCTGTCGGAAGTGACGCACAAGCGTCGCGTCTCGGCCCTGGGCCCAGGCGGTCTGACCCGCGAGCGCGCAGGCTTCGAAGTGCGCGACGTGCATCCGACCCATTACGGCCGCGTCTGCACCATTGAAACGCCGGAAGGCCCGAACATCGGCCTGATCAACTCGCTCGCCGTGTACGCGCGCACCAACCAGTACGGCTTCCTGGAGACGCCGTACCGCAAGGTCGTGGGCGGCAAGGTCACCGACCAGGTGGATTACCTGTCGGCCATCGAAGAAGGCGACCACGTCATTGCGCAGGCGAACTCGCCGCTCAAGGACGGCGCGTTCATCGAAGACTTCGTGTCCTGCCGTTTCCGCGGCGAGTCCGAGCTGCGTCCGTCCGCCGAAGTCGACTACATGGACGTTTCGCCCATGCAGACGGTGTCGGTCGCTGCCGCACTCGTGCCGTTCCTGGAGCACGATGACGCGAACCGCGCACTGATGGGCGCGAACATGCAGCGTCAGGCCGTGCCGACCCTGCGTTCGCAGACCCCGCTGGTCGGTACCGGCATCGAGCGCGCCGTGGCGCGTGACTCGGGCGTCATCGTCACCGCCAAGCGCGGCGGCGTGATCGACCAGGTCGATGCTGGCCGTATCGTGGTGCGCGTGAACGAGGAAGAGGTCGGCGACAACGACGCCGGCGTCGATATCTACACGCTGACCAAGTACACCCGTTCCAACCAGAACACCAACCTCAACCAGCGTCCGCTGGTGAACGTGGGTGACATCGTGGCGAAGGGCGACACGCTGGCCGACGGTTCGTCGACCGACCTGGGCGAGCTCGCGCTCGGCCAGAACATGCTGATCGCCTTCATGCCGTGGAACGGCTACAACTTCGAAGACTCGATCCTGCTCTCCGAGCGCGTCGTGCAGGAAGACCGCTACACCTCGATCCACATCGAGGAGCTGTCCTGCATCGCGCGTGACACCAAGCTGGGCGCCGAGGAAATCACCGCCGACATCCCGAACGTGGGTGAGCAGGCGCTGGCCCGCCTCGACGAATCCGGCATCGTGTACATCGGCGCGGAAGTGAAGGCCGGCGACATCATGGTCGGCAAGGTCACGCCCAAGGGCGAAAGCCAGCTGACCCCGGAAGAGAAGCTGCTGCGCGCGATCTTCGGCGAGAAGGCTTCGGACGTGAAGGACAGCTCGCTGCGCGTGCCCCCGGGCATGGACGGCACCGTCATCGACGTGCAGGTCTTCACCCGCGACGGCATCGAGAAGGACAAGCGCGCTCGCCAGATCGAGGAAATGGAAATCAAGCGTATCCGCAAGGACCTTGATGACCAGTTCCGCATCCTCGAAGGCGCGATCTACAACCGTATGCGCACCCAGCTCGTCGGCAAGACCGCGATGAGCGGCCCGGGTGGCCTCAAGCGCGGCGCGGAAATCACCGACGCCTACCTCGACGGCCTCAAGCGTGACGATTGGTTCAAGATCAACGTCAAGGAAGAGGACGTCACCGAATTCCTCGAGCGCGCGGCCGATCAGGTCAAGCGCCACAAGGAAGAGTTCGAGAAGCGCTTCAAGGAGAAGCAGGGCAAGATCACCCAGGGTGACGACCTTGCTCCGGGCGTGCTCAAGATGGTCAAGGTGTTCCTGGCCGTGAAGCGCCGCATCCAGCCGGGCGACAAGATGGCCGGCCGCCACGGTAACAAGGGTGTGGTGTCCAACGTGGTGCCGGTGGAGGACATGCCGTTCTCCGAAGACGGTACCTCGGTCGACATCGTGCTGAACCCGCTGGGCGTGCCGTCGCGTATGAACATCGGCCAGATTCTGGAAGTGCACCTTGGCTGGGCCGCAAAGGGCCTGGGCAAGAAGATCCAGAAGATGCTCGAAGCGCAGGCCAAGGTGGCGCAGATCCGCGAGTTCCTCGACCAGGTGTACAACCACCACGTCGCCGGTGCCGTGCAGCATGTCGACCTGAAGTCGCTCACCGACGAAGAAATCTTCGCGCTGGCGAACAACCTTCAGGAAGGCGTGCCGATGGCCACCCCGGTGTTCGACGGTGCCGAGGAAACCGAGATCAAGGCGATGCTCAAGCTCGCCGACCTGCCGGAATCGGGCCAGACGGTGCTGTTCGACGGTCGTACCGGCGAGGCGTTTGATCGCCCGGTCACCGTGGGCTACATGCACTACCTGAAGCTGAACCACCTGGTCGACGACAAGATGCACGCGCGTTCGACCGGTCCGTACTCGCTCGTCACGCAGCAGCCGCTGGGTGGTAAGGCGCAGTTCGGTGGCCAGCGCTTCGGTGAAATGGAAGTCTGGGCGCTGGAAGCCTACGGCGCGGCTTACACCCTGCAGGAAATGCTGACGGTGAAGTCCGATGACGTGCAGGGCCGCAACCAGATGTACAAGAACATTGTCGACGGCAACCACGAGATGGCGGCGGGCATGCCGGAATCCTTCAACGTGTTGGTGAAGGAAATCCGCTCGCTCGGTATCGATATCGATCTGGAAGAAGTGAAGTGAGTTGAGGAGGTAACGAGGCGTACTCCTCGTTACCTCTGACTGATTCTCCATTCCTTATTCCCGATCTCTCGGAGACATCCATGAAAGACTTGCTCAATCTGTTCAACCAGCAGCGCACGGCGCCTGACTTCGATGCGATCAAGATCGCTCTGGCTTCGCCGGAGCTGATCCGCTCGTGGTCGTACGGCGAAGTGAAGAAGCCGGAAACGATCAACTACCGCACCTTCAAGCCCGAGCGTGACGGCCTGTTCTGCGCCGCCATCTTCGGCCCGGTGAAGGACTACGAGTGCCTGTGCGGCAAGTACAAGCGCATGAAGCACCGCGGCGTGGTGTGCGAAAAGTGCGGCACGGAAGTGACGCTGGCCAAGGTGCGCCGCGAGCGCATGGGCCACATCGAGCTGGCCTCGCCGACCGCGCACATCTGGTTCCTCAAGTCGTTGCCCTCGCGCATCGGCCTGATGCTGGACATGACCCTGCGCGACATCGAGCGCATCCTGTACTTCGAAGCCTTCGTGGTGATCGATCCAGGTCTGACCGCGCTCGAGCGCGGCCAGCTGCTCAGCGAAGACCAGTACCTGGAAGCCGTGGAAGAGCACGGTGACGAGTTCGACGCCCGCATGGGTGCCGAGGCCGTCTACGAGCTGCTCAAGTCCCTGGATCTTCCGGGCGAAGTCGTGCGCCTGAAGGAAGAAATCGCTTCCACCAACTCCGAGACCAAGCTCAAGCGCCTCACCAAGCGCGTGAAGCTGATCGAGGCGTTCCTGGAGTCGGGCAACCGTCCGGAATGGATGGTGCTGACCGTGCTGCCGGTGCTGCCGCCGGACCTGCGTCCGCTGGTTCCGCTGGACGGCGGCCGTTTCGCCACGTCCGACTTGAATGACCTGTATCGCCGCGTCATCAACCGCAACAACCGCCTGCGTCGCCTGCTCGAACTCAATGCGCCCGACATCATCGTGCGCAACGAAAAGCGCATGCTGCAGGAATCGGTCGATGCGCTGCTCGACAACGGCCGCCGCGGCCGTGCCATCACCGGCACGAACAAGCGCGCGCTGAAGTCGCTGGCCGACATGATCAAGGGCAAGCAGGGTCGCTTCCGTCAGAACCTGCTCGGCAAGCGCGTGGACTACTCCGGTCGCTCGGTGATCGTGGTGGGTCCGACCCTGCGCCTGCACCAGTGCGGTCTGCCGAAGAAGATGGCACTTGAGCTGTTCAAGCCCTTCATCTTCGCCAAGCTGCAGGCTCGCGGCGAAGCCACCACCATCAAGGCCGCCAAGAAGCTCGTCGAGCGCGAAGAAGGCCAGGTGTGGGACATCCTCGAAGAGGTGATCCGCGAACATCCGGTCATGCTCAACCGTGCGCCCACGCTGCACCGTCTGGGCATCCAGGCGTTCGAGCCGAAGCTGATCGAAGGCAAGGCCATCCAGCTGCACCCGCTCGTGTGTACGGCGTTCAACGCCGACTTCGACGGTGACCAGATGGCCGTGCACGTGCCGCTCTCCATCGAGGCGCAGCTCGAAGCGCGCGCCCTGATGATGGCGACCAACAACATCCTGTCGCCCGCCAACGGCGAGCCGATCATCGTGCCGACCCAGGACGTGGTGCTGGGCCTGTACTACATGACCCGCGAGCTGGTGAACGCGAAGGGCAACGGCATGGTGTTCTCGGGCATCGGCGAAGTCCGCCGCGCCTACGACAACCGCGCCGTGCAGCTGCACGCCAAGGTCAAGGTCCGCATCAACCAGGTGCAGATCGACGAAGACGGCAACCGCACCGAGAGCACCCAGATCGTCGACACGACCGTGGGTCGCGCGCTGCTGCTCGAAATCATGCCGGAAGGCCTGCCGTTCGCGCTGGCCAACACCGAGCTGACCAAGAAGAACATCTCGCGCCTGATCAACCAGTGCTACCGCCGCCTGGGCCTGAAGGACACCGTGATCTTCGGCGACCAGCTGATGTACACCGGTTTCCGCTTCGCGACGCGTGCCGGTATCTCCATCGGCATCGACGACATGATCATCCCGGATCAGAAGAAGCCGATCCTGGAAGAGGCTGAGAAGGAAGTCGTCGAGATCCAGGAGCAGTACCAGTCGGGTCTTGTGACCGCCGGCGAGCGTTACAACAAGGTCGTCGACATCTGGTCGCGCACCAACGAACTCGTCGCCAAGGCGATGATCGACGGTATCGGTACCGAAAAGGTGACCGATGCCGAAGGCAAGACGGTCAACCAGAAGTCCATGAACTCGCTGTACATCATGGCCGACTCCGGCGCCCGTGGTTCGGTGGCTCAGATTCGTCAGCTGGCCGGTATGCGCGGCCTGATGGCTCGCCCGGACGGCTCGATCATCGAGACGCCCATCAAGGCGAACTTCCGCGAAGGCCTGAACGTTCTGCAGTACTTCAACTCCACCCACGGTGCCCGTAAGGGCCTGGCGGATACGGCGCTGAAGACGGCGAACTCCGGTTACCTGACGCGTCGTCTCGTGGACGTGGCGCAGGACGTGGTGATCACCTCGTTCGACTGCGGTACGGACGAAGGCGTCACCATGCAGCCGATCGTGGAAGGCGGCGACGTGGTCGAGCCGCTGCGCGACCGCGTGCTCGGTCGCGTGGCGCTGGAAGACGTCTACGGCCCGGGCGAAGACAACGAGCCGATCGTCACCCGCGACACCCTGCTGGACGAAGCCCTGGTCGAGAAGCTCGACAAGGCCGGCGTGCAGTCGATCAAGGTGCGCTCGCCCATCACGTGCTCCGCCGATCACGGCGTGTGCGCACTGTGCTACGGCCGCGATCTGGCCCGTGGCCACCTGGTGAACATGGGTGAAGCGGTCGGCGTCGTCGCTGCGCAGTCCATCGGTGAGCCGGGTACCCAGCTGACCATGCGTACGTTCCATATCGGTGGTGCGGCATCCCGTGCTGCTGCCGTGGACAACGTGACGGTGAAGACCACCGGCACGCTGAAGTTCAACAACCTCAAGACCGTGCAGCACTCGCAGGGCCACCTGGTGGCCGTGTCGCGTTCGGGCGAAGTCAGCGTCATCGACGCCAACGGCCGCGAGCGTGAGCGCTACAAGGTGCCTTACGGCGCGACGATTACCGTCAAAGATGGTGATCCGGTCAAGGCCGGCCAGGCCGTGGCCAACTGGGATCCGCATACCCACCCGATCGTGTCGGAAGTGGCCGGTACCGTGCGCTTCATCGACTTCATCGATGGCGTCACCGTGCAGAGCCAGACCGACGACCTGACGGGTCTGGAATCGGCGGTGGTGACCGATCCGAAGCGCCGTGGTACGGCCGCCAAGGACCTGCGCCCGATCGTGCGCCTGGAAGATGCCAAGGGTCGCGAGCTGAAGCTGCCGGGCACCGACGTGCCGGCGCAGTACATGCTCCCGGCCGGCGCCATCGTGTCCATCCAGAACGGTGCCAATGTGGGCGTGGGTGACGTGGTTGCCCGTATCCCGCAGGAAACCTCCAAGACCCGCGACATCACGGGTGGTCTGCCCCGCGTGGCCGACTTGTTCGAAGCCCGCAAGCCGAAGGAACCGGCGATTCTCGCCGAGCGTTCGGGTGTCATCAGCTTCGGCAAGGACACCAAGGGCAAGCAGCGCCTGATCATCAAGGACGTGGACGGCAACGAGCACGAAGAGCTGATTCCCAAGTGGCGTCAGGTCATCGTGTTCGAAGGCGAACACGTGGAGAAGGGCGAAACCGTGGTGGACGGCGAGCCCAGCCCGCACGACATCCTGCGCCTGCTGGGTGTCGAGCCGCTGGCCTCGTACCTGGTCAAGGAAATCCAGGACGTCTACCGTCTGCAGGGCGTGAAGATCAACGACAAGCACATCGAGGCGATCATTCGCCAGATGCTGCGCAAGGTGGAAATCACCGATCCGGGTGAGAGCCACTACCTGCGCGGCGAGCAGGTCGAACGCGTCCGCATCAATGGCGAGAACGAGCGTGCCGTCAAGCGCGGCGAGCGTCCGGCGGAGTATCAGTCGGTGCTGCTCGGTATCACCAAGGCATCGCTGGCCACGGAATCCTTCATCTCGGCAGCCTCCTTCCAGGAGACCACCCGAGTCCTGACGGAAGCTGCGGTCCGCGGCACGCGCGACACCTTGCGTGGCCTGAAGGAAAATGTTATTGTCGGCCGTCTTATTCCGGCAGGTACGGGTCTGGCGTATCACGCATCGCGTCATCGCCAGGGTGGTCTTACCGCCTCGGAGCTCGAAACTCTCTCCGGCTCCGCTTCGTCGGCTTCCTTCGCAGAAGCCACCACCGGTAGCGACATTGGTGTGGAGTAAGCCCTTCACGGGTTCTACTCGCTGACATACGAAAAGAGGCGCAAGGAGTGCGCCTCGTGTTCGGGCCATGGCCGGCAGGGCGTCAGCTTGTCCTTGACAAGCTGCCCATGTTAAATTCCCGCTTCTTGGCAGGCCGAGCCGGTTCGGTCTGCCTTTATGTTTCTCAGGAACTGCTTCAGATGACGACAGTCAACCAGTTGGTTCGCAAATCCCGTAGCCCGAAGACCTACAAGAGTGCTTCGCCGGCTTTGCAGAACAGCCCCCAGCGTCGCGGCGTGTGCACGCGCGTGTACACGACGACCCCGAAGAAGCCGAACTCGGCTCTCCGTAAGGTCGCCAAGGTGCGCCTCACCAATGGCTACGAAGTGATCAGCTACATCGGTGGCGAAGGTCACAACCTGCAGGAGCACTCCGTGGTCCTGATCCGTGGCGGCCGCGTCAAGGATCTCCCGGGCGTGCGTTACCACACCGTGCGCGGCAGCCTCGACTGCGCCGGCGTCACCAAGCGCCGTCAGTCGCGCTCCAAGTACGGCGCCAAGCGCCCGAAGTCCTGATCTTTAGGAATTATCTATGTCGCGTAAAGGTTCCCATCCCGCCCGTGTGATCCTGCCGGATCCCAAGCACGGAAGTCAGCTGATCGCCCGCTTCATCAACATGGTGATGAAGAGCGGCAAGAAGTCGGTCGCCGAAAGCATCGTTTACGGTGCGCTTGCCCACCTGGGTGAGAAGAACGCCGAGCCGGTCCAGCTTGTCGAAAAGGCGCTCAACAACATCGCTCCGGCGGTTGAGGTGAAGTCCCGTCGTGTCGGCGGCGCCACCTACCAGGTGCCGGTCGAAGTGCGTCCGGGCCGCCGTATGGCGCTCGCCATGCGCTGGGCCATCGACTCCGCCCGCAAGCGCGGCGAGACCTCGATGCCGCGCAAGCTGGCCGCCGAGCTGCTCGAGGCTTCGGAAAATCGCGGTGGCGCGATCAAGAAGCGCGAAGAAACGCATCGTATGGCAGAGGCCAACAAGGCCTTCTCGCATTACCGCTGGTAAGCAGTACAGCTAGAACTTTCAGAGGTTAAGACCGTGGCACGCACCACTCCTATCGAGCGCTACCGCAACTTCGGCATCATGGCCCACATCGATGCCGGCAAGACCACCACCACGGAGCGCATCCTGTTCTACACCGGCGTCAGTCATAAGATTGGCGAGGTGCATGACGGTGCAGCGACGATGGACTGGATGGAGCAGGAGCAGGAGCGCGGCATCACCATTACGTCGGCGGCAACGACGGCGTTCTGGAAGGGCATGGATCGTTCCTTGCCCGAGCACCGCTTCAACATCATCGACACCCCGGGACACGTGGACTTCACCATCGAAGTGGAGCGCTCGCTGCGCGTCCTCGACGGCGCGGTGTTCGTGCTCTGTGCCGTGGGTGGTGTGCAGCCGCAGTCTGAAACCGTCTGGCGTCAGGCCAATAAGTACAAGGTGCCGCGCCTCGCGTTCGTCAACAAGATGGACCGCACTGGCGCGAACTTCTACAAGGTGGTCGACCAGCTGAAGGCTCGCCTGGGTGCCAACCCGGTTCCGATGCAGGTGCCGATCGGCGCCGAGGACAACTTCGAGGGCGTGGTCGACCTGCTCAAGATGAAGTCCATCATCTGGGACATGGAATCCCAGGGCATGAAGTTCGAGTACGCCGACATCCCGGCCAACCTGAAGGACAAGGCTGTCGAAGCCCGCTCCTACATGGTGGAGTCGGCTGCCGAAGCGTCCGAAGAGCTGATGAACAAGTACCTGGAAGAGGGCGACCTCACCGAGGAAGAGATCATCGGTGGCCTGCGTGCGCGCACGCTGTCCAGCGAGATCATCCCGGTCTTCTGCGGTACGGCCTTCAAGAACAAGGGCGTTCAGGCGATGCTCGACGCGGTGGTGCAGCTGCTGCCGTCGCCGATCGACCGTCCGCCGGTGTCCGGCGTGGACGACGACGAGAAGGAAGCCACCCGTGCGGCTGACGACTCGGCTCCGTTCTCGGCGCTCGCGTTCAAGATCATGACCGACCCCTTCGTGGGCTCGCTGACGTTCTTCCGTGTCTACTCGGGCACGCTGAACGCCGGTGACCAGGTGTACAACCCGGTCAAGTCCAAGAAGGAGCGTATCGGCCGCATCCTGCAGATGCACGCCAACGAGCGTCAGGAAATCAAGGAAGTCCGCGCCGGCGATATCGCTGCTGCGGTCGGCCTGAAGGACGTGACGACCGGTGACACGCTGTGCTCGCAGGACAACATCATCACTCTGGAGCGCATGACGTTCCCGGAGCCGGTGATCTCGATGGCGGTCGAGCCGAAGACCAAGTCCGACCAGGAAAAGATGGGCATCGCGCTGGGTCGCCTGGCTGCCGAAGATCCGTCCTTCCGAGTGCGTACGGACGAAGAATCCGGCCAGACCATCATCTCGGGCATGGGCGAGCTGCACCTGGACATCCTCGTGGACCGCATGAAGCGCGAGTTCAACGTGGAAGCCAACGTCGGCAAGCCGCAGGTGGCCTACCGCGAAACGATCCGCCTGTCGGACGTGAAGTCGGACTACAAGCACGCCAAGCAGTCGGGCGGTAAGGGTCAGTACGGTCACGTGGTGATCGAGCTGTCGCCGATGACCGAAGAAGAGCGCAAGAGCGATGCCGTTAAGGATGACTTCCTGTTCATCAACGACATCACCGGTGGCGTGATTCCGAAGGAATTCATCCCGTCCGTCGAAAAGGGCCTTCGCGAAACCATCACCAGCGGTCCGCTGGCTGGCTTCCCGGTGGTGAACGTGAAGGTCAAGCTGGTGTTCGGCTCGTACCATGACGTCGACTCGTCGGAAATGGCGTTCAAGCTCGCCGCTTCCATGGCGTTCAAGCAGGGCTTTGCCAAGGCATCGCCGGTTCTGCTCGAGCCCATCATGAAGGTCGAAGTGGTGACGCCGGAAGATTACGTCGGTGACGTCATGGGCGACCTGAGCCGCCGTCGCGGCCTGCTCCAGGGCCAGGACGACACGCCGTCGGGCAAGACCATCAACGCGATGGTCCCGCTGGGTGAGATGTTCGGTTATGCGACGACCATTCGTTCGCTGACCCAGGGTCGCGCCACCTTTACGATGGAGTTCGACCACTACGCTGAAGCGCCGAACAACATCGCTGAGCAGGTCATGAAGAAGGCCTGATAAGGCTTTCTTCCTCCACACTACCGTTCTTTTTAGAGGTTTAAGTCATGGCAAAGGGTAAATTCGAACGCACCAAGCCGCACGTCAACGTCGGCACGATTGGTCACGTGGATCACGGCAAGACGACGCTGACGGCTGCACTGACCAAGGTCGGCGCTGAGCGCTTCGGTGGCGAATTCAAGGCGTATGACGCGATTGACGCGGCGCCGGAAGAAAAGGCCCGTGGTATCACGATTTCGACCGCACACGTCGAATACGAATCGCCGAGCCGCCACTACGCCCACGTGGACTGCCCGGGCCACGCCGACTACGTGAAGAACATGATCACGGGTGCGGCGCAGATGGACGGCGCGATCCTGGTGTGCTCGGCCGCTGACGGCCCGATGCCGCAGACGCGCGAACACATCCTGCTGTCGCGTCAGGTGGGCGTGCCCTACATCGTCGTGTTCCTGAACAAGGCCGACATGGTGGACGACGCCGAGCTGCTCGAGCTGGTCGAAATGGAAGTGCGCGAGCTGCTCTCCAAGTACGACTTCCCGGGCGACGACACCCCGATCATCAAGGGTTCGGCCAAGCTGGCGCTGGAAGGCGACCAGTCGGAAATCGGCGTGCCGGCGATCATCGCCCTCGTTGACGCCCTGGACACCTACATCCCGGAACCGCAGCGTGCGATCGACCAGCCGTTCCTGATGCCGGTGGAAGACGTGTTCTCGATCTCCGGCCGCGGCACCGTGGTGACCGGTCGTATCGAACGCGGCATCATCAAGGTCGGTGACGAAGTCGAAGTGGTCGGCATCCGCCCGACCCAGAAGACCACCGTCACGGGCGTGGAAATGTTCCGCAAGCTGCTGGATCAGGGTCAGGCAGGCGACAACGCCGGTCTGCTGCTCCGCGGCCTGAAGCGTGACGACGTCGAGCGTGGCCAGGTGCTGGCCAAGCCGGGCACGATCACCCCGCACACCGACTTCGAAGCCGAAGTGTACGTGCTGTCGAAGGACGAAGGTGGCCGTCACACCCCGTTCTTCAAGGGCTACCGCCCGCAGTTCTACTTCCGCACGACCGACGTGACCGGCGCGATTGAGCTGCCGGAAGGCGTGGAAATGGTCATGCCGGGCGACAACATCAAGATGGTTGTCACCCTGATCCACCCGATCGCCATGGACCAGGGCCTGCGCTTCGCCATTCGCGAAGGCGGCCGTACCGTCGGCGCCGGCGTGGTGGCCAAGGTCATCAAGTAAGACACGACGGAGCCACCCCTGGTGGCCTCCTGAGAAGAAAACCGGCCTTCGGGCCGGTTTTTTTTTAATAAATTCAGGCGCGAGCAGAATTTAGGGCTTTTCTTTGGGAAGATTTGCAGCTATAGTTGCTGTCTTGCCTGTCGCCTTGCCTTGTGCTTGGCGACCTTACAGCGAAATGAGGCACAGGAAGTGCTTCGAGTTCGCTGGCCTGGATGGCCACTACGCAAGAAAGGGCTTGGACGACAAAGCATGACGCTTTGTTGACCTGGCCGTTTCGCGCGTTTTATACTTTTTCGTCTGGGTGGGCCCGTTTTGGGCCTGCCTAGCCTTTTAAGGTCGTATTTGCCGGGTGACAACCCGTCAATGCGGCCTGTTGTAGTACCGCAGTACCAATGGGTTGTGCGGATGGGTGAGAAGCCCATCCGGTTCACAGAATTTGTTCTTTCGATAACAGGACACGGTTTATGGCGAACCAAAAGATTCGCATCCGGCTCAAGGCGTTCGATCATCGTCTGATCGACCGTTCGGCCAGCGAAATCGTCGAGACGGCCAAGCGCACTGGCGCTACGGTTCTCGGCCCGATTCCGCTCCCGACCAAGATCGAGCGTTACACCATTCTGGTGTCGCCGCACGTCGACAAAGATGCCCGCGACCAGTACGAGACCCGTACGCACAAGCGTGTGCTGGACATCGTCGACCCCAACGACAAGACCGTGGACGCGCTCATGAAGCTTGATCTCGCCGCTGGCGTTGACGTTCAGATCAAGCTCGGTTGAGCGATAAACAGGATACGAAGATGAGTATCGGACTGGTTGGCCGCAAGTGCGGCATGAGCCGACTCTTCACTGAAGACGGACGTTCGATTCCGGTGACCCTGATTGAGGCCACCCCGAATCGCGTCACGCAGCTGAAGACGGAAGATAACGATGGTTACAGCGCTGTGCAGGTCGCAGCCGGCGTCAAGCGCGCCAGCCTGCTGACGCAGCCGCTGAAGGGCCATTACGCGAAGGCGAAGGTCGAGCCGGGTCGTGGTCTCTGGGAATTCCGCGTGACTGCCGAAGATCTCGGCAAGTACAGCGTGGGTGCCGAGATCAAGGCTGACGACGTGTTTCAGGTGGGTCAGATCGTTGACGTCGCCGGCGTGTCGAAGGGTAAGGGCTTCCAGGGTGCTATCAAGCGCCACAACTTCACCATGGGTGACGCTACCCACGGTAACTCGCTGTCGCATCGTGCGCCGGGTTCTATCGGTCAGCGTCAGACCCCGGGTCGCGTGTTCCCGGGCAAGAAGATGGCAGGCCACATGGGTGCGGTGAACCGTACGCAGCAGGGTCTGGAAGTGGTCAAGGTCGACGCCGAGCGTCATCTGATCGCGGTGAAGGGCGCGGTGCCGGGTGCTACCGGTGGCGACGTCGTCATCCGTCCGACGACCAAGGGCTGAGGAGAGACGCCATGGAACTCAATGTTATTGGCGCCAAGCCGCTCAACGTGTCCGACGAAGTGTTCGGCGGTGAGCTCAAGCAGGCCCTGATCCACCAGGTCGTCGTTGCCTATCAGGCCGGCGGTCGTGCAGGTACCCAGTCGCAGCTCACGCGCGGCGAGTTGTCCGGTACCACCAAGAAGTTCAAGAAACAGAAGGGCGGCGGCGCCCGTCACGGTGACTACCGTGCACCGATCTTTGTCGGTGGTGGCCGCGCTTTCGCTGCCAAGCCGCGCAGCTACGAGCAGAAGGTCAACCGCAAGTCGTATCGCGTTGCCATCCGTTCGATCCTTGCCGAGCTGATCCGTCAGGATCGTCTGAAGGTGGTCGAGAGCTTCGGCATCGACACCCCGAAGACCAAGGCGATGGTTGCGAAGCTGGCCGAGCTGCAGGTTTCCGGCCGCGTGCTGCTGGTTTCGGAAGATGCCAACGAGGCAACCTTCCTGGCCGCGCGCAACATCCCGTACATCCACGTCGTTGACGTGCTGGCCCTGAACCCGGTCAGCCTGGTCGGTTCCGACCACATCGTCATGACGGTCGATGCGGTGAAGAAGATCGAGGAGTGGCTCGCATGAGCAACGAACGCATTCTGAACACGCTGCGCGCGCCGCACATCTCGGAAAAGGCTGCTCGCCTGGCCGAGAAGAACCAGTACGTTTTCGTGGTTGCTCCCGAAGCAACCAAGGCCGATGTCCGCGCTGCGGTGGAACAGATGTTCGACGTCAAGGTCGAGCAGGTGAACCTCGTCAACGCCAAGGGCAAGGTCAAGTCTTTCCGTTTCCGCGCTGGCAACCGTCAGGGCAAGCGCAAGGCCTACGTTCGCCTCGCCGATGGTCAGACCATCGACGTGTCGTCCAAGGCCTGAGCCAGGAGTTGAATTGAGATGGCACTGATCACTCATAAGCCGACCTCCCCCGGACGCCGCGACGCAGTCAGCGTTCGCACCGAGGGTCTTCACAAGGGCGCGCCGTACGCGGCGTTGACCGAGTCGAAGTCCAAGAACGGCGGTCGCAACAACAACGGTCGTATCACTGTTCGCCACCAGGGTGGTGGTCACAAGCAGCGTTACCGCATCATCGACTTCAAGCGCGACAAGGAAGGCATTGCCGCCCAGGTCGAGCGCATTGAATACGATCCCAACCGCACCGCGCATATCGCACTGCTGTGCTATGCCGACGGCGAGCGTCGTTACATCATTGCGCCGAAGGGCGTGCAGGCGGGCGACCGTCTTGTGTCGGGCAGCGATGCACCGATCAAGGCTGGCAACAGCCTGCCGCTGCGCGCCATCCCGGTGGGTAGCACCATTCACTGCATCGAGATGCGTCCGGGCAAGGGTGCGCAGATCGCGCGTTCCGCCGGTGCTTCGGTCCAGCTGGTGGCCCGTGAATCCGGTTACGCCACGCTGCGTCTTCGCTCCGGCGAAATGCGCCGCGTGCCGGTCGATTGCCGCGCCACCATCGGTGAAGTGGGCAACGGCGAGCACAGCCTGAAGAAGCTCGGCAAGGCCGGCGCCAAGCGCTGGCTGGGTATTCGCCCGACCGTTCGCGGTGTGGTGATGAACCCGGTCGACCATCCGCACGGCGGTGGTGAGGGCAAGACCTCTGGCGGTCGTCACCCGGTTTCTCCGTGGGGTACGCCGGCCAAGGGCTACAAGACGCGCTCCAACAAGCGCACCCAGCAGTTCATCGTGCGTCGTCGCAAGTAACAGGAAACGATTATGCCGCGCTCTTTAAAGAAAGGTCCGTTCGTTGACCTGCACCTTATCAAGAAGGTGGAAGCCGCCGTTTCCGCCAACAACAAGCGTCCGCTCAAGACCTGGTCGCGTCGCTCGATGATCCTCCCGGAGATGGTTGGCCTGACCATCGCCATCCACAACGGCCGTCAGCATGTCCCTGTGCTGGTCAACGAGAACATGGTCGGGCACAAGCTCGGCGAGTTCGCGACGACCCGCACCTTCAAGGGCCATGGCGGCGACAAGAAGGGCAAGTGATGAGCACTGAAGCCAAAGCGATCCTGCGTAGCGCCCGCATTTCGGCGCAGAAGGCACGCCTGGTAGCTGACCTGGTCCGCGGTTTGCCCGTGGGCCGTGCCAGCGACGTGCTCCAGTTCACCAACAAGAAGGCCGCAGCCATTGTCCGCAAGGTGCTGCTGTCGGCCGTCGCCAACGCCGAGAACAACCTCGGTGCTGACGTCGACGAGCTGAAGGTCTCGCGCATCTTCGTGGACGAAGGTCCGGCGATGAAGCGCATGTATGCCCGCGCCAAGGGTCGCGGTTCCCGCATCCTGAAGCGCACGAGCCACATCACTGTGGTCGTTGGCAACTAAGAGGACATAGACGATGGGTCATAAAGTTCATCCCACCGGTATCCGCCTCGGCATTGCCAAGGACTGGAACTCGAAGTGGTACGCCAACAAGGGCGAATACGCCCAGTACCTCGCGGCCGACCTGAAGGTCCGTGAGATGCTGCGCAAGAAGCTGGCCCAGGCCGGCATCTCCAAGATCCTCATCGAGCGTCCGGCCAAGACCGCACGCGTGACGATTCACACCGCCCGTCCGGGCGTGGTGATCGGCAAGAAGGGTGAGGATATCGAGAAGCTGCGCAAGGAAGTCAGCGACATGATGGGCGTTCCGGCGCACATCAACGTCAGCGAAGTGCGCAAGCCCGAGATCGATGCACAGCTGGTTGCCGAGTCCATCGCGCAGCAGCTGGAGCGTCGCATCATGTTCCGCCGCGCCATGAAGCGCTCGGTCGGCAACGCGATGCGCCTCGGCGCCCTGGGTATCAAGATCAATGTCTCTGGCCGTCTGAACGGCGCTGAGATTGCTCGTTCCGAATGGGCCCGTGAAGGTCGCGTGCCGCTGCATACGCTGCGCGCCGACATTGACTACGGCACCGCCGAGGCTCATACGACCTACGGCGTCATCGGCATCAAGGTGTGGATCTACAAGGGCGAGATCTTCGATCTGTCCCAGATCAACCAGGAGTCGAAGGAAGAGCAGTCCCAGCCGCGCCGTGAGGGTGGTGAGGGTCGTCGTGAATCGCGTCGCGAGGGCGGTGAAGGCCGTCGCGAGCGGACGGCGAAGTAAGGAGAGTTGCCATGCTGCAACCCAAGCGAACCAAATTCCGTAAGCAGTTCAAGGGCCGTAACGACGGTCTGGCTTTCTCCTCGAACCTCGTCAGCTTTGGCGAGTTCGGTCTGAAGGCCACGACGTTCGGCGCACTGACCGCTCGTCAGATCGAAGCCGGTCGTCGCTGCATCACCCGCTTCGTGAAGCGTGGTGGCAAGCTGTGGATCCGCGTGTACCCGGACAAGCCCATTACCAAGAAGCCCATCGAAGTCCGAATGGGTGCCGGTAAGGGTGGCGTCGAATACTGGGTCGCTCCGATCCAGCCGGGCCGCATGCTCTATGAAATCGAGGGTATCGACGAGGCAACCGCACGCGAGGCTTTCCGCCTGGCTGCTGCCAAGCTCTCGGTCCAGACCCAATTCGTGACCCGGGCGGTGATGTGATATGGCCATCAAAGATCTGACCAACAAGACGGCCGAAGAGCTGAATAAGCACCTGCTGGACCTGCGCAAGGAGCAGTTCAATCTGCGCATGCAGAAGGGTACCGGCCAGCTCAACCAGCCGCACCAGCTGCGCCGAGTTCGGCGCGACATCGCCCGCACGAAGTTCGTGCTCGGCGGAAAGAAGTAAGGGACGGCCGATATGAGCGACAACCAGAAGCAGACGCGCACCCTCGAGGGCCGCGTCATCAGCAACAAGATGGACAAGACCGTGACGGTCCTGATCGAACGCCAGGAACAGCATCCGCTGATCGGCAAGATCATCCGCCGCTCGACCAAGCTTCACGCGCAGGACGACCTGGGCGCGAACGAGGGTGACGTGGTCCGCATCGCGGAGTGCCGTCCTCTGTCCAAGACCAAGCATCACCGCGTGGTCGAAATCATCACGCGCGCTAACGTCTAAGGGAGGGTGCAGACATGATCCAGATGCAAAGCACGCTTTCCGCGGCCGACAACAGCGGTGCCAAGGAACTGATGTGCATCAAGGTGCTCGGCGGCTCCAAGCGCCGTTACGCCGCGATCGGTGACGTGATCAAGGTCACCGTGAAGGATGCCATCCCCCGCGGCAAGGTGAAGAAGGGTGAGGTGTACAACGCCGTGGTGGTTCGTACCGCCAAGGGTGTGCGCCGTCCCGATGGCTCGCTGATCCGTTTCGACGGCAACGCAGCGGTCCTCCTCAACAACAAGCTCGAGCCGATCGGCACCCGTATCTTCGGACCGGTCACTCGCGAGCTGCGCAGCGAGAAGTTCATGAAGATCGTCTCCCTCGCGCCCGAAGTGCTCTGAGCGGAGTCCAGACCATGAACCGTATCCGCAAGGGTGATCAGGTCCTCGTGATCACCGGCAAGAACAAGGGTCAGCGCGGCGACGTGCTGCGCGTTGATGGCGACCGCGTGTTCGTCTCCAACGTGAACCTGGTCAAGCGTCACACCAAGCCGAACCCCCAGGCCAACCAGGCTGGCGGCATCGTCGAGCGTGAAGCTTCGATCCACATCTCCAACGTCCAGCTGTTCAACTCCGCCACGGGCAAGGGTGAACGCGTTGGCGCCAAGACGCTCTCTGATGGGCGTAAGGTGCGCGTGTTCAAGTCCAACGGCGAAGTAGTGGACGCGTAAGGAATCCATATGACGACGCGTCTCGAAACGTTTTACAAAGACCAGGTCATCAAGAAGCTCACCGAGCGCTTTGGTTACCAGAACGTGATGCAGGTTCCCCGCATCACGAAGATCACGCTGAACATGGGCGTGGGCGAAGCGGCCGGCAACAAGAAGGTTCTTGAGAACGCCGTGGCTGACATGGCCAAGATCTCTGGCCAGAAGCCGATCCAGACCAAGGCCCGCGTGTCGGTTGCCTCGTTCAAGATCCGCGACGGCTGGCCGATCGGTTGCAAGGTCACCCTGCGCCGTGCCCAGATGTGGGAATTCCTCGATCGCCTGATCAACATCTCGCTGCCGCGTACGCGCGACTTCCGTGGTGTCTCGGGTCGTGCCTTCGATGGCCGTGGTAACTACAACTTCGGCATCAAGGAACAGATCATCTTCCCGGAAATCGACTTCGACGCCGTCGACGCGATGCGTGGTATGGATATCTCCATCACCACCACCGCCAAGAGCGACGAAGAAGCCAAGGCGCTGCTGGAAGCCTTCAGCTTCCCGTTCCGCAACTAAGAGCCGCGAGAGAAATCATGGCAAAGACCTCGATGATCAACCGCGATCTCAAGCGGACCAAGCTCGCCAAGAAGTACGCCGCCAAGCGCGCCGAACTGAAGGCGATCGTGCTGAGCCCCACCGCCTCCTACGAGGAGAAGATGGACGCTCAGGCCAAGCTGCAGAAGCAGCCGCGTGACGCCAGCCCGGCCCGCCAGCGTACCCGCTGCGCCCTGACCGGTCGTCCGCGCGCCGTGTACCAGAAGTTCGGCCTCGGCCGTAACAAGCTGCGCGAAGCCACCATGCGTGGCGACGTTCCTGGCCTGCGCAAGGCCAGCTGGTAAGACCCCAAACTGGGCGGGGCAGGGCGCAAACCCTGTCCCGTTCCGATGCGGCGGCAGGCCTTGGCCTGCCGCCGTTGGCGCGATTACGCGCCGTTATTCGCATAATCGGAAAAATGCTGCTATAGTCGTTGGTCTGCGTACCCGCAGGCTGGCTCTATGCCGGCATACAACTCAAAACAGATTTCCGGTTTTTCGGATATCGGTGCACTCTGAAGGATGTTTTCATGAGCATGACTGATCCCATCGCCGATCTGTTTACGCGCATCCGCAATGCCCAGCTCACGGGCAAGCAGACCGTAAACATGCCGTCGTCGAAGCTGAAGGTGGCCATTGCCAACCTTCTTAAGAATGAGGGCTACATCCTCGACGCCAAGGCCTCCACTGCGGAAGGCAAGCCGGTGCTCGAGATCAAGCTCAAGTATTTCGAAGGCCGTCCGGCCATCGAAACCATTACCCGTGTCAGCCGCTCCGGTCTCCGCGTCTACCGCGGCAAGGACGAGCTGCCGAAGGTCCTGGGTGGCCTGGGTATCTCGATCATCTCGACTTCCGCCGGTTTGCTGACCGACGCGCAGGCCCGTTCGAAGGGTCTGGGCGGCGAAGTCATCGGCCAGGTCGCATAAGGAGTCGACGATGTCCCGCGTTGCCAAACAGCCGATTACCCTGCCGAAGGGCGTTGAGATCTCCTCGACCGCCAATGGCATCTCCGTCAAGGGCCCCAAGGGCACCCTGACGACCCACGCCCTGCCGGGCGCATCCGTCTCCGTTGACAATGGCGTGGCGAACATCGCCGTGGCCGAAGGCGCGGACGACAAGTTCGGTGGCACCCTGCGTGCGCTGCTGGCCAATATGGTCAAGGGCGTTTCCGACGGTTTTGAGCGCAAGCTCGAGCTGGTCGGCGTGGGCTACCGTGCTTCGATGGCCGGCAAGTCGCTGAACATCGCTCTGGGCTTCTCGCATCCGGTCGTGTTCGACGCTCCGGAAGGCATCACCATCGAAACCCCGACGCAGACCGAAATCCTCATCAAGGGTTCGGACAAGCAGCGCGTGGGTGAAGTGGCAGCCAAGATCCGTGGCTTCCGTCCGCCGGAACCCTATAAGGGCAAGGGCGTGCGCTACTCCGGCGAGAAGATCACCCTGAAGGAAGCCAAGAAGGCCTAATCGCCTATCCGCTTCCTGGAGAGAACACGATGAACAAGAACGAATCCCGCCTGCGTCGCGCCAAGTCCACCCGCGCCCACATCCGCAAGCTCGCCGTGGCCCGTCTGTCGGTGCATCGCACCGGTCAGCACCTGTACGCACAGGTGTTCGCGGCCGATGGCCTGAGCGTGGTGGCTGCTGCCTCCACCGTGCAGAAGTCGGTTGCCGAAGGCCTGAAGGGCACGAAGAACCTGACCGCTGCTGCTGCCGTGGGCAAGGCCGTGGCCGAGCGTGCGCTGGCTGCCGGTATCGAGTCCGTGGCGTTCGATCGCTCGGGCTTCCGCTACCACGGTCGCATCAAGGCTCTGGCCGATGCGGCTCGCGAAGCCGGCCTGAAGTTCTAAGCCGGCCCGGTTTCAGGTGCCGGTCTCGGCCGGCACTTGAACCCACCAGTAGTACCTACAACTCCAAGCGGCAATAGCCGCAAGCAAAAGTCCCGGCTAGCCGGGCATACGGAAAAAGAACATGTCTTCTACCGATCGCGAAAATTCAGACGGCCTGCTCGAGAAGCTGATTGCCGTCAACCGCGTGGCCAAGACCGTGAAGGGTGGCCGCCAGATGAGCTTCACCGCGCTGACCGTGGTCGGCGACGGCGAAGGCCGCGTGGGCTTCGGCTATGGCAAGGCGCGTGAAGTGCCGGTTGCCATCTCCAAGGCCATGGACCGCGCCCGCCGCAACATGGTGAACATCGACCTGAACAACGGCACCCTGTGGTACGCCATCAAGGCCAACCACGGCGCCGCCCGCGTGTTCATGCAGCCGGCTTCCGAAGGTACCGGCGTCATTGCCGGCGGTGCCATGCGCGCCGTGCTGGAAGTGGTGGGCGTGAAGAACGTGCTGGCCAAGGCCGTCGGTTCGCGTAACCCGATCAACCTGGTTCGCGCGACCATCAAGGGCCTGCAGGCCGTTGCCTCGCCGAAGCAGATCGCTGCCAAGCGCGGCAAGACGATTGAAGAGGTGCTGGGCAATGGCTAAGAACGAAACCGCCGCCACCGTGCGCGTGCGCCTGGTCAAGGGCCTGCGCGGTGTGCAGAGCCGTCATCGCCTGAGCGTCAAGGCGCTCGGCCTGAACAAGCTCAACGACGTCCGTGAACTGAAGGACAGCCCGCAGGTTCGCGGTCTGATCAACACGGTCTATTACCTCGTGCGGGTTGAGGAGTAATCACCATGCGTCTTAACGACATCAAGCCGGCCGCCGGTTCCCGCAAGACCCGCCTTCGCGTCGGTCGCGGTATCGGTTCGGGCCTGGGCAAGACCGCCGGTCGCGGTCACAAGGGTCAGCACGCTCGCGCGGGCGGCACCCACAAGTACGGTTTCGAAGGCGGTCAGATGCCGCTGCAGCGTCGCCTGCCGAAGGTTGGCTTCCGCTCGCTGAAGAAGAAAGAAAGCCAGGAAGTGTTCCTGTACGAGATCGCCGCCCTCAAGGCTGACGTGATCGACGCGATCGTCCTGCATCAGGCCGGTCTCATCGACAGCCATGCCAAGAAGGTCAAGGTTGTCCTCAAGGGCGAAATCGGCCGCGCCGTGAAGCTGTCGGGCGTGCTGGCTACGGCCGGCGCCAAGGCAGCGATCGAAGCTGCCGGCGGCAGCGTGGAGTAATCACGTGGCGGCAGCCCAGGGCACATCGCTCGGATCGCTCGGCAAGCTGACGGAACTGCGTCAGCGCATCTTCTTCGTGATTGGTGCGCTGATCGTCTTCCGCCTTGGTTCCTTCATCCCGGTTCCGGGCGTCAACCCGGAAGCCATGACGAACCTGATCGAGCAGGGCGGCGGCCTGATGAACATGTTCAACATGTTCTCGGGTGGCTCGCTGGCACGCTTCTCGGTGTTCGCGCTCGGCGTGGTGCCCTACATCTCTGCATCCATCGTGGTGCAGATGATGGGTTCGGTCATCCCGAGTCTGCAGGCGCTGCGCAAGGAAGGTGAGGCTGGTCGTCGCAAGATGACCACCTACACCCGCTTCGGCACGGTGGGTCTGGCGGCATTCCAGGCGTTCGGCATCGCGGTGGCCCTGCAGAAGCAGGTGGCATCGGGTGGCGCGCCGGTGGTGTATACGCCGGGCATGGGCTTCATCCTGGCGTCGATCGTCGGCCTTACCGCCGGCACGATGTTCCTGATGTGGCTGGGTGAGCAGATCACCGAGCGCGGTATCGGCAACGGTATCTCGCTGCTGATCTTCGCCGGTATCGTGGCTGGTCTGCCGGGTGCGGTTGCGCACACGCTGACCATGGCCAGCAACGGCGAGCTCTCCGTGATCCGGATGATCATGGTGGTGGGTCTGATCCTCGCGGTGACGGCATTCGTGGTGTTCATGGAGCGCGCCCAGCGGCGCATTACCGTGAACTACGCCCGTCGCTCCGGTGGCCAGCGCGCCTACATGAACCAGACGTCGCACCTGCCGCTGAAGATCAACATGTCGGGCGTGATCCCGCCGATCTTCGCGTCGAGCCTGCTGATGTTCCCGGCCACCGCGGCCACCTGGTTCGGCCAGGGTCACCAGTCCCGCTGGTTGACCGAGCTGACCCAGGCACTGACCCCGGGTGAGCCGCTGTACGACATCGTCTTCGCGGTGCTGGTGATCACTTTCGCCTTCTTCTACACGGCGATTGTGTTCAACTCCCAGGAGACGGCGGACAACCTGAAGCGCTCCGGCGCGTTGATTCCGGGTATCCGTCCCGGCCGCTCGACGGCCGATTACATCGATAACGTGATGACCCGTCTGACCGGTGTCGGCGCCCTCTACCTGGTGCTGGTCTGTCTGGTTCCCTCGTTTATGCAAAAGGCGTGGCACGTCCCCTTCTACTTCGGTGGCACCTCTCTGCTCATCGTGGTCGTTGTGGTGATGGATTTCACTGCTCAGGTGCAGGCGCACTTGGTCAGTCACCAGTACGAAAGCCTGCTCAAGAAGGCCAACCTCCGCCGCAACTGATTGGCTGCTGGGGTGGTGGGAAGTTGGTCTGGATTGGAGGGCGGCGGCACCCCTGGTGCCGCAGGGCTTTCCTGTTGGGTTCTTTACAGTTAGAATTGCGCGTTTACCGCGCACGAAACGCATCGGAGAAAGTACATCATGGCGCGCATCGCGGGTGTCAATTTGCCGGTCCAGAAGCATGTCTGGGTTGGCCTGCAGAGCATTTACGGGATCGGCCGCAGCCGGGCCAAGAAGGTCTGCGCGGACGCAGGCGTGGTTCCCACCACGCAGATCAAGTCCCTGAGTGAAGGCGAAGTCGAAAAGCTTCGTCACGAAATCGGTAAGTACGTCGTCGAAGGCGATCTGCGTCGCGAGGTGGGTATTGCCATCAAGCGTCTGATGGATCTGGGTTGCTACCGCGGTCTGCGTCATCGCCGTGGCCTGCCGGTGCGCGGCCAGCGCACGCGTACCAATGCACGCACCCGTAAGGGTCCGCGTCGCGCCATCAAGAAGTAACGGATTCCGAACATGGCTAAGCCTGTCAAGACCAAGAAGAAGATCAAGCGCGTTGTCACGGATGCCGTGGCACACGTGCAGGCCTCCTTCAACAACACCATCGTCACGATCACTGATCGCCAGGGCAACGCCCTGTCGTGGGCGACTGCCGGCGGCGCGGGTTTCCGCGGTTCGCGCAAGTCGACCCCGTTCGCTGCCCAGGTTGCCGCCGAAAAGGCTGGCCGCGCTGCAGGCGATTACGGCGTGAAGACCGTGGAAGTCCGCATCAAGGGCCCGGGTCCGGGTCGTGAATCGGCCGTGCGTTCGCTGAACGCCCTCGGTTACAAGGTTCTCAACATCATCGACGTCACGCCGATTCCGCATAACGGCTGCCGTCCCCCGAAGAAGCGTCGAGTCTAAGGAGCACACCCATGGCCCGTTATCGTGGAGCTACCTGCAAACTCGCCCGCCGCGAGGGTGCAGATCTGAGTCTGAAGAGCCCGGCGCGCGCGCTGGACTCCAAGTGCAAGCTGGAAAACAAGCCCGGCCAGCATGGCGCCAACAAGCGCATGCGTATGTCGGACTACGCGCTGCAGCTGCGTGAAAAGCAGAAGGTCAAGCGCATCTATGGTGTGCTCGAGCGCCAGTTCAGCAACTACTACGCCAAGGCGTCGACCCTCAAGGGCAACACCGGCGAAAACCTGCTGCGCCTGCTCGAAAGCCGTCTGGACAACGTCGTTTACCGCATGGGTTTCGCGGTTACCCGCGCCCAGGCCCGTCAGCTGGTCGGCCACAAGGCCGTGCTGGTCAACGGCAAGAAGGTGAACATCCCGTCGTACCAGGTTCGTGCGGGTGACATCGTTGCCCTGACCGAGCGCGCCCGCACCCAGCTGCGCGTGCAGGAAGCGGCGACCGTGTTCGATACCATGGACCTGCGTCCGCAGTGGGTCGAAGTGGACAGCAAGAAGTTCGAAGGTACGTTCAAGTCGATGCCGGACCGCGGCGATCTGCCGACCGACATCAATGAGAGCCTGATCGTCGAGCTCTACTCGAAGTAATCAACCGGAGCCCTGCATGGCAGTTTCGTCAACTAGCGTGCTGCGGCCTCGCGGCCTCAGCGTCGAGCAGCTCGGTGCCAACCGCGCCAAGGTGGTAGTGGAGCCGCTCGAGCGTGGTTTCGGCCACACCCTGGGCAACGCGCTGCGTCGCGTGCTGCTCTCCTCGATCCCTGGCTCTGCCATCGTCGAGGTGGAAATTGATGGCGTGCTGCACGAATACACCACGCTGGAAGGTCTGCAGGAGGACGTGATCGAAGTCCTGCTGAACCTCAAGGACGTGGCGATTCGCCAGCACTCGGGTGACGAAGTCACCCTGACCCTGTCCAAGAAGGGCAAGGGTGTGGTCACCGCCGGCGATATCGCCGTCGATCACTCGGTGGAAATCATCAACCCCGAGCATGTGATCTGCCACCTGACCAAGGACATCGCACTCAACATGCGCCTGAAGGTGCGTCGCGGCGTCGGCTACCAGCCGGCCAGCGCGCGCCAGCACCCGGACGACGAAGCTCGTCCGATCGGTCGCCTGCAGCTCGACGCGTCTTTCGCGCCGGTCCTGCGCGTGGCCTACGAAGTGGACGCTGCCCGTGTGGAACAGCGCACCAACCTCGACAAGCTGGTGCTGGACATCGAAACCAACGGCACCATCGGTGCGGAAGACGCGGTTCGCAAGGCCGCTGAAATCCTCAACGACCAGCTGTCGGTGTTCGGTGACTTCTCGCGTCGCGAGAGTGCGACCGACAAGGCGGAGAAGGGCGGGTTCGATCCGCTGCTGCTCCGTCCGATCGACGACCTGGAGCTCACCGTGCGTTCGGCTAACTGCCTGAAGGCCGAGAGCATCTACTACATCGGCGACCTGGTGCAGAAGACGGAAGTCGAACTGCTCAAGACGCCGAACCTCGGCAAGAAGTCCCTGACCGAAATCAAGGACGTGCTGGGTGGTCGTGGTCTTGCCCTGGGCATGAAGCTTGAAAACTGGCCGCCGCCGGGCTTGTCGCACGGTATGCAGCTGGGCTGATGGTTTGGGCGGCCGTTCGCGGTCGCCAGCGGTACCGACACACTGGCGGGCGTACCCCGGTACGCTCGCCAGCTGTCAAAAGCGGCCTTCGGGCCGCGCGATGTTTCGGGCGACCGCCTTTGGTCGCTCGGTATTGGCGGTCTGACGAGTGTTGATCCCTCGGATTTTGCAGACGCCTTCAACGGCCAGCCTGGCCGTCTTGCTCAATAAGAGCCCGTATTACGAAGGGCTTCACCAGCGGGTAACCGCGGGAAGTCGGACATAACCGCCGACTTTTCATAACAACAGACATAGAGAGTAATTGCCATGCGCCACCAGAAATCCGGTCGCAAGCTCAACCGCACGAGCAGCCACCGCGAAGCGATGTTCAAGAACATGGCTTCGTCGCTGTTCAAGCACGAGCTGATCCGCACCACCCTGCCCAAGGCCAAGGAACTCCGTCGCGTCGCCGAGCCGCTCATCACGCTCGCCAAGACCGATGGCGTCGCCAACCGTCGTCTCGCCTTTGCACGTCTGCGTGACAAGGAAGCCGTGGGCAAGCTGTTCATCGAGCTGGGCCCCCGCTACCGCGAGCGTCCCGGCGGCTACCTGCGTATCCTCAAGGCTGGTTTCCGTCCGGGCGACAACGCTCCGATGGCCTACGTTGAGCTGGTCGATCGTCCGAAGACCGACGCAGCCGCCGAGTAATCGGTAGCCTATGTGTTTTGCGAAACCCCGGCCGGGCAACCTGCCGGGGTTTTTGCTTTTCAGGGCCTGACCGAAGGGAAACCCCGGTGATCCGGCAGGGCTGACAGGGGCAGGGCAAGCGGGTAATGTCCCGTTTTCGCACCGCACCAAAGCCAATCCATGAATCCTTTCCGCTGGTCGTATCGCGCCACTTACCTGGCTGGTTTTGCCGTCTGCGTGGCGCTGCTGGGCTTCGCGCTGTACGCCGAGCATGTGCTCAACATGATTCCGTGTCCGCTGTGTATCTTCCAGCGCATCGCCTTCCTGGTGATGGCGGTATTTTTCCTGATCGGTGGGCTGCATGCGCCGCGCGGTGGCGCCCGTTGGGTGTATACCGGGGGTGTAGTTCTCGGCGCGGTGGGCGGCATCGCGACGGCGGGGCGGCACCTGTGGTTGCAGACCCTGCCGGCGGACCAGATCCCGGCCTGCGGTCCGAACCTTGGCTACATGATGGATGCGTTCCCGTTCGCCAAGGTGCTGAAGATGGTGTTCACCGGCTCGGGTGAATGCGCCAAGGTCGAGCCGGTACTTGGCCTGCCGATGCCAGCGTGGACGCTGGTCTGGTTTTTGTTGCTGGTGATCGCGGCGGTGTACGCCGCTGCACGCAAGCGCGCCTGAGCGAGTCCTGTTTCCATGTCCCATGCCATGCCCATGTCCCCCGTGACCACGCCACCCAGCGACGACTGGTCGCCACGTAGCTGGCAGGCCCGCCAGGCGCTGCAGCAGCCCTTGTACGAAGACGCCACCGAACTGGCCGGTGCCACCGGTCAGCTGGCCACGCTGCCGCCGCTGGTGACCTCCTGGGAGGTGGTGGCCCTGAAGAAGGCTCTGGCCGAAGCCCAGGAAGGACAGCGCTTTCTGCTGCAGGGCGGTGATTGCGCCGAGAGTTTTGCTGACTGCACCAGCCCCATTATCTCCAACCGGCTCAAGGTGCTGCTGCAGATGAGCCTGGTGCTGGTGCACGGGTTGAAGAAGCCCGTGCTGCGCGTGGGCCGCTTTGCCGGCCAGTACGCCAAGCCGCGCTCCACCGATACGGAAACCCGGGACGGCGTGACCTTGCCGAGTTTCCGCGGTGACCTGGTCAACAGCCCCGAGTTCACGCCCGAGGCGCGCCGCGCGGATCCGCAACGCCTGATCCAGGCGCATGCACATTCGGCGCTCACCATGAATTTCGTGCGTGCGCTGATCGACGGCGGCTTCGCCGACCTGCACCACCCGGAATACTGGGATCTGGCCTGGGTCGAGCATTCGCCGCTGGCCGCGGAATACCGCCGCATGGTCACGGCCATTGGTGATTCGCTGCGCTTCATGGAGACGCTGGCCGGGCCTATCGCCGGTTTCTCACGGGTGGATTTCTTCACCTCCCACGAGGCGCTGCTGCTGCACTACGAGGAAGCGTTGACCCGGCAGGTCCCGCGCCACCAAGGCTGGTTCAACCTGTCCACGCACTTCCCGTGGATCGGCATGCGTACGGCCGCACTGGATGGCGCCCATGTCGAGTACTTCCGGGGCATTCGCAATCCCGTCGCGGTAAAGATCGGGCCGTCGGTGACGCCGGACCAGTTGCTGCCGCTGATCGATGCCCTCAATCCCGAGGAAGAGCCGGGTCGCCTCACCCTGATCCATCGCATGGGCAACGGCGCCATCGGTCGCGCGCTGCCCGCCCTGCTCGAGGCAGTGAAGCGCGAAGGCCGGCGGGTGCTGTGGGTGGCTGATCCGATGCACGGCAATACCGAAACGACGTCCAATGGCTACAAGACGCGTCGCTTCGACAATATCCGCGGCGAGCTGGACCAGGCCTTCGATATCCACGCGGCATCGGGCACGCGCCTGGGCGGCGTGCATCTGGAGCTGACCGGCGAGGATGTCACCGAGTGCATGGGCGGCGCCCGTGACCTCAGCGAGGCGGACCTGGACCGTGCCTACAAGTCCATGGTCGATCCGAGGCTCAATTATGAGCAGTCGCTGGAGTTGGCCATGCTGATCGTGCGCAAGTCGGCTGGGCCCATGGGGGCCTGAAGCGCCCCCATTCGACCCGATTTCTGAAGCCCGGCCTCGCCGGGCTTTCTTTTTGCATGGCTTGGGAGGCGAGACGGATGGCTGACGCAGCGCAACGCGTGATGTAAGTATTTTCCTGCGACAATCGTCAGCGCGCCGTCATCCGATCACACCGCCGTTGCGGGCGGCCGATGCACCGCGTCATCCAAACAGGGGTCTGGCACTACTCGATGGTCACGGGAACGAAAGGGAAGATCGGCGCCGGGAGGCGCGGAACCTTGCATGCGGTGCTGTGCCAGCTTGGCGTGGCGCTTGCCTATGCAACGTGTTACTCGCTCCTGAGATGCGTTTCGGTCTCGCACTGGAATCTGGTCGCGGGCCTGCGCGTGCTGTGCCTGCTGCTGGTGCCGCCCCGGTACTGGCTGGCCCTGGGCGTGGGCGAGGGCATGCCGCTGGCATGGCTGGGTTGGGACAGCCATGAAAGGTTTGGCACCTTGTGGGCAGTGGCGATGTCGGTGCCGCCCATCCTGCTGAGTACGCCGGTCTTTGCCTGGCTGCGCTGGCGGGTTCCCGTCTACCGTGGCGGCCAGGTGAATGTGACTTCGCTCATGACGGCCGTGCTCGCCGCTGCCGTCATCAGTGCGCTGATCAATACCGGCACGCTGGCGGTGCTTACGGTGCAGCCGCCAGAACATCCGCCGGTGATCAGCATCCACATCCTGCTGGAGTATTTCCTGGGCAGCTATCTGGGTGCGCTGACGGTGGTTCCGCCGGTCTTTGCGTGGCTCAGCTGGAGCACGCGGGCGACATCGCCGGAGCTTTCCGCCATCCGGCGTGCGGTCGCTGTCGATTGCGCCCGGGGCGTGGTTCCGCCGCTGCTGCTGCTGATCTGGCTGGCCTCCGAGAGCCATGGCGATGAAGTCATGGCCATCGCGCGCCTGGCCATGTTCCTGCCCGCCGCCTGGCTCACCATGCGGCGTGGCTGGCAGGGTGCGGCCCTGGGCGGCCTGCTGGCCAGCATTGCCATCGAGCTGACCATGACCGTGGCGCGCGACCCGGCCATCATCCAGGCACAGGCGCTGATCGCCTTTGCCGTTTCCAGCCTGATCATGCTCGGTGCGCGCGTGTCGTTGCCATCGCCGGTGGCTCCGCCGAAGGGCGAGCACGAGGAAATGCTGCGTGGTTTCCGACTGGCCCAGCAGGGGCTTTACCAGGAAGAGCTGCGGCTGCGTCACGTGGCCGAATCGCTCGACCAGCTTGGCCAGTCCATGCGCGATGGCCAGCGCCGGATGATGGATCGCCTGCGCCCCGTGCTGCCGGCGAACATGGAACAAAGCTACGCCCGTCATCTCGACCTGACCCAACGGGAGATGCAGCGACTCGCCGATACGCTGCATCCGCGCGCATGGCGCGAACACGGGCTGGCAGCCACCTTCCTGGACGGCCCGCTGTTGCAGGCGGCGTCGCTGGTCGGTGCGGACTACCGATGCACGCTGACCGGCAACGGGCTCAACCAGCTCGCGCCCGATGTGCACATGATGCTTTACCGGCAGACCTGCGAGGTGATGGTCTACCTGCTGGCGCGCGAGCCGGTAAGGCATATCCGCGTGCATATCCGCGGTGGCTGCACGCACGGCCGTCGTTGGGTGGTGCTGCGCATGACGGCCCGACGGGCGGTGCCCTCGCTGCGCGGCCGGCCGGTGCCCGAGTGGCGGCAGCTGGTGGCCTTGCTTGGCACCAACGGGCAGGGCATGGCCACGGTGCGCGATCGCGCGCTGATCTATGGCGGCATGGTGCACGAGCGGGAGAGCGAGGATCAGTTGGGCGTCACCCTGCTGTTGCACGATGCGCTGCGCGCGGATACGCCTGTGCACGACTTCGTCCCTGCCATTCGCTCCGTGTCGGCCTGATCGCAACCGTTTGTGCGACAAGATGTCGCCGCCGACTGTGCAGCCGGTTTGACGCTGTCGGCGCGAGGTGCATGCCTATAATCGGGGCCATCGTTCCGGCGCACCTTGAACCTGTGGTTGCGCCACGGCGCCGTAGGTAGGGGAAACATGAAGAGCCTCTCAGCGAAGTGGTCGCAGGTGGGTCGTGTGCTGGGCGCGTGGTTGCTGTTGCTGCTCGCCGCGCAGGCAACGGTGGCGAGCGCGCAGGAAGCGCCGCACCCCGATGTTCCCGACACCCTGCAGCAGCGCATTGCCGCGTGTACCGCCTGTCATGGCGTGCACGGCGAAGGCACGCCCTCGAGCGGATTCTTTCCGCGCCTTGCCGGCAAGCCTGCGGGTTATCTCGCGCGACAGCTGAAGGACTTCCAGGATGGCCTGCGCAAGTACGGTCCGATGGAATACACCGTGCGCCCGCTTAGCCCCGAATACATGCACGAGATTGCCGATTACTTCGCGGCGCAGGACGTGCCTTACGCACGTTCGCCGGTGCCTAACGTTTCCGCTGGAGTGCGCCAGCGCGGCGAAACGCTGGTAATGCATGGCGACCCGGCGCGGCAGATTCCCCCTTGCTCAGCCTGCCACGGCAGCCAGCTCACCGGCGTGCAGCCGGATATTCCGGGGCTGGTCGGTTTGCCCTACGACTACATCAGTTCCCAGCTCGGTTCGTGGCGCACGAAAACCCGCGCCACTGTCGCGCCGGACTGCATGTCGGAGATCGCCAATCGCCTGAGTGATTCGGACATCACTGCAGTGTCGGCGTGGCTGGCCAGCCGCGAGCTGCCAGCGGACATGCACGCGCAAGCGGCGGGTAGCGTCACGCCGCCGCTTCACTGCGGCGTGCTGGGCAACGGAGGCTGACTCATGGCGAAGCGCATCGCACTCATCGTCATCGCCGTGCTGCTGATCGCCAGCGGCTGGTGGCTGTTCCGCAGTGAAACGCGCCAACCGGTGTCGCCGTCCGCGAGCAAGGTGGATGCTGCTGCGCTCAAGGACCCGGCACTCATTGCCAAGGGTGAATACCTCGCCCTCGCTGGCGATTGCGCTTCCTGCCACACGGCGCAAGGCGGCGCCCGTTACGCGGGTGGCCGCGTGCTGCCCACGCCCTTCGGCAACATCCCTTCGCCCAATATCACGCCGGATCACGACACCGGCCTGGGCCAGTGGAGCTTCGAGGATTTCTGGCAGGCCCTGCACAGTGGCAAGGGTCGCCACGGCGAATTCCTCTATCCGGTGTTTTCATACACCTCGTTCACCAAGGTGTCGCGCGACGATGCGCTGGCCATCTTTGCGTACCTGCAATCCCTGGCGCCGGTGCGTGCACCCGCGCAGGCGCCGTCGCTCGACTTTCCCTACAGCGTGCGCAGCAGCCTGAAGGCCTGGCGTGCGTTGTATTTCCAGGAAGGTGAATTCCAGCGCGATGCCGCCCAGTCCGACGCGTGGAACCGCGGTGCGTATCTCGTGCAGGGCCTTGGCCATTGCAACGAGTGCCACGCACCGCGCGATTCGCTGGGCGGCCAGCAGGGCAAGGCTTCGCTGGCGGGTGGGCAGATTCCCGTGCAGAACTGGTACGCGCCGGACCTCAGCACGCAGGCCAACGGCGGGCTTGCCGGCTGGACCGAGCAGGACATCGTCGATCTGCTGAAGACCGGCACGTCGTCGCGCGGAACCGCCTTTGGCCCCATGGCGGAAGTGGTGACGCAGAGCACGCAGCACATGCATGAAGACGATCTGCGCGCGATGGCCGTCTATCTGAAGTCGTTGCCGGCGCGGCCCGCTGTGGTCGCCGAATCCTCGCCGCTGGATACGCGCGCCATCCTCGCCCAGGGCGCCAAGGTGTACGGCGAACGTTGCGCGGACTGCCATGGCAAGGACGGCAACGGCGTGGCCGGCATCTATCCGCCACTCAGCGGCAATTCGTCGGTCAACGAACCCACCGGCATCAATGCCACGCGCGTGGTGCTGCTGGGCGGGTTCGCGCCGGTGACGCAGGGCAATGCGCGTCCGTACTCCATGCCGCCGTTCGCGCAGCAGCTCAGCGATGCGGACGTCGCCGCAGTGGTCACCTATATCCGCCAGTCGTGGTCGAACAAGGCGTCGGTGGTGATGGAGCGCGACGTCGTCAAATACCGCCACACGCCGATCGACTGACCGGCATCACGCGTGCGCCATGCCGTCGGTCGAGGGCATGGGCAGGCAGCCCGCGCCGAGCAACGCTGCGCGCACCGCGTCGTCGACGGGTGTGTACAGATCGTTGCCAAGAAAGGCCCGCAGTTTGCTGTCGTCCAACTGCATGGGCTCGCGCCACAAGTAGCGCATCTTGCACAGCTCGCGCATCGTCACGTGGAAGGGCGAGGCTAGCTGCGCCAGCCACCACGGAAAGCGGCCGGCCTTGATGGCGTCGTTCCCGCTTGCGCGGCGCATCGCGGCGAGCATGGCGTGACCATCCAGCCAGTGGCCGCCGAAGTGGAAGCGTTCGAAGCGGGCCAGCTCGGTCTCGCGATCCAGCAGGCGCGCCAGCGCCTCGCCGACATCCGGCAGATAGGCCCAGCTGTGCCCAAGCGCGTAGTCGCCGGGGTAGGTCATGCGCGAGACCGGCTTGCCGGACTGCACCAGCCCCTGGGCGAACCAGTTGTTGCCGGCACGCGGGCCAAAGAAGTCTCCGCAGCGCAGAACAAGTACGCGGGTGCCCGCTTCCGATGCTGCCTGCAGCCGGCGCTCCATCTCCGCGCGGATCTCGCCCTTGCGCGTGCAGGGGTGCTGCGGGGAGTCCTCGCGCGGCTGCGGGAAGGCGTCGTGGCCGTAGTTGTAGACGGTGCCGGGCAGCACGATGCGGGCGCCGCAGGCCCGGGCAGCGGCGATGGTGTTGTCCAGCATGGGCAGCACCTGCTGCTCCCAGCCTCGGTAACCCGGCGGGTTCACGGCGTGCACGATCACGTCGACACCGGCGGCGGCGGCGAGCACATCGGCCGGGTTCATGGCATCACCGGTGCGCCAGTCGATGGCGGGATTTGCTTCCGGCACCTTGCGTACCAGGGCGCGCACCCGCCAGCCGTGCCGCAGCAGGGCAAGGCAGGCTTCCTGACCGATGCCGCCGTTGGCGCCCATCACCAGAACCGTTCGCTGTGTCTGCATGAGGAAATCCTCGTGGGGAGTGACGCCAGCTTGGAACCACGGTGATTCAAAGAAAATTACCCAATGTCGAAGATCTGCTATACAAATATGCATGGCTGACATTGAACCCGGCTGGGAGCTCTACCGATCCTTTCTCGCCGTGATGCGGGAAGGCAGCCTGTCCGGGGCCGCCCGTGCGCTCGGCATGACCCAGCCCAGCCTGGGGCGCCACATGCGCGAGCTGGAGTCGACGTTGGGCGCCGCCTTGTTTGCGCGTTCACCGCAGGGCCTGGCCCCCACGGAGCTGGCCCGGGAACTGGTGCCGCACGCGCAGGCCATGGCCGCGGCGTCGGCGGCATTGCAGCGCGCGGCCTCGGCCGGGCAGGGCGAGGTGAGCGGCACGGTTCGCCTGACGGCGAGCGAAGTGATCGGCGCGGAGGTGCTGCCAGCCATCCTGGCCGACTTCCGGGAACGCCATCCCGGCATCGTGGTGGAACTGGTGCTGTCCAATCAGGCGGCGGACCTGCTGCGGCGTGACGCCGACATCGCCATCCGCATGGTGCAGCCCACGCAGGAGGCGCTGGTGGCCCGGCATGTCGGCCGGGTCGAACTGGGCATGTTCGCCCATCGCCGATACCTGGAATCGCACGGATACCCGGCGTCGCTGGATGCGCTTGCCGGCCATGCCCTGATCGGCTTCGACACCGAAAGGCCGTATATCCGGCGCCTGCGGCCGGCCGGGCTGCCATACAGCCGCGAGCATTTCGCGCTGCGCACAGACAGCGACCTGGCCGCGCTGGCGGCCGTGCGGGCCGGGTTTGGCATCGGCATCGTGCAGGCGAACCTGGCACGCCGCGATCCGTTGCTGGTGCGTCTGTTTCCCGTCGAGCTGTCGTTGTCGCTGGAAACCTGGGTAGTGATGCACGAAGACCTGCGCCCCAGCCTGCGTGTGCGCCGGCTGTTCGACCACCTTGCGGAGGCGCTGGAGCGTTATACCCGCGGCTGAGGTAGCAGGCGAACCTCGTCGGCCAGCGCTCGCCAAGGGGCGAGATCCCAGTGGCCGCGGGCCTGGCCGGACGGCGAGGGCAGCACGAACAGCCGGGTCGATCCGAAGCACTCCGGTTGCAGTCCATAGCCGGTGGCCCGTCCCAGCGCCGCACGGGCGGCTGCCTTGCTGGTGAAGGCCAACAGGTGGGGCGCATGGTGCCGGATGCGCTCTCGCAGGGCATCGACGTCAAAGGCACCACGCGGAAGTTCGTCGTCGTTGCCCATGTGGTGCTTGGCCAGGTCGGTCAGGCCGATGCCCAGCGCCGGGAGCAGGGGAAACTCGACGGGGGCGAACAGCCGCGGGGTGAGTTCCACGGCATGCAGCGCGCGCCAGAACAGATTGCCCGGATGCGCGTAATAGGCGCCTTCCTCGGCCGAACGGCGCCCCGCGGCGGTGCCGCAGAACACCAGGGCAAGGCCGGGCTGAAGCAGGTCGGGCAGGATTGGATCGGGCATCCCGCGCAGCATAGCGAGCCATCTGGCGTCGGCCTAATGGAACACTCGCCGGTACACGAAATCCCTTGATTTGGGCGCCAGTTGGCGACGCCACCGGTCGTCCACAAAACAGATACGCATGCGCATCGACAGTGTGCGCGTCCTGCCGCTATAAAGATCGCCCACCCATGGGAGTTGCTGGTGAGCGAAGAAATCCTGATCAACGTGACCCCACGCGAGACGCGCGTCGGCGTGGTCGAAAATGGCATGTTGCAGGAGGTGCACGTCGAGCGGGCCTCCCGCCGGGGCTACGTGGGCAACGTCTACAAGGGGCGCGTGCAGCGGGTGATGCCGGGCATGCAGGCCGTGTTCGTCGACATCGGGCTGGAACGCGCGGCCTTCCTGCACGCCTCGGACATTGTGCGACTGCCCCTGCCGGGGGCCGATGGCGCCGACATGGCAAGCAGCGGCGGCAACGGCCATACCCCGTCGATCAGCGAGCTGGTGCACGAAGGGCAGGAGATCGTGGTGCAGGTGGTGAAAGATCCCATCGGCACCAAGGGCGCCCGGCTCTCCACCCACCTGTCGATTCCTTCCCGTTACCTGGTGCTGCTGCCGCATGCGCGCACGCTGGGCATCTCCGCCCGCATCGAGGAAGAACCCGAGCGGCAGCGCCTGAAAGAGGTGCTCAATTCGCTCATCGGCGAGAACCCGCTGGGTTACATCGTACGCACCAACGCCGAAGGCCAGACTGCCGAATCGCTGGCCTTCGACGTCACCTACCTGGGCAAGGTGTGGCGCGTGGTGCAGGAGAACATCGCCAAGGCCAAGGTCGGCGAGCGCGTGTATGAAGAGCTCTCGCTGCCGCTGCGCAGCCTGCGCGACATGCTCAACGAGGACATTGAGAAGGTGCGGGTGGATTCGCGCGAGACCTTCGAGAAAGTCGTGAAGTTCGTGCACAAATTCATGCCGCAGCTGGACGACCGCATCGAGCATTACTCCGGCGAGCGCCCCATCTTCGACCTCTACGGCGTGGAGGACGAGATCCAGCGCGCATTGAAGAAGGAGGTGCCGCTGAAATCCGGCGGCTACCTCATCGTGGACCAGACCGAGGCGATGACCACCATCGACGTGAATACCGGCGGCTACGTCGGTACGCGGAATCTCGAGGAAACCGTTTACCGTACCAATCTGGAAGCCGCACAAGCGGCGGCGCGCCAGCTGCGACTGCGCAACCTGGGCGGCATCATCATCATCGACTTCATCGACATGACCGACGAGGAGCATCGGCGCCAGGTGCTGCGCATGCTCGAAAAGGGCCTGCTGCGCGACCACGCCAAGACCACCGTCTACCCCATGTCGGCCCTCGGCCTGGTAGAGATGACGCGCAAGCGCACTACCGAGAGCCTGGAGCGCCAGCTGTGCGAACCGTGCCCGGCCTGCAGCGGGCGCGGCACCTTGAAAACCGCCGAAACGGTGACCTACGAGATCTTCCGCGAGATCACCCGCGCCGTGCGCCAGTTCAACACCGAGAAGCTGCTGGTGATGGCCAGCCCCAAGGTGGTCGGCCGCATCCTGGAGGAAGAGTCCGCCGCGGTGGCCGAACTGGAAGAGTTCATCTCCAAAAGCATACGCTTTCAGGCTGAGGAGCATTACTCGCAGGAACAGTTCGATGTGGTTTTGCTGTAACACGCGATGCCAGCTGCCGCACGTCGCGAGCCGGTCGTGAGCGCCTCCTGGTGGAAACGTACCCATTTCTGTGCCCGGGCCCTGGCCTGGGTCGGCGGCGTGGCCGTGATTTCGCTGGCCGTGCTGATGGGGCTGGCGCAGCTGTTGCTGCCACTGCTGGCTCACCACCCGGAATGGATCGAAACGCGGCTGGCGGCAAAACTGCATCGCACGGTGAGCATCCAGTCGATGGAGGGACGCTGGCAACCCTCGGGTCCGTTGTTTGTCATGCGCGGCGTCACCATCGGCGCGGGCGACAGCGGTGCGCCGCTGCGGATTCCCGAAGCGGAACTCAAGCTCGATCCGGGCGGCTGGTTGCTGCCCTCGCGCCACGTGGTGAATCTGCATGCGCGTGGCCTGCAGTTCGACATCAGCCGTGATGCCGATGGCACCTGGCACGTCAATGGCGTTGGCCTTGCCGGCGGCGAGGAACGGCAGAAGCCGGGCTTCGGCCAGTTGTCCATCGGCCTGTGGCTGAGCGACACGCGGCTGGACATCACCGACAACCACATCAACCGCCATTTCACCCTGCTGGCCGATCAGCTCCGCCTGAGCAGGCAGGGCAGCCGTATCCGCGTGGGCGCGCTGCTGCGCAGGGAAGGGGCGCCGGGCCAGCTACGCGGCGCCGGCAACTTCAGCGACGACGGCGCGGACGGCAAACTGTGGATCAGCGGCAACGACCTGGATCTGCATGTCATGTCGATCGGCGTGGATATGGCCGGCTATACGGCCGACAGTGGCACGGGCTCGTTCGATAGCTGGCTGGACTGGCGTGATGCACGCGTGGTGCGCAGCCTGACCCGGTTTCATCTGCACAACCTGAAACTGGGCAACCCCGATGGCGCCAGCGCCAGTGCGGAAGCCCTCGACGGCCTGGCCGAAATGACCATCGGCAAGGATGGCACCACGGTGCGCTGGGCCGCGGACGACGGTGGCGCCGCGGTGGCGGTGCTGAAGGGCATGGGCACCGACCAGGCCAGCGTCGATGTGGCCGCGCGCAACGTGCAGCTGGCGCCGCTGGTGCCCTGGCTGGCGCTCAAGCCGCAGCTGTCACCGGGATTGGCGCAATGGGTTGGCACCGGCAATCCGCGGGGGGAGATCACGCAGGCATGGCTGGGCTGGAATCACGCCGAAGGCCTGCGCGTGATCAACGTTGCGTTCGACAAGGTGGCCGTCAACGCCGTCGGCAAGCTGCCGGGCATCGACGGCATCCACGGCGTGCTGCGTGGCGATACCCAGGCCATGGTGGTGTCGCTGCCGGCGCAGGCCACCGTGTTGCGTTTTCCGCACAGCTTCCGCGAACCGTTCGTGATGTCCAGGCTTGGCGGTGACGTGGCGTTCTGGCGCGATGACGATGCCCTGCACATCGGTACCGATGCGCTGGATTTCGAAGGCGCCGGCTTCGGTGGCGAGGCGCGTGGCGAGGTGGCGTTGCCCAATGCCGGTGGCCGCCCGTTCCTCGACCTGTACGCCACCATCGGACATGCCGATGTGGCCGCCGCCAAGCTGTTCTGGCCAGTGGATGCCATGGCGCCGGCCGCGGTGCAGTGGCTGGATCAGGCACTGGTCAACGGCAACATCGACCATGGCGATGTGCTGGTACGCGGCGACCTGAAGGACTGGCCCTTCCATCACAATGAAGGACGTTTCGAAGCGCGCGCCGAGATCAGCGGACTGGAACTGGCCTACGGCCGGGACTGGCCGCACGCGCAGAACGTCAACCTGGTCGCCAACTTCATCAACGGCGGCATGATGGCCGAGGTAAGCCAGGGCGAGTCGCTGGGCAACAAGGTCAGTCATGCGGTGGCGGTCATTCCGGAGCTCGGCCGCACCGTGCTCGACCTCAACGTGAGCGGTAACGGCAGCGGCGCAAGCATGCTCGACTTTGTGCAGCGCAGCCCCATCGGCATGCATCATTCCGACGTGCTGTCGAAGATGAAGCTGGGCGGCGGTGGTGCATTCGACTTCCACCTTTCCCTGCCGGTGGCCGATGCAAGCAACTTGATCCTCGACGGTCGCGCGCAGCTCAAGGACATGGATTTCAACGCGCCGGAGTGGAACCTCCAGCTCGACAAGCTCACGGGGCCGGCAACCTTTGACAAGGCCGGCTTCCACGCAGGTCCCCTCGATACCAGCTTCCGCGGACAGCCGGCCAAGCTTGACCTGGCCATTGCCGGCGCCACCGGACAGCCCAACACCGTGCTGTCGGCCAGGCTGGCGGGGCGTTTCAGCATGGCCGAGCTGACCCAGGGCTATAAGCAGATCGACTGGCTCAATCAGGTGGCGAGCGGCCGCAGCGATTTCACGGTGGGCTTCAACATCGTGAACACCGCAGGTTCCGGTTCCGCGGCCACCACGCAGCAGCTCAGCGTGGATTCCATGCTGGGCGGCATGGCACTGGAATTCCCCGTGCCGCTGAAGAAGTCCGCCGAAGAATCCTTGCCGCTGCATCTGGAGATGAACCTGCCCATGGAGGGCAGTGACGTGCAACTCGCGGTGGGGCAGGTGGTGCGCGCCCGCATGCGTGTTCCGCAGAACGACAACCAGACGCTCGCGGCGACCTTCGTGTTCGGCACCAAGGCGCCCGATGCGGTGCCCGACAAGGGCATCCGTATTCGCGGTCGCCCGGCACGGCTGGATGTGACCGGGTGGACCCAGTACGCAGCGTCGGGCAGCAGCGCCAACGGGCCAGGCCTTGAAAGCATCGATGTGGTCGCCGACCAGGCCCAGGTGTTTGGCCATCCATTTGCGAACATGCATCTGCTGGCGACATCGCAGGCCGACGGGCTGGTGGTGGACGTGGACAGCGCCGGGCTTGCCGGTCGCTTCAATGTGCCGCTGGCCGATCTCGGGCGCCGTGGCGTGACCGCACGCCTGCAACGCCTGTACTGGCCCAAGGACACGCCGGCGCCAAAGAAGACGGGCGCCGCCGCCGATGCCGGTACGGCAGCGGGTACCGCGACCGCAACGGCGGCAGGCGCTGCCGCGACGCCGCCGGTCAATCCCGCCGCCACGGGCATCACGCCGTCTGCCTTGCCACCGTTCCATCTCTGGGTGAGCGACCTGCGCTTCGGCGATTCCAAACTGGGCGATGCGCGACTGGAAACCTGGCCGACCGATCACGGCATGCATATCGATCAGATCCGCACCTTGTCGCATGGCGTGCAGATCAACGGCGTCGGCGACTGGAACGGTAGCGCCAGCGACAGCCACTCGCACATGCGCATCGATTTCGCCGCCGACAACCTGGGCGACATGCTTGGTGCGTTCGGTTACGACGGCCTGCTCGCCGGCGGCAAAGTGCGTGCGCAGCTCGATGCCACGTGGCCCGGTGCCCCCTCCGCCATGGAGCTGGGCACCATGGACGGCAAGCTGAGCATCAACATCACCGATGGACGCATGCCGGAAGTGGGCCCTGGCGTGGCGCGCCTGTTCGGTCTGGTGTCCGTGCTGGAACTGCCGCGTCGCCTGTCGTTCGATTTTGGCGACGTGTTCGGAAAGGGCCTGGCGTTTGATGCCATTGCCGGCGACTTCAAGCTCGGCGGCGGCAACGCAAACACCGACAACCTGCAGATCCGCAGCCCTGCCGCGGAAATTTCCATCAACGGTCGCACCGGCGTGCGCGCCAAGGATTACGACCTGCAGGTGCTGGCCATTCCACACGCCGGCAACAGCCTGCCGGTGGTCGGCGCCGTGGTCGGTGGGCCCATCGGTATCGCCGCGGGTTTCGTTGCACAGGGTCTGCTGGGGCACGGCATCAATCGCGCTGCCAGTGCGCGCTACAAGATCACCGGCAGCTGGGACAAGCCATCGATCACCCTGATCGAGAAGAAGGACGTGCCGGTCACACCGACCGTGTTGCCTGAAAGCGGTACGGCACCGGCGCCGGCGAGCAGCAGCGGGCGCTGAGCCACATCGGTGAGCTTGTAGGAGCGCACTTGTGCGCGACCGCATCGGTCATGCCGACGTCGGCGGTCGCGCACAAGTGCGCTCCTGCAGGGTGGTTTGTCAGTTTGCAGGCTCGCGCGGTTTGGTGCTGCCGCGGAACGGGAACAACTGCTGGCGCACGAACCCGTCGGGCATGTAATCACCCACCACGCCGTAGTGTTCCGGGAATTTCTTGGTTGACTTCACCGCTGTGCCGAACAGGTAATCCAGGAAGGCGTAGTGCGCGGCGTAGTTCTTGTCGATGGCCTCGTCATCGGAGGCGTGGTGCCAGTGGTGGAAGTCCGGCGTCACGATGAGGTACTTCAACGGCCCCCACGGCAGATGCACGTTGGCGTGGTTGAACACGGCCTGGAAGCCCACCACGATGATGTAGGCATTCATCGCGCCCTCGCTGAAGCCAAGGATGTAGAGCGGCGCCAGCACGGCAACACGCGTGACGATCAGTTCCAGCATGTGCTGGCGTGAGCCGGCCAGCCAGTCCATGGTTTTCACCGAGTGGTGCACCGCGTGGAAGCGCCACAGGAACGGCACCTCGTGATACGCGCGATGCGTCCAGTACTGCGCCAGGTCGGCCACCAGGATGCACAACAGCAGCTGCGGTACGAAGGCGATATGTTGCACGGCCTGCTGGAAATCGCTGCGCACCAGCCAGCCGAACAGATGGTGCAGCAGGAAGTTCACCACCAGCAGCGCCAGGCCGACGATGAAGTGGTTCACCGCGAAATGCTTGAGGTCCGTCTGCCATTCCTTGCGGAACAGGGTTTGCCCCTTGTAGAGCGGAAACAGCTTTTCGATCACCACGAAGATCAGCGTCGAGCCCAGCAGGTCCAGGATGAACCAGTCCAGCCCGATGTACGGCGTGTGATCCGGAAAATTGCCCACCGGCACGCGCGAGCCGCCGAGCGCCGTGGTCGCGATCACCAGCAGGAAGGCGACCATGCTCAGCTGGCGCGAGCGACCAAGGATGATGTTCGCCAGCGACATGCCGCCCGAGATCAGCAGGGCGGCCAGCAGCAGCTGGCGGAGCACGTCCACCGAATACTGGTGGCGCAGGTCCGGCGTGGTCAGGTATTCGGGGAAATGGAAGGCCACCACGCCCAGCAGGCTCAGGAAGCCCAGCGACAGCGCGATCACGCTGCTCACCGTGCCCTTGCCCGGCTTGAGTTCGCCGTCCTTGTGCAGCAGCTCGCGGGTTTCCCCGATGGGGGCCTTGATGGCACGGTCGATGACCTTGTGGGTCAGCGGCTGCCGGGGGGTATCGCTCATGGGTGATCCTTCACGTGGGCGTCATAGTTATGGGCCGAATCCTAACCGCTAGCGGTCCGGGGCTCTATGCGAAAAGGCTTTAAACCCCCGGCTGGCGGCCCCAACTTGCTAAAGTCCCCCTTTTACTGAATACGGCATCGACTTCATGGATTCCCTGATCGCGCAGGCTGAACGTCGCCTGCTGTCGCCGGGCGGCCTGGCCGCCACCGACCTTGACCGCGTCTTCAACCAGTTGATGGGCCCCTCCATCGACGCCGCCGACCTGTATTTCCAGCACAGCCGCAGTGAGTCCTGGGTGCTGGAGGAGGGCATCGTCAAGGACGGTAGCCACTCCATCGAACAGGGTGTGGGTGTGCGCGCGATCAGTGGCGAGAAGACTGGCTTCGCCTATTCCGACGAGATCGTGCTGCCGCAGCTGCTGGAGGCCTCCAGGGCCGCCCGCGCCATCGCCCAGGGCGGCAACGGCGCCGGCAAGCCGCTGGCGTTGAACGGCGCGCGCCAGCTTTATCCGGCCATCGATCCGGTCGAAAGCCTGCCCAACCCCGACAAGATCGCCCTCCTGCGCGAAGTGGATGCCTACGCGCGCTCGCGCGACCCGCGCATCAAGCAGGTCATCGTCAGCCTGGCGGCGACCATGGATACCGTGTTGATCGCCGCATCCGACGGCACCCTGGCGGCGGACGTGCGTCCGCTGGTGCGCATGAACGTTACCGTGATTGCCGAGCAGGGCAGCCGCCGCGAGCAGGGCTTTGCCGGTGGCGGCGGCCGTTATGGCTATCGCGAGCTGATCGAGAACGGTCGCGCCCTGGCCTTTGCCGATGAAGCCGTTCGCCTGGCGCTGGTGAACCTGGAAGCCGTCGACGCGCCCGCCGGCAGCATGCCCGTGGTGCTCGGCCCCGGCTGGCCGGGCGTGCTGCTGCACGAAGCCATCGGCCACGGTCTGGAAGGCGACTTCAACCGCAAGGGCAGCTCCGCCTTTGCCGGCCGCATTGGCCAGCGCGTGGCCGCTCCCGGCGTCACCGTGGTGGACGACGGCACGCTCGTCGGCCGTCGCGGCTCGCTCAGCGTGGACGACGAAGGCACGCCGACCGAATGCACCACCCTGATCGAGGACGGCATCCTCAAGGGTTACATGCAGGACAAGCTCAACGCCCGCCTGATGGGCGTGGCGACCACCGGCAACGGCCGCCGCGAATCGTTCGCGCAGCTGCCCATGCCGCGCATGACCAACACCTACATGCTCGCCGGCCAGCACGATCCGCAGGAGATCATCCGCTCGGTGAAGAAGGGCCTGTATGCCGTCAATTTCGGTGGCGGCCAGGTGGATATCACCAACGGCAAGTTCGTGTTCTCCGCCAGCGAGGCCTACCTGATCGAAGACGGCAAGGTCACCCGCCCGGTGAAGGGCGCCACGCTGATCGGCGCCGGCCCGGAAGTGCTCACCCGCGTGTCGATGATTGGCAACGACCTGGCGCTTGATGAAGGCGTGGGCGTGTGCGGCAAGGACGGTCAAAGCGTTCCCGTGGGCGTGGGCCAGCCGACGCTGAAGGTGGACGCGATGACGGTGGGTGGCACGGCGTCCTGAGCGATTGTCCGGGGCGTTTCAACGCCCCGGGGCCTCCCCTCTTGTTCCGGTCTATGTGACGATGGCTGACGCGCTTCCGCCAGTGGGCGGAAGCTTCTTGCCGGGGGAGCAGGACATGAGGTTGATGCGTTTGGAGGGTGCGTCGCGCAATGCGGCGCTGCTGTGCTTTATGACGTTTGCGCTTTCAGGTGGTGCCGTTGCAGGCCCCCAGCTGCTTGCGCCGACAACGATGAAGGTCAAGCCGCAGTCGGCTTCCGTAACGCAGGAAGCCGCCGATCCCTTTACGGTATTCACCCCGCAGGACATGAAAGCTTTCGTGGCGGCCGCCGCTAAGGCAGACGCGCTGAAAGACCCCATGAAGCGTTGCCTGGACTTCCCTGACCCGCCGGGCAGCCATTGGTCGCGCGAAGGCATTACTGCCTACTGCCGCTATATCCAGCAACCCACCATCAGTCTGGAGGAGTTCGATCGCCTGATAAGTGGCGGTCACGCCAGGGAGCTGGATCAACGTCTTGCCTCTTGGGAAGCGGACCCCAAGATGCATCCCGCCGCATTCAGGAAGTTCCTGATGGAAAATTTCCGCTTCGGGGATGCTGCGCGGCAGGTGTTGATCGAGTCCTGGAAGCAGCAGTCGCCCGATAGTGCCTATGCGTACGCCCTCAGCGGATGGAACTACGAGAACCTCGGCTGGGCAGCCCGCGGGGATGCCAGAGGGGCGGACACGCCACAGGCAAAAATGGATGCCATGGATAAGCTGATGGAGCGCGCGCGTGGCGATTTCGACAAGGCGGTGCGTCTGAACCCCAGGTTGTCTGCGGCCTACGCGGGCATGATTTCCCTGGGTACGCCGATTGGCGACCATGATTATGTCGCGCAGGCCGTCAAACAGGGCCTGCAGGCGAAGGCCGACAAATTCCCCATCGTTATCCAACTGGCGACGTACACAGCCACGCGATGGTACGGAACGCCCGCGGCGCGGCAATGGCTTCTGTCGCAGGTGGAACAGTCCATTGCCCAGGAACCGCTGCTTCACGTGGTGCGCCCCCTGATGTCAGCTTACGAGGCGGAGATCGACCACAAGGATCCGGTGGGCGGCGACTGGACGGTTTACCGCCGTGTATTTGACGATGTAGCCACGACCAGCTTGTTGAAAGAGGCAGGGCTGGCTGCCCTGCGTCATCGCCAGTATTCCGTAGCCTACGTCTATTTGTCCGAATCCGAGCGTTCCGATACGAGTGATCAGGAAGTAACCGACGGGCGCGCACAGGCGTTGTCTTTCGTGGATCAGGGCGCTGCGGATCACTGATCGTCGTGGCCGGCAACACCGGCTATATCGATAGAACCAAACCTCATTTCGCTTTGACGCCAGCCCGGCGGACAGTGTCCGCTGCGGCTCTTCCCGTTGGCCGCCCGGACGTCCATACGTCCGGTTCACTCTTCGGCAAGGGGCTGGGCGATGAGCGACACGACACAGGTTCTGCCGGGCAAGGCCCGTGCCCATGTGGCGGAGGCGCGCCCTGCACGCTGGGGCGTGTTCGCCAATGAAGACTGGTGGTCGGTATGGATCGGCCTGCTGGTGATCGTGGTGGCCTGGGCGCTGTTCGCCAACGGCAGCAGTCTCAACTGGCTGGCGGTGGCGCCCGCCAAGTGGAAAACCCTTGGCGACGCCTGGCAGGGCTTCGTCGGGCACTGGGCCAATTACCTCGCGCTGTTCGCGGCATTGGCCCTGCTGTTCGGCACCGGGCTCGCCGTGCTGGGGCAGTCGCTGTCACGATTTCTGCCGGCTTTCCTGATCCTGTTCGTGGCGTCGCTGCTGATCTTCACTGCCTCGGCGTGGACGGAAGCCTCGCGCTATAACCTTGAAGCACCCTTGCTGGCGCTCGGCATCGGGCTGATCGTGTCGAACACGGTGCGCTTGCCCGAATGGTTCCAGTCGGGGCTGCGCGTGGAGTTCTACATCAAGGTGGGCATCGTGCTGCTGGGCGCCACGCTGCCGTTGACCCTGCTGTTCTGGGCAGGTCCGGTCGCGGTGGGGCAGGCGACGATCGTATCGCTCGCCACGTTTTTCACCATCTTCCTGGCCGGCAAGGCCTTGGGACTGGACAAGCGTTTCGCCGCGGTGCTCGGCGTCGGTGGTGCGGTCTGCGGTGTTTCCGCGGCGATCGCCAGCGGCGGCGCCGTGCGTGCAAAGCGTGAGGACACGTCGGTGGCGATCACGCTGGTGGTGGTATGGGCCATCGTGATGATCTTCGTGCTGCCGTTCGCTTCGCGTGCACTGGGATTGTCGACGGCGGTGGCGGGCGCGTGGATCGGTACGTCGGAGTTCGCCGATGCCGCCGGCGTCGCTGCCGCGCAGGCTTATGGTGACGCGGCGCGCAACGCAGGCGGCGCGATTGCCGGTGCACCTGACGCGGCCGTGCAGGCCTTCACGCTGATGAAGGTGGTGGGGCGCGATATCTGGATCGGCATCTGGGCGTTTGTGCTGGCCTGGGTGGCGACCACACGCTGGAACACTTCAGAAGGTGGCGTGCAGGCCAAGGCCGATGCGCGCGAGATCTGGGCGCGCTTTCCGAAGTTCGTGTTCGGCTTTGTCATCGCCTCGGCGCTGGTGACCTGGATTGCCAGCCACTATTCGCTGGCGGACTATCGAAAGATCGTCACGCCGGATCTGGTGGCGCCGATCAGCACGCTGCGCACGTGGGCGTTCACGCTGTGCTTCCTCAGCATCGGATTGACCACGCGCCTGCGTTCGCTGACGGCCACCGGCTGGCGTCCGCTGCTGGCCTTTACGGCGGGCGTGGTGGTGAACGTGGTCATCGGTTACGTGCTGTCGGTGCACGTGTTTGCCAACTACTGGAATGGCCTGGGCGGATGAGTCCGGCCGCGAGCCCCGATGCGCGCTGCGAGCGCTGCCGCTTTCGGCGCGATGATCCGCGAGAGACCGAGCAGCGCATGCCGGGGCTGAGGTCGTTCGGTTCGGCTTACGGGGCGAGCATCGCAGCGAGTGCGTTGTGCGAAGTGCACGATTGCTGGGTGTCGCCGCGGGATACCTGCCATCGGTTCACACCGAGGGAGGGGTGACGCAGGGGGAGTCGCACACCCAGTGCGCGACTCAACCCGCCTCAGTCTTCGTTCTCTTCCGTTCCGTCGATGTCGATTTCATCGACGACGACCTCTTCCGTACCGCCACCGCTCGCCAGATCCTTGAGTAGCTGGTAGATCTCGCGATAGGCGCGCTGTGGCTTGTTGCCGTCCTTCTCGATCTTGGCCTGGCGCACCAGCGAACGCAGGTGCTGGCGATCCACGCCCGGGTATTTGGCGATCACGTCGCTCATGGCGTTGTCCGGATCGGCCAGCAGGCGATCGCGCGTGGCTTCCAGGCGGTGCATGGCCGCCGTTTCCTGGCGCTGGCGATCGCGGTTTTCACCCAGAGCGGCGCGCACGCCGTCGTACACGCTGGTGTCGTGGCGGCGCATGACCTTGGCGAGGAACTGCAGCTGGCGCTTGCGTGCGATGTGCGCGGTGATGCGGCGCGTCTGGGCGATTTCGCGCTGCACGTCTTCCGGCAGTTCCAGTCGCGCCAGCTTGCTTTGCGGCAGCTCGACCAGCTGCACGGCCAGTGCCAGCACGGCCAGCGCATCGCGGCGCTGCTGCGTGCGGGTGGGGCCGTAGTCGTGGTCGGGGTCGTTGGTGTAGTTGCGCTTCACAGATCAGGTTCCAGCAGTGGGGCTGCGCTCAGGGTGTCGCCACGACACCGTCGAGCAGGTCGGGTTCGGCCTGCTCCAGGGCGAAGCGGGGGATGGGCTCGCCGTCCAGTTCCACGGTTTCGCAGAACATGGCGGCGGGGCGCACCCAAAGGCCGTACTCGCCGTAGAGCGCCTGGTAAACCACCACTTCCTCCATGGTCTCGCTGTGCCGGGCGGTGCCCAGGACGCGATAACGCTGGCCTTTGTAGTGGCGGTAGATGCCGGTTGTCAGTGACATGACTTGGCTCCGCGACGCTCTTTGCTTTGGGGTGCGCGACCCCATCTTGGGGATGGGCGCGGCTTGGACCGCGTATTCTACCCGTTCCCCGTTTTCGTGCAGGAATCTACGTGACCCAGCTCAGCCCCACCCAGGACCGCAGCAACGACGAACTCGACCGTCTGGCCCAGTTGGCCGAGGACGTGATCCGCCGGGCCCGCGCCGCGGGCGCCAGCCAGGCCGAGGTGGCTGCCAGCATCGACACGGGGCTGAACGTGAATGTGCGCCTGGGCGAGGTGGAGACGGTGGAGCACACCCGCGACCGCGGCTTCGGGCTCACCGTGTACTTCGGCCAGCGCAAGGGCTCGGCCAGCACGGCGGACCTCAACCCCGATTCCATCCAGGCCACGCTGGACCAGGCCTGCGCCATCGCTCGTTACACCGAGGAAGACCCGGCGGCCGGCCTGGCCGATGCAGCGCGCATGGCCACCCAGTTCCCCGATCTGGACCTGTGGCATCCCTGGCGCGTCGATACCGAACAGGCCATCGAGCTGGGCAAGCAGATCGAGGACGCCGGCCGCGCCCACGCCGGCATCACCAATTCCGATGGTGCCAGCGTGCAGACGGGCGAAAGCCTGGCCGTGTATGCCAACTCCCACGGTTTCCTCGGCCGCGAGCGTGGCACCCGCCATTCGTTGTCGCTGTCGCTCATCGCGGGCGACGACGACGGCATGCAGCGCGATTACTGGTACGACAGCGTCCGAGCCGCCAGTGATTTCATGAGTGCCCAGGCGCTGGGCGACAAGGCCGCGCAGCGCACGCTGTCGCGCATGGGTGCGCGCAAGCTCTCCACGCGCCAGTGCCCGGTGCTGTTCACGCCGGAAGTGGCACGTGGCTTGATTGGCCACCTGATCGGCGCGGTCAGCGGCGGCGCGCTGTATCGCCGTGCGAGCTTCCTGCTGGATCACGCCGGGAAGCAGGTCATGCCCTCATGGATGAACATCGTGGAGCGCCCCTTCATCATGCGTGGCCAGGGTTCGGGCGCCTTCGATGCCGAAGGCGTGGCTACCCGCGACAGCTCGCTGATCGAGAACGGCGTGCTCGCGCGCTATGTGCTGGGCAGCTATTCGGCGCGCAAGCTGGGGCTGGAATCCACCGGCAATGCCGGCGGCATCCACAACCTGATCGTTGAACCGGGCCAGGACGACTTCCATGCGCTGCTCAAGCGCATGGGCACCGGCCTGGTGGTGACCGAGGTGATGGGGCAGGGTGTATCCACCATCACCGGTGACTACTCGCGCGGTGCGGCCGGCTTCTGGGTGGAGAACGGCGTGATCGCCTATCCCGTGGAAGAAATCACCATCGCGGCCAACCTGCGCGACATGTACGCAAATATCGTGGCGGTAGGGGCGGACGTGGACCATCGATCGCACCTGCTCACCGGCTCGATCCTCCTGGAGCAGATGACCATCGCCGGCGAGTAACGCCCGCGCTCGCGGATGCGACGAGTGGCACCCGGCAAACCGGGTGCACAGTTGCTAGGATCGGGTCGTCAGCCTGTGGCTGACGATGTGATTCAGGCTTTTACGACCCAGGAGAAGTGCGCATGAGCGTTCCGCCCGAGACTGTCGTACCGCCGTCCGATCTTCCTTCAGCGCAGGAGCGCCAGTGGGCCATGTTCGCCCATCTTTCCTCCTTGCTGGGCTTGATCATCACCGGCCACTGGCTGGGCTGGGGCTGTTTCCTCGGGCCGCTGATCATCTGGCTGGTGAAGAAGGATTCCATGCCCTTCGTCAATGACCAGGGCAAGGAAGCACTGAACTTCAACATCACCGTGGCCATCGTGTTCTTCGCCCTGTTCGTGCTCACCCTGATCACGCTGGGCCTGGGTGTGCTGATCGCGATGCCAGTTGGGCTGGTGGTTGGCGTGGCCTGGCTGGTGTTCACCATCATCGCGTCCATCCGCGCCAACGAAGGCGTGCGCTACCGCTACCCGTACACGCTGCGCCTGATCGGCTAGCGTGCCTCCCCCGCTGCCGGGGCGGCGTTGCCGCCCTGGCACGGTTTCAGTGGAGGCCCACGTAGGTGCGCTTGAACGTCACCGGCTGATCCAGCGTGGGGATTTTCCAGGCGCCGACCACCACCATCTGCTGGCCATCGGGCGTCACGGCCCAGGTCTGGTCCAGCTGCGTGCCGTCGGCATAGCGAATGTTCACCGTGAGCTGTCCGTTGTCGATATGGCCGCGCACCATGGCGTTGCCGTTGAGCGACTGCCGCGCCACCCCATCGAGCTTGCCGGTGAGTTGGTCGCCGTTGTTCAGGCGGATCTGGAAGGTCTTCTCGTCCTGCTGCACCAGCAGCACGGAATCGGTCTTCAGCGTGGGAGGCATCGGGTAGGTCGCGGTGGCGATCGGGTCCTTGTCGCTGGTGCTGGCCGGCTTGCTGTCACCGCCATCGCCGTGATGGCCGTGGCCGCCGCCGTGGCCACCGCCGCCCATGCCGCCGCCGCCCATGCCACCGCCGCCCATGCCGCCACCACCCATGCCGCCACCACCCATGCCGCCGCCACCCATGCCGCCGCCACCCATGCCGCCACCGTGACGCCCGCCGCCGTGGCCGCCGGCCGGTGGCGTGGGGCTGGAGGATGACGAAGCCGGTGCGATCTGCTGGCTGGCCTGCTCTTTGCGCGCCTCGATGCGCAGGGCGTTGGTCAGTGCATCGGGGCTGTCGCTGTTGCGGTCGTCCAGGCGCCAGGCGCCGGAGAAATCAGGTGTCTGCGCGGCATGGGCCGCGCCGGCGATCAGCAGCGAAACGAGGGCGCCCGCGAAGGCACCACGATGGCGGCGTGTGAGGCGGGAAAGCGGCATGTCGGTCGAAACGGGTGAGGGATGTATGACCCTCCAACGTTCCAGTGCGTCCGCTGTTGACGCATCGTCAGCGGCACGCAAGTTGAGCACGGAACTTCACCCGCTCAGAGCGGGCGTTACCGCAACCGCGCTGCTGCGTAGCGGGCCAGTTCGGCCAGTGGGGCGGCGCGCTCGCCGAAGGGGGCGATGGCATCCAGCGCGATGCCGGTCAGGCGGTCCAGGTGCTCGCGCGACGCTTCCATGCCGATGATGGACGGGAAGGTGGGTTTGTCCGCCGCCGCGTCCTTGCCGGCCGTCTTGCCGAGCACGGCGGATTCACCCTCGACGTCGAGGATGTCGTCGCGCACCTGGAAGGCCAGGCCCACGGCGTGGGCGTAGCGGTCCAGTGCGGCAAGCTGGTCCGGTGAAGCGCCGGCGGCAAGGCCGCCCAGCTGCACGGCCGCGCGGATCAGCGCCCCCGTCTTGCAGGCATGCATGAACTCCAGCTCTTCCAGGGTGAGCTTGCGGCCCACGGCGGCCAGATCCAGCGCCTGCCCACCGGCCATGCCGTCCGCGCCACAGGCCCGGCCCAGCACGCGCAGCATCTCCACGCAGCTGGCTGGCGACACGCCTGAATCCAGTTCGTGGGCGAGCAGCTCGAAGGCCAGCGCCTGCAGTGCATCGCCGGCGAGAATGGCCATGGCCTCGCCGAACACGATGTGGCAGGTGGGGCGGCCGCGACGCATGGCGTCGTCGTCCATGGCGGGCAGGTCGTCGTGGACCAGCGAATAGGCGTGGATCAGCTCCACGGCCACGGCCGGGGCATCCAGGCGCGGGCCGATTTCGCCCAGCGCAAAGCCGGCGGCGTACACCAGTAGCGGGCGCAGGCGCTTGCCGCCGCCAAGCACGGCGTATCGCATCGCCTGATGCAGCTCCACCGGCGCGGTATCGGCCGGGGGTAGCGAACGGACGAGCGCCTCTTCGGCGCGAGCGATCAGCGACTTGAGCGGGGCGCCGAGCTCAGAGCTCGGGCTGGAAAGGTTCGGCTGTATCTGGGGCATCGGGATCGAGCAGCAGTCGTACGCGCAGTTCGGCATTTTCCAATGCCTGCTGGCAATGACGATATAGGCCGATGCCGCGTTCGAAAGAGGACAGGGATTCGTCCAGGCTCAGCTCCCCGCCCTCCATGCGCGCAACCAGCTGCTCGAGTTCGTCCAGCGAGTGTTCGAAATCGGGGGCGGGGGCGACGGGGGCGGATGCAGACTTGGCCATGGCCCGCAAAACTAGCGCAGGGGGCGTGCGGAATCAATCCGCGGGGCAGTGGTGTCGCGTTCGTGCCGCGACTGGCCGGGCTACCAGGCGGGCTGCCAGCGGGGGCGGGCGTCGCCCAGCACGGCGATGCCGCGCTCGGTGAACCAGCGGTCACCCGCGCCGACGAGTTCCTCCCCGGCATAGAACATGGGGCAGGCCGCCCGGCGCCACGGCGGCATGCCGCTTTGCTGGAACAGGTCGCGCAACTCCCTCGTGTGCGGATCGCCGGCCGGGCGAAGGTGCTCGCCGCCCCGGCGCAGGCGCACCGTCAGCGGGGCAGGCAGCCGCACCGGCGGCTCCAGCAGCAGGCTGCCGCCATCGGGCAGGGGCAGCGGCTCGCCCTGCCAACGGGCCTGCCACTGCGGGTCGATCGCGGGCTGGGGCGGCAGTGCCCACAGGCGCCCCTTCCACACGTGGACTTCCACGCCGGGCCAGCGGATGCATGGCAGCTGGCCCTCGCGGGCGCCGCACTGGCGTTCGATCTGTTCGCGCTGCGCGCTGGTGGGGGCGCTGAGTCCACGCGCATGCAGCCAGTCGTCGAGCAGGGGATGGCGCAGCGCAGGCGACAGCGCCAGCCAGCCACTGGCGTCGAGGCTGCCATTGGACGCATCCAGCAGCCGGGCCCCCTCGGTACGCCACTGCTGTTCCAGTGCCTCGGTGGCGGCGCGATGCAGGCGTGCGCTGTGCACGATGGAATCCACCGCCTGCGGCCAGTGCTGGCTCAGGCGCGGGAGAATTTCGTGGCGCAGGAAGTTCCTCGACAGGCGCGCATCGTGGTTCGACGGATCGTCGATGCACGGCAGTTCGTGCTGCTCCACGTAACGACGCAGCGTCTGGCGTGGTGCGTCCAGCAGCGGGCGCCACAGCTGCCCGTCACCCAGCCGGCGCGTGGCGCGCATGCCGCCCAGGCCTTCCGGGCCCGCGCCGCGCAGCAGCTTGAGCAGCACGGTTTCCGCCTGGTCGTCGCGGTGATGCGCCAGTACCAGTTGTTCGCCCTTCTGCAGCGATGCGGCGAAGGCGCGGTAGCGCGCATCGCGTGCGGCCGCCTCCAGGCCGTAGCCGCGTGCGTGATCCACGTCCACGCGCAACACCAGGCAGGTCACGCCCCAGGCCTGCGCCAGCTGCCTGCAGTGCTCGGCCCAGATGTGGCTGTCCGGGTGCAGGCCGTGATCGACATGCAAGGCGCGCAGGCCACGCGCATGCGCTTGCGGCAGCTGCGCCAGTGCGTGCAGCACGGCGGTGGAATCGGGGCCGCCGCTGTAGGCCACGCACAGGGATCCCTGCGGATGCTGGCGCAGCGCGCCGTGCAGAATCTCCGGCAGCGTATTAGTCACGGGCCGCCGGCTTCTTGCTCTTGTTGCGCACGTAGATCACTTTCGGACGACCTTCGCCGGAGCTGCGGCGATCGATCTCGAACAAGGTGGTGGCGGTGATCAGTTCGCTCAGCTTGTTGTAGCCATAGGAACGCGCATCGAAGTTGGGACGCTGCTTGGTGACGATGGAACCCACGCCGCTCAGCGTGGCCCAGCCGTCGTCGTCCGAAGCCGCTTCCACCGCGTTGCGCAGCAGGTTCACCAGGCTGGAATCCTGCTTGAGCTGTGCCGCGGTGCGTGGCTTCAGTGGTTGTTCTTCATCCGGCTTGGCGATGAGGATGTCGGTGTAGATGAACTTGTCGCAGGCTGCCACGAACGGGTCGGGCGTTTTGCGTTCGCCGAAGCCGTAGACGATCAGGCCCGATTCGCGGATGCGTGCCGCCAGTCGCGTGAAATCGCTGTCGCTGGAAACGATGCAGAAGCCGTCAAAACGCCCCGAATACAGCAGATCCATCGCATCGATGATCATGGCCGAATCGGTAGCGTTCTTGCCGCTGGTATAGCCGAACTGCTGGATCGGCTGGATCGACTGCGTGAGCAGTTGCTCCTTCCAGCCCTTCAGGTGATTGGACGTCCAATCACCGTAGGCGCGCTTGACGTGCGCGGTGCCGTACTTGGCCACTTCCGCCAGCAGTGGCTCGGCGATGGTCGGCTGCGCGTTGTCCGCGTCGATGAGTACGGCGAGCTTGGTGGCGTGTTCGCTGGCCATGTCGGCCTCCGCTGTGACAGGCGGGGCCGATCATAACCCGTGGAAGCGACAGGTCATGCAAACGCAGCCCCGGGCGTGCCGGGGCTGCGAAGCGAAGTCCTTCACTAAGGCTGCACACTGAACGGCGGCGTGAGTCCGGTGAAGTCGCCGATCACCTTGGCGTCGTAAGGACCGTTCAGCTGATTGAAGCCACTGCCGGGTGCGTTGATCGTGCCCTGCTGGAACACGATCTTGCCGGCATGCGTGACTTCCATGACGCGGTCGTTGAACTGGTCGCTGATCAGCGTATTGCCGTTTTGCAAGCGCACGGCGCGCGTGGGCGCGGGCGAGGGGTTGCTGTCCGCGGCGGTGTTGGTGACGTACTGCCATACGGTGTGGTCGCTGCCGTTCACTTCCACGATGCGATTGTTGTTGGCGTCGGAGATCAGCGTGTCGCCGTTGGCCAGCCGGCTGGCGAATGCAGCGCCGCTGACCGTGCCCTGGTCGGTAAAGGTCTTCACGAGCTTCCCGCCGGTGGTGATCTCGATGACGCGGTTATTACTTTCATCGGCGATCAGTACATGCCCGTTGGCGAGTACCTCCGCACTGTTGGGGTTGCTGAGCTGGCCGGGGCCGTCGCCGGCCATGCCCGTGGTGCCGTACTGCCAGACGATCTGGTGGTTGAGGTTCACCAGGATGACGCGCTGGTTGCCCTGGTCGGTGATCAGGACGTGGGGGCCGGTGTGGCCCGGAAAGCTGATCAGGAACAGCGAGTGCACCGGCGTGTTGAGCTGGTTCGGACCGTCGCCGGTGACGCCAGCCTGGCCGTACTGCCACACGATGTTGCCGGACGGATCGACGATGAAGACCCGGTTGTCGGGGCAGCCGTTCACGGTGTCGCTGCATCCGGGCAGTCCGGGCGGAGTACCGGTGCCGGATATGAGAGTGAGCGGGCCGATGCGCTCGGCATCGTTGACGCCGACGACGCTGTGCGGGCCCGGTACGTCCGAGCCATTGCCGAACGTCCAGACCACATGATGCGTGGCCGGATTGATCTCGATCACCCGGTTGTTGAACTGGTCGGCGATAAGGATGTTGCCCTCGGACTGAGCGCGGGCGATGGGTGAAACCGCCATGCCCGCCACGGCGATCGCGCCGGCAATGGCCAGGGCGAGGCGGGATGACGCGGGTCGAAGCTGGAAGTGAGCCATGGACTGACGCCTCCGTATCGATACGGATGGGAATGCCAGAGGGTGTCGCCGGCTACGCCTGTCGCGTATCCGGTGGAGCCGGGGCCAGCCTCCGGACCAGTCGCCGGGTAACCCGGGCGACGGGCAAGCGTTTCCTGCCTCGCCCAGGGTGAGTGCCCTGGAATGGGTTTTGGGTTTCATCGCGCCAGCTGAACGTGCCTGCCGGGCAGGCGACATGCGCGGTATCGCCGCGAGGCGGCGAGACGGGGATTCACCGTGGCGAATCCCCGTGGGGTCACGCTTACTCGTTGTACGCGCCGTAGCCGCGCAGGCGCTTGTAGCGCAGGTCCAGCAGATCCTTCACCGGCAGTGCTTCCAGCTCGTCGAGCTGGTTGAGCAGCACCGCCTTCAGGCGCACGGCCATGGAGTGCGGGTTGCGATGGGCGCCACCCAGCGGCTCGCGCACCACCTTGTCGATCAGGCCCAGCTCCAGCAGGCGCGGTGCCGTCAGACCCAGCGCTTCGGCGGCATCCTTGGCCTTCTCGGCGCTCTTCCACAGGATGGATGCGCAGCCTTCCGGTGAAATCACCGAATACGTCGAGTACTGCAGCATGACGGTGCGGTCACCCACGCCGATGGCCAGCGCACCACCCGAACCGCCTTCACCGATCACGGTGCAGACGATGGGTGTCTTCAGGTCGGCCATTTCCAGCAGGTTGCGCGCAATGGCTTCGGACTGGCCACGCTCTTCGGCGCCCACGCCCGGGTAGGCGCCTGGGGTGTCGATCAGGGTAATCAGCGGCAGGCCGAAACGTTCGGCCATCTTCATCAGGCGCAGTGCCTTGCGGTAACCCTCGGGACGCGGCATGCCGAAGTTGCGGCGCACCTTGCCCTTGGTATCGCGTGCCTTCTGGTGACCGATGATCATCACCGAACGGCCGTTGATGCGGCCAAGGCCGCCGACGATGGCGGCGTCATCCGCGTAGGCGCGGTCGCCGGCCAGCTCGTGGAACTCGTCGCACATCACGCTGATGTAGTCGAGCGTGTACGGGCGACCCGGATGGCGCGACAGCTGTGTGACCTGCCAGGGCGTGAGGTTGCGGAAGATCTCGTTGGTCTTCAGCTTCAGCTTTTCACGCAGGCGGCCGACTTCTTCGTCGATGTTGAACGCCTGCCCGTGGCTGGCGTGGCGAAGCTCTTCAATCTTCGCGTCCAGCTCGGCGATGGGTTGTTCGAAATCGAGGAAGTTGGGATTCATTCGGTGCAGTTCATAACCGTAAGCGCGCCAGTATACCGGTCTGTGAAAAATCGCGGGAACGGGGGCGTATGGGAAAGCGCGAGGAAAACAGTGACGAGGAATGAGAAGTGAGAGCCAGCCCGCCTTCTCTCGCTTCTCACTCCTCTTAACTCACTTCTAATATTTCAGTCGCCGCGCGGCCGGTCGTCCGACTTGACGATGCGCAGCCTGGCCGCTTCCACCCCGGGAACCGCGCGGATGGCGCGCAGGAGCTCCGGGATGGCGTCCACGCGCCATTCCTCACCCAGCTCAAGGTCCGCCTGTGCGATGGCGTTGTGGTAGCCGTAAAGCACGACACTGGCGCGCCCGCCACGGTAGCCGGCCAGCGTGCGGCGCAGGTCGTCGATGAAACCCGGGTTCACGCCGTTCAGTTTTAAACGCAAGAGGCGCGCGAAGCGGCGGCAGGCATCCCCCAGGGTGTAGGCGCTACGGGCGCGCAGGGCGAAACCACCGCCGGAGAAGTCGTCAATGCGCAGGCCGCCTTCCACCACCAGCAACTGGTCGCGCGTGAGCATGGGGGCGACCTGCTGGTACAGGTCACCGAAGAAGCTCACTTCGATGATGCCGGTGCCGTCTTCAAGGCGCACGAAGGCGTCGCTGTCACCGCGCTTACGCACGCCGGTGACCATGCCGGCCACCGTCCACGGCGTATCCGGGCCGCGACGGAAGCGGTTGTCGTCGCCGTCGTTCTTGCGCGGCTTGGGCGGCTGGTAGCGGTCGCCGATCTCGCCCAGCGGGCAGGTGGAGAGCTGTGCCAGCTCGTCACGCCACGGGTCGGTGGGATGGCCGGATAGGTAGTGGCCGAGCGTATCGCGCTCGCCCTGCAGCTTCTGTTCGAGCGGCCAGTCGCCCACGACCGGAAGATCGACTTCGACCGTGGGAGCGGTGCCCCCCATCATGGCGCCGAACATGTCGTTCTGGCCGGCCTGTTTGTTTTTCAGGTGCTGGTCGGCCGCCTTCATGGCGTTCGGCAGCTGTGCCATCAGGCTGGCGCGGTTCGGTGCGAGCGCATCCAGCGAGCCGGAAAGAATCAGCGCTTCGAGCACGCGGCGATTGAGCTTGGTCGAATCCACGCGACGGCAGAAGTCGGCGAGATCCTTGTAATCACCACCGCGCTTGCGCTCGTCGGCGATCGCTTCGCACGCGCCCTGGCCCACGCCCTTGATGGCGCCCAGCCCGTAGCGGATCACGCGCGGTTCCACCGCGACGAACATGAACTCCGAGGCGTTCACATCCGGCGGTAGCACCTTCAGGCCGATCGCCTTCGACTCGTCGATGAAGGTCACCGCCTTGTCGGTGTTGTCCATGTCCGACGAAATCGTCGCGGCCATGAACTCGGCGGGGTAGTGCGCCTTCAGCCAGGCCGTGTGGTACGAGACGAGCGCGTACGCGGCCGCGTGCGACTTGTTGAAGCCGTAGCCGGCGAACTTCTCCATCAGGTCGAAGATCTCATCGGCCTTTTCGCCGGTGAGTCCGTCCTTGGCGGCGCCCTCGCGGAACTTGGCGCGTTCCTTCGCCATTTCCTCGAGCTTTTTCTTGCCCATCGCGCGACGCAGCAGGTCGGCGCCGCCGAGCGAATAACCGCCCACGATCTGCGCCATCTGCATCACCTGTTCCTGATAGACCATGATGCCGTAGGTCTCTTTCAGGATCGGTTCGACGCGCGGATCGGGATACACCACTTCCTCGCGGCCGTGTTTACGGGCGACGAAGCTGGGAATCAGGTCCATCGGGCCGGGGCGGTACAACGCCACCAGCGCGATGATGTCCTCGAAACGGTCGGGTTTTGCATCCTTGAGCATGCGCTGCATGCCCGAGGATTCGAGCTGGAACACGGCGACCGTCTGCGCTTTCTTCAGCAGGTCGTACGCCGCCGGGTCATCGGTGGCGATGGCCGCGATGTTGAGTTCTTCCTCGCCACTCACCGCGCGGCGCGCGTTGATGGCCTTCACCGCCCAGTCGATGATGGTGAGCGTGCGCAGGCCGAGGAAGTCGAACTTCACCAGGCCGACGGCTTCCACGTCGTCCTTGTCGTACTGCGTGACCACGCCGGCGCCACCCGGTTCGCAATACAGCGGGGCGAATTCGGTGAGCGGCTTGGGGCCGATCACCACGCCACCGGCGTGCTTGCCGACACCGCGGGTGATGCTTTCCAGGCTCAGCGCCAGGTCGATCAGCGTGCGTGCTTCCTCGTCCTGGTCGTAGAGGTCGCAGAAATCCTTGACGATGCGATCGGGTTCTTTCTTGGCTTTTTCCGAACGACCCAGCGCGCATTGCAGCGTGAGGTCGAGCGGGCGCGCGGGAATGAGCTTGGCGATGCGGTCCACCGCGTTGTAGCCCATGCCGAGCACGCGGCCGGAGTCGCGCAGCACGGCCTTCGCCGCCATCGAGCCGTAGGTGATGATCTGGCTGACGTGGTCGCGGCCGTACTTGCGCGCGACGTAGTCGATCACTTCGTCGCGGCGATCCATGCAGAAGTCGATGTCGAAGTCGGGCATCGACACGCGTTCGGGATTCAAGAATCGCTCGAACAGCAGGTCGAACTGGATCGGGTCCAGGTCGGTGATCTTCAGCACCCACGCCACCAGCGAACCGGCACCCGAACCACGACCGGGGCCGACCGGAATGCCGTTCTGCTTACCCCAGTTGATGAAGTCCGCCACGATCAGGAAGTAACCGGGGAAGCCCATCTTGATGATGACGTCCAGCTCGCGTTCCAGTCGCGTCTCGTACTCCTCGCGGGTACGGCCGGGCGCGACGCCGGCAAATTCCAGGCGCTCCCTCAGGCCCTCGCGCGAGAGTTCGCGGATGTAGCTGGCCAGGTCGTGGCCTTCGGGCACCGGGAAGTCGGGCAGGTAATACGTGCCAAAGCTCAGCTCCAGGGAGCAGCGCTTGGCCAGCTCGATGGTGTTTTCCAGCGCCTCGGGAAGGTCGGCGAACAGCGCCTGCATGTCCTCGGGCGACTTGAGGTATTGCTGGTCGCTGTAGTCGCGTGGACGCTTGGGGTCGGCCAGCACACGGCCCTGGTTGATGCACACGCGCGCTTCGTGCGATTCGAAGCCTTCCTGCTTGAGGAAGCGCACGTCGTTGCTGGCAATCACCGGCAGGTCGAGTTGCGCGGCCACGCCGAGCGCGGCGGCATTCCAGTTTTCCTCGCCCTCGCGGCCGGTACGGGTCAGCTCGAGGTAAAGCCGGTCGGCCAGCTGCGCGGCGAGCGGGCGCAGGCGCGCCACCGCCACATCCACGCCCTGGTTCACGGCGATGCGCGCCACTTCGCTGTCGCGGCCGAGCACGGCGATCAGGCCGTGCGTCACTTCCGGCGTGAGCCACGCCGCGTCGACCATGGCACGGCCGCTGTGCTGGCCGTCGCGCCAGGCGCGCGACACCAGTCGGGACAGGTTGAGATAGCCCGCGTGGTTCTGGATGAGCAGGGTCAGGCGCCAGGGGCGCGGATCATCCGGCGCGCTGACCCACAGGTCGCAGCCGCCGATCGGCTTGATGCCGGCCGCGCTGCATGCCTTGTAGAACTTCACCAGCGCGAACATGTTGCTGTCGTCGGTCAGCGCGACCGCGGGAATACCCTGGCGCACGCAGGCATCGACCAGTCCCTTGATACGGATGGTCGAGTCGACCAGCGAGTATTCGCTGTGAAGGTGGAGGTGGGCGAAGCGGACGGACATGGCGCACGCGCAGGATGGATGCCCAGCCTAACGGTGCAGCCCGGACCGGGCAAGAATTGACATTGTTTCCCGACCGGCTTTTCCGCGTGGGATCAGGAGGATGGCGGACTCGCCGTGGCGTTCGCCGGTGCCGTGGGCGCCGGCTGGGCGAGCAGGTCATCCACGTCGGACATGATGGTATCGAGCATGTCTTCGTCATAGCCGGTGAAAACCTGGGCGATGCGGCCGTCGCGCCCGATCATGACCATGAAGGGAAGGCTGTCGATCTTGTAAGGCTTGCCTATGCGACCGTCCGGCGGGTCGTAGGTGAGCAGGATGTCCAGATCCTTCCAGCGGCGGCTCAGGTCCTTGTACTTGTCGTAGTCATCGTCGTGGTTCACGCCAATCACCTGCAGGTCGCGGGTGCCCTTGAGCTTCTGCAGGGCGGCGAGCACAGGCAGCTCCTTGCGGCAGTAGCCGCACCAGGACGCCCAGAACGTCACGATCACGACCTTGCCGTGCAGGTCCGATACGCGCAGGTCGTGCCCGTCCCGGGCATGCCCCAGATAGTCGGGCGGGATATCACCCGGGCCTGGACGGGCCTGGCACACCGTGGCGAAGCTCAGCGCCAGCACGGCCAGCGCCCTGTGGATGGAACGTCTCATGGATGAACTCCTTCCCCATGCCGAAGCATAGTGGAGGGCGCGGGGCCGCCGGTGGCCCGGGAAAGGGCAGACCAATGGCGGTTGCAGGGACGGGCCGGGGCTGTCATGTTCCGGTGCTTTCATCTTCTGGACGGCAGCCCTGACGCTGCCGGGAAAACGCCGATGTCATTGATCCGCTCGCTGTTCACCGTCAAACCCATCGAGGCGTCGCTGGCCGCCAGCGACAACATGCGGCGCACGCTGGGCCTGAAGGATCTGATCGTCCTGGGCGTGGGTGCGGTGATCGGTGCAGGCATCTTCGTCATCACCGGGCAGGCTGCCGCCGAGCATGCCGGCCCGGCTTTGACCATTTCGTTTGTGCTCGCCGGCCTGGCCGCCGCGCTGGCGGCCCTGAGCTATGCGGAGTTCGCCGCCATGCTGCCGGTGTCCGGCAGTGCCTACGTTTATGCCTACGCCACCTTCGGTGAACTGCTGGCCTGGTTCATCGGCTGGAACGTGGTGGCCGAATACCTGCTGGCGGTGTCGTCGGTGGCGGTGGGCTGGTCCGGCTACGGCGTGGGCCTGCTGCACAGCATGGGCATCGACGTGCCGTCCGTGCTGGCCAATGCGCCGCTGGCCTTCAAGGACGGGCACTTCGTGATCACCGGGGCCTGGATGAACCTGCCGGCGCTGCTGGTGGTGGCGGCCATCACCATGCTGCTCTACGCAGGCACCCGCCAGTCGACGCTGTTCGCCAGCGTGGTGGTGGTGCTGAAGGTGCTGGTGGTGATCCTGTTCGTGGTGTTCGGCCTGCAGTACATCGACACCTCGCTGTGGCATCCGTACGTGCCGGCCAGCCAGGGTGGCGACCACTACGGCTGGTCGGGTGTGTTCCGCGCGGCCACCAGCGTGTTCTATGCCTACATCGGCTTCGATGCGGTGGCCACGGCGGCGCAGGAAACGCGCAATCCGCAGCAGAACGTGCCGGCGGGCATCCTGATCTCGCTGGCCATCTGCACGGTGCTCTACATCGTGGTGGCGGCCGTGCTGACCGGCCTGGTGCCGTATGCGGAACTGGCCACCGCCGAGCCGGTGGCCACCGCGCTGGCGGCGCATCCCTCGTTGGCATGGCTGAAGGTGCTCACGCAGATCGGTGCCGTGGCTGGCCTGACCTCGGTGATCCTGGTGATGCACATGGGCCTGGCGCGCATTCTCTACAGCATGGCGGGTGACGGCCTGCTGCCGCGCACGTTCGGCGCGGTGCACGACCGCTTCAAGACCCCGCATCGCACCACGGTGCTGGTGGGTGTGGTGGGTGGCCTTCTCGCTGCGGTGTTTCCGCTGAGCCTGCTGGGTGACCTGCTGTCGATGGGGACGTTGCTGGCGTTTGCCACCGTGTGCATCGGCGTGCTGGTGCTGCGTCGCACGCGCCCGGATCTACCGCGCGGTTTCCGCGTGCCGGCGGCGCCCGTGGTGTGCACGCTGGGCGTGATCGTGTGCCTGTTCCTGCTGGCGCAGATGAACACCGGCAACTGGCTGCTGCTGGCCGGCTGGACCGCGCTGGGCATGCTCATCTACATCGGTTACGGCTATCGCCACAGTCGCCTGCGCGGTTGACCGTCCTTATCCCGGCGACGATGGCCCACCATCGTCGCCGACGCTCGGGCATTACGAGATGTGGAAACGCTCGTTGCCTTCGGAGTAGTTGAAGTAGTGATCCAGTCCCTGCACCCGCAACGGGTGCCGGTCGTAGTCGACATGCTTGTATTCGGCCTCGGCGATGGCGGCCATCTCATCGGGCGTGAACTGCGACGAGGGAGACACGTTGGGACTCAGGCCATCGGTGACTGGGTCGTTCGGGCGGCGGATCGTGCTCATGCTGGACTCCCGCGGTCGAATGCGCGCTTGGTTGGAGTCTTCAATCCCATGCTGTGGGGAGGCGCACATGGGGCCATCGTCCCTGCGTGGCGGAAGTTCACCGTGTCGTTGAGACGATCGGGTGAGACGATCAACCCGGCAACTTCGCTTCCTGTCCATTCGGATGCAGCGGCCGCCTGAAAGGTTGCACGGGCCGTGCAAAGCAAGTGACCGCTGTTCCGTGGACTGGAGCTTAGGCTAGCGCCGTTGCAGGCCGGTGACGCGGGTCATAGGGCATGCCTGCGGGTGCGTTGGTTGGCCTCGCAGTTGCATTACTGCAGGGTGCTGCTTCAGAACAGCACACCCTGATCCACCAGGATCTTCACCGGCGCGAAACTGCGGCGATGGTGCGGGCAAGGGCCCAAGCGCTGGAGTGCGGCCAGGTGCGCCGGTGTGCCATAACCTTTGTGCTCGGCGAATCCGTAGCCGGGGTGTTCCTGGTCCAGCGCCACCATCCAGCGATCGCGCGTGACCTTGGCAAGAATCGACGCGGCGCTGATGGACGGCTCCAGCGCATCGCCCCCGATGATGGCGCGCCCCGGGCAGGGCAGGTCGCGCGGCAGCGCGTTGCCGTCGATCAGCGCCTCGTGCGCGGCAGGCGTCAGGCCGACCAGCGCGCGGCTCATGCCGCTCATGGTGGCCTGGTAGATGTTGATGCGGTCGATTTCATCGGACATCACCATCACGATGCTGTACGCCAGCGCCCGCTCGATGATCAGCGGATACAGCGCTTCGCGTTTCAGCTCGGTGAGCTTCTTGGAGTCGTTGAGACCGTCGATGGGGCGCAGCGGGTCGAGGATGACGGCGGCGACCGCCACCGGGCCGCAGAGTGGGCCACGCCCGGCTTCGTCCACGCCGGCGACGAGGCGCGTGGCAGCTTCGGCGGAGGTGCGTCGTCTGGCCCTGGGCTCAGCCATGCGGCGCCTCGATCAGTTCGGCGACGGCGTCTGCCGCCAGGTCGCCTGCATGGCCATCCAGATCGCCGCGCAGCGCAAGATGCAGCTGCTCGAAGGCGGCCACGATGGCGCCGCGTCGCTCGCTGTCCTGGAACAGCGCCAGCGTGGCCTCGGCCAGCTTGTCGACGTTGAAGTCGTCCTGCATCAGTTCGGGTACCAACACCACGTCATCGCCCATGCCGCTGGCGCGGGCCAGGATGTTGGGCAGCGAATAGACGTCCGTCTTGAGCATGTTCATCGCCTTGGCGATGCGGTAGCTCACCGGCGATACGCGGTAACCCACGACCATGGGGCGCTTGGCGAGCATCGCTTCCAGCGTGGCCGTGCCGGAGGCCAGCATCACCACGTCGGCGGCAAGCATGGCCTCGTGCGCATGACCATCGATCAGCAGCGGTGCACTTTCGCTCTCGCTGTTGCCGATCAGTTGCCTGAGTGTGGCGTGCACGCGTTCGTTCGCCGCGGGCACGATGATGCGGAGCCCCGGCAGTTGCGCGGCAACCTTGCGCGCCGCTTCGATGAAGGCGCTACCCAGTTGTTTGATCTCGGTGCCACGACTGCCCGGCAGCACGGCAAGCACCGGTACGTTCTGCGCAAGGCCGAGGAAGTCGCGCGCGCCGGTGCGGTCGGAGACCAGCGCAAACCGGTCGGCGAGCGGATGGCCCACGAAGCGCGCGTCGATGCCGTGCCTTGCGTAGATGGCCGGCTCCATCGGGAACAGGCACAACACGCGGTGGGCGCTGCGGCCGATCTTCTCGGCCCGCTTCTCGCGCCAGGCCCAGACCGACGGGCTGACGTAGTGCACGGTGCGGATGCCGGTTTCGCGCAGGCGCTTTTCCACGCCGAGGTTGAAGTCCGGCGCATCGATGCCGACCACCACGTCCGGCTTGGCGGCGACGATGCGCGCGATCAGTTCCTTGCGCAGCTTCAGCAGGCGCGGGAGGTGGGACACCACCTCCGCGAAGCCGAACAGTGACAGTTCCTTGATGTCGAACCAGGAATCGAATCCGACAGCCTGCATGCGCGCGCCGCCGATGCCGACGAAGTGCGCCAGGGGATAACGGCGCCGCAGCGCCGTGATCAGGTCGGCACCGAGCTGGTCCCCGGAATCTTCGCCGGCGATGACGGCGATGGTGGGAGCCCGGGTGGTTACGTCGGTCGCGGACATAGTGCCTGTCAGCCGTCAGAGACGGAGCGCGCGCTTGAATGGTTGATATCAGCGAAGCTCATATCAACGCGCCAGCGAACGCTCACTGCGATCGAGGAACTCGAGCATGGCGCGCACGTCATCGCTGTCGTTTGCCTGCACGCTCAGCTGCTCGCGCGCATCGGCCAACGTCAGGCCGGCCATGTACAGCGTGCGGTAGGCGCGCTTGATGGCCGAGATGCGGGCGGTGTCGAAGCCACGGCGCTTGAGGCCCTCGCTGTTGATGCCACGCGGGCGGCCGCGCTGCTCGTTGGCCATGGTGACGAACGGCGGAACGTCCGAACCCAGCAGGCAGCCCATGCCGATGAAGGCATGCGCGCCGATCTTGCAGAACTGGTGCGCGCCGGAGAAACCCGCCATCACCACCCAGTCGCCGATTTCCACGTGGCCGGCGAGTGCCGAGTAGTTGGAGAACACGGTGTTGTTGCCGATCTTGCAGTCGTGCGCGATGTGCACGTAGGCAAGGATCCAGTTGTCGTTGCCGATTTCCGTCTTGCCGCCACCGTCGCCGGTGCCACGATTGATCGTCACGTATTCGCGGATCTGGTTGCGGTCGCCGATCACCAGCTCGGTATGCTCGCCCGCGAACTTCTTGTCCTGCGGGTCGCCACCCAGCGAAGCGAACTGGCTGATGCGGTTTTCGCGACCGATGCGGGTGGGGCCCTGGATCACCACGTGCGGGCCGATCACGGTGCCGTCGCCGATATGCACGTCGGCACCGACCACGGTGAACGCGCCGATGCTGACGTTATCGCCGATGACGGCGGTGGGATCGATCTGCGCGGTGGGGTGGATCATTTGTCGGACCTCGCGGCGCACATCAGTTCGCAGCTGGCCACGACCTTGCCGTCAACGAGGGTGCGCGCTTCGAACAGGCCCATGCTGCGCAGCAGGCGCTTGAGTTCGACTTCCAGGCGCAGCTGGTCGCCCGGCACCACCGGCGCGTTGAAACGCGCGTTGTCGACCTTGGCCAGGTAGAACAGCGGACTGCCCGTGGTGCCCTTCAGGCGGCTGGAGATCTGCGTGAGCAGGCCGGCGGCCTGCGCCATGGCCTCCACGATGAGCACGCCCGGCATCACCGGGTGGCCCGGGAAGTGGCCCTGGAAGAACGGCTCGTTCATCGTCACGTTCTTGATGGCTACGGCACTCTTGTCCGGCACCAGCTCGATCAGGCGATCGACCAGCAGGAACGGGTAGCGGTGTGGCAACAGCATCTGGATCTGTTCCACGTTCACAGGGAGGTGGAAAGGCACGGTCAGGTCACTCATTGTTGCGGTCCTTCTCCAGCGCCGAGAGCCGGCGCGCGTATTCGTCGAGATGCTTGAATCGGGCTGCGTTGCGCCGCCACTGGCGGTTCTCCTGCAGCGGCACGCCCGAGGAGTATTCGCCAGGCTCGCGGATCGAGTGCGTAACCAGGCTCTTGGCGGTAATGGTAACCCGGTCAGCCACTTCGAGATGGCCCAGCACGCCGGCATTGCCGCCGATCATGCAATAACGACCGATCTTGGCGCTGCCGGCCACGGCGGAGCAGCCGGCCAGGGCCGTGTGTGCGCCGATGTAAACGTTGTGGGCGATCTGGATCTGGTTGTCCAGGCGCACATCTTCCTCGAGCACGGTGTCGTCCAGCGCGCCGCGGTCGATGGTGGTATTGGCGCCGATTTCGCAGTCGTCGCCGATGCGCACGCCGCCCAGCTGGGGCAGCTTGATCCAGTGGTCACGGTCAAAAGCCAGGCCGAAGCCGTCCGAGCCGATCACTGCGCCGGGGTGCACCAGCACCCGTTGGCCCAGGGTGACGCGGATGACCAGGGTCACGCGGGCCACCAGGCGGCAATGGGCGCCCACGGTGCACTCGGGGCCGATGATGCAATGCGGCCCGAGGATGGCGCCGTCTTCCACCACCGCGCCGTCCTCGATCACGCAGCCCGGGCCGATGCTGGCGGTCGGCGCCACCCTGGCGCCGGGCGACACCACCGCCGTGGGGTGGATGCCCTGCGGCGCGGCAGGCAGGCGCTCGAACAGCGCGGCGATCTTGGCGTAGGCCACGTACGGGTCGCGGGCGACCAGTGCGGTGACCGGGCTGTCGGCTACGTTCTCCTCGCGCATCACCACCACGCCGGCGCGGGTCTCGGCCAGCTGCGAGGCGTACTTGCTGTTGGAAAGGAAGCTCAGCTGGCTCGGGCCGGCGCCCGCCAGCGTGCCGACGCCGTCGATGGCGCGCGAGCCGTCGCCGTGGCAGACAAGGCCAAAGCGCTCGGCCAGCTCGGATACGGTGGTTTGAAAGACGCTCATGTCAGCTCCCTGCGATCGGGACATTGTAGGTCGCCCCGGTGTAGGCATCAAAAAAATAGGCCGGAGCGAGGGCCCGGCGATGGGCCGCCCGTGATGGTGGCCACGGACCATGGCGGGGAACGGCCGTGCAGGCACGCCGGCGATGGCTCCACGGCCGGGCGCAAAAAGAAGGCGCGGCATGGCCGCGCCTTCTGTGTTCCACCGTTGACGCTCAGCTCGTCAGAACTGGCTGCCGAAGGTGAACTGGATGCGCTCTTCGTAATGGCCGTCATCCGCCTGCGTGCGCAGCGGCACGGCAAAGTTGATGATCAGCGGGCCGATCGGCGCCTGCCAGTGCAGCGAGATACCGGTCGACACGCGCAGCGTCTTGGCCGTGAAGCTGGAGTAGGTCTCGTAGGCGTTACCCACGTCCACGAACCACGACACGCGGGCGGTGTTGATGTCCTTCAGGAACGGCAGCGGCAGATAGAGCTCGGCCGTGCCCAGCACCTTGAATGCGCCACCCAGCGGCTGCGCGTAGCTGTACACGCTGCCGGCACAGGTGCCGTTCGCCGACGGGGTGATCGGCACGGTCTTGCCGTTCGCATCCGTGGTGGTGCCCACGCAGACACGGGGACCCAGGGTGTTGTCCTGGAAGCCGCGCACGTCACGCACGCCGCCGGAGTAGAAGTTCTCCCAGAACGGGTAGGTGATCTTCTGGCCCGCCTGGTAGATGCCGTCTTCGCTGCCGTATTCGAAGGTCTGGCCATAGGTCTGGCCGTAGCCGACCTGACCGTCCAGGTACAGCACGAAGCCCTTGCCGATCGGCCAGTAATGGTTCGCCTCGCCCATGATCTTGTAGTACTGCACGGTGGAGCCGGGCAGGGCGATGTCGGTCGACAGCGAGATCAGGCCACCGCGCGTGGGTGCCCAGTAGCCGTTGCGGGTGTCGTGGTTCCAGCCCAGCGTGGCGTCCCAGGTGTGGATGGTCTGGTGACCCAGCGCATTCTGATAGTCGATCAGGATCTGCGGCGAGTAATTGGCCGTCTGGATGTTGCCGTTGGTGTCGTAGTACTGGTAGCTGAGGTTGATCTTGTTGCTGCTGATGCCCAGGCCGGCGCGGATGTTGTCCGTTTCGGAAATCGGGAAGCTCAGGAAGCTGGAGAACGACTTCAGCGAGCTTTCGTAGTTCACGAAGTCGCTGTTGGTGTCGCCGTAATTGCTCTTGGTGTAACCGACGTTGTAACCGATACCCACGCCGCTGTCGGTGAGGTACGGGTTGAAGTAGCTGGCATTGATGGCGGTGGAGTAGTCGCTGCGCGACGCGCCCACGGTGAAGCTGTCACCGGTGCCCAGGAAGTTGTTCTGCGACACCGACGCGGACAGGATGATGCCCGAGTACTGCGAGTAGCCCACGCCGAACATCAGGCTGCCGGCGGACTGTTCTTCCACCTTCACGGTCAGGTCGACCTGGTCTTCGGTGCCCGGCACCAGTGCCTTGTCGATGTTGACGGTCTTGAAGTAGCCCAGGCGCTGCAGACGGATCTTGGAGCGGTCGATGGCCGGCTGCGAGAACCAGCTGCCTTCCAGCTGGCGCATTTCGCGGCGCATCACGTCGTCTTCCGTGCGGGTGTTGCCCTGGAAGATCACGCGGCGCACGTACACGCGCTTGCCCGGCTCGATGTAGAGCGTGAGGTCGACGGTGCGCTTGTCCTTGTCCAGCTTCGGCACCGGCGTCACCTTGGCGAACGCATAACCGATGCTGGCCAGGATGCTCTTGATCGAATTGGTGCTTGCCTCGATGGCCTTGCGGTTGAAGGTATCGCCCTTGTGCACGTACACCAGCTGGTGCAGCGACTCCTCGGGGAGGATCAGCTCGCCGAGCAGGTGCACTTCGGAGATGGTGTAGATGTCGCCTTCCTTGACGCTGGCGGCGATGTACATCGAGCGCTTGTCCGGCGCGATGGTCACCTGCGTGGAGTCGACGCCGAAGTCGGCGTAGCCGCGGTCCATGTAGTAGGACTGCAGCTTTTCCAGGTCACCGGAGAGCTTTTCACGCGAGTACTGGTCGTCCTTCGAGTACCACGACATCCAGTTGGAGGTCGACGACTCGAAGCCCGTGCGGATGTCCTTGTCGGTGAACGCCTTGTTGCCGACGATATTGATTTCCTTGATCTTCGCGACCTTGCCTTCGCGGATCTCGATATCGATGGCCACGCGGTTGCGATCAAGCTGGGTCACGTGCGGGTCGACCGACACGTTGTACTTGCCGCGGTTGTAGTACTGGCGCACCAGTTCCTGCTGCACGCGATCCAGCGAGAGGCGGTCGAAGGTTTCGCCTTCGGACAGGCCGATCTCCTTCAGGCCCTTGCGCAGATCGTCTTCCTTGATGTCCTTGTTGCCGCGCAGGCTGAGCTTGGCGATGGACGGGCGCTCGACGACCTTGATGACCATGATGTCACCTTCGCGGTCGATCTCCACGTCGCTGAAGAACTTGGTCTGGTACAGGGCGCGGATGGCGCGCTGGGCACCGTCGTTGGTCAGGCGGTCCCCGCGGTTGACGGGCAGGTAGTTGAGCACCGTACCGGCGGAAATGCGGCTGAGGCCATCGATACGGATATCGGAAACGACGAACGGCTCGAACGCGAGGGCATTGGCGGATAGTGAGGCAAGCAGGATCAGGGCGGCGATACGCTTCATCGTCGATTCCGTTGGTTTTATTCCGATAGGGCGGCCTGGGCCGTCCCGATCAATACGTGAAGCCAGGACTAGCCCAGCCTTGAAAGGGTGCTTGCATCTTCCCCAGATGCGCCGGGTAAACCACCGCCACGTACCTGTCGCAAAGCGCTGGCATGCGCACGCTGCAGATACGCCTGTCCTTCGGACATCGCGCGACTTTCGAAAAAGCCGCCGCGCGTCACGAAGGCAGGAAGCGATGGATGTCGTTGTAGAAAGCCAATCCCATCAACGTGAACAGCATGACCAGGCCGACATACTGACCGGCCATCATGGTGCGTTCGCTGACGGGGCTGCCCTTGACCAACTCAATAAGGTAATACAGCAGCCAACCACCGTCCAAGACGGGAATAGGCATGAGGTTGAGGATCGCAAGACTTAGCGACACCAGCGCAAGGAAGCTGAAGAACCAGCCGACCCCCATGCTGGCCGACGCATTGGCGACCTGGGCGATACCGATCACGCCGGAAAGGTTCTTGGTGGAAGCCTGTCCGGTCAGCATCTTGCCGATCATGTTGAAGGTGGAGGCGGCGCTGTTCCAGGTGGTTTCCAGCGAGGCCTGCATGGCTTTCAGGGGGCCGTAGCGAAGGATGGCCTGTTCGCGCTCGGCGAACTTCACGCCGATCACCCAGGCGCTCGGCTGGCCTTCCAGTGACTCCATGCGCGCTGTGATGGATAGCGGCACCGTCTTGCCGGCGCGCTCCACCACGATGGCCAGCGTGGGCGACTTGACGGCTTCCTGCGGCACCATGCGCTGGAACTGCTCGAAACTTTCGATGGCCGTGCCGTTGAGGCTCACGATGCGATCGCCGCCCTGCATGCCGCCGCTGGCGGCGGGCTTGCCCGCCAGCACATTGCCCACGATGGCGGGCGACGGCGCAAGCTTCAGGCCCAGCTTGTCGAGGTATTGGCCAATGTCCTGGCCGGCCGGGAGCTGATTGAGCGGCAGCACCAGGTTGCGCGTGGTGCCATCGGTGCCGCGTACCTGCACAGGCAGCGGGTCACGGCCGAGCAGGCCGTTGACGATGGCGTCCATGGAGTCGCTCCAGGTTGCCACGGCGTGGCCGTCGACGCTCAGGATGCGATCGCCCGTGTGCACGCCGGCTTCGGCGGCGATGCTCTGCGGCGCGGCGGCGATGACAGGGGCCACGTCCGGCTTGCCCACCAGGAACATCAGCCAGAACGCGAAGAGGGTGAAGATCAGATTGAAGCCGGGGCCGGCCGCTACGATGGCGATGCGCTGCCACACTGGCTTGCCGGTGAACTCCTGGCCGGCCAGTGCGGGATCGACCTCGCCCTCGCGGGCGTCGAGCATCTTCACGTAGCCGCCCAGCGGGATCATGGCGACCTGGTACTCGGTGCCGTCCTTGCCGATGCGCTTCCAGATGGCCTTGCCGAAGCCCACGGAGAAACGCAGCACCTTGACGCCGCAGCGCCGTGCTACCCAGTAGTGTCCAAATTCGTGAAAGGTCACCAGCACGCCGAGCGTGACGAGCAACCAAAACACTGAGCCAAATACACTATTCATCGGTAAGAGCTTATCAGGCTTGTCAGCACGCGTTGCGAAGGATGCGGCGGGCGGCCTCTCGGGCCATCCGGTCGCGTTCATTCAGGGTCTGGACATCGACCACAGCTTGCGGCGGCAGTTCCGTAAGTACGCTCTCGACGAGATCGGCAATGCCGAGGAAGGGGAGGCCGCCGGCCAGGAAGGCGTCCACGGCGATTTCATTGGCGGCGTTGAGGATGGCCGTGGCATCGCCGCCAGCGCGCAGCGCCTGGAAGGCCAGTGCAAGGCAGCGGAACGTGTCCAGGTCCGGCTGCTGGAAAGCCAGCGGGGCACAGGCAGCCAGGTCCAGCGGGGCCACGCCCGCGTCGATGCGGGTCGGCCAGGCAAGCGCATGGGCGATCGCCGTGCGCATGTCCGGGTTGCCCAGCTGGGCGAGCACCGAGCCGTCCACGTACTCCACCAGCGAGTGCACCAGGCTCTGCGGGTGAACCAGCACGTCGATCAGGTCCGGGGCGGCGCCGAACAGGTGGTGCGCCTCGATCACCTCGAGGCCTTTGTTCATCAAGGTGGCCGAATCCACCGAAATCTTGCGGCCCATCACCCAGTTGGGGTGCTTGCAGGCCTGTTCCGGGGTGACACCAGCCAGGTCGGCACGCGTGCGCCCGCGGAATGGCCCGCCGGACGCCGTGAGGATGAGGCGGCGCACGCCACTGGCCGCCAGATTGGGTCGGCCGCCGGGCAGGCACTGGAAGATGGCGTTGTGTTCCGAGTCCACCGGAATCAGCTCGCCACCGCCGGCGGCCAGCGCCTCCAGCAGCAATGCGCCGGCCATCACGATGGATTCCTTGTTCGCCAGCAGCAGGCGCTTGCCCGTACGTGCGGCGGCCAGCGTGGAATCGAGGCCTGCGGCACCGACAATGGCGGCCACCACCGTGTCGCACAGCGTGCCGGAAACCGCCTGGGTGATGGCGTCGTGGCCGCTGGCGATATCGCAGCGCACGCCAGCGGCGGCAAGGCGACGCGCCAGCTCGGCTTCCAGCGCCGGATCGGCGATGACGGCAAGCTCAGGGCGGAAGCGCGTGCACAGCTCCGCTAGTGCGGCAACGTTGCTGTGGGCGGTAAGTACGGTGGCGCGGAATCGGTCCGGGTGGCGCGCGATGACGTCCAGCGTGCTGCCGCCAATGGAGCCGGTGGCGCCGAGCACGGCGACCTGGCGAAGCCCCGGGCTCATAGGCCGAGCAGCAGCAGGCCGGCGGCGAACACGGGCATGGCGGCGAAGACGCTGTCCAACCGGTCAAGCAGGCCGCCATGGCCGGGGAACAGGTTGCCGGAGTCCTTCACGGCCGCGTGGCGCTTCATCAGGCTTTCCAGCAGGTCGCCCACGATGGAGGCGATCACGGTGAACACCGACAGCACCAGCAGGCCGGCCAGCTTGCCACCCGACACGCCAAGCAGCATGCCGCCGGCCACGGTGACGATGGCACCGGCCACGAAGGCGCCGTAGACGCCTGCCCAGGTCTTGCCCGGGCTGATGGTGGGGGCCAGCTTGCGGCGGCCGAACTGGCGGCCGCTGAAGTAGGCGCCGATATCGGCCGCCCACACCACGAAGAGGGCAAGCAGGGTCCACCAGTTGCCGCACTCGGTCGAGCCGTGGATGGTCACCACGGCCACCCAGGCCGGCACGATCACCAGGAAGCCCGCGCCGAGCTTCATCAGTCTGTTTTCACGCGTGGGCGCCGCGCCGAAGGCAAAGTGGCGCAGCCACTGGCACACCACGATCCACCAGCCCACGCCTGCGCCGATCAGCACCGGCCACCAGACGCTGCCGCGGACCAGCCAGCACAGCACCAGCACGATGACGGTAAGCGCCAGCAGGGCAGTGCGCGGCACGGTGTCCTTGAGGCCGGACAGGCGGGTCCATTCCCACATGGCGCCCAGGAAGGCGATGGCCACGAGCGCTGCGAAGACGCCCGTGGGCGCCAGCAGGATCATCAGGATCACCAGCGGAGCAAGCAGCAGTGCGGTGAGGGTGCGCTGGAGCAGCATCAGTGTCCTTGGCTCATGCTTTTGCGACTTGTTCGCCGGTCTTGCCGAAGCGGCGTTCGCGGCGGGCGTAATCGTCGATGGCGCTCTTCAGGCTGGCCTCGTCGAAGTCCGGCCACAGGGTATCGGTAAAGTGCAGCTCTGCGTAGGCAAGCTGCCACAACAGGAAGTTGCTGACGCGGCACTCGCCACCCGTGCGGATGAACAGGTCCAGCGGCGGCAGGTCGGCCAGGCACATGAAATGGCCAAGCAGGTTCTCGTCGATCTCTTCGGCGCGCAGCTCGCCACGTGCCACCGATTCGGCAGCCTTGCGTGCAGCCTGCACGATGTCCCAGCGACCGCCGTAGCTCACGGCCACGTTGAGGTGCAGGGCATCGTTGCCGGCGGTACGCGCCATGGCGGCCAGCATGCGCTGGCGCAGGCCCGGCTCGAAACTGGCCAGGTCGCCGACGAAGCGCAGGCGCACACCATTGCCGTGCAGCTCGTCCACTTCCTTGTCGAGCGCACGCACGAACAGTTCCATCAACGCGCCGACTTCATCCTGTGGACGCTGCCAGTTTTCGCTGGAGAACGCGAAGAGGGTGAGTACCTTGACGCCCTGGCGCAGGCAGGCTTCGACCGTGGTACGCACGGCCTTGCGGCCGGCGTTGTGGCCGAACGTGCGCGGCCGGTGGCGGAGCTTCGCCCAGCGACCGTTGCCATCCATCACGATGGCGATGTGGCGCGGTATGCGCGCGTTATCGGCGCTGGTCATGGGGCTGGCACTCGGAGTGACAGCGCTCAGAGCGCCATCAACTCCTCTTCCTTGGTCTTCACGACGGCGTCGACGTCCTTGACGAAACGGTCGGTGAGCTTCTGGATTTCGTCTTCGGCCTTGCGCTCATCGTCTTCGGTGATCAGCTTTTCCTTGAGCAGATCCTTGACCTGCTGCATGGCGTCGCGACGCACGTTGCGGATGGCGATCTTGGCTTCCTCACCTTCATGTGCCACGTGCTTGGCCAGCTCGCGGCGACGCTCTTCGGTGAGCGGCGGCATGTTGAGGCGGATGGTGGTGCCGGCGGTATTGGGCGTGATGCCGATGTCCGAGGCCATGATGGCCTTTTCGATCGGAGCCACCAGGGTCTTCTCGAACGGCGTGATGATGATAGAGCGCGAATCGCCCAGGGCGACCGTAGCCACCTGGTTCAGCGGCATGTCCGAGCCGTAGTAGGGCACCTTGATGCCGTCCACCAGCGCGGTGCTGGCGCGACCCGTGCGCAGACGGGTCAGGCTGTGCCTGAGCGAGTCGATGCTCTTGCCCATGCGGGTCTGGGCATCGTTCTTGATGTCGTTAAGCATGGGAAACACCCCTCAAACCGTGCAAGCCGGCGAGTATAGCAGGGGGCTATGGGGCATTGGGGTGGCGCGGCACGGGCGTTGCGATGGGCTTCACCCGCGCGCGCTGCCGGGCGATGGCACGCCCGGCGCGTCGACCCTCTCCCGCAGCGGGGAGAGGGTGGTCAGCGTCAGTGTTCGCTGACCAGAGTGCCGATGTGTTCGCCGCGCATGATGTTCATGAGGTTGCCCGGCACGGTCATGTCGTAGATGCGCAGCGGCATGCCATGGTCGCGGCAAAGCGCGATGGCGGCCGTGTCCATCACGGCGAGCTTGCGCTCGATCACCTGGTCGTAGGTGAGTGTGTCGTAGCGCGTGGCGTCGGCATGGCGGGCCGGATCGGCGGTGTACACGCCATCCACCTTGGTCGCCTTCAGCAGCAGGTCCGCGCCCACTTCCACGGCACGCAGTGCAGCGGCCGAGTCGGTGGTGAAGAACGGGTTGCCGGTGCCGGCGGCGAACAGCACGATGCGGCCCTTTTCGATGTGGCGCGTGGCGCGGCGACGGATGAAGTCTTCCGCGACATCGTGGATCGGGATGGCGCTCATCACGCGGGCGAAACCGCCGCGACGCTCGATGGCGTCCTGCATGGCCAGGGCGTTCATCACGGTGGCCAGCATGCCCATGTGGTCGCCGGTGACGCGGTCCATGCCCGCAGCCGCCAGGCCTGCACCACGGAAGATGTTGCCGCCGCCGATGACGACGCCGATCTGGATGCCGGCTTTCTGTACTTCGATGATCTCGTCGGCCAGTCGGCCGATAACCTTGGGGTCGATGCCGTAATCGGCCTCGCCCATGAGAGCTTCACCGGAGAGTTTGAGCAGGATACGGCGGTACTTAAGAGGTTCGCTCATGGGGTCTCCGGATTGTGTGGGGCAAAACGCGCGCATTGTAACGGCAGTGACGTGAAGGGGTAAGGGTCTTCATGTCGCGGCAGGGAGAGAAAATTCAGCTCCAACGAGGGGTTGGCGGTGACCGTCGCGCCGGGGGAGGTGGCCCTGGGGATGGCCGGTGCGGCGGCACGGGGTTCTCATAAAAAAAGAAGCCGCGGTTGCCCGCGGCTTCTTCGAGACTTCCAGGGAAGCGAGGGGGTTAGCCCTGCATCGCCTTGGCCACTTCGGCCAGATAGTCTTCCTGCACCTTCTCGATGCCTTCGCCCACGGCCAGGCGAACCACGGCCACAACGTCAGCGCCTTCCTTCTTCAGGACGTCACCCACGGTGGTGTTGGTGTCCAGCACGTACGGCTGACCAACCAGGGTCACTTCCGAGACGATCTTGTTGATCTTGCCGGAGATGATCTTTTCCAGGATGTCGGCCGGCTTGGCCTTGTCCTTCTCGGTCATCTGGCTCAGCGCGATTTCCTTTTCCTTCGCGACAAACTCGGCCGGGACGTGCTCCGGCTTGATGTGCGGCGGGTTCATGGCGGCCACGTGCATGGCGATGCCCTTGGCCAGCTCTTCCGAGCCGCCCTTGAGCGCCACGATCACGCCGATCTTGCCGCCGTGCGAGTAGGTCGCCAGCGGGCCGTCGTTTGCCACGTGGGCCACGCGACGCACTTCGATCTTCTCGCCGATGGTGGCGGTCTGGGCCTTGGCGGCGGACTCGACGTTGTCGGCGCCCGGGAAGGCAGCGGCCTTGGCGCCGTCGATGTCGGTAGCGCCCGACGCCAGCACGGCCTCGGCGATTTCGTTGGTGAACTGGATGAAGTTCGGCGCCTTGGCGACGAAGTCGGTTTCGCTGTTCACTTCGACTAGCACGGCCTTGCCGTTGGCCTGGGCGGTAGCGATGCGACCTTCGGCGGCCACGCGATCGGCCTTCTTGTCAGCCTTGGCCAGGCCGGTCTTGCGCAGGTATTCCACAGCGGCTTCGATGTCGCCGTTGTTTTCGACCAGCGCCTTTTTGCAATCCATCATGCCGGCGCCGGAGCGCTCGCGCAGTTCGCTAACCAGTTTTGCGGAAATGGCGGTCATCTGGGTTCCTCAAAATCTTTGATGCGCCCCGACCCTTGCGGGCCGGGGCAGGGAAGGCTTACTCGCCGTCCGACGACTCGTCGTTGCGGCCACCGCGACCACCGCGGCCACCGTCACGACGCGGAGCGCCAGCACCCTTCTTGGCCGGACCGCGGTTGTTGCGGTCGTCACGGCGCGGGGCAGCCTTGCGCTCTTCCTTGGCAACCGGGTTGCCTTCTTCGTCGAGTTCGACGAACTCGTTGGCGTCGCCCTGGGCGGCAGCCGGCGCAGCGGCCTTGCCTTCCAGGATGGCGTCAGCAGCGGCACGGGCGTACAGCTGGATGGCGCGGATGGCGTCGTCGTTGCCCGGGATGGCGTAATCGACCAGTTCCGGGTTGTAGTTGGTGTCGACCACGGCGATCACCGGGATGCCGAGCTTCTTGGCTTCCTGCACGGCGATGTCTTCATGACCGATGTCGATGATGAAGAGGGCGTCCGGCAGGCGGTTCATGTCCTTGATGCCGCCCAGCGAGTTCTCGAGCTTGTCGCGCTCGCGGCGACGGGCCAGCACTTCGTGCTTGACCAGGCGGTCGAACGAACCGTCGGTTTCGGCGGCTTCCAGTTCCTTCAGGCGGGCAACCGACTGCTTCACGGTACGGAAGTTGGTCAGCATGCCACCCAGCCAGCGGGCGGTGACGAACGGCATGCCGGCGCGTGCGGCTTCTTCAGCCAACGGCTCACGGGCCGAACGCTTGGTGCCGACGAACAGCACGGTGCCGCGCTTCTGCGCGATCGCCGAGAGGAAGTTCATCGCGTCGGTGAAGAGCGGCAGCGTCTTCTCGAGGTTGATGATGTGGATCTTGCCGCGGGCGCCAAAGATGAACGGGGCCATCTTCGGGTTCCAGTAACGGGTCTGGTGACCGAAATGCACGCCAGCTTCGAGCATCTGGCGCATGGTGACTTGTGCCATGGGTAAAACTCCGATTGTTGGGTCGCCCTTTGCGGGGGAATGACCCGGGGGTTGGGACCTCCACGCATCCCCGGCTTCGACCCCGGCAGCCCGTTATGATGGAGAGGGCTGATCGAGGCACCCCGAAGGCGGTGCCGATGCGTGTGTGGCGTTTAATGTGTCCAATCAAGGACTTGGAGGCTTGCGCCGCAGGGCGGTTACAATCTCCATTCGCTTTGCGACGACCGCTGGAACCCTCTGAAAGGGATACCTCGGGTCAGCAAAACTTCGAAATTGTAGCCGGTGCGCCGGCGGTGCGGCAAGTCGCTGGAATTTCAGCAGGTTTGCCGCCATGTGAGTGGAACTATGGCAGTCACCCTTAAAACCCCCCAAGACATCCAGGGCATGCGCGAGGCCGGCAAGCTGGCCGCCGAAGTGCTCGCCATGCTCAAGGAACACGTCAAGCCCGGCGTGACCACCGAGGACCTCGATCGCCTCGCCTACGAACACATTGTGAACGTGCAGAAGGCCATTCCGGCGAACGTGGGCTACAACGGCTTCCCGAAGACGCTGTGCACCTCGGTCAACCACGTCATCTGCCACGGCATTCCGACGCCGGGCAAGGTGCTGAAGGACGGCGACATCATCAACCTCGACGTCACCGTCATCCGCGACGGCTGGCACGGCGACACCAGCCGCATGTACTTCGTGGGCACGCCCTCGGTGCTGGCCAAGCGCCTGGTGGACACCACCTTCGAAGCGATGATGCAGGGCATCCAGGCAGTGCGCCCGGGCGCGACCCTGGGCGACGTGGGCGCGGCGATCCAGAAGCACGCGGAAGCGGCAGGTTTCTCGATCGTGCGCGAGTACTGCGGCCACGGCATCGGCAAGGTCTACCACGATGAGCCGCAGGTGCTGCATTACGGCCGCGTGGGTACCGGCCTGGAGCTGAAGAAGGGCATGACGTTTACGGTCGAGCCGATGGTCAATGCGGGCAAGCCGCAGACCAAGCAGTTGCCCGATGGCTGGACGGTGGTGACCAAGGATCATTCGCTGTCGGCGCAGTGGGAGCACACCATTGCGGTGACGGATGACGGGTTCGAGATTTTGACGCCTTGGCCGGATGCGGCGTGAGGTGAGGTGTTGGAGGGGCTGCTTCGGCAGCCCTTTTTTTGGTGTTGGCGGGGAATGTGAGGCTTGCGCCGGTTGATCGCTCTCTCCTTACTTTTGGGGAGAGGGTTGGAGTAAGACTCGAAGAGCGGGTAAGGGTTGTGTGATCGCCTTACCGCTTCATATCTCGTCAGCCCGGTGCAGGCCGGGATCCAGGGCCTCAGCGGTCGGTTATCGCCCCGCGGCTTCATTCTTTTGACCGTCATTCCCGCGAAGGCGGGAGGCGCTTTTCAACCGCCAGATGGCGGGTCATTCATTGACTTTGCTTCCGACCTTTGCTCTTGGCCTTTGGTCTCGCGCGTTTCCGCGATCGGGCCGCTTACGCAGCGGAGGCGTTTCGACCTCCTGCCGGAGGCCGAGTCACTTTTCTTTGCTGGCCCAAAGAAAAGTAACCCAAAGAAATGGCCTTAAAAGCTGGCAGCATGCCGGTGGGATAAGCCCGAACGGCTGAGGAACAGTGTTGCTTGGCAACCTCCGCCTCTACACAGCGGGTACTTCCAAGCGCTTCGCAACGCGCCGAAGCGAAGAGGACTTAACGCGGAGCGTCGTGCCGCTGCGCGGCACCTCCTTCCTTGCCACTTGGTGGTTCACGTTGAACATCACCTGTCGCTCGTCCTCTCCCGTTCGGGAGAGGACGGGGGTGGGCACTGAGGTGAGAGAGAAACGGACTTCACACGGTGCGAGACCCCCTGTAGGAGCGCACCTTGTGCGCGACCGCAGCGCCATGTCGATTCCGCTCCGTCAGGTTGTCGCGCACAGGGTGCGCTCCTACAGAAAAGTAGCCCGGGCCGCGGCAAGCGGGCCGGATGCCGAAAGACCTTCGATCAGGTGATGGGCGAAAACCAGCCATGGACGCGCTGGATGACCAGCCCTTCGGCTGTTGAGAAGCGCCTCCGCCCGGCGCCGGGATGACGGCCAGAAAGCCAAGCGTCGCGCCGAGCCCCACCCAAAAATCCACCTGCTCCCCACCCCAGTCATGGCAGACTTGCTGCATCGCCACATGCGTCCCGTGCTCATGACTGTCGCTCCTATCGTGCTGCCTCCCTTGCCCCGCCTTCCCGTGGCGGTGCCGCGTTCGGGCGTGTCGTCGGAGGCGCGGCGCGCGTTGCGGCAGTTGCTGGGGGATGTGGATCGCGCGCTGGCCACGGCGTTTCGTGATGGCGCGGACGCTACGGCATTGGCGCATCGGCGCAGTGAATCCGTGCAGCGCGTGGTGGTGCATGTCTGGACGGCTTGCCTGGGCGACGTCAACGACGCGGCGTTGTTCGCGGTGGGCGGCTTTGGTCGCGGCTTGCTGTTTCCGCATTCGGATGTGGATCTGCTCGCCCTGGTGGGGCCGTCGGAACCGGCGCGCCTGCGTGCGCTGGAGCAATGCTTTGCCACGCTGTGGGATATCGCTCTGAAGGTGGGGCACGCGGTGCGCGATCTCGCGCAGTGCCGCGCGCTGGCGAAGCAAGATGCCAGCGTGTTCACCAGCCTGCTCGATGCGCGACGGCTGGTGGGTGATCCGGCCATGGAGGAGGGGCTGAAGGCCATCGTCAACGATCCCGCGATGTGGCCGCCGGCGGACTATCTCGCCGTGCGCCTGGCCGAGCGCGACACCCGCCATGCGCGCTACAACGACACGGCGTACAACCTTGAGCCCAATATCAAGGATGGCCCCGGCGGCTTGCGCACGCTCGACGCGTTGCGCTGGCTGGGGCGCAGGCTGGCGCACGCGGAAGACTTCGACGACATGGTTGCCGAGGGTCTGCTCGACCCGGCGGAGAAGGACACGCTCGAACAGTCCGAGGCGACATTGCGACGTTACCGTTTCGCTTTGCATCTGGAAGCCGGCCGGGCGGAAGAGCGCCTGTTGTTCGACTACCAGCGTGCGCTGGCGGCGCGGCTGGGCTTCGAGGACGAGCACGAAAAGAATCTCGGCGTCGAACAGTTCATGCAGGGCTATTACCGCGCGGCGAGCCAGGTGGAGCGGCTGGGCGTGCAGATCGCCGAGCGTTTCGAGGAAATGCTGGAGCCGCCGTCCGATCCGCGTGCCGTGGGCGATGACTTCATCCGCTATGGCAAGCGCCTGGCGGTACGCGATCCCGATCTGTTCATGCGTCGGCCCGCGTCGCTGGTCGAGGCATTCATCGCGCGACTGGGTGAGCCGGGCATCACCGGATTCACGGCGGAAACCATGCGCCGCCTGCATCAGGCATCCGCAGTGCTCGATCGCACGCTGGCGGACGATCCCGAGGTGCTGGCGGCATTCCTGCGCCTGTTGCAACTCGGCGCGCCGGCGGTGGAAGCCTTGTGGCGCATGAATCGCCACGGCCTGCTGGCGGCGATCCTGCCGGCCTTCGGCAAGGTGTTCGGCCGCATGCAGTACGACCTGTTCCACGTTTATACCGTGGACGAGCACACGCTGCGCGTGCTGCGCAATGTCGCGCGCTTCGCGGATGCGGAGGCTGCCAATGATTTCCCCATCGCCTGCAAGATCTGGCCGACCTTGCCCAAGCCGGAGCTGTTGTTGCTGGCGGCGCTGTTCCATGACATCGCCAAGGGGCGCGGTGGCGATCATTCCATGCTGGGCGAGGAAGAGGCGCTCGCCTTCGGTCACCGCCTTGGCCTGCCGGAGGAGGATATCCAGCTGGTTGCGTGGCTGGTGCGCTGGCATCTGCTGATGAGCACGACGGCGCAGCGGCAGGACATCACCGACCCCGACGTGGTGAATCGCTTCGCCGAAACAGTGGGCGAGCCCGAACGGTTGGATTACCTGTACCTGCTCACCATCGCCGACATCATCGGCACGAGTCCCAAGCTGTGGAACGGCTGGAAGGATCGCCTGCTTTCGGATCTCTACACGGCCACGCGCTACGTGTTGCGCAGCGACGATGAACTGCCTTCCGACGCGGATGCGCGCGTGCGCAGTTGTCGTGAGCAGGCCCAGGTACTGCTGGAGCAGGAGGGATTCGACGCCGACCAGTACCAGCGCATTTGGCGTGGTTTTCCCGAATCGAGCTTCCTGCGCCATCGGCCCGAACAGATCGCCTGGCAGACAGCGGCCATCGTGCGTGCGAAGGGCGAGACGCCGCTGGTCGAGGTGCATCCGAAGTCGGTGCGCGGCACCACGGAGCTGTTTGTTTATGTGCCCGATCGCGACGGCCTGTTCGCTGCCGTCACGGCCATGCTCGATCGCCTGCATTTCTCCGTGATGGAAGCACGTATCCTCAGCTCGCCCACCGGCATGGCACTGGATACCTTCCTGCTGCTGGAAGCCGATACCCAGCAGCCTGCTACGCCGGAGCGCGCCGACGAACTGAAGCAGCGCCTGCATCGCGCGCTGTCGCAACCGGGACACGCGCACCAGCCATCACGCCGGAGCATGTCGCGGCATCTCAAGCACTTCCAGGCTACGCCCAAGATTGCTTTCAGTACGGTCCATGGCCGTACGCGGCTGGCGCTGGTGTGCAGTGATCGACCCGGCCTACTCGCGGCGGTGGCGCAGGGCATGATGGATGCCGGCGTGCGCGTGCACGACGCGCGCATCGCCACGTTCGGCGAGCGCGTGGAGGATTTCTTCCTCATCACCGACCGCCACGATGCGCCGCTCGGCATTGAGCTGCAGGATCGACTGCTGCATGCGCTGCTCGATCGTCTGGGCCCGGCCAAGGAAAAACGCGCCTGACATGGCCACCGGTGTGGTTCGCAGAAACTTGGCACCGTGGCCTTCAGCGGTTGTAATGGCCGACCCGCGCTGACGACATCGTCGTTTCCCCCGCGCGGGTTTGTGCCGATTCAAAGGAATTACTCGCTGTATGAATACCCGGAAGTTTTCCCTGGCCCTGCTCGCGGGCCTGTCGTTCTGCGTGCCGGCATTTGCCACCTCGGTTTCCGCCAGTGGCGGTGACGGCTCGGTGGGCATCGACCTTGGCGTGCCGCTGACCAGCGGGCTGCGCGCGGATCTCGGTTACCTCAAGACGGACGATCGTCGCGGCGACGCGGATGTCTACTCTGCCGCGCTCATGATCGTGCCGGCCTCGCGCGATATCCATTGGGAAATCGGTGCGCGCTACCAGTATCAGGATGCGCGCTACGCATCGGGCGGCGGCGTCGGCCTCGGTGGCTCGGTGGACGTGCCCACGGGCATCCGCTGGCTGTCGCTGGGCGCCTACGGTTTCTACACCCCCGAAGCGCTGACCAATGGCGACATGAGCCATGGCTATGACGTCGGCGCACAGGTGAACGTGCGCTTCGGTTCCAGCGTGTCCGTGTTCGGTGGCTACCGCCGCATGCGCACCTCGTTCGACGGCTTCGGCGACCATGATCTCTACAAGGGGCCGATGTTCGGCGTCCGCGTAGGCCTGTAAACCCGGCACGCCTGCGTGGCCCCGGCGCGGGTCGCGCGGGCTTCGGCTCGCGATGCGGGGCGTTTCTTGTCAGAATCCCTTATCCCATGCGGCGCTCCGCCTTGCCGCCCCTTCCGGTACCCCATGCCATGAACGCCATGCAGACCATCGAAACCCTTATCAATGACGCCTTCGAGCGCCGCAACGAACTGACCCAGGCCGAAGTCGACACGCACCTGCGCCCGGCCGTGGAGCAGGTGATCGACCTGCTGGAGTCCGGCGAGCGCCGGGTGGCCGAGCCGGATGGCAACGGTGGCTGGACGGTGAACCAGTGGATCAAGAAGGCCGTGCTGCTGTACTTCCGCATCAACGGCAACCGCGTGGTGGATGGCGGTCCGGCGTTGGCCTTCGACAAGGTGCCGCTGCGCTTTGCACACGGCAACGACGTGGAGCTGGAGGGCCTGGGCGCCCGCGTGGTGCCAGGCGCGCTGGTGCGCCGTGGCGCGCACATCGCCAAGGACGCTGTGCTGATGCCCAGCTACGTCAACATCGGCGCCTATGTCGGCGCGGGCACCATGGTGGATACCTGGGCCACGGTGGGCTCGTGCGCACAGATCGGCGCCGGCGTGCATCTCTCCGGCGGCGTGGGCATCGGTGGCGTGCTGGAGCCGCTGCAGGCCAACCCCACCATCATCGAAGACAACTGCTTCATCGGTGCGCGCTCGGAAGTGGTCGAGGGCGTGATCGTGGAGAAGGGCAGCGTGATCGGCATGGGCGTGTTCCTGGGCCAGTCCACGCGCATCTACAACCGCGCCACCGGCGAAATCAGCTACGGCCGCGTGCCGGCGGGCAGCGTGGTGGTGGCCGGCAGCCTGCCGTCCAAGGATGGTTCGCACAGCCTGTACGCCGCCATCATCGTCAAGCAGGTCGACGAGAAGACGCGCAGCAAGACTGGCATCAACGAACTGCTCCGGAGCGCCGAATGAGCGTGACGCTGTATGGCCTGACCACCTGCGATACCTGCCGCAAGGCGCGCAACTGGCTCGATCGTTTCGAGGTGCCGTACAGCTTCGTGGACTATCGCGCCAACCCCGTGCCGGCGGCGACGCTCAAGGCATGGGCGCAGCAGCTGGGGGGCTGGGAAAAGCTGGTGAACAAGGCGTCCACCACGTGGCGCACGCTGTTGCCGCAACGCAAGAACCCCGGCAGCGACCCGGAGTGGACGCTGCTGCTGAAGGAATATCCCGCGCTGGTGCGTCGCCCGGTGGTGGAGCAGGACGACGGCTCAGTCAGCGTCGGCTTCACCGACAACGGCTTCAAGAAACTGTTCGGACACTGAGGTCGCCGCAGCATGGTGGTGCGCCTGTCACGGATCCTGTTGCTGGCGGCCATCGCCTTGTGGCTGAGTCTGGTTGCCTTCGGCAACCTCACCGACCCCGGCAGCAACTGGCCCTTCGTGCAGCACGTGCTGGCCATGGACACGATTTTTCCGGATGCGGGCATCCACTATCGCGCCATCACGTCGCCGTGGCTGCAACGCGCCGCCTATGCGCTGATCATCGCCACGGAAAGCCTGGCGGCCGTACTGTGCTGGCTCGGCGTATGGCGGTTGTGGCGGGCGCGTGCCGGCAGCGCGGCCGTGTTTCATCGCGCCAAGCGCATGAGCGTGCTGGGGCTCACCGTGGGGCTGCTGGTCTGGCTCGCGGGTTTCATCGCCATCGGCGGTGAATGGTTCGGCATGTGGATGTCCACGCAATGGAACGGGCTGGAGGCGGCCTTCCGCTTCGTGGTGGTGTTGCTCGTCGCGCTGGTCTGCCTGGGCCAGCGTGAAGGCGAACTGGACGAATGACGGCGGGGGCAGCGGCATGACGGATCGCAGCGCACGACACTATCGCGCCAATCTGCGCATCGAGCGGGATAACGCCGCGCTCTACGATCATCTCGCCGAACTGGCCTCGGACGCACGCCTGCGTCGCGCCTACCGGCGCATCGCCGATGGCGAACGCGCCAATGCCGCTTTCTGGGAGGAGCGCCTCACGCAGATGGGCGAGACCGTGCCGCCCGCGCGCATCGGCGCCCGCGTCAAAGTGCTCAGCTGGTTCGCGCGCCGCTTCGGCACCGAGTTCGTCATGCCGACGGTGGTGCGGCTGGAACATGCAGATCACCTGCCCACTCCGGTGGACCGCGAGGGCCATCGCGATCATTTCAACGAACCCACCGCGCCGACCACGCGCAGCGGCAGGCACCGCACGCAGAGTGGCAACACGCTGCGCGCCGCCGTACTGGGCGCCAACGACGGACTGGTCTCCAACGGCAGCCTGGTGATGGGCATGGCAGGCGCGGCGGCGGGCGACCACGCCATCCTGCTTGCCGGGTTCGCCGGGCTGGTTGCCGGTGCATGCTCGATGGCGCTGGGCGAGTGGTTGTCGGTCAACAGCTCGCGCGAGTTCTATCAGGCGCAGATCGCCGCGCGCGCAGAACGCCTGGCCGTGGCGCCGGAAGATGGCGCACGCAGCCTGGCCGGCATCTACCGCGAGAAAGGCATGGCGCCGGATACGGCCAGGAAGCTCGCCCAGCAGATCGCCGAGCGCCCCAAGAACGCACTGGACACCCTGGTTCGCGAAGACCTGGGCATCGATCCCGACGAACTGGGCGGCTCGGCCTGGGGCGCGGCCATTTCCTCATTCTGCCTGTTCGCCCTCGGCGCGCTGTTCCCGGTGGCCCCGTACCTGTTCCTGAAAGGCCACGCCGCCTTCATGACCTGCATCGCCTCGACCATCGCTGGCCTGGTGCTGATCGGCATGGGCACCGCGTTGTTCACCGGACGCAGCATGACGTTCTCCATCGCCCGCCAGCTAGCCATTACCGTGGCGGCAGCCAGCATCACCTATGCCGTGGGGCATGTGCTCGGAACTGCCCTGGCGGGTTAAGGTCGGGCGGGCACTCCGCGCATCCACCCTGTATTTCCTGTTCTGAGGTATGTCATGTCTGCGGTTCTCGACCTCACCTGTGATCTGATCGGCCGCCCGTCGGTCACGCCTGACGATGCTGGTTGCCAGCAGTTGCTGGCCGGGCGCCTGGCCGCTGTCGGTTTCCGCATCGAACACCTGCGCTTTGGCGAGGTGGACAATCTGTGGGCCGCGCATGGCGAGGGCGGTCCGCTACTGGTGTTCCTGGGGCATACCGACGTGGTGCCGACGGGGCCCGCCGACAGCTGGAAGAGCGATCCGTTCGAGCCGACCATCCGTGATGGCTATCTGTATGGCCGCGGCGCGGCCGACATGAAGGGCGGCGTGGCGGCGATGGTGGTGGCGCTGGAAGCCTTCGTGACGGCGCACCCGCATCATCGTGGCCGCGTGGGCCTGTTGCTGACCAGTGACGAGGAAGGGCCGACCAACCTCGATGGCGTGCGGCGCGTGGCCGAGCATTTTCGCGCCACCGGAGAGCGCATCGACTGGTGCGTGGTGGGTGAGCCGTCATCGCGGGAGAAGCTGGGCGACCTGATACGCGTGGGGCGTCGCGGTTCCCTGTCGGGCACCCTGGTGGTGCGCGGGATCCAGGGCCACGTGGCGTATCCGGAGAAGGCGCGCAACCCGATCCACGTCTTTGCGCCTGCGCTGGCGGAGCTGGCGGCGGAGCGCTGGGACGAAGGCAATCAGGATTTCCCGCCGACCTCGTTCCAGGTCTCCAACCTCAACGCGGGCACCGGTGCGAACAATGTCATTCCGGGCACGCTCACCGCGTTGATCAATTTCCGCTACAGCACGGCCAGCCGAGCGGAGGATCTGCGCCGGCGCACGGAGGCCATTCTCGACAAGCATGGCGTGGACTGGCAGATCGACTGGTCACTTTCGGGTGAACCGTTTCTCACGCCGCCCGGTGGCGCCGTGCGCGACGCCGTGGTGGCGGTGTGCCGCGAACTGTGCGGCATCGTGCCGGAAGAGAGCACGGGCGGCGGCACGTCCGACGGGCGCTTCATCGCGCCGTTGGGGGCCGATGTGGTGGAACTGGGGCCGGTGAATGCCACCATCCACCAGGTGGATGAATGTGTTTCCGTCGCCGATCTGGAAAAGTTGCCCGCGCTGTACGAAGCGGTGTGCGCACGTCTGCTCGGCTGACGCCGGTACGGTCGTTCGTGGCGACACGCCCGGTGTCTGCCTGATTCGCCAGAACCGTTGTCACTAAAAAAAGAGCCGCCCAAGGGCGGCTCTTTTCGTTTACTCCTTGGCGGGAAGCAGGGTCAGCGTGTGCTGATCCGGTCCCGGCAGCAGTGGCGTTGGACGTCCATTGACCCAGTCTTCCTGGCCTGCGCCGTGGTAAGGCGACAACGGGTTGTCACTTTGGCCGCCCGGCATGTGCAGGATGCTCTGCGCTTCATGGCCGGGCATGGCGTCGAGGCGTTCGGAAGCACCGAAGCCCGGCGAGACCACGCGCGGCATGTTGTGGTCGCCGGCCACGGGTTCGTCCGGCATGTCGAGGAAGCGGCCGATGAAGCCGGGCAGGGCGCGTGACAGCGGATGATGGATATCCGTGCGGTTGTGTTCGCCCCAGGTGCGCGCGGCCAGCCCGCCGGGCTGCTTGCCCAGCTCGTCGGCCACGTCGTGCGCGGCGGCATTGAGCAGGGCGTTCCAGTTGTCGTACTTGGGGTCGAGCAGGTTCATCGGACGGTCGCGCACCATTACCCACACGGCCGCTTCCGCATCGACCAGACCCGGCCAGGCGAAGTCATCGTGCTTGTCTTTCACGGTGGCGACGAACGGGGCCAGCGCTTTCTCTTTCACCTTGTCGCGGAAGGCGCGCACCAGCCGGTAGTCGACGCTTTCCACGGACGCGCGGCCGATCCACGTGGCCGTGAGCTGGCGCAGCTGCTCCAGTTCCGGATCGTGCGTGCCGGCCAGCGTGTCCTGCAGCAGGCGCTGCCAGCGCGTGAGCAGCACGGCGCGGTTGTCGAGCTGGATATCCAGCAGGTTGCCCGGCGTGAAGCTGTTGCGGCCGCGCAGATCGTCACGGATCTGCTGCGCACGCGCGCCCAGGTCATGGCCGCCATTGCCCAACAGGGCCAGCTCGTCGCCGTCCACGGTGCGGTTGTTGGCCGTCCACAGGCGGCCATCGGCGGGATCTTCGATGCGAGGATACTGGGATGCTTCGGCGCAGCCCGTCCAGCCGGTGTCGGTCGCGGACCAGTCGGCCGGCAACAGCGGGTCGAAACCTTTGCGCAGCGGAATGCAGGTGCCGGTCACGGTCCAGCCGATATGGCCTGCGCTGTCGCCGGCCAGCAAGTTCTGCGGCGGCATGCCCATGCCCGGGGCGAGATCGAGCGCGGCGTGCGCACTGGCGGCGTGCTCCAGCTGCATCACGCCCAGGTTGTAGCCCTTCGCGCGATCGCCGATCCAGGCCAGCGCCAGCGGCGTGCCATCCACATCCTTGGCCATGATCGGACCCCAGCGCGTGGCTTCCACCTTCAGCGTGTGGCTGGGCGCGTCCTTGATCAGGATGACCTCGTGATGTGTTTCGATGTCGGCCCAGCCCTCGGGCACTTTGTAACGGCTCGCGTTGGCCGGATCGCGCTGCACGCGCACCCAGTCGCTCCAGTCGCCGTAGCTGTTGGTGAAGCCCCAGGCTACCTGGCCGTTGGAACCCACCACCAGCGCCGGCGTACCGGGCAGCGACACGCCGTTGGCGTCGCGCTGTCCGCCCGGTGCCGTGGCATCGGGATAACGCAGGCGCACGCGGAACCAGATGTTGGGCACGCGCAGGCTCAGGTGCATGTCGTTGGCGACGATGGCGGCACCGGTGTCGGTCAGGTTGCCGGCGACGGCGAAGTTGTTGCTGCCCGGGCGTGCGGCATCCAGCGCGGGAAGCAGGGTGGCTGTCAGTGCGGTGTTGTCGCCACTGGTCGTTGGCGCGGCCTTGCGCAGGTCGAACACGTCGGCACCGGGCATCACCGGTGGATGCGAGAGATCGCCTTGCAGCGGAGCTTCCCAGTCGGGATCGGGCGACAGCAGGAAGTCGGCCAGCGGCGTGGGCAGCGCATCGCGCAGCTGGGCCATGTGCAGCTCGCGCTCGTTGCGGCCATCACCGTTGAGGTCCAGATACATCGCCGCGATCACCAGGAAGGCATCCTCCGGTCGCCACGCCTGCGGTTTGGTGTTGAGCAGCAGGTATTCCCACGGCTTCACGTGCAGATGCGCAAGGCCTGCGTTGACGCCGGCGGCGTACAGGTCGAGCGTGTGCTTCTGGTCCGCCGGCAGCGCTGCATACGCAGCTTGCGCCACGGCACGCAGTCGATGGCGGCGGTGGTTCAAGTCGGTATCCAGTGCCTTCGCACCCACCAGTTCGGAAAGCTCGCCCGCCGGCAGGCGGCGCATCAGATCCATGGCGAAGAAACGCTCCTGCCCGTGCACATAGCCCATGGCATAGGTGACGTCGTCGCGGCTCTTGCCCTGGAAGGTGGTGGTGCCCAGCGCATCGCGCGACACGGCCACGGCATCACCGAGGCCCGGCAGCGACACCTCACCTTCCAGCTGCGCGCGACCGCCGGCCAGCACGAACCAGCCGGCGATGACTACACCCAGCACCAGGATCAACAGCGTCCCGAGGAGATAACGAAACCAGCGAAAACGTCGAAGTCGGGTCATGGCGCGGACGAATGGGCCTGGAAGAAGGAAGGAAGACCGCCAGCGGGCGCGGTCATGGCGTGGTTTGCGTGAACACCGCGAAGATGCCGGCGTAGGGCTTCACCATGAACGTGGGGGCGCCGGCATAGCCTTCGCCATCCACGTAGAACTGCGAGATAGTGCCGTCCAGGTACAGCGCATCGCGGCAGCCGAGCTCTTCCTTGAACAACCGCGCGAAGGTGTGGAAATTCACTGGCGCCTCGCTCACCGCGAACACCACGTGGTGCGGTGTTTTCGCACATACGCCGCTACGCCACTTGAGGCTGTTTGAGTCGTCGATGAACTGGTCGTTGAGCTTGCCGTCGATCACCAGCATGGGGCCGGACTGGCTGGCCCATTGAGCGGGTTTCCCCGCCGCCTTGAACGCGGCGCTGGTCTGCACGGATGCGTGGCCGTCGGGGTAGATGGCGAACACCCCGTTGGGCAACAGCGAGAAATTGCCTGATGCGGGATTGCCGTGGGCAAGGTTGAGCGGCACCGCGGCCTTGCCGTTTTCCACGTGCAGGCCTAGCGGTGCGAATTGACGGTCGTAGATGCCCGCATTGGCGGCGAACAGCAGGCGGCGGTTGTGCGACATGCCCCATTGGCGCAGGGCGTTGATGGTGCCGTAGGGTTCCCCGCTGTCCGGATCCTTCCAGTGCAGGCTGAGCGATTCGCGCTTCAGGTCGATGCTGACCACGCGGAAGTTCTGGCTCTCGAACACCAGCTCCTTGCTTGCCACCGCCTGCGCCTGCCGGTCACAACCGGCCACCAGCACGGCAGCCAGCAGCAGCCAGCCGGGCAGGTGGCGTGTTCGGGACGGCGGGCGGTTCGCGTCGATGCACATACACCGATGGTCGCCGCCCGGACCGGGCGCGCGCAAGTCCGTCACGGCACGTTCCGGTAAACGAAGGGGTAGCATGTCGGCCATCCCCAAGGGCAAGGAGCACGTGCATGCAGGATCTGGCAACCGTGGAGATCAAGGCCTTCGTGCCGGCGCGGGATTACGCGTTGAGCCAGGCCTTCTATCGGGACCTTGGCTTCGAAGAAGGTTGGTCCGACAGCGAACTCACCTATTTCCGACACGGCGATACCAGCTTCCTGCTGCAGAACTTCTACGTGAAGGAGCTGGCCGGGAATTTCATGATGCACCTGCTGGTGGCGAACGTGGATGCATGGTGGGCGCACGTGCAGGCCAGCGGCGTGATCGCGCGTTACGGTGTGCGCTCCGTGCCGCCCAGGGACCAGCCCTGGCGCATTCGCGACTTCGTGTTGACCGACCCCAGCGGGGTGCTGTGGCGCATCGGCCAGAACCTCTGACGGCGCGGCTGACTATACTGGCCACTTTCCCCGCAACCGTAGCGAACCGATGCCTTACACCCCCATCGTCGCGACCCTCGGCTATGTGCTGTCGCCGGATCGTCGGCAAGTCCTCATGATCCACCGCAACTCCCGCCCGGACGACATGCATCTGGGCAAGTACAACGGACTGGGCGGCAAGATGGAGCCCGGCGAAGACATCGCCGCCTGCATGCGCCGCGAGATCCTCGAAGAAGCTGGCATCCACTGCGAATCCATGTCCCTGCGCGGCACGCTCAACTGGCCCGGCTTTGGCAAGCAGGGCGAAGACTGGCTGGGCTTCATCTTCGTGATCGACCGGTACAGCGGTACGCCGCTCACCTCCAATCCCGAAGGCACCCTGGAATGGGTGCCGGTGGACCGCCTGATGGACCTGCCGATGTGGGAAGGCGATCGCCACTTTCTGCCGCTGGTGTTTGATGAAGACCCGCGACCGTTCCACGGGGTGATGCCCTATAAAGACGGCCGCATGCAGTCGTGGTCGTTCTCGCGGCTGTGAGCGTCGCGAAAACCATCCGCATCGTTGCGGCCGTGATTCGCGACGGACAGGGCAGAGTGCTGCTGGTGCGCAAGCGTGGTGCTGCCGTGTGGCAGCAACCCGGCGGCAAGCGCGACGCGGATGATCGTGATGATCTGCATACGCTGGCTCGTGAGCTGCATGAGGAGTTGGGTTGCGTCATGCAGCACGAAGGTGCGCGATGGCTGGGGCGCTTCAGTGCGCCGGCGGCGAATGAGCCGGGGCATGTGGTGGAGGCTGAGGTTTACGAGGTGACGGCCAATGGGCCGTTCGTGGCGCAAGCGGAGATCGAGGGTGTGTGCTGGGTGGTTCCGGCGATGTTGGGGGATTTGCCGATTGCGCGGTTGAGTCGGGAGTTTATTTTGCCGCTCTTGGTGGCGTCGCCTGGGAATGGGTCTTAGCGACTGTTTGTGCGTTGCGCTGTGCTGCGTTGCATTGTTGGGTGCTCGCCTTACCGCTTCAATCTTTAGCCGTCACCCCTGCGTAGGCTGGGGTCCAGTGACTTTGCGTTGGGTCTTCGCGTGTGGCGCTTCCGCGACCTGGCCGCTTACGACGCGAAGCTAGTCCCCGTGGGACGCAGCGGGCGTTCTGACCTCCTGCCGGAGGCCGGGTCACTTTTCTTTGCTTGCCCACGCACGTGCAGGAGCCCGTGCGAACGGCGAAGCCGGCCCGAAGAGCGGAGGGCAGGATGCCCGGAGTAAATAAAAGTAGCCAAAAGAAAAGGCACCCCAGCGCGTGAGGGAGAGGGGGGAGGTCAACAGCAGAGTGCTCGTGCAGCTGCGCTGCACATCGCGTCGCCTAGTGCGATGGCGTATTGCGTGGCGGCTCAGCTTGTCTGTAGGAGCGCACCCTGTGCGCGACCACCTGACGGAGCGGTATCGACAGGACGCTGCGGTCGCGCACAAGGTGCGCTCCTACAGGGGGTGTCTCGCAGCGTGTGAAGCCCGTTTTTCTCTCGCCTCAGTGCTCATCCCAGTCCTCTCCCGAACGGGAGAGGACGAGCCAGAGGTGATGTTCAACGTGAACCACCGAGTGGCAAGGAAGGATGTGGCTCGTAGAGGCACGACGCTCCGCGTTAAGTCCTCAGCGCGATGGCGCGTTGCGAAGCGCTTGGAAGTACCCGCTGTGTAGAGGCGGAGGTTGCCAAGCAGCAACGTTCCTCAGCCGTTCGGGCTTATCCCATCGGCATGCTGCCAGCCTTTAAGGCCATTTTCTTTGGGTTACTTTTCTTTTGGGCCAGCAAAAGAAAAGTGACTCGGCCTCCGGCAGGAGGTCGAAACGCCTCCGCGGCGTAAGCGGCAACCTGGCGCCTGCGTGACTACCGAAGGCAGAGAGCAAAGGCACTGGATTCCTGCCTCTGCAGGACTGACGGTGAGGCGAAGACCAGCCACTGGGGTCATGGATGACCAGCCCTTCGGCTGCTGAAAAGCGCCTCGCTGGGAGGACGGCTCAGATGGAGCGGGGAGGCAAGGTTGGCCCCTCACCCCAACCCTCTCCCCAAGGGGAGGGGGAGACATACAGGCAAACTGCGATCAGCCCATGCGCCTGATCGCCACCACCGCATTCAACCCACCAAACGCAAACGAATTGCTGATCGCCGCGTCAACCTTCTTCTCACGCGCCACGTTCGGCACGTAATCCAGATCGCAGGCCGGATCAGGCTCCAGGTAGTTGATGGTCGGCGGAATGATGCCGTCATGGATCGCGCCAATCGCCGCCACCAATTCCAGCGCGCCACCCGCACCCAGCGCATGGCCGTGCATCGACTTGGTGGAAGAAATCAGCATCTCGCGTGCATGCTCGCCAAAGACGCGATGGATGGCCTTCGTCTCGGTACTGTCGTTGGCAACCGTGCCCGTGCCATGCGCGTTCACATAGTCCACGTCCTGCGGCGACAGGCCGCCATCACGCAGTGCCATGTTCATGGCGGCAGCCGCACCGATGTCCGACGGCGCGGCAATATCGCCGGCATCCGAACTCATGCCCGTGCCCACCAGTTCGCAGATGATCTCCGCGCCACGCTTCTGCGCCGACTCGAGGGTCTCGAGGACATACATGGCCGCGCCTTCGCCCAACACCAGGCCGCGACGGCCCTTGCTGAAGGGGCGGCAGGTATCCGGGGCGAGCACGCGCATGGCTTCCCAGGCGCGCAGCGTGCCCAGCGTGATGCAGGCTTCGGTGCCGCCCACCACGGCGGCGTCCACCATGCCGGAGCGGATCATCATGGCGGCCTGCGCGAAGGCGTGGTTGGACGATGCGCACGCGCTGGCCACCACAAAGGCAGGGCCGGTGATGCCGTGCACCATGCTCACCTGGCTGGCGGGCGCGTTCATCATCATGCGCACGATGCCCAGAGGGTGGAACCGGCCCTGGTGTTCGCCGTAGAGGCGTTCGTAGAGGTCGTCGCGGGTGGTTTCGCCACCGGCGCCCGTACCGATGACCACCGCCGTGCGTGCGCTCGCCTCGCCCTGGAAGCTGATCCCCGACTGGCGGATCGCTTCGTTGGCGGCAATGAGCGCGTACTCGCTGAAGGGATCCAGCAGTGTGCGGCGCGCTTCGTCGAAATGCTTGGCGGGGTCGTAATCCGATACCTCCGCCGCGATGCCGCCGTTGCGCAGCTGTCCCGGCTGGATATGGTGGATCGGGCCGATCCCGGAGCGGCCTTCGGTCATCGCCTTCCACACGGAAGGCGCGTCGTGGCCGAGCGCACAAATGGCGCCCATGCCGGTGATCACGATACGGCGCATGGTTTATTCGCTGGTTTTCAGGGCGAGCTGGCGCTCAATGGCTTCAACGAGCTGGCCAACCGTGCCGCCGTCGAAGTCGGTGTCTTCGTTGGGCAGGTTGATGTTGAAGTGTTCTTCGATGTCGAAAATCACTTCGATGGCATCCAGCGAGGCGATACCCAGATCCTTCAGGGTCGACTCCGGCTTGATCGTGTCCAGCTCGATCTTGGCCTGCTTGGCGATGATGTCGAAGGTTTCCTGCTGAACGTTGCTCATGTGTGCTTTCCTGGTTTCCATGGCGCCGGGTCAAGCGGCATCCCCCCGGATGCCGTTTATCAAGCCTGACGAACCGTCAGGACAAAGTCCAGAACGCCACCTCACTAAGCAGCGTCAGCCATGCTCCCCCTCACGCCTTTCGCCAGTCTTTTCCCCGGCGGAAGGGCCGCTGCCCGTGTCTGGCCGGGGCGGGGCGTCGTATCCTATGGCCTTGTGACCCGTGGGACTTTGGCGTGCGGTACCTCAATCAGCTCGAGCCGGACGCCCTGGTCGCCCGGTTCGCCGAACATCCCCCCATTGATTTCCAGGTGCTTCAGGTCGCGGACACCCCGGCCTTCGTGGCGCCTTTCGACCTGCTGACCACGGCCGACGACGACGTGCGCAAGAAGGTCATGGGCGCGCCGGGGTATGGCTGGTGGGGACGCCTGCTGCGCTGGCGCACCGCCTTCGTGGGCACCACCGTGTCCGAGTACGCGCTGTTCCCGCGCAACGCCCAGCCCGACGCACTGGCCCGGGCGCTGCGAGACCAGCTGGGCAAGCGCCAGCGCCTGATGATCGTGAAGGACATTCCGCAGGCCTCGCCGCTGTTCGATGCGGCCAACGGTGACTGGTGCCGGCGTTTCGCGGATGCCTGCACCGCCGCGGGTTTCCTGCTGCTGGAAGGCCAGGCGCTGGCCTACGTGCCTATCGATTTCCAGAACGAGGACGAATACCTCGCACGGCTGTCTTCAGGTCGACGCAAGGACATCCGCCGCAAGCTGCGCAAGCGCGACGATGTGGCGGTGGAGGCGGTGCCGTGCGGCGACGCCGTGTTCGACGCTGACGCCGTGGTCGACGCTTATTACGCGCTGTACGAGCACGTCTTCGCGCAGAGCGAGATCCACTTCGACAAGCTCAGTCGCGCTTTCTTCGCGGCCGTGTTGCGTGACGCCTCCAATGGCGGCGTGGTGTTCGTGTATCGCCACCAGGGCGAGATGATTGGCTGGAACCTCTGCTTCGTGGTGGAGGGCAAGCTGATCGACAAGTACGTCGGCTTTGCCTATCCGCAGGCGCGCGAGCAGAACCTTTATTTCACCAGCTGGTTCCACAATCTGGCGTTTGCGCGTGAACAGGGCCTTACCCATTACGTGGCCGGCTGGACCGATCCGAAGGTGAAGTCTTATCTGGGTGCACAATTCACCCTGACGCGGCACGCGATCTACCTGCGCAACCCCCTGTTGCGGGCGGTTGCGCGCAAGCTGGGCAAATTCTTCGAGAGTGACAGCCAATGGGCGGCGAATGAACAAGCGTGAACCGCTGATCCTGGATTTCGACGGCTCGATCGGCCCGATCCCGGGCGCGACCACGCTTGCGCTGTCAGACTGGCAGGAAGCCATTCGCTTCGGCTGCACGCTGCGCACCTTCGGCCGCCTGCGCGACTACCTGGAAGAGCACATGCCGGCCGACTACGGCACGGTACTGATGGGGTCGGGTGACTATCACCATCTCACCTGGCCGCTGGTGGCGCGCCAGCGTGCCCGCGGCCCGTTCCAGCTGGTGGTGTTCGACAACCATCCCGACAACATGCGTTTTCCCTGGGGCATCCATTGCGGCTCGTGGGTGCGCCGCGTGGCCATGCTGCCGTTCGTGACGCACGTGCACGTGGTGGGCATCACCTCGGGCGACATCGGCGCGAAGCACGCGTGGGAGAATTACCTTCGCCCACTGCAGGCCGGCAAGCTCACCTACTGGTGCATGGACGTGAACGTGGACTGGGCCGGGAAGCTGGGGCTCAGCGATGCGTTCCGTCGTTTTGATGATCCCGATGCGCTCACCTGTGCGTTCGTGGGCCAGCTGAAGCAGGCACCGCAGCCGACGTACCTGTCGATCGACAAGGATGCCTTCAGCGTCGACACCGCGCGCACCAACTGGGATCAGGGCCGCCTGGAAGAGACACACGCCATGGCGATCATCGAAGCCTTGCGCGGGCGCATCGTGGCCAGCGACATCAATGGCGAAGTGTCCGCCTACCAATACCGTACGTGGTGGAAGCGCCTGCTGAGCGGCATGGACGGGCAGGAACCCATACCGCAGAGCGAGCTGGACGCATGGCAGGCGCAGCAGCGGGCGTTCAATACGCGCCTGCTGGCGGCGATTGCCGAAAGCAGCGTGTAAGCGCCCGTACGCACCGTCCGTCGGTGTCGTGTGGGTGCCCGGGCGGGGCCTGCCATGGTGAACCGCCAGCGTGTCGAGAGCCGGCTCGTTCCGGCGCTGTCCGAAGCGATGCCAAACGATGACCGAGCACTTTCCCGCCAGCCGTCGCGCACTCGTGTATCTCGCCGTCACCTTCGGCATCACGTGGGTGGCGTGGGGCGTACTCGCGGCGCTGGCGCAGCGGCAGATCACGCGATACGGAACGTGGCCTTTCATGGTGCTGTACGTGCTGGGCGGGCTGGGGCCGACCATTGCCGCCTACATCGCCGTGCGGCATACGCCCGAACAGGCGCCCATGAGCGAGTTCAACCGGCGCGTGCTGCGCTGGCGCGTGCGTCCCGTGTGGTACTTGCTGGCGCTGGGCCTGCCGGTGGCGCTGGGGTTCATGGCCATCGGTATCGCGGTGGCGTTGAAACCCGCGTTGGGTGCCGCGGTGAGCTTCAAGCCCTGGTACCTGTTTCCCCTGTACCTGCTCATGACCATCGTGGGCGGCGGGCTGGAGGAGTTCGGCTGGCGCGGCATCACGCAGGACGAATGGGCGCGCAGCATCGGGCCCTTGCGTGCCGCCTTGCTGATCGCGCCGATCTGGGCGCTATGGCATCTGCCGTTGTTTTTCCTGCCCGGCGTGGCGCAGTACCACGGCAACTTCGCCTTGTTCCTGGCCGGCCAGTTCGGCATCGCGCTGTTGCTGGGCTGGCTGTACACGCGCACGCAGAGCATCCTGCTGTGCGTGCTGATGCACGCAGCCTCCAATGCCGTGGTCATGATGGGCGTGTTCGTGCCAACCGGCATGGGCATGGGCCTCACCGGGCCATGCCTTGGGCTGGCCGTGGGCCTGCTGCTGTTCCTGTCGATGGGGTCGCGCGCGAACGGTCAAGACGCGGCAATGCACTGAGCGCCCGGATCAGCCGACCGAGCGTTCCAGTTGCAGGCAGATCGCCTCGAAGGTGGCTTCATCCAGCCAAAGGCTGTTGGTGATGGTGAGCGAACGCGCGGCGAAGTCGCGCGCGTTGGGCAGCGGTGCATCGGTCACGATGTCGCGCAGGTAGCCGTAGTCGGGCAGGACATGGATGAACAGGCGGCTGACGCCCAGGCCGGCCGTCCACAGCGTGCCCAGCGCCGCGTCGCGTGTTGCTTCGTCGGGCAGCGTGAGTAGCAGGAACGGCCACGCGCCCTGCGTGCCCGGGGTATCGCTGAACACGGTGACGCCGGGAATGCGGCGCAGGCGCTCTATTCGGCGCAGCGCCTGGTGGCGTGTGTCGTCGAGAAACGCGGGCAGGCGGGGCAGAGCGCGCGCGCCGACGGCCTGTCGCCACGGGCTGACCGTATGCAGCGGGATATCCGGGCCGAAATCGTCGCCCACCGCGGCAACGGGATCGTTCGCCGCCAGCGCCTTGCGCAACGGACGGCCGTAGGCGAGCGACAGCAACGACGGACGATAGGCCAGCGTGTAGCCGATCAGCTCCAGCGCGCGCTGCCAGTCCATTTTCAGGTCGGCGCGAATGGTGGTGTCATGGCTGGCGGCGAAGGCATCGCGCAGCACCGGGTCGCGGGTCAGCAGCAGCCCGCCTTCGAACAGGGTGAGTCCCTTGCCCACGGCCAGACTGAAGAAGCCCGCATCACCGAGCAGGCCGACGCTGCGGCCATTGTGTTGGGCACCCAGCGCCTGCGCGGCATCTTCGAGCACATAGGCGCCCACGCGATGGGCGACATCCAGCGCCGCATTCACGTCCGCCACGCGACCGGCCAGATGCGTTGGCACGATGGCCAGCGTGCGCGGACCGGCGAGCGTGCACAAACCGGCGTAGTCCATGTCGAAATGTCCCGGGGCCAGATCGCACAGGCGCGGCTTCAGGCCGGCGCGATGGATGGCCAGCGCCACCAGCGGGCAGGTCCACGCGGGAACAATCACTTCGTCGCGCTGTGGTCGCAGCCGGTGCATCGCACGCAGCGCCACCACCATGGCGGCCGTACCGGAGCATTCGAGCTGCAGTTGTTCCACGCCCAGCCATTCGGCCACGCGTTCGGCAAAGGGCGCGCGGCCGGGCCACAGGTCAGTCAGGCGCAGCGGCAGTCCGGCGGTGGGCGGCAGCTCGCGCGACACGTCATTCCCCTGCAGCGACGCCCAGCGCACCCTTCGCTTCGGTCGGCGCGTCGCCTTCCGGATGCGCACCGCTTTCGGCGAAGGCCAGGCAGATGATGCCCGCCACGATGGCGGCGGCACCGATCACGCGACCCACCGTCAGCGGCTCATGAAACAGCCACACGGAGAACAGCATCACGCTCACCACTTCCAGATGGGTCACCGCGAATGCCGGACCGATCGGCGCGTGCTTGAGCAGGGTCATCCAGGTGAAGAAGTTGCCGACGTAGCCGATCACCGCGACGTAGATCCACGGATGGCCGAATACGCGCACGATCCACGCCCAGTTCGCTTCGGGCGGAAAGGCATGGTCGCCGGCGTACTTGAAGCTCAGCTGCACCAGCGTGTCGAACAGCACCAGGATGGTGAAGCCGATGGCGTAGAAGCGAACCAGGTTCTTCGGCATCTCAGCCTCCCGCAAAACCAACGATAGCCACGCCCGCCGTCACCAGCAGCATGCCGGTCACGCGCAACGGCGTGAGCTTTTCTTTGAACAGGATGCGGCCGGCGATCATGATCACCACGATGTTGATCGAACCCAGCAGCACGCCTTCGGACAGGTCCACCAGCGACAGGAAGGCGATCCACACCAGGAATTCGGCCACGTAGGAGAACACGCCGATCCAGATCCACGGTCGCGCGGCCATGTACTTCCAGCGCGCCAGCCCGTCACCCGCACGCGGATCGCCGGCCGCCGCCTTGAAGGCGAGCTGGCCGACGGTGTCGAGCGTGACGTTGAGCAGCCACAACGCAACCACCAGAGGACTCATGGCGAGTCCTCAGGCTGCGGCGCGCGCGGCGGGTTCGTAGTTGGCGGCGATCTGGCGGAAGAATTCCGCCGAGCGGTCGGTCAGCAGGCGACGTTCCCGGTCCACCGTGATCATGTGGTAGCTGTCTTCCAGCCACAGCGTTTCCACCGGGCCGGACACCGAGCGCTGCACCAGATAGGCGTTCTCGATGCTGGCGATGTCGTCCTCGGTCGCATGTGCGATCAGGCAGGGCGCGGTCACGCGCGGCAGGTCGCGCTTCACCGCGGCCGCCATGTTGTACATCTCGGCCAGCGACGGCCACGGGTTGCCCGGCAGGCCGGCCGCAGCACTGTCGCCGCTCAGCATGGCGCCGCTTATCTGCGCGCGCAGGCGCTCGTCGCGGATGCCATACGGTTCGCCCTCGTGCACCATGCGGTGCTTGCCGATCCCGAGCTTGTGCAGGAGCGGCAGCAGGAACGAGAACTTGCCGATCCGCGGAATCGCCCAGCCGTCATAACGGAACGTGGCGCCGTACACGCCCACGCCCTTCACCCATTCCGGGTGCTCGGCAGCCAGTTTCAGCGCCAGCACGGCGCCCATCGACAGGCCGGCCACGAACAGGTGGTCCACCTCGTGGCGGTACTTCTCAGCGGCGGCTTCCACGCTGGCGTACCAGTCCTTCCAGCCCGTGGCCAGCAGGTCGTCGACGTTGCCGCAATGGCCCGCCAGCTGCATGCCGTACACGGAATAGCCGGCGCGATTGAGGCCCTTGCCGAGGAGACGCATCTCCGTCGGGGTGCCTGTCAGGCCGTGAATGAGCAGCACACCGCTGCGACCGCCTTCGTAGCGGAACTCGACATTCTGGATCACTGGGGAGCTCCGGTACTGCTGGCGATAAGAGCGAGGCTGCGCGGGGCGCGCGGGGAAGAGGGACCGTAAACCATGGGAGCAGTCTGATGGCCCACCCTTTCCAAGAACTTTCGACCTTTTTTAGCCAAGGTCAAGAAAGGTCTGATAAAAGCGCCGGCTCAAGGGCTTGCAGGCCGGCGCCTGGAGCAGGGCGGTACCGGGCCGGATCACCGGTCGGCCGCCGGGAAAGGGTGCCCGACTCAGTGGCCGTAATGCCCCTGGCTACCGCCCACGGAAATGCTCACGCCACCCGTCGGGTGCTCGCAGCTGCCGAAAGCCTGGCTGAGTGTGACGCCTGCGCCGGCGTAGCTGCCGCTCATGTGGTTGCCGGCGACCACGCCGGTGGAGACGGCACCATGCATCTGCGGCTGGTTGTAGGTGGCGTCGTCGCAGGTGACGGCCGGCTGGGCACTGGCGGCGGCCTGGGTGCCACCCGGGGCGCCACTGGTGTCGCCGTAATAGGTGCCCGGCGGGTCCTTCGCGTAGCTGGCGGGGTTGGCATTGGCCTGGGCACTGGCGCCTGCCTGCGCGGCGACATGGCCGCTGGCGGCGGCCGGGGTGGCCTTGCTGGCGTCGGTAGGCGTGCTCGTGGTGGGGGCGGCGGTACTGGCGCTGGACGCGGGGAGGTTGGCCGGCAGTTTCAGGTTCAGCTGCTGGTCGCTGTTCTGGGCCCAGGCCGTCGCGGCAAGCAGGGTCGCGACGACGAAAACGGTGATGCGGGCGGTCTTCATGAACAAAACTCCGAGGGCGTGGGGCCTATAACGCGCCACCGTCGCCGGTGTGCACACAGTACCTTCTGATTGCCCAGCAAGTGGTGAAGTTCCCGCTTGTCTGTAGGAGCGCACCCTGTCCGCGACCGGCGTTGCAGTGAGCCCGTCGCGCACAGGGTGCGCTCCTACACGTCACGGAGAGACCGGCCTCAGCCCGTCGTCTCGATGCGCTCCACGCGGCGCAGGCCCTGCGGCAGCAGGCCGCCACGGGTGGCACGGTTGCCGCCGTACTCGACCAGGTTCGACCACTTAAGGGTGAGCTTGCGCTGGCCGGCGTAGAGCGTCACTTCGCCCTTGCCCTCGGTGACCACGGCCACGCCGACCACCTTGATGCCGGAGGCGAGCTTGGCCTTGGGCACGTCGATCAGCTTGTTGCCCTTGCCCTTGTCCAGTTCCGGCAGCTCGGCCACCGAGAACATCAGCAGATGGCCTTCGGTGGTGACCACCACGATGCGGTCGCGCGCGGGATCGGCACTGACCTGCGGCGCCAGCACCTTGGCGCCATCGCCCAGCGTGATGATCTGCTTGCCGGCCTTGTTGCGACCGGTGAGCGCCTCGAAGCGGGTCACGAAGCCGTAGCCGTGATCGGTAGCCAGGATCAGGCGCGTGTCGTTGTCGCCAGCGATGAGCGCATCGAAGCTGGCGCCCGACGGCGGGCTGAAGCGGCCGGTGAGCGGATCGCCGTTGCCGCGTGCGGAAGGCAGCGTGTGCGCCGGCGTGGAATAGCTGCGACCGGTGGAGTCGATCACGGCGACCTGCTGCGTGGTGCGCGCCTTCACGGCGGCGAGCAGGCTGTCGCCTTCGCGGTAGTTCAGGCCGTCGGCATCGACGTCGTGGCCCTTGGCGGCGCGGATCCAGCCCTTCTGGCTCAGCACCACGGTCACCGGTTCGCTGGCGACCAGCGCGCTTTCGTCCAGCGCCTGGGCGGCTTCACGCTGCACCAGCGGCGAGCGGCGGTCGTCGCCGTACTTGGTGGCATCGGCGCGCAGTTCTTCCTTGATCAGGCCCTTGAGCTTGGCCGGCGACTTGAGCAGCACGTTGATGCGTGCGCGCTCTTCTTCCAGCTGGTCACGCTCGGCGTTGATCTTCATTTCCTCGAGGCGCGCGAGCTGGCGCAGCTTGGTCTCGAGGATGTAGTCGGTCTGTTCTTCGCTGAGGCCGAAGCGGGCCATCAGCACGGCCTTGGGCTCGTCCTCGGTGCGGACGATGCGGATCACCTCGTCCAGGTTGAGGTAGGCGATGCGCAGGCCTTCCAACAGGTGCAGGCGGCGCTCGACCTTGGCCAGGCGATGGTTGAGGCGGCGCGTGACCGTGTCGGTACGGAACGCCAGCCACTCGGAGAGGATCCGCTTGAGATCCTTCACCTGCGGGCGGCCGTCCAGGCCGATCATGTTGAGATTGACGCGGAAGCTCTTTTCCAGGTCCGTGGTGGCGAACAGGTGCTGCATCACCTCGGCCGCGTCGACGCGGTTGGAGCGCGGCACCACCACCAGGCGGATCGGGTTTTCGTGGTCGGACTCGTCGCGCAGGTCTTCCACCATCGGCAGCTTCTTGGCGCGCATCTGCGCGGCGATCTGCTCGAGGATCTTGGACGGGCTCACCTGGTGCGGCAGGGCGGTGATGACGATGTTGCCTTCGTCCACGTGGTACACGGCGCGCGCGCGCACCGAACCCGTGCCGTTCTGGTACATCGCCAGCAGGTCGTTGCGCGGCGTGATGATTTCCGCTTCGGTCGGGTAATCCGGGCCCTGGATGTGCTCGCACAGGTCGGCGACGGTGGCGTCCGGGTCATCGAGCAGGCGGATGCAGGCGCTCACCACTTCGCGCAGGTTGTGCGGCGGAATGTCGGTGGCCATGCCCACGGCAATGCCCATGGAGCCGTTGAGCAGCACGTGCGGCACGCGCGCCGGCAGCCAGCTGGGCTCTTCCAGCGTGCCGTCGAAGTTCGGCACCCAGTCCACCGTGCCCTGGCCCAGCTCGCCCAGCAGCGCTTCGGCGATGGGGCTGAGACGCGACTCGGTGTAGCGCATCGCGGCGAAGCTTTTCGGGTCATCCGGGGAACCGAAGTTGCCCTGGCCGTCCACCAGCGGATAGCGGTACGAGAACGGCTGGGCCATCAGCACCATCGCCTCGTAGCACGAGGTGTCGCCGTGCGGATGGAACTTGCCGATCACGTCGCCGATGGTGCGGGCGGACTTCTTCGGCTTGGCCGAAGCGGCCAGGCCCAGCTCGCTCATCGCGTAGACGATGCGACGCTGCACCGGCTTCAGGCCGTCGCCCACGAAGGGCAGGGCGCGATCCAGCACCACGTACATCGAGTAATCGAGGTAAGCCCGCTCGGCGTATTCCTTGAGCGGGATCTGTTCGAAATTGGCTTGCAAATTCATGGGGTTGCGTCGTTTGCCTGCGCGCGGGCGGCGCGCTTAACCGGGGGATGGTGCCAGAAAGGGGCGCCGGGGGGCGAGGGGGCGGTGGTCATAGGCCAGGTCTGCGGCCCCCTGTGGGAGCGCATCCTGTGCGCGACAACCCATGGAACGGTGAAGCCGGGTGGGTGATATGGCGAAAGCCGGCTACTGAGCCTTGCCGCCAGTCTGCGGTCGCGCACAGGGTGCGCTCCTACAGGGGGCGGATTCTCCTGTCGTCAGTTCTGCACGCGCTCGGTCTTCACGCCCAGCTTGCGCAGCTGCTCCTGCAGGCTGTCGGGGCCGGCCAGGTGGCCCGCGCCCACGGCAACAAAGCTCACGCCGGGCTGCTGCATGCGTGCCGCGATGGATTTGGCCCAGGCCGTGTTGCGCTCCACGATCAGGCGCTGGTAGAGCAGGGGGCTGTCCTTGCGCAGGTCTTCGTCTTCGATGCGCGCGATGGCGGCAGTGTCGCCATTGCGCCAGGCGTCGATCAGCTCGTGCAGCTTGCCGGGGCCGTCGGCCACGTCCTTGAACGACTGGCGCAGGAAATCCAGCTGCATCGCTTCGGGCAGGTCGGCCAGCATCAGGATCTGTTTCTCGGCCGTTTCCAGTCCGTCCACCGGTTTGCCGGCCTGCTGCATGCGGGCCTTGAGCAGCTTGTCCACGCCCTGGTTGGGGTCCAGGCCGGCCTGCATCAGCGGCGCCATGGTGAGCGTGAGCGCGGCCAGCCAGGGGCGCATCGACTGGAGCGAGGCCGCGCCGCCGGGCAGGTTGGCGGTTTCAGCCGCCTTGGCCAGCTGTCCGCGGTCGGCGTCGTCGAGCTTGCTGGATAGCGGTGCGGTGAGATCCAGGCCGTGCTGCGTCACCAGCGTCTGCATGGACGCCGAATCGTCGTCGACGATTTCGATGCTCAGGCGCTGGCTCTCGTCCAGCGCCTTGTCCAGCGCGGCGGACTTCCACTGCGTGTCCGAGGGCAGCAGGTGGACGGTGCCGAACAGGTACACCGTGGCCTGGCCGTTGCGAGCCACCCACAACCCTGGCTGCGCCACCGCCACGGTGACGAGCAACAGGTTCAGGGCCAGCGCGCTGGCGAATCGTCGAAAGAGCTTCAAGGGACTTTCCGGATCGGGGCGGACAACGTGTCGTGGCAGGCGGGCGTCACCGGCCTGCGGATGTGCGCACTATCGTGCGCTGCGCGTGCTGCTGCAAGCAGAAATCCGCGGGAATTCGCGCACTCAGCGTGGCACGCGATAGCCGCCGGGCACGCCGTGGGGGCTGAGCGTGATCTGCCAGAGCTGGTCGCGGCGGCTGCGGAACACCGCGGCGGACACCGAAAGATAGAAACGCCACATGCGACGGAAGCGGTCGTCGTAGTGCTCGGCCAGCTGCGGCCACGCCGCATCGACATTGGCGCGCCAGGCTTGCAGCGTCAGGTCGTAGTCGGCGCCGAAGTTATGCCAGTCCTCCACCACGAACAGGTTCTGCACCGCCTCGGCCACCTGGCTGGCGGCGGGAATCATCGAGTTGGGAAAGATGTATTTCTCGATCCACGGGTCCGGCTGGCCGGGGGTGCCGTTGCTGCCGATGCAGTGGAGCACGAACAGCCCGTGGTCGCGCAGGCAGCGTCGCGCCACCTCGAAGTATTTGCGGTAGTTCAGCGCGCCGACGTGTTCGAACATGCCGATGGAGAACACGGCGTCGAACGGCTCGTCCAGTTCTCGATAATCCTGCAGGCGGATCTCCACCGGCAGGTCGCCGCACAGCTCGCGCGCAAAGGCGGCCTGCTCCTGCGACACGGTGATGCCCACGCCCTCGATGCCATAACGCTCGGCGGCAAATTTCAGTGCCACGCCCCAGCCGCAGCCGATGTCCAGCACGCGCTGCCCGGGTTGCAGGCGCAGCTTGCGGCAGATCAGGTCGAGCTTGGCTTCCTGTGCGTCGTCGAGGTTGTTGGCCTCGGCCCAGTAGCCGCAGGAGTACATCAGCCACTTGCCCAGCATGGCCTGGAACAGGTCGTTGCCCAGGTCGTAGTGAGCGCGGCCGATCTCGAAGGCGTGGTCGCCGCGCTGCATGTTGATGAAGCGCGCCTTCAGGTGGGCCAGCAGCGTATCCAGGGTTCTCAGCTCGCGGTCGAGCCTTGCGCCCAGGATGCGGGTGAACAGGCCGGACAGGTCCTCGCTGTCCCACCAGCCGTCCATGTAGCTCTCCCCCAGGCCCAGCGAGCCGTGGGCGAACACGCGTGCATAAACACGCTCGTCGTGAACGTGCATGTCGGTGGGGCGTGAGCCGTCGAGGCGGATGCCGGCGTGTTCCAGCAGGCTGGCGGCGCGTGCCTTGAGAGAGTCCTGGCTCATGCATTCCTCGTTGGGCGTGGTGGCGACGCAGGGCAGGAACGATCGGGGCCAGGTCAGCCGGTACCCGGGTTCTTGCCGAGTGAACCGAAGCTTGCGGAAGCGATTGCATACACCGCGTCGACAGCGCTGTCGCCGACGGTCTGGACCAGCGCCAGGGCTTGCGCCTCGGTCAGCAGGAACTCCACCTTGATGGCCAGGTCGTCAGCCAGCTCGAAGAACTGTTCCTCGCGCAGCACGCCGTGGCGGCCGAATCCGCAGACGGCGCGGAACGCCGAGCCGCCGCCGATGCCCTGGGCCTTGGCATGTTCCAGCAGCCATTCGAACACCAGCTTACCCTCGTGGCGCGCGCGCGAATGGGTATAGAAGCTGAGCAGGACGCCTTGTTGCGGATCGTTCATGGCTCCTCCTAGCGCAGCACGGCGCGGGTGAGGGCGATGCCGGTGATGGTCATCGCGATGGAGCCCACCAGGTGCAGGGCCAGGTGGCCGCCAAACCAAAGATACTGCTGACGCAGCAACAACGTGGTGGATTCGGCCGAAAAGGTGGAGAACGTGGTCAGCCCGCCGAGAAAGCCGGTGGCGGCGAACAGGCGCAGCTCGGGCGGCAGGGTCTGGAAGTGGTCGAAGATGCCCAGCACCGCGCCCATCAGCAGGCCACCCATCAAATTGGCGGCCAGTGTGCCCAGCGGCACGGTGGGGAAGATCGGGTTGAACAGCACGCCCAGCGTCCAGCGCAGCCAGCAGCCCAGTGCGCCGCCGATGCCCACGGCGAGAAATCCGGTAAAGCCCACGTTGTCGTCTCCAGTGCAGAAGAACTTCAGGAGGACTTCCCGGAAACAGGCACGCGCCTGCGCCCCGGGGTGTCCGGTGGTGCAGGCATCATCAACCCGAAGGTGGTTCGCTCCATGCTGAGCGGGAGGCATGCCATCTCCCGGGATTCCCGGAACCGTCATCCCCGCCTTCGCACGAATGACGAGCAAAAAGGCCAGGTTCGTCAGGTTTCCCGGGGCTGATGCTAGCGGATGATCGGCCGAACGTCATGGCTCAGGCGAGGGTGGCGCGCCGCTATACTCGACGCCTCTCGCCCGCCGTGCCACGCCCATGACCTCCACCCCGCGCCCCGTCCGGCGCAGCCTGTCGTGGCTGCTGGCGGGTCTGTCGATGATCGGCCCGTTTTCGATCGACGCCGTGTTCCCGGCGTTTCCGCTGATCGGCGAGCGCTTCGGCGTGGACAGCACCGGCCTGCAGCAGATGATCAGCATGTACCTGGTCACCTATGCGGTGATGAGCCTGTTCCATGGCGCCATTTCCGACGCCATCGGCCGCAAGCCGGTGATCGTGGCGGGCATGCTGGTGTATTCGCTGGCGTCCGCGGGCGCGGCCATGTCCACCTCCTACGCCATGCTGCTGACGTGCCGCTCGCTGCAGGGCGTGTGTGCCGGCGCCGGCCTGGTGGTGGGGCGCGCCATCGTGCGCGACAGCCTGGAGGGCGCCGCAGCGCAGCAGCTGATGTCACGCGTGATGATGATCTTCAGCGTCGCGCCGGTGATCGCACCCATCGTCGGCGCCCAGTTGCTGTTCCTCAACGGCTGGCACGGCATCTTCTGGGTGCTGATGGGATTCACCGTGGTGTTGGCGGTGGCGCTGATGCTGTTCCTGGAGGAAACCCATCCGCCGGCGGCGCGCACGCCGTTCAACGCCACCACGCTGGTGCGCGGCTACGTGAGTTTCGGCAAGGATCGGCCGTTCTGGCCGTTGCTGCTGTCGTGCACCGTGAACTTCGCCGGCCTGTTCCTGTACATCGCCTCGGCCCCGCACATCATTCGTGACCTGCTGCATCTGTCGGCGCAGGGGTTCCCTTGGCTGTTCCTGCCGACGGTGGCGGGTCTGATGATCGGCGCTTGGATGTCCGGTCGCCTGGCCAATCGTCGCAGCGTGGTCTACACCGTGAACCTGGGTTATGGCGCCATGCTGCTGGCGTGTGCACTGCACCTGTTGATGGCGCTGGTCAGCCGCGAGCCCGTGCTGCCGTGGTCGATGCTGCCGCTGGTGGTCCATGGCATCGGCGTGCAGCTGGCGTTCCCCACGCTCACGTTGCTGCTGCTCGATCGCTTCCCGCATCGCCGAGGTGGCGCTTCGTCGGTGCAGGCGTTCTGCAGCCTGATGCTGTGCGCCATCGTGGCTGGCGTGCTGTCGCCGATGTTGTCCGGGCACATGCTGTACCTGGCCCTGGGCGCATCGGCACTGACCCTGGCCGGCTGGGCAGGCTGGCGCTGGTATCGCCGTCTCTCCGACAAACCGCGCGTGCCGCATACCGCGGCGGCCGAGGTTGAGGTGGAGTGCCAGACGGAGATCACCGAGCCGCGCTGACACGCGGCTTGCCTGGCTCAAGCGTGGTGCAGGCCATGCTGGGGCGGTGCCGGCCTTGCGAGAGTGGGGCAACGGACTGCCGTTGTCGCTCACTTCATTCCGCAAGGCCGCCGTCTCCCCGGCCCGAAGCGAACCGTCCACCCCGTCATTCCGGCCTGCGCCGGAATGACGGATGGGCGATGCAGAGGCGCGTGGTTGCCTCCCTCAGTGCTCGTTGACCTGCAGCTTCTCCATCAGCAGGTTGAGCTTGCCTTTCATGGTGTCGTCCGGGCGCGGCCCATCCACGCCGTAGAACGCCGTGTAGAGCACGGCCGGCTTGCTGCTGGCGTTGGCCTGCGTGCCGCCGACGGTGCCGATGTACGTCATGTCGTTCTCGCTGTACGGCACGCCATCGTCAGGGTGGGTGCGGTTGACGATCTTGCCCCAGCTGTTGCGGAAGCCGTCGTCCAGATCATCCGACGGTGCCACGTGGCGGCTCAGGCTGACGTGCTCGGCGTTCTCCACGTTGGACTTCACGTCCACGCGCGACACATCCCACACCGTCTTGCCGCGGTCCTGGAAGTAGGACATGCCCAGCACCAGCTGGCTCTCCGCATCGATTTTCTGCAGCGAAGGCGTGTAAGCAAAGCCGAGTCGGCTGGACTGGTACTTGAACGCATCGCCATAGTCGAAATGGATGGCGATGTCGGACAGTACGCTGGGCAGCAGGCTGCTGTTGGCGAGGAACTCCTTCCACTGTCCCAGCGTGCCGCTGTAGGACACGTAGACATAGTTGGCGAGCTGCTTCATGTCCGACATGTCTTCATGTTCGGTGCGGTTGTTGGTGATGCGCAGCATGGCCGCGTAACCGTCCGGCACCGGCAGCAGGAAGGCGATGATCAGGCCGTTGTCGTACGCCATCGGCCATTCGCGGATCTGCCAGCGTCGCTGGTAGTTGTCGGTGAAGTCGCGTTGCAGCGAAGGCTGGCCCAGCGAGGTGATCTTCACCGGCTCGGAACCGACGCGCCGCTGCAACGGCGCGGCCTTCAGCACCAGATCCATGAAGATCTTCGAATCGCCGAACAGCTGCTTGCTGCTGACGTCGTCGGGCTTGCGCAGGTGGAACATCACCTGCTGGCCCACCATGGCCCGCGCGAGGTAGCCGTTGTGGGGCAGGGGCGCCTTGCCCGCGCCGGCCCGGGCGATCACCCATTCACCGTTGCTGTCGCGGTGGAGCAGGGTGGGGAACGGATCGAGGGTGGAGGTGCTGTGCAGCAGGCGGTTCGAACCGGGGCCGTTGGGGAACATCGTGCCGGCCTGCTCGGTGAGCAGGTCGTGCAGCTTCTGGTCGACGTCGGCGTTGTGCAGTTTCTGATAGGTCGCGCTGAAGTCCGCGAAGGACTTGGGCAGCGGGAACTGTGCCTTGAAAGTGCCGGTGTGCTTGTCCTCGATCGCGTCCAGCTGATAGGTCTCGCGCACGTCGATGTCGCCAAGATTGGCCGGTGCCTTGAGCACCAGGTCAATCGGCAAGGCGAAGTTGAGGTTCTCGTCGGGCGACTTCATCACCACCACACCGATGACTTTGCCGTCCTTGTCCAGCAGCGGGCCACCGCTGTTGCCCGGCGAGGCCGCCGCGGAGAAGCGCAGCCACTTCCAGCGGCCGTCCTGGTCCTCCGGCGTCTGCGAGGTGTACAGGCCGTCGCGGATCACGATGCCGGTGCCCAGCGCGTTGCCCACCGCATACACCACCTGGTTCATTTCCGGCTGGGTGTTCACCGCCAGCGGCGCGACCTTGGGCGGATCCTTCAGCGTGAACTCGACGAAATCCTCGTGCAGCGAATAGCGGGTGATCTTGTCGATGGCGTACACATGGCCGGCGGCGTCGCGCACGGCCGGTTCGCCCATCAGGCTGTCGATGCCCAGCGCCAGCACATGGCCGGCGGTGACATAGCGGTTCTCGCCGATGGCGAACGCGGTGCCGACCGAGTGGTACTTGTCCGTACGCTCCTGATAAGGCAACTGGTCCAGCGGCAGCGGCTTTTCGTAGGTGATGGGATCTTTCTCCGGCTTGGGAATCACCACTTCGAACGTGGCGGCCTGCACGCGCGGCAGCACGGCGGGATCCATCGTCGCGGCATGCAGCGGGGAAGCCGACGCCAGGGCAAGGCCGGTCAGCCAGGCCACGCGTTGCCAGGCCTGCCGGCGAGTGAAAAAGAGCGCTTGCCGTGCGGGAGTTGCCGGCTTGTCCATGTGCTGCCTCGTCGGTTGGTGAGCGCTTTGGGTAGCGCCATCCCTGGGTGCGAAACCCGTTGGTGGTCGAGTTTATCCAACGCCCCGGACGTTGGAACGGTGTACGCCGGAAGACATAGCGAAGGCGCCCGGATGCACCCGGTGCAACGCCGCGTCCGCCACGGGCGACTGCTCCGGTTTAAGCTGTGCCCGATTGCCGTGGAGTTGTCCGATGTCACGTCCGCCCGCCGCCAGCACGGTGCACCTGCCCCAGGGATCATGGAGCACGGTGCTGGATGGACTGTGTGCGCTGTTTCCCCGTATCGAGCGTGCCGAGTGGGAAAGCCGCTTCGCCCGCCAGCGCGTGCTGGATGCACAAGGGCAGCCCCTGCCAGCCGACGCGCCGTATCGTGCGGGGCTGCGCGTGCATTACTTCCGCGAAGTGCCGCGGGAAACCCCCATCCCGTTCCACGAAACGCTCTTGCACGTGGATACGCACCTCGTGGTCGTCGACAAGCCGCACTTCCTGCCGGTGACGCCGGCAGGCGGTTTCGTGGAGGAGACGGTACTGGCGCGACTGGCGCGGACGCTGGACAACCACCACCTGGTGCCCTTGCACCGCATCGACCGTCACACCGCCGGGCTGGTGATGTTTTCCGCTCATCCCGACAGCCGCGATGCCTACCAGGCGCTGTTCCGCCAGCGCAGCATCGTGAAGGCCTACGAGGCTTGGGCGCCGCCACTGACGGGGCAGTCGTTTCCGCTGGTGAGGCGTTCGCGCATCGCGTCGGGCGAGCCGTTCTTCCGCATGCACGAAGTGCCCGGCGAGCCCAACAGCGAAACCCACATCGACGTGCTCGAACGCCACGCAAGCCACTGGCGCTACGTCCTGCAGCCGTTCACCGGCAAGAAGCACCAGCTGCGTGTGCACATGGCTGCGCTGGGCGCGCCCATCCTGCACGACCCGTTCTACCCGGAACTTCCCGAACCCCGTCCGGATGACCATGCCCGCCCGCTGCAGCTGCTGGCGCGGCGGCTGTCCTTCGTCGATCCCCTCAGCGGCCTGCGCCGCGAGTTTGTCAGCGAGCTGGAGCTGTCCGGGGTGGCATGACCGGCGTGGGAGGTGCCTGCGGTTGGTAACATAGGCAGCCCGATCCCTCATCACGCCACCCGATGCCTGCCTCGTTCTCTCCGGTCGTCCAAGACGTGGCGCTGGAGGCCCTCTTCGTGCCGTTTGAAACCGGCGACCTCACCATGCCCGCCGACGGACGCGTGCTGTTCCTGCGTGCGCGCGACGGTTTCCGGCTGCGTGAGATGGCGAAGAAGGGCTGGGCCTGCGAACAGGGCTTCAAGCCCTTCGCCGAGGCGCTGCAGCGCAGTGGCCTGACGGTGGCCCCGCCGGGTGGTGATGATCGCTACCCGTTGGTGCTGGTGTTGCCGCCGCGGCAGCGCGAAGAAGCGCGCGCGTTGTTTGCGCAGGCGGTGCGCCGGGCCTTGCCCGGTGGCGTAGTGCTCGCCGCCGTGCCCAACGCCGAAGGGGCCAGATCCGCCGAGGGCGACCTGGCCAGCCTGGCGGGGCCCTTGCAGCAGCTCTCCAAGCACAAATGCCGCGTGTTCTGGACGCAGCCGCTGGGCGCGCAGGTAGATGCCGGCCTGCTGGACGCCTGGCAGGCCTTCGACACGCCGCGGGCCAATGACGCGGGTTACCTCAGCCGGCCAGGCCTGTTCGCATGGGATCGGGTGGATACAGCCTCGGCCTTGCTCGCCGCGCACCTGCCCGGCGATCTCGCCGGAAGCGTGGCGGATCTTGGTGCCGGTTACGGATACCTGTCCACGCAGGTCATCGCGCGTTGCCCGGGCGTTTCGGCCATCGATCTCTACGAAGCCGAAGCGCGTGCGCTGGAACCCGCGCGCCTCAACGTCGAACGCGCGCAACGCGAGAGCGGACGGGAGGTGGCGTTTGCGGTGCACTGGCACGACGTCACGCAGGGCTTGCCGCGGCGCTATGACGTGGTCGTGAGCAATCCGCCATTCCATCAGGGGCGCGCCGATCTTCCGGAGCTCGGGCGCGCCTTCATCGCTACCGCCGCCGACGCCCTGCAGCCGCACGGGCGGCTCTGGCTGGTGGCCAATCGCCATCTTCCCTATGAGGCCACTCTGGCCGCACGTTTCAACGAGGTACGCACGGTGGTAACGCAAGACGGCTTCAAGGTGATCGAGGCACGCGGGGTTCGCGCATGAAACTGGTCAAGCTGATCGCCAACCTGGGCTATGGCAGCCGCAAGGACGTCGCGCTGATGTTCCGCGAAGGGCGCGTCACCGATCCCGACGGCGAGGTGCTTTACGCCGACGACAAGGTGCCGCACGAACACATCCGCATCGACGACGAACCGCTCGATCCGCCCGCGGGCCTGACGTTGATGATGTACAAGCCGCTGGGCGCTACCTGCTCACGCAAGGACATCGGGCGCGTCGTCTACGACCTGCTCCCGCCACGCTATCGCGTGCGCGATCCGGCGCTTTCCACCGTGGGTCGCCTCGATCGCGACACCTCTGGCCTGCTGCTGTTCACCGACGACGGCAGCCTGCTGCACCGGATCATCTCGCCCAAGGCACGGGTGGCCAAGGTGTACGAGGCCACGCTGGCCAGCGATCTGCGCGGCGACGAAGGCGTGCTGTTCGCCAGTGGCACGATGATGCTCGAGTCGGAGACGACGCCGCTGGAGCCTGCGCAACTCCAGGTGCTGGAGCCGCGTCGCGCGCGTCTGACCCTGACCGAAGGACGCTATCACCAGGTGCGGCGCATGTTCGCCGCGGTGGGCAACCACGTGGAAGCGCTGACTCGCGTATCGGTGGGCGCGCTGACCCTGGGTGAACTGCAGCCCGGTGAATGGCGCGCGCTTGAAGAACGCGATATCGCGCGCATCTTTGAGGCACCCGCGCACGATTGATGTGCGCGGGAGGTGGGCGTATGTCAGCCGAACGGCGTTTCCCGGCGACGCGCAAGTTCGTCTTCGCGTCGCGAATGGGCGCCTGGTTGCCACGAGACCAGCTGGAAGTTGCTGTGACCCTGGCCTTGGTTGTTGCGGACGTCCTGCATGTCCTTGTGGTTCAGCATCCCTGCTACCAGCTGCATTCCGCGCTCAAAGGCGGAACGTGCGTGAAGCATGTGCATGTTCGGGCTCCCGGCCGCCCCTGTGCGGTCGTTCAGGGCACATATAAGCAGCTTCACGCGCGATGCACAAATGCCAATCCGCACTGAATGGCGTCGTAAGTCCGTAGCAAGGAATGTGACAGTCTTCACAAAAGTGAAATGCGCAATCTTCTGCGTTTTTCCCCTGGGAAAATGTGGTTTTGTGGCGCAGTGGGCCGGGGAAACCCGGTGACTTCCATCGAAGGTTCGACCAAAGACTCATGCCATGTCCCCGCTGATATTCGACAACGCCTTTGTCCGTGAACTGCCGGCCGATACTGGGCAGGGCCGGCATCCCCGTCAGGTGCTCGGTGCCATGTACTCACGCGTGGAGCCAACCCCGGTCGCCTCGCCGCGCGTGGTGGCGTGGTCGCCGGAGATGGCGCAGGCGCTTGGGCTGGATGAGGCGGACAGGGACAGCCCGGTGTTGGCGCAGGTGCTGGGTGGCAACGCCTTGCTCGATGGCATGCAGCCCTTCGCCACCAACTACGGCGGCCACCAGTTCGGCATGTGGGCGGACCAGTTGGGGGATGGGCGGGCGATTTCGCTGGGTGAGGTGCTCACGCGCGACGGCGTGCGCTGGGAACTCCAGCTGAAGGGCGCCGGCCGCACACCGTACTCGCGAGGTGCCGACGGACGCGCCGTGCTGCGCTCGTCCATCCGCGAATTCCTGTGCAGTGAGGCGATGTACCACCTCGGTGTACCGACCACGCGCGCGCTCAGCCTGGTGGTGACGGGTGACGCCGTGGTGCGTGACATGTTCTACGACGGGCATCCGCAGGAAGAGCCCGGTGCCATCGTGTGCCGCGTGGCGCCGTCATTCATCCGCTTCGGACATTTCGAGCTGCCCGCGGCGCGCGGCGACGTCACGCTGCTGAAACAGCTGGTCGACTTCACCATCGCGCGCGACTTTCCCGAACTGCAAGGCGAGGGCGAGCCGCGCTACGCCGCATGGTTCGCGCAGGTGTGCGAACGCACGGCGCACATGGTGGCGCATTGGATGCGCGTGGGTTTCGTGCATGGCGTGATGAACACCGACAACATGTCCATCCTTGGGCTCACCATCGATTACGGTCCGTATGGCTGGATCGACAACTTCGATCCCGAATGGACACCCAACACGACGGACGCAGGTCGCCGCCGCTATCGTTTCGGGCAGCAGCCCAACGTGGCATGGTGGAATCTCAGTCGTCTGGCCATGGCCATTGCTCCGCTGTTCTCCGGCACCGAGCCGATGCAGGCTGGCCTGGACCGCTACGCAGCGGTGTATGCCCAGGCGGATCGCCTCACCATTGCCCACAAGCTGGGCCTGGCGTCATGCGGCGACGACGACGTGGAGCGCATGCGCGAACTCCATACCCTGCTTGCCGAGGCGGAGGTCGACATGACCCTGTTCTTTCGTGCGCTTGCCGATGTGGATCCGGCGCGGCCGTCGCTGGAGCCGCTGCACGAGTCGTTCTATGACGAAGCGAAACGGCTTGCCAGTGAGCCCGCCTTCCAGGCATGGCTCGACGCCTATGCGGCGCGCGTGCGCGGCGACGAACTTTCCGGCGAACAGCGTCGCGAGCGCATGCGCGCGGCCAATCCGCGCTATGTCCTGCGCAACTATCTCGCGCAGGAAGCCATCGACCTGGCGACCCAGGGCGACTACAGCGGCATCCACGAACTGCTGGATGTGATGCGTCGCCCTTATGACGACCAGCCGGGGCGCGAACGCTATGCGCGCAAGCGTCCCGAGTGGGCCACGCACAAGGCGGGTTGCTCGATGCTTTCCTGCAGTTCCTGACCGCGCGTCAGCGCAGCGTGTTGGCGAGGAACTGGCGCAGCTGCATGCCGTTGAGCGCGCCGGCCTGGCGCGCGATCTCGCGGCCGTCGCGCATCACCAGCAGGGTGGGAATGCTGCGGATGCCGAAACGCTGGGCCAGTGCGGGCTGTGCTTCGGTATCCACCTTGGCCAGCCGCAGCTGCGGCTCCAGGCTCGACGCCGCTTCGGCGAACACCGGCGCAAAGCTCACGCAGGGGCCGCACCAGGGTGCCCAGAAATCGATCACCACCGGAAGGTCGCCGCGCGTCGCCACGGCGTCGAAGTTGTTGGCGGTGAGCGCGACTGGTTTGCCTTCGAACAGTGTGTGCTTGCAGCGGCCGCAGACCGGTTGCTCACCCAGCCGTTCCTCGGGCACGCGGTTGAGTGCCGAGCAGTGGGGGCAGGGAATGGTTAGCGTGGTGGACATGGCAGGCCTCGATGACCAAGACTCATTGGGCCGTCAGATGGTGTCCCCGGCGGCGTGAAACAAGGGAGGTGGCGGTGCGCGAGCGAACACCCGGAGCCGTAGCCGGACGATGCATCGCACTGGCGGCGGGCATGGCGTGGACACTGCCCAACAGTCTGCTGGGGCTGCTGGCCGGCCTGCTGTGCATGCCATGGGGCGCCCGGCCCGAGTTGCGGCAGGGCGAGTACGCGCTGGCCTTTCGCCGCATGCCGCACTTCGGTGCCGGCGGCGCGCTGACGCTGGGCAACGTGATCCTGTATTCCTGCGAGCGGCTGGATACGCCGTGCTTCACCTATGCCCATCGCGCCGGCCATCGCGTGGAACCGTGCATCTCGCTGGCCGATCATGAGCGCGCGCACGTGCTCCAGTACATGGTGCTGGGGCCCTTGTTCCTGCCGTTCTATGCGGCGTGCGGCGGCATCAGTGCCGGCAACCGCTTTGAGCGTGCGGCCGATCGTTACGCACAGCAACGCGCTGGCTGGTGGCCGTGGCCGGCCGGGTGAAGGTAGTGCGGGTATCAGGCGTCGTCGTGGCGGTGCCGGGGAAGCAGGCCAGAAAGATAGCCCGTGAGGCTCGCCGCCTTGAGCAGCCATCCGTAGACCAGGGCGTAGCCCAGCCAGCCGAGTGGATTGCGGCGGACAGTGAGCCCCAACAGACGGAACATGCGTGATTGCGCCGTGTGGATCACCACGGTGGCGAGCAGTGCCATGGGGAGCACGAAGGTCGTCATGGCGGCGGCCGGCCAGTACACGCCGATGCAGGCGAGTACCAGGCAGGGCACCAGCGCGGCGGCACAGAGCACGTCGGTGGTCGGCACCAGCAGCTTCCACCACACGAAGAACGTGCTCAACCGGCGGCGGAAGAGCAGAGAGCCACGCGCGCGCAGTGCTTCGATGACACCGCGCGACCAGCGCCTGCGCTGTTCGATGAAAGCGGGGAGTGTCGCCGGCACGCGCGTGAAAGCGATGGCGTCTTCGGCATAGCCCACGCGATGATGGTCACTCAGGATCGCCCAGGTGAGCACGATGTCTTCGCCTACGCACTCGGGCCAGCCACCGATCACCCGCAGGATGTCGGTGCGATACAGCGAGAACGCCGAGGGCGCGACCAGCGTGCCCTGGCACAGGCTCTGCACGCGGCGTGCGGCCGCGATGCCGTGGAAATAATCCCACTCCTGCATGCGTGCCACGGCGCTGTCCCGCGAATTGCGCACCAGCACGGTGCCGGCCACGGCGGCCGTGTTCGGCGGATCGCTCATGTAGCGCGTCACCAGCTGCCGTAGTGCCTGCGGATGCAGGTGGGTGTCGGCGTCCAGCGTAACGGTGATGGGCCAGGAGGCCAGGCGCAGCCCGGCATTGAGCGCTTTGGCTTTGCCACCGGCGCTCTTGAGGTCGAGCACGTCCAGCCAGGGGTATTGGGCACTCTGCAATCGGTCGAGCGTCGCGTCGGTGGAGCCGTCGTTGATCACCATCACCTCGATGGGCGCGGGGTAACGTTGCGACGCAATGCTGGCCAGCGTGTCGAGGATGGTGTCCGCGTGGTTGTGCACGGCGATCAGGATGGTCACGCCGGGGAAATCGGCGTCGGCGAAACGCGAACGCGCCGGCCGCCGATCGAGCAGCAGGCAGGCGGAGAGGAAGGTGTTCATGAAAGCCGGCAGCACCACGATGGCAAGCAGCAGGCATAGCTCGGCCAGTCGTGTCTCCGGGGAGCGCAGCGATGCGCTCCAGTGCTCCACGTAGGCCCAGGCGAGCGCCGCCCACGCCAGCGCCAGCACCAGCGCCAGCACGAACTTCAGGCACACCGGCACGTAATGGCGTCGGTGCAGGCGGCTGTCGTTCGCGGCGGCCAGTGGCAGCCGGACCGTGACGGGAAACAGCCGTCGCCTTGACCAGTCTTGTGCGTTGACACCCATGCGAGAGCCTGCAGTCGCAACGGCATGGCCGTGCCGATTACGGATGATGCGCCCCCGCATGTCTGCAGGCGAGCAGTTCCGCACGTCGATCCGTCCAGGGCCTGGATAAGCCGGTGGCGTCCTGCCGTCACCCGTTTCCTTGCTGTAGCAGACAGCATCAGTCGTGCCATCCGAAGCGTGCGGCGATTTCGCTACAACGTCTGGGAAACGCGGTCATCTGCGGGCAGCTGCTTCACCGTCGTGGCTCTGCGCAGACACAGGCCGGCACAAACCGACGCGACGCGGCGTGGCGATTGCGTCAGGTCTCCATGGGGTGGTTCAGGCGGCCTGCTTGCCGCCTTGCGGGCCGGGTGCGGGACGCGTCTGTGGCTTTGGCGCCGGACGCTGGTTGCCCTGTCCCTGTGGCGGCCGGCTGCCGCCCTGATTCGACGGTGGCCGGTTGCCACCGGGGTTCGACGGCGGGCGATTGCTACCCTGGCTCGGCGGGGGACGATGGCTCCCCTGGTTTCCCGGCGGCCGGTTGTTTCCCTGCGGCGGCCGCTGGTTCTGGTTGGGCGGACGCGTACCCGGGTTGGGATTGGGCCGGTTGTTCGTCGGCGGGCGATTCCCTTGCGGCGGCCGGTTGCCCTGTGATGGTGGCCGGTAGCCTGGTGCGGGCGGCCGGTAGCCGGGACGCCAGCCCGGCGGGCGCGGCGGCGGGCGTGGCGCATACGGGCGGCCATACCAGTAATCGCGGTTCCGGTAGAACGGGCGATTCACGTAGTAGGAGCCCCAGTAGGCGGCAATCGAGAACGTGACGATGGGTATGCCGATGCGCGCGCCGTAATCAGTCACGTAGACGGGCTGGTTCTGGTAGGTGTACTGCACGAACGTGCCGGCCACCCAGCCGCGCACACCCATGGCGATCACATCGCACCAGCCCCAGCCTTCGGTGCAGCCCTGGATCGCGACGGAGGTGCCGGCGGGCATCTGGGCAATGGTGGGATAGCCAGCATCAGGGCCCGCATAAAGGTCGACGTAGGCGGTCACTACACCGTTCATGCCCTGCGCGAATGCGGTGGGGCTGGCCAGTCCGAAGAGCAGCAACACCGTCCATACCATGCGCTTCATCGTTGCTTCTCCCGCACAGAGGTCCCGATAAAACCGTCTCTTCCGCGAAGAGAGCGTCAATGGGATGTTGTTGACGGACCCGGCGCGAGTGGCGCGCGTCGCATGGCAAAGCGTCGCCACAGGTAGAGCGGAAAGCCGGCAAGCAGCAGCACCGCGCCCCACAGCAACGGCTCCGCGCCCGCGCCGGCAAGCGCCCAGAGCGAGAACAACACGGCGACGGCGGCAATGATCCTGCGCAGCCAGGAAGCGCCGCCTCCCTCCAGTCGCCACCACGCCAGCGCGGTCACCAGATACGGCAACAGGGTGGTGGCGGTGGACAGCAGGATCATGAAGGTGAACAGGGCCACGAGCGAACGCGTGAAGTTGGCCGTGATCAGCGCACTGGTGAGCACGCTGCTGACCAGCAGCCCGATCCACGGCGTGCCGCGGCGATCCACGCGTGCGAACGCCCGCGGAAACATGCCGTCCTGCGCAGCGGCCATGGTGGTCTGTGCCACCAGCAGCACCCAGCCATTGAGCGTGCCGAAGCAGGACACCACGGCCACCATGGCCACGCCGATGCCGGCCAGCGTGCCCCACGCGTGCGTGGCCGCTGCCGCCATCGGTGCGGCGGACGCGGCCAGCTGGTCACGGGGCAGCATGCCGATCACCACGGTGCAGGCCAGCATGGTGGCGACACCGGCGACCAGCGTGCCGATGAGGGTGGCGCGTGGCACCGTGCGCAGCGGGTCTTTCACCACGCCAGTGGGCACCGTGGCCGTTTCCAGCCCCAGCAACGCCCACAACGCCAGCGTCGCGGTGGACAGCGCCACGCCGGTCAGTGACTGGCCGCCGGGATTGAACGGCCGATAGGAACCTGCGTGCAGCGCGACCAGCCCGATCAGGCCGAACACCAGCAGTGGAATCAGCTTGAGCAGCGTGGTCACCACGGCGACGCGGCCGGCTTCACGCACGCCCGAGAGCGTGATGCCGGTGCAGATCCACAGCGCGGCGAGCGAACACAACGCGCTGCGCAGCGGCGTTGCCGCAACCGCCGGCCACAGCGCGCCAAGACTGCCGGTGAAGGCCACGGCGATGGCCGCGTTGGCCGACCACGTGCAGATCCAGTAACTCCACGCGACCATGAAGCCGACCGTGTCGCCAAACGCGCTGCGCGCATACGCGTAAGGTCCGCCGTGGTTGGGGATGCTGCGCGCCAGCCATGCAAACACCTGCGCCAGTGCGAGTGCGCCGCACAGCGTTACGCCCCAGCCGAGCAGGCTGGCGGCGCCGTACGGCGCCATCGCGGCAGGCAGGACGAAGATGCCCGAGCCGATGATGTTGCCGATCACCAGCGCGACCAGCGTCCACTGGCCAATCACCTTGGTCGATGGATTCATGCGTCGACGAGCGACTCGCGATAGGCGCGACGCACCATTTCATGGAAATGATGCACGGCGTTTTCCCTGAGCGGGTTCAGCCGGCCGGCATCGTACGAGCCCGAAGCGAGGCCACGCTGTACGTCCTCGCAGATGGTCACATCCTCGTCCTGCACTTCGTCGCTGAACTCGACATCGCGTGTGCGGCGTGAGTGCGCTTCTACGCTGTCGTCGGCCGGGTAGTAGAAATCAAACTCCACCCGGCAACGATCCACGCCCAGCGGCAACACGCGGTTGGTCTGCAGGCGCGACGGCAGGATGTTGAGCATGGTGTTGGGGTGGATGAAGTAGTACAGCGCTTCACCGCTGCCATACAGCTCGCTGGCGCTTTCCAGCGGGCTGTACTGGAACGAATACCACTGCGCCGTCTCGGTGATGTAGCTGCGGTAGTCGAGCAGGCTGTTGAGGCCCGGATGGATGTGCGGAACGTGGTAACCCTCAAGGTAATTGTCCACGTACACCTTCCAGTTGCAGGCCACGTCGTAGCTGGCGCGATGGTGGAACTGGTAGTGTCCCAGCGAGCGTTCCGGACCCAGACGTTCATCGATGCCGGCCACCACTTCGCGGAACGGCGGCGCGTCGCCGATGGCCACGAATACCAGCCCCTGCCACACCTGCACGCGCACTTCCGGGAGGCGGATGTCGGAGGGCTCGAAATCCTGCGTGCGACCCATCTCGGGCGCGCCGCGCAGCACGCCGTCCAGCCCGTAAGTCCAGCCGTGATAGCGGCAACGCAAGGCCTTGGCACCGCGACCGTCGCAACTGGCGATGGGTCCCGCGCGGTGACGGCACACGTTGTGGAAGGCGCGGATCGTGTCGTCGTCGCTGCGCACGATGAGCAGGGGCAGGCCGGCGATCTCGGTCACTACGTGATCACCCGTGTCGGCGACCTGGGACTGATGGCAGACCAGTTGCCAGCTGCGCGCGAAAATGGCGCGCGCGTCCAGCTGGGGCATGCGCGGATCGGTGTAGAAGCGGGCGGGCAGGGTCAGCGCGAAGTCGAGCGGTTGTGGCGCAAGAACGGAGTCGTCGAACAGATCGCGCATGAGCACATCACCGGCGGCCGTGGTGCCTGACTGTTTAACCCCACCCCATCCACAAGGAAAGGGGGGCGGAGCGGCCATCGGCGCGGGCGCGGTTTCACGTGCTGGCGAGTTGCTGCTGTACCTCGTTGATGGAGTTGCGGATGCGCTGGCTGAAGATGGAATCGTCGTGATGGATCATCACCAGTCGCTCCGTCGCACGCGTCATCGCGACATAGAGCAGGCGCGCTTCCTCGCCTTCGTTCTTGCCCGGCTTGGGCAGGGAGCCGAGTCCCGGGATGATCACCAGCGGAAACTCCAGGCCCTTGCTGGAGTGCATGGTGATGAGTTTCACCGTGTCGTCGACCACGAACAGTGAGCTGCTGCCGTTGCCTTCGGCGAGCTGGCTGGCGATGCCGGCCTGCTGCAGTGCCTCGTGCAGCTTTTCGCCTTCCCAGGCATTGCGGAAGATCACTGCCATATCCGACAGGCGGCGTCCGCCCGCCTGTTCGTCGCGCAGGCGCTGGATGATCGCGGGCAGCTGATCTTTCTGCCGTTCCACGCGGATGAGTTCGGGGAGTGCGCCGCGACGGCCCGCGCTCTGCGGTTCCACCAGCGGGACGCCATCTTCGTCTTCGTCGCGACCCAGCAACAGCTCGTTGGCAAAGCCGCGCGCCACGGCGAGGATCTCCAGCGTGTTGCGGTAGTTGAGTTTCAGGATGGTGGTGCGGCCCTGTGCCTGCACGCCCAGGCTCTTCCAGCTGAGTTTCTTGCGGTTGGCCTGGCCGTAGATGTTCTGTGCATCGTCGTACAACACCAGCAGGGAGTTGGTGTTGGGGTCGATCATCTGCACGATCAGCTTGTACCACTCGGGCTCGAAGTCGTGGCCTTCGTCGATCAGCACGGCGCCGTACTGGAAGCGCGGAATCTGTCCGCTGTCCACGCCGGCGATGACGGCCGGCGGCAGCTCCTCCGCCACATGCGGGCCTTCTTCGGGCATCGGCACGTGGTAGGCCGTGAGCATGCTGCGGCACCACTTGTGGAAGTTGTACACCTGCACCTTGTCGCTCAGGCCGCGCTCGCCCATGAGCTGTTCCAGTCGCGCCGCCAGTGCCGTGTTGTAGCAGAGCACCAGGATGGGCTTGGACAGCGTGCGCGCCAGTTCCATCGCGCGGAAGCCCAGGATCATGGTCTTGCCCGAGCCGGCCACGCCGTGAATGATGCGATGCTCGTCACCCAGCGAGCGCGCCAGCGATTCCTGCTGGGCATCCATCACCTGGATGAGATCGGGTATGCCGACCTTGTTCACCTTGCCACGGGCGCCGGTGCTGAACAGGCCGAACTGGCCTTCGCCCGCTTCCACGCGGATTTCCGGGAACAGATGCCAGCGCACGCGGTCGATCTGCGGCAGCGTCAGCGCGGTGGGGAACACCTGCGGGAACATCGCCCACAGGCGTTCCTGGAAATCTTCCGACTCCACCGATTCGTACATCTCGTCCTGGCAGATGACGAGGTGCGCGGGAAGCGCCGACTCCAGCTGCCCGGCCTCGTAGTGCTTGCGGCTGATGTTGGCGAGCACCACGCCGTAGCCCAGCGGCATCTGCAGCTTGCCTTCGTAGGCGTGCCCGGGCGGATAGCACAACGCCGGGTCCTGCTGGAGCACCTTGGCGATCTCGTTGGCACCGTCGCGAGCCTGCATCAGCGGGTTGTGCTCCTTCACGCTGCTGCTGCCAGTGATCATGGTGAACAGGGTGCGGTCCGCCTGCTGGATGCTGTCGTGCTTCCAGTCCTTCACCTCCAGCACCAGCAAACCGCGGCGCGGATGGAACACGATGAAGTCGGGGCGACGCTGTTTCGGCCCGATGGCCACGTCGTGCCACAGCAGGTAATCGTCTTCGAGCTTCTGCTCCAGCCGCTCGGAGAAGCGCTTCTCGCCGCTGGTCATCTGCGGCAGGCAGCTGTTTCGGGATGGAATGAGCGTCGCCACTGGGATGCTGCCTCTAGCCGTTCCGTCGGTTCGCGCGGTGCGTCCGGGTCCGGCGACGTTAGCGGATCGGCGGTGGGTGTCAATCTCGTGGTGCGCGCGACAACCCCGGCAGGATGGGGCTTTCGGCCGGCTCCCGGGTCGATCAGCGCCAGTGGAGCAGGGTTTGCGCCGGCACGCCGACGCGCGCGCAGGCGTGGCTGGCGATGCCATCGTGCAGCGCCATGCGGAATACCGGTGCCACCGACCAGAGTGCCCGCGCCGCCAGTCGCGACTGCGCGCGTTGCAGTGGCGTGCGCTCCAGCAGTGCATCTGCCCATGGCGGCAGCAGGGCTGCACCGGCCTGCAGGAACACATCGCGCGACAAGCCGGCTACGGGCACCGGGAGTCGTACCCGATACAGCACATCGAGTACTTCACGCGATCGGGCCGTGAAGTGCAGCTCGGGGCGCATGCGCCGGAAGTACGCCGTGATCTGTGCTTCCGAACGCGGCACCTCCCGGGCGCCGAGCGCTTCGGCCACGCGTCGCACTTCGTCGTAGTAACGATCGGCCGCACCCGCAGGCAGGGTGATGTGGCTGTAACGGCGGTAACCCTGCAGGAAGCTGTAAGCCTCGGTGACGTGCACCCAGGTCAGCAGGTCCGGATCATCCGCGGCGTATGGCCGTCCATCTTCGCCAACACCCTTTACCTGCGCGTGGATGTGCTTCACCCGCTCGATCAGCATCTGCGCCTGGTCCACGGGCGCATACGTGGTGCCGCTGACAAACGAGGTGGTGCGGCGCAGGCGTCCGACCAGATCGTCGCGGAAGTTGGAGTGATCCCACACGCCGGCCAGCGCGAGCGGATGCAGGGTCTGCAGCATCAGTGCGGCCAGGCCGCCGGCGAGCATGCCGGGGAAGTCCGCGTGCACGCGCCACGTGGCGCTGTCCGCGCCGAACAGCCCGGGGTCGCCGGGCGGATGATCGTAGTCCACGTGCCCGCCGCCACCGCGCGGAAACGCGCCCAGTACCCAGCGTCGGATGGGTTCGCGGGCAGGGCGGGTCAGCAGGGTCCAGGGGGAAGACATGGCGGCGAGTGTACCGTTCGTGCAGCGCGTTGGTTTCAAATGCACCCTTTGCATGCGCAAAAAGCCTGTGTTATTCCTTGTCGTCATGACCTCCCACACCGCCCGCCAGTATTTTTGGTTTTACGGCTATCCGATGCCGCTGGCGGAGGGTTGGTCTCGATTGTCCTGACGACAAGACACCATTCCCAAAAAGGCCGCCAGCCACCACTGGCGGCCTTTTTCATGGCCGCGAGTGGATCCCCAAGGAGACACCGTGAACCCTTCCACCGATGATTTGCGCATCCGTTCCATCACGCCGCTCAGCCCGCCGGCGGAGGTGATGCGCGATTGCGCTGCGAGCGTGCATGCGGCACATACCGTCAGCGCTTCACGCCGGGCACTGCACCGCATTCTTGCGGGCAAGGACGACCGCCTTGCCGTCGTGATCGGCCCGTGCTCCATCCACGACACGAAAGCCGCGCTGGAATACGCCGAGCGCCTCGTGGCGCAGCGACAGCAACTCGCGGGCGAGCTGGAGATCGTGATGCGGGTGTACTTCGAAAAGCCGCGGACCACGGTGGGCTGGAAGGGGCTCATCAACGATCCCGATCTGGACGGCAGCTTCCGCATCGACAAGGGCCTGCGACAAGCGCGCGGCCTGCTGCGCGACATCGCCGAGCTTGGCATGCCGGCCGGTTGCGAATTCCTCGACATGATCACGCCGCAGTACATCGCCGACCTGGTGGCATGGGGCGCCATTGGTGCGCGCACCACCGAGAGCCAAGTGCACCGCGAGCTGGCATCGGGGTTGTCGTGCCCGGTGGGCTTCAAGAACGGCACCGACGGCAACGTGAAAATCGCGGTGGACGCGGTCAGCGCCGCGTCGCAGCCGCATCATTTCATGGCGGTCACCAAGGACGGCCAGACCGCGATTGCCGCGACCACCGGCAACGAGGATTGCCACGTGATCCTGCGTGGCGGCAAGACGCCCAATTACGACGCGGCCAGCGTGGACGCCGCCTGCGTCGCCATTGCGAACAGCGGACAGGCGGCCCGCGTGATGATCGACGCCAGCCATGCCAACAGCCTCAAGCAGCCGGAGAACCAGCTGCGCGTGATCGACGACATTGCCACGCAGCTGGCTGCCGGCGAGCGACGCATCGTCGGCGTGATGGTGGAAAGCCATCTCGTTGGCGGGCGGCAGGATCTGGTGCCTGGGCAGCCGCTGCGCTACGGCCAGAGCATCACCGATGGCTGCATCGACTGGGAGGCATCGGTGGCCGTGCTCGATCGGCTGGCGCAGGCCGTGCGTGAGCGCCGCGCCGCGCGACAGCCAACCCAACGCACCGTGCGCGTTGCGTCGGGTTGCTGAGCCGCCGGCTCAGGGCATGCTTTCGTGGCTGATGGCGCTGGGGTCGACCGCCAGCGTCAGTGTCGCCACCTGCATGTCGCCGTTGCGGGACATCGCAGCGATGGACTGGCTGCCATTCTGGGTGGTGTAGACGTTGTCCTCTGACAACGTGGTGCGCTCAATGCCGTGACGCTGGTAGTCGGTTCCGGCCATGGCGGCGAGCGACGTGGCTTCGGAAAAGAACAGTTGGCCCGTGTGTACGACCTTGCCGCCACGGTAGTGGCCATCCTGCATCCGACCGCCCACGTGCAGCTTCAGGTGGATGTGGTTGCAGCGTCCGGCGTAGTAGCCGGGGAAGATCGTGCGGAATGCCACCATGCCTCGCGCATCGGCGACCTGCACGCCGCGCAGGAAGGTCAGCTCATCGGACGGCGTGCTCTTCGGCGGCCCACCGTGCGGGCCACCCGCCATGCCGGGCGGCGGACCGGGCGGCATGCCCATGGGTGGCCGGCCGCCGGGTGGCGGTCCCGGCGATGGTCCCATGCCGGGGCCACCCGGCGACATCGCGGTGAAGCCCGAATACAGGCCCTGCGCATCGCAGTGCCAGATTTCCAGCGCGGTATCGCTCAACGGCCGGCAGGTGCGGCTGTCGAGCACTTCAAAATGCAATGCCAGCGGCGAGCCGGGTTTGCCCTCGGTGATGTCCTGGCGCAGCAGCGCGCGATCCAGGTAATACGGACCTTCGGTCTGTTCCGCGCTCAGGCGGCAGGCCGGACGTCCATCCGGCAAGGCGCGTGCGATGCGGGCGAAGGGGAGGGCGGCGAACCCGCCCAGGCACATCTGCAGAAATTGCCGTCGATTCCAGTGGATCTTCACTACGCGTCCTGAACTCACTCACGGGGCGCCACACGGCGCAGCCATTCATCGAACGCGTGGATCGCCGTGGGGATGACAGGCGTGAATATCCTGTCGACGCGGCGAGCCGGTCAGTCTTCCAGTGTCGCGTCGAGGTTGATGGTGGCCTTGAGCACCTTGGAAACCGGGCAGCCTTCTTTCGTGGCGCGGGCGATGCGGTCGAAAGTGGCCGCATCCATGCCCGGCACTTTCGCACGGCAGGTGAGATCGATGGTGGTGATGGAGAAACCATCGCCGTCGTTGTCCAGGCTCACCACCGCGCGGGTTTCGATGCGGTTGGCCGGGTGCCCGGCCTGCTCAAGGCCCAGAGCGAGCGCCATGCTGTAGCAGCCCGCATGAGCCGCACCGAGCAGTTCTTCCGGGTTGGTGCCGGGGGCGTCTTCAAAGCGTGAGCGAAATCCGTATGGCGCGTCGTGCAGGATGCCGGTGCCAGTGGATATCGTACCGGTGCCTTCCTTCAGGCCGCCCGACCAGACGGCAGCAGCTTTCCTTTTCATCGCGTACATCCCCATGGCGTGGTGTGGCGGCAGCGTCCACTAAGCCTGGCGAAAGAGTCATGCACGAAATGCGAACGCGAAAGGCGCCGGTCTTCACGCGTGGTTCGCTGCCACTTGCTTTAATCTCCGCGCCTTGCTGCTCGAGGTGCGTTTCATGTTTGCCGAGATCAATCACAATTCCAGGGCCCACCGTTTTGAAACCAAGGTGGATGGCGTGCCCTGCGTGCTGGACTACACGCTCGAAAGCGGCGTGATGACCATTACCCACACCATCGTGCCGTCCGCGGTGGGCGGGCGCGGGATTGCCTCCAACCTCGTGCGCACCGCGCTGGACATGGCGCGTGAGGAGCACTGGAAGGTCGATCCGGCCTGTTCCTATTCCGAGATCTGGATGACCCGTCATCCCGAGTATCAGGACCTGCACGTCTGAGGCGGCCATTCGCGCCGGATCGGCGCGGATGAGGGGAAGTTGACCTGCTGGCACTAAGATGCGCCATGCCCGCTTCCGGGTCATGGAGAGATCGTGGTGACGACAAGCAGCCAGAACGGTGCCGGGGTGCGCGCATGAGCACCGCACCGGACGATACCCGCCCGCACGCCCGCGGTTTCATTCCCTTCCGGGTGCTGCGGGCGCGGCCACGACTGATGATTGCCGGCGCGCTGGCGCTCACCGCCGGACTGGTGTTGTGGTTCTGGCTGGCGCTGAAGCCGGCCAAGGCCTTGCTATTGGGATTCGACCTGGGCGTGCTGATCTATCTCGCCGAGCTCACGCTGCTGTTCTGCACGACGACCTCACCCGACGTGATGCGTGGCCAGGCCCGCAAGCAGGACACCGGACGCTGGGGTGTGCTGTGGACGGCGCTGATACTGACCGGCTTCGTCGCACTCGCGCTGACCACTGAAATGAGCGGCGCCAAGGGCGGTGATGCCAAGGCGCTGGTGATTGCCGCCGGGACCATCGTTCTTTCGTGGCTGTTCCTCAACGTGATGTTCGGCATGCATTACGCACACGGCTACTATGGCGACTTCGGCAAGAAGAACGAAGGGCTGGAGTTTCCCGGCACCGAGCAGCCCGATTACTGGGACTTCATGTATTTCGCCATCGTGATAGGCATGACCTTCCAGGTCTCCGATGTGCAGATCAGCAGCCGCTATCTGCGACGCGTGGCCTTGCTGCACAGCGTGATCGCGTTCTTCTTCAACGTGTTCATCATTGCGATCAGCGTGAATATCGCGGCCGGGCTGGCGGGCTGAGCAAGCCGCGTGACCAAGGTAGGAGCGCACCCTGTGCGCGGCCGCGGCGCCATGTGGCTCCTCAGTTGACGACCTTCGTTGCGTGGTGGGAGGTAATCACCCGTTCGGCACTTTCGTCGCGCACAGGGTGCGCTCCCACAAGGGGCGGGCAGAGACAGGAAACCCGCCATGTGGCGGGTTTCCATGGAAGCGTGGCGTGGTGCCGGCTCAATCCCTGAAATTATCGAACTGCAGCGGCAGTTCAACGTCCGCCTTGCGCAGCACGGCCATCGCCAGCTGCAGGTCGTCGCGCTTCTTGCCGGTCACGCGCAGCTTGTCGCCATTGATCTGCGCTTCGACTTTCAGCTTGGCCTCTTTCAGCGACGCCACCAGCTTCTTGGCGACAGGCTGTTCGATGCCCTGCTTCACGGTGATCTTCTGGCGCGAACCGCCGAGGTTGGTTTCGGCATCGCCCACTTCCAGCGCGCGGATGTCGATCTTCCGCGAGGTCAGGCGGCCACGCAGGATGTCCAGCATCTGCTCCAGCTGGAACTCGCTGGGCGCCGACTGGGTGATCACGAACGCGTCCAGCTCGAATTTCGCGTCGGTGCCCTTGAAGTCGAAGCGGCTGGCCAGCTCGCGGTTGGCCTGGTCCACGGCGTTGGTCAGTTCGTGCTTGTCGACTTCGGAAATGACGTCAAAAGAGGGCATGGTGGCGATTCCGGGGCAAAGGAAAGCGCCAGTTTAAGCGATATGGCCCGTCCTGACCGATAATGCCCAGCCAGGCTCGAGGAGTGGTCATGAAGGCGGTGTGCGCGTGAAAGTGGATGTACTGGTCATTGGCGCCGGCGCTGCCGGCCTGATGTGCGCCATCGTGGCCGGCCAGCGCGGGCGCAGCGTGCTGGTGGTGGATCATGCCAACAAGGTCGGCAAGAAGATCCTGATGTCGGGCGGCGGGCGCTGCAATTTCACCAATATGGGCGTCACACCGGCCTGCTACCTGTCGGCCAATCCCCATTTCGCCAAGTCCGCGCTGGCGCGCTATACGCCGTGGGATTTCATCGCCATGGTGGAAAAACACCGCATTGCCTATCACGAGAAGGAACTCGGCCAGCTGTTCTGCGACGAATCCTCCAAGCTGATCGTGCGCATGTTGCTGGACGAGTGCACGCAGGCCGGCGTACGCATCGAGACCTCCTGCGGCGTCAAGCGCGTGCGCAAGACGGAGGAGGGCTTCAGCGTGATCACCGCCAACGGTGAGGTGCACGCGCAATCGCTGGTGATCGCCACCGGCGGCCTGTCGATTCCCACCATGGGCGCCACCGGGTTCGGCTACGAGCTGGCTCGGCAGTTCGGCCACGCGGTGCTGCCCACGCGTGCTGGGCTGGTGCCGTTGACGCTCAGCGGCAAGCATCAGGAGCGCTATCACGACCTGTCTGGCGTGGCCTTGCCGATGGTGGAAGCCCGCGTCGGCAAGCACGCGTTCCGCGCGGGCATGTTGTTCACGCATCGCGGCATCAGCGGCCCCGCCGTGCTGCAGATTTCCTCGTACTGGCAGCCGGGCGACGATCTGCGCATCGACCTGTCGCCGGGGCTGGATCTCGCCGAATGGCTGCAGGAGCAGCGCGCCGCGCGGCCTGCGGCGGAACTGAAGAACGTGCTGGGCGATGCATTGCCGCGCAGGCTGGCCCAGCGCCTGTGCGAGCTGTGGTTCGAGAGCAGGCCCATGCGCCAGTACCGCGAAGCGGAACTGAAGAACATCGGTGAGCAGCTGCACGACTGGCCCATTGTCGCCAGCGGCACGGAAGGTTATCGCACGGCGGAGGTGACGCTTGGTGGCGTGGATACCGATGGCGTGTCCTCATCCACCATGCAATCGAAGCTCGTGCCGGGCCTGTTCTTTGTCGGCGAAGTGGTCGACGTGACCGGCTGGCTGGGCGGCTACAACTTCCAGTGGGCGTGGGCATCGGGTCACGCGGCGGGTGAAGTGGCGTGATTTCGCACTCATTGAACGCGTGGCGTGTTAACACGCCTTGATGGTTTTGCCTGGAGGATGCGGCATGAAGGTGGGTTTCATCGGTTTGGGTTCCATGGGCAGTGCCATGGCGAGCAACCTGATCAAGGCCGGTCATGACGTGACGGTGTGGAATCGATCGCCGGGCCCGACCGAGCCGCTGGCATCGCTGGGCGCGAAAGTGGTGAAGACCGCCGATCGCGCCGCGCAGGGCGACGTGTTGTTCAGCATGCTGGCCAACGATCAGGCGGTGCGCAGTGTTTTGTTCGAGGACGGCCTGCTGGACGGCATGGACAAGGGCACGGTGCACGTCAATCACGCGACCATTTCGGTGGCGTTGGCGCGCGAACTGGTGCAGGCCCATGCCGAGCGTGGCCTGGATTACCTTGCCGCGCCGGTGTTCGGTCGTCCCGACGTGGCGGCCGCCGGCAAGTTGAACATCCTCGCCGCAGGCAAGCCGCAGGTGATCGAACGCGTACGTCCCTTGCTCGACGCCATGGGCAGCCGCATCTGGCCGCTGGGCGACGCGCCGGAACGCGCGAACGTAGTAAAGATTGCGGGCAACTTCATGCTTGGCGCGGCCATCGAAAGCATGGCCGAGGCATCGGCGCTCGCCCGCGCCCATGGCGTGAGCGCAGCGGATTTCCTCGAGGTGATGACGAGCACGCTGTTTGCTGCGCCGGCGTACCAGGGTTACGGCAAGCTCATCGCGGAATCACGCTATACGCCAGCGGGCTTTGCCTTGCCGCTGGGCTACAAGGACATCGGTCTTGCACTGGCCGCCGCCGATGCAACGCGCGTACCGCTGCCGATGGCCGGTCTGCTGCGCGACAGCCTGCTTGAGGCATTGTCCGCGGGTGACGAGGACGTCGACTGGTCAATCATGGCGCAGGTGGCTGCACGCCGCGCCCATCTGGATGAGCGCAAGCTCTGATCGATCCATTCAGCGAATGGTAGGAGCGCACCCTGTGCGCGACCGCGGCGCTGAAAACCGCCACAGCGTGGGTTCGTTGCCAGAGGGCATCGCATGCAGAGGTCGGCGCTGCGTCACCGGTTGCCCTGTAGTGACCCATGAGGCAAGTCGCGCACAGGGTGCGCTCCCACAAGGGCAGGCAAGGATGGCATGGCGCAGGGCGCCTCAGCGTGTCTGCCGGAACTTCACCAGCCAGCGATCCAGCTGATTGGCGAAGGCCTGCTTGTCACGTGCATGGAAGGCGGCCGGGCCACCGGTATCCACGCCGGCGCCGCGCAGTTCATCCATGAAATTGCGCATGGAAAGCCGCTGCGCAATGGTGTCGGGCGTATAGAGTTCGCCGCGCGGATGCACGGCCAGGGCGCCCTTGGCGATCACGGCGGCAGCGAGCGGGATGTCCTGCGTCACCACCAGGTCGCCGGCGGTCACGCGATCGACGATCTCGTTATCCGCCACGTCGAAACCACCGGGTACCTGGATGGCGCGCACGAAACGCGAGGGCGGCGTGCGCAGCCACTGGTTGGCCACCAGGGTGACCTGCACCTGTTCGCGTTCCGCCGCGCGGAACAGCACTTCCTTGATGGCGGCGGGGCAGGCGTCCGCATCCACCCAGATTTGCGGACGGGAGCTCAATCCTTGCCGATCCACTGCAGGGTGCCGTCGATGATGGTGTTGGTGTGGCCGCCGATCCACACGTCCTCGCCGTCGATACGCACCGTGAGGCTGGCATCGTGGCCAATTTCGCGGCCCTGGCTCACCACGTAACCGCGTGCCAGCGGGCCCTGAGGTTCGGCATGGGCGATGTAGGCGGCAATCAGGCCGTTGGCTGCGCCGGAGGCCGGATCTTCCACCAGGCCCACGCCCGCCGGCAGCGCGCGCACCACCAGCTGGTAATCGGGATGCGAACTGCGGGCGAACACGCACAGGCCCATGCTGTCGGTGGCCTTGGCCAACGCGCCGATGGCAGCGTGGTCGGGCTTCCATTGGCGCAGCGAGGCTTCGTCCGCGCATTCGGCCAGCCACCAGTGGCGACCGCCGGACACATAGGCCGGCGGCAGCGTGCCGAGCCCGATGCCGGACAAGGCACCGTCGAGCAGCGCGTGCGCGTCGCGCCCGGTCTTCTCCACGACGGAACGAGGTGATTTCAACAGCAACTGTTTTCCGCTGCCGTTGTTTTCCACACGGATGGGCAGCACGCCGGCGCCGCATTCCTGCCACAGCACACCATCCACCGGTTCGGCCAGTCCGCACAGCAGCACGGCGTGCGCGCTGCCGATACTGGGGTGACCAGCGAAGGGAATTTCCTTGTGCGGCGTAAAGATACGCACGCGGTAGCTGGCGCCGGGCTGGCTGGGCGGCAGCAGGAAGGTCGTTTCAACGAGGTTGGTCCAGCGGGCGAAGGCTTGCATGCGGGCGTCGGTCCAGCCGGTTGCGTCGGTGACGACGCCCAGGTGGTTGCCGCCGCCGGGTGTGGCGGCAAAGACGTCCAGATGCAGGTAACGGATCGACATGGAGTGGGGCCTGGGCCTGGGGAAAGGCGGGGAAGCCGCGCATGATAATCCCTAATGCCGCCCTGCGCTTGGGCTTTTCCGCGATTTCCGGTGTCGACAAGCGCGCCTCGCGCCGCCAAGATGGGAACTCTTTGTCGTCGCCTTTTGCCCTGTACGGAACATTGCATGGTCACCCTGATCATCATCGCCATCACCGCCGTCGTGTCCTTCATGGCGTTCAATAACGCCCGCCTGATGAACGATCTGATCCTGTGGCCGCCCGCCATCACGCGCAGCCGCGAATACCACCGACTGGTGACTTATGGCGTGGTGCACGCCGATTTCGGGCACCTGCTGTTCAACATGATCACGCTGTATTTCTTCGGGCGCGTGATGGAGGGCTTCTTCGCCGCCAAGCTGGGCGTGATGGGGTTCGCGCTGTTCTACATCGTGGCGCTGGTGGTCTCGATCCTGCCGACCTACCTGAAGAACCGGAGCAACCCCAATTACCGCAGCCTGGGTGCGTCGGGTGCTGTCTCGGCGGTGCTGTTTTCCTTCATCCTGCTGGCGCCGTGGTCGCGCATCGTGGTGTTCGTGATACCGATGCCGGCCATCATCTACGCCGTGCTCTACGTGGTGTATTCCATCTACATGGATCGTCGCGGACAAGGCAACGTCAACCATAGCGCGCACCTGTGGGGTGCTGCATTCGGCGTCATTTTCACCCTCGCGATCCGCCCGGAAGTGTTCTTGCATTTCCTCTCGGAACTCTCGAATCCGAGGTTCTGAAGGCATCACCGATATTGAAAAACAGGGGTTTTGCTCACCCCTGATACATCTTTGCAGTGTTACTTCTCGGTTTAGCCTGGCGTGAGGGGGCGTCGGGCTATCTCGACAACCGCAGGAGTGAAGACGCATGGCAACGAAGCGCAAGCCGGCCGCGAAGAAATCCTCGGCCAGGAAAACCGCCACCCGAAAATCCACTGCCAAGAAAAGCACCGCCCGCAAGCGCGCGACCACTCCGGCACGCCGCGCTGTCAGCAAGACCGCCGCACGCAAGTCGGCAACCCGAAAAGTCGCAGCGAAGAAGACCACGGCCCGCAAGGCGGCAACCCGAAAAGTCGCAGCGAAGAAGACCACCGCCCGCAAGTCGCCCGCCAAGAAGACTGCGACACGCAAGACTGCGACACGCAAGTCCACTGCCCGCAAGACGACGGCACGCAAGACCACCGCCCGCAAGGCCGTGGCAAAGCGGGCTGCACCGCGCAAGACGGCGGTGAAGAAGACGGCCGTGAAGAAAGCCGCGGCGAAAAAGACCGCACGCAAACGCGCAACGGCCAGTAAAGCGACGAGCAAGACGGCCCGCAAGGCCACGACGAAGCACAGCATCGCCGGCAAGACCGCCGCGGCAACCCGCAAGGCGGCAGGGAAGGTGGCCACCCGAAAGGCGTCCACCGTCCGGCGCAGCCGGGCGACACCCGCCGCCACCCGCCCCCGGCGTCCTGCGCGCAAGCACATCACGCCGCAGCAGGCGGTAGAGAAGATCCAGGCCCTGCTGGAAGCCAAGCAGGAACGCGTGCGGCAAGGGCCGACCTGGCCGGGCGCCGGCGAACATCCCGTAGGCGACAACGGCAGCGTCGGCATGGGAACAGGCAGCAGTGGCGTTTCGAGCGAAGCCACCTACGGCCACATCCGCCAGCCGCCTGAACGCAACGGCGATAACTGAACCCGGCGGCCGTTCCGGGTTCCGGCATGGCCGGCAGAACACCGTCTGCCGGCCATGCCAGGAGCATTCAGTGCGCACTTAGCGAAATAGGTTCACAGTAGTGCTGTCTTCCCCAGACGGCCTTTTGTCATGAAACGCGTACTTGCCGGTCTCGCCCTGGCGGTTGTCACGGCGGCGCTATCCGGTTGTTATTACGACCCCGGTTACAACTACGTGCGCCCGGTGGCCACCGGCGGTGGCGATGCCTATTACGGTACCGGCGTGGTCTACAGCGGTTACGCCGCTCCCGGCTACTACTACCCCAGCTATGGCTACTACGGATACGGCTGCTGCTACGGCCCCGCGGTGAGCATCGGCATTGGCGGAGTCTGGGGTTCGGGCTACTACGGGCATGGTGGCTACTACCACGGCGGCTACTACGGGCATGGCTACTACCATGGCGGCGGTGGCTACTATCACGGTGGCGGTTCCTACCACGGTGGCGGTTCCTACCATGGTGGCGGTCGCGGTAGCTGGAGTGGCGGCAGTCACGGCAGCTGGAGCGGTCACGGCCACTGAGCCATAGCCGCCCGGATCAGGGCACAATCGAGGCATGTGGTTGCCAAGCTTCGTGCCCCGACACCTGCGACTTCAAAGGCCCATTGCCGCATTGGCGATGGGCCTCATGCTTTCTGCCTGCAGCACCGTGGACTACTACGCACACGTGGCGAAGGGGCAGGGCGAGCTGGTGACGAGCCGTCGCGATGTCAGCGCCGTGCTGCGCGACCCCGCCACCGACGAGGCCACCCGCAAGCGCCTGGCGCTCTCGCAGGAAGCGCGCCGCTACGCCACCGATCACCTGGATCTGCCGGATAACCGCAGCTATACCAGCTACGTGAAGCTGGACCGCCCGTACGTGGTGTGGAATGTCTTCGCCACGCCGCGCTATTCGGTATCACCCATCCAGCACTGCTTTCCCTTTGCCGGCTGCGTGGCCTATCGCGGGTACTTCGCCAAGGACAAGGCCAACGCCGAGGCCGCGCGGCTGGAAGCGGAGGGCAACGACATCTATGTCGGCGGCGTGCCGGCGTATTCCACGCTGGGCTGGTTCTCCGACTCCATCCTGAGCAGCATGATGCGCTGGGACGATGACGAGCTGGCCGGCACCATTTTCCACGAGCTTGCCCATCAGCTGATCTACGTGAAGGACGACAGTGCCTTCAACGAATCGTTTGCCAGTTTCGTGGAGGAAGAAGGCCTGCGCGAATGGCGGCAGTCGCGTGGCCTGGCGCCACAAGACGACCACGAGAAGACCATGGACGATGGCTTCACCTGGCTGGTGATGGATCTGCGTGACCGCCTGAAAAAGCTTTACGCCAGCGGCGTGGACGAGCAGGCCATGGCGGCCGGCAAGAAGCAGGCGATCGATGATTTCCGCGTGCGTTACGTGCAGTGGCGCGACCTCGACTGGCCGAACGACCACCGTTACGACGCCTGGGTCAACGCACCGATCAACAACGCGCGGTTGTTGCCGTTCGGCATCTATGACCGCTGGACGCCCGTGTTCCTCGCCCTGTTCCGTCATGCGGAAGGGCAGTGGCCGGCGTTCTACGCCAGCGTGCGGCAGTTTGCGCAGCTGCCTTATGCGCAGCGGCAGAAATCGTTGCAGCAGTGGCTGGATTCGACCAGCCGGCCGACGGTGGGGCCGGCGCCTTAGGGGTTCCAGGACCCTGCGTGGCCCCGTACCCCCGCACGTCTCCTCACCGTCATCCCCGCGAAAGCGGGGATCCAGCGACTTTCGGTCTTCCTCACCACTTGAAAGGCACTGGATTACTCGCGTTGCTCGCCCCTCCGGGGCCACCCTTCGGGTGTTCTTCGCGCTACGCGCTCGTCCCGCTTTCGCGGGGATGACGGTGAGGTGATCGGTAGCGGCGAGGTGATCGCCAGCGATGAGGTGACCGAGACGTAGGGAGTTCTGCAGTCGGGTTTTACGGCCCGGCCTTCCGCCCAGCCATGTGCCGCAGGTACGCCAGCAGGTCATCCAGGTCCTGATCAGACAGCGCCTTGCGATCGAAACCCGGCATGCGCGCCTGTGGCCAATGGCGCAGTGACTGCGGGTCGCGGATATAGGCGCGGAACAGGTCCTCGCGCAGATATTCCGTGGGGCTGTGCGGCACGTTCAGGTCGGGGCCCAGCTTGGCGTCACCCTGGCCATTGAGGGTGTGGCAGGCGAAGCAGGTGTGCTGGAACACCAGGAAACCGCGCTGCACCGGGCTGCCGGGCTTCTGCGACGGGTCGGGCAGGGTGGCGGGGAAGCGTTGGGCCACCGAGGGCTGGCGGCGGATCGACGCCAGCTGGAACGGCCATTGTTCCGGGCCGACCTTCATGGCTTCCGGATGGGTCCAGACCACATAGAACGGGCCGGCATCGCCCTTGATCTCGGCCAGGGTCGGCCAGGGATGGGCCGGGTCTTCCACGGCCAGCCAGGCCTCCGAGCCCTGCGCCTGCACGATCAGGGCGGCGGGAATCTGGGCGGCGAACCCGTCCGAGGCCACGAACTGCAGGGTGTCGTCCGCCGATACGCCCTCCAGCAGGGACTTCAGCGGCACGGCCCGGTAGCGCATGGCGCGCTTGAAGGCGACGTCGGCGGGAATGGCGACCTCGCGGGCGTCGCCGCGGGCCAGCAATTGGGCCGTGGTGTAGGTCTTGGGGCCATGGCCGACATCGACCGTGAGATCGGCGGCATGCAGGGGCGGGGCAAGCGCCAGGACAAGCAGGCACAGGCGGCGAAGGGGGCGCATCATCGGGCGGCGTTCCATGACCGGGAGTCCGCCAATTGTAGGCGTGGCGGCCAGCTTGCCAAAAGCTGAACGAAACCGTCGGAGCGCTTGAACTTGGTCCGCTCCGGCCACACTAAGTCATCGTATCGCTGTGATGGCGACAAGAAGTGGCTCAGCACATCGTGCCACTGGGGGGCCGGTCCTTTTCCCCTCTTTGTTATGGACCAGGCCTGACAAAACCCCGCTAGCCCCTCCCCTGGCTACCGGGGTTTTTATTTGCCTGTCGTTTGCCGGCGGCTCGCCGTGGCGCAGGCGTGGCGGGATAATCAGGCCATCCCCCGCGCGCGTGAGCGACCGATGATCGTTACTTCCCTGCTCGACACCGATCTCTACAAGTTCTCCATGATGCAGGTCGTGCTGCATCACTATCCGGCGGCCCAGGTCGAATACAAGTTCAAATGCCGCAATCCCGGCGTGGATCTGGTGCCCTATATCGCTGAGATCCGCAAAGAGCTGGAAGGCCTGTGCTCCCTGCGCTTTACCCACGAGGAGCTGGACTACCTGCGCAGCTGGCGCTTCATCAAGAGCGATTTCGTCGATTTCCTCGGGCTGTTCCAGCTCAACGCCAAATACGTGGAGATCATCCCTGCACAGGATGGCCCTGGCGAAATCGAGATACACATCCGCGGCCCGTGGCTGCACACCATCCTGTTCGAGGTGCCGTTGCTGGCCATCGTCAACGAGGTATATTTCCGCAATACCCAGCCGGGCCTGGACCTGTCCGAAGGGCGGCGCCGCCTGCGCGAGAAGATTGCCCTGTTGCGCGACACCGATGGCTTCCAGGAGTGCAAGATCGCCGACTACGGCACGCGCCGGCGCTTCTCGCGCGCGTGGCATGAGGAAGTTGTCACCACGCTGCGCGACGGCCTGGGTCGTCAGCTGGCGGGTACCAGCAACGTGTGGCTGGCGTGGAAGCTCGGCCTGACGCCGTTGGGTACGCTGGCGCACGAATATCTGCAGGCGCATCAGGCGCTGGGGCCGCGGCTGCGCGACTCGCAGGTGGCGGCACTGGAAACCTGGGCAAGGGAGTACCGCGGCGACCTGGGTATCGCGCTGTCCGACGTGTACGGACTCAGCGCCTTCCTGCGCGATTTCGACATGTATTTCTGCAAGCTGTTCGACGGCACCCGCCACGACTCGGGCGACCCGTTTGCATGGGGCGAGCGCGTGCTTGCGCACTACCGGGCCAATCGCGTGGATCCGCGCAGCAAGGTGCTGGTGTTCAGCGATGGCCTGGACATCCCCAAGGTGATGCAGCTCTACCAGCACTTCCACGGTCGCTGCCAGGTGGCGTTCGGCGTGGGCACCAATCTCACCAACGACGTGGGGCCAGAGCCGCTGCAGATCGTCATCAAGATGGTCCGCTGCAACGGTCAGCCGGTGGCCAAGATCAGCGATACGCCAGGCAAGAACATGTGCGAGGACAGCGCCTACGTAACCTACCTGCGCCAGGTGTTCGAGATTCCGGCCAACCCTGAAGCGGTGCCCTGCTGAAGCCACCAGGTCCGCTGAAAAGCAATGTAGGAGCGCACGGGTGCGCGACCATCATGGCGCCCAGGTAACGACGGGACGCCGCGGTCGCGCACCCGTGCGCTCCTACAGAAAGACCGCGCAGGATCTTAGAACGCCGGCAACACCGCGCCCTGGTACTTCTGCTCGATGAACGCCTTGATCTCGGGGCTGGTCAGCGCCTTGGCGAGCTTCTGGATGCGCGGATCGTCCTTGTTGTCCGGACGTGCCACCAGGTAGTTCACGTACGGTGAATCCTTGTCTTCGATCAGCAGTGCGTCCTTGGTCGGGCTGAGGCCGGCGGCGAGCGCATAGTTGGTGTTGATCAGGGCCAGGTCCACTTCATCCAGCGTGCGCGGCAGCATGGCGGCTTCCAGTTCACGCAGCTTGAGGTGCTTCGGGTTGGCCGTGATGTCCTTTTGCGTGGACAGCTCGTTGCTCGGATCCTTCAGCGTGATCAGGCCGTGCTTGGCCAGCAGCAGCAGTGCGCGGCTGTTGTTGCTGGGGTCGTTGGGCAAGGTCACCGTGGCGCCGTCGGGCAGCTGGTCGATGGACTTGATCTTGCGCGAGTAAGCGCCGAACGGCTCGATGTGCACGCCCGTGACGATGGTCAGGTTGGTACCGCGCTCGCGGTTGAATGCATCGAGGTAGGGCTTGGTCTGGAAATAGTTGGCGTCGACCGACTTCTCCAGCACCTGCACGTTCGGCTGCACGTAGTCGGCGAACACCTTGATTTCCAGGTCCACGCCTTCCTTGGCCAGGATCGGCTTGACCTGCTTGAGGATCTCCGCGTGCGGCACGGCCGTGGCGGCCACCACCAGCTTCTGGCTGCCGGCATCGCCACCGCCGTTGGACGACGAAGAACAGCCCGCCAGCAGGAGCAGGGCGGAGAAAATGGCTATGAACTTATGCATCTTCGTCATATGGATCAGGTTGTTAACTTGTGCGGCGCACAAGAATAGCCGTCCATACCGCCGGATGCAAAAAAGGCCCGGTGGAATGCCGGGCCTTTTTCCTGACTCAGTGCCGTGTATACCGCGCTACGATGCGGTCGCCGGCCATCTGCAGCAATTGCACCAGGACGATCAGCAAGATCACCGTCACCACCATGTAATCCGATTTGTAACTCAGGTAGCCGTAGCGGTAGGCCAGGTCGCCCAAACCGCCCGCGCCAATGGCGCCACCCATGGCCGTGTAGCCCACCAGCGCAATGGCGGTGACGGTGGTGCCAGCGATCAGGCCGCCACGTGCCTCGGGCAACAGCACGTGCCGCACGATCTGCCAGGTGGTCGCGCCCATGGCCTGGCTGGCTTCGATGACGCCGCGCTGCACTTCGCGAAGGGCGGTTTCCACCAGTCGCGCAAAGAACGGCGCGGCGCCGATGACAAGCGGCGGAATGGCGCCACGGATGCCCAGCTTGGTGCCGACCAGCACATAGGTCACCGGCATCAGCACGATCATCAGGATGATGAAGGGAATCGAACGCAGGATGTTCACCACCAGCGACAGCACCGCGTAGAGCTTCGGCATGGCGCGCAACTGCCCCTTGCCGGTGAGGTACAGCAGCACGCCCAGCGGCAGCCCCAGCACTACGGTGAGCAGCAGCGAACCGCCCAGCATCAGCAGGGTGTCGATACAGGCGTTGCCGATTTCAGCCCAGTCGTCGATGTTGGGGAACAGGCTCTGCAGCAGCGGGGCGCTCATGCGCGGTTCTCCGGCGACACGGTGAGTTCTTCGATTTCGATGCCGGCCTCGCGCAGCGTGGCCAGCGCGTCGTCCACGCGTTCGCCCTGCATGGCGAGCGTGAGCTGGCCGTAGGGCAGGTCCTTGATGCGGTCGATGCGTCCGGCGAGGATGTTGAAATCAACGTTGGTTTCGCGCGCCACGCGCCCCAGCGCCGGCGTCCAGGTGGTTTCGCCGCGGAACGACAGGCGCAGGATGCGGCCCGGCACGTGCAAGAACGGCATCTGCTCGCCGGCGGCTTCCTCCGGCAGGGCTTCGTTGACGAAGCGGCGCGTGGTGGCGTGCTGGGGGTGAAGGAATACGTCCGCCACGGCACCGCTTTCCACGATGCGGCCGGCATCGAGCACGGCGACGCGATCGCACACGCGGCGCACCACGTCCATCTCGTGCGTGATCAGCACGATGGTGAGCTTGAGTTCGCGATTGATTTCAGCAAGAAGGTCCAGCACCGCCGCGGTGGTCTGCGGATCGAGCGCACTGGTGGCTTCGTCGCACAACAGGATCGACGGCCGGTTGGCCAGTGCGCGGGCAATACCCACGCGCTGTTTCTGGCCGCCGGAAAGCTGCGATGGGTACTTGTCCGCATGGGCGGTCAGGCCCACCCGCGCCAGCAGTTCATCCACGCGCCGGCGGATGGTCGCCTCGTCGCGTTCGCCGGCCAGGCGCAGCGGGAAGGCCACGTTCTGCGCCACCGTCTGCGAGGACAGCAGGTTGAAGTGCTGGAAGATCATGCCGATGCGCTGGCGCTGGTGGCGCAGGGCCGACTCGTCCAGCGCGGTCATGTCGGTGTCGCCGATCAGGATGCGCCCGCCGCTGGGGCGCTCGAGCAGGTTGATCAGACGTATAAGCGTCGATTTTCCCGCGCCCGAATGGCCGATGATGCCGAACACCTCGCCATCGGCGATGTCGAGGTTGAAAGGTTGCAGTGCAGGAATGTCCCGGCCGTCGACACGGTAGGACTTGTGCACATCCTGAAATCTGATCACGGGGTACCTTCGGAAGCCGGGGAGGCGCGGGCGTGGGGACTGCCGCCGGCAGGGCCGGCCGGTGCAAAGCATACGGCACGCGGGACTTCCGTGGGGCTACGCCCCTGGTGCCGACAGGTCCTAGACTGACTGTCTTTCAACGAGGACCGACGCCATGACCTCTGTCTATGACTTTTCCGCGCGCGATATCGACGGCAACGAACGTTCGCTGGCCGATTACCGCGGCAAGACGCTGCTGATCGTCAACGTGGCCTCCAAATGCGGCTTCACCCCGCAATACACCGGCCTGGAAGCCCTGTGGCGCGCCGACCGCGAGCAGGGGCTGGTGGTGCTGGGTTTCCCGTGCGACCAGTTCGGTCACCAGGAGCCCGGCGACGAAGCGGAGATCCGCAACTTCTGCTCCACCAGTTACGACGTGACGTTTCCGATGTTCGCCAAGGTCGAGGTGAACGGCGCAGGCACGCACCCGCTCTACAAGTGGCTCAAGAGCGAGGGCAAGGGTTTGCTGGGCAGCGAGGCGATCAAGTGGAACTTCACCAAGTTCCTGGTCGATCGCGACGGGCAGGTGGTGAAGCGCTACGCGCCCACGGATACGCCCGAGAAGATCGGCAAGGACCTGAAGGCTCAGTTGGCGGGGTGAGCGGCTACGGCGGGCGAGGCCACGGCGGCCTTTGGCGCAGTGCGTGACCCGGCGAGCAGCTCGGCGATCTGGTCGATGTCCTTGGTGGCGCTGGGCGCACCCGCCGGCGGATCGTAGTTGTTGAGCATGATGGCGAATGCAAGCCGTTCGCCATCGCCGCTGGTGACGTAGCCGGCCAGACAGTGCACGAAGCTCATGCTGCCGGTCTTGGCGTGCACGTTGTTTTCCGCAGGCGTGTTGCGCATGCGCCACTGCAGCGTGCCATCCACGCCGGCAATCGGCAGCGCCTCCACCAGCGTGGGCCCGTAGGGCTGGCTGGCCAGGAAGGCGAGCAGTCGTGCCATGGCGCTGGGTGTGGCCAGGTTGCGGCGTGAGAGCCCCGTCCCTTCCTCGATCATGCTGGCGGTGGGCGCAATGCCGATCTGTTCCAGCAGTTCGCGCATGGCACGGATGCCCCAGCGTTCGCTGGTGATGAAGCCCGCGCTGCCGTCGCGTTGCTCGGTATTTGCCTGGGCCTTGACGCCGGCGAGCAGCAGCAGGTTCTGCAGATAGAGGTTCTGCGAACGCTTCAGGCCGCGTCCGAGGATCTCGCTTACCGGCGGCGACAGCACTTCGGCCAGCGTCACCGGTTGGACAGGCAGTGAAGCGTCGCGCCGTGGCCAGTGCACCGTGGTGACCTTGCCGTCGAGCTGGATGCCATGGCGCAGCAGCGCTTCCCGCAACTGCTCGCCGGCGAACCGGGCCGGGTCGGGCAGGGCGAGCTTGTAATTCTGCGAGGCGGATTTGGCCGCTATGTTGCCAAACGCATACAGCGTGCCGTCACCGGGGGCGCGATAGAGGTTCACGTCGTTGCGTGTGCGCTGGGCGCTGGTCAGCAAGTCGTTGGTGACGGCGGGGATCGCATCGGCCGGATCAAAGCGCAGCACCGCCGGTGCGCCCGCGCTGACACCCGGCGAGACGGTGACCTCCACCTGGTTTTCGCCCACGCTCAGCGCGCTTGCCGGCACGGCAAACCAGCTCTGCAGGTCAGTCGCCTCCCAGCCGCTGCCCATCATCGGGCTGGCGAAATAGGTGGCGTCGGCGATCAGGTCGCCATGCACATGGCGCAAGCCCTTGGCCTCCAACTGCCCGGCCAGCTGGTCGGGCCAGTGCGCCGTGGCGGGGTCGGCGCCCAGTGTGGGGTCGCCCATGCCATAGAGGATCAGCGAACCGTCCAGCCGGCCGTTGCGGATCTCGCCGCCGGCCAGCACGCGGGTGGGGATGCGGTAGTCCGCTCCGAGCTCGCTCAGCGTCACGGCGGCGGTGAACAGCTTGGCGGTGGAGGCGGGCTGGAACAGTTGGTCCGCGTGGTGGCTGTAGACCGTGCGGCCGCTGCTCAGCGAAATCACCGCGATGCCCCAGTCGGCGCCGTCAAAACGGGGCTGGCTGATCAGGCCGTCGATCTGCTCGCCCAGCGACGACGGGGCGCTGGCCGGGGCTGGCGCGGCCACGGTGGTTGTGCCGGCTGCAGGTGCCTGTGCGGCCATCGATGGCAGGACCAGGGCCATGCCGAAAAGCACGGCAGTACAACGGCATAGCAGGCGATACGGGGCGATCATGGGCGGAGTATCGCCAATCGTGGCGCCCTCCGGCTAGGGATACGGCGCGGCTTCCGGAATCTTCGTGGCCGGCATCCTCACAGGCGGTCTGGTAGGCTTTCACATTCGTGCCGGCTTCTGCTGGCGCTCCTTCCCCAGTCGAGAACAACATGCAGATCGCCAACAATTCCGTGGTTGCCTTCCATTACACCCTCACCGACGACAACGGCCAGGTGCTCGACAGCTCGCAGGGTCGCGAGCCGCTCGTGTACCTGCAGGGCGTCGGCCAGATCGTGCCGGGTCTGGAAAAGGCGATGGAAGGTCGCCAGGTTGGCGACCAGTTCAAGGTCGACGTGGCGCCGGAAGAAGGCTACGGCGTGCACCACGCCGAGCTCGTCCAGGAAGTGCCGCGCGAGGCTTTCCAGGGCGTGGAAGACATCCAGCCGGGCATGCAGTTCCAGGGCCGCGGCCCGCAGGGCGTCATCAACGTCACCGTGACCAAGGTCGAAGACGGCAAGGTGCACATCGACGGCAACCACCCGCTCGCCGGCCAGACCCTGCACTTCGACGTTGAAGTGACCGACGTGCGTGCGGCCAGCGAGGAAGAGCTCTCGCACGGTCACGTGCACGGCGCAGGTGGTCACGACCACTGATGTACCGCACGGACGTTGGCCACCGTGCCAACGTCCGTGATGCACGGCATGATGCCGTTGCCAGAAGCCGGGCCTCGCGTCCGGCCCGACAAGGAGCGTCATGCGAGACAAGCTGCGTATCGCCGTGGTGGGTTACGGCGTGGCCGGGCAGGCAAGCTGCCTGTTGCTGGGTGCCGCCGGGCATGAGCTGACCGTTTTCGAGCAAGCCGCTGCGCCCGGTCCCGTGGGTGCTGGCTTCCTGTTGCAGCCCACGGGTCTTTCCGTGCTCACCAGGCTGGGGCTGCACGAGCAGGCGCTGGCCCGTGGCCAGCGCATCGAGCGCCTCTATGGCTGCAATGCCGCCGGCCGCATGGTGATGGACATGCGTTACGGCCAGCACGCGCCCGGTTGCTTTGGGCTGGGCATGACGCGCGGCGCGCTGTTTTCCCTGCTGGACGGTGCGTACCCCGCGCGCGGCACAATTCGCAGCGGCACACGGATCGACCACCTGTCGGAAGATGGCCGCCATCTGATCGATACCGTTGGTGAGCGTCACGGTCCCTTTGACCTGATCGTTGCCGCGGACGGCGCGCATTCGGTGTTGCGGCATCAGCATGGCGTGACCCGGCGCGAACCGCTTTATCCGTGGGGCGCCATGTGGTGCCTGCTGCCGGCCGCGCACTGGCCACATGCGGACACCCTGCACCAGCGCTATGCCGGAACGCGCGAGATGATCGGCCTGATGCCGGTGGGGCATCGCGACGATACGGACAGCCGCTGGCTGACCTTCTTCTACAGCCTGCCCGGCGATCAGGTCGATGCCTTCGACGATGATGCACTGGTGCGCATGCGCCAGCGCGTCGGCGAGCTCTGGCCCGATGCGCTGCCGATGCTGGACGGCATCCGGGCAGCCAGCCAGTTGCATCGCGCACGCTACCGGGATGTCGTGTTGCGACGGTCCGTGTGGAACAACATCGCGTTCATCGGCGACGCCGCGCATGCCATGAGCCCGCAGCTGGGGCAGGGCGTCAACATGGCCCTGCTCGATGCGCAGGCGTTGGCCGATGCGCTGGCGGCGAATGACGATGTCGCCTCGGCACTCGATGGATATCGGCGCGCGCGCCGGACGCATGTGGGCATCTATCAGTACCTGAGCCGCTGGTTGACGCCGCTGTTCCAGTCGCACCACGACAGCCTGGCCACGGTGCGCGATCGCGTCTTCGGTCCGCTGGGGCGAATGCCCATCGCACGCGGGCAGATGCTGCGCATCCTCACCGGCACCAAACGGACCTGGTGGTAGCGCTCAATACCAGTCGAGCAGCGACACACCAATGCCGAGGTAGGTGGCATTGTGGTTGTAGTCGATCATGCTTTCGCCGTAACCCTTGAACAGTTCCATGTAGCCGCGCAGGTTGCCGGCCACCGGGAACGACCAGGTGAACTTCGCCGCGCCATGGCTTTCGCTGCCGCCGCGCAGTGAATGTCGCAGCATCAGGCCGAATTCCTGGCCTTTCCATTCGTGGATGATCTGCATGTCGGCGCGCCCCATGTAATTGCTGATATCGGGGTTGTTGTCGTCCGTGCCGCCTTCCGGGACGCGCCACCACGGCCGCAACATGATGGTCCAGCTGGGGCGTTCAAAACCGATGTAGCCCATCACGCGGTTCCAGCTGCGCGACAGCGGGTCGGACTGGCCGTTGGATTCGTGGTTGAAGGCAACGCCAAGCAGACGGCCGTTCCAGCCGAGCACCTCATAGTTCGTGTTGAACATGAGCATGACTTCCGGCTCGTAGTTGGTTTCGCGGAAGGGCCGCGATTCGGGCTGGTTGTAGACCTGCCAGCGCGCGGACTCGGTAAAGGCCACCCACACGTCGCCCGCGTCGCCGAACAGGCCCTGCCATACCTTGGTCTTCAGGCTGAGCTGGAACTTGCTCTCGATGTTGTCCAGGTACTCACGATCGGTCACGGTGTTGAGCGGATTGGGGCTGCTGGGCTGCCGGTTCTGGTTGCTGCTGGCGAAGAACGGCAACACCACGATCGGCTTGTAGCCACGCAGGTTGAACGTGCCCAGCTTGCTCTCGGGCGACAGTTCCCAGCGGCTGTCGAGCAACGACAGCGGTGCCGCTTCCGGCTCGGTCGTGGTGGCGGTGGTGGGCGGCGCGGCGCTTGCGGTGCGCGATGCCTCATGACTGAACGCCTTGGCCGGCGGTGTCGCGGTGGCGGCCTGCTCCGTGGTGTCGCTCTTCTTCTGCGCGGCGGGCAGGTTGTCGCGACCGGTGGCGTGGTCGTAGCAGGCCAGTCGCTGTGAATCGGTTTCGATGGCGGTGCAGGCACGGATATCCATCGGATCGGGATTCTGTGCGTAGGCAGCGAGCGGGGGCAGGCCAAGCGTGAGCAGCGAAGCTGCCAGGGCGGTGAGTCGCATGGTGAGGCTCCATCCTGGTCGGGCGTGCGGTCAGTGCGCGGCGCCGGTATCGGGTTCCATAGCAGCACTGCCATGCATCGCATGTGACGACGCGGGCCGCCGTTGCCGGCGACCCGCGTCAGTGGAGCTGCATCTTACTGATTGTGGCTCACCCAGGCTTCGTATTGCGCCTTGGTGATGTGGCCGCTGTGACCCTTGTCTACATACGAGAAGTCATTGGCAAGCAGCGGATAAGCCGAGGCCTGCGATTCCGTAATGTATTTGGTGCCACCGGACAGCTGTTCGAAACTCGGTGCCGGGCCCGCGTTCACCGGGGGAACGCTGGAGTTGATCGTCACCTGCTGGCCAGCGGCGGACGTGTTCGCCTGCGTGCCGCCCTGCGGTGGCGGAGGCGTGGGTGTCGCGGCCGGCATGGTCTGCGTCGGTGGTGATGCAGGCATGTTCTGCGTCGTTGGTTGCGGCGGAGGAGGCGTTGGCATGGGTTGATCCTGTGCCAACAGCGAGCCGGCGAGCATCATCGAACCGGCGGTCACCAAAGCGAGTAGGGGAGTGCGGGGTTTCATCGTCGTTACTCCATGCCAGAATGAGTGGCTCGTCTGCGGAAACGCGCGATAGTGCAGTGTGGATCGATATGGCGCGCTGCATGTCCTTCGCGCAGGCTTCAACCTAGCAAAGCACGGCTAAATGCCACCTCAATAGAGGCATCGTTATCACGTGAAGTCATCGTTATCGTTGTCGGTTTCTTCATCTGCGCCACCGGTTTCGTTGAGCCTGGCGCAGGCGCAGCGCCTGCATCTGGCGGCGCAGGGCGTGCTCAACAAGCCAAAGGCGCGTGCGTGCAAGGACGATGTCGTCGCAACCGTGGCCCGTATGCGCCTTCTGCAGATCGACAGCATTCATGTGGTCGCGCGCAGCCCCTATCTGGTGCTTCATTCGCGTATCGGCGACTACGATCCGCAATGGCTGGAGGATGTGCTCGATACCGGGCGCATTGCGGAAAGCTGGGCGCATGAGGCGTGCTTCGTGCCCGCGGCGGATCTTCCGTTGCACCAGGCATGGCGCAGGCAGCGTGCCATGCACTGGGCGTACAAGCACGCCGATCGCATGCATCGCGAGCATCGCGATGGCATGGATGCACTGCTCGCGCGCATCCGCGACAACGGTGCGGCACGCGCGGCGGACTTCGAGAGCGAAACGCGCAGCGCGGGCGGCTGGTGGTCATGGAAACCCGAAAAGCGCTGGCTGGAAGCGTGGTTCGCTCTCGGCGAGCTGATGGTGACGCGTCGCGAACGCTTCCAGCGCGTCTACGATCTGGCCGATCGTGTGCTGGCCAAACTTGATCCGCCCATGGACCGGGCGCTGCTGGAACTGGATTCGGATGCACTGCGCAGGCGCTTCATCCTCGACAGCGTGCGCGCACTTGGCATCGCGCAGGTGCGCTGGATTGCCGACTATTACCGGTTGAAACCCGCAGTGACCGACAAGGAGCTGGCGCCGCTGGTGGCCGAAGGCGAGCTGTTGGTGGTGCAGGTGGCGGACTGGAGCGTGCCTGCCTACGTGCATCGCGATCACGCGGATTGGCTTGCGCAGGCGGCATCAGGCCAGCTGCGTGCCACGCACACCACATTGTTGTCGCCATTCGATCCGGTGGTATGGGATCGTGCGCGCGCGCAGGTGCTGTTCGGTTTCGAATACACCATCGAATGCTACGTGCCCGCGCCCAAGCGGAAGTATGGCTACTACGTGCTGCCCATCCTTCACCGGGGGCGTTTGGTAGGTCGTCTTGATGCGAAGGCACATCGTCGCGAAGGCGTGTTCGAGGTCAAGGTGCTCTATCTGGAGCCGGAGGTCGAGGCTACGCCTCGCCTGCTCGGAGACATCGCCGATGCCATCCGCGCATCGGCGCAATGGCATGGCACGCCCAAGGTGAAGCTTGCACGCAGCCGGCCGGCTCCTGTGGCCGCCTCGCTGCGTGCATTGTTGCGCTGAAACTCAGTGCGAGCCGCCACTGGCGGCGGCGGGGCTGGCAGGGCCACACGACTTGCCCTGCAGCGTGGCGCGCAGCTGCTTGGCCAGCGCAGCGCAGCGCGCGCCCAGCTGGGGTCGGGTGGTGGGATCCACCGAGTCCTGCAACAGGCTGGTGCGCATGTCCTCGTAGCGCGACTGGATCTGGTCAGCCGGGTAGACCCCTGCGGCGGCATGGCAGGACACGTAGCTCGCCAGGTAGTCGTCGCAGGCGGGGATGCCGGTGCTGTTGGGCAGCGGCTTGCCGCCGGAGGTGGTCACCGTGCCGGTGCGGGTCCGGGTGGTGCCGGAGGTGCCGCTGGTGGCGGCGTGCGAGCCGCTGGCGGCCGTAGTACTGCCATGGGTCGTCGTCGACGGGCGGGTTTCCGGCTTGTTGGAGCATCCGGCCAGGATCACGCCGCCTGCGACAAGGGCAAGGAGGGCCAGACGACGATGGCGATGGAACTTCATGAGGCTTCTCCGGAGGGGATGTTCGGGGGTTAGGGGGGGCAATAAACCTGCCCATCAAGGAAAGGGATGAAATGCGAAGATGGCGTGAAAATCAAATCCGATTTGTAAGGACTGACGGTTATTCATTCAGCTTCGATAGGTATTTCCCTATTCGCCTTGCGACCCCGGAGCGGCTATCATGCGCTTACTGTGTTTGCTGGGGTCACCAGAGTTTTGTGACCCGATGCCGCCTGATCTCGATCTAGCAACATCGCCTCACCCCTAGGGTTTCCCGCACACCAGTAAGCCGGCCAGCGCGTGTTGCGCAGGCTGAGTCTCTAAAATCCTATGGAGTGATTAACATGTCTGATCGTCAGATCGGTACCGTCAAGTGGTTCAACGATGCCAAGGGCTTCGGCTTCATCAGCCGTGACAACGGCCCGGATGTCTTCGTGCATTTCCGCGCGATCCAGGGCAACGGCTTCAAGAGCCTGCAGGAAGGCCAGAAGGTCTCCTTCAAGGTTGTGCAGGGCCAGAAGGGCCTGCAGGCCGACGAAGTGATGCCGCAGTAATAAACGCCTTCAAGCGTTGAAGAAAAAGCCAGGCAGCAATGCCTGGCTTTTTTGTTTTATTCGCAAATGTCGTTGAAATGTGAAAATCAGAATTAATGATTAAGACCATTCACTTGCATTAAAGAAATCCGTTATGCTGGATTCACTGTGGTTGCTCGGTCACGTGCGTGCCCGGTGCGCGACTCGCAAGGGTCCACATCGCTTCACCCCGATCCCTGCATGCCCAGTAAGCCGTCGGCCAAAGGGGAGGCTGACTTGTCTCAGCATCGAGTTGATCGGAGTGAGTCATGTCGGATCGTGAAGTTGGCACTGTCAAATGGTTCAACGACGCCAAAGGCTTTGGCTTTATCAGTCGTGAGAGCGGCCCGGATGTGTTCGTGCATTTCCGCGCCATCAGCGGATCGGGGTTCCGCAGCCTGAAGGAAGGGCAGAAGGTGAGCTTCAAGGTGGTGCAGGGCCAGAAGGGCCTGCAGGCCGACGAAGTGGCGCCCGCCTGAAGTCATCAGGGGAAACCCGCTCGCAGTATGAAGAAAAGGCCGGTTGATGCCGGCCTTTTCTTTTGCGCGACTGTTTGGCCGCGCCTGAATTCGCTAGCCTGCGGAGCTCTTCCGCCATGGCGTGCCGTGAATGCCCGCGACGTTTCCCCTTGCCGCCAAGCTGCCACCCTGCGAGGCCATTCCTGCGGTCGCTGCGGATGGAGCACGTGCCGACGTGCTGCTGCAGCGTCCCGCACAGGCGACCACGCGTCTGCTCTATTGGGTGCCGGCCCTGGGGGTCGCCGCGAAGCATTACCTGCCGCTGGCACAGGCGCTGGCCGCACGCGGGGTGACCGTGGCCATCCACGAATGGCGAGGGATCGGTTCCAGCGACAGGCGTGCAAGCCGTCGGCAGGACTGGGGCTACCGCGAGCTGCTTGTGGACGACTTGCCGGCGGGTATCGCCGTTGCGCGCGCCCACGTGGCACAGGCGCCGCTGTATCTGGGCGGGCACAGCCTGGGCGCGCAGATCGCCGTGTTGTACGCCGCCCTGCATCCACGCGAACCGGCCGGCCTGCTGGCCGTGGCGAGTGGTGCGCCTTATTGGCGCCAGTTTCCGCAGGGGCGACTGCTCTGGCTGGCGTATGCCCTGGCGCCCTGGTTGGCAAGAGCGTTCGGTTATCTGCCGGGACGCAGGATCGGCTTTGGTGGCAACGAAGCGCGCCGGCTGATCGATGACTGGGCGCGCACCGGTCGTACCGGTCGCTATGCCGCCATGGGCATGGCGGCCGACGTCGAAGCCCTGCTACAGCAACTGCGTTTGCCCGTGCTCGCGCTACGCCTGCAGGACGACTGGCTGGCGCCGCAGACATCGCTGTCATGGTTGTTGGAGAAAATGCCACAGGGTGAAGCTGTGCAGCAGGTGGTCACGGCGGCCGACCTTGGCGCTGACAAGGCGGATCATTTCGGCTGGATGAAGACGCCGGGGCCGGTGGCGACGCGCGTTGCCGACTGGCTCGATGCACAAGCTACCCAAAAGAGTACTTGAACCCGGCGCGAGCAGCCGGCATCTCTGGCTGATCTTTCCGGAGCAGGTCCGATGAAACTCTTCACTCCCTACCAGCAACGCAGCGTTGCACTGCGCAACCGCATCGTGATCGCGCCGATGTGCCAGTACTCGGCCACCAACGGCATGCCCGATCACTGGCATCTGGTGCATCTGGGCAGCCGCGCCGTGGGCGGTGCCGGCCTGGTCATCGCCGAGGCCACGGCGGTCTCGCCCGAAGGCCGTATCTCCGCGGGCGATGTCGGCCTGTGGAGTGAAGCGCACCAGGCGGCCTGGCAGCCGATCACCCGTTTCATCAAGGCCAACGGCGCGGTGGCGGGCGTGCAGCTCGCGCACGCCGGGCGCAAGGCCAGCTCGCAGCGTCCCTGGGAGGGTGGTGGTCCGCTTGCTGCCGATGCGGGTGCGTGGCCTACCGTGGCGCCGTCGGCCATTCCGTTCGACCAGCACTGGCATGTGCCGCAGGCGCTGGACAAACAGGGCATCGCCCAGGTGATCGCGGATTTCCGTGCGGCCGCCGAACGCGCGCTGGGGGCAGGCTTCGAGCTGATCGAACTGCACGGTGCCCACGGCTATCTGCTGCACCAGTTCCTGTCGCCGCTGAGCAACGAACGTACCGACGAATACGGCGGCAGCTTCGAAAACCGCACGCGACTGGTGCGTGAGGTGATCGTGGCGGTGCGCGAGGTGTGGCCGGAACATCTGCCGTTGTGGCTGCGCATCTCCGCCACCGACTGGCGCGATGGTGGCTGGGACGTCGAGCAGAGCGTGCAGCTGGCGCAGATGGTGAAGTCGATGGGCGTTGACCTGATCGACGTATCCAGTGGCGGCCTGGTATCGCACGTGAAGATTCCCGTGTCGCCCGGTTACCAGGTACCGTTCGCGGCGCGGCTGCGTCATGACGCAGGCATCGCCACGGGCGCGGTCGGGCTCATCACCGAATCCACACATGCGGCGCGGATTATCGACGAAGGAGCGGCCGACGTCGTGCTGATCGCACGCGAAAGCCTGCGCGATCCGTATTTCCCGCGGCGTGCCGCACAGGAACTGGGCGTGGCGATTGACGCGCCCGAGCAATACCAGCGCGCCTGGTAAACGAGGAGACATGATGGAACAGCAACCGACCCTGATCGATGGCCGCGTGCATGACCTTGGCGACGGCTTCAACGTGCGCCGGCTGCTGCCGGTGCTGCAGGCACGGCACGTGGGACCGTTCGTGTTCTTCGACTACATGGGGCCCGTCACCTTCCTCGACGACAAGGGCATGGACGTCCGTCCGCATCCGCACATCGGCCTGGCCACGGTGACGTGGTTGTTCGAAGGCGTGATCCGCCATCGCGACAGCCTGGGCAGCATCGCGGACATCCGGCCGGGTGAAGTGAACTGGATGACCTCTGGTCGCGGCATCGTGCATTCCGAGCGCACGCCGCCGGAAGCGCGCGGTGGCGGCCTGCGCGCGCATGGCATCCAGGTGTGGGTGGCGTTGCCGCAAAAGGATGCCGAGGTGGAACCGGAGTTCCATCACCACGGCGCCGATGAGCTGCCAAGGATTTCCCTGCCGGGCGCAGAGCTCGTGCTCATTGCCGGCACCGGCTACGGCAAGGAGTCGCCGGTGAAGGTGTTCGCGCCGATGTTCTTCGTCGAGGCGACGCTGGAAGAGGGCGCTGAGCTGCCGTGGCCCGAGCAGCACGTGGAGCGTGGCGTGTGCGTGGTGGATGGCGAAGTGGAATGGGACGGTGTCACCGTGCAGCCCATGCACGCCGCCGTGCAGGTCGGTGATGCCTCACCGCCGCTGCGCGCGCGCCGCAAGAGCCGCGTGATGCTGTTTGGCGGCGCACCGCTGGATGGCGAGCGCCACCTGTGGTGGAACTTTGTGGCCAGCACGCGCGAACGCATCGAGCAGGCCAAGGCGGATTGGGTGGCCCAGCGCATGGGCAAGGTCATCGGCGACGAGGAGGAGTTCATCCCGTTGCCAGCCTGAGGCCCGGCATGTTGCGCCCGCGCATGCATGTTCGGGCGCGGCGGATTACCCTCCGGGAGAACCCTCTACGGTGACCCGCATGTCGCAGTACGCCAGCTTTCGCGAGTTCTATCCGTTCTATCTGGGCGAGCACAGCGATCGTCAGTGCCGGCGCATGCACTTCGCCGGCAGCACACTGGTGCTGGGCGTGATCGTTACCGCGCTGGCTACCGGCAATGCCTGGTGGCTGCTGCTGGCGCCGGTGGCGGGCTACGGCTTTGCCTGGATCGGGCACTACGTGTTCGAGAAGAATCGACCCGCCACCTTCACCCATCCGCTGTACAGCCTGATGGGTGACTGGGTGATGTACTGGCAGATCCTGCGCGGCAAGGTAAAGCTCTGACGAGGTGACTGCCCGTGTAGGAGCGCCCTTGGGCGCGACTGCGGCATCCACGCTTGCTTCGCCTCCGGCATCCCGGTCGCGCCCAAGGGCGCTCCAACAGGGAAGGGGCTGCCTTTATCGGTATTGCTGGTGGCAGGACTGGCAGGTCTCACCGATCGGCTTGATCGCCGCGGCCAGTGCGGCACAGTCCGCCGGTGCCGCCTGGATGGCTGCCTGGGTCTTCTCGCGCAGCTTGGCAGCCTCGTCCTTGAACGGTTGATCCACGCCCGGGAAGGCCTCACCTATGTCTGCCTGGGTTTCCAGCAGGCGGGTGAGGTGCTGTTGCGACTGGGCGGCATCGCACTTCTGCGCCTTCACCGCAGCGCTCAGCGCACCGGCGTGGTGGGCCATGGTGACCATCAGGGAATGTGAGTATGGCTGGCGTTCCTGCAGCGCATTCATTGCGAACACGGTTCCGACGATGCCGATGACCAGGCCGAGCACGAGCAACAGGGCGGAACGCATGCGCTGGAATCCCTTGGGGGGTGACGGTTGAACCCCAAGCATAGCGGGGTGCCTGCAGGCGTGGACAGTTCCCGATAAAATGGCGCTTCTTCAAGGTGTTGTCATGGCTTCACAGATGCAGATCGAAAACGCCGCCACGGTGGAAGAACAAACCGAACCCAACGCAGACACGGGCGTGGCGTTTCCGCGTGAACGCTTTGCAGGCGTGGAGCGGCTCTATGGCGTGGGCAGCCTCGACCGGCTGATGCAGGCGCATGTCTGCGTGATCGGCATTGGTGGCGTGGGCTCGTGGGCCGCCGAAGCGCTGGCGCGCAGTGGCGTGGGTCACCTCACGCTGATCGACGCGGACGAGATCTGCGTGTCCAACACCAACCGACAGCTGCACGCGCTGGACGGCCAGTTCGGCAAGTCCAAGGTGAAGGTGATCGAAGAGCGCCTGCGCGCGATCAATCCGGCGATCAAGGTGGACGCCATCGAGCGTTTCCTCACCACGTCCACGCTCGACGAGTTGCTGGACCGCGGTTACGACGTGGTGCTGGATGCCTGCGACGCTTTCCGCGTGAAGCTGGAGGCCATTGCGTGGTGCCGCCGGCGCAAGCTGCCGATGGTGAGCGTGGGCTCGGCCGGTGGCCGTACCGACCCCACCCAGGTCCGCGTGCGCGACCTTTCGCGTACCGAGCACGACGCCATGTTCAGCCTCATCCGCAAGAAGCTCCGCACCGATTTCAACTTCCCGCGCAATCCGGATCGCTACTTCGGCGTGTCGGCGGTGTATTCACTGCAGAACGTGCAGTACCCGCAGCCTGACGGCACCGTGTGCGGCACGCGCCCGCCGGTGGCGAACGGCACCGAAGCGCTGAACCTGGCCTGCGGCGGCGGCCTGGGCGCCGCCACGCACGTCACCGGCGCCTTTGCCTTTGCGGCGGTGGGCAAGGTGTTGGAGCGACTGCTGGAAAGCAAGAAGTGAAGAGTAAGAAGTGAGTAGTGAGAGAGAGCCAGGAGCTTGCCAGCCTTCTCTCACTACTCACTCCTCTTCACTCACTTCTCGCCCTCGTCACCAACCCATGTAGTGACCGCCGTTGATCGACAGGTTCGCGCCGGTGATCCAGCCGGCCTCTTCGCCGGTGAGGAAGGCCACGGCGTGCGCGATTTCCTCGGGCTTGCCCAGACGGCCCACCGGGATCTGCGCCACGATCTTCTCGCGCACGTCGTCGGGCACGGCCATGACCATGTCGGTGCCCACGTAACCCGGTGACACGGTGTTCACCGTAATGCCGAACTTGGCATTTTCCTGGGCCAGCGAAATGGTGAAGCCATGCATGCCGGCCTTGGCGGCGGCGTAGTTGGCCTGACCGTACTGACCCTTCTGGCCATTGATCGAGCTGATCTGCACGATGCGGCCCCACTTGTGGTGGCGCATGCCTTCGATCACCGGACGGGTGACGTTGAAGCAGGCGTTGAGGTTGGTGTTAACCACTTCCATCCACTGCGGATAGGTCATCTTGTGGAAGGTGGTGTCGCGCGTGATGCCGGCGTTGTTGACCAGGATCTCCACCGGGCCCAAGGCGCCTTCGATGATGCGGACCATCGCTTCGCAGGAGTCCGGATCTTTCACGTCGCCCGGCACCAGCAGCACTTCGATTCCTTCCTTGGCCATCGCTTCCTTCACCGCTTCGGCCTTGGCCTGGTCACGGTAGTTGGTGGCGACCCGATGCCCCTGGCGCGCGAGGTAGCGAATGATCGCCGTGCCGATACCGCCCGTGCCGCCAGTGACCAATGCCGTGCGTTGCGTCATGCCTGTTCTCCAAAGATGCCTGTGTCCAGTTCGCCCGGTCGTGTGGCCGGGGCGTCGCCATGTCTATCACGCGGAACATGGCAAAACGTCTACGGAGAGTACGCCGTCTTCAGGGTCCGTAGGTGGTCTGGGCATGAAATGCCGCGACGGCCGTTTAGGCTGCCGCACGCTCGCGGCAGTGCGGCAGGCGGGCCGGCGAGAAATGCGCCAGGGCGTGCGCCAGCAGCGCGTGGGCATCGCGGGCCGCCGGGAGCACCGGCAGATCAAGGAATTCCAGCGCCCGGCACAACGCCGGCAGCGGGGCGGTGGGGTCCACCGGATGGGCCCGTTCGGACTTGGACAGCTTGCGGCCCTCGCCATCGAGCGCCAGTGGCAGGTGCAGGTAGCCAGGCGTGGGCAGGCCCAGGCACCGCTGCAGAAAGATCTGGCGCGGGGTGGAATCCAGCAGGTCATTGCCGCGCACCACTTCGGTCACGCCCTGGTACGCGTCGTCGACCACGCAGGCCAGCTGGTAGGCGTAATAGCCCTCCACCCGGCGGATCACGAAGTCGCCGGCGGCCTGGCGCAGGTTCTGGGTCTGCGGGCCCTGCAGGGCGTCCACGAAGCCGACGTCGATGTCCGGCACGCGTACTCGCCAGGCCGGCGGGCGGCCTTCCACCGGTGCGGCCAGGCAGCGTCCGTCCAGATGCAGTCCGCCGGCCAGGTCGTTGCGGCTGCACCAGCACGGAAAGATCTGGTCGGTAGCCCTGAGTTGTTCGAAGGCCGCGTCGTAGGCGGCGATGCGGCGTGACTGGAACAGCGGCGGTTCGTCCGCCACCAGGCCGAAGGCGGGCAGGGCGGCCAGGATGCTTTCGGCGGAACCGGCCATTTCGCGGGGCGGGTCGATATCCTCCACGCGCAGCAGCCATGCCCCGCCAGCATGGCGTGCGCAAAGCCAGCTGCCCACCGCGGCCACGAGGGAACCGAAATGCAGATGGCCGGTCGGAGAAGGTGCGAATCGCCCGCGGTAGTTCATCGGCCCATTTTACGGATGGGTCGTACGTTGGTGGGGCTTACCGAAGGCCCCGGCAGGACCCGACAGGCTGACGCGACGTTGAAACCTCGGTCGCTTACACAGGAAAGCCCCATCAGCGCCCCTTGAAACCGCAAGAATTCACCACGATCCTTAAGCGGTGGCCAAGGCCACATCCCCTTTCATGACTGCCCGAGAGACAGCCATGCGTCGCATCGCATTGTTCCTGCTTACCAATATCGCCGTTCTTGCCCTGCTCACCATCGTGTGCCGGTTGTTTGGCATCGACCAGTGGGCAGCCGCCCGCGGCCAGGGCCTGGGCAACCTGCTGGCCTATGCGGCCGTCATCGGCATGGGCGGCGCCTTCATATCGCTGGCCATGTCCAAGTGGACCGCCAAGATGTCCACCGGCGCCCGAGTGATCGGGCAGCCGCAGAATGAAGGCGAGCGCTGGCTGGTGGAAACCGTGCGCCGCCACGCGCAGAACGCCGGCATCGGCATGCCCGAGGTGGCGATCTACGACGCGCCGGAAATGAACGCCTTCGCCACCGGCATGACCAGGAACAGCTCGCTGGTGGCCGTGAGCACCGGCCTGCTGCAGCAGATGGACCGCGAGCAGGTTTCCGCCGTGCTCGGCCACGAGATCGGCCACGTCGCCAACGGCGACATGGTCACGCTGACCCTGATCCAGGGCGTGTTGAACACGCTGGTGATCGTGGCTGCACGTGTGGTGGGTCGCCTGGTGGACAGCTGGCTGTCCGGTGGCCGTGACCGCGAAGGTGGCGGCGGCATCGGTTATTTCATCACGGTGATGGTGCTGCAGGTGGTGTTCGGCCTGTTCGCCTCGATGATCGTGATGGCCTTCTCGCGCTGGCGCGAGTTCCGCGCGGATGCCGCCGGTGCCAAGCTGGCCGGTCGTGGCTCGATGGTGTCGGCCCTGCAGCGCCTGCAGGTGCAGCACGGCGAGAGCACGCTACCGCAGACCATTGCCGCGTTCGGCATCTCCGGTCACCTGGCCACGGGCTTCAAGCGCCTGTTCATGAGCCACCCGCCGCTGGAAGAGCGCATTGCCGCCCTGCAGAACGCAAGCAACAACACCTGATCTTCACCTGCCCTCCGACAGGGGGCGGGCATCATGAGGGGCCGACTCGTCGGCCCTTCTGTTTGTGTATCTTCCCTGTTTACCCGATCTTCGACGACTCACCGAACGAGCCTTCCGTATGACCCACGCCGCGCCCGAAACCCGTAAATTCGAAGCCGAAGTCGCCCAGGTGCTGCACCTGGTCACGCACTCGCTGTACTCGCACAAGGAAATCTTCCTGCGCGAGCTGATCTCCAACGCCTCCGACGCCTGCGACAAGCTGCGTTTCGAGTCCCTTGCCAACCCCGACCTGCTGGCCGGCGACGGTGAACTGCAGATCGAGGTGAGCTGGGATCCGCAGGCGCGCACCGTCACCGTGCGCGACAACGGCATCGGCATGAACCGCGACGAGGTGGTGGCCAACATCGGCACCATCGCCAGCTCCGGCACGCGTCGCTTCCTGGAGGCGATGAGCAGCGAGCAGAAGACCGATGCGCGCCTGATCGGTCAGTTCGGCGTGGGCTTCTATTCGGCCTTCGTGGTGGCCGACCGCGTCACCGTGCTCAGTCGCCGGGCCGATCTGCCGGCCAGTGAAGGCGTGCAGTGGGAGAGCGACGGCAAGGGCGAATACAGCCTTGCCCAGGTCGACCTGCCCGAACGCGGTACGGCGGTGATCCTGCACCTGAAGGCCGACGAGGACGAGTTCCTCAAGGGCTGGGAGCTGCGCTCGCTGATCCGCAAGTATTCCGACCATGTGGCGTTCCCGATCCGCATGCCGAAAGAAGAAGACGGCAAGCCGGGCAGCGAATGGGAGGTCGTCAACGACGCGTCCGCGCTGTGGGCCAAGCCGCGCAACGAGATCTCCGACGAGGATTACCAGAGCTTCTACAAGTCGCTCGGCCACGACTTCAATGATGCCTTGGCGTGGACGCACAACCGCGTGGAAGGCAACCAGAGCTTCACCACGCTGCTGTACATCCCCGAGCAGCCGCCGTTCGACCTGATGATGGGCGGGCGCGACGAGCGCAAGGGACTCAAGCTCTACATCAAGCGCGTCTTCATCATGGATGCGGCGGAAGAACTGCTGCCCAACTACCTGCGCTTCGTGCGCGGCGTGGTGGACGCGGATGACCTGCCGCTCAACGTGAGCCGCGAGATCCTGCAGCACAACCGTCAGCTGGAGCGCATCCGCGCCGCCTGCGTGAAGCGCGTGCTCGACCTGCTGGAGAGGCTGGCACGCGACGAGCCGGAGAAGTTCGCCACCTTCTACAAGGCCTTCGGCAACACATTGAAAGAAGGCATCGGCGAAGACCATGCCAACCGCGAGCGCATCGCCAAGCTGCTGCGCTTTGCCTCGACGACGAGCGGGGACACCGGGCCGACGGTATCGCTGGATGACTACATCGGTCGCATGGCGATGGGCCAGGACACCATCTGGTACATCACCGCCGACAGCTACGCCGCCGCCGCCGGCAGCCCGCAACTGGAAGCCTTCAAGGCCAAGGGCATTGAAGTGCTGCTGATGACCGACCGCGTCGACGAGTGGATGCTCAACAGCCTCACCGAGTACAACGGCAAGAAGCTCCGCAATGTCGCCAAGGGCGAGCTGCCGCTGGACGAGGCGGACAAGAAGCAGCAGGAAGAGGCCAGCAAGGCGGCCGAGCCGCTGGTGCACAAGCTGAAGGAGCTGCTGGGCGAACGCGTGGGCGATGTGCGCGTGTCGGCGCGCCTCACCGACTCGCCGTCGTGCCTGGCGTTGTCCGACTACGAGATGGCGCCGCATCTTGCACGCCTGTTGCGCGAAGCCGGGCATGACGTGCCGCAGGCAAAGCCGACGCTGGAAGTGAATCCGCAGCATCCCCTGCTCAAGCGCCTGGAAGGTGAGAGTGACACGGCCAAGGCAGCCGATCTCGCCAACCTGCTGCTCGACCAGGCGGAAATCGCCGCGGGCGCGCAGCTGCCGGATCCGGCAGCGTTCGTGCAGCGCTTGAATCGGTTGATCGTGGGCTGACCGTCCCGCGCCCGGAGCGTGCGGCATGACGCCAAACGTTTCAAACGAAGCACCGCGAAACGGCCGCTATACTGCGGCCGTTTTGCTGTCCGGGACGTCCATGAGCGCTCTGCTGTTGCTGTTCACCTGCCTTCTGCTCGGTGCGCTGGTGGCGCGTTTCGCCAGTCCACCGGCGGGCATCGTGCACGGCATCAACTGGTGGGTGATCAACATCGCGTTGCCGGCGCTGGTGCTGGCGCTGGTGCCCAGGGTGCAGGTGGACAGGCAGCTGTGGTTTCCCGTGGCGGCGATGTGGATCGTGTTCTTCGGTGCCTGGCTGCTGTTCGCCACGCTGGGCAAGCTGCTCGGCTGGTCGCGCGGGCGCATCGGTGCGCTTACGTTGGTGTGCGGCCTGGGCAATACCTCGTTCATGGGCTATCCCATGATGATGGCCCTGCACGGCAAGGAAGGACTTGCCCTTGCCGTGGTGGCCGATCAGCTGGGCTGTTTTCCCCTGCTGGCTTCGGCAGGCGTGGCGGTAGCCTCGCTGTATGCCGGGCGCGCTGCGCAACCGGTGGTCATTGCGCGTCGCATCCTTACCTTTCCGGCCTTCCTCGCGCTGCTGATCGGCGGCATCGTGGGGGTGCTGGGTGGCTGGCCCTCCCTGGTCGACGGTGTCCTGGGGCCCATCGGCGCCACGTTGACGCCGCTGGCGCTGTTCTCCGTGGGCATGCAGTTCAAGTTCCAGCTGGGCGAGGGGCAGTTTCCCGCCCTGCTTGCCGGCCTGGGCTGGAAACTGTTGCTGGCCCCGCTGATCGCCTGGGGTCTGGGCGTGGCGACCGGCGTCGGCGGACTTACGTTGACGGTGGGGGTGTTGCAGGCTGCGGTGGCGCCGATGATTTCCGCCGCCATCCTGGCCGATGAATACGATCTTGAGCCGACGCTGGCGAACACCGTTCTGGGCGCCGGCATCGTGTTGTCGCTGGTCACCATTCCCATCGGCAATCTGTTGCTGAGTGGCTGAGGAAACCGTGATGGATCTCGCTGCGCACTTGTTCGACCTGGAGACGCAACTGCACCGGCAGGAAGTACGTGCCGATGAAGAGGCCCTGCGCCGACTGATTGCCCCGGATTTCTTCGAGTTCGGCGTTTCCGGCACGCAGTGGACGCGGGAGGCCGTGATCCAGGCGCTGCGCGGCGAATCCTTCTCGCCGCGCGAGGTCAGCGATTTCCGGCTGACCCTGTTGGCCGAGGACGTGGCGCTGGTGACCTATCGCGGCTATCGCGTGGCGACGCCACAGCGCCCTGGGGCCGACTCGCTGCGCAGTTCGATCTGGCGTCTGCGCGATGGCCGCTGGCAGATGCAGTTCCATCAGGGCACGCCGCTGCCGTCGTTGTTGTAGGAGCGCACCCTGTGCGGGACCGTCGCACTACGTCAAGGTGAGCCAACTGAAGAGACAGCCGGGCTGCCTCATCGTGCGACGCAGGATCGATCGCGCACAGGGTGCGCTCCTACAAATGTAGTGCGGGCTTGCGCGACAATGGCGCCATGGCATCTCACGAAACTCCCCCGCAGGCGCCGGTGCGCGCTGATGTCTGGCTCTGGGCCGCCCGTTTCTTCAAGACCCGCAGCCTCGCCAAGCAGGCCATCGACGGCGGCAAGATCGACCTGAACGACGGTTCCTGCAAGCCGCCCAAGGCCGTGCAGGTGGGCGATGTGTTCCGCATCGGCCGCGGCGAGGAACGCCTGGAAGTCGAGGTGCTGGCGCTGTCCGACAAGCGCGGTCCGGCCCCTGTCGCGCAGGCGCTTTATCGCGAAAGCGAGGCCAGTATCGCGGCGCGCGACGCGGCGAAGGCTCAGCGCAAGCTTGTAGGTGCGATGGCTCCGCCGGGCCGTCCGGACAAGCAGGCACGTCGAGAACTGCGACGGCTTAAGGATTCCATGTGAGTCACCCATCTCAGAACGCATAGTGGATCTGGGTAAGCATGTCCCTCACGGAAAGTCACGCGGGCGCGTGATTTTTCCAAGAACTTGAAGTGGGAGGACAGCGATGGCGAGCATGGGATTCCTGAAGCGACTGCTTGGGGGTACGACGCCGGGGCAGGCGGACGAGCCGTGGCGCAAGACCACGCATGGTGCGCGGGTGCTGGTGGTGGACGATTCGGCCACCATCCGGGCCGTGCTCGGCCGCATGCTGGAAGTGGATGGCTATGAAGTGGTGCGTGCCGCCGATGGCGAAAGCGCGCTGGAAATGGCCCGCGCCGAGCCACCGGCCATGATCTTCCTGGACATTGTCCTGCCCGGCATGAACGGCTTCGCCGTGTTGCGTGCGCTGCGCCACGATCCGGTGACCCAGCACGTGCCCATCGTGATGATCAGCGGCAACCAGCAGGCCACCGAGCAGTTCTACGTGCAGCGCTTCGGCGCCGACGACTTCATCCGCAAGCCTTTCGGGCAGATGGAAGTGGCGCGCAGCATCGATCGCCTGGTCGGCTTTGGTCGCCTGGCCCTGCGCGAGTCGGCGAACGTGGTGTCACTGCCGGTGTCGGTGCCGGTGGAAACCATCCCGGCGATGCTGGCCAATGCCTCGGACGAACCTGCGCCCATCGGCGTTCCCGAACTGGCCGCCTGAGGCCGGCCTTTCCAAAGACAAAGGGCGGCGCCGCTATGGGCGCCACCCTTCATCCTGCCCAAGAGGCTCGCTGGCGATGGCTGGCTGACGTGCACTGTAGGCCAGTGCGCCCATAGGTTGAATTCGATTGTTTTGATGAGGTCCATAGTTGTGACCTATCGGCCATGGCCGACGCCCCGCTGAACGCCGGGCCGGCACTTTCACACATGCGCGACCAGATCTGGCCCACGATGCCGCCACTTTCCTGTAGCGGAGACGGCGTCGTGGCAGAACGCATCGAAGAAGGCGACCTGATCTTCGTGGCCGATGGCGAAGACGGCATCGGTTCGGTACGCCGGGTGCTCCCGGGCGGCAACATGCTCGTCGTCTATATCGAGAACGGCGGCGATTTCGAAATACCGCTTACTGCCGTGCGCGCGGTGCATTCGGGCAAGGTCGTGCTCAATCTGGACCATCTGCCCACGCCGGTACTGGAAGCCATCGGCAACGCGCGCAGATCCGAATATCCGCATTGAAGTTTGGTGTTTCTGACGATCAGGCCTCGGGGGCCAGCGCCGAAGTGCGTCGCCGCATCAGCCCACAGGCCAGTGCGATCTCAAGCACCGGCGGCAACAGCCATAGCGACGCATGGATGGCGACGCCGACGTAGAAGTTCCTGAGATAGCCACGCATACGTGCCTCCATCAGATCGACCACAAACTGGCCGTTGCTCAGTCCGTCCAGGCGTGTGTTCATCAACGCTGCGGATTCGCCACTGTCCATGCCCACCGATTCGATGGCGGCCTTCACGCGATGACGTAGCGCGACGCGAGCGCTCGGTGCGTTCACTGCCCTGAGCATCAACTGGTTGAGCATTGCCCTCGCTCCCGTGCGTTGCTCGCTGGCAGTCACCTTTGCAACCGCCTGGTCGACGGAGCGATCGATCAGATCGTTGAGCGAAGCCTGGCTCAGGTCGGCTGACCCTCCCAGGGCGTGTTGCAGATTTTGTCTGATGTCGCCGAGCATGTTGCCAGCAAAATGCTGGATGTCGCTGCGATATCGTTCCATCTGGTCATTGAAGACGCGATGTCCTGCTACGCAAAGTCCTGCTTGTGCGCCTGCGATGAACAAGACAGCCGGGATATAGAGAAAGTAGCAAGCCGTCAGCACCCGCCAGAACACGTGCGAGCGGCGCAACAGGCCCAACCGTCTGAGGGCCAGCGCCGTCATGACACCGAGTGACAGGCCCAGCACGGCGCCCACCGCGGCATACAGCAAGAGGTGGCCGAGCGAGAGATTCTCTTGCAGCCAGACCCACCAGGCCAGCGCGTTGCGCCAGCCGGACCTCAGCAAGAGATGTTCGTCGAGATTCGGCACGGGCGTGACGTTCCACGGAGGCGAGTGCGAAGCATAGGCACACCCTCCCGACGTCAGAATCAGGCGCGTCTGAAACTTCAGACGCGCTCGTTCGTCTACACCTAGTTGAGCGCCTTAAGCCGATAGAGCGCTTCCAGTGCCTCGCGCGGGGTCATGGCATCCGGATCGATGTGTTCCAGCGCGCGCTCCACCACCGACGGCGCCGCGGCGAATAGGCCCATCTGCGGCGACTCCTGCGCCGGCGTGCCGGGGCTGGCGGCCGACGCATGCTGGTACATGCCGCGCTCCAGTTCGGCCAGCGTGCGGCGCGCATCGGCAATCACTGATTTGGGCAGGCCCGCGAGCGCGGCCACCTGCAGGCCGAAGCTGCGGTTGGCCGGGCCTTCCTTCACGGCATGCATGAACACCAGTTGCTCGCCGTACTCGACGGCGTCCAGATGCACGTTGGCGATGGTGCCGTACTCGTTGGCCAGCTCGGTCAGCTCGAAGTAGTGCGTGGCGAACAACGTGTAGGAGCGGCTGGCGGCGGCCAGGTGCACGGCCGCCGCGCGGGCGAGCGCCAGGCCGTCGTAGGTGCTGGTGCCACGGCCCACTTCGTCCATCAGCACCAGGCTGTGTTCGGTGGCGTTGTGCAGGATGTTGGCCGTTTCGCTCATTTCCACCATGAAGGTGGACTGGCCGCGCGAAAGGTCGTCGCCCGCGCCGATGCGGGTGAACACGCGGTCGATCGGGCCGATCACCGCGCGCGATGCCGGCACGTAACTGCCGATATGCGCGAGCAGCACGATCAGCGCGTTCTGGCGCATGTAGGTGGATTTACCGCCCATGTTGGGACCGGTGATCACCAGCATGCGGCGGCCGTCATCCAGCTGCAGGTCGTTCGGCTCGAACGGCTCGTCGCGCACCTTCTCCACCACCGGATGGCGGCCACGTTCGATGGCAATGCCGGGCTCGTCGGTAAGCTCGGGTGCGGCCCAGTCCAGCGTCACCGCACGCTCGGTCAGCGTGGCTACCACGTCGAGTTCGGCCATGGCGGTGGCAGCACTCTTGAGGGGCTCGAGCTGTTCGGTGAGCGTGTCGAGCAGGGCTTCATACAGGGCGCGCTCGCGCATCAGCGAGCGTTCCTTGGCCGAGAGCACCTTGTCTTCGAAGCCCTTCAGTTCTTCGGTGATGTAGCGCTCGGCATTCTTGGTGGTCTGGCGGCGCGTGTAGTGCGTTGGCGCCTTGTCCGCCTGGCCCTTGCTGATCTCGATGTAATAACCGTGCACGCGGTTGTAGCCGACCTTCAGCGTATTGATGCCGCTGGCGGCTTTCTCGCGTTCTTCCAGCTCGACCAGATACTGGTCGGCGTGGGTGGAGAGACGACGCAGTTCGTCAAGTTCCGCGTCGTAGCCGTCGGCAATCACGCCGCCGTCGCGCTGCAGTACCGGCGGTTGCGCCACCACGGCGCGGGCCAGCAGGGCGGCGTTGTCGGCGTGATCGCCGATGCGATCCACCAGTGCGTGCAGCAGCGGGCTGTCCAGCGTGGCGATCAGCGCGCGCAGCGCGGGCGCGGCGGCCAGACCATCGCGCAGCGTGGAGAGGTCGCGCGGGCGTGCCGAACGCAACGCGACGCGGGCAAGGATGCGCTCCAGGTCGCCGATGCCGCGCAGCTGTTCGCGCAGCGGTTCGTGCTGGCGGTGATCGATCAGGGTGCCGATGGCTTGGTGGCGTGCGCGCAGCAGGTCGCGCGAACGCAGCGGGCGGTTGAGCCAGCGGCGCATGAGGCGCGCGCCCATCGGCGTCACGGTTTCGTCCAGCACGCCGAGCAAGGTGTGCTCGGTGCGTCCGCTGGGGTGCGTATCCAGCTCCAGGTTGCGGCGCGTGGCGGCATCGAGCGCGATGGTGTCGCTGGCGCTTTCCACCGACATGCCGGTCATGTGCGGCAACGCGCTCTTCTGCGTTTCTTCCACATAGCCCAGCAGGCAGCCGGCAGCAGCAACGGCCAGCGGCAGGCGATCCACGCCGAAGCCGCCCAGATCGCGCGTGCCGAAGAAGCGATTGAGTTCGCGCTTCGCCGCGTCGCCGTCGAAGTGCCACGGTGGGCGACGGCGCAGGCCGGGCAGGGTGCTGACGAACTTCGGCCATGCCACGTCTTCGCCCACCAGCGTTTCGGCCGGCTGCAGGCGTGCGAGTTCCGACGCCAGCGCTTCGGCGCTCGGCACTTCGCTGAGCAGGAAGCGGCCGCTGGCCAGATCCACCCAGGCCAGGCCGTAGGCACCGTGCGCGCCGGCGGAAATGGACATCAGCAGGTTGTCCCGACGCTCTTCCAGCAGCGCGGCATCGGTGACGGTGCCGGGCGTGACGATGCGTACCACCTTGCGTTCCACCGGGCCCTTGGACGTGGCCGGGTCGCCGATCTGCTCGCAGATGGCCACGGACTCGCCCAGGCGCACCAGGCGCGCCAGATAGTTTTCAACGGCGTGATACGGCACGCCTGCCATGGGAATGGGCTGGCCCGCGGACTGGCCACGCTGGGTCAGCGTGATGTCGAGCAGGCGCGCGGCCTTGCGCGCATCGTCGTAGAACAGCTCGTAGAAATCGCCCATGCGGAAGAACAGCAGCACATCCGGGTGTTCCGCCTTGGCTCCCAGGTACTGGCGCATGAGCGGCGTGTGGATTGCCTCGCTTTTGGCGACCGTCTCGCCATGGATGTCGTTGCTGCTCTGCGAGGTCGTGTTTTCCATCATTTTCAATGCTGTTCAGTTGGTTATGAGGGCGATCATGCCCGCTTTTTCCGTGGATGGGGGCGTGATGCAGGGCCCCGTGCGGCAGGTCTCGTGCATGCTTCCGGGCCATGTGCGCGGCACCGGCGCGCAGGCCGCTCCGCCATCCGGGAACGACAAGTATCGCCTGATACCCCCTGGTTGCGCTCCCTCTTCGTCCCCCCCAATGCATGGATATGCTGCATTTGCCCTTGGGGCCCCTCGCGGGCGATGTCCGTGATGTCACCCATGAGACTGGTAAGGTGGCCCTTCCGGGTCGGGACGCACCGTGGATGCGGGCCGCGACGCGCTGCTGCGCGCGGTTGACCACGATGCGGCTGACCACCACTGATGGAGAGCACGAACGATGCGAGTCGCCCTGCACGGCATTCATGCATGCATGCGCTGGTGGCGTCCTGCCGCCATGGTCCTGCTGCTTTTGTCATTCGCCGGCATGCCGATTCACGCCGAGGCCCCGGCGGCTGCACAGAAGTGGGTCGCGACGTGGGCGCAGGCGATGACCTCCAATGTGTCGTCCGAGGCGCATGAAAACGGAGCGCAGACGCGCAGTGAGCCCGCCGCAGCCAAGGGGCGGGATGGCTTCACCGTGCGCCAGGCCGTGCTGACCAGCGTGGGCGGCGGCAAGCTGCGTATCCGCTTGTCGAACTACTTTGGCGACGCGCCGCTGACCGTGGCATCGGCACATGTCGCGCTGGGTGCGCCGGGTTCCAGCGATCTCACGCAGATCGTCAAGGCCAGCGACCGGGCATTGCGCTTCGATGGCAAAGACAGCCTGATCATTCCGGCGGGTGGACTGTCGACCAGCGATGCGGTGGAACTGGATGTGCCTGCCTTGTCCACGGTGGTGGTCAGCCTGCATTTCGCCGAGGGTGCGCATCTGGCTGACGTGCACCCGATGGAGCACGGTCCCACCACGACGATCGTGGCGGGGAACGCAGTGGATGCGTTGACGCTCGCCGGCCGCCAACCGTTTGATCTTCCCGACGCCGACAACTCACCGCACGTGTATGTGCTCAACGGTGTCGACGTGCAGGTGCCGCAGTCGACGCGAGGCATCGTCGCCTTTGGCGATTCGATCACCGATGGTGCATTCGCCACGACGCCGGCCACCACCTGGCCTGGCGTGCTTTCGTCGCTGGCCAATGTGGCCGGCACGCCTGCGCCCATGGCTGTGGCCAACATGGGCATCAGCGCGGACGAACTCACCACCGACCAGATCGGCAACCCGAAAGCCGGCATGTCCGGACTGAAGCGATTCGAGCGTGACGTGATCGACCAGCCCGGCGTCACTGACGTGCTCGTGCTGCTGGGATCCAATGACATCAACCGTGGCATCGACCGGGCCGGCCAGCCGAACGGCGTGCTGGCCGGCGACCTCATCGCCGGGCTGCGCATGCTGACGGACGTCGCCCATCAGCACGGCCTGCGCGTCTATGTGGGCACGGTGCCGCCATTCGCCGGGCTTCCCAGCCCCGGCTGGTTCACGCCCGAGAAGGAAGCCGTGCGTCAGCAGGTGAACCGGTGGATCGAACACGATGCCAAGTTGGACGGCGTGCTGCCCTTTGCCGACGTGCTGACGGGTCGGTACCAGCCGTCGCCCCTCGCGGCGGCACAGCACCCCTTGCCGCCCGGCATGGCCACCGTGTGTGCAGGCGATGCGGGCTTGCATCCGAACGATCAGGGCTATGCGGCGATGGGGCAGGCGGCTTTCGACATCGTCATGGGCCGGCCGCTGTCGCCTGGCCATCGATGTAACTGATACGGGCAGCACCGCCTCGCCGCGATACTGATCAAGCGAGCGCCCTGTTGAGCTTGCCGCGGGGCGGGGCTGGCCCCTGTTTGTCCGTGTGCTTGGTATTGCTGCACTGCAATGGTGCAACTGGCCCTGTACAGGGCGCTCGCTGGTGCAGGGCGATGGGCTTTCTCCTGAGGCATTCCGCCTAAGTCCCCGTTTTTCCGTGCTGCCTGCCGGTGGCATATGTGTTGCATAGCAACATGCAGGAGGCCCCGGGGAGGGGCTGCGGCCGCCATGGCGGCCGGCAGGGAGCATTCCATCATCTTCGGGGCGGGGGTGGTATGTCGGGCAAGGCGACGCGGATCGAATTGTTCCAGTGGCGCACGCCGCAGATGCGGGCGTTCCATTTGAGCTGGATGGCTTTTTTTGCGTGCTTCTTCGCGTGGTTTGCGATCGCGCCGTTGATGCCGCTGGTGCGCAGCGAGTTCGCGCTGGGCAAGGACCAGATTGCCAACATCACCATCGCGGCCGTCGCGGTCACCGTGTTCGGCCGCCTGCTGGTGGGGCCGTTGTGCGATCGCTTCGGGCCGCGACGGACCTACACCGCCTTGCTGCTGCTCGGTGCCATTCCCGTGTTCGGCATCGCGTTGTCGCAAGGCTATGCATCATTCCTGGTGGCGCGGCTGGCCATCGGCATGGTGGGTGCCGGCTTTGTGATCACGCAGTACCACACGTCGGTGATGTTCGCGCCCAATGTGGTGGGTACGGCCAATGCCACGACGGCGGGCTGGGGTAATGCGGGCGGCGGCGCGGCGCAGGCGGTGATGCCGATGGTGCTGGCCGGTGTCGTGGCACTGGGCGTGGCGCATGGCGCCGGCTGGCGCGTGGCGATGCTGTTGCCGGGCGCGCTGATGGTGATTGTCGGCGTGCTGTATTGGCGCTGCACCCAGGACTGTCCCGAGGGCAACTACCGCGAACTGCGTGCGCGTGGCGTGGCGGTGGGCAGCGGCAAGCGGGGTGGGTGGTCGGCGTTCCTGCAGGCTGCGGGCAACTACCGCGTATGGATGCTGTTCGTGACGTACGCCGGTTGCTTCGGCATCGAGCTGTTCGTGCACGGCGTGGCGGCGGCGTATTACGTCGACCGTTTCGGCTTGAGTCTTGGCGGGGCGGGGCTGGCCGTGGGCTGTTTCGGCCTGCTCGCCTTGTTTGCGCGTGCCTTGGGTGGACTGGCGTCTGACCGGCTCGCGCGCCAGCGCGGACTTTCCGCACGTGCGCGCCTGTTGTGCGTGCTGATGCTCTGCGAAGGGCTTGGCTTGCTGTGGTTCTCCAGTGCGCATGCCGCGGGCGAGGCCATCGCGGCGATGCTCTCGTTCGGCCTGTTCACCCACATGGCCTGCGGCGCCACGTATGCGTTGGTGCCCTTCATCGATCGCAGGGCGCTTGGCGGCGTGGCAGGCATTGTCGGCGCGGGCGGCAACGTGGGCGCAGTGGCTGCGGGGTTCCTGCAGAAATTCACTGGCTCGGTGCAACAGAGCTTCCTGGTGCTGGGCTGCTTCGTGATCGCCGGTTCCGTGTGCGCGCTGGCGGTGCGCTTCAGCCGCGAGCACACGGCCGACGAAGAGCGGCTTTACCGGGAGGCATTGCAACAGGCAGGCGGGCCAGTCATGGCCATCGACTGAATCCACGGAGGTCATCGGGATGGGAATGAAACTGGTCGTCGTGGGCAACGGCATGGTTGGCCACAAGCTGCTCGAAGAACTGGCGTCGTTGCAGCCGCCGGGGCTGGAAGTCACCGTGTTGTGCGAGGAGAGCCGGCCGGCATACGACCGCGTGCACCTGTCCGAATTCTTCGCCGGCAAGAGCGCCGATGATCTTTCGCTGGTGACGCCGGGGTTCTTCGAGCAGGCCGGCATGTCGCTGCGGCTTGGCACTCGCGCCGTGGGCATCGATCGCGCGATCAAGCGCGTGACCACTAGCGACGGTGACGTCATTGCCTATGACAAGCTGGTGATCGCGACCGGCTCGACGCCGTTCGTGCCGCCCATTCCCGGCAATGATCGCCCGGGCTGCCTGGTGTATCGCACGCTCGACGATCTGGATGAGCTCGCCCACTGGGGCACGCGTTCGACGCACGGCGTGGTGATCGGCGGCGGCCTGCTCGGGCTGGAATGCGCCAAGGCGCTGCGCGACATGGGGCTGGAAACGCACGTGGTGGAATTCGCCACGCGCCTGATGGCGGTGCAGGTGGACGATGCCGGCGGCCAGGTGCTGCGCCGGACCATCGAAGACCTCGGCCTGGTGGTACACACCGGCAAGAACACGCTGGGGATCTCCGATGGCGAAGCGATGCGCCATCGCATGACGTTCGCTGACGGCAGCCATCTGGAAACCGATCTCATCGTGTTCTCGGCAGGCATTCGTCCGCGCGATGAACTGGCGCGCAGCAGCGAGCTGGGCGTGGGCCAGCGTGGCGGCATCATGGTGGACAACTTCTGCCGCACGCGCGATCGCGACGTTTACGCCATCGGCGAGTGCGCGCAATGGGGTGGCAAGGTGTTCGGACTGGTGGCGCCCGGCTATGACATGGCGCGCGTGGTCGCCAATCACCTGCACGCGTTGCTGGTGCGCAGCCAGGCGCCCAGCCTGCCGGAGTTCGCCGGAGCGGACATGTCCACCAAGCTCAAACTGATGGGCGTGGACGTGGCCAGCATCGGCGACGCCCACGGCGCGACGCCGGGCAGTCGTTCGTATCAATACAGCGACGAGCACCGGCAGATCTACAAGAAGCTGGTCGTCTCGGGCGATGGCAAGCGTTTGCTCGGCGGCGTTCTGGTGGGCGACGCCACCGACTATGGCGCCTGGCTGCAGATGATGCTCAACGGGTTGGATCTGCCCGATTCGCCGGGATCGCTGATGCTCCCGCTCGTGGAGGGCACGACGAAACCGGGGCTGGCGGTGGATGCCTTGCCCGCGACGGCGCAGATCTGTTCGTGCAACAACGTAAGCAAGGCGCAGCTGTGCGAGGCCGTGGCAGCGGGAGCCACCACCATCGGTGCGCTGAAGCAGGCCACGCGCGCAGGTACTACCTGCGGTGGCTGCGTGCCGTTGGCCACGCAGATCATGAAGGCGGAAATGAAGCGCCAGGGCATGGCGGTGAACAACCACCTGTGCGAGCACTTCCCCTATTCGCGACAGGAGCTCTATCACCTGGTGCGCGTGGGCCAGATCCATCGCTTCGACGAGTTGCTCGCGCGGCATGGCCATGGGCTGGGCTGCGATATCTGCAAGCCGGTGGCGGCGAGCATTCTGGCCTCGTGCTGGAACGAGTTCGTGCTGCAGCGTGAGCATGCTTCGCTGCAGGATTCCAACGACTATTTTCTCGCCAATATCCAGAAGGATGGTACCTACTCGGTGGTGCCGCGCATGGCTGGTGGCGAGGTGACGCCTGACGGGTTGATCGCCATCGGCCAGATCGCCCGCAAGTACGGCCTCTACACCAAGCTCACCGGTGGCCAACGCGTGGACATGTTCGGCGCCCGGGTGGAACAGCTTCCCCTGATCTGGGAGGAGTTGATCGCCGCGGGCTTTGAATCCGGACACGCCTACGGCAAGTCGCTGCGCACGGTGAAATCCTGCGTGGGCTCCACCTGGTGCCGCTATGGCGTGCAGGATTCGGTGGGCAAGGCCATCGATCTGGAGAACCGCTACAAGGGCCTGCGCTCGCCGCACAAGCTGAAGTTCGCCGTGTCGGGCTGCACGCGCGAATGCGCGGAAGCGCAGAGCAAGGACGTCGGCATCATCGCCACCGAAAAGGGCTGGAACCTCTACGTCTGCGGCAATGGCGGCATGAAGCCGAGGCACGCGGAGCTGCTGGCCGGCGATCTGGATGGCGACACGCTGGTGCGCTACATCGACCGCTTCCTGATGTTCTATATCCGCACCGCCGATCGCCTGCAGCGCACCAGTGTGTGGCGTGACAACCTGGATGGCGGCATGGACTACCTGCGCGACGTGATCATCCACGACAGCCTGGGCATCGGCGAGGAACTCGAAGCGGAGATGAAACAGGTCGTCGATACCTACGAATGCGAGTGGAAGCGGGCCGTCACTGATCCACTGGTACGTCGACGGTTCAAGCATTTCGTCAACAGCGATGCCGGCGATGATCGTGTGGACTTCGTGCCCGAACGTGGGCAGATCCGCCCGGCGACGGCAGCGGAAAAACAGGCGCGCCGCGGGCGTATCCCCGCCGTCGTGGAAACGGAGTGAGTGATGGCGACCAAAGACTGTGCCGGTTGGATGTCGGTCTGCGCGATCGACGACATTGTCCCCGATACGGGCGTTTGCGCCCTGGTGGACGGCGAACAGGTAGCGGTGTTCCACATGGCCAGCGGCGAGCTTTATGCGATCGACAATGTCGATCCGTCGACCGGCGCGGCAGTGCTGTCGCGTGGACTGGTCGGCGATCTGGGCGGGCATGTGGTGGTCGCCTCGCCCATCCACAAGCAGCACTTCGACCTGTGCACGGGCGAATGCCTGGAATCGCCGGCATTGGCCGTGCACGCATGGCAGGTGCGGCGCGAGGGCGACACGGTGCAGGTCAGGCGTGGGGATGCATGAATAGACCGCGTCCACGCCTGGTGGTCATCGGCAATGGCATGGCCGGCATGCGTACGGTCGAGGAGTTGTTGCAGCTTGCGCCGGATCTTTACGACATCACCGTGTTCGGTGCGGAGCCCTACGGCAACTACAACCGCATCCTGCTGTCGCTGCTGCTCAGCGGCGAGAAGCAGGCCGACGAGATCATGCTCAACGAGCCGGCCTGGTACGCCGAGCGGGGCATCGAACTGCATCGGGGTGACCCGGTGGTGTCGGTGGATCGCGCACGACGTGTCGTGCGTTCGCGTGACGGAATCGAGCGTGCCTACGACCGATTGCTGATCGCCACCGGTTCGCGTCCCGCCATGCTCAAGGTGCCGGGCAACGAGCTGCCCGGCATCGTGTCGTTCCGCAACATCGACGATGTCGAACACATGGTCGCCTCGGCGGGCCGGCACCGGCGCGCGGCGGTCATCGGTGGCGGGTTGCTGGGCATCGAGGCTGCAAACGGCCTGTCACGGCGTGGCATGCAGGTCACGTTGATCCATCGCAGTCACGTGCTGCTCAATCAGCAGCTCGATGGCGATGCGGCAAAGCTGCTGGCAAGGAATCTGGAGGGCAGGGGGCTAGCCCTTCGGCTGGGTGCGGAGACCGCCGCCTTCGAGGGCAAGGACCGCATCGAGCGGGTGCGGCTGGCCGACGGCAGCTGCGTGGAGGCCGATCTGGTGGTGATCGCCATCGGCGTGCAACCGGATATCGCACTGATGCAGGAAAGCGGCATCTATTGCGAGCGCGGCATCGTGGTGGATGACACGCTGCAGACCTACGACCCCAGCATCTATGCCGTGGGTGAATGCGTGCAGCATCGCCAGTTGACCTTCGGGCTGGTTGCGCCGGTGTGGGAGCAGGCGAACGTCTGCGCGGCCCATCTCGCGCGCTTCGGCCATCGTCGCTATCGCACCGGGCAAACCGCCACGCGCCTGAAGGTGACCGGCATCGACCTTTACTCCGCCGGCGACTTCATGGGCGGTGCGGGCACGGAGGACCTGGTGATGCGCGATCCCCGGCGCGGCATCTACAAGCGGCTGGTGCTCGACGGCCCGCGACTGGTGGGCGCCGTGCTTTACGGCGACGCGCGCGATGGAAGCTGGTACGTCGACCTGATCAACCATCGCACGGATGTCGCGCGCTGGCGTGATCGCCTGTTGTTCGGCCAGGCCTATTGCCAGGCAACGGGAGGGCAGCCTTGAGCGCCCGCGTTGCTACCACCTGTCCGTACTGCGGCGTGGGCTGCGGTGTGCTGGCAGGTGTAGATGCGCTGGGCACGGTGAGCGTGGCGGGTGATCCCTCGCATGGTTCCAACCATGGGCGACTATGTGTGAAAGGCGCGGCACTGGCGGAGACGGTGGACCTGCAGGGGCGCTTGCTGCACCCGAAGCTGCGCGGGCCGGACGGGGCGTTTTTCCGCACCGGCTGGGACGATGCACTCGACCGCGTGGCCGACGGCTTCCGCCGTGTCATCGAGCAGCACGGGCCCGATGCCGTGGCGTTCTATGTCTCCGGGCAGTTGCTCACGGAGGACTATTACGTCGTCAACAAGCTGGCGAAGGGCTATCTCGGCACGGCCAACATCGACACCAACTCGCGGCTGTGCATGTCGTCGGCGGTGGCAGGCCACAAGCGCGCGTTTGGCGAGGATCTGGTGCCAGGCTGCTATGAGGACATCGACCGTGCCGAGCTGATCGTGCTGGTGGGTTCCAATACGGCATGGTGCCATCCGGTCGTGTTCCAGCGCATCGCCGCGGCGAAGGAGGCGGGTGCGCGCGTCGTGGTGATCGATCCGCGCTTCACCGCCACGTGCGAGTCCGCGGATTTGCATTTGCCGGTAAAGCCTGGCACCGACGTGTGGTTGTTCAACGGCCTGCTCAGCTTCCTGTTCCAGCATGGCGTGATGGATGCGAGCTTCGTGGACGCGCACACCCTGGGGCTGGCACAAGCGCTGGCTGCCGCCGAAAACGACGCGCCCGAGCCAGCCGTGGTGGCAAAGGCGTGTGGCGTGCAGCTGTCCGATCTGCTGGCCTTCTATCGCCTGTTCGCGCGTTGCGAGAAGACCGTGACACTGTTCTCGCAAGGTGTGAACCAGTCGTCCAGCGGCACGGACAAGGTCAACAGCCTGATCAACTGTCACCTGTTGACAGGACGTATCGGCAAGCCAGGCGCTGGCCCGTTCTCTATCACCGGGCAACCCAACGCCATGGGCGGACGCGAAGTGGGTGGGCTGGCAAACATGCTGGCAGCGCACATGGAGCTGCACGATCCCGTGCACCGGGACATCGTGCAATCGTTCTGGGCGTCGCCACGCATGGCCTCGCAACCCGGCCTGAAGGCCGTGGCCTTGTTCGATGCCGTGCTGGAGGGTGAGGTCAAGGCGCTGTGGATCATGGGCACCAACCCGGTGGTAAGCCTGCCGGACGCCGACCGTGTGAAGCGCGCGCTGAATGCATGCGAATTCGTGGTGTGCTCGGACATCATCGAACGCACCGACACCAATGTGCATGCCCATGTGTTGCTGCCGGCGCTGGGCTGGGGCGAAAAGGATGGCACCGTGACCAGCTCGGAACGGCGCATCTCCCGGCAGCGGCCGTTTCTTCCGGCGCCGGGTGAAGCGAGGGCTGACTGGCGCATCGTGTGCGACGTCGCGAAGCGCCTTGGTTTCGTGGAAGGTTTCGAGTTCGAGACGCCGCAGCAGATTTTCGTGGAGCATGCGCGGCTTACCTCCTTCCGCAATCACGAGGCATGCGACGACGGACTGCCTGCTGCACCGCGGGTGCTGAATCTCGGGAGCATGTCGGCGCTCACGCCGCAGGGTTACGCCAACCTGGCACCGGTGCAGTGGCCGGTCAATGAGCATGGCGAGGGAACGCAACGCGTACTTTCGGACGGCCGATTTGCGCACCCTGACGGCCGGGCTCGCTTTGTCGCCACGAAGGCCCGTGCGCCCGTGCATGCACCGGATGCCGAGTTCCCGCTGGTACTCAACACCGGGCGAGTACGCGATCACTGGCACACCATGACGCGCACCGGGAAGTCACCCCGGCTGGCCGGGCATATCAGCGAGCCGTACATCGACATGCATCCGCACGATGCATTGCGCAGCGGCGTGCGCGAAGGTGAGCTTGCACGGGTGCAGTCCCGCTGGGGCGCGATGGTGGCGCGTGTGCGGCATGGTGGCGATGTGCTTGCCGGCCATGTCTTCGTGCCTATTCACTGGAACGATCAGTTCGCCTCCGATGCGCGCGTGGGGGGCGTGGTGAACCCGGTGGTGGATCCGGTATCCGGTGAGCCGGAGTTCAAGCACACGCCCGTGCGCATCGAGCCCTTCCCCGTGCGCTGGTATGGCTTTGCATTCGGGCGTCGTTTCCTGCCGGCATCGGAACTGAGCTACTGGACCCTTATCCAGGGCGAGCGCTTCTTCCGCTACGAGCTGGCCCATCGCGAGCGCCCCGGTGATTGCGGTGCCTGGGCCAGGGCCTGGCTGGGTGTGAACGACCCGGATGCGGACTGGCTGGAGTACGAGGACCGCACTACCGGCGTCTATCGTGCGGTGCACGTGCTGGACGATCGCATCGATGCCTGCGTGTTTCTTTCATCGCGGCCGGATCTTCCTTCGCGTCAATGGCTGTCGAGCCTGTTCGCGCGTGAACGCCTGGAGGATATCGATCGCGCCGGCCTGCTGATCGGCGAGCCGCCGGGGGCCGGCGTTGATACCGGCCCGGTGGTGTGCTCGTGCTTCGGCGTAGGCAGGAACACGATCTGCGAGGCCATCCGCAAGGAAGGACTGGATACCACCGCCAAGATCACGGCGACGCTGCGCGCGGGTGGCAATTGCGGCTCGTGCGTGCCGGAGCTGCAACGACTGATCGCCGAATCGCGCGCGGCGACCGAGGCATGACATGACCCGACGACAGTACGGAGGCGAAGCATGAAGCTCTATCCCTTGTTTGCCGATGTGAGCGGTCTTCCCGTGCTGGTGGTAGGCGGTGGCAGCGTGGCGCTGCGAAAGGCCAAGGCCTTGCTGGATGCCGGCGCCGACGTATGGGTGGGAGCCCCGCGTTTCGAGCCAGAAGTGGTCGCGTGGATCGAGGCTGGCAAAGTGCAGGGAAGGCATGGCGAGTTCGAGCCGGCCTGGCTTGACGGCATGTGGCTGGTCATCGCCGCTACGGATGATCGCGCGCTCAACGCAAGCATCGCGGCGCAGGCAAAAGAGCGACGCACCTTTGCCAACGTGGTGGACGATGCCGCGCTGTCGCAATTCCATGTGCCCGCCGTGGTGGATCGCGCACCGTTGACGGTGGCGATATCCACGGCCGGCGCCGCGCCGGCGATCGGGCGCCGGATCCGCGAGCAGTTGGAGCGCGTGCTCGACCACTCGCTGGGGGCGCTGGTGGCACTGGCGCAGCAGCACCGTGCACGCATCGTGGGTCGCTTCCCTGATACCGCTGCACGACGAGGCTTCTACGACTGGCTGCACGATGGTCCGGTGCTGTCGCTGCTACGGCAGGCTAAGCCGGGGCAGGCCGGGCAAGCCCTGCAGGAGGCGCTGGAGGACGAAAGGCCGCCGGGCAGCAAGGGTTCGGTGGCCTTGGTGGGGGCGGGTCCGGGGCACCCCGGCCTGCTGACGCTGCAGGCGCTGCGTGAGCTGCAGCAGGCGGATGTAATCCTGTATGACCAGCTGGTGAGTCCCGAGGTGCTGGCCATGGCACGGCGCGATGCTGAATGCATTGACGTGGGCAAGCGATGCGGTGGTCGGCAGGTGGCGCAGGAACATACCCATCGGCTGATGCTGGCCCACGCGCGCGAAGGGCGCCGCGTGGTGCGCCTGAAAGGCGGCGATCCCTTTGTGTTCGGGCGCGGCGGCGAAGAACTCGCCTACCTGCGCCGGCATGGGGTGGACTGCGACGTGGTGCCGGGCATCACGGCGGCCGTCGCTTGTGCGGCATTCGCCGGCATACCGCTTACGCATCGCGACCATGCACAGTCGCTTTGCCTGCTCACGGCGCACGGCAAGGACGCGGCGGATACGCTGGGCGACCAGGTGTCCGGCCATCCCCGCCAGACCCTGGCGATCTACATGGGTGTGGAGAAGCTTGAAGCGCTGGCAACAGAACTGATCTCCCGTGGGCGCGATGCGGCAACCCCTTGCGCCATCATCGAGAACGGGACGCTGCCGCGACAACGCGTGATGGTCGCCACACTGGCCACGCTGACGTCGCAGGCCCGTCGCCACGCGCTGAAGACACCGGCGCTGCTGATCATCGGCGAGGTCGCGGCGTTCGCACGCCAGCACGCGTGGTACGGCGAACTGGTGGATGATGCCGGGCATGAGGTTGGCACGGTGCCGGTAGAGATGGAGGCGGTTTGATGGGCTGCATGCGGTGCCATGGCGGGCCATCAGTCCCGGAGGTGCAGGGTCATGCATGAGGCTGTGGGCACGGAAGGGCCGCTGGGCGGCCGTTGCATTGCCGTTCCCGAATCGCGGGAGCTGGACGTGTTTGCCGCGTTGCTGGAGCGTCGTGGCGCCAGCGTGCTGCGCTGCCCGCTGGTGGATATCCGCAATGCCGCCGATCCCGCTCCGGTGCTGGCATGGATACGCGAGATCAACGCGGGTACCTGCGATGACCTGCTCGTGTTCACGGGCGAGGGCCTGCATCGGTTGCTGGGCGCGATCGACCGCCACGAGCCGGGGTTGCGCACGCCATTCGTCGAGCAGCTTGCCGCGATGCGCATCATCGCTCGCGGTCCCAAGCCGGGGCGCGTGCTGCGCGAACTGGGCCTGCGTCCTGACGTGGTGGTCGAGCCCGCCACCACGCAGGGGATGATCGGGTATCTACAGCAGCTTGACCTGCATGGCCGGCGCGTAGGGGTGCAGTTGTACGGCACCGATCCCAACACGCCGCTGATGGACTTCCTGGCGGCGGCCGGTGCCATCGTGCGCCCGGTCGCGCCCTATCGCTATGCCGATGCCTCTGACGATGCAGCGGTGACCACGCTGATGCAGCGCATGACCGGGGGCGGCATCGACGCGGTGGCCTTCACCAGCCTGCAGCAGGTGGAGCGGCTCTTTCGCCTGGCCGACCGGCTCGGGCAGCGGGGTGCCTGGCAGGCGGCCCTGTCGCAAACGGTGGTGGCAGCCGTGGGCCCGCTGGTGGTGGAGTCGCTGGCGCGGCATGGCGTGGCGGTGCAGGCCGTTCCGGAAGGCAGCTATTACCTGAAACCGCTGACGCAGGCGTTGATCGGCGCGCTCGCCCGGTAACCCGCATGCAGGTCGTACCTTCGGCATGCTTGTGATGCCGCAAACGCGATGTGTAGCATCGCCGCTCATGCATACCCACCAACGACCGGTTTCACGCCTGATGGCGGCGCTGCTTCTTGCGCTGTCCGTTCCCGCCACCTTTGCTGCGGGGAGCGATGGCGTCAGCCCCTCGACGACCGACGCCGTGACGCTCTATGCGGGGGGCACGGTGATTGACGGCACCGGCGCCGCGCCACGGGCGAATCAGGACATCCTGGTGCGCGGCGAACGCATCGTGGCGGTGGGGCCGCACGGCACGCTGGAAGGCGCGCGCGCGGCCGGCGTGCACACGGTGGACCTGCATGGCGGTTACGTCATTCCCGGCCTGATCGACAGCCATGTGCACATGGCCACGCCGCCGAACGCGAAGCGCGCCCAGGCCATCCTGCGTCGCAATCTGTATGCGGGCGTCACTGCCGTTCGGGACATGGCCGACGACCTGCGTTCGGTGGGCGAGCTGGCGCGCGAGGCGCGTGCCGGCGAGATTCCCGCACCGGATATCTACTACGCCGCGCTGATGGCCGGCCCGGATTTCTTCGCCGACCCCCGCGTGGGCGCCGCCAGCTATGGCGTGACGCCGGGCCATAGCCCGTGGATGCAGGAGATCAACGACAAGACCGACCTGCGCGAAGCGGTGACCCTGGCTCGCGGCACGTCCGCCACCGCCATCAAGGTCTACGCGGATCTTCCGCCGGAGCTGGTGAAGGGAATCACCGCCGAAGCCCACCGGCAGCACATCATGGTGTGGGCGCACAGTGCGGTGTTTCCCACGCGTCCGGCCGATGTCATCGACGCCGGTGTCGATGTGGTGAGCCATGCCTGTTATCTCGCTTACCAGCTGGAACCGGTGATGCTGAAGTCCTACGAGGACCACACGCCGTTCCACGACGCCTTGCTCGCGCCACGCGGCGACGATCCCGTGATCGCGGGGCTCTACAAGGACATGCTGAAGCACGGCACGATTCTCGATGCCACCGGCAGCCTGTTCGTGCGCTATGACGCCGAGCGCAAAGCGCACCCCGATCGCAAGCCGCTGCGCTGCACGGGGCCAACCACCACGCGGCTGGTTCGCCAGGCATGGAAAGCGGGCGTGCCGGTTTCCACGGGTACCGACAACGATGGCGGCGTGGATCAGGTATGGCCGTCCGTTTACGACGAGATCTTCTTCCTTGCCCACGATGTGGGCATGCCTCCGCTGGAAGCCCTGCACTCGGCCACGCTGGTGGGCGCGCAGGCCGCGGGACAGGCGAAGGACATGGGCTCGATCGAAGCGGGCAAGCTGGCGAACTTCGCCGTGTTGTCCGCCGACCCCTTGAAGGACATCGGCAACCTCCACAGCATCCGCCTGACGGTCAAGCGCGGGCACGAGTATCCGCGCGCCGACTACAAGCCGGTTACCCGGGAAGAAATGGGCCATGACGACGACGATTGATCGACGCACGTTCCTTACCGGCATGACCTGCGCGGCGGCGGCATCGCTGCTGCCGTTGGAAACGCTGGGCGCTTCGCCCAAGGGCGTTGGTACTTCCGACAGCGGCATCATCATCAATGCGTTGGGCGGCCTGGGTGATCCCAACCAGGGCGCGGATTCGCTGGTTCCGGGCATGACGCCGCGTGTGCTGGCCGAGGCGCATGCCTCCGGCCTGACGGCAGTGAACGTGACGCTGGGTTATGTATCCGGGCCGGACGACCCGTTCGAGGCCAGCGTGCGCGACATCGCCGCCACCGATGCGCTGGTACGCGGGCATGCGGGCGATGTGCTGAAGGTACTTACCGCCGCGGATATCCGCCGTGCCCACGACGAGAAGAAGATCGGCCTGATCTACGGCTTCCAGAACGGCGCCATGATGGGCAAGGACGCCACGCGCGTGGATGTTTTCGCCAACCTGGGCGTGCGCGTGTTCCAGCTCACCTACAACCCGGCGAACCAGCTGGGCGATGGTTCGATGGCGCCGGAGAATCGCGGCCTGACCCCATTCGGGCGCGACGTGGTGGAACGGCTCAACGCCTGCCGCGTGATGGTCGATCTTTCACACAGTGGCGAGCACACCTGCCTGGAGGCCGCGCGTGTATCCAGGGCGCCGATCTCGATCAACCACACCGGCTGCCGTGCGGTGACCGACCTGCCGCGCAACAAGACCGACGCGGAACTGCGCCTGGTAGCGGAGCGGGGCGGTTTTGTCGGTATCTACTTCATGCCGTTCGTCAATGCGTCCGGCCACGCGCGCGCCGAGGACGTGGTGGCGCACATCGATCACGCCGTGAACGTGTGTGGCGAGGACCACGTGGGCATCGGCACCGACGGCACGGTGACGCAGATCGATGACCTCAAGGCCTATCAGGCCCAGCTGGCGAAAGAGATTGCCGAGCGTCAGGCCGCGGGCATCAGTGCGGCGGGCGAGCGGCCGGATACCTATCCCTTCGTGGTGGATCTGCGCGGCCCGCAGCAATTCCACAAGCTGGCCCAGCTGCTTGCGCAGAAGGGCTATTCCGGCGGGCGCATCGAAAAGATCCTGGGTCTGAATTTCCTCAAGTACGCCGAAACCGTCTGGGGGAGCTGAGCGTCAGCGGGCCCTGTCGACGCCGCATTATCCCTCATCGTCATTCCCGCGAAAGCGGGAATCCAGTGACTTGGCTTTGTACGGATCGCCCCAGAAAGGCGCTGGATTCCCGCTTTCGCGGGAATGACGGTGAAGGGGGGCGACGTTGAGGGTAAGTTGGCGGTCGGCATTCCCATCAAGGGCTTGGCACTCCAACCCTTGGCGGGATCGCCCCCACGCGGTAGAACGACCAGCTTGCCCCCACTCCCCAGGGATCCCCCATGACGTTGTCCGTACCCTCCGATGCCGAACTCCAGGCACTGGCCGAACAGGTGGCCAGCGCGACCCAGCAGCGGCGCCTGATGATGGTGACCGCCGAATCTTGCACCGGCGGCTGGATCGCCAAGGCCCTGACCGATCTGCCCGGCAGCTCGGCCTGGTTCGATGCCGGCGTGGTTACCTACAGCTACGAAGCCAAGGAAGCCCTGTTGGGGGTGAATCCCCGCACGCTGGAACGTACCGGGGCGGTCAGTGAGGAGACCGCGCTGGAGATGGTCTCCGGTGCGTTGTCGCGCTTTGGCGCGGGCGTCGCGGTGGCCGTGACCGGCATTGCCGGGCCCAGCGGCGGCACGCCGGACAAGCCCGTCGGCACGGTCTGGATCGGCTGGAAACGGCGCGGTGGCTACGCCTATGCCCAGTTGTTCCATTTCGACGGCGACCGCGAGGCGGTGCGCCGACAGACCGTCGCCGCGGCGCTCAGCGGCGTGCTCAAGACGCTGACGGACTGACGGGCGCCGACGGCAGGGACCGGGTTGACCGGTATGGGATACTTCCCCTCCTGAGATCGCAGCCCGTGAGACCAGCCGCGGGCATCATGCCTCCACATTCACTGCCAACCTCCAGGATTCAAGACGATGGATGACAACAAGCGCAAGGCGCTCACCTCCGCCCTCGGCCAGATCGAAAAGCAGTTCGGCAAGGGTGCCGTCATGCGCCTTGGCGACCGTTCCGACGAAGCGATCGAGACCGTTTCGACCGGTTCGCTGGGCCTGGACATCGCGCTGGGCGTCGGCGGCCTGCCGCGCGGCCGCATCGTCGAGATCTACGGTCCGGAATCGTCGGGCAAGACCACGCTGACCCTGCAGGTCATCGCCAACTGCCAGAAGAACGGCGGCACGGCGGCCTTCGTCGACGCCGAGCACGCACTGGACCCGTCCTACGCCGCCAAGCTGGGCGTGAACGTGGAAGACCTGCTGGTCTCCCAGCCCGACACCGGCGAACAGGCGCTTGAAATCGCCGACATGCTGGTGCGCTCCGGCGCGGTGGACGTGGTGGTGGTCGACTCCGTCGCCGCGCTTACGCCCAAGGCTGAAATCGAAGGCGAAATGGGTGACTCTCACGTGGGCCTGCACGCCCGCCTGATGAGCCAGGCCCTGCGCAAGCTCACCGCCAACATCAAGAAGTCGAACTGCCTGGTGGTCTTCATCAACCAGATCCGCATGAAGATCGGCGTGATGTTCGGCAGCCCGGAAACCACCACCGGCGGCAACGCGCTGAAGTTCTATGCTTCGGTGCGCCTGGATATCCGCCGCATCGGCGCGGTGAAGAAGGGTGAGGAAGTCATCGGTTCGGAAACCCGCGTCAAGGTGGTCAAGAACAAGGTGGCGCCGCCATTCCGCCAGGCCGAGTTCGAGATCCTCTACGGCGAGGGCACCTCGCGCGAAGGCGAGATCATCGAGCTGGGCGTGGCGCAGAACCTGATCGACAAGTCCGGTGCCTGGTACAGCTACAAGGGCGACCGCATCGGCCAGGGCAAGGAAAACGTCCGCCAGTTCCTGCGCGACAACCCGGCCATCGCCAACGAAGTGGACGCCGAACTGCGTGCCCGCCTGCTGGTGAGCAACGGTTCCTCGCCGCTGCCGGCGGTGGAAACCGAAGAAGCCTGATCGGCGCCCGGGGCGTGCCGGATGGGGCAGGCGAGTCGCATGCCGCCCCCAAGCTTGCCGCCCCGGTCTGATCGCCTGCCCCGGGGCAGGCTGGAACCATGGCCAGCGATCGCAATGACAAGCCCGGCAAGCCCAGTGCCTACAACAAGGCGCTGGGCATGCTTGCGCGCCGCGAGCATTCGCGGCGGGAGCTGAAGCTCAAGCTGCGGCAGAAGGGCTACGAAGGTGAAGAAGCTGGCGCGGCGATCGACCGCCTCGGCGAGCAGCACTACCAGGACGACGATCGTTTCGCCGGGGTACTGGTGCGCAGCCGGGTCTCGCAGGGCTACGGCCCCATGCGGGTACGGGCCGAGCTGAAAAGCCACGGCCTGTCCGAGGCCCGGATCCGGGCCGTGCTGGACGAGGCCGAGGTGGACTGGGAGGCCAGCGCGCTGGCCCAGCTGAGGCGGCGTTTTGGCGCCGGATCGGCGCCGGATCGCGACGAAAAGGCCCGCAGGGCGCAATTTCTCTTGCGTCGGGGCTTTCCCGCCGCCACAGTACGGAGTGTTACCCACGCCGACGTGGACGACGCAGCCGACGACGACGCCTGAGCTCCCCGCTGGTGGGGCGGATAGGCGTCGCTTCGGTGCCGCTCCCCGGACGTGGCCTCATTCCGCCAGGTCTTCCCCAGCCGCATGAAAACCGCCGAAATCCGCTCGACCTTCCTCGACTATTTTCGCTCGAAGGGCCACACCATCGTGCCGTCCAGCTCGCTGGTGCCGGCCAGCGACCCGACGCTGCTGTTCACCAACTCGGGCATGGTGCAGTTCAAGAACGTGTTCCTGGGCAGCGAAAAGCTGTCGTACGTGCGCGCGGCCGACGTGCAGCGCTGCCTGCGTGCCGGCGGCAAGCACAACGACCTGGATGCGGTGGGCTATACCGCGCGCCACCACACCTTCTTCGAAATGCTGGGCAACTGGTCGTTTGGCGACTACTTCAAGCGCGACGCCATTACCTACGCGTGGGAGCTGCTGACCGGCGTCTTCAAGCTGCCGAAGGACAAGCTGTGGGTCACGGTGTATCACACCGATGACGAAGCCTTCGACATCTGGAACAAGGAAGTGGGCGTGCCGGCGGAGCGCATCGTGCGCATCGGCGACAACAAGGGCGCGCCATTCGCGTCGGACAATTTCTGGCAGATGGCGGACACCGGCCCGTGCGGTCCATGTACGGAAATCTTCTTCGATCACGGTGAAGGCATCGCGGGTGGCCCGCCGGGCTCGCCGGACGAAGACGGCGACCGCTACATCGAAATCTGGAACCTCGTGTTCATGCAGTTCGACCGCGCGCCCGATGGCACGTTGTCGCCGCTGCCGGCACCGTGCGTGGATACCGGCATGGGCCTGGAGCGCCTGGCCGCCGTGCTGCAGCACGTGCACTCCAACTACGAAATCGACCTGTTCCAGCACCTGATCCAGGTGGCTGCCGAACTGACCAGCACCAAGGACCTGGCCAACAAGTCGCTGCGCGTGATCGCCGATCACATCCGCGCCTGTTCGTTCCTCATTGTCGACGGCGTGCTGCCCTCCAACGAAGGCCGTGGCTATGTGCTTCGCCGCATCATCCGTCGCGCCTTGCGCCACGGCTGGATGCTCGGCGTGCGTGGCGATTTCTTCTGGAAGATGGTCAAGCCGCTGGTGCAAGAGATGGGCGAGGCCTATCCGGAACTGGCGCAGAAACAGGCCTTCGTCGAAGACGCCCTGCGCACGGAAGAGCGCCGCTTCGGCGAAACACTGGAGAACGGCATGCGCCTGTTCGACGCCGTGGCCGCCAGGTCGAGCGACAGCATTCCCGGCGCCGACGCCTTCCGCCTGTACGACACCTATGGCTTCCCGATCGACCTGACCGCCGATATCGCGCGCGAGCGCGGCCTGACGGTGGACATGGACGGCTTCGAGCAGGCCATGAAGGAACAGCAGGAGCGCAGCCGCGAAGGCGGCAAGTTCGAAGCCAAGGGCCAGATGCCGGCCGAGCTGGCCAGCCAGCTGGCGCCGACCGTCTTCCTCGGTTACGACGCTTTGACCAGCCAGGGCAGCAAGGTGGTTGGCATTGTGCGTGCTGGCAAGCAGCTCGATCAGCTGACCGATGGCGAGGAAGGTCTTGTCATCCTTGACCGTACACCGTTCTACGCCGAGTCCGGTGGACAGGTGGGCGACACCGGTGCGCTGGTGTCTGCCGCAGGTTCGTTCACCGTGGGCGATGCGCTCAAGATGGGTGGCGTGTTCTTTGGCCATGCCGGCCAGTGGCACGGCAAGCAGGCCTTGCGCGTGGGTGATGTGGTGGAGGCCAATGTCGACGGCACGCGCCGCCAGGCCATCGTGCTCAATCACTCGGCCACGCACCTGTTGCACGCTGCCCTGCGCAAGGTGCTGGGCGAGCACGTTACCCAGAAGGGCTCGCAGGTAGCGCCGGAGCGACTGCGCTTCGACTTTGCGCACTTCAAGCCGATGAGCGCGGAAGAGCTGCGCGAGATCGAAGCCCTGGTGAATGCCGAAGTGCGTCGCAACGAAGCGGCCGAAGTGCATCACATGGGTTACAACGACGCGATCGAATTCGGCGCCATGGCGCTGTTCGGCGAGAAGTACGGCGACGAAGTGCGCGTGCTGAAGATGGGCGAGTTTTCCACCGAGCTTTGTGGCGGCACGCACGTGGGCCGCACGGGTGATATCGGCCTGTTCAAGATTGTCAGCGAGGCTGGCGTGGCCTCGGGCGTGCGCCGCATCGAAGCGGTGACCGGTGTTGGTGCGCTGGCCTACGTGGCCGACGAGGAACGTCGCCTGGGTGAGTTCGCGCAGCTGCTTTCGTCCCATGGTGACGAGGCGGTTGAGAAACTTCGCCAGCTGTTCGACAAGCAGAAAAAGCTGGAGCGCGAGCTGGAATCGCTGCGCGCCAAGGCTGCCGGCTCGGCGACGGCCGACCTCGCCGGCACGGCGCAGGACGTCGACGGCATCAAGGTCGTCGCCGCCCGCCTGGAAGGTCTGGACGCCAAGGCCCTGCGTGACAGCATGGACAACCTCAAGCAGCAGCTCGTCGATTGCGTGGTGCTGCTGGCAGGGGCGGCTGACGGCCGCGTGTCCCTGGTGGCCGGCGTGAACGGAAAGGCACTGGGCCGGGTGAAGGCCGGTGACGTGGTTGCCCATGTGGCCAGCCAGATCGACGGCAAGGGCGGTGGCCGACCGGACATGGCTCAGGGCGGCGGTTCAGACACCCCGGAACTGCCCGGCATCCTGGATGGCCTGGCGGGCTGGATTGGTCAGCGACTGGCCTCCTGACTGGCGGGTCAACCGACCATACTCCGTTGGCGTTTACGCATTGCACTGCCATCGGACGCTCGGCTAGTATCCCAGACACTGCCGGCACCGATGGTTGCGACGGTGTCGCGCGACATGGCATCACAGGGGATGCCTAGTCTGTGGCATGAAACCGGGGAAGGCGGTAGGGCCTTCGGCGGTACAATCGTCGAACTGTTCAGGCGGTTAGCTCAGGGGTGAGGCATAACCGTCTGTGGGCCTGTGACCAAAGTATTCATGGAGTGGCAAACATGTTGATTCTGACCCGCAGGGTCGGTGAAACCTTGATGATCGGTGACGAGGTGACCGTTACCGTTCTAGGCGTCAAGGGCAACCAGGTGCGCATTGGCATTAACGCACCCAAGAACGTTGCCGTGCATCGTGAAGAGATCTATCAGCGGATCAAGAACGAGCACGAGCCGGATGGCGACGCCTCCGGCGGTACTGGCGAACACTGACAGGCGATAAAAGCTTTACCTTGAGCGCGCCGGTTAGTATCCTTGCCGGCTCCGCAGAGATGCGGGCAAAAAAACGGAGAGATGCCCGAGAGGCCGAAGGGGCTCCCCTGCTAAGGGAGTATAGGGTCAAAAGCCTTATCGAGGGTTCGAATCCCTCTCTCTCCGCCAGATACGCAAAAAGCCCCCTAGTGGGGCTTTTTGCGTATCTGGCGGAGAGAGAAGTGTGGACGAACCCTCTGGTAACTCGGTGCATCCTGCACCTCGCCCTTCGGGCCATCGGCGGTGCCGATGTTCGCTTCGGCATCCTGCCTCCGCAGTCGACAATTTTGCCTGGAGCAAATTTGGACAGCCGCAGGCTGGCCCTGGAGCGCGAAGCGCGGAAGGGTGAGGCTCATGGATGAGCCGAACAATCCCGACCTCCACGAAACAGCGTCATTCAACGAAGCCCCTAGTGGGCTTTTTGCGCGTCTGGTGTGGAGATGTGCGGTTCTGGCAGCACGCTCAACTCCGTCATTCCGTCCTGCGCCGGAATGACGGCTTTGCGAGCGAGAGGAATGGTTCGCGCTTCTCGTTCCGGCGAGGCCCACGACGGCGGCTCTCGCGTGCACAAATCCCGATTCGCCCAAAGGGCCAGGTGCTTACCAGACTCCACGCATTCGCTTCACGCCTGGTCCATACCAAGTCATAACGCGCACTTCATCGACAGAACCACGCAAGAAACCATTCACTCACCAGCCAAGCTGCTGAATCCCGCCGAACCCGTGGCGCTCCATGGCGTACGACGGCAAGGCAACTCCCGCGTTACCTTGACCGAGGACCCACTTCACGGGAGAGGCGTTATGGTGAGGATCCAATCTGATCGCCGCGGGGCTTTGCTGCATCGCGGCCTGCTGCGCTCCATGGTCGTCGCGATGGCGCTGGCTACCACGGCGGCGTTTCCGTGGAGTGCAAACGCCAGCGTGTCCGTCGGCATCTCGGTGGGCATCGCACCGCCGCCGCTGCCGGTATACGCGCAGCCTGCGATTCCCGCGCCGGGCTACATCTGGGTGCCGGGCTACTGGGCCTGGGATGGTGACGGCTATTATTGGGTTCCGGGCACCTGGGTGATGCCGCCCTACGTCGGCGCGCTGTGGACCCCGGGTTACTGGGGCTGGGCCGGTGGCGTGTATGTGTTCCATGGCGGCTACTGGGGTGCGCACGTGGGCTTCTACGGCGGCATCAACTACGGCTACGGCTATGGCGGTGTCGGCTATGCAGGCGGTTACTGGCGCGGCGGTTCGTTCTACTACAACCGCTCGGTGAACCACATCGAGAACGTGCACATCACCAACGTCTACAACCGCACGGTGGTGAACAACGTCAACGTCAACCGCACGAGCTTCAACGGCGGACAGGGCGGCATTGCCGCGCGACCGACGGCGCAGGAGCAGGGCTTCGCGCGCGAGCGCCACGCCGGTCCGGTGGCGGCGCAGGAGCAGCAGCGCACCATGGCCAGCCAGAATCAGGGCATGCGCGCGTCGTTCAATCACGGCGCGCCGGCGGTGGCGGCCACACCGCGTGCCGGTGCGTTCAATGGCGCGGGCGAAGGCCCGACGCGCGGCGCGACGGGCCAGCCGACGCCCGCGGCGATGAATGCCCAGCGCGCCAATGCGCCGGTGCAGCAGCCGCGCGACAACATGGCCCTGCATTCGTCGGGTTTCGCGCCGCACGCGAACGGGGCTTCCCATGGCCCGAATGGCGGGCGCCCGAATGAAGGTGCGCCGTCGGCAGGCCATGCCGGTTATACGCGTGAAACGCCCACTCCGGGCGGCGGCTATCGCGCGGAAAGTGCGCCGCAGCCGTCCTACGCCGCGCACGAATCGCGGGCTGTCCAGGCGCCCCAGAACCGCGCGCCGACGCCGCAGTACCACGCACAGGCTCCGCAGTATCACGCGCAACAGGCACCTCGCCCGGCGCCGGCACCGCATCCGCAGCCCCAGCAGCATGCGCAGCCTCAGCCGCACGCACAGGCGCCGCATCACAGCGGGCCCGACGAACACCGCTGATCGCTTCCATCGGGCGCTTGCAAGGAAGAACGCCGGCTGCACCTTGTGCAGCCGGTTTTTTCTGGGGCGGTGGCGCCACGTCCTCGACTAGAATGCCCGGCAGCCCGGTTACGGGCCGCGCGGATGCAGGCGCATCCGCCTGCACCATCATCGAAACATGGAAAGGGGGAGATCGATGTTGAAGCGTCTTGTGTTCGCAGCGCTGCTGGCCGCGTCCGGCAGTGCCATGGCTTCCAAGAGCCTGAGTGACATTCCGCTGGTGTGGTCGCCGACGCAGAGTTTCGCCGAGTTCGGTGCCATCGACCTCAACGGCATCGGCAACGTGAAAGTGCAGTTCAACGGGTTCACGGATGCCCGCAAGAATCCCGCACTGATTGCCGAGAACCACGAGAAGGATCCGGTGCGCCAGGTCACCACGAAGGACAACGTGGCGGCGTTCCTGACCGATCACGTGAAGGAAACCTTCGGCAAGGCGGGCCTCGACGTGGTCGACACGGGCGGTGATGTCGTCGTGTCCGGCGAGATCCGCGACTTCTTCGTCAACGAGACCGACCAGTACGTCGGCAACATCACCGTCTACGTGACGATGACCGACAAGGCGGGCAAGGTGTTGTGGCAGGGCGTAGCGGGTGGCGGTGCGACCAATTTCGGTCGGTCGTACAAGGCGGACAACTACTACGAGACCTTGTCCAATGCCGTGTTGAAGCTGAGCAACAGCCTGCTCAACAGCCAGGGTTTCCACAACGCGCTGCAGTCACACTGATCGCGTCTGCCTAAGATCACCCGTCGCACGCGGCGGGTGATCGACGTCCATCAAGACAGGGCAAGGCCCTGCAGCTCCACGCCATCCGGCGTGACGCGCAACACCGAGCCCTGTTCGTACCAGTCGCCCAGCACGATGCGTTCGGCGGGCTGTCCATCCAGCTCGAACCGGTGGATGGCCGGGCGATGGGTGTGGCCATGAATCAGTCGCGTGACGCCGGCCTTGTGCATGGCGTCGGCCACGGCTGCGGCGTTGACGTCCATGATGGTTTCCATGGTGCTGCTGGTGTGGGCCTTGCTCTCCGCGCGTGCCTTGGCGGCGAGCGCGCGACGGGCTTCCAGCGGAAGAGCCAGCACCTGCGCCTGCCACGCGGGCGAGCGCACCTGCGTGCGCAGCGCCTGATAGGCGACATCATCGGTGCACAGCACGTCGCCGTGCATCAGCAGGGTCGGGCGGCCGTACAGCTCGTGCACGGTGCCGTCGTCGAGCAGGGTCAGGCCGGCGCGTTCGGCGAAAGCCTTGCCGATCAGGAAGTCGCGGTTGCCCACGATGAAATACACCGGCACCCCGTGTTCGCCGAGCGCCCGGGTGGCGTGTGCGATGCGGCCCGGCAGTTCGGCGTCGTCATCGTCGCCGACCCATGCTTCCACCAGGTCACCGAGGATGTACACGGCATCGGCGGCGCGCGCTTCGTCGCTGGCAAGGAACGCCTCGAACAGCTGCGTGATGCCGGGACGACTGTCGTCCAGGTGCAGGTCGGAAATGAACAGCGTTGCCATCGTGCCTCAGCCCTTCTTGCCGCCAGCCTTCTTGGCCGGTTCGGCGGTCGGCTGCTGCGGAGCGGCAGCCGGTGCGGCCGCGGGCTCTTCGCCCACGACGGTGGCGCTGTCGATCACCACCAGCGGATTGGGTACGTCACCGGCGAACGGACCGAGGCCGCGCGTGGGCAGCGCGGCCATCTTGTCGACCACGTCCATGCCCTTGATGACCTTGCCGAACACGGCATAACCCCAGGTCAGGCCGCTCTGGTTGCCCACGAAATCGAGGCGGCGGTTGTCGACCAGGTTGAAGAAGAACTGCGCCGTGCCGGAATTGGGATCCGCGCCGCGCGCCACGGCGACGGTGCCGCGCAGGTTGGAGAGGCCGTTGTCCGCTTCGCTGGGAATGGCCGAGCGCGTGCGCTTGGCCTGCAGGTCGCGGGTGTAAAGGCCGCCCTGCACGAGGTACCCGGGAATGGCGCGATGGAACACCGTGCCGCTGTAGAAACCGTCGCGTACGTACTGCAGGAAGTTGGCGACGCTCTTGGGCGCCTTGTCCGGATACAGCTCCAGCGTGATGTCGCCCTGCGAGGTATGCAGCACGACCTCCGGGTGTGCCGTGGCAGCGGGTGTCGTCGCGGCAGGCTTGGCCTGGGCGAGCAGGGCGGACGATGGCAGCAGGAGGAGCGCGGCGAGCAGGAGTCGGGTCATGGCAGGTCGGGCGGCGTGTGGCATCAGGACATCATACGCGGCATAGCGGTTTCTTGGCCGGGGCGGCACGGCGGCCGTACCGGTGAAGGTCAGGAAGGATGGACTTCCAGCAGCAGCCCCAGCTCGTTCATGGGGGCCTGCTCCTGTTCCAGGTCGGCCTCGCTGAGCGGGTGCTGGTCCAGCCAGGACGAGGGCACCGTCAGGCGCATGCGCTGGCTGGTGGCGGCCAGCTGCATCGGTGGCAGCGATTCGGCGCGACGCGCGCGACGGAACAGTACGGCCAGGCGGAGCAGGGCGGTGATGTAGCGGGCCAGCAGGCGATAGCGCTGCGGCAGCGCCAGGAAGGTGGCCTTGTCCGGCTTGCGCCGGTGTGACTCCACGATGGCTGCCAGCAGCTGCTGTTCCTGCCGCGAGAAGCCGGCCAGGTCGGCATGGCGCAGGATGTAGGCGCCGTGGTGATGGTGCTGGCTGTGGGCGATGGCCAGGCCGATTTCGTGCACGCGAGCCGACCAGGAGAGCCATTCGCGCGCCTCGGCGTCCAGCTTCCAGATGCGGGCGATCTGGTCGAAGAACATCAGCGCGGTCGATTCCACGCGACGTGCCTGGGCGCGATCCACGCCATAGCGGTTGGCCAGTGCGTCGATGCTGGCGGTGCGCGGATCGCTGCCGCCGGCACGACCAAGCAGATCCCACAGCAGGCCTTCGCGCATCGAGCTGGCGCACACGCGAAGGCGTTCGATGCCCAGCGCTTCGAAAGCGGCTTCGAAAATGGCCACGCCGCCGGCAATCACCGGTGCACGGTCTTCACCCAGGCCGGGGAGCTTCAGGGCATTGATCTGTCCCTGGGCCAGCAGCGCATCGCGCAGCGCTGCCAGCGACGCGGGCGTAATGCCATCGTCGGAAAGCTTCATGGCCTGCACCACCGAGCCGATGGCCTTGGCCGTGCCGGAGGAGCCGTAGGCCTCCATCCAGCCCGATTCGCGGTAGTCCTCGGAAAACTGTTGCAGCAGCACGCCGATTTCGTTGTTGGCGCGCTGCCAGCGCTTGCGGTTGAGCTTGCCGCCGGGGAAGAAGCGCAGCGTGGAGGCAATGCAGCCGGCCTGCACGCTTTCCGTGTGCATCGGCGCGAAACCGCGGCCGATGATGAACTCGGTACTGCCACCGCCCACGTCGATCACCAGGCGGCTTTCGCGCGAGGCGGGCAGGTCGTGCGAGGCGCCGAGGAAGATCAGTCGGCCTTCTTCGCGGCCGGAGACGATTTCCACCGGGTGGCCCAGCGCGGTTTCTGCGGCGGTGAGGAAGGTCTGTGGCGAGGCCAGTCGGCGCACGGTGTTGGTGGCCACGGCGCGCACGCGGATGGAGGGCACGCCGGCAATGCGCTGCCCGAAACGGGCCAGGCAGTTGAGCGCGCGGGCGCGATGCTCCGCATCCAGCGTGCCGTCGGCACGCAGGCCCGCGGCCATGCGCACGGTTTCGCGCAGGCGGTCGATCACGCGGGGTTCGCCGTGTTCTACGCGGGCCACCACCATGTGGTAGCTGTTGGAGCCCATGTCGACGGCAGCAATCAGTTCGCCGTCCTTGATCTGGATCTGATCGCCTTGGCTCATGCGGGGGCTCGTTCCGGGCTGCTAGACGTGGATTCTCTCACGCGAGGACGGGGGCGAGTAGCGCGGATTTGCAGCGTGGCTACACCACGCTGGGTATCAGTTTCGCCAGCAGCCACTGCTGCGCGCTGTGCGGTGGCTGTTCACCGGGCTCGGCGCGGGTGTAGTGGCCGCTGTCGTCCAGCAGCCAGGCTTCGGTGTTGTCGGCCAGGTAATTGGCCAGCGTTTCCTCGTAGACGCGCGCGGCAAGTGCCTCATCGAGGATGGGAAAGGCCACCTCGATACGGCGCTTCAGGTTGCGCTCCATCCAGTCCGCGCTGGCGCAGTACAGCTCGGGCGCGCCATCGTTGCCGAACCAGTAGACGCGGCTGTGCTCGAGGAAGCGCCCCACGATGGAGCGCACGCGGATGCGATCGGATACCCCGGGCACACCCGGGCGCAGCGTGCATGCGCCGCGCACGATCAGGTCGATCTCCACACCGGCCTGCGAGGCGCGGTACAGGGCCTGGATCACCTGCGCCTCGTTGAGCGCATTGAGCTTGGCGACGATGCGCGCAGGCCGGCCCGCTTCCGCGTGCGCGGTCTCGCGCTCGATCTTTTCCAGCACCCCGCGATAGAGGGTGAAGGGCGAATGCAACAGGTGTTTCAGCTCGATCACCGGGCCCAGGCCCGAGAGCTGCTGGAAGATCTTGTGCAGGTCCTCGCCCACGCCAGGGTTTGAGGTCATCAGGCCGATATCGGTGTAGCTGCGGCTGTTCGACTGGTGGTAGTTGCCGGTGGACAGATGCACGTAGCGGCGCAGCACCTCGTCTTCGCGGCGCACGATCAGCAGCATTTTGGCGTGTGTCTTGTAGCCGACCACGCCATAGACCACCTGTACGCCGGCTTCCTGCAGGCGGGTGGCCAGCCGGATGTTCGCCTCTTCGTCGAACCGCGCGCGCAGCTCGATCACCACCGTGACGTCCTTGCCGTTGCGGGCGGCTTCCACCAGCAGGTCCACCAATGGCGTGTCCACGCCGGCCCGGTAAAGCGTCTGCTTGATGGCAAGTACGGCCGGGTCCTGCGAGGCCTGGCGCAGCAGGTCGATCACCGCGGCAAAGGATTCGTAGGGGTGGTGCAGCAGCACGTCGCGCTGGCGCAGCACGTCGAATTTGCAGAGAGTGCCGTTGAAGGCTGCCGGTAGCTGCGGGATGAAACGGGGGAACTTCAGCTCCGGGCGATCCAGGCCGTCATAAATGGTGCCGGCGCGGATGATGTTCACCGGGCCGTCGCAGCGATAGACGTCCGTTTCTTCCAGCTCGAAGTTGGCGATCAGCATGGCGACGATGGCCTTGGGGCAATCGTTGCCGATCTCCAGCCGCACCGGGCGCGCGTAGCCGCGGCCGATCAGCTCTTCGCTGAGCGCACGGGCAAGGTTGTCCACTTCGGCTTCTTCCACCATTAGCTCGCTGTTGCGCGTGACGCGGAACTGGTACGAGCCGGCCACCTTGAAGCCGGGGAACATCAGGTCGACGAAGCCCTGCAGCAGCTCGGCCAGGAAGATGTAGTGATCACCGCCGTCGCACACCTCGTCCGGCAAGCGGATGATGCGTGGCAGCGAGCGCGGAGCACGCACCAGCGCCATGTGGCCTTCGCGCCCGAAAGCATCGCGGCCCTTCAGCACCACGGCCAGGTTCAGTGTCTTGTTGAGGATGCGCGGGAAGGGGTGCGCCGGGTCCAGTCCCAGCGGCGACAGCACGGGCAGCACTTCGTTTTCGAAATAGCCCTGCAGCCAGCGCTTCTGGAGCGGCGTCCAGTCGTCGCGCGTGAGGAAGTGGATGTTCTCGGCATCCAGAGCAGGGCGCAGTTCGTGCTGCCAGGTGTCGTACTGCTGGTCGACCAGGTCCAGCACGCGCTTGCGGATGCGCGTGAGCAAATCGCCGGACGACAGCCCGTCGGGTCCGGGTGCGGCGGAGCCGAACATGTGGTGGTGCTTGAGCATGGCTACGCGAACCTCGAAGAACTCGTCGAGGTTGTTCGCCACGATGCTCAGGAAGCGCAGGCGTTCCAGCAGCGGGATGCGCAGGTCGCGAGCCTGCGCCAGTACGCGGAAATTGAACTCGAGCGCCGCCAGCTCACGGCTGAGGTAGAGCTCGGGGGCGGCACGGTCGAGGACGGGCGATGGGGTGGCTGGCTTGCGACGCATCCATGCATTCTGGCCGATACCGCGATTTGTTACATGGTGCACTGCCGCGTACTGTGACGGTCGTTCAGGCTTCTTGCCGGAAGCACCCCGAAGGGCGCTTCAATCGTGCTCATTCGATGTCGGCGGTGCCGGGGGCGAGCAGGCGTTCATTGCTGAACCAGCAGGAGAACGTGGAGCCCTGGCCCGGCTCGCTCTGGATATCCAGGCGGGCCTGATGCAGGTTCAGCACGTGCTTGACGATGGACAGCCCCAGGCCCGTGCCGCCGCTTTCGCGCGAACGGCTGGACGATACGCGATAGAAGCGCTCGGTCAGGCGGGCAAGGTGGGTGGCCGGGATTCCGTAGCCGGTATCGGAGACGGAGTAGACCGCGCCTTCGGACGTGCGACGCCAGCGGATGGTGATGCGCCCGCCCGTGGGGGTGTAGCGCACGGCGTTGCTCACCAGGTTGGAGAACGCGCTGTGCAGGTCCTTCACCGAGCCGAGCAGGTCGGCTTCGGCGTTGCTCTCCACCGTGACCTGGTGGCGGCCCTGGCTCAGCGCTTCGGCCTCCTTGCGGATGGTGGCGAGCAGCGGCGTCATCTGCACGCGTTCGTCCTGCACGTGCTCCTGCGTTTCAAGACGCGACAGCGTGAGCAGGTCCTCGACGATCTGGCCCATGCGCTTGGACTGTGCACGCATCTCGTTGAGTACCGGTGCGAGTTCCGGCACGTCTTCCGGATCGATCAGTTCGAGGTAGCCGTGGATGACGGTGAGCGGCGTGCGCAACTCGTGCGATACGTTGGCCACGAAGTCACGGCGAATCTGTTCCAGCCGGGTGAGGTGGCTGATGTCGCGCGCCAATAGCAGGCGCTGGCGACGGCCGAACGGCAGCAGCGTCACGTTGATGTGGCGGTTCGGATGACCCGGCGCGGCCACGTCGTTGAGCGGCTCGCGCGCACCTTCCTTCAGCCACGTGGCGAGCTCGGTGGTGCTGAGGCGTTCGTCCAGGTGCGCGCCGCGATCCTGCGGGCGACGCAACCCGAGCAGGTCTTCGGCGGCATGGTTGAACCAGCGGACGTGCTGCTCGTTATCAAGCAGTACCACGGCATCCGGCAGGGTGCCGGCGGCGCTGCGAAGGTCGCGCAGACTGGAAGCGATGCGGCGGGAACGCGTCATGAAGCGGTCATACTTGAGAGTGGTCGGCGACGAATCCTGCGTCATCATGAACGTTGCTTGATGACGGATTCGGGTCAGTAGAAAGACGATTTCAACGACGGCGACCAGCGCAATACCGATGGCCGACAAGCCTCCCGCGAGCCAGCCGGCGAGCGCGCCCGCAAGCAGTCCGGCGACCAGTGCGGCCGGCAGCTTCCAGGAGCGGTCGAAGGTGTTTGGCATGGGAGATTCGCTTGAGTTGCCGGGCCAGCGGTGCGCCAGCATCGGCAAAAGCCTGCGTTCCCGCAATAGGAACTTGAAGTCCGGCCGGCATATCCCTCAGGAACGCCGGCCAGGCACTCAGACGCTGGCGGAGAAGCGGTAACCCGCGCCGCGCACCGTCTGCACCATGTCGTCCAGCTTCCACGGTTCGAGCGTCTTGCGCAGGCGACGGATATGGACGTCCACCGTGCGTTCCTCGACGTACACGCTGCCACCCCACACATGGTCGAGCAGTTGCGCGCGCGAGTACACGCGCTCGGGGTGCGTCATGAAGAAATACAGCAGGCGGTATTCCGTCGGCCCGATGGTCACCGGGTCTTCGCCTGCGAACACACGGTGCGCCGGGCCGTCGATGCGCAGGCCGCCGAGTTCCACCATGCCCGAGCCGTCGTCGCCCTGGCTGCGGCGAAGCACGGCCTTGATGCGGGCCACCAGCTCACGGGTGGAGAACGGCTTGACGACGTAGTCGTCCACGCCGGCTTCCAGGCCGTTCACGCGGTCCATCTCTTCGCCGCGGGCGGTGAGCATGATGATGGGTACTTCGCGGCTCAGCTCTTCCTTGCGCAGGCGGCGCGCAAGGTCGAGGCCGCTGGTGCCCGGCAGCATCCAGTCAAGCAGGATGAGGTCCGGGACCTGTTCGGCAATGGCCAGTTGGGCCGCGCGCGCGTCAGCGGCGTGGATGGCGTCCATGCCGGCCTTGCGCAGGGCGAAGGCGACCATGTCGCGGATCGATGCTTCGTCTTCGACAATCAGGATGCGCTTGTGCACGCGTATAAGTCCGCTGGGGGAGGGCTATGACGCAATTATTGCAACGGTCTAATGTTACGCGCAGATGACATTTCACGCCGTCACAACATGACGGCGTGCCGGCGGTCTCGTCGTAGGGCGAAATCAGCGCGCGTTATTGGTGCCGCTGAAGCACAGCCGACCCTGGCAGTTTTCCCGGTTCTGCAGCTGCTGGGTGCGGCCGTCCGGGTTGTCGTCGGTCTGGACGTGGCGCTTGCGCAGCTCCATCACCAGCGGGGTCAGGTCGTTGATGCGGGCCTGGATGCGGGCACGGGCGTAGTAGTCCAGGTCCGGGCGCTGCTGCAGCCGCTTGAGCTGTTCCATGGCATCGAACGGGCGGCCCGAGAGGTAGGAGGCGTCCGCATAGGCTTCGCCCGCGCGGATCGGGTCGCCGGCCTTGTCGGCGGCATGGGCGAAGGTGCGATAGAGCTCCGGCTCGTCGTTGTTGTCCAGCAGGGGCATCACCATCACCGCCGCCTGCTTGGCTTCGTCCTGCGTGCCGCCGTCGGTCAGGGCCTTGGCATAGCCCATGGCGATGGCGCGATTGCGCGGGGATTGCCCGTTGAGCTCGGCATACAGGGCCAGCGCTTCGGCGCGGTGACCTGCCTGCAGCTTGGCATCGGCCATGGCCAGGCGGACGATCTGGCTGTCCGGGTGCGCCGTGAGCATGGGCTGCAGTTCGTCGATGGCCTTGGCGCCGCGATTGCTGCGGGTCAGCGCCAGTGCGTAGCCATAGCGGTTGGAGGGCGTATCGAAGCCGTGTTCGGTTTGCAGATTGTTGGCGTAGTAGGTAGCCAGCTGGCCCGCGTCGCCGGACAGTACGCGCACCCGTTCGCGCATCAACAGGTAGGTATCCAGCCCACCCTTGCCATCGCGCGATGCGATGGAGGTGGCGTCCTTCACGAAGGCGATGGGCGCGGTGCTTTTTTCCCACTGAGCCTTGTCCAGTGTGGAACCATCCGGCCGCTGCTTCTGCCGCGCTATCAGCGTGCCGGCGCGGGCCTTGGCATCGCTGATGCGGTCCAGGGTGACCGGGTGGTCCTGCAGGAACGATGGCACGTCGCCGATATCGCCGCCGGAACCCACGCGCAGGGTGTCTTCCATGCGGCCGAAGAACGAGGCCATGGCATTGGGGTCGAAACCGGCATTGGCCAGCGTCTGGATGCCGGCCCGGTCGGCCTCGATCTCGTCCTTGCGGGTGAAGTTGATCTGGCGCTGCATCAGCAGGCCCTGGCCGCCGGCCAGGATGGCGCCCGCCGCATCACCCGCACCCGCCCCCGCGCCGGCCAGGATCGCGCCGAGCAGGACCAGCGCCATCAGTGGCGTGTCCTTCTTGGAGGCCTCGAAGGCGCGCTGCAGGTGGTTCTGCGTGATGTGCCCGATTTCGTGGGCGATCACGCCGGCCAGTTCGCTCTCGTTGTTGGTGATGATGATCAGGCCGGAGTTCACCGCGATATAGCCGCCGGGGGCGGCGAAGGCGTTGATCACGTTTTCACGGACGATGAAGAACGAGAAGTGGTCCTTGGGCTTCTCGCTGCCCGACACCAGGCGATAGCCGAGGTCGTTGATGTAGTCGTCCAGCATGGGGTCGTCCAGCACCATGTCCAGCGCGCGCATCTGGCGCAGCATGGCGGCGCCGTAGTCCTGGGCTTCCTGGGGCGAGATCAGGGCGTTGGCGGAGCTGCCCAGGTCAGGCAGGCGCACGTCCTTGTCCTGCGCTGCCGCACCGAAGGTGAGACCGGCGCAGACCAGCGCCGTCAGCAGGCGGGTGGGGGTGAAACGACTCATGGGCTTCCTGCCGGCAGACGTTGCTTTGGTCATGTGATTCGCTTTCGTGGGTCCACCCGGGCGGGCGGCCCCCGGCCGCCATCGCGGGAAACGATCTGTCCCGGAGCGGGGCGTGGAACCGGATGCCCAGGTCAGCGACAATACCATTACTGACACCGGCTTACGGTGTCGGTTCACCCGTCTTCACCGTTGTTTACACCCGCGGCGGCCCCCATGTAGGGATCGCGTAGGGTTTCCCGTTTTTCGGAGTGTGTCGTGCCCAAGATTGAGGTCTATTCCACTGCGGTGTGTCCGTACTGCGTTTCCGCCAAGAACCTGCTCAAGTCCAAGGGGCTGGAGTGGAACGAGGTGCGCATCGATACCGACCCGTCGCAGCGTGAGCTGATGCTGGCCCGTAGCGGCGGTCGTCGCACCGTGCCGCAGATTTTCATCAACGACCATCACGTGGGCGGTTTCGACGACCTGGTCGCCGCCGATCGCAGCGGCAAGCTGGCCGAACTGCTGGAGACCAACGCATGAGCGACACCAAGGATCAGGGCAGCAAGGACCGCATCGCCGAGTTCACCGCCTTCCGCCAGCGCATGAACGAACGCATCCTTTCGGAGGACAACCAGGTCGTCCGCCGCTTTTTCGCGCTCGATACGCAGACCTACAAGCCCGGCGCCCTGGACGTGAAGACCAAGGAGCTGCTCGGTCTGGTGGCCTCCATGGTGCTGCGCTGCGACGACTGCATCAGCTACCACGTGGCCCAGTGCAAGGAAGCGGGCGTCACGCGCGAAGAATTTTTCGAAACCTTCAGCGTCGGCCTGGTGGTGGGCGGTTCCATCGTGATTCCGCACCTGCGCCGCGCGGTCGATTTCCTCGACCAGCTGGAGTCGGGCGAGGGCGCCACGCCCGAGGCGGACCACGCCAGCCACGTCTGAACCCGGGCAACGGGGCGGTACTCCTTGCCGTCCCGTTGACGCGTGCGAGTTTATTCAATGCTGCATGCGAGGATTTGCAACGCCGGTCCGGCCTTCTGCTATGGCCGCGTTGCAGCTCATCGGGGATAATTGACGGGATTTATAACCCTGTCGTTCCCCACCTCAGGGTTGCTCGATTCTTATCCCCAAGGAGTGTCCCCATGAGCAAGACCATTGCCGTGATTCCGGGCGACGGTATCGGCCCCGAGATCATGAACGCCACCGTGCGCGTGCTCGATGCCCTGGACTGTGGCCTGTCCTACGAATTCGTCGATGCCGGCATGGTCGCGCTGGAAAAGAGCGGTGACCTGCTGCCGCAGCCCACGCTCGACGCCATCGCCAAGCACAAGGTGGCCCTGAAGGGCCCGCTGACCACTCCGGTGGGCGGCGGCTTCACCTCGATCAACGTCACCCTGCGTCGCCACTTCGACCTGTACGCCAACGTGCGTCCGGCGATCAGCTTCCCGGGCACCAAGGCGCGCTTCGAGAACATCGACATCATCACGGTGCGCGAGAACACCGAAGGTGCCTACCTGTCCGAAGGACAGTCGGTGTCGGAAGACGGCGAAACCGCCATCTCGATGGTGCGCAACACCCGCAAGGGCTCCAGCCGCATCGTGCGCTACGCCTTCGAACTGGCCGTGAAGAAGGGCCGCAAGAAGGTGACGGCCGTGCACAAGGCCAACATCATCAAGACCGCGTCGGGCCTGTTCCTCAATGTGGCGCGCGAAATCGCCAAGGAATACCCGCAGATCGAGTTCAACGAGATGATCGTTGACAACGCCTGCATGCAGCTGGTGATGAAGCCGGAGCAGTTCGACGTCATCGTCACCACCAACCTGTTCGGCGACATCCTGTCCGACCTGTGCGCCGGTCTCGTCGGCGGCCTGGGTCTGGCCCCGGGCGACAACATTGGTACCGAGGCGGCCATTTTCGAAGCCGTGCACGGTTCGGCACCGGACATCGCCGGCAAGGGCATCGCCAACCCGTGCGCGCTGCTGCTCGCCGCGGCCGACATGCTCGATCACCTGGGCATGGTCGACAAGGGCGACAAGGTTCGCCAGGCCATCCGCGACGTGATGACCAACGACCGCGACAGCGTTACGCCGGATATCGGTGGCAAGGGCACCACGTCCAGCTTTGGCGACGCCATCGTCAAGCGCGTCAAGGCCTGAGCGTAGCAAGACCCCGAAAGCCCCTCTCTGCGAGAGGGGCTTTTTTTTTGCACGTGGCTGGCCGCCCCAAAAAAGCGCGGTGCCTGATCGCCGCGGTCAGGCGGCCTGCTGGGCCGCCGGCTTGTAGCTGCCGGCCGGCGTCTGGAACGCCACGTTGATGCGGTTCCAGGTGTTGATCAGGCCAATCGTCACCGTAAGGCTGACCAGTTCTTCCTCGCTGAAGGAAGCGCGGGCGCGGTCGTAGATCTCATCGGACACGCCGTGCTCGCCCAGTCGGGTGACGGCTTCGGTCCAGCCCAGCGCGGCGCTTTCGCGCTCGCTGTAGATGGACGGCGCTTCGCGCCAGCCTGGCAGCATGTACAGGCGCTGCTCGGTTTCGCCGCCGGCACGCGCATCCTTGCTGTGCATGTCCATGCAGTACGCACAGCCGTTGAGCTGCGAGGCGCGCATCAGCACGAGTTCGATCAGCGGACGCTCGAGCCCGCACTGGTGCATGGCCTGGCTGAAGTCGAACAGCGGCTTGATGGCCTTGGGGGACTTCATGAAAGAGAGGCGCTTGGACATGACGGTTCCTTGAGTGCCGGCCACAGTGGCCGTTTCAGTACAAGGACGTGCCAGCCTGCGGATTCGTGACAGCTTCCAGCCGGGCGAGTTTTTCCGGGTTGCGCAGCGAGTGGATGCTGGTGATGCGCTCGCCGTCGGTTTCGATCCACGCCACGGTGGCCAGCCTGGTATCCACCCAGGTAAGCAGGGCGGGGGCACCGTTGATCCACAGGATGCGATGCACGATGGGCCACTGGCGGTAGCGCTGGGCGATGATGCCGTAGAGGCGCACCAGTCGCTCGCCGCCGTGCAGCGGCCGCAGCGTGGCCGTGGCCTTGCCACCGCCATCGGCAAGATGGACGGCGTCTTCCGCGAACAGTGCCTGCAGCGAATCGACGCTGGCGCTTTCCAGCGCGTCGCGGAATTTCTCCAGCAAACGGCGCTGCGCATCCGGGGAGTGGGTGAAGCGTGGCCGGCCTTCACGCAGGCGTTGGCGCGCACGGTGCACGCGCTGGCGGCAGGCGTCCTCCGCAATCTGCAGCATGGCCGCCGTTTCGGCGTGGCTGTAATCGAACACCTGGACCAGCAGGAACGCGGCGCGTTCTTCCGGGCTCAGGCGTTCGAGCAGGGCGAGAAAGGAAAGGCTGAGGCTTTCGACGCGCTCCAGCTCGGCTTCGGGCTGTTCCGCCTCTTCCACCAGCGGCTCGGGCAGCCACGGACCGGTGTAGTGCTGGCGTTCGGTCTTTGCTCGTCGCAGGCGGTCAAGCGAAAGGCGCGTAGTGACCGTGACCAGCCAGGCCTCAGCGTCGTCCAGCGTGTCCGTGTCCTGCTGGTGCCAGCGCAGCCAGGCGTCATGCAGCACGTCTTCCGCATCGGCCTGGGTACCGAGCATGCGATAGGCCAGGCCCAGCAGGCGCGGGCGGTGTTGCTGGAAGGTGGCGGTGGCGCGGTCCATGGCGTACTCCTGTGGGACGGATACTTCATGGACGCGCGAGCGTCATGGTTCGTGACAGCTCAGCGGAAGAACGGCCAGGGCGCCAGGAAGATGATCCAGATCAGCACCAGCATGCCGGCGTATTTCACCGCGCGGAACAGCTTGGGGTGCTTCTTCTTGAACACGCGGTTGCGCTCGCGGCTGCGCTGGTTCAGGGCGAACACGCGATTGACGAAACCGGTCTTCTCTTCCGGCGATTCGGTGTTGGGCGACGCGGTGATCTTGCCCATGAAGGCGCCGACGCGATGGTTGATCGCGTTCATGAAACCCGTGCGCAGCGGACGCTCCACGTCGGCGAACAGGATCACGCGGGTCTGGTCGGTGCGGTTCTCCGCCCAGTGCACGTAGGTTTCGTCGAACACCACGTCCTTGCCGTCGCCCCAGCTGTGGATCTCGCCATCGACAAAGATGCGGCAGTCTTCCGAATTGGGAGTGATCAGGCCGAGGTGGTAGCGCAGCGAACCGGCGAACGGATCGCGGTGCGGATTGAGCTTGCTGCCCGGCGGCAGCAGGGCAAACATCGCCGCTTTCACGCTGGGGATGGAGTTGAGCAAGGCCACCGTCTTGGGGCACAGCGTTTCGGCGGAGGCCAGTGGTTCGCCGTACCACTTCAGGTAAAAGCGCTTCCAGCCCTGCTTGAAGAAACTGTTGAAGCTGGCGTCGTTGTTCTTCTCCGCCGCACGGATGTAGCCCTCGTCGAACAGGTGCAGCGCTTCTTCGCGGATGGCCTGCCAGTTGGCCTGCAGCAGGTCCAGCTGAGGAAAGCCGCGGCGGTCCAGAATGGGCCGGGCCGGCACGGCGGAGAACGCGTACATCAGCAAGTTGTACGGGGCGAATACCGCCGAGTGATCCACCAGCTGGCGGTCGAAGCGCAGCCGGGTGCGTCCACGCAGATGCACCAGCAGCACGCACAGCACGAACAGCGCGAGAAGGATGAACAGCACGAGGCGCGGGGCGAGGATCATGGACAAAAGCGTGACGGCGGCGGAAACCGCCATTCTACCCCCTGAACGAGCCGGCGCCCGGGCGCCGGTTCAGCCGGCGTGCGGATTTGTCACGTCAATGGCCGAGCACGTGAACCGCGCCGCCGCCAGGGCGATAGCTGCGTTCCAGTGCGCGCTGCACGTAGGCCACCGCACGCCGGACCGCTGAGCGCGGCGCCTGTCCCTTGGCGAGTTCTGCAGCGATGGCCGAGGCCAGTGTGCAGCCCGTGCCATGGCCCTCGATGGGCAGGCGACGGTGGCGCAGCTCCATCACGCCGCGTTCGTCGTACAGGCGATCCACCACCTGGCGTTCGTCGGAATGGCCGCCCTTGAGCAGCACCGCCTTCGCGCCCAGGGCGAGCAAGGCTTCGCCAGCGCGGTCGAAATCCTTCGCCTTGCGCAGCTTGCGGCCGAGCAGGGCCTCGGCCTCCGGCAGGTTGGGCGTGAGTACGTCGGCCAGCGGAATCAGTTCTTCCACCATGGCCTGTACCGCGTCTTCGTCGAGCAGCCGTGCGCCACTGGTGGAAATCATCACGGGGTCCACCACCAGCCAGGACGGCTGGCGCGTGCGCATTTCTTTGGCCACCAGCTTCGTCACCGCTGCACTGCCGAGCATGCCGGTCTTCACCGCGCCGATGGGGAAATCGTCGAAAACGGCATCGAGCTGGCTGCGGATGTGTTTCAGCGGCACCGTATGCACCGCCGTGACCCCGCGCGTGTTCTGCGAGGTGAGTGCCGCGATCACGGACAGGCCATGCACGCCACGCGCATGAAAGGTCTTCAGGTCGGCCTGGATGCCGGCGCCGCCGCCGGAATCGGAGCCGGCGATGGTGAGGGCGATGGGAGGGGATGCATGGGGCATGACGGCGTCCGTCGGTCACGATGGCCGCCATTATCCCTGTTCGAGGGGCTTGCGGCGTTCCGGCACGGGCCGGAACGCCGCCAGTGATCGTTACAACGCTTCCGACGCGAAATCCGCCAGTCGCGAGCGCTCGCCACGACGCAGCGTGATGTGCGCCGAGTGTTCCCAGTGCTTGAAGCGGTCGACCGCGTAGGTCAGGCCGGACGTGGTTTCGGTGAGGTAGGGCGTGTCGATCTGTTCCACGTTGCCCAGGCAGACGATCTTGGTACCCGGTCCCGCGCGGGTGATCAGTGTCTTCATCTGCTTGGGCGTGAGGTTCTGCGCCTCGTCGATGATCAGGTAACGCGAAAGGAACGTGCGACCACGCATGAAGTTCAGCGAGCGGATCTTGATGCGCGAGGCCAGCAGGTCATTGGTGGCCTGTCGGCCCCAGCTGCCGCCTTCCTCCGGGTTGGCGAGCACTTCGAGGTTGTCGGTGAGGGCGCCCATCCACGGCGTCATCTTTTCCTCTTCGGTGCCGGGCAGGAAGCCGATGTCCTCGCCCACCGATACCGTGGCGCGCGTCATGATGATTTCGCGATAACGCTGCTGGTCCATCACCTGCGCCAGGCCGGCAGCGAGCGCCAGCAGGGTCTTGCCGGTACCCGCCGTACCGAGCAGGGTGACGAAATCCACGTCCGGATCCATCAGCACGTTGAGCGCGAAATTCTGTTCGCGGTTGCGCGCGGCAATGCCCCAGACAGCGTGGTTGGAGTGACTGTGGTCGTCCAGCAGCACCAGCGTGGCCTTGGTGTCGTCCACGTGCAGCACGCGCAGCTCCACGCTGTTGTCGCCGGGCAGGTACAGGCACTGGTTGGCGTACCAGTCTTCGTCATCGCGACGGTCGAGCTTGTAGAAAGTACGGCCGCGCTCGTTCCACGACTGCACTTCTGGGTGCTTGTCCCAGAAGTCTTCCGGCAGCGCCGTGGAGCCGGTGTAGAGCAGGGTGAAATCGTCGAGGGCGCGATCGTTTTCGTAGTCTTCCGCGTGGATGCCGTAGATCTTGGCCTTGATGCGGAGGTTGATGTCCTTGGTGACCAGGATGACCGACTGGTCGGGGTTCTCGTCACGCAGCTCGATCACGGCCGACAGAATCAGGTTGTCCGCCTTGCCGTGGCCGTTGCTGGTGCGCTGCTGGAAATACAGGCGACCCACTCCCGCGCCGCGCTTGAGGTTCACGCCTTGCGGGTTGGCCAGTTCGAGCCCGTTGCTGATGCCGTGGCCGTTGCCGCGTTCGATCAGTTCATTGAGGAAACGGCTGACCTGGCGGCCGTTGCGCGAGACTTCCGAGGCGCCTTTCTTCTTCTCGTCCAGTTCCTCCAACACCGTCATCGGGATGAAGACATCGTGCTCTTCGAAGCGGAACAGCGACGTCGGATCGTGCAGCAACACGTTGGTGTCGAGAGCGTAGATGCGCTTGCTTCCGGTCATACGGAAGAAACCTCTTGAGCGTGCGAGGTGGATGAACCGCGGCATGCGGCATGCCGCGGGGACCCGGCCAATCCGGCCGGTTTGCCCTGTGCACCGGTGGATGCCCGTCCCCGGGGACGGGCGGTGACATGGCGAAAGGAGCGCTGAGCGGTCACTTGGCGGGGATGGCGTCGAGCACGGCCTGGGCGTGTCCGGTGACTTTCACGTTGCGCCATTCCTGGGCCAGCCTGCCTTCGGGATCGATCAGGAAGGTACTTCGTACGACACCCATGTGACGTTTTCCATACAGCACCTTCTCGTGGATCACGTCGAAGGCGTTGCACCAGGTTTCGTCGGGGTCGGAAACCAGCGGGAACGGCAGCTCCTGCTTGGTGGCGAAGTTCGCGTGGGACTTCACCGAGTCGCGCGACACGCCGATGATCTCGGCATGACGCTTCTGGAACGCGGGGTAGAGGTCGCGGAAATCCTTGGCCTCGGTGGTGCAACCGGGCGTGCTGTCCTTCGGGTAGAAGTACACCACCACCCACTGGCCCTTCAGGCTGTCGAGCTTCAGTTCACCGCCATCGCCGGTCGGGCCTTTGAGCTTGGGGACTTTCTTGCCAACTTCGGGCATGGGTTCTCCTGCGAAGCCGGGGACGGCTTCGACTGAATGCAATGAATCAAGGGGAACGGGGCAGCGGAGAAGGGGAAGCGGGCGATCGGCGTGCGCCCTGCGAGCGTTGCGACTCGACCCTCCTGCTGCATGCATGCCTCTCCGGTGCTGCCCTCGGGAACAGAGACTAGCGCTTGCCACGGCGTCAATGACAGCCCTTGCGGCAGGCGACGTCAGGGAGCATGCTCAAGAACCCGGCCAGAGTGCCGGGTTTTTCGTTTTCAGCGACCCTTCTGGCTGCTCAGAACTTCACCGGATCCATGATGGCATCCAGGTTGAGGCCATCGCAGAACTCCAGGAAATCATCGCGCAGCGCGGCGATGTGCGTTGCCGCCGGAATGCCGATGGTGATCTGCGCCTGAAACATGTCCGCACCGGTCTGCATGGCCTGATAGCGCAGCGAGCTCAGCTGCTCGATGACGATGTCGCGGCGATCGAAGAAGTCGATGATCTTCACCAGGATGCCTGGCCGATCCGCCGAGATCACCTCGATGAGGTAGGGCAGCAGGTGCGAATGGTGTTCGCGCGGCCCGGTGCGATAGAACGACAGGCGCAGGTCTTCGTCGCGGGCCACCTTGGCCAGTGCGGTTTCCAGCTTGGCCACGGCATCCCAGGAGCCCGTGGCGAGCAGCGTCAGCGAGGTGTCGGCGCCCAGCGAGGCCACCCTGGCATCGGCAAGGTTGCAGCCCGCCTCCGCGATCCGCTTGGCCAGCGTCAGCAGGGGCGCCTGGGAGGAGGGGGTCAGCGTCTGGATCAGCAACTGGTTGTCGCTGCTGGTGCGCGCGGAAGAACGGTTCAAGGAGTCCACCTGTGGCGGCCCCCGCAGGATGCGGGTCGAAAAGCACGTCCAGCCAGCTTACTTGCCGCTGCCAGAGCGCCGCAAGTAAGTCCGGGCGGGGTGTCCCGGCGGCTTTTGACCCACCTGGAGCGTGACGGGAAATGGCTTGCAGGCGGGGAATCTTGCGATCTGACCGTGCCTGATCCGGCGCCTGGCCCGTCCGTGCCGGGCGCTGGCGCGCCGGCTGCCGTCTTGTATTGGCGTAAGAGCCTTTTCCAGTAACATGCGGGGTTTGATTTTCAGCCGGAGCCGGTCTTGGACATTCGCGGAAGCATCTGCGCGCTGGTAACGCCGTTCACCGCGGAGGGCGCGCTCGATCTGCCGGCTTTCGAGAAACTGCTGGACTACCAGCTCGACAGCGGCACTGAAGGCGTGGTCGTGGCTGGCTCCACGGGCGAAGCCCACATGTTGGAGCACGACGAATACGAGCGCCTGCTCGCCTTCGCCGTGCAGCACATCGCCGGCCGTATTCGCGTGATCGCCGGCACCGGCGAGGCGGGCACGGCCAAGACCGTGGCTCTCACGCGCCGTGCGAAAGCCCTGGGCGCCGATGCAGCCCTGGTGGTGGCGCCGTACTACGTGCGTCCCACGCAGGAGGGCCTGCGTCGCCACTTCCTGGAAGTGGCCGAGCATGGCGGCCTGCCGGTGATCCTGTACAACGTGCCGGCGCGCACGGGTTGCGACCTGCTGCCGGCCACGGTGGCCGCGCTGCGCGACCATCCGGCCATCGTGGGCCTCAAGGAAGCCCTGGGCACGGACGAGCGGATTGCCGCCATTGCGGAACTTGCGCGCCCGGATTTCGTCTATCTGTCCGGCGACGATGGCACGGCCTGCAAGGCCATGCTTGCGGGCGGGGCGGGAACGATCTCGGTGGTAGCCAATCTCGCACCTCGTGCGTTTCGCATGATGTGCGATGCGGCCACCGCCGGCGACAGGGGCGAGGCACAGCGTTGCGACGCGGCCCTGGCCCCGCTGGTTTCGGCGCTGAACTGCGCACCGAACCCGATCGCGGTGAAGGCGGGTCTGCCTCCGCTGGGGCTGGGATTGGCGGCACCACGCCTGCCTCTGGTTGAATTGGAGGATGGTCCGGATCGCGCGCGACTTCGCGAAGCGCTGGCGGGTCTGGCATCCTTGGCGAATGCGGCCTGACATTTTTGGGCAACTGATACTCCTACGGAATCTGCTTACATGAAGAAATCCCCGCTTGTCGTGGCCCTGCCGGTACTGGCCCTGTCCGCCTTGCTGCTCTCCGGCTGCGGCATGTTCCGTTCGCAGAAGGCCTGGGAAACCGCCAAACAGGAAACGCCGCTCGAAATCCCGCCGGGCCTGGATACGCCGTCCACCAGCGCTGCGCTGGTTATCCCGGAGCAGGGTGCCAACAACCCGACCTCCAATGGCGCCACGGCGCGCGTCGGCCAGAGCGCCGGCCAGATTGCCGACGGTTTCGTGCTGAACGACAGCGTCGACAACACGTATCGCCGCGTGGGTCAGGCTCTGGAGAACGGTGATATCGGCCAGGTGGTGGCGCATGACGACGCTGCCCATACCTACACGCTGAGCGTGGTGGCTTCGGACCTGCCGTCCGAGAAGAAGGGCTTCTTCAGCAGCATGTTCAACGGCAAGTCCAAGCAGAGCGCCGATGCCCCGGGCGCAACCCCGAAGCAGGTCACCCTGGCCGTCAGCACCAGCGGCGAGAAGGCCAGCGAAGTGCGTGCGCAGGGCGATGCCGGCGCCGTGGCCAAGGTGGTCGACACGCTCAAGGGTCGCATGGGCGGCGGTTGATCCGCTGCCTTCCCGGCCACGAAAAACGCCGCCCAGGGGCGGCGTTTTTTTATGCTTGAACCGTCATGGCCGGGTGGTTGGTTGAGCCCGGCGGCAGGCTCAGCGTTCGAGCAGGCCCAGCTTGTCAGGCTTGTTTTCCCAGTCCTTGGCGTCGGCCAGGCCGTCCTTGCGCTCGGTGATCACCGGCCAGCTCTTGGCCAGTTCGGCGTTCAGCGCAACAAAGGATTCCTGGCCCGCGGGGACATCGTCCTCGGGATAGATCGCGTTGATCGGGCACTCGGGCTCGCAGAGGGTGCAGTCGATGCACTCGTCCGGATCGATCACCAGGAAGTTCGGGCCTTCGTGGAAGGCGTCGACCGGGCAAACCTCGACGCAATCGGTGTATTTGCACTTGATGCAGTTGTCGGTAACGACAAAAGTCATGCTGTCGCGCGCCTGTTGTTGAGAAGGACGCGGCCCGTGCCAGGCCGGAAGTGGCGCTCCCTACGAGGTTCGAACTCGTGTTCCCGCCTTGAGAGGGCGGTGTCCTAGGCCACTAGACGAAGGGAGCGAAATGCACCGGAGCGCGCTAGTATAGCGAAATTGTTTCGCCCGGCAATGCCCGTGGGGCTCCCGGACCCGGCCTGGTGGGACGGCCGCCAGCTCCGTGGGGCTTGCGTAGATGTGGATGCGGCGGAACGATGCCGCGACTGATCGCTTTGAACGGCGCTGTGCGCCCTGGATAGGCTCTAAGGATCCAAACCGCTTGAATCACGACGCAAGGACCAACGCCACGCCTGCACTGCGCATCATTCCGCGCGAGCAGCACGTGATTTCGCGCAAGAACATCAGCAAGGCAGCGCTGCGCGTGCTTTACCGCCTTAACGAAGCCGGCTACCAGGCCTACCTCGTGGGCGGTGCCGTGCGCGATCTGCTGCTCGGTGGCCACCCCAAGGACTTCGACGTGGCCACCAGCGCCACGCCCGACGAGGTCAAGAAACTCTTCCGCAATTGCCGCCTGATCGGGCGACGTTTCCGCCTGGCCCATGTGGTGTACGGGCCGGAGATCATCGAGGTGGCCACCTTCCGTGGCACCGGTGAGGAAGAGGGTGAGGGCGATCGCCACATCGTCGACGGCCGCATCGTGCGCGACAACGTGTGGGGCACCATCGAGGAAGATGCGCTGCGCCGCGACTTCCGCGTCAATGCGCTCTACTACGACATCAGCGATTTCTCGGTGCGCGACTACGTCGGCGGCATGCAGGACGTGGAGAACCGCGTGCTGCACCTGATCGGCGATCCGGCCACGCGCTATCGCGAAGATCCGGTGCGCATGCTGCGTGCGGTGCGCCTGGCGGCCAAGCTTGATTTCCGCATCGATGCCGCCGCTGCCGCGCCGTTTGCGGAGCTGGGCCCGCTGCTCGCCGAAGCGGCGCCCGCACGCCTGTTCGACGAGTCGCTCAAGCTGTTCCTTTCCGGCCATGGCCTGAAGAGCTTCCACATGCTCGAACAGACCGGCCTGCTGAAATTCATGTTCCCTGCCACCGCCCGCGCGCTCAAGCGCGGCGACGAGGCGCTGCGCTCGCTGATCGAGCAGGGCCTGGCCAATACCGACGCACGCGTGGCGGAAGGCAAGTCGGTGACGCCGGCGTTCCTGTTCGCGGTGCTGCTGTGGGGCGAGGTGCGTGACCTGGCCCATACCTGGATGACCAAGAGCGTGGAGCCGGTGGTGGCATGGGAGCGTGCCGCAACCCATGTGATCGCCGAGCAGTGCCAGCGCGTGGCCATCCCGCGCCGTTTCACGCTCACCATGGAAGAAATCTGGGGCCTGCAGCCACGTTTCGAGCAGGTGCAGCGCAAGCGCGTATTCCGCCTGATGGCGCATCCGCGTTTCCGTGCCGCGTTCGATTTCCTGCTGCTGCGTGCGGCCGAATCGCAGGCGGTGCAGCAGCTGGGCGAATGGTGGGCGCATGCCCAGCAGTTGCCGCCCGAGACGCTGGCGGCTGCACTGGCGGGCGGCGCGGCCGGTGGTCCGGCGGACGATGCCGTCGCGCCCAAGCCGCGCAAGCGGCGCCGACGCAAGCCGGCGTCGAAGAAGGGCAAGTCGGACCCGGCGTGACCGAAGCATTCATTGCGCTGGGCAGCAATCTCGGTGACGCGCACGGCCAGGTGCTGGGCGCGTTCGATGCGCTGAATAAACTTCCGCGGACGCGGTTGCTGGACCGCTCGCCGCTGTACCTCACGCCGCCGTGGGGCGTGGTGGATCAGCCCGCCTTCGTCAATGCCGTGGCGCGCATCGACACCGCCTTGTCGCCGCATGATCTGCTCGATGCGCTGCTCGCCGTCGAGCGCGCGGCAGGGCGAGTGCGTGATGGCGAGCGCTGGGGGCCGCGCACGCTGGATCTGGACGTGCTGCACATGGATGGCGTGGTGCTGTCCGACGAGCGGCTGACCCTGCCGCATCCGCGCATTGCCGATCGCGCCTTCGTGCTGTTGCCGTTGCATGCGCTGGCGCCGGACTTGCTGCTGCCGGGGCAGGGCCGGGTGGCCGACCTGCTGGCCACGGTGGATGCTGCCGGTTGCGAACGTCTACCTTGAGCCCTTCACATTTAGCGCGGGATAATCCGCGTCTGCCTCCGTTCTAGGAAAACCCGTGTACGCGCAAAAAGCGAACGCACCCACGCGCAAGCCGGTTACCGTGCCGATGCTGCGCGCGATGAAGGCGGAAGGCCGTCGCATCGTCATGCTCACCTGCTACGACGCCAGCTTCGCGGCACAGCTTGAAATGGCCGGGATCGACGTGGCACTCGTCGGTGATTCGCTCGGCATGGTGATCCAGGGGCACAAGAGCACCTTGCCGGTCACGCTGGACCACATGGTCTATCACACCAGCATCGTGGCCCGCGGGCTGCAGGCCACCCTGCTGGTCGCCGACCTGCCGTTCATGGCCGATCGCGACGTGGCGCACGCGCTGGAAGCCGGCGCGCAGCTGGTGGGCGAGGGCGGTGCCGCGATGGTGAAGATCGAAGGCGCCGCACCGCACATCCTCGAAGTGATCACGGCGCTGGTCGAGCGGGCCATTCCGGTGTGCGCCCACCTGGGCCTCACGCCGCAGTCCGTGCACAAGTTCGGCGGCTTCCGCATACAGGGGCGCGAGCAGAGCGCCGCGGACCGTCTGGTCGAGGAGGCCAGGGCCGTGGAAGCGGCCGGTGCCGACCTGCTGGTGCTCGAAGGCATCCCGACCGCACTGGGCGAGCGCATCACGCAGGCCATCTCCATCCCGACCATCGGCATCGGCGCCGGCCCGCACTGTGACGGCCAGGTGCTGGTGATCCACGACATGCTGGGCGTCACGCCTGGCAAACGACCGAAATTCAGCAAGGATTTCCTCGCAGGACGCGATTCTGTGGGCGCGGCGATCACGGCCTATGCCGATGACGTACGCAATGGCGCCTTCCCGGCGCCGGAACATTGCTTCGACTGAAGCGACTGAGTAAAGCAGAACAGACATGCAGACAGTGCAAGATGCCGCGGCGCTGCGCGCCGTCATCCGCGGATGGCGCGGCCAGGGCCTTACGGTGGGCTTCGTGCCCACCATGGGCAACCTTCACGCCGGCCACCATTCGCTGATCAAGCTGGCCCGTGCCCGCGCCGACCGCGTGGTGGCCAGCGTCTTCGTCAATCCGACCCAGTTCGGCCCGAACGAGGACTTCGAGCGCTACCCACGCACCCTGGTGCAGGACCAGGTCGGCCTGGCCGAGCAGGAGTGCGACCTGCTGTTTGCCCCTGACGTGACCACGCTGTACCCGTTTGGCGCGGAGCAGAGCGTGAGCATCCACGTGCCGCTGCTTACCGAAACGCTGGAGGGTGCCCATCGCCCGGGCCATTTCGATGGCGTCGCCACCGTGGTGTGCAAGCTGTTCAACCTGGTCCAGCCGGATCTTGCGGTGTTCGGCCAGAAGGATTTCCAGCAGCTCAAGGTGATCGAGCGCATGGTCCGCGACCTGTCGCTGCCGGTGAAGATCATGGGCGCGGCGACCCTGCGCGCCGACGATGGCCTGGCGCTCAGCTCCCGCAACCAGTACCTGTCCCCCGAGCAGCGCGCCCTGGCCCCCCAGATCTACGCCACCCTGCAGCAGATGCGCGATCTCATCGCCAAGGGCCACGCCTGGCCGGTGGTGGAGCAGGCGGCGGCCTCCAAGCTGGCCCGGGCCGGGTTCGAGCCCGATTACGCCGCCATCCGCCGGGTCGAGGACCTGTCCGAGCCGGGTGAGGGCGAGACCGAGGGCCTGGTGGCGCTGATTGCGGCCAGGCTGGGTACCACCCGCCTGATCGACAACTTGCCTTTCGACTGAGCACCCTTATCTAGGCCGTGCCGGGACCCATGTTGCGACGCGGCGTGTCCCGGCAGGATAATGGTGAGCTACGCGGGCTGTACCTGCCGGAAAATGAAGTCATGAACCTGAACATGCTCAAGTGCAAGATCCACCGTGCCACGGTGACTCACGCCGAGCTCCATTACGAAGGCTCCATCGCCATTGATGGTCTGTTGCTCGATGCCTCCGGCATCCGCGAGTACGAACAGATCCATGCGTGGAACATCAACAACGGCAAGCGCTTTGTGACGTACGCGCTGCGTGCCGAAGAAGGCTCGGGCATCATCTCGGTGAACGGCAGTGCCGCGCACCGTGCGCAGCCGGGTGACCTGATCATCATCGCCGCGTTTGCCCAGTTCTCCGAAGCCGAGGTGGAGCAGTTCCAGCCGACGCTGGTGTACGTGGATGCGAAGAACGCCATTTCGCACACCAATCGCTCCATTCCCAAGCAGATGGCAGCCGCCTGATGCTGGTGGCGCCGCCTTCGGGCGGCGCTTGGGTGCGCCGCAACAAAATTGCTGGCGCACTGCGCGAAAAGCTGCGTAAGATCGGGATCTCTCCAAGCCAAGCATGAGATCCCATGTCGCACGAGCGTCGTCCGTCTTTCCTGGCAGAACACGTCGACCGTCTTGCCGGTACCCATCTTCGTGACTTGCTGAAGGACGCCGCACGCGGCAAACGCCTGCGACATCGTCTGGGCCCGATCCTGCTGGATCTGAGCCGGCAGAAGCTGGATCTTGAGGCACTGGATGCGCTCGGCGCACACGTCGAAGCCTCGGGCTGGCAGGCCGCGCGCGACGCCATGTTCGCCGGTGCCCCCATCAACACCTCCGAGAACCGTGCCGTGCTGCACACGGCGCTGCGTGCCTCGGGTTCTTCGTTGCCGTCGCCGGCACCGCAGGACGCCCTGAAGGAAATCCAGCAGACCCTCACGCGCATCGATGCGCTGGTGAAGGCGGTCGAGCTGGGCGATGCCACCGCATTCGGCGTGGCGCCGGGCATCACCGACATCGTCAACATCGGCATCGGCGGTTCCGACCTGGGGCCGCGCCTGGCCGTGCGTGCGCTTACGCCGTATCACGTGCCGGGCCTGCGCAGTCACTTCCTCACCAACGTGGATGGCCAGTCGGCCTACGAGCTGATGCACCAGCTCGATCCCAGGCGCACGCTGGTCATCGTGGTGTCCAAGACCTTCACCACGCAGGAGACGCTGCTCAACGGCAACGTCATGCGCGACTGGATCAGTCGTGCCTACAACGGCGACAAGGCCGCCGTGTCGCGCCATTTCCTCGCCGTCAGCGCCAATGTGGCCGAAGTCGAAAAATGGGGTGTGCCGGCGGCGCAGGTGTATCCCATGTGGGATTTCGTTGGCGGCCGTTTCTCGCTGTGGTCGGCCGTCGGCCTGTCGCTGGCGCTGTCCATCGGCTCGTACAACTTCCATGAGTTGCTGCGTGGCGCGGCGCTGGTGGATGACCATTTCCGCACCGCTCCGTGGTCGGAAAACCTGCCGGTGCTGCTGAGCCTGGTGGAATACTGGAACCGCAATGCGCAGGGACGCGGCAGTCGTGCCGTGGTGCCGTACGCGGACCTGCTCACCGACCTCACCTCGTACCTGCAGCAACTCGAAATGGAAAGCCTGGGCAAGCAGGTCACGCCGCAGGGGCAGCCCGTGGCGCAGTCCACCTCGGCGGTGGTGTGGGGCAGCGTGGGTACCAACGCGCAGCACGCGTATTTCCAGGCGCTGCACCAGGGCACGGATGTCGTGCCGCTGGAGTTCATCGGTGTGGTGAAGCCTGCGCATGACCTCAGCGCCAACCACGACGCACTGCTCTCCAACCTGCTGGCGCAGGCCGCTGCGCTGGCGCTGGGCAAGACGCTGGACGAAGCGCTGGCCGAAGCGACGTCGGGCACCGAGGAAGAGCGTCGCGTGCTCGCCGCGCAACGTACCTTCCCGGGTGATCGACCGAGCACGGTCATGATGCTCGATGCACTCACGCCGGAAAGCCTGGGCGCGCTGATCGCGCTGTACGAGCAGAAGGTGTTCATGCTTGGCCACCTCTGGGGCATCAACGCGTTTGACCAGTGGGGCGTGGAGCTGGGGAAGGCGATTGCGCGACAGATCCTGCCCTCGCTGGAAGAGGGCGGCGCAGGCCATGCCTCATCGTTCGACTCGGCCACGCAGGCGCTGATCGACGTCATTCACGAGCGCCGCATCGCCAAGTAACGCTTCGATCGAATGCAGGAGCGCACTTGGGCGCGACCGCCTCTCGCCACGGCGGTCGCGCCCAGGTGCGCTCCTACCGTGTTTTTGGATGGCGGGCCAGCGCCCACGCCACGTGCTCGCGCACGATCTCCGACGGATGATCGGCGCGCGCCAGCAACGCCTCGCGCACTTGCACCGAACCCGGTGCATTGCCCAGCGCCACGGCGATATTGCGCAACCATCCTTCGTAGCCGGTGCGTCGGATCGCCATGCCTTCGGTACGTTGCAGGAATTCCTGCTCGCTCCAGCCGAACAGCTCCACCAGCTTTGCACCATCCAGTTGATGTCGCGGGGCGAAATCGGGCTCGGTGGCGTCTTGCGCGAACTTGTTCCAGGGGCAGATCAACTGGCAGTCGTCGCAACCGAAGATACGGTTGCCCATGGGTTCGCGTAGCTCTTCGGGAATGCTGCCGCGCAGCTCGATGGTGAGGTACGAAATGCAGCGGCGCGCATCGAGCTTGTACGGCGCGACGATGGCTTGGGTGGGGCATATGTCGATGCAGCGTCGGCAACTGCCGCAGTGCGCGCCGGCAGGTGCATCCACCGGCAAGGGCAGGTTGGTGTAGAGCTCGCCGAGGAAGAAGTACGAACCGGCGCTGCGGTTGATCAGCACCGTGTGCTTGCCGATCCAGCCCAGCCCTGCATTGCGCGCCAGTGCCTTCTCCAGCACCGGCGCCGAGTCGACAAAGGCGCGGTAACCGAAGTCACCGATGGCGCCGTGGATGCGCTCGGCCAGCTTCTGCAGGCGGTTGCGCATGAGCTTGTGATAGTCGCGGCCCAGCGCGTAACGCGCGACGTAGCCGGCATCGGGATCGCGCAGCACGTTCCACGCATTGCTGGTGCCGGGCGGTATGTAATCCATGCGCACGGAGATCACGCGCAGCGTGCCGGGTTCCAGTTCCGCTGGGCGGCTGCGCTTGTCGCCATGGCGCGCCATGTAATCCATCTCGCCATGGTGACCGTCGTCGAGCCAGCGCTTGAGATGCGCTTCGTCCTCGCCCAGGTCGGTACCGGCGATGCCGCAATCGGCAAAGCCGAGCTCGCGCGCCCAGCGCTTGATGTCGAGCGCGAGCGCGGCGTAGTCGGCGGCAGGGGCGGAAACGGAGGCCATGTGCCTATTGTAGGCGGTATGGTCATGGGCTCCTGCGCCGGCATGCCTATAATTCCGTCATGACTGCCTCTTCCCATCGTCACGAGCTCTATACCGTTGAACAGGTGCGGGCGCTCGATCGCCGTGCCATCGATGGGCTCGGCATCCCTGGCTACGAATTGATGCAACGGGCTGCGGCGGCCGCGCTGGTATGCCTGCGCCAGCACTGGCCGCAGGCGCGTCGCATCGCGGTGTACTGCGGCCCGGGCAATAACGGCGGTGATGGTTTCCTGCTGGCGGCGCTTGGCCGTGAGGCCGGCCTTCATGCCGATGTCCTGGCCTGGGGCGAAAGCCGTGGCGACGACGCCATGCGCGCGCGCCACGAGTTCGAGCACAGTGGCGGCACCGTGCATGCCTGGCGCGAAGGCATCGAGCTGCCGCTGGTCGATGTGCACGTGGATGCGCTGTACGGCACGGGCCTGCAGCGCGCGCTGACGCCCGATGTGGCAGCGCTGGTCCGTGACATTCACGCGACGGGCAGGCCGGTGCTGGCACTGGATGTGCCCTCGGGCGTCAATGCCGATACCGGCGATGTGCCGGGCGACGCGGTGCAGGCCGATGTCACGGTGACCTTCATCGCACTCAAGCGCGGCTTGTTCACCGGGGTTGCGCCGGGTTATGTCGGCACCGTGCAGTGGGAGTCGCTGGGACTGCCGGAAACGCTGTGGCAGGGTGTCGATCCGGATGCCAACCTCATGCAGCCGTGGACCCTGCCGCCGCGCCCGCGCCAATCACACAAAGGCAGTAACGGCCACGTGCTCGCCATCGGTGGCGACCACGGCACGGCCGGCGCGATTCGCCTGTGCGGTGAAGCTGCGTTGCGTGGCGGGGCAGGGCTGGTCAGCGTGGCGACCCGCGCCGATCACCTGACCGCGCTCAACAGCGCACGACCGGAGTTGATGGCCCACGACGTCAATGGCCCGCAGGCACTGGAGGCCTTATTGCCGCGTGCCACCGTGCTCGCGGTGGGGCCAGGGCTGGGGCAGGGCGCCTGGGGCCACGCGCTGTGGCTGACTGCGCTGGATAGCCAGCTGCCGCTGGTGCTGGATGCGGATGGCCTGAACTTGCTGGCCCTTGAGCCGAGAGAATGCACGGGTTCGTCCGTCATCACCCCGCATCCGGGTGAAGCGGCGCGCCTGCTTGGCTGCGATACCGCAACCATCGGCAAGGACCGCTATGCCGCTGTGCGTGAACTGGCTCGTCGCTACCAGGCGGTGGCGGTGCTCAAGGGTGCAGGCAGTCTCGTCGCCGACCCGCAGGGGCGTGTCGCCGTATGCCCCTGGGGCAATCCGGGCATGGCCACCGGCGGCATGGGCGACCTGCTGACGGGCATCATTGCGGCGCTGCTGGCCCAGGGCTGCGATGCCTGGCAGGCTGCCTGCCTCGGCGTTTCGCTGCATGCACGCGCCGGCGACCTGGCCGCGGCACGCGGTGGCGAACGCGGCCTTCTGGCCACCGACCTGCTGGAGCCGCTCCGGCTCCTGCTCAACGGAAGGGACGCATGACCGATTCAAGCTGGAACCTTCCCGACGAAACCGCGACCGCCGCGCTCGCCACCCGCATGGCCGGGGTGCTGGACGGCGGGCTGGTGGTGTACCTGCATGGCGACCTCGGGGCGGGCAAGACCAGTTTCGCCCGCGCGCTGCTGGGGGCGCTGGGCGTGGGCGAGCGCATCAAGAGCCCGACCTACAGCCTGGTGGAGTCCTATCGCGCCAACGGTCGCCCGGCCTGGCACCTGGATCTCTACCGCATTGCCGATCCGGGCGAGCTGGAGTGGCTGGGCCTGGACGCCTTGTCCGACCCCGCCGCGCTGGTGCTGGTGGAGTGGCCCGAGCGCGGCAAGGGGGCGTTGCCGATGCCCGATCTGGTGATTCATCTGGGTTATGCCGGTACGGGCCGCAGCGCGCGGATGGAGGCGCAGACGACGCGGGGTGCCGGTGTGGTTTCCCGGCTCGACGGCGGCGTGGGCTGAAGCTCGTCGCCTCTAAGTATCCGTACTTGCTGAGATTTTTTTCGAGGGCTTGGCAGGGCGCTAAGCCTTCAGTTTGCGTGGCTTGCGGCCGATAGCTGGATGCCGACTGACAAAAGCCTTGCAGGTTATGGATATTCAAGGGAAAACCTCTTGCTTTCGTGAGGCCGCTGGGCTTCAATTCCGCTCCATGAAGGGATATCGGACGCAACCAGCTGTGCTCGGCGCTGTGGTCTTGCTGGCCGCGGCGCCTTTTTGCGCGAGTCGCGCGGCCGACGTGAGGTCCGCCCGCGTCTGGGCTGGCCCTGAGTACACCCGTGTGGTGCTCGACGTATCCGGCCCGGTGACCTACAAGCTCAACCAGGACGGCGGCGAGCTCACGGTCGACGTCAACGCCAGCTCCATCGCCAGCAATTTCAGCGCGCCTGGCGCCACGGGCCTGTACAAGGGCCTCAGCGGCGAGCGGCAGGGCAACAACGTCCACCTGACCGCGAAGATCGACCCCTCCAGCAGCGTGAAGAGCTTCCTGCTCAAGCCGCAGGCCGATTACGGCTACCGTCTGGTGGTCGACCTTTACCCCGGCAGTAGTGGCAGCGTGGCCAGGGCGGCGGCGAAGTTGGGCGTCCCGGTGCCGGCTCAGGCCCCCGCGCCCGTGCCGTCGTCGGATGACGACGGCGACAGCAGCACGGCATCCGTGGCGGCGCCCGTGGTCGCCACCCCGCCGCCGGCCCCCGCGCCTGCGCCGGAACCGGTGCGCAGCACCGGCAAGTCCTCGCTCAAGTCCACCCAGAGCGGCATGGCTTCTACCCGTGCCGCCGCGGCCATGCTCAACGGCGAGCGCAAGGTGGTCATTGCCATCGATGCTGGTCACGGCGGTGATGACCCGGGTGCACACGGTCCCGGCGGCACGCTGGAAAAGAACGTCACCCTGGCGGTGGCGCGCCAGCTGGCCGACCAGATCAACCAGCAGCCGGGCATGCGCGCCGTGCTGACGCGCAGCGCCGACTTCTTCATTCCGCTGGCGCAGCGTTACCAGATTGCCCGCAACAACTCGGCCGACCTGTTCGTGTCGATCCACGCCGACGCCTTCATCAACGGTGACGCCAAGGGTTCGTCCGTGTGGGTGCTGTCACCGCGCGGCAAGACCAGCATGGCGGCCCGCTGGCTGGCCGACGGCCAGAACCGCGCCGACCTGATCGGCGGCGTCACGCTGGACGACAAGAACGACGGCCTGGCCGCCGTGTTGCTGGATCTGCAGCAGGGTTATTCCATGCAGGCCAGCGAATCGGTGGCCGGCAACGTGCTGCGCGCGCTGGGCAATCTCGGCCCGACCCATCGCGGTTACGTGGAGCGTGCGAACTTCGTGGTGCTGCGTTCACCGGACGTGCCGTCGATCCTGGTCGAGACCGCCTTCATCAGCAATCCGGACGAAGAGCGCAAGCTGCGCGACCCGTCCCACCAGGCGCGCCTCGCCGCGGCGGTGATGGGCGGCGTCCGCAGCTATTTCGAATCCACCCCGCCGCCGGGCAGCTGGTTTGCCGCCCAGGCGTCGCGTCGCAACGGCGTGGCCAACGTGGCCACGTCTCAGGGTGACGACGACACCTCGGCCCGGGCCACCCGCGCCGTGGCGCAGGCCATGGCGTCCACGCCGGCCGGCTCCGCACGCGCGGACGACGGCGTGCAGGACATGCATCGCGTCGAGCGCGGCGAGAGCCTGCGCAGCATTGCCAAGCAGTACGGCGTCAGCATCAGCGCGCTCAAGAACGCCAACAAGCTCGACGGCGACAACAGCATGCGCGTGGGCATGATGCTGGCCATTCCGGCCGGCTGAACAGCCAGGAGTGAGTGAAGAGGAGTGAGAAACGAGAGAAAGCAAGCGGTTACGCTTGGCACCTCTCACTACTCACTTCTCGCCACTCACTCCCCGCCTTTTCCCGTTAAGCTTCGCGGATGCCAGTCATTCGTCCGCTTCCGCCTGAACTCATCAACCAGATCGCTGCCGGTGAAGTGATCGAACGACCTTCGTCCGTGGTGAAGGAGCTGGTGGAAAACAGCCTCGACGCCGGCGCCACGCGCATCGAGGTGGATATCGAACAGGGCGGAGCGCGGCTGATCCGCGTACGCGACGATGGCTGCGGCATCGTTCCCGACGAACTGCAGCTGGCAGTGGCCTCGCATGCCACCAGCAAGATCGGCAGTTTCGACGATCTGGAGCACGTCGCCAGCATGGGTTTCCGTGGCGAGGCGCTGGCGTCGGTATCGTCGGTGGCGCGTTTTGCACTGACCTCTCGCGCGCAGGGCATGGAAACCGCCTTCCGCATCGAAGTGGATGGCGGCAAGATGCAGGCAGCCCGGCCGGCGCAGCATCCGCAGGGCAGCAGCGTGGAAGTGCGCGACCTGTTCTACAACGTACCGGCACGACGCAAGTTTCTCCGCGCCGAGCGTACCGAGTTCGCGCACATCGACGACCTGCTGAAGTCGCTCGCACTGGCGCGTGGCTCGGTGGAATTTCGCCTGAGCCACAACGGCAAGCCAGTACGCATCCTCAAGGCGGCACGCGACGAAAGCGCGGCCTTGCTGCGCGTGGCCGAGGTGATGGGTGAGGATTTCCCCGCGCAGAGCCTGCGCATCGATCACGCTGCCGCGGGCCTGCATCTGTCGGGTTGGGTGGGTTTGCCTACCGCATCGCGTTCGCAGGCCGACTCGCAGTATTTCTACGTCAACGGCCGTCTCGTGCGTGACCGCGTGGTGGCCCATGCGGTGCGCCAGGCGTATGCCGACGTGCTGTTCCACGGGCGTCACCCGGCCTTCGTGTTGTACCTGGAACTCGACCCGGCCGGTGTGGACGTGAACGTGCATCCGGCCAAAAGCGAAGTGCGATTCCGCGAGCAGCGGTTGGTGCACGACTTCCTGTTCCGCACGCTGCACGAAGCCCTGGCGCACACGCGCGCCGGCAATACGGGGCTTCCTTCCAGTGAGCCACAGGCGCCCATGATGGCGCCGTCCTACAGCATGGCGCCGCCATCCGCCGCTGCAGTGTCCGCGCCGGCCTGGCCGAACGCCTTCAGCCAGAGTCGACTGAGCCTGGGTGTGCGCGACGAACCGATGGCCGGCTACGCCGCACTGCTCGGTGAACCGGCCCATGCACCCGCATCCATGGCGTTCCCGGCCCATGTGCCCATGCCGGAGGCTTCCGAGGAGGAGGCCCCGCCGCTGGGTTTCGCCATCGCCCAGCTCAAGAGCATCTATATCCTCGCGGAGAACATGCATGGGCTGATCCTGGTGGACATGCATGCCGCGCACGAGCGCATCACCTACGAAAAGCTCAAGGCCGGCCGCGCGTGCAGCAATCTGCGTTCGCAGTTGATGCTGGTGCCGTTGAATGTGTCGGTGAGCGCGAAAGAGGCTGCCGCCGCCGAAGAACACGGCGACGCGCTGGCCGACTGGGGCCTGGAGCTGTCGCGCAGCGGACCGTCCGGCGTGGTGGTGCGGCGCATCCCCGCGCTGCTGGAAGGTGCCGATGTGGCGCAGCTGTGCCGCGACGTGCTGGCTGAGCTGGCGCAGCACGGCAGCTCGCGCCGGCTGCAGGAGTTGGAAAACGAGTTGCTCGCCACCATGGCATGCCATGGGTCGGTTCGTGCGGGCAGGCGTCTCACCCTGCCTGAAATGAACGCGCTGCTCCGGGAAATGGAAGCCACCGAACGCTCGGGGCAGTGCAACCATGGACGCCCGACCTGGACCCAGCTCAGCCTGCCCGAGCTGGACAAGCTGTTCCTCCGGGGACGCTGATTTTCTGTACGGTGCGCGCTTGCCACGTCGATAAATGGACGTCCATACTCGGAGCCTCATTCCGACGGGGCTGACCATGTTGCGTACCGCCGCTCTCGCCTTTGCCCTCAGCCTTGGAGTTGCCAACGTGCAAGCCCAGACCAACGCCGCCGTGGCCACCGATTTCCCGCAGCAGAACAGCCACTGGCAACAGACCCGCCTCGCCAGCCTCACCGCGCCGAATGGCTGGTTGAGCCTGATCGGCCTCGAATGGCTGAAGGAAGGCGCGAACCGCGTAGGCAGCGCCGCCGACAACGACATCGTGCTGAAGGCCGGTCCTGCCCACCTGGGCGTGGTCACCCTGTCGAAGGATGGCAGCCTGCACATCGTGCTCGACAAGAACAGTGGCGCCACCGTCGACGGCAAGTTGGTGCATGAGACCGCGCTGGTCGACGACGCCCACGCCGGTGCCGGCGCGCCGTCCGTGGTGGCGTTCGGCTCGGTGAGCTTCCTCGTCATCGAGCGTGACGGCCGCAAGGCGTTGCGCGTGAAGGACAGCGACGCAGAAACGCGCACGCATTTCCTCGGGTTGGACTATTACCCGGCCGATCCGTCGTGGCGCATCGTGGCCGACTGGGTGCCGTTCAACCCACCGCACGAGCTGGAGATCGGCTCGGTGCTGGGCACCATCAACAAGGAAAAGGTACCGGGCAAGGCCGTGTTCCAGCGCGATGGCCACACCTACGAGCTGATGCCGATCCAGGAAGAACCCGACTCGCTGTTCTTCGTGATTGCCGATCGCACCTCCGGCAAGGAAACCTACGGCGCCGCGCGTTTCCTGTATGCCGACCTGCCGAAGGACGGCAAGGTGGTGCTCGATTTCAACCGCGCGTACAACCCGCCTTGCGCCTTCACGCCCTACGCCACGTGCCCGCTGGCGCCGCCGGAAAACCGGATGGATCTGGCGGTGACGGCTGGCGAGAAGAAGTATCGCGGCGGTCATTAAGAGCGAGTAGTGAGGATTTAGAAGTGAGGAGTGAGAGAAACCACTCTCACTTCCCACTCCTCTTCACTCACTTCTCGCTCTTCAGCGCCCTTTGAACTCCGCCTTGCGCTTTTCGAGGAACGCCGTGGTGCCCTCGCGCATGTCGTCGGTGGAGAAGGCGAGGGCGAACGCCTGCGTTTCAAACTCCAGGCCCTGATCGATGCTGGTTTCGCCACCCTGCAGCACGGCATCGAGGATGCCCGCAGCGGCCAGCGGCGCGGCAGCGGCCAGCTGGTCGGCCATGGCGTTGACGGTGTCGTCCAGCGCCTCGGGCGCCACCACGCGGGTGACCACGCCGAGCTCATAGGCGCGCTGGGCGTTGATGGGCGCACCCAGCAGGCACAGCTCCAGCGCGGCACCGCGGCCAGCCAGGCGAAGCAGGCGCTGCGTGCCGCCGAAGCCGGGGATCAGGCCGAGATTGATTTCGGGCTGGCCGAACTTGGCCTTCTCGCTGGCCACGCGCAGATGGCAGCACATCGCCAGCTCCATGCCGCCGCCGAGGGCGAAGCCCTGGATGCGGGCGATCACCGGCTTGCCCAGGCGTTCGACCAGGCTCATCAGGCGCTGGCCCGCACGCGAGAAACCCTGTGCCTGGACCGGGGTGTAGCCGTTCATTTCGGCGATGTCCGCGCCCGCCACGAAGGCCTTTTCGCCGGCGCCGGCCAGCACCACCACGCGCACGTCATCGTCCTGGGCCGCCTGGGTGAAGGCCAGCGTCAGCTCGTTGAGCGTCTCTCGGTTGAGCGCATTGAGCTTGTCCGGGCGGTTGACGGTGATGGTGCGCACCGCGCCACGGTTGGCGATTTCCAGGTTGCGATAGGCCATGATTCCACTCCGGCGGTAAAAGGGGCTCATGGTACCAGCGGGAACCTTTGGCGCTTCGCACGTTCTTAGCAGGGACGCCGGATGGTCCGGCACCGCTGCACGATTCGCCAAGACCGCTTAGGATGGCGGACCTGCGGTTTGAGCCTGGGTAGGCTCTGAATGGAGGAAGGCATGGCACAACTGCGTTGGCTCGCGCTGGGCGTCCTGTTATGGGGTGTCGTGGCGCATGCCCAGGACAGTGCAGCCCCGCAGGACCAGTCCAAGGTCAAGCTCGACAAGACCAAGCTGTCCTACGCCATCGGCTACCAGATCGGCAGCCAGTTCGCCAACGGCGAACCGGACGTGGACATCCCCACCTTGCTGCGTGCGATCCAGGACGCCTACGCCAAGAAGCGCCCGACCGTGCCGATGCGCGACATGCACGACCAGCTGCGCGAACTCGACGAGCAGATGCACTCCCAGGCGCTGGCGCAGTTCAGGCAGGCCGCCGAAACCAATGCGCGCAAGAGCGCCGATTACATGGAGCACAACAAGGCGAAGCCGGGCGTGATCCAGCTGCCGTCGGGCATCCAGTACGAAGTGCTGAAGAAGGGCACGGGCAGCAAGCCGGTGCCGGAGGGCTCGGTGGTCACGGTGAATTTCCGCGCCATGCTGATCGACGGCACCGAGTTCGACAGCTCGTGGGCGCATGGTTCGCCGGTGAGCTTTGTGGTCAACAACAAGGTGATTCCGGGCTGGCAGGAAGTGATCCAGCGCATGCATGTGGGTGACCTGTGGAAGGTCACCGTGCCGCCCAGCCTGGCCTATGGCGTGAAGGGCGATCCGCCGCGCATCGGGCCGAACGAGGCGCTCGTGTTCGAAATCGAGCTGCTCGAAATCAAGCCCTGACCCCCGTGGTCGCCGCCATGGCGCGCGACCACCCGGCCCGGCCCCCGGGCCTGCCGTGATAACATCGCCGCTTGCCCGGCACGCTTCCGTGCCGCGCTTTCGTGGATATCTCCTAGCGGCATGACGGTGGCTGACAGCTCCCCTGGTTCTTCCGGCAACCCCCTCAGTCCCTGCATTGGCATCTGCCGCCTGGACGAGCGCGGCTACTGCATCGGCTGCCTGCGCACCGGCGACGAAATCGCCCGCTGGCGAGGCATGCCGGACGACGAACGAATCCGCTACATGCGCGACGTGCTTCCCTCGCGGAAGACCGCGTGATGGATGAACTGCTCGCCGACCTGAGCCACGCCGTGTTGCCCTTGTCGTCGCCGCCGGAAGGGCAGGGCTGGAACCACAGCGACATGGTCGAGCTGATCGGCAACAAGCCGCGTCGGCCGGCCGCCGTGCTGGTGGGCCTGCGCGAAGGCGTGCAGCCGCGCCTGGTGCTGACCGTGCGCACCGATCACCTGCAGGACCACGCCGGCCAGGTCGCCTTTCCGGGCGGCCGCACGGATCCCGGTGACGCCGACGCCATCGCCACCGCGCTGCGCGAGAGCGAAGAGGAAATCGGCCTTGAGCGCCGGCTCGTTACGCCGCTGGGCTTTCTTGATCGCTTCGAGACCATCAGCGGTTACACCATCACGCCGGTGGTGGCGCGCATCGATCCGGACGCGCGGCTGTATCCCGCGCCTGCGGAAGTGGCGGAAGTATTCGAGGTGCCGTTGTCGTTCTTCCTCGAACCGCGCAATCTCAAACGCTACACCATGGATTTCCGCGGCCATCGCCGTGACATGGTGGAGTTCGTGCATGGCGGCCACCGTATCTGGGGTGCCACCGCCGCCATGGTGTTCAACCTCCTGCAGAGGATGGGACGGGCATGACACTCAAGACGACGTTGATCGATGTCGAGGCACTGGCGGCGCTCGTGCCTGACGATGTGCTGATCGTTGATTGCCGCTTTGACCTGATGGCGCCGGGCTCGGGTCAGCGCGATGTAGGCAAGGGCGAGCGCGATTATCGCGAGGGGCATATTCCCGGTGCGGTCTATGCCAGCCTTGATGCCGACCTGTCCGATCTCTCGCGCAAGGCCGAAGGCCTGGGGCGCCACCCGCTGCCGCTGGAGCAGGCCTTTTCCGAAGTGCTGTCACGCTGGGGCTGGCGGGAAGGCACGCAGATCGTGTGCTACGACGCTGCCAGCGGTTCGCTCGCTGCGGCGCGCCTGTGGTGGCTGCTGCGACTGGCAGGCATCCGCAGCGTGGCCGTGCTCGACGGCGGATATCCCGCATGGGTCAACGCAGGCAAGACGGTGGAAGCGGGCGACGTACATCGCGCCGCGCGTCCGGTGTCACTGCATTTTGATGCCGGTCAGTACATCGTCGATCATGCATCGCTGCGCAACGATCCGAAGCGCGTGCTGCTCGACGCACGCGCCGTGCCGCGTTACCGCGGTGAAGTGGAACCGATCGATCCGGTCGGCGGCCACGTGCCGGGTGCGCTGAATCGTCCATTCTCGGAAAACCTTCGCGAGGATGGCCGTTTCAAACCGGCCGATGTGCTGCGCAGGGAGTTCGAAGCGGCGCTGGGCTCGCATGCAGCGCCGGACGTGGTGCACATGTGCGGCTCGGGCGTCACCGCGTGCCACAACCTGCTGGCGATGGAACACGCCGGGCTGTCCGGATCGCGCCTGTATGCGCCGTCGTGGAGCGGCTGGGTGAGCGATGCAGGCCGGCCCGTGGCCAAGGGCGCCGAGCCGGGCTAATGGCTCTCTTGTAGGAGCGCACTTGTGCGCGACCGAATATCGGAACGGTCGCGCACAAGTGCGCTCCTGCAAGGAACGGAAATCAGTCCTTCTTCTTCAGCCTCGCGACGAGCTTCTCCAGCACCGCCTGCGTTTCCGGATGGAAGTACGCATCGACGAACTCGTCGAGCGGCAATTTCTCCGGATGGGCCCATACGGCCGTCAGGTCGGCGCGGGCAATCGCGCGCGTCTTGAGCATGGCATTGGAGGGCAGGGCGAGCAGGGCCTGCATCCACACCACGGAACGCGTCACCACCTGTTCGACATTGGTGAGTTCGTCCACCAGACCGATGGCCAGCGCCTCGGACGATTCGACCATGGTGCCCGCGACCATCAGGCGCTCGGCGCGGTAGTTGCCCACGATGCGGCGCAACGCCATCTGGATGCTCTCCGGCACCACCAGGCCCACCTGCACTTCATTGAGGCCGATGCGGAACGGGCCCTCCGCCATCACGCGGTAATCGCAGAACAGCGACAACACGGCGCCGCCCGCCGGGCTGTGGCCGGTGATCGCGGCCACCACGGGTACCGGTGACATGGCGAGCTTGGCACCGGTGAGGAAGAACTCGCGCCAGAAGTCGGCCACACCTTCGCGGTCGCGACCAAGCAGCGAGGGCACGTCCACGCCGGCGGAGAACATGCCCGGCTGGCCCGACAGCACGATGCCGCGCGCACCGCCGGCAATGGCCTTGTCGATGGCGTCGCGCAGTGCGCCCAGCAGCTCGACATTGAGCGCGTTCACCGGCGGACGTGCCAGGTTGATTTCGGTAACCGCGTCGTGCGTGATGAGGTTGAGCATAGGGGCAGGAGTGAGTTGAGAGGAGTGAGAAGCGAGAGTAGCAAAGACCGGAAGGCTGGGCGTGAGTAGGGCTGGGTGAGAGAAGAAAGGACCAGAGTTGCGACCCCGTCGCCTTATCTCACTCCTCACTTCTCTTCACTCACTTCTGATCTCAGCCCTGAGGGTTGTCCTCGGCCGTCCACGTGTAACGCACCGCGTAGTCGACGGTCGCCGAGCCGCTGGCGGGCACGGTCACCTTGAACTCCAGCGTGTCGGTGGTCTGTGTGCTCGGCTTGCCGCTGGAGGAGACCAGTGTCCACTGGCGCCAGCGCTGCGGATGCTCGCGCACGGTGACCGTGCGCGGGCTGTCGCCGGCGTTGGTCAGGGTGATGCGGAACGCTTCGTCCAGCGTGCGGCCGTTCTTGTCCACGTGGAAGCTCGTGCGCTCGCGCTTGCCGCGCAGGTCGAATGCCTGGCCGAGCGTGATGCGCGCATCGCTGCCCTTGGGCGTGTCGCTGATACGGCCTTCGCCGATGAACTGCGGCGTGCCGTTTCGGTCGGCGGTGAGCACGCGCAGGTAGCCCGCCGGCAGGCTGTCGAAGGCGCGGAACTGCAGGGTGCTCACGATGCCGGTGTTCTCGCCGCCGGGCACGAAGTCCTGGCTGATCATCGGCTGCGGAGGTACCCAGCCGCCGCCGTTCTCGTAGAGCGATGTGCGTTCACAGGCGATGCTGCGCGTGGTGTACAGCGGCAGCTGGCTCACGCTGCCATCGGGCAGGTCGACCGCGCCGGGCATGGTGTAGGTGCGGTAGTCGGCCAGCGTGGCCTGCTCAGGCATGGCAGCGTCGGCGGTCTTGGCACGCACGGCGAAAGCCATCGGGCGGGGGCCTCCGGCCTGCTTGGTGATCTGCGGTTCGCCCGCCACCAGCGTCAGCTGCACGTTTTTCCAGTCGCGGCCGCTGCGGTTGGCGACGCTGGCGCGTGATTCGAACTGCATCTTGCAGCTATCGCCCTGCGCCAGCGTTCCCACGTAGGCGGCACGCCAGCCGAGACCGGCGGTGGTGTAGCTCAACGTGGCCTGCGCCTTGCCGGCGCGTTTGGCGTCCACGCGCAACTGCAGGCTGGAGCCGGTCTGGAAGCTGCCCAGTGCGCGCACCGCCGCGTAGTCACGGATCAGGGTGGAGAACCCGTTGCTCTCCTGTACCACCAAGCCGTCGCTGGCGCGCAGCAGGGTGCCGCTGGCGAGCGACTGCCCGCTCGAGGAAACCACGTCCACCTTCTGGCCGATCAGGCTGCCCAGCGCGGCGTTCTGCCCCTGGCTGAGCAGCAGGCGCTGGGAGATCACCTGGGCAGCATCGCCGTCCACATTCAGCGCCATGGCTTCGGGGTCGAGATACTGCGGCAGTCCGCCGAGGCTGATGTCCTGCGTGCCGGAGGTCAGCTCAAGCTGGCGGGGTTCGCGCGCCACGGCGTAACCGGCATTCACCCCGCCGTTGTCGCCCGCGCTGAACAGCGAGGCGTCGTCGCTGCGGTACAGCGTGAGCGTGGTGGAAGACGGTGCGGCGATGGCGCCTGCGCCGGTGCCGGCGGCCATGGCGAAGGCGAAGGTGCGGAGGGGAAGCGGGATCACGGTCGAACTCCTTTCGGGTGGTCGCCGTTGATAGTACGGATGCCGCATGAAGCTGCGGCATCCGTCGTGCCGGTAGGGCTAACCCCGATTGCCGGCTGGTCCGTTCAAGCGCCTGCTTCGGCGGCGTCGCGGATGGATTGCGGCAGGGGCACCGGCTTGCCGCTGGCCGGATCCATCCACACCATCACCACCTTGCCGTCGCTGTACAGCGCGCCGTCGTGTGCGTTGATGATGCGGTGCCCGATGGTTACCGAGCTGTTGCCCAACCGTTCGCAGAACAGCTCCACGTTCAACTGCGCGGGCCATTCAATGGGGCGGCGGTAATTCACTTCGCTCGCAGCCAGCACGGGCATCGAGTGTTCGTCGAACCAGCCCGGCACGTGCTGCAGCCACTGCAGACGCGCTTCTTCGAGATAGGTCAGGTAGTTGGAATTGTTGACGTGATTGAACGCGTCCAGGTCGCGCCAACGCACGCCAATGGGGGCGACGAACAGCGGTCCGGCCGCCGCCTCGGGTGCCTGTGCGTCCGTCACGGCCGGGGCACTTTCCTGCGTCTCGGCCTTGCGGGAACGCGTGCGCTTCTCAGGCACTGTTTCGGTGGAACTCATGCAGTCTTCTTCCGTAATGCAGGTTTGCTCTTGCCATTGCCCTGGGCCTTGGCCGCCTTGGCGGGCTTCATGTCCAGGTGCGGGGCAAGGAAGTGTCCGGTATGCGAGCCCGGCGTGGCAGCCACCGTCTCCGGCGTGCCGGTCACGAGGATGCGACCACCACCGGCGCCGCCTTCCGGGCCGAGATCGACCAGCCAGTCGGCGGTCTTGATCACATCCAGATTATGCTCGATCACCACCACGGTGTTGCCCTGTTCCACCAGCTGGTGCAACACGTCGAGCAACTGCTCGATGTCGTGGAAGTGCAAACCCGTGGTCGGTTCGTCGAGGATGTACAACGTGCGGCCGGTGTCGCGCTTGGACAGTTCCTTGGACAGCTTCACGCGCTGCGCTTCGCCACCCGAGAGCGTGGTCGCGCTCTGGCCGAGCTTGATGTAATCGAGGCCCACGGCGCGCAGGGTTTCCAGCTTGCGGGCGATGGTCGGCACGTTCTCGAACAGCTTCAGCGCGTCTTCCACCGTCATGTCGAGCACATCGGCAATCGTGTGGCCCTTGTAGTGCACTTCCAGCGTTTCGCGGTTGTAGCGCTTGCCGTGGCAGACGTCGCAAGGCACGTACACATCCGGCAGGAAGTGCATCTCCACCTTGATCATGCCGTCGCCTTCGCAGGCTTCGCAGCGGCCACCACGCACGTTGAAACTGAAGCGGCCCGGCGTATAGCCGCGCGCACGCGCTTCGGGCACCTGCGCATACAGCTCGCGCAGCGGCGTGAACAGGCCGGTGTAGGTGGCCGGATTGGAGCGCGGCGTACGACCGATCGGCGACTGGTCGATGTCCACCACCTTGTCGAACAGTTCCAGGTTTTCGATGGACTCGTACGGCGCCGCTTTCTCGCTGGAACCATTGAGCTCCGCGGAGGCCAGGCGGAACAGCGTGTCGTTGATCAGCGTGGACTTGCCCGAGCCGGATACGCCGGTGACGCAGGTGAACAGGCCGGCCGGAATGTCCAGGTCGACGTTCTTGAGGTTATTGCCGCTGGCGCCCTTCAGGTGCAGCCACGAGTCGGGGTCGAGCTGCTGGCGGCGCTCTTCCGGCACCTTGATGCCGCGCTTGCCGGACAGGAACTGGCCGGTGACGGAACGCGACGAATTCAGGATGTCCTTGAGCGAACCCTCGGCCACCACTTCGCCACCATGCACGCCGGCGCCGGGGCCGATGTCGAGCACGTGGTCGGCCATGCGGATGGCGTCTTCGTCGTGCTCCACCACGATCACCGTGTTGCCCAGGTCGCGCAGGCGCGTCAGCGTGCCCAGCAGGCGTTCGTTGTCGCGCTGGTGCAGGCCAATGGACGGCTCGTCGAGCACGTACATCACGCCCACCAGGCCGGCGCCGATCTGCGATGCGAGACGGATGCGCTGCGCTTCGCCGCCGGACAGCGTGTCGGCCTGGCGATCCAGCGTGAGGTAATTGAGGCCCACGTCATTGAGGAAGGTGAGGCGCTCGCGGATTTCCTTGACGATCTTCACCGCGATCTCGCCGCGCCAGCCGGTCAGGGCGAGCTTCTCGAAGAAGGCGAGTGAATCGTCGATGGAGCGCGAGGTCAGCGAGGGCAGGGCGTGATCGGCCACGAACACGTTGCGCGCCGAGCGGTTCAGGCGCTGGCCTTCGCAGTCACGGCAGGCCTGGTCGCTGATGTACTTGGACAGTTCCTCGCGCACCGCCGCCGATTCGGTCTCCTTGTAGCGGCGATCCATATTCGGAAGGATGCCTTCGAACGCATGTTCGCGCGTCACGCGACCACCGCGCTCGGTGATGTACTTGAACGCGATCAGTTCCTTGCCGCTGCCGTACAGCACGGCCTTCTGGACGTCCGCCGGCAGCTTGCGCCACGGCGTATCCACGTCGAACTTGTAATGCGCCGCCAGCGACAGCAGCAGCTGGAAGTAGTGCGCGTTGCGGCGATCCCAGCCGCGGATGGCACCGCCGGCCAGCGACAGCTCCGGATGCGCCACGACCCGCGCGGGATCGAACACCTGCGTCACGCCAAGGCCGTCGCAGGTCGGGCAGGCGCCCACGGGCGAGTTGAACGAGAACAGGCGCGGTTCCAGCTCCGGCAGCGAGTAATCGCATACCGGGCAGGAGTAACGGGACGAGAGCAATTGCTCCGGCGCCTTCGCATCGTCCATGTCGACCACGATCACCAGGCCATCGCCCAGGCGCAGCGCGGTTTCGAACGATTCGGCCAGGCGCTGCTTGATGTCATCGCGCGGGCGGAAGCGGTCGATCACCACTTCGATGGTGTGCTTCTGGCGCAGCGTCAGCGGCGGCACGGCGTCGAGGTCGTACACGGTGCCGTCGACGCGCGCGCGCACGAAACCCTGCGCGCGCAGCTGGTCGAACACCTGCACGTGCTCGCCCTTGCGCTCGCGGATCACCGGCGCCAGCAGCATGAAGCGCTTCTCGGCGTCCATCGCCAGCGTGCTGTCCACCATCTGGCTGACCGTCTGCGCTTCCAGTGGAATGCCGTGGTCCGGGCAGCGCGGCGTGCCCACGCGGGCGTACAGCAGGCGCAGGTAGTCGTACACCTCGGTAATCGTGCCCACGGTGGAGCGCGGGTTATGCGAGGTGGACTTCTGCTCGATCGAAATCGCCGGCGACAGGCCTTCGATGTGATCGACGTCCGGCTTCTCCATCATCGAGAGGAACTGGCGCGCATACGCCGACAGCGATTCGACGTAGCGTCGCTGTCCCTCGGCATAGATGGTGTCGAACGCCAGCGAGGACTTGCCCGAACCCGACAGGCCGGTGATCACGATCAGTTTGTCGCGGGGCAGGTCGAGGTCGATGTTCTTGAGGTTGTGCGTGCGCGCACCGCGTATGCGGATGGTGTCCATGTCGCCCGGGATGGTCGGAGGGAGTAGGGGAAAACTGTACTATATCAAACTTGTCAGTTCGGTTATTGCCGTCTGACCCCATCCAACAAACTCTTAAGAGAAGATCCGGCCGAGTATGGCCTAATGGATTCTTTGGCCGGTTTCCGGCCGACAAGACGGGCAGAGAGTGCGGATGGGCAAGTTGAGCAGATGGGGTGCCGCGATGGCGCTTGCAATGGCCGCCGGGCAGGCAATGGCAGCATCGTCGCCGGCGACCGAGGATCAGGTCCGTCAGCTGATGGAAGTGGTCGGCCTTGGCAAGATGCTGCTGCAGATGAACACCCAGGCGGTGAACACCCTGCAGGCGTCCATGCCGTGCGTGCCGACGGACTTCTGGCAGAACTACATGAACGAGAGCCAGACCCAGCTGTTCATCGGTCGCCTGGTGCCCGTGTGGCAGCGCCACTTCACCTCGGACGAGATGAACGGCCTGCTGAAGTTCTATCGCTCACCGCTGGGCCAGAAGGTCATCACCGAGATGCCCACCACCATGGCCGAGGCGAACGAGGCCGGCCAGCAGTGGAGCCATGAGCGCAGCGACCAGATGGTCAACGAGCTCAAGCACATGGGCACCCTGGACGGCTCCGGCCGGTGCCCGGCCAAGGTCGCCGCATCGCCGGCGCCGGGAGCGGCCGTGGCGGGCGCCGCCGCCCTGAAGGGCGCGGATAACGCTTCGGACGGGGAAGAAGCCAAGCCGGCGGCGAAGGCCACCAGCCATACCACCTCGCACAGCAAGGCCCCGGCCAAGAAGCCCGCGGCCAAGCCAGCGCCGAAGAAGGCTCCGGCCAAACCGGCGGCCAAGCCAGCCGCCAAGACCGACAGCAAGGCGGCCCCGGCCAAGACGGACACCAAGCCCGCGACGAGCAGCGGGCAGGGTGGTCAGTAATTGACCAGCCCCCTTCGGGCTCGCTATACTCCCGAGTTCGTCGGTGTCCAATCAGGCCCGGCGAGCCCAAGAGAATAACGACAGAAGGGATATTCCCATGAGTTACGCAGTCATCAAGACCGGCGGCAAGCAGTACCGCGTTCAGCAGGGCGACGTCCTGCGCGTGGAGCTGCTCAACGCTGAAGAAGGCGCAGCCTTCACCTTCGACCAGGTTCTGCTGGTCGGTGCCGGTGAGTCGATCACCGTCGGTGCCCCGACCGTGGCCGGTGCCACCGTCAGCGCCACCGTGCGCAAGCATGGTCGTGCCGACAAGGTCCGCATCATCAAGTTCCGTCGCCGCAAGCACCACAAGAAGCAGCAGGGACATCGTCAGCATTTCACCGAAGTCGAGATCACGGGCATCAACGCCTGATCAGCCGGAGTAGATAGTCATGGCACATAAAAAAGGCGTAGGTTCGTCCCGCAACGGTCGCGACTCCAACCCGAAGTATCTCGGCGTGAAGGTGTACGGCGGCCAGGCCATCGAGGCCGGCAACATCATCGTGCGTCAGCGCGGCACCAAGTTCCATGCCGGTACCGGCGTGGGCCTGGGTCGTGACCACACGCTGTTTGCGCTGGTCGACGGCACCGTCGAATTCAAGACGCGCGGCGAGAACAACCGCAAGTTCGTCAGCGTCGTCAAGGGTTAATTCCCAGCGATGTTGCAGCGAAGGCCCCGCTTCGGCGGGGCTTTTGTTTTTGTCGGGAACGGAGCGGCGAGCGCCAGAGAGAGCGCAACTGCAGGATTCCCTTATGATGTTTCGCGGCTGCGCGTCATCGTTCCCCCGTACTCTTTCCCGGAACCTTCCCCATGAAATTCGTCGACGAAGCCATCATCAATGTCAAAGCCGGTGACGGCGGCAACGGGTGCATCAGCTTCCGTCGCGAAAAATTCATCCCCTTCGGCGGCCCCGACGGTGGTGACGGCGGCAGTGGCGGTTCGGTGTGGCTGGTGGCCGACGAGGGCCTCAATACCCTGATCGACTTCCGTCACCAGCGCTCGTTCAAGGCCGAGCGCGGCCAGAACGGCATGGGCAGCCAGATGTACGGCAAGGGCGGCGAAGACACCTACATCCGCGTGCCGGTGGGTACCGTGGTGATCAACGTCGACACCGACGAAACCATCGGCGACCTCACCCAGCACGGCCAGCGCCTGCTGGTGGCGCAGGGCGGCAAGGGCGGCCTGGGCAACATCCATTTCAAGAGCTCGGTGAACCGCGCGCCGCGCAAGTCCACGCCGGGTACGCCGGGTGACCTGCGTGAGCTGAAGCTGGAACTGAAGCTGCTGGCCGACGTCGGCCTGCTGGGTTTCCCGAACGCGGGCAAGTCCACCTTCATCCGCGCCGTGTCCGCCGCGACGCCGCGCGTGGCCGATTACCCGTTCACCACGCTGCACCCCAACCTGGGCGTGGTCAGCCTGGGCACGGACCAGAGCTTCGTCATCGCCGACATTCCGGGCCTGATCGAAGGCGCCGCGGACGGTGCCGGCCTGGGCATCCAGTTCCTGCGCCACGTATCGCGCACGCGCCTGCTGCTGCACGTGGTGGACATCGCCCCGATCGACGGTTCCGATCCGGTGGAGCAGGTGCAGGCCATCGAGCAGGAGCTGGAGAAATTCGACCCCGAACTGCTGCAGCGTCCGCGCTGGCTGGTGATGAACAAGGCTGACGTGCTGCCGGAAGACGAGCGCCAGGCCGTGGCGGCGGATGTCGTGGCGCGCCTTGGCTGGAAGGAGCCGTGGTTCCTGGTTTCCGCGATTGCACGCGAGAACACCATGCCGGTGTGCCAGCAGGTGTGGCACTTCCTTACTGAGCAGCAGATGGCGCAGGAAGAGCGCACGGATATGTTGCCGGGAGATGTGCGCCTGCGTGGGGATGGCGTGGCGGAGTGAGCGTGGCTCGCGCCTGATCCCTGGTGTTGAAAAAAGGCGGCCTTGGCCGCCTTTTTCTTTTTCCCGCTCCTTGGGCTGCGTGGGCAGAGAAAGCGTGGACGCTTCTGCTCCCTCTCCCCGCTGGGGAGAGGGCTGGGGTGAGGGGGCAACCTGGCCACGTCGCTTCATAGGAACCGTCATTTCAGCGGGAGCTGGGATCCAGTGACTTGGCACTGGCCTTCGGGTTGTAGCGTTCTCGCTAGATTGCCGCTTACGCCGCGGAGGCGTTTCGACCTCCTGCCGGAGGCCGAGTCACTTTTCTTTTGCTGGCCCAAAAGAAAAGTAACCCAAAGAAAATGGCCTTAAGAGCTGGCAGCATTCCGTTAGGAAAAGCCCGAACGGCTGAGGAACGTTGTTGCTTGGCAACCTCCGCCTCTACACAGCGGGTACTGCAATGCGCTTCGCAACGCGCCGATGCTCTGAGGACTTAACGCGGAGCGTCGTGCCGCTGCGCGGCACTTCCTTCCTTGCCACTCGGGTGTTCACGTTGAACATCACCTGTCGCTCGTCCTCTCCCGTTCGGGAGAGGACTGGGGTGGGCACTGAGGTGAGAGAGAAACAGACTTCACACGGTGCGAGACACCCCTGTAGGAGCGCACCTTGTGCGCGACCGCAGCGCCATGTCGATACCGCTCCGTCAGGCTGTCGCGCACAGGGTGCGCTCCTACAGAAAAGCTGAGCCGACACGCGATAGACCGCCGCAGCGTAGCCGCACGAGCCGTCTGCTCTTTGCCTACCGCTCCCCTTGAGCGCCGAGATGGGGTGCCTTTTCTTTTGGTTACTTTTATCTGGGCAAGCAAAGAAAAGTGACCCGGCCTCCGGCAGGAGGTCGGAACGCCCGCTGCGCAGGCGGCCAGTTCGCGATGGCGCTTTGGGCGAAACCAAAGAACTGTTGCCCAAGGAGGCGTTATCTAAACCCCCTCCATCTCACCCGGCAAAGAGATCCACGGGACACTCCCCCGCCGCGGAATTCCCTTGGCCCAAAACAAAAAAGACCGACTCCCGTCGGCCCCTTCTTCCAGGCACACAAAAAAGCCGGCTTGCGCCGGCTTCTTCGCCAACCCGAGATTCAGTACGCGGAGCTGGCTTACGCCAGCTCGCGGATCTTCGCGTTGAGGCGGCTCTTATGGCGAGCAGCCTTGTTCTTGTGGATCAGGCCGCGCGACGCGTAGCGGTCCATGACCGGCTGGGCGGCGGCAAAGGCCTCAACGGCGGCTGCCTTGTCCTTGTTCTCGATGGCCTTGACGACCTTCTTGAGGGCGGTGCGCACCATGGAACGGGCGCTGACGTTGCGCAGGCGGCGCTGCTCGGACTGGCGCGCGCGCTTCTTCGCGGACTTGATGTTGGCCAAGGTAGAACTCCGAAATGAATTGCTGGGTTGGAAAAAGACGGCAATTATGCGGCTAATGAGCCGCAGCGTCAACAGCTTAGCGCTGCCGGGGCATGCCGGAAGGCATCGAACCGCTGAATGGGCGGCCCAAGGTGAACGGGAACGCCTGATTATGCCACGTCTGAGCTGTCAACTTGCCATGCCGGGCTGGCACACTACGCGCCTTTCGGCGTCAGGGCAGAGGGGCCCGGCGTCCGGTACGTCTCACCAGAAAAGGCACGACTAGCGGCATGAAGTCTCCCAGCATGTTCCGTGGGCTGCTGTCCTTCAGCAGCATGACCATGATTTCGCGCGTACTCGGTCTGGTCCGGGACATGTCGATCAACGCCACCTTTGGCGCCAATGCGGCCACCGACGCGTTCTGGGTGGCGTTCCGCATCCCCAACTTCATGCGTCGCCTGTTCGCGGAGGGTTCGTTCTCCACGGCGTTCGTACCGGTGTTCACCGAGGTGAAGGAAAAGCGCCCCCACGGCGACCTCAAGGAGCTGATGGCGCGCGTGTCGGGCACGCTGGGCGGCGTGCTGTTGCTGATCACCGCGCTGGGCGTGATCTTCGCGCCGCAGGTGGCAGCGTTGTTTTCGCAGGGCGCGGCCGACACGCCGGAGAAGTTCGAGCTCACCGCGCAGCTGCTTCGCCTGACTTTCCCGTTCCTGCTGTTCGTTTCGCTCACTGCGTTGTGTGGCGGCGCGCTCAACAGTTTCCATAAGTTCGCGCTTCCGGCGCTGACGCCGGTGATCCTCAACCTGTGCATGATCGGCGGCGCGCTGTGGCTGTCGAAGTGGGTGCACCCGCCCATCATGGCGATGGGTTGGGCGATCATGCTGGCCGGCGTGCTGCAGTTGATCTTCCAGTTGCCGTCGCTGCGCCGCCTGGACCTGCTGGCGCTGCCGCGCTGGGGCTGGAGCCACCCGGACGTGCGCCGCATCCTGAAGCTGATGGTGCCGACGCTGTTCGGCTCCTCCATCGCGCAGATCAACCTGCTGCTGGACACGGTGATCGCTGCCTATCTGATGACCGGCTCGCAGAGCTGGCTGTCGCAGGCGGACCGCTTCCTGGAGCTGCCGCTGGGCCTGTTCGGCGTGGCGCTGGGCACGGTGATCCTGCCGTCGCTGTCGCGCCATCACGTGACCACCGACCGCGAAGGTTTCTCCAAGGCGCTGGACTGGGGCCTGCGCACCACGCTGCTGATCGCCGTGCCGGCCATGTTCGCGCTGATGCTGCTGGCCCGGCCGCTGGTCGCTACGCTGTTCCAGCACGGTCAGTTCACGCCGTTCGATACCCACATGGCGACGCTGTCCATCACCGCACTGAGCTTCGGCCTGCCGGCCTTTGCACTGGTGAAGGTGGCGCTGCCGGCGTTCTATTCGCGCCAGGACACCAAGACCCCGGTGCGCGCCGGCGTGGCCTCGCTGGTGGCGAACATGGTGATGAACGTGGCCTTCGTGGCCTTGCTGTACGTGCTGTGGGCCACGCCGGAGCAGCGCCAGCTGCCGTGGCTGGACGGCATTGCGGCCGTGCCGGGCCTGCATATGGCGTTGGGCATGGCCAGCGCGCTGGCCAGCTACATCAACCTTGGCCTGCTGTGGCACTGGCTGCGCCGCGCCGGCGTGTACCAGCGCCAGCCTGGCTGGGCGCGTCATATGCTCAGGCTGGTGGTGTCCTGTGCGGTGATGGTGGCCGTGCTGCTGGTGGGCATGCACACCTGGCCGGACTGGACCGATGCGGACAAATGGACGCGTGTGTGGCGCCTGGCCGTGCTGGTGGGGGCGGGCGGTGGTGCCTACGTGGTCACGTTGTTTGCGACGGGCTTCCGCTTGCGCGAATTGCGCGGCGTCTGAGGTCCTGAAGTCGTCATCCCCGCGAAGGCGGGGATCCAGCGTCTTTCGTTCTTGCCCGATGCCTCAAAAGTCACTGGATCCCCGCCTTCGCGGGGATGACGGTGAGGGGCATCCGAGATTGCGGTGAGTGCAAGTATGGCAACCGGCACTACCTGCCCAGACGCTATACTCGCCCGATGATGAGACTTTCCAGGGATGTCGCCGGCTCCAGCCTGGCTCCCGGCGGCAGCGTAGTAGCCGTCGGTGCGTTCGATGGCCTGCATCGTGGTCACCAGGCCCTGCTTGCCGAGGTGCGCGAGCGCGCGGCCGAGCTGGGTCTTACCCCCATCGTGGTGAGCTTCGAGCCGCTGCCGCGGGCGTTCTTCTCGCCCGAGCCGGTGCCGCGCCTTTCCAGCGTCCGCGAGAAGCTGCGCGGGTTCGACGCCGCGGGCATGGAGCAGGTGCTCTTGCTGCGCTTCAATCGCGCCCTTACATCCATGTCTGCGGACGATTTCGTGCGCAAGGTGCTGGTGGAGCGGCTCCATGCCCGCGAGGTCTGGGTGGGCGCGGATTTCCGCTTCGGCCACAAGCGCAGCGGCGACGTGGCCATGCTGGAGCGGGTGGGGCCGGAGTTCGGTTTCACCGCCCGCACCATGCCGTCGGTGCTGCTGGAAGGCGCACGGGTTTCCGCCACCCGGGTGCGCGCGCTGCTTTCCGCGGGTGAGTTCTCCGGCGCCGCGCCGCTGCTGGGGCGACCCTTCGTGATGGAAGGCAAGGTGGAATACGGCAAACAGCTGGGGCGCCAGCTGGGCTATCCCACCGCCAACATCCATCTGCGCGAACGGACCAGCCCGGTCCACGGCATCTTCGCCGTGCGCGTGGGCCTGGGTGAAAGCGAATGCAGCTGGCCTGCGGTGGCCAGCCTGGGCGTGCGGCCCACGGTGAACGAAGTGCCGGAGCCGCTGCTGGAAGTCCATTTGTTCGACTTCGAGGGCGATCTCTACGGCCAGCGCATGGCGGTGGAATTCGTCGCCAAGCTCCGGGATGAGCAGAAATTCGACAATCTGGACGATTTGACCGTCCAGATGGCTAAAGACGCGCGGCAAGCCCGTGAATTGCTGGGCATGAACCCGCGTCTCAGCGAGGCGTAACCGGCCTAAATCCGGTAACGTTGGCGTTTTCGCCAGACGATGGCGGCGCCGGCCCGAAAGGCCATGGCGCCCGCCCGGTGACCCCGAACAACCCTACGATCTGAGCATCCCCAGGCAATGACCCAGGATTACAAGAACACCATCAACCTGCCGCAGACGGAATTCCCGATGCGCGGTGACCTCCCCAAGCGCGAGCCCAAGTGGCTGGCCGATTGGCAGCAGGTGAACCGCTACGTGCAGATTCAGGAGCGCGCGGCCAACCGCGACAAGGTGTTCGTGCTGCACGATGGCCCGCCGTATGCCAACGGTGCCATTCACCTGGGTCACGCGGTGAACAAGGTGCTCAAGGACGTGGTGGTGAAATCGCGCCTGCTGGCCGGTTTCCGCGCGCCCTACGTGCCGGGTTGGGATTGCCACGGCCTGCCCATCGAAGTGGCGGTGGAGAAGAAATTCGGCCGCGTGGGCGACAAGCTCGACGCTGCGGCTTTCCGTCAGAAGTGCCGCGAGTACGCGCAGCAGCAGATCGACCTGCAGCGCACCGACTTCAAGCGCCTGGGCGTGCTCGGTGACTGGGAAAACCCGTACCGCACGATGGACTTCAAGTACGAAGCGGACATGGTGCGTGCGCTGGCGAAGATCGTCGGCAACGGTCACGTGGTGCGCGGTGCCAAGCCGGTGTACTGGTGCTTCGATTGCGGCTCCGCACTGGCGGAAGCAGAAATCGAGTACGCCGACAAGGTCTCGCCGGCCGTCGATGTGGCCTATGACGCGGTGGACGCCAAGGCGCTCGCGCAGAAGTTCGGCGTGGACGCGGGCGACGCCATCGTCGCCATCCCCATCTGGACCACCACGCCGTGGACGCTGCCGGAAAGCCAGGCTGTGTCGCTGGGTGGTGAACTCGAATACGCCTTGATCGAAGGCCCGTCGCGCGATGGCCATCGCCTGCTGCTGGTCGTTGCCAGCGCGCTGGTGGAAAAGGTCGCGCAGCGCTACGGCATCGAGGGCGAGGCGAAGGTGCTCGGCCACGTCGAGGGCCAGTCGCTGGAAGGCGTGCTGCTGAAGCACCCGTTCTACAGCCGCGAAGTGCCCGTGCTGATCGGCGACCACGTGTCCGCCGAAGACGGTACCGGCGCCGTGCACACCTCGCCCGACCACGGCGTGGAAGACTTCGTCGTGTCGCGCAAGTACGGCATCGAGACGCTCAACTACACCGAGGCGCGCGGCACCTATCGTGCCGACACGCCGGCCGCGCTCGATGGCACCGTCATCGCCGGCAAGCACCTGTGGAAGGCCAACGACGAAATCGTCGAGCTGCTGCGCCGTCGCGGCGTGCTGCTGGCCTTCGCCAAGATCGAACACAGCTACCCGCATTGCTGGCGCCACAAGACGCCGGTGATCTTCCGCACCACGCCGCAGTGGTTCATCAGCATGGAGAAGGAAGGGCTGCGCCCGACCGCGCTCGATGCGATCAAGCATGTGCGCTGGGTGCCGTCGTGGGGCGAAGAGCGTATCGCTGGCATGGTCAGCGACCGTCCCGACTGGTGCATCTCGCGCCAGCGCACCTGGGGCGTGCCGATCGCGCTGTTCATCCACAAGGGTACGCAGGAACCGCATCCCGATTCCGTCGCGCTGCTGGAGCAGGTGGCCAAGCGTGTGGAGCAGGGCGGCATCGATGCGTGGTACGCGCTCGACGCGGCCGAACTGCTCGGCGACCAGGCCAAGGACTATGAAAAGGTCCTGGACGTGCTCGACGTGTGGTTCGACTCCGGCGTCAGCCACTTCGCCGTGGTGGGCCAGCGCCCCGAGCTGCAGCAGGGCAAGGCGTCCAGCTACCACGTGATGTACCTGGAAGGCTCGGACCAGCATCGCGGCTGGTTCCAGTCCTCCTTGCTCACCTCGTCGGCCATGTTCGCCAAGGCGCCGTACAACGACGTGCTCACCCACGGCTTCACCGTGGATGCGCAGGGCCGCAAGATGTCCAAGTCGCTGGGCAACGGCATCGAGCCACAGGACATCATGAAGAACCTGGGCGCGGACATCCTGCGCCTGTGGATCTGCTCCACCGACTACCGCAACGAGATGTCGCTGTCCGACGAAATCTTGAAGCGCGTGTCGGACACGTATCGCCGCATCCGCAACACCGCGCGCTTCCTGCTGGGCAACCTGGACGGTTTCGACCCCACCAAGCACCTGGTGCCGGTGGAAGAGAGCCTGTTGCTCGACCAGTGGGCCGTGCAGCAGGCGTACGACACCCAGCAGGCGGTGATGGCGGCGTACGACCGCTACGACTTCCCGGAAATCGTGCAGCGCGTGCAGAACTACTGCACCAACGAGCTGGGCGCGCTGTACCTGGATATCACCAAGGACCGCCTCTACACGATGCCGACCGAAAGCCACGGTCGCCGCAGCGCGCAGAGCGCGATGTACCGCATCGCCGAGGCGCTGGTGCGCTGGCTGGCGCCGGTGCTCACGTTTACCGCGGAAGAAATCTGGCAGCACATGCCGGGCGAGCGTAGCGAAAGCGTGCTGTTCGAAACCTGGTACGACGGCCTGGCTTCCACGCAGGGCTCGCCGGAACAGCGCCGCTACTGGGCTGACCTGCTGGCGATTCGCGACACGGCCTCGCGCGTGCTCGAAGGCATGCGCAAGGGTGAGCAGATCGGCGCTTCGCTGGAAGCCAAGCTGGCGATCCATGCCGATCCGGCCATTGTCGCGCGCTACCAGCCCACCGCGTCGGAGCTGCGCTTCTTCTTCATCACCTCGGACGTGCGCCTGGATCTGGCCGGTGGCCAACCGGCGGACGCGGTGCTGACGGAGCTGGAAGGCGCGGACGTGTGGGTCTCGGCCACGGTCAGCGACGCCATCAAGTGCGTGCGCTGCTGGCACCGTCGCGACGACGTCGGTACGCACGCCAACCATCCGGAGCTGTGCGATCGTTGCATCAGCAACGTGGACGGTCCGGGTGAGGACCGTCGCTGGTTTTGACCACACTTCTTCCTCTCCCCTCCGGGGAGAGGACCGAGGTGAGGGGTGGGTGCTCGCGGGATCATTGCAGTAGCGCAGGCTTCGCTTCACACCCAACCCGCCGCAAGATTGGCCCCTCACCCCAACCCTCTCCCCGGAGGGGCGAGGGAGTAGCTACGCAAGATTGATGTGTCCATGAAACCCAAACCCAACGCCCTCAACTGGCTCCTGCTCTCCGCCGTCGTCATCGTGCTCGACCAGCTGAGCAAGTGGTGGGCGCTCGCCGCGCTGCAGCCGGCCGGCACGCCGCATCCGGTGATCCCGGGTTTCCTCAACTGGACGCTGGCCTTCAACAAGGGCGCGGCCTTCAGCTTCCTTGCCGCCAGCGACGGCTGGCAGCGCTGGTTCTTCGTGCTGCTGGCGGTGGTGATCAGTGGCGTGCTGGTTTCGTGGCTGTCGCGCACGCCGCGCGGCGACTGGAAGACGGCGCTGCCGGTCAGCCTGATCATCGGCGGTGCGCTGGGCAACCTGATCGACCGCCTGCATGCCTCGCAGGTCACCGACTTCATCCACGTGTATTTCCGCGAATGGAACTACCCGGTGTTCAATCTCGCTGACTGTGGGATCACCGTGGGCGCCGTGGCGCTGGTGGTTTTCGGCCTGTTTCAGGGCAAAACCAAGGCCTGAACACACCCTCACGTACGGCAACACCGGCCGTGCGATAATCCGTATCTGTCAGCCGCCCGATCGATCCGGAGCATTCGTGGACATACTGCTCGCCAATCCCCGTGGCTTCTGTGCCGGCGTGGACCGTGCCATTGCCATCGTCGAGCGCGCGCTCGAATCCTATGGCGCGCCCATCTATGTGCGTCACGAAGTGGTGCACAACCGCTACGTGGTCGACAAGCTGCGCAACGATGGCGCCGTGTTCGTGGAAGAACTGCACGAAGTGCCCGATGGCGCCACGGTCATTTTCAGCGCCCACGGCGTGTCCAAGGCCGTGCGCGAGGAAGCCGAGCAGCGCGGCCTGAAAGTGTTCGACGCCACCTGTCCGCTGGTCACCAAGGTGCATATGGAAGTGGCGCGCCTGGGTCGCCTGGGCCGCAGCGTGGTGCTGATCGGCCACGCCGGCCATCCGGAAGTGGAAGGCACCATGGGCCAGTGGAACCCGGCCAACACCGGCGAGATCCTGCTGGTGGAGTCGGTGGAATGCGTCGCCACGCTGGAACCCAAGTTCCCGCACGAGCTGTCCTACGTCACCCAGACCACGCTGTCGGTGGATGACACCAAGGCCATCATCGAAGCCTTGCGCGCCAAGTTCACCGACATCGAAGGCCCGCGCAAGGACGACATCTGCTACGCCACGCAGAACCGTCAGGACGCCGTGCGCCGTCTGGCCAGCTCGGTGGATCTGATGCTGGTGGTTGGTTCGGTCAACAGCTCCAACTCCAACCGCCTGCGCGAACTGGCGGAGAAAGAGGGCGTGCGCTCCTTCCTCATCGACGGCGCCGAGCACATCGAGCGCAGCTGGCTCGATGGTGTCACCCGCATCGGCCTGACCGCCGGTGCCTCCGCCCCGGAGAAGCTGGTACGCGACGTCATCGCCCGCCTGCAGTCGTGGGGCGCCGGTGCCGTGCGTGAGCTGGACGGCGAGCCGGAGACCATCACCTTCGCGCTGCCCAAGGAACTTCGCCTGGCCGGTGGGGTTTCGGCAAGTCTGTAAGCGGCAACGTCTTGCGCGCTTTCGATTCGCTCCGTAGAATTAGCGGTTCCTCGCCGGAATAGCTCAGTTGGTAGAGCGGCGCATTCGTAATGCGTAGGTCGTAGGTTCGATTCCTATTTCCGGCACCAAAATCAAGCAGTTAGAAAAGGGCTCAATCTACTAGGTTGGGCCTTTTTCTTTTGCGATGTCCCCGATTTGTCCCGCTCTATACCGCTCGTGCTCCGCTTTTTCTGTCCCAGTGGTGTCCCCATACGCTGATTGGATGCCGGATAGCCCGGATGAAGCGCAGCGAGAATCCGGGATCGCCACGCTTGGGCATGCACAACATGCACCGTATCGTTGAACCCCGGATTCCGCCGTTGGCTCCATCCGGGCTACGGGTCAAGGCGCGCATCCGTAGCCCGGATGAAGCGCAGCGAGAATCCGGGATCGCCACGCCCGGGCAAGCACGACATGCGCCGCATCGTTGAACCCCGGATTCCGCCGTTGGCTCCATCCGGGCTACGAGTGGCTACGCCCTTGAGCGGAATAACGGGGTCAGGCAGCTAGCGGATGGACGTTTCGGATGCTGGTTTTGCGGGCGATGGCCAGGTCGTAGTCGGCTTGCAGCTTCACCCATGTCTCGGCCTTGCCTGCGCCGGCTTTTTCCAGGCGGATGGCGAGTTCGGAGCTGATGCCGGCACGACCATTGAGCACACGCGAGAGGGCGACTCGCGACACGCCCAGGCGCTCGGCGGCGGTGGTGACGGTGAGCTCCAGCGGGGCGAGCACGTCCTCTTGCAGGATCAGGCCGGGGTGCACGGGGTTCTTGATCATGTCGAGGCCTTTTAGTGGTAGTCCAGATAGTCGACGAGTTCCACGTCGGCGCCCACGAAACGAAAGATCACGCGCCAGTTGCCGTTCACCGTGACTGACCACAAGCCCTTGAGCTCACCCTTGAGCAGGTGCAGGCGATAGCCGGGAAGGTCGACGCCTTCGGGTGTGCTTGCGTTGCGGCATCGAGCACCTGAAGGATGCGGCCCAGCTTGCCGGCATGCGCTGCCTGGATGCCACGGGTGGAGCCCGTGGCGTAGAAGGTTTGGAGGCCTTTGTGGCGGAAGCTGACGATCACTTGGACACTGTATCGTGTGGCTATACACGATACAGTGTCAAGTGAACTCGAAAGCGCGTAGGGTTATATCCCGGGGCTAGTTCTCGCTGCTCTCCAGGGCCTCTCGTTCCAACGGGCGTTCGCGCATGCCGACATCAGTACTGCTCCTGGTGGCAGCGCCGCTCCGTGGTGTACGTGGCGTTCTTGTCCTGGTGGTTCTCCTGCACCTTGTTGCCCACGACGCCGCCTGCGACGGCACCACCCACCGTGGCGAGTGTCTTGCCCTTGCCGCCGCCGATCTGGTTGCCGACCAGGCCACCGGCAACGGCGCCGATGGCCGTGCCTGCCACGCGATGGGTGTCGCTGGAGTTCACCTTTTTGACCTGAACGTCCTCGCACACGGTGCGCGTGCGCGGTTCGCTGGATTGCGCGAACGCGGTGCCCGTGAGCATGGAAAGGGCGAGAACCAGTGAGGTGATGGTGTGTTTGTTCATGGCGAGGCTCCTTGATGGTGGCGAGCTGTTCCTCAGGCTTGCACCCACGACAGCTACGCCGGCGGATGTGAGTGACCGGTCAAATCGGTGGCCCGCCAGTCAGCGGGGAGTTGCAGAGGTCACAACGACGTGCGCGTGGCGGTGAACGGTTCCGGTATGTGGGAAACAGGAGGGCGCCGGGGTGCCGATGCGTGTCCGCCGTCACGGCTTTTGCAGCGCAGCAAGCATGCGGTGGGAAATCAGGCTACGGTTCGGTGTCAGGCATCAGTCGCCGCAACCCGCAACATGGGTTTCCGCCTTGATCGCCTTTTTTTGGATCCGGAATTTGGATCGATACAAATCCGGTCAAATCGCACCATTTTCGGGGAGAGCAGCAGATGAGGCAGGGTTTGTCGGGTGGGCGGGGGCTTCGCCGCGCGTTGATGGTGGCCATGGCATGCGGCGTGTCGATGGCGGCAGCCATGCCCGTGCTGGCGCAGGGCACCCACGCGCCGGCGGATGAGGTCAATCCGATCATCGGCAGTCGCCACGGCGGCAATACTTATCCCGGGGCCGTGGTTCCCTTTGGCATGTTGCAGTGGAGTCCCGAAAACACGCGGGGCAAGCACGACCACACGGCCTCGCCCAGCGGTTATCTCTACGATGCGCCGCGCATTCGTGGCTTCAGCCTTACGCATCTGTCCGGCGCCGGTTGCCGCGGTGCGAGTGGCGATGTGCCGTTCATGCCCATCACATCGGCGGTGACGGGTTCGCCTTCGGCTGATCTCACCGACGCGACCTACGCCAGCGATTTCTCCCACGACAACGAGCAGGCGAAGGCCGGCGCGTATCGCGTGAAGCTCGCCAACGGCGTATCCGTCGATCTGGCGGCCACCACGCGCGCCGGCATGGGCAGTTTCAGTTTCCCGGCCGGGAAACCAGCCAACCTGCTGCTGCGCGCTTCCGATTCGGAAGTGGGCAGCAGTGATGCCAACGTCAGCATCGACCAGGTGCATCACACCATCACTGGCTCGGTGACCAGCGGCAACTTCTGCGGCTATCTGGCCAAGGCCGGCACGCGCAGCTATTACACGATGTACTTCGTGGCGCAGTTCGACCAGCCGTTCGCCGCAACGGGTGCCTGGCACGATGGCGACGTGCAGGCCGGCAAGACCGCCGCGCAGGGCGGCACGGGTTATGACGCGAAGGGCTTTCCCGCCTCGGGCAAGGGCTCCGGCGTGTGGGTCGGTTTCGATCCCGCGAAGGGGCCCGTGCAAGTGCGCGTGGGCATTTCGTATGTGAGCCTGGACAACGCCAAGGCCAATCTCGCTGCGGAAATTCCGGCGCAGGCGACCACGGCGCAAGTGCAGGCCAAGGCGCGCGATGCCTGGAACGCGGCACTGGGCAAGATCGACATCACCGGCGGCAGCGCCGACCAGCGCACCACGTTCTACACCGCGCTTTATCACTCGCTGCTGCAGCCGAACGTTTTCAGCGACGTCAACGGTGAATACCGCGGCTTTGACCAGAAGACGCATCGCGTGGAAGGTCGACAGCGCGCGCAGTACGCGAACTTCTCCGGCTGGGATGTTTACCGTTCGCAGGTGCAGTTGCTCACCTGGCTTTACCCGGATGTGGGCAGCGACATTGCGCAGTCGCTGTTCAACCAGGCGAACCAGAACGGCGGCGAGTGGGATCGCTGGAGCCACAACAGCGGCGGCACGCACGTGATGAGCGGCGACCCGGCCGTTCCCTCGATCGCGGCCATCGATGCATTCGGTGGGCATGAGTTCGACCTGCGTGGCGCCTACGATTCGCTGGCCAAGGCCGCGACGGTGCCGACGGCGCATGATCTTTCCAATGAAGGCTGCAATGTGGAATGCGTGGGGCAGCGTCCGTCGCTGGACCAGTGGCTGAAGCTCCACTACATCGCCACGGAGTCGAACGCGTGGGGCGGTGCGGCCGAGACGCTGGAAGACGCCACGGCGGATTTCGCGCTTTCGCAGCTGGCTGCGCGTGTGGGCGATCACGAGGGCGAGCGCTATTTCCTTACGCGTGCCGGCTACTGGCGCAACCTGTTCAACCCGAAGGCGGCGCCGGAAGGTGGCTATATCCAGAACCGCAACGCCGATGGCACCTGGCCGGCGTTCAAGCCCGACAGCGACGACGGTTTCGTCGAAGGAAGCGCGGCGGTTTACCTGTGGATGGTGCCGTTCGACGTGCGCGGCCTGTTCGATCAGCTGGGCGGCGTGGCCAAGGCCACCGCACGTCTTGATCGCTTCTTCCACGACGACAAGGGCCAGTGGGCGCTGACCGAGGCCGGTCCGCTGCATGCCGAGCTCAACAACGAGCCTTCCGTGGGCACGCCGTGGCTGTATGCCTTCGTCGGGCAGCCGTCGAAGACGCAGGAAGCCGTGCGCATCGTGGTCAACATCTTGTGGAAGAACACCCCCGAAGGCATCCCCGGCAACGACGACCTTGGCGAGATGTCCTCGTGGTACGTGTGGTCGGCGCTGGGCATGTATCCCGCCATTCCCGGTCGCGCGGAACTGGTGCTGGGCAGCCCGTTGTTTACGCATGCCGTGGTGCACCGCGCGCAGGGCAATGTGGTGATCACCGCGCCTGCCGCTTCGCCGCAAACGCCGTTTGTGCAGGCGCTGAGTGTCGACGGCAAGCCGCACGACAGTCCGTGGCTGCCGGCCAGTTTTGCGGAGCATGGCGGCCAGCTCGACTTCACGCTGGGAGCCAAGGCGAATACGTCGTGGGGCAGCGATATCGCCAAGGCGCCGCCGTCGTTTTCTCCGCCGAAGTAAGCGGCGGATCGCTATCGCCTCACGGGGAATTGCACCACCCGCAGACGCCGTGTGAGGCAACGATGAGCCTGGTTGTCACAAGGCACCAGGTCCATCGTAGAAACGTCATCCGAGGATGAGTGCATGGGCATGCTGGGCTGGATCCGCGATCAACTGATGGACTTCTTCGGCTTCGGTCCGCTGCTGGAGATGTTCGCCTCCGGCAACTACCGTGCACTGGCCACGGTGGACGGCTTCGGCCATCTGCTCGGGCCCATCATTCCCGTGCTGCTGGTGATCGAGCTGGTTCGCGGCATCCTCCGGCGAGGCACCACGCGCGAGGATTATCAGGTACCCATGCTGCTGTGGGTGGTGAATCGTTTCATCGGCGCGTTTCTCACCGTGGCCGTGGTCGGCTACTGCATCGGCCTGTTCAACCACCTTGCACCGTTCCAGGCGGGGCTCACCTGGTATGGGCTGCTGTATGGCTACCTGGTGTGGGAGCTGGCGCACTTCGTCTACCACTTTCTGGCCCACAAGGTGCGCCTGCTGTGGTGCCTGCATTCGACCCATCACGCGCCGGTGTCGATGAATCTGTCAGTGAACTACGCACACATTTTCCTGGAAGGCATGTATGCCGATGTCGTGCGTACCAGCATCTGCATGCTGCTCGGCGTAAGCCCGCCGCTGCTCGTGCTGATCATGATCATCGACAACTTCTGGGGCCAGCTCATCCACCTGGGTGAGAACGTGCTGCCCAAAGGCAAGCTGGGCTTCCTCCATCGCCTGGTGCTGACGCCGTCGCATCACCGTGTCCATCACGCACGCAATGTGATCTACATGGACACCAACTTCTGCAACCTGCTTCCCCTCTGGGATCGCGTGTTCGGAACCTATATGGAAGTGCGCGAGGACACCCGCATCGAGTACGGCATCACGCGGCCGGTCAAGCGCTACAGCGTGATCGACGCCATGCTCGGTGAATTCTGGTTGCTAGGACGGGATGTCTGGCACGCACCGGGACTGCACAACAAACTGCTCTACCTGCTGATGCCGCCGGGCTGGAGCCACGACGGCAATCATCACACCGCAAAGGTGGCCAAGCAGGAACTGCTGGCGGAGCAGGGCGCGATGGCCGAGTCCCCGGCGCGCGCCACCCGCTAAAGCCCTATCCGTAGCCCTATCCGTAGCCCGGATGAAGCGCAGCGAGAATCCGGGATGGCCGCGCTTGGGCAAGCACGACATGCACCGTGTCGGTGGGCCCCGGATTCCGCCTTTGGCTCCATCCGGGCTACATGTGCCAGCGGACACGGAAAGTACCGCGCACAACCCGTAGCCCGGATGAAGCGCAGCGAGAATCCGGGATGGCCACGCTTGGGCTAGCACGACATGCACCGCGTCGCTGAATCCCGGATTCCGCCTTAGGCTCCATCCGGGCTACATGTCCAGAGGACATGAGAGGTACCGCGTGCAACCCGTAGCCCGGATGAAGCGCAGCGAGAATCCGGGATCGCCGCGCCCGGCAGGCATGGCATGCACCGTGTTGCTGAATCCCGGATTCCGCCGTTGGCTCCATCCGGGCTACGTGTTCCCGCGGACATGGAAAGTGCGGCGCTCCACCCGTAGCCCGGATGAAGCGCAGCGAGAATCCGGGATCGCCGCACCCGCCCGAGCACGATCTCCGCCATGAGGGCGGATCCCGGATGGCTCCGTTGGCCCGTCCGGGCTACCCGTGCCCAGCCTTCCGCGTTCGACCTGGGGCAGACATGGGTCCAAGACCCTTGCGTCAGCCGTGGCTCGGCCGGAGGATGCGAACAGGGCAACAGGAGGGCTTATCCGTGTCGCTAGCCGCACCAGAAGAATTCGTCGTGGGCGCGTGCATGGTCCGGGTTTACACCTCCCCTATGGCGCAGCCTGGTGCTCCAGGGTGGGTAGGCGCATGGGAGGTTTATACCCTCCCGTGGTATCGGGCAAAGAAGCCTGTCGAACGTGGGCAGACAGGTGTCGAGTCTAGCGCTGAACTGGCCCAGGGGATGGCCAAGGCGATCGGGTCTGCCATAGCGGCGTGCCTGTGACTGATGCGGCGGCGCCGATGGGTTCAGAGCCTCTGGTCGTGTCGAATGACAGGCTTGCCCGTACGAACAGATCGCGCGACCGGCGTGACCGTTGATGAAAATGCGCTTTCGCCCAAAACGAAGCGCTCAGCAGGTTTGACGTGATCGGCAGGTTTAGGGAACTCAGGTCAATGAAGATTCGGCCAGCATGAGCCGATTGACCGTCTGTTCTGAGGTGTAACGCATGGCCAGGGCAAGATGCACGGTGTTAGCCGGGGTCAGGTCGTATGTACAGACCATGTCGGCCAGTTCAGCGAGGGCCTCCAGGTCGACGCGGGCATCGTCCAGCGCTTTACCGATTTTGTGTGTGACGTCAGGGCCACGCGCAACGATAAAGAGGCCTAGCGAACTGGCAGCCTCTCGTGCGGCCCTCGACATCGTCGCCGCCATGGGAGCGGCAAACAGGCCATCGTTCACGGCGTCTGTGGCGAGCTCATGCAAGGCCCGCGCAATGGAGAGTGCCGATATCACAGGGTGAGTGCGCCCCAGCATAAAACCCCTTGGCAGCGACATGGCTGCGTGGACTTTCCCCGGACCGAGGATAGCACCACGCGCCATTCATACAGGGTGATGGCGTTCCCTCAAATAGCTCCCCATCGGGGTACTGCGCGGCCTTTGCCTGCCGCGCGACCGGATGTGCGCCAACCGAAGCTACGGGGCTGCGCCGCTGAACATCTCCGGCGTCGCTCCTTTCACGGTGCCGATCTGTGCGCTGTTGCTGACCTTCAGGACCACTTCTTGGCGGAACTCAAGAGTGCCTTTCACCACCGCTTTTGGCCCGATCACCACTGTCGGCGCGTGACCGCTACCGAAGTGAACATTGCCGCGCTGTGGTTGAGTCACCAGGATGCCACCTTCAACAATCGATCCGGCGCCAATCGTGATATCCCCGGTAGCCGTCTCTATTCCCCCGCTGACACGAGCGTCGTCCAGCGTTATGGATTGACTGACGCCAGCAACGTGCCCCTTCACTTGCGCCCCCGGGGACAACTCGATGTGGCCGCTGACGGTTCCGATATTGCCTTTGGCAACGGCTCCCTTTCCAACCCGGATATTCCCGCTGACCGTGCCAAGATCGGTGACCTGAGCCTCGCGGCCTACGGTAATCAAACCGCTGATCGAGTTTACGTCGCCAACCACGGCATGATCACCCACCTCAATATCACCGCTGACCGCACTGAGGTCGCCGGCATGCTGGCCTGACTCAATACGGATGTCGTCACTGATTTTGTTGATGTCCTGATCCGTAGCCATGGCGGTCAGCGGAAGAAGCAAGGACAAGGCAAGTAGGCTGCAGCGCACGATGTCTCTCCGGTTAGTGGTGGCACCTACGTAGGATGCCGAATCACCCTCGAAGGTTTAGCGTGACTTTTGACATGGCTGGGCGCCACGCGAGTCGCGGTTTCCGGCACGACGCTTATGTCGCTTTCCGACTGCAAGATCGATTTCGCCATGGTGGGGCGTTGTGTGGAGAAGGCGATCGGTGGTCAGGCCAACAAGCGGCGCGCCCGCCCGCATGAGCGGACGCGCCGGTTGGCTTAGTGCACGATATTCGCCGAGACGTGATACACGCGGCCACCCCAGCCATCGTTGGGGAAGGAGTCGGACACTTTCATGTACACCGGCTTGGCGCCGTTCACTGCCGCGCCTAGGTACGGCGTAAGGTCAATGGTGCGGGCAGCCTTGTTGGAGCCGTCGGTCACCGGCTGACTCTGCTGCAGCACGGTGGTCCAGTGCACGTTGTCGACGCTGGCCTGCACCAGGAACTCGTTGTCGATGATCAATGTGATCTGCGCAGAGCTGGTATCGGCCGGGAACGGGAACCGATAGGTGAAGTGGGCATTGCCGTCGGCGAAGCGGTTCTGCACGCCGTTGCTCTGCGAGCCGTCGGCATCGAACAGCCACGGGTTTTCGTCAACGGTGCCGGTGTCGAAATCAATCGTGTGCGCAATCAGTACGTCAGCCTGGGTGGAGAAGCGCAGGCCGGCTGCTGCCAGGTTGGCCGTGACGAAGTGATGCCCGTCCGTGGCCAGGCTGGGCACGCTGAGCGTCAACGGCATGCTGTTGCTTGCCGGGTTCGCATTGCCATGCGGATCCAGCCGCATCATGGTGGCTCGCGGGGTGATGCTCCAGCCGGATGGAGTATCGACCGAGGTGATTGCCTGCAGCGGAATGAACCCCGTCGCCGACGCGCCAAGCTGGATGGTGATCGCCGTGTTGCCCGAGGCCGACGGCATCACCACGGGTTGTGCCGGCGACAGGGTGGCGGCCAGCGACTCCGGTGGCGCGGGTGTCGGCACATCGCCAATCAGGGCACTGAGCGCGCTGGCCTGGGTGCGCCAGTCGAACACGTTGGGGTGATCGTTGCTCGTGGCGCCTGACCAGCGCGTGCCGAGCCTGCCCGCCGCATCGCGATCGTCGGCCCAGATGCTTTCCGCTTGCAGGTCGAGGAATGCGGCGTACCGGCTGTCCCGGGTGATGTCCACCAGTTCGGTCCAGTAGCGCATGAAGATGCCCTTGAACTGCTTGCCATTGTCGTCGCAGGTTTGATCGATGGCATCACACGATTCGGTCAGGATGTCATTGCTGACCAAGGCGCTCGGGCCGGTGGCGGCGTCGGCCAGGCGGCGCACGCTGGCCAGGATCTGCGGATCACGCGTGGCGCGCCAAAGCTCCAGGCCGGCACCGATGGCCATGCCCTGGTTATACGTCCACACGTTCTGGCCATTGTTGGTGCAGGCATCGGTAAGGCCATCATTGACCAGGTTGTTGGCGTTGATCATGCCGCTGCCCTGGAACCACGCCCAACCCGTACGGGCCCGCGCCAGCCATTGGGTATCCCCGGGAATCCGGTTGTGGAGCTCCGCGGTGAGCCGTATCCACAAGCCGTTGGTGACGGCATTCTTGTAGGTGCGCTCGGCGTTCCACCACACACCACCGCCGCAGGTGCTGGTGTCCCAATAGCCGTTCACGTAATTGGCAATGGTGACCGCCATGGCCAGGTACTTGGGGTTTTTGGTCAGGTCGTACGCCTGTACCCAGGTCAGGCCCCACCATTCCGAATCATCGATGGCGCGGCTGGTGAAATTGCCCAGCAGGGGATCGCCGGACAACACGCCCGCAGGAAACGTGCCCTTGTCCTTTTCGAAGGTGTTGTCGAGCTGGGCCAGGTAACGACGGTCGCCCGTGCGTTGCATATAGTCGCCAATGGTCTGCAACGCCACCGCCGAATTCCACCAGCTTGACGGAAACCAGGCCTTGTCGGGGTCGTAGGCGTTCATCAGCACATCCGCCGCCACGCGGGCACGGGCCATGGCGGTTGCACCATCCGTCCGTGCATTGGACGGCTGGGCTTGTTCGGTGGCGGGGGAGGGAAGGGCGGTGGCCAGCAACATCAGGCTGGTGGCGGCGAGCAGTGTTCGCATGCGTGTGCGTTTTGCCATGGGACTCATGATCAGACGCGCTCCTGTCGATTACCCACAAAGGGAAGGGGGCATGACTTCCACCCGTCCACGGCCGGATCGTGGGCGAGGATCCGGCGTGGCCATACACGTGCCTTGAAGCATCTGGACGGCTATATCGGAATGCCCGCGGACATGCCTTGAGCTGGCATGAATCGCGTGCTGCATGTCCGTATCCATGTCCAGGAGGGCAAGGTCGCTGTTGAGGATGTGCATGAAGCGACGCGCTGAGGGTCGCCGCATCGGTGGTTGCCAGCGAAAGAGGTGGCCGTTCGTATTCGGCGATGTGGTCGCCATGACAAAAGCCAGGCGAGCGCCGCGCGCAACGCCGTTCCCCTTGTGCCATCACGTTCCCGCCCTACCGACAAGCACTGCCTCATGGCCCTGCGCTCCCCAGCCGACTTTTTGCAGAAAAGGCGTATTTGGATCGATCTAAATCGTATCCCCAAAAAAAAGGCCATGCCGTGATGGACCCGGTGTCCGGATACTCAGCGATCAATGTCCGCAGCGGACTCTAACCCGCTTCTGCATCGCGATGCTTGCTGCATCGCAAAAGGGCTGCACTGAAGACTGACCCTCTGGTGGGCAAATAGCGCAGCGTGGTTATCCGCAATGAGGCCAGGAAATCGTGGCGCGACGTGGCTGACGATGATGCTGGCGCGCTCAGAACTTGCTGTGCTCCACATCGCGCTCGCGATGCATCAGTGTCCATTCCGCGTGCTCGGTCAGCGCGGCATCGCCCAGTGCCAGCAGAATCTCGCGCTGTTTGGCAGGATCCGCGGTGCGGTCCAGGGCGGCGCGGGCACCGCTGAATATCCGTTGCATGAAACGGTACTGGCGGATCAGCTCCTTGTCGGCCTTGCGATAAGCATAGGCTTCGCGCACGGCGGCAACGATGGATAGCACCGCCATGATCAGCACCAGCGTGGTCTTGATCTGCTCGGGCAGCTTGAAAGCGAAGATCGCCAGGAAGACGCTGATGGAAATGCCGCCCCACAGGCTGATCATGCCCACGGTTTCGGTCACGTGGTGCAAGCCGGTGCGCTCGATGGTCTTGCGCTCGAAGTAGTACAGCTGGCCGCTGCGGCCGGATTCGCCGACCCATTCCTGCGTCACCTCGGCCAGTGCTTCTGTCGTGTGTGCATCGATGCCGGGTGACGGTTCGATGCCCACGGCACGCATCACGTGGCGGATCCAGCCGAGCTCGATGTTCTGCTTCTGAAGGAAATTGTCGTGGGCGAATTCGTGGTCGGTACTGGCCGAGATGCCGGCGTGCCGCCAATAGGCCTGCACGCGCAAGCCCTCCGCAAGCGCACGGTAGTCCAGGTATTTGCGATGCCAGCCACGGTTCCCTGCCAGCAAGGCGACCAGTGCGCCGATGCCAAACAACAGCAGGAACGTGTAGATGAGAAAGTCCGGTTCGGACAGATGGGCATAGAACGCAAAGGCGATACCCATCAAGGCGGCCAGCACATAGGTGAGCCGCAGGGCGAGCAGCACGCGTTTCTGGAAATGGATCGCCAGCCAGTCGGCCGCATGAAACGTGCGGCCGACGGTGGTCTGGTCGTTGATGACACGGCTGGCCTGCTGGCTCGATGTCAGCTCGATATCCTGCCGGTATTTATCCCAGTCGGTGTTGTACTCCGCCATGTTCGCGAACATCTGGCGAAACTCGGGTGGCGGCATGGTGTCGGTCGTGGTGATGTCGCCGCTGCGCCAGTACTGCTGCAAAGGTTGCAACCCGGGCGCGACGTCGCCGTGACTGTCCTCGCGCGAGCACACGATGTGATGGAGCAGCCGCTCGTCGCCGCCGCCGAGCACATGGCGCGCTTCACGATGGCGCTCCACCAAACCAGGAAGCGCACCGTTCAGATGGTAGTTGACGATCTGCGCGGTACCGCCAAGGCGCCCGGAATCCTTGCCGTCCCAGATCGCAAGCAGGATGTGGCAATGGCTGGCGATGAATACACCGGCTTTTGCGTACTGCTTGTCGCGCGCGGCACCGGGCGCTTCCACGACGTGGTGCGGTTGCCCCCGGGGCAGCGGCAATTCAAGCACGCGCGCCTGGGCACACAGCGATTGGAAGCTCGCGCGGGCCTCCGGTGTTGCAAAGTCATCCAGATAGAGCGCCGCCGGCATGGGCAGTGGTGCAACCAGCTCCGCACCGGCGCGCAAGGCTTCCTCGGCGAACAGCTGATCACCGCCTTCCGCGAGGGCCGAAAGCGCGCAGAGCGGAAGTTGCGGAAATTCGCGCTTCAGCATGGCGAAGAGTTCGGCAAGGCAATGCCGGATCGGTTCGATCTCCGCAGCGGAGATATTGCGGTGGCTGGTGACACCGATCACCAGCGGTGTCGTGGTGGGCGTCGTGCGAAAGTGAACGTCGTCGACACGGTGTGCGTCATAGGCCGCGAGGAGGTCGCCTTGGACCCCCTGCGCGGACGCTTGCGGGCTTTCCCTGCGATGCATGGTCAATGACTCGTGCCGGTCAGTTGTTCTTGATGGAGGGGTTGTTCGTGGTGCCGACGATGGAAGCGGTGGTGGTGTACCGGGTGTTGTTGACCTCGATGGCAAGCATGTAGATCCAGTCGCCGGTGGTGGCGGCGCTGTTGTTGAGGTCAGTCAGCGTCATGTTGTGGTTGTTGCTGCTGTACTGCGGTTGGCCGAAGATGCCGGCCCCCGGCCCAGTGCCGAGCCACTGGAAATCGATGATATTGCCGGTCGCGGCGTTGCCGTTGAGCTGCCAGGTGATGGTTTGTTGCGCGGCGTTTCTGGCGACCTCGTTCTCTTTCCCGTTTCCATTGCCTTTTTCATCGATCGTCACGACCCACGGGTTCTGGCTTTCGTCGAGACTGACCTTGAGGTTGTTCGGCATGACTGGATCCTCTTTCATTGAAGGAGTTGGTTTCTCTCCCGGACGGATCATCGTTTTGTTTGTTTGACACAAGCCCTATCGCGGGTCCGTGGCGCCAATGGTGGCTTGCAGGCGCTGCTCGACGGCGGCATTGGAGGGGTAGTCGATGTCGCTGCGCTTGAGCGCAGCGAGCAGTTCCAGATCGCGATAGCCGGATGCCCACAATTGCCGAACGATGGGGTCGGCATCGGCGCGCCGATCGAGGCTGAGCAGTGCTTCCACGTGGAGCGCCAGCAGACGCGGATCGCTGTTGGCGCTGATGGCCGACGACAGGTCCTTCAGTGCCGCTTCGCGCGATTGGCGCGAGGCATCGGCGTCAGGTGTGGCGGCGGCCAGCAGCAGGCGGGCACGGGCGGTGTCCAGCAGCAAGCTGCGTTCGTCGGGATTCCTGGCCTGCATGGGGGAGAGCACCGAGAGGGCTTGCGTCGCTTCGTTGTGTGCCTGGCCTTGTTGGCCGGCAGCCAACAGCTGCTCGACCTGTTCAAGCCGGGCCTCGGCATAGTCCTGCTGCCACTCCGCGTTGCTCGGATCCTGGTGCGTCATGTTGCCAAAGATCTCGAGCGCCTTGTCGTTGAGGCGTCGCGCTTGCTCCAAGTCACCCGACAGTCGCCGTAGCCTGGCCAGCTGCGTGGAATACAGCGCGATCTTCGCGCGGAAGCCGGTGCTCTCGGGATCGAACTGGTTCAGCTGCACCGCGCCGTCGATCGCCTGCTGAATGTTTTGCGCACCCTGGTCCACGGCTCCGCCCAGAGCCAGGGTGCGGCCGAGGATGGCACGTACGCGCACCATGTTCTCCCGCTGGTCGTGGTCCTTCGGATCGCGCTCGCTCAACGCGGTTTCGATGGCGTCGTCGTCACGGTATTCAGCGATGGCCGTAGCGAGATCGCCGCGCATCAGGGCCATCTTGCCGAGGTTGTTGTGCGCTTCCCCGAGGAGTTCATGCCATTCGGTCTTGGTCTGGGCACCGTCCACCAGGTGCCGGCATTGCAACAGCATGTTCTGGTATTGCGCGACGGCCTCGTCGAGCTTGCCACGTGCCTCCAGTACATGGCCGAGGTCGTTGTCCAGGGTGGCCCATTGCTGGATCAGCGCCTTGTCGCCGGACAAGGGCAGCGGTATGCGGCGCAATACGTCCTGCGCAGTGGCGAAGCTTTTACCCGCAGCCTCAAGGTCGCCCTGCATCCACTGGGTCATGCCGATGAAGGTGATCACGCGTGAATAGGCAGTTTGTCGCGGAATGTTGGCCGGTGCGCGGCTGGCCAGGGGGCCGGCGATGCGCGCCGCCGCCTGGTAGGAAAGCAGTGCCGCATCCAGGTGGCCCTGGTCGAAGCGCACGCTGCCGATCTTTTCCAGCGCCTTCGCGCGTTGCTCAAGCGACGTGTCGGTGACGTCGGTGCTGGGCAGGGACTGGAAATAGGACATCGCGCGATCGTCCACCGCCTCCAGGATGTCCAGACGCTGTACCTGCCCGAGCTTTTCGTTGAGATCACCGAGCATGAAGCTGACCAGGCCCTCCGCCTGATTGCGCTCGCGCTCGGCCGTGCGGCGTGCGTGCATGGCCACGACGGCCAGGGTGGATGTCATCACGGTTATCACCATCGCCGTGGCCGCGATGGCGGCGAGGCGACGCTGGTAGCGCTGCTGCTCGCGCTGCTTGAGCTGGTCGAAGCCAATATCCAGCAGGCCGGCGATCAGCTTGAGCTTGGCATTGGTCCGGCCGTCTTTCCCCGGGCGTGCATCGGCGGCGATCGGCTCGGCAGGCACGTTGCTCAGCGCGCCGTTGTCGCCCCATTGGTAGCGCAGAGCTTGTGCGAAGCATTCCTCATCCTCGCGACCGGGAAGCTGGGTGGCGTTCGGTTCGCCGTCCACGATCAGGCAGAAAACGCGATCGCTACCCCCAAGCCGCTTGAAGGCCATGACTTCTTCATTGACCCATCGCGACCTGGCTGACGCGGGCGAACAGATCACGACCAGGTTGGCCGATAGCGTCAGGGCCTCGTTGACCTTGCGGCCGAGGTCGGTGGCGCTTGCCAGTTCATCGCGGTCACGGAAAACCGGAACCAGACGCCGTGGCACGACGCCTGCGGCGGTGGCTTTCCCCACCAGGCGCCGGGGAACCCGGTAGTTCTCCAGGGCCTTGTGCAGCCAGTCGGCCCAGGCTTTGTCCTGGTGGCTGTAACTGATGAATGCGCGATACCGGAATTCCGGCAAAACGGGGTCCTGCGCCATGACGAGCCGCACTCCTGCACCAGTCAGCGCAGTCCTTTGCCGGGAAATCCCCAATCATGGACGGTAATCATGCAGCGCCAGCCTGGGCACCAAAGCGCGGCTGGCTTCCCCGCCGGGAGACTAGCACGGCGATTACCTTGCGGAAGCCGTCTAGAAGTACAGGTGTCTTAACGTCGCCGCCTATGACTATCGTTGTACCCGTTGGCATGGCCAACCCTGGCGATCGCCCTGGCACGTAAGCTCCACGCAACCTTGATGTGGGTGTCGGGAAACGGGCTCATGATGCGTGAAAGAGTGGTGCAGGCAGGGATCATGATCCGGATCCGCAACGCATCGCGGAGATATGCGAAAGCGTTGCTTGACGCATCAACGGCGGATCTTGATCTGCACTGGGCCGACATGCGCTTCGGTTTGGGGCAATCGCCGAACGCCACCACGTCGAGGATGACTTGCTGATTTTTTTGCCAGTCGTACTGGGCACGACGTTTGCGCAGTTCACGGTCTTTCGAACTGGCTGGTGGTGACACGCTCTCCGTGTTCATCCATTCGGCATTCTCCGATACCGTAAGTTGCACGGCCGTCTCGCTGCCGGGCAGAACACGCCGGTTCGATGCGCTCGCTGGCGCCGCGTTGCTGGTCAACGAGAGGCCGACGTCTCGGGTTCGCTTTCGATTCGAATCAAACCCCATCCGTCGCATCGAGCCGGTGGTGGAGAGGATGGCCACCATGTACCGGGAAGGGATTTCCGAGTGAGGGGGTATCGCGAAAACTTTCGCCGTGGTGCGGCAAGGCTGGCTGCCGCGCCTGTGCTATATCTGCGCGGGGGAGGGGGAGTATGGCCGGGCGAGTGACGCTGGGAGCCGATTTCGCCTGGATCATGGAGCTCGGCGGAGAGAGTCGTTCTGGCTATGTCTGTTTTGAGGTTCGCTCAAGCGTGCTTGCCGCAAGGCCGGTGTCTTCTCACGATACTGGCTACATCGCTGGTGGCCGCTTGCGCAGTGGGGCCGGACTTCAAGCGCCCCGCGGCGCCAGAGGTCAGCCAGTACACATCAAAGCCGGTAACCAGCACCGTGGCGACCGAGCAGGTGGCCGGCGGCGAAGCACAGCGCTTTGCCAGCGGGGGCGATATTCCTGGCGACTGGTGGACGCTGTTTCACTCGCGGCCGCTCAATGACCTGATCGAACAATCCCTGGCCAACAACCATGACCTCAAAGCGGCGCAGGCGGCGCTGTCGGTGGCAAGGGAAAATGTGCTCGCGCAACGTGGCAGCTATTACCCGAGCGTGACCGGAACCTTCTCTGCCAGCCGCCAGAAGCAGTCGGAGTCCATCTCGCCGACGCCCAACTCGAACACCTTTCAGTACAACCTGTTCACGCCGCAGGTCAATGTTTCCTATGCGCCCGATATCTTCGGCCTCAATCGCAGGACGATGGAGTCGGTAAAGGCGCAGGAACAGGCCGTGCGCTACCAGATGATCGCCACGCAGATCACCCTGAGCACCAACGTGGTGGCTGCCGCCGTGCAGCTCGCTTCGTTGCAGGGCCAGGTGGATGCGACGCGCGAGCTGGTGGATATCAACACGCACATGGTGCAGATCCTTCGCGATCAGTCCACCAAGGGTTACGCCAGCGGGTTGGATCTGGCCACTCAGGAATCGCAGCTTGCCCAGGTCAATGCGACGCTGCCGCCGCTGCTTAAGCAACTGGCACAACAGCGTGACTTGCTTGACGTGCTGGTCGGGCAGTACCCGGGACAGGCGCCAGACCAATCGTTCGACCTGGCAGGGCTCCAGTTGCCGCAGGAGCTTCCGGTCAGCCTTCCGTCGACCCTCGTGGCACAGCGCCCCGACGTGCTCCAGGCGGAGGCCAACATGCATGCGGCCAGCGCGCAGATCGGCATTGCCGTCGCCAATCGCCTGCCCAACATCGTGTTGAGCGCGAACGCGGGCAGTACGGCGTTGGCCATGCATCAATTGTTTACCTCAGGCACGGGCTTCTGGGGGATTGGCGCGGACATTACGGCCCCGATCTTTCAGGGCGGCACGCTGCTGCACCAGGAGCGCGCCGCGAGGGCGGCCTACGTGGAGGCGGCGGAGCAATATCGCAGCACGGTGATGGGTGCTTTCCAGAACGTAGCCGACTCGCTCGTCGCGCTGGAACAGGATGCGGCTGGGCTCAAGGCTGCCGCGGCCGCCGAGGTGGCCGCCAGGCACGCGCTGGATCTGTCGGAACGTCAATGGAAGGCCGGCTACGCGGACTACCTTTCGCTGTTGAGTGCGGAACAGACCTACCAGCAAGCGCGTATCACCCTGGTGCAGGCTCAGGCCAGCCGCTATGCCGACACGGCGGCGCTGTTCCAGGCACTTGGGGGTGGATGGTGGAATCGCGCGGATCTAGCCCGGGACAACAATGAAAAATAAACCGATGGATGGCGCGCTTCCAAAGCAGCACCGGCAACGATGTGCGCGCATCGTTGGCGCAGCATGGCTGCTTGCGGCAACGTGGGGCATGGTCGGGTGTTCCGGCAAGACCGCTGAGGATGCGCCCGCCGCATCCGCCACGCCGGTCAACGTGACGCTCACGCCGGAGCAGCGCAAGCACATCCACCTGTACGACGTCGTGAGTGCCGGCTACCACCGAACGGTGGAGGCCACGGGCTCCGTGGATTTCAACAACGACCACGCAACGGCCGTGCTGGCGCCAATTTCCGGCCCGGTGTCGCGCCTGCTGGTCGATATCGGCGATCACGTGAAGCAGGGCGATGCACTCGCGCTGGTGGATTCGCCCGATTACGCCGCGGCCGTCACCACGTATCGCAAGGCGTTGACCACAGCACACACGGCCCGGCGACTGGCTGATCTGGAAAAGGATCTGGTCGCGCATCAGGGCGTTGCCAAGCGTGAAGAAGATCAGGCAGAGACCGATGCCGCCAACGCCGACGCGGACGTCGACGCTGCCCTGAAAACGCTGGTCTCGCTGAATGTCGACCCGAAGGTCATCAAGGACATCGAACAAGGCAAACCCATCGGTCCCCTCCATGGCGTCATTCGTTCACCCACCGCCGGCATCGTGGTCGATCGACAGATCACGTCGGGGCAGCTTCTGCAGGCCGGCACCACGCCGTGCTTCACGGTGGCTGATATTTCGCAGGTGTGGGTGATGGCACAGGTCGCTGATGCCGATGTGGCATCGGTGAAGCCAGGCGACTCCGCCCAGATCGAGACCGGCGCCGATGCGCAGCCACTGGTTGGCACGGTTTCCCGGATTTCCCCCATGGTTGATCCGAATACACGGTTGGTACCGGTGCGTATCGTCGTGGACAACGCGCAGGGCCTGCTGAAAAAGCAGGCGTATGTCGGCGTGCAGATCCACTCGCGGCAGGAAGCCCATGGGTTGTTGGTGCCGGTGTCGGCGCTGCTACGGGATGACGAGAACCTGCCGTTCGTCTACGTGGTGGATCCCGACGGCAGCTTTGCGCGGCGACGGGTGAGCCTGGGGCACCGCACGGGCGACCAGTTCGACATTCCCACGGGCCTGAAGGCCGGTGAGAAGGTCGTGGTGGATGGCGGCATCTTCGTCCAGTTCATGCAAAACCAATGAGCGACCAGTTTCCTTCCACGGAGTCGCCCTCGCGCGCGGCATCGATCATGAACCGCGTGGTGACCGCGTCGCTGGGTCAGCCCTTTCTCGTCCTGCTGCTGACGCTGCTGCTGGTGGGCGCGGGCGCGCATTCGCTGAAGCGCTTGCCCGTAGATGCCTATCCCGACCTTTCGCCGCCCATCGTGGAAATCATCACGCAGTGGCCGGGGCATGCCGCCGAAGAAGTGGAGCGGTTGATTACCGTGCCGGTCGAGCTGGGCATGAATGGCGTGCCCAAGACCACCATCACGCGCTCCATCTCGCTCTATGGCTTGTCCGACGTCATCCTTACTTACGAGACGGGCACGGACAACAACTTTGCCCGACAGGAGGTGTTCAACCGCCTGGGTGACCTGACCCTGCCCAGTGGCGTAACGCCCTCGGTATCGCCGCTATCGGCGCCGTCGGGACTGATCTATCGCTATGTGCTGCAAAGCACCGACCGTTCACCGATGGACCTCAAGACACTGGAGGCATGGACGGTCGAACCGCAGTACAAGGCCGTGCCGGGCGTGGCGGATGACTCCGGGTTCGGTGGCGGCACCATGCAATACCAGGTGCTGCTGGACCAGACCAAGATCGCGGCGGTCGGTTTGTCCGCGGTGCAGGTGGAGGCGGCGCTGAGCGCCAACAATGCCAATGCCGGTGGCGGCTTCTATTCGCAAGGCGGCCAGTTCTATTACGTGCGCGGGGCAGGGCGCATGGAAACGCTGGAAGACATCGGCAACGTGGTGGTTGCCGTACACAACGGCGTTCCAGTGCTGGTGAAGGATGTGGGCCGGGTGGTTATCGGCATCGCTCCGCGCCTTGGCGAGTTCGGTTACGAAAAGCAGGACGACGCCGTTGAGGGCGTGATCCTGTTGCGCACGGGCGAGAAGACCCAGGATGTGCTGAAGCGGGTCGAGGCGAAAACCAGGCAGCTCAACGACGAAATACTGCCCAAGGACGTGAAGGTTGTCCCGTTCTATGACCGCGTGGACCTGATCACGCTGACCACCAAGATCGTCGAAGACAATCTGCTGCGCGGCATGTTGCTGGTCGTGGTGGTGCTGATCTTCTTCCTCTACGACGTCCGTGCGGGCCTGATCGTTGCCACCACGATTCCGCTGGCGCTGTTGTTTGCCTTCATCTGCCTGGACATGCAGCGGGCCTCGGCCAACCTGCTGTCCATTGGCGCGGTGGACTTCGGCATTCTTGTCGACGCCGCCGTGGTCATGGTGGAGAACATCTTCCGGCAGATTGCCGATCGCCATGGCGGCCCGCTCAACGTCAAGGAGATCATCCGGGATGCCGCCGCCGAGGTGGACCGCCCCTTGTTCTATGCGGTGGCGGTGATCGTGGTGAGTTTCCTGCCGATCTATGTGTTGTCCGGCCCGTCAGGCACGTTGTTCAAGCCCATGGCCGACACGATGATCTTTGCGCTGGTCGGCTCCCTGGTGATCACCTTGACCCTGCTGCCGGTGCTCTGCGCCGTATTCATGCGCAAGGGTGTGAAAGAGCGGCGCAACCGTATATTCGAGGCGATCAAGTCGCTCTACGCCAAGGGTCTCGACGCCTGCCTCGCGCGGCCATGGATGACGGCGGCGGCCTCCACCGTGGTGCTGCTGCTGTCGCTGCTGCTCATTCCGCGCATTGGCGCCGAGTTCATGCCGCAACTGGATGAAGGTGCGTTGTGGGTGCGTGCAACGATGCCGTACACCATCTCGTTCGAGGAAGCGTCGAAGATCACGCCCAAACTGCGCGAGGTGTTGCGCTCGTTTCCCGAAGTGACCACGGTGGCCTCCGAACTGGGCCGCCCGGATGACGGCACGGATTCCACGGGCTTCTTCAACGTGGAGTTCTATGTCGGCCTCAAGCCTTACTCCGAGTGGAAGGGTTCGTACCGTGACAAGGCTGCGTTGATCCAAGCCATCAACCAGAAACTCCAGGCGTTCCCCGGCATCATCTTCAACTACACCCAGCCTGCCGAGGATGCGGTGGACGAGGCGGAAACCGGCCTGAAGAGTGCGCTGGCCGTGAAGGTGTTCGGATCTGACCTGACCACGCTGGAGCAGAAGGGAAAGAGCATCAAGAAGGTGCTGGAGAACGTGCGCGGCATCCACGACGTCACCCTGGTGCAGGAGCTTGGGCAGCCCAGCCTGAGCATCAAGATCAATCGTGAAAAGATCGCCCGCTACGGCCTGAACGTTTCGGACATCAATGGCCTGATCCAGACGGCGATCGGTGGCGACGTGGCCACCCAAGTGGTCCAGGGCGAGAAGCAGTTCGATCTGGTGGTGCGGCTCGAAGAGAAATACCGGGACAATCCGGACGAGATCCGGAACATCCTGGTGACGACGCCTGACGGCCAGCAGATAGCGCTGAAAGAGTTTGCCGACATCCAGGAGATCAGCGGTGCGTCTTTCATCTATCGCGAGAACAACTCCCGCTATATCGGCGTGCAGTTCTCCGTTGAAGGGCGAGATCTGGCAGGCGCGGTGGAAGACGCGATCCAGCAGGTCAACGGCAAGGTCAAGCTGCCGCAAGGCTATCGGCTCGACTGGGGCGGCGAGTACACCGAATACACCGCATCGCGAGCCCAGTTGAATGTCATCCTGCCGTTGACGCTTGCCTTGATCTTCCTGCTGCTCTTCACGCTTTACAGCAACTTCAAGTTCCCTTTCATCACCGTGCTGGGTGTGCTCTTGTCAGCGCCCGTCGGCGGCATCGTGGCGCTGTGGATCACGGGGACGCCGTTCTCGGTGTCGTCGGGCATTGGCTTTCTGGCCCTGTTTGGCGTGTCGGTGCAGACGGCCGTGGTCTACATCTCGTACGTCAATGAACTTCGTCGCGGTGGAACCCGCCTCGAGGATGCCATTCGCGAGGGCGCGATTCTTCGACTGCGGCCGATCATGATGACGGCGCTGGTGGCCGCACTGGGCCTGTTGCCCGCGGCGCTCGCCACCGGCGTGGGTACGGACACCCAGCGACCCTTCGCGCTGGTGATCGTCAGCGGCCTGTTTACGCGACTGTTGATCAGTGTGTTCCTGATGCCCGTGCTCTATACGCTGGTCGCACGCCCGGACGACCGGCTCGAGGTATGAGCGCGCCGGTTTCGCGCGTGTTGGCCAACGGTCGCCGGGGGGATTGATCCGGTAACGCTGCGATGGTGCTCGCTTTCGCCCCAAAAGGGAGCCTTCGGCATGGCAGGCCAGATCCAGCGCGGGTCCTGCACCTGAAACTACGTGGCACCGTGTGCTGCCGCGTGCGATGTCCTGGCCGTCAAAAGAGAATGCCGCGCTAGCGCGGCATTCTCGCTGGGTGGCGAATCCCTGATTCGCCTGCATCAGATCTCGGCTGGATCTCTTGCACGTGTCTCAGCTCAATTCGACGCGGCCTTCTCAATCAGGTGGGCCACTGCGTCCGGATGAGAAACCATGACGACGTGCGATGCGCCCTTCACCACCACCACATCCTTGGCTGCTGCGCGTTTGGCCATGAACGCCATGGCTGCCGGGGGGATGTTCTTGTCCGCATCGCCGTAGATCCACCAGGAGGAAATGCTCTTCCATGCGGGAGTACCCGCCTTCTCATCAAGAGCGGCTTGCTGCAAGGGACGTTGCGTGGCGGCCATCAACGCAGCGTTCGCGGCCGGCACGTCAGCGGCGAACTGCGCGTGGAACTTGTCCTGGAGGATGTACAGGTCCTTGCCGCCATCGGCGAGATCCGCCGGCGGTGCCAGGGACTGGCCGAGCGAGCTGCCCGGGAATTTGCCGGTCAGTTCGCCCAGAGTTTCACCGGTATCCGGCGCGAACGCGCTGACGTAGACCAGCGCCTTCACGTTGGCGTGGCCATTGGCAGCCTCCGTGATGACGTTGCCGCCGTAGGAATGCCCTACGAGCACCACGGGCTGCTTCAGGTCGCCCACAAGGCTGCCGATGTAGGCGCCGTCGCTCTTTGCGCCGCGCAGGGGGTTGGCGGCGGCAATAACAAAGTAGCCGTCCTTGTGCAGGATGTTGACGACGCCGTTCCAGCTTGACGCATCGGCAAAGGCGCCATGCACCAGCACAATCACCGGCTTCTGCATGGGCTTGGACGTTTGCGCGGAGGCGCCCACGCACAGCAGGGTGGATGCCGCCAGCATCCATGCGACGAAGGTCTTCTTCATTGGACTATTCCTCGGGTTTCGGTCGTGTATGGATCACGCAGGATCAAAGCCGGTCGGCGTCGATGATGGCCTGGGTGAACGCCTGGGGTGCTTCCTGCGGAAGGTTGTGGCCGATGCCACCATTGATCAGCCGGAACTGGTACTTGCCGGTGAACTGCTTGGCGTAGGCCTCGGGGGCCGGGTGTGGCGCGCCGTTGGCATCGCCCTCCATGGTGATGGTCGGCACCGAGATTTTCGGCAGTGCGGCCAGACGCGCTTCCAGCGCCGCGTATCGGGTCTCGCCATTGGCTAGGCCCAGTCGCCAGCGGTAGTTGTGAATGGTGATGGCCACATGATCCGGGTTGTCGAGCGCTGCTGCGCTGCGATCGAACGTGGCGTCGTCGAAATTCCATTTGGGCGAGGCGAGCTGCCAGATCAGCTTGGCGAAATCCCGATGGTTCTTCGCATAGCCTTCCTGGCCGCGATCGGTGGCGAAGTAGAACTGGTACCACCACTGGTACTCGGCCTTGGGAGGGAGCGGGGCCTTGCCCGCTGCCTGCGAACCGATCAGGTAGCCGCTCACGCTGACCAGCGCTTTCACGCGTTCTGGCCACAATGCGGCAACGATGTCAGCCGATCGTGCGCCCCAGTCGAAACCGCCGAACACGGCGCGCTGCACGTGCAGCGCATCCATGAAGTCGATCACGTCCTGGCCGAGGGCGGCGGGTTCCGCGTTGCGCACGGTGCTTGCCGACAGGAAATGCGTGTCGCCGTAGCCGCGCGCATAGGGCACGAGCACCCGGTAACCCTTTGAGGCAAGGGCTGGCGCCACTTGTTCGTAGCTGTGAATGTCATAGGGCCATCCATGCAACAGGATGACCACGGGGCCATCTGCTGGCCCCATCTCGGCGTAAGCCACGTCCAGCACACCTGCGTGGACGTGCTTGAGCGCGCCCCATGGATCGGCCTTTGCGCTGGACTGCGCATGCACCTGGCCGGTCAGGCCCAGCTGGGCAACCAGGGCTACAGCTAGCGTCGAGCGCATCAGATGGCGAATCGGCAACTTCATTTTGACGTGCATGGGAATGTCTCCAGCTAGAAGGAGGGGGATGTGGGAGGCGTGCAAACCAGGTGCAAGCCGGCCGAAAACAGCGTGGCAACGCCTTACGCGCCATCGTTTTGCAAAAGCGTCCGTGTACGTGGTCACGTCCTTTGACAGTCGTGCGGCAGGCGACGTCGCCCCTGGCATGGTTGGGCCGGGGTGGACTACTCGCACCCGTCCCGCCCACGAACGTGCAGGGACTTCACGCTGGCCTCCATCCTCAATCACGGAACAACTTGCAGCCGCTTCTGGCTGGCGTGCCCCGAAAAGGCGAACGCGTCCGAACAGCCTTGCCTGGCTTCCGGAACCATGTGGTGCAAGCGCTGCGGTCCAAAGGGAAAAGAGATGCCCGGCACCGCTACGCGGGGCCATCCGACGAAGACGTGACTGGGAGGTCCCGGTCAGGCCAGCAGGGTGCATGGAGAACATGCGCATCATCGCGGTAGCCTAGGTGCCGCTTCGGCGTGCTGCACCCCTACTTGGTGTGGACGACCTGCCACCCTTTTGGGCTACTACCCTGATCGAGGCGCGTACGATTGCACGGCCAAACGTCCGTATAGGGACTCCACCCCATTGCAGGCGTCCCTTGCTCTGGCGTCGGTGTCGACTGCACATCCGGCCCCTGACAACCACACCGCTTGGCAGTGCTGGGCCATGATGGGCTGGTCGCGCGCCGGCTCCCAATCGCTTTCGCGTGCTTTACGGCACCTGGGCATTTCAGGGTCCTGCCGGTGCCGGTTCGACCGGTTCGCCATCGTGCGGTTGGCTGGCCATCGTGGATGGATGGTGTTTGGACGTCTCTTTCAGGCGGCCGCCAAGGCCGGTTGGTAATCGGGGTGGTAACGCAGGAGTGCCCATGCGGGCCTTGCCGTTTTGTTGACAGGGCCACGCAGGCCGCGTTGGGACGGGCGCACAATCCACTGACTAAGTCGGTCGTCCTTGAACGGAGCAGTGCGTAGCGCCGAGCGTGCGCCGTGCACGAGCAGGCCACGTACGCATCGCCTCGCTGTGACATGTTTGGGGGTAAAGGTCCGTTTTCGGGTGCAACGGCCTGGTCGCGCTCCGGGTCTGTTCAACCTGGCGGTCGAGAGCAGGCGTCGAGGTTTCGATCTCATTCCCCTCAGTGCCTTCGATCCGGCGCGTGGGTGCACCAGATCGGACGGGGCACAACTTGCGATCTGGGAAGCTCATCATGGGCCACACCAGGCTCGAAAACAGGGTGCGGCTCAGGTAATGAGGTCGCGGGCGGCCTTGCATTGGACGGGGAGACTGCGGTCTGATGTTCCGGGAAGGCTGAATCACCGGCCGACGTTTCTGTGCACTGGCCGAATCAAACATCGAGGGATAGGCAATGGTCGGAATCGTTCTTGCGTCGCTGCTCGTTGCGTCAAGCGGGAGTCAGTGCAATTGGCCATCCATTGCGGCGGTGCTTGAAGCAAGGGCGGAGGCGGACCAGGCCGCGCGCGATGTGCTCGTGCGCGATGTTCATGCAGCAGGAGCGAACGATATCGCGCTCCAGATTGACCTGCAGAATCGGCAGTGGTTTCGACCGATTTTGAAGGCCTGCGGCTGGCCAGAGGCAAGGGTGGTCGGCGAACCGGCGGCGAACGCCGCCTGGCTGATCGCGCAGCACGCCGATATGGATCCGGATTTTCAGCTGTTCGCCGCCCGACTGATGAAGTCGAAGGTACTTATCCACCAGGCGGACGGTGAGTTGCTGGCCCTGTTGGTCGACAGAAACGCGCGCATGCAGAAGCAACCCCAGACCTACGGCATGCAGTACCGCCAGGATGACGGTGTCATTCGCTTCTTGCCGATCGAAGATCCTGCCCATCTGGATGACCGCCGGAAAGAAATCGGCCTCGTGCCGTTTGCCTGTCGCTTTCGCGATGTCCAAAGCAAGAACAAGGGTGAGATTGAATGGCCTGAAGGCGTGCCGCGTGACTCTGCTCCGTGTACCCAGTGAGCGCAGGCTCGTGGAGTGACACGAGCGGCGGTTGGGGCATCCGCTTCCAGCGAAGAAGCTGATGCAAGCCGTGTCTGCCTTTGATCGGAAGCCGGCATCGCCATAGCGCAACCCAAAGCATCAACCGTCAGTCGACCGCGAGATCGCTTCCCATTGGGTGATCTCGGCAGCCATGTCGGACAACTTCTGACGAACCAGGCCAAGCGCGTCGCTGCCAAGTAGCAGATGTGTCGGCGGCGAAGGGCTGTCGATCACGTCGAGCATCACCTGTGCCGCCTTTTCGGGATCGCCGAGCTGCTTTCCGCTCTTCTGTTGGCGTGCCTCGCGTATGGGATCAAACGTGGCGTCGTAGTCAGGAATGGAACGAGCTGTCCGCACCATGGAGCGTCCCGCCCAGTCCGTGCGAAACGAGCCGGGTGCCACTGCGGTAACGACGATTCCCAGCGGTGCGACTTCCTTGCCCAGCGCTTCCGAGATTCCCTCAAGGGCAAACTTGCTGCCACAGTAGTAGGCGATGCCGGGCATGGTGATGTACCCGCCCATCGAGGTGATGTTGAGGATGTGCCCCCGGTGCCGGCGTCGCATGGACGGCAACACGGCCTTCATCATGGCGACGGCGCCGAACACATTCACGTCGAACTGTCGTTGCATGTCGGTCAGGGGCGATTCTTCCAGGATGCCCTCATGGCCGTATCCGGCGTTGTTGACGAGCACATCCACTGGCCCGTGCTCCTTTTCGATGCTGGCAACGACGCCGTCAATCGCATCGAAGTGGGTGACATCCAGCACGCGGGCCCACGCGGTACCGGGGGACAGGCTTTCGAATTCGCGCACGGCCTGTTCGCTTCGCACGGTTCCAATGACCCGGTGACCTCTTGTCAGGGCCTCTTTGGCCAGCGCTCGGCCGAATCCACTGCTTACGCCGGTGATCAGCAAGGTCTTGGCATTCATGAGTGACTACTCCAGAAGGGCGGCGGAGTGCACAATACCCATCGAAACCTCTGATATGGAGGCCTGATATTCCCGTTTTCTTGCCTATTTCTATGACGAGTGATCTTTGGAGGGGCGTGCCGACGTGCGGCCTGTAGCCAGAAAAGCCGACCGTATAGCCGCCCTCGCGCGGAGGCTCGCGCCTCACGAGGGCTACAACCTCACTGCGTTGCCGGGCGTGCGCATCCTGCGATCCGATCGCCCCCTGACACGGACACCCGTGCTGTATGACCCCGGTATCGTGATTGTGTGCCAGGGCCGCAAGCGCGGCTATTTCGGCAAGCAGGTCTATCTTTACGATCAGCAGCACTACCTGGCAGTCGCCGTGCCCGTTCCCTTCACGATGGAATCGGATGGCACGCCAGAGCATCCCTTGCTGGCCATCTATATGCATCTGGACTTCCAGCTCGCTGCCGAACTCATGCTCCAGATCGGCCGGCTTGATGCGCAGGTCGAGTCGGGCGCGGCGAAAAGCATGATGTCCAGCCCCATGGATGCGGCACTCCATGCCTCTGTGCTGAGATTCCTGGAGGCGATGAATCAACCGTTGGAGGCGGCGATTCTCGGGCCAGGCTTGCTACGAGAGATCTATTTTCGCGTGCTTACCGGCGCGCAGGGAGCGGCCCTGCGCTCGGCCCTGGGCATGCAAGGCCAGTTCGGGAGAATCGGCAAGGCGCTTCGTCGCATCCATGACGCTTATGCCGAACCGCTTCAACTGGCGGACCTGGCCCGTGCGGCCGGCATGAGCGTTCCCTCGTTTCACAGCCACTTCAAGGCGGTCACCCAGACCTCGCCCATGCAGTATGTGAAATCGACGCGCCTGCATCAGGCACGACTGTTGATGGTGCGACAGGGCATGACGGCGGAGGCTGCCGGATATGCGGTGGGTTATGCCAGTGCGTCGCAGTTCACGCGCGAATTCAAGCGAACCTTCGGGCGGACGCCTGTTGCGGAAGCAAGACGCATGCGGGAGAACTTTGCCGTTCCACCCGAGCAGGCAGCGTCGGACTATGTTTCCTCACACTGACGGCAATGGGCGACGTTCGATGCACGATCAGCCCGGATTCCATCGCCACAACCGCAGCAAGCCGCCCCCCTGTGCCTCGCATGAGGGGCTGTTTCCGAACCAACGCAGAGACATGGCTACATTGTTGTACGGTGCCACCAACCACTTTTGAGAACGCTTAGATGTTCGTCATTCACTCAAATTCATCAGAAAGGGAAGTTCGGTTCCTCGATCGTCGCGGTGACGAATTCATGGTCGAGATTCAAGGGCGCGGCGTGACCGCGACGCAGTGGGTTTCGGCTTTTGCCGATCCCAAAGGGCTCGCGCGATGGATGGAGGAGCTGGGCGCCAACGGACTTCCCTGGAAAGGAGTGAGCTCCTGGGCGACTCTTGAAGGCGAATTCGAGATCTCCGCCACCTGCACCGCCAGCGGGGCTGTTACTTTCAGGGTAACCCTCAGTGGGCTTCCCGGCAGCGATGAGGAATGGCGCGTTTCGGCCGGAGTCGGTTGCGAGCTCGGTCAGTTGGCGGCGCTTGCTGCCGCCGCCCACCAGTTCTTTGAGGGTTCCGAAGCCTGATGGCCGGTTATGGGTAGAGAGCTGCCAAAGGTTTGGGCCGCCATGCTGCCGCCCAGCGTGACGGTTGCGGCCCCATCACGAAATCCAGTGTCCCTCCGGCCATGATCTGTCCGTAGCTGATCACGGGCGCGTCGAGAGGCTTGCCATTGAGCGTGGCGGACTGGATGTACACGTTGGTGGCAGAGTTGTTGCGCGCCGTGACAACGAAACGTTTGCCATTGGCCAGTTGCAGGGCGAGCCGGCCGAACAACGGGCTGCCGATCATGTAATCGCCGGAAGCAGGGTTGAGCGGGTAGAAGCCCATCGCGGCGAATACGTACCACGCCGACATCTGGCCGCAGTCCTCGTTGCCAAGGATGCCGGTAGGTGTATTCGAGTAGGCGCTCGCGGCAATCTCGCGCACGCGTGCCTGGGTTTTCCAGGGGGAGCCGGTGAAGTCGTAGAGATAGCCGTAGTGATGGCTGGGTTCGTTGTCGTGGTGGTTGTGCCCGCCGTCGAAGTGAGCGTCCAGCTTTGCTTCCGCCGCCGCCGTGCCTCCGAGCAGGTCGATGGTGCCTGCAGCATCGTGCAGGGCCGCGAACAGATAGACCCACTGGTCGCCCTCCGTCCAGCCCTCGGTGGGCTGCGCCCATGACCCATCGGACCGGCGTGCCTGCATGAAGCCGCGGGCAGGGTTGTACAGGAGGCGATAGTTGGCCGAGCGCTTCAGGAAATAGGCGTAGTCGTCTGCATGTCCGGTGGCTTGTGCGACGCGTGCCACCGCGTAGTCGTCATACGCCTCTTCCAGCGTGCTTGATGCGGCTTCCGCGACCTTGTCGGACGGTATGTAGCCCAGCTTGAGCGCGTAGCTCAGGCCTGCGCGTGCCTCGTAAGGTGTGTGCGGCTCGCGATCGCGCCAGCGCCGTGTCGCGTCGCCTGCAGGCGGTACCGTCGCATCCTTGTGCACGGCTTCGTAGGCAAGTTGCCAGTCAAAGCCATGGAAGCCCTTGATGATGGCCTCGGCCACCAGCGAGTCGGCGTGGGTACCGATCATGATGTTGGTATACGAGGGGTTGGGCCACTTGGGCATCCACCCACCTTCGCGGTAATCCTGCAGCAGCGCCTGGATCATGCCGTCTATGCGCTCGGGAGCGAGCAGGGTCAGAAGGCTGTGTTCGGCGCGGAAGGTGTCCCAGATCGAGTAGTCGGTATAGGACTCGCCGGCATGCACCTTATCGTCGAAGGCGCTGTAGTAGTGACCGTGTTCGGAGAACAGCCGCGGGTATAGCAACGCATGGTAGAGCGCCGTGTAGAAGATCTGGCGCTGGTCTGTATCGGCACCATCCATGTCCACCAGGCCGAGTTTGGCGTTCCATGTGTCCTTGAGTGTTTGGCGGCGTGCCTCAAAACCCCAGTCGGGAAGTTCGGCATCGAGATTGGCCTCGGCCTGCGCCACACTGATGAACGACGTGCCCACCTGGGCTTCGATCGGTTCGCCGGCCGTGCTGTCGAAGCCGACGTAGGCCCCCACGTTGCTGCCTTCGACATCATGCCGTCCATCGACGGCCGCGCCATCCATGTACACGTGCGCGGTGTTCATCGGCTGCCTGAAGCGAACCACGAAGTAGCCCCTGAAGTTGGGCAACGCCAGCGGGCCCAGCACGGCATCCTGCCGATCGGGGTTATAGCCGCGAACCTCGTGTCGAGCCTGGTCGACCTCGACGTAGCCGTGGATGCCCGGCCGCGTCGCCTCGATGAGCACGCCCGCCTGGCCAGCCTTCGGAAACCAGAAACGCAGGTAGCCGCAGTGATCGGTCGCCGTGAGCTCGGTGCGTATCTGACGGCCACCAGCGGCCTGCATGGTGACTGCGTAGCCGGCGGGCGACGCCGTTTCATCCTTGCGCGAAAAGCGCAGCCGTCGTGCAGCCGGCGTGTACTTGGCGCCGTCGAGCTCGGGCATCAGGGTGACGTAGCCGTAGTCACCCATCCAGATCGCCGGCTGGTGCGTCCCGATGAAGCCTTCGATATGGGTGTCGGCGTAGTTGTAGGAGCTCACCCCGACCCGATTCTGGCGCGTCTGCGCCGTCCAGTTGGTCATGCCGAACGGCGTGGTGACCAGAGGCATGGTGCCGCCGTATTCGGACCCACTTCCGGCCGTACCGATATACGGATTGACCCAGTCGATCGGCGTCGTCGGCGCCGCCGCCGCCGCGATGACGGATATCGGCAGGATGCCCAGCATCAACGCGAGTCTGGCGGTGCCGAGTCTGAGTGCACCGCCTGCAAGAATGGCCATGGATGGTCTCTTTAGCGAATGGAGCATCTGAAAACCTCGGCAGATCCCATCATGGCAGCTGTTCCGCCAGGACTTATCCTTGCTGGAGGACGGCTTGGTCACGCATTCGCGCGGGCCGACAACGGCTGATGGCGCGGGATCCACTGTCTCCGGAAAATCGCGACAGTAACAGGGCGATGCTGGCTCGGGTGGGGGGTAAGTCGGCCACCGGAGGCCGCATCTGACCCGCTGGAACATCAGGAACGTAAGCACCTGGGTCGAACGCACAGCGGCTCAAAGGGCAGGCCGGCAGGACGTCCAATCCAGGCGTTCTGCACGATAGCGGCCCCGAACAGCACGTCGGCCAGGTGCAAAGCCAGGGAGCGGCGGCGATAGTGTTGGCTTGCTCGCCAGGTGAGCTTTCGACCCGAAGCGGACACTCCCCCTGGCTGGCTCGCAGTTGGGTGCCGCTGGCGTTGTAACCACGACCTCCGGCCTTGATCTGGTGCGATCGTGGGCGGTGCTGAAGCCACCGCTTGTCCCCGTGAGCGCGCCACTCGTCCCCGGATGGCGTCAATCCAACCCTATACATCTGGTCTGGCAGCCACTTAGCGGCGAGTATCCGGGCCGAGGCTGAAGCGCGGCAACGTCAGCCAGCCAACGTAACTGCAACGAAAGGAATCGCATGGACCCCCGATTTGGTACTGCCCTGAACCTGGTTTGGTCGACCCTTCTTGCGTACTGGCTTTGGAGCGCTCGTCGCGTGAAGTCACCGGTACAGATGGAACCTTTGAGCAAACGCTTTGTGGCTTACTGGCTACCATTGATCCTCGCCCTCGTGCTGCTGGGCCCGGGTGAGTGGTTTGCAGGCTGTCCCCTCAGAGAGCAATTCGTGCCTCACTCCATCGCCTTCCAGTCAATGGGGCTTTTTCTCTGCATCGCGAGCGTGGCGATCGCATGCTGGTCGCGGCATCTACTTGGGGAAAACTGGAGCGCCACCGTTCAGCTGAAGGACAACCATCAGTTGATCACGCGCGGTCCATACGGTCTGATTCGTCACCCCATTTACACCGGACTCCTGTTGCTGTTCCTTGGCAATGCCGTGCTGGTGGGTGACTGGCGCGGGCTCGTGGCCGTTGCCATCGTGTTTGCATCGTTCTGGCGGAAGCTTCGCCTCGAAGAGCGTTGGCTGTCCGAACTCTTTGGTGAGGTCTATCGCCAATACAAAGGCCGAACCAGCGCGCTCATTCCTGGCTTGCTTTAGTCCTGAAGTCGCCAAGGTCCGCTTTCGACTCATAGCGGACGATGGAGAACCTAAGGCTTTAGCGCGATGGCTCCCCGGCGATTGAAAGGATCTTGGTTGTCGCTTGCGTGCTACAAGAGGTTTCCGCCACGCTTGCGCCCACGCAGTTGCCATTGTCCCTGGGAGGTCAGGCCATGGAGTATCACGCTCGCTGCCATTGCAGTCGCGTGCACTTTTCGTTCCGCAGCACCGAGATTACTTCCGGCAAACGTTGTAACTGCTCGCTGTGCATCCGCAGGGGCGCAGTGCTGTCGCCGGACTACATCATGGATGCCGACTTCACGCCGCACGTCGATGAGAGCGACCTGGCCGTGTATCTCTGGAACGACGAAGTCATGCGCCACTATTCCTGCAAGGCGTGCGGCATCTATATATACGGTGCCGTTGCTGACGAAGACGGCAAGGACCGTTATCGAGTCAACCTCGGTTGCGTGGATGGCCTGGCCGCGCTCGAACTCGACATTACGATCGTCGACGGCAAGGCATTGCCGCTCGCCGATGGGTCTTGAACCCGCTGGTGCCGACGACCCAGGGCGGACATGCCGCAGGAATTGGAGCCAGCAAGGAGGAATCGATGCTTATCGCCCACGAAATCTTGGAGGGGTACGAGTTCGGTTTGTACATCGACGGCGAAACGGTCGCTCGATCGATTGACGCGCTAGTGGGAAGTAACCAGCGGGATCTGCTGTGGCGCTCGTTATCTGGCTGGATAAGGCAACGAATCGACGAGACCTTAGATCGATTCTCGGCAGGTGACGAGGTTGTGACCTTTGGTCATGTTGATCCGAAGATTGCGCACGACGAGCTTGCTGAGATGAAACGTTGGCGGAAGCTGGCCAAGGGCCAATAGGCCCGCTTCCGACGCGAAGCGGGCACAACTGTGGCCGTCGAGTACGATTCGTTATTAGGGGGATAGCTTGAAACTGGCAGCGCGACTTGCAGATTGGCGTCAGTGGCTTCTTCCATTGATGCTTGGTATCGCTGGTTCGGCCAACTCGATTGGCTCCGAAGCGGTGACCAATCCCCCAGAATTGTCGATTCCAGGCACGTACGAAATACTAATTTGTCGCGGGCTTTGTGCTTCATCTGACAGCACGAATGTCTTGGTGAGGGGGCATGTCGTGCTCCTTGCTGAGGCGCTGGATCGGCGGGCTGTGAAGCGACTGGATTCGTCCTACTACCCCTCGACATCAGGCGAGCGACCCAATGGTTGCTATGAACTAACACCGGTGCAGCGTCCCTATGTCGGATACGCGGGCTTCTCGCCCTTTGGCGTCACCGGCTGGCACTACGAGGAAGACTCGGTGACGTTTCCGCTGTATCACTCACCGGATGCCGGCTACGCTGCAATCGTGAAGCCAACGCCCGGCGGCCTTTTCGGCCATGGCATGTCTTGGGGCGTTGGGGCGGCTGCGCTTACCACACCAAATAGGCAGACCATAGCAGCCCGCAGAACGGGGGACGCAGATCCACAGTTGTGCGAGGAATGGGCGACCCGTGGTCACTAGCTGGCTGCGCCAAGCCAGTTCGAGGAGAATCTCGCTAAATGAGATGTCTGCTTTCGACCCAAAGCGGACCTTGGCGCCGGAAATGACAGGGAGGGAACATGTTGCGCAGGGTGTCTTGGATGGTCTGGCTGGCAGTGCTTTGTCTTCATGCGTCGGCTGCATTTGGACAAACCCAGTCCGCCACAGTGGCTGACGAGCCATGCGACAAGGCGTGCAAACAACAAAAGCTAGATACCCTTTTCAGGACCATGGATGCGGCGGAAGCGTCGACGCGACCGAAGCCAAGCGATTCGACCGAATGCTTGGCCTATGAGGGGCGCGAATCCCCCTCGGTTCTTATCGACGTATGTGCCAAGCTCAAATACGTCAGGTCGCTGCCTAGTGGTACAGAGACCCGGTTTGAGTGTCCTCGTAACACTGATCAGCTGGTAGGGCTGTCGCCGTCGCGGATTCGGTCAATCTGGGGTGAGCCCGACTATGAGGCGAGGGAGAAGTGGGGCGACCAGTCAAGCCCGCTTCGTAAATGGACATACTTCATCGGCAGCCCCAAACCTATGACTGCGGGCGGTGGGTTTCCGGAGCTTTCGCTCCATTTCAACGGCACTTCAAAAGTTCAGAGCGTGACCTGCGCGCTTTCAAAATAATGTCCGCTTTCGACCCATAGCGGACCTGGCAGTGACTTAGGATCGGCCGCGCATCCCCCTCATCACAAGAGCAGCGACATGGACGATAACTGGTTTGAGGTCGAGCGCTTGGATACCTCCTTATGACCAAGATAGAGAGGCCGGACGATGTGCCCGGAGCGTTCCAGGCGGCCTGGAATGCGCATGACATGGCTGCCCTCGGTGCTCTGTTTGACGCCGAGGCAACGTTCGTCAACCGCTTTGGCCACTATGTCCGAGGTATTCCCGGGATCGTTGCGCTGCACGAGCCTATCCACAAGACCATCTATCGCGACTCCACCCTGGAAAATGAGCTGATCGATGTCGCGCATATTGCCGAAGGCGCGGCGATCATCCACTTCTGGAGCCGCCTGGCGGCGGGTGCAGCTCATCCCGCGGGGCCGCACATGGTGGATACACTGATCCTCGCCGTGTTGACGCAGCAAGACGGGGCCTGGCGTATCCGGGCGCTGGAGAATGTGACCCTTGCCAACCCGCGAACCGGGGAGGCCATCCTGCGCGGTTAGCGGCTCGTCGTGGTAGCCACGCCGGAAATAGGTGCCGGACATAGGGGGCAGGGGAAACAAGAGGCAGGGGTTTTGTTGTCCGGCCGGTCTCTGCTGGCCGCCGAACAAGTACTCCGCCGGTTGGGGGTCGTCCCTTGGGGAGGCCAGCCGCCACGGCGCGCCCCAAGGCGGGGGCACCACGACTTCTCGACATCCCGACGCGCTAGAGTAAGGATGCTTCCATTGCGAGTACCCATCTGCCCGTGGCCGATGGTGGCATGACCTGAATAGTTTCTGGTACGCAACACCTTCGCTGCGCAAGTATCTGGTCGAGTCGACAATGGGGCGATCCTTGGCATATCGGGCCGTGCTTTTTGCAAGCGCTTTCGGTTTACTGCTACTCGCGGGCATCGCCTCCGCGCAAGAGCTGGAACCCCGTGCCTATTCGGCGTCGCCTATCGGCACGAATTTCATCGATGTCGGCTATACGCGACTGAGCGGTGATGTGCTGACCGATCCGTCGCTGCCGATCACCAACGTGCAGGCACAGATCAATGCCATGTCGGCTGCCTATGTGCGCAGCTTTGGCCTGGCCGGCCATTCGGCCACGCTGGCCGTCGGGCTTCCCTATGTCGATGGCAGCCTCAGCGGCAACGTGATTGATGCCCCGAGCGATATCCATCGCTCCGGCATGGGCGATCTGAAACTGCGGTTCGGCTACAACATTCTCGGCAGTCCGGCGCTGACGCCCGAAGAGTTCGCGCGACGGACACCGACAGCGTCGCTTGGCGTGAGCCTGACCATCTCGGCCCCGACGGGCCAGTACACCCCGGACCGGCTCGTCAACATCGGCACCAACCGGTGGGCATTCAAGCCGGAGATAGGCATTTCCAAGCCGTTCGGCAAGTGGTTTCTTGAAGCATCCGCCGGCGCGTACTTCTTCACCAGCAACGAGCACTTTTACGGCGACAAGGTGCGAACCCAGGATCCACTGGCGGTGGTGCAGCTGCACGGCGGCTACACCTTTCGACCCGGTCTGTGGGTCGCGGCAGACATCGGCTATGTGGACGGCGGCGGCACCAGCCTCGACGGCGTTGCAAAGAAGGACAAGCAATCCAATGCGCGCTATGGCCTGACCTGTTCGGCGCCCCTGGCCCGGGGATGGTCGGCCAAGGTCGCCCTGTCCAACGGGCTGGTGACGCGCGTGGGTGGCGATTACCAGTCGATCACGTTTGCGGTGCAATACCGTTGGTTCGACCGCTGATCGGGCGAACTCGGCCACGCCACCCGCCTGATTGCGTAAAACACGCTGGAATCGTGCGAATCGTCGACCGATGACGAATGGCTTAGGTCATTGGTTAGAACACCGTAAGTCGTGTTTCTTGCCGGGGCGGGCGGCGCTAGCTTCAGCACTTCACGACCTTAGCAGTGCACCGGATGGCGCCTCACACCCAGGGTTTGGCGCTTTGCCAAGCCGCGCCCCTGGAGGGCTTATGCAGCACACGCCGAATGTTTCTCCTGCAGCGCAGGCCAGCGGTTCCGCAGGGGCGGCCGAACTCACGCCTGACCGGCTTCTTCAGCTCGGCATGGGCTTCTGGGCCTCCAGGACCATGCTTTCCGCGGTTGATCTTGGCGTGTTCACGCATCTGGTGGGCGGCGGCACCGCGAAGCAACTCGAGGCAGCCATTGGTCTGCATCCACGCTCGTCGCGTGACTTTCTGGACGCACTGGTTGCCCTGGGCGTCCTCGAGCGTGATGGCGAAACCTATCGCAACACACCAGACGCCGAGCTGTTTCTCGACAAGGCGAAACCAAGTTATGTCGGCGGATTGCTGGAGATGCTGAGCGCGCGTCTCTATGCCCACTGGGGCTCACTGACCGAGGCGCTTCGTACCGGCGAACCCACGAACGCGGCAAAGCACAAAGGATCGCCCTTTGATGAGCTTTATCGCGACGAAGCATCCTTGCGCAATTTTCTCCAGGCCATGACGGGTGTGAGCCTTGGGGCAGCGAAGGCCATCGCGGCAAAGTTTCCGTGGGAGAACTACCGCACATTCATCGATATCGGTGCGGCTCAAGGCGCGTGCCCGGTGCAGATCGCGCTGGCCCATCCGCACTTGAGCGGCGGAGGCTTCGACCTGCCCATGGTCGCGCCTGTCTTTGAAGACTACGTGGCATCGTTTGGACTTCAGCAAAGGCTGCGTTTCTATCCAGGCGACTTCTTCAATGACCCTTGCCCAACAGCGGATGTGCTGGTGATGGGGCACATCCTTCATGACTGGGATCTGGAACAGAAGAAGGCGTTGCTGGCCAAGTGTCATGAAGCACTTCCGGCTGGCGGTTGCCTGATCGTCTACGACGCCATCATCGACGACGAGCGCAAGAAGAACGCCTTTGGCCTGTTGATGAGCCTGAACATGTTGATTGAAACACCCGGTGGCTTCGACTACACCGGCGCCGATTGCCGTCAGTGGATGGAGGGTGCCGGTTTTCGCGAGGTCCGCGTGGAACCGCTGCTTGGCCCGGATTCCATGGTCATTGGCGTCAAGTGAGGTGCAGCCGCTCCATGGCTGCCTGGCGGTCCATTCAAACGAGGAGAGCACCATGACTGACAACACCCGCAGCCGCGCATGGTTCTGCATGGCCGTGATCTACTTCGTCGTTGCGGTCGCCCTGGGGCTGGTCATGGGAGGCTCTGGCGACCACTCGCTGATGGCCGTACATGCGCACCTCAACCTGTTGGGATGGGTGTCGATGTCGCTGTTCGGCTTGATTGGCATGGCCTATCCGGCCATTACCCAAGGGCGCATGGCCAGCTGGCAGTTCTGGCTGCACAACATCGGCACGCCCGTGATGCTGGGCGCCTTGGCGGCTCAGATCAAAGGCGTTGCCGGGGTCGATCCCCTGCTCGGCATCGCATCCGCCTTGGTGGGGCTGGCGGCCGCGCTGTTCGCCTGGTTGGTGATCACACGTATCTCGATGCAGCGGGTGACTGCCTCCGCGGTACAACGGCGCGCCTCCTAGAGGCTTGTCGCGGAGCAGAGGACAGGCTGAACGGCGCCGGGGTTCTTGAACAAGCCTTGCTTTCCGCCTCCAGAGAGCCTGCCAATACGCGGTCAGTGAACAAGGAGCAGAGTGATTCTTCTTGCCCGGTGGGTCTCTCCAGGCTGAAAACCAAACACTCTGGCTCAGTTCCATGGGTTGCCACTTTCCAGTCGCAGCGAGAAGTAAGCTATTTGGCATGGCGGAACGCGCGCTTTTCCCTTCACGGAGGCGTCTATGTACCGGTGGTCCCGAGCTTTGTCATGGCTGTTGTTCGCTGCGTCGTCTGCCATGGCGGGGGAAGTGCATGATCACGGCGCGCCGGAGAAGCTGGGGGACGTATCGTTTGCAGTGTCGTGCGATCCCGCAGAACAACAACCGTTCAATCGCGCCATCGCGTTGCTTCACTCATTTGCCTATGCGGCGGCGGAAGAGGCTTTCAACGAGATAGCGACGAAAGACCCGCATTGCGCCATGGCGTATTGGGGGCTGGCAATGGTTCACTTTCATCCGGTGTGGTCGCCACCGTTGCCGCCCGAATCGTTCGGGCAGGCACAGCAGTCCATGTTGCACGCAGCCCAGCTCGGCGCGAAGACAGCGCGCGAAACCGGGTTCATACGCGCCGGTGGCCTGCTGTTTCAGGCAACGCCAGCACTCAAGCCCAGCCAGCGTACCGAGGCCTACGAGCAAGCGATGGCGAAGGTGGCGGCCGACAATCCATCGGACATCGAGTCGCAAGTGTTCTACGCTCTGGCGCTGCTCTCCAACGCATCGCCTGTCGACAAGACGCATGCGAAACAGAAGCAGGCTGTCGCGATACTGGAGCCACTGTTCCGCACACACCCGAATCATCCGGGGCTTGCCCATTACTTGATCCATGCGTGCGACAGCCAGGAAATGGCACAGCAGGGGCTGCAGGCAGCGCGCGCGTACGCAAAGATCGCACCCTCCGCGCCACACGCGTTGCACATGCCTTCGCACATCTTTACACGCCTTGGGCTGTGGGACGATTCGATCCAGTCCAACCTTGCATCGAAGCAATCAGCGCACAGGCAAGGCGATGCGATGGGCGAGCTTCACGCCATGGATTACTTGGTCTACGCCTATATTCAAGAGGGAAAGGATGATGATGCCGAGCGTGTCATCGAGGAACTGAACTCGATGCCGTCGCTGGACATGAACGAGTTCGCAATTGCGTATGCGGCGACGGTCATGCCGATACGAATGATGGTCGAACGTGGGCGCTGGAACGATGCGGCGCAAGCTGTTGAAGCGGCCAATGCGCCGCCATCAATTCGCGCGATTGCGATCTGGTCCAAAGGCATGGGGCTCGCCCGTTCCGGGCATCCGGGCGATGCCGACGCGCAAGCCGCGCGTCTTCACCAGATTGAAAAACAGTTGCGCGACTCGGGTGACGCTTACTGGGCTACCCAGACGTCCATTCTTGCGGACGAGGTATCGGCATGGTCCCTCCAGGGGCGCGGGGACAGTGACAGGGCGCGCTTCTTGCTCCAGGGCGCTGCCGATCAGGAAGATAGCCTCGAGAAACGCCCTGTGACGCCCGGTCCAGTGCTGCCCGCACGCGAGCAACTGGCAAGCCTGCTGGCGTTGCAGGGCAACCCGGCGGCGGCGAGCGACGCCTACGCCGCCGCCCTGATTCAGGCCCCGGGGCGACGTGGCGCACTCATGGGAAAGGCCCACGTCGATCAGGCGATTCATTGAGGCTCGATCCAGCAAGATACGGCCGCGCTGGCGCAGGTGGATTCGCCAGCTTCTTGTCACCCGACGGATGGTGCCGCGCATGGAACTGGAATCGGCGCGGCGAAAGATGGTAGCCAGTGGTGGGGCTACGGCATTCGGCTGGCAGTTTCCATGGAGCAGGAAGGGCACGCCACGGAGTGCCGTGGATCAATCACATTTCGGGGCTTGTCCAGCGTCAAACTACTTAGATCGTCTCTCGTAGTTTTGCGAAGCGCCATGGATTTCTCTCCCTGGCTTCGCTGCACATAAGCATCCAAGGGAAGGCTTATACTCGAAAGTATGTGGGTCTGTTTCAGCTGCCATAGCGAGTTTCGGGAATTCACCGGAGGTGCCGAGGCAAACCTCGATCATCTCGGGCTGCACTTCGTGTGCCCGGTTTGCGGGCGGCGAAACCGCTTGCGCAACTCAGGTGAAGACGGCGAGGGCTTCCTTCGCCTCGAGCAAGTCGAAGATCCGGAATGAAGTGGGCTACCTTCATCCACAAAGTTCAGTGCCTAAGGGTCCGTGCCTTTTTTACCAACGGTGATAGACATGTTCAAACATATCTTGCTGCCTACCGATGGATCTGAACTTTCCATGCGTGCCGTCGATATGGGTATCGATATCGCGGTCAAGTATGGCGCGAGCGTCTTCGCCATCCATGCCATCAAGCCATTGCCGGCGGTGAGACATGTTTCAGATTCGCTCGTCCTGAAGGAAGACGAGAAAACCCAGAAGGCCACGCGACAAGCTGTCTCCTATCTGGAGGAGGTGCATCGACGCGCGGAGGCAGCGAAGGTGGCATGCCGCAGTGCCTACGAGTTTGATACGCGGCCCTACATGGTCATCGCGTCCGTAGCCCGGAGCGAGAAGTGCGACCTCATTGTCATCGGTACGCATATTGAAACCGGGATGGACAGGCTTCTATCGGGAAGCCAGACCGCCAAGCTCTTGGTGAGCACGGGCATCCCTGTACTTGTCTGTCGTTGAGCCTGGACCCGTTGCCGGGAAGCCAGGTTCTGGATTCGACCCATGGCGCGCATTCGCGACACGAGCGCGGGGCACGGCAAGGCTCATGCCTATCCGCCATGCACGAACGTTCGGTGCCAAAGTCCATAGGCAACAGCTCGATGGCACGGGTCGCGACCTTGTTGGTTCGTGATGCCCGCTCCGACCCCATGCGGGGAGGCTTCCTTGATCCAGGGAAGTGGTCGGGGTCGTCGATGGCGAAGTGATGGCGCCCGCTTTCGCGTGCGGCTTGCCATACTCTTTCCGTTGATTTGACGGGCATTTCAGGCCGGTGCCCTTAAAGGTACACGCCGAAAAGGTCGAGTCGAGTGCGGGAGGTTTTATGAACGTCGCGATGGGAGCGCGGGCACTGGGCTGGGGCGCGCTGTTTGTGTGCGGATGGGTATCGACTGCAACGTCGCTCGCTGCGTCGGCAGTGTCGCCCGTTACGCTAGCGCGAATCACGGCGGTTGAATCGTGTCTTCCTGATGCTGTCGTTGTGATCGGTCAACCGCGCAGCTGTGAAACGCTTGCACAACGAATGCGGGACTGGCACGTACACGGCGTAAGCGTTGTAGTGATTCACAACGGTGCGATCGACTGGGCGAAGGGTTATGGCATGGCAGGGGATGGCGGTGAGGCCGTCACCACGCAGACGCTCTTCCAGGCGGGATCGATCAGCAAGCCTGTCGCCGCGATGGCCGCGTTGCGGCTAGTGAAGCAAGGCAAGCTTTCGCTGGATACGGACGTGAACACCATGCTGCAGCGGTGGAAGCTTCCTGCCAGCGCGGTTGCGCCAGGCGCGGTGGTGACACTGCGTGAACTCCTGAGTCATACCTCGGGACTTGGCGTCCACGGTTTTCCGGGCTACTCCGCCGGTAAGCCGCTGCCGTCGCTGGTCCAGGTATTAAACGGGGAGCCACCTGCGAATACCGAAGCAGTCCGCCTGGAGGCCAAGCCGGCGAGCCAGTGGAACTACTCGGGTGGTGGATACACCGTCGTGCAACTGCTGATGGAAGACGTATCCCGCCAGTCCTTTGTGCAGTTACTGCATGAAACGGTCATCGCCCCGTTGGGGATGGTCCACAGCACCTTTGCGCAACCGCTGCCGGCCTCGATGCAAGCTAGCGTGGCGACCCCTTACGACGTGGAAGGCCACTCGATTCCCGGAGGCGCGCATGTTTATCCCGAAAAGGCTGCCGCGGGTCTGTGGACCACGCCCTCCGATCTGGCGCTCTACGTTCAGGACCTGCAGCGATCAATCAAGGGGAGTGGCCGTGTGCTGGGTCAGGCCATGGCAAGGCGGATGCTCACGCCCGGCAAGGGGAAATGGGGTCTGGGCCTGAGCATTGGCGGGTCGCCCGCAGCCCCTTATTTCCAGCACTTCGGTGTAAACGATGGCTTTGAGAGCCTGATGTTCGGTTACCGCGACAAAGGGGAGGGCGTGGTGATCATGACAAACGCGACGGGTGGCGCAGCGTTGGCCAGAGATCTTCTGAGAAGCATCGCGGTTGTCTACGCCTGGCCTGACTACGTGCCGGTGGAACGCGCTGCCGTCAAACTGGAACCGTCAGTGCTCGCGCGCTATGTGGGCACGTATCGGGTGGACTCCGACCTGGACATACGTATCAGGTTGGATGGCGGCCGATTGATAAGCCAGCTTACCGATCAGCACGCGCTCCCGCTTTTCCCGGCATCGCGCGTGAAGTTCTTCACGCGGGAGAATAGCGAATTCGAATTTCTTCCGGATTCCCGAGGCGGGATCGAAGAAGTCGTATTTCACCAGGGTGGTCATGACCTCAAGGGGAAGAGAGTTCGATCGACGCAGATCAATGGACGTGATGGGTGACGCACCTAAATAAGGCACCAGAGTGCTGTTCTTGTCCGGCCGTCCTCTCCTTGCTGCCGGAAGAGGGCTCTTGCCCTTTTCGCCCAGTCCGAAACTGACATCCTGGAAAGCATCTACGAGTGCCTGGAAAGGAGTTGGATTTCATCTCTCCGCGTCACTCAAAACGGGCAGGCGTCGGGTATGCTTCCGCCATGACGCCACGCCAGATCCATGCCGCCCGCTATGTCACGCCGTTGCGAGAAGGCGGCTCGTTGCCTGCTGTCATCGAAGGCGATGACGATGGCTTGTATGTGCTCAAGTTCCGCGGTGCGGGGCAGGGGGCGAAGGCCCTGGTCGCCGAATGGATCGCCGGCAGCCTCGCCCGCGCCTGCGGGCTGCCCGTGCCGGAAATCGTGTTCGTCGAACTCGATGCCGATCTTGCGCGCACCGAACCCGATCCGGAGATTCAGGACCTCATCCGCGCCAGCGCCGGGCTCAATCTGGCGCTGGACTACCTTCCGGGCGCGATCAATTTCGATCCGGTGGCCGAAAAAGTGGACTGTACATTGGCGTCGCAGATCGTTTGGTTCGACGCCTTGGTGAGCAACGTCGATCGCACGGCACGCAATCCCAATCTGATGATGTGGCACAACAAGTTGTACTTGATCGACCACGGCGCCGCGCTGTATTTCCATCATGCCTGGAACGGTCACGATGTCGATCCGACGAAACCGTTTCCGATCATCCGCGATCACGTATTGCTGTCGTCGGCCGATCGTCTCGCCGAGATCGATGCGGTGATGGCCGAACGCCTGGCGCCGGCCGTGATCGAAGACATTGTCGGGGCCGTGCCCGACATCTGGCTGCAAGGTCCCGACGCATTTGCCGATGCGGCGACCCAGCGCGCGGCGTATAAGGATTACCTCGTCCGCCGCCTCAAGGCGCCGCGGGCGTTCGTACAGGGAGCCATCGATGCGCGCGCATGACAGCTACGACTATGCGGTGATCCGCGTCGTGCCGCGGGTGGAGCGCGAGGAATTCGTCAACGTGGGCATTCTGCTGTCCTGCGCGGCGACACACTACCTGGAAGCACGCATTGAACTCGACGAGGCGCGATTGCGCGCGCTCGATCCCGCCATCGATCTGGCCACCGTGCGGCGCCACCTGCAGAGCTTTCCGATCATCTGCCGCGGCGGCCCTGACAGCGGGCCGATCGGGCAATTGCCGTTGCGCGCACGTTTCCATTGGCTGACTGCCAAACGCAGCGCCATCATCCAGACCTCGCCTGTGCACACGGGGCGTTGCACCGACCTGCCGGGGATCATGGAGCATCTGCTGCAGCGAATGGTACGCGTCGGGAAAGCCTAGATCGTTGGATTGCGTTGAGGGAATCCGGGTTCGCCGTGCCCGGGCAAGCGTGGCATCCGTCATATCCGGCTAACCCCCGGGGTCAGTGCACACTTTTCTGTTGCCGCTTTAGTTTGGCAAGTCGACCTTGACCTCAGTTTTTCCTCTCGAACAATCGCATTTCCACTTCAAATGGATTTAGTTATGGATAACGTTGGTACGGCTTTTTGTGCGATCTATCGTTGGCGTCTTCATCCGGGGTCCGAAGATTCCTTCGTCCAAGCCTGGTCCAGGATCACAAAGTTGCTTTTGGACGAACGTGGGTCGCTGGGCTCTCGCCTGCACCGTGGGCCCGACGATATTTGGTATAGCTATACGCAGTGGCCTTCCGCGGCGGCAAAAGCAGAAGGTCTGTCCCGCCCTTCAGTCGATCCGGAAGCCTGGGGCCAAATGCGAGCAGCCATCGCTGAGAGCTTGCCGGAACTGATCCTTGAACCCGTGGCTGACTTCTTGGCCCCCATTCCGCAAGATGGTTACCCAGGTACCCTTACGAACTGAGTGCGTCTTAGGTTTTCCTGGTTGGGAGAGGGTTGGGAAGCAGGACGAACCAGAGCATCCTTTTTCGACCCGAAGCGGACAGGAATAGTGCTGGCTACTAACGGGAACACATATGTCCAATGTGATGAAATACAGTCTCGTCGGCAACGCTATTGGGCTGGTCCTGTACGTAGTTGCTTGTTGGAGCGTGCTTACCGCGGGATCAGATGGGCGTCTTGACGCGGATGACGGCCCCGCGTTCATCACTCTGGGCCTGACGGCACTTCCGGTCCTTATTGCGTGCACTTTGCTCAATGTTGTTGTGCTCGTAAGAGCTTCGCGCCTTCTATTGACGGGCAAAGGATGGCGCTTGTTCGCAGTGTGGCTGGTTACCGTTGCCACCTGGGCATGCCTTCATCTGTACGTGCGAAGCCGCATTGGCTAGATGCTTTTCAAGGCTTTCGAGTCAACTGGGAATGTCCGCTTTCGACCCATGGGAGACGTTAGGAGTGGATGGGATATGCGCGCGCGGTGCCATGATTCTTGCAGCCATGGTCTTCGCACATTCGGCGATAGCGCAGAGTGTTAAGCCCAAGTCTGAGGCTGACATTATCGAGTTGGCCCGGGAGGCCACGTTGCGCTATTGCGGGGATCATGAGCCAGTCTTTGGCGGATACTTCAGAACCCGCTGCGTGTTCATCGCTTCGCGCACCAGTGACGGGTGGCAGGTATCGGGGCACCCAATCTATGAGAACGAGCAGGGTGCGGAGTCGATTGTCGAAGGTGGCGATGTGGTTCTTTACTACTCCGCCGCCGGGGTGCTTCTAAAGCATGAAGGAGCGGCATTCTAGCCGCGAAGTGAGGTCCGCTTTCGACCCAAAGCGAACCTCATTGGCCCTAGATTTGTGGCTAGCCCGTTGGCTGAATGCACCCATGGCAGCAGGCCACAAGCCATTCGAAAGCTCATCTTCATTCATGGTGGCTTTCCGCTACACCGTGGTTACTTCACCTCTTCAAAATCACCCGGCTTCCAACTGCCATCAAAAGCGGAGGCCTGTGGTCCGTAAATGCGGAAGTAGGAGAACCAACCCTTGGTAGGCAGCGTTTGTATCCACTCCTTCTCATGGCCCGCTGGTGCTTTGGGGCCGAAGTAAAGGTCCACCGTGGAGCCCGACCGTCCTTTGAGTTCGTACATCGAGCGCAACGCTGCCTTGTCCTGCGCGGTCTTGATCTCACTGCGTGTGTCGGGATCGTAGACGGTAATAGACCAGAACAGCCGCGCCGGCACCGGAAGCGGTACCGTCAACTTGTATGTCTTGCCTCCATCCAGATAAGTGCCAGCAGCGTCACGCGTTCCTAGCCAGTAAAGCGAGCCTGCGGATGCGTCGCGTCGGAACATGGCGGGCGACTCGATTTGCGCCTGATAAAACCATTTCGAGCGCGCGTCCAAGTCTTTGTAGGAAGGCAGGTCGAAGGTGCCATTTTCCGGGCGAAGCGTTGCCCACTCCCAATGGCGGTCGGCCCACGCCAGGCGGTTGGGGCTGCGGTCTGCGAACGAAAGTACGCGCATTTGATCGTTGGCGAGCACTGCCGCCCGTTCGAGGATGCGTGTCATCCGGGCATCGGGTTCAAACGGCTGCCCCCTGATGATGCCCAGGGTCGCCAGGCGACCGTACTCAGTGCGATAAGCCTCATAAGGCGGGTCGTTGTCGATGACGTTCTTCAGTTGCTTCCAGTAGTCGAGGGTCCGTTCCCAGCGCACCGGAGAAAAGTCACCCGGCTTGGAACCCTGATCTATCCACGCTACGCCCTTCCATCCGGCAGGCGGATTCAGGGGGTGAATCTTTACGGTTTTGAGGAGTGCGACTCCCGCCTTCTCGTCGCCGTTGGGCGGGATGACGCGCAACAGCAAGAGCACGCGGTTGGTCGTGGCTTCTACCGCGTGGTACCCGGTGGGTACTTCACCTTTGTACCCTGGTGGCAAGATGAGGTGCTTGCCGCCTTTGCCTTGGTCGGGCCCTGGGATGCCCATGTCCATGACATACCGCTGATTGAGGTCGTTCACTACGCCCATCAGTGGGCCCGGGGGCATCTCAATCACCATGGGGCCGTGGGATACATCCACGGGGCCGCCGGCGTAGGGCGTATCCGAGTTGGGCGTAAATACGACTTGCTCGGGCCGCCCGTGCAGCAGCAAAAGCACTTCGTTGGGGCGCGTGCCTGCATTGATGTTCCCCGTCCACGTGCCCAAGATGGACACGGTGGGATAGAAAAACTTGTATGCCTCGATGGCCCGCGCGAGGTCGGCATCGTCGTACGCTTTCTGGACCGTTGCCGCGTCCGGAAAGCCTCCTTTGAAGGTGTATTCCTGTGCAGCAAGGGGTTGGCACAAGCCAATAACGAGCGGCACCGCCGCGCTTGCCTTCCAGAGAGACCTCATGTCTTTTCCCCAGGCGATGCGAAGGCCACCATGCCATCATATTCGGAGGCTTTCGTCCTCAGAACAATTGCGAGGCGAAGGAGCGTAGAACTACGGAGAGGACTGGTCGATCGGGGGCGGAGTCGTCTGAGCCTCCTACGTCCGCTTCCGACCCAAAGCAGACATTCCAGACCTTCCCTCAGAATGCACTTTTCTGACCCTGAACCCGGTTTTGCAGAAAACCTGCCGGTGTTCCCCAAGCCTCACATCACGCCATGATGTTGACGCCGCCGTCGATGTAGAGCGTCTCGCCGGAGACGCGTCGAGCGTATCGCGTCGCCAGGAAGGCGCAGGTGTAGCCGACGTCCATGATGTCCACCAGCTCGCCTAGCGGGGCGCGCTGCGATGCCTCGCTCAGCAGCAGGTCGAAATCCTTCAGGCCACTGGCAGCGCGGGTCTTGAGTGGCCCGGGCGATACGGCGTGCACGCGGATGCCTTGCGGGCCCAGTTCATGGGCGAGGTATCGGGCGCAGGATTCCAAGGCTGCTTTCACCGGTCCCATCACGCTGTAGTTGGGCACCACTTTGTTGGCGCCGTAGTAGCTCATGGTGATCAGGGTGCCACCGTCCTTCATTAGTGGCGCCGCCAGGCGGGCCATGCGCACGAAGGAATGGCAGGAGATGTCCATGGCCGCGCCGAAGCCGTCGCTGGAGCATTGCAGCAGGCCACCTTCCAGATCGGCCTTGGGTGCCCATGCGATGGAGTGCACCAGAATGTCCAGCTTTCCCCACTCCGAAGCGATGCGCTCGAACACGGCTTCCAGCGCGCCGGGTTGCGCCACGTCCAGCGGCAAGAACAAGGGTGCCTGCAGCGCGGTGGCGAGCGGCTCGACATGCGGGCGCGCCTTGTCGTTCAAGTAGGTAATGGCCAGCTCCGCGCCGAGCTCGTGGAAAGCCTTGGCGCAACCATAGGCAATCGATTGATCGTTGGCGATGCCGGTAACCAGCGCCCGGGAGCCCTTGAGGATCGGTTGCGACGTTTCATTGGACATCACCTGCCTCCATGGGGCTGCCTGCAACTGGCGTAGCGCGTTCGTCTGGGCTGCGACAGCGAACGCACTCCTGGATCACCGCCAGGCTTATCGGGCACTCGGCTTTCTGGCGCGTGACGGCTTGGCCACGCTGGCGGATGGCGGCAACCGGGATGGCTCCCCCAGCACGTTGCGTATGCTCACCATGGCCGATACCTGATCGATCGTGTGGTTGTCATTCTTCACACGCTCATCGGCCAGCAAGGCATCGATCAGGCCCAGCAGCCTGACCCGGTCGGCGGGTTCGGCCAGCAGCAGTGGCAACGTCGCCACGGCCTGCTCGGGCTCGTAATGCACGATGATTTCCTGCTCGCCGCGGATCCTGCGCCATTCGTCCGGCGCCAGCGGTGGCAGGAACTGTGCGTAGTCCTTGCTCAGCTGGTCGCGCATGGAGAGTCGACTCAGCAGCAGCGGTTCACCCTTGCGTTCTAGCAGATGGGCCACGCGCGCCACCGCTTCGATGTATCCACCATCGCCGATCGCGGCCAGCGCGTGCTTCACGTAAGGCAGCTCGCGTGGGTCCACGGGTGCGTGCGCGGTTTCCTCGCGCGCGCTGTGTCGATCGGCCAGGTGCATGGAGAACAGGTTTGCATAGACCCCGAAGAACAAGGCCTCGGTGGCGGCATCACGCAGTGCCGTGCAGCAGTCAAGCGAGGCACTCAGCACGGCCGCGCCGGATTTCTCAAACGCGCGCCAGGGGTTGGCGTCGCCAGCCGGCCTGCGGTCGGCCTTGATGGCTTTGGTCGCGGAGGGCAGCCACGACATCCACGGATTGAGGTTTGACCAGGCCCATCGCTGCATCCGCAGCGGATGCAGCGCACGCATGACTCCGGCGCTCGCTTCGCTCGACAAGGATTCCACGAAGGGCTGGGCGAACAGCTGGTAGGCGAGCTGGTTGAACTCGGAAACCTCGGCCACGGCACCGAAGGGCTTTTCATCCGCGCGCCCGAACTTGTTCAGACGCGCCGCGATGTCTTCCAGGCGAAGCTCCTGGAAGGAGACTTCATAGGCCGCTCCCGGCCCGCCCGTTTCCGTTGCCGTGATGTTCATGCCATACAGGCCCGGCGGAAAGCTCTCGATGGCCTCCAGCACGGAAACGATCTGCGCGTGTTCCTTTCTGGCTACCTTGCCGGACACGAAAATGCCGAGGTGACCGACGCTTTCATGCATCAGGCCGACGATGACCTGGCCGCGCGCCTTGATCTCGTCCGTGCTCTTGTACAGGTCCGCCACCCAGTTGAAGGCCTGCTGCGGCGGCGTGATGTTGTCGCCCATCGAGGCGAACAGGACGATCGGCGAGCGTATGTCGCGCAGGTCGAACGACTTGCCATGGCCGTTGCTGACCTCGCCGGACCAGAGCTTGTTGCCCACGAAGAGGTTGCCCGTGATCCATTCGATCTCTTCGCGGTTCATCAGGTAGAAGCCACCCCACCATTTCTCGAATTCGAGGAAGCGTGCCGGCTCCGTGTCGATGTGTGCGTACAGGTTGTAGTACTTGTCCCAGAACGTGTTGGCGAGATTGAGGTTCTCGAAGTTCTGCACCAGCCAGGCGCCGTCGAACTTGCCGTTGCCCAGGTCGGCGGTATACGAGGCCAGCCACGTGCCGCCGAGCAGGCCGCCGGCGTAGCGCATGGGATTGTCACCGGCGCCATCGCTCCACGCGCCACTCCAGTAAGACATCGGCGCGCCATTGATGACGATAGGCCCGGTCGTGTCCGGATCCGAACTGGCCAGCATCATGGCCGCCCAGCCACCCTGGCAATTGCCGATCAGCGCGGGTTTGGGGCTGTCCGGGTGCAAGTCGCGCACCTTGGCAAGGAAGCGTTGCTCGGCGGCGCAGACATCCAGCAGGGTCTGGCCGGGTTCCGGGTCGCGGTAGAACACGACGAAGTACACCGGATGCCCCGCGCGCAGGGCAACGCCAACCTGTGAGTCGTCCTTGAAGCCGCCGATACCCGGCCCGTGGCCGGCGCGCGGATCGATCATCACGTAAGGGCGCTTGCGTTCGTCGATAAGCACGCCGTCCGGCGGCAGGATGCGCAACAGTGCGTAATTGACCGGGCGCTCGAAATGGCGCGCGTCCAGCACCGTTTCATGATCGAAGTGCAGCACGGGCTTGAGCCCATGCACCGCCGATTCCACGAAGTCCGTGCCACGCTCACGCAAGGTGTCCCAATAAAGGACGGATCGCTGTGCGGCATCCACCGCATAACGCCAGCCTTCGAGCGGGTTGGCGAGCGCGGCCCACGCCTTCAGCAGGGCATCGTCGCGCCAGTGTGCCTCCAGTGCCTGGCCCACTTGATCACCGTAATGTTCCAGCGCGTGCTGGGTGCGCCTTTGCCAGAGGCGTGCAACCTTGGCAGCGATATCCTGGCTGTGTATCAGCCGACTTCCTGCGTCCATGGCGTCGTCCCCCATGATTCGACTGAAGTGCCCGGCGGACGACGACCCTGTCATCGCGCCGATGAATGGATCGAGTGCCGCCCCCTGTGTATCAAACGCGCCGATACCCGACGGAAGGACCCGGACGTCCACTGTCCAATAAAAATGATGACAACCGCGTGTGCGTCGAGCGTCCCCTGGCCCGGAGCGATGCGAAACGGCCACGGGCTGCAATCGGGGAAGGCCAACCGGCGCGTTGCACTCTGCGCCTGCAGGCCGGGTCGCCGGCTGCGGGCAGTCTGGATGGCTGCGCGAATGCCACGCCATGGATGACTTCAACGGGTGGTCGGGGCGAACCGGGCAAGGCGTGTTGAACGGGCCCGACTGTCCGGCCTCAAGCGCCTATAGCCACTCTGAAAAACCCCACACGCCGCGAGGGGGAAACCCCGATGACGTGGCATGAGCCGCTTCGGTAGGGTGGGAATGCTGCTCGCGGGCGTCTTCGGACGAGGTTGCGGGCGGTCACGGCAGTGATGCCGTGAGTCGCGGGCCGCCGGTGTTACTAGCACCGACGACCCGCTAACCATCACCAACTAGGACAAGTTGATCATGGCTGACGTCGATCATACGGCACGCCTGTGCCCATCCGTTTCTGTGGGCCACGCCTCACGCGCTTCGCCCGCCGCCGACCCTCCGGCGGCCTACCACACGTCGCCATCGCTTCGGTTATCCACGCTGGATGACGTGGCGTTTGCGCTGAATGCGCTCACGCTGCTTTGCCAGGAAGACGAGCGGTTACGCCACGCGGTACGGCCCCCTGATGTGCCGCCGCTGCGGCCGTTGGCCACTTACTACCGGCAAGGCATCACCGTGGCCATGCAGTGTCTGGCGCAGTACGCCCGGCAGCTAGGCAGCGGGCAGGTGACGAGCGCGTAAGCGGACCGGAATGATCGAGCCTTGTGGCGTGTCGTTGTCCTTGTCGGCACGCCACACCCGGCCATTTCGGACATTTCAACCCGGCTTTTGCCTACACGGATTCCCTCGCCGGCATCCGCTGGTTTCGTGCACCCGAAGGAAGGCCCCCATGCGCCTCACCCTGGCACCACCTCCGGCACCGCCTCCGGTTCTGCTTCACCCCCGCCTGCAGATCGATACCGCCACGCGCCTGCGTTCCCCCGGCGTGGTGTTGCGTGACGACTTCATGCGCCCCAACAGCGTGAGCGCGAACGAACTGGCGCGACGTTCCGGCATACCCGCCTGGCACATCCGCTGCGTGCTCGTGGGTGCGCCCATCCATGCCGAGGAGGCTTGGCGACTGGCGGACGCACTAAACACCAGCGCGTTGTACTGGCTGCTGTTGCAGGCTCGCTATGACCTTGATCAGGTGATGCGAAGTAACAGTCGAGGTGTACGAGGCGTGGAGTAGGAAGGGCGAAGGGATGTGCGAGGCCGCGCAATCCCGGATTCCGCCGTTGGCTTCATCCGGGCTACGGTCAAGGCGCGCATCCGTAGCCCGGATGAAGCGCAGCGAGAATCCGGGATCGCCACGCCCGGGCAAGCACGACATGCACCGTATCGGTGAACCCCGGATTCCGCCGTTGGCTCCATCCGGGCGACGGGTCAAGGCGCGCATCCGTAGCCCGGATGAAGCGCAGCGAGAATCCGGGATCGTCGTGCCCGCGCAATCACGACATGCACCGCATCGTTGAACCCCGGATTCCGCCGTTGGCTACGGCCTTGGGTGGGTGTTGCGCGGTCACGCGGCGGGGTGTGACGAGCGTGGTGCGTGGAGGGTCCATGCGTTTGAGAGGCCACGCGAACCCGGGCGGGCAAGGGGGCGTAGGGTCGTCCGGGGTGGCATGCACTTTCCTTGCGCGGGGCTGGCGCTACTATCAGGTGGTGGATGGCTTGGGGGCGTTCTCCGCATGGGGGGATGGCCTGCCGGCAAGGGGTATCGGTTCGCACTTCTGACTGTCAAAAGCTGCTGTTACGTTAGGTGGCGGCTGTACTGTATTTGGATGCCGCAGGCCGGACCTCGTATGGCTTCAACTCCGTCATTCCCGCGGAGGCGGAAGGTGCTTTTCAACAGCCGTACGTCTAGTCAGCCAGTGACTTTCGGCCTTTCCGCGCGCCTTAAAGGCGCTGGATTCCCGCTTTCGCGGGAATGACGGTGAGGGGACCAGACGGTAGGGGAGTTGATGGCGTCCGCAGCGATGACGGTGATGGAGCCTGGTGGCATCCGCGGGAATGGCGGCGAGGGACGCTGGTGGCATCCGTGGCAATGGCGGTGATGGAACCTGAAGACATCAGGGTTTTGTTGACGGCTCATAGGGGAACAGATGGACCTGCAGACAGCGATTGAGACGGATGGCATACCAATGGCAGCGGCCGCACGGCGGGCGCCGCGTCGCGTTCCCATCGACCAGCGCGCCAATCTGCTGCTGGTGGGCGTGGTTGCCACCGCGATGGGGGTGCAGTTGTTTGCATGGCCGTTCCTGCTGCGGCAGTGGGGCGCGCCGATGTTGTGGCTGATGGTGCCGCTGGTGCTGCTGACCCCGACGCACTGGGGCCTGATCCACGAATCCATCCATGGGCATCTGTTCGCCCGGCGGCGCCTCAACGAATGGGCGGGGCGCGCGTTGTCCATCGCCTTCCTGTTGCCGTATGACGCGGCGCGCTTTGGCCACCTGATGCATCACCGCTTCACGCGGGAAGCCTATGACCAGCCGGACGTGCATGAAGGCGCGAACCATCGCGTGCTGGCGCGTCTGGGTTATTACGCGCATTTGCTGGGTGGCCTGTATCTGGGCGAGGTCGTGCTGCCTTTGCTCACGTTCCTGCCGGTGAACCTGGTGCGTCGCCTGGTGGCGAACAAGCTGAAGAGCGATGCGCCGGTGGATCGGGATATCCAGCGCCTGTTTGTCGCCTTTGCGGGCAACAAGGAGCGTCGTGCCTGCATCCGGCGCGACTGGATGCTCTCGCTCGCGCTGCATGCACTGGCGTTTTATGTGTATGGCGCGTGGTGGCCCGTGTTGGCGGTCACCATGTTCCTGCGTGGCGTGTGGCTGTCCGTGGCCGACAATCTGCCGCATTACGACGTGAAGCTGGATGAGCCGGCACGTGCCCGCACGTTTCGTGTGTCGCCCCTGTGGCGCCCCGTGCTGATGAACCATCATCTGCACCGCTTGCATCACGAACACCCCACGTTGCCGTGGACCGCGCTGTCGGGGCTTGCACCCGAAGGTGGCGAGCCCACCGATGCGGGCTATTTCAGGTCGGCGCTGCGGCAGTTTCGTGGGTTCGGGCACCTGCGCTGAGACCGATGTCGGCGCTCCGGGCAGCGGGGCCTGTGTGAAATTGGCGTGGTCTGCATGACTTCCGGCACAGTGTTTCACCGGTAACCGACAGGCGGCCTGGGCAGGCCCGCTGTCCGTTCAGCGGCGCCGCGACCGCCTTGCATTCAGACGGCTATCCCCCCATAACGGAATCCATACCTGGACTATGCCGAGCCTCCTCACGCAGTTGGTGTAACCTGAGGCGGAGCAGGCCCCGGAAGGAGGTCGATCAGATGGCTGCAGAGTCCGCCTCTGCTGCGTGGATTGCGTTCGGTGCGGTCGAAATCGACACCCTGGGCCATCGACTGTTCGTGGATGGCGAGGAGGTCGGGCTCGAGCGCAAGGCGTTCGCCGTGCTCGTGCTGCTGGCGCACGACCCCGGTCGCGTGTTGAGCCGCGACGAGATCCTCGACGAGGTGTGGGGCCACACCCATGTCACTCCCGGTGTGCTCAGCCGCGTGATCGCGGTGCTGCGCCATGCGCTGGGGGAGAGTGCGGAAGACAGCCGCTATCTGCATACCGTCCACGGCGTCGGCTTTCGCCTGGATGCCGATGTGCGCTTTGCGTCGTCGCGTGAAGCCTTGATGACGGAAAGCGCGCTGGATGACTCCGACCTTGCGGTGGCGCCGGTACTTGCCAGCCTCAGTGCCGGTGCGAGCGCCGTGGTTGCGCCGCCGGCGAGCGTGATCGCGCCGCCGCCGGTCACGCCACCGATCACGCTGGTGCCGTCGGACAACAGCCCGCGCCGGTTCGGCAAGCCGCTCATCGCCATGGTGGTTGGCCTGCTGGTGGTGGCGGGCGCGCTGTTCGGCTGGCACACGTGGACGCGTCGCCCGGCCGATGCGACAGCGGCCGCTGATCTGAAGTCCATTGCCGTGTTGCCCTTCCAGAACCTCAGCACCGACCAGGGCAACGCCTATTTCGCCACCGGCATGCAGGACATGATCCTGACCCAGCTGGTGGGCATCGGCGGGCTCAAGGTGATCTCGCGCACCTCTACCGAGAAATACCCCAGCCACCCGGAAGACGTGAAAACCATCGCGCACCAGCTGGGCGTGGCCACGCTGCTTGAAGGCACGGTGCAGAAGGTCGACAACCAGGTGTTGATCAACGTGCAGCTGATCGATGCCAACAGCGGCAACCATCTGTGGGCGAAGGCGTATACGCGCACGCTGGACAACGTGTTCAACGTGGAAGGCGAAGTGGCGCAGAACGTGGCGGGCGCGTTGAAAGTGCAGCTCACCTCGGCTGAAACCGCGCGCATGGACAAGCTGCCGACATCGAATGCCGAAGCCTACGACCTGTACCTGAAGGCCGGCGCGCACGCCAACCGCGCCTATGACGATCCTTCGCTGTCGTCGGCCGAGTCGCCCGTGGCCATTGCCCTGTACCAGCAGGCACTGGCCAGGGACCCGGACTTTGCGCTGGCCGCCGCCGAGCTGGCGCGGTCCGAAATGCAGATGTATTTCTTCGGCCCCGATCGCACCAATGAGCGGCTGGCCGCGGCGAAGACGGCTGCCGATCGTGCGCTGGCGTTGCAGCCCAACCTGGGGCAGGCGCACTACGCCATGGGCCTGTACAACTACTGGGGTCATCGCGACTATGCCGGCGCCATCACCCAGCTGGAGCTGGCGCGGCAGGCCATGCCCAGCAGCGCCACGGTGGAATTGCTGATTGCCGCCATTGCCCGGCGGCAGGGTCATTGGGATGAAGCCGTGACGCGCTTCCATGCGGCCACCGTGCTGGATCCGCACAGCGAGTTCGCGTTCAATCAGCTCGGCGTGACCTACCAGAGCCTGCGCCGCTACGCGGATGCCGACCAGGCCTATGCCACGGCGCTGTCGCTGAGCCGGGATCCTTTCGGCGAACGCCTCACCCAGGTCTTCAACGAGTTCATGTGGAAGGGCGACCTGGCGCCCCTGCGTGCCGAACTGGCCACGCTTTCGCCGGGCAGTGATGGCTATCGCAGCAACATCATGTCGCTGTATTTCGAGCGGACGCTGGCGCACGACTATGCGGGCGCGATCAAAATTGCCGAAGCCGACAAGGCGGAGAACTGGGACGACCCGGACAACATCGTGTTGCCGCGCCGCCTGTACGTGGCATGGGCCTGGCAGGATGCGGGCGACATGGCCAAGGCCACGGAGGCCTTCAACGACGTGGCCACGCGTTCCCGTGCGGCCCTGGCCGAACGGCAGGACGACGCCGACCTGCATCTTGCGCTGGGGTTTGCCTATGCCGGGCTCGGACGCAAGGCGGAGGCGGTTGCCGAAGGCGAGCGCGCCGTGGCGTTGATGCCGGTGTCGCAGGATGCGCTCACCGGCACCGACATGCTCGAGCACATGGCAGTGCTCTACGTGCGCGTGGGCCAGCCCGATCAGGCCATTCCGCTGCTCGAGCGCCTGTTGTCCATGCCGACCGGCGTGATCATTTCACCCGCTTCCCTGCGGCTCGATCCGGTGTGGGATCCGCTGCGCGACGATCCGCGCTTCAAGGCCCTGCTGACGCAGCACACGTAGATGCCGGCGCCACCGAGGCGACCGGTGACAAGCACCACCACGTTCAGTCCGCACGCCGTCAAGGAAGTTCCATGACACCCGATGAGTTCGTAGCGAGCCTGAGCGTGGCCGTGGTGGACGAGAACAACGCCATCTACCGGAGCCTGCTGCTCAATACCCGGGCAGAGCAGGCCGCCGACCCGTACTGGCAGCGCGTGCTGAAACTGTTCGGCGAGCTGTCGGCGGATCAGCGCGAAGTGCTGCTGGAACTCACGCGGCAGGTGACCATCGACGCCGTGGCGAACGTGCTCGGCATCATCGACGGCACCTGCCGGCTGAGCGGGGAAGGCGGCCGGTTCCGGCTTATCTGCGCGGGCGGTGACTTGGGCGGCGACCTGCAGACGCTTTTCCTGGAGCACGCGGAGCACGCCAGCTCGTAGTCGCCACGCAGCAGCGTCGCCCGGCGTGAAGGGCGGAGACGCCGCGTTGGAAACGGGGCCTTCGGGCTCTGTCTCCGTTGGGCCATGGAGCGGTCGGCCCAGGCCTTTGTAGGAGCGCACCCTGTGCGCGACGGCTACGGCGACGACTACGGCGACGGCGACCGCGACCGCGACCGCGACCGCGACCGCGACGGGGCGGGAGGCTTCGGCACTCCCTCTCGCGTACAGGGGCTTGGGACGGGGTGATGCAGCGGGCCATGGGCAGCCCTAACCACCTGTGGGAGTGAACCCCGTGAGCGCCGGCTGCGGAACGGGCTGCCTCGGCAACCCCGGTCGCGCACAGGGTGCGCTCCTACAAAGGCCTTGACCGGGGGTGATCTGGAGCGCAAAAACTAACGACCGTGTTGCCCTTGGGAATTGCCGCCCCACGGCAATCCTTGCCTTGTTATCTAGTTGATTGTATTGGTTGGATGTGACGGGCATCTCGCTAGCGATCATCCGGCCTACCATTTATCGGCAAGTTCTTACCGTTCGTCAGCGTATGAATTTACGATACTGCGTGTAATCCTTAAGCTTCACGCAAGTAGTCGGAAGGGGGCTGGCAATGCGTATCAAGGCGCCAGGGCAGGGCCGCATAGGCGGGCTGCGGAAGGCATATGGGTTCACGCTGGTCGAACTGGTGGTGACCCTGGCGGTGGCGGCGGTGCTGATCGCCGTCGCGGTACCCAGCTTTCGCCACATCACCATTTCCAATCGCCTGACCACCTCGGTCAACGAAGTCGTCAACGCGGTGCAGATCGCGCGGATGGAAGCCATCAAGCGCAACGCGCGCACGCAGCTGTGCAGCAACTCCAGCAGCGGCAACTCCAGCGACGCGCTGGGTGATCTTTGCGGTACGTCGGCAGGCGCCGTGGTGGCGCGCGCGTCGACCACGGTCGTGGTGGTGCGGGAGAGCCAGCTCGACCTCAGTGGTTCGCTGCGTCTGAACGGCGACTTGCAGGCGCTTCGCTTCACCGCCCAGGGTATCGCCCACGCCACGACCAGCGCTTTGCCTTACAGCGGGCAGGTCATCGATATCTGTACACCGTCATTCGACAAGGACAACCATCGGGTACTCCGCATGGTGGCCGGCTCCGTGCTGCAGACCACGACGGATTCGGGGGAGTGCTCATGACCACACGTGTTTCCAACCAACACCGGGCGCGTTGTCGCGCAGCCGTCCGCGCGCAACGTGGCGTGGGGCTGATCGAAGTGCTGGTGGCGGTGCTGCTGCTGTCCATCGCCTTCCTTGGCGTCGCTGCCTTGCAGGCCACCTCGTTGTCCACCAACAACAGCGCCATGGCGCGCAGCATGGCCACGGTGGCGAGCTACTCCGTGCTGGATGCCATGCGTGCCGATCGCACGGTGGCGATGGCGGGCGGCTACAACACCAGTGGGGCGATCAAGGCGAGCGCCTGCCCCGCCGAGGGTTCGACGCTGGCCAGCGTGCAGTTGCACGACTGGTGCAACACGCTGGGCGCGACGCTGGGCGCTGTGGAATCGACCACCGGCCAGATCGCCTGCCAGGGCGCCGAAGGCGACTGCACCATCACTATCCAGTTCGACGACAGCCGCGCCGGCACCGGCGGTGCGAACAACCAGTCGGTCGTGACCAGGGGCATGCTATGACGCGGCGTTCGTTCCGTTCTCTTCATCGCCGCGGTTCGACCGGCGGCTTTACGCTGGTCGAGTTGATGGTGGCCATGGTGCTCGGCCTGGTGGTGATGGCTGGCGCAGGCAGCGTGTTTCTTTCCAACCAGCGCGTGTATCAAACCAACCGCGCGCTCAGCGACGTGCAGGACAGCACGCGCCTGGCGTTCGAACTGCTGGCGCGCGATATCCGGCATGCCGGCCTCACCGCATGCAGCAACAGCGCGCGCGTCGCCAATGTGCTCAACGATGGCCCGACCGCTGGCGGCGCCGCCTGGTGGGCAAACTGGGACAACGCCGTGCGCGGCTATGCAGGCAACGACCCGGTGGTTGCGGCCGGCAATGGCGATGGCGACCGCGTTGCCAACACGCACTCGCTGCAGCTGCTGGGCGGCGACAGCGCCAGCCACAGCGTGGCGTCGCATGACCCCACCACGGCGCAGTTCGTGCTCAACGAGGCGGACCCGGACTACGCAGCGAAGGATGTCTTCATCGTCTGCGATTACGACCATGCGGCCATCTTCCAGTCCAGCGCGTACAGCGCGACCGGGAAAACGGTGAGCCACGCCACCACCGCCGGCAACTGCTCGACCGGGCTGGGTTTCCCCACGTCGTGCGGCACGGCCAATTTCTACACGTTCGGTTCGAATGCCTACCTGACGCGGCTGAACGTTGCCGACTGGTATATCGGCAGGAACCCCGATGGCGGTACCTCGCTGTACCGGTTCGGGCGTGCGGGCGCCAACGGGCTCACGCGCCAGGAAATGGTGCGCGGCGTGACCAACCTGCAACTCACCTATCACCAGGATGGCCTGGCGACACCTTTCGTGGCGGCGTCCAACGTGACCAACTGGAACAACGTGAGTGCGGTACGCGCCACCCTGAGCATGCGCAGCAACGACACGCACGCGAGCACGGCCAATACGGCCATCACGCGTGACATGACCATGACCACCACCTTGCGCAACCGGGTGAATTGACGTGAAAACCGAGTATTCCAGCCAGGTTTCATCGCGCGCCGGCCATATGGCGCAGCGTTCACCGGTGCGCCAGCAGGGCGTCGCGCTGGTGGTTGCCCTGCTGCTGCTGGTGGTGATGACGCTGGTGGGTTTTGCCGCGGTGCGCGGCACCATCATGCAGCAGCACATGGCAGCCAATCAGTTCGACAGACAGATCGCTTTCCAGAGTGCGGAAGCTGCATTGCGCACGGCCATGTTGCGGGTCGGCACGCATCCGGACGAAGTGGCGCGCAATTGCCGTGCCGGCGGCGTGATCTGCCTGTCCAATCCGTTCGACGACCCGAACCTTCCCGCCGGAAAGATCTACGACGTGGAAACGGGTACGGCGGCGGGCCAGTTCACGGCGGCCGACGTGGCCGCAGGCCAGCCGCAGTACGTGATCGAAAACATGGGCGACTGGGCCGATCCGGACGCCGACGCCGGCTTTGGCCAGAACGCGAGCTCGCACAACTACGGCGTATCGGGTGGCTCGACCACCGCCGGCTACTACCGCATCACGGCGCGCAGTGGAAACCCCGCCGCCGAGGGTGTGCGCGATCGCGCCGTGGTGGTCCTGCAGACCGTGTTCAAGCAGCGCTGAGTTTCATTGCAACGGCGCGGCGGCATGCCGCGCATTTCCATCAGGGGGCGGTATCGCCATGAGCAATCCATATTCGTTGCGCCGTCGCGCAGGGCGTTTTCTCGGCAGGCTGCTGGGCACCGGTGCGGTGGTCTGCGTGCTGGGTATCGCCAGTACGCCGTCGTGGGCCGTTACGGTGGAGCAGCAGCCGCTGATCATCCAGAAGTCGCTGCCGCCCAACCTTGTGCTGATGCTGGATGACTCGGGCTCCATGGCCTGGGATGTGATGCCGGACTGGAAGTATCTCGCGGGACGCAACGAGGACGACCTGACCTACTCGGTGGTCAACGGTGTGTATTACAACCCCACGGTGACGTACAAGGCGCCCATCAAGGCCGACGGCACGCGTTATGCGGATGCCGCGTTCGATGCCGCGTGGTATGACGGCTTCAACACCGGCACCGGCAAGGTGGACCTGTCCAGTTACGACGGCTCCAAGGATGCGAGCCAGAACGGTGCCAGCAAGAGCGACATCGCCTATACGCAGACCTTTACCACGGTCACGGGCACGTCCGCCCCGACCTGGACCTGTCAGTCTGGCGACTCGCTGGAAACCACGGGTACGAACAAGGGCAAGTGCAAAACCTCCGGCAGGAACCCGCAGTACTACAGTCCGAACAACCCGGTCTGCAACAGCGGCGACACGTACGACTCGTCGAGCAAGCAGTGTTCTACCATCAAGATTCTGGCCTCGCTGTTCAAGTACACGCTGAAGAACAGCAACGGCACTTATACCCGCTACTACGTGGGCAAGACGGGCGCCTGCGCTGCCGCATCACTGGGCGACGCGGTGTGTACCGAGTCGAGTGACGTGCAGAAAAACGTCGCCAACTGGTTTTCGTACTACCACACGCGCCTGCTGATGGCGAAGACCGGCGTGATGGAGTCGTTCTCGGGCATCGACCCGTCGTTCCGTATCGGCTTTGGCTCCATCGACGGCAACAACAACAGCGGCCTGCCGTCTGATCGCACCACCAAGAACGGTTATGTCATTGCCAACGTCAAGCCGTTCTCCGATCAGAAGGCGGCGTTCTGGAGCTGGCTGGCCGGTGGCAAGGCGAACAACGGCACGCCGTTGCGCGCCGCGCTGGACGCGGTGGGTCAGTACTACCAGACTGCCCAGCCTTGGGGGAGCATGTCGTCCGACCCGGATTACAACACCGGCAGCGGCAAGGGCGAGCTGGCCTGTCGCCAGTCGTACACCATTCTCACCACGGACGGTTTCTGGAACGGCGCCGCCGCTTCCACGAGCATCGGCGATGTCGACAGTACAGCCCTGACGGTGAAGGGCACGGGTGACCGTTCCTACGTGTTCGACGCGCAGGCGCCGTATCGCGATGGCCGCTCCCTCACGCTCGCCGACGTGGCCATGTACTACTGGATCAAAGACCTGCGCACCGACACGGCGGACGAAGTGCCGATCAGCGATGAAGATCCGGCCTTCTGGCAGCACATGACCACCTTCACCCTGGGACTGGGTTTCACGCCGACGAATATCCAGCCCAGCGGGACCACGTACGAGCAGATCGCGCGTTGGGCCCGGGGCGGCGATGCGATCAAAAACTTCAGCTGGCCGGCGCCCGCGGCCGATGACATCAATAACATTGCCGACCTGGCGCATGCCGCAATCAACGGCCATGGCAGTTTCAACTCCGCGAGCAGTCCGCAGGAGTTCTCCTCCGCGCTGAAGGATGCGCTGAAGCGTGCCGCTGAACGCGTCGGCACGGGCGCGGCACTGGCGTCCAACTCGACCGAGCTCACCTCTGGCACGGTGTCGTACCAGGCCAATTACCTCACCGCCAAGTGGACGGGTGATCTCAAGGCGTATCCCATCGTCAATGACCGCGTGGGTGATACCGCGACCTGGACGGCCAGCGCCGTGCTGCCGGCGGCTGCCAACCGCAAGCTCTACACGAGCAGCAACGGCGCCGACACGTTCGAGTTCACCACGACCAACCTCAACTTGTTCTCCGCCGACCAGCAGAAGGCACTGACCAGCACCCTGGCGGACAACCAGGCCATCATTGCCTACATGCGCGGCGACGGGACCAAGGAGCAGCGCAACAAGGGTGCGCTGCGCAACCGCAGCACCGCGCTGGGCGACATCGTGAACTCGCAGCCGGTGTACGTCGGTGCGCCGGATGCCAACCAGTTCATCGGGCAGAACTTCACCGGCTCGTCGGCGTACGTCGATTTCGCCGTGACCAAGAAAGAGCGCGACAAGCGCGTGCTGGTCGCCGCCAACGACGGCTTCATTCATGCCTTCAATGCCGACAGCGGTGTGGAAACCCATGCGTACCTGCCCGGGGCGGTGATCACCAGCGGCCTGAAGACTTACGCCGATCCCGACTACGGTTCCACCAGCCTGCCGCATCAGTTCTTCAATGACGGCGAACTGACTGTGGCCGACGTCTACGACACCACGGCCAAGGCGTGGCGCACGGTGGCCGTGGGTACCACGGGCCGTGGCCCGGCACGCGCGGTTTACGCCATCGACGTGACCAACCCCGCCGCTTACTCGCTGCTGTGGGAGCGTTCGGCGGCGGATGGCAAGGACAACAGCAGCGCCATCGGCCAGATGACCGGCAAGCCAGTCATTGCGCAGACCGCCAATGGCGTGTGGTCGGTGCTGATCGGCAACGGCTACAACAGCGGACCGGACAGCGCGGCCCTGCTGCAGTTCGCGCTGGCGGATGGCGCGCTCACCGTACACGCCACGGACAGCACGACTGGCAACGGCATGGCCGCACCGGCCGTGTGGATTGGCGATACCAGCAACGGCGTCAGCACGGAGGCGTATGCGGGCGACATTCTGGGTCGCGTGTGGAAGTTCGTGCTCAACGACGGCACGCCCAGGCCCAGCAGCACGGGTAGCCTCGTGTTCACCGCCACCAACGCCGCGAAAGCCGCACTGCCGATCACGGCCGGCATGCTGATGGGGCGCGATCCGAACACCGGCAACACCTGGCTGTTCTTCGGCACGGGTCGCTACCTGGCCGCGGCGGACCTGCAGAGCAAGGCAACGCAAAGCTGGTTCGGCATCATCGTGGGTTCGACCGACACCACGTTGACCGACAACCTCGCCAGCAAGGGGCGGGGTGCGCTGGTGGTCCGCACCATCGATGCGGAATCCACGCAAGGCCGTTCCACCTCGCCGGCCACGGCGGGCGACCTGGCTGGCAAGTCCGGTTGGTACATGGATCTCACCTCGCCCACGAAGGGATCGGAGGGCGAGCGCATGGTGAATGCCAACGGTTTCGATACGCGCCGGCTGGTGGGCATCACGCGCATTCCGGTGGCAACGGACGTGTGCAATCCGTCCGGCGGTGGTTGGGCGATGTACCTGGACCCATTCACCGGCTCCAGCTTCGCGGACAACGTATTCGACACTAACGGTGACGGCGCCATCGACGGCAAGGACGGCGTCACCTCCGGCGGCAAGACCGCGCCGAACAACGGCGTGTACTTCGGCTCGCTGCCGAACGGCGCCACCATCATCGGCAAGCTGATGGTGGTGACGATGGACAACGGCTCGCGTGGGCAGGTGCTCAAGCGTGGTGGCAACGGGGAGCGCCTGCGCGTGTCCTGGCGCGAACTGGTCAACCCCTGAGGACATCCCATGCGAACGACGAGTGCTTACCCGATGCCCCATGACATCCACCCGCGTGGGCGTGGCTTCACCCTGATCGAGATGGTGGTGGTGGTGGCGATCATTGCGATCCTCGCTGCCATCGCCTGGCCGAACTACACGCGCCACGTGGCCAAGACGAACCGCGTGGCCGCGCAGGCTTGCCTGTCCCAGTACGCCAATTACATGGAGCGTTACTACACCACCAACCTGCGCTACGACCAGACCGCCGGCGGCACCGCCAACGCCGATCCGCAGCTGGGGTGCCAGGGCGAGGTGTCGCGCAGTTACACCATTACGCAGGCCACCGACCGCGCCACTTTCACCATCACGGCCACGCCGACCACGGTGCAGCTGGGGCGCGACAGCTTGTGCGGCACGTTGACTCTCAACCAGACCGGGGCACGAACCCCCACCGCCAACGGATGCTGGTGACGACGCTTCCCGCGTAAACCTGGCCGCCGCAAGGCGGCCTTTTTTTTTGTTGACGGCCTCAGGTGCCGTTGTCGGTCCAACGCAGGTGCAGGCCGGAATGCCGGTGCACCGGTTGTTCCACCGATTGGCGGACGATGGCTTTGGGCGCCAGCAGGCTGAACCAGCGGCGCGCGCGGGTGATGCCGGTGTAGAGCAGTTCGCGCGTGAGCACCGCACTGGCGTCCGCCGGGAGCACCAGGGCCGCGTGATCGAACTCCGAGCCCTGCGACTTGTGCACCGTCATCGCATACACCGTTTCGCGCTCGCCCAGGCGCGAGGGCAGCACGAAGCGGATGCGCGTGCTGTTGCTGCCCGCCTCGCCAGCCACCTCGAACGCCACGCGCAGATGCATCACGCCGTTCGCGTCGGGGATGCGCAGGGCAATGCCCACGTCGCCGTTCATCAGGCCCAGGCTGTAGTCGTTGCGGGTGACCAGCACGGGGCGACCCTCGTACCACTCGTGGCTGGTGTCGATCAGTTGCGCCTGGTGAAGGATGCCGGCGATCTGCCGGTTGAGTCCTTCTGCGCCGAAGGGCCCCTGGCGCAGCGCGCACAGCAGCTGGAAGCTGCCGAACGCACGCAGCACGCCGCGCGCCCAGGTGTCGTAGCTGGCGGCATCGGCGAGCGCTGCCGGGCGTTCGCGGCGAAGCCACTCGATGTAGTGACGATAGCCCTGCGGCTGCGCGTTGCTTTCCGCCGGCAGGAACTGCGTTGCGCCGCCGTCGAGTACGAGTTGGGACAAGCTGCGCGTATCGGCGGCGGCATCGGTCCACGCGACGTCCGCGTGACGTACGGAAAGCAACGCCTGCACCTCGGTGGCGTCACCACGGTTGACGTACTGCGCCAGCCTGCCGATGCCGCTGTCCGCGCCGAAGCGATGGCTGTGGCGCAGCATGGCCACGTGCTGGTCCAGCGGCCGCGCATCGTCGCGTACCCATGCATCGATGCGGTCGCCCGTGGTGTCGAGCAGCCACGCGGCGGTCGCCGCGTCGTAGTGGCCGGCTTCCGCGCGTCGGCACAGGTCGCCCAGTACCGCGCCGGCTTCCACCGAAGAAAGCTGGTCCTTGTCGCCGAGCAGCACCAGGCGCGCATCGTCGGGCAGGGCGGCGAGCACGGCAGACATCATCTCCAGGTCGATCATCGACGCTTCGTCGATCACCAGCACATCCAGGTGCAATGGATGACTGGCGTCGTGGCGGAAGCGTCGCGTATCCGGTCGAGCGCCGAGCAGGCGATGCAGCGTATCGACCTGGCTGGGAATGCTGGCGCGCACGTCGTCGTCCACGTCCAGTTGGGCGATCTGCGTGCTGATGGACGACTGCAGGCGCGCGGCGGCCTTGCCGGTGGGCGCGGCCAGCCGGATGCGCAGGGGGCGCGAAGTCTCCTTGCGATGCAGCGTCTGCAGCAGGCCCAGCAGGCGCACCACCGTGGTGGTCTTGCCGGTGCCGGGGCCGCCGGTGATCACGGTGAAGGCGCCGCGTGCGGCCAGTGCGCAGGCGACACGTTGCCAGTCCGGACCATTGGCGGCCGGTGCGGGAAACAATCGCGCGAGTTGGGTTGGCAGCCGCGGCGAGGGCTCGTGAACGCTGGCAAGGCGTTGGGCGATGGCGCGTGCCACGCGCTGCTCGTGGTTCCAGTAGCGGCGCAGGTAAACGCGGCTGCCGTCGAGCACCAGGGGTGACGATGCCTGCGTGGCATCGCCGGCGTCGGCCATCAGTGCGGAGGTAAGCAGCGACGCTGGCGCCTGGGCGGCTTCCGCCAGCATGTGGCGCCACTCGGCGGGCCAGCCGGCGTCGTCGGCCAGCGACGCCCACGCGGACAGATCCAGGCACAGGTGACCGTCGGCCTGCTGGCGACTGGTGAGCGCGCCGAGCAAGGGCAGTGCGGGCGGTGCATCGGCGGCCTGCGCTTCAAGAAAGCGCGCGAAAGCCACGTCGAGCGGACGCAGCCAGCCGCGTTCGATGGCCTGTTCCATGGCAACGGGAAGGGCGTCAGGCGACACGGGCTTGGCCTCCGCTGGCGAACAGGCGATCCATCGCGTCGATCAGGGTTTTCGGCAGGCGTTCGACATGGACGCCATGTCCCGCGCCATCCACCCCGCGCAGGTACAGGTAGGCCACGCCGCCCATATGGCGTTCGTAGTCGTAGGCGGGCAGGCGGGCGCGCAGCTGGCGATGCAGGGCCAGGGTATACAGCGCGTACTGCAGATCGTAGCGCTCGCGCAGGATCGAGTCGCGCATCGCCTCCGTCGTGTACGCACTGGCGTCGTTGCCCAGCTTGTTGGATTTGTAGTCGATCACGTAATAGCGACCCTGCTGTTCCACCACCAGATCGATGAAACCCTTGAGCAGGCCGTTGATGCGCTCGGCGAGCAACGGCAGGCGCGGCCGGGCGTCCAGTGTGTGTGCGGTGACCAGGCGATCCAGCGCCAGCGTGTCGACGTGATTGGCCTCGAACCAGAACTCCAGTTCGGCGTAATGGCTGGACATCTGCGCCAGCGACGCCTGCGTGCCATCGGGCAGGGCGAGCGGGGTGCGCAGCAATCCGGCGATCCACGTGGTGAGCATGGCGATATGCGCCTGCCAGCCGCGACGCTGGCAACGTCGGGCGACTTCCTTCTCCAGCGCCGCTTCGTTGTCGGCCGTCTGTGCAAAACCTTCGTCGGCGGCCCACTCCAGCAGGTCGTGCAGGAAGGTGCCGGCTTCGGCGCCAGCGTGGAAGGCATGAATGCCTTGCGCCACGGTGGTGCCCGCTGCTGGCAGTACGACCTGTTCGGCGCTGGCTTCGATCAAGGTGTCCTGTGCGGCGGTTTCCGGGGCGGGCAGGCGGATCTCTTCGACTTCGGCGTATTTGAGTCCGCTGTAGCTGGACACGCGCCAGCGCTCGGCGGCGGGACCCTGATACGTGCGGGCTTCCCACAGCGGCGCCGCCTGTGTCTGCTGCGGCAGCAGGGCCTGCGTTGCCGGCGCGTCGAGCCGCTGGATGGCGATGCCGGATGCGTCGCCACGCAGCGCTTCGAGTCGCGGCATCAGATCGGCAGGCTCGATTTTCGCGCCGCCGGACAGCACATGGCCGAACGCCGCCTTGTGCAGCGTGGATGCCTTGCCTTGGCCGGCGCGCGTGCACGCCACGCCCAGCCAGCACGCGTATTGCGCGCGGGTCAGGGCGACATAGAGCAGGCGCAGGTCTTCCTGCAGGCGCTCGCGATCCGCCTGCGCGAGTGCGGCATCGTTGGCGCGCAGGTCCATGCGCAGCTCGCCACTGTCGTCGTGCCAGGTGAAGCTGTCGTCCGCCTTCAGTTCGCGCGCCGAGCAGACAAAGGGCAGCAACACCAGCGGGTATTCCAGGCCTTTGGACTTGTGGATGGTGACCACCTTGACCAGCGCCGCCTCGCTTTCAAGACGCACGATCTGTTCTTCGGCAGTATCGGCCTGCGGATCGCTCGCCGCAGCCATCTGCGCGGCCAGGTAGCGGATCAGTGCATGTTCGCCATCCAGCGTGGCCGCTGCGTGCTGCAGCAACTCGGCCAGGTGCAGCAGATTGGTCAGCGCGCGTTCGCCATCCGTGCGCGCGAGCAGGCGCGCAGGCAGGTCGAAGGCATGCAGCAGGTCGTGCAGCATGGCCAGTACGCCGTGGCGTTGCCAGGTGACGTGCAGCTGGCGGAAGCGGTCGCCGCAGGCTTCCCAGTGATGCTCGTCGAGGTTCAGGCGATCCAGCTCCGCATCGCTCTGGCCCAGCGTGGGCGTGGCGAGCGCGGCGCGCATGGTGCGGTCCGAACCGGGCTCGGCGCAGGCGCGCAGCCAGCGCAGCAGGTCGGCGGCTTCCGGCGATGCATAGACCGAGTCGCGGTCGGAGAGGTACACGCTCTTGAGACCGCGTCGCTGCATTTCCTCGCGCACCTTGGCCGCTTCCGCGCCGCGCCGCACGAGAATGGCGGTATCGCCCGGTTGCAGCGGGCGCAGTGTTCCGTCCGGCTGGCGGAATCCGCAACGACCTTCCTGCGCCGCCGTGAGTAGTTCGACCAGATAAGCCGCCGCCTGGCGCGCCATCAGGTCGGTGTAGGCACTGCTGCTGACGGGTTCATCGGCGGCCTGCACGGCAAGTTGCATGGGCGGCAGTGCATGGCCATCGAGTTCCAGCGTCTCGCTGCGGCCACGTGCCTCGACGGCGTGGAACGGCAATGCGTCTTTGCCCTGACCGAACGCGAAGGCGCCGTCGTCGTGCGTGTCGGCAAACTCGAATACGCGGTTCACCGCGCCCACCAGCGGCTGGGTGGAACGATAGTTGGTGCCCAGCGTCCACATCGGCTGCTGCGCCGTGCCGCGTGCGCGCAGATAGGTATGGATGTCGGCGCCGCGAAAACCGTAGATCGCCTGCTTCGGGTCACCGATCAGCAGGAGCCCGGTGGTGTCGCGACGCGCATAGATGCGCTGGAATATGCGCCACTGCAGCGGGTCGGTATCCTGGAACTCGTCGATCAGCGCCATCGGGTACTGCGCGGCGATGGTATCGGCCAGACGTTTGCCGGTATGCCCGTGCAGGGCGCCATCGAGGCGCTTGAGCATGTCGTCAAAGCCCAGCTGCGAGCGGCGTTGCTTGGTTTCCTCCAGCTTGGCCGCGACCCAGCCGGTGGCATGGGCCAGCACGGGTGCGCGCCACGGCGCGACCAGTCCCTGTGCTTCCACGCAGGCTTCGATGGCGTCGAACGCGCGATGCTGCAGCGCCTCGGCATTCTTGTTCTTGGCCGCGGCCAGCGCGGATCCCGTGTAGCGGGGCAGGGCGGTGGAGGCATCCGCGCCGGTGCTGGCCCAGGCGCGGAGCTGGGCCAGTTCGTCGTTCACCTTCTCCTTGCGCATCTTGTTGCCGTTGAGCGCACCGGCACTCAGCGCCTGCGCGAACATCGCCTCGATGGCGTCGATGTCTTCAAGCCAGCGCTGACGCGCGTGTTCTTCCGCCGCGGCGGCGGCGCCCACGTGCTTGCGGAAATCCTCCAGCACGCGCCCGGCATCCGGCAGTGGGCGGCCGTCCAGACGCAGGCTCTCCGGCGGCTGTTTCAGCAGCGGACGCAGGTCGGCCTGCAGGTCGGCGGGCGTTTTCCACCAGCGCGACACCAGTGCGGCACCGTCGCGGTCGAGCGGAAAGAAATGGCAGCGCCAGTAGTCGCGTACCACGTCGGCAAGCAATGCGCTTTCATCCGTGTCGGTGTCCTGCACGAAGGGATGCCCGCTGTCGAAGGCGTGCTGGCCCAGCATGCGCTGGCACCAGGCATGGATGGTGTGGATGGCTGATTCGTCCATCCATTGCGCGGCCAGGTCGAGCTGGCGCGCCGCAAATGCCAGCGCGTCGTCGCCCTGATAGAGCGCCATCAGGTCGCGCAGGAAATCGTCCGGCTCGATGCGACCGCGGAACACGTCGGCCGCTTCGCCCAGCCGCTCGCGGATGCGTTCGCGCAGTTCGGCCGTGGCGGCCTTGGTGAAGGTAAGCACCAGGATCTGCGAAGGCAGCAAGGCCTTGCCTTCGGGCGTGCCATGACCCAGCACCAGGCGCAGGTACAGGGCGGCGATGGTCCAGGTCTTGCCGGTGCCGGCGCTGGCTTCGATCAGCTGTATGCCGTGCAGCGGTAGCGCGAGCGGCTTCAGGGGCGCCGTCGTGATCATGCGCCGCCTTCCTTCGTGATCGCCGGCATCATCGGCTCGTAGAGCGCCAGCCAGTGATAGATGTTGCCGGCCTCCAGCGCCTCGAAGGTCGGCCACGCGCGCGCGAGGTAAGCATCGGTCTGCACCTCGCCGGCCAGCCCGAAGCCGCTGCCTTCATACACCAATGCCGCCTGCCTGCGTGCCTTCTCGGGATCGTTCTTGTCCCTGAGATAGGCGAATGCCGTCTGGCGTGCGATGGGCAGCGGCATGCGCATGCCTTCGCGCAGGCAGGCGAGCAGGGCGTTCAGGCACATGGTGGCGTCGTCGATGTCCAGCGGGCGCAGCAGCAGGGTGGCGTCCGCGCCGATGATGCGCGTCTGCATGCGCAGGCCCAGTGCATGCGCGACCACATGGACCACCCATGCGGTGATGGCTTTGTCGTAGCGGACGTCGTTCTTCTGAAGCAGCTTGCCGGTGGCCAGCTCAAGGCGCACGTACGGCGTTTCATCGCCACGGCGCAGGTCGGTCAGCCAGTCTTCCAGCCGCACGCCGTGTGCTTCGTGCAGTACTTCGATCTTCTCGTCCTGCAGCGGCCAGCGCTCGCAGGCGGCGAGCCAGCGAGCGGCAAGTTCGCCGCTTTCGCGCGAGAGCGCATCGCGGGCCAGTTCGCCGAAGCCGCCGGGCGGCAAGGCGCCCTGATCGAGCAGTTGCCGCGTCGCCATGTCCACCGCCGCGCGTGCATCCGTTGCGGCGACGGCCGCACGCAGCACGCCGGTGGTGGCGATGTGCCGTTCCAGTGCATTCAGGCTAAAGGGTTCGTCATCCTTGGTTTCTTCGTCCATGTCGCCGAAGTGCACCTTCAGGCGATGGTTGAAGAAGTGCCGTACGGGGCGCGCGACGAAGCCCTGCAGCAGGCCCATGCTCACCGCCGATTCCGGCTCCCATGCCGAAAGCGGCGCGTTCATGGCGTGATGGTCGTGCTCGTCATGCGCCTGGCGCCATTCGCGCGCATAGGTGAACAGGCGTGCATCGGCGTCGGCACGGAAGTAGCGACGACTGAAGGGCTGCAGCGGATGCACGGTGGTCATGGCATCCAGCAGGTGTTCGCAGGCGCGCAGTGCCGTGGCGTCCTCGCCCTCGCGATGCCAGCCTGCCGCTACGTAATCGCGCAACTGGCCCACCAGCACGGAGGGAGGAAGCACGCTGTTGTCGCGCACGTTGCGTCCCACCCAGCTCACGTAGAGTGCATCGCGCGCGGAGGCCAGCGCCTCCAGGAACAGGTAGCGGTCATCCTCGCGGCGCGAGCGGTCGCCCGGTCGTGCATGGCCGGGCTGGGCCATCAGGTCGAAGTCGGCGGGTGCCTGGCGGCGCGGATAGTCGCCGTCGTTCATGCCGAGCAGGCAGACCACGCGGAATGGAATGGCGCGCATCGGCATCAGCGTGCAGAAGCTCACCGCGCCGCCCATGAAGCGCTGCGACAGGCGGCTTTCATCCATCGAGGAAAGCCAGTGCTCGCGCACGATGTTCAGCGGCAACGGCAAGGTGAAGTCAGCGGCGGCGCAGGCTTCCTGCCAGGCGTCCAGCGCATCGTTGAGGCGCGTGAGCCGATCGCTGTCGGACGGGTCGTCCGCATCGAAGAAGTCGATCAGCAACTGCTGCAGGCGTTGCTGCCATTGCTCCGGCGTGGCGGGTTCGCGCATGCGCGACCACCATTGTTCGAGCCCGTCCATCAACAGGATCAGCGGACCGACCAGGGCGGCATCCAGGCCACCCACTTCACCGTACGGCGCAATGCCATGCCAGGTGTCGCCGTCGCCTACCGCATAGCCGAGCAGCATGCGGCGCAGGCCGAAGCGCCAGGTGTTCTGTTCGATACCCGGCAGTTCAAGGCTTTGTTTCTGTTCGCGGCCCAGGCCCCAGCGGATGCCCGCGCCTTCGATCCAGCGGCGCAGCGTGGGCAGGCCGTTGTCGTCGATACCGAAGCGTGCGCGCAGGGCAGGTACGTCGAGCAGGTCGAGCAGGTCGCTCACCGCGAAGCGTGATTCGGGCAGCGACAAAAGATGTTCCAGCGCCACCATCAGCGGCACGGCGCCGCGCGAGGGCTGGTCGGCCACGGAGAAGGGCAGGTGGCGCGGGTCGTCCGGCGGCAGTCGGCCGAACACGGCCTGCACGTGCGGCGCATAGGTCTGGATATCCGGCACCATCACGATCACGTCGCGCGGCGACAGCGGCTCGCCACGGCGCGCGGCGTCTTCAAACAGGGCAAGCAGCTGGTCGTGCAGTATCTCCACTTCGCGCTGCGGGCTGTGCGCCACGTGGAAGCGCAGCGAGTGGTCGTTGTCGCGCCAGGCCTTGCGCTGCACGGCATCGGCCGGCAGCGGTTCCAGATCCAGGATGGCCTGCTGTATCTGCCGCAGCAGCGTGCCGCCGTCGGTATCGGCGAACAGGTCGATGCTGCGGTTCCACGCGGCGAACTGGTTGCGGTAACCCTCCGGCTTGTCGAAGGCATCGAGCAGGCGGATGTAGTCACGCCCCTGTCGGCCCCATGCGGCCAGCAGCGGGTTGGCGTGCAGGTGCAGGTCTTCGTAACGCGGCTCGGCCGGCAGGCCGGGCTTGTTGCCGTGACGACGCTGGCTGGCCTTGAGCAGCTCGCGGTCTTCGATGATGTCGGCCCAGTAATGCCGGCACGGGTTGGCCACCAGCAGCAGCACCTGGCTGAAGCGCGCCAGTGCGGTCAGTGCTTCCAGCGTCTGCTGCGGCAGCGACGAGATGCCGAACACCACGATGCGGCGTGGCATCGCGGCAGGACGTTCGGTGAGCGTGCCGATGCGGTCGAGGAAGGCCTGGTGCACGGCGGCGCGGTGGTTGTGGCGTTCGTCGCCCACGTCCTCCAGCAGCAGTTGCCACAGGCGCGCCTGCCAGCGTTGGTCCACCGGCAGGGGCTTGGGCGGGCCGCGCAACTCGTCGCGCAACTCGAAGCGGCCGTGTTCCCAGTCGGTCAGCCAGTCCGCGCGATAGACCTGGTACTGGTCGAACAGGTCGGCCACGCGTTCGGCGAGCTGGTAGCGCTTGCGTTCGTCAGGATCGTCACGCAGGAAGTCACGCAGCGGGGCGAAATCGGCTTCGTGCAGGTGCGCGGGCAGCAGGCGCAGCAGTCGCCAGCTCAGCCGCGATTTGTCGAACGGCGAGGTGGTAGCCACCGCATCGCGCCCGAGTACGCTGCGATACGCCGCCCACAGGAAGCGGCCGGGCAGCTGCACGTCGATGGCCGCGCTGACGCCCAGCCCGCCACCTTCGCCCACCGGCCGCGCCAGCGCCCACTTCAGCCATTGGGCGATGCCGTTGCTCTGCACCAGCATCAGCTCGTCTTCCAGCGGACGCAGTGGTGCGCGCGCCAGCCAGGCGGTCAGCAGGTCGCGCAGGTCTTCCATGCGATTGCCGTGGATGACCATCAGGCCGGGCTGGATCGGGCTGTCCAGCGGCAGGTCGAGGGTGTGGCTCATGGCAGGCGGCGGTGGGTGTCGCTCATGGGAGGGCATTCTCGCCGAGTGGGCGAGAGATGTCCCGCATGTTGCGCCAGCGCCGTCCCGTGGCCTGAGACGGCGCCGCCGTGCCTGCGTCAGAAGGTGTAGCGGACCCGGCCGTACCAGTAGGCGCCGTTCAGGCCGATGGGCGAGATCACGTCATACGGGAAGTTGCCGGCGTAGTTGATCTCGCTGTTGGATTGGGTGGGGTACTGGTTGGTGAGGTTGTAGCCGCCCACGGCGAAGCTGAGCTGTGGGGTGACCCGGAACTCCACCTCGGCATCGAGCTGCCAGCGCGCGGCATAGGTTTGCGTGGGCACGTCGCCGCCACCGAAGTCGAACACGCGCACCACCGAACCCTGGCGCGTGACGCGACCCAGCAGGTTCCAGCGCGCATTGCTCCAGTTGGCGGTGAACGAGCCGCGCTGGCTGGGGGCGGCATCGGTCAGGGTGTTCTGCTCTTCCACGCCGAACAGCACGTTGCCCGCACCGGTGGCGGCCAGCGCCTCCGGCGTGGGGATCACGTGCAGGATGTCGGTGTGGTTGTGGCTATAGGCCAGCGTCAGCAGCAACCCGCCACCGGCCAGTGGCGTGCGGTAGTTGCCCACCAGTTCCGCGCCGCGCGTGCGCGTATCCACCGCATTGGTGAAGAACGCCACGCTCTGCACGCCGGGCACGCCGAAGTGCTGCAGGATGTAATCCTCCAGCCCCGGGCTGTCGATGGTCTCCGACAGCGTGACGCGATGGTCGATGTTGATCTGGTAGGCATCCAGGGTGAAATCGAAGTGCTCGCCCACCTGGCCGGTCAGGCCCAGGCTGGCGTTGCGTGATTTCTCCGGCTGCAGCGGTTCGGCGCCCAGGCCGCGTGCAATCGGGTTGTTCACCGACAGGATGCGGCCGGTGACCAGCTTGCCGTCCGCGCCATAGCCGGTAGTGGTGGCTTCGTAGCCGATCTGGCTCAGTGAGGGTGCACGGAAGTTGTTGGACCACGCCGCGCGCAGCGCGAAGCCCGGCGCGAATTCCCAGCGGCCGCTGAGCTTGCCGCTCCAGTTGCCGCCGAAGTCGCTGTAATGCTCATAGCGCGTGGCCGCATCGACAAAAATGTGCTCGGTCACATCGCTGGACAGCTCGGCGTATAGCCCACCCACGTCGCGCGAAAGCTTGGCCGCATCCTGCGGTTGCAGGCCGCCACCCGCCTGCGCGCCTACCGGGGCATCGACATACGGCCCGGCGATGTACGAAGCCGGATCGCCCGGGGTGGTGCGGAAGTTTTCGTGCCGGTATTCCGCGCCCAGTGCCAGCGTCACGTTGCGCGAGGCCACGCTGAAGTCGTGGCTGAAGTCGCCGTTGACGCTGCCCTGGTCGAAACGATACGTGCCGATGTGAAACGAGGTGGGGCTGTCCGGGCCCAGCGAGGCATTGAGCGAATCGCGCAGGTTGTAGTCGAAGGCATTGCTGCCCCAGTTGACGCTGCCGTCGTAGTGCCAGTCACCGGCCAGGCCGCGCACGCCGGCGGCCGTCTGCAGGTCGCGATCGGTGCCGACGGACTTGGGCAGGTAGCCATCGGGATAGATAGAGGTGATGTTGGCGCTGCTGTCCGGGTAGCGGAAATAGTTGTCGCCCACGCTGTGGCGCTGGGTGTACGTGCCGAACCAGTAGAAGGTGGCGTTGCCGGACAGCGGCACTTCGCTGTTGAGCCAGCCGTTGTAGCTTTCCGCCGAAGGATCGCCGGCCACGTAGTTGCGCCGCCCCCGCAGGGCGAGGTTGGCGGGCGTGGGGTCGGCCAGCCAGTCCGGCACGGTGTCGATGCCGGCGCGATTGGTGTTGCCGTGGTTGTTGGCTTCGATGCCGAAGCGGAGGAAGCCCGATCCCCCCAGGCGCGTGCCCCACTTGGCTGCCGCGTAGCCGCTGTCACCGTCGGTGATGTCGCGGTCGGCCGGGCGGAAATGCGTGTGGTACGCGCCACCCGTGGCGGTGACCTCGCCACCCTGCGGTGCATCGTCCAGGATGATGTTGACCACGCCTGCGATGGCATCCGAGCCGTATTGTGCGCCGGCGCCATCGCGCAGTACCTCGACGCGCTTGATCGCACTGATCGGGATGGCGTTGAAATCCACCGGCGTGGTGCCCCGTCCGATCTTGGTATCCGTGTTCACCAGCGCCGAGGTATGGAAGCGCTTGCCGTTCACCAGCACCAGCACCTGGTCCGGCGACAACCCGCGCAGCTGCGCGGCTCGCACATGGTCCGAGCCACCGGAGTTGGACTGGCGCGGGAAATTGAACGAGGGCAGCAAGGTGGCCAGCGCCTGGCCCAGCTCGCCGTTCACCGCGCCGGCGGCGCGCAGGTCGTCCTGTGTCAGCACATCCACCGGCACCGGCGATTCCAGCGCGGTGCGATGGCTGGCGCGCACGCCGGTGACCACGACCTGGTCCAGCGTCTTGGCCTGGTTGTCGTCGGCGCTGGATTGGGCCTGCGCCGCCGGCGCGAGCAGGGCGGCGATCAGCACGGGAATAAGTCGACGGCGCGGAGCCGTGGTGTGGGTCGGCATGGGGTTTCCTTGAAGCGCAGCAGTCCATGGCACCCGCGGGGCGGGTGCTGGCGGTTTGGTATGAAAGCGGGGCGCCGGTCAGGGCGCCGGAACGTCAGCCCGGGCAACATCGCCGCATGGCATGGCCATGCGGCAACGGACGATGTCGTGGCTGGTCGACGTTCATGTCAGGCAGGCCTGTGTCCCCGGTGAATCTGGCAGTGGGCCCGTATCGCTACGTGACCGTTCGTTATTTGTTGCATTGCGCAAGATATGTTGTCAATACTTTGCGAAGGATCTCTACGGATATTTATCCGTATGGATGTCCAAACAAACATAAGGACATAACCATGCGTCATTTGCTTTTTCCATCCGCGCTGTTGTCGATGGCCTTGCTGTCGGGCTGCGCGACCACCGCGCCGGCGACCGGATCCACCTTGCATGGTGATGCGGCGCACCCCGCGCAGACGCAGGGGTGGGTGGAAACGCGGCTGTTCTTCGGGCTGGGCCTGGTGGATGACGCCAGCCATGGCGTGAGCGAGCAGGGCTGGCGCGCGTTCCTCGATGCCGAAGTGACGCCGCGCTTTCCCGACGGACTGAGCGTGCTCGACGTCTACGGCCAGTGGCAGGGCAAGGGCCAGGCGACGCCCGAGCGTTTGCGCTCCAAGATGCTGGTGATCGATTACCCTGACAGCCCGGCCAACCGCGACAAGGTGGAGGCCATCCGCGCCGCATGGAAGCAGCGCACGGGCGACCAGTCCGTGCTGCGCGTTACCCAGCCGGCCGAGGTGTCTTTCTGAGATGAGTACGACAGCACGCGAACGCTGGATTTCGCCCGGCGACCTCAACGGATTCCTTGGGCTGGTGGTCGACAACCTGTCGGTGCTGGCCTTTCTCGCCACCGCGCTGATCGGCGTGTTCGGTTTCCCGGCGGACATCGTGTTCCTGCGCATGGTGCCCGGCACCACCTTTGGCGTGTTGCTGGGCAACCTGGCCTATACGGCGATGGCGCGGCGACTGGCACGCCGCACGGGCCGCACCGACGTTACCGCGATGCCGCTGGGCCTGGATGCACCCACGAGTATCGGCATGGCCTTCCTGGTGCTGGGCCCGGCGTTCCTGCAGTTCAAGCAGGCCGGGCTGGATCCGCAAGCCGCTGGCCTCGCCACCTGGCGGCTGGGCATGGCGGCGCTGGTGATCATGGGCGTGCTGAAGTTCGTGTTGTCGTTCTTTGGCGGCATGGTGCAGCGGCACGTGCCGCGCGCCGGCCTGCTCGGTTCCATTGCCGGCATCGCGCTGGTGCTGATGGGCTTCCTGCCGCTGGTGGAAATACTCAAGCAGCCGCTGGTGGGTTTCGCCGGGCTGGGCGTGGTGCTGTACGCACTGGTGGCGCGTGCGCGCATGCCGTGGAACCTGCCCGGTGTGCTGGTGGCCTTCGTGGTGGGCGCGGTGCTCTATTACGTGCTTGGTCCGCTGGGCTGGCTGGGCGCCGGCTATGAACCGCCCAAGCCGTGGACGTGGCGCTTTGCCTTGCCGCTGCCCACGCTGGAGTGGGTGGGCGGCATGGGCGCTGCCGTGCCCTACCTGCCGTTGATCCTGCCGTTCGGCCTGCTGATGGTGGTGGGCGGCATCAACGTGACGGAAAGCGCGCGCGCCGCCGGTGACGAGTACCGCACGCGCGACATCCTGCTGGTGGAGGCGCTGGCCACGCTGGTGGCCGGCTTCTGTGGCGGGGTGGCGCAGACCACGCCCTATATCGGCCAGCCTTCGTACAAGGCGATGGGTGCCGGCACGGGCTACACCCTGCTCACCGGCTTGTTCGTGGGCCTGGGCGGCGTGTTCGGTTATCTCTCCAACTTGGTCGAACTGATCCCGCTGTCGGTACTGGCGCCCATCCTGGTGTTCGTCGCCATCGGCATCACCGTGCAGGCGTTCGAGGCAACGCCGATGCGCTATGCGCCGGCGGTGGTCTTCAGCTTCTTTCCGGCCATTGCGCGCATGGTGGCGATCAAGCTCACCGATCCCACCTATGTGTCGCCTGACCACGTGGTTGCCCTGTTCGGCGATCGTGCGCACGGCTTCTCGGAGCTGGCCATCATCAATGCGCTGGGCAACGGTTTCATCATCACCTCGATGGTGTGGGCCAGCTTCGTGGTGGCGATGATCGACGGCAACGCGCTGCGTGCGGCATTGATCCTGTTGCTCGGCGCGGCGCTGAGCCTGTTCGGCGTGATCCATTCGGTGGAGCTCAGCGGCGGCATCTATCTGCCATGGAAGCTCGACGAGGCGACGCGCCAGCTGGTCTGGCAGTTCACCGCGGCGTATGCAGTGCTGGCCGTGGTGCTGGTGGCACTTTCACTGAGCGCTTCGTCACGACGGGCGGAAGCCGCCTGAGGCATCTCGCGAATTTGCGATTGGACGCATGGACGCGTCCATCCGCTGTGGACACAATCCGCGCGCTTCGTCGCGATGGTGTCCGGGTGTGTGCCTAGGAACACGTATCCGGCATCACGCGACGAAGCACCATCGCCTGCAGCGCAGGCGCAAGAACATGCCATTTATCCGCCGTCATCCCGCCTGCATCCTGCCGCGTTAGGATGCGCCGTCCGCAACGCGGCTCAATCACGGGAGCAAGACATGGCAAGTCAGGGATGGAAGGGCAGGGCGTGCATGGTGGCGATGGCCCTGTGCCTTGCATGGGCTGCACCTCATGCGCATGCGCAAACGGCTGCCGCCACGCCAGGCACCGACAGCGTGCCTACCGATGCGGACCTGGCCAACACGCGTTGCGTCAGCGGTGAAGAGAAATTCCTGCCCGGCGATTACTTCTACTGCCTTGGCACGCAGACCTACGGCCAGGGCCATGTCGAATCCGCGCAGCACTTCTTCAAGGAAGCCGCCAGCTGGGCAAGCAAGCCGGCGCAGTACGTGCTGGGCGTGATGGCCCTCCATGGCGACCACCAGCCGGTGAACGTTCCGCTGGCGCTGGCATGGTTTGCGCTGGCATCGGAGCGTGCCAACTCGTCGTTCCGGCCGGCGTACGACACGGCCCTGAAGAACGCCAGCGAGGCTGATCGGCACGCCGCTGAGCAACTGTTCGCCACCATGCGCTCCACTTATGGCGATGCCACCGCCGCGCCGCGCGCAGAGCAGCGTTATGCCGAAGGCATGGCCAATCTGAGTCGCCTGGCCAACCGCGGCGCGAAGTTCTGCATGGCAGGCATGACCGATCCGTCGCGCCCCGTGGCCGATCCCATCGGCTGTCCGCCGGTGCAGGTCGTCGCCAAAATGGTGGACGCCGCTGCCGTGAACGTATTCGATGGCTGGGCCGGCCACGTACAGGTGGGCGCGTTGCAGCAGGTGCCGGACGCGGACGCGGGCAAACACTGAGCATTGCCGGATGTCTCGCGGCCCGTTATGCGGGAACGGCCGCGATTCAGCGCATCGGAGTGTTGGGGCTGCGATGCAGGACGTGGCGACGGCGCCGCGCCCTGGACAGCCTCAGTTGTGCGCGTCCATCACCCACGTCTGCGTAAGCGTGGTGAGGTCGGCGAGGTTCATGGAACGCTCGGCGCGTTCGAGTGCATTGCTGGCCGATTCCGCCGCATAGCGCATCAGATAAGCCAGGTGTGCGCGGTACTGCGAGCCGATGCCGTGCGCCCGGATCATGCCGGCGGCTTCCGCCAGGCACTCCAGGTCGCTGTACGCGCGATCAAGATCACTGCTGCTCGAGCACTGTATGAACATGCTGGCGATGTCCGGATCGCGTGAGCGCAGGCTCACCACGTCTTCCACCAGCCGTGCGGCCTGTCGCGCCGCGAACATCAGCACGTCAGCCGCCGCATGCGAGAGCTCGCTGTCGGAGACAGCGCGATCCGTCAGCTCCACTAGGCTGCGCGTGACAACAAGCAGTTGCGCCACGGGACGTGCCGCGGCATCGCTATGAGTCATGGTTCCGGCTCCCCCTCCGGACTGATGGGCGGGCACATTGTCCACGGAGTCGTGACGTTTGTGTACACGAGAGGGATAGGAATTTGTGACAGCCGTCGCGGCCCCTAGGCCAATCGGTCGAGGTCTGGCGCATGGGTTACCTGGGTGATGCAGGCTATGCCATTGAAAGGACTGGTGCTTGCGCGCCGTTGCGCGAATGATGCGCGTGCCGTGGCGCACCAGTGCGGGTGCGCCGGTACTTGTTCCGGAGGCCGCCTCTGGGCAGGCTTTGACCGTTCGCGTCCGGGTGGCCCCGCCGCCCGCCATGGAAGCTGCATGGGATGCAGGAAAAGGGGGCAGGCATGGAAACGGCACAGGCCAGGCGAGTTGTGCAATGCATTGTGGGATACATGGCGATCCTGCTCTTCGGCGTGGCGCTGGATCTCGCGTGGCATATCTTTCCCGATGCCCCCGGCATTGAAGCCATGCGCCACAGCGACACGCTTGCGCTTGCGGCATGGATAGGCTGCGGCGTGCTGGCCATCATGACGGTGTTTCTGCTGAGCGTGCGGCCCAGGCTGGGCTACCTCACGCTGGTGGCGCTGGCGGCTTGTTATGTCCCCGTATCGCTGGCGGTGTGGCGGCAGTTCGCCGTGTTGAGTTACTGGGCGTCACTGGCGGCCATGTCCCTGGCAACCTACGCCCTGTTTGGTGCCCGGGCAGAGGCCAAGGACGAAGACGCGAACGCGCCGGATCGATAACGGACGTCACCACGCGCGGTAGCCCGGATCAGCAGCCCGGATGAAGCGCAGCGAGAATCCGGGGGAAGTTCGCGAAGACCTTTCACAGCCGGCGCCGTGAATTCCCGGATTCCCGCCTTCGGCTCCATCCGGGCTACGACGCCAGGCGGTAGCCCGGATGAAGCGCAGCGAGAATCCGGGGCAACTCGCGAAGACCTTTCCCCATGGCGCCGTGTATTCCCGGATTCCGCCTTCGGCTCCATCCGGGCTACGACGCCAGGCGGTAGCCCGGATGAAGCGCAGCGAGAATCCGGGGGGAACTCGCGAAGACCTTTCCCCATGGCGCGGTGAATTCCCGGATTCCCGCCTTCGGCTCCATCCGGGCTACAGGGACGTAGCCGCGACGTAGCCCGGATGAAGCGCAGCGAGAATCCGGGGGAACTCGCGAAGACCTTTCCCCATGGCGCGGTGAATTCCCGGATTCTCGCCTTCGGCTCCATCCGGGCTACGGGGACGTAGCCGCGACGTAGCCCGGATGAAGCGCAGCGAGAATCCGGGGGAGCTCGCGAAGACCTTTCCCCATGGCGCGGTGAATTCCCGGATTCCCGCCTTCGGCTCCATCCGGGCTACAGGGACGTAGCCCGGATGAAGCGCAGCGAGAATCCGGAGAGAGGGCAGTTCCGACGAGGCATGGCCACCATCAGAAGGCGCAACGCCTCAGCGCAGACCGCTCCCTCCTGAGGTGCCGTCGACAGTCCTTGCGACAGCAACGTCATCCCGTTCTTTGCCTCGGACCACCCGGCAACACCTCGCCCCCATCGCCATTGCACCCGGAGCTCGCGACGACGGGCCGGAGGAAGCCCGTTTTTCGGTCCAATCCGCATGTTCTTGCGTGAAGCTTGCTCGTGTCATTCGCGAAGCTTGCAAAAAGCGAACGTTCGAAAGCTATTTCCATGACAGGGCAGCTATGTCGTAAGCATTTGTTTCCAATGAACCTTACGCCTCGCTTACAAAAATCGTTGACTTTTCGTGATGGCGACAGATACGTTCGGTGAAGGGCGGCAGGGGGGATCCGCAATTTCCTGCTTGTTTCAAGGGAGCACGGGACTGTCATGAGGACAGCCCCGCGGGGACTTGTGCGCCCAAAAAAAGCCAGGGCGACGCCTGGCTATCACATCGTCAGTCGATCACGTCGTTTAGGGGAGCTAGAAACGTGAAGCACTATCAAAACAGCAAGCTGTCTGTGGCCGTTCGTATGGGTCTTGCGATGGGCGCATTCGCCGTCGCGGGTGCCGTGTTCGCGCAGGATGCCGGTACCGCCCCGGCCAGCCCGGATTCGGCCAAGAAGCTCGAAACCATCACCGTTACCGGTTCGCGCATCCGCAGCGTGGACGTGGAGACCGCCCAGCCCGTCATCACGATGACGCAGGCCGATATCCAGAAGACCGGCCTGACCAGCGTCGGCGACATCCTGCAGAACCTCACCATCACCGGCCAGCCGACCTTTTCCAAGGCCGCCGTGCTGACCAGCAACACCGAGGAAGGCGGCCAGTACGTCAACCTCTACAACCTCGGCGAAAACCGCACGCTGGTACTGGTGAACGGCAAGCGCTGGATGACCAGCCTCAACGGCTACACCGACGTGTCCACCATCCCGGTGGCACTGATCGAGCGCATCGAAATCCTCAAGGACGGCGCGTCATCGATCTACGGCTCCGACGCTGTCGCCGGCGTGGTCAACATCATCCTCAAGGATCGCTTCAACGGCGCTGCCGTGAGTGGCTACGTCGGCCAGAACGAAGGCGGCCACAACGACGGCACGCAGCAGGCTTACTCGTTCACGGTGGGCACCACCACGGACAAGGCCTCGCTGGTGTTTGCCGCGACCTACAACAAGACCAGCACGGTGTGGGCGAAGGATCGTGACTTCACCAAGTACACCTACGGTGATTTCGACAACACCGCCGGTTACAGCGGTACGGGTCCGTGGGGTCGCTTCACCAACCCCGCCAACAGCAAGCAAACCTATGTGCTGAACCACACGGGTGACCCGAACAACATCGGCGTGGGTGCCGATTCGCGTGATATCAACAACTATCACCTCGGCGTGCAGGACAACGATTACTTCAACGCCACCAACCAGATGATGGAGCAGCTGCCGAGCGAGCTGAAGTCCATCTTCACCGAAGGCAGCTACAACCTTTCGGACAACGTGACGTTCAAGGCCACCGGCATGTATGCCGAGCGCAACTCGTCCACGCAGGTGGCCGGTTACCCGCTCACCAGCACCAGTCAGCCGAATTTCCCGGTGTACCTGAGTGGCGAGAGCTACTACAACCCGCTGCCGGGCAATGACCTGTCGTTCGCCCGCCGCATCGTCGAGCTGCCGCGCGTCACCAGCGAGAGCGCCAAGTCGCTGCACTTCGATGCAGGCTTTGAAGGCAATTTCGAGTTCCTCGATCACCCGTGGAACTGGGATGCGGGCTTTGGCTACAACAAGTACGACGTCGACACCACGGGCACGGGCAACATCAACCTGCTCAACCTGCAGCAGGCGCTGGGTCCGTCGTTCCTCAACGCCAGTGGCGTCGTGCAGTGCGGTACGGCGGCCAACCCGATTGCGCTGAACCAGTGCACGCCGTTCAACATCCTCGGCGGCCCGAGCGCGTCGACCAAGGAAGCGCTGAACTACATCATGGCGCGCGAGCACGCCACCGATCAGAGCATCAACAAGGACTTCACCGCCAACATCACGGGCGGTCTGTTCGAGCTGCCGGCCGGCACCTTCTCCTTTGCAGCCGGCATTGAACATCGCGGCGTCAGCGGTTATGACCAGCCCGATGAACTGGCCGAGTCCGGTTACACCACCGACCTGGCCGCGGGTCCGACCTCGGGTTCGTACAACACCAACGAAGCCTACCTCGAGCTCAGTGCGCCGCTGTTGAAGGATCTGCCGGGCGCCAAGTCGCTGGCCGTGGACATCGCCACCCGCTACTCGCACTACAGCAACTTCGGCAGCACCACCAACAACAAGTACAGCTTCACCTGGTCGCCGTTCGACGACCTGATGGTGCGCGGTACGTTCGCCAAGGGCTTCCGTGCACCGACGCTGGGCGACCTGTTCGGTGGCGGCTCGCAGACGTTCGATCAGTACACTGACCCCTGCGATGTCACCTACGGCAGCACCAGCAACCCGACGGTGGCCAAGAACTGCGCGGCCGCCGGCCTGTCGCCGACCGACTTCCACCAGCTCGATACCGCTGGCAATGCGGTCAAGGGTCCGAACCAGCAGGGCACCACGCCGTTCGTCGCCGGCGCAGGCAACCAGTACCTGCAGCCGGAACACAGCACCACCCGCACGCTCGGCCTCGTGTACAGCCCGCACTATGTGGACGGTCTGGACATGACGCTGGACTACTACGACATCAAGATAACCAATGTCATCACGCCGATTGACGCCAACTACGTGCTGGACCAGTGCTACCAGTACTCGGTGCAGGAGTTCTGCTCGGCGTTCTCGCGTGACGCCAACGGCCAGGTGATCAACCTCAACCGCGGCAACGCCAACCTGGGCTGGATCGAGACCACCGGCTACAACCTGGGCGTCAACTATCGACTGCCCACGTTCTCGTTCGGCAAGTTCGTGATCAACCTGAACGCGAACTACCTCGACGACTGGAATCAGATGAGTGCCGTCGGTGCGCCGGTCGTGAACTACGCCGGCCAGTACGGCTACAACCACTGGCGCGCCAACCTGGGTCTGGACTGGAACCTGGGCAACTGGGGCGCCACCTGGGGCATCCGCTACTACGGCGCGTTCCTGGACCAGTGCTTCAGCGACACCGTCCACTGCAACATGCCCAACTACACCAGCGTGAACTGGGGCTACGGCACGGGCGCCAATCGCATGGGCGCCTCGGTGTTCAACGACGCGCAGGTCCGTTACACCCTGCCGTGGAAGGGCACGATCTCGTTCGGCATGCGTGACATCTTTGACAAGCACCCGCCGAACACCGTCAACGCCTACGTGCTGGGCTACAACTCGTCGGGCTCGGTCGATCCGACGCTGGACCTGGGCCGCTACATCTACCTGCAGTACAACCAGCAGTTCTGATTCACCCCTAGCAGTCTCCCGTAGTAAGTTGCCGGAGCCGCCGCAAGGCGCTCCGGCTTTTTTCTGTGCACGACGGGCGGTCGATGGATGCACGTGGTGGTTGTACAGTCGGCATCCGTTTCCACGGCGCAACCCAAGGAGTTTCCATGCCAGGCTCACCTCCGGATGGTCTTCCCCGTTATCGCCTGCTGACCGGCAAGGACGACGCCGCGTTCTGCCAGCGCGTATCCGATGCGCTGGCACTGGGCTATCGCTTGCATGGCTCACCCGCGGCGACGTTCAATGGTGAGCATGTGGTGGTGGCGCAGGCCATCCTGTGGCCGGAACATGCCGGGGAGTCCGGCGACGCATGTTGATACGTGCAGAGGCGCCGGCCGATGTTCCTGCCATCCATGCGCTGACCGAAGCGGCATTCCGCGAGGCCGAACACACCTCGCACACCGAGCAGTTCATCAACGATGCCTTGCGCGACGCGGGGCAGTTGACGCTGTCACTGGTCGCGGAGGATGCCGACACTCTCGTCGGGCACGTGGCCGTCTCGCCGGTGGTGTTGTCCGATGGCAGCGAGGGCTGGTTTGGCCTGGGGCCGGTGTCGGTAGCGCCAACGCGCCAACGCGAGGGCATAGGCTCGCGACTTGTTCATCAGGCGCTGGACGTGTTGCGCGCGCATGGCGCGACTGGTTGCGTGGTGTTGGGCGATCCCCTCTATTACAGCCGTTTCGGCTTCAGCGCGAATCCCTCGCTGGTACTGCCGGATGTACCGGCGGCGTATTTCCAGAGCCTGCTGTTTGCCGGCCGCATGCCCGTGGCGGACGTGCGTTATCACCCGGCCTTTTTTGCCGGAGATCCCGGCGGAACGTGAACGTCACGCTCCCTCGCGTGCCGGTCGTGCCGAATCTGGCAACTGTGCCGCACTCATCATCGTATGGTTGATGCAGTCTTTGGACAGGGCGGGGGATGACCGGGATACGGTCAGGGAAGTTGTGCCAAGACCTGTTCAGGCGATGGCACTGGCAAGACATGCAAGGACGGGGTGCTCACCCGCGCGTGGCCTGTGTGGCCATGGCGTCTGATTGGCAAGCGGACGAGCGCTTGAGGAGTGGTTTCACATGACGATGGTCCTTCGCACCGCGCGCCTGCTGGCGCTGGCACCTCTGGCGATGATGGCGTGGATACGCCCGGTGTTGGCTGACGACGCCGCCAGGGATCTCCCCGAAGGCACCTATGAGCTATTGATCTGCAGCGAGGCCTGTTCGATCGACGCCCCGGAGAAGGCGTTGATCAGCGGCCGCATGGTGTTGCTGCCCTATACCTTCTCGCGTGCGGAACGGGAGTTGCTGGATCCGCGTGACGACATCGTTGCCTCGCAGCGTGACCTCAGCGCCTGCTACACGCTCAGCCTGCTGCCCGGGCGCAAGTTCACCGGTTACGCCAATACGCGACACCCCGCTGTCACGGGATGGTCATACCAGAACCAGCGCGTGCACCTGTCGCTCTTTCGTTCGCCGGATGCCGGCTATGAGGTCGACATGTCGCTTTCGGACAGCCTTTACACCGGCACGGGCATGTCCTGGGGAGCCGGTGCGGCCGACCCGAACGATCCGCACATCGACTACGTGCTGGCGCGACGCACGGGGCCCGCGGACATCAGCCAGTGCGGCCTGCCGGCATCGTCATCCCGCTAGCCGGTGGCAGTGGATGGCGCGCGTAGCCGTGCGGAGTCACTTCAGCGGATCGGCCTTGAGCGATGCCCCGATGGCATAGAACTGGCCACCGGCGATGTAGTGCAGGCTGCGCCACGCCGGGTCGGCGTGCTCGTAGTTCCAGTGGCCGTTGGCGAAGACACGCGTGTCCGCCCATGCGCCGACCACTTCGCCCACGAACAGGTCGTAGGTGTCCTGCATGTGCGGCTCGGGCATGAGGCGGCAGGCGAGCCAGGCGGAGCATCCCGCCACCAGCGGCACGTCATGGCCATCCACGCCGAACCACTGCACGCCGGCGCGTTCCAGCTTGTCGGGGACGTTGGCGCGCGAACGGTTTCCAACCTCGTAGGTGAGCTGCAGCTGTGCGGCGGTGGGCACCTGGATCACGAAGTGGCCGCTGCGCTCGATGAGCCCGCGCGTCAGCGTCTGCTTGTCCAGTATCACCGTGAGCTTGGGCGGATCGAAATCCAGCGCGCAGGCCCAGGCGGCTGCCATCACGTTGTCCACGCCGCCGTGACGGGCGGACACCAGCACGGTGGGGCCGTGGTTGATCAGGCGGTAGGCCTTTTCCAGCGGTACGGGTGCAACGTGGTTATCCATCAATGCGTCTCGCCGGTCAGGTGAATCACGCATTCTGCCAGCAAGGCCGGCTGTCGCCAGCATGGGCGCTTGCTTAGTCTGAACGGGTGGCTTGAGCCTGCCCGGCGCCCGTGACACGATCGGGCGATGGCCAGCAAACCCACCCAGGCGCAGACCCTGCGCGATCTTGCACGGCTGCGTCGCGTGCGCGATCGCATGGACCGCGAGTATGCAAAGCCGCTGGACGTGGAGTCGCTCGCGCAGGGCGTGCACATGTCGGCAGGGCACTTGAGCCGCCAGTTTCGCCAGGCTTATGGCGAGTCACCGTATTCCTATCTGATGACCCGCCGCATCGAACGCGCCATGGCCTTGCTTCGCGTGGGCGAGCTCAGCGTCACGGAGGTGTGCTTCGAAGTGGGCTGCTCGTCGCTGGGCACCTTCAGCACGCGGTTCACCGAACTGGTCGGCATGTCGCCCAGCGCGTACCGGCGCGAACAGGCGCACGCCACCCAGGGCATGCCTTCGTGCGTGGCCCGGCAGGTGACGCGACCGGTCAGGAATCGAGAAGCGCCCGTCGGAGAGCCCGAACTAGACTGATCGCCATGGACTTCACCACCCACTGAGAGGACCCCATGGATATCCAGATTCACTCGAGCTTTCTTCCGCAGAACGACCCGGACGCCGCGCTGGCGTTCTACCGCGACACCCTCGACTTCGAAGTGCGCAACGACGTGGGCTACGGCGGCAAGCGCTGGATCACGGTGGGCCCGAAGGGGCAGCCCGCGACCTCCATCGTGCTGTATCCGCCTGAAGCCAGCCCCGGCATGACCGATGACGAGCGCCGCACCATCGCGGAGATGATGGCCAAGGGCACCTTCGGCATCATCCTGCTGGCCACGCACGACCTGGCCAAGGCGTTCGAGCGCCTGCAGGCCCGCGACGCCGACATCGTGCAGGAACCGACCGATCAGCCTTATGGCGTGCGCGATTGCGCCGTGCGCGATCCGGCGGGCAACATGATCCGTATCCAGCAGCTGCGCTGACGCAGCGCTTGCGGAAACCGGGCAGGGTGGCGATGCACGAGCGTGCATCGCCACTTTTTTGTATGCCGGCCCGCCGGTGGGATTCAGAGGTTCAGCGCGCCAGGCTTTTCTCGACGACTGATGCCACCCGGCTCATCGACTGGGTCGCGCGCATTCGCGCGTGCTGCTCTGCATCATGGCCACCGTGCCGGCCCGAGGCCCTTTGTCCTGTCGGCATGAACAGGCACGGCGTGTCCGTATGAGTCTGTGGAAATACGCGTCGGCGCACCACGCGCCCTTCACCCTGCTTGCCGTATTAGTTCCGCTTTGTCGAACGCGCGTGTTCGTGTCGTGAAGCTATTGCAAAGAGATGGCAGCGACGCGAACAGAATGAAGGACCGTTGCGGTGACACCATAGGTCTTGCCTATCGGTGGCATTGCAAAAATCAAATTCTCTTGACGATGGCCCTTGCGTAAATTCCATGGACGACAGGTTTGTCGACGCGAGCCATACGGGTCCCATGCACGCCGCGACACTCACTATCTATGTCTGCCCATGCATGACCGGTGGCCCCTCGCGGGACGCCCGGGTGCGGCTGTCCGCGACACGCGCGACTGCATCACCAGCGCACCATCGACCTCTTGCGCCATCGTCGTACCCGTAGTGGATCCGTCTCCCAAGGAGAAAGCGCATGTCCAACGAAGCAAAATGCCCGTTCCCCCACGCCGCCGGCAGCGGCACCACCAACCACGACTGGTGGCCCACGCAACTGCGCGTGGATCTGCTGGCTCAGCATTCCAGCAAGACCAATCCGCTTGATCCGAATTTCAATTACGCCGAGGCCTTCAAGAGCCTCGACTACGCGGCACTGAAGAAAGACCTTGTCGCCCTGATGACCGACTCGCAGGACTGGTGGCCTGCCGACTTCGGTCACTACGGTGGCCTGTTCATCCGCATGGCGTGGCACAGCGCCGGCACGTACCGCATCGGCGACGGCCGTGGCGGTGGCGGGCGTGGCCAGCAGCGCTTTGCACCGCTGAACAGCTGGCCGGACAACGTGAGCCTGGACAAGGCGCGCCGCCTGCTGTGGCCGATCAAGCAGAAGTACGGCCAGAAGATTTCCTGGGCCGATCTGCTGATTCTTGCCGGCAATGTCGCGCTGGAAAGCATGGGCTTCAAGACCTTCGGTTTCGCCGGTGGCCGCGAAGACACCTGGGAACCCGACCAGGACGTGTACTGGGGCAACGAGAAGACCTGGCTGGGCGGTGATATCCGCTATGGCAAGGGCACACCCGGCAACGAGAAAGAAGGCGTGGTAGTGGCCGAGAAGGAGCTGCACGGCAGCGAACACAGCCGCACCGACAACGGGCGCAACCTGGCCAACCCGCTGGCCGCCGTGCAGATGGGCCTGATCTACGTGAACCCGGAAGGCCCGGACGGCAATCCCGATCCGCTCGCCGCCGCCAAGGACATTCGCGACACCTTCGGCCGCATGGCCATGAGTGACGAGGAAACCGTCGCGCTGATCGCAGGCGGCCACACCTTCGGCAAGACGCATGGTGCCGGTCCGGCCGACCATGTGGGCCCCGAACCGGAAGCGGCCGGCATCGAACTGCAGGGCCTGGGCTGGCACAGCAGCTTCGGCACCGGCGTGGGCGCCGACGCCATCACCAGCGGCCTGGAAGTCACCTGGACCAGCACGCCCACGAAGTGGGGCATGGGTTTCTTCCAGAACCTGTTCGATCACGAGTGGGAGCTGACCAAGAGCCCGGCCGGCGCCAACCAGTGGGTCGCCAAGGGTGGCGAAGCCACGGTGCCGCACGCGTTCGACGCCAAGAAGAAGCAGCGCCCGACCATGCTCACCACCGATCTTTCGCTGCGCATGGATCCGGGCTTCGAAAAGATCTCGCGCAGCTTCCTGGAGAATCCGGAGAAGTTTGCCGATGCCTTCGCCCGCGCGTGGTTCAAGCTGACCCATCGCGACATGGGCCCGCGCGCCCGCTACCTCGGCCCCGAAGTGCCGAAGGAAGAGTTCACCTGGCAGGATCCGATCCCCGCCGTGAACCATCCGCTGGTGGACGACAAGGATATGGCCGCGCTCAAGCAGACCATCCTGTCGTCGGGCCTGTCGGTGTCGCAGCTGGTGAAAACCGCCTGGGCTTCGGCATCCACCTTCCGCGGTGGCGACAAGCGTGGCGGCGCCAATGGCGCGCGCATCCGCCTCTCGCCGCAGAAGGACTGGAAGGCCAATGAACCCGATGAGCTGGCCAAGGTATTGAAGGTGCTTGAAGGCATCCAGGCCGACTTCAACAAGTCGGCAGCCGGTGGCAAGAAGATTTCGCTGGCCGACCTGATCGTGCTGGCCGGTGGTGCCGGCGTCGAACAGGCAGCGAAGAACGCCGGACACAAGGCAAACGTGCCGTTCTCGCCGGGCCGCATGGATGCCACGCAGGAGCAGACGGACGTTGAATCGGTCGGCATGCTGGAGCCGGCAGCCGATGGCTTCCGCAATTTCACCAGGGAAAAGTTCAGCGTGCCCGCCGAGGTGCTGCTGATCGACAAGGCGCAGTTGCTCACCCTGACCGCACCGGAGATGACCGTGCTCGTCGGCGGCTTGCGCGTGCTCAACGTGCACACGGGCAAGGACGCGCATGGCGTGTTCACCGACAAACCGGAAGCGTTGACCAACGATTTCTTCCGCCACCTGCTCGACATGGGCACGGAGTGGAAGGCGGTGTCGCGCGATGCGTTCGAAGGCATCGACCGCAAGACCGGCAAGAAGAAGTGGAGTGCCACGCGCGCCGACCTGGTGTTCGGTTCGCATGCGCAGTTGCGTGCACTGAGCGAGGTCTACGCCAGCAGCGACGCACAGGAGAAGTTCATCCACGACTTTGTCGGCGCCTGGGTGAAGGTGATGAACCTGGATCGCTTCGATCTGGCGTGATGCTGGCGATGGCCCCGCCGCGCTGGCGGGGTCACTTCCCGGCACCTGTTGTTCGTCCAGTCAGGAAACGATGCCCCGCCGCCCAGGCGGGGCATCGTCGTTTGCGGAGGGGCGTGGGACTCGTTGCAGGGCGGGGCGGCACGCCATGGGGCGGCGGGGCCCTCAACCCGCGCACGAAGCTGCCGATACCACCTGAAGGTGCCCGTATCCGGGCCCAGCCATGCATGTTCGGCCGGGCTTCTGCATGCGGCGTTCACAGCGCAGGGGATTAGCTTCACGCAGCAACGTCCGAGTGCGGTCCGCGCGACCGCCAGCCCTTACCGCCCTTGTCAGGCATCGGACGACAGTTCTTCCCAACTCGCATGACCCGGCACCGGGCAGAAGTCATCGTTTGCAGCAACGAGGGAGAGCAGGTGCTCAAGGCGTTATCAACGCTTCTGCTGGCAGGGCTGATGGTAGCCACCGCAACGGCGGCGCCGGGCTCATTGCGCGTGGTCAGCGATGACAACTATCCGCCTTACCTGTTCATGGGGCCCGATCACCAGCCACGCGGCTACCTGGTGGACGAATGGAAACTCTGGGAACAGAAGACCGGCGTCCACGTGGAGCTGATACCCACCGACTGGGCCAATGCACAGCACATGCTGCTGGATGGCAAGGCCGACGTGATCGAGATGCTGTTCCGCACGCCCGAGCGCGAGGTGCACTATGACTTCTCCGAAGCCTACGCCAAGGTCTCCGTGGGCATCTACGTCGACTCGTCCATCTCCGGCATCGACGACATCGATGCACTGCGTGGTTTCGAAGTGGGTGTGGAGCGCGGCGACGCCTGCACCGAACACCTGCGGCTGCACGGCATCAACGCCATCAAGCTCTACCGCGGCTACACCGAGATGATCGACGCCGTGCGCGACCGCGACGTGCGCATTCTCTGCATGGACGACTACCCAGCGAACTACTACCTGTACAAGAACGGCTCCAGCGTCAAATTCACCCGTGCCTTCGAGTTCTACTCGGGCGATTTCCATCGCGGCGTGCGCAAGGGCGATCTCGCCACGCTGGCGCTGGTCGACCGTGGCATGAAGCTGATCACCAGCGACGAACGCGAGGCCTTGCGGCGCAAGTGGATGGGTCGGCCGGTCAGCTTTACACCGTATACGCAGTTCTTCGCCTACGCGCTGCTGCTGGTGGGTATTGCGGGTATTGCGCTGGGTATCTGGGTGTTCTCCCTGCGGCGGGCGGTGGAGCGCCGCACGCGCGACCTGGGATTTCTCGCCTACCACGATGCACTGACCCGGTTGCCCAATCGCAGCCTGTTGATCGATCGCCTCGATCACGCGATCAAGCAGGGCGAGGGTTCCCGGCTCGCCTTGTTCCTGATTGGCCTGGATCACTTCAAGCGCATCAACGAAAGCGTGGGGCACGAGGTGGGCGACCAGCTGATCAAGGAGGTGGCCGAACGGCTTTCCGGTATCGGGCCGACGCATACCGTGGCGCGCGTGGGATCCGATGCCTTCGCGGTCACCCTGCAGGGACCGCTCGACACCACCACGATCACGGCCGCTGCCGAACGCATGCTCCGCCTGATCGGCAAGGGATTCGCCTGGGGCGGTCGCAACATCTTCATCAGCGCCAGCATCGGCATCAGCATCTACCCGGGCGACGGTGCCGACGGCGCGTCGCTGCTCAAGCATGCCGACGCAGCGTTGGGCCAGGCCAAGCGCGAAGGACGTTCGCGCTTTCGTTTCTACAGTGCGTCGCTGAGCAACGAGGCGCAGGTGCTGCTCGACCTCGGCGAGGGACTGCGCGAAGCGCTGCAGCGCGACGAATTCGTGCTGCTCTACCAGCCGCAGGCGGAGCTGCGCTCGGGCAGGGTAGTGGGTGTGGAAGCGCTGCTGCGGTGGCGACGCAACGGAACGGACATGATGATGCCCGACCGTTTCGTTCCCTATGCCGAAGAAACCGGCTTCATCAATGCCATAGGCGACTGGGTGCTGCAGGAGGCCTGCCATCGCGCTGCGCATTGGCTGCGGATCGGCCTGCCGGAACTGGGCATGGCGGTGAACCTGTCCCCCCGGCAATTTGCCGGCCCGCACCTGTTCGAGCACGTGTCGGATGCGCTGGGCGCCTCGGGGCTTCCACCGCACCTGCTTGAACTGGAGATCACCGAGGGCAGCCTGCTGCAGCACGGAGCGGCGGTGTCGTCCACGCTTGCCAGCCTGCGCGGACTGGGCCTGAGCCTGGCCATCGACGATTTCGGCACGGGCTATTCGTCACTGGCGTATCTCAACCAGTTTCCGATCCAGGTGCTGAAGATCGACCGCAGTTTCCTGAGTGGCCTGCCGGATGATCCCAGGGCGGTCAGCCTGACTTCGACCATCGTGGCCATGGGCCGCAACATGAACATGCGCGTGCTGGCCGAGGGTGTGGAGAATCTCGCCCAATGGAATTTCCTGCGCGACCTGGGCTGCCACGGCGCGCAGGGCTGGTACGTGGGGCCGCCCATGACGGCGGAGGTATTCGAAGCATGGATGGCAACCAACCCGGTGTTTCCACCGCCGGGAGATCCATCGTCCGGCTAGTCCGGAGGCTCGCCACTCAAGGAATGTTTCGCGCAAGCGCTGGCCGGAGCAAGTGACGTTCAGAGTTGAACGTCCTGCCCGATGACCAGGGAAGTCATGGAGAGTGACGACATCACCTCGTCATTGAACAGCGACACGACATCGCCGTCGCGCTGGGCTGCGAGCACATAGAGAAGCGGCAGGTAATGCTCAGGCGTGGGAATGGCCAGCAATGCATGCTCACCGAGCGACTCGTACTGGCACAGGCCGGCATGCTGGCGCCCGCGGATCAGCGCATTCACCTTCTGCTGGAATGCTGTTGCCCAAGGCGGCGCGGTGCGGTCATGAAAGCGGAACATGCCAAGGTTGTGCACGATGTTCCCGCTACCGAGGATCAGCACGCCTTCTTCGCGCAACGACACGAGCTGCTGCGCCAGCGCATAGTGCCCGCTACCGGAGCGCGTCGTGTCCAGGCTCAGTTGAATGGTGGGGATATCCGCTTGCGGGTACATCACCCGCAGCACGCTCCACATGCCGTGATCAAAGCCACGGCCGGCATCGCGGTGAACGCGCGGTTCGGTCTCGCGCAACAATCCGGCCACGTGCGCCGCCAGTTCTGGATCGCCGGGGGCGGGGTACTGCACCGCGAACAGCTCGGCTGGGAAGCCGTAGAAGTCGTGGATGGTTTCGGGCTGCGCGGCGCCCGTCAGGTAGACGCCACGGGTTTCCCAGTGCGCCGACACGCACACGATCGCCTTCGGGCGCGGCAGCGTCGCCGCCAGGCGCTGCCAACTGGCGTGGTAGCGATTGTCTTCGATCGCGTTCATGGGGTTGCCATGACCAACAAAGACGGCCGGCATCGGGTGGCTGGGCATGGCAGGGGGCCTGTCGTGGATCCGTTGGGCCCGGATGCTATCCAATAGCGTGTGGATGGAAAGCGTGCGTGCCCGGATCACCAGCCCGGCATGCGCCCGGCGGTGGCAAAAGGGCAGCCCTATACTTCGCGCACCGGTGCTGTCGAAATGACCCGGTCTGCTTCGTCGTTGTTGAAACCACACACGCCGGGAGAGCAACGATGCGCGAACTGATCCTGAAGATGTCCATCTCGATCGATGGTTTCGTGGCCACCCCGGACGGCGGAGGCCAGTGGATGATGGCCAGTCGCGACGAAAAGGCGGCCGAGTGGTCGGCCGCCGCCATCAGCGAAGCCAGCCTGCACATCATGGGCAGCCGCACGTTCCGCGTCATGGCGGGTTACTGGCCCACGGCCAGCTCGGTGTTCGCCCCGCCGATGAACCAGATTCCCAAGGCGGTTTTCTCGAAGCAGGGCGCATCGATCCTGCAGGAAATCAGCGCCACCGCCGCGACGGCAGCCGGCGACGCACCGCCCGCTGCCGACAGCTGGGCGCAAGCCAAGGTCGCCAGCGGCGACCTTGGCGAGGAAATCGCCAGGCTCAAGGCCGGGCATGGCAAAGCCATCATCGCCCACGGCGGTGCGAGCTTTGCCCGCAGCCTGGTAGCGCTGGGCGTGGTGGACCAGTATGTGTTGCTGGTGCATCCGGTGGCGTTGGGGCAGGGGCTACCGCTATTCATCGAGCTGCCTGCGCCGCGGGCGTTCGAGCTGGTCAGTTCCACCCGGTTTCCACGGGGCACCGTCGCGCAGATCTATCGGCCGACCTAGATCCCGGCAAGGCCATCGATGCATCGCTTTCGCGACTGCTTGTCAATTGCCTGAAGGGAAGAAAAAAGGCTGATGGCGACGCGTGCCGGATGCGCGTATGTTGCTCGCGCGCATATGCCAAATATGCGTACCTGCGCGGACGCTCCTCGGCCCTTCCGATGCGACCGATTCAGCGTTTTACTAGGGGGCGCGGTCACCTGTCGAAACATCAAGGGAGACCAGTGTTATGAAGATCCGACTGCTTCTTGCAGTGGCTGCCATGGCGTGCGCAACGTGCGCTTTCGGCGCAACCCCGGTCACGCTCCAGTTGCAACGAGGAGGTACGACCGTACCCACGACGACACCGCTCGGTGGTGCACCGCTGACCGCGCTGGAGCTGGATCCGGCGATGACTTCCGGCGATGCCGATTCGGGTGACGGTTACGACATGGGCAACAAGCCCGTGGTGAATCGCGGCATCACCCATGGGCATGCCGGCAGCAACCGCATGGGCAACGGCGGGCGAGCCAAGTCCAGCCCGGAACTGCTGGGTGGCTTCGACGGCCTCAACTTCCACGACCAGCGTTACGCCAATGGCGGCAATCAGTTTTCGGTGGAGCCGCCCGACCAGGGGCTGTGCGCCGGCAACGGATTCGTGCTGGAAAGCGTCAACGACGTGCTGGCGATCTACAGCACCTCCGGCACCCGGCTTGTGGGACCGGTGGATCTCAACACGTTCTACGGCTACCCGGCGGCGATCAACCGCAGCACGGGCGCATACGGCCCCAGCATCACCGACCCGTCGTGTTACTACGACGCCGCCACGCAGCGCTGGTTCCAGGTGGTGCTGACGCTGGATCGCGTGGGCACGACCTCGGCGCTGTCCGGCACCAATCACCTCGACATCGCGGTGAGCAAGACTTCCGACCCCACCGGTGCCTGGAACATCTATCACCTGCCCGTGCAGAACAACGGCACGCAGGGTACGCCGGACCACGGCTGTGCAAGCGGATTCTGCCTGGGTGACTACCCGCATATCGGAGCGGACGCCCACGCGATCTTCCTGACGACCAACGAGTTCTCGCTGTTCGGCGACGGGTTCTATGGCGCGCAGATCTACGCCATCTCCAAGCAGGCACTGGCCTCGGGCTCCTCTTCCGTCAGTGGCGTGCTGTTCAACGGTGGCGACCCGAGCATCCCCGCACCTGCCTTTACCGTCTGGCCGGCGGTGTCATCGGGCGGCCAGTACGCGGGCGCCAACGGCGGTACCGAATACCTGCTCAGTTCGGACGCCGTATTCAACGACTCCGGTACCTCCACCAATGTGTGGGTGTGGTCGGTATCGAACACGCAGGCCATCGACAGCACGCCTTCGGCGCTGGCTCTGAACGTATCGCCGCTCACCGTGCAGCAGTATGCCGTGCCCAGCAGCCTTGCCCACCAGAAGCCCGGCAGCACGCCGCTGCGTGACTGTTTTGCCGTGCCCGCCTGCGTCAACAATTTCCTCGGCTATCCGAGCTTCGTCTATCCCGCGCCGCGCGACCTGGCGGTGAACGACTCGCGCATGCAGCAGGTGAGCTACGCCAACGGCAAACTCTGGGGCACGCTGGATACCGACGTTCTGCTGAGTGATGGCAGTCATGGTTCGGGCATCAGTTACTTCGTGATCAATCCGAACTCGGGCGTGCTCTTTGCCAACGGCACGCTGGCCTTGCCCGATGCCAACCTCACCTATGGTGCAGCGGCCGTGACGCAGAGCGGACGCGGAGTGATCGCCTTCACCGTGGTGGGGCCGAACGACTATCCCAGCGCCGGCTACGCCAGCCTGGATGCGAAGGTGGGTGCGGGTGACGTGCACATTGCCGCGGCAGGTGCCGGTCCGTGGGATGGCTTCACCGGCATTCCCTACCTGGGTGACGACCGGCCGCGCTGGGGCGACTACGGTGCAGCCTCTGCCGACGGCAACACCATCTGGATTGCCTCGGAGTACATCGCGCAGACGTGCACCCTCAGCCAGTACCTGACGGCGCCGTTGTTCCAGTGCGGTGGCACGCGCGGCGCGCTCAGCAACTGGGGCACGCGTATCTCGGCCATCGGGCTCTGATCCTCCGGTAGCGAGTCAGACCAAGGGCGCGGCGGGCAGAGACCGTCGCGCCCTTTTCCTGGGTTGGAAGGAGGGGGCGGAAAACATGCGGGGTGAACTTGCGGCGTACTCGGGCGTCATTCGCGGCGGCCTTGCGCCTCGAACCAACTGTGTGGCGAGTGCCCCTCGGCGTCGCTGCCTGACCTCCAGCGTAAGCCGCGAGCGTGCGCCTGCGTGCTACGTAGCCCACCGTTTGGCGACAGGCCTGAGTTCCGAGCGAATGGCATCCATCTTGCTGTCCTTTTGCATCCGTTCGACTTCCGCGCACCGGGCTCCCTATGCACAAGCCGTTCGCCAAGCAGCAGCGAGCCGATGATGCGAGCCATCGGCGGGAGTACACGCACTATCTTGCTCAGCGCATGGCGCCGGCCATCCAGGCACTGACCCTGCTTGCCGTCGTGGCCTATCTGCTGGCCGCCGGTGGACGGGCCGCGCTGAGTGTTTCGCCGGTGCCGCTCGTGCTGCGCCTGGCGCCCGTGCTTCCGCTGGCCCTGCTGGCCATGGCGGCCCGTCGCGAAAAGCGGCCGCTGCAGCTCAGCCTGCTGGCGCTGGGTTGCGTGCTGACGCTGGAGATGGGCGTCAATCTGAATGGCATTGGGCAGGTAGCCGGCCAGCGGCTGGCCTTGCCGGGCCTGCTGCTGCCGGTGGCGTCGTCGGTGATCTGGATCGGGCGGTGGGACTTCATCGTGGCGATGGCGCTGTGTGCGCTGGGGCCCTTGCCGATGTTGCTGTTGAGTGCCGTCAACGGCGTGCCGATCTTCCAGTACGCGGTGTACATGACCATCGCCATTTCCGTGGCCACGGTGCTGCGGGCCTTCATGTCGCGCACCTTGTTCGAGCAGTTCCGCCTGGAAAAACAGTTGCGCCTGCAGGCTCACACGGATGGGCTGACCGGGCTGCTGCAACGCAATCGCTTCCTGGAGCTGGCGCGCTTCGAATTGAACGACATCTACCTGCGGCGCATTCCGGCCGCGGTGCTGTATCTGGATGCCGACCACTTCAAGCAGCTCAACGACGAGTTCGGTCACGCGGCCGGTGACGACGTGCTGATGCGCCTGGCCGACGGCCTGCGTGCGCAGATGCGCGATACGGACCTGATCGGGCGTATCGGCGGCGAAGAGTTCGTGGTGCTGTTATCCGGTCTCACGGTGCAGCATGCGCACACGCGGGCCGAGCAGTTGCGCCAGGCCATGCACATCGTGCATCGCCCGGATCGGCTGCTGACCATCAGCATCGGCATCGCACCGTGCAACCGGCCCGGGGAAAGCATCGAAAGCCTGATGTCGCGCGCCGACCAGGCCATGCGCCAGGCCAAGATCAACGGCCGCAACCAGGTGGTCATCGATCATTCGGCCGTCCATCCGGCCGAATGATCGCAGCGTCGCCCGCTGCACCGGGCTTGCTCAGGCCTTTTTCAGAAAGCAGACCTTGAGCACCAGGCCCTTGATCTTGTCCGAGCTGCCTTCGATGTGCTCGGCATCGCCGTCGACCAGGCGGATGTTGCGGATCACCGTGCCCTGCTTCAGGGGGATGGAAGAACCCTTGACCTTGAGGTCTTTGATCACCACCACCGAATCGCCGGCTTGGAGCACGTTGCCGTTCACGTCACGCACCACCGTGTCGGCGTCGTCGGCCAGCACGGCAACCTGCGGCCATTCGTGCGCGCAATCGGGACAGATGAACTGGTCATGGTCCGGATAGGTGTTTTCCATGCCGCAAACCGGGCAGGCAGGGATGTCGTGGATGGTCATGGGGTAGCTCCAGGGATTTCAAAAAGATCGTTCGGTGCGGCAGGGACTGGGGGAATCCTCCTGCTGGAGGAGGTGCCACAGGGGCAACGGGCCCCACGTGCCGCGGCGCCTTTGCGCGTTGCGCTTAGCTGGCGTCGTCCCGGGGCAGGGCCTCTTCCTCGCTGTGCCACGGCCGGCCCGTGGTCTGCTCGATGTATTCCCGGATCAGCCGGCGCACAACCTGCGAAGGGGTGGTGTCCTCGGCGGCGCACAGGCGCTCGAACACCGCCTTCTTGCGGGGGTCGATCAGGATGGTCAGCCGGGCGGTGCGGTTTTCAACAGTCATGGGCCTGCTCACAGCAGATGTGCATGACATGATAATGGAATGTGCATATCCGGGGTTGCCAACGGGCCACCCCCGTAGCCCGGATGAAGCGCAGCGGGAATCCGGGGCACCGTTGCCGCAGCCTCCGGGACATCCGCCCCCCCCCTTGCCACGAACCTGCCAGCCTTCGGCACCCGCCAGGTCAGTTTGTGACTTGAATCGCCCGGACTTACCTCCCCGGTCGCGATCAAACACCTGCGCCCCCCTCTTAACTTGCCGAATTTCCCTAGGAGTGGCGGGTTTTTCGCTGGCATGACTCTTGCCCTCTCTGAGTCAGAAGGGTGACGGATTCAACAGCGCACGCGGCTGCGAATCCGCCAACGACCAGGGCGACCAACCACCACCGCTGAGTGCCCAAGCCCGCCGAATCTGTGCGACGGGCCTGGGGGGACTCATGCCCGGAAAAGTGAGGGGAGAGCTTCATGAGTGTCGATGCACCGCAGTTGTTCAAGCAGCCGTCGTCATCGCAACACGTGGTGCCCACGTTGTTGCCGCGCACGGCCGCCAACGAACAACGACGTCGCTGGAACTACCTGTCGGTGCGTACCAAGTTCGCACTCACCCTGGTGCTGTCGCTGGCCTGGGCCGTGCTGTCTTATGTGGTTGCTCAGCAATGGATGACCGAGCTGTCGAAACTCGCGGGCAGCGTGCTGGCGCACCTGATGATCGTGGGCATCGCCATCCTTCCCGGCTTCATGAATGCGTTTCTGGTGGTCGGCCTGTTGCTGGACCGGCGTCCCGCGCGCCACCAGTTCGCCGACCATGAACTGCCGGGCATCACCGTGCTGGTGGCGGCCTACAACGAAGAAGATTCGATACTCGCCACGCTCGCCAGCCTGGAGAAGCAGGACTACCCGGCGCCGATCGAAGTGTTCGTGATCAATGACGGTTCGTCCGACCGCACCATGGAACTGCTGCGCAGCGTGCGTTATCCGTGGCTCAGCGTGATCGACCTGAAGTGCAACGGCGGCAAGGCCAACGCGCTGAACATCGGGCTGAGCCACGCCACGTATCCGCTGACCATCACCCTCGACGCGGACTCCTATCTGTACCGTCATGCCCTGCGTCGACTGGTGGAGCGCTTCCTGAGCGATCCGCCGAACACGGCCGCCGTGGCCGGTGCGGTGCTCGTGCGCAACTCGCGCGAGAACGTGGTGACGCGCATGCAGGAGTGGGATTACTTCCACGGCATTGCCGCCGTAAAGCGCCTGCAGAGCCTGTTCCAGGGCACGCTGGTGGCGCAGGGCGCGTTCTCGCTGTACCGCACGGATATCCTGCGCACGGTTGGCGGCTGGCCCGAGTGCGTGGGCGAAGACATCGTGCTGACCTGGGCCATCCTGCGCGAGGGTCATCGCGTGGGTTACTGCGAAGACGCCATCACCTTCACCAATGCGCCCACCACGTTCCACCAGTTCGTGCGCCAGCGGCAGCGCTGGTCGCGTGGGCTGATCGAAGCGTTCAAGGCCCATGGCGAGCTGCTTTTCAGGCGCCGCATGAGCACCTTGTTCATCTGGTGGAATTTGCTGTTCCCGTATATGGACCTGGTCTACACGCTGGTATTTATCCCGGGCCTGCTGCTGGCGTGTTTTGGCATCTACTGGCTCGCCGGCCCGATGACGCTGCTGGTGCTTCCCATGGCGTTCCTGGTGAACGGCCTGATGTACCTGATCCAGTCGCGCATGTTTCACGAGCAGGACCTGAAGGTGCGGCGCAACCCGATGGGCTTCCTGCTGTACACGCTGTTCTACGGCATCGTGCTGCAGCCCGGCTGCGTGCTTGGTTACGCGGCAGAACTGCTCAGGCTGCGCAAGCGCTGGGGTACGAAATGAACCGGCGGCTGCTGTGGCTTGCACTGCTCCTGGCGCCGGTGGCGCATGCCGACGCTCCTTCCATGGCCAGTGACATACAGGCCGGCCGTGCGGCGCTGACCGCTGGCCAGCCGGCCAAGGCGCGCGGGTTGTTCGAGGCGGCGCTGGCCCAGCCCGGCGGTGCCCGCGAAGATCGCTACGCGGCATCCATGGGGCTGGGTCAATCCGAACTGTGGCTGGGCGCGTATCCCGGCGCAGCCTCCGCGTTCCGCGATGCGCACGCACTGGCCGACGATACGTCCGGTCGCCAGGCGGCCGACACGGGCCTGGCACAGGCGCTCAACGCGCAGGGCTATCCGCGTGCGGCTTATGCGCTGGTGGAGCCGTTTGCAAAAGGCCAGCTCAAGCCCACCGTTGAACTGATGCGAGCCACGCAGGCGTTGGGCTGGCAGGATCTGGGCGCAAGCTATCTGGATCTGGCGGAACTGCCGCCGCAGGGTTATCTATCCACGCAGTACCGCCTGCTGAAGGACGATATCCAGTTTGCCGAGTCGGCCCAGCTCGAAGGTGACTTCGGCTACAGCCACGACAGCGATGGGCTCGATACGCTGCATTTCGGCACGTCCTATCGCTTCGCGCCATTGTCCAATGGCGACTGGTCGCAGCGCTGGGGCATCGCGGCCGGCAGCACGCGCATCGACGATGGCGTGGATGTGCGCCACATGGTTGATCTTTCCCTGCTGGGCCAGCTGCGCCTGGGCCAGTACAACACCATCGACCTCAACCTGGGGCCTGGTCGGACCGGTGGCTGGCACTACTTGCAGGGCACCGCTGGCTGGACTTTGCAGCCCGGCGACAGCTTCAGCCTGAGCACGGGCGTGGAGCGTGCGCCAGTCCCCACGAATACGGCCATTGCCGATCGCCTGATCGATGACGTCTACAGCATCGGCGTCAGCATCCGGCCGGCCGCGCGCTGGTATGTGCTGCCTACGTACTATCGGCAGAACTTCAGCGACGGCAACCAGCGCGATGGCGGCACGCTGCGTGTGCTGTTGAGCCCTTACGACATTCCCGATACCAGCGGCGCCATCGGTGCGGAATTCTCCGCGCGCATCTTCCACAGCAGCCAGCCCAGCCATGGCGTGTACTTCAACCCCGCCAACTACCGCACCGCGCAGATCGGCCTGGTGGGTGTGTACAGCCTCAACCAGGACTGGAAAGTGCGGGGCGTGGCGTCTGTCGGTCGCCAGGTGGTGGACGGGGCAGGGGCCAGTGCCTACACCGTCGGCGTATCGCTCAACGGCCGCCTGCCGGGCAACGGGCGTCTTGAACTGCAGATGGGGCGCAGTTCCACGGCTTCGGCTGCAGGTGGTGGCTCGGGCTACTGGAACAACAGCGTGAGCCTGGCCGTGCGCTATCCGCTCTGAGGGCTGGTCACGCACGTACGTTGCAAGGTCGCCGGCCCGCGGTAGCACCCGTGGCGTCTGCGCAAGGCAGTGATTCCGTCATGCAGGATGACATTGCGTGCAGAACGCTATACGTTCTCCCGCACTTTCGCGCACGGATGCGGCGCCCTCGGGGATCACGATGTCACGCCTTTCTTCCGCCGTACCCGCGGCCGGGCTGCCGCTGCGGGCTCCCGGTCTTGACCTGCTTCGCACCCTCGCCATTGTGTGGGTGATGTTGTTCCACTCTTATCTTGTCGGTGGCCTTGGCGACCATCTGTGGGGCGCCGAGCGGTACGGCTGGATGGGCGTGGACCTGTTCTTCGTGTTGAGCGGCTACCTGATCGGCACACAGGTGTTGCGTCCGCTGGCAGCAGGCGGCGCGCTGGATCTGTTCGCGTTCTATCGTCGACGCGCCTTTCGCATTCTTCCCGCCTTCTTCGTGGTGCTGGCCTTGTACGCGTTGTGGCCGGCATGGCGTGAAACCCCGGGGATGCAGCCGCTGTGGCAGTTCCCCACGTTCACCTTCAACCTGCTGTACGACCAGCCGCAGAACTACGCCTTCTCGCATGTCTGGTCGCTGTGCGTGGAAGAGCATTTCTATCTGCTGTTCCCCTTTGCTGCGCTCTGGATGCTGCGCAAGCCTTCCGCGTTCCGGTTTGCCGTGATGTGCGCGGTGATCGTGCTGGGCGGCATGGCGTTGCGCGCGTGGTTGTGGCTGCACTACTACCAGCCGGCGACGTTGCAGGAGGACGGGCCGACGGGCCTGATGTTCCTGCGCTACATCTATTACCCCACCTGGTCGCGTCTGGATGGCCTGCTTGCCGGCGTGGCGCTCGCGGTCTGTGCGGTGTTCCGGCCGGCGTGGATGGCGCGGTTACAGCGCCGCGGCAACGCCGTGCTGCTGCTGGGGCTGGCACTGCTGGCGGCGTCCATCGTGGTGTTCCAGCAACGCGTGGGGTTTGCTGCCACGGTGGTGGGGTACCCGCTGTTATCGCTGGCGTTGCTGGCCATCGTGGCTGCGGCCAGTGGCGGCAAGGCATGGCTGGCGCGCGTGCGGGTTCCCGGCGCGGCCTGGCTGGCAGGCATTTCGTACAGCATGTACCTGAGTCACAAGGGTGTCTTTCATCTGGTGAACGAGGCCTGGGGTGCCCAACTGGAGCAACACGGCTTGCTGCTTTTCGCCATTTATGCCGTGGCAACCCTGGCTGGCGGTGCCTTGCTGCACGGTGCGATCGAACGGCCCTTCCTGCGCCTGCGCGACCGGCGCAGGCAGCGCGGGGCGGGCATTCCCCGGAAAGCCGACGTGCCCGGCTAGATCGCCAGCGGTCCATCCATGTGCATCGGGCAGGCGTTTCGCGGGCGGTCCATCACCACGTGCACAGTCAGCCTTAAAACGTAAAGAATCTCCGGCCTGTGCCGATGTCATGGTCTGTACGTCATTCGTGCGGCCATCGGCCATGCAACGGGAGACATCGCTCATCCCGCGCTGGATGGTTGCCGGCCATGGCGATGCGTGCGGTGCGTTGGGAGTCCCGCATCCGGAACGGTCCACGATTCGACATGGCCGTCATTGCTTCCGGAGCTCCATCCGTGCCGTCGTTTTCGCGTCCTGTTCTAGCCATCTCCCTGTCGGTTGCCCTTTCCGGTTCGCTTGCTGCCTGCGGTGGCGGTGGAGGCAACACGCGCCCGTCGACCACGGGATCGACTGTCACTCCGGCACCCGCACCTGCACCTGCACCGGCACCTGCACCCGCACCCGCACCCGCACCCGCACCCGCACCCGCACCGGCACCGGCACCGGCACCGGCACCAGCACCCGCACCTGCACCTTACGATCCGACCTACAACCAGCTGATCCCGACCGGGGTACAGCAGGTGTGGTCCGACGGTGCGAGCAATGGCGTGTTGTTGCAGGGGCAGGGCGTGAAGGTCGGCATCATCGATACGGGCGCTCAAGCGAACAACGCCGCGCTGAGCGGACGCATTACCTGGTATCAGAACTACGCCGGCACCGATCTCACCACGCAGGACGTCGCCGGACACGGCACCCTGGTGACCGAGGATCTCGGTGGTACCGCGACCGGCAACTTCCGCGGCGGCGTGGCCCCGCAGGCCGAGCTTTATGTGGCGCGTGCGATATCGGATACAGGCGGCGGCTCGGAAGCCTACTTCGTCAACGCCATCAACGATCTGGTGGCCCAGAACGTTCGCCTGTTCAATATCTCGGCCGGCAACAGCACGTCCATCACCCAGGCGATGGCAGGCGACTGGAACACCAACGGTCTCAACTGGGAAATTTCAAGCTATCAAACCGTGCTGAATCACGATGCGCTGGTGGTGGTGGCCGCCGGCAACAACGGGCAGGCCGATGTGTCGCAACTGGCGGGCCTGCCACTGGCGAGCGCGCAATACGCCCACAACTGGCTGGCCGTGGTGAATGTGACGCTCGATGCAGATGGCCATGTGTCCGGCCTGGACAAGTCCACCGACGTGCCGTCCAGCGCGTGCGGTGCCGCTGCGTCATTCTGTCTTGTCGCGCCGGGCCTGTTCTATGGCGTGGGCGCCGCCAACACCGGGTTCTCGTCCGGTGGCGCCGAAGGTACGTCCATGTCTGCGCCGGTGGTGACCGGTGTGGCGGCGCTGGTCTGGCAGAAGTTTCCGTGGATGAGCGCATCCAACGTGCAGGAAACCCTCCTGGGTACGGCGACGTCGCTGGGCGATCCATCGTTGTATGGCTACGGCCTGGTGAATGCCGACAAGGCCATCCGTGGTCCGGGCAAGTTCGACTGGGGCGTGTTCCAGGCCAACATCCCCAATGGGGCAACGGCGACGTTCTCCAACGACATCACCGGCACGGGTAGCCTGACGGTCGGTGCTGGCGGCCTTGGTACGCTGGTCCTCTCCGGCGCGAATACGTATAGCGGTGGCTCCACGGTCAACAGCGGCGTACTGCAGATCGACGGCTCCGTGGCATCGCCGGTCACGGTGAACGCCCAGGGCGTGCTGGCCGGCAAGGGCGTGGTGAACGGCAATGTGGCCGTCAACAACAACGGCAACATTTCCACTTACTTCGGTCCGCTGACGATCAACGGCAATTACACGGCGGCGGCATATGCCAACCATGTGATCCTGATCGGCACGCCGTTGCAGGTAAATGGAACGGCCGTGCTCAACGGCTCCAGCCTCACGGTGGGTGAACCCAGCGGCTATACCGTGAAATCGGTGGAGCCGTTGCTGGTGGCGGCGGGTGGCCTGACGGGCACGTTTGGTTCGGTGGGCTACTCGGGTAGCGTTTATCTGAGCGGCACGCTGTCCTATACGTCCACCACGGCGAATATCGCGCTGACCGGCGTGTCTCCTTCGGCGGTGGCGATCGCCGCCGCACCGCTCTCGGCCGTGAGCACACAGCGCACCGCGCAGAATCTCGACAAAGCCCTGGCCCAGGTGGATACCTGGGTAACCACGGGAGCGCCGGGGCATGGCGATTTCATCGCGGCAGCCGGGGATTTTCAGCACGCGCCGACGCTGGCCGTTGCGGCAGCATCGATCAACAGCTTGTCGGGCGAAATCCATGCGTCGTCCCAGGCACTGAATCTGCAGCAGGCCAACATCGTCAGCCGTACCGTTGCCGACCGCCTGGCCGATCCGTCGTTCGCACAGGGCGGTGCATGGGTCCAGGCCACGGGTGCCAACGGTGATCTGTCCCGCCCGGGGTTCTCTACCGGCAACTACACGGGAGGCGGTGCGATGGCGGGTATCGATGCTGCGTTGGGTGAGGGCAGCATCATCGGTGCAGCACTGAGCTGGAACCGCCTGACCGCGGACTACGACGGCGACACCGGGCGCAGCACCTCGCGCGCCACCGGCTTTTCACTGTACGGCCGCTATGGCCTGGGCAACGCCTATCTGGCAGGGCGACTGGGCAAGGACTGGGTTCGTTCGACGGTGGATCGCACCGGCATGCTCGGCCAGGCGCAGCAGAACATCGGCACGTCGCGTAACGATGGGATCACCTCGGCGTATGCCGAAACAGGCTATGTGTTCAAGTCGAACAACTGGGCCGTCACGCCTTTCGGTTCGCTTGGCATGAACCACCTGGATCGCGACGGCTTCACCGAATCGGGAGCGGGCGGTTTTGGCCTGACATCGGGCGGCCAAAGCTTCAACGAAACGGTGGGGCAGTTGGGCAGCCGCCTCAGCTACGGCTGGGCGACCGCCAGAGGCACCACCTTCATCAGTGGCTTCGCCCTGTGGCAACACCTTTTCAGTGGCCGTGACCTGAGCTTCAGCGCAGCGTATGTGGGTGCTCCCGCGGCAACGTTCACCGTACAGGGCATCAACCCCGCGAAAGACAGCGGCTGGCTCGGCGCAGGCCTCACCTCGCAGATCGGACAGCACTGGTCATGGTGGTTGAATCTTGATGCGCAGTTCACCGGCAACAGCGGCACGTCGCGTGCTGCCACGCTGGGCGCGAAGTTCAATTTCTGACGGGACGCGATCAGCATCGGCGCCCGTCGATGACAGCGGGCGCCGTCCCGCATCGCCGGCAAGGTCGACACTACGCCCGCTTGACCTCATCGAGCTCGACGTAACTGTCTTCACCGCAATGAATGGTGTTGCGTGAAAAGTAGGGCGGTACCTGGCAATCGAAATGGGCGTGATCGTGCGATTGATCACTGCGCAGCAGATCGGTCCGGCTGGCGACGGACAACCGAAGCTGTTCGCCCTGGCGAACGAGTACGGGGGCGGGCGTCAGGCTGAATTCGAGCGTGACGGGCTCGCCCGGCACCAGCGGTTCCACGACATCCGTATCCATGGCGATCTCGCAGCGTGAACCGCGGGAGGGGTCGAGGCGTCGCCGCGCCGGACGGATCATGCCCATCGACAACAAGGTTTCAGCCCCGGCGGCGGACACGTGGCTGAGCCGAGCCACGACGTGCGAGTCGATCTCATTGCAGCTGAAGCGCAACCTTGCCGTCACTGCACCGGCGAACTCCGTGTCTTGCGCAGCAAGCCATGCGAAGGACAGCGTCTGATTGGCAACGTCATCGAACCCGCCCGTGGTAATGGCGCCCAGCGGAACGGCGGCCCATGAGGTGGCGCCGTTTGCGGGTGCTTCCGTTGCCAGTGCATGCATGTCGCGATCGTCGCCTCGTTGCTGCAGGTAGAGACGCCTGCGAACAGCGCCCGTCGCAGGAAACGCGTCGTCGCCCTGGAACCTGTCGGCGCCCTTCAGCCAGTAACGTACGTGGGGTTGATCCACATAGCCGTTGGGTGTGTTGCGAAGGACGTGATCGAAAAAGGCGAGCGCTTCCTGCTGCCATTCATACGCCGGCAACTGGTACGAGGCCTCGCCAATAATCAACCACTTCCTGTCGGGCGGCGTGGAGGCGTGCTGCCACAGGTCGTAGCTGCCGAACTGGTGCAGGTTCCACATGGCTTCGTTCTGCACGACCACGAAAGGCACGTCGATGCGGTCAAGGCTTGCGTAAGGGCCGGCCGGCATCCTGTTGCTTGCGCGCGTCTTTCCGTCGATCAGAAAGTTGGCGAATACACGCCGGGCCTCCAGCGTGGGCGTCTTGGTGGTGAAGTTCACCATGATCTTCCGGATCATCTTCTTGAAGCGCGGCCACCAGAACTTCTTCAGAGGCGAGTTGAGCACCTGACTCACCAGTGCCCGGGTGAGCGGCGGAACGCGCAGGCCAATCACCTGATCGGTGAAGTTGGAGCCGAGCCAAAGGCTCAGGAATTCATTGTTCGGCGTTCCGCCATACATGGCGATGTGACGAAAGTAGTCGGTGCACATCTCGTGAGTGAAAAACGCCTTCAACGCCGGGGGCTGACGCACGGCGACATTGGCCTGCACGCAGCCGTAGTAGGACGTGCCATACATCACCACCTCGCCGTTGCACCAGGGCTGCGCGGCCACCCAGGCGATGGTGGCCTCATGATCGCTTACTTCCTGATCGTTGAAGAAGACATCGAACGTGCCGTCCGATTGCCCCATGCCACGGCGTGTCACGATGACATGCGCGTAACCTCGATCGGTAAAGACGGGCGGACAGCCCACCTCGTTGGTGCCCGCCGGTACGCCCGCGCTGTGCAACTCCTTGGTATAGGCGCCAAACGCGAGGATGGCCGGGTAGCGACCCGCTTTCCTGGGCAGATAGACGTCCGCCGCGAGCGCCACGTCCGGCGCGACCGGCACGCGTTGGTCGGCCAGAATCTGGCAGCCCAGGCCCTCCATCGCTTTCGCGGAGGGCTGCCAGCCGGCCAGCTGATGACCGGAGTGGTCCGCGCGTAGCGGGACGAGGTTGTCCCGGAATCGGGGTTTGCGTGGGGGCGCTTTGGCGGGTTTCATGGCTTGCCTCAGTAGGGAGCGCGACGTGGCGCGTGAATGCGTGCTACGAAAGGCCGTGCAGCAGCAGGGCCAGCACATGCCGCTCGCGCTCGGCGGCCGTCTTCGCTCCAAAGCCCACCTGCCACAGCGGCATGGTTGCCGCAGGCACCAGGGTCAGACCCAGCAGCGATACCACCATCTGCGTGGCATCCAGATCCGGGTTCATCTCGCCGGCCTTCTGGGCGAGGATGAATCGCTGGGTAATGCGCGGTGCTACTTCGGCCGTCCGTGCCACAAACATCTCTCGGAAGGCTCCGCCATCGCACAAGACTTCGCGCACCCATAGCGACGGGTACCACGGGTGGGCCGCGATGATCTGGCCAATGCCGGAAACGAATGCCGCGGCAAAAGCGCGTACATCGCCTTCGCTGGAGAGCAGCTTCCCGAAAAAGCCGGCGAGCACCGGGCTGACGCGTTCCTCGAATACCGCCTCCACTACATCGGCCTTGCTGCCGAAGTAGTAGCTCATCAGCGCCGCATTCACGCCCGCATCCGTGGCAATCGAACGGACCGACGTGGCGGCCACGCCGTTGGCGGCGAAAGTCACCAAGGCGGCATCGAGCAGCACCTCGCGAAGCAACGCGTTGTCTTCCGTAGGGCGACCGGCTCTGCGACTGGGTTTCCGTGCCATGATGGCCTCAAATTAATCAAGTGATGAATATATATTAATCAAGTGATTAATATTGTCAAGCGAGGCGCCTTGAGACATGCGTTTTCGACGGCACGGCTTGTCCTGGCTCCAGGCTGGTGCGTGTGGGGTGAGGTCTTCTGACCCCAGGCCGTCAGGCTTCTTCAACCCGGGACATGGCGATCGGGAGCGCCGAGTGTCGGCTACGTTGATGTCCGCTTTCGACTCAAAGCCGACATCGCTCGGCGATAGCGGACTTCAGAGATACGGAGAGGTCATTCCCGGAAACTGAGATCGCTCCCTTGAACTCGTCTCGGCTGGCGATGGCGGCCGTCAGTTCAAAAAGCCGCGGGATGTAAGGAGCCTGGAGCGGGACCCAACGCGGGCGTCCCCGGCACGATGGGAAGCGATATCGTTCTTCGTCAAATGCTTCTCAACGTTCCGCATCAGCGACAGGTCGTCGGCAGATATCGGAGAGGGATGCCGTTGATGTTGCGGTCGGTGCATACCCATTGGATCGTGCCATTGGTGATGACTGCCGCGAACCCCAGCTGAAGGCCGCTGATGGCTGCATTGGCATGTTGTCCACCGGTGCTGTCGAAGTGAACCAGGATGTCACCGGTCCGCGAAAGTGCGTCTACTCGGCTCACGTATTTTCCCGCATAAGCATTGGCGCTCTGCAAGCCTGCCTGGGCTTCCGTGGTGGGGAACTGGCCGGTGATGTAGTAGTACTCGGCGACGGCGTTCTTCGGACCTTCGGCTAACGCGAAGCCTTCCATGACCTGGGTACGAATGACGTAGTCCTGATACGCCGGTATCGCAATGCTTGCCAGGATCGCGATGATGGCTACGACGATCATCAATTCGATCAACGTAAATCCCGCTTGCTGACGGTTGTTCAAACGAATTCTCATATATCCCCTGGTACTCAGGAACTTTGCTCGGAAAGAAAACGATTCACATGGATTCTTGCGGGCACAGCGAACCGTGCTTATCGACGCTGGGGCATCATCATTCCCAATGCGAAGGAAGGGAGGGGGCAACCTGCTATCGGCGATGGAGCAAAGACCTTGAATGCGTGCCGACTGTCATCTGCATGCAACAAATCAGCCGCGCATGCGTGAGTGCTCGCCATCGTGTTGGTGCCGTGTGCCATGCGGGGCGGCGACGATAACTATCGTCAGGGCGACGAGCAACTCGGCCCAACCTGACATGTGACGTTTGCCCGCGCAGCCGTTACATGCAAGCTTCAGGGCTGCTGCGTGCAGCACGCCTTGTGTCTGGCATCCTTGCCAGTTGCAGCCAGCCAACATGGGCCGACCTTGTAGCCCGGATGAAGCGCAGCGAGAATCCGGGTGGGTGCCTCGCAAGACCGCCTGTCCGGTGCATGGAGCGTCGCACCGTTCCGGCTGGCGTCCCCGGCAACATCCGGGCCACTCGAAGGGTGATATCGAGCCGGCAGAACGCTGCCATCCCGCGCCGGATTACGTGCCGTTCGACACATCAACACAGGACTGTTATCTGGCCATGAAAAAGTCACTGACCAACGTTCTATCAGGGTTGAAGCATCTGCCGGATCGAACCCCGGCGATGGCCTTTGAGGGTGATGCCAGCGAGGCGTTTGCCGAAGTTGCACCCTACCGGGACGGTGCGGTGTATGTGAGTTACTACTCCGGCTCCAGCGAATGGGAACGTCACCCCAACGGCGACGAAGTGGTCATGGTGCTGGAGGGAACAACCACCGTCATCCTGCTGGGCAATGCCGGGGAAGAGCGGTTTTCCCTCGTAGAGCAGGAACTCATCGTCATACCCAAGGGCGTCTGGCACCGGTTTGAAGGATCCGACCGGCTCAAGGTGATGACCATTACACCGCAGCCCACGGAACACAGCCTCGACACGCCAACAACATGAGTTCCGCCGCGATGGCGATGACGGTTGGAGCACCGACACTGGTGCGAACGAAGGCTCTGCCCGGCATGGTTTTCCCGTCGAGGGTGACCTACGACTTGCGCGCGCGATAACGCAGCGCATCCACCAGCAGCGCGAACGCGGGCGAGGGCTGTCGTCGGCTTGGGTAGTACAGGTGATAGCCCGGGAACAGGGGGCACCAGTCATCCAGTACCTGGCGCAGGCGTCCGGCCCTGATGTGCGGGCGGACCATGTCTTCGGGCAGATAGGCCAGGCCGAAGCCGGCCAGTGACGCGTCGAGTATGCGATCCAGGTTGTTGAACGTCAGGCGGCCTTCCACGCGTACGTTCAGTGCATGCCGGCCTTTTTCGAACTCCCACGCATACAGCCCGCCATGCGTCAGGAAGCGCAGGTTGATGCAGTCGTGCGCGGTGAGATCGCGTGGCGTGACGATGGGCGGCCGGCGTTTCAGGTAGGCCGGTTTGCCGACCACCACCAGTCGCGTCGGTGGGCCAATGGGCACCGCAATCATGTCGAGCGCCACTTGCTCGCCCAGGCGGATGCCGGCATCGAAACGCTCGGCCACGATGTCGGTGAGCGTGGAGTCGCTGATCACTTCCACGCGCACATCGGGATATCGCGGCAGGAAAGTCTGCAGCACCGGCCACAGGATGGTGGCCGCGGCGTGTTCGCTGCTGGTGATGCGGATGGTGCCGCTCGGCTTGTCGCGTAGTTCGCTGAGCCCTGCAAGGGCGGCATCGATGTTTTCGAAGTTGGGCGCCAGCGCCTGCTGCAGGCGCTCGCCGGCTTCGGTGGGCGACACGCTGCGAGTGGTGCGTGTGAGCAGGCGCAGGCCGAGCCGTGCTTCCAGTCCCTGGATCTTATGGCTCAGCGCGGATTGCGACAGGCCTAGCTGGGCGGCAGCGCGGGTGAAGCTGCCCGCCCGCGCCACTGCGAGAAATGCCTGCAGGTCGTTGTAGTTCTCGCTGGCCATGATCACGCCGACGTGATTGATCGATAGAGATCATAAGTCCATTCGATATTTGCCGTCTTATCAGATAGGCGGGGCGGGATCACACTGGCGGGGCCATCGCGGCCCTGCCTTCGTCTGCGCGCCGCCCGAATCCATCTACACCTCCCAAGGAACCCGGCAATGACCGACTTCACGCAGAAGACCCAGGGCCCTTTCGCTGACGTGGCCCCCGCGCTCGACCAGCTCACCCAGCAGGTGTTGTTTGGTGAAGTGTGGGAGCGGAAGGAACTCTCCAAGCGCGACCGCAGCCTGATCACGGTGTCCGCACTGGTGGCGCAGTACCGCATCAATGAGTTGCCGTTCCATTTGAAGTTCGCCTTGGAGAACGGCGTGACGCGCGACGAGCTGATCGAGGCGATCACGCACCTGGCCTTCTATGCCGGCTGGCCGACTGCCAGCACCGCCGTGGGCATTGCGCGCAAGTTGTTCGCCGAGAACCCCTGATCAACGCGGCCCAGTACCGATCGATTTTCCGTATTCCATGAGGTGATTTATGCAGAAGCGCTTGCTTGGCAAGAGCGGCCTGGAGGTTTCCGCCCTGGGTTTTGGTTGCATGGGGCTGAATTTCAGCTACAGCCATGCCCTTTCGGACGATGACGCCATTCGCCTGATTCGCGACGCGTTCGAACGTGGCGTGACGTTCTTCGATACCGCTGAAGTCTACGGGCCGTTCACCAACGAGGTGCTGGTGGGCAAGGCGTTGGCGCCGGTTCGCGATCAGGTGGTCATTGCCACCAAGTTCGGTTTCGACATCGATCCCGCCACCGGCAAGAACAACGGCCTCACCAGTCGGCCGGAGCACATCAAGGCCGTAGCGGATGCCTCGCTCAAGCGGCTGGGTATCGACACCATCGACCTGCTTTACCAGCATCGCGTCGATCCGAATGTGCCGATCGAAGAGGTGGCGGGTGCGGTCAAGGACCTGATTGCCGAAGGCAAGGTCCGCTACTTCGGCCTGTCCGAGCCGGGCGCGCAGACGGTGCGTCGTGCGCATGCCGTACAGCCGGTGGCCGCGTTGCAGAACGAGTATTCGCTGTGGACGCGAGGCCCTGAAACCAACGGTATTCTTGATGCCTGCAGGGAACTCGGCATTGGCCTGGTGGCTTATAGCCCGCTCGGCAAGGGTTTCCTTACCGGTGCGATGGGCAAGGACACCAAGATAGGCGACAACGATTTCCGCAAGAATCTCCCGCGCTTCTCGCCGGAAGCGATGGCGGCAAACCAGGCCATGGTCGACCTGCTCAGGGAGATCGCCGCGACCAAGCACGCCACGCCTGCGCAGATCGCGCTGGCATGGCTGCTGGCACGCGAGCCGTGGATTGTGCCGATTCCCGGCACCACCAAACTGCATCGCCTGGAAGAAAACCTCGGCTCCGTCGCGGTTGAGCTGACGCCTGCCGACCTGGATGTGATCGAGAAGGCTGCAACGGCCATCCGAATCGAAGGCGAGCGTTATCCGCCGAACCTGATGGCGATCACTGGTCGCTGACAGGCGCGCCGGAAAAGAACGGCTGCAACGTAAAACGGCGGGGATCAACCCCGCCGTCTTCGTGTCATGGTCAGGGCAGCACCACCGGCATCACCGGTATATCGTGATCCGTCGCGTCGCTTGCCATGCGCGACTGCAGCCATGGCTGCACACGCGTCAGCGGGCAGGCATCGGTATCCGGGCAGGGCGGCAGGCGCAGCGTACGTATCACCATGGCATCCGCCGGTTCCAGTCGCGCGTTGCGAAGCCCATTGAGCGTCGGCATCCAGCTGCTGAGTCGCACCACGTCTTCGCCATGCACCCTGACCAGATCGAACACCAGGGCGCCGCCGGGCGGATAATCATCGGGCTGGCGCGCATCGTGCCAGTCCACGTCGAGCAGGCCAGCCAGGTTGGCCAGGTTGGTGTCGTGCGCCACCAGCAACACGGTCGGTGTCTGGCGGCTGGCCAATGGCTGGACCTCAGGCGGCACGCCCGCCGCCTGCTGCAGGGTGGCCATGATGTGCGCCAGCAGGTTCGACCCGGCTGGTGCCGCGTTGGGCAGCGGTTTCTTGGCCAGCGCGAACTGCAGGTTATGCAGGCTGATCAGACGGCCAATCGTTGCCTCATTGCCGTGCCCCCACGCCACTTCCGCGGCGGGAAAGCCCTGCACGTATTCCAGCATCAGGTTTTCGCTGAGGCTGCCCGCGCTCTTGATCGCCTTGCTACGGCTGGCGGCATCGTCGTGGGCGGGGTCGAGCAACAGCTTGCGCCCTTGTTGCCTGGCGTTGTCCACGCAAGCCTTGTCTTCGCAGCCGAGCAGGATGCTCTGCAATTCCGTCAGTGCCACCGGCGGCCACGCCTGCGGTGTGACGGTGGGCGCATCGCCATCCTTGGCGCCATGAGCCTCGGCATAGTGAAACAGTGGATTGGATTGCTCCGCGGGCAATGCGCGATAGGTCAGGTGGCAGTTGCCGCCCAGGCCCTTGGCGAGTGCTGCGCCGCTTGCGCGATTGCGCGGTGTGCTGTCGGCCAGGATGGAGACGCGACCTTGTTCGTCGCAACGACCCGACCACAGGCCGTCCGCCATCAACATCTGGCGATAACGTTGGCCCAGTGACTGCATCGCTGCGGCGCCGTGCTCGGTGAGCACGCCCGGCGCCACCGGCCACGCATGCCAGGCTTTGGCAGCCGTCGGTGCCAGTTCGGCCGGCGCGCTGGTGGGCGAACGCACGCCGTGGCGCAGCACGATCACCCGCGCCAGCGGCGTGTTGTCGCTGGCCGCGGCCGGCAAGCTCAACAGGCAGGCCAGGGCCAGCGCGACAAGGCGGGCGGCGCTCACAGCTTCACCGACAGGTCGAGGAACACGCCACGACCGGGCAGGCCGAAGAACAGCGGATCGCCGCTGACGGACTGCGTGCCGGCGTAACCGGTGATCTTGTGCACGTCGAACAGGTTGTTCACCGCCATGCTCACCGAGTAACCCTTGGTGCCCCAGGGACCATGCTCGCTGCGGAAGCCGAAGGCAGCATCGGTGCTGAAGTAGCCGCCGATGCGCTGGCTGTTGGCGAACACCGTATCGCCCGAGCTGTTGGTCATGTTGTCCACGCCGTACTGCTCGCCGACGAATTTGCCCATCAGCGAACCGAAGTATCCCGTGGGACTGGAGTAGAGCACGCCCAGCGCGGCAGTGACCTTGGGCGTGGCCGCCACCTGCACGTCGGAGTTCTTGTAGGTGGCCTTGTTGTAGCTGGCATTGCCATACAGGCTGAGCGTCTGGGTCAATGCGTAGGTGGCTTCGGCCTCCGCACCCTTGTAGATGGCGCCGCCACCGTTGATATAGGTGTTCTCGTTGCCGTTACCCGTGTTCACTTCGGTTTCGGTGAGGTAGTTGTCGAAGTCGATGTAATAGACGTCCGCGCCAAAGGTGAATTCGCGCGTGGCATAGGCCGTGCCCAACTGGTAGTTGGTGGTTTGTTCGGGCTTGAGGCCACGCGAACCATTCACTTCGATCACGTCGATCGGCGGCGCCAGGAAGCCCTTGGCCACCTGCGCATACGCGCTCCACTCATCGCTGATCTTCTCGTGCGCGCTGAGCGAGGGCAGGGTGGCATGGTAGGTGCTCTCGGCGTAGGAGGGCGTGGGCGGCGACACCTTGTTGAGCGCCGCGTTGAGATAGCGCGTGACCTGCGAGTAACGCACGCCGGGGGCCAACGTCAGCGACTCGGTGACCTGCCAGTCGTACTGCACGTAGGGCTGCACGGTGTCGGTGCGATCGTTCAACTGGTAGTTGTACGTCGGGCCGTACTTGGTGCCGGTCTGCTGGCCGGTGCTCAGGTCGATCGGATACTGGTAGCGCGCATCCAGGTTGCGCTCCAGCCAGATGCCGGTCTGCAGGTTGCCCGGACCCAGGTCGTGCGCCAGGCGCAGCACGTCGCCGAAGGCATGGAACCCCGAATCGGAAAGTTTGCCCGGCACATCGGCCGTCACCTTCTTCAGCTTCTTGCCGTTCGCGTCGTAGAAGGTCACGCCGTTGTCGGCGGAGTTGTCGTCGCTGGCATCGGTGGTCTTGCGAGCCCAGTGGTCAAAGCTGTTGTAGTAGACCTTGTTGTCCAGATCCCAGTCGCCCAGGCGGGTGGCCAGGCCTACGTAGGTGAAGCTGGAGTAGTACGCGGCGTTGTTGTAGCCCTTGTAGGTCTGCAAGGCAGGGTTGTCGCTGAGGCCATAGCGCCAGCCGTACTCCTCGATCTCCTGCTTGGTGGCGCCCTGCACGGTGTTCTGGTGTTCGCTGTTGTAACTGGACACGAAGGTCAGCGTGGTGGACGCGCCGAGGTCGCTCACCGTCTTGATGAAGGCATGCTCGCGGCGATCGTCCGTGCCCTTCAGGTAGGTGTCGCTGGCTTCCTTCGACACATCGGCGAACAGACGTGTGCTGGAACCCAGCTGCTCGTCGGCGCTGATGCCGCCTGCGCGGGTGTTCCAGCTGCCATAGGTGAGGTAGGGCGTGATGCCCGGCACGTCGCTGGGGTCGCGCGAGCGCAGCGCCACGGTGCCACCGAACGTGGCATTGCCGATGGTGGCGCCACCGCCCGGGCCGCGGTCGATTTCCGCCTGGCCCAGCACGTGGTTGTTGAAGTAGGCCGAGGTAGTGTGGTGCAGGTCGCTGGCGTCGCCGAAGGGGATGCCGTCGAAGGTGATGTTGAACTGGCCATCCTGGAAACCACGGATGCTGATGCCTTCGTTCTTGCCCATGCCCGGGCCTTCGGGCGAGGTCACCGTCACGCTGGGCGCGTACTTGATGATGTCGTCGAAGTTGGAGTTGAAGCGCAGGCCGTCGCGGATGAAGCGCTCGTCGATCACCGAGGTCGGCTGCACGGCATCCAGCGGCGCGGCGCTCGGGGCCAGTGTGTTCACCGCATTGGCGCTGACGCTGATAGGGGCCAGCTCGTGCGTGGCGTCATTGGCCTTGGTCGTCGGGCCGCGGGACGCTTCGGCGCCCGCGGCCGAGGGCTTTCCCGCATCGGACTCGCGGATGATGGTGACGGTGGTCGGGGTGATGAAGCGGTAGCCTAGGCCCGTGCCCTTGAGCAGCTGGCTCAGCTGGGTCTTGGCATCCGTGCCGGCGGGTACGGCGCTGCTGCGCAGGCTGCCGGTGACGTCGGCGCTGTACACCACCTGCACGCCGTTGCTCCGCGAAAACTGATCCAGTGCCTGACTCAGCTGCATCGGCGGAATGGCCGGTGCCGTGTCGGCAAGCGAAAGGGTGGGAATGGCGCCGCCGAGCAGAAGCGCGATATGAAGAGCAAGCCGTGTACGCATGGAGCCGATAGCCTTCGATGGAGAGTCTGTAAGGCGGCAGGAGTGGACCTCCTTGCCGCTGCCTGACTCTCTACGAGTGCCCAGCGCAGCCATTGGGTACCTTTTTCTTCATGAATTTTTTCTTACAGCCGGCGGACGTCCTTCAACGGACCGTTGCCGGCATACACGCGCACGCTGTCTGCGCCGCGCGCCACCTGCACGCCCGGCAGGGTCTGCAGGTAAGTGATGAATGCGTCGACATCCCTGGCATGAAAGCGTCCGGAGATGCGCGTGGCCGCCACGCCGGCATCCTCGATATCCAGCGGCTGCGTGGTGTACGCGTTGAAGCGTCGCGCTACCTCGGCCACGGTGGCTCCTTCGAAATGGATGTCACTGGGTAGCCAGGCGGTGCTGTCGGACAGATTGGCCTGGCGATCGACCAGGTCCAGCGAACCATCGTCGTGCAGGCGTGCTTGCTGGCCGCCGGAGAGGTCAGCGACCAGCGAACCGATATTGTCCGGGCTGGCCATCCACGCAGAGTGCGCGGGCTGCCACACCTTGACCCGGCCACTGATCACGGTGACGCGGTTGCCGTTCTTGCCAAGATGGACGTCGAACACCGTGCCGATATCCTGCAGTTCATTGCGCCCCAGCCTGACCTTCAACGGACGGGCCGGGTCGTGCGCCACATCAACCAGTGCACCACCGCGCCACAGCTCGACGCGGCGCTGCGTCAGGTCAAATTGCGTGAGCACGATGCTGTTGGCATCCAGTTCCAGCTGCGATCCATCGTCCAGCTGCAGGCTGCGGACCTGGCCGGCGTCGGACGCATAGGCGTCCCAGTGCACCGGCGATTGCTGCAACCATGTGGGTGCGCCCAGGCACAGCACCAGTGCGGCAGCTGCAGCCTGCATCGGCGCGCGGCGCCAACGGCGTGTGGGCTCGGTCGCCGGCCGGCCGCTCTGGGTGCTCAGGCGCAGCGGCGTCACGGCGTGCTCCTGTGCGGCGTGCTCCTTCAGCTGCGCAGTCGTCAATGGATCAAGCGCCGCGGCTGCGGCGAGATCGCCATGCAGGCGCGTCATGGCCAGGTACTCCGCCACGTGGGCGGGAGAGCGGCACAGCCAGTCCATGAAGGCGGCATGCTGCTCCGCACTGAGCCCCTCGCGCTGATCCAGGTACCACTCGGCCGCTTCTTCGGCGATGCGGCGCTGCTGGTTCGTCGGTGCCTGGTGGCGGGCGAAATCATTCATAGCGGGCCATCCCCAGACGGCACACGGCCAGCGCCTTGACGATGTATTTCTTGACCATGTGGGTGGAGATATCCAGGCGCTCGGCGATATCGCGATAACCCAGTTCGTCACGGTAGTGCATGACCAGCGCTGCGCGGCATTTCGCCGGCAGCCGGCCAATGGTGTCGGCCAGCCGTTCCCGCCGCAGCGAGCGATCCACCCCGGCAGCCGCGTCGCAAGGCGTGGCCAGCCGCTCGATCACTTCCTCCAGGTCATCGCTGCCCAGCGGGCTGCGCTGGCGCCGCGTGGCGTGCTCCTTCACCAGGTTGGCCGCCACCGTGAACAGATAGGCCTCCGGATTCTGGATGACCGCACCCTGGTCACGATCCGTGCGCAGCAGGCGCAGATAAAGCTCCTGCACCAGATCCTGCGCATCCCAGGCATGCGCCGTGCGTTTGAGGAAATAGCGGTAGAGCGTGTCGTGCTGCTGCTCGAACAACCGGGCCAGCCCGGACGTGGAATCGACGGTCACATGCACTCGCGACGCCGCCGAAGGCTTCAGCGGCTGGGTGTTCGTGGATGTCGCACGTTAGTCGTGCATTGTGACGGCTCGATGAAATGGTAAGGGGACCGGGGTCGCGGATCCCCTTGAAGTAGCCCGGATGAAGCGAAGCGGGAATCCGGGAGGGCGTGGCGTGTCGCAACCTGTGGGATGGCGAAACCCTTGCCTTGAAGTGATATCGAGCCATGGCGGCGCTTGCTCCCGGATTCCCGCTTCGCTTCATCCGGGCTACGGGGTGTCTGATTACTTCGCGTTGAGTTCCTTCCAGCGCTGGTACACCTTGATCGCGCTTTCGTCCTTCTGCTGCAGCATGGGCATGCGGCGTTCGCCGATGGGTTTGCTGAATTCGGCGTAGAAGGTATCCAGCTCGAAGTACTTGCGGTCGTCACGGTAGAACGGCGCGTAGTCTTCGCGGGTGGTGATGTAGATGACCTGCCGGGGACTGCAGTAGTACATCGAACCCAGGCACATCGGGCAGGGGCTGGCGAGGATATAGATATCGCAATCGGTCAGGTGTTCGGTGCCGAGTTTCCGGCAGGCTTCGCGCACGGCGAGGATTTCCGCGTGCGCGGTGGGGTCCTTCGTCTGGGCGACCAGGTTGGGGCTCTCGGCGAGGATCTCACCGTTGCGGACAATCACCGTCGCGAAGGGGCGGCCGCCTTCTTCGACGTTCTTCATGGCAAGGTCGATGGTGCGCTTTACAAAATCCATGGGGTACCTCAGTGGGGCGGGCCAGGCGGAAGCCTGGCCATGAGCAATGGTGGCGAGGCGAGACCGGGCAACGAGCAAGCCGCTCGCCGCCCGATGTCAGGTGCAAGGATCAGAACGGCTTGGTGGGGAGGTACTTGCCGTCCAGCGTGATCACGGCGCGCGAACCGCCTTCCGGATCATCGATCTTCTGCACGTCGAGCTTGAAGTTGATCGCGCTGATGATGCCGTCGCCGAACTTCTCGTGGACCAGCGCCTTCAGCGTGGTGCCGTACACCTGCAACATCTCGTAGAAGCGGTAGATGGTGGGGTCGGTGGGCACGCGGTCGGGGATGCTGCCGCGCAGCGGGATGGCCTGGAGCAGCGCGGTGCCGTCGTCGTCGAGGTCCAGCTTCTTCGCAATCGCGTGGGCGGCATCCGCCGGCAACGCGTGCTGGCCAAGCAGGGCGGCCGTGACGAAGGCAATGCTCAGGCCGGTGCCGTCCGTGAGTTGTTCGAAGGAAAGATCCTTCCTGAGCTTGGTGGCGATGATGGTTTCGGACAGCGCCTGGCGGGCTGACGGCGTGTGCTGCGACTGGATCATGGGGGCTCCTTTTAATGGGGTGATTCAGGCTGCGTGGGCGTGCGATGCGGGCGTGGCGCAGACGTGGGGTTGCGCGGCGAGCGAGACGAAGCGGCCGGTGGCGCCGTCCAGTGCATCGATGCTGCCGGTCTCGATGTCGTAGACCCAGCCATGCAGGCTCACTCGGCCTTCTTCGAGGGCAAGGCGCACCGCCGGGTGCGTCTTGATGTTGGCCAGCTGCGCAATCACGTTCTCGCGCACCATCGACTGCACGCGCTCCAGCGGCGTCTTGTGCTGCCTGGCCTCATTGACCACGCGCGCCGAGTCGGCATAGCGCAGCCAGTGGGCCACGGCCGGCATATGGTCCAGGCAGGTGCAGGAGGCAATGGCGGTCATCGCACCGCAGTCGGAGTGGCCGCAGATGACAATGTCCGACACGTGCAGTGCGGAGACAGCGTATTCCACCGATGCCGATACACCGCCCGGCTCGGGGCCGTAGGACGGCACGATATTGCCCGCGTTGCGGATCACGAAGAGATCGCCGGGCTCGCGCTGGGTCACCAGTTCCGGCACGAGGCGGCTGTCGGAGCAGGAGATGAACAGGGCGCGGGGCGCCTGTCGCGTGGCCAGTTCGCGGAACAGGCCGGCCCGCTCGGGGAAGGCGTCGCGCTGGAACTTCAGGAAACCGTCGATGATGTCTTTCATGGCTGCTGCTCCGGCCCTCGGGTGGTCGATGGAGCCCACGGTACGCGTCGCAATGCATAAGGTAAAAGACTGATTTATGATGTAATCAATTGAATTTTCTTATGGAGTGACTGGCTGTGCTTTCGCGACACATCCACTACTTTCTGGCGGTCGCCGAGCACGGCGGATTCACTCGCGCGGCAGAGGCTCTCCACGTTTCGCAGCCGGCGCTGTCGCAGCAGATCAAACTGCTGGAAGAGACGCTGGGCGTGCCTCTGTTCGATCGAAGCGGCAAGGCCACGCGCCTGACCGATGCCGGAGAGGTTTACCAGCGTTACGCGCAACGGGCGCTACTGGATCTGGAGGCGGGGAAGCGCGCACTGCACGACGTGCAGGACCTGAGTCGTGGCGCATTGCGCCTGGGCCTGACGCCTACCTTCACGTCCTATCTGATCGGCCCGCTGGTGGAAGCCTTTCACCGGCGTTACCCGCATATTGTGCTGACCATCCGCGAGATGCCGCAGGAGCGCATCGAGGAACTGCTGGGCAGCGACCAGCTCGACGTCGGCATTGCCTTTGACGAAGTGCGTTCTGCCGATATCGAGGCCAGTGCGCTGCTGGAGGAAACCCTGGCGCTCGTCGTTGGCAAGGCACACCACTGCGCGGGCAAGCGGACCCTTGGGCTGCAGGCCCTGAATGATGAGTCCCTGGTGCTGCTTTCGAAGGAGTTCGCCACGCGCGAGCAGATTGACCGCTACTGCGGCGAGCATGCCGTTCATCCGCATGTGGCCATCGAGGCCAATTCGATCAGTGCCGTGGTGGATATCGTGAGGCGCACCACGCTGTCCACACTGCTGCCGGCATCCATTGCGGCCCAGCATCCCGAGCTTTTCGCCGTTGCGCTCCATCCCAGCCTGCTCAAGCGCACGGCCGTGCTGTTGCGGCGGAAAGATGCCTATCAGAGCGCCGCGAGCCGCGCCTTCGTCGAACTGACGATGGAGCAATGGCGTGGAGGAAGGAGGCGGCGAGGGTAGGGCGACACCGGCAGTCGGTGGGTCGATGGCGCCAGGGTCCGATATCATGCCGGCGGCGCGTGATGCCGACGAAGCAGGTCCGCACGCCCAGGCAGGATGGTTCTTTCGTTGCAGGGCAAGACGTTCCACATCGGTGGAGCGATCTGCCGTTTGTCCTTTCCGTTGGCCAGACAGGGTTGTCCCATGCATTTCGAGTTACCGGAAGTACACGCCCATTCGCTGAAAGCCTTTGCGAAGCACTATGTGATGATCGTGGTGAGCATCCTCACGGCGCTTTCGCTGGAGGCGTGGGTCGAGCACGTGCATCACGAGCATGCAGCCAGCGAGGCACGGGCGCGCATCGATGCAGAGATCCACCAGAACTTCGTGGAGATCACCCGGGCACGGGAGCATGATCGTGAGCGCATGCGTACGCTCGGCAAGCTCCGTGACGATCTGCTTGGCGACCTGAAAGCCCATGCGTCCGCGGCCGACATCGACAAGCACCTGCACGATGCCATGGCCGGCAATTTCTATCTCGATGGACGCTGGCCCACGCTGCGCCATGAAGCCTGGGACGTGGCCGTGGCCAACCAGTCGGCGGGCTGGATCGACGCCGGGCAGTTGCGCCGCTATTCCAGCGTATACGCCGAGCAGAGCGCCAAGGCCGCCATCATCGCCAGTGAGACCACGGCCGTGCTCAGCGAATCGCGCATGGCCGATGCCACCATCGATATCCAGGCAGGCGACGTCGAGCCCCGGGAGCTGTTGCACATCACCAATCAAATGGTGGGCGTGTTGAGCGAAGAGGTGAATGCGCTGGACGCACTGGCCAGGGACATTTCGGAGAGCTTCCCGGCGGCCACCGTGACGCCGCCAGCGAACGCGCTGGCAGCTGAGGGTGGCGCCGCCCACGGTTGATCGCCCGGGGCATCTTGCCCCGGGGCTTTAGTGCGTCGTGTCAGTGCGCGTGAGCGCCTGTGCGGCAGCTGCCGTCGTGACACGAGGCGTCGGCGAATTCGCAGGGGCCGGCTGAGTGCTGTCCTGCTTCAGGCAATCGGGAGGGGACAACGCATAGGCGTTCTGCATCATCTTGCACGTCCAGGTGATCTCGGCGCCTTCCTTGCCGTTCCGTTCGCTGGGAATCAGCATCAGGATGGGGTCGGGGCTGGTGCCGGTGTTGCGGGTGTGCAGGGTGATCAGGCCGCCGTCGGCGATTTCGGCCGAGGCCACATAGGTGCCGATGGAGGCCTTGGGGTTGTAGTGCAGGTCATTGGAACGGACCTCGGCCAGCCCGCCGCGAACCGTGGCCGCTTCCAGCACCACCACTTTCAGTGCGCTCGCATCCAGCACGGCGTCGGCAATATGTTGCCGGGTGCCTAGGGTGCGCCAGATGGGCACGATCACGGCGATCAGCACCATGACGCTCATCATCGCAATCAGCAGATTGAGCATGGACCATCGCCCAAGCTTGAACATGAGCTGCAACCTCGATCGATAGCGGTCGGTCAAGCTGTCAGGCCAGTCTTCGAGCATAGCCCGTTTTGGGTGTACATGGGGTCTACATAGCCCAAGGTTTTGCATACGCGTCGGATCGGCGGGTGCGCACGGCGCGCGGGAGAGCGCCATGCATTGATGAATGCGCACCCGTATGGTGCCCGCAAGGCACCACCTGCCTTACGGTGAGTGAGGGCCAGCCTGCGCGGGAGCATCGGCATGGCCCGCACCGTCGGGTTCCGCCGGTGCGACCGTGATGATGGCCGGCGCGGCGGCGGCGACCGGTGTCACCGTGGGCAGCGGGGCCGTGGGTACCTTCATTTCTTCGGGTCCGCTTTCCTGTGAAAGCGAGGCGGCCTCGGCCTGACGATTCATCACGATGATGCTGATGCGTCGATTGATCGGGTCGCCGGGGTTCACGCGGTCAAACGGCACGGAGGAGGCCAGGCCCACCACGCGAGCAATCTTGTCTTCGGTGAGGCCACCGGAGAGCAAGGAGCGTCGCGCGGCATTGGCGCGATCGGCGGAGAGCTCCCAGTTGCTGTATTGATGGTCGCTGGTATACGGCGCGTCGTCGGTGTGGCCCGACAGGCTGATGCGGTTGGGCACGCGATTGATGAAGCTGGCCAGCTCTTCCAGGATCTTGGTGGTGTATGGCCGCAGCTGTGCACTGCCCGTGTCGAACATCGGGCGGTTCTGCTTGTCCACGATCTGGATGCGCAGGCCTTCGGGCGTGATGTCCAGCAACAGCTGGTCCTTGAACGGTTCCAGCGCCTGGCTGCTCTCGATGGCTGCCTGCAGCTGCTGCATCAACTCTTCAAGGCGCGCGCGTTCCTGCTTGCGCGCTTCCTTTTCGATCTCCTTCGGATCGGCGCTGGCGGCCACGCCCTTGGTGTCCTTGCCGGGGCCGTGCGACATGTCCATCGCACCTCCCAGCTTGATCATGCTGTTGCTGGCGCCACCCGGGCCGGCCTGTCCCGGCGGAGCCATGGTGGCCGTGCCGGGCGTCATGCTGGGGTTCTTGAAGTATTCCGAAATGGCAGCGCGCTGCTGCCGCGTGCCCGCGCCGATCAGCCACATGACCAGGAAGAAGGCCATCATGGCGGTGACAAAGTCCGCGTAGGCCACCTTCCAGGCGCCACCGTGGTGGCCGTGCGCCGCCTTCTTTACACGGCGGATGATGATGGGCGGCAGCTGCTCGCCTTGTTCGCTCACGTCGCCGCCTTGGCGCGCGGCGCCTTGAGGTGTTCTTCAAGATCCTGGAAGCCCGGGCGCGATTGCGTGGAGAGCGCCTTGCGCGCGAATTCCACTGACACCTTCGGGTTGTAGCCGCGCAGGCTGGCGAGCAGGGCGATCTTCACGCACTCGAACGCCTTGCCGTCTTCCTGCACGCGGTTTTCCATGGCCGAGCCGAGCGGGCCAAGGAAGCCGTAGCAGAGCAGGATGCCGAGGAAGGTGCCCACCAGCGCGCCGGCAATGTGCATGCCGATGCGCGAGGTGTCGCCGTCGAGCTGGCCCATGGTGGTGACGATGCCGAGCACGGCCGCCACGATGCCGAAGCCCGGCAGCGCATCGGCCATCTTCGTCACCGCCATCGCAGGCGCCAGCGCTTCGTGGTGATGGGTTTCCAGCTCCACGTCCAGCAACTGTTCCAGCTCGTGCGGGTTCATGCTGCCGCCCACGATCAGGCGCAGGCAGTCGGTGGTGAATTCGATCAGGTGGTGCTCGCGCAGAAGGCGCGGGTAGGCGGAGAACAGCGAGCTGGCCTGCGGATCTTCAATGTGTTCCTCCACGCCGAGCAGACCTTCCTTGCGGATCAGGCTGAACAGGTCGTAGAGCATGGACAGCAGGTCCACGTAATCCTGCTTCTTGTACTTGGGGCCCTTGAGCAGGCCGATGGCATCGGTGATCGCCGCCTTGACCACCTTGGGCGGGTTGGCCGACAGGAAGGCACCCAGCGCGCCGCCACCGATGATCAGCAGCTCATACGGCTGCCACAAGGCAAGAATCTCTCCGTGCGACAGCACAAAGCCGCCCAGCACGGACGCAAGTACGACGATCGCACCGATCAGGACCAACATATTCGCTCCGGGAATTACGGAGCCCACTACTCCGCGCTGAACTTTTATCGGCGTAGAAGGTGGAAAGTTGAGCGGGGCGTGGCGTTGCCGGGCGCGGCCGGACGGTTGGCCGTCCGAAAGCCTGGCGCAAGAGTTTGCGGGCTGGTGCAGGTGTCGACAGGCGCCGAAAAAAGGGCAGTGCCGCACCCACGAAGGGGTGCGGCCCGTGTCTTCCATCCATTACAACTGGCTCATGCCGCCGTCGACGATGACTTCAGTACCGACGATGAAGGCCGACTCGCGCGCGGTGAGGTGCAACACCGTGGAGGCGATCTCTTCCGGCGTGCCGAACCGGCCCAGCGGAATCTGTGCCTGGATCTGCCCGGCCACCGCATCCAGCGCGGCGGCATCCACGCCCAGCTTGTTGTAGATCGGCGTGCTCACCGGGCCCGGGCTCACCACGTTCACGCGCACACCGCGCGGCAGCAACTCGGCCGACAAGGTGCGGGCCATGCTCACCAGTGCCGCCTTGCTGGCAGCGTAGATGGAGGTATCCGGCATGCCGATGTGCGCATTGATGGAGCCATTGATCACGATGGCCGCGCCCTGGTTCAGCAGCGGCAGCAATGCCTGCAGCTGGAAGTAGGGGCCCTTCACGTTGGTATCGAAAATCTGGTTCCACAGCGTCTCGTCAGCGTTCTCCAGCGAAGCGAACTTGGCGATGCCGGCATTGATGAAGACAGCGTCCAGGCGCAACCCGCGCCCGGTGAGCTCATGGGCCAGTGCCTTGCCGTCGGCCAGCGAAGCGGCATCGCTGCGCAGGGCAAGGGCGGTCGGGCCGATCGCGTCGGCCGCCTGCTTCAGCGCCGTGGCGTCGCGGCCGGTGATGATCACGCGGGCGCCTTCGGCGGCGTAAGCCTTGGCGGCGGCCAGGCCGATGCCACTGTTGCCGCCAGTGACGAGTACGGTTTTGTCTGCGTAGCGTTTCATGGTGATGCTCCGGAAGTGATTGGGAGGGAACGATCACCATGCTGCGCGCCAGGCCGCGCTTTGCCGTACCATGGCATCGGTGCACACGTTCGAAGGTGTCGAACATGTTGTCAGACGACGAACTGGCCTTGCTGCAAGCCATCCACGCCCGGGGAAGCCTGTCGCGCGCGGCCCAGATGCTGGGCAAGGCGCCCTCAACCGTTTCGCACGCCGCGCGGCAGCTGGAGGCGCGTTTCGATGCGCTGCTGTTCGACCGCCGCCGCTACCGCATGCAGCTCACGCCCGCCGGCCAGCTGCTGGCCGAAGAATCCGCCCGGCTGGCGCAGGACGTCTCGCGACTCACGCGCCGGGTGAAGCAGGTGGCCGGCGGCTGGGAAGACCGGCTGTGGATCGTCACTGACGAAATCCTGGAGTTCGACACGCTGCTGCCGGTCATCCGCGCGTTCGACGCCCTGGCTTCCGAAGTGCTGCTGCGCGTGACCCACGAAGTGCTCAACGGCACCTGGGAGGCGCTGCGCGATGGCCGCGCCGACCTGGTGATCGGCGCCACCAATGCGCCGCCTGCCATTCCCGACCTGCGCTGGGCGGAACTGGGTGTCATGGAGTGGGTATTCGCCGTGTCACCACGCCATCCGCTGGCGAAGGTCGCCGAGCCGCTGCAGCAGGAACCATTGCTGCCGTATCGCGCCGTGGTAGTGGCCGATACCGCTCGCGGCCTGGGCAGCCACAGCTATGGCATCCAGGGTGGCCAGACCACGCTGGCGGTGCCGAGCATGCGCGCCAAGATCCTCGCGCAGCGCGAAGGCCTTGGCGTTGGCTGGCTTCCACGGCAACGCGTGCAATCGCTGCTCAAGCGTGGCGAACTGGTGGAGAAACGCATGGCCGCCCCGCGCGAACCCAACCGGCTCTACGTTGGCTGGCGCGGCGATCACCATGGCCGCGCGCTGGAGTGGTGGCTGGAGCAACTCCGACAGCCGCGACTGGCCAAGAAACTGCTGCAAGGCATCGATGCGTGGTAAGCCACCAGCACCGTAGCCCGGATGAAGCGCAGCGAGAATCCGGGATGGGACCGCGAAACCATCACTCACCCGATACCCACCCCGAAGCCCGCACCAACGTATCTATGCCGTGCCTTCCCGGATTCCGGCTACGCCTCCATCCGGGCTACTCGCCAACACGTAGCCCGGATGTAGCGCAGCGAGAATCCGGGATGGGACCGCGAAACCATCACTCACCCGATACCCACCCCGAAGCCCGCACCAACGTATCTTTGCCGTGCCTTCCCGGATTCCGGCTACGCCTCCGTCCGGGCTACTCGCCAACGCGTAGCCCGGATGAAGCGCAGCGAAAATCCGGGATGGGGCCGCGAAGCCATCATTCACCCGATACCCACCCCGAAGCCCGCACCAACGTATCTTTGCCGTGCCTTCCCGGATTCCGGCTACGCCTCCGTCCGGCCTGCTCGCCAACACGTAGCCCGGATGAAGCGCAGCGAGAATCCGGGATGGAGCCGCGAAACCATCACTCACCCGATACCCACCCCGAAGCCTGCACCAACGTATCTTTGCCGTGCCTTCCCGGATTCCGGCTACGCCTCCATCCGGGCTACTCGCCAACACGTAGCCCGGATGAAGCGCAGCGAGAATCCGGGATGGGGCCGCGAAACCATCACTCACCCGATACCCACCCCGACGCCCGCACCAACGTATCTATGCCGTGCCTTCCCGGATTCCGGCTACGCCTCCATCCGGGCTACTCGCCAACACGTAGCCCGGATGAAGCGCAGCGAGAATCCGGGATGGGGCCGCGAAACCATCCCTCGGGGAAAGTCCGTTAGCAAAGTGAGCCCAACGCGGATGCCTGCTTTCGACCTGACGCGGGCATAAGCGTCAAGGAGCACTCAGCTGGGAGATGGCGATGATGCGCATGGTCACTCCTGGTTTCCGCAGGCGTTGGACTTGCCGGTCGATCCGATGGACCATGTCGGCACCGTGCGGCAAAGCGACCGCCTGTTGATTCACCGCTTCCAGTCATCTCGATCCGGGGTGCGGCATGAGCGAACAGAATGCTTCTCTGGAGTCTGCGGGCCGTCCTGGAAAGGCGAGTACCCCGGCGTCGGCTCCCGCCCCATCGATCGGGCCGGTACTGACTTTAGCCATGGCGGCATCCTGTGGTGTCTGCGTGGCGAACATCTATTACAACCAGCCGCTGTTAGGTTTGTTGCAGAGCGCGTTTGACGGTCAGGCCGGCATCGTTGACTGGGTTCCCACCATCACCCAGCTTGGATATGCCGGAGGCCTGGTCTGCGTTATTCCGCTTGGCGACCGCATCGCGCGCCGGCCGCTGATCATTGCGCAGACGTTGTGTCTGGTGCTGGCGCTGGTGCTTCTTGCTCTGTCACCCAATGCCCTTGTCCTGGTTGTCGCTTCGGCACTCGTCGGCATCACCGCCTCCGTTGCGCAGCAGATCGTGCCGTTTGCAGCAGAACTCGCCAACCCTGAACAACGAGGACGCGTCGTTGGAAGAGTCATGGCCGGCTTGCTGTGCGGGATTCTCTTCAGTCGGGCTTTTGGCGGGTACATCGGAGAGCAATTCGGGTGGCGTGCGGCCTACTGGTGCGGCGCGCTGCTCTCGGCCGCGGCAGCAGGCCTTCTGTGGGCAACGCTGCCCAGTCGCGCAGCCAGCACCACGGAAACCTACGCCACGCTGATGCGTTCACTGGGTACGCTCCTGGCGCAAGAACCGGCGCTCGTGCGAGCGACGACCATTCAAGCCTTGCTGTTCGGTTCGTTCATTGCGTTCTGGAGCATTCTGGCCCTGAGGCTGGAGGCCCACTTTCACCTCGGTGCAGAGGCGGCCGGTGCTTTTGGCATCCTGGGAGCCATTGGTGTGCTTGCGGCGCCCTTGGCAGGCAGGGTGGCTGATCGCAAGGGGCCGCACCTGATCATCGGCCTTGGTGCTGTCGTGATGTTGTTATCGTGGTTGGTGTTTGCAGGGTGGCCGAGCGTGGCTGGGTTGATCGTCGGCGTCATCCTTCTGGATTTTGGTGAGCAGATTGCGTTGGTCAGCAACCAGCATGTGATCTATGCGTTGCGCCCGGAAGCGCGCAGTCGGGTCAATACGGTGTTCATGGGTGGCATGTTTGTCGGTGGCGCGTTCGGTGCATGGGGTGCTGTGATCGCCTGGCAACGCGGTGGCTGGATACCCGTTGCTGGATTGGGTGCAGTGCTGGTGGTGTTGGCGCTTGCCATTCACGGTGTGAGTCGGCTGGCGCAATCCAGACGTCGCCATCTGGAAGGCTAAGCCGGCGAAGCAGGGCGCTCTTAGACACGCGAGCTATGTCATTGGGCATCCATTGTGGGTATGTATGGGTGAAGGACACCGACTTGCACGTCCATCTTCGATCCAAAGCAGACGCACGCCATGGACCAGTGAACGTTCGAATCCAACGGGAAAACCCATGAACCTAACATCGACATTCGGAAAGCGGGTCGCCGCCACATGCTTTCTTGCCGGTATCGCCGCATCGCACGCGCAGGACGCGACACCCGCCACGTTGCAGCCGCCGGCGGGTTACAAGGTGGCGTTCACGGCCAAGGCCACCGGTGTGCAGATCTATACGAGCACGGCGGAAACCGGCTCCGCGCCGAAGTGGACATTTGAAGCGCCGCTGGCGGAGTTGCGCAGCGCGAGCGGGGTGATCCATCACTACGCCGGCCCGTCCTGGGAGGCGGCCGATGGCAGCAAGGTGGTTCGCGACAAGGAGGCGCCGGTTGCCACGGTGCCGGCCAGGCAGGCGAGCGCGGATATTCCGTGGTTGCTGATCAAGGTCAGCCCCGATGCCACGCCGGGCATCTTGAGCAAGGTCGTTTACGTGCAGCGCGTGGAAACCAAGGGCGGCGTGGCGCCGGCATCAGCGCCCACGCGGGAGGGCACCAAGGTCGGCGTGCCGTATACGGCGACTTACGTGTTCTACGTCAAATCAAACTGACCGTCGCAAGAAATCACACGTAGCCCGGATGAAGCGCAGCGAGAATCCGGGGTGGGGTCAGGGGCGGGTGAATTGCCATACCCCGTGCGCACGGCAAGTCGCGGTCCCGGATTCCGCCGTTGGCTTCATCCGGGCTACGACGTGTGCTGAGGCTTCGAAACATCCGCTCGAAAGCTTCGTCTGTTAGCCTCGTCGGTGACGCCAGCCATCCTTCGAAGCTTCGCCCTCATGAGACGTTACAACGACACCGATATCGCGGCCATTTATCGCGTTATCGAACAGCGTCGCGATATGCGGCATTTCCTGCCCGAGCCGCTGGAGCCTGCGCTGCTCGAGCGCTTGCTACGGGCGGCGCATCTGGGGCCAAGTGTCGGCTTCATGCAGCCATGGCGTTTCATCCGCATCACCGAACCGGCGCTGCGTCAGCAGATCGTCACCCTGGTCGACGAGGAGCGACAGCTGACCGCCGAGGCGCTCGGTGAACGCGGCAGCGAGTTCATGCGCTTGAAAGTGGAGGGCGTGCGGGAATGCGGCGAGGTGCTGGTGGCCGCCTTGATGGATCGACGCGAGGAGCACGTATTCGGTCGCCGCACCATGCCCGAGATGGATCTGGCCTCGGTCGCGTGCGCTATTCAGAACATGTGGCTGGCGGCCCGTGCGGAAGGCATCGGCATGGGTTGGGTGTCGCTGTTCAATCCCGACCAGCTCGGCAAGTTGCTGGGCCTGCCGTCAGGTGCCCGCCCGGTGGCCGTGCTGTGCCTGGGTCATGTCGACGAGTTCTACAGCGAGCCCATGCTGCAGCAGGAGAAGTGGGCCACGCGGCAGTCGCTGGATGCGCTGGTGTTCGAGAATGGCTGGCGCCACGAGGAAGAGGCTTCCTCTCCCACGTAGGGAAAATCGACCGACAGAAAAAAAGGCCGCGAAAGCGGCCTTTGTCCTTTGCGACGATGCGGGCCCTTCAGACGATGGGCACCTGGTTGACGTTGTTCTTCGGGTCGGCCCAGAACGCTTCGTTGGCAAAGCGCCCGAACACCTCGCGAGGCAGCACGGGCTGGCGTTCGATGGACTGCACTTTCGGTCGTACGGAGTGCAGGCCGGGCATGCCGACACGCGCATCGAATTCGTCCGCGTTGTATTGGATATGGTCGAAGTCGTGCTCGAACCAGGGCTCGTCGAGGAAGCGATACACGGCGCGCATGGCGGCGGCTGGGTCGGCCACCAGGCTTTCGTAGGTCAGCATCAGCAGGTGCTTCTGCGCGAACTGGCCGTAGAACGCCTCCTTGGTGGCCTGGTAGGCAAAGCCCACCATGCCGCGTGGATCGGTCAGCGCCTCCACACGTGAGTACACGGTGGTGTTGGTGTCGAAGCGGAACACCTTGCTCACGCTCACCGGCTGCCGCTGTACGAGCCGCTCCATGCTGTCCAGCACCCAGGCCAGCTGGCGCACGCAGGCAATGACCTTCACGCCCGGGAACAGGGTGTTGAGCAGTTGCATGCGGCTGCACCACAGCCGGCTGGTGTCGAACACCACGCCGGCATCGTTCTGCACGGAGTAGAAGTTCTCGACCAGGCCGCGCAACAGCGCCACGCGTTGTTCGTCGGATACGTCGAAGGAGAAGTCGTTCTTGCTGCTGGCCTCGGCCATCACCAGGCCCATGATGTCGGCCAGCGGGCTGGTCATGCCGGCGCGGAAACGCGGGTTCTGGTTGAGGATGGCTGCCAGCAGCGTGGTGCCCGAGCGCGGCAGCCCTGAAATGAAGTGGTACTTCCGTGTCGCGGGGCTGGCGTCAGGCGTGGCGGGCATGGACGGATCCTTTCGATCGGTGGCTGGTTCGCAGGATAGCGTGCGCGTCAGGGGGCGGGTGCGGTCGATGCGCGCATGCGCATTTCGTAGGCCACCTCGACCATGCGGGCTTCGCCCTTGCCCAGCACGCGCAGCAGCAATTCTTCGGTGGCGCGCTTGCCCATGTCGCGCACGGGCTGGTGCACGGTGGTGAGCGGCGGCCACACCTGCGTGGCGATGGTGGTGTCGTCGAAGCCGCAGATGGAGATCTCGCCCGGTACGGACACGCCGGCCTCGGCCGCTGCCCAGATGGCGCCCACGGCCATGTCATCGTCGGCCGCGAAGATGGCGGAAGGGCGGTTCTTCAGCGCGAGCAGCCGGCGTGCAGCCGCCACGCCGGATTCGAACGAGAACTGGCCCTGCACCATGTACGCCGGGTTTTCCTTCAGGCCCGCGCGCTCCAGGCCATCGCGATAGCCGGCCAGGCGCCAGATGCCAGCGCCGTGCTTGGGGTCGCCAAGGATATGGGCAATGCGACGATGACCCAGCGATACCAGGTGCGCCACCATCGCCGCCGCGGCCTCGCGCTCGCGCAGCATCACGCCGATGCAGCCCTTGGGCTGGCGCGGGGCAATGGAGGCAAACGGCAGGTCGATCTTGCGCAGGTGGCTGAGCAGCTTGGCGTGGTCGGTGATGGGCGGCGTCAGGATCAGCCCATCGGGCTGGTGCCTGAGCAGAATGCCTTCCACGCGCTCCACGAAGTCCGGCGCAGTCGACACCAGCGGCTGCACCATCATGCCGTACTGCTTGGCCTCGCAGGCCTCCAGCACACCGGCCTGCACTTCCATGATGTAGCTGGGTGACAGGTTGTCGTAGAGCAGCCCGATGGAGAACGAACGATTGGTCGCCAGGCTGCGTGCCGACGTCAGCGGCCGGTAGTTGAGCTCCGCCACGGCCGCCAGCACGCGCTGCCGGACCGAGTCGCGCACGTTCGGCTCGTTGTTGAGCACGCGCGACACCGTCTTCTTCGAGGTGTCCGATGCACGGGCGACATCGTTGATGGTCACACGCGACATGGAAGCCTTTGCGTCTTCAATGATTTTCACCCTGCGTGACGGCGGCCGGAACGCTTCGGGCCTGAACGTTCCATCCACTCACTTCGATGACAGGCTCGGCTGTTCCCTGCGATGCATAGCGCGCGGTCAGCGTGATCGACTCACCGGGCCAGAGCGTGACGTCATTGTCAGTCCACGTCAGGGGCAGCGCAAGCTCGCCTCCGGCGCTGCGCTTGATCGAGACATGCTGGAACAGCGCCACGGCGGGCGATGCTGCGGGCACCGACAACGTGACGGTGGTGACGTTGTCATTGCCGTCGTGGTGTGTGCTGGCATGTACCTCGCTGGTCGCGGGGGGCAAGGACTTCAGTGCAGTCAGATCACCGTACTGCGTGAGTGGCGTGAGGTACCAGTTGGAGTTCGGCCAGTCGAGCACGTCGGCCTTGGTGGATAGCCAGTACACGTTGCGGCTGACCGGCTTGCCATCGGTGGAGGCAAGGTCAAGCTCGACGAAGTAGGTGGATGACAGGCCGTTGACGGCCGGCAGCGTGGACAGTTGTTTCGTGTGGTTGCCGGCCAGCTCAATGCCCTGCAGCTGCTTTTCGTAGCGCACGCTGCCATCCAGGTTGCGCACGCGGATGTGCGCCTGCAGGCCATAGGCATCGTCCAGCGTGTGGTTCACCAGCACGATGCCCTTGGTGTCGTACGCGTACTGGATGTGCACCGGCTCGTTGGCTTTCTTTGCGCCGAAGTAGGCGCCGGCCGGATTCATGTAGTAGTCGTACAGGTGCCAGTGCAGCGAGGGCCACGCGTTGTTGAGCATCCAGTAGATCACGCCGGTGGCCGGCTTGGCGGCGTCCATGCGCGCGCTGAATGCCTCGAACTGCGCGCGCACGTTGTCGTAGTTGTCCAGCTGGGCCTTGGCTACGTAGTCGGCCAGGCTGGTGGGTGCGCCGTAGCGCTGGGCAAGCGCGTTGCTGAAGGGCGTAAGCACGGCGAAGGTCGACCAGTCCGCCGAGGCGTGGTACTGCCGCTGCTCCGGGTATTTCCACAGCGCTTCCTGCTCCTGCGGCGACAGCATGTGCTGTACGTCCTCAAGGCGCGGAATGTCAGCGCCCGCGCTCACTTCGGAGTCGAAGCCGAAGGCGCCGCCCAACTTGTCGGCGTACCAGTAGGAGGGCGGAATCCAGTCGTACGGGCCGGCCATCTTCAGACCGGACGGGCCCGTTTCGGCCGTACCCTGCGGCACCGCCGCCGAAATGATGGGCAAGGACCAGTCCGCCGCGTGCAGCGTGTCGACGTACATCTTGGCGATGGGCGGGGGAGGGGCGTTGTCGCTGCCGATCAGGAAGCCGATCACGGAAGGGTGGTTGCGCAGCAGGCGCGCTTCGGTGGCCATGGAATCTTCGGCGACCTTCCGGTCGGCATCGGTCCACGGCGAGCCACCGGTCTTGGCGGCGGACTCCCATTTGTCGCAGCACTCCCAGCCCGCCAGGATCATCACGCCGTAGCGGTCGGCCAGGTCATAGAAGCGCTGGTTTTCCAGCTTGCCTTCGCTGCGGATGGTGTTGAGGCCAAGATTGAGCACGTAGCTGAACTCGGCCTCCATGCGGGCCGGATCGTCGCGCAGGAACATGTCCGGTGCCCAGCCCGCACCGCGGATCAGCAGCGGCTTGCCGTTGACGACGAACTGGCGATAGCCCTGCCTGGTGAGGTGCGAACTGACGCTGCGGATGCCGAAGCTGGTGGTGGCTCGATCCGAGGTTGCGCCATCGACGGCTGCCGCCAGCTCGAGTTGGTACAGCGGATGCTCACCCATGCCGACGGGCCACCAGACTTTCGGATGATCCAGTGCGAGGCCCGGCGTGGTTTTCGGCGAGAAAGCGACGACCTGCGTCTGGCCGGGCGCGAGGTGCACGGTCTGTTGCAGCGGTACGCCGGCCACCGTGCCGGTGATGGTGGCGTCGTGCGCCACGCTGTCCAGGTTCTTCGCGGTGACTTTTACGTCCAGTGTGGCGCGCGCCAGGTCAGGCAGCGACAACGTCGGTTGCACATGAGGAAAGCTCAGCGCGACCGGTCCGGTCTGCACGACATCCACGCCGCGCCACGGACCCATGTTGTTGTCCGGCGGCGTGGGGTTCCAGTCTACCCATCCGATCGACAGGCTCTGTCGTGGGTCGCCCGGATGCACGCGCAACGCGAGCACGTTGGCGCCCGCATGTACCCAGTGCGTGACATCGAACTCGTGCACGGGATAAGCACCGGCGATCTCGGTGTGGTCGGCCACCTGATGGCCGTTCACCCACAGGTCGGCGCTTGCGATCAGGCCGTTGGTACGCAGCAGTGTGTGGCGTGCGGCCTCACTCTGGGGCAGGGTGATCTCGGTGCGATACCACCAGGGCACCACGAAGAGATTGCCGCTGGCCTCCGGCACCTGCACGGCGCGCAGGTTGTCGCCGTAGAACACGTCGTTCTTGAACGTCTTGTTCTCCAGCAGGCCGGCCATCACGGTGGCGCGTCCGCTCACCGGGTACCAGCCTTCGGTGGGGTAACCCGTGGCGGAGATATCGGCACCACCTTGCTGCGCCTTGGCGCTGTCCTGGATCTGCCAGTGACCGATGGCGGTGGTGGTGCCGGCGTCGGCGGCGACCTGTGTGGGCGCGTAGGCCACCTGGGCATGGACGGCCGGCGTGGCGGACAACGTCATCGCGACCATCATCCCTAGCGCGTGTCTGGCAGGAGTGTGCATGGCGTTACTGTTTCCCAAGATAGGTTTCGCGTACTTCCACGGGCGCAAACGGCCAGGACTGGTTCACGCGGGCCCAGATGGCAAACACCACCAGACCGGCGACGATCCACAGGCCGGACAGGACCAGCGACAAGGTGGAGGCTGATACGTACACATAGATCCAGCCGACCAGCGCGACGATGCACGGCACCGGGTAAAGCCATTGTTTGTACGGTCGCGGCAGGTTCGGCTGGCGTCGGCGCAGCACCACCAGTGCGGCGATCTGTGCGATGGATTGCACGATGATGGTGGCAGCCAGCAGCATGTTGATCACTTCGGTAAGGTCGAAGAACGTACCGATCGCGGTGACCACGCCCATGGTGAGCAGGGCCACGTGCGGGAAGCCGTGCCTGGTGTGCAGGCGGCTGAACACGGACAGGAACACCTTGTCCTGCGCGGCCTGGAAGGGTACGCGCGAACCGCCCAGCAGGCCGGTGAACACCGAGGCGAACGCGGTGACGATGATCAGCACCGTCATCACCGCGGCGGCCAGATGGCCCCAGCTTCGCTCCACCACCAGTGACGCCACCGACTTGGACTGTGCGATTTCCTGCCACGGCGCCACGCCGAGCACGCTGATGTTGAGCAGCAGGTAGACCACCATCATGGCGATGACAGAGACAATGATGGAGCCGGGCATGGTGCGACCCGGGTCGCGCAGTTCGTCACCGATGTAGGCGGTGGTGTTGTAGCCGAGATAGTCGTAGATGCCGATGATCAGGCCGGCGCCGAGCCCCACGAAGAAATGACCGCCGAAGGTATCCGCGGGATAGGCAAAGGCAAACTCGGCGTGGAAGTGCGAGAAGCCGGCTGCCGCCACGCCGATCACCGAGACCAGCATGATGATCCACAGCCCGATGGTTATCGAGCGTACCGATTCGATGCGGCGGTAAAGCATCCACGTGACCACGGCCGTGGAGGCCAGGCCGATCAGGTGCACCGGCCACCAGCCCAGGTTGGGGAAGAAGAACTGCAGGTACTCCACCATGCCGATGATGCCGGTGGACATTAGCAGCGGAATCGCCAGCAGCATCGTCCAGATGAACAGGAACGGCATGAGCTTGCCGGTGCGGTACTGGAACGCCTCGCGCAGGTACACATAAGTGCCGCCGGAACCCGGCATGGCCGCGCCCAGTTCGGCCCACACCAGGCCATCGGCCATGGCCAGGATGGCGCCGGCGATCCAGCCGATGACCGCCTGCGGCCCGCCCATGGCGGCCACCATGATGGGAATGGTGATGAACGGCCCGATGCCGCACATCTGGGTCATGTTGATCGCCGTGCCCGAGAACAGGCCGATGGAGCGATGGAAGGCGTGGTCGCTTACGGGCGAGGGCGTGCTGGGGTTCTGCATGCTTGCCTTGTCGAGGTGATGGCGAACGGGATGACGATGAAGCTATCGCGAAACGGGATGCACCTGCGCGGGACTCGGCCCATGTTGCCGTGGTCCCGTCCCCGCCGCAGCGGAAACGGGACCACCGGCAAGGCCGGACTTGCGAGGGGACAAGCCCGGGTTACCACTGGCCTCGCACGCCGAGCATGAACATGCGCTCGGAGAAGGTGGAGTGCGCCGGCTGGTCAGGCCACACCAGGTAGTACTTCTGATACTCGTTGGTGAGGTTGGTGCCGTCCAGGAACACTTCGGCGTACTTGCTGAACTTGTACGAGACCGATGCATCCACGTAGCGCTGCGGTGCCTCGTACATCTCCATGCCGGTGATGCCGCCGACGCTGTCCATCACGGCGCGGCGCGAACGGTAGTTGTAGGCGACGCGGGCCTGGAAATGATCATCCTGGTACCACAGGATGAAGTTGCCGGACTTGGTGGAGTTGTCCTGGAACGGGATCTTCTTGCCGGCCAGGTCGGTCTCGCCCGAGTTGCTGGGCGCGTACGTTCCGTTGATTTCCATGCCCGTCTTGGACAGGAAGCTCGGCAGGAAAGTGAAGCCCTGGCGGTAATCGAACTCGGCGCCATGGATGCTGTTGCCGGTGCCCTGCACGGGCTGCGTGATCACGATGCAGTGGTTGCGCACCACGCCGTCTTCATCCGGCAGGCTGCAGTTGGTCACGCTGCCGTTCTTGATGAAGCTGTCCACGTTGATGCGGAACAAAGCCAGGCTCAGCATGCTGGTGGGGTTGATGTAGTACTCCAGCGATGCGCCGTAGTTGGTGGAGCGCCACGGGTTGAGGTCGGGATTACCCGTGGACGTGCCGTTGGCGACGCGGAAGATCGGACCCTGTGGCGTTTCCGCCAGCGAGTAGTTGAGCTGCAGGCCACCGCCCCAGGTGCTGAGGTCCAGCGGCATCATGTTCTTCGAATAGGCCAGGCGGAACTTCAGCGCCTCGGTGATATCCAGCGAGAAGTTCATCGAAGGCAGTACATCCTGGTAACTGCGCTTGGTCTGGTCCGTGCCAGCGTCGACCGGTTCGTCGCCGTAGGAGCCCGGCGCACCGGAAAGGTGCTGGGTCACGTCCAGGTTGGTATGGATCATGCGGACGCCCACGTTGCCAGCGTATGGCATGTCCCACAGGGTGCCGTTGAAATCCGCCTGCAGATAACCGGACAGCTCCTTCAGGCGCACCGCCCAGGTGGTGCCCGGTTCGGCGACCTGGATGGTGTCGGGGTAGAGCGACTTCCAGTAGTCGATGGGGTTGACCATCGCATTGGGGTTGATCGCCCAGAAGTTGATGCCCGATCCCAGCAGGTTGTTGTACTGCTTGAAGTTGCTCGCCAGGGGCGCGGCCGTGTTGGGCATGGAGATGGCGGACTGCGGTCCGGCGCGGAAGTAGCCCACGTCGTTGCCTGCCGTACACGAGCCGCTGTCCATCACCACGTCGGCGCCGACATAACGCACCAGACAACCGTTCGGGTCGCTGGCGCCCATGCCGGCGTAGACCGGTGTTTCGAGCGTCCAGCCTTCGTTGTCGGCGCTGCGGATGCTGTTGCGCAGGCCGAACTCAAGCTTGAAGCCGTCCTGGAAGTCGTACTTGCCGTCGAAGCGCAGGGCGTTCAACGCCACGCTGCGGTTGTAGTCGCCGGAGGATTCCAGCGTCTTCATGGTCCAGTCGGCGGGGTTGGCGAAGTTGGCGGCCAGCGACGAAGGAACGTCGACCTTGATGTAGCGGCCGTTGAAGTTGGCGACGATCGGTACCGTGTTCTGCGGAATGCCATTGGCGTTGAATACGCGGTTCCCGCCCAGTTGCGACGGATAGACCATGGTGCCGGGCGGCACCGAGTTCGGGTCGACGCCATCCATCAGCACGTTGGGCCACAGCGCGCCATCGGAATCGGAAATATTGACGTCGGTTTCCTGGTTCGACTGCGATGCCGTGTCGTGGATGCCGCGCACGCTGGCGGTAAACGGACCGCCGTTGTCGTAATCCAGCTGCAGGTTCAGGTTCTTCGCGACGGAACTCTTCTGGATGATCTGCGAGTACGACTCCACGTCACCCGGCCACTTCTCGTACACCTGCGTGGTGTAGATCTGCGAGCCTTCCCAGCCCGGTTCCGGCGTGCCGTAGGAGCCATAGGCTGGCATGCCGGTGTTGCGCGACTGCAGCGGTACGTAAGTGGCGCCCTGCCAATTGGTGGAGTTGAACTGGATACCGACGTTGCGATCGTATTCGCGTTGCTGCGAATAGAAGTAATCAGCAGTGCCGGTGAAGCCGCTGCCGAAGTCGAACTGGAAGGACGCGTTGGCGGACTTGCGCTTGCGCTGGGTGATGATGTCGTTGAGGCCGATGTCCTGGCTGCCCATGAACACGCCGTTGGACTTGCCGTCGCCGTTCACATCCACGCTGCCGTCGGCGTTCTGCACGATCTTGGATGGAATGGGCGCGCCGTTCCACGGGGTCAGGAAGCCGTTGTAGCCACCTGCGCTCGCCGCGTTCTCGCCATTGAGCACCACGCCGTACTGATCCAGGCCTTCCGTGGCGTTCATGCGCCGCGTGTCGGAGTAGTCGGCGGAGATCAACATGCCCCAGTGGCCATTGTCGTTGTACGAGATCAGGCCATTGGCCTCGGGCCCGGTGTGGCTGGTGGTGCTGCCGCGCTCGCCGTTGGCCGAATAGCTGTAGGTGAAGCCGCTGGGGAGATCCCACGGGCGATAGGTGTGCAGGTCGATGGCGCCGCTGATGCCACCGTCAGTGGTGCTGGCCGTGGTCGACTTGATCACGTCCACGCCGTGGAACAGCGTGGACGGCAGCATGGTGAAGTCCGGCTGCTGCGAATCGATCTGGTCGGCGGTGATGAACACTTCGCCATTGAGCATGGTGCCGACCTGGGGCAGGCCGCGCACGTCCACCGAGGTACCCACGCCGGCATCGCGGTTGATCTGCACGCCGGTCACGCGCTGCAGCGAGTCGGTGATGGTGGTGTCGGGCAGGGCGCCGATGTTTTCCGCCGTGATGCTGTCCTGGATGTTGCTGGCGTCGCGCTTGAGGTCGATGGCGCGTATCTGCGATGCACGCACGCCGGAAACCGCAACGGTGGACAGCGTGACCGCATTCTTCTCTGCGTCGGTGCCGTCGGCCTTCTTGGCGCCGGGTTTGGTGGCATCGGGCGACGAGGGTGCTGGTGCGGTCTGTGTGGTGGTCTGCGGTGCCGGGCCGTCTGCCTGCAGATCGGCAAACGTCGACGCCGCGGCCGACGTCGACACGACGGCGAACAGCGACACGGTGATGGCGAACGACAATGGATGCTTGCGAAGTACGGTGGACATGGGCTTTAGCCTCGGTGGTGTTGCCTGTCTAACCTCGGTGGCTGGGTGGTTTACCTGAACGCGTACAGCGCGGCGGTGCCTGCGGACGGGCACGCCGATGTCATGCAACTCTTCGTTGTCCCCGACTCTGGCCCCTGGCCAGAGACACATCACTGGATGTTGCTGCGCGGAGCTCCCACTCCGCGTATTGCCTATTTCAAAAACGTCATGCGCGCCAACGCCCACTGGCCATCACGCGGATCACCGGTAGCGAACACGCAGAGGTTGCGCGTGCCGGTCCCCACCGGCATCGCAACGTGTGCATCAAGACGGGTCTGCCCCTTGGCCTGTGCCGCGCTATCCAGCGGCAGGCGGGCAAGCAGCGGACCCGTGCAGGAATCGAGATGGATTTCAAACTCGCCGGCTGCGCCGCTGGTGTGGCGCACTACGGCGTCTTTGGCTTCGTCGCCAAAACGCCAGGCGATGCGCTCGACCGTCATCGTGACCTGCGTGGCGCTCTTCAGCGGTGCCTTGGGCCATAGCCAGCAGGCGTTGCCGATATCCACGGCGTACACCGGGCGCGTGCCCTGGGCCGGCCGGCTGCCTTCCAGGCGTGAAGCGGGCTGTCGGGAACACGTGGCGAGCGCGCTGCCGTCGCGGCCGAGCAAGGTGTGGTCATCCAGCATCTGCGTGCGGGGCGCCGCCAGTGGGCTGCCGTCGGGCGCAAACGTGGCGGCGCGCAAGGTGGTCTTGCCGGGCAGCACGAGGGCGTTGACGTAAGGCGTGGATTGAGCGGTAGGGTCGGAGCCATCCGTGCTGTAACGCAGGGTGCCTGACTTCGCCTGGTTGGACAGTTCGACACGGAACGCGCCGCCTGGCGCGGCCGAGACCTGGAAGGCCGGCGCAAACGCGCTGTCCGCGTAGTCGACGCCGAGTGCTCGATAGCGCGCGATCTCGGCCGGCATGCGCTGCAGGAAGCCTTTCCAGTCGTGCGCGGCGGCGGGTGACCAGCCCAGTTCCGCCAGCGCCGCAAGGCGTGGGAACAACGCATGCTGGTCGTGCGCAAAGCTAGGCATCTGCTCAGCCCACAGGCCAGCCTGCACGCCGATGATGTGCTTCGCCTCACTGGCGCTGGCGCCGGCGGGAATGACCTCCGTGTCATAGGCCTGCTGAAGACTGGCCGCTGGCGGCGGGCCGGCCCATTCGTCGGGCAGGTCGGACTGGAGGTGGTCGAAGTACAGCGACTCCTGCGGCGTCATCACCACGTCGTGGCCCTGCCGGATGGCATCCAGCGCCACGCGTTCGTTGTCGTTGCCGTGCCACGACATCACCACTTCCTGCTTCGGCAGCGTGGCGCCGGCTACCAGTTCGTCATCCCAGCCCACCGGAATGCGCCCGTGGCTGATCAGGTGGCCCGCCACCTGGGTGGTGAACCAGCCTTGCAACTGGTCCATGTTCGCCAGTCCCAGCGTGTGCATCTGCGCGCGCACTTCCGGCGATGCATTCCACTGCTGCTTGTCGGCTTCGTCGCCGCCAATGGACAGGTAGCGTGAGGGGAAGATCTGCATGAGTTCATCGAGCACGTCGTCGACAAACTGCAGGGTCTTGGCATCGGGCTTGAGCAGCCACGGGCTGACGCCCCAGTCGGTCCACACCTCGGGGCGCTTGCCCGTCACGCCCAGCCATGGGTACGTGGCAACTGCCGCCTGCGAGTGGCCGGGGATATCGAACTCAGGCACCACGTCCACGTAGCGCTCGGCGGCGTAGCGCACGATGTCGCGTGCCTCGGCCTGCGTGTAGAAGCCGCAGTAGGGCGTGTCGGGCGAGCCGGTGAGTTCGGCATCGAGGCCCACTGCCTTGCGGCAGGCGCCGGTCTTGGTGAGTTCGGGATACTTCGTGATCTCGATGCGCCAGCCCTGATCCTCGGTGAGGTGCCAGAGCAGCACGTTGAGCTTGTTGAGCGACATCCAGTCGATCAGCTTCTTGATGTCGGCCACACTCTGGAAATGCCGGCCGGAGTCGAGCGACAGGGCGCGCCAGGCGAAGCGCGGCTGATCGTCGATGGTGCCGTACGCCACCTGCACCGGTGCGCCGCGCTTCCAGCCCGCCGGTGTCAGCAATTGCCACACGGTGGTGCTGCCGTAGTACGCACCGCGCGCCGTGCGCGCCGTGACCATGATGCCGTTACCGTCCACGGTGATGCGATAGCCGGCGTCGTCCGCGATGCCGGACTTCGGGTCGACTTCGAAGGTGATCGCAGCGCGCGCGGCATCCGTGGTGACCACGCGCAAGTGCAGGCCATGGGTGTCCGCAACACGTTGCGCAAGCTGGTCCGCGATGGCCTGTACCTGCGCAGCTTCCGCGCCACGCACGGCAATCACGGCACCATCGGCAATCTCGGTGGCACCGGACGGAGCAGGGCTCACCTTGGCCGGTTGCGGCAGCAGTGACCACGCGGGAACCGCCGGCGTGGCCGTGGCCACGCCCATCGTTGCCAGCCACGCGAAGACCGTGCGGCGGACCAGCGTGGCTGGCGCGGGCCGGCTCACGAAGCCACTCCGCTGGATAGTGCGTGCTGCGAAGCGAACAGTCCCGGGCCATGTCGCAGATACCAGCGCGCTGCTCCCTGCACGCCATGCAGGCCGTGCTCGGTGACCCATACGGGAATCTCCGCCAGCAGCGTGCGTGCGCTGCGTCCGTGGAGGAAACGTTCCTCGAAGTCGCTGTGCCTGAGCAGGTCAAAAATGGACGACAGGAAACCACCTGCCAGATACACGCCGCCGGTGGCCATGAAGGCCATCGCCAGGTTGCCGGTAAAGCTGCCGAGCGCGCCGCAGAAGATCTGCACGGCTTCCACCGCCCGCGCATCATGGCCCGCCATGGCCGCGGCCGTAATGGCCTCGGGAGCTTCCAGTTCCGGTGTTTCGTCGTGCAATGCGCACAACGTGGCGTACAGGGCGAGCAGCCCGGGGCCCGACACAATCTGTTCGAACGCCACGTAGCCACCCGACGGCGCCAGATGCGCGAGCACTTCGCGTTCGCGCACGGAATTCGGCGCGAAATCCATCTGGCCCGCTTCGGTGGGCAGAACCACGCCGCCGGCAGGACCCGGAACGTGCAGCGCCGCGCCCAGGCCGGTACCCGGCCCGATCACCAGGGTGGGGCCGCCGGAAGCGTGTTCGGGGCCACACAGGTGACGGCTGCCGACGCCAAGCGGGCCTTCGAGCGCATAGGCCAGTGCCTCGAAATCGTTCAGCACCGCCACTTCATCGAAGCCCAGCGCATGACGCAGCTGGCTCAAGTCGACTGACCAGGGCAGGTTGTCGTTCACCACCTCGTCGCCCATCACCTGACCGGCGCACGCCAGCACGCAGTGCTTCACCGGGATGCTCACTTCCGTGTCGATGAAGGCCTGCAGCAGATCCGACAGGCGCGCAAACGCGGCGCAGGTGAATACGCGAAAGGCGAGCATCTCGATGCCGTGGGCTCCGTCGTAAGCGGCGCGCATCAGCGCGACACGTCCGTGCGTGCCGCCGATGTCGGCCGCCAGAAACGGCGCCGTCGGTAGTCCCGTCAGTCGATCCGAATGATCCGTTGCCACGTCCCGCGCGCTCCCCCGCATTGGAACGGGCGTCAGGTTCCAACGATGTTGACACCGGTGTCAAGCGGTGGCGCACCATGACCCGGAAACCCCGCAGGGAAGGGCGGCACCCATCCGCACGCGTGGTCCGGATGAAGCGAAGCGTGAATCCCGGATGCCGCAAAACGCGCCATTTCAGGCGACTTTTCGCGTCACGAGCATGCTCTGCGCTGTCGCGTGCTCCCGAGTTTCGCCGTTGGCTTCATCCGGGCTACGTGGGTGTGGTGGACACCAAATTGGTTTCAGCACAAACCATGCCGGTGCTTGAGCTTTGGCAGCAAACCGGTTATCTCATCAGGCTTTCGCCCCGCTGACGATGTGCGCTACAGCCATCGGATCGCCACGGGTTACCGCGTCCTTCATCACCCGAGAGCCATGAACCCATCATCGCCAGCCCACGTTGCCGACAAGAGCCACTACCTGATCCTGGATGGCCTGCGCGGCGTGGCCGCACTCATGGTCGTGCTGTTCCATGTGTGCGAGGCCTATAGCCCCGATCATCCGCTGACGCAGCTGATCAACCACGGTTACCTGGCTGTGGATTTCTTCTTCCTGCTCTCGGGTTTTGTCATTGCGTATGCCTACGATGATCGATGGAACACGCTGAGCATCGGCGGATTCTTCAAGCGTCGACTGATCCGCCTGCAGCCCATGGTGATCATGGGCATGACCATCGGCGCGCTGTTCTTTCCATTCCAGGCGGGCAACTCGTTTCCGCTGATCGAAGCTACGCCGGCGTGGAAAGTGTTCCTGGTGATGCTGGTGGGCTACACCTTGCTGCCCTTGCCGCCCTCCATGGATATTCGTGGCTGGAGCGAAATGCATCCGTTGAATGGCCCGGCATGGTCGCTGTTCTTCGAGTACGTGGCGAACATTCTTTACGCGCTGGGGCTGCGCAAGCTGTCCAATCGTCAGCTTGGCTTCTTGACGCTCTGCGCCGCCGTGTTTCTCGTTCAACTGGCGGTGTTCGGCAAGCGTGGCGACCTGATTGGCGGCTGGGCCATCGAACCCGAGCAGCTGCATATCGGCTTCGCGCGACTGCTCTTTCCGTTTCTGGCCGGCATGCTGCTGATGCGGCTGGGCAGGCGCGTGCGCATCCCGAACGCGTTCGGTCTGTGCAGTGTGTTGCTGATCGTGGCGCTGTCGTTGCCGCGACTTGGTGGTGCCGGTCATCTCTGGCTCAATGGCCTGTATGACTCGCTGTGCGTGATCGCTGTCTTCCCCCTGATCGTCGCCATGGGCGCCGGTGGTTCGCTGATGGCCGGTTGGCCCACGCGTGTCGCGAAGTGGCTCGGGGATATCTCCTATCCGATTTACATTACTCACTACGCGCTCATCTATACCTATACGGAATGGGTGAGCCGTCACACGGCATCCCCCGCATACACCATGGCCGTCGGTGCGCTGGTGTTTGTGGCCAGCGTGGCGTTGGCGTACGCCTGTTTGAAGCTTTACGACGAGCCGGTGCGGAAATGGCTGCAGGGCAGGGTGCTTCGGTCGTCAAAGCAGGTGAAGCCGGTAGCCTCCCCCCAAGATCAAGAGATGGCTCCGTAAACCTGCCTGGCCTCGTAGCCCGGATGAAGCGCAGCGAGAATCCGGGAAGGGCGCTGCGATATAGCCGAGTTGTCGAACGCTGTTGATCCCAACCAGCAGGCGGCTGGTGGACCCCGAAGAGCCCCCGGATTCCGCCGTTGGCTCCATCCGGGCTACGGGGCGCCTGCCAGGCTCGTAGCCCGGATGAAGCGCAGCGAGAATCCGGGAAGGGCGCTGCGATATAGCCAAGTTGTCGAACGCTGTTGATCCCAACCAGCAGGCGGCTTGTGAACCCCGAAGAGCCCCCGGATTCCGCCGTTGGCTTCATCCGGGCTACGGGGCGCCAGCCAGGCGCGTAGCCCGGATGAAGCGCAGCGAGAATCCGGGAAGGGCGCTGCGATATAGCCAAGTTGTCGAACGCTGTTGATCCCAACCAGCAGGCGGCTGGTGAACCCGAAGAGCCCCCGGATTCCGCCGTTGGCTCCATCCGGGCTACGGGGCACCTGTCAGGCTCGTAGCCCGGATGAAGCGCAGCGAGAATCCGGGAGTGGCGCTGCGATATAGCCAAGTTGTCGAACGCTGTTGATCCCAACCACCAGACGGCTTGTGGACCCCGAAGAGCCCCCGGATTCCGCCGTTGGCTCCATCCGGGCTACGGGGCGCCTGTCAGGCTCGTAGCCCGGATGAAGCGCAGCGAGAATCCGGGAGTGGCGCTGCGCTATAGCCGAATTGTCGAACGCTGTTGATCCCAACTACCAGACGGCTTGTGGACCCTGAAGAGCCCCCGGATTCCGCCGTTGGCTTCATCCGGGCTACGGGGCACCTGTCAGGCTCGTAGCCCGGATGAAGCGCAGCGAGAATCCGGGAAGGGCGCTTCGATATAGCCAAGTTGTCGAATGCTGTTGATCCCAACCAGCAGGCGGCTTGTGAACCCCGAAGAGCCACCGGATTCCGCCGTTGCCTGCATCCGGGCTACCAGAGGTGCGTGCGTTGCGCGGGTGAAAGGAACATCGCGTCACCTTCGCCGACCTTGAATGCGCGATAGAACGCATCCTGGTTCGCCACGGCGCCAAGCACGCGGTAACGATCCGGCGCATGGGTGTCGGCCAGGGCCTGGGTGATGCCCGTCGGCGTGTTGATCGGCTCGGATGCCCAGATCCGTGCAAAGCCAAGATAGAAGCGCTGGTCGCCGGTGAAGCCATCGAGGATGGGGGCCGCACGGTGCGCGAGTGCGCGCTGGTAGGCAGCGTAGGCAATCGCCAGGCCGGCATTGTCGGCGATGTTTTCGCCAATGGTGAGTTCGCCATCCAGATGGTCACCGGGTGCCACTTCGTACCGGCTGTACTGGGCGACAAGCGCGTGCGTGCGGCGTTCGAATTCGGCGCGATCTTGCGCGGTCATCCACTCCACGCGCTTGCCGAACCCGTCGTACTGGCTACCGGCGCGGTCGAAGGCATGACTCAGTTCGTGCGCGATGAAGAAGCCCAGTCCACCGTAGTTGACGGCATCATCCGCGTCCGCCTGGAAGTAGGGCGCCTGCAGCAGCGCGGCCGGCAGCACCACCTGGTTGCGGCTGACCGAGTAGTAGCCATTCACCGATTGCGGCGACATGGTCCATTCATTGCGGTCCACGGGGCGGCTCAGTTTGTCGATTTCGTATCGCGCCAGCAGTGTTCGCGCCCGCATCCAGTTGCCGACGGCATCGTCGGGATGGGTGACCAGTGACGAGTAATCGCGTATGCGATCGGGAGCGCCCATGCGTATCACCAGGTGATCGAGCTTGGACAGCGCGCCTTGCTTGCCGGTGGCGCTCAGCCAGTCGGAGGCTTCGATGCGCTGGCGGAATGCAGCGATCACGTTGTCCAGCACGGTTCGCGCACGCGCTTGAGCCTCCGCGGGAAAATGACGTTGTACGTAAAGCTGGCCGAGCGCGTCGCCCATGCTGTCCTCGAGCACGCCCATGGCGCGCAGCCAGCGCGGTCGGCTGGCCGTGGCGCCGTACACGGTGCCGCTGAAGAAGCGGTCGGCTTCTTCCCGGTAAGGTTGGGGCAGGAAGCGTGCGAGATGGTCGCTCAGGCGCAGTCGCAGGTAAGCCCGCCATACCGGTGCCGGGACTTCGGTCAGGAGCTGGCCGTAGGTGGCGACATAGTCCGGCTGACTCACGTTGAACCGATCCGTGGCGGACGGAATGCCGATGCCTTGCGCGAACCGGGAGAGGTCCAGTCCCGGCGACATCGTCGACAGCTGTGTGCGCGTGCAGCGGTGCGAGGTGGCGCCGGGCACACGCGTGGCCACCTGCGTCCATTGCGCGCTGGCCAGGCGCGTCTCCAGTGCAACGATAGCCTTGGCCATGGCGGGGGCATCCGCACGCCCGGAAAGCGTCAGCACGCGCTCGATGTGCTGCTGGTAGGCATCGCGCACCGTGGCAAGGCGAGGCTCGTTGCTCAGGTAGTAATCGCGCTCTGGCAGGCCAAGGTCGGACTGCACGAAGTCGGCGACGTATTGGCTGGGGTCTTCGTCGTCGGGATGTACCCAGGTGCCGATGCCGATATCCAGCCCTTGCGCGGAAAGCATCGCCACGGCAGCGGTGATGTCACCGGGCGTGGTCATTCGATCCAGTTGCTCGAAATAAGGGGCGAGCGGCCGCAGCCCTTCCGCATCGATGTGCGCGACATCCATGTAGCTGGTGTAGATGTCCGACAGCTTGTGTTCGTTGGGCGTGGCGCCGGGCAGTGTCGCGATGCGTTGTACATCGCTGTCCAGCGCCTGGTAGACACTGAGCTGAAGCTCGCGGCCGGCGCTCCAGCCGGGCATGTAGGCCGGGCCTTTGACTCGTTTGATCCACCCGCCCACGGCGAACTGGTAGAAGTCGTCCTGTGGCCGCACGGAGCGGTCCAGATCCATGGATGAAATACCCGAGACGGGCAGGGCGGAGGCGCAGGTGGCGGCCGCCATGGCCATGGCGGCAAGCGCGGTAGCGCGAAGCCGGGTGGAGCGGAGCAAAAGCCGGCGCATTCCCTACCCCTGTCCATTTATGTCACGCGAAACGTAACATGTGACATAAATGGGTGCAAGGCGATTCGTTTCCAGATAAATTCCCGGCATGACCGACTTCATCAACTCGCAGGGCCTGATCTTTCTTCCGCACATTCTCCGGCGGCTGGCCAACCGCTTCAGCGATGCATGCGACGAGGTATTTCCCGAGTTGGGCATCCTCGTGCCACCGCGCCTGGTATCCACCGTGCATCTGTTGTTTGAGCAGGGGCCGCAGGCGGTGACCGATATTGCCGCGGCCGTGGGCCAATCCCATCCGTTCGTCATCAAGGCGGTGAAGCAGCTTCGCGCGCTGGGACTGGTCGATACGCGCTCCGATCCCAAGGACGGTCGCCGTACCATCGTGAAACTCACGGCGAAGGGCAAAGGGCAGGCGCAACGATTGCTGGATGTACGCCCGATGTTCGAGGCCGCCTATCGCCGGCTGATGCGCGAGGCCGACGCGGAGATCTACGAGTCGCTGTGGCGCCTGGAAAGTGCATTGGGCAAGCAGGACTTTCTGGAGCGTCTTGCTGCGGAACAGGCGTAGACGGGGCGCCGTGGCCCCTGCGCTGACACCATGGCGGGCGACTACTTGACGCGAGCGCGCCTCGCCGGTTCCATACCCCCCGGATAAGCTGATTTCCCGCGATGGCCGTCTGGAACCCCGCGCATGCTGAACCTCAAAGGCAGCCTTGGACTGGAAGCAAGCGGGCGGAGCTTTGCCGGCCGTGACCGGATTGCCTTGCTTGCCAGCATTGGCGAACTGGGCTCCATTGCTGCCGCTGCCAGGGCCGTGGGCCTGAGTTACAAGGGCGCCTGGGAAGCCGTCGATGCCATGAACAATCTGGCCGATGAGCCGCTGGTCATCCGTACGGTGGGTGGACGCAGCGGCGGTGGCGCGACGCTTACCGATCGTGCGCGGCGGCTGATCGAAGTGTTTGGACACATGGAAACGCTGCACCAGCGGTTCGTCGAACAGCTGGGCGCCTTTGCTGAAAACCCGCATTCCGACATCGACCTGGTGAGGCGATTCCTGATGAAAACCAGTGCACGAAACCAGCTGGCCGGCGTGGTGGCCTCCGTCGAGGCAGGCGCCGTCAATGACGTCGTACAACTTGAGCTGCAGGGCGGACAGCGCCTGGTGGCCACCATCACGCGCGAGAGCACCCGAAGCCTGGGCCTGGCTCCCGGCAAAAGCGCATTTGCCTTGATCAAGGCTTCCTCGGTGATCATCGCCATTCCCGATGGCCCCATGCAGCTTTCGGCACGTAACCAGTTGAAGGGTGTGGTGTCGACCATCCAGAAGGGCTCCGTCAACGCGGAGGTCGGCATTCAACTGGCGGGCGGCAGCGTCATGGTGTCCGTGATCACCCTCGGCAGCCTGGAGGCACTGGGCCTGCGCGAAGGGCTGGATGTGGTGGCCATCGTCAAGGCATCGAGCATCATCCTGGGCACGCTCGATTGAGTGTGTAACCGCGCGCCAGCTCAGAAGCTGGCGCGAACGGTAACGCCGACCATGCGCGGATCGCTGGGCTGGCCAAGAATCAGGCCGGAATTGCCGGTCTGGATCGTGAGTGCCGTGATGTAGTTCCTGTCGAACAGGTTGCGCGCGAACACATCCACTTCCCAGTGATCGTTGAAGCGATAGCCCACGCTCGCGTTGGTGACCGTGTAGCCGGCGATCTCGGTGTAGATGGAGTTGGAGGTATCGCTGTTGTAGCCGCTGCGCGAACTCACGTCGGCATGAAAGAGAAATGCGCCGCTACCTGCTGGCAATGTGTAGTCCAGGCCCAGTGTTCCCGCCCATTTGGAAAGGCCGGCCAGCGGCAGCCCGGTAAGCACATAAGCGCCCGGTACGTTCGGGTTGCCGCGCGGGTTGGAGGTCTTGTTCGCGAGGGACGCCGGCGGCTTGAGTGGCTGGCAGCCACCGGCGGCATTGGTGTTCTGCCATTCGAGCGGGCACGGCCCCAGCGGATAGTCGGTGTACTTGCCATCGGCATAGGCCAGCGACGCGTGCACCACCAGACCGGTGGTGACCTGCGCCGCGAAGTCCGCCTCCAGGCCTTTGACCGTGACCTCGGGGATGTTGGCGGGATAGGTGCGCAGTGCCGCCGTCTCGACGCTGGAGCTGATGTTGGCCTGATAGTTGTCGACCACCGTGTGATACGCGGCGAGGTTCAAGGTGGCGCGGCCGTTCCACCACGACGATTTCAGGCCGGCTTCCCACGTCTTGTTCGTTTCATCCTTGATCACGGCCGTGCCGAGCGCAGGGTTGTTGGACGCGTCAAGCGGCAGGCCCGACATGTTGAGGCCGCCTGATTTGTAGCCGCGCGCGTAACTGATGTACGCCATCAACCGGTCCGTGAACTGATAGGCCAGATTGGTGCGACCGGACACGTTGCCGCCACTGTCCGATGCGGAATAACTCTGCGGACGAAACAGCGAGAGCTTCGCGTTGTCCTGCAACGTGCCCGGTGTGGTCGGCAAGCCGCCGGAGACCGTGGTGGCATAGGTGCCGTTCTTGTCTTCGTAGGTGTAGCGCAGGCCCAGCGTAGCGGTCAGGCGATCGGTGATGTGGTAATTGGCTTCGCCAAAGGCCGCGTAGCTCTTCACCTCGAAATGCGAATGGCCATATTGGCCATAGCCGTCGGCAAGGTTGTCCGGCATGCCAGGGAAATTGGTGGGGCTGATCAACCAATAGGTGGCAGCCGGGCCATAGATGCTGATCGGGCTGCCGTTGATTTCCTGGGTGAAGAAATACAAGCCGCCGACGTAACTGAAAGGCCCGTCACCGTTCGATGCGGCACGAAACTCCTGGCTGTACTGATCCTGCCGGGAGGGTATGCGCTGAACCGTCTGGATGGGTACACCGATGTAGTCGCGATCGTTGGCGACATCCCATTTCCAGTAGCGCCAGGCGGTGATCGAGGTCAGCGTGACGGCGCCGACATTCCAGTCGGCATTGAGTGACACGCCGCCATCCTGCGTGTCGACGTGCAAGGGCGCGTCGATGTCGGTAAGCCGGTCGTAGACGTTGCGGCTGGGCGGAAGGTAAGCCGGAAAGCCATGCTTGGGCAGGTTCGCGGACAGCCCTGCGAACTGACGTGCCGCACTTCGTAGACTGGTGCCCACGCGCAGATAGTTCTGCGTGCAGCAGTCGGCATCGAGGTTGGAAACGTCGGCGATCAGGCGCACGTTGATATCGTCGGCCGGCTTGTACAGCAGCTGGCCGCGCAGGGCGTAATTGTTGAGCCCGTTCTCGTCCTTGCCGGTGGTGACGTTGTGCAGCACGCCGTCACGTTCGGTGTACTGGGCGGCAAAGCGGCCGGCCACCGAATCGCTCAGCGGGCCCGACACGTTCGCCTTCGCCTGCACGTAGCCGTTCTCGGCGAGGGAGATTTCTCCGCTGCCCTCCGGCACGAAGGTGGGTTCCCGGCTGGTGATGTTGATCGCGCCCGCCGTGGTGTTCTTGCCGAACAGCGTGCCTTGCGGCCCGCGCAGCACTTCGATGCGTTCGATGTCGGTGAAATCGAAGGCCGCCGTGGCCGGGCGACCGTGATAGACGCCGTCCACATAAAAGCCCACGCCGGGCTCGATGCCATCGTTCGCCGCGCTGACCGACAACGTGTTCGAGCCCAGGCCACGTATGGTGTAGGCGGTGTTACGCGGGTTGGCGGAGTTGTAATACAGCGAGGGCACCAGCAGGCTCAGTTGCTGCGTGTTGACCGTGTACGAGCGATCCAGCCATTCACCGCTCACCACTGAAACGGCCACCGGGACCTTCTGCAACTCCTCCTCGCGCTGGCGCGCGGTCACCGTCACCTTGTCCAGCGTGGCGGCTTCGCTCTTGTCGCTGTGGGGTGCGGGTGCATCGGCCGCCGTCGCGGCGGGGGCAAGGTGGGTCAGGCAGGCAAGCAGGGCACTGAACAGGGCGGCACGACGCATAAGGGGCAAATCCTTGTGTCGAGGAAGCGTTTTCTTTCGCGCCAATGGCCTGGCGCAGCCTCTTACCTTCGCTATGTAGTCGACTATATAGCGAAGGGCCGGCTTGCGCATATTCTTGCGAGGCGCCAGGAGCGGCTGGGGTATTCCTGCGATATGGCCCCGTCGGCTGAAGGCGCGTCACGGATGTGTTGGGGGCGTCCGGCCCGAAGCGGGCGGTTCCGTCAATGGTCGAAGGGCGGGCAAATGCGCATCCACCCGATCGCCACCTTGTCGATGGTCGCCATGGTCGTTCCCGGCCTGGCGCGAGGTGCCGGCCCGTTCGCCGAAAGCGGGGGCGATGATCGGGCGGAGCCCGGCCCCTACTGTCCCGCCGCCCTTGGGCAGGTGGGACAGGTACTTTCCGGCAACCACGGAATACGACAGCAGCCGTGGTTCGTGCAGACCTGTCGTGCTGCCGATCCGTTCCGGGTTTCGTATGATCCGCCGCAAGCGTTCCCAGATCACAGCACCCAACGGGACGTCAGGAACGTTGTTGGTGGAGTTCGTTGAGGTCTGCTTTCGACCCAAAGCGCACGTCGGTCAGAGCACAACCACATAGCCTGTTTGGACAATCAGGGGCTCGGGGGGAGTCATCGATGCGTGCAAGTCTCCACGTCGGCATTCGATCCATCGCAGTCATCGCGGGCCTGTGCATCGCTTTCGCGGCGGTGAGTGGTGATATCGCTTACATCGCGGGCGGGGACGAGGGGACAGCGGCATTCAATCACAGCGCGACCAACGTTTTCATCAATGGCACTGATCTGACGCAAGCCATCCAGATAGGCAACCGGGAGTTGCTGAGCGCCCAGGACAAGGGGCGAAAGATGGCGATCAGCCAGCTGGTCGCGACTTTCTACACATTTGCTGGTCGCTACGACAAGGCAGTAGAGACGTACCCGGTGTTTTCTCGTGCAGCGTCGATCGCGACGCTGGACAAGGCGGGAATGGCGCCGCAATTCGTGGATGCCGCCACCGCGATTGCGTCCATGGCGAAGGATCGTCGTGCCGTATTCATCAACGAGAACCACGGCTCACCCATTACACGGCTCCTGCCGATCGAGTTGTTGCCCTTGCTGCGCGCAGAAGGGTTCCAGTACCTCGCACTCGAAACGCTCAACCGTGGTGCAGTATCCAACGCGCACGGCTGCGTGAACCTGGCAGATGGCGATCTATGTCAGCGCGGCTACGTACTCGACCAGGTCAAGACGGGCATCTACTCGCATGATCCCGTGTACGGTGCCTTGATTCGACGGGCACTATCGCTTGGGTTTCGCCTGGTCGCCTACGATGTTTTCGACGTCGCTGATGACAAGGCAAGAGATGCCGGGGAGGCGAAGAACCTGGCGGACATCTACAAGGATGACCCTACTGCGAAAATGCTGGTGGTGGCCGGCTTCGATCACGTCGCGAAGGAGGACACGAATATGGCCATCGTTTTCAAAAGCATCACAAAGATCGATCCGCTCAGCGTTGACCAGACCGACCTGCTCGGGCTGGCTCCTCAGCTTTGGGGCCCTCATGCAGGCGCGCCTTCCGACCACGCCGCCGTGGTCTTCATGGGTGGTCGGCCGGTTTCAACCCGCCCCGGCGCCATTGATGTGTCGATCTACAGGCCCCCGTACTCCAGTGAGCGCGACACGGCCCACTGGCTCTCGTTGGATGGATTGAGAGAACCCACGGCGGTTGCTCACCACTGCCCCGCGTATCCCTGTCTGGTGACCGCCCGACGCACGGGTGAACCAGACAGCGTCCCTGAGGATCGAATCCTGCTGGACAAGCCGAGCAAAGCACTTCTGTATCTCGCCCCTGGCAGTTATCTGCTGTCAGTCGAAGCATCGGGCCGAACATCAACGCGACCCCTGTCAGTTAGTACACATTGATCACGGCGGGCTCCGTTTTCGCCAGAATGCGGATGCCCGCTTTCGACCCAATCCCGCCATGATGGTGCGGGCCCGAGGGAGGGGCGGGTTTACCCAAGTTCGCAACAGCGAAGATCGCCATGGCGTTCCACGGGCCAGGGGCAGTCAGCCAACACACAAACGATACTCGACGATGCTCCGGGAGAACCCGGGCTTCGACGGCGGTCCTGCGATGGACGGCCGATGTCCATCAATCAGCTATGCAGGTCTTTCACAGGGGGAAGGCATGACGTCATTGTTTCGCTTCATGATCGCAGGCGTGTGTCTGTGCCTGGCTGCGTGCAGCCAGCAGGCATTGCTCGACAAGTTCACGCCGCATCCGGCGGCGGAGATCGCGCGGTCGTCGCTCGATCAACTGCGGCAAGGTGATATCGCACCCGTGAAGGCCCGGCTGGGCGATTCGCTTCAGCAGGAGCCTGGCATCGATGCGAAGCTCAAGGAAATTTCGGGGTATTTTCCCGTCGGTGCGCCGCGCACGGTGAAGCTGGTCGGTACCAACACGGTGAACGCCAACGGAGCCATGCGCTACAACCTCACCTATGAATATGAGTTCGTTGACGGATGGGTGCTGGGCAATATGGTGCTGTCCGGCGAGGGTGAAGCTATCCACATCGATGGCGTGCACGTGCAGCGAATGGCGCAGTCGCTGGAACAGCAGAATGCGTTCACGCTCAGTGACAAGGGGGTTGCCCACTGGCTTGTACTGATCGCCGGCATCGTGATTCCGGCATTCAGCCTCTATGCCTTCGTGCTTTGCCTGCGTACTCCGATTGCGCGCCGCAAATGGCTGTGGGCCGCGAGCACCCTGTTCGGTTTTGCCACGCTGCGCTTCAACTGGACCTCGGGAGCATTTGATTTCCAGCTGCTTTCGTTCCAGCTGTTCGGCGCTTCCGGCTTCAGGAATTTTTATGGTCCGCTGATCATCGGATTGTCGTTGCCGCTGGGTGCCATCTGGTTCCTGGCGTGCCGCAGTGGCTTGATGGCCAATGCGGCAGCGGCAAGGGCCGCGGAAGCGGCCGCAAGTCCGGAACACGCCTGAGCGGCGACATGCTGCCTGCTCCACGGCGAAACCGGGAGCAGGTGCACGTCGATGCATGAATCAGGCGACGGAGGCGCTACGCGCCGTCGTTGCCTTAGTGGCTGGCCGGAGCCGCGATGGTGAGTTCCACGCGGCGGTTCTGCGCCTTGCCTTCGGCGGTGTCATTGGAAGCCACCGGATTGCTTTCGCCGTAGCCATGCGCGGAGACCATGCTCGGGTTGACGCCCTGCGAAATCATGTAGTTCATGACGTCGTCGGCGCGCTTCTGCGAGAGGATCTGGTTGGTGGTGACACCCTTGCTGGCCAGTTCGGGGCCGATCGGCGTGCTGTCCGTGTAGCCGTTCACGATGACCTTGTTCTTCTGGTGCGGCGCCAGGATGGCGGCGACCTTGGCAATGCTGCTCTTGGCGCCGGCGGACATTTCCCAGCCACCCGACGGGAACAACAGCTGGTCGTTGAGCGACACCTTGATGGCGTCCTGCATGCGGGAGATGCTCATGTTCTTGGAGGAGATCTCCGAACTCATGGAGTCGTTCAGTTGCTTGTACTGAGCCTCAAGTTCGGCGTTCCTCTGCTGTGATTCGTCGTACTTCTGTTGGGATACGCAGCCTGCCATCACGAGCACCGCGGCTGCCATGCACAGCATCGCTAACTTCTTCATCGTTGTTCACCTCTCGCCAGTAGATTGTGAGGGAGCGATACCGGTCACTTGAAAGTCATGCCAGCTGTACCGGCGACCATCCCCGATGCTTGGTGAAAACAGGTCGTTGAAACGGGCAGGAAGGGGAGAACAAGGGAATGACGTAGCGCAACGACGGAAACCGACGCTGCGTGATGGATGACGGACGGCGGACATTGCGGCGCGGCTTGCAAGCCACGCCCCCGCGACCTTCATCGACGACACCCCATGCCTCCCGGCCCCTCCCGGCGAACAGATTGCCTCGCACCGGGCAGCCGGCGCGACTGCAAACCTACGGAACTCCGGTACGCGGAATTACGTAGCCGGTGAATCAGCCTTCCTGAGACGGGGCTGGGGCTTGCTCAGGGCTGAAGAAGGGAGTGGCCGGTTGCGGGCATAAACCCCGTCCCGTCGACGAGGTGCCGGCGTGTAGCGGCCGGCACCTTGCATCCGGATCAACGGAGGGTCGCGAAGGGCTCAGTGATGATCGTGGTCGTGATCGTCCGCATCCCGATCCGGCGTGAACGAGTTGCCGCGAAGCACTTCGCCAAAACCCGCACTACGCAGGGTCACGAACGTTTCCTGTGCAGCGGCCGTGGCATCGCTGCTCTTCAGCGTGTCGCGAATGGCCACGAGCTGGTTCGGCTCGGCACCCGTATCTCCGTTGCCGCTGATGGTCGAGGTGGTCGCCCAGAGGGTGACGCGTCCATCGTGGTCGAGGCGGCCCGCAAGGTTGCGCAGGCCGTCGGTGGCGGGTGACCAGGGCAGGCCAGTGGCGGCGTTGGTGCCGGTGGGATAACCGTTCACCGTATAGGCCTGGCCAAGGTTCAGGCCCGCTTGCAGGGTGTAGGCCAGCGTCCAGGTCTTGCTGCTGCTGTTGAACCCCCACTTCTGCAGGCCGGCCGTGGTCTGCGCGGCGGCGTGGGTGTACAGGTCGCTGGCGCTCGCCTAGCCGTCGCCTTCATCGGCGACGTAAAGCGTGTGGGCGTCGGCGAACCACAGCGAGAACGGATAGGCGAGTGGCTTGGCGGTTTTCGCCGGTGTGCTGGGGAAGCCGGCAAGGATGCACATAGGCTCGCCCGGGTATGAGGGAGCACGGCCACGCTGGTGCCGGGCCATGAAGGATTATTGACGGGGCTTGCTGGGGCGATTCGATCAAATGGGCGTCCATACGTCCGCTTCACGCCATGAATGGCGTTGGTCGAAAGAGCCCGCGTTGCGCGAAAACATGATCGTCCGGGAACGTCATGGCTCTGCGCGGATGCATCGTGCCAGGCGGCCGTCGTGCATCACGACGCTGGGGCTTCGGTACGGGATGACGCAGCTTCCTGCGTCGACGTGTGGCGCGCAGGCGCGCGCTGACATGGCCGACCGGCGATCGATACGCGAACCGGGTGGTGACGGGGCAGGGGGATTTACCACGGTACCTTCCATGCCTATCGAAGTGCCGACCCAGCGTGCAAACTGTCTGGCTACCCACCGAACACGTAGCGCCCGGATGGACACTTCCAACAGCGATTTCTACAGTTACAGCCCCAGCGAAGGGCATGGCCTTCCCCATGACCCGTTCAACGCGATCGTCGGGCCTCGCCCCATCGGGTGGATCTCCACGCGCAGCGCCGGCGGCATCAACAACCTGGCGCCCTACAGCTTCTTCAACGCCTTCAACTACACGCCGCCCATCCTCGGGTTCTCCAGCCAGGGTCGCAAGGACACCTTGCGCAACATCGAGGAGACCGGCGAGTTCGTGTGGAACCTGGCCACGTTGCCGCTGGCGGAGGCGATGAACCAAAGCTGCGCGATGGTGGCGCCGGAGGTGGATGAGTTCGAACTGGGGCAGCTCACCGCCGTGGCCTCGCAGCGGGTCAAGCCGCCGCGGGTGGCCGAGAGCCCGGTGAGCATGGAATGCAAGTGCTCGCAGATCGTGCAGTTGCAGGGCGCCGATGGAACGCGGGTAGAGCGGTGGCTGGTGCTGGGCGAAGTGGTGGCCGTGCATATTGCACGGCGTCTTCTGAAGAACGGCATCTACGACACCGCTGCTGGGCAACCGATTCTGCGTGGCGGTGGACCTGCCGATTATTTCCGCATCGGTGCAGAGCAACTCTTCCTCATGCGTCGTCCCGATTGACGCACCGTGCCACGTAGCCCGGATGAAGCGTAGCGGGAATCCGGGATGCACCCTGCGCGGAAGCGAAGTCGCCGGGTGCCATGCCGGAAGACCACCCGCTTGCGTGCAAGACATGGCAGACCCCTCCAGGATCGCGACCTGGGCGCCATCCACGCCTCCCGCCCATCGAGAAAACTTAACGGCGACACGTGGCGTTTTTGCGGCGCAGCGTGACAGCTTGCGGCTCCCGCTGCTTAATTTGGCCCAAGGGGATTTAGATCGATTCAGGTTGGTAGTGATCCAGGTCACATCGCATGGCGGGTGACCGGCACAACCTGAGTCGGGCGGGAGAGGCCAAGGGCGCGCCGGTCTGGCGGCGTCCTGAGGGTGGTTGCTTCCCGTCATAACGGTTCAGGGGAATGGGAGGCCGTGACATGAAAGCAGGTACCGCCCGAATTTCCGTGATGACAGACCTGCGTACCGTGGGTCTGCGCGCGTTGCTGGATGCAGTTCTCGATGGCGGGCAGGGTGGCCGGCCTGTGTTTCGTTCCCGCCTTGGCGCGGCGGTGCATGCGTCGTCGCACGGTGCGTGTGTGGAAAGTCCGCGAGCACGTCGAGGGCATCACTCACCCGCAGGCAAGGCCATCCGCGCCGTCTTTCCGATGGACGGCCAGCACCGCAACGCGTGCTTAGGCACGTCTGATTCCATCCATCGATCCGCCTTGGTCTGCCAGGGAGTACGTGGCGGCATGTCGCTTTAGCGGCGCCGGATCCAGGCCTGCGCCTTAGCGCATCGGGCCTTGACGCTTTCATGGCCAATGAGCTGAAGGGTCGTTGGCTGTCCGAAGTTTAGATCGATCTAATTTGGAAAAGAGGGAGGCAGCGTGCAGCACTAAATCGCGCATCTGCATGCAGTGATCGAAACGGGGAGCACCGCGCCAGTGGAACACGGGCGCGAATCACATTTGAGGGGAGAACACACATGACGTACCTCCAGCACGCGTTGACACGTAAACCGCTGTACGCCGCACTGGCCATGGCCACCTTGTCCTTCGGCGCCTGCCTTGGCGTTCCTGCCGATGCTTTCGCGCAGACCGCGACGCCTGCCGCCGCTCCTGCGGCCGCAGCACCGGCACCGGCACAGGCTACTAACGGCACTGCCGCCAAAAAGGATGACATGGACAAGAAATCCGACAAGGACGATGCCAAGACGCTCGATGCGATCGTGGTCACCAGTTTCCGTCAGTCCATCGACCAGAACATGCAGGACAAGCGCGATTCCAATTCCATCGTGGAAGTGATCAACGCGCAGAATATTGCCCAGTTCCCCGCCAAGAACATCGCCGACGCACTGGCGCACGTGCCGGGCGTGGTCATCACCCGCGAATCGGGTGAAGGCAAGACGGTGAGTATCCGCGGCCTGGCGCCCGAGCTCACCCTTACCGAGTTGAACGGCAACTACGTGGCCTCGGCCGATACATCGGCCGGCCTGTCGCGCTCGTTCAACTACACGCTGATGCCCGCCAACATGTTCTCGGACGTGAAGCTCTACAAGAGCCAGGAAGCGCGCCTGGACGAAGGCGGCATTGGCGGCAACGTGGATCTGCGCACGCGCCGCCCGCTGGAAATGAAGGCGAACGACGGGTTCATCTCGCTCAATGCGGCCGGTTCCGACAACAGCGGCAAGGTCACGCCGCAAGGCTCGGCGTTGTGGTCGTGGAAGAACAAGGACGAAACCTTTGGCGTGTTGGTCGCCGGCTCGTACCAGAAGCGCCGCGATGTCGATTACACGGCCAATGCATCCAGCTGGCACTGGTGGTCCAACAACTGTACCGACCACACGACGTGTACCGCGCCGCCGACCGATGTGCACGGCAATGCATACGGTGCGGATGTGGCGCCCAACATCGACCTGTGGTCCGGTGGTGGCGTGGTTGACCAGTCGGGCAAGAGCTATTCCGGTTACTGGATGCCGCAGCAGTTCGCCACCAGCCGCAACCAGTTGGACCTGACCACCAAGGGTTGGCAGGCCACCATGCAGTTCAAGCCGACGGATCACCTGCTGCTGACCGGCAACTACTTCCGTTTCGAGCGTCAGCAGACGCAGATCACCAACACGCTGGAAGTTCCCGAGTGGGGCTTGCCCACCGGCAGCTATGCCGACCAGCAGGGCCGCTTGCTTGCGCCCAACGGCCTGACCTTCGACCCGTCGCACACCGTGGTGACGGGTGCGAACTACGTGCTGCCGGCCGCAGGCGTCGGCTGTAACTCGCTGACCAACCCGGTGACGGGTGCCCAGCGTCAGCCGGTGGACGTGTGCTCCACGGAAATCCCGTGGCTCAACGGCAACTACTCGGTGGAGAAGGCCACCTCGCAGACCGTCAACATCGAAGGTGAGTGGGATAGCGGTGGCGCCCTCAGCGGCTCGTTCAACGTGGGCCGCACGTGGTCGACGGGCGGACCGTCGGTGGAACTGGGCATGGCCGCCAAGCCGCGCAACTTCGTCAACGGCCAGTGGGTGGATGGCAGCACCGGTGCCGCGTGGACGCTGAACGGCCGGCCGACGCTTACCGCGTCGTCCAGCGTGCTGCAGAACATGCTTGCCGGCGAGGGTCAGGTGGATCTTGGCTCGACCGGTTCGAACATGGTCAACACCACCAACTCGCAGAACTTCCTGCAGGCGGACTTCACCTGGGCCTTCGAGGACAGCTGGATGCAGTCGCTGCAGTTCGGCGCCAAGTACCGCGACAACCACGCCTCGCAGGTGAACAACGAGCTGCGCTGGTACTGCAAGGGTACCACGCTGCAGTTCCAGACCTGCGATCCCAATGCCGGCCAGCTGCCGTCTGGCTTCCTGCTGCCCAACTCGCTGGATGGGAACACGCTGGCCTATAACGACAGCACCTTCCCGGCGATCAATTTCCCGGCGTACTACAACTACCTCAACTCCACCTATGACAAGGTGCTGTACAACCATCCCGAAGACAAGTCGTCGATCAAGGAGCAGATCTCGGCGCTCTACGCGCAGGCGAACTTCGACACGGGTACGGTGCGCGGCAACGTGGGCCTGCGTTATGTCAGCACCAAGCAGGACCTGACGGTGGCCGACGAGATCACCACCAACAACGCCGTGTACTACCACGACGCCAACGGCAACATCCTGATCTGTCCGGCTACCGGCGTGAACGCGGGTGGCGGTGCATGCGCACCGGGTGACTTCCAGTACCTGCCGCGCGAACAGTCGGTGATCCAGACGTTCTCCAACGCCTCCACCTCCAAGCGCTACAACAAGCTGCTGCCCAGCTTCAACGTGGCGTGGAGCTTCGCGGACGACTTCCTGTTGCGCGCTGCCGGTTCGCAGGCGATGTCCCGCGCCAACTACACCGACCTGGCCCAGCTGGGCAGCCTGACCAACAACACCCAGGCCTATTACAACGACCGCAAGCAGTTCGGCGCCCCGTTGCCGGGCTGGTATGGCAGCGGCGCCAATGCGGACCTGAAGCCGTTCACGGCCACCCAGTTCGACCTGGCCGGCGAGTGGTACTACGCCCCCGAGTCGGTGGTTGGCGTGGACCTGTTCCAGAAGAAGGTGAAGAACTTCGTGGTGCCGGTAACCGTGAACAACATCACGGTGAATGTCGGCGGCACCGAGCAGAACTTCATGCAGTACAGTACCAATGCCAATGGTCGTTCCGGTACGTCCAAGGGCGTGGAGCTGTACACGCAGCACACCTTCGACATGGGCTTTGGCTACATCGCCAACTACACGCTCAACAAGACCAACGAAACGCCGGTCTCGCTGGGCGATACGGAAGTGGGCAAGTCGGAGCTGATCGGCAGTGCGAAGTACGCGGCGAACATCTCGCTGTTCTATGAAAAGAACGGCCTGCTGCTGCGTGCCACCAGCAACTGGACCGGCCGCACCATGCAGGGCCTGGCCGCTGGCCTGCCGATCTACACCGAGCCGTACAACCAGATCGACCTGAACGGCGATTACGAGTTCACCAAGCACCTGATGGTGACCGCGTCGGTGATCAACCTGACGCGCCAGCTGCCCCGCCAGTACCTGGGCGGCGACACCACCTCGCGCCTGTACATGCTCGAGTACGCCGGTCGCCAGTACTACGTGGGCCTGACCTACAAGTTCGGTGATGGCGGTTGATCGACCACGGGAAGAGCCGGGCATGATGCCCGGCTCTTCCATCGGCAGATCTTTTGACTGGCTCCTTCTCCCCGCAGGGGAGGAGGAGTGCCACAGGCGTCCTCGCGGTTGCGGATGCGCCTTCATTCCGCACAGGACACCCGCATGAATCCGCTTGCTGCACGACGTCGCCGTCGTGCGTCTCTCCTTTTCAGTCAGCGCACTGGCATGGCGCTGGTGTTGGCCACCTTCGCCGCCGGAAGCATCGGCGCGGCCTATGCCGGCAAGGGCAACACCACACCTCCTGCTTCATCGAGCGTCGATGAAGCCAACACGCTGGTGGGCACGGCGCCGCTGGACCGGCCGGAACTGATCGGCAATGCGCCGCCGCCGGGCGAGCCGCTGTACTCGGGCATGACCTCGCCGGGTGCGACCCTGCCGCAGAGTTCGACCGAAGCGACGCCGGTCAATCTCAACGTCGACCTGAGTTATCCCTCGGGCGTGGGTATGTCCTACTACTACACCAACCCCACCATGATCGGCTTCACCGGTGGCGGCTCGACCTATGGTGGCCGCGCCTCGCCGATGATCATGCCGGTGGTGGGCGACTGGACCGTGCCACCCGATTACGCGCATGCGTACTACGACAAGTCGACGGAAAAGGCATCGCCTGGTTACTACGCAGTGGATCTCGCCACCTTCCACACCAAGGTGGAGCTGACGGCCACGCAACGCACCAGCCTGATGCGTTTCACCTTTCCGGCGAGCCACCGCTCCAACGTGATCGTGAACCTGCGTCGTGTCGGTGGCGACGTGGAAGTGGTCGGCGACCACACCATCCGTGGCGTAACCAAGAACAGTCGTCCGGAGCGCGACTCGGACGGTGACTGGTTCGTTGCCGAGTTTTCGCAACCCTTCGCCGGTTTCGGTACCTTCCGTGCGAACCACGAGCACGAAGGCTATGGCATCGGCGACGCGGACGTGCAGCCGAACCGGCGCGCCATTTCCGGCAGCTATGCCGGCGCCTACGTTACTTTCGATACCCGTGCCGGCGAGCAGGTGCTGGTGCGGGTGGCCCACGGTCACAGCGCCGAGGAAGCCCAGCAGCGTCTCCACGACCAGAATGCGGAAGCCGATTTCGATCGCGCCCACGAAAAGGCACGTGCTGCCTGGGCGCAACTGTTCGACCGCGTGGAAGTCAGTGGTGGCACGGCCAAGCAGCGCATGCTGTTCTACTCCACGCTGTACCACTCGTTTGCCAGTCCTCGCCTGCTGGCGCACAAGGGCGAGCACTTCACCGGTGCGGACGGCAAGGTCCAGGTGGCGAGCTACGACCGTTACGGGCCGGTGCCGTTCTGGGATACCGGTCGTAACCAGATCACCTTGCTGATGCTGATGGAACCGGACGTGGTGCAGAACATCATGCGTTCGGAGCTGGACCGGGCACGCGAGCGTGGCTACATGGACACCTCGTTCCATGGCGACCATGCCGTGTTCCTCTACGACGGCGCCTGGCAACGCGGTATTCCGTTCGACTATGCCGCCGCGTACGAATACCTGCGCAAGAATGCAACCGACCCCAAGGGGCCGCGCGGTTACCTGGCCGAGTACATGAAGCAGGGCTGGATCTCGGACATCCTGCCGCCCGCCAACGCCAGCCCGCCGTATGCGGATGGCAAGGCCGGTGCCGCCACCACGCTGGAATACGCCTGGGACGATCACGCCCTGGCTGACGTCGCACGTCGCCTCGGCAAGCAGGATGATGCAGCCATGTTCCTGCGTCGCGCGGCCAACTACCGCAACGTGTTCGATCCCTCGGTGGGCTTCATGCGCGGCCGCACGGCGGACGGGAAGTGGATTTCGCCGTTCGATCCGGGCGAGCCGTACTACAACTTCATGATGAAGGAGGCCTCGGGCTGGTCCACGCTGTGGCTGGTGCCGCACGATGTGCAGGGCCTGATGAACCTGCTGGGCGGACGCGACGCGTTCAACGCCAAGCTCGATGCGTTCTTCTCCACGCCATACAACCCCAAGGGCATCTGCCGCGACTGCACCGGGCTGATCGGCCAGTACGTGCAGGGCAACCAACCGGACCAGCAGGCCGCCTACCTTTATGCGTGGAGCGGGCAGCCGTGGAAGACGCAGGCGCTGGCGCGTCGCATCCTCACCGACATGTACGGCAGCGACGCCACCGGTTACGGCTTCCCGGGCATGGATGACCAGGGCTCGACCTCGTCGTGGTACGTGCTGAGTGCGATGGGCTTCTATCCGGTCGACCCGTCCAGCCCCGACTACATCCTGGGCAGCCCGATCTTCGACCGGGTACGCCTGCACATGGGCAATGGCAAGGTCTTCGAGGTCGTTGCGCACAACAATTCGGCACGAAACATCTACATCCAGTCCGCCACGCTCAATGGCAAGCCGTGGAACAAACCGTGGTTCAGCCATGCCGATATCGCCAACGGCGCAAGCCTGGTGCTGGAGATGGGGCCGGAGCCCAACAAGTCGTGGGGCGCCGATGTACAAGATGCGCCGGCGTCGATGACGGCGGCACACTGATGACGATTCACGTGACAAGGAAACAGCGGATGACGGAATACACCAGGGTGCGGCGTGCATGCACCGGTCTTGGCGCGCTCATGGCGATGGGTGTGGCAACGATGGCGCTGGCTGCGCCCGAGCAGGCGGCGACATGGAGCAGCAAGGCGGCGCCGCTGGCCACGCCGTGGACGGCGCAGGTATCACCCGACAACGCGTTGCCCGACTATCCGCGCCCGCAACTGGCCCGGCCGTCGCTGGACCATCCGCGATGGATGAGCCTCAATGGCTTGTGGCAGTACGTGCCGGCTGATGGCAAGGGCGCGCCGCCGTTCGGGCAGACGCTGAAAGCGCAGGTGCTGGTGCCCTATCCGGTGGAATCGGTGCTGTCGGGCGTGCAGCAGCACGCGGACTTCATGTTCTATCGCCGGCTGGTGGACGTACCTGCGGACTTCGCCGCCCATGGCCAGCATGTGCGGCTGAATTTCGGCGCCGTGGCGCAGGACGCCACCGTGTACGTCAACGGCTCGAAGGTGGCAGAACACACCGGTGGCTACACCTCGTTTACGGCGGACATCACCTCGGCGCTGCACCCGCAGGGACCGCAGGAAATCATCGTGGCGGTGCATGCGCCGGTGGACGGCGCCAACGTGATGGTGGGCAAGCAGCGCCTGAAGCCGGAAGGCATTTTCTACACGGCGGCCTCGGGCATCTGGCAGTCGGTGTGGCTGGAGCCGGTGCCGGCGACGAGCCTGGCGCAGTTGACCTTCACGCCGGTGCGCGGCCTGGACGGCTTTACCGTCGACGCGAAGCTGGATGGCGCGGCCAAGGGCGCCACCCTGCATGTCACCGCTTACGCGGACGGCAAGGCGGTGGGCGAGGCCAGTGGTGCGGCAACGGCGCCGCTGCATCTGGCCATTGCGCATCCGCGCCTGTGGAGCCCGCAGGATCCGTTCCTGTACACCTTCAAGGCCACGCTCACGCAGGGCGACCAACACGACGAGGTCACCAGCTACGCCGGCCTGCGCAGCATTGCCGTGGCCAAGGTGGGTGGTCGCAATCGCATCGTGCTCAATGGCAAACCGACCTTCCTGCTCGCCACGCTGGATCAGGGTTACTGGCCGGACGGCATCTACACGGCGCCTACCGACGCAGCCCTGAAGTTCGACATCCAGAAGACCAAGGACCTGGGCTTCAACACCATTCGCAAGCACATCAAGGTGGAACCGGCGCGCTGGTTCTATTGGGCCGATCACATCGGCCTGATGGTGTGGCAGGACATGCCGGCGATGCCGAACGGCCACAACGATGCGCTGAGTGATGCCGACAAGGCCGGTTTCCGCCGTGACGTGTCGGCCATCATCGACCAGCTCAAGGGCGAAACCTCGATCATCGGCTGGATTCCCTTCAACGAAGGCTGGGGGCAGTGGAGCATCCCGGCGGCGGGCGAGCTGTCGGCACAGATCAAGCAGCGCGATCCGTCGCGACTGGTGGATGCACGCAGCGGCGCCAATTGCTGCGACACCAAGGGCGATCCGCATGCGGGTGACGTGTACGACATCCATGATTACCAGGGCCCCGGCTTGCCGAGCCCGGATGCGCAGCGTGCATCCATGGACGGTGAACACGGCGGCCTGACGCTGGGTGTGCCGGGCCATGTGTGGCCGAACACGCCGATCAACCCCTACGGCGCCGTGAAAGACAGTGCCGCGCTTACCGCCGGCTACGTCGCCAATACCGCCGTGCTGCGCGACAAGGGCCCGGGCGTGGGCGTCTCCGGCAGCGTCTATACGCAGATCACCGATGTCGAGGGCGAGCACAACGGCCTGTACACCTACGACCGCAAGATCGAGAAGGCGGACGAAGCGCAGGTGCGTGCGATCAACGAAGCGACGATACGCGCCAATAGCCAGCCGTAAGGACAACGCATCGCGTTGCCCGTCGAATTCGGGCCAGGCCGGGTTTTGTCGCGAGTCTGGCCCGCCGCGGCGGGCGCGCGAGCTGATGTCCAATCTTTGCGATCGACGGGATGCGGCAGCCATTGCGGTCAGCATCCTGCAGCGGGTGACTCAGGCGTTGCCTTCGTACCAGGCACGCGAGCGGTTGACGATGCGCACAACAGAAAGCATCACCGGCACTTCGATCAGCACGCCGACGACCGTGGCCAGCGCGGCTCCCGAATGCAGGCCGAACAGGCCCACCGCGGTAGCTACAGCCAGCTCGAAAAAGTTGCTGGCGCCTATCAATGCCGACGGTCCGGCGATGCAGTGCGGAACGCGGAGACGTCGATTCAGCCAGTACGCCAGCCCGGAGTTCAGATAAACCTGGATGATGATGGGCACGGCTAGCATGGCGATGACTGCCGGCTGGGCAATGATCTGATGGCCCTGGAAGCCGAAGAGCAGCACCAGTGTCGCGAGTAGCGCAACCAGCGAAACCGGGCCCAGTCGATGGAGAACATCCTGCAGTCGGGCAGCGCCTCCACGGGCCATGATGGCCCGGCGCAGCAGCACGCTGATGGCGACAGGAACCACGATATACAGACCCACCGATAGCAGCAGCGTGTTCCACGGCACCGTAATCGAGGAGATGCCCAGCAGCAGGGCAACGATGGGGGCGAATGCCACCACCATGATGGCGTCGTTGAGCGCCACCTGGCTGAGTGTGAAGTTCGGCTCGCCGTTGCACAGGTTGCTCCACACGAACACCATGGCCGTGCACGGCGCCGCCGCAAGCAGGATCAGGCCGGCAATGTAGGAGTCGAGCTGATCTGCGGGCAGATACACGGCGAACACGTGGCGCACGAAGATCCAGCCAAGCAGCGCCATCGAAAAGGGCTTCACTGCCCAGTTGATGAAGAGCGTCACGCCAATGCCTTTCCATTGGCGGCGGACACCGGCCATGGCGCCAAAGTCGATCTTCAGCAGCATGGGGACGATCATCAGCCAGATCAGGCCGGCCACCGGCAGGTTCACCTGCGCCAGTTCCATGCGTCCCAGTGACTCGAAAGTGTCCGGCAACGCGTGCCCCAGCAGGGTGCCCGCGACGATGCACAGCGCCACCCACAGGGTGAGGTAACGCTCGAAGAAACCGATGCCCGGTGTGTTGGTCGCAGTCTCCGTCACTGCCGTCGCATGATTCATGCGGCGACTTCGGCGCTGTCGCCGTCCCCGAGTTCGCCGATGCGGTCCAGCGCTTGCTTGAGCGCCTCGCGGCTCATGGTTTCAACCGGAAGATCCAGCAGTGCCAGGATGCGGTGCATGATCAACCGATGCGCGTCGCGAAATGCCTCGCTGATGGCGGCGGGATCGCCGGTGGCTGCCGCCGGATCGGCAAGGCCCCAGTGCGTGCGCACAAAGTCGCCGAAGAGCACCGGACAGGGTTCGCTGGCGGCGCTGTCGCAGACGGTCACCACGATGTCGAGCGGTGGCGCGTCGCTGGCGACGAATCGATCCCACGATTTACTGGAAAGACCCTCGATGGGGATGCTCGCCGTGACCAGCGCCTCCAACGCAAGCGGATTCACGCGGCCGGTCGGTTTGCTGCCTGCGCTGTAGGCGACAAAGCGCCCCTGCCCAAGATGATCGAGCGTCGCTTCCGACAGGATGCTCCGGGCGGAATTGCCCGTGCAGATGAAGAGGACGCGGCACGGATGCATGGTGGTGGGTTCTCGGTGAAGGGTTAGCAGCACGTGGTCGAGCGGCACTGGTCCTGCTGGCCTGCGCAACAGTTTTCGGTGAGGTAGTCGATCAACGACTGCATGGCTGCAAAGTTCGCGCGATAGCGGATGTATCTGCCTTCCGCGAAGGATTCCGCCAGTCCGGCGTGGACCAGGCCCTTCAGATGAAATGAAAGCGTGGAGCCGGCAACGCCCATGTGCTCGGCTATCTCGCCCACTACCGCGCCTGCCGGGCCGCGCACGACCAGATAGCGAAAGATGCCCAGTCGGCTCTCCTGGGCGAGCCCGGCCAAGGCCTGGATGGCGGTGCTGGTTTCCATATTTCTATATTGATAGAATCATGGAAACGTTGCAACCGGAGTTTCGCGACGATGTCGCTCGAGGATTTGCCCCACGTCATCACCGACGCACTGGACCGCCCGACGCTGGAAAAGCTGGCTCTGCCAACTGGCGCCGCCCATCCGCCGCGCATCCTGATTCTGTACGGCTCGCTGCGCCCGCAGTCCTTCAGCCGCAAGCTGGCCCTGGAGGCGGAGCGCATCCTGCGCCAGTTAGGCGCGGAAACACGCGTGTTCGACCCGCATGACCTTCCCGTGCTGGACAGCGTGCCCATCACTCATCCGAAAGTGCAGGAACTGCGCGCACTGTCGCTCTGGTCGGAAGGGCAGGTGTGGGTAAGTCCGGAGCGTCACGGCACGGTGACGGGCGTCTTCAAGAACCAGATCGACTGGCTTCCGCTGGAAGAAGGCAGCGTGCGACCCACGCAGGGAAGAACCCTCGCCGTGATGCAGGTATGCGGTGGCTCGCAGTCGTTCAATGTGGTCAATACCTTGCGCGTGCTGGGGCGCTGGATGCGCATGGTCACCATCCCCAATCAGTCGTCCGTGCCCAAGGCGTGGCAGGAATTCGACGGGAGTGGACGCATGAAGCCCTCGCCGTATTACGACCGTGTCGTTGACGTGATGGAAGAGCTGTTCAAGTTCACCCTGATGGTACGCGACCGTTCGGACTATCTCGTGAGCCGCTACAGCGAACGCAAAGGTGCCGTGGAGGCGAAGACGGTATCCGCTGCTGCTGGCGTTGCCGAAGCGGCGAGAATGGCGCCAGCGACCGACCTGGTTTCCACAGACGCATCGTCGTCGCCGTCCAGGGCGTGCTGTGGCACGTCGGGCACGTGCTCGTGACCATGGCGTCAACAGGCGGGGCGCTTTGTTGATCTTGCCGGCGGCAAGGCCCACTGCACGCGTGCAGTGGGCCTTTCGCGAGGCGCCTTGATCACATTCCTTACGCGCTGATGGCTTCGTCCAGCGCCGGGTAATCGACATAGCCCTGTGCGTCGCCGCCGAAGTAGGTCCTGGGATCGGCATCGTTCAGTGGTGCACCGGTTTTCAGGCGTTCGACGAAATCCGGATTGGCCAGCACCATCTGGCCGTAGGCTTCCAGATCGGCCAGGCCCGAGGCCACGTCGTTGCCGATCTGCTCGCGCGGGCGGCCGGGGCGATTGAGGATCAGCGTCTGCTTCCACAGCTTGCGCAGGTCGGCGAGCAGCGCTTCGTTGCCAAGGTGCATCAGGTGCAGGTAGGCGAGGCCGAGCTTGTCGAGTTCGGCGACCAGATAGCGATACAGATCCGGCCCTTCCGCGCCTTCGTCGATGCCCCACATGGCGGTGCCGGGCGACAGGCGGATCGCCGTGCGGTGCGGGCCGATTTCCTCGGCAATGGCCTTGGCCACTTCGATGGCGAAGCGCGCGCGGTTCTCGATGGAGCCGCCGTACTCGTCCGTGCGCGTGTTCGCGCTGGGCGCGAAGAACTGCTGGACCAGATACGCATTGGCGCCATGGATCTCCACGCCGTCGGCGCCTGCGTCGATGGCGCGTCGCGCCGCGTGACGGAAGTCGGCAATGGTCTGGCGCACCTCGTCGGTGCTGAGCGCGCGCGGCACTGGGATGTCCTGCATGCCCTTCATGGTGAACATCGGCGTGTTGGGCGCAATCGCCGACGGCGCGACGCCCTGCCGGTGATGCGGCGTGTTGTCGGGATGCGACATGCGGCCGGCGTGCATCAACTGGATAAACAGGCGGCCGCCCTTGGCGTGCACGGCGGCGGTGATCTTCTGCCAGCCGGCGACATGGGCGTCGGTGTAGATGCCTGGCGTGGTGAGGTAACCCTGGCCATCGTCCGAGGGCTGCGTGCCTTCGGTAACGATCAGGCCAAGGCCGGCGCGCTGCCCGTAGTAGCGGGCGGCCAACGGCCCCGGGGTGCCGTCGAGCTCGGCACGGCTGCGGGTCATCGGCGCCATGACCAGGCGGTTCTGCAGGGTGTGGTGGCCCATGCGGACAGGGAGAAACACGTGATTCATGGTGGCGCTCTCAAGAAAGATGGGGAGGGGAGGCCGCCTTGCGTCGAAGCCACTGGCGGTGGCTCCGGGCAGGGCGGCCTGCTGACACGATCTTGGGTTAAACCACTACTGGGATAAATACGGTAGATTGGAGCGCATTGATCCATTTGTGGAGCAATTGAATGGAACTGCTCAACGACATGGCCCTCTTCGTCGAAGTGGCCAAGGCCCGGGGGTTCCGCGGGGCGTCCGAGGCGACGGGCGTGCCGAACTCCACCCTGTCACGGCGCATCGGTGCGCTGGAGAAGGCCATCGGCCTGCGCCTGCTGCACCGGACCACGCGCAAGGTCGAGCTGACCGAAGCGGGGCAGCTCTACTTCGAGCGCTGCAAGCGCATCGTGGACGAGGCACGCGTGGCGCATGAGCAACTGGGTGACATGCTGGCGCAGCCCGTGGGTGTGCTGCGTGCGTCGCTGCCGGTCGATTTCGCGACCATCTACATGGCGCCGTTGATCGCGGATTTTGCCGCCAAGTATCCCGGCATCACCTTCGATTTCGACCTGACGCCACGCCAGGTGGATCTGGTGAGCGAACCGTTCGACGTGGCCATCCGCATGGGCGAGCCCGAGAGCTCCAACCTCATCGCACGTCCGCTGGCGCAGCTGGTGACGCAGCTTTATGCCTCGCCCATGTATCTGAAGCGTGCCGGCATGCCTACGCAGCCGGCGGATCTCGCGCAGCACGAATGCCTCAACATCCTCAAGGCCAGCGCCTGGACGCTGCATCGGCACAAGGAATCCGTGCGGGTATCCACGCATAGTCGTTTCAGCATCAACAGCGTGGGGCTGATCCGTTCGCTGGCCACGCTGGGCATGGGCATCGTTCTGGTGCCGGAGAAAGTCGTTGTCGACGACCTGGCCGCAGGGCGGTTGGTGCCAGTGCTTCCGGAGTGGCGAGGGCAGGCTACCTCGGTGCATGCGCTGACGGAAACGCGCCTGCTTCCCGCCAAGACACAGCGCTTCATCGAGTTCCTCAAGGAGCGCCTGGCGCAAGTGTGATGCCGTGGCAGGCCTTGCGTTCATGCAGGGCTGACTAAGCTCGGGAAGTCGAGGGCGGCGGCCGGAAGAACGGTTGCTGGCCGAACGCCATGAGGGAAACGACCCATGGGACATCTCACGCTGAAGGCCACCCGGTCGCGCCGTTTCACCAAGCCGCGCAGCATCCGGTCGGCGAAGGTCCACCGCACTTCGGGACGCGCCGTGAGCCACGGTGCGCTGGTCGGTCTGGGGCTGGGGCTGGTGGTCACGGCCGTGGTGTTCGTGCTGGCAGTGCTGGCCAGTTCGCGCGGCAGCCAGGAAGGACTGGGCGCGGTGCTGATGGCCGGCAAGGCCGTCACCTATGGCATCGCCCTGTTGCCTCTGGTGGGCGCGGCACTAGGCCGTTTCATGCTGAAGAAGAAGCGCCCCTGGCGCTATACCTGGGGCGTGTTTCCGCTGGTAGTTCTGTGCGTGGGCGTGGTGGTGGCCGGGCTTGCCGCCATGCTGTGGTCGATCTTTGGCCAGGGCGCGTGGGAGCAGATGCGCACAGCGCGTCGCGAGCAGTGGGCCATCGTCAATACGTCGAACAACGACGTGTTCAACGTCAGCCTGTACGGCGATCCGGAGCAGAAACCCGACCTGTACGACGGTAACCACCATGCGCCGGCCACGGCAGCCACGGCCGCCACGGCCGCCACGCCGGCGAGCCTGCAGCCGAGCGATGCGGAAACGCCGCGCTGGTCGCCCGGGCAGACGGTGATTGTCACCTGGCAGCGCATCGTGCCATGTGCAGGTGCAACCGCCACTCCATGCGGCGGCAACGGTGACCTGCTGACGGCCACTGCGCGTCTTCCGCGCTACACCGGCGTGCAGAACAAGGCGTTCGTCGCGGTGTTCCTGCCTGATGACAAGCTGCGCATCGACATTGCCGACAGCAAGAACTTCGATGGGCGCGTGGGTGCTACGGCGGACGATGCGCTGGTGGCCCAGGGCGAAGTGCTGTCGTGCACACGCGCGGCAGGCAGCTCATCCTCGGCTGCCCCGAAGGACAACTGCACCGCGCGCCAGCCACCGTGACGGGCGCGCCCGGCGTGGACACCTGCGCTCAGGCCAGCGCCGTTTCCTGCAGGAAGCTCCAGCGCGGACGGCCATGGTGGACGGGCTGCAACCACGCCACCGACAGCCGCTGGTTGGACGAGCCATCGATCATCCGCTGGGTTTCGCGATAGGTGACGAGCCAGCCATCCGGCCGCTCGACCCGCACGGCGACGTGGTCAATGGTGATCACCACGCCCGGTCGTGCGCCGTGCAGACGAGCAAACAGGCTGTGAGTGTCGTCCCGGTCCAGCTGGTCGCCGCGGATGGTCACCATGCGAAAACCGTCCGCAAAACAGGCGGTCATGGCGTCAATCGCATCGGCCGAGGCGTCCCCGCGAAACCAGAGTTCGATCTGTTCGTGCAGCAGGGCGATTTCGGCCGAGGCCTGCTCAAGCGTCGTCATGGCGTGTTTCCGGGCGGGGGAAAGGCCAACTACAGCGGCTGCCGGGGGATGTCAATCGCAGCGGGCCGGCGCTGCAGTCTCACAGGTGCCCGCGATGCTGAACCGGGCGCCGGCACGGGCAGGCAGCGGGAGCTGTCTTCAATGTGTAAAATGCCTCGTTTTTAGCCAGACGTTATGGTGCAAGTCCCACAGAGAACGACGGCCCATGGCCCGACGTTCATCCGCTTGCTGGCTCGCCTGACGGACGTTGACGTTCCCGCATCCAGGCAATCGCTGCCCGACCGCCTGAGCCAGTGGCTCGAGTGGACGCATGCGCTTGCGTTGTCCACGGCGCTGGATGGCCGGCCGGGCGGTGATGCGCTGGACGGGCCGACCTTCGGCAACGAGGACGAGGAAGAGTGCGCCCGGCTGCGGGCTTCGCTGGCCCAGGCGGTCGCGACCGATCCCGTGCTGGTCGTGGCGTCGGCGGACGGTGGTGCAGGGGAGGCGGCCGCGGACTATGCCGTGTTCCGCCAGCGCTACCTCACGCTGCAGCGTCGCATGCAGTCGGCGACGGGCCACCTGCGCGGTCGCCTGCGTGATCGCCTGGCGCGGCAGTCGGTTGAGATGGCGCGACTGGCCGAAGTGGATTCGGTGATGGAGCTGTCGCTGAGCCCGCGCGAGCAGATGTTGCTGGCGGCGGTGCCAGCGCTGCTCGGTGAGCACTTCGAGCGGCTGCGCCAGCGCGCGTCGGTTGATGGGGCAGAGGGTGAGTCCAGCGTCTGGCTGGATGGGTTTCGCAAGGACATGCAGAGCGTACTGCTCGCCGAACTGGATGTTCGTTTTCAACCGGTCGAGGGCCTGCTGGCGGCCCTTCGCGCCCGCTAATCGAGAAATCACGTTGAAGAATCTGCTCAATCTTGCTGTGTTCGCTGTGGGCCTGGTGGCCGTGTGCTGGATCGGCGTGGGCTACATCGGTTCGAACCCGCTGGGTGCGGCCGTCGCAACGGTGATCGGCGCGTGCTACGTGGCCGGTGCGCTGGAGCTGCATCGCTATCGCCAGGCTACGGCAACGCTCACGCAGGCCGTGGCGGGGGCCGCCTCCGCGCCGGCCAGCCTGGGCGAGTGGCTGGCACGCCTGCATCCCAGCCTGCGCGGCGCCGTGCGTCTACGCGTGGAAGGCGAGCGCGTGGCCTTGCCGGCGCCGGCGCTGACGCCGTATCTGGTTGGCCTGCTGGTGCTGCTCGGCATGCTGGGCACCTTGCTGGGCATGATGGCGACACTGCGCGGTACCGGCATGGCGCTGGAAAGCGCGACGGATCTGCAATCCATCCGCGGCTCGCTGGCGGCTCCGGTGAAAGGCCTGGGCTTTGCGTTCGGCACATCGATTGCCGGCGTGGCTACCTCGGCCATGCTGGGCCTGCTCTCCGCGCTGTGCCGCCGCGAGCGCCAGCAGGCCGTGCAGTTGCTGGATGGCGCCATCGCCACCACCCTGCGTGTGCATTCGCAGGCGCATCAGCGCGAGGAAGCGTTCCGCCTGCTGCAGCAGCAGGCCGCCGTGATGCCCACCCTGGTTGATCGCCTGCAGTCGATGATGGTGGCGCTGGAACAGCACGGCACCGCGTCCAACGAGCGCCAGCTGGTCAGCCAGGAAGCCTTCCACGCACGCACCGAAGCGGCCTATACGCATCTGGCCGCCGCCGTGCAGCAGTCGCTGAAGGAGAGCGTGGCCGAAAGCGCACGCGCGTCCAGCGCGATGATGCAGCAGGGCCAGGCCGTCAACGAACAGCAGCTCGCCAGCCATGACGCCTTCCGCTCGCGTGCCGAAGCGGCCTACACGAACCTGGCCGCGTCGGTGGCACAGTCGTTGAAGGAGAGCGTGGCCGAAAGCGCACGTGCTTCCACCGCCATGCTGCAGCCCATCGTGGAAACCACCATGGCCGGCATCACGCGCGACACCGCATCGCTGCATGGCACGATCACGCAATCGGTGCAGCAGCAGCTCGATGGCCTTTCCAGCGGCTTCGAGCGGGCCACCGCGAACGTGGCGGACCTGTGGAACAAGGCGCTGGCGGACCATCGCCAGACCAGCGAAGCGGCCGCCGCCGACCTGCGCGGTTCGCTGACGCACTTCACCGACACCTTTGAGCAACGCTCCGCCAGCCTGCTGGAGGGCGTGTCTGCGCGCCTGGATGCAACAGCGGAAAACGTGGCGACAGCCTGGAACAGCGCACTGTCGCAGCAGGCCAGCGTCAACGCCGGGCACGCCGCCCACAACCAGCAGGCGCTGGAGGCTGCCGCCGCCACGTTCGAACAGCACGCCGGTGCGTTGGTAGGCACCGTGCGCGATTCGCATGCGGATCTGCAGGCAGCCCTTGCCGCGCGCGACGAACAGCGCCTGTCGGTGTGGACGGAAACCTTCGCTGCCATGTCCGCCCAGCTGGGTGAGCAGTGGGCGCAGTCTGGCGCACAGGTGGTCAGCCAGCAGCAGGCCATCTGCCAGACGCTGGCGCAGACTGCCAGCGATATCACCCGTCAGGCCCAGGCCCACGCCAGCGACACCATCGCGGAGATCTCGCGCCTGGTGCAGGCCGCTTCCGAAGCGCCGAAGGCCGCGGCAGACGTCGTGGCCGAACTGCGCCAGAAGCTGTCCGACAGCATGGTGCGCGACACCGCCATGCTGGAAGAGCGCAGCCGCCTGCTCGCCACGCTGGAAACCCTGCTGGATGCGGTGAACCACGCATCCACCGAACAGCGCGAAGCCGTGGACGCGCTGGTGGCCACCTCGGCCGACCTGCTCGATCGCGTCAGCACGCGCTTCACCGATCACATCGAGGCCGAAACCGGCAAGCTCGGTGCGGTGGCGGCGCAGGTCACCGGCAGTGCCGTGGAAGTGGCCAGCCTCGGCGATGCCTTCGGCGCGGCCGTGCAGCTGTACGGCCAGTCGAACGAGTCGCTGATGGAACGCCTGCAGCACATCGCCGAAGCGCTGGACAAGACGCTCGCACGCAGCGACGAACAGCTCGCCTACTACGTGGCGCAGGCGAAGGAAGTGGTGGACCTGAGCATGCTGTCGCAGAAGCAGGTCATCGAGGACCTGCGGCAGATCGCTGACCAGCGCATCGCCGCCGGAACCGAGTCCGCATGAACGACGAGATCGAAGTCGACGGCGAATCGAATGCGCCCATCTGGGCGGCCTTCGGCGACCTGATGTCGGTGTTGCTTGGCGTGTTCGTGCTGATCCTGGTCGGCGTGATCGGCATGCAGCTGCAGCTTTCGCATCGGCTCGACGAAGAAGTGAAACAGCATCAGGCCGAAGCGGAGCGCCGCAAGACGCTGGAGCACGCGCTGGCCGCGCCGCTGGCTGCCGGCCGCGTCACCCTGGTGGATGGGCGCATCGGCATTCGCGGCAACGTGCTGTTCGCGCTCAACTCCGACCAGCTGCAGCCGGAAGGGCACGAGCTGCTGAAGAGCCTGGCCGGACCGCTAGCCGATTACCTCAAAGCCCGCGACGAGATCCTGATGGTCAGTGGCTTCACCGACGACCAGCAGGTGCGCGACGGTAACCGCCACTTTGCCGACAACTGGGAGTTGTCGGCGGAGCGTGCCCTGACCGTGACTCGTGCGTTGGTTGCTGCTGGCGTGCCTGCCTCGCAGGTGTTCGGCGCCGCGTTCGGCGCGGAGCAGCCGGTGAGCCCGAACGATACCGACGAGGGGCGCGCGAAGAACCGACGGGTGGAAATTGCGCCGGTGCCGCGCCTTTCGAAGGCTGCTGCCGTTCATGAGTGATGGCATGGCCAGCGTCCGCGCGCAACTCGACGCCTGGCGCGAGCAGGGTGCGGATCGGCTGGATTCCATCCGCTTTCATCTGCTGGATGCGCTGGCGACGCGCGCTGCGCGCCACGAGGGCGGGGCACGTCGCCTGCTCGACCAGCGACTTGCGGATCTGATGGAAGCCTATGCCTCCGATGTCGCGCGTTCGTTGAAGAACGGCGGCGGTGCAACGGCGAATGTCGTTGTATCGAATGGCGCGCCTGCGCCAGGCCCGTTCGGCGAGTTGATCGAACAGCTTGCCCGTGCATCCGAAGTACGCGGCGAATACACGGCGGTGACGTCGCCCTCGCAGACTGCGGCGTTGCCGGAGATGGAACTGCTGGGCGAATTCCGCAGGATCTGGTCTTCCGTGCGTACCGAAAGCCAGCTGCGCCAGTCGATGGAGCAGGCGCCGGAGAATGCCGGGCCGCTCAACTCGCGTGCGCTGGTTCATCGCGCCATCGCGCTGATGCGCGATTTGTCGCCCGGGTATCTGCAGCATTTTCTCGCCTACATCGACGACCTTTCGTCGATGGAGCGCATGAACGGCAGCCCCGCCACCATGGCGAGGGATGCCGCACCGTCGGCGGCGCCCAAGAAGCGCTCCAGGGCCAAGGCCGGCTCGCGTCGCGAGTAATTGCGTTTCCACCTCGACGTTACGACGTATCCGGCTTGCCTGCGGTCGCATGCATTAATCGTGCTGCGTGCGGCGAAAACGGCGGGCGTCATGCTTATGGACGTCCAAATGTCGTGCGTAAGAAAGAGGGGGACGGGTTTTGGCCTGGATATATAGGCCTTTTCTCCGATGAGATGGGCAAGTTCGACGTAAGCATCGCCGCAATCAGCGGGAGGACAATGCGTGGTGCGCGTCGCGCATTGCGCAATTTCTTGCGTGTACTGGGGCGTTTTTGAAGCGCATCGATCGACCGTGACATGACGGGGGTTTCCCTATGAGTCAGTGGTACGAGTCAACTTTCCGCAAGGTTCTTTTTCCCGCCTACGAATCAGGCCTTCGTCACCGCGACACGCTGTCCTGGCTCGATCGATACGAGCATGACCAGTGGCTGGCGCCGGAACAGGTGGCGCAGTTGCAATGGGTGCGGCTTAAGCAACTGCTGGAGCACTGCGCTCGCGAAGTGCCGTACTACCAGAAGCAGTGGCGCGAACTGGGCGTTACGCCCGATGACATCCGCAGCCTGGATGACTTCGCGAAACTGCCCTTGCTTACCAAGGCGGATATCCGCGCGAACCTTGACGACCTCAAGGCGGTGTCGATGCGCGACAGCCTGCTCTACAAGGCTACCGGTGGCTCTACCGGCGAACCGATGCGCTTTGGCTATACGCGCGAAAGCAATAGCCGTCGTCACGCGGTGATGTGGCGAGGTTACGCGTGGGCCGGTGCGCCACTGGGTACGCGCAGCCTGCTGCTGTGGGGCGCCGGCGTGGGCAACCAGCCATGGCGTCAGCGGGTGAGGGAGCGCCTTTACCACGCGGCGTTTTCCCGTCGCATCGTCAACAGCTTCCACATGACGGAAGCGAACATGGCCGAGTACGCCGACGCCATCGACGAATTCAAGCCGCGCGTGCTGCTGGGCTATACCGGGCCGCTGATCCGCCTGGCGCAGTGGATGCTCGACAGCGGGCGGCGCGTGTACCGGCCACACTCGTTCATTTCCTGTGGCGAGGCCATGCACGATTTCCAGCGCGACATCATCGAGCAGGCGTTCGGCTGCCCGGCGTTCAACACCTATGGCTGCCGCGAGTTCATGCTGGTGGCGGCCGAGTGCGAACGGCACGAAGGTTTGCACGTCAACAGCGACCACATGGTGGTGGAGCTGCCCAAGACGGCCGACGCCCCGGTCGATGGCGAGACGGGCGAGGTGGTGGTCACGGATCTTTCCAATTACGGCATGCCGTTCATCCGCTACGCCACGACTGATCTGGCCACGCCTGCGCATCACGAGTGCAGCTGCGGCCGTGGCTTGCCCCTGCTCAAGAGCGTGGATGGTCGCGTGCTCGATGCCATCCACACGCCGGATGGACGCGTCCTGCCGGGCATGTTCTTCCCGTTCCTGTTCAAGGAAACCAAGGGCGTGGACCGCTATCAGGTGGTGCAGCACCAGCTCGACCGCCTGGACATATCCATCGTGCGTGGCGCGGCCTTCGATGACGATTCGCTGGCCTTCATCCGCAGCGAGATCCACAAGGTGCTGGGCGACAGCCTGGAGCTGAATTGTCACTTCGTGGACGAGATTCCGCTGACCAAGAGCGGCAAGACGCGATTGACCATTTGTGACCTGTCGGGTGCGTCACCGGATCAGCTCACGCACTGACCACTGGCTGGATAACGCGATGCCCGCCTGTGCCGGCCCGGCAGGTTCGGCCACGAATCCTTAGGGCATAGGTAGAAGTACGTAATCCTGCGCCGACCTTCTACGGATGCGTGAGTGGCGATTTACGGGGCAATCTCCTGCTTGTCTCAGGCAGGGGGTGGTCATGGCGTCGCGTATCCTGATGTCGGCTGTCGTGGTAGCAACGCTTTTCACTGGATCGACGGTGGATGCGGCGACCTCCCACCGGCCATCGGCCTCACCGGCCGATGCGAAGGCGCTACAGCAGCGCCACATCGAGCGGCGGGCGGTGGAAGCCGTTATCTGGGGCATGCCGGCGGTGAACTTCCAGCTGATGCTGGATGCTTTTACCGCCATGGGCGGCAGCGCGAACCAGGTGGTTTACTGGTCCAGGCCGGTGAACTGGAAAGACCAGACGCTGACGCCGAATCCGGACACCATTTACCTCACGCCGTTCTACGACACGCGCAACGGCCCGGTGGTGCTTGAAATCCCGCCGGAGGGCGATGGCTCGATCACCGGCAGCGTGGATACGGGCTGGCAGAATCCGCTGGAAGACGTGGGCCCCGCCGGGGCCGACAAGGGCAAGGGCGGCAAGTACCTGATTCTTCCGCCCGGTTACAAAGACCCGGTGCCGGACGGCTATATCGCCCTGCCATCCGAGACCTATCAAGGCTTTGCCTTGCTCCGCTCGAACCTCAGGAGCGGCAGCGACGCCGATATTGCCAGCGCAGTGGCCTATGGCAAGCGCGTCAAGTTTTATCCGCTGCCCAAAGCGGGCGCTGCTCCGGCGGAAACCCGTTTTGTCGATGCCTACGACAAGCCGTACGAAGCGACCATTCCCTATGACGCGCGCTTCTTCGATGCACTCAACCGCTTTGTGCAAGTGGAACCCTGGCTGTCCCGTGACAAGGCGATGATCGACACGCTGGCGTCCATCGGCATCGTGAAGGGAACGGCGGGCGACGCACTGGCTGCCAACAAGGCGGCCTTTGACAAGGCCACCGAGGAAGCTCACGCGCTGATTGAATCCTGGACCGAGCAGGTATTCATTCCGCCGTTTTACGCGGGAACCCACTGGGCCTTGCCTGCGTCACCCAAGGTGGTGGAAGGCGCGAGCACTACCTTCGCCGATCCGAATAGCTATCCGGTGGACGGGCGGGCCGTGAGTTACTCGCTGGCTTACTTTTCCGCGAAGCATCTGGGGGCGGGTCAGTTCTACTTGATGACCATCAAGGACAAGGACGGCAATCGCATGGGTGCTGGCAAGACCTATCGCCTGCACGTGCCGGCCCATCCACCCGTCCAGCTCTATTGGTCCGCCACTGCCTATGACGGCGACACCCATGCGCTGATCCGTGACACGCGCTGGTCCAGCCGGGGATCGAATACGCCGGGGCTGCAAAAGAACGCGGACGGATCGGTGGATCTGTACTTCGGGCCGGCCGCGCTGGCCGGCAAAGAGAGCAACTGGGTTCCCACCAGCCCCCATGGGCAGTTCGAGGTGCTGTTCCGCTTTTACGGGCCGGAAAAGTCGTTCTTCGAAAAGGCCTGGCAACTGCCGGACCCCCAGATTCTGAAGTAAGCACAGGTGGGCTGCGATGCCCGTGCCGCCATCGCGCCGCCTCCTGTCCGATAAGAACCGCCACTCACGTCATCCCATCAGGAGAGATTGATCATGCGATTGAAGTTTGCGCTCACCGCTCTGGTGGCCTGCCTTGCCACGGCATCGTTCGCCGAGAGTCCGCCCGCGGCTACCTCGTATGCGTTCGAGCGTGGGTACCCGACCGCGGCGACTACCCGGCTGGCGCGGGACGATGCGGATTTCCAGCGGGCCGTGACGGCTTATCGCTTCTGGTATCCCACGGTGTCGGTGGAGGGCATCTTCAACGGCAACCGCGCGGTGGGTGTGGAAGACAACAAGGCCTGGGGCGTTGCCGCTGCCGGCCCACGGCAGGTGGGCTTCACGCTCAATTCCGATACACCGTATGGCTCGGGCGTGCTGGACCTGACCAACGGCCCGATGGTCATCGACCTGCCACCGGGCGCCTATATCGGCCTGGTCGACGATCACAATCAGGGTTGGGTGCAGGACATGGGCCTCCCCGGGCCCGACGCGGGCAAAGGCGGCAAATATCTGTTCCTGCCGCCGGGATACACCGGCAAGGCGCCCGCGGGTTATCACGTCAGTCACTCCAACTCGTTCAAGAACCTGTTCGCGATCCGCGCGCTTCCCGTGGGCGGTGATGCACAGAAAGCGTTGAATGCCTTGCGTGCGGTCAAGGTGTACCCGCTTTCCACCGCCGCCAAGCCGCAACCGCAGGAAGTGGTGGACCTCACCAGCAAGGCGCTGGACAGCAGCAGCCTGAAGTGGGAGGACAACATCCAGTTCTGGGAGCAGTTGTCCAAGATCATCAGCGCCGAGGCGCAGGTTCCGCAGTACCTGCCGATGTACGGCCTGCTGGCGGAACTGGGCATCGAGAAGGGCAAGCCGTTCCAGCCCGATGCGCGCATGAAGGGCATCCTTGAACGCGCCGCCAGGGCAGGACGTGACCAACTGCTGGTATCTGCCTTCGACAGCGACCGGCCGGACCGCATCAACTGGCCTGACCGTCAGTGGGAGTGGGTGGGCCTGGTGCCGGGCAGCGCGCAGTTCGAAACGCCGTGGGGCATGGACCTGGAAGCGCGTGACCGCTGGTTCGCGCAGGCCATCGTGACGTCGCCGGCGATGTTCCGGCGTACCGCCGGTGCCGGCTCGCTGTACTGGATGAGCGTGCGCGACAGCAAGGGCACGTTCCTCGATGGCGGCAAGACCTACAAGCTCACCATTCCACAGCCGGTGCCCGGCAAGCTGTTCTGGTCCGTGACCATCTACGACACCCAGACCCGTTCGCAGGTGCAGACCGATCAGGACAAGGCGGCGCTGCGTTCGCTGTTCGAACTGAAGGATCTGCCGACCAATGGTCCGGTGGACCTGTATGTGGGCCCCACCGCACCGAAGGGTGCCGAGAATCGCTGGATCAAGACCTCGCCGGGCAAGGGCTGGTTTGCCTATATCCGCATCTACGGACCTGAGCAGGCAGCCTTCGACAAGAGCTGGAAGCCCGGCGATTTCGAAGAAGTGAAGTAAGTACGCCAGGCAACCGGTGATCACCAGGCGTCCGCGTGCACGTGCAGGCGGACGCTGTCGTTTTCGCCGCCTGGTTGTGCGCGCACGCGTGACGCACGACGCCAATGCCCCTTCGCACGTGCAGCTTGCCGCGCGCTTTCGCTGGTTGTCGTGTCTGCACCGCCGCTGAAAGATGCGCGCGCGGTACGACACCGCTGCACGAAACCTGTCTGTTAGCCCGACGGCAATCGCTTAACATACGCGCATGCACAACCCCGCCGATTCGTCTGTTCCGTCGCTGCCCGATCAGCTCCTGTCTCCCGGATTCGCCTTTGTGGAAGGCGACAGGATGAAACCCTTGCTCACTTCGCTGGGCGCGCTGATGGACTGGCCCGACTTTGTCGACAGCTGGAATCACCTCGCGCCCGATCCGTATCTGGCGGCCAAGGGGCGGTTTCGCCGGCGGCGGCACGGAACGTTCTCTGCGCCGGCGGATGGCCCGGTTGTCGCCGAGCCGCATCAGCCGCACTTCCAGAGCCTGCAGTACAACACGCTGCAGGGGGACATCCAGCGCTGGTTCGAGCCGATCGATGCGGCCATCGTGCACGGCGACACCCTGGGCACTATCCTGCGCTTCTGCCATCAGCTGTTCGGGCACGTGGCGCCGGCCACCAAACGCTGGCACATCGAGGTGCATCAGTTCCGCATCGAAGCGAGCGCGGATGCGGCCGGTGAGCCGACGCCCGAGGGCAGCCATCGTGACGGTGTGGATTACGTGCTCGTGCTGCTGGTGGACCGCGAGAACATCGCCAGCGGTACCACCACCATCCACACGCCGGAGGGTCGCCTGCTCGGCGATTTCACGCTGACGCATGCGCTGGATGCGGCGCTGATCCACGATCCGGTGGTCTATCACGGCGTGACACCGGTAAGGCCGCTGGTGGCGGACCTGCCGGCCCATCGCGATGTGCTGGTGGTGACGTTCAAGTCAGCCGATGGCGGCATCGGCTGACGTGCACAACGCGTGAAAGCGAGCCTTGTCGGGCGCTTTCATCTCGCGTTGCATCGCCATCAGGCCGCGCGGGTGAGGCCGGGCGCGACACAGTGCACAAACAGCCGTCCAAATGACTTGCCGAAGCGGTGCGCGCATGGCTGAATGACCGGGTCTACAGGGGAACCCGCCATGCTTTTGCGCAGCATCGCTTCGAGGCTGTCCCTATCGGTGCTTGCCGGTTCGGTGGCGGTGCTGGCCATGGCCGGCGCCGTGCTGTTCTATCGGGTAAGCGCACAGATCCTGGAGCAGGCCCACGGCGAGGCCACGGCGCTGGCCAACGAAGCCGGCAACCGCATCGAGCAACGACTGGCCCGCGTGGCCGATACCACCCAGACGCTGGCCGGCGTGGTGAGCGCGCGTCCCGAAGGTATCGACGTCATGCTGCGCGATGCCCTGGCCCGCAACAGCGACCTGTCCGGACTCGCCGCCGCCTTCGTGCCCGCGGCGGGCAACCCGCCCACATCCCCCTTCATCAGCCGGCAGGACGACGGCTCGCTGGGCTGGCGCGACCTGCGTCAGGACGGCACCCGCTACTGGGAGAAAAGCTGGTTCCAGGTGGGTCTGGCCTGCGCGGAAGGTTGTTGGCAAAAGCATTTTTATTCGCAGTCCCGCAAGCGCGAGCTGATCAACTACTCGGCGGCCATCCGCAGGAACGGGCAGCCGGTGGGCCTGATCAATGCCGATGTCTCGCTGGACTGGCTGAGCCGCGTCCTCAAGGACCTGCACAAGCCCGACGGTGCCTACGCGTTCGTGCTGGACGACAACGGCATGTATCTCGCCCACGACAACCCCGCCCTGGTCGGCCAGCGCGGTCGCGCCGAACTGGTGCAGGTGATGGCGCGTCACGAAACGGCGCGTCTGCGTCTGGCGGTGGCGCAGAACCCGCAGGCGAAGGGCAAGCCGGTGTGGATCTACGTGGTTCCCGTCGAAGGCACGCGCTGGGGCTTCGGGCTGGCCGAGCCGGAGGCGATGATTTACGCCGGCGTGCGCAAGGCATTCGTCCGCGTACTGGCGCTGGGGCTGCTTGCGCTGCTGGCGCTGGCGGTGGTCACGCTGGTGGTGACGCGCCGCACGCTTGCGCCGCTGGGCATGCTGGCATCCGGGGCAGAGCAGGTGGCGCGTGGCGCGCTTGACTTCGCCTTGCCGCGGGCGCGCTTTCCCGACGAAGTGGGTCGGCTGACCCGTGCGTTCGACCGCATGCGCAAGGAGCTGGCGGAGCACATCGCGGAGCTGACCCGCAATGCCAGGGAGCAACAGCGCCTGGCCAGCGAGCTGGACATTGCGCACCAGATCCAGACGGCGCTGCTGCCCGGCGAGCACTATCTGGATGCGCATTGCGAGAACTTCGAGCTGCATGCCTTGCTGCGGCCCGCGCGTGCGGTCGGGGGTGATCTCTACAGCTACTTCATGCTCAACGAACGGCGCTTCTGCGTGATGGTGGGCGACGTATCGGACAAGGGCATTCCCGCGGCCCTGTTCATGGCCCGCACCATCACGCTGGCCAAGGCCTTGGCGCCACGTGCACGCTCGCCGCAGCAGTTGCTGGCCATGCTCAACGTGGAGCTGTGCCGAAACAACGACAGCTGCATGTTCGTGAGCCTGCTGTGCGGCATGCTGGATATCTTCACCGGCGAGCTGGTGATGGCCAGTGCGGGCCACGAGCCACCGGTACTGTGCGATGCGGAAGGCGTGCGGCTGATCGAGCTGGATACCGGCGCCGCGCTGGGGCTGGACGAGGAGGCACGTTATCCGGCCCGCACGCTGCGCCTGCAGCCCGGCCAGACCTTGATGCTCTACACCGACGGCATCACCGAAGCCACCGACACGCAGCAGCAGATGTTCGGCAGCGAGCGCCTGCTGGCCTGTCTGGAGCGATCGGGCTCACCTTCCGCCGCTGACCTGGCCAGCGGCCTGCTGGCCGAGGTGGACCGGTTCGCCGAAGGGGCGGGGCAGGCCGACGACATCACCGTACTCGCGCTGAGCTGGCATCATGGCTTCGCCGACAGGAACCCCGCCATGCTGGACCTGACCCTACATGCGTCGATGGACCATGTGTTCGATACCCTGGAGCGATGCGACACGTCGCTGCAGGAGCAGGGCGTGTCGCCCGACGTGCGCGAGGACATCCGCCTCGTGCTGGAAGAACTCATGGTCAACATGGTCGAACACGGCCACGCCGGTCGCTCCGACCGCACGATCAATCTGCACATGCGCCTGAGCGATGGCGCCGTGCTCGTCGACCTGCATCACGACGGATACCCGTTCGACCCGCTGCAGGCGCCTGCGCCCGTGCTCACGGGCGACCTCGCCGACGCCGAAGAGGTCGGTGGGCTGGGCATTCACCTGATACGCGCCATGGCCAGCGAGCTGAGCTACAGCCATGACGAACAAGGCAATCACCTGCAACTTCGCTTTCTCCATCCCGCACGTACGGAGTCCGATCATGACGTTCAGCCTGAAGACTGAAAGCGAGTCGCCCGCGCGCACGACCCTGCATCTGCATGGTCGGCTCGATGCGCAGACCTTCAACGATTTCGACCTTGCCATGCTGGACGTGCTACCCCGGGTCGCCGAAGGCGGCACGGTAGTGCTGGACCTGTCCGCGCTCGATTACATCAGCAGCGCCGGCCTGCGCAGCATTGCGAAGATCCGCCGCAGCATGCGCGCCCGTGGTGGCCACACCTTGCTGCTCAATCCGCAGCCGCAGGTGCGCAAGGTCTTCGACATCGTGAAGGCCGTGCCGGTGAACGAGGTCTTTGCCAGCGCGCAGGAAATGGACGACTACCTCGATCACATCCAGCGGCAGATCACCGGCAACGATCCGGCCGGCATGGTCTGATGCCGCCGCGTTCGGGGCATCCGGGCGGGGTGGTGGAAAGCCGGCGGCAGGTGTCCGCCGCGCTTATAATGGCGCGCCCGCTCCTCAGGCAACGCCGATGACCGAACCTGTACGCCTCGCCAAACGCGTCGCTGCCCTCGCCAACTGTTCGCGGCGCGAGGCGGACATGTATATCGAAGGCGGCTGGGTGCGCGTGGACGGCGTGACCATCGAAGAGCCGCAGTTCAAGGTGCTGGACCAGCAGGTCGAGATCGACCCGCACGCCCACCTCGAACCCGCCGAGCCCGCCACGATGGTGCTGCACAAGCCTGCCGGCGTCTCCATCGACGAAGCCCGCGCATTGATCCGCATGGAAAGCCATGCCGAGGACGACACCTCCGGCGTACGCCTGTTGAAGCGTCACTTCGCCCGCCTGGAGTCGCCGCTGCCGTTGCCGGACAAGGCCAGCGGCCTGGTGGTGTTCACCCAGGACTGGCGGGTGAAACGCCGACTGGAAGATGACGCCGACCGCATCGAGCAGGAGCTGGTGGTGGAAGTGCAGGGCAAGCTGGCACCCAACGGCCTGGCCTTGCTCAATCACGGGCTGGTCTTCGACAACTACGCGCTACCGCCGATCAAGGTGAGCTGGCAGAACGAATCCCACCTGCGCTTCGCACTCAAGCGGATTTCACCCGACAGGGTGGAGCGCATGTGCAGTGCCGTGGGGTTGAAGGTGGTCGCCATCAAGCGCTTGCGCGTCGGCCGCATTTCGATGTCGCGGCTGCAGCCGGGGCAGTGGCGCTATCTGGCCAGCACGGACCGGTTCTGAATCGCTGACGCATCGGCGAACCGGGGCGGAACTTTCCGCCCGGTACGCGAAGCCGGCATCGTACGGGTGCCGGCTGTGGCGCTGGCGCAAGTCAGCGCCGATAAGGCTTGCGGATGCTCTTGGGATCTTGCGGGGCCTGACCGGAGTGCTCCGGGTCGCGGTCAAACTGGTTGGTGGAATGGAAGTCCTGCGTTTCGTCGACGACGCGCGTGGCTTTCTTTCCTGCGTATACGGAGTGGATGTACTCCGTCGACATGGGCCGGGCGGTTTTTTCCATGGGCGGTTCACCGATCGTTGACGGTCTACCGACAGTACTCCCCATGGCCCCGCCTAATGTGAAGAAAGTGCTTGCCGGCCCGTTTGCTGCATTGCGGGCCGGCGTTTTGCCTCACTGGCCGCGCGTGCGGGTCAGGCTCTGTACACCACCATCGTTTCGCAGCATGCAGACGAAACGGCCATCCGGATAGTCGATGATCAGTTCCTTGTAGTCGTTGCCCACGGGCACACTGGTGACCACGGCGCCCTGGCTTCCCTTGCGGCTATTGCAGGCCGCCAGTGCCGGGTTGCCGGCATCATCGTTGCCATCCGCTGCGTGGTCATGGTTGCGGGAAACATTCTCGAAAACGGCGCGGCATCCGCCGTTGACCCACACCGAATGGTTTGAAAGCCCCCAGTTCTGGCCTTCGCGGCAGTCGGTGTGGCTCAGCTGCTTCACCATGTGCACGTTGCCGCGCGTGTCCATGTCGCACCACACCTGCTTCGCATCGCTGGATTCGCAAGTGACTTTCGATGGCAGCGGGCCATTGTCGTGCCCGTCATGGCTGTCGCTACGCGCCTGCTGTCCATGGGTGCCCTCGGCCATCTGGCAAACCCCGTGCGCGCCGCCGCGGGCCGTGTAACTGAGCTGCGTGCCGCCGTCGCCGGTTGAAATGGAGATGGTCGTGCCCGATTGCCCGTCGCGTGCCTCGTAGTAGCTGTCGCTGAAGCGCTTCAGGCTGGCCTCCCTTCCATTGACGAACACCGGGCCGCCATCGTCGGCATGCAGCTCGATGCCACCCGGGCACGTTGCGTTGAGGAAGGGAACGCCCGCCACAGCGGGCCCCGCCGCCGCGCCGCCAAACATGAGCAGGAACACGGCAAGCGCTTTTTTCATCGACATGGTGCGGCTCATGCGTCGGGAGGTTGATAAGAACCTTAGCGGTTCGCCCGTGCCTTCGTCTGCACTTTCGTCCATCGCGTTGGTTTTCGGTGTTCTGTGGATCAGCTTTAGGTAGAACTACCTAGCATTGGGTTTGCAATTTGCGGATTCCGCAGTCCGCGTTTTCGCTTAGTCTCGAACGATCGCGGCGCGGCCGGAATCCCTGGGCCGGCACGCCGTGGTGCGGCAGGCACGCGAGCCCTGTCGGGATGGCCAAACGACATCGGATTCCTTGACGGAGTATCCCGGTCATGCAGACCCCAGCCAGGCGAGTCATCACCACGCTGAAAGCACCGGTGGTCGTTCCATCGCTGGTCGTCATTGGCGCCCTGCTGGTGGTGTGCGGACTATGGCCGCAGGAGGCCGGGGAATGGTTCCAGTCGGTGCAGGCGTGGGTCATTGCGCGCTTCGACTGGTTCTACGTGCTCTCCGTGGCCGCGTTCCTCGCGTTCCTCGTGATCATCGCCATGAGCAAGTTCGGCGATATCAAACTGGGGCCGGACGATGTGGAACCTGATTTCAGTTTCCTGTCGTGGACGGCCATGCTGTTCGCCGCCGGCATGGGCATCGGCCTGATGTACTTTGGCGTCGGCGAGCCGATGCAGCATTACCTGTCACCGCCGAGCGCACAGGCCGGCACGCCCGACGCGGCGCGCGAAGCCATGCTGATGACGTTCTTCCACTGGGGCTTCAGTGCATGGGCCGTCTATGGCGTGATGGGCCTGGTGCTGGCGTACTTCGGTTTTCGCTACAACCTGCCGCTGACGTTCCGTTCCGGCCTTTATCCCATCCTGCGCGAGCGCGTGAACGGATGGATAGGGCATGCCGTGGACGCCTTCGCCCTGATCGGCACCATTGCCGGCATCGCCACCACGCTGGGGTTCGGCGTGATGCAGCTCAGCGCCGGGCTGCACGAGGTGGCCGGCTGGAATACCGAAAGCACGGTCTTCCGCATCGGACTGGTGGTCGTGGTGGTAGGGCTGGCGGGCCTGTCCGCGGCCAGCGGTCTGGACAAGGGCGTGCGCCGCCTTTCCGAACTGAACCTGTTGCTGGCGATCCTGCTGCTGGTATTCGTTGCCGTCACCGGACCCACGTCGTACATCCTGCGTGCGCTGGGCGACAACATCGGCAATTACCTGTCCAGCCTGGTCGATCTTTCCTTCCACACGTATGCCTATCAGCCTCCGCAGGAGGAAGGCTGGTTCGCCAACTGGACCATTCTTTACTGGGCATGGTGGGTGTCGTGGTCGCCCTTCGTCGGCATGTTCATCGCGCGCATCTCACGCGGAAGGACGTTGCGGCAGTTTGTAGTCGGCGTGCTGCTGGTGCCCACCGCATTCAACCTGATCTGGATGACGGTGTTCGGCAACAGCGCCATCTGGCTGGACACGCATGAGGCCGGCGGGGCGCTCGCGCAGACGGCAACGAACGTGGATGCGTTGTTGTTCCGCTTTTTCGATTACCTGCCGTTGACGCGCGCGCTGTCCATCGTGGCCATCGTGCTGATCGGCGTGTTCTTCGTGACATCGGCCGATTCCGGTGCTTTCGTGATCGATACCATTGCCACGCGCGGTGCGCCTGACTCGCCGGTGTGGCAGCGCCTGTTCTGGGCGTTCCTGCTCGGCGTCACCGCGGTGGTGCTTATCGTGGCCGGCGGCCTGAAGGCGTTGCAGGCCATGACGCTGATCTCGGCGCTGCCCGTCACCATCATCATGCTGGCGCTCTGTTATGGCTTATGGCGCGGCCTGCAGGCGGATCAGGCGCATTACTCGCAGGACATGGCGCCGGCAACCAGCTTCTGGTCAGGACAGCACTGGCGGTTCCGGCTGTCGCGCATGCTCCATCGCTACTCCGAGGCGGATGCCCGCGAGTTCATCGCGCAGACCGTGGCCCCTGCGCTGGAAAACGTGGGGGAGGAACTGCGCGCGGCGGGCGTGCCGGCTCAGGTGGACGCGGGCAGCGGGGGCAGCGTGCAGCTCACGGTGCCTGCATCAGGGCAGCGGGACTTCGTGTATGGCGCCCACGTGCTCATCAAGAGTGTGCCGGCGTTCCTTCCGCGCGAGGCTGCCGAGCCGGATCCGGAGCGCCCGCACGCGTATGACGTGTCGGTGTTTTTCGCGGACGGACGCGAGGGCTACATCATCAGCTACCTGCGTCCGGAAGAAATCATCGCGGACGTGCTGCGTCAGTACGAGCGTTACATGCTGCTCGCCACGGACCGCCGCACCGATCTGCTCAAGGGCGCGCCCGAGCACGCCGGCCCACCGCCGACGGACGCGTGACGTCATCCTGGCGGTTGCAGTCGCAGCGGCCGCTACCTGCGTTTGCGCAGCGGATCGAGCAGTGACTTCAGTCCGTTGTGATCGATCTCCAGCGCCAACGCCAGAAGATTGCCCAGGTCCCCCTTGGGGAAGCCCTTGCGGGCATACCAGGCCAGATAAGCGCCAGGCAGGTCCGCGATAAGGCGGCCCTGGTATTTGCCATAGGGCATGGTCATGGTGACCAGTCGTTGCAGGTCTTCGGGTTTCATCCGGTGGATTGTCGCAGGTGTTCAAGGGGCCTGTTGTGTGGCGTCGGTCCGGCGATGTGCGAGGAGTAGACTCCGCGTCCATGGTGACAGGAGGGACCATGAAAACGGACAAGACCTACTGGTTCGGCCCCAAGCGTGTCGGCATCGGCTTCGGGCCGCGGTCGTGGCAGGGATGGGCGGCCATTGGCCTGTATGCGCTGCTGATGATGGTGTTGCCGGATGTGATGGGCGCACAGCTTGATCACCGTGTGCGCGTTGCCAGCATGGTGGGGCTGACGGTCGCTTTCCTGATCGTGTTTGTGTGGAAGCTGGATACGTCGAAACGGTAGGTGGCTGGCGTGATCGAGAAGAAGCCCGGCTTGTGCCGGGCTTTTTGGTTTGGGGGTCTTGTGCCGTTTTGGACTTCGTAGGTGGCTTCCCGGATTCCGCTTCGCTTCATCCGGGCTACGGGACACGGGACACGCGGGGGATCAGATCAGGCGACGTTCCACAGGCGCCTTGCCTCTTCGGCAATCACGTCCGGAAATTCTTCCTGGAAGAACAGCTTGCCCTCCGGCACATGGCGGATGCCTTGCGAGCGGGGGAAGAGGTGGTCGAGGTAGCCAGCATCGGCCTGTTTGAACACGGTGTCGCTGGCGCCCCAGACGATGCGCACGGGCACTTGGCTCTTCTTCAGCGCGGCTTCGATCCCGGCGAGCGGATTGGGTTCCAGTGCGAGATGAAACGCCTCGTACTGCTTGCGATGCAAGGGCGAACTCACCAATGGCGTCACGTAATAGGCGATGGTCTCCGCGCTCAATTGCCCGGGTCGGGCGAACACTGCCGCACCAAAGGTGGCGCGGGCCAATGCAGGGTCGGTGAGCCATTTCGCGGTGGCATCCGCGAGGGTGCCGGCCTTGGCCATGTCGATGGCGGGCTTGGCGCCGGCGGGCGGGCTGTCGGGCTCCACGTCACCGTTGGTCAGCAGCATCGACCGCACGCGTGACGGATGGCGCACCAGGAACAGCTGCGCCACGGCGCAGCCGATGTCGCTGGCCACGATGTCCACCCTGTTCACGTGCAAGTGATCGAGCAGGGCGGCCAGCATGTCGGTCTGGGCGTCGGCGGACAGCGACTGGTGTTCCGGCACCTCGGAGTAGCCCAGGCCCATGAAATCCGGCGCGATGCAGCGCCGCTGCGACGACAGCCGGTCCAGCGCGCCGCGCCACTGAAAGCCATTCAGCGGTGCGCCGTGCAGGAACACCGCTGCCTCGCCGGTGCCACGCTCGACATACGCAATGCGCCCGAATGGCAGGCTGGCGTAGCGGCGGGAGGCGTGGAACCAGGCGGCATCCGACACGCCAGAGGCTTCGCCGCCCCGGGCCAGCGCCAGCGGCGGGGTGCCGAGCAGGGCGGGGCCAAGCACGCTCGCGGCCAGGCCGGCACTGCTCCACTGCAGGAATTGCCTGCGCTTCATCGTGATACTCCATGGGTTGGTGATGAAGCCAGCTTGGCGATCGCGCCATGCCGCCGCGCGCACGTTCGGATGCTGCCGGATACAAAGGGATGACTTTGGTGCCTTGCCACCGCAGGAAATCGCCCTTACAAGGACCACGTGAGCAACGACCGGCCCTCGTGCTACCCCACGCCCCCCGCCGCACTGTCGTCGGGCTCGGAGGGGCTTCGCCTGCCGCTGCTTGATGTGCTGACGTCCCCGGTGCCCACCGGCCTGTTTCCTTCGCCAGTGGATACCCGTCACGTGCTCTGCCTGCATCTGGGGGAGCCGGTGCCGGTGTCGTACCGGGCCGGGCGGGTGGAGCGGCAGGGCACGCGCCTGCACGGGCAGTTCTGCGTGGTGCCGGCGGGCTCCAGTACCGTGTGGACCCTGTCGGGCCCGGCGCGCTCGCTGTTGCTGCGGCTGTCGCCCTCGTTGCTGCGGGAAACCGGTGAAACCATGGGGCTCGCCGGGCACAACGGCGAGCTCGCGCCCTCCATCCACGTCCGCGACTCACAGATCGAGCAAATCGGCTGGATGATGCAGGCCGAAGATCACCATGCGTATCCGGGCGGCCGGTTGTTCGTGGACAGCCTGGCCTCCGCGCTGGCGGCGCGCCTGCTGGCCCTGCAGTCCCGTCATCGGCGCGCGCAGGAGTCCGCGCCACGCGCGCTGCCGTCGTGGCGGCTGAACCAGGTGGTCGAATACATCGAGGCCCATCTGGACCAGGACCTCACGCTGGCCGAACTGGCGGCCGTGGCAGGCTTCAGTGTGTCCCACTTCAAGCCGCTGTTCCGCGAGGCCACCGGCAAGCCGGCGCATCGCTTCGTGCTGGAGCGCCGCGTGGAGCGGGCGCGCTGGCTGTTGCAGCAGGGGCGTGCCAGCGTGATGGACGTGGCGCTGGAAACCGGCTTTGCCCATGCCAGCCATCTGGCGAGGTGCATGCGGCAGGTGCTGGGCCTGAGCCCGTCACAGGTTGCCAGGCGCAGACTGCCCGACTAGCCGTGTCTCATCGATGGAAGAGAGCGGTGGCCCGTGTGACGCGGGCTATACGGCGGAGCTGGCCCGGGGGCCGGATCGCAGGCAAAAAAAACCGGCACAAGGCCGGTTTTTTCTTCTTACAGGCTAATGCCTGATCAGAGCACCTTGACCTGGTCGGCCTGCAGGCCCTTCTGGCCCTGCGTCACGACGAAGGACACCTTCTGGCCTTCGGCGAGGCTCTTGAAGCCATTGGACTGGATCGCACGGAAGTGCACGAACACGTCGTCACCACCCTGGTCACGGCTGATGAAGCCAAAACCCTTGGCGTCGTTGAACCACTTGACGGTGCCGGTTTCTGCCTGGGACATGATATTTCTCCTTGGAAAATGTAAAGCCGCAAAGCGGCGAAAAAGCTGGTCACAAGGAGGAATGGAGTGCAACGGCGTAGTGAAATTGCGATCTACAGCATGCGGCCACAATTCACGGTGACCCTTGAAACTCAGCCGGCGCACAATAACGAATCGCCGGCCTAAAGTCCAAGCAGAAATAGATCCGGCACACGGCCTACCCCTTTTGGGCAGGCCTTTTCCTACTTTTGATGCTGATTTTTGGCGGGTTCCGCACACTTTGGGGTCGTGCGACAGTCTGGCGACAGGTAGGGCGAAACCGTCGTCTCAGCGCTCTCCGCCCGGGTCGTTGGCCAGCAGGAAGCGGTAGCGGGCGGCCCCCTGATCGACTTCCGTGGACGTGTGCTCGCCAATACGCTGGCGCAGCAGGCCCCCGTCCTGCTCGGCCACGGCGGGCCATGCCGGCAGGCCCGGGCCGTTGGGGTCGCCTGTCTTGATGAAATTGACCCAATACCCCTGGGTGAGTGCCGAGACCTGGCGGTCGGCGTCGGTCCAGGCAAAGACAGCGTTGCCGGGCAGGTTGCCCAGCGCGTACTCGATCTCCGCACTGTGCACCGCGCCCTCGTCGGGGCCGCCGCTGCCGTCGCGCTTGGCCGGGCGCGGCCGGGTGAAGTAGTAGAAGTGCACCGGCGCCCCCGTGCGGCGCTGCAGTTCCATCCAGCGCCAGGTGGACCAGGCAATGAAGCGGTCGCCCGCAAGGGCCGTTCCCGAGTGCCTGACCTCGTCCTCGGTGCTGCCGGGATAGAGCTTCAGCGCCTCGGCGGCGTGGACGCCAAACAGCTTCTGCACCGCCGCGCGATAGTTGGCCGGCGTCGGTGCCCGGTTATCGAGCAGGTTGGCATAGCTGCCTTCCTGTGAATTCGTGCCCAGCAGCAGGGGAACGCGCGCCTGATCCCCGGCCTCGTAGATCGCCTCGGGCGAGCGCGGGAAGAAGTAACCGTCCACGGTGGGGCGGAACGAGGGCGCGTCTTTGCGGCCCGACACGTCCAGCAGGGCCTGTGCGCTCATCGCGCGCAGCTGGTCCAGGGAATGTGCCTTGGCCAGCCGGGTGAACTGTTCGCCCCTATGCATGGCCTCGCTCAGGGGAATCGGCTTGAGGTTGCCGAGCATGGCGCCGCTTTCGCCAATGGCGCCGCGCACAAGGCCCTTCGACAAGGGCGAAGCCAGCTGTGCCGACACCGACATCGATCCCGCCGACTCACCACCCATGGTGACCTTGTCGGGATCGCCGCCGAACCGGGCGATGTTGCTGCGCACCCATTGCAATGCCGCCTGCTGATCGAGCAGCCCGTAATTGCCCGCGGCGTGTGCCGGCGATTCCGCCGCCAGTGCCGGGGTGGCCAGGAAGCCGAGCACATCCAGGCGATAGTTCACGGTGACCGTCACCACGCCGTGCTGCGCCATGCTTGCACCGTCGTAACGCGGCTCCGATGCATCGCCGGCGATGAAGCCACCGCCGTAGAAGTACACCAGCACCGGCAGCTTCTTGCCCTCACTGTCGGCGGGCGTCCACACGTTGAGGTACAGGCAGTCTTCGCTCATGCCGTCGGAGCGGAACACCATGTCGTTGTAGACGGGGCGCTGCATGCAGCGCGGGCCGAAATGATCGGCCGTGCGCACGCCTTGCCACGGGCTCACCGGCTGCGGCGGCTTCCAGCGCAACGGACCCACCGGCGGCGCGGCATAGGGAATGCCCTTGAACACGTTCAACCCTGCATCGCTCACGCCTGACAACGGGCCGTTGGCGGTGCCCACCACCGGCGTCGATGGGGATGCGAGTGCGGGCAGCGAGACGGCGGTCATGATCAAACCATGGATCAGGTGTCGCGCAAGCGAGGGGGCTTTGAACATGATCAAACCTTTCCGGGAGGGTGGAACGCCGCTCGTCGTCGGCGTGCTGAGCCTATCTAAGCCAAGGCGCCTTCAGATATCCACCATGCCAGCTTACGTTTTTGCAGACAGTCCCACAGGTCATCCGCTTCGCCACGCGCCATGCCGACGTCGCCTGACCGCAGGCCCGGATGTCGTTGTGATCCATCCGGGCCAGTCGATCACGTGAGCAGGGTTCAGTCGCTGGACGAAGGCATCAGGTCCGCCATTTCATACAGCGGTCGGATCTCGATGTCGCTGGGGCCCGGCATGGGGTTGGGGCAACGCTTCACCCAGGCGATGGCCTCGTCCATGTCTTTCACTTCCCACAACCAGTAGCCGGCAACCAGCTCCTTGGTTTCGGTGAACGGCCCATCGATGACAGTGCGACTGGCGCCGTCAAACGCCACGCGCTTGCCATCCGATGATGGCCGCAAACCATCGGCGGCGCGCAGCACGCCGGCCTTGACCAGCTCGTCGTTGAACTTGCCCATCGCTTCGAGCATCTCGAGCGATTCGGGCGTGTGGACGAAGCCCTTTTCGCTATCGGCCGTTGCCTTCACCAGCACCATCACGCGCATCGCCTGTCTCCTCGTTGGAGCCTTTGTCGGTCCTGTACTGCAACGACGAACGACGCCGCCCGAAATCGACACCCGCGGCGTAACCCCGTAGCCCGGATGGAGCGTAGCGCAATCCGGGACGCCACCTTTCCGGATACCGCACGCCGCCATCCCGGATGGCGCTGCGCTTCATCCGGGCTACGAGATGCCATGCGACGAGGTCACTCCGCCACGGATGCAGCCGTGCGTGGCGAGTCATCCACGATGTTCCGGTTCTTCGTCAGCGCCAGGCTGACGCCGGCCAGCCACAGGCACCAGGTGAAAAAGAGCATGCGTTGCACGATGCCGTAGAACGGCCGCTCAAACTGCCAAAGACGGCTGTGCAGATCGAGCACGCTCAGGTTCGCGGTGATCGCCACCCACATCAGCACGCCCATCACCCACGAGAACCGCACCAGTCCGGCCGCCGACGTTTCACGGCGCCAGGTAAGCGCGAACACCCACGGGGCCTGATAGCCGACGAACTCCGACAGGCCGAACACGCCATGCAGCGGATGGGGATACGCAAAGATTCCGACACCCGCCGACGACATGGCCATGAAGCCGGTCAACCAGGCGGCGGCGGACGAGCGACCCAGCCTGCGCGACGCATCCCTCAGGCCACTGGCAAACAGCAGCACGCACACGCTGACCATGCAGAGCATGACCGCAAACGGCACGCGGGCAGGGGAGTCCAGCTCGCCAATTTCGCTGACGGTCTGCCTGATCGAGTCGTAGCCCGGCACCAGCAGCGGCAACAGCACGAATCCACCCCACAGCACGAAGGCGGCGACAAGACCAAAGCAAAGCCGGGTACGGAGTGGCAGCAGGGGCGATTTCCCCGCGCCGCGGACATCAATCGTTGCATGGGGCATCTGTGCAAGCCTCCTGATCTGGAAAACCACACAAACCGAACCAGTGTCGCGTGTTGTCGCCATGGCGCATGGCTGGCAGCTGGTTATCGCAGATAAAGCTGACAGGTCGCTTGCTGGCCGCGTGATGCTGCCGCGCCGTTCAGCCAGCATGGCGAATGCCGCCGGCGGTTCACGCGACCCTGTCAGGCGTAGACTCCCCAAGGTTCATCGGCCCGCCATCGCCTGCCGCAGCATGCATGGCACCACACACCTTGCGTGGAGACATTCCATGGCGAAGTTTGTCTACGGATTGAACGTGTCTTTGGATGGCTACATCGATCACCAGCGCATGGGTGTTCCCGATCCCGTGCTCTTCCGGCACTTCGTCGCACAGGTACGTGGCCTCGCCGGCATGGTCTATGGCCGCCAGATGTACGAGGTGATGCGCTACTGGGACGAAGACGGCGACAACTGGGGAGCCGACGAGCACGACTACGCCACCGCATGGCGGAGCCGTCACAAATGGGTCGTGTCGCGTTCACTTTCGTCCGTTGGCCCGAATGCCACGCTGATCTCCGATGACATCGATGCCGCGTTGCGCAGGCTGAAGAGCGAGGTCGACGGCGAAATGGACATCGCCGGTACCGTGCTGGCGCAGAGCCTGGCCGAGTTGAGCCTTATCGATGAGTACCGCCTCTACCTGCATCCCCTGGTGCTTGGCCACGGCAAACCCTACTTCTCCGGCACGCATCCACGCCTGCACCTGGTCGCCAGCGAGGTGATCGCCAACGATGTGATCCGGCTGACCTACGTGCCGGCCTGACGGCGTCCTGCGTTCTCCCACGCGGGCCGAACGCGGGGCGGCGCCTTGCCCCGATCACGCCCGCATAACGGGTTCTCCACTGAACTACGGCCGGGCGAGGGCGCAGTGCGTCCCGCCCGCTCAGGGGAGCTACCCATTCCATCCTTGTCTTAGGGAGTCATGTCGATGATTCGCCTGCTTGTCCTGGCGTGCCTGATCGCGGGCATCAGCCTGCCGGCCGCCGCAACGGTTGAACCCTTTCCCCCGTCGTTCCGCGTGCAGGACATCGCCACGGACGGTGCCACCATCCATGTTCGCGTCGGCGGCAAGGGGCCTGCCGTGGTCCTCCTGCACGGCTTTGGCGACACCGGCGACATGTGGGCGCCGCTGGCGGCTGACCTGGTGCGCAACCACACGGTGATCGTGCCCGACCTGCGCGGCATGGGCCTGTCCTCGCATCCGGAGGGCGGCTACGACAAACGCACCCAGGCGGCCGATATCCGCAGCGTGCTGACCAAGCTCGGCATCGATCATTCCGCCGTGGTGGGACATGACATCGGCACCATGGTGGCCTACGCCTATGCCGCCCGCTATCCGGACAAGACCGATCGGCTCGTGGTGATGGATGCACCGGTTCCCGGCATCCCGCCGTGGGATCAGATCGTGCGACTGCCCGCCCTGTGGCATTTCGATTTTGGCGGCCCGGACATGGAACGCCTGGTGGCCGGGCGCGAGCGCATCTATCTGGACCGCTTCTGGAACGAGTTTGCCGGTGATCCGTCGAAGGTGGACGAAGCCACGCGGCAACACTATGCCGAACTGTATGCACGCCCCCATGCGATGCACGACGCCTTCGCGCAGTTCCGTTCCATCCGCAAGGACGCCGAAGACAACAAGGCCGGGCTGGCCACCAAGCTCCCCATGCCCGTGCTGGCGATGGGCGGTGAAAAATCCTTCGGCGAAAACGAAGCCATCGTGATGCGCAACGCCGCGACCAACGTGACGGAACTGGTCGTTCCCAAGGCCGGTCACTGGCTGATGGAAGAAGCGCCGGCCATCGTCATTCCGGCCGTGCACAACTTCATCGACGGCAAGCCGGTGGCATCGGCGCTAACCAAGTAACGGTGTGGGGCAGGGCGCAGGCGCGCCAGCGAGACTGGCCGCCTGTGTTCCTCTCGAAGGTTGCGCTGTCGTGAGCGTCACCACGGCTGGACTCCGTCTGCCCTGCGCCTCGTTACGCTGATGACCCTCAGGCCATAAGGGCGTCCTAATCGTCATCCCTCTCGGGCCATCGGGCATCTTCACCGTCATTTCCACGAAGGCGATCCGGCTCACTCACCGTCATTCCCCTCGGGCGATCCGATCCCCTCACCGTCATTTCCCTGAGGCCATCCGATCCCCTCACCGTCATTCCCGCGAAAGCGGGAATCCAGTGCCTTTGCAGCATGCGGAAGAGCCTGAAGTCGCTGGATTCCCGCTTTCGCGGGAATGACGGTGAGGGGGACTGGTGTCATCACGGAGTGACACAACGACAGAGCGACACAACGACACAACGACACAACAAATCGCCTCGACCGCTACGAAGCAGTCAACGTCACCCATTCACTGACACCCCGCTATTGCCGCCACGACCCGCGAGTCTGGATAAACCCCACACGTCGCAAAGGCGAATCCCCAATGACGCCGCCTGACCTGCTCCGCTAGGGTGGAATGGCTGCTCGCGGGTGTCTTCGGACGGGGTTGCGAGCGGCCACGGCAGTCATGCCGTGAGTCGCGGGCCGCAGGTGCTGAAACACCTGCGGCCCGCTAACCATCACCAACTATCACGAGAGTTGATCATGGCTACAGTCGATCATACGGCACGCCTGTGCCTATCCATTCCAATGGGCAACGCCTCACGCGCTTCGCCCGCCGCCGATCCACCGGCGCACGACCACACGTCGCCATCGCTTCGGCTTTCCACGTTGGATGACGTGGCGTTTGCACTGCATGCACTGGAACTGCTTTGCCGGGATGACGAGCGGTTACGTCATGCGGGGCGGCACCCTGATATGCCGCCGCTGCTGCCGTTGGCCACTTACTTCAAGCAAGGCGTCACGGTGGCCATGCAGTGTCTGGCGCAGTACGCCCGGCAGCTCGGCAGCGGGCAGGTGACGAGCGCGTAAGCGACCGGAATGATCGAGCCTTGTGGCGTGTCGCCTCCTTGACGGCGCGCCACACCCGGCCATTGCGGACAGCCCAGCCCGACTTTTGCCTACACGGATTCCGTCACTGGTATCCGCCGGTTCCGTGCATCCCGAAGGAAAGCAATCCATGCGCCACGAACTTCCGCCGCCCAAGGTAGTACTGCATCCGTCCATGCAGCTCGACACCACCGCGGAACTACGCGCCCCCTGCGCCGTGCTCCGCGACGACTACATGCTTCCCCAAGCCATGAGCGCCGACGAACTGGCACGCCGCTCCGGCATCCCCGCCTGGCAAGTCCGCCGCCTGCTCGACGGCGCGCCCATCTATGCCGAAGAAGCCCTGCGCCTGGCCGCCGCGCTCAAGACCAGCGCCATCTACTGGCTGCTGCTGCAGGCTCGCCACGATCTGGAAAAGGCGCTGCGCGAGAACCCGCCCGGCGTTTTGCCCAGGTAGGGTGCCGACGTCCGATGTGGGTCGAAGGTGGAAGCTTCAGCATATGTGGCCCGGATGGAGCCATCGGCGGAATCCGGGATGGACCGAAGCGCTGCATGTCATGGTTGCCCGGGTGCGGCGATCCCGGATTCTCGCTGCGCTTCATCCGGGCTACGGACTGCGCCCCGCACCTCCAAAGTCACGTTTGGGGTCGAAAGCGGACGCTTCAGCATTTGTGGCCTGGATGGAGCCATCGGCGGAATCCGGGATGGACCGAAGCGCTGCATGCCATGGTTGCCCGGGTGCGGTGATCCCGGATTTTCGCTGCGCTTCATCCGGGCTACGGGATGCGCGCCGGGTCTCCAGGCCGGCCCGGGCAACGGTGCGGCGACGGGGGCTTCAGCTTCATTTGGCAGTCGAGCGCCAAGGCTTGATCACCCGGCGAATGCCGGGGCTTATGCCCTACGGTCAGATTTTCCGGCCATTTTGTTATTTCAAAAGCGGCGGGCGGTGGCAAATACTCGCGCCAGGGTTCCAGCAATACGCGCGGGAAGAGCCCTGCAACGCCCAGCCCAGCGACGCCGGACGGCGGTCGTCCGGGAATCCCACGCATGACGGCGTGCTGATCACGGTGACGAAGTACAGGCTTATGACAGACGAACCGTTGACCTACGTGTGGCCCAGGGGCACGCCGCTCTTCGGCGTCATCGGCCTCTGCGCCCTGGGCGTCCTGCTGGCGGCGCAGCCAGAGCTCACCCATGTCTTCGCCGGAAAGGTGGCTGTTGCGTCGTACTTCTTCGTGGCCACGCTGTTCTGCCTACATCTCTATCGCTTTCGCGTGATTCTTGACGCCACATCGATACAGGCGGGCAGCTTCTTCCTGCGGAAGATGAGGTTTGCCGATGTTGTTCGAGCAACGTACGTCCATGGCCGTGACAGCGGACAGATCGTCCTCCACGCCAGCAACGGCATGCATATCGGTATAGGGGAGACCCTCGAGGACTTCCGTGCTTGCGTTGCGGCGATCAATGCAAGGTTGCCCGCCCATCTTTCGATCCCGTATATCGAACGCGCACCGGCTTCCGGGCAGGCCTGGCGGGTGGACTAGCCCAAGTGCAGCACACGCACGAGCTTCGTCGAGTCGATGGTGTCCAGCGAAGCATGGCTGCCCTGGTTTCGAACCCGGTGATCAGATCGCGGACGCATCCAGGGGAATGGCTCCCGCTGACTGAATCCTCGCGGGTGATAGGTGCCTTGGGTCAACGGCCAGAGTAAAGGGATCAGGGCGCCTTATCACGGGTTGGGGCTGGAATCCTCGGTACGACCAGGCAAGCGGATGCCCCTCGACAAGACACGTGCTGGGCTGCAGGAACTCGTCGGCATGATCACTTCAGGCAGCACGTGCAACAGGCTTCCTCGCCCGTAGGGAAATCGCTAGTCCGCAGCCGACGCAACGTCAGCGGGTGCCACCACGACCCGGTTTCGCCCGCTTGCCTTTGCCTCGTAAAGGGCGGCATCGGCCCTGGCCAGCGCGGCGTCGATACCGGGCTCTCGCGATAGGTATACCGATACACCCATGCTGATCGTTTGCACGATGGTGGTGCCGTCCTCAAGGAGGATCGGAGTGCCTTCCACCGAGCGTCGCAGGCGGTTGGCCACCGTCTCGGCTTGCTCCAGCGATGTGTCAGGGAGAAGCATGGCGAATTCCTCGCCGCCTATGCGCGCCGCTACATCGGCTTCTCTGGCTGCACCTCGAATCAACTTGGCGACCACGCCAAGGACTCTATCTCCCGCGGCATGCCCGTAACTGTCATTGACCCGCTTGAAGTGATCGAGGTCGAGCTCGATCACGGCCAGGCTCGATGGCTGCTCTCTTGCCATGGTGGTCAGCCGTTCGGCTGCGTTGTCAAAGTAGCGCCTGTTCGGCAACTCGGTCAGCGGGTCGAGATCGGCAGCCGTCTGCAACTGCCGCATCTGCTGTGCCTGCTCGCTGATGTCGGTCAGCGTGACCAGCAACATGCTTCCAAGGTTCCCGGGAGAGTCGATCTCCCGGCATCGCATCAGCATGTCCACCGGTCCATTCCGTGTCTGCATGCTTGTGGTTTCCGAGACATCGCTATCATGGATAGCCTCCCAGGCCGACACCACCGTAAACAGATTGGGGAAGGGTTGGCCCGGCGATGCCATGGCTCCAAACAGGCCCAATGACGCATCGTTGGCAAGAATGATGGCGCCGTCACCTGCTGCAACCACGAGGACCGGCATCGGCATGTTCTCGAGGATCATATTGGTGATCCTGGTCCATGCGGCCCTTTCGCTCCGGATCTGCCTTTCGCGGCGAAGCATGAAGTAGCCGCCCAGGAGCAGGGCGGCCACGATCACCATGGCGCCAAGGTTCAGATAGAAGCCTCGCCTCCATGCACTCCGGTAGGTATCCACGGCATAGCCGACGTCCAGTCGCCAGTGCTGTCTCCCCGAATCCAGAAGGATGTCGCGCTGAGCGAACAACCGTTCCTGACCATCCAGCGGCAACGTGCTGTAGTAAGTCCCGAGCACCGATGCATGGCGCCTTTCTTGACCCAGCGGGACGAAACTTGCGATGGGCATGCCAGGGAGAGGAGGGATCCTGGCAATGACCTGGTCTCCAACGTGGAGAATGGCCATCGTATGAGTCGCCAGGTTCATGCCCACAAACAGGCTCTGCGTCATGCGCAATGTCACGATGGTGGTGACGTCATGCCTGCCGGCACCATCCAGGTGGGCTTTGGCAAAGTACAGAACGCCTTCGCCATCGCCCGGCAACACGATGACATGAGTCACCGACGGTTGTTTCCCCGCACTTTCCAGCAGGGATGCGATCGTGGGCGCGTCGACATGCTGAAGCCGCCGGGAGGTGGCCATGAGCCGATCATCGTTGCCATAAACCGACACGACAAAATCCCTGAGCAGCGGATTAAGCGATTGAGTGATCTTGCCGAGCGTGTCATCGCTGACCGTTTGGGAACCAATCGCCCCGGTCGTCAGTGAAAAGGCCGCATCGATGCTGGAAATGTGGCTCTGCACGATGCTGGCCGAAAGCGTGGCAAGCACGGAAACCCGATTGGCGGCGAGAGCCTCGACGTCGGCGCGCTCCTTCCACGATTGCCATACGCGCACACCGATATTCGAACACGCCAGCGCCACGAGTACGGGCAATGTCCACTTGAGCCAACTCATTCGCTCTCGCGTGCGCGAAGAGCCAAGGGCCAATCCGAGTTGATCCTTAATCATGGCCACATTCTCGCGGGATGACCGTGGTCGTCCTCAAGCGGGACGGCAAGCCTACGAATGCATAGTTTAGGTCACGTCGGCGACAAAGGTTTCGCCACGGGACGTGGTGCGCGACCGTGGACCGGCGGCCCCGGATTACGTAGATCTACCGGAGGAAGATGCTCGCTTTCTGTCTTCAAATAGGTTCGCCCAGGGTTGAAAGCGAACATCCACACGGCCGGCGTTGCTCCGGCGCGCGCACGTGGACGCCGGCCATGGCGGGCGTTATCCGGAAATCCTCGGCGGCGGTGTAGTTGCCGCGCTCGAACACACGGACAAAGGCGGCCAAGGGTTTCAGCGTGTCCATGATTATAAACCCGGGTTATCGAAAGCCTGAAGCAAATCGCCATTTATCTACTGTCGGCTGCGGAATAAGGTTTGCCACATGGTCGGCACCGGCCATGCACATCAGCGGACAAAGGAGACGTGCCTTGATTCCCAACCAGGAACTACGCCCCCGGGGCATGGCTTATCTGGAGCAGATGTTTGGCGATGGCGCGGCGGATGCGCTGATCAGCGACATGGATGGGCTGTGCCCGGACTTCGCCGACATGTCGATCGAGTGGGCATTGGGCGGCGTGGCTTGCCGCCCGGGGCTCGACAGGGTGACGCGGGAACTGGTGGTGATCGCCTCGTGCGTCACGCTGGGGCATCCGGTGCTGCAGCTGCGTGCACATACCCAGGCGGCGCTGCGGGCGGGCGCTACGCGGGAACAAGTCATCGAGACCATCCTGCAGCTGCTTTTCTATGCAGGCGGGGCCGCCGTGCGCAATGCGCTGGTCGCAGTGAAAGACATTCTCAATGGTGTGATCGCCACCGGGACATCAGCACCCCTTGGCGGGACGGACGGCTAAAGACCTGGTCCGCCCTGCGACTGCGATGGAAGAGGTTGCCATGTGCTTCGTGGCCGCGGGAGCCGAACGTGCGGCGTCCGCTTCGGGCCTGAAGCGGACACCTCGGTGCCGGCTGGGTGCACCCGTTGCCTCCGAACCGGTCGGTGAACGAGCGACGGCGATGATCCGCGCCACTCACTCCGACTCGTTGTCGATCTCTCTTCCGTTGATCTTCTGCAGCGGCCGGTGGTTGTCAGGGAAGATGTGGGTGAAGGATTCGATCTGGTCCTTCGACATCTGAATCGGCTCCGAGAGCACGATCCAGTGCACGCCTTCGGTGCAGGGCGGGGTGGTCAGCGACCCGGTGTAGACGAAGGCCTTGTGATCGTGGGGAAGTACGGAGGCCAGGTCCACGGTGACCGGTGGCTTGGTGCTCTTCAAGCTGACGGGCCCTGTCGCGGGAAGGCTGTTGAGCACCGGCGCGAGGGTCTCGTTCTTTTCGCCGAGCTTCACCAGAACCCCAATGACCGCCACCTTCCTTCCATCTTCGTTGACGAAATGAAGCTCCAGCGGGAAGCGCTTGCCGTCGGTCACGTGTTCACTTGGCGCATGAAAGTGGAACTGGGCAAGGTGATAGGTGTCGCCATCGAACACGACGGTGTCCTTGGCATCGCTGACGTTGGCCTGGATGGTGTGGCCATTGTTGACCAGGGACACCGCGCCCTTTTCATAGTCGATATGAAACTCGCCGGCCTTTCCGGTTTTGGCATCGCGCGACTCAAGGTCAATCGGTGACTGAGCCTGGCCGTTGCCGCACGCCGTGAACTTGGGGTCCATGTCGGACCAATGCGCGGGATCGTGGTTGCCCGCGTAGGCCCAATGGGGCTGCGATCCCCAGTTGTCGGATGACAGGGGCAGGGCGAGAACGCCTGCCGAGACCACCGTGACTGCCAGCGCGGTCAAACCGGCCACGTGCCGCTTGGTGCTATGCATGATCATTCCCCCGAAGGTTGTGGAACGCCACCACGGCCTTGCGTCTGTCGCTATCCAGGCATCGATGCTGCGCGGGTTGCCGGTTGCCCCTGCGGTTTTCGGCTCGACTCGCCGCCGTGAGTGCCCCGCGACCCCTATCCCCCCCGACAGGAGGAACCCCCGTCTGGCGCGGGCATCTTCGCGCGCAAACCCTCGCGCTTCTGTGAAGGGCGGGTTGGCATTCCCCTTGGGCTGATTGTCGGCGTGCCCGGCCGCTGGCCTTGCGCTCAGGCCGGCAGGCGCTGGGCCTGTGCAAAGAGCCACGCGCGAAACAGCTCCATGGTGGGGCTGCTGGGCATCGCCAGCGAGCGGACCAGGTAATAGCTTCGGTCCACTTTCAGCGCCTTTGAACCCGCCCGGGCGAGCCTGCCGCTGGCCAGCGCGGTTTCCACCAGCACGCTGCGGCCAAGGGCGATGCCATGACCCTCTTCGGCGGCCTGCAGCAGCAGGGACGAATCGCCGTAGACCGGCCCTGATGGCGTGGCAACGTCCGTCATCCCCATGTGGCCCAGCCAGGCTGCCCAGCTGAAGAAGTCGTCACGCAGCAGCAGCCCCTTGCCGAGATCCTTTGCGTCGCGAATGCCGGCCTTTTCCAGATAAGCGGGCGACGCTACGGCAAACAGTTCTTCGTCGAGCAGCTTTTCTCCCTGCAGGCCCGGCCAGGTTCCATCGCCGTAGCGGATGGCGAAATCCACTTCGTCGTTCTCCAGATCCACCAGCTCGGTCGTTGCCTTCAAGGTGAAATCGATATCCGGATGCGCATCGAGAAACCCTGCCAGCCGGGGCATCAGCCACCGGCTCACGAAGGAGGGTGGCGCGCTCAGCGAAAGCCGGTTACCCGGTTGGCTGCGCAACGCACGTCCTACAGTGCCGAGCTTCTCGAGCAACTCTTCCACCACGCTGCAAAGCATGTCGCCGGCTTTGGTCAGGGTGACATCCCGATGGCCACGCTGGAGCAGCCGCGTGCCATAAAAGGTCTCCAGCGACCGGATCTGGTGGCTCACGGCACTCACGGTGAGGTGCAGTTCTTCCGCTGCCGCCGTGAAGCTGCGCAACCGGCTGACGCATTCGAACGTGCTGAGCGTGTGCATGGGCGGAAGGGTGCGGGGCATGCTTGTTCCTTGCGTTGAAAGCAGCTCAACCGTGGTTGAGGAGATATCGATGTACGCCGTTTTTCGGGGCGCTGATACTGCATGCCACCCCACGGTGACCCTTTCCTGCCTTGCCACCACGCGATTGTCGGGGCGGGGCGTGCATGCCTTTCAGGCGGATGGAGAATATATGCGAATTGCCGGTCTGCTTTCCTTGCTGTTGTGCAGCCTCCTGTCGTTCCCCGCGCGTTCCGAAGCCCTGCGTGAGGGGTGGCAGGCGGTGGATGGCATGCAAGTGTTCTACCGGGAAGCGGGTGAACCGCATGCGCCGACGGTGGTGTTTCTGCATGGCAATCCGCTCTCGTCGATCATGTATGCGCGCGTGATGGAAACCCTGGCGAGTACGCGGCACGTGCACGTGATTGCCATGGACTACCCCTCGTTCGGTTACTCGGACGCGCCGGATCACCGCACTTACGCCTATACCTTTGACCACCTGGCGCAAACGGTGGACGCCTTCCTGAAGGCGCGAGGGATCAGCCGCTACAGCCTCTACATGCAGGACTATGGCGTGCCCGTCGGCTTTCGACTGATGGCGCTGCATCCCGATGCCATCCAGACCGTGATGGTGCAGAACGGCGTGATCCATCTGGACGGTTTCCCGGCCGCCCAGGATCCCCATGGCGAACTGCGGCAACACTGGGCGCATCGCAACCCGGCCGTGGACAAGCGCCGCGCGGACTACGTGCGGTCCCTGGGCTATCCAACGTTTGGCCACGTGGACGACGAAGACCATGCAGGCCCGGATGCGCTGATGCAGATGGTGGCGGCGGAGCAACGCCCGGGAGTGATCGATGCCCGGAATGACCTCTGGTACGACTATGGCAGCAACGTCAGGCGCTACCCGCAATGGCAGGCGCTGCTGGCTCGCCTGCATGTGCCGGTGCTGGTGCTATGGGGCAACCGTGATCCGTTCTTCACGACACCGGGGGCGTATGCGTACCAGCGCACCGTGCCTGATGCGGAAGTCCATGTCATCGATTCAACGCATTTCGCCACCCTGGACGCCCCTGACGCGGTGGCGAACCTGATTGGCCATTTCCTGGACACGCACGCCCCATCGATGCAATGAGCCGCAGGGGAAGTGCGTCAGGCAGGGTGGCGCTTGGGTCGAAAGGCTGGCCTCTCGGGCAGCCTGACGATGCCCGGGGCCGTCGCTTTCATGACCGTATGGATGGGTCGCGAGGCCGTTCGGTGAAAGCCGCGCGACCGCTTCGCAAGGCTTATCCGGATCGATGGCTGGCGGGAAGGGGCTCACACCATGCTAGAACAGAATGCCAAACAGCTTCTTCGCCAGGTCTTCCAGCGACCAGATGGTCAGCGCGAGTGGCGCAATCGGTACCAGGACAAACGCCGCGAGCTGGATAAGCGCGTCCCGCGTTACGGGGATGATGCGCATGCTCCGGACGACTTCGAAGCTGTTGCCCAGATCCGCCAGCGACTGGATGTCGGAGCTACCTACGAAAGCCTCATCATCGGGGGCGCCACCTCGCAGCCATTTTCGATCGAAGTCGCGCACGTAGCGCTCGGCAAGCGTGCCGTATTCCCGCAGGCCGATTCGCCTCGCAGACGCCAGCTGGGGCGAAAACACCAGCAATGGGCCAAAGACCACGAACAACAGGAACACCAGCATCACCGCGATCTCGACCCTGAATTCGAACAGGTTGGCCCCGAGAAGAATGATGCGGTTGGCAAGCTGGGCGGCAACCATGGCACCGTGCGCTATCAGCAACACACCGAAGGCATACGCCGTGGCCGGCAGGAATCCCAGGCCGCCGAGCCGGTCCGGGTGTGTTGGAACCAGGCTGAGCTTGATGCGCGATACCTGCCAGAGGAATCGCGTCCAGATGAAGATGCGGAAATACCAGCGAACCAACAGGAACTGAAACAGCGGAAGGCTCACGTAGCCATACCATAGGCCCGCAAGCGAGAGCTCCGAGCCCGTCCTGGAAGACGATCCGTACCATGTATCGGCGTCGAGCGCGGTGTAGTGGCGCCATACGATCAAGACCCCCACCGCATAGACGGCGACGATGATCAGCACTTCCGCAAGCACCGAGTCGCGCAGGCGAAAGGCCGACTTTATCGAGTCATCGAAGCGCGACTCGGCGTCTTCGGGAATCAGGTTCCTGTCAAGAAAGGTTTGGGCAATCGGAAGCAGGCGCCGGTTGACCTCAACCTCGGCAACGATCAGCAAGGGCACCGCGACAAGGAAACGGATGTGGACTTCCATGTCTTTGAGGAAAGGCACCGCCACGCCGCCACCCCATAGATGACCCTCCAGCGCGGAGAGCACCAGGAGTGGCAACCACGCAAAAAGAGCGATCACGATGATGCGTTTGCGCAAGAGGGACAGCGAGTCATCCGACAGGTGCGCTCGACGCAAAAGCTGGAAGAGAGGGCCGCCAAGAACCACCGAGAAGTTCTGCGCGCTCTGGAGGAGCTCGTGATTGGTCTTGCGCGTCGTCGATGTCATATGCGACCCGTCGTCAGAACTTCGAATCGAATGCCCCGGGATAGCGTCATAAGGATGGGCCCCTAACCATGCAGGGCACCTGGCGGTGGCGCCCTGTTTCCCCTGCGACCCGCCTTGACGAGCAAAGCTTGCACAACCGGACAACCCCGGCGCGACTGTATTTCTACTCTGGCGGCGGTGAGTAAATCTACTAAAGGCTAAGAAGGATGTCGGCGCGTCGATTCTGCGTGGCCGGGCCTTTGGAAAAGGGCACGCTTGTTGCGCCGGGCAAGGTCCGCTTCGCGACGAAAGCGGACACCAGCAAGGCCTCGCCTAGAGCGACAGGTGGTTCAGCGCATCGCGCATTGGCTGGCTAGGAACAATGATGAGACCCCGGAACAGGGTGTCGAAATCCACGATCACGTAGACGACCGAAGCCAGCAGTATGGCCCCGAGCCCCACCGTGACGAGTGCCAGGGCGTTGTGGGGTGCGACCAGGCCGAAGCTCAGGAAGATCACGAAAAGCCAGAACGCCATGGTCAGGAAGAATGGCAATGAAATCGAACTGTGTGCTTCTTCGATCAGTTTCCAATGGGCGGTGGTAGCCCGGGCAAATTGCTCCAGCCCCTCGGTTCGAAGTGCTTCGTGATAAGGGTCGGTTGCGTTGAGTCGACGTACTTCGTTTCCCGCGGTGTCCAGCAGCTTGTCGAGTCGCACGTCGTCCAGATTGTCGGTCGTATCCTTGGGATCCAGATCCTTGGGATAGTAGTCACCGGGTGGCGGGCGTTCATGGGGCCACGTACTCGCCGTCGCCGCCGCCGTGTAGATGCGCAACAGCTCTCTTGCCCGATCGGCTTCTCCTCCATAGGCACGAAGGGTGCTGTCCAGCTGGATCAGATCCGAAGCAAAGACGTGGAAGTCGTCCGTGACCGTGTCGAAGCTCGTCTTGGCCGAGGCCGTCAGCAGGCTGAGCATGAGTGCCGCAAAGGTAACGAGCATGCCAATGACCAACTGGACCAGCTGGACTGTTTCCTGTGCCTTGTGCTCTTCGGGCAAGGCCCGCCTGATGCCCGTGCCGATGAGTGCGGCGGCAACCAAGGCGAAGAAGGTGACGATGGCGGACGATGCGGGAGAGAGCATCTCGATCCCCTGAGGCTCGGCTATCGAAACCGATCCTTGATTTTCGCCATTCACTTGTCAAAAGAACGGAAAAAACCTGGGCGGTTTGCGCCTGTGTTTATTCCCGGATGCGCGGACCAGGAACCACATCGGACCCGGTGGCCGGTACACGTCACGACCGCCTGGCCTTTCCTCGTTGGTGGCTTATGTCTGGGTTCGGGCGACCAGGGGCTCTGTCTGGACACGTCACGCACGCGGCAGCCCGTCGATGCCCGATACGTGAGAGCCGAAAGGAATTGCGACACCGGTCCAACGGTGGACCGGTGTCTCTGACCTCTAGTGCGACGGCCTGACCGACGGTCGCCTTGCGACTCCCCAGCGACGAGAAGATTACGGTTCCGGGGGCCTGGGCTTTGGCTCACGTTTGCGGCGCCAGAACGCAGGGTTCCAGCGTTTGCGTAAAAGTACGTGGGTCTACACATGCTGGCCAGCGACCAAGCTCGCGGCCGAAGCGTCCTGCGAAAGAAAAGGGAGAAATCAGAGAGAGATAGACCCGCGTTGTCGGGTTGCCTTCACGGGGTCTTTAGGCACCTGAGCGCAAATTAAATGGTCAGGAAAGCGACGTCGTTTATGCGACGAAGTAAGGCGGCCATCGGCGCAAATGCAGGGGTGGCGGTGCACGGGGAAAGAAAGGAGTTGGCCGTTGGCCATCTCGCGTCCAACCGGGTCGCCGTTGGTATCGATTTGAGCTCAGCGCATCAGAGAGATCCACCAATCACCTTGGCAAAGGCCAAGTTAGGGGTACGCCATGGCAGCAGCATCATTTGAGCTGGGCGGCTTGAATCAATCCGCCTGGCGGAGCTTTGCTCCGGGTTCCTGGCAAGAGCGTGTCAACGTTCGCGAATTCATCCAGCGCAACTACACGCCTTATGAGGGCGATGACAGCTTCCTCCAGGGTGCCACCGAACGCACCCGTGGCATGTGGCAGACGTTGCAGCCGTTGCTTGCCGAAGAGCGGGAGAAGGGAATCCTTGATGTGTCTCAGGTGCCCTCAGGCATCCTGGCGCACGACGCCGGCTATATCGACAAGAACAACGAAATCATCGTCGGCCTGCAGACGGATGCGCCGCTCAAGCGGGCCATCATGCCCTTCGGCGGCTGGCGTGTCGTGGCAGCCAGCCTCGAGTCGTATGGGCGTACGCCCGATCCCGCGGTCGGCGAGATTTTCACCAAGTATCGGAAAACGCACAACGACGGCGTCTTTGATGCATACACCCCTGACATCCGCAAGGCACGCTCTTCAGGCGTGGTGACCGGACTTCCGGACGCCTATGGGCGCGGGCGCATCATTGGCGATTATCGGCGCGTTGCGCTCTATGGCGTCGACTTCCTGATCCAGGACAAGGAGCGCGAGAAGAGTGAACTGGACGATCGTCACTCCGTCGAAGACGTGATTCGCCTGCGGGAAGAGTTGGCCGAGCAGATCCGCTCGCTCAAAGAACTCAAGGTGATGGCGTCGCACTATGGCTATGACATTTCCGGTCCGGCTGCCAACGCGAAGGAAGCCGTGCAATGGACCTATTTTGGCTACCTGGCGGCGATCAAGCAGCAGAATGGGGCGGCCATGTCGGCCGGTCGGCTTTCCAGTTTCCTGGACATCTATTTCGAACGTGACCTGCGCGAGGGGACCCTCAACGAATCGCAGGCACAGGAAATCGTGGATGACCTGGTGATCAAGTGGCGCATCGTGCGCTTCCTTAGAGCGCCGGAGTACAACCAGCTGTTCTCGGGCGACCCGGTATGGGTCACGGAAGTGCTCGGCGGCAACGGCGAGGACGGGCGAACCTTGGTCACCAAGACCGCGTTCCGCATGCTCAACACGCTCTACAACCTCGGTCCGGCCCCCGAACCCAATCTGACGGTGTTCTGGTCCCCCCGTCTTCCCGAGGGTTTCAAGCGCTTTGCGGTCAAGGCATCCATCGACACCAGTTCGATCCAGTACGAATCGGACGACCTCATGCGACCCAAATGGGGTGACGACTGCGCCATAGCGTGCTGCGTCTCGGCCATGCGCGTCGGCAAGCAGATGCAGTTCTTCGGCGCCCGCGTGAACCTGCCCAAGACCTTGCTCTATGCACTCAACGGCGGCCGTGACGAAGTCACCGGCGAGCAGGTGGGGCCCAATCTCGCCCCCATCACCGGCGACGTCCTCAAGTACGAAGAGGTGATGGAGCGGCTCGATCCGATGATGGACTGGTTGGCCAAGACCTACGTGAATGCGCTCAACATCATTCACTACATGCACGACAAGTATTGCTACGAATCAATCGAGATGGCGCTGCACGACCGCGATGTGCTGCGCACGCTGGCCTGCGGTATCGCCGGGCTTTCCCATGCCGCCGACAGTCTGTCTGCCATCAAGTACGCGAAGGTGACGGTGCAACGGGACGATCGGGGACTCATCACCGATTACCACATTGACGGGACTTTCCCCTGTTTTGGCAATAACGATGACCGCGTGGACAACATCGCCAAGATGCTTGTCTCGATGATGATGAACAAGATACGCATGTATCCGAGCTATCGCGGTGCCACGCACACGCAGTCGGTGCTCACGATCACTTCGAACGTGGTTTACGGCAAGGCGACAGGCAATACCCCGGACGGGCGGAAGATGGGCGAGCCTTTCGCGCCGGGAGCCAATCCGGCCAACGGCAAGGATACGCACGGTGCACTTGCTGCCTTGATGTCGGTGGCCAAGATCCCCTATGACGATGCGGAAGATGGCATCTCGTTGACGCTCTCGGTGGTTCCGGCAGCGCTCGGCCAGGAGGATGACCGCATTTCGCGAGGCGTCGATGCGCTGGACGCGTATTTCTCCAGTGGCGGCTTCCACGTCAACATCAACGTGCTCAATCGCGAGACGCTGCAGGATGCGATGAAGCACCCCGAAAAGTACCCGCAACTCACGGTACGGGTGTCCGGTTACGCGGTGAATTTCGTCCGACTTACGCGTGAGCAGCAGATGGATGTGATCAATCGCACGTTCCATGGCGCCTTGTAGACACCGGCCATGACCGAGCCACGAGTCGGCAGCCGCTATGAGCTCAAGGTGGACGAGGAGGGCGCCCACGAATCGGCCGTGGCGCACGACTACTTCGCCGTGCACCCGGGCGACGTGGAGGAGGTCGCGGACGAGGGCGACCTCCTGGGTTACGTGCATTCGTATGAGGTGGGAAGCACCGTGGACGGGCCGGGTATCCGCTTCGTGGCATTTCTCAGCGGTTGCCTGTTGCGCTGCCAGTACTGTCACAACCCCGACACCTGGCACAAGCGCAACGGGTATCCCGTGACGGTGTCGCGCGCCATGGGCGAGATATCCAAGTATGCCCACGTGCTCAAGACCTGCCGCGGGGGCATCACGCTCTCGGGTGGCGAGCCCATGGTCCAGCGGCCATTCGTGCTGCGCCTTTTTCGCCGCTGCAAGGAGCTTGGCCTGCACACCTGCATGGACACCTCGGGGCGACTGGGCGATCGCTTCACCGACCAGGATCTGATGGATATCGACCTGCATCTGCTGGACATCAAATCAGGCGACCCGGAGATCTACCAGAAGGTGACCCGGCAACCACTGCAACCCACGCTCGACTATGCCTATCGCCTTTCGGCGCTGGGTCGTCCCCTGTGGGTTCGCTACGTGCTGGTGCCCGGCCTGACGGACAGCTATGACAACGTGGAAAAAGTCGCGGATATCTGCGCGCAGCTGACGTCTCTTGAACGCGTGGAGGTACTGCGCTTTCACCAGATGGGCAGCGACAAGTGGAAGGAACTGGGACTCGACTACACCTTGAAGGACTGCGAAGCCCCGGATGCGGCGTTGACAGAACGCGTGCGCGGGCAGTTTCGCAGCAGGGGTCTGACCGTCTACTGATCCGTAAGGAGAAGGGCCGTGGATGTCATCAAGACGCTGCTTGAGCAGCAACCCATGATGGCGCTGTTCCTCACGATCGCCATTGGCTATCTCGTCGGCGAAATCAACATCAAGGGCTTCTCCCTTGGCGTGGGAGCCGTGCTTTTCGTGGCGCTCGCCATGGGCTGGTTCGCGCCCAAGTCCGTGCCGGCACCCATGGTCGGTACGCTGGGTCTCGCGCTTTTCCTGTACACGGTAGGCGTGCAATACGGGAAGCAGTTTTTCGCCGGACTGACCAGCGCCGCGGGTCGACGGGCAAACCTGATGGCCCTCATCGGCGTGGCACTCGCGGGCGTGGTCAGCATCCTGTTCACCAAGATGCTGGATGTGAAGCTGGGCTACTCGCTGGGTCTGTTCGCGGGCTCCGGCACCAGCACGCCGACGTTGCAGGCCGCGATCGCAACGTTGGGCAATGACGATCCCGCCGTCGGCTATTCGGTGTCGTATCCGTTTGGCGTCGCCGGTCCCATCCTGTTCCTGTACTTCGCCTTCATGGCGCTCAAGCCCAAGATCCAGCCCTCCGCCCCAGCCGGGCTGCAGTTTCTCGAGATCGTGGTGCGCAATGAAGCCGCCCTGGGAAGGACGATCGGGGAAATTGCCGCAAAGCTCCCTGCCAGTGTACAGATCGTCGCGCTGCGCACGGCACATCGCAGCCAGGCCGCCTCGCCCGAAAGGGTGGTCGCGGAGAACGACGTCGTCTTTGTCGTCAGCCCTGATCAGGAAGCCTTGCAGCAGGCCAGCAGTTATCTCGGGGAAACGGCGCCCGGACAAATCCTGAGCGACCGCAGCCACATCGACTACGTGCGCATCTTTGCCTCGCGCCCAGCCGTGGTCGGGCGGACCCTCAGCGAACTGGAGCTTCCCGGAGAAGCGGCCAACATCGTGGTGCAGGTGCGACGCGGCGATGCCGATATCACGCCACGGCCTGATCTCGTGCTTGAGTTTGGCGATCGCGTGGGCGTGCTGGCCAGCCGCGCTGACTTCGCGGCGCTACGGAAGTACTTTGGCGACTCCATCAAGGCAACGGCCGAATTCAGCTATATCTCCATCGGCATCGGCATGGCGATTGGCTTTCTGCTGGGTGCCATCCCGTTTCCGTTGCCGGGTATCGGCAAGCTCGCCATTGGATTGTGCGGTGTCCTCATCGTGGCACTCGTGCTTGGACGGCAACGGCGTACGGCGGGGCTCAGCTGGACCATCCCGCTGTCAGCCAGCCTGGTGCTGCGCAATCTGGGCCTGACGTTGTTCCTGGCGCAGGTGGGCATGTCCTCCGGCCCGAAATTCGCGGCCACCGTGACCCAGACCGGGCTGGAAATGCTCGGCCTTGGCGCCATTGTCCTGATGGTGCTCGTGCTTCCCATCCTCATCATGGGCTTGTGGATGTACAAGATGCCGTTCGACGAGGTGGCTGGCATCGTTGCCGGTGCGTGCGGCAATCCTGCGATTCTTGCCTATGCGAACAAGCTTACGCCCACGGACCGGCCCGACCTTGGCTACGCGATGATCTTTCCCGGCATGACCATCGTGAAGATCCTCTTCGTCAACATTGTCCCGGCGTTTTTCTCGTGATGACGTAGCGCGGCGACCAGGGCAAGCATGGCCGTCAACCCGTTCCGGGTCTCACGCTTCGGCCAGAAGCGCTTGCGTGTGCCGGGCAATCATCAGCTCTTCGTTGGTCGGAATGGACCAGACGGAGACAAGGCTGGACGGCGTGCTGATGCAAGCACTGCCTGCACGATTGGCATCCTCGTCGATGACAGCGCCCAGCCAGGCCGCGCGCTCGCAGACACGCTGCCGGATGTCGGGTGAGTTTTCGCCGATGCCCGCGGTAAACACGATGGCATCGATGCCCTCACTGGCTGCGGCGAGCGAGCCGAGCTCACGCGCGATGCGATAGGTGAACAGGTCGATGGCGAACGCCGCGCGTGCATCGTCGCTGGCCAGCAAGGTACGCATGTCGCTGGACAGGCCGGATACGCCCAGCAGGCCCGAGCGCTTGTAGATGAGATCCTCGATGGCCTTGGCGTCCATCTTCAACTCGGCAAGCAGATAGAGAATGACGCCGGGATCGACGCTGCCGCAACGCGTTCCCATCGGCAGACCCTCGACCGCCGTGAAGCCCATGGTGCTCGCCACGCTGCGGCCGTTCACCATGGCGCACATGCTGCTGCCGTTGCCAAGGTGTGCCACCACCGTGCGCCCCCGCGCTGCTTTCGCATCGAACGTCGGCAGGACGCTGGCGATGTATTCATACGATAGACCGTGAAATCCGTATCGGCGCACGCCGCGATCGGTAATGGCGGCGGGCAGGGCGAAGGCCTGCGCCAATTCGGGTTGCGTCCGATGAAAGGCTGTGTCGAAACAGGCGACCTGGGGAAGATCAGGGCGAATCCGGGTGACGATGTCGACCGCCTTGAGGTTGTGCGGCTGGTGCAGTGGTGCCAGTGGCGTCAGCGTCTGAAGTTTGGCCATCACGCCTTCGTCGATCCGCGTGGCCCTGTCGAAAAACATGCCCCCATGGACGATGCGGTGGCCCACGGCGACCAGCCGGTGGTCGCCCCGCTGCGAACGCAGAAGGTCGATCAGATAGGCAATGGCTTCTTCGTGCCCAAAGGTGGCGTTGTCACTCCACGATTTCGATTCGATCTCGGCCCCCGCGGCATCCTTGGCAAGCGAGCGCGGCGCGGTATACAGGCCTTCGACCTGTCCGCGAAGAATCAATGGCAAGCTTGCCTTGCCTCCGTCAAAGGCACTGAACTTGATGCTGGAGGATCCGGCGTTGAGGACGAGGACGACATCCGCCATGGCATTACCCCAGGATCTTCCCGCCCTCACGGCGGGCCGCGGCGACCATGCTCGCTATCGCACAGGACGCGAGCCTGCTCATGACGGAATCAGCGCGGCTGGTGAGGATGATGGGCACGCGCGCACCCAGCACAATGCCCGCCGCGTCGGCTCCGGCCAGAAAGGTAAGGCTCTTGGCCAACATGTTGCCGGCTTCCAGGTCCGGCACCAGAAGAATGTTCGCGCGCCCAGCCACCGGCGACTCGATCTTCTTGATCTTTGCCGCTTCAAGATTGATGGCATTGTCCAGCGCGAGCGGACCATCGACGATCGCGCCCGTGATCTGATGGCGATCCACCATCTTGCACAAGGCCGCCGCTTCCACCGTGGAGGGTACTTTCGGATTGACGGTTTCCATCGCCGAGAGAATGGCCGCCCGCACCTCGGGCACGCCCAGGGCGTGGGCGAGGTCGATGGCGTTCTGCAGGATGTCCACCTTCTCCTCCAGCGTGGGCGCAATGTTGACCGCGGCATCGCTGATGATCAGCGCGTCTTCATGCCCCGGCACGTCCATCACGAAGCAGTGACTGACCCGGCGAGCGGTGCGCAACCCCGTCTCGCGCTTCACCACCGCGCCCATCAGTTCATCGGTATGCAGGCTTCCCTTCATCAGCGCTTCGGCCTTGCCTTCACGTACCAGGGCCACCGCTGCCGCTGCCGAGGCGGTGCTGTACGGTGCGTCGACCATGTCGACACCTGAAAGGTCGATGCCGCTGTCGGCGGCAGCCGCCCTGATCCGGTCCAGCGGACCGACCAGGATGGGCGCGATCAGGCCGAGCCGTGCCGCTTCCATCGCTCCCTGCAGAGACGATCCGTCACAAGGATGCGCCACGGCAGTAGGCGTAGGCGGCATGCTCTGGCAACGATCGATGAGTCGCTGGTACTTCGCGTGGCGTGCATCCATGGGATGACCTCGTTGCCTGACGCAGGGAGTATTGCCGAGTGATTGGGAGCGACTGTCCGGACTGCCGGAGCATCTACCCGGGACCGTGAAGCAGGCGCAAATCCACAGGCCGCCGACAAGGGCCGCGCGTGTGGAAGGCGGGGGTGTCCTGGCCGGCGCTCCTTGCTCCCTTTACAGCTCCAGCGTGACGAGCCGCAGCGAATAGTCACCCGGGTAAGGACCGTCCTTGAAGCCAAGTCGTTTTGCCAATCCGCGCATGCCGGTGTTCGTTGCCAACACGGTGCCCTCCATCTGGCGAACCTCGCGCTCGCGCGCCGTGTTGATCAACTGTTGCATGAGCTGACGGGCAAGGCCGAGGCCACGCCAGTCGTCGGCAACCGTGACGGCAAACTCGCAGTTCTCTCCCGAAGGGCTGGTCACGTAGCGTGCACCGCCGACCATGATGTCCCCGGCACCCGCGTTGCTGAGCGCAACCAGCGCCACGACGTGGCCATGGGGGCCCGGCGCCTCGGGCTGCAGGATATCGTCCGGCACCTCGCGCACCGTCCCGAAAAAGCGCGAGTAGCGCGATTCACTGCCGAGTTTTTGAAAAGCGTCGTCAAGAATATCCTTGTCCTGCGACTGAATCGTCCGCACGTGAACTATCCGGCCATCCCGCAGTGCCAGAATCCTGAGAGACGTGCCCAGGTCGAAATCGTCGTGCTGCATGGCCGCCTCGATCGATGATTTCTTGATGACCGGATTCGTGAATCTCGTCGGTGACCGACTGCATGGTCACCCACGTGTATCTGTCAGCCGGGCCGACCTCCATCAGAAGTGCCCCCGTTGATCGTGAGCAGACTGGGCGCTGCCTTCCGGTTGAATTCAGCCTGCTATGCGGACAACCCGGGCGGGGTACGAGCTCGAACCAGCGAATCATGCACCACGTGCGAAAAATTGGCGTGTAACCGGGTTTGTCGATGGTCGAAGTGGGTGTTCCCAGCATGACCTTCAACAACGTGGAGTACGTGCGGGCTTGAGGGGCTGCAGTGAGGCGCCTCCGCTCGTTCCAGAGCCGATCCACGCTTGCACTGTCATGCTTTCGCTCCGGGTCTCCGGCGACGAGCATGTCTGCTTCGGGTCGAACGCATACACCCTCGGCTGTCCTCAATAGACGGTTGCGCCGCCAGGGCTGGATCACCCGGTACGTCTGAACCGGAGGGTGTCAGAAGTTGAGCCCCATCGGTCGGTTGCAGTGGTATTTCTCCGAGACCTTGTCGACGTCGGCCACCGTGAGGTGTCGTGCGATGAGTTCGTCGGCGCTGAGGTGCAGCCAGACATCAACGTCGATGCAGTGATGGTCGGCGACGCCGAACAGGCGTTGCGCGTTTCGCACCACGGCACCGATGCCTTGATCCATGGGGTTGATCAACGCCATGCCTGGCGCCACGGCGCGGTCTGAACCGGGAACGCCATGGATATCCTGCACGTGCTGGGCGTTGCGCATGCGGTCACGGAATCCACCGTCGCCGTCGGTGGGTGCCAAGTTCGCGGGCTGCCCGGTGGCGACGGCGGGTAATGCCAGGGGCCGGGACTCCGTTTCCGGCGCGCTGGTGACAACCGGCGGTGAGGCGTGTGTGGGAGGCGGTGACTTCACTTTTCCTGGGCGCTGTGCACGGTCGAACGATGTGGCCGCCGTACGTAGCGGGGGAGGCGAGGCAGACACCACCCGCGGTTGCGAAACAAGGCGCAGCTTCAGCGTGGCTGGGCGGCTTTCCGATTTCACCGGTGCATCGGCGCCCGGGGCTGCGGGTCGAAGCATCACCAGCAGGATGACGAGATGGGTGCTGATGGCGACGGCCAGGGCCACCACCCGGCGGGCGGATGGGTGAGGGTCATTCGACGTGGCTTGTTCCATCCCCATCTGCGAACTCCGTTCGGCAGCGTTGCCTGCCCCCTCCCTGTCCGCGCCGGAAAGGGCGCAGCCAGTGCCGGCGGTGTCCCGCAGGTATGGAGCAGTCGGGGTTGGGACCGTGTCGGCCCGGCAAAGTTCGGGTCGCCGGCTATTCGTTCCGAAGTTCGAATATCTCCATCTCAGTACCTACCCTGCGCCCGGTGGAAACCCACCCGCGTGACTGATAGAACCGGCGGGCACGCGGTTGGGGCGACAAGGGTGCTTCAAGCCAGAGCCTCTTTACCTGCTCCGCGCGAAGCCAGCTGACGACCAGCGAAAGAAGCTGGGTGCCGATGCCCTTGCCCTCATGGCCGTGCTCAACCATCAGGCCCAGCACCTGGCCAGTGCGCGCGTTGCCGGAGCAATGCCCGACGGTGGAAGAGTCGATCCGACACTCCCAGCTCCGGATCTGCCCGCTACCCAGGTCGGGCGGTGCGGGGCGATGCGGGTTGGAGTGCTGCCACCGTGCCAGCATGGGAACTTCCCGGTATTCCACTTGCATACGCAGCTCCCTGTCCGTTTGAAAGCAGACGTGTCAGGCATGCCTTTGCTTTTCATCTGGAGGGTAGGCCCTGCCGCATCACCGTTGCGTCGAGTCCCCGTGATCGGGCCGATGACCGGACGCCGGATAACGCCTTTCAGCGCTCAGGGCGCATACCTCGTGAACACATAGTCGTGTCCTTTGGCGCGCGCCTCGTGGCAGGCGAAGCAGGTGCGGTGCTGGGCTTCGTCGGCGGGCTGGCCATTGACGAAGCGCCCAAAGCCCCAGCCGCCGGTGGCGGCGTATTTCCTCGAATCCTTCACCATTACCTGCACAGTGGTGGCTGCACCGGGCACGGTGGCGCTGGCGAACTCGGCGGAGGGTTGGCGCTTCCAGGCGAGTTTCACCAGCACGGTGCCGTCGGGGAAGGGCTGGCTGTCGCGGTGATAGGCATCCACCGCGACGGCATTGCCCACCACCGCGCGCAGTTCGTTGAGCGGTGCATCCTCCAGCGCGGGTGCGATGAGTTCCCACTGGCGATAACCCTGGGGCAGGGTGACACCGTAGACGGGCGAGGCGGGCGTGGCGGCCGGCTCGCTGGCATGCGAGGTCGCGGCGAGAATGCCCGCCATCATCATTCCGATGGCGGCCGTGGTAGCCAGCAAGGTTTTCATCGAAGAGTCCAGGTAGCCGGTCAAAAGTGGTCGACGTCGATCACGGCCTTGGCGAAGGCCTGTGGTGCTTCCTGCGGCAAGTTGTGTCCGATGCCGCCAGTGATCAGGCGGTACTCGTACTTGCCGGTGAACTTCTTGGCGTAGGCGCTGGCATCCGGGTGGGGGGCACCGTTGGCGTCGCCTTCCATGGTGATGGTGGGTACGCCGATGGTGGGGAAGGCGGCGAGCTTCTTCTCCAGCGCGTCGAAGCGCGACTCGCCCTCGACCAGGCCCAGGCGCCAGCGGTAGTTGTGGATGGCCACGGCGACCTGGTCGGGGTTGTCCAGCGCGGCGGCGGAACGGGCGAAGGTGGCGTCGTCAAAGCCCCACTTCGGCGAGGCCGTTTCCCAGATCAGGCGCGCGAAGTCGTGCGTGTACTTGGCGTAGCCGGCTTCGCCGCGCGCGGTGGTGAAGTAGTACTGGTACCACCACTGCTGCTCGGCCTTGGGCGGCAGCGGGGCATGGTTGGCCTCCTGGCTGCCGATAAGGTAGCCGCTGACCGACACCAGCGCCTTGCAGCGTTCCGGCCACAGCGCGGCCAGGATGTCGGCCGTGCGTGCACCCCAGTCGAAGCCGGCGACGATGGCCTTGTCGATCTTCAGTGCATCGAGCAGGTCGATGGCGTCCTGCGCCAGTGCTGCCTGCTGGCCGTTGCGCGGGGTGTCGGCGGAGAGGAAGCGCGTCTCGCCGTAGCCGCGCAGCCAGGGAATGATCACGCGGTAGCCGGCGGCCGCCAGGACGGGGGCCACATCCACGAAGCTGTAGATGTCATACGGCCAGCCGTGCAGCAGCAGCACGGGTGTGCCGTGGGCCGGGCCATCTTCGGCATAGGCCACGTCCAGCACGCCCGCCTTCACGTGTTTGATGGACTTGAACGAGGTGCGCCCGCCGCTGGGCACCTGCTTGCCGGCGGCGCCGTCGGCGGCCGGGCCGTTGGATTCGGCACGGGCCAGCGTAGCGAAGCCGAACGGTGCCATGGCCAGGCCAAGGGCGGTGGCGCCAAGGAAGCTGCGGCGCTTGGGGTTGATCAGGTCGGACATGGCGGGTCTTTCTCCGGTGGGCAGGCGTATAGAAGACCATCCGCATGTGTCGCCTCTGTGTGGAGAAGCGGCGGTATTGAAAGGTCGTGTACCCGAGGGGCCCGGGGATACATTCGGATACAAACCCGCCGGGGCCCCTTTTGTTTTCAGATCGACGCCTATATGCAGGGCAGGACCGGGCGGGGGAGCCCGCAAGGAGGTGTCATGGCCTGGTTGGATCCGCAGTGGTTCACGCTGGAGGCGCTGTCGGCCGAGTGGCGGCGCAAGGACATACGCAAGTGGTTGATTGGCGTGGCCACCACGGTGGTGGTACTGGCATTGCTGTGCCACCCGGAGTCAGCGCCCGCTGCGCTGGCCATCGACTCCGTGGGCATTGATGCGTTTCTTGCCGTGCTGGAGCTGCAGGTGCTGGTGGGGTGCGCGCTTTACTCCCAGCAGCTGATGGCGCTGATTCGCGCGGCCTATGTGTCGAATCACCCGTTGGGCGCACTGTTGCGCAAACCGGTATCGCTGGTGCGCAACGGGCGCGAGGCGATGCGGGGTTCGTACCGCTGAATCATGAGGACCGTGCGATGAATGCTGTTCCGTCGATGCAGGCTGCCTTGCTCACCCAACACGATGACGCCTTCCAGGTGGCCAACGTGCCGCGTCCCGTGCCGGGGCGCGGGCAGGTACTGGTGCGCGTGGGGGCGAGCGCGGTCAATCCGCTCGACCTGAAGATTCGCGCCGGCAAGGCCGGTCACGCGGCGCAGCCGTTGCCGGCCATCCTCGGCATCGACATGGCCGGCGTGGTGGAAAGTGTCGGGCCGGGCGTTTCCGACTTCCGCCCCGGTGACGAGGTGTACGGCATGACCGGTGGCGTCGGTGGCGTGCCCGGTTCGCTGGCCCAATACCAGGCGGCGGACGCGCGCCTGCTCGCGCCACGCCCATCCGGTATCGGCGTGCCCGAGGCAGCGGCGATGCCGCTGGTGTACATCACGGCATGGGAAGGCCTGGTCGATCGCGCCCAGGTGAAGGCCGGGCAGACCGTGCTGGTGCAGGGTGCCGGCGGCGTGGGCCATGCCGTGATCCAGCTGGCGCGCGCTTTTGGCGCCACGGTTTTCGCGGTGGACGGCGCGTCCAAGGCGGAGCAGATCCGCGGCTGGGGCGCCGCGCCGATCGATCGCGACACGCCGGTGGAGCAGTACGTGGCCGAGCATACGGGCGGACGCGGTTTCGACCTGGTCTACGACACGGTGGGTGGCAGCGGCATCGATGCGTCGTTCAATGCGGTGAAGCGCTTTGGCCACGTGGTGAGCGCGCTGGGCTGGGGCACGCATGCGCTGGCGCCGCTGTCGTTTCGCGCCGGCACGTATTCGGGCGTGTTCACCCTGCTGCCGTTGCTGACAGGCGAAGGCCGCGAACACCATGGCCATATCCTGCGCAATGTCGCGCGGCTGGCGGATGAGGGGAAGATCACGCCGTTCGTGGACCCGCGCCGTTTCGACCTGGCCTCCGTGGCCGATGCCTACGCCCTGATCGAGCGGCGGGAAGCGCGCGGCAAGGTCGTCGTGGAAGTGGCACCCTGAAAAAACAAAGGCCGGCAAGGCTGCCGGCCGTCGTGGATGAAGCGGAGTGGTGAGGATTACTCCTCGCCGTCTTCCTCTTCGTCTTCTTCCTCTTCGTCCTCGAAGGTTTCGAGTTCTTCGACGCGCAGGAAGTTCGGCGCGGCGTCGGCGAAGCTGATCTGCTTGCCGTTCACCAGCATCGGGCGCACGTCACGGCGCGTGGTGCCGTTCTGCACGGACTCCACCAGCGCGAAGCACACGAGCGCTTCCGCGCTCTCGTCGCCGCTTTCGTCGAACACGGCAACCCAACCCGTGGCGGGCATGATCTGGATGATGGTTTCTTGCGAGGACATGGGGGCTCCGGTTGGTCAAACGCGGAAGCTTGCCGGGTGCCCCGTGGGACTGCAAGCGACGATTCCGTGACGGGGCGCGGTGAGGCGCTGGTGGAGGCCCGGTATCCTCACCGTCATTCCCGCGGAAGCGGGAGGCGCTTTTCAACAGCCGAAGGGCTGGTCACCCAGCGCCTTTGCCCCGATGCCCCGAACCTCAGGGCGCCTTGCCCGCCTGCAACTGCTGCACCACGGCGAGCGACTTGCTCACATGCTCCTGCGGGTGCAGGTGGTCGGCTTCGGAAGAGAACACCGCCGCCACCTTGCCGTCCTTGCCGATCACGAAGGTCACGCGGGAGATGAAGCCGTGTTCGATGGCTTCACCCTGCACGTCCTTGGCGCCGGGTTCGGCGGCAGACATTTTCACGTCGAACTGCTTGGCGATCTTGCCGTCCGGGTCGGAAGCCACCGGGAACTTGCCGGCGCAGTAGCTCGGGTCGGCCGAGAACTTGTTGAGCCGGTCGATGGAGTCGGCGGAGACGCCGATGATGGTGGCCCCGGCAGCGGCGAATTTCGCCGCCTCGGTGGCGAAGGCGTGTGCCTCGATGTCGCAGCCGCCGGTATAGGCCGAGGGGAAGAAGTACACGATGACCGGGCCCTTCTTGAGCGCATCCGCCAGGGAGACGGTGGAGCTCTTGCCGTCGTGGCTGGCCTGGGCGGTGAAGGCGGGAGCGGTTGCACCCTGGCTGATCGCGGCAAAGGCGGGCGAGGCGAGCATCATGCCGACGCCGAGTGCGGCGGTGGCCAGGGAACCCATGAGGCGCTTGTTCATTGCGGTAAACCTCGAAATGCACGTGGAGGGAGACAGGCGGGCGGCCCGTGCCGGGGCAGTCGGCCGGGGGTCCGGGCAGGCAACCATGCGCGTATCCGCCGGGCTGCCGCAAGAGCCAGGAGTTTTACCGGCCATGTCCAACGCTGTCATATCTGTCCGGTCGCCGGCGCGGGTGGCGCACCGGCTGTCCAAACCTGCGTGAGTGCCCCGCTGGCATCGAAAGGTTGCCTGCGCGAAGGGGCTCGATTTCTGCTGCCTGCCTCGTGCTTCATGCCTATTTCGCAGCGCTTCGCGCCCATGGTTCAACCCCGCGGCGTGAGCCTGGATCGGGTAGCTCTTTGTCATAGACCGCATGGAGCCCCCGGCAGCTGAAAATTGCCTTAATATCGACGGATGGAACCTTCCACGATGTCGACATCGACAGAGACACGCCGCGGCAGCCTCGCGTGTGTCGGGCTGGGCATGACCCTGGGGTCGCACCTGACGCCGCTGGCGCGCAGCCACATCACCCAGTCGGACGTGGTTTTTGCCGGTCTGTCCGATGGCATCGTGGAAGCCTGGCTACAGCGCATGCATGCGGACGTGCGCAGCCTCCAGCCCTATTACCGCGAAGGCAAGTCGCGCGCGACCACCTACCGAGAGTGGGTCGCCGTGATGATGGCCGAGGTGCGCGCCGGCAAGCGCGTCTGCGGCGTGTTCTACGGGCATCCCGGCATCTTTGCCTGGTCGCCGCACAAGGTCATCGAGGTGGCCCGCGCCGAGGGATTCCACGCCCACATGGAGCCCGGCATTTCCGCCGAGGATTGCCTCTATGCGGACCTGGGCATCGATCCCGGCCGCTTCGGCTGCCAGCATTTCGAGGCCAGCCAGCTGTTGCTGTTTGAACGCCGCATCGACCCCACCGGCTATCTGGTGCTGTGGCAGGTGGGGCATGTGGGCGACCAGTCGCTGGCGCGGTTCCGTGCCACGGGGCCGGCCTATCGGCAACTGTTCGTGGACCTGCTGGCCCAGGACTATCCGCTCGACCACGAGCTGATCGTCTATCGGGCGGCTACGCTGCCAATCCAGCAGCCGCGCATCCGTCGCTTTGCGCTGCGCGAACTGCCGCATATCGAGTTGACCGCCGAGGAAACCGTGGTGTTGCCCCCGGCGCGTGCGATGAAGCCGAACCAGGCCGTGCGTGCCCGGTTGGCGGAACTGGAAGCCATGGAAGCGGCCGGCGAACCGGCCTGAAGACGTGAGTGACCCGGCGCGGCGGAGAGGGCCGCTGGCGCGGGGCGTGATCAGAGAAAACGGTGACGCTTGTCATCGTGTTTCGGCAAGCTAGGCCTGTGCGATTGAGGCGCGCAGGGAGCAGTGATCGTTGCAATACCATCACAGCTAAAACGAGGGGGACAATGTATGACTGATACGATGGATTGGCTTGAAGCCATCGGGCAGGACGCCACGCTGCGTCATGCTTCGAGTGATTCGCTGGTCGACACGCTTGATGCGGCTGACGCATCCGAAGCGTTGAAGGCTGCCGTGGCGTCCGGTGACAGCGCGTGGCTTGCGCAGGAGTTCGGTACGCCGCTTTCCATGTACGGCAGCCAGAGCTCGCAGACCTTCCCCGAGGAAGAGGAAGAGGAAGAGGACCAGCCGACGGAGCCCGACGCTTCGGTGCTCAACGGCTAGGCCATCGGCATGCACCGGCAGTGGCACAGGGTTCTGCTACGGCTCGCTTCGGCGGGCATGGTGGCCTGCGCGCTGCTGGGCACGGCAAACGCCGTCGAGGTCGTCTCCGACCCGACGGCGTTTCTCGAACAGACGGAAGGCGTGCGGACCACCGATCATCCGCGCTTCCTGCGCATGCTGGCGCAGATCCACGACGAAGCCCCGGAGCTGACCTCGGCGCAGCGCTGGTATCTGCGTTACCTGGATGCCTGGCAGCTGGCGTTCGAAGGCGACACCAGCAAGGCCAACGCCATGCTGCGGGACATCATGGATCACTCCGGCGATGTCACCCTGCAGGCGAAGGCCACGGCCCTGCTCATGCACAACTACGGCCTGGGCAACCGCTACGAGGATGCGTTCGGCCTGGCCAATCAGCTGGCTTCGGACCTGCCCAGCATCAGCGACCGGCTCGCGCGCTTCACCGTGCTGTCCAACCTGTCGCAGCTGATGATGTTCGCGGAGCAGAGCGACCTGGCCATCAAGTACGCCCGCATGATGGAAGATTCGTTGCCCCCGGGCGAAAGCCTGTGCAACCCGTTGTCGATCGAAGTCGCTGCGCTGAACAACAGCGGCAAGCTGACCTCGTCCAGCCAGAAGCTGCTGGAGGCGATCGACACCTGCACCGCGGCCGGGCAACCCGTATTCGCCGAGACGCTCATGCTGATCAAGGGCGATCTCTACTTGAGCGAAGACCAGCCCGCCAAGACGCTGGAACTGATCCATCGCATCCTGCCCGGCATCAACGCCAACGGCTACTACTCGCACATGCGGGCGGCCCAGGTGCAGCTGGGCCAGGCCTATGAAAAGCTGAGCGACGACAATAACGCCCGCAAGGCGGCGCTGGCCGTGCTGTCCATGAGCGGCCAGGACGAAGTCAGCCAGTGGGTGAGGAACGCCTACGAGGTGCTCTACAAGGTCGAGAAAAAGCGCGGTAACGCCGCCGCATCGCTGGCCTACTACGAACACTTCGTGGCGCAGGACAAGGGTTACCTCAACGACGTAAGCGCCCGGTCGCTGGCCTATGCCACCGTGCAGCAGCATCTGCTTGCACAACGGCTGGAGGCGGAAGGCCTGAGCAAGCAGAACAACATCCTGCGCCTGCAGCAGCAGCTGGACACCAAGGCGGTGGAGACCAGCCGGCTCTACATCGCCTTCCTGATCATGCTGATGGTATCCATCGTGTTCTGGCTGTTCCGCATCAAGCGCTCGCAGCTGCGCTTCAAGATGCTGTCGTACCAGGACAGCCTGACCGGCATCTACAACCACCAGCATTTCGTGAGCGAGGCCGATCGCGTGCTGCACCAGACGGAGCGGAAGTCCGGTGCGGCCTGCCTGATCTCCATCGACCTGGATCACTTCAAGCTGATCAATGACACCCACGGCCATGCCGTGGGCGACGTGGTGCTTCGTCATACCGTGGCGTTGTGCCGGCGCCAGCTTCGTCCTACCGACCTGTTCGGCCGGCTGGGCGGCGAGGAATTCGGCATCCTGCTGCCGGATTGCACGCGCGAGCAGGGCGTGGCCATTGCTGATCGCATCCGCGCTGCCATCGAATCGACCCCGGTGGATGGCGATGGTCGCCTGGTGACGTTCTCGGCCAGCATTGGCCTGGCCTCCACCGACAGCTCCGGCTACGAGCTGGGGCTGTTGCGAAAGGAAGCGGACGCCGCGCTGTATCGCGCCAAGCGCACCGGTCGCAACCGCGTGATTGCCGATACCGAACTGCACGGCATGGCCCGCGCCTGATCGCCCGGCCGGGCGCCGGGCTCGCCCGGTGCGTGGCCTGATGTCGATCCATGAGACGCGCGTTCGTCATTCTGATGAACCGCGCGCCTGACCACCCTGATGACTGGCGCGGTTCCATGGGTGACCTCGATGGCGGTTGCCGCGTGCGCGTGGCCGGCCGGGAGGCGCACGGTACCCACCAGGCAGGAGACGCCGCATGAAGTTCATTCCCTATCTCGATTTCGATGGCCAGGCGCGGGAAGCGTTCGATTTCTACGCCAAGGCGTTCAACGGCAAGATCACCATGCGCATGACCTACGGCGAATCGCCCATGGCCAAGGACATGCCGCCGGAAACCCACGGGCGCGTGATGCATTCGCAACTGGAAACGCCCCACAGCATCCTGATGGGTGCGGACGCGCCGCCGAACGCGGCCATCTCCAGGGGATGCGTGAACATCGACGTCGACAACCCGGCCGAAGCCGAACGCGTATTCAAGGCCTTGTCCGAAGGCGGCGAGGTGACCATGCCCATCGCCGAAACCTTCTGGGCGCATCGCTTCGGCATGCTCACCGACCGCTTCGGCAAGGCGTGGATGGTCAATTGCCTGAAGACGATGGGGTGATGGATCACCCGGACGGGCCGCCGCGTGGCGACCCGTTCCGTGTCGATCAACTGCCGTAATCCAGCTTCGGATACCAGCTGGTGCCGCGGCCCTCGGGCACGCAGTCCAGGATGGTCCAGATCGGCATGAGGTCCGGGGCGCCGCGCGGGTCCTGGCCGGGGTCGGCGGTGGCCATGCCCATTTCTCCGGCCCAGAACAGGCGAATGCGGCCATCGCGTCGGGTGAAGACATTGAACGCAGGGATGTCGCTGCCGTCGTCGGCGATGGCGTGGTAGTCGCGGCTGAACTCGCCGTTGTGGTCCGAATACAGCGGCAGATCCTTCCAGCCGCGTTCCTGTTTGAAGGCGGCCAGGCGTTCGAGTGGCGAGCGGGCGATGACCGCCAGGGCGACGCGTTGCTGGATATCACGGGCTTCGCCATTCCATGCACCCAGCAACGACGTGCACATGGGGCAGGGCCGTTCGCGCTGGGGGCCAAACATGTAGCTGTAGGTCACCAGGGTCTGCCTGTCGCCGAACAGGCCGGCCAGGTCCACCGGGCCGTGTTCGCCGATGAAGCGGTAGTCGCCCTTTGCCTCGGGGCCTGGCGGCAGCGCGCGGCGTTGCTCGGCCACGCGTTCAATGTGCCGGCGCAGCTCCAGTTCTTCGGCCAGCAACGCGTTGCGGGCATGGCGGTACTCGGGACTTTCGCCGCTGAAACTGCTGCCGTTGCGCTGGACCAGCTCGGCAACAGGAAGCAGGGCAGGGATCACGGGGGACGCTTGGGACATGACGGGCCTCGGGCGCTGGGACGGTGTGAGGGTGGACGCATCCTCGGCCGCCGGGGGCGAAGGCCGCGTCTATCCTTGCGACGAACGGCGGCCGCCGGTTTCGACATCTCCGCACGGGGCGAGACGCATCGGGACCAATGGCGCACGTAGCCCATTTATCCCCCTTGTGCTGGGCGGCGTGTGGCTTAGGCTTGGGCTTCGTTCATCGCTGTCGCCGGGACGCCCCCATGGATCATCGGATCGTGTCGTTGCCCGCTTTTACGGTTGTCGGACTGGAGTACATCTCGCGCAGCCCCACGGGCATCGGGGCGCTGTGGGACCGGTTCCTGCCGCGTGAGCAGGAAGTGGGCCCCAATGTGGAACCCGGCATTGCCTATGGCGTGTGCGCGGCCATGCCGGACGGCATGCTGCGGTATGTGGCGGGCATTCCGGTGGCGCACGATGCGGCCGTGCCCGATGGCATGGTGAAGTTCACGGTGCCCGCGCAGAAGTACGGCGTATTCACCCACCGCGGCGTGGTGGCGGGCATTGGTGAAGCCTTCCAGGCCATCCATACCCGCCTGCTGCCCAAGCTGGGGCTGCGTTCGCGGTCCGGGGTGGAATTTGAGCGTTACGACGAGCGCTTCACCGGGCCGGATGACCCGGCCTCGGAAACGGATATCTACATTCCTGTCGAATAGACGTCCCGCCGAATAGCCGTTCAGGCGGCCAGCTGGGCGCGCGGGAAGGCCGCGATGGCCTCGTTCAGCGTGGCGCTCACCTGGCTGGCCAGCTCGGCGTAGTCGCGGGCACGGGGCATGCGCGCGCGCTTGGGGACATCTTCCAGCAGGTCGACAAAGCCATGGGTGGTGGCGTCCGCCGCATGGGCGTACAGGCAGGCGCGCGGGGAGTCCAGGAACACGCGTATCTCCACCTGCACGCGGGTGTCGGAGGCGTTACCATCGGGCTGGATCAGGATGGACAGCGAACGGTTGCCGCGGCGACGCAGCATGCGCAGGCATTCTTCGAGCTCGACCACCACGCGATGGCCTTCGGGCACGCACAGGTCGCGCCAGAACACGGCATCCATCTCGTTGACCGCCTTGCGCACTTCATTCTCGATGCGGCCAAGAAAGCCCACGCGCAAGTCATGGCGCGTGTAGTGCAGAGGCATGGTGGACACCTGAACGTTGTTCTTGCGCACCAGGGTGGAGTGGTTGATGCGCGTGAAGCTCAGGCCGGCCGCCTCGTAGCTTTGCTGGGCGTTGGCGCCGCTGATGCCCGCGAATGCGGCCCATGCGGCCTTGAGATAAGCGATGTCCGGTGCCGTTTGCAGCATGCGTGTTCCGCCATGAAGGGTGGTCGGCGCCCGGTTCATCAGGCGACGTGGGCTTTATCGGCGTGGCGTGGCGAAACTTCAGTCCGCCTGAAGCTGAGCGCCGCGAGGGCCGCCGGGTAATGCACCAGACACCTTGCGATGATGGAATGCATACAGGCCGGCCGGCGAAACAGGCCCCATCCCCCCGCAATCCCAAGGCGGCGACATGGCTACTCCGAAGGCGAACCGGTTGTCTGCGATCAACCACATCGTGGTGCTGATGCTTGAGAACCGTTCTTTCGATCACATGCTGGGCTACCTCTACGCCGATACCGGCAATGTATCGCCCACCGGACAGCCGTTCGAAGGGCTGACCGGCAAGGAGAGCAACCCGGGTGCGAGCGGTGCCGTGACCGTGTTTCCCATCGCGCAGGGCACCACCAGCACCTATTTCATGCCGGGCGCCGATCCCGGCGAGGGCTACAGCGCCACCAATGCGCAGTTGTTCGGCAGCAGCACGGCGCCCACGCCGCCGGTGGCCGGCAACAACGGTTTCGTGAGCAATTTCGCCGCCACGCTGGCGTGGGAGGCGCAGCAGAAGCGCTCTATCCTGGCCGGCACCGTGGCCTCCGACATCATGGGCATGCACACGCCGCAGACCTTGCCGGTGCTGTCGGCGCTGGCGCGCGGCTTTGCCGTATGCGATCACTGGTTCGGTTCGGCGCCCACCGAAACGCTGCCCAATCGCGCGTTCACGCAGACGGGTACGTCGCAGGGCCATATGGATGACGCCACCAAGTCATTCACCGCGCCAACCATTTATGCATCCCTGTCGGAGAAAGGCGTGTCGTGGGCCGTCTACGGTTACAACGCCGAACCGCTCACGCGCGTGTCGTACAGCGACCTGGTGAATGCGCCGGACGCCAACTTCGGCAAGTTCGCGGATTTCCAGGCGGCGGCTGCCCATGGCACGCTGGCCAGTTACGTGTTCCTCGAACCCAGTTGGGGTTCCAGCGGCAACAGCCAGCATCCCAACTACGATGTGTCGCTGGGCGAGCAGCTGATCCACGACGTCTATACCGCCTTGCGCAGCAGCCCGCTGTGGAACCAGACGCTGCTGATCGTGACCTATGACGAGCACGGCGGCTGCTACGACCACGTGCCGCCGCCGACCAACGCGGTTCCGCCCGATGCGACGGCTGGCGAATACGGCTTCGACTTCAAACGTTTCGGGCCACGCGTGCCCACGCTGCTGATCTCGCCGCTGATTGCCGCCGGCACGGTGTTCCGCGTGCCCGCCGGCAGCATGGCGCTGGACCACACCTCGATCCTGCGCACGGTGGAAACACGCTGGGGCGTGGCGGCGCTGACCGCCCGCGACGCGGCGGCGCCCGACGTGGGCGATGCACTCACGCTCGCCACGCCGCGCACCGACGATCCGCTGGCCGGCGTGATGCCGCCCACCTCCAAGGGCAAGAACCCGGCGGCAGGCGAGCCTTCGCATCTGCAACAGGTCTACGCCGAGCTGGTGTCGCGCCTGCCCGTACCCGATGCGCAGGGCAACACCGGGCACGTGATGCCGGTACTGAAGACCGAGGCGGAGGTGGATCGCTACATTGACGAGCGGCTGGCCGCATGGAAGGCGTCGCGCTTGCCCGCATCCTGAGCGGCGGCATCCCGGAAGCATGACTTTTGCCCTAGGCGAACGCCGTGGGACAGGTGAGAGGGTATAAGTGTCGCGACAGCATTGAACGTCGGCGCGAAGGGAGAGCGCGCCGGTAACCATTCGTGCCACCGCTGGGGAGAGACAACGCATGACCCGTTTGACGATACGGCCGCTGCTGGCGGCTTGCCTGCTCGCTTCCATGGGCGGCGCCCTGGCCGCGGATGACAACAGCCACAAGGACGCGGGCATGCTCGGCTTCAGCGCCGACGGTGCCACCGCGCAGCAAAGCCTGGAGCAGCGCTTCGATGCCTTGCTCGATCCGGCCGACCAGCGCGAGTGGCTCAAGCAGATGTCCTCGGCCCCCAACCAGGTGGGCTCGCCGCACGACAAGGCCAATGCGGAATTCATGCTGGCCAAGTTCAAGGAGTGGGGCTGGGATGCCCACATCGAAACCTTCAACGTGCTCTATCCCACGCCGAAGAAAGTGGCGCTGGAACTGAAGGGACCGCATCCGTATACCGCGAAGCTGCATGAGCCGGCCGTGGCTGGCGATGCCTCGTCCGCCATCAAGCAGGACGTGCTGCCGCCGTACAACGTCTACGGCGGCGACGGCGACGTGAGCGCGCCGCTGGTGTACGTCAACTACGGCATGCCCGATGACTACAAGGATCTCGCCCGCCGCGGCATCGACGTGCGCGGCAAGATCGTCATCACGCGTTACGGCGGTGGCTGGCGCGGCCTCAAGCCCAAGCTGGCGCAGGAGCATGGCGCAGTGGGCTGCCTGATCTATTCCGACCCGCGCGACGATGGTTATGCCGAGGGCGACACCTATCCGAAGGGCGGCTGGCGCCCGGAAGACGGCGTGCAGCGCGGCTCGGTGGCCGACATGCAGCAGTATCCCGGCGACCCGCTGACACCCGGCATCGGCTCCACGCCCGACGCCAAGCGCCTGGCGCTGAAGGATGCCAAGACCGTCCTGAAGATTCCGGTGCTGCCAATTTCTTATGCCGACGCCACGCCGTTGCTGAAGTCGCTGACCGGTCCGGTGGCGCCTGGCGGTTGGCGCGGTGCGTTGCCCATCACCTATCACATCGGACCGAGCTCGGCGCCCGTGCACCTGACGGTGCTGTCGGACTGGGGCCAGAAGCCGGTGTACGACGTCATCGCGACCATCAAGGGTTCCACCGAGCCCGATCGCTGGATCGTGCGCGGCAACCACCATGACGGCTGGGTGTTCGGTGCATGGGATCCGCTGGCCGGCAACGTGGCCTTGCTGGCTGAAGCGAAAGCCATCGGCACGCTCTACAAGCAGGGCTGGAAGCCGCAGCGCACGCTGGTCTATGCCAGTTGGGACGGCGAAGAAGCCGGCCTGCTCGGTTCCACCGAATGGGCCGAAACGCATGCGGACGAGCTCCGGCAGAAGGCCGTGCTCTACCTCAACTCCGATACCAACGGGCGCGGCTTCCTGGAGGCGGGCGGCAGCCATTCCTTCCAGCATCTGGTGAACCAGGTGGCAGGCAGCGTGACCGATCCGGAGACCAAGGGCAGCGTGCTCGAACGCATGCGCGCGCATGTGATGGTCGAGGGCAGCAGCAAGGATGCCAAGGCGGAAACCAAGGAGTTCGCCAAGCTCGCCGCGGCGGGCGGCGACGTGCCGATCGCAGCCTTGGGCTCGGGCTCCGATTACAGTGCCTTCCTGCAGCACGTGGGCGTCGCTTCGCTGGATATCGGCTTCAATGGTGAGGACGAAAGCGGCGGCGTGTATCACTCCGCGTACGATACGTTCGACCACTACGTGCGCTTTGGCGATCCGGATTTCCAGTACGGCGTGGCGCTGTCCAAGGTGGCCGGCCATATCGTGCTGCGCACCGCCGATGCCAGCGTGCTGCCAATGCGCTTCGGCGATTTCAGCGACACGCTGGATCGCTACGTGGATCAGTTGCACAAGCTGGTGGAGGACACCCGCAAGGACACCGAGCAGCAGCATCAGCTGCTGGACAAGCATGCCTATGCGCTGGTGTCCGACCCGACGCGTCCGATCCTGCCGCCCGAGCGTGATTCCGATGTGCCCGACATCAAGCTCGCGCCGCTGGACGATGCCGCGAAGAAACTGAAGAAGAGCGCGCAGGCATTCGATGTGGCCTACAACGAGCGTGCGTCCGCCGGCTTCAAACTGTCGGCCGCGCAGCAGGAGCAGGTCAACGCGCTGATGGGGCAGATGGAGCATGCGCTCACCCGTGGTGAGGGTTTGCCGGGGCGCCCGTGGTTCCAGCACATGATCTATGCGCCCGGCATGCTCACCGGTTACGGCGTGAAGACCGTGCCGGGCGTGCGCGAAGCCATCGAGGCACGTCGCTGGGACGAGGCCAGCCAGTTCGCGCAAGTCACCGCGAAAACACTGGACGGATATCGCGAGCAGCTGGACAAGATCACGGCGATGCTGAAGAAGCCGTCCTGATCGCCAGCCTGCCGTTGCTGTTCCTGCACAGGCCGGATCACGTAGGATGCGTGGTCTGGTCTGGACAGGGAAAGTGACATGGAGCGTTGCCGCGTATGGGCTTCGGCTTGCCTGCTGGCGTTCGCTGCAACTGCGGCGGTCGCTCAGGATGACTGCGATCACCGCCCATTTGGTGCGGTCGTGAAGCAGGGTGTGGAGAACCCGCCCGATGCGAACGACAAATGGTTTCCGGTCGACGATCACCAGGCGGCACCACGCCCATCGCGTGGCCTGACCCTGACCTCATGGGGCTGGGGATGTTCGACGACCTTGATCGTCGATCTGGACAGGGCACGTGCTGCGGAGATCCACCGCTGCAGCGAGGGATCCTCCGATTACGATGCGCTGTGGGCACGTTTCGCCAAGCGCGCCCAACTGGTGACGCACCGTGTGGTGCGCAACAAGTTCGAGCAATGGGAGGCCTTGGAAACACGGCCTTTGGACAAGGGCGACATCGCTGCCTTCACCTGCCTGGCCAACAAGGCTTGGTCCGCGCCTCCGCCGAAAATTCCCGAGGGCGCCCCGGTTCCGCCGCACTCTGTGTCCTACGTGCGTTTGTGGGATGGCCGGGACGTGAAGTTCTTCGGCGGCTACACCCGGCCGGAGTCGACCGCGGGTGACCTGCTCAATCTCGTATACGGCTGGTTCCGGCCCTGACGGCGTTCAACCTGCCGGCGCCGTCAGGTATGCAATCTTCCGCTGCTTCGGCAGCTGCTTGATCTCCCACTCGGCACGCGATGCCGCCGAACGGTTTTCATAAACGCGCGAACCGATCAGGCGCAGGGGAGGGTGAGAGCGTGTATAGCGTGCACCCTTGCCGTCCACGTGCGCCTGGTAGCGTGCATCGAGATCGTTGGTGATGCCCGCGTAATACGAGCCGTCGCGGCACTCGATCAGGTAGAGGCACCAGGTGCCGGAAGGCGTGGCGATGTGTGGGGGATAGGGCATCGGGCAGGCAAAGCGTTCAGTCGCCGCCAGTGTGCCGCATCCGACGCCGGCAATGTAGGAGCGCCCTTGGGCGCGATGGCAACATCAGGCCTGCCTTGCGTTTGAATTGTCGCGATCGCGCCCGGGGGCGCTCCTGCCAAGATGTGCGCGACGAGCCTCAACCAGCGAGCTTGTTGCGCGTGAAGAGCGCAATGATCCAGCCGAACAGCAGCATCGCTGCGAAGTTGGCGATGAAGCTGAAGACGCTGAAGTGCGGCACTTTCTGTAGCGCCGAGAGCGGCATCACCACGTAGTTCATCACGAAGAACACCACCACGCCGTAGGCTACGCCCCAGACGGGCCACTGGCGCGTGGCGGCCACGCGTCGGCCGACGATGAGCACGAAGATGGCGGCGATCAGCAACGACATGGCCCACTGCAGCACCATGCCCAGCGCGGCTTCCGCGGGCCCGCCGGCGAGGGAGCCTTTGCCCAGCACGCCACCGGCGACGTATTTGAGGATCACCATGGGACTGTAGCCGCTGATGAGCGAGGCGGCGCCGATATCCAGCGTGCCGGCGACGAAGCCACCCCAGAGGATGGCGGCGAGTACGGGATGACGCGAGCGGGGCATGGCATTCTCCTGGGCGTCTGGCCGGGTCACTTTAGCGGGCCGGGCGCGCGCCGGCGACATGACGTTACGCAGGGGCGCAGCGTGTACGAGGGAACCGGTACCATCAGGTCATGCTCTTTTCCGACCTTCAGGCGGGCCCCTCCGAAACGCTGGTTGCCGACCTGCGTGATTATCCCGAGTGGCACCGGGGACGCCGGCGCTATGGTGTCTGGGTGGTGCCGGTGCAGGATGCCGACTTGCTCGGATACCTCGAGACGGCGCGCGCGCAGCTCGCCGACCTGATCCACCCCAGCCCCCGTCGACAGCCCCACCTCACCCTGTATGTCTGCGGCTTCCCGGGCGAGGGCCCGTTGGATGATGACTTTCCCGCCAGCGGTCTGGCGCAGCAGCAGGCGTCGCTGGAACGTTTCGCAGGCGCTTCGTGCCGCTTGCCGTTGGCTCGACCGGACAGTTTCGCCAGCGCCGCCTTTGTTCCCGTGGGCGATCCCATGGAGCGGCTGGCGGATTGGCGACGTGTCCTGGGGCAGGCGGCGCGCGAGATCAGGCAGGCGGCGTATGTGCCTCACATTACCCTGGGCCTGTATCGCCAATGCGTGCCTGCGGCCGTGGTGCGCGAGCGCCTGGCGGCCCTCGATGCGCCGCCGTTGTCGATGGTGGTCGACGAAATTCAGTACGTCACTTTCGATGCGCGTGATCAGCTGGGGCCCTTGCACACCGTCCACCGGATAACGCTGGATGCATCGAGCGAGGTCGCCTTGCCGCAGGCATGAGCCACGCGACTCCTGCGAAGGTGCGCAGGCACCTTCGCAGGCCATGCGTTCGATTCAGCGCGAACCCATGAAATCGATCTTCTGCAGGCCTTGTCGCCGGGCATCGGCAATCACGTCGGCAACCGTCTGGTAGGACACGCCGTCCGCGGGGTCGATCAGCAGGCTCGGCTGTTCGGACCGGTGTGCGGCCACGGCGAGTTGAGAGGACAGCATCGCGGCATCGACGGGGCTGTCGTTCCAGGTCATCGATCCATCGGCATGGATGGACAGCTGCACGGTTTCGGTGGGCGTTGCCTTGTCCACGGTGCCCGGTTGCGGCAGGTCGAGCTTCAGTTTGTGGGTGAGCACGGGCGAGGTGATCATGGTGATCACCAGCAGCACCAGCAGGACATCGACCAGTGGTGTCACGTTGATCTGGGCGAGCGGAGCATCGGAAGCGCGAGCAGAGAAAGCCATGTTCTTCCTCCTGACGGCGTGATGTTGCATCGATGTGGGATGCCGGGCCTGGGGATGCGCCGGCGACTGCAGCTTACTCCTGCTGCCGGGGAGGCACGCAAGGCCGGCCATCTGGTGGTGCGATGCCGCAGATGGTTTCGTTTGATCCCAAGCCATGGCGCGGTGTCGCACAGGCGTGGGAGGCGACATACTCCGGTCTCCTTCCGACGCTGCTGAGCCGCCAATGCTGAAGCCCCTGTTCGTTTCCCTGCTGACCTGTTCCGTCGCGCTGCCTGCCATGGGGGCGACACTGGACGCCAACCAGGCCCGTGCACGGGATATCTTCAGTCACCTCATCGCCTTCAAGACCGAGATCGGGCAGGGGCAGGTGCCGGTGATGGCGAACTACCTGGCCGATCAGTTCCGTGCGGCGGGTTTTCCCGATTCGGACATCCATATCATTCCGCACGGCGAGACCGCCGCGATGGTGGTGCGCTACCGCGGCACCGGCAAGGGCGGCAAGCCTATCGCGCTGATGGCGCACATGGACGTGGTTACCGCCAAGCCGGAAGACTGGCAGCGCGACCCGTTCAAGCTGATCGAAGAGAACGGCTATTTCTACGGGCGCGGTACCGAGGACATCAAGAGCGGCGTCACCGTGCTGGCGGCCAACTTCATCCAGCTGAAGAAGGCCGGCTTCGTGCCCACGCGTGACCTCATCATCGTCTACACCGGTGACGAGGAAACCTCGCAGGACACCATGGACGATCTGGTCAAGAACCATCGCGACCTGGTCGACGCGGAGTTCGCCCTCAACACCGATGCCGGTGGTGGCGAACTCGGCGAAGACGGCAAGCCGCTGGTGTTCGGCCTGCAGACGGCTGAAAAGGCCTATGCGGATTTCGAGCTCACCACGCGCAACCCCGGCGGTCATAGCTCGTTGCCGCGCGCCGACAACGCCATCTATGAGCTGGCCGATGCGTTGAAGAAGGTGCAGGGTTACGCGTTTCCGGTGATGTGGAACGACACCACCATCGCATCGTTCAAGGCATTGGGTGCGACGACGCAGGGCAAGGTGGGGCAGGCGATGCGCGACTTCGCCAAGGATCCGCATGACGCGGCGGCGGCTGCCGTACTCGCTGCCGAGCCGTCGGAAGTGGGCAAGACGCGCACCACCTGCGTGGCGACCATGTTGCGCGGGGGGCACGCGGACAACGCGCTGCCGCAGTCGGCGACGGCCAACATCAATTGTCGCGTGTTCCCGGGTGTGGCCATCGAAACGGTGCGCAAGACACTGCAGGATCAAGTGGGCCCGAAAGTCGAGGTCACCCTGATCGGCCATGCCGTGGCCAGCGACGCTTCGCCGCTGCGTCCAGACGTGGTGGATGCCGTCACCAAGGCCGTGCATACGATCCGCCCGGGCGTCACGGTTACGCCGGTGCAGGAATCGGGTGCCACCGACGGCATCTACTTCCGGGCCGCCGGCATCCCCACGTATGGCGTGAATGGCATGTTCATGAAGAACAGCGATTCCTTCGCCCACGGCCTGAACGAGCGTGTGCCGGTGAAGTCCTTCTATGACGACGTGGCCTACTGGCACGCGCTGCTGACCCTGCTGGCGGGGCCCGGTTCGGCGAAATAACGCGACGGGTGCCCGTGCCGAAAGGGGTGTCGCGGTTTATCCTGTGGGGGCGCAAACTGGCGCCCCCACATCCGAGACGGAGTTCGATATGCGTCCCACCGCCCTTGCCGTGCTGGTTGCTCTCGCTTTCCCTGTCACCGCCACGCTGGCCGCTGCGCCGGCGTCGACCGAAGTTCCCTCGTACGTCACCGCGGCCGTCAGCGACCCCGCCCGCAAGGACGATACCGGGGCTGATGACCGCCGCAAGATTGCCGACATCATGACCTTCGCCCAGGTGAAGCCCGGCCAGTCGGTGGTGGACCTGATCCCGGGCAGTGGCTACTTCACCCGCGTGTTCAGCGGCATCGTCGGTGCCAAGGGGCGCGTGTACGCGGTGTGGCCGAACGAGTACGGCAAGGAGGCCACCTCCGATGTGCAGGCGTCCAAGGCGCTGGTCGCCAATCCGCACTATTCCAACGTCGGCGTGCTGATGGTGCCCTCGAAGGAGTTCAAGACGCCGGAGAAGGTTGACCTGGTCTTCACGTCGCAGAACTACCACGACTACCCGGACAAGTTCATGGGCAATGTCGATCCGGTGGTGTTCGACAAGCAGGTGTTCGATTCGCTCAAGCCCGGCGGCCTGTTCGTGGTGATCGACCACGTGGCCGAAGCCGGCTCGGGCATGCGTGACACCGACACGCTGCATCGCATCGACCCGGCCATCGTGAAGAAGCAGGTCGAATCGGTCGGCTTCGTGTTCGATGGCGAGAGCGACGTGCTGCGCAACCCGAAAGATCCGCACAACATCAAGGTATTCGACAAGTCGATCCGCGGTCATACCGACCAGTTCGTCTATCGATTCCGCAAGCCCGGCTAAAATTGTTTGGTATTCCCGATTTGACTGATCCACTGCAAACCACGAAGGCGGAGGGCGCAGGCGCGCCCTCCAACGATCCATCGCCCACGCCACCGCAGCGCCCCGACGACGAAGACTGCTGCGGCCAGGGCTGCGTGCCCTGCATCTTCGATCTCTATGACGAAGCCATGGGGCGCTATCGCGAAGCGCTTGCCGCGTGGAAAGAGCGGCATCCGGGCGAGTCGCCCGGTTGAGGCGCGAATTGTAGGAGCGCACCCTGTGCGCGACCGTCCCGCAACAGGATTACCTCTTGATGCGGCTTTCGCCTGGCGCGACAACCGACCTCTGAAGTCATCATCCAGTCCGCAGTCGCGCACAGGGTGCGCTCCCACCGTTGTCGTTCCCCGCAGGTGTCGCTGGACGTGACTACGGCGCCGGCATGATCTTGAACGACGGCTTTTCCCCCGGACTGTGCGAATCACCCGGCTGAGTCCTGAACTGTAGGAGCGCACCTTGTGCGCGACCGCAGAATTCACAGTGACATCAGTGGCCGGTCTTCGCGTGGTGTGCAGACCGGTGAAGTGATCCTGCCGCGGGACGGTCGCGCACAAGGTGCGCTCCTACAGGTGAGGGCTTTCGCTGCGGTGCCGGCGCGGGCATGAACTTGACTGACGGCGTTTCCATGAACCGTGCCCTCACCCAGACCACATACACCGTCCCGGCCAGGGCTCCAACGGTAGGAGCGCACCCTGTGCGCGACCGTCCCGTGGCAGAGTCACCTCTCGATCCGGCGCTAGCCTGACGCGACAACCGCTCCCATGAGGTCATCATCCAGTCCGCGGTCGCGCACAGGGTGCGCTCCTACAGGTGAGGGGTTTCGCTACGGTGCCGGCGCCGGCATGAACTTGAACGACGGCGTTTCCACGAACTGTGCCGACACCTCGCCTGCATACACTTTGCCGCCGGCCATGGTGAGCTTTTTCACCGGCGCGCCCGGTTTCAGGTCGACCTTGTGCAGGTCGACCCAGAACGTGTTGGGCGTAGTGGCGGAGTCGAAGTAGTAGGTGAGGTTCTTCTGGTCGGCCACGGTGTGCCAGATGGTCGAGGAAAGGTTCGGCTGGTCCGGCGTGGAGATGCCCAGCGGCACGCTCACCGCGCGCTGCACGCTCAGCACTTCGGCCACGGCCTGGTACTGGTAGTTCTGGTTGGGCACGCCTTTGATGTAGTTGGGGTCGGGCTTCTTGGGCACGGCATCCAGCAGGAACGAGGCGCGCACGAAGCGGTCGGCCGCGCGGTTCGTGCCCGGCAGGAATTTCAGGCCGCCAATGCCTTCCCAGTAAGTGTTCAGCGCCAGCTGCTCGTCGTAGACCGGCGAGTTCGTCATCACCTTGTACTGGTGGCCGTGATGGATCACCAGCTTGCCGCCGATGTATTCGAGGATGGCCGAATCGCCGCTGGCGTCGGACATGGACATGTGGATGGTGAGCGGCTTTCCGTTGGGCAGCGGCGGCGCGATGATCTGGAACGGCTCCTTCGCCAGTACCTTCACCGCTTCGTCCACGCTGGCGAAGTTGTCGAGGATGTACTGGCCCCACAGGCTGATCGCCAGGTGCTGGCGCTTGGGGTCGGGCTTGCCGAAGTCGGTTTCGGCCAGGTACAGCGCATTCATCACCAGGCCTTTCTCGTTGATGCCATCGACGCTGCCGATGTCGTAGCCGGCAACGATCACGCTGCCATAGCGCGAGGTCCACTTGGGCGAGTTGGGCCCGGCGTTGCCGTCGCGCTGGATGCCCGCAGGGAAGATCCACATGTTCGAGTCCATGTCTTCGGACCAGTCCATGTTGCGGCCGGTGATGACGGTGTTGTCCTGGCCCACGTACAGCGTGCGCGTGCAGGCATACGACGAGACGGTGGCCATCGATGCGGACAGGGCGAGGGCAACGGCGAGAATCTGGCGACGCATGGGCAGCTCCGTGGCAGGGCGAGGGCAAATGCCGCTGGGTTGGAACAGACCATGGCCGGCATGAAAGGCCTGTGTAGCGGGTAAGCCCTTGTTGCGGTAACGCTTGTGGGGAGCGCGACGAACCGGGACGCAGGCCGGCCGCGGTCACGCACGGGGTGCGCTCCTACAGGCAGGGCTTTACACTTGGCGTCTGGTTTTTCAGGACGATCCAATGCCTTACCCGTCGTTGCGAGCCCTGCTGTGCGGGCTCTTGCTGCTGGGCGCGCAAGCTGCCATGGCCCAGACCCCGCGCACGGTGCAGCTCGAAGACCTCACGTGGACCGAGATCCGCGACCAGGTCCAGGCCGGCAAGACCACCATCATCATTCCCATCGGCGGCACCGAGCAGAGTGGCCCGGGCATTGCCGTGGGCAAGCACAACGCGCGGGCGGCCTATCTTTCGCAGAAGATCGCCGAGCGCCTGGGCAATGCCCTGGTGGCCCCTGTGGTGGCGTACGTGCCCGAGGGCAATACCGCGCCGCCCAGCTCGCACATGCGTTTCCCGGGCACCATCACCGTATCGGACACTGCATTCGAGCAAATGCTGGAATCTGCCGCGCAGAGCTTTGCCGTGCACGGCTTCCGCAACGTGGTGTTCCTGGGCGACCACGGCGGTTACCAGAAAGACCTGGACCGCGTGGCGGCAAAGCTGAACAAGGCGTGGGGCGGCAAGGCCCGCGCCATCGTGCCGCCGGAGTACTACGCCACCTCGTCGGACGGCTTCAACCAGATCCTGCGCCAGCACGGCATCAAGGACGACGAGATCGGCACGCACGCCGGCCTGGCCGATACCTCGCTGCAGCTCGCCGTGGCTCCGCAGATGGTACGGCTGGATCGCCTGCAGCACGGCCCGAAGCTGGGCACGGCTGACGGCGTCTACGGCGGCGACCCTCGCCGCTCCTCGGCTGACCTCGGTCAGCTGGGCGTGGATGCTATTGTGGTAAATACCGCCAACGCCCTGCGTCGCGACACGCAGGCGCACTGAACGACTTCCCCCTGTATCACTCAACCAAGTTGTGACCCATGGCCATCGCTAAATCCCTGCGCTCCTCCCGTCTGTTCCGTCTCGCACCGTTCGCGCTTGCCGCAGCGTGCCTGGGCGGCACCGCCCTGGCGGCTTCGGCCGTGACCACCGTGCCCGGCATGCCGGCGGTGGTGAACCCCGCCAACATGTACACCGAGGCGGGGCTGGGCAAGCTGAGCCCGGTGGTGAAGAACGACCCCGCGCGCATCTACGTGCCGAACCTGCGTTCGAACGACGTGTACGTGATCGATCCGACCACCTACAAGGTGGTGGACAAGTTCAAGGTGGGCGAGGGCCCGCAGCACGTGGTGCCGTCCTATGACTTGCGCACGCTGTGGGTCACCAACAACGCCGAGCGCAAGAAGACCGGCAGCCTCACGCCGATCAACGCCGCCACCGGCAAGCCGGGCACCGCGGTGCCGGTGGATGACCCGTACAACATGTACTTCACGCCGGACGGCAAGGAATCCATCGTGGTGGCCGAGGCCTTCGCACGCCTGGACTTCCGTGATGCGCACACCCAGGTGCTGCATTCCAGCCTGCAGGCGCCGGAGTGCAAGGGCATCAACCACGCCGAGTTTTCCATCGACGGCAGCTTCGCCATCTTCACCTGCGAATTCACCGGCAAGCTGGCGAAGATCGACATGGTGAACCGCAAGGTGGTGGGTTACCTGGACCTGTCCAAGAAGGGCATGCCGCAGGACATCCGCTCGTCCCCGGACGGCAAGACGTTCTACGTCGCCGACATGATGGCTGATGGCCTGTACCTGATCGATCCCTACAGCTTCAAGCAGGTCGGCTTCATCAAGACCGGCGTGGGCACGCACGGCCTGTACCCGAGCCGTGACGGCACCAAGCTGTACGTGGCCAACCGTGGCTCCAACAAGGTGCACGGTCCGCGCGGCGGCAAGGGCAGCGTGTCGGTGGTCGACTTCGCCACGCAGAAGGTCGTCGCCAACTGGGGCATTCCCGGCGGCGGCAGCCCGGACATGGGCAACGTGAGCGCGGACGGCAAGACCCTGTGGCTGTCGGGCCGTTTCGATGACGTTGTCTACGCCTTCGACACCACCACCGGCCAGGTGCGCAGCATCAAGGTGGGCCAGGAGCCGCACGGTCTGGCGGTGTGGCCGCAGCCGGGTCGCTACTCGCTGGGCCATACGGGCATCATGCGCTAAGCCCTTGCGTCGGCGTTGAACGAAAAAGGCGGCCTCATCGGGCCGCCTTTTTCATGCGCCATCGCCTGCCGGGTCAGGCGCGGCTGTGGCGGTGAGGGATGTCCGGGGCGTGCGCATGGGGCGGGGGAGGGGCTGGTATTCACCGCCCGAGACCCCACGTCTTGGGCTTCCCCGTCGAGGAATCCCCATGATTCCGTTTTCCGTACTCGATCTGGCGCCCGTTACCGAGGGCAGCAACACCACCCAGGCATTCGCCAACACGCTGGACCTGGCGCGTCGCGCCGAGCGGCTGGGTTACCAGCGCTACTGGCTGGCGGAGCACCACAACATGCCCGGTATCGCCAGCGCCGCCACGGCGGTGCTGATCGGTCACGTGGCAGGTGGTACATCGACCATCCGCGTGGGCGCCGGCGGCATCATGTTGCCGAACCACGCGCCGCTGCAGGTGGCCGAGCAGTTCGGTACGCTGGAATCGCTCTATCCGGGGCGCATCGACCTGGGGCTGGGGCGCGCGCCGGGCACGGACCAACCCACGGCGCGCGCATTGCGTCGCTACTTCGACAGCGCCGACGCGTTCCCGCAGGACGTGGCCGAGCTGCTCGCCTATTTCGAACCGGCCACGCCGGAGCAGGCCGTGCGCGCCGTACCAGGCGCAGGCATACCGGTGCCGGTGTGGTTGCTGGGATCAAGCCTGTTCAGTGCGCGGCTCGCCGCTGCGATGGGCCTGCCGTTTGCGTTTGCCTCGCACTTCGCGCCCGATGCGATGGACGAGGCGCTGGCGCTGTATCGGCGCGATTTCCGGCCGTCCAAACGCCTGCAGGCGCCGTACGCGATGCTGGGCATCAATATCGTCGCGGCGGAAAGCGATGCCGAGGCCAAGCGCCTGTTCACCACGCAGCAGCAGAGCTTCATCAATCTGCGGCGCGGACGGCCGGGCCTGATTCCGCCGCCCATCGACGATATCGAGACTTACTGGACGCCCACCGAGAAATTCGGCGTGGAGCGCGCACTGGCCTGTGCCGTGGTGGGCCATGCCGACACGGTGAAAGAGGGCGTGGAAGCGTTCATCGCACGCCATCGTCCGGATGAACTGATGGTCACCGCCAACGTGTTCGACCACGAGGCGCGCTGCCGTTCGTTCGCCATCGCCGCCGAGGTGCGCGAGCGCATCGTCGCCGGTCGCTGACGCGACGGCGAATCAGGCTGCGTCGAAACTCTTGCGCAGATCCTGCTGGCAACGCGCCAGCAGCTGCGGCGGGAAGGTGGCGATGGGGTCGTTGCCGTAGCCGGAATCGCGGTCGAGCAGGCCCTGCTCGGAGAGCAGCTGATACATCGCCAGACGTTGGGCCACGTGCAGCACGCGGCTCATCGGCAGCGCGAGTGCGGCGCTGCCGTGGTCCGCATGTTCAACCAGCGCCTCCAGTACGGGCGGCGGAAGTTCCCAGTGCTGTCCGGCCTGCACGGTGAGTTGCGCGGCCAGCCGCACGCATTCGTCGATGAAGGCGGGTGAGCTCGCGGGCAGTTCAGTGAGTTGCAGTTCCCGGTCCAGCATGCGCCCCACGGCGCCCAGGCCGCTGTAGCCCATCAGGGCCACCAGGTACGCCTCGAAGGCATCGCACTGGCCCTTGCTGAGGTACACCGCGGCATGGCCACAACGTTCGGCGTGATCCCACAGGCGCTGGCCCACGAGCTGGCCGTTGGTGCCGGCACTGGCCATCAGGATGGGTTTCATCACATAGGACGTCACCACGTGGCGCAGGCCGATCTGGCCCAGCAGTACCACGGCGTGCTGCAGGCTGCCGATGGGGTGGGCGGTGCGATAGGTCACGCTGCCGGTGACGCGCATGACTTCGCCCACCAGCACGGGATCGCGCTTGATGAGGTCGGCCAGTTGCGAGCCGCTGAGCTGGTCGTTCTTCATGGCACGCATCAGCTGCGGCAGCACGGTGGGCATGCGGGGCAGGCTACGCACGTCGAAGCGTCCGCTCTCGCACTGGTCCCGCAGGCGCTGCAGGATCGCCTGCTCGCGCACCTTGTTGGGGTTGTCGCCCGCGCTCACCGGCTGGCTGAGGATGAAGCGGAAGAAACGCTCGGCGATCTCGTCGCAGGGAATGGCGGGTTGAACCGGCACGGCGTCCGCGGCCAGCCCGGCACTGGGGGCAGCCGGGCGCGCCGTCGGTAAATCCGCCGTGCGTTCACGTCCGAATACTCGCCACCAGTTCCCCATCATCGTGCTGCCAGCTCCCTCGAATGGCACCCGCTTGGCTGTATATCGGCCGCTGGCGGAAATAATGTAATGCGGCGTCGCCGCATTGCGACGCGATGCTCAGTTATCGGCCGCAACCGGGTTTTGCTTGATCCAGTCGGCCGCGCCCTGGCCGGCGCGAAGCCCGCTGGCGAAGCAGGCGGTGAGCAGATAGCCCCCGGTGGGCGCTTCCCAGTCGAGCATTTCGCCGGCGCAGAACACGCCGGGCAGCAAGTCGAGCATCAGGGTCGGGTCCAGCACTTCCAGCCGCACGCCGCCACCGCTGCTGATGGCCTCGTCGATGGGGCGCGCGCGCAGCAGGCGCAACGGCAGGCGCTTGATGGTGCGGGCGAGTGTGCCGGCATCGTGGAACTGCTCGCGGTCGAGCACTTCGTGCAGCAGGGCCGCCTTGACGCCGCTGAGCCCGGTCTGCCGCCGCAAGTGTTCGCTCATTGAACGGCTGCCGCGGGGCTTGGCCAGATCGGAGCGCAGACGTTCCACGGGGCGGTCCGGTGCCAGGTCCAGCTCGATGGTGATGCTGCCATGCGTGGCGATGGCATCGCGCAGGATCGCTGACCAGGCATAGATCAGGCTGCCTTCGATGCCGTCGGCGGTGATGACGCATTCACCCTGGCGCGAGTGTTCCAGGCCGTCCTTGTCGCGCAGGTGGATGGTCACCGGCTTGAGTGGCGCGCCGGCAAAACGGGTGGCCAGGTGTTCGCTCCAGCCGATATCGAAGCCGCAGTTGGAGGGCACCAGCGGGGCGACGTCCACGCCGCGTGCGGCGAGCGGTTCCTGCCACTGGCCATCCGAACCCAGCTCCGGCCAGCTGCCGCCACCCATGGCCAGCACCACGGCATCGGCGCGCACATGTTGTTCGCCCTCGGGCGTGGCGAAGCGCAGGGCGCCATCGTCGGACCAGCCCAGCCAGCGATGGTGCACGTGGAAGCGCACGCCGTCTTCGCGCAGCCGGCGTACCCAGCCGCGCAGCAGTGGAGCGGCTTTCAGGTCGCTGGGAAACACACGCCCCGAGGTGCCCACGAAGGTTTCCACGCCAAGACCGCGGGCCCATGCGCGCAGGTCGTCGGCATCGAAGCTGGCCAGCCACTCGCCGACTTCCCGGGCACGCTTGCCGTAGCGCTGGATGAAATCCGGCTTGGGTTCGCCGTGGGTGAGATTCATGCCGCCCTTGCCGGCAATAAGGAACTTGCGGCCCACCGAACCCTTGGCATCGAACACATCCACCGATACACCCGCCGCATGCGCGGCTTCAGCCGCCATCAGGCCGGCAGGGCCACCGCCGATGATGGCGAGGCTGACGTGGGTGGGGGTGGCGGACATGGAGGCAGGCTTGGCGATTGGCGGGCCATTGTACAGGCTGCCCCGGCCGGGCCTTTCTGATCTTTGTAGGAGCGCACTTGGGTGCGACCGCGGGCGTCAGGTCAGTTGAGCACGGCAGGGCCTCATGGAGACTTTGCGAAGACCGACTTGAGCGGCACGTCATTACGCCGCGGTCGCGCCCAAGTGCGCTCCTACAGGGTTGGGGGCGCTCAGCTCATCCTGTCCAGCAAGGGCTTCACCAGATCCAGCGGCAGCGGGAAAAACACGGTGGATGCCTTGCCGCCGCTGGCCATGTCGGCCGCCGTCTGCATGTAGCGCAGCTGCAGCGCCTGCGGCTGCTGTGCCAGCAACGCGGCAGCGTCACGCAACTTTTCGGCGGCCTGCAGTTCGCCGTCGGCATGGATCACCTTGGCGCGGCGTTCGCGTTCGGCCTCGGCCTGCCGAGCGATGGCGCGCACCATGGTTTCATTGAGGTCCACGTCCTTGATCTCGACGTTGCTGACCTTGATGCCCCACGGGTCGGTGGCCTCGTCCAGGATCTGCTGCAGGCTGTGGTTGATCGAATCGCGCTGCGAGAGGATGTCGTCCAGCTCGTGCTGGCCAAGCACGGAGCGCAGTCGCGTCTGCGCCAGTTGGCTGGTGGCCTGGAAGAAGTCGGCCACCTGCAGGATCGCCTTGTCCGGTTCCACCACGCGGAAATAGACCACGGCGTTCACCCGCACGGAAACGTTGTCGCGCGAAATCACATCCTGCGGCGGCACATCCATCACCGTCACGCGCAGGTCCACGCGGATCATCCGCTGCACCATGGGCACCAGCACGAACAGTCCCGGCCCCTTGGTGCCCGTGTAGCGGCCCAGCGTCAGCACCACGCCACGCTGGTATTCGGGCAGTACCTTGATGGAAAGGAACAGCAACGCTATGCACCAGATCACGATGACGCCGACAAAGCCGAACATGTGCATCTCCTTGGGTTGTCAGGATCAGGCGCGGGTGACCCGCAGCAGCAGGCCTTCGCGTCCCACCACGCGTACACGCGTTCCCGCCGGCAGGGCGGTTTCGCTATGCACGCGCCATTGTTCGCCACTGATGCGCGCCCAGCCGTCGCCGTGCGCGTCCGTGGGCTGGGTCAGTTCGCCGGTGGCGAGCAGCATCTGCGCGTCGCCGTTGAAGGTGCGCGTGCGCCGCGACCGCGCCACCAGCCGCAGCAGCACCGCCAGCACCGCTACCGCGCCCAGTGCCATGCCGGCGATCACACCGAGATTCACCGAATAACCGGGCACGCCGGTATCGAACAACATGATCGAGCCGATGACGAAGGCGATGACGCCGCCGATACCGATGGCGCCTACCGAGGGCATCAACGCCTCGGCAAGCACCAGCCCGATGCCCAGCAGCATCAGCGCAAGGCCTGCGTAATTGACCGGCAGCAATTGCAGCGCATACAGACCGACCAGCAGGCAGATGGCTCCCGCCACGCCCGGCACGAACACGCCGGGATGGAAGGCTTCCAGCACCAGGCCGTACATGCCGGCGAGCAGCAGCAGGTAAGCGATGGTGGGATGGGTCACCAGGGCGAGCAGATGGGTGCGCCAGTTGGGCGCGTAATCGCGCACGGAAAGGCCGGCGAGGTGCAGGGTCAGGTCCTGCCCACCGACATGCACGTGCCGTCCCTGAAGCCGCAACAACAGGGTGGCAACGTCCGGTGCGATCAGATCGGCCACGTGCAGCTGCACGGCTTCGTCGGCGGTCAGCGTGGCTGCGCCCTGCACGGCCTTGGCCGCCCAGTCGGCATTGCGGCCGTTGAGCTGCGCCAGCGAGCGGATCGAGGCGACGGCGTCGTTGAGCACCTTGGTCGATTCGGCGTCGGAAGAGGGCGGCGGCGTGGTGCTGCCCGGTGTGGCTGGCGGGTTCATCGACGGCAGCGAACCGCTGCCGTCCAGCGACACTGGCGTTGCCGCGCCGACATGCGTAGCCGGTGCCATCGCCGCCACCGGGCAGGCATAGAGGATGTACGTGCCAGCGGAGGCAGCGCGCGCACCACTGGGCGCGACATAACCGATCACCGGCCGCGGACTGGCCAGGATGCTGGCGATGATCTCTCGCATCGAGTCGGACAGGCCGCCCGGGGTATCCAGCTGCAGCACGATGGCGGTTGCGCCGTCACGGGTGGCGCGGCGCAGGCTGTCGTCAACGTATTCCGCCGCGGCCGGGCCGATGGGGCCGGATAGATCGATGCGCGCCACGAAGTCGTTGGAGCGCGGCACGTTGCCGGCGGCGTCCTGCGCCGTCGTGCTGGCGGCCAACATGATCGTCAACAGCGCGCTGGCCCATATCGCGAGCGTTCGTGTCACGCCATGCCTCCTTGGAGGGCGCGCGGACACATTGCGCCGGAGGATGTTCTGTTGGCGTGAGGTGTGGCGCAGCCAGGCTACCGCGGCCGTGCCCAGGCCGCGGCTCAGCTGTAAACCGGCTGCCCGTCCTGATCCAGCAAACCGTGTTCGACCAGCCACTGTCGCGCGTTGTCCGCATCCTGTTCGAACCATGCCTGCGCCGAGCCGAGCCGGAACGTATAGCCCCAGGCATCCATGTCGGTCATCAGGCGCCTGCGTCCGACCCCCGGCAGTTCGTCGGCAAGGACGATCTCCAGATAGCAGGTGGCGTCTTCTTCGGCGATGGAATCGGTGGCGTCGGTATGCACGAAGGCGCGCCGCTCGGGCGGCAGCACGATCAGGTGGCCGGCCTCGTGCAACAGCGAGTGCACCGGCGTGTCGTCGCGGGCATACACCGTGCTGCCGATGATGCCGGCTTCCTCGTCCCCCCAGAAACTGCCGGGAATGGCCGTGCCGGCGGCCACGCGCTCCAGCGTGAGCCCGTAGCGGGCGAGCAGGCGGGCAGGTGCCTCGAAGCCGATTTCGGCCAGGCGCATCACGCTTGCTTCGTTGGGAGAGGAGGGTGCTGACATGGGAATAAAAATCGCCGCCGGTTCGCGGCGGCGATGGCATGGCAAGGTGGCGCGGCCAGGCCGCGCCACGACATCAGCCGGACTTGGCTTCGGCGTGTTCGGGCAGTGCTACCGAAAGCTCGAGGATCTCGTGTCCGCTGTCGCGCTCGACGTTGATGTTGATGGCTTCGAGGTCGACGTGGACGTATTTCTTGATCACTTCGAGCAGCTCGTTGCGCAGCAACGGCAGGTAGTCAGGCGCGCCACGGGTGGAGCGCTCCTGGGCCACGATGATGCGAAGACGCTCCTTGGCGACGGCAGCGGTGGGTTCCGGCTTGCGCTTCAGGAAATCAAGAATACCCATCGAGATCAGCCTCCGAATACGCGCTGGAAGAAGCCCTTCTTGGGCGCGTCGAGGAAGCGCATGACGCGTTCCTCGCCGAGGATGCGGGCCACCGTGTCGCTATAGGCCTGACCGGCGAAGGAGTTGTCGTCCAGGATCACCGGCACGCCCGCATTCGACGCGGCCAGCACGTTCTCGGATTCGGGGATGACGCCGACCACGTTGATGCCGAGGATTTCCTCGACGTCCTTCACGCTCAGCATCTCGCCCACGGCCACGCGAGCCGGGTTGTAACGGGTCAGCAGCAGGTGCTGCTTGATGGCGCCGTCGCCACGTTCGGCGCGGCGGGTCTTGCTGGAAAGCAGGCCCAGGATGCGGTCCGAGTCGCGCACGGAAGACACTTCCGGGTTCACCACCACCACGGCGTGGTCGGCGAAGTACATCGCCAGGTGTGCACCCTTTTCGATACCGGCCGGCGAATCGCAGACGACGTAATCGAAGCCTTCCTTGCCCAGCTCTTCGAGCACCTTCTCGACGCCTTCCTGGGTGAGGGCGTCCTTGTCACGCGTCTGGCTGGCGGCCAGCACGTACAGGCTCTCGTAGCGCTTGTCCTTGATCAGCGCCTGCTTGAGCGTGGCTTCGCCGTGCACGACGTTGACGAAGTCGTACACCACGCGACGCTCGCAGCCCATGATCAGGTCGAGGTTGCGCAGGCCGACGTCGAAATCGATCACCGCGACTTTCTTGCCGGACATGGCAAGGCCCGTGGCAAGCGAGGCGCTGGTCGTGGTCTTGCCCACGCCGCCCTTGCCCGAGGTGACAACGATAATCTCAGCAGTCAAGGCTCATCTCCGCGTAATGCTTTGTTGTAGTAGTAGTGATCGTCACAGCTTGGCGATCAGCAGTTTTTCACCTTCGAGCCAGCATCGCACAGACTGGCCTTCCAGGTCCTTGGGAATTTGTTCGAACACGCGGTAGTGGCCGGCAATGGCCACCAGTTCCGCGTGGAAGTTCGAAATGTATATGCGTGCTTTCTCATCGCCCTGTGCGCCGGCCATCGCACGGCCGCGCAGGCTGCCGTAGATGTGGATGCTGCCGTCGGCAATCACTTCTGCGGCGTTGGCGATGGTGCCGGTAACGACCAGGTCGCGATCGCGCGCGTAGACCTGCTGGCCCGAACGCACGGTGCCGTCGACATGCTGCGCCCCGAGCACGGGGCCGGCCGGTACCGGCTCCGGTTCGTGCCGCACGGGTTCGGCGCGGCGCGGCGGTTCCGGCGCCACGGCGGCAGGCGCCGGCGGGGCGATGCTGCCGCCGTCGGCCGGCTCATAGGCGGCGCGGAACTTGGCGATCAGGGGCAGGCCCATGCGCTGGGCCAGCGCGTCGACTTCGCTGGTGCCGTAAGCCAGGCCCACCGGCAGCATGCCGGCGCTGCGCACGGCTTCCAGCAGGGCGTCGACCGTGCCGTCATCGGGCAGGTTCAGCAGGTGGCTAAGGTCCAGCACCACGGCGGCGCGGGCGAACAACTGGGGGGCGGTGCGAACGCGGCGTTCCAGCTCTTCGCAGAGTGCAGCGGCGTCCACGCGCTTGATGCGCACATTGGCTATGCCGACCTGGCCAAAGCGCAGGTCACAGGCGTCTTGAGTATCCATTCTTGCATTCACGGGCGCCGCTCTCCCGCGAGGCGGCGCTGGGGGGTATCGGGATGGACGGGGCGCTGGCGCTCGGCCAGCCACGGCACATCGGGCAGGCCGTCGTGGTCCAGGTAGGTTTCACGCACGAAAGCATAGCTCGGCAGGTCCTTGGCGAGCAGGCTCACCTGCGGACCGTCTTCGCCCATGCGTTGCTGGCCCACTTCCTGGAAGCCATAGGTGCCGTGGAACAGCACCACCACGTCGTCGCGCGGCTCCAGGAACACCTCGCAGGTCAGCAGCGGCACGCGCACCTCGGCAAAGCTGGTCACGTCGCAATAGAAGATGCGACCCAGGCCGTGGCGACGGTAGGCGTTGGCGATGACGATGCGATCGATGTAGGCGAACTGCGGGTAATGCTCGGCAAACCACAGATAGTTCGGGCTGTCGTAGTTGCGACCTTCGCGCAGGGCGATCAGGAACCCGGCCAGGTGGCCATCGATCTCGGCCACGCGGAAATAATCCGCGTGTTCGTAGAAGTAGCGCAGCTGAGCCGCGTCAAGGGCGAGGATGGTGCGGCCGGCGGCGTTGTTGAGCGCCAGTACGGCATCCAGGTCGTGCTCGCGCACGTCGCGGATGGCAAGGGCCATTCGTTGCTCCGCTCTATGTGGTTCGAGTGATAAGACCGTTGGATCGGCCCCCGTTATCGGCGCGCATTATGACATGCGTTCGGCGGCCGCACATAACACGGCGCACCATGTAAAACCTTTGTAAAGCCCGAGCGGTCGTGCCTTATGGCAGGGGTGGGGGAGTGACTTCTCACGCATTGCACCACGCCTGCCCGCAGCTGATGATGCGTACATGGCCTGGTCAAACATTAATCACATCCGGCTGCTCCGGTACGCTGGTCTGTTCACGTACCTGTGCATCGCGCTGCCGCTGCTGTCGGGCCCCGGTGGCCTGGCGGAGGTCAGTGCGTGGTGGAGCAACCCGAACATCACGGGCTGGATCCTTTCCTACCTGATCTTCGGCGTGACCTACCTGCTGCTGACCCGGCGGTCGGCCATGACCCGGCAGACCGGCTACCCGTCGGTGATCCAGCTGCTGGGGCTGGTGGTGCTCACCGGCTCGGCGGTGGCCATGGGCTGGTTCAGCCAGAGTGGCCTGTCCGCCATGCTCATGCTGGTGATCGCGGTGGTGCTGCCCTGGCAGCTGCCGGTGGGGGCAGGGCTGGCCTGGATGCTGCTGCAGAACCTGATGCTGATCCCCATCATTGCCAGCTACATGGGCTGGACCATCGTGACGGCGCTGCTGCAGGTGGTCATGTACCTGGGCATCTCGGCGCTGGTGTTCTTCACCTCGATGATCGCCAGCCTGCAGGCCGAGGAGCGCGAGGTGCAGCGCCGGCTCAATTCCGAACTGCGCGCCACCCGCGCCTTGCTGGCCGAATCCACCCGCATCGCCGAGCGCATGCGCATTGCCCGCGACCTGCACGACCTGGTGGGCCATCACCTGACCGCGCTGAGCCTGAACCTGGAAGTGGCCAGCCACCTGGTGAACGCGCAGGCGGCCGAGCATGTGCAGAAGGCCCAGGTCACGGCCAAGCACCTGTTGTCGGACGTGCGCGAGGTGGTGAGCGAACTGCGTCAGGACGACGCCATCGACCTGACCGTGGCTTTGCGCAGCCTCACCGAGGGCGTGCCCGGCCTCAGCGTGCACATGCAGACGCCGCCGCGTTTCAGCGTGGAAGACCCGCGCCGCGCCCAGGTGCTGCTGCGCTGTGCGCAGGAAATCATCACCAATACGGCGCGCCATGCCGGCGCGCGCAACCTGTGGCTGCGCTTTGACTACGTCAACGCCAACCTGCTGGAGCTCTATGCGCGGGACGATGGCCGCGGCGTGGCGAATTTCCGGCCGGGCAACGGCATGTCGGGCATGCGTGAGCGGCTGGTGGAGTTCGATGGCAGCGTCACGGTGGACACCGCATTGAATCAAGGGTTTGCGTTGACCGTCAGGCTGCCGTTGGGCGAAGTCCCGGAGCTGGCGCACACGCCGTCACGGTTCGAGCCTCCCGCGCTGGGCATGCTGTAGCCTTGTGTGAAGGTCGTGCCAAAATGTGCTGCTTGGATAGCAGCATCGTTCTTCCCCGTTGGTCGCGGGCATCGCACGCCGACCACAAACGTTTCGAGGATTCGCGATGATTTCCGTCTGTCTCGTTGACGACCAGAACCTTGTTCGACAGGGCGTCCGTTCACTGCTGGACCTGGCGGAGGACATCCGCGTGGTGGCCGAATGCGCCGACGGCGCCCAGGCCGTGCAGGACATCCCGCGGGTAAAGCCCGACGTGGTGTTGCTGGACCTGCGCATGCCCAACATGAGTGGCCTGGAAGTGTTGCAGGCGCTGTCCGCCCGCAACGAACTGCCGCCCACCATCATCCTCACCACCTTCGACGACGATCAGCTCGTGCTGCAGGGCCTGAAGGCCGGCGCCCGCGGCTACCTGCTGAAGGACGTGTCGCTGGAGCAGCTGGTGGAGGCCGTGCGCACCGTCGCCGCCGGTGGCTCGCTGGTGGCACCCATGGTCACCCAGCGCCTGCTGGCCGGCGTGGGCCGCATGCAGAACCAGTTCACCAGCCTGGAGCAGCCCGATCCTCTGACCGAGCGCGAGACGGAAATCCTGCGCCTGCTGTCCGGTGGCTACAGCAACAAGGAGATCGCCAACTCCCTGAAGGTGGCGGAGGGAACGGTGAAGAACCACGTTTCCAACATCCTCTCCAAGCTGGGGGTGCGCGACCGCACCCGTGCCGTGCTGAAGGCGCTGGAGCTGGGGATCGTCTGATCGCCCGACCCCTCGCGGGGCCCGGTCTGACGCCATTCGCGGGCGTCCGGAGGGCCCCTGTCGGGCAGTCTTTACGGCCGGATGGCGTTCAGGCGCGCGAGCAAGTAGTATCGGTGGCTTCGGCGCTGGCCGACCCCTCGTTCATGCAGTGATTCCTCGGGAATCGCCCGTGGCGGGCCGGTCTCCGGCGACTGCCCTTGTGTGCCGTATACAGATACAGAGTGACGTGCGGAGAACCCCGGAATGATGCGTGTTCTTGAATTTATTGTGGCCCTGATCATTGTCGTCGTCGCGGCGGTGGTGGTGGGTGTGGTGATGCCCAGCAGTGGTCATATCGAACGACAGCTGGTGATCGGCAAGGACATGCGTCAGGTCTATGACGTGCTGAACAACTTCCGCCGCTTCCCGGAGTACTCCGAGCAGCGCGATGCTGACCGCAACATCAAGTTCGACTTCTCCGGCAAGGCCTATGGTCCGGGCGCCGAGATCAGCTGGGCCAGCGAAGACGGCAAGATCGGCAATGGCAAGTTCACCATTGCTTCGGCCGACCCGAGTTTCGACAAGGTCGACGGTACCGCCAAGAAGGCCACCGTGATCTGGAACATCGACAACGACTGGCGCGGCAACGACAAGCACTTCACGCTTGACCTGGAACGCAACGGCAGCCGCGGTCAGCTGACCAAGGTGACCTGGTCGTATGACGTCGACTACGGCTTCAACCTGATCAACCGTTACTCCAGCCTGTACATTCACGGTGACCCGGACGTGTTCGTCCAGTCCACCCTGAACAACCTGCAGAACGTGCTGGCTTCGGTCCAGAACGTCGACTACACCAAGCTGATCCCGTACATCGAGCAGACCCAGCCGACGGCCGTGCTGGCGGTGTCGACCTCGATCGAGCGCAAGGGCGGCCTCGAGGCCCTTGATGACGCCACCAACAAGGCCATCGGCCAGATCCAGGCGGCTGCCAAGAAGCTGGGCGTGACCACCACCGGTCCGCGCATCATCTACACGACCAACTACGGCGACCAGAACTACACCTTCGACGTGGCCATGCCGATCAGCGCGACCAGCCTGAACGTTGCCGGCCAGACGGTGGAACTGACCGCTGCCAAGTCGCCCGACCTGAACCCGGCAACCGCCAGCACCGCTGCCGATGCCAACGCCGGTGGCGACACCACCCCGGGTGGCCATGACCGCTTCGGTCGCCTGATCGTCGACAACGACGTGCGTGCTTACCTCGCCTTCGGCGGCCCGGCCCTCAAGGCCGTGTGGAACGGTACCGCCGCTGGCGTGCCGCAGACCCGCGACCTGATGAAGGCCTATGCCCAGACGCACGGCTACAAGTTCGACGAAGTGGTCAACCGCTTCTATGACATCGAAGCCAAGCCGGAAGTGAAGCAGGGCGACGACGTGAAGCAGTACGCCGAATACGACGTGTACCTGCCGCTGAGCTGGGCTCCGGACCAGACCCCGGAACAGGCTGCCGGCATCAAGCCGCCGTCGCTTGACGACAGCGCCGACCAGGCTCCGGCCTCGTCCAGCACCGCTGCCGCTCCGGCCAGCGACTCCAGCACCGGCAAGTAAGTCGCCGTCGCTGTAAAGCATTGAAGAGGCCCTCCCTGGTGGAGGGCCTTTTCATTTTCGTGGCGCACAGGCTCCGGTTCCCGAGAACTTTTCAGGTACATTGCGGGTCGACGTCGCTGGTGGGGCCCGCGACACGCGTGCGGCAGACGCACGCCACTGACGACTCAGGACATGATCGAAACCGAACAGCTCACACGCCGCTACGGCACCCTTACCGCAGTGGACTCGCTGAGTTTCCGCGCCGAGCCCGGCCAGGTGCTGGGTCTGTTGGGGCCCAATGGCGCCGGCAAGACCACCGCCATGCGCATGATTGCCGGCTTCCTGGCGCCCAGTTCGGGCACCGCCCGCGTTTGCGGCTACGACGTGCGCAAGGAGCCGCTGAAGGCCAAGCGCGCGCTGGGATATCTGCCTGAAGGTGCGCCGAGCTACGGCGAATTGACGGTGCGTGAATTCCTTACCTTCATCATGCGCATGCGTGGCCTGCAGCGTGACGAGGGTTACCGGCGCTTTGAGCGCGTCGTTGGCGGGCTGCAACTGGAAGGTGTGCTCGACCAGTGTATCGATACCTTGTCGAAAGGCCTCAAGCGCCGCGTGGGCCTGGCGCAGGCCATCGTGCACAACCCCCAGGTGCTGATGCTCGATGAGCCCACCGATGGTCTCGATCCGAACCAGAAACACACGGTGCGCCAGCTGATCGACCAGATGGCGCGCGACCGCACCATCCTCATTTCCACGCATCTGCTGGAAGAAGTGCACGCGCTGTGCAACCGCGTGGTGATCATTGCCAACGGACGCCTGCTGGTCGATGCCACGCCTGCAGAACTGGAGTCGCGTTCGCGTTACCACGGCGCGGTGTCGTTCAGTGCGCCGGGCAGTGGCGTGTCGCAGGAAATGCTGGGCCGACTGCCGCAGGTGGCATCGATCGAGGTGGATCCGATGGACGGTCGCATCACGGTATTCCCACGACCGGGCGAGCGCATCCTGGAGCCGGTGGAAACCTTGCTGCGCCAACAGGGGCTTGAAGTGTCGGAAATCCAGCTGGAACGCGGACGCCTGGACGAAGTGTTCCGCCAGATCACCGCGGGCGCGGAGAACCGGGAATGAGCCCCATTGCCGCGGTGACGCGCCGCGAACTGCGCAGCTACTTCGTGACGCCGGTGGCGTACGTGTTCCTGGTGATCTTCCTGGTGTTGTCGGGCATCCTCACGTTCTACGCGGGCGATTTCTACGAGCGCAAACAGGCGGACCTGCAGCCATTCTTCGTGATGCACCCCTGGCTCTACCTGGTGTTGGTGCCGGCGGTGTCCATGCGCATGTGGGCGGAAGAGGCCAAGGGCGGCACCCTGGAGCTGCTGATGAGCCTGCCGCTCACCCTGGCCCAGGCCATGCTCGGTAAATTCCTGGCGGCGTGGATCTTCATCGGGCTGGCCCTGGTACTGACCTTCCCGATCTGGATCACGGTGAACTACCTCGGCTCGCCCGACAACGGCGTGATCCTCGCCGGTTATATCGGCAGCTGGCTGATGGCCGGCGCCTTCCTCGCCATCGGCGCCTGCCTGTCGGCGGTGACGCAGAGCCAGGTGGTGGCATTCGTGCTCACCCTGGTGGTGTGCTTCCTGCTGATCCTGGTAGGCCAGCCGCAGGTGATGGAGTTCTTCCAGGGCGCGATGCCGCGTAAGCTGGTGAATGCCCTGGCGCACCTGAGCATGGTGCGTCACTTCGAGGCGATTTCGCGCGGCGTGCTGGACCTGCGTGACCTGCTGTACTTCGTGGCGAGCATGGCCGCCTGGCTCACTGCGGGCGTACTTACGCTCGACCTGAAGCGGACGCCTTGAACATGAGGCGTCTTTACTTCAGTCGTCGTGCCGCGCTGCTCGTCGCCCTGGCGCTGCTGGCCATTCTGTTCGTGGTGTTCGTGCTTGCCAGCAGCCGCTGGCGCATGGGACGCGTGGACCTTACCTCCGACAAGCTCTACACGCTGACGCCGGGCACCGTGCACATCGTGGAAGGCCTGCATGCGCCGCTGCGCCTGCGGCTTTACTTCTCCAGCCACGCCACCCGCGACCTGCCGCAGCTGCGCAGTTACGAGCAACGCGTGGCCGAAATGCTGCAGGAGATGGTGGCGCGCTCGCGTGGCCGGATCCGCCTGCAGATCGTCGACCCCGTGCCGTACTCGGATGACGAGGCCAGCGCCGAGGGCTACGGCCTGTCGCCGATCAACGGCGGCACCAATGGCGAGCGCGTGTTCTTCGGTCTGGTGGGCAGCACCGTGTCGAAGGGCGCTGATGGCGATTTCGATGTCGAAGGCGAGGATCGCTTGCCCAGGAAAGTGCAGGCCATTCCGCTGTTCGATCCGTCGCGTGAAACCTTCCTCGAGTACGACATTGCCAAGCTGTTGTACGAACTGGACCAGCCGTCCAAGCCGCATGTCGGCCTGATCAGCAGCCTGCCGGTACAGGGTAATCCGGTGATCGGCGAAGAGCCGTGGACGGTGATGCGCCAGCTGGCGCAGCAGTTCGACGTGAAGATGCTGGACCCGGCGAAAATCAAGAGCGTCGACAGTGACATCAAGGCCCTGCTGGTGATCCATCCCAAGCACCTGCCGGCCGATGCGCTGTACGCCATCGACCAGTACGTGCTGAACGGTGGGCACCTGGTGGTGTTTGTCGACCCCGTGGCGGAGATGGATAGCACTCCGTTCGTCGACAGCAACGGCGTCACCGACGACCACAACTCCAACTTGTCGCGCCTGTTCACCGCGTGGGGCGTGCAGTACGACCCGCAGAAGGTCGTGCTGGATCGCTCACGCGCGCTGCGCATCGAGCTGGCCGACAACAGCTCCATGAGCCATCCGGCCATGCTTGGCCTGGGCCAGCAGGAGCTCAACCACGATGACGTCACCACGGCGAGTCTGCAGCGCATCAACGTATCCAGCGTGGGTTACTTCGACCTGGAGCCGGGCACCACGTCGCGGCTGGTGCCGCTGATGCAATCCACCACCGATGCCGAAGTGGTGTCGAGCCAGCGCGTGCGCGAATCGCTCAACAACCCGGCCGCGCTGCTGGACAACTACAAGCCCGACAACATCCATTACGTCATCGCGGCCCGCGTGCGCGGCACGTTTGCCAGCGCCTTCCCGGAGCGCTCGAGCGGGCAGGGCCATCTGGCGGCCGCCAAGGGCAGTGCGGAGGTGATCCTCGTGGGCGACACCGACCTGCTCAGTGATCGCCTGTGGGTGTCGTACGCGCAGAGCCTGCTGGGCCAGCAGCAGCTGAGTGCCATCGCCAACAACGGCGACCTGATCACCAATATTGCTGACAACCTGAGTGGTTCGTCGGCACTGCTGTCGATCCATGGGCGGGTCAGCTCGCAGCGTCCGTTTACCCGCGTGCTGGCATTGCAGAGCGCGGCCGACCAGAAGTTCCTGGCCAAGAAGCAGGAGCTGCAGCGCGAACTGGCGGTGACGCGCTCGCGCCTCAGCGAGTTGCAGCCGGCCAAATCGGCCGGGCGTGGTGACACCACCACGCCGGAGCAGCGCGCGGAGATCGAACAGTTCCTGCAGCGCCAGCTGGCCATCAACAAGCAGCTGCGTGACGTGCAGCATCAGTTCAATGCAGAGATCGATGCGCTTGGGCTGCGCTTGAAATTCCTCAACATCGTGCTGATCCCGGCCCTGGTCACGCTGTTCGGCCTGCTTTATGGCTGGCGCCGTTCGCGGCGCAGTCGCCGGTGGCGCGCATGAGTGCTGGCGGCGATGTGTCGCAGCCTCGTGCCGTGGATGCGGTGGCCGGGCGTATGATGCCGGGTCGCCGCTGATCAGGGCCGGGTTCGATCGATGATGGCAAGCGTGCTCAAGTGGATCGTGCCCTGGGAGTTCTCCTGGGTTTTCCTGCTGGCCTTCGTCGCCACCGCCGTGCTCTACGTGCGCGGTTGCCGTCGTTTGCATGTGAGTGTGGGGCGCCGCCTGTCATTCTGGCTCGGCATGCTGCTGATCTACGCATCGCTGCATACCTATCTGGATTACTACTTCGAGCATGAGTTCTTCATGCATCGCATCCAGCAGATCCTGCTGCATCACCTGGCGCCGCTGCTGATCATCGCCTCGTATCCCGGCACCGTGCTGCACAAGGGGCTGCCGTTCCGCTGGCGCCTGCGCCTGCTGCGGCCCGTGCGACGTTCATGGCCGTGGCGCGCCGCCAGCGCCGTATGGTGCAACCCGGCCGTGGCCACGGTGGTGTTCGTCGCCTTCATCCTGATGTGGCTGGTGCCGTCCATGCAGACGCTCGCCATGCTGGACTGGCGCATCTATCGCTTCATGAACTGGTCGATGCTAGCCAGTGGCTTCACCTACTGGTGGCTGGTGCTGGACCACCGTCCGCGTCCGCCTGGTCGCATGACGCCGGGCGTCCGCGTGTTGTCGCCGGGCATTACCATGACACCGCAGATCATCGCCGGTGCCATCGTCACGTTCTCCAAGGCAGACCTCTATCCCATCTTCGAGATCTGCGGTCGCGCCTTCACCTTCAACGTGCTCACCGCGCAGCTGGTGGGCGGCGTGATCATGTGGGTACCCGCGGCGCTGATCGAATCGGTGGGCGGTCTGCTGGCCATGCGCCAGTGGTTGCGCCTGTCGCGCAGCGGCCGCATCCGCCGCAAGCCGTGGCCGACGCGGCGCGCGCCGGCGACAGCACGGCAATAGACCTGCAACCAGCTGTAGGAGCGCACTGGTGCGCGACCGCAGCGTTGCCGCCTTGCCGAGGCTAAGGCGTTTGCATCGACCATGCCTTGATGCGTATCGCTAAAGCCGACCCCTGGCATTGACCCGCAACGCTGCGGTCGCGCACCAGTGCGCTCCTACAGTGGGGCGGGTCGCTGGCGGGTTAGCCGCTGGCGCCAGTGGCGTTGGCTGGCCGGGCGATGAAGTCGGCATCGAGCGTGCTGCCGTCGCCGAAGCTGAGCGTCACCTTGATCTTGTCGCCCACCTTGACCGGCGTTTTGGCGTTCATCAGCATCAGGTGATACGCGCCGGGCGAGAGTTCCGCCTTGCCGTGCGCGGGAATGGCCAGCGCATCGACCATCGACATGCGACTGACACCGCCTTCGCCGCTGCTCTGGTGCAGCATGGCGCCTGCGTAGCTCGCGGTGTGCGCGCCGCGCAGGCTCGCGGGCTGGTCACCGGTGTTCTCCAGGGTGACGTAGGCGCCCGCCGGAAGATCGCCAGGCAGCACGCGTATCCACGCCTGGCTGGCACGGATATGGTCGGCCTCGCTGGCCTGCGCCGTGGTGCCAAACATCAGGCCTGCAGCAAGCAGGGGCAGGGCGAGGGCAGTGCGAAGACTCATGACTGGGTTCCCAGGCTCAGCAGCAGGTGCAGGTCGTGGACCAGGTCGTCCTGCGAGTTGTTGGGCGTGGCGAGCAGGCGTGCCTTGCCTTCGCCGTCGAACAGATAGATGGCGGAGCTGTGGGTCACTTCGTACTGGCCGCCCGCGCGATCGGGTTCCCGCGTGAATGCGGAACGGTAGCGCTTGCTCAGCGCCTCGACGTCACGGGGCGAGCCCGACAACCCGACCGCTCGCGGATCGAAGGCATTGACGTAGGCGTGCATGACTTCTGGCGTGTCACGCGCCGGATCGACGCTGACGAACAGGATGCGCGCGCCATCGGCAAGTGGCCCCAGTCGCTGCATCACCACATGCAGTTGGGCGAGGGTCAGCGGGCACACATCCGGGCAGTGCGTGTAGCCGAAGTAGAGCAGCACCACCTTGCCGCGATAGTCCTGGCCACTGACGTTCTTGCCGTGGTCGTCGAGCAGGCGGAAGTCCAGGTCGGGCATGTGGCCGGTGACATTGGTGAGTCGCCAGTCGATCCCGTTGTCGCGATGGCAGCCGGCAAGGATCACGACGCCAAAGGCCAGCATCAACAGCATCAGCCAGCGACGGGTGCGACAAAGCTTCATGCGAGAATCGATGGGAATCATTTCGCCAGCATACGACACTGCCCGCCTTGCCGGAGCCCGGCACGCCCAGGAGCGACAACCATGCGACAACCTGCCTTCCCGACAGGGCTGCTGGTCGGCCTGGCCGGCGCCAGTGCCGTGGTCCTCGGCGCGTTTGGCGCACACGCGCTGCGCGGCGTGCTGGACGATCGCGGCGTGGAGCTGTGGCACACGGCGGTGAACTACCACTTCTGGCACGCGCTCGCGCTGGTGTTCGCCGCGACGGCGCCAACAGGGCGCGCGGCTCGCGTCGCCACGGCTGCGTATGCCATCGGCATCGTGCTTTTCAGTGGCAGCCTCTACGCGCTCGCGCTGGGTGCGCCGCGCTGGTTCGGGGCAATCACGCCGCTGGGCGGCGTGGCCTTCATCGTCGGCTGGATCGCCCTTGGCATGGCGCTGGCGGCCAGGGTGGATCGCACTGCGCGCTGACGGCTGTCAGGCGCGGTCCACGCGAGCAGCGTAGCAACCGGGCCTGGCCATGTGGATGTGCAGGTAGGCCACCTTTTCGTCCGCGAACAGGCGCTCGATCAGCGGTTCCAATGCCGTGCCCTGGGCGACATCCGCATCCCGCAGCATGCCCTGGGCATCGAACCCGCGCACGGACAACAGGCGTCGACGCAACTGCTCAGGTACCTCGTCCACGCGATCGAACTGCTCTTCGCCTTGGCGGATGTAGATGGCGTGAGTTGAGCGGAAAGGAGAATTCGCCGGCTGGTGCTCGTAGTTGAGCAGGATCAGTGCTTGCCCGGCCTGGGCGTCGGTGAGGCTGATGCGGCAGGGATAACCGTGGGCGGTGTCGGCGATCACGCGCACAGCGCGACGCTCCGCCAGGGCTTCATCGGAAAGCGCGAACAGTTCGGCAAACGGTTCGGCCGGCAGGCCGGAAATGCGAAAGCGCATGGCAGGTACTCCGTGGGGTTGATGATCCCATCGTGGCGCCTGATACCTGCGGTGAATATCCGGTTCTTGCGCCGCCGTCAGCTGACGCGGAACACCTGGATGGCTTCGCAATCGGGGCAGCGGTAACTCCGCAGTTCCACACCCTGTTCCTCGGCCCACTGGCGGGCTTCCCGGGGCAGCGTGCGATGGGGTTCCATCTCTACCTTGGCGCCGGGCCGCGAACAGTCTTCGCAAAATACGGGGCCTTCCGGCAGCGCGGGATAGGTTTCGTTGCTGGTCATGGCGTTCTCCGCAGGCGTGACGGGCGGTGGAAAAAGCTAGTCCCCGCGTCGTGCAAGTCGCGTCGAATCGGAGTCAACGCGGTCCCGCCGGGGCGTCAGTCGGTGTTGTCGTCGGGCACCGGGTCTGAGGTCTCGCGCTTGAGCCGCCCCTGCTTGCGCAACGCCTCGCGCAGAACGAACTCGATCTGCGCGTTGACGCTGCGCAGATCGTCGTCGGCCCAGCGCTGCATGGCTTCGAGCACGGCAGCGCTGATGCGTAAGGGGTAGGCCTTCTTCTCAGCCGCCATAGAGCGTGCCGGCGTTCACCACCGGTTGTGTGGAACGGTCGCCGCACAGCACCACCAGCAGGTTGCTGACCATGGCGGCCTTGCGCTCTTCGTCCAGCTCCACCACGCCCTGCGTCTTCAGACGATCAAGCGCCATGGCCACCATGCCCACCGCGCCGTCCACGATGCGCTCGCGCGCCGCCACGATGGCGCTTGCCTGCTGGCGCTGCAGCATCGCCTGGGCGATTTCCTGCGCGTAGGCGAGGTGACTGATGCGGGCTTCGACGACGCGCACGCCGGCCTTGTCCAGTCGCGCCTGGATCTCGTCGCGCATGTGATTGTTGATCACTTCGCCGTGGCTGCGCAGTGCAGGCTTGCCGTCGTCGTGGGCGTCATAAGGGTAGTTCTGCGCCATCTGGCGTACGGCCGACTCGCTCTGGATGGTCACGAAGTTCTCGTAGTCGTCCACGCAGAACACCGCTTCTGCAGTGTCGATGACCTGCCACACCACCACCGCGGCGATCTCGATGGGGTTGCCGTCGCTGTCGTTGACCTTGAGTTTGCTGCTTTCGAAATTGCGCACGCGCAGCGATACGCGGCGACGGCTGCAGAAGGGGTTGGTCCAGCGCAGGCCTTCCTCGCGAACGGTGCCGTGGTACTTGCCGAACAGTTGCAGCACCTGGCCTTCATTGGGCGCCACCTGGAAGAAGCCCTTGGTCATGAACACGGCGATGACGTGGATGAAGACACCCAGTCCGGCATAGCCCAGATGCTGGCTCGCCAGGCCATAGCCCTCGCAGGCCAGGCCGAGCAGGAAAAGAACAAAGACAACGAAGACGGTCGGAATGCCGGCGGTCGAAAAGCCTTGCTGTTCGTTCATGGGGAGTCCTCCCTGGGAGGACTGAATTAGATATCAAAGTGATATCTAATTTCAAGGGAGGGGGGTCACCAGTCACGGGTGGCCACCGCAGCGCCTCGCGGCACGGAGTGGGCCAACTCCGGCGCCGGGCTGATCTGGGCGATGTGCATCTGGCCGAACAGGTTGGCCAGGTTGGTGAAGTGCCACGGATTACCGTCACCGCTGTCCAGGGCGATGTGGCTGCTGTCGAAATGGCCAAGGGCGGCGTCATAGCTCTGCCAGCGACCATCGACCCAGGCCTGCACCCAGGCGTGTGGCACGAAAACCTGCGAGCTGCCGCCGTAGCGGTTGGCGTAGACCATGCCGGACACCACGCGGGCCGGAATGCCCTCGGCCCGGGCCAGCGCAGCCAGCAGCACCGCTGATTCCTTGCAGTCGCCCTTGCGCGTCCGCACGACCTCGACGGCGGAGGCATACCCGACATCCTTGCCGCGTTCGATGATGTAGCTGCTGACGAAATCGCGCAGCCGGGCCATCTTCTGCAGGTCGCTGCCGTCACGGCCTGCCGCCCTGACCGCCAGCACGCGCACTTCCGGCGCATCGGATTGCAGCCAGGCGTTTGGAAGGGCGTCCTCCGCACTCGGTGGTGGTTGCCCGCCGGGCAAAGCATCACCCACCTCCACCAGCCAGTCGCCATGCCCAAGGGGCGTGATGCGCTGCTCGTCCGTGGCGATCAGCGGCTGGATGTTCTCGTCCCCGCTGTGGATGAGATAGCGCAGTCCACCACGGCGCATGGATGCCGTGACGGGAGAGGGCGAATCCACCATGGCGGCACGGAGCATGTCGATCTCCTGCACCGGGGCCAGCGCGCACGTCTCGCTGCAAGCCAGCATATCCAACTGGTGGCCGAGCATCTGCAGCTCGCCCTTGCGGGTTTCGCCGCGTGCGTTGATCCACAGGTCCATGCGCTGCACGTCGCGCGAGGTCTGCAACACCTCGCGCTGGTGGTTGAGCCACTCCGGGCCGTCCGGAAGGGTGATCCACTCGTTGCCGAGCACTTCCACCTCCACCGAGGCTACGGCCCGGGTGGAAGGGTCGAACAGGCTCAGCGTGTACTGTCCGGTGCGGTCGATGGCGCTGGCCATGGCCTTTCGTTGGCCGTCACTGAGCAATGCGCCCGTTGGCCACACCAGGGAGGTGTGGGTGGCCAGTCCGGCAACGGTGGAAGTGACTGCATAGCTGCCGTCAGCCTGGCGTTGGCCATCGACGATGCTGTCGGCATTTGAAAGAGTGCTGCGGGAATAGAAGCCCAGCGGTTGGCCGTCCAGCGTTTCCACGCTGCGCGTCAGCACCTCCATGGGCACGACGCTGCCGTTACGGTTGAGCTCAATCTTCAGGTCCTGCGTGGTGGTCACCACGTTTCCGCCCAGGCTGCGGTCCAGGCGCAGGTGGCCGATGCGCTGGCCGGCCAGCATCACCGTCATCCACGTGGTGGTGGTTCCGGGCGCAGCTTCCACGGCCCGTGCAAGAACCGCGGGGGCAGGGCTCAGTGCGAGCACCAATGGCAGCGTGGCAAGCCACTTGCGCATGGGTCTATCCGTGGGGACGGCGACGGTTGCAGTGAACGCCGGTCCGTGACGTTCGTCAATGGAATCTGCGTGATGACCGGGCGCGTGTGGCGCGATCCATCAATGGCCCGCTTACAATGGCGCTTTGTCACCTCCGGAGAGACCCATGAAGCCCTTTGGCACGCCTTATTCCGACCATGCGTTGCGCGTGCTGCTGCTGGGGTCGGGGGAGCTGGGCAAAGAGGTGGCCATCGAGCTGCAGCGCTATGCCGTGGAAGTCATCGCGGTGGACCGCTACCCGGACGCGCCGGCCATGCAGGTGGCGCATCGCAGCCATGTCATCGACATGCTGGACGGCGCGGCCCTGCGCGCGGTGATCGAGAAGGAGCAGCCGGATCTGGTGGTGCCGGAGATCGAGGCCATCCACACGCCCACGCTGGTGGAGCTGGAAAAGGCGGGCCTGCGCGTGATCCCTACCGCCCGCGCGGCGTGGCTGACCATGGATCGCGAAGGCATCCGCCGCCTGGCTGCTGAAGAGCTGAACCTGCCGACCTCACGCTACCGCTTCTGCGATACCGAAGCGGAGTACCGTGACGCGGCCGCATCGATCGGCCTGCCGTTCGTCATCAAGCCGGTGATGAGCTCGTCCGGCAAGGGGCAAAGCGTGGTCCGGGACGAAGGCGAATTGCGGCATGCCTGGGACTACGCACAGTCCGGCGGTCGTGCCGGCAAGGGCCGGGTGATCGTCGAAGGTTTCGTCGATTTCGATTACGAGATCACCCTGCTTACCGTGCGCCACAAGGACGGTGTCAGCTTCTGCGCGCCGATCGGTCATCGCCAGGAAGACGGCGACTATCGCGAATCATGGCAGCCGCAGCCGATGAGCCCGGTGGCATGGGCCGAGGCACAGCGCCAGGCGGAGGCCATCACCGGTGCGCTGGGCGGCTGGGGCGTGTTTGGCGTGGAGTTCTTCGTGAAAGGCGACGCCGTGATCTTCTCGGAAGTGAGCCCGCGCCCGCATGACACTGGCCTGGTGACGCTGGTGTCGCAGGACCTTTCGGAATTCGCGCTGCACGCGCGCGCCATCCTGGGCCTGCCGATTCCCGTGATCCGCCAGTGGGGACCGTCGGCGTCCTGCGCGGTATTGGTGGAAGGCGAGGGTACTGCGCCCCGTTACCATGGCGTTGCCGATGCATTGCTGGAAGCAGATACGCAGTTGCGCATCTTCGGCAAGCCGACGGTGAAGGGCCGCCGCCGCATGGCCGTCACTCTGGCGCGCGACGAGACTATCGAAGCGGCCAAGGCCAAGGCGATCCGCGCGGCCAAGGCACTGCGCATCGAGCTCTGAGGGCGGATGCCCCACCCCCTGGTTGGGGCATGGACGCGTGCCGCTGCATTTGAAACGGCATCGTCGCAGAATCAATCATCCGCCCGGAGGGGCGGAGTACACAGCTAACCACCGGAGAGAGTGATGGAATCATCGGGATTCGCGCATTGGCTGGTCGTCGTCGTCGAGACGTTCGCCGCCCTGTTCCTGTTGTTGCTGGCCCTGCTGGTGGTGGTAGTGGGCGTGGTCTGGCTGGTCGACCGCAACCAGACCAGCAACTCCGTGCTGCGCAACTTTCCGGTCATCGGCCACTTCCGTTACTGGTTCCTGCACCTGGGCGAATTCTTTCGCCAGTACTTGTATTCCAGCGACCGTGAAGAGCTGCCGTTCAACCGTGCGCAGCGCATGTGGGTTTACCGCGCGGCGAAGAACGCAGAGAACACCAACGCGTTCGGTTCCACCCGCGACCTGCGTGGCGAAGGCGTGCCGTTCTTCGTCAATGCGCCGTTCCCCGCACTGGGCGAGAAGCATGTGACGCCGTTGCCGGTGACGCTGGGCCCGTACTCGCGTCAGCCCTACACGCATTCCGCTTTCTTCAACATCTCGGCAATGAGCTTCGGCGCGCTGTCCGCGCCGGCGGTGCGCGCGTTGTCGCACGGCGCGAAAAAGGCCGGTATCTGGATGGATACGGGTGAGGGCGGCCTGGCGCCGTACCACCTCGAAGGCGGCTGCGACATCATTTTCGAGATCGGCACTGCCAAGTACGGCGTGCGCACGCCCGATGGCAAGCTGGATGACAACAAGCTGCTCGCCATCTGCGCGCATGAGCAGGTGAAGATGGTCAGCATCAAGCTCGGCCAGGGCGCCAAGCCCGGCATGGGCGGGCTGCTGCCGGCGGCCAAGGTCACGCCGGAAATCGCCGCCATCCGCGGCATTCCCGTGGGTGAGGATTCGCAGAGCCCCAACCGTCACCTGGATATCGGCAACGTGCAGGAGCTGATGGATTCCATCCATCACATCCGCGAACTCACCGGCAAGCCGGTGGGCTTCAAGGCGGTATTCGGTGGTGTCGACTGGATCGCCGACCTTTGCCAGGAAGTGAAGAAGCGCGGCATCGAAAGCGCTCCCGACTTCATCATCGTGGACGGTTCGGAAGGCGGCACGGGCGCGGCCCCGCAAACGCTCATGGAAGGCGTGGGCCTGCCGCTGCACGAGGCCTTGCCGGCGCTGGTCGACATGCTGGTGGTGCAGGGCCTGCGCGATCGCGTCAAGGTGATCTGCTCCGGCAAGTGCATCACCGCCTACGACGTGGCATGGGCACTTTCGATGGGCGCGGATTTCGTCAACTCGGCGCGCGGCTTCATGCTGGCGCTGGGGTGCATCCAGTCGTTGCAGTGCAACCGCAACACCTGTCCCACCGGCATCACCACGCAGAATCCCAAGTTGCAGCGCGGCCTGGTGGTGGCGGACAAGAGCGAGCGCGTGGCGCACTACGCCACCAACGTGATGAAGGAAGTGGGCATCATCGCGCACAGCTGTGGCGTGGACGAGCCACGCCAGCTCAACCGCACGCACTGCCGCGTGGTGGGCGACGATGGCCTGTCGGTGCCGTTGGTGAAACTGTATCCGTATCCGGTAGTGCCACAGGCGCCGTCGCCACGGGGCTGATCGTCATCCGTATCGGAAAAAGGCCGGCATCATGCCGGCTTTTTTTTGGTGCACGCCGCCATGCTGCGAATCGTGCCAGGCACGCAAAAGCCGGCAGAGTGCTTCGTCATTGACCGTACGCGTGCGCCGAAGCGCAGCGCCACCATGCCGCACTGGCCCGCATGCTGGTCACCCTGCCATCACGCTGCGCACGGCATCTTTTCGAGGTCACACCCGATGTGCACGGCGACGTTGGCTACACGAAGTGGCACGGCCGTGGCGTCTCACGACTCGAGGAGCACTGCATGACCCCCAGGACGATGAAAGCTGCCGTGGCGCACCGCTTCGGTGAACCCTTGCGCATCGAGGAAGTGCCCGTGCCGGTGCCGTCGCGCGGCGAGGTGCTGGTGAAGATCGTTTGCACTGGCGTCTGCCATACCGACGTGCACGCGGTCGATGGCGATTGGCCAGCCAAGCCGAACCCTCCTTTCATCCCTGGTCATGAGGGCGTCGGTGTGGTGGCGGCGCTGGGCGAGGGCGTGGAGAACCTCAAGGTGGGCGACGCCGTGGGCATCGCCTGGCTGCACGACGCCTGCGGTCACTGCGAGTACTGCATCACCGGTTGGGAAACGCTGTGCGAAACGCAGCACGACAGTGGCTACAGCGTGGACGGCAGCTTCGCCGAATACGCCATCGGCAATGCCGCCTATGTGGCGCGCCTTCCCCAGGACGTGGACTTCGCGGCGATGGCGCCGATCCTCTGTGCCGGCGTGACGACCTACAAGGGCATCCGTGAAACGGAGGCGCGGCCGGGCGAATGGCTCGCCATCTCCGGCATCGGTGGCCTGGGCCATCTGGCCATCCAATATGCGACGGCGATGGGCCTGCAGGTGGTCGCGGTGGATGTGGCCGAAGACAAGCTCGCCCTTGCGCGCAAGCTGGGTGCATCCGCAACGGTGGATGCGCGCCAGCCCAAGGCGGTGGAGGAGGTGCTCGACGTCACCGGCGGCGGTGCGCACGGCGTGCTGGTGACGGCCGTATCGCCGCCGGCGTTCTCGCAGGCGCTGGGCTTTACCCGCCGACGCGGAACCATGAGCCTGGTGGGACTGCCGCCCGGTGATTTCGCCACGCCGATTTTCGACGTAGTGCTGAAACGACTCACCATCCGCGGCTCCATCGTGGGCACGCGCAAGGATCTTGCCGAAGCCGTGGCTTTCGCAACGGAAGGGAAGATCGTGCCGACCATCGAGCGGCGCAAACTGGAAGACGTGAACGACGTGCTGCAGGGATTGCGCGATGGAAACATCCAGGGGCGCGTGGTGCTGGATATCGGCACGCCCTGAATCATGTTCTTTGGTCATGCCCTGGTGGGGAGCCCAGGGTTTGGCCGCCGAGCCTCAGGGCTCGGTCATCTCCACCCAGCCTTCGCTGGTGCGGATCTGCATCGGTCGGAACTTGCGCTTGTAATCCATCTTCGGGTGACCGGCGATCCAGAAGCCCAGGTAGATCCACGGCAGGCCGCGGCGCTTGGCCAGGGCCACCTGCTGGAGAATGGCGAACGTGCCCAGGCCGCGTGCCGTTTCGTCCGGGTCGTAGAACGTATAGACGGCCGAAAGCCCCTGCAGGCAGACATCGGTGACCGCCACGCCGAGCAGGCGCGAGCCCTTGCGGAACTCCAGGAACATCGTGGGGCTCCACGGTGCGGTCAGGAACCGGCGGAAGTCACTGGCGTCGGCCTCGTCCATGCCACCGCCGGGGTGGCGCTGGCGCAGGTAGCGTTCATACAGCGCATGGCGCTCGGCGTTGTAGCCGGCCATGGATTCGATGACCTGCAGGTCATCGTTGCGCTTCAGGCAACGGCGCTGGCTGCGGTCCGGCTCGAAGCGCTGCACGTCGATGCGGCAGGGCGTGCAGGCCCGGCAGCTGGTGCAATAGGGATAGTAGAGGTGCCCGCCGGCGCGTCGGAAGCCGCGTTCCAGCGCCGGACCGTACAACTGGTCCAGCTGCGGGGCCGCCGGATCGATCACCAGGTTCTGTGCCGTGCGCTCGGCAAAGTAGCCGCAGGCGTGCGGCAGGGTTTGGAAGAGGCGGACACGGTCAGAGCGCATGGCCTGATTCTATGTCTGGTCTGGCTCACTGTGTCGATAGGCCAGATCTGCTAGGGCTGATCCGGCCCTCGGCCGTTCAGATGACGCCCATATACCGCAGCATCAGCACCACGAAGGCACCGGCCACGGCCAGCAGCACGATCCTGCGGATGCGGGTGGCGGTGCTCTGGCGTCGCATGTCCGGGGTGGGGTTGCGGGCCAGGGCCAACTCCTCGCCGTGACGGATCACCGGCTCGATGCCCAGTTCCTTCAGCAGGGCACGGGCGCGGGTGTAATCGTCCGCCCGGGTCACCCAGACCTGGGCCCAGCTGTCACGGTCCTCGTTGCGCTGCGTATAGCTGAAGCGCTGGTAGCTGGGGCGCCGGTAATTGGAGCGGTTCTCGATGGTGCACTCGATACCCTGCTCGGTGAGCATGGTCGCGACGCGGTCGATGTTTTCCTGGCGGGGCGAGGTATAGAGCTGACGCATGGAGCAACCTTGGTTCGTCGCCGGGGCGGGCGAGCACGGGGCGGGCCGTGGGGCCGGCCTGCCCGGATGGTACTACGTGGTCCGGGCGGGTCAGCCGCGCAGGCGGATCAGGCCTTCCTGGGCGGTCGAGGCCACCAGGCGGCCGTCGCGGGTGAAGATCTGGCCACGGGCCAGGCCGCGGGCGCCCTGCGCCGTCGGACTGTCAAAGGAGTACAGCAGCCATTCGTCGGTGCGGAACGGACGGTGGAACCACAGCGCATGATCCAGGCTCGCCATCTGCACGTTGTGCGTGTAGTACGAGATGCCGTGCGGCAGGGTGGCCGTGCCGATCAGGTTGAAGTCGGAGGCGTAGGCCAGCAGCGAGCGGTGCAGTTCAGGCGAGTCGCCCACAGGCGCGGTCAGCCGGAACCAGATGTGCTGGAGCGGCGGGCGCTTCACCGGGTGGAGCTTGTCCTGCGGCCACACATGGCGGAACTCGAACGGGGCGTCCACGCCCAGCCAGCGCTGCAGCTTTTCCGGCAGCTTGGCCAGCTGTTCCGGCGGCAACGGCTGCATCGGCTCGATGTCCTCGGGCATCGGTACGTCAGGCATCGAGGACTGGTGCTCGAAGCCGGTCTCCGGCACCTGGAAAGAAATGGAGCCGTTGAGGATGGGCTGGCCGTGCTGGATGGCGACCACCCGGCGCGAAGAGAACGTACCGCCGTCACGCGTGCGCTCCACGCTGTAGACGATGGGGGCGTTGATATCGCCAGCACGCAGGAAGTAGGCGTGCAGCGAATGAGCTTCACGCTCGGAATCCACCGTGCGCTGGGCCGCCGACAACGCCTGGCCAAGTACCTGTCCGCCGAAGACGAAATGGGTCCCGATGTCGCGGCTCTGGCCGCGGAAAAGGTTGTCCTCGAGTCGCTCGAGTTCGAGCAGATCGACGAGTTCGCGGACGTTGGTTTCCGTCATGGGAGAAAAGCTCGGCGGAGAAGGTAAGAGGCCGGCGATTATAGCCGGCGCCCCGGCCCGGCTTCAGCGGCCGGGGGTGGTGATGCGTTCCAGCCCGCTGTCTTCCAGTACCTCGGGCCAGGGGAACAGCGGGCCCGGATCCAGCTTGCGCGCAACCTCCAGCGACGGATCATTGCTGGCGGGCAGCCGGGCCGTGTCCAGGTCCTCATGGCCGGCGATCTGGCGCAGGTTCGGGTATTGGAGCCTCAGCTGGGCCAGCAGGGCGCGCAGGGCGGCAAGCTGGGCCGGGGCATAGGGCTCGGTCATGGTCTGGTGGCGGGAATCCCACCAGTGCGGGTAACGCCCCAGGTTCACCAGCTCGATACCGATGGAATGGGGGTTGTGCCCGCGCACGTGGTTGGCCACCCGGGTGCCCGGCACGTACTGATGGATGCTGCCGTCGCGGTCGATATAGAAATGCCCGCTGGCGCCGGCGCCGCTGTCATAAAGCACGCGCTCGCCGTATTCGCGGGCTACGGCCAGATCCGGCAGCTCGGTGCAGTGGATCACCACCATTTCCACCGCGCTGGCGGGTCGCTCCGGCAGGAGGGAGACGTAGGGCAGGGGCTGGTCGACGATGGTCAGGGGCATGTCCGGGAGTGTATTCCCGGATGCCTTGAGACGTCGCCTGTTACCATTCGCAGCCATACAGACGTTGTTTCGGAGACCGCGATGCGCGGCCAGATCATTCTTTCGCATGGCTCGGACTCCGGTCCGGACGCCACCAAGGTCAGCGTGCTGGCTGCTTTCGCCGAATCGCTGGGCTGGAAAACCCAGCGCCCGGATTACCGGTCGGACGACCTGCCGGGCTACGCCGGCTCGGTGGATCCGCGCATCCAGCGCCTGCTGGCCGCCATCGACACGCTGGACGCACCGCCGGTACTGGTCGGCTCCAGCATGGGTTCGTTCGTGTCCGGCCTGGCCTCCCTGCAACGCCCGGTGGCGGGGCTGTTCCTGCTCGCCACGCCCAGCGAGATCCCGGGTTACCGCCAGGCCTTCGACGTGGCCGAGGGCGTGCCCACGCTGCTCTATCACGGCTGGCGCGACGACATCTGCCCGCCGGCGGGCGTGCTGGCCTTCGCCGGTCGCCGCCGCCTGCCGCTGGTGGTAGTGGACGATGACCATCGGCTGAGCGACAGCGTGGACCGCATCGTGGAGCAGTTCGGCCTGTTCCTTGCGGGGCTTTCCGCATGAGCACGTTCTTCGCCACTTGCCCGAAGGGCCTGGAATATCTGCTGCGCGACGAACTGGTGGCCCTGGGCGCCGCCGATGTGCGCGAGGCGCTGGCCGGCGTGCATTTCTCCGGTTCGCTGGAAACCGCCTACCGCGCCTGCCTGTGGTCCCGCCTGGCCAGCCGCGTGCTGATGCCGCTGGCCGAGTTCGACGCCGCCACCGACGACGCGCTTTACGCCGGCGTGCAATCCATCGACTGGTCGACGCACCTGGGCGCCCGCGCCACGCTGGCGGTGGACGCCAACTCGGCGCAGAGCAAGCTCACCCACAGCCAGTACATCGCCCAGCGCGTGAAGGATGCCGTGGTTGATCAGTTCCGCCAGCGCGATGGTTCGCGCCCGGACGTGGATACCGATGAGCCGGATGTACGCATCAACCTGCGCCTGCGCCGCGACCGCGCCACGCTGTCCATCGACCTGGCCGGCGCACCGCTGCATCGCCGCGGCTGGCGTGAGCTGCAGGGCGAGGCCCCGCTGAAGGAAAACCTGGCCGCCGCCATGCTGTTGCGTGCGCGCTGGCCGGAGATCTACGCCGAAGGTGGCGCGCTGCTCGATCCCATGTGCGGTTCCGGCACTTTGCTGATCGAAGGCGCCTGGATGGCGGCGGATGTCGCCCCCGGCCTGCATCGCGAGTACTACGGTTTCCTGGGCTGGGCACAGCACGACATCGCGCTGTGGCGCAGCCTGCTGGACGAAGCGCGCCAGCGTGCGGAAACCGGCCTGCGCGCCTTGCGCGCCTGCTTCTTCGGCAGCGATGCCGACCCGCGCATGGTGCAGACGGCCAAGCGCAACGCGCAGGAAGCCGGCGTCTCCGGCTTCCTGACGCTGGACAAGCACGACGCCACGCACGTGGCCCCGCCGCCGGGTTACACCCGTGGCCTGGTGATCACCAATCCGCCGTACGGCGAGCGTCTGGGTGATCGCGTGGAGATGCCCAAGCTCTATCGCGCGATCGGCGAAACCCTGCGCGAACGCTTCGCTGGCTGGCGCGCCGCCGTGCTGGCGGGCGATGCCGAGCTGGGCCAGGCGATCCCGCTGCGTGCGGAAAAGAAATACGCCCTCTATAACGGCGCACTGGAAACCGTGCTGCTGGTCTTCGAGCTTCATGCGCGTAGCGAAACCCCGCGCGAAGCCAAGCCGCTCTCCGAAGGCGCGCAGATGCTGCGCAACCGGCTGGAGAAGAACCTGCGCCATCTGCGCAAGCGGCTTGAGCGCGAAGGCATCCATTGCTGGCGCGCCTACGACCAGGACTTGCCCGAGTACGCCGCCGCCGTGGATGTCTACGGCGACGAAGGCGGCAAGCAGTGGCTGCATATCCAGGAGTACCGCGCTCCCGCCGACATTCCGGTGGAGACGGCTCGCGTGCGTCTTCGCGAGATCGTGCGCGTGGCGGGCGAGGTGCTCGGCGTGCCCCGCGACCGCATCGCCCTGAAGACGCGCGAACGCGGCAAGGGTGGCTCCAAGTATGGACAGTTCGACCAGCGCGGCGAGTTCGTCGAGGTGGACGAGGGCGGTCTGCGCTTCCTGGTGAACCTCACCGATTACCTCGACACCGGCCTGTTCATCGACCATCGCCTGGTGCGCGCCAAGGTGCGCGAGCTGGCGTCGGGCAAGCGCTTCCTGAACCTGTTCGCCTATACGGCCACGGCCAGCGTCTATGCCGCCGCCGGTGGCGCCCGAGACACCACCAGCGTCGACCTGTCGGGTACCTACCTGGACTGGGCTTCGCGCAACCTGTCGCTTAACGGCTTCACCGGCGGCAAGCACCGGCTGATGCAGGCCGATGCCATGGCCTTCCTGCGCCAGGAGCGCGACCGCTACGGGCTGATCTACGTCGACCCGCCGACGTTCTCCAATTCCAAGCGGGCGGAGGATTTCGACGTCCAGCGCGACCATGTCCAACTGCTGCTGGCCTGCGCGGAGCGTCTCAACAGCGACGGCGTCATCGTGTTCTCCAACAACTTCCGCCGCTTCAAACTGGACCATGAGGCGCTGGCCGAACGGTTCAGGATCGAGGACTGGAGCGCACCCAGCATCCCCTTCGACTTTACCCGCCGGTCAGATATCCACGGGTGCTGGCTGCTGCGCCTGCACACGACCGAATCGACCGGGGAGTCGCCCTGGGGCGGCAGTGTGAACCACGTCCGGAATCAGGGTCGTCGTTAAGGCTTTTCACGCTTTCTACTCAGTCCGGATTCAGCGCGAAAGTCAGAGCATTAACCACGGCAAAGAGCGATGGAAGGCAGCCTGAGTCCTTCCGTCGGAATCAAGCCTCCCTTGGGAGACAAACACATGAACACGAACAAGACCTCCATCATCAAGCGCGCAGCCCTGGCCTCCGTCATGCTGATCGGCTGTGCAGCCGTCGCACCGGCGTTCGCGGGCCACGTGAGCTTGAACATCGGCGTGGGTCTGCCGGTGGTTGGCGGTTATTACGCGCCGGCCCCGGTGGTCTATGCACCGGCACCCGTGGTGTACGCCCCGCCCCCGCCGCCGGTCTATTACGCGCCGGCCCCGGTGGTCTATCCGGCTGCGGTGGGTGCCACGGTCATCGTTGGCGGCCATCCGGGCTACTACCGCCACGGCGGCGGTTACTACTATCGCGATGGTTACCGTCACTACGGTCACTAAGCAAACCCTTGCCCTTGTGGCAATGACAAAGCCCGGCCTTGTGCCGGGCTTTGTTTTTGCGCGGTGGATGCTGCGCTGCAGCACGTGACGGCGTTGGCGTTGTCAGCCATTCGCCATCTTCGCATCACACCTTTTGAACGCATGCTCCGGCATGGTGCGTGAATGTCATGGCGCACTGATCGCGGTATGAGTCACTACGAATGGAACAGTCTGGCCGACCCCGCGAACCCACGTTGGGGGCGGCAGTGACGCTGGCGCAAACGGCCGTGCAGGCTGAGGCGCTGATGCTGCGATTCCGGAGGATCCGCTCCCGCAGCATGGCCCTGTGCGCACCGCTGACACCGGAAGACATGATGGTGCAGTCGATGCCGGACGCAAGTCCGGCCAAGTGGCATCTTGCGCACACCACCTGGTTCTTCGAACGCTTCGTGCTGGAGCGCAACGCGGCGTACCGCCCGGCGCATCCGGAATGGCACTTCCTGCTCAACTCTTACTACCAGACGGTAGGACCGATGCATTCGCGTCCGCGACGCGGGTTGCTCTCGCGTCCGAGCGTCGCGCAGATCCGCGGCTACCGCGAACAGGTGGATGAGGAAATCTGCGAGTGGTTGTCGCGTGGCGTCGATGCCACCACGGCGAACATCATCGAACTGGGCCTGGAGCATGAGCAGCAGCATCAGGAGCTGTTGCTCACCGACATCAAGCATGCGTTCTTCAGCAACCCGTTGCTGCCGGTGTATACCGATGTGCTGGCGTCGTCGCCTGCCGCGGCGCCCGTGCCGATGACGTTCGTCACGGGCCGCGAAGGCATCGTGGCGATCGGACATCAGGGCAGCGGCTTCTCGTTCGACAACGAGTCGCCGCGTCACCGCACGCTGCTGCAGCCGCATGCGTTGGCGAACCGACTGGTTACCAACGCCGAGTTTGCCGCCTTCGTGCACGACGGCGGATACGAAGAGCCATCGCTGTGGCTGTCCGAAGGCTGGGACACCGTGTGCCGTGAGCAGTGGCGGCGGCCGTTCTACTGGCAGGACGATCTCGCCAGCGAATTCACCCTCGCCGGCGTGCAACCGATCCATCCGGATGCGCCGGTAAGCCACGTGAGCTACTTCGAAGCCGACGCGTTTGCCCGCTGGGCCGGCGCGCGCCTGCCCACCGAAGCGGAGTGGGAGAGCGCGGCCGCGGCCTTGCCGGTGCAGGGCAACCTGCTCGACGCGATGACCCTGCATCCGCAGGCCGCGGCGACAGGCGCCGGCATGCTGCAGATGTTCGGTGACGTGTGGGAGTGGACGGCTTCGCCCTACGTCAGCTACCCGGGCTTCAAGCCGCTGGCCGGCGCCCTGGGCGAGTACAACGGCAAATTCATGTGCGGGCAGTGGGTGTTGCGCGGTGGTTCCTGTGCGACGCCACGCGAGCATCTGCGCGCGACCTACCGGAATTTCTTTCCTCCCCATGCGCGCTGGCAGTTCATGGGGATCCGTTTGGGACAAGACCGATGAGTGTGCAAGCTTTCGAGATCCGCGACGACGACCGCCGCCCACCTGTCGACGATCTGCTCGGCATCGTGCAGCGCGGCCTGCGCGCACGACCCAAGCGCCTGCCCTCATGGCTGTTCTATGACGAGCGCGGCTCACGGCTGTTCGAAGAGATCTGCGAACAGCCCGAGTATTACCTCACGCGCAGCGAGATCGCGCTGATGGACGGGCACGCCGGTGACATCGCCGAGGTGCTGGGCGAGGACGTTCGCCTGGTGGAATACGGCAGCGGCAACGCGATCAAGACGCGCATGCTGCTGGAGCATCTCCATGCGCCGGTGTCCTATGTGCCGGTGGAGATTTCCCACGAGCCGCTGCGCATCAGCACGCAGGTGTTGAGCGAGCGTTTCCCGAACGTTCCCGTGCAGCCCTTGCATGCGGACTTCACCCGTCCCTTGCGCCTGCCGATTCCGCCGCGCGCGCCGCGTCGTACGGTGATCTATTTCCCGGGCTCCACCATCGGCAACTTCGAGGCGCGCGACGCGGCCGAGCTGCTGCGCAAGATGCGCAACGAGATGGGCGACAACGGCGGCATCCTGATCGGTGCCGACCTGAAGAAGGACACCGCCACCATCGAGGCGGCCTACAACGACAAGGCCGGCGTCACCGCCGAGTTCACGCTCAACATGCTGGTGCGCCTCAATCGGGAAATCGGCAGCGATTTCGATCTCTCCGGCTTCCGCCACCGCGCGCACTACAACGCGATGGCCGGCCGCATCGAAACCTTCCTGGTCAGTGCGCGTGACCAGAAGGTGCGCGTCGGCAAGCAGCAGGTGAACTTTGCGGCGGAAGAGGCCATGCAGGTGGAATACAGCTGCAAATATTCGCCGGAGGATTTCGCTGCGCTGGCCGGAAAGGCCGGCCTGGCCGTGGCCCAGGGATGGCGTGACCCGGCCGGCATGTTCGCCGTGTATTACCTCGTCAGGGCCGGCGCCCGGCCGGCCTGACGTCCGTGCCCGTCGCTACGGGCTGAACACCAGCACCAGGAACACCACGAACATCGACAGGTGCACCGCGCCTTCGAGCATGGTGGTGCGCCAACCCGAGAACGTCAGCGTGCTCAGCACCAGCGTGGAGGTGAGCAGCACGATGCTGGCGGCCGGCAACCCAAGCACCACCGGCTTGCCGGTGAACAGGCCGATGGCGAGCACGGCAGGTACGGTAAGGCCCACGGTGGACGCCGCGCCACCCAGACACAGGTTGATCGCGCGGGTGAGCTGGTCGCGGCGGATGGCGATCAGCGCGGAAATGCCTTCCGGCGTGAACACCAGCATGGCGATGATGATGCCGCCCAGCGAATGCGGCGCGCCGGTGGCGGCGATGCCGTAGTCCAGCACCTTGGCCAGGCTCTTGGACAGGATCACGATGGGCAGGATGTTGATCAGCAACATGAGCAGGTGAAACAGCATTTCACCCTTGCGCGGTCGACGCGGCGGCGCCGGCGGATCGGCCGGGATGTTCTCGTCGGAATCGGAGCGCGGCTCGACGAAATAACCCTTGTGGCGTCCGGTCTGCAGCCACAGGAACAGGCCGTACAGGCCGATGGTGAGGAGGGAGAAGGCCACCGCCTGCACCGCGGTGAGCGAGCCGTCGGATGTCGAGGTGGTGAAGTTGGGCAGCACCAGCGCGATGGTGGCGAGCGGAATGATGACCGCCAGGAAGGCCGACGCGCCGTGCAGGTTATAGGCCTGCTCATGATGGCGGATGCCGCCGATCAACAAGCCCAGTCCCACCACGCCGTTCAACACGATCATCAACACCGCGAACATGGTGTCGCGCGCCAGCGTGGCGGTATCGCCCGCGCCGAGCATGACCGCGGAGATCAGCACCACCTCGATGAGTACGATGGACAAGGTGAGCACCAGCGTGCCGACCGGCTCGCCCAGCAGGCCGGCCAGTTCTTCGGCCTCGTGCACTACGCCGAACGAACCCCAGACGATCACGAAGAACAACCAGGCGAACAGCGACAGGCCGATCTCATGGCGACTCAGGTGCGCCATCCAGTCCGAGCCGAAAATCAGGAACAACGCCACCGTGGCCCACGCTGCGGCGGGACGTATCAACATCCTGGGATTGAACATCGGCTGCCCTTCGGGGCGCGGTGAGTCGAGGGTCATGGTTACTCCGGCTCAGGGGGTGTCTGTCATCAGCTCGCCACCCCATTGCGCAGGGTCGACATCGGCGATGGATTGGGAAAACTTCCAGTGGTGGCCGCCGATGTCCTCGAGGGAATACTGGCGTTCACCATAAGGGTAATCGGTGGGCGGCTGCAGCACCTTTGCATCCGCCGCCACGGCTCGTGCATGGTGCTGGTCCACATCGTCGACATGCATCATAACCGCGTGTGCGTGATCGACTGACCGATCCTCGTGCATCAGTTCAGTGACCACGATGGAGCTGCCTTCGTAGATGAGCTGGACGCGGTGATCGGCGATGCGCAGGCGTTCGCGGAAGCCCAGTGCGCGACATAGCCAGGCAGAGGCCACGAGGACGTCCGGGTAGGCGAGCTCGGGGATGATGATGCCGGGGGGCATGGAGCGGTTGGTGATCATGGGGGATCGCCGGTGGTGTCTTTGGAATGGCGGGAAGATGCGCCTTGGGGTGTGCTTGGTGGGTGATGTTGGTTGTCACGGGGGTAGGGGGCTGCTTTTTCCACCGGGCCCTTTCGGGGTGCTCGGAGAGCCGCCCTGAATCGCGGCGGCTTTGATGGGCGGGGAGGGCGTTAAGGTGAGGGGCAACCTCGCCTCATGGCTTCATAAGCGCCGTCATTCCTGCGAAGGCAGGAATCCAGTGACTTTGCCTTGGGTCTTCGCCTCAAAGGTTCCCGTTACCTGGCCGCTTACGCAGCGGGCGTTCCGACCTCCTGCCGGAGGCCGGGTTACTTTTCTTTGCTTGCCCAAAGTCCCACGGGGATTAGCTGCGCGTCAAAAGTAACCAAAAGAAAGGGGCACCCCATCGCAGCGCTGGCCGGTGAAGCCGGCCAGTGCGTGAGGGTCGGCCGGGCTTTTCGACAGGACCTCCGTGTCCTGTCGAAAAGGGATCGGCATCCTTGCCGATCCCCCTGCGGGCCTTCTCGTCCGCCCCTCACTGCCGCTCAAGGGGGCGGGTAGGTCAAAAGCAGACGGCTCGTGCAGCTGCGCTGCACATCGCGTCGCAGGGCGACGGCCTGTTTAGCGCCGGCTTAGCTTGTCTGTAGGAGCGCACCCTGTGCGCGACCACCTGACGGAGCGGTATCGACATGGCGCTGCGGTCGCGCACAAGGTGCGCTCCTACAGGGGTGTCTCGCACCGTGTGAAGGCTGTTTCTCTCTCACCTCCGTGCTCACCCCAGTCCTCTCCCGAACGGGAGAGGACGAGCGGCAGGTGATGTTCAATGTGAACACCCGAGTGGCAAGGAAGGATGTGCCGCGCAGCGGCACGACGCTCCGCGTTAAGTCCTCTTCGCATCGGCGCGTTGCGAAGCGCTTGGAAGTACCCGCTGTGTAGAGGCGGAGGTTGCCACGCAGCAACGGTCCTCAACCGTTCTGGCTTATCCCATCGGAATGCTGCCAGCCTTTAAGGCCATTTCTTTGGGTTACTTTTCTTTGGGCCAGCAAAGAAAAGTGACTCGGCCTTCGGCAGAAGGTCGAAACGCCCCCGCGGCGTAAGCGGCCAGGTCGCGGCAGCGCGCGAGACCGTAGGCCAAGAGCCAAGGCACTGGATGACCAGCCCTACGGCTGTTGAAAAGCGCCTCCAGCTTTCGCTGGGATGACGGGCAAAAGCGATGGAACGGTGAGGTAAAAAACCAACAACCGAGTCACTGGATCCCGGCCTGCGCCGGGATGACGATGTCGAAGCGGTGAGGCGATCCCACGACCTTCGCCCCTCTTCGGAGCGCCTCCCCAGCCCGTCCCCCGAAGGGAAGAGGGGGAAATCCAAGGCGAAGGATCACCCCGGCCGCCGCGCCCCCAACTGCACCAACACTTCCTGCGCCGCGCGAATCCTCTCCGAAGCCCCAGGCAACTCCAGGTTCACCTTGAGCTTGTCCTGCCCATCCAGCTTGTACACGCGCGGCTGGCCCTGGATCAGGCGGATGATCGCCATCGGATCGAGTTCCGGCTTGTCGCGGAAAGTGATGCGCCCGCCATTGGCGCCGAAGTCGAGCTTGCGGATGCCCAGCGGCGTGGCCATCAGCTTCAGCTGCGCCACGGCGAACAACTGCTTGGCGGCATCAGGCAGCAGGCCGAAGCGGTCGATCATTTCCACCTGCAGGTCACGCAGATGGTCGTGGTTGCGTGCGCTGGCGATGCGCTTGTACAGCGTCAGTCGCGTGTGCACGTCGGGCAGGTAATCGTCTGGGATAAGCGCAGGGAGATGCAGTTCGACTTCCGTCTCGTGCTCGCTGCTGAGGTCGAAGTCGGGCAGCTTGCCGGACTTCAGTGCGCGCACTGCGCGTTCCAGCAGTTCGGTGTAGAGGCCGAAACCGATTTCCTGGATCTGGCCGGATTGCTCATCGCCCAACAGCTCGCCCGCGCCTCGGATCTCAAGGTCGTGCGTGGCCAGGGTGAAGCCCGCGCCGAGCTCTTCCAGCGAGGCGATGGCTTCCAGGCGCTTTTCCGCGTCGGCCGTCATGGCCTTGCGATCCGGCACCACCAGGTACGCGTACGCGCGGTGGTGCGAACGGCCCACGCGACCGCGCAGCTGGTGCAACTGCGCCAGGCCGAAGCGGTCGGCGCGGTTGATGATGATGGTGTTGGCGGTCGGAATATCGATGCCGGTTTCGATGATGGTGGTGCACACCAGCACGTTGAAACGCTGGCGGTGGAAATCCGCCATCACGCGTTCCAGTTCGCGCTCGGCCATCTGGCCGTGGGCGACGCCGATACGGGCTTCGGGGATCAACTCTTCGAGTTCGCGCGCGGCGCGTTCGATGGTGTCCACCTCGTTGTGCAGGAAGTAGACCTGGCCGCCACGCGCCAGCTCGCGCTGGAACGCCTCGCGGACCAGCGCCGGTTCCCACTGCGCGATGAAGGTGCGCACGGCCATGCGATGTGCCGGCGGCGTGGCGATCAGGGATAGATCGCGCAGGCCGCTCATCGCCATGTTGAGCGTGCGCGGAATCGGCGTGGCCGTCATGGTGAGCAGGTCCACTTCGGCGCGCAGCTTCTTCAGCTGTTCCTTCTGGCGCACGCCAAAGCGCTGCTCTTCGTCCACGATGACCAGGCCGAGGTTCTTGAACTTGATCTCCGGCGCAAGCAGTTTGTGCGTGCCGACGATCACGTCGATCTGGCCTTCGCCCAGGCGCTTGAGCGCGTCGTTCACTTCCTTGGACGACTTGAAGCGAGAAAGTACGTCTACTTTCACCGGCCAGTCGGCGAAACGGTCGGCGAAGTTGCGATAGTGCTGCTGGGCGAGCAGGGTGGTGGGCACCAGCACGGCCACTTGCCTGCCCGCCGTGGCGGCAGCAAAGGCGGCGCGCAGCGCGACTTCGGTCTTGCCGAAACCCACGTCGCCGCAGATGACACGATCCATGGCGCGCGGCGCGGCCAGATCCTTCAGCACCGAATCGATGGCCTGTTCCTGGTCGGGTGTTTCCTCGAACGGGAAGCTGGCGCCGAATTCCTCCACCATCTGGCGGTCGATCGGCATGGACTCGCCGCCACGCGCCTCGCGCTGTGCGTAGATGGCCAGCAGTTCGGCGGCCACGTCGCGCACTTTTTCCGCCGCCTTGCGGCGCGCGCGCTCCCAGGCGTCGCCGCCCAGCGAGTGCAGTGGCGCGAGTTCGGGTGCGGTGCCGGTGTAGCGGCTGACCAGGCCGAGCTGCGCCACGGGCACATAAAGCTTGTCGCCCTTGGCGTACTCGATGGTGAGGAACTCGCCCTCCATGCCGCCCAGTTCCATGGAGACCAGGCCCTGGTAGCGGCCTACACCGTGGTCGACGTGGACGATGGGCGCACCGATGGTCAGCTCGGTGAGGTCACGGATGATGCTTTCCGGATCGCGCGCCGCGCCACGGCGACGCTTGCGTTCCGTGCGCACGCGCTCGCCGAACAGTTCGCGTTCGGTGAGTACGGTGAAGGCGGGTTCGTTGAGCGCGAAGCCCTGCTCGAGACCGGCGATGGTGATGGCCAGGCGCAGCTTGTCCGCGCCGCCGATGAATGCCTGCCAGCCGTCCACGGTGTCCGGCTTGAGGCCGGCGCTGGCGAGCTGTTCAATCAGAGCCTCGCGACGGCCGGCCGAATCCGCGGCGATCAGTACGCGCCCGGGGTAGCTCGACAGGAAATGGCGCAGCGAGGTGCCGGGTTCCTCGCCCTTGCGGTTGAGCGGCAGCTCGGGTGCGGGCTGCGTGCCGCTGGGCAGGGCGTGCTCGTGGCCGCTTTCCACCAGCTCCACGCGCAGGCGTTTGTTGAGCTGCTCGCGCAGCAGATCCGGCGGCAGGTAGAGTTCTGCCGGCGGCAGCACCGGGCGTTCGATGTCGTGCGCACGCTGGTCGTAGCGCTCGCCAGTCTGTGTCCAGAACTGGTCGGCCGATTCCATCGAGCCTTCGCCCAGCAGGAACACGGCGTTGTCGGCGAGATAGTCGAACAAGGTGGCGGTCTGCTCGAAGAACATCGGCAGGTAGTACTCGATGCCTCCGGGCGTCACGCCTTCCTTCATGTCCTGGTAGAGCGGACAGCGACGCACGTCGATGGGGAAGCGTTCGCGCAGGCGCGTGCGGAAGTCCTTGGCGGCGTTCTCGGTCAACGGGAACTCGCGCGCAGGCAGCAGTTCGATGCGCTCCACCTGCTGTTGCGAGAGCTGCGTTTCCGGGTCGAAGCTGCGGATGGATTCCACTTCGTCGTCGAACAGCTCGATGCGGTACGGTTCCACCGAGCCCATCGGGAAAATGTCGATCAACGCACCGCGCACCGCGAAGTCACCCGGTTCACCCACTTGCGGCACGTTGCGGTAGCCGGCGGCTTCCAGGCGTCGTTGTTCGGCGGCAAGGTCGAGCTTCTGTCCCTTCTTCACCACCAGGCCGGCGCCGGTGATGTGGCTGCGCGGGGCGATGCGCTGCATCAGCGTGGCGATGGGCACCACCAGCACGCCGCGCTGCACGTTGGGCAGCTGGTACAGCGTGGAGATGCGCTGGGAGACGATCTCCGGGTGCGGGCTGAACACGTCGTAGGGCAGCGTTTCCCAGTCGGGGAAATGCAGCACGGGGAGATTGCCCGCGAATACGCGCAGCTCGTCTTCCAGTGCGCTTGCCCGCTGGGTGTCGCGCGTGACGGCCACCAGCAGGCCCTGGTGCGTGCGTGCGGCTTCGGCGACCAGCAGGGCGCGCGATGAGCCGTGCGGCGACGTCCAGTAACGGCGTTGCTTGGGGCTGGTGGGCAGGGAAGGGTGGGGAATCGACTTGGTCATGCGAACCCGGCTATCGATGGCGTGGCGTCCGGCCTCGCCCGGAAAGCGGGCAAGTGTAACGCGGCCGCCCCGGACAGGGCCGGGGCGGTTTCATGTCTTTCGATGTGGGAGCGCCTCGTGTGCGCAACAACCCCTCGGGGGCATCGGCCGTGTCGCCGTGTGCAGTCGCGCACAGGGTGCGCTTCCACAGGGAAACGACCGTAGCAGGGGTCAGAGCTGCAGCGAGATCAGCGTGGTGCCGGGTTCGTCCGGCGACAGGCGGCGCACGAAGCCCAGTTCCTTGCACAGGTGCAGCATGGGACGGTTTTCCAGCAGCACGTAGCCCCAGATCTCGCTCAGGCCACGGCGGCGGCAGTCGTCCACCAGACGCTGCATGAGCAGGGCGCCCAGGCCCTGGCGGGTCCATTCCGGCTCCACCAGCACCGAGAACTCGGCGTTGTTGGCCGAGCGGTCCACGAAGATGCGGCCCACGCCACGCAATTCTGCCGGACGCACCGTCTCGTCCATCAGCACGTAGGCCGTTTCCAGGGCGGGGTCGATGTGGGTCAGGCGGTAAGCCAGCGAATCAGGCAGTTCCCCCATGGAATGGAGGAAACGCCGACGGATGTCCTCCGGTGACAGCCGGGCGAACTGGCGCTTGAGCGCGGCAACGTCGTCGGGTTCGATGCCGCGCAGGTACAGCTCGCGACCATCGTGGGCCTGCACCCGCTCGCCCCTCGGCTTGGCCACTTCCACCAGACGAGGGCGCACGAACCGCTCATTGCTCCGCGCGGGAACCAGTGCGTGGCGGCTGTTCAAGTAGTCGATGGCTGGGCTCATATCCGTACTTTACCGTATTGTGTGCACCGCAACATGAACAAAGGGTCTTATCCATAAAGGATTTTCGTGGCGTCTTGTCGCACCGCACGGCTTTCCGACCCGATCCGGTTGGGACGGCTCGCCGCGCCGGGGCAGAATGCGCCTTCCCGGATCGGGCGGCGTTGAAGGACGGTGAAATCCATGGCAGCTGCGTCCAAAGGCATCACCCCTCGGCAGGCGGAGCGGCTTTGCGCCGCGTGGCCGGGCGTCACCACGGACATCAAGTGGGGCGCCGAGCTGGTTTTCAGCGTGGGCGGCAAGATGTTCCTGGTCATGCCCGAGAACGGAGGCCGGCTGGCCTTCAAGGTCGAGGACGAACGTTTCCTCGAGCTCAGCGACCAGCCGGGTATGATCGCCGCCCCCTATCTCGCCCGTGCCCGCTGGATCCAGGTGGTGGAGCCACAGCGTTTCGCCACGAAGGAACTGTCCGAGCTCATCCGCACGGCTTATGGACTGATCCGCCGCAAGCTCACCAAGAAGCTGCAGGCGGAGCTGGGCGAGTGGCCGCTCCCTGAGGAAAAACACACGTGAAGCAATACATCGGCAGCATCGCCCTCGTCGTGGCCGACTACGACGAGGCCATCGACTGGTATACCCGCGTACTCGGCTTCACCCTGGTGGAGGACACCGACATGGGCGGCGGCAAGCGCTGGGTGGTGGTGGCGCCGCCGGGCTCCAGCGAAACGCGCCTGTTGCTGGCCAAGGCCACCAACGCCGGGCAATCGTCGCGAGTGGGTGACCAGACCGGCGGTCGCGTGTTCCTGCTGCTGCACACCGACGACTTCTGGCGCGACTACCGTCGCATGGACGCCGCTGGCGTCACCTTCTGCGAAGCGCCGCGCGATGAGGCTTACGGCACGGTGGTGGTGTTCCAGGATCTGTATGGCAACAAGTGGGATCTGCTGCAGTTGAAGCAGGATTGATACGGAAGTTCCCACTGCAGGAGCGCACTGGTGCGCGACCGGAACGCAGCGGCTTCCACGCCTCGCTGGCTGGTCGCGCACCAGTGCGCTCCTACAGAAAATCAGTGGCGGCTTCAGTCAGCGATATCCGGCTCGAAGAAGCTCCAGCGGATATCGGGGAACTGCGTTTTCATGGCGTGTTCGACGCTGTTGATCGCCTGGATCAGCGAGCTCTGGTCAGGTGCGGGTGCCATGCGCGCCTTCACCGCCACCATCACGTCCGGACCCATCTGCAGGGTGATCAGGTTGAGCACCACATCCACTTCCGGGCGCGCATTGATGAAGGCGATCAGTGCTTCGCGGCGCTTGGGTTCCACGCCCTGGCCAATCAGCAGGTCCTTCACCTCGCTGGCCACGGCGATGGACACCACCATCAGCAGTGCACCGATGACGATGGTGCCGATGGCGTCGTAGAGCAGGTTACCGGTGATCATCGTGGCCAGCACGGCCACCAGCGCCACGCACAGGCCGAACAAGGCGGCGAGGTCTTCGCCGAAGATCACCAGCAATTCGCTGGAGCGCGTTTCATGGAACCAGCGCCACAGGCTGCGGCCGTCCCGGGCCTTGTTCACTTCCGTCAGGCAGCCGCGCATGGAAATGGATTCGGCCACCACGCCGAAGGCCAGCACACCGATGGCCAGCCACGGCCACTTCAGCGGCTCGGGGTGGTTGAGCTTGTGGATGCCCTCGTAGATCGAAAACATGCCGCCCACGCTGAACAGCAGTATGGCCACGAGGAACGACCAGAAGTACAGGGCGCGGCCCCAGCCCAGCGGGTATTCGTCGGAGGCCGGACGATGCGCCTGGCGCATGCCCAGCAGCAACAAGCCCTGATTGCCGCAATCGGCCAGTGAGTGCACGGCCTCGGCCAGCATGGCGCCCGAGCCGGTGATCAACGCGGCAACGAGCTTGCTCACGAAAATGGCGAAATTGGCGCCGAGGGCAAGCAGGATGGCCCTCAGTGAATTGGCTTGGCCGGACATCGTTCCATCCTTTGGACGAGGGAAAGCAGTTTAGCCGGCCAATTTCCCTCAGTGAATGACGGCGCCCACACCCACGCCGAAACTCACGTTCGACTTGCCGGCGTTCATTTCGTCGGGGGTCCAGCGATGCGACTGGGCCACGCTGACCAGCGGGTAGACGTAGTTGGCTTCGCCGACCTTGCCGTCACGCGAGCCGGCGATGTGGCCGGTGAGGGTGACCAGCGAACCGGTCGGGTAATCGAACGATTCCACGTAGCCCGGCAACACGGCGATGAAACGGCCCCAGCCACCGTGGTTGGCCACCTTGGGACGTTGCGAGCTGTCCAGCGGGTAGCCCACGATTTCCACTTCGCTGTGGTCGGCCAGGTTGTGCACCTCCACCACCTGGCCGCCCCAGATCACGTCGGCGTTGGCGAACTGGCCGGGCGATTGCGACACGATGTCCGGCGAGGTGACCACCGTGGTGGGCGAAGGCTTGTAGATCGGTGCCGGCGCACAGGCGGCCAGCGCCAGCAGGCCAAAGGCGGCGGCGCCGCGCAGGAGAATGTGAGTGAGGTGCTGGTTCATGGCCGGTTTCCCCGAATGTTGGTTCGAGCCTAAGGCGAACCCTGGTCGGTGTCACCTTAGCGGGCTGGCCGGGCAGAAGGTGTTCGGCAGGTGGACGCGGGCCGCGGTGTTCAGCTGGCGCTTTCTTCCACCAGCCAGTCCAGGCGCCACTGCGCCGGACGTTCCTGCGACAGCAGCGGTGCCATGGCGCGCAGAGAGTCACGCAGGGCATCGTCCAGCTTCCAAGGCGCATTGAGGATGACCATGCCCGAACCGTTGAGGCGCAGCGGCGAGTCATCCGGATGCACCAGCAGCTCGGCACGCAGCACGCGACGCGCGCCGCAGCGCTGCAGCCAGCGGTGGAACGGCTGCACCTGGCTGCGCAGCTTGATCGGGTACCACACCGCGTAAACGCCGGTGGGCCAGCGCTCCAGCGCGGCCTTGATCGACTGCTCGATCACGCGGTACTCGGATTCCTGTGCCTCGTACGGCGGATCGATCAACACCAGACCGCGCTTTTCCTTCGGCGGCAGCAGCGCCTTGAGCGCTTCGTAACCGTTTCGATGATGCACGTGCACGCGGTGGTCGTGATGGAACAGTTCCTTCAGGCGCGTTGCCTCTTCCGGGTGCAGCTCGCACAGCTGCGCGCTGTCGGTGTCCCGCATGGCGTTCGCCACCTGCAGCGGCGAACCGGGGTAGAGCTTCAGGCCGTGTTCGTTGCCGGGCAGGCGCAGGATGGCGTCCAGCCAGCGCCGCAGCAGCGGGGGCAGGGTGCCGGCGTTGGCGTTGCCCTGGTGCAGGTCGGGGAACAGCAGGCGCGCGATGCCGTCCTTGTATTCGCCGGTCTTGCCGGCCTCGGCGCTGTCCAGCGCATAGCAGCCGCTGCCGGCGTGCGTGTCGACGAAGGCGAACGGCGTGGACTTCGCCTGCAGCGCCTCGATCAACGCGAGCAGCACGGTGTGCTTGAGGACATCGGCGAAGTTGCCGGCGTGATAGGCGTGGCGATAGTTCATGGCAAGGGGACGCGCCGTAGGGTGGGTCATTATAGGTGACCGGGTGGGGCGATTCCCCTGTAGGAGCGCACTTGTGCGCGAGATCCTGCAAAGCGTCGGCCACAAGGCATGGCGGTCGCGCACCAGTGCGCTCCTGCAGGAGACATCGGCGTCAGGCCGCCTGGAGCCTGCTCCAGAGTTGAGGCACCGCTCCGGCGCGACTATCCTCGGCCCCATGACCCGCCACCTGTTCCGTCATCTACGCCGTTGCCGCGCCTTGCTGGTGCTGGCCCTGTGCGCGTGGCTGACGCTGTCCAGCGTGGCCTGGGCCATGCCCCGGCATGACGATTGCTGTCCCTCGTCAGGGGCCATGGGCGTGATGGCCATGCAGCATGTCGCGCCGGATCACGCCGCAGGCCATGCGTCGACGCTCGCCTCCGACAGCTGCTGCACCCACGTGCCGGCCTCGGTGCCCGCGTCGGCGGTGCCGCACGTGCTGCACGTGCAGGCGGCAGGTTCCCTCTGGCAGGCGCGCCGCGAAGCTGCCCCGCAACCCGTCTACGAGCCGCCGCTGCGGCCACCGGTCGTCTGATCTCCCGTTGATCGCAACGGGCCGGCGTGTACCGGCCGATTCGATGCGCCTGCGTCGTGGGCGCACCTGACGGAGTCAAGGCAATGAACAAGCAGGAACCGCGCGGCTTTCAGCTGCCGCGTCGGCGTTTCGTACAAGGATTGGCGCTCGGCGGAGTGGCTGCCGGGTTGGGCTTGTGGCGCGGCAATGCGCTGGCGCAAGCGGCCGCTCCGCGAGCGGAATTGCGCGGCAATCACTTCGACCTGGAGATCGGCGAGCTGCCGGTGGATTTCACCGGAACGCGTCGCGTGGCGACCGTGGTGAATGGCCAGCTGCCGGCGCCGCTGTTGCGCTGGAAGCAGGGCGACACGGTGACGTTGCGCGTGCGCAACCGCCTCAAGGTGGCCAGCTCCATCCACTGGCACGGCATCGTGTTGCCGGCGGATATGGATGGCGTGCCGGGCCTGAGTTTCGATGGCATTCCGGCAGGCGGCGAGTACACCTATCGGTTCACCGTGAACCAGTCGGGCACCTACTGGTACCACAGTCATTCGCGCTTCCAGGAACAGACCGGCCTGTATGGCCCCATCGTGGTCGAGCCGCGCGACGGCGAGGGCCATCCGGCGGATCGCGACTATGTGGTGATGCTCAACGACTGGACCGATCTTGATCCGGAAACCATCTACGCCAATCTCAAGAAGCAGAGCGCCTACTACAACGTCGGCAAGCGCACCGTGGGCGATTTCGCGCACGATGCCGGCAGCGAAGGCATCGCCAAGGCGCTGGCTGACCGGCGCATGTGGAACCAGATGCGCATGGATCCCACGGATCTGGCCGATGTCTCGGCGGTGGCCTATACCCATCTGGTGAATGGCTGCACGCCCGCGGGCAACTGGACGGGCCTGTTCAACGCGGGGGAAAAGATCCGCCTGCGTTTCATCAACGGCTCGTCCATGACGTTCTTCGACGTGCGCATTCCTGGCCTGAAGATGACGGTGGTCGCCGCCGACGGTCAGGCCATCGAGCCGGTTACGGTGGACGAGTTCCGCATCGGCACGGCCGAAACTTATGACGTGATCGTGCAGCCGTCGGCGGATCGCGCATGGACCATCTTCGCGCAGAGCATGGACCGTACCGGTTATGCACGTGCCACGCTGGCGCCGCGCGCCGGCATGACGGCAGACGTACCGGCGCTGGATCGCCGTCCGCTGCTCAGCATGGGCGACATGATGGGGCAGATGGATCATGGCGGCATGGATCACGCCAGCATGGGGCACGATATGGCCGGCATGGACATGATGGCGATGCCCGGCATGGCGATGTCGCATGCGGGCATGCAGGATCCGTCATTGAAGACCGGCCCCGAGGTGGACATGCGCGTGCCAATGCCGCGTACCAACCTCGACGATCCTGGCGTGGGCTTGCGCGATAACGGCCGCCGCGTGCTCACCTACGCCGACCTGCATGCCGTGGACGCGCCCATCTCGCCCAGTGTGGATCGCGAGCTGACCCTGCGCCTTACCGGCAACATGGAGCGCTATCTGTGGTCGTTCGACGGCAAGCGCTACTCGGGTGCGGAGCCGCTGCGCCTGCGCCATGGCGAGCATGTGCGCATTGTGCTGGTGAACGACACCATGATGACGCATCCCATCCATTTGCACGGCATGTGGAGCGAACTCGAAGCGCCCAATGGCACGTTCCAGGTGCGCAAGCACACCGTGATGGTGCAGCCGGCGCAGCGCCTGGCCTATCGCGTGAGTGCAGATGCGGTGGGACGCTGGGCTTACCACTGCCACCTGCTTTATCACATGGAAGCGGGCATGTTCCGCGAAGTGGTGGTGGCATGAGCAGCACACTTTCGCGCTGGATTGTCGCCAGCCTTGGCGTGCTGCCGGTGGCAGGCTTTGCGCAGGCCGTGGCTATGCAGGACATGCCGGGCATGGCGATGTCACCGCCACAGGACAGCCATGCACCGGCGCACCAGCATCACGTCGCCGCACCGGAGAAAACCGATGCGCAGCCTGCCGCCATGGATCACACGGGCCATGACATGACGGGCATGCAGGCCATGCAAGGCCACGATATGTCCGGGCATGACATGCAAGGCATGGATGCAAAGGCCTTGCCGCCGAACGACCACATGCCGCCACCGCCGCCGCAATCGGTGCCGCATGACATGACCCCGGCGCAGATGAACGCCATGATGCAGATGGACGACAACGCATCGCTGGGCATGTTCACGCTCGATCGGCTCGAGCGCAGCCGCAGTACCTCGGGCGACTACGCCACCCGCTGGGAGGCCGAAGGCTGGTACGGCAATGCCATCAACCGGCTGTGGCTGAAGACCGAAGGCGAGCGCGATGACAGCGGTACGCAGGATGGGCGCGTCGAGGCGCTGTGGAGCCATGCCTTTGCGAGCTTCTGGGACTGGCAGCTCGGTGCGCGCCACGACTTCGGGCAGGGGCCGGATCGCCAGTGGCTTGCTGCCGGAGTGGAAGGGCTTGCGCCTTACTGGTTCGAAACGCAGGCAACGTTCTATGTTGGCGAAGAAGGGCGCACCGCGCTGCGGCTGGAGACCAGCTACGACATGCGCTTCACGCAACGCCTGATCCTGACGCCCCAGGTGGAGCTCAACTTCTACGGCAAGGACGACCCGCGGCGAGGCATTGCCTCCGGGTTGTCGAACGTGGAAGCAGGGCTGCGTCTGCGTTACGAGATCAGCCGCAAGTTCGCGCCCTACGTGGGCGTGAACTGGACACGCCGCTTCGGCAGTTTCGACAACGAGCCTGGCGTGCCTGACGTGCATGCGCGGGAAACCACCTGGGTGGCTGGCGTTCGCATCTGGCTTTGAGGTAAACGGCGATGAAAAAGACCATGACGATCGTGGTGCTGGTGGTGGTTCTGGCTCTTGCGGGTTTGGCGGCCTTCGTGGTGTCGGGTAGCTACGACATCGGGGCGGACAAGCCCCATTGGGCGTTGACGGAGCGCGTGATCGGCACCTTGCGTGACCGCTCCATCGAGCGTCACGCCGACGGCATCAGCGTGCCCGACCTGGATGATCCGCAGCGTATCCAGCGAGGCGCGGAGCATTACGCCGAGATGTGCACGTCCTGCCATCTCGCGCCGGGCCTGTCGCAGACAGAGCTGCGCAAGGGGCTTTATCCGCAGCCGCCGGATCTGTCGAAGCACGGCGTGCATGATCCCGCCGAAGCGTTCTGGGTGATCAAGCATGGCGTGAAGCTCACTGCCATGCCGGCCTGGGGCCGCAGCCACGACGATGCAGCCATCTGGGACATGGTGGCTTTCGTGCGGAAGCTGCCGGCGATGGATCAGGCCGCGTTCGAGGCTGCGGCGGGCAGGGCAGCGGATGATGGTCATGGTGGGCATGAGCACCACCATGACGATGATGGCGCGCAGGGCGGTGACGATCATCATGAGCACGCCGACGAGCATGATCATGAGCACATGCACTGAGCACATCCAAGAGGCTGCTCACGATCTTGAGGCGGCATGGCAACTACCTCACCGTCATCCCCGCGAAAGCGGGGATCCAGCGACTTTCGACTTTCCTGTGCGTGCCCAAAGGCACTGGATCCCCGCTTTCGCGGGGATGACGGTGAGGGATGAGCGCACGTTGCCGCGAAGCCGAACGGTGATCGCTAACTGGCTCTGACCAGCGCCGACCAGCGGTGTTTTGTTGGCAGCTCCAAAGCGCGACAAGAACAGCGCGACCAGAACAGCGCGACAAGAACGGCGGATAGCCCAAGGCCATCCGCCGCAGACGATCAGTAAGCCACCGTAATGCGCTGCTTGCGCGCATCGTTCTTGGCGACGCGGTCGAGCAGGGCCACGGCGTAGTCAGGCACGCTGATGTGGCTCTTGCCGTTGGCGTCCACCAGCAGCTGGTCGCCGCCCACGCGATACTTGCCGGTGCGCGGGCCATCTTCGAGCAGGGCGGCCGGGCTGATGAAGGTCCACTCCACGTCACCCTTGTACTGGCGGAACACGTCCAGTGCCTTGGCCTGGCCAAGTGCTTCGGGCTTCCACGCTTCGGGGAAGTTCGGATCGTCCACCACCAGCACGCCCGGCGCGGCTTCCAGCGAACCGGCGCCACCCACCCATACCAGGCGCTTCACGCCGGCCTGGGGCAGTGCCTCGAGCACGGCGGCGGCCTTGGCCGGGATGGCATCGTTCGAATTGTCGCGGCGGGCCGAGATGCTCACCACGACAACGTCGCTGCCACGCACGGCATCCAGCCAGGTTTTCGGCTCTGCGATGTCGCCGACCACCACCTTCACGCGCGGGTCGGGGTTTGCCAGGCGCGAGGCGTCGCGCACGATGGCGGTGACGTCGTCGCCGCGTGACAGGGCTTCGTCGAGGATGGCGTGGCCGACATGGCCGGTCGCGCCGAACAGGGCGATCTTCATGGATGGTGCTCTCCAGCGGGGAAAAGGGGAGTGCGGCGGACGATGACGCGCGGGGCGTGAACGATCCGCCTGCAGTGGGAACAGGCGCCATGATGCGCCTGCGATAGATGCGGATAAACGCATCAAAAGGTAATTCACTGTAAAGTTTCACTTGACAGTCAGGAGGACCGGCATGGCCGACGTCAATCTCAACCGTTTGTCCGTGTTCGTGGCGCTGGTGCGCGCGGGCTCGTTCACGGCGGCCGCCGACGTGCTGGGCATGACCAAGGCGATGGTGAGCCAGCACATCGCGCGCCTGGAAAGCGAACTGGGGGTGACGCTGCTCTCGCGCAGTACGCGACGCATGACGCTGACCGAAGCCGGTGCCACTTTCCACGCAGCCTGCGTGCGCATCCTGGCGGAGGCGGAGGCGGCCATTGCGCAGGTGGGGCAAGGCCAGGAAAAGCCCAGCGGCACGCTGCGCCTTACCGCCACCGGCGACTACGGCACGGTGGTGGTGGCCCCGGCGCTCGCTGCGTTCCTGCGCGTGCATCCGGACATCCAGGCCGATCTGGTGCTCACCGATCACATGAGCGACCTGATTGCCGAGCGGTTCGACATGGCCATCCGCATGGGCTGGCTGCGCGATTCCAATCTGCGTTCGGCACGGCTGGGGAGCTTTCGCCAGCTGATGGTGGCCTCGCCCGATTACCTGGCGCGCCGCGGAACACCGCGCGTGATCACCGATCTGGCCTCGCACGACTGGGTGGCGCTGGCCTTGCTGGCGACGCCATTGCGCTGGACGTTCACGGCACCTGATGGTTCACGTCGCACCGTGCGCATGCGACCGGTTGCGCAGGCCAACAACGTCACGGCGACGCACGCGCTGGTGCAGCACGGCGCGGGTGTCAGCGTGCTGCCGGATTACCTGGTGACCGACGATATCCGCGAGGGGCGACTGGTAGTGCTGATGGCGCAGTACAGCCTGCCCGACTGCGGGATTTACGCGGTGTATCCGGGACGCCAGCCGCCGGCCAAGGTGCGTGCCTTCATCGACCACATGCGCGCGACGGTCGCCGCGCAGGGCTGAGCCATCAGCCCTGGAACATGTAGAACAGGTAGGCCACGAACAGGATCAGGTGCACGCCACCCTGCAGCACGTTGGTGTGGCCGCTGGAGAACGTCACCAGGCTCACCGTGAGGGTGAGCAGGAACATCACCAGGTCGGTGTGCTGCAGCCCCAGTTCAATGGGATGTGCGGTGAGATGGCTGATCACCAGGATCGCCGGGATGGTCAGCCCGATGGTGGACAGTACCGAACCGAGGAAGATGTTCACCGAGCGCTGCATGTGGTTGCCGCGCGCTGCACGCACTGCGCCGATGCCTTCCGGCGTGGCAACCAGCACGGCCATCACCAGTCCCGCCAGCGCGGCGGGCTTGTGCAGCGTCTCCACCACGTAATCCACCGGGTGGGCGAGCTTTTCGGCCAGGTAGACCACGGGCACCATGTAGGCCAGCAGCAGTGCCGCGTGCAGCAGGCTGCGCGCGGTGCCGCCACGCACCACCAGCGCGGCCTCGTCCTCGCTGCTGTCGTCCGCGGCGAAATAGGCGCGGTGACGTCGCGTCTGCAATCCCAGGAAAGCGACGTACAACCCGGCGCAGATCACCGCCAGGAAGACTTCCTGCGCAAAGGTGAGCACGCTCAGCCCGTGGCTGGCGAAATTGGGCATGACCAGCGCGAGGATGCCCAGCGGAATCACCACGCCGAGGTACGCATTGGCGCCCTGCAGGTTGTAGTTCTGCTCGCGATGCCGCCAGCCGCCGGCCAGCAGCGAGAGGCCGACCATGCCGTTGAGCACGATCATGGTGACGGCGAACAACGTGTCGCGCGCCAGCGTGGGGTTGTTGTCACCGTGCAGCATGATCGCGGTGATGCTGATCACTTCGATGGCGGTGATGGACAGCGTCAGCACCAGCGTGCCGTAAGGCTCGCCCAGGCGTTCGCCCAGGCGCTCCGCATGACGTACCACGGCAAGCGCGGAACCCAGGATCACCGCGAACAGCCACGCGAACAGGATGGTCAGCCATACGGGCTGGTCCAGGCCTTCAAGCAGGCGCGGACCGGCCAGCAGGAATGCGATGGACGTGGCAACGCTGATGGCAAGAAACCATTCGCGCCGCAAGAGCCTTGGGAAACCGCCCGACGTCATCGACCGTCCCTCCCCGAACCATCCTGAAGCGACGCATCCCGTCGCGGATCAGTCAGCCGAAGCCGCGGGGCATGGTGCCCGGTCGCGGCGGTGGCTTATTCAATCACACTGTGGCTTTCCGCGGTGCCCAGCAATTCGGGCTGGGAGGGCGGGGTCTGCTTGCGCGACAGCAGTGGATGGATGAACACGGCAGCGAGGATCACCGCCACGCCACCGTAAAACCAGCCGTCCAGCTGGCGCTGTTCGCCCAGCAGCAGAATGGCCAGCACGATGGCGTAGACCGGCTCCAGGTTGGTCACCATCTGCGTGCCGAAGGCCGTCATGTGGCGCAGCGCCACCAGCGCCAGCGCGAACGGCAACAGCGTGCAGCCGAACGACAGCACCAGCAGCAAAATGCCGTCATGCAGGCTGGGCAGCACGAAGGCCGGTCCGGGTAGCAACGGCGCGAGCAGGGTCAGGAACAGCGTGCCGGTGCCCAGCTCGATGCAGGTCACGGTCAGCGGATCCCCGTGTTCCACCAGCCGCTTGTTGAAGGCGCCGAACAGGGCTACCAGCAGGGCCGACACGGTGCCCACGACGATGCCCATGCGCATGTCCAGCGGCACGCCACCCACCACCATCGCTACACCAGGCACCACGGCCACGCCGATCAGCAGCTCGCGCGGGTCGAACTTGCGCCCGGCGATCCATGGCTCCACCAGCGACAGGAACACCGGGCCCAGCGCGATGCAGGTGGCACCCACCGAGGCATTGGCCAGCTTGATCGCGGCGTAGAAGGTAAGCCAGTGCAGCGACACCAGCACGCCGATGCCGGCATAGCCCCAGCGCAACTTCGCCGGCATGGCCTTCAGGCCGCGCCGTACCCGTGGAATGAGCAGCAGCGAACCGGCCACGAGCAGCGTGCGCCACCACACCAGCTGCAGGGCCGGCAGGGTGATCAGCTTGCCGAGAATAGCGGTGAAGCCCCAGAGCAGGACGCAGAAGTGGATCTGCCAGCGGGCCTTGATTGCCGGTTGCATGGTCGGACGTCGGAAAGAGGGCCCGACATTCTACCGTTGTCCCCCGGCATCAGTGCGCCGGGGTGGCCTTGGGTGCCGTCTTCGCCGGTAGCGGGGCAGGATGCGCCTTCGACGAGCCGCGCATCTGCTCCAGCACCGTGGCACAGGTGTTGTCTGGAGCGCCCCGGCTGGCGGCCACCAGCGGCAGCAGGGCGGCCACGGGGGCCGCGAAGATACCCAGTGCCACCGCGCCGCCGCCGCGCAGGATCAGCGGCCCCGGCTGCACCCCCACGTCCGGATTCTTCAGCGTGCCCTTGACGTACAGCGGTGAACGCAGCGACAGGATGCGCAGGCCCTTGGATGCCGGCCTCACATCGAGGTCCAGCTTCTCGCTGGCGAAGTTGACCGTGCCGTTCACGCGGATGGTGGCGTCCTCGGTATCGAACACGAACAGGCGGGTGTCATAGAGGCCGTTGGTGGCGGTCAGGTCGGAGGCGGCGCAGTTGATCTTCACCGTCTTGTCGCCGAACAGCTTGGCGATGACGATGTTGGCCACGTTGAGGCCGGCTGTTTCAAGCAGCGTCTTGCTGATCGCGCCATCGTTCATCAGGAGCTTGAGCTCGCCGGTGGACGTGCCCATCAACTCGGCCACGGAGTTGCCGCGCGCATCCAGCGCCGCGTCACCGTTGATTTCGCCGAAGCTGGTGCTCATCGGCTCGAAGGTGGGGAACAGCTCCTTCAGCTTCAGATGGCGCGCCTTGAGCCGGATGGTGCCCTTCATCGGCGTGGTGCTGCCGTCCAGATGCAGGTTGCTGGCCACCTTGCCACCGGCCAGATCGAAGTCCAGCGGATCAAGCGTAAGCACGCCGTTGTCCATGATCACGTGGGTCGACAAGGCATTGATCGGCAGCTGTGCTTCGCGCTCGATACGGGCAGCGCTGAAAGTGACATCGGCGTCCATGGCCCGCCAGCGATCGGTGCGGAAGGGCTCCACCGGCAGCACCTTGTCGGCCGGTTGCGGCGTGGCATCGCCGCGTTGCTGCTTCTGCGCATTGCTGTCCGCGCCGATCAGCGGCGCCAGGTCGGCGAAGCGCAGCAACTGGGAACTCAGCGTGCCGCTCAGCTTCGGGCGTGCACCGCCGGTGTCGAAGGTGAGGCTGCCCGAGAGATCACTGCCACCCACGCGCCCGCGGAAGTGGTCGTAGGAGAAATGACTCGCCCCGCGCTTCAGGTTGGCGCGTAGATGTCCCTCGGTGGCATAGGGCGGCGTATCGGGCAGGGTCACGCCAATCAGCGGATACAGCTTGGCCATGCTCGTGCCCGAGAACCACAGGCGGATGTCGAGCGCGGCCAGATGCAGCGGATCGGTCAGCGTGCCCACCAGCGCCATGTGCGAATCGCCGATGTGCACGTCGGCCTGCAACGGGAAGGGCTGGTCGGTCTGCTGCAAGGCCAGCACGCCACCCGTTTTGCCATTACCATCCACCGTCAGGCCCTGGTATTTACCCACGGCTTGCCACACGAACTGATAGGCGGCGTTGGTCTTGCCCGGTTCATTGCCCTCCTTGTCAGCCTGCTTGGCCAGTGCGGTCTTCGCGCTGGCGCCCACGGTTTTCGAAGCCTGTTCGCGGGCATCGCTCGACTGCTGTGCAACGATCTCACTGTAGGGAATGGCACGCTGCAGCGTTTCCATGGTGATCTGCAGGTTGCTTTTGGTTATCGCGTCATTGAGCGTTACGTGGCCGCGATCGAAGCCGATGGCATGCAGATCCAGCTGCCACGTCGACGACGAGCCGCTGTCGGCAAGGTCGAAATTCCAGTTGGCCTGGCCCTGGGCATTGCGTTCCAGGTCGATGCTGGGCTGGGTGAGGTACAGCACCGGAATTTCCACGCGATGCGCAAGCAAGGGCAGGGGCGCGAGGCGGAAGCGCAGCGCTTCCAGTTGTGCGAACAGGGGTTGGCTGGCGCCATCGGGGTTGCCGACGCGAATGTCCTGCGCGACGAACTCGGGCCACGGAATCCAGCTTCCGATGCCGCTGGCGCGTCGTTCGCGCTGCCAGCGCACGCTCAGGTCGCCATTGATGGCAAAGGGCCGACCGATGGTCTGGCTGACCTGCGTGTTGATGGTGGGCTTGAGCCGGTTCCAGTCGAAGGTGGCGATCACGATCAACAGCACCACTATCAGCGCCACACAGACACCGATGATCCACGACACGATTTTCCAGACCCGCGGCATGCCTCACTCCATTGCGACCACGCAGGCATCCTGACCGCCCAAGGGGTGAAGATCGCGTGGTCTTGGGGTGTAGCGGTAAGGCAATATTCACGCAGCCCGCGTTGATTCAGTGGCAAAAGCCACCCGTGGCTGCAACAGGCGCGTCACGCTGCCATTCGTGGATCGAACATGAACCTGAGTGTGGCAAAGCGCCGGATGCAGGCCTGGCGTGCCGCGAGAACGTTGCCGCCGGAGGCGGCAACGTTCCGTAGCATCAATGCGCCGCCTTGGCGTCGCGTACGGGAATGCTCAGGTTGCACACGTCGATCTTGCCGGTGGGCAGGCGATAGAAATCGTCGACGCGATTGCGCTTGGCCTCCACCAGCGCGGTGAAGGTGGCGCTGTCGGTGCGCAGCACTTCCACGTTCGGCCGCTCACCGGCCGGCAGGTCGGACGCCAGGCGCACGGAGCGGATGGTGATGCGCTGCTCGGGTTTCTCGTAGAAGCCCAGCGGGCCGGTGCCGCGCGGCAGGCCCGACAGATATTCCATGCCTTGCAGCACGCGGCCCACCAGCGCGATGTTGCGATCCAGCGTGCGCGGGGCCTGGCCGATCACCGCATACAGCTCGCTGCCGCTGCCGGTTTCCGGATCGATGTCGCGACCCACGCCCACCATGCCGTAGCAGTGCGTCAGCCATTCCTGTTGATGGGCCTTGTCGCGCGCCACGGGGAAGCCCTCGGAAAAGCCCACCTCGGGCGCATAGAAATCGCCGTCCTTGAGGGCGGTGAAGGGCAGCTTGGCATCGTACGGGCGGGTGTATTCGGGCGGCAGGCGATCCTTGGCCGAACCTAGCGGCTTGAGCTTGCTCTTGTCGTTCCCCTCGTCCTCGTTGGCCGCATCGCCCCACTGGGTCACGAAGTTGTCCTGCACGCGTTCGATCACGAGCCCGTCGTAATAGTGTTCGTGCGCCATGGTGCGGATATTGGCCACGTGCAGCGGCGTGAAGTCCGGCGCCAGCTCGATCAGCACGCGCCCCTGCGGCAAATCCATCACCATCAGGTTCTTCGGATCGGGCGTACGCCACTCCTGCGGCTGCGACTTGGCGAGCAGCTCCTTGGGCGTGGGCGTGTGGGCGGGCTTCGCTTCGTCGGCCACGGCAATCGCGGGCAGCGAAACGGCAAGTGCAAGGGCAAGGCAACGGCGCAGCAGCATGGAACTCCCCCTGGATGGAAAGTCCGAAGGTAGCAGAGCAGGGAATCTCGCGCCTTCCCTGTAGGAGCGCACTTGTGCGCGATCGGCTGGGAGCCATGGCTGCCCGGGGAGGCCAGCAGCGCACGAGTGCGCTCCTGCAGGAGGGGGGCGGCGAGTGCACGTTCGCTCCGCCAATGCAAGCCGCGAAACGCGGGCCGGGGTTCTCTACAATGCGACCCCTTTGCCGTATCAGCACGTACCCATGGACATCGTCGTCAACGAAGAACTCAAGGCCTACATCGATCCGCTGACCCCGGACGAACACGAGGCGCTGGAACGCAGCCTGCTGGCTGAAGGTTGCCGGGACTCGCTGGTGCTGTGGGGCAATGTGCTGGTAGACGGCCATAATCGCTACGGCATCTGCAAGAAGCACGACCTGCCGTTCAATACGGTGCAGAACACGCGTTTCCAGTCCATGGAAGACGTGCACCTGTGGATGATCGAGCAGCACCTGGGACGTCGCAGCGTGTCCGATTTCCAGCGCGGCGTGCTGGCGCTGCGCAAGCGCGAGATCATGGCCGAGCGCCGTTCCCGCGCAAAACAGCTTGTGGACGAAGCCGCCCCGGCGCCCGTGGTCGAGGCCACGCCGGATGCGCCGGCGCCGATGCCTGCAGAGGCACCTGCGAAAGCCGAACCCTTGCCCAGCCGCCAGGACCTGGCGCGCGAGGCACGCCTGAGCAATAACCAGGTGGTGATGATCGAGAAGATCCAGAAGCAGGCCGCGCCCGAAGTGGTGGCCGCCGTGAAATCCGGCGTGCTCTCGATCAACGCCGCTGCCGCGGTGGCCAGCCTGCCGGAAGAAGAACAGCGCGCCGCGGCTGTTGCGGGCGACGACGAACTCAAGCAGGCGGCCAAGCGCGCACGCGACGCCAAACGTAAACCGAAGAAAGAGCCGGAAGCCGGTGGCGACGAAGACCTGCCCACGCTGCGCCGCCAGGTAGCGGAGCTGACGGCGGAAGTGGCCGAGTTGAAAGCCGACAACGAAGCCTTGCGTGAACAGCTCGCGCGCTGGGAGCGCTCAGCCAGCGAGTAGCGCCAGCTGCGCGGGTGCGCCGCTGCGCCCGGTGGGTCTGACGCCTCTGTCACGAGGCCATCGCCATACTCGAAAGAACGACGGCCGGTAACGGTTGCGTTCTTCCATCCTCTCAAGGATCCGGGTTATGGCGAACACGAAAGTGGCTGATGTCCTGACGGAAACGCTGCACGTAGCGGGTGTGCGGCGCATCTACGGCGTAGTGGGCGACAGCCTCAACGGCATCACCGATTCCCTGCGCCGTCGTGGCGACATCGACTGGATCCATGTTCGCCACGAAGAAACGGCGGCGTTTGCCGCCGGTGCCGAAGCACACCTCACGGGCGAGCTGGCCGTATGCGCAGGCAGTTGCGGCCCCGGCAACCTGCACCTCATCAACGGCCTGTTCGATTGCCATCGCTCACGCGTGCCCGTGCTGGCCATTGCGGCGCACATTCCCAGTGCCGAGATCGGTCGCGGCTATTTCCAGGAAACGCACCCGGAGTCGCTGTTCCGCGAGTGCAGCCATTACTGCGAGCTGGTATCGAGCGCAGAGCAGCTGCCCGGCGTGCTGGAGAGCGCGATGCGCGCAGCGATCGGGCTGCGTGGCGTGGCCGTGGTCATCATTCCCGGCGATGTCGCGCTGCGCGAGTTGAACGCAAAACCGTCAGCAGGTGCTTCCATTGCCTTGCGTCCGCCCGTAGTGCGCCCGGCCGACGCGGATGTCGATGCACTTGCACAATTGCTCAATGGCAGCGGCAAGACCACCTTGCTGTGCGGTCGCGGTTGCGCCGGTGCGCATGACCCGCTGGTGAAGCTGGCCGAAACGCTGAAGGCGCCGATTGTGCACGCGCTTGGCGGCAAGGAACATGTCGAATACGACAACCCGTACGACGTCGGCATGACCGGCCTGATCGGTTTCAGTTCCGGTTACCACGCCATGCTGAACTGCGACACCTTGCTGATGCTGGGCACGGATTTTCCGTATCGCCAGTTCTACCCGACGGACGCGAAGATTGCCCAGGTGGACCTCCGTGCCGAGAACCTGGGGCGCCGCGCGCGGCTGGACGTGGGCCTGGTGGGTGATGTGGGTGCCACTATCGAGGCCTTGTTGCCCCGGCTGAGGCCGAGGACGGAGAGGGCGCACCTCGACGCCTGCCTGGCGCACTACCGCAAGGCGCGCGAGGGCCTGGACGATCTGGCCACGGGCCAGCCGGGACGCAAGCCCATCCATCCGCAGTACCTCGCCCGCCTGATCAGCGAGGCCGCCGCCGACGATGCCGTGTTTACCTTCGACGTGGGCACGCCCTCGATCTGGGCAGCGCGCTATCTGGCCATGAACGGACGGCGACGGATGATCGGTTCGCTGGTGCATGGCTCGATGGCGAATGCGATGCCGCAGGCGATCGGCGCGCAGGCGGCGTTTCCGGGCCGGCAGGTGATCAGTCTTTCCGGTGACGGCGGTTTCTCCATGTTGATGGGCGACTTCCTCACGCTGGTGCAGCACAAGCTGCCGGTGAAAGTGGTGGTGTTCAACAACCACACGCTGGGCTTCGTCGCACTGGAAATGAAGGCCGGTGGCTATCTGGAAACCGGCACGTCGCTGGTGAATCCGGATTTCGCGGCCATGGCGCGCGCCATCGGTGTGCATGGCATACGCGTGGAAGATCCGGGCGATCTGCCGGCAGCGGTGAAGGACATCCTGACTCACGACGGTCCGGCTTTGCTCGATGTGGTCACCAACACGCAGGAGCTGGCGCTGCCGCCCAGCATCAAGCTGGAGCAGGCCAAGGGTTTTGGCCTTTGGGCATTGCGCACCGTGATCAACGGGCGCGGTGACGAACTGATCGAACTGGCGAAGACCAACCTCTTCCGTTGATGCGCGTTACCGTCATGCGGCAGCATGAATGTGCGCCAATGCGCAGGTTATTGCTGCTGGCGATGGAAAGCCCAGCAAGGTCATCAGCAGCGCAGCGACGTCATCAGAACAGGGGGCAGCATTGCCAGGCACACGTAACGGAAAACGCAGCGGCGTGCTGTTCATCGCCGCGGGATGCATGTTCTTGCTCGCTGCCGCCATCGGCAGATTCGTGGTGTTCGGCGGCGTCGGTGTGCTGTTTGTTGTCCTCGGCGCCTCGACCTTGGCCAGGGCGGTACGGAAGTGAGTGGCCGTGGCGTGGCGATGAACGCCAGCTGATGCCGCAAGGACGGCGGCAGGCTGTTCAGGGTCGCGCTCGGGGTGCGGTTTGGCCGTCCGGATCGAAGGATGACAGTGCGCGGTCTGCAGGGAACGCCGCCGAACGTGCCGCAAACCGCTGGGTTGTGGGCTGAACAGCCCGACGACGGCTGGGGGCATCCAGGCGCAGGTACCCGTTTTCTGGGGCGCTTGCCGGGCCCGTGCATCCGCTCGGCATGAAATGCGACAGAAAGGAAGCGATGCAACGGTGGGTCAACCGTGTCGAGGCGTGGTGCTTGTGCGTTATTCCAGAGAACAACTGGCCGTGAAGTTTGCAGAGCTCGATACCGAGCTGTGCCGTCTCGCTTCCCTCGACGCACCCGAAGAGGATCTGTGGGCGGCATTCGAGCAACTGGTGCACGTGCCCGCGATAACCATCGACCAGGCAGACCGTCGCTGGTGGTGGGAGCAGGTCTACGCCACCATGGAGCGCCACGCGCTTACCGAGTTGAGCCGAAGGGTTTCCTCCGCGCGCTGATCAAGCGGCAACGTGGGGCGATCCATCTTTCGAAGCGAACTCGTCGTCTTCAAGCGCACGCCCTTGCGCTCTTCGGGCCCCGGGATATCCCGGGGCTCATTCTTCAGGGGTTCCGTGCGACCAGCCTTCCCGACGTGCCGTGATGGACGTGGCGCTGCGCATGGTCCGCTCGCTCAGCCGGCCGGCTGCGTGGCGGTGGCTGCCGGTGCATTGCTTGCCACGGAAGCGGGGGTGAAAGCCGGTGCGGTGATCATGGCGCCCAGCGTCAGCACGCAGACCAGCAGGCAGGCGGCGAACAGGCTATGCAGCATCAGGTTCTCGAATTTCATGATCGTTCTCCTTGAACAGGGTTGAGTGGCTTTCACTGGATAGATGGCAAGCCTCGTGCCAACCGTGCCGATGGCTGGAAACCCGCGCCGTTGTGCCGTTTTTCTGTTGCGCTCCGCGCACCTTCGAGTGTCCGCGGACGGTGTCCGGACAACGCGGCATGGACGCCGGACACCCACTGTCCGCAAGCAGTGCGCAAATGTGCAGGTGAGGTGAAAGCAGGTCCGGTGCGCCAGGTAACTCGAGCATGCTGTGCTAGGTTTGCGGGCTTCCGTCATGCCGGTAACAAGGAATATCCACCGTGTCGCACCTTCCCTCGCCGTTGCTGCCTCGCGAATGGTTCGACATGCCCGCTGGGGTGTACTGGTTCTCGCACTGCAAGGATGGCCCGCTGCCGCGAGCGTCCGCTGCTGCTGTGCGCGCGCTGATGGAGACGGAGCTGCGTCCGTGGGAGGTGCGCTGGAGCGAGGACTTCCTCGACGTACAGCGCTCGCTGCGCCAGGTCGGTGCCACGCTGCTGGGCGTGGTGGAGCAGGACATCAGCCTGGTGACCTGCACGTCGAGTGGCCTGGAAGCGGTGGCGCTGGGTTATCCGTGGCAGGACGGCGACGAGGTGTTGCTTCCGCTTGGCGAATTTCCGAGCAACCGCCTGCCGTGGCTTGCCCTGGCGCGTCGCGGCGTGGATTGCAGGGAAGTCCCATTGTGGGAAGGGCAGGCGGCGCCGGTTACCGCCGCTCCCGTGGCTGGCATGACGCCCGAGCAACGTCTGCTGGAGGCCATTGGCCCGCGCACGCGCATCATGGCGGTGTCGTGGGTGCGCTATCAGGACGGCGTGCGACTGGATCTGGAAAAGCTCGGCCGAGGCTGCCGCGAGCGCGGCGTGCATCTGGTGGTGGATGGCATCCAGGGCGCGGGCACGATGGTTGCGTCGTTCGAGGGCGTCAGCGCCTTTGCCACCGGCGGACATAAAGGGTTGCTCGGCCTGCAGGGGCAGGGGCTGCTGTGGACTGACCCGGCGTTTCGCCAGCAGCTGCTGCCGTTGGGCACGTGGCTGTCCGCGCCGGATGACTTCTCGCAGGGTGGTACACAGTCGCAGAGCGACGAGCTGTGGGCCGCCGATGGCCGGCGTCTGGAGGCGGGTAGCCCGTCGATCCTGTCGTGTGCCGCGCTGGCGTCATCGCTGCGCCTGCTGGTGGAGTGTGGCGGCACGGCGGCGCTGCAGAGGCATATCGTGTCGCTGCAACGCGCCTTGCTGAGCAGGCTCGCGCAGGATGCGCGTTGGGCTGCAGAGGCTGCGCGACTGGATGCCCTGGTGCGTGCGGACCAGCTGGGGTCCACCCTGTCGTTTGCCTTGCCGACAAGGCAGAGCGACGAGCTGCTGCGCACCGCCCAGATGCACGGCATCAGCACGAGCACGCGTGAGGGCTATCTGCGCATCGCCTTCCACGGTTGGCATGGGGCGACCGACGTCGAGCGCTGCGCCGCGTGGCTGCTTGGCACTGCGTGAACGGGGCCGCGGGTGGTGGGCTGGCTATTCGAGGGTGAAGCCCACTTTCAGCGTCACCTGCCAGTAGGCCACCTTGCCGTCGTCGACATGGCCGCGGGTTTCGATGACATGGAACCAGCGGATGTTGCGCACGGTCTTGGAGGCGTGTTCGATGGCCGTGCGGATGGCGTCGTCGCAGCTGATCTTCGACGAGCCGGTGAGCTCGATGGACTTGTAGACGTGCTCGGACATGCGCATGGCCTCCGTGGGGCCCAGCAGGATTGCCGGACTTCTTCACTGCATACCTTCCCCTGCCAACGAGGTGTGAAGGCGAGGGAGAGCGTCCCGGTGTCGTGCCTGGCGGGGCGGCTTCAGCGTGCCGCTTCGCTCGCCGCACTCGTCGCCGCAGACATGGGACCCAGGAACATCGCCTTGAGCCTTGTCGGGCCGATCACGCGGCCAAGTTCAGCGAACACGCAGTAGTTGAAGATCAGCACCAGCAACAGGATCTCGATGGCCACGAAGTGGGCCCAGTTCGTTTCCGTCAGCAGCTGGTGGTTGGCCGTACCGATGTCGTGTGTTTCCTTCCAGAACTCGTGCAGGCGTTCCAGAAAGTGGATGAAGGTGGCAACGATGGTATAGATCACCGTTTTCCAGGCTGCATTCCAGATCAGCGGCTTTTCCGGGAAGCGGTTGATGAAGGGCAGCATGTTGGCCAGCAACACGGCCTTGCCCAGGATCAGTGCGGAGATGATCACGGTGGCAAACGTGGGCAGCGAAAGCCCCGTGCCCCGTGTAAGCAGGGCGCGTATGAGCAGAACGAGATTCAGCGCGACGAAGAAAAAGATGGTCGGCGGGAGCATCTTCAGGAATTCTTCTTTGATCTTGGCGGTAGCCTTGCCCATGGTCTGCTCCGGAGAAGTCAGTGTCGCCAGTCTTTTGGAGGAACAGGGGCGGCTCGTGTCTGGCAAGAGGCGTCCCGTCGTGTGCCGGCCCGGGGAAGGGGGCTAACCCCTGTATTTCATCCGTTTGGACGTCCGCCGGACCAGCGAATATCTACGGGAAAGCGCGTAGGTAATTCCGCTTAAGTACACGACGATGACAACGTCGATGCGCTGGCTTCGCCCGGACGCGCAGAGAAACCCGGCTGGCCGGAGTCTCACCAAGTTACCCTGGAAAGATCCCGGCCCCGGCCGGCTTACTTGACCAGCTCGATATCGTCCACCTTCCAGCTCTTGTCGAAGAAAGGCTGCAGCGGGCCATAGAAGCGCATGATGGTGAACCAGCCCTTGTTCGGCACCGTTTCCACCCAGTTCTTTTCCTTGCCGGCCGGGGCTTTGGGTCCGAACCAGATGTCGTACGAGCCATCGGCGTTGGCGGTGGGGCCGGTGTACTGGCTCACGGTGGGGAACTTCTGGCCATTGCGCAGCATGGACCGGCTGACAGCGTCATACACCACCACGGACCAGAAGTTCTTCACCGGGACATTCGGCGGGACATGCAGGTGGTAGCTCTTGCCGCCATCGAGGTAATCGCCGTGCTTGTCGCGCATCGACCAGATGTACTGCGAGCCCACGCCCACGGCTTTCGATGCCATGGCCGGTGACATGCCGATGGCGGAATAGGCGAAGCCGGCACGGCGATCGGCATTGACGTAGCCCTGGGTATCCCAGGTGGCGCTGCCGCCAATGAAGGTCCACTCCCAGCGGCGATCGGGATACACCAGGCGCTCGGGATCATTCGAATCGAAGCCGTTTACGCGTGCGTACGCACCGCCTACCTTCGCCGCTTCGGCGAGCACCTTGCGTTGTGCATCGCCAGGCTGGAATGCCTTGCCGCTTTCGATGCCGATGCTCGCCATGGCGAAGCGGTCGGAGGTGGTGAAGATGTTGGCCGGTTCTTCCTGGGCGATGCGGCCCAAGCTGGCAAAGTAGTCGTAGGTGTCGTTGAAGACCGTATCGATCTCCTTGCCCGAGCCATTGATGAAGGTCTGCTGCGGTGGATGGGCGGCATCGGCGAGCGCATAGATCCGCGTCTTTTTCATGAGCGCGACGGCCTCGTCGGTTTTTCCTTCGACGAGAAAGCCGCGCACGCCAAACACCACGTGGTTGGTTTCCGAGTGGCCGACGATGTATCCGGAAGGCACGCTGCCGCTGTAGCCCGGCGGCAGCAGCAACACCTTGCCGCCCTGGCCCTTGTCGGCGCCCGGCGGGCCGATGCCGATGATTTCGGTTTGACGGATATCGCTGAAGCCGCCCAGCATCTTCGGGGGCACTTCGATCACCACCGGCCCCTTGCGCAGATCGATGGCGGCCAGACCGTAGACGGTTTCGGTGTTGCCCGTCAGCAGCAGGGTGTTCGCATCCATCAGGTTTTCCCAGATCACCATCTGGTTGGGCTGTTTGCTGCCGGCTTCCGCGACGCCTTTCCACACGGCATACCAGGACACCGTCGGCATCTGCGCCATATAGACATCGATGGCGCGATTCAGCGTGACGGCATCCCGCAGGCGGGTGGTGGTTTCCGGGGTGGGATAGCCGCCCTTGAAGTCCAGCGCGCCATAGGGCGTCTGGATATGGTCGTTGTCCAGCCAGCCGTGCGGATTCGCGCTCTGCGCAAACGTGCCGGTGGAGGCGAAGGCCAGCAACACGGCGCTGGCGACAAGGGTGGGTTTATACGCGCGCATCGACCACATGGGAGGCGTCCTTCTCGGAAGATGGGGCAGGTGAAGCGTCATCGGTGGTCGTCAGTCGACGGACTGGATGTCTTCCAGTGACCAGCTCTTGTCGAACCACGGCTGCAGCGGGCCGTACAGGCGGAAAATCAGGAACCAGCCCTTGCCGGGAATCGTCTGGATCCAGTTGGCCGCGTTGGCCGGCCGCTTCGGCGCGAAGTAAAGATCGGTGCTGCCATCGGCGTTGAGCTTCAGGCCATGGGCGCTGGACAAGCTGGGGAATTGCGCGTCGGTCTGCAGCATGGAGCGCGTCTGCGGGTCGTAGATCACCACCGACCAGAAATCCTTGACAGGTACGTTGGCGGCAACATGGAGCCGGTAGGTCTTGTTGCCGTCAAACGGGTTGCCCTTGGCGTCCAGATTGGCCGCGGCGTACTGCGAGCCGATGCCCGGCATGGCGATGGCCATCGCCGGCGTGTCGATGGTGGCGGCGTAGAAGAACATGGTGCGCGCATCGAAATTCCGCGCGCCATCGTTGAGCCACTCGTAGCTGCCGCCGATGAAGGGTGTGTTCCAGTGCTTGCCGGGGTAGATCAGTGCCGCCTCGTTGCGGCTGCGGAAGTCGATGGCGCGCGCCGTGGCGTTGCCGATGGCGGCGCCGTCGGTGAGGATCTTCTTCATGCGCGCATCGGGCGCCCACGGCCTGCCCTTCACCATGCCGATGGACGCGAACAGGCCGGTCATGTCCGGGCCATAGGCGCCCGCCGGTTCCTCCTGCACGATCTGGTTGATCTCGTCGTAGAACTGGATGTTGTTGGCGTGCACGGTGTTCATCACCTTGCCCGACAGGTTGATGAAGCGCGTGGCCGGCGGCTTGGCCACCTTGGCCAGGGGATACACGCGCAGGCCCTGCTTGAGGCTGGCCACGCCCGGCCGGGTATCGCCATCCTTCATGAAGGCGCGACCGAACAGCAGGTTGCCGAACGTCGGCGGCCTGATCACGAAATAGCCCGCCGGAATCTCGCCCTGGTAACCCGGCGGCACGAACAGGTATTTGCCGCCTTTGCCCTTGTCGGGGCCCGCGTTGCCCATGTCGGTGACGTAGCGGAACCAGAAATCGTCCACCACGCCAAGGATGTTCGGTGGCGTCTCCACTACCATCGGCCCGTTCTTCAGGTCCATCCAGTTCCAGAAGTAGATGGTTTCACTGTTGGCGGTGAGGAACAGTGACTTCGAATCCATCAGTGTCTCGAACACGCCGACCGTGCTGTCGACTGCACCGACTTCGCGCAGGCCTGCGCGGATGGAGGCCATCGATGCGCCGGGAATGGCGTTGAGGAACACCTCGGTGGCGCGGATGGTGTCGAGGTTGTCGTAGATCCTGGTGGTGCTTTCCGGCGTGGGTACGCCGTCATCGAAGTTGATCTTGCCGATGCTGGTCTGCACTTCCGCAGGCGTGGTGATCTGTGGCGGGATCGGCGTGGTCATCTTCATGCGCGGCGGCGCATCTGCAGCGCTGGCATTCAACACGCAGAGGGAGGCGGTCATTGCCGCGCACACGGATACGTAAAGCGCCAGCCGTCTCGCCTTCATCGCCCACCTCGCAAGGATGATCACACTGAGCGATGTTTGCTGACGCGTCGGGGCTGGACAATCGTGGAACTACTCGATCGACATGAGTAGAACTACTGGGCTAACGTGTGATCCCGGGCCATCAGTGCAGCCGCGGCTTGCCCCGGCGTGAGGCCCGCACAGCGCGCTGCACGTCAGCCCAGCGGCCCAGGCCTTCTTCCGGCCAGAGCGGGGCATCGTTGTCGTCGAGGATCTTGCCGGGAAGGATGTGCACGTGGACGGCATCCATGGCGCGCATGACCTCCATCACCTCCTCGAGTGGCTGGTCGTCATCGATCTCCACGGTGAGAATGGCGCTGCCCATGTCGGCGGGATCGGGTGACGCCTCGGGACCGCGCAGGACGTGTTTTGCTCCGTCGCGGCGGCCCTGGTGACTGACGCTCGATACCACACTGGTGGGGGCGCTGGCGCTGGCAGGTGAGCCATCCACGCTTTCGTCGCACTGCACGACACCCTTGCGGCGATACAGGCCGCATGACATCAACTTGGCGAAGGCGGAGGCGGCAGCAAACTGACTGCCGAACCTGGCGACGATGAGGCTGCTCATGGTGTTCTCCCTGCGCAATTGGCAATGAGTGGGGAGCCTTGCATCGCCAGCGTTAACGCAACGGCGTCGCGCCGTGACCGGCACTGACAGAAGCATGAGTGCCCACTGAATGCAGGCTCCTGCATACGCGCAATCATGACGCGGGCTGAACACGCGGCGGCATTAGACACCACGAACACCGTTATGGGTGTAAGTGTTGTAGCGCCACGTGCCCGAGCGGTCGCGTGTATGTGTTCCCACGCCCACGGAGGTAAGAGACATGGTTTCTTCGACAATGAAATTCCTCACACCGCTGGTGCTTGCAGCGGCTGCGCTTGCGGGTTGCGGCAACCAGGGCGGTGAAAATGCCGGCACGCCACCGCCCGCTCCGGTGAGTACCGCCGCGGCCCCGTCTCCTGCCATGCCTGCACCGTCGCAAACCGCTCCTGCGCCTGCGTCGACGGCGGCTCCGGCCTATCCGCAGAGTTCGCCAGCACCGGCAAGTACGACGCACTGATAGCGGTCTGCTGGCACGACCTCCAGCCTCTGGCATTCGCCGGGGCTGGAGGTCTTTCATTGCGTCACTCGGATGGACGGAAACTTCAGGGCGTGCCCAGTGGTGCATGGGTATCCATCGCCCGTGCCATCTGGAGGTGATGTCGCAGCGTAGGTAGGGTCTTGCTGGCAAAAGCCCGCACGTTCGGATCGTTGCTATGCGTCGCGTCATCGAACAATTCGATGGCCTTCTGGTGCCCGCCGATCATGGCCGAGGCATACGCTTTGTCGAACTCATCACCGTTCAGCGACTGCAGTCGCTCCATCAGTGCGGAATCGGGTGCCTTCTGCACGACAGGCTCATGCTCGTTGGCTGCGAGCGCAGCGAGCTCCTTGTTGGCGGCGGCATGATCGTCGAGCAGTTGCTGGGCGAGAGCCCGCGTACGCGGTGACGACGCCTTGCGCACCGCGAGCTGGCTGATCTGTACCTCCATGGCCCCGTCGCGGGACGCCCGTGTGAAAAACTCCTGGTCCGAGAGCGGGCTCTGCGTCGCGGATGACTGGCCGGACGTGGCTGCCTGCGCCCATGCGTTTCCCGCCATTGACGCGGATACCAGGCATGTTGCGGCGAAGATGAAGGACAGTCGTTTCATGGTTGCCACCTTCCTGTTGCGAAAGGAACGAGTGGCCATGATCGTGGACCCTGGGAAATGCGTTCGCTGTTATCACCACGTGTTTGTGGCCTTGTTATGACGATATGTCGCCTGAACAGGCGTCGTGCAGCCATCGAGGCCGATCCATGCTGACACGTGTATCAAAACACCAACGTCGCCCTAACGCAGCGATGACTTATGCAGCGGCGTTGGTGACTAAGCTGGGCTCTCTGCATAACGGAGGACAGCCATGCCTACGGGTTACCAGTGCGCTTATGCTCCCTGCCAGTGCTACGTCGACAAGCAGGGCGAGTTCTGCAGTTCCCACTGCCGGAAGGCCCATGCCTCGGGCAGCCTGGAGCAGCAGTGCCAGTGTGGCCATCCGGCATGCATGGGCCGTTCCGAAGAAGACCAGGACGGATCAGGCGGTTGACTCGCTCTCGCCGGGCCACGATTTTCATGGTGGCCCGGCGAACGCAAGTCACGCAGCCTTGGGAAAATCGACCACGGTGTCGTTGACCCGATTGAACATGTTCGTGAACAGGATCGCGCTGATGGCCTGGATGGCTTCCACGATCTGTCGATCGCTGTAGCCGGCGTCCTTCACGCTTGTCACCGCACTCTCAGGCAGCGTGCCACGGGTCGTCACCAGGGTCAGGGCGAACTTGATGAGTGCATCAACCTTGGTGTTTCCCTCCAGTCCGCCGTTGCGAATCTGGTGAATCTGTTCGCTCGTGTAGCCAGCCATCTTGCCGGTCATGGAGTGGGCTGCCAGACAGTAGTCACACTGGGAGGCCTCGCTCACCGCCAGGTTGATCGCCTCCAGTTCCAGCGAGGAAAGTTCACCCTGCTTGAGCAGCGCATTGGTCTGCAGCAGGTTGGCGAGCACCTGCGGTGCATGCGTGCCGATGGCGGCATAGGCATTGGGTACCTTGCCTACGGCCTTCTTGATATTGGCGAACAGCTGGGCCGAGGCTTCGGGCGCTTCGGCAATGTTGATGGTGCTCAGACGGCTCATGGCATTGACTCCTCGATGATGGGTTTGCAAGTGGGCGGGTGAAACCTCGACCATGGGGACATGGTAGGCAGGCGCCATGGGCGCTTCCGCACATGCGCGTCTCAACTATTTGCCCGGGAGTCTCAGACCGATGGATGGCCTCGATCGACTGGTGGAAGCCATCGCGCCGACCGGCAGCGTGGAGCTGCAATGCCGTTTTGCCGGCGAATGGTCGCTGGATCATCCGCCTGCGCCACCCAATCACCTGCCATACCACGTGATCCTGGGCGGGAGCGCCGAGCTGGAGATGGATGGCCAGCGTACGGCCCTGCAGAAGGGCGACGTGTTGCTGTTTCCCTATGGCGACGCCCACATCATGCGCAGCCGGTCTCCAGCCGGTGAGCAGCGCAGGCCGGCTTCACGCGAAACACGCCGGCTGCGAGGCAGGGTGACTCTGGTGGAACGCTCCGGCGACGGTGAAGCGCTGGATATGTTGTGCGGACAATTCACCCTGGCAGGCGCGACGGATGCGCTGTGGACAGGGCTGCCGAGCGTGCTGCATCTGCGTGCCGGGAATGGCGAGGCGTTGCCCGATCTGGTTCGTCTGCTGCGCGATGAAACCGCAAGCGCGCAGCCCGGCGGGCAGGGCGTGATCCGCATGATCACCGGGGCGATGTTCACGCTGATGCTCCGCAGCATGACGGGTCAGGGCCAGTGGCAGCTAGGCATCCTCGGGCTGCTCGCCAACCCGCGCATGGCAGGCGTGGTCGATGCCGTGCTGAAGGAACCGACCCATGCGTGGACTTTGCAGAACCTTGCCGAGCTGGCGCATACCTCACGAGCCAGCTTTGCACGCCATTTCAGTGAAACGGCGGGCGTCACGCCGATGGACTGGGTCAATGGCGTGCGTCTGGGCCTGGCTGCGCGATCGCTGCGCGCGGGCAAGCTTTCTGCAGGGCGGGCCGCCGAACTGGCCGGTTATGCCTCGGAGGCGGCTTTCACGCGTGCCTTCAAGGCACGTTACGGCAGCAGTCCGGGTGCCTACGGTCGGCAGTACGTGAAATCCTGAGTCGACCGGAACAGTGATCAGGCCGCCGGAGCCCCGGCAGGCCGCGACTCATGGCTATCCGCCGGCATTCTTGCATCGCGCGGAAGGCTGATCGCCGTAATGCAAGTCTTCGACAGGACATCGCAGGCGCGTAGAGTGATCGTGTCCCCACGAAGCGGAGCGATCGGTCATGGCAAGCAACGCGTCTTCTTCACTGCTGGCTGCCCTCGGCATCAGCGTGCCCATCGTCCAGGCGCCCATGGCAGGCGTGTCATCGCCTGCCATGGCGGCGGCGGTGAGCAACAGCGGCGGGCTGGGGTCGCTCGGTGTGGGAGCGATGACGGCGGCGAAAGCGCGGGAGGCGATCCATGCCTTTCGCCAATCCAGCGAAGGGCCGCTGAACATCAATCTTTTCGTGCACCAACCGGCCCATGCGGATGCGGCGAAAGAAGCCGCATGGCTGGCGCGACTGGCACCGGAGTTCAGTCGTTTCGATGCCAGGCCGCCGGTGTCGCTGAAGGAGATCTACACGTCTTTCCTCGTGGATGACGACATGCTGGCCATGCTGGTGGACGAACGGCCGAGCGTGGTGAGCTTCCATTTCGGGTTGCCGCGTCCCGAGCAGGTCAAGGCGCTGCACGAAGCGGGCATCTTCCTCATGGGCAGTGCGACCAATTTGCATGAAGCGAAGGCCCTGGAAGGGGCCGGCATGGATGCCATCGTTGCGCAGGGCTATGAAGCCGGTGGCCATCGCGGCGTGTTTGATCCGAATGCGGAAGACAGCCAGCTGGGCACCTTCGCCCTGACGCGCGTGCTGGTAGAGAGCCTGCGTATTCCCGTGATAGCAGCGGGCGGCATCATGGATGGCGCGGGCATCGCGGCGGCGCTGAAGCTGGGTGCGGCGGCTGCACAGCTCGGTACGGCATTTGTAGTGACGGATGAGTCACTCGCCGATGCGGGTTACCGCAAGGCCATGGCCAGTGAAGCCGCGAATGCCACCGTGATGACCCGAGCCGTATCCGGGCGGCCCGCGCGCAGCCTGGCCAGCCTGTTCACGCGGCTTGGGGCATCCGTGCCGGCAGCGGACATTCCGGATTATCCGATCAGCTACGATGCGGGCAAGGCGCTGAACGCCGCTGCGCGAGCCGCCGGAGAAGCCGGTTATGGCGCGCACTGGGCGGGGCAGGGAGCCCCACTCGCGCGGCCGATGTCTGCGCAGGCGTTGATGCGCACCTTGATCAACGAATGGCGGCTGGACAGCTAAAGACTTCAGCGCGAGCGCTGAAGTCTTTAGCTCGACGCTAGGCGCGAGCCGAAGGGATGTAGGAGACTGCCGGCCACGGCCTGCAAGCCGCTGCCCGGAGAGTGACCCGTGGATCGCATCGATGCCATGAAGGTGTTCGTCGCTGCCCTCGACGAGGGCAGCCTTGCTGGCGCGAGCCGGCGTACCGGGCGCTCTGCCGCTGCCGTGAGCCGTGCCATCGCCTTTCTCGAAGCGCATGTGGGCGTGCCGTTGCTGCACCGGACCACGCGCTCCATCAAGCTGAGCGAAGCGGGCGAGCGCTACGCCACAGCGTGCCGCAAGGTGCTGGCGGAACTCGATGAGGCAGATCGCCAGGCCGCCGGCGAGCGCTCCGTGCCGCGCGGCACGCTCACCATCTCGGCCACCGTATTCTCGGGGCTGGAAATCCTGCGTCCCATCGTGGATGCCTACATGGACGAATTCCCCACGGTGAACGTGCGGCTTCATCTCCTGGAGCGCCCGGTCAACCTGGTCGAGGAAGGCATGGACCTGGCACTGCGCATCACGCATCTGGCCGACTCCACGCTGGTGGCGCATCGTATCGGCGAGGTACGTCGCGTGGTTGTGGCTTCGCCGCGCTATCTGGCGACGCATCCGCAGATCGCCGAACCGGCCGATCTCGGCAAGCAGCAGATCATCGCCATGGCGCACATGGGCATGGATTCGTGGAGTTTTCCGCCGCTGGATGGTTCGTCCATGTCGCGCACCGTATCGTTCACCCCGCGGCTGGTGGTGAACAATATTCGCGCCGCGATCGATTCGGCCGTGGACGGTCACGGCGTGACACGCCTGTTGTCGTATCACGTGGCACCGGAGATCCGGCAGGGCAAGCTGAAGGTATTGCTCGCCGGCGACGAACCTCCTCCGATCCCGGTGAACATCGTATCGCCGTACGGACGCCTGTCGGTGCCCAAGGTGCGCGCGTTTGTCGACTTTGCCCTGCCACGCCTGCGCACGCGCTTCGCCAGCCTGGCGGCGGATGCCGAACTTGCGGGCGACCCGCCGATTCCACCGCGCCGCGGAAGAGTGTCTGCCCAGTAGCAGGGATTCGCTTATCCCCTGCAGGCTCCTAGATTGAAGTGGTCGGCGAGAGACGCCGGACAGCACACGCTGGCCCAACTTCCATCTACGAGAGATCCATGCCATGAGCAACCAGCAGAAAGTCGTCATCATCACCGGTGCATCGCAGGGTATCGGCGCAGGCCTCGTCAAGGCATTCCGCGACCGCAACTACCGCGTCGTGGCCAACTCCCGCTCCATCACGCCGTCCAGTGATCCGGAGGTGCTTACGGTGGCTGGTGATATCGCCGATCGTGCTGTGGCCGCGCGCATCGTCAAGGAAGCGGTATCGCGTTTCGGTCGCGTCGACACGCTGGTGAACAACGCCGGCATCTTCAGTGCCAAGCCGTTTACTGGTTTTACCGCGCAGGACTATGCCGACAATATCGGCGTGAACCTTACCGGCTTTTTCCACATCACCCAGCTCGCCATCGCCGAAATGGAAAAGCAGCACAGTGGCCATGTCGTAAGCATCACCACCAGCCTGGTCGACCATGCCATTGATGGCGTGCCTTCCGTACTGGCCTCGATGACCAAGGGTGGTCTCAACGCGGCGACGAAGTCGCTGGCCATCGAGTATGCCAAGCGCGGCGTGCGCGTGAATGCCGTGGCGCCGGGCGTGATCAAGACGCCGATGCATGCACCGGAAACCCACGGCGCGCTGGCTGGCCTGCACCCGGTCGGTCGAATGGGCGACATCGCCGACGTGGTCGATGCGGTGCTCTATCTCGACAACGCCGCCTTCGTGACGGGCGAGATCCTGCACGTCGATGGCGGCCAGAGCGCCGGTCACTGATTCCAGACTCGGGGTGGGCATGGTGCCTGCGCCGCATCCAACGAGGAGAACGTCATGCCTATGGTCAACATCCAGATTACCCGCGAGGGTACGGGCCCGGGCCGCAACGCCGCCACGGCGGAAGAAAAGGCGGCGGTGATCAGGGGCGTCAGCCAGGTGCTGCTTGATGTGCTGAAGAAGCCGATGGACTCCACCTTCGTGGTGATCGAGGAAGTGGGGCTTGCGAACTGGGGCTGGGGTGGGTTGCCGGTGCCCGAGTTGCGAAAGCGACTATCGGCGGAAAAGAAGTGACTTCAGAGGGCGCCCACAAGGGCGCCCTCTGCGTATGCGCTGAGTGAATCAGGACTCGCGCGGGAGGCGATCAAGCGTCGTCACGACCAGACCAAGCACCACCTCGGGCTGTTCGCGATGGGGCACGTGGCCGCACTGTTCGAGGATGGCCGTGGAGCCGCCGGTGAGCTGCGCGATGCGCTGCGGATGCAGGACAGAGCCGTATTCGTCCAGATCGCCATGAATGGCCAGCACAGGGCAGGCGACGCGCCCCAGGTCATCGTCCAGACGCCAGTCGGCGAAGTCGTCGGCCAGCCAGGTATCGGTCCACGCGTGCAGCACCCAATCGGCTTTGTCGCCGTGGTACTTCGTCAGTCGGTCCACCTGTCCCGGCTGGCGGAAAGCTTCCCTGGCGTTGCCGATGCCACGAAGGGTGCGGTCCTCGACGAATGCCTGCGCGGACTCGGTGATCAGGGCCACGCAGCCATCGCGATGCGCCCCTGCGCAGGCCACGGCCATGCCGCCGCCCACGCTGTGGCCGAAGGCAATGAATCTGCCGATGCCCAGTGCTTCGCGCAGGGCACGGAAGTCGCCATGGGCTTCATCATGGATGAAGGTAGGGCGCAACTTGCCCGGATGCGGATCGGACTGGCCGAAGCCCAGCCGGTCATACGCGATCACCGTGCGGCCGGTGGCTCGCGCCAGCCTTGCGGGAAAATCACGCCATAAGGCCACGCAACCCAGCGAATCGTGAAACAGCACGATGGGTGGTGCAGCGGAGGCATGGCCGTTTTCGGGTTGCCACGAGCACACATGGAGTGTGCCGTTGGGTGTGTCTATCCGGCGGTCCTGGGTGAAGCCATCGGTCATGGGGACGAAGAGTGCAGGGCGGGACGCCGATTATGGCAGCGGCGCCGTGCACGGGTGCCACGTTCCCGGCGCTACAGCTCCACCGTCATCGCTGGCGGTGACGGTGTGGTCTCAAAGCGCACCGACGCATCGAGCGGACACATGAAGCGGTCGATGGCACCGACGATGCCGCTGATATCGTCGAAGGAATGACTCAGCCAGCGCGAAAGCTTGCCCACGCGTAGATGCGGATCCCATGCCGTGGGCCGATCCATCTGAAGGATGTCGCGGGTATCGAAGGCGACCTGATCCAGGCCCGGCGCCCGCAGGCAATACTGGTGCGTCAGTGGTTCGAGTTGGGTGGGGTCTTTGCCTCGGAGGCGCAGTTCGGCAACGCTGAATTGCCACTCGTCGCCATGAAAGACATGAATCTCGTTGTGCGGTACGAAGTGTGCTGCAAGCATGGGCGTTCTCCGGCAGACAGGCCGCATGCCCTTCATCGGGTTCCGCGGCGAGATGCAGGAAGGTTGCGCCTGTCGTTGCGTCCGCCCCATAGGACGAGTCTTAAAGTGCCGGCCACGCGATCGGAGCGACGCTGCCGAACCGCTGCCGTGATCCGCTCTGTTTGAGCCTCAGCGCGAGGCCAGCCCCCGGTCCGCCAGCAGATGTTCTGCCAACGCGCGATCCACGTTCGGACCCGCTTCGACGCGCGACAGTGAGGCCCTGGCGTCGGCGCGAAGGCGATCCGGCGTGACGCGATCGCCCAAGGCTGCGTCGACACGTGCAAGGTCTGCCGCAAGGCGTGCCACCAGCGCGGGTGTTTCCGGCGAGGCAGCGCGCGCGTTGGCAAGCGTGCCATCCAACTGCTGCGCGGCCTCCCGGTTCCGGCCTAGCGACTGCAGGATGTCGCCATAGAGCAGGCCGGCGCGGATGGCCTTGTCCGATGCGTGGTCGGCCAGCGTGGCGTACATGTCCACGGCCTGTGCGGCAAGGATGGCGGCGTGTTCGTGCTCGCCGCGGGCCTCCATCAGTTCGGCCTCGACGGCGAGCGCGAATGCCGTGTCGGGATGGGCGTCGTGATGTCGCTGACGGTCTTCGGCAAGCGCGTTGTCCAGGCTCCTGCGCGCGTCATCCAGGTTGCCGCGGGCAATGAGGATCTCGGCGAGGCAGGTCAGGTCGTAGCTGCGGCCATTGTCGGCGTAGTCGACGCCAAGCAGGCGCTGCCTGCGCTCGATGGCATCGCGCATGCGGCTTTCGGCTTCGTCATATGCGCCCTGACGGAAACGCAACTTGCCGATGTTGCCGATGCTGGTGGCTTCGGTGAGTGCCGGCGCGGGTGTCAGCGCCCGGTCGATCGCCAGCGACTTGGTGTAGAACGCATACGCTTCGTCATACCTGCCTTCGAGGAAATACACGGTAGCCAGGTCATTGAGATGCCATGCCGTATGCGCATTGGGGTGGGTGTAGGCGCTGGTGTCGATGGCAATGGCATCGCGCATCAGCTGTTCGCCTTCGCCATAGCGACCCAGACGCATCAGGGCCGAGGTGAGGATGGCCATGGTATCCGCGACATCGGCATGCCTGGCGCCGAGATGGTCGCGCTTGCGCGCCAGGGCTTCCTGCAGCAGGGGCTCGGCGCGCTCGGGGTGGCCGGCGTCTTCGTAGATCCAGCCCAGGTTGAGTGCGGCTTCGGTGAGTGCCTCGCTGTCCGCTGGCAGGCTGCGACGCGCGAGGGCCACGTCCTGTTCGCCGATCGCCATGGCCTTGGATGAATCGCCGACGCGTTCGTCCAGGCCGGCCAGCCAGGCAAGGGCCTGTACCTCGTCGGGCGAATCGTGGTTCGGGCCGGCCTCGAACGCGTCGATGGCGGCCTGCAGACGGGCGGCCGCCTCGCGGAACCGGCCCAGCTCGTCGGCTTCCTTGGCGAGCAGGTATTCGATATGCAGCGTGCGGCGGTCGACGGCGCCGAATTGTGACCTTGCCAGCGCGGCTGCTTCTTCCAGCGGTTGCCAGGCCAGTTCGGGGTGGCCGCTGCGTCGTTCGAGATCGCCGAGCAAGGCGAGGATCTCGGCGCGCAGTGCGGGCTGCGTGGCGAAGTCGCGGTCGGCGCGTTCGCGTCCGCGCGTGAGAAGTTCCCTGGCCGTTTCGTTGGCCTCGGTGCCGTGCGCCGAACTGTCGAACAGGCCTTCAAGGAAGGTCTTCAGCGCGTCCGCGCGCCGGGCTTCGCTGGATGCCGCGATGGCCTGCGCGCGTGCTTCCCGGGCGGATTCGCGCGCCAGGTTCGCCTCATGCAGGCCCACCACGGTGGTGCCGGCAAGCAATACCGCGATGATGGCGCCGACGGATACGGCCAGCGCATGCCGCCTGGCAAATGTCACCGCGCGATAGGCCCACGTGTCCGGGCGCGCCTGCAGTGGCATGCCGTCGAGATAGCGCTGGATATCCGCGCTCAGCGCCGCCGCGCTGGGGTAACGACGCACGGGATCGGGCCGCGTGGCTTCCAGCACGATGGCGTGCAGGTCGATGCCGAGCTTGCTGCGCAGCGCCTCGTCGTCGAACACGGACGAGCGGATATCGGTGTACGCATCGACGCGATGCGGCTGTTGCTCACCGAGCAGCTCGCCAAGCAGGATGCCCAGCGCATACACGTCGATGGCCGTGGTTGCCACATCGCCCACCAGCTGTTCGGGCGCCGCGTAGGAACGGGTCAGCCGACGAGCTTCGGTACGCGTGTACTCGGCCTCGCCCGTGAGTAGCTTGGCAATGCCGAAGTCCACGAGCTTCACGCAGCCATCGGTCGCCACCAGCACGTTGTTCGGCTTCAGGTCGCGGTGCACGATCAGGTTGCGATGGGCATGGTCCACCGCCGCGCAGACGTCCATGAACAGGGCAAGGCGCTCGCGCGTGTTCAAGCCGCGAAGCGCGCAGTGCGACAGCAGATCGTCCCCGGCCACGAACTCCAGCGCGAGGAACGGCGTGCCGGTGGGGGAGAAGCCCGCGTCCAGCAATTGCGCGATATGCGGATGCTGCAACCGGGCCAGGATGTGCTGTTCGCGCAGGAAGCGCCGACGCTCGTCGGCATCGTGCACATCGATGCGCAACAGCTTGAGCGCCACCGTCTGCGGGCCGCCGGGCAATTCGCGTTCCGCCTCGAACACGCTGGCCATGCCGCCGGCGCCCACGAAACGCAGCACGCGGTAGCCATCGATGGCCGGCAAGGCATCGGGCTCATCACCCGTGAGCCCGGGCAGCCATTGCTCCATGCCGCGTTCCAGCGCTTCCACGCCGGGCGCGTTGTCCAGTGCTTGCGCCACCAGTGAACGCAGGGTGGCGTCGTGGCAGTGCCTGCGCAGCCATGGCTCCCGTTCGGCGACAGGCACTTCGAACAGCTGGTCGATCAGAGGTTCGATCTCGTGCCAGCGTTGGGCAAACGCGGAAATCATCGGCGGCGGGTGCTCACGGACGGTTCTATTCCTTTAGCGGATTCAGGAGGCCCGATCCGACATGGCTCAGATATCAGGCAGCAGACAGGCGGAAAGGAAGGTGCGCGCCTTGAGCCAATCGCGTTCCACCGTGCGGGCGGTGACGCCCAGCGCCACGGCAATTTCCGGAGCCGACAGGTCGCCGAACAGGCGCAGCTCGGCCACGCGCGCAAGGCGCGGCGCGGTGGCGGCCAGACGGGTCAGTGCTTCGTCGATCGCCAGCACGTCGATGATGTCGGCGGCTGCTTCGGTGGTGGCCCGGTCCGGCGCCTGGCGCTTCTGGGCTTTCTTCTTGCGCGCATGGTCGATCAGCAGGTGACGCATCACCTGGCTCATGTACGCGTACAGATGGTTGCGATCGGCAAAGGCCAGGGCATCGCTGGCGACCAGTTTCAGGTAAGCCTCGTGCACCAGCGCCGTGGTTTCCAGCGTGTGTGCAGCCTCGTGCACGCGTTGGCGGTGGGCGAGCCGCTGCAGCGTGGCATAGATCTTCGGGATCAGTGTGGCGAATGCAGCGGCATCGCCACCGGCGGCCTGCGAAAGGACCTCGGTGATCCGCGGCTCCGCGTTCATGCGCGCGAATCTCCTGCGCGGCATGTCGGTATCGGCCGCCGTTCTGCGCTGTAAGAGGAGATGGCGCAGTCAGGAAGAGCTACAGACCCAGGGAATGCCATCGCCCGTCGCATCCAAGAGAGGAGTGAAGTCATGTCGAATCATCGCGCTACGTACGGCCGGCTCACAAGGGCCGCGGGTTGGCTGACGCTGGCCTTCGCCAGCCTTGCTGTTGTCGCCACGGCCGCTGCGGAGAACGCCGCCTCGACCGCGGGATATACCTATCAGACGCTCGACTATCCCGGCTCGTCGCAAACGATTTTCTGGGGCATCAACGATTTCGGCGAGCTGGCCGGCCAGTACGCATTGAATGGCGGCGCGGCGCATGCCATGGCGTATCGCCATGGTCGCTTCGAACTGCTCGATCCGGCGGTGCTGGGATCGTACTTCAGCGCTGCCGGTGGCCCCAACGACCTGGGCGCGACGTACGGCGCCTATGCCGATGCATCCGGCACGCAGCATGGTTTCGTGTTGCGCGGCAGCCATCTTGAAACCGTGGACTTCCCCGGTCATGTCGGTTCGAACGTGGATGGCTACAACGAGTTCGGCACCATTCTCGGCGTGTACTGGGACGCCGATGGTGCGTTTCACGGCATTCTGCGACGCGGGAAGAGCTGGGACACACCGTTCGATGTGGCCGGCGCGGCGGAAACTTATCCGCTGGGCATCAATGATCTGAATGAGTCCGTGGGTTACTGGGACACCAACCCGAAGGCACCGCAGCCTCACGGATTCGTCCGCGATGCGAACGGCAAGATCACCCAGCTGGATGTGCCCGGCGCCACGAATACCGTGGCTTTCGCCATCAACGACGTCGGCCAGATCGCCGGCTATGACTGGGGCCCCACGGGTCCGATGCATTCGTTCGTGGAGGCCGACGGCAAGTTCGTGACGCTCGACGTACCCGGCTCGACTGGCACGGCGGCCACTGCCATCAACAACTTCGGCGTGGTTGCGGGCTACTACCTCGACGCCAACCACAAGCAGCACGGCTTCATTGCCACGCCCGTGCGGGCAGCGCAGCACTGATCGGCGTGAAGGCTCCGCCGCCATGCGGAGCCTTCACCGATGAAGCGACTCAGCCAGGTGCGTGGCGCAGATGGATCAACGGATAGGGACGCCCCTGACCATCCTTGTCGGAACGGCCGGTGCGGCGAAACCCCATGCGTTCGTAGAAGCCTATCGCCTGCGCATTCTGCTCGTTCACATCCGTGGTCAACGAAGGGTGCTGTTGCAGCGCATGCTTCAGCAGGGCGCGCCCGATGCCGGCGCCCCGATGATTGGCGTCCACGAACAGTGCTTCCATATGGCCTTCATGCAGGAACATGAAGCCGAGGACACGATCCAGTTCGTCCACGGCAAGCAGCAGCGGCGCCGAGGGCAGGAAGGCGGCCACTTCCTCTTCGATGGCACGCCTGTCGTCACCCGTGAGGAAGTGATGGGTGGCGTCCACGGCGCTGCGCCAGACCTGCATGATCTGTGGGCCGTCGGCGGGTGTGGAGGTGCGGAGAGTGATCATGGTTTCCAACCGGGCTTCACTTGATGCGCGGTAGCAGTAGGCGCCATGCCCTGAACAGCTGTTGCGTCAGCAGCAGCACGGCGAAGCCGGCCAGGATACCAAGCAGGCGCTCCAGGCCCGGTTCCATATTCGCGCTGGCATAGCGGTCGGGCACCAGCACCACCAGGAAGGCAAGGGCGAACTGCACACCAATGTAGCCGTAGCGATGCGGGCCGTTCTCGATATGTCGCCCGATGGCCACGCCAAGACACACGCCCAGCGTGATGAGTACCACGCTGTGATGCGAGACCAGCAGGATGGCGATGGCAAGCAGCGCGCCGAGGCCGCAGCCGATGAAGCGGTAGACCATGCGCGTGGAAACCACCTTGCTGGCAGGGGTGAGGCTGGCCAGCGGAATGGCCATCACGGCCATCACGGTGATGCCGGCCTGGATCAGCGTGGGAACGGCGATCCATCGCGCAAAGAGCGGAATGACCGCTGCCGCGAGACCCGCCTGTACGGCGTGCCACGCCGCATCCGGATACCAGCCGAAGTTCGACACGGCAGCCTTGGGTGGCTGGCCTGGCACCCAGCGTCGCAGGGTTTTCGAGGAGAGGTAGCTCACCAGCAGGCTCGCGCCGGTGCCGATCAGTATTTCCTCCACGCGCGCCAGTGCAAATGATGCGGGCGAGGCCGCCTGCGGGACCACGCCTTCGACCACCACCATGAGAAAGGTGAGGCCGGTGAACAGCCAGGCGTAGGTGCGTCGTCCGACCAGCACCATGTACATGGTGCCGGTGACCACCACGGCCAGCGCGAGGCAGGCCCACCACGGGTGCCCGACGATGCGTACCGCCACCAGATAGCCGGCCAGCGCACCTGCCACGGTGCCGAGCACGCGCAACGCCGCGCGCTGGGTGCTGGCCGCCAGGTGCGAGCGTATGACCATGAAGCCGCTGAAGGCGGCCCAGCCGACATTCCGCGTACCGGCCAGTTGCGCCAGCGCGATCGCGAGCAACACGGAGGCCACGGCTTCGGCCTGGTCCACCAGGCGCGGCCCGGGTTTCAGCAGCGTGGCAAGGTCGCGCCATAACCCGCGTAACAGTGTCTTCAGGTCGGCCAGCATGCGTCGGGCGTTGCCCATGCCGCTACCCGGACCATGGCTTTCCCGCTCAGGCATGTTGGGCCAGATGGCTGCGCATCAGGGAATTCTAGTGGGGCGAAGTGTGTCTGCAATGTCGCCTTTGGTCGCGCTGCAGCGCATGGCGGCGCGGAAGGCCGGGGTCCGTGCGATGGAAACACCCGCGTGGGACAGGGGCTCCGGGCATGCCTTATGGCAGGGGTATGACTTCAGGCCCATCCGGCTACTGTTAACTTCACACTATGGTTCACTCCAAGGTATGTCGCAGTGCGGGTGGGGCATGGAAGACAACAGCAGCCATCTGAAGAAATTCCAGAAGGAACTGTCGGCGGGCACGGTGTCATTGGTGCTGCTGGCGGTGCTGGGGCAGTCGCGTCAGCCGATGTACGGCTACCAGATTGCCAAGCGCCTGGAAGAAGTGGGCGAGGGCGTGCTTGCGGGCAAGCAGAGCGCGCTGTATCCCGTACTGCGCAATCTGGAGGGGGCGGGGCTGCTGGACAGCGAGGTGGAGCCTTCCATCAGCGGTCCGCCGCGGCGCTATTACCGCATCACGAAGCCGGGGCGCGAAGTGCTGCGTGACTGGGTGGAAGCCTGGAACGCCACGCGCGATTCCGTCGATGCCGTTCTGCAAGGAGGGGTGTAATGAACGCACCACGCACGATTGCTGAATACCTGAACCAGCTGCGGGCTGCCCTCAAGGGAGCGGACCCGGCGTTGATCCAGGACGCGCTGTATGACGCGGAAGAACATCTTCGCGCCGAGCTGGCCGACAATCCCCAGCGCAGCGAGGCGGATATGCTGGCGCATGTGGTGGGCACCTACGGTGCACCGGAAGAGGTGGCGGACATCTACCGCGACCAGGAAATCAAGATACAGCGGGCGCTGCGTCCGCCGCCGGTGCCCAAGCAACGCTCCGCACTGGGCCGTTTCTTCGGCGTGGCCGCCGATTCCCATACCTGGGGCGCGCTGTTTTACATGCTGCTGTCGCTGGCAACGGGCATCTTCTATTTCACCTGGGCGGTAACCGGCGTATCGCTGTCGGCCGGCCTGTCGGTGCTGATCATCGGCATTCCGTTCACCATCCTGTTCCTGGGCACGGTGCGCGCACTGTCGCTGCTGGAAGGGCGCATCGTGGAGACGATGCTGGGTGTGCGCATGCCGCGTCGCCCGCCATATCCGTCCAATGCTGGCCAGTCCTTCTGGCAGCGCATGGGTGCGATCTTCACCGATGCACGCACCTGGACCACGCTGTTCTACATGGTGCTGATGTTGCCGCTGGGCATCTTCTACTTCACCGTGACGATCACCTTCCTGAGCATTGCGCTGGCCCTTGTCGCCACGCCGATCCTGAAGGCGCTGAGCGTGGCGGACGTGATCTACCTGCAGTGCGGCTACCCGGAGTGGCTGTGCGACAACAACTATTGGCCACTGGCCGTGCTGACCTGCATTGCCGGCGTGCTCCTGCTGTTTGCCACGCTGCACATGGTGCGTGGCATGGGCAAGTTCCATGGCGCGATAGCCAAGGGCCTGCTGGTGCGCATCGTCGGCGAGGGCGCCTGAGCCATGTCCCCGGGCATGCTGGCCCGCTTTGCGGGCGAATGGGTGGGCGAGGAAACCCTGGCCACTACGCGCTGGGGGCCGGGCGGCCCGGCAACGGGTTACGCGACGGCGCGTCTGCAGCTCAACGGACGGGTCCTGGTGCAGGACTATCGCGAAGAGCGCGATGGGAACACGGCCCTCCAGGCGCATGCGGTGTTCGTGGCGGAGCCGGACCATGATCAGTACAGCCTGTACTGGTTCGACAGCTTCGGTTTCGTGCCGGGCACACCGGCGCCGGGCCTGTGGAATGGCGAGCGACTGACCTTCGTGCGCAGTTCGCCGCGCGGACAGACGCGTCACGTCTACGCTTTCGAGAACGAGGATACGTTCACCCTGCAGCTGGAGAGTTCGTTCAACGGCGGGGTGAGCTGGGAACGGGTGATGAGCGGCGTTTATCGCCGCATCGCTTGATTGATTGGCAGCATCGCGCGCAAGCGCGCTCCTACCGGATGCCGTCGTTGTAGGAGCGCGCTTGCGCGCGACAAGTTCGTTACACCAACTGCAGGTCCTTCGGGTGCGCGCCCGGAAACACCGATTGCAGCTGGCTTCCGGACATGCCCCACATGCGCCCCATCAGGCCGCCCAGCACGTCGCGGTAGTTGTTGAGCACGGGGTAGTCGCGGTTCTGCAGCAGGCTCTGCGGGGCTACCGCGACCTGTTGACCGGCGATCCGACCGCCATTCACCTTGCCGCCCAGTACCCAGTACACCGTGCCGTGCCCGTGATCGGTACCCTTGTTGCCGTTCTCGCGGAAGGTGCGGCCGAACTCCGACACCACCACCACCACCGTATTGTTCCACTCGTCACCCAGCGCATCGGCGTAGGCGGCGAGACCCTTGCCGAGGTTGCTCAGGTTGTTGGCGAGCTGGCCGGTAGTGCTGCCCTGGTTGACGTGCGTGTCCCAGCCGCCGACGTCGACAAAGCCAAGGCGGTACTGGTCGCGCATCATGGTGGCGATACGCGTCGTTTCGTCGGCAAAGTTCTTGGCGTTAGGGGCGCCACGATTCGCCTTCATCATCTCGTCCTGCAGCTCCTTCGAAACCGTCTGGCGCAGTTCAAGGCCATCGGCCGCAGCCGAGGCCAGCGACGTGTCGCGGTACATGCCGGCGAGGATGTTGGCCTGTCGCTCGTCGTACACCGGCTTGGGATTGCCGCGCAGCGAGATGTTGGGGATGTCGTGCCCGCTACCCTGGAACGACAACGGCAGGGCGTCGGTGAAAGCGATGGCCGGCACGGTACTCATCTGTCCCGACAGGCGCGCCATGAAGCCTGAGCGGAAGTTGCTGCGTTGTCCGGTGGGTTCGCCGGACTCGACGTTGTCCTGCGTTTCGAAGTGGCTGCGCGACATGTCGTCGGTGCCTGCGAACGGAATGAAGGCCACTTGGCGCTTCTGCCACAGCGGGTAGATGGTGTCGCGCAACACGGGGTTGAGGCCCCAGCTGTTGTCGAGCCCGATGGCGCTGTTGGCGTTATACGGATCGGGCTTGGCGATGGCCAGCGTGGGGCGCGACTCGTAGTAGAAGTCGCTGCTGTAAGGCACCAGCAGGTTATTGCTGTCGTAGCCGCCGCGCAGGAACACCAGCAGCAAGCGCGGGCTGTTGCTGGCAGGCGTGGCGAACAATTTTCCGGAGAAGGACAGCGCAGGCGCGGCGACGGCAGCGGTTGCGGCAGCGAGCAGGAATTCGCGGCGTTTCATGGCTGTGCCTCAGCGGTAGTTGAAGTCGGGTGAGGAGAGCAGGAAGGTGTTCCATTCCTGCTGCGTAGTGGCCTTGGCGAGCGCGTCACGCGTGGGCACGCTCAGCTTGGTGTCGAAGGTGTCGTAATAGAGCCGCGTAGTCAGCATGGGGAAATCGCCACCGCTCTTGGGCTGGCCTTCCGGTGTCAGAAGGCGGTTGTTGCCCGTGCCGATGGCGCCGGCGATCTCGAAGCGCTTGGCCATCTGGCCGGAACTGGACCAGCCGGTGCTGTCCAGTGGCCAGCCATCCGGAGTCAGCCGGCCGAACACCGGCTCGCCCAGCTGGTTGAGCCAGTTGAGCAGCGGCTTGGCGTTGGCGATGGGCTTGCCGTCATAGGCCATGCGCACGGAAGACACCACGAACTGCATCGGGTCCTTGAACTTCTTGCCGTAGCTGGCGGCCAGTTCCTTGGAGTCGAACATGGTCTGCAGCACTTCGGCGATGTCACCATCGGTGCGCTGGAAGGTGTGGGCCATCCTGGCCACCAGCTCGGGCGACGGGGTGTCGGACACGAAGTATTCCGCGAGCTTCCTGGAGACGAACTGGGCGCAGGCGGGCTGCCTGGTGATCAGGTCCACCGCCTCGCTGATTTCGTCGAAGCCGCTGCCCTTGATCTTGTGGCCCAGCAACACCTTGTCGCTGAAGTCATGGCGTCGGGGATTGAATTCGAACATGCCGTTGCGTACAACCATCTCCGCTACGCGCGGGCGCATATTCTTGGGATCACGCAGCGGCGCGACGCCAGCACCGGTAAGGATCAGTGCGAGTTGCTGCACGTCCTGCTGCGTATAGCCCGAGCCCACGCCCAGCGTGTGCAGCTCCATCAGTTCGCGGGCATAGTTCTCGTTGACGTGGCCCTTGGCGTTCTGCGCGTTGTCCAGGAACTCCATCATCGCCGGGCTTTCCAGCGTCGCCATCACCAGGTCGCGGAACTTGCCCAGCGCATGCGGACGGATGGTGTTCTGCACGTAGTCGGCCGCCACCCAACGCACGCGGCCCTTGGCGCCATACACGCTGAAATGGTTCAGCCAGAACCACACCATCTGTTCCTTGAGCTGGTTCGGTCCATAGATGGCGTGCAGCATCTCGATTTCCTGCGCTTGCTGCAGCAGGTCGTTGGCGTGCTGTTGCTGGGCCTTCCTGGCGGCGGTCTTGGCGTCGCCATCGGGCATTGCCTTGATGTTCTCCTGCTCGTCACGCAGGTTGGTCAGGAGCTGTTCCGTTGAAACGCTGCCCGCTTCATAGGAATTGATCAGGGCATTGATCGGTGCCGGCAGCTCGTCGCCGACGCGGCCATCCAGTTGCCGGTCGAGCAGGCGCGAGCGGCCCAGGTCCCGGTACATGGATACAGTGGTGCTGTCGAGTTCGAAGCTGTCGCGACGAAGCCAGTCGATGTCGTCCTGCGACAGCGCGTGGGCGTCGCGGGCCGCCGCGGCGCCTGTGCCAAGTGCCAGCAGCATGCCCGCGAGAACCAGCCGGCGGCATGTAGCGTGGGAAGGAAGGTTCGGGCGTTCCTGCATGCGTCTGGGCTCCTGGCGGCAATTGAACGGCGGCGCGCTTCAGGAGTGACAACGTAGCAGGAGACGAGCGGCTTACCGCCTAGGCTGCCGGAAATGCCGATGTGTTGGTTGGTATTCATGCACTTCGACAGCCTGGCGCAGGGATGGCACGCGGGTGCGTGCTATCCCTCCGGACCTCAGTGCTTTCGTTTCGGGGGAGCCTTGGCGTCATGATGCTTTGCATGGGGTGCACTGGCTTTCGTGGTGCTTGCCTGCCGGTGCGTCGGATGCGTTGCGCCGTGTGCCGTGGCGGCATCGGCATGCGCGGCATCCGTTTGCTGCTCGGTCGCCGTCAGTATGCGGGCCATGTCCGCATAGAACGGCATGATGTCCTTTCGTTCCGACTGGTAGGCGGCGCCGATGCCGACCAGCGCCATATGGTCACAATCGTGCATGACCGGGAAGGCATTCCAGATGCCCGCCGGGAAGGACATGTCGAGGGGATCGGCGTCACGGTGGGGGTGATCGAATATGTATCGGGTGCCCGCGCAGGGGATGCACCCGTCGCTGTCGCGCCATTCGATGGGCTCGCCCGGCAGCTCAGGATTGCCATGGTTGCGGCCCATGACCAGTGCACCAAGGTACAGGGCAGGGTGAGTGGCCGGCAGCGGGAGGGCATACCCTGTCCTGGGATTGATGAAGGTGGTCTTGCCGGAGAAGCTGAAATAGTGCGTTCCCGGGAAGAGGCGGATCCGTTCGCGCACGATCTTCGCGGCGCCCGCGGTCGAGATGTCAAATAGCGCGGTGTCGCGCGACTTCCAGAGGTCGCTGTCGATGATCCGCTCCAGGTACTCGATGAAATGCTCGCCCTTTTCACGCTTGAGGCCCCATTGGTCAAGCTTGAAGTCGTAGACGAAATTGGTCGGGTCGGCACCGTTGGCGGTTGCCAGGCACAGCATGTTTTGCCTGAACAGGTTCATCATGTTGACCGGACCATTGGTGGTATCGAGAAACGTGGTGCCGTTGAACCCGGGCGCCACGCCCGTGATGCTGTGGACCCAGTTCTTGCCACCCAGGAACAGCTCGGAGATCGTGTCCCCAGGATGGGCCTGATGGTAGTCGCGCTCTTCCTGTGATCCGTTGCGCAGCATGGATTCGAGTTCGCAGATGGTCTGGGCGCCCATGCTGTGTCCCACGAGGTGGATCTTGTTGGTGTGGCTGACCTGCGGGTAGATGCCGGGGAAAGTGTGGCCGTATCGCTGGATGCCGTACTTGCTGGCGTGTGCCGCACCGTAATCGACCCTGCCGCCCACGAGGTAGTGATAAAGCTCCACGGCGCGTTCCCAACTACTGGACACCGGGCCGACGGTGGCCGTCTGGGTGCGATAGTGCATGTCGTTGAGGCGGGCCTCGATGTCGACATTGCCGCCCCAATACTTGAATCCCAGCACTTCGTCGCGACCCCATCCAAAGATGCCGTGCACAAGGATGATTGGGTACCGGTTTCTGAAGCTGTTGTTTTCTGCCATGGCTGCTCCTTTCTTGGTCCGTGTTCAGCGCGGATGCGCGTGATGAACATAGGCCACAGGCATGGGTGGCCGGGATCAGGAACAGCCTTCTCTGCATGTGAGGTTGTCTGCGTGGCGAAGTGGGCGACGACGCAGATCTCAAAAATCGTCGGTGAATTCCACCAGGGCGCCCAACATGGATGCCTCCACTTCCGCCACCGCTCGCACGGCATCGGCGTGAAGCAGGTCGCGCGCAGTCACTTCTATGACGAAGAGTTCGGCGCTGTTGTCGTCGATCAGGTCCGAGGAACTGGAGTCATCCCTCATGTCCAGTGTGGGATCGTCGATCTCCTCGACGTGCTCAATGCCATCGATGCCGTGCAGGATCGTCAGCAGGGTATCGGCGCTGTCGCGCGTACCGGTCATGCGGATGTGGATCGTGGGCATGGGCGGGCGGCTCCCAGGTTCCATCGTCCTTATCCTGCGGCAAGCCATGTTCAGGGCGGGTGATCATGGCCGCTGCGCTACTATTCAGCCTTCGCCGGAGAGTACCTGTGCCCAAGATTTACGACCGCGCCTATTTCGACAAGTGGTATCGGCACCCCGACCATACGGTGGCCTCGCCGGCCGAACTGCGCCGCAAGATCGCCATGGTGGTGGCGCAGGCCGAGTATTACCTCGGGCGCCCGGTGCGCTCGGTGCTCGACGTGGGCTGCGGCGAGGGTGTATGGCGTGCGCCTCTGCTCAAGCTGCGCCCCGGCCTTCATTATCAGGGGCTGGAGGCAAGCGAGTATGCAGTGTCCCGCTTCGGGCGCAGCCGCAATATCGGCCTGGCGCGTTTCGGCCAGCTGGAGTACCTGCGCTTCGATCACCGCTTCGACGTCATCGTCTGTACCGACGTACTGCATTACCTCAAGCCGGCCGAGATCCGCGCGGGCCTTGGAGGCATCAGCGACATGCTCGAGGGCGTGGCCTTTCTCGAGGTGTTCACCAACAAGGACGGTGTCGATGGCGACATGGATGGCTTCCACGCGCGTGCACCGTCCTGGTACCTGAAGGCCTTCAACGACGCCGGCTTGATGCCGTGCGGCTCGCACTGTTATCTCGGCCCGCGCCTGGAGCGTCGCGTGGCGGCGCTGGAGCGCGTGCAAAGCAGCTGACGCTTTGTTTCGTCAGATGTCGATGTGCGCGCGCAACCCTACGAATCGCGCCGGGCCGCGGTCCCGGTTGTAGCCCGGGTTGTGGACCAGTTGCAGGTCGGGGCTCAGCGTGAAGTGCGCGAAGGGCGTGAAGCTGTAGTACGCCTCAAGAATCTGTTCACGGCCGTAGTTCAGTGCGCCATCCCCCAGCACGAAGCCATTGCCGCCAGCGGCTAGATAATCGCGATGGTCGCCTGACAGGCCATTGACCGCGACGGCCACCGAGACGTGGTCGGTAGGGCGCGACCAGTGCACGCCGGACAACTGGAAGCCGGCGGTCATCGTGCGATCCACCTCGGTGAACACGAACGATTCGGTATGGCCGTCGTTCCAGCCTGCGCGCATGAACAGGCCGGTGTCGCCGTGGTCGGCGAGCGGCAGTTCGCCGTTGATGCCAAAGCCGTATTTATGCCGGCCGGGTGCGTCGTCGGCGTGGATGTCCGGGGGCTGGCCGGTGGCTTCGGCAATGGCCAGGGCATCGCTGTAGATGCCCATGCGTGCGGTGTTGCGATAGGCAAGAAAGCGCAGTGCCCAGCCATCGGATTGCGGCTGCAGGGTCAGCTCGACCTGCTGGTTCTGCGATTGCCCCAGCGCGTTGACCAGGCGTTGCCCGTTGGCTTCATAAGGCATCCGGTAGATGCCGTAGCGCAGGCTCCAGGTCTTGCGTACCAGGGCCAACACCAGGCCGTCGGTGTAGCCGCGTGTATCGGCAGCGAAATCCCAGGCGGTGTTGTTGAACAGCGCCCAGTTCATGAACTGGGTGCGGGTGCTGCCGGCGTAGCGGTTCTTGTCGAAGTCGTCGGTCACCGACATCTTGCCCAGCTTCACCTCGACGCGTTCGTCGGCTTCGTCACCGGGCAGTTGATCCTGCGCCCGCTCCACGTGGGTTGTTCCATCGCCCAGTGCTTGCGTCCAACGAAGGAAGGCGCGTGCCACATAGGGCGTCTTGGGCAGGTTGTTGGAGCCGGCCCGGATCACGTCGCCGTTGGTCAGGCCACCCAGGCCCGTGGCGCCGGACACGCCTTCGCCCTTGAACATTTCCACGTCGAGATAGAACTGCAGATGCGCTGGCAACGGCACGCCGAAGTACGCGCCGAAGGTGTGGGAGCGTTCGGTATCGCCATTCGCGTGCAGGCTGAGCGGGCCTGAGTAGGGCGAGTGCAGCGAATCCTGGTGCTGGTCGACGAAGGTGTATTGCGCGCCCAGCCACTGCGGTACGAACAGGCTGGGTTCGTCGGCGTGGAGCATGCACGTGGCGGACAACAGGCATGCTGCGGTGGTGGCGAGTTGGAATCGCATCGAGGGGCGGCAACGTGGATGGGGGGCGATGCAATGCCGTGCCGGCCTTGCATGATGATCCGCCCAATGTAGAAAGGCCGCCTTGCGGCGGCCTTTTGCCAGCAGGGGAAATCGGTGTTGGCGGACGGTTACTGCGAGGCAACCACGCGGGCGTTCTCTCCGTTGCCCTCGACGTAGACTCGCTCGCCTGTGTGGAGCGCTGACGAGGCCGGCTGGGTGACGGAGACCAGCACGCCGTTCTTCAGGCGCACGATGATCTGCTGGCCAGCCACGGGCTTGTCGTAGTGTTTCTGTACCTCGTTGCCGGCCACTGCGCCGCCCACGGCGCCCAGCACCATGGCCACGTCGCGCCCAGTGCCACCGCCGATCAGGCTGCCGACGCCCAGGCCGACGGCGCCGCCCACCACGGCACCCACGCCAGTGTGGTGATTGGTCTGGATCTGCACGTTGCTGATCTGCTCGATCACGCCGGCACGGATCTCCGTGGCGCCGGTGGACGAGCCGGCGGGTGTGTTGGCGCATGCGCCGAGCAGGGCGATGGCGGTGATGGCGGCAAGGGTGCGGCGTATTTTCATGGCGACTCCTGGGAAAAGACGTGACAGGACGGGCTGTCGGCGTGCATTCCGGCGAGAGATGCCCGCGGCGACAGCTGCAACACGTCATCGTAGGTTTCCGAGATCGAGCGCGAAGTCGCCGCTTTGCCGTGCGGCCTGTAGCTTTCCCTTGTGGCGTCATGCGCGGGATGGCCGCGTCCCTGCGGCACGCGGACACGAAAAAGGCCAGGTTCCGAAGAACCTGGCCTTTTGATTTCAACGCAGGAAGCTAAGCGATCAGTTGACGCCGCGCGAAGCCTTCTTGCGGTCGTTTTCCGTCAGGTGCTTCTTGCGCATGCGGATTTCCTTCGGCGTGACTTCGACCAGCTCGTCGTCGTCGATGAAGTCCAGTGCCTGCTCCAGCGAGAACTTGGTCGCCGGGGTGAGCTGGATCGCATCGTCCTTGCCCGAGGCGCGCATGTTGGTCAGCGGCTTGGGCTTGATGGCGTTGACGGTGAGGTCGTTGTCCTTGGCGTGAATGCCGATCAGCTGGCCTTCGTACACCGAATCACCTTCGGCGGCGAACAGCTTGCCGCGATCCTGCAGCGGTCCAAGCGAGTAGGCTGGGGTGGTGCCGCCGGCGTTGGCGATCATCACGCCGTTGAGGCGCTTGGCGATGGCCACCGGCGTGTACGGACCGTAGTGGTCGAACACGTGGAACAGCAGGCCCGAACCCTGGGTGAGGGTCTTGAACTGGTTCTGGAAGCCGATCAGGCCACGGGCCGGGATCAGGTATTCAAGGCGCACGCGGCCCTTGCCGTCCGACACCATGTTCTTCAGGTCACCCTTGCGGATGCCCAGGCGTTCCATCACGCCACCCTGGTGCTGCTCTTCGATGTCCACCACCAGCTGCTCGATCGGCTCCATCTTCTGGCCGTCGATTTCCTTGATGATCACTTCCGGACGCGACACGGCCAGCTCGTAGCCTTCGCGACGCATGTTTTCGATCAGCACCGACAGATGCAGTTCGCCACGGCCCGAGACCAGGAACTTGTCGGCGTCGGAGCCGTCTTCCACGCGCAGTGCCACGTTGTGCACCTTCTCGCGATCCAGGCGCTCACGCAGCTGGCGGCTGGTGAGGAACTTGCCGCCCGACAGATCCTTGTTGCCGACGAACGGCGAGTTGTTGACCTGGAAGGTCATGCTGATCATCGGCTCGTCGACGCTCAGCGCCGGCAGCGCTTCGGGCACTTCCAGCGAGGTGACGGTATCGGAAATGGTCAGCTCGGGGATGCCCGAGATAGCGACGATGTCGCCGGCTTCGGCGCTGTCCTGCTCGATGCGCTCGAGGCCGAGGAAGCCCAGCACCTGGCCGATCTTGCCCTGGCGCTTCTTGCCTTCACGGTCGATCACGGAGACCGGCATGCCCTTCTTCAGGGTGCCGCGCTGGATGCGGCCAATGCCGATGACGCCGACGAAGTTGTTGTAGTCCAGCTGGCTGATGCGCATCTGGAAGGCGCCTTCCGGATCCACGTCCGGCTTGGGCGCGTGCTGCATGATCGCTTCGTACAGCGGGGTCATGTCGCCTTCGCGGGCGTTCTCGTCCAGCGAGGCGTAGCCGTTCAGCGCCGAGGCGTAAACGATCGGGAATTCCATCTGCTCGTCGGTGGCGCCGAGCTTTTCAAACAGATCCCACACCTGCTCGACCACCCACTCCGGACGCGCGCCCGGACGGTCGACCTTGTTGACCACGACGATGGGCTTGAAGCCCATGGCGAAGGCCTTCTGGGTCACGAAGCGCGTCTGCGGCATCGGGCCGTCCATCGCGTCGACCAGGATCAGCACCGTGTCGACCATCGACAGCACGCGCTCCACTTCGCCGCCGAAGTCGGCATGGCCTGGGGTGTCGACGATGTTGATGCGGTTCTTGGTGTCGGTCTTCTTGTCGGTCCAGGTGATGGCCGTGTTCTTGGCCAGGATCGTGATGCCACGCTCCTTTTCCTGGTCGTTGCTGTCCATCACGCGCTCGGCGAGCACGGTGCGCTCGTTGAGGGTGCCGGACTGCTTGAGCAGCTGGTCGACGAGCGTGGTCTTGCCGTGGTCAACGTGGGCCACGATGGCGATATTGCGCAGATTTTCGATGGACATGAGGTCGTCTCGGGCGGCACGGGGCCGTCGCGTGAGGTTTCTATAGGGGTAACCCGACAATTATACGGGGTTATGTGACAGCTTGCTTGAAAGGCCTTAACAAATTCGTTCAGGCGGGTGGGGCACGGCGGCTGACCCGGTCGGAAGCGGACGGGCCGCCACCCCGCGGGGATCCGCGCCGCGGCACATGCTTACCGGGAAAAAACGGGCTGCCGGCCGTGTGAAGGGATGGGGCGAGTGGGCCGTCACCTTTGCCCGTGGATACTGTGGCGAGCGCCGTTGCCGGCGTCATCGGCAACGACCATCGCAACCTCAAAGGAGTCAGGCATGCAGGCACCCGATTTTCTGCGCGGCGAAGTGCGCGTCACCGGGCACCGCCAGGGCGATGACCTGCTGAGCGCGGGGTTGGGGCAGTCCGGGTTGGGCGCCGAGCCATCGTCCATCGCGCACCCGCTGCGTCCCACGCCGGCGGAATTGCGGCGGCGGGCGATCCAGTCCAGCTGGCAAGGCATCGCCGATCTGGGACCGCTGGGCGGTTATGGGCGTGTCTACGGGGCGGTGCCGGATGTTCCCGGGAGGGAGTATCAGGCGTTTGCCTGGATTCCCGGGGCGCAGTCCCCGCACCGGGTGCTGGTGCAGGTGCCGGACCATTTCGGCCCGGCGCATCGTTGCCTGGTGGTGACGGCCTCGTCCGGGTCCCGCGGCATCTACGGCGCCATCGCACTGGCGGGTGCCTGGGGGCTGCCCCGCGGCTGTGCCGTGGCCTACACCGACAAAGGGGCCGGCAGCGGCTATTTCGACCCCGCTGACGACACCGGCGTCGCGCTGGACGGTACGCGCGCCAGGCGCGGCAGCGCGACGCTGGAATTCGAGCCACCGCGGGCCTCCGCGCAGGGTGGCATCGGCATCAAGCACCTGCATTCCGGGGACAACCCCGAAGCGGACTGGGGTCGCCACGTGCTGCAGGCCGCGCAGTTCGGCCTGGCCATGCTGGATCGCGCATTTCCCGAGCTGGCGCCTTTCACGGCCCAGAACACCCGCATCATCGCCACCGGCCTTTCCAATGGTGGCGGGGCGGTGCTGCAGGCGGCGGGTCTGGATGACGGACACCTGCTGGCCGGTGTGGTGGCGCTGGAACCCAATGTGCTCGTGCCGGGGCAGGGCCGAGCCTTGTTCGACTACGCCACGGAAGCCTCGATCTGGCTGCCCTGCGCGCTGGCGGACGCTCGTTTTGACAGCACGCCGATGGCGCGTACCCCGCAAGGCGAGGTGCCGCCTTCATGGGTGCAGCGTTGCCACCAACTCCACGAACGCGGCCTACTTAGTGCCGCGCACCTTGCCGGGCAGGCCGCGGAAGCCCATGAACGCCTGCGTGCCAGCGGCTGGACGGATGAAGTCATGGCTACGGCCGCTTCCACCACGGCGCTGGACCTGTGGCGTGCCATTACCGCCGGCTACGCATCGGCTTATATGCGGCGCGGCCCGGACGAGATGCCCTGCGGATTCCGCTATGGCGGATCGGGGGCTATCGACCCCGTGATCAGGGCCAGCTGGTGGACGGATGCGTCGGGCATTCCACCCGGGCAGGGCGTGGGCCTGTCCGGCGGGATGGATCACTCGGCCGATGCGAGCTTGCCGGGCGCTCTTTGCCTGCGGACGCTCTGGGAGGACAAGGATGCGAGCACCCAGGCGTTGCGCGATGGCGTGGCGGCAACGACGGTGAAGCAGCCGCGGGCCAGTCTGCCGCTCTGGGTCGTGCATGGCGCTGACGATGGCCTGCTGCCCGCCTCGTTCACTTCCGAGCCCTACGTGGCCTGGCTCCGGGCCGGCGGCGGGCGACCGCTGTACTGGAAGGTGCCCGGCGCCCAGCATTTCGATGCCTTCCTCGCCATTCCCGGTTTCGGAGACCGGCACGTTCCACTGCTGCCCTACGGCTATGCCGCACTGGATCGCCTCTGGGCACACTTATATGAGGGAGCCCCGTGGCCGGTGAGGGTGCCCACGCCGGCGCCCAGGTCGCGCGGTACCGGCACCCTGACCCGGGAGGCGCTGGATCTGCCAGCCACCTGGACACCCGGGCCGGTCTAGGTACGGCGCATGGCGTGCCGTATTCAGGGGGATCGGCCTGTCACGCCGGCTGGGGTATCCTTGCCGCCCCGCGGGGCGCCTGTGGTTGCGCCCGGCTTTTGCGAACGAAGGATTCCCTGATGACCATCAACGTCACCATGACCACCAACCGCGGTCCCATCCACCTGCGTCTGCACGACGACAAGACCCCGGTGACCGTGGCCAGCTTCGTCAACCTGGCGCGTCGCGGCTACTACGATGGCCTCGCGTTCCACCGCGTCATCGCCGACTTCATGATCCAGGGCGGTTGCCCGGAAGGCAGCGGTCGCGGTGGCCCGGGCTACCGCTTCGAGGACGAGTTCAACCCCTCGCTGCGTCATGACAAGCCGGGCGTGCTGTCCATGGCCAACGCCGGTCCGCGCACCAACGGCAGCCAGTTCTTCATCACCCATGGCGCCACGCCGTGGCTGGACGGCAAGCACAGCGTGTTCGGCGAAATCCTCGGCGCGGAAGACCAGGCCGTGGTCGACGCCATCCGCCAGGGCGACGTGATCGAAAAGGTCACCGTGGAAGGCGACGTCGACGCGCTGCTGGCCGCGCAGGCCGATCGCGTGAAGGAATGGAACGCGGTGCTCGACGAGCGCGGCTGATCCTGTTCGTGGTGATTGCGTGAAGAGCCGCCGTCGATGTCGACGGCGGCTTTTTCTTTGGGAGTTTTGTCATGGCGGTGTGCGAAACAGCGGCCTAGAATCGAACGGCTCCACCCCACGCACGATGTGCGTCATCCCACTCAAGGAGAGGTAACCATGTCCTTCCTCAATGATCTGCTCGGTGGTGCCCAGGCCAATTCGGCTGGCGGTTCTTCCCTGGTGGCCATCGCCGGCCAGTTGATCGACAAGGCGGGCGGCGTGCAGGGTCTGGTGTCCATGCTGCAGCAGCACGGGCTGGGCGATGCGGTGCAGTCGTGGGTCGGCTCGGGCACCAACCAGCAGGTGTCCGGTGAACAGCTGGGCCAGGCGCTGCAGAACGGTGGCCTCGGTTCGGTGCTGCAGGAAGCCGCCGGCAAGCTGGGCGTGGACCAGAACCAGCTGATCGGCCAGCTCTCGCAGGTGCTGCCGCATGCGGTGGACCATCTGACCCCCGATGGCCAGGTGCCGGAGCAGGGCCAGGGTGGTTTCGACCTGGGTTCGCTCGCCTCGCTGGCGGGCAAGCTGCTCGGTGGCAACAAAACCGCCTGAGGGCGGCAAAAGCCCGGCGGTGCGCAAGGCACCGCCGGGTAACGGGCGCTACGAGGTGGCGCCGCGGCGGAACAGGGCGTGATAGATCACCAGCAGCACGACGGCGCCGAGGATCGAGCCCAGGAAGTGCATGAAACCGGCTTCCGGCCACCAGCCCAGCTTTTCGCCGACATAGGTGGAAATGAACGAACCGGCAATGCCGAGAATGGCGGTGATGATCCAACCCATGGCTTCTTTGCCCGGGGTGACCGCCTTGGCGATGATGCCGACGACCAGACCGACAATGATTACCCATAACCAATGCATACGCGTATGTCCTTGGTGAGCGTTGGAAAGGTTTCCTGGTTCCGAACGGCTGGCCCGCATCCCGCGGGCCCCTGCCATGCGTCCGCCCCCATCCGGGTGGGACGGTCTGGCAGGTCCATCATGCACTCGCGGGCATGACAGCGCACCTCCGGGGGCGGGGTTAGACCATCCGATAGGGCGGGCGGGGCGGATGACGCGCCGCCACATGCTAAAATTTCCGAGTTTGCTGTCTTTCGCTGCCTGTCCCCGAACAAGAGGAAGTCATGCCCCAGCTTGCCCAGCGTGTCGGTCGCGCCAAGCCCAGCGCGATCATGGTCATCGCCGAAAAGGCCAAGCAGCTCAAGGCTGCCGGTCGCGACATCATCAGCTTCTCCATCGGCGTCCCCAATTTTCTTCCCGGCGAGCACGTGTATGCCGCCGCACGCGAAGCACTCCAGCATGATTCCGGCCAGTACGGCAGCAACCGCGGCGCCGACGCGCTGCTGGATGCCTTCCTGGTCCACATCGAAAAGCTCGGCTTCACCGGTTACGGCCGTACCAATCTGTCCATCGGCATCGGCGCCAAGCAGGTGCTGTACAACCTGGGCGAGGCGCTGCTGAACGAGGGCGATGAAATTGCCTTTGCCGCGCCGTTCTGGACCACCTACCGCGACATCGCCGACATCCTTGGTGCCAAGGCCAACATCCTGCATTGCGGCCCCGAGCAGAACTACAAGCTCACGCCCGCGCAGCTCGATGCCGCGCTGGCGCGCAAGCCGAAAGTGTTCCTGTTCAACAACCCGTCCAACCCCACGGGCATGGTCTATACGCGCGATGAAATCGCCGCGCTGGCCGAGGTGCTGGTGAAGTATCCGGACACCTGGATCATCACCGACGACATCTACAACTCGATGGTGTTCGACGGCATCGGCTACCACAACTTCGTGCACATCAAGCCGGAGCTGAAGGACCGCCAGATCTTCGTCGACTCGGTGTCCAAGACCTACGGCATGCCGGGTTGGCGCGTGGGCCTGATCGCGGGCCCCGAGAACGTGGCCAAGGCCATCACCACACTCAATTCCAACCACATCACCAGCGTGCCGGAAGTGATCACGGCCGCCGCCGTGGCCGCGTTCGCCGGCCCGCAGGACGTGCCGGAAGCCAAGTGCAAGGAATTCGCCGGCAAGCGCGACGTGGTCGTGAACGCGCTGCGTGCGATTCCCGGTGTGGTCTGCCCCTATCCGCAGGGCGCGTTCTATGCGTTCCCCGACATCTCCGTTGCCTTCGGCAAGAGCCACAACGGCACGCGCATCGACAACGATGTGGACCTGTGCGCGGCGCTGCTGGAAGCCAAGGGCGTGGCCTGTGTGCCGGGCTCGGCTTTCGGCGAGCCGCGTGCCCTGCGCATTTCCTATACCTGCCCGACCGCACAATTGCAGCCCGGGCTGGAACGTATCCAGGCGTTCTTTGCAGAACTGGCCTGATGGTCTTGGGGCCCGCGTCGCGTGACGTGGGCCTTGTCTTTTGTAAGCACTAGCCAAGTTGAAGGAGTTTCTCCGATGAAAGCACCCGTTCGTGTTGCCGTTACCGGCGCTGCCGGCCAGATCGGTTACGCCCTGCTGTTCCGCATCGCCGCAGGCGACATGCTGGGTCCGGACCAGCCGGTGATCCTGCACCTGCTGGAAATCACCCCGGCGCTGCCCGCGCTGCAGGGCGTGGTGATGGAGCTCAACGATTGCGCGTTCCCGACGCTGGCTGGCGTGGTCGCCACCGATGACCTCAACGTCGCCTTCAAGGACGTGGACTACGCGCTGCTCGTGGGTGCACGTCCGCGCGGCCCGGGCATGGAGCGCAAGGACCTGCTGGAAGCCAACGGCGCCATCTTCGGCCCGCAGGGCAAGGCCCTGAACGATCACGCCAAGCGTGACGTGCGCGTGCTGGTGGTCGGCAACCCGGCCAACACCAATGCGCTGATCGCCCAGCAGAACGCTCCGGATCTGGATCCGAAGTGCTTCACCGCGATGGTTCGCCTGGACCACAACCGCGCGCTGTCGCAGCTGGCCGAGAAGACCGGCAAGCACAGCACCGACATCAAGAAGATGACCATCTGGGGCAACCACAGCTCCACGCAGTACCCGGACCTGTACCACGCCACCGTGGGCGGCAAGCCGGCGCTGTCGCTGGTCGACCAGGCCTGGTACGAGAGCGATTTCATCCCGACCGTGCAGCAGCGCGGCGCGGCCATCATCAAGGCTCGCGGTGCGTCGTCGGCCGCGTCGGCTGCCTCGGCCGCCGTTGACCACATGCGCACCTGGGCACTGGGCACCGCGGAAGGTGACTGGGCTTCGATGGGTATCCCGTCTGACGGTTCGTACGGCATCGAGCCGGGCGTGATCTACGGCTACCCGGTGACCGTGAAGGATGGAAAGTACGCCATCGTGCAGGGCCTGGAAATCAATGATTTCTCGCGCGCCCGCATGGATGCCACCAACAAGGAACTGCGCGAAGAGCGCGCCGGCGTCGAGCACCTGTTCGCCAAGAAGTAAGTGAGCAGTCATCGTTGCCACGACAAGGGCGGCCCTGTGCCGCCCTTGTCGCGTCTGGCTGCCCGGTGGCTGCGCGGCGCGGCCTAGAGTGTGGCGAGGATGTTCTTTACGTAGCCGATCAGGGCGTCGTCAGCCCACGAGCTGTCGGTAAGATCCGGTTCCCTTGCGTGGGCTTCGCGGATGCGTTCGTGCGTGCCCGGATCGTCGCCGGCATAGCTGCGGAACAGCGTGATCCAGCGCAGGCCGAGTGCACGTGCCTCGGGGGCGTGTGGTGCGACGCCATCGTTCATGGCCTTGCGCAGCTCGACCAGCAATGGCGGCCAGGCGTCAAACGTTTCGCCGTAGTGCCTGCGCATGAAGGCGAACTCATCGGGCTTCAGGTAGCGCTGGTAGATCGCCAGCCGGCTCTCCACGAATGCCTGCTCGATAAAGTCCCGAACGGCGGTGGTGACGCCCATCGCGTCCCACGAGCCCGGCTCGTTGTCGTGCATGGTGTTGAGGCGCACCAGGAAATCCGGGTTGCCGCCGGTGTCCCGGTGCAGCGTGCGCATCCAGCGCAGCGCCAGGATCTGCGCCTCGGGCGAACCGGGCGAAACACCGCGATCCAACGCGGCCTGCACGGTGCTGACCAAGGCGCCCCATTCGGCGCGGGTATCGGCATCGTGAAGCAGGGGCAGTTGCCTGATTTCTTCGGCGGAAAAGTAATTCTCGTACATCGTCATCAGCTCCAGGGTGTCCAGCCATTCGGCCAGATCAGGGGGCTGTCCGGTTGCCAGTTGCGCGCGCAGATGGACAAGCTTGGTGCGCAAACGGACGGCGCGCGCCATCTCGCGATCGATCTGCGCCAGCTGGCGGTCGATCAGCTCGGCCAATGGCAGTTCCGGCCCGGACAGGGCGACTCCGATGTCGGCCAGCGACAGACCCATTTGGCGCAGGGCCTGGATACGATGCAGGCGTTCGATACTGGCCCGGTCGTACAGCCGGTAGCCGGCAGCGGAGCGCAACGAGGGCACCAGCAGGCCGATGGCGTCGTAGTGGTGCAGCGTGCGGACGGTGAGCCCGCTGCGCCTTGCCAGTTCGCCTACGGTCAGTTCCATGGGGTGTCCTCCTTGCGTGCCGGTCACTCTGGGGGCTCACGTAACGTGAGGGTCAAGCCTCTCCGTCGGGTGGCGCTTCATGGTTAAATCAGCGAATCCTCGACTGGAACCCGGACATGAAGCAACTCCTCGTCATCGCTACTTCCTGCGTTTTGCTCGCTGCCTGCGGCAGCTACGGCCTGCGTGACACCACGCCGAAGATGAGCAGCCGTACCAACAAAGACATTCCGACCTATCTGGAATGCGTGCGCGCGAAGTGGGCCGAAACGGCCGAGGTGAGCGTTTCGCACAAGGACCAGTCGGGCACCGTGTCGGGCACCGACAAGAATGGCGCGCATGAGCTGATCGAAGTGACCTCCGACGGCACGGGTGCGCAGGCCATGATGTACGAAACCCAGAACACCAAGAAGGAATACAACAGCGCCTACCGCGACGCGGCGGTGTCCTGCCTGTAAGCCACGGACAGGGATGAACGCCATGCGGGCGCTCATCCCCTCCGGCGACTCGACCAAGGTCGCAAAGCCCGTTTCGCACGGCTGATCTAGGCTAGCCAGACAGCCGTTGAGCCGAGGATGATCATGATGCGCTACGAGGAGTTCTATCAGCGTTCGATAGAGCAGCCAGAGGCCTTCTGGGCCGAACAGGCGCAACGCATCCATTGGCACACGCCACCCGAGCGCATCCTCGATGTATCCAACCCGCCGTTCCGGCGCTGGTTCGTGGGTGGCACCACCAATCTCTGCTACAACGCGGTCGACCGGCATCTGGATGCGCGCGGCGGCCAGCTTGCTCTGGTGGCCATCTCCACCGAAACCGGCATCACGCGTGAGCTCACCTATCGCGACCTGTATCGCGAAGTGAATACGTTCGCCGCCGTGCTGGCATCGCTGGGCGTAGGCAAGGGTGATCGCGTGGTGATCTACCTGCCCAACATCGCCGAAGCCGTCTTTGCCATGCTGGCGTGCGCGCGCCTGGGGGCCATCCATTCCGTGGTGTTCGGCGGTTTTGCGGCACACAATCTTGCCCTTCGCATCGATGATGCGCAGCCGACGCTGCTGATTGCCGCCGATGCAGGCATGCGCGGAGGCAAGATCATTCCCTACAAGCCGCTGGTGGATGCTGCGCTGGATGAAGTGAAGCATGCTCCCGCGCACGTGCTCATTGTCGACCGCGGACTGGATCCGCAGATGACGCGTGTTGCCGGCCGCGATCTGGACTACGCCAGTCTGCGTGCATCGTACGAAGGTGCCGAGGTGCCGGTGGCGTGGCTGGAATCGAACGAGCCCAGTTACCTGCTCTATACCTCGGGCACTACCGGAAAGCCCAAGGGCATCCAGCGCGATGTGGGCGGCTACGCCGTTGCCATGGCGATGTCGATCGAGACCATCTTCGATGTGGCGCCGGGGCAGGTGATGTTCTCCACCTCCGACGTTGGCTGGGCCGTGGGGCATTCGTACAACGTGTACGGCCCCTTGATCGGCGGTGCGACCTCATTGCTGTACGAAGGACTGCCCACGCAACCTGATCCGGGCATATGGTGGCAACTGTGCGAACGCTACGGCGTGCGCACCATGTTCTCGTCACCCACCGGCATCCGCGTGCTGAAGAAGCAGGACGCGGGCTGGCTGAAGAAGTACGACCTGTCCCGCCTGACATGGTTGTTCCTGGCAGGCGAGCCACTGGACGAACCCACCGCGCACTGGATCACCGACGGCCTTGGCGTGCCGGTGATCGACAACTACTGGCAGAGCGAAACCGGTTGGCCGGCGATTACACTGATGCCGGGCCTGGACCTCAAGCCGGTGAAATTCGGATCACCGGGATTGCCCGCGCCCGGCTACCGCATGAAGGTGATCGACGAAGGCACGGGCGAGGAATTGCCGCCGAACCAGAAAGGCGTGCTGGTGTTCGTGCCGCCGCTGCCTCCCGGTTGTCTCACCACCGTGTGGGGCGACGACGAGCGCTACGTCACCAGCTACTTCAGCCACTTCAACGAACTGCTGTACAGCTCGCTGGACTGGGCCATCCGCGACGAGAACGGCTACACCAACATCCTGGGACGCACCGACGATGTGATCAACGTGGCCGGTCATCGACTGGGCACGCGCGAGATCGAGGAGTCGGTGGCGACACATCCTGCGTGTGCAGAAGCTGCCGTGATCGGCATGCAGGACGAGTTGAAAGGGCAGGTGCCCGTGGTGTTCGCCACGTTGCGACAGGGCGTGGTCGAAGGCGCCGCGGACGTGGCGAAAGCCATGCAGCAGCGCGTCTGCGATCAGTTGGGCAAAGTGGCCAGGCCGGCACGGGTTTACGTGGTCAATGCGTTGCCCAAAACGCGTTCGGGGAAACTATTGCGTCGGTCGCTGCAGGCGCTGGTGCAGCATACCGACCCGGGTGATCTCTCGACGCTGGATGATCCGGCGGCGCTGGACGAGGTGCGCAAGGCCTTGGAGAGAGGGCCGGAGCAGGGGGAGTAAGTCACGGCGCTGACGGGTTTCCTTCACTCCATGGGGCCTGCTCCACGGTTTCCTGTCCGTCATTCCTGCGAACCCTGAAAGGGGGCAAGGGTGGGAAGCGCTTTTCAACCGCCTAAGAGCGGGGGCATCCAGTGGCTTCGCGCAGGGTCGTCGCCTCGCACGTTGCCACTCGACGTCTGCTGATGGCGCGATGGCATCCCCCATGGGGAGGCCGAGTCCCCCGCTCCCCTCCGAGAAGAGGGGGGCTCAAGGCCGCAAAGGCGTGGAACGATCAGGGCCTTCCACTTTCATTACACGCAGCGTTCGAAACCATGCATGTTGCCGCGCAACAGCCCTTGAACACGCCCTGCGCTAAAATCGCGTTTTTATGAGCGGAGGTTTCATGGCACAGATCGCATCCCCCGGCGCAAGGTTCCGCGCCGCCGTCGCCGCCGAAAGTCCCCTCCAGGTGATGGGTGCCATCACTGCCTACGCCGGCCTGATGGCCAAGCGCGTGGGCTACAAGGCGCTTTATCTTTCCGGTGGCGGCGTCGCCGCCAACTCGCTGGGTATCCCCGATCTCGGCATCTCGACCATGGAGGACGTGCTCACTGACGCACGCCGCATCGTCGACGCCACCCAGATGCCGCTGCTGGTGGACATCGATACGGGCTGGGGCGGCGCGTTCAATATCGCGCGCACCATTCGCTCGTTCATCAACGTCGGCGTGGCCGCCGTGCACATCGAGGACCAGGTCGGCCAGAAGCGTTGCGGCCACCGCCCAGGCAAGGAAGTGGTGCCCAGGGACGAAATGGTCGACCGCGTGAAGGCGGCCGTGGACGCGCGTACCGATGAAGGTTTCGTGATCATGGCGCGTACCGATGCCGCGGCCGCCGAAGGCATTGATGCCGCGATCGATCGTGCCTGCGCCTATGTCGAGGCCGGTGCCGACATGATCTTCCCCGAAGCCATGAAGACGCTGGACGATTACCGCCGCTTCAAGGCCGCGGTGAAGGTGCCGATCCTGGCGAACCTGACCGAGTTCGGTTCCACGCCGTTCTTTACTACCGACGAACTGCGTGACGCCAACGTCGATATCGCCCTTTACTGCTGCGGCGCCTACCGTGCCATGAACAAGGCGGCGTTGAACTTCTACGAGACGGTGCGCCGCGAAGGTACCCAGAAGAACATCATCGACACACTGCAGACCCGCGCCGACCTGTATGACTTCCTGGGCTACAACGCCTACGAGGACAAGCTCGACGCGCTGTTCGCCAGCCAGAAGAAGGCCTGATCGGCCACCCCAATCGTCGGTCGTGGTGCGCCACGGCCGGCAGAGTCGCATGTTGAGGAGACGTATCCGATGACCGAGCAAACCCTTCCCAAGCCCAAGAAATCCGTCGCACTGTCGGGCGTTGCCGCCGGCAACACCGCGCTGTGCACGGTGGGCCGCAGCGGCAATGACCTGCATTACCGCGGCTATGACATCCATGACCTGGCGGCCAAGGGTTGCTTTGAGGAAGTGGCGTACCTGCTGGTGCACGGCGTGCTGCCGAACTGGGCGGAACTGAACGCGTACCGCGCCAAGCTCAAGCGCCTGCGTGGCCTGCCGGCCCCGGTGAAGAGCGCGCTGGAGCTGCTGCCGGCCGCCACCCATCCGATGGACGTGATGCGTACGGGTTGTTCGGTGCTGGGCACCGTGCTGCCGGAGAAGGACGATCACAACGAAACCGGCGCGCATGACATCGCCGATCGCCTGATGGCCAGCTTCGGTTCGATGCTGCTGTACTGGTTCCACTACAGCCACAACGGCAAGCGCATCGAAACGGAGACGGATGACGAATCCATCGCCGGTCACTTCCTGCACCTGCTGCATGGCAAGAAGCCGAGCGAGCTGCACGCGCACTCGCTGGACAAGTCGCTGATCCTTTACGCCGAGCACGAGTTCAACGCGTCCACCTTCACCGCGCGCGTCATCGCCGGTACCGGCTCGGACATGTACTCGGCGATCACCGGTGCCATCGGCGCGCTGCGTGGTCCCAAGCACGGCGGCGCCAACGAAGTGGCGATGGAGATCATCGCGCGCTATCGCAACGCGGCCGAGGCGGAAGCAGATATCCGCGCCCGCGTCGAGCGCAAGGAAATCATCATCGGCTTTGGCCACCCGGTGTATACCGTGTCCGATCCGCGCAACGAGATCATCAAGGAAGTCTCGCGCAAGCTCTGCACCGAAGGTGGCAACCCCACGCTGTTCGACGTGTCGGAGAAGATCGAGAAGCTGATGTGGGAGCAGAAGAAGATGTTCCCGAACCTCGACTGGTTCTCGGCCAGCGCGTATCACATGATGGGCGTGCCGACGGCCATGTTCACGCCACTGTTCGTCATCGCCCGCACCTCCGGCTGGAGCGCGCACGTGATCGAACAGCGCGAGGACGGCAAGATCATCCGTCCCAGCGCGAACTACACCGGACCGGAAGACCAGGCCTACGTGCCGATCGAGAAGCGTTGATCGCTGTTGCCAGCGTTTGCGAAGAGGGAGCCGAAAGGCTCCCTCTTTTTTTTGCAGATTTCGTTGTGGTTCATGTGTCTGTACGAGATTGCTATGGTTTCGTATGCATCGGTGTAACAGCTTTGATACGTGGCTTACATTGCAAAAATCGAGATCACCAATGCACCGCAAATCATTGAAGTTGAGCATCTTGTTCTGATGCATCCGGGTGCTCGCGCTACCCACATGCCGAAAAGGGTGTAACGGTGCTGTGTCACTTTGTCCGTTGCATGCTTGGCGGACCTTCTGGATCACGTGCCGCAGGCCCCCTGTAATCGCTTATCTCATGCCAGTCGCGCTGCCCAAGGAGACGCAGCGTTGGCTGGCACGCATGTTGCGAATAAGCCTTGCTGGACTCGCAACACCAGCTACACAGGGGGTCACCGCATCGTTCCAGGAGTAATGACTATGCGTAAGACTCTAATTGCGACCGCAATTGTGCTCGGCATGGGCTTGGCATTGCCGGCATTTGCGGATAATGACCACAACCATGGAAGCAGTGATTCCAATAACACCTACAGCACGTATGCGACCGGTCAGTACGGCTCCGCAGCGAGTAGCGGTGGTAATGCTGACTCCTTCAATACCAATGAAGCCGTAGCCAACAGCACGCTTACCGGCTCGGTGTCGAACGTTGCCGTTTGGGGTATTGGCAACTCATCCACCAACAATGGCAATGCCAGTGGCGGCCGCGGCGGTAGCGGTGGCGACGGCTACGGTGGCAAGGCCATCGGCGGCAACGGCGGCGACGGCGGATCGGGCGGCGACGCCCATGCACGTAGCGGTCATGCCGGCGGTTCAGGCAGTTCGTCGGGTGATTCCGGCGCCCTTGGCGCATCGCTGGCCGGTGGCGGCAGCGGCGGTGATGGCGGCGGCGGCAACGACGGCGGCAACTCCAGTGCAAACAGCCACAGTCATTCGCGCACCAGCGGCGGCGGCGGTTACGCCGGCGGTGGTACGGCGACGGCAGGGGCCGGTGGTGCAGGCGGAGCCGGTGGTGCCGGCGGTGCCGGTGGCGCAGGTTCGTCGGGTGCATCGTCGCCGAGCAGCTATAGCGGTTCGTCGACCTCCACGGGTGGCACCAGTGGTGCGGCTGACGCAACGGCCGGTGCAGGCGGTGCGGGCGGCTCAGGCATGGGTGGTACCGGTGGCGCAGGCTCCGGTGGCGCGGGCGGCAACGGCGGCGCAGGCGGCACGGCTTATGCCACGACGGGTGCCTTCGACATGTCGAACCAGATGAACGGTTCGGCAGCCGCAGCGGCTGGTGTCTCGATCCTTGCGCAGAACAGTGGCGCAGCGGCGTTGATCCAGCAGAGCGTGAATGTCCAGGCCAACCTGAACTTCGCACATTAAGTGAGTACGCATCCGGCATGGTGGAGCCGTTCCGGCTCCCCCATGCCCGGCTGCAACTGCAAAGGGTTGCTCAGAGCGAGCGCGCGAAACGCGCGGTCGATGGACGTGCTCAAGCCTTCAGGAGTGAGTGCCGTGCGGATTCTCCATGCATTGCCTGGCGTCATCGCGCTCTGCGCCATGGTCGTACCTACTTTGCTCTGCGCGGAAAACGCGCAGATACCTGCCGCCTATCTGCTGGATGGCGCGCAGTCTCCGGTTGCCGTCTACGCGGCCGCCGTCGATGTCACCAAGAATGAGGGGGCGGCTGCCGCGGACCTGGGGACCGGCGTGGACAACGCCACCCTGGACGGCCTGAGTGGCGGCACCCTGGTCGTGCAGAACACTACGCTGACCGGCACGGTGTCCAACGACACCGCGGACCATGTCATTTCAGGTGCCAATGTCATCACGGGCGGTGCCTTCAGCGGCGAAGCGGGCATACCGATGGTGATACAGAACTCGGGCAGCAACGTGCTGATCCAGAACGCCACCGTGATCAGCGTCGAGTTCAAACCGTGAAAATGCTTGCAGCGCTGCTGATGGTTCTGGTGGCGCTGCCGACGGGGAGCCCGGCCTCCGATATTTCCGTGGTGAGTGGCAACGGCAACTACGCCATTCACCTGACGAGCATCAAAGAGGCCCGTTACAAGACCACCATCCATCAGAAGTACGACTTCAGCTGCGGCTCCGCGGCTGTCGCAACCCTGCTGACCTATCAGTACGGCTACCCGATGAACGAGCAGGTGGCCTTCGAGCAGATGTATACCCATGGCGATCGCGCCAAGATCAACAAGGAAGGGTTCTCGCTGCTCGACATCAAGCGCTTCCTGGATGCCAACGGTTTCGAGGCCGATGGTTTCAAGGTGCCACTGGACAAGCTCGTGCAGGAAAGACTGCCGGCGATCGTGCTGATCGACGAGAAGGGCTATCACCACTTCGTGGTCATCAAGGGTATCCGCAATGAACGCGTGCTGGTGGGCGATCCGGCACGCGGCACGCGCGTGATCTCGCAGAGCCACTTCATGGCCATGTGGAAGAGCGGGCTGGTGTTCGTCATCCACAACCGTCGGAACCTGGCGGTGTTCAACAGTGCCAGCGACTGGAAGGTGGCGCCACCGGCGCCCATCGATACCGCGGTGGACCGCAACAGCCTTTTCTTCACCGTGATGCCCAAGAAAGGGCCGGACGACCTTTGAGGTTATGCCGATGAATTCGACGCTTCGTGTCATTTTCCTGGGAACGACGATTTTCGTCGGCGCGGCGGGTTGGGCCAGTGCGCTGGCGGACGACAGCCCGACGACGCCGGCCGATGGTTCCGGTTGGGTGCCGGTGAGCGAGCAGACCCTGGACGAAACCCGCGGCGGGTTCGATGTGGGCAATGGCCTGATGGCCTCGTTTGGCATCAATCGCGCCGTGTACGTCAACGGCAACCTCGTCACCCAGACCAGCTTCAACGTGCCCGACATCGCGCGCATGACGACGACACAGGCGTCGGCCATGTCCAGCGCGCTCAATGCCATGTCGATCACGCAGATCGGCCCCAACAATACGTTCGATCCCTCGTCGCTGGGCCAGACCAGCGCCGGGGCGGTGATCCAGAACACGCTGAACAATCAGAACATCCAGAGCGTCACCACGCTCAACACGTCGGTCAATTCGCTGAACGCTTTCCGATCGGCGAACTTCCAGGACGCGTTGCAACAGGCACAGCTTCAGTCCTTGGTGCACTGAGATGGAACGGGCACCGCCACGGTTTTTCCTGGACGACGAACGCGCCGCGAGAAGCATCGCGACGCGTTCGTCTGTGTGACATCAACAACACGGAAGCCTCGGGGGAAGCACGATGCGACAGACAACGTGGCGGTATTTCCTGACGTCGGGATGTGCTGGACTGGCGATGCTTGGCGCGCCTGTTTCCGCACAGGAACCCGGCACACCGGCGGCGGCTGCCGCTCCTTCGACAGCAACGGCAGCGAATGCACCGACCGCTGATGCACCGGCTTCAGACCTGCAGAAAAAGGTGTCGGAGCAAGGCGAGCGCATCGACGCGATGCGCAGCCAGATCAGCGCCCAGATGGAACAGCTGGACGCCATGAAACGCGCGCTGGCTCAGCAGGAAGCGGATTACCAGGCCTTGCGTCATGCCGTGGGCATGGACGTGCTCGACAAGCAGCGCGCCGGCAGCATTGCCGCCGGTGGACCCGGCGCATCGGCACTGCCCATGCCGGCGGGGGACGCGGTGGCAGCCAACGCGCCATCCACCGACCAGGCGCAAGGGCAGCAGGCCGTGGGGCAGGCGCCCAAGCAGGATACGCGGCCACCGGAGGTGGCACCGATCTTCCAGCAGCCCGGTGTGCTGACGCCCAAGGGCAAGGTGATCATCGAGCCGGCCTACCAGTTCGGCTATTCCTCGCTGGATCGCGTGGCCCTGGTGGGCTACACCGTGATTCCGGCCATCCTGATCGGCCTGATCGATGCGCGGCAGGTGAAGGACACCACCCAGATCGGCTGGCTGACCGCGCGTTATGGCATTACCAACCGCATGGAAGTGGAAGTGCGCGTGCCGTATGTGTATGCACACCAGGACACCATCAGCCGCGAGATCTTCACCGGCAGCGCCACGGACAATGCCTTTGGTTCCAGTGGCCATGGATTGGGCGACGTCGAGGCGACCCTGCGTTATCAGCTCAATGTCGGCGGGCCGGACAAGGCGTACTACGTGGGCTGGCTGCGCGTGAAGTCACGCACCGGCACCGATCCGTTCGAGGTCACCACCGACTGCGTCCATCGCTGCGTGGAGAACGTCATCGACGAGGTGGATCTTTCCGCCACCGGCACCGGATTGCCACTGGAGCAGCCGACCGGCACGGGCTTCTGGTCCATCCAGCCCGGCGTCACCTGGCTCTATCCGACCGATCCGGTGGTGTTCTTCGGCAACCTGAGCTACCTGTACAACGTGCCTCGCGACAACCTCACGCGCAAGATCCTGTTGGGCGGCACGGAATCCCTGGGCAAAGTGAAAGAGGGCGATATCGCCGATGTCAGCATCGGCATGGGTATCTCGCTCAACGAAAAGGCCTCTTTCAGCATCGGCTACGACCAGAGTTTCGTGGGCGTCACCAAGCAGAACGGGCAGACCGTGCCGGGCTCGGTGAAAACCGTGCTCGGCACGCTGCTGATCGGCGGCTCGTGGCGCTTCAGCGACAAACGCACGCTCAACTTTACGTTGGGCGTGGGGGTGACGCGTGACACGCCGGATGCCACCGTGACAGTACGTGTGCCCATGATGCTCTAGGCCATGGCACGCGCGCCGTCATGTGGCGGATGCGCTCAGAGGCCTTCCTGCTGCAGGGCAGCCTTCACGCCGGCATCTTCCAGCATGCGCTGCTGGAAGCGGGCCAGGTTGTCCAGGCCCGACAGATCCACGCCCTTGGCCACGGCCCAGCGCAGCACGACGAACAGGTACGGGTCGGCGAAGGAGCGCGTGCCGGTGAGCCAGTCGCGTCCGTGCAGCTGCGCATCCAGGCGCTCGTAGTACGCGCGCAGGCGGGCGATGGCGCGGGTGCGGAGCTTTTCCTGCGATCCCTCGTCGTCAATGAAACGTTCGGGACGGAACACGGGCTTGAACAGCGGATGCAGGTCCGAGTTGAGAAAACCGATCCAGCGGTTCACTTCGGCACGACCGCGCGCACCTTCGCCGCCGAGGCTGGCCAGCGGATACTTGTCCGCGAGGTAGTTGAGGATCGCCACGTTCTCCGTCAGCACCCAGCCATCCGGTTCCTGCAGGGCAGGGACGCAGCCCGACGGGCTGATGCGCAGGTAGTCGGCCGAACCCAGTTCCTCACGTGCGACGCGATTGGCCTCGTAAGGCTGGCCAATCCATTCGAGCACGATGTGGTCGGCGAGCGAGCAGGCGCCCGGCAGGTAGTACAACTTCATGGGTGTTTCCTCGGTGTGCGTTAGCCATGAAGTGTCGCCTGCCGCGCCCGTCGTCATCAATCCGAAGCTTGTGCAGGGGCGGACGCACGCCGGCGTTGCGCGAGCCAGCCCCCCAGGCATACGCCGATCACCAGCACGGCGTCGAGCGCGTACTTCGCCCAGCCATGTGCCTCGAACCAGGGCGACAGCCAGTGGTCGTGGGCGATCATCCGCGCCGAAGTCCACGCAATGGCGCCAGCGCCGATATAGACGATGACCGGGAAGCGCTCGATCAGACGCAGGATCAGCGACGAACCCCACACCACCAGCGGCACGCTGATGGCCAGGCCGATGATCACCAGCGCCATGTGGCCCTTGGCGGCGCCCGCGATGGCCAGCACGTTGTCCATGCCCATGAGGGCGTCGGCCACGATGATGGTGCGCATGGCCGCCCAGAAGTTGCCGGCCGCGTTGACCTGGTGCGCGTGCGGGTCATCCGGTTTCAGCAGCTTCCAGGCAATGGGCAGCAGCAGCAGGCCGCCGGCCAGCATCAGGCCCGGCAGCTCCAGCAGGTAGACCACGATGCCGGTCAGCGCCACGCGCACCAGCACTGCGCCAAGGGTGCCCCACAGCACGGCCTTCTTCTGGATCTGGCGGGGGAGGTTGCGTGCAGCCAGCGCAATCACGATGGCGTTGTCGCCCGCGAGCACCAGGTCGAGCAGCACGATGGCCATCAGGCCGGAAAGGAATTCGGTAACCGCAAGGTCCATGAGCGTATCTCTGCGCGTAAGACGAATGCAGCAACAACAGGCACGCGCGGCCTGTCATTACTGCAAAAGTCTCGTTCGCGGCAGGACCGCCGCAGTGACCGGGGTGCTGCTGCACCCGTGATGACGACCACTGCGAGAGCACGGATGACGCCTGTGCCCGGAACTACTCCCCTTTGGGATCAGTATCGGGCCATTGTCGATGCCATCGAGCATACCAGTCAAGCCAAACCCCTTAAGTAAAAGGCTTTATCCCGCTAAAATGGGCAGACCACGTCAGCCCGGCGTCCGTTCCCAGGGTTTCGAACTCCATGAATACCGTCTACCGCAAAGCTCTCCCCGGCACGTCGCTGGATTACTTCGATGCACGCGCCGCCGTGGAGGCGATCCAGCCGGGCGCCTATGACGCGCTTCCCTATACCTCGCGCGTGCTCGCCGAGAATCTGGTGCGCCGCTGTGATCCGTCCATCCTGACCGAATCGCTCAGTCAGCTCATCGAGCGCAAGCGTGACCGCGACTTCCCGTGGTTCCCGGCGCGCGTGGTGTGCCACGACATTCTGGGCCAGACGGCGCTGGTGGATCTGGCCGGCCTGCGCGATGCCATCGCCGAGCGCGGTGGCGATCCGGCCAAGGTGAACCCGGTGGTGCCGGTGCAGCTGATCGTCGATCACTCGCTGGCGGTGGAGTGTGGCGGCTTCGATCCGAACGCGTTCACCAAGAATCGCGCCATCGAAGATCGCCGCAACGAAGACCGTTTCCACTTCATCAACTGGACCAAGAAGGCGTTCGAGAACGTCGACGTGATTCCGCCGGGCAACGGCATCATGCACCAGATCAACCTGGAGAAGATGTCGCCGGTGATCCAGGTGCAACACGATGATCAGGGCAGGGGCGTCGCCTATCCCGACACCTGCGTGGGCACCGACAGCCACACGCCGCACGTGGACGCGCTGGGCGTCATCGCCATCGGCGTGGGCGGCCTCGAAGCTGAAAACGTGATGCTTGGCCGCGCTTCCTGGATGCGCCTGCCGGACATCATTGGCGTGGAACTCACCGGCAAGCGTCAGCCGGGCATCACCGCGACCGACATCGTGCTCGCGCTCACCGAATTCCTGCGCAAGGAGAAGGTGGTCGGTGCGTACCTGGAGTTCCGCGGTGAAGGCGCATCCAGTCTGACGTTGGGCGATCGCGCCACCATCTCCAACATGGCGCCCGAGTACGGTGCCACCGCCGCGATGTTCTTCATCGATGGCCAGACCACCGACTACCTGCGCCTTACCGGCCGCAGCGACGAGCAGGTCAAGCTGGTGGAAACCTACGCCAAGGCTGCCGGCCTGTGGGCCGATACGCTGGCGCACGCGCAGTACGAGCGCACGCTGACGTTCGATCTGTCGTCGGTGGTGCGCAACATGGCGGGCCCGTCCAATCCGCACAAGCGCCTGCCGACGTCCGATCTTGCTGCACGTGGCATCGCGGGCGAGTGGACGGAACAGCCAGGCCAGATGCCCGATGGCGCGGTGATCATCGCCGCCATCACCAGCTGTACCAATACCAGCAATCCGCGCAACGTGATTGCCGCCGCGCTGCTGGCGCGCAACGCCAATGCGCGCGGCCTCACGCGCAAGCCGTGGGTGAAGAGTTCGCTCGCCCCGGGCTCCAAGGCAGTGCAGTTGTATCTGGAAGAGGCGAACCTGCTGCCGGATCTGGAGAAGCTCGGCTTCGGCATCGTCGCGTTCGCCTGCACCACCTGCAACGGCATGTCCGGCGCGCTCGATCCGAAGATCCAGCAGGAAATCATCGATCGCGACCTGTATGCCACCGCCGTGTTGTCGGGTAACCGCAACTTCGACGGCCGCATCCATCCGTATGCCAAGCAGGCCTTCCTGGCCTCGCCGCCGCTGGTGGTGGCCTACGCCATCGCCGGCACCATCCGCTTCGACATCGAGAAGGACGTGCTTGGCGTGGATGCCCATGGCCAGCCGGTGACGCTCAAGGACATCTGGCCGTCCGATGAAGAAATCGACGCCATCGTGTCGTCCAGCGTGAAGCCCGAGCAGTTCCGCAAGGTCTACGAGCCGATGTTCGCGCGCAGCGGCAGCACCGGAACCAGCGCTGCGCCGCTGTACGACTGGCGCGCGCAAAGCACCTACATTCGTCGCCCGCCGTACTGGGAAGGCGCGCTGGCCGGCGAGCGCACGCTCAAGGGCATGCGTCCGCTGGCGGTGCTCGGTGACAACATCACCACCGATCACCTGTCGCCGTCCAACGCGATCCTGCTCGACAGCGCCGCCGGTGAATACCTGGCCAAGATGGGCTTGCCGGAAGAGGACTTCAATTCGTATGCCACGCACCGCGGCGATCACCTCACCGCGCAGCGCGCCACCTTCGCCAATCCCACGTTGCTCAATGAGATGGCCGTGATCGATGGCGAAGTGAAGAAGGGTTCGCTGGCGCGCGTGGAGCCGGAAGGCAAGGTCATGCGCATGTGGGAAGCCATCGAGACGTACATGGATCGCAAGCAGCCGCTGATCGTGATCGCAGGCGCCGACTACGGCCAAGGCTCGTCGCGTGACTGGGCGGCCAAGGGTGTGCGCCTGGCGGGTGTGGAAGCCATTGCAGCCGAAGGCTTCGAGCGCATCCATCGCACCAACCTGATCGGCATGGGCGTGCTGCCGCTGGAGTTCAAGCCGGGCACCAACCGCAAGACGCTGGGCATCGATGGCACCGAGACCTTCGATGTGGTGGGCGCACGCACGCCGCGCGCGGACCTCACGCTGGTCATTCACCGCAAGAATGGCGAGCGCGTCGACGTGCCGGTGACCTGTCGTCTGGATACCGCGGAAGAAGTGTCGATCTACGAAGCCGGTGGCGTGCTGCAGCGTTTTGCGCAGGATTTCCTCGAGGCTTCGCAGGCGGCCTGACCTTAAGCCCCTCTCCCCTCGCGGGAGAGGGGTTGGGGAGAGGGGGCGCAACGGAGCGACTGACATGGACCAGCGACAGTTCACCAAAGTCTTGCGCCAGAACATGACGGAGGCGGAACAACTGCTATGGCGCCATCTCCGTGCCCATCGCACGTGCGATCAGAAGTTCCGCCGTCAACAACCCATCGGCCCTTACATCGTGGACTTCGTGCATTTCGGTGCACGACTGGTCATCGAGGCCGACGGTGGACAACACAACGGTAGCGCCGATGATGCGGTACGTGATGCATGGTTGAAGAGCCAGGGCTTCACGGTGCTGCGCTTCTGGAACAACGACATATTGCAGAACATCGAAGCGGTGCTTGAGGCGATCCTGATCGAGCTCGCCAAAAGCATCCCCTCTCCCCCGACCCCTCTCCCACAAGGGGAGAGGGGGGACGGCAAGTTTGTTTCGACACGGGATTCCCATGAGCCATAACCCCCAGATCCGCATTCCCGCCACCTATCTGCGCGGCGGCACCAGCAAGGGCGTGTTCTTTCGCCTGCAGGACCTGCCCGAGGCAGCGCAGGTGCCGGGCGCCGCGCGCGATGCCTTGCTGATGCGCGTGATCGGCAGCCCTGATCCGTATGGCAAGCAGATCGACGGCATGGGTGGCGCCACGTCCAGCACCAGCAAGACGGTGATCGTCTCCCGCAGCAACCGGCCGGATCACGATGTGGATTACCTGTTCGGCCAGGTGGCCATCGACAAGGCCTTTGTCGACTGGAGCGGCAATTGCGGCAATCTCTCGGCGGCGGTGGGTCCGTTCGCCATCGCCGGTGGCCTGGTCGACCCCGCGCGCATCCCGCGCGATGGCATGGCTACCGTGCGCATCTGGCAGGCCAATATCGGCAAGACCATCATCGCGCATGTGCCGATGACGGATGGCGTCGTGCAGGAAACCGGTGACTTCGAGTTGGACGGGGTGACGTTCCCGGCCGCCGAGGTGCAGCTGGAATTCCTGGATCCGGCTGCCGAGGAGGATGGGGCGGGTGGCGCGATGTTCCCCACGGGCAACCTTGTGGACAACCTGGAGGTGCCGGGCGTCGGCACGCTCAAGGCCACCATGATCAATGCGGGCATTCCCACCATCTTCGTCGAGGCCTCCGCCATCGGTTACACCGGCACGGAGTTGCAGGACGCCATCAACGGCGACGCGAAGGCGCTGGCGATGTTCGAGACCATCCGCGCGCACGGTGCGCTGCGCATGGGCCTGATCCAGTCGCTCGACGAGATCGCCACGCGCCAGCACACGCCCAAGGTGGCTTTCGTTGCGGGCCCCGCCGATTACGTCGCCTCAAGCGGCAAGCCGGTGAAGGCGGGTGATGTCGACCTGCTGGTACGCGCCATGTCGATGGGCAAGCTGCATCACGCCATGATGGGTACGGCGGCAGTGGCCATCGGTACCGCGGCGGCCATTCCCGGCACGCTGGTGAATACGGCCGCGGGTGGCGGTGAGCGGCAGGCGGTGCGTTTCGGTCATCCGTCGGGCACCTTGCGCGTGGGCGCGGAGGCTGCGCGGGTTGACGGTACGTGGACTGTCACCAAGGCCATCATGAGCCGAAGCGCGCGCGTGCTGATGGAAGGCTGGGTTCGGATACCTGCAGGCTGAGCCTGCAGGGGAGGGTACGGACTCCTTTCTGTGGTAGTGGCGTGGCGAGCTGACCTCGTCCATGTACGCGACAAGCGGCGGGGCCGACCCATCCCGATACACGGCGGTTCCCCGTGCCGCCAGGAGAGCCGCTCCGATGAGTACGCAGGACATCCGTTCCGCCAGGCGTCCCGATCCGGACGCGCCGATGGTCGACGTCGCCGACTATGTCGTCGACTACACCATCGATTCTGCCGAGGCTTACGACACCGCGCGCATCATGCTGCTGGACTCGCTGGCCACGGCCATGCTGGCCATGACGTTTCCCGAATGCGTCAAGCATCTTGGCCCGCTCGTACCGGGGGCGACCCTGCCGGGCGGCGCCCGGGTGCCGGGCACCAGCCATGAGCTGGACCCGGCGCAGGCCGCCTTCGCCATCGGCACCCAGATCCGCTGGCTGGATTTCAACGACACCTGGCTGGCCGCCGAGTGAGGGCATCCGTCGGACAACCTCGGCACCATCCTGGCCGTGGCCGACTACCTCGGCCGCAAGGCCGGGCGTGAAGGCGGCACGCCCCTGACGGTGCGCGACGTGCTGACCTGGGCCATCAAGGCCCACGAGATTCAGGGGTGCTATGCGCTCAGGAACAGCTTCAACCGGGTGGGTCAGGACCATGTGATCCTGGTCCGCCTGGCGTCCACGGCCGTGGCCACGGCCATGCTGGGCGGCACCAGGGAGCAAATCATTACGGCGATTTCCCACAGCTGGATCGACAACGGCGCCCTGCGTACCTACCGCCACGCCCCGAATACCGGCCCGCGCAAGAGCTGGGCGGCGGGGGATGCCTGCCGTCGCGCCGTCACCCACGCTATTAATGCGGTGTATCGCGGCGTGGTCGGCTACCCCTCGGCCCTGAGCGCCCGGACCTGGGGCTATTACGACGCGGCCTTCAAGGGGGAAGCCTTCCAGTTTGAGCGCCCGTTCGGCAGCTACGTGATGGAAAACGTGCTGTTCAAGATCAGCTTCCCGGCTGAATTCCACGCCCAGACGGCCGTGGAGTGCGCCATGGCGCTGCACGGCGCCGTGGCGGGCAGGCTCGGGCAGGTCGAGAAGGTGCTGATCGAGACCCAGGAGGCCGGCCGGCGCATCATCGACAAGACCGGGCCGCTGGCCAATTACGCCGACCGGGACCACTGCATTCAATATATGGTGGCCGTGCCGTTGATCTTCGGACGCCTCACGGCCGATGACTACAGCGACCAGATCGCCGCCGACCCTCGCATCGACGCCCTCCGCGAGAAGACGGTCGTCAGTGAGAACCCCGGGTTCACGCGGGACTACTACGACCCGGACAAGCGCTATATCGGCAACTCGGTGCAGGTGGTCTTCCAGGACGGTACCCGGACCGACAAGGTGACCGTCGACTACCCGATCGGCCACCGCCGGCGACGGGCCGAAGGCATCCCGGTCCTGCTGGGGAAGTTCGAGGCCGCCCTTCGTAGCCACTTGCCAGACCACCGGGTCAACGCCATTCTTGGAGCCACGGCGGATCCGGTCCGGCTGGACGCCATGCCCGTTCAGGAATTTCTGGGGCTCTTCACGTTGTAAAGACAGCGTGAGTTGAAAATGAACGGGCGTTTGGGGTCGATTTGCAATTGTTTAACTTTTGCTAGACTACTCCGCGCCCGTTTCGGGTAAAAAGTTGTTGGGTTCGAAGTCATGCCAGGGCGTTCTATAGGAGTTGGAAGTCCCGGCTGATGCTTTTCCCGTCTGGGGTGAACGGACGCGTACACCAATAAACGAGGAGACACCTGATGAAACGTAAGGGCCTGTACATCCTGATTGCCCTCGCCCTGGGCGGCGCCGGCGCCGTTCACGCGCAGGACAATACCGCTTCTGGCAGCGCTGCCGAACCGACCACAACGCCTACGTACGACGATCGCTGGTACATCGCACCGACCGTCGGCGGTTACTACAACGACACCGACCGCAACACCAACAGCCGTCAGTTCTATTACGGCATCGGCTTTGGTCGTTTCTTCTCGCCCAACTTCTCGCTGGACTTCTTCGGTGACCGCACCAAGCGCACCGTGGACGGCGACAACGGGCGCTGGTCGAACAACACCTACGGCTTTGCCGCACGCTATTACTTCCTCGACTGGACGGCATGGCGCCCGTACCTGTTGGGCGGCGTGATGGGCAGCCAGCACATCAGCAACTTCGAGCACGGCTGGTCGCCGGCTGCTGAAGTGGGCGTTGGTGTGTCCAAGACCATCACCGACAGCTCCGACTTCCGCGTCGAAGGTGGCTACCGTTACGACTGGGATGACAACACCCAGCCGAACAAGAACGGTTACGGCGACTGGTTCCTGGGCTTCAGCATCGTGTCGCGCATCGGCGCACCGCCGGCACCGCCGGCTCCGCCGCCGCCGCCGCCGGCTCCGGACTGCTCCAAGCAGTTCCGCAACGGCGTGAACCTGTGCGACAACAAGTGCCCGGATCTGCCGGAAGGCACGATCGTCGGTCCGGATGGTTGCCCGCAGAAGGTCGTGATCGACCTGCGCGGCGTCAACTTCAAGTTCGATCGTCCGAAGAAGGGCGAGAAGGACATCTCCAAGTCGCTGGCCGAACCGACGAAGGATTCGTTGGCCGTGCTCGACCAGGCCGTCGACACCCTGCAGCGTTACCCGCAGGTCAAGGTCGTGGTTGCCGGTTACACCGACTCCGTGGGCAAGGACGCGTACAACCAGAGTCTGTCGGAGCGTCGTGCGAAGATCGTGTACGACTACCTGACTGCTCATGGTATCGACGCCAGCCGTCTGGAAGGTCCGATCGGTCACGGCAAGAACGATCCGATCGACACCAACGATACGGATGCCGGTCGCGCCCGCAATCGTCGTACGGAGTTGCAGGTTCAGCAGTAATCCGACAACTCTCGGAAAGTCAGAAAAGCCCGGTGAAAACCGGGCTTTTCTTTTTTTGCAAGATCGATTTTTGCAGTAACGCGTTGTTCCTTGGTGACAGATTGTCGCAGTCAAATGTCGCAGTCGTTGTGTCTTCAACAACTGCCTGAACAGGGGTTCACCAACTGCGTCTATTTGCGCGTGCGATGCTCTTAACGGTTTTGCTACACTTCGCGCCGCTTGTGATCTTGTGACACTTACCTTTGATCGGGACGCAAAGCACGGGACAGGAAAAGTCCCGGAGTGGAAGTCAGTTTTGACGCGCGTTTCTGTCTGGGGTGGAACGGACGCGGATACCAATAAAACGAGGAGACACCTGATGAATCGTAAGGGCTTGTATTTCGTGATCGCCCTGGCCCTGGGCGGAGTGGGCGCAGCCCACGCGCAGGACAGCGCCACGCAGAGCTACGACGGCCGTTGGTACATCGCACCCACCGTGGGCGGCTATTACAACGACACCGATCGCAACACCAACAGCCGTCAGGTCTATTACGGCCTGGGCTTCGGTCGCTTCATTAACTCGTACACCTCGCTCGACGTGTTCTTCGACCGCACCAAGCGCACCATCGACGGTGGCAACAGCCAGCGTTGGTCGAACAACAATGTCGGCGTCGCCGCACGCTTCTACTACGGCGACTGGAACGCATGGCGTCCGTACGCCCTCGTCGGCGTGATGGGCAGCTATCACTCGAACCCGGCCGACAAGGCATGGGCTCCGGCGGCTGAAATCGGCGGCGGTGTCTCCAAGACCGTTACCGACAGCACCGACTTCCGCGTGGAAGCTGGCTACCGCTACGACTGGGACGACAAGAGCCAGCCGTCGAAGAACGGCTACGGCGACTGGTTCCTGGGCTTCAGCATCGTGTCCCGCTTCGGCGAGCCGGCTGCTGCTCCGGCCCCGGCTCCGGTGGCTCCGGTTGCTCCGGACTGCTCCAAGCAGTTCCGCAACGGCGTGAACCTGTGCGACAACAAGTGCCCGGATCTGCCGGAAGGCACGATCGTCGGTCCGGACGGCTGCCCGCAGAAGGTCGTGATCGACCTGCGCGGCGTCAACTTCAAGTTCGACCGCCCGAAGAAGGGCGAGACGGACATCAAGAAGGCGCTGGCTGAGCCGACCGCTGACTCGGTTGCCATCCTCGACCAGGCTGTCGACACCCTGCAGCGTTACCCGCAGGTCAAGGTCACGGTTGCCGGCTACACCGACTCGGTCGGTAAGGATGCCTACAACCAGGATCTGTCCGAGCGTCGCGCTTCGATCGTGTTCAAGTACCTGACGGCTCACGGCATCACGGCCGACCGTCTGGTTGGCCCGATCGGCCACGGCAAGAATGATCCGATCGGCTCGAACGATACGGACGCTGGCCGCGCTCAGAACCGTCGCACGGAACTCCAGGTCCAGCAGTAATCGGATCTGTACAGGTAGTACCGAAAAGCCCGGCGCAAGCCGGGCTTTTCTTTTTGTGCGTAAGCCCGCACCTATCGCCTACCATGCGGCAGTCGTCCCACGTTGTTCGAGTTCCCATGCGCCCATCCCGCCCGCCATCGCGATCCGCCGCGCCATCAGCACCGCGCCACGGGCTGGCACGCGTCCTCAGCAAGATGGGTGTGTGTTCGCGTAGCCAGGCAGAAAAGGCGATACGCGAGGGCAGGGTGCAGGTGGATGGCCGGGTGGTGCTCGATCCCGAGCGCTCGGCCGATCCGGATCGGCAACGCATCTTGCTGGACGGTGCGCCGGTGGCGGCGAGTACGCGCGTGTATATCCTGCTGAACAAGCCGCGCGGCATCGTGGTGAGTGCGGCCGACGAGCGCGGCCGCGATACGGTCTATGACTTGATGAAGGATGCCGGCCTGCCGTGGCTGGGTCCGGTGGGCCGTCTGGACAAGGCGAGCGAAGGGCTACTGCTGTTGAGCAATGACAGTGTGTGGGCTGCGCGCCTGACCGAGCCGAAACACCACGTCGACAAGACCTATCACGTGCAGGTCAACGACATTCCGGATCAGGCGCTGCTCGACCGGCTGGTCGATGGCGTGGTGGACGAAGGCGAGCGCCTCACTGCGCGTCGCGTCACCCTGCTGCGCCACGGCGAGAAGAATGCGTGGCTGGAGATCGTGCTGGATGAAGGACGCAACCGCCATATCCGGCGTTTGCTGGCGGCCCATGGTATCGATGTGTTGCGCCTGATACGCGTGGCGATCGGTTCACTGGTGCTGGGTGAATTGCCCAAGGGGCAGTGGCGTCACCTGACGCCCGATGAGGTTCGCCTTCTGGGTGGCGACGGGACGCACTGACAGGCCTATTGTGTTGTCGTGGAGAATGTAGGAGCGCACTTGTGCGCGACCACCTGACAAAGGGGTTGCGCCATTGCGCTCCGATCGCGCACACGTGCGCTCCTACAAGAAAGAGACGCATCGACTTGCCGTAAGGCAAGCCGATGCGATGTCTATCAGATCACGCCCAGCTTCTTGCCCACCTTGGTAAAGGCGGCAATGGCCTGGTCAAGGTGCTCGCGCGTGTGCGCGGCGCTCATCTGCGTGCGGATGCGCGCCTGGCCCTGCGGCACCACCGGGTAGAAGAAGCCGGTGACATAGATGCCTTCGTCGAGCAGTTCGGACGCCATGGTCTGAGCCTTCTTCGCGTCGTAGATCATGACCGGCACGATGGGGTGCACGCCCGGCTTGATGTCGAAGCCGGCCTTGGTCATCTCGTCGCGGAAGTAGGCCGTGTTGGCCTTGACCTGGTCGCGCAGGTCGTCGGCGGCGGCGAGCATGTCGAACACCTTGATGCCGGCAGCGACCACGTGCGGCGGCAGGGAGTTGGAGAACAGGTACGGGCGCGAGCGCTGGCGCAGCATTTCGATCACTTCGCGCGGACCGGTGGTGAAGCCGCCGAGCGCGCCGCCGAGGGCCTTGCCCAGCGTGCCGGTGATGATGTTGATCTTGTTGAGCACGCCCTTCACTTCGGCCGAACCACGGCCGGTGTCGCCAAGGAAGCCGGTGCAATGGCATTCGTCGATGTGCACCAGTGCGTTGTACTTCTCGGCGAGTGCGGTGATCTCGTCCAGCGGCGCGATGAAGCCGTCCATCGAGAACGCGCCATCGGTGGTGATCAGCTTGGTGCGGGCGCCGGCGGCGTCGGCGGCCTGCAACTGCTTTTCCAGATCGGCCATGTCGCAGTTGGCGTAGCGGAAGCGCTTGGCCTTGCACAGGCGGATGCCGTCGATGATGGAGGCATGATTGAGCGCGTCGGAAATGATCGCGTCTTCCTCACCCAGCAGGGGCTCGAACAGGCCACCGTTGGCGTCGAAGCAGGCGGCGTAGAGGATGGTGTCTTCGGTGCCGAAGAATTCGGCGATCTTCTTTTCCAGTTCCTTGTGCAGGTCCTGGGTGCCACAGATGAAGCGCACCGAGGCCATGCCGAAGCCATGGGTATCCAGCGCGTCCTTCGCCGCCTGGATCACGTCAGGGTGGTCGGCCAGCCCCAGGTAATTGTTGGCGCAGAAATTGAGCACTTCCTTGCCGCTGTCGAGGCGGATCTTGGCCGACTGCGGCGAGGTGATGATGCGCTCGGCCTTGAACAGGCCCTGCTCACGGATCGATTCGAGTTCGCTGGCGAAGCGCGACTGGCCGGGGTAGTTCATGGGGAAATTCCAGCTGGGTCAAAAGGCTATTTTGACCCCTCGGGGGCTGGCTGGGAAGGAAGGGCGCGGTGCTGGCCGTACGCCCCAAGCCCGTCATTCCGGCGCAGGCCGGAATCCAGTGGCGTCAGGGTGAGGTTATGGCCATGCGCCACACTGGACCTGCAGAGCGTCGCCGGACTCCCGACGAAAACCGAAAACGGGTGCCACTGGATTCCAGCCTGCGCCGGAATGACGGCCAAGGCGGGGCTTCGCGAGCGTATGGCTTTGGCATTGAGGCTGCCTCTGCCTCCGCTCACCCCTGATGCAAGCCAAACTCCACGCGCGTCGTCTTGCCCTTGTCGTCGATGCCCTTGGTGTCGAGCTTCGGATCCTTGATGGCGTAGCGCTTGTCGTCGAGCTTGCCCTTGAGCCAGGTCGCCACAGCAGCGGCGCGGCGCTGCGCCAGGTCGCGCATGGCGGCATCGTCCACGGCCACGTTGGTCTCCATCAGGCTGCGCATGTCGTCCGGTTCGAGTGACTTCTTCAGGCCGATGAAATTCTTCGGCTTGTCCTTGAAGTCGTCGTCCTTGTACGCACGCTTGAGGTACTTCTCGTATTCATCCGGCGTGACGTTGACGGCGGCGAGGGCGGCATCGGAGGTGTCGGCGTTCTTGCCTTCCTGGTCCAGCACCTTCTGCTTGCGCACCATGGTGTCCACGGTGACCTTGCGCAGGCCATCCTGATCCTTCGACGGATCCACGCGGCCGATGATGTCGAGGTTGAGCGATGCCTTCTGGTTGAGCATCGCCACGATCTTGCCGAGCCGTTCCTGCGCCGCCTTGTCGAGCACGGCCGAGCCGGGATCGAACTCCACGTAGCCCAGGTCCTCGTGATTGCCACCGCCGAATGCCGCGCCCAACAGGCGGAAGGGCGCCGTGGCGGCCTTGGCGATGAGGTTGCCCAGCGCGTGCCAGATCAGGCTGCCCATGCTGAACTGCGGATCGTCCAGCGAACCGGACACCGGCACGTTCACGTCGATGTTGCCGTTGGTGTCCTTGAGCAAGGCCACTGCGAGCTTCACCGGCAGGTGCTTCACGCCCGGGCTCTCGTCGCGATCACCAAAGGTCAGCTGGGTGATGAAGATGTGGTTGTCGGCATTGAGCTTGCGCTGGTCCAGCATGTAGTGGACGTCCATCGTCAGCTTGCCCGCGGTGATCGGGTAGCCGGTGTACTTGGTGGAGTACGCGCTCATGCCGGTCAACTCCACATCGTTCGCCTTGCCCTTGATGTCGAGGAAGGCCACGGGCTGGAGCGGATTGATGGTGCCGTCGATGTCGATCGGCGAGTCATCGTTCAACGCCGCCTGCACCGCCAGATCGGCCGGCGGGTCGCCCGGCGTGGTGCCAAACGCACCGATCTTGCCGGTGAGCTTGGTCATGTTGGCGGTGTAGTTCGGCTTGATGAAGTTGTCGGTGTAGTTGAGCTGGCCGTTGAGCAGGGTGATGCCACCGATGCGAATATCGGCCGGCGGTGCCGCGGGGGCCGAAGAGGCCGGCGCAGGCGCAGCAGCCACCTGCGACTTCGCCGTCGACGTTGCGGCAGGAGCCTGCGGCGGGGCCGGAGCGGGTTTTGCCGGCGCCGGCGTGGCGGCACCGGCGGGCTGCTCACTCTCGGTGCGGGTCACCGATACCGGTGCCGCTTCGGGGTTGGCCACGACCTCCGACAGGTTCAACGTGCCGTTGGCATTGACGATCATGCGCGCATAGAACGAGGTAAGCACCAGGTTCGCCACGTGCATGCGCGGCGGGCCGTAGCCGTAGGACACGTCAAGGCTGGAACCACTCAGCGTGCGCCAGCGCAGGAAGTCATCGCCCGTGAGCTTGTCCTGGATACGCACCTGTTCCAGTGCGGCGTTGCCCTTGTAAGTCAGCTTCGGGTCCGCACTACGACCGTCGTAGTGCACCTTGCCGGTGCTGCTGATGCGCGCGCTGGAAATGGTCACGTTCAGCGGCACGCTGATGTACGGCTGGAAGGTGGCGATGTCCAGGCGCTTGGTGTCCAGCTGGATGTCGGCAACTGCCGGTACGGGCTGCACCTTGCCATTGGCCGTGAAGCTGCCCTTGTCGACGTTACCCGACAACTTCATCGCGCGCGGCTCGTTGAGCTTGTCGCTCAGGTTGTCCATGCCGCCGCTGAGGGAGTCGATCTTGATCTTCACCGGCTTGTCGCCGGCGGCCAGATCGGTAAAGACGATGGCCGCCTTGTCGAGCGCCAGGTGGGCGACGCTCCAGTGCCACGGCGCGCTGGTGTCGTCGCCCTTCTTCGCGGAAGCCTTCTTTGCCGGGGCGTCCTTGGCGGCGAACAGATCGACCAGGCTGATGTACTTGTTGCTGTTGCGCTGCACGTCCAGGTTCAGGCCCGTCGCCGTGACCGTGCCGAGCTGGGCTTGCTGCGAGGCAAGGTCGATCTGGTTGATCTCCGCCTCCATGCGGGTCCACGCCACCGGTGCGTTGTGACCCTTGAACTGGGGTTCCATGGCGAAGTCGGTGACTGTGGCCTTGGACTTGGCCAGATTCACGTTGAACGGCTTGCCCCAGTTCACCTCGAGCTGACCGGTCTGGTCCAGCTTGCCCTTGGTCACGCGCGCGGCCAGGCCCTGATAGGTGGCCGCCTGCAGCGGTGCCAGGTCGACCTGCTTGACGTTGAGCGCGGCGACCAGCTTGTCCTTGGCAAGATCCACCGTGCCGTTCAGGCCGAGCTCACCGCCAAACATCTGCGCGGTGACGTCCAGCTTCGCCGGTGGGGCGGCCAGCATGCTCAGTCCCTGCAGGCCACCGTGCAGGTTGGTCAGGTCGATCTTGCCGGTGGCACTGCCGTAATGGATGGCGCTGTTGGCCAGCGTCAACGCATGGATGCGCAGGTCCATCGGCTGGGCTTTCGCTTCCGTCGCGGGTTTCGCCGGTGCTGCCGTCAGCGTGTCGAAGTTGCTGCGGCCGTCCGCCGTGGACGTGTAGTACAGGTGAGCCTGTTCGAGCGCGAGCGTGCCGATCACATAGCGCGATGCCAGTGGCTGGACATCGGCCAGATCCGCCGTGGCCTTGCCCAGGCCCACGATCGCCTGGCCGTCGCTGCTGTTGAGGGCAAAGTCGTCCAGCTGCAGCTTGCCGGTGAGTTGCACCTGCGGCGACGACTTGGCCTGCACGAAATGCAGGGTCAGGTCGCCACTGAGCAGGCCCTTGGGGATCGTGACCGGTAGCGTGGTGGGGGCGTAACCGATGTAACGGGCAAGATCGAGCCGGTCGAGATGGAAGTCGACGGTCGACTCACGATTGTCCGCGAAGGGTTTGGCGTGGCCGTCCACGCGCAGGGGGCTGCCGTCCACCTTCATCGACAGCAGCGGCTGCACGAACACGTCGGTGTCGCTGGGCAGGTTGGCGATGAACGGAATGCCCAGCTCCAGGTTCTGCACCTGGTGCTTCGTCTTCAGCGCTTCATCCTCGAACTGGATGTCGCCGTTGTGCACGCTGATGTTCGAAAGCGAGTAGCGCGTGGGCGCGGCGTTCGGATCGGACGGCGTGGCGTTGATGCGGTCGATGATGTCGCTGAAGTTGAAGCGCTGGTCACCCGTGCGCACGATGCGGATGCGCGGATGCTGCACGGAGAGTTCATCCAGCACCGGCTTCAGGCGGAACACCGAACCCCACGATGCGTTGATCACGGCTTGATCAATGTCGACGAAAGGTGATTTGCCGTCATGGTCGGCAATGTGCAGCTGGTCGAGCTGCAGCCGCAGTGTGTACGGATTGAGATGCACCGCGCCCAGGGTAACGGGGCGTTCCAGTGCGGCGCTGGCGCGCTTCTCGATCTGGCTGCGGATGATGCCTGGCGCGGCCAGGAAGCCGAGCAGGCCGAACACGACCACCACGATGGCAACGATCAGCGTGATCTTGCGCGTGCGGTGTGACTTGGCGATGGCCAGGGCGCGGTCGCGTCCTGCGGCCAGACGTGGATTGCTGAAAAGGCCCGCCATCACGATGCTCCCATGACATCGCGTGCCGACCGTGCAGGGCCCTTGGGCCGTGCACCTTCACAATCCCAGCGATTCTGTCGGCCGCCCTGAGCGCGAGTGTACTAGGGCGGCCGAGATTTCAGGTCGGATTTCTCAAGCAGAAATCCAGGGTGTGACAGGATTCGCTCAGCTCCAGGAGCAGACGACCTTGCCGCACTTGCCGGCATCCATCAGGTCGAAGCCCTTCTGGAAGTCGTCGATGTGGATCTGGTGGGTGAGCACCTTCTGCAGCGGGAAGCCCGTGAGCACCATCTGGGTCATCTTGTACCAGGTCTCGTACATGCGACGGCCGTAGATGCCCTGCAGGGTAAGGCCCTTGAAGATCACCTTGTCCCAGTCGATGCCGGCGCCCTTGGGCATGATGCCGAGCAGGGCCACCTTGCCACCGTGGTACATGCAGTCGAGCATGTCGTTGAAGGCGCGCGGGTTGCCGCTCATTTCCAGGCCCACGTCGAAACCTTCCATGTGAAGGTCCTTCATCACGTCCTTCAGCGACTGGTTGGCGACGTTGACCACGCGGGTGGCGCCCATGTCGGCGGCCAGCTTGAGGCGGTAGTCGTTGATGTCCGTGACGACGACGTTACGCGCGCCCACGTGCTTGGCGATGCCCGCGGCGATGATGCCGATGGGGCCGGCGCCGGTGATCAGCACGTCTTCGCCGATCAGGTCGAACTCCAGCGCGCAGTGCGCGGCATTGCCGTAGGGGTCGAAGAAGGCAGCCAGTTCGGACGGGATCTGGTCCGGAATCGGCCACAGGTTCGAGGCCGGCATGGTCATGTATTCGGCGAACGCGCCGTTGCGATTCACGCCGATGCCCACGGTGTTCGGGCACAGGTGCTGGCGGCCGGCACGGCAGTTGCGGCAGTGGCCGCACACAATGTGGCCTTCGGCCGAGACGCGGTCGCCAATCTTGTAGCCGGTCACGCCGGGGCCGATCTCCACGATGCGGCCGACGAACTCATGGCCGATGGTCAGGCCGGGCTTGATGGTGCGCTGGGACCAGTCGTCCCACTTGTAGATGTGCAGGTCGGTGCCGCAGATGGCGGTCTTTTCCATCTTGATCAGCACCTCATTGGGGCCGACCTCGGGGACGGGCACTTCTTCCATCCAGATGCCCTGTTCGGGATTGCGCTTGACCAGGGCTTTCATCATCTGAGGCATGGGGTTTCCGTGGGGCAGGGCTGGGGAAACCGACATTATAGAAGGCCGGTGGGGCGGCGGCTTCGTGCACTGCAACGTTGCCGTTCAGGGGCCTTGCTTTGTACTGTCGCAAAATTGTGCGCGACTGAACGGAGCAGGCGAATGCGTTTGAACACGATGGGCCGGGCAGTCGGCATGGCGGGGCGGGGTTATCGGTGGCGGGCGCTGGCGCTGGCCATGGGTCTGGCGGTGCTGCCGGCCGCATGGGCCGGGCAGGCGCCGGAGCAGGGCGCCAAGGCGCCGCTGCAGTTCCGCATTACCGAAGGGGGCATCGAGAACGCGTTCTTCCAGAGCGGCGACGTGGCCGCCCATCTGCTGCTCAATTCGGGTGACAAGCCGCGCATCCTGGTGGCCTTTCCGGCCGGGGACAGCGGCGCCGGCATCTGGTTCGAGCCTACCGTGACCCGGGTGCGCTGGACGCTGGGTCCGGTCACCGGCCAGACCTATACGGTGGATGGCCACCCCTGGCACGGCATCGCCGCCCAGGCCAGCGTCACCGGCGACACCCTGGTGATCAAGGACGCCGTGCTGGGCAGCATCCGCGTACTTCGCGACTACCAGCTGGGCCAGGGCTACGCCGAGCAGGTCGCCGCCACGCCGAAGATCGTCGCCCAGCCCGAGCTGACCGAACGCTCCGTGCGCTGGCAGCGCCCGCGCCTGGATGGTGCCCCGGGCTATGCCATGGCGCTGACCGCCAAGGATGGTCGCTTCGTGCGCGAGGACGGCCACATCGTGCTGCATCCGGATCACGCCGGCGAGGCCGTGCACCTGCGCATCGAGGCCAGCACCGGCGAGACCCCGCTGACGCCGTTCACCCACCTGCTCAACGACAACGCGCAGAACGACAAGCGCAGCCGTGATGCCCTGCAGTTCCTGAGCTATCGCGAGAAATTCCTCGCCGGCTCCTGGCGCTTCGACACTTATTTCGGGCGCGATACGCTGATGTCGCTGCGCCTGCTGATGCCGGTGCTGCAGCCGGCAGCCGTGGATGCCGGCATCGGTTCGGTGCTGGCGCGCCTTTCCTCCGACGGACAAGTCGCGCACGAAGAGGGCATCGGCGAGTTCGCCGTGCTGCAGCACCTCAAGGAGCAGGGCAAGCCGTCGGCCGATCCCATCTATGACTATGTGATGGTGGACGACGACTACATGTTGCCGCCGGTGGCCGCGGCCTGGCTGCTGGATGATCCGCGCGGCCGCGAGGGCGCCCGCGCGTTCCTGTCCGGCAAGCTCAACGGGCAGCGCCAAGGCGATGCGCTGGTGCGCAACCTGTTATTTGTCGCCGGCAGCAGCGAAGCGTTCGCACGCAAGCCGGTGTATGCCAACTTGATATCGCTCAAGCCCAATGCCCCGGTGGGGCAGTGGCGCGACAGCAACGAAGGCATCGGCCGCGGTCGCTATCCCTACGACGTCAATGCCGTCTGGATGCCGGCCGCGTTGCGGGCCATCGGCCAGTTCCTCGACGCTGGCCTGCTGACCGACTACACCACGCCCGCCCAGCGCGAGCGCCTGCGCGCTGCTGCCAACAGTGCCGGCGAGTGGGAGCAGCACGCCAGCGCGCTGTTCTCCGTGCAGCTGAACAACGAGCAGGCCGCGCAGCAGGTGCGTGATTACGCCACCCAGATCGGCGTATCGGATGCATCGGCGCTCAAGGCGCTGGGCGATTCCGCGCTGGAATTCCCGGCTATTTCACTCGATGCGCAGGGCCACCCGATTCCGGTGCTGCACTCGGACGAAGGCTTCCGCCTGTTGTTCGGCCGGCCGGATGCTGCCGTGCTGGATCGCCGCGTGAGCAGCCTGATGCGCCCGTTCCCGGCGGGCCTGATGACGGACGTGGGCATGGTGGTGGCCAACCCCGCGTATGCCGGCAAGGACGTGTGGCCGCGCTTCGGCAACAGTGCCTACCACGGCACGGTGGTGTGGGCCTGGCAGCAGGCCATCATGGCGGCAGGCCTCAAGCGCCAGCTGGCGCGTGATGACCTGGCGGCGACCACCCGCACGCACGTGGAAGCTGCGCAGACCGAACTGTGGAAGGGCATCTGCGCCGCAGGCTCCATGCGCACGTCGGAGCTGTGGTCATGGTCGTATGTCAACGGCCATTACCGCATCGAACCCTTCGGCGCGGAAGGCGCGCACGAGGACGAATCCAACGCGGCGCAGTTGTGGAGCACGGTGTTCCTGGCGCTGCCGCCGCCGGCCGGGCAGTCCTGCCGATGATGCACGCCGATGCCCGTCGCCTGAGTGCTGCGGGCATCGGCGCCGGCATGCCGGCGCAGGGGTTTTCGTTGCTGAGGTGTGCAATGCAGCGTTACGGTCAGGGCCGTTCCGTTTTAATGTCGCAAGTTGTTGCGATTTAATGAGTGTCACCAATGCGCTTGAAGAAGATGGGACTGGCCATGGCCATGATGTTCGCTCCGGCTGCGCAGGCTGACGAAGGCATGTGGATGCCCTCGCAGTTGCCGACCATCGGCAAGCAGCTGCGCGAGGCGGGCTTCCAGGGCAACCCGGGCGATCTGGCGGACCTGACGCGTGCGCCGCTCAATGCGGTGGTGAAGGTGGGAGGGGCCACGGGCTCCTTCATCAGTGACGACGGCCTGGTGCTGACCAACCACCACGTGGCCTTCGGCGTGATCCAGTACAACAGCAATGCGCAGCGCGACCTGATCCAGAACGGTTTCGTCTCGCATGCACGTAGCGAGGAACTGCCGGCGAATCCGGATTTCCGCCTGCGCGTCACCACCGGCTTCGACAAGGTCAGCGACACAGTGCTTGCCGCCGCCAAGGGCAAGACCGGGCGTGCCTACTTCGATGCCGTGGACGCGATCAGCAAGTCGCTGGTGGCCGAATGCGAGCGCGAGCCAGGCGTGCGCTGCAGCGTGGTCAACATGTTCTACGGCCGCGATTTCTATCTGGTGAAACAGCTCGAGCTGCGCGATGTGCGACTGGTCTACGCGCCACCGCGCGCCATCGGCAATTACGGCGACGAAGTGGACAACTTCGTGTGGCCCCGCCACGCGGGTGATTTCACCCTGCTGCGTGCCTACGTGGGGCCGGACGGCAAGCCGGCGGACTATGCCAAGGACAATGTGCCTTACCACCCGCCGGCCCATCTGCAGGTGGCACGCGAAGGCGTGCATGAAGGGGATTTCGTGATGCTGGCCGGTTATCCGGGCGTGACTTATCGCCATCGCACGGCAGCCGAATTCGCTGATCAGGTGCAGTGGCGGCTGCCGACCACGGTGCAGGTGATGCAGCAGTTGCAGCACATCATCGAGGACACGGGCAGCGACGACCGGCAGGCGGCGATCCGTTATGCCTCGCAACTGCAGTCGTTGAAGAACAACATCAAGCGCTACCAGGGCGAACTGGATGGGCTAAGGCGCAGTGATGCCGTGGCCGTCCGGCACAAGGACGAAGACGCGATGATGGCGTGGCTGGCAGACCAGCCGCAGGCGGGCGGGTTGCGACCGCAGATCGACGAGGTCAAGCAACTGATTGCCGCCGCCAGCGCCACGCGCGAACGCGATCTGCTGCTGACGCTGTTGCAGTCGCAGACGCAGCTGATGCGCTCGGCGATCATGCTGCAACGGCTGGCGCACGAGCGCGGCCGCCCCGATGCGCATCGCGAATCGGGTTATCAGGCGCGTGACGAGGACCTTATCGCCGGCACGTTGCGCCAGGTGCAGCGCCGCTACGACGCGCGCATCGAGAAGCGGCTGCTCACCGCATTGCTGCTTCGCTACCAGCAACTGCCGGATGCGCAGCGCCTGCAGGAATTCGATGCCGCCTTCGGGCGCACTCCGGAGTCCTTGGCGCACAAGCTCGACCAGGTCTATGGCGCCAGCCATCTTGGTGACGAATCTCAGCGACTGGCGTGGTTGAAGGCAGATCCTGCGGCGGTCAACGCGTCGGACGATGCACTCTTGTCGCTTGCCTCGCAGTTGATGCCCGCGTTGCTGCGGGTGGAAGACGAACGCAAGTCGCGTGAAGGTGATCTGCTGCGCCTGCGTCCGGCGTACATGGACGCGCTCATTGCGTACCGTGAGAAACAGGGCAGGGCCGTTTATCCCGACGCCAACGCCACGCTGCGCGTGAGTTACGGCAAGGTCACGCCGCTCAAGGCACGCGATGCCGTGCAATACGAACCGCTCACCACCACGGCCGGCATCGTCGAAAAGAACACCGGCGCCGCACCATTTGACGCGCCCGGTCCCTTGCTCGACGCCATCGCCAAGGGCGACTACGGTGACTACGTCGATACGAAGTCCGGCGCCATGCCGGTCGATTTCCTGAGCAACCTGGATACCACCGGTGGCAACTCCGGGTCGCCGGTGCTCAACGCCAAGGGCGAACTGGTGGGCCTCAATTTCGACAGCAACTGGGAGGCGGTGAGCGCCAGCTGGATGTTCGACCCTCGCTACAAGCGCGCCATCCACGTCGACCTGCGTTACATGCGCTGGTTGATGGACAAGGTCTATCCGGCGCCGCAGCTGCTGAAGGAAATGGGCGTGCCGGCGCGCTGACGCTCCGCGCTCCTTCTGTAGGAGCGCACCCTGTGCGCGACAGCCTGACGGAGCGGTATCGGCCAGGCGCCGCGGTCGCGCACAGGGTGCGCTCCTACAATGGGTTATCCGGCCGTATGGGTTCACGCCGGTTTCATCCCTCCGGGCGCGGAGTATTCGCTCCGCAACGCTTTGGGGGCGCCATGAACGATCAGCATGAGGGCTGCTGCGGGAACGCAGTGGATGGTTCGCGGCGCACGTGGCTGGCGTCGGCACTGGGAGCGGGTGCCTTCGCCGCCGTCGGCGGTGCCTCGTGGCTGTTACCCGGGCTCGCGCAGGCCGCAGCCCTGACGAAAGAACAACGCGATGCCATGACCCCGGACCAGGTGATCACCCTGCTCAGGGAAGGCAACGAGCGTTTTCGTGCCGGCAAGATGCAGGGCCATGACTATCTGGCGCAGAAGCGGGCGAGCGCCAGCGGCCAATACCCGGCCGCAGTGATCCTGGGCTGCATCGACTCGCGCGCACCGGCCGAGATCATCCTGGACACCGGCATCGGCGAAACCTTTACCGCGCGCGTGGCTGGCAACATCGCCAACGACGACCTGCTGGGCAGCCTGGAATTTGCCTGCGCCATTGCCGGCTCCAAGGTGGTGCTGGTGATGGGGCATACCGCCTGCGGCGCCATCAAGGGTGCGATCGACGGCGCCAAGCTCGGCAACCTCACTGGTCTGCTCGACAAGATCAGGCCCGCCGTGGATGCCACCCAGTTCAGTGGTGAGCGCACCAGCAAGAACGATGACTTCGTGGACGCCGTGGCAGCCACCAATGTGCGCCGCACCGTGGACGAGATCCGCCATCGCAGCGACGTGCTTGCCGGGCTGGAGAAGGACGGCAAGATCAAGATCGTCGGCTCGATGTATCACCTGGTGGGCGGCAAGGTGGAGTTCTACGCCTGACGCGCCGGAACTGTTCCTGTAGGAGCGCACGTGGGCGCGACCGCGGCACGTCCCGTCGCCACGGTCGCGCCCAAGTGCGCTCCTACAGTGAGGTCTCGGTTCGCCGGTAGAATGGCAGGATGCCTATCGATCAGCGCCCGCTTGCCGTATTCCTCATGGGCCCGACCGCGTCGGGCAAGACGGCGCTTGCCTGTGCACTGGGCGACGGCTTTCCCGTGGAGCTGGTCAGCGTCGATTCGGCCCTGGTCTATCGCGGCCTGGATATTGGGTCGGCCAAACCCGACGCGGCAACGCTGGCGCGTTACCCGCATCGGCTGATCGATATCCGCGACCCGGCCGAGCCGTATTCGGCGGCGGATTTCCGCGGCGACGCGGTGGCGGCCATGCAGGACATCACCGCGCGGGGAAAGGTGCCGTTGCTGGTCGGCGGCACGGGCCTGTATTTCCGCGCCCTGCAGCGCGGGCTTTCGCAGCTGCCCGAGGCCGACCCGGCCATCCGCGAGCGCCTCTCCGGGCAGGCCGCCTCGGAAGGATGGCCGGCCTTGCACGAACGCCTGCGACAGCGCGACCCGGTCGCGGCGGGGCGCATTGGCCCCAATGATGCGCAGCGCATCCAGCGCGCCCTGGAAGTCATCGAGCTCACCGGTCGCCCTCTGTCAGAGCAGCAAAGCGGCGGCAGTGGCGAGCCTTTTCCCTGGCGTGTGCTGAAGCTGGCGCTGGTGCCGGCGGACCGCGCCCCGCTGCATGCCCGGATCGCCCAGCGCTTCGACGCCATGCTCAAGGACGGGTTTCTGGACGAGGTCCGCACACTCAAGGCGCGCGGCGACCTGCATGCCGACCTTCCGGCCATCCGGGCCGTGGGCTATCGCCAGGCCTGGGAGCATCTGGATGGCCAAACGAGCGCCGCAGATTTTCGCGATCGCGGCATCTTTGCCACCCGGCAGCTGGCCAAGCGGCAGATCACCTGGCTGCGCAGTGAGCTCGATGCGCGGGTGATCGACCCGGAAAAGCCCGATATCACGCGTATCGCCGAGGATGCGATGGCGTTGTTCGTCGGCGCGGGAGAATAGTGTTCGCTGCAGTTTTCTAAACACCTTTTTCACACCTGAAGAAAGCGTGCATTTGCTCTTTCATCAACGATTTAAAAGTGGTTAATATTCCTCGGCCTTGGACCGGGGCGCGTCAAGCGTCTTTTATCCCGGTCCGTCCGATGCGAGGGGAGAACAAAAAATGTCCAAAGGGCAATCGTTGCAAGATCCATTTCTCAATGCACTGCGCCGCGAGCGCATTCCGGTCGCCATCTACCTGGTGAATGGCATCAAGCTGCAGGGCACGATCGAGTCCTTCGATCAGTTCGTGGTCCTGCTGCGCAACCAGGTGAGCCAGATGGTCTACAAGCACGCCATCTCCACCGTGGTGCCCAGCCGCAACGTCCGCGTCGGCAATGGCCACGATGGTCACGAGGGCGCGGGCCCTGGCGAACCTGAAGCTTGATTCACCGGGGTGGTCGACCCATCTGAGTAAGAGTGAGGGAGGTGCTCTGGGGCTGCACTTAGCGGCCAGGGGCAAGTCCACATACACTTTCCACTCCGATTCGCGCCGTGGGCCCGCAAGGGTCCACGGCGCGGCGTCTCCATAGAGGTTTTTCCGCCCACGTGTTTGATCGTCAAAAGAAAGGCGAACGCGCCCTGTTGGTCCTGCCGCATTCCCGCGGCACCGGCGATGCGGAGCGTCGCGCCGAAGAATTCGCCGAGCTGGTCCGTTCGGCTGGCGCCGAGATCCTCGGCAGCATTACGGCGCGCGTCGACGTGCCCAATCCCCGCTATTACATCGGTACCGGCAAGGCCGACGAGGTCGCCGAGGCCGCCCGTGCCATGGGCGCCGACCTGGTCCTGATCGATCACCTGCTCACGCCCGTGCAGGAGCGCAACCTCGAAAAGCATCTCGGCATCCGCGTGGTGGATCGCGCCGGGCTGATCCTGGACATCTTCGCCCAGCGCGCCCGTTCGCACGAAGGCAAGCTCGAGGTGGAGCTGGCCCAGCTCAAGCACCTGGCCACCCGCCTGGTGCGAGGCTGGACCCACCTTGACGCCCAGCGCGGCGGTGCCATCGGCAACCGCGGTCCGGGTGAAACCCAGCTGGAAACCGACCGCCGCCTGCTCGCCGAGCGGGTGAAGATGCTTACCAAGCGCCTGGAAAAGGTGCAGACCCAGCGCGTGCAGCAGCGTCGCGCGCGCCTGCGCAACACGGTGCCGAGGGTGGCGCTGGTGGGCTATACGAACGCCGGCAAGTCGACCTTGTTCAACGTGTTGACCGAGGGCGAAGTGTTCGCTGCGGACCTGTTGTTCGCCACGCTGGACCCCACCGTCCGCAAGCTGGACGGGCTTTCCTGCGGCCCGGCCGTGCTGGCCGACACCGTGGGTTTCATCCGCGAGTTGCCGCATGACCTGGTCGCGGCCTTCCGCGGCACCCTGGCGGAGGCGCGCGACGCCGACCTGCTGCTGCATGTAAGCGACGCCGCCGACGAAGAGCGCGAACGCCTGGCCCGCGTGGTGGATGGTGTGCTCGAGGAGATTGACGCAGGCGACCTGCCGCAGCTGCGCGTGATGAACAAGATCGACCTGGCTGGCGTGGAGCCGCGCATCGACCGCGATGCCGAAGGGCGCCCGACCACGGTGTGGCTGTCGGCGGCAAGCGGGCAGGGCCTGGATCTGCTGCGCCAGGCGCTGGGTGAACTGCTTGGCGGTGACCGCGTTCAGTCCGAACTGCGGCTGCCGCATTCGGCCGGGCGCCTGCATGCCCGCCTCAAGGCGGCCGGCGCCATCGTCGGCGAAGAGGTGGATGAGGACGGCTGGCGCCTGAATATCGATGCGCCGCGCAGCGTCATTGCGCCGCTGAGCGGTGGCAGTGCGGCCGAAGCGGCCCTGCTGCGGGGCATCCTTGGCTCCGTCGAAGAGGCGGAAATGCTGTAATGGCGGGCCCTGCAGGCGCCCCGTCCGCCTTGGCGGCAGGCCCTGCAGGTCCAGCGAGCGCCTGATGCGCTCCTGCAGGAACGGCCCGGACCCATGCGGAAACGTCGCGCGGGTCTGGTAGAATGGACGGCGTTTGTGCGGCCATCAGGGCCTGGACGGCACACTTGCCACGACAAGCACCCGAGACCATGTCCCAACCCGTTCAAAGCGATTTCCGGCCAATGCAGCCGGCCTCCCAGCGGCCTCAAGGAGACTGACCATGGCCTGGAACGAACCCGGTAACGGGCAGCGTGATCCGTGGAACAGGAATCGCCAGCCTGGTAACAAGCCGGGGCTGGAGGACATGCTCAAGCAGCTGCGTGGCCGCTTCGGCAAGCTGGGTGGCGGCGCCGGCGGCGTCTTCACCATCCTGCTGGCCTTCGTCATCGTATGGGTCGGCATGAGCAGCTTCACCATCGTGGATGCCCGCCAGGCCGGCGTGGTGCTTCGCTTCGGCAAGTACGCCCGTACGCTGCAGCCGGGCTTTCACCTGAAGGCGCCCAGCCCCATTGAAACCGTCACCAAGGTCGGCACCACCGAAATCCGTTCGGTGTCTGACAAGGTGCGCATGCTGACCAGCGACGAGAACATCATCTCGGTCGACTTCAACGTGCAGTACCAGGTGTCCGATGCCCGCAAGTTCCTCTTCTCGCTGAGCGGTCCGCCGGAAGACACGCTGCGCCAGGCCGCCGAAGCCGCTGTGCGCACGGTGGTGGGCGCCAACGTGATGGACAACATCCTGACCAGCCAGGGTACCGAGGCCGTGGCGGCCGCCGCTGCCCCGGCACCGGCCAGCAGCGCGGCGCCGGCTTCGTCCGCACCGGCCGTGGCCAGCCCCGCGCCCAGCGCCGTGGCTGCTTCGGCCAAGGCCCAGACCCGCGACACGCTGCAGCAGCAGACGCGAGAAATCCTGCAGTCCACGCTGGACGAGTATGACTCCGGCCTCATGGTCACCGACGTGAGCTTCCAGAACGTCGCGCCTCCGCAGGAAGTGAAGGACGCCTTCGACGACGTCAACGCCGCCCGCGAAGACAAGCAGGGTACCGAGAACAACGCGCGCGCCTACGCCAGCCAGGTCGTGCCGGTGGCCCGCGGCGATGCCGCGCGCATTGCCGCCGAAGCGCAGGGTTATGCCGCGGCGCGCGTGGCCACCGCCACGGGCGATGCTTCCCGCTTCAACCTGATCCTCAAGGAATACAAGGGCGCGCCGGACGTGACACGTCGCCGCCTGTGGCTGGAAACGGTCGAGGACGTGATGTCGAACAATCCCAAGGTGCTGGACGGCTCCGGCGGTCGCAACATGATCTACCTGCCGCTTGACCGTGCCAGCGGCAAAGAAGTGCAGGGCGTGGGTTCGGTGATGCAATCGGCGGGCAGCGACAGCAGCCTCGGCGGCGGCAAGGAGAAGCAGCCATGAAGTTCGCCTCCGCCATTCTTGCCGTGCTGATCGTGCTGCTCGGCTTCAACAGCCTGTTCGTGGTGCACGAAGGCCAGACCGCGCTGGTGCTGCAGTTCGGCCGCATCGTGCGCACCGGCGACCAGCCCGGCCTGCACGCGAAGATCCCGTTCATCCAGCAGGTGATGACGTTCGACAACCGCATCCTCACCCTGGAAGCGCCGCCCGAGCGTTACTTCACCTCGGAAAAGAAGAGCGTCAACGTCGACTTCTACGTGAAGTGGCGCATTGCCGACAACGCCGCCTATTACCGCGCCACCGCTGGCGACGAGCTGCAGGCGGCCAACCGACTCACGCCCATCGTGAAGGATGCGCTGCGCTTCGAGTTCAACGGTCGCACCCTGCAGGAGCTGGTCTCGGCTGGCCGCAAGGACGTCACCGAGCGCGTGCGCAAGCAGACCGACGCTGCCGCCGGCAAGAGCCTGGGCATTGCCGTGATCGACGTGCGTATCAAGCGCATTGATCTGCCGGATGAAGTGAGCGAGTCGGTCTACAAGCGCATGCGCGCCGAACGCGCCCAGCTGGCCAACGAACTGCGCTACACCGGCCAGCAGGCTGCCGAGACGATCAAGGCTGATGCCGATCGCCAGGCGCAGGTGGTCAAGGCCGAAGCCGAGCGTGATGCGGCCAAGGTGAAGGGCGAGGGCGATGCCCAGGCGGCCGCGATCTACGCGCAGGCCTATGGGCAGGATCCGGAGTTCTTCGCGTTTTATCGAAGCTTGTCCGCGTACCGTACCTCCTTCAAGGACGGCAAGGGCGTGCTGGTACTCAAGCCCGATTCGGAGTTCCTGAAGTATTTCAACGACGGCACGTCGTCGCGTCACTGAGTGGTGACAGGCGATGTCCAGTGAATTGGCCGGCGCGTTGTGCCTGGTGCTGGTGATCGAAGGGCTGGTGCTGTTCGCCATGCCGCGCGGCTGGCAAGCCACCATGCGCGAGGCGGTGAAGCTCAGCCCGCGGGCGCTGCGCGTGTGTGGCGCCGTGGCCATCATCGTCGGCCTGGCGGCATTGCAACTGGTTCATTGAGTTAATGCGGTGGATGGGCCGTTCAATCCATCGAGAACAACCTGGTTTCCTCACCGCCGTCCCGGCCAAGGCAGGGGCCCAGCGACTGAAGGCGCTGGATTCCGGCTTCCGCTGGAATGACGGGCGAGGATAGCCACCCTCATGTCGCCCCTTCGGGGCACCCGATTCTTCAAATTGACGAGAGCAAGATCATCATGGGCAAGTCAGTAGTCATCCTTGGCGCGCAGTGGGGCGACGAAGGCAAGGGCAAGATCGTCGACCTGCTGACCGAAGAGGTCAAAGCCGTCGCTCGATTCCAGGGCGGCCACAATGCCGGCCACACGCTGGTCATCGGCGGCAAGAAGACCGTGTTGCACCTGATCCCGTCGGGCATCCTGCGCGACGACGCGCTGTGCCTGATCGGCAACGGCGTGGTGCTGTCGCCGCAGGCGCTCAAGCAGGAAATCGAGGAGCTGGAAGCGCAGGGCGTGGAAGTGCGTTCGCGCCTGAAGATCAGCCCGGCGACCCCGCTGATCATGCCGTACCACATTGCCGTCGATAAGGCGCGCGAAGTGGCCGCCGGCAAGAGTGCCATCGGCACCACCGGCCGCGGCATCGGCCCGGCCTACGAAGACAAGGTGGCCCGCCGCAGCGTGCGCGTGGCCGACCTGATGTACCCGCACGAACTGCCCGAGAAGATCAAGGCGGCCGTGGAATACCACAACTTCATCCTCACCCAGTGGCTGAAGGCCGAGCCGGTCGACTTCCAGACGGTGCTGGACGATGCGCTGGCCTATGGCGAATTCATCCGCCCGATGGTCGACGACGTCGCCACCATCCTGCACGACGTGCGCAAGGAAGGCGGCCATATCCTGTATGAAGGCGCCCAGGGCGCGCTGCTCGACATCGACCACGGCACCTATCCGTACGTCACCTCGTCCAACACCACCGTCGGCGGTGCACTGGCCGGTACCGGCGTGGGCGCGAACGACATCGACTACGTGCTGGGCATCTGCAAGGCGTACGCCACGCGCGTGGGCGGCGGTCCGTTCCCGACCGAGCTCGAAGACGAGATGGGCGAGCGCCTGCGCAAGGTCGGCAACGAGTTCGGCGCCAGCACCGGTCGTCCGCGTCGCTGCGGCTGGATCGACCTGGTCGCGCTCAAGCGCGCCGTGCAGATCAACGGCATCAACGGCCTGGCCATCACCAAGCTCGACGTGCTCGACGGCCTGCCGAGCATCAAGGTCTGCATCGCGTACGAATACCGTGGCAAGCGCCGCGAACTGGCTCCGCTGGACGCGGACGGCTGGGCCGAGTGCAAGCCGGTGTACCTGGAGTTCCCGGGCTGGGAAGAGTCCACCGCCGGCATCCGCGAGTGGGACAAGCTGCCCGCCGCCGCCCGCGCCTACCTGCGCGCGGTGGAAGAGCTCTCCGGCTGCAAGCTGTCGCTCGTCGCCACCGGCGCCGACCGCGATGACACCATCGTGCTGGATCATCCGTTCGCGTGATCTTTCGATCCTGAGCGGTAACCACAGAAGAGCCCCGCGTTGCGGGGCTTTTTTGTGGACGAAGGGGAGTGCGGGGTGGTTCGCTTCGATCGGCAAGGGCACTGGATGCCCGGCCGCACCATGACTTCCGGGCCATACCAGCGTCGGCCCTCACACAGCACCATCGACCAGATACGCGTCAACACGGGCCGCACCGGCCTCGTCAAACTGGGGATAAAACATGCGAATTCGCTTGGCTTCCGCCATTGCGCTGGCTTTGGCTGGCCTCTCGTCCGTCGGTTCCGCCATCGCGCTGGATGCGCCCGCTTCGGCGCAGGCGCCCACGCAGCTTCCGCGCGACGTGCGCCCGACCCACTATGACGTCTCGGTGGTGCCGCACGCCTCCACGCTGAGCTTCGACGGCAAGGTGGTGGTGGACGTGGACGTGCTGGAAGCCACGCGCAGCATCACGCTCAACGCCATCGACCTGCGCTTCTCGGCGGTGACGCTGGCGCCGGCCACGGGCAAGGGCACGTTCAAGGCCAAGGTGGCGGTGGACGACAAGGCGCAGACCGCCACGTTCACCTTCGACAAGCCCGTTCCCGCCGGCAGCTACAAGCTGGCCATGAGCTACACCGGCAAGATCGGCACGCAGGCCAACGGCCTGTTCGCCATCGATTACGACAGCAAGGACGGCAAGAAGCGCGCGGTGTACACGCAGTTCGAGAACTCCGACGCGCGCCGCTTCATCCCGTCGTGGGATGAGCCCAATTACAAGGCGACATTCGACCTCACCGCCACGGTGCCGTCCGAGCAGATGGCCGTGAGCAACATGCCGGTGGCCTCGAAGAAGGACGTGGGCCATGGCCTGAGCCAGGTGACGTTCCAGTCGTCGCCGAAGATGTCGACCTACCTGCTGTTCTTTGGCGCCGGTGATTTCGACCGCGTCACCACCAGCGAAGACGGCACCGAGATCGGCGTAATCACGCAGAAGGGCCTCTCCGCGCAGGGTGCCTTCACGCTGGAATCGGGCAAGGCGGTGCTGAAGGAATACAACGACTACTTCGGCACGAAGTTCCCGCTGCCCAAGCTGGACAACGTGGCTTCGCCCGGCAGCAGCCAGTTCTTCTCCGCGATGGAGAACTGGGGCGCCATCTACACCTTCGAATATGCCTTGCTGCTGGACCCGTCCATCTCCACGCTGCAGGACAAGCAGAACGTGTTCGGCACCGCCGCGCACGAAATGGCGCACCAGTGGTTCGGTGACCTGGTGACCATGCGCTGGTGGGACGACCTGTGGCTCAACGAGGGCTTCGCCTCGTGGATGGCCTCGCGCACCACCGCGCGCCTGCATCCGGAATGGAACACCAAGCTGGGTGACGGCGTGGGTTCGCGCGAAACGGCCATGGCCCGCGACGCCGTGGCGACCACGCATCCGGTGGTGCAGCACATTGAAACGGTGGATCAGGCCAGCCAGGCCTTCGATGCCATTACCTACTCGAAGGGTGAGTCGGTGATCCGCATGCTCGAAGCCTATGTGGGCGAAGACACCTGGCGCACCGGCGTGCGCGATTACATCAAGGCCCACGCCTACGGCAATGCGGTGTCCGACGACCTGTGGCGTTCGATGGATGAAGCGGCGCCGGGCAAGCAGATCACCACCATCGCGCACGACTTCACGCTGCAGCCGGGCATCCCGCTGATCCGCGTGGAAACGAGCACGTGCAGCAAACACACCACCACGATCAAGCTGACCCAGGGCGAGTTCACCCGCGATCGCCCGGACAAGCAGCCGCTGCGTTGGCATGTGCCAGTCATTGCGCAGGCAGCTGGCGGCAAGGCGGTGAGCGCCGTTGTCGATGGTGAGGCCACGTTGACCGTGCCGGGTTGCGGCACGCTGCTGGTGAACGCCGGGCAGACCGGTTACTACCGCACGCTCTACACGCCGGCGCAGTTCGCCGCGATCAAGAAGGACTTCGCCAAGATTGCGCCGATCGACCAGATGGGCGTGATGGGTGACACCTGGGCGCTGGGCATGGCAGGCCTGCGTCCGGCGTCGGACATCCTCGACCTGGCCAAGGCCACGCCGGTGGATGCCGATCCGCAGATCTGGGACGAGATGGCCGGCGACCTGTCGGGCCTGGATGCTTATTACCGCGGTGATGCGAAGCGCCAGGCCGCGTTTCGTGCCTTCGCGGTCAAGCAGCTCGATCCGGTGTTCCAGCGCGTGGGCTGGGAAGCCAAGCCGGGCGAAAGCGTGCCGACCACCATCCTGCGCACGCACCTGATCTCGGTGCTGTCGGGGTTGGACGATCAGGCCGTGGTGGCTGAAGCGCGTCGTCGCTACGCAGCACAGGCGACCGATCCCAAGGCCGTGCCCGCAGCGCTGCGCAAGACCATCCTTGCTGTAGTGGCACGTCACGCGGATGCCGCCACCTGGGACAAGCTGCACGCCGAAGCCAAGGCCGAGAAGACGCCGCTGGTGAAGGATCGCCTGTACGGCCTGCTGGCTTCCGCCCAGGACCAGGCACTGGCCCAGCGCGCGCTGGATCTGGCCCTCACCGACGAGCCGGGTGCCACCAACAGCGCGGGCATGATCAGCAGCGTGTCGCGCCAGCATCCGGAACTGGGTTTCGATTTCGCCCTGGCGCACCGCGAGCAGGTCGACAAGCTGGTCGACAGCAGCTCGCACAGCCGTTACTACCCGGCGCTCGGCAGCAGTTCGTTCAACCCGGCCATGGTCGACAAGATCAACGCCTATGCGAACCAGTACCTCGATGCGGGTTCGCGTCGCGACGCCGAAACCGCCGTGGCCAACGTGAAGTACCGCATCATGGTGCGCAACGAACGCCTGCCGGACGTGGATGCGTGGCTGTCGAAGAACGGTTGATGCCTCGCCGCTAGATACACTGGCCGGAACGGAAAAGGCCCCGCTCAGCGGGGCCTTTTTTCTTAGGCGCAATCCTGCCCGGGGTCGTGGTCATCGTCGTCATCCTCGTCGCTGACGAGCCTGATGGTCTTGCCGTTGTCCAGGCGCAGCTCGCCGTCTTCCATTGCTTCATTGTCGGCATCGGCGGTGGTGAATACGGCGATCACCAAGCCCGAGCCGCGCGTGCCGCGCACGCGGAAGCCGAAGGCGTCGTCACGCGGGTCGTCGCCGGTGGCGCTGAGGTCCAGCGAGGTGTGTTCGATCGTGCCGATGCAGCGCTGGATCACCGGGTGCGCGTTCATGGCGGCGGTGGCCTGGTCTTCGAACAGGTTCCAGCCCCACCAGGCAAAGCCGCCGACCATGAGCACCACGCCAAGGACCACACCCAGCGCGACGCCCAGCCAGAGTGGAAACGCGCGGCGCGGCTTCGGCGCTGCCGGCGTGGAGGGCGCGGGAATCGGCGGCGGAGCGGGGAAGGGTGCGGGTCCTTGCATGATGTGCGTCACTGGCGGCAAAGGAAGGGCGGAGCCGCGTCCTTGTGTGCGACTCCGGACGTGAGTGTGCAATAGATCGGCGACGGATGCGCGCAGTGCGGATGGCCGCACGTACAAAGAAAACGGGCGCTGCGTTGCGCAGCGCCCGTGGTCAGGTGAAAGGTAAGCAGCGTCAGGTACCCGGCTTACCTTCCCAGATCGCTGAGGAAACGCTTGGTGTACTGCAGTGGCGTGCTGCTGGGCACGGAATTGCAGGTGGCCGAGGCATAGCTCTGGCTGCACGGCGTGTCGCGGTCAAGCGACCAGAAGTGGATCCCCGCAAGGCCGTTGGCGACGGCATAGCTGGTGATGGTGTCGGCGTTGGCGATGCTGAAATTCTCACTCGTGGCATCGTTCATGCCGATCATCGGCGTGAGCTCGATCTTGTTGGGCGAAATGCCGTAGGTGTGTTCGAGGTTGATCGCTGCCTGGATGGCCGACTGGCCCATGTCGCAGCTGCTGCCCGAGACCACGCACAGGTAAGAGGCAGCGGAGGAGCCGTAATCCATCGTCATCAGGTTGATGGTGTAGTTGGTGAGCGACGACGCCTTGATCGCCTGCACCACCATGTCGCCCAGGCTGTTCACGCCACCGTAGCTGCCATCGGACGCGCCAAGCGTGGCAAGCGTGAAGGAGAAGCGCAGGTTGGGATACAGCGACTGGCCGTACACCGCCGCGGCGACAAGATTGTTGATGGTGGCCTGCGACTGGCCGCCTTCAATGTCGAAGTCTACGCCCACCATTTGCGGCGACATGTAGCGCGACAGGAAGGTGGCGAAATTCGCGGTGCTGCCGCAGGTAAAGCTGCCGGCCTGGCCACCCGTGGAAACGACGTACTGCACGCCCGCGGCGGACAGCGCTGGAATGTTGGCGCTGGCGAAGCTGGCACCGGCGACGCCACCCCAGTTTTCGCTGCCGCATTCACCCGTGGCGAAGGCCAGGGTAATGGCGCCGAGGTTGGTGACGTAGTTGGACTTGAGACTGCCGCTGCCTACCACCGGAATCGACGAGCCCGTCGCTGCGGCGGTCTGCATCGTGTCGGTGTTCCAGTTGAGGTTGATGGTGACGTCCTTGTACGGGCTGAACAGCAGGCTGGAACCCGTGCCCGGCGGATTGGTCGTGCCACCCCCGGTCGTGCCGCCGCCCGTGGTGCCGCCACCACCGGTGCTGCCGCCACCGGACGAGCCGCCCGTGCACGCGCCCTGCGAGGTCCACGGTTGGCCCGAGCCCGATCCGCCATTGTTGGTGGCCGGGTCATTGCCCTGTGTCCACCAGTTGGCGACGTAGTTGGTTCCGTTCTCGCTGGCCGTCATGCCGCCGGTATAGACGGCCGTGGCACTCCACGCAGCAGCGCAGGTGGCCTGCGCGTGTGCGGCCTGCATGGGGGCAAACGTCAACAGGCTCATGGCCATGGCGCCACCGGCGGTGGTGCCGATGGCGTTGAGGGCGGTGCGTAGCCAGACAACCGAGTTCTTCAAGCGCATGGAAGGATCTCCGGGTTGTGTTGCGTGACTAAAGCGGAAGGTATCCGTGGCGAACGGCCGTCGTCCGTGGCGTGGTCCCCTGTGGTCGGCATCCCTGCCTGCCGCGGCGTGCCGGTGCCGTGGCCATGTCATCTGCTTGTCCTTTCATGACAACGTTGTCTCCATCGGACACGCCAAACTGTGACGGCCGTAGGGAAAATGAAACGCGGATGTCATCAGCGGGAAAGCCCGTTTATGTGGCGCAATGCAGCGTCTTTTGGCGTGATTTTTTGCGAATAGCCGTGTGTACATGGCCAGGAGGTGATGTGACGCAATGCTGCGATGCGTCTAGACCGATTCAGACGTCTGGACGTCTCTCAGATTGGCGTAGGACTTTTCTGACAACGTTGTCCAGATCCTGTGGCCCGGATGGAGCGCAGCGGGAATCCGGGATGTGTCATTCACACAACCGGTGAGTCAGCGAGTGCGAGCTGTGTTTCCGCACGGCCATCCCCGGATTCCCGCTGCGCTCCATCCGGGCTACGGGGCGCATGAAAAAGGGCCCCTTGCGGGGCCCTTTTTTGATGCATCGATACCGGAGCGCGTTACGCCACGTTCGGTTCGCTGAAGGCTTCGATCTCGCCCTTGAACGCTTCCACCGGCACGCAGCTGCAGAACACATTCTTGTCGCCGTAGACGTTGTCCACGCGGGCCACCGGTGACCAGTACTTCTGGAAGTGCAGGCTGGGCAGCGGGAAGGCGGCCAGTTCGCGCGGGTAGGCGTGGGTCCACTCGGAAGCCGATCCATCTCGGCGGTGTGCGGGGCGTGCGTGCTCATCGCTACATGATGGCGGCTAAATTGCCGACCTCGGGATGACATGCCAGTACACGGAGAGGCACCCCGAGACCATGGCGGAAACTTCGAGTCAGTGTCACGCGTAGCGCATCACTTGTTCCAGAAGAAGCGCGCTAAAGCGGGTGTGCCTTTCAATGTCGGGAAAATGCCCGCAGTCTTTGAACGTGATGACTTTAGCGTGGGGAACCAAATGAAGCAGCGATAGTGGATCGGTCACTGTGTGTGATGGGTCGCCGCCGCCCCAGACCATCGTGCAAGGGGTTTTCATGTCGTCCATGGGTGGCATTGCTTCTCGGGTGAGGCCTTGAACCACACCTGCAAGGCAGAAGCACGCGCCGTGAGATATGGCATCCAGTGCACGCTCCCTAAAACTGGATACGTTGGCTGTACGCGGAAGCGCGGCGGGATACCAACGTGTAATGAGCTTTCTGCGGAACAGCCAGGTCGCGATCTGACCGACTATCGGGATGAGCAGCGGTCGCGGAATGATCCTCCCGACCCAGGCATGCATGGCCACCAGCGAAGGTGTCTGCGATAGCATCAAGCTGGTGACGCGGGCCGGTTCCATCCTTGCCGCATTCAATGCATAAAATCCGTTCGCGCAGCTAAATGCCAAGGTGGCGCTGCCAATCCCGAGGCTATCCATCACGCTCAGTATGAGTTGTGCGCCTTGGTTCAATGAATGCAAGTGCGAAGTGGCCGGGATCGAATAACCGAAGCCCGGCATGTCGAAACATATAACACGCACCTTGGACTCAAGCAGTCGGATCAAAGGGGCGCAGTGCTCAATGACGTTGGGGCCATCCGGGACCATGATCACCGAGGGTTTCGCGCTCTTTCCCGAGTCATACAGTCGGATTGAGCCAGCGGCGGTTTCAACAGTGCTAGTGGGCAACTGCTCCGTGTGATTGGCGGAGTGCGACCGCATCATATGTTCAGCCAATCTACTGTCCAGGCGTGAACCGAGCCCGGCAAAAGTACTTCCACCCAGAATTCTTCGCTTTCTCATCATGTGCGCAAAATCCTTTGCTCGCTTATGGCGTAGATGCTATCGACTATACGGACGTCGAAAAACACGGTTGGATTCGCTCAATGAAGGAATCGACCAATCCAGCCTGTCGGCGTGATCTGGTTCTTTAGATGGGGGTGATTGTTTGACGTGCCACCCGACCCGCGGAACTTTGGACGTAGAAATAGAAAGGGCCCCTTGCGGGGCCCTTTTTTGATGCATCTATTGCGGAGCGCGATTACGCCACGTTCGGCTCGCTGAAGGCTTCGATCTCGCCCTTGAACGCTTCCACCGGCACGCAGCTGCAGAACACGTTCTTGTCGCCGTAGACGTTGTCCACGCGGGCCACCGGCGACCAGTACTTCTGGAACTTCAGGCTGGGCAGCGGGAAGGCAGCGAGCTCACGCGGGTAGGCGTGGGTCCACTCGCTGGCCGACACCATCACGGCGGTGTGCGGGGCGTGCTTGAGCGGGTTGTCTTCGCGATCGAGCTTGCCTTCGTCCACAGCGCGGATTTCGTCGCGGATCTGGATCATCGCGTCGATGAAGCGATCGAGCTCGTACTGCGATTCGCTTTCGGTCGGCTCGACCATCAGCGTGCCGGCCACCGGGAAGCTCAGCGTCGGGGCGTGGAAGCCGAAGTCGATAAGGCGCTTGGCCACGTCTTCCGCACCGATGCCGGTGGCGTCCTTGAGCGGGCGCAGGTCGAGGATGCACTCATGCGCCACCAGGCCGTTGCGGCCGGTGTAGAGCGTCTCGTAGTGCGGCGCCAGGCGCTTGGCGATGTAGTTGGCGTTGAGCAGGGCCACCTGGGTGGCGCGGCGCAGGCCGGCGGCGCCCATCATGGTGATGTACATCCAGCTGATCGGCAGGATGGAGGCCGAGCCGAAGCTGGCGGCCGAGACCATGCCCACGTCGCCTTCGCCGCCGAACGTACGCGGCAGGAACGGCGCGAGGTGCGACTTGACCGCACACGGGCCCACGCCCGGGCCGCCACCGCCGTGCGGGATGCAGAAGGTCTTGTGCAGGTTGAGGTGCGAGACGTCCGAACCCCACTTGCCCGGCTTGGCCACGCCAACCAGCGCATTCATGTTGGCGCCGTCGGTGTACACCTGGCCGCCGTGCTCATGCACGATCTCGCAGATCTTGACGATGTCTTCCTCGAACACGCCGTGCGTGGACGGGTAGGTGATCATCAGGGCAGCAAGGCGGTCGCTGAACTTCTCGGCAGCGCGCTGGATGTCGGCCACGTCCACGTTGCCGTTCGCGTCGCACTTGGTCACCACCACCTGCATGCCGCACATCTGCGCGGAAGCGGGGTTGGTGCCGTGCGCGGATTCAGGGATCAGGCAGATGTCGCGATGGCCCTGGCCGCGCGAGCGGTGGTAGGCGCGGATGGCGAGCAGGCCGGCGTATTCGCCCTGCGCGCCGGAGTTCGGCTGCAGGCTGACGGCGTCATAGCCGGTGCACTCGACCAGCATGGCTTCCAGCTCGTCGATCAGCTGCTTGTAGCCAACGGCCTGGTCGGCCGGCGCCAGCGGATGGATGTTGGCGAATTCCGGCCACGTCACCGGGATCATTTCGGCGGTGGCGTTGAGCTTCATGGTGCAGCTGCCCAGCGGGATCATGGTGCGATCCATCGCCAGATCCTTGTCGGCCAGCGAACGCATGTAGCGCAGCAGCTCGTGCTCGCTGTGGTGCGTGTTGAACGCCGGATGGGTCAGGAACTTGGTGGTGCGCACCAGCTGCGGCGGCAGGGCGTCGTGCACGCTGGCATCGAGTGCGTCGATGTCGGTGATCTTGGCGCCGAACACTTCCGTCAGGGCGATGACGTCGGCGCGGGTGGTGGTTTCGTCCAGGGCAACGCCAACGCTGTTCGCATCGATGGCGCGCAGGTTGAAGCCGGCAGCGCGGGCCTTGGCGTGCAGCGCGGCGGCGTCCACGCCGGTGACGTGCAGGGTGTCGAAGAAGTGCGTGTTGGCGGCGATGCCGGCCTGGCGCAGCGACACGAACAGGATCGAAGCCAGGCGATGCACGCGGCGGGCGATGCGGGTCAGGCCTTCCGGACCGTGGTACACGGCATACATGCTCGCCATCACGGCCAGCAGCACCTGCGCGGTACAGATGTTGGACGTGGCCTTCTCGCGGCGGATGTGCTGCTCGCGCGTCTGCAGCGTCAGGCGGTAGGCCGGCTTGCCTTCGGCGTCGATGGACACGCCGATCAGGCGGCCCGGCATGGAGCGCTTGTAGCTGTCGCGGCAGGCCATGAAGGCGGCGTGCGGGCCGCCGAAGCCGAACGGCACGCCGAAGCGCTGGGTGTTGCCCACCACGATGTCGGCGCCCCATTCACCCGGCGCGGCGATCAGCGTCAGCGCGAGCAGGTCGGTGGCCACGCAGACCACGCCGTGGCGCTTGTGGACGGCATCGGCCAGCGCCTTGTAGTCGTTGATCTGGCCGAAGGTGTTGGGGTACTGCAGCAGTACGCCGTAGCTGTCGACCGTGGTCGCATCGCTGTCGTCGCCGATGTGCAGGTCGATGCCCATGGCCTCGGCGCGGGTCTTGATCACTTCCAGCGTCTGCGGATGCACGGCGTTGGAAACGAAGAACACGTTGGACTTGGACTTGGCCGAACGCTTGGCCAGCGTCATGGCTTCGGCGGCGGCGGTGCCTTCATCGAGCAGGGACGCGTTGGCGATCTCCATGCCGGTGAGGTCGGCGCACATGGTCTGGAAGTTGATCAGCGCTTCCATGCGGCCCTGCGAGATTTCCGCCTGGTACGGCGTATAGGCCGTGTACCACGCCGGGTTCTCCAGGATGTTGCGCAGGATGACGTTCGGGGTCAGCGTGCCGTAGTAGCCTTGGCCGATGAAGCTCTTGAGCACCTGGTTCTTGTCGGCGATGGCGCGGATCTTGGCGATCGCTTCCACTTCGCTGATCGGCGAGGGCAGGGCCAGCGGGGCCGGCGACTTGATCTTGCCCGGCACGATGGCGTCGGTCATCGCTTCCAGCGATTCGTAGCCCAGCAGCGCCAGCATGGTGGCGATTTCTGCTTCGTTGGGGCCGATATGACGCTCGATGAAGGCGTCGTGGTGCTCGAGGTCGCGCAGGGAAGGATTGGCGTTCTGACTCATGGCAGGGGCATCCGGAGTGACAATGGAAGAGCGGGGCCGTAAACGGCCGAACGTGCAAGCCGCACGCAAAGCGCCCCTCTGTCCTTTTGCCTGAGAGTTTGGAAGACCGGGCGGGTGACCCGGGCCTCGTGCCCCTTCGGCGCCGGATTGAACCGGTCTCTCCAGAGTGTTGATGCGGGTGATGGTCTGGGGCCTGAGCGATTACGGGCGTTTGCGCCTTCGGCAGCGGTTCGCACCGCTTCTCCCACCACACGCTAATTGACGATTATAAGGTGCCTTGGCCGCGTTTGCCTCCCCGACGGGCCATGGCTTCAGCCACGGTGCGGCCCTGGTCTCAAAGGACTTAAGATCGCGAGCCATCCCATCGCCCGTCATTCCCGCGAAGGCGGGAATCCAGTGCCTTTCCATGCCACCGCAGAAAGGAAAAGGCGCTGGGTCCCCGCCTTCGCGGGGATGACGAGCCAACTGCCCGGTTGATCGAGCCTCTCGAGAAGACCATCTACGGAGCCTCCCCATGTCCCAGCCCCCGTTCCAACTGGCCCGGATCGACCATGTGGTACTACGCGTGGCCGACATGGATGCCATGCGGCGCTTCTATTGCGACGTACTGGGCTGCCGGGAGGAACGCCGGCAGGACGAGATCGGCCTGGTACAGCTGCGTGCCGGCGACTCCCTGATTGACCTGGTGGCACTGGACGGCAAGCTCGGCCGGCTGGGTGGCGCGGGTCCGGGCCAGCAGGGCCACAACATGGATCACCTGTGCCTGCAGGTGGAGGGCTATGACGAAGCCGCCATCGTGGCCCACCTCAAGGCCCATGGCGTACGCGTGGGCGAGATCGGCTCGCGCTACGGAGCCAGGGGCGAAGGGCCGTCCATCTACCTGTACGACCCGCAGGGCAACATGGTCGAGCTGAAGGGGCCGCCGAGGGCCTGAAGCTCCCGGTTTGCCGGCTTCACCTGCCGCTCGCGAGGCCGTGCCTATAGTCGCCGACCGTTGGACCCGGCGGCGTGGATGCCCTGCCACCGGTGGTGCCCCGTCCCCGGCAAGGCGCAGCCTGGCGTTCCGGGGCAGGCGCAGTGTCTGTACCGCCCACCGTTCCACTCTCACGCTGGATCCAGACAGGAGAACGAGCATGGCGACGTACATCACGTTGACGCACCTGACCGAGCAAGGCATGCGGTCAATCAAGGACACCACCAAGCGCGCCGAGGCGCTGCAGGCGGTCGCCGGGAAGTTCGGCGCCAAACTCAGGGACGTCTACTGGACGTTCGGTCAGTACGACATCGTGACCATTATCGATGCCCCCGATGAGCAGTCCGCCGTGGCCTTTGGCCTGACCATCAGCGCCGCGGGAAATACGCGGTCCGAACTGTTGCGCGCGTTCACCGGCGCGGAGATGCAGTCGGTGCTGGGCAAGATGGGTTAGCCAACGCTTTCCCGGGCAGACCAGACCCAACGCGTCGGGTCTGGTCTCTCGTGGACGGTGGTGGCAGCGGTCAGCCCTGCGGGATCCCGGTCATGTCAGGCAGGTGATGCGCGATGCCCTTGTGGCAGTCGATGCAGGTTTTCTCGCCGGTGCCCAGCCACCGCTTGTGAATGGCCGCCGCACGCTCGGATTGCCGCGTCAGGTCCATCGACGTGTAGTTGTGGCAGTTGCGGCATTCCAGTGAGTCGTTGGCCTTCAGTCGGGCCCATTCGTGCTCGGCCAGCTCCAGGCGGTGGTCGAGGAATTTTTCGCGCGTGTCGACCGTGCCGAAGATCTTGCCCCACACCTCTTTGGATGCCTGCATCTTGCGGGCGATCTTGTCCGTCCAGTTGTGCGGCACGTGGCAGTCGGGGCAGGTGGCGCGCACGCCGGAGCGGTTGGTGTAGTGGATGGTGGTTTTCAGCTCCTGGAACACGTTGTCGCGCATTTCATGGCAACCCGTGCAGAACGCTTCCGTGTTGGTCATCTCAAGGCCGGTGTTGAACGCGCCCCAAAACAGCACGCCGGCTATGAACCCACCCAGTGTGAGGAAGCCCAGGCTGTAGTGCACGCTGGGTTTGCGAACGGTCTGCCACAGGGCGACGAGCCAGCGCTTGAGTCGCTGCCACATGGTCAGTTCGCCTTCTTGTCGTGTTCTTCGGACAGGATGGTGTCGATGTCCTTGAAGTTGTTGGCGACCAGTGTCTTGGCGTCGGTCTGCACTACGTGGCACTGGTTGCAGAAATAGCGGCGCGGCGAAATGGTGGCCAGGAACTGGTCGTTGCGATCCATGTAGTGGGTCACGCTGACCGGCGGCGCCTGGAATTTGTCCGCGTTGGCGCGCGAGTGGCACAGCAGGCAGCGGTTGGAGTTCTTGTCGATCTGGTAGTTGTCGATGGAGTGCGGAATGGTCGGCGGCTGCATCGGGTAGGCCCGGTTGCGCTTGACGTCCGTGTTTTCCACGTGAGCCATCAGCGGCGGGGCGATTTCCTGATTGATGGCGGCGCCCCGGCGGATGGCGTCGATCTGGTCAGCAGCCGGGGCCGGTTCGGCCGACCCCGGGGTGGCCGGTTGGGTGAGGGCACTCGCGGTGACGCGTGGCTCGGGCGTGGACTTGCGACCCACGGCGAAGCCGATGACAGCCGCCACGCAGACCACCACGGCCGCGATGATGATGAGGGACTTGTCGCGCATGGCTGGTTCTCCTAGACGGCCACGACCCGGACGGCGCACTTCTTGTAGTCGGTCTGTTTGGAGATGGGATCGGTCGCGTCCAGCGTCACCTTGTTGATCAGCTGGCCGGCATCGAACCACGGTACGAACACCAGGCCCTGCGGCGGGCGATTGCGGCCACGCGTCTCCACCCGCGAACGCATTTCGCCGCGACGCGAGATCACCTTTACTTCATCGCCGCGTTTGAGTCCGCGCGCACGGGCGTCATCGGGGTTCATGAAAACGACGGCCTCGGGGAACGCGCGATAAAGCTCGGGCACGCGCATGGTCATCGAGCCGGAGTGCCAGTGTTCAATCACGCGGCCGGTGGACAGCCACAGGTCGTATTCCTTGTCCGGCATCTCGGCGGGCGGCTCGTAGGGCAGGGCCCAGATCACCGCGCGACCGTCGGGGTTGCCGTAGAACTGGAAGTCGGTGCCCGCCTTGACGTACGGGTCGGAGCCTTCGTGATAGCGCCAGCGCGTTTCCTTGCCGTTGACCACGGGCCAGCGCAGGCCGCGCGCCTTGTGATAGTCGTCGAACGGCGCCAGGTCGTGGCCGTGGCCACGGCCAAACGTGGCGTATTCCTCGAACAGGCCCTTCTGCACGTAGAACCCGAAGGCAGCCGTTTCGTCGTTGTCGTAGCCCGCTTCCATCTCCGTGGCGGGGAACTTGTCCACGTTGCCGTTGCGAAACAGCACGTCGAACAGGGTCTTGCCCTTGAATTGCGGATTGGCGGCAAGGATGTCCGCCGGCCACGCTTCGTCGGTGGTGAAGCGCTTGGAGAACTCCATCAGCTGCCAGAGATCCGAACGGGCCTGCCCTGGCGCTTTCACCAGCTGGTGCCAGAACTGCGTGCGGCGTTCGGCGTTGCCATAGGCGCCTTCCTTCTCCACCCACATGGCGGCAGGCAGGATCAGGTCGGCCGACTGCGCGGTGACGGTGGGGTAGGCATCGGACACCACGATGAAGTTGCGCGGGTCGCGATAACCCAGGTAGGTCTCCTGCATCAGGTTGGCGCCGGCCTGCACGTTGTTGTTGCACTGGACCCAGTACGCGTTGAGCTTGCCGTCGCGCAGCATGCGGTTCTGCTGTACCGCGTGGTAGCCGGCCTTGGGCTGGATGATGCCGTGCGGGATCTTCCAGATGTCTTCGGCGTGCTTGCGGTGCTCGGGGTTGGTCACCACCATGTCGGCGGGCAGTCGGTGGCTGAACGTGCCCACCTCGCGCGCGGTGCCGCAGGCCGATGGCTGGCCGGTCAGCGAGAACGGGCTGTTACCTGGCGTGGAGATCTTGCCGGTGAGCAGGTGCAGGTTGTAAACCATGTTGTTGGCCCACACGCCGCGCGTGTGCTGGTTGAAGCCCATGGTCCAGAACGACACGACCTTGGTGTTGGGGTCGGCATAAAGCTCGGCCAGTTTCTCCAGCCAGCCTTTTTCCACGCCGGTCATTTCCACCGCTTTTTCCAGCGTGTAAGGCTTGACGAAGGCGGCGAACTGATCGAAGTCGATCACCTCGCTGGCATTGGGGTCCTTCGCGTTCTTCGCATTCACCTCCAGCGGGTTGTCCGGGCGCAGGCCGTAGCCGATGTCGGTAACGCCGCGCTTGAAACTGGTGTGCTTGGTGACGAAGTCCTTGTTCACGCGCCCGGTCTGGATGATGTGGTTGGCGATGTAGTTGAGGATCACCAGGTCCGTCTGTGGCGTGAACACAATGGGGATATCCGCCAGCTCGAAGCTGCGATGTTCGAACGTGGACAGCACTGCCACTTTCACATTGAGGTTGGACAGGCGGCGATCGGTCACGCGCGTCCACAGGATGGGATGCATCTCCGCCATGTTCGAGCCCCACAGTACGAAGGCGTCGGTGGCTTCGATGTCGTCATAGCAACCCATCGGCTCGTCCATGCCGAAGGTACGCATGAAGCCCATCACGGCCGATGCCATGCAGTGGCGTGCGTTCGGGTCAAGGTTGTTGCTGCGGAAGCCGCCCTTGAACAGCTTGTTGGCGGCGTAGCCCTCCCACACCGTCCACTGGCCGGAGCCGAACATGCCGACGTACTCGGGGCCTTTCTCCTTCAGTACGCGCTTGAACTGCTGGGCCATCACGTCGAAGGCCTCATCCCACGACACTTCGGTGAAGGTGCCGTCCTTGGCGTAGACACCATCTTTTTTGCGCAGCATCGGGGCGGTGAGGCGATCCGCTCCATACATGATCTTGGAAAGGAAGTAGCCCTTCACGCAGTTGATGCCGCGATTGACCTCGGCCAGCTGGTCGCCGTGCGTGGCCACCACGCGGCCGTCCTTCACCGCCACGTTGACGCCGCAACCGGTGCCGCAGAAACGGCAGGGCGCCTTGCTCCACTTGAGCTGGGTCAGGTCGCCCTCGAGCAGCACATTGGTGGCACTGGCGGGCAGCGCGAGGCCGGCCACATTCGCCGCGACCGCAATGGCGGTGTTGCGGATGAATTCCCGTCGGGTCAGGGGCAGTGTCATGCGTCGGCTCCTTGGGGCGATGCGCCCGTTACCATCACGTCGTCCATGACGGCGTGTGGCTCCACGTGGTGGTAGATCAGCGATACGTTGATGACGCCGGGCAGGGCTTCCAGGGCGTCGATAAGGTTCATCACTGCCCGCTGGCTGTCGGTTTCGCACACCATCACGCAGCGGCTGTCGCCCTGTGCGGCGATGTCCAGGGCGGCGTGATCGTCGACGAAGGACTTCAGTGCTTCGATGGCGTCGGGCCTGTGCAGCACGACCAGGCTGGAAATATGGTGTTCATCCCGCATGGCGTTCCTCGAGGGGGAAGCGTGGGACTCAGACATGGGGTGGCCCGCTGACGAACATCTGCCAGAACCACACGGCAAAGCCGAAGGCGGCAATGAACAAGACCGACAGTGCCGGAAACAGCACGAGCAGCAGCAGGAAAGTGGTGCGTTCCTGTTTGCGCGTACCTATGTTGTTCATGGGTTCCACGCGCACCTCCTTCCTGCAGGACGGCTCTACCCAGATCTGCGCGATAAACTAAACCGGCATGTCCCCCGGACCACTGACATGGATCAGCCCAGCCGTCGCTGGTGGCGATGGCCGGCAAAGCATGCTTCGATGCATGCTCGTTCGAGTCTACGCGCCGCTGATTTTCGTCGCCATGAAGGCGTTGTGAATTACCGTAATGAAGGAACCGGACATGAAGAAGCGGACAGGGTCGTTGTTCTACTTAAGTAGTTTTGTGCTGACTGCGTGTCTGATGTTTGCCGCGCACGCGGCAGATGCGCCAATGGCGGTCCCGGGTTCAGGGGTGCAGGTGTCAGCGCCCGACAACCCCGGGCTGCGGCTGGATGCGAAGGCGCTGGCTGGCATGGCCCATGAGGAAGTCACCGCATCGGCCCACGACGAGCCTGCGAGTCAGTGGCGAGGCGTGAAGCTGGACGAGGTGCTGGCCAAGGTGGGTGTGTCGCTGGACAAGCCGCTGCGCGGGAAGTCGCTGGCGACCTTCGTGCGCGTTACCGGCGCCGATGGTTATCAGGTCGTGTTCGGGCTGGCTGATCTCGACGCCACGCTGGGACACACCCAGGTATTGCTGGTCGATACGCGTGATGGCAAACCGCTGGACAAGGATGGGCCCTTCCGCCTGCTGGTGCCTGGCGACAAGCGTCCCGCGCGGTGGGTGCGCAACGTAACCACTATCGAAGTGGTGGACGGTGGTACTACCCGTCGGCCCTGACGGACGCGCCAGCGAGCAGGCGAGCGGATGGGCGATCATGAAGACCGGCCATCCGCCACCCGGTTACATCACGCCGCCGGGAATGGACTTCCACTCCAGGAACTCGCCGATGCCCTCGTGGCCAAATTCCCGGCCGTTGCCGGAAGCCTTGTATCCGCCGAAGGGGGCCGAGAGATCGATATGGGCGGCATTGATCTGCACGGCTCCCGCGCGAATGCGGCGGGCCACGCGCAGGGCGCGTGCCGCGTCGCCTGACCAGACATAGCCGGCAAGGCCGTATGGCGTGTCGTTGGCGATGGCGATGGCGTCCTCTTCCGTGTCGTAAGGAATCATGACCAGCACGGGGCCGAAGATTTCCTCGCGGGCAATCGCCATGTCGTTGGACACATCCGCAAAAATGGTTGGTCTGGCGTAGAAACCCCTGGCGAGGGACGCTGGTCGACCCGGGCCGCCGGCGATCAGGCGGGCGCCTTCGTTGATGCCTTTGTCGATCATCTGCTGCACATGCTCGTACTGCGCGCGATGGGCAATGGGCCCAAGCTTGGATGCGGGATCCCTGGGCGGGCCGACCTGCAGCGCATGGGCGGTGTTGGCGGCGATGACGGTGGCTTCCTGGTATGTCGCGCGGGGAACCAGCATGCGCGTGGGGGCGACGCAGGTCTGGCCGGAGTTGGACATGCAGGTGAGGACACCCGCAGAGATGGCCGCGGGCAGCTCGGCATCGTCAAGGACGATGAAGGGCGACTTGCCGCCCAGCTCCTGGGTCACGCGCTTGACGGTGGGCGCCGAATTCACGGCGACGTCGATGCCGGCCCGGGTGGACCCGGTAATGGAGATCATGGCGACATCAGGGTGGCGCGCCATGGCGGTGCCGACCACGGGGCCCAGGCCAAACACCATGTTGAACACACCGGCCGGCACGCCGGCATCGTGCAGTACATCGGCCAATAGCCGCGCGCTCAGCGGGGTGACTTCCGAGGGCTTGAGCACGACCGTGCAGCCGGCGGCCAGGGCCGGCGCCAGTTTGGCCACGATCTGGTTCAGGGGCCAGTTCCAGGGCGTGATGAGCGCGGCCACGCCGATGGGTTCGCGTACAAGCAGGGTTTGTTCCTGGGCATGCTCGAACGCAAAGGATCGCAGGGCTTTCAAGGTCAGCCGGAAGTGCGCCAGACCCATGGCGGCCTGCAGTTCATGACTCAGCGGCAGCGGGCATCCCATTTCGGTGCAGACCGCTTCGGCCAGATCGTCGAAGCGCGCCTGGTAGGCGTCGACGATGCGTTCGAGCAGGGCGATGCGCTCGGCCTGGCTGGTCTGGGACCAGCTGGCCAGCGCCTTGCGTGCGGCACTGACCGCGCGGTCGACATCCGCCTCGCCACCCATGGCGAGCTTGCCGATGGGGGCTTCCGTGGCGGGATCGATCACATCCATCAGGGTGGCGCCGGGAGCGGGGGACGCCCAGCGGCCGTCGATGTAGAACGTGTCCAGTGTGAGCATGGGTTTTCCGTGGGTTTGACCTGATCGCCGTCGGTCGGAATGGGCATCGAGGCAGGCGCGCGATATCCGATCCCAGGCAGGGATTGGCTTCGATGTTTCGGGAAGGGATATCCAGCCATGAACGGCGCGCACACTTCGATGGCCGCGCGCAGCAAGGGATTGGGAGTGATCTTCCGCTCGTGGGGCAGGCCTTGCCTTACCGCACGTCAGGTGAAGCGCCGGATTCGCTCACTGCGGCGGTATGGCGACGAAAAGTGGCCACCCCGGTCTGTCGGCAGGGGGCGTTTCCTGCCGGGTTACCGCCTAGGCAGTGGTGCCGGGCAGTAGCCGGTCGGGATGCGTGTAGATGTTGTGGCTGCCGGGCCGCGTGAAGCCGACCAGGGTGATGCCGGCGCTGCGGGCGAGTTCGACGGCCAGCGCGGTGGGCGCGGAAATGGCCGCCACCAGGCTGATGCCCGCGCTGGTGGCCTTGGTGACCATTTCGTAGCTGGCGCGGCTGGTCACCAGGGCAAAGCCGGTATCGACATCGATGTCCGCGCGCCGAATGGCGCCGATCAGCTTGTCCAGCGCGTTGTGGCGCCCGACATCCTCGCGCACGACCAGGATGTGGCCTTCCGTGTCGGCCCACGCCGCGGCATGGACGGCGCCCGTGGCGAGGTTCATCGGTTGACCATCCTTCAGTTCGCGCAGCGCCTGCTCCAGTGCCTCGCGCGACAGCCGGGGGCCGGCGCCTACCGCACCGTCATGGCGTATGGCGTTCTCCAGGTCGCGCGTGCCGCAGATGCCGCAACCGCTGCGACCGGGCAGCAGTCGCTCGCGTTCCTTGTCCAGATGCGCGCCGGGGGCGTTGTCGGTCACCTTGATTGCCAGCTCGATGCCTTCCAGCAACGGGTGGATTTCCAGCTGCAACAACTGCGAGGCGTCGGTGATCAGGCGCTCGGTGAGCGAGAAGCCCAGGGCGAAATCGTCAAGGTCGTGTGGCGAGGCCATCATCACGGCGAAGGTCGCGCCGTTGTAGACCATGGCGACGGGGACTTCCTCGGCGACGAAGTCCTCGTCATGCGTGGAGACGCCATCACGCCAGCGGTCGACGGACCGCACGGCGTAGCCTCGGGAGGTTTCTTCGCGCTCGGGCGTGGTCACTCGGTTCCTCCGGCGAAGGCGGCATGGCGTCGCATGGTCACGGGACAAGAGCCATCCCGGTCGACGCCTCGCATCGTATCAATGTCGCTTGAACCCTTGCATGTCACGGCGACCGCGCCGAGCATGTCCGCACGGATTTCCTCCCGCCCGACGCCCCAGGCCCAGCCACGCATGATCTCCTACGCCGACGCCCTGCACGAACTCCTGCAACACGTCAGGCGTCTGGACGCGGTGTCCTGTCCGGTGGGCGAGTCTCTTGGCAGGGTGTTGGCCTGCGATGTGGCCAGCCCGATGGACCTGCCCTCATTCGACCACTCGGCGATGGACGGTTATGCACTGCACGCAGCCACCCCGTTGGCGGCAGGTTCCGAGCATGCCGTGCACGGCTCCCAGGCGGCCGGCGACGCAAGCCAGGCTTCCGGCGGTGGCGCGTGGGAGATCATGACGGGTGCGCGGCTGCCGCACGGGCTCGATGCCGTGGTGCCGGTGGAACGCACCGAGTTGCTCGAACGCCGGGCGGATGGCTCGCCCGCCCGCATCCGTCTGCTGGACACCCTGATGCCGGCGGCCAACGTGCGCTATGCCGGCAGCGATGTCGCCAAGGGAGCGCTGGTTGCCGCCGCGGGTACCCGCATCGAGGCGAACCACATCATGCTGTTGGCGGCGCTGGGCATCGCCAGCGTGACGGTGGTGCGTGCGCCGCGCGTCGCCATCGTCTGCACCGGCAAGGAACTGCAGCCCGACCCGGCCACGCCGCTGGGCGATGGCGAGATCTACGCCTCCAACGGCCCATATCTGGCCGCGGCCCTGGGCATGCTGGGCGCCACGGTGTTGTCCTGCGAAACCGTGGACGACACCGGGCCCACCTTTGTCAGCGCCGTGCAGCGTGCGCGCGGTGCCGGCGCCGACCTCATCGTGACCACCGGCGCCGTTTCCATGGGGCGCTATGACTTTGTGCCCGATGCCCTGGCGGAACTCGGTGCGCGCGTGCTGTTCCACAAGGTCGCCATTCGTCCGGGCAAGCCGCAGCTGGTCGCCGTGCTGGATGACGCGATGGTCTTCGCCTTGCCCGGCACACCCATGGCGGTAGGCGTGGGGTTGCGGTTCTTCATCACGCCGGTATTGCGCGCGATGCGCGGGCAGGGCCCCGAGCCGCAGTGGCACGCCATGCTCGATACGCCGCAGCAGCCCAAGCCGGGCCTGCGTCATTTCCTGCGCGCCAGCGTGAGCCAGGACGAAACCGGCCGCCTGCATGCGCAGGTGCTGGCCCAGCAGCAGCCGTTCCGCATCCAGCCGTTCTCGCAGGCCGGAGCCTGGGTGGTGCTGTCCGAAGAAGGCGGTGCGCTGGAGGCAGGGACGCGGGTGGTCGTTACCGGCCTGCATTCGGGCGCGCCATTTCCCGGCGTGCTCGATTCATCGGGAGTCGCATCATGAAATTGCAGATTGAAGGGCAGAAGTTGCGCGTGCGCATTGGCGAAGAAGAGCTGGCCACCTTGTTGACCGGCCAGCCGGTGGTGCTGCACACGCGCTTTACGCACACCATGTCGCTGTCCTGCACTGTGCGTGCGGTGGCAGGAGCGGCGGCGCGCTTCAGTGGGCAGCCGGACGCCTGGTCGATCGACCTGCCCGAAGCCTCGGTGCGCGAGCACGCAGCCGTGCTGCCCACGCGCGACGGACTCAGCTTCGAGCTGGAAAGCGGGGACGGCAAGCCGCTGACCCTGTTGTTCGACGTGGACGTGCGTGACAGCGTGCGCCATCGTCGCGCCAAATAGACACGTACACCGGCCACCTTGGGCTACTCTCGGCGCCTCTGCCCGGCCGGGTGAAAGGAGCGACATGATGAAGCGCCGTTGGTTGCAGGGCCTGCTGGCACTGGGAGTGGCGTGGGCCTCGTCGTCGATGGCCGCACCTGCCGACGAGCACATCACCGTTGCCGCAGCGGCGGACCTGCATCAGGCGATGGACGAAGTGGTCGCGGCCTATCGCCACGATCATCCCGCGAGCAAGGTCGACGTGGTGTACGGTTCCTCCGGAAATTTGCTGACCCAGATCGAGCAGGGGGCGCCGTTCGAGATCTTCTTCTCCGCCGACAGCAACTACCCGCAGCAGTTGGTGGAACACGGCAAGGCGGGCGGCACGCCGGTCCCTTATGCGCTGGGCCATCTGGTGATGTGGAGCGCCAGCATCGACATGCGGGGCGTGCAGGTGGCTGACCTGGCGCAGCCGCGCTTCGGCCGCATCGCCATCGCCAATCCGCAGCATGCGCCTTATGGCAAGCGGGCCGAGCAGGCGCTGCGCGCGGCAGGCGTGTGGGACAAAGTGCAGTCGCGCCTGGTGTTTGGCGACAACATTGGCCAGACCGCGCAGTTCGCGCAGAGCGGCAACGCGCAGGTGGGGCTGGTGGCCGAGTCGCTGGTGATCAACTCACCCGTCAAAGGCAGTTCCGCGCCGGTGCCGTCGTCGCTCTATGAGCCCTTGAAGCAGAGCTTCGTGATCACCCGGCGCGGTGCAGCCAATGCGCTGGCCAAGGACTTTGCCAGTTACGTGCAGGGCGGGCAGGGCAAGGCCATCCTGTCGCGCTACGGCTTCAACCTTCCCGTGGAAAACGCCCCCTGAGCCGCATCGATGGCCTTGCTGACTGAACCGGACATGGAGGCGCTCGGCTTGACCCTGCGGCTGGCGAGTACGGTCACTGTGCTCTTGTTGCTGCTGGGCATGCCGCTGGCCTGGTGGCTGGCGCATACGCGGTCGCGCTGGCGGCGCCCGCTGGCTGCCGTGGTGGCCTTGCCGCTGGTGCTGCCACCTACGGTGCTGGGTTTCTACCTGCTCATGTTGCTGGGCCCCAACGGCGTGGTGGGTCGGACCATGGCGGCGCTGGGGCTGGCGGCGCTGCCATTTACCTTCAAGGGGCTGGTGGTTGCCTCCATGATCTATTCGCTGCCGTTCGTGGTGCAGCCGCTGCACAATGCCTTCGAATCCGTGGGCAGGCGCCCGCTGGAAGTGGCGGCCTGCCTGCGCGCCGGCCCGCTGGATCGCTTCTTCAGTGTCGCCTTGCCGCTGGCGTGGCCGGGCGTCCTCACGGCGGCCGTGCTGGGTTTCGCTCATACGGTGGGCGAGTTCGGCGTGGTGCTGATGATTGGCGGCAATATCCCCGGCCAGACGCGCGTGCTTTCCATGCGCATCTATGACCACGTGCAGGCGGGGGAATACCACCAGGCGAACGTGCTCTCGCTGTGCCTGCTGGTGGTTTCATTCGCGGCCTTGCTCGCCATGTCGCTGTTGCGCACGCGCAGGCAGGCGCATGACTGAGTCGCACGGGCTGGAGGCCAAGCTCACCTGGCGGCGTGGCGCGCTGGCGTTCGAGATCGACCTGAGCCTGCCGGCGCAGGGCATTACCGCCTTGTTCGGGCCGTCGGGCGCCGGCAAGACCAGTTGCCTGCGTGCCGTGGCAGGTCTTGAGCGCGATGCTGTCGGGCGGGTGAGCTTCGGGTCGGCGGTGTGGCAGGACACCCTGCATCGCGCGTTCGTGCCGCCGCATCAGCGCCGCATCGGCTATGTGTTCCAGGAGCCTGGCCTGTTCACCCACCTCAACGTGGCGGGCAACCTGGACTTCGGTTTTCGCCGCGCGGGGCGGCCTGCCCATCTGGATCGCGAGGGCCTGATCGACCGCTTCGGCCTGCGCGCCTTGCTGGCGCGCCACGTCGATACCTTGTCCGGCGGCGAACGGCAGCGCGTGTCGATGGTGCGGGCGCTGCTGTCCGATCCCGCACTGCTGTTGTTCGACGAACCCCTTTCAGCCCTCGACGGCACGGCCCGCACCGATCTTTTGGGCAGCCTGGAAGCCCTGCATGACACGCTGCGGGTACCGATGATCTACGTCAGCCACAACGTGGATGAAGTGGCTCGCCTGGCGGATCACCTGGTGCTGATGGAAGCCGGGCACGTGGTCGCACAGGGCTCGCTGCAGGACACGTTGACCCGGCTGGACCTGCCGCCGGCGCTGGGCGAGGCCATGGGCGCGGTGATCGATGGCCAGGTGGTGGACTATGACGCACACGACCAACTGATTGCGCTGGAGTTCGCGGGTGGGCGGCTATGGTTGCCTTATCGCCACGAAACGGTCGGCCAGCGCTTGCGCTGCCGCATCGGCGCGCGGGACGTGGTGCTGACCACAACCCCGCACGAAGGCACCAGCGCACTCAACCAGTTGCCATGCCGTATTGTCGCCGTGGCCGACGCCGACCATCCTTCCCAGGTGCTCGTGCAACTGGATGTGGGCGGCAGCATCCTGCTGGCGCGCGTCACCCGGCGTTCCTGGCACGCGCTGGCGCTTGCGCCGGGCGGCACGGCCTGGGCACAGGTGAAGGCCGTTGCGCTGGGGCTTTGACGGGCGCGCTATGCTGCGTGGCGTGCAGCCTTTTTCCCTTGCATGGCAGGGACCATGAGCGAATTGATCAGCGTCAGTCAGGCGGAAGCCTTGATCGCCGAACATATGCCTTCGTTTGGCAGTGAGCGCGTGCGTCTGGACGATGCAGCAGGGCGGGTACTGCGGCAATCCGTGCATGCGGAGCACGACCATCCGCCCTTTGACCGCGTGATGATGGATGGCATTGCCACCCTCTGGTCGGAGACCTTGCCGCAGCGCCTGCACGTGGCCGGGGCGCAGATGGCCGGCATGCGACGGCAGTCGTTGTCCGGTGAGGGCGACTGCCTGGAAGTCACCACGGGTGCCATGCTGCCGCACGGCAGTGATTGCGTGATTCCGGTGGAGCAGGTGCGCCGCGACGGCGACGACTATGTGCTGGGCGACGACTGCCATCCGTTCGCCGGGCAGTTCATTCACCGCCGCGGTTCCGATTGCGTGCAGGGCGCGCGCCTGCTGTCGCCGGGCATGCGGCTGGGCCCGGCCGAAATGGCCTTGCTGGCAGCCAACGGCGTGGCGAACGTGGAAGTGGCATCCGTGCCTTCGGTGGCCATCGTGTCCACCGGCGACGAACTGGTGGATGTCGGTGCGGCGTTGGGTGAAGGCCAGATCCGCCGTTCCAACGACACTGCCGTGCGCACCGCATTGCGCATGGATGGTTTCGACCGCGTGGCGATGGAGCACATCGTGGACGACGAAGCGGCCACTCGCGAGCGCATCGCCGCGTTGCTGGAGCGGCACGACGTATTGCTGCTCTCCGGTGGCGTGTCGATGGGCCAGCGTGATTACGTGCCGGCCGCGCTGGCCGCGCAGGGGGTGCGCAAGGTGTTCCACCGGATCGCACAGAAGCCGGGCAAGCCGATGTGGTTCGGCATTGGCCCGCGCGGGCAGGCGGTGTTCGCCTTGCCCGGCAACCCGGTATCGGCGCTGGTGTGTGCCACGCGCTATGCGAGACCCGCCTTGCTGGCGGCGCAGGGCATGGCTGCACCGGTCAGGGAGCTGGTCAGCCTGAGCGAGGCGGTGGACGCCAACCCCTCGCTGGCCAGTTTTCTCCCCGCCCGCGTGGAAAGCGACGCTTCAGGTCGCCTGGTCGCCTATCCGGTACCTTCACGCACGTCGGGTGATTTTTCTTCCCTGCCACGTACGCAGGGATTCGTGCAGTTGCCGCCGGGGCAGGGCAAGGCGCCCGCCGGTACGGTGGCGGCCTTCTACCGGTGGTGAGATGAACGCAATCGATGCCCTCAACGAGACTGCCGCGCTGCCGGTCGACCATTGGAGTCGGCCGCTGCACGACCTGCGCATCTCGGTGATGGATCGCTGCAATTTCCGTTGCCCGTACTGCATGCCGGAGTCGACGTACGGCGAGCACTTCACCTTCCTGCGCAACGACGAGCGGCTGAGCTTCGATGAGATCGAACGGCTGTGCCGGCTGGCTGCGCCGCTGGGCGTCAGCAAGCTTCGCCTGACCGGTGGCGAGCCCCTGCTGCGTCCTCATCTGGCCGAGCTGATAAACCGCCTGCGCCGGATCGAAGGCATTACCGATCTCGCCCTGACCACCAACGGCGTATTGATGTCGCGCCACGCCGCCGAACTGCGCGACGCAGGGCTGGACCGCGTCACCATCAGCCTGGATACGCTCGATCCTGCGCTGTTCCATCGCATGAGCGGTGGCCGTGGTGCGCTGGACGATGTGCTTGCGGGTATCGAGGCCGCCCAGGCGGCCGGCTTCCCCCATGGCGTGAAGCTCAACACCGTGGTGCAGCGGGGCGTCAACGAGCACACGGTGCTGGATCTGGTCGAACGCTTTCGCGGCAGCGGCATCGTGGTGCGCTTCATCGAATACATGGACGTGGGCAACCGCAACGACTGGCGCCCGCAGGCCGTGGTGCCGTCGGCGGAACTGGTGAAGCTGATCCATGAACGCTGGCCGCTGCGCGCCGTGCCGCCGAAGTACCCGGGCGAGGTCGCCACGCGCTACCGCTTCGAGGACGGCACCGGCGAGATCGGCACCATTTCGTCGATCAGCCAGCCGTTCTGCGGCGGCTGCACGCGCGCGCGTCTTTCCTCGGAGGGCGTGCTCTACACCTGCCTGTTCGCCAACCAGGGCACTGACCTGCGCATGCTGCTGCGAGACGGGGCCGGCGACGAGGAGATCAGCCAACTGCTGCGGGATACTTGGCTGCGCCGCCGCGACCGTTACAGCGAGGAGCGCGCCGAACGCCACGGCAGGGTCGTCCGCAAGATCGAAATGCACTATATCGGCGGATAAATCGGGCCCGGCGCTGTCCTGCAGGGCCTTTTAGACAGATCCTTGATTTCCCCCCGCCTGCGCCGGGTCGATAATGCCCCCAGGCGTTTTACCCGGAGTGACGCGTGACCTCGATGTCCACCCAGCTTTCCCACGTCGATGACCAGCAGCAGCCTCGCATGGTGGATGTCGGGGCCAAGGCCGTGACCCGCCGTACGGCACAGGCGCGCGCCCGGGTTACCTTCCCGGCGGAGGTGGCACAACGCCTGCACGAGGCCGGTTACGTCACGCCCAAGGGCGCCGTGCTCACCGTGGCGCAGGTTGCCGGCGTGATGGGTGCCAAGGCGACCTCGCAGCTGATTCCGCTGTGCCACCCGCTGGCCATCGACCAATGCGACATCGCCATCCACATGGAGGGCGTGGACGCGCTGGTCGATTGCACGGTGTCCTGCAGCGGGCGCACCGGCGTGGAGATGGAAGCACTGACCGGCGCCAGCGTGGCCGCACTCACCATCTACGACATGTGCAAAGCGATGTCTCACGACATCGTGATCGGCGAGATCCGGCTGGTATCCAAGACCGGCGGCAAAAGCGACTTCGGCACCGTGGAGACCGCATGAGTCAGGCACCTACTCCGTTGTACGGCTTGCTGCTGAGTGGCGGCGCCAGCCAGCGCATGCGCCAGGACAAGGCCATACTTGCCTATCGCGGCGAACCCCAGCTGCTGCGTGCATGGCGCCTGCTGGAGGCGGTGACCGAACGTGCCTTTGTTTCCGTGCGCGACAGCCAGCGTGATGACCCGCTGCGTGCCGGCCTGCCGCAGATCGTGGACACCTATGATGCCATCGGCCCCGCTGCCGGCATCCTTTCCGCACAGGCTCGACACCCTGACGCGGCGTGGCTGGTGCTGGCGTGCGACCTGCCGCTGCTGGACAGCGGCACGCTGCGCCAATTGATCGATGCACGCGACCCGCAGGCCGATGCCACCGTGTTCACCAGCAACCACGACGGCCTGCCGGAGCCGCTCTGTGCGATATGGGAACCGTCCAGCCATGCGCGGCTGCTGCAGCGCTATCAGGATGGCAGCTACTGCCCGCGCAAGGCACTCATCCAGTCCCGCATCAAGCTGCTGCCCGCGCCCGGCGATGCGCTGGACAACGTGAACACCCCCGAGGAGCGCGAAGCCATGCAACAACGCCTGGAGTCATTGGCATGACGGTGGTGAATCTTCAGTACTACGCGCAGCTGCGCGAGCAAGCCGGCGTAAGCGGCGAACAGGTGGTCACATCGGCAACGTCCTTGCGCGACCTCTATGAAGAACTGCGCGCCACGCACGGGTTCTCGCTGATGGCCGATGCCTTGAAGGTCGCCGTGAATACCCAGTTCAGCCCGTGGGATCGCGCGCTGAGCGACGGTGACACCATCGTCTTCATTCCACCGGTGGCCGGCGGATGAGCCACTTCGAACTCTCTGCTGTACCGGTTGACCTGGCGGCCCAGCGCGAGCGGCTGCGCCACGCGTCCAGTGGCGGTTACTGCGCGTTCGAGGGCTGGGTGCGCAACAGCAACGAAGGTCGCGAAGTCGACGGGCTTTCCTACGAAGCCTATGCCGAGCTGGCGATGGTCGAAGGTGATCGCATCGTGGCCGAGGCCATCGAACGCTACGGCGTCACCGATGCACGCTGCGTGCATCGCACGGGTGACCTGAAGATCGGCGACATGGCGGTATGGGTCGGCGCATCCGCGCCGCATCGCGACGAAGCGTTCCGCGCCTGCCGCTACATCATCGACGAGATCAAGCATCGCCTGCCGATCTGGAAAAAAGAGCACTACGTCACCGGCGAGTCGGACTGGGTGGCCTGCACGCATGTCTATCGCGAGCACGAACACGAAGGTCACCACCACCATCACGATCATCAGCACCACGCACACGTGGAACCCTTCGTTCCCGATTACTCGCGGCAGATGCGCCTGCGGGAAGTGGGTGAGGCGGGGCAGGCGAAGCTTTCCGCTTCGCGCGTGCTGGTGATCGGCGCGGGTGGGCTGGGCTGTCCGGTGATCAGCTATCTCGCGGGCGCGGGTGTAGGCACGCTGGGCATCGTGGACGGCGATCGTCTCGACGCCAGCAACCTGCACCGGCAGACGATGTACGACGCGCGCGATATTGGCGGCTACAAGGCCGAGCTGGCATCGCGCCGCGTGGCGGCGCTCAACCCGACCGTCCAGGTGCAGGCGTGGAAGGAACCGCTGAACGCGGGCAACGCAGTCGAAGTGTTCCGCCAGTTCGACCTGGTGGTGGAATGCACGGACGACATGCGCAGTCGCTATCTGAGCAGTGACGCGGCCGTGCTCAGTGGCACGCCGCTGATCCTTGCCAGCATCTACCAGTACGAAGGGCAGCTGCAGTTCATCGCCGCCCGGCCCGGCATGCCATGCCTGCGCTGCCTGTGGCCGCAGGAGCCCGCGCCGGAAGCCGTGGGCAGTTGCGTGCTCAATGGCGTGCTCGGGCCCGTGCCCGGCGTGCTGGGCGCCATGCAGGCCACCGAGGCGCTGAAGGTGCTGCTGGGGCTGCCGCAGCCCAACGCGCACGCGCTGTCGTTGGTGAACCTGATCGACCTGACCATTCAGCACCTGCCGATCGACGCAGCGCATGGCTGCGCCGAACGCGGTGGATGCATCGAGGTGGCGCGACAGGCGCTGGCCCGCTCCATCGAGGAAGACGACATCGACCTGGTGTTCGATCGCCTGGAAGATGCCGTGGCCGCCGGCTATCTCGTGGTGGACGTGCGCGAAGCGGAGGAGCTGGCCACTGACCCGATGCCGGTCATGGCGGTGTTGCACGTGCCGTCCGCGCAGGTGGGCGAGCGCGCGGTTGAATTCGCGGAAGGTCGTTACCTGCTGGTGTGCGCCAGCGGTCGCCGTAGCGGTCACGCCGCACGGCTGCTGCGCGGCGAAGGCATGCGCAGCGTGTATTCGCTGACGGGAGGACTCAACGCGCTGCGCGTGGCGGGATGACACGCGTGGCGAAACAGTCTGGCGATACGTAAATGCTGGAAACGAAAAAGCCCGCATCGCTGCGGGCTTCTTCTATAATTGGTGCCCAGGAGAGGACTCGAACCTCCACGGTTTTACCCGCTAGTACCTGAAACTAGTGCGTCTACCAATTCCGCCACCTGGGCAGGTGTCACGCTTCGCAAAGTGGTCTGCGTGAGCCGCGTAGATTAGGCATGTGTTGGTAGGTTGTCAACTATTCTTCACAAAAATTTTTTCCGGATCGCCTTTCGCGCGGTCCGGGTTCCCGATAAACCAGGCAAGAAACCAAGCAAAGGCAAGGAAGTGACCAAAAAGAAAGAACCGCGCAACAAGCAGGAAGCCACGCGGGGCCCGAAGCCGCCGAAGGGCGGCAATGCCCGTCCCAGGCGTGCGACGCTCGATCCGTCGCGACAGCGACCGGCCGTGGGCGTGCTGGATGATCCCCACGCCGAGCGTGAGGCACAGCGCTACGAGCGGCCCATCCCCAGCCGCGAGGCGATCCTCGCGCTGCTCGAAGAGCGTGGCGAACTATTGACCGAGGCCCGCATTGCCGAAGCGCTGTCTCTGCATGACGAATACGAACTCAATGCCCTGCGCAAGCGACTGGGCGCGATGGTGCGCGACGGCCAGCTGCTGCTGGGGCGTCGTGGCGGCTATGCGCCGGCGCAGAAGCTGGACCTGATCCAGGGCGTGGTGCTGGCCAATGCCGAGGGCTACGGCTTCCTGCGCCCGGATGGCGGCGGCGACGACCTCTATCTTTCCCCCCAGCAGATGCGCGCCGTGCTGCACGGTGACCGCGTGCTCGCCAGCGTGGTCGGCATCGACCGCCGTGGCCGCAAACAGGGCGCCATCGTCGAAGTGCTGCAGCGACGCTCGCCGCGGCTGGTGGGGCGCGTGGTGATCGAGAACGGCGTGACCCTGGTCGCCCCGGACGATCGCCGCGTGCATCAAGACGTGATGATCGTGCCCGGCAAGGACATGGGCGCGCGCTCCGGCCAGATCGTGGTGGCCGAGATCACCGACCCGCCGACGCCGCACCGCGGCCCGCTGGGCGCCATCCGCGCCGTACTGGGCGAGCGCCTGCAGCCGTCGTTGCTGGTGGAAATGGCCATCGCCAGTCACGACCTGCCGCACGACTGGCCCGACGCGGTGACGCGCGATGCCGCGCAGGTTGAGCCGCAGGTCACCGCCGAGGAGCGCGAGGGCAGGGTGGATCTGCGCGCGCTGCCGCTGGTGACCATCGACGGTGCCGACGCACGCGACTTCGACGATGCGGTGTACGCCGAACCCAAGCGTGGCGGCGGCTACCGGCTAGTAGTAGCCATCGCCGACGTGTCGCACTACGTCAAGGTGGGCTCCGCGCTGGACAAGGAAGCCTTCGAGCGCAGCACCTCCACCTATTTCCCGGGCTTCGTCGTGCCGATGCTGCCGGAGACGCTTTCCAACGGCATCTGCTCGTTGAACCCCAAGGTTGAACGCCTGTGCATGGTGTGCGACATGGTGGTCGACGCGCAGGGCGAGGTGACCAAGTCCAAGTTCTACAACGCGGTGATGCGCTCCCACGCGCGCCTCACCTACGACCGCGTGTGGCAGGCCATTGGCCTCAACGATGCGGACGCGCGCCACGAGCTGGCTGACGTGCTGCCGCAGGTCGAGCACCTGCACGGCCTCTACAAGCTCATGGCGGAGCAGCGCAAGCGCCGCGGTGCCATCGACTTCGAAACGCCCGAGGTGAAGTTCCGCCTCGACCAGCGCGGCGAAGTGGAATCGGCTGGCGCCACCGAACGCAACGACGCGCACAAGCTGATCGAGGAATGCATGATCGCCGCCAACGTGCAGGCGGCACTGTTCCTGGAAAAGAAGAAGATCCCGGCGCTGTTCCGTGCCCACGAACCGCCGCCGGCCGAGAAGTACGAAGACCTGCAGCAGTTCCTGCGCGAGTTCAAGCTGCGCATGCCGCCGGTGGAGGAGGTGACGCCGGGCGACTACGCGGACATCCTGCGGCTGGTGCACGATCGCCCCGAGCGCGAGCTGATCCAGTCCGTGCTGCTGCGTTCGCAGAGCATGGCGGCCTACCAGCCCGACAACCGCGGCCATTTCGGCCTGGCGCTGGAGGCGTACGCGCACTTTACCTCGCCGATCCGCCGCTATCCGGACCTGCTGGTGCATCGCGCGATCCGCTATGCCCTCACGGGTGGCAAACCGTCCGCCTACAACTACAGCGCCAGCGAAATGGCGGCCATGGCCGTGCATTGCTCGCAGCGCGAGCGCCGTGCAGAAGAAGCCGAGCGCGACGTGGACGAGCGCTTCAAGTGCGCGTGGATGTCCAAGCACGTGGGCAGCGAGTTCGACGGCACCGTTACCGGCGTCACTTCGTTCGGCCTGTTCGTGGAGCTGGACGACTCGAAGGTGTCGGGCCTGGTGCACATCAGCCAGCTCTCGAACGACTACTACCACTTCGACCCGGTGCGTCACCTGCTGAAGGGCGAGCGCAGCGGCATGCAGTTCCGCCTGGGCGACCACGTGCGCATCCAGGTGCTGCGCGCCAGCCTGGAAGACCGCAAGATCGACTTCCGCCTGGTGGCGCCGCGCAAGGAAGGCGGTTTCGTGCCGCCGCGTACCGAGCGTCGCTATGACTATGCCGCGGCCGGCGAGCGTTATTCGCTGCCCAAGACCCGCAAGGACAGCAGCAAGGGGACGGAACGCCCTGCGGCGCGCGATAATGCCGGCCCCGCGGTGTCCCTGCCGCCATTGCCCCCCATCGAACGCAAGGCTGCCACGGGTGGCAAGGCCAAGGTAAGCGCCAGCCCGTTCTCCAAGGCGAAGGCCGCTGCCAAGGAAGCCTTCGGCAAGGTCAAGCGCGCGGCTACGGGCAAGAAGGCCAAGGCAGCGGACAAGGTCACCGCACACGTCAAGAAAGCTGGAAAGAAGAAGAGCAAACGATGAGTGACAGTTGGATCGTCGGTATCAACCCCGTCGAGGGCGCGCTGAGCAATGACGCGTCGCGCGTACGTGAGGTGCTGGTCGAGCAGGGCCAGCGCAACGCGCGCGTGCAGGAGCTGGCGACGCGGGCCAAGGCCCTGAACATCCCCGTGCATCACCGTCCACGTGATGAGCTGGATCGCGTCTCGGGCGAGGCACGGCATCAGGGCGTGGTGGCGCGTTACGAGGCACCGCCGATGGGCTCGGAGAACGATATTGAGCGCCTGCTCGAAGCGGCCGGCCAGAATGCACTGGTGCTGGTGCTGGATGGCGTGACCGACCCGCACAACCTCGGCGCATGCCTGCGTAGCGCGGCAGCGGCTGGTGCGACCATGGTCATCGTGCCGAAGGATCGTGCTGTCGGCCTGACGCCGGTGGTGCGGCGTGCTTCGGCCGGTGGCGCGGATCGCGTGCCGTTGATCGCCGCCACCAACCTCGCGCGTGCGCTGCGCACGCTCAAGGACGCCGGCGTATGGATCACCGGGTTGGCCGGTGATACGGACACCTCGATCTACAGCATCGACATGTGCGGCCCGGTGGCCCTGGTGCTGGGCAGCGAAGGCGAGGGCATGCGTCGCCTGACGCGCGAAACCTGTGATTTCGTGGCGCAGATCCCCATGCCGGGCGTCATGGAGAGCCTGAATGTGTCCGTGGCCACGGGCATCGTCCTGTTCGAGGCATTGCGACAAAGGAGTGAGAAGCGATGACATTCTTGTGGCATGACTGGGCCGGCTACATCGGCGTGGCACTGGTGCTGTTGGCCTTCCTGCTGCTGCAAGCCCACAAGCTTCACGGCAACGGCCTGGCGTACCAGCTGATGAACGTGCTGGGCGCGCTGGGCGTGATCCTGTCGCTGGTGTTTGGCACGGCGATGAACTGGCCGGCGTTCCTGATGCAGGTGGCCTGGGTCATCATCGGTGTCTACGGCATCGTGCATTCGCGCCGTGCACGCCGCGATGCGCGCGAGCTGGGCAGCAAGATCGCCTCCTGACACGGGGTTCAGGCGGCATCCGTAAAATGGCTGGACTGGTCCCGCAACGGGGCCAGTCTGCGGGGACGACCCCGTCAGCATCCGTTTCCGCGGGGACGACCCTGCTCTTCTTCCAGAGGAGTGCGTCATGCCCTGGATCTATCTCGTACTCGCCGGCCTGCTCGAAATCGTGTGGGCGGTGGGGCTCAAGTACACCGAAGGTTTCACCCGCCTGTGGCCCAGCGTGATCACGGGCTCGGCCATGACGGCCAGTGTCGTATTGCTGGCCATGGCGGTGAAGACGTTGCCCATTGGCACCGCCTACGCGATCTGGACGGGCATCGGTGCGGTGGGTGCCGTCATTCTCGGCATCGTACTGTTCGGCGATTCGGCCTCGCCCTTGCAGCTGGCCTGCGTGGGGCTGGTGGTGCTGGGCATGGTGGGGCTGAAGCTCGCCGGCGGCGCGCACTAAACCGGGATTCTCCATCGGTAGGAGCGCACTTGTGCGCGACCGCGGCGCCGAGGCAGCACCGGTCGCGCACAAGTGCGCTCCTACAGGAGGCTTTGTCAGTCCTGCTTGTGACCGAGCTTGGTCGGTTCCGGATTCGAGGTGAAATCGCGCTTGGCGCGCTGGGCGGTCAGCGGCTCGCCGTTCACCTGGTACCAGATGCTTTCGGCGATGTTGGTGGCGTGGTCGCCGATGCGCTCGATGTTCTTGGCCATGAACAGCAGGTGCGTGCACGGCGTGATGTTGCGCGGGTCTTCCATCATGTAGGTGAGCAGCTGGCGGAAGTAGCCGGTATAGGCTTCGTCCAGCTCTGCGTCTTCCTTCCACACCTGGTAGGCGCGCTCGGCATCACGGTCGCGATAGGCCATCAGCACGTCACGCACTTCCTTCGCGGCCAGTTCGGCCAGATAGCCCAGGCCGTTGGTCGGTGCAATGGGGGCGACCATGGACAGCGGGATGGAGCGCTTGGCCACGTTGGCGGCGTAGTCGCCGATGCGTTCGATGTCGGCCGCGATGCGCAGCGCCGCGAACACGTTGCGCAGGTCGCCGGCGATGGGCGCGCGCAGCGCCAGCAGGCGCACCACGTCGTGGCTGATTTCCTGCTCCAGCAGGTCGATGGCGTCGTCGTTGCTGACCACGTGCTGCGCGGCGCGCTCGTCACGGCGGTCGATCACGTCGATGGCTGCTTCCAGCTGGCTCACCGCAAGCTCGCCCATGCGGACGATTTCGCCGGTGAGGCGGGTCAGCTCGTCGTCGTAGCTCTTGATGATGTGTTCTTTGCTGCTGCCGCTCATGGGGGATTCCCTATCAGTGGAAGGTGAGGTTCCGTGACCCCTCACCCTAGCCCTCTCCCCGGAGAGGAGAGGGAATAGCGTGTCGTTTTAGCCGAAGCGACCGGTGATGTAATCCTCGGTCTGCTTCTTGCCGGGCTTGGTGAAGATCTGCTCGGTGCGGTCGAACTCGATCAGCTCGCCCAGGTACATGAAGGCGGTGAGGTCCGAGCAACGGGCTGCCTGCTGCATGTTATGGGTGACGATGACGATGGTGTACTCGCTCTTGAGCTCTTCCACCAGCTGCTCGATGCGGCCGGTGGCGATCGGATCGAGCGCCGAGGTCGGTTCGTCCAGCAGCAGCACTTCGGGCTTCAGCGCGATACCGCGCGCAATGCAAAGTCGCTGCTGCTGGCCGCCGGAAAGACCCAGCGCGCTCTGCTTGAGCTTGTCCTTCACTTCGTCCCACAGCGCGGCGCTGCGCAGCGCCTGCTCCACGCGGATGTCCATGTCGGCGCGCGAGAGCTTCTCGTGGTGGCGGATGCCGTAGGCCACGTTCTCGAAGATGGTCATCGGGAACGGCACCGGCTTCTGGAACACCATGCCGACCTTGCTGCGCAGGCGGTTCATGGAGTAACGCGAATCGAGGATGTTCTCCTCGTCCAGGATGATCTCGCCCTTGGCTTCCAGCTTGGGGTAGATCGCGTAGATGCGGTTGAAGATGCGCAGCAGGGTGGACTTGCCGCAACCGGACGGGCCGATGATGGCCGTCACCTTCTTCTCCGGGATATCCATGTTGATGCCTTTCAGCGCATGGAAACCGTTGTAGTAGAAGTGCAGGTCGCGCACCTTCAGCTTGGTGGGCGCGATGGGGGCAGGCGTGGCCGCAGACTGCGGGTGGATGCCGGCGGCGGCGGACTCAGTCATGGGACACCTTGTTACGGGAAAGGACCAGACGGGAAGCAAGGCTCAGCAACAGCACGAACATGGTCAGCACGAACGCACCGGCCCACGCGATGGCATGCAGGCCTTCGCCCGGATCGTTGGCGTACTGGTAGATCATCTGGGGCAGGCTGGACATCTTGTCCGACGGGTTGAGCGTCATGTAGTTGTTGCCGAACGCGGTGAACAGCAGCGGGGCGGTTTCACCGCTGATGCGTGCCAGCGCCAGCAGCACGCCGGTGATGATGCCCGAGCGTGCGGCGCGGATCAGGATCTGCGTGGTGAGCTTCCACTGCGGAATGCCCAGCGACAGCGAGGCTTCGCGCAGCGTGGAGGGGACCAGGCGGAGCATTTCGTCCGACGTGCGCACGATCACCGGTAGCGCGATCAGCGCCAGTGCCACGCCACCGGCCCAGCCGGAGAACGTGGTGGAGCCGCTGGTCAGTGCGGTGGAGGGCAGCACGACGATGGTGTAGACGAACAGGCCCAGCACGATCGACGGCGCCGACAGCAGGATATCGTTGAGGAATCGGATCGACTCGCCCAGCTTGGTGCCGTTGGCGTATTCAGCCAGCCAGGTGCCAGCCAGCACGCCGATCGGCGTGGCGATGACAATGCCGATCAGGTTGACGATCAGGCTGCCGACCATCGCGTTGGCCAGGCCACCGTCTTCGCCATACGCGGTGATCTTGGTGAACAGCTGCGGCTTGAGGGCGCTCACGCCCTGGCGCAGTGTTTCCCACAGGATCCACGCGAGGAAGATCAGGCCGATCAGCGTGGCCAGCACGCTGAGCGACAACGCCACGATGTTCTTGATGCGGCGGCGGGTATAGAGCATGGAGTTGCCGGCCATCAGCGACCCTCCTTGTGGGCGAGCTGGCGCAGCATCCAGCGCGCGATCAGCAGGACGAAGAAGGTCACCACGAACAGCAGGAAGGCCAGCGCCATCAGCGTGGACTTCTGCAGGCCCGCCGCTTCACTGAACTGGTTGGCGATGGTGGAGGCGATGGATGCGCCCGGATCAAGGATCGAGGGCGACAGCTGCATGGCGTTGCCAAGCACGAAGGTCACCGCCATGGTCTCGCCCAGCGCGCGGCCCAGGCCGAGGAAGATGCCGCCGATCACCGCCGAGCGGGTATAGGGCAGCACGATGTCCCACGAGACTTCCCACGTGCTGGAGCCCAGCGCATACGCCGACTCCTTCAGGCGCGTGGGCACCGTCTGGAACACTTCGCGCATCACCGAGGAAATGAACGGGATGATCATCACCGCCAGCACGATGCCGGCGGTAAGGATGCTGGCGCCGAACGGATAGTCGCTGCCGAACAGCTTGCCCAGGAAGGTGTGCTGCGCCACCCACGACAGCTTGCCGTCGTCCGGCTTGTTGCCAAGGTAGTTGGTCAGCCACGGCTTGATGTGGTCGGCGAAGAAGGGCGCGAAGATGAAAAGGCCCCACATACCGTAGATGATCGACGGGATGCCCGCGAGCAGTTCGATGGCCGAGGCCACCGGCGTGCGCAGCCACGGCGGCGCCACTTCGGAAAGGTACAGCGCCACGCCGAAGCTCACCGGCACGGCAATGATCAGCGCGATCAACGAGGTCATCAGCGTGCCGTACACCGGCACCAGCGCGCCGTAGGTATCCGAACCCGGATCCCAGGTAGCGCTGACGAGGAAGTGCCAGCCAAACGTGCCGAAAGCATGTCGGCCGCCCCAGAGCGTGGCACCGGCGGCGCCAAGCAGGCAGGCCAGCACCAGCAGGGCACAGCCCTTGAGCAACCAGCTGAACAGGCGGTCGTGCCGGGCGTCGCGCTGGGCGCGCTGCTCCTGGGGCACGGTGGAGGCTACAGCGCCTACATTCGCTTGCATGTGCGGAGAATTCCTCGGCATTCAGGCCTGGCGGTTGCAAGCCGCCGGGATCAGGGAAGATGCGCCGGTTCCGGGCGCCTTTCAACAACAGGCCGCCCGAGGTTAGTCGGGCGGCCGTGGTCCTGCAGTCAGGTCACGAGGATAGATCTCGTCGGTTGCTGTTGCGTGACCGACGAGACGGGCACCTTAGTGCTTGTACTCGGTGCTCCAGTAAGCCTCGATCTTCTTGACCAAGGTGTCCGGCAGCGCCACGTAGTCGAGCGAGGCGGCGTCCTTCTGGCCGTTCTCGAGCGCCCACTTGAAGAACTCGAAAGCCACCTTGGTGTGCTCGGCGTTCTTAGGCTTCTTGTACATCACCACCCAGGTGGTCGCCGTGATCGGCCATGCCTGCGCACCGGAGGCGTTGGTCATGATCACGTTGAAGTCCTTGGCGCTACCCCAGTCGGCGGTGGCAGCGGCAGCGGCGAAGGCTTCGGCGCTCGGCGCGACAACCTGACCGGCGGCGTTCTTCAAGTTCACCCAGCTGATCTTGTTCTTCACGGCATAGGCGTACTCGACGTAGCCGATCGAACCGACGATCTGCTTGACGTACTGCGACACGCCTTCGTTGCCCTTGCCACCCACGCCGGTCGGCCACTCGACGGCCGTGCCGAACTTGACCTTGGCGGCCCAGTCCGGGCTGACCTTGGACAGGTAGTTGGTGAAGTTGAACGAGGTGCCCGAGCCGTCCGAACGATGCACGACGGTGATCTTCTTGGCCGGCAGGTTCACGCCAGCGTTCGCCGCGGCGATGCGCGGGTCGTTCCACATGGTGATCTTGCCGAGGAAGATGTCGGCGAGGGTGGCGCCGTCCAGCTTGACCTGGCCCGCTTCCACGCCCGGGATGTTCACCACCGGCACGATGCCGCCCACCACGACCGGGAACTGGCCCAGGCCGAACTGCGCGAGGTCTTCAGCCTTCACCGGCGCGTCGGTGGCGCCGAAGTCGATGGTGCCTTCCTTGATCTGCGCCACGCCGGCGCCCGAGCCGACGGACTGGTAATTGAGCTTGTTGCCGGTCTTCTCGGCGTAGCCCGCGGACCACTTCGAGAGCACCGGGTAGACGAAGCTCGAGCCGGCGCCGGTGATGTCGGTCGCCTGCGCGCCCATGGCGAACAGCGAGGCGGTGGCGAACACAGCCGCCGTGCCGATACGGGTCAAAGATTTGGTAGTGATCAACACGGTTGCTCCTTAGCGATAAGGGTCTCGGGGGATTCCCGCCCGCCGTTATTTCATGCGTGCCGTGTTGCAATGAAATGAGTTCAATGTTTCAGGGATATGACAGCTGACGGGTGGCTGTCATAAATCATTGATGGGACGAGGATTGCCGCGATGGGCGATCTGCCTGTCTGGCAGCCCCATCGATAGGTCCGGACTGTCGTCGAGTGCCCAAGGTCTTCGGCAGCCCGATGCTCCCTCAACGTCATTCCGGCGGAGGCCGGAATCCAGTGCCTTTGCTTTCAGGGTGACCTACTGAGCAAGAGCGAAAGGCACGAGATTCCGGCTTTCGCCGGAATGACGCTGGGGGGAATGCAGCACCAGAGGGGCAGGTGGGCGGCAACCCGATGGCCCATCCACGCCCGCGAGCCGCTTACAGCGACTCAATCCCGATCTGGTCCCGCTCGAATTCTTCCAGCCGGCGCCAGCGGTTGATGATGGTGCAGAACAACTCCGCGGTCCGCTCGGCGTCATAAATGGCGGAATGGGCCTCGCGCGTGTCGAACGGCAGGCCGGCGGCCTGCACGGCCTTGCTCAGCACGGTCTGGCCAAACGCCAGGCCGCTCAGGGTGGCGGTGTCGAAGCAGCTGAAAGGGTGGAACGGGTTGCGCTTGTGACCCACGCGGCGCACGGCCGCATTGAGAAAGCCCAGGTCGAACGCGGCGTTGTGGCCTACCAGGATGGCGCGCTGGCAATCCATGTCGCGCATGGCGTCGCGGATGGGCTTGAACACATGGTCCAGCGCCACGCGCTCGTCCAGCGCGCCTCGCAGCGGGTTGTCCGGGTCGATGCCGGTGATTTCCAGTGCGCGCGGGTCGATGTTGGCGCCGGGGAAGGGGTGGACGTGGGCGGCCACGGCCGGCATGGGCTGCAGGTAGCCCTCGGGCGTCATGCGCAGGATGACGGCGGCGACTTCCAGCAGGGCATCACGATCGGCGTCGAATCCGCCGGTTTCAACGTCCACGACAACCGGCAGAAAGCCCCGGAAGCGCTCGGCCATGCGGCCGGCCATGCTGTTGTTGAGGTTATCCATCCAGCAAGCATAGCAGCCGTGGCTATCAGTCCCTGCCGGCGCGACGTGTAAGCGAGTCGTTGCCATACGTGCGCGAACGCATGTCTTCGTTCTGTCACATAACGTCCATCTAACGGTAAAGCCCAAAGCCCATCCTGCCCTCCGATCGTGCTTGGACGGCCGGAGATCGAGGGATCAAAGGGGGCGGTCCAGGTGGTTCTTACCTACATGCGGAGAATATCCATGCGTTCCAAGTTGCTCGCGGTGGCCGTTGCTGCCGGTTTGGGCGTTACCAGCTTCCACGTCATGGCCGATCCGGCCCCGGCGAAGTCCACCTCCAAGACCACCAGCCAGTCGTCGCAGAGCGCCGAGATCGAGGCGCTGAAGGCCCAGTTGCAGGCCCTGCAGGCGAAGGTTGTGGAGCTTGAGCAGCGTACGGACGCTCAGTCGGACATCAACGTGTCCACTGGCCAGGCCGTCGAGACCGTGCAGAAGCAGGTGGCTGCCACCGACGCGCAGGTCAAGAAGTCCTCCGACAAGCTGGCCTACAAGGGCGTGAACATCACGCTTGGCGGCTTCCTCGCTGCCGAATCGATCTACCGCTCGGCCCAGGAAGGCGCGGACATCGCCTCCAACTACAGCGCGATTCCGTACAAGAACGTGCAGACCGCTCACATGAACGAGTTCCGCCTGTCCGCTCGCCAGAGCCGCCTGTCGGCCCTCGTGCAGGGTGACGTGGATCCGAACACCCATCTCGCCGGTTACGTCGAAATGGACTTCCTGGGTGGCGCCCAGACCGCGAACCAGAACGAGTCCAACTCGTTCAACCCGCGCATGCGCAACGTCTACATGACGGCTGACTGGGATACCTCGGGCCTGCACCTGCTGGCCGGCCAGAACTGGTCGCTGCTGACGCTCAACAGCAAGGGCATCACCCCGCGCACCGAGCTGACCCCGCCGCAGATCGACGCACAGTACATCCCGGGCTTCACCTGGGCGCGTCAGGCGCAGATCCGCCTGGTCAAGGATTGGGACAAGAAGTACTGGCTGGGTATCTCGCTGGAGAACCCGCAGACCACGTTCTACTCCAGCCCGAACCAGAGCAAGGCGCCGGTCCAGCAGACCGCTTACAACATCACCGCTGGCTCCGGTTACGACTCGGCCAACACGCTGTCGCTGAACCACATCCCGGACATCATCGTGAAGTTCGCGGCTGACCCGGGTTACGGCCATTACGAAGTGTTCGGCCTGGCTCGCGCCTTCTACAACCGCTACGCCGTCAACGGTTCGTACCAGAACCACGACACGTGGGGTGGTGGCTGGGGTGCCGCCATGGTGCTGCCGCTCATCGACAAGACCCTCGACTGGCAGCTCTCCGGCATGGACGGCAAGGGCATCGGCCGCTACGGCAGCGCCCAGCTCTCCGACGTGACCTTCAGCCCGAACGGCAACATCGCCCCGATCAAGGAAAACATGATACTGACGGGCCTGACCTGGCACGCCAACTCCGACGTGGACGTCTATCTGTTCGGCGGCCGCGAGCAGGCGAGCAAGAAGGACTTCACCGCGTGGAACAACGGTGTCGTCGCTCTGGGCTACGGCAACCCGGCTTACAACAACAGCCAGTGCGACATCGCCGGCGGCACCAGCTGCGTGGGCAATGCCAAGCAGATCTGGCAGGGCACGGCCGGCTTCTGGTGGAAGTTCTACCAGGGCAAGTTCGGCAAGATGCAGTTCGGTGCGCAGTACTCGTACACGCAGAAGGAAGCGTTCGCTGGCCAGGGCTTCATCAATGGCGTCAGCGGTCCGCTCGGCAACGGCCTTGCTTCGCCGAAGGCTACCGAGAACATGTTCTTCACCTCCTTCCGCTACTACCCGTTCTAAGCGGATCGGCGGTTCGGTTATCGCAAGGGAGTTCGACCCAGGGATGGAAAAACGGCGGGCATCAGCCCGCCGTTTTGCTTTTTGTGCGCGACGTCCCGCGTGAATGCAGGCGTCGCGAACATGAATATTTGCTGGCATGTTGGCGATGATGCGCAATTGATCTTCCGCAAAGTCTTGCGACAGTCATGCGCTTTCCGATAACGTCGACACCATGACTTCGCGTCTCCTCCGCTCCCGCTTTGCCGTATTCCTGGCGTTCCTGTTCGGCCTGCTTCTGCTGGTCGGCACGCCGGTGCGCCCGGTGCAGCTGTCGTCCGATGCGTCGGGCGACAAGGCGGTGGCGTCGCTGGTGCTCGCCGACGACGTCGCCGATACGGCGGCCGACGATGGCGATGCGTCTTCCCCGGAAGACACCAGTTCCACCAACGGCGGCATGGACGACATCCTCCATCCGTTCGACGTGGCTTATCTGTGGGTTCCGATGCCCACCCAGGCTCCTGCGTCCGTGTCGTACGACCTGAGCCTTCATGCGCCAGCGAGCCTGCTGCGCCCGCCCGAAGCCGTCTGATCCGCTGCCGCTTGTGCGGTAAGCATCTCCCTGCGCGCCTGCCTCCGGGCCTGTCGCGCCCGATGGTCCTGATCCTGAGCTGATCCCGTGCATGCGGTGCGCCTTGCGTGCCCGCACGTGGTCGCGGCCATCTGTTCCCTACGTTTTTCTCAACACGCCCTTGCCGGCGCGCGTCGCGCCGTGGGCGTTCGTATCCGATTTTTCATCTGGAGTATTCGCATGAAGCGTTTGATCGAAGGTTTCGAGCAGTTCCGCAACGATGTTTTCCCGGCCCAGCGCGAAGTGTTCCGCAAGCTGGCGGCGGGGCAGAGCCCCAGCACCATGTTCATCACCTGCGCCGATTCGCGCGTGATGCCGGAGCTGATGTTTTCCGCGCAGCCGGGCGAGCTGTTCGTCTATCGCAACATCGGCAACATCGTGCCGCCTTACGCGCAGCATGTGAGTGGCGTGGTGGCTGCCATCGAGTACGCGGTGAAAGTGCTCAAGGTGCGCCATGTGGTGATCTGCGGCCATTCCGATTGCGGCGCGATGAAGGCCTTGCAGCACCCGGACCTGGTGCAGGACATGCCGTCGGTGGCGGCATGGATGAAGCATGCGGACGTAGCGCGTTACGTCGTCGAGCAGAACGGCAGCGGCCTGCACGGAACCGAAGTGTTGCGTCGCCTGACGGAAGAAAACGTGGTCGGCCAGCTGGAACACCTGCGCACCTTGCCCGCCGTGGCTGCGGCGTTGGCCAGCGGGCAGCTGAGCATTCATGGCTGGGTCTATGACATCGAGCATGCCGAGCTGAAGGCTTTCGACGCGCAGCATGGCCGCTTCGTGCAGATCGAGCCGGGCAAGGGCGAGGTGCCCGAAGCCACGCCGCATGCGCGTTTCTCCTTGCCGACGGCGTCGGCTGCCTGAGGACCGCCGTCGTGATGAGCAACTACTTCAAGCAGGGTTTGTTCGGACGCGACCTGCTCGGCTCCATCGTGGTGTTCCTGGTGGCGCTGCCCTTGTGCATGGGCATCGCCATCGCGTCGGGCATGCCGCCGGCAGCGGGCCTGATCACCGGCATCGTGGGCGGCATCATCGTGGGCATGTTCGCGGGCTCGCCGTTGCAGGTGAGCGGCCCCGCAGCGGGCCTTGCCGTGCTGGTGTTCGAACTGGTGCGCGAGCATGGCGTGATGGCACTGGGCCCGGTGGTGCTGCTGGCTGGCCTGATCCAGGTGGCGGCCGGCTTGTGTCGCGTGGGCGTGTGGTTCCGCATGTGCTCGCCGGCGGTGGTGGCGGGCATGTTGTCGGGCATCGGCGTGTTGATCGTCGCCTCGCAGATGCATGTGCTGATGGATGCCTTGCCCAAGGCGCGTGGTCTGGAGAACTTCGCGGCGCTTCCGGGCGCGGTGATCGATGCAGTGCAGGGTGATGCCGGCAGCATGACGGCGCTGGGCGTGGGCGTGGCGACCATCGCCATCATGCTGGGCTGGGAAAAACTGCGTCCGGCCAAGCTGCGTTTCGTGCCGGGTGCGCTGTTGGCCGTGGTGACGTTGACGGCCGTGGTGCAGTTCGCGGGGCTGTCGGTGAAGACGGTGGACGTGCCTTCCAACTTGTTGTCCGCCGTGTCGCTGCCGAGCTTCGCCAATCTGGCGGGCCTGCTCGAGCCGTCGTTGATGATTGCGGCGCTGACGTTTGCCTTCATCGCCAGCGCGGAAACGCTGTTGTCGGCGGCAGCGGTGGACCGCATGCACGACGGTGCGCGCACCAACTACGACCGCGAGCTCACCGCGCAGGGTATCGGCAACACTATCTGCGGCCTGTTCGGCGCGCTGCCGATGACCGGCGTGATCGTGCGCAGTGCCGCCAACGTGCAGGCCGGGTCGGCCACGCGCATGGCGACCATCCTGCATGGCGGCTGGTTGTTGGTGTTTGCTTCGCTGTTGCCGTGGTTGATGCGCATGACGCCGGTGGCCTGCCTGGCCGGCATCCTGGTGTTCACCGGCATCAAGATGGTGAACTTCAAGCAGGTGAAGGCGCTGGCGCAGTACGGCAAGGGCACGGCGTGGATCTACGTGGCCACCACGGTTGCCATCGTCGCCACAGACCTGCTGGCCGGCGTGCTGATCGGTTTCGCGTTGTCGCTGTTCCGCCTGGCCTTGCATTCCGCGCGCCTGAAGGTGGACCTGGACCATCACGACGAACCGGGTTCGGCATCGCTGCGACTGGAAGGTTCGGCCACCTTCCTGCGCGTACCGTCCGTGGCACGCACGCTGGAACGCGTGCCGGCCAACACGCGCCTGCAACTGGAAGTGGATCGTCTGCATCACGTCGACCAGGCATGCCTGGAACTGCTGCGCGACTGGGGCAGAAACGCTTCGGCGCGCGGTTGCGAGCTGGTGGTGGACTGGCACCAACTCAACCAGCGCGTGGAAGGCGTGAGGCGAGCGGCATAGGGCCTCTCGCCATGAAAGGAGCCTCCTCGTGCCTCCCCTCCCTCTCCTCATGAGGGGCTCCTGAGATCCCCGGGCAGTCGCGACGGCGTAGGTACCGTCGCGTCAGCGGGCCTGGGGCGTGCTGTCGGCCACCGCACTGGCGGTGGTCGACAGCTGGGCTGACTGGGCGGAATCCCAGCCACCACCCAGTGCACGAATCAGATCAACACTCGCCTGCAGGCGCCGCGTACGTACCTGTTCTGCACTGCGCTCGGCCTGCAAGGCCGCGGTCTGCGCACTCACCACGTCGAGATAGTTGACGGCACCCTCGCGATAGCGATTGGTGGCGATGGTCTGCGAGTCGTGCGCCGCACTGGCGGCGTCATCCTGCTGATGGGCCTCCTTGCCCAACTGCTGCAGCAGCGTGAGGTTGTCTTCCACCTGCTGGAAGGCGCTGAGCACGATGCCGCGATAAAGGCCTGCCGATGCATCCAGGTTCGCCTGCGCGGCCTGCACCTTCGATTTGCGCAGGCCGCCGTCGAACAGCGTCATTGCCAGATCCGGCCCCAGTGCCCAGTAGCGGTTGCCCGCGCTGAGCAGATTGCCCATGCCGGTGTCCTGGAAGCCGAACACCGCCGACAGGCTCAGGCGCGGAAAAAAGGCCGCGCGCGCCACGCCGATTTCCGCATTGGCGGCAAACACGCGGCGCTCTGCGGCGGCGATATCCGGGCGACGTTCCAGCAGCTGTGTCGGCACGCCGAGCGGAATGGCGGGCACATCCATGGGCGCCTTGTCCGCAGGCAGCGTGAAGCGCGACGCCGACTGGCCCACCAGGGTGGCGATGGCGTGCTCCGTCAGCGCGCGTTGCGCGACGACTTCCGACACCTGCGCCTGCGCGTCGGAAAGCTGGGTCTTGGCGCGACTCACGTCCAGTCCCGAGGCGATGCCGCCCTGAAAGCGGCGCTCGGTCATGTCCAGGCCTTGCTGGTAAGCGTCCAGCGTGTCCTGCAGGATGCGTTCCTGCACGTCGTAGCCGCGCAGGGTGATGTACAGGTCGGCCAGCTGCGCTTCCAGGCTCAGCTTCACCGAGGCGAGATCCGCCTGCGCCGCCGTGGCGTTGGCCTTGCCTGCGGCGACTTCATTGCGCACGCGGCCCCACAGGTCCAGTTCGTAGCCCAGCCCGAAACCGAACGTGTTGGCGCTGTATTCGTTGGGCTGGTTGCTGCCGCGCAGGGGGCGGTTGTCGGACTGGCGATTGCGCGATGTGGATGCACCCACGCCCAGCGTGGGGTACAGATCCGAACGTGCTTCGCCGAGCAAGGCACGGGCCGCGTCGTAACGCGCCAGTGCCACGGCCAGACTGGGATTGGATTCGTCCAGCTGCTTTTCCAGCGTATCCAGCTGCGGGTTGGCGTAGACCGACCACCAGGGGCCGCGTGAGGCCATGTCCGCGGGATGCGCCGGCGACCACAGGCCATCGGCGGTCTGGCCGGCGTAGCTGTCAGGCACCGGGCCGACATCCGGTTTCTTGTAGGCAGGTGCGAGCGAACACGCCGGCAGCACAGCCACCAGGGCGAGTGGCAGCAGTCGACGCAACAGTGGCAGCTTGACGGTCATGGCATCACTCCGGCTTGGCGGCGCCGGCCGCTTCGGCGCGAGCGACCTGTACGACATCGCCTTGTGCCAGCGAATCCGACGGATGGTTGATCACCCGATCGCCGGCCTTGAGGCCCTTGTCGATGCGCAGGTGGTCGCCCAGATCCATCGCGATATGCACATCGCGCAGCTCGACCTTGTTGTCGGTACCGACCACGGCCATCTGCGGCCCTTGGGCGCGGAAGATCAGCGTGGTGGCCGGCACGGTCAGCGTCTGGCTGTTGCCAGTCATTGGGATGTGCACCTCGGCGTAGGCGCCGGGCAACAGGTCACCCTTGGGGTTGTCCACTTCGAACTGCGCCAGCAGGGCGCCGGTGGCCTGGCTCACGGCGCCGGAGTTACCGATCAGGTGACCAGTGAACTGTTCGCCCGGATGATCCGGCACATCGAGCTGCACGGACATGTCGGGCTTGATCGCATCGGCGTAGCCCTGCGGCACCTGTACGTACAGGCGCATGCGCGTGGTGTCCGAAACGGTGAACAGCGCCGGCGTGCTGTCGCTGTTGGCGCTGATCAGGTCGCCGATGTCGGTATTGCGCGCGGTGACGGTGCCGGCGAAGGGGGCGGTGATGTGCTTGAACGCTTCCAGCGCGGCGATGCGATCCACGTCTGCCTGCGCGGCAAGCACGTTGGCCTGTGCCGCCTCGGCTTCGCCGGCTTTTTCGTCGGCTTCCTGCTTGGACACCGAGTTGGAGGTGAGCAGGTTCTTCCAGCGCTTGTCGGTAAGTACGGCCAGGCGTGCATTGGCCTGCGCACGGGCCAGGTTGGCCTTGGCCTGTTCGTACTGCTGGTCGAGTTCCGGCGTGTCGATCTCGGCCAGCGACTGGCCGGCGGCGACCTGGCTGCCGATGTCGCGGCTCCAGGTTTTCAGGTAGCCGCTGACACGCGCATGGATCGGCGCGCTGATCCATGCGTCCAGATGGCCGGGCAGGGTCAGACCCTGCTGGCCACCATGGGTTTCTGGCGTGACGACCTGCACGCTGGGCGTGATCTGCGCGTCGGTCCATTTCACAACGCGGTGGTAATCGTAGGCGCGTACCGAGATACCGGCGATGGTGGCGAGCACGGCCACGGCCAGACCAATGCGCACGGCCTTGCCCAGCTTCGGCGTTCGCGCGGGTGCAGCGGTGATGGCGTCATGCGACATGGACGGGTTCTCCAAGAGCGGAATCGGATTGGGTTTGCGCCTGCTCGCGGCCGTGCACGATGCTGAAGATCACCGGCACGAAGAGCAGGGTGGCGAAAGTGGCGAACAGCAGGCCGCCGATCACGGCGCGGCCCAGCGGTGAGTTCTGTTCCTGCGTCAGCGCCATCGGCAGCATGCCGATGATCATCGCCAGCGCCGTCATGCAGACCGGGCGGAAGCGCGTGAAGCCGGCTTCGAGTGCGGCCTTCATCGCATCACCGTGCTCGGCGAGGCGCTCGCGGCAGAAGCTGACGACGAGGATGGAGTTGGCCGTGGCCACGCCCATGCACATGATGGCGCCGGTCAACGCGGGTACCGACAGCGTGGTGTGCGACAGGAACAACATCCACACGATGCCGGCCAGTGCGGCGGGCAGGGCGGTAATGATCACGAACGGATCAAGCCACGACTGGAAGTTCACCACGATCAGCAGGTAGATCAGCACGATCGCGCCGATCAGGCCGAAGATCAGGCCACTGAAGGCTTCATTCATGGTGCCGACCTGGCCGTGCAGGCTGACCAGCGTGCCCTTCGGACGCGAGGCGGCGAACTGGTCCAGCACCTTCTGCACGTCACCGGCCACGGCGCCGAGGTCGCGATCCTGCACGGAGGCGTAGATGTCGAACGACGGCATGATGTTGTAGTGCGACACCACCGCGGCACTGGGCACGCGGGTAAAGGTGGCAAGGCCGCCAAGCACCTGGCTCGCACCGTTGCCGGCCGGGGTGACGGGCAGGCCGGCAAGATCGGACATGCTGTCCATCTTGTACTGCGGCGTGGCGGCCACGATGGGGTAGGACACGCCATTCTTCGGGTTGAGCCAGAAGGTGGGCGACACCTGCGAGCTGCCGGCCAGGGACGCCACCATGGTGTTGGTGACGTCACGTTCGGTGACACCGAGCATGTCGGCACGGGTGCGGTTCACCGTCACGTTGAGCTGCGGATAGCTGGTGCTCTGCTGCAGGCGGACGTCCGCGATGCCGGGCACCTGGCGCAGGCGCTTCATGATCTCGGTGGCATACGCCTCGTTGGCCTTCAGGTCGCGTCCGGCGATGGAGACGTCCAGCGGGGCCGGCGCACCGAAATTGAGGATCTGCGAACTCATGTCCGCCGGCAGGAAGGCGAACTGGGTGCCCGGGAATTCGCGCGGCAGCTGCGCACGCAGCTCGCGCACGAAATCGGCGGTGGGCGCGTGGCCTTCCTTCAGCTCCACCTGGATGTCGCCATCCTGCGGGCCGATGGTGCCGCTGGAGTTGTAGACCATGTTCACGCCCGACAGCGGCAGGCCGATGTTATCGATCACTGTGTCGAGTTGGTCGGCAGGAACGACTTTGCGGATGGCATTTTCGATGCGGTCGAACTCGGCCGCGGTTTCTTCCACGCGGGTGCCCATCGGCGCACGCACGTGCAGGGCGATGGCGCCGGCGTCCACGTCGGGGAAGAAGTCGCGACCAAGGAACGGCACCAGCGCGAACGATGCAACCACGAACACGAGGAAGCCGATGACGAAACGCTTGCGGTGGTTGAGCGCCACGGTGAGCGTCGCGTGGTAGGCATCGCGCACCTGGGCGAAACGGTGCTCGAACTTCTGCTGGAACGACACCAGCGATTCCAGGATCGCACTGCGCTTGCGCACCACCGGCTGATCGCCTTCGTGGTGGTTGATGTACTGGTCTTCCGGATGATCGCCCAGACCCGTTTCGACGTGGTGTGGCTTCAGCAGGTACATCGCCAGCGTCGGCACCAGCGTGCGCGACAGCACGAACGACGACACCATGGCGAAGATCACCGCCAGCGCCATCGGACGGAACAGGAAGCCGGCGATGCCGTTGAGCAGGAACATCGGCACGAACACGATGCAGATGCACAGCAGCGAGACGAAGGCCGGCGTCACGATCTGCTTGGCACCATCCATGATGGCGTCGTGCACGCTCTTGCCCTGCTCGAGATGCCAGTTGATGTTCTCGATGGTCACCGTGGCGTCATCCACCAGGATGCCCACGGCCAGCGCCAGGCCACCCAGCGTCATCACGTTCAGCGTCTGGCCGGAGGCCGACAACAGGGCGATGGCCGAAAGGATGGCGAGCGGGATCGATACCGCGATGATCACGGTGGAACGCCAGCTGCCCAGGAAGATCAGGATCATCACCGAGGTGAGCAGCGCCGCGATGACGCCCTCGCGCGCCACCGAGGAAATCGCCCCCTTCACGAAGGTCGACTGGTCGCTCAGCAGGGTCACCTTGAGGTTGTCCGGCAGCGATTCGCGCACCAGCGGCATCAGCGACTTGATGCCCGAGACCACGGCGAGCGTGGAGGCTTCGCCCACTTTCAGCGCGGGCATCAGCACGGCGCGCTTGCCATCCACGCGAACCACGTTGGTCTGCGGCGCGGCACCATCGCGCACATGGGCCACATCGCCAATGGTGATGGTGGCGTTGTGCACCGTCTTTACCGGCAGCTGGTTGAGCTCGTCGATGGCGTTGGGGCTGTTGTTGAGCTGCACGTGGTACTCGTACGTGCCGATCTTGGCCGTGCCCACCGGGATGATCTGGTTCTGCGCGGCCAGCGCATTGCTCACGTCCTGCGCGGAAAGGCCATTGGCGGCCAGCGCGCGCGGATCCAGATCCAGCGTGACCTGGCGCGCGGCACCGCCGTAAGGCGTGGGCACGGCGACGCCGGGCACGGAGGTGAGCATCGGGCGCATCACATTGAGGCCCTGGTCGAGGATCTTCGCCTCGGACATGCTCTTGCTTGACAGCGCCATCTGCAGGATCGGCACGGTCGAGGCGTTGTAGTTGAGGATCAGCGGCGGGGTGATGCCCGGCGGCATCTGCTTGAGCACCGTCTGCGAGATCGAGGTGACCTGTGCGGTAGCCGTGCGGATGTCCACGCCCGGCTGGAAGAAGATCTTCACGATGCCCATGCCGGGCAGCGACTGCGACTCAATATGCTCGATGTTGTTCACCGAGGTGCTGAGCTGGCGTTCGTAGTAGTACACGACGCGGCCGGACATCTGGTCGGGCGGCAGGCCGTTGTAGCTCCACACCACGCTGATCACCGGAATACCGATGTTCGGGAAGATGTCGGTGGGCGTACGGAAGGCCGCCAGCGGACCGGCGATGAGGATAAGCACGGCCAGCACGATAAACGTCAGCGGTCGTGACAGGGCAATTCGGACAAGGCCTAGCATGGGTCGTTTCCAGCGTTGCTCCGGCGCTCGGGGCGCCGTGGCGTGACGTTGCGGCTGTCACGGCATTGAAAAAATGGCGGCGGAAGACGGTTCAGCAGGGCGGTCCGGAGCAGATCCTGTGCTTGGGCATGGTGGTCTCATGGCAAAGGGGCCCGGGGCCCGATGCTGGCCATGATCGCAACGCAGTCTTGTGGAAACCTTTTGGGGGGATGAAAGGGGGCTGTGCGGAGTGGTAGCTGTTTACGGGCCGGAAGGCAGAAAGTCACTGGATCCCCGCCTTCGCGGGGATGACGAGCAGGAAGCGGGAGCGCCTCGAGTATTCCTAAACGCTCAACTTCCCTCACCGTCATCCCCGCGAAAGCGGGGATCCAGTGTCTTTGGCCCGACGGAGCGAAGACTTCTCGCCCAGCTAACTCACCCCGCCTGAGCCGCCATCCTTATCCGCACCAGCAAGCCCCGCCCCAGCGGCGACTCCAGCAGCTCGATGGAAGCATCGTGCAGTTCGATCGCGCGCTGCACGATGCTCAGGCCCAGACCGTACCCCCGTGTGGCGCTCTCCACCTCGCGATGGAAGCGCTGGAACACCGCCTGCCGCTTGTCCTCGGGAATGCCGGGGCCGTTGTCGCAGATATCGATGACCGCCTGCTCACCTTCGCGGCGGATGGATACATCGACCTGTCCCGCGGTTTCCGTATAGCGCAGGGCATTCTCGATCAGGTTGCGGAACATGGCGGTCAGCGCCACCTCATGACCAAGCACCACGATCATGTCGTCGTCATTGGTCAGGCTCAGCTCGATGTCCTTGTCGGCGATCAGTGGCGCGAGTTCTTCGATCACCTCGGTGGCAATGCGGTTCAGATCCATCGGCACGCGCTGCTGCGACGCGGCGCCTGCCTCCAGTCGTGCCATGGCCAGGATCTGTTCGATGCGTCGACCCAGCCGCGCCATGCTCTGTTGTGCGTGGCGCACGGTGAACTCCACCTCGGTGGGGTCATCCGACATCATCGCGCTTTCAAGATGGATCATCGTGGCTGCCAGCGGCGTGCGCAGTTCGTGGGCCACGTCGGTGGCGAAGCGGTGTTCGCGGTCCAGTGCGTCTTCCAGGCGTTCCAGCTGCTGGTTGAGCGCCACGATCAGCGGCTTGATCTCGCTGGGCGCCAACTCGGCCGGCATGGGCTTGCGGCTGCCGGGCGTGCGCCGGTCCAGCATGTCGGTAAGCACGGCCACCGGCCGCAAGCCGCGTTTCACCGCCAGGCTGACCAGCAACACCAGCAGCGGCAGGCCGATCAACAGCGGCAGGGTGTGCTCGATGACGAGCCCGCGGGCGATGTCGCTGCGGTTGTCCGAGCGCTCGCCGATGCGGATCACCAGATTCCAGCGGTTCTGCAGGGTGAAGGTGCGCCACTGGCTGCCCTGGTGCTGGATATCGCGGAACCCGCGTTCCTCGATGGTGGGCGGCGGCAGCTCGGCGAAGTTCGAGGTGGCCGCGATCAGGTCGCCCTGCGGGTCGTAAGCCTGGAAACCCACTTCCGGTTCGTAGTTGCGCGGGTGCACGGAGACCACCACGCCGTGGTGATGCTTGTCTCCGCTTTGCTGGATGGCCGGCAGGTCCGCGTCACGCAGCGGCGCCTGGCCGTGGGCGATCAGCGTGCCCAGCGTACGCCCCGCCTGGGCAAGGCGGCCGTCCAGCAGCTCGTTCATTTCGCGCAGCTCGCGGCGGTAGCTGATCCAGCCGAGCGGAATCAGCACCGCCACCATCACGGCGATGATCAGCCAGGTGAGGCGTGTGCGCAGGCTGGCCGGATGGGAGGCGGGGTCGCTCATTTGGGCTCGCGGGGAATCATGTAGCCGATGCCGCGCACGGTGTGGATCACTTCAGGGCTCAGCTTGCGTCGCAACCAGTGCACTTGCACCTCAATGGCGTTGCGCTCGACAAGGGTGTCGAGGCCGTAAACGGAGTTCTCCAGGGTCTCGCGCCGCACGATGCGACCGGCGCGCTCCATCAGCACGCGCAGCAGGGCGAATTCGCGCCTGGTCAGCGTGACGCGCTCGCCGCGGAACTCCACTTCGGCCGTCGCCAGGTTCAGGCTCAGGCCTCCGACTTCGACCAGATTGTCGGCCAGGCCCTGGGTGCGGCGGGCCAGCGAGCGGATGCGCGCGGCGAGCTCGCCGAGGTGGAACGGTTTGACCAGGTAATCGTCGGCGCCCAGATCCAGCCCGCGTATGCGTATTTCCAGCGCGTCGCGTGCAGTCATCACCAGTACCGGGGTTTTCACGCCGGCGCGGCGGGCTTCGGCCAGCACTTCCAGGCCGTCCTTGCCGGGCAGGCCCAGGTCGAGCAGCACCAGGTCCACCGGGTCGCCGCGCAGGGCTTCCATGGCCTCGCGCCCGTCGCGCAGCCAGGTCACCGCGTAGGACTGGTGCTCCAGCGCGTGCTTGATCGCGCCCCCCAGTTCGGCATCATCCTCGACCAGCAAAATATGCATGCCATGGCACCCGTGTCGGACTCGGCGAGGCACGGCTCGGGCCGTACCACCCACGATGATCCGCAATCTACCTTTTGTGGATCTTTTCCCTTCCGGGGTGTCACGTTGGCAAGTGAGACGGGTGGCGTCAATCGGCGGCCACAAAAAGAAAAACGGCAGGCCTGCTCGCCTGCCGTCTTCCTTCCTGTTTCAGCGCCATGGGGGAGGGCGCTGTCGAAAGCGTGAATGGCTTGTGTTCAGGGCGTTTTTGCCAGGGCCGCTTTCACAATGGCCTCGCGCAACTGGGCGTCGTTATAGGCCACGCCCTGCGACTGGTCGATGGCCACGGCTTTGATAGATTGCGGTTTGAGCATGAGGTGGCGCTGGGTTTCCCAATTGGTCGCCTGCTGCCGGGCGTGGGCATAATCTTCTGGCGTGCTGCCCACGAATCCGATGATGGCGTATCCGTTGAGATCAACGGTATAGGTTTCCACGGTGGCTTGCGCCTGGCCGATCCAGGCGAATGCGACTACAGCCACGACAGCGGAGAGGATGGTGCGCTTCATGGTGAGGCCTCCTGACGGGGGAGTTCCGGGGGAGGTTTGAACTTAGGCTGGTGCTGCCCGGCAAGCTTGAGGAAGTCGCGCGAAACGCTGATGGATTTATGAGGTTTTGGGGCATTTGTCTTAGTGCATAGGCCACTAGTCATGCCTTTTTGCCCGCAAAAGTAACGCCTGCCTGACAGCCGCGCCATGCCCGCGTGACGAGCCGGCCGGAGCGGTTCCATCACACACGACACTTCGATGACTTGCGCATGGATGCGGGCACGAGGGCGACTGGCGTTGTTGCAGACGAAACAGTTCGCGCTGCCTGACGAGATGTCGTTGCGATGACGACATAGTGATGCGTGCACACCATCATGATGGTGATGGTGCAGCACTCGCGCGTGCACGATGCGTTTGAAATGTAATGCCGATGCATGCGCGAACTCGTTGCCAACGTAACCATCACGCTCGTGCGTTTGGTCGTTGCACTCAGTCCTGCGTCTTGTCCTTGTAGCGACACAAGTCGCGGATCACGCATTGTGGACAATCGGGTTTGCGCGCCTTGCACACGTAGCGGCCATGAAGGATCAGCCAGTGATGTGCATCCTGCTTGAACTCGGGCGGGATGACTTTCTCCAGCTTGTCCTCCACCGCGCGCACGTCCTTGCCGGGTGCCAGTCCCGTGCGATTGGAGACGCGGAAGATATGCGTGTCCACCGCGATGGTCGGGTGGCCGAAGGCCGTGTTGAGCACGACGTTCGCCGTCTTGCGGCCGACGCCGGGCAGGGCCTCCAGCGCTTCGCGCGTCTGCGGCACGTCGCCCTGGTACTGGTCAACCAGAATGCGGCTCAGCGAGATGACGTTCTTGGCCTTGCCGTTGAACAGGCCGATGGTGCTGATGTACTGCTTGAGCTTCTCTTCGCCCAGATCCAGCATCGCCTGCGGCGTGTTGGCGACGGGAAAGAGTTTTTTGGTGGCCTTGTTCACACCGACGTCGGTGGCCTGGGCCGACAGAGCCACGGCCACCAGCAATTCGTACGGCGTGGTGTAGTTGAGCTCGGTGGTTGGGTGCGGATCGAGTTCGCGCAAACGGGTGAACAGCTCGACGACGTCCGCCTTCTTCACTGGGGCTTCCCTTGTTGTTTCGCCTTGGCACGCGCCAGGGCGGCCAGCACGGGATTGGTCGGCGTGGAGGCGGCGGCTACTTCCGCCTTGCGTGCGGCAAGCTCCGCTTCGCGTTTAGCCTTGTCCTGCGCCAGTCGCGTCTCGCGGCGTTGGAAATGCACCCGCGAAAGGTCAGCGTGAGCAGGATCATCCACCTGCGTCTGCGGCATGGGCACGAGCACAATGCAGTCCACCGGGCAGGCCGGTACGCACAGTTCGCAACCGGTGCAGTCGTCGGTCATCACCGTGTGCATGACTTTGGATGCGCCCACGATGGCATCCACCGGGCAGGCCTGGATGCATTTGGTGCAGCCGATGCAGTCCGCTTCGACGATGCGCGCGAGCATGCGCGGCTTTTCCACGCCGTGCTCCGGGTCCAGCGGCAACACAGGTACATCCAGCAGTGCGGCCAACCGGGCAATGCCACTGGCACCACCCGGCGGGCACTGGTTGATGCTTGCTTCGCCGCGTGCGATCGCCTCCGCGTAAGGGCGGCAACCGTGATAACCGCATTGTTCGCATTGCGTCTGCGGGAGCAGGGCGTCGATGCGGTCGGCCAGCGACATGGCGGGATGATCAGCGAACGGTGGCGCCCGGCTTGGCGCCCTGGTCGGCATCGAGCAGGAACAGGTCGCTGCCGCCGTCGCCGGCGGACAGGATCATGCCTTCGGACAGGCCGAAGCGCATCTTGCGCGGGGCGAGGTTGGCAATGAACACCACGTTGCGGCCCACCAGCTTTTCCGGCTCGCCGTAGGCGGCGCGGATGCCCGAGAAGATCTGGCGCGTGCCCAGCGGGCCGGCATCCAGTTCAAAGCGCAGCAGCTTGTCCGAGCCGTCCACGAATTCGCAGGTGGTGACCTTGCCGATGCGCAGGTCGAGTTTGGCGAAATCGTCGATGCCGATGACAGCGGTTTCGGCGGCGGGCGTGGTGGTGGCTTCGGTCATGGTCTTGCTCTGTTCCTTGGCTTTCTTCGGGGCAGGCTTGGCTTCGGCGGGCGCGAGGGAATCCTTCGACGCTTCCACCATGGCCTCGACGTGCTTGGGGTCGATGCGGCCGAGCAGGGGCTCGAACGCGTTGATGGTGTGGTTGTGCAGTTCGGCGCGCGCGTCGTCGAAGCCGTTGATGGGCGCGGCGAGGAAACGCTCGGCGGCCTCCACCGTGGCAGGCACCACCGGCTTGAGCAGGCCGGCCAGCAGGCGGAACGCGGCCAGCGCGAACGAGCACACCTGGTGCAGTTCGTCGCGCAGCGATTCGTCCTTGGCCATGGCCCACGGCGCCTTGGCGGCGATGTAGCCGTTCACCATGTCGGCCATGGTCACGAAGCGGCGCGCGACTTCGGCAAACTCGCTGCTGTTGTACAGCGCAGGCACGTCGCCGTAGAGCGAGAGCAGTTCGCGCCACAGCTCCTGTTCTTCCTCGCTGAACGCGGGCGCCAGGCGGCCGTCGAAGAACTTGTGCATGAAGCCCGCCGTGCGGCTGGCGATGTTCACCCACTTGCCGACCAGGTGCGAGTTGACGCGTTCCTCGAACGTCTTGAGGTCCAGGTCCACGTCCACCGGCGTGTCGCTCAGCATGGTGGTGAAGTAGTAGCGCAGAAATTCCGGGTGCAGGCCCGAATCAAGATACGTGCGCGCCTTGATGAAGGTGCCGCGCGACTTGGACATCTTGGCGCCGTTGACGGTCAGGTAACCGTTGACGTGCAGTGCCGTCGGCACGCGGAAGTTCGCGCCGTGCAGCATCGCCGGCCAGAACAGGCCGTGGAAGTTGATGATGTCCTTGCCGATGAAGTGGTGCATTTCCGCGCGGCTGTCCGGCGCCAGGAAATCCTCGAACTTCAGGTCGCTGCGCTCGCACAGCGCCTTGAAGCTGGCCAGGTAGCCCACCGGCGCGTCCAGCCACACATAGAAGAACTTGCCCGGTTCGTCGGGAATGGGGAAGCCGAAGTAGGGCGCATCGCGGGAGATGTCCCAATCCTTCAGGCCGCCATCCAGCCACTCGCGCAGCTTGGCCACCACGCCGCTGTTGGCCACCGGCTGGCCATCGGTGAGCTTGCCGCCGAACCAGTCGCGCAGCAGTGCTTCGAACTTGCCCAGTTCGAAGAAGAAATGCTCCGAATCACGCAGCACCGGCGTGGCGCCGGACATCACCGAGTAGGGATTGATCAGGTCGGTAGGTGCGTACGTGGCGCCGCAGTTTTCGCAGTTGTCGCCGTACTGGTCGGGCGTCTTGCAGTTGGGACAGATGCCCTTGATGTAGCGGTCCGGCAGGAACATCTCCTTTTCCGGATCGAACAGCTGCTGGATGCTGCGGCGGGCGATGAAGCCACCATCGCGCAGGCGGGTGTAGATCAGCGAGGCAAGCTCGCGGTTCTCTTCCGAATGCGTCGAGTGGTAATGGTCGAACGCCACGCCGAAGGCCGCGAAATCGGCTTCGTGGCCGACGCGGATGCCTTCGATGTACTGCTCCGGCGAAAGGCCGGCCTTTTCCGCGGCCAGCATGATGGGCGTGCCGTGGGCATCGTCCGCGCATACATAAACGGCCTCGTTGCCCTGCATCCGCTGCGCGCGCACCCAGATGTCGGCCTGGATGTAGCCCAGCAGGTGACCCAGGTGAAGTGGGCCATTGGCATAGGGCAGCGCGTTGGTGACGAGAAGGCGTCGGCTCATGGGGCGGCAACGGTCTTGATGGCGGGGGTTGTCCATTATGGCATGCGACGCCATGGCCACCGCATCATGGCCGTATGGACGCCCGGTGTGGCGGCGTGGTTGCGGTGCCATTACCCGTGTGTGGCGTGCATGGAAGTAACGCGCGCCGATGCCCGCGCATCGTTGCCGATCCTGTGGTGGCGTCGTCGCGGGCTGGCGTGTTCGCCGATGGCGCGTGCAGGCGGAAGCGCGGCAGCTTCCGCCGGACTGCAACGATGTCACGGGCGCAGAGGCATGCTCGGGGCATCAGGGTCGGCAGCGGTCGTGCCAAAGAAGTTGCACGTTTGTGCACGTTTTAATACATTTACGTCCGTTCTTTGATGCGGGAAGACCCTTGGACGCCAGTACCGACACTCTACGCGCCTCGCCCGGCCCGACGATTCCGTCGGCCAAGCGGGCGACGCGCCTGATCTTCCTCGTGTCCGGCATCGGCATGTCCGCATGGGCGCCCATGGTGCCCTACGCGAAGGCCCGGCTTGGCCTGGATGACGCCCAGCTTGGCCTGGCACTGCTCGCCTTCGGCGGAGGCTCCATGCTGTCCATGCCCTTCGTTGGCTGGCTGGCGCACAAGCTCGGCAATCGCACGTTGATCGTGGCCTCCGGGCTGCTGATGTGCGCGGCCCTGCCGGCGCTGGCGATGGTGTCGAGCATCGCTGCGCTGATCGCCGCGTTGCTCTACTTCGGTGTGATGCTGGGCGCGGTGGACGTGGCGATGAACGCCCATGCCGTCGATGTCGAGCGACTGGATGGCGGGCGCCTGATGTCAGGCTTCCATGGCCTTTTCAGCGTGGGCGGCCTGACCGGCGCGGCGGTGATGAGCGGCCTGCTGGCGGCCGGGGTGCCGCTGGCGCTGGCCGCGAGCGCCATTGCGGTGCTGCTGGTGGTGCTTGTGCTGCTGTTGCGCGGCGATCTGCTGGACGACGCGCCTTCCATCGATGAACCGCGGAAGGAGCCGCTCGGCATGCCGCATGCGCTGGCCTGGCTGCTCGGTCTGCTGTGCTTCGTGAGCTTCCTGGCCGAGGGCGCGATGCTGGACTGGAGTGCCGTTTTCCTGCGCGATTTCCGTGGTGTAGCACCCGCGTCGGCCGGATTCGGTTATGCATTCTTCTCGGTGGCAATGGCGCTGGGCCGCTTGACCGGCGATCGCTTCGTGGGCCGCTACGGGCCGGAGTGGGCCGTGCGTATCGGCGCCGCGCTGGCGGTTGCCGGCTTCCTGCTGGTGGCCTGCGTGGCCGATGCCACGACGTCGCTCGCAGGCTTCGTGCTGATCGGCCTGGGCGCATCGAACATCGTGCCGGTGATGTTCAGCGCCGCGGGACGCCTGCCGGGCACGCCGCCGGCCATCGCCATCGCCACGGCAACGACGTTGGGCTATGCGGGTTTGCTGAGCGGACCTGCATTGATTGGTTTCGTAGCGCATGCCAGCAGCCTCCCGATGGCCTTCGCCGGCGTGGCTGGCCTGCTGGTGCTGGTGGGTCTTTCGGCAAGGATCGTGAAGCGATGAGCAAGCAAGTGGACACCGTGATTTTCGATCTGGGCAACGTGCTGATCGGCTGGGATCCGCGCCGCCTCTATCGGCAACTGATTCCCGACGAAGCGCAGATGGAATGGTTCCTGCGCGAGGTGTGCAGCAGCGAGTGGAACGAGCAGCAGGACGCTGGCCGTCCCTGGGCTGAAGCCACCGCCGTGTTGCGCGCCAGGTTCCCGGAACACGCGGCGCTGATCGACGCCTATCACCTGCGCTGGGAAGAAACCCTGGTGGGTGCGATGGACGACAGCGTCGCCTTGCTGGCCGAACTTCGTGCGCGTGGTGTGCGCCTGCTGGCGCTGACCAACTGGTCGCAGGAAACCTTTCCCATCGCGCGCCAGCTTTTCCCGTTCCTGCAGTGGTTCGAAGGCATCGTCGTTTCCGGCGAGGAGCGCCTGATCAAGCCCGATCCGCGCATTTACCAGCGCCTGCTGGAGCGCTATCAGGTCGAGCCATCCACGGCGCTCTATATCGACGACTCGGCACGCAACGTGGCGGCAGCCGAAGCGCTGGGCATGCAGGGCTGGTGGTTCCGCGACGCGGAGGGCCTGCGCCGGCGGCTGATCGAACTGGAACTGCTTCAAGCACCGGCGCGCGAGGCATCGCATGGTTAAGTCGCCTGCAACGGACAGCAACGCACTGCCGGAAGAACGCCAGCAACGCATCCTGGAGCGCCTGCGCACCGAAGGTCGCGTGGTGGCGGCCGAACTGGCGCAGGCGTTCGAGGTTTCCGAGGATTCCATTCGCCGTGACCTGCGTGAACTGGCGGCGATGGGCTTGTGCAAGCGCGTCTACGGCGGTGCACTGCTGCCGGCCGTCACGCTGACCCCGCTGAAGCAGCGCCGGAACGAACACTCCGCCCGCAAGGAGGCGCTGGCCCGCAAGGCCGCGGCCCTGGTGCAGGCCGGGCAGACGCTGTTGATCGATGCTGGCAGCACCAACGCCGCCATTGCCGCCGCGTTGCCGCGCGACGCACGCCTCACCGTCATCACCAACGCGCCGCACATCGCGCAGGTGCTGCTCGATCGCGAAGGCTTCGATGTGTTGCTGATTGGTGGTCGCATCGATACCACCATCGGTGGTGCGACCGGTTCGCAGGCGGTGGACCAGGTGCGCAGGGTGCGTGCGGACCTGTGTTTTCCCGGTGCCTGCGCCATCGATGCAGCCCACGGACTTTGGGGTTTCGACAGCGAGGAGTCGCTGTTCAAGCGGGCGATGATCGAGGCCAGCGACGAGACCGTGGTGGTGGCCACCGATGACAAGCTGGGCGCCGTGGCGGCGCATCAGGTGGCCGAGCTGGCGCGCGTGCAGCACCTGGTGGTGGAGCATTCGGCGGACAAGTCGATCCGGGCGGCATTCACGGCGCGTGGCGTGGCTGTGCATCGGGCCGAAGCCACGCCGGGTTGAGCGTCGCGGCCTTCCTGTAGGAGCGCACTTGTGCGCGACCGAGGCGCCCATCGCCTCTGCGGTCGCGCACAAGTGCGCTCCTACAAAAAGAAGGCGGGAATTACTGCTGGCGCTGCCACTCCTGGCTGCGACCGAGCAGCGAGAAGCCGATGTAGCCGCGCACGGTGAGCTTGCTGCCGTCTTCGCTGGGCTGCAGCTTCACCTTGTAGACCTTGCCCGTCTTGGGGTCGAGGATCTTGCCGCCGTCCCACACGGTGTCGCCGTCCTTGTGCACGCCCCACATGATGTTCATGCCTTCGATCGGCTTGTCCTTGCGCTCGCCGTCGCAGTTCTTGCAGATCGGGTGCGGGCCGTCGTCGGACTGCAGCACTTCCACCACGGTGGCCTTCAGTTCGCCGCCTTCGTCGGTGATCTTCACGATGGACTTGGGCTTGCCCGTCTCATCGTCGATGGTCTTCCAGGTGCCCACCGGGGTGACCTCGGCGGCGAACACGCTGCCGGCGCCCAGCAGCAGACCGGCGACGATGGCAGTGCGAAGCAGTGACTTCATGGATGATTCCTCCCGTACGAAAGCGTATGTTCCGGAGCCTGACCGACCTTGCGCGAAGGCGTCAAGCTGCAATGCGAGACCGCCAAAGGCCGTCGACGGGGCCACGCTGGCATAATGGGGCATCCCCATGACAGGCCATAGATCTCGATATGACGCAGGCGAGCGAAGCCCTGGTCCGCCACATTCTTGGCGAACTCGTTGATTCCCATACGGGTGCTCCCTTTGCCGATGCCGTGCGCGCCGTCGGCGTGGACGGCGATCGCGTATCCGTCGACATCCAGCTGGGTTATCCGGCCAAGGGTGTCACCGACGCGCTGGCAACGGACATCAAGCGCGCGCTGGAGGCCGATCCGGCCATCGCCACCGCCTCCGTATCCGTCGGCACGCGCATCCATTCGCACAAGGTGCAGGGCACGCTGGCGCCGCAGCCCGGCGTGAAGAACGTCATCGTGGTGGCCTCGGGCAAGGGCGGCGTGGGCAAGTCCACCGTTTCCGCCAACCTGGCCCTGGCGCTGGCGGCCGAGGGTGCCAAGGTGGGCGTGCTCGATGCCGACATCTACGGCCCCAGCCAGCCGCGCATGCTCGGCATCAGCGGCAAGCCGCAGTCGCCGGATGGCAAGACCATCATTCCGCTGGAAGCGCACGGCCTGCAGGCCATGTCCATCGGTTTCCTCATCGAGGAAGAAACGCCGATGATCTGGCGCGGCCCCATGGTCACGCAGGCGATGATGCAGTTGTTGAACGACAGTCGCTGGGAGCAACTGGATTACCTCATCGTCGACCTGCCGCCGGGCACGGGCGACATCCAGCTCACGCTGTCGCAGAAGGTGCCGGTGTCCGGTGCGGTCATCGTGACCACGCCGCAGGACATTGCTCTGCTGGATGCGCGCAAGGCGCTGAAGATGTTCGAGAAGGTCGAAGTGCCGGTGCTGGGCGTGGTGGAGAACATGGCCACGCATGTGTGTTCGAACTGCGGGCACGAGGAGCACATCTTCGGCGAGGGCGGCGGTGCGCGCATGGCCGAGCAGTACAACGTGGCCTATCTCGGTTCGTTGCCGCTGGACATTCGCATCCGCGAGCAGGCTGATGGCGGCACGCCGACGGTGGCGGCCATGCCCGATTCGGATCTGGCGGCGCGGTATCGCGAGATTGCGCGCAATGCGGCGGGGCGCTTGTCGCGGATGCCGCGGAACAAGTCGCTTGGGCTTGGGAAGATCATGGTGGAAGGGGCGCCGTAAGCGGCGCTTGTTTATCGCCTGAATCTTGCGAGCCGTCTTTTGCCTTTTTGCGCTGGTGAGAGGGTTGGGGCCAGGCGCGGGGTCTCGCCTCACCGCCTCATTCTTTAGTCGTCATCCCAGCGCAGGCTGGGATCCAGTGACTTGGCTTTCTGCCTTCGGTAGTCACGCAGGCGCCAGGTTGCCGCTTACGCAGCGGAGGCGTTTCGACCTCCTGCCGGAGGCCGAGTCACTTTTCTTTGCTGGCCCAAAGAAAAGTAACCCAAAGAAATGGCCTTAAAAGCTGGCAGCATGCCGGTGGGATAAGCCCGAACGGCTGAGGAACAGTGTTGCTTGGCAACCTCCGCCTCTACACAGCGGGTACTTCCAAGCGCTTCGCAACGCGCCGAAGCGAAGAGGACTTAACGCGGAGCGTCGTGCCGCTGCGCGGCACCTCCTTCCTTGCCACTTGGTGGTTCACGTTGAACATCACCTGTCGCTCGTCCTCTCCCGTTCGGGAGAGGACGGGGGTGGGCACTGAGGTGAGAGAGAAACGGACTTCACACGGTGCGAGACCCCCTGTAGGAGCGCACCTTGTGCGCGACCGCAGCGCCATGTCGATTCCGCTCCGTCAGGTGGTCGCGCCCAAGGTGCGCTCCTACAGACAAGCTGAGCCGGTACGCAACACGCCGTCGCGCAACGCGATGTGCAGCGCAGCTGCACGAGCCGTCGGCTCGACGCTTTTGACCTACCCGCCCCCCTTGAGCGGCGGTGAGGGGCGGACGACAGGCCCGCAGGGGGATCGGCAAGGATGCCGATCCCTTTTCGACAGGACATGGAAGTCCTGTCGAAAAGCCCGGCCGACCCTCACGCACTGGCCGGCTTCATCGGCCAGCGCCGCGATGGGGTGCCCTTCTCTTTGGTTACTTTCTCTTGGGCACGCAAGAGAAAGTGACCCGGCCTCCGGCAGGAGGTCGGAAGCCCGCGGCAGGCGAGCCAGATCGCGATATCGCCCCCCCCGGAGGCCCGAAGTCCAGTCACTGGCCCCCACCTTCCGCCAAGGTGACGAGTGGTGGGCGGAGGTACGAGATGGGCCAGTGGCGGCACTCAACGACGTGGCGAGTCAGGCACTTGCCCAATCCCATCAGCAGCTTACGAGTCAACCTCGGCCACCGTAATCCAAGTCTCAGCCACCCCCGACTGGCGGCCCCCCCTCCATTTCCGCTATTTTCCCGACCTTTACGCCATCCGGCGCGACACACCAGCCCTCCGGGAGCCCGAGTGAGCATCAAATCCGACAAGTGGATCCGGCGCATGGCCGAGCAGCACGGCATGATCGAGCCGTTCGAGCCGGGTCAGGTCAAGACGCGCGACAATGGGCGTCTGGTGTCGTACGGCACGTCCAGCTACGGCTACGACGTGCGTTGCGCGCGCGAGTTCAAGATCTTCACCAACATCAACTCCACCATCGTCGACCCGAAATCGTTCGATCCGACGAGCTTCGTCGACGTGGAAGCGGATGTCTGCATCATTCCGCCCAACTCCTTTGCGCTGGCGCGCACGGTTGAGTACTTCCGCATCCCGCGCAAGGTGCTCACCATCTGCCTTGGCAAGAGCACGTATGCGCGCTGCGGCATCATCGTCAATGTGACGCCGCTGGAGCCGGAGTGGGAAGGGCACGTGACGCTGGAGTTTTCCAACACCACGCCGCTGCCCGCGAAAATTTACGCCAATGAGGGCGTGGCCCAGATGCTGTTCCTCGAATCCGATGAGGAGTGCGAGACCAGCTACAAGGATCGCGGCGGCAAATACCAGGGGCAACAGGGCGTTACCCTGCCGCGCACCTGAAACGGCGTGGCGCCCGCCGGGGCGTCGGTCGTGTTCACCTGAATGGTTGCCGTCCGGACCCCATGCACGGGGCCGGGGCGGCGCTACACTCCTAACGTTGACTTCGATGCATTGCAGGAGATCCCGCATGACCCGTTTTTCCACGCTGCTGACCCGCGCGGGTGCAGCCATCCTGCTGGGCAGCATGCTGGTGCTGGCCGGCTGCCACCGCGGCGGCACCAAGGATGAAGTCCGCACCGCGGACATGAAGAGCCAGTTCGACGCGGTGATCCAGGCCTACAAGAGCGGCCAGTTCATCGTGGACGGCGCCGTGCTGTCGGCGCTGGATACCGGTAGCCACTTCGCCTACCTCAAGGATCAGGGCAAGCTGCCCAAGACGGTCCTGCTCGAGCCCAGCGATGACTCCAAGGTGCGCAAGCAGCACCTGCAGTACATGGCCCGCCTGCAGATCGACTATGGCTTCACCGTGTACTACGACGATGGCGGCACGCTGAAGAAGATCAGCGTGGTCGACACCAAGGCGCGTGATCTCGAGGATTACAAGGCGCCGGTGAAGGCCGATGCCCCGCCGCCGCAGCAGCACATGTAAGCGGCAAGGCGTAACGAAAAGGCCCGCGATGTTCGCGGGCCTTTTTTTGTGCCTTGAAGAAACCTCAGCCGATGGCTTCGCGCAGTGTCTGCAGCAGCGCGGCCAGGGCTTGCTCGCCATAAGGCACCGCTGTGCCGCTGCCCCATACCGGGCCCGGCCACGCGGCGTCGCCTTCGCGGCGAGCCACCACGTGCACGTGCAGCTGGCGCACGATGTTCCCCAGCGCGCCAAGGTTGAGCTTGTCGAAGGGCTCGACGATCCGCAGCGCCTGCGAGGCTTGGGTGACTTCACGCCAGAGCAGGGCCTGGTCGTCCGGCGACAGATCGCAGATCTCCACCTTGTCCGCCTGGCGGGGTACCAGCACCAGCCAGGGGAAGCGTGCATCGTTCATCAGTCGCACATCGCACAAAGCCAGCGATGCGACGAGCCGCGTGTCATTGTCCAGGCGCGGATCGAGGGCGAATGCCGGGTTGCTCATGCGTTGCTGGCCAGCTGCGTGTCGAAGAAGGCCAGCGTGCGCTGCAGGGCGAGTTTCGCGCTGGCCTCGTCGTACTGTGCGCCGATATCGCGGTTGAAGGCGTGGTCGGCGGGGTAGGTGAACACGTCCATCTGGGGAAGCATCTCGCGGTGCTTCTGCACCATCTCCGGTGGAATGGATTTGTCCTTCTCTCCGAAGTGGAACATCACCGGCGCCCTGGGCTTTTCACCGAGGAAGGGTACGTTGCGGGCGCCGTAATAGCTCACTGACGGCAGGCCCAGGCGCAGCGCGGCGAGCAGGGCCACCGTGCCGCCCCAGCAGTAACCGACGGTGCCAATGGCGCCGGCGGACGCGATGGCTTCCGCGGCACTGGCCACGTCTTCCACGGCGCGGTCCAGGCCCAGTTCGGTCACCAGTTCGCGTCCGTGCTTGTAGCCCTCTTCGTTGTAGCCCAGCTCCACGCCGGTCTCCAGGTGGTCGAAGAAGCAGGGCGCGATGGCGGTATAGCCGGCTTCGGCGTAGCGGTCGGCGACGTGGCGGATATGCTCGTTGACGCCGAAGATCTCCTGGATCACCACGATGCCGCCCTTGGGTTTCCCCTCCGGCTGGGCCAGGTAGGCGCCGATGCACTGCATCCGCGTGGTGTTGAGATTGATGGTCTGGCCCATGGCTGGTGCTTCCCGGTTGGCGAGGCCCGAATTCTAGCCATTCAGGGATTGGCCTCGTGCTGGGATATAATGGTCCGTTTTCCGCATAGTTACGGTCCCCACGTCATGTCGCAGGTCTCGCCCAAAGTCGGTTTCGTCAGCCTGGGTTGCCCCAAGGCGCTCGTCGATTCCGAGCGCATCCTTACCCAGCTGAAGGTCGAGGGTTACGAGATCGTGCCCAGCTACGGCGCGGCTGACGCGGTGGTGGTGAACACCTGCGGCTTCATTGATGCGGCCGTGCAGGAGTCGCTGGACGCCATCGGCGAGGCTCTGCACGAGAACGGCAAGGTGATCGTCACCGGCTGCCTGGGCAAGCGTTCGGAGCTGATCCGCGAGGCCTATCCGGATGTGCTCGCCATCTCCGGCCCGCAGGACTACGCCAGCGTGATGAGCGCCGTGCATGCGGCGCTGCCGCCCAAGCGCAATCCGCTGCTGGACATCATTCCGGACACCGGCATCAAGCTCACGCCGAAGCACTACGCGTACCTCAAGATTTCCGAAGGCTGCAACCACCGCTGCAGCTTCTGCATCATCCCGTCGATGCGTGGCGACCTGGTGTCGCGCCCGGTCGATGAAGTGCTGCTGGAAGCCGAGCGCCTGGCGAAGGGCGGCGTGAAGGAGCTGCTGGTGATCTCGCAGGACACCAGTGCCTACGGCGTGGACGTGAAGTACGCCGAGCGCCAGTGGCGTGACAAGACCTACCGCACGCGCATGACCGAGCTGTGCGAAGGCCTGTCCGAGCTGGGCCTGTGGACGCGCCTGCACTACGTCTACCCGTACCCGCACGTGGACGAAGTGATGCCGTTGATGGCGGAAGGGAAGATCCTGCCGTACCTCGACATCCCGTTCCAGCACGCCAGCCCGCGCATCCTCAAGCTGATGAAGCGCCCGGGCAACATCGACAAGACGCTGGAGCGCATCCGCAACTGGCGCAAGGTGGTGCCGGATCTGACCATCCGCAGCACCTTCATCGTGGGGTTCCCCGGCGAGACGGATGCCGAGTTCGAGGAACTGCTCGACTTCCTGCGCGAGGCTGAGCTGGATCGCGTCGGTGCGTTTGCCTATTCGCCGGTGGACGGTGCCAAGGCCAACGAACTGCCGGGCGCGGTGTCGGAAGAACTGAAGGAAGACCGCCTGGAGCAGTTCATGGCGGTGCAGGCGGAAATCTCCGCGGCCAAGCTGCAGCGCAAGATCGGCCGCACCATGAAGGTGCTGGTCGATGAGGCTGGCGCCGAAGGCGCTGTCGCACGTTCGTCGGCCGACGCGCCGGAAATCGATGGCGTGGTGCACATCGCCAACGGCCAGCTGCTCAAGCCGGGCCAGTTCGTCGACGTGGTGATCGAAGACGCCGACGACCACGACCTGCACGCGCGTCTGGCTGGTTGATTCCCGGGCGGCGTGATGCGTTACATCGCGCCCGCCCGCGAAAGCGTCGACCCCGACGTGTTCACGCGCCAGCCGTTGCATGGTTGGCGCGAGCACGTGGCCTGGATGCAGGCGGCGTGCTGGCCCTCCATCGATGCATTGAATGCCGCACGCCCTGCCGGGCAGCGCGAGCGGTTTGTCGCGCAGACGCCGGAGCTGCTCGATGATGGATTGCACTACGAGCAGCGCATTGCCGTGCGTGGTGACATCGCCACGCGTGAAGCGAACTGGCACGACCTGTTCAATGCCTTCGCGTGGTTGCGCTATCCGTCGCTCAAGCGCGCGTTGAATGCCGCGCAGATGCGCGAGATCGCGGTGATGGGGCCGCGTGAACGCTCTCGTCCGCAGTACGCGATGACCCACTTCGACGAGGCGGGTGTCATCGTGACCTTGCGGGATCGAGCCTTGCTCGATCTGTGGGATGCCCACGACTGGTTCGCCCTGTTCTGGCGCGAAAGGGCGGCGTGGCAGGAAGGCCGGGCCGTGGTGCAGGTGTTCGGCCATGCCCTGCTTGAGCACGCGTTGACCCCGAGCAAGCTGCTCGTAAGCAAGGCGCTGGTGTGCATGGACCCGGCGGGGAAGGGCGACGCGGTAGCGGCCTGTGTCGATGGCATCGCGTCCGGGCGCCTGCTGCGCGACCCGCTGGATCTGCGGCCCTTGCCGCTGTCGGGTCTGCCGGGCTGGCATCCCGATAGTGCCGTGGAATCGTTTCACCTCAATACCGCCTGCTACCAGCCGCGTCGCGAGGGACGCCAGTACCCGCTGCCGCTCGAGCTCTGAGTAGCCGTACCACTCTTGCAACAAATTGCGGCGGCCCACCAATCGCGCTACAACAAGGCAGCGGGGCGCGGGGAGCGAGTATGGATACGGCTTGTCGAGTGCGCTGTCGATGGATGCATGCCGGCTGGCTCCGGTCGCTGGGCATGGCCTGCGTGTTGCTGTTCCTTGTGTCTGTCCAGGCCGATGAGGTCGTGGCCGATGAAGTCGTGCAGGCGCCGACTGGCACGCCGATCCGTTTCGGCATCCTGCCCATCGGCAGTGCGGCTGAATCCCGTGAACAATGGCGTCCCTTGTTGGAGGATCTCGAGCACAGGCTCGGCCATCCCGTCACCGCCGTATCGGTAAGCAGCTATGCCGGGCTGTCCGGTGCCATCGGCGAGCAGCGCGTGGACATGGCGTTCCTTTCCGGTCGACTGGCCATCGAGGCAGTGGAACACCAGCACATGAGCGTGGTGGCGCAATTCGAGCGCGACGATGGCGCGAAGGGCAACGTGGCGATGTTGATCGTGCGTGCCAACAGCCCGATCCGCTCGGTAAAGGATCTGCTGGCGAAGCCAGGACACTGGCGATATGCGCGCGGCGAAACCTTGTCGGTCACCGGCTATGTGGCGCCAGAGGCGGAAGTGTTTGCGCCCAACGGGCTCAATTCGGACACGTTTTTCGCCAGCGTGCGCGTAGGCAATCATCAGAACAACGCGCTTGCCGTGAGCAACGGCGAAGTGGACGTGGCGACCTGCAACAACCCGGATCTCGATCTGTTTCGCCGCAACTTCCCCACGGAAGCCTCGCAGTTGCGGGTGATCTGGCACTCCACGCTGATTCCATCCGGCGTACTGGTCGTGCGTGACGGCATGCCCGAGCCGCAGCGGCGCCAGCTGATCGAATTCATGCAGAACTATGGCCGTGCTGCCGGCGCGGCGGGTGAGCGCGAGCGGGCGAACCTTGCGCGGATTCCCAACCTCGCCGGCTTTGCCCCGGCCGACAATGCGGTGTTGCGGCCCTTCATCGACATGGAGTACCGGCTCATGCGCGAGCAGGCCGAGCATGGTCGCTGGGTGAACGATCAGGCCAAGAAGACCCGGATGGGGCAGATCGACACCGCCTACCAGGCGGATTTGAAGCAACTTCTGCGCGAATGAAGTGTCATTCAAGCACCCGATGGTAGGGTGCTTTCTTTTCCGGAGATTCCCGATGGCTGTTTTGGATCGTCTGCTGGTTGCCTGCCGCGTCGGCATGCTAGCCCTGGTGTTCGGCGCCGTGCCGCTGGTGCAGGCGCAGACGGCCCCGCCGGGGCTGCCGCAGGCGGACAAGCAGCAGATCAAGCAGTACATGCTTACCGATGACGTGTTCGGTCGGCTTTCAGCGGCGACGCGCGAGGCTCGCGCCACCGGCATTCCGCCGCAGGGCTCGCCGGACCAGATCAAGGTGCACAGCCTGGACGACCTGGCCAATCAGGCCATGGCGGCCGATCCGCGGATTCCCGCGCTGGTGAAGAAGTACGGCTTCACGCCGCGCGAATTCATGCTTGCCAATATTGCGCTGATGAACGCCATCATGGCCGTGCAGGCGCGCAGCGATCCGGCGCTGTCCAGCAACCTCAACCAGACCTGGGTCAACGCGAACAACATCCGCTTTGTCGAATCGCACCAGGCGGAAGTGCAGGCCTTGCTGCGCGGGCAGTGACCCGCGCCAGCACTCAGTAGCTGACCGCCATGATGATGAAGCGCGTGCGACCGCCGGGCAGTTCGGCGTCGAACTCGTCATCCACGCGCTTCTTCAGCACGGCACGGGCCAGCGGCGAGTCGATGCTGATCCAGCCCAGGCGTGCATCCGTCTCGTCCGGGCCGACGATGCGATAGAGCACGCTTTCGCCGGAGTCGATGTTCTCCAGCTCGATACTCGCCCCGAAGAACACCACCTCGCGGTCCACTGGCGCGCCTTCGGCCACCTTGAGCGAGGGAATGCGTTTGCTCAGATAACGCACGCGGCGATCGATTTCGCCAAGCTGCTTCTTGCGATAGGTGTATTCGGCGTTTTCCGAGCGATCGCCTTCGGCAGCGGCCGCTGCCAATGCCTTCACCACTTCCGGTCGCAGCGTGTGCCACAGATGATCAAGCTCTGCCTTGAGCTTTTCGAAGCCGTCGCGGGTGATGATGGCGGTGGACGAGGGCGAAGGTGGGCGCCAGCGGCTCATGCGTAGATCGTTCCGTTGCGTATGCGTACGGCCCATTTTAACCGCCCGGCGAGCCATGGCGATGGCGGGAGCGGCACGATGTCCCCTCCCGTCTCTCCCGTCTCTCCCGTCAGGGTGCGTCGATGAGGGTGATCATGTCGCTGACGTTCATGGGGCCGAAGGCGACCGTGTCCGTGTGCGAGGCGATGAACTGCCGGAACTCGATCGACGACTTCGCGCCCGTCGTCAGGCCCTTGGCCCTGGCGGCATCGTCTTCTTTCTTCTGCTGCGCGTCGGTGAGCGCCGGTGCGATGGCGATGTAGTCCCAGGAGTCACCCTGGAAGTGCGCATACCATTGCGCGCGGGGCAGGCCTAGCTGTTTGTCGATGGCATCGCGGTCGGCCATCCATTTGAGGAAGGCCTCGTGCTTGCCGGGCGCGACGCGATACAGGGAAACAATGGCTTTGGGCGGCTCTTTCGCCGCTGCGTTGCCCTGCGCAAAGGCGACAGGTGTCGCCAGCATCAGGCCCAGCCATGCCAGTTTGCCAATGAAGTGACGCATGGAAACCTCCTCGTGCACCAGGTGTGAACCGGTCGACGGCGCGACCGCCAGGCACCGGGGTCGCTAGCGGTCGGGGCAGTGCACCAAAAGGAGATGGCCAGCGGACGCTACACCCGCGTCACGGCTGCTTCAACACGAAAAACGGCTAGTCGACAGCCGGCGTGTGGGCAGTACCGGCAGCCTGTTGCAGGCGTGACGCACGTGTCGCAAGGGTCGGCTGCAGCGGGTGTTGTGGCCATGCCGTGGCGAGCTTGCCGAGCAGCACGGCCGCCTCGGCGCGCTGGCCCAGACGGTCTGCCATCTGGTCGGCCGCCAACAGCGCCATGCGCAGGCATTCCGGTGAGCGTGGCCAGCGGCTGAGATAGCCACGGCACAGTTTCAGCGAAAGTCGCGTCATGCCCATGCCGGCGGCGAGTTCGGCGAGTGTCGCGGTCGTAGCGGGGTCATCGGGAAGAAAACCCGGGTCCATGTCGATGCATTCCTGCACCAGTCCCAGTGCACGGCGTGGATCGTCCTGTGCCATGAGCGCGGCGATCCAGAGATGTCCATGCTCGACCAGGGCATCCTTCAACCCTTCCTTGCGCACCAGGTCGCGGTAGGCGTGGTGCAGCGAAGCGGGTGCACTGCGTCCCTGCATGCGATCCACCAGCATGCCGATCGCCGCCCGCCGGTCGACAAGTGCCATCTCGTGCACCCGTGCGAGCAGGCGTTCGTCCTCGTCCTGGCCGCTTTCGCGGATCAGCGTGTCCGCTTCCGGCTCGAGATCGAACTGCTCGTGATGCTGATGGATCATCGCGCCCATCAAGTGCAGGTTGAAGATGATCAGGTAGGTATAGGCAAAGGCGAACAGCGGCAGCGAGATGGCCAGTGGCAGCCAGCGGGAGGTTAATGCCGGCAGCACGATGAGGCCACCGACCAGCACATTGATCACCACGGGAATGAAATAACCCGCGCCCAGTCGCGCGATCACTGCCTGCCAGTTCAGCGGATTGAGTGCGACCAGCGGATTGCCATCGAACGCCAGCGACATGTCGATGGCGGGCAGCGTCAGTGCGAAGAACAGCACCAGCGGCCAGAACATGGCGGGATAGAGCACCGTGCTCACGGCACAGGCCATCACCACGATCATGTGGACCATGGTCAGCCAGTGGCCCGCCGCCGGGTTTTCTTCGATGCCCACGTCCGGCGGGTCGGCGAACCCGTTGGCGGTATGCAGCAGGCAGGCGGCCGCGTAACGCCACGTGGCGGCCCACAGCACGAAGCCGGCGAACAGGCCGACGTAGGCGGGGATCATCACCAGGCACTGGCCCAGTGCGAGCACCACGCAGGCGGCCAGACCACCGCCGCGCAGCGGATAACTCAGCCCCGCGGTGAAGCGTTCGGCGAGTGGCGTGTCGGGTGAAACAGTGCGGACGCGTGGCATGGGCGGCTCGTCGCCTCCCGTTGACGGGAGGCGTCAGATGGGTGGTTCAGCGCTTGCCGCCGAAGATGCTGCCAAGCACGCCGCGCACGATCTGCTGCCCCAGCCGAGACCCTACGGCGCGGCTGGCGGACTTGGCCATGGCCTCGATCATGCCCTGTCGCCGGCTGGTACCGAGCAAGGCATCGCGCACGGCATCGCTCCAGCCCGGCCCCTCGGGCGCGGGTGCCCCGGCCGGCGTCGGCTTGCCGATGCTCTGCGGATTGGCCGCTTTCTGCGTGGCCCGCGCGGCGAGGATTTCCGCCGCCGATTCGCGGTTGATCGCCGTATCGTATTTACCGCCGACGGGCGAACGCTGGCGCACCGTGGCGCGCTCGGCCTCGGTGATGGCGCCGATGCGTGCCGTAGGCGTGGTCACCATCACGCGCTCCACCGGCGACGGCACGCCGCCGTCACGCAGCGTGGATGCCAATGCCTCGCCCACACCGAGCTGGGTGATGGCTTCACTTACGTTGAGCTTCGGATTGGCCACGAAGGTTTCCGCCGCAGCCTTCACCGCCTTCTGATCGCGCGGCGTGAACGCCCGCAGCGCGTGCTGCACGCGGTTGCCCAGCTGGCCAAGGATGTTGCCCGGCACGTCGTCCGGGTTCTGCGAGCAGAAATACACGCCCACGCCCTTGGAGCGGATCAGGCGCACCACTTGTTCAACCCGCTGCAGCAGGGCGGGCGGTGCATCGTCGAACAGCAGGTGCGCTTCATCGAAGAAGAACACCAGCTTGGGCTGGTCCAGATCGCCCACCTCCGGCAATTGCTCGAACAGTTCGGACAGCAGCCACAGCAAGAAGGTGGAATACAGGCGCGGCTTGAGGATGAGCTGGTCGGCGGCCAGCACGTTGATCACGCCGCGGCCGCTCATGTCCTGTCGCATCAGGTCGGCCAGCTCCAGCGCGGGCTCGCCGAAGAACTGGTCGGCGCCGTCCTGTTCCAGCTTGAGCACGGCGCGCTGGATCGCGGCGATGCTCTGCGTACTGATCAGGCCGTAATGCGCGGAGATGTCCTTGGCGTTCTCGCTGGCAAAACCCAGCATGGCGCGAAGGTCGGGCAAGTCCAGCAGCAGCCAGCCCTGGTCATCGGCCACCTTGAAGATCACTTCGAGCACGCCTTCCTGCGTGTCGTTGAGTTCCAGGATGCGGCCAAGCAGGGTGGGGCCCATCTCGCTGATGGTGGCGCGCACGGGGTGGCCGAGCTTGCCGTAGATGTCCCAGAAGATCACCGGGTTGGCCTGCGGCTTCCAGTCGGCGAGGCCCAGTTTGGCCAGACGCGCCTTGAGCTTGTCGCCCGGTTCGACGGCGGCCATCGACAGGCCGGCGAGGTCGCCCTTGGCGTCGGCGAGAAAGCAGGGCACGCCCAGCTTCGAAAAGCCTTCAGCCAGCACCATCAGCGAGACCGATTTGCCGGTGCCGGTGGCGCCGGCGATCATGCCGTGGCGATTGCCGTAACGCGGGTCGAGGCTGACGCTGCTCTCGTCGTTGCGGCCGATAAGAATCTCAGTCATGACGTTCCATCCGTAGGTTGCCCTGCGATTGTAGCCACGCGTCAGGTTCTTGCGCCCCGGCTTGAGCGAGAAGGCAGGTGCGTGCCCGATACCGTGGTTTTTCGGTTGAGTCGGCAGGGGCGCGCGCAGTAAGGTCGACCTTTCGGCCCGACAGTGAAGTCGTCCATGGTTTTTCCTGCTTTTCCCCGTTCGTTGCGCATGGCACCCCTGGCCGGCGCATTGTTGTTGCTGGCCGCGTGTTCGAGTGGGGGAGGTACGAAGCCCGCCGCCACGCCCCAGGCCAATCAGCTTTACGCGCAGCTCGACCAGGCCAGCAAGGGGTACGAGACGGCGCTGGCGCAGGCACGCGCGGGCAACACGAAGGCCTCGCAGCAGACCCTGAGCACGGCGCTCGATCAGCTGAAAGTGGCTTCAGCGCATTGCCCGTCCACCCCGGGCTGCGATCCGCAACGCTTCTTCTCGGCCTTCGATCGCCTGCTGCGCCTGAAGGACGGCAATTTCGACATGGGCGACGATCTGAGCGCCATGAGCGACGACCTGCCCGAGGGCAGCGATGCCGGCAAGACCGGTGCGGCCAGCCTGCCCGAGGCGCAGCGCAGCGTCACGCTGCTGCGTGGCCAGCAGTTGTCGCAGCTGATCGCGATGAATGGCCCGGTGAAGGCCGCGCTGGAAATGTGGCTGACCCAGTGGCGCGGCAACCTGATGGATGCCTACGTCAACTATCAGTTCCTGCGCTACCAGATGTGGCCCGAATACCAGAAGCAGGACCTGCCCGAGGCGCTGCTGTTCGGCATCATGGCGAAGGAGTCGGGTGGCAAGGTGCACGCGGTGTCGCGTTCCGGCGCGGCAGGCCCGTTGCAGTTCATGTACGCCACCGGCCTGCGCTTTGGCCTGAATACCGAAGACGGCTTCGATTCGCGCTTCGACCCGGCCGAGTCCGCCCGCGCCAATGCGGAGTACATGGACGAGCAGCTGAAGGCGTTCAACAACAATCTCGAGATCAGCCTGGCCGCATACAACGGTGGCGAAGGCCGCATGCGTCGCCTAGTTGGCGACAACACCTCGGTAAGCCTGTACGACCCCACCATCTACAACCAGCTTTCGCAGGAGACGCGCGACTACGTGCCGTCGGTGCTGGCGGCGGCGTGGCTGTTCCTGCATCCGGAGAGCTACAACCTGCGCTTCCCGAAGGTGGACGGTGCGCAGGGCAGCGTGGTGCTGAAGCGACCGGCCTCGCTCACCGAACTCACCGTGTGCCTGGGTTCCGCCGCGGGCATGCAGGACGGCTGGTTCCGTACGTTGCGCAACCTCAATCCGCGACTGGATCCCCAGGTATCCCAGCCAACCGGTTCACGCATCATGTTGCCCAAGGTGCTGGAGAAACCGTACGAGGCGCGCTGCACGGATGGTCCGTGGCCGATCCTGGCGAACGATCTGCACACCGCCGTGCTGCCGGTGGTGCCTTCTTCGCCCGCGCCGGTGGCCTCGCCGTCGCGCAGCTCCAATACCTCGCGCACGCGCAGCTACGTGGTGAAGCGCGGTGACACGCTGACCTCCATCGTCAACAAGGTCGGCTGTTCGTCCCTGCAGGAAGTGTCGGACATGAACGAGCTGCGGCATCACCAAATCAAGCCGGGGCAGGTGCTCAAGCTGCCGACCTGTCGCTGATCCGGTCCGCGCGGCGACACGCGTCACGCATGTGAAAACGCCGCCCGTGGGGCGGCGTTTTTGCCTTGGGCGTTTGCGCGCTCAGGCCGCAGCAGTGGCCTGCACGCCCCACTCCTGCATGGGGTCGGCGCGGTGCTGTTCCTTGAGCTCGCGCAGCAGGCGCATCAGGTCGCGGTGATGCGGACGGATGTTCTCGTGCGGCGTGTTCTTGGTCTCGTGGTAAGCCACCGCCAGCCACAGGGCGATGCCACGCATGGCCACCTCGGCGTTGTCTGAGCGGGCGCGGGCGAGGCCGATGTCGGTGCCCTGGCCCCAGGCCAGGTAGCGTTCTTCCGGCGGCGTGCCGTAAAGATGGGGGAAGTCACAGCGCGAGGCCTGGCCGATCTCCCGCAGTGCCATGGTGCCGAGGCGGGCGCGGGTGCGCTTGGGCAGGTTATGCACCTGGCGTTCGATCTCGCGCAGCTGCCGGCCGAGCAGGCGTGCGCGGTTCATGGCGATGAGTCGGGTGACGATGCGCATGGCTCTCCTCGGTCTGGCCCTGGGATGGCGTGCGCACGCGGCGCCGCCGGACCGGGAGCATAGCGGCGCCCGGTACGGTCGTTGCGCCAAAAAGGTCACAAAACGACGAAACGCGTCACCTTGCGCGTCAAAATATTGACGCGCGCCGGTTCAGCCCTGGAGTTCGAGACCCAGGCGCTGGCCCACCTGCACGGGCTGCTGCGAGGTCAGTGCGTCCAGTTCGGCCGTCCCTTCCGGGAACAGCATGATGACGGTGGAGCCCATGTTGAAGCGCGCCATCTCGGCAAAGCGCTCAAGCGTGATGTTCTGCCCAGCGAACGACTTGCGGCGTATCGACGAGGCATACGGCGGAATCACCAGGCCATCCCACACGGTGGCCACGCTGGAGACCAGGATGGCGCCGACCATCACCACCACGAATGGGCCGTGCTCGCCGTCGAAGTGGCAGACCAGTCGCTCGTTGCGCGCGAACAGGCGCGGAATGGCTTCCACCGCGAACGGCGCCACGCTGAAGATGCGGCCGGGCACGTGCACGGTTTCCTTCAGCGTTCCCTTCAGGGGCATGTGCACGCGGTGATAGTCGCGCGGCGACAGGTAGATGGTGGCAAAGCGGCCGTTGCGGTAAGGCATGGCGCTGGCGTCGTCGCCCAGCAGCTCGGCGGCCGTGTACTCCTGGCCCTTGGCCTGGAAGATGCGCCCTTCGACGATCTTGCCCATCTGGCTGATCTTGCCGTCGGCCGGGGAAACCAGCGCCTTGGGGTTGGCGTCCGCACGGCGGGCATCCGGCCGCAGCTTGCGGGTGAAGAACGCATTGAAGTGCTGGTAGGCCAGCGGATCGGGCTGCGCCGCCTCGGCCATGTTCACCTGATAGTTGCGCACGATGGTGCTGATCAGGAAGTTCTTCCACGGCTTGAAGGTCCAGCGCGTGGCCCAGTAGACCACCCGCGACAGGGCGCGGTGGGGCAGGATGTATTGCAGGAGTACGTTGAAGGTCATCCGCCAAGTATGAATGAAGCGCGCGCCGATTACGCCTTGCGCCGCACCGGGGCAGCGTAAACAGGCGCTTAGGTCCACACGCCGCACCGGCTATACTCTGCGACCCCTCGACGCTTCCAGTGCCCGCCGTGACCCACGAACTCGCCTCCATCATCGACTTCATCCGTTACGGCGCCAGCCGGTTCTCGGCGGCCGGGCTCACCTTCGGGCACAGCCACGACAACCCCATCGACGAGGCCACCCACCTGGTGCTGGCCAGCCTGCACCTGCCGCCGGATATCCCGCCGGCCTATGGCGCGGGCCGCCTGACCACGGAAGAGCGCGAGCGCGTGCTGGCGCTGATCGAGCGCCGCGTGACCGAGCGCCTGCCGGTGGCTTACCTGGTGGGTGAAACCTGGTTCGCGGGCATGAAGTTCAAGAGCGACCGCCGCGCCCTGGTGCCGCGCTCGCCCATCGCCGAGCTGATCGAGTCGGGCTTCCAGCCGTGGCTGGATCATCGCCACGTCGAGCGCGCGCTGGACCTGTGCACCGGCTCGGGCTGCATCGGCATTGCCATGGCCGAGTACAACCCGGACTGGCAGGTCGACATTGTCGACATCAGCGACGACGCCCTGTCGTTGGCGCGCGAGAACATCGCGTTCCAGCACGTGGAAGGCCGCGTCGAGGCGATCAAGTCGGATCTGTTCAACGGCCTGAAGGGCCGCCGTTACGACCTGATCGTGTCGAACCCGCCGTACGTCACCGAAGACGAATACGCCGCGCTGCCGGGCGAATACAGCCACGAGCCCAAGCTGGGCCTGACCTCGGGCGAAGACGGCCTGGACATCTGCGTGCGCATGCTCGACGAAGCTGCCGAGTACCTCACCGAGGACGGCCTGCTCATCGTGGAAGTGGGCGAGAGCGAACGCCAGCTGGCGGAGCTGCTGCCGGAAGTCCCGTTCGTGTGGATCGAGTTCAAGGTGGGCGCCATGGGCGTGTTTGCGTTGGAGCGTCGCGACCTGATCGAGCACGCTGCGGTGATCCGCGCAGCGGCCGAGGCCCGCAAGGGGCGCTGATTCCCATGGAGCTGTCGACGGAACGACTGCGACTGGATGCACTGAAGGAAAGCGATGCGCCGGCGTTGTTCGGCTATCGCGCCGATCCGGAGGTGTCGCGCTATCAGGGATGGCGGCCTGAAACGCTCGGTGAGGTGGAGTGTTTCATCCGAAACCAATCGGCGCGCTCGGCGCCGTCGCCGGGCGAATGGTTCCAGCGGGCCATCCGCCTTGCCGAGGATGGCTCGTTGATCGGCGATCTCGGGGTCTGCCTGTCCGCCGACGGGCAGGCCGAATTCGGCATCACGCTGGCGCCCGCGGCGCAGGGCAGGGGCTACGCCCGCGAAACCCTGCATGGCCTGTTTGGCGAGCTGTTTGGCAGGCTGGACGTCCATCGCGTGCACGCCTCGGTCGATCCCCGCAACGCCGCCAGCATGGCCCTGCTCAAGACCGTCGGCATGCGCCAGGAAGCGCATTTCCGCGAGAGCCTGCAGTTCCGTGGCGAGTGGGTGGACGACGTGATCTTCGCCTTGCTGGCGCGCGAGTGGCGCGAGCTTCACGGAAGGGGCGCAGGATTTGCTGCATCGCGGTAAGCTGTGAGGGTTATCCCGCAGACGACCCGAGCCACGTGTCCAGCAACTCCTTCGGCAAACTCTTCACCGTCACCACGTTTGGCGAGAGCCACGGCCCCGCCATCGGCTGCGTCATCGACGGCTGTCCGCCGGGGCTGCCCATTGCCGAGGAAGAATTCCGCGCCGATCTCGATCGCCGCGCGACCGGCAAGAGCCGCCACACCTCGCAGCGCCGCGAGGCGGACGAGGTGGAGATTCTCTCTGGCGTCTACGAAGGCAAGACCACCGGCACGCCAATCGCGCTGCTGATCCGCAACACGGACCAGCGCAGCAAGGACTACGGCGACATCGCCCAGACCTTCCGTCCCGGCCACGCCGATTACACCTACTGGCAGAAGTACGGCATCCGCGACCCGCGTGGCGGCGGCCGATCATCGGCGCGCGAAACCACCATGCGCGTGGCTGCAGCCGTGATCGCCAAGAAGTGGCTGGCCGAGCGTTACGGCGTGCACGTGCGCGGCTACCTCTCGCAGATCGGCGACATCACGCCCGCCGCATTCGACTGGAACGCGGTGGAGCAGAACCCGTTCTTCTGGCCGGACGCCAACGAAGTGTCCCGGCTGGAGTCGTATATGGATGCGCTGCGCAAGTCGGGCGACTCCGTGGGAGCGCGCGTCAGCGTGGTGGCCGAAGGCGTGCCGCCGGGTTGGGGTGAGCCGATCTACGGCAAGCTCGATGGCGACCTTGCCTCGGCGCTGATGTCGATCAACGCCGTGAAAGGCGTGGAGATCGGCGACGGCTTCGGCGTGGTCCCGCAGCGTGGCAGCCAGCACCGTGACGAGATGTCGAAGGACGGCTTCGCCTCCAATCATGCCGGCGGCATCCTGGGCGGCATCAGCACGGGGCAGGCCGTGGTGGCCTCCATTGCGCTCAAACCCACCTCGAGCATCCTTATTCCCGGCCACAGCGTGAACCTGGCCGGCGAGCCGGTGGACGTGGTGACCAAGGGGCGGCACGACCCCTGCGTGGGCATTCGTGCCACGCCCATCGCCGAGGCCATGATGGCGCTGGTGCTGATGGATCACGCGCTCCGCCATCGCGCCCAGTGCGGCGACGTGGGCGAGGTGTCTCCCCGCCTTCCCTGATCGCGTGCCGGTCCGTTCGCGGGCCGGCGCGGTACCAAGAAGTACACAGTGATGACAGCCAAACCGAAAGTCTGGGTCTCCCGCCCCCTGTTTCCCGATGTCCTGGCCCGCCTGGCCGAATATTTCGAGGTGGATGCCGAAGCGGTGGAGCGCCGGCACAGCGCCGAGGAACTGCAGCGCAAACTGGCCGGCGTGGATGGCGCCGTCGTCGGCCTGGCCGATCGCATCGACGCCACCGTGCTGGAGGGCAATACCCGCCTGAAGGCCGTGGCCAACCTTGGCGTGGGCTTCAACAACCTCGACCTGGACGCCCTCACGCGCCACGGCATCGTCGCCAGCAACACGCCGGACGTGCTCACCGAAAGCGTGGCCGACTTTGCCTGGGCGCTGATGCTGGCGGCTGGCCGCCGCGTGTGCGCTGCCGAGCGCTGGCTGCGGGCAGGGCAGTGGCCGGGCAGTCACATGCGCTTCGACGACTGGCTGGGCCTGGACGTGCACGGGCGCACGCTGGGCATCCTGGGCATGGGACGGATCGGGCAGGGCATCGCGCGTCGCGCGGCCGGCTTCGACATGAACGTGCTCTACCACAACCGTTCGCGCCTGCCGGAGATGGTGGAGCGCGAGTGCAAGGCCACCCTGGTGGACAAGGCGGAACTGCTGCGCCGGTCCGATTTCCTGGTGCTGGTGCTGCCGTTCACGCCGGAGAACCGGCATGCCGTCGGCGCGCCGGAACTGGCCTGCATGAAGCCCTCCGCCGTGCTGGTGAACGTGGCCCGTGGCGGTATCGTGGATGATGCCGCGCTGGCGGCGGCGCTGCGCGAGGGGCGACTGGCAGCGGCTGGGCTGGACGTGTTCGAGGGAGAGCCGGCGGTTCATCCGGACCTGCTTACTCTCGACAACGTCGTGCTGACCCCGCACATTGCCAGCGCCAGCGAAGAAACCCGCCGCGCCATGGCCAACCTGGCGGTGGACAATGTGATCGCGGCACTGGGCTTCGGCGAGTCGGCGGGAAAGCCGCCTACCGCCCTCAATCCAGCGGTTTTGGCGCACGGGACCGCACATAAAGCGTGATGACATTCACGCCCATGCGTGTTGCACGTTGTTTTAAGCGCCGCCCCGGCTAGATTTCCGCAGATGCGGAGGCCGGAGCGGTTTTCGATCCCTCCTACCTGATACCGGGACATGAGCAAGAAGAGCAGCTACAAGGTGGCAATGGTCGGCGCTACGGGCGCCGTGGGTGAGACCCTGCTGGCCATCCTGGCCGAGCGCGAATTCCCCGTCAGCGAGCTGGTGCCGCTGGCGAGCGAGCGTTCGGCCGGTGAGAAAATCACCTTTGGCGGCAAACAGGTCACCGTAAAAAACCTGGCCGACTACGACTTCAACGGCGTGGACATCGCGTTCTTCTCCGCCGGCGGTTCGGTCAGCCGTGAGCATGCGCCGCGTGCCGCCGCCGCGGGCGCGGTGGTGATCGACAACACCTCCGAGTATCGCTACCAGGACGACATCCCGCTGGTGGTGAGTGAGGTGAACCCGCATGCCATCGCGCACTACACCACGCGCGGCATCATCGCCAACCCGAACTGCTCGACCATGCAGATGCTGGTGGCGCTGGCGCCCATCCAGCGCGCGGTGGGCATCGAGCGCATCAACGTGGCGACCTACCAGTCCGTTTCCGGCGCCGGCCGCAGCGGCATGGAGGAGCTGGTGAAGCAGACCTCCGCGATGCTCAGCTTCCAGGACGCGGAACCCAAGAAATTCTCCAAGCAGATCGCGTTCAACGTGATCCCGCACATCGACGACTTCCAGCCCAACGGCTACACCAAGGAAGAAATGAAGATGGTGTGGGAGACGCGCAAGATCTTCGAAGACCCCACCATCCAGGTGAACCCCACCGCCGTGCGCGTGCCGGTGCTCTACGGCCACTCCGAGGCCGTGCACATCGAGACGCGCGACAAGATCACCGCCGCGCAGGCGCGAGCGCTGCTCGAGACAGCCGAAGGCGTGGTGGTGGTGGACGAGCAGAAGGCGGGTGGCTACCCGACGCCGGTGACCGACGCCGCCGGCAAGGACCCGGTCTTCGTGGGCCGCATTCGCGAGGACATCTCGCACGAACGTGGCCTGGACATGTGGATCGTGTCCGACAACATCCGCAAGGGTGCGGCGCTCAACGCCGTTCAAATCGCAGAACTTCTCATCAAGGACTATCTGTAATGAAGCATGTGCTGACCGGGTTGGTGTTGTGTGCACTGGTGTTCGCTGGAACCACCCGGGCGGCACAGTCGTCGCCAACGCCTGCTGCCCCGGCCGGTGACCAGAAGCAGGTTGCCCAGGCCATCGAAAAGCAGCAGGCGACGGTGAAGCAGCTGCAGGGCGACGTGGCGCGCGAAGAGGGCAAGTCCCACGACGCCGACAGCAAGCTCAAGGAAAAGGACCAGACCATCGCCGAGCTCCAGGCCCAGCTGAAGGCCCTGAACGCGGCGTCCCCGTCCTCGGGGCACTAAGCAGAGGGTGTCCCGGGAGCCCCCCGAGGGGCCTCCCGGAGGCATCCTCCCACGAGAAGAAGAGTCAGCAAGGTGCTGTAAATACTGATCAACGCTATTGTTGATTGGCTTGTATCTAACTAAAGTGACGCCTCGTCGCGGGTGTAACGTTGTTTGGCCGCGCCGATATAAAAACGTCACGGGGTCGTTCGGGGGAAAACACGATGAATCGTTCGTTGAAGCTGTCGATACTGCTGGCGCTCGCCCTCGGCAGTAGCCAGGCAGCCGCGCTGGAGCTGGGCCAGATCCAGGTGAAATCCGCCCTCGGGCAGCCGCTGGTGGCCGAAATTCCGGTCAACCCCGGTAGCCCCGCCGAGCTCCAGAACCTCACCGCACGGCTGGCGTCCTCCGAGGACGCCGCCCAGGCTGGCGTGGCGGCAGGCCCTTCGATCCCCTTGCAGTTCGCCGTGGTGGATGGCGCCAACGGCAAGAAGGTGATCCGCATCACCAGTGCGGCACCCGTCAACGATCCCTATCTGGACCTGCTGGTCGAAGTGAACAACGCCTCGGGCAAGAGCCTGCGCGAGTTCACCATCCTGCTTGATCCGCCCGGCAGTGCCGCCAGCAATGTGCCGGCCACCCGTGCGCCGACACAGTCAGCAGGCAAGCCGTCGCGTCACACGACCCCGCCGGCCGCCTCCAGCACCGAATCGACCGCCGCCGCACCCGCGCCCGCACCGGAAGCCAAGCCGTCCAAGCCCGCACCGGCGCCGCGCGCCAATGCCAGCGCTGGCGGCTCGTACACGGTGGAGCGCGGCCAGACACTCTCCGCCATCGCGCATGAAACCGCGCCTGCCGGCGTGGACATGAACCAGATGCTGCTGGCCCTCAAGAGCAGCAACCCGGACGCGTTCTACCGCGACAACATCAACGCGCTGAAGACCGGCGCAGTGCTGCGCATTCCCACCAAGGAAGACGCCGCCGCCCTGACCGCCGCGGCGGCCCTGGCCGAAGTGCGCCAGCAGAACAGCGACTGGCGCTCCGGCGCCGCCCGCACGCCGACCACGGTCGCTGATACGGGTACGCGCGCCAACGCCTCCTCGGCACCCGCCGCGGCCAACCCCACGGGTGACCACCTGGCGCTGGTGCCGTCGAAGGAAGGCTCCGACAACGCCGCCGGTCACGGTGGCAAGGGCGACAAGGCCGCTGCCGAGAAGGGCATGGTGGCCCTGCATCAGGACCTGCTGCGCAGCCAGGAGGCCCTGACCTCCCTGACCAAGCAGGGTGACGAGCTCAAGTCGCGCCTGAAGGACCTGGAAGACATCAACGGCAAGAACGAGCGCCTGCTGTCGCTGAAGGACAGCGAGATCGCCGACCTGCAACACAAGCTTGCCGACGCCCGCAAGACGGCTGGCCAGCCGGCGGCTGCCGCGACTGCTGCCGCTGCTGCGGCGGCTGCCAAGGCAACCGCCACCAAGACGCCCGAAGCGGAAACCGTGGTCAAGGCCAACGCGCCTGCCGCCGCGGGCAGTGCCCCGTCGACGGCATCGGCTGCGCCGGCCTCCAGTGCCAGTGCGCCTGCGCATGCCAGCTCGGCACCGGTCGCTGCGGCCAAGCCTGCGCCGGCCAAACCGGCAGCCAAGCCCGCCGCCCAGCCGGCGGCGCCTGTGGCCGAGGAAGATCCCTGGTACATGCAGACCTGGGCATGGGGCGCCGGTGCCGGCGTGATCCTGCTCGGCCTGCTGGCAGCCCTGCGTGGCCGCAGCCGCAAGGCCGCTGCGCCGGAGGCTGGCGCGGGTGCGTCCTCGCTGGCCGATCGCTTTGGCACCGTCACCCCGGGTGGCGCGACCGACGCAGATCACGATCAGGAAGAGCTGCTCGACCAGCTCGCCGAGCATCCGGACGACATCGGCCTGCACCTGGAACTGGTCAGCCTCTACTACAGCCGTCGCGACGTCGATCACTTCGAAGCCGCAGCCGAAGCCATGCACGCCCACATCACCGACCCGCAGCAGCCGGAGTGGGTGGACGTGGTGCACATGGGCGAAGACCTGGTGCCGGAGCATCCGCTGTTTGCCCACGCCCTCCCGACCATGCGCGCGCATGCCGGCGACGAGCACGAGGCGCTGGACCAGTTCGACCTGGGCAGTTATGCCAAGGAACACGAGCTGGACCACGATCACGATGAAGACGACATTCCGCCGATCCCGACCTCGCCGGCCCAGCATGCGCCGAAGGTCAGTGGTTACCACTTCGACTTCGACCTGACCCCGCGTCAGGCCCAGGCGGCCGGCGGCACCCCGGTTACGGGTGGTCATGACGAGGTGCGTGAGGAAGAGCACGACGTCCAAGCCCACACGCCGACCTGGCACTTCGCCGAGCCGGAGGGCGAGGAAGCGCTGGAAGACAAGGCGCTGCCGCAGAGTCACGACCTGAACACCGGTTTTGGTCACGAGGCGGCCGACCATGAGCTGGATCACGACCTGGGCGGTCAGTTCAGTGACGATCCGGTGGACACCAAGCTTGACCTGGCCCGCGCCTACCTCGACATGGGCGATCCGGATGGCGCACAGGCCATGCTGGAAGAAGTGATTCACGAAGGCACGCAGATGCAGAAGGACGTGGCCAAGCGCCTGCTCGAAACCATCCGCTGATACCTCGCTTTTCGAAGCGTTGCCACACGGGCCGGCTCTTGCCGGCCCGTGTGCGTTTGAGCCTGCTAACCTTTGCGCTTCTGTAGGCCTTTTTTCCTGGATGTCATGCGCATTGCCCTGGGTATTGAATACGACGGCACTGAATTCTCCGGCTGGCAGCGGCTGACCCACGGGGAAACCGTGCAGGGCGCGCTGGAGCGTGCGTTGTCGTTCGTCGCTGCCCACCCGGTGGAAGTGACCTGTGCCGGGCGCACCGATGCCGGTGTGCATGGGCGCTGCCAGGTAGTGCACTTCGACACCGAGGTGCAGCGCGACATGCGCAGCTGGGTGCTGGGTACCTGTTCCAACCTGCCGCCGACGGTGGCGGTGCTGTGGGCACAGCCGGTGGAGCCGACCTTCCATGCGCGCTTTTCCGCGCGGAGCCGACGTTATCGCTACCGCATCCTCAACCGGCAGGTGCGCGCCGCGCTCGACGCCCGCTACGTCACCTGGGAACGCTTGCCGCTCGACGCCACGCGCATGCACGAAGCCGCGCAGGCGCTGGTTGGCGAGCATGATTTCACTGCGTTCCGTGCCATCTCCTGCCAGGCGGCACATGCGCGTCGCCAGATGCTCGGGGCGAGCGTGCGGCGCGAGGACGAGCAGGTCATCATCGAGGTGGAGGCCAATGCCTTCCTTCATCACATGGTGCGCAACATCGTGGGCTCGTTGCTGCCCATTGGCCGTGGCGAGCAGCCGGTGGCATGGATGCGCGAGCTGCTGGAAGGACGCAATCGCGAAGTCGCCGGCCCCACGGCTCCGGCGTCGGGCCTGACCTTTCTTGGACCGCGCTACGAAGCGCAATGGGGCCTGCCGGCCGAGGTGAGCCAGTGACGCGCATCAAGTGCTGCGGCATGACCCGTATCGACGATGCGCTGCTCGCGGCGCAGCTGGGTGCGGATGCCATCGGGGTAGTGCTCACGGCGCGCAGCAAGCGGCGCGTGTCGATCGGGCAGGCTGCGGCGATCGTGGCCGCCATGCCGCCGTTCGTCACGACGGTTGCGCTGTTCATGGATGACGACGCGGCCTTCGTGCGCGATGCCGTGGCCGCCATCCGGCCGGACCTGTTGCAGTTCCACGGCGCCGAGACGGACGAATGGTGCAGCCAGTTCGGGCACCGCTACCTGAAGGCGATTGCCATGGGCGATGGCGCCGCGGCCTTGCCGGCCTTGCGGCGTTATCCCGACGCGTCCGGTCTCTTGCTGGATGGCCACGGCCTGGGCGAGGCCGGTGGCAGCGGCAAGGCCTTCGACTGGTCACTGATGCCACGTGATCTCACCCAGCCGCTGGTATTGGCCGGTGGCCTGGTCCCCGCCAATGTGGCCGATGCCGTGCGCACCGCACGGCCGTGGGGCGTGGATGTCGCCAGTGGCATCGAGTCGTCGCCCGGCATCAAGGATTCCCGGAAGCTGGCGGACTTCATTCGGGCGGTTCGCGACGCCGATGCGCAGCTTGAGGCGAACGGGACGGGCGGCTGACGGCATCGCCCCTGGGCCTGGGTCGATGCAGTGTCAGGCATGTTGTCCACAGCGAATGTGGATGCATGCTGGAAAACACTGTGGATAGGTGCCCTATCTATTTGATGGAAAAGACATCGTGACGCGTTGATGCGCGATTGTGCAGCGCCTCGCCGTTGCGCACAGGGTGCGCTCCCCCCATGCGCGATCCCCACCCTGTAGGAGCGCACCCTGTGCGCGACAAGCGTCGATACATGTCGGTGCCATCCATGTTTTCCACAGCGAATGTGGATGCATGCTGGAAAACACTGTGGATAGATGCCCTATCTGTTTGATGGCAAAGACATCGTGACGCGTTGATGCGCGAATGCGCAGCACCCGTCCATCGCTTGCCGAGCGCTACCTGCGGAATCGCAACACACGCACCCGTCAGGTGCTGTGCGGTTCCTGTCGGTGCCCGTCCGCAAACGCCGCCTTCAACCACGCCGCCAGTGGTGCGGCTCGTGCATCGGAGATCCGCGCGGGCGTGGCCAGGATCCATTGCCCGCGAACTTCCTGGAAACCCCATGGGGCAACCAGGCGTCCGGAGGCCAGGTCATCGGCAACCAGCGGCTCGGGTGCAATGGCGATGCCACGGCCGGCCACCGCCGCTTCGATCATGTGATACAGGTGCGGATAGCCTTGCCCCGCCTGCAGCCGCTTCGATGGCAGGTGGATGCTTTCGGCCCAGCTTGACCATGCGTCGGGTCGCGAAAGTGTATGCAGCAAGGCCTGTTCGTGCAGCGCCTGCGGGCGGCTGCGTGCCAGCCGGTGCGTCCTGGCGAAGCTGGGGCTGGCCACCGGGCCGATGCGCTCGTTGGCCAGGGGGTAGACGCGCCAGTCCGAAGGCCACGGCGGCTCGCCGGCCATTACCGCGGCGTCGAGCCCGGCCAGCGATTCCTCGAAACTGGTTTCCTGCGGGCGCAGGTGCAGGTCCAGCTCGGGCAGCTCGGCCATCAGGCGCTCGAGGCGGGGAATCATCCAGCGGGCCAGCAGGCTGACCGGGCAGCCCAGCACGAACGGGGCGTGCGCGGTTCCCGCGCGCAACTCGTCACAGGTGTCGCGAAGCTGGCCGAACGCGACCGTGCTGGTGTCGCGCAGGCGCTGCCCGGCCGGGGTGAGCACCAGGCCGCGTCCCTGTCGCTGGAACAGTGGCGCATGAAGGTCGTCTTCAAGGGTGCGTATGTGGCGGCTGATGGCGCCGTGGGTCACATGCAGCTCGGTGGCGGCACGGCTCACGCTGCCCAGGCGGGCAGCGGCCTCAAAGGCGAGAAGGGCATTCAGCGAAGGCAACGTACGGGACATGGCACGTGTGACTTTTTCTGACCAATGCCGGCCATCATATCGCTTTTTGCGGACAGCGCTTTAGGGTACGTTTGGCGCCATTCTCTTGTGACTTTCCTGACGCCCATGAGCAAGATCGACTTCAACGCCTACCCCGACGAGCACGGGCGCTTCGGCAACTACGGTGGCAGCTACGTTGCCGAAACCCTGATGGCACCGCTGGCCGAACTCACCGAGGCCTACCTGCGCCTGCGCCAGGATCCGGACTTCATCGCCGAGCTGGACCGTGACCTGAAGTACTACGTGGGTCGTCCCAGCCCGGTCTACTACGCGGAGCGCCTCAGCCAGCACGTGGGCGGCGCGCGCATCCTGCTCAAGCGCGAGGACCTGAACCACACCGGCGCGCACAAGATCAACAACACCATCGGCCAGGCGCTGGTGGCCCGCCGCATGGGCAAGCCACGCATCATCGCGGAGACCGGCGCCGGCCAGCACGGTGTGGCCAGTGCCACGGTGGCGGCGCGTTTCGGCCTCAAGTGCGTGGTGTACATGGGCGCAGTGGATATCGAGCGCCAGAAGATCAACGTCTACCGCATGAAGCTGCTCGGTGCTGAAGTGATTCCGGTGACCTCGGGCTCGAAGACGCTCAAGGACGCACTCAACGAAGCGATGCGCGACTGGGTCACCAACGTGGCCGACACGTTCTACATCATCGGTACCGTGGCCGGCCCGCATCCGTATCCGCTGATGGTGCGCGACTTCAACGCCATTGTCGGCCGCGAAGCGCGCGAACAGGTGCAGGAACAGTTCGGCCGCCTGCCGGATGTCATCACCGCCTGCGTCGGTGGTGGTTCCAACGCCATCGGCCTGTTCCATGCGTTCCTCAACGATGAAGGCGTGCGCATCGTGGGCGCGGAAGCGGCGGGCGAGGGCATTGCCACCGGGCATCACGCCGCGTCGCTGGCAGCGGGCCGTCCCGGCGTGCTGCATGGCAACCGCACGTACGTCTTGTGCGACGACAACGGCCAGATCACCGAAACGCATTCGGTGTCCGCGGGCCTCGACTACCCGGGCGTGGGCCCCGAACACGCGTTCCTCAAGGATGCCGGTCGCGCCGAGTACGTGGGCGTGACGGACGACGAAGCACTGGAGGCGTTCCACCTGCTGGCACGCACCGAAGGCATCCTCGCGGCATTGGAATCCAGCCACGCGGTGGCGCAGGCCATCAAGCTGGCGCGCGAATACCCGAAGGACGGACTGGTGTTGTGCAACTTGTCCGGTCGCGGTGACAAGGACGTGCACACCATTGCCGCCCGCGAAGGAGTGCAGGTATGAGCCGCATCGATCGTCGATTCGCCAGCCTCAAGGCGGCCGGCCGTACCGGCCTGATTCCGTTCGTCACCGCGGGCGATCCGTCGCCGGCCCATGCCGTGGCGCTGATGCACGCGCTGGTGGATGCGGGTGCCGACGTGATCGAGCTGGGCGTGCCGTTTTCCGATCCCATGGCGGACGGCCCGGTGATCCAGCACGCCAGTGAACGCGCCATCGAAAAGGGTGTGGGCCTGGGCGATGTACTGGGTTGGGTCGCCCAGTTCCGCCAGCGCGACGCCGACACCCCGGTGGTCCTGATGGGCTACCTCAATCCGCTGGAGATCCACGGCTACGAGCGCTTCGCCAGCGAAGCTGTCGCTGCCGGCGTGGATGGCGTGGATGGCGTGCTGGTGGTGGATTGCCCACTGGAGGAGTCGGTCGTGCTTTCGCCGCTGCGCAAGGCTGGCCTGCAGCAGATCCTGCTGGCGGCGCCCACCACCGCACCCGCGCGTATGGTGCAGTTGTGCGGGTCGGCGGAGGGTTTCCTGTACTATGTCTCGTTCGCCGGCATCACGGGCGCGGCACGATTGAGTACTGGCGACATCGCCACTCGCGTGGCCGACATCCGGGCGAAATCGAAAGCGCCGGTGGCCGTGGGCTTCGGCGTGCGCGACGCGCAATCGGCGAAGGCCATCGCCGGCTTTGCGGATGCGGTGGTGATTGGCAGTGCGCTGGTGGAGCGCCTGGCTGGCGCTGACGATGTCGACGACATCACCGCGCGGGCCAGGGATTTCCTGGCGCCGATTCGCGCCGCGCTGGATGCGCAATAGGAACACGCTGCGTTCATGACGCGGCGTCGCGTCATGAACGTTTGAGGTGTTGCGATGAACTGGCTCCAGAAAATCATGACCCCCCGTGCCCGCACGGAAGCCTCCGGCAACGCCGGCAAGGGCAAAGTGCCCGAAGGCGTGTGGGAGAAGTGTGGCGGCTGCGGCACGGTGCTCTACCGTCCCGAGCTTGAGCGCAACCTGATGGTTTGCCCCAAGTGTGGTCACCACCACACCATCGAGGCCAGGTCGCGCCTGGAGCAGTTCCTTGACCCCAGCTCCGCCCAGGAACTGTGGGCCAGCATGGAGCCGAACGATCCGCTCAAGTTCCGTGACACCAAGAAGTACCGCGATCGCATCGTGGCGGCACAGAAGTCCACCGGCGAGAAAGACGCGCTGATCGCCATGAGCGGCCGCCTCAAGGGCAACCCGCTGATGGCCGTGGCTTTCGAGTTCAGCTACATGGGTGGCTCGATGGGCTCGGTGGTGGGCGAGAAGTTCACCCGCGCCGCCGAGCGTGCGCTGGCCGATCGCAGCGCGCTGGTGTGTTTCTCCGCCACGGGCGGCGCACGCATGCAGGAGTCGCTGTTCTCGCTGATGCAGATGGCCAAGACGTCGGCCGCGCTGGCGCGCATGCGCGATGCCGGCGTGCCGTACATCAGCGTACTCACCCATCCCACCACCGGCGGCGTGTCGGCGAGCCTGGGCATGCTGGGTGACATCAACGTGGCCGAGCCGAAGGCGCTGATCGGTTTTGCCGGTCCGCGCGTGATCGAACAGACCGTGCGCGAAACCCTGCCGGAAGGCTTTCAGCGTTCGGAGTTCCTGGTGGAACATGGTGCCATCGACCTCATCGTCGACCGCCGCGAAATGCGCGACAAGCTGGCGGATCTGCTTGGCATCCTGATGAAGACGCCGCGCGTAGCCTGATCGGGTGGCCGCAGCCGTTGCAGCAAAAACAGCGCCCCAGGGCGCTGTTTTTTTATGCGCGAGTTTTCCACAGCGAATGTGGATGCAGGCAGGCGTAGCCTGTGGATAGGTGCGCTATGTCACTGATCCCTATGCGATGGCGACGCGTTGATGCGTGAATGTGCAGGAAGGGGCGAGATTGTGCCGCGCACAGGGTGTGCTCCCACGAGGTGGCGGCTTTCCCTGTGGGAGCGCGCCCTGCGCGCGACAAGCGCCACGTCTCCTGATGTTTTCCACAGCGAATGTGGATGCAGGCAGGCGTAGCCTGTGGATAGGTGCGCTATGTCACTGATCCCTATGCGATGGCGACGCGTTGATGCGCGAATGTACAGGGTGGGGCGAGCTTGTGCCGCGCACAGGGTGTGCTCCCGCAAGGTGCCGGCTTTCCCTGCGGGAGCTGGCCCTGCGCGCGAGACGTGCCACGACAGCACCCATGTTTTCCACAGCGGATGTGGATGCGTACAGGCAATGCCTGTGGATAGGTGACCTATCTCGTTGATGGCAAAGCAACAGCGACGAGCTGGCGCGCAAATGTGGAGCGTCGGCGGTGGGCGGTTGCGCAGGCGTTGCGCTCCCGCGCGCAAGGACTCAGGCCAGCAGTGAGTGCAGTGGCAGCAGCCACAGTGACAATGCACCGAGTGCGCTGCCGATAGCCGTCGCGGCGATCACGTCGCTGGGATAGTGCAGGCCCAGGATCACGCGCGATGCGCCCACCAGCGAGGTGAAGGTCACCAGCAGTGGCGCGAGCAGCGGATACCAGGCCAGCGCAACGACGGTGAAGCTCACCGCTTGCAGCGTGTGGCCCGAGGGAAAGCTGAACTCGTCCAGTGGTGGCACGTGGGCGATCACGCCCGGGCAGGCGCGGAACGGGCGCGGACGTCGCGTCCAGCGCTTGAGCAGGCGATACAGAAGCAGGGCAGTCAGGCCGGTGACGGCCATCTGCGATGCGGCCAGCAGGCCGCGCCGGCCGTCGACCAAAGCAAGCACCGCCATCAGCGAGTACCAGAACACGCCATCGCCGAGTCGGCTGATGATGCCGAAGAACACCCCCACGGCCCGGCGTGTGCCCCATCGGTTGGCGGCCACGCACATGCGGCGGTCGATGGCAAAGCGGGGGCCATGAACAGGCTTCATGAGGTCAGGCGTGTGCAGCGGCGGCATGGTGCTCATGTGCATTCTCCTGGGCCAGTTCGCTCAACAGGTTTTCAAACTCGCTGATGACAGCGTCGGGTGACAGGTAGGCCATGCTTGTGTGTGCAGCACGCCCCATGTGCCGGATCAGGCTGGCATTGGAGGCGAGCATCACGGTGGAATCGATGAAGTGCTTCTCGTCGCCTGCGTCGATGCGATAGCCGTTGTGGCCCGTGTGCAGGTGCTCGCGTGCCGCGCCTTCCTCGTACGCCACCACAGGCAGGCCGGAGGCGAGCGCTTCGAGGATCACGTTGCCGAAGGTCTCGCTGAGGCTGGGGAAGGGGAACAGGTCGGCACTGGCGTAGTGCCGCGCCAACGCATCGCCGCGTTGCATGCCGGCGAAGATGAAATCGGGATTGGCTTCCTGCAGCGCCGCGCGTGCCGGGCCATCGCCCACCCACACGTACTTCGCCTTTGGCACCTGCTGCTGCACGGCGCGGAAGGCACGCACGGCGAGGTCAAGGTTTTTTTCCGCCGCGATGCGCCCGACGTACAGCACCACCGGCGTGTTGCCGTCCACCTGCCACGTTGCGCGCAGTTCGGCGTCGCGGTGGCGTGGATGAAACAGCTGCGTATCCACCGCGCGGCGCAGCAGGCGGGCGGTATCCACGCCCAGCGCGGTGAGCTCGTTGGCGAGGGCTTCCGTCGGCACCAGCGTGGCCTTGGCACGGCGGTGGAAGTTGCGCAGGTAGTTGCGCACCACCGGGGTGAGGAAACCCACGCCATAGTGATCGGCATAGGAATCGAAGCGGGTGTGGAAGCCGGTTGCGGTGGGAATGCCCATGCGCTTTGCCGTGCGCACGGCGGACCAGCCCAGCGGCCCCTCGGTGGCCACGTAGATCGCGTCAGGGCGCAGGCGCTTCCAGCGCTCGCGCAAGGCGCCGCCGGCAGGCAGGCCGAAGCGCAGTCCGGGATAGCGGGGGAGGGAAGCGCCACGCACCTCGAGGGTGACGATGCCGGGTTCATCCTTGAACGGTTCGCGCTGGCGGGGGCGGATCAGATCGACCGTGTGCCCCTGTGCCGCAAGTCCGGCGGCGAGGCTGTGCACGGTCAGTGCCACGCCGTTGATTTCGGGTGGATAGGTTTCGCTGACAATGCCGATGCGCACTTGAACATACCGTTGGCTGGCCCGGCGCAGATTCCTCCTTTGGCGTTGCTGGTGCATGGCGTATGTATGACGCCCGCGTGACGGCGGTAACGGATCAAAGGGGACCCGTGGACGCATCCCGTTTTCAGCGGGGTACACTCGGGGTTCTTGTCACCGTGGAGAAATGTCGATGAAACGCTTTCTGCTCGCTGTTGCGCTTGCCGGCCTGACGGGCGCGGTCTTTGCTGCGGACGCCCCGACGTTGCCCGTGACCAAGGCGCCGGCCGGCGCCGAGGTTTACATCATTTCGCCCAAGGACGGCGCCATTGTCGGTACGGAAGTGACCGTGCAATTCGGCCTCAAGGGCATGGGCGTGGCACCTGCCGGCACGAAGAAAGAAGGCACCGGTCATCACCACCTGCTGGTGGACGTGAAGGACCTGCCGGCCGCCGGCCAGCCGATCCCGAAGGACGAGCAGCACCTGCACTTCGGCAACGGCCAGACCGAAACCACGCTGAAGCTGGCACCCGGCAAGCACACGCTGCAGCTCGAGCTTGCCGACGAAAACCACATTCCGTTCGAGCCGGCCATTGTCTCCAAGCCGATCACCATCACGGTGAAGTAAGCCTTAGCGGCCGAGGAACACCGACACGCCCATGCTGGCCATCCACAGCTGGGCGTGTCCCGCGATGCGGGCGCGCACGCCCCCATCGATCTGCACGCGGCGGTTGAGCTGCCAGGCAACGCCGGTGCCGGCTTCGGTGCCGCTGCGCTCGCCGCGTTCGTGCACCTGCGCCAGTTCCACATAACCCACCAGCACGTGGCTCAGCACGTGGCTTTCGTTCACGGCGAGGGTGCTCTGGCCGTCGTGGCCACTGTGGGTTTGCTCCAGATAAGCGCCGACACCGTCATTGTCCGTGACCTGCCAGTTAAGGTCCGCGCCGAGGAGGTATTGCCGGTGCTCGTTGCGCACCGCCTGATCACCGTCGGTGAACTCCACGCTGCCCAGCAGTCCCCAGGTGAACTTCGCAACCGCCTTGCAGGGGGCATACTTGAGGCCAAGGATGGTGTCCCCGCGACCGTGTGCCCAGCTGTCGTCGCCGGCGCCGGTGGTTTGCACGGCATTGAATGGCGAGGTGCCCAGCTGCGCTTCGAACGGGCCTCCGAGACCCAGCCGGATCAGGCTGTCGGTGGTGTATTGGGACTGGATCTGGCCGGCGCCCAAATGGTCGCGCGTCCAGGTGGGTAGCCCCTGCTCGATGGTCACGTCGCCACGGCTGAGCGCCACCGGAGTGAAGCCGAGGCCGGGGCGGTCGTAGCCTGGGTTGTCGTCTGCGTGGGCCGCGCTGGCGGCCAATCCGCACGCGCATGCCAGCGCCAACCGCGCCGCAATCGGCGATATCGGCAGTCTTGATCGGTTCTTGCCCCAGTATCGGCTAAAATTCCGCACTTCCTTCTTGTCCCCGTCCTGGCAGCCCATGACCGTCCGCACTCGTTTTGCCCCCAGTCCCACCGGCTTCCTGCATATCGGCGGTGCCCGCACGGCGCTGTATTGCTGGCTGGAGGCACGCCGCCGCGGCGGTGAATTCGTGTTGCGCATCGAGGATACCGACCGCGAGCGCTCCACCGAAGAGGCCGTGCAGGCCATCCTGGACGGCATGAGCTGGCTGGGCCTGCGCCACGATGAGGGCCCGGTTTACCAGACCGCACGCCTGGAGCGCTACAAGCAGGTCGCCGACGAGTTGCTCAAGGCCGGCCTCGCTTACTACGCCTACGAATCCAAGGAAGAGATCGAGGCCATGCGCGAGGCCGCGTACGCCAAGGGCGAAAAGCCGCGCTACAACGGCTATTACCGCGACCGCAACGAGCCGTACCGTGACGATCCGAACCGCGTCATGCGTTTCAAGAACCCGTTGGAAGGCTCGGTGGTGTTCGAAGACAAGGTGAAAGGCCGCATCGAGTGGGCCAATGCCGAACTCGACGACCTGGTGATCTTCCGCTCCGACGGCTGGCCGACCTATAACTTCGCCGTCGTGGTCGACGACATCGACATGGGCATCACCGAGGTGATCCGTGGCGATGACCATGTGAACAACACGCCGCGCCAGATCAACATCTACAAGGCGCTCGGCAAGCCGGTGCCGGAGTTCGCGCACCTGCCCATGATCCTTGGCCCGGACGGCCAGAAGCTGAGCAAGCGCCATGGCGCGGTGAGCGTGATGCAGTACCGTGACGACGGCTTCCTGCCGCACGCGCTGCTGAACTACCTGGTGCGGCTGGGCTGGTCCCATGGCGACCAGGAAATCTTCTCCGCAGAGGAGATGATCCGCCTGTTCGACGTGGCCGACGTCAACAAGGCCGCGTCGCGCTTCGACGTCACCAAGCTGTCGTGGCTCAACCAGCACTACCTGAAGACGGAAGAGCCGTCATCCATCGCGCCGGAATTCGAGTGGCACCTCAGCCAGGCCGGCATCGATTTCAGCAAGGGCCCGAACCCGGCCGACGTCATCGTCGCGCTGCGCGATCGCGTGCAGACGCTGAAGGAAATGGCCGAGCGCGCGAAGATCTGGTACGGCCCGATCACCGAGTGGGACGAGAAGGCGGTAGCCAAGCATCTGCAGAACGACAGCGCCGTTGCCGTGCTGGAAGCGGCAAAGGCCCTGCTTGTCGACGTTGAGTGGAAGCCGGAGCCGATCCACGGCGTGATCGAACAGGTGGCAGCGAAGCTGGAACTGGGCATGGGCAAGATTGCCCAGCCGCTGCGCGTGGCGATGACGGGCACGCAGGTGTCGCCGTCGATTGACCACACCATTTACCTGGCGGGGCGCGAGGTGGCGTTGAAGCGGGTGGATGACGCGATCGCGAAGGCGAAGGGCTAAGTTCTTTCGCCGGTTGGATTCGAAGGCCGGGAGTGGCGGTAGTCACTTCCGGCCTTTTCTTTTACCGGGTTCCTGCGGTGGTGCGGAAACGTTGCGCATTCCTGCTGGACTTGCCCTCACCAGCACAGCGCGACACCCGCCTCAGTTCGGCAGGGACGAACCCTGCCACCCACCCCCCAGCGCCTGAATCAGTGCCGCCGTATCACTCAATCGCGCCGCCTGCGCCTGCACCCGCGAGACACGCGCCTGTTGATACGCCTGCTGCGCATTGATCAGCGCCAGCGCGTTGACATAGCCAAGCTGCTGCTGCTTCTGCGTGAGGGAAAGCGTGCGTTGCGCAGCCTTCTCGGCATCGTCCGCAGCGGCCAGCGCGCGTGCATCGCTGTCGATCGCATACAGCGTGTCGGCCACGTTCTGGAAGGCGCCAAGCACCACACTGCGATATTGGGCAGCCGATTGCTGCAGGGTGGCTTCCGCGGCGCGTTGCTTGTGCTTGAGTGCGCCAAAGTCGAACACAGTCTGGCTGACGCTGCCGGCAAGGCTCCAGAACACATTGTCATCAGTGAACATGCGCGTGAATGACGTCGAGCTGCCGCCGTAGCCTCCCGAAAGGGTGAACTGAGGCAGGCGGTTGGCCAGCGCCACACCAACCTGAGCGCTGGCGTCGTGCACGTTTTCTTCGGCCGCCCGCACATCGGGGCGTTGCGTGACCAGTTGCGAGGGCAGCGTCTGCGGCAGCGTCACCGGCAGGGTCAGGTGTTCCAGGTCGAACTCGGGAGCCCCGGCCTGATCCGGCGTATCGCCGCAGAGTACGGCAAGCAGATCGCGGTTCTGCTCCAGCTGTTTTTCCAGTGCGGGCAACGCTTGACGGGCCTGCGCGAGGGCACTTTCCTGCGCGGCCACGTCCAGGGCCGAGGCGTAACCCAGCCTCGCCTGGTCATGCAGGATGGCGAGAGCCCGGGTCTGTGCGTCGATCACGGCCGTGGTCGCGTCGATCTGCGCACGCAACGAGGCTTCCTGTATCGCAGCATTGACCACGTTGGCCGCCAGGCTCAGGCGTGCGGCTTCCAGCTGGTAGTGCTGGTTGTCTGCCTGTGCCTGCTGCGACTCCACCGTGCGCCGGTTGAGGCCGAACACGTCCGGCGCGTAGCTGATGCTGAGTTGCGCTGTATGCAGCGTGTAGTAGGTGGCGTTTGAGGTCAGCGTGGGCGAAAGCGTGCCTACCGCATCGCGCTGGCGAGAGGGCGAATAGCCGAGCTGGGCGGACGGGAAGAAGGTTGCCCGCTGTGCGGCCACGTTCTCCTGCGCCGCGCGCAGGGCGGCGGTGGCGGCGGCGATGTCCGGGTTGCGGGACAGTGCGCGCTCGACGCGATGGTTCAGTGCGTCGGAGCCGAATACCTGCCACCAGGTCTGCGCGATGGTTTCGCTGGACGACCACTGCTGGGAGGCACCGCTCGCGCTGTGGGTGGTGTCTGCCAGGGGCTGGCGGGTGAACTGTGCGGGCGCCGGGGTGGTCGGACGCTGGTAGTCGGGGCCGACCGCGCAGCCGGCGCACACGGTGATGCTCGCGGCAAGTACGCTCCAGCGTGGCAGCTTCATGGCACGGGTCATGGCGTCTCTCCCGCGTGGCTGCGGCGCTTGCGACGGTTTTGCGACCACTCCACCACCAGCACCTGCAATGCGGGAGCCACGATCAGCAGCATGACCGGGCCGATCAACATGCCGCCCACCACCACGGTGGCCAGCGGGCGTTGCACCTGGCTGCCGATACCGGTGGACAAGGCCGCAGGCAGCAGGCCGATGCAGGCCGAGAGCGCGGTCATCAGCATCGGGCGCATGCGTTGCTCGGCGGCCTCGGCCATGGCCTCCACGGGCGAGCGCCCTTCGAAGATCAGGTGATTGAAGTACGTGATGACCAGAATGCCGTTCATCACCGATACGCCGAACAGCGATACGAAACCGATGGCCGCGGAAATGCTGAAGTCCAGCCCGGACAGATACAGGGCGACGATGCCGCCGCCGATGGAGAAGGGAATCGCCGCCAGGGTGAGCAGGCTGTCGCGCAGTGAGTTGAACAGGGCGAACAGCAGCGCCAGGATCAGCCCCACCGCGATGGGCAGAACCACCGCCAGGCGTTGCTTGGCCTGCTGCAGGTCGTTGAATTCACCGGCCCATGAAAGGTGATAGCCCGGCGGCAGCGTGACGTGTTCGGCGATGCGTCGCTGCGCCTCGGCCACGGTGCCACCCAGGTCGCGTCCGCGCACGCTGAACTTCACCGGCACGAATCGCTCGTTGCGTTCGTGGTAGATGTACGACGCGCCGGTGTCGAGACTGATCTTGGCGACCTCGCGCAGCGGGACGTAACCCGTGCCGCCGTTGGGCAGGGTGTAGCCCACCTGGATGTTGCCGATGTCCTCTATGCTGCGGCGATACTGCGGCGCCAGGCGAACCACCAGGTCGAACTGGCGCTCGCCCTCCAGTACGGTGGTTGCCGAAGTGCCGCCTGCGGCCGCCTGCACCACGGTGTTGATGTCGCCGGTGTTGAGGCCATAGCGCGCCGCCCTGGCGCGGTCGACGGTGATGTTGAGGTTGGGCTGGCCAAGCACATGGAAAACGCCCAGGTCCTGTACGCCGGGCACCTGCCGCATCTGCTGCATGACCTCGTCGGCGAGGCGTTCGAGTTCGGGCAGCTCGGGGCCGACGATCTTCACCGAGTTGGCGCCCTTCACGCCGGAAAGGCCTTCCTCGATGTTGTCCTGGATGTACTGCGAGAAATTGAATTCCACGCCGGGCAGCGTGTTTTCGAACTCCTGCTGCAACTCGGCCACCAGCTTTTCCTTCGTATGCCCGGCCGGCCACTCGTCCTGCGGTTTCAGCGGAACGAACAGCTCCACGTTGTAGAAGCCGGAGGCGTCACTGCCATCGTCGGGGCGGCCATGCTGCGACACCACGGTGACCACTTCCGGGTGCCGGAGCAGGATGTGACGCAGCGCGCTCACCTTGTCTTCGCCCGCCTCCAGCGAGATGGTGGGCGGCATGGAGGCACGGATCCACAGGTTGCCTTCCTCCAGCGCGGGAAGGAACTCCGTACCCACGCGCGTCAGCAACACGGCGGCGACGAGCAGGAAGCCGATGCCCAGACCGACCGTGGTGCGGCGCCGTTCCAGCGCCCAGCGCAACACCGGCGTATATACACGGCGAATCGCGCGCACGAACAGCGTCTCGGTTTCCTTGACATTCCTGGGCAGCAGCAGGGAGGCCAGTACGGGCGAGACGGTGAAAGTGGCGATCAGCGCACCGGTCAGTGCATAGGCGTAGGTGCGCGCCATCGGGTTGAAGATCTGGCCTTCCACGCCCTGCATGGTGAACAGCGGGATGAACGCCGCCACCGTGATGGCCGAGGAGAACAGCACGGCGCGGTCCACCTGCATGGCGCTGATGAAGAGCAACCGGATGCGGTCCGTCCAGCCGTGGGCGGCGCCACCGCGCATATAGGTGCCCAGGTCGCTCTGCGCGGCATCGTGCAGCATCTCGCGCTGTTGTTCGTGGGTCTTCTGGAAGTTGCGGAAGATGTTCTCGATCAGGATCACCGCCGAGTCGACGATGATGCCGAAGTCCACTGCGCCCAGCGAAAGCAGGTTGGCCGAGTCGCCCAGCAGCACCAGGATGATGATGCTGAAAAACAGGGCCACCGGGATATTGGCGCTCACGATGATGGCGCTGCGCAGGTCGCCCAGGAAGATCCACTGGATCAGGAATACCAGCAGGCAACCGAAGATCAGGTTGTGCAGCACCGTGTGGGTGGTTACCGCGACCAGCGTCGAGCGATCGTAGAAGGGCACCAGCTTCACGCCGGGCGGCAAGGTGCCGTCGCTGTTGAGCCGGGCCACTTCGTCCTTGACGCGTGCCACCACTTCATTGGTCTGCAGCGTGCGGTTCATCACGACGATGCCGGTGACCACATCATCCTGGGTGTCGCGCCCGGCGCGGCCCAGTCGCGGCACCGCGCCCACGTCGATCTTTGCCACGTCCTTCACCAGCACCGGCGTGCCGTTGGACTGGTTGAGCACGATGTTGCCGATGTCGTCGACATCCTTGATCAGGCCGACGCCACGGATGTTCACCGACTGCTGGCCGATGTTGATGGTGCGCCCGCCGACGTTGCTGTTGGCGTTGCCGATGGCGCTGACCAGCTGGGGCAGGGTGATGCCGTAGCCCTGCAGCTTGCGCAGGTCCGCTTCGACGTCGTACTCCTTGGTGGTGCCGCCCCAGGTCACGACCTGGGCAATACCCGGCACCGACAGCAGGCGCCGCGTGACTACCCAGTCCTGCAGGGTGCGCAGTTCGGTAAGGCTGGTCGATCGCGGCCCGACCAGCTGGTAGCGGAAGATCTCGCCCACCAGGCTGGAGGCCTGGATCTGCGGCTGCACGTTGTTGGGCAGGCTGACGTTCTGCTGCAGCGCCAGCGCGGCCTGTGTGTAATCGAAGTAGTAGTCGGTGCCGTACTTGAAGGTGACGCGCACGAACGACAGGCCGTAGAACGAAGTGGAGCGGATGCTCTCCACGCCCGGCGTGGTCGCCAGGCCCACTTCCATGGGGCGCGTGTAGCTACGTTCCATTTCCTCGGCGGAAAGGCCGGGCGCCTGCGCCGTGATCTCCAGGATCACCGGCGCGGGATTGGGATATGCCTCGATATTGAGCTTGGCGTACGCCACCAGCCCGGCAATGGCGAACGCCGCCAGCGACATCAGCACGATGGCGCGGCGGGTCAGCGCGAAGGCGACAAGACCACGGAACACGTTCGGTCCTTATGCGGTGAGGTGGGCTTACTGCGACTGCAGCGCCAGCGCGTTGCTGAGGAACAGCGCGCCTTCGGTGGCAATGCGCTGGCTGGCGGGAAGGCCAGACAGCACTGGGTAATAGCCGTCCTGCAGCGGCCCGAGCTGCACGGGGTGCCGGGTAAAGCGCAGGCCGTCGGTGGTGGTGAACACCACCATCGCGCCGGTGCCTTCACGTACCACGGCGTCGACGGGTACCGCGTCGTGGCGCACGGGCGCCGCGGTATCGATGCGATAGGTGGCCAGCATCTGTGCGCGCAGGCCGGCCGGCGGTGCATGCAGCACGGAGCGCAGGGTCACGCGATGTGTTGCAGGGTCGGAACTGTTGCCGACGTAGTCGACCGTGGCCGCGAGGGCTCGCTGCGGCCATGCGGAGAGTGTGGCGGCCAGATGGTCGCCTACGTGGACCTGCGCCGCCTCGTCTTCGCTGACGTTGGCCACCAGCCACAGGCTGTCGCCATCGGAAACGGTGAATGGTGCAGGGCTGTTGCCCGGCTGCACCAGGTCGCCGACCGCGATGTTGCGTGTGCTCACCTGACCGTCGATGGGGCTGTCGATCCGCAGCTCACCATCGACGCGCCGCGTGGCGGCGATGCGCTCAATGTCTGCGTCGTTCTTGCCGAAGATATGCAGGGCGCGACGTGCGGCTTGATAGTTGCCCTCGGCCGTCTGCTGATCCGATATCGCCTGCTCCAGGTCGCGCGGCGCGTTGGCCTGCACCTGCGCCATGCCCCGGGCGCGCTCCAGTGCGGCGCCCGTCTGCACGCGCGCGGCGGCGGCGCTGACCAGGGTCGCTTCGGCCTGCGCGAGGTCCGGGCTGTCCACCGAAAACAGCGGCTGGTCGCGCTTGACCGTGTCGCCGGCCTTGGCAAAGACCTCCCGCACGCGTCCGGCGTAGGGCGAATTGACCTGGGCGAGCCGATCCTGGTTGAAATCCACGTAGCCCACGGCGTCGATGCCGGGCGTGAAGTCGCGCGTGGCTACGGGCGCGACCCGTACCTGGCGGGCCTGCTGCGCATTGATGGTGACGTCCTGCACATCGGGCGGGGGCGCGGCGCGTGTGGCAGCGTTGTCCGCCGAGGTGCTCGCCGGATGCAGACCTACGGCCAGCAGGATGGCCGCCAACAGGCAGGCGGCGGCGACCAGTCGTCCTTGATGCTTCTTCATGAAACCTGTGGCGTGTCGCGCGGGGGCAGGGGGCGGCGGCGGGGTGCCGCACGCGACTTCCCGGTGCACCGACGACGGGCGGGCCGGAAAGTCCGGTCACCCTAGGACAGGCCTGCCTGCGGGGACAGTTACGATTTGGAAAGGTTTGCCGGCGGCAGGTCGATGGCCACGCGCAGCCCCGGCGTGGTGTTCTCCAGGGTCAATCGGCCGCCATGCAGGGCGACCACCGCGGCCACGATGCTCAGGCCCAGGCCATTGCCACGCTGGTGGCGGCTGGCATCCACGCGGAAGAAGCGTTCCGTCGCCCGCGCCAGCGCCTCGTCGGGAATGCCAGGGCCATCGTCCTGGACGCTGATGCGAACCCATTCGCCGGCAAGCGCGGCCTTCATGTCGACGTGCGCGCCTTCACCGGCGTACTTGAAGGCGTTGTCGAGCAGGTTGGCGAGCACGTTGGCCAGCAGGTGCCTGTCGGCCAGCACGGCGGGTTCGCCGTCCACGGCGAAGCGCAGGTGGATCGAGCGCATTTCGGCAGCGGGCTGGTACAGCTCCACGATATCCGCGAGCAGGCCGCGCAGCGGCACCGCCTCAAAGCTGCCGCGTCGCACGCCCGATTCCGCTTCGGCGATCTGCAGCATCTTGTCGAGCACGGTGATCAGGCCGTCGATTTCGTCGATGGCGTACTGCGCATCATGGGGAAGCCGGGTTTGGCGATGCGGCGAGCGCAATGCCTGCTCGAGCGTGGCCCGCACGCGTCCCAGCGGCGTACGCAGGTCATGGGCGATGGCATTGGAGACCTGGCGGGTGTTGTCCATCAGGCGCTCGATCTGGTCGAGCATGTCGTTCACGTCGCGGGCCACGATGGCGAATTCGTCGCGCGGGCGTCCCACGGCAATGCGACGATCCAGCCGGCCGGCAGACACCGCCGTGGTGGTGCGGTGGATCGCCTTGAGTTGCCGTTGCAGCTGGGAGCGGAACAGCAGGGCGCCACCGCCCGCCAGCAGCAGCGCGAACAGGCCGCCGATGGCGAACGCCACCTCGATGAGGCGCTCAAGCGTGCGCACGTCCTGCATGTCGCGGCCCACCAGCAACGTGCTGCCATCGGCAAAGCGATGGGTGAGCAGGCGACTGGATGAATGTCGGTCGAGGCGGTCGACTTCCAGCTGGTGCAGGCCGTCGGTGGCGACCGCTGTGGCAGGCCAGGCGGTCAGGTTGCCGATCAGCTTGCGGCCGTGCGGATCGAGCAGCAGGTAGATCTCGGTGTCCGTGTCCTGGTTGTCGGTGAGCAGGTCGTGGATGTCCTTTGCCAGCGCGCCGATGCCGTGCTGGTGTTCTTCCTGCACCAGCTGGCGCGAGCGGCTGCGCAGTTGTTCGTCGATATTGCTGCGCAGGATGCCGGCAGTGCCGACATAAAACACGGCAGCGATCAGCGTCACCGACAACAGCAGGAGGACGCCGTAGCCGGCGGCCATGCGGAAGACGACCGAATGGCGGAAGTCACTCAGCGACATGTGTGCCGTCGTCGTTGTCGCCGATGGTGAAACCCACGCCGCGCACGGTGCGGATCAACGGGGCGGCGCCGCCCTCGTCGAGCTTGGTGCGCAGCCGGCTCATCTGCACGTCGATCACGTTGGTTTCCGGGTCGAAGTGGAAACCCCAGACGGCGGCGAGCAGCATCTTCCGCGTGACGACTTCGCCCTGATGGCGCACCAGGTATTCAAGCAACTGGTACTCGCGTGGCTGCAGCGCCACGGGGCGGCCGTTGCGAAAGACGCGGCGCGTGCGCGGCTCCAGCGACAGGTCGCCTACGCTGAACACCTCTGGTTCCGGGCGCTGGCTGGCCCGTCGCGCCAGTGCCTCGACGCGGGCCAGCATCTCGTCCAGCGCGAAAGGCTTGGTGAGGTAGTCGTCCCCGCCGCTGCGCAGGCCGCGGATGCGTTCGTCCAGGCTGCTGAGCGCACTGAGTACCAGCACGGGTGTGTGGTCGTCACGCAGTCGCATGGTGGCCAGAATGTCCAGGCCATCCATGCCGCCTGGCAGCATGCGGTCCAGCACGACCAGGTCCCAGCGTTCGTTGTTGGCGTGCGCGAGCCCGCTGCTGCCGTCATGACAGGCGATCACCTCGTGGCCCGCCCCGGTCAAGCCTTCGCGGATCAGGTCCGAGGTGGCAATGTCGTCTTCGATAAGCAGGCAGCGCATGGCTCCGGTCCGTCATGGCGAGGGGCGACGTAGGCAGGCGCGCGCCGACGCTTCATCATCCCTCTATCGTAATCAGTCGACGGAGTCGGCGTGGAGCACTGGCTGAACAAGGCGATGCAGGGCGTGGACCCGGACAGCCCGGATGCCTTCCTGCACATCTTCATGAACCTCATGGCCATGGTGCCGTGGGTGGCGCTGCTGTGGTGGAACGTGGCGTTTGTCGCCGTGGGCGCGCTGCTGGGCTGGTGGCGCGGGCGCACGGTGGAGGGCATCGTCTGGGCCGCCGTGCTAGGGCCCATCGGCTGGGTGGTGGTCGTCGTCCGGCCGCGTCCCAGGGGGCGGCCCGTGCCGCCGCCGTTGCCGCGCGGACGCTGAGCAGGCGCTTGCGCCTACGCACCGCAGGCCTCATGTAAGTGACGGTGTATGATGGCGCCCAAGGAGAATCCGTTGAGCCATACCGCCGACAAATCGCATTCGCATGACCACCCGCACCATCATCATCACGATGATGCGCAGAGCTTCGTGCGCGCGGTGGAACATGCCAGCGAAGAGCGCGGTCTGCGCCTGACTCCGCTGCGCAAGGAAGTACTGGAACTGGTGGCCGTTGCCGGCAAGCCGGTGAAGGCATATGACCTGCTGGACCAGTTGCGCGAGCGCCATGGCAACGCGGCGCCGCCCACCGTCTATCGCGCGCTGGATTTCCTGCTCGAGCACGGCTTCATCCACAAGCTCGAATCCATCAATGCCTTCGTGTCCTGCCATCACCCGGCGGAGGCGCATCAGGTGCCATTCCTGATCTGCGACAACTGCTCCAGCGCACAGGAAGTGTGCGACGAGCGCGTGGCGGAGCTGATCGAGGCGCAGGCCAAGACCTTCGGGTTCCGCCCGCAGGCGCAGACGCTGGAAGTGCACGGCCTCTGCAAGAACTGCCGCAAGAGCTGATACCGCCGTTGGCCTGAATGGCCCGGACGGACGGGTTTGCGTTCGCGACGTTATAATGTAACATGCGCTCAGTGGGTCACTCCAAGGCCCGAACCGTGCACCGCTCCGGCCCCCGATCCGATGGATGCTCCTCAACAGAACAAGAACCGCTGGTGGTCGCTGGCCGACCGGATAGGCGCAGCCGCGTCGTTCCTGTGTGCCATCCACTGCGCCGCCTTGCCGTTCGTGCTCGCGCTGTTGCCTCTGCTCGGGCTCGGTTTCCTGGCCGATCACGCGTTCGAGCGCGGCTTCGTGATGTTCGCCTGCGCGCTGGCGCTGATCAGCCTGGTCAGTGGCTATCGCCATCATCATCGTCCGCTGGCATTGATCCTGGCCTTGCCCGGCCTTGCACTGCTGATCATCGGCGTGACCTTCGCCGAGAAATATTCCGTTGGCCTGCACAGCGTGATGGTCACCTGCGGTGGCCTGCTGGTGGCCGCAGGGCATTTCGTCAACCTGCGCACGCATCGCGCGCTGCACGTACACGGGCCCCAGTGCGCTCACTGAGCGCCGTGGCTCAGTTCGTCGTGATTGTGTAACGGGCCCCGCGGTTTCTAGCATTTGCACCCATGAGTTCTACCCACGTGCATAACCACGATCATCACGGCCATGACCATGCCCACGGTCATGCGCACGACCATGCGCATGACCATGCTCATGGTCAGGACCATTCGCACGGCAGCGTGACCGGCAAGGAAAAGAAGCTGATCCTGGCCTTCGTGCTCACCACGCTGATGATGGTGGTGGAGATGGTCGGCGGCTTCTGGTCCGGTTCGCTGGCGCTGGTGGCCGATGGCGGTCACATGCTGATCGATGCCCTGGCCCTGCTGCTCGCGGTGGCGGGGGCGTGGTTTGCGCGTCGCCCGGCCGATGCGCGCCGCAGTTACGGTTACGGTCGCCTGGAAGTGCTGGCTGGTTTCGTCAACGCACTGACCCAGTTCGTGCTGGTGGCGTTCATTGCCTACGAAGCGGTTGCCCGCCTGTTCGAACCCACGCACATCCTGTCCGGGATGATGCTGGTGGTGGCGCTCATCGGCCTGGTGGTGAACGTACTGGTGCTGAGTACGCTGCACGGCCACGCCCATGACGACGTGAACCTGGCCGGTGCCACCCTCCACGTGATCGGCGACCTGCTCGGTTCGGTGGCCGCCGTGGCTGCGGCCCTGCTGGTGCGCTGGATGAGCTGGAACTGGGCGGATCCGGTGCTTTCGCTGCTGGTGTCGCTGCTGATCCTCAATAGTGCATGGCGCCTGCTGCGCCGGTCCGCGCACATCCTGCTGGAAGGCGTGCCCGAGGGCATGAATACCGTCGAGGTGGAAGAAGCTTTGCGCGGTGCGGATGCGTCCATCCGCAATGTGCACCACCTGCACGTGTGGCAGCTGGCCTCGGGCTCGCGCATGGCGACGTTGCACGCGGAGCTGCACGAGGGTGCCAGCAGCGCCTCCGCCATCCGGGCGATCAACCAGATGCTGTCCGAGCGTTTCAGCATCCAGCACGTCACCGTGCAGGTCGACGACGAGCATTGCCCGGATCAGGCAGGCGGCTGCGCGGGCCCCGGTTGCCGCTGACAGCAGCGCTGAACGGGCGGCGCTTGCCGACTATTGCGCTTTGGACGGTCGCTGATACGATGATCGGCCGTATTCACCCCCAACGAATCAAGGAGTTCCCCATGGGCAAGGGCGATCGCAGGACCCGTCGTGGCAAGACCTACCGTGGCAGCTACGGCAACAGCCGCTCGCATTCGCTGACCCCGGCCGTGGCCGGTGGCAAGGCGACCGTGACCAAGCCGGCCGCCGCCAAGAAGGCAGCGCCGAAGAAGAAGTCGGCCTAAGCCATCAGGCTCGCCAGAAAGCCCCCGCCCAGCGGGGGCTTTTTTGTGGCCGCGAGTAAGCGGCGGGGGCGGGCTCAGCCCGCGAAGGCTGGCTCAGCGCCGCCGACGAACACCTTGCGCAAGGCATGGTTGCCGCCGATCCAGTAGCACAGCTCGGCCGGCTGCCTGACATTCCACACGGCGAGATCCGCCCGTTGCCCGGCCTCCAGCGTGCCGCGGTCATCGAGGCCGAGCGCGCGTGCCGCATTCACCGTGACGCCGCGCAGCGCTTCTTCCGGGGTCAGGCGGAACAGCGTGCAGGCCATGCCTGCCGCCAGCCGCAGCGAAAGCAGGGGAGAGGTGCCGGGGTTGCAGTCGGTGGCCACCGCCATGGCCACGCCATGTTCGCGCAGGCCGGAAATCGGCGGCAGCTTCGTCTCACGCAAGGCGTAGAACGCGCCGGGCAGCAAGACGGCCACGGTGCCGGCCTGTGCCATCGCACGGATGCCGCTGTCGCTGAGGTACTCCAGATGGTCGGCGGACAGCCCGTGGTAACGGGCGACCAGGGCAGCGCCGTCGAGGTCGGACAGCTGCTCGGCGTGCAGCTTCACCGGCAGGCCAAGCTGCGTCGCGCGTTCGAACACGCGACGCGTTTCTTCCGGCGTGAAGCCGATGGTTTCGCAGAAGGCATCGACCGCGTCGACCAGGCCTTCGCCGGCAAGGGCGGGCAATACCTCGTCGCACATCAGGGCGACATAGCCCTCGCGGTTATCGCGGTATTCCGGTGGCAGCGCGTGCAGGCCAAGGAAGGTCGTGCGCACCGTGATGCCCAGCGCTTTCCCGAGGCGGCGCGCGACGCGCAGCATGCGCCGTTCGGTCTCCCGGTCCAGCCCATAGCCGGATTTGATCTCCAGCGTGGTCACGCCATCGGCCAGCAAGGCATGGGCGCGCGGCAGTGCCTGCGCGAATAGCTCGTCTTCGCTGGATTCGCGCGTGGCTTTCACCGTGGAGACGATGCCGCCACCAGCGCGCGCGATCTCTTCGTAGGTTGCGCCATTGAGGCGCATGTCGAACTCGTGCGCGCGGTTGCTGCCGAATACCAGGTGCGTGTGGCAATCGACCAGCCCGGGGGTTACCACGGCTCCGCCCAGGTCTTCCACATGAGCCGCGCGCGTGGCGGCATCAGGGGGGAGCGCGTCCATCGGGCCCACCCAGGCAATGCGCCCTTCAAGCGTGGCAATGGCGCCACGTTCGATCAGTCCATAAGGCGCGTCACCGGCGAAGGTGGCGAGCGTGGCGTTGGTCAGCAGGTGATCCCAGCGTGGCGTCATGACGGTTGATGATCGGTGGGTGAAACGGACGGATGCGGTGGTTCGCCGGAAGGCGGGAGCGGGGTAGCCGGATCTTCCACCACGGATGATTCGGCCCACGCGCCGTGTGCGTCGCCTTCGTCATCGGCGGACGGTTCGGCAGCGCGACGCGCGAGCTCGCGTTCGTAGCCTTCGATGAGCTTGTCGGCCAGCGCGCGATACACCGGCTTGCGCGACAGCAGCGATGACGTGGCGCGCGCCAGCAGGCAGGTGGCCATGATGGGCAGCACCATCTGCTGGTTGGCGGTGAGCTCCATGGAAATCACCGTGGCCGTCAGCGGCGCCTGCGTCACGCCGGAGAGGTAGGCCGCCATCGCCAGCAGCACCACCGCCGAGGGATCGACACCCGGCAGGATGGCGCACAGGTTGTTGCCCAGGCCGGCACCTACCGCCAGCGCAGGCGAGAAGATACCGCCGGGAATACCCGCCCAGTACGAAGCGATGTTGCCGAGAAACTTCAGTACGCCAAAGCTCGTCACCGTATCCGTGTGGCCCTGCAGGATGTTCCTGGCCTGCTCGTAGCCGGTGCCATAGAGGCCGGTGTGGGTGAGCTGGCTCAGCAGCACCAGGGCCAGGCCGCAGGCGGCGGCGAACACCACGGGCTGGCGTGCGCGCAATCGCCCGACGAAGCCACGGAAGCCGGTGTCATGCGGCACGATCAGCCGGGCGAACAAGCCGCCCGCCAGTCCGCACACGATGCCGGTGGCCAGTACCGCCCACCACGCCTTGCCCAGCGGCAGGCCGATGTCGAAATGACCGAAGTAGGCGTAGTTGCCAAGGATGCCCAGCGAGACCAGGCCCGCCACGAATACCGCGGTCAGCAGGATGCCGCTCATGCGGTGCTCGAACGAGCCACTCATTTCCTCGATGGCGAACACGATGCCCGCCAGTGGCGTGTTGAACGCGGCAGCGAGGCCGGCCGCCGCGCCCGCCAGGATGAAGCGTCCCGCCGCAGCCGGTTCCGCAAAACCGAAGCGGCGCCCGAGTGAATAAAGCAGGCCTGCACCCACGTGCACGGTGGGGCCCTCGCGCCCCACCGAGGCGCCGCCCAGCAAGGCGGCCAGCGTCAGGGCCATCTTGCCGATGGCCACGCGCAACGAGAGCAGGCTGTTGCGGAAGCCTTCGTCTTCGATCTTCAGCGCGGCGATGGCCTGCGGAATGCCGGAGCCGCGCGTGGGCTTGAGGGCACCCTCGGTGAGCCAGGCGAGCAGGGCAAAGGTGAGCGGCGTGATCAGGAACGCCCAGTAGCGATTGTGCGTGACCACGCCGTTGAACACGTGGAATGCCCAGTCGGCCGCCTGCGCGAAGCCGATGGCGGCCAGGCCAACCAGCACGGCGCCGCCCCAGAACAGCACGCGTCGGCGCCATTGCACCGGCGAGAACAACTCCGACTGGGCAAGCTGCTGGAAGCGTCCGGTGACCTTGGGTGAGGCGGGGCTCGGTTCGTCGTTCCGATCGCTCACGATTTCGCCTCGGACTTGCGGGTCCAGCGCGTCTCGTAGAGGTCGAAGCGACGATCCTTGAGGTTCTGCACCGCGCCGGCGTTGCGGGCGCGCGCCAGGCTTTCCAGGTGCAGGTCGGCGAACAGCACGGTTTCGATGTTCGGCGTGGAATCGGCTGCAATGCCGTCACGCGCAAACGGGAAATCGCTCGGCGTGAGGATGCAGCTCTGGCCGTACTGGATGTCGAAGTTGTTCACGCCGGGCAGGTTGCCCACGTTGCCGGACAACACCACGTAGCACTGGTTCTCGATGGCGCGGGCCTGCGAGCAATAGCGCACGCGCAGGTAACCCTCGCGCACGTCGGTGCAGAACGGCACGAACAGTATCAGCGCACCCTGGTCGGCCAGATGGCGCGCCACCTCGGGGAACTCCGAGTCGTAGCAGATCATCACGCCGATGGGGCCGCAATCGGTCTGGATGGTCGCCGCCGTGTCGCCACCGGTGATGCTCCACACCGTGCGTTCGCTGGGCGTGGGGTGCAGTTTTTCCTGCTCGTGGATCGAGCCATCGCGCAGGCACACGTAGCAGACATTGTGGATGTCGCCGTTGGCCTGCTCGGTGGGATGCGAGCCCGCGATGATGTTGATGTTGTAGTGCACCGCCAGCCGGCTGAAGAGTTCCTTCACCTGCGGCGTGTACTGGCTGAGCTTGCGGATGGTATCGACCGGCGAGAGTTCCTCGTTCTCGATCGACAGCAGCTGCAACGTGATCAGCTCGGGAAAGGTGACGAAATCGGCGTTGTAGTCGGCCGCGATATCGGTGAAGTACTCCACCTGCGTGGCGAACTCCTCGTACGAGCGGATGCGTCGCTGCTGGTACTGCACGGATGCCACGCGCACCAGGTCGGGCAGTCGCTGCGTGGACGGCACCGACGGAATATCCGGATGATCGAGCAGGGCCGGGTTGCGCCACACCAGGTGCGCTGCATAGCCCAGCGATTCATAGTCGGAGGGCACATAGCCGCGCAACAGCCCGATCACCTCGAACTCATTGTTGAGCTGGAAGCTGAGCGTGGGGTCGCGGCGCTTGCCTTCCGACACGGCCTGCACGTAGGCCTCGGCGCTGCCATAGCGCTGCAGGTTGCGCGCCAGGCCGGGCATGCGTCCACCGAACACGATGCCGCGCAGCTTGAGGTCGGTGCAGATGCGCTTGCGTGCCTGGTACAGGCGCTGGCCGATGCGCATGTTGCGGTATTCCGGATGCACCACTACTTCCATGCCGTACAGCCAGTTGCCGTCGCGACGATGGCGCGAAGCCATGCCACCGCCGGTGATCTGCATCCAGGTGTGCGGTGCCAGTGCGGCGGCTTCATCGATGCGGAAGGTGGCGCAGTAGCCCACGATCTTCCCCTCGTACTCGACCACGAACTGGCCTTCGGGAAAATGCGTCTGCTGTGAGCGCAGCATTTCCGCCGAATGCCCCCACTCGGGGGTGTAGACGCGGGCAGTGAGATCGACCAGTGCGGGCACATCGGCGGGCGTTGCCTGCCGCACCAGCAGCTTCGGGGTGTGTTCCGGTGTTTTCTTGGCCATCGCCACATTATGCCGTACCAGCGTGAACGAGACGGCTTGGCGAACGGTTACACTCAGGATCTGTTTCCCAGGAGCCCGGTCATGGCTGGCAGCATCGCGACCCGTTACACCGCCGATCGTCTCTGGACGCCACAGGGTTGGACGCCTGGCGCCGTGCTGGAAGTGGATGACGGCGGCATGCTGGCGGGCGTGACGACTGGTGAAGGCGAGCGCCTCGGCCGCTGGGTGTTGCCGGGCATGCCCAATCTGCATTCGCATGCATTCCAGCGTGCGATGGCAGGGCTGGCCGAACGCAAGGGCAAGAGTGACGACAGCTTCTGGACCTGGCGCGAAACCATGTACGCGTTTGCCGCCACCGTGGGGCCGGATGAACTCCAGGCCATCGCCGCGCAGCTCTACGTGGAGATGCTCAAGAGCGGCTACACGCAGGTCTGCGAGTTCCACTACCTGCACCACCAGCCCGACGGCACGCCGTATGCGCAACCCGAGGCGATGTCGCTGGCGTTGATCGAGGCAGCGAAGGAAGCGGGTATCGCGCTCACGCTGTTGCCGGTGCTGTACATGAGCGGTGGCTTCGATGGTCGTCCGCTGGCGCCGCGCCAGCGTCGCTTCGGTCACGATGTGCCGTCGTACCTGCGCTTGCTGGAAACCCTGCGCGCGTACGAGAACGACAAGCTGCGCGTGGGCATGGCACTGCATTCCCTGCGCGCCGTGCCGGAAGAGGCGCTGAAGCTGGTGCTCGCCAGTGACGCCACGAAGGCGTGTCCCATCCATATCCATATCGCCGAACAGATCGGCGAAGTGCAGGATTGCCTCGCCACGCGCGGTGCGCGCCCGGTGGAATGGTTGTTCGACCATGCGCCGGTGGATGCGCGCTGGACCCTGGTGCATGCCACGCACCTGAGCGACAAGGAAACCGCGCAGATCGCGCGTAGTGGTGCGGTGGCTGGCCTGTGTCCCACCACCGAAGCGAACCTCGGCGACGGCCTGTTTCCGCTGGCCGACTTCATCGATGCCAACGGTACGCTGGGCATCGGTTCCGATTCGCACATCTCGGTGTCGCCGGTGGAAGAACTGCGCTGGCTGGAATACGGCCAGCGCCTGTCCACGTGCCATCGCAACATCGCCGCGCGCCATCAGGGTGATAGCGTGGGCGAAACGCTGTGGCGTGCCGCGTTGCGCGGCGGAGCCACGGCGTCGGGCCTTGCCATTGGTGAGCTGCGCCCCGACGCGCGTGCGGATCTGCTCGTGCTGGATGATCGCGCGCCGCTGCTTGCCGCGCGCGACGAGCGCTCGGTGATCGACAGTTTCCTGTTTGCCGGCAATGTGCCGCTGGTGCGCGACGTGATGGTCGGCGGCGAATGGGCGGTGCGCGGATTCACGCATCGCGACGAAGACCGCATTGCCGCGCGCTATCGCACCGTGATGGAGCGACTTGCTCCGCACTGACGTGCAAGCTTGATGTCAGCATGAACGATGGCCGTCATTTGCATGAATGGCGGCCATCGTATTTGTGCGTATCCGTCAGCGCGATTTTCGGGCCGGCGTTTTCCGGGTCAAACCCAACCGGAAAGGAGAACACCATGCGTCGACTCATGCTGATCGGTCTCGGCCTCGCCGTCATGTTCAGCGCGAGCCTGTCACTTACCGGCTGCGTGGTAGTGGCACCACGGCCGCACTACGCTGCGCGCGTGTGGGTGCCGGCGTATTACGCGCCGACCGGCGTCTACGTCTCCGGTCACTGGCATTCGTGATCGCGCGTCGCCATGCGGCTTCAGCGCCCGGTGGCGAGGTGATGTCGAAGGTGTTCGATGAAGGCCCGTAGCTTGGGCGGCACCTGCAGGCGACTGGGGTAATACAGGTAGAAACCGTCGAACGGCGGCAGCCACTCGTCGAGCACCGACTGAAGTCGCCCGTCGGTCAGTGCCGCCCGCACCGACGGTTCCACCATATGCGTCAGGCCAAGGCCGTCGATGGCCGCGCGTATCGCCATGGTGGGATCGTTGGTGGTGATCGGGCCATCCACATCCATCTCGAACCACTGGCCCTTCGACGGGCCCGTGGGGTGGGCAAACTCCCAGCGATAAATGGCATTGCTGCTGAAGCGGAAACGCACGCAGTCGTGCATGGCCAGATCGCGCGGATGGGCAGGGCGGCCGTGGGCGGCAAAGTAACCGGGAGAGCCCACCACCACGGCGCGCTGTGGCCCTCCCAATGGCATGGCCACCATGTCGCGCGCCAGCCGTTCACCTAGGCGGATGCCGGCATCGAAACCCTCGGCGATCAGGTCAGTGAGCCGGTTCTCGACCTGGATATCCAGCTTCACCTCCGGCCAGGCCCGCATGAAGCTGGCGACACAAGGCGCCACCAGGTGGTCGAGCACCATCTGTGGCACGGCAATGCGCAGGGTGCCGGCAGGGCGGTCGCCGTGCTGGCGCAGTGCGTCGATGGCCTGGTCGATCTCGTTCAGGGCAGGGGAAATACGTTCCAGGAAGGCGTGACCGGCCTCGGTGAGGCCGACGCGACGCGTGGTGCGATGCAGCAGGCGCACGCCCACGTGGTCTTCCAGCTGGCGCAGCGTCTGGCTGAGGGCCGAGGCAGTGACCTCCAGTTCGGCGGCGGCGCGGGTAAAGCTCCCGTGGCGGGCGATCAGGCGGAAAGCGCGCAGGGCAGAGGCGTGATCGAGAGCCATTGATTAGTCTTGCTTAATAAAGCATGCACAAGATGCGGATTTTTCCCCGTAATGGCAAGGCGCAGACTTCACCCATCTGCTCCACCCCCATCCCACCAGGAGTCCGCCATGTCACTCGATGCCTACTACACCCTCGGCCGCTCCGGCCTGCGCGTGAGCCGCCTTGCCCTGGGCACCATGACCTTCGGTGACAACTGGGGCTGGGGCGCGGCGGAAGACACCGCACGCGCCATGTTCGATCGTTACCTGGATGCCGGCGGCAATTTCTTCGACACCGCCGATCTGTACACCGAAGGTGCCAGCGAGGAGCTGCTCGGCAAATTCGTCGCCGACAGCGGCACGCGTGATCGCGTGGTGCTGTCCACCAAGTTCACCTACAACGCCCAGCCCGGCAATCCGAACGCGGGCGGCAACGGCCGCAAGAACATCCTGCGCGCGGTGGAAGGCTCGCTGCGTCGCCTGCGCACCGATTACATCGACCTGTACATCCTGCACACCTGGGATCGTTTGACGCCCGCCGAGGAAGTGGTGCGCACGCTGGACGACCTCGTACGTGCCGGCAAGATCCGCTATGCCGGCCTGTCCGACGTGCCGGCCTGGTATGCCTCGCGGGCACAGACCTATGCCGAGGCGCACGCGTTGACGCCGCTGGTGAACCTGCAGCTCGAGTACTCGCTGATCGAACGCCATATCGAACACGAGTTCGTGCCGATGGCCACCGAGCTGGGCATGGGCATCACGGCCTGGAGCCCGATGGGCATGGGCCTGTTGTCGGGCAAGTACAAGCCGAGCGAAGCGGGCGGCGCTGGCGAGGGGCGTCTGGCCAAGATCTCCGGCGCACCGGGTTTCGACCGGTTCACCGAGCGCAACTGGGCGATCGTCGCCGCCCTGGAAGAACTGGCCGGCACCATGGGCAGGCCGATGGCACAGGTGGCGCTCAACTGGGTCGCCACGCAGCCGGGTATTGCATCGGTGATCATCGGCGCGACCAAGCTGGCGCAGCTGGACGACAACCTGTCTGCGCTGTCGTTCGAGATACCTGCCGACCTGCGTGCCCGACTGAATGAAGCCAGCGCGCTGGAGCCGACCTTCCCATACTGGTTCTTTGGCGACGTGCAGCAGTCGCGCATTCATGGCGGCGTGGCGGTGGGCAGCAAGCCGGCCGGTTACGCGCCGCCGGTGTTCGTGCCGTCGCTGCAGCAGGCGGGGTTCAAGGCGGACTGATCGCTGCGACCAACGCGAAGCGCACCCTGTGCGCCATGGGCAAGGGCGGGGAGGCCCGCCGGGACGCACAGGGTTTGCTTTAAAACCGTTTTCGGAAAAAAGCGGCGCCAGCATGCAGGCTGGCGCCGATCTTCTTGCGGGCGCCGAGGCAGCGCCGTGGTTCTTCTATGACGTCGTCCGAACCGTTACTGGGCCGTGGAGCCCGACGCCGGATGCTGGGCCTTGAACTGCTCCCACTGCTGGTGGCGGGCAACGCGCTGGGCCTTGAGGGTGGCCAGCTGCGACTGCTGGGCCGGGGTCAGGATGGCGTAGACCTGGGCGCGGATGGCGGCGCGCTGCTGTACGCGGGCCGTGGTGGCGGCGCCTTCAGCCTGGGCCAGCGCGGTGGCGGCGGCCTGGTAGCCCGAGGCGTTCGGGGCCATCTGCTCGAAGGCTTCACGCTGCTGGCGCAGTGCATCGCGCTGGGTCTTACCCTGCGAGCGGGCCGTCTGCATGATCTGCTTGATGCTGGCCTTCTGGGCGTCGGTCAGGTTCAGCTTGCTGTACGCCTCAAACGCGCCGTGGCCGTGGTCGTGGCCATGGAAGCCGCCCTGCGGGCCACCGTCCTGTGCGGAAGCGATGGCGAACGGAGCGAGGGCAACAGCCGAAGCGAGCACCAGAGCGAGAGAGATGTTCTTGCGCATGGGGATTACCTGTGTCGTTGGGGTTGGTCTTGCGTGATGCCTATTTGACGACAGCGCTATGTGTATGTTCTTTGCGGGAAGGTAAAGAACGGTAAAGCCGGTGGAGCAAGATCCTTCGCCCGGTTTGAATGTCGGCGAGACGGACAAGGTTTTTCCTCAGAACATGCCCAAGATCCTCATCGTTGACGACGACCGCGCCCTGGCCGCCCTGCTGGCGGAATACCTGCAGCGCGAAGGTTTCGTGGTGGACGTTGCCCATGACGGCGATGCCGGCCTGGCCCAGTTGCACAACCCGTCCACGCGGCCGGATCTATTGATCCTGGACGTGATGATGCCGGGGCGCGACGGCCTGGAAACGCTGCGTGAGGTACGCCTCAAGCACCGCCTGCCAGTGATCATGCTGTCGGCCCGGGGCGAGCCGGTGGATCGTGTGATCGGCCTGGAGCTGGGCGCGGACGACTACCTCACCAAGCCATGCCTGCCGCGCGAACTGCTGGCCCGCGTGCGGGCACAGCTGCGCCGCAACGCGCCGGTCAGCGCCGGCAGCCTGCAAGTGGGCGTGCTGCGGCTGGAACCGGCCGAACGCCGTGCCTATGTGGGCGAGCAGGAGTTGTCGCTCACCGGTGCGGAATTCCAGTTGCTGCTGACGCTGGCGCAACGCACCGGCGAACTGGTGGACAAGGCCACGCTGACGCGCATGGCGCTGGGGCGCGAGCTGGAGCGCTTCGACCGCAGCATCGACGTGCACGTCAGCCGCCTGCGTCACAAGTTGACGGAAGCATCGGCGCAGGCGCCTCGCATCGAGTCGGTTCGCGGTGCGGGCTACAGCCTGGTGGCGGGCGCGGCGTGAGTCCTTTCAAGAGCTCGCTTTACTGGCGCGTGTTGATCAGCTTCTGCGGCGCCAACCTGCTGGCGCTGGGGCTGGGGATCTTCCTCACGCAGAGCTTCATCGAATTCACCACGGCGGTGGAGATCAACTGGTCGACCCTCGCGCAGGGCGCGGACCAGGCCTACGAAAGTGGCGGCCAGACAGCACTGGCCGAATGGTCGCTGCAACAGCGACACGAAGGCATCGAAGCGACGCTTTACGAGGACGGTCAGGCGCTGACGCCCATCCGCATGCCGGCGTCGGTGGAGTCGTCGCTGCAGAGCGGGCTGGACGAGAAGCGTGACGTGGTGCTGCAGCCCTGGCCGAATCTCTACCTGGCAGTGCAGCAGGTGCAGGGCGGTGATGGCCATGTCCGGCAACTGGTGGCGCTCAGCCGCACGCATTCGCGTCTGCGGCAAGGCACGCGCCAGACGATCTTCCTTGCCATCCAGGGTGGGCTCTCGCTGCTGTTCATCGGCCTGGTGGGCTGGTGGGTGGCGCGCAGCGTGGCGAAGCCGGTGGAGGCGATCAGTCATGCCACGCGGCGCATGGCATCGGGCGAGTTGTCCGCACGCGTGGGGCCGCCGGGACGTCGCGCGCCGGAAGAACTGAACCAGCTTGCCAGCGATTTCGACGCCATGGCCGAGCGCATCGAGGCACTGGTCGCGCACGATCGCAGCGTGCTGCAGGATCTCTCCCACGAACTGCGCTCGCCGCTGGCGCGTCTGCATCTGATCCTGGATCTGGCCCAGCGCAGCGCCACGCCGGAGGAAGCCGCGCATTATTTCCTGCAGGCCGAACAGGAGATCAGTCGCCTGGACAGCATGACCGGCGAGATGCTCGCGCTGTCGCGGCTGGAAGGCGGTATTCCCGGTGTGAACCGCGAGCCGGTGGATGTGTTGGCGCTGTTGCGCGAATGCGTTCGTCGCGCTGGCGTGGAGGCGCAGGCGCGTGGCATCACGCTGCACCTGGACGGCGATGCGCCGGCGGTGGTTTCCGGCAACGGACTTCTGCTGGAGCGCGCGTTCGACAACTTGATTGGCAATGCCATCAAGTTCAGCCCCGAGGGTGGCAAGGTCGAGCTGGCAGCACAGGCGACGACCGGCACGGTCGACGTGTCGATCCGCGACAACGGGCCCGGCGTGCCCGAGTCGGAAATCGGCTCGTTGTTCCGCCCGCTGTTTCGCGGGAGCAATGCCTCGCGCGCGCACGGCCATGGCCTGGGCCTGGCCATCGTGCAGCGGGTGGTGAAGGCACACGGCGGCGATATTCATGCGGAGAATCGCGAGCAGGGCGGGTTGATGGTTCATCTGCAGCTTCCGCTGGCACCCTCTGGCATGGGTTGATTGGCCGCACGCGGGCTTCGAAAACACCCGGGTGTCTGCGACACTCGCTGTTTTGATGAACCACGGTCCGTGCATGCGCTCGAACGCTGTCGCCGCGGTGGGACTGGCGCTGTGCGCGGCGTTGTTCTTCACCATGACTTATGTGCTCAACCGTAGCCTTGTTGCTGGCGGGGGCCACTGGGCGTGGGCCGTGATCCTGCGCTATCTCATCACCTTGCCGCTGCTGGCCGTTGCGCTGCCGTGGCAGGGCGGGCTGGGCGAATTGCCGGCCGAGCTGAGGCGCTATCCGCGTACCTGGCTGTTGTGGAGTGCCGTGGGCTTCGTGCTGTTCGGTTTGCCGCTCACGTGGGCGGCCAACAGCGGGCCTTCGTGGCTGGTGGCTGGCAGCTTCCAGACCACGGTGCTGGCGGGGCCGCTGCTGGCGCCACTGATCTATCGCGACGAGCGACGCCGCCTGGCCTGGCGCAGCGTGGCGATCGGCGCGTTGATCGTTGCCGGCGTGTTTGCGCTGCAATGGGGCCATGCGCACGGCCAGCTGCGTGTCATCGACTGGCTGGAGATGGCGGCGGTGGTGTTCGCGGCCTTCATGTACCCGCTGGGCAATCGCATGGTGCTGTTGCATCTGGAGAAGAGCGGCTCGCACATCGGCGCCACGCAGCGCGTGTTCGGCATGACGCTGTGCAGCTGGCCGTTCTGGCTGGTTCTGGCGGCGATGGCATGGTTAGTCGTCGGGCCGCCGGGTTGGCGGGAAATCCTGCTCGCCGGCGGCGTGGCCCTGTCCTCGGGGGTGATCGCCACCGTGCTGTTCTTCCGCGCCACCGACATGGTGCGTACCGAGCCGACCGCGCTCGCTGCCGTGGAGGCCATGCAGGCCGCCGAGCTGCTGTTTGCCACGGTGATCGGTGCCACCTTCCTCGGCGAATCATGGCCGCACGGCTACTCGGCATTCGGCGCCGTGATGATCATGGTGGGCATTGCATTGTTCGGCTGGGTGAGCGGGCGCTCCGCCGCCGGGCATGATGACGAAGTGCGTGCACTGAAGACCGACCGTGGGGCTTGAAAGCAGGAGTGAGTGATGAGCAGTGAGTAGCGAGAGAACGCTCGCGCTATTTCCACCACTAACACCTCGCCACGTCTTCCGGAACTTGCCCCCTCGCACCCCATCGGGTTAAACACCCCTGTTCCGGTGCGCAAATCGGCGCACGGCTTTTCGGCTATCTGGGGTGGACATGGTGCATCGAAGCAAGGCGTGGATCGTGGCGGGCATGCTGCTGGGCGCGGCATGCACGGGTCACGCGCAGGCGTTGGTGACGCAGCAACCGCTGCGCTGGAACGCGGACGCGCTGGGCAATCACCGCTACCTGGTCCGGGTCGATGCGCCGGCAACGGCGGTGCGCGTGGTGATCCCCTGGCGTCGCCGCGATGCACACCCGGAGAACGTCGCCATCATCATTACTGCGCCCGATGGCTCCGTGGTATCGAACGTAAGACGCGGCACCATCGATCAGGCCAGTGGCGAGCTGGTGTTCAAGGCGGCGCAGGCCGGCACGTATGCGGTGTACTACCAGCCGTACGTGAACAAGGGGCGCAGCAACTACCCCACGGTGACCTATGCGGAGCCCAAAGACACCGCCGATGCCGCGTGGGCAGGGACGGTGGGCGATGCCAGTCACTGGTCCCGCCTGCCGCAGGCCAGGGTGCTGGGCTACGAGGCCGTGGATGATTTTGATGCTTACACGCCCATGGAGCGCACGGCGACACCGGCCGAGGTGCAGGCCGTGCTGGCGAAGCATGCCGCCGATGCCTTGCTGCTGTTTCCCGAGACACGTGCCAACCCCATCCGCATGTTCGATGCGTTGCCGGAAAGCTGGGCGAAGCGCGGCCCCGGCGGCACCTTCAGCGAATCGGCGCAGCGCGGCGAATACCTGAGTTTCCAGCTCGGCGCTTGGGCGCCTCGCGCAGCCGTCGGCAACGTGCGTGTGAGTTTTGGCGACCTGCGTGCGGATGACGGCTCGACGATTCCTTCGAACGCCCTGACCTGCTTCAACCTGGGGGGCACCGGTTATGACGGGAAACCGTTCACCGCCCGCGTGGACGTGGCCGCAGGACGCATCCAGGCCTTGTGGATAGGGCTGGATGTGCCTGCCTCGGCAACACCCGGCGTGTACCGCGGAACGGTCACGGTGTCTGCCGATGGCGTGGCGTCGCAGTCGATTCCCCTGGCGATCACCGTGGGCGAGGGCGTGGCAGTCGCCCACGGCGATGACGACCCTTCCAGGCTGACCCGCCTGCGTTGGCTCAACTCCACGCTGGCCCAGGACGATTCCGTGGTAAAGCCCTTGCTGCCGATTGCGGTGAACGGCCAGACGCTGGGCATCCTCGGGCGCGAGATCAAGCTCGACGCCAGTGGCCTGCCGGCCCAGATCACCAGTCATTTCGATGAGCGCATGACCGGGATCAGCAAGCAGGGCAAGGCCTTGCTGGTCGCGCCCATGCAACTGATCGTGGAGGACGACGCCGGCAAGCATGTGCTGGGCACGGCACGCATGCCGCAGATCCAGGTGGATGGCCCCGGCAAGGTGCACTGGCAGGTCGCGGCCGCCGCGGGAGCGTTGCAGGGCAAGGTGAATGCCAGCCTGGAAGCAGATGGCACGATGGTCTACGGCATTGCCCTGACTGCAACGAAGGACGTGGCGCTGCGGGATATTCGCCTGTCCATTCCGATGCAGCAGGACGCCGCCCGTTACCAGCTTGGACTTGGCCGGCAGGGCGATCGCGCCCCCGACGATTTCAACTGGAAGTGGCAGGTCAAGAACAACCAGGACGGTGCGTGGATCGGCTCGGTGAATGCCGGCCTCGAGTTCCATCTGCGCGACGAGAACTACCGTCGCCCGCTCAACACCAATTTCTACCAGCAACAACCGCTGCGCATGCCGGTGTCGTGGGACAACGGCGGGCAGGGTGGCATCCACCTGCGCAACGAAGACAAGGACTATCTGGCCGAGGCCTATAGCGGTCCGCGCCAGATGAAGGCCGGCGACACGCTGCATTACGACCTGGTCATGCGCGTCACGCCGTTCAAGACCATCGATCCGGCGAAACACTTTTCCGAGCGGTTCTTCCACAAATACGGCGACCTGGATGCCATCAAGGCCGATGGCGCCAACGTGGTGAACATCCACCACGCCACGCCGATCAATCCGTGGATCAACTATCCGTTCCTCGAGCCGGCGGCCATGCGCGCGTATATCGATGCGGCCCACCAGCGCGGCATGCGGGTGAAGATCTACGACACGGTGCGCGAGGTATCTGACCGTGCGCCCGAGCTGCCCATGCTGGAAAGCCTGGGGCACGAGGTGATCAGCGCCGGCAAGGGTGGTGGGTTCTCCTGGCTGCAGGAGCATCTGGATGGCGACTACATCGCCGCGTGGCATGTACCGGAAAACCGCGATGCGGCGATCATCAATGCCGGCCAGAGTCGCTGGCACAACTACTACATCGAAGGACTGGACTGGCTTGCCCGCAACGTGGGCTTCGACGGCCTGTACCTCGACGACGTGGCCTATGACCGCACGACCATGAAGCGCGTGCGCAAGGTGCTGCAGGCGCATCGTCCCGATCCCTTGATCGACCTGCATTCGGCCAGCCAGTACAACCCGCGCGACGGCTACATCAACAGTGCACTGCTTTACATGGAGCTGTTTCCGTACATCGACCGCCTATGGTTCGGCGAAGAGTTCGATTACGAGAAGACCTCGCCCACGTACTGGCTCACCGAGATCTCCGGCATTCCGTATGGCCTGATGGGCGAGATGCTGCAGAACGACGGCAACCCCTGGCGTGGCATGCTGTTCGGCATGACCAATCGCCTCGGCTGGTCGGCCGGCAGCGATCCGCGCGGCCTGTGGAAGCTGTGGGATGCCTTCGGCATCGAACAGGCCGAGATGATCGGCTGGTGGGTGCACGACACGCCGGTGAAGACCAACCGTGACGACGTGCTGGTCACCAGCTATGTGCGCAAGGGCAGCAAGACGCTGATCGCGATTGCCTCGTGGGCACCGCAGAAAGTGGACGTCACGCTTGTCGTGGACTGGAAGGCGCTGGGCCTGTCGCCGGCCAGGGCGACCCTCACCGCCCAGGCAGTGAACGGCTTCCAGCCGCAGGCCAGCTTCAAGGCGGGCGATGCCATTCCCGTGGAGCCCGGCAAGGGCTGGCTGATCGTGGTGGAGTGATGACGATGCGCGCGAGCTGGAAACACATCATGGCGTGCCTGCTGCTGGGCTCCGTATGGACGATGCCGGTGGCACACGCCACCGAAGCGGCGCCGGCACCGGTGAAACTGGCGCTGGATGCCCCAGCCTTCGCACCCGAGCAGATCAAGGTCACGGTGTATCTGCCGCCGGGTTATGCGGACTCCGCTGTGCAATATCCGGTGCTTTACGCCAACGACGGTCAGGACATGGATGCCGTGGCGCTGCAGGACGCGCTGGCGTCGCTTTACGCGCAGCACGCGATCCGCCCGGTGATCGTGGTGGCGGTGGACATGCTGAAGGATCGTGCTTCCGGCTACGGCTTGTTTGATCGCGCAAGGCGCCGCAGCGTGGTCGGCGGCTCGCGCATCGGGCCCATCGGTGCGCGCGCCTATGATTATTCCGCGTGGGTGGCGGAACAGCTCGTGCCCTACATCGATGCGCACTACCGCACGCAGGCCACCGCGCAGGGGCGCACCATGCTGGGCTGGTCACTCGGTGCGCTCAACGCGTTCTGCCTGGGCTGGGAGTATCCCGAGGTGTTCGGCCAGGTCGGGGCGTTCTCGCCGTCGTTCTGGCTGGCGGGCGACCGCAGCGATGCAAACGCGGTGGAAGGCACGCGGTTGGCGCAGGCCATGGTGGACCGGGCCAGGCAACGCCGGCCGGTCCGCTTCTGGTTCGCGGTGGGTGGTCATGAGGAAACCAACGACCGCAATCACAACGGCACCATCGATGCCGTGGAAGACCTGCAGGACCTGATCAGCGGATTCACCGCTCCCGATGGCACCCACCGGCGCGGTCTGCGCGACCTGGGTTACGACGTCGGCGTGGTCGATGCCGCGCATCCGGTCCAGACCAGCGAGGTTGTCTACGACCCGGTGCCCGATGGCGAACACAACCAGGCCACCTGGAAACGCATGCTGCCGGTGTTTCTGGTGTGGGCTTACGGGGTGGCGCCAGACATGCCGCTCAGCTCGTCACCGCCGTAAGCGAGGCGTGGGCCACCACGCAGTTGCGTCCCTGCGTCTTGGCCCGATAAAGCGCGGCATCCGCGCGGGCGATCAGATCGTCGACCGTGTCCAGCGGGCCAAGCAGGCTGGACACGCCCATGCTCACCGTGGTCTGCAAGGTATTGCCGCGTGCGTGCACCTGCAGCACCTCGATGCTGTGACGGATGCGCTCGGCCACCGCCATCGCATTGTCCTGCGTGGTGCCCGGCAGCATCGCCACGAATTCCTCGCCGCCGTAGCGCCCCAGGCTGTCCGAAGGTCGCAACTCGTCGGCAATGGCTTCGGCCACGGCGCGCAGGCAGGCATCGCCCGTCTGGTGCCCGTGACGGTCGTTGACGGACTTGAAGTGATCCATGTCCAGGAAAATCAGCGCCAGCGGCTGGTGCAACGGCCGCGCCTGCGCCATGGCGTCATGCAGGCGGCGGACCAGTGCGCGGCGATTGAGCACGCCGGTGAGTGCATCGTGATCGGCAAGATGGTGCGCCATGTCGCGCTCGCGCCGCGCGCGCAGCGAGAGATCGGCCAGGCCGATGGTGACCACCACGCTGCAGAACGCCATGGCCGCGGGCATGCTGTATTCCAGCCAGCGGGGCAGGTCCAGCGACAGCAGCACCTGGCTCACCCGTACCACCGTCAGCAACACCTGCGGCAGCCACGCCACCAGGAAAAAGCGTGCCTGCCTCCCGTGGCGCAAGGTCGCCAGTATCACCGCGGCCAGCGCACACAGCAACGAGACGATGAACCAGAAGTTGTAGGCGCTGGCCAGCAGGTGCATGCGCTCGGCGAACGGAAAACAGAGCAGGGCGGCGATCACCAGATACGGCCAGCGCATGGCGCCCAGCAGGCGTGCCCCGCGCGGGGTGATCACGCGCAGTTCGCAGAACTCGACGATGAAGGACAGCAGCAGCGGTGCGCTGAGCGCCGTGAACAGCCACGGTGCATGCGTGCCCAGCGGTATCAGCAACCGGCCACCGGGCAGTTCGTACAGCTCGCCGCTGGTCAGCAGCTGGTTCATCAGCTGGCAACCGGTGTAGCCGATGAAGTAGACCAGGACGCGGTCGCGCAGCACCAGCCAAAGGCATAGTGCCGCCAGGATCATGGTGAACTGCACGCTGGAGAACAGCGTGGTCAGGCGCACGTGATTCAGGTCCTGCGCCTGATACGTGGCCATGTCGACGATCTCCGCGCGAATCTGCCGGGTGAAGCTGTCCGCCGCGATCTGCACGTAGATGGGCTGGCCGGCGCGCAGGTCGTGCGGCAGTTCCAGCGCCAGGTGGTGGCGCGAGAAACGCGCGGGCAAATCCGTCTGGGCGAACCACAGCTCATGCGGACGGTAGTCCGGCGGCGGGTACACCGTGATGTGCACGTACATGGCGCCGGTGAAATTCAGCAGGGGCGCGCTTTCTTCATGCCAGTCGCGATCGAGGGTGAGGCGATACCAGCGCTGCTTTTCCACTGCGTTCGGTGTGTGCGTGGTGGGGAGCGGCGCGAAGCCGGCGTCCACGTCGCCATGGATGACCTGATCGGGCGTAGGCGTCTGCGGGAGTGGCTTCAGCGCCGCGACGTGCAGCGCCGGCAGTCGCGGCGGTGCCGGCTCGGCGTCGGCGGACAGCACAAAAGCCATGGCGCACAGCCATGCGACGAACACCACCGCAGGTCCGCGTAACCGCATATGTTCCCCCCTCAGGTCACCGGCTCCCACACCGGCTGGCGGGGCCGCCCTCTCCCGAGGCGTCTCCCGCTGAGTCCTTATGTATCACGTTCACCCTGTGATATGGCTTTCTTGTCAGTCCCGGGGGGGCGATGCCGGCCCGCGAGCCCGTCCTGCACTGAGCCGCGGGTCGTACACGATCGCGGCAAGTCTTATGCTTGCAGCCTCTGCAGTATCGAGGCGTCAGCAACATGGCAAGGCGGGAAAGCGTGGAACCGGTGTCTCGGCCAGAACATCGGCCAACGGCGGACGAACTTGAGCCTGCGCCCACTATCCGCCACGGCACGCCCGCTTTCCGACGCACCAACCTGGCCCTGTTTGCCGCCGGCCTGGCCACGTTCGGCCTGCTGTACTGCACGCAGCCGTTGATGCCCGAGTTCAGCAAGGACTATGGGGTCAGCGCCGCCACCGCCGCACTGTCGCTGTCGCTCACTACCGGCGTGCTGGCCGTTGCCATGCTGTTTGCCGGTGGCGTGTCCGACGCGTGGGGGCGCAAGTCGGTCATGACGGCATCCTTGCTGTCCTCGGCCTTGCTCGTGCTGCTGACCGCGCTGGTGCCGGACTGGCACATGCTGCTGATCCTGCGCGCCTTGCTGGGGTTGACCCTGAGCGGGTTGCCCGCGGTGGCGATGACTTATCTCGGTGAAGAGATGCACCCCGAATCCATTGGGTTGGGGATGGGCCTGTACATCAGCGGCAACGCCATTGGCGGCATGGGCGGGCGGCTGGTGGCCGGCGTGCTGGCCGAGTTCGTCGGCTGGCGTATCGGCGTTGCCGCGGTGGGCGTCATTGGCCTGCTGTCCGGCCTGGTGTTCTGGCGCATCCTGCCGCCGTCTCGACATCACGTGCGCCAGCCGTTGCGGCTGAAGGCCCTGATGGGGCGTTTTGCGGCGACTTTCCGGGATGCGGGCCTGCCGTGGCTGTTCGTCGAAGGTTTCCTGCTACTGGGTGCGTTCGTCACCGTTTACAACTACATCGGCTACCGCCTGCTCGCCCCGCCGTATGGGCTGAACCAGGCGGTGGTCGGCGCCATTTTCAGCGTGTATCTGATCGGCACGTTCAGTTCCGCCTGGATGGGCCACCTGGCCGGCAAACTGGGCCGACGCAAGGTGTTGTGGACGGCGTTCGCGCTGATGCTGGCTGGCCTGGCGCTTACCGCCACCCGGCCGCTGGCGCTGGTCGTGCTCGGCATCGTCGCCGTGACGTTCGGCTTCTTCGGCGGGCATTCCATTGCGAGCAGCTGGGTGGGACGCCGCGCGGGCAGCAACAAGGCGCAGGCTTCATCGCTCTATCTGTTCTCCTATTACATGGGCTCCAGCATTGCCGGTGCCTGCGGTGGCCTGTTCTACGGGGCGCATGGCTGGAATGGCGTGGCCGTGTTCGTTGGCGCGCTGATGGTTGCCGGCCTGCTGATTTCCCTGCGCTTGTATCGCTTGCCGCCCTTGGTGAGCCCGACCAAGCCGGAAACCGAACCGCCGATTCCCCAGTAAGGCCTGCCATGAAAATCGAAGCGCTCGACCATCTCGTGCTGACGGTTGCCGATGTAGCCGCCAGCTGTGCGTTCTATACCCGCGTGCTGGGCATGCAGGAGGTGACGTTCGGGGAAGGGCGCAAGGCGCTGGTGTTTGGCGTGCAGAAGATCAACCTGCACGCGCACGGCAGGGAGTTCGAACCCAAGGCGCTGCGACCCACGCCCGGTTCGGCGGATCTGTGCCTGCTGACATCATCCGTGTCAGGCGACGTGGTCGATCATCTTCGCCGCCATGGCGTGACCATTGAAGAAGGGCCGGTGCAGCGCACGGGCGCGCGTGGTCCCATCGAGTCGGTGTACTTCCGCGACCCGGATGGCAACCTGATCGAAGTGAGTCGTTACATCGACTGAGCCAGGCCGCGGAAGCGCGTTGCGCGCTTCCGCGGTAAACCTGCCTTACTGCGCTTCCGGCTTCAGCATGCCCTTCACGGCGTTGTAGTCGCCATCGTTGGCAGCGGCGGGGACGTCGAGCAGGTGGGTCATCAGCGGGTAGACGTCCACGTTGGGGAACGACGGTACCTGCGCGCCCTGGCGGAACGCCGGGCCGTGCGCGATGAACAGCGCCTGCATTTCCGGTGCCTCGTTGTCGTAGCCGTGCTCGCCCTGCGTGGTGCTCTTCTTTTTCGCCACGTAATCGCTGCTGGAGATGCGCCAGCCCACGTCGGCCAGGCACAGTAGCTGCGGCACGCGCGGGTTGCTGCCATAGGCGAGTCGCGCCGGCACGCGCGTCTTGTCCCAGCACGTCATGTGTTTCTGCGGCTTCTCCAGCGTGGCTTCGATTTTTGCGAAATCAAAACCCGGCTTGGGGTTGAAGCCCGCGAGCACGCCCATGCTCACCACGTCCACGTGCTTGAGGGGGATGAGCCTGTCCACCAGCACCGTGTTGCGCGTGGGCGTGTGCGCCATGCCATGGTCGGCCACCACGATCAGGTTGATGCGATCGAGCTGGCCGCGTTGCTTCAGGCCGTCGACGAGGCGGGAAAGCGCTTCATCGGTATGGCGGATGGCATCGTTCACCTGCGGCGAATCAGGTCCGAAACTATGGCCGGCATGATCCACCTCGTCGAAGTAGAGGGTGATGAACGTCGGGCGCTGGTCGGCGGGCAGGTCAAGCCATGCCAGCACCTGGTCAACGCGCTGGTCGGCGGTGACGTTGCCGTCGTACGGCTTCCAGTAATTCGGGTGCTTGCCGTGGATATCGGCTTCGGAGCCGGGCCAGAACATGGTGGCGCTCTTCATGCCCTGCGTCTGCACGGTTTCCCACAGCGGCGTGCCCTGGTCCCACCAGCGTCCGTTGCTGACCGCGTCGCGGTTGCCCAGCGAGAACTTGCCGAGCACGGGATCGGTCATCGTGTTGTTGACGATGCCGTGGTGATCCGGGCGCAGTCCGGTGACGATGGTGTAGTGATTCGGGAACGTCAGCGACGGGAACGATGGCTGCATGCCGCTCGCAGCATGCACGCCGGTGTTGGCCAGCGTCTGCAGCGTGGGGCTGAGTCCGCGTGAAAGATAATCGGCGCGATAACCATCGATGGAGATCAGCAGCACCGGCGCGGGTGCCTGCTTGATGGCGGCCTGGGGCGCAGGCGCAACAGCGGCAGGGTGGTCATGCGTGGTAGCGCAACCCGCGGCCAACGCCATCAACGAACACAGCAGCGGGCGAAACAGGATCTTCATGAGTAATGCCGTACTATCAACACAAAGGACGTATCATCCCCTAGGCGTATGACCATTACACGTCTTTTCTTTTACGCGACGTTCGCCACTTGCATGTTGCAAGCAGGTGTGGCTTCCGCGCATGCCACGGCAGAAGAGACACCTGCTGTCGCTGCCACCACGGGCAAACCGGCCTTGGCCTTGCACCCGCCTGCGGCGGCAGGTTCGCGCGCGCCTGGTGCCGGCGTTGCGCATGCGCCCGCCACCAAACACCCGGCCAAGGCCGCTTCGAAGCCGCAGGCGTCAGCGCACGATGCCTATCGTCTTTCGCATCAGTCGAATCAACTTGATTCGTACCGGAACGCGGTTACGCCGCCGGTAACCACGGATCGCTGATCGCTGCGTTCTGCTGTCGCGGCCGGGGCGGGTGTTGCCTCAGTGCGCAGTAACCTGCGACGGCACGCCGAACAGATCGCCTTCGGCAACGCGGCTTTCCATCGACAACAGGAATCGCTTGGTCGGCAGGCCGCCGCCAAAACCCGTCAGGCTTCCGTTTGCGCCGATCACGCGATGGCACGGCAGCACGATGGGCAGCGGATTCCTGCCATTGGCGGCGCCCACCGCACGCACCGCGAGCGGCTGCTCGATGCGGCGCGCGAGTTCGCCGTAGCTGATGGTGGTGCCGTAGGGGATGCGTGCGAGTTCCCGCCACACCTGGGTCTGGAACGGCGTGCCCAGCGGATGCAGGGTGAGATCAAAGTGCTGGCGTTCACCGGCGAAGTATTCGTCGAGTTGACGCCTGGCTTCCGCCAGCGGCTCGCTGGCGCGAATCCACTCCGGGCGCGGCGTGCGCTGGTGACGTCCGGTGGAGAACCACACTTCGCGCAGGCCCACCTCGTCGCTGACCAGGCGCAGCACGCCGATGGGCGTGCGCATCTCGTCGTACCAGATCGTCTCGCTGGACATCACGCCACCTTCTTGTTCGTTGCGGCGGCATCGCTGGCGCTGCGCCACAAATGCATGACGGAGTAGGCGCGCCAGGGGCGCCATGCTTCGGCGAGCGAGGTCAGCGCCTTGGTCGACAGCTCCGGTCCGGTGCCGGCCGCCGCGCGTCGAAGGATGAGGTCTGCCGCCGGGAACGCATCCGGATGGCTGAGCGCACGCATGGCCATGTAGTGCGCCGTCCATTCGCCGATGCCGGGCAGGGCCACCCAGCTTTCGACAAACTCGTCCAGCGGTTGTTCGCTACGGAAATCGATGCGGCCATCCAGCAGGGCCTGCGCAACGCCGCGCACGGTCGCGGCGCGCGCGGTGGTCAGGCCAAGCGAACGCAGGTCCGCTTCCACCAGCAACTCGGGCCCGGGAAACAGGCGTTGCAGCCCTGTCACCGGCGAGGCGACTTCGGTGCCGAAGCGCTGCACGATGCGCGTCGCCAGTGTGCGTGCCGCCGCCACGCTGACCTGCTGGCCGAGAATGGCACGCACCGCGATTTCGAATCCGTCCCAGCCGCCGGGCAGGCGAAGGCCCGGGCGTTTGCGCAGCAGCGGGCGAAGCACGGCACTTTCCTTCAGCGCCTCGCTGATCGATTGCGGGCTGGCATCGAGATCGAACATGCGCCGCAACTTGTTCACCACGCCCAGCATCTGCGCCGGCTGCGGGCAATGCAGTTCCAGTTTCAGCGCATGCTCGCGACCTGGCCACGCACTCAGTCGCAGCCATCCCGGCGCGTCGGGTGTGCCGAACACACGCGCATAGCTGTGGTCATCGACGGCCTCCACGCCGGGCAGTGCACGCCCGCGGAGAAAGGTCAGGATGGCTTCGAAGTCGTAAGGCGGCCGGTAGCCGAGTCGCAGCGTGATCGCATCGCCTGTCGCCGCGCTGGGATGGCGGCGAAGATCGCGTGGCGCCATGCGGTTCGCCTGCAGGAATGCCGCGTTGAACCGGCGCAGGCTGCGGAAGCCGGAGGCCAGTGCCACCTCGGTCACCGGCATGGTGGTTTCGGTGAGCAGTTGCTTGGCGAACAGCAGCCGGCGCGTGGTGTGCACGCTGACCGGCGGCGCACCCAGGCGTTCCACGAACAGGCGGCGCAACTGGCGAGCGCCCAGGCCCACGCGTTCGGCCATGTCGTCCACGGACAGTTCGTCGAACACGCCGCTGTCCATCAGTTTCAGCGTGCGCGCAATCACATGGTCGCCGCGCTGCCAGGCATCGTTGCCCGGCGACAGTTCCGGGCGACAGCGCAGGCAGGGCCGGAAGCCGGCCGCTTCCGCCGCCGCCGCGCTGCCGTAGTAGCGCACGTTCTGTGGTTTCGGTGGCGGCGCAGGGCATACCGGGCGGCAATAGATGCGCGTGCTGGTGACGGCGGTGAAGAACAGCCCATCGAAGCGCGCATCGCGGCTCAGTCGCGCCTGCTCGCAGGTGCGGTCGTCGGGTAGCGGGTCAGGTCGTTCGGTCATGGGTGCAGGCTAGCACCGGCCCGGGCGCCTGACTCGCCGTTTTCGGACATCAATGGCCCGCGTACCCAGGCCTGTTCATTTCACCGGTGCCATCAGGTGCTGATACGGCGTCCCCGCCCACATCACATAGGGCGCGCTGGTGTCGGGATCCGCACTCTTCGGATAGGCGTCGTAGAAACCGGAGTCGGCGCCCACCACCATCACGTGTGCCCCCGTCTTGATCCAGTGATTGCCCGCGGCAGGACCGGTGGCATACGGATCGGTGTTGCTTGCATCGGTGCCGCCCTCAAGCATGTACATCAAGCCGACTTTTCCTGCCGGCGGTGGCTTGTGGGCCATGTACGCGGAGATCCACTCCCACGCGTTGCGGTCCATGCACATCGGGTCCGGCCCGGGTGTGGCCGGGTTGTCGGGCATGCAGGTGAATCCGTTCTTGCCCTCGCGCAGCGTGCGCATCTTGCCCTGGGCATCCATGGCGACGATGGTTGCGTCCTTCGCCACGCCGGGAGGCGCGGCGCGCATCGCGCTGGCGATCAGTTCCTGGTCGGATGGAGCGCTTTTTTCGGCGCCGTAGGCGTCGGCAACGGTGAGCATGGCCAGCGTGAGCAACGCGGCGGAGCAGGTCGCGTTCATGGGAATTCCTCACTAGCTTGCGCGACGGTCCAGCCTGGGTTCCCTTTCGCAGTCTGGGCGTGCCCCAGGTTGCCTTCAATCGACCAGAAGGCTTAAGCGCGTCGGCCAGGCGAAGCGGTCAGGGCACCTTGTACCGGGGGCGGCTGCCCGGCAGGACGACGGTTGGCGGGTTCGGGCGTCGATGATACGGTTCTGCGCAATCACTGGGGGGAGCCAGGGAATGAATGTCATGAAGCATGAGTGGCCACGCCTGGCCGCCGTGGTTGCTCTGCGTGCTGCCGTTGTCGTCGCTGCGTTTCCGTTTGCTGCCGAAGCGACTGACACGCACGCCGCTGCCGCCGGTGCCGCCATGGCGGCGTCAACGGATGCCGGCGCGTTGGACGGCAGCAAGGCACACTCGGCCGAGCGTGAGCGCACCTATGCGTTTCTTGCTGCCGTGAAGCAGGCCGAAGCCATGGCCGATCCCTTGCAGCGATGCCTGAAGTATCCCGATCCGCCGGGAAGCCACTGGCCTGTTGCGGCCGTGGAAGCCTATTGCCGTTACCGCACGCAGCCGTTGGCACCTTATGACGAGGTGCGCACCCTGCTGCAGCGGGGCGAATTCGCCGAGGTCGAACGTCGCCTGGCCGCGCTGCTGCAGGACAAGCTGACCAAGCCCGAGCTGCGCAACGTCATGGATCACACCTTTGACAACTGGTTCAACCGCCCGGACCTGGAGCTGCGCCCCCTGCTGGAAAACTGGAAGCAGGCCGTGCCCAAGAGCGCATTCGCGTACGCAGCCAGTGGCGTCTCCTACGTTGCCATGGCAGCACATGCGCGTGGCGCGGGTTACATCGAGGACACACCTGCGAGCAATCTTGAGTCGATGGATCGCCTGATACGGCTGGCCGATGCCGATCTTCGCCGTGCGATCGAGCTGGATGCGAGGGTGACGCCGTCCTACAGCGCGATGGTCAGGGCGGCTCGCTACGGCATGGGCGACGTCTATCTGCAACAGACGACACAGGCGGCCTTGCGCGCCGATCCGGCGAACTTCGCGTTCTATGACACGTTGATGTGGGCGGTGCAGCCGAAGTGGGGTGGTTCACTGGAACAGATGAGGGCCCTCGGCAAGCTTGCGGTGAAACACGCGGGGCAGAACCCCGTGTTGTTGTTGCTGCCGGAAAAGGAACTTGGCTACGCGGCCGACCTGGATGGTGACAGCTGCACCACACCGGGACAGTTCGAGCACTACAGCGTCATCTTCGACCAGCCGGCCGTGGCCAGTCAGTTGCTCAAGGCGGGCACCCAGGCGGCCCAATGCAATCGTATCGAGCTTTCCGTCGTGTACTACTCCGAATCGCTGCGCTTCAATCCAGACGATAACGACACTCGCATCAGTCGCGCGAACGAGTTGAACGATTTCGATGAATCGGCCTGGGCACTGAAGGAGGTGGATGGCGTCGTGCGGCAGAACCCGCACGCCTGGCGCTTCGTGTTCTCACGTGGCTACGCGAACGAAAACCTGAACAACTACGAGGCCGCTGAAAAGGATTACCTGGCGGCACTGGCGCTCGATCCGGGAAATCAGGAGATCTACGGCCAGCTGGCCAAGCTCTATCTGGAAGGCACGCACGACTGGGAGAAGCTGTGGAAGCTCGACGAGCGCATGGTCGAGCTGTTTCCGCAGGAGCCTTACGTGTGGCTGTTGCGGGCGACGGTGCAGCAATACCAGCCGCGCGCTGGGCTGAAGGAAACCGCGGATTATTTCGAAGCGCATTTTGACAAGTCACCCGAACTGCACCAGCAATTGCTGAAGATGCGTGCGGCACAGGCGCTGCAGGAAGGCAAGGCCCGGACATCGGCCAAGGCAGCTGGCAAGTAAGTCGTTTGCCGCAGTGCAAGGCGTAGGGGCGGGGGGAGCTAGCCTATACTCGGCGTTCGATTTACCGGAGCACTCATCCATGAACGCCCCCACCCGTATCGATACCACCCGCACCATCCGCGCGCCGCGCGGCACCGAACTGAGCTGCAAGAGCTGGCTCACTGAGGCTCCGTTCCGCATGCTGCAGAACAACCTGGACCCGGAAGTGGCCGAGAATCCGGCCGAGCTGGTGGTCTACGGCGGCATCGGCCGGGCGGCGCGCAACTGGGAGTGTTTCGACGCCATCCTGCGTTCGCTGCGCGAACTCAACGACAACGAGACGTTGCTGATCCAGTCCGGCAAGCCGGTGGGCGTGTTCCCGACGCATCCGGACGCACCGCGCGTGCTGCTGGCTAATTCCAACCTGGTGCCGGCCTGGGCGAACTGGGAGCATTTCAACGAGCTCGATAAGAAGGGCTTGATGATGTACGGCCAGATGACGGCGGGGTCGTGGATCTACATCGGTTCGCAGGGCATTGTGCAGGGTACCTACGAGACGTTCGTGGAAATGGGTCGCCAGCACTACGGCGGCAACCTCAAGGGCAAGTGGATCCTCACCGCCGGCCTCGGTGGCATGGGTGGCGCGCAGCCGCTGGCGGCCACGCTGGCAGGCGCGTGCTCGCTCAACATCGAATGCCAGCAGAAGAGCATCGATTTCCGCCTGAAGACGCGTTATGTCGACGAGCAGGCGACGGATCTCGACGACGCCCTCGCGCGCATCGCCAAGTACACCGCTGCGGGCGAAGCGAAGTCGATTGCGTTGCTGGGCAATGCCGCCGACGTGCTGCCCGAACTCGTGCGTCGTGGGGTGCGCCCCGATGCGGTCACCGACCAGACCAGCGCGCACGATCCGGTCAACGGCTACCTGCCGCAAGGCTGGACCGTGGAGGAATGGTTCGAGCGTCGCAAGAGCGATCCGGCCGGTACGGCCAAGGCCGCCAAGCAGTCGATGAAGAAGCACGTGGAAGCCATGCTGGCGTTCCACGAACAGGGCATTCCCACCTTTGATTACGGCAACAACATCCGCCAGATGGCGAAGGACGAAGGCTGCGCGAACGCGTTTGCCTTTCCGGGCTTCGTGCCGGCCTTCGTGCGCCCGCTGTTCTGCCGTGGCGTGGGCCCGTTCCGCTGGGTGGCGTTGTCGGGCGATCCGGAAGACATTTACAAGACCGACCAGAAGGTGAAGGAGCTGATCCCGGATGATCCGCACCTGCATCGCTGGCTGGACATGGCGCGCGAGCGCATCAGCTTCCAGGGGCTGCCGGCGCGCATCTGCTGGGTGGGCCTGGGCTTGCGCCACAAGCTGGGCCTGGCGTTCAACGAAATGGTGCGCAACGGCGAGCTGAAGGCGCCGGTGGTGATCGGTCGCGATCATCTCGATTCGGGTTCCGTGGCCAGCCCCAACCGCGAAACCGAAGCCATGCGTGACGGCTCCGATGCCGTGAGCGACTGGCCGCTGCTGAACGCCATGCTCAACGTGGCCGGTGGCGCCACGTGGGTGTCGCTGCATCATGGTGGCGGCGTGGGCATGGGCTACTCACAGCATTCGGGCGTGGTGATCGTTTGCGACGGCAGCGAAGCGGCCGACCAGCGCATTGCGCGCGTGCTGTGGAACGACCCGGGCACGGGCGTGATGCGTCATGCCGACGCCGGTTACGACATCGCCATCGAGTGCGCGAAAGAGCAGGGGCTCAAGCTGCCCATGCTGTGAGGTGTTGGAGCCCTGCGCATGGCGCAGGGCTCCACAGTGGCCCGTCCGACGATGGACAGGCCGCTGCCCCGGCTTTGCCATGACCGGCTGCAACAGTGTCGGCCGCAAACCCATCGGCAAGGAATCCGCATGACCTTCCCCTATGCATGCCGTTCGCTGGCGGCCGCCATCTTCGCGCTGGCATGCGCCAGCATGTCGCCTGTGTCGATTGCGACGGAGCCGGCAAAAGCCGTCCATGCCGACGCGGCGCTCCAGCACTCGCTGGACGCGCTTGCGCAACGCGCGCTGCCGGCCACGCTGGGCATCGCCGTACTGGATCTGTCGAGCGGTGCGTCGGCACGCGTCAACGCCGAAGTCGCCTTCCCGATGATGAGCGTGTTCAAGGCGCCGGTGGCCGCCGCCGTGTTGTCGCGCGTGGATGAGGGCACGCTTTCGTTGCAGCAGCTGGTGTCGATCACGCGTGAGCAGGTGCAGGGCGGCTCCGCGATCCCTTCGGTGGGCGCGCATTTCCATGGCGAGCGCATGGACTTCACCATCGAGCAGCTCTTGAAGGCTGCCGTCAGCGAGAGCGACAACACTGCGGTGAACGCGCTGATCCGCACGGTGGGTGGCCCGGATGTGGTGATGGCGTACTTCCGGGCGCATGGCATCGACGGCATGCGGGTGGATCTGGACGAGGCTGGCATCGGACGCATCTTCGGCGGCCTGCCACCGGGCGGACAGGTGCCCGAGCATGAAACCGACGAGGCGGCGAAGCAGCGGTACAACCGGGGCTACCAGGCCTTCCTGAAGGACCCGCGCAATCGCACCACGCCGGATGCCGCCATCGTGTTCCTGCAGAAGCTGCAGGGCGGGGAGCTGCTGTCGCCCGCGTCCACGCAGCGCCTGCTGGCCTTGATGGAGGCGCAGACCATCCCCAACCGTCTGCGCGCCGGCCTGCCGCCAGGCCTGCGCTTTGCAGACAAGACGGGCACCAGCGGATCGTTGGGCAGCCGCACGGCGGCCTACAACGACATGGGCATCGTCACCTGGCCAGACGGCCGCAAGCTGCTCATCACCGCGTTCCTGATGGATTCGGCGACGACCGCCAGGGAGCGCGACCAGCTGTTCGCCGACATCGCACGCACGGTGACGGCTGCACATCCCTGATTGCTGCAGGCCTCATGCCTGCAGGCCCGACACCCGCCGGCCGGACTTCCGCCAGTGGTGCCGGACGGTGGCCCGGCGCATGATGTCGCCCATCCAACGAGGAGGTGCGACATGCCGGTCGAGCTGAAGATGCTGGGGTGGTCGATCCTGCTGGGGCTGGTCTATCTGGTGTTCGCCACGCTGCTGTCGTTGATGCAGCGCGGCATGAGGTGGAACGCCGGCAACCGCGAACAGCTTGTGGAGCTGACCGGACTGGCCGCGCGCGTCGACAGGTCCAGCCGCAATTTCATGGAAACGTTTGTGTTCTTCGCTGCCGCGGTGCTGGCGGTGGTGGTGGGGCAGTGCACCAGCGCCAAGACCGCGCTTGGCGCCGAGCTTTACCTCTGGGCCCGTGTGGTCTACCTGCCGGTGTACGCCATCGGCATTCCTTACCTGCGCACCCTGGTGTGGGCCGTCTCCGTGGTGGGCATCGTCATGGTGCTGTCCGGGCTGCTCGGCACCCTGTGACGCCGTCGCCGCGACGTGTGCGGCGGCAGTCTCGCGGGGCAGGTCGCGTCACGCGGATGTTGCCACCGCGCTTCGTGCGATTCCGGGGCGCCAGGGGCGCCTTTCTGTGTCGCAGTCGACGTCAAAAGATTGACGTTCGTCACGATTCCGGCGCCATTTTCTTGTCGCCCACGCCTTTTGCGGGGCTCCGCGCTTCGCGATGTTAGTGATATTTATCAAATAGTTGCGCGCATAATGCCGCCCGTCTCATAAGCGGGCGTTCGCAAGCTCTCCATCCGTGACCACACTGAAGGTCCGACGCATTGAGCGTTGGGCCGCCGGCAGGGTCTGGCGGTATTCCCTGATTGATCTGGAGAACTTGCTAATGAACACCAACACTGTACGCACCGGCTCGCTGACCGAAATTTCCAGCTACCCGAAGTGGGCGCGCGAGATGATCGAGGCCTGCGAACCCGCCCGCCGGAGCGTTCGCGACCATGTGATGTGGGACATGATGAGCGAAGGCAGCATTGACCTGGCAACGATGCGCAACTTCATGGTCGGCACCTGGTCGCTGATCGAACGCTTCCCGTCCTTCATGGCACTAAACCTGCTGAAGACACGTTATGGCAGGAGTGCCGGCGACAACATGGCACGACGTTGGCTGGTACGTAATATCCGCGTGGAGCAGAACCATGCCGAGTACTGGCTGGACTGGGCCGAAGGTGCCGGCGTATCGCGGGAGGAGGTGCTGGATGGCATGCCGCCCCGCGGCACCCAGACGGCGGCGGACTGGTGCCACGACGTCAGCGGCCGGGACAGCCTGGCTGCAGGCATCGCGGCGACCAACTACGCTATCGAGGGTGTCACGGGCGAGTGGTCCCAGAAGGTCTTCGACAGTGTGGCGTATGCCAACAGCCTGCCGGAGGCCGGTCGCAAGGCCACCCTGCGTTGGCTTCAGCTACACGCGGCATATGACGATACTCATCCCTGGGAGGCGCTGGAGATCGTCTGCACCCTGATGGGCAGCCAGCCCGCCGCGGAGGAAGTGGAGCACGTGCGTGAATGTATTGAACGCAGTTATGTAAGCCTGCATTACGGCCTTGAGCGCTGCCTCCTGCAGCACGAGGTTGGCGGGGTCGAAGAGCAGGCGGCGTAACGGGGATCCCGTGGTCGATGGCGTAACGGGACGAGATGCAGCTTTATGGAACGGTCGTGTAAAAGGACGCCATGGATTTGATCCGTAGCACCTCTCCAAGACCGCTGTCCCAGCGCCTGAGGCCACTGGCCTATGGGCTGGTGGCCGTTATCGGCCTGATTCTCGCGCTTACCTGGGGAGCCCTCCAGGTTCAGGTCACTCTCGCCGGTTTCCTCAACGGCGAGAGTGTCTGGAGCAAGGCGCAGAAGCAGGCGGTGGTTGACCTGCTCGGCTATGCGGAAAACGGCGAGGCCACGCGTCTCGCCGCTTTCCACGAAAGCTACCAGCTGCTCCGCTCCGACGGCTGGGCACGCGACGCCATTGCCTCGGGCCATTACGACCGGACGCAGGTCCACGAGGCCTTCCAGCGCGGCAAGATCCTGGCCCAGTCCGAACCCGGCATGATCTTCATGCTGCGCTACTGCACCGGCGCGCCGCACATGCGCGAGGCCGTGTCCCTCTGGCGTGAGGCGGATCGTCCGCTGTCGCGCCTGAACGACGTGGCCGGGGAGCTGCAGGACGCCTATGCAGGCGGCCGGCCCGAGCACGCCTGGCTGCAGTGGCAGATGGACCGCATCAATGGGTTGAACCGCGAGCTGGAGCCGCTCACCAACGACTTCTCGCTGGAGGTGGCGCAGGGCGCCATCTGGCTGGGACGGGTGCTGTTCATCGGGGTGTTCCTTACCGCCTGCGCCGCCTCGCTGATCTGGATGCGCACGGCGCGACGCATCCTGATCCGCATCCGCGGCACGGAGGAGCGCTACAGCGTGCTGTTCAACAGCGCCGCCGACGCCATCCTGATGGTCGACGAGGACAGCGGGCGCATCCTCGACGCGAACCGCACGGCGCTGCAGTGGACCGGGCGCGACGTGGATCATCTGGCGGGCGAGCAGTTGTCCTCGTTCTTCAATCCGCTGCTGCACCGGGCCGATGGCGCAGTGACCGGCGAACTGAAGGGCCCTGATGAGGAACTGCGGCCGGTGGAAATGCGCAGCAGCGTGACGCACTGGGGCACCAAGAGCGTGCGCCAGTCCATCATGCGCGACATCACCGAGCGCGTGAATCTGGAGCAGCAGCGACGCATTGCTTCGGAGGCCCTGGCCAGCATTGCCGAGGGCGTGATCATCGCCGACGCCGACCGCCGCGTGGCCCGCGTGAATGCCGCGCACATCCGCATGACCGGATTTACCGTGCAGGCCCTTCAGGGCCTGCGTTTCGACGACCTGCGCTGCCTGGCCGACGGCTCGCTGCTGCCCGAATCGGTGTGGGACACCATCGAGTCTGAAGGCAACTGGGTCGGCGAAGTGCGCAGCCGGCGCATGGACGGCACCAGCTACCCGGAACTGCTCAGCATCAGCGCCATCCGCAACGCGGAAGGCGAAGTGCAGCATTACGTAGCCGTGATCAACAACATCAGCGCGGCGAAGGCGAACGAGCAGCGCCTGCAGTACATGGCCGCGCACGATACGCTCACCGGCCTGGCCAACCGAGCCGAGTTCGAGCGGCGCTGCGTACAGGCGGTCACCGCCGCCGAGCGCGACCGCGGCATGGCAGCGGTGGTATTCATCGACCTCGATGCCTTCAAGGCCGTGAACGACAGCTACACGCACGCCATTGGCGACCACCTGCTGGTGAAGGTGGCCGAACGCATTGCCTATGAACTGGGCGACAAGGGCGTGGCGGGGCGCATCGGCGGTGACGAATTCACCGTACTGATTCCCGCCATGCATTCGCGCGAGCAGGCCAGCGCCCTGGCGGGGCGCCTGCTGACCGTGCTGTCGGCGCCGTTCGCGGTGGGTGATTATGAACTGGCACTCAGCGCCAGCATCGGCATTGCCTGCTTTCCGCTGGATGGCACCGATGTGCCCACGCTGATCACCAACGCGGACGCGGCGATGTACGCGGCCAAGACAGAAGAGCGCAACGCGTTCCGCTTCTATTCGCCGCGCATGCAGGCGGATGCGCGGCGCCGCATTGCGCTGGCGTCGGAACTGCGCAAGGCGCTGGCTGACAATGAGTTCCGGCTGATGTATCAGCCCACCGTGGAAATGCGCACCGGCCGCATCGTGGCCGTCGAAGCCTTGCTGCGCTGGTTCCACCCACAGCGCGGGCTGATCTCACCGGGTGAATTCATCCCCATGGCGGAGAAGCTCGGCCTGATCCGCCGCATCGACCAGTGGGTGCTGCAGGCGGCCTGCGAGCAGATGTACGAATGGGATTCGACCGGCCTGCCGCCGCTGCGCATGGCGGTGAACGTGTCCGCGAACTGGTTCGGTCAGGCCAATTTCGTCGACGAAATCCGCATGCTGCTGGAGGCGCGCCGTTTGTCGCCGGCGCGGCTGATGCTGGAAATCACCGAGGGCGCGATCCTGCGCCTCGGCGAGGAAATGGAGCGCACGCTGCACGCGCTCCACGCACTGGGCGTGAGCGTGGCCATTGACGATTTCGGTACCGGCTATTCGTCGATGAGCTACCTGAAGATGCGCGCCATCGATTACCTGAAGATCGACCAGAGCTTCGTCGCTGGCCTGCCGGACGATGGCAGCGACGGCGCCATCATCGAAGCCATGCTCACGCTGTGCCGGCGGCTGGATATCAGCCCGATCGCCGAAGGCATCGAAACCGAAGAACAGCACCGCTTCCTGCTGCGTGCAGGTTGCGTCGAAGGCCAGGGCTTCCTGTACTCGCGCCCGGTGGAGCCGGCCGTCATCGCGCAACTGCTCACCCCCGGGCGACGCCAGGGCAACTCGCACCTGCGTCTGGTGCCACCCGAGGCGAGCTGAGCGCCCGGCTCAGTGCAGCAGCACGCTGACCACTTCGTGGTCAGGCACGTACAGGTCGGGAAACTGCTGCTTGAGGTGTGACACCTTGGGCGCGTCGTTGAACACGATGTACGGGTCATCCGGATGCCGCTTTGCATAATCCTGATGGTAGGACTCCGCGGCATAGAAGCCCTTGAGCGGCACTACCTGGGTCACGATGGCATCGGGAAACGCATGGGCTGCCGAAAGCTGGGCGATATAGGCCGTGGCGATGCGCTTCTGCTCGTCATTGCCGTAGAAGATGACCGAGCGGTACTGCGTGCCCACGTCAGGGCCCTGGCGATTGAGTTCAGTGGGGTCCGTGGCCACCGAGAAATACACCTTCAGTAGCTGGCCGTAGCTGACCTTGGCGGGGTCGTAGACGATCTTCACCGACTCGGCGTGGCCGGTGTCACCGTCGCTGACCCGGTCGTAGTCGGCCGTGTTGGCCGCGCCGCCGGAGTAGCCCGCCGATACCTTCTTCACGCCCTTGACGTGCTCGAACACCGATTGCAGGCCCCAGAAGCAGCCGCCGGCAAGCACGGCGACCTGGTCGCCCTGGGCGGGCGTGGCGTTGACGGCAGGGTCGGGCAGGGGCGCATGGTCGTTGCCGGCCGTGGCCAGCGTGCATGCCGTGACGCCGGCCATCAGCAACAGGCCGGCAACGGGAGGGAACCACTTGAATCGGCGGATGCTCATGAAGGAACGCTCCATCGAGGGGAGGGACGTCAAGGCCCGTCGCCACCGGCACGGGCTCTGCTTCCTTATTCGCCACGGGATCGCCTGCGGTTACCTGCATGCTGGCACGGCCCGGCCGGTGGCGTGCGAAGGCCGCGCCAAGGCGGTGTTATGGTGGGGATTCCCTCCCCGTGGACGTCCCCATGTCGCACCGGCTCGATCTGGACCGTTATCTGCAGCGCATCGATTACGTGGGCGAGCCGCGGGTGGATGTCGCCACCCTGCGCGCGCTGGCTACCGCGCACATCGCCGCCATTCCGTTCGAGAACCTCGACCCCTTGCTGGGCACGCCGGTATCGCTGGACCTGGCCGCCATCGAGCACAAGCTGGTGGAGAGCGGGCGCGGTGGCTACTGCTTCGAACAGAACGGGCTATTCATCGCCGCACTGCGCGCCATCGGCTTCGACGTGTCGGGCCTGATTGCCCGCGTGCTGTGGAACAAGCCCGAGGATGCCGAGGTGCCGCAGACGCACATGCTGCTGCGGGTGGAGGTGGAGGGCGAAAGCTGGCTGGCCGACGTGGGCTTCGGCAGCATGGCACTGGGTGGCGCACTGCGCCTGGTGGTGGATGAAGCACAGCCTACGTCGCTGGAACCGTTCCGGCTGGTCACGGACGGCGTCCACTGGCGCACGCAGGCGCTGGTGCGCGACGAATGGCGCACGCTCTATCGCTTTCGCCTGCAGCCTGCCGAAGCCATCGACTATGTCGTGGCCAACCATTTCACCTCGACCCATCCCACATCGCACTTCCTGCACTCGTTGATTGTCGCGCGCACGCTGCACGACCGTCGTCTGGGCCTGCGTGATCGCGAGTTCGTGGTGCATGCGCTGGGGCAGGAGTCGGTGCGTCGCACCCTGCAGGGCACGGCGGAGATCCGGCGCGTGCTGGAGGAACAGTTTGGCCTCCGCCTGCCTGCGTCGCCGTTGCTTGATGCAAAGCTCGATGCGTTGCCGATGCCGGCAGCGGTCTGAGGGCAACGCTCAGACGGAATGTTTCATGCACGAGCGCACCCTGTGCGCGACCGCAGGTCCCCAGGCACGTCGAAGCGTGTGAGGTTGCGGTCGCGCACAGGGTGCGCTCCTGCAACAGCAAGGCGGTGCTGGCGCCTCGCTACTACTCAGTCCAGCCCATGCACGTGGATGACGAAATCCTCCACCTGCACCACCTGGCCTACGTGGATCTTGCAGGTCTTGCGCAGCTCCTGCGCGCCGTCCACATAGACCGCTCCGCTGGCCACGATGGCCTTGCCGGCGCCGCCGCTGTCACACAGGCCCACCAGCTTCAGCAGCTGGTTGAGTTCGACGTAGTCGCGGTCCAGTTCAAATTCGAGTTCTTGCATGGTCAGGCGTCGGCTTCGTCAAAGGCGCTTTCAGGCAGCGCGAAAAATACAAAGAAGGGGGCGTTGGCTTCCTGCCAGTAATCGACAGCTTCCTCGAGGATGTCCAGCAGCATGTCGAAGTCGTCTTCATTGCGGTCACGCATGTCCTGCGCGTGGTCGAACAGCAGGATGTAACCGCTGGCCTTCAGCCACGAAAGGTCGCGCATGCTGTCGGCCAGTGCATCCCAGTTGCGGCCGAAATCGGTCGGCAGCTGCAGTGCCTGGGTAAGGCGGTCGAACAGGGCATCGTGGTCGGTGTACTCGGCCAGGTTCACGCGGCATACGCGCAGGCCCTGCATGCCGGCGGCTTCGGCCAGCGGTTCCAGGTCTTCGCTGGTGACAAAGAAGATGCCGCCGTGTTCGGCGTCGCCGAAGTCGAGATCAAATTGCGCGCTCATCGGGATACCTCGAACTGTCGAAACGTGCGGTAGTGGTCGTCGGTGTAGTAGTAGACCTGCGGTGGCGTGCCACCGGTGATGATGCGCCGGGCCCCGCGGTAATCGAGCCCGGGCGTATCCACGGTGTACTCGTGGTAGTAGCCCTCGGGCTGCGCCGGCAGACGATGTTCGCGGTTCTGGAATACCACGCCATCCTGGCGATGCTCGAACGGGCCGCCAGTGGCGATGCGCCGCAGCTCATCGGCGGCCTCCGGAGGAAGGAACGATGGCAGCGAACCCTGGCCAGCCGTGGCGGCGGGCGTGGCCGTGGTGGCCGGCGGGGCGAAGCTGCCGTGCGGTGAGGATTCGGGCGTGTGCCGGCCCCACAGCAGCGCCGCAATGGCCAGCACGGCCAGCAGGAGCAGGGGCTTCAATGCGCGCATGATGAGTGGCCTGGGCAAGGTGGCGCGATTTTAGGGCAACGCCGGACAAGTATCACGGCCAGCGTGGCCTCTGGAATGCGAGTCGGCATGCCGGTTTCAGCCGGCGTCGTCGACGCGTTGCTGCAGAGCCATGGCGGCGGCCGGATTGCGTTCTTTGGCGCTGCTGATGAAGTAGATGAACACGTCGCGCGGGGTTTGCTGCGACAGCGCCGCCGACGAGTGCGGGAGCTCAGGGAGGTCATGGCCCTTGGCCCAGGCATGCGCGCGCCGGCTCCAGGCATCGAGATCGGCCGGTGCGTAACCTGTCTCCACATGCGATTCGCTGCGCATCAGCCGCGCATAGGCGAAATCGCCCGTAAGGTCGGCCAGCGACGGATATTGCGGCGAGTCGGTGAACACGGTGGGGATGCGATACGAGCGCGCGAGTTCCACGTAGCGCTCGTCCAGGAAGCTGGTGTGGCGCACTTCCAGCACGTGCCGCATGGGCCGGCCATTGAGTTCGCGTGGCAACAGGTCGAGAAAGGCGGCCAGGTCGCCGGCGTCGAACGCCCGCGACGGCGTGAGCTGCCACAGTACCGGGCCCAGGCGGTCGCCGAATTCGGCCAGGCCGCCGAACACGAAACCGTCGATGCCGCGGCCGGCGTCGGCCAGGCGCTTGCCTTCGGTGACATAACGCGGTGCCTTCAGCGAGAAAACGAAACCATCCGGCGTTTCGGACGCCCATTTCGCGTATGTCGCCGGCTTCTGCGCGCCGTAGTAGGTGCCGTTGATCTCAATGGCGCGCAGGTGCCGGCTGGCGTATTCGAGCTCGCGTCGCTGCACCAGGCCCGCAGGGTAGAAGTTGTTGCGCCAGGGCGCGAAATTCCAGCCGCCGATGCCGGTGCGGATACGCGAGGCAGGGCCCTCGGTGGGCGCGGGAGAAAACAGGTCGCTGGGCATGGCGGGGCGGGCTCGCAAGGGAGGCGCATGATGCCATGGCCAGGGTGAAGGGACGCGTGACTGCTCGCGCGCGACCCGCCGGCCTCAGCCGAGTGGAAGATGATTCGGATAAGGCCCGCGCGCTGCCATGAAGGCGGTGGGTGTCATGCCGGCGAAGGCGCGGAACTCGTGCACGAGATGCGCCTGGTCGCCGTAGCCGCCGTCGATCGCCACGCCACTCCAGTCCACCCCGGTCGAGGCGTACACCGCATCCACCACGTGGCGAAAACGCATGAGTCGCGCGTAGTGCTTCGGTCCCATGCCCACCTGGCGGCGGAACAGGCGACCGAAGCGGTACTCGGACAGCCCGGTGTCGCGTACCAACGGGCCGATGCGCGCCACCTGCGGTCGCGCGCCGATTTCGCCCAGGGCGTAAAGCACTTCGGGCGCCAGCCGTGGCATGCGCATGTGCGCCAGCAGCCATTGTTCCAGCAGGGCCAGTCGCGCGTGGGCGCACGGAGTATCCAGCAAGCGCTCGCGCAGACCGTGCGCGCTGCTGCCGAAGATGTCCTCCAGCCCGATGTCGCGATCCACCAGTGTCTCGTGATCTTCACCAGTGAGTGCATGCGCGCCGCCGGGCCGGAATACCGCGCCCATCACGCGCACCTGTTCGGCAGTGTCGATGATCTGGCTGCGCAGGCAGGGCCCGCCGATGACTGATGCTGCCGACCGCACGCATCGCTTCCCGGCGTCATCCTGGTAGACCCGGGTTTCGTTCTCGTGGAGGTTGATGATCAGCGACGCGCCCGGCACAGGCAGCACCCGCTCCAGGTGATGGGCTGCCGGGGGCATGTCCCAGTCCCACAGGCGGGAGATCAGCGCATCGAGTGGTGGCGCGGGTGCAACGACAAGGTGTCCCATCGGCTGGCTCCGGTCGTTACCCGAGTCTAGGCCGATGGGGCGCGCGTGTCAGGTCGACTGTCCCGGAATCACGGTGGTGGATGGCTGCGGTGCCGTGGCGGCATCGTGCTGCATGGTGCGTACCACCATGTCCTGCGGCGTGGTGAGCGGCAGGTTGGCCTTGCGCAGGCGGTCCACGATCTCGAACAGCAGGTCGCTCTTCACCGTGCTCACCTCACGCGGATTGCTCACATAGGCGGTGCACACGAACATCATCGAGCCCGCATCGATGCTGTCCAGCGTGACGGAAGGCGAGGGCGTATTCAGCGTCACCGTGTGATTGCGCAGGATGTCGAAGATGATCTGCCGAACCTTGGAGGCATCCGAGCTCAGCGGCATCGGCAGGCGGATCTGCACGCGGCCCTGGGCGTTGGCCAGGGTCACGTTGCGCACGTTCTGGGTGATCAGCTGGGAGTTGGGCACGATCACCACGGAGCGGTCCCCTTGCTGGATTTCGGTGGCGCGCACGTTGATGCGCTTGATGTCGCCTTCTACGCCGCTGATGCTCACCCAGTCGCCCACTTTCACCGGACGCTCGGCCAGCAGGATCAGGCCGGAGATGAAGTTCTGCACGACCGCCTGCAGGCCGAAACCGATACCCACTGACAACGCACTGGCCACCCAGGCGATGCTCTGTACGTTCACCTTCATCGCGCCGAGCACCAGCACGAACACCAGGATGCCGCCGACGTAACCCAGCAGGGTCACGATGGACATCTGCATGCCCACGTCCAGCGAGGTCTTGGGAAGGAACTGCTGGCTGAGCCAGCGTTTGCCCAGGCGCACGATGACGCTGCCCACCAGCAGCATCAGCGCGGCATTGAAGATGCTGGTGGGCTCGATGGTCAGCGTGCCTACCGATAGCCCGTTGAAGAAGCGGGTGCCGCGATCCACCAGTTCGGTGGGGCCCGCGCCGTAGGGTGCAAGGATCAGCGGAATGGCGAACAGCAGCAGGAAAGCGCGTCCCACGCCGGACAGGACGGTGGCCGTCTGCTCCAGGCGCGCCGGCGCGATGCCAAAGTTGTCCTGCATGCGCTGGCCCGTGCGGGAGTCGGGCGAAAGCAGCGACTCGCACAGGTCGTTGATGATGTGCATGAACACGTAAAGCGCGGCGATGAGGAAGCCGGCGCGGATCATCTGCTGGGCCACGTAGAAGCCGAGCGCGATGTAGCCGGTCAACACCGACAGCAACGAGATGACCATGCCGATGAAGGCGCACAGCACCAGCAGGCCGACCCACAGCGGGCGCTTGGCCGGCGTTTCGCCGGTGGCGAGCAGGGCGCGCCGCGCGCGGCTCATCAATACCAGCGCGTAGGCCACCAGGCCGCCGATCAGGGTGGCCACCAGGGCATTGGCTGCCATGGCGGTGGCCAGGCTTGCACCGATGTCGTTGGTGATGCGCTCGATGATGGCCATCAGCAGCGCGCAGAGAGCCATCAGCGTGGGGAACGGCCACAGCCGCGTGGCCAGGTCATCCGAAATGGGCGGCAGGCGCCATGACGGATGCTTGACCATCAGCAGGGCACGACCCAGGCCAGCCATGGTTGCTGTGAAGAACATCAGGCGCACCAGCGGGCGCACCAGGTTGTCCAGGTCCTGATCGAACACGCCGTTCCAGTTCACGGCAAGGTAGATCAGCCAGGCGGCCGTGCCATAGACCAGCATGGTCGCCACGGTCACCAGCAGGGCCATGGCGCTGCGCCGCAGGTGGCCGGAAGGCAGGTAGCGTGCGGCGATCTCCAGCAACTGGTGTTCCAGCAGGCGACGGCCGCCGGCCATCAGGGCGATGGCGGCGATCAGGCACAGGATGAACGGCGCGCGGTTATCCGGCTGCCAGGCCTGGCCAAGGGCGCCTTTCAGCGACTGCCACAGCTGGCTGAAGTTGGCGCGGTCATCGGGGAAGCTCTGGCGCAGCCGGCTCCAGAACGCGACGCTCACGGGCGAAGCGGTGCGCTGGCTGATCTGCGCATTGAACAGGTCGCGGCGCAGCGCGCTGATCTCGGTGAGCATCTGCTGGCTGTCGCGGCTCAGCAGCTTGGCTTGCTTGAGTTGGCCGTTGAGGTCGGCCTGGTCTTTCAGCAGCTGCTTGCGCTGGCTGGCCACCTCCGGCGCTTCCGCCGGGGCACCTTTTTCCGGCGCCGGGCCCAGCACATCGAGCTTGGCCTTGAGGGAATCGGCCTGCGGCGCGAGGCTGGCGGTGAGCAGGTCGGCCTGCTGCTGCACGCTCTGCGTGGAAGAGCGGGCCGCCGTCAGCATCTCGTCGGTGAGCTTGGTCTTGTCGATCAGGCTCTGCTTGACCTTGTCCAACTGCGCGCTCAGCTGGTCGGGCGTGGCCAGCGCGGTCTGCTGGATCTGCGCGTTGCTTTGGGCATCCTGCGCGTAGAGCGGGAATGCGCCACCGAGGGCGATGACGAGAATCAGCAGCAGGCGATACAGGATAGGCATGCGGCGCATGATCCGGACCCGTCCTGAACCGGTCAATGAATAAATGTCCTGAAGCGTAAGTCTTGACGGTTCGTTGATTCCCGGGCATTCACGCTGGCGTGATGATTTCGATCGACATGACGCAAGCGATACCCGTCTGGGATGGCGACGTGCCGAAGGCGCGCCAGCTGCAGACCGAACTGGCCGCGCGGGTGCGGCTGGAGGATGACTTTCCGCCGCTGCGACGCGTGGCCGGCGTGGACGTGGGCTTCGAGGAAGGTGGTGCGGTGACGCGTGCCGCTGCAGTGCTGCTGGATGCACGGACACACGCGCCGCTGGCTGAAGTGGTGGCGCGGCAGCCAACGCGCATGCCGTATATCCCGGGCCTGCTGTCGTTTCGCGAGCTGCCCGCCGTACTGCAGGCGCTGGCGGAACTGCCGGAAACGCCGGATCTGGTCTTCGTCGATGGCCAGGGCATAGCCCACCCGCGGCGCCTGGGTATTGCCGCGCATCTGGGCGTGGTGACCGGCCTGCCGTGCATTGGCGTGGCCAAGTCGATTCTGGTCGGTACGCACGAGGAGGTTGGCCCCCGGCGCGGCGATCGTCAGCCGTTGACCTACAAGGGCGAGGTGATTGGCTGCGTGTTGCGCAGCAAGGATCGCATCCGCCCGCTGATCGTGTCGCCGGGGCATCGCGTGAGCCTGGCGACCGCGCCGGAACTGGTGCTGGCCTTCGGCAGCACATACCGCCTGCCCGAGCCTACGCGCCTGGCCGATCGACTGGCCTCGCGACGCGGCGGCGTGCGGCGCTGACACGGTCGCTCAGGCTGCAGGCACCAGGCGGTAACCGAAGGCAGCGGCAAGGCGGGCGACGGCGGCCAAGGCCGCCTCGTTGCGTGCACTGGATTCCGTCGACGCGCCCAGCCGCCAGCGCGAGCGCTGGTGCGCCACCGGGCGCGAGCTGGCCAGGCCGTGCTGTTCCAGTTCGCGCAGGAAGCGGTAAACCGTGCCCAGGCTGGTGCGGGGTTCGACCTGCTGGGCGAGGACCATCAGTTCCACGGCGTCCGGTTCGTCCTTCGCATCATGCAGGGCCTGCCAGATCGCCAGGCGCGGCGGCGTGGCGCGCATGCCCACGCGCGCCAGCCACTGCGGGAGGTCGGCCGGCGCGGCGGGCAGGGCCTCAGGCATCCTTGCCGCCCTTGGCGATGTCGTCCGCGGCGCGCTTGATGATGTCGACCACGCGCTTCACTTCCTCCGTGTTCCACGGGCCGCCGTGCATGAACAGGGCGCGCTTGAGGTTGTGCATGGCTTCGCGCAACGCCATGGGGGCGGCGGCGCGGGCGAACATCTTCGCGGTCTGCTGCATGCGCGCCATCACGGCGTCGACGGTTTCCTTGTTATCCGCCAGGAACGTCTTGCCATCTTCGGTGATCGAATAGAGCTTCTTGCCCTCGTCGCTCTGCACGCTGGCGTGGCCCATTTCCTCGAGCAGGGTGAGGGTGGGGTAAACCGCGCCGGGACTGGGTGCGTAGGCACCGTCGAACATTTCCTCGATGGTGCGGATCAGCTCGTAGCCGTGGCGCGGCTGTTCCGCGATCAGGGCGAGCAGGATGAGCTTGAGGTCGCCGTGACCGAACACGCGCCCGCCGCGGAAACGACCGCCCATGCCGCCAAAGCCGCCTTCGCCCTCGTCGTCACCGAAACCGCGCCGTCCGCGCCCTCGGCCGATGCCCATGGCCTCGCGGGCCCAGCCCTCGCGGCCTTCGTGGCAGTGGTGGTGATGGTGGCGGTGACCAAACAGATGATGAAAACCCATGACTGACTCCGATATATCGTAAGTAACAGTCTTAAGATATATCGTGAGTTTTGCGGATTGCAAGGGCCATTGGGAAACGTGAGGTTCGGGCGACCTCAAGGCGCTGGATTCCGGCCTGCGCCGGAATGACGGCCATCAGGGGCCCGCGGGACCTGTAGATCCCGGCTCCGCGGGGGCGCAAGAGCGGGCGATAAGCGGCGAATGACGCCTTTCGCAGGTACCTCGCCACCGTTTGTCCGTCATGCCGGCGCAGGCCGGAATCCAGCCCCTTCAGCCTGGTCAGCGCGACGCCATCACTCGCCCAGGCTGCGATCTCTCCGCCACAGAACCTTGAAACACCTTCGACTAGCCTTCACCCAGAAAACGTTCCCCGCCGGTTTCTCCCCAAGGACGACCCCATGCTGTTCCGCTGGTTCGAATCGCTGATCGACGCGTTCAAGGAGCCCGTCGACGGCATGCCGCCGTCCACGGTGTGGCGGTTCTATGTGTTCTACCTGCGCCAGGTGTGGCCGGTGTTCGCCGCTGCGCTGGTGGTGGGCTTTGGCGTGGCGCTGGTGGAGGTGTCGCTGTTCGGCTTCATCGGGCGCATCGTGGATCTGGCCAAAGGCGCGCCCGTGGCGGATTTCTTCCGCCTGCACGGCAACGAACTGCTGTGGATGGGCTTTGTGGCGCTGATCGCCCGCCCGGTGCTGATCGGCCTGCACGATCTGTTGGTGAACCAGGCCATCGTGCCCAATCTCACCAACCGTATCCGCTGGCAGAACCATCGCTATGTGATCCGCCAGAGCCTGGGTTTCTTCCAGAACGATTACGCCGGCCGCATCGCCAACCGCATCATGCAGACCTCCGGCGCGCTGCGCGAATCGGCGGTGCAGATCGTGGATGCCATCTGGTACGTGGCGATCTACACCGGCAGCGCCATCGTGATGTTCGCCCGGGCGGACTACTGGCTGGCCGTGCCGCTGATCGTGTGGCTGGTGGCTTACGTGGCCACCCTGCGTTACTTCGTGCCGCGCACCAAGGAGCGTTCGTGGCGCCAGTCCGAGGCACGCTCGCGCCTGATGGGCCGCATCGTGGATGGCTACAGCAACATCCTCACGCTCAAGCTGTTCGCGCATACGCAGCGCGAAGAGGCCTACGTGGCCGATGCCATGGGCGAGCAGATCAAGCGCATGCGTGCCATGACGCGCCTGACCACGGCGATGGACGCCACCATCACCACGCTCAACGGTTTCCTGATTGTCGGCACCTCGGCGCTGGCGCTGTGGCTGTGGAGCCAGGGCAAGGTCACGGTGGGCGCCATCGCGCTGAGCACGGGTCTCGTGATCAGAATCAACAATATGTCGGGCTGGATCATGTGGGTGATCAACGGCATCTTCGAAAACGTCGGTACCGTGCAGGACGGCATCGAGACCATCGCCAGGCCGCGTACCGTACAGGACCGCGAAGGCGCCATGCCGCTGGAAGTCACCGAGGGTGGCGTGCGCTTCGAGGACATCCACTTCCATTACGGCAAGCAGGGCGGGGTCATCTCCGGCCTCGACCTGGACGTGCGTGGCGGCGAGAAGATCGGCCTGGTCGGCCCCTCCGGCGCAGGCAAGTCGACGCTGGTGAACGTGCTGCTGCGGCTGTACGACCTGGAAGGCGGGCGCATTGCCATCGACGGCCAGGACATTGCGTCGGTGGCGCAGGAAAGCCTGCGCGCGCAGATTGGCGTGGTGACTCAGGATACCTCGCTGCTGCACCGCTCCATCCGGGACAACCTGCTGTATGGCCGCCCGGACGCCAGCGAGGCGCAGGTGATCGAGGCCGTGCGCAAGGCGCGCGCCGAAGAATTCATCCCGCAGCTGGTGGATGGGGAAGGGCGCGTGGGTTATGACGCCCACGTCGGCGAGCGCGGCGTGAAGCTCAGCGGCGGCCAGCGGCAGCGCATTGCCATTGCACGCGTGCTGCTGAAGGACGCGCCTATCCTGATCCTGGACGAAGCCACCTCCGCGCTGGACTCGGACGCCGAGGCGGCCATCCAGGACAGCCTGGAAGTGCTGATGCGCGGCAAAACGGTGATTGCCATTGCGCATCGCCTTTCCACCATTGCGCGCATGGACCGCCTGGTGGTGATGGACAAGGGACAGATCGTGGAAACCGGCACGCATGCGGAGCTGATTGCGCGGGACGGCTTGTACGCCCGGTTGTGGAAGCGCCAGACCGGCGGATTCGTGGCGGCGGAAGATGCCGCCGAGGACAGCGCGCTGGCCTAACGCGCCGGTAAAGGCGGGCGAGGCAAGGTGGGGTGTCGCACACGCCGTGCCACGAGCATGAATGCCCACCCGAAGGCTTGAGGTTTATTTGTGGCCGCGTTCACGCCGGTCACGGCAGCATGACCCTTCACTCCAACGGAGCAGCGAGATGCCTACAGAACGAGCCGTGGCACGCGCCCGCAAGGACAAACGCGAAGGCAAGTCGGCCAGTACGCAGGCCGGCGAGTTCGTGCGCGAGGAAATCGAGCACATCCGGGAAGGCAAGCACGGCGCGCGCTCGACCAGGCAGGCCATCGCCATCGGGCTTTCCGAAGCCCGGCGTGCCGGCATCGACGTGCCGGCCAAGGCGCAGAGCGGCAAAAGCATCCGCAAGAAGCCGGTGGCGAAGAAAACCTCGGCGAGCAAGGCCACGACGGCCAAGCGCAGTCGCGCCACCACGGCGGCACTGAAGCGCGAAGGCACTGCTGCGGCATCGTCGTCAGCGCTGTCTCGCCACGCAAAAGTGAGTGCCGCGGAACGCACGCCGGCCGAACGCTCGGAATCTGCCCGCAAGGCTGCCCGCACGAAAGGGCCGGCCGAGCGCAAGGCGGCGGCGAAGAAGGCGGCAAGGACGCGCGCATCGTCACGGGTGGCCGGTGCGACGCGCGCGGCACGTACCCGTGCCATGCGTGCCCGAACGCGTTGAACGGCGGGCGAGGTAGTGCAAGTTCAGGGCAGGCCTGCACGGGTGCCTCAGGGCAGCAGAAGGCCTGAACCCGCGAGGTTCGACTCGCGGGTCATCCGCCAAGGTCAGGGCTTCTCAAGCGGGGCAGGTGGTTCGACGGCCTGTGGTTGGTCCTCCACCCAGCGCCAGAACAGTTGATAGCCCACGGCGAGCACCACCGGACCGATGAACAGGCCGATGACGCCTCCCGTCACCATGCCGCCGAGCGCGCCAATCAACACCACCGGCATCGGCACATCGACTCCGCGTCCCAGCAGCAAGGGCTTGAGTACGTTGTCTGCAAGGCCCGCGATGAACACGTAGACGGCGAACACGATCGTGCCTGCGGTGAAGCCCTCCTTGGCGAACACGAAGATGATCACCGGCACGGTGATCAACGTGGCCGGCAGCTGCATGATGCCCAGCAGCAGCACCGCCAGTGCCAGCAGGCCTGCACCGGGAACGCCCTTGAGCACGAAGGCGACGCCGACCAGCAGCATCTGGATGAAGGCGATGCCGACGACGCCCTGCGCCACCGCGCGTATCGTCGCGGAGCACAGGTCGGTGATTTTCGGAGCCGTTTCCTGGCCAAAGATGCGCGAGGCAATCTGGATGGCGCTTTGCTTGGATTCTTCGCCGTAGGCCATGAAGATTCCGGAAATGATCAGGGCAAAGATGAAGATCATCAGCCCCATGCCCACGCCGGTGGCGACGCCAAGCAGGTCTGCACCCAAACCCTTCAATTGCGGCGTGAACTTCTGCAGCAGGCCGGTCAGATCGGTGGAGGCCTGCGACCAGAACGCATAGACCTTGCCGCCCACCAGTGGCCAGTTGGCTACCGAATCGGACGGCGGCGGAATGTGCATGCTGCCGCTGTGCACCATGTCAACGCCATGCTCCACCGATTCCACCAGCGCCAGGCCCAGCAGGTAGGTGGGCACGGCGATGATGATCAGCGCGATAAGCACGATGACCGTGGCCGTCAGTCCATCCTTGTTGCCAAGTTTTTTTCGCAGCCGGAGGTGCAACGGATAAAGCGTGATCGCGAGTATCAGCGACCACACCATCAAGCTTCCGAATGGATAGAAAATGCGAAAGCAGAACAGCGTGAGAATCGCGATAAGGCCAGCCCGTATCAGGACGTCGAGCATGCCGCGGGACAGGGCTTTCTCGGAAATCGGCGTAGACAGCATCGATGATCTCCTTGCTGATGGCAGTGAGAGATGCGCGAGCGACAAGCCTGTGTGTCTGGTGGCCCCTGCCGACGCTCCCCGGACGACGCGGCGTCGTGATGTTCAGCCAGCCCATGTGTTTTCTGCGAGAAAGGAACGGCGTGTTTGGCGCCTTCCTTGCGGCACGCATTCGTCCAGGCGCGAACTCTGCGCTGTGCATCACCTGCAATAAGTAGATTTACTTATCACTGATTCCGTTGGCCGCAGGGCATGAAGGACATCCTCGTCGCCAGCTATTGGAGGGCGCACAGGCGGTGAACATGTCTGGCGCGGGCAAAACAGCAGGCGGGGTGGCAGCGGTTGAAGCCGACTTTCTCCTGCGGCACGCCCTCAGTCGCCCTGGGAAAGTCGACCGGAGACATGCCCATCATGCGCCAGCCATTCAATGCCCCTATCAGGGGTCATCTTTGTTCCTTGCCCTTTGGAACGCCGCCACGCCAACTGAAACGATCAACCCGGTCAGCACGACGCCAACGGATCCGATGGCGATCGCAAGCAGCCGGGACAAAGCGCGCTTGGGCACCATGTCGCCATATCCGATGGTCAACCCCGTAACAAAAGAGAAGTAGAGGCCATCGCCGGCGGACCACCCCTCCAGGTGTGCGATGACAAGCCCAACGATGGCGACGAACAGCAGCAGTGCTGACAGGACAGGCCAAATAATCTTCAATCCGACCCATAGCTCCAGGGCGAAATCACGCCTGATAGAAGTCGAAGATCGCATTGGGCACTCCAGTACGGTGGAAGGATTTCCTCAGAGAACCTGGAATTTCTCTTGACGCTCTTGCTGGCCGAATAACGGCTCGTGGTACAGGATTGCCTTGGACCTCGTGCGGCCGGACACCACCCTTCTGCCATGCGTCCAGCCTGGGCCGAAGGCGGACATCCCGTACCGCGCCTGCGCGGACAAATCCCTTACCTGCCTGCAGGGCCCGCCCCGTACTCACCTGCTGCAAGAGCACCGGCCTTGCGGATGGCATCTCCATAATCGCCTGTCGAGGGCTTCAAGCCAATGACCTGAAAGTGGATCCGAGGGGGAAGCCCGAGCCCTTCATAGGTTTGCCCCCCGGGCCCACGGTAGATCTCCGTGGACATGGACAGGATCCAACCGTTGGGGAGGCCCTTTTCAGTGGCATCGGAGAAGATCCCCTGAGTGGGCTCGCCGACCTGAATCACATTCGGGAGCTGGCGCATCCTCAAGGCGAAGACTTCGGCTGCGCTGGCGGTGAGTTCGCTGGTGAGCATGTAGACCGGCTTTCGATAACAAACGCCGTCATGGGGAACGATGTCGAATCGCTGCACCTGGCCGCCATGGAAGGCTTGCTTGCTATAGGCCGGCCGAACCTTGTCGGCAAAACGGGCGGCAATGTCCGCCGACACCTCGTCATCGCCGCCCAGGTTGTGCGAGATGTCGAGAACCAGTGCGCTCGTGTCTTTCAGGTCGGTCAGGGCAAGATCCAGCGCCGGGCGCAGGCGAGTACGTTCGCCCTCGATATCCGTATCGGCACCGAGACCTGTCATCTCGTTGATGGCCAGGTACCCGACGTTTCCCGTCAACTTTCCCCATACGAGCGCGCTTCCAAGTGCCTGGCGATGCGTGCCTGGCAGGAGCGTTGCGGCCGCCTGCCTTCGTTCGCCAGGCATCCAGCTGTCGATCACCCAACTCAGGAAATTGTTGTATTGACGTTGGAGGGAGAACTTCTGGTTGAGCGCTCGAAAGTCGTCACCGCGAAAGCTGCGCAGCCGGAAGGGTTTTCCGTTGATCTGTCCCGAAATGCTGGTATGAGGATCTTCCACGTTCTGGAACAGCGCAGAAAGAACGGCGAGCAGGTCTTGCTCGGTTCTGGCCTGGAGGATGCGAGGCCTTAGGCGGGTCGCGCGCTCTGACCAGTTGACATGGTGTTCCCGCGCAAACGGGTAGAACTCGGTGAGTGACGCGGATACCGCGTCAAAGATGTACTCGGGATTCGTTCGATCCATTGTCCCGGTGCACGCGATGGGCATCCCGGCCATCCGATGGGGCTGATATCGCGTTCCGTCCGGGGACGAAGCAAAGGATGTCAGCGAACCGGATGCGCTCGTCGTGAAGAAGGGAATAAGTTCAGTAGCCGCTTGCATCCCGGAATACTCGGTGTCGCGCCAGCACAGACCACCCGCGTGATCATAGACATCCACGGATGACGGCTTGACATCAAAAGCCATGCCATAACTTGGCAGGTCCCAGTATCCCCGGGCGGGCGGGGTCACGCGGTTCTCCGAAATCGTTCGAAGAATCAGGTCCGGCGAGTGAGCGCGCATGGGCAGTGAGTGAAACGAGCCGAATGCTGCAACAGATGCAAGCGCGATCATGCGGGCATAGCGGCGACTGACGGTTAGTCCTACCACTTCTTCTCCCTGATGTGGACTTGCAGCCCCGACCTGATTCTGAAAGGTTCGCCTTGAGTCGAATGTAGCCCGGATGGAGCCAGCGGCGGAATCCGGGATCCACCCATCCGGTGCATGTCATGTCTGCGTGGGCGCGGCGATCCCGGATTCCCGCTGCGCTTCATCCGGGCTACGGATGGCGTGCCGTACTTCCCATGTCAGCCATGGGTCGAAAGCGAACCTGCGGCCCATGGGCAACGCTTGGTGCGCCGAGGGGAGCTGACAGGTCCAACGTTTCATGCCGTTGTTTTCGGATTGCGCCCTGGCCGATCGTGAAGATCATGCCTACGCCGCCGCTTCCAGCCCCAGTCGCTGTTTGAGCCGATGGCGGGAGTCAGCGAGGATGGCGTCGGATCGCTGCGGGTCGGTTTCCACGCGAGCCAGCGAAAGGGCGCCAACCAGCTCCGACACCGTAGAGCGTGCCAGTGACTGCGGATCGGGATAGCCCATGGCCGTCATCTTTTCCGCCAGTGCCTCGGTGAGCCGGCGCGCGCCTTCGGCGAAAAGCAGGCGCGTGGCCTCGGGCAGCCGCGGCAGGTCGGAAGCCAGCGCCGCCATCGGGCAGCCGGCGCCACGGGTGTCGCGATGTGTCGTCGAAAGATAGAAATCGATATAGGCGGCCAAACCCTGCGCAGGCTCGCGGCCTTCGGTTTCACGCTGCAGCCGTGCGCGCGACTCCTCGAACAACTGTCCGATCGCGGCGGCCACCAGTTCGTCCTTGGACTTGAAGTGGGCGTAGAAACCGCCGTGGGTAAGACCGGCCTCGGCCATCACGCTGGCCACGCCGATGCGGTCGGGGCCGTCCTGGCGAATGGCCTTGGCGGCCACTTCCAGCACCTTGCTGCGGGTTTTCTGTTTGTGTTCGGCGTCGTACCGCATGGCGGCTCCGCTCAACTGGTATGACGCCAATCATACTATTGACAGCCGGCATCGCAAGTGCCATGGCACCGCGATGCCGGCGTGTGGCCGGTGGCTATGCCTGTGGGGGCGCTTGCGTTGCGGGTGCCTCGACAGTCACCGCTTCATGGTGGGCCATCGACGGAAACGTCATGCTGGGCAGCACATCGTCGCGGCGGATAAGGCCATGGAAAAGCGCAGCGCCCATGTGGCCCAGCACGGTGACGAACAGCAGATAGGCCAGATAGCGGTGTGCTTCACGCAGCCAGGCGAACGTCTCGCCATTTGCTGCCAGCAACGGCGGGAGGTGCAGGGAACCGCCCAGCGAGATCGGATAACCGCCAGCCGACAACATCGCCCAGCCAACCAGCGGCAGGGAGAGCATCAAGCCGTAAAGCACCCAATGTGAGGCCTTCGCCACGAACTGCATCAGCAGGGGCATGTCGGCGGGCAGCGGCGGCGGGGGAAACCGCAGGCGCACGCCAAGGCGGATCAGCGCGAGGATGAAGATGGTCGCGCCCAGCGGCTTGTGGATGGCCAGCAGCCACGTATGTTTGCCGGACACGGTTGAGACCATGCCCACGCCGATGAATAGCATGGCGAGGATGAGCACGGCCATCAGCCAGTGCAGCAGGCGCGCCAGTGGATGGAATGCATGGGGTGTGCTCATTGCGGCTGCTCCGAAGGCGTCTTGACGTGCGCAGCGCCGGGAATGTGCGCCTCCTCGCTGGTGCGGCGCAGATACGAATCCGCATACGCGGAGGATCTTGCCGGCAGCAATGGATCGTCGGAGATCTGGATGCCCGCGGGCAGGATGGTCGGGTCGTAGTTCACGTCGCGGCACGGGCCGCTGTCCTGCGGTTGTTCGCTTTCCACCACCAGCGTGCCCACGTCGATGACGTGCCGCTCCGCCGGCCACATCTTGGTGGCGTCATTGGTGGGGTCGCCGGGCGACGCCAGCGTCACGCGCAGGTGCCAGCGCTGCGGCCCCTGTGCCAGCCGTTGCTGCAGGTCGCGCGCGAGGTAATCCGGATCGCCGGCCTGCGGGCTGGTGCCTGCATCGTCAGTCGCTTCCGGTGTCACCTTCCAACGGACCGGGTGGCGCTTGCCGGTAGGGTCGATGAAGTAGAACGCGTTGATCGATTCATAGGTTTCGGTGACGTAGCTCGCCGACGGTTTGGCCGTCTTTACCCACGCGAGGAAAGGGCCTGCTTCGGGGTGGGCGGCGAAAAACGCGCCGACGCGTTTCGGATCGGGTTTGCCGGTGGCCGGGTCGGGGCTGGTCGCCACCACCTGATCGTAGAACGCCTGGGGTGTGCCCACCGGAAACACCGGCATGCTGTTCATGCCAGTACGCCACTGTTCGCCATTCGGCAGCGAAAAGCGCAAGGCAAAGCTGCGGATGGGAACACTGCTGTCCGGCGCATAGGGGTTGCCGCCGGGCAGGGCGAAGCGACCGACGAACGGCGTGCGTCCCGCCGCGAAGATGCTCGCCGTGGAATAGGCGGCTCCGGCGCCATTGCTTTCAAAGTAACCGGCGACGCAGACGCCCTTGGCGTGGTTGCGTCGAAAACCCGGGTGGACGGTGTTGCCCTGCAGCGCATCCACGATGCGGTGCGAGGTCAGGCGCTGCGGCGTGATCCATCCCGCCACCCAGGCGAATGCAAAGGCGAGCCCCGCGACGGCAAGGCCAATCACGGCCCACCTCCAGGGTTGGCGTGACGGCGGCGGTGGAGACGGATCGGTCATGCGGCACTCCTGGAATGACAGGTGGATGTCCTGACTTCGCCGGATGGCGGCCGATGGTTACCCCAAGGCCGCAAACCGTGTGCAGCGCCGGGCGTGGAGTCCCGGTGTCTGGCGTTCCTGGCGGCTATTGTGTCGGGCGTCATGCTGCGCCGCGTGAAGAAAGGCCGGCATGGCGCCGGCCTTCGAATCAACGTTGGGGTGCTGCCGGGCAGGCCTGCCCGCACGGCAGTGGCTTATTTCGCCGCCTGCCGGTTCCAGGCCGATACCTGGGCGCGGGTCTGTTCGAGCATGCCGTCCAGCGCGTGGCGGTCGTATACGTGGCCGCGCAGGATCACGGTGTCGATGTCGCGCGTGGCGTCGATGTCCTTCAGCGGATCGCGCTTGAGCAGCACCAGGTCGGCGGCGTGGCCGGTGGTGATGGCGCCGTAGCGATCCAGCTTGCCGAACCACGCCGGGCCCGCACGGGTGGCCGACGACAAGGCCTGTGCCGGAGTCAGGCCGTTCTTCACGAACAGGCCCAGTTCTTCATGCAGGCCGATGCCCGGGTAGTCGAAGGAGTTGAGGAAGCCGGCATCCGTGCCCGCCATGATGGTGACGCCCGCCTGCTGCAGCATCGGCAGCACCGCAGCCAGCTTTTCGTAGTGCGCGTGGCGCGCGGCGATCTGTTCCGGCGTGGCCTTGGCGGCGCGCTCGATGCGCCAGTCGTAGGTCTTGCGCAGCTTCGGGCCGATATAGGCGAGGTAGGGATCGTTGGCGTGGTTGTCCACGTCCAGGAAATCCAGTACGCGGCCGCCGTTGAGCGTCGGCGTGACGAATACGTTTTTGTCCTTGAACAGCTGGTAGGCCTTCATCGCCGTCGCCTTGTCGAAGCCGGCGTCCAGGCGCTTGTTGGCTTCGGCGCGCGTGATGCGTCCGGCGGCGTAATCCGCGGTGATGGCGGCTTCGTCCTTCACGCCGGCCTTGTAGGCGTAGTCGATGTGTTCGATCGAGCTGATGCCGGCATCGACCGCCTGTTCCACCGTCAACGCCATTGGGATGTGGCCCGAGGAGCGGATACCGAAGCTGTGCGCTTCAGACACCGCATAAAGGAACAACTGCGGATCCAGCGTGCTGTCGGTGATCTTGACGAAGTCGACCTTGTCCTTCTTCAGCTTCACGAACGCGGCATCGACATCGGCCTTGCTGCCGACTTCGATGGTGCCTTTCCACACCGGATGAATGCCTTCGATCTTCGCGCCCGAGGTGAAGAGCTGCGGCCCGAACAACGTGCCGTCGGCAATCTCCCCGCGCCACGCCAGCACCTGGTCGGGCAGGTCGCCCGAGCAATCGCGGATGGTGGTAATGCCGTGCGCGATATACAGCGGCAGTAGAGCCTTGTTCTCGTCGATCAGCTCGGGGCCGCCGCCGAAGTGCACATGCATGTCCCACAGGCCGGGAATCAGGTAGCGATGATCGCCATCCACGGTCTGGGTTGCCTTCCACGCTTTGGCGATGTCCTTGTCGGGGCCGACGGCGACGATGTCGTTGCCGCGCAGCACCACGGCCTGGTCCTGGATGGCGGTCGCGTGTTCTACGTCAACCACGTTGGCATGGCGGATGATCACGTCGCCGACTGACGACGCCGCAAAGGCCGGGGAGGCCAGGGCCACCGCCGAAGCGATGGCGACCGAAAGAAGCTTCTTCACGCGTGGTGTTCCTCGTGGCGGGAAAGCGGGCGTTGCCCGGTGCGTCGATCGATGTTAGAAGTCGGCTTTGTCATTTAGAAGCCAAATATTCAAATGGCTACCAGTGCAAACCCAAATAGGGCGCTGTTTGACCTGGACCTGTTGCGCGCCATCGTTACGGTGGCCGACTGCGGCAGCTTCACCACCGCGTCCGCACGCCTTCATTCCACTCAGTCGACGGTGAGCCAGAAGATCCGTCGCCTGGAAGAGAAGGCTGGTCATCAGCTGCTGGTGCGCGGCAATCGCGACGTGCGCCCCACCGACCAGGGCGAGAAACTGCTGGCCTATGCGCGACGCATGCTGTCGCTCAACGACGGGATGCTCGACGCACTGGCCGGCACGGCCGTGGCTGTGACTGTGCGTCTGGGCGTGCCGGAGGATTTCGTGGTCGGGCGGACGCCGCAGCTGCTCGCCGCGTTCAACCGCAAGCATCCGGACGTAAAGCTGGAAGTGACCACCGGGCTGAGCCGGGATCTCGCCCACGGCTACGATCACGGCGAGCTCGACCTGGTCATCGTCAAGCAGCGTCGACATGCACGCGAAGCGGTGGCGCGCTGGCGCGAGAAGCTGGTGTGGATCGACAGCGCGAAGAACCCGGCCGTGAGCCAGGATCCGCTGCCGCTGGTGGCCTTCCCGCCGCGCGGCCTCTATCGCGAGGAGATGGTCAAGGCGGTGGAGGGGCAGGGCAGAAGCTGGCGCATCAGTTTCACCAGTTCAAGCCTGTTCGGGGTGCAGTCCGCCGTGGCCGGTGGCCTCGGCGTGAGCCTGATTCCTGCGCGCGCCGTCACCAGCGAGCATGTCGTGCTGACGCGCAGGCAGGGGCTTCCGGCCATCGAAACGATGGACATCGCCCTGCTGCATCGACCCACGGCCGATCCGGTGGTCAAAGAGCTGGCGGGCGAACTCGGGCGGATGCTGGAACGCTATCGCGGCTAGGCCACTCACCTCGACGCACCACGATACGTTCACCCGGCACGCCGGCAACCGCCGCCGCGCCGTTGGGTTCGTCCAGCACCACGAACGTGGCCTCGCTGCCGGGCGCCAGGCCGTAGTCCTGTTTGCCGATCACCTGTGCGCTCGCGTGCGTCACCATGTCGAGTGCCACGCGCAGTGCGTCGTCGGTATAGAAGCCCGAGCGGTAGCCGATCAGCATGGCCCGCTGCAGCAGGTCGCCGTTGCCGTAAGGCCACCACGCGTCGCGGATGTTGTCGTTGCCCGCGAAGACATGGACACCCGCAGCGCGAAGCCGCATGACCGGCGGGAAGGGGTGGTCGCCGGGCGCGTTGGTCATGATGGCCACGCCTGCCTCGGCCAGCGTGGCAGCGGCACGATCCACCATTGCAAGCGGCACTTCGCCCAGTGCATAGGCATGACTCACGGCCACGCGACCGCCCAGATCCAGCGCACGCGTGCGCTCAGCAATGGCCATCAGTTGGGCGATGCCTTGTTCGCCGGGCTCATGCAGATGAATGTCGACCTTCGCGCCATGGCGCTCGGCGATGCCGAACACCACGTCAAGGTGCGCCTTCGCATCGCCATCCAGCGTGGTCGGGTCAATGCCGCCGATCACCTGCGCACCGGCGGACATGGCCTCGTTCAGCACGTCCGCCGTGCCGGGGCAGGTGATGATGCCGGCCTGCGGGAACGCCACCAGTTCGATATCGACGATGCCTTGCCAGCGCTTGCGCGCTTCCAGTACCGCATGCAGGTGCGAGAGGCCCGTGGTGGCATCGACATCGACATGGCAGCGCATCGCCGTGGTACCGAACGCGGCCGCCTGGGCAATTAGCGCATCCGCGCGTTCCGTCATCGGGCGTGCCGAGGCAAGCTGGGTCTTCTCGATGGCCAGCCGTTCGCGCAGCGACGTCACGGGTACGTGCGGCTTCCACTGGTCGCCGACGAAGCTCTTGTCGAGATGGATATGGCCGTCGACAAAGCCGGGCAGCACAAGCCGGCCTTCCAGATCAATCCGTTCGCGTGCCAGCGACGCATGACAGGACGGCGCCACCTCGACGAAATGTCCATTGCGAACGGCAAGTGAAATGCGCTGGCCGTGCCTATCCACGGCGTTGTCGAACAGACGATCAAACATGGCATGGTCCGGAGTGGGGCGCGAACCACGCGAAGGACGAAGCCTTGGGGATGTTGGCGTGGCGGGGCGTGAGGGAGGCTGCTTACCCTAGTGCTGGATTCAGTTATTTACCAATGAAATGACATGATCAAATCTATTCGAAATTCGAATAGTGATGCCGCGGCGTGTCACGAACGGAATGCGTTTCTCCCTGCGGACGATATCGCTGTGGGAGCGCACTGCGTGCGCGACGAACTCCCTGTCGGGTCACTGATGCGGGGAGGTCGGTAGGGTCACGCAGAAGCAGTTTCCACTGTCTGGTGCTTCTCGATAGTGCGCCGTACCGCGGTGGCGCTTTGCGATCTGGCTTACCAAGGCAAGCCCAAGGCCTGCGCCGGAATGATGGACGGTATCAGGGCGACGATAGAAAGGTTCAAACAATCGGCCAGACAGGTGCGGTGGGATGATTCGCCCGTGGTCGTGCACCACAATTTCCGCCACGGCGTCATTCTCGGAAATGTTCACTGCAACCGGTGGCGCACCGTAGCGCATCGCGTTATCCAGAAGATTGCGCAACAGTCGACGAAGCAATCGCGCATCGCCGCGTACGACGATGGGGACTCCTTCGACCTGCACATCGTCGTATCGGGCGCATTCCTCCGCCGCCAATCCCAGAAGATCCACTTCTTCATCGATGTCTGCTTCGACGATGGCGTCAAGTCGACTGGCGAGAAGGATCTCGTCAATAAGATGATCAAGCTCGGCAATGTCCTGCTCCAGCCCGCGCTTGCATTCCTGTTCGGCAACATTCGCTATCAGATCGACGGAAAGCCGGATGCGGGTAAGCGGGGTGCGAAGTTCATGGGATGCATTGGCCAGCAGTGTCTTGTGAGCGCCGATCAACTCCTCGATACGGCCGGCGGCACGGTTGAAGCTGATGGCCAGCCTCGCCACCTCGTCATTGCCTTCGACGGTGACGCGGCTGGCAAGGTTACCGGCTCCAAGCAACTCCACTGCCGACTGAAGGCGTTCGAGTCTCCTCGTGAGCCGACGTGTGATCGGGTAAGCCGTGATGCTGACGATGACGGCAACCAACGGCAGCGCCATAAGTGTGCTTACGCGGTGACTGACGGGGCCGCCCCCGTCGAGATGCCATAGCACGAGAAGAATCAAGGCAAAGGCGAGCAGGCTGGCCAGTACGGTGAGATAAAAGCGCAGATACAAGCGAGACATGTCAGTCCTGGGCCTTGGCAAGTACATAGCCGGCACCGCGCACGGTAATCACACGGCGCGGCCTTCTTGGGTTGTCCTCGATGGCGGCGCGGATGCGCGAAATGTGCACGTCGATCGACCGGTCAAAAGCCTCCAGTGGCTCCCCTTTGACAAGGTCGAGCAGCGCCTCGCGCGACAATACCCGCCCGGCATGTTCCGCCAGCGCAGCAAGGAGCGCGAACTGGTACGAGGTTATGGCGCACTCTTTGCCATCAATCAGCACCACGCGTGCGGAGCGATCGATCTCCAGGCGACCGAACGACATCGGAGGCCTGACAGGGCCCACCCGGTTGCGCCGGCGAAGAATCGCCCGAAGCCGGGCCAGTAGTTCACGTGGCTCGAAGGGCTTGGGCAGATAGTCGTCGGCGCCTAGTTCCAGCCCGATGATGCGATCCATGGCATCGCCACGCGCCGTGAGCATGAGGATGGGAAGGTCGTGCTTCGGGCGTGCCTGGCGACAGATGTCCAGGCCATCCATATCCGGCAGCATCAGGTCGAGGACCATGGCGTCGTATGGCGCAGCAGAAAGCCTTTCGAGAGCGAGTGCGCCTTGCGGGGCGATTTCCACGCGAAATCCCGCCTCGACGAGATACCGGGAAAGCATATCGGCGAGGCGGGGGTCGTCTTCTACCAGGAGAATGCGTTCAGCCATGCATGTTGATCAGCCGTTGACTCAAAAGGATGCTCAGCTTTGGTGGTGTGCCATGTGCTCCGCAATGAGCTTGCGTTGCTCTGGCGTGAGTGCTTCCGCTACGTCGATGACAAACTGAGTGGATCGCTTCGACACTTGGGCGGCGGCATCCATCTGCGCCGCGCGAATGACCTCAACGGCGGATCGATCGATCGTTGGCTGGGTGAGAAGAGAAAACATCTTCGCATGGCTGTCGCTCAGCTTTTCCTGCAGTGGAGTGAGATCTGCATTGGCCTTCTGGATGATGGCCGAGAGGCTGGACTTCTGCGCTGCCGAGGGCTCTGCGTTGCCGGGCATATGCTGGAGCATATCGCTTACGTGGGCGACGATGCCGACGGATTCACCGGCCGCGCCCGCGGTAGCGCCGTGTCGCGCCGGATCCAGCGGGGGCTGTGCAAATGCACCGGCGCCGCCGACAGCTGCAAGACAGCCTGTCAGGCAAAGTGCGGCGATGCGCCAGGTGAACCGATAGCGCACCGAAGGACCGGGATTTCGAAAGGACGAGGCAGTGGTCATGTCTGATTCCTATGTCGCTACGGGGATGATTCCCCGAGAGGCATGGTGCCGGCCCGGTGTTGTTGCCGTTTGTAGGGTTTGTAAAGTTGTGTGAAGCGATGGGGCGACCGGTGGCGGGCCTTCGCGCGCCTGCAGGAATGGGGCTCGCTCGATAGCGCAAGTGAACGGAATTCACGCATGCACCCTCATGGAACCGGGCTAGGCGGTCCAGCGCCGAAACGGTGGCTTGCCGCTACCGTGTCGACGAAGCGGCGCTGGCCTGGCAACCCTGCGGGCACGCGACATAGGCCATGCCCTTGGGGTAGTCGATGGTCAGCACGAAGTGCCCCAGTACGTTGCCGCCGATGGCGCCTTCAGGCGTTTTGTCCATGAGTTCGGCCATCATGCCGTGGAAGGCGCTGTCGGGCCGCTCGGTGAACCACACCGGGCCAAGTGACCAGCCGGCGATTTCCAGTGACGGCACTTCGATCATGCGTGGCGAGTACTTGGCGAACAACACGTCGCCGTTCTCCAGCACGCGCCATTCGGGATGCCTTGCATGCCAGCTTTCCAGTTGGCTGTGCGTGATATAGCTGGTGACGCCAAAGCCGTTGACGGTTGGCGTGCCGGTGACCTGCCTGCCTGTGTCGGAAGGGAAGGCGGTGGCGCCGGTATCCAGCAGCATGTCGATCGGCTCGCCATCGACCCGGATCTGCACGCGGGGAAAGGCCTGCACGCGTTTGCCCTGATCGTTATTCTGGAAACCCAGCGCTTCCGCGTGGTCGTCCTTTGCCGGTGTCCAGGCCGTGCCTTGCAGCACCAGTTTTCTTGCGGGATAGTCAAACGTCCATACGCGTCCATCGAGATAGGGCGCTCCGAGGATGCCGTCCGCGGCGCTGATGGGGTGCGGGTCGTCCATGGTCAGCACAGCGTCGCAGGCCCCGTCGTGCGCTGGAATCCCACGGCCGGGTTGATAGGCGGGAAGGGCTGCCGTAGTCAATTTGGGGTTGCCGAGCTTGCAGGGGCTGGCTGGCAGCTTCAGCCGCTGGGCCGTCGGCGTGCCGAGCACATAGAGGCCATCCGCGCCGCCGCCGCCCGTGTCCACCAGCAGCTTGAGCCGTTCTCCGGTGACCGTTTCCGGTGTGGCGAAGAAATGCCCGGCCTCGAAAACGGTGGGAACAACCTGCGCGTGGCTTGCCGCGCTGGTCGTGGCTGCGGCTGCGATCAAACTCCATGCAAGGATCATCAGGGCGCTCCTTCAGTGTCCTTGCCTACGCTGGGTGATGAGCGCCGTGGCGCGCAAGATGCCGGTAGTCATTGCCGGGTTCGCCCGGGACGCGGCTCGGGCGATGTTGCTCAGGCGTGGTGCCGACGAGCGGCTTCGATGGCATGGAACTGTGCCATGACGCTATCGATGTCCGCTTGCGTCGTGCCTCGTCCCAGGCTGAAACGCACGGCACCCATGCCAACGCGTTCACTCACGCCCATGGCGGCAAGCACCGGCGACAGTTCGATCCGGCCGGCGTGGCAGGCGGAACCGGTGGACGCGGCGACTCCTTCGAGTCGGGCGAGCACGTCGGCGCCGATCTGGTCGATGAAGGCGACATTCAGCGTGTTGGGCAGCCGATGCTCGGGGTGGCCGTTGAGCACGATGCGATTGCCATAAAGTGCCTGCAGCGATTGCCAGCAGTGGTCGCGCAGCGCGCGGATGCGTGCAACGGGTTCGGGGTCACCCGCGAGCCGGCAGGCTTCCCCCAGCGCTGCGGCGAGCAGCACGCTTTCCGTGCCGGCGCGGCGGCCTTGTTCGTGTCCGGCGCCGTGGATCAGCGGCTCCAGCGCCGTGCCTCGGCGGACATACAGCGCGCCGATGCCTTTGGGCGCGTACAACTTGTGGCCGGCGATGCTGAGCAGGTCCACGCCGAGGTCATCGACGCGTGCCGCTACCTTGCCCATCGACTGCGCCGCGTCGGTGTGGAAGCGCACGCCATGTTCGCGGGCGATGGCGCCGATGGCATCGATGGGCTGCAGCGTGCCGGTCTCGTTGTTCGCATGCATGATGCTGACCAGCACGGTGCGCGAAGTGATGGCGCGGCGCACCTCGTCCGGATCAACGCGGCCGGTGCCATCCACCGGAAGCACGGTGACCGATGCACCCAGCCGCTGCAGGAAGGCGAGCGGCTTCAGCACGGATGGATGTTCGGTGGCCTGCGTGATGATGTGGTCGCCACGTTCACGCAGTGCGAAGAAGCTGCCCTTCAGCGCCGAGTTGTTCGCCTCGCTGCCACCGCTGGTAAACACGATCTCGTCTGCTTGAGCCCCGAGCAGGTTCGCTACCTGAGCGCGCGCCTGCTCAAGCGCGTCCCTGGCCGGCGTGCTGGCCCAGTGCCCGCTCGACGGGTTGCCGAATGCATGGTGGAGCAGCGGTTCCATGACGGCCTGCACGGCCGGGTCGATGGGCGTGCTGGCGTTGTAGTCGAGGTAGATGGGCATCATGGCCGGCTTTGCTCCTCAGGGCGCAACGTGGGGTCGATGCTCGGTCATGACGACGGCGACGACAACACCGGAGATGAAGGTCAGCGCGCCGATGGCAACGATCGCCGAAGCAAGGCCATAGCGATCTGCGATAAGTCCCGCGGAAAGTGCACCTATCGCGTAACCCAGGTCGCGCCAGAAGCGGTACACGCTGAGTGAGCGTGCACGCCACGCAGGTGCGGAGGCATCCGACACGGCGGCGATCAGGCTGGGGTAGACCATCGCCGTGCCTGCGCCCAGCAGGATGCTGGCCACCAGCCACCACGCGAAACGGCCGGTGGCCGCCGTGAGAAAAAGGCCGGCGGCCTGTACCCACATGCCGGCGACGATCAGGCCCTTGCGACCCCAGCGGTCGCTCAGCGGCCCCGTCACTACCTGGCCCATGCCCCACACCACCGGATACACCGCCTTGAGCATGCCGATGCGCTCGACACCCAAGCCCAGCGACGTGAAGAACAAAGGGAAGATGCCCCAGCTCATGCCGTCGTTGAGGTTGTTCACCAGGCCGGCCTGCGAAGCTGCGAACAGGTTGCGCTGGCGGAAGGAGGTGAGGGCGAACACCTCGCGGAAGCCGAGCGTGGCGGTGGCCTGTCCGGCATCGCGCGTTTCGGCGTGCACGTGCTCGCGCGTGTCGCGCACCGCGAGTATCGAAAGGAGGGTGCCGAACACCGCGTAACCGACGCCCAGGTACATCGGCACCGGCCGCAGGCCATAGCGGCTGGCGAGATAACCGGTGAAGAACGCCGTGGCGCCCACGGCGAGATAGCCGGCGAACTCGTTGAGGCCAACGGCGAGCCCGCGACTGCGCGAGCCTGCCAGGTCGATCTTCATGATGACCGTCATTGACCACGCGAAGCCCTGGCTCAGGCCCAGCAGCACATTGGCGGCTACGATCCATCCCCAGGCCGGTGCGGCCATGATCAGGAACGGCACGGGCAGGCCCAGCAACCAGCCGATCACCAGCACGCGTTTGCGTCCCCAGGTATCCGCCAGCTGGCCCGACACCAGATTGGCCAGCGCCTTCACCACGCCGAAGCTGACGATGAACGAGGTGATCAGCGTGGTCGACTGCAGATGGAAAGTTTCCGCGCCGATCAACGGCACCACCGTGCGCTCGATACCCACCATGCCGCCGACAAAGGCGTTGATCAGCACCAGCAGTGCGAACTGCCGCCAGTTTTCACGCAGGCCCAGGGCGATGGTCCGACGGTTGACGGTGGCGGTCACGGCGCGGTCATCCGTGCGCTGCCTTTCGGGCGGGCCACACGGGCGACGATGCCCGCGCCTGTGGTCAGGCCGCAGGTGTTACGCGGGGGCTGATGCGGAAACTGGCGAAATGTCATGGCCTCGCCTTGCTGGATCCGGTCGCTGCTGAGTCGCCTGAAGGATGACATGGTTACGGTGCCGGACGTGCGCCTCGGTGAGGCATTCGCGCCGGGAAAGGCGCCGGACGCGATCAGCATGCCGTCAAACCCGGTGGAGCGTCGACGGGACGAGTTGCCGAAAGACGGCCAGATCGTCGATCACTGTCGCGGGCCGTACTGTGCGTCGTCGTTTGAAGCATGGGCTGCGCGACGCGCGGGGGCTATCGGGAGCGCCACCTTGATGATGGTGCTCCGGAGCGGAAGTCTGCGGGCTCCGATGTAGCCATGCATGCCTGATCTTGCAAAAAAGAAAGGCCGGTCGTTCACACGACCGGCCTTTCTTGTGGCTTGCAACGGGACTCAGAACATCCAGGTCAGGCTCATGCGTGCTGCCTGGTCCGTCACGCCGGTGCCGAACTGGCCGCTATAGGTGGCATCCACGGTCACGCTGGGCGTGACCTGGAAGCTGATGCCACCGCTCAGCGCCGCCGCATTCTTCGCCGCCGGCACGCCATAGACGGAGAACGCATTGCCGCCCGCCACGAAGCGCTCGTTGGCCACCGGCGTCACGTCGCCCGAGGCGTGCTGCCAGCCCATGCTCACGTTGGCATGCAGGCCTCCGCGGTCATCGAGCTGGAAGCTGCCGCGCACACCGAGCGTGCTGACGGTGACGGCACTGTCGTCGCCGGCCACATTCAGCGCGGCGGCCGAACCGTTTTCATGGAAGGCATCGGTGCTGAGGTGGTCGTAGGCCACGTTGACGAACGGCGCCACGGTGGAGCGACCCACGGCGAATTCGTAGCTGGCATCGACGACGGCCTGCGCCGTGTTGGCGTTGTAGCGGCTGTCGGCGCTGCCGTTGAGGTTGCCAAAGTCCAGCGTGCGCGAGGCGTTGACCTTCTGCCAGCCATACACCGCGCCGCCCTGCAGGCGTACGGCGCCGAGCTTCGTGTCGCCGTAGAGACCCGCGTAGGTATCCAGGTGATGCGCGGAGGTGTACGGCGTGGCGCTGCGTGCCGTGCCCTGGCCCGTACCGAGCAGGGTGCCGACGCGACTGTCGCCGGCCACGCCGAGGTCCGCGCCCACCACGAGGCCGCTGCCGTTGCTGTCCAGCTGCGCGGCGGTGTCGTTGCCGTCGTGCGAACCCCAGTGGCCCCATGCGGACGTCCATGCGGACACGCCGGCCTCGTTGCTCGCGCTGTGGCCGTCTGCGCCGCTGGCGACGCCGGACAGATGCGCACCGATGGCGTCGCGCACGTAGCGATCATTCTCCTGGATGGCGGTGCGCGTGCTGGCGTGGATGTCGCCCTGCAATTGTTCGAAGGCCTTGGCTGCCGTGGCACTGTCCAGCGTGACCACCCCGTCATACACGGGCTGGCCCGCACCCAGCGATTCGACCGCTGCCGCCACCGCCTTGGCGTTGCCGGTGCCGGCAACGGTGGGGAAGGCCACGTTGTTGCGAGCCAGCACCAGGCCAATCTGGTTGCTGCCGTACGACAACGTTGGATTGACGAAGGCGAAGTTCGACGTCACCGATGCAAACTGACCGCTGATGCCACCCGTGGAGGTCAGCAGCTCGTAGTTGGTGTTGGCCTTCCAGTCGGAGGAGGGCAGGATCAGCAGCGCGCTGCCTGCCAGCGCCACCGAGCCGTTCACCACCAGACGGCTGCCCGTGCCATCGGCAGACGTGTCGATCATCAGCTGGCCGGTGCTGCCCTGCGTGTAGTTGCCATTGATGGTCAGCGTACCCACCGAACCACCCGGACGCACCACGCCATCGTTCAGCACGTTGCCGTTGATGGTGCCGTGTCCGCGCAGCGTGCCGGCGCTGTCCACGTCGACCTGTCCACCCAGCGTGGCGCCCGGCGTGGCCGCGTCACCGATTTCCAGCGTGCCGGCGGCAACGTGGGTGATGCCGCTGAACGTGCTCTGGCCATTCATGATCAGCGTGCCGCTGCCGGACTTGGTGAAGCCGCCCTGGCCGGAAAGCACGCCGGCATAGATGCCGTCGCTCTCCTGATCGAACTGGAGGTTGCCGTTGTCGACGATGTTGCCCTGCAGGCTGCTCGCATCGCCCTTCAGCATGCCGGCGTTGATCAGCGTGCCGCCGCTGTAGTTGTTGGCGCCGGCCAGAGTGAGGGTGCCGCTGCCGTTCTGCACCAGCGAGCCGCTGCCGGCGATGACAGCGGAGAACGTCGTGTCGTCGCTGCGCGCGAAGATCAGCGTACCGTTGTCGGCCACGTTGCCGGCGATGGCACCGGTGGTGCCACCGTTACCGATCTGCAGTATGGCCCCGTGGGCGATGGTAGTGGCGCCGGCATAGGTATTCGCACCGGTAAGTACCTCGATGCCACTCTGCAGGGTGAGGCCGCCCGCACCGGCGATCACGCCGTTGAAGCTGCCCCCGGCCTGCGTGAGCGTGAGCGACTGCTGGCCCAGTGCGACGTTGCCGTTGCCATCCAGCGAGGTGATGGACGCGCCACTGGACGTGCCCGAGATGTCGAGCGTTGCGCCGCTGGCCACGCTCACACCGGACGAGCCGGCAACACTGCCGCTGCCCGACAGCGCCAGCGTGCCACCGTTGATCGTGGTGGCGCCGGTATAGGCGTTGGCGCCGGTGAGCGTCTCGGTGCCGCCGGCGAGCACCAGCTCACCCGCGCCGGCGATCACACCGCCGAAGCTGCCGCTGGCCTGCGTGAGCGTGAGCGACTGCTGGCCCAGCGCGACATGACCGTTGCCATCCAGCGAGGCAACCGATGCACCTTGTGTGGTGCCCGAGATATCGAAGCTCGCGCCGTTCGCCACGTTCACGCTGGACGAACCGGCGATGCTGCCGTTGCCCGACAGCGCCAGCGTGCCGGCGTTGATCGCCGTGGCGCCGGTATAGGTGTTGATGCCGGTGAGCGTGAGCGTGCCACTGCCGGCCTGCGTCAGCGAGCCGGCGCCGGAAACCACGCCAACGAAGGAGGCTGCGTTGCTGCGGTTGAAGACCAGCGCGCCGTTGTCGGTGACATCACCTGCGACGGAGCCCGTCGCTCCGCCGTTGCCCAGGGTCAGCGTTGCGCCGCTGCCAACGATGGTGTTGCCGGTATACGTGTTGGTGGCGGTGAGGACCGCGCTGCCGTCCTGCACCGAGAGGCCGCCCGTGCCGGTGATCACACCATCGAAGCTGCCACTGGCGTGGGTGATGGTGAGCCGCTGCGTGCCAAGCGTCACGTTGCCGTTGCCCGTCAGCGACGTGACGGACGTGCCGCTGGACGTGCCCGCGATATCGAAGAATGCGCCGCCTGCGACGTTCACGCCGGACGAATCGGCGATGCTGCCCGTGCCCGACAACGCCAGCGTGCCGGCGTTGATCGCTGTGCTTCCGGCATAGGTGTTGGTGCCGCTGAATATCTCGTTGCCACCTTGCAGCGTCAGACCGCCCGCACCACCGACCACGCCACCGAAGCTGCCGTTGGCCTGCGTGAGCGTGAGCGACTGCTGGCCCAGGTTGACGGCGCCGTTGCCACCCAGCGAAGCGACGGATGCGCCACTGGACGTCCCCGAGATATCGAACGTCGCGCCGCTGGCCACGTTCACGCCGCTCGAGCTAGCGATGGAGCCGCTGCCGGAAAGGGCCAGCGTGCCGCCGCTGATCGTGGTGGCGCCGGTATAGGCGTTGGTGCCGGTGAGTGTCTCCGTTCCGCCGGCAAGGTCGACGCCACCGGTGCCGCCGATCACGCCACCGAAGCTGCCGTTGGCGGCACTCAGCGTGAGCGAATGCTGGCCAAGCTTGACGCTGCCGTTGCCATCCAGCGACACGATGGACGCACCGCTGCTGGTGCCGGCGATATCGAAGCTGCCGCCGCCGGCGATGCTCACGTCCGACGACGTTGCGATGCTGCCGCTGCCGGACAAGGCCAGCGTGCCGGCACCGATGGTGGTGGCGCCGGTGTAGATGTTGGTGTTGGTGAGCAGCAGCGTGCCGGTACCGCTCTTGCTGAGGGTGCCGTTGCCGCTGATCACGCCGTTGGCGGTCAGGTCGGCATCGGTCTGCAACGTGCCATTGCCGCTCAGGTCGATGCTGCGGGCCGTGGTAAACGCGGCGGTGTTTTCCAGCGTGCCACCCTGCAGCGAGAGGCCACCCGATGCGTCGCCCAGATTGGCATCGCTGGATACCGACAGCGTGCCGCCGGTGATGGTGGTGCCGCCGGTATAGGTGTTGACGCCATTGAGCACCAGCGTGCCCAGGTCGCTCTTGGTGAGGCCGTCACTGCCAGCCAGCACGTTGTCGATGGTGGCTGTCATCGCGGAGCCGGCGCTGGAGCCATCGCCCACGCGGATCACTGGTGGGCTGCCGTTGCTGCCCACCAGCGTCAGCGTGTCGCCGTTCAAATGGTATCCGTCCACGGCGAACTGCATGCCCGTGGCGCTGACGCCGCCGTTGACGCTGTCCACCGTCACCGTGCCCGATGTGCCGCCGAAGATGGCGAAGCCCGGCTGCGGCGTCATGGCCGCGTTCGGCATGCTGGCGGTGGCGTCGGTCCAGTTCGCCGACGAGTTGGACCACACACCGCTGCCGCCACCCATCTGCGTGGCCGTGGCCTGGCCATTGGCATTCCAGAAGTCGAGCGTGAACCCCGTGGTGTCGATCAGGTTGATCTGCTTCTGGCCCGTAAGGAACTGCAGCGTGAGCGATTGGCCTGCCGGCGTGCTGCCAACGGCCAGCCCGCCGCCGGTGAGCGAGAGCGTGCCGCTGTAGCTGAAGAGGTTGTACAGGCCCGCACCCATGCCGCCGGCATCGGAGATATTCAGCGTCGCACCATTCAACGTGAGGTTGCCGCCCACCACGATGCTGTCGCCGGTGCCCGCGGTCTGCATGCTGGCACCCGGCGCACCGAAGGCGTAGTTCAGCACGCTGCCCCGGGCTGCGGTGAAGTTGCCATTGACCGTGAGCGTGCCGATGGAGTCGCCAGGTTCGACCGCGGCGCCGGAGGCCACGTCGACATTGCCGCCGATGGTGCCGTGGCCGCGCAACGTGGCGCCCGCATCAACCGCGATATTGCCGCCCAGTGCCGCACCGTTGCCGGCGACGCTGCCCACCACCAGCGTGCCCGAAGCCACGTCGGTACTGCCGGCAAAGCCGCTGCTGTTGCCGTCCAGCGTCAGCGTGCCGGTGCCGGCCTGCGTGAGCGTGCCGGTTCCGGAGATCGCTCCCGCGTAGGTATATGCATCGCTGCGGTTCACCGTCAGCGCGCCGTTGTCCGCGATGTCGCCGGCGACTGCGCCGGTGGTGCCGCCGTTGCCGATCTGCAGCGTCGCGCCGCTGGCGATGGTGGTGGCGCCCGTGTAGGTGTTGTCGCCAGTGAGGACTTCACTGCCATGCTGCACGGTGAAGCCCGCGCTGCCATCGATCACGCCGCTGAAGCTGCCGGCCGCCTGGGTCAGCACCAGCGCATTCGTGCCCAGGTGCACCTGGCCAGCACCGGCCAGCGAAAGGATGGACCTGCCAACGCCAGTACCCGCGCCGGAAATATCGAAGGTGCCCAGGCTGGCGACATTGACGCCGGAAGATGTGCCGATCGAACCACCCACGCCCAAGGCGAGCGTGCCGCCGTTGATGATCGTGGCACCGGCATACATGTTGGGGCCGGTGAGGGTTTCCGTGCCGCCCTGCAGGATCAGGTTGCCGGTGCCGGCAATCACGCCGGCGAAATTGCCGCTGGCGTTGCTCAACGTGAGCGCCTTCGAGCCGAGATTGATAATGCCACCGCCGTCGAGCGACTCGATCGATGCACCGCCCGCGGTGCCAGAGATGTCGAACGTCCCGCCGCTGACGACGTTCACGTCGGACGACTGGGCAATATTGCCCGTGCCCGAGAGGGCGAGCGTGCCGCCGCTGACCGACGTTGCACCGGCGTATGTGTTCACGCCGGTCAGGGTGAGCGTGCCGCTGCCGGCCTTCGTCAGCGCACCGTTGCCGGATACCACGCCGCCAAAGGTGGATGAGCCAGCGGGATTGAAGGCGAGGGTGCCCTGGTTCACCACGTTGCCGGAAATCGTGGCGTTCGATGATCCGTTGCCCAGGGTCAGCCTGGCGCCGGAGTTGATGGTCGTCGTGCCCGTATAGGTGTTGACGCCGATGAACGTTTCGCTGCCGTTCTGTACAGTCACGCCGCCCGTGCCGCCGATGGTGCCGCCGAAGCTGCCCTGGGCGGCAGTCAGCGTGAGCAAATTGGCACCGAGACTGACGCTGCTACCAGCGACGCCGTCGAGTGACGTGATCGACGCGCCTGTCGACGCATTGGAGATGTCGAAACTGGCACCGATGGCCACGTTGACGTCCGATGAGTTGGCGATGCTGCCAGTACCGGACAGCGCCAGCGTGCCGGCGCTGATGGTGGTAGCGCCGACATAGGTGCTGCTGCCAGTCAGCGTCAACGTGCCTGAGCCCAGCTTTGCCAGCGTGCCGGTGCCGGAGACGATGCCGGCATAACTCAGGCTGTTGCTGCCGTTGAAGCTCAGCCCGGTATTGTCGACCACGTTGCTGGCGAGCGTTCCTGTGGTGCCACCGTTGCCGACTTGCAAGGTGCCGGTGTTGAGCGTGGTGCTGTTCGCAGTCAGGGTGCCCGTGAGCAGCGTGTTGCCCGCTGCATCGAGCGTGACGTTGCCGCCGGTTACGCTGCCGGAGACCGTCAAGGCGTTGCTGCCCACGTTCAGGCCGACGTTGCCGGTACCCACGTTCACGTTGCCCGACACGTTCAACGCCCCGCTGTTGACCAGCGACAGGCTGCCTGCCGTGAAGTTGCCCAATGCGCTGATGCTGTTCAGTGCGCTGGTCAACGTGGCCGCGCCGCTCACGTTGCCGGTGAGCGTCGCGGTGGAAATCTTGCCTGTGCCTGCTTCCGTGAGGGCGCCCGTGCTGCTCAGCGCCACGCTGCTGGTGCCTGTGATGTTGCCAATGCCCAGGTCAGTGCTGTTGCTCAGGGCCACGCTGCTGCCCGAGGCCGAGACCAGACCGGTGAAAAGATTGCCCGAGTTCGTCAGCGTGATGGCGTTGCTGTTCGCGTTGAGCGAGACGGCGCCGGCGCCCGCTGCCTGCGAAATGGCGCCCGATTGCGTCATGCTGCCCGCGCTGGCCAGTGACAGGCTGCCACTGCCAGTGGCGACATTGCCGAGCAACAGCGCCTGGCTGTTGGTCAGGGCGACGTTGTTGGCGCCGCTGTTGCTCAACGACACGGTGCCGGCAAGCGCATTGCCCAGGTTCGTCAGCGTGATCGCATGGTTGCCGGCATTGAACGTCGAGGTTCCGGTGGCCGAAAAGCTGCTCGCCTGAGTGATGGCACCATTGCTGGTGGTGATGGCCAGCGAACCAAGGCTGGACACGGCACCCGATGCGGAGAAGCTGCCGCTATTCGTGGAGAGGCCGTTCACCGACACATAGTTGTCGAAAGAAAGGCTGCCCGCGGTGGATACGGACAGGGCATAGTTGCCCGTCGTGCCGAGGCCAAAAGTGATGTTGCCACCGCCGCTGCTCACGAGCGTTTCGTTGCCGGTGAGCTGCACTTCACCCGTATAGGTCTGTGCCCCGGTCGTATTGACGCTACCTGACAGCTTGGTCGTGCCGAAGCCGCTGCTGACCAGGCTGGTGAGCGCCGTCGTGCCGCCGACAGCCCCATTGAAGCTGGCGATGCCCGAGGTATCCACGATCAAGGCATGAGCGCCGTCCACGGTCGAGGCAAGCGTGATCGCCCCCGAGCCGGTGCTGGTCAAGGTGACGTTGTTGCTGAGCGTCGCCGCATCGTAGCTCTGCGTGCCGCTCGTCGTGACGTTGCCGCCCAACGAAACCTGGCCACCGGTGACATTCAGCGAGCCGAGTGCCGTCGTGGCGCCTACCGCGTTGCTTAGCCATACGGTGGGTGCGTTGAGCGCGAGGCTGTTTGCGCCGCTCGTCGTCGAGTCGATCGCGGTGTTGAAGGTGATGGTGCCGGCGCTGATGAGCGTGGCAGCGCCGCCCAGGGCAACGTTGTTGACGCTGTAGGTCTGGTTGCCGCTGCCCGTACTGACATTCCCCGCCAGCGTTAGCGTGCCGGGGCCGACGGCAGTGAGGTTGCCCGACGTGCCCAAGACTGCTCCAGACAGCGTGAGATTGGCGCCGGCATCCACCGCCAGCGTGCCGCCGTTGACGCCGATCGTCGTTGCCTGGCTCTGGGTGTAGGCGCCGCTCACTGCCTCCAGCGTGCCGCCGTTGAGGGTGACCGTGCTGCCCGCGCCCAGGTTGCTGCCGTTCAGCACGGCCAGCGTACCGCCCGTGACGGTCACCGCGCTGTTGGCCGCGAGTGACGCACTGCTCTGCAATGCCAGCGTGCCTTGCGTGACGTTCCAGTTGGTAGCCGTCGACGCCGCACCGGTGAGGGTCCAGGTGCTCGTGCCGGTTTTCGCGAAGTAGGTAAAACCGCCGTATTGCGTCGTCCCGGAGTAGGACGTAGGCGCCGTGGCAACGATGGACGACACATTGAAGGTGGAGGCCGTGTTGCCACCCAGCGCGAGCGTGTCACCACCGCTGCTGACGACGTTGCCGACGAACGAAAAGCCGCTCTGCAGCGTCAGCGTGTTGTTGCCGCCAGAGAGGTACACCGCATTGGCGCGCTGCGGCGATGTGCTACCGGAAAGGCCACCACTGATGGTGCCACTCGTGGTGATGCTGTCGTTGCCGGAGCCTGTGACGCCATAGCCACCCAGGCCGCTGCCGCCGTTTTTGCCAGCTGTGGCGTAGCCTGCGCCACCGTTGCCGCCGGTGATGGACCCGGTATTGACCAGCGTGGCCTGCGTGTTCATCAGCACGCCCGCGCCACCGCCGCCACCACCGCCGCCGCCGCCAGCAGCGCTGGCACCGCCAGCGCCGCCCTGGCCACCGTTGATCGCTCCCTGATTGATAAGGGTGGAGGACGTTCCCGCATACGCACCTGCGCCGCCGCCGCCACCACCGCCGCCGCCGCCCGTGCCGTAGGTGCCCGTGACGGCCTTGCCACCGTTGCCGCCCGCGCCGCCACTCACAGTGTCGGTGCCGTTGACGGTGCTGGAGGTGCCCGCAGCGATATCCAGGCCCAGACCACCGCCGCCGCCGCCACCGCCGCCGCCGCCGGCTCCGCTGACATAACCGGTAGAGCCCATGCCGCCGCCGCCGCCGCCGCCCGCGCCATGGGTGCTGAGTCCGCCACCGGCACCGCCGCCGCCGCCCGCTACGGTCGTTCCCGAGCCGGCGGACGGCGTTCTGGAGGAGTAGCCCGCGCCACCCATGCCGCCGCCGCGGGTCGCACTTCCGGGCAGACCGCCCGTCGCGATGAGGGGGCCGAAGTTGTAAGTACCGCCCTGGCCGCCGCTGCTGCCGACACCGCCGCCGCTCTTGCCGTTGTATGAGCCCTGGGTGGCGTAGTTGTAGATCCCGCCGGAGCCACCGTTGTTAGCGCCGGTCAGGCCGCCTGCGCCGCCCGTGCCAGCCGTGTTCGAACCAGTGCCGCCAGGGCCGCCGGTCGCTCCGCAGATCGTGCAGGTTGCGGCCCATGTGGGCGGTGCCCAGACCGTCACGGCAAGCGCCGTGAGGCACGCCATCACCAGCGGATGCCGACGCAGCACGGATTCACCGCTGTTCGTGGCATCACCGCCGCGCACCGGGCGCGCGAGTTCGGAAGCCACCTGCATCACGCGCAACGAACGATTCCAGACGAGCCGATAGATCCGGTTCATGAAAACTGCCCCTGTAGAGAATGTGCAAAAGCAAGGGCCGCCAAACGGCGGCCCTGCGAGTTGTTGGTCAGACGATGCGCACGCCGCGCGGATTCAGGCCCGGATCGCGCCAGAAGGCGTCGTTCTCGAAGCGGCGGAACAGATCCGGCGGGAGAATGCTTTCGCGTTCGCGCGCTTCGACTTTCGGGCGCACCGCATGCAGGCCCGGCGTGCCGGCCTTGGTGTCGAAGGCGGTGGCGTCGTACTCCACCTGATCGACGTTGTGCGGGTAAGTCGGCTCGCCGATGAAATCGTAGATGGCAGCCAGGGCCTTGGCCGGCTGGCTCACCAGGGTTTCGTACTGCACCAGCATCAGGCGGTTGGCGTGCTCGCCGTAGAACGCTTCTTTCAGTGCGTCGTACGCAAAGCCGAGCAAGCCATCGGAACCGGCGATGCCATTGGCGCGCGTGTAGACGGTGCCGCCGGGGCTGTAATTGAAAATGGCGGAGGGCTGGAACGCGTTCTGGCGGATCAGGCGCTCGACGCTGTCCACGATCCACGGCACGTGACGCACGCAGGCGATCACCTTGCTCTGGGGAAACAGCGTGGCGAGGGCAGGCATGCGCACGCACCAGCCACGATTGGTGTCGAACACCACGTCCGCGGATGCGTCGGCGTAGAAATTCTCGAACAGGCCGCGCAGCACGCGCTGGCGCTTGCCCTCGTCGATGAACATCGAGAACTCGTTGCGCTCGCTCATGTCACCCAGCAGCGAGGTGAACAGGCCGGCCAGCGGGCCGCTCATGTCAGCATGGAAGCGAGGATTCTGGCGAAGCAGTGCGGCCAGCAGCGTGGAACCCGACCGTGGCAGGCCGGAAATGAAATGGATGCGTTGGAACATGGGCCCCTTCCCATGAGATCGCCGGGCGGACGGTCCTGTCGCCAAGCGTGAACTGGTTCACATTATCAAAGTTGGTGGTGCTTGGACATCCCACGGATGGCGGGGTGAGCTCTGGCGACTGTCTTGTTGACGTTGGGCGCGCTGATGCGCAATGCGCGCAGGGGAGTCTTTGAGCGTTGGCGTTAGCTGCTGCCATGTTCCATAACGAACAACGCCGGCATGCGCCGGCGTTGTGTCCATCCCGATGAAGCGGATAGATGCTTACCAGCGATAACGCGCCGACACGGTGATCTCGCGTGGATAGCCGTAGTAGCACCAGATGGCGCTGTTGCAGGCCGAGACGTACTCGCGGTCAAACAGATTTGCCGCGGTCACCTGGAAGCGCCAGTTCTGCACGTCGTAGTGCGCGTTGGCGTCGAACAGGGTGTAGCCGCCGGTGCGGAACTGGTTGTACGCATCGCCGTAGTGTTCGCCGATGAAGCGCACGCCGCCGCCAAAGCCGAGGCCCGCCAGCACGCCTTCGTGAACGCTGTAGTCGGCCGATACCGATGCCTGCTGCTTGGGCACCAGCGCTACCTGCTTGCCCAGCGTAGCGTCGTTGGCATGGGTGACCTTGGCATCGGTATAGGCATACGCCGCCGTCATGCTCAGGTGATCGGTCACTGCCACATTCGCTTCCAGCTCCGCGCCACGTGTGCGCGTCTGGCCCTGCTGCAGCGAGAAGAACAGGTGGTCGGGGTCGACGGTGAGCGCGTTCTTCTGCGTCAGCTGGTACACCGCGCCGGTGATCAGCGTGCGGCCATCGGGTGTCTGGTACTTCAGGCCGCCTTCGAACTGATCGCCGGTGATGGGCTTGTACGCGCTGCCGTCGAACGTGGTGCCCACCGTGGTCTTGAACGAGTGCGAGTACGCAACGTACGGCACCAGCCCGATGTCGGTGGTGTAGTTCACGCCCAGGCGGCCGGAGAACGCGTTGTCGTTCTGCTTGTCGCGCGTGTTGGCGATCAGGTCGCGCACGTCGTTGCTCACCCAGTCTTCGCGACCGCTGGCGGTGATGCCCCACTTGCCGATGGTGATCTGGTCCTGCACGTAGGCACCCAGCTGCTCCAGCAGGCTGTTGGTGTGATACGTGTACGGCGCGGCCGGAATCGGCTGGCCGTAGACGGGATCAAAGATGTCGATGGACGGTGCGGAGCCGAAGCCCGACTTGTAGTCGTTGTGGCTGTGCAGGTAATCCACGCCCATCAGCACGTTGTGCTGCACGTTGCCCTGGTCGAATTTTGCCTCGACCTGGTTGTCCACCGCGAACACGTTGGCGTGGTCCACCAGCGGGTAGTTGTAGCGGTTGAGCGTGCGCAGATCGTCCTGCAGGCCCAGGCTGCCGATGGAGCGGTGATCCACCTTTTCATTCTGCAGGCGCAGGTCCTGACGGAACGACCAGATGTCGTTGAAGCGGTGGGTGAAGGCGTAACCGATCGACTCGTCGGTTTTCCAGTAATGGTCGTAGCCCGGCTCGCCTGGATTCACGTCACGCGGAATCTGCCCGTTTGGGTTCGGATACAGCGTGCCCTGCGAGGGCAGGAAGCCACCCACGCCATCGGAGAGCGTGCGCTGGTAGCGCGGCAGCAGGGTGAAGGAGGTGTTGTCGTCCGGCTGCCAGGTCAGGCTGGGCGCGAAGTAATAACGATCATCCTTCGAATGCTTGATGTTCGAATCGCCCTGACGGGCCAGCGCCACCAGGCGCCACAGCCAGTGGCCGTCGTTGTCGAGCTGGCCGCCGGTGTCGCCGGACAGCTGCTTCTGGCCGAAGCTGCCGATGGTGGCGGTGATTTCGTGTGGTGCGTCCAGGCTGGGGCGCTTGGTGGTCATGTCGATCATGCCGCCCGGCGGCTGCTGGCCGTACATCGCCGACGACGGGCCCTTGTTCACTTCCACGCGCTCCAGCCCATACGGCTCGATGCGCGAGTCGGCCGTCCAGTCGCCGCTGGGCAGGGCCAGGCCATCAAGGAACTTGGCGGGGTCGTAACCGCGCACCAGGATCCAGTCGCTGCGCGGGTCGGCGCCGTAGCTGCCGCCCACTGCGCCGGCCATATAGCGCACGGCTTCGTCCAGACCCTGCACGCCATACAACTGCATGCGGTCGGGCGTGATCGTGCTGACCGACTGCGGAATCGCCACGACAGGGGTTTCCGTCTTGGTCGTGGAATAGACGACGTTGACCGCATCGAGGGCGACGGGCTTCTTGTCGTCCTTCTGCGTGGTTTTGCCGGAAGAGGGCGACGTGGCCTCGGTCTGGTCGTCGGCGTGGGCCGGTACGGCCAGTGCAAGCGTGATCGCTACCAGAAGCGCACTTCTGGTGAAGGGGACGGGCATGGACGGTGATTCCCGAGGCAGCTTGGCCGTGGCACCGGCGGTGGCGCACAGCTCGTTGATTTATGTATAACGGATGATAATGATTCGTATTTGTAAATCAACCGTAAAGATCAGGCCGCGGCGTATTTGTATCGGGGGCGATACGTCGCACGGGCATGGGCTCTTGAGCGGTGAGCGGTGGAAGAGGGCGATGAGTGGTCGGAGGGGTTGACTCTAGACCTTGATCAAAGGTCTAGACTTGCTCCATGACTACTCCCACCTCATCCATGACCATCGGGGCCGTCGCCAGGCGCGTCGGCGTGGCAATCGACACCATCCGCTATTACGAGCGCGAAGGGCTGTTGCCGGAACCGCTGCGGCGGGCTTCCGGTTACCGCAGTTACGACGAAGGCGCGGTGCGGCAGTTGCGCTTCATTCGTCGCGCCAAGGATCTTGGCTTCACGCTGGAAGAAATCCGCGACCTGCTGACCCTGTCCGCCGACCGGCATCGCGGGGTCAAGGCGGTGAAGCAGCGCGCGGAAGAGCGCCTTGCCGCCATCGACGAACGCATCGCGGAACTCACCCGCGTGCGCAACGGCCTGGAACAACTCATCGACGCTTGTCCGGGGCATGGCGCGCCGGACCAGTGCCCGATCCTGAAAGCGCTGACCGACACGGAGGACGATGCATGAGCATGGAGGAACACAGCTGCTGCAGCACGAAGCAACCCGAGCCGGCACCGAAGCCATCCTGCTGCGGAGGTCAGACGGCCGCCGCTGGGACCGCTGCGCCGCACGATCATCAACAGCACCACCACCCTCACTCCCACGATCACGCGGGGCATCACGATCACGCCGCTCAGGCCATCAAGGACCCGGTGTGCGGCATGACGGTGGATCCGGCAACGGCGAAGCATCAGGCAGGGCACGACGGCAACACGTTCTATTTCTGCGCACAGCGCTGCAAGGACAAGTTCGTTGCCGATCCCGCGCGTTATCTGGCGCCGCCCGCCGCGCCGTCGCCCGCGCTCGCCGGTGCCGTCTACACCTGTCCGATGCATCCGGAAGTGCAGCAGATCGGACCGGGCCATTGCCCCAAGTGCGGCATGGCGCTTGAGCCGATGATGCCCAGCCTGGACGAGGACGACGGCCATGAACTCACCGCCATGTCGCGGCGCTTCTGGTCGCTGGTGGCCTTGACCCTGCCCGTGTTCCTGCTGGCGATGGGGCCGCACCTGTTCGGCTGGCACCTGCCGTCGCCGTGGGATGGTGTGGCGGCGTGGGCGGAGGCCTTGCTCTCCACCGTGGTCGTGTTGTGGGGTGGTGCGCCGTTCTTCGCGCGCGGCTGGCAGTCGCTCAGGCCGTGGTCGCCCAACATGTACACGCTGATTGCGCTGGGTACGGGCGTGGCGTGGCTGTACAGCGCCGTGGCGTTCCTTGCGCCCTCGTGGTTCCCGCAGGGGTTCCACGACATGCATGGCCGCGTGGGCGTCTACTTTGAATCGGCGGCGGTGATCGTCACGCTGGTGACGCTGGGCGATTTCCTCGAGTTGCGCGCACGACGCCGCACCGGTGCGGCATTGAAGGCGCTGCTGGGCCTTGCACCGAAAACGGCGCGACGCGTGGGCACCGATGGCAGCGAACACGACGTGCCGCTGGATGACGTCCATGCCGGAGACACCTTGCGTATACGTCCTGGCGAGAAAGTGCCGGTGGATGGCGTGGTGATCGACGGCAACAGTCACGTCGACGAATCCATGCTCACTGGCGAGCCCTTGCCGGTCAGCAAGGCGAAGGGCGAGCGCGTCACCGGAGGCACGGTCAATCAGGATGGCGCGCTGTTGATGCGTGCGGACAAGGTCGGTGCGGAAACCATGCTGTCGCAGATCGTCACGCTGGTGGCCCAGGCGCAACGCAGCAAGGCACCGCTGCAACGCGTGGCCGACCGGGTGGCGGCGTGGTTCGTGCCGGCCGTGGTGGCGGTGGCGGTGCTGGCGTTCGTGCTGTGGGCATGGTTGGGGCCGGATCCGAGGCTGGCCTATGCGCTGATCTCCGCGGTGTCCGTGCTGATCATTGCCTGTCCGTGCGCGCTGGGCCTGGCCACGCCGATCTCCATCATGGTGGCGAGCGGACGTGCCGCGCAGAACGGTGTGCTGTTCCGTGATGCCGCCGCCATCGAGTCGCTGCGCGAGATCGACACGCTGGTGGTCGACAAGACCGGCACGCTCACCGAGGGCAGGCCGACGCTGAAAGAGGTGGTGAGCCTTGGCGGCCAGCCGCGTGAGCAACTGCTCGCCATGGCCGCAGCGCTGGAACGTCCCAGCGAACATCCGTTGGCGCGGGCCATTCTTGCCGGCGTGGAAGCGGAGCGGGTGCCAGTGCCAGCAGTGACGCAATTCCGCACGTTGACCGGCGCCGGCGTGGAAGGCGTGGTCGATGGCCACGCCGTGGCGCTGGGCAATCTGCGCCTGCTCTCGACCGCCGGCGTGCAGCCGGACAGTGCCGTGCTGGCCAGGGCGGATGCCCTGCGCGGCGAAGGCGCCACGGTGATGTTCCTTACCGTGGACGGGCAGCTCGCCGGCCTGATCGCCGTCGCGGACAAAGTGAAGGCAAGCACGCCGCAGGCCATTCGTGACCTGCACGCGGCCGGCCTGCGCATCGTGATGCTCACCGGCGACAACCTGGCCACTGCCAAGGCCGTGGCCGGCGAGTTGAGCATCGACGAAGTGCACGCGGATGTCTCGCCCACCAACAAGGCGGCGGTGGTCCAGCAGCTTCGTGCGCAGGGGCATCGCGTAGCCATGGCCGGCGACGGCATCAACGACGCACCCGCGCTGGCGATAGCCGATGTCGGCATCGCCATGGGCAGCGGTACCGACATCGCCATGGAAAGCGCGCAGGTGACACTGGTGAAGGGCGAACTCACCGCCATCGTGCGGGCACGGGCGCTGTCGCAGGCGACGGTGGCGAACATCCGCCAGAACCTGTTCTTCGCCTTCGTCTACAACGCCGTGGGCGTGCCGCTGGCGGCGGGCCTGCTGTATCCGCTGACCGGCCTGCTGTTGTCGCCGATGGTGGCGGCGCTGGCGATGAGCCTGTCCTCGGTATCGGTGGTAACCAATGCCCTGCGGCTGCGGCGCGCCGCCCTGTGATGATTGTCACCCGCGATGGCTGACGCCATGCCCTGCCTCGCGAACGGGGCAGGGCAGATGATTCTCTCCGCACCGATGGGGTGCGGGGAGGACTTCATCATGAACATCATCAACGACACCCGCAGCACGCTGGAAAAGCACATGCCCTTGCTGTTGGGCCTGCTGGTGGCCCTGCTTGCCGGCCGCGCATTGAAGAAAATGTTCTGGACCGCGTTCGGCATGTACTGGGCACTGCGGGCCAGCGGCATCCATTTCTGAGGCGTCGCCCGAGGCGCTGCGCCTGGTGGGGTGACGGTCACGGTGACGGCACATGCTTTAAGCTGTGCGCCCCGTTCCCCGCAGGTAGCCGCCATGTCCTCCAGTCTTGCCCTGGTCGCCCGTTATTACGACGCGTTCAACCACGGTGACTGGGAGGCCATGCTCGAGTGCCTCACCGATGACGTGGCGCACGACATCAACCAGGGCCATCGCGAAACCGGGCGTGATGCGTTCCGCGCCTTCCTGGCACGCATGAACCGAAGCTACCGCGAAGAACTGCGCGACGTCGTTCTGATGGCGGGCTCCGATGACGCGCGAGCCGCCGCCGAGTACGTGGTGCACGGCCAGTACCTTGCCGATGACGAAGGCCTGCCGGCGGCGCATGGCCAGCGTTACGTGTTGCCGGGCGGTGCGTTCTTCGATATCCGCGGTGGCCGCATCGCGCGCATCAGCAACTATTACAACCTGCAGGACTGGATCGCCCAGGTATCCGGGGGCTGAAGCATGGGCGTGCGCATCCTCACCAGCGTGGGCGAGGCGGTACGGCCGCATCTGCCGGCGCTGGCGCGCCTGCGCATGACGGTGTTCCGCGACTACCCTTATCTGTACGACGGCGACAAGGGCTACGAGCAGCGTTACCTGGAAGCCTATGCGCGTTCGCGCCGCAGCGTGTTCGTGCTGGCGCTGGACGGCGAGGAGGTGGTGGGCTGCTCGACCGGCATTCCACTGGTGGACGAAGTGCCCGCCATCCAGCAGCCGTTCGTCGAGCGCGGCATGGTGCTCAGCGAGGTGTTCTATTTCGGCGAATCGGTGCTGTTGCCGGCGTATCGCGGGCAGGGCATCGGCCATCGCTTCTTCGATGCGCGCGAGCATCACGCGCGCCTGCTGCACGGCTACCGCTGGACGGCGTTCTGCGCGGTGGAACGCGCAGCGAACGACTCGCGCCAGCCGCCGGGTTATCGCCCCAACGACGCGTTCTGGACCGCACGCGGTTACCAGCGGCAGGACGACATGTTCTGCACGCTGGACTGGACCGAAACCGGCGCGCTCGAATCCACGCGCCATCGACTGCGTTTCTGGCTGCGTCCGCTGGACGCCTGAACAAGCTCCGCTTATGACCCGTACCCTTGACGAATGGTTGGCCTACCAGGAACGCGTGAACGTACGCAGCATCGAGCTGGGTCTCGATCGCGTGCGCGAGGTGTGGCAGCGCATGGGCGCGCCTGCGCCGGCGCGCCGGGTGATCACGGTGGGGGGCACCAACGGCAAGGGTTCGACGGTGGCCATGCTGGAGGCCATGCTCACCGCGGCCGGCCAGCGCGTGGGCTGCTATACCTCGCCGCACCTGCTGCATTACCGCGAGCGCATCCGCATCGATGGCCGCGATGCCGACGATGACGCGCTGGTGGCCAGCTTCGAGCGCATCGAAGCGGCGCGGGGCGAGATTCCGCTGACCTATTTCGAATTCGGCACGCTGGCCGCGCTGGACCTGTTCGCCCGCGCGGGACTGGACGTGGCAGTGCTGGAAGTGGGGCTGGGCGGCCGGCTGGATGCAGTCAACATCATTGATGCCGACGTGGCCGTGATCACCACGGTGGATCTGGATCATATGGACTGGCTGGGGCCGGATCGCGACAGCATTGGCGTGGAGAAGGCCGGCATTGCGCGGGCAGGGCGGCCGGCCATCGTTGGCGAAGTCGAGCCGCCGGCTGGCCTGCTCCAGGCATTGGCGCGCATCGGCGCCACGGTTGAACGTGCCGGCGTGGATTTCACCGTGCAGCGCGAAGCCACCGGCTGGCAGTGGCGCCATCGCGACGGCCTGACCCTGTCGCTACCCGATCCGGCCTTGTCGGCACCCGTGCAGTACGCCAACGCCGCGGCATCGGTGGCGGCCCTGCATGCCCTGCAACGTATGGATGCGGAGCTGGCCACGATGGATCTGGCCGCGGCGGCCTCCAGCGGTCTCCGCACGGCACGGGTGGCGGCACGCCTGCAGGTGCTGGGCGGCGACCCGGCGCTGGTGGTGGACGTAGGCCACAATCCGCAGGCGGCGCGTGCGCTGGCCGAATGGCTGGATGCGCGCCCCGACATGCGTGTGCATGCGGTCTACGGCGCGCTGTCGGACAAGGACGTGGCCGGCGTGATCCGTGCCCTGGGTGAGCGCATCGCGCACTGGCATCTGGCCGGGCTGGAGCAGGACACACCGCGCGGTCTGTCGGCGCAAGCGTTGGTCGAACAACTCGCCGCGGTGCTGCCAGGCGCGCGCTTCGATGCCCATGCCGACGTGGCGTCGGCGCTGAAGGCGGCCCGTTCCGCCGCCAGGCCGGGCGAGTGCGTGCTGGCCTTCGGCTCGTTTTTTGTCGCCTCGGCGGTGCTTGCTGAATCGGCTCGGCTCGATTGGGCCTGAGTGATGGCAAGGGCAGGTATAATCGCCGCGTTCTCGCACCCCCTGTCGTCTGGAGCCCGTCTTGAAAACACGTCTGCTGGGAGCTGCTGTTCTCATCGCGCTGGCTGTGCTGATCGTGCCGATGTTCATCTCCAGCAACCCTCCGACCACGAGTGGTGATGAAACCGTAAGCCTTGCGATCCCGCCGGCACCCGACCGCGACCTGCAGACCAAGACCATGAGCCTGACGCCGGGTTCGGCGCCGGCCTCGACGTCTGCCCCGGCGCCCAAGCCGGCTGTGCCGACGCCCGCCGCCACCGCAGCGCCGGTGGGGTCGACCGACCAGCTGGCCACGGTGAACATCGGCTCCAACCGCCCGCGTGACGTGGAAACCGACCCGGCCGCCGGCCAGAAACCCGAGCCCACCACGGTGACGCGCCCGGGTTCCAGCGCCGCGCAGCCGGTGATTCCGGTGCAGGGCGCAGGCTCGACGGGCGTGACCGGCTCGGCCAGCACCACGGCCGCCAAGCCCGCCATCGCGTCCCAGCAGACGCCGCAGCCTGTTTCGGCGCCGGCTACCGCCGCGCACGGCGCCTATTCGGTGAATCTCAGCGCCTATGCGTCGAGCGCCAGCGCGCAGAACCTGATCCAGCGCGTGAAGGGTCTGGGCTATCCCGCCTCCGGTCGCGCGATCAACCAGGGTGGCAAGCAGCTCACCATGGTCACTGCCGGTCCGTTCGAATCCCGCGCGGCGGCCGAGGCTGCCCGCCTGAAGATCACCCAGACCATCCCGGGCGCCCCGGCGCGACTGGAAAGCAGCGCTTCCACGCCCTCGCAGGATGACGCGCCGACGGCCAGGCCGGCGGCTGCGGCAGCCAGCGCCGCCAGCACGGCGGCGCCGACGTCCTCGCGCCCCGGCGGCTGGGCCGTGCAGGTGGCGGCCATGGGTACGCAGGCCGATGCCAATGCGCTGCGCGACAAGCTGCGCGCGAGCGGTTTCGATGGCTACGTGGATACGGTCAACGCCAACGGCAAGCAGCTGTGGCGCGTGCGCGCCGGGCCGCAGACGCAGCGTGCGGACGCCCTGCGCATCCGCGACCAGATCAAAAGCAAGCTGGGCGTGGACGGCAACGTCGTCACCGCTCCCTGAACATTGACCAGAATCCGCCACGGTAAGGTGACCCGGTGAATTGGGCCGACTACATCATTCTTGCCGTATTGGGCCTGTCGGTCTTGATCGGGCTGTGGCGTGGCCTCATTTCCGAGGTGTTGGCGCTGGGCATCTGGATTGCCGCCTTCTGGGTGGCCTGGACGTTCGGGCCAGGTGTGGCGACGGGGCTCGAGCATCACATCGAGCTGCCGTCGGCAAGGCTTTTCGTGGCTTACGGCGCCTGCTTCGTGGCGGTGCTGATCCTGGGGGCGCTGGTGCGCTTCCTGGTAAGCCGGCTGGTGGAGGGTACCGGGTTGTCCGGCACCGACCGCCTGCTCGGCATGGTGTTTGGTTTTGCCCGTGGCGTGCTGTTGGTGACGCTCGGGGTGTTCCTGCTCGGGTTTACCGCGTTCACACGCGACCCGTGGTGGCACGATTCGGTGTTAATGCCGCAGTTCAAGGGAGTGGCTGCGTGGCTGGGCGAGCGGGTGCCGGACAATGTCCGTCACTATCTCAATCCCCCGGCCCTGCTTGACCATTTGCCCGCCCTGCCGGCGGGCATCCCGGGCGCTTTGCCAGCGACTGGGCACGAGATCCATCCCGCGGCCGCAACCACGGTCGCACCGGCAACCAGTTCATAAATTACAGGCTTTACTACCATGTGCGGAATCATCGGCATCGTCGGCACCAGTGAGGTCGCCGCGTCACTCTATGACGGATTGACCGTGTTGCAGCACCGCGGACAGGACGCCGCCGGCATCGCCACGGTGGACGGCGCGCGCCTGCGCCTGCACAAGGGCAACGGACTGGTGCGCGACGTGTTCAGCCAGACCGCGATGAGTGGCCTGCACGGTCGCATCGGCATCGGACACTGCCGTTATCCCACGGCCGGTTCCGACGGCTCGTCCGAGGCGCAGCCGTTCTACGTGAACTCGCCCTACGGCATTGCCTTCGCGCACAACGGCAATCTGGTGAACACCGAGGCGCTGCGCCGCGAGATGTTCGAAGACGATCGTCGCCACATCAACACCGATTCGGATTCCGAAGTGCTGCTCAACGTGCTGGCGCACGAGCTGCAGATCCAGGACCGCATGGCGCTGACGCCCGACCACATCTTCAAGGCCGTGGCCGGCGTGCATCAGCGTGCGCGCGGCGGCTACGCCTGCCTGGCCCTGGTGCTGGGTTACGGCCTGCTGGCGTTCCGCGACCCCAACGGCATTCGCCCGCTGGTGCTGGGCGAGCGCATCACGTCGGAAGGCCGCGAGTACGCCGTTGCTTCCGAGTCCGTGGCACTGGACATCCTCGGCTTCAAGCGCCTGCGTGACGTGGAGCCGGGCGAAGCGGTGTTCATCACCAACGACGGCCAGCTGTTCGCCCGCCACTGCGCCGATGGCGCCGTGCACGCGCCGTGCATCTTCGAATACGTGTACCTGGCCCGCCCGGACTCGATGATCGAGAACGTGTCGGTGTACAAGGCGCGCCTGCGCATGGGCCAGAAGCTGGCCGAGAAGATCCTGCGCGAGCGTCCGGACCACGGCATCGACGCCGTGATTCCGATTCCCGACACGGCCCGCACCGCGGCATCGGCGCTGGCCGAAGCGCTGGGCGTGCCGTTCCGCGAGGGCTTCGTCAAGAACCGCTACATCGGCCGCACCTTCATCATGCCGGGGCAGGGCGAACGCGTGAAATCCGTGCGCCGCAAGCTCAACCCGGTGGAGCTGGAATTCCGCAAGAAGAACGTGCTGCTGGTGGACGATTCCATCGTGCGTGGCACCACCTCGCGCCAGATCATCCAGATGGCCCGCGATGCCGGCGCCCGCAACGTGTTCTTCGCCTCCGCCGCGCCGCCGGTGCGCTACCCGAACGTGTACGGCATCGACATGCCGGCCGCCTCGGAGCTGGTCGCCGCCGGGCACACCGAGAAGGAAGTGCAGCAGGTACTCGGCGCCGACTGGCTGATCTACCAGGATCTGCCGGACCTGGTGTGGGCTGTGCAGGACGGCAACGAGAAGCTCAAGCACTTCGACACCTCGTGCTTCTCCGGCGAATACGTGACCGGCCTGGACCAGCAGTACCTGCAGCAGATCGAGATGCTGCGTTCCGACGACGCCAAGGCGGCCCGTCGCAGCGCGTAAGCGATCAAACCTCTGTAGGAGCGCGCTTGCGCGCGACCTGGGCATGGCAGAGTTTTCGCTGTGCCGGGTTCTCGCGCACAAGTGCGCTCCTACAATGCACTCTCGCTCCCGCGATCATCGCCCATGACCGCCGACCTACACGCCGCCGCCAAGCGTTGCCTTGACGCCACCGATCCCGCGGAAAAGCTGCGCCTGACGCATGCCGCGTGGGAGGCTTTTCTGGCTGGCGAGCTGAGGCCGGACGACGCGTCCCCGCCGCCCGAATCCATCGGAATGCCCGGGCGCCCGGCGCGCCCGCAGCTGGTGCCGCAACGCCAGGTGCCGCATCGTGGCCTGGGTACCGCCGAAGGCCGTGCCGCGCTGGTGCACGCCGTGGCGCATATCGAGTTCAACGCGATCAACCTGGCCTGGGATGCGGTGTACCGCTTTCGCGGCAAGCCGTTCGATTACTACCGCGACTGGGCGAGCTGCGCGCACGACGAGGCCCGTCATTTCGCCATGCTCGCCGAACGTCTGGCCGAGCTGGGCCATGCGTACGGCGATTTCGACGCGCACAACGGCCTGTGGGAAATGGCCGAGAAAACCGCCCATCACGACACGGCGCGCATGGCGCTGGTGCCGCGCGTGCTCGAAGCGCGCGGTCTGGATGTGACGCCGGGGATGATCGAGCGCCTGCTCTCCGTGGGCGACGACCGCACCGTGGCCATCCTGCAGGTGATCCTGCGTGAAGAGGTGGCGCATGTGGCGGCGGGAACGCGCTGGTTCCGTCATTGCTGCGAACGCGATGGCATCGATCCGCGGGAGACTTTCCTGGATCTGCTGCGCGATTACATGGGGCGAAATCTGCGCGGTCCGTTCAATCGACCCGCGCGGCTGGAGGCGGGCTTTGACGATGAAGAGCTCGATCGGCTGACCGAGCTCGCCGTGCAGTCGTAAATCCGGTCTTTCCGAAGGGCTTCAGGAGGCCTTCTTCAGGCTCTTTTTCCGGCGCTTTTCCAGGTTGGCGCGCGAGTCCACGATCATGGCGTGCATGGCCTTGCGGGCCGCTTCGGGCTGGCCGCGGCGGATGGCTTCCAGCACCTTCTGGTGGTGCGGCAGCGAGTACTTGAAGTTGCTGGCGGTCTGCGCCGACAGCACGAAGAACATGCCGAGCACGCTTTCGATCACCGTGAACAGCGAAATCATCATTTCGTTGCCGGTGGCCTGCAGCACGGCATTGTGGAAGCTCAGGTCTGCCTCGGCCCATTCGCTGGCGTCCTGCGCAGCATCCATCTGCTGGTAGGCGGTATCAATCTTGGCCAGCTGCAACGGTGTGCGTCGCTTGGCGGCAGAAGCGGCGGCGGCCGGTTCGATGATCTCGCGCATTTCCACCAGCTTCTCGATGAAGTCGTCGGTGGGCATGGAGGCGCAGCGCCAGGACAGCACGTCCGCATCAAGCTGGTTCCACGCCTCGGTGGCGCGCACGCGCGTGCCGGTTTTCGGGCGCGCCTCGATCAGGCCCTTGGCCGCCAGCACCTTCAGCGCCTCGCGCAAGGCGTTGCGGCTCACTTGCATGCTTTCTGCCAGGGCTTCCTCGCGCGGCAGCACATCGCCGGGCTTGAGGTCGCCGGCAACAATCCTTGTGCCCAGTTCGCGGACCACCTGGCCGTGCAAACTGCGAGCGTCCGAAAGTTTCATGATGGATCCTTCTCCGGCAGGAGCTTGTCGACAAAAGTCCGGAATGATTCGCGCGCCAGGCAGGGATTCCTTGCGTACGCAGGTGGCGTTGCAGCGTCCTTCGGAACTTAGCATAACGTGGTTCGAACGGACGCGGCCCGCGGTCCGGTCACCGCTGTAAACGACGGGCGTGCGAATCGGATGACCGAGCTGGTGCCAGGCACGGGACGTGGTTAGTCTTCGGTGCGCTGACGGCACGCGTGGCCCGCGGTGTGCGCAACGAGATCGATTAAACAGGAGTGTCAGGTGAAGGATTCCCGTATCGGGCGTGGCCGCTTCGCGGCGCTGGCGTTGGCGTGCATGCTGGCGGGTGGCGGACACGGTGCCCGTGCCGCCGACGCCACCGGGGACGCAGCGCGTTACCTCGACCTGCTCGACATGCACGGATCGCCGAAGAGCGCGGGCGACCGCAGCTTCAATATCTTCTTCGACGCCGGTGCTTGGCATGGCTACAGCCTGCCGGCCGCGGGCGAATCGTCGTCCGGCTTTTCCGGTCCGTTCGTGCATAGCCTGGCGGGCGGACAGTGGGCCGGCACGCGTTTCGCCACGCTGACGTTGCGCGATGCGACCGGTCGGCAGGCGCTGCCGCTGTCGCTTGTCGCGGAGCACGCGGGGCCGGGCTTCCTTGAGCGCAGCTATGGGGCATCGGGGCTGACGGTGCGCCAGACATTGTTCTTTGCCGACTCGATGCGCGCGCTGGTGAGGACAGAGATCACGGCCGCCGATACCCGCGACGTCGCGCTCTCGATGGAAAGCGCCACCATGGCGGTCCAGGGTTCCCGCCTGGAAGCGCATGGCAGGCAGGCCGTGCAGACGTTTGACGGTTCCCCATGGCGCCTGGTCACCACGGTGCTGGCCAACGAGGCAGCGGCGTCCGCTACCGCGAATGGCTACCGGCTCGAACTGGCGCGGCCGCTGCGCCTGAAACCGGGGCAGACGGCGACCATCTTTGTCGAGCAGGCGCTGCTCGATGGCACCGCTGCCCACTTGCCTGGCGTGGACGGTGAGGCGGCATGGTCGGCAAACCGTGAGCGCTGGGCTGGCTATCTGAAGCATGCCGCGCCGTACCACCTGCCTGGCGTTGCCGATGATGTGGCGGACCGGGTGGCGACCAAGGCGAAGATCATCCTGCTCGGCAACTGGCGCGCCGCGCGTGGCGACCTGCATCACGATGGCGTGATCCCTTCGTATTCGAACCCTGACTTCAACGGTTTCTGGGCGTGGGATTCGTGGAAGCACGCCGCGGCGCTGGCGCAGTTTGCGCCGGACCTCGCACGCGAGCAGATGCGCGCGATGTTCGACTATCAGGCCGACGACGGCATGGTTCCCGACTGTCTGTATCTGGACAAGGCGGAGAACAACTGGCGCGACACCAAGCCGCCGCTGGCGACGTGGGCAACGCTGGCGATCTACCACGCGACCGGCGACCGCGCGTTCGTCGGAGAGATGTACGACAAGCTGCTGCGTTATCACCGCTGGTGGTTCAAGGCGCGCGACCACGATCACGATGGGCTCGCCGAATACGGCTCCACCGACGGCACGCGCATCGCCGCGGCGTGGGAGAGCGGCATGGACAACGCCGTACGCTTCGATGGCGCCTCCATGGTTCGCAACGGCGATGGCGCATGGTCGCTGAACCAGGAGTCGGTCGACCTCAATGCTTACCTGTATCGCGAGAAGCTCGAACTGGCCGAACTCGCTGGCGTGCTCGGCAAGCGGGCGGATCAGGCGATGTGGCTGAGGGAAGCGGCCGCGATGAAGACGCAGATCCAGCAGGCGATGTTCGACGCGAAGGCTGGCTATTTCTTCGATATCCGACTGGGCAGCCACGAGCCTGTGCGCGTCTATGGGCCCGAGGGATGGATGCCGCTATGGGCGGGCGTGGCGACGCCGGAGCAGGCGCAAGCGGTGAGCCGGGTGATGATGGCGCCGGACAAGTTCGGCACGCTGATGCCTTTCCCTACCTTGGCCAGGGACAACCCGAAGTTCTCCCCGATCAAGGGTTACTGGCGCGGTCCGGTCTGGCTGGATCAGGCGTACTTCGGCGTGGAGGCATTGCGGCGCTATGGATTGCGCAGCGAGGCCGACGACATGGCGCGCCGCCTGGTGATCAACGCGCAGGGGCTGACCGGGCAGGGCACCACGTACGAGAACTACGATCCGCTGACCGGTCACGGTTACCAGTCGCCCAACTTCAGCTGGTCGGCCGCGAGTTACCTGTTGTTGATTGAGGACGCCAGCAGCACGTCCCTGCGTGGGCAGGACTTGCGGTAGAAAACGGGTGATACGGTGCCGGCAGCAGGGTCATGCCGGCACAGCGACGGGAAGGCCGTGTTCGGAGCGTTGCGCCGATGGCGATGCGGCGGCATGGCGTTTCGGGAGCCGGAAAAGAAGAAGCCCCTGAAAACAGCGTTTTCAGGGGCTTGCTTACTTCGAATTTTGGTCGGGGTGACATGATTCGAACATGCGACTTCTACGTCCCGAACGTAGCGCTCTACCAGGCTGAGCTACACCCCGTGGGAGCCGCGTATGTTAACGACACCCCGGGGGGTTGGCAACACTTTGTGAAAAAAATTCTTCACAAAGTTCACGGGCCCGTCGCAGACCCTGATGAGCAGGGCCGGGCGATGGCGTTCTGCTAACCTATACGGCTCTGTCGGGCGTGTCGCCAACAGGCGGCTGGCCGGCCTTTCCATACCGTTCAAGCAGAGGATCTCATGGCGCTTACCCAGGCCCGTACCATGCCCGGCGTGCTCGAGCTGCTGCCGCTCGACCAGATTGCGTTCCAGCGCATGCTCGACGTGATCCGCCGCAACTATGAGCGCTTCGGTTTTCTGCCGGTCGAGACGCCGGTGATGGAATTCTCGGACGTGCTGCTCACCAAGACGGGCGGCGAAACCGAGCGCCAGGTGTACTTCGTGCAGTCCACCGGTGCGCTGGCCAATGCCGAGAAGGGCGACGGCGTGCCCGAACTGGCTCTGCGCTTCGACCTGACTGTGCCGCTGGCCCGCTACGTGGCCGAGCATGAGCACGACCTGTCGTTTCCGTTCCGCCGTTACCAGATGCAGCGCGTGTACCGCGGCGAGCGCGCCCAGCGCGGTCGCTTCCGCGAGTTCTACCAGTGCGACATCGACGTGATCGGCAAGGACGGCCTCTCGGTGCGTTACGACGCCGAGTTGCCGGCCGTCATCTACAGCGTGTTCCGCGAACTGAACATCGGCCCGTTCACCATCCAGATCAACAACCGCAAGCTGATCCGCGGCTTCTATGAAAGCCTGGGCATTCTTGACGGCGAGATGCAGACGCTGGTGCTGCGCGAAGTGGACAAGCTCGACAAGCGTGGCGCCGACTACCTGCGCGACACGCTGACCGGTGAACAGTTCGGCCTGAGCGCAGAGACGGCACAGAAGATCCTGGATTTCTCGCAGGGGCGTTCGAGCTCGCTGCAGGATGCGTTCGACAAACTCGATGCACTGGGTTCGGGCAGCGAAGCGCTGGAGGAAGGGCGTGCCGAGCTGAAGGAAGTGCTGGGCATGATCCGTGACTTCGGCGTGCCGGAATCGTATTTCATGCTGAACTTCTCCATCGCCCGTGGCCTGGATTACTACACCGGCACCGTGTACGAGACCACGCTGAACGATCATCCGCAGATCGGCTCGATCTGTTCCGGTGGTCGCTACGAGAATCTCGCCGGTCAGTACACCAAGTCGAAGTTGCCTGGCGTGGGCATTTCCATTGGCCTCACGCGCCTGTACTGGCAGCTGCGCGACGCCGGCCTGATCAGCACGGCAAGCAGCACGGTCGACGTGCTGGTGACGCAGATGGATCCGGCGCAGCTGCCGGCTTATCTCGCGCTGGCCAGTGAGCTGCGCGGTGCGGGCATCGCCACCGAGGTGGTGCTGGACGGCGGCAAGCTCGGCAAGCAGTTCAAGTACGCCGATCGCGCGGGCATCCGCTTCGTGATCGTGCTGGGTGAAGACGAACTCGCCAAGGGCGTGGTCACCGTGAAGGACCTGCGTCGCGAAGACCAGTTCGAAGTGAAGCGCACGGAGCTGGTGAAGACGTTGCGCGTCGAGCTGGCGCAGGCTGAAGTCGGCGCCTGAGCGTTTTTGCGTGATCCCCCGCCGCCGTTGCCAAGAGGCGCGGCGGTTGCACACAGACAATTTGAAAGCCCGTCCGGGCTGGAGCCAAGCATGACCGCAAAGACCATACTCCTGGACGGCAACAGCCTTACCCGCGAACAGCTGGTGGCCGTGGCCCGCCATGGCCTGAGCGTGGAGCTGGACGAGACGCAGCTCAAGCGCGTGCAGCGCGCCGCCGACTTCCTTGCCGACAAGGTGAGCTGCGGTGAACCGACCTATGGCGTTACCACCGGTTTCGGCAGCAACGCCGACAAGTTGCTGGGCGCGCATCGCCTGCGCGACGAGTTGCCGGGAGGCAACCCGGACAAGCCCGAAGGCACGCTGCTGGAAGAGCTGCAGCACAACCTGATCACCACCCATGCCGTGTGCGTGGGCAAGCCGTTCGCGCCGGACGTGGTGCGCGCCATGCTGGTCATCCGCATCAATACGTTGATGCGTGGTCATTCCGGCATTCGCGTAGAAACGCTCAAGGCACTGACCGCCATGCTCAACGCGGGCGTTGTGCCGGTGGTGCCGGAGAAGGGTTCGGTGGGCGCCAGTGGCGATCTTGCGCCGCTGTCGCACCTGGCCATCGTGCTGCTGGGCGGTGGCGAGGCGTTCTATCAGGGCGAGCGACTGTCGGGCGCGGATGCGCTCAAGCGCGCCGGCCTCACGCCGATCCGCCTGTCCTTCAAGGAAGGCCTGGCGCTCAACAACGGCACGGCGCAGATGCTGGCCACCGCCACGCTGGCGCTGGACGAGCTGGAACATCTGCTGGAACTTGCCGACCTGGCCGCCGCAATGACGCTGGACGCGTTCGCGGGTCGCAGTGGCGCCCTGCGTCCGGAAGTGCACGCGCTGCGTCCGCATCCGGGCCAGATCGAAGCGGCCGCCAACGTGCGCAACCTGCTCGAAGGCAGCACCCTGGTCGACATTCCCTACCACCTGGTGCCGCGCTTCCGGCAGTGGAGTGCCGAGGCCTGGGCTGATCCGTCGGATCAGGCACTTACCTTCGATATCGGTTGGGACTGGGTGCCGGCCAACCAGCGTCACGGTCGCGAGGCCTTCTACGCGCGCTTCCTGCCGTTCAAGGGCGGCAAGAAGCACCAGCCGCAGGATGCCTATTGCCTGCGCTGCATGCCGCAGGTGCACGGCGCGGTGCGTGACGCATGGGCGCAGGCCTGTCGCGTGATTGACATTGAACTCAACTCGGTCACCGACAATCCGCTGATCTTCCCGGATGCCGAGAACGCCGAGTTCATCGAGGAGCAGGTGATTTCCGCCGGCCACTTCCATGGCATGCCGCTGGCGCTGGCCATGAGCTACGTGAAGGCGGCGATTCCCGTGCTGGCTTCTATCTCCGAGCGTCGCCTCAACAAGCTGGTCGATCCGGCCACCAACGATGGCCTGCCGGCTTTCCTTACCGGCAACGAAGACGGTACCGATTCGGGTTTCATGATCGTGCAGTACACCGCTGCGGCACTGGTGAACGACCTGGCCACGCGCGCACATCCGGCCAGCGTGTATTCCGTGCCGACCAGTGCGAATGCGGAAGACCACGTGTCGATGGGTGCCAACGAGGCGCGCCACGTGCTGGAAATGATGGAAGACCTTGGCCACGTCGTTGCGCTGGAGCTCTATACCGCTGCGCAGGCGCTGGATTTCCGCCAGGCCATGCTGAATGCCGCTTGCCGACTCGCCTCGCGTGGCGACTGGCAGGCGCTGGCCGGCAAGGTGTCCAATGCGCCGCGCGAGGATCACGCGCATTACGCGCAGTTCGTCGACGAGGTGAAGCAGCTGACGGCTGCGCTGGCGAACGTCGGCGACTTCCATGCGGGTTCCACGGTGCGCAAGGCGCACGATGCACTGCGCAAGCATATCGGCTTCATGTCGCGTGACCGCGCGATGGATGGCGATGTGCGGACGGTGTGCGAGCTGGTCCGGCAACGCGTGTTTGGTTGATCGGCAAGCCAGGAAAAAGGGGCGCACGGGCGCCCCTTTTTTTTGTCTGTTGGTCGCGCCTGTCCTGTGGGAGCGCGCCCTGTGCGCGACTCAATCCTGCGACGCGCCCGCCCGCCATAACTGCCGCGCCACCCACGCCAGCCATAGCAGGATCAGCGCGATCAATGCCTTCTGCGTCAGCCCCGGCGGCAAGCCTTTCCACAAGGCCAGCACCCACATCTGCACGAATGCCAGCCAGGCCAGCACGACTCCTGCGTATCGATGGTGCTGCATGCGTTCATCGCGCAGCCAGCGCGTCGACAGCAACAGCATGCCCACGACCAGGCAGAGGAAGGTGCCCTGCGCAGCCATGCCGTGAAGCAGGTGCGCCAGGTTCTCGCCCGGCGTGTGCTCGTAGAGCACGGTGATGGCCACTACCGGCAGCGCCGCGGCTGCCGCCACGAACAAGGCACTGGTGAGCCCACTGCGCAGATTGCGGTGCGTCGCGCGCTGGCCGGACCACGCCAGGCAGGCCAGTGCGCTCGCCATGAGGTAGTACGCGCCGCGCAACCAGACGCCCCCGGGGCCGCGCAGATACGCGCTCAGTGGCATGGCGACCGGATCCAGGTCGGCACGGGTCCACTGCAGGATGCCGGCGGTCGCCGCGAAGACGAGGGCGGCCAATGCAATCCAGCCGGCGGACAGGGCGAGTGCGGTGTCGCGCCGGTAGGTCGTCATCAGCATCCTTAGTCAGCGGCCGGGGCAGGGGTGGCGTGATGGTGATCGTTCAGCGCGACCTCCGGCAAGATCAGGATCAGCACAAAGGCACAGGCGACGATGCAGGCGCCGATGGTGAATGTCGACGCGATGGCATGCCGGTACATCATCACTGCGGCGTCCGTGACGTGATGCAGCGCGGACGCACTCGCCATGCCACCCTCCGGCGACATGCCGGCGGATGGCGTCGTTCCGCCCTGCGCGCGCAGGCGCCAGGCGAAGATGGCGCCCGAGCCCGCCACGCCGAGCAGTGCGCCCAGCGAACGGAAAAAGGTGAGTGTGGCGGTGCCCACGCCGCGATGCACGGGAGCCAGCGCACTCTGCACGGCGATGGTCACGTTCGGTGTCACCAGGCCCAGGCCGGCGCCGAGGATGAAGATGGACGGTTCAATGATGCCCAGGCTCTGCGAGGTGGCCGCGCTCCAGGCCAGCACGCCGAACGCCACCGTGGACATGGCGAGGCCCACGACCACAATGCGCTTGTAGCGACCGGCGCGCATCAGTACGCGTCCGTTGAGCAGCGAGGCGAGTGCAATGCCCACCATCAGCGGGCCGGTCAACAGGCCGGAGTGCGCGGGACTCACGCCCATCACCAACTGGAAGAACAACGGGAAGAACAGGCTGGCGCCCATCAGGCCCATGAAGGTCAGTGCCATCACCAGGCTGGCGATCACAAACAGGCGGTTGTGGAACAAGGCCAGCGGCAGCACCGGTTCGGGCTCGTGCTTCACGTGGCGCACGAACAGCACGCCGGTGATCAGGGCGAAGGCGCCGAGCAGGGCAATGGGCGCCGATGCCCACGGCCATTCGCTGCCGCCGAGCGTGAGCACCAGCAGGAACGCAACGGTGCTGGCCGTCATCAGCACGGAACCGAGGTAATCGATGCGTCGCGCATGCAGCGGCGTGTACTGGCGCAGCGTGCGTCCGATGATGATGAGTGCGACCGCGCCCACCGGCAGGTTGACGTAGAAGATCCAGTGCCAGGAAAGCATGTCGGTGATCAGGCCGCCGATCACCGGGCCCACCACGCTGCACAGCGCGAAGATGCCCGCGACCACGCCTTGCCGTTTGCCACGCTGCGTGGGCGGCACCATGTCGCCGATGATGATCTGCGCCAGGGGCAGCAAGCCACCGGCGCCGGCGCCCTGGATCGCACGGAACACAATCAGCTCCATCAGGTTGCGCGCCGCGCCGCTCAGTACCGAACCGAGCAGGAAGGTGATGATGGCGAAGTAGATCACCGGCTTGCGGCCGTACTGGTCGCTGAGCTTGCCGTACAGCGGCATGGTGGCGGTGGAGGCCAGCACGTACGCCGTCACCACCCAGGAGAGGTGGCTCATGCCACCCAGGTCGCTGACGATGCGGGGAAGGGCGGTGGCGACGATGCTCTGGTCGATGGCGCCCAGCGCCAGCACGATCACCAGGCCGACGAAGACACGACTGATCTCCTGTTCGGTAGGCGGGTGGATGGCTTGTGCAGTGGCGGCCGCGGTAAGGCTGGGAGTGCTCATGCGTCGGTGTCGTTCAGTTCAATGTCGTTCAAGGCGGGGATGGCCGCCCACAGCGTGGCGCGCGATTCGGTGGACAGCTGCGCCAGTGCGCGGATGAGCTGGTCGGTGCGGCGCTTGCGCTTGGCGTCGATCAGCGCGCGTCCATGTGGCGTCGCCATGAGGCCCACGCGTCGGCGATCGCCTTCGGTGGGCTCGGTGCGCTTCACCAGGCCGGCGGCCACCATGCTGTTGATGTGACCGGTCATGGTGGGGCTGCGCAGGCCCTCCAGTTGCGCCAGCTCGCCCACGCCGATGCCGGGGTTCTCAAGGATGGTGAGCAGCAGCGGCGCGTGCAGTGGCGAGATGTCGTGGTCGTCCTGCTGGCGACGGAGCTGGCGGAACAGCCGGCGCAACGCGGGGCGCAGTTGTTCGGCCAGCTCGCGGGCATCGGCCTCGGCGGATGGGTTGGGGCTCATGGCTGCCTGGGGAGGTTGAATAGGTAGGCTACCTATCTAGTTTAGCGGTCGTGGCACGGCTTGACCAGCGCCGTTGAGGCGGGGGCCGATACCGGCAAGCAGGGGGCCGTCGCTGCGAGGTATTGCTTGGGTGGGTTTGTGCCGCGGCGTACACGCACCGAGTCGTACAACAGGCCTGTTCGCACATGCCTGGCTTCGATCGCAAAAAATTGCCGTCGAGGCCTGCGCCAGCCTGAATCGGGCGTCGGGCGGCCCGGTTGCCCGACGTGTTCCGCCCGCGTATGATGCGCTCCATCGTATTAACGCGTTAGTACATTATGAAGCGCCGATCGCTCGATCCCGAGACACCCGCCGAGTCCGCCGAGCTCAGTCTTTGCGAGGCACTGCTCTCGCTGAAGAACGCCGAGGAGATGTCGGCATTCCTGCATGACCTGTGCACGCCCGCCGAGCTGGAGGTGATGGTGGACCGCTGGCGCGTCGTGCCGTACCTGCTCGACGGTGTGTCCTATCGCGAAATCCACGAGCGCACGGCCGTGAGCATTACCACCATCGGGCGCGTCGCCCGCTATCTCAACCAGGGCAGCGGCGGTTACCTCGCCGCCGGTGCCCGCGCCGCGCGACGTCGTGCGGCAAGCAAGAAGGTAAAGGCATGAAACCGCGCGATCGACTGCGTATAGCGATGCAGAAGTCCGGCCGACTCACCGAGCCGGCGCTGGACCTGCTCAACCGTTGCGGGCTCACCTTCCGCCAGAGCCGCGACAAGCTGTTCTGCTTCGGCGAGGGCGAGCCCGTCGACCTGCTGCTGGTGCGTGATGACGACATCCCCGGCCTGATCGCGCAAGGCGTGTGCGACCTGGGCATCGTGGGGCGCAACGTACTCAGCGAATACAGCCTCACTGCTGGCATGGGTGGCCCCGCGCTGGCCGAATGGCGTTCGCTTGGTTTTGGCCGCTGCCGCCTGTCGGTGGCCGTGCCGCAGGAAATCGACTACGTCGACGCCACCCAGTTGCAGGGCATGCGTATCGCCACGTCGTATCCGGGCCTGCTCGGCGAGTGGCTGCGCGAGCGTGGTGTGGACGCGGGCGTGGTGACACTGGCCGGCTCGGTGGAGATTGCGCCGCGGTTGGGTACGGCCGATGCGATCTGCGATCTCGTGCAGAGCGGCGGCACCCTGGTCGCCAATCAGCTGCGCGAAGTGGATGTGCTGCTGGAGAGCGAAGCGGTGCTGGCCGGCCCGGCCGTGCTTCCCACGGATGAGCGCGGCGACATGATCGACCTGCTGCTCAAGCGCCTGGACGGCGTCATCCAGGTGCGTGAATCGCGCTTGCTGCTGCTGCAGACCTCGCGTGGCGCACTGGATGCCGTGATCCGCCTGCTGCCGGGCGGCCCGCAGCCGACCCTGCTGCCCGTGGCCGGTCAGCCTGACCAGCTCATGCTGCAGGCGCTATGTGCCGGCGAAGTGAGTTGGCGGCAACTGGAAGAAATCAAGAAGGCCGGGGCACGCGAGATGTTCGTGTTGCCGGTCGAGAAGATGCTTGCGTGACGCAGGCGGGATGAACGAGCAAACACCATGAATCGCCTGGACTGGACTACCCTGGATGTACAAGCACAGCGCGCGGCGCTGTCACGTCCCATGCAATCGCGCGCCGAAAGCCTGCGTGCCGGCGTCGAGCAGATCACTGCCCGCGTGCGTGCCGATGGCGACGCGGCCCTGCGCGAGCTGACCGCCAAGTTCGACCGCTGCGAACTGCATGCCATCGAAGTGCCGGACAAGGAATGGCGCGAGGCGGAAGCGCGCCTGGCGCCCGAGTTGAAGGCCGCCATCGACGAAGCCGCGTCGCGCATCGACGCATTCCACCGCGCCGCCGCGCCGCAGCCGGTGGCGCTGGATACCGCCGGTGGCGTGCGCGTGGAACGCATGCTGCGCCCGATCCAGCGGGTGGGTCTGTACGTGCCCGCAGGCAGCGCGCCGTTGCCGTCCACGGCTTTGATGCTGGGCGTGCCGGCGCGCATCGCCGGTTGCGCTGAAGTGGTGTTGTGCTCACCGGCCCGGCCGGATGGCCGATGCGACGATGCCGTGCTGTACGCTGCGCGCGTCACCGGCGTGCACCGCGTGTTCAAGCTGGGCGGCGCGCAGGCCATTGCCGCCATGGCGTATGGCACGGAGTCCGTGCCCAAGTGCGACAAGCTGTTTGGTCCCGGCAATTCCTGGGTGACCGAAGCCAAGCTGCAGGTGTCGGCCGACCCCGAGGGCGCCGCCATCGACATGCCGGCCGGTCCGTCCGAGGTGCTGGTGATCGCGGACGATGAAGCCAACCCGGCATTCGTCGCCGCCGATCTGCTGTCGCAGGCGGAACACGGCCCCGATTCACAGGTGATCCTGCTCAGCGCGTCGACTGCGCTGCTGGATGCGGTGGAGGTAGAAGTGGCGCAGCAGTGGGCGGCGCTGCCGCGCGCGGATATTGCCGAGAAGGCGCTGTCGCAGAGTCGCCTGATTGCCGTGGCCTCGTTGGCGCAGGCGGTCGAGGTGAGCAATCGCTACGCGCCGGAACACCTGATCCTGCAGGTGGCCGATCCGCGCGCCTTGCTGGGCGATATCCAAAGCGCTGGCTCGGTGTTCCTGGGCGCATGGACGCCGGAATCGGTCGGCGACTACTGCAGTGGCAGCAACCATGTGCTGCCGACCTACGGTTATGCGCGCAGCTACAGCGGCGTGTCGGTGGCCAGCTTCCAGAAGCAGATCACCGTGCAAGAGCTGTCCCCGGATGGTCTGCGCGCCATTGGTCCGTGCACCGTGACGCTGGCCGCTGCCGAACAATTAGAAGCACATCGTCGTGCCGTCACCCTGCGCCTGGCGGCGCTGGAGGACGCGGCATGAGCGTGCTCGATCTGGCACGGGCGGAGATCCGCGCGATGCAGCCGTATTCGTCGGCACGCATGGAGGCCAGTGGCGGCCGCGTGATGCTCAACGCCAACGAATCCGCCTGGGCACCGCCGGGCGACCATGAGCTGGCCTGCAATCGTTACCCCGATCCGCAACCGGCCGCCTTGGTCGAGGCGCTGGCACGTCTTTATGGCGTGCGTGCCTCGCAGGTGCTGGTGGGGCGTGGCAGCGACGAGGCCATCGATCTGCTGGTGCGCGCCTTCTGCCGCGCCGGTGAGGATGCCATCGCCATCCAGCCGCCGACCTTCGGCATGTATGCGGTGAGTGCGCGCATCCAGAATGCTGAGGTGGTGACGGTGCCGCTGGCCGCGGATTTCACGCTGGACGTGGATGCCGTACTTGGTGCAGTCACGCCTGCGGTGAAGCTGGTGTTCGTCTGCACGCCGAACAACCCGACCGGCCAGCTGGTGCCGCAGGCCGACGTGGAGCGGCTGGTGCAGGCGCTTGCCGGTCGCGCGCTGCTGGTGGTCGACGAAGCCTATATCGAGTTCTCCGACGCGCCCAGCGTGGCGCCGCTGATCGACCGCTATGAGAACCTGGCCGTGCTGCGTACCTTGTCGAAAGCATGGGCGCTGGCCGGTGCGCGTATCGGCACGCTGCTGGCGAACGAGGAAGTGATCGCCCTGCTCAAGCGCATCATGGCGCCGTATCCCTTGCCTCGACCGTGTGTGGCGCTGGCGCTGGAAGCGTTGTCAGAAGCCGGGCAGGTCTCGGCGCGCGCGCATATCGCCACCGTCCGTGACGAGCGCGGACGCATGGCGCGCATGCTCGGGCACGCACCGGGGGTGCGTGAGGTGCTGCCGTCGGCGGCCAACTTCCTGGCGGTGCGCTTCGACGATGCGGCGGCGGTCTACCAGCGCTTGCTGGACGCGGGCATCGTGGTGCGCGACGTGCGCCGTTACCCGCAGCTCGGCGATGCGCTGCGAATTACCGTGGGCTCCCCGGACGAGAATGACCGGGTGCTCGACCTTCTGAACCAGCCGGCCGCGGAAGGCCGGACGTTTGCCGAAGGAACGGCCATGGGCAAGCAAGCATGAGCCGCAAGATTCTTTTCATCGACCGCGACGGCTGCCTCATCGAGGAGCCGGAAGATTTCCAGATCGATAGCTACGAGAAGTTCGCCCTGTTGCCGGGCGTGATCGCCGCATTGCAGCGCTTTGTGGCGAGCGGCTATGAGCTGGTGATGGTGACCAACCAGGACGGCCTGGGCACCAGCAGTTTTCCGGAAGCCGATTTCGTGGGGCCGCACGACCTGTTGATGCGCATACTCTCGTCGCAGGGTATCAAGGTGCGCGACGTGCTGATCGACCGCAGTTTCCTGCATGAGCGCAAGGACACCCGCAAGCCTGGCATCGGCATGATGCGCGCCTACCTGGCCGATGACGGCTGGAGTCGTGCATCGTCGGCGATGGTGGGCGATCGCGAAACCGACCTGCAGTTTGCGGCCAATATGGGTGTGCGCGGTTTCCAGGTCGGCCCGCACGGGCTGTCGTGGGACGAGATTGCCCACCTGGTGCTGGATGGGCCGCGCATGGCGACGGTGGAGCGCAATACGCGCGAAACCCGCATCACGGTCAGCGTCAACCTGGACAAGGCCGCGGAGCCGCAGATCCACACCGGGTTGGGCTTCTTCGACCACATGCTGGAGCAGATCGGCAAGCACGGTGGTTTCGCGCTGGCGCTGCGCTGCGATGGCGACACGCACATCGACGAGCATCACACCATCGAGGATTGCGCGCTGGCGCTCGGCCAGGCCCTGCGCCAGGCATTGGGCGACAAGCGCGGCATCGGTCGTTACGGTTTTCTGCTGCCGATGGACGAGTCCCAGGCGAGCGCGGCGCTGGATCTGTCGGGGCGGCCGTACTTCATTTTCGAAGGGCAGTTCCCGCGTGAGCGCGTGGGTGACATCCCGACCGAACTGGTGCCGCATTTCTTCCGCTCGCTGTGCGAAACATTGGGCGCCAACCTGCACCTGAGCGTGCAGGGCGAGAACGCGCACCACATGGTGGAAGCCTGCTTCAAGGTGGTGGCCCGCGTGCTGCGCCAGGCGATCCGTCGCGAAGGCAGCGACCTGCCGAGCACCAAGGGAGCGCTCTGATGAGCGTCGTGCTGGTCGATGCCGGCGGCACCAACATCGGGTCGGTGCGTTACGCCTTGCAACGCCTGGGCGTGGATGCGGCGCTTACCTCGGACCCGGCGGCTATCCGCGCGGCGGACAAAGTGATCCTGCCCGGCGTGGGTGCAGCCGGCCCCGGCATGGCGCGCCTGCGGGAGCTGGGACTGGTTGAGCTGATGCGTTCGCTTACGCAGCCGGTGCTGGGCGTATGCCTGGGCATGCAACTGTTGTGCGAGCACTCGGAGGAGGGTGACACCGCCTGCCTTGGCGTGATCCCGGCGACGGTGCAGCGCTTTGTCGAGCAACCCGGCCTGCGCGTGCCGCACATGGGCTGGAACCGCCTGCAGCAGAAGCAGGGTCACGCGCTCCTGGACGGCCTGGCCGATGGTGACTGGGCCTACTTCGTGCACAGCTACGCCGTGCCCGCGGGCCATTACGCGCTGGCCACCACCGAGTACGGCGGCGAGTTTGCCTCGGTGATCGCGAGCGGCAACTTCCACGGCATGCAGTTCCACCCCGAGCGCTCGGCCAAGGTCGGCGCCCGCCTGCTAAAGAACTTCCTCGAACTATGAGTTTTACAGTCATTCCCGCCATTGATCTGCGCGCCGGTCGCGTCGTTCGCCTTAAGCAGGGCGATTACGCACAACAGACGACGTACGAGTTCGACCCACGCGCGCTTGCCGGTGATTACGCCCAGGCTGGCGCGGCCTGGCTGCACCTGGTGGACCTGGACGGCGCGCGCGGTGGCAGCCTGGAGAACCTGGCCGTGATCGAGGCGATTGCCCGGGACGGCATGAAGATCCAGGCGGGCGGTGGCGTGCGCACCGAGGCCGACGTGCAGCGCCTGTTCGATGCAGGCGTGTCCCGCGTGGTGCTGGGCAGCCTGGCCATCCGCGAACCCGCCATGGTGGAAGCATGGCTGGCGGCGCGTGGCGCGGAGCGATTCACCCTGGCGCTGGATACCTTGTATCGCGATGGTGCGTGGACGCTGCCCAGCGCCGGCTGGACGGAAACCGAATCGCGCACGCTGGACGATCTGGCGCCGTGGTACGCCGAGCGCGGCGCGCAGCACCTGCTGTGCACCGATATCGATCGCGACGGCATGCTGGCCGGTTTCAATCTGGATCTGTATCGCTACCTGGCGGACACCGTGCCATCGATGGCGGTGCAGGCCTCGGGCGGCGTGCGTTCGCTGGACGATATCCGAGCGGCGCGCGACGCCGGTGCACGCGGCGTGATCCTTGGCCGCGCCCTGCTGGAAGGTCGATTCAACCTGAAGGACGCCCTCGCATGCTGAGCCGTCGCCTGATTCCCTGCCTGGACGTGCGCGACGGCAAGGTCGTGAAGGGCGTGAAGTTTCGCGACCACGTGGTGATGGGCGAAATCGTGGATCTCGCCTTGCGTTATCGCGACGAAGGCGCGGACGAGCTGGTGTTCTACGACATCACGGCCAGTCCGGAAGGCCGCAGCGTGGATCGCGGCTGGGTTGAGCGCGTGGCCAGTGCCATCGATATTCCGTTCTGCGTGGCCGGTGGCATCCGCAGCGTGGACGAGGCGCGCGCCGTGCTGCATGCCGGCGCTGACAAGATCTCGGTGAATTCGCCCGCGCTGGAGCGGCCCGACCTGATCAACGAGCTGGCCGCCGCCTTTGGCGTGCAGTGCGTGGTGGTGGGCGTGGACAGCCTGCGCGACGCCGATGGCGAATGGCGCGTGCGTCAGTACACCGGCGACCCATCGCGCACGCAGGCACTGCCGCGTCGCACGCTGGACTGGGTGGTCGAAGCGCAGGAGCGTGGCGCCGGCGAGATCGTGCTCAATTGCATGGGCAGCGATGGCGTGCGGCAGGGCTACGACCTGGAGCAGCTGATGGTGGTGCGCAGCCTGTGCGTGGTGCCGCTGATCGCATCCGGCGGCGCCGGGGCGCCCGAACATTTCCGTGATGCCTTCCTGGACGCGGATGTGGACGGCGCACTCGCCGCCAGCGTGTTCCATTCCGGCGCCATCGCCATCCCCGCGCTCAAGCAATCGCTGCACGCCTGGGGCGTGCCGGTCAGGCAGTAAAAATCGCGCAGGGTCGGCTTCGTGCCGTGCATCACCAAGATTTCAGAGAGACAGCCCATGAACACCATCACCCTTGATCCCGCACGACTCGACTGGTCCAAAGGCGACGGCCTGTTGCCGGCGGTGATCCAGCACTGGCTGACGGGCGAGGTGTTGATGCTGGGCTACATGAATGCCGAAGCCCTTGCTGCGACCCAGCACAGCGGTCACGTCACCTTCTTCAGCCGCAGCAAGCAGCGCTTGTGGACCAAGGGCGAAACCTCTGGCCACGTGCTGGAGCTGAAATCGGTACGCATGGACTGCGATGCCGACACCTTGCTGGTACTGGCCGAGCCGCACGGCCCGACCTGCCACAACGGCACCAGCAGCTGTTTCGGCGACAAGGCGGTGCCGCCGCTGGGGTTCCTGGCCGAGCTGGATGCACTGGTGGCGCAGCGTCACGCGGAGCGCCCGGCGGGCAGCTACACCACCCGGTTGTTCGAGGGCGGCATTCGGCGCATGGCGCAGAAGGTGGGCGAGGAGGGCGTCGAGACGGCGCTGGCGGCCGTGGCGCAGGACGACGAGGCATTGCTCGGCGAAGCGGCCGACCTGATCTACCACCTTGCCGTGACCTTGCGCGCGCGCGGGCTGGGGTTGTCGGACGTATCGGCCGTGCTGGCGCAGCGTCACGCGGTGCGCGTGGCGTCATAACTTCCCGGTCATAAGCCGCGCCACAAGTCCACGGATGACTAGCGCAGCCTTAACGGCAGCTGTGGTCTCTTGTTTCCAAGGCGCATGTACCGGTTGGGGAACACCTTGCCGAAGGGTTCCGCTCCAACCGGTGCCGGCTGGATGCGCCCGAGGGGTGTCGATCGCTGAGCGGACGAGTCATGCGGCTGCCAATGGATGTGAAGGCAGCCTTCACCTGGGATTTCTTTCAAGGGGATGCAGCGCATAGTGACCGGCCACGTGCAGGTCGCGAGGGTTTTGTATCCCCCAATCGAGGACCGCGTTATGGCTGATATCGCAGTGATCGGTGGTGGTGCCGCGGGAGCAGCGGCATTTGGCGAGCTCTTGTCGCGGTTTGATGGCGGTACGGTGCACTGGATCGTCGGGCAGCACGCACCGGGTCGTGGCGTGGCCTATGGCACCAGTGACGACCAGCACCTGTTGAACGTGCGTGCGTCGGCGATGGGCGTGTTCCAGGAGCATGCCGAGGATTTCATCCAGCATGCCGCGCGCCAGCTGGGGCAGGTCAAGGGCACGGATTTCCTGCCGCGTCGCCTGTTCGGCGATTTCATCCAGGCCCAGGTGGGTGCGCGCATCGACGCTGCGCGTCGCGCCGGGCGCAGCTTCCGCATCCATCCCCAGAGTGCCCGCGAAGTGGTGTCGCGTGGCCCCGGCGGTTATGCCGTTCGTGTAGGCGCCGATCGCTGGCTCGAAGTGGGAGAGGTTGTGCTGGCTGTGGGCGCACTGGCGCAGCGTCCGCTGCGTAGCGTGTCGACCACGGCACTGGCGGGCGGCGCCTACGAGCTTGACCCGTGGCGGCTGGATCGCCACCCGCAGTCGCCTCGCCGTGTGATGGTGATCGGCACCGGCCTGACGGCGGTCGATACGCTGCTGTCCGCCGCCATCAGATGGCCGCATGCGGAACTGGTCGCGGTATCGCGCCACGGGCTGCTGCCGTTCACCCATGCCGCCTTGCCGCTGACGCCTTATGCACGGCAGGAAGAACTCAATCGTGCGTTGCTTGCCAGCGAAGGCACGGCGGCGATGTTCCGCCACGTGCGCGCCGCCATGAGCGACGCTGGCGATGCCGAATGGCGCAGCATCATCGACGGCATGCGGCCGGTCAATGCACAGCTGTGGCAGCAGCTTTCGCATCCACGGCGACGCCAGTTCCTGCGTCACGCGCGCTGGGTGTGGGAGGCTGCACGCCATCGCATGGCGCCGGCCACCGGCGAGGCGATCTATCAGCTGCAGGAGGAAGGGCGCCTGCAGGTGCTTGCCGCGCGCGTGCTGGACGTGGACGGCACGGCGCCGCTGCAGGTGACCCTGCGCGAGCGTTCCACGCAGCTGGTCAGCGCGTTGGAGGCGGACCTGGTCATTCAGGCAACGGGCCTGGATACAGCGGTGGCCTACGGTGCGCATGATCTGTTGTCACAGCTGTTGCGCGATGGCCTGGCGGTTGCTGATCCGCTGCAACTGGGCGTGCTTGCCCGGCCTGATGGCCAGCTGACGGATGGCGAGGGGAAACCCGTGCCGGGCCTGCATGCCATCGGTTCGCTGCTACGCGGCAACCTGTGGGAATGTACGGCCATGCCGGAGATTCGCGTAGCGGCACATCGGCTGGCGGTGCGCCTGTCGCAGCAAAGCCCGGTGTCGCGCGAGAGTGCCAGCGAATTGCCGTGAACGTGGCTTCCAGTGTCGCCTTGCGCAAATCGGCCACCCATGGGCTGATGTCGCGCAAGGTCCCGACATGACGATATGACATATTGCGATTTTGCAGCTTTGCCGGCCAACGCTAGTCTGCTGCTTCATCGTTCCGCAGGAGGCGTCATGAAGAAATCGATCCTGGTATGGCTCGTGGCGGCAGGCATGTGGCTGTCCGGCGCCGCCTGTGCCGGGGATGCCTCGCTGCTGAATGTCTCCTACGATCCCACGCGCGAGCTGTACCGGCAGATCAATACCGCCTTCGCCGCGCAGTGGAAGTCGCAGCATGGCGACGACGTCAGCATCAAGATGTCCCACGGCGGCTCAGGCAAGCAGGCGCGCTCGGTAGTGGATGGACTCCCCGCCGATGTAGTCACTCTTGCGCTGGCCTATGACATCGACGCCATTGCCGATCGCGGCCTGCTCGCGAAGGACTGGCAGAAGAAGCTGCCGAACAACGCCACGCCGTACACCTCCACCATCGTGTTCCTGGTGCGCAAGGGCAATCCCAAGGGCATCAAGGACTGGGCCGACCTGGTGCGACCGGGCATCCAGGTGGTGACGCCGAATCCGAAATCCTCCGGCGGCGCGCGCTGGAATTTCCTTGCCGCATGGGGCTATGCGCTCAAGCAGGCCGGTGGCAGCGAGGCCACGGCACGGACCTATGTGAAGGAGCTGTACAAGCACGTGCCGGTGCTCGACACGGGCGCGCGTGGCGCCACCAACACCTTTGTGCAGCGTGGCGTGGGTGACGTGCTGATCGCGTGGGAGAACGAAGCCCTGCTGGCGAAGCGGCAGCTGGGCGGCGATACCTTCGAGATCGTGGTGCCGTCGGTGACCATCGTGGCGGAGCCGCCGGTGGCCGTGGTGGACAGCAATGTCGACAAGCACGGTACGCGGGCCATCGCGCAGGCCTATGTGGAGTTCCTGTATTCGCCGCAGGGACAGGACATCGCCGCGAAGAACTTCTATCGCCCACGCGCCGCCGACGTGGCCGCGCGCTACGCCAGCCAGTTCCCCGCGACGCATACCTTCACCCTGGCCGAGTTGTTTGGCGACTGGCGTCAGGTGCAGGCGAAGTTCTTCGCCGATGGGGCGATTTTCGATCAGCTGGGGCCGGGAAGCTGAGATCATGCGCAGGCGCGTACTCCCGGGATTCGGCCTCAGCCTCGGCTACGCGCTGATTTATCTCGGCCTGATCGTCATGCTGCCGCTGGCGGCGCTGGCCTGGAAAGCCTCCGGTATCGGTTTTGAAGGACTGGTGCGGCTGCTGTCGGCACCGCGCACCCTGGCGGCGCTGCGCCTGAGCGTGGGTGGCGCGGTGGTCGCGGCGCTGATCAATGCGGTGATCGGCCTGCTGGTGGGCTGGGTGCTGGTGCGTTACCGCTTTCCCGGGCGCCGCCTGTTCGACGCGCTCGTGGATCTTCCGTTTGCGCTGCCTACGGCTGTGGCCGGCATTGCACTGACCACGCTGTACGCGCCCAACGGCTGGATCGGGCGATGGCTGGAGCCGCTGGGCATCAAGGTGGCCTACACGCCGCTGGGCGTCTTCATCGCCATGGTCTTCGTGGGCTTTCCGTTCGTGGTGCGCACGCTGCAACCCGTGCTGGCTTCGCTGGAGCGCGATGTGGAAGAGGCTGCCGAAAGCCTTGGCGCACAGCGCTGGCAGACCTTCTTCCGCGTGATCCTGCCGATGCTGGCGCCGACGCTGCTGACCGGTTTCGCGCTGGCGCTGGCGCGCGCGGTGGGCGAGTACGGCTCGGTGATCTTCATCGCCGGCAACATTCCAATGCGCTCGGAAATTGCACCGCTGCTGATCGTGCAGAAGCTGGAACAGTTCGATGTGGCGGGCGCGGCTGCGCTGGGCGTGGCCATGCTGTCGCTGTCGTTTGGCCTGCTGGTGCTGGTGGCCTTGCTGCAGCGCTGGAGTCATCGCTGGGCGGAGCGTGCCGCATGAGTGCGCCGGCACGTTCACGCCCGGTGGCCTGGCCGCGTCGGCTGGTGCATCTGCTGCTGATCGCGCTGGCAGTGGTATTCCTGGTGCTGTTCCTGCTGCTGCCGCTGGCAACGGTATTCGTCGAGGCGCTGCGGCAAGGTGTCGGGCCGTATCTTGAAGCCATCAAGGAGCCGGAGGCGCTGTCCGCCATCCACCTCACCCTGCTGGTGGCGGTGATCGCCGTGCCGATGAATGTGCTGTTTGGCGTTGCCGCGGCATGGGCGATGACGCGGTTCGAGTTTCGCGGCAAGGCGCTGCTGGGTGCGCTCATCGATCTGCCGTTCTCTGTGTCGCCGGTGGTCTCGGGCCTGGTCTACGTGCTGCTGTTCGGCGCGCAGGGCTGGTTTGGTCCGTGGCTGGACCGTCATGGCGTCAAGATCATCTTCGCGGTGCCCGGCCTGGTGCTGGCGACCATTTTCGTGACGTTGCCGTTCGTTGCGCGCGAGCTGATTCCACTGATGCAGGCGCAGGGCAGTGAGGAGGAAGAAGCCGCCCGCGTGCTGGGCGCCAGCGGCTGGCAGATGTTCTTCCGTGTCACGCTGCCGAACATCCGCTGGGCGCTGCTGTACGGCGTGCTGCTGTGCAATGCCCGCGCCATGGGCGAGTTCGGCGCGGTGTCGGTGGTGTCGGGCCACATCCGTGGGCTAACCACCACGATGCCGCTGGAGGTGGAGATGCGGTACAACGAGTACGAGTACGTCGGCGCTTTTGCGGTGGCCTCCCTGCTGGCCCTGCTGGCACTGGTGACGCTGGCGGTGAAGACGCTGCTGGAATGGCGCTATGGCGACGAGATTGCCGCCCATGCGCCCGGCGGTCATTGAGGGAACGGCATGTTGCTTGAATTGTCCCGACTCCATCGTCGTTTCGCCGGCTTCCAGGCGCTGGACGATGTCAGCCTGAGCATTGCGCCGGGTGAGTTCCTGGCCCTGCTGGGGCCCTCCGGCTCGGGCAAGACGACCCTGCTGCGCATCCTGGCCGGGCTGGATTACCCCGACAGCGGCAGCGTGCTGGGCAATGGCGAAAACTTCCTGGCCACGCCGGCACGTGAACGTCGCATCGGCATGGTGTTCCAGCACTACGCGCTGTTTCGCCACCTTACCGTGATCGAGAACGTGGCCTTCGGCCTGCGCGTGCGGCCGTGGCGTTCCCGCCCTTCGCGCAGCGAGATCCGCGCGCGCGTGGACAGGCTGTTGCAGCGCGTGCAGCTCGATGGCATGGGGCATCGTTATCCCACCCAACTTTCCGGTGGCCAGCGGCAACGCGTGGCCCTGGCGCGCGCATTGGCGGTCGAGCCGGACATGCTGTTGCTCGACGAGCCGTTCGGTGCGCTGGACGCACAGGTGCGCGTGAATCTGCGTCGATGGCTGCGCGAGCTGCATGAAGAGCTGGAGCTCACCACCATCTTCGTCACCCACGATCAGGAAGAGGCGCTGGAACTGGCCGATCGCGTCGCCGTGATGAACAACGGACGCATCGAGCAGGTGGGCCCGCCGGAAGTGATCTATCACCAGCCCGCCACGCCATTCGTGTGCGAGTTCATCGGCAAGGTCAACCGCTTCACGGTGCGACGTGATGCCGGTGGCCTGGGTGCGGGCAGCTGGGGGCTGGGCGACGATCCCTGGCAGGGGCGGTTTGGCGAGGCCGTGGCGTACGTGCGGCCGGAACAATTGCGCCTGGCCGTGCCACCGTCACAGCCGGCCTGGGAGGCGCATCTGCGTCATGTCTACCTGGCGGGCAGCGTGGCGCATCTGGATCTGCATGTCGCCTCGCTCGACCTGGCGCTGGAGGCCGACGTGGCCAGCGAGGATCTGTCTCGCCTGGGGCTGCATGCGGGCACGGTGCTGCGGGTTGCGCCACGCAGCGCCGTGCTGTTTCCGCTGGATGGACCGAACGGTCCGCTCAGTGCGGAGCGATGGATCTGGCAGGCGCGGAGTCCCGTGCCCGCGTAACCGGCAGGTCAGCGTGGTTCGGTGGGGCGATTGAGCAGCGTGGCCGGCACCGCCGGCTTGAACGGTACAGCCGCGCCGGGCGTGATGTGCTTGCGCCACAGGGCGAGCTGCTCGGCAATGCCGCTGCCGACACTCATCTGCGGCTCCGAGGGGGTCAGCTTGTCCTTGGCTTCCCACTGAGAGATCTCACTGGAGGCCAGGCGGAAGGCTTCCATGAAATCCGGCGTGCGGTTGAGGCCGTCGACCAGCCACGCGTGCCCGAAGTAGGTGATGTCCGAGTCGCTGCCGCAGCCGAACGAGCTGCGATCCGCGCGGGCGGCAGTGATGACCAGCGTGCCGGGGCCCTGCAGCGGCGGCACGAAGCCGCCGGAGTAGCAGGCATTCACCACCACTACCTTCCACTTGAAGGGACGCTTGGCGAGGATGTCCGACAGGTCGCTGGCGCCGATCTGGTCCAGCGGTAGCGGATCCATGTCCACCAGCAGGTTGTGGTCTTCGTCGCCGTGCGTGGTGAGGTAGAGCAGCAGGATGTCCTCGTCGGGCTTCATCAGGCTGGCGAGGCCGTCGAGCGTTTCCTCGAGGTTGCTCCAGCTCGCCAGCGGATGTTTCTCCAGCGAGCCGGGGTTGTTCTCCAGCACGACCACATGCGTATCCGCGCCGAAGCGCTGCGGGAACATTTTTGCGGCGTATTCGGCTTCGTTGCGGAACACGTCTTCGCCGCCGTCGGCGCCGAACGCCACCACATAGAGGTTTGGACGCCCCGGCGTGCGCGGGCCCAGTTCAGCCAGTGCCTTGTGCACCATGTTGCGCTGGGCGTACATGACCTGTTCCGGCGACGGGGCCTGTGCGGGCCAGTTATCGGCGGTCGAGTTGTCTTCGTCCGTGGTCGTGGAGCTGGGCGGGGCGGGAGCCGATGCTGCCGGTGCCGGCTGCGCCTGCCCATTACCGTTCGCCGGGCCGGCTGCGTGATGGGACAGGCCCACCATGAGCAATACGCCGGCTGCGAAAGCGAGCAGGGCGGTCAGGGCAGTACGCATGGCGGGGCTCGTGACGATCAGACGACGATGTCGTCGAACGTGCGGTAGGCAGGGTGGGCCGGCGCATCCGGCATCGCCATCGGCTCGCGCACCAGCCAGCCCGTGCTGTAGCCCGCGGCGCGCGCGGCATCCAGCTCTTCGACAATGTCGGAGAGGAACAACAGGTGCGCCGGCTGCTCGCCGATGGCCTCGGCGATGCGCTCATAGGAAACGCGCTCGCGCTTGGGACCGGTTTCGGTATCGAAATAGCCGGAGAACATCGGCGTGAGATCGCCCGCCTCGCTGTAGCGGAAGAACAGCTTCTGTGCAGGGACCGAGCCTGACGAATAAACGTACAGGTGCAGGCCCTCGCCGCGCCATGCGTGCAGCCTGGCCGACACTTCCGGGTAGACGTGCGCCTGGTATTCGCCGTTGGCGTAGCCTTCCTGCCAGATCATGCCTTGCAGCGCCTTGAGCGCGGTGGACTTGCGGTCTTCCTTGATCCAGCGCAGCAGCAGTTCGATGATTTCCTGGCGAGGGGCCTCGACGATGCCAGCTTCCTTGGCCGCCTCGTGCAGCCAGTGCTGCACCTCCGGGGTGTCGCCGTGCGTTTCGATGAAAGCGGGCAGGCGCTTGTGGGCGTACGGGAACAGCACGTCCTTCACGAAGCTGATCGAGCTGGTGGTGCCCTCGATGTCGGTGACGATGGCGCGGATGACGGTCATGCGGGGAGGCCGGGACAGGGGGCGACAAGCTTACCCGGCGCCGCCCCCCGGGAGCGAGGGGCGGTGCCGCGGTTCATGATGGGGTTCACCGCTCCGGCCGGTGGCCGGCCGGGTGAGCACTCAGGCGGCCTCGGCGGAGGCGTGCGGCGTCATGCGGGGGAACTGCGTGGCGATCTCTTCGCCGGTGAACTGTGCCACCCAGCCATCCTTGTTGGTGAACAGGCGGATGGCCACGAAGTAGGGCGATTCGCTCATGTCGAACCAGTGGCGGGTGCCGTCCGGTACGCCGATCAGGTCGCCCTGTTCGCACAGCACGTCGTAGACCTTGCCGTTCACATGCAGGGTGAACTGGCCGGCGCCCGCGACGAAGAAGCGCACTTCGTCCTCGCTGTGCGTGTGCTCGCTAAGGAACTTCTGGCGCAGCGCGGCGCGCTCCGGGTGATCGGGCTTCAGGCTGATCACGTCCACGGCCTGGTAGCCCTCTTCGGCCATCAGTCGGTCGATGTCGCCACGGTAGGCCGCAATCACCTCGTCCTGGCTGGCACCGGGGGCGATGGGCTGGCTGGCGTCCCACTGCTCGAAGCGCACGCCGATCTTCGACAGTTCGTGGGCGATATCCACGTGCTCGGTATGGACCGAGAGCGGGGACTGGGGCTGGGTGTCGTTGAAAATGCGCAGGCGGCTCATGCAGACAGTCTCCGGAGATCGAGTTCGCAACCAAGCAGAAATTCCAGCGCCTCCAGGTGGCGGCGCGTCTCGGCCATGTCGCGGCCCCAGGTGTAGATACCGTGGCCATTGATGAGGTACGCGTGCAGCGGGCGGCCGCTGTCCAGCCATGCATCGACCTGGGCCACCAGCTCGGGCATGTGCTGCGTGTTGGGGAACACCGGGATCGACAGTTCGGCGTCGTGGGTGGTTTCGCCGGCAATGGCCTTCTGCAGCTCCCAGCCCTCCAGCTTCACCACGCCGTCCTTCGCGAACAGGCGCGAGGCGACGCTCTGGGTGCGCGAGTGGGTGTGCAGCACCACGTTGATCTCGGGATAACGGCGGTAGATCTGCGTGTGCAGATCCGTTTCGGCGCTGGGGCGGGCGCTGGTGCCCACCGCCTTGCCATTCATGTCGATCAACATGATGTCGTCGCGGCCGAGCTTGCCCTTGTCACGCCCCGAAATGGTGATGGCGGCGTGATCGCCGTCGATACGCATCGAGAAGTTGCTGCTGGTGGCAGGCGTCCAGCCGGCGGCGGCGAGCTCGCGCGCGGCATCGGCGATGGCGTCGGAACGCTCGGCGAACAGCGCTGGCGAAATGGTGGCGGGAAGAGCCTGGCTCATGGTGTATGGACGTCCAAATGGTTTGACACTATACCACGCCCGTTTCAGGGCATAGGCCGAAAATGCGATCCATTCTCACCACTTACCGGCGGGGCTAGTAGGATCGGGAGATCGTTCGTCACGGGCGTGGCGAACATGAATGCTTCACGACGGAGGTTGGACCCATGTCGCACGAGAAAGATATCGAATCGCGTCGCCGGTTTCTCAAGGCTGCAGCCGGGACGGCTGTCGCTGCCGCGGTCATCGGTACCCTGCCGCGCGTGTCGCGCGCAGCCGACCTGCCGCACCTGGCCGATTCCGATCCGACTGCCAAGGCGCTGGGTTATGTCGAGGACGCCAGCAAGACCGCCGACGCGAAGCACAAGGCCGGCGACGATTGCGCCAATTGCCAGTTCTACTCCGGCGGCGCGACCGGCTATGGCCCGTGCCAGCTGTTCCCGGGCAAGGCCGTGAATGCCAAGGGCTGGTGCGTGTCGCACGCTCCGAAGAAAGCCTGATCGCTTCAGCCAAGCAAGCGAACCGAGGGCCGGCATGCATGCCGGCCCTTTTCTTTTCCACGACACGATCATCACGCACGCGAACACTCACGCCATCAGGCGGCGCCTATCGCGCTTTTCGCATGTGTCGAAGGAGAACTCGAACCGAAGAACTCGGTGAGAGAGAAGATGCTGCCCAGACGCGTCAGGCCGAGGAGCTGACCCGCCTGACGCGCCGGGCGGCAATCCGGGGCCCACTGCCAAGTGATCAACCCACGGAGCACAGATGATACTCCTGGCGGGGCATTTTGGGGCCCGTAGGCCCCAAGATTTTCTCGAAAAAGTCTCGTTAAAACGATAAAAAACAAAGACTTAGGAAATCATTAAAGACTGGGCCTCACGAATAATCGCCGAGGGGGGATCATTCGTTCCCCGGAGGTGATGTAGCCTCCGGGGAGGTTTTCGGCGACGTTGGCGTCAAATCGCCGCCGAATCCGCCTTATGCCGGGTTCGGGCGCTTGTGCAGCCGGCTGTGGCGTACGCCGTAGCCAAAGTAGATGGCCAGCCCGATGACCGTCCAGATGATCATCAGCAACCAGTTGAACCAGCTCATGAAGTAGAGCAGGGCCAGGCAGCTGATCACGCCGGCCGGGCAGATGAACCAGGCCCAGGGCACCCGGAAACCGCGATGCAGCTGCGGCGAGGTGTAGCGCAGGATGAGCACGCCGGCGCACACCGCCACGAAGGCGATCAGCGTGCCCATCGAGGTGAGGTCGGCCAGCAGGTCGAGCGGGAATACTGCCGCAAGCACGGCAATGCCAAGGCCGGTGATCACCGTGTTGATGTGCGGCGTGCGGTACTTGGGATGGATGCGGTTGAACACCTTCGGCAACAAGCCGTCGCGCGACATGATCATGAAGATGCGCGGCTGCGCGATGATCATCACCAGGATGACGGAGGACAGGCCAATCAGCGCACCGATCTCGACCACCCAGCGCAGCCATCCGAGCTGCGGGTGGTTCTTGATGGCCGTGACCACCGGTTCACTGGTGCCCAGCTCGGTGTAGGAGATCAGCCCTGTCAGCACCGCGGCCATGGCCAGGTAGAGCACGGTGCAGATCACCAGCGAAACCAGTGTGCCGAACGGCAGGTCGCGCTGTGGATTCTTGCATTCCTGTGCCGCGGTCGAGGTGGCCTCGAAGCCGATGTAGGCGAAGAACACCATGGCGGCGCCGCGCATGATGCCCGACCAGCCGTATTTGCCGTCGCCCTGGTTTGCTGGGATGAACGGGTGCCAGTTGGCGGGATCCACGTAGCGATAGCCGGCCACCACCACGATGATGATCAGGCCCACCTTGAGCGCCACCATCAGCACGTTGAGCCCGGACGACTCCTTGATGCCCACGTAGCACAACGCGGTCAGTGCCAGCACGATGGCCACCGCCGGCAGGTTCATCAGGTGACCGGTGGCCACCAGATGGCCGTCGGTGAAGGCGAGTGGTGCCTCCGTCAGCGCGATGGGCAGGTGGATGCCCACCTGGTCAAGCATGCTGGTGAAGTAGCCGGTCCAGCTTGCCGCCACGGCGGATGCCGAGATGCCGTATTCCAGCACCATGTTCCAGCCGATGAACCAGGCCACCAGCTCGCCCAGCGTCGCGTAAGCGTACGAATAGGAGCTGCCCGAGATCGGGATGAGCGTGGCGAACTCGGCGTAGCACAGCGCGGTGAAGCCGCTGCAGATCGCCGCCAGGATGAAGGAGATCAGTACCGCCGGGCCGGCGTGTTCCGCTGCGGCCTGGCCGGTTACCACGAAGATGCCGGTGCCGATGACCGCGCCGATGCCCAGCGCGGTGATGCCCCAGGGGCCAAGCGTGCGGCGCAGGGTAGGGCCGTGGGAGGCGTCGTCGGCGTCGGAGAAATCGGTTTTGCGGGCGAATAACTGTTTGAGCATGCGTCGACCTGGGTGCTGCGGGAGGCGCGGGTCAAAACGAGAGGGCCGGCGCTGGGCCGGCCCTTCGTGTCGGATCAGGAGTTTTGCTTGCGGAGCTTGCTATGGGAATACCCATAGATCACATAGATAAGCATACCGATTGCCGTCCAGCCCAGCATCAGGGGCCAGTTGGCACGGAACGACTGCCAGAACAGATACAGGCAGATCAGGGCGCCAAGCACGCAGACCAGCCAGACGCCCACGGTGCCGCCCGGCACGCGGAACGAACGGGGCAGCTCCGGACGGGTGTAGCGCAGGATGAGCACGCCGATGCAGACGGTGGTGAAGGCAAGCAGGGTGCCCATCGACACCAGTTCGCCCAGGATGCTCACCGGGAAAAGGCCAGCGATCACCAGCGCCGTGACGCCGGCGATGATCGTGGCCACGTGCGGCGTACGGTGCTTGCTGTGCACGCTGGACATGCCCTTGGGCAGCAGTCCGTCCCTCGCCATGCTGAAGAAGATGCGCGAGGTGCCCAGCAGCATCACCAGGATCACCGATGACAGGCCCGCCAGCGCGCCGAACGACACGATGGCCTTGAGCCAGGTCAGCTGGGGATAGAGGCTCAGGGCCGTGGCCACCGGCTCCGGCGTACCCAGCATGTGGTACGGCGCAATGCCGGTGAGGGTCAGTGCCATCGCGATGTAAAGCACGGTGCAGATAGCCAGCGAGCCGAGAATGCCGATCGGCATGTCGCGCTGCGGATTCTTCGCTTCACCTGCCGCGGTCGACACGGCGTCGAAGCCCACGTAGGAGAAGAACACCAGCACGGCAGCGCGGAAAATGCCGCTGGTGCCGAAGCGGCCCGGGCCTTCTTCCGGCGGAATGAACGGATGCCAGTTGGCCGGGTTGATGTAGCGGAACGCGAAGATCAGGAACAGCGCGATGACCAGCACCTTGATGGTCACGATCAGCGAGTTGACGAAGGTCGATTGCGTGATGCCCACGTAGCACAGCCAGGTCAGCGCACTGACGATGAGCACGGCCGGCAGGTTGAGGATGGCGCCGGTGGTGACGATGTGGTGCCCCTCGGTGAACTTGAGCGGCGCGCTGGAAAGATAGTCGGGCAGGGCCAGCGACATGCCTGTCCAGTGTCCCAGGATGGAAAGGCATTCGTTGAAATAGCCTGACCAGCCTGCCGCCACGGTGGCTACCGCGAACAGGTATTCAAGAACGAGGTTCCAGCCGATGAACCAGGCGACGATTTCGCCGAGCGTGGCGTACGAGTAGGCGTAGGCGCTGCCGGAGACCGGGATCATCGCGGCGAATTCGGCGTAGCACAGGCCGGCGAATGCGCAGGCAATGCCGGCGACAATGAAGCTGATGATCAGTGCCGGGCCGGCATGTTCCGCTGCGGCCTGGCCGGTGATGACGAAGATACCCGCGCCGATCACGGCACCGATGCCGAGCGTCACCAGGTGCTTTGCCGTCAGTACGCGCTTGAGGCTGGCTTCGCCTTGCAGGCCGTCGTGCGGCAATTCACCGGCATCGACGTGTGGCGACGCCTGGATCGGATGCGTCGCGAACAGGTTTTTCAGCATGTTTCTCCCCTACCACCGGATCTATCGTTTTTTATAGAGCGTGAGACCGTGACGTCAGCCATGGTCATTACGTCGCTTCCCCTGCGACGACAGGCCACCATAGCCCAGCGGGGTGCAGAGGCACAAGCTGCGTTGCGGATGCCTCGGCGGCCCGCGCGCATCGCGCACGATTGGCCGTGCGACGCGGTTTTCCGAGCGATCTGTGTTGCGCAGCAGCACCTTCAGAACACCATGTTTACGGCAACCTGTGGAGTCACGTAGGCCGCGCTCCTGTGCCCGCCAAGGCTGACCTGCGCACCGGCGATGAAGCCCAGGTTTCCGCTGACGTTGTATTCCACGGCGGGCGCGATGCTGTAGGTCCAGCTCACCGGTTTGCGTTGCGCGACCATCTCGTACGAGTCGGGCCAGCAGTCCGCTCCCTGCAGCGTGCCGCTGCGCTGGTGACTCCAGGCGAGATCGGCGGCCAGCGCCCAGTGTTGGTCGAGCCCGTACTCGATGGCGGCCGTGGCACCCATTGACGATCCTGGCTTGACCCAGCCCTGGAATACCTGGGAGGTGCCATGCGCACTCATGCCATCAAGGTTGACGCGTGCCGGCGCGGGGCTCCATGCCAGCTGCGCGCGGACGCGCAACGGATGTCCGTTATCGAGCCAGAACAACCGCTGTGCGAACAGGGCCAGACGATCGACCGACGCACCGCTGCCGGTGGCATTGAGTGGGTTGTTGTCGAGCCGATCGTATTTCCCTGAAGGAAAGACGTGCGCGTAGCTGGCTGAGACGGCAGTGCCGCTTCCGTCCGCTGCGGGAGCGAAAAACATGTACTGGAAGGTGAGCGTGGTATCCGCCAGATGGGCGCCATCGCTGTGGTATCTGCCCGACACGTTGTACGCGGCGCCACCGGTCAGTTGGATATTGAAGCGGGGCGCGATACCGAGCGTGACGGGTACCAGCAGCAGCCATTGATGGGTTCCGGGCCGGTCGGTGTGGCGGTCGCCCTGTGCGTCGTAGTTCGCGTGGGTCTCCGTGTACATCACATAGGGTTCGACGAGAACCATGCCGGCCGGGAGCGTTGACGCATTGGGTGTAATCAGGGGGCCGGTGAAGTTGGCTTCCTGCGTACTTGCCATGGCAGGGCAGGCAAGGAGCGATAGCAGGATGGTCGCGGACCGGCGCATCAGACGTGTCCCTATCAAGACGTGGTCGACCACAAGCTGTGGACGTGGTTGATGCTAGAGATCGCTTCCCGTACGCCGACAGCGGCGCAACCTGAAATAATGTGCAGGCCGACTCTGTGTCCGGCAGACCGATAATCGCCAAGGATCCTGTCATCCGTGACTGAACTGCTTCAGCAATTCCTCGCCTACGCCCGGCAATGGCCGAATGAAACCGATACGTCCTGTTTCGTGCAGCAGCTGGAAGCCGGCGTGCATGGATTTGTCCGCGAGAACCTCGAGGGACACTTCACCGGGTCGGCATGGCTGGTCAGCGCCGACGGAGAACGTGTGCTGCTGACGCATCACAAGAAGCTGGAGCGTTGGCTTCAGCTGGGTGGCCATGCCGATGGCGACATCGATCTTTCACGGGTGGCCCTGCGTGAGGCCGAAGAGGAGTCCGGCCTTGCCGGCTTGAGCGTCGAGCCGACGCCGTTCGATCTCGATCGCCACCGCATTCCTGCGCGCGGGCAGGAGCCGGAGCACTGGCACTACGACGTGCGTTACGTGGTGCGTGCAGGTGCCAGCGAATCGTTTGAAGTCAGCGAGGAATCACACGCGCTGGCGTGGCGCTCAATTCGCGAGATCGCCGCGGATCCGGCCGGTGACGAATCGCTGCGCCGCATGGCGGGGAAGTGGTTGCTGCGCGGCTGAGCAAAGCCCTTCGATGACCTGTGGGAGCGCACCCCGTGCGCGACTGGCGTTGCAGGCTATCGCATGACCCGTCGCGCACAGGGTGCGCTCCCACCGGCAATAGTCAGTATCAGGCGTACTTGGCGGGAGCCGGGTTCAGGTGCCCGCATTCCACGCAGGTGCGGGCATCGATCGAACGATAGAAGCGTTCGAACACGGGCGGAAAGTCGTGCTCGATGCTGTCGAGGGTGAAATACTCCTCGTACAGCTTGTGGTTGCAGCGCTCGCAGAACCACAGCAAGCCGTCCTTCTCGCCGGCCAGGCGGCGGCGCTCGATCACCAGGCCGATCGAGTCGGGCATGCGTTGCGGCGAGTGCGGCACGCAGGGCGGCAGATAGAACATCTGGCCAGCGCGGATGGGGATGTCGCGTGGCGTGCCTTCATCCTGCACCTTCAGCACCATCTCGCCTTCCAGCTGATAAAAGAACTCGGGGCCTTCGTCGTAGTGGAAGTCCGTGCGCGCGTTGGGGCCGCCCACAACCATTACGATGAAGTCGCCGTCCACGATGCACTTGTTGCCCACCGGCGGCTTCAGCAGATGCCGGTGTTCGTCGATCCAGCGCTCAAGGTCGATCGGCGGTGTCAGGGCCATGGGCATTCCGTCAGTGGGCCAGAAGAGTGGAGTGTAAGCACCCCCGTTCAGTCGATCCAGCGGCCGTCCCGAACCACGCTTTCGAGCCGGGACAGCACGTCGGGCTGTTGCAGGCCTTCGCGCGCCAGCCAGGTGGTGTCGTAGTAGCTGCCCTTGTAGCGCTCGCCACCATCGCAGATCAGGGTGACCACGGGGCCGCGTTCGCCCTGGCTGTTCATCTCGCTCATCAGTTGCAGCGCACCCACCAGGTTGGTGCCGGTGGAGCCGCCGCAGCATCGGCCAAGCAGGGTTTCCAGCAGGCGCAGCGCAGCGATGCTGGCGGCGTCGGGAATGCGCAGCATGCGATCGATGACGCCGGGAATGAACGAGGGTTCCACGCGCGGACGGCCTATGCCCTCGATGCGCGAGCCGCGCGAGAGCTGCAGGTTTGGGTCGCGACTGTAGTAGTAGTCGTAAAACACCGAATGTTCCGGATCGACCACGGCCAACTGCGTGCGGTCCGCCTGCGTGGCGCGATAGCGGATATAGCGACCGATGGTGGCGGAGGTGCCGCCGGTGCCGGCCGGCACCACGATCCAGCGTGGCGAAGGGTCGGGCTCCCGCTGCATCTGGCGGAAGATCGACTCGGCGATGTTGTTGTTGCCGCGCCAGTCGGTGGCGCGTTCGGCATAGGTGAACTGGTCCATGTAATGGCCGCCCAATTCGCTGGCCAGGCGCTGCGCCGCGCCGTAGACGTCCGTATCGTCGATGAAGTGGCAATGGCCACCGAAGAACTCGATCTGAGCGACCTTGTCCCGTGACGTACTTCGCGGCATCACGGCGAAGAACGGCAGGTTGAGGAGCCTGGCGAAATAGGCCTCGGAGATGGCGGTGCTGCCGCTGGAGGCTTCAATCACCGGGCGGCCTTCCTCCAGCCAGCCATTGCAGATGGCGTAGAGGAAAAGCGAGCGCGCCAGCCGGTGCTTGAGGCTGCCAGTGGGGTGGACGGATTCGTCCTTGAGATAGAGCGGGATGCCGGGGAAGGCGGGAAGATCCAGGCGGATCAGGTGCGTATCCGCCGAGCGATGGGCCTCGGCTTCAAGCGTTTGGACAGCGAGACGGGTCCAGGCGGCGTGCATCTGCGCAGTCTAGCGACGGCGCGTGAGCGTTGCGTTGATGTGGGTCAGTACTCCCTCGCCCCTAAGGGGGGAGGGAGTGACGCATCAGACTTCCAGCGTGGCCAGGTCGCCCTTTTCTTCCAGCCATGCCTTGCGGTCGCTGGCGCGCTTCTTGGCCAGCAGCATGTCCATCAGCTTGGTCGTGCCGTCGTCGGTATCCACGGTCAGCTGCACCAGGCGGCGCGTGTCCGGGTGGATGGTCGATTCGCGCAGCTGACCCGGGTTCATCTCGCCCAGGCCCTTGAAGCGGGTGGTGCTGACCTGGCCCTTCATCTTCTCGCGCTGGATGCGCTCGAGCATCGCGTTCTTCTCGTTTTCGTCCAGGCAGTAGAACACCTGCTTGCCCACGTCCACGCGGAACAGCGGCGGCATGGCGACGAACACGTGGCCCTCGCGCACGAGTGCCGGGAAGTGGCGCAGGAACAGCGCGCTCAACAGGGTGGCGATGTGCAGGCCATCCGAATCGGCGTCGGCGAGGATGATCACCTTGCCGTAGCGCAGGCCGGAGAGATCTTCCTTGCCCGGATCGCAGCCGATGGCGACGGCAAGGTTGTGCACTTCTTCGGAGGCGAGCACGGAGCCCGATTCCACTTCCCAGGTGTTGAGGATCTTGCCGCGCAGCGGCAGGATCGCCTGGAACTCCTTGTCGCGCGCCTGCTTGGCGCTGCCGCCGGCCGAGTCGCCTTCCACCAGGAAGAGTTCGGTGCGGGAAAGGTCGGTGGCGGTGCAGTCGGCCAGCTTGCCGGGCAGGGCGGGGCCCTGGGTGATCTTCTTGCGGACGACCTGCTTGGCGGCCTTCAGGCGCGCGCTGGCGCGCTCGATGGCGAGCTGCGCGATGCGTTCGCCGAGGTCCACGTGCTGGTTGAGCCACAGGCTGAAGGCGTCGTGGATGACGCCTTCGACCATGCCGGCGGCGTTGCGCGAGGACAGGCGCTCCTTGGTCTGGCCGGCGAACTGCGGATCCTGCAGTTTGGCCGACAGCACGAAGGCCAGGCGCTCCCACACGTCTTCCGGCGCCAGCTTCACGCCGCGCGGCAGCAGGTTGCGGATGTCGCAGAACTCGCGGATGGCATTGGTGAGGCCCGAGCGCAGGCCGTTCACGTGGGTGCCGCCCTGCGCGGTAGGAATCAGGTTGACGTAGCTTTCCTGCACCAGCTCGCCTTCCGGCAGCCAGGCGAGCGCCACGTCCAGGCCGTCCGCTTCGCGCTGCACGTGGTGCACGAACAGTTCGGCGGGAATCGCTTCGGCGCTGGAGAGTTCGTCGCGCAGGTAATCGCGCAGGCCGTCTTCGTAGTACCACTCGTTGACGTCGCCGGTGGCTTCATCCACCAGCTTCACGTTGAGGCCGGCGCACAGCACGGCCTTGGCGCGCAGCAGGTGGCGCAGCTTGCCCAGCGAGATCTTCGGTGAATCGAAATACTTCGGGTCGGCCCAGAAGCGCACGGTGGTGCCGGTCTTCTTCTTCGGCACCGAGCCGATGATCTCGAGTTCGCTGGCGCGGTCGCCATTCTCGAAGGCCATGCGGTATTCATTGCCGTCGCGGCGGATGGTGACTTCCACGCGATTGGACAGCGCGTTCACCACCGACACGCCCACGCCGTGCAGGCCGCCGGAGAAGTTGTAGTTCTTGCCCGAGAACTTGCCGCCCGCGTGCAGGCGCGTGAGGATCAGCTCGACGCCCGGCACGCCTTCTTCCGGATGGATGTCCACCGGCATGCCGCGGCCGTCGTCGGAGACCTCGACGGAGCCATCGGTGTGCACGATCACTTCGATGGACTTGGCGTGGCCGGCGAGGGCCTCGTCCACCGAGTTGTCGATCACTTCCTGCGCCAGATGGTTCGGGCGGGAGGTGTCCGTGTACATGCCGGGGCGGCGCTTGACCGGGTCAAGACCGGAGAGGACTTCAATGTCGGCGGCGTTGTAGCGACTGCTCATGCGAGGGCGTTCAGGCTGGTCAAGGCGGGGAGGATGGGTTGAGCGGGCGGGGAGGTCAAGCGTTTCCGGAAGTCCTTGTAGGAGCGCACTTGTGCGCGACCGGCGCCGGGGTGTCCTCGGGTCGCGCACAAGTGCGCTCCTACATTAATAAGGTCTCAGAGCGGGGCGCAGTGCCGCTCCAGCCAGGCCAGGTCCGCGTCTTCCAGCAGGGGCGACAGGGCGGCGCGCACGGTGGCGTGGTAGTCGTCCAGCCAGGCCCGTTCCTCGGGGTTGAGCAGGCCGGGCTCCAGGGCGCGTCGGTCGAACGGGCACAGGGTCAGGGTTTCGAAGGCGTAGAACTCGCCGAACTCGGTCTTGTCGGCTTCGATCACCACGGCCAGGTTCTCGTGGCGTATGCCATGGCGGCCGGGCTTGTACAGGCCTGGCTCGATCGAGGTGATCATTCCCGGGTCCAGCGGCACCAGGGTGGCGCCCGAGGCGGGAGGCCGGATGCCGTGCGGGCCTTCGTGCACATTGAGGAAGTAACCCACGCCATGGCCGGTGCCGTGACCGAAGTCCATGCCGCTGGCCCACAGCGGGGCGCGTGCCAGCGCATCGAGCTGCGGACCGCTGGCGCCCTTGGGGAACCGGGCGCGACTCAGCGCGATCATGCCCTTGAGCACCAGGGTGGCATCCCGGCGCTGTTCGGCGGTGGTTTCGCCCAGTGCCAGCACGCGGGTGATGTCGGTGGTGCCGCCCAGGTACTGGCCGCCGGAATCCACCAGCAGCAGGCCCTGGGCCTTGAGCGTGCTGTGGGCTTCGGGTGTGGCGCGGTAGTGCGGCAATGCGCCGTTGGCCTGGTAGCCGGCGATGGTCGAGAAACTCTCGCCCACGAAGTTCGGCTGCGCCGAGCGCTCCTCCAGCAGCAGGGCGTCCACGTCCAGCTCGGTCTGCGTCATGCCTGCGGTGACGCGATCCTCCAGTCGACGGAAGGCGCGGGCGAGGGCGGCGCCGTCGCGACGCATCGCATCGCGGATATGTTCCAGCTCGGCTTCGGTCTTGCGCGCCTTGAGCAGGGTGGAAGGGTTGGCGGCTTCGACCAGCGTGGCCTTGGCCGGGATGGCGGCCGCCACGGCCACCACCACGCGGTTGCCATCCAGTAGCAGGCGATCGCGCTCACCCAGCTCGGAAAGCGCATCGGTCACCGTGGCGTACTCGGCAATGCGCACCTGGTCCGCGCCCAGCGCGCTGACTAGCGCATCGGTGAGCTTGCCGCGATCCACGAACAGCGTGGCGTGGCCCTCGGCCTGCACCAGCAGGTGGGCGAGAAACACCGGGTTGCACTCCACATCGCTGCCGCGCAGGTTGGTCAGCCAGGCGATGTCGTCAAGGCTGGACACTAGATGGTGCGTGGCGCCTTGCTTGCGCATGGCGGTGCGCACGCGGCCCAGTTTGTCGCCGCGCGGCTGGGTGGCGTAACGCAAGGGGTGTTCGACCACGGGCGCCGCGGGCAGGGCGGGGCGATCTGGCCAGATCAGGGCAGGAAGATCCAGGTGGGTGCGCAGGCGCGCGCCGATGCGTTCAAGGCGCTTCTCCAGCTGCCGCGCCGCGGTCAGCGAAAAGCTGTCACCGGCCACGGCCAACGTCTGGCCTTCACCAAGGTGCTCCAGCAGCCAGTCGATGTGTTCCGGCGCGTGCGCCACGCGCTGCTTCATCAGGTCGATGCCGCTGCCCGCCAGCTCGTTGGCCGCCTGGGCGAAATAGCGGCCATCGGTCCACAGGCCTGCGTGATCGGCGGTGACCACCAGCGTGCCGGCCGAACCGGTGAAGCCCGACAGCCATTGCCGGGCCTGCCAGTGTGCCGGCAGGTACTCGGACAGATGCGGGTCGGCCGAGGGGACGAGGCAGGCAGCGACGTCATGCTGCAGCATGGCATGACGCAGGGCGGTCAGTTTCGCGGGCGTGGTGGGTTCCATCGGCGCATGGTAGCAGGGGCAGTGGAAGCCGAAATTTCTGCGGTTTTCTACCAAAGTCGACCGTCGAATGCGGGTGCACGCACTTGCTTTTTTTAGTCAAGTGGCCGCGGACTCATGCGCAAAATGTTGCATGTGCGGCATTGTGTCTCAAACAAGTACCAACACGAACCTAACATGGCTACCATGCCGCGTCCCCACGCTGCACCCCAGGTAGTCAGTGAACATGCAAGCCCTCTTTTCGCGCCTGCGCTACGCAGGCGTCGGCGTCGCTGTGTTGCTCAGCGGCTGCAATCTGGAAGTCCTTACGCCCAAGGGCGATATCGGCTCCCATGAAAAGTCCCTCATCCTGATTGCGCTGGGCCTGATGGCCGTGGTGGCGATCCCGGTGATCGCGATGACGCTGTGGTTCCCCTGGCGTTATCGCAAGAGCAACAAGAACGCCACCTACGCGCCGAACTGGTCGCACTCGACCAAGATCGAGCTGGTGGTGTGGACCATCCCGGCCATCATCGTCGCCATCCTGGCGGTGATCACCTGGACGAGCTCGCACGCGCTCGATCCGTACAAGCCGCTGGAATCGGACGCCAAGCCGGTGACGGTGCAGGTGGTGTCGATGGACTGGAAGTGGCTGTTCGTCTACCCGGAATACGGCGTGGCCTCGGTCAACGAGCTGGCCTTCCCGACCAATCGCCCGGTGAACTTCCAGATCACCTCCGATTCGGTGATGAATGCCTTCTTCATCCCGCAGCTGGGCAGCCAGATCTACGCCATGGCCGGCATGGAAACCAAGCTGCACCTGATCGCGCGGGAGCCGGGCAACTACGCCGGCCTTTCGACCAACTTCAGCGGCGAAGGCTTCTCGGACATGCACTTCCAGGCCATTGCGACCTCGGAAGACGGCTTCAAGGACTGGATCGCCAAGGCCAAGGCCTCGCAGGCGACGCTGGATGCCGAGGGCTACAAGACGCTGGCCACGCCGAGCGAAAAGACGCCGGTTTCCTACTACGGCAACGTGACGCCGGGCTTGTTCGGCAGCGTGGTCAACAAGCACATGGGCGAGATGTCGCATGACGCCGCCATGCACGGCGAGATGCAGATGCAGCACGACGCGCCGCAGGAAAGCATGCAGATGGACATGCACCACCACGAGGGCGGGGATGCCATGTCCTCGAACACCTCCCCGACCCAGGCAGAGAAGTAAGCCATGTTTGGAAAGCTCACCCTTGACGCGGTCCCGTATCACGAACCGATCGTGATGGGCACGCTCGCTGCCGTGATTCTCGGCGGCATCGCGATGCTCGCCATCGTCACCAAGTACCGTCTGTGGGGATACCTGTGGAAGGAGTGGTTCACCTCGGTGGATCACAAGAAGATCGGCATCATGTACGTCATCGTGGCGCTGGTCATGCTGCTGCGTGGCTTCTCCGACGCGATCATGATGCGCGCGCAGCAGGCCATGGCAGCATCCGATGCCGCCGGCTACCTGCCGCCGCACCACTTCGATCAGGTGTTCACCGCCCACGGCGTGATCATGATCTTCTTCGTGGCGATGCCGTTCATCACGGGTCTCATGAACCTGGTGGTGCCGCTGCAGATCGGCGCGCGCGACGTGGCCTATCCGTTCCTGAACTCGCTCAGCTTCTGGCTGTTCATGTCGGGCGTGGTGCTGGTGATGGTCTCGCTGTTTGTCGGCGACTTCGCCGCGACCGGCTGGCTGGCGTATCCGCCGCTGTCGGGCATCAAATACAGCCCGACGGTGGGTGTCGACTACTACATCTGGTCGCTGCAGTTGTCCGGTCTCGGCACCACGCTGAGCGGTATCAACTTCATCGTGACCATCATGAAGATGCGCACGCCGGGCATGAAGCTGATGCAGATGCCGGTGTTCACCTGGACCGCGCTGGTCACCAACATCCTGATCGTGGCCGCGTTCCCGATCCTGACGGTGACGCTGGCGCTGCTCACGGCCGACCGCTACCTGGACATGCACTTCTTCACGAACGAGCTTGGCGGCAACGCCATGATGTACGTGAACATGATCTGGATCTGGGGTCACCCGGAGGTCTACATCCTGATCCTGCCGTGCTTCGGTGCGTATTCGGAAATCGTCGCCACGTTCTCCAAGAAGCCGCTGTTCGGCTACAAGTCGATGGTGTACGCCACCTCGTGCATCGGCGTGCTGTCGTTCGTGGTGTGGTTGCACCACTTCTTCACCATGGGCTCGGGCGCCAGCGTCAACGCCTTCTTCGGCATCACCACGATGATCATCTCGGTGCCCACCGGCGCCAAGCTGTTCAACTGGCTGTTCACCATGTATCGCGGCCGCGTGGAATACAACGTGCCGATGCTGTGGACGGTGGGCTTCATGGTCACCTTCGTGATCGGTGGCGTCACCGGCGTGCTGATGGCCGTGCCGGGTGCGGACTTCGTCCTGCACAACAGCGTGTTCCTGATCGCGCATTTCCATAACGTGATCATCGGTGGCGTGGTGTTCGGCGTGTTCGCGGCGATCAACTACTGGTTCCCGAAGGCCTTCGGCTTCCGCCTCAACGAGTTCTGGGGCAAGGCATCGTTCTGGTGCTGGCTGGTCGGTTTCTGGATGGCCTTCGCGCCGCTGTACGTGCTCGGCCTGAAGGGCATGACGCGTCGCATGAACCACTACGCCAACCCGGATTGGCAGCCGTTCCTGATCGTCGCCGCGCTTGGCGCCGCGGTCATTGCGGTCGGCATCTTCTGCACCCTCGTGCAGTTCTATGTCTCCATCCGCGACCGCAAGAAGCTCACCGATCCCAGCGGCGACCCGTGGGGTGGCCGCACCCTGGAATGGGCCACCAGCTCGCCGGCGCCGTTCTACAACTTCGCATCGCTGCCCCAGGTCCACGCGCTGGACCAGTTCTGGGAAGACAAACAAAACGGAGTCGCTTACGTGCAACCTGCCAAGTACGAAGACATCCATATGCCCCGCAACACCGGCGTCGGTGTGGTCATGGGCGCGTTCGGTACCGTCCTGGGTTTTGCCCTGGTGTGGCACATCTGGTGGTTGGCGGCTGCCGGCCTGCTGGGCATGATCGGCGCCTTCATCTACCGCGCCTATGACCGTAACGTGGACTACTGGGTCCCGGCGGCCGAGGTCGAGCGCATCGAGCGTTCGCGCCACGCCGAGCTCAAGCAGTTCCAGACCACGCAGGTGGCGCCGGCAGCGGCACCGCAGCGTCAGAAGGTGGCGTAACCCATGAGCAGTCCTGCAGTAAGCGTCGCCCACGGCGCGCACGACGACGTCACCCACGGCGGCGAGCATCACCACGACGATGGATCCAAGACCCTGCTGGGGTTCTGGATCTATCTGATGAGCGACTGCCTGATCTTCTCGGGCCTGTTCGCCACGTTTGCCGTGCTGGCCAACAGCACGGCGGGCGGCCCCACCGGCAAGGAATTGTTCGAGCTGCCGTATGTGCTCGGCGAGACCATGCTGCTGCTGTTCTCGTCGGTCACCTTCGGCATGGCCATGCTCAAAATGCATGCCGGCCAGAAGGGCGGCGTGGTGGCATGGCTGGCGGTCACGTTCCTGTTCGGTGCCGGCTTCATCGGCATGGAAGTGTACGAATTCGCCAAGCTCGTCCATGAGGGCGCGGGCCCGAGCACCAGCGCGTTCCTGTCCAGCTACTTCACGCTGGTCGGCACGCACGGCCTGCACGTTACCTGCGGCCTGATCTGGCTGGTGGTGATGATGGATCAGATCCGCCGCTTCGGCCTGAACGCTGACACCCAGCGTCGTCTGTCGTGCCTGAGCCTGTTCTGGCACTTCCTGGACATCGTCTGGATCTGCGTCTTCACCTTTGTCTACCTGCGGGGGGCCATCTGATGTCCGGCAACCACCATTCGCACGACGCCCACCACGGCGCCGACCATGCCGACCACGGCAGCACCAAGTCCTACCTGACCGGATTCATCCTGTCGGTGGTGCTGACCCTGGCCTCGTTCGGCGTGGTGATGAGCGGCAAGGTCCCGCACGACCTGATGATGCCCGGCATCGTCGTGTTCGGCGTGGCCCAGCTGATCGTCCAGCTGAAGTACTTCCTGCACATGGGCATGTCGCCGTCCCAGCGCGGCAACTTCGCGATCATGCTGTTCACCCTGTTGATCCTGGCCATCGTGGTGGTCGGCTCGCTGTGGGTGTTGCACAACATGAACGTGAACATGATGCATCCGACGTCCCAGATGATGCCGGTGGAGTAAGCCGGCTCGTTCGTTGGAAGACAAAGGCGCCTTCGGGCGCCTTTGTCGTTTCTGGGGTGGGCGCTCGGGTGGTCTGCGTTCGAACGTCCGAAAATTGGTTTCTTGCGCGCGAGTGAGCGAGAACCTACAGCAGGGAAAGCGGGGCGACGATAGATGCTGCGCGCGGTCGTGCCATACGATCCACCGGTCACTTTATTCATCCCTGTGCATCCGCGGCCTGCGGGTTTCTTCTGACTCGGCGCGCAGGGGTTCCATCGATACGGCGTGCATCGGAAAAGGGCGAGCGGGAGCGAGAGGTCATTGAACGACGCGGCAGCACGGCCCGGGGTGAGCCTGCCCCTTGGTCGCATCCGACGATGGGGCGTGGCGCTGAAACACCTGTATGCGGTCGGCAAGCCACCGATGGTGGTCTACCTCATCACCTTGCTCGTGATCGTCGTGGCGCCGGACAAGCACACGCACAATGGGTGGTCGCTGGCGGCCATGTTGCTGGGGCTGGGGCTCATGACGTTGATGTATCCGCTCATGCTTCGCGCATTGAGTGGCTGGCTTGAGCGGGCCAGCAGCCAGGGTGGCTACGTGTCCCTTTGGATGGCTTACCTGTTCACTTCGTTGCTGTTCCAGCAGCCACTGTGGCTGATCTGCCAGAAGTTCGCACTGATTGGCAGCGCAAGCGCGTTGGACAACGCGTATTTCACGCTGATCACCTTCCTGACCATCGGCTACGGCGACCTTGTGCCGCATGACAGCGATGGTCGCGTCTTCTCCATGACGGTCGGCCTGCTGGGGGCTGCGCACAACATCTGCTTTGTCTCTTACCTGTTGGCTGCGGGGCGCGCCACGAATGGTGCGAAGGCCTGATGGCAAGGCGGGCGAACCGCGCCCCACGAAGAAGTCTGTTCCTGGATATAAAACATGCGAACGAAAATCTTGGCCCTTGTTCTTCGTGCAGAGCACGCGCTCCTGGCGCTCCTCTGTGCATCTGTTGCGGGGTGTTCGCTTCCGCCGTCCATACCCGTCATGGGGGCCTATTTCCCGGGGTGGCTGTTCTGCATGACCGGCGGACTTGTGTTGACCCTTCTGGTCAGGGCGATGCTGGTCCATGCGGGCAAGCCGCGGGTACTCGGCCCGCCGGTCATCCTGTATTCGGCCTTGTATGCCCTTTTCTCGCTGCTGTTTTGGCTGATCTTTTTCTGATGCAGGTTTGACGGAGACGTATCTATGACTGAGTCGCCACAAAAGAAGCCGACGGCAAAGTGGCCGGCGCTCGTCTTCGTGGGCCTGGCCCTGGCCATGGGCAGCTATGTGGCGTGGCGGCTGGATTCGGCGCCACGTACCGATGATGCGTACGCGCAGGCCGACGTGATCGACGTGGTACCCGATGTCAGCGGACGGATCGTCGAGATGCTTGTCAGGGACAATCAGCGGGTGGCGAAGGGCGACGTGCTGTTTCGTATCGATCCTCGGCCGTTCCAGGATGAGCTCAGCAGGGCCAGGGCTTCGCTGGTGGCGCTGGACAAGCAGATCGAGCTGACCTCGCGCAGCGTGAAGGCGCAGCAGTACGGCGCGGATTCGGCCCATGCGGCGGTTGGGCGCGCACAAGCGGCGGCGGCGCAGGCAACCGAAAGGCTGCGGCGCACGGCGCCGTTGCTTGATCCGGGTTATGTATCGGCCGAGGACGTGGACCGGGCGCGCACCACGCAGCGCGCCGCCGAAGCGGATCTGGTGTCCGCACGATTGCAGGCCCAGCAGGCCGCGGTCGCCGTATCCGGTGTGGATGCCCTCGTGGCGCAGCGTGACGTCATCAGCGCGGAAATTGCACTGGCTCAGCTTCGTCTGGACATGACCACGGTGCGTGCCCCGTTCAATGGGCGCGTGGTGTCGCTGAAGACCACCGTCGGCCAGTTTGCATCACCCATGAAGCCCTTGTTCACCCTGATCGATACCGGACAGTGGTACGTCGTGGCCAACTTCCGTGAAACCGAGCTGCAGGACATCCGGGTTGGCGCCCTGGCAACGGTGTACCTGATGGGTGACACGAGCAAACGGTTCAACGGTACGGTGGACTCCATTGGTTACGGTGTGCTGCCGGGTGACGGCGGCCTGGTCCTGGAAGGGCTGCCGCGGGTGCAGCGCACGATCAACTGGGTGCGCGTGGCGCAGCGTTTTCCCGTCAAGATCCGGATCGACGATGCTGACCCTGAGTTGTTTCGCGTGGGTGCTTCGGCAGTTGCCACGTTGAGGCGCCTTCCTTCGGGTGATGTACCCCGGAACGGCAGCGGGAAGTAAGCCATGAAGGGGCGCGATGTTGTTCCCGATGGCGTATGGGCGTTCTGGAACTTGCTTCGGACGGAGCTGGCCGACCGACCGGGAAGAATGAACTGGGCGCTACGCCTGCTGGGCACCAGTCTGGTGGTGGTGCTGATCTCGATGACCTTCGAGGTGCCGCTGATCGTTCTTTCGGTGGCTGTCGTGGTTTTCTACGGCCTGCAGCCGAACGCCGTGGTGACGCGCATCGCCGCCGTGGTGTTGGCCGTCGGTCCAGTGCTCGAAGTGATCACCGTCTTGCTGGTGCTCAGGTTCACCTACGACTACCCGTTCGTGCGCATGGTTGTTTCAAGCCTGATCTTCCTCGCATGCATGTACCTGATGCGTGTCCACAAGGCCGGGCTCATCTTCTTCGCTATCGGCACGGTGCTGGTTTACGGACAGACAACCATGGATACGCTGGATTTTCCGGAGCTGGCGGTACGGGCCATGCTCTGGTCCGGCGTGGCCTGTCTTTATCCCATCGCGGTGTTGTGGCTGTTCAATCTGTTCCTGTTTCCGCTTGAGGAACCATCGCTGCAGTTGAATCGGGAGCTCCGGCGGCAACTGACAGGAGTGATGGATCGCTTGCGCGACGTGGAAGAAGGACGGCAGGCGGATGAGTTGCCGTCCGTGGATGCCTGTGACGAGGGCGCCATGGTGCTACGCAAGCTGCATGGGCTTGTTGTCTCGCAGGACAAGGTCTATCGCGCCACCCAGGCTTACTGGTCGAACTGCTTGGATGCCGTGGCTTATCTCGTTGCCCTATCCACGGATGCGCCGCGAAGCGTTTCCGTTCATGGCCACGAAGAAAAGGCATTGTTGCGCACGCTGCGTGCACAGGTGGGGGATCTGCTGGAAGCGATGGTCCGGCGAGAGCCTTATCAACCCGCATGGTCGATGTCCTCGGCGGACCAGGCGGTGGCCCATCGGATGGGGCTGGACCGGTTCTGCCGGACCCTGGTGGCGCTGGCCCACGTCCGCGCCACACCGGACACGGCTGGCGCCGCAGAAAAGGTCAGTGCGTTCGTGCCGGATGCGATGACCAACCCCGTGTATATCCAATTTTGCCTTGAAGACGCTGCTGGCGAGCCTGATCTGCTACGTGTTCTATCACGCTGTGCAGTGGGACGGCATACACACCAGCATGATCACGTGCGCACTGGTGGCGAATCCGAATGTCGGCGCGTCATCGGAGAAAATCGTGCTGCGCATAGGCGGCGCGGTGCTGGGTGGGCTCCTCGCCTTTCTGCTCAGTCTCTTTGTGATGCCACACATCGACACCATCGTCGGTCTGTTGATCACGATCACGCCGGTATTCTTCGTTGCCGGGTGGATTGCTGCCGGCCCGGAGCGTACGTCCTACGTTGGCGTGCAGATGGTGGCTACCTTTTGCCTTGGCTTTCTGGGGCACTTCGGTCCATCGACCGACCTGGTGGAAATTCGCGATCGCATGATCGGCATCCTCCTTGGCGCAGTCGTTGCCGGTCTCGTATATACACTGATCTGGCCGGAGAGCGAGACAGGAACGCTCAAGCGCAAGCTCGCCGAAATGATCGACCGGGTTGGCCAGCTACCAAGCCGGCCGAGCCAGCGCGGCAACGCGGCCTGGCTGGGTTATCTGCAGCAGCGGATGACCTGCATTGCCGCCATGGATGCCTGCCGGGCCATGCGTCGGCGTGTGTCGATGGAAGGTCAACTCGACGACGGCATGAGGCGGAGCCTGCTCGCGCGCAGCGAGCTTGCCATGGTGCGCAGTCGGAGCGTGGTGGACGATTGGGACGCGCTGGTTGGCCATGGCGCAGAAGACTCGACGCCTTGGCCGTCCGAGGACGTGTTGTGCGCATGGCAGGAGGAGGCCGGCAACTGGCTGCGTCAGTACGCCAAGGGGCTTGCGGGCTCTGTCGAGAGTGGTGCCAACGCGTTTCCGCAGCAACCGCTGGGCGTGCCGGAGGGCTCATCGGCCTGGTTAACACGGGCCCGGCGGCTGGCGGATGAGATCAATGGCTTGCCCGAATGGCCCGGCGCTCCGGGCGCGCGGCCCTGAGCCGGCTGCAGCCCAACAGGTGTGATGTGATGACCATCGAAAAATCCACTTTCTGTCTGACGGCGTTGTTCTCCGTGCTCGTGGCCGTGGCGGGTTGCGCGCGCGTGCGCAGCGACAACCTGCCGCCCGCCGGGTCGCCGGGTATCGCGCGCATCCAATTGGCCAGCGACATCCATCTGGCCGGCGATGGCTGGCCCGATGCGCGATGGTGGACGCGCTACAACGACCCGCAACTCAATGCGCTGGTCGACCGGGCACTGGCGGGTTCGCCGACCATGGCCGCGGCCCGGCTGCGCATTGCCCAGGCCAGATCACAGACAGAGCTGCTCAATGCCGGTGCCAACCTGCAGGTGTCGGCTTTTGCCATGCTGGACCGCCAACGGGCCTCGGCAAACGGCTTCCTTGGCCCTTACGGCACGAGTGCACCGGCGTTGGGCATGACCGGGCCCTGGTATACCGAAGGTACGGTCGGGCTGTTTGGCAGCCTGAGCCCGGATATCTGGGGTACTCGGCGCTCCGCCGTCCGGGCCGCGATCGGGGCCGAAAACGCGCGCGTGGCCGAGCTGGCCGACGTGGAGCTGGGTTTGTCCACCAGCGTGGCTCAGCTTTATTGCGCCCTTCAGGCCAGCTACCAGTTGCTTGATCTGCTGCAGCAGGCGCGGGACGTTCTGGCGTATGCCGTGCAGGCGCATCAGGGCAAGGCGGCACGTGGACTGGAAGCGAAAGTGCCGCTTCAAGGTGCGCGTGGCCAGCTGCTGGCCGTGGATCGCCAGATCGCTTCCACCCGCGGGCAGATCAGGGAAACGAGGGAAAACCTGCGCGCCTTGCTGGGCGCCGGCCCTGACGATTTCCCCGATATCACCGCCGTGGCCATACCCGGCGCCTCGGTCGGCTTGCCCGGCGAGCTCTCCTATGAATTGTTGGCCCGCCGGCCCGACCTGCAAGCCATGCACTGGTACGTGCAGGCGTCGATGGATCAGGTGGCGGCCGCGCGAGCGGCGTTCTACCCGAGTTTCGACATCAAGATGCTTTACGCGCTGGACGCCATCCACCTGGACAATCTGTTCAAGCACGCGAGCCAGCAGATCAACCTTATCCCGGGGCTCTATCTACCGGTTTTCGACGGCGGTCGCCTCAATGCCAACCTGCACAACGCGCAAACGACCAGCCAACTGTTGATCGAGCAGTACAACCAGGCGGTACTCGATGCCGTGCGCGATGTGGCCGTCAGTGCCAGCCGCCTGCAGGCGCTGGAGGACGAGCGCAAGCTGCAGCTGGACAAGGTCGAGGCGGCGCGGTTCGCGCAGCATTCGGTCGACGCCATGCACGACCGCGGACTGGGCAGTCGTGTTGCCGCGATGGAGGCTCGCTTGCCGGTCATCAGCGAGCAGACGGCCTTGTTGTTCATCGATGGACAGCGGCTCAACCAGCAGATTGCCCTGACCAGGGCGCTTGGGGGTGGGTATCGGGCGGAAGCGCCTGTGCAGGCGGATGTGGGCGGTGGTGCTGCGGAGGCGGGATCTCGCAGCCCCTGATCGGCCATGTGAGCGCGGGGAATCCGGCGTATTGGGTGACACCGGTGGCATGCCGATATCCGATGTGGTTCCGCCAAGGGCGCCGTGGGGCGCCCTCGTGGTTTCTGAGGTGGATTGGCGTTGCGGCGGCCTGCCGACCTTGTCCTCACTCCTCACGCCCGACATTCCGGCCAGCGCCGTCATGTCGGTGAGGGTGGGCGGGGCGCGAGACGGTGCGAGGAACGGGGCGGAATGGATGGGCCGCAAGGCCTGGCCGGGCCCTCAACTTGAACGCTCCAGTCATTTACCCCGCCGCAAACCCTCGCGGCCAGACCATTCTTCCTCTAAAATACAAATTTCCAGCACGGCTGCATCCCATGACCCCCCTGATTTTCGTCACCGGCGGTGTGGTGTCCTCTCTCGGTAAGGGCATCGCCGCGGCGTCGCTGGCTTCCATTCTGGAAGCGCGTGGCCTTTCGGTCACCATGATGAAGCTCGACCCGTACATCAACGTGGATCCGGGCACCATGAGTCCCTTCCAGCACGGCGAGGTCTACGTGACCGACGACGGCGCTGAGACCGACCTGGACCTGGGCCACTACGAGCGCTTCGTCAACACCCGTCTCACGGGCAAGAACTCCATTACCACGGGCAAGATCTATGAGTCGGTGATCCGCAAGGAGCGCCGCGGCGACTACCTGGGCGCCACCGTGCAGGTCATCCCGCACATCACCGACGAGATCAAGCACTGCATTCACGAGGCGACGCGCGGCTACGACGTGGCCATGGTCGAGATCGGCGGCACAGTGGGCGACATCGAGTCGCTGCCGTTCCTGGAAGCCATTCGCCAGTTGCGCATCGAGCACGGCCCGGAGAAGGTGATGTTCATGCACCTGACCCTGGTGCCGTACATCAAGGCCGCCGGCGAGATCAAAACCAAGCCGACCCAGCACTCCGTGAAGGAGTTGCGCTCCATCGGTATCCAGCCGGACGTGCTGCTGTGCCGCTGCGAGCAGCCGCTGCCGGATGGCGAGCGCCGCAAGATCGCCCTGTTCACCAACGTTCCCGAGAACGCCGTGATCAGCGCCGCGGACGTGGACATCATCTACAAGCAGCCGTTGTGGCTGCACAAGCAGGGCCTGGACGAGATCGTGGTCAAGCGCCTCGGTCTGCAGGCCGGTCCGGCGGATCTTTCCTCGTGGCAGCGCACGGTCGATGCCGTGGAACACCCGAAGGACGAGGTCAACGTGGCCATCGTCGGCAAGTACGTCGAGCACAAGGACGCCTACAAGTCCCTGGGCGAGGCGCTGCGCCATGGCGGCATCAAGCAGCTCACCCGGGTCAATCTCAACTGGGTTGATTCGGAGCAGGTCGAGGCCGAAGGTGCCGCCAAGGTGCTGGGCAATGCCGACGCCATCCTGGTGCCGGGCGGCTTCGGCAAGCGCGGCTTCGAGGGCAAGGTGCTGGCCGCCAGGTACGCTCGCGAGAAGGGCGTGCCGTACTTCGGCATCTGCTACGGCATGCACGCCGCGGTGGTGGACTTCGCCCGCAACGTGGCCGGTCTCACCGACGCCGATTCCAGCGAGAACGACCGCAACAGTCCGGATCCGGTGATCGCCCTGATCACCGAGTGGACCACGGCCGCTGGTGAAGTCGAAACCCGCAGCGAGCGCTCGGATCTGGGCGGCACCATGCGCCTGGGCGCGCAGGAATGCCGCCTCAAGGCCGGCACGCTGGCCCGCGAGCTGTACGGCCAGGACGTGGTGCGCGAGCGTCATCGCCACCGCTACGAATTCAACAACCGTTACCGCCAGACGTTCGAAGACCTCGGCCTGGTGATCTCCGGCAAGTCGATGGACGACCTGCTGGTCGAGATCGTCGAGCTGCCGCAGCAGAAGCACCCGTGGTTCCTCGGCTGCCAGGCGCATCCGGAATTCACTTCCACCCCGCGCGATGGCCACCCGCTGTTCATCGGCTTCGTGCAGGCTGCCCGCGAGTTCAAGGCGGTGCGCGAGGGTGAGCGTCTTGCGAAGGAGTCCGTTGCATGAAGTTGTGTGGATTTGAGGTCGGCCTGAACCAGCCGCTGTTCCTGATCGCCGGCCCCTGCGTGGTCGAGTCCGAGCAGCTGCAGATGGATACGGCCGGCAAGCTCAAGGAAATCACCGGCAAGCTCGGCATCAACTTCATCTTCAAGTCCAGCTTCGACAAGGCCAACCGTTCGTCGGGCACCAGTTTCCGTGGTCCTGGCATGGAAGCTGGCCTGAAGATCCTGGCCGAGGTGAAGCGCCAGCTCGGCGTGCCCGTGCTCACCGACGTGCATGAATACACGCCGATGAACGAAGTGGCCGCCGTGGTCGACGTGCTGCAGACGCCGGCCTTCCTGTGCCGCCAGACCGACTTCATCCAGAACGTGGCGCGCGCCGGCAAGCCGGTGAACATCAAGAAGGGCCAGTTCCTCGCGCCGTGGGACATGAAGAACGTGGTGGAGAAGGCCAAGGCCGTCGGCAATGACGACATCCTGGTTTGCGAGCGCGGCGCCAGCTTCGGCTACAACAACCTCGTCTCGGACATGCGCTCGCTCAGCGTGATGCGCGACACCGGTTGCCCGGTGGTGTTCGACGCCACCCACTCGGTGCAGCTGCCGGGCGGGCAGGGCACCAGCTCCGGCGGCCAGCGCGAATTCGTGCCGGTGCTTGCGCGCGCGGCGGTGGCCGTGGGCGTGGCCGGCCTGTTCGCCGAAACGCATCCCGATCCCTCCAAGGCACTCAGCGACGGCCCCAACGCCTGGCCGCTGGACAAGATGGAGGCGCTGCTGGAAACCCTGCTCGAACTCGACCAGGTCACCAAGCGACACTCGTTCCTCGAACACACGCTCTGATTCGACCTTGGGGGAGGCGAATGAAGCGCATCCCCCGCAAATCAGGCAGGATGTATCCCCCTCGCTTCATTCACCCCATCAAGCTACGGATCCCATGAGCACAGAAATCACCCGCATCCACGCACGTGAAATCCTCGATTCCCGCGGCAACCCCACGCTTGAAGCGGAAGTGACCCTCGCCGGCGGCGGCTTCGGCCGCGCCGCAGTGCCGAGCGGTGCATCGACGGGCTCGCGCGAAGCGGTTGAGCTGCGCGATGGCGACAAGGCGCGTTACCTGGGCAAGGGCGTCAAGAACGCCGTGCTCAACGTCAACAACTCCATCGCCAGCGAACTGAAGGGCTTCGACGCTGCCAACCAGGGCGGCCTGGATGCCAAGCTGATCAACCTTGACGGCACGCCGAACAAGGGCAAGCTGGGCGCCAACGCGCTGCTCGGTGTTTCCATGGCCGCCGCGCACGCCGTGGCCGCGCAGAACCGCCAGCCGCTGTGGCAGTACCTGGCCACCATCAACGGCACCACCGGCAAGCCGGGCGCGTTGCCGGTGCCGATGATGAACATCATCAACGGTGGTGCGCACGCCGACAACAACGTCGACGTGCAGGAATTCATGGTGCTGCCGGTGGGCGTGCCGACCTTTGCCGAAGCGCTGCGCGCCGGCGCCGAGATCTTCCACGCGCTCAAGAGCGTGCTCAAGGGCAAGGGTCTCAACACCGCCGTGGGCGATGAAGGCGGCTTCGCACCGAACCTGCGTTCGAACGTGGAAGCGCTGGACACCATCCTGGAAGCGGTCAACAAGGCCGGCTACAAGGTGGGCAGCGACATCCTGCTGGGCCTGGACGTCGCCAGCTCCGAGTTCTTCAAGAACGGCAAGTACGACCTGGAAGGCGAAGGCAAGGTGTTCACGCCGGAGCAGTGGGTGGACGTGCTGGCCAGCTGGGCCAAGCAGTACCCCATCGTCACCATCGAAGACGGCATGGGCGAAGGCGACTGGGATGGCTGGAAGCACCTGACCGACAAGCTCGGCCAGAACATCCAGCTGGTGGGCGATGACCTGTTCGTCACCAACCCGAGCATCTTCAAGGAAGGCATCGACAAGAAGATCGCCAACGCCATCCTGATCAAGGTCAACCAGATCGGCACGCTGTCCGAAACGCTGGAAGCCATCGCCATGGCCGACGCGGCCAAGTACGCGGCCATCGTGTCGCACCGCTCGGGTGAAACGGAAGACACCACCATCTCCGATATCGCCGTGGCGACCACCGCGACCCAGATCAAGACCGGTTCGCTGTGCCGCACCGACCGCGTGGCCAAGTACAACCAGCTGCTGCGCATCGAAGAAGCACTGGGTTCGGCGGCGGTCTATGCCGGCCGCAACGCGTTCCCGAACCTGGCCAAGCTGCCGGGCTGAGGAGACGCTTAGTCCATGCTGCGTTGGGTCGCCCTGATCCTGATTCTTGTGTTGATCGCCCTGCAGGTGAAACTGTGGAACGGTCACGGCGGCGTGCACGAGGTGGAAACCCTTCGCGCCGCCGTCAAGAAACAAGGGGATGACAACGACCGGTTGACCCAGCGCAACCAGGCCCTCGGTGCGGATGTGAGCGACCTCAAGCACGGCGATCAGGCCGTGGAGGCCCGCGCCCGCGCCGAGCTTGGCCTGATCAAGCCGGGCGAGACGTTCTACCAGGTGGTCGAGAAGCCAGCCGCCGCAGCGGCACCCGCTGCCGCCTCGTCAAGCAACGGCGCCCGATGAGCGCGGTACTTTGGTGTGTCGTGCCGGCGGCGGGGCGCGGCACGCGCGTGGGTGGCAGCATCCCCAAGCAATACCTGCCGTTGGCGGGACGGCCGTTGATCCTGCATACGCTGGAGCGGCTGGCGCTGCATCCGCGCATCGCCGGGCTGATGGTCGTGCTGGGCGAGGGTGATACCCATTGGCCGGGTATCGACGACCTGTATGGCAAGCCCGTGCGCACCACCATCGGCGGCGCGGAGCGGTGCGATTCGGTGCTGGCTGGCGTTCGCGCCTTGCCTGCGGACGTCGCTGAAGACACTTTCGTGCTGGTGCACGATGCCGCGCGGCCGTGCGTACGCGAGGCGGATATCACCCGGCTGATGGACGCGGGCATGCCTGCGGGCGGTGGCCTGCTGGGTGCGCCGCTGCGCGATACGCTCAAGCGTGCCGGCAACGAGGGTCGCAGTGAGGTCACGGAGCCGCGCGATCATCGCTGGCGTGCCTTCACGCCGCAGATGTTCCGTCGCGCTGAGCTGTCGGCCGCATTGCATGCCGCGCATGCCGCCGGCATTACCGTGAGCGACGAGGCGATGGCCATGGAGCGCGCGGGTTTCGCGCCGCTGCTGGTCGAGGGCGCCGAAGACAATATCAAGGTTACGACGGCAACGGATTTCGCACTGGCCGAATTCCTGTTGTCGCGCATGACGTAAAGCCCGCCAGGGCTTCAAGGAGTTCCCATGATGCGGATCGGACAGGGCTTTGACGTCCATATCTTCGGCGACGGCGACCACGTGATGCTGGGTGGCGTGCGCGTGCCGCACACGCGTGGTGTCGTGGCACATTCCGATGGTGACGTGGTGATTCATGCACTGTGCGATGCCATCTTCGGCGCGCTGGCGTTGGGTGACATTGGCCGGCACTTCCCGCCGAGCCAGGAGCAGTGGCGCAACGCCAATAGCCGGATCTTCCTGCGCCATGCCGCCAAATTGATGCGCGAACAGGGCTATGCGCTGGGCAACGCCGATGTCACCGTCATCTGCGAGGCGCCCAAGGTCGGCCCGCACTCACTCGCCATGCGCGAAGCCGTGGCCGAAGAGTTGGGCTGCGAACTCGACCGCATCAGCATCAAGGCCACCACCACCGAAAAGCTTGGCTTTACCGGTCGCGGTGAGGGCATCGCGGCACAGGCCTGCGTGCTGCTGGTCATGGCATGAGCGAGACAGCAGGCCGCGGTTCGGCCTCGCGTCTGCATGATCAGCTGGACCATATCGGCGAACTGCTGAGGCGTGTGCGCGGCCTCGGGCAGTTGCCCGAGCCTGATGGCGACGAGGGCTTCCGCGAAGCTCAGGCCCGGCTGCAGGCCTTGCTGGATGCGCTGCATCCGGCCGATATCGCCACCATTCTCGAAGCCTTGCCGCTGGTGGATCGACTGGCGGTATGGCAGCGGGTGAAGGCTGATCGCGACGGCGAAATCCTGCTCGAAGTGTCCGATGCGGTGCGCGAGTCGCTGATCGCGGACATGGACGAGCGCGAGATTCTCGCGGCGGTGGAGCCGCTGGATGCCGACGAGCTCGCCGACCTCGTTGAGGATCTGCCCACCGAAGTGCTGCCCGAGCTCATGGCGAGCCTGGATGCGCAGCAGCGCGAGCGCGTGCAGGCGGCGCTGTCCTATCCGGAAGATCAGGTCGGTGCGTTGATGGACTTTGAGATGGTCACCATCCGCGAAGACATCAGCCTCGAAACCGTATTGCGTTACCTGCGACGCTTCGACGAACTGCCCGCGCAAACCGATAAGCTGTTCGTGGTCAATCACGACAATCTGCTTACCGGCGTGCTCCCGCTGCACTGGCTGCTGGTCAATTCGCCGGACCGCCCGGTCAGCGAGGTGATGGCGCCCGACGTCAACACCTTCCATCCGGAAGACGACGCCTACGAAACGGCCCAGGCGTTCGAACGCTATGACCTGGTCACCGCGCCGGTGGTGGACGGCAGCGGCCACCTGATCGGCCGCATCACCATCGATGCGATGGTGGACGTGCTGCGCGAAGAGAGTGAAAGCGAGGCGCTGAGCCGTGGCGGCCTGCGCGAAGAAGAAGACGTGTTCGCCTCGGTGTGGAAATCCATCCGCAACCGCTGGGCGTGGCTGGCGATCAACCTGGTCACGGCCTTCATCGCCTCCCGTGTCATCGGCCTGTTCGAAGGTTCGATCCAGCATCTGGTGGCACTGGCCGCGTTGATGCCCATCGTCGCCGGCATCGGCGGCAACTCCGGCAACCAGACCATCACCATGATCGTGCGGGCCCTCGCGCTGGACCAGATCACCCCGGCCAGTGCGCGGCGGCTGTGGCGCAAGGAAATTGCCGTTGCCCTGATCAATGGCGTGGTCTGGGGTAGCGTGATTGGCGTGGTGGCCTGGCTGCTCTACGACAACTTCTGGCTGGGCGCGGTGATGACCGCGGCCATGACGCTCAACCTGGTGCTGGCTGCGTTCTGCGGCGTCGGCATCCCGCTGTTGATGATGCGACTGGGGCGCGACCCGGCACTGGGTTCCAGCGTGCTGATCACCGCCATGACCGATTCGGGCGGCTTCTTCATCTTTCTCGGCCTCGCCACGCTGTTCCTGATGTAATACGCGTCTTCGCGCGATGTTTTCGATCCATGAGCCGGCCAAGCCGGTGGAGTCCCATGTCCGATATCGAACTGCCTTATGCCTATGGCAACCCGCCGCTGACCGCCGTGCTGCGCAGCGCTCCCGAAGATTTCCAGGTCGAGGAGATCCTCGGTTACGACGCTGACGGCGAAGGCGAGCACGCGCTGCTGTGGGTGGAAAAGCGCGGCGCCAATACCGACTGGGTGGCCAAGGAGCTGGCCAAGTTCGCCGGCATTCCTCCGCTCAACGTGGGCTACGCCGGCCTGAAGGATCGTCACGCCGTCACGCGCCAGACGTTTTCCGTGCAACTGGCCGGCAAGCCCGATCCGGACTGGTCGACGCTCACCACAGAAGGCGTGAAAGTACTCGCAGTGACCCGCCACAAGCGCAAGCTCAAGCGCGGCGCCCTGCGCGGCAATCGCTTCGTGCTGGTGCTGCGCCAGGTCGATGGTGATCGCGCCGTGGCCGAACAGGTGCTCAGGCAGATCGCCCAGCGCGGCGTGCCCAACTACTTCGGCGAACAGCGTTTCGGGCGCGAAGGTGGCAACGTGGCGCAGGCGCGCGCGATGTTTGCGGGACGTCGCGTGGATCGCGACAAGCGGCACTTCCTGCTGTCGGCCGCGCGCTCGCACATCTTCAACGCCGTGCTCGCCGCGCGCGTGGAGCGCGATGCGTGGGATTCGCCGATGGAAGGCGAAATCTGGTCGCTCGCCGGGTCACGCTCGTGGTTTGGGCCCGAGCCGTTCGACGAGACGTTGTCGCAGCGCCTGGCGACCGGAGACATCCATCCGTCGGGGCCCCTGTGGGGTCGTGGTGACGTGCCCGCGCAGGGGGAAGTGGCCGCGCTGGAGAATGCCATGGCGGCGGAGAATGCAGACCTTGCCGATGGTCTGGTGGCGGCGAAGATGGATCAGGAGCGCAGGGCGCTGCGCATGATTCCGCAGAACCTGCAGTGGCGGTGGCTGGATGACACCTCGCTGGAGTTGAGTTTTGAGTTGCAGGCGGGCGCGTATGCGACGACGGTGGTGCGGGAGTTGGCGCGCACCGGTTAATCCGGTTGGTCTTTCTCCCTGTGTGGGGAGCGGCGGCTCGCCTCACCGTTTCCTTCTTTAGCCGTCACCCCTGCGTAGGCAGGGGTCCAGTGACTTTGTTCTTGGCCTTCGGTCTCGCGCGTTTCCGCCACCTGGTCGCCTACGCGGCGGGCGTTCCGACCTCCTGCCGGAGGCCGGGTCACTTTTCTTTGCTTGCCCAAAGTCCCACGGGGATTAGCTTCGCGTCAAAAGTAACCAAAAGAAAAGGCACCCCCATCGCGGCGCCGGCCGGTGGAGCCGGCCGGTCCGTGAGGGTCGGCCGGGCTTTTCGACAGGACATCCATGTCCTGTCGAAAAGGGATCGGCATCCCTGCCGATCCCCCTGCGGGCCTGTCGTCCGCCCCTCACCGCCGCTCAAGGGGGCCGGAAGGTCAAAAGCACAGAGCCGACGGCTCGTGCAGCGGAGCTGCACATCGCGTCGCATGGCGCGGAGGTGCATCGCGTGCCGACTCAGCTTCTCTGTAGGAGCGCACCCTGTGCGCGACAGCCTGACGGAGCGGTATCGACATGGCGCTGCGGTCGCGCACAAGGTGCGCTCCTACAGGGGTGTCTCGCACCGTGTGAAGCCCGTTTCTTTCTCGCCTCAGTGCTCACCCCAGTCCTCTCCCGAACGGGAGAGGACGAGCGACAGGTGATGTTCAACGTGAACGACCTAGTGGCATGGAAGGAAGGGCCGCGCAGCGGCACGACGCTCCGCGTTAAGTCCTCAGCGCTTCGGCGCGTTGCGAAGCGCTTGGAAGTACCCGCTGTGTAGAGGCGGAGGTTGCCAAGCAACAACGTTCCTCAACCGTTCGGGCTTATCTCACCGGAATGCTGCCAGCTCTTAAGGCCATTTTCTTTGGGTTACTTTTCTTTTGGGCCAGCAAAAGAAAAGTGACTCGGCCTCCGGCAGGAGGTCGAAACGCCTCCGCTGCGTAAGCGGCAACCTGGCGCCGGCATGACTACCGAAGGCCCAGAACAAAGTCACTGGATCCCAGCCTCCGCTGGGATGACGGTTTCGATGATGTGGCGAGGCACGACTCAACGTCAGAGGCTCCGGACGGCCAACCCTTCACCTGCTCCAGACTGCCTCCGGTCCTCACCCCTCTTTGTGGAGCACCCCGAAACGACAGCTCTCCATGCAATGGCGAGGCAACACCACTTCCCGGCAACCCGCCCAGGCGCCCAAGCACAAACCCCGCCCCATCACCCCTTCAACAACACAACCACCGCCCCCGTCCCCCCCTGCATCGGCCGCGCCGACGCAAACGCCACCACATCATCCCGACGCCGCAACAGGCGATCGGTGAGCACTTTCAGCACCGGCCCCGTCGCGCGCGAGCGCAACCCCTTGCCATGCACGATCCGCACGCAGCGGATGCCGTTGTGCTTCGCCTCGGCCAGGAAGTCCGCGATCACGGCCTGGGCCGTGGCCGCGTTCATCTGGTGCAGGTCGATTTCGTCCTGGATGCTGAACTGGCCGCGTTTTAGCTGGCGCAGCAGCTTGGGCGGATAGCCATCCCGCAAGTAGCTCAGTTCTTCGCCCACTTCGAGCAGGGTGGGGTCGAAGGCCATGTCCAGCAGTTCGCCGGGCACCGCCGCTTCGTCAGCTTCCAGCATGCGAGGCAGCGGTTCGGGCTTGGGTACGGAGGGCGCGGGTTCCACCGGGGCGAGGGGCGTCACCTCACCGATGGCGTCGCGGAACAGGCGGGCGTCGTCGTCGGAGATGGGGCTGGGCTGGCGCGGTTTCATGGCTTGAATCCTAATGCACCCGCGTGCCGGCGGTGTCGCGCCGGGGCTGAGTCGACGAGCGCGGGCGCGGCGATGTCAGGCTTCTGAAACGTGAGCCGACGTGATGTGAAACCGCCGGCCCGGTCCGGTAGACTTCAGGCTTGAGCCGGCGAGTGCTGCCCAGGCAGCGCCGCCGCGACTGGCTTTGAACGGATCATCATGCGAGTTCTGGTAAGCAACGACGATGGCGTGGATGCACCGGGCATCCGCGTGCTCGCCGAGCGCCTCGGCGCGATCGGCCAGGTGACCGTAGTGGCGCCTGACCGCGACCGCTCCGGCGCAAGCAATTCCCTCACTCTCGACGCACCCATCCGTGCGCTGCGCATGGACAACGGTTACTACCGTGTCGCCGGCACGCCGACGGACTGCGTGCATCTGGCACTGGCCGGCATGCTGGATCACGAACCCGACATGGTCGTCTCCGGCATCAACAACTCGGCCAACCTTGGCGATGACGTGATTTATTCCGGCACGGTGTCGGCCGCGATGGAAGGGCGCTTCCTCGGCTTGCCCGCCATTGCCGTGTCGCTGGTCAGCAAGGATCACAAGGGCGAGCACTACGACTCGGCGGCCAATGCCGTGCTGTTGCTGATGCAGCGTCTGAGCGTCGATCCGCTCCCGGCGGACACCATCCTCAACGTCAACGTGCCGGACCTGCCGTGGGATCAGATCCGCGGCTTTGAAGTCACGCGGCTGGGCAAGCGCCATCGCGCCGAGCCGTGCATCAGGCAGAAGGATCCGCGCGGCAAGGAAATCTGGTGGATCGGCCCGGCGGGTGATGTCGACGATGCCGGCCCCGGTACGGATTTCAACGCCGTGCACCGCGGCTACGTCTCCGTGACGCCCATCCACGTGGACCTGACGCGCTTCCAGGCGCTGGAAAAGGTCAGCAGCTGGGTGGGTGCGCTGAACGAGGGCGTGGCGGGCAGCAAGACGGCGGGCGAGGCGGCGTGAGGGCATGAACGTGCATCCGTTGCCACCATCGGCATTGAAAGGCGAGGGCATGACCTCGCAACGCGCGCGCGACCGCCTGGCCGTGAAGCTGAAGGAAGAGGGCATCCGCGACCAGCGCGTGATCGACGTGATCCGCAATACGCCGCGTCACCACTTCATCGATCAGGCGCTGCACTCGCGCGCTTACGAAAACACGGCGCTGCCCATCGGCCATGGCCAGACCATCTCCCAGCCGTGGGTGGTGGCGCGCATGACTGAAGCGCTGCTCGAGCACTTCGATGCGAAGCAGGGCATGCCGCGGAAGGTGCTGGAGATCGGCACGGGTTCGGGTTACCAGGCCGTGGTGCTGGCGCAGCTGGTGCCGCAGGTCTATACGGTGGAGCGCATCGAGGAATTGCTGCGGCAGGCCCGTCGCCGTTTCCGTCAGCTCGGCCTTACCAACATCCGCTCGCGGCACGACGACGGCAAGCTGGGCTGGGCCGATGAGGCGCCGTTCGACGCCATCATCCTCACCGCGGCCGGCGATGCCATTCCGCACGCGGTGCTCGATCAGCTCAGCCCCACCGGCGTACTGGTGGCACCGGTGGGTTCACCGAGCAATCAGACGCTGATCCGCATGCGCGGCGACGGGCAGGGCGATTTCGTCCAGGAAGAACTAGCTGCCGTCAGTTTCGTGCCGCTGCTCGGCGGCATCGGCTGATGCGCCAACAAGGAAGCGACTGAGAATGCGTCTGTTCGGACCGCTGTACGCGCGTGCACTCACCTGGGCGCGCGATCCCAAGGCCGTGTATTACCTGTGTGGCCTGAGTTTCGTCGAAGCCTTCATCTTCCCCATCATGCCGGAAGTGATGCTGGCGCCGATGATGCTCGGCAAGCGCCACAAGGCGTTCTTCTACGCCAACATCAGCCTGCTGTTCTCGCTGCTGGGTTCGCTGGTGGGTTATGCGCTGGGCCACTGGGCCTTTCACGCGCTTTCGCCGCTGCTCGATAGCCTGCACCTGCTGGCGCCCATCGAGAAAGGCGTGGACAACCTGCGCATGCAGATGAACCAGCATTGGCTTGGCCTGATGGTGGTGCTGGCGCTGGCGGCCCTGCAGCCGGTGGTGCCGATGAAGTTCGTGACGTGGGCGGCCGGTATTGTCGGCGTGCCGGTCATTCCGTTCCTGGTCTGCATGGCGGTGGGTCGTGGCAAGCGCGTGTGGCTGCTGGCCCTGCTGATTCGCCTGTTCGGTGAGCGCGCCGAGCGCATCCTGCACAAGCACATCGAGTGGATCGGCTGGGCGGCGCTGATCATCCTGGCGGCGCTGGCGGCCTGGTGGTTCCTGTCACGTTGAACCGATGCCGACGGGCGACACGTCCCGTCGGCGCAGTACGCATGAAAATACCGCGGCGCCTCGTTATGCTGACCGACATGAATGGATATCTCCGGTCACTGAGTCTGACCTCCGTCCTCCTGCTGGCGGCCTGTGGCACCCAGCGATCCGTGGTCGTGGAACCGGCGGCCAGCAGCTCGCCGAGCGTTGTCACGCCTGCCGCGCGCCCCGCGCCGGGCGGCACCTACAAGGTGGTGAAGGGCGACACGCTGTACTCCATCGCTTTCCGCAATCGCGTGGACGTTCGCGATCTCGCGGGCTGGAACCACATCGATTCGCCATACACGATCTGGCCGGGCCAAGAGCTGAAACTCGCTCCGGCAGGTAGCGGCAAGCCCGCTGCCGCCCCGGTGGCGACCCACGCCGCCCCGGTTGTCGTCGCCACCGGCAAGCCGTCGGCACCGGCGCATGTTGCAACGCCTGCACCGGGAACCCAGCCGGCGCCAACGGCAACGGCATCGAGCCCGGCAGCCGAAGTCGCCGCCGAGGTCGCCGCGCAGTCCGCGCCTGCCCATGCCGCCACCCAGGCCCCCGCCTCCGTGACCACGCCCGTGGTTCCCGTGGCCGGCGCCCCGGCCGCCACGGCCAGCAATACACCGCCCCCGGCACCGCCCACCCCGGTGGCTGCCGGCGGCACCCGCAACAACGGCGGCGTGACCTGGCGCTGGCCGGCAGACGGCACGCTCATCAAGCGGTTCCAGTCAGGCGATGCCATTCCCGGCATCGAGATCGGCGGCAAGGCCGGTGACCCGGTCCGTGCAGCCGCCGATGGCGTGGTCGTGTACAGCGGCAACGGCCTGGTGGGCTATGGCGAGCTGGTCATCGTGAAGCACAACGACAGCTACCTGTCGGCCTATGGCCACAACAGCAAGCGCCTGGTGAAGGAAGGTCAGCGCGTCACCGCCGGCCAGCAGATCGCCGAGATGGGTTCCACCGGCGCATCGCGCGATGAACTGCAGTTCCAGATCCGCAAGGACGGCAACCCGGTCGATCCACTGGGTTATCTGCCCTCACGCTAAGGGCAGTCGCCCCTTGTAGGAGCGCACCCTGTGCGCGACCGGCGTTGGAGGGTGCAGTGATCCTGCCAGGCTGCTGTCGCGCACAGGGTGCGCTCCTACAGCATGGCGGGGTTGTCAGCCCGGAAGAATGAACGCGGCAACCACGCGGCGGCTTTCGCCAGCAAGCAGGTCGTAGGTGCGCGCGGCGGCGGCGTTGTCCATTACTTCCACGCCCACTCCCTTGCGGAGCAGGCCGGCCATGAAGGCGGGGGCAGGGAACACCTGGCGCTCGCCGGTGCCCAGCAGCACCACTTCCGGCTTGAGCTCGAGAATGGCATCCACGTGGCTGGCATCAAGCTGGCCCGATGCGTTGACCGGCCAGTTCTCCACGGCGCGCTCGGGCGAGAGCAGAAAGCTCGCGGTGAGTTCGCGGTCCACCACGGTGATGCTGCGCGTGTCCACGCGGCGCACGAACAGGTAGCTGCCGGGGCGGTCGAGCGACAGATCCATCAGCGATGCCTCAGCGCGGCAGGGCGAGCTTGGGCTCGTCCTCGTTGCGGCGGAACAGCACCACAATGTGGCCGATCTGCTGCACGCTTTCGGCCCGGGTGCCTTCGATGAGGTAGTCGATCTGCTCCTGGCGCTCGTCCTTGTCGCCACCGGAGAGCTTCACCTTGACCAGCTCGTGGTGGGACAGGGCCAGGTCCAGCTCCTTGAGCACGGCCTCGGTGGCGCCCTTGGCGCCCATCAGGATGACCGGGTTCAGATCGTGCGCAAGGCTGCGCAGGTAACGGCGCTGCGAGGGGGAAAGTGCCATGCGTTCAGTCTCGGATTCACTGCGATAGGACCGCAAAGGGTATCATGCGGCCATCTCCCCCGTATCTGTGGCAGTTGCCGACCCATGTCTCGCAGCAAAAGCAGTTCCCGCTGGCTGCGGGAACACTTCGATGATGTCTATGTGAAGAAGGCCCAGGCCGAGGGCCTGCGTTCGCGCGCGGTCTTCAAGCTGGAAGAGCTGATCGACAAGGACCGGCTGCTCAAGCCCGGCATGCGCGTGGTCGATCTGGGCGCCGCTCCGGGCGGCTGGTCCCAGCTGGTGCGCCAGCGCCTGGGCGATACCGGCCACGTGGTGGCCATGGATATCCTGCCCATGCAGGGCATAGGCGGGGTGGACTTCCTGCAGGGGGACTTCCGCGAGGAGTCCGTGCTGCGGGAGCTGGAAAGCCGCCTTCAGGGTCAGCAGGTCGATCTTGTGCTGTCTGATATGGCCCCCAATATGAGTGGGGTGGCCTTGGCGGACCAGATCCGGGCAATGGATCTGGCCGACCTGGCCCTGGATTTCAGCCGGCAGTGGCTGAAGCCGGGCGGGTCATTCCTGATCAAGTTGTTCCAGGGGACCGGCTTTGACGATTACGTACGCAACTTGCGCGCAGACTTCACCCGCGTAACGATGCGTAAACCTAAGGCCTCCCGCGCGCGTTCGCGGGAGGTGTATGCATTAGCCACAGGGCGAAAGGTCCATGGCGGGCAATCGGGCGAGAACCGTGCATGAATGAAATGGCGAAAAACCTGCTGCTCTGGCTGATCATCGCAGTCGTACTGCTGACGGTGTTCCAGAGCTTCAATCCGCATGGCGCGTCCGCTTCGGATCTGCCTTACAGCAGCTTCGTGCAGAGCGTGGACAACGGCAACGTGGCCTCGGCCACCATCAGTGCCGACCAGCCGGCCGCCATCAGCGGCAAGCTGAAGGACGGCAGCTCGTTCCGCACCGTCGCGCCAGTCCTGGGCTGGTCCACCAACTCGGTGGTCAAGCAGATGCAGGACAAGGGCGTGGAAGTGCGCCAGGAGCCGTCCAACAACGGCTTCTCACTGCTGGGCCTGCTACTCAACTGGCTGCCCATCATCCTTATCGTGGGCGTGTTCATCTGGTTCATGCGCCAGATGCAGGCCGGTGCGGGTGGCCGCGGCGCCATGAGCTTCGGACGCTCCCGCGCCAAGCTGCAGGGCGAGGACCAGATCAAGGTCAACTTCAGCGACGTCGCCGGTTGCGACGAAGCCAAGGAAGAAGTGGGCGAGTTGGTGGAGTTCCTGCGTGACCCTGGCAAGTTCCAGAAGCTCGGCGGCAAGATTCCCCGCGGCGTGCTGATGGTGGGCCCGCCGGGTACCGGCAAGACCCTGCTCGCCAAGGCCATCGCCGGCGAAGCCAAGGTACCGTTCTTCTCCATCTCCGGTTCGGACTTCGTCGAGATGTTCGTGGGCGTCGGCGCCAGCCGCGTGCGCGACATGTTCGAGCAGGCCAAGAAGCACGCGCCGTGCATCATCTTCATCGACGAAATCGACGCCGTCGGTCGCCATCGTGGCGCCGGCCTGGGCGGCGGTCATGACGAACGCGAGCAGACCCTGAACCAGCTGCTGGTGGAAATGGACGGTTTCGAAGGCACCGAAGGTGTCATCGTCATCGCCGCCACCAACCGCCCTGACGTGCTGGATCCGGCGCTGCTGCGTCCGGGTCGCTTCGACCGCCAGGTGGTGGTGGGCCTGCCGGACGTGAAGGGCCGCGAGCAGATCCTCAAGGTGCACATGCGCCGCGTGCCGACCGCACCCGACGTGGACCCCATGACCATTGCGCGTGGTACGCCCGGCTTCTCCGGCGCGGACCTGGCCAACCTGGTCAACGAGGCTGCCCTGTTCGCCGCCCGCGAGAACGCCCGCGACGTGCGCATGATTCATCTGGACAAGGCACGCGACAAGATCCTGATGGGCGCCGAGCGTCGCTCGATGGCCATGAGCGAGGACGAAAAGAAGCTGACGGCGTATCACGAAGCCGGCCACGCCATCGTCGGCCGTCTGGTGCCGGAACACGACCCGGTCTACAAGGTCACCATCATTCCGCGCGGTCGCGCGCTGGGCGTCACGATGTACTTGCCGGAAGGCGACAAGTACAGCATGAACCGCGTGGCGATCGAATCGCAGCTGTGCTCGCTGTATGGCGGTCGCGTGGCGGAAGCGCTGATCTTCGGCGAAGACAAGGTCACCACCGGTGCGTCCAACGACATCGAGCGTGCCACGAAGATGGCCCGCAACATGGCCACCAAGTGGGGCCTGTCCGACAAGCTCGGCCCGGTGACGTACGGCGAGGAAGAGGACGAAGTGTTCCTGGGCCGCGCCGTGACGCAGCACAAGAACGTCTCCGACGAAACCGCGCGCAAGATCGACGAGGAAGTGCGCTCCATCCTGGATCGCGCCTATTCGCGCACCAAGCAGCTGCTCACCGACAACATCGAGAAGCTGCACGTGATGGCCGACGCACTGCTGCAGTACGAGACCATCGACGCGCACCAGATCGACGACGTCATGGCTGGCCGTATCCCGGGCCCGCCGGCGGATTGGTCGAAGAACTCCGGCACCGGCTCCACGCCGCCGCCTCCGCCGCCGCGTGGCGACAGCGGCGCCAAGGTGGGTGATCCGGCTATCCAGAGTCGCATTGCCGATCGCTGATCGTCGACACGCACCACGAACAGGAAAAAGGCGGCCATGTGCCGCCTTTTTCTTTGCAGGGCAGGGAAGCTGCCAGTCATGGGCACGGCTTCATCCTGCGCACAGCGACGATCGGTGATCATCGAACCATGGTTGCCGGATGGCGTTCTCATGCGCATCGCGGCACTCGTCTTCACATCTGTGAAAAAAAATCACCGAAAGGTCTAGCCGAATGTGAAACAGATGGCTAAACTTAGCGGCTCGAGTGAAGTGCATTCATCGCCGAACGTGAAAGTTTCCACACGGCAATGAAAAAAAACTGAAAAAAAAGGTTGACGCACTGCTCTCGAATCTGAATAATTCCGCTTCTGGCTTCGGCGCTTTCCACTCCGGTGGTTAAGCGAAGAGGCAAAAGTTAAAACGCGCCCGTAGCTCAGTTGGATAGAGTACCAGGCTACGAACTTGGTGGTCGGGAGTTCGAATCTCTCCGGGCGCGCCATTTAACAGCAAGGTGTGATGTTCGCATCACGGCTTGCACCGCAAGGCAGTGAATCGCCAATCGGACCGGATGTACGAATGGAAATCCGGTGTGCTTTGATACGGATTGACTAGGCTAGGCGTCACCCGTAGCATTTCAAAGCTTCAGCCCGCGAAAGCGGTTGAGGGTTCGAAATCGGGGTATAGCTCAGCCTGGTAGAGCGCCAGCTTTGGGAGCTGGATGTCGGGGGTTCGAATCCCTCTGCCCCGACCATGCAGATGCTATGCACAATGTGCACAAGCGCCTGTAGCTCAACCGGATAGAGCATCGGCCTTCTAAGCCGACGGTTGCAGGTTCGATTCCTGTCGGGCGCGCCAGTTCAAGTTTTGCGGTGGATGTAGCTCAGCTGGTTAGAGCATCGGATTGTGATTCCGAGGGTCGTGGGTTCGAGTCCCATCTTCCACCCCAGTTGAGAAGCAAGAACAATCAGTTTACGGGCCGTTAGCTCAGTTGGTAGAGCAGTTGACTCTTAATCAATTGGTCGAAAGTTCGAATCTTTCACGGCCCACCAATTGGAACAAGGGGTTACGAGCAATCGTAACCCCTTTTTCTTTAACAATTGCCCTTCACCTTGCCTCGGGCTACAGCCGGGCTACAGTCCGGTTGGGATCGAGAGGGAAGAGCACTGTAGCCGGGCTACAAAACTGTAGCCCGACTGTAGCCCAGGCTACAGAACAGCCCTCGGGCTACAGTGATCGGGCACAGCGGTTGTTGCACTTCAGGTCGGCGTCTCTTTCTTCTCTTCTCTCTGTGTTTGTGTCCGCTCGACACCGCAGTTGCCGATCATCCCGTTGGTGTTGCCAGCGGGAAATCTTTTCCATAGACTATATGTAGGCACATACATACGTATGGCCCTACACATAAAACGAGAGAGAGAAGAGATGGGAGCACTGAGAACGCTCACGCTGGACGAGCGTGTGGAGCGCATGGCCAGGACTGCGCCTGACATGCCTTTGACGACCGAAGAGATTGCCGCACTGCTCGGACTGAGCGAGAAGTGGTTCATCAACAACCGCTGGCAAAGAAAAGGCCCGCCTTTTATCCAGACGGGCCGAATCGTTCGTTACGAGTTGGGAGCGACGCTAGATTGGTTTCGCAAGCATCGCCAGAAGACGATCAATTAAGCCTTCTTGAGCGCTGCGCCGACGTAGACGTTCTTCACAACCTCCTGGATGAGAGAGCGCGTCTTGGCATCGTGCTTGATGCTCTTGCCGCCGATGGCGCGCTTTATCTCAGCCAGGAGCTTCACCTCTTCAGGATCGACTGCGCCGGCTGCGTAGTGCTTCTGCATCATCTTGTAGACGGTGGGCTCGTAGTGCTTCAGGGCGAGTTCGAAGAGTTCCTTCTCGTCAGCCTCGATGGCCTTCGCAACGCCAGGGATGCGGTCCATCGGCAGACGCATGTCGCCGCTCTTGAGGAGGACGAAAGCGTTCGCTTGCTTGAAGCCGGCTTCCGCTCCCAACTCCTTGAGCGTCTTGCCGGTCGCTTCGATCTTCGCTTTCAGGTAGTTGGATACCGGGTTCGCAGGCATGAAATCTTCTCTCCGTGTGACGATGTATGTACGTACTGATTATATGCGGGGACTACGTTACCAATAGTTAGTTCGCTTAACAACGAGTAAATCGCAAGACTTTTCGCCCCGTCCCAAAAGACTTATACAAGAGAAAAGCCTCACAATTTCCGGTTCTTACGGAGGGCTGCCCCATGCCTAGGGACATCTCCGGACTGGCTTCCGAGGATGGAAATCGGCTTAGGGAACACGCTTATCGGATCGCAACGAACCTCGGTTATGAGTTTCTGGCGGTGATAGGCCGCCGCGCTTCCGGTCATATCTATACGTTCGACAACATGCCTACGGGTGCCTGGGAACAGCGCATCCAGATATGGAAAGAGAATCGAGGCAAAGATGCTTACGACATTCTCTGGAGCACTGCTCCTGTAACCGCATGGCGTGATGACGGGCAGGCTGTCTACAACACAGCGCTGCAAGTCCTCACCGAAGAACCGTGCGCGATAAATCTGTGGAGACAGAACGGGATCCATTCCGGCGTCATCCTCCAGGACCGACACACCGCTCGGAACTGGATGATCATGTGTCTTGCCACGAAAGCTGACATTCCTCTCTGGCACGCGATGCAGAGGGAGAACGACATGTATGCCTTTTTTGGGCACATGCACTACGCCCTCAGTCGAGAGGATGACGGAGTGAAATCGAGCGTCGAAATTTTGACGCCTCAGCAGGTTGCGGTCGTTGAGTTATCCGCCCAAGGACTCACTGCCGAGGAAGTTGCTGAACGCCTTGGGATTTCCATGCGCACCGTCAATGCGCACCTCAACATGGCCAGTGACCGATTAGGGGTGCGAAACAAAGCCGCCCTATGTGCCGTGTCCGTCGCTCTTGGGTTGATCGAACTCGCGACCATGTGACTCGGCTGAAAAGTGACCAACTACGTCACCGTATGGGAGCTTGTAGTCCTTTTCCTACTGCATGAAATGCCAATACCTTCCTTACGACAAGCTTCCTACAATTTCTTACGCAACGCATAACAAGAAACTTGGTTGACCCCTGAAGGAAGAAAAATATGAAGCAGTTGAAGTGGGACACGATGGACGCTTTGCCCAACCAGCAGATGCAGCCGTGGGAATTGTCTACGGACGCCCTGGAGGAAGTTCTCTCCGAAAGCACCCAGATTCAAAGCCGCGACATGGATGGGCTGATGCTCACCGTCGCGAAGCACCCGAAGGTCGGACTGATGTATATCGTCCAGAGCACCTCGGCAGTAGTTCTCTTTGCAACCCATGCGTTGACGCCTCACGTCCGCTTGCTGGGAGCGCACGCGCTGACCGCTGCGTTCTCGTTGCTGATCCCTCTCGCTACGAAAGTCCTGTAACAGGCAATCGGTAGGCAATGTGAGCAGGGGACTAGATGCCCCTGCTTGTCTCTCGTTATACTCGTATGTACGCGCATACATATTCAATGCGAGCGCGACGCATAACGGAGAGAAGAGAGAATGGCCACTGGTTTGCAGGATGTGCAGTATCTGCGCGAGACGATTGGGCGAGTCACTCGCGCCCTGACGGATTCGAACATCGAAGTCCGCCAGGAGGGTCTGAAGGCCCACGTCGCGTACAACAAAGACGGTCAGCCGCAGTGCGTGACCCTGCCGTCGCTTCCCGATGATGCACCCCGCGATCTGATGATTGCGATCCAGGGCTTCTTGGATCACGAGGTCGCGCATCTGCTCTTCACCGACATGGCTTACGTCATCAAGGAGCTGCACAAGAAGGGCAAGAGCGAAGAGAAGCACGCCTATTGGAACATTCTCGAAGACTGCATGATCGAGAAGCGCATGGCCGACAAGTTCTACGGGTCGGGCCGCAACCTGGGCGACACGCGCATCTTCGCGATCAGCCGCATGATCGCTCCCACCTACGAGAAGGCAGTCGCAGCAGGTGCCGATCAGTACAAGTTCGCCGGCATCCTCATTGCAGCTGCGATCCGTGCGCTCTATGGCTACACCGAGTTCGCGAACTTCATGGACGGCAAGTGGCCGTTGATGGGGAAGGTCGGAACCGTGCTGCAGTCGATGGAGAAGGAGATCAAGTCCGTCAACTCCACCACGACCGCTGTCAGCGTCGCCCAGGCGATCTTCGATGCCATGCACGAAGAGTCCGAAGAGTCCGAGGGTGAAGGCGAGCCGGGTGACTCCGGTGGCGGTGGGAAGAAAAAGTCTGCGTCGGGCAAGGGCGGTGGTAAGTCGTCCAGCTCCGGCACCAAGTCCGGCAAGCCCGCAAAGAAATCCGAAGAGGAAGAGGGCGAGAAGTCCAAGCCCGAGAAGAAGGAAAAGCCCAAGCCCGAAGAGAAGCCCGAAGAGTCCGAAGAGGGTGAGGGTGGTGACGAGGAAGAGTCCGAGGAAAAGAAGGACGAGTCCGAAGAGGGTGAGGACTCCAGGGAAGGCGAGGGCGGTGACGGCGAGGGTGACGGAGACGGCGGCACGGGTGCTGACGACTACGACGACGAGGACGAAGAAGAGGAAGAGGACGACGAGCCGAACGAAGGCACGGGCGGTCTTGGTGGACATTCGCGTGAAGAGTCCGCCGTCGCAGCGTTCGACACCGATGATGTGAAGGACATGGATGACACCATGTCCGAGGCAATCTCGTCTGACCTGGCTGCGCACCTTTCGAAGTCGCCCAGCAAGTATCTGCCCTACAGTCGAGACGGGGATTACGTCGGCAGGCTGCCCTACCCGAACCAGTGGGACGGGAAGACCCTCTCCGGAAGCAAGATTCCCCGCCAGGCGGAAAGCATGTCGCCGGGTCTTCAGTCCGAGGTCGAGCGTGTGTTCCGCGCCCGCAGTGCTGCCCGTTGGTTGCCTGCCCAGAAGAAGGGCAAGCTCCATCGAGCTGGACTGCACAAGCTGATCTCTGGCGACGACCGCGTGTTCCGCACGAAGCTAGAGACCACTACCAAGTCGGTCGCAGTGCAGCTGGTCATCGACGCTTCGGGCTCAATGTCCGGTGGCAAGATCGAAGCTGCGTGCGTCGCTGCCTATATCTTCGCGACCCTGCTGCAACGCATCGGCGTGGCTTGTGAAATCGTGGCGTTCTCCACGCTCGACGACCGCATTGCGGACTCGCTGGGCTTCAAACGAGCAGGCGAGGTCTACAAGGCGATCTGGGAAGGCGGCACAGGTGGCTTCAAATACGGTCGCGTGGAACCGCTCGCACTCTACGTCCTGAAGGAGTTCAAGGAGCGCTTCAACGACTCCCAGAAGAAAGCGCTGGCATACATGCCCGAGCTTTACGGCATCCTCCGCAACAACGTCGATGGTGAATCTATCGAACAGGCAGCGACTCGCCTGGTTGCCCAGAAGGAAGCACGAAAGGTGATGATCGTCATGTCCGATGGCGCACCCGCTGCTTACTGCGCGCACGGTCTCGGCTCCCACCTGAAGAAGGTCATCAAGGAGATGGAGCGTGCTGGACTGGAGATCTACGGCCTTGGCTTGATGGATCACTCCGTCAAGGAGTTCTACAAGAACGCCGAGGTCATCGGTCGCGTCGAGGAGATCCCGGAGCGCATCCTGGCACTGCTCAAGAAAATCGTTGTTACCTGACGAACCAGTATTGAAACCCCGCGCTGCGACGCTTAGAGTATGTACGTACATACATAAAGCGCGCAGCGCGAACAATTCAGAGAGAAGAGAGGAGAGACCCAATGGCTGCTATCACTTGCCAGGAGTGCGGTGCTACCACCCACGCAATCGCAGTTCACCTGTCGAAAGACCATCCGGAGATGACCCTGGAGGCGTACAAGGAGAAGTATCCCTTGGCCCCGACGCTCTCCCCGGAAGCCCAGGCTCAGATCGACATGAAGAAGGGCGCGGCTGCGAAGTCCGTGACCGTCGCTCCCACCACTGCTGGCCCCGAGAAGAAGACCGGCGCTCTCCATGAGCTGTTCGGCTTCCCCGCGACCGCGAAGGCTGCCATGAACGCTCTGGGCGAAGCCATCAAGGTTTCGCTGTGTCATCGTCCGGAGATCGAGGCTCACGTCCCCGACGCCGACTCCAAGTACGTCTTCGACATTGCCGACACCAAGACGGTGATGATGGCCTTGGAGATGAACATCCCGATCCTCATGTGGGGTCACTCGGGCGTGGGCAAGTCCTCCCTGTTCGAAGAGTGCGCAGCCCGCACGGGTCGTGGCTACCTCCGCGTCCAGCACACCGCGAACACCGAAGAAGCCGACATCGAAGGCCAGTGGCGCGTCAAGAACGGCGAGATGGTCTGGGAAGACGGCCCGCTTCCGTTCGCGATGGAACACGGTCTGATCTACAACGCCGACGAGTACGACTTCGCCTCCCCGATGGTCTGCTCGATCTACCAGGCTGTGCTGGAAGGCAAGCCCCTGCGTATCAAGGCAGCGAACAAGGTGGTCAAACCCCACCCCGACTTCCGCTTCGTTGCGACGGGAAACACGAACGGCTCGGGTGACGAGTCGGGTCTGTACGCCGGCACCCAGATCCAGAACGCGGCGAACTACGAGCGCTTTGGCATCGTGATGAAGAAGGACTACATGGAAGAGAAGCAGGAAATCGCTCTTCTCATGGGCAAGACCACCGTGGCGAAGGAAGTCGCACAGAAGCTGGTCGAGTTCGCCAAGATGATGCGCAACTCGTTCGACCGCCGCGAGGTCACGAACCCGCTGTCCCCGCGTTCGCTCCAGTTTGCAGCCCGCTTGGGCCTGGCTCGCAGCGACTACAAGTACGGCATCACCTGTGCCTACATCAATCGTCTGCCGCCCCAGTCGGCAGCGTTCGCGACCAGCGTCATGCAGCGCATGTTCGGCTGAGGTCGAAACCATGACCGAGCAGACAAACGTCCAAGCAACGTCGGAGGTGTGGGTCCGCAAGACCCACCACTCCGAGAAGAGGACGGTCGAGCAGTATTACCCGCTCATCAACAAGCTCGCCAACAAGTTCATGGTTCGTGTGATGGCCACTGGTGCCCCCTACGACCTGGACGACATCGAGCAAGAGCTGGCTCTGACCTTCGTCCGTTGCGACCAGTCCTACGACGACGAGAAGGGTGCGTCCTTCATCAACTTCTTCATTCAGGCCAGCTGGAAGAACTTGCAGCGCCTGGTCACGCGAGACGAGCAGGCCGTCCTTCATGGCTCCGTGCTCCATCCGGATCAGCGTGCTGACGACGAAGAAGGCGAAAGCCTCTGGGCAGTGATCGCTTCGGACGAGCTGACGCCGGAAGAGCTTGTGACCTATGCGGATTCCACGGACAAGTTGGTGAAGGCATTGAGTGCCGACGCCCGTCAGCTCCTGGAGTGCGTGATCAACCCGCCCGAAGTGGTCCTGAACCAGTTCGACAAATACCAACGTGGGGCACAGCTGCGTCGTAACGCCGGCTATGCCACCCGAGCCAGAAAGGAGCTGACCCTGAGTTTCGTTGCTTCCCTCATGGAAATTCACCCGAGCGTGGCGCGTCGTAGCCGCCACGAAATCGAGCGCAAGGCACAACTGTTTCTGGGCTAGGTGTAAATGTCTGACCAACTTGATTGCTTCGGAAGCGTAGTCCTCCACGACGCCGCTGACGCTTACTGCTCCAACTGCCAGTTCTTCAAAGCATGTTCGGAAAAGGTGGAGGAAGTTCGTAAAGAAATCGCAGCTCTCCGTGCTGAAGGTGAAGCGAAGCCCAAGACCGCGCTCGATATGGCCATTGCTCATGTCCGCACGACTCGCAAGCTCGCGACCAAGAAGCCCGCCAAGACTGAAGCCAAGATCACCCCGACCATCGTGCTCACGAGCACGGGCGAGACCGTGACCCTTGCGAAGAAGGCTGCGGAAGCTGTTGATCGCTGGAACAAGAAGGGCTTTGACCTGGGCAGCATCGTTTCAGGTGCGAACCCGTTCAAGGGTGAGGTGAAGTTCCCGGCGATGTTTGTGCAGGCTTACCACGAGCTGCGCGAGACCCTGGGATCGCACCTGGTCCCACGTAAGGAACACATCAGTCGTGTGAACGAGCTGCTCCGAACCGCTGACGGCGCGGAATGGTCGGTCGCATCGCTGACCTCCAACTACAAACTGACAAAGGACGCCCTGGAGTTCGTGGGCGTGAATATGGTGTCCCCGTGAATAAGACCATGTGGGGCGCTCGCACCCACTTCTCAGTAGGCGAGTCGATTCTCCAGCCGGACGATCTGCTCAAGCAGGCCAAGGAGGTGGGTTATACCCACGTCGCCATCGCAGACACGATGTCCGTGTCCGCAGTCATCGACCTAGCTAAGTCGTCCAAGAAAGCTGGTGTGGAAGTGATCACCGGCTGCACCCTCCGAGTCCAGCATTGGGATCACGAGGGCAAGTTCTTCTACCCGAAGGTCTACGTGAAAGAGGCTCAGGGCTTCGTGGATCTCCTGGCTGCGCTGTCCGAGTGCGAGAGCGCCAAGAAGATCGGTCGATTCTTCGACTGGTTCGCCTTCCGTCGCCTTGTGCAGACGGGCAACTTCGTCGTCACCACGGGCGACGCTCTGAGCGCGTTTTCTAGCGTCATGTCTGACGACGACGTGACAGCATTCATTGAGCGTATGCGCGACGACGTAAGCGCGTCTCAGCTTGTGCTAGAGCTTGTCGCAGTAGCGTCCCCGGTATTCGCTCGACAGAACGCACGAGTCCTGGAGCATACGATTGTCGGCAGCGATGGCGTCATCATCAACGGCATGGCGATGTATGCGACCGAGGAGGACGCGAAAGCTCGTGACGTGGTGAACGCCATCACTAGGAACCTTCGCTACTCCCACGGTGCGACCCCGAAGCAGATCGCCGGACTCCACATCCGCGACTTCGACACCCTGATGGAAGGGGTGATGGGAAGTCTCGACCTGGCTACTGAGATGGGTCTGGCTTGGGGAACGGTGCTACCCATCGACCCGACACCCATGCTCTCGTATCGCTGGACCAAGGCGGACATCTCCATCCCGAAGATGGCAGAGGACGAGTTTGTCGAGCTGGTCAGGCAGTGCAAGAAATACTGGAGCGACCGCATCGACAAGCCTGTGCTGGGCTACAAGCCCGATCCTTCGCTGCTGCCCGTCTACCAGGCACGCCTCAAGACCGAGCTGATGGTCCTGAAGGAGCTGGGCTTCTGTGGCTACTTCCTGCTCGTGGCAGACATCTGTCGCTGGGCCAAGGACAACGGGATCGCGGTCGGTCCTGGTCGAGGATCTGTGGGCGGCAGTCTTATCGCCTACGTGATCGGTATTACTGAGGTGGACCCGATCCGCTTCGACCTCCTGTTCGAACGCTTCATCAACCCGAGCCGTCTCGATCTTCCCGACGCCGACCTGGACTTCATGTCTGAGCGCCGGCACGAAATCATCACCTACCTCCGCGAGACCTACGGGAAGGCGGCTGTAGCGTCGATCTCCAACTACAACACGCTGGGTGCCCCGTCTGCGCTGCGTGAGGTGGGCAAGGCTCTGGACATCCCTGACCGGGACTACGCCTGCAGCTCCTACATCCCGAAGGAGCACGGGCAGTCGATGAGCCTGGCTGAAGCCCTGGACAAGATGCCCGAGCTTCAGACCTACCAGAAGAAACACCCGCAGGCGTTCGACATCGCCCAGCGTGTCGAGGGCACGATGCGAAGTATGGGCACGCATGCTGCCGGTGTGATCGTGGCTGGCCGACCCATCAAGGGCATGGCTGTCGTCGAGGATCGCGGGGAAGACACTGTGGTCAACTGGGACAAGCGCGTGGTCGAGGAGCAGGGGCTGGTCAAGATCGACGTGCTGGGCCTCTCCAACCTGGACATCCTGCGTCGAGCGATCGACAAGATCTTCCATGACTATGGCGAGCGGATAAACCTGCTCGATCTCCACCTGGACGACGAGAAGACGATGGCTGCCTTCGGGCGGGGCGAGACTGTCGGCGTCTTCCAGTTCGAATCGGGCGGCATGCGAAAGCTGCTCAAGGACATGGCGAAGTACGAGCCCCTGACCTTCGAAGAGCTTGCTGCTGCGACTGCGTTGTTCCGACCTGGCCCCTTGGACTCAGGGCTGCTGGACGACTACGTGAACGTCCGCCAGGGCATCGTCATGGAGCACTACGAGCATCCAGCGATGGAGCCCGCGCTCAAGGCGACCAAGGGCGTCATCGTCTACCAGGAACAGGTTATGCAGCTCACCCGCGACCTTGCGGGATTCACCCTCGCGGAAGCAGATAACGTCCGTAAGGCCATCGGCAAGAAGGACAAGGACAAGATGGCAGAGCAGGGCGACAAGTTCGTCCGAGGCTGCGTCGATGTCGCCGGCATGGGTGAAGACCAGGCTAAGGAGCTGTGGGACAAGATCGTGCTGTTCGCGGGCTACGCCTTCAACAAGAGCCACTCGGTTGCCTACTCGATCATCTCCGTCTGGACGATGTATCTGAAGGTTCACTACCCCCACGCCTTTTACGCTGCGTCACTGGAAATCCACAAGGAGGACAAGCTGGCTGGCCTGGTTGCGGATGCAGCCAAGCGGGGCATTGAAATCCTCCCGCCCGACGTCAACGAATCGACCTATGGCTTCAAGCGGGTGGGTGACGCTCTCGTAGCGCCCATCTCCCGAGTGAAGGGGCTGTCGGAGATCTCCGAGAAGGCGGTGCTGGATGGCAGGGAGCTTGCGGGCGGCAAGTTCATTGACCGGGCTCACTTCGACAAGCATGTGCCTGGCAAGTGCAACAAGCGCCAACGGGAGTTCCTGGAGGAGGTGGGAGCGTTCGCTTCGATCACGCCTGGAGCTTTGCCAGCCAGGCACCCTGATCGCGTGAAGGCTCAGCTGGAGCGCCTACCTGGTCTGATCGCGGCGTCTGTCAGGGTGGATCGACCCATCGTCTGTGACGGGCCGGTGTTGGACATCCTCAAACGGACGCTGCTGGAGATGCGAGACGCACTGGGAGCGCCACCGCTGCCTAAGCTCGGCTCCAAACCCAAGATCATGGTGATCCTGGAGGCTCCATCGTCGAAGGACGAGAAGAAGGGCAAGCTGTTCGAATCTGACTCGGCACTGCCGGTGAAGGAGGCGATCAAGGCAGCTGGGCTGACCACGAACGACCTCTACATCACCTCGTTCCTCAAGGTGCCGAAGAAGGACAAGACGATCACGAACGAGGAGATTTCCGCGTCACGGCCCTGGCTGGACAAGGAGATCGAGATCCTCAAGCCGGGGCTGATCATCGCCTTGGGTTCGAACGTCTCGCGCACGCTATGCCCTGACGAACGTGGATCCATCATGGACCTGGCTGGGAAGGTGGTGTTCGACCGCAAGCTGGACGCGAGCATCATCCTTGGCATCAATCCCGGCATGGTCGCGTTCGACCCTGCGAAACAAGAAACTCTCGACGCAATCTTCATCCGGGCCGCCGAGCTAATTTCGTAACGGGTATAATATGTGAGCACATACATACAAACGATGTGCTCACATGATGGAACGAATGGAGAAGCAAAGTGGAAAAGTTCATTGACCCCAACCTCGCCAAGGGCGACCTCAACATCAACCCCTTGGATCTGGATGCGGGAATGATGCGTCAAGCAGGGCTCTTCGCGTACTACGCGGAGCAGGCGGCCCGAGCAGAGCATCAGGCAAGCAAGTTTGAGCACCTCGTCGAAGTGACCGAAGCCAAGCTGGATCGCAAGTATCGCGACGAAGCCGCAGCGATGGGCACGAAAGCCACGGAAGGACAGATCAAGGCCAAGGTGTCGCAGGACACGCAGATGAAAGCTGCGGTCATGGCGTACAACGAGGCGAAGATGATCGCCGGGATCGCAAAGGGATATGCAGAAGCATTCCGGCATCGGAAGGACATGCTGATTCAAGCAGCCTTCAACAAGCGTGAGGAGATGAAGGGCGAGGTTCGCGTTCTTGGCGACTCTCGTGCCGACGCCGCACGCGAATTGCGCCAGGCTCGGGCAGAAGCCCTGTCGCGATCACACACCTAAGCTCTGCCTAGAAAAATACGTATGCGGATACATACAAAACGCATACGATGCACGAGCATGACGACGAAGCGAAAACCCGCGTAGTCGAGTGCCACTGCAAACACTCAAACACTACAACAAGGAAATACCCAAATGAGCGGACTGTTGGATCTCATCAAGAAGAAGCGTCAGGCACTGGCAGCGAAGGGTGGCAACACCGAGAAGCCGGCAAAGCTGACGTCGGACAAGAACATTGTGCGCGTGCTCCCGAACTGGAACAGCGACCCGGTGGGCAAGTTCTTCCACGACTTCGGTCAGCACTTCATCAAGGCGGAAGACGGCAGCGTCAAGGCGGTCTACATCTGCACCCAGGAAACCTTCGGCAAGCCGTGCGACGTCTGCGCTGCGATGGCTGAAACCGCTGCACAGCCGGGCCTGGACGAGACCGTCACGAAGATCCTGGACGAAGCCCGTCCGTCGCGTCGCGTGCTGATCAACTCCATCTACCTGAACGGCTCGCATGCCAATGCGAAGACCGAGCCGGTGCTGATGGAACTGCCGCCGTCCGTGTTCGACATGATCCTGGCGATTGCCGAGGAATACGCCGAGCAGCACAGCATCGACGTCTTCAGCCTGGAAGAGGGCTACGACTTCGTGATCACCAAGACCGGCAGCGGTCGCGACACGAAGTACACCGTGATGGCAAGCCCGAAGGCTCGTCCGGTGGATGCCTCGGTGATGTCGAAGGCCCGTGACCTGGATGCTTACGCGGCTCAGGAGTACGAGGCGGGTCTGCAGAAGGCGCTGACCAACCTGCGTGCTGTCACTGGTGTCAACTTCGCCCGCCTGGGTCACGCGAACCAGGAGCTGCTCCCGGCACCGAGCCGCGCAGTGAAGGACGTGTCGCCCGCCAAGACCTCGACTGCTGCCCCGGCAGCGGAGCGTGTGATCGACGCCAGCGCTGCGAGCCTGTCGAAGGTGGAGCCGATGACCATCGACTCGACGGGTGCTGCATCCGCTGAGCTGGACGAGCTGGACGCTCTCCTGATGGAAAACGGCCTGGCCTAAGAGCCGAACGAAGGAACCCCGCCCAGCGCGGGGTTCTTTCTCTCTGGAGGAGAAACATGGATCACCATCTGTTGATCGACGCCAACAACGTCATGTTCGCAGCCCAGGCGGGAAGCGAACGGCGTCTGATGTCCGGCGACGTCGAAACAACCGCGATCTTCGGCACCCTGGCTAGCGCACGCTACCTGCAGAAGACTTTCCCCAACGCCAAGCCCACGTTCTTGTGGGATTCCAGTCCGACCTGGCGTCACGAGGAATACCCCGAATACAAGGGCACCCGTGATGACAACGCCGAGCTGGTCAAGATCAAGGAAGCACTGAAGCCGCAGCGCCCGCAAGTGCAGAAGGCTCTCCAGCTCCTTGGCATCCGTCAGTTGTTCGCCAAGCGCTACGAGGCTGATGACATGGCCGGCTACCTGGCTACTCGTCTCAGCAAGACCGGCAAGGTCACGGTCGTCACGAACGACCAGGACTGGCTCCAGCTCGTGAGCGAGAACGTCAACTGGTTCGACCGCAACAAAGAGAAGTTGGTCGTCCTGGAGAACTTCCAGACCTTCACTGGCTACGCGGACCCGAACGCTTTCCTGTTCGGCAAGTGCCTGCGTGGTGACAAGGGCGACAACCTCCCTGGCGTCGGTGGCATTGGCGACAAGGGCGCAGAGGCTCTGACCGCTGAGTTCAAGGACTACGCGGATCTCCTGGAGCGTTGGCCGGAGTTCGAACCGACCATCCCCAAGAGCACCCCACTGTCGCGTGTTCGCAAGCACGTCACCGAGCTGACCAAGAGCGAGGAGAAGCAGGCGAACTTCGCACGCAACCAGCGAATGATGAACCTGATGGAAGTGGACATTCCGCGTGAAGCGATGCGGAGCCTGCCTGCGATGTACGACGAGGACGCCTTCAAGGAGTTCTGCGCGGAGATGGGCCTGATGTCGATCCTCCAGAAGTACGAAGAGTTCGTCTCTCCCTTCAATAACAAACGGTAGAAGAAAGCATGAGCAAGGAATTGGATCTCGCGTCCCTGGTCGCCGCAGCAATTGGCGAAAACGACGAGCAGCAGGAAGTCACCGTATGGTTGGACACCGGCTACGCTCCCCTGAATGAGGCTATCTCGGGAGACCTGGAGAAGGGTCTTCCGGGTGGCCGTCTGATCGAAATCTTCGGCCCGCCCAGCGCAGGCAAGACCGCTATCGCAACCGCCGTGATGAAGTCGGCGCAGCAGATGGGCGGCATCGCCATGTTCAACGACCACGAGCGCTCCTTCGACATTGGTCTGGGCGTCGCGCTGGGTCTCGACCCGACGCCGGGTCGCTGGGTCTACAAGATGCCCCGCACGTTCGAACAGTCCATCGACGACACGGTGAAGCTGGCCCGTGCCATTCGTGCGAAGAAGGCAATCCCCGACGAGGCTCCCATCGTGGCAGTCTTCGATTCGCTCGCCTCGATGGTCCCGCAGTCCAAGCTGATGGACGACAAGGGTGAAATGCGCGAGTCGAGCAGCATGGGCATGCACGACAACCTGGCACTCGCGAAGGCGACTTCGACGTCCTTCCCGGCTCTGATGCAGCACGCCAGCGAGCTGAACATCTGCCTCATCTTCCTCAATCAGCAGCGTCAGAAGCCGGGCGTCGCATACGGCGATCCCACGACGACGCCGGGTGGCAACGCTCCCGAGTTCTTCGCTTCGGTTCGCATCCAGCTCTCGCGTCGCGTGGAGAAGGACAAGAAGACCAAGGAAGTCGAGGGCCAGGCGATCACCGCCGTCTGCAAGAAGAACAAGGTCAACCGTCCGTTCCTGAGCGCCGAGTGGGACTTCAAGTTCATGGAAGACGGCACGGGCAAGTTCGACGTGTTCGAAGGCACCCTGGAGTACATGAAGGCCAAGGGCTACATCGAGACGTCCGGCTCGTATGTCATCTGGGAAGGCAAGAGCTACCACGTCGGCCCGCTGGCTCGTAAGTTGGAGGCGGAAATGACGTACAAGGAACTCGTTGCCGTGATCGTCGCTGCGAAAGATGCAGCGAAAGCGAAAAAAGCGACGTAACCAACCTTGACGCCATCAGCTCCCGTTTTGTGAACTAGAAACATCACAAGACGGGAGTCCCTGATGAAGCGATTGAAGAGGTTGGAGTCCGGCAAATACACGCTTGAGAGGCGTCAGGTGCTGGAGCAGTTCGAATCCTTGTGCGAGCGATGCGGCAACGTGGAGTGTTCCATTCGCGGCATCCTCACACGACTGGAAGAGAACAAGGTGGGCGCGAAGCTCGGACTCCTGGAATGTGAGAGCTTCCTTGTGAGGATCGAGTTTCGCGACCCAGCTGGGCTTCATGGCGACTTCAACACGTTCCGTGTTGGAGCAGCCTGGGGAGCCAGGGTGGTCGAAGGTCAAACCGTCGCGCTGAGCATGGCAGGCGGTGAAGAAATCGGCAGGGCAGTCGTCAAGCAAGTTCACACCGGCTCCTTTGCGGCGATGAACGAGAAGTTTGGCGTCGATAACCATCTTTCGATTGCAGCAGCTGTCGAGGGCGAGGATCTCGACCTGGAAGAGGTGATGCGAAAGAACTATGGACCCCACCGATTCAACCGGGAGACCACCTGCACGGTGATCTACATGGAGAGAATCGAAAGTGGAGCTGGTTCGTAAGGGTAAGCGGGTCTATGGAGCGTTCTTCGAACTGTCGAGCGCTCCTGTCTACTGCGCGTTTCGGACCCCTGGTGACATCTTCAAAACGGTGCGCGAGGGGTCCAACAAGTTCAAGTCCATCAGTGAGGCTCTGAAAGACGAGACAGCTGCATGGGCCATCGACGACGACCATCTCCAAATGGCCAGGCGTCGAGGGTGCAAAAGCATCGCGGTGTGGGTGAGGAAGCTGAACTGGCTCTTCATCACGCCCATCGAGAATTTCTTCGACCGCACCAAGTATCAGCGCCGGGACTACGGCGGGCGAGGCGGGTCGGATCAGCGGTATCTCCCAGTGCATCACTTCAGGCAACTGAGCAGGGAAGTGAAGCTGGGACGTAGACGCTGACGTTTCTATAAGTACAATAGTACGTAAGCGCATACATAGCGCAGGAGAGAAGAGAATGAGCAAGCCGTTTGGGGTATCGTCAGACCACCATTTCCATTCGTTCACTGCTTTCGCCACTGTCAACGACAAGGGCGTGAACAGTCGTCTGCAAGCCACCCTCGACGCCATGCGTGAGCACGCAGCAGCGGTCAAGGCAGCCGGTGGCAACAAGCTGTTCTTGGCGGGTGACACCTTCCACAAGCGGGGCGAGGTCGCTCCAAGCGTCCTGAACCCGGTCATGGATCTGTTCCGCGAGCTGGTTGCGGAAGGGTTCGAAATCTACGTCATCCCCGGCAATCACGACCTGGAGCGCAACGAGTCCATGCGCGTGGGCAACGCCGTCACTGCCTTGGAAGCCCTGGGCGTGAAGGTCGCACACGAACCGATGGTCGTGGACCTCAGCGATGACCACAAGGTCGTCCTGTTCCCCTGGTATGCCACGACCAAGGATCTGATCGAAGCCATGATGTCCTGGCGCGACGAGCTGACCTTCGACGAGCGTGAGTTCGACCAGGAGCCCTGGCTCGATGCCGTCATCCATGCACCCATCGACGGCGTGCTGCCCCATCTGCCCGAGCACGGGCTGACGCATGAGGGTCTGTCCGGCACTGGCTTCAATCGCGTGTTCTGCGGTCACTACCACCATCACCGACACATGGGCGACGAGGTGTATTCCGTGGGCGCTCTCACGCATCAGACGTGGGGCGACGTGAATTCGAAGGCTGGCTATCTGATCGTCACCGACGACCAGGTGAAGCACTACGAGACCACGGCACCCAAGTTCATGGACGTGGATAACGTCGAGGACGAGGAGGGGCTGCTGGAGGTCAATGGCAACTTCGTCCGCGTCAAGATCGAGGTGGCTACGGAGTCCGAGCTGGAGACGATCCGCCTGGGCTTGCTGGGTTACGGGGCCGCAGGCGTCGTGATTCACGCCATGAAGAAGACCGTGATGACCCGTGCGACCACGCCGGCACCGAGCGGTGGACACTCCATCGAGAACTCGATCAAGGAGTTCGTGACGAAGCGCAGCCTCCCGGCAGCAGCCCATGCCCTGTGCGTGGACATCCTGAAGGAGGCACAGGCGGCATGAGCTTCAAGGAATACAAGGCGGTCAAGCGCTTCTACGGCAAGAAGGTGGCTGAGCGCAGCGGTGTTCCGCTGATCAACCACATCGACGAGGGTCTGATCATCCTCGAAGCACTGAAGGCGAGTGCGATCACACAGCGCGCCTGGTGCCTGCACCCGATGCTCCAGTCAGACGCAGCCCTGAAGGGCAACCTTCGCGAGCTGACGACCATGACGGACTCGCTGCGGGTCGTGGCGGTCGCGATGGAATACCGCAACAAGGCGAACGCCTGGCTGTCGGACAAGGTGTTCTCGTCGCCCCTCGGGATCATGTTCAACGGTGCTCCCGATCCGGGTCCGCTGCTCCACGTCAAAAAGATGCTGATCGCGGACAAGGTGCAGAACTACAAGGACTTCCTCACGTATCACGACGGGAAGCATGAGCGTTCGGCTGAGCTGAATGCCTACTTCGAACGCTGGCTGACGGTGTTGGGTCTGTCCGGTGGCAAGAAGGGTGTCCAGTTCCGTGGCCACGCGCATCTGATCGACCAGGTGAAGGAACTCAAGCAATGAGCGCCATCACCGCACGAATGGTCTCCCAGGCGCACGCGCTGTGTCCCACCGACTTGCCCCACCACGAGCGTATGGACTGGATGGCGGACTACCTGAGCAAGTCGCTCGATGCCCGCACGTCCTTCCTGGAGCGTGAAGTCCAGTTCCTGCGTTCCCATCGCCCGATTGCACGTCGGGTCACAGAGCTGGAAGCGCAGCTTGGCTTGGTCGCTTGTGGCGGCTGTGGCAACTCCGACGAGACGAAGCGCTGCCTCGGCTGCCGTCACAACTTCAAGAAGGAAACGGCCAATGAAGGCTAAGCGCGCAATTCTGTGGTTCCTGCTGAACGGTGCCTTCGCTGCTGCGATGGTCGCCGGCTACACCTACGACATCGAAGGGGCGCGATACCTCTTCAAGTTCTACTTCTGGGTGACGGTCATCCTGACCCTCTTCGTGTTCGTGCCGGAGATCAAGGTCGCGATGGCGAAGCAGGGTCCGTCCGTCCCCGAGTGGATGAACGTGGTCTATGACCTGTCGATCTGCTCGTTCCTGGCTTGGTATGGGCATCCGGTGATGGCAGCTGCGTACTTCTTCCACATGTTCTGCCAGCACAGCGCCTACGCCCACAAGCCGGCACAGGAGGCTGTCTGATGGGCTCGCGCTCTGACAATGGCTTCGTGTTCACGCAGACCGGCGACGACCACCACTGCGACGAACCGCATCACACCCACCTGGGCAAGCCCGACGAACGCGCCCACAAGCTCCACCACTGGAAGGAGCGACTGATGTGCATGGGCTTCTGCACGATCCTTCACTTCATCCTGGAGGCCATCCGTGGCTGACAACGACAACGTGCTGGTCCCGCGCAAGTTCATCAAGCGCATGCAGGCAGCCTTCAACACCTACAGCTACTTCAGCCTGGCCCGCGAGGCTGAGGAATTCCTGAAGCAGCCGGCAATCGAAGACGTCGAGTGGCTGAAGGCGATGAACAAAGCGCTCGATGACTCCAACAAGCGCCTGCTGGCTCTGCTGGCTCCCACGCAGGAAACCATTCCGCCTTACGACTGGCTGGAAGCGCCGTCCTGGTATGTCCAGCTCAATCGCGTGTGGCTCGAAATGAGCAAGGCTCGCGTCGTAGGACAGGGCCACACGGTTGACGACCGGACTCACTGCGACTGGTTCAACACGATCAACGTCGCTCTTGCCCTTTCGAAGGGTGAACTGAAGGCAATCTCCAATGATCACGAATAACGAAATCGAAGCCCTGGCTCGCCGCTTGGGCAAGCTCGACGCCTACGGCTGCTGTCGTGAGGCTGCTGCAATGCTCCGCGCCCTGAAGCAAGAGCGCGAGCCCACGCCACTGGTCTCCACAGAAGCGGGTGCCACGAAGAGCGAGGTCGCTGTCTTCGCTGCACGTCTGGGCAAGGGCACTGCCTTCCTCCACTTCATCGAGCTGATGGCCCATGACGCTCTCATGTGGCGGACGCTGATGGAGCACTCCAAGTCCGACCACATCTGGAACCACGTCCTCACGCCGGATCATCACAAGCTTGGCAACAACGTGACCGAAGTGCTGTTGGCACTGGCAGACGGGAAGGGCAATGACTGAGCAGCCCATCTTTGACGACTTCCGTGGCGACGACGCGCACCTGGTCCGTTCGATCAAGGCGCTGATCAACCTCAACGACGCGGGTGCCCTGGTTCCTCACGGTGTTGGTGGTCACGGTCGATCCCTGTTGGCAGCGTCTGCTGTGCGCCTGGCCAATCGCCAGGAGGCAAAGTGCGTCGAGCGCTGCGAGCGCCTCCACCCGCAGTGCAAGCTGAGCGTCACCCGCTCGATTGCGCCCTCTGATCGCTGGTTCTGGTCGGTGGTCATGCCGGACGGGCACTGCTTCACCGCGAGCAAGTCATTCCCCTCGTTGGCCGAGGCTGTCGTGGACATGGTGGGCAAGGGCACTGAGGAGCTGACCCGCGCTGACGAAATCTGGCGCAGGACTCACCCCAATGGCTAAGCGCTTCGACCACCCCAGCCGTGAGGCATTCGAGGCTTGGCTCCAGACCACGAGCGGCTACAAGACGTGCAAGCTCCGGGGCAAGCCAATGTCCTTCCGTCAGAACTTCGATGGCGGCTACTGCGACTTCCGGGTCAATGACCGCTGGATCGCCTGGAACGCCGCCCTGAAATACAACGAGGCACAGGCTGCATGAGCACCAATATGTACGTCGAGGCGATGGCGAAGGCTCAGGCGATGGCGAAGGAGCATGTGGGTGAGGCATGCGCTGAGCTGATCGAATGGGCGACGACCTCGATCCTCCCCAATGGCCGCGTCCGGGAGATTGCCGAAGTCCTCCAGGGTGTCTCCGAATACCAATCCCTCACGCTCGCACAGACCCTCGTGCAGCGCGAAGCCCTCAAGTACGTAGTCGAAAAGGAAACCCAATGAGCGAGAACACCGAGCAGAAGCCCGTCACCATCGACAAGCTGGCTCACGACGTCAAAACCACCATCGACTGTAGCTGGCTGACCTACTCGTTCAACCGCGAGAAGGGCACGCTGGGTATGGAGGGTATCTTCGAACTCGCCTACGGCAAGAAGCTGGAGATGCTGGAGTCGCCCAACGACACGGACTATGCCCACGACGTCAAGCGTGAGGAGCTGGACCAGTGGGACGAAGAGACCATCGCAGAAGCGGTCGAGTCGGGCGGTTTCGAGTGCTACAACCTGGGCATCTTCCTCAATGACCTGTGCAACAAGGGCATCCTGCCCGAGGGTCACTACGTCGTGCGCATGAGCTGGTAAGCAACACGTCCCTGCGAATTATTTTCGCGGGGACGACAAAATAAGTATCAACATACATATAATAAGCATGTAGCAGCAAAGCACGCACGGAGAGAAGAACGTGACCCGCACAGAAGCTGAGCAGCTGAAGTCCTTCAAGCACTACTGCAACTGCGGCGGGTTCGCTCCCTCCATGAACGGGCGAGACCCCGAGCAGCCCCACATGACCTGGTGCGCTCAATACGAGGAATGGCAGGAATGGAAGAGAGCATTGGCCCTAGACCCATAACGCTTGACGAGTGGGTCGCTGATGAGAAGGCACGAATCGACCGCTTTGCGTTGCAATACCGGGTCGAGCAAGCGGAGCAGGGCACCGACATCTTCCCGGACGAGCTGCACTTTGGCGATTGGGATGACCAGTACAACTGCTTCCAAGATCCGGGTCCAGAGCGCGATGATGGAGAGGATGACTGATGAACCCCAAGCGTGATCTTCGACCAGCACGCGGTCGGATGAGCCACAGCATGTTCAATGGGGTCATCAAGAACGCAGTTCATTTTGCCACGCTGGGCAAAGAGGTCAGCAGCATGCAGTGGGTCGTCCAACGCCTACGTGAAGTCGCTGACCAGCTGGAACGTCGATACCTGCACAAGCTGGGGTCTTGACGGCAATACGCTTCCCCACTGAGCGCATCAGTGGGATCAAGAAAGGGCTCTCGTGCTTGCGCTACCCGATGCGCTGAACACTCGGAACCCTGGTTTGGACCTCTTGCCCCTGGGGCTTAGCAGCCCCGACGAGAGCCCTTTCTTGAGAGATGCACCGATAGTCGGCAGTCGTCTTTTGTCGATAATAGTATGTAAGCGCATACGCACGAGGAGAGAGCGGTGAGTCAGATCACCATTGAGACCCTTCAGATCGAGAACTTCCTTTCGATCAAAGAGGGCACGCTGAATCTGGAGAATCGTGGACTGCTCCTGATCCAGGGCATCAACGAGGACGATTCCAGCGCGAACAGCAACGGTGCCGGCAAGTCCAGCGTCGTTGATGCCCTGAGCTGGGCACTCTACGGAATCACTGCACGCGGTCGCTCTGGCGACAAGGTGGTCAATCGCACCGCCAAGAAGAACTGCCGCGTCGAGGTCAAGTTTCGCGAGGGTGAGGACGTCTACACCGTCACCCGTTACCGCAAGCACACGAAGGGCAAGAGCCGCCTGCACCTGTTCAAGGGCGAGAGCGACCTGACCCTCGGCACCGACAAGCTCACCCAGGAACAGCTGGAGAAGATTCTCGGCTGTAGCCAGGAAGTCTTCATGGCGTCCATCTACGCGGGGCAGGGCTGCATGCCCAACCTCCCGGCGATGACCGACAAGGAGCTGAAGGAGCTTGTCGAAGAGGCTGCGGGTGGCAAAGCCCTTGAGGCTGCCTACGAGATCGCCCGCAAACGCGCCCAGGAGGCTGAGAAGGCTGCCCTGGTAGTGGCGACGCGCTACGAGACCCAGGAACGCACCCAGGGCGCTCTGGAGCTTCAGATTGAAGAGGCTCGCGAGAACGTCACCGGCTGGGCATCCGAGAACGCCGGTCAGATCGCCACAGCCGAGAAGTCGGTGAATGACGCGCTGACCAAGGCGAAGGGTCTGAAGGAGAAGGCGACCCCCGAAGCTCGTGCAGGGCTGGAGGCTCGCATCGAGTCCATCAAGGCGGACATTGCGTCAGTGGCTTCCCCGCCACCCGCTCCGATTGCTCCGGTGGCCCCGTCATACCCGGCAGCTGCCTATCCCAAGCCCCGTCCGCTCCCGCCTGCAGGTTCTGCTGCGCTGGCTGTGAACGTCGGCAAGAACAAGGTGAAGCTGGAACACGCCACCAAGCAACTGGGCAACCTGGCTCACGAGCTGAAGCACCTCAACGACAAGGTGGGCACCGCCTGTGGTGAGTGCTCCAAGACCTACGAGGAAGGCGACCTGGCTGCTCGCAAGACCACCATCGCCAAGCAGGCGGGTGAGCTGAAGACGGAACGCGACACCCTGATTTCCCTGATCGCAGCTGACGAAGCCTCGATCCGGGAGTTGGAAGAGCTGCACAAGCGCCAGATCGAGGAAGTTGACCTGGAGAACTCGCTCGCTGCGGATGAGCATCGTGCTGTCTGCGCGTCACTCGACGCTGAATACGAGGAAGCGCGTGAGACGCATCAGAAAGCGCTAGACGCGCATCGGGCAGCAATCGCGAAGCTCGACACGTCGAAGCTACTGGCAGCGCTCACAGTCGCACAGAGCGAGCTGACGGCGTTCGATTCGGTCGTGGCGGACATCAAGACCACCCTGACCCTGGCGAAGACGATCCGCGAGCGCGTGGAGGAGCTGAAAGCTGCCACGAACCCGTGGGAGAAGGAAGTGGAGAAGCGCAGCGAGGAACTCGACCGGGTTCTGGACGTTCGCAAAGCCACCCGCGAGGAGCTGGATCTCAAGAACGAAGCGGTGGAGGTCGCCAAGGCTGCCGTCGCAGTGTTCGCGCCCAACGGTATCCGTGGCGAGCTGCTCGATAGCGTGACTCCGTTCCTCAACGACCGGACTGCCACGTATCTGGGCGCTCTGTCGGATGGAAACATCGAAGCGACCTGGCTGACCGTGGGTGAGACCGAGAAGGGCGAGCTGCGCGAGAAGTTCCACATCGACGTTGACAACAAGCACGGCGACGAGGACTTCGAGGGTCTGTCCGGTGGTGAGCAGCGCAAGGTCCGTATTGCGACCGCGATGGCACTGCAAGACCTGGTGGCGAGTCGTGCCCACAAGCCTCTGAAGCTGTTCGTGGCTGACGAAGTGGACGACGCACTCGACGTGTCGGGTCTGGAACGTCTGATGGGCATCCTGGAAGACAAGGCTCGAACCACCGGCACCGTGCTCACGATCAGCCACAACGACATTGGTGACTGGGTGCGCGATCACATCACCGTTCGAAAGAGTGGCGGTCAGTCGATCATCGAGGAGGCTGCGTGACCTATCGCTACTGCGAGAAGTGCAAGGGTGAGAACGGGATGGCAAGTCCCACGCCCGAAGAAATCATCCGCAATGCGCACGTCTGCCCGGTATGCGACCACGAACACCCGGTCGATGAATACGCCAAGCAAGAACTGTTGATCGACCTGTTGGAGCGCGTCACGCGCTTGGAAGAACGCGAAAAGGAGCGGACGTGAGCAAGCTGACTGCACAAGAGGTTCTCCAGATTCTCCCCGAGCGCTTGAAGAGCCTTATCCCGGTCACGAGGGAATCGTTCTTCTCCAACGTGGGTGAATTGAACGTCCACCCCTGCATCTTCGGTCACGACTACGACCGGACGCTGGGCTACATGTCCGACTGGAAGCTGGAAGGTGGGGCAGGAGAGCGCATCGGGGCAACCATTGGAGGCACGACGTTCTCCGAGAAAGTGTACTTCGTGACGCCCGCCTACTACGAGAAGAACAAGGCGACGTTGACCAGGCTGGAAACGGAATGAAGTGGTGGATCGAGCACGTTCGACCAGGCAGGGAGTCGGAATACCACGTCGTCACAACGCCTGAAGTTGTCGAGGATGGGTTCTACCGGCAGATCACCTCGATCAGCGCCTTTCGTCGTCGTGAGCTGCATCGCCGCTTCCCGATGGACAAAGACTGTCGCCCTCTCTGGACCAAGGAGAGCGCTGCAAAGGTTGAGTGGTGCAGCGTTCACACGATGGATGACGCGATGAGCCGCTGGGAACGTGACCAGGAGATTGCGAAGCGGCTTGAGATTCCAGCGCCTGCTGAGCTGAAGCCTATCGCGGAGCACGACTCGATCTGGAAGTTCTACAAGGCCATTGGCTACGACTACAAGAAAAAGAGGTATGTGCAGTGAGCAAGACCATCTTCAAGTTTCCGCTGAGCGTACATGGCACGACGCTGCTGATTCACAAGGGCGCGCAAGTCATGCACGTCGGCAAAGACCCGAGCGGTGTGACTTGCCTCTGGGCTGAAGTCGAGACGGATAACCCGACCGTCAATCGCTACATCGCCTGCGCCGGCACTGGTCACAGCGTTCCCGATGGCGAGTACATCGGAACGGTCTGCGACATCCCCTACATGTGGCACTTCTACGACGAAGGCGACGATTTGTGACCACGACCACCATCAACACGAACACCGAGAACTAGAGGATCTAAGGAATGAAGCACGCACGTTTTGCCGTATCTCACGCTGGTCGCCACGTCATCAACATGACGGGTCAGCGCTTTGGCCGACTGGTCGTGACCTCGCTGTCGCACATCCATCCCGCTTACGGTGGCAAATGGCACTGCGTCTGCGACTGTGGCAACAAGACCGTCGTCCTCGCCAAGAATCTGCGTGGCGGCAACACGAAGTCCTGCGGCTGTCTCCGCGCCGCTCCCCGCAAGGCCGTTGAGGCGAAGGCTGAAGTGAAGATCGCCAAGCTTGTCGCACATGCCAAGCCGGAGCCCATCACCTTCAAGCCGCTGAACGTAGCCGAGAACCCGTACATGGTGACGGGCCTCCCCAAAGGCGAAGCGCTGAAGCTGCACGCCACGTTCGCATCGGGCTACGTGAAGGCGAAGACGGAAGCCCTCCCGGACATCAACGAGACGGACTGGTTCGTGGCTGAAGTCATTCGCGCAGTCGCTGACGGTCGTATGGGCTGGCTGTGAACGTCAACTTCAATCCTTACGAGCACGAGCCTCTCCCGAGGGGCGACAAGCTGAAGGAAGAAGCAAAGAGTGTGGGTCTGTTCTTCGCCAGGCAGGCGAAGCGCGATCCGGATGCCGATTCGACCGAGTGGTTCGTGGTTGAAATCATGGCTGCTATCGCACGAGGCGACATCGGATGGTTGAAAGAGAAGGAGAGCAAACCTGGAGAGTGATATGCAGGAAGGAAAGGGCAACAAGCTGAAGTTCTGGCGTAACGGACACGTTTACTTCTGGACTTTGGTGATCTGGTTCCTGTTCGTGGCGCCGGGACTCGTCTCGGCCAAGGATGACGCTGAAGTGATCGTGGGCGTCGTAGGTTCCATCAGCATGATCTATTGGGGAGTCCGGAGTTTCGGCAAGCGCATCGCTGCCGCTTATTTCGGGTTCTGAAAGTACGTAAACACATACATACACAAGGCAATTCAATGAAGAAGATGTTCCTGAAGTTGATGGTCGCGACGTTCGTTCTCCTGGTCGCCGCCTGTTCGAAGGTTCCCGCTGGCAACGTGGGTGTGAAGTTCAACCTGTACGGCTCCGACAAGGGCGTGCAGATGCAGGAACTCCAGCCGGGTCGCTACTGGGTGGGCTGGAACGAGGAGCTTTACACGTTCCCGACGTTCACCCAGACCGCAACGTGGCAGCAGCGCGAGAACCTGGACGAGTCGATCAGCTTCCAGACGGCTCAGGGTCTGACGGTCAACGCCGACGTCGGCATCACCTACCACATCGACCCGACCAAGGTGACGACGATCTTCCAGAAGTATCGGAAGGGCATCGACGAAATCACGGACACCTACCTGCGCAATATGGTTCGTGACGCATTGGTCAAACAGGCGGGCAGCCTCGACATCGAGTCGGTCTATGGCAAGGGCAAGACGGCACTGATCGAGTCGGTCCAAGCGGACGTGCAGAACGAAGTTGGTCCGGTCGGCATCGTGGTCGAGAAGGTCTACTGGATTGGTGAGCTGCGTCTGCCGCCGAACGTGGTCGGTTCGATCAACGCCAAGATCCAGGCAACCCAGATGGCCGAGCAGCGTCAGAACGAAGTGGCCCAGGCAAAGGCCGAAGCCGAGAAGGAAGTCGCTGTCGCTGATGGTCAGGCCCAGTCCCGGTTGAAGTTGGCGGAAGCCGAAGCCCAAGCCATCGCCCTGCGTGGTAAGGCCCTGCGTGAGAACCCCGGCGTCGCACAGCTGAACTGGATCGAGAAGTGGGACGGCAAGTTGCCTGTCACCCAGCTCGGCAAGGACAGCAACACGATGATGGTCTTGCCGAACTAACACGAACGGCACGAGAGAGCGCCCTTCGGGGCGCTTTCTTTTAGTCCCAACGATGTATCAGCGCGAACCAGCCTGGAGCAGGGACAGGCACAACAACCCCAGCAAACGCGACCGCTTTGAAGTGTGGAGAACCTTTGAGAAGCGACCGCCCATGACGACGTTCATGGGCAAGCTCTTGGAGGATCACAAGATGGCCGGTTTCAAGCATCGAGGTCAGGCAGAGCAGGCAATGGAAGCCTTTCGCAAGCTGACTGAATTTGCCGAGTACGAGCCGCGCTACTTCATCAAAGAGGGTCGCTAACATAGAGTGTATGTAACGACATACACACCACGGAGAGGCAACATGAAGTTGAAGGTATTGGGGCTCGACGCGGCTTTTGCACACACCGGGATGGCGTTTGCAGAAGTTGACCTGTCGGGCACTGTCATTTCTGACGCCCACATCGCGGTGACGCGAGTGGAGCTGATCAAGACGGAGGCAGACAAAGAGAGCAAGAAGGTCGTCCGCAAGAACTCTGACGATCTGCGACGAGCCCGCGAGATTGTGACCGGCGTTCGCCAGGCAGTCGAAGAGCACGGCATCCACCTGGTCTGCTGCGAAGTCCCCACGGGCACGCAGTCAGCACGAGCCTCCTGGGCGTTGGGTATCGCGGTGGGCACGCTCGCTGCCATCGACCAGCCCCTGATCCAGGTGTTGCCCCGCGAGGTGAAGGAAGCAGTGGGCGACAAGTACGCCGACAAGGACGAAATCATCGCCTGGGCTTCCGGCAAATACCCGACGATCAACTGGCCCATGTCCAAAAAGAAGGGTCAGATGTCGATCACGGTGGGGCAGGCCGAGCACATGGCTGACGCGGTAGCGGTCATTCACGCAGCTACCAAGACCGCTGAGTTCAACCGCATGGCTGCTGTCTATCGCAGCGTTGCGGGCCGACTGAGCTAGCACTGTAAGGCCAGAAATGGCTCAACCACTGTCAGGGCAGGGAGATGTATGCACATACACTCCCTAGCCCTTTCAACGACGAAACGGAAAGACATGAATTCCCCAATTAAGCAGCGCGCCGTGGACATGCGCGCCAAGATCAAGCTTGACCCCCTACGCGACGCACTCCTGACTGCCTTCGGCAAGGAGACCCTGGAACGCTCCTACCTGCTGAAGGGCGAGTCCTACCAGGAACTGTTCGCCCGTGTGGCCGGCTACTACGCCGACGACGAAGCACACGCCCAGCGCCTCTACGACTACATCAGCCAACTGTGGTTCATGCCGGCGACGCCCGTGCTGAGCAACGGTGGCACCACCCGTGGCATGCCGATCAGCTGCTTCCTCAACGACGTGCAGGACTCGATGCCGGGCATCCTGGACTCGATCAACGAGAACGCCTGGCTGGCCAGCAAGGGCGGCGGCATTGGCACCTATTGGGGCGAAGTGCGCTCGATGGGTGAGAAGGTTGGTCACAACGGTCAGACCACCGGCATCATCCCGTTCATCAAGGTCCAGGACTCGATGACCCTCGCGATCAGCCAGGGCAGCCTGCGTCGTGGCAGTGCAGCGGTCTACCTGCAGACCAAGCACCCCGAAATCGACGAGTTCCTGGAGATCCGCAAGCCGACTGGTGGCGACCCCAACCGTAAGGCGCTCAACATCCACAACGGCGCTGTCGTGGACGACGGCTTCATGTTTGCGGTGGAGAAGGGCACGGACTACGACCTGGTGAGCCCGAAGGACGGTCATACCGTTCGCACCATCAAGGCACGCAATCTGTGGAGCCGCATGCTCGACCTCCGTATGGAGACGGGCGAGCCGTACATGCTCTTCATCGACAACGTGAACCGTGCCATCCCGGCCCATCACAAGAAGTTGGGCTTGTTCGTCAAGCAGTCGAACCTCTGCGCCGAAATCACCCTGTTCACTGGCAAGGACCACCTGGGCAACATGCGCACGGCGGTCTGCTGTCTGTCGTCTGTGAACCTGGAGAAGTGGGACGAGTGGAAGGACAACCCGCAGTTCATCGAAGACATCCTGCGCTTCCTGGACAACGTGCTGGAGGACTTCATCCAGAACGCCCCGCCCGAAATGTCGCGTGCCGTCTACGCTGCCAAGCGTGAGCGCTCGGTTGGCTTGGGTGTCATGGGCTTCCACGCCTATCTGCAGAAGATGGGTGTCGCCATCGAGAGCGACCTCGCATCCCTGATCAACAAGGAGATGCACTCGCGGATCAAGGTGCAGGCTGACGCTGCGAACCTGAAGCTGGCTGAAGAGCGCGGCTCCAACCCCGATGCTGTGGACGCCGGCATGGTCGGTCGCTTCTCCAACATGCTCGCCCACGCCCCGACTGCCTCGATCAGCGTGATCGCTGGCACGACCAGCCCGAGCACCGAGGCACGCAGCACGAACGCCTTCCTCCAGAAGACGCTCTCGGGCAGCTTCATCGTCCGCAACCCGTATCTGGCCCAGCGCCTCGACCTGCATGGCAAGAACGATGAAGCCACCTGGCAGTCGATCGTTGCCAACAAGGGCAGCGTGCAGCACCTGGACTTCCTCAGCGATGAGGAGAAGAAGATCTTCCGCACGGCGTTCGAAATCGACCAGCGCTGGATGATCAAGCACGCAGCAGAGCGTCAGCCTTACATCTGCCAGTCGCAGTCGCTGAACCTGTTCCTGCATGCCGACACCCACAAGCGCGAGCTACACGACCTGCACATGTACGCATGGAAGTCCGGCGTGAAGTCGCTCTACTACTGCCGTTCGACCGCTGTGAAGCGTGCCGAGGCAGTGAACGTCAAGGTCGCTCAGAAGAGCGAATCCACCACCGAAGAGACCAAGTACGACGAGTGCTTGGCTTGCCAATAAGGAAGTTGAAGAAATGAACGAGCAGGAAATTCACGACTATCTGGCAGCAAAGGGCTTGGACGCCCCGCGTGTCACTGAGAAGCATATCGAGGGTTTGGTCTCCAAGGAGGACTACTACGTCCCCGAGGGCACTACGCTGACGATCTGCACCCTGAAGCTGCGCAACGGCTTCACCGTCACGGGCGAGAGCGCATGCGCGTCGCCTGCGAACTTCGACGCTGACCTGGGCCGAACGCTGGCACGCAAGGATGCGATCCGGAAGATCTGGGCGCTGGAGGGCTATCAGCTCTGCAACAAGCAGGCGTTCCAGTACGAGAACGCGGCGCGCATGGCACACGAAGCCAATCGCGAATACTGCATCAGCATCGGTGACGAGAGCCAGGTGCCCTGGTCCATCGCACCCGCCTGGCAGAAGGAAAGCGCTCGCAATGGCGTGCTCGCTGCGAAGTCGGGTCTGTCCCCGGTGGAGCTGCATGCGAGTTGGAGCGCTCAGAAGATCGCTGAGGGCTGGGTCTATGGCCCCGTCAAGGACTCTGAGGCGAAGACGCACCCGTGCCTCGTGAGCTACGACGAACTTCCGGAAGTGCAGAAGGTGAAGGACATCATCTTCCGTGCTGTGGCTCGCGCTGCTCTGAGGTTCTCGCTGTGACCTACAACCCCACCATCCCTGCAGGGAAGACCCTGTTCACTGAGAGGACGGCCTACAAGCCGTTCTCCTTCCCGTGGGCCTACGAGGCTTGGCACACCCAGCAGAAGATGCACTGGCTACCCGAAGAGGTGCCGATGGCTGACGACGTGCAGGACTGGCGTCGCAACCTGAGCCCGTCCGAACAGAACCTGCTCAACCACATCTTCCGTTTCTTCGTGCAGTCGGACGTGGAGATCAGCAAGAGCTACCACAGCCTGTATCTGAAGTGGTTCAAGCCCACCGAGATCCAGATGATGCTGAACGCCTTCAACAACATGGAGACGATTCACATCGCGGCTTACTCCCATCTGATCGACACGCTGGGTCTGCCGGAAGTGGAGTACGAGGCGTTCCTCAAGTATCGCGAAATGAAGGAGAAGTGGGAGTATCTCCAGGGCTTCTACGAGCCGAAGGACGTGCGTGAGCTGGCTCTGTCGATGGCTGTCTTCGGTGCCTTCACCGAGGGTCTCCAGCTGTTCGCCTCGTTCGCCATGCTGCTGAACTTCCCGCGCTTCAACAAGATGAAGGGCATGGGCCAGATCATCACCTGGTCGGTTCGTGACGAGTCGCACCACTGCGAGAACATCATCCGGCTGTTCCACGATGTCCTGCGCGAGAACCCCGAGGTCAACGACGCACAGCTGCGGGCTCAGATCGAGCAGGCATGCCGTGACGTGGTTGCCCACGAGGACGCCTTCATCGACCTGGCGTTCGAAATGGGTGGCGTGAAGGGCATGACTGCCGAGGAAATCAAGCAGTACATCCGCTACATCGCAGACCGTCGCCTGATCCAGCTGGGCTACAAGGGCATCTTCAAGGTGAAGGAGAACCCGCTGCCGTGGCTGGACGAAATGCTGAACGCGGTGGAGCACGTCAACTTCTTCGAACAGCGTGGCACCGAGTATGCCAAGGCTGCCACCCAGGGCACCTGGGGCGACGTGTTCGCGGAGCTGGACGAGCCGGTCGTCTCGGCAAAGCCGGAGTGGATCGTCTACACGAAGACCATCTGCCCCTATTGCACGATGGCCAAGAACATGCTCAAGCAGAAGGGCATCACCTGGACTGAAATCAGCCTGGACGATGACGCTGAACGGGCCAAGTTCTACGAGCAGACGGGCGCACGCAGCGTTCCCCAGATCCTTCACAACGGGAAGCTGGTAGGCGGGGCGGACAAACTCGGGGCTTACCTCCGGGAACTTTGAACGTCCCTGTCAAAATATGTATCAACATACGTATAATGACGAGACAAGCGCAGCATAAGCGCTAAGACAGCAGGGGAGGGACCACCTCCCCTGCAATATCAGGAGAGAAGAGAAGTGAATCACCACGCATTTGGCGCGGCCCTCGACCGCGTTTACACCCACCCGATTTCGACCATCGTTCGTGACAAGGCGCTCTACGCTGACTTCGGTCTGCCGGCTCGTGGCTCCGATGGCGCCGCTGCCATCGACCTGCGTGCGACCGAGGACATCGAGCTTCTCGCTGGCGAGCAGCACATGATGGACACGGGCATCAACATCTGGATCAAGAACCCCGGTTTCGTGGGTCTGATCGTTCCCCGCAGTGGTCTCGGCACCCGTGGCCTGGTGATGGCGAACGGCGTCGGCGTGATCGACAGCGACTACCAGGGGCCGCTCAAGGTGTCCCTGCTGAACCGCTCCAACAATGACATCTACATCGCCCGTGGCGACCGTATCGCCCAGTTCATGCTGACGCCGGTCGTGTGCCCGCAGCTGATCGAGGTCGAGAACTTCGACGAGGCGACGGATCGCGGTAACGGCGGTTTCGGTTCCACTGGCGCGAACTAAGGGTGGGTTATGAAGGATCTGCACATCAATCCCGCCATCTTCGATAGCGAATCCGGTGAGTACGAGCGCGCACTGGCATTCGTTCTTGCCAATGGCATCGAGTCCGAAGACCGCACGAACATCGGCACCATCAGTCAGTTCGGCTTGCGCATGTCGTTCGACCTGGCGAAGGCTTTCCCGCTGGTCACGACCAAGAAGCTCCACCTCAAGTCGATCATCCATGAGCTGATCTGGATGCTCAACGGCTACACGAACGTCGGCTACCTCCAGGCGAACGACGTCACCATCTGGGACGAGTGGGCCAGCGAATCGGGTGAGCTTGGTCCGGTCTATGGCAAGCAGTGGCGTCGTTGGGCTGGCAAGCCCGAGATCCACGCCCACGAGGACGAGGCACGCGAGAACAGCAAGCTCTTCACGGTCGAGGCATCGCCCATCGACCAGATCGCCAATGTGATCAAGGAGATCCGCGAGTTCCCGAACAGCCGTCGCCTGGTCGTGAGCGCCTGGAACCCTGCTGACATTCCGGCGATGGCCCTGGCACCGTGCCACGTCATGTTCCAGTTCTACGTTCGCAATGGCGAGCTGAGCTGCCAGCTGTATCAGCGCAGCGGTGACATGTTCCTGGGCATCCCGTTCAACATCGCCTCGTATGCGCTGCTGACCCACATCATCGCCTTTATCACGGGCCTCAAGGTCGGTAAGTTCATACATATCATTGGCGACGCCCACATCTATTCGAACCACATCGAGCAGGTGAAGGAGCAGCTGACCCGCGCCCCGAAGGCATACCCGCAGCTCTCGATCAACCGCATCACCCGTGACGTCGTGACGGATCCTGCACAGATGCGCTTCGAGGACTTCAAGTTCGAGGGTTACGACCCGCACCCGGCGATCAAGGGCGAAGTCGCGGTATGACCCAGAGCGCCGTCAAGCGCTCCAAGTGGGCCATCGACATCAAGTTCCGGCTCTGGGACGACTTTCACCAGCGGTGGCATTCCGCCGCTGGGAAAGACATGTGGAGCACGAAGAGCCGGGTGAACAACCTACGAGACGAAATGATCGCTAAGGGTCGCGACCCCCGCACCCTCAGCGTCGAGCGAGTAAAGGTAGAAATCGCATGATCGGTTTCATTGGAGCACATCGGGTGGGCAAGACCACCCTCGCCAAAGACCTGGCCAAGGAGTTCGATCTTGAGTTCCTGGAGACCAACGTCAGCGGCTTCCTGAAAGAGCAGGGCGTAGACCCCAAGGAAAACCTCGACTTCCAGGCGCGTCTCAAGATCCAAGACAGCGTTCTTGAATTCTTGGCGGGTCAGTACGCAGCTGCGACCGGCATCTTCATTGCCGACCGCACCCCGATGGACGTTGCTGCGTACACGCTGACCGACATTCAGCGTGCCACCCTGGGCACGATTGAGGAGCGATCCGTCGTCGAGCGCCATTTCCAGCGCGCTGTCGAACTGACCCAGCTCTACTTCGCGCAGCTGATCCACGTCCGTCCCGGCATCGAGATTGCCGAGACCGAAGGCAAGGCCCCGTCCTGCCTGCATTACATCCGTCATTTCGACTACGTGGCCGAGGGTCTCGTGCGTGCATTGCCGCATTCGATCCGCGTGCATGGCATCGCCAAGCATGTCATCGACCACGACCGCCGCATTGCGATCTGCATTCGCGTCATCGAAGACGCCCTCGACACTATCGAAGCCAAGGCTTCGAACACGTTGCACTAGGAAGGTTAGAGACATGATCAAAGGAAAAGTCACCAACGTCGCCATCACTGCTGACGGTGCCGTCGAGGCCACCATCTTGAGCACCATCTCCATGCACGTCACCTACGACGACATGGCCAAGGCTGACAGCAAGTTCGCGGAACTGATCACTCGTGACCAGTACGAGGAGTTCCTGTCAGGCGTGTTCAAGTGCGGTGTCGGCCTGGGCGTGCTTACCGATGCCGGTGATCTGACTGGCGCTTACCTGTAAGGAGCTGGACGTGAGCGAATCCCACACGCTTGTTGACGAGTTGAACCGTAAGGCGCTCGACACGCTTGAGCGGATCGTCGTCGATTACCAGACCGGCATTATCTCGGTGGAGCAGGCTCGCAGCAGCCTTCAGACGCTCTTCCAGGCTGTTTCTGGCCTCATCACCGACGATCTGTTCGACATGATCTCCGAGGCAAGCAAGGAGTTCGCGGACAAGACCGGCGAGGCAACTGCTCGCCGGCTGTTCATCAGCGATGGGTGCCTGTACTGCCTGGAGTACACGTTCGGTGAGCCAGTGGTGAAGCTGCACAAGCTGAACTGGTCGGAGACGACGCGCATGACCTGGAGTAGCACGAAGGTCTTGGACTTCTCCGAAGAACTCAACCCCTACGAAGTGGCTCGCGGTCGCTTCGATGGCTATATCGAATCGTTTGCCCGCCTGGGCTACAAGGAACTGAACTAATGCGTTTGATTGTTGGAGGTGACGTCGAAACCACTGGCTTCGACAGCGAGAAGGGCGACCGAATCATTGAAGTCGCCTTCCAGATCTGGGACTTCGACACCCGCCGAAAGGTGAAGGAGATTGAGCAGCGCATCAACCCGCTGCGCACGATTCCACCGGCAGCAACTGCCGTCCACGGGATCGTGTTGGAAGATCTGCGTGAGTGTCCCACCTGGGAGAAGGTTGCGCCCATCGTTGCCAAGGCTCTGGGCCTGGCTAAGGTCTTCGTGGCACACAATGTCATGTTCGACGGCCCGTTCATTGGCCTGGAGCTGGCACGCATCGGGCTGGAGGTTCCGAACATCGACTCCTTCTGCACGATGGAGAACGGACGCTGGGCAACCCCGACCGGCAAGAGTCCTAACCTGGGCGAGCTGTGCTGGGCGTTGAACGTCCCGTATGACCCGTCCAAGGCTCACGCGGCGATGTACGACGTGGACTGCATGATGCAGTGCCTCTGGAAGGGCATCGACCTCGGCTACTACAAGCTGCCCATCGCAGCCTGAGAAGTTCTCTCCCATGAGCCGACTGTAGCGTTTGACGTTGCAGTCGGCTTTTCTGTTTCTCGCTTCACGTAACGCGCTGCTAGCGTAACGCGCTGCAATTGCGACACGTCGCACGCATAAGAGACGCGACGCGCTTAGAGAGCGTTACAGAGCGTCGGCACAGTCCCTACAACGTGCCTGCGTTTTAGTGTTGATGCCCCTATGTATCTGCATACATCATTCACTTGTCGCAGAGAGCGACGCACCCAAAACGAGAGAAGAGAGGATTCAACCATGAGCAACAACCCGAGCCTGCTCGACGCCGAGCTGGAAGCCCTCCTGGAAGAAGTGACGGGCACCAACGACGACAAGACCACGACGACCGAAGTCGTCGAAGCCAAGACGCCGGAAGCTGACCTCACCATCGAGGAGCTGGAGCGCATCGAAGAGCACGCCGAGCTTGCCGAAGAGCAGCGCAAGCACTACGAGGAACAGCCCGCTGACAAGGTGACGACCATCGAGGCCGTCAAGAAGGCGAAGGCTGAGCGCACCCCGCGCCTCACGGGCGACAAGCCCTCCGAGATCCTCACCAACGCCTTCAACAAGGATCCGGAGCTGCTCAAGGCGGCGATGACCCTGACCGTGGGCGAGGACAGCGACGAAGCGGTCCAGACGGCCCTGAAGGACATGGACGGGCTCGCGAAGAAGGTCGCGGACAAGGGCGTGAACCTGGTGCGCTTCCGCAACAACAAGGACAAGGTGCAGGTCTACACCCGCCTGGGCCTGGAGTTCCTGATGCAGAAGGGCGAAGCCTCGTCGAAGGAGCTGACCGAGCACCTCCAGGCGAACGGCTACACCATCGGCACCGCCCGCAGCCAGGCGAATCAGCTCATGCAGCTGTTCCCCGTCCTGAAGGTCGCGGAGCGTGTGGGCAAGGCGATCAAGATCCGCGCGGACAGCATGATCGTCCAGTGCATCGAAGCCTGCACCCCCGCCGCAACCGCAGCTGCTGCCTAACCCTCACACCAACGGACGCCAGGGGCGAAAGCCCCTGGTCTCTTCAGCCAATTTCAGGAACACACATGCGTCGCCTCATCATCGCCCTCATTGCCACTCTCGCCGTCACCAACGTAGCCGCCAAGCCGGATCGCGACTACTGCACGAGCATCGCCCGCTTCATGCAGTTCGTCGCCAAGGAACGTGACGAGGGCGTGCCTAAGTTTGAAATGCTTGATCGCCTCAACAAGCAGAACTCTGGCACCGAGAAGGATCAGGTCGCCTATGACCATCTGGCCAACCTGGTCGATGTCGTCTACAAGAACCCGGATGCGTCTGCGACCCAAACTGCGGACATCTACTTCGACTGGTGCATGAAGCCCGAGGCGAAGGAAGCCAAGACCACCAAGAACAAGTAACGAATTCTCTGCCCAAGGATGGGAAGGGGTGAATGGCACGCCCTACTCTCGAAAGTTGCCAGCGGTGGTGACAGCTGTGACTTGGCGGTGGATAGGAACCGCCCTCTACAGAGAGCCAACAGAGACCCTTGAGCCAGCGCTAGCTGGCTTTTCTGTGTCTTGAGAAAATAGACATGAAGCAACGGGAGCAACCCATGACGACGAACTACTACACGCTGGAAGAGCTGGAGAAGGCCAAGGCTGAGCTGAAGTCCTGTAGTGACTTCTGCGACCGCTATGACGGCAACAACCCGAACAAGGGTAGGGCGGATCTCCGTGCTGCTATGCGCCGCGTGGACAGCATCGAAGAGGGTCTGAAGCGCGAGGGCAAGCTGCCCTACACGGAGCAGGAGCTTCTGAACCAGAAGATCGACCAGGCACACCCGAAGATTTTCGGGAAGGGCAAGCGGGTCGAGTTCGAAGGTAAGACCTATGAGCGTCATCCCTACAAGACCTGGGACGACAAATGGAAAGCAGACTGGAAGGAGGTAACGTGAGCAAGATTCAGATGGCGACCATCGTCATTGCACCCGCCGAGGGTTTCTACGCGGGCAAGTCGTGGACGGTGACGTCTTGGGAGGACGCGAAAGCCCGCCTGCGTCAGATCGCCGGCTTCGCACCCAAGGACGGCAGCTACGACAAGACCGATTTCACCGTGGTCTTTGCCGATGGCGAGGAATACAAGGGGCGCTTCGACGTGCATCACCACGAATATCATGGTGGTGAGCCCCTCGACCTGGCCCAGCACATGCGCTGGCACCTGCAGTTCCACGCCGGCCTTGAAGCCGCACGACCTGGCTGGATGACTGACGCCCGCTGGGAAGGCCACCTCAACCGCCTGAAGACCGACGCCTATTTCATCAAGATGGCCTTCAACTGCAACCTCTTCCTTGAGAAGTACGACGTGGGGCAGGGCTGAGGCAGTGACCAGGCACGTTCGATCCAGCTGTTCTCGGAAGTAGCTACCACATCGAAACTGATCGCACGCAGCAAGAGTGCTGCGGGTGAGAGAGGATCGAGAAATGTGGGACCGAGCTAAGGTTCTGGAGCTTCTTGAGACGAACGCTAGGGCAGTGGAAAGGGCAGTGCTCGCACTGTGTCGTGACGCCCGGAAGGAAATGATTCCGGACGCAGCACGAACGGATGTGATCGAACACTTCCACAGGCTTCCCATCACCCACTATGCCGAGCGAATCGAGCAGGGTGAGGCACTGGAGGGTAACGACCTCAAGCGTGCCAAGCGGATCGTCAAGCGTTACCTCGGCCAGCTGAGTGTGTTGGCCAATATCAGCGAATCGCGTCGGATTCTGGAGGGTAGGTAGATAGTGTTTGTGCCTAGTGCCAGCTGTTGCAATTACGAGTATGTATGCGCATACTGTGCGCACATAGAGAAAGCGCGCTAGCGCTTCAACCCAGAGAGAAGAGAATGAACCGTTATCTGAGCCGAGCGCTGACGCTCGTGGTGGGTTATTGCCTGTTTCTGACTGCTTGCTCCCAGAGCGCAGTCGCTGACGTTCCCTACAACGTCAACATGGTCGAGTGGAACGTGGGTGCCCCGACTGTGTGGCACGACACGAAGCGTGGCGTGACTTGCTACGCCCACAACGAGGGTATCAGCTGCATCGCTGACCAGTGGCTCACCCCGCAGGGGCAGCAGTAATGGCCACGGTCCAGATCACTCGCGTCCACAAGGGCGTCCACACGGTCGGTCTGCCCAAGATGCCGGAGCAGGACAAGATCACGCTCCAGTTCCTCCTGGGCGACTACGGCCACCTCATCAAGCACAACGAGACCGTGGACGCTGACGAGTTCGCCCAGCGCATCGCTGTCCGTTACAGCAAGCGTCGCAGCCGCGTCCTGCAGGATCTGCTGAACAAGCAGGTGAGCGCATGAAGACCCTCGTCACCCGCAAGCAGCTGGTGAAGGTATTCAAGGGTCTTGGAATGGATGCGGGACTTTGCCCTCGCAAGACACGCCCGCTGATCGTTGATCTTCCTCCCGGCGCTCCCGCAAAGCGGATGAAGGTGTCCTTCTCGGGTCGCAGGACGGAAGGCAGTCTCAAGACCCTGTACGAAATCGAGTTGGATCCGAAGGAGGCGCTGTGAAGCCGCATCTCCACGCTCGCGTCACCCAGAAGAAGTATGGCGGGCAGATCGAGGACTACATGCCCATCCATGAGTTCATCGACAGCTCCAAGATCGCAGTCCCCGATGTCCGGCATCGTGCCATGTTGCACAGCGCCTGGGGCTGCTACCTGGTCGAACGTGTCTTTGGCACGTTGATCACGAATTCCGATGGCAAGAAGGTGTCCACCCGCGACATCGCAGAGGAACACATCATCCAAGACCTCGGCTTCATCCCGACGATGGAGGACTGGCTCAAGACCATGCCTATCGAGGGCTGGATGAGTGGCACACAAAAGCGCCGCATGGCGATCACATTCAATCACGACGAGGACTGAGGAATATGTTGGATGAAATCAAGACTGTAGCCCTGAAGGAAGTGGGCGCACTGGTGGCCGAACAGGCTCGCATGCAGGCCGAACTCCAGGAGAAGCTCCAGGGTCGCATCGGCCCCATCCTGCAGGGCTTCCTCGCTGACCATCCGGAAGTGAAGGCGCTGTGCTGGACCCAGTATGTGCCGTACTTCAACGATGGCGAGGAGTGCGTGTTCAGCGTGAACGGCCTCAACTACTCGGTCGTGGACGAGCGCGAGAACCATCACTACGGCGAAGGCTGGCTGGAAGTGACCAGCTACCGCCAGTGCGAGGAAGTGAGCGCCGATACCCACCTGGCCCTCAACGAGCTGGAGAACCTGCTGACGTCCGGCCCGATGGAGGACACCCTCCAGGCCATCTTTGGCAGCCACGCCAAGATCACCGTGACCTCGGCAGGCGTCGAAGTCGAAGAATACGACCACGACTAAGGGGAGACCTATGTCCAAGAACTTGAACGCCAAGCTGAGCATCTCCGTCCGCAAGGACATCGCTCGCAAGGTGCTGGACCATCGCTTTGGCGATACGGCGAAGCAGCTGAAGGCGAAGCGCAATGCGTTGGCGCTGGACCTTTACAACCTGATCTACCCCGAGGCGACGCGCAAGTTGATGTCGCAGCTCCCGAGCGGCTTCCTGCCGGTCTCCGCGAACGTGTCTGTGGTCATCAATGGCTACGCCCACAACTACGCCCTGGCTGACTACTTGCCCGGCAACGTGAACGCCCACTATGGCAGCGGCCACCGCTTCCTGGAGAAGACGAGCATCGGGGCGAAGCTGGAGGCGCGTTGCAACGCCCTCGATGCTGAAGACCGCGATTACAAGACGGACTTCTCGAAGGCGTTGCAGGAGGTGGAAGCTGCGTTGGCCGGCTTCAACACCTACAAGCAACTCCTGGAGTCCTGGCCGGAAGTGAAGCCCTTCGTGGAGATTCCGGAGGCTGCCAATCGCCAGCTCCCGGTCAGCAAGGTCGCGGACCTCAACGCTCGTCTGAACCTCCCGGTGAAGACTGCGAAGGAAAAGCGCACCGCGTCCGCGAAGAAAGCCGCGTAAGACCCTCGACCCACGCATAGCAGGGTTGTTGCGTCGTTAATAGTATGTACGCGCTGACATATCGCAGCGCGTACATACGACAACCCGAGTCCTGACATGAGCCTACCAAACAACTTCGAACAGACCGCGACCTACAGCGCACGCGACCTGATCAAGACCAGCGACTTCGATAGCGAAACCATCGCAGTCATCACTGGCGCGCTGAACCTCTACGGACGCCACCAGGTCATCGTGAGCGCAGTGAACCTGCACACGATCACGCTGGAGCAGGCATTGCAGGCGCTGCGTCGTGCCCGCGCTGCTGACAAGAGCGAGGAAGCCCTCGACGCCTATGACGACGCGATGCTTTACATCAAGGAGATCCAGCGTGACCGGCTCCACTAAGCCCGTTCGCACGATCAAGAACTGGACCCTTCAACGGGTCGGTGTCAACCACGTTCTGCATGGACGGGTCTTCGAAGACGACCGCTTCCCCAGCGGCTCGTGGATCCGGACGAGCACCGTTGTCTCCGTGGACTTCGCCAAGAAGATCGCTGAGACCCGCAACACGATCTACCACCTGAACTGAGAGAGGAGATGGACATGCCGAAAGGCGTTCGTGCAACCAAGACCGTGAAGCTGACCGAGATCCAGGCGATCAAGGTTGCTGGCACGATGGCAGTGATTCAGCGCACCGATGGTGTCGCGGGTCGCTTCATCAACTTCCTGGCGAATCAGGAAGGTCTGGACGAGCTGGTCGAAGCCTTCGTCCTGAGTGAGGAGAGCGCTTCGTGAGGCTTTCCAAGCAGACCGCCATCCGCCTGATCCTGGCAGCCGAGGCGAGCAACAAGTACATCGCGGACTTGCTCGCTGATCGCGACCAATCCCCCGCCGAGGTGGAGGAGTGGGTCGATCTGAACCAGGCTATCGCGACGGCACAGAGCGAGCTGGGCATCTACAACCTGCCGCCCGAGTGGTTCGATGCTGACGACAACAAGATCCGTGGCCTGCTGTTCCCTGGTCAGAGCGGCGTGATCGACGGCATCGCATACCACTGGCAGCCCGCAAATGTTGCTCGCCGCATCCCGGCTGGCTTCTACCGTGGCAAGCGGGTGAAGGCATGAAGGCGAAAGGCTTCACCCTCATCGAGCTGATGATCGTCGTGGCGATCATCGCGATCCTGGCTGCCATTGCGATCCCGCAATACCAGCAGTGGAAAGACCCGAAGGGCTTCGCAGCTCGCCAGGCTAAGGCACGAGCTGAACGCCAGAACGAAATCGCGGGCTTTCGCATCGTCAACGACCCGCAGACCGGCTGCCAGTACATCTCCGTCCCCGGACAGAGCCTGACACCACGCCTGGGCACCGATGGCAAGCAGATGTGCAGCCATGCGTATCAGTAACCACCGCAACGCGCTGACCCAGATGGCGGGTCGTGTCGCGTCCTTCAACTAGCCATCAACCATAAATCACTGAAGAGAAGAGAGTTTTACCATGTCGAAGAACATCCTCAAGCCCGAACAGATCGCCAAGCTGAAGAAGCTCAAGAACGCCAAGCTCCAGGCTCTCGTCGGCGCATTCCTGATCCTGAAGAACCCGGCCCGTTGGATCAAGGGCTCCTACGCCACCGACAAGAAGGGCAATGGTCGCACCGGCGTCCACTCCGAAGCGCTGAACGCGAAGTGCTTCTGCACCGTGGGCGCACTGCGTCGCGCCGACTTCGAACTGTATGGCGACAACGCTGACAGCTCCAATGGTGCCGAGTCCATCCTGGACAAGGCCGTCGCCAAGTTCACGAAGGGCGGCCAGGACGAAGTGATCAACTTCAACGATGCCGAGGGCACCAAGCACAAGGACGTTCTGACGCTCCTGGGCGACGTGATCCGTCGTGAGTCGCGTGGTCGCATCGAAGCCTCCGCGTTCTAAACCTGGCTTGGGGAGTGCGTATGTGCATACATGCGCGCTCCCTGCGGAGGAGAGAGACATGCACCATCACGCGATGTTTATCGGCAGCTCCGTCCGGAGTCCCGCCACTCCCATTTGGATCCAACCCGCCGAGCACACCTATCGTCCGCGCAAGGGCGAATACCCGTGGGTGATCGTAGAAATCAACATGACCACGCAGCGTATCGGTGAAGTGGTCGAGAAATACGTTCCGCCTCGCAAATGAAGGCGCGACATAACCAAAGGACGACAGTCACCTGCACCTATGACCAGCTGCTCACTGTGCTGCGATGGGCCAAGGTTCAGTACGAGCACGTCGATCCGACACAGATCCTCATCAACTTCGGCAGTCATGGCGGCAAGTACATCGACGTCCGCTGGCCAAACGTCGAAGAGTACGACGGCAAGACCGTCATTGAAGCTGACCTCCCGATGGAGCTGGACGGACCCAAGTCGAACGCGATCCGTTACCGCACTGCCGTCGCGAAGTTGAAGGACGTCAGTCATTCGAACCGAGAAGTCCTCCAGATGAAGGCTGCTGCGCTCGCGGAAGAGACAGCTGAGCGCGCCCGTCAGGAGATGCTTTCCAACCCACTCGCAGGACGTTGGTGATGACCACGCGATACAACATTTCCCTTGAGAAGCTGCGCGCTGTGGTTGATCAGTGCGGGTTCAACATCCTGGAGGAGAAGCTGAGCGACGGCTACATCCAGATCCAGATGCGCTACGCGACGTTCACGGGTGAGTTCAAGCGGAACATCCGGATCGACTCGGCAGCAATGGCTGCGATGGGCGGAGACACAGAGCACTGGGATCTGCACATCCACTACCCGGACATCTACGACGAGGGTCCGGATAGGGATCTGCGCAGGGCGCTGAATGATTACGCCCTCATCAAGATCGGTGCGCCCGGCATTCCTATGCCTAAGCGCAAGAGCATTCACGAGCTGATGGGCCTGGCTTCGCCTGGTAAGGACGAGACCACCCATCTGCCCAAGCCCAAGCCGGCCAAGGAGATCTACGACGAGCTGGCAGAGGCTGCGAAAGCCATTGGCCTTCCGAGCAAGAAGTCGGAGATCCGTGGAATGAAGGGTATCTCGATGATCTTCGACGAGTTCGGAGAGATCGAGGAGGGCTCGATTGAGGCGGTCAAGAAGGCGGCTTACGAGAAAGACTTGAGGAAGAAGATCGAGGTCGAGGAGCTGAAAGCCCGCCTGGACCAGATGGAGCGTAACCCTGAAATGGTCAAGCGGTTCAGCGAGCGCTATGGCTTCGCGAAGCCTGCTGAACCAGCACGCCCGACGAACCCGCTGGAGGGTCAGTGGTGATCAAGTACAAGAAGCTCCAAGTCCGCATCAACGGGAAGAACCTGGAGGCTGCTTGCAAGGACACGCACTTCGCGATCCTCAAGAGCGCGCCCAGCCCCGATTGGCCTGGAACGATCAGCTTCCGGCGTGAGCACGGCAGCTTCAAAGGCGTGTCGCTGACGGCTGAGGTCATACATCGGGTCGTCAACAACGATGGCATCAACGGGCACGATCTGACGCTCCTGTTCCCGCAGCAGCGCGACACCTACGACAAGTTCGCCCAGGACTTCTTTGAAGTCGTCCGTCGCCTGGCCTTTGAAGCTACCTGGGAGTCCAGTCTCGATGATGGACCCGATATGAAATTCGCCACCGCAACGATGTCGATGGCTGTCGAGACGAACCCTCTGGAGGGGCAATGGTAATCAAGTTCATGTGCGCCGACTGGGTGCAGCTCGCAGAGAAGTTGGCTGAGTACGGCTTCGCCCTGAAGAAGAGCAAGATCCACCCGAACATGTCGGTGGTCGAGGACTACTTTCACGAGGACGACAACATCACGATCCAGCTGAAGTCGATCCGCATCGACGCAGCGGACTCAATCGCGGTCTACTTCGACACCAGTGGCGGTCCCAATGGCAAGGCTATTGAGGCTGTCTACGACGCCCACGGCCTGCAGACGCTCCTTTACCCCAAGGCTGCCTTGCGCTGGGTGTATGGCAAGGCTGAGCTGCCCATTCCGGAGTTCCTGGAGGCTGACCCGAATGTCTTCCTGCCGCTCTATGAGCCCAAGTCCAAGCTGACGGAAGCGGAGCGCTACAAACGTCGGATGTATCGCGAGCAGAACCAGAGGATCGTCTTCAAGAAGCCCAAGCCGACCGACAACCCGAGCGAGGGGCGCTGGTGATGCTGCACCTGGGCCAAGATGAGTGGGCACTGATCGAGAAGCTCCTTGCCGCGAAAGGGTTCGCCCTGGAAGGAGTGACGATTGACTCCAACGTCTATCGTCACCTTGAGCTGGGTCTCGCGATCAGGTTCAAGATCGACTTCCCGCTGATGAAGTTCGACCACCGGGATGTCGCCAACGGGAACACCATGTCCCTGATCGAGCGAGACCCGGAGAAGCACGACGACATCCGTGTTGTGCTTGCTCGCGTCTACCAGTTGGGCAGGCAGACGATGCCAGCGTTCCTCCGAGCCCCAAAGGCCAGGCCGGACGACGTGACGATCCAGTTCGGTGAGGCGAAGTGGCTGAACCTGGAGAAGTACATTCGCGGTCGAGGGTTCGATACGGTCTACACGAGCCCTGGCGGTGGGCTGATGGTCTACCGGCATTACCACACGGGCCAGGACATTGCGTTCTGCACGGTGGTAGAGGCACCCGTCATCAAGTTTGAGACCCGTCAGATCCACAACAAGAAACTGATGAAGCAAGTCGAGAGCAACCCAACTGGGTATGGCGACGCCCGAGCAGTGCTCCAACGGGTCTACAGCATGGGTGGGAAGGCATGGCCTGGCTACCTCAATGAGCCCGAGGTGGTCGAAGTGATCGTCAACCCACTGCAGGGTCTCTGGTAAGCCAACTTGTCACGTTTTCCATGACGTGACATTGGCTGATCAGTTCAGCCTTGGGTTCACCAGGTAGAGAAGAGACGCAGCGCGACACGTCTTTCAGGGCGATGTCTGTGACTGCGTAGAACGAGCGCTAAGCGCTTCCCCTAGAAATCACATCACTGTCTAGCTTGAGCGTCACGCGACGCGCAGAGCGAGACAGAGAGCGTCGTGCGCCTATTACGTGCCGATAGTCGGGTGTGTGAGCCGTTCTTAATCTGCTCGCACTGAGAAGCGCACGACGCGCAACGAGAGAAGAGACATGACCAAGTACGAGCGAGCAGTGAAAGAAGTCCACGAGCAAGCGATGAAGATCAAAGCCATCCTTGTCGAGATGCCCGACCGCTACCGCACCGTGGGCCTGAGCTACAACTACTTCCTCGTCTCCGTGGATGGCGAGCAGAAGCTCTACTGCGTGCCCGTCGATGCTCCGGAAGACGTTGATGACATGTTCAACATCCAGGGTGCCGACACCCGCCAGGACATCCGTGACTGGGGTATCTGCGAGGACGACCTTCAGGAGATCTTCGACCGCGACCTCCTGTTCCTGCTGGATCCCAAGTTCGCGCCTCTCACTGATGCCCAGTGGGAAGAAATGCTGAAGTCCTACTCGTTCATCGACAGCAACCCGGCTCGTGTCGTGGATTACGAAGTCCGCGCCGATCTTCCCAATGGTCAGCAGCTCTGCATCGTGGGTTACGACGACGAGACCTGTGAGTACGAAGTCCACCTGGGTAGCTCTGCGTTCTTCCTCAAGACCAAGAACCAGATCAGCGAAGTCGAATCCATCGAGAACGTCTACAGCCGTTCCACCTTCGAGGATCGCGCCACGCTTGAGAAGTATCCCAATCTCGCGTGCATCGCCTGTCGCGTGTTCCAGGACGACATCGTTGGCTTCCCCGCACCCCCGAGCATGGAAATGATCACTGCCGAGGAAGCTCGCATCGCAGCTCGTCCGAAGCTTGTTCCGGAGGTTGCATGAAGAACCTCTATCGCACCGAAGGCAAGGTTTACGCGATGGGTCCGAGCAATGAAGGAGAGTCCCTGATGGTCACTCCCTTGCTCAAGGATGGATCCGTGAACCATCAAAGCTGGGAGCGCGTGGCATGGGATCTCCTCAGCGACGCTGAGAAGGAAGACTGCGACTACATCCAGGCGATTCTGAAGGGCGAGACGACCCGCGACTGCATGCAGGCGATCAAGGACGCCATTCCCCTCGATCTGACGCTCTACGACGACCTGGACGAACCCATCGAAGCCTACAACTACGACAAGGGCTTCCGCGAAGCGCTGGAGCAAGTCGTGGAATCCATGCGCCCGCAGGTGTCCGAGAGTGACGTGGAGGACGTCGTGGACAGCTTGCTGAAGTTCTATCGAGACCGCACGAACGCCCAGGAGGCTCATTGACATGTCCCAGCAGAACGAAACCCGCCTGGTCCGCGCCCTGTGCGTGCTCCTGTACTCCGCGAGCGCTCTCGTGATCGCCGCGTCCATCAACATCGTCGCCCAGAGGTTCATGTCGTGAACGTCAAGTCCCTGATGAAGGATCTCGGGCTGTACGTGGATCCGAACGACGTGCCCGAGGAGATGAAGCACAACGTAGGTCGCAAGCTTCGCTACCTGAACTGGGAACCGAAGATGGGCACCATCGCCCGCGACTTCACCTTCACCGTCCGGGAGTTCCAGAAGGACTATCGGGGTGAGCTGTGCTACCGCATCTACTGCGATGGCTTCGATGACCGCGTGGGTCGCCCGCTGAACCCGGCCCGTGAGTCCTTCGAGTTCGTGAGGGTTCACTGATGGACGGGCAATCCCTCTACGACGAGTTCAAAGCCTGGTGCGAGGAGCAGGGCCTCCCCTGGGTCAGCGCTGACGAGCTTCTGTGGCTCGACTACCTGACCTCGGAGCAGCGCGACTGGCTGGAGAACTTCGTGATGCGCTGGGACGAAGCCGGCCCGCAGAAGCAGTGGGGTGAGCAGTGAAGCACCGCATCCTGATCATCGACGACCTGAGCGGGTCCATGAAGGGGCTTGCTGAAGCGATGGCCAAGGCAGCTGTGGAGATCGTCGAGTTCTCCAAAGTCGTCCCTCGCAAGCCGGACTACTCGGTCATCAGCCTGCCCAAGATCCATTTCAACGACCAACACAAGCACCCGCATCGCGGGAAACAACGAAGGAACTGGAATGCCCGCCGACACTGAGAAGAAGCTGCCCGCCGTGGTGGTCACGATCCAAGCTGGAGTCGTCCAGTTTGTCGCCACCTCTGAAGCAATGGATGTCCTGGTCGTCAACTACGACGACGACGTGGTGGAGGATCTCCCGCCCAGCGAAATCACCCTGGTTCATCAGCGTGGCAAAGCCCTGAATGAGGTTGAGCCGGCCCAGGTCTACCTGTGCGGATCCAACCCCGACGAAATCCAGCCCGAGCACGTCAATTGGCGTGTCGCGAAGTACAACGAAACCAATGGCAAAGAGGCATAAGCCATGAAGCGCATTTTCCTGGAACCGACCGTTCGTGAAGAGGCTGGCCCGATGGGTGGGCTGATCTACGAACACCCGGCCTACGCGCAGATCGGAGCGTCTCGCATCAGTGGGATGACCAATCTGTACGGGTCGGACTTCAACCATCAGCACTTCATCCGTATTCGGATCGCGAGCAGCTCCATTCGTCGTGACCTGTCTACCGATTGGGTGCATGCAGCGACCAAGCCCTACATCGAGGTGGATCTGAGCGAAGCCCAGTGGGCGCATTTCGTGTCCAGCCCCAACGTAGGCATGGGTAGCCAATGCACGCTCCGCTATCGCGAGCCTGGTGGTAATGGCTATGTCCCGGAGCTGGCACCGCCACAGTCCCGAACCAAGCAGTTCGCGGGCGAGGTCAGAAAGCGCCTGGAGACCGCACTCAGCGAGGTGGATGAGCTGCACAAGATGCTGGGTGAGCTGAAGCTGCCCATCAAACAGAAGGCAGCCCTACAGCTGAAGGCGTCCACTGCACGCGCCCAGATGACGGGCAACATGAAGTTCGTCGCGGACATGTTCGACGAACACATGGAGAAAACGGTCGAAAGCGCAAAATCGGAAGTCGATGCCTACGTTGTGCAGACGATCCAACGTGCCGGCATGGAAGCGCTGAAGAACACCGCGCTGACCTACGATCCCGTCGAGATGCCCAAGATCGAGATCCTCAAGCGCGTCGATGATGACCAGGTGATCGAGCATGAGTGAGTCCAACGAACCCAAGCTCAGCCCGGAAGTGATGAAGGCTCTCGGTTTCAAGGAGACCTGGCCAGCTGGTAATCCCACCGAACCGTGGTGGAAGCACGAGAACGATCTGTTCCACACGTTCTTCAAGGCACCCACTGCCTCCGAACTGTTCAAGGAGATCGCCAGGGAGGCGAGCTACCGTGGCCGTCGTGAGGTGCAGACAGCAATCAAGAAGGCGCTGAACGCATGAAGGCTGACGAGGTAGGACGCCGGGAGATCACGCTCGCCCTGCGCCAACACATTGCTGACCTGGGCATCACGAAGGCCGAGGTGAAGGAGTGGATCAAGGAGGCGGTGCAGGAGCGTGCTCGTCAGACGACCCATGAGTTGAACCTCGACTGGATCGTCCAGCGGGTCATCAGCGAGTTCAACAAAACCAACGGCCATGAGGTCAAGCGCAGCGTGGTGGAGCAGATCGTCAGGAACCTCAACGTCAGCTATGGCGACGCTGACAGTGTTCCCAAGCTCAAGCCAGCGGCAGGGGAGGGGCGATGGTAAAGTTCAAAGCAGGTGATCGCGTCTGTGTAGCGTCCATCGACCGGGACGATCCCAAGTGGATCGAACCTGGCATGTGTGGAACCGTCGTGCAGAGCACCTCTGAAGCACCCTGGGTCCGGTTCGACGGCTACCTGGGGACCGAACGGGTCTACGCAGACAAAGAGGGAGTGCCTGGCTGGAAGAGCGGGCACATGGAATGCCTTACACAGGGGCAGCTAAGGAGCATCAAGTGACGCTGAGCCAGGACGAGAAGCTTCAAGCCATCAGGGCGAGGATTCAAGGCGTTTGGGATGACCCAGCACTATTGAAGGTGGGCGAGCTTTCGACAGACCCGAACGAGGACATTCGCCGGATACTCGATGCACCCGAGCCAACAATCGGGGAACCCACCAGGATCTACATCGACTACTGCATCGAGGCTGAGGACTTCGACAAGCTCAAGCTGATCTCCCAGCGTCTACAGGGTGGCACTGACCGCGAGCGGGATGAAGGCGACAAGATGCGACTGATCCTCGACAGGGCGATCCAGTGCGAGGTTCAAGACTACGACTGACCATCCACCCTTACACAGAGAAGCCCGGCACATGACCGGGCTTTCTTTTGGTTAGGAGCCAACTGCGTCCAAGAGGTCATCGCAGAACTGACCGTCGACGGTCAGGTGGCTGATCCAGGCATAGATCCAGATGGTCCCGTGGTAACAAGCAAGCATGCTGCGCTTGTGTCCCATGTCCGGCTCCATCTCCGCGATCTTCTTCACTGCGTTGGCACAGTCCTTCAATCCCTGAAGGTAATCGTCGCGCTCCTTGGCGGTCTTCTGTGCCCAGCCCGATGGACCGCCATAGTGTCCCTCCCAGAGCTTCTTCACGTCATGGAAGGTGTACTTGAAGGACTCGCCACTGAGCTTGTCGGTGGACAGCTCCTTGACGTGTGCCATCTGGATGCGGTGGTTCGGGTCGTTACTACTGAAATGTTGATTCATGTTTAAGCCTTATAGGTGTTGATGTAAGGGCGCAAGTTGGTCAATTCCTGCAAAGCGGTCACTCAACGAATCTGTTAAGTCCCTCCGTTACAGAAATTATTTGTATCGAACCCACCAAAATTCCAAATAAACCTGCCGGATCAATAACTTAAATTCGCAAACGCCTCGATCGCCAACACATGTAAAGGGAACTTGACACGCTTTCCGCGAAATCAACACTCCCGCATGAGAAACACACCCATATCGTCAACATCGTCGAACGCTAAAACGATCACTGTGACGTTCCCCGCATAGAACGAGTAGCAGCACAGCGCTCGCATAAGGGAAATGTCTCTCGCGTCGATCTAGCGCGTTTCTCGCATAGAGATAAGCAGCACGAACGATACAAAGAACGAGCGCTCATCCCACGCATAGAGAACGACACAGACACACACGAATCGCACCAGGTCGAGGTCGGTATTGTGTCCGGCTATAGGGATGCAGGAGAAGACTTGTGGGTATAGGGAAGAAGGGATAGAGGAGCACACACACCCTAGGGGAGAGAGCTATGGGGAGTAGCAGTAGGGATGGCCTACGCATAGGGGTATGGGAAGAGACAGGCCGGGGTATAGAGGGATGGGAGAGCCGAGGTGCCTGTGGAAGGGAAGGGCAAATGACGGTGCCGGCCCGCGCCACATATATTGCAAGGGTTTCCCATGGCCCCTCCATGTCCAGGCGCTCCCAAGTCCGGCCGACCCATGCTCTATCCAGCATTGCCCGCCACGGTATGTACGCGCTAACATACTCAGGTCAGCTAGCGGTTTATCGGCACCCATACGTTCGGCCACTGGCAGCTCTTGTAGCAATGACCCTGATGAAGGATTTCCCGCAGACAGGACTCGGGCGTCACCGATAGGTGCGACAGCGAGGCGGGTGAGTGACACGGTGTTACCTGTTCTGGCTTGCCCAGGCTCATGCGCACCGAGGAACAACAGTGACTGTCGCAATGGCATGAGGTTGAAGGTTGCCCCTGTGGATCACCACCGGGAGGGAGTCAAACTCCCCAAGGCAGTCTGAAGGCCGGGATGTGTCCCTACTCAGTGCATCGTCACGGGGTAGGGGGCGTCATATCCTGAGTTCTCAGATTGCCTAGTTTCCGAGCTGTCGCTCATCCGGAGCAAACACGGTCTTCCTAATCCTGGCCTACGTAGCACATGTACTAGGTCAGTCAGATAGCTCCGGCATCAGATAGGCACTTCCATAGAGAAAGAGATACTCCCGGCTCCAGATGACCTGGTTCCCTATAGGGATAGTGGTGCCAACCCGGCCCTAGGCTTGCCCATGGTCTATCCATGGTTTCCCCTGTATTGGCACCTCCTCTGCTCAACCATGGCTCTCCCATAGCCGGCCATCCCATGAGCCAACCGTCACTCTCCCCTAGGTCTATCCATGGTTGAACCATGGGAGCGGTTGGCCTTGGCACTAGGCACACTGGTTGGCCATTCCCTCATGTTTATTAGCATAGGGAAATTAGTCATTAACCCCTCAAACAGTACGTCAACATGGTTTTTGGCTGTTTTGAGCATGTTCTGGATGGCCAAAAGTAAACGTATCTATTTAGACGGCCATAACAAATAGGTTTATTGAGCAGTGATTCTTGGGAAATAGGCGGCCTACGGGTTCTATATTTCCCTATAACTAATCAAAACTAGGGACATGATCACTGGGACTAGGGTGGACCAGCAGCCAAGGTGCCATAGGTTGATGGATGGCCGACCATAGGTTTTCCCATAGGCTCTAGGGACAAGCGTGCATATCTCTATCTCTCTATACACGTAGAGCAGCCACAAACCATAGGGCCGGTGGGCCAACCATCAGCAGACCATGGATAGACCGCAGGTGAGCCCATGGCACAACCATGGCCCAGCCTAGGGCAGGTATCTGATCTCTCCCAGATAGTCGGGGTCATGCGCCACAATCATCATTTGCTCATCGCAGCAACTGACAACGGAGCACAGCATGACGGACCATAAAGTGATCACTGCCATCGAGCAGCTGGCCACACAAGACAGAACCTTTGGCCGTATGACCTGGGCCTATGAGCAGTTCGATCTGCTGATGGAAGGTCATCGCCGGAATACGCGGTTCAAGTCCCAGGGCATGATGGATGTGTTGGTCGAGGTCATCAGCAACCACTATGGCCAGCCCACGTACTCCATTGCCAGCTACGGCGAGTCCAATGGTGATCTGATGCGTGACCCGGATATTGTCCTGATGGAGCTGACCATCAATGGCACCAAAGTCCTGTTTCCTCTGTCCTTCCGGAACGACTGGATGGGCATTCACCAGGAGACCACGGACGAGGACCAGGGGACGCTTGACCTGCGCCTGGTGCATAGCATCCTCGATTTCATCACCGAGACCTGGTTCGTCCAGATCCACGACCAGTACAAGGTGGCCCCCTTCCGCGAAACCGACTAAAATCACCCTGTCTGCAGTAACAGGGTAGGTGGGCCAAAGACTCCCGTCCTCGGCCTCCCTTTGGGCTCTGATTATTGTTCGACCACGCCCCTGGAGCTTGCCCGCTCGCAGGGGCACTTTTTTGGGTGGAGCCGCCCTAGGGTGAGCCATGGATAACCCATGGAGGGGCCGCCAATAGTCCTATGACGTGCCGATTGTCGGTTGTTGCTGATGCGCTACTATGTATGCACATACACACAACGCAGCGAGCAAACGCTATGAACGTGATTGCACACCAGTACGCCGGCATTCCTATCGAGGCAGGCATGACCCGTTTTCAGGCCACAGGTGATGTCTACCGCATGGCACAGGGTTGGAAGCCGGCCAAGAAGGGAGGTGCCAACCTGTTGGACGTGGTGCTGCTGAGCCTCTATCTCATCTTGGCCCTCTGTGTCCTGATGAACACCAGCGAGGTCGATGCAATGATGGCCGTGGGTGGGGTGATTGGCCTGGTCATGTGGATCGGCCTGATCGTCTTCATGCACCGCCACGAGTCACGCACTGCCAAGTAGATCCCATACGTATGCGCTTGACGATATGTGAGCGCATACATACACTAAGCACACAAACACAAAGCGCGCAGCGCACAGAGAGAAACAGAGCCATGAACGAGCAGCAGAAGAAAGACCAGTTGTTGATGCACGGTGAGATGGTCCGCAACATGACCGAGAACGAGCTGCGTCAGGAGCTGGCTCATCACGCCGAGGAAGTGCTGATGCACGGTGCGTATCTCCACCAGGTCGCCGGGATGCTCGCCAAGTTCCGCAAGGCCAAGGGTGACGAGGAAGGCAACGTCCAGCTGGCACTGCTGCAGGATCTGCTGCGTCCCATCGTGATGGGTCAGCCCAGCAAGCGTCCGAACGACCTGGTGACGCCCCGCATCGACGGTATCGCGGAGGAGATCCTCGATGTCCTGGAGACCTTCGACGACCATGCGAACCAGGGTCCGGCAGTGGAAGCGACCACCAGTGTCAGCGCCCTGACGACCGAAGAACTCGTGGCTGAGCTGATGAAGCGCGCCATGAACGGTGAAGCCGGCATCCACGCAGTCGCCCTGTAAGCGGCCAAGGGACCACAAGGACATGACCACCTTATTAGTTGTGCCCTACTGAGAATGACCAGGACTCAGTAGGGGAGACAAGTCAGCTGGGACAGAGGCTCGATGGAGTGAGTGCCATCGGGCCTTTGTTTTGGGTGAGAGTCAGGGCAAGCCATGGATAGACCATGGGTGATCCTGGCCTCAAGAGTGCCGATAGTCGGAAATCAGATCCAACACGATCATGCGTGTGTCGCAGATAGCGACTCACTCACAGAGAAATAGACCTATGAACGCTCAGCAGTACGTCGAAAAGTTCCTCAACAACACTCTCGTCTACGTCGATTACGACCTCGCGCTCTTCGCGTTTCAAGAGAGTGAGGGCGAGCAGTATGACCTCTTCGTGCGCTTGAGCTATCACCTCAGCGAAGCAATCGCAGAACGTCCTAAAGAGCAGCAGCTGGAACTTGCACAGCGCGCTCGTGAGCACATGAAGTCTCTCGCAGCTGGTGTTTTCGAGTTCAACTGTTGCGAAGCTGGTGTTGACGAAGACGTGCTCGAAGCCCTCTGAGTCCTATAGAGCGACCTCGTGTCGCTCTTCTCATGCGCACCTCCTGGGCAACCCATGGATTCGCCGGCATGAGTCCTCAAACACACCGATTCTCGGAACTCGCGTCCAACTCGATCATGTGTCTCGTCGCAATGCAGCGACGCACACTCACATGAGACCTACGTATGAAGATTGCAGCGAAGATTGACACGAACGACATCGACACGAATCACATCGCGCTGGTTCGCTACTTGCTCGCGCAAGATTTCAACGCTGAGGTCGTCGATGACGCTGACACAACCTACAGCGTGCAAGCGAAGATCTATGAAGGAAATCACTATTTCCTCCTTCAGAACCTCGAAACGCGACAGTATCGCGTGCTCTCGTTCGACCAAGGTGTTGACGTGTTCTCTCAAGTCAACTGCGTGCTCCTCGATGAGACGCACGACAGCATCGCAGCAGCGATGGAACACGTCGTCGAACGCATGGTTATTGATCGCGAGAACGACTGAACCTACAGAGCGACCTAGCGTCGCTCTTCTCGCATCGAGCGCATGGATAACCCATGGAATCACCGGCATCGTGCCGATTCTCGGGCGTTGCGACCTCACAGATGATGCTTACACACTCACTCACAGAGCAAAACGCTATGCAGATCAAGGTTCTTTTCGAAATCATCATCGACGAAGCGAACGATACGACGACCTTTCAAGTCACGAGCGATGGTGTTCGCTTCGCGACGCTTGACCTCGTTCGTGAAGATGACGACCTCAATGACCTGTTCTACGACGTGCAGATCAGTCGCAACGCATGCCTACAGCTGGGTCTGAATGTCGTGCAAGCATCGAGCGCCCTCATGCAGGCTTACGCTGAGTTCGACAAGCGCGATTCATGGTCTGACTTTGAGATCGACCTCGACGTCTGATAGCGAGAGCGCCTCTTGTAGGCGCTTTCTCTTGTCTGCAGATCACCCATGGTTACTCCGGCATGACAACCTTCAACGTGCCGATAGTCGGGTTTCGCATCCAACGCGACACTGCTTGCTCACTCACAACGCAAGAGCATGCAACTATGAAAGCTTTCACTGTCGCAAACGTGCAAGACCATGATGATTTTTACAATTTCGCGTTCATGCTGATTCAAGAACGCTATGTCGTGCATGTGATCGCAGCACAGCACACGATGATTGATGACCAGTGGATCGACAGCGACGAAACGATGTATACGCTGAACGTCTACGACTCGATGAGTGAGAAATCACCCGATGGACTTCTCGACACTCGTGATCTGCACGCTTACTGCAATAGCGACGACATCGAAAAAGAGCGCGTTGCATGCGAGATGTACGAGTCACGCGACGCGCTCGCGCAGCGAATCAGTGAACTGATGCTGTCATTGCAGCGCGTTCAATACTGAGCGATACAGAGCGTCCTATGGGCGCTCTTCTACTGTGTCGCCGGCTAACCCATGGGTTCTCCTACACCTGGCCTAGGACGGTCTTCCTAAACGCGGCCTACAGCGTCACACAGCGCACGCAGCCCTACAGAGCGACGCAGATATAGAGAAACCCTAGGAGGCGCTTAGGGCTCGATACAGGGCGTTTCAGACAGGCATTCGCCCTAGAGTTACGTTGATAGGGTCTCTCCTGGAAATCGACTTCTACCTAGTTCCATTTGTTCTCGGAAATAGCGCATAAGCGCAAAATTCACACATCGCAAAGAACTTTGAACGAGTTCACAGCTGCGATGACACCCGACATAAGAGACACATGGAGATGGAGAGATAGCATGAAAGCTAGCAAACGATTCAATGGTGGTTACACGACCAACTACTCTGCGTTGGAACTTGTCGAAGCGCATCACCGCCATCGACAGCGTGAGAAAGCCCGAAACCTGGATCGTCGCGCCCAACGCACCATGAAGCGAAAGAGCGTCCTTAGCCCATGCTAAATCTCAATCTCCTGCAGTTGCCCTGTCCACCGTAGTCAGCAAGCCCAGATCACCTCTGGGCTTTCTTTTGGGCATAGGGCAGGTTGACCCATGGATTACCCGGCTATGGGTGCCCCTATAGGTAAGTTGGCGTCCCATAGGTTTCCCTCTAGGTTTGGCGGCCACCAGGGCTTTCCTGCTCCCGGTGGAAAGACGTTGGTTAAACCGGTGCTCGGTGGGAAAACCATGGATTGCTCGTGCGCGTCGCATAGGAGCATCGCACGTAGGAGTGCGCGACTATCACACAGACGTATAGACGTCTATATGCAGCGCAGCAAAAAGCATGCACTGAGAGAGAATGAAAGCGCGCACGCGACTAACATGCACTTGCATAGTATGTCAATACATACACCATGTTTTTTCCATCAAAAAAAGTTGAATAAATCTGTTGACGGGAAGTATGTATGCGCATACTATGTTTGTGCGGTCGGGCAAGACCGCACTAACCCAAACCAAACCAAAGGGAATACTAAAATGGCTAAGACCGCTAAGACCGCTGCTAAGACCGTCGCCGCTGCTACTGTCGCTGACGCTATCGACTTCCGCGCAGACTACGCTGCGCAGTCTGACAAGCTTGCTGCGATCATTGCAGACAAGAATAAGAGCAGCGACGAAGTGACAAGCGCAAAGAACGCAAAGCGTCGCGCTGATAAGTGGGTCGGCATGCTGAAGGATGAGAAGATTCTCGCCGCCTACACTGCGCACGTTGACCACTCCTACGCCATGCGCGCCGCTATCTACGCGCAGGACAAGCTGCAAGCTGTCGTGACTGCACTCGGCAAGGGTTGCCATTGGCGCGAAGTGTTGCAGCGTGAGAAGCCCAATGTGACGCTTTACGCTTCGATCAGCATTCTGCGTGATGCTGGCGAATTGCAGACCAAAGGCGTGACCAATGCGCTTTTGAAGAAACTCCCCATTGGCAGCTCGACCGCTCCCACGCAAGCCTCTAGCAGTCTCAAGGCGCTGCGTGCGCTCAACTGGATCAGCTCTGACGTGTCTGACAAGTCTTTCGCTTTGCTTGACAGCAAGCGCGCAGAATGGGAGCGCTTCGCACTGGAAGCGTAAGCGAACAAAGCAAACAATGAGAGAGTGAGCTAGAGAAATCTAGCTCACTTTTTCGTTTTCGAAGTCCTAGAAATCGCGCAACATCGCCAGCCGGATGCCTCCGAAGTGCGACGATTTCCACGTAACCTTATACAGGCACCCCGGCACCAGGTTCCCGGCAGTCCTTATACAGGCGACCGGAGACCAACCGACCCATTGACCGGCTGACCTACCGCTGGCGACCACCGACCAGGCTGTCCTTATACAGGCGACCAGGTGACGCTCGCAGATTGAGACAGGGCAGGCTTACCCTTCGCACATGGGACGGAGAGTGAACTACTACCTGCTGGGGCCACCTGCCTTCTGCGACAACTGCTATGGGCGGTGTGTCTCGATGGATCAGGAAGGGGCCGTGTGCTTCCACTGTGGGAAGGGCGTCTTCATCGGGAGACGGTTCTGGGTGTGCATCCCGTGTGGACCATGCCACGGTGAGCAGGGCGGACGGTGCGCCGTCTGTGACGGTCGGGGGATGCTGGTGTTCCCTAGGGAGGATCTGGATCTCGGAGAGCTTCTACGGACCTGGCGTGAGCTTCCAGAGCGTTACAAGAGGGCACCAGTCCCGGCGCTTGTCCGGGAGCTGGTAGACCTCGCTGATGACTATGCTGCCCAGGACTTGAGCAACTCGACCGGATCTCCGGAGAGCGGTCCCATATCCACGAACTCGCCCTCAGCATTGGGGGAGGTGGCGTAGCGGTAGCTCTCGAAGGTCAGCTGGATCGTCGAACCCGGATTCGGTGGCCGGTGATCCTGCTCCGTCATGTGGAAGCGCTCCAGGAACTCGGGAGCTAGGTGCAGGCGTGTGTCGCAGTCGAACTCCTCGTGGACCCAGGTGATCTTCAGCTCGTCCGCAACGGGCAAGAACTCGTCATAGACCTGAGCGCCGCCGATCACTGCAATCGGACCCTGGTGCAGCTCGTCCAGCTCGTCCACCGACTCGACCACGATGAAGCCCTCGGGCAGCTCGGGGTTCGTGCGCGAGAGGACGTAGTTGATGCGACCGTCCAGAGGCTTGCCCAGCGACAGGGCAGTGTTCTTGCCCATGACGACCGTGCCGATCTCCTGCGTGATAGCCCGGAATCGCTTCATGTCGTTGGACAGACGGGGCCAGGGCAGGGCGTTGTCCTTCCCGATGCCCATCTTGCGATCTACGGCGACGACGATGGTGATGTGCGTGATCATGCGAAGTTCCTGAGCAGTTCCTGGATCTCGTTGTCCAGGTCGATGGAGTCGAGGTCTCGGCCCGACGTGCCGGGGATGTCGTTGTCGCGGTCTTCCCAGCCTTCGATGGGTGCAAAGGCGAGCGTCACCTGCAGTCCCATCGCCAGGGCGAGCTTGCCCAAGACGCGCAGGGATACGTTTTCCTTGTTCTTCAACAGGTTGAAGATATAGACCTGTGAGCAGCCATAATTTCTTGCGATGTCGGCTACTCGGATCTTGCGTCGAGCGATCTGGGTGCGAATCGTGTTGTGCAGCTGATCGACCAGGGCGTCAGCTACTGCCTCCTGATCGGCTTTGCTGTTTCGCGGGGTAGGGGCTTCTTCCGTCATGGCTCTCTCTGTGCGTTCGTATGTATTGATTATACGTATGCGCGTACATACACAGACGGAACGACCCGGTGGCAATGCACCGCGTCGATAAAATAGAACTACATAGAACAGAACTCAGGAGTGGTGATGAAGCTGAAGATGGGATTGGTGGCGTTCGCTGTGATCGGTAGCCTGCTGACGGGTTGCGTGTCCTACGGAGAGATCCAGCAGCGCAAGCCGTTGTTCACTGCGCACACGGACAAGTCGCCCCAGACCTATCTTGAGTGCGTCCAGCCCAAGTGGATGGAAGAGAACACGTTCGCGCATATCGTGCCCAACGGTGACGACCGGACGCTGGTGATGCCCAATCCCGGCACGGGTGCGCAGGGCCAGGTGCTGAGCACGCTCTCTGCCACGAAGTCGGCTACGGGCACGGAGGTTGCGATGCGCACGCTTCCCTCGATCAGCTCCTTCTCCAAGCGACGAGGCGAAGCAGAAGCCTGTCTGTGAGCCACAAAAAAGGCCGGGGAATTTCCCGGCCTTTTCTATAGAGCGTCTTGGTTGACGCTTAGCGGATCTGCTTCACCGGATGGAAACCGATGCCACCGCCCACGCCCATCGGGGTGGGAGCAATGAACAGCTCCACGGGACTCACGTCTTCACCGTGGCGACGGATCAGGACGCGGATCGGGTTGTCCTGCGACGGACGTGCCGGCAGATCTTCCTCGATCAGGTTGATGAACATGCTGGCCACTTCGCCCAGGTTCTCGGACTCGCCGGCCTTGCGACCGTAGGCGAACTGTTCGAAGTCGGCGTATGCCGGGACGTCGGGCACAGCGATGTCGTAGGTGGCGACGGTGATCTTCTCTTCGTGCTTGCCCACCTTCGGACGGAAGATGAGGATGAGCACGATCAGGAAGATCGCGACGCCGATGTAATGCTGCAGTTCCATTGCGGTGTTGCTCCTTGTTGGTGTCTTTACATTATACGTATGTGGATACTTACGTTAGCGCCCGTGATCAACCGGGCGTTCAGTTGGATCAGTCGTAGACAGCCAGCGATGGATGTCGCTCGTCCAGAAGCCCGACTCGTAGGCGATCACTTCTTCCAGGGGCTCCCCGTCAGCAGCAACGCCATCGTCCAGGACATCCTCACCATCGGGGTCGAGCACACGCATGCGATGGATGGCGGAATGGGTGACTTCGTGCGAAACGATTTCGATGTCCCAGCCGCCCACGTAGAAGTGGAACTCGCCCAGGAGAGCGCTGGAGGGCAGCTTGCCCCACTTGGCCTTCTTCTCCTTGCGCGAGAAGCCTACGAACGCAGCCCCGACGTTGGCCGGCGTTGCACTGTAGACACTGAGGGCGCGGATCATGTCTTCCTGGCTGGCCCACAGCAAAGCCTCGGTGTGATACCCGCGACTGCTCGACCGGAGCGTGATGATGCTGACAGGCTTGGGTGGTGCCTGGTCTTTCTTGTTGCCCTTAGCCTTCCTTGGCATCTGGGTGTCTCCGTTGTTGTGGTAAGCGCAGTCTAGGAAGGGGTGTTACCCCTCCCTATGCGTTCACCCTGCAACCTGACCTTGCACAGCGGGGCGCATGACGTAGCGATAGGCGATGTGGTTGCCCAACTTGCACACGCGATGCTCCGGCTTGGCCCAGTAGGGTGCCCGGCGACCTGGAAGCTTGCGATAGAAGTGGGTTGCGCCCGAGCAGCTGCCCAGGTTGATGGCGCCATTGACGGTGAGCGCGGTGACTGCGCTTGCACGGATCCAGTTCTCGGTATCCGTTTTGGCTGGAGAGGGGCGACGCTTCATCAGTTTGAAGCCGTCGTAGTAGCGATTGGCGATGGAGCAGGCGTCCTGCCCGGTCATCTGCTTTCGTTGGAGGAGGGATTCGACCACCAGGGCCATCCCTTCAACACCTTCACCGCGAGCTTCAGCGTATGCGGTGACGGACATGCAGTGCATTTCAGCCTGCGTAGGTTGGGGATTGAGGGAGGTGAGCGCTACGGCAGTCCGTAGAAGGAAAGAGAGTGTAGATACCAAAACATATTGCCTCTTGTTGCTTGGGGTGATGCGCGTGATGTATGCGCATACATATTATACAGCACGCGCAAAACCCCAAGTTCAAGAGACGTTAACTGCCCTGACGCTGACGCGCCTGGCGCAGCAGGGCTTCGATCTCAGCCGGGCTCAGCACCTCGGCCAGCTCCGACAGCTTGGAGCGCTGCTCGGACTTCTTCTCGCGGGCAGCCTTCGCCTCGGCAGCGATTTCGGCCAGCTTGCGATCCAGCTGGTCCTGACCCACCAGGTCGATCAGGGCGGCGACCACGACACCACGGGTGACACCGGAACCGCCACGCTTGGCAGCCGCCGACACCTTGTCGTAGGTCTTCTCGTCCACCATCAGGGTCTTGCGCTCGCTCTGGGTCTCGATCTTCTGTTCCATGTTCTTCCTCACTTGAGTTTGTAGGTAAAGCTGAAGTCCCTGCCAGAAGGCAGGATGTTTTCCGCGAATCCAGGGGTGGATTCGATGATCTGACGACGCTGGGCGGCATGACCGACCAGGTGTTTGTTGATGGCATCCATGAAGTCGATGATGTAGGCGACGTTCGGCATGCCAGCAGGCTTCTTTCGCAGTCCTCGACCGATGCGCTGACGAAGGGCGACTTCCGCCTTGCCACCGCCTGCGAGGATCACCATGCCCACTGCCGGCACGTCCACACCCACGTCGAGGATGGTCGAGCCGATCAGCACCTGAAGCTCACCGGACATCAGGGAGGCGAGGGCTTCGTCGCGCTCGTCCTGCTCGGACTTACCGAAGATGAAGCGGGCGCGGACACCGGCTTCCTTGAGCTGGGCTTCCAGGTTGTTGCCGTGCTCCTGGCGCTGCACCAGAATCATCACGGACAGGCTGTTACGGGCAGCTCGCGTCGATTCCGCGATGATGATCCCGTTGCGAGCCTCGTTGTTGACGATCCCGTAGTTGTAGGAGCGCTGCCAGTCGCTGTTGCGACGGACCTTCTGGCTCTGCGGAGGCGTGATGAACTTGAACTCGGGCCGGGCAAGCACGCCACGGTCGATCAGCATCTTCTCCGTGATGTGGATGGCGATCGGTCCCGAACACGCCATCAAGCGCATGTTCGCTTCTTCGTCCTCACGCATGAACGGGGTAGCCGTCAGCGCCAGGCGATAGTGGGCGTTGGTGCAGTTGCCCATGATCTCGTAGTAGCCGCCACCGCTGGACTCGTGGGCCTCTTCGAGGATCACGAATTCGAACATGGCGAGGATTGCCTTCATCTGGGCGACCACCTTCGGGTCGTCCGACGTCAGCTTGGCCATGATGGTCTGCACCATGCCGACGTTGATGTGCTTGCGAGGGTTGAACTCGCTGTCGCCCATGACACCGACCTTCACGCCGGCCATCTCGGGCTCACCGTTGCGAGCGCGCCACTTCAGCGACTTCTGGAACGTGCGCTTCATCTGGTGCATGAGCACCTTGCGCGTCGTCAGGAAGAGGGTCGGGCGCTTGATCCAGCCCACCGCGATGGAGGCGATGTTCGACTTACCACCGCCCGTTGCGACCTGGGCGATGATGGCGCGGTGACGGATGAGCTGCCGGACAGCCTCGTACTGGTAGTCGTATGCCTCGGACTTGCCGAACTCGTTGACGATGGGTTCGGGCTTGCCCAGAGGTTCAGGGGCAGGCTTCCGGATGAGCTGCGGGTTGTAGCCCTTCTGCTTCAGCCAGGTGTAGACCATGCTGACCAGGCCAGCAGGGAAGGTCGAAGTGCCATAGCTGAAGAGAGTGGAACGACCCGACCAACCGCCCGTCTGGAACGACTGAGAGTGCTCAGCGCCCGCGACGTTGTAGGAGAGGAGGTCGGATACAGCCAGCTTCAGTTCGCGATCATCCGTGATCAGCTTGGCGACGACCGCATTCATTGCGATCTTGACGTTCATGTTTGCCTTGTGGCGCTTCCCTATAAGCCTTAGACTATGTATGGACATACATATTATACAGGACGTTTGAGTGAAAACGCAGTGCGTTGATCCAAAAAATCTGCAATTCAGTCCGTGGAACGCGAATCACGTCTCCCCGGACAACCAGCGACGACTGGAAGAGAGCATTCGCCGCAATGGTCTGTTCCGCCCCGTCGTTGTGCGCGAGCTACCGACAGGCGAGCTGGAAGTCATTGCCGGCGAGCACACGACCCGCGCAGCGATTGCCATCGGCTACGACCAGATCGACGTCTACAACCTTGGTCCGATTGACGACAAGCGTGCGAAGGAGATTGCCGTTGTCGATAACCGTCACTACGGGCTGGAAGACACGCTGAAGCTGTCGAGCCTGCTCAAGGACATCGAAGGCGACGTGACCGAGTTCATGCCCTTCAGCGACAACGACCTCAAAGAGATCTTCCAGAGCGATTCCATCGACCTGGACTCGCTGGACCTGGAACTCGATCTGAGCTTCTCCAAACCCGAGGAGCCCAGCCCGATGGATGAGGTGACGTCGGCACCTCAGACGCACCAGATGATGCGCTTCAAGGTTCCCCTCGAAGACGCGGATCGTGTGACCCGAATCATGGAGGCGGTGATGAAGCGGCAGGGCTTTACGGGACAGGACTCCCTGGCCAATGCCGGCGACGCACTCGTCTATCTCTGCTCCAACTGGAGCCAGAAGGATTAACTCAGGAGCTGTTATGGCAGGGAAGCCGTACAAACCAACTATCGAATCGTGGGCCATTGATCGCATCAAGCCCTACGACAAGAACCCCAAGATCCACACCTCGGCCCAGGTCGAGGCGCTGGCGAAGGTCATCCAGACCCAGGGCTTTGACGTGCCCATCGTGGTGGACGCCGATGGCGTGATCATCAAGGGCCACGGTCGTCGCCTGGCTTCGATCCATCTGGGTCTGAAGGAAGTCCCGGTCATCGTCCGCAGTGACCTGACCCCGGCACAGACCAAGGCTGCGCGCCTCTCGGACAACCGTGTCGCCCTCGGTGACTTCGACGTGGACATGATCAACAGCGAACTGCACTCGCTGAAGGACGAAGGCTTCGAACTGGAGACCATCGGCTTCGACGACAAGGAGCTGGAGTTCCTGTTCACCGACCTGGCTGAAGTCGATACCTCGTCCCTCGTGGGCGCTATCGAAGCTGCCCGCACCACGTCCGTCACCATCACGTCTGAGAAGCCCGCAGAAGAGCGCTCGCAGTTCATCGCAGTGAATCATGTGCTGGGCTTCAGCGCGCTTCCTGTCGCGTTTGAGCGTGCTCTGGCGCGATTCCAGGGCCAGGCCGAGATGAAGACCGGCAAGAAGGGTGGGGAAGCGTTCGGTGCGTTCGTCCAGGAGCTGATGCTGGACATCGAGGCTGGCCATGCTGCTGCGGGTTAACAAGTCCTTCGACACCCGCGTTGAGAAATCCAGCCGCGTGTTGGAAGTGGCCGAGTCCTTTGGGCTCGGTCTTTCCGACAAGCGCTTTGTGATCTACGAAGACCTGGAGATCGAGGTCAACGACGGCGACATCCTCTACATCACGGGCCAGTCCGGCTCGGGCAAGTCCCTGTTGCTCCGCGACGTGGCCCAGCAGCTGCGCGAGGGTGGCAAGAACGTCATCTCCATCGACGAGGTGCCCCTCCTGGATGTCCCGCTGGTTGATCAGATCGGCTCGGACACCCGCGAGGCACTGGAGCTGATGAGCCAGGCCGGCTTGAACGACGCCTACGTATGGGTGCGAAAGCCTTCTGAGCTGTCCGATGGTCAGCGTTACCGCTTCCGCCTAGCCAAAGTGCTGGAGTCGGGCGCGAATGTCTGGGTGGCTGACGAGTTCGCAGCCGTGCTGGACCGCGAGACCGCCAAGATCGTGGCGTTCAACATCTCCAAGGCTGCCCGCACCCGTGGTGCAACCCTGGTCGTGGCGACGACGCACACGGACCTGACCAAGTATCTCGGGCCGACCCTCACCGTGGAGAAGCTCTACGGCGAGCGTGTGGACCTGACCAAGTACGAGTGGCTGCCGGCATGACCTGGATTGCAACCCGCGACGACACGGCACGCCCCGCGTTCCCGATGCTGCACGAGATGGTGATCGAGCCAGGCACCGCCGAGGACTGGGCTCAGCTGCACGAGTTCCACTACAAGTCGGAAGGGCACGTCATGGGCGCTCGCTACTACCGCGTGAGCATCGGCTCGCGCCTGGTGGGTGTGTGCGTCATGTGCTACCCACGCGGGCTGCTCAGGGACCGTCACAAGGCGTTCCCGAACATCAAACCGGATGGTCAGGACACCAAGCTCACCAACACCTACCGCTACAAGTGGTTGAACCGGACCTTCGGGCTGAACGCTCGCACGGTCAACGACACCATGTTCCGAGGCGTGGGCGTGGGATACCGCATGCTCAACCTGGCTGCCCGCATTGATGGCCGGCGTGTGTGCGAGATCCAGTCGTCCATGTCGAAGTTCAACCAGTTTGCTCATCGAGCTGGGTTCCAGTTCGTCGAGCCCGAACCCCCGAAGCTGAAAGACCCCGCATCGCGTCTGTATGCGCGCTGGTTCGATTCCAACCCTGTCGATCAAGTCGCACTGCTCGAAGAGCTGGAGAAGATGCCAGAAGCGTACAGGGAGCGTGCCCTGAGCGACCTGCGCACGTTCTACTTCAAGCATTCCAGCCTGGAGAAGACCGGCAAGAACCGCGAGAACGGCACGACCCGTGTGGACGCAATGCCGGCGCGTGAGCTGCTGAAGAACCTCAACCAGTTGGCGTTCTCCCAGCCCATGTATGGCTTCTACCTAAACCCTGATCACGGACGCGAGATCCCGACCAGGTTGCCTCTGGCAGCCTTCGATTGGCAGCGTCCGGACGAACCGCTGAAATTGGAGAACCTGCCATGAAGATGACGAATCGGCAGCTACAGGTGATGACGCTTCTGTGCCGGGGTAATCCCGATGGGAGCGTCCTGGACATCGACCAGCTGCTTGAGAGCCTGGTCGTGCAGTACGGCTGGGTCACGTCGAAGGCGAGCATGCACTGCACGCTGCGTCCCATGCTGGAAGAGGGCTACGTGATCCGGGATGGGAAGGAGATACGCAGGAGCCGGAGCCGGTCACTGCTGAAACCCACTGATCTAGGGTTCCGTCTTATGGGAATCGAACCGCTGGAGCCGGCGTGAATTTCCCTCTATTTACCGTAGTTCTTTAGTTTCTACAGGACTAATAACTAAAGGGCTACTGTAGAGAATTATACCCGGCTCAGAGTTACGTTGATCCCGGAATGAAGACCCGGCTCGAAATAGGAAGAAAGTTGAAGCTAGGTGTGAAATTTAGTGTTGTGCCCGGTATAATAGGTAAGCACATACATACAAAGGACACCCCGGCAGCGGTCGCCAAAGACCATCTCTTCTCTCCTCCGATGGACCGAGCCGGGATTTTCTAACAGACGGGATCTACAGCCCCCAAGGATGGGACGCGCTGTAGATCCCGTCTTCATATCTCCAAGGATGGAGTTGTAATGAGTGCAAAAGCTGCAAGCGCCGGTCGCCGTCTGACTCCGAAGGAGTGGGCGAAGGCCGAAGAGATGTATGCCAACGGCCACACCCAGAAAGAGGTGGCTGAAAAGTTCGGCATCCGCATCGAAACCGTCTCCCGACACATGACCGCTGCCAAGATCAAGGGCGGCGAGAAGCTGGACAAGGTTCGTGAAGAGAACCTGGCGAAGATCGCTGCGATGGAGCGCGAATACGCCGAGAAGATGGCATTCCGTTCGATCTACGCGAAGGAACAGCTCGCCGGCATCCAGCTCAACCTCCTGCAAGCCTTCGGTCGCGAGTTCAAGGTCATCCGTGAGGGTGGCCATTCGCTTGCGTCCCTCCAGGCAACTGCCAAAGCCCTGCGCGAATCGGTCGCTTCACTGAAGCTCGCCCGCGAAGAGCTGTATTGCCTGTTGGAGATCAACCCGGACGCCGGCACGGGCGAGAAGACCAAGATCGTCGTGGAAGAGATGACTGCCGAGGAAGAGGCAGCGCTCCGCAACCGCACGTCCTCGTTCGGTGAGGAAACCGACGAAGAGGCACCCGCGCCCACCATCGAAGAGATCGAAGCCGCAGCTGAGTCCTTCCCGGAACCGGACACGGAGTCCGAGGAAGAGGAAGCAGAATGAGCGAGGTAGCACGCACGCGCCTCCATCGTGCCCAGATGGAGGTGTATCGCAATCCTGCGCGTTTCCGCACCCTGGTTGCAGGCCGACGCTTTGGCAAGACGACGCTCGCACTGTCCGAGCTTCGTCGCGAAGGTGCGCGTGCCAATCCCGGCGACAAGATCTGGTATGTGGCCCCGACCTACGGCATGGCCCGAGAGATCATGTGGAACGATCTGAAGGCGACCACGCCTCCGGATTGGGTGGACAAGTACAACGAAACGCTCCTGCAGTTGCGCCTGGTCAACGGCGCGCTGATCTCCCTGAAGGGTGCCGACCGACCTGACACCCTGCGCGGTGTGGGTCTGAACTTCGTGGTGCTCGACGAATACCAGGATATGCGCACCGAGGTCTGGGAGCAGGTGCTCCGTCCGACCCTGGCGACGACGGAGGGCAGGGCGCTCTTCATCGGCACGCCCAAGTCCCACAACCTTCTGTACGAGAACTACGCCAAGGGCGTCCGTCAGCGCAACCGCAAGAACCCCGAGTGGGCGAGCTGGCAGTTCCCGACCATCGCGTCCCCGTTCGTGCCCATGCGAGAGATCGAGCAGGCACGCAGCGACCTGGATCCGCGCACGTTCCGTCAGGAGTACGAGGCGAGCTTCGAAACCATGTCGGGCCGCGTCTACTACCCGTTCGAACGCAGCCGGCATGTGGGCAACTACCCATTCAACCCGAAGCTGCCGATCTGGATCGGGCAGGACTTCAACATCTCCCCGATGTCGGCTGCTGTGCTTCAGCCTCAGCCGAACGGCGAGCTGTGGGTGGTCGATGAGATCGTGCTCTTCAACTCCAACGTGACCGAGGTCTGCGACGAGCTGGAGAAGCGCTACTGGCGCAACATGAGCCAGATCACCATCTTCCCTGACCCGGCAGGTGGTTCGCGCTCGCATGCCCGTGGTGAATCGGCCCTGGACATTTTCCGCAGCCGAGGCTTCAAGCGGATCATGTATCACAAGAAGCATCCGTTCGTGCAGGACCGCGTGAACTCGGTGAACGCCTTGCTCCGCAGTGCCAGCAACCAGGTGCGACTGAAGGTCAACGAGAAGTGCAGGGCGACCATCGAAGCCTTCGAACAGGTGACGTATCGCGAGGGCACGACCGAGATCGACAAGTCGCTCAACAAGGAGCACATCGCGGACGGTATCGGCTACGCCATCGAGTACAACTTCCCGACCCGCAAGACGCCGGTCCTGGGTGTTAGCTTTTGACCAAAGATGTATGTAACCATATACATACACTAGACAAGGACGTCTGATGACTTACAAGCCAAAGGAAATGGCGGCGCTCACCCAGCGCCGTCACCCGGACTACCGGGAGAAGCTGGAACACTGGGAGTTCTTGGAAGAGACCTACAAGAGCGAGCGGTCCTGGTTCAAGAAGAACATCTTCCGCTTCACGCGAGAGGGTGACACGACCTACGCCAAGCGTGTGGAGCGCGCCTACCGCTTCAACCACACCCGCGAGGTAGTGGACCTGGTGAACAAGTATCTGTTCAAGGTGGCACCCGTGCGTAAGCCGGACGTCCCCGACCAGGTGCTGCGTTTCCGCGAGCGAGCCACCCTGACGGGCCTCACGCTGTCCCAGTTCGAACGCGAGGTCGCCCGCAAGACGTCGATCTATGGTCGCGTCTGGGTCGTGGTGGACAACAACAAGCGCAGCAACTCCGAGATCGCGTCGATTGCCGACGAGAAGAATGGTGCGGTGCGCCTCTACTCGTACATCGTCACCCCCAAGCATGTCCTGGACATGGGCTACGACGACTTCGGCCAGCTGGAGTGGATCCTGATCGAAGAGGTCTACCGCGACGACGACAACCCGTTCTCGGGCTCGGGCCGCGTGCTGTCCCGCTTCCGCCTGTGGACCAAGACCCAGTGGTTCGTCTTCAAGCAGACCGTCAGGGACAAGATCGAGTTCGTCGATAAGGGCGATCACAACCTGGGCGTCGTGCCGGTCATCAAGGCCGATCACGTCGAGTCGGACGCTCGCTACCACAACCCTGGGCTGATCGAAGACATCGCCTACATGGACCGTGGCACCGCGAACTACCTGTCGTGCCTGGACCAGATCATCAACGACCAGACCTTCAGCCAGCTCGTCATGCCGGCTCAGGGTGTGCTGCCGGGCGTGGGTCTGTCGCCGGAAGACAGTGCGAAGGAAGAGGACGAAGCCAAGCGCAACCTGATGAAGATGGGCACTTCCCAGGTGCTTCTGTTCGACGGTGAGCACGGCGCAGCCCCCACCTACATCAGCCCCGATCCGCGCCAAGCATCCCTGATCATCACGGCGATCCGCCAGATCATCAACGAGATCTACCACACGGTCGGTCTTGCCGGTGAGCGCACCAAGCAGGACAACTCGGTCGGCATCGACAACAGCTCGGGCGTAGCAAAGGCATACGACTTCGAACGTGTGAACGCGCTGCTCTCGGCCAAGGCCAATGCGATGGAGCAGTTCTCCAACCGCATGGAAACCCTGGTGCGCATCTGGAACGGCGAGAAGACCAGCCTGCTCGATCCCGAAACCAACACGGTGAAGTACAGCACGAGCTTCGACGTGCGCGGTCTGTCCGACGACATGGCGATTGCGCAGGGCATGAGTTTGCTCGCAGCTCCCATCGAGGTGCGTCGCGCACTGATGACCGGCATCGTGGAGAAGATCTGGCCGATGCTGGCAGAAGAGAAGAAACAGGAATTGCAGAAGGCTATTGATTCCTGGGACGACAGTGCCTACACTTCGCTTAATGGTGTAGGTATGAACATACATACACCAGCCCAGGACGGTTCGAAGGATTCGAACCAGGGTGCCGTCTCGTCGAAAGACAACAGCGGCGGCAAGCCCACTCCAGGGAACAACTAACGGCCAAGTGACTGGCCAAGAGATTGCCAAGTGAATGGCATCAAGGAAAACACGGAATGTTCAACAAGTTTCGCAATCGCCGCCTGATGGACGAGGCTGGTAAGGAAGATCAGGGCAAGGGCGCAGGTGGTCCGGGCAATGAGGGTGGCAAGAACACCCCGTCCGACGCCGAAGCCAAGCTCCTGAAGGAAGTCATGGACAAGAAGACCCGCATCCGCGAGTTGGAAGAGTCCCTGACCGAACACCAGAAGAAGTTCGAAGGCATTGATCCCGAGGCAGTGAAGCAGCTGCTCAAGGACAAGGCAGAAAGCGACCGCCTGGAAGCCGAACGCCAACGCACCGAAGCTGAAAAGCGCGGTGAGTTCGAAAGCGTCAAGACCCAGATGATCGACGAGCACAACAAGGCGCTGGAAGCGCTGACCAACGAGACGAGCACGAAGCTCACCTCGATGTCGGCGGAACTGGAAGCCTCGCGTGCCCAGATCATCGAGCTGACGATTGGCCGTTCGTTCGGTGACTCGTCCTTCGTCCGCGATCAGCTCACGCTGACCCCGGCCAAGGCTCGCACGGTGTACGGCGGACATTTCGAAGTGAAGGACGGCAACGTCGTCGGCTATGACAAGCCGGTCGGTGCCGCTGGTCGCTCCGTCCTGGTCGATGGCAACGGTTCGCCGCTGCAATTCGAAAAGGCGCTGGAGAAGATCGTCAATGGCGATCCCGACCGTGACCACATGCTCCGCTCGCAGATGCGCGCCGGCTCCGGTTCCAAGAACCAGGACGGTGCCAAGGCTGATGTGGACGTGGGCTCGGGCCGTGATCGCATCCGAGCTGCCGTCAACGCGGGTGCCATCAAGCTCCCGTCGAGCGGCTTCTAACTGAGTTCACGCCAAAGGGAACTGGCGGGTTCGGTTGTAGCAATACAAGTACGTAACCACATACATACCGAAACAAGACAAGGAGTGTCTTAAATGCCGTTGCTGAAAGTGGAAGCTGACAAGCTTTCGAACAACGATCTCGTCCGTGGCGTGATCGAAGAGGTGATCGACCGCGACGACCTGTTCGCCGTGCTGCCGTTCACCCGAACCGATGGTAAGGCTTACGTCTACAACCGTGAGAACGGTGTGGTCGAAGCCGAGTTCCTGGATCCGAACGAGGAAGTGCCGGAAGGTGCTGCGAAGTTCACCGAAGTCACCACGGCGCTCCGCGTCCTGGCGCATGACGTGGACATCGACAAGTTCCTCGCCTCGTCCGAGAGCGATGTGAACGACCAGGTGGCCCTGCAGATCGCCGCGAAGGCGAAGGGTCTGCGCACCAAGTTCCAGAAGACCCTCATCAACGGCGACCGCTCGGTCCATTCGAAGGAATTCGATGGTATCGCCGCGATCTCCAACGGTCTGGGTTCGAGCCAGGTGCAGGTCGTGGGTGCCAACGGTTCCGCGCTGACCCTCTCCATGCTCGACGAGCTGGTGGACATGGTGCCGAACGGCGCTGACTGCCTCGTGATGCGTTCGGGCACCGTCCGCGCATACCGTGCGCTGCTCCGCGCAGCTGGTGGCACCTCGCCGTCCGAGCTGATCCTGCCGAACTTCGGTCGCCCCATGCTGTGCCACAACGGCATGCCGATCATCGTCAACGACTACATCGGCACGGAAGCCCAGGGTTCCGCCGATGCCACGACCAGCGTGTACGCGCTGCGTCTGAACGAAGACGACGGCCTGCACGGTCTGCACGGTGGCGAAGCTGCGGGCATCCGCCTGGAAGCTCTCGGCACCGTCCAGAACAAGGACGCCTGGCGCTACCGCCTGAAGTGGTATGTGGGCCTGGCCCTCAAGTCCACGCGCTCGATGGCTCGCCTGAAGGGCATCACCAACGTCTAAGCCATCGGCTTAGAGCAACCCGAAAGGGGCGGGCTTATCGCCCGTCCCTTTTTCTTTTGCACAAGGACAAAGCATGAATTCTGCACAGCGCATCAAGATCGTCGAGAAGGGCTGGGGTAATTTCAACGGCACCTTCGGTGGCGTCGAGTTCCTCAACAGCCTCTCGGTCGAAGCCGTGGCTCCCTCCGTCGCCCGTCAGCTGGGCTCCCTGGTCCGCATCGAACTGTGCGACTCGGAAGCGCAGATCACCAGCAACAGCGACTACCTCGCGAACAAGGACACGCCGGCCAAGGTGGAATCGACCCTGATCGACGTGGAAACCGCCAACGAAGCGACCAAGGAACACCAGAAGGTCGAGGAAGCGGCCCAGTACACCCGCGAAGACCTGGAGAAGGTTGCTGACCAGCGTGGCATTGCCGGCGTTCGCGAGATCGCTGACACCCTCGGCGTCCGTGGTCGCAGCATTGCCGAGCTGATCGAAGCCATCCTGGCGAAGGCGGGCTAATCGTGGACACGTACTTCGCCGGCAGTCCGGTAACGGTCGCATTTCAGCTGCAGGACGACTCGGGCCTGGATCTGACTGCACCCGAAGCCGTCGTCATTACCGTCCTGGACGAGAATGGTGGCGAGATTCATACCGAGAACATGGACCCGCTCCCCGTCGAGGGTGAGCTGGAGATGTTCGTGCGCGTCTCCGCAGAAGCGAACACGCTTGCTGCCGGCGCTGTACGTGGATTCCGCATGATCAAAGCCGAGGTCACGAAGGATGGCGCAACCTACCTTCTGACCTCCGAGTATGTGATCGAATCGACCAACGCTCTGGAGACTGGCACGAACAGCTTCCAGACCTACGGCCAGGCCATCGTCAACGGTGCCTCCATGGCCAACGTGGAAGCGTTCAACGAGGCAGACCGTCGCAACAAGGTCGTGGCTCTGTCCACCGCCTACCAGCAGATCTCGCGCCTGACGTTCTCTGTCACCAAGCCAACGGCCAATGGTGGCTACGAGCGCCTGCGCCTGACTGGTCTCCTGAATCTGAAGGCTGAGGACTACCTCGACCTTCCCAAGCAGTTCGTGGACTCGCTGCGCCTGGCACAGGTTGCCGAAGCGAACGAGCTGCTCGACACCAACAGCATCGCCTACAAGCGACAGCAGGGTCTCCTGTCCGAGTCGATTGGCGAGAGCACCATGTTCTTCCGCCCCGAGAAGGCGCTGCTCATGCCGGTCAATCGCCGGACCATGGATCTGCTGCGCGGCTACGTCATCTGGGAGGTGAACCTTGGACGCTCGTAAGTCGCTCTATGCGTCGATCTGGGCGCTTCTCGATGAAACTGCTACCCGTGCTGCTCAAGCGTCTGAGATGCACACTATGACGCTCGACGGGGCGCTGGAGACGCACTTTCATCGCAGCCCGTCGCTGCTGGGATACCGTGCGTTCCAGAACGTGCTCCCGTCCGTGCTGACGTCTGCCCGCATCATGGCGGAATCGAGCCTGATGCACTTCGGCAGCCAGATGGTCGAGTTCCTGAGCGCTGCAAAGGGTGATGACGCTCTGGCAGGGCAGGCGACTCGTCAGCCGCTGGCAGAGAGCGTTCCCCTGGTCGGCAACAGCATCCAGCATCACTTCGGCCAGGTCGCACAGATCTACCAGCGGAAGTTCCGCTACATGGTCGCCTCGCGTCAGGGCACGGCTGTCCCGCTGTCCACCGATCTGCGCACGCTCAACCGTGCCGGCCAGTCGATGACCAGTCAGAACTTCGTCTACCTGACCATGCGCAAGGCTGCCCTGGACCTGTTCAACGAGGTGCAGATGAACCTGCTGCGTCTGGATGGTCACGAGACCGCCCAGATCGTCACCCTGAGCGCGGACAGCGAGAACAACGGTCGTCAGATCGCCCTGGTGGATGGTCTGGAGCTGCCGACCTACCTGGATCTCGCGGACGAGGTGTTCCACCCGCGTTCGACCGCCGTGGTGGGAGCTGTCTGATGTTCATCCCCAACACGACTTGCAAGGTTCGTCGCCTGGTTGGGGCGAACCTCTACGGCATGCAGCAGTTCGGACCCGCCCAGAAGATCCGCTGCGCCATCGTCACCCTGATCCAGTCCGAGGACACGACCAGCGTGCGAACGGACAGCTCCGCGTCGCACAGTGCGGCTCACGAGGCCATCACCAAGGCACGCATGCTGTTCCCGAAGACCTTCACGCCCAAGGCAGGCGACCTGGTGGAGTTCATGGACTTCCGGATGCGCATCAGCGGGGTTTTCCCTCGCTACAACGTGCCCGGCAAGCTGGATCACTGGCAGGTGGACCTGATCACCACGGAGAAGGCGGATGGGGCTCAAGCTTAAAGGGCTCCAATCCACGGTCTCGACCTTCAGGGAAGTGGACCGTCGATGCACGGACGCCGCCAAGCAAGCAGTGCGAGAGGGTGCTCAGGAGATGAGCGCCCTTGCTCGTTCCTACGCTCCGTTCAAGAAGGGCGACCTGGAGATGGGCATTCGTGCCCGTCGTGACAGCAACTCGTCCAGCTTCACCTACAAGATCGGCGTGCAGGGTAGGGCAGCGAAGTACGCCTGGCAGCTGCATGAAGGCTTCATCTGGAACCAGAAGCATGCCGGTGAGTATCGCCTCGGACGGTTGAGCCTAGCCAAAGCGCTGCTCAACGGGAAGAAGGTGGGTCCGAAGTATCTGGAGCGCGCCTATCGAGAGCTGAAACCCCGTATCGCCCAGCGCGTGAAGGACGGGCTCAAAGACACCATCACCCAGATCAGCAACAAGAGGCGCAAATGATCCTTGAAGCAGTAGCCGCGATTCTCACCGAGAAGAAGCACGGCATCCCGACCAAGACGCTGTTCATCCACAACATGCCGGAGAAGATCCGAACTGGCGTTCTCATCATGGACGACCTGATGGGCACCGAACGTGACGACGACATCCCGGACCTCAAGCGCACGCCCTTCAAGGTGGTGGTGCGTGATACCGACTACTCGGCGTGCGTGAAGCGTGCTGAGGCCATCGTGCGGGAACTGGACATTCACCGCCGAATCATCCCGGATCAGCTGGAGATCAAGCGCATGCGTGCGACCCACGATCCGATCACCTTTCCTGACACGCCGGGCGACATGATCGAAATGCTCATCAACCTGCAGGCTACCTGGGCACCCATCAACCGTTGAGGTTGTTTTCGCCTGTGGTAGTATGTATGTAGATACATAGACGTATCGCCCTGGGGCAGGAAGCCGCAGATAACCGAAGAGGCAAGGAAGCAAAATGGCAACGCCTAGCACTAGCAGCACTCAGAACGTCAAGATTGGCGTGTGCAAAGTGACTCTGGATGGCACTGACCTGGGTTATACCAAGGGCGGTGTGGACGTCGAAGTCACCACGGACACCCATGCCGTGAACGTGGACCAGTTCGGCAACACGCCGATCTCCGAGTACATCATGGGTCGCAAGATCTCCGTGACGTGCCCGCTGGCCGAGACCACGGTCGAAAACCTCAAGCTCATCATGCCCGGCACGACCGTCGTGACCGAGGGCACGGGTCCGACTGCCAAGAAGCAGGCGCTCGTGCAGGTGGGCACTGGCATCAACCTCCTGAACCAGGCCAAGAAGCTGGTTCTGCATCCCATCGGCCTGGACGACGCCGACCAGTCGGAAGACTTGGTGATCCCGCTGGCAGCCACTGCCGGCGCTCTGAAGTTCGCCTACAAGGTGGACGACGAGCGCGTGTTCAATGCCGTGTTCAACGGCTACCCGGACCCGGCAACCAAGGTGCTGTTCACCATCGGCCCGGATCTCCCGACGCCGTAACCAACCACGCGGGGAGGGAAACCTCCCCGCCTCTCTTCATGGATTGAAGAAATGACGCGACTGATCAACCTCGACGAACTGGCAGCTCCCCGCCGCGTCGTGACTCTCAAGGGGACGGAATACGAGATCCAGGAATTCGACCTTGAGTCGTTCGTGGACATCCAGGCGAAAGCCGATGAGCTGTTCGAAGCGCAGGAAGTCGGTGACAACGCCAAGGTCGCACGCCTTGCCAAGGTCATCATCAGCAACGCGCTGCCGGACATGCCCGGTGAACTCGTCGGCAAGCTGACCATGCGCCAGATGTACGCCGTCGTGAACCTGATCTTCGACGCTTTCCCCAGCGACGAAGGTGACAAGGGAAACGACGCAGCTCCGGCAGCGGAAGCCGAACCGACGCAGCAAGCGGAGCCGACTCCGTAAGGGAAATCGAGTCAGTCGATTTTCCGTTCCTCGTAACTGAGGTCATGCGGTTCTACTCGTGGACGTGGCAACAAACCATGTCCACGCCAATCCACGCATTTTGGACCTGCTACCGGCAGATGAATCGGCATAAGGCGACGGAACGCCTTTCCGCTTTCAGGCTGGCAAGCATGGAGCACGCGGAGGCTGACACCCGCAGGGAATACGTATCCGAGCTGGAGGACAGCATCGGTGTCGTTGTTGTAGAGAAGCCGCGTTTCGATAGCCAGGGCTGGAACAAGCTCAAAGGACTCGCCGGCTAAACATCAAGGATGATGTGAGTGACCGACATTGCTGCGATGGAAGTAGAACTCGACCTCGACAGTGGTCAGTTCTCCGCCAAGATCAAACGTGCAGGCGAATTGCTGACCATCTTCGGTAAGACCACCGAAGAGATCGCAGCAAAGATGAGTGGCCTCGACCGCGCAACGGTCGGGGCTTCTGCGTCGTTCGGCCTGACTACCCGTTCCATGCAACAGCTGGAGCGTCAGAGCAAGTCCACCTTCAAGGCAATGGATGACCTGAAGAAGCTCATGGTGGGCTTCGTCGGCTTCACTGCTATCAAAGAGGGCGTGACCTCCCTGATCGACGCTCAGGTGGCGATGCAGTCGATCAAATACACGCTTGTCGGCGCGCTGGGTTCGCTCAGCCAGGCTGCGCAGGCGTTCGACTTCGTGGTCAAGACTTCCGACAAGCTGGGCTTGAACCTTGCCTCCGCAGGCCAGGGCTTCGCTCAGCTGTCCGCTGCTGCAACCGCCAATGGCATCGCCATGAGCAAGCAGCAGGAACTGTTCACCGCGCTAGGTCAGGCATCGACCGTGATGCACCTGAGCGCTGACCAGTCCTCCCGCGCACTGCTCGCGCTGGAGCAGATGTTCTCCAAGGGTAAGGTCCAGGCTCAGGAACTGCGTCTGCAGTTGGGTCAGGCCATTCCCGGTATCGTGCCTCGCTTCGAGCATGCCGTCCTCAAGATGAAGGAAGGCACCGAGGACGCAGGCAAGTCCTTCGACAAGCTCATGCAGCAGGGCAAGCTCGTCACCGCTGACGTGCTGCCGGCCCTGATTCAGGCGATCTCCGAAGCTGGCAACGGCTGGGAAGAGGCGTCGCACGGCATGAACGCCGAGCTGAACCGCCTGAGCAACGCCTGGCTGAAGCTGAAGGTGGACATGAGCAATGGCCTGTTCTCGGACATGGCTATCGGCTCGATCCGCCTGATGACCAACAACCTGGAGCGCCTGGCAAACGTCGCCACGGCAATCGCTGCCATCTCGCTGGCTCGCTTCGGTGCGGGCCTGGTCGTGGGCAAGCGCGGCTCTGACGGCAACTACTCCGGTGGTCTGAACAGCTACATCGACAAGGCACGCCAGGCTCGCGACAACGCTGACCAGGCGCGTGCAAACGCCGTCGAGTTGAAGCAGACCGCTGACATCGCAACGGCTCACCGTCGCTCCGCTGAGGCGACTCTGGCTGATCTCCAGGCGAAGCAGCAGCTCGCCCGCGAGCAGGCCAAGAACGCAGGCGTGGACAAGTTCTCCGCGATCTTCGGTGGCAACACCGCAGGCATCCAGCAGGAGTACAACCAGGCCAGCGTCCAGCTGATGAAGATTGGCCGGATCACCAAGGAGATCAATCGCGACCAGCTCAAGGCTGAGATGGATCTCCAGGCTGCCCGTGCTGCCGGCTCTGCTCGTGCGGAGAAGGACGCACTGCGTCGCATCGCCAACAACCAGAAGCTGCTCGACCAGTGGGCTATCGAGAAGGAGATGGAGGCTCAGCGCCTCAACTCCGCTCGCACGCTGCTGATCACCGAGAAGGAAATCGTTCGCACCCGAGCGGCTGCAGGAGCCCTCAAGGGTATCGAGCTGAACCATCGTGAGACCTCGCTGGCTGCCAACGCCGCTGCAAATGCAGCTGCCAAGGCATCGAGCGCGTTCAAGCTGATCGGCACGGGCATCAAGGCTATCGGCACGACCGCGCTGGGTCTGGTGGGTGGACCGATCGGTCTCTTGATCACGGCTGTCACCACGGTCGGCTTCGCGTTCATGGATGCTCGCTCCAAGGCGAAGGCCATGAAGGAGGAGATCGCCGGCTCCGTTCAGTCGATCAAGGACATGCGCGAGCAGCTGGTAGCCGCAAACAAGGAATTCCAGCGCGCGACCACCAGCATGTCGGTGAATGACGCTGCCGAGAAGGGTGCGTCTGCAACCAAGGAGCTTCAGGACCGCCTCAAGGAGGTTTCCGATCTCCAGGAGCAGATCAACAAGTGGAACGCTGGTGAGGCGTCCCTCAAGGAGAGCCAGTACGGCGGTATGAGCCGCATGCTCGGCGCTGAGGCGATGAACGGCTTCCAGGGCCTGCGCGCTGAGTGGGCCAAGATGACTGGCACCTACGATGCGGCCAAGGAAAAGGTCGAGAAGCTCACGCCGGAACTGGAGAAGCTCAACCAGGAGATCGGTCGCAACTCGGGTCTCGTGCTGAGCACCACCTGGTCGGGTAAGGGCGGCATCCAGGAATACCTGTCCGGGATCTACGACAAGGCGAACAGTGCGAAGTCGGGCCTGGAAGGTCTGAAGCAGGCTGCAAGCGGCCTGTTTGGGCTGGGCGACGCCTTCAAGGACACCTTCAACCTGCGTTCTGCCGGAACCGCCCAGGCCAACAAGGAAGGTGGCAACGTCGAGCAGGAGCGCAGCGACGCCCAGCGTAAGTGGGAAGAGCGGGACATGGATGCCCGCCAGAAGACTCTCAACCGCAAGGAAAAGTGGATCGAGGGTCTCGCCCAGGCTGCTGGCAAGGAGAAGAAGGTTCTCCTGTCCGAGCTGGCGACCAACAAGGAGTTCCAGGAGCAGTCGAAGGCATTCGACGATCTGGCCGACTACCAGGGCAAGCTCGACGCCTACAAGAAGGAAAAGAAGACCGGCCCCGCTCGTGCGGACGAACTCGCGACCCTGAAGGGCAAGATCGCGGAGCTGACCGACGAGTTGAAGGGCGGGCAGGGTGAGCTGGCCAAGTTCAAGGCTGAGCTGGAAGCAGGCAAGAAGCGCGGCGAGACGGCTGGCTGGGTTCAGCAGATGGAAGCCGGCATCGCTCAGCTGGAAGACCTCCAGGTCAAGCTCAAGGCACAGAAGAAGTCGCTGGCTGAAGTTGAGAAGGCTACGGGCCAGCTCGACGACATCCAGGCGCGTCTGAACTCTGACCTCGATGCCAGCAAGGACCAGCTGTCGGGCGATCTCTACGGTCGTCAGGCTGCCGGCGCTGTTGGTCTCAATCGTCAGCTGGCTGTTCTGGAGCAGACCCTCCGCAACAACGGTAAGTGGACCGACGAGCTGGCTGCCAAGTTCGACAACTTGCGCCAGGTCCAGGCTCAGATCGACTCCAACAAGCTGCAGCTGGATCTGGTCAAGACGATCAACCAGAACGGCGCGGCAATGAACGCCAACCCGAACGCTCGCAAGCGTGCCGAGGCTGACGAGGAGATCCGTCTCCTGCGTGAGCGCGTCAGCGCGACCCAGCTGACGGGTGATGAGCGCGTGCGCCTGGAGGAAAAGTCCAACGAGGCGATCCGCTCGATCAACGACCGCTACGAGTTCGACACCCGTGCGTCGTGGAAGCGACAGCTGGACGACTGGCAGAACTTGGCTGAGCGCATGGCTGATGTCTGGGGCAATGCCATGAACTCGGGCGTGGAAGCCACCCTGACGTTCGTCGAGACCGGCAAGTTCCAGTTCAAGAGCTTCGCGACGGACATCCTGAAGCAGATCGCTCGCATCCAGCTTCAGAAGGCAATCGCCGGCATCGCTGAGTCGTTTATGACGATGGGCAAGACCACGGCTGTCCAGGGTTCGGGCAACGGTGGTGGCAGCTACTCGTTCGACTTCGCAGCCGATGCCAACAGCGGCGTCGTGAAGCATGCGAACGGTGGCGTGTTCGGCCCGAAGGGTTCGATCCCGCTGAAGAAGTATTCGATGGGTGGCATCGCCAACAAGCCGCAGCTGGCTCTGTATGGCGAAGGTCGCCTCCCTGAAGCGTATGTCCCGCTTCCGGATGGCAGGACGATCCCTGTGACGATGAAGGGCGGTAGCGCAGGAAGCGCCCAGCCCGAGATGAACGTCCAGGTGAACGTCATCAACCAGTCCGGCCAGCAGGTGCAGGCAAAGGAAAGCAGCCGTCGCTTCGACGGTAAACAGATGGTGCTCGACGTGGTTCTGGAAGCCATGAACAGCGCAGGTTCGTTCCGCGAAGGAATGCGGAACGCAGTGAGGTAAGGATGGCCACGATTCGTTGGGAAGACCGCGTAACGGCATTTGCCGAGCGCGAGGACCGGAAGTATTACTCGGTGACGGTCGAAGATCCGAGTAAGTCCACTGAGTTCGAGGGCGGCTACGTTGCTAGCCGTCCTCGCCATGCCCGCAAGCAACTCCGTCGCACGATCTCGACGGGGTTCACTGACTTGTCTCCGAGTGATGCAGATGCGCTCCAGACGCTCTGGAACGACGTCAGGGGCGGTTCCCTGATCTTCATCTATCTCGACAAGCACAAGTACGAGGCCGCGCTCTGGAACGCGCAGAAGACGAACCCGAAAGCGACGGTCGATAAGGCCCCGTATCGGATGTACGTGCGCTTCAAGTCGGGCGAGCAGATGAAGTTCACGCCTGTCGGCTTCGGCTCCAACCTGCGCTGGGATGTCCAGGGCATCACGTTGGAGGAAGTGTGATGCGTGTAGGGAAGACCATCTCGCTAACCGCGATGATCGACAACGCGCAGCTGGACAGCGAGCGCGTCTATCAGGTGCTCCTGGCTGTCACGCCGGTTGACCGCTTCACCCAGCAGCAGAGCGGTGACGTGATCCGCATCGTCCACACGACCAAGCTCGTGTCGGACGACTCGGGCAATGACGACATCCTGCAGACGGGTGGCGTGACCTTCCGGGGCGAGTATTACCAGCCCGCCTGGTTCGACCTATCCGTGAAGGAAAGCCAGGGCGACGTGTCGGCTGTGACGCTGACCATCACTGACATCACCGGACTCGTGCGCGACCAGCTGGACCAGTTCCAGGGTGGTGTGGGCTTCCTGGTGACGATGTACGTGATCCTGGACGGCGAAGGCTCCAACTTCGAAGCCACGGAGAAGTTCATCGTCACGGGCGCTTCGGTGGACGGTCGCAACATCTCCTGGACCCTGGGCGCGAACAACATGCTCGCGATGGAGTTCCCGCGTCGCAAGCAGCGCAAGGACTTCTGCGGTCACAAGTACAGGGACAAGTATTGTCGCTACGCCGGCACCATGCCGAGCTGCGACTACACCCTGGTCGGCCCGAACGGCTGCCAGGCGCATAACAACAACCTCAACTTCGGAGGCTTCCCAGGCATCAAGCCGCGAGGCACCCGATGATCGCGTATGCCGATCTGTTGGACGTCCCGTTCGCCTACGGTGGGCGGGACCACAACGGAATGGATTGCTACGGTTTGCTGATGGAGATGTATCGACGCAAGGGCGTGATCATCCCGGACGTAACCAGCTCCACAAATGGACTTCTAAACGAATCGAACCTGCTGATTCAGCGGGATTCGGTGTGGAAATCCGTGGAGAGGCAGCCACACGTTGCTGTACTATTCCGCATGGGCCGATACGTTTGTCATGTCGGTTTTGCGATCACGGAAGATCGCTTCGTACACACAATGGAGAACGGCCTTGGAGTTGCTTCGGAAAAGTTCCGGGATTGGGAACACCGTATCGCTGGGTTCGTCGATTTCGTCGGTTGACAAGTTCGACACCCACATTCGCGTCATCGAAATTCGGAACCCTCTCGCCCCTGAGATCAAAGAGGCGCGCTGGGAAGAGTTCCGCGAAGGCGCGGTAATCGCTGACTTCATTCCTGATGGCCGCTTCGTTGCGGGCGTCAACGGTTCTGCTGTGCCTGATGAGCTGTGGGACAGCTATTCGCTGAACCCTGGCGACAGCGTGGTGATCGTCCCGGTCATGCACGGTGGCAACGGTGGCAAGATGGCCCTGCGCATCATTGCGCTGGCTGTCATCACGTATTTCTCGGCTGGCTGGGGTGCGTCCCTGTCCACCACGATCATGGGCTCCAGTGCTTACGCAGGCGCGTTCGCAGCGGGTATCGTGATTGCAGGCTCGATGCTCGTGAACGCCCTGATCCCGCTGCCCACGGCAAAGCTGGGTGGTGGCTCGGATGAGAGCAGCACGTATGGCCTGTCGGGTCCGGTGAACACGTCCAACGAGGACATGCCGATCCCCGTTTGTTACGGCCAGTTCCGCATGGCTGGCAACATCATCGGCCTGCACACCGAAAACCAGCAGAAGACCCAGATCGTCTACATGCTCGTGAACGCGGGTGAAGGCCCGGTCGCGGGCATCGAAGACATCCGCATCAACGATCAGCCGCTCGATTCCTTCAAGAACGTCCAGACGGAGATCCGCCTTGGCGACGAAGACCAGGCTGTAATCCCCTGGTTCTCGACGAACGAGCTGGCGACCGACACCGGCAACCCGGAAGTTCCGGTCTACAACGCCGACCCGAGCACGAGCCCCCTTGTCCGCTTCACGAGCGGCACGGTGGACCGTCTGCGCATCGACATGTCCGCACCCACGGGCCTGATGACGGTGGACAAGAAGGGCAAGACGCAGTGGGCCAATGTGGACCTGCGTATCGCCTACATGCGCGTCAATGCGGACGGAAGCCCGGCACCAGGCGCTGCGTGGGAATACACCATCGGCACCTACGAGATCGCCGGCTACACGAACAAGTTCTACTACTGGGACAAGCTGACCTTTGCCCCCGACACTGGGCTGAAGATCTCCAATGCCCTGAAGGCCGAGATTGCCGAGAAGCTCCGTGCAAACTCGACCATCGACGGCGATGACATTCTGGACAGCCAGGGCAACATCGTTGGCCAGGTGATCCAGGATCCGGTCTACACGCAGAAGTCGCAGGACGGCAAGGTCACGTTCTCGTCCAACACGCGCTACCCGACTCGCATCAGCTACTACACGCCTCCGCTCAAGCCTGGCTACTACAAGGTCGCTGTCTGCCGCACCAACCCGAAGCTGGCCGATGACAAGGGCATCGACGCAGTGAACTTCGAGGCCATCGGTGAGATCACCTCGGCATCGGTCGCCTACAACAACACGGCCCTGGTGGCTGTGCGTGTGCAGCTGTCCGACCAGTTGAATGGTCTCCCGAACATCACCTACCTGAACAAGGGTCGCCGCATCCGTTATTGGGATCGTGCGACGAAGCAGTGGATGATCGGTGCGAGCAGCAACCCGGCGTGGGTCTGCTTGGACATGCTCCTGGACGACCGCCTGGGCGCAGATGTGTCCGCTGACGATCTCGACCTGGAGTCGTTCAAGGATTGGGCGCACTACTGCGACACGCTGGCACCGGCTCCCCTGGAGTTCAACGGCGTCATCGACAGTGCCAGCAACATCTGGGAAGCGCTCAAGCTGGTCTCCCGCTGCGGTCATGCGCAGGTTATCCGCACGGGCACGCGCTACACGGTCGTCATCGAGCGCGCTGATGAGCCCGTGATGATGTTCTCCGAAGCGAACATCGTGAAGGACAGCCTCAAGGTCAGCTGGCTCAGCACTGCCGACCGCGCGAACGCAGTCGAGGGCACCTTCTGGGATCGCGACGACGACTTCAAGAAGTCCACGATCAAGATCTCCGACGACATCGCCGGCGTCCCGTTCCGTGAGGTGGTTGCGTCCATCGACATGATCGGCGTCACCAGCCGTCAGCGTGCGATGGAGGATCTGAACCTCCAGCTCAACATGAACCGCCTGATCACCCGCACCGTGGAGTTCAGTGCGGCATACGACTCTCTGGGCTGTGCTCTGGGAAGCGTCATCGTGGTCAAGCACCTGGCCCAGAAGACGGTCGCCTCGGGTCGCCTGATCGCTGATGCGACGGCAAACCACCTGCTGCTCGACCAGGACGTGACTGTCCAGGCGGGCCTCAAGCAGACCGTGCTGCTGTTCGCAGCCAGCTGGGAAGTGAACCAGTTCAGCTCCGCGTGCGCAGTGGGTTCCTACTCGCCGGCAGGTGGCTGGATCCGCGTGTCCGGCTTCAAGGCGCTCAAGGGTGGCCTGGTGAGCCCGTTGACGGCCCAGTTCCTCCGCGTCCGCAGTGCTGACGGCAAGTCCTACAAGGAAATGCGCGTCAACCAGTGGGAAGAGCAGGACGACGGCACCGCACTGGCTTGGGTTGACCCCTGGTCCACCTCTGACGTCAACACGAGCGCCTTCGTGCAGCTCGTGGCGGGTGACGTAGTGGTGGAGCTGCCGGTCAAGGCTCCCGCCAAGACTGGTGTTCAGGACTACGTGGACCTGGACGGCAATTTCAGCCAGCTGCTGCAGTCCGCCCCGATCCGCACCCACTTCCTGTTCGGCACGCTGGAGGCTGTGAAGCGCCTCTACCGTGTGACGGGCATCAATGGTGGTCCGACCGCTGAAACGGCCAGCATCACGGCCCTGGAGTACAACGCTGAGGTCTACAGCACCAGTGGTTTGATCGCGCCCAAGCCGCCTGGTGACGGCGTGCCCCTCTACATCGGTCAGGTGGAGAACCTGGTCGCGTCCCCGAACGTGAGCTACGACGACATCAAGGCTCGCTTCTACGTGGACGTGCATTGGGAGCGCCCGAAGACTGGCGACTACGACGGTGCTGAGCTGTTCCGCCTGGACCCGAACGCCGACGAGTGGAAGTCGGTGGGCAAGGTCACTGCCGGCTACACCATCTATTCGTTCGAAGCGGAGAAGGATGACGTCTTCAGCCTGCGCGTGGTCGCTATCGACCGCGTGGGCAACCGTGCGCCGTTCTCCAAGGCTCCGACCGTCACGGTCGAGGTGAAGGCTGCTATCACGGCAGCTGTGACCCCGCTCGACCTGAATGTCACGACGCTCCCGTTCGCATGTCGTCTCAGCTGGGCTGTGAGCGACGCCACGCGAGTCGCGCAGACCGAGATCTACTACACGCTCGGAATCGACCAGGAGCCGTCTAAGAGCTTCGCAGACGCTACCCTTGCGGATACCGTCAGCGCGTTCTCGTTCACCCATACGAACCGTGGGGAAGGGCAGTTCCGTTACTGGATCCGCCTGAAGGACACGGCTGGCAACAAGGGCGACCCGTTCCCGAAGGACGGTGTGATCGGCACTGCCCAGACCTCCATCCAGCAGATCATGGAGGAGAACGGCGAGAAGGTCAGCGCCGGCATGCTGGACAAGGAGCTGCGCACCAACATCGACCAGATCCCGCAGCTGTTCGATCTGCTGGCTGGCAGCGACCTCAACGGCAAGGTGGATATGACCACCTTCGTCGATACCATCGCTGAGACCTGGCGTCTCCTGACGCTGGCTGACAACCACCAGACGCGCATCAGCGTGGAAGAGAATGTGCGCCAGAGCGAAGACGAGGCTCTGGCTCAGCGCATCACCACGTTCTATGCCGAGCTGAACGAGAACATCGCTGCCGGCATCGTGGAAGAGCGCACGGCTCGCGCTGCTGCTGACGAAGCCTTCGCCAAGTCGATGGACGCGATGGCTGTGCGCATGGGGCAGGCTGAGGCTGGAATCGCTTCCGAGTCGAAGGCTCGCGCTGACGCTGACTCTGCAGAAGCGACTGCCCGCACGACGCTGGCTGCCAAGATGGCGGACGACCTGGCTGCGGGCATCTCGTCCGAGAAGCAGGCTCGTGTGGACGCTGACGGGGCGATCTCGTCGGACGTGGGCAAGCTGGCTACCCGCATGGGTGCGGCTGAAACCGCGATCACGAACGAGCAGAAGGCGCGCTCGGATGGTGACAGCGCTGAAGCGACCTCCCGCAACAACATCATCGCCAAGATCGTGGGTAAGGCTGACGGCTCCGCTGTCACCGACGACTCGACCATTGGTCAGAAGGTGTCCTCGTCGGTCGCCGCCTATGACAAGACCATCCAGGCGCTCGTCAAGGACAACTACGCGACCATCACGAGCCAGGAGCAGCTGTCGCTGAAGGTGACGGGCACCAAGGATGGCGCGACCATCACGAACTCCAGCTACCTTGGTTCGCTCCAGACCTCTGTGTCGGACCTCCAGAACGGCAAGTTCGTGACGGAGTGGGCACGCCAGATGTTCGCGGACTCGACCTCTGAAGCTGGCAAGGCTCAGGCCAAGATCACGAACCTGGAATCCATCGTGTTCACCGGCTCGGGCAACCTGGTGAGCCAGGTCAACCAGCTCAGCTACGACACCTACAACGCGGGCGGCACCGTGCGCCAGGCTATCGAACAGCGCCTGTCGATCTCGGACTTCCAGAGCCAGTACAGCCTGCGTATCGACGTCAATGGCTACGTGGCAGGTTTCGGCCTGGGTGTGACTAGCAAGCCGGGTGCAGGCCCGACTTCGCAGTTCATCGTCCGTGCGGACCAGTTCCTCGTGGGTGCGCCGGGTATCGCCAACGTCTTCCCATTCCAGGTGATCACCTCGGGTGACTACCGTGGCGTGTGGATGGATGCCGCCTATATCCGTGACGGAACGATTACCAACGCCAAGATCGGTGACACGATCCAGTCGTGGAACTACGACGGCAACAATGGTTGGCAGATCCGCAAGGACGGCACGGCCATCTTCAACAACGCCATCATCCGAGGCGACCTGACGGCTGGCTCGATCACGGGCAAGTTCCAGGCGTCGAACATCATCAGCTGGTCGGGCGACATCACTGCGTCCGGTGGTGCGACTGACGCCTTCTGGCTGGACAACCCGGTTCGTTCGGGTGAATGGCACCGTCCGGTCGTGATGATGGAAGTGAACTCGTACAACAGCGGCAGTGACCCCTGTAACGGCACGGTGACGATTGAGAAGCTGGTGGGCAGCTCGTGGGTGCCCATGCGCCAGGTGAACATCTACCTGGGCTCCCGCAACAGTGCGGTCAACACGTTCCTGATCCCGGACGACATGATCAACGGGTCGCGAGCCTACCGAGTCCACACCACCTCGGGCGGCAACCGTGATGGCAACTTCCATGTGAACCTCGTGCAGGGCTACATCTTTGGTCTTCGTTGATTGCTATACTATGTAGGCACATACATACCTCCATAGATCAAGGATGATCGAATGACGGACTACAGCCGCTGGTATCGAGCCGGCACTGTCAAAGTAACCAAGGACTCGGCCAACATCTCCGGAACCTCGACGTTCTGGAATGTTGGCAACCCGATCCGCCCTGGTGATCTCTTCACCATCGACGGCGCTGCGTTCTACGAGATCGCGGACGTCACTGGTGCCGATACCCTGGTGCTCGCGTCCCCTTACAAGGGCGCGAGCCTGGCTACCACGACCTACGCGGTCATCCGCAACTTCTCGGTGCTTCCCGGTGCCGAGCTTGTTGCTGCCCAGCTCCAGCTCATCAGCAAGTCGCTCCTGCGCGAGCGTCAGCTGACCGATTGGGCGACGAAGCCGGCATCCGATGACCCGGTGTATCCGACCAAGGTCACGATCACCAGCTTCGACGGCGTGGCGATGGAGGTCTACTCGCTGCCACAGATCCTGGACAGCGGCACCAAGATGGCTGATGAGCTGGGCGGTGCGATTGCCCAGACTCGCGACAACCTGGCCAAGTCGAACGCATCGCGTGACGCTGCCAAGACCAGCGAGACCAATGCGGCGGCTTCGGCTGCAGCTGCCCGCACGAGCGAGCAGAACGCAAAGATCTCCGAGTCCAACTCCAAGACCTCGGAAACCAACGCTGCTGCGAGCAAGACGGCTGCGGCCACGAGCGAAACGAACGCTGCTTCCAGCAAGACCGCTGCTGCCGGCTCCGCTACGGCTGCTGCTACGTCGGCCACCAATGCTTCCACGTCGGAAGGGAAGGCGAAGACCTCCGAAACGAACGCAAAGACGTCGGAAACCAACGCCAAGACCTCCGAAACGAACGCGAAAACCAGCGAAACGAACGCTGCTGGCTCCGCGACGGCTGCTGCTGCGAGCAAGACCGCTGCCGGCACCTCGGAAACCAACGCGAAGGCTTCCGAGAATGCTGCTGCTGCCAGCAAAACGGCTGCTGCAACCTCCGAGACGAATGCAAAGACCAGCGAAACCAATGCCAAGGCATCGGAAAACGCTGCTGCTGCGTCGAAGACCGCTGCTGCGACCAGTGAAACGAACGCTGCCAACAGTGCGACCGCTGCGACTGCCGGTGCAATGTTCGCCATGCCCCGCGAGTTCTCGCAGAAGGGTAAGTTCTTCACCCTGACCAACTCGGTGGGTCCGGGATCGACTGACATCCCGGATGCCAACTTCGTCGTTGAAGCGGGCTCTGGCACGGTCTTCAAGTCCACGGCAACCAGCCCGGTGTATCCGCGTCCGAAGGGCTACCTGCGCAATGCGTCCGGTCGCACCTATCGTGCAACTGCGGTCGCTCGATCCATTGCGGGCACTTCGACCCTGGGTCTGTCGATCCTGACCGTGAACGACGCTATGGCGACCTCCGTCATGGCCAACATCCCTGCGAACGCGAACCTCCCCAAGGACGGCGCGTGGCAGACGGTCTCGTTCCAGTTCACCAGCGGCAGCACGGCTCCCTATGCCACCTGTCAGGCCATTGCGACGGCTGGCACGGGCGCGACCATCGAGCTGCAGGCGCTCTACATCGAGGACATCACGGACAGCCAGGCTGCCTCTGACAGCGCAGCTGCTGCTGCCGACTCCCAGAGCAAGGCGAAGACCTCCGAGACCAACTCCAAGACCTCGGAAACGAACGCTGCTACGTCCGAAACCAATGCTGCTGCATCGAAGACGGCAGCTGCTGGATCGGCTACGGCTGCAGCCACCTCGGCTACGAACGCAAAGACCTCCGAGACCAACGCCAAAACGAGCGAGACCAACGCGAAGTCCTCGGAAACGAGCGCTGCCGCATCCTCGTCGGCTGCAGGCGGTGCGAAGACGGCTGCCGAGACCGCTCGCGACCTGGCTCAGCAGTGGGCTGACGCTCCCCGCAACACCGAAGTCCAGCCGGGCAAGTTCTCCGCTCGCCACTGGGCGGAAACGATGCAGGCTGCATCGACGGGCACCCTGGTCTACATGGGCTCGTGGGACGCTTCCAAGGGCACGCTGCCGGCCACCCCGAAGAAGGGTGACTTCTACATCATCAGCGTGGCGGGCACCGTCAGCTCGGTGAGCTACAAGATTGGCGACATGATCGTTGCCAATGACAAGAATGGCTGGGATCGCATCGACAACCAGCAGACGGTGACGAGCGTTGCCGGTCGCACTGGTGCGGTCACGCTGGGCATCGGTGACATCAGCAGCCTCCAGACGAACCTGGATACGCTGACCTACGCGGTCAAGTCGGCCTTGAACGCGGGTGAAGACCTGATCCCGAACCCGACGTTCGAAACCCGCTACGACCGCATGGGCTTCACGGTCGTCGCTTCGACCGATCCGGACGTCCCGGCTGGCTGCCCGCAGCCCTATGTGGCAAAGCTGGCTGTGCGCGACCACACGCCCAACTTCGATCCCATTCCGGTTCAGCCGGGCGATGTGATCGAGATGACGGCTGTCGTGGCATCGAGTGTCGGCACGCCTGGCACCAATGCCTTCAATCTCTACGTCCGCCAGTCGCAGTTCAGCCCGTGGGCTCCGGGTGGCGCAGGCACCTACACCTACACCAACGTCAAGAGCCAGCCCATCAGCGCAGGCTGGGTGAAGGTGGTGGGTCGCTATACCGTGCCCGCAAATGGCTCGGTTCGCTGGATCCTGCCGTTCCTCCAGATCAACCAGAACTCGCCGGACTACGGTTCGATCTGGTATGCGACGGATTGGCATGTCCGCAACCTGACCTCGGTTGCCGCCCTGGAGTCGTCCAAGCTCGACTCTGCTGCTTTCACCTGGGCGAACCTGGCGAACAAGCCGACCACGTTCACTCCGAGCGCGCATACGCACGCCATCAGTGAAGTGACGAACCTCCAGCGTTCGCTGGACCTGATCAACTTCACGGCTGGTCGCAACCTCGTTTCGGACGGCAACTTCGAAAAGAAGCTGTGGGATCTCACGCAGTCGGGCGCTCAGGGGCGTGTGACCTATGTGACGGACTCCCGCAGCGGCAGCACGGCCATTCAGATCGCACCTGGTAGCGGTGATGTCAGCTTTGGCATGCCGGTGCAGACGATCCCGGTTGTGCTGGGCCGCACCTACCGCATTTCGTGCTACTACAAGACCAGCGCCGACTACAACGGGGCATCCAACAACTCCAAGCTGCGCCTGGGTGACTCGGGCGGTGGTCTGCTGATCGCCCCGACGTTCTCCAGCAACAAGACGAGCTGGACTCAGGTCACTGGCGATTACACCGTGCAGCCGGGCGTGACCGGTCTCCAGCTGTCCGTGAATGCGAACCAGACGGTCGGCACGCTGACGGTTGATGACGTCTCGATCATCGACGTGACCGATGATCTGGGTCTGCTTCCGCTGCTCGCCACGAAGCTGGGCAAAACTGGCAACCAGACCTACGACGGCGTAACGAACACCGCCGCTGCCTGGGCTGCGCTCCCGATGGGCTACTCCAGCTATATGGGCAACAGCAGCACTATCGGCATTGCAGGTGGTGCGCCCAACGACAACTACGGCTACTTCCACAAGATCGCCAATCGCGACGTTTCGGGCGGCTGGGCGGGTCTGTGGATCCAGGCCGGCTCTTCTGACTCCTTCGTCGGCGGCACCTCGGATGGCTCGCAGTTCGCCACCTGGAACAAGCTGTGGACGAGTGCCAACTTCGATCCGACCACGAAGCTCGACAAGACCGCCACCGCTGCATCCGCAACCTCGATTGCTGTGGTGGACACCCGCGACGTGGTGGATGCTCCGGGCGACTTCGGGGCTAAGCAGGTATTCGCGAGCTTCAAGCGCATTGCGTCGGTCAATAACCCGCCCGTCAACAACGGCGGCACCTATGCGCACATTCTGACCATGATGGGTTGGGACATCGGCGGATCGGGCGGCTACGCATCGCAGCTCAGCTTTGGCGATGGCCTGGCAATCCGTAAGGGCACCAACGCAACGACTTGGGGTCCGTGGCGCAATGTGTGGCACGACGGCAACTTCAACCCGAATAGCAAGGCGAACCTTGTCGGGCCGACGTTCTCCGACATCGTGTACTTCAAGCCGGTGAACGGCACGACTGGCCTCTCTCGCTTCATGCCTTTCGGCACGGATGGCGTGTCCCTGGATGCCGTCAACTCGGATGCGTCGAAGTACGCGCCCATCGCAATCAACGGCACCGACATTTCGCTCCAGGCTCAGAACAAGATTACGGTCACGAAGTCCGTTGTCTCGACGCACGTCTGGAGTGGCCCTGGTCAGGGCGTCGGCGCTATGGCATACCAGGCTGGCGGCAGCTACGGCGGCGGCTATGCGATCTCTGATGGTGACAATGACATCGCCCTCTATTCGGTGGGCGGTGCGCTCAACATCAGCTTTGGGGCCAAGCGCGGTGCCCTGATCTCCAGGGTCACGGTCGCGCCTGACGGCACGACGACCGTTAATGGCACGGTGATCGCGAACAACGCTTCCCTCCGAGCTTCCGGCTGGAACGGCACTGCCACTGATGGCGTTGTCTACTTCGGAAACGCCAACTCGTACATCTTCAAGCAGGGCGGACAGTTCAGCTTCTATAACGAGCAGGCTGGGTTTACCGCCTCCCTCGCCGCAGGCGGCACCATCTGGACGTCTGCTCTTATCACCCCGCTAGACAAGAACGTCGGCGGCGTAATGATGAAGGAGATCACGTTTAACGGTAACGGTGGCGGCAACGGCATCTATCCGGGTAACGGTGACAACTGCTCTATCACTGCGAACAACCTTGCCATCAAGTCGTGGAACGGTATCGGCTTTGCCCCGACCATTTCCGGACAGGCTGTGCCTTTGGGCGAATACTCGCATTGGTTTGACGTTCGTAACGGCCACTTCAATATGCGCGGCGATCTCGTCGCACGCGGTTCTGCAACGATTTGGGGCGAAGCAAGCGGCAACACCCTGAAGGCGCGCAACGGCTACGTCAACTCCGACCAGGGCCACCTTGTTCTCGGCAATAACGGCACGGCGGGCACGATCTATATGCGACCCAACGGGCCATATAACGGTGCTGGCGAGTTCAAGGTTCAATCCAACGGTGACGCTTACTGTTCCGCCTGGGTGTATGCGCCGAACTTCAAGATCAACTCCGACGCGCGCTTGAAGCGCTTCGCGGAGAAGCTCAACCCCCGCCAGGAGCTTGAGAAGATCAAGAAGCTGATCCCGCGTTCCTACCTCAAGGACGGCCACTGGGAGTTCGGGTTCTTCGCTCAGGAGATGGAGGACCACTATCCGACGATGGTGACCTCCGGTGACGGCCCTGCTGGTCCCGACACGCTCACCCTGTCGGTGGCCGAGCTGCTGGCTCCCCTCGTCGCAGCGGTGCAGATGTTGGACAAGCGTCTGACGGACGGTGGCCTGTAATGGCTACCGTTCCCGCCAACCCGAGCCTCCAGGATCTAGTGAATGTCTTCGGAGGCCCTGGCGACCTCTTTTCGTATGCCCGTGGTGGTGGTCTCGTCCCGAACATCTCGCAGAACTACGGCGTCTCGGACAACTCGTGGTATCTGGAACTCGCGCAGTTCGTGGGTGCGACCAACTACGTCCCGTTCACTGCGTCTGCAACCGGCTCGACGGTCTCGTTCAACCTCGGCAACAAGACCACGCCGACGACCCGCGTGATGAGCACCTTGGCCACCGCATACGCATCCGGTGGCACGGGCAACTTCAGCTACAACTGGCGTGTGATCGGGTGGGGTGGTGGCGCATCTGGCGCTACTGCCGGCAGCAACACCAACCAGGTGAGCGCGCAGTGTACGGCTCTGCTCAATGGGGGCAGCTACGTGGATGTGGCGTGCGACATCTCTGATGGCGTCTCGTCCCAGACCGTGACCGCACGTTGCAGCATGAACTACTTCAACACGGTGTAAGGCAATTCGAAGAAATGTCACCCGGTCTTAGGGCCGGGCTGACCGTGTAAGTATCTGCATACGTATAATGTAATAGTCACCTTTTAGGACATACCTATGACCAATGTTGTGAACAAGCGATTCCGGGAGCTGGGTAACGGTGTCGTCGCTGAAATGGTCGCCCCGGAGATCCGCATGAAGTGGGATCCGGTCAGCGGCAACATCCAGCTGATCTACGAGTGCCAGGAATACATCTACATCGACGGTGCCTACGTGGACGTGCAGGGTCGTCGCGATACCCTTTGGGTCAATGGCATGGAAGTGCTCCCGCGTCTGTTTGCCCAGCCCGAAGACCTCGATCCCGTCACTGGTGTTCCGCTGGAGCACATCTCGGGAGCCGGCGTCGTCAACATGTTCAAGCTCGCGTTCGACCGCCTGGCAAACGAAAAGGGCTTCGCAAGCGAGACCCTGCAGAGCACCCTGAACCCCAACTCTCCGAACGTCTCGGAAGAACCGCCCCCGGTCGTGGACGAAACCGTCACGATCATCGAACCCACCACTGAAACCAACAAGGAAGAAACCCCGTGATCAAGCAGGAAACCCAGGAAGCCGTGCAGTTCCTCGCCCAGGCATCCGATGACCTGACCCAGACCCTCGCAGGCGCTGCCCGTGGTCCGTTCGTCCAGGCCGCACGCCAGGCTGTGCAGATCATCCACGGCAACCTGCAGGAGCAGGCCCAGCGCATTGCCGAGCTGACCAGCGAGCTGGAAGAGCTGAAGTCGAAGCCGACCGGCAAGGGCAACTCCACCAAGGGTGGCTAACCCTTTCCGTCCCTTGTAGAATACGTAAGCGCATACATACACACTGGCTACAAGGGACTGAGCGGTGAGCGAGAAAGACCTGGACAATGGAATGTCCGGACGTGAGAAGGAACTCATTGAGAAAGGCCGACAGGCCGAGTTGCTTGAGGCAATTCGGTCTGTCGTCCGATCCGAAGTCCGGGAAAGCTTCATCAGCCACTTCGGGGACCGAAAGCCCGAAGAGGTTCTCGAACTGATCCGTATCACGGAACAGTTCCACCGACGCATGGACAAGCTGACCGACTCTTTCATGGGCCACGTATTCGCGTGGGCTACGAAGATCGGTCTCTGGCTCCTGCTGATCTATCTGACTGCCAAGGCAGCGGACGTCAACATCCCCAAGCTCAGCGGAGGTTCCCCGTGAACTTCCGTCCACTGACTGAAGAGTGCCGCAAGTTCCTCGCTGTGTGCGAGGGCGCTCCTGGCACTGACGGTAAACCCGTCCTCAAGGCTTACAAGGACAGCAAGGGCGTCTGGACTATCGGTATCGGCCACACCGGTCCCGAGGTTCGCTCTGGCCTGGTCATCACCGAAGCCGAAGCCTGGCGCATCTTCGACCAGGATCTCCACGAAGCAATCGACGTAGTGTGCAGCAAGGTGCTGGTTGATCTGAACGATCATCAGTACGGCGCACTGGTGTCCTTCGCCTTCAACGTGGGCTGGGATCAGTTCGCGTCCAGCACGCTGCTGCGCAAGCTCAACCAGGGCGACTACAAGGCTGTCCCGATTGAGCTGGCCAAGTGGGTCAAGATCACCAAGACCGAGAAGCTTGCTGACGGCAAGGTTCGGACCTGGAAGGAAGATCTGCCGGGCCTGGTGAACCGTCGCAACCTGGAAATCCGACTGTGGAGCCTCCCGGTCGAGGACATCGCTCCCATCGGGAAGATCTCCGTGCCGGCTCCGCAGATGACTCTGCCCGGTATCGAAGTGCCGAAGGCAGCTCCTGTCATCCAGGAAGCCATCCGTATCGACACCGCCAACGAAGTGCCCACGGCACCCGTCCAGAAGGTGACTGAAGTGCCGGGTGGCAAGGCATCCATCACGACCATCGTGACGGGTATCGCAGGCGCGATCACCGCTGGTTACAGCCAGATCGCTCCCACGGTGGCAGCCATCAAACAGATCGCCTCGGACACTGCCGGCATGACGCAGTGGACCCGAGTGATCGCTCTGACCTTGGTGGCCGTCAGCATCGGCACCTCGATCTACGTGGTTTGGCAGAAACGCAAGGAACTCAAGGAAGCAGCATGAAGCAGGGACTTCTCATTGGTTTGCTCGTCGTGGCCTGGTCGGGTCTGTGCTTCTACGGAGGCCACACCTGGACTGAGCGTGGCTACGCCATTGAGAAGTCCCAGCAGTCCGCTGCGGTGAGCAAGGAAACGGCAGACAACGCCCAAGCGGCCATGTCAGTCCAGGAGGAGCAAACAGGGAAGGATGTAGCCAGGGACGGCTTCTTCTCCTGGACTGACACCGCCGTTGTCGATTTCTACAACAAGCGCCGGGCACAGGAGCCCGGATACCCCGTGACTGAACCCAAGGCACGGAATCCGCCGAAGGACGACACCCATGAACCCATACCGGCTCTTTCTGAGCGCAGCGTGGATCAGCCTGTGTTTGATGCTGACGAGCTGCGCCTCTGGAACCTCGGAAACAAGAGGGCAGATTTTTCTCAACGCGAAATACCTTGAGGACTGCCCTGAAGAGCTGCCGGAGCTTCAATCCGGTGAACGTGAAGCCATTCAAGCCAACCACAAACAAGTCCAGCACCTCTACTGGGAGTGCAAGGACCGCCACCATGGGCTGACGGAACAGCTCAGAAAACAAGGAATCGGCAAGTGAAAGCGAGTAAGAAGCCAGTGAAGGCTGCACGGGGCAAGGAAGCCCCACTCTCTGAAACCATCATCCCCAAGCTGAAGGATGGCACTGCCGAAGACTGCATCGCAGACATTCGTGCGATGGCGGAAGCGGACCCCGAACGGTTCATCACCCGCAACTACTACCGCGTCCACGGACGCTATGCCGAGTCCGTCTGGACGATGCACTTCGGCACCTTCCACGAGTTCAAGCGCCAGGCGGGCATCACCGGCTCACGTCAGGTCGGTGCGATGGAGAAGGCCATCGCCAAGCACGCCTCGGTTGACCACTACAAGCGCATGAACGAGGAGCGCCGGGAGTGGGGCGACAAGTACACCCGCGACAACAAGGCTCGCTTCAAGACCATCCTGCTGTGTTCGGACCTCCACGACATCGAGATTGACCCGTTCTTCCTGCGCGTCCTCATCGACACCGCCAAGCGAGTGCAGCCCGACGTGGTGAGCTTCGTGGGCGACATCTTCGATCTGCCCGAGTTCGGCAAGTACGGCGTGGATCCGCGTGAGTGGGACGTGGTGGGTCGCATCAAGTTCGCCCACACCAAGATCTTCGCTCCCATCCGTGAAGCCTGCCCAGGCACGCAGATGGACCTGATCGAAGGCAACCACGAGCACCGCCTCCTGCGTCACCTGGCTGATGCTACGCCGGCCCTGCGTGCGGTCCTTTCCGACCTCCACGGCATGACGATCAGCAAGCTGCTGGGTCTGGAAGAGTTCGAAATGAACTACGTGGCCCAGGCCGACATGACGGCGTTCACGAAGTCGGACACGACCAAGGAAGTGAAGAACAACTACCGCATCTATTGGGACGCCTTCCTCGCACATCACTTTCCGCATGCGCGCCACATGGGTCTGCCCGGCGTCAACGGTCATCACCACAAGCATGAAGTGTGGCCGATGTTCTCCCCGATCTACGGTGCATACGAATGGCATCAGCTAGGCAGCGGTCACAAGCGCTCCGCGAGCTACTGCAACGGTGAGCAGTGGCACAACGGCTTCGCCCTGGCACACATCGACACGCTGACGAAGGCCACGGTCATCGAATACTTCCCGATCACCAACTTCGCTGTGGTGGGTGGCAAGTATTACTACCGGGACAAGAGCGAGTTTGCCGGGATACCAACGACGCTCTTCACCACCAAGAATCACTAAACCCCAAGGGTGTCTAGGACGGACGCCCTTTTTCACAACCAAGGAAGGACAAACGTGGGACGCCGAGCAGAACGTAAGCGCAACGAGCGCATGGAACGTGAGAACCGGGAACGCACTGGCAAGGAGCGTGTGGGTAGTGAGCGTCACCGTGGGGAAGAGGATTACGGCTACGTCAAGGAAGTCGTGCCGAAGAATGAGGTGCAGGGTCACTATCTCATCTCGATGGAATCCAATCAGCTGACCTTCGGCATCGGTCCCGCTGGCACGGGCAAGACCTACGTCTGCACCGCGCACGCTGCGAACCTGCTGCTTCAGCGGAAGATCCAGAAGATCATCGTGACCCGTCCGGCAGTCGAAGCAGGTAAGGGACTGGGCTTCCTTCCCGGCACCATCCACGAGAAGTTCGAACCGTACTTCGCCCCGTTCCGGCACATCCTGAGTTCGGTCCTCGGCGCAAGGCATCTGGAGAACCTCCAGCGCCTCGAAAAGGTGGAGATTCAGCCCCTGGAGTACATCCGTGGCCTGACCTTCGACAACTGCTTCGTGATCTTGGACGAAGCCCAGAACGTCACCCCGGAGCAGATGAAGCTGTTCCTGACCCGCATCGGTGAAAACTCGACCGTGGTCATCAATGGCGACATCACCCAAAAGGACATCCCTGGCGAAAGCGGCCTGAAGGACGCCATGGAGCGTTTGAAGGGTCTCAAGGGCGTGAAGGTCATCGAGTTCACCGAGGATGACGTTGTGCGCTCGGGCCTGGTCAAGGAGATCTTGAGGCGGTATCGAGATCCTGCGACAAAATAAGTATGTGAGCGCATATAATTAGTGCTCAGAGACAAAGCACTAACTATGGCGACCATCACACATACCATCGAGTTCCCTGGCTTCGACATGGAAGCCAGGGACATGGATCTAGCGCTGATGCGCTCGTTCCCAAACGACTTTGACGCGATCTGTGAGCGCGAGCGCAAGCTTGCGAAAGCCTGCTGGTGGGAATACAGGGGCATGCACCCCGTCAAGCGCACGCGCTTGTTTGGGAAGCTCTGCAACAAGGTCTACGTCGAGTCGCAGGAGAAGTACACCGGCATCTATCGCGCCCCTATCGCTGTGTCGAAGCTGTTCACGTCTCTTATAAAAGAGCAGCAGATGAAAGACGCATTCGGGGCACGACAGGCCGCTGACGCTCTCGGGATGCCCTATGACACGTTCGTCCGTCTCGGGATCAACGAGGCAGTGGATCGCGGGTGGAGCAGGCTCCCCAACGTCCGTCAGCTTTACGGCAAGGCCCGTCCCGGCGTCCTGCCCCTGATCGGCTTCATCGCAATGCGCTGGAAGGAGGAACTCCCCATCCGAGCGCTGCACTTCACCGCCCCGACCCTCATGGCCGACTCGACTGCCCCGTGGAAGGGCGCGTTCGACGAATGGCTCTGCAAGATGATCCGTGCCAAGGGCAGCTCGATGGTCGCCCTGCGTCTGATCGACCAGGGAGTGCTGTCCCAAGCGACTGCCGAGAAGCTGCTTCCCGCTGAACTGATCGCGTAACTTTTTCCTCGCTACAATGTATGTATCGACATACATACGCAGTAGAGAAGAGAATGAAGGATCACAACTTTCCCCGTCGCAAGACCCTCCACCTGAACGGCAAGGCCCGCCGTCCCGAAGTAACCCCGCCGACCAAGATCGTCCTCCCGCCCCAGCCGAAGCCCTGGAGCCATGACCAGTGGCTGCAGGAGATGCGCGAGTCCGAGACCGAGCTGGAATTCGTGCTGGGCGCTGATGTCGTCCTGAACGGCTACGTCCTGGAGGTTGATCGCTACACCATCCTGATCTCCACCAACAACGGTGCCGTCAAGCGCCTGCTGTTCAAGCACGCCCTCGAAGAGATCACCGTTGCCGAGGTGGCTTAAATGTCGGCGGTCGAAGAAGAGGTGGTAGCGACCGAAGAGGGCGTTACCTATGAGTTCGACGAGAACTTCCAGGAACAGATCGCTGCCTGGGTGCTTCGCGACACGGACTTCAACCAGCGCACCGAAGGGCTCGTCCAGCCGCGCTACATGACCAGCGAAAGCCTCGGTCAGATCGTGAGCCTGGCTCTCGACTACTTCAACAAGTACAAGATGATCCCGTCCAAGACGGCGTTCGTGATGCTCTTCACGGATGCGGTCAAGAACAAGACCATCCGTGGCGACCTCGTTGAGGACATGAAGCAGGCGCTGCGTCAGCTGTACGCAGTCGAGCTGGACGACAAGGACTTCACCATCGACCGCGTGGCCGAGTTCGCTCGTCACTCTGCGATGACCGAGGCCATCCTGAAGTCTGCAGAGCTGGTCGATAAGCGGGACTTCCCGGCCATCGAAAAGGCCATCAAGCAAGCCTTGATGGTGGGCGAGAACCAGGACAACTCCAAGATCGACTTCTTCGAAACGATCGAGGGGCGTGCGGAATACCGCAAGGAGCTTCTGGCGGGTCGCATCACCTATGACGGGATCACCACCGGCTTCAAGGAGCTGGACCGTGTTCTCTACAACAAGGGATGGGGTCGCAAGGAGCTGAGCGTGATCATGGGCGCTGCGAAAGCGGGCAAGTCCATGTCGCTGATCGCGTTCGCGGTCAATGCCTGTCTCGCCGGCTACAACGTCTTGTACGTCTCGCTGGAAGTGGCCGCTCGCATCATCGCGGATCGTATGGACGCGAACATCGCCAAGACCGCGATGAAGGATCTCCAGATCGCTCTGGGTGCCGTTCGCGACAAGGTAAAGGCAGCGTCTGCTAAGGCCGGCAAGTTCTCCTTGTTCGACTTCCCCACGGGCAGCTTCAGCCCTGGCGACCTCCGTCGTCTGCTTCACCGGGAAGCCGCAAAGGGCAATCACTACGACATGGTGGTGGTGGACTACGCCGACCTGATGCGTCCGGATCAGATGTCGTCGGAGATGCGCGAGAACAGCCGCATGATCTACATCGACCTGCGTGCCATCTCCTACGAGTTCAACTGCGCGCTTCTGTCTGCGACCCAGACCAACCGTGAGGGCTTCAAGTCCACGGTCAGCAAGATGGAGCACGTCGCTGAAGACATCAACAAGGTCCGAACTGTGGACTTGCTGATCTCCATCAACAGTAGCGACGAGGACAAGGCAAACAACGAGGCAAAGCTCTACTTCGCCGCGTCCCGTAACCAGAAGGGCAACTTCATCGTCCGGGTCAAGACGAACCTTGAACAGGCACGAATGATCGAGTCCATCATCGAAATCGAGGCATAGGCGTCATGTGGGAGGAGGCAAAAGAACTGCTCGACCAGATCGACATGGAGTGGGTGCTCGACCGTGAAGGCGTGTCCCACCGTGACAGTTACGGTCGTTCAGGTCGTCAGCTCAACGTCCGGGCATGCCCGTTCTGCGGGTCGAACGACTATCGTGTCTACGTCAACGCGGATTCTGGCGTCGGCAACTGCTTCTCTGGCGGTTGCCCCCAGAAGACCTTCTCCAAATGGACTTTCCTCAAGGGTCTGTACTCCCAAGCTGGCAACCAGCTGCTTCTGACGCTCAGGAAACTGGCTCAGGAGCAGGGCTGGAGGCCCAAGCGAACGTCAGTCCTGACCATCGCGGACCTCAATTCCCTCTATCTCCCCGAGAGCAAGCCTGTCGCGGAGATGGAGGAGGTTCCCGAATACCTGGCACGCCGAGGGGTGGATAAAGCCCTGGCTGAATACTTCGGGCTCCGCTGGTGTGAAGAGGGCTCCTTCGAAGTCGTCAGCCCTGACGGTCGCAAGATGAAGCAGGACTACGGCAAGCGCGTGATCATCCCGGTCTTCGACCTGGAGGGTGAGCTGGTCACGTTCCAGGGGCGAGACGGCACTGGGGAGCACGAGAAGCGCTACCTGTTCCCGCCTGGCTTCGCGTCTACCGGCTCCTACCTCTACAACGGGTGGAACGTCGTGCCTGGGGTAGACCATGTGGTCATCTGCGAGGGTGCGTTTGACGTCATCGGGGCAAAGATCGCCCTGGACACGGACTTCTCCAAGCGTGAGACCACCCTGGCCGTGGGCACCTTCGGCATGCACCTGTCCGAGGGCAACAACGAAGGGAATGACCAGCTGGGCCAGTTCATCAAGCTCAGGGGTAAGGGCGTCAAGCGCCTGACCTTCCTCTGGGATGGGGAGGCGAAAGCGACCTTCGCAGCTGCCAAGGCGTGTCTGAGCCTCCTGAAGATGGGGTTTGAGTGCTACGTGGCGATGCTCCCGAAGGACAAAGACCCAGGCGAAGCGAAGCCGGTGGAGATCCTGTCCGCGATCCAGAACGCTAAGCGGATCAGGACGGGCGTGGACATCGTGCTGCTGAAGGGGGAGGTGGCCAAGCGCTACCCAGAGAAGCCCCTAACGATTTCGCTGTAATGGTATGTATGCACATACTATAATTGCGTGAAGCGCAAATGCGCGCACAGGAGAGAAGAGCGTGGAAGAGAAGATCGAGCTTCGGGACATCCCGAACGACCCCATCAATGAAGACAAGCTGCCGATGGGCGAATCTCGCTCGGGCAGCAACGGCTATTACTTCTGGTGTGACCAGTACAGTGGCCGTTCGAACTATGCAGTCTGCCTGCACACCATCGAAGCGGTGCTGGAGAAGCGCCCGAACCTGCGCACGAGCTGCCAGGACGCCATCTGCAGCCGAACCTGTCCGGCGATCAAGATGCGCAAGGAAGAGATGCAGGTGGGTCACGCCCTGTACTTCCGCGACCGTCACAAGACCCTGGCCGAGTTCCAGAAACAGTCCGAAGCCGCCCGAGCTGGCATCGGCTATCGCCGGGGTAACTCCCAGCGCGGCTTCGTCCCGACCGACACCAACACCATCGCAGACGCCGACCCGATCAAGGTCAAGCGCGAGCGTGCTGAACCCGTGACCGCGCCCGTGAAGCGTAACGGTCACATCGACACCGACCTTGCCTCCCAGAACATCATCCAGGGAGCGATCAACCAGGCACTTGAGGAACTTGGAAATGAGCACGACGCCCAATATTGACGCAATCCACGACTTGCTCGTTGCCATCGGGGCAGCGAAGGGCAAGACCAAGCTGGAGCTGCTGGAGAACTTCGTCAAAGACGCCGACGAAACCCAGGTGGATTACCTGAAGCGCCTGCTCAAGTTCTGGTTCGACGACCAGGTGAAGTTCGGCATCACCAGCAAGCAGCTTCCCAAGCAACTGACCGACTTCTCGGTGGCTCACGTCACCGAGGGCAACGACCTGGACTCTGACTACTTCATCGCCATGCGCGAGATTCAGCTCGCCACGGGCACGGGTGCGACGGATCGCCGGATCAAGATGCTGGAGGACATCCGCACCAAGTACGAGCAGCCGGTGCTCAAGTGGTCCCTGTGGGCGCTCGACAAGAACCTGAAGATCGGCATTCAGGCATCGAGCGTGAACAAAGTCATCCCCGGCTTGCTGTCCGAGTTCGGCGTCATGCTGGCTCACCCCTTCAACGTGAAGAAGGTCAGCGGCTGGCCCCGCATGATCGAGCCGAAGCTGGATGGCATGCGCACCCTGGTCGTCGTCGATACCGTCGATTGGGTCGTGGACTTCTACACCCGCGCAGGCAACCCGATCCCGAGCCTCGTCCCGATGACGATGGAAGTCATCGACTTCGTTCGTGTGGTCATGGACGAGAAGGAGATGGGTCGCATCGTCTGCCTGGACGCCGAAGCAACGTCGGGCTCCTTCAACGAGTCGGTCTCAGCCCTGCGTTCGGATGACCCCATCGAGGAGGGCACCCTCCATGTGTTCGACGTTCTGGGTCTGCCCGGCACGAACCTTCTGGAGGCGTCCGACGCCCAGCTGGAGGAAATGGGCACCCAGCGTCAGCGTCGAAAGCTGCTGGAGGCTGCGTTCAAGGCATACAAGGAAACGAACAAGCCGAAGTTCCTGGAGTTGCCGGGCAGCTATTGGGCGGCATCCGAAGACGAAATCTGGGCAATGTACGAGGCAGCTCGCAACAACGGCCTGGAGGGTCTGATCATCAAAGACCCCGACGCCTTCTACCGCAAGAAGCGCGATTACGCCTGGATGAAGATCAAGGCGGAAGAGACGATGGATCTGCAGATCATCGGCTTCTTCGAGGGCACCGGGGCAATGGTGGGCACCCTCGGCGGGATCGTCGTGGACTTCAAGGGCGAGCAGGTAAAGGTGGGTTCGGGCTTCAGCCTGTCCCAGCGTGGCGAGCTTTGGGAAGCCCTGAATGCCGACATGGAGAAGACGGCGGGCCGTCAGGTGATGGGTATGCTGGCCGAGGTGCAGTATCAGGAGGTGACGCCGGCAGGCTCGCTCCGACACCCGGTCTTCAAGCGACTGCGAACCGACAAGGCTGAAATCAGCTGGTAAAGAAAGAGGGGCACCTGATGAGGGTGCCCCTTTTGCTTATGCGGCTTCGTCCAGATCCGCGATGGGAATGTGCTCGCCTCGGATGATCTTAGACAGGCGATCTGCCCAAAGGTTGAGGGCTTTGCGCTTCAACCCCGTGTACGTCGCACGGTCATAAATCGACGTCGCACCACCTTCGACGTGGTTCAACAGACGCTTCACCGCTTCACGACTCTCCATCAGCTCACCGATATTGGTAGCGGCAGTACGACGGAAATCGTGGGGAGTGAAACGGTCCAAGACCTTCAGTTCCTCGTCGCGGGCGCGCAAGTCCGCGATTGCGTGAGTGATCCAGTCCGGGTGAATAACTCCTGCTTCCAGCACCTTCGCGTTGTTCCTCTTGTTGCTCCAGAAGATGTATGGCGTGTGCCCGGTTAGGGGCTTCATGTATTCCAGCTCACGGATTGCCATCTTCGACAGAGGGACGGTTTGCGAGTGTCCGTTCTTCGACTTTTCCTTCGGGATAGTCCAGATGCGGTGCTTCCAGTCGATCTCTTTCCATTCCATGAGAGCTACCTCGGAACGACGCTGAAGGGTGATGATCAGTATCTTCACCGCACTGCGAATCAAGTCCGACTGAAAGCTAGACAGCTTTCTCCACACGAGGCGAAGCTCATCATGGGAGAGAACGCGGTCGCGAGCTTGCTCTTTCCGACGATGGGTTCCCATGACCGGACTGACCTGAACACCGTCATCGAGGGTCGGCATACCCCAGGAGAACATCTTGGAAACGACGGCACGAAGACGGTTCGCTGCGACCGGGGCGGCTTTCTTCCCCAGGTCAGGATCACCGTTCGCCTTGTCCTGAAAGAGCTTCTGAAGCTCCGAACGCTTCACAGAAGCCGCGACCCGATCCCCAAAGGAGGGTAGGAAGTCGATCTCCAGAAAGCGACGATCCGACTTTCCACCGTCTTTCTTATTGACGGCGTACTGCTCCAGATAGTCTTTCGCCAGCTGTCGGCAGGTCATCTCTTCCGGCGCAGGTGCGGCTCCCGAGTCGGTTTCCGGGACAAGGGAAAGGGTAGTGGGTTCGTCTTCGTTGACTGCCGGCTCCGCGAGATTGATCTCTCCACGGGCTACCTTCCGGCAGAACTCACGGGCGGTGTTTGGGGTGTGACCCTCATCCGGTCGCCCGATCTTCACCCATTCACGCTTCTTCGCAGCAGCGTTATAGGTGACGTAATAGAAGGTCTTTGCGGTCGTCGTAACACGCAGGTAGAGGGCTGAGCATTCGCTGTCGATGTAGTTGATGCGGGTTCCGGATACTTCAGGGAACGGCAACTCATCGACCGCCTGCTTAGTCAGGCGCATCTTTGGCATATCTTCTCTTCTCCGATAATCCCCCAAGATCTAACGTCTCGGGTGGGAAAGGGATATTAAACCCGTTGACGAATAATCATCAACAAGAAAATACGCCGGGCTACAGCGGGGCTACAGTCCAAAATGGACCTACAGGGATCGTCAAGGATGTCAGGGGATCTAGAGGGGCGTCAAAACAAGGGGTTAGCAAAGACTATGGTTATAAGTGTATGAACTTACATACATAATCTTTGACTCTTAATCAATTGGTCGTAAGTTCGAATCTTACACGGCCCACCAACTCGAAAGGCGCTTAGCGAAAGCTAAGCGCCTTTTTCTTTGTGCCCATTTTCAAGGCATTCGACAGCGCTACTTGTCGTCATGCAAGCGGAGTCGTTCGGCTTTATTTGCCGAAGACTTTGGAGATCATGGCGGTGTCGCGACTTCGGCCTGCCTCGCTCGTTCCGTTCCAGCTGTTTAGTGCCTGGGTGCTTGTGACGCGCGAGCGGCTGTTGCATCGTGCGACGTCATCCATGGGGGAGTTCGCATGATCCGCAAACACATCGTGCTGGTGGCTGACCTCGCAGGCACGGTGGTGTTTGCCATCGAAGGTGCTACGACCGCCATTCATGCCGGGCTGGATCTGCTGGGCGTGCTGGTGCTGTCGTTTATTGTGGCGCTGGGTGGCGGCATCGTTCGCGACCTGTTGCTTGGCGACACGCCGCCGAGTGCAATGCGCGACTGGCGCTATCCCGTACTCGCCTTTGTCGCGGGGCTGGTGACGTTTGTCTGGCATGCGCAGGTCGAAGCCCTGCCAGCGTTGCTGCTGAGCACGTTGGATGCGGCAGGCCTGGCGTTGTTCGCCGTGGCGGGTGCGGAGAAGGCGCTGGAGTTCGGCATCCATCCGTTCATGGCCACGCTGCTGGGCGCCATCACGGGCTGTGGCGGCGGTGTAGTGCGCGACATGCTGCTTTCGCGCATACCGATGGTGTTGGTGGCGGATATCTATGCGAGTGCGGCCTTGCTTGGCGCGGCGGTGCTGGTGGTGGCGCGTCGGCTGGGGTGCCCGCCGGCGGTCGCGGCGACGCTGGGTGGCGTGGTGTGTTTTGCGCTGCGCGTGGCCGCGGTACGGTTTGGCTGGCAGTTGCCGAAGATCGCCTGAAGGCGCGACGTGGCATGCCGGGTGTGGCGTGTCGGCGATGAAGCCGTCACGCCACGGGGGTGATCTTTCAGCGATGCATTGCTCACGTCGACGAATGCCGACTATCCCGGCGTGTTGTCCGCCTTGCCTGCGCGCGACGCGCGCGGCCCTGGAGTGGGCGCGTGGCCCATGCGTGGTCGCCCGTCTCTGCACGCGACTCGCGTCGTCGCGCGCAGAGGCACGCCTCGTTGTCGACGGACGGGGCGCGTGTCAGCTAGGCGGGGCATGGACGCGGAAGACGCGTCGCGGTGCGCAGGTGAGGTCGTGTTCGCGCTATGCGAACTGTCAGGAAATGCCGTGAGGTGCTTGCACGGCCTGAAAAGCGGGCGTGCAGTTGCCTTAAGATCAAGCGTAGCCATGATCAACTCCTTCGAAGTTGGTGGTGGTCAGCGGGTCGCGTGGGGTCCTACGCCCATGCGGCCCGCGCTACTCACGACATCGCTGCCGCGGCCACCTGCAAACCCCGTCCGAAGACACCCGCAGGCGGCTTGCACACGTTAGCAAGCCGCCGTGCAAGCGCTGTAGGGATTCTGCAGTGGCGTGGCGTCAGGATGTGGCCCGCGCAAGGCGTGGCGAGTATTCCGCGTGCATGCCGGAGATTGCGCAACCACGTAGCCCGTAACCCGTAGCCCGGATGAAGCGCAGCGAGAATCCGGGATCCAGTGATTCGTCACGAATCAATCTTCGCGAAGACTTTGGGGTAGGGCTGTGCGGTGTCGCGATGGATGCGGAGCTTTCGCACGCGTGTTCCCGGATTCCCGCTCCGCTTCATCCGGGCTACGGGTGTGTGCGGCAGCGATGTAGCCCGGATGAAGCGCAGCGAGAATCCGGGATCCAGCGATTCGTCATGAATCGGTGTTTGCGAAGGTTTGGGGCTGGATTATGCGGCGGCGCGAAGAATGCGGGGATGTCGCACGCGTGTTCCCGGATTCCCGCTTCGCTTCATCCGGGCTACGGGTGGGTGCGGCGGCGATGTAGCCCGGATGAAGCGCAGCGAGAATCCGGGATCCAGCGATTCGTCACGAATCGGTGTTTGCGAAGGTTTGGGGCTGGGTTATGCGGCGGCGCGAAGAGTGCGGGGATGTCGCACGCGTGTTCCCGGATTCCCGCTTCGCTTCATCCGGGCTACGGGTGAGTGTGCGGCAGCGACGTAGCCCGGATGAAGCGCAGCGAGAATCCGGGATCCAGCGATTCGTCACGAATCGGTGTTTGCGAAGGTTTGGGGCTGGGTTATGCGGCGGCGCGAAGAGTGCGGGGATGTCGCACGCGTGTTCCCGGATTCCCGCTTCGCTTCATCCGGGCTACGGTCATACGTGTTACGCGTACTGCATCTTGATGGTCATGCCGCCGTCCACCACGAAGCTCTGGCCGGTGACGAAGGATGACTGCGCTGACAACAGGTAGACGGCGAGGGCGCCGATATCTTCCGGTGTGCCGACGCGGCCGGCCGGATGTTGCGAGTGATCGCGCCGGCTGAGCCTGGTTGCGCTGCGCTCGGCTGGCTTGCGCCATGCATCGGTGGCGATCCATCCCGGAAGAATCACGTTGGCGCGCACGTCCGGCCCTGCGCTTACGGCGAGTGCATGGGTGTAGGCGAGAAGGCCACCCTTGGTGGCGGCGTACGCTTCCGAATCCGCTTCCGACTGCAGGGCACGGGTGGAAGCAATATTCACGATGGAACCGTGGCGCTGCTTCAGTGCCGGCAGTGCGTGCTTGCTGCACAGGAACGGGCCGGTGAGGTTGGTGGCCAGGTAGCGGTTCCAGTGCTCGAGTGACAACTCGCCGAGCGGGCCGCTATGTGCGTTGGCAATGCCGGCGTTGTTCACCAGGCCGTCGATGTGGTCAAAACGCTTGAGTGCCGCGGCAACCCAGCGGCTGACACTGGCTTCGCGCGATACGTCGACCACGGCGAAGGCTGCGCGCTTGCCGACCGCCCATTCCGCCATACATGCCTTGCCGGCCTCGGCATCCAGGTCGCCGATGAAAACGTTGCCACCGGCGCCCAGTACGGCCTGGGCAATGCCGCGACCTATGCCTTGCGCGCCGCCGGTGATGAGCATGGTTTTGCCTGCGAGCGGCAAGGCTTCAAACGGTTGTATGGCGGGCGTCTGGATCATGGAGCTTCCCGGAATCTGGTGTTGCGCCAAGGGCAGGCATGCACGGCGATGTGACTGCATAGGCTAAAGCCAGGTTGCGATGTGGGCGAGTCGTTCGGTGCGTCGACGCCCGTCATCGGCCAAACGGCCTAAAGCCGGAGGAGGGGCGTGGCCGGGGTATTCGCAAGGACTTTGCGCTTTCGCGGCGCCGCTGGCTTTGGCAAGGCCACAGGATGGCGAGGTTGGCGTAGCGCAAGTGCGTTTTCGGCAGAATCCATGTGCGTCAAGACATAGAACCTATGGCTTTGTCAAGTTATCTCGGGCCGTAGATATACTCGACAGTGACGCAGTTCACATTTTGTCTGCAGGGGGCCCACCATGAAAGTTCTTCCTGTCTTGCTTGCTCTTGGCGTATCCGTATTGCTGTCGGCCTGCACGACCGGCGGCGGTTCCAAGGAAGCGCCGAAAGTTGACCCGGCCGCCCAGGCGGTTACCACCTACCGGATCGGTGTCGACGACCAGCTGCAGATCACGGTCTGGCAGAACCCGGACCTGAGCGTGAGCGTGCCTGTGCGCCCGGATGGAAAGATCACCGTGCCCCTGATTGGCGATGTGATGGCCGGTGGCAAGACGCCGGAAGAAGTTTCTGCCGAGATCAAGACCAAGCTGGCGTCGTATGTCCGCGATCCGCAGGTGGCGGTGATCCTGACCGAGCTGCGCAGCCACGAATACCTGTCTCGCGTGCGAGTGACCGGTGCCGTGCGCCAGCCGGTGTCGATTCCTTATCGCCAGGGCATGACGGTGCTGGATGCCGTGCTGGCCGCGGGCGGCACTACCGAATTCGCCGCGCCTGATCGCACTGAGCTGTTCCGCGAGGGCCACGACGGCGTCACCACACCCTATGCCGTGCGCCTGGACAAGGTGCTGCAGAAGGGTGATCTCGACACCAACTACCCGGTGCAGCCGGGGGATGTTGTCACTGTGCCAATGCGGTCGTTCTAAGACCGTGCAAGGGAGAGGGAGGACGTCGACATGAGCGGGGAACTCAGGCCGATGGCAAGTCTGGTGCCGGCACTGGTCAACGAAGCGCGACGCCGGCGCCTGGCGGTGGGCATCGCCTTTGCGATCATCGCATTGGCTGCCCTGACGGCTGGCATGCTGTGGCCGCGCAAGTTCGTGGCATCGACCACTATTCTTGCGCAGGAAAGCAGCATCATCACGCCGCTGATGGAAGGTGCGGCAGCACCGACGGCGAACAAGAACCGCGCGAACATGGCGCGCGATGTGATCTTCAGCCGCAAGGTGATGTCGAAGATCCTCGAAGCTGGTGGCTGGATGGCCACCAACCCCACGCCGGTCGAGCAGGATCGCATCGCCGAGGGCATCAAGACGCGCACGCAGGTGCAGATCACGCATGACAACCTGATCACCATCACCTACAGCGACAACAGCGCACGGCGCACCTATGAAGTGGCCCGCGCCTTTGCGCAGCTATTCATCAGCGAAAGCCTGGCCTCCAAGCAGCGCGAGAGCCGCGAGGCCTACGAGTTCATCAACAGCCAGGTCGAGGCTTACCGCAAGAAGCTCACGGATGCCGAAGACAAGCTGAAGTCTTACCGCGACGCCAACCCGGATGCGCGGCCCGGCAACGAGGCCGACACGGCGGCACGCATCAGCCAGTTGCGTTCGCAGATCGAAACGGCGCGCATGGACATGATGGAGCGCCGCTCGCAGGAAGGATCGCTGGCCTCGCAGCTCACCGGCGAGTCGGAAGTAAGCACGGTGCAGACGGCCGACGGCGTGGTGCAGGCGCAGCTGGGTGAACTGCAGGCGCAGCTCAACAAGCTGCTGCTGACCTATACCGATTCGTACCCCGATGTGGTTCGCATCCGCCACCAGATCGAAGACCTCAAGAAGCAGCTGGCCAGCGCCGAGCAGCACCGGGAAGCCGCACAGGCCGCCGGTACGCCCACCGCGCTGGACAGCAACGTCACCTTCAACCCCGCCTACCAGCAGATCAAGACCCAGCTGGCATCGGCCCGCGCCGCCAGTGCGGCTGCGGCAGCGCGCATGGGGGCGAGCGAGTCGATGCTGCAGGCGGAGCTGCAACGCAGCACGCGCATCGCCAGCTCGGAGAACGTCACCGCCGAGCTGACCCGCGACTACAACGTCAACCGCGACGTCTACCAGGATCTGCTCAAGCGCCGCGAGAACGCCCGCGTGTCGATGAACCTGGACGCGGAGCAGCGTGGCCTGAATTTCCTGGTACAGAACCCGGCCGTGCTGCCGTTGACGCCCTCCGGCCTGCGCTTCATGCATTTCGGCCTGGCAGGCATGGCGCTTTCGGTGCTGCTGCCATTGGGCCTGCTGCTTGCGCTGGTCTGGTTTGATCCGCGCGTGCGCTCGGTGTGGCAGCTGGAGCAGGCCATCGGTGCGCCGGTGCTGGCGACCATCCCGTTCTATCCCACGCCGGGTGATCGCCGCCGCGATCGCATGCAGAACATGACCGTGGGGTTGATCGTCGTGGGCGTGATCGCCGTCTACCTCGTTGCCGTATGGATCCGGCTGAAGGGATGACCATGAAGAATCCGGAAAACGACAACATGTCCGATCGCATCAGCGAAGTGCTTGAAGCGGCCGCGCATAACCTTGAGCTTCGCAAATCGTCCAGCCAGTCCATTGCGCGCATGAACGAGTCGGGTGGTGCGCTGGCGCCGGTGCAGCTTGAGCAGCGGCGGATGATTCATCGCGAAGAGTCAGTGCGTCAGCAGTCCGATGCCTTCCGCGAAATCCGCACGCGCCTGCTCGCCATGGGCGGACGCGAGAATTTCGTGACGCTGGTGGTCGCGGTAAGTCCGCGCTCGGGCAGCAGCTTCGTGGCGCGTAACCTTGCCGCGGCATTTGCGTTCGATGAAGCCAAGACCAGCCTGCTGGTCGACTGCAACGTGCGCTACCCGAACCAGCACAAGGTGATGGGCGTGGAGCCGCTGCGTGGTGGCCTGAGCGACCTGATGGATCATCCGGCCATCGGCATCGAATCGATCATCTACCACACGGGTGTGCCGCACCTGCGGCTGATTCCCGCTGGCAAGCCGCGCGAGAGCAGCAGTGAGTACTTCACATCGCATCGCATGCGCGCCGTGATCGATTCGCTGCGCTCGCGCTATGCCGACCGTTACCTGTTCCTGGACGGTCCGTCCGTGAAGGGCGCTCCCGATGCGCGCATCCTCGCCGACCTCGCGGATTTCGTGGTGGTGGTGGCGGGGTATGGAAAAGATACGCCAGGGGCCATCAGTCAGGCGTTGAGTCATTTCGAACCGAGCAAGCTTGCTGGAGTGGTGTTCAACCAGGCGCCCTAGACGGATAGGGAACGAGATGCCGGCGAAGGGAGCGGCGGCATCTTGAGGGGGAAGGTCAGAGGAATGGATATGCCGGCTTACAACAGGCTTGCCCGCGCCACCATGCTCGCGCTGGTCGCCATCCCCGGCTGCTCGTGGGCCGGTGACTTCGCCTATTCGGCGTTCGTCAGCGTGGAACACAGTGACAACATTGCATTGGCCACCGACAACCCGGCCAGCAGCAGCATTCTGATACCGGGCGTCAACTTCGCCTATCGACAACTGGGTTCCACCATCCAGGCCAATGTCGTGGGTACGGCGGAGTACCTCGATTACAGCAACAGCAATTTCGACAGTCAGACGCAGGGCACGCTCAGCGCGCAGGCCAACTGGACGGCGATTCCCCAGCGGCTCGATTTTTCCATCGAGGACGATGCCGGCGTGCAGCCGGTGGATACGCTGGCCAGCAATGCGCCCAACAACCGGCAGCAGACCAATGTGATATCGCTGGGGCCGATCCTGCATTTCGACTTCAATGCGGCCACGCGCGGGCAGGTTGAACTGAAATACCTCAACAGCTACGCCTCCAAGGTGGATGACTTCGATTCCTCCCGCGGGTTGGGCGCGTTCCGTGTGATCCGCGATGTGGACCCCACCACGCAGGTGTCGCTGAACCTGGAGTCGCAGCACGTCAACCTGAAGAACAACACGGCAGGACCGGACTACACCCGCAATGAGCTGTACGGGCATTACGTCCATACGTTGAAGAATTTCGACGTGGATGCCTTGCTTGGCTGGGGCTACATCGACTTCAAGAATGAGCCCAGTGCTTCCAAACCGATGGCGCGCGTCACGCTGGGCTGGCGGCCGAACATCGACAACAGCTTCAGCGTGACCGGTACCTACCAGTTCTCGGACGCGGCGCAGGACATGCTGCTCCAGCCGGGCCAGACCATCGTGGACAGCATGACCAATGTGTCCACGAATCCGCTGGACCTGATCAACGATCCCAGCCGCGGCATCAATACGGGTTCAGTGGTGGTGGATTCGCAGGTCTACCTGGACCATAGCGTGCAGGGCACCTACAGCTATCGCGGTGATCGCCTGTCCATCACGGTGGCGCCGCTGTATCGCAAGCTGTCCTACCTCAACAATCCCACCTTCGATCAGAACGAGAAAGACGCGGCCTTCAGCATCGAGTACAAGCTGCGGCCGACGCTGCTTCTGACAGGGTTCGGCGACTACGAACACACCCAGTACACCTCGCTGGACCGCACCGACAAGACCACCCGCTTCGGCGTGGCCATCAGCCACGAGTTCACCCAGCACTGGAGCTGGCGCGCAGGCTATACGCGCCAGCTGCGCGCCAGTAATGCGGCCTTGCAGAGCTACCACGAAAACGAGTTCGTGGTTGGCGTGGTCTACCGTCGATGAAGGCGCGCATCGAAGCGGAGCTGCCGTTCTACTTCGGCCCGGGGCGGGAGCTGTTCGGCTTCTATCATCCGTCCGCTGCGGTGACGGGGGCGGCGGTGCTGCTGTGCCCGCCCTTCGGCGTGGAGCAGATCCGCTGCCACCGGCTGTATCGCCAGCTGGCGCATGGTCTGGCCGAGAGCGGTTTGCCGGTGCTGCGCTTCGACTACTACGGCACCGGCGATTCGGCCGGCGAGAGCCGTGCCTTTGAGTGGACGCGATGCCTGGCGGATGTCGCCACGGCTGCCAACGAGCTGCGTAACCGGACCGGCGGCGCCCGTCTGCTAGCCTTCGGCGCCAGGCTGGGAGCCAACGCCGCACTGGCCGCTGCGCAGTCGGCCCGGCTCGACGGCGTGGTGACATGGGATGCCATCACTTCCGGCGATGCACTGGTGCGGCAGTACGACCGCATGCAGGACGCGCTGAAGGTCGACCTGAATCGCTTCGAGGTCGCACGTCCCGAACTGGACGTGAGTACGCAGTGGCCGGGTTTCGAACGGGGCGAGGGTTTGCGCGCGCAGTTGCAGGCGCTGCGTCTGCTGGACCCGGGCATGGCCTCGGCGTGGCTGTCATCGGCGATGACCGACGAAGCCTCGCGGCCCCTGGACCATCACGTGGGCCGCCAGGTGAGCGTGGATGTTTCCCCTCGCTGGGACGATGTCGACTGCCTGGAAATGGCCATCCTGTCGCATCCGCTGCTCGACGCGGCGAAGCGCCTGCTGAAGGAGATGGCGTAATGCACGAGCAGGCCTTCCGTTTCGGCAGTGCGCGCCATCTGGTGGGCGTGGTGGGCCTGCCGGCGGTCATCGATCACGGCGTGGGTGTCATTTTCCTCAATGCGGGCATGGTGTACCGCGTGGGGCCTTTCAGGCTGCACGTGGACCTCAGTCGCCGGCTGAATGCGCTGGGCTATCCCACGCTGCGCTTCGACCTTTCCACCATCGGCGACAGCGGGGCGAGTGGCCAGCGCTTGTCGCGTCCGGAGCAGGTCGTCGCCGACGTAAGCGATGCGATGGAGTTGCTCAAGCAGCAATCAGGCAGCACGCGCTTCGTGTTGTTCGGGCTCTGCTCGGGCGCGCAGAACGCGCACTCTGCCGCGCATGCGGACTCGCGCGTGGTGGGTGCCTGTTTCCTGGATGGCTATGGTCACCGCACCTTCGGGCAGCGTGTGCGTCATTACCTGCCGCGCCTGCTCAGCCTTTCAACCTGGCGGAACCGCCTGCTCCGGCGCGGTGGTTCAGCATCGCCTCGACCCGCCGAGCCCGCCTTCGTGGTCGAGCCGTTGCCGCCCAAGGTGGTGCGTGCGGAACTCGCGGACATGCTCCAGCGCGGTCTCAAGCTCGACTTCGTCTACAGCGGCGGTGTGACGCGCTACTTCAATCATATCCGCCAGTTCCGCGAGTGCTTTGGCCGTCTGGCCGATCACCCGGGCATCAGTGCCAGCTACTTCGAAGAAACGGACCACACCTACGTTCTCACGGGTGACCGCCAACGCCTGCTCGACCACGTCGCGCAGTGGATGGGGCGTCACTTTCCCGTCACGCGACCAGGTACGTGAACATGCAGAAGGTGCTCGTCACCGGCGGAGCCGGTTACATCGGAAGTCATGTCGTCCAGCAGCTTGCCTCTCGCGGCGAGCACGTGGTGGTGATCGACAACCTCAGTAGTGGCTACCGCGAGGCGGTGCGTGGCGCCGAGCTGGTGGTGGGTAACGTGGGTGATGCGGCGCTGGTGGAGTCCGTGCTGCGCGCCAACGACATCGATGCGGTGATGCATTTCGCCGCGCACACGGTGGTGCCGGAATCCGTGAGCGACCCGCTCAAGTACTACGGCAACAACACCTGCAACACGCGCAACCTGCTGGCCGCCTGCGAGGCCGCCGGCGTGGACAAATTCATCTTTTCTTCGACCGCTGCCGTGTACGGCCTGACCGAACATGGCGTGGCCGACGAAGACACGCCCACCCATCCGGCCAACCCGTATGGCACATCCAAGCTGATGTCCGAGATGATGCTGTGCGACTACTGCATGACCGGCCGGATGCGCCACGTGATCCTGCGCTACTTCAACGTGGCCGGCTGCGACCCCAAGGGGCGCATCGGTCATTCCGCGCCAACGGCCACCTTGTTGGTCAAGGCGGCATGCGAACATGCTGTCGGCAAGCGCGCGTCCATGGCCATCTATGGCACCGACTACGACACGCCGGACGGTACCGGCATCCGCGACTATATCCATGTGGAAGACCTGGCCTCCGCACACTTGCGCGCCCTGGACCACCTGCGTGAGGGCGGTGTATCGCTCAAGCTCAACTGCGGCTATGGCCACGGCTACAGCGTGCGTGAAGTACTCGATTCGGTCGCCCGCGTGGGCGGTCATCCGCTGAACATCGTCGAGTTGCCGCGGCGCGAAGGTGACCTCGCCATGCTCATTGCGTGCAGCGACCGGCTCAAGCAGGTGCTTGACTGGCATCCCCAGTACGACGACCTCGATTTCATCGTGCGCACCGCGTTGACGTGGGAGCGCAAGATGGTCGGCGAACACGCGCGGCTGTCGTCGGTGGCGTGATGTTCAAGGCAGTGCCAACCAGCATCGTCGGTGATCGTGGTGGACGGAACCACAGGTCAGGGCTTCTGCTCATCCTGATCCTGTCATGCCTGCCCCTGACGGGATGGGCATCAGGGCGACCGGCGCATGCACAGGCAGAGGCGCCGTCTAAAAGCCAGGGGCCGCAGGCGCCGCAGGACAGCGCGCCTGATCAGCGCATCGTGGTGCATCAGAACGTGGGTGATGCCACCGACGTGAAAGTTTCCGTCGGCATTCCGTTTCCGCCGGGCATGCTGCGCGATGCCCAGCAGGTGCGCATTCTCGACGCGAACGGCGAAGAGGTTCCTGCCCACGTCGTAGCCACCTTGCGCTGGTACATACGCGATCACAGCATTCGCGCCGTGCGGGCGCAGTTCCAGGCGCAGCTGGTGAAAGGCGAGGGCACCTATTATTTCGCCATTGGCAAGCCGCGTACCCGCGAGCTGCCCGGCTGGCCGTATGTGCAGGAACTAGTACCCGACTCGCACGGTGTGCGCGTGGCCGCCGCGCTGGCCACGCTGGAGCCGGCATGGATGTGTGCTTCGCTGGTGGCAGGGCCGCAGACGCCAGCCACCAAGGGCGAGGCTTACGCCAGGTACGTGGCCACCCAGTTCGAATGGGCGAAGAAGTTGCCCGTGGACGATCACACCGCCTGGTTGTTCGATCGCCCCTCCACCTTGTTCAAGGCCTATGTGCGTACCGGCCGGCTGGATTATCTGCAGGCGGCCGACGAGAGCTACCACTTCTACATGAAGTACATCAAACGCGACGGCTTGCCGTTCAGTCCGTTCTGCGGTGGTGGCTGGACCATGGGCAAGGAGCCATGCGATTCCAAGTACGTGTATGTCGAACCCATTCTGCTGGCACTGGCGCTGACCGGTGACGACAGCGAACACGATGCCGAGCTGGTCGACAAGATGGTGATGCTGTGGAAGCACAACGGCTGGAGCGGCGACGCCGGGCCCTATACAGGGCCGGGTGAACGCTTCACCGAACGCCTGGCCGGGCTGGGCCTGCTGGCAACCATCAATGCCTATGAACTCACCGGCGACAAACGTTACCTGGACAATACCAACGAGCGCGTGGGCTGGCTCTACGAGCATCAGCGCAACAACCCGGACAAGCTGGGCAACGACGGCTCCTGGCGCAACAGCTGGAACCTGCACGAAGACGACTCATGGAAGCCGGAAAGTGATGTGCGGGGCACTTCGCCATGGATGAGCGAGAACATCATCGACGCGCTGTGGCACACGTGGCTGGTCACGGGCGACCGGCGCATTCCCGAGATGATCACGGCGTTCGGCCGCTACATGGAGCGCTATGGCTGGATCGACGTGAGCACCATCGTGCAGGGCCATGACTGGCGCAATCCGTGTTCCGGCTCGAACGGGCAGATCTCCTGGTACTGGGCCTCGTCACAGGCCAGCCACAAGAAGCTCTCCGACATCGAGGATTCCGACGGCTGGTACAGCGACGCGCACAACGTAGAGCTGGTGATGCCGGTGGCCGCCGCGTACTACTTCGAGCAGGACCCAACGCAGAGTGCCGCGCTCAAACGCCGTGTCGAGGCACTGTCATCCTCCTACGACACCGAGTGCGGACGGATCGGCGAGACACTGCGGCGATTCAACTGGAACAACCGCGGCACGGGCGTGGCCCTGTGGTTCATGCAGCAGCCGCCCGGCAGCGGCGCCACCTCGACACTGGCGGCTCATGCCTCGCCGTGACGGGTATTGATGACAGAACCGGATCGGCATGAACAGGGGAAGGTATTGATGAACCGCCGGATGGCAGCATTAAGGAGCGTGGCGCTGGTGTCGGCCTCCACCTATGTGGAGTACGCGCTGGGTCTGTTTATCAGCGTATGGATCGCGCGCGCGCTGGGCCCGGCGGATTTCGGCCGTTATGCGTTTACCGTGTGGCTATGCGGCTGGCTGATGACGTGCAGCAACCATGCGCTGACCACGTCGTCCACCAAGTTCATCGCCGAGGCGTATGGCGCGGACAGTCCCGAGGTGGCGTCGCACATCTCCTACCGGCTGGCGCGGAACCAGGCATGGAGTTGCGCCGCGGTCATTGCACTGTTCCTCATGGGCGTGGCGATTATCCGGCCGACGGAATGGGGTGGTTTCATCCTGCCCATCACTCTGCTGGTGGCCGTGGGCGTGGTGGCGAAGGCCAACTACAGCCTGTGGGTGGCGATTTCCAAGGGGCAGGAGAAATTCGAGCCGGTCTCCATTGCCACCGTGATATCCGGCGTGATCATGCTGGCGCTGGTGGTGCTTGCTTCGATTTATCACGCGGGTCTGATCGCGTTCGTGGGCATCTTCACCATCTCGTGCCTCACGCTGAATCTGGTGAACCGCATCGCCTATCGCCGCTATTGCCTGCCCTTCGGCCCGGGTGAGGTGCCTGCGGAGATGTCACAACGCTTGACCCGCCACCTTCGCCTTACGGCGGTGCTGATCCTGCTGCTGGCCCTGAAGAGCAACACCGTCGAAGTCTTCCTGCTCAACACCTACGCCAACTCCACCGCGGTGGGTTTCTTTGCCATTGCCGGCACGCTGACGCGCGGTGCGGTGGAGCTGTTCTCTGTGGGTCTGACCACCACCTTGCTCCCCTACATGGCACGTGCTTTCGGGAAGAACGGTCAAGGGCAGGCGACGCGCGTGCTGTCCGAGGCCACGCGGTTCTACTGGGCCACCGGCCTGATGATCGCTGGGCTCGGCTTCATCACCACGCCCAGCCTGGTGACGCTGATGTACGGCAACAAGTACGTCGATGCGATTCCCGCCATCGAAGTCACCCTGGTGCTGGCGGGCCTGTTGCTGATGACCAACAGCATTGCCGCCTTCCAGGTGGTGACCGATCGCCAGGGTGACCGCCTGCGCATTTCGGGTTCGGCGCTGGTGATCAACGTGATCCTCGGCTTCAGCCTGATTCCGCATTTCGGTCTGCTTGGCGCTGTGCTGTGCTACGCCGGCACGCGCCTGGCGGAGCTGGTGATCTGTACGCTCTATATCCGTCGCGTGGCCAGTGCGGGCCTGCCCATCGGGCTGATGGCGCGTCTGCTCGTGGTGGGACTGGTGGCGACCGGCGCGGGCTGGCTGGTGGCCGAGGTGACGCCGGGGCACCTGGCCTTCGTCACCGGGTCGATCATGTTCACGGTGGTGTTCGTGCCGGCCAGTTTCCTCGTGCGCTACTGGAGCGAGGAGGATTATCGGTTGATGGGGATGATCACGGACAAGCTTGGGCCGTTGGGGCGGGTGGCGAAGCGGGTGTTGGGGGTGTTGCAGGGGCCGGTGGAGAGGGTGGCGCCTTGAGGGGCGTTTGCTACAGGTTGCTGTAGCCCACCTATCTGCCCCCTTTCCCGTCGGGGAGAGGGTTGGGGTGATGGGTGGGTGCTCGCCTCACCGCTTCTACACGTCATCCCGGCGCACCCCACAAAAGGGGGCGAGGGCCGGGATCCAGTGACTTTGCTCTTGGCCTCCGGTCTCGCGCGTTTCCGCGATCGGGCCGCTTACGCCGCGGGGGCGTTTCGATCGTCTGCCGACGCTCGAGTCACTTTTCTTTTGCTGGCCCAAAAGAAAAGTAACCCAAAGAAAATGGCCTTAAGAGCTGGCAGCATTCCGTGGGGATAGGCCCGATCGGCTGAGGAACGTTGCTGCTTGGCAACCTTCGCCTCTACACAGCGGGTACTTCCAAGCGCTTCGCAACGCGCCGAAGCGAAGAGGACTTAACGCGGAGCGTCGTGCCGCTGTGCGGCACATCCTTCCTTGCCACTAGGGCGTTCACGTTGAACATCACCTGTCGCTCGTCCTCTCCCGTTCGGGAGAGGACTGGGGTGAGCACTGAGGCGCGAAAGAAACGGGCTTCACACGGTGCGAGACACCCCTGTAGGAGCGCACCTTGTGCGCGACCGCAGCGCCATGTCGGTCCCGCTCCGTCAGGTGGTCGCGCACAGGGTGCGCTCCTACAGACGAGCGACTAAGCATGTGGGTGTTCACGTTGAATATCACCTGTCGCTCATTCTCCCCGGCACTGGAGATGACTGGAGTGAGCACGGAGGCGAGAAAAGAACGGGCTTCACGCGGTGCGAGGAACCCTCTGTAGGAGCGCACCTTGTGCGCGACCGCAGCGCCATGTCGATGCCGCTCCGCCAGGTGGTCGCGCACAGGGTGCGCTCCTACAGGGATGCCTCTACGCGTGAATGCCTGAGACATTTGCGCAATCAAACAAAGAAAGGTGCCCGGATTTTCCGCGGGAACGGGTTGCGCGTTGCAAGCGGTCAGTCTGGGGAGAACACTCACCGGGCAACTCGTACGTCCTGGCCCCACTCACACCATCCGCTTCCTCATCGCTTCCCACGCGTAATGGCACATGTGCTGGGAGGAGGAGATCCAGTTGAGCCTGGCGATATCCCGGTAGATGCGCCATTGCCAGCAGGCGGCGCGCCATTTGTCGGCGGAGACGGAGCCTTCGCGCACGCAGTAGTAGGCAAGCGGCTGGTCGCCGGGGACGCAGGTGGCGTGGCCGGCGCGGCGGACCATGTCGAGCCAGAACACGTAATCTTCGTGGCCTACGGAGGGGAAGACGGCGTCGCCCAGGCTGCGGTCGTACAGGCCGGTGAGGTTGCCGATGTAGTTGCTTCGCAGCATCTGTGCGTAGTCGACGGAAGCGGGCGGCTGCACACGCGAAAGCAGGTGGCCGTCTTCGGTGACCCGGTCGTAAGGGGTGTAGCTGACACGGGAGCGGGTGTCTTCCATGTGTTCCATCTGCCATTCCAGCTTGCGCGGATGCCAGCCGTCGTCGCTGTCGAGGAAGGCGATATGGCTGCCGTTGGCGGCGGCGATGGCGGTGTTGCGCGCGGCAGCGACCCCGGCGTTGCGTGGCGCGTGGAGCACGCGGATGCGTTGGTCGGCATCGGCCAGTGCATCGATCATGTTGGGCGTGTCGTCGGTAGAGCAGTCGTCGACGATCACCAGTTCCCACGAGGCGTAGGTCTGCGAGAGCACCGATATCACAGCGCCGCGGATAGTCCGGGCGGCGTTGTAGGCGGGCATCACTACGCTGACCAGGGATGGGGTCACGTTGCTGCTCCTGTCAGGTGGGTGCGGCCGATGAAGTCGATGGAGGTGACGCACAGGCGTTCCGGCGGAATGTGCGCGAACTGCGGGTGAACGTGCATGGCCGCCAGTTCGGCCAGGCGTTTTTCGCGGGGGCATTCGGTGTTCAGCACGATGTCGAAGCCGGCGGCCTCGGCGTGGTCGACAAACTCGTAGGCGCGCATGCGGTTCTGGTACAGGAAGGCGTTGTCCCAGCGATGCCAGTCGTGATCGGAGTACTTCAGGTAGTTGAGCTGGTTGATCGAGTGGTCGACGTAGGCGTAGTGGTCACCGCAGTTGACGGAGTGGAACATGATGCCGCCAGGCACCAGGATGCGCATGGCCTCGCGGTAGATGCCATCAACCACAGCCGGTTCCACGTGTTCGAGCACGCTGTTTGAGAACACGCAGTCGATGCCATGGGTGGGTAGTGCGGTGCACGAGGCATCGATCGGGGCCTGGTAGATCACTACGCCGTCGGTTGCCGCCGCCAGGTCGTCGCCTTGCTGCAGGCGTGCGGACAGTCGCCGCTGGCGACGCTGCACCTCCGTTTCGGGCACGTTGCAGGCTTGTGCGATCAAAGCCGTGTGCTCCGCAAGATGGTCCGCGCATTCAAGCAGCAGGTCATGCTTGAGATGGCGATGGAGATCCACCGTGATCACCTGCTTCGCACCGCCGAGATAACAGGCCAGTGGAAACGTGGGGTACCAGCCGCTGCCGATCTCGAACAGCCTGGCACCGGCAATGGGACGGCCGGCGTCATGAAGATGGCTGGCCATGAGGCGCCAGTCATCCATCTTGATCTCGAACTCACGGGTGAAGCCGCGCAGCCCGCCGAAGCGCTTCTGCAGCAGATAGTGCGCCTGTTCGCCGCCGGGCATATGCCCCAGCAGCTTCTGCAGCAGGCCTTTGGCTCGCCAGTGCATGACTTTTACTCCACGCTCCGCCCGCCACCAGCGACCACTTCGGGCTCACGCACTTGGCCAGCCGGAAGCGGGTTGGTCCATTTGGTGACACCGGGGGGAGGAGCCAGCTCGAAGTCGCGGTAGCGATGGGGGTTGCCCTCCATGCCGGCTTCGGCAGCCTTGATGATGTTGTACATCTCGCGTGAGGTGACGTAGTGGAGAACGTACTGGCTGCCGTCGTTGTAGACCTTCTCCAGGTGATCGTGCATGGCATGCATGGGATCGCCGAGCAGGGTATCCATGTCGCGTTCCTGCGTGCCGTGCGTGTGGATCTTGATGAAGATCCACTCCGGCCGGCCTTCCACATGAATGCCGGTACGCACCCACGCGTCCACACGCTCCGGCGTGGGTGGGCAGCTGTGGCGCACGTCCGAGTTTTCGATGCGCGGCATGATCAGCTTGCGCCGGCGCTTCCAGTCCAGTCCGAGCGGGCCTTGCACGATCATCAGGTCGCCGCTGGCATGGCCGCCCACACGCACCGGCGTACCGGTGTTGTGCGATTTGGGATGGCAGGGATCGTCGGTGGCGTAGTAGATGGCATTGATGGCGCGCGTCTGCGTTTCGCTGGGGGCGGAGGGCAGGGTGAAGTCGGCGTAGCAGCCCAGCTCGCGCAGCAGGATCAGTTCGTTGTTGAGGCCACACCAGCGGCCATCGGCGCGCGAATTGTCCAGTGACCAGTTGCCGTGTATGAAGCCAAAGCGAAGTTGTCCTGTCTTGCGGTCGCGTGACAGCGCGCCGTGTCGTGCATGCAGCAGCTCATTGAAGCGCGAGATGGTGGTGCAGAAGTTGTCAGCCGTGTCGTTGTCGTGATGGAGGTGAATCTCGATCTCGCCATAGCCATCCGCACAGAGTCCGGCGATCTTGTCCAGGTGTTCCGGCAGGTACTCCTCCTCCGGATAGAAGAAGCTGTGCTGCGGCGGACGCCCATCGGCGTCACGGTGGCGCGATGCCATCGCGGGGTAGTCACGGTACCAGCGGTCCACGCGCTGCCGCTGGGTTTCCAGGTCCACGCGGCCCCAGGCCGGTTCGTAGTGATCCACGAAACAGAACATCACGTGGGTAGGGCCGTTGACGGCGGGGCGCGGCTTGCGTCGCAGGTAGCTTCCCAGCCACACTTGCATGTTGCGCGAGCGGATGGCCATCCACGCAACGGCACAGAACAGCGCCGCCAGCACAACCAGGCCCAGTAGCGCGATGACGATGGTTTGATTCATCACAGATCCCCTGTGTGCAGCGACCACGTTCGGGCGTGATCTGCCGCGCGACGCCCTGCCTGGGACTCAGGCTGGCAGGGCGCGAAAAGTGAAACCATGCTCCATCCATTCGGGGAGCAGCTGTTCGAGCATGCGTAGCGAGCAGTCGCTGTCGTCGTGCATCAGCATCACGTCGCCGGCGCGTGGTGGCTGCGCGCGCAGGCGGTTGGCCAGCTCGTCGGGCTCGCGACCCTGGTAATCCAGCGTGTCATACGACCAGTAGGTCAGCTGGCGACGACTGAGCGCAAAGCGCAGCGTCAGCAGCAGCGAGAACACGCCGCGCGGCGGACGGAAGCCGTGGTACTGGCGCCCGTCGAAGCTGGAGAGCACTTCGTCGGTACGCTCCACTTCCACCCATTGCTCGGTGTGCGTCAGCGCATCGAACATCGGGTGGCTGTAGGAGTGGTTGCCGAGCACGTGCCCCTCTTCAACGATGCGCTCCACCAGCTGCGGATAGCGCTCCGCCTCCCGCCCGATCAGGAAGAACGTCGCCTTGGCGCCATAGGCCCGCAACAATTCCAGCAGTGCCGGCGTGTGGTCGGGATGCGGGCCGTCGTCGAAAGTCAGGTACAGCGACTTCTGCTCGCGAGGCGCGCGCGTGGACACCACCCCGTGTGGCAGGCACCGCAGCAATTGCATCTTTTTCGGTCGAAGCGTCATGACGACCTTGCGCACGGAAAGGATGAGAAGGAGGCGTTCGCGGAAGCCCGGCAAACGCCGTTCCTCCGGTGACCACTGTGTCGCCAAGTGGCGGCGATATCCATTGAGCACATAGTCAGTACCCCATGCCACCGACAGGCTATGACGAACGGCCGATAGGTCGAGGGTGGGCAGACCGCGGACGTGCCAGGCCAGCAAAAAACGGCCGTTTTTCGGGAATTGCCTTGGCAATTCGACGGATGGGAGCGCGCCGGGCGTTGGGCTAGTCTCATCGTGTCGACAGGAAGCCGGGCCACTGCGTCACCAGGCGCCGGCAGAGCGGGCCGTTCGGACGGCAGCGTTCAGTTTGCGTGATCAATCGGGACAGGGGACAGGCCATGGCGATCTCGCATCCGGCCATTGCACCGGAGGCGGCATGCTAGAGCGGTACGGTGTCGTCTATTTCGGCAACGACTGGTTTGCCGAAAACCGCACGAGCAGCCATCACGTTGCCCAGCGTCTGGCAGCGAAGATGCCCGTGCTTTACGTGGATTCGCCGGGCATGCGCGCACCGCAGGCCAGCGGCCGCGATCTTCGCCGCGCCTGGCGCAAACTGCGTGAGGCACTGCGCGCACCGCAGCGCGTGGAAGGCCAGTTGTGGCACTGCACCGTGCCGCAGTTGCCATTCCGTCGCGTGCCCGGGGTACCGCTGTTCAACCGCCTGTTCAGCCAGTGGGCGTTGCGACGTGCCATGCGCGTGCTTGGCTCGCGCCAGCGCATTTCCTGGTTTGTCACGCCGCATCCGGGTTTCCTTGCGCGGCGGCTGGGAGAAAGCTTCTGCGTCTACTACTGCATTGACGACTATGCGGCGCATCCCGGTGTGGATGCACCGGTGATCGCCGCCAGCGACCTCGCACTTACCCGGGCTGCCGACATCGTTTTCGTCGCGCCGCCCGCGCTGGTGGCTACCAAGCAGGCGCAGAATCCGCAGACGCGCTATTCACCGCATGGCGTAGACGCGGCGCTGTTCGCCCAGGCCTCGGACCCGGCCACCCAGGTACCCGACCTGGTCCGTGATTTTCCGGGCCAGGTGGTGGGCTACTTCGGCTCGATCCATGAATGGATCGACGTGGAGCTGATCGCCTTTCTCGCCCGGTCACGCCCGCACTGGACCTTCCTGCTGGTGGGCTACGCCGCGATCAAGGTGCCCGAGCTGGAGGCGTTGTCCAACGTCATCCTGGTGGGCGCGCAGCCGTACGCCAGCTTGCCGGCATGGGCCAAGGCATTCGACGTGGCCATCATCCCTTACCGGCGCAACCGGCAAGTGGAGAACGCCAATCCGCTCAAGCTGCGCGAGTACCTCGCCACGGGCAAACCCATCGTGGCGGTGAGCAATCCGGAGATCGCGCGCTTCGCGTCGCTGGTGCGCATTGCCGATGGACATGAAGATTTCCTGGCCGGACTGGACCAGGCCATCGCGGACGGCCCCGCAAAGGGTGCTTCCGAACGCATGGCCTCGGTAGCCGACCAGACCTGGGACCGCCGTGTGGAGGATGTGTTGCGCGAAGTCGCCACGTCACTTGCCGCGGCGGATATGACGCTGGCTGATCGTCAGGTATCGGGATGAGTGTTTCCATGGACAAGCGGTTGCGCGTCGGCATCGTCGGCGCAGGTTACGTGGCGCGTTACCACATCGAGGCGCTCAAGCGCCTTGCCGAGGTGGAGATTGTCGGCATCTGCGATCTGGATCGCGACGCGGCACAGCGCTTGGCGAAAACGTACGACATCGACCTGGTGACGTCCGATCTCGGGGAGCTGGGCGCGCGACAGCCGCAGGCCATCTTCATCCTCACACCGCCGTCGAGCCACTGCGCGCTGACACTGCGCGCCATGGATATGGGCTGCCACGTGTTCGTCGAAAAGCCCATGGCCGATTCCGTGGCCGAGTGCGATGCGATGATCGCCAAGGCCAGGGAGAAGGGCCTGGTGCTGTCGGTGGACCATTCGGACCTGTTCGATCCGATGATCATGCGCGCCAAAGCGCTGGTGGCTTCCGGCGCCTGTGGCGACCTGGTTGCGGTGGACGTGTGGCGCAGCTCCGACTACCCGCCGTATGCCGGTGGTCCGTTGCCGGCGATGGTGACGCAGGGTTCTTATCCGTTCCGCGACCTGGGTGTGCATGGGCTGTACACGCTGGAGGCCTTTCTTGGCCAGATCGACCAGGTGGACATTCGCTACCGCTCCACCGGGCGCTCGAGCACGCTGAAGTTCGACGAGTGGCAGGCCTTTGCGAACTGCGCGCAAGGTGCCGGGCGGATCATGTTGTCGTGGAACATCCGGCCGATGCTCAACCGCATCGTGGTGCAGGGGACCCAGGGCGTGATCGAGATCGACCGCTTCCTGCAGGTCTGTCACGTGCGCCGCGTGTTGCCCGGTCCGAAGTTCATCGGCATCGTCATGAATGCGTTCTTCGACGCCGTGCGCGACGTGTTCCGCATTCCGTGGAACGTACTGCGCTTCGCCACCGGCAGGCTGCGGCCGTCGCCCGGCATCCAGTCCGGCGCGGAGGCCTTTGCGCGTTCGCTGCTCGAAGGCAAGGCGCCGCCCGTCAGCGCTGAAGACGGCCGGCGCCCGGTCGCCCTGATGGAAGCGGCGTGCCGTCAGGCCGACGACGAGCGTCGCCAGGAATTGGAGGCACGTTTTGCTGCGCTGGAACCGGCGGATGTACTCGTTACCGGCGCGGCAGGTTTCCTCGGTCGCACCCTGGTCAACGCCTTGCGTCGACGTGGCCAGAGCGTGCGCGTACTGGTGCGCCGTGCAGATCCGCGGCTTTCGTCTGCTGTCCAGCAGGTGGTCATCGGCGACCTCGGTGACCCACGTATCGTGGATCACGCGGTGCAGGGCGTTGGCGTGGTCTACCACGTGGGCGCCGCGATGGGCGGTGGTCCGCGCGAATTCGAGGCCGGCACGGTATGGGGCACGCGCAACGTGGTGGATGCCTGCCTGCGCCACGGCACGCAGAAGCTGGTCTACGTCAGCTCCATGAGTGTGCTCGATCACGCCGGGCGCGATCCCTCGGTGGCCATGAACGAATCGTCGGCGCTGGAGCCACATCCGGATTGGCGCGGCAGTTACACGCAGACCAAGCTGGTGGCCGAAACCTATGTGCGTGAAGCGATTCGCGAGCACGGCCTGCCGGCCGTGGTGATCCGTCCTGGGCAGATCATCGGGCCGGGCTCGGAGAACACCACGCCCAACGGCACGCTGGGTATTGCAGGACGCTGGATTGCGGTCGGTTCGCCCGCGCAGACACTGCCGCTGGTGTATGTCGATGACGTGGTGGATGCATTGCTGCTGGCAGCGCAGACACCTGCTGCCGTCGGGCAGGTCGTGCACGTGGTGGATCCGGCCACCGTGACGCAGGGCGAATACCTGGATGGCGTGCGGCGCAAGCGCGGCGCGGATCTGCGCCTGATGCGCTGGCCGACGTGGTTGCTGCTGTCGCTGGCGGTTGGCGTGGAAGGGCTGGGCAAATTGATGCGGCGGAGCGTGCCGTTGACGCGCTATCGCGTGAGGTCGTTGCGGCCCCTGGCGAATTTTGACCAGCGCGTGGCGAGGGATGTGCTGGGTTGGGTGCCGCGGGTTGGGGTTAGGCGCGGGATGGAGGGAATGTTTGGAGATCGGGCAGTGACGCCGGCGGAGGTGGTGACGACGGTGTCGGATAAGTAGTGATGTGGGGCTGCGCGCCGGGCGTCTTCGCGCGCTTCCTTTACTCCCTCTCCCCTCCGGGGAGAGGGTTGGGGTGAGGGGCCAACCTTGCCTCGCCGTCCCCCGCTCGTCATTCCTGCGAAAGCAGGAGGCGCTGTTCAACCGCCGAAGGGCGGGTCATCCAGTGACTTTGCTCTGGGTCTTTGCTCCTGGCCTTTGGTTTCGCGCGTTCCCGCGACCGGGCCGCTTACGCAGGGGGCGTTTCGACCTTCTGCCGAAGGCCGAGTCACTTTTCTTTGCTGGCCCAAAAGTCCCACGGGGATTAGCTTCGCGTCAAAAGTAACCCAAAGAAATGGCCTGAAGAGCTGACAGCATTCCGATGGAATAAGCCCGAACGGGTTAGGAACATGGTTGCGTGACAACCTTCGCCTCTACGACGCGAAGCTAGTCCCGTGGGACACAGCGGGTACCTCAAAGCTCTTCGCAACGCTCCGAAGCGATGAGGGCTTAAGACTTCACGGTGAGTTCTTTGCGGCTACGTGATCGAGGGGTTTGTTTGCTTTCGAAGCCTTCGGCTTTCGCTTTTCATCTGGCTTTACCCGACTCATGGCCGCCTCCTCCAGCACATCACTCAGCTCCTGGATGTTCTCGTCCCAGCGGAAGCGCGCCGCATGGCTCGCGATATGCGCGCTGTCCCATGACTTGCCCAGCGCATCGACAAGCGCACCTTCGAGGCCGATGCGGTCGCGGACGTTGACGAGGATGCCGGCGTGTTCGGGCAGTACTTCGGGTATGCCGCCCACGCGGGTGGCGACAGCGGGGGTGCCGCAGGCCATGGCTTCGAGGATGACGTTGGGTACGCCTTCGTTGTGGCTGGGGAGGCAAAGCACATCGGCGGCGCGGAACCAGTCGCCGAGGGCGTCGTGTTCGATGGCGCCGACCAGGCGCACGCGATCCTGGCAGCCAAGGGCGGCGGCACGTTGCAGCAGGGCATCGCGGCAGGGGCCGGAGCCGACGAAGAGCAAGTTGGCGTCGGGCTGGTTCAGCAGCACGTGGGGGAAAGCGTTGAGCAGGTCGAGGCAGCCCTTGGTGTCTTTCAGGTTGCCGACGTAGAGCAGGATGCGTTCGTCCTGCGGCAATGACAGTTTCGCACGCGCGTCGCTCAGCGAACCGGGGTGGAACAGTGAAGGTTCGACGCCGTTGTACAGCACATGCACTCGGGTGGGATCGACGCCCATCGCCACGGCCTTGTCGGCCAGCGCCTGGCTCACCGCCACCACGGCTTGCGCGCCACACAGCGCATGGCGGATCTGCGGCCTTACCCAGGCTTGTTCCGCTTTGACGTTGAGATCGGAGCCGTGCACCTTCACCACGTAGGGAATGCCAAGGCGCCGGGCCAGCCAGCCCGCGGCAGCGGCATCGGGGTAACCCCAGCTCAGCAGCATGCAGTCGTAGCTGGCCCGGCGCAGTCGTCGCCATTTCTGGCCGAGCAGGGAGAGCAGCCAGCTGGCGGCGTGCAGCGAGCGGCCGATCAGCGGCGGATAGAAGAACACAAAGTGATCGGTGCGCACATTTTCCGCACGGAAGGGTTTGCGCTGGCGGCCAAAGCGTTCGCGGAAATCCACTGCGGTGATAACGTCCACCTGATGCCGTTCGCCCAGGCGTTCGAACTGCTGGCGGTTGAACGGACTGCGCAACGGGTCCCATGGCGATGGGAACAGGTTGGTGAGCACGAGTACCTTCAACCGCATGTCTCGCACTCCATGGCCTGGTACAGGCGCTCGTAGCGATCGGTCATCGCTTCCAGTGAACCATACTTTTCCACCCAGGCACGGGCCGCATGGCCATAAGACGAGGCCAGATGCGGCCGCTCCAGCAGTTGCAGCATGGCCTCGGCCAGTGCGTCAGGTTCGCCGGGCGGCACCAGCTGCCCGGTGCGACCGGTATGGATGATCTCGCTGTTGCCGCCGACGTCGGTGGCCACGATGGGCAGGGCCACTGCACAGGCTTCGAGCAGGGCCATCGAATAGCCTTCGCTGACCGACGACATCACGAACAGGTCCAGTCCCTGCAGCAGATCACGCACGTCGTTGCGGTCGCCAAGGAAGTGCACGGCATCGCGCACTCCTTCACCGTCGGCGCTTTGTTCAAGCTCGGCGCGCAGTTCGCCGTCGCCGATCAGCAGCAACCTTGCCGAGGGGTGGCGCGCATGCACCAGGCGGAAGGCCTGGATCAGGCCGGCCTGATCCTTGGTCCAGTTGAGCCGGCCGACGTTGCCGATCAGGAAGGCGTTCTCCGGAAGATCCAGCATCTGCAGGACGTGACGGCGCATGGCCTCCGAGGCGGGGCGGAAGCGTTCCACGGCAATCCCGTTGGGCACCACGCGCGTCTTGGGTGGCGGGAACATGCCGCGCGACAGGCCGTTGCGACGGGCTGCTTCACAAACGGTGACCACCAGATCCGTGCGCGACAGCGCGCGGCGGTACAGCCACTCCTTGCGGCCCGTGCGCACGCCTGCGCCCATGCCGTGGCGCGTGTTGAGCACGCGCAGCACGCCCAGCCCGCAGGCAGCGATCACCGCCTGGTAATGTGCCACGGCGTTGTGGGTGTGCAGCACGTCGGTGTCGTGCCGGTCGATGGCCCAGCGCGCCCGTGCCAGCGCGCGCAGGTCGATGCCACGCCCCTTGTGGCAGGCCACTACCGGGATGCCTGCGATATCCAGTTCGTGCGCCAGTGAGCCGGTCTCGTACAGGCATACCACCTGGCAGTGATGGCCTTGCTGCTGCTGGCGCTGCACCAGGTCGAGCACCATGCGCTCGAGTCCGCCGCGGTTGAGGTTTTCGACCACGTGCGTGATGTTCATGACGCGATCTCGGAGCGGGTCACTCGACGCTTGCCACTACGGGTGAGCGGGATGTCGTCGACGAAGTGATAGTGCAGCGACACGCTGTCGCCCAGCACCTTGGCTGTCTCGCGGCGGATATACGCCAGCGAGGCATCGTCGAAGCCATCGTTGCGCACGATGGATAGCTCCAGGCGGTCCAGCTCCCGCTGCACCAGCTGGAAGCGCGTGAGGCCGGGCACGTCCTTGAGCATGTGCGGGAAAAACTCGCCCGGCAGGATGCGCCCGTCCGGCGTGCGGATGGCGTCGAGCACGCGACCGTCCACGCGATCCAGCAGGGGCAGGCCGCGACCGCAGGGGCAGCTGTGCGTGGGCGAGGCAGTGGCGAGGTCACCGTTGAGGTAACGGATGAACGGCATGCCGTAGTTGGACAGGTCGGTCACCGCGACTTCGCCGGGGCCCTTGGTGGTGGGTCGCCCCTCCTCGTTGAGAAGTTCCAGCACCAGATGGTCGGAGTTCACGTGAAGACCCTGGTGATGCGGGCATTCGGAAGCAATCAGCATGACCTCGCGGCAACCATAGGTGTTGTACACGGCGCTGCCGAAGGCCTTGCCGATGATTTCGCGCTGGTGTGGGTGCAATGCCTCGGCGGCGGTGATCACGGCATCGGGTTGATGCACCTTGCGGCCGGTTTCCACCATCCACTCGGCAAGCTGCGCCAGCGGGTGCACGTAGCCCACGATGATGGAGGGCCGGTAACGGTCGATGGCATCGGCGTAGCTGGCCAGGTTCGACTCGGTCATGTCGAAGCTGTTGAGCATGCGGCGCGCGAAGAGGGCGTTGTACAGGTTGTCCTTGAACTGATGCAGGCGGCCGGGCGTGCCCACCGTGCCCGCCCACAGGTACAACGTGCGACGGCCCGGTCGCGAGGCGGCCCAGCCGTAGCCGCGCCACATCACCGCCATGCGTCGCTCGTAGCTTTCGTGCGTGTAGCCCAGTTCCAGCGGTTCGCCGGTGGAACCGCCAGTGCGCTTGAACAGCAGGCGGTTGCGCCAGGACTCTGCCTGCAGCTCCTTGAAGTTTTCGCGGATGTCGTCCTTGGTCAGCACGGGCAGCCTGGCGTAGTCGTCCAGGCTGCGGATATCGTCTGGCGCAATGTCCAGCTCGCGCCAGCGGCGACGGTAATACGGTACATCGCGATAGCAATGTTCGAGCAGCGCCTTCAGCCGGGTGAACTGCAATGACGCGATGGCCTGCGGCGAGTACCACTGGTCGCGCTCGTAGCGGGCCAGCCAGGAGAGCGTGTCGCGCCGGCGCAGGCCGGTCTCGTAGGCCGGATACAGCACGCCACGGAAAAGCCGTTCGTACCAGTCGCTCATGGCCGATGCTCCGTCAGGCCGGAAGGGAGGGCTGTGGGAAGGCGAGCGTTCATCCTTCGGTCCTCAGGAGAATGCTCACCAGCACGAACAGGCCAGCGATGCTGCCGATGGCAGCGGGAATCCAGCGCATGCCGCTTTCGGTCATGCTGAAAGAGGGCAGGCTGTCGATGCGCTCGCGCGCACCTACGTAGAAACCGGTGACGATGGCGAGCACCACGTACAGGACGATCATGTAGCTGCGGCTGAGGAAGAACGCGCAGGCGAACATGCCACACAGCGAGAGCAGCAGGGTAAGCGCCATGGGGCGCTCCTCGCTCCAGGCGGCGTAGCGCTCGGGCTCGGTGATGGCATCAGGCTTCTGGCGCAGCACTGTTGCCACCATCCAGAACGTATAGCCGATCAGCGCCAGCCACAGCACGTAGCCCACGAAGCCGGTCTCGGCCAGCACCAGCACAAACGAGTTGTGCGCGGTGAGCGGGTTATAGTCGGTAAAGTTGCCCGGCCCGACGCCGAACAGCGGATGGGACTTGAACATCTGCAGACCTTCGTACCAGGCGTCCACGCGTCCGCTGGCCGACTCCTCGCCGGCATCCAGCTCCTGCATGCGCGAGGAAAGCATCTTCATCACCGCCAGACCGGCGGCGCCGAGTATTGCCGCCACCACCATGCCGCGGCGATACCAGATGTAGGCGCCGATCACCACCAGCACGCCGAGCATGGCGCCGCGCGAATTGGTGAGGTACACGCCATACAGCACGGTCAGGATGCAGACCAGCCAGAACGGCTTGCCAATGAACCCCGCGCGCTTGAACAACAGGCAACCCATCGGGAATACCGACACGAACAGCATGCCCAGGTCATTCGGATCGTCGAAGATGCCTGCGTAGCGGATACGGCCGTCTTCCGCCAGCGGTATGCCGGTCCAGCCGATGCCGGTGCGGTGCTGCCCAATGCCGTGGATGGCCAGCAGCGTGGAGCACATCACCATCACCGCCATCAGCGTACGGATGCGCGGCTGCGTGGTGCACGCCGAGGCGATCATGAAAAAGATGAGCACCACCGGACCGAACTTGCCCAGCTGATCCTTCACGCCGCCGACCCAGCCATTGGCGACTTCCGACAGCATCAGCACGCCGAAGAACGCCAGCAGTATCAGGAACTGCGGCGCATGCGGTCGGCGAGCACCGGAGGCGATCCAGGCCGCGAACGCCAGCACCAGTACCACCGGCAACACGGGCAGGCCGATCAGCGCCGGGATGTATTCCTGCGGTCGGACAATGGTCAGGAAAACGTAGAGAAGAATCAGTGGGAACATGGTTTCGCCTCATCCACTGAAGCGAGATGGGCCGGTGTCTGATAGCCGATGATGCCGGGCATGGCCAGCAGGGCGGCGAACCATGCCTTGCCGTAATAGCGCTCCACCGCGATGCGGTACAGCGAATAGCGGTTGTCGGCGGGGTGGGGATTGGTGCCGCTGATGTAGCTGCAGGCCAGGTCGAAGCCGGCGTCGCGCGTTACCTCGATTACCTGACGGTCGAACGCGCGGTTGCTGCCTACCGGGTAGGACATCAGCAGCGGCATCGGGCCCAGTTCGCGCAGCAGCGCATTGCGGGAATCGAATACCTCGCGCTCCAGCTCGTCGCGCGGCAGCTTGGAGAGCATCCAGTGGTTCACGCCATGCGAGCCGATCTCCAGGCCGGCGGCGCGCATCTCGCGAAGCTGGTCCCAGTTCATCGGGCGGCATTCCGGCGGATAGGCATGCTCGGAGGGCATCTTCCACTGCGTTTCCAGTCGACGGATCATCGCGGCCTGCGCCAGTGCGCTGATCTCCTTCATGCGATCGAGCACCTGGCCTGCCAGCGCGCGGCGCTCGTCGCGGGTGGCCGGCATGGGCAGGTCCATGTTCAGTTCCGGCAGCACCAGTCGCGGTGCGCCGCTCAACAGGATCATGTGCACCAGCCAGTCGTAGGCGTACGGGCGCCCGCTGTCGATATGGCCGGTGGAGATGAAGAACGTGGCGGGAACGCCCAGCTCTTTCAGGATGGGGTAGGCGATGCGGTAGTTGTCGTCATAGCCGTCGTCGAAGGTGACCACCACGGCATCCGGTGGCAACGTCTCGCCCGCATTGATGGCGGCGGCGACGTCGCTGAGGCGCATGGGCCGGTAGCGCTCCTTCACCAGTTGCATCTGCTCGCGGAACTCTTCCGGCGTGGTGCTGATCAGCTCCATGTCGAACGCATAGTGCTCGGGATCGGGCACGGGCATGACGCGGTGGTAGGCAAGGATGCGCAGGTCCTTCTGCCACCAGGCACGCATCTTCTGCAAAGGGTTGAGCAGGCCCGCGTTGTAGCAGAGCTCGCCCAACCTTTCGCGGATACCCGTGCTCGGCATCTGGCTCACCATAAATGTTCCCCTCGGCTTCGGGCATAGGCAATCGATGCCTGCGCCGCATACAGGTTGAGATAGAAGAACGCCACCATCAGCCGCACCGGCAGCCAGCGACCGGCATCGGGACGTGCACGTTCGATCGCCACCACGCCGGCGCATGCCAGCAAGCCGGCCAGCATCGCGCCGTAAGCGATGTGCTGGCGGGCGAGATAGGTGCAGGACAGCAGCAGGGACAGCAGCAGCCACGGCGCGAGCAGCCGCAGCATCTTGTGGCTCATGAACTGGAACCACAGCGGATTGCGCGCCGGAGACAGCAGCCATGGCGCCACATCCATCAACTGGAAGCAGCCCACCATGGCGCGCAGGCGGCGCGGCTGTTCTTCCATGGGTGCCTGCGCGGTTTCGCCCCAGGCGATGGCGCGGGGCTCGAACACCACGCGGCGACCGGTAGCGGCGACATCCATCGGCACCAATACGTCATCAAGCAGGGTGGCTGCCGGCAGCGGCTTGTACAGCTCGTTGCGCACCGCATACAGCGCACCGCATACGCCGATGGAGGAGCCGCAGCGGCTCTCCTGGTGGCGGATGAACTTCTCGTAGTGCCAGTAGGCGCTCACGCCATGGCCGAACGTGCTGTTCACGTTCTCCAGCTCCAGGCTGCCGCTGACCGCGCCCACGCGTGGATCGCCCAGGTTGTCCACCAGTTCGCGCAGGGCCAGCGGGGAGAGCTTGTGCTGCACGTCGGTCATCAGCAGCACTTCACCGCGTGCCGTGGCGACCGCATCGTTGAGGCACAGCGCCTTGCCGCGTGCCACCGGGAACTCCAGCACCCGCACGCGCGCATCATGCGCGTGACGTACGAGTGCCGCGGTGCGGTCCTTGCAGCCATCGCAGGCGACAATGACCTCGATGTACTCCGGGGGATAATCCAGCGCACGCAGGTTCTTCAGCTTGGCACGGATATGCTGCACGCCGTCGCGCACCACGATGATGATGGACACGGTGGGCAGGATCGGCTGCTTGCGCACCGGCCGCCGCATCACCTTGGCGCACAGCCAGGCAATGAGCGGATAGCCGACGAAGATGTAGAGCAGCAGCAGGAGGCTGGCCCTGCACACCAGTGCCGCTATCGTCCCCATGTCGATCCCCCTGTCGCCATGTCCGCTCACCGCCTGCCGAAGAGCTGTCGCAGCCTGCCGCCCAGCGAGGCGTTCTTACCCGGTTCCGTGAGGTCGCCCTCCGGCAGCGCCGCGGCCAGTGAAGCCAGCGGGCTGGTGGCGACATCGAGCAGGTTCAGCTTGACGCCGGTTTCCTTGCGCACCTGCGTGACCATTTCGATGGCGAGCAGCGAATGGCCGCCGATATCGAAGAAGTTGTCGCTGGCGCGCACGTCGTCCACGCCGACCAGCCGGCACCACACTTCGCCGAGATAACGCTCGCGCGCATCGTCACTGGCGCTGACGCCGGGCTCGGCATCTTCGATGGTGGCGGTAGCACCCAGCGTGGGCAGGGGCAGGGCCTTGCGGTCGGTCTTGCCGTTGGGCGTGCGCGGCAGTGCGGACAGGCGAACCATGTGCTGCGGCTGCATGTAGGCCGGCAGGCGCGTGGCAAGTTGCGCGCGCAGTCTGGGCCACAGCGTGTCTTCGTCTTCGCTGCTGACGGCGTACAGCACCAGGCGGTCATCGCCGGGCGCCAGCTCGCGCACTACTACGACGCAGTCGAGCACGCCCGGTTCCAGTCGTGCCACGGCTTCGATTTCACCCGGTTCGATGCGGTAGCCGCGCAGCTTCACCTGGAAGTCGAGGCGGCCGAGGTGTTCCAGCGTGCCATCGGCCAGCCAGCGCGCGCGGTCGCCGGTGCGATAGAAGCGCGCGCCCGGTGCGAACGGATCGCGCGGGAAGCGTTCCGCCGTGAGTTCCTCGCGATGCAGGTAGCCCAGCGCCACGCCTTCGCCGCCGATGCACAGCTCGCCGGGCACGCCGATGGGGCAATGACGCCCGCGCTCGTCGAGGATGTGGATGGTGGTGTTGGCAATCGGCGTGCCGATGGAAACGCCGCGTTCGGGTTGCTCCACGCGCGAGCAGGTGGACCACACCGTGGTTTCGGTGGGGCCATACATGTTCCAGAGTTCAGCCCCGCGATCCAGCAGCTGCCGGGCCAGGTCGGCCGGGAGCGGCTCGCCACCGCACAGGGCGCGAAAACCCTGCGGCGGGTGCCAGGAGGTCTGCAGCAGGAGCCGCCAGGTGACCGGCGTGGCCTGCATCATGGTGGCGCCATGCGTGTCCAGGAGCTGGCACAAGGCATCGCCGTCCATGGATTCCTCGCGCGTGGCGAGCAGCACTTCGCCACCCACGCTGAGCGGACCGAACAGTTCGAGCACGGCGATGTCGAACGACAGCGTGGTCACCGCGAGCAGGCGCTCGTCGGTGCGCAGGCCGGGACGCTGCGCCATGCCGGCCAGGAAATTCACCACCGCGCGATGCGGAATGGCGACACCCTTCGGCCGACCGGTGGAGCCGGAGGTGTAGATGACGTAGGCGGGGAAATCGCCGCATAGCCCCGGATCGGCCGGCAGTCGCGCCGACGGGAGGGCGTCGAGTTCGCTGGAGGATGCATCGAGCAGCAGGCGCGGTACATCGACGCCGTCGATGCGCGCGGACAGGGTCGAGTCGGTGACCAGCACGGCCAGTTCGGCATCCTGCGCCATGTAGGAGAGGCGATCTGCCGGGAAGTCGGGATCCAGTGGCACATAGCCGGCGCCGGTTTTCAGCACGGCCAGTACGGTGGCCACCATGTCGATGCCGCGCGTCAGTGACACGCCGACCAGCGCACCGCGTTGTGCGCCGCGCTGGCGCAGCGCGTGGGCGATGCGGTTGGCGCGTGCGTCGAGTTCGCGGTAGCTGACGGTGACGTCACGGCAACGGATGGCGGCGTGCTCCGGCACGCGGTCGCACTGCTGTTCGAACAGCTCGTGCAGGCGCAGGTCGGGGACGTCCAGCTGCGTCTGGTTCCATGCGGCGAGCCGGGCCGCTTCGTGCGCCGGCAGCAGGTCGAGCGCGGCGACGGCGCGTGCCGGGTCGGCCAGTGCCGAGGCCAGCAGCGTTTCGTAGCAGTCGCGGAAACGCGCGGCGGTGGAGGCGTCGAAGATGTCGGTGTTGTAGGTGATGCCGCCGAGCAGGCCTTGCTCCTGCTCGAGGAACCACAGGCCGATGTCGTCGGCCGCGCCGCGCTGGAACACCGGCAAGTGCTCATGCGACAGCCCGCCCCACGACACGATGCGGCGGCGCGCATCCTGGAAGGAGAACATGGCCTGGGAGATCGGCGGCCGGCTTTCGTCGCGGGCCAGGCCCAGCGAGAACACCAGCTGTTCGAACGGCACGTCCGGGTGCGCGAAGGCGTCGAGCACGACCTGTCGCACCTGGTGCAGCACGTCGCGGAACGATGCATCCGGGTCCACCGCCACGCGCAGTGGCAGGGCGTTGACGAACAGGCCCATGATGCTCTCGGTTTCCACGCGGTCGCGACCGCGCACCGGCGTACCCACGATCAGGTCGCGCTGCCCGCTCAGTCGATGCAGCAGCACGTAGTAGGTGGCCAGCAACACCATGAACGAGGTGGCTTCTTCGCGCTGCGCCAGTGTGTGCACGGCGGCCACGCGTTCGGCGGGGATGCGTACCCATTCGGTGGCGCCCGCACCCGACATGCGTGCAGGGCGCTGGCGATCGGCGGGCAGCTCCAGCGGTTCAAGCGCGCCATCCAGGGTCTTCAGCCAGTGCGACAACTGCGCCTGCACCGTGTCGCTGCGCATCCAGTCGCGATGCCACGCCGCGAAGTCCGCGTACTCGACACCAAGCGGCGGCAGGCCTTCGCCGGCACCGGTGCTGCGCGCCACGTAGGCGCGGGAGAGGTCTTCGTACAGCAGGTCGAACGACCAGCCATCCCACACGATGTGATGGGCCATGAAGAAGAACACATGGTCGTTCTCGTCCAGCCGGAACAGGCGGGCGCGATACAGCGGCGGCTGGGTGAGGTCGAACGGCTCGGCAATGGACGCGTCCAGCGTCTGCTTCAGTGCGTCCATGCGGGCGTGTTCCGGCATGGCCGACAGGTCTTCCAGCCACAGCTCCGGCACAAGGTCGGCATGGATGCGCTGGACGCCACCGTTCTCACCCGCTTCGATCGACGTGCGCAGCACGGGCTGGCGTTGCACCACGTCCTGCAGTGCCTGCTGGAAGGCCGCCACGTCCATGGGGCCGCGCAGACGGTGTGCGGACGGCGTGTTGTAGACCACGCGACCGGGATGCAGCTGCTCGAGGTACCACAGGCGCTGCTGCATGGAAGACAGTGGTGCCACGTGGCGCTCGGCTAGTCGCGGGATATCCGTCGACGGCGTGGCCGTGGCCGGTGTGCGATAGCCGTCGATGGCCTGTGCAAGGCCTTCGATGGTGGGTGCGTCGAACAGCGTGCGGAACGACAGCGCGATGCCGAACTCCCGGTTCAGTCGCGCCGTGAGCTGCGCGGCGAGCAGGGAGTGCCCGCCCAGCGCGAAGAAGTTGTCGCGCACATCCAGTTCCGGCAACGCGAGCACGGCTTCCATCGCGCTGGCCACGCGATGCTCGGTATCACTCTGCGGCGCGCGGCGGTCGCGACGGGCTTCGGCCACCGGCTGAGATGGCGCAGGCAGCGATTTGCGGTCGATCTTGCCGTTGGGCAGCAGCGGAATGGCCGTCATCGCCACGAAGTGCTGCGGCAGCATGTAATCGGGCAGGCGCTGGCGCAGGCGCGGGCACAGGTCCACCGTTTCCAGGTCCACGCCTTCGGCCGGCACCACATAGGCCACCAGGCGCACGTCGCCGGGACGGTCCTCGCGCGCCATCACCACGGCGCGCGCCACTTCCGGCAGATCCACCAGCGCGGTCTCGATCTCGCCCAGCTCGATACGGTAGCCGCGGATCTTCACCTGGAAATCCAGGCGGCCCAGGTGTTCCAGTTCGCCGTTGGCGAGCCAGCGGCCACGGTCGCCGGTGCGGTACATGCGGGCCTGCTCGTCGCTGCCGAACGGGTCGGGCAGGAAGCGTTCGGCGTTGAGTTCCGGACGGTTGAGATAGCCCAGGGTGACGCCGTCGCCGCCGATATAAAGCTCTCCCGGCATGCCCAGCGCGCAGGGCGCGCCGTGTTCGTCGAGCACATGGACGGTGGTGTTGGCGATGGGGCGGCCGATGCTGATGCCGGCACGGGGATCCTGCGCACGCCACAGCGTCGACCACACCGTGGTCTCGGTGGGCCCGTAGGCGTTCCACAGCTCACCGCAGCGGGCGAGCAGGGCCTCGGCGAGATCCAGCGGGAGCGGTTCGCCACCGGCAATGGCCTTGAAGCCGTTGCGGCCGTTCCAGCCCGACTCCAGCAGCACGCGCCAGCCCGCGGGGGTGGCCTGCATCACGGTGGCCTGGCTGCGTTCCACCAGTTGGCGCAACGCCGTGCCATCGCGCACGTCGTCATGGCTGGCCAGCACGATGGCGGCGCCGACGCTCAACGGCAGCATCAGCTCGAGGAAGGCGATGTCGAACGAAAGCGTGGTCACTGCGACGAGTCGGTCATCCTCGCGGATGCCGGGTTCGCGCTGCATGCTGCTGATGAAATTGGATGTCGCGCGATGCGGCACGCGCACGCCCTTGGGCTTGCCGGTGGAGCCGGAGGTGTAGATCACATAGGCCGGCGACTCGGGCGTGGCCGAGCGTTCGTCCTGCGGCAGGCGCAGATCGCTGGTAGCGGCGATGCGTGCGGCATCGCGCTTCAGCGACAGCACCCTTTCGGCGGGAAAGTCGAAAACGGTGTCGACCTCGTCATCCACCACCAGCGCGGCGAGTTCGGCGTCCTGCGCCATGAAGGCCAGGCGTTCCGGCGGGAATGACGGATCCAGCGGCACATAGCCAGCGCCGGACTTGAGCACGCCGAGCAGGGCGGCCAGCATGTCCGCGCTGCGAGCCACCGAAAGCCCGACCAGCTGGCCGCGACCCACGCCACGTTCGCGCAGCACGTGCGCGATGCTGTTGGCGCGGGCTTCCAGTTCCGCATAGGTCAGCGCTGCTTCGCCGGCCAGGGCCAGGCGCGAGGGCGCACGATCTACCTGCTTCTCGAAATACTCGTGCGCGAGCTGTTGCGCGGGATAGTTGCTGCGCGCGGGCTGCAGCGCCTTCAGCTGGGCGTGTGCCGACGGCGACACCAGCGCGAGCGCATCGCCCGCTGCATCCGGCGTGCTGGCGGCGTGACGCAGCAGGGTCACGTAGGCATCGAGCCAGGCCTGGATGGTGGCAGCCTCGAACAGGTCACTGTTGTACTGGCACTCCAGCCGGATGCCGGAGGGCAGCTGCACGGCATTGACGAACAGTTCGAAGTTCTCGAACACGCGCGGATTGCCGGCGAACTCGAACGACAGGCCCGGGAAGCTGACCGTGCGCTCGTCCAGCGCCTGGTCCAGGTTGAACAGCACGCTGGTCAGCGGCAGGCGGCCCGGGTCGCGCGGCAAGGCAAGGCGTGCCAGTAGGCTGCCCAGGGTGTACTGCTGGTGATCGAAGGCATCGAGCAGGTCGCCACGCACCTGTTTCAGGCTGTCGCTGAATGGCGCGGCTGTATCCATGGCCACGCGCAGCGGCAGCACATTCACGCAGTGGCCCACCAGATCCTGGTGGCCGCCGGCGGCCTGGCCGGCGGAAGGAATGCCGATGACCACGTCGTCCTGTCCGCTCAGCCGCTGCAGCAGCAGGCCGAACGCGGCAAGCAGGGTGGCATAGAGACTGGCGCCGCGCTGCGCACCCATGCGTTTCACGTCGGCGACCAGCGAAGCGTCCAGCAGCTGATCCTCGCGCCGCGAGTGGAAGCTGCGCTGGCGCGGCCGCGCGTGGTCGGTGGGCAGGTCCAGCGAGGGCGTGGCGTTGGCGAAGCGCGTCAGCCAGTAGGCTTCGTCGCCCTTGCCATCGGCGCTCTGCGCACGTGCGGCTTCGGCAAGCGCGTAGTCGGCGAACAGGTCGGCAGGTGGAAGCTCCTGGCCCTTGCCGGTCTGCTGCGCATAGAGCGTCGCGAGGTCACGCACGATCACCCCGAACGACCAGCCGTCGCACACGATGTGGTGCGCGGTGAACACCAGCAGGTGCTCCTGGGTCGACAGGCGCAGCAACTCGGCCCGCACCAGCGGGCCATGATCAAGATCGAATGGTTCGCTGACCACACGGGTCAGGGTTTGGGCGATCTCGGCCTGTTGTTCGTCCGGGCCCAGCCACGAGAGTTCGCGCAACGGGCAGGGCAGGTCCTGCGTGGCGGCGATGCACAGCTCGGTGCCCTCGTTGGCAAACGTTGCGCGCAGGGCTTCATGACGCTCCATCAGCTGCTGCAGCGCCGTCTGCAGTGCCTGCACATCGAGCTCGCCATGCAGGCGCAGCGACACGGATTCGTTGTAGGCCAGCGAGGCCTCCGGCTCCAGCGCCGAGGCCAGCCATACTTCGCGCTGCGGCGCGGTGGCGGGTACTACGCGCGCCAGCGTCGCACCGGCAAACGGGTCGTAATCGACGGCAACCGCCCCGGCATCGGGCCCCTGGGCCGGATCGTTCGCAGTCATGCGTTCACCCTCATGTATTTGCCCGGGATGTCAGGATTGGGCACGAACCACGCGGGGTTGCCTTCCTGATCCTTGCCCAGCCGGGCGCCGACCACGGGCGGGCGGCTGGCGTCGATGGCGAGCGATTCCACTTTCTTGTTGCGCGGCAGGAATTCGGCTTCCTGCATTTCCAGCACGGATTCCTTGTATGCCTTGGCGATGGCCTGGAAATCCTGCTCGCTGTGCGCGGTGGTGAAGAAGCAGGGGAAGTTGTCCAGCAGGTGGATGCCGCGGCTGCGGATCATGGCGAACAGCAGGTCCTGCAGCGGGTGGTCTTCGGTGAAATTGGTTTTCCACACGGAGGCGAAATGCACCAGCTGGATCGGCGCGCCGACGCTGGCGCAGAACGCGTTGAGCTCGTCCATCAGCAGGCTGGTGCGCGCGTTCAGGCGTTCCTGCAGCGCCGGGCCATTCTGCTTGAGGTGGTTGAGCACCGCGTGTGCGGCCGCCAGTGCCAGCGGATGGCGCACGAAGGTGCCGGCAAAATAGGTGACGCCCACGGTGGGGATGGAGGCATCGCCGTACTGCCAGCCGCCGCCGTCCAGTGCATCCATGTAGCGACGCTTGCCGGCGATCACGCCGATCGGGAAACCGCCACCCACCACCTTGCCGTAGGAGGCGAGGTCGGCGTCGATGCCAAGTACCTGCTGCGCGCCGCGCGGATGCGAGCGGAAGCCCGTCACCACTTCGTCGAAGATCAGCAACGCACCGGCATCGGCGGTGATGGCGCGAAGTTCCTTGAGGAAATCACGCGGCTGGAAGTCGGGGCGACGGCTCTGCACCGGCTCCACCAGCACGGCGGCAATGCTCGATGCGCGCTCGCGGATGATCTGCAGTGATTCGGGCGTGCCGTAGTCCAGCACCAGCACGTTCTCCGAGGTATTGCGCAGGATGCCCGGCGCCGCCGGTACGGAGTGCAGCTTCTTGGTGCCGCGCACGATCACTTCATCGAAGATGCCGTGGTACGAGCCGGTGAAGATCACCAGCGTGTCGCGTCCGGTGACGGTGCGGGCGATGCGGATGGTGCCCATCACCGCCTCGGAACCGGTATTGCACAGCGCGGCGCGGTCGAAGCCGGTCAGCTCGCACACCTGCTCGGCCACCTCGCCGGCCAGCGGATGCTGCGGGCCGATCTCGTAGCCGGCATCGAGCTGGCGGCGCACGGCATCCAGCACGAAATCGGGCTGCCAGCCGAACAGGTTCATGCCGAAGCCGTTCAGTGCATCGACGTATTCATTGCCGTCCAGATCCCACACCTTGGAGCCCTTGGAGCGGTTGACTACGATCTGGTAGATCATTTCCTTGAGCAGCGGACGAAAGCCGTTTACCACGCGCGGATCGGCCAGGTGGTCGCGATGGCGCTGCGTGTATTCCTTGGAGGCGCGCGTGCGGTCGATGTAGCGACGCATGAAGGCGTCCAGTCGTGCATGCTGGCGGTCGCTCAGCTCCGTCTGGTTGGAGTGGATGCGGGCGATGGCGCCGAAGGCCTTCTTCACGTCGTACGTGGTGTGGGCCAGCGCGGTTTCTTCGTCTTGCGTCGCCGGTTGCGCGGGCGCGGCGGCGGCCACCGGTGCCGCGGCGGGCGACGGTGCGGGCGCTGCCTGTGGCTGCACGGCCTGCGGCTGTGCAACGGCCATCGGTGCGGCGGCCAGCGTGGCGCCGGCAAGCAGGGCCAGCTGCTGCTGCATGATCAGCATCTGCTGCTGGATGAGGTCCTGCACGACGTTGCCGCTGGCGGCAACCTGCATGACCGGCGCGACGATGGCGGCGGGAGCCACCGTCGCGCCGGGTGCAGCGGGAAGGACCGGGGCGGCCGGCGCCACTGCGTCCGGCGGAAGCATCTGGTCAATGTGCATGGCGAGGCGCTCGAAGGAGGAGAACGACTCCATCAGTTCGCGGAAGGTGATCTTCAGCGCGAAGGTTTTCTGCAGCTGCAGTGCCACCTGGGTGAGCGAGAGCGAGTCCAGGCCCAGTTCAACGAAACCGGCCGTGGGGTCTTCGCCCTGCAGTTCGGCGCCCGACACGTCTTCAAACAGCTCGGTGAGCTGGGCAAGCAGGCGGGCGTGGCGGGGCGAGCCGGCGTTGGCGCCGGAGGCAATGACATCCATGGTGGGCTCCACGACAGGAACAGGCGAAGGGGTGAACAGCGGAACGACGTTGTCCTGGGCAGCGCTTTGAGCCGCGGCAGCCAGTGCCGCGGCCTCGACCCAGTGACGCTTGCGTTCAAACGGATAGGTGGGCAGCCGCACGCGACGACGGTTGGCGCGACGATCCAGCGCGCACACGGCCACCGGCAGGCCAGCGCTCCACAAGTCGCCCATGGCACCGACCCAGGCCGCGCGCTCGCCAGCCTCGCCATCGGCAAGGCTGGAGACGACCTGATGCGAGCGGCTGGGTGCGTGCTGGCGGGTCAGCGTGCTCAGCGCATTGCGCGGACCCACCTCAAGGAAGACGCGCGGTTCGCCGGCCAGCTGGGTGAGCAGGGCCGGCGAGAAGCGCACGGTGCCGCGCAGATGGCGTGTCCAGTAATCGGGCGAGGTGGCGTCGGCATCGCCGAGCGGTTCGCCGGTCAGCGTGGAAATGATAGGGATCACCGGTGCGGCCAGCGCCACGCGCGCTACTTCGGCGCGGAAGGGCTCGAGCACGGGATCCATCATGGCGGAGTGGAACGCGTGCGAAGTCTGCAGCAGGCGACAGGCGATGCCCTCGGCTTCCAGCTGGATGCGGAACGCCTCGACCTGCGCATTTTCGCCACTGACCACGCTGGCGTTCGGGCTGTTCTCGGCGGCCAGGCTCAGCGTATCGGGAAGACGCGCGCGCAACGCATCGGCACCGAGGCGCACCGACAACATGGCACCCGCCGGCATAGCCTGCATCAGCTGGCCGCGACGGGCGATGAGTCGCGCGCCATCGGCAAGCGTCATGACGCCAGCGATCACCGCCGCCACGAACTCGCCCACGCTGTGGCCGATCATGGCCGTCGGCGTGATGTCCATGGAGAGCCACAGCTTCGCCAGCGCATACTCGATGGCGAACGTGGCCGGCTGGGTGAGCGAGGTTTCGCGTAGCGCCGTCGCGTCGCTGTCGAGCAGGCGCTCGCGCAGGTCAAAGCCGAGTTCGGCGCGCAGCGCTTCGGCGCAGTCGTCCATGGCGGCACGGAAGCCCGGCTCGCTGTCATACAGCGCCTTGCCCATGCCGGCGTACTGCGAGCCCTGGCCCGGGAACAGGAAAACCACCTCCGGCGCCGGCTTGCGGGCCTCGTGCGCGGAACTTGCGGAGAGTTCCCGCAGGCGGGCAATCGCTTCGTCGGTGCTGGAGGCGACCACCGTGGCGCGCTGGCTGAAAGCCTTCCGGCCGTGCAGCAGGGTGCTGCCTACGTCGGCAAGATTGATGGCCGGGTGTGCCGAGAGGTGATCGGCCAGGCGTGCGGCCGCGGCAGCCATCGCCGTCGGCGTGCGACCGGACAGGAACAGCAGCTGGGGCCCATGCGCGGCATCCGATGGCGTCGTCGCGGGTGCTTCTTCCAGGATCACGTGCGCGTTCGTACCACCCACGCCGAACGAGCTGACGCCCGCGCGCAGGGGCGCCTCGCTGGCCGGCCATGCGCGCAGCGCATCGTTGATCACAAACGGCGAGTTGGCGAAGTCGATCTTCGGATTGGTGCCCTGCACATGCAGCGAGGGCGGCAGCAGGCGTTCGTGCAGGGCCAGCGCCGTCTTGATCAAGCCGGTGGCACCGGCCGCGATCACGGTGTGTCCGATGTTGCTCTTCACCGAGCCGATGGCGCAGTAGCCGCAATCGTCCGTGTGCTGGCGGAAGGCCGTGGTCAGGCCTTCGATCTCGATGGGATCGCCGAGCGGCGTGGCGGTGCCGTGGGCTTCCACGTAGGAAATGGAACGCGCGTCCACGCCCGCATCGGCCAGCGCCATGGCGATGACGGCGGCCTGGCCTTCGCAGCTGGGCGCGGTGAAGCTGGCCTTGCCGCCGCCGTCGTTGTTGATGGCGATGCCGCGGATCAGGGCAAGCACATCGTCGCCGTCGCGCTGCGCATCGGACCAACGCTTGAGCAAGACGACCGCTGCGCCGTCGCTGAACACCGTGCCCTGCGCCTGCGCGCTGAACGTGCGCGTATGGCCATCCGGCGACAGCATCGAACCTTCCTGCGTGAGATAGCCGCTGCGTGGCGGGCAGGTGATCGAGGCGCCGCCGGCAATAGCCATCTCGCACTGGCCGGCGCGCAACGCGGCGACGGCCTGGCAGATGGCGACCAGCGAGGTGGAACAGGCGGAACTGACATTCACCGCCGGGCCGGTGAGGTTGAGCTTGTGCGCCACGCGCGTGGCGAGGAAGTCCTTTTCGTTGGCCAGCGACACCAGGAACGCGCCGAGCTTCTCGATCAGGTCGGGGCGATGGGTCAGGTGATGCTGGAAGTACGTGGCGTGGTACATGCCGCCGAACACGCCGACCGGTGCCTCGTGACGATCCGGCGTGTAGCCGCCGCGTTCCAGGCACTCCCAGCACAGCTCCAGGAAAATGCGCTGCTGCGGATCCATCAACTCTGCTTCGCGGGGAGACATGCCGAAGAAAGCGGCGTCGAAGTCTTCCACGCCGTCCACGATGCCGCGCGCCGCCACATAGGCCGGGTCGCTGCGCAGCGAGGCAGGAATGGATGCGTCCAGCTCCCCGGCATCGAAATGCGTGATGCTTTCGCGCCCTTCGCAGAGGTTGGCCCAGAACGCTTCGACATCGGCCGCGCCGGGGAAGCGCCCGGCTGCCGCAATGACGGCGATGGGTTCGCGCGCATCGCCCTGGCTGCCGCGCGAAAGGCGGGAGGCCAGCGCAGAGCGTGCCGTGCGGCCTTCGACCAGTGCGGCGAGCGCGGCCGGTGTCGGGTCCGCGAAGAAGGCGGGGATGGTCGGTGCGTTGGATACGTCGGTGTGCACGCGCTCCATCAGGCGCACGGCGAGCAGCGAGTTGCCGCCGAGGTCGAAGAAGTGATCGAGCCGGCCGACCTGGTCGAGTTCGAGGATGTCGGCGAACAGCGCGCACAGTCGCTGCTCTAGTTCACCCGCGGCAGCCACGTAGCGGTCGGCCAGTTCGGGGCGGCCGCGTCCGGGTGCGGGCAGGGCGCGGCGATCCAGCTTGCCGTTGGTGGTTACCGGCAGGCTGTCCATGCGGACGAAGGCGACCGGCACCATGTACTCGGGCAGCGACTGCGCCAGTTGTTCCCGCAGAACGCGGGCAGAGACGGCGGCATCCTCCGCGACGAAGTACGCCACCAGCCGCTTCTGGCCGGGCTGGTCTTCGCGCGCGAGTACGGCACTGGCGCGAACGCCGGCGAGCTTCTGCAGCGCTGCTTCGATTTCGCCGATCTCGATGCGGTAGCCGCGGATTTTCACCTGTCCGTCGATGCGGCCGATGAAATCGATGACGCCTTCCGGCAGCCAGCGCACCAGGTCGCCCGTGCGGTACAGCGTCTGGCCGGGGCCGGCGAACGGGTCGGCGACAAAGCGCGCGGCGCTGAGTTCTTCGCGCGCCATGTAACCACGGGCAACGCCCGCGCCGCCGATGTAGAGCTCGCCGATGACGCCCGGGGGCACCAGTTCACCGCGGGCGTTGACCACGTAAAGCGTGGTATCGGCGATGGGGCGACCGATCGGGATGGAGCGCGCGGAGGCGTCCAGCGCGTCGGGAATGCGGTAGGTGGCGGCGAAGGTGGTGCACTCGGTGGGGCCGTAGCCGTTGATCAGCTGCGTGCCGGGCAGGAGTGACTGCGCCTTGCGGACATGCGCGACGGACAATGCTTCGCCGCCGGTGAGCAGTTGCTCCAGTCCGCGAAGATGCGTGGCGTCTTCGTCGACCATCGCGTTGAACAGGGCGGCGGTGAGCCAGGCGATGCGGGCATCGTGCCGGCGCAGGGTGTTCGCCAGGCCGGCACCGCTGGGCACGCGCTCGTCATGTACGAGGCAGACACCGCCGTTGAGCAACGGCCCCCAGATCTCCAGCGTGGCGGCGTCGAACCCCAGTGGAGCGGCGTGCAGCACACGCGGCTGCGCGCCGAACTCCACGTAGTTGACGTCGCGTACCAGCCGGATGATCGAGCGATGACGGATCTCCACGCCCTTGGGCGTGCCGGTGGAGCCGGAGGTGTACATCACATAGGCCAGCGCATCGCCATCGAGCACGGGCAGTTCGGCGATGGCCTCCGAGTCCATGAGCGCGGCCAGTTCCTGCACCGGTGCGCTGATGCCCAGCGGTGCTTCCACGCCGGCGGGTGCGATGATCAGGCTGGCCTTTGCATCACCGAGTACGAAGGCAAGGCGTTCGGCAGGATTCGTGCGGTCCAGCGGCAGATACGCCGCGCCCGCCTTGAGAATGCCGAGAATGGCAACGATGGCTTCCGGCGAGCGGTCCAGCAGCAGGCCCACGGTGGCGCCGGGCATCACGCCGGCACGGATCAGTCCGGCGGCGACGCGATCGCTGCGCTGGTCCAGCTCGGCATAGCGGAGCGCGCCAAGCGGACCGTCCAGCGCGATGGCATCGCCCTGCATGGCGGCCGTCTGGCGGAACAGGCCGTGCACGGTGTCCGTGGTGCGACGCGGCATCGCCGTATCGTTCCAGGTGGACAGCAGGTGTTCGCGCGTTTCGTCATCGAGTGCCGAGACAGCATCGATGGCCTGCTGATGGGCGAGCGAATGAAGCAGGTGCGACAGCGCCTTGACCAGTATGAGCAGCATGGGCTCATCGAACACGGCGGTGTCGTAATCGAGCTGGAGATGGTGGCCATCGTTGGCCATCGACCATTGCAGCGGTACGGGTACATTCGCCGGGACGTCATCCGTCCATGCGCCCATGGCGCTCGGCGTCGTGCCTTCGGCGCGGGACGGGGTGGCATGCGCAAGCAGCCAGGCATCCACGGAGCCCTCGGTCGGCACCTTGTGGGTCACGATGCCCGATGCGGTGGCCAGCACGATTTCCGCCTGCCCGGTGAGGCGCGACTCCAGTAGGGCCAGTGCGGCACGGCGCAGCAACACTGGGGCAAGCTCCAGTCGCGCCGCGCGGGCATCCATGCCGCGCAGGAGATCTGCATCGATCGCCGTGGTCAGCCGCTGCATCGGGCCAGGCGTCGTCGCCGGCGACTGCCGGGTCAGCACATCGAGCAGGGACAGCTCCGTGCCGGCGGGAGACGTTTGCGGGATGTTGGGCTGACTCATGGGCGTTCACCTGCGCGCAACGGGGCGCGGTCAATCAACTGGCAAGGGGGCGGAATGTGTCACCAGGGCAATGCCGCCCGATGCGGGAGCGGCGCACGCACCTTCCGGACGGCAGGTGCCGGCCGACAACAATCTGCGGGGAGCGTTGCAAGGCAAGGCGAAGCGCGCGGTGCAACCGCATCGCCCTGAGGCACCACAGCACGAGGGACTCCCTCTCCACCTCGATCAGCCAGCCGGCATCGGCATTCATGGCTTCCTCCCCCTGAACAAGCATGATTCGCGTCGCAGCGACGGGTCATCCATCCGGTGGTCGACGATCGCTTTCTTTGTCGCGCGGATCGTTTCCGGGCCGCGTACGCGTCGATGGCACCATCCCCCGTTGCCGTATTCCGCGAGGGTTCCTGCAACCCTCGTGATACATCGGAACACCGTTAGTCTCCGTCCCGCGTGCATGGGTGTGAATACGCCCTAAGCTGCAGGACGCTGCGGCCAATCCGCTGCGGCAAACCCGACGGAATAGGCTGTTAGGGATAGCGCGTGCGCGCTGTCACGGCATCAGGTGTCGCGGCGACAGAAGGCGCGGCGTAGGGTCGCCTGGAAAGTGATACAGGGATGTAACAGGTGGGTCGAAAACGGCTGCGTCAGGGCGCCTGGAAGGCGAACAGCCAGAGGATGGCGCCCTGTGCCGGGGAGCCGCTCCATGTCACCGAATAGGTGCCTGCGGCGTTGACCTGGCGGATGGCGACGGCGCACTGCACGCCGCTGTTCGGGGGCAGGTGAAGGTAGCTGTCCACTACCTTGAAGCCGTCGCCCGGCACGGCAGTCATCGAGTAGATGTACGCGTCGCCCAGCCACACGGCGACCAGCGTGGCCGGGCCGGTGGTGGTGACTGTGCCGCTGGTCAGCAGGGTGCTGGTGGTGTCGGGGCCGCCGACCACTCCTTCCCAGGCGCGGGCCAGCTTGTTGGCCGTCCGTGCAGCGACGCCGGGCGTGGGGTAGTTCTGTGCCACGTCCTGCAGTTTGCCGGCGTGGGCGATCTCGATGAAGGGCATGCTGATCTCGCCGTTCGGCGAGCCGTTCTTGGCGACCTGCACGGTGTGATGCTTGCCGCCGTGTGCGCCGATGGCGATATAGGCGCGCGCATCGAAGCGGGCGTCGTAACCGTTGTAGGTCACCGGGTCGCCCACCAGCTTCCACGTATTGGCGTAACTGTCGGTGGGGGTGGCGTCGTTGTCCGCATGGCCGGCCACCAGCACGAGCAGCGAGCTGCCATCGTCCTGCGTGTGCACGGCCGAGGTGATGGCCGGCGAACTGCCATCGCCTTCAGACTGGGTGAGCAGGGTGTGCGCACCGAGCGTCGGTGGGGTCTGCATGGCGGGAATGGCATCGTCGATGGTGGCCGCGGCCACGGGCAGGGCGAAGGCGAGAAGCAGCGCGAGCGACGTGGTGCGATGGCTGCGGGGGCGCGGGAGGAACGAGGAGAAACCAGCGTGCATGTGTGCATTCTCCTGCCGTATTGATGCGATATTGTGATTGGGTCTGCACCGTGTCAAGCTCGCGGCGCACATCGAATGGACGGCCAAACGATGTAGAAGTACCGGTGGGTTGACCCGGGGCGTCAAGGCCAAGGTTGACGCTTCGGCAGCATGGTTCCGGGAGCGCTGATGACGCACGAAACCGACTTTCTCGATCTGTATCGCCGCCTTGGGCTGGATCCCGGCTGCGAACTGGATGCGTTGAAGCAGGCGTATCGCCGGCACGTCGCCGCCCTCCATCCGGATCGCCGCCAGGGCGCCCCGGCCGACGATCGCGCCGCGGCGCGGTTGCAACGACTCACGGCGCAATACGGTGCCGCCATGGACTTCCATCGCCGCCATGGCCGCCTGCCAGGCGCGCCGCAGGTTGCTTCTCCGGGCATGACGGAAACGCGGAGCGCGCATCTGGGCGAGACGCGTGAACCGGCCGATCCATTCGCCGGCCGACAGGTACCTGCCGGCCATGCCGATGGTTGGCACGAGACCGTGGCGCCGCCAGGGCACCGTCCGCGCGCCAGGCTGGCGGTCGTGTTGCTGGCCGTTGCGTTGCTGACGCTGGGCTGGATGTGGCATGAGTCCTCGCCAACCTCACCAACCTCGACGCCGGACAGCGCCGATGCGGAGGCGCCCGACCAGCGCGGCGCCGGCAACATGCTGGGCGAACCCGCACCCACCGGTGCAGTGTTGTGCCTGGGCATGTCGCCTGACGATGTGCGTGACATCGAAGGCGAGCCCGACGCGGTGCATGGGCGAATCTGGGAGTACGGACCATCCTGGATCCGCTTCGACAACGATCAGGTAGTGGAGTGGCACGAATCGCCGTTGCGGCCGCTGCACGTGGCGGCCATCGGTCCGGCGCGTTGACCATGACGGCACTGGTCGCCAGGCGGCTGCTGCGGGAGATCCGAGGTAGGTCGGATCGCGTCGTATGCTTCCACCACCCGGCGGCCAGTGCGGTCACGCGTGATCAACGCGCTCCGCGGCCGAACAACACCACTTCCACCGTCTGGATCAGGATGAGCATGTCCAGCATGAGGTTGTGGTTCTTCACGTAGAACAGGTCGTATTTGAGCTTCTCGGCCGCTTCCTCGACGGTGGCACCGTAGGGATAGCTCAACTGTGCCCAGCCGGCGAGGCCGGGTTTCAGGCAATGACGCAGGCTGTAGTAGCGGATCTGCGTGGCCAGGTCGGCCACGAACTGGGGGCGCTCCGGCCGCGGGCCGACGATGCTCATGTCGCCCTTCAGTACGTTCCAGAGCTGCGGCAGTTCGTCGATGCGCAGCTTGCGGCTGATGCGGCCGACATGGGTGACACGGTCGTCGTTCTTGGATGCCCAGCGCGCCACGCCATCGCGTTCGGCATCGGTGCGCATGCTGCGGAATTTCAGCAGGAGGAAGGTGCGCCCGTGTGCGCCCACGCGCTCCTGGCGATAAAGAATGGGCTGGCCAGCACCGGATTCGATGCGGATGGCCAGCACTTCCAGCAGCATCAGCGGCCAGCACACCAGCAACAGCAGGGTCGCCGCGCCCAGGTCGAAACAGCGCTTGCTCAGCTGGCGCAGCGGTGTGGCGTTGAATCCACCCGAGAACACCAGCCAGGACGGATCGAGAATGGTCAGCTGCAGGCGACCGGACTCGCGCTCGAAGAACGAGGTGAGGTCGGTAATGGCGATGCCCATCTGGCGGCATTCGAGCAGGTCGTCCATCGGCAGGTGGCCGCGACGGTCGTCCACACCCACCACCACTTCGTCGATCTGCTCGCGCTGCACCAGCACGTGCAGCGGCAAATGCGTGTGGATCAGGTGATCGTCGGGTACGGCCACCGTTTCGTTGGCCCGCGGCACATAACCCACCACGAAGAACCCGCGACGGTCGGTGCGGCGACGCATCTGGTTGTGGATCTGCGCCGCCCGGTTGCCGGCGCCCAGGATCAGCACGCGGCGCTTCAGCGCGTCGACCTCTACCAGTTGCAGGAACAGCGTGCGTACGCCGAACACCAGGGCAAAGCCCAGGGCCAGCGCGATGGCCAGCACGCCGCGGCCGACATAGGCCTGCGGTATCACGTAGTAGCCGATCACCAGCAGCACGCCGCCCAGCACGAAAGCAACGAACTGGCGCGCGACCAGGCCAAAACGCGTCATGCGGATATGCGCCTGATACTGGCCCAGCGCGATCATGCCGATCATGATGATCGTGGCGAAGATGAGCGAACGCTCCGGCAGGTGCGCGCTGAACTCGGCCAGCTGGTCCGGGTTGTAGGCGTAGCGAATATAGGTGGCGAGCGTCAGTGACAGGGCAAGCAGTACGAGCTCGCAGAAGCCGAGCAACATAAGCCAGCGCATGGACTGTCGACGAAGAAAACGAAGCATCCGATCCCCCTTACTTCCCCTAATGCGGTCATGTCCAATGACCGTAAGAGAGGCTATCGCCGAGCCTTCGCGTGTGTCGATGCAACTTACGGAGGACCGAAGGCACAGTCTGTTCGGCTGTCTCAGGCGTGTTACATCCGGATGGTCAGCCGGCGCATCGCGCACGCGGTGCGCGCGAAAGGTCAGACGTGGTGCAGCGTGTGCCGTTCGATATCCACGGCCAGCGCCAGCGAACCCAGCCAGCCCACCGGCATGGCCAGCGGAAACACACGGCACGCACTGGTCTCAGCAGCGACGGCAGGCGGTTCGATGAGGCGCCCATGGTCCGCCTCGATGCTTGCCGGTGGCACGCGCAGGCCTACACCAAACGCCTTGAGCAGCGCTTCCTTGCGCGTCCACAGGTCCAGCAGGGCGCGCGTGCGGGCGTTGCCATCCAGCAAGGCCATGGCGGCAGCTTCGTCGGGTGCGCACAGTACGCTGGCAATGTCCTGCAGGTGCACGCGCGACGGGAGGCCTTCGATATCCACGCCGATGGCCGCGCCCCGCGCTATGGCGATGGCCACCATGGTGCCGCTGTGGCTGAGGCTGGTTGCCAGGCCGCTGCCGGGCAGCAGGGGTTGGCCCTCCGGCGAGCGCGCCAGCTGCACGGCCGCGGGATCGGCATCCAGGGTTATGCCCAGCGCCACGCGCCAGAAGGCATGGGCAATGGTGTAGGTGTGGTGGTCGAGTGCATGGCGGAAGCGGGCGGCGCGTGAGGCCTCCTGCGGCGAAAGCAGGTCCGCCGCTTCGTCCAGCAGCGGCCACCATGGCGTGCTGTCGAACACCACCACGCGCGCCTCGTGGTCGGTGGGTGCAACAAAGCCGCAGGCGCGCAAGGCAGCCGCGACGCGGTGGGTAAAGCGGGAAAAGCTTGCCTGCTGGAGCATGGCTGCGTGCATTCCATTGCCTCTTGCTACAGGAATCCGGCCATCAGCAATGCGCGCAGCTCGTCGGCAAGGCGCAGGCTGAGGGCGACGATGGTGAAGGTGGGGAAGGCCCAGCCGCCGGTCGGGAATACGGAGCTTCCGGCAATGTGCAGGTTGTCCATGCCATGCACCTTGCAGTCGCGATCCACCACGCCCAGTGCCGGATCATCCGACATGCGCGTGGTGCCGATGTGATGGGCCGTGCCGTGGATCTCGGGTTTGGCATCGCCGATGTTGGTCAGCCACGGCGCGAGGGTGAAATGGCCGTTGCAGGAGCGCGCCAGTTCGTTGCCGAATAGCTGCGCCGAGCTGCGATGGGTGTGATGATCCAGCTCCGTAAGGCGCCAGTCCACGCAGACCTTGCGCTGCCCCAGGGCGTCGGTGTCGTCGCCCAGCGTGACGCGGCTGTCGGGGTTGGGCGCCTGTTCGAAGTAGCCCACCAGTTCCACGTGGCTGTTGCGCACCACCGGACGATCGCCCAGCTTGTGCACCACGGCCCTGGCGATGTCGCCGATGCCAAGCCCCAGCTTGAGCGCGGTCAGTCCGACGCTGCTGGGTGCGGTGATGACTTCTCCCAGCGGCGCATTGCGCAGGGCTTCGGACAGGCGCGCTTCAAGCAGCGCATTCTCATCCTGCACGGTCTTGCGCATGGCGGTGCGCAATTCGCGCAAGGCGCGGATGCCACGCGGCAACGGGCCTTCGACGCCGAAGGGATGCACCCGGCCGTTGAGCACGCGCTGCGAGCGCTGGTACTCCGGCGACAGCGCGATCTCGGGAAAAGACATCGGCGCGTTCTTGCCGTGCAGGCGCTCGTAGGGGCGCGTGACGCGATGGGACTCGTCGGCGGTCAGCGTGCCCAGCGTGCCGCTGGGATGGTCCATGAAATAACGGCCGACCACATCGCGCTGGTTGCCGAGGCCCTCGCTCACGACGGAGTTGGACAGCAGCAACAGGCGCGCATTCTCGATGCCACCGGAGGCGAGCACGTATTGGCGCGCGCGGATGCGCCCGCGATGGCCGCCGAGCGAGCCGATGATGGCTTCGCGCACATGCTGGCCATCGGGCGTGGGCAGCAGTTCAAGCAGGTTGGCGTGCAGCAGAACCTTGACGTTGTCGGCGTGATCAAGCACGTCGCGATAGGCATTGCCAAACAGGATCGCGCAGCGCGCGAAGAGCGGATTGATCAGCTTGTCGTCGTCAAACGGAAGCACCGGTCGCGCGGTGGGCGCGGTGAAGGTGCCTTCGGTAAAGGCGATGTCGCCCAGCTGGCAGAACGCACGGGCGCGTGCGTAGTAGGGCTCAAGGTCGGTGAAGCCTATGGGCCAGCCGCTGTGCGGCACCCAGTCACGTGGCTTGAGGTCGTCGCGACCCAGTGGAATGCAGCCGCCACCCCACAGGTTGCAGCTGCCGCCGAACACGCGCATGCGTGACGTGCCGGGATCAAAATCGACATGACCCGCCGAACTGCCTTCATACAGGGCCTGGTTGCGTTGTTCGCCACCCAGTCCGCCGCTTTCAAGCAGGCAGACCTGCACCTGTGTGCCGATGAAACTGTGCGCGATGGCGATGCCGGCCGCGCCGGCACCGATGATGCACAGGTCGGCCTCCACATCCTCCGGATGCGCTCCATCCAAGTAGTCGATGATCACGCCAATCCCCTAGTGACCCACGTCGCGTACTGCCCTCTCGGTCGTGGATCAGGTCCGCGGCGCAGCGCACAGTCGCTAGGGACTAGGGGTGGCCTGGGTGATCACACGCGGTAGTACTCCTTGTACCAGCGTACAAAGTTGTCCACGCCAGTTTCTACCGACACCTGCGGCCTATAGCCAACGGCCTGTATCAGGTCGGTTACATCCGCTTCGGTGTCGGGCACGTCACCCGGCTGCAGCGGCAGCAGTTCCATGATGGCCTTGCGGCCCAGGCAGGCTTCGAGCACTTCGATGTACGTGAGCAGTTCCACCGGCCGCTCGTTGCCTATGTTGAACAGCCGATAGGGTGCAACGCCGCTGGTGGCCGGGTCGGGCTGGTTGCTGTCCCAGTCGACGTTGATGGGCGGCACCTTGTCCAGCGTGCGGATCACGCCTTCGACGATGTCGTCCACGTAGGTGAAGCTGCGTTTGTGCTTGCCGTGGTTGAACACGCGGATGGGTTCGCCGGCGAGAATGGCGCGCGTGAACAGGAACAGCGCCATGTCCGGCCGGCCCCAGGGGCCATACACGGTGAAGAAGCGCAGGCCGGTGCACGGAATGCCGTACAGATGCGCATAACTGTGCGCCATCTGTTCGTTGGCCTTCTTGGTGGCCGCGTACAGCGTGAGCGGATGTTCGGCCGACTTGTGTTCGGAGAAGGGCATGGCGGTGTTGGCGCCATAGACCGAACTGGTGGAGGCGAACACCAGGTGTTCAACACCGTGATGGCGGCAACCTTCCAGCACATGCAGGAAGCCGGTGACGTTGCTGCTGGTGTACACGTGCGGATTCTGCGCGGCATAGCGCACGCCCGCCTGCGCCGCAAGGTGCACCACGCGCTGCGGGCGGTGCTCGGCAAAGGCTTGCTCCATGGCCGCGCGGTCAGCGAGGTCGGCGTGGATGTGGGTGTAGCCCGGGTTGTCCGCGAAGCGCGCCAGGCGCGCTTTCTTCAGGGTGACGTCGTAGTAGTCGTTGAGGCTGTCCAGGCCCACCACTTCGTCGCCGCGCGCCAGCAGGCGCTGGGCGACGTGCGAACCGATGAAGCCTGCCGTACCGGTGACCAACACTTTCATGACGCTATTTCCTTAGAGCCTGTTCCATGGGGTTGAGCAGCGCGGGCTACGGGGAGACATTGAGCTGGCTCTTAGAGTCGACCGTCGACCGCTTCGCGCGGAAGGATGTACTTGACGTCGTAGACCACGGACGATGGCTTGCCGTAGGCACGGATACCCTCGGCGCCCAGGCTGGCGAACTGGCGGTGGCCCACGGCAATGATGACGGCATCGTAGTTGCCCTGGTCGGGTGCGCCGATGGGCGTAAGCGCGTACTCGTGCTCGGCTTCCGCCACATTCACCCACGGATCGTGCACGTCGACCTCGGCGTTGTAGTCGCGCAGCGCGTGCACGATGTCCACCACGCGGGTATTGCGCAGGTCGGGGCAGTTTTCCTTGAAGGCCAGGCCCAGCACCAGCACGCGTGCACGCACGGGGTTGATGCCCTTGCGCACCATCAGGCGGATGACTTCGCTGGCCACGTAGGGGCCCATGCTGTCGTTGGTGCGGCGACCGGCCAGGATCACATCCGGGTGGTGGCCGACTTCCTGGGCCTTGTGGGTGAGGTAGTAGGGATCCACGCTGATGCAGTGGCCGCCAACCAGGCCCGGGCGGAACGGCAGGAAGTTCCACTTGGTGCCAGCCGCCTGCAGCACTTCGAGCGTATCGATGCCCAGCTTGTTGAACAGTATGGACAAGTCGTTCACCAGGGCGATGTTGAGGTCGCGCTGGGTGTTCTCGATGACCTTGGCGGCCTCGGCCACCTTGAGCGAGCTGGCCTTGTGCGTGCCGGCGGTGATGATGGAGCCGTACAGGCGGTCGACGAAATCCGCCGCTTCCGGCGTGGAGCCCGACGTGACCTTGAGGATGCTGGTGACCCGATGCTGCTTGTCGCCCGGGTTGATACGCTCGGGGCTGTAGCCCGCGAAGAAGTCCTTGTTGAAGACGAGTCCCGAGCCCTTTTCCAACAGGGGAACGCAGACTTCTTCAGTGCAACCGGGGTACACGGTTGATTCGTAAACCACGATGTCGCCGCGCTTGAGCACCTTGGCCAGTGCTTCGCTGGCGCGGATCAACGGGGTGAGGTCAGGGCGCTTGGCCGAGTCGATCGGCGTGGGCACGGTAACGATGTAGACATGGCAGCTGGCCAGATCCGCCAGCTGCGAACTGAAGCGCAGGCGTTTGGCTTCCGCCAGTTCTTCGCCGTTGACTTCCAGCGTGTGGTCGACGCCGGACGACAGCTCTTCGATGCGGCGTTGGTTGATGTCAAAACCAGTAGTGTCGTAGTGCTTGCCGAACTCCACTGCCAGTGGCAGTCCGACGTAACCGAGTCCGATGATGGCGAGCTTGGTGTCTTCCAGATTCTGCATGCCGTTCTTCCACTGTTGATGGCGAGGCTAGACCCGCAGGGTATCGATGGATCGATCGAGCCCGTGCGACGTTACATGCCCTCGGATGAATGCAAGCGTGCATAGACGCGTGCGAATGTGCGAACCGGTTGCAGGCGGCGCAAGGCTAGCAGGGTCATCAGGGAATTCCGCTAGGCCAGAGGATGCTTGCCGGATGGCGTATGCGGGAATGTGAGCCGTTGCACCCGGCGGACGCAGTGGTTGCGGGCGAGCTGCAAAATTTCGAGTCGATGCAGGCGGCCGGAGAGGGCCGTTGATCCACTCCTCGCGCATGTCGGGAGTAGCTGGGCAAACTGCCATCCAACAGCAGTATTGCGAATCATTCTCAATATTGTTACCGTAATTTCATGCGAAGCGTGTGGGCCCCCGGCCACGCGCTCCCAGGTTTCCCCCTCAACCCCATGGTGAATGGCTGCCCAGATCCGGGGCGGCCGGTGTTCGCCTGCGCGAAGGATCGAGCATGACCTCCAAGCCCTTTGTTTCCTCCTCGGCCCACCCGCCGGTGCGCCTGATGGCCAGCGCCCTTGGGCTGGCACTGGTGTCGACCTCGGCCATGGCCGCCGCCGACGCGCCCGCCGATAGCAAGGCCGACCCGCAGGACGCCCAGAACCTGGACGGCGTCAAAGTGCGTTCCACCGTGGTCAACACCACCTCGCCCAAGTTCACCGCGCCGCTGCTGGACACGCCGCGCTCGGTCACCGTGGTGCCGCAGCAGGTGATCCAGCAGACTGCGGCCACTTCGCTGCTCGACGTGCTGCGCCAGGTGCCGGGCATCACCTTCGGCGCGGGCGAGGGCGGCAACCCGAACGGCGACCGCCCGATCATCCGTGGCTTCGATTCGGAGAGCTCGGTGTTCATCGACGGCGTGCGCAGCTCCGGCTCGCAGTCGCGCGAGATCTTCGACATCGAGCAGGTCGAGGTGATGAAGGGCCCGAGCTCGGCCTATACCGGCCGAGGCGGTGTGGGCGGCAGCGTAAACCTGGTGACCAAGATGCCCACGGCCACCAACTTCGTGCGCGCCTCGGCCGGGATGGGCACTGACAACTACTACCGCGGCACGGTCGACTGGAATCAGTTGGTTGGCGCCGACACGGCCATCCGCCTCAACGTGATGGGACACAGCAACGACGTGCCGGGGCGCAACGGTCCGGACATGTCGCGCTGGGGCATCGCGCCATCGGTCACCTTCGGTCTGCATTCGGCGACCAGCGTCACGCTGAGCTACTACCACCTGCAGAGTGACGACACGCCGGACAGTGGCATTCCGTACAACAACCCGTTTGCCGCCACGAGCCCGTACGCGAGCCTCAATGGCGACGGTCGCCCGTATTCGGTGCCGCGCGGTACCTATTACGGTTGGCTGGCCCGCGATTACCAGAAGCAGAGCAACGACGTCGGCACCATCCTGCTCAAACATGATTTCGGTGACGGCTGGCTGCTGCGCAATACCACGGTGTATGGGCGCTCCACCAACGATTACATCTGGACGCAGCCAGACGACAGCCAGGGCAACTTCCTGTTGAATGGCGGCATTTGGCGCCGCAACAACAACCGCGACAGCAACACCACCAACCTCACCAACCAGACCGACCTCACCGGCGAGTTCGAAACCGGCTCGCTGAAGCACAGCCTGGCCGCCGGCATCGAGCTGAGCAGCGAGAAGACCCACCGCACCAGCTATCTGGTGGACCCGGCGAAGAACGCCAGCGACACCCATAACACCGGTTCCATCGTCAACGGCGCCTGCAGCAGCAAGTACGGTATCGGTGCAGCGTCCAACTACTGGTGCACCAGCGCGCAGAACCCCACGCCGAACGACCCCTTCACCGGCGCGATCATCGGCGGGCAGAATCCCACGCGCATCGTCACTGACACGCGTTCGGCCTGGGCCTTCGACACGGTGACGTTCAATCCGCAGTGGTCGCTCAATGGTGGCCTGCGTTTCGACAGCTACAGCACGCGTTCCACGGCCACCACGACCACCACCGGCGCGGTGGCCCGCCTCAGCAACGATTCCAGCTTCTGGAACTACCAGCTGGGCCTGGTCTACAAGCCGGCGGCCAACGGCAGCATCTATGTGTCGTGGGGCACGTCGTCCAATCCGCCGGGCGTGGACGCCGGTGATGGCGCGGATGGCCTGGCGGTGACCAACGAAGACCTCAAGCCCGAAAGCAGCCGCAATATCGAGCTGGGTACCAAGTGGGATGTGCTGGGTCAGCGTCTGTCGCTGACGGCGGCAGTGTTCCGCAGCGAGAAGACCAATGCGCGCGTGGCAACGGGTGGTCGCGGCAGCCCGCAGATCAATGCAGGCGAGCAGCGCGTGGATGGCGTGGAGCTCGGTTTCAGTGGCCAGGTCACCGAGCGCTGGAACGTGTATGGCGGCTACACCTATCTGGACAGCGAGCTGGTGAAGACCGGACCGGGCGACGCGGCCAGTCAGGGCAACGTGTTCCCCAATACGCCGAAGAACAGCTTCATCCTGTGGACCACCTATGCCATCACCTCGCAGTGGACGGTGGGCGGAGGCGCCTATTACCAGGACAAGGTGTTCGGCAACACGGCGAACACCAAGTGGGTGCCGTCGTACACCCGTTTTGATGCCATGGTGTCCTACGTCGTGAACCCGCATCTGTCGCTGCAGCTCAATGTGCAGAACCTTGCGAACCGCTACTACTTCGACAAGGCCTATGCCGCACATTACGCGTCGGTGGCCCCGGGTCGGGTGGGTATGCTCACGGCCAACTTCAGTTTCTGATACGGTCACACGGCACGGTCGCGCCTTTCGGTCCGGAGGGTGCGACCGATGGGTCAAGACAGGAAATGCAATGCTGCTCCACGTTCCCGATGTATTGAATGCCGACGAGCTCGCCCAAGGCCGGCAACGCCTTGCGCAGGCTTCGTGGAACGAGGATGGGGCTGCGGCAGGCCACGGCCGGCAACTGCCTGGTGACAGCGCCGAAGCGCGGGAGCTGGATGCGCTGGTGAGCGCGGCGCTCCATCGCAATACCACCTTTTTTGCCGGCGCCTTGCCGCGTCACATCTCTCCGCCGCAGTTCCGTGGCTATCGACCGGGGCAGTCGTCGGGCGCCCGCGTGGATAACGCCATTCGCATCGACCGCGGCACCGGTGACGGTGCGACGATCCGCACGGACTTGTTGGCCGTACTGTTCTTCAGTGGCCCGGACGAGTACGACGGTGGCGACATGGTCGTCGAGGATACCTACGGCTCGCACACGGTGCGCCTTGCCGCTGGCGACATGATTCTTTATCCGGCCAGCAGCCTGCATCGCGTGGAGCCCGTATTGCGTGGCGAGCGGGTGGAAGCGCAGCTCTGGATCCAGAGCCTTGTGCGCGACGAAGCGCAGCGTCGCCTGTTGCTGGAACTGGATGTATCCATCCAGAGCCTGGCGCAGGCGGAGGCGCCGCAGGCGGACGTTCTGCGCCTGACCGGCGTTTATCACAACCTGTTGCGCACGTGGTCCGAAACATGACGGCAATACATAGCGTCGCCAATCCCAACGATGGTTTTCCGCAGCTGCTGCGGAGCGATCCTGCCCGCGCGCTTGGCATGTTGCGGGTGCAGGCGCTGGCCGGCGACAGCGCGTCGCAGCTGGCTCTTGGTCAGATGCACCTGGAAGGCATCGGCTGCGAGCGCAATGGCGCGGAGGCGCGCTACTGGTTCCAGCATGCGGCGCACCAGGGCGATGCCATGGCCATGAACATGCTGGGGCGCTGCCTGGAAAACGGGTGGGGTGGTGCGGCCGATCCCGAGCTGGCCGCGGTGTGGTATCGCGAGGCGGCCACGCATGGTTCCGACTGGGGCATGTACAACTTTGCGCACGTGCTGGCCAACGGTCGCGGCGTGAAGGCTGACCGTGCCGCCGCGTTTCAGTGGTTTGCCCGTGCGGCGGAGCTGGGACATGCCCGCGCCATGCATTTTCTGGGGCAGTACTACGAGTTCGGTTGGGAAACCGAGGTCGATGCGGAGCGTGCGCGCGAGTTGTATCGCTGCTCGGCGGAAAAGGGCGATTACCGCGGGCAATGCAGCTGGGCGTCGGTGCTTGCCGAGCAGGGGCGCATCGAGGAAGCCAGCGCCTTGTTGCGTCGCGTGCTGGTTGCGTCGCCCGCGTACTTCGCCGACGCGCTGCGCGAAGACCTGTCCCGCTCGACGCATCCGGAGTTGCGCGCACTGGCGACCCTGGCCCCGGTATAAGAACGCCTCCGCAAGGGAGGCGTTCCGTGGTGCAGGCTGAGCTTACGCCCAGTTGTTGTCGTCGAATCCGCCGTCGCTATCGTCGAAGTCGTTGTTCGACGAGAAATCGTTCGAGGCGAAGTCGTCGCGATCGCGGTGATCGCCAAGGCGATCGTTGTTGTCGTCGTAGTAGGTGTTGTTCTCGGTGATGTTCTCCACCACCGTCGGCTGTCCGCCGCCACCGAAGAAGCCACCGCCATGGTGGCCGCCGCCCAGCAGGTTCTCGATGCCGTCGAACAGGAACATGCCGCCCGCCACGCCGGCGGCGGTGGTGGCTGCCTGCGAAAGGAAGGATGGCGCGGCCGGTGCCGGCTGCGCCGGTGCGCTGCCGAACAGGCGGTCACGCCAGCTTGGCGGGGCCTGTTGCGGCATGGCTTGCTGGGGCATGGGTTGCTGAGGCATCGGCGGCGGTGCGGCGCCCCAGGCCGGTGCCGGCTGGCCACCGAGGAAACTCCCGCCGCCCTGCTGGCCGGCAAGCTGGGCCTGCAGTTGAGCGATCTGCGCCTTGGCACTGTCGAGCGCCTGTTGCTGCAGCAAGCTGCGCTGTACCAGCAGATACAGGGCGTCGGGCTGCGCGGCCAGTCGCTGGCGGATCAGCGCGTCGGCCTGTGCGTCCTTGGCCACGCTGCCAGCGGCGACAAGGCGCTGGAGAAAATCATCGATGAGCTGTTGTTCCTGCGGGGTCATGACTGGCGAATCTCCGTGGGACGGCAAGTAACGAATACTGTGGCGGCCGTTTTGTTGGGGCTGCAGTGCCGGAAGTGTGACCGCCACGCGTGACATCAAGGCCCAGGCCGCTGTCGTTTTCCTTGCAGTCAGCGAATGCGCAAGCTCTTTCGACCAGAGGCATGATGGGGCGCACGCCTGGATTACTGACATCACCTGTCAGCAGCAGCGTTTCGGAAGCGGGCAGGGGTGTGGGCTTCGCAAATAGCTGCAGGCATCATGGGCGCATTGCTTCCTCGCGGCCGTCCCCATGTCCTCTCGTTCGACGCTCGGTCCGGTCGCGCTCGCGATCGGTGCATTGCTGATCAGCATGGTGTCCTATCAGTGCGGTGCGTCGCTGGCCAAGCACCTGTTTCCGGCGGTGGGTGCGCAGGGCGCAACCGCTTATCGTCTGGGCCTGAGTGCGCTGATCCTGCTGCTCTGGCGCCGCCCGTGGCGACGGGTGGGGGCAGGGACGAACTGGCGCTCGCTGTGGGCCTATGGGCTATCGATGGGCGCGATGAACCTGGTGTTCTACATGTCGCTGCGCTCGATTCCGCTGGGCATCGCGGTGGCGCTGGAGTTCACTGGCCCGTTGGCGCTGGCGCTGTTCAGTTCGCGTCGCCTGATCGATTTCGTGTGGATCGCCCTGGTGGTTGCGGGCCTGCTCCTGTTGTTGCCACTGCGCGGCGAGGTGCAATCGCTTGATCCCGTGGGCGTGATGTATGCGCTGGCTGCCGGGCTGGGCTGGGCGCTGTACATCGTGTTCGGAAAGAAGGCGGGCGAGGCTCATGGGGGCGATGCCGTGACTTGGGGTACGTCGATCGGGGCCTTGCTCGCCATTCCGTTTGGCGTGGCGCATGCGGGAAGTGCGTTGTTTTCTCCCTCGCTGCTGCCCTACGCGCTGGGCGTGGCCGTGCTCAGCTCGGCCTTGCCGTATTCGCTGGAAATGGTGTCGCTGACGCGACTGCCTGCGCGCACTTTCAGCACCCTGTTGAGCCTGGAGCCAGCCGTGGCGGCGATGGCGGGCGTGATGCTGCTGGGTGAACGCCTGAGCCTTCTGCAATGGACGGCCATCGTGGCGATCATCGTGGCGGCTGCCGGCACGGCGTTGAGCGTGCGGCGCCCGGCCCTCAGCGAGCCGCCGCTGGTCAACTGACGGCCATCAATCCGGTTGGCGGAGCGCGTCATCACGGCTTCGCCATCGGTGCGGAACGCCCAAAACAAAACAGCGCTTCACGCCGCAAGGCATAAAGCGCTGTTCGGTGTTGTCTGAGTGGTGGAGCCAGGGAGGATCGAACTCCCGACCTCGTCATTGCGAACGACGCGCTCTCCCAGCTGAGCTATGGCCCCACACGAGCCATTGATGGTAGCAGCGAACTCCGGCGCTCGCCAAGCCCCCGGCGCAGGCTCAGGGAAGCAGGCTGCTCAAGGGTTCGAACAGGACGCCACGTCGCCAGCCTTCCAGGAAATCGGGCCATTCGGCAGTGACGACGTACTCCTCCAGCACCTTGCGCGGGCACAGCAGGCCAGGGGGTAGTTCGAGCTGCTCGGCGTGCTTGTCCACGCTGTCCTTCATGGCCGCAAGCGCGCGCTTGGCTTCGCCCTGGGGCGATTCGAGGATGGGGCCGGTGGCGGAAATTTCATCGGCATCGACCGGACGTTGCAGTAGGTCGAGCAACTCCACGCGTTGCGGTGAACGCAGCGCGCGCTGTCCACGCGTGCGTTCCTCCAGCTCACGGGCGGAACGCGGCGGCTGCTGGGCCAGGCTCATGGCCGCGGCGTCTTCGAGCAGCCACGGTCGCGGACGATCCAGCGAGCGGGCGGACTGGTCGCGCCACAACAGCACGCGGCGGAGCAGGGCTTGTTGCTCCGGGCGCCATTCGGACGCGCTGCGAAAGCCGCGCTGGGGTTGCGGATCGCCCTCGCGATAGCATGCGCGCTGCTTGAGCCGCTCGCAGTCTTCGGCGTGCCATGCCGTGCGATCACGCTGGGCGAGTCGTTCGGCCAGCTGCTCGTGCACCGTCTTCAGGTACACCACGTCGAGCGTGGCGTAGACGCGCTGCGAATCGGTGAGCGGTCGCTGCAGCCAGTCCGAGCGGGTTTCGCCCTTGTCCAGTTCCGCGCCGGCGAGCTCGGCCACCAGGGCGCGGTAACTGATGCCCAACCCCATGCCGACGAACGCGGCGGCGATCTGCGTATCGAACAGTTGGCGCGGGCCGTGGGGCAGCAGCGGTGAAAGGGCTTCCAGATCCTCGCTGGCGCTGTGCATCACGGTGACGGCGTTGCCCTCGCCAATCAGCGGGCGCAGCGCATCGTTGATGTCGAAAGCCAGTGGGTCCACCAGGGCGTAGCGACCATTCCAACCCAGCTGGATGAGTGCCAGCTGCGGATAGAAGGTGTTCCGGCGCATGAACTCGGTGTCGAAGCCCAGCGCGGCATCGCCCGGCAGTTCGGCGAGCCAGGCCTGCAGGTCTTCGCGCCGCTGGATCCAGTCGGCGTGGGGCGCTAGGGAGGAATCTTGTTGCATGCGTCTTCCTGGCGATGCCGGACTTGCACGAGTGCATTGTCCTGACATCGGTTTGTGCCTAAGGTTTAGATTGCGCACCATAGCAGGCCGCCCAGGGACGCCCAACATGCCGAGCAAGGAAACCGTACGACGACAGCGATCCCTCGGTGGTGCCGTGGGTGTCGTCGTGCTGGCGCTCGCCCTCGTCTATCACTTCTTCCCGCGCGTGTTCCACGTCGAGCCCTCGTCCGCTCCTTCGCACCGGGCGATGAACCTGGGGCCGGCTACTGCCGCGGCGCCGACGGCATCGTTGCATTTGCCCGAGCCGAGCGAGGTGGATGCGGGCCCGCCGTTGACGCTGGCTCCCACCGATGTGGTGGTGGCGCGGTTGAGCAAGAAAAACACGAACCTCCCCGAACAGCTGAGCGCGGATACGCCGGAGGTCGATGCCCTGATCACGCGCGCGGCCAAGGCCCTGAAGGCGGGACAGCTGGCAGGGGACGAGAACAGTGCCGCGGCGTTGTTCGGGCAGGCGCTCAAGGACAAGCCCGATAGTCGTCGTGCCGCACAGGGCCTGTTCGAAGTGCGTGCCCGCCTGGAAGCGGAGATCAACCAGGATCTTGCCGTGGGCGATGCGGAGTCGGCCAGCGATCTGCTCGACAGCCTCAAGCTCATTCCCGATTCCGGGGATGACGTGAACCAGCTGCAGGCCAAGCTGAAGACGCTGTCCCAGGTCAGGCCCTTGCTGGCCAAGGCGGCCACGCTGCTGCAGCAGGGGAATGCCGACCAGCCGACCGGCAATAACGCGATGGAGATTTATCGCCAGGTGCAGCAGCTCGACCCGGACAATGCAGTGGCCGCGCAGGGAACCCTGCAGGTGCAGCGCGTGATCCTCGACCGGGCGCTGGCTGCCATCGCGCAGAACGATTTCAAGGCGGCGGATGAGGCCCTGGCCGAGGCCGCGCAGATCGCCCCCGATTCGCAGGCGCTGCGCGACGTGCACGGTCGCGTGGACAGCTTGCGGCAGGGACGCGCCAATGGCCTGCTGGCACAGGCGCGTTCAGCGCTCGACTCGGGCAACCTGGCCCTGGCCCAGCAGCTGGCGGACCAGGCCAAGGCGATCAGCCCGGATCTGGCCGGACTGGCTGATTTCGGCGAGCGCATCACCAACGCACGCCTGTACGCGAGTTACAAGCCCGGGCAGGTCTTCTCCGACCGCTTTGCCGACATTCCCGGACAGGCGCCCTCCATGGTGGTCGTGCCGACGGGCAGCTTCCAGATGGGTGCCCCGGATGGCGAGACCGGCCGCGAAGATGCCGAAACCCCGCAGCACGAAGTCACGATTTCCAAGGGTTTTGCCTTGTCACGCACGTCCGTCACGGTGGGGCAGTTCCGGGAGTTCGTCCGCGCCAGTGGCTACCAGCCCGACTCGGTGAAGCTGGGTGGAGCCAGCGTGTATGACGAGGGCTCGGGCGCCATGCGCGACGACACCAGCGCCGGCTGGCAGACCGATTATGCGGGACGCAATGCAGACAACCGCCTGCCGGTGGTCAATGTGTCCTGGAATGACGCTAAGGCTTACGTGGACTGGCTTAGCCAGCGCACTGGCAAGACCTACCGGTTGCCCAGCGAGGCCGAGTTCGAGTACGCCCTGAGGGGCGGCACCACCACACGTTATTGGTGGGGCGATGGCGCGCCCAGCAGCAAAGTGGAGAATCTCACGGGTTCCGGAGACCGCTCGCCGAGTGGGCGCCGCTGGAGCAATGCCTTCCAAGGTTATCGCGACGGCTTCTGGGGGCCGGCGCCGGCGATGAGCTTCGCGGCCAATCCCTTTGGCCTGTACGACATGGATGGCAACGTGTCGGAATGGGTCCAGGACTGCTGGCACGACAGCTACCTGCGCGCCCCTCGCGACGGCAGCGCCTGGGTCAATCCGGGGTGTGGCAGCCGGGTGGTGCGTGGCGGTTCATGGGGCAGCTCGCCGGACCAGGTGCGCTCGGCCTACCGGCAGGGCGCGGACGCCAGCGTGCGCAGCGGACGCGTGGGCATCCGGGTCTTGCGCGAGCTTTGAACGCAGGGTCTGGACGAGCCGGGATGGCCGTGTCGCAGGCACCTGGAGACCTTTGGGCCAGCCGCGTTCCCCCGCTTGTGCTGGCCCCTGCACGAACCGTAAAATGACCCGCTTTCGTGTAAGGGAATCATCGACTTAGGGGCGGAGCGCCCGGGAGCTGGCGGGGCGGGGCATGAAGGGTTTTCCATCCTTTTATTTCCTTGTGAATCCGAGGCTTGCGGACACTTCCTCTTGGTTGTTCTGATGCGAAAGTGGCGGAATTGGTAGACGCACTGGATTTAGGTTCCAGCGGGTAACCCCGTGAGGGTTCGAGTCCCTCCTTTCGCACCATCCCTTATGGTTTTTTCTTTTTTGCAGGCGGCCAGGGGCCGCCAGGCGCCTTTGACGGGCGCCCTTACCGTTACACCAGGAGACGTCATGCAGGTTTCGGTTGAAAACGTCGGCAAGCTCGAGCGCAAGCTCACGGTGAAGTTCCCCGCGGAGCGCTTCGAGTCGCAGGTCAGCGCGCGCATCGCCGAAATGGGTCGCACCGTGCGCCTCAAGGGCTTCCGTCCGGGCAAGGTGCCGACCGCGGTGATCCAGCAGCGTTTCGGTGACCAGGTGCGTGGTGAAGTGCTCTCCGACCTGATCGGCAGCACGCTGCGTGAGGCCGTCAACCAGGAAAACCTGCGTCCGATCGCCAACCCGTCGATCGACACCACGGGCCGTCCGGAAAATGGCGAAATCGCCTACACCGCCACCTTCGAAGTGATGCCGGAATTCCCGGAAATCGACGTTGCCAAGCTCGCGATCAGCCGCCCCGTGGCTGAAGTCAGCGACGCCGACATCGAGAAGATGATCGAGACCCTGCGCATGCAGCGTCGCAGCTTCGACCCGGTCGAGCGCGCCTCGGCCGAGGGTGACTTCGTGATGTTCGAATACTCCGCGCAGGCGGGCGACTACCGCTTCCCGACGGAAGGCCTGGAGCGTGCCGGCAGCGTGCTGGGTTCGGGCAACCTCTTCAAGGCGCTGGACGAAGTGCTGACCGGTCGCAAGGCCGATGAAGAGTTCGACGCCGACGTCGAATTCCCGGCTGATTTCCGCAACGAAGGCCTGGCTGGCAAGACCGCCCAGTGCCACTTCAAGATCATCAAGGTGCAGGAGCCGAAGCTGCCGGAAGTGGACGCCGAGTTCGCCCAGCTGTTTGGCATCAATGACGGTGACCTGGAGCAGTTCCGCAAAGAAGTGCGCGCCAACCTCGAGCGCGAGCTGAAGGCCACCCTGATGGCCCGCCTGAAGTCCGAAGTGGCCGAGAAGCTGGCCGACGCGCATCCGGACCTGGACGTGCCGAACGTGATGATCCAGTCCGAGGCTCATGCCCTGGCCCAGAACAGCGTTCCGCGTGGCCAGCAGGTGCCGCCGCAGCTGATCGAGGCTGCCTCGCCGGTCGCCCGCAAGCGCGTCGTCGCCGGTCTGCTGATGGGTGAGATCGCCCGCAAGCAGGCGCTGGTCATCGACCGCAGCCGCGTCGCCGAGCAGCTGGCCGCCATTGCCTCGACGTACGAGGAGCCGGAGAAGGTTGTTGAACTTTACAACCGTGACCCCCAACTGATGTCAGGGCTGCAGAACCGCGTGATGGAAGACCAGGTGGCAGAGTGGGTGGCAGATCACGCCGCGACCACCGTGCAGAACCTGGGCTTCGACGAGGTGATGCGCCCGGTCAGTGCCTGAGGCATCCTTCAGGCGAATTAACCGGAGAGCGACACGCATGGCTATGGACCCGATCCAGAACCTCAACCTTGTACCGATGGTCGTCGAGCAGACCGCTCGCGGCGAACGTTCGTACGACATCTACTCGCGTCTCCTCAAGGAGCGCGTGATCTTCCTCGTGGGCGAGGTGAACGATCAGGTAGCCAACCTGCTGGTCGCGCAGATGCTGTTCCTCGAGTCCGAAAACCCGGACAAGGACATCCATCTGTACATCAACAGCCCGGGCGGTGCCGTCACCGCCGGGCTGGCGATCTACGACACCATGCAGTTCATCAAGCCCGACGTCAGCACCATGTGCATCGGGCAGGCCTGCAGCGCAGCCTCGCTGTTGCTGATGGCCGGCGCCAAGGGCAAGCGCTATTCGCTGCCCAACTCGCGGGTGATGATCCACCAGCCGTCGGGCGGTGCCCGCGGCCAGGCGACCGACATCGAAATCCAGGCACAGGAAATCCTGTACCTGCGCCGCCGCCTGAACGACATCTACGTTCAGCACACCGGCCAGCCCCTGGAGAAGATCGAGCGGGACATGGAGCGCGACCGCTTCATGAGCGCCGAGGCGGCCAAGGAGTACGGCCTGATCGATCAGGTCCTGGACCGCCGCGCGGTCGAATCGGTGAAATCTTCCTGATTTCAGGTATTTGGTACCGGGTTTGCAAGTC